>NZ_JOIZ01000179.1 GCF_000721605.1 Streptomyces sp. NRRL S-37 | reverse complement strand
CCGCCGGCCCGAGCTCGGCCATCAGTTTCGCGACGGTGTTCACCGACACCCGCCAGCCCCGGCGCACCAGCTCGATGAACACCTTCGGCGAGCCGTAGGCGCCCCCGGACCGATGGAAGATCTCCTCGATCTCCTCCGCCAGGTGCTGCCGGCGCATCTCCCGCTCGGTCGGCGGCCGGTCGCGCCACTTGTAGTACCAC
>NZ_JOIZ01000178.1 GCF_000721605.1 Streptomyces sp. NRRL S-37 | reverse complement strand
TCCACCGAGGTGCCGATCCGGGCCTGGCTGTTCCCGGCCGGGCCGGACGAGCAGGTGCTGGTCGTGGTGGTGCACCACATCGCCGGTGACGGCTGGTCGGCGGGTCCGCTGGCGCGGGACGTGTCGGTGGCGTACGAGGCGCGACGCGCGGGGCACGCCCCGGCGTGGGAGCCGCTGCCGGTGCAGTACGCGGACTACGC
>NZ_JOIZ01000177.1 GCF_000721605.1 Streptomyces sp. NRRL S-37 | reverse complement strand
TCCACCGAGGTGCCGATCCGGGCCTGGCTGTTCCCGGCCGGGCCGGACGAGCAGGTGCTGGTCGTGGTGGTGCACCACATCGCCGGTGACGGCTGGTCGATGGGTCCGCTGGCGCGGGACGTGTCGGTGGCGTACGAGGCGCGACGCGCGGGGCACGCCCCGGCGTGGGAGCCGCTGCCGGTGCAGTACGCGGACTACGC
>NZ_JOIZ01000176.1 GCF_000721605.1 Streptomyces sp. NRRL S-37 | reverse complement strand
GGGTGTGCTGGTGCTGGAGCGGTTGTCGGATGCGCGGCGTCATGGGCATCGGGTGTTGGCGGTGGTGCGGGGCAGTGCGGTCAACCAGGACGGTGCGTCCAATGGGTTGACGGCGCCGAACGGTCCGTCGCAGCAGCGGGTGATCCGGCAGGCGCTGGCCAGTGGCGGGCTGTCGGCCGGTGACGTGGACGTCGTCGAGGCG
>NZ_JOIZ01000175.1 GCF_000721605.1 Streptomyces sp. NRRL S-37 | reverse complement strand
GGGTGTGCTGGTGCTGGAGCGGTTGTCGGATGCGCGGCGTCATGGGCATCGGGTGTTGGCGGTGGTGCGGGGCAGTGCGGTCAACCAGGACGGTGCGTCGAACGGGTTGACGGCGCCGAACGGTCCGTCGCAGCAGCGGGTGATCCGGCAGGCGCTGGCCAGTGGCGGGCTGTCGGCCGGTGACGTGGACGTCGTCGAGGCG
>NZ_JOIZ01000174.1 GCF_000721605.1 Streptomyces sp. NRRL S-37 | reverse complement strand
GGCGGTGGTCCTTGATCCGCGGCTGCGGCTGGGTGATGTGGAGGTCGCGGACGAGGACGAGCAGCACCGGGTTCTGGTGGAGTGGAACGACACTGCGGCCGAGGTGCCTTCGGGTTCGGTGGTGGCCGGGTTCGAGGCGCAGGTGGTGCGTGCTCCGGATGCGGTGGCGGTGGTCGCCGACGGTGTTGAGGTGTCGTACGCGG
>NZ_JOIZ01000173.1 GCF_000721605.1 Streptomyces sp. NRRL S-37 | reverse complement strand
GCCGGTGGTGCGATGGTCGCGGTGGAGGCGACGGAGGCCGAGGTGCTGCCCCACCTGACGGGTGAGGTGTCGGTCGCGGCGGTCAACGGCCCCTCCTCCCTGGTGATCTCAGGTGTGGAGACCGCGGTGGAGGCGGTGGCGGAGGTGTTCCGCGGGCTGGGGCGTCGTACGTCCCGGCTGCGGGTGTCGCACGCCTTCCACTC
>NZ_JOIZ01000172.1 GCF_000721605.1 Streptomyces sp. NRRL S-37 | reverse complement strand
CCGCGTACGACACCTCAACACCGTCGGCGACCACCGCCACCGCATCCGGAGCACGCACCACCTGCGCCTCGAACCCGGCCACCACCGAACCCGAAGGCAGCTCCGCCGCAGTGTCGTTCCACTCCACCAGAACCCGGTGCTGCTCGTCCTCGTCCGCGACCTCCACATCACCCAGCCGCAGCCGCGGATCAAGGACCACCGCC
>NZ_JOIZ01000171.1 GCF_000721605.1 Streptomyces sp. NRRL S-37 | reverse complement strand
GGGCATCGTGCAGTCCATGGGACGAGTCGGCTCGTGCTTCGACAACGCCGTGAGCGAGGCGTTCAACAGTGTGCTCAAGGTCGAGTACGTCCACCGGCACACCTTCCGCACCCGCACCGAGGCCCGCATCAAGATCGCCACCTGGATCACCGACTTCTACAACACCAGGCGGCTACACAGCGTGTGCGGCTTCAAGAGCCCGATC
>NZ_JOIZ01000170.1 GCF_000721605.1 Streptomyces sp. NRRL S-37 | reverse complement strand
GGTGTCGCGGGCCCGGCGCAACGGGTCGCCGTCGTCGGACCGGCCGGCGGCCGAGCCGTCTGGTGGCCGGCTGCGGGAGAGTGAGCGGGCGGAGCTGGATCGGTTGCGGGCCGAGGCCCGCATCAAGATCGCCACCTGGATCACCGACTTCTACAACACCAGGCGGCTACACAGCGTGTGCGGCTTCAAGAGCCCGATCGACTACGAAC
>NZ_JOIZ01000169.1 GCF_000721605.1 Streptomyces sp. NRRL S-37 | reverse complement strand
CCACACCCGTGTGCGAGACGACCACACCCTTGGGCCGACCCGTCGACCCCGAGGTGTAGATCACCCACGCCGGATGCCCCACCAGCAGCGCACCGCCACGCTCCACGGCCGACAGTCGCGACGAATCGACGCCCGCCAGTTCGCGCGCTGTCGCCGGATCATCCAGCACCAGCACCTGCCGGCCCTGCGGCACCACCGCCCGCACGTCCCGGCAG
>NZ_JOIZ01000168.1 GCF_000721605.1 Streptomyces sp. NRRL S-37 | reverse complement strand
CCGGTCCCGCCGGGCAGCCGGCGTCTCCTGGGGCGTATCCCGGTATGCCTGCTGCTGGGCAGCCGGGGTCTCCTGGGGCGTATCCCGGTATGCCTGCTGCTGGGCAGCCGGGGTCTCCTGGGGCGTATCCCGGTGCGCCTGCTGTCGGGCAGCCGGGGTCTCCCGGGGCGTATCCCGGTGCGCCTGCTGTCGGGCAGCCGGGGTCTCCCGGGGCGTAT
>NZ_JOIZ01000167.1 GCF_000721605.1 Streptomyces sp. NRRL S-37 | reverse complement strand
CCGGTCCCGCCGGGCAGCCGGCGTCTCCTGGGGCGTATCCCGGTATGCCTGCTGCTGGGCAGCCGGGGTCTCCTGGGGCGTATCCCGGTATGCCTGCTGTCGGGCAGCCGGGGTCTCCCGGGGCGTATCCCGGTGCGCCTGCTGTCGGGCAGCCGGGGTCTCCCGGGGCGTATCCCGGTGCGCCTGCTGTCGGGCAGCCGGGGTCTCCCGGGGCGTAT
>NZ_JOIZ01000166.1 GCF_000721605.1 Streptomyces sp. NRRL S-37 | reverse complement strand
GGCGCGGCGAACGTCGCCGACATCTACCCCCTCGCCCCCCTCCAGGAGGGACTGCTCTTCCACCACCTCCTCGCCGACGGCGGCGAGGACGCCTACGTCATGCCGACGGTGCTGGAGTTCGACTCCCGTGAGCGGCTGGACGCGTTCGCCGGAGCGCTTCAGAAGGTCATGGACCGGCACGACATCCTGCGCACGGCCATCGTGTGGGAGGGCCTGCGCGAGCCG
>NZ_JOIZ01000165.1 GCF_000721605.1 Streptomyces sp. NRRL S-37 | reverse complement strand
CAGCCTGGAGGAGGGGAACCAGCGGTCGATCGCGATCACTTCGCGGCCGTACCACTGGGCCTTGTACTCCAGCATGCTCCTAAACTCCGACCACGCCGCGTCACTGATGGCGCGGGCGACCTTGCCGTTCTTCACCATGTTCCGGACGGCGAGGTCCTCGATCACGATCGTTTGGTTCTCACGAACGAGCCGAGTGGTGAGCTTGTGCAGCAGGTCACGCCTGCG
>NZ_JOIZ01000164.1 GCF_000721605.1 Streptomyces sp. NRRL S-37 | reverse complement strand
TGCCGGTGGACGTACTCGACCTTGAGCACACTGTTGAACGCCTCGCTCACGGCGTTGTCGAAGCACGAGCCGACTCGTCCCATGGACTGCACGATGCCCGGCTGGCGGCAGGCCCGCTTGAACTTCCGGGAGCAGTACTCGCTGCCCCTGTCGGTATGCATGATCACGCCGCGGACGTCGCCGCGCAGCTGCTGATCACCCCGACCGCCACGGCCGGGTCCGCCTCAGCTACTTC
>NZ_JOIZ01000163.1 GCF_000721605.1 Streptomyces sp. NRRL S-37 | reverse complement strand
CCTGCGCGGGACGGTGGAGTTCGAGGCGGCGACGCGTGCGCTGCTGGCGGACGGGTTCCGGGTGCTGGTGGAGGTCAGTGCGCATCCGGTCGTGGCGACGGGTGTGCGTGAGACGGTCGAGGACGCGGGTGTTCCCGCGGGTGTGGTGGGGACGCTGCGGCGGGAGGAGGGCGGCTGGGAGCGGTTCACGCTGTCGCTCGGTGAGGCGTGGGCGTACGGCGCCGACGTCGACTGGGAC
>NZ_JOIZ01000162.1 GCF_000721605.1 Streptomyces sp. NRRL S-37 | reverse complement strand
CCTGCGCGGGACGGTGGAGTTCGAGGCGGCGACGCGTGCGCTGCTGGCGGACGGGTTCCGGGTGCTGGTGGAGGTCAGTGCGCATCCGGTCGTGGCGACCGGGGTGCGTGAGACGGTCGAGGACGCGGGTGTCGCCGCCGGTGTGGTGGGGACGCTGCGGCGGGAGGAGGGCGGCTGGGAGCGGTTCACGCTGTCGCTCGGTGAGGCGTGGGCGTACGGCGCCGACGTCGACTGGGAC
>NZ_JOIZ01000161.1 GCF_000721605.1 Streptomyces sp. NRRL S-37 | reverse complement strand
GTCGACGCGGTTGCTCCGGTTGATCCGGAGGCGGTGGCGGTGTTGGTGGTCACGGCTGTGGAGAGCCTGGTGACGGCGTTGGAGGGGGCTTTGGACGGTGGTCCGGATGTCCCGTTGAGCGGTGTTGCCGTGCTCGATGACGCGGGGCGTCGTCGGGTGCTTGTCGAGTGGAATGACACGTCGGTGGGGGTGCCGGCGGGGTCGGTGGTGGGGTTGTTCGAGGAGTGGGTGGCTCGGGCGCCGGG
>NZ_JOIZ01000160.1 GCF_000721605.1 Streptomyces sp. NRRL S-37 | reverse complement strand
TGCCGTGACCCCGGGCGTCATCGCGCCATGGTTGGCGTAGATGCGCCCGTAGGCCAGTAGATACAACTGCGGGTTGAACAGTTGCCGATACAGTTCGTCGCACGGCAGGCCACGCCTGCCGCGTTCACGCAGGACACCCAGCACCGTTTTGGCGTTCTGCATTCCGCATACCTCCCGGGTTCAAGTGTCCGAATCACCTGGCCCCCTTCGCCCGATGCGGACGGCTTTCCCGTCCTCCCTGGCCGGTCGTTA
>NZ_JOIZ01000159.1 GCF_000721605.1 Streptomyces sp. NRRL S-37 | reverse complement strand
TGCCGTGACCCCGGGCGTCATCGCGCCATGGTTGGCGTAGATGCGCCCGTAGGCCAGTAGATACAACTGCGGGTTGAACAGTTGCCGATACAGTTCGTCACACGGCAGGCCACGCCTGCCGCGTTCACGCAGGACACCCAGCACCGTTTTGGTGTTCTGCATTCCGCATACCTCCCGGGTTCAAGTGTCCGAATCACCTGGCCCCCTTCGCCCGATGCGGACGGCTTTCCCGTCCTCCCTGGCCGGTCGTTA
>NZ_JOIZ01000158.1 GCF_000721605.1 Streptomyces sp. NRRL S-37 | reverse complement strand
CCGTACGGCGTTCCTGTTCTCGGGTCAGGGGTCGCAGCGGCTCGGTATGGGACGTGAACTGTATGGGCGTTTCCCGGTGTTCGCGGAAGCGTTCGACGCAGTGTGAGCACCTGGAGCGGCCGCTGCGTGACGTGGTCTGGGGCCAGGACGCGGACAGGCTGAATCAGACCGCGTATGCCCAGGCGGGGTTGTTCGCGGTCGAGGTGGCGTTGTTCCGGTTGGTGGAGTCGTGGGGTGTGCGGCCGGAGTTCGTGGCCGGGCATTCGATCGGTGAGATCGCGGCCGCGCATGTGGCGGGTGTGTTCTCGCTGGCCGACGCGTGTGCGCTGGTGGCTGCTCGCGGTCGGCTGATGCAGGCGCTGCC
>NZ_JOIZ01000157.1 GCF_000721605.1 Streptomyces sp. NRRL S-37 | reverse complement strand
GGGTCTGGAGTCCGTGGTGGGGGTGTGCCTGGAGCGCGGTGTCGATCTGGTGGTGGCGCTGCTGGGTGTGCTGAAGGCAGGGGCTGCCTATCTGCCGGTTGATCCGGCCTATCCGGCTGAGCGGGTGGAGTTCATGCTCGCGGACGCGGGTGCGGATGTGGTGGTGACCTGCCGGGACGTGCGGGCGGTGGTGCCGCAGGGCCGGCAGGTGCTGGTGCTGGATGATCCGGCGACAGCGCGCGAACTGGCGGGCGTCGAT
>NZ_JOIZ01000156.1 GCF_000721605.1 Streptomyces sp. NRRL S-37 | reverse complement strand
GGCGGCGGAAAGCGGCTGAACGGACGGGTCCTCGCACAGCAGGGACACATGCCAGCGTCCGGCCGCGTCCTGGGACACGGTCACCGTGGACGGCGACGCACCCTCGGGAAGCGGACGGGACCACACGATGTCGAGCGGCTCCGCCATCTTCGCCAGAGTGATGTTCCCGTCGCGGAACCGGAACGCGCTGGTGGTGTACTCCGCCGACTTCCGCGACTTCTTCCGCGACTTGAACCGCGGGTACTTCGCCCGCTTGCCGAAG
>NZ_JOIZ01000155.1 GCF_000721605.1 Streptomyces sp. NRRL S-37 | reverse complement strand
GGCGGCGGAAAGCGGCTGAACGGACGGGTCCTCGCACAGCAGGGACACATGCCAGCGTCCGGCCGCGTCCTGGGACACGGTCACCGTGGACGGCGACGCCCCCTCGGGAAGCGGACGGGACCACACGATGTCGAGCGGCTCCGCCATTTTCGCCAGGGTCAGCTTCCCGTCGCGGAACCGGAACGCGCTGGTGGTGTACTCCGCCGACTTCCGCGACTTCTTCCGCGACTTGAACCGCGGGTACTTCGCCCGCTTGCCGAAG
>NZ_JOIZ01000154.1 GCF_000721605.1 Streptomyces sp. NRRL S-37 | reverse complement strand
CTGGGTTGATAGGCCGGATATGGAAGCACGGTAACGTGTGGAGTTGACCGGTACTAATAGGCCGAGGGCTTGTCCTCAGTTGCTCGCGTCCACTGTGTTGGTTCTGAAACCACGAACAACCCCATGCCATGGTCACGGCGTGGTGCGGTTGTCAGTTTCATAGTGTTTCGGTGGTCATAGCGTAGGGGAAACGCCCGGTTACATTCCGAACCCGGAAGCTAAGCCTTACAGCGCCGATGGTACTGCAGGGGGGACCCTGTGGG
>NZ_JOIZ01000153.1 GCF_000721605.1 Streptomyces sp. NRRL S-37 | reverse complement strand
GTGATCATGCATACCGGCAGGGGCAGCGAGTACTGCTCCCGGAAGTTCAAGCGGGCCTGCCGCCAGCTGGGCATCGTGCAGTCCATGGGACGAGTCGGCCCGTGCTTCGACAACGCCGTGAGCGAGGCGTTCAACAGTGTGCTCAAGGTCGAGTACGTCCACCGGCACACCTTTCGCACCCGCACCGAGGCCCGCATCAAGATCGCCACCTGGATCACCGACTTCTACAACACCAGGCGGCTACACAGCGTGTGCGGCTTCAAGAGCCCGATC
>NZ_JOIZ01000152.1 GCF_000721605.1 Streptomyces sp. NRRL S-37 | reverse complement strand
TTCGCAGGTGTCCGCCAGGAGTCTTGCGATGAGTTCCTTTTGCGGATAGTCCACCCGGACCGGTTCGCGGTCGGCGAGTTCCGCCGTTCGCTGCCGTTGGAGGGGAATTCCACCGAACCGTGCAACCAGTGGTTTCCTGTTCTTTCGCTCGATACGGGCCTCGAAGCAGACTCGGGGGCCGTTGGGTGTGTCGATTCGGGCCTTGTGCTTGGCGGCCATCTTCGACACGGACGAACGGTGCTTGGCGGCAAGGGTTTTGAGCATGGAGGTTTCCATG
>NZ_JOIZ01000151.1 GCF_000721605.1 Streptomyces sp. NRRL S-37 | reverse complement strand
CCGGGTCCACGGCGGAGCCGTAGTTCGGGGTGGTGCGGATCTCGAAGTGCAGGTGCGGGCCGCTGGAGTTGCCGGTGTTGCCGGACAGGGCGATCTTCTGGCCGGTCTTGACGATCTGGCCGATCCTCACGTTCACCTGCGACAGGTGGGCGTACTGGGAGTACGTGCCGTTGCCGTGCTTGATGACGATGGCGTTGCCGTACGCGGGGCCGTCGCCGGCGCCGTTGGGGCCGGCCTTGACGACGGTGCCGCCGTGCGCGGCCATCACGGTGGTGCC
>NZ_JOIZ01000150.1 GCF_000721605.1 Streptomyces sp. NRRL S-37 | reverse complement strand
CATGGAAACCTCCATGCTCAAAACCCTTGCCGCCAAGCACCGTTCGTCCGTGTCGAAGATGGCCGCCAAGCACAAGGCCCGAATCGACACACCCAACGGACCCCGAGTCTGCTTCGAGGCCCGTATCGAGCGAAAGAACAGGAAACCACTGGTTGCACGGTTCGGTGGAATTCCCCTTCAACGGCAGCGAACGGCGGAACTCGCCGACCGCGAACCGGTCCGGGTGGACTATCCGCAAAAGGAACTCATCGCAAGACTCCTGGCGGACACCTGCGAA
>NZ_JOIZ01000149.1 GCF_000721605.1 Streptomyces sp. NRRL S-37 | reverse complement strand
GTCGTGGCCGCCCTCGGGGGAGCCGATCGCCCAGGGCACGCCGACGTCGTCGGGGCCGGCGTTCAGGGTGTTGTTGGGGCCCTTGCGGTGGGTGGTGCCGATGGGGTGGATGGGCGGGAGGTAGACGACGTCGAAGCCCATCGCGGCGATCGCCGGGAGGCGGCGGGCGGCGGTGTCGAAGGTGCCGTGCGGCTGCTGCGGGGTGCCCTCGGAGCGGGGGAAGAACTCGTACCAGGCGCCGTACAGGGCCCGCTCGCGTTCCACCAGCAGCGGCAGCGGCTCACTGCCGGTGACCAGTTCC
>NZ_JOIZ01000148.1 GCF_000721605.1 Streptomyces sp. NRRL S-37 | reverse complement strand
GGAACTGGTCACCGGCAGTGAGCCGCTGCCGCTGCTGGTGGAACGCGAGCGGGCCCTGTACGGCGCCTGGTACGAGTTCTTCCCCCGCTCCGAGGGCACGCCACAGCAGCCGCACGGCACCTTCGACACCGCCGCCCGCCGCCTCCCGGCGATCGCCGCGATGGGCTTCGACGTCGTCTACCTCCCGCCCATCCACCCCATTGGCACCACCCACCGCAAGGGCCCCAACAACACCCTGAACGCCGGCCCCGACGACGTCGGCGTGCCCTGGGCGATCGGCTCCCCCGAGGGCGGCCACGAC
>NZ_JOIZ01000147.1 GCF_000721605.1 Streptomyces sp. NRRL S-37 | reverse complement strand
TTCGGGCCTTGTGCTTGGCGGCCATCTTCGACACGGACGAACGGTGCTTGGCGGCAAGGGTTTTGAGCATGGAGGTTTCCATGACCCATTGCAGCCGGTACAGCCGGAAGACATCTCCGGCGAGCAGGTAGTACTGGACGATGCCCCGATAGACGGTCCCGAAGGTTGCCACGATCGCGTGATCGCTGCTGTTGATCAGGGCAGTCTTCTTCGCGGGGTTTCCGCGGGCGAGATAGGGGGCGCATTTAGCTTTGATCACATCCCGTGGGACGCGGAGAGCGATCTGGCCGTTGATCCGACGG
>NZ_JOIZ01000146.1 GCF_000721605.1 Streptomyces sp. NRRL S-37 | reverse complement strand
CCGTCGGATCAACGGCCAGATCGCTCTCCGCGTCCCACGGGATGTGATCAAAGCTAAATGCGCCCCCTATCTCGCCCGCGGAAACCCCGCGAAGAAGACCGCCCTGATCAACAGCAGCGATCACGCGATCGTGGCAACCTTCGGGACCGTCTATCGGGGCGTCGTCCAGTACTACCTGCTCGCCGGAGATGTCTTCCGGCTGCACCGGCTGCAATGGGTCATGGAAACCTCCATGCTCAAAACCCTTGCCGCCAAGCACCGTTCGTCCGTGTCGAAGATGGCCGCCAAGCACAAGGCCCGAA
>NZ_JOIZ01000145.1 GCF_000721605.1 Streptomyces sp. NRRL S-37 | reverse complement strand
GTTCACCCGGCAGACCGTGCGCCGCTGGAACCTGCACAGCATCTGCGACGACGCGGTCCAGATCGCCTCCGAGCTCGTCGCCAACGCCGTCCGCCACGGCCGGCGCGACACGGCCACAGCCAACAGTGAACAAGCTGGGGTATGGCTGGCTTTCACTCTGCGCCCGCGCACCCTGCTGTGCGTCGTACGCGATCCCAGCCAACTCAGCCCCAGGCTCACCTCTCCTCAGCCATTGGCCGAACGCCACCGCGGACTGCCCATCGTGAACGCACTCAGCCACACCTGGGGCTGGACCACAGCCC
>NZ_JOIZ01000144.1 GCF_000721605.1 Streptomyces sp. NRRL S-37 | reverse complement strand
GGCGGGCTGATCGCCGGGGGCGCGGCGGCGACGGCCCTGGACCGGGTGCAGATGAAGGAACGCGCCGACATGAAGACCAAGCAGCTCTCCGGTGGCCAGCTGCGGCGTGTCGGCGTCGCCTCCGCCCTCGTCCATGGCGCCCGCGTTCTTCTTCTCGACGAACCGACCGCCGGCATGGACCCCACTCAGCGCCGTGTCTTCCGCGATCTGATGCTCCGTCTCGCCACGGATGAGGTACAGATGCTGATGTCCACTCATGACGTCGCTGACCTCGCCGAAGAGGCCGACCACGTGACCGTCCTCACCG
>NZ_JOIZ01000143.1 GCF_000721605.1 Streptomyces sp. NRRL S-37 | reverse complement strand
CCGGCGGTGACGGTGGACACGGCGTGTTCGTCGTCGTTGGTGGCGTTGCACTGGGCGGCGCAGGCGTTGCGGTCGGGTGAGTGCTCACTCGCCGTGGCCGGTGGTGTGACGGTGATGTCGACGCCGATGACGTTCGTGGAGTTCTCGCGTCAGGGTGGGTTGTCGGCGGACGGCCGGTGTCGTTCGTTCGCGGATGCGGCCGACGGGGTCGGCTGGTCCGAGGGTGTGGGTGTGCTGGTGCTGGAGCGGTTGTCGGATGCGCGGCGTCATGGGCATCGGGTGTTGGCGGTGGTGCGGGGCAGTGCGGT
>NZ_JOIZ01000142.1 GCF_000721605.1 Streptomyces sp. NRRL S-37 | reverse complement strand
TCTGCTGCTGGAGACGACGTGGGAGGCGATCGAGCGGGCCGGGATGGACCCGGTGTCGCTGCGGGGCAGCCGCACCGGCGTCTTCGCCGGCGTCATGTATCACGACTACGTCAACCTCCTGAACGGCCCCGAGTTCGAGGGCTACCAGGGGAGCGGCAGCGCGGGCAGCATCGCGTCGGGGCGTGTGGCGTACACGTTCGGGTTCGAGGGTCCGGCGGTGACGGTGGACACGGCGTGTTCGTCGTCGTTGGTGGCGTTGCACTGGGCGGCGCAGGCGTTGCGGTCGGGTGAGTGCTCACTCGCCGTGGCC
>NZ_JOIZ01000141.1 GCF_000721605.1 Streptomyces sp. NRRL S-37 | reverse complement strand
GTTCGTGATCGACCTCAACTATGCGGCCGAGATGCCGTTTTCGGAGATGGACTTCGTCGTCGCCGGGCCCGGAGCGCGCGACGGGATCCGCAAGTGCTTCGGGCCTGCGGCCGACGGCATCGAGGCGGATGTCATCCGCTACATGGCCGACACCCAGGACGAGCACTTCGCCCGCCTGGGGCTTGCCTTCGCGGGACTGCGCGGGCGCCCACTGCAGTTGATCGACTGCCAGAACCTGTTCTGCGAGGTCGACAAGTACGCCCGGGTCGCCCACCCGGACATCGCCGGGATCAGCGGCCGCAGCCGCATCAAGCAGA
>NZ_JOIZ01000140.1 GCF_000721605.1 Streptomyces sp. NRRL S-37 | reverse complement strand
CACGCCCGGCGGCGGGTCCTGGAGCGGGGGCAGGGTGCCGTTCGCCAGGTCCAGGCGGAGGAAGTGGGCGGAGCGGCTCCCCCCGGGGCCCGGCGGCCCCGCGGAGGGGGGGGGGGCGGGGGGCGCCCCCCCCCCACAGGACAAGCCGGGCGGCCCCCGGGGCCCGGTCATACCGGTGCGCAACCGGGTGCCCCGGTCCCTGCGGGCCCCGGAGAACCCGGGGGGCGGGCGGCTGCCCACCGCCACCGGGGGCAGTCCGCGGCTCAACAGGGGGCGCCGCCACGTCTTCTCCAACCAGGCCTGTCAGTCCGTGAACCAG
>NZ_JOIZ01000139.1 GCF_000721605.1 Streptomyces sp. NRRL S-37 | reverse complement strand
GCTGATCTTCGCG
The DNA here is from genome assembly GCF_000721605.1 of Streptomyces sp. NRRL S-37. Lineage (GTDB taxonomy): Bacteria > Actinomycetota > Actinomycetes > Streptomycetales > Streptomycetaceae > Streptomyces. The sequence goes on along the minus strand of NZ_JOIZ01000139.1, from coordinate 309 downwards.
CGGATGGGCAGCAAGACGCCCGACCTGGCCCAGCTCATGCCGTTCGTGCTGCGCACCTGGATGTACGCGTCCGGCGTGATGTTCAGTATCCCGGCGATGCTGCACGACAAGGATGTGCCGGGCTGGCTCGCCGACGTGCTGCAGTGGAACCCGGCGGCGGTCTACATGGACCTGGTCCGCTTCGCGATGATCGACGAGTACGGCTCCTCGTACCTGCCCCCGCACGTGTGGGCGTTCGCGGTGGGCTGGGCGCTGCTGGCCGGTGTGATCGGCTTCGTGTACTTCTGGAAGGCAGAGGAGAAATACGGC
>NZ_JOIZ01000138.1 GCF_000721605.1 Streptomyces sp. NRRL S-37 | reverse complement strand
GCCGTATTTCTCCTCTGCCTTCCAGAAGTACACGAAGCCGATCACACCGGCCAGCAGCGCCCAGCCCACCGCGAACGCCCACACGTGCGGGGGCAGGTAGGAGGAGCCGTACTCGTCGATCATCGCGAAGCGGACCAGGTCCATGTAGACCGCCGCCGGGTTCCACTGCAGCACGTCGGCGAGCCAGCCCGGCACGTCCTTGTCGTGCAGCATCGCCGGGATGCTGAACATCACGCCGGACGCGTACATCCAGGTGCGCAGCACGAACGGCATGAGCTGGGCCAGGTCGGGCGTCTTGCTGCCCATCCGCGCGAAGATCAGC
>NZ_JOIZ01000137.1 GCF_000721605.1 Streptomyces sp. NRRL S-37 | reverse complement strand
CCTGCTGTGCGAGGACCCGTCCGTTCAGCCGCTTTCCGCCGCCAGCGCGGCCGTCGGCATCGACGTCGGGCTCGACCACCTGCTGACCCTCTCGACCGGCGAGAAGGTCTCCAACCCCCGCCACGAGCGCCGCGACCGCGTCCGTCTGGCCAAGGCGCAGCGGCAGCTTGCCCGCAAGGCCAAGGGCGACGGAGCGAACCGGGCCAAGGCCCGCCGGAAGGCCGCCAAGGTCTACGCCCGGATCGCCGACCGCAGGCGTGACCTGCTGCACAAGCTCACCACTCGGCTCGTTCGTGAGAACCAAACGATCGTGATCGAGGACCTC
>NZ_JOIZ01000136.1 GCF_000721605.1 Streptomyces sp. NRRL S-37 | reverse complement strand
GAGGTCCTCGATCACGATCGTTTGGTTCTCACGAACGAGCCGAGTGGTGAGCTTGTGCAGCAGGTCACGCCTGCGGTCGGCGATCCGGGCGTAGACCTTCGCGGCCTTCCGGCGGGCCTTGGCCCGGTTCGCTCCGTCACCCTCGGCCTTGCGGGCAAGCTGCCGCTGCGCCTTGGCCAGACGGGCGCGGTCGCGGCGCTCGTGGCGGGGGTTGGCGACCTTCTCCCCGGTCGAGAGGGTCAGCAGGTGGTCGAGCCCGACGTCGATGCCGACGGCCGCGCTGGCGGCGGAAAGCGGCTGAACGGACGGGTCCTCGCACAGCAGG
>NZ_JOIZ01000135.1 GCF_000721605.1 Streptomyces sp. NRRL S-37 | reverse complement strand
GATGAAGACGGGGGTGCGGATCTTCCGCGTCGACAACCCGCACACCAAACCGGTCCTGTTCTGGGAACGGGTGATCGGCGAGATCAACCGCACCGACCCGGACGTGATCTTCCTGGCCGAGGCGTTCACCCGCCCCGCGATGATGCACACCCTGGCCCAGATCGGCTTCCAGCAGTCCTACACCTACTTCACCTGGCGCACCACCAAGCGGGAACTGACCGAGTACCTCACCGAACTGTCCGGGGAGGCCGCCTCCTACATGCGGCCCAACCTCTTCGCCAACACCCCCGACATCCTGCACGCCTACCTCCAGCACGGCGGCCGCCCC
>NZ_JOIZ01000134.1 GCF_000721605.1 Streptomyces sp. NRRL S-37 | reverse complement strand
GGGGCGGCCGCCGTGCTGGAGGTAGGCGTGCAGGATGTCGGGGGTGTTGGCGAAGAGGTTGGGCCGCATGTAGGAGGCGGCCTCCCCGGACAGTTCGGTCAGGTACTCGGTCAGTTCCTGTTTGGTGGTGCGCCAGGTGAAGTAGGTGTAGGACTGCTGGAAGCCGATCTGGGCCAGAGTGTGCATCATCGCGGGGCGGGTGAACGCCTCGGCCAGGAAGATCACGTCGGGGTCGGTGCGGTTGATCTCGCCGATCACCCGTTCCCAGAACAGGACCGGTTTGGTGTGCGGGTTGTCGACGCGGAAGATCCGCACCCCCGTCTTCATC
>NZ_JOIZ01000133.1 GCF_000721605.1 Streptomyces sp. NRRL S-37 | reverse complement strand
CCGCCCGGGCCCAGCTCCACGAACCGCGTGACACCCTCACCGACCAGGGAACGAACTCCGTCGGCGAAACGCACGGCCTCACGGACATGGGTCACCCAGTAATCGGCGGACGTGAGCTGTTCGTCATCGGCAAGCGTGCCCGTCACGTTCGAGACCACGGGGATACGGGGCGCGTGGAACGACAGTCCTTCCACAACCGTGCGGAAGTCCTCCAGCATCGGCTCCATCAGCGGGGAGTGGAAGGCGTGCGACACCCGCAGCCGGGACGTACGACGCCCCAGCCCGCGGAACACCTCCGCCACCGCCTCCACCGCGGTCTCCACACCTGAGATC
>NZ_JOIZ01000132.1 GCF_000721605.1 Streptomyces sp. NRRL S-37 | reverse complement strand
GGTCGGTACCGTGGCCGCGTGGCCGATCAGGAAGACACCGCACTCCACCGCACGACGACGGTCGAAAAGGGCCGTTTCGTGGCGGCCCACTGCTCCTGCGGCTGGCGCGGCCCGGCCCGCAGAGCTCGCAGCAAGGCCCGCAGCGACGCCGCCGGACACGAGGCGGCGCCGTAAGGGCCCCGTACGGCACACAGGCTCACCATGGACACGTAGAGCCCCGCGTTCCGGGGAACCCGGCCGCCCCGCACACCGTCTCGTTCTCCGGGAAGCAACGGGAGGCGTCATGGAACGACGTACGTTCATCGGCGGCACGGCGGCCGCGCTGGCCGCCGATCCG
>NZ_JOIZ01000131.1 GCF_000721605.1 Streptomyces sp. NRRL S-37 | reverse complement strand
CCATAGGACAGATCGTTGTCGTATCCAACGCCGACATCGTCGATGAGAGCGAGGTCCAAGTCGGCTGGTTGCCGCAAGGGAAGACTGGATAGGTCCTCTATTAGCCTGTCTAGTCCTTTGAGGTTGCGGTGGGAGACATTTACTCTGAACTGCCACTTCATGCCGCTGGCCTGGGACGCTTGGGTGATGTTTCGAAGAATGCGGTCATAGGTGCCGCTACCCTTGTGGTCGACGCGCGCCCGGTCGTGGTCGGCACGGTGTCCGTCGAAGCTGACCTGGATTCGTCGGAGGCCGGCGTGTGACAGCTGTCTCTTATACACATCTCCGAGCCCACGAGACAGGCAGAA
>NZ_JOIZ01000130.1 GCF_000721605.1 Streptomyces sp. NRRL S-37 | reverse complement strand
AGCAGCGAGGACGGGGAGGCCATGGAGGCCTCGACGTTGGTGACCTGGTAGCCGTAGACCGGGTCCATGATGGTCGGCAGGAACAGCCGGCCGGGGTCGCTGGAGGAGAAGCCGGCGTTGCGGTCCGGTGTCCACTGCATCGGGGTGCGGACCGCGTCGCGGTCGCCGAGCCAGATGTTGTCGCCCATGCCGATCTCGTCGCCGTAGTAGAGGATCGGCGAGCCCGGCAGGGAGAGGAGGAGGGCGGTGAAGAGTTCGATCTGGTTGCGGTCGTTGTCCAGCAGCGGGGCGAGCCGGCGGCGGATGCCGATGTTGGCGCGCATGCGGGGGTCCTTGGCGTACTCCGCCCACATG
>NZ_JOIZ01000129.1 GCF_000721605.1 Streptomyces sp. NRRL S-37 | reverse complement strand
CATGTGGGCGGAGTACGCCAAGGACCCCCGCATGCGCGCCAACATCGGCATCCGCCGCCGGCTCGCCCCGCTGCTGGACAACGACCGCAACCAGATCGAGCTCTTCACCGCCCTGCTCCTCTCCCTGCCGGGCTCACCGATCATCTATTACGGCGACGAGATCGGCATGGGCGACAACATCTGGCTCGGCGACCGCGACGCGGTCCGCACCCCGATGCAGTGGACCCCGGACCGCAACGCCGGCTTCTCCTCCTCCGACCCCGGCCGGCTGTTCCTGCCGACCATCATGGACCCGGTCTACGGCTACCAGGTCACCAACGTCGAGGCCTCCATGGCCTCCCCGTCCTCGCTGCT
>NZ_JOIZ01000128.1 GCF_000721605.1 Streptomyces sp. NRRL S-37 | reverse complement strand
GGAGGGAGCTGTCGAAGGTGGGACTGGCGATTGGGACGAAGTCGTAACAAGGTAGCCGTACCGGAAGGTGCGGCTGGATCACCTCCTTTCTAAGGAGCACTTCTTAATCAGCCTCGGCTGGTTCAGAGGCCAGTACATCGGCGAACGTCCGGTGCTGGTTGCTCATGGGTGGAACGTTGACTACTCGGCACGGTCCAGGACGGACCAGGCGCTAGTACTGCTCTTCGGGGCGTGGAACGCTGATCTGGTCGGCTGATCGTGTCGGGCACGCTGTTGGGTGTCTGAGGGCACGGCCGTATGGCTGCCTTCAGTGCCGGCCCCAGTGCACTCGGGAGTTGATCCCGGGGTGATGGGTGGTTG
>NZ_JOIZ01000127.1 GCF_000721605.1 Streptomyces sp. NRRL S-37 | reverse complement strand
GTGTTCTTCCTCGACGTCCACGTAGTCCTCGAAGTGCACGGCCTGTGCCCAGTCGATGAGCTGGCTGGGGCTGGCGAGGCCGGCTGTGACCTTCTCCGCAGCGGCCAGGGCATGGCCACGACGGAAGGTGACGATCGATGCCGGTTCACCGCGCCGGGCCTTTCTGATGAGGTCGGAGAGCTCACCGTTCCAGTGCACAAGGTCTTCAAGGGGCCGGCTTCTGTTCGGGTCCATGTTCCCCATCCTGCTTGATGATCGGGACCGAGCAGGCGTGGTCTTGCGTCAGGTCGGAGCTGGTGTGACACGTCGAGGCTTTGTGCCGACTTTGTGGTGGGCGGGGCGCTTGTATGCCTTGCCGGT
>NZ_JOIZ01000126.1 GCF_000721605.1 Streptomyces sp. NRRL S-37 | reverse complement strand
CAACCACCCATCACCCCGGGATCAACTCCCGAGTGCACTGGGGCCGGCACTGAAGGCAGCCATACGGCCGTGCCCTCAGACACCCAACAGCGTGCCCGATCCAGCCCCGCCCGGTGATCATGCGTTCCACGCTCCGAAGAGCAGTACTGGCAGCCACCGGCCCGAGATCCGGACCGAGTAGTCAACGTTCCACCCATGAGCTAACCACCGTCGATCGTTCGCCGACGTAGTGGCTCTGGACCACCAAGCAGACTTGGCGGCCTAGATGCTCCTTAGAAAGGAGGTGATCCAGCCGCACCTTCCGGTACGGCTACCTTGTTACGACTTCGTCCCAATCGCCAGTCCCACCTTCGACAGCTCCCTCC
>NZ_JOIZ01000125.1 GCF_000721605.1 Streptomyces sp. NRRL S-37 | reverse complement strand
GGCAGCCACTGGTCCTCCTCAAGGTCCTGGTCGCTGAGGACGAGAGACCCTCCCGGGACATGGCCGGCCTCCAGCCCGTCCTCGTCCTCGTCCGGCAGGGTCTCGTCGTCGGGATCGGGCGCCGCGTACACGCCGGCCAGCCCGAACGACGGGGCGAGCACGTCCAGTACGTTGATCTCTCCCGCGGGCACCGGCACAGTGGTCTCAGAGGCGCGGGACTTCGCCATCACCCGCCGCTCCACGGTGGACAGCTTCTCTTTACCTGCGGCCCGCCGGAGGAAGGCGTCTAGGGCCAGGGCCAGTTCGGCCTCGTGTTCCTCACGTGAGCCGGTGCGCTCGACCACCTTGCAGATGTGTTCCCAGACG
>NZ_JOIZ01000124.1 GCF_000721605.1 Streptomyces sp. NRRL S-37 | reverse complement strand
TCGAACGCTTCCGCGAACACCGGGAAACGCCCATACAGTTCACGTCCCATACCGAGCCGCTGCGACCCCTGACCCGAGAACAGGAACGCCGCCGGTGCTCGAACACGGACCGCTGCGTCGCCAGCGAGAACCCGAGGTCCACGCCACGGATCCCGGCGCCCGCCACGAACTCCCGCAACCGCTCGGCCTGTGCACGCAACGCGGCCTCACTCTTACCGGAGAGAATCCACGGCACCACACCAGGCACAGTCTCCGGTTCTTGTGCCGTCTGCGTCCGCAACTCCAGTTCCTGGTGCAGCTGTTCGAGGATGACGTGGGCGTTGGTGCCGCTGATGCCGAACGAGGACACACCCGCCCGACGCGGACGCCCCCCGCCCTCCCATTCCACCGGCTCGGTCAGCAGCTCCACCGCACCCGCCGACCAGTCCACATGCGACGACGGCGCATCCACATGCAGC
>NZ_JOIZ01000123.1 GCF_000721605.1 Streptomyces sp. NRRL S-37 | reverse complement strand
CGCCGAGGCCACCGAGGACCTGATCAGTGATGCGCAGGCCCTCGTGTCCGCGCTCGCCCAGCTCGCCGCCGCAGCCTCGGTGCTCACCGTGCTGCACCCGTTGCTTTTGCCCCTGCTCATCCTCGCCGTCGTTCCCAAGGGAGCGGCCGCCATCACCACAGCGCGCATCCACCACCGCGCCGACTACCAGAGCATCAGCGACAGCCACCTGCGTTTCCTGGTCCGCCACTACGCGACCGGCCCGCGCAGCGCCGCCGAGGTCCGCGCCACCACCATGGACGGCTACCTGACAACCTGGTACCGGCAGATCACCGACCGCATCAAGGCCGCCCATCGCCGCGCCGCCCCCCGCATCCTGCGCGCCACCC
>NZ_JOIZ01000122.1 GCF_000721605.1 Streptomyces sp. NRRL S-37 | reverse complement strand
GCCTTGACCGCGCCCCGAGCCGCCTGCAGGAATGCCTCTGTCTGCCGCTGAACGGAGCCCGGTCCCAGCGCGCTCAACGCCGCCTCGTCCCCAACCGCGGCCATGCGCTGATGCATCTCCACAGATGCCGACATGGAGTCCACCTCCAGGGCGTCCGTGACCTCCGCGGGCACGTCGCGCACGTCCTGGACGATCACCAGAACGAGCCGCTCCCGGGCGTAGCCTACGGTGCGGACCCGCCATCCGAGTTGGCGTGCCGCACGCCGCATCGCGGCACGGATCAGTTCCATACCTCCCAGCGCCTGGGCGTCCGCAGGGTGAAGACGGTCCTCCAGAGCCCCGCCGTAGCCGCCGGCGGCCAGCAGCAGGCC
>NZ_JOIZ01000121.1 GCF_000721605.1 Streptomyces sp. NRRL S-37 | reverse complement strand
GCACACGATGGCGAAGCGGACGGTCACGGTCCCCGTCAAGGGCGGCGCCCCGGTCACCCGCACCCAGTGGTGGACCCGCTACGGCCCGGTGGTCACCGGGCTCGGCGCCCAGCTCCCGCTGCCCTGGACCTCGACCACGGCGTACGCGCTCAACGACCCGAACGCGGTCAACCTGCGCGGCGCGGACCCCGGCCTCGGGTTCGCCAAGGCCCGTTCCCCCGCGGGCATCCTGAAGTCCCTGCGCGAGACGCAGGGGCTGCCGTGGGTGAACACCGTCGCCGCCGACCGCCGGGGCCACTCGCTGCTCAGTCAGTCCCAGGTGCTCCCCCGGATCACCGACGACCTGGTGCGGCGGTGCGGCACGGCCCTCGGG
>NZ_JOIZ01000120.1 GCF_000721605.1 Streptomyces sp. NRRL S-37 | reverse complement strand
CCACCCACGTGAAGCGGGCGTTCAAGTACCGCTTCTATCCGACCGACGCGCAGGCAGCCGAGCTGTCGCGCACGTTCGGCTGCGTGCGGAAGGTCTACAACCTCGCCCTCGCCGCGCGCACGCAGGCGTGGACGCGGCAGGAACGGGTGAACTACAACCAGACGTCGGCGATGCTGACGGCGTGGAAGAAGACCGAGGAACTCGCCTACCTCAACGAGGTCTCCTCCGTCCCGCTCCAGCAGGCCCTGCGGCACCTTCAGACGGCGTTCACGAACTTCTTCGGCAAGCGGGCGAAGTACCCGCGGTTCAAGTCGCGGAAGAAGTCGCGGAAGTCGGCGGAGTACACCACCAGCGCGTTCCGGTTCCGCGACGGGAA
>NZ_JOIZ01000119.1 GCF_000721605.1 Streptomyces sp. NRRL S-37 | reverse complement strand
TCCGACCGAGACCACGATCGGTGTGGTCACGACGCGTCTGACGGCCGAGCGGGTGGCCGACGGTGTGGTGCCGGTCGGTACGCCGGCGGCCAACACGCGCGTGTATGTGCTGGACCAGTGGCTGTCTCCGGTGGCTCCCGGGGTTGCGGGTGAGCTGTATGTGGCTGGTGCGGGTCTGGCGCGCGGGTATGTGGGCCGGGCCGGTCTGACGGCGGAGCGGTTCGTGGCCGGTCCGTTCGGTACGGCGGGCGAGCGGATGTACCGCACCGGGGATCTGGTGCGGTGGAACGCCGAGGGTCAGCTGGAGTACCTGGGCCGGGCGGACGAGCAGGTGAAGATCCGCGGCTTCCGCATCGAGCCTGGTGAGGTGCAGGCG
>NZ_JOIZ01000118.1 GCF_000721605.1 Streptomyces sp. NRRL S-37 | reverse complement strand
CGCACTGACCTCCACCAGCACCCGGAACCCGTCCGCCAGCAGCGCACGCGTCGCCGCCTCGAACTCCACCGTCCCGCGCAGGTTCCGGTACCAGTACCCCGCATCCAGCGACGCGGTGTCGATCACCCCACCCGACACCGTCGAGTAGAACGGCACCTCACAGGAGCGCGGCGTCACCGGGGCCAGCAGCTCGGCCAGCTCCGCCTCGATCCGCTCCACATGAGCCGAGTGCGACGCGTAGTCCACCGCCACCCGGCGCGCCCGCACCCCCCGCGCCTCGCACTCCACCAGCAGCTCGTCCAACGCGTCCGCGTCACCGGAGACCACCACCGACGACGGCCCGTTCACCGCCGCCACCGACACCCGGCCCTCCCACCGG
>NZ_JOIZ01000117.1 GCF_000721605.1 Streptomyces sp. NRRL S-37 | reverse complement strand
CCGGTGGGAGGGCCGGGTGTCGGTGGCGGCGGTGAACGGGCCGTCGTCGGTGGTGGTCTCCGGTGACGCGGACGCGTTGGACGAGCTGCTGGTGGAGTGTGAGGCGCGGGGGGTGCGGGCGCGCCGGGTGGCGGTGGACTACGCGTCGCACTCGGCTCATGTGGAGCGGATCGAGGCGGAGCTGGCCGAGCTGCTGGCTCCGGTGGCGCCGCGCTCGTGTGAGGTGCCGTTCTACTCGACGGTCTCCGGTGGGGTGATCGACACCGCTTCGCTGGACGCCGGGTACTGGTACCGGAACCTGCGCGGGACGGTGGAGTTCGAGGCGGCGACGCGTGCGCTGCTGGCGGACGGGTTCCGGGTGCTGGTGGAGGTCAGTGCG
>NZ_JOIZ01000116.1 GCF_000721605.1 Streptomyces sp. NRRL S-37 | reverse complement strand
CGTGCTCCTCGAAGAGGGACGCCTCCCACAGGGCGGACTCGGCCAGCGCCTCGGGGGTCGCCTTGCCGTACTTCTGGAGCAGGCGCCGGTCCAGCGAGCCGGCGTTGACGCCGATGCGGATCGGGGTGCCGTGGTCCTTGGCCGCCTTGGCGATCTCCTTGACCTTGTCGTCGAACTGCTTGATGTTGCCCGGGTTCACCCGGACCGCCGCGCAGCCGGCCTCGATCGCGGCGAAGACGTACTTGGGCTGGAAGTGGATGTCGGCGATCACCGGGATCTGCGACTTCTTCGCGATCACCGGGAGGGCGTCGGCGTCGTCCTGGGTGGGGCAGGCGACCCGGACGATCTGGCACCCGGAGGCGGTGAGCTCGGCGATCTGCTG
>NZ_JOIZ01000115.1 GCF_000721605.1 Streptomyces sp. NRRL S-37 | reverse complement strand
TGTGGTGCGGGGTGTGGAGGGTGCTCCGTCGTTGGAGCGGGTGGATGTGGTGCAGCCGGTGTTGTGGGCGGTGATGGTGTCGTTGGCGGAGGTGTGGCGTTCGTGCGGGGTGCGGCCGGCGGCGGTGGTGGGTCATTCGCAGGGGGAGATCGCGGCCGCGTGTGTGGCGGGTGGTCTGTCGCTGGAGGACGCGGCGCTGGTGGTGGCGTTGCGGTCGCGTGCATTGCGGGCGCTGTCGGGGCTGGGCGGCATGGTGTCGGTGGCGCGTGGTGTGTCGGTGGTGCGGGAGCTGGTCGGCCGGTGGGAGGGCCGGGTGTCGGTGGCGGCGGTGAACGGGCCGTCGTCGGTGGTGGTCTCCGGTGACGCGGACGCGTTGGACGAGCTGCTGG
>NZ_JOIZ01000114.1 GCF_000721605.1 Streptomyces sp. NRRL S-37 | reverse complement strand
TGTGGTGCGGGGTGTGGAGGGTGCTCCGTCGTTGGAGCGGGTGGATGTGGTGCAGCCGGTGTTGTGGGCGGTGATGGTGTCGTTGGCGGAGGTGTGGCGCTCGTGCGGGGTGCGGCCGGCGGCGGTGGTGGGTCATTCGCAGGGGGAGATCGCGGCCGCGTGTGTGGCGGGTGGTCTGTCGCTGGAGGATGCGGCGCTGGTGGTGGCGTTGCGGTCGCGTGCGTTGCGGGCGCTGTCCGGGCTGGGCGGCATGGTGTCGGTGGCGCGTGGTGTGTCGGTGGTGCGGGAGTTGGTCGGCCGGTGGGAGGGCCGGGTGTCGGTGGCGGCGGTGAACGGGCCGTCGTCGGTGGTGGTCTCCGGTGACGCGGACGCGTTGGACGAGCTGCTGG
>NZ_JOIZ01000113.1 GCF_000721605.1 Streptomyces sp. NRRL S-37 | reverse complement strand
CACCGTCGTGTTACCCAAGTCCGTGACCTGCGCCTGAAGCAGCGCATACCGCTCCCCCGGACCACCGAACCCGACCCGGCCCGGCACCGCAGCCACATAGTTGGCCAGCGCACCATGCGTGACCGCCACACCCTTCGGACGCCCCGTCGACCCGGAGGTGTAGATCACGTAGGCGAGCCCGTCCGGGGCCACCGCCTCCTGGACGGCCGTCTCCTCGGCCTCGGCCAGCTGCATCGTCACCAGCGGTGAGTCGAGTGCGACGAACCTCTTGCCCGTCGGCAGTTCATCCAGGATGTCCTCGGTGCCGAGGAGGAGCGCCGCGCCGCTGTCCGCGAGCATGAAAGAGATCCGCTCGGCGGGGTACTCGGGGTCGATCGGCAGGTAGGCGGCGCCCGCCTTCCACACGGCCAGGATCGC
>NZ_JOIZ01000112.1 GCF_000721605.1 Streptomyces sp. NRRL S-37 | reverse complement strand
TCGATCTGGTTGCGGTCGTTGTCCAGCAGCGGGGCGAGCCGGCGGCGGATGCCGATGTTGGCGCGCATGCGGGGGTCCTTGGCGTACTCCGCCCACATGTAGTCGCGTTCCTCGTCGGTGACCATCTCCAGGGTCAGCTCGTCGTGGTTGCGCAGGAAGATGCCCCACTGGCAGCCCGACGGGATGGCCGGCGTCTTGGCCAGGATCTCCGAGACCGGGTAACGGGATTCCCTCCGCACGGCCATGAAGATGCGCGGCATGACCGGGAAGTGGAAGGCCATGTGGCACTCGTCGCCGCCGGCGGCGTAGTCGCCGAAGTAGTCGACGACGTCCTCGGGCCACTGGTTGGCCTCGGCCAGCAGCACCGTGTCCGGGTACTGGGTGTCGATCTCCTTGCGCACCCGCTTCAGGAAGGCGTG
>NZ_JOIZ01000111.1 GCF_000721605.1 Streptomyces sp. NRRL S-37 | reverse complement strand
TGCCGCTGACGGTGAACGGCAAACTCGACCGCAAGGCCCTGCCCGCACCCGAGTACACGACCGGCTCCGGCCGCGGCCCTTCCACGGTCCGCGAGGAGATCCTGTGCGCCGCGTTCGCCGAGGTCCTCGGCGTCGACAGCGTCGGCGTCGACGACGACTTCTTCGCGCTGGGCGGTCACTCCCTCCTGGCCATCCGCCTGGTGGAGATCCTGCGCGGCCGCGGCGTGACGGTCTCCGTGCGGGCGCTGTTCGAGTCGCCCACCGTGGCGAGCCTTGCCGCGGTGGCGGGGACCGAGCAGATCGAGGTCCCGCCGAATCTGATCCCGGCCGATGCGCGGGCGATCACGCCGGAGATGCTGCCGCTGGTGGACCTGACCGCCGAGGAGGTCGAGCGGGTCGTCGCCACCGTCGAGGGCGGCGCGGCGAACGT
>NZ_JOIZ01000110.1 GCF_000721605.1 Streptomyces sp. NRRL S-37 | reverse complement strand
CGGGGTGAGGGCGCGCAGGAGGGCGGGCACCTCGTCGGTACGGGTGCGCAGGGCGACGGTGTCGACCCGCAGCGGGACGACCGTGGCCTCCGGCCGGTCCAGCCCGGCCGCGAACAACTCCAGCCCGGCCTCGTAGGAGAGCACCGGCAGACCCTGCGACGCCATCCGCCGCCGGTCCACCTCCCCCAGATACCGGCCGAGCCCCGCACCCACGTCCCAGAACCCGAACGCCATCGACGTAGCCGGCAGACCCTCCGCCCGCCGGTGCGCCGCCAACGCGTCCAGGAACACATTCGCCGCCGCGTAATTGCCCTGCCCGGCCGTCAGCACCAGACCACCGGCCGACGAGAACAACACGAACGCCGCCAGATCCAGCCCCCGCGTGGCCTCGTGCAGCCACCACGCCGCATCCGCCTTCGGAGCCAGCACACC
>NZ_JOIZ01000109.1 GCF_000721605.1 Streptomyces sp. NRRL S-37 | reverse complement strand
GCGGCCAAGTTCGATCTCGAGTTCACCGTGGGTGAGGTGTTTGGTCCGGGTGGTGTGCCTGCGGGGTTGCGGGGTGCGGTGATCGCTGCGGCGGATCTGTTCGAGGTGGCTTCGGTGGAGCGGCTCGTCGAGGGTCTGGTGCGGGTTCTGGGAGCTGTGGTCGAGGAGCCTGAGCTGCGGCTGAGCGCGGTGGATGTGCTGGGTGAGGCTGAGCGGCGCCGGCTGTTGGTGGAGTGGAACGGCACTGTGGCCGGGGTGCCTTCGGGGACGCTTTCGGAGTTGTTCGAGGCGCAGGTGGCGCGGACGCCGGATGCGGTTGCTGTGGTGTTCGAGGGTGTTGAGGTGTCGTATGCGGAGTTGGATGCGCGTGCGAATCGTCTGGCGCGGTTGCTGGTGGCCCGGGGTGTGGGTCTGGAGTCCGTGGTGGGGGTGTGCCTG
>NZ_JOIZ01000108.1 GCF_000721605.1 Streptomyces sp. NRRL S-37 | reverse complement strand
CCGGTGCTCGAACACGGACCGCTGCGTCGCCAGCGAGAACCCGAGGTCCACGCCACGGATCCCGGCGCCCGCCACGAACTCCCGCAACCGCTCGGCCTGCGCACGCAGCGCGGCCTCACTCTTACCGGAGAGGACCCACGGCATCAGAACGACCGTTTCGGTGTCGTCGGCGTCGATTGCCACCGAGACACTTTCGCCCGCGAATTCGGGCTGTTCGAGGATGACGTGGGCGTTGGTGCCGCTGATGCCGAATGAGGACACACCCGCCCGGCGCGGACGCCCCCCGCCCTCCCATTCCACCGGTTCGGTCAGCAGCTCCACCCTCCACCGCACCCGCCGACCAGTCCACATGCGACGACGGCGCATCCACATGCAGCGTCCGCGGCAGCACACCGTGCCGCATCGCCATCACCATCTTGATCACACCGGCCACACCCGCCGCCTGCGTGTGACCCAGGTTCGACTTCACCGACCCCAGCCGCAACGGCCGGTCGGCCGGACGCTCCTGACCGTAGGTGGCCAGCAGCGCCTGCGCCTCGATCGGGTCACCCAACGTCGTACCCGTGCCATGCGCCTCGACGACGTCCACGTCACCGGCCGACAGCCCGCCACTGGCCAGCGCCTGCCGGATCACCCGCTGCTGCGACGGACCGTTCGGCGCCGTCAACCC
>NZ_JOIZ01000107.1 GCF_000721605.1 Streptomyces sp. NRRL S-37 | reverse complement strand
TATGTGGCTGCGGTGCCGGGCCGGGTCGGGTTCGGTGGTCCGGGGGAGCGGTATGCGCTGCTTCAGGCGCAGGTCACGGACTTGGGTAACACGACGGTGTTCGCGAGTCTGACCACGGGTGGTGAGCTGCACGTCCTGGGTGAGGATGCGGCGACTGATCCGGTGGTGGTGGCCGGTTATCTGGCTGAGCGCCGTATCGATCATTTCAAGGTGGTTCCCTCGCATCTGGCGGCGCTGGGTGCCGGTGGGGGGTTGGCGAGGGTTCTGCCGGCCAAGTCGCTGGTGCTGGGTGGTGAGGCGGCTTCTGCCGGGTGGGTGCGGGAGCTGGTGTCGGTCGCGGGTGAGCGGGCGGTGTTCAACCATTACGGTCCGACCGAGACCACGATCGGTGTGGTCACGACGCGTCTGACGGCCGAGCGGGTGGCCGACGGTGTGGTGCCGGTCGGTACGCCGGCGGCCAACACGCG
>NZ_JOIZ01000106.1 GCF_000721605.1 Streptomyces sp. NRRL S-37 | reverse complement strand
CACCGTCGTGTTACCCAAGTCCGTGACCTGCGCCTGAAGCAGCGCATACCGCTCCCCCGGACCACCGAACCCGACCCGGCCCGGCACCGCAGCCACATAATTGGCCAGCGCACCATGCGTGACCGCCACACCCTTCGGACGCCCCGTCGACCCAGAGGTGTAGATCACGTAGGCGAGCCCGTCCGGGGCCGTGACGATCTGCGGCGCGGTGTCCGGTTCCATCGACAGTTGTACACCGACCAACGGTTCGTCCACCGCGACCGAGTGGACGCGGCCGACAGGCAGTTCGTCCAGGATGTCCTCGGTGCCGAGGAGGAGCGCCGCGCCGCTGTCCGCGAGCATGAAAGAGATCCGCTCGGCGGGCTGCCCGGGGTCGATCGGCAGGTAGGCGGCGCCCGCCTTCCACACGGCCAGGATCGCCGTGATCATCTCCACGCCACGCGGCAGGCACAGACCCACCACCGACT
>NZ_JOIZ01000105.1 GCF_000721605.1 Streptomyces sp. NRRL S-37 | reverse complement strand
CGCGGCGGATGGTGTTGAGCTTGGTGATGAGGGGGGTGAGGGTGCGGCCCTCGCGTTCGGCGGTCCGCCAGTCGCGGTGTTTGAGCTGGTACTTCTCGCTGTCGAGGTATTCCTCACTGCCGTCGCGCAGGGGGGTGTTCTCGCAGAGTTCGTAGCCGCTGTAGATGCCCCAGGTGGGGGAGAGGGTGGCGGCCAGGACGGGGGTCGGTGCGGTTGATCTCGCCGATCACCCGTTCCCAGAACAGGACCGGTTTGGTGTGCGGGTTGTCGACGCGGAAGATCCGCACCCCCGTCTTCATCCAGTGCCGCAGCACCCGCACGGTTTCGGCGACCAGGCCGTCCATGTCCGCGTCGAAGGCGATGGGGTAGATGTCCTGGTACTTCTTCGGCGGGTTCTCCGCGTAGGCGATGGAGCCGTCGGGGCGGTGGTGGAACCACTCGGGGTGCTTGTGCACCCAGGGATGGTCCGGGGAGCACTGCAGGGCGAAGTCCAGGGCCACCTCCAGGCCCAGTTCGCCGGCCCGGGCGACGAAGCGGGTGAAGTCCTCCAGGGTGCCCAGCGCCGGGTGGACGGCGTCGTGGCCGCCCTCGGGGGAGCCGATCGCCCAGGGCACGCCGACGTCGTCGGGGCCGGCGTTCAGGGTGTTGTTGGGGCCCTTGCGGTGGGTGGTGCC
>NZ_JOIZ01000104.1 GCF_000721605.1 Streptomyces sp. NRRL S-37 | reverse complement strand
GCGGCGTGAGGTGCTGCTGGATCTGGTGCGGGGTCAGATCGCGGTGGTGCTGGGTCATGCGGGTGCGCAGACGGTGGATCCGGGGCGTGCGTTCCAGGATCTGGGTTTCGATTCGCTGACGGCGGTGGAGCTGCGGAACCGGTTGGGCAAGGCGACGGGGCTGCGGCTGCCGGCGACGGTGGTGTTCGACTATCCGACGGCGAATGCTCTGGTGGGTCATCTGCTGGACGAGTTGTTCGGTGTGGTGGAGCCGGCCGCGGTGGTGCCGGTGGGGTCGTTGCCGTCGGTGGTGGACGATCCGGTGGTGATCGTGGGGATGGCGTGCCGTTATCCGGGTGGGGTGTCCTCGCCGGAAGACCTGTGGCGGCTGGTGTCCGACGGCGTCGACGCCGTGTCGGACTTCCCGACTGATCGTGGCTGGGATGTCGACTCGTTGTACAACCCGGACCGGAGTGTGCCCGGGACGTCGTACACCCGC
>NZ_JOIZ01000103.1 GCF_000721605.1 Streptomyces sp. NRRL S-37 | reverse complement strand
GCTGGAGATGGAGCGTGATGTGTGCAAGCGATTCGTGGCCTTGTGGGTGAAGTAGCTGAGGCGGACCCGGCCGTGGCGGTCGGGGTGATCAGCAGCTGCAAGGCCGAGCAGGGCATACCGCATCGCGTCGCCTGCCGTGGTACTACAAGTGCCTACGGCTCGCCGAAGGTGTTCATCGAGCTGGTGCGCCGGGGCTGGCGGGTGTCGGTGAACACCGTCGCGAAACTGATGGCCGAGCTCGGGCCGGCGGGCCGGAAGATCAGGCGCCGCCGGTCGCTGACCAGGCCGGGCAGGCGGCCGGCCGCCCCGGACTTCGTCCGCCGGGACTTCACTGCCGAGGAACCGGACCTCGTCTGGGCAGGCGATATGACCGAGATCGACACCGGCGAGGGCAAGCTCTACCTGGCAACGGTGATCGATCTGTTCTCCCGTCGGCTGCTCGGCTACGCGATGGGCGCCCGGCACGACGCCGAGCTGGTGGTGGCCTCACTCAACATGGCCGCGGCCACCCGGGGCGGCGACGTCCGCGGCGTGATCATGCATACCGGCAGGGGCAGCGAGTACTGCTCCCGGAAGTTCAAGCGGGCCTGCCGCCAGCTGGGCATCGTGCAGTCCATGGGACGAGTCGGC
>NZ_JOIZ01000102.1 GCF_000721605.1 Streptomyces sp. NRRL S-37 | reverse complement strand
CGGCTGCTTCGGCTCCCGCCATCGCCAGAGCGATGGTCTGCCCCGGATCATCGGGCCCGGGCTCGGTGATCAGGCGCAGTCCGTCGCACACGTCGCCGATCAAACCCCGGTCGTCCGGCTCCTGGTAGCGCCGCCACAACGGTTGCTGGTGTGGTGCCGGCTGTGTCACGTCGCCACCCGCCCTTCTGTCTTCGGCCTTTGCTGTCTCCTTCTTCAACGAGGCGGGGCGGGCTGGGTGACTACCCGGACCTGCTGTCTGGCCGCACAGCTCCGGCGCCGCGCCCGCCGCAGCGATCTGGGCGAAGAGAGCGGAGGCCGTCACGGCGGCCTGCTGCGGCGTGTACAGGGCCCATTCGTCGTCCAGGGCGGCAGCAAGTCCTTCGGCTGCTTCGGCTCCCGCCATCGCCAGAGCGATGGTCTGCCCCGGATCATCGGGCCCGGGCTCGGTGATCAGGCGCAGTCCGTCGCACACGTCGCCGA
>NZ_JOIZ01000101.1 GCF_000721605.1 Streptomyces sp. NRRL S-37 | reverse complement strand
ACCGGATGCTGCGGGCCGCGCAGGCGAAGGCGGACGCGGCGGGCGACGTCGAGTGGCTGGGGTCGGTCGATTCCACGGTCGTCCGGGCTCACCAGCATGCGGGCGGGGCCCGAAAAGGGGGCTCCGCGACCCCGCCCTCGGCCGGTCCAGAGGCGGTCTGACCAGCAAGATCCACCTGGCCTGCGACGGCCGTGGCCGCCCGCTCGGCTTCATCGTGACGGGTGGCAACATCAACGACTGCACCCGGTTCACCGCTGTGATGGAAGCGATCCGAGTGCCCCGGATCGGACTCGGCCGTCCCCGCGTCCGGCCCGAACACGTCCTGGGAGACAAGGGCTACAGCTCGAAAGCGATCCGCACCTGGCTCCGCCGCCGCGGCATCGCCCACACGACCCCGGAACGGGCCGACCAGGCCCGCAACCGGGCCCGGGGAGGCAGCCGCGGAGGCCGCCCGCCGGCCTTCGACCGCGAGGCATACAAG
>NZ_JOIZ01000100.1 GCF_000721605.1 Streptomyces sp. NRRL S-37 | reverse complement strand
ACCGCACTGCCCCGCACCACCGCCAACACCCGATGCCCATGACGCCGCGCATCCGACAACCGCTCCAGCACCAGCACACCCACACCCTCGGACCAGCCGGCCCCGTCGGCGGTGTCGGAGAAGGCCTTGCAGCGTCCGTCGGTGGAGAGGGCTCCCTGCCGGGAGAACTCGACGAAGGCGGTGGGCGTGGCCATGACGGTGACGCCTCCGGCCACGGCGAGTGAGCACTCACCCGACCGCAGCGCCTGCGCCGCCCAGTGCAACGCCACCAACGACGACGAACACGCCGTGTCCACCGTCACCGCCGGACCCTCGAACCCGAACGTGTACGCCACACGGCCGGAAGCGATGCTGCCCGCACTGCCGTTGCCGCGGTAGCCCTCGTACTGCTCGTCGGTGAGGATGCTTCCGTAGTCGTTGTACATGACGCCGGCGAAGACGCCGGTGCGGCTGCCCCGCAGCGACACCGGGTCCATCCCGGCCCGCTCGATCGCCTCCCACGTCGTCTCCAGCAGCAGA
>NZ_JOIZ01000099.1 GCF_000721605.1 Streptomyces sp. NRRL S-37 | reverse complement strand
TAGACACACCCGGCCCGCAGCACCCCCAGCACCGCCGCGACCTGCTCCCACCCCTTACGCATCGAGACCACGACCCGGTCCCCGAGCCGTGCCCCCAACGCCGCCGGCGTGGTCACCGGGCACCCCGAGTCCCACACCTCCTCGCCGTCGGCGAGTTCCTCCACCAGGGACACGAACGCGTCGAAGGCGCCGTCCAGCACCCCTTGCGGGAACAGCGCCTCCACCGCGTCCCAGCTCATCATCAGCTCCCCGGCGATCTCGAGGACCTGGCAGTCGAGGTGGACCTGAGGCGTTTGGGAGACGCCGTCGAGCAACCTGCCGAGTCCGGGGAGCACTCCGTCGGAGCCGCCCGGCATCTCGTGGCCGAGCACGCTCGTGAAGACGACCGGCATCGGTCGACCTCGAGGAGGACGAGGTTGGTGAAGTCGCCGATCAGCCGTTCCACGTGCGGGTGCAGCGGCAGCCGGTCGCCGATCGTCACGTTCAGCGTGAAGCTCGGCTCCTTCGCCCACAGGGCGAGCGCCTCCGCGTAGGCCGCGCACAGCAGCACCGACGGCGTCACACCCCGCGCCTGCGCCCTCTCCTTCAGACGGGTCCACCGCTCCCGGGACACCGTGTGCGTCCGCCGTACGAATCGCGTCGGCTCCCCCTGCCGCGGGGCGAGGAGCGGGAGTTCGGGGGCCGCCGGCAGGGTGTCGAGCCTGTCCAGCCAGTAGGCCCGCGCCTTCTCGTCCTCGCCGGCGGCTTCGACGGCCAGGCAGTAGTCACGG
>NZ_JOIZ01000098.1 GCF_000721605.1 Streptomyces sp. NRRL S-37 | reverse complement strand
CCGTGACTACTGCCTGGCCGTCGAAGCCGCCGGCGAGGACGAGAAGGCGCGGGCCTACTGGCTGGACAGGCTCGACACCCTGCCGGCGGCCCCCGAACTGCCGGTGGTGTCACGGGAGCCCGGCAGCCCGACCCGGCGCTGAACGTGACGATCGGCGACCGGCTGCCGCTGCACCCGCACGTGGAACGGCTGATCGGCGACTTCACCAACCTCGTCCTCCTCGAGGTCGACACGGAATCCGCGGACACCTTCGCCGCCCGCGCCCGGAACGTGCAGCGCCGGCTGTGGCAGGACCTGGAGCACCGCGCCTACGGCGGCGTTCGCCTGCTCCGTGAACTCGCCCGGCACCACGGCCCCGAGCGTGCCGCGATGCCGGTGGTGTTCACCAGTGTCCTCGGCCAGGACATGCCGGGCGGCTCGTCCGACGTTCCACTGCCCGGTCTCGGACACGTCGTCTTGCCCGGTGACCACGCCGGCGGCGCACGAGGCGGTGGTGGCGGAGGTGAACGCCACCGGGCGGTCGCTTCCGGTCGGACTGCTCCACGAACCCTTCTTCATGCAGGCGGCGCGGACTCCGCACGCACCGGCGGTCATCTGGTCCTCCGGACAGCTGAGCTACGACGAACTGGCCGGACGCGCACGACGGGTCGCCCGGCGAATCGAGCAGTTGGGGGCACGGCTCGGGGACCGGGTCGTGGTCTCGATGCGTAAGGGGTGGGAGCAGGTCGCGGCGGTGCTGGGGGTGCTGCGGGCCGGGTGTGTCTA
>NZ_JOIZ01000097.1 GCF_000721605.1 Streptomyces sp. NRRL S-37 | reverse complement strand
TCGAACGCTTCCGCGAACACCGGGAAACGCCCATACAGTTCACGTCCCATACCGAGCCGCTGCGACCCCTGACCCGAGAACAGGAACGCCGTACGGCCCTGTTCGGTCGCGCCGACGATCGCGGCGGGGTCGCTCTCTCCCACGCACACCGCGGCCAGGCCGCGCACGGCGGACTCACGGTCGTCGGCGAGGACCACGGCACGGTGGTCGAAGACGGAGCGCTGCGTGGCCAGGGAGCGGCCGAGGTCCACGGCACGCAGTTCGGGGGCGGCCTCGACGCGGGCCAGAAGGCGTGCGGCCTGGGCGTGCAGGGCGGCCTCGGTCTTGCCGGAGAGGATCCACGGCACCACGCCGGGCGCGAGCGAGGCGAGTCCGCCGCTTCCGGCGTCCTCCTCGTCCGCCCTCTCGAATTCGGGCTGTTCGAGGATGACGTGGGCGTTGGTGCCGCTGATGCCGAACGAGGACACACCCGCCCGGCGCGGACGCCCCCCGCCCTCCCATTCCACCGGCTCGGTCAGCAGCTCCACCGCACCCGCCGACCAGTCCACATGCGACGACGGCGCATCCACATGCAGC
>NZ_JOIZ01000096.1 GCF_000721605.1 Streptomyces sp. NRRL S-37 | reverse complement strand
TCGTCGCCGGGCACCCGCAGGTCGCTCAGGCGGCGGTGATCGCCCGTGAGGACAGCCCCGGTGACAAGCGCCTGGTCGCCTACGTCGTCCCGGCCGAGGCTCCGCAGAACGACGAACTCATCCGGGAGATACGTCAGTTCGTGGCGGGTCGACTGCCGGAGCACATGGTGCCCGCAGCGGTCGTCACCCTGGACGCGCTGCCGCTGACGAGCAACGGCAAGCTCGACCGCAAGGCCCTGCCCGCACCCGAGTACACCGGTTCCGGCCGTGGTCCCGCCACGGTCCGCGAAGAGATTCTCTGCGCGGCGTGGACCTGACCGCCGAGGAGGTCGAGCGGGTCGTCGCCACCGTCGAGGGCGGCGCGGCGAACGTCGCCGACATCTACCCCCTCGCCCCCCTCCAGGAGGGCCTGCTCTTCCACCACCTCCTCGCCGACACCGGCGAGGACGCCTATGTGACGCCGGTCGTGGTGGAGTTCGACTCGCGCGCGCGGCTGGACGCGTTCACCGAGGCACTGCAGCGTGTGGTGGACCGCCATGACATCTATCGGACCGGGATCGTGTGGGAGGGCCTGCGCGAGCCGGTGCAGGTGGTGTGGCGGCACGCCGAGCTCCACGTCGAGGAGGTCTCCCCCGACCCGCATGCTGCGGATCCGGTGGCGGAGCTGGTCGCTTGCGGCGGTCTGTCGATCGATCTGGGCCGGGCTCCGCTGATCGGACTGCACATCGCCGCAGTACCGGACTCGGGCGAGTGGCTGGCCCTGGTACGGGCGCATC
The DNA here is from genome assembly GCF_000721605.1 of Streptomyces sp. NRRL S-37. GTDB lineage: Bacteria > Actinomycetota > Actinomycetes > Streptomycetales > Streptomycetaceae > Streptomyces. The sequence continues at coordinate 616 of NZ_JOIZ01000096.1, read as the reverse complement.
ACATGGTGCGCGACCACATGGGGACGACGTCGTGTTCGGCACGGTGCTCTTCGGACGCATGAACGCCGGCTCCGGGGCGGACCGGGTGGCGGGTCCGTTCATCAACACGCTGCCGGTGCGGGTGCGCCTCGGTGATGGTGCGGGTGTTCTCGCTGCGCTGGTCCGGGCCTTGAGGGCATCCGGACGGTGTTCTCGCGGGAGCGGACGAACTACCCGCTGTCGGTCTCGGTCGACGACGACGGCACTGAGCTGTCGCTTGCGGTGGACGCGGTGGCGTCGGTGGACGGGTCGGCGGTCGCCGCGATGGTGATCAACGCGGCAGGCGATGTGGTGTCCGCCCTGGAAGGCGCGCTGGAAGGTGGCGCGGACCGGCCGTTGAGCGCGGTGGATGTGCTGGGTGAGGCTGAGCGGCGCCCGGGTTCTGGTGGAGTGGAACGACACGGCGGTTGAGATGCCGCAGGTCACTGTGCCGGAGTTGTTCGAGGCGCAGGTGGCGCGGACGCCGGATGCGGTTGCCGTGGTGGGTGACGGTGTCGAGGTGTCGTATGCGGAGTTGGATGCGCGTGCGAATCGTCTGGCGCGGTTGCTGGTGGCCCGGGGTGTGGGTCTGGAGTCC
>NZ_JOIZ01000095.1 GCF_000721605.1 Streptomyces sp. NRRL S-37 | reverse complement strand
GTGGCGCTGCTGGGTGCACGGGTGTGGGTTCGCTGGTGGCGGCGCAGGCCGAGCGTTTCGGGATCGACGAGACGAGCCGGGTGCTGCAGTTCGCGTCGGTCGGCTTCGACGCGGCGTCGGCGGAGATCTGGGTGACTCTGTGCGCGGGCGCCCGCCTGGTGGTGGCGCCGGCCGAGGAACTGGTGCCGGGCGCCGGGCTGGTCGAGGTGATGGCGCTGCATGGTGTCACGCATGCCACCTTGCCGCCGGCGGTGCTGGCAGTGCTGGATCCCCTGGAGGTGCCGTCACTGGTGACGGTGGTGTCGGCGGGCGAGGCGCTCGCCGCGGAGTCGGTGGCCGTGTGGGGGGCCGGTCGGCGGCTGGTGAACGCCTACGGCCCGACGGAGTCGACGGTGTGCGTGTCGATGTCGCGGCCGCTGGCGCCGGGCGATGTGCCGGGTATCGGCGGACCGGTGTTCAACACACGTGTGCATGTGCTCGACCAGTGGCTGTCTCCCGTGCCTGTCGGTGTGGCCGGCGGGTGCAGGCGGTCGTCGCCGGGCACCCGCAGGTCGCTCAGGCGGCGGTGATCGCCCGTGAGGACAGCCCCGGTGACAAGCGCCTGGTCGCCTACGTCGTTCCGGCCGAGGGCTCTCAGGTGGGTGAACTCGCCGATGAGGCACGTCGGTTCGCGTCACTACAGCTGCCGGAGTACATGGTTCCGTCCGCGGTGGTCGTCCTGGACGAGCTGCCGCTGACGGTGAACGGCAAACTCGACCGCAAGGTCCTGCCGGCACCCGAGTACGCGACCGGTTCCGGCCGTGGTCCCGCCACGGTCCGCGAGGAGATCCTGTGCGCGGCGTTCGCCGAGGTC
>NZ_JOIZ01000094.1 GCF_000721605.1 Streptomyces sp. NRRL S-37 | reverse complement strand
CTGCCGGGACGTGCGGGCGGTGGTGCCGCAGGGCCGGCAGGTGCTGGTGCTGGATGATCCGGCGACAGCGCGCGAACTGGCGGGCGTCGATTCGTCGCGTCCGCACGGGTGTGGGTTCGCTGGTGGCGGCGCAGGCCGAGCGTTTCGGGATCGACGAGACGAGCCGGGTGCTGCAGTTCGCGTCGGTCGGCTTCGACGCGGCCTCCTGGGAGATCTGGGGGGCGCTGTGTGCCGGGGCCCACCTGGTCGTGGCGCCGGCCGAGGAACTGGTGCCGGGGGCCGGGCTGGTCGAGGTGGTGGACCGGCATGCGGTGACGCACGCCACGCTGCCACCGGTGGTGCTGGGCGCGCTGGAGCCGGGAGAGGTTCCGTCGCTGTCGGCGGTGGTGTCGGCGGGCGAGGCACTGGGACCGGAACTCACGGCCGCGTGGGGGGCCGGTCGGCGGCTGGTGAACGCCTACGGCCCGACGGAGTCGACGGTGTGCGTGTCGATGTCGCGGCCGCTGGCGGCGGGCGATGTGCCGTACATCGGTTCACCGATTTCCCATACGCGCGTGTATGTGCTGGACCAGTGGCTGTCTCCGGTGGCTCCCGGGGTTGCGGGTGAGCTGTATGTGGCTGGTGCGGGCCTGGCACGCGGGTACGTGGGCCGCTCCGACCTGACCGCGGAGCGGTTCGTGGCCAGTCCGTTCGGTACGGCGGGCGAGCGGATGTACCGCACCGGGGATCTCGTGCGATGGAACGCCGAGGGTCAGCTGGAGTACCTGGGCCGGGCGGACGAGCAGGTGAAGATCCGCGGCTTCCGCATCGAGCCTGGTGAGGTGCAGGCGGTCGTC
>NZ_JOIZ01000093.1 GCF_000721605.1 Streptomyces sp. NRRL S-37 | reverse complement strand
GGCAAGCTCGACCGCAAGGCACTGCCCGCACCCGAGTACACGACCGGGAACACGGCGGGCAGTCGCCGGCCGGCGACGCCGCAGGAGGAAATCCTGTGCGCGGCGTTCGCCGAGGTCCTCGGCGTCGACACCGTCGGCGTCGACGACAGCTTCTTCGCCCTCGGCGGCCACTCCCTCCTCGCTGTACGCCTGGTGAGCCGGGTGCGGTCGGTGCTCGGGGTCGAGCTGTCGCTGCGCACCCTGTTCGAAGCGCCCACCGTGGCGGGACTTGCGGCTCGCATCGATGGCGCCGACCAAGCACGGGCCGCACTCACAGTGCGGCCGCGCCCGGAACGCCTTCCGCTGTCGTACGCGCAGCGCCGTCTGTGGTTCATCGGGCAGTTGGAAGGGCCGACTGCCACCTACAACCTTCCGACCGTGCTTCGCCTGACGGGCCAGGTGGACCGGGAAGCCCTCGACGCCGCGCTGCGGGACGTGATCGCCCGCCACGAGGTGCTGCGGACGGTGTTCGCGACCGCCGACGGCGAGCCCTACCAGCACGTCCTGGACCACGAGGACCTGGACTGGAAGCCGGGTGAGCATGTGCTGGTTGTGGTGGTGCACCACATCGCCGGCGACGAGAGCGATCCGGACAGCGTCCTGTCGCGTCAGGTCGCCTATTGGCGGGAGACGCTGGCCGGTGCGCCGGAGGAGCTGACGCTGCCCTACGACCGTCCGCGTCCGTCCGTGGCGAGTCACCGTGGGCACGGCGTTCCCTTCGACGTTCCCGCCGAAGTGCACGCACGTCTCGTGGAGGTGGCGCGCGCCGAGGGCGTGACCGTGGCCATGGTGCTCCAGGCCGCCCTCGCGGTCCTGCTGTCCCGGCTCGGCGCGGGCACCGATATCCCCATCGGATCGGCCAACGCGGGCCGCACCGACGAGGCCCTGGACGACCTGGTCGGGTACGTGCCGTTCGAGCGTCTGGTGGAGGAGCTCGCTCCGACGCGTTCCCTGGCCCGGCACCCGCTGTTCCAGGTGATGCTCACCCTCCAGAACAACGCCGACGCTGTCGTGGACTTGCCCGGTGTCCGGGCACGAGGAGCCTCGGCCGGCACACCGGCGGCCAAGTTCGATCTCGAGTTCACCGTGGGTGAGGTGTTTGGTCCGGGTGGTGTGCCTGCGGGGTTGCGGGGTGCGGTGATCGCTGCGGCGGATCTG
>NZ_JOIZ01000092.1 GCF_000721605.1 Streptomyces sp. NRRL S-37 | reverse complement strand
GTCGACGACGTCCTCGGGCCACTGGTTGGCCTCGGCCAGCAGCACCGTGTCCGGGTACTGGGTGTCGATCTCCTTGCGCACCCGCTTCAGGAAGGCGTGCGAGGCGGGCAGGTTCTCGCAGTTGGTGCCCTCGGCCGCGTAGAGGTACGGCACCGCGTCAAGACGGAACCCGTCGATGCCCAGGTCCAGCCAGAAGCGCAGGGCCGCCAGGATCTCGGTGTGGTTCATGACGAAGTCGATGATCACGCGCATGCCGCGCTGGTGGGCGGCGTCGACGAACTCCACGAAGTCGGCGAGGTCGCCGAAGTCGGGGAGCACGGCGGTGTAGTCGGCCACGTCGTAGCCGCCGTCGCGCAGCGGCGACTTGAAGAAGGGCGGCAGCCAGAGACAGTCCACGCCCAGCCACTGCAGATAGTCCAGCTTGGCGGTCAGACCCTTCAGGTCGCCGATGCCGTCACCGTCGCTGTCCTGGAAGGAGCGGACGAGCACCTCGTAGAAGACGGCACGCTTGAACCACTCCGGGTCCCGGTCCTTGACGGGAGTGTCCTCGAAGGTGTCCGGCACCGGCTCGTTCACGGTCATGACGTTCCTGGCCCTCCGTTTCGCTGTGCGGCGGGCGGTCTCGGTACGTGCAGGACATGCGCGGGAGCCCGCCCCGGCTCCAGCCGCACATAGTTGGTGCTGCCCCAGTGGTAGGTCTCGCCGGTGAGCTCGTCGCGCACCGGTACCGACTCGTGCCACTCCAGGCCGAGTTGCGGCATGTCCAACGAGACCGTGGCCTCCTGGGGGTGATGCGGGTCGAGGTTGGCGACCACGAGCACGGCGTCGGAGCCACTGCGCTTGCTGTACGCGATGACGGAGTCGTTGTCCGTCCGGTGGAAGCGGAGGTTCCTGAGCCGGTGGAGCGCGGGGTGTGCGCGGCGGATGGTGTTGAGCTTGGTGATGAGGGGGGTGAGGGTGCGGCCCTCGCGTTCGGCGGTCCGCCAGTCGCGGTGTTTGAGCTGGTACTTCTCGC
>NZ_JOIZ01000091.1 GCF_000721605.1 Streptomyces sp. NRRL S-37 | reverse complement strand
ACATGGTCCCGGCCGCGGTCGTGGTGCTGGACGAGCTGCCGTTGACGGTGAACGGCAAACTCGACCGCAAGGCCCTGCCCGCACCCGAGTACACCACCACTGCGAATTCCGGCAGAGGCCCGTCCACCCCCGAGGAAGAGGCCCTGTGCGAGGCGTTCGCGCAGGTCCTCGGACTGGAGAAGGTGGGAGTCGACGACGACTTCTTCGCCCTCGGAGGTCATTCCCTGCTCGCGGTACGGCTGGTCAGCCGTATCCGGGTGGCGCTGGGCGTCGAGCTCGGCATCGCGGCGCTGTTCGAGACGCCGACGGTGGCAGGGCTCGCACAGCAGCTCGGAAAGAAGAAGACAGCTCGGCCGGCGTTGCGGCCCATGCGTAACCAGGGGGAGTCCTGATGTTTCCGTTGTCATTCGCGCAGCGCCGTCTGTGGTTCATCGAGCAGCTCGAGGGGCCCAGCGCCGCGTACAACATCCCGACAGCTCTGCGGCTTTCCGGCCAGGTGGACGTCGAGGCCCTTGATGCGGCCCTACGGGATGTGATCGGCCGTCACGAAGTGCTGCGGACGGTGTTCAGGGTGGCCGAGGGAGAGCCGTACCAGCGACGAGAGCGATCCGGACAGCGTCCTGTCGCGTCAGGTCGCCTATTGGCGGGAGACGCTGGCCGGTGCGCCGGAGGAGCTGACGCTGCCCTACGACCATCCGCGTCCGTCCGTGGCGAGTCACCGTGGGCACGGCGTTCCCTTCGACGTTCCCGCCGAAGTGCACGCACGTCTCGCGGAGCTGGCCCGTGTCGAGGGCTGCACGCCCTTCATGGTGCTCCAGGCCGCCCTCGCGGTCCTGCTGTCCCGGCTCGGCGCGGGCACCGACATCCCCGTCGGCGCAGCGGTCGCCGGGCGCACCGATGAGGCCCTGGACGACCTGGTTGGCCTGTTCGTGAACACGCTGGTGCTGCGCACTGAACGTGCCGTTCGAGCGTCTGGTGGAGGAGCTCGCTCCGACGCGTTCCCTGGCCCGGCACCCGCTGTTCCAGGTGATGCTCACCCTCCAGAACAACGCCGGCGCCGCCGTGGACCTCTCTGGCGCCCAGCAGGTCGGAAAGCTCAGCACCCATGAGTCAGCAGCGGCCAAGTTCGATCTCGAGTTCACCGTGGGTGAGGTGTTTGGTCCGGGTGGTGTGCCTGCGGGGTTGCGGGGTGCGGTGATCGCTGCGGCGGATCTG
>NZ_JOIZ01000090.1 GCF_000721605.1 Streptomyces sp. NRRL S-37 | reverse complement strand
CCGACCCGCACACCGCGCCTCATACGCAACAGCCAGATCACGAGCCAACGGCCCCATCGACCAGCCGTCACTCGCGATGTGATGCACCACCACGAGCAGCACATGCTCGTCCGGAGCAACACCGAACAGCCAAGCACGGACCGGCACTTCGGCAGAAAGATCGAACGCGTACCGCGCCGCCTCCGCCACCAGGGCGTCCACATCCCCCGCGACGGCATCGGCGACGTGCAGCTCCCAGTCCAGGCCCGCGAGGTCCAGCACCCGCTGGTACGGCTCACCGTCAGCGGTGCCGAACACCGTCCGGAGCACCTCGTGACGGCCGATCACATCCCGCAGCGCGGCATCCAGCGCCCCGGCATCCACTCGGCCGGACAGGCGGAACAGCGCCTGGAGGTTGTACGTGGCACTTGGCCCCTCCAACTGGCCGATGAACCACAGACGGCGCTGCGCGAACGACAGCGGAAGACGCTCCGGCCGCTCCTGCACCGTCAGCGCCACCCGCGCCCGGTCGGCATCACCGACACGGGCCGCAAGGCGGGCCACGGTCGGCGCCTCGAAGAGCGTGCGCAGCGACAGCTCGACCCCGAGCACCGACCGCACCCGGCTCACCAGGCGGATGGCCAGGAGGGAGTGACCGCCCAGCGCGAAGAAGTCGTCGTCGACACCGACTCCGTCCACGCCGAGGACCTCGGCGAACGCGGCGCACAGGATCTCCTCACGGACCGTGGAAGGGCCGCGGCCGGAGCCGGTCGTGTACTCGGGTGCGGGCAGGGCCTTGCGGTCGAGTTTGCCGTTCACCGTCAGCGGCAACTCGTCG
>NZ_JOIZ01000089.1 GCF_000721605.1 Streptomyces sp. NRRL S-37 | reverse complement strand
CCGACCCGCACACCGCGCCTCATACGCAACAGCCAGATCACGAGCCAACGGCCCCATCGACCAGCCGTCACTCGCGATGTGATGCACCACCACGAGCAGAACGTGATCACCTGATCCGTCCGGGAAGAGCCAAGCACGGACCGGCACTTCGGCTGACAGGTCGAACGGCTGCGAAGCGGCCTCGGTGACGGCTTCCGTCAGGCCGGCGGGACCGCTCAGCTCGGACCGGTCGACGACCTGCAGCCGCCAAGTGACGTCCGTGAGGTCCAGCACTCGCTGATACGGCTCACCGTCAGCGGTGCCGAACACCGTCCGGAGCACTTCATGACGACCGATCACATCCCGCAGGGCGGCATCCAGCGCCGCGGCATCCACTCGACCGGACAGCCGCACGGCCATCGGAATGTTGTACGCGGGGCTGGGCCCCTCCAGCTGCTCGATGAACCACAGACGGCGCTGCGCGAATGACAACGGAAACATCAGGACTCCCCCTGGTTACGCATGGGCCGCAACGCCGGCCGAGCTGACTTCTTCTCTCCGAGCTGCCGTGCGAGACCTGCCACCGTCGGGGCGTCGAACAGGGTCCGAATCTCCACCTCGACACCAAGGACGGCCCGGATCTCGCTGACGAGCCTCACCCCCAGCAGCGAATGACCGCCGAGGGCGAAGAAGTCGTCGTCGACTCCCACCTCAGGCAGTCCGAGCACGTTGGCGAAGACGGTGCACAGGATTTCCTCCTGCGGCGTCGCCGGCCGGCGACTGCCCGCCGTGTTCCCGGTCGTGTACTCGGGTGCGGGCAGTGCCTTGCGGTCGAGCTTGCC
>NZ_JOIZ01000088.1 GCF_000721605.1 Streptomyces sp. NRRL S-37 | reverse complement strand
TACATGACGCCGGCGAAGACGCCGGTGCGGCTGCCCCGCAGCGACGCGGGTGTACGACGTCCCGGGCACACTCCGGTCCGGGTTGTACAACGAGTCGACATCCCAGCCACGATCAGTCGGGAAGTCCGACACGGCGTCGACGCCCTCGGACACCAGCCGCCACAGGTCTTCCGGCGAGGACACCCCACCCGGATAACGGCACGCCATCCCCACGATCACGACCGGGTCGTCCGCCACCGACGGCAATGACCCCACCGGCACAGCCACATCACGCACGGTTCCGAGCACGGTGTCGAGCAGGTGGTCGGCGAGGAGTTCCGCGGTCGGGTAGTCGAAGACCACGGTGGCGGGCAGGCGCAGCCCTGTCGCCTTGCCCAACCGGTTCCGCAGCTCCACCGCTGTCAAGGAATCGAAGCCCAGGTCCTTGAAGGCCCGGTCGGGACTGACCGTTTGTGCGCCCGAATGGCCGAGGACGAGGGCGATGTGTCCACGCACCAGGTCCAGCATCATCTCGCGGCGCTCGGTCTCGCCGAGCACGGTCAGCCGTTCGACCAGTCCGGTGGTCTCGGCGGACCCCGCAGTGTCCGGGTCATGCCCGCGTCCTGCGCCCACGGACCCCACACCAGCGACACCGCCGGCAGCCCCAGCGCACGACGCCGCCGCACCAGAGCATCCAGGAACGCGTTACCGGCCGCATAAGCCGACTGCCCCGCACTGCCGAACGTCCCCGCCACCGACGAGAACACCACGAACGCCGCAAGATCGAGGCCCTTGGTCGCCTCGTGCAGGTGCCAGGCCGCATCCACCTTCGGACGCAGCACACCAGCCAGCCGCTCCCCCGTCAGCGACTCCACCACACCGTCGTCCAGCACACCCGCCGCGTGCACCACCGCCCGCACCGGATACCGGCCCACCAGAGCAGCCACCGCAGCCCCGTCGGCC
>NZ_JOIZ01000087.1 GCF_000721605.1 Streptomyces sp. NRRL S-37 | reverse complement strand
GTCGACGACGTCCTCGGGCCACTGGTTGGCCTCGGCCAGCAGCACCGTGTCCGGGTACTGGGTGTCGATCTCCTTGCGCACCCGCTTCAGGAAGGCGTGGGTCGCCGGGAGGTTCTCGCAGTTCGTCCCCTCCTGCTGGTACAGGTACGGCACCGCGTCCAGCCGGAAGCCGTCGATCCCCAGGTCCAGCCAGAACTTCAGCGCGGAGATCATCTCCTCCTGGACCGCCGGGTTCTCGTAGTTCAGGGTGTGGTTCATGACGAAGTCGATGATCACGCGCATGCCGCGCTGGTGGGCGGCGTCGACGAACTCCACGAAGTCGGCGAGGTCGCCGAAGTCGGGGAGGACAGCGGTGTAGTCGGCCACGTCGTAGCCGCCGTCGCGCAGCGGGGACTTGAAGAAGGGCGGCAGCCAGAGGCAGTCCACGCCCAGCCACTGCAGGTAGTCCAGTTTGGCGGTCAGACCCTTCAGGTCGCCGATGCCGTCACCGTTGCTGTCCTGGAAGGAGCGGACCAGGACCTCGTAGAAGACGGCTCGTTTGAACCAGTCCGGGTCCCGGTCCTTGGTGGGGGTGTCCTCGAAGGTGTCCGGGACGGGTTCGTTGACGATCATGTTGTGGGTGACCCTCCGATCGACGGGCTGGACGGTCGCAGAACACGGCTGTGCTCACCCGGCGGCTGCTCGCTCCCGGATGCCCGGCCGACGACGAGCACATGCGCTCCTCCCGGCTCCAGGCGCACATAGTTGGCCCTGCCCCATTGATAGGTCTCGCCGGTGAGCTCGTCGCGCACCGGTACCGACTCGTGCCACTCCAGGCCGAGTTGCGGCATGTCCAACGAGACCGTGGCCTCCTGGGTGTGGTGGGGGTCGAGGTTGGCGACCACCAGAACCGTGTTCGAACCCCGCCGCTTCGCGTAGGCGATGACCTCCTCCTTGTCGGCGTGGTGGAAATGGAGGTCGCGCAGTTGCCGCAGGGCCGGGTTCTCGCGGCGGATGGTGTTGAGCTTGGTGATGAGGGGGGTGAGGGTGCGGCCCTCGCGTTCGGCGGTCCGCCAGTCGCGGTGTTTGAGCTGGTACTTCTCGC
>NZ_JOIZ01000086.1 GCF_000721605.1 Streptomyces sp. NRRL S-37 | reverse complement strand
GTCACGCGGCCGGCGCCCGGGGGGTCTGGGCCGGTTTGCCGGCCGTGCTGTTCGGCCCGCCCACCGAGTTCAGGACGCTTTGCGCCTGGTTGTCGACGAACTTGGTGAACAACTGCTGGGCGTAGCCGAAGATGATGGCCCAGGCGATGATCTGCGCCGACGAGTTGAGGGCCTGCAGGCCCGGGACGAACTCCCCGCGGATGAGGAGCAGCCCCAGCACCGCGGTCAGCGCGCCGGTCGGGAGCTTGAGCAGGGCCAGCGCGACCGGCACGTTGTACGGGGTGGACGTGCCCTTGATCCGCCGCAGGGACGCGGCGGCCGCCACCGCGGCGGCGATGATGCCGACGAACTCCACGACCGCGTAGTCCCAGGGAGAGGAGACCTGCGCCTGCAGCGCGTCGAGGTCGCCTTCCCGGCTCCGCTCGGAGGTGTCGCTCCCGGTGGGGCAGACCACCCCCACACCCTCCGGGCTGAAACACAACGGCACCGTGCCCGGGGCCAGCACCCCGAAGACGCCCACCAGGGCGACGATCACGGTCAGAGCGACCGTCACTCCGTAGACCACATAGGTGAAGCTGCGTACCCGCAGCCGCTCCCTCAGATGGGCCAGACGGGCCACGGCCATGCTGTCGACGACGGCCTCGCGCTGCGCCGGCTCCAGAGGCGTCCCGCCGCGGACCGACAGGGCGATCTCCTCGACCCGCACCCTCCGCGCGTCGTCGGCCGGGAGGTGCTCCCGGACGAAGGCCACCAGGCCGGGCATCATCGACGTGATCTCGTCCGTCGACGACAGCCGCAGCAGAAGGTTGTGGGCCACGTCGAAGTGGGTCTGCGCGACGGCCAGGTGAGCCGCGGGCAGCCGCCGGCGGTGGT
>NZ_JOIZ01000085.1 GCF_000721605.1 Streptomyces sp. NRRL S-37 | reverse complement strand
GCGGCGTGAGGTGCTGCTGGATCTGGTGCGGGGTCAGATCGCGGTGGTGCTGGGTCATGCGGGTGCGCAGACGGTGGATCCGGGGCGTGCGTTCCAGGACCTGGGTTTCGACTCGCTGACGGCGGTGGAGCTGCGGAACCGGTTGGGCAAGGCGACCGGGTTGCGGCTGCCGGCGACGGTGGTGTTCGACTATCCGACGGCGAATGCCCTGGTGGGTTATCTGCTGGACGAGTTGTTCGGTGTGGTGGAGCCGGCCGCGGTGGTGCCGGTGGGGTCGTTGCCGTCGGTGGCGGACGATCCGGTGGTGATCGTGGGGATGGCGTGCCGTTATCCGGGTGGGGTGTCCTCGCCGGAGGATCTGTGGCGGCTGGTCTCCGACGGCGTCGACGCCGTGACCGAGTTCCCCGTCAACCGCGGCTGGGACGCCGACGTCCTCTACAACCCCGACCGCGAGGCCTCGGGCACCAGCTACACCAAGGCCGGCGGTTTCCTGCACGACGCGGGCGCCTTCGACGCGGACTTCTTCGGGATGAGTCCGCGGGAGGCGGTGGCGACGGACGCGCAGCAGCGTCTGCTGCTGGAGACGACGTGGGAGGCGATCGAGCGGGCCGGGATGGATCCGGTGTCGCTGCGGGGCAGCCGCACCGGCGTCTTCGCCGGCGTCATGTACAACGACTACGGCAACATGCTCACCGACGAGCAGTACGAAGGCTTCCGCAGCAACGGCAGCGCTCCCAGCATCGCTTCCGGCCGTGTGGCGTACACGTTCGGGTTCGAGGGGCCGGCGGTGACGGTGGACACGGCGTGTTCGTCGTCGTTGGTGGCGTTGCACTGGGCGGCGCAGGCGTTGCGGTCGGGTGAGTGCTCACTCGCCGTGGCC
>NZ_JOIZ01000084.1 GCF_000721605.1 Streptomyces sp. NRRL S-37 | reverse complement strand
CCGTGGTCCCGCCACGGTCCGCGAGGAGATCCTGTGCGCGGCGTTCGCCGAGGTCCTCGGCGTCGACAGTGTCGGTGTCGATGACGACTTCTTCGCGCTCGGCGGCCATTCGCTGTTGGCGATCCGGCTGGTGGAAGTGTTGCGCGGCCGTGGTGTGTCGGTGTCGGTGCGGGCGCTGTTCCAGAGCCCGACGGTGGCCCGGCTGGCGGCTGCCGCCTCCGGGGCGGAGGACGTCGTCGTTCCGGCGAACGTGATCCCGGAGGGTACGCAGGCGATCACGCCGGAGATGCTGCCGCTGGTGGACCTGACCGCCGAGGAGGTCGAGCGGGTCGTGGCCACCGTCGAGGGCGGCGCGGCGAACGTCGCCGACATCTACCCCCTCGCTCCCCTCCAGGAGGGTCTGCTCTTCCACCACCTCCTCGCCGACGGCGGCGAAGACGCCTACGTCACGCCGATGGTGGTCGAGTTCGACAGCCGTGACCGGCTCGACGCGTTCACCCAGGCCCTTCAGAAGGTCATGGACCGCCATGACATCTATCGGACCGGGATCGTGTGGGAGGGTCTGCGCGAGCCGGTGCAGGTGGTGTGGCGCCGTGCGGAACTGCCTGTCGAGGAGATCGAACTCGACCGTCAGGGCACGGACATGGCAGGCGAGCTGGTGGCTCGTGCAGGACTCTCCATGGACCTGGACCGGGCTCCGCTGCTCCGGATGCACAAGGCGTTCCTCGCGGGTCGGGGTGACCGGCTGCCGGAGGCGCTGCCGTTCCGGAACTTCGTCGCGCAGGCGCACGGCGGGGTGGAGCGGGCCGCGCACGAGCGGTACTTCGCCGACCTGCTGGGTGATGTGGACGAGCCGACCGCGCCGTTCGGTCTGGTGGACGTGCGTGGTGCGGGCGCGGATGTGTCGCGTGTGGTGTCGGATCTGGGACCGGAGCTGTCGGGACGACGTCGTGTTCGGCACGGTGCTCTTCGGACGCATGAACGCCGGCTCCGGGGCGGACCGGGTGGCGGGTCCGTTCATCAACACGCTGCCGGTGGCGGGTCTGCTGGAGCACGAGCACGCGCCGCTGGCCGTGGCGCAGCAGGCCAGTGGCGTGCCGGGGGACACCCCGCTGTTCACGTCGCTGTTCAAGCTGGTCCGGGCCTTGAGGGCATCCGGACGGTGTTCTCGCGGGAGCGGACGAACTACCCGCTGTCGGTCTCGGTCGACGACGACGGCACTGAGCTGTCGGTGTTGGAGGAGGCGCTGGAGGGTGGCGCGGACCGGTCGCTGAGCGCGGTGGATGTGCTGGGTGAGGCTGAGCGGCAGCGGCTGTTGGTGGAGTGGAACGGCACTGTGGCCGGGGTGTCTTCGGGGACGATTCCGGAGTTGTTCGAGGCGCAGGTGGCGCGGACGCCGGATGCGGTCGCGGTGGTGGGTGACGGTGTCGAGGTGTCGTATGCGGAGTTGGATGCGCGTGCG
>NZ_JOIZ01000083.1 GCF_000721605.1 Streptomyces sp. NRRL S-37 | reverse complement strand
GTTCTCGTAGGCGATCGGACTGCGGTGTCCGAGGCGGGAGTGACGGCGTCGGGTGTTGTAGCGGTTCAGCCAGCGGGGGCGCCGTGATCGGTGTGCAGGACCGCCCCGGCGAGGCCGCCGCGGGTCCGCTCGGCGGCGGCCAGGGCGTCGGTGACGAGGTCGGTGCGCATGTGGTCCGCGATCGCCCAGCCGGCAAGACGCCGTGAGGCGAGGTCGATGACGGTGGCCAGATAGAGGAACTTCCCGCCGTCCAGCGGGAGATAGGTGATGTCGCCGACGTACTTCGTGTTCGGCCTGCTTGCGGTGAAGTCGCGGCCGATGAGGTCTGGGGCCTTGGCCGCGGCCGGGTCGGCAACAGTGGTGCGGTGTCTGCGGCGCAAGCGCACGCCCGCCAGACCGGCACCCCGCATCACCCGCGCGATCCGCTTGTGGTTGACGCGCTCGCCCGCCTCGCGGAGCTCGGCGGTGATCCTGGGGACGCCGTAGGTGCCGTCCGACTCGCGGTGCACGGCCCGTATCCGGGCGGCGAGGCGGGCGTCGGCCGCCTGCCGGGCGGCCCGGTCCGCAGCGGTGCGGCGCCAGTAGCAGAAGCTGGAGCGGGCGATGCCGAGGATGGTGCACAGCCGCTTCACGCCGTAGCGGCGGTGGTGGTCGGCGACGAACTGGAAGCGGTTCACCAGCGCGTCTCCCCGGCGAAATACTTCGCCGCCTTCCGCAGGATCTCGCGTTCCTCCTCCAGCTCGCGGACCTTCTTGCGCAGAGCGGCGTTCTCCGCCTCCAACGGCGTGGGCGGCTCGGCCGGCACCTCGGCTCGGCGTCCCCGGGGCCGGCTCGCACCAGCGGCCCGGACCCAGTTCCGCAGGGTCTCGGGATTGATCCCCAGATCGGCAGCGACCTGCCTGATCGTCGCTTCGGGCCGCGACTGGTACAGCGCGACCGCGTCCGCCTTGAACTGCGGCGGATAGTTCTTCATGACCACGAGATGTCCGTTCTCAGATCCTCAGGATCCAGTGTCTCGTGTGTCCAAGATCAGGGGTCAAGGCCCA
>NZ_JOIZ01000082.1 GCF_000721605.1 Streptomyces sp. NRRL S-37 | reverse complement strand
TCACGAACCTCCCGCACCTGACGGGACATCAGCCGAGTACACTCGCGAACACACCACTGACCAGCAGGAATAGCGAATTGCAACTAGAGTACTACTGAGTTTTTCGTTAGTTCTGGGTCATGTCCCTTGTCGTGGTGTAGGTGATCAGTCGTCTGACATGGCGGGTAGGACGATCGTGTCGTCGGGATAGAGGGCGTCCATGCTCTCGTTGGAGAGGTAGCGGCGGGGGAAGGCGATCCATTCGTCGTGGAGTTCGGCGAGGACCGCGGTGGCCAGGCGGAGGACCGCGGGCGGGTTCGGGAAGACCTGGACGACGTCGGTGCGGCGTTTGATCTCCCGGTTCAGCCGTTCCAGCGGGTTCGTGGACTGGATCTTCTTTCAGTGCTGGTGGGGGAAGTCCGCGAACGCGGTCAGGTCCTCCTTCGCCTCCAGCAGCATCTCTTGGACCTTGGGGCCGCCGAGCCTTTCGGGATCACGGAGAAGACGTTGCGCACGAAGTGGACACGACACCGTTGCCAGGCGGCGCCGAGCATGACCTTGCGGATCGCTTTGACCAGGCCGCTGTGGCTGTCGGAGACGACCAGACGGACGCCACTCAGCCCGCGTTCGCGCAGGTGCCGCAGGAACTGGGTCCAGAAGGCTTCGGTCTCGCTGTCGCCGACCATGACACCGACGACCTCGCGGCCGCCGTCCTGGGTGACGCCGGTGGCGATCACGATCGCCTGGGAGACGATGCGGTGGTCGACACGGGCCTTGACGTAGGTGGCGTCGAGGAACAGGTAGGGGAACCGGATGTGGTCCAGCGGACGCGTCCGGAAGGCGTCCAGCTGTTCGTCCAGCTCGGCGCAGATCCGGGAGACCTCACTCTTCGATATCCCGGTGTCCGAGCCGAGCGCCTTCACCAGGTCGTCGACCGACCGGGTGGAGACGCCGTGGACGTATGCCTCCATGATCACCGCGTAGAGGGCCTGGTCGATGCGCCGCCGGCGCTCAAGAAGGCTGGGGAAGAAGCTCCCGGACCGCAGTTTCGGAATCGCGAGCTCGAGGTCGCCGGCCTGCGTGGTCACCGTCTTCTCCCGGTGCCCGTTGCGCCAGGCGGTGCGGGTGTCGGTGTGTTCGCCCCACTCCGCGCCGATCTTCGTACTCGCCTCGGCCTCGATCAGTTCCTGCAGCAACCGCTCGGCGACCTCGCGGACGAGTTCAAGACCATCGGCCGAACGTAGTGACTCAAGCAGGCGAAGTAGGTCATGCTGGGACAAGGCCACCGTGCACCCCCTGGGGTCGAACTGCCCGTTCACTCCGGACAGTTGCACGGTGGCCTGCCAGTTGAGCAGGGAGCAGTCACCGGCAGACGGTGCACCCCAGGGAGCAGAACCCGCGCACTCAACCGCGGAGATCCCCTACACCACACAGCGGGACGCCATC
>NZ_JOIZ01000081.1 GCF_000721605.1 Streptomyces sp. NRRL S-37 | reverse complement strand
CTGCTCGTGGTGGTGCATCACATCGCGAGTGACGGCTGGTCGATGGGGCCGTTGGCTCGTGATCTGGCTGTTGCGTATGAGGCGCGGTGTGCGGGTCGGGTTCCTGGGTGGGAGCCGTTGCCGGTTCAGTACGCGGATTATGCGTTGTGGCAGCGTGAGCTGCTGGGCGACGAGGGTGATCCGGAGAGTGTGCTGTCGCGTCAGGTCGCGTATTGGCGGGAGACGCTGGCTGGTGTGCCGGAGGAGCTGGCGTTGCCGGTGGATCGTGTGCGTCCTGCGGTGGCGAGTTATCGGGGTCATCGTGTGCTGTTCGATGTGTCGGCGGAGGTGCATGCGCGGCTGGTGGAGCTGGCGCGGGCCGAGGGTGTGACGCCGTTCATGGTGGTGCAGGGTGCGCTGGCGGTGCTGCTGTCCCGGCTGGGGGCGGGTACCGATGTTCCGATCGGGTCGTCGAACGCGGGTCGTACGGATGTCGCTCTGGATGATCTGGTCGGGTTCTTCGTGAACACGCTGGTTCTGCGTACGGATCTGTCGGGGAATCCGGCGTTCAGGGATGTGCTGGGGCGGGTGCGGGAGGCGGGTCTGTCCGCGTTCGCGCATCAGGATGTGCCGTTCGAGCGTCTGGTGGAGGAGTTGGCGCCGGCGCGTTCGTTGTCCCGGCATCCGTTGTTCCAGGTGATGCTGACGTTGCAGAACACCGGTGAGGCTTCGTTGGTGTTGCCGGGTGTCGAGGTCGGTGAGGTGGAGGAGGAGCTGGCCGCTGGTGCGGCGGCGGCGAAGTTCGACCTGTCGCTGAGTCTTGAGGAGACGTTCGCGGGTCAGGGTGTTGCGGCGGGGTTGCGGGGTGTGCTGACGGCTGCGGCCGATCTGTTCGAGGCGGGGACCGCTGGGCGGCTTGCGGAGCGTTTCGTGCGGGTGCTGGAGGCGGTTGCCTTCGGGTTCGGTGGTGGCCGGGTTCGAGGCGCAGGTGGTGCGTGCTCCGGATGCGGTGGCGGTGGTCGCCGACGGTGTTGAGGTGTCGTACGCGGAGCTGGATGCTCGTGCGAATCGTCTGGCGCACTATCTGGTGGGTCAGGGTGTGGGTGCGGAGTCGGTGGTGGGTCTGTGCCTGCCGCGTGGCGTGGAGATGATCACGGCGATC
>NZ_JOIZ01000080.1 GCF_000721605.1 Streptomyces sp. NRRL S-37 | reverse complement strand
ACCGTCCAAAGCCCCCTCCAACGCCGTCACCAGGCTCTCCACAGCCGTGACCACCAACACCGCCACCGCCTCCGGATCAACCGGAGCAACCGCGTCGACAGCCAGCCCCATTGCCTGGCCACCATCGTTGACGGCGACCGACAGCGGGTAGTTGGTCCGCTCCCGCGCAAGAAGAGTCCGGAACCCTTGGACGTCCTTGTCCTCGGCCGCCGAGTGCTCGGGAGAAGGACTCGTGTTGTGCCGGTAGTTGAACAGCGACGTGAACAGAGGGGTGTCCCCCGGCACGCCACTGGCCTGCTGCGCCAGGGCGAGCGGCGCGTGCTCGTGCTCGAGGAGCGCGGCCAGCTGGCCGCGCATCGCCTGCACCGCGGCGAGGACGCCAGTACCACCGTCCAGGCGTGCCCGCGTCGGCAGAGTGTTGATGAAGGGACCCGCCACCCGGTCGGACCCCGCACCGGCATTCATCCGTCCGAAGAGCACCGTGCCGAAGACGACGTCATCCCGTCCGCTCAGCGCACCCAGCACCCGCGCCCACGCCACATGCATCACCGTGGCCGGACTCGCCCCCGCGCGCCGCGCGACCTCGCGCAGACGCACTGTCAGGCCATCGTCCATCTTGGTCACGGCACGCGACACATCTGCGCCCGCACCACGCACATCCACCAGACCGTACGGTGCGGTGGGCTCGGTGACGTCGCCCAGCAGCTCGGCGAAGTACCGCTCGTGCGCAGCCCGCTCCACCCCGCCACGCGCCTGCGCGACAAAGTTCCGGAACGGCAGCGCCTCGGCCAGCTGGTCACCCCGGCCCGCGAGGAACGCCTCCACCTCGGCCAGCAGGAGTTCCAGGCCCGTGTGGTCCTGGATCATGTGATGCACGCGGACCAGCAGCAGCCGGCGGCCGTCCGCGACAGCCGCCGCGTGCAGCTGGAGCAACGGCGCCCGGCGCAGGTCTACCGACAGGCCACCGACGGCCAGCAGTTCCGCCACCGGGTCGGCGTCGTGCGGGTTGAGCTGTACCTCCTCGACGGGGAGCTCGGCGTGCCGCCACACCACCTGCACCGGCTCGCGCAGGCCCTCCCACACGATGGCCGTGCGCAGGATGTCGTG
>NZ_JOIZ01000079.1 GCF_000721605.1 Streptomyces sp. NRRL S-37 | reverse complement strand
TCGAACGCACCATGTGCGCCACGAGGCGCTCTGTTTGTATCCCCGGCTCAGCCGGGAGGAACTCGGAAGGAGGTTTCTGGGCCGGATGACTTACCTGGATCCGAAAGGTAAAGGGGACAACAGCATGTCAGAAAACCAGTGACCGGGCTCAGTTGTCGGAGACGGTGTGCTGGGCGGCCCGCGCGATATGGCGAAGACTGGATTGTTTGAATCCCAATCTCCAGAAGATGCAAGTTCCCATCCACCGGAAATGACAGCTGAAACCGGCGCCGCACCCTGCCCTGGCTTCTATGGTTGGCCGGGGCACCTCCGGGGTGCGGAGCGATGTCCAGCGAGGACATTCAAGGAGATGAGTGGGACGCCTGTGTCGCGCTAGAACGTACAGACAGGGACGAACGTGGGATCGCCTACGGGATGCGACGAACTGTATCGGCAACTGTTCAACCCGCAGTTGTATCTACTGGCCTACGGGCGCATCTACGCCAACCATGGCGCGATGACGCCCGGGGTCACGGCAGAAACCGTGGACGACATGTCACAGCGGAAGATCGGCCGGGTCATCGAAGCAATGCGCCACGAGCGCTATCGTTTCCATCCGGTCCGGCGTGTCCATATCCCGAAGAAGAACGGGAAGACGCGCCCGCTGGGGCTGCCGACCTGGTCGGACAAGCTCATCGGTGAAGTGATCCGCCTGTTATTGGAAGCGTATTACGAGCCGACGTTCTCCGACCGCTCCCATGGATTCCGTCCCCGCCGTGGCTGCCATACCGCTTTGCGGGAGGTGGACCACACCTGGACCGGGACGTCCTGGTTCATCGAAGGGGACATCGCCGACTGCTTCGGCAGCCTGGACCACCAGGTCCTGCTGACAGTCCTCGGCGAGAAAATCCATGACCAGCGGTTTCTGCGGCTGGTACGCAACATGCTCAAGGCCGGATACCTGGAGGACTGGAAGTGGGGTGCCACGCTCTCCGGAGCGCCGCAAGGCGGAGTGGCCTCCCCGGTCCTGTCCAACATCTACCTGCACAAGCTGGACGAATTCGTCGAAACAGTTCTGATTCCGGAGTACACCCGAGGGAAGCGCCGGGCCCGAAACCCGGCCTACCTGGAGTTGCAGAATCTGCTGGCGAAAGCCCGCCGGCGCGGCGACCGGGCCCAGGCCCGAGCGCTGCGCCAGCGGATGGTCAGCCTGCCGAGCTCGGATCCGAACGATCCGGCATATCGCCGGTTGCGCTACATACGCTATGCAGACGATCACCTCCTTGGTTTCACCGGACCGAAAGCCGAGGCCGAGCAGATCAAGCAGCGCCTGGCGCAGTTCCTGCGTGACGAACTCAAGCTGGAACTGTCCCAGGAAAAGACGCTGATTACTCACGCCCGCACCCAGGCAGCGAGGTTTCTCGGCTACGAGATCACGACCCAGCACAACGACACGAAGAAGACTGGCCCAACGGCAGCGAACGGCGGAACTCGCCGACCGCGAACCGGTCCGGGTGGACTATCCGCAAAAGGAACTCATCGCAAGACTCCTGGCGGACACCTGCGAAATCTGCGGAAGCAAGGGCAACGTCCAAGTGCACCACGTCCGCGCGCTCGCCGACCTCGCACATGCCGGATGGCAGCCTTCCGACTGGGCGCGCGTCATGCTCAACCGACGCCGCAAGACGGTCGTGGCCTGCGACGTTTGCCACGACCGCATCCATTCGGAACAGCCAGCCAGAACACTCACGCAGTAGTCACTGGAGAGCCGGATGACCGGGAAACCGTCATGTCCGGTTCGGCGGGAGGCCGCGCGGAACAGGACCTGCCACGGCAGGAACCTCACCGTGCGGCCGACCCAAC
>NZ_JOIZ01000078.1 GCF_000721605.1 Streptomyces sp. NRRL S-37 | reverse complement strand
GCGCACGTCCTGGACCAGTTCATCGTTGTGCGCTTCTTCGGCCGGCACGACGTAGGCGACCAGCCGCTTGTCACCCGGGATGTCCTCGCGGGCGATCACCGCCGCCTGAGCCACCCCCGGATGCGCGGCCAACACGCTCTGGATCTCGCCCGGCTCGATACGGAAGCCGCGGATCTTCACCTGCTCGTCCGCCCGGCCCAGATACTCCAACCGGCCCTCAGCATCCCAGCGGACAAGATCCCCGGTGCGATACAGCCGCTCACCCGGCCCGCCGAACGGACCGGCCACGAACCGCTCCGCCGTCAGACCAGCCCGGCCCACATACCCCCGCGCCAGCTGCACACCCGCCAGATACAACTCACCCGCAACCCCGGGAGCCACCGGAGACAGCCACTGATCCAGCACATACACCCGCGTATTGGCCACCGGCACACCGATCGGCACCACCGGCTCACCCCGACGGCACCACCACGCCGTCACATCCACCGACGCCTCCGTCGGCCCATACAAATTGTGCAACTCCACACCATCGCCCAGGACCTCGAAGAACCGATCCCGCAACGACACCGCCAACGCCTCACCCGAGCACACCACCCGAACAAGACCCCGACACGAAACCGCCGACGACTCCCCCAGGAACGCCTCCAGCATCGACGGCACAAAATGCACCGTCGAAACCCCCTGCGACGCAATCAACCCCGCCACATACGCCGGATCACGATGACCCCCCGGACGGGCCACCACCAGCACCCCGCCCTCCAGCAACGGCCAGAAGAACTCCCACACCGACACATCGAAACCAAACGGCGTCTTCTGCAGCACCCGCTCACCCGGCACCAGACCGAACCGCGACTGCATCCACACCAAACGGTTCACGATCCCGGCATGCGACACCACCACACCCTTCGGCCGCCCCGTCGACCCCGACGTGAACAACACATACGCCGCCAGCCCACCCGACAACGCACCACCACGCTCCACCACCGACAACACGCAAGCCTCAACACCCGCCAGCTCACCCACCGTCGCCGGCTCGTCGAGAACAACCCGCCGCACACCCTGCGGCACCACCGCCCGCACGTCCCGGCAGGTCACCACCACATCCGCACCCGCGTCCGCGAGCATGAACTCCACCCGCTCAACCGGGAGCTCCGGACCGACCGGCAGATACGCAGCCCCCGCCTTCAGCACACCCAGCA
>NZ_JOIZ01000077.1 GCF_000721605.1 Streptomyces sp. NRRL S-37 | reverse complement strand
GTCGGTGGGGGAGGCCGGTGGGTTCGGTCTGCATCCGGCGTTGCTGGACGCGTCGATGCATGCGGCGATCCTGAACGACGGGGAGGGCGAGACGGTGATTCCGTTCGCCTGGAACGGTGTGCGTCTGCACGCGGTCGGCGCCTCCGCCGTCCGCATCCGCATCGGCAAGCTGGACGGCCGTGCCGTCACCCTGTCCGTGGCCGACGTGACCGGTGCGCCTGTGATGTCGGTCGACTCCATGGCGAGTCGGCCGGTCTCGGCCGACCAGCTGGGCACGGCGTCCGGTGACGCGGGTGCGCTGTACGGCATCGAGTGGGTGCCGGGTGTCATGGATGCGCCTGCTGTGGCGTGGGCGTCGTGGGAGGAACTGCCGGCGGACGGGGATGTCTCGGACACGGTGGTGCTGGACTGCGGTGTGGATGCCGGTGTGGACGTGCCGGTGGGTGTGCGGTCGGTGGTGCACCGGGTGCTGGGTGTGGTGCAGGAGTGGCTGGCCGGTGAGCGGTTCGCCGGTTCGCGTCTGATAGTGGTCACGCGGGGCGCGGTTGCCGTGGGTTCGGCCGGTGACGTGGTGCAGGCTCCGGTGTGGGGTCTGGTGCGTGCGGCGCTGACGGAGAACCCCGGGCGTTTCGCGCTGGCCGACGTCGAGCCGGGCGCGGACGCCGAGGTGGACATGGCGGTGGCGGCGGTGGTCGCGGGTGAGCCGGAGGTGGCGGTGCGGGACGGCGCGGTGCTGGTGCCGCGCCTGACCCGCCTGCCGTCACCCGACCCGCAGGACGTGCCGGCGCTGGACGGTGCCGGTGCGGTCCTGATCACGGGGGGCACGGGTGGTCTGGGTGCGGTGGTCGCCCGTTATCTGGTGGCCGAGCGCGGTGTGCGGGACCTGGTCCTGACCTCCCGGCGCGGCCCCGACGCGCCCGGCGCCATCGAGCTCACCGAGGAACTCACCGCGCTCGGCGCGCGGGTGGAGGTCCTGGCCTGTGACGTGTCGGACCGGGACGCGGTCATCCGGCTCGTCGGCTCCCTGGCCTCGGATCGTGGTCTGCTGGCGGTGGTGCATGCCGCGGGTGTGGGGGACAACGGGCTGGTGGGTGCGTTGTCGCCGGAGCGGGTGGATGGTGTGCTGGCTCCGAAGGCGGATGCGGCGTGGTGGCTGCACGAGGCCACGCGGGGGCTGGATCTGGCGGCGTTCGTGTTGTTCTCGTCGGCCGGTGGT
>NZ_JOIZ01000076.1 GCF_000721605.1 Streptomyces sp. NRRL S-37 | reverse complement strand
GTCGGTGGGGGAGGCCGGTGGGTTCGGTCTGCATCCGGCGTTGCTGGACGCGTCGATGCATGCGGCGATCCTGAACGACGGGGAGGGCGAGACGGTGATCCCGTTCGCCTGGAACGGTGTGCGTCTGCACGCGGTCGGCGCCTCCGCCGTCCGCATCCGCATCGACAGGTCCGACGACGGCGGAATGCGCATCGCGGTCGCCGATGTGTCGGGCGCACCCGTGATGTCGGTCGGCTCCATGGTGGGCCGGCCGGTCTCGGCGGACCAGCTGGGCACGGCGTCCGGTGACGCGGGCGCGCTGTACGGCATTGAATGGGTCCCGGGGACTGCCGGTGCCGCCGGTGCGGCGTGGACGCCGTGGGAAGACGTGACGCAGGCCGAGGACGTGCCGGGGACGGTGGTCCTGGACTGCGGTGCCAGTGCTTCTTCGCTTGCCGGTGTGGATGTGCCGGTGGGTGTGCGGTCGGTGGTGCACCGGGTGCTGGGTGTGGTGCGGGAGTGGCTGGCCGGTGAGCGGTTCGCCGGCTCGCGTCTGATAGTGGTCACGCGGGGCGCGGTTGCCGTGGGTTCGGCCGGTGATGTGGTGCAGGCTCCGGTGTGGGGTCTGGTGCGTGCGGCGCTGGCGGAGAACCCCGGGCGCTTCGCCCTGGCCGACGTCGAGCCAGGCGCCGAGGTGGACATGGCCGTGGCGGCCGTGGTCGCGGGTGAGCCGGAGGTGGCGGTGCGGGACGGCGTGGTGCTGGTGCCGCGCCTGACCCGCCTGCCCGCGACCGCGACCGAGGACGTGCCCGCGCTGGACGGTGCCGGTGCGGTCCTGATCACGGGCGGCACGGGTGGTCTGGGTGCGGTGGTCGCCCGTTATCTGGTGGCCGAGCGTGGGGTGCGGGACCTGGTCCTGACCTCCCGGCGCGGCCCCGACGCCCCCGGTGCCGGAGAGCTCGCCGAGGAACTGCGGGGGATGGGAGCCCGCGCCGACATCGTCGCCTGTGATGTGTCGGACCGGGAGGCGGTTCACGCCCTGGTCACGTCACTCGCGGCGGATCGTGGTCTGCTGGCGGTGGTGCATGCCGCGGGTGTGGGGGACAACGGGCTGGTGGGTGCGTTGTCGCCGGAGCGGGTGGACGGTGTGCTGGCTCCGAAGGCGGATGCGGCGTGGTGGCTGCACGAGGCCACGCGGGGGCTGGATCTGGCGGCGTTCGTGTTGTTCTCGTCGGCCGGTGGT
>NZ_JOIZ01000075.1 GCF_000721605.1 Streptomyces sp. NRRL S-37 | reverse complement strand
CCGTCTGCTCGACGCCTGGGGCGTGCGCCCCGACTATGTCGCCGGACACTCGATCGGTGAGATCGCGGCCGCGCATGTGGCGGGTGTGTTCTCGCTGGCCGACGCGTGCGCGCTGGTGGCCGCTCGCGGCCGGCTGATGCAGGCGTTGCCGGCCGGTGGCGCCATGGTCGCGGTGGAGGCGACGGAGACGGAGGTGCTGCCGCACCTGACCGGCGAGGTGTCGGTCGCCGCCGTCAACGGACCCTCCTCCCTGGTGATCTCGGGTGTCGAGATTGCGGTCGAGGCCGTCGCCGGGATTTTCCGCGAACAGGGCCGCCGTACGACCCGGCTGCGGGTGTCGCACGCCTTCCACTCGCCGCTGATGGAACCGATGCTGGACGAGTTCCGCGCGGTCGCCGAGAACCTCTCCTACGCCGACCCGCTGCTGCCCGTCGTCTCCAACGTGACCGGCCGCATCGCCGCGTCCGGTGAACTCACCACGCCCGCCTACTGGGTGACCCACGTCCGTGAGGCCGTACGCTTCGCCGACGGAGTCCGGACACTGCGCGCCGCCGGAGTGGGCCGCTGCGTCGAGATCGGTCCCGAGGCGGTGCTGACCGGCATGGCCCGTACCTGCCTCGACGACACCGGTGTCCTGCTGGTGCCGGTCGCCCGCAAGGGCCGGGACGAGGCCGATGCCCTGCTCACGGCCCTCGGCCACCTGCACAGCGACGGCGCTGCCGTCGACTGGGCCGCGTACTTCGCCGGCACCGGCGCACGCACCGTCGACCTGCCGACCTACGCCTTCCAGCGGCAGCGCTACTGGCTGCACGCCACGGACGGCGCCACCGCGGTTCCCGCCGGAGCGGGTCTGGACGCGTCCGATCACCCGTTGCTGGGCGCGGTGGTGGCGCTGCCGGACTCCGGTGGTGTCGTACTGACGGGCAGGCTGTCGGTGGAGACGCAGCCGTGGCTGGCCGATCACGTGGTCCTGGGCCGCACCCTGCTGCCCGGCGCCGTACTGGTCGAACTGTCCCTGACGGCGGGCGAGGCCGTGGGCTGCGCCACCCTGGAGGAACTGGCCCTGGCCGCACCGCTGGTGCTGCCCGAACGGGGCGGCGTCCAGGTGCGCGTGGTGGTCGGCCCGGAGAACGGCGGACGCCGTACGGTCGCCGTCTACTCACGCCCCGAGGACACCGCGCAGGACTGGACCACGCGTACGAGGTCTTCCGTGAGCGTGGTTATGGCTACGGTCCGGTGTTCCGGGGGCTGCGTGCGGCGTGGCGTCGGGGTGAGGAGCTGTTCGCGGAGGTCGCTCTGCCGCAGGAGTCGGTGGGGGAGGCCGGTGGGTTCGGTCTGCATCCGGCGTTGCTGGACGCGTCGATGCATGCGGCGATCCTGAACGACGGGGAGGGCGAGACGGTGAT
>NZ_JOIZ01000074.1 GCF_000721605.1 Streptomyces sp. NRRL S-37 | reverse complement strand
CACCCCCACCACGGACTCCAGACCCACACCCCGGGCCACCAGCAACCGCGCCAGACGATTCGCACGCGCATCCAACTCCGCATACGACACCTCGACACCCTCGAACACCACAGCAACCGCATCCGGCGTCCGCGCCACCTGCGCCTCGAACAACTCCGGCACAGTGACCTGCGGCATCTCAACCGCCGTGTCGTTCCACTCCACCAACAGCCGGCGCCGCTCAGCCTCACCCAGCACATCCACCGCGCTGAGCGACCGGTCCGCGCCACCCTCCAGCGCTTCCTCAAGCGCGGACACCAGACCCTCGACAGCCGTGCCCACCATCGCCAGCACAGCTTGCGCGTCGATCGGAGCAACAGCGTCCACCGTGAGGCGCAGGCTTTCGCCGTCGTCGTCGACAGACATGGTCAGGGGGTAGTTGGTGCGCTCACGGGAGAACAGCACCCCCATGCCCTCGCCGACCCCGGCGACATCCCGGCTGAGGCCGACGTTGTGGCGGTAGTTGAACATCGAGGTGAACAGGGGCGCGTCGCCCTGCACACCACTGGCACGCTGCGCCAGAACAAGTGGCGCGTGCTCGTGCTCCAGCAGACCCGCCAGCTGGTCACGCATCGCCGCGACCGCCGACAGGGCGGTGGTCTCCTCCACCCTCATCCGCACCGGCAGGGTGTTCATGAAGGGACCGGGCACCCGGTCCGCACCAGCGCCGGCGTTCATGCGCCCGAACAGGACCGTGCCGAAGACCACGTCGTCCCGGCCGCTGAGCGCACCCAGCACCCGCGCCCACGCCACATGCATCACCGTGGCCGGGCTCACACCCAGCCGCTGCGCCGCCTCGCGCAGTCGGCCCCCGAGAACCGACGGGACGTCCCGCCGTGCCTCCGCCGAGTCCATGCCGTCTCCGTGGGCGTCCACCAGGCCGTACGGCGCGGTGGGCTCGTCGACGTCGCCCAGCAGCTCGGCGAAGTACCGCTCGTGCGCGGCCCGCTCCACCCCGTCACGCGCCTGCGCCACGAAGTTGCGGAACGGCAGCGGAGAAGGCAGCTCCTCCTCCCGGCCGGAGAGGAGCGTCTCGACCTCGCTCAGCAGGAGTTCCAGGCCCGTGTGGTCCTGGATCATGTGATGCACGCGGACCAGCAGCAGCCGGCGGCCGTCCGCGACAGCCGCCGCGTGCCGGCTCGCGCAGGCCCTCCCACACGATGGCCGTGCGCAGGATGTCGTGCCGGTCCATGACCTTCTGAAGCGCTCACGTTCGCCGCGCCGCCCTCGACGGTGGCGACGACCCGCTCGACCTCCTCGGCGGTCAGGTCCACCAGCGGCAGCATCTCCGGCGTGATCGCCCGCGCACCCTCAGGAATGGCATTGGGCGGTACGACGACACTCTTCGCCCCGGACGCGGCAGCAGCCAGCTGTGCCACCGTCGGCGAGTCGAACAGCGCCCGCACCGGCACCGAGACCCCTTGACGACGGAGCAACTCCACCAGCCGGACCACAAGCAGCGAGTGGCCGCCCAGCGCGAAGAAGCTGTCGTCGACGCCGACGCTGTCCACGCCGAGGACCTCGGCGAACGCGGCACAGAGGATCTCCTCGCGGACCGTCGACGGCCTACGGCCGGAACTGGTGGTGTACTCGGGTGCGGGCAGGGCCTTGCGGTCGAGTTTGCCGTTCACCGTCAACGGCAGCTCGTCCAGCACCACGACCGCGGCCGGGACCATGT
>NZ_JOIZ01000073.1 GCF_000721605.1 Streptomyces sp. NRRL S-37 | reverse complement strand
GACCTCCGCGAACAGCTCCTCACCCCGACGCCACGCCGCACGCAGCCCCCGGAACACCGGACCGTAGCCATAACCACGCTCACGGAAGACCTCGTACGCACCCTCCACCGGCACCACCTCCGCACCCACCGGAGGCCACTGCGCCAACTCGAACTCCGCCGGCACCACACCCTCCACCAGGAACCCGGAAGCATGGGTGGTCCACGGGGCGTCCTCGGCGCCTTCCGGACGGGAGTAGACGGCGAGCGTGCGGTGGGCGGCGTCCTTCGGCCCCACCACGACACGGACCTGAACAGCGCCCTGCTCGGGCAGCACCAGCGGTGCGGCCAACGTCAGTTCCTCCAGGGTGGCGCAGCCCACGGCCTCTCCCGCCGTCAAGGCGAGTTCCACCAATCCCGTGCCGGGCAGCAGGGTGCGGCCCAGGACCACGTGATCGGCCAGCCACGGCTGCGCCTCCACCGACAACCTGCCCGTCAGTACGACACCACCGGAGTCCGGCAGCGCCACCACCGCACCCAGCAACGGGTGATCGGACGCGTCCAGACCGGCGGCGCGGGCGTCGGCCGCTGCGGTGGTCGTGCTGCTCTCCGGCCAGTAGCGCTGCCGCTGGAAGGCGTAGGTCGGCAGGTCGACGGTGCGTGCGCCGGTGCCGGCGAAGTACGCGGCCCAGTCCACCCGGGCCCCGGCCACGTGCAGCCGGGCGAGCCCGGCCAATGCCGCCGACTCCTCGTCGCGGTCCTTGCGCAGCAGCGGGATCAGGTGTGCCTCGTCGCCGGCGCTCTCACGCGCCATGCCACTGAGCACACCGTCCGGGCCCAGCTCCACGAACCGCGTGACACCCTCACCGACCAGCGCACGGACACCGTCCGCGAAACGCACAGCCTCACGGACATGGGTCACCCAGTAGACGGGCGTGGTGAGTTCACCGGACGCGGCGATGCGGCCGGTCACGTTGGAGACGACGGGCAGCAACGGGTCGGCGTAGGAGAGGTTCTCGGCGACCGGGGGCGCACGCCCCAGGCGTCGAGCAGACGGTACAGCGCCACTTCCAGGGCGAACAGCCCGGCCTGGGCATACGCGGTCGCGTTCAGCGCCTCGACGTCATCACCCCAGACCACGTCACGCAGCGGGCGGTCCAGGTGCTCGTCCAGGCCCGCGCACACCGCGTCGAACGCTTCCGCGAACACCGGGAAACGGGCGTGCAGTTCACGTCCCATACCGAGGCGCTGCGACCCCTGACCCGAGAACAGGAACGCCGTACGGCCTCCATCAGCCAGGCCCTCCACGACACCCGCGTCCGGAAGGCCCGCCGCGAACGCCTCCAGAGCGGCCGACTTGTCCTGCGCCAGCACCACGGCCCGGTGCTCGAACACGGACCGCTGCGTCGCCAGCGAGAACCCGAGGTCCACGCCACGGATCCCGGCGCCCGCCAC
>NZ_JOIZ01000072.1 GCF_000721605.1 Streptomyces sp. NRRL S-37 | reverse complement strand
GCGTCGTCGGGTGCTTGTCGAGTGGAATGACACGTCGGTGGGGGTGCCGGCGGGGTCGGTGGTGGGGTTGTTCGAGGAGTGGGTGGCTCGGGCGCCGGGTGCGGTTGCGGTGGTGTTCGAGGGTGTTGAGGTGTCGTATGCGGAGTTGGATGCGCGTGCGAATCGTCTGGCTCGTTACCTGATGGGTCGGGGGGTGGGTGCGGAGTCGTTGGTGGGTCTGTGTCTGCCGCGTGGTGTGGAGATGGTGGTGGGGATCCTCGCTGTGTGGAAGGCGGGGGGTGCGTATGTGCCGTTGGATCCGGAGTATCCGGTGGAGCGGCTTGCGTTCATGGTGGCGGATGGCGGGGTCCGCGTTGTGGTGGGTGAGAGGGAGGTGCTGGGCCGGCTCGCGCTGGAGGGCGTACGGGCTGTGGCGGTGGATGATCCGCTGGTTGCTGCCGCGGTGGATGCGTGTCCGGGTTCGGCGCCGGGTGTGGCTGTGGGGCCGGATGGTTTGGCGTATGTGATTTATACGTCGGGTTCGACGGGTGTGCCGAAGGGTGTGGCGGTTCGGCATGGGGGTGTGTCGAATCTGGTGTCGGTGTTCGGTCCGTTGATGGGTGTCGGGCCGGGTGTGGGTGTGTTGCAGTTCGCGTCGTTCAGTTTTGATGCGTCGGTTCTGGATGTGGCGGTGACGCTGGCGTGGGGTGGTGCGCTGGTGGTTGCTGGTGTGGGGGAGCGGGCTGAGCCGGGGTTGTTGCGGGGGTTGGTGGCGTCGGCTGGGGTGGGGTCGGCGAGTGTGGTGCCGTCGTTGTTGGGGGTTTTGGAGCCGGGTGATCTGGCGGGTGTGGGTTCGCTGGTGATCGGTGCGGAGGCGGTGGAGCCTTCGGTGGCGGCGGTGTGGTCGCGGGGTCGGCGGCTGGTGAATACGTATGGGCCGACGGAGGCCACGGTGATCGTGGCGGCTGGGTTGGTGGATCCGGGTGAGGCGGCGGCTGGTGGTGTGGTGCCGTTCGGGTCGCCGGTGGCTAATACGCGGTTGTTTGTGCTGGACCGGGGTCTGGAGCCGGTGCCGGTCGGGGTTGCGGGTGAGTTGTATGTGGCGGGTGCTCAGCTGGCGCGTGGTTATCACGGGCGTGCGGGGTTGAGTGCGGAGCGGTTTGTGGCGTGTCCGTTCGGTGTGGCGGGTGAGCGGATGTATCGGACGGGGGATCTGGTTCGTTGGGGTGCGGATGGTCGTCTGGTGTTCGTGGGGCGTGCGGATGAGCAGGTGAAGGTTCGTGGGTTCCGGATCGAGCTGGGTGAGGTCCAGGCGGTTGTGGGTGCTCATGCGGGGGTTGCGCGGGCGGCGGTCGTGGCTCGTGAGGACATGCCTGGTGAGGTCCGTCTCGTCGCTTATGTGGTGGGCGGACAGGATGCCGACCGCGAGGAACTGGCCCAGGGTGTACGCCGGTTCACGGCTTCACGTTTGCCGGAGTACATGGTCCCGGCCGCGGTGATGGTCCTGGACGAGCTGCCGCTGACGGTGAACGGCAAGCTCGACCGCAAGG
>NZ_JOIZ01000070.1 GCF_000721605.1 Streptomyces sp. NRRL S-37 | reverse complement strand
CTAAGCTTGACGTTTAACCTTGCTGGGCTTGGTGTTCCTTGATCGATTCGGCGCGTTTGACGGTCTTGCCGACGTCGTGGTGCCTGGCCCGTTGTTTGTTTTTCGAGCCGGGAGGCCGTCCGGGGCCTGGTCGGGACGGTTTCGGCGCGCTTGCCGGGCGGGCTGCTGTTGCGCGGACGTTGCGAAACCCCCGGCGGACCCGGGCAGGGGTGAGGCGGCGGGGTTCTGCGGGCCGTTCCCAGGGACGACGGAAATCCTCGGCGAGGGGCCGGGCGAGGCGGAGCTGGGTGTGGGCGGCGATGATCAGCCAGGTCCACAGGTCGGCGGTGTCCGCGTGGCGGACCTTCGGGGCAGTCCAGCCCAGGGTCTGTTTCATCAACCGGAAGGTGTGCTCCAGGTCGAAGCGGCGGAGGAAGGACTGCCACCAGCGGTCCACGTCCGCCGGTGCGGCGGCGGTGGCCGAGCACCACAGCCAGACCGGTTTCGGGTCGCGGTCACCGGGCAGGCGCTCGACCTTCAGGTGGATCAACGTGCCGTGCAGAATGGGAAGTTCTTCCTTGGCGTGGTCCAGCCAGGGGCCGCGGTGAGTGAGCCGGGGGTGCATCCGGTCCCAGGCCGTCGCGGTGGCCGTGCCGTAGCGGGTGGTGTCCGTGACGGTCGTGACATCCGGCTCGTGCCAGCTGTCGGGCTTCTTGAACGTGAGGACGCCGCCATGCCGGCGGGGACGCCCGCCTCGGGGACCCGACCGGGCAGGGCCGGGGTCACGGAGCATGACCCGGTCCGAGCGCAGGCGCCCGACCAGCACGACGGGCAGGTCGGCGAGGGCGTGGGTCAGATAGGCGACGTCATAGCCGGAGTCCATCACAATCAGGATGTCCGGATCGCCCGGTCTCCACTGGCCTGCACTCGTCAACCGCCTCACGACATCGTGGAGTTGGACGGCAGTGACGGTCGTCGCGTCGTCGGCCGGGCCCAGGCGGACCGCGTCCAGGAGAGCGACCCAGGAGGTGCGGCCGGACTCCAGGGCCGCGACGAAGGAGTAGGGCCAGCCGGGCACCAACTGGTCCGAGCTGCGGTCGCCGCGTCCGTAGACATGACAGAAGAGCCGGTCGCCGCTGGTGGGAGCGTCGGGTCGCAGCCAGTGCGACACGTCCACGGCGAGCACGATCCGCCCGTCGGCCGCCTTCGGCAGCGGCAGGCCCGCCAGCGTGCGGCGCAACCGTGTCGGCTCCAGCCATCCACGGTCCAGGGCCGCGTACAGCGCACCGTGCCCGCGCCGGTGCTCGACCGTCAAGGAGAGCTCGACCAGGGTTTTCACCGGCCCGTCCGCGCACAGCACCGCGTCGGTGAGCTCGAAGAGCGCGTCCGCCCGCTTGTAGAGACACTCGTAGAACTCGACCCGAAAGCGGGACAACAGATCCAACGCCTCGATTCCAGGCACACCGACAGGCAGACTCATGGGCAGCGGCCGTTCTCTCGTGCTTTGTGACTCGACATCTCGAAGCGTGGAGAACGGCCGTCTCCGCTGTCCCGTGAAGAACCGCAGGTCAGCAGGACGAGTGACCCGCGGGGTTAAACGTCAAGCTAAG
>NZ_JOIZ01000069.1 GCF_000721605.1 Streptomyces sp. NRRL S-37 | reverse complement strand
GGAACGGGAATTCTTGTCTCGTATGGGTGTCCTTTCCCGGTGGTGGTCGTTGGGTGTGACGGCGGGTGTCTTCGGGCCTGGGAGGGGCGGGTGATCGCGGTGGGTGGGCTGCGGGATGTGACGGCGCCGTTCGTGGTTCCGGGGCCGTCCGGCGTGGCGGTGCGTGACCGCCTCAAGCACCTCACACCCCAGGACGAGAAGGTGCTCAGGCTGGTGGGCGCGCACCTCGGCTCGCTCGCGTCAAGGGACCTCAAGGCCCGCTGCGGTGACGCACTGGAACACTCCGCCGGCACCTGGGCGGCGCGGAAGCGGGAGCTGACCGCCGAGTCGTCCTCGCGGTGGGCGGGAAGTATCACCAAGGCCACGCACGACCAGTGGGCCCTGGCCCGGCGCGGGCAGACCGCGCACCTTCACTCTCTCGAAGCCGGCGTCCGCACGATCCGGCACCGGCTGTCACTCCCGGTCGGCGACAAGGGCACCAAGCACACTCCGGGCGGCTACCGCTCCGCCCGCGAATGGTTCAGCAAGACCCGCCGCCTTCATGTCCTCGAAGACCGGCTCGACAAGGTCCGCGCCGACCGTGAGAACGGTGTCGTGCACGTGGTGCGGGGCGGCAAACGCCTGCTGGGCACCCGCCACCACCTCGATGCCGCGCAGCTCACCGAGACCCAATGGCGTGAGTGCTGGGAAGCCGGGCGCTGGTTCCTCCAGGCCGACGGGGAGTCTGGGAAACGCTTCGGGAACGAGACGATCCGCATCTCACCCGGGGGCGAGGTCAGTATCAGACTGCCCGCTCCGCTCACCGAGCTGGCCAATGCCGGGCACGGTCGGTACGTCCTCGCCGCGAAGGTACGCTTCGCGCACCGGGGGCAGGAGTGGGCCGACCGTGTGGAGGCCAACCGGGCCGTCGCCTACCGCATCCACTACGACGTGCCGCGTGGACGCTGGTACGTGACCGCCTCCTGGCAGATCCCGCCGACGAAGACGGTCCCACTCCAGGCAGCGCTCGCCGAGGGCGTGATCGGCGTGGACACCAACGCCGATCACCTGGCCGCGTGGCGCCTCGACGTCCATGGCAACCCGATCGGCCGGCCGCGCCGGTTCTTCTACGACCTGTCCGGCACCACCCTGCACCGGGACGCCCAGGTGCGGCACGCCCTGTCACGGCTGCTGCACTGGGCGAAGACCTGCGGCGTCAAGGCAATCGCGGTCGAGGACCTCGACTTCGCGGCGGAGAAGACCCGCGAGAAACACGGCCGCCGACGCCGCTTCAGACGGCTCATCTCCGCCATGCCCACCGGCCGGCTGCGTGCCCGGCTGACCTCGATGGCCGACGCCACCGGCATCAGCATCATCGCCGTTGATCCGGCCTACACCTCGAAATGGGGCGCCCAGCACTGGCAGAAGCCGATGACCGCACCCCGACGCAAGACGACCCGTCACGATGCCGCGAGCATCGCGATCGGGCGACGCGCCCAAGGGCATCCGATCCGGCGACGGACGGCACCGCCCCGTGCACACCAGAGCGATGTGCACGGGCATCGGACCGTCCAGGCCCGACCGGACACCCTCGGGCGCGAGGAACCCCGCCCCCGCATTCCCGGACCACGGACACGATCCGTGCCGCCGGACGCGGCGAGAACGCGGGCGACCAGGACATCCAAAACCGTTCGGGGTGTCCGCAGCGGCCAGGAATGGGTCCAAGACTCACTCCTGCTCACTGATTAGGAACGGT
>NZ_JOIZ01000068.1 GCF_000721605.1 Streptomyces sp. NRRL S-37 | reverse complement strand
TGGTGGTGTACTCGGGTGCGGGCAGGGCCTTGCGGTCGAGTTTGCCGTTCACCGTCAACGGCAGCTCGTCCAGCACCACGACCGCGGCCGGGACCATGTACTCCGGCAGACGCGCGCCCGTGAACCCGCGCACATCCTGCGTCAGCCCGCCACGATCCACCTCACCGGCCGGCACCACATACGCCACCAGACGCCTGTCACCGGCAGCGTCCTCACGAACCACCACCGCACCCTGGGCAACCAGCGGATGCGCGACCACAACCGCCTCGACCTCACCGGTCTCGATACGGAAACCCCGCACCTTGACCTGATCATCCGCCCGGCCGACAAACTCCAGCTCACCACCCGCAGACCACCGCACCACATCACCCGTGCGATACATCCGCTCACCCGGCCCACCGAACCGCGACGCCACGAACCGCCCCGACGTCAGCCCCGCACGCCCCAGATAACCCCGGGCCACACCCGCACCCGCCACATACAACTCACCCGCAACCCCGACCGGCACCGGCTCCAAACGCCCGTCCAGCACAAACAGCCGCAGATCAGCAATCCCCCGACCGATCACACTCGGCGCACCCACACCAGCCGCCCCGACACCCAACGGCGCATACGTCACATGCACCGTCGTCTCCGTGATCCCATACATGTTCACCAGCCGCGGCGCATCCTCACCATGACGGCCGTACCACTGCGCAAGCCGACCCGGATCCAGCGCCTCACCACCGAACACAACCGTCCGAAGCACCAGCTCCCGACCCAGCTCCGGCTCCAACCCCTCAGCCGCAAGCAGCTGATAGAACGCCGACGGCGTCTGACTGAGAACAGTCACCCGCTCCCGCACCAGCAACCGCAAAAACTCCCGCGGCGAACGCGACACCTCGAACGGCACCACCACCACACGCCCGCCATACAGCAGCGCACCCCACAACTCCCACACCGAGAAGTCGAACGCGAACGAGTGGAACCACGACCACACATCACCCGGCCCGAACCCGAACCACTCCCGCGTCGCCCCGAACAGCCGCGCCACATTCCCATGCGACACCACCACACCCTTCGGACGACCCGTCGACCCCGACGTGTAAATCACATACGCCGCACCCCCAGCCGACAACGCACCACCACGCTCCACGGCCGACAACGCGCAAGCGTCAGCATCCGCCAGCTCACCCACCGTCGCCGGCTCGTCGAGAACGACCCGCTGCACACCCTGCGGCAGCACACCGACCACCGCCCCGGCCGTTCCACTCCACCAACAGCCGCTGCCGCTCAGCCTCACCCAGCACATCCACCGCGCTCAGCGACCGGTCCGCGCCACCCTCCAGCGCCTCCTCCAACGCGGACACCAGACCCTCAACGGCCGTACCCACCATCACCGCCACGGCGTCTACGTCGATCGGAGCAACCGCGTCCACCATCAGCCCCAGCCCGTCACCGTCATCGTCGACGGCGATGGTCAGCGGGTAGTTGGTGCGCTCACGGACGAACACCACGCCGATGCCGTCGGAGATCTCCGCCATTTCGCGGCTGAGGACGACGTTGTGGCGGTAGTTGAACATCGAGGTGAACAGGGGTGCGTCGCCCGGCACGCCACTGGCCTGCTGCGCCAGCGCCAGTGGCGCGTGCTCGTGCTCCAGCAGACCCGCGAGCTGGTCACGCATCGTCGTGACTGCCGACACCACGGTGGTCTCGTCCACCCGCAGCCGCACCGGCAGCGTGTTCATGAAGGGACCGGGCACGTCCGCGCCGGCACCGGTGTTCATGCGTCCGAACAGGACCGTGCCGAACACGACGTCGTCCCGGCCACTGAGCGCACCCAGCACCCGCGCCCACGCCACATGCATCACCGTGGCCGGGCTCGCCCCCAGCCGCTGCGCCACCTCACGCAGCCGCGCCTCGACATCCGGCGCGATGTCACGCCGGACCTGGGCCGCGTCCATGCCGTCCCCGTGGGCGTCCACCAGGCCGTACGGCGCGGTGGGCTCGTCCACATCACCCAGCAAGTCGGCGAAGAACGCCTCGTGCTCGCCGCTGTCCTGCTGAGCGCGCGCCTGCACCACGAAGTCGCGGAACGGCATCGGCTCCGGCAGCTCGGCAACCCGCCCGGCGAGGATGGTCTGAGCTTCGTCGAGAAGCAGTTCCAGGGTCGTGTGGTCCTGCACCATGTGGTGCATCCGCAGCAGCGCCAGCCACCGGTTGCCTGCTGCGGCAGCGACGTGGAGTCCGAGCAGAGGGGCCCGGCCCAGGTTCATCGACAGGCCGCCGGCGGCCAGCAACTGCTCGGCCGGCTCGTCACCGTGCGTGTCGAGTTCGACCTCCTCGACGGGCAGTTCGGCGTGCCGCCACACCACCTGCACCGGTTCGCGCAGGCCTTCCCACACGATGGCCGTGCGGAAGGTGTCGTGGCGGTCCAGGACCTGCTGCAACGCGCCGGTGAACGCGTCGAGCCGTTCGCGGCCGTCGAACTCCAGCACCGTCGGCAGCACATACGCGTCCTCGCCGCCGTCGGCGAGGAGATGGTGGAAGAGCAGACCCTCCTGCAGCGGCGCCAGCGGATAGACGTCTGCCACGTTCGCCGCGCCGCCCTCGACGGTGGCGACGACCCGCTCGACCTCCTCGGCGGTCAGGTCCACCAGCGGCAGCATCTCCGGCGTGATCGCCCGCGCTCCCTCCGGGATGACATTGGGCGGTACGACGACGCTCTCCGCGTCGGAGGCGGCAGCCGCCAGCCGGGCCACCGTCGGGCTCTGGAACAGCGCCCGCACCGACACGGACACACCACGGCCGCGCAGGATCTCCACCAGGCGGATCGCCAGCAGGGAGTGGCCGCCGAGGGCGAAGAAGCTGTCGTCGACGCCGACGGTGTCGACGCCGAGGACCTCGGCGAACGCCGCGCACAGGATCTCCTCGCGGACCGTGGAAGGGCCGCGGCCGGAACCGGTCGCGTACTCGGGTGCCGGCAGGACCTTGCGGTCGAGCTTGCCGTTCACCGTCAGCGGCAGCTCGTCCAGGACCATCACCGCGGCCGGGACCATGTACTCCGGCAAACGTGAAGCCGTGAACC
>NZ_JOIZ01000067.1 GCF_000721605.1 Streptomyces sp. NRRL S-37 | reverse complement strand
CGACTCCACCACACCGTCGTCCAGCACACCCGCCGCGTGCACCACCGCCCGCACCGGATACCGGCCCACCAGAGCAGCCACCGCAGCCCCGTCGGCCACATCACAGGCCTCCACCGACACCCGAGCACCCAGCCCGGACAACTCGGCGACCAGATCCTCCACACCCTCGGCGACCGCACCACGACGGCTCACCAGCAACAGATCCCGCACACCGTGCTCGACCACCAGATGCCGGGCAACTATCCGACCGAGACCACCGGTACCACCCGTCACCAGAACAGTGCCCTCAGCCATACCCCAGACCGCAGCATCCGCACCGGTCGCCGACGCCACGCGCGCCAGGCGAGGCACCAGCACCTCACCCCCACGCACCGCGACCTCGGCCTCGTTCACCGCCAGTGCCATACCCAGCAGCTCGGCGGTGAGCCCGGCGTCCGGTTCGACGTCCAGCAGACCGAACCGGTCCGGGTGCTCCGAGACAGCCGACCTCACCAGACCCCACACTGCGGCACCCGGCAGGTCACCGCCCTCCGTGGCACCGCGCGTCACGAACACCAGACGCGACTGCGCACACCGCTCGTTCGCCAGCCACGACCGCACCAGCTCCAGCGCCCATACGGCCACTTCGTGCACGGATCCGACGACACCGTCCGAGGTACCGGGCACGGTGGCCAGCACCGTTGTCGGTACCTCGCCCTGAACCAGCTCCTCGAATTCGGCCACCCCCGAGACCGTGACCGGTTCGGAGGACACTTCGGCGGCCCGCGTGCCCCGCGCCGGCACCCAGTCCACCTGGTAGAGGGAGTCATGGGTCGCGGTGCTCAGCTGTCCGGCCGCCAGGGGCCGGACGGCCAGGGATTCCACCGAGGCGACGGGAGCGCCTGTCGGGTCGGCCAGCTCCAGGGCCATGGTGCCGTCGGCGTCCCGGATCAGCCGGACCCGCAGGGCCGAGGCGCCGGACGCGTGCAGTGTCACTCCGGTCCACGAGAACGGCACTCCGCCACGGCCGTCGTCGTCGAGCGCGAAGGCGTGCAGGGCGGCGTCGAACAGGGCCGGGTGGAGACCGTAGGCACTGCCGTCCGTCGCTTCGTCGAGGGCGACCTCGGCGAACAGCTCGTCGCCCCGGCGCCATGCGGCACGAAGGCCGCGGAACGCGGGACCGTAGAGGAACCCGGTGTCGGCCAGGCGCTCGTAGCAGTCCGTCACATCGACAGCGCGGGCGTCCTTCGGGGGCCACACGGATGCGTCGAAGTCGGACTGTACCTCGCTTACGAAAGCCGCGGGAGCCAGGATTCCGGTGGCGTGGACGGTCCATGGGGCCTGGACGTCGTCCTCACCCCGGGCGTGTATGCCCAGGGCGCACCGGCCGTCGGCGTCGGGCGTGCCGATCCGCACCTGGATACGAGTACCACCGTGGTCGGGCAGCACCAGCGGCGCGGAGAGGGTCAGTTCCTCGACCGTGTCGCAGCCGACCTCGTCGGCCGCGCGGATCGCCAGTTCCAGCAGGGCCGTTCCCGGCACCAGCACCGAGCCTTGTACCACGTGGTCGGCCAGCCACGGGTGGGACTGCACCGACAGCCTGCCCGTGAACACCACTCCGTCCGATCCCTCGGTACCGGCCAGTTCGACGGCTGCGCCCAGCAGTGGGTGTTCGGCCGCTCCGAGTCCGGCGAACCGCACGTCCCCGGCCCGGGTCAGCGCACCGGCGGGCCAGTAGCGCTGCCGTTGGAAGGCGTAGGTGGGCAGGTCGACGGTGCGTGCGCCGGTGCCGGCGAAGTACGCGGCCCAGTCCACCCGGGCCCCGGCCACGTGCAGCCGGGCGAGCCCGGCCAGTGCCGCCGACTCCTCGTCGCGGTCCTTGCGCAGCACAGGTACGAGGAGGGCGTCGTCGCCGGCGCTCTCGCGGGCCATGCCGCTGAGCACACCGCCCGGGCCCAGCTCCACGAACCGCGTGACACCCTCACCGACCAGGGAACGAACTCCGTCGGCGAAACGCACGGCCTCACGGACATGGGTCACCCAG
>NZ_JOIZ01000066.1 GCF_000721605.1 Streptomyces sp. NRRL S-37 | reverse complement strand
GGGGCGCACGCCCCAGGCGTCGAGCAGACGGTACAGCGCCACTTCCAGGGCGAACAGCCCGGCCTGGGCATACGCGGTCGCGTTCAGCGCCTCGACGTCGTCACCCCAGACCACGTCACGCAGCGGCCGCTCCAGGTGTTCGTCCAGGCCCGCGCACACCGCGTCGAACGCCTCCGCGAACACCGGGAAGCTGGCGTGCAGTTCACGTCCCATGCCGAGACGTTGCGACCCCTGACCCGAGAACAGGAAGGCGGTCGAGCCGCCGTCCCGCGCGGTGCCGTGGAGGACGGCCGGGGACGCGTCGCCGCGGGCGAGCGTCCGCAGCCCGTCGAGCAGGTCGGCGCGGTCGGCACCGAGTACGACGGCGCGGGACTCCAGCACGGTGCGGGAGGTGGCCAGGGCGTAAGCGGTGTCCAGCGGATCCTGGTCCAGGCGGTCCGTGAGGTGGGCGAGCAGGCGGGTGGCCTGGGCGCGCAGCGCCTCGGGGGTCGCGGCGGACACGGTCCACGGCAGCGGGGGCGTCGGGCGGGTGGGGCTGTCGCCGTCCTGCGCCGGTCGCGTCCCGGCGGCCGGTGCGGGCGCGGGGGCCTGCTCCAGGACGACGTGCGCGTTGGTGCCGCTGAGCCCGAACGCGGAGACGCTCGCGCGGCGCGGGTGCGGGGCGTCCGGCCACGGCCGTTCCTCGACGACCAGTTCCGCGTTGCCCTCGGTCCAGTCGACGTGCGGTGAGGGCCGGTCGACGTGCAGGGTGCGCGGCACCGTGCCGTGTTCCATGGCCATCACCATCTTGATGACGCCGGCGACACCGGCGGCGGCCTGGGCGTGACCGATGTTCGACTTGATGGAGCCGAGCAGCAGCGGCCGGTCGGCGGGGCGGTCCTGACCGTAGGTGGCCAGCAGCGCCTGCGCCTCGATCGGGTCGCCCAGCGTGGTGCCGGTGCCGTGCGCCTCGACGACGTCGACCTCGGAGGCGGCCACGCCGGCCGCCTCGAGCGCCTGGCGGATGACGCGCTGCTGCGAGGGCCCGTTGGGGGCGGTGAAGCCGTTGGAGGCGCCGTCCTGGTTGACGGCGGTGCCCCGGACGACCGCGAGGACGCGGTGTCCGTTGCGTACGGCGTCGGAGAGGCGCTCGACGAGGAGGACGCCCACGCCCTCGGACCAGCCGACGCCGTCGGCCGCTCCCGCGAACGCCTTGCAGCGGCCGTCCGCGGACAGCCCGCGCTGCCGGCTGAACTCGACGAACATGCCCGGCGTCGACATCACCGTGGCACCGCCGGCCACCGCGAGCGAGCACTCGCCCGTGCGCAGCGCCTGGACCGCGAGGTGCAGGGCGACGAGGGAGGACGAGCAGGCGGTGTCGACGGTGACGGCCGGGCCTTCCCAGCCGTACGTGTACGACAGCCGGCCGGACACCACGCTGCCGCCCGCCGTGCCGGAGGGCGACACGTTGAGGGCGTAGTCGTGGTACATCACGCCGGCGAACACGCCGGTGCGGCTGCCCTTGAGCGAGGCCGGGTCGATGCCCGCCCTCTCCAGGGCCTCCCAGGAGGTCTCCAGGAGCAGTCGCTGCTGCGGGTCCATGTAGAGGGCCTCGCGCGGCGAGATGCCGAAGAACCCGGGGTCGAACTGGGCGGCGTCGTGGAGGAAGCTGCCCCGGCGGGTGTAGCTCTTGCCTTCCGCACCGGGCTCCGGGTCGTACAGGCCCTCCAGGTCCCAGCCGCGGTCGTCCGGCATGTCGGAGACGGTGTCGACGCCGTCGACGACCAGGCGCCACAGGTCCTCGGGCGAGGTCACTCCGCCCGGGTAGCGGCAGGCCATGCCGTTCGGTGGCGGCGAGCGAGTCGAAACCCAGCTCCTGGAAGGCACGGTCGGGTCCGATCGCCTCGGCCGAACCGTGTCCCAGCACCGCCGCCACCTGCGAGCGCACCAGTTGCAGAACCGTGCGGTGCCGCTCACCGGCGGTCAGCCCGGCCAGCCGGTCCGCGAGTCCGCCGGGCTCGGTGACGGCGGTCTCCACGGCGGCGGCGCGGCGCGCGGTCGGGGTGAGGGCGCGCAGGAGGGCGGGCACCTCGTCGGTACGGGTGCGCAGGGCGACGGTGTCGACCCGCAGCGGGACGACCGTGGCCTCCGGCCGGTC
>NZ_JOIZ01000065.1 GCF_000721605.1 Streptomyces sp. NRRL S-37 | reverse complement strand
GTTCGCCTTCAAGGTTGTTTGACTGAGCGTAACTTCGATTGGGTGAGCATCGTTGTGAGGGTGTGAAGCTGACAGAGTGGGCGAGGGCGCAGGGTGTGCATCCGCAGACTGCGTATCGCTGGTTTCGCGAGGGTACTTTGCCGGTACCTGCGCAGCGGGTCGGCCCGCGCGTGATCCTGGTGGACATCGAGGCCGACGCGGCGCCTGAGGTTGTCGGCGGGGTGGGTCTGTACGCCCGTGTCTCTTCCCGGGATCGGAAGACGGATCTGGAACGCCAGGTCGCCCGACTGTCCGCGTGGGCGGCAGGGGCGGGCCACCGTGTCGTCCGGATTGAGGCCGAGACCGGTTCGGGGATGAACGGGGCGCGTTCCAAGGCCCGGCGTCTGCTGGCCGATCCCGAGGTGACCACAGTCGTAGTGGAGCACCGGGACCGGCTTGGCCGGATGAACACAGAACTGGTCGAGGCAGCTTTGGAGGCATCCGGGCGTCGCCTGGCCGTGCTGGATGACCGGGAGGTCGAAGACGACCTGGTCCGGGACATGGTGGAGGTGCTGACCTCCTTCTGCGCCCGCTTGTACGGGCGCAGGTCGGCGAAGAACCGTGCCCGCAAGGCGCTTCAGGCTGCCGGGCATGGTTGAGCTGCGCCCGATCGAGGCGTCGTTCGTCGCGTCCGGTCCCAGTGGTGTGGCCGCCCGGACTCGTCTGAAGGACCTGGCGCCCGGGGATGAGAAGGTGCTGCGTCTGGTGGGGGCGCATCTGGGGTCGCTGGCTTCGAAGGACCTCAAGACGCGCTGCCGGGACGGCCTGGAGCACTCCGCCGACACATGGGCGGTGCGCAAGCGGGAGCTGACTGCGCTCTCGTCGTCGCGGTGGGCGGGCAGCATCACCAAGGCAACGCATGACCAGTGGGCGCTGGCCCGCCGCTGCCGGCTCACGCACATCCAGAACCTGGAAGCAGGCGTGCGCACCATCGAGGACCGGCTGTCCCAGCCGGTCGGCCAGAAGGGGACGAAGAAGGCGCCCGGGGGTTACCGGTCGAAGCGGGAATGGCATGCGAAGTCGCGGCGGTTGCGGGTGCTTGAGGAGCGGCTGGCGTCCGCGCGGGCCGGCCACGAGGCCGGAGTCGTCCATGTCGTGCGCGGCGGCAAACGTCTGGCCCGCACCCGCCACCACCTGGAGACGGCCCAGCTGACCGAGTCTGCGTGGCGCGGGCGTTGGGAGGCGGAGCGCTGGTTCTGCCAGGCAGACGGGGAGTCCGGCAAGCGCTACGGCAACGAGACGATCCGCATCAGCCCCGAGGGGGAGGCGAGTATCAAGCTGCCCGCGCCCCTCGCATATCTGGCGAACGCCCCGCACGGACGCTACGTCCTCGCCTCCCGGATCACGTTCGCGCACCGGGGCACCGAGTGGGCCGACAGGGTCGCGGCCAACCGGGCCGTGGCCTACCGCATCCACCTGGACACCGGCCGGGGCCGCTGGTATCTGACCGCGTCCTGGCAGCTCCCGCCCACCCCGGCCATCCCGATCGAGGCCGCGCTCGCCCATGGGGTGACCGGCGTCGACATGAACGCCGATCACCTCGCTGCCTGGCGCCTGGACATCCACGGCAACCCCACCGGCGCCCCGCGCCGCTTCTCCTACGACCTCACCGGCACCGCCGAACACCGTGACGCCCAGGTCCGCCACGCCCTCACCCGCCTCCTTCACTGGGCCCGCAACTGCGGCGTGAAGGCGATCGCGGTCGAGGACCTGGACTTCGCCGCGGAGAAGACCCGGGAGAAACATGGGCGCAGGAAACACTTCCGGCAGTTGATCTCCGGCATGCCCACCGGCAAGCTCCGCGCCCGGCTGGCGTCGATGGCCGACGCCACGGGTATCGCGGTCATCGCGGTGGACCCGGCCTACACCTCGAAGTGGGGCGCCCAGCACTGGCAGAAGCCCCTCACCGGCACGACTCGTAAGACCACTCGCCATGACGCAGCTGCTGTGGCGATCGGAAGGCGCGCCCAGGGACACCCGATCCGGCGACGGACGGCACCGCCCCCACAGCACCGGAGTGATGCGGTGGGGCATCGGACCGTCCA
This sequence comes from Streptomyces sp. NRRL S-37, assembly GCF_000721605.1. Lineage (GTDB taxonomy): Bacteria > Actinomycetota > Actinomycetes > Streptomycetales > Streptomycetaceae > Streptomyces. The sequence continues at coordinate 185 of NZ_JOIZ01000065.1, read as the reverse complement.
GGCCGGACCAGGTGTTCCTGGGCGTGAGGGAACCCGCCCCCGCATCCCCGGACCACGGACACGATCCGTCCGGCCCGGACGCGGAGCGAACGCGGGCTACCAGAACGCCCAACACCGTTCGGGGCGTTCGGCCGAGCATGAGACCTGGCGACAGGACTCACTCCCGCTCAGTCTTTAGGAACGGT
>NZ_JOIZ01000064.1 GCF_000721605.1 Streptomyces sp. NRRL S-37 | reverse complement strand
CTCGTCCCGGCCCAGACCCTCCAACCGCCGCACCAGACCGGCCACCGCCACCGAACCACCCGCGACCGACCGCCGCACCCGCACCCGGATCAGACCACGGAGCATGGGGTGGATGTCGCCCTGTTCCCGCAGGGCGGGGAGGTCGAGACGCACGGGCAGGACGACGGGTTCACCGGTGTCGAGTGCCGCGTCGAAGAGGGCCGCGCCCTGCTCGGGGGTGAGTTCCGGCATGCCGGCGCGGGCGATGCGGTGGACGTCGGTGTCGGAGAGCGTGCCGATCATGCCGGCGTCCTGGGTCCACGGGCCCCATGCGAGGGACGTGGCGGGCAGACCGAGCGAGCGGCGGTGCCGGGCCAGGGCGTCGAGCGACTCCACCACACCGTCGTCCAGCACACCCGCCGCGTGCACCACCGCCCGCACCGGATACCGGCCCACCAGAGCAGCCACCGCAGCCCCGTCGGCCACGTCACAGGCCTCCACCGACACCCGAGCACCCAGCCCGGACAACTCGGCGACCAGATCCTCGGCACCCTCGGCAGCCGCACCACGACGGCTCACCAGCAGCAGATCACGCACACCATGCTCGACCACCAGATGCCGGGCCACGATCCGGCCCAAGCCGCCCGTGCCACCCGTCACCAGGACCGTACCCCCGGCCACATCCCAGACGGACGCAGCCGAAGCACTCCGCCCGGAGGCCACACGCGCCAGACGAGGCACCAACACCTCACCCCCACGCACCGCGACCTCGGCCTCGGCCTCACCCACCGCCAGGGCAGCCCCCAGCAACTCAGCCGACAACACCACCGTCGGCTCGACATCCAGCAGACCGAACCGCCCCGGATGCTCCGAGACAGCCGACCTCACCAGACCCCACACGCCGGACCCGGCCAGGTCACCGCCCTCAAGCACTCCCCGCGTCACGAACACCAGACGCGACTGCGCGCACCGCTGCTCCGCCAGCCACGACCGCACCAGCCCCAGCGCCCACGAGGCCGCGCCGTGCACGGAGTCCACCGTGCCGGTCTTCTGCGAGCCGCGGTGCGGTACGACGGCGAACACCGTGGCCGGTACCTCGCCGTTCTCCATCAGCGCGTCGAGGTCGGCATGACGGGGCCCGGTCAGGGCGGCGAGGAGGTCGTCGGTGGTGCCGAGGACGGCCGTGGAAGGGGTGTCCCCGGCATCACCGGTCGTCCCGGGAGCGGCGACCGGGGTCCAGGCCACGTGGAACAGGGCGTCCCGGGTCGTGGTGCCGGCGGCGGTGCCGGAGGCGACGGCGCGCAGCACCAGGTTCTCGATGGTGGCGACCGGTGCTCCGGTGGGGTCGGCGACGGCGACGGACGCGGACTCGTCACCGGTCCGGGTCAGGCGGACGCGGACGGCCCGGGCGCCGGTGGCGTGCAGGGTGACGCCTTCCCAGGAGAACGGGACGACTCCCCGTGCGAGTCCGCCGAGGGCGGAGATCTGCACGGACGCGTCGAGCAGCGCCGGGTGCAGGCCGAAGCCGGCCGCGTCGCGCTCGGCGGAGTCGGGGAGGGCGACCTCGGCGAACACGTCGTCGCCCCGGCGCCAGGCGGCGCGCAGGCCCTGGAAGAGGGGGCCGTACTCGTATCCGCCCTCGGCCATGCGCTCGTAGAGGCCCGTCAGGTCGACGGGCTCGGCGTCGGCGGGCGGCCAGACGGCGGTGTCGAAGGCGGCGGTGTCGAAAGCGGGAGCCGTACCCGGGGCGAGGACGCCGGTGGCGTGTTCGGTCCAGGGCCGGTCGTCCTCGCCTTCCGGCCGGGAGCGGGCGGTGAGGACCCTGCGGCCCGCGGTGTCGGCCGGGCCGACCTGGATGTGCAGTTGGACTCCGCCCTGCTCGGGGAGGACGAGGGGGGCGGCCAGGGTGAGTTCCTCGACGCGGTCGCAGCCGACCTCGTCCCCGGCCCGCACCGCGAGTTCGACGAAGGCGGTGCCGGGCAGCAGGACGTTGCCCATGACGACGTGTTCGCCCAGCCACGGGTGGGTGCGCAGGGAGAGGCGGGTGGTGAGGAGGAGTCCGTCGGAGTCGGAGAACTCGACGGCCGCGCTGAGCAGGGGGTGCCCTGCGGAGCGCAGGCCGGCGGACTCGACGTCCCCGGAGGACGCGTCGGGTGTGGGCCAGTAGCGCTGGTGCTGGAAGGGGTAGGTGGGGAGGTCGGTGAGCCGGGCGCCGGTTCCGGCGAAGTACGCGGCCCAGTCGACCGTCTGTCCGTGTGCCGCGAGTCGTGCGAGGGCGGTGAGGGCCGTGGTCTCCTCGTCGCGGTCCTTGCGCAGCACAGGTACGAGGAGGGCGTCGTCGCCGGCGCTCTCGCGGGCCATGCCGCTGAGCACACCGTCCGGGCCCAGCTCCACGAACCGCGTGACACCCTCACCGACCAGCGCACGGACACCGTCCGCGAAACGCACGGCCTCACGGACATGGGTCACCCAGTAGGCGGGCGTGGTGAGTTCACCGGACGCGGCGATACGGCCGGTCACGTTGGAGACGACGGGTAGCAGCGGCTCGGCGTAGGACAACCCCTCGGCGACCGTACGGAATTCCTCCAGCATCGGCTCCATCAGCGGCGAGTGGAAGGCGTGCGACACCCGCAGCCGGGACGTACGACGCCCCAGCCCGCGGAACACCTCCGCCACCGCCTCCACCGCGGTCTCCACACCTGAGATC
>NZ_JOIZ01000063.1 GCF_000721605.1 Streptomyces sp. NRRL S-37 | reverse complement strand
CTCGTCCCGGCCCAGACCCTCCAACCGCCAGTGTCCGGGTCATGCCCGCGTCCTGCGCCCACGGACCCCACACCAGCGACACCGCCGGCAGCCCCAGCGCACGACGCCGCCGCACCAGAGCATCCAGAAACGCGTTACCGGCCGCATAAGCCGACTGCCCCGCACTGCCGAACGTCCCCGCCACCGACGAGAACACCACGAACGCCGCAAGATCGAGGTCCTTGGTCGCCTCGTGCAGGTGCCAGGCCGCGTCCACCTTCGGACGCAGCACACCAGCCAGCCGCTCCCCCGTCAGCGACTCCACCACACCGTCGTCCAGCACACCCGCCGTGTGCACCACGGCCCGCACGGGGTGACGGCCCACCAGAGCGGCCACCGCGTCCGCGTCGGCCACGTCACAGGCTTCCACCGTCACCCGAGCACCCAGCCCGGACAACTCGGCGACCAGATCCTCCACACCCTCGGCGGCCGTACCACGACGGCTCACCAGCAACAGATCCCGCACACCATGCTCGACCACCAGATGCCGGGCCACGATCCGGCCCAGACCACCGGTGCCACCCGTCACCAGGACCGTGCCCCCGGCCACATCCCAGGCCGGAACACCCACGCCGGACGCTGAGGCCACCCGCGCCAGGCGAGGCACCAGCACCTCACCCCCACGCACCGCAACCTCGGCCTCGGTCTCACCCACCGCCAGGGCGGCCCCCAGCAGCTCAGCCGACAGCACCACCCCCGGCTCGACGTCCAGCAGACCGAACCGCCCCGGATGCTCCAGCGAGGCAGAACGCACCAGGCCCCTGACAGGGGCGTCCGTCAGTGCGCCCGTGCCGTCGGAGGCGTCGACGACGAAGATCAGCCGGGACGCGGCGAACCTCTCGTCCGCCAGCCACGACCGCACCAGCTCCAGGGCCCGAGCGGCCGCCTGGTGCGCCGACTCGACCACGTCCGGCAGGGAGTCCGTAACGGCGACCAGCACCGTGCCGGGCACTTCGTCCGCCGCCAGTGCTTCGAGGTCATCGGCAGTGACCCGGCCGTCGGCGCCGATCACGGCGAGGATCTCGTCACCGAGCAGTGCGACCGGTTCCGGGGAGAGGGTGCCGGTCACGGCACGGGCGGGCACCCAGTCCACGTGGTAGAGGGGCTTCGCGTTGTTCCCGGACCCGTTTCCGGCGGCCGAGGCGGACCGTACGACGAGGGACTCCACCGAGGCCACGGGCGCACCGGCCGGGTCGACCAGTTCGACGGCCAGGGAGTCGTCACCGGTCCTGGTCAGCCGGACGCGCAGGGCCGTGGCGCCGGACGCGTGCAGGCGCACGCCCTCCCAGGAGAAGGGCACACCGCCGAGCGGGGTGTCGTCACCGTCTTCGCCGACGAAGGCGAAGGAGGCGTGCAGGGCGGCGTCGAAGAGCGCGGGGTGGAGCCCGTAGGTGCCGCCGTCGACGTCGTCGAGCGCCACCTCGGCGAAGACCTCGTCGCCCCGGCGCCAGGCGGAACGCAGGCCCTGGAAGACCGGGCCGTAGCGGAGGCCGGCTTCGGCCAGTACGTCGTAGCAGTCGGTGACGTCGACCGGTCGGGCGCCCTCCGGGGGCCACACGGACACGTCGAAGCCGGAGTGCGCCACGGTCGTCGCGTCGGTCAGTGTGCCCGAGGCGTGCAGGGTCCAGGAGCCGCGTTCGTCGTCCGCGTCGTGGCGCGAGTGAACGGCGACGCTGCGGCGTCCCGCCTCGTCCGGCTCGCCCACGGTGACCTGGATGCGGGTACCGCCGTGGCCGGGCAGCACCAGCGGCGCGGAGAGGGTCAGTTCCTCGACCGTGTCGCAGCCGACCTCGTCGGCCGCGCGGATCGCCAGCTCCAGCAGGGCCGTGCCCGGCACCAGCACCGAGCCTTGTACCACGTGGTCGGCCAGCCACGGCTGTGACTGGAGCGACAGCCTGCCGGTGAGGACCACTCCGTCGGCGCCCGCCAGTTCGACGGCCGCCCCCAGGAGCGGGTGTCCCGGAGTTCCGAGGCCCGCGAGGCGGATGTCACCGGTGCCGGTGACGGATCCAGCAGGCCAGAAGTACTCGTGCTGGAAGGCGTACGTCGGCAGGTCCACGGGACGGCCGTCGGTGCCGTCGAGCACGGCAGCCCAGTCGGCGTGACCGCCACGGACGTACAGCTCGGCCAACGCCCGCAGGGCGGTGGCGATTTCCTCACGGTCCTTGCGCAGCACAGGTACGAGGAGGGCGTCGTCGCCGGCGCTCTCGCGGGCCATGCCGCTCAGCACCCCGCCCGGGCCCAGCTCCACGAACCGCGTGACACCCTCACCGACCAGGGAACGAACTCCGTCGGCGAAACGCACGGCCTCACGGACATGGGTCACCCAG
>NZ_JOIZ01000062.1 GCF_000721605.1 Streptomyces sp. NRRL S-37 | reverse complement strand
TCCGACCGAGACCACGATCGGTGTGGTCACGACGCGTCTGACGGCCGAGCGGGTGGCCGACGGTGTGGTGCCGGTCGGTACGCCGGCGGCCAACACGCGTGCCTACGTGCTCGACGCCGCGCTGCGACCCGTCGGACCGGGAGTCGTGGGCGAGCTGTACGTCGCGGGCGCCCAGCTCGCACGCGGCTACGTGCGTCGCCCCGACCTCACCTCGGAACGGTTCGTCGCCTGCCCGTACGGCGACGCCGGGGCGCGCATGTACCGCACGGGCGACCGCGCACGGTGGACGTCCGACGGCCGGCTGGTGTTCCTGGGCCGCGCCGACGACCAGGTGAAGATCCGCGGCTTCCGGGTCGAGCCGGGCGAGATCCAGACCGTGTTGACCGCGCATCCGCAGGTCGCTCAGGCGGCGGTGATCGCCCGTGAGGACACCCCCGGTGACTCGCGTCTGGTCGCCTACCTCGTCCCCGCGGACGAGGACGCGGACATGGCCGAACTGACCGCCGCGGTCAAGGAGTTCACCGCGCAGCGGCTCCCGGGACACATGGTTCCGTCGGCCGTGGTCACCCTCGACGCGCTGCCGTTGACGAGCAACGGCAAGCTCGACCGCAAGGCGCTGCCCGCACCGGCCGGCGCCACCACGGCAGGCACGGGCCGCGCGCCGGCCAACGCCCGCGAGGAGATCCTGTGCGCCGCGTTCGCCGAAGTCATCGGACTCGACCAGGTCGGTGTCGATGACGACTTCTTCGATCTCGGCGGCCACTCCCTGCTCGCCGTGCGCCTCGTCAGCCGCATCAGGGTGGCGCTCGGCGTCGAACTCGAGGTCCGCGCCCTGTTCGACACCCCGACGGTGGCCGGACTCGCCGCCCACATCGACGAGGCCGTGCAGGCCAGGACTGCCCTGACGGCGCGGGAGCGCCCGGAGCGAGTGCCGCTGTCCTACGCTCAGCGCCGTCTTTGGTTCATCAGCGAGTTGGAGGGCCCGAGCCCGACCTACAACATCCCCGTCGCCGTGCGCATGACCGGCGCCGTGGACACCGCCGCTCTGAACGCCGCGCTGCGAGACGTGATCGGCCGCCACGAGGTGCTCCGCACGGTCATCGCGACGGTGGACGGTGAGCCCTACCAGCGCATCCTCGACGTCGAGGACCTGGAGTGGGACCTGTACGTGACCGAGGTGCCGAAGACCGGTCTGGCCACCGCGATCGGCGACGCCGCACGGTATGCCTTCGACCTCTCCACTGAAGTGCCGATCCGCGCATGGCTGTTCTCGGACGGCCCGGAGGACCACGTGCTGGTCGTGACCATCCACCACATCGCCGGTGACGGCTGGTCGACCCGGCCGCTGGCACGGGACGTGTCGGTGGCGTACGAGGCGCGATGCGCGGGGCACGCCCCGGCGTGGGAGCCGCTGCCGGTGCAGTACGCGGACTACGCGCTGTGGCAGCGCGAACTCCTCGGCGACGAGGAAGACCTCGACAGTCCCATGGCCCGGCAGATCGCCTACTGGAGGGAAGCCCTGGCAGGCGCTCCGGAGGAGCTGGAGCTGCCCTACGATCACCCCCGCCCCGCGGTCGCCGGCTACCAGGGGCACTCCGTGCCGCTGGAGATCCCGGCCGAGGTCCACGCACGTCTCGTGGAGGTGGCCCGCGCCGAAGGCGTGACTGTGGCGATGGCACTCCAGGCCGCGCTGGCCGTGCTCCTGTCCGACCTGGGCGCGGGCACCGACATCCCCATCGGTTCGCTGAACGCCGGCCGTACCGATGAAGCTCTCGACGACCTGGTCGGGTTCTTCGTCAACACGTTGGTGCTGCGTACGGACCTGTCCGGAAACCCGACGTTCCGCGGGCTCCTGTCACGGGTGCGCGAAGCGGGTCTGTCCGCATTCGCCCACCAGGACGTGCCGTTCGAACGCCTGGTTGAGGACCTGGCTCCGACGCGTTCTCTGGCCAGGCACCCGCTGTTCCAGGTCGTGCTCGCCGTGCAGAACAACGCCGAGGCGGTGCTGGACCTGCCGGGCCTGCGCACCGGCGGAACCCCGGCGGCGCAGAGCGCCGGCACTGCGGTGGCCAAGTTCGACCTGGACGTGAGCGTCGGCGAGACCTTCGACGCCCACGGGGAACCGGCGGGGCTCCGCGGCATGCTGATCGTGGCAGCGGACCTCTTCGAGCCCGCTACCGCCGCACGGTTCGCCGGGTACTTCGCCCGTGTCCTGGAAGCCGCCACCGCCGAACCGGACCGGCCGCTGAGCGCTGTCGGGGTGCTGGACGAGAGTGAGCGGCGCCGGGTTCTGGTGGAGTGGAACGACACGGCGGTTGAGATGCCGCAGGTCACTGTGCCGGAGTTGTTCGAGGCGCAGGTGGCGCGGACGCC
>NZ_JOIZ01000061.1 GCF_000721605.1 Streptomyces sp. NRRL S-37 | reverse complement strand
CGACGACACTCTCCGCCCCGGACGCGGCAGCCAGCCCCGCAACGGTCGGGGTCTGGAACAGCGCCCGCACCGAGACCGACACACCACGGCCGCGCAGGATCTCCACCAGGCGGATCGCCAGCAGGGAGTGGCCGCCCAGCGCGAAGAAGTCGTCGTCGACGCCGACACTGTCCACGCCGAGGACCTCGGCGAACGCCGCGCACAGGATCTCCTCACGGACCGTGGAAGGGCCGCGGCCGGAACCGGTCACGTACTCCGGAACGGGTAGGGCCTTGCGGTCCAGCTTCCCGTTCGAGGTCAGCGGCAGCGCATCCAGGACCACCACCGCCGACGGAACCATGTACTCGGGCAACCGCTCGGAGACGAAACGGCGCACCTCCTGGGCCGGTTCACCGCTCTGCGGCCCCTCGCCCAGCACCGCGTAGGCCACCAGGCGCGGGTCCCCGGGCACATCCTCACGGACCACGACGGCGGCCTGCGCCACCGCCGGGTGCGCGGCGACGGCGGCCTGCACCTCACCCAGCTCGATGCGGAAGCCGCGGACCTTGACCTGTTCGTCAGCGCGGCCCACGAACAGCAGGCGGCCGTCCGCGTCCCAGCGGACCAGGTCGCCGGTCCGGTACATCCGCTCACCGGCCGCGCCGAACGGGCACGCCACGAACCGGTCCGCGGTCAGGTCGGGCCGGCCCACATAGCCGCGCGCCAGACCCGCACCCGCCACGTACAGCTCACCGACGGAACCGACCGGCACCGGGGAGAGGAATTCGTCCACCACGTACGCACGCGCGTTGCCGACAGGAGTGCCGATCGGCACCTCCCGCACTCCGGGGGCGCACCGCCACACCGTGGCGTCGACGGTGGTTTCCGTCGGCCCGTAGGTGTTGAACAGCACCCGCCCGGCCGACCAGCGGTCCACCAGGTCCGGCGAGCACGCCTCACCGCCGACCTCGAGGACGACGTCCTGCGCCAGCGATCCCGGCTCGAGCCCGGCGAGGACAGCAGGCGGCAGCGTCGCGTGGGTGATCAGCTGCTCGGCGAAGAACCGGGAGAGCTCCTGCCCGAGGCGCCGCTCGGCCGGTACGACCACCAACGCCGCGCCTGACGTCAGCGCCAGCGACCACTCCAGGCAGAAGTTGTCGAAGCTGAGCGAGGCGAACTGGGCGACCCGTGAGCCGGGACCGGCTCCGAACCGCTTCTGGGCGGCCGCCCGCGTGTTCGCGAAGCCGGCATGCTGCACGACCACACCCTTGGGTCGCCCCGTCGACCCAGAGGTGTAGATCACGTAGGCCGGGTGGGCGAGAGAGCGTGTCCCCTCCGCGACCGGCGCGTGCACCGCCTGCTCCGTCAGGGCGGCAACGGTCTCCGGTGCGTCGATCAGCGTCACCGCGGCCGAGGCCGGAACGCTGCCGACCGTCCCCGCGGCGCCGAGGATCACCGCCGGTGCGGCGTCGGCCACCATGTGGGCGACCCGCTCGGCGGGATAGGCAGGGTCGACCGGCAGATACGCGGCCCCCGTCTTCAGCACACCGAGCAGCGCCACCATCAGGTCCACGCCGCGTTCCAGCACCACGGCCACCAGCGACTCAGGGCCCACGCCCTGTGCCATGAGGTGGTGCGCGAGGCGGTTGGCGCGGGCGTCCAGCTCCGCGTACGACACCTCAGCGCCGTCGGCGATCACCGCCATCGCGTCCGGAGTGCGGGCCACCTGCGCCTCGAACAGTTCCGGCACCGTGGCCTGCGGCACCTCGGCCGCGGTGTCGTTCCACTCCACCACCAGGCGCCGACGCTCGGCCTCGTCGAGAATGCCGACGGCGCCGATGTGTGCGGCCGGGTTGTCGGCGAGTGTCCGCAGCACCTTCCCGAAACGCTGCGCGAGCCGCTGGACGGTGTCCACCTCGAACAGGTCCGCCGCCGCGACCAGGACACCACGCAGCCCTGCGGGACGGCCGTCGGCGTCGAAGACCTCTCGGACGGTCACGTCCAGGTCGAACTTGGCCACCGGGGTGCCCGAGGGGCCGGCCTCCGCCGCCACGCCGGACAGGTCCAGGCGGGCGTCGGCGCCGTTCTGCACCGTCAGTGTCACCTGGAACAGCGGGTGCCGGGACAGCGAGCGGGACGGTGCCAGCTCCTCCACCAGACGCTCGAACGGCACGTCTTGGTGCCCGTACCCGGCGAGAGCCGTCTCCCGCACCCGCGAGAACAGCTCGGTGAACGTCGGATTCCCGGACAGGTCCGTACGCAGCACCAGTGTGTTGACGAAGAAGCCGACCAGGTCGTCGAGTGCCTCGTCCGTGCGGCCGGCGTGTGGCGTGCCGATCGGGATGTCGGTGCCGGCGCCGAGACGGCTCAGCAGTACCGCCAGAGCGGACTGGAGCACCATGGCCACCGTCACGCCCTCGGCGCGGGCGACCTGCGCCAGCCGCGCGTGCACCTCTGCCGGGATCTCCAGCGGGACACCGTGGCCGCGGTGGCCGAGGACCGCCGGACGGGGGCGGTCGTAGGGCAGCGTCAGCTCTTCGGGTACCTCGGCTCGTCCGGCCCGGCCGGGAACAGCCAGGCCCGGATCGGCACCTCGGTGGACAGGTCGAACGCGTACTGCGCCGCCTCGGCCACCGCGGCGTCCACGTCCACCGCGGCCACCTCCCGGACCTCCAGCTCCCACCGGAGGTTCGTGGGGCTGAGAACGTTCTGGTACGGCTCCCCGTCGGCGGTGGCGAACACCGTCCGCAGCACCTCGTGGCGGCCGATCACATCCCGCAGCGCCGCGTTCAGCGCCCCGGTGTCCAGGGCACCCTTGAGCCGCAGCACCATCGGGATGTTGTAGGTGGCGCTCGGGCCTTCCAACTGGCCGAGGAACCACAGGCGGCGCTGCGCGTACGACAGCGGAACCCGCTCCGGACGTGTCCGCGCCGTCAGCGCCGTCCGGTTGCGACCTCGGCGAACGCCGCGCACAGGATCTCCTCGCGGACCGTGGCGGGACCACGGCCGGAACCGGTCGCGTACTCGGGTGCCGGCAGGACCTTGCGGTCCAGCTTCCCGTTCGGGGTCAGCGGCAGTGCGTCCAACGTGACGACCGCCGACGGGACCATGTACTCCGGCAGTTGCGCCGACGCGAACCGGCGGACGACGTCGACGAGTTCGCTGCCCTGGGATTCCTCGGCCGGGACGACGTAGGCGACCAGGCGCTTGTCACCGGGGCTGTCCTCACGGGCGATCACCGCCGCCTGAGCGACCTGCGGGTGCCCGGCGACGA
>NZ_JOIZ01000060.1 GCF_000721605.1 Streptomyces sp. NRRL S-37 | reverse complement strand
CTGGGAGGTACCCCCAGGGCGGCACGGGTGGGCGATGGGGGTCCCCCCGCTCATGGGGGTCCCCCCGCTCGAGCGAAGCCGAGAGTGGGGGAGGAGCCGAGAGTGGGGGAGGCACCCCGTAAACGCCGGGCCGCGCGACAAACCCCGCCCAGCCACAGCACCGGGCACCCCACCGCACAGGCGGAAGCAACGGCACCCGGCAAACACCGAGCCGCCCCGTCAACCCCGCCGCCGCACCGCGCCCCCGGTCAACCCCCGTCCCCCACCGAACCGACCACCGCGGACCACTTCCGCCACCCCGCCCCCGAACCCGGCCAATCCAACTGCCTTACCCCGCAACCCCCTTGCCCAGTCCTCTTGGCTGCACACGGCCACAACCCGCCCCACACCCACCCGAAACACGAACCATTCCGGTCAACAACCGATCGCCCCACCGCACCGAAACACCCCTCATTCGATTACAAAAACGACGTAATCGATGATTTGAGCAACTCGGTGTAGCAGAGCCTGTACGAAGCGTTATTCTCCTCAGACGCAATCCGGTACCCCCATCCCGCCACAACGGGTGAACGGTCCCGCACTGCACGTGATGGAAGCTCTGCCTCTGGGAGTCCCGTGTACCCACACGTCGGGGTTGACGCCTCGGGCCTGGCTACGCTGCGCGCGACAGTCGCGACAGCCCGAGACCTGCTGCGCGGCATCGTCCCCGCCGCGCACACGGTCCCCGCATTCGCCACCGCCCCCGCCGGCCCGTGCCACGCCCTCGCCGACGGCAGCGCCACGGTCGGCGGACGGGGGCGCAGCTCCACAACGCCCTCCACCACCGCCAGGGGCGCGGCCCGGGGAGCCGCCGCCAGGACGACCACCGGCACCCCCGCCGCCCGCCGCCCCGCCGCCGACAGCGACAGCGCCCGGATGATGGACCTCGTCGAGCGCGCCCAGGCCGGCGAGGCCGAGGCCTTCGGCCGGCTGTACGACCAGTACAGCGACACCGTCTACCGCTTCATCTACTACCGCGTCGGCGGCAAGGCGACCGCCGAGGACCTCACCAGCGAGACCTTCCTGCGCGCACTGCGCCGCATCGGCACCTTCACCTGGCAGGGCCGCGACTTCGGCGCCTGGCTGGTGACCATCGCCCGCAACCTCGTCGCCGACCACTTCAAGTCCAGCCGCTTCCGCCTCGAGGTCACCACCGGGGAGATGCTCGACGCCAACGAGGTCGAACGCTCCCCCGAGGATTCCGTTCTCGAGTCCCTGTCCAACGCCGCCCTCCTCGATGCCGTACGACGACTCAACCCCCAACAGCAGGAGTGCGTCACGCTCCGATTCCTCCAAGGTCTGTCCGTCGCCGAGACCGCCCGCGTGATGGGCAAGAACGAGGGTGCCATCAAGACCCTCCAGTACCGGGCCGTCCGCACCCTCGCCCGGCTCCTCCCGGACGACGCCCGCTGACCGCACGCACCCGCCGACCGGAACACGTTCCGCGACACCCAACTCACGGTACGTGAAACCCGGTTGGCTTCCTCATTCGGTCATCCCGGGTCCGTAACCCAAGTGCCGTGCCACTCGTTGTGCGGGATACAGGCTCCCTGTGGTCACCCCCTGACCGACTTCGATCACTCGATCGTGTGGCCCTGGTCAGGGCGGGAACCCTCAGGACCCCCTGGGGAGTCGACCGTGATGACGAGAGGAGGTGCCGCCAGTGATCGCGAACGTATCGGCGCACCGGCGGGCGAACGCCTTCGCCCAGGCCCTGGAGGAGCAGTCCGACCGGGGCACGGCGGCCGAGCAGTCCGAAGGATCGGCACCGGCCCCGGCCGCCGCCGTGGAGACCGAGCAGGCACAACTGCTCGCGCTGACCTCCGGCCTCGGCGCGCTGCCCAAGCCGGAGCTGGACCCCGAGGTCAAGGTCGTCCAGCGGGCCCAGCTGGTGGCCGCGTTCGAGGCCATGCTCCAGGAAGGCACCGCTGCGGGCGAGGCAACACATCAGGCCGTACCCGAACCGCGCTCGCGCCGGGCCAGAGGCACCCACCGGGCGACCCCGCTGGGCAAGCTGCGACCACGCTCACGGCTGGCCAAAGGGCTCACCGCGGGCGGACTCACCGTCGGCGTCGCCGCCGGCGCCCTCGGCGGAATCGCCGTCGCCAGCTCCGACGCCCTGCCCGGTGACTCCCTCTACGGAGTCAAGCGCGGCATCGAGGACGTCAAGCTCGGCCTGGCCGACGGAAACGACGAGCGTGGCCGGGTCTACCTCGACCACGCCTCCACCCGCCTCGGCGAAGCCCGCCGGCTGATGGAGCGCGACCGCGGCGGCCCCCTCGACCACGAGTCCCTCGGCGAGATCCGCCGCGCCCTGTCCGGCATGCGGCACGACGCCGCCGAGGGCCACCGGCTGCTGCGCGAGGCCTACGAGCGCGACCCGGACTCCCTGGGCCCCATGCAGGCGCTCTCCTCCTTCTCCCGGACGCACCGCCAGAGCTGGGGCACCCTGCGCGACCGGCTGCCCGTGCAGCTGGGGGACGTGAGTGAGCAGGTCTCGTCGGTGCTCGACGCCATAGAGGAAGACGTCGCCCCGCTGCGGTCGCTGCTCCCCCAGCCCCCGGCCGACGAGGACGGCGACGACACGGAGCGGCGCGGCTCCGAGCCGGCACCCGGTACCCCGTCGTCCGGCACGGACTCCTCGGGGTCCCCCGACACGGACGACGGCACCCCCGGCGAGAGCGGCACCGGCAGCGCCGGGAGCACCGGCCCCTCCGGTTCCGCCGACACCGGCCGCGAGAGCGACGGCCTGCTCGGCGGCAACACCGGCGGCCTGCTCGACCCGCCCGAGGAGAGCGACGCCGTCTCCACCCCACCACCGGCGGAAGACCGCTTCACCCCACCCCCCGCCCCCACCCGCCTCGGCGAAGCCCGCCGGCTGATGGAGCGCGACCGCGGCGCCCCCCTCGACCACGAGTCCCTCGGCGAGATCCGCCGCGCCC
>NZ_JOIZ01000059.1 GCF_000721605.1 Streptomyces sp. NRRL S-37 | reverse complement strand
TCGGGCACGCTGTTGGGTGTCTGAGGGCACGGCCGTATGGCTGCCTTCAGTGCCGGCCCCAGTGCACTCGGGAGTTGATCCCGGGGTGATGGGTGGTTGGTCGTTGTTTGAGAACTGCACAGTGGACGCGAGCATCTGTGGCCAAGTTTTTAAGGGCGCACGGTGGATGCCTTGGCACCAGGAACCGATGAAGGACGTGGGAGGCCACGATAGGCCCCGGGGAGTCGTCAACCAGGCTTTGATCCGGGGGTGTCCGAATGGGGAAACCCGGCAGTCGTCATGGGCTGTCACCCTTGCCTGAACACATAGGGCAAGTGGAGGGAACGCGGGGAAGTGAAACATCTCAGTACCCGCAGGAAGAGAAAACAACCGTGATTCCGGGAGTAGTGGCGAGCGAAACCGGATGAGGCCAAACCGTATGCGTGTGAGACCCGGCAGGGGTTGCGCATGCGGGGTTGTGGGATTTCTCTTGACCGGTCTGCCGGCCGGTCGGCGAGTCAGAAACCGTATGGATAGGCGAAGGGCATGCGAAAGGCCCGGCGTAGAGGGTAAGACCCCCGTAGTCGAAATCTGTACGGCTCGTTTGAGAAACACCCAAGTAGCACGGGGCCCGAGAAATCCCGTGTGAATCTGGCGGGACCACCCGCTAAGCCTAAATATTCCCTGGTGACCGATAGCGGATAGTACCGTGAGGGAATGGTGAAAAGTACCGCGGGAGCGGAGTGAAATAGTACCTGAAACCGTGTGCCTACAAGCCGTGGGAGCGTCGGACGGAGAGCTTGCTCTTCGTCTCGTGACTGCGTGCCTTTTGAAGAATGAGCCTGCGAGTTTGCGGTGTGTTGCGAGGTTAACCCGGGTGGGGAAGCCGTAGCGAAAGCGAGTCCGAACAGGGCGCTTTGAGTAGCACGCTCAAGACCCGAAGCGGAGTGATCTAGCCATGGGCAGGTTGAAGCGGAGGTAAGACTTCGTGGAGGACCGAACCCACCAGGGTTGAAAACCTGGGGGATGACCTGTGGTTAGGGGTGAAAGGCCAATCAAACTCCGTGATAGCTGGTTCTCCCCGAAATGCATTTAGGTGCAGCGTCGTGTGTTTCTTGCCGGAGGTAGAGCACTGGATAGGCGATGGGCCCTACCGGGTTACTGACCTTAGCCAAACTCCGAATGCCGGTAAGTGAGAGCGCGGCAGTGAGACTGTGGGGGATAAGCTCCATGGTCGAGAGGGAAACAGCCCAGAGCATCGACTAAGGCCCCTAAGCGTACGCTAAGTGGGAAAGGATGTGGAGTCGCACAGACAACCAGGAGGTTGGCTTAGAAGCAGCCACCCTTGAAAGAGTGCGTAATAGCTCACTGGTCTAGTGATTCCGCGCCGACAATGTAGCGGGGCTCAAGCGTACCGCCGAAGTCGTGTCATTGCGATATGTACCCCCAACGGGGATCGTGATGGGTAGGGGAGCGTCGTGTGCCGGGTGAAGCAGCGCCGGAAGGCAGTTGTGGACGGTTCACGAGTGAGAATGCAGGCATGAGTAGCGATTCACACGTGAGAAACGTGTGCGCCGATTGACTAAGGGTTCCTGGGTCAAGCTGATCTGCCCAGGGTAAGTCGGGACCTAAGGCGAGGCCGACAGGCGTAGTCGATGGATAACCGGTTGATATTCCGGTACCCGCTGTGAAGCGTCAAACATCGAGCATCGTGATGCTAAGGCCGTGAAGCCGCCCCTGATCTCTTCGGAGTGAGGGGGAGTGGTGGAGCCGCCGGCCCAAGCGGTTAGTAGGTGAGTGATGGGGTGACGCAGGAAGGTAGTCCATCCCGGGCGGTGGTTGTCCCGGGGTAAGGGTGTAGGCCGGACGGTAGGCAAATCCGCCGTTCATCAAGGCTGAGACCTGATGCCGAGCCGATTGTGGTGAAGTGGATGATCCTATGCTGTCGAGAAAAGCCTCTAGCGAGTTTCATGGCGGCCCGTACCCTAAACCGACTCAGGTGGTCAGGTAGAGAATACCGAGGCGTTCGGGTGAACTATGGTTAAGGAACTCGGCAAAATGCCCCCGTAACTTCGGGAGAAGGGGGGCCACAACCGGTGATGAGCTTCGCGCTCTGAGCTGGGGGTGGCCGCAGAGACCAGCGAGAAGCGACTGTTTACTAAAAACACAGGTCCGTGCGAAGCCGTAAGGCGATGTATACGGACTGACGCCTGCCCGGTGCTGGAACGTTAAGGGGACCGGTTAGTCACTCTTCGGGGTGGCGAAGCTGAGAACTTAAGCGCCAGTAAACGGCGGTGGTAACTATAACCATCCTAAGGTAGCGAAATTCCTTGTCGGGTAAGTTCCGACCTGCACGAATGGCGTAACGACTTCTCGACTGTCTCAACCATAGGCCCGGTGAAATTGCACTACGAGTAAAGATGCTCGTTTCGCGCAGCAGGACGGAAAGACCCCGGGACCTTTACTACAGTTTGATATTGGTGTTCGGTTCGGCTTGTGTAGGATAGCTGGGAGACTGTGAAGCTCGGACGCCAGTTCGGGTGGAGTCGTCGTTGAAATACCAGTCTGGTCGTGCTGGATGTCTAACCTGGGTCCGTGATCCGGATCAGGGACAGTGTCTGATGGGTAGTTTAACTGGGGCGGTTGCCTCCTAAAGAGTAACGGAGGCGCCCAAAGGTTCCCTCAGCCTGGTTGGCAATCAGGTGTTGAGTGTAAGTGCACAAGGGAGCTTGACTGTGAGACCGACGGGTCGAGCAGGGACGAAAGTCGGGACTAGTGATCCGGCGGTGGCTTGTGGAAGCGCCGTCGCTCAACGGATAAAAGGTACCCCGGGGATAACAGGCTGATCTTCCCCAAGAGTCCATATCGACGGGATGGTTTGGCACCTCGATGTCGGCTCGTCGCATCCTGGGGCTGGAGTCGGTCCCAAGGGTTGGGCTGTTCGCCCATTAAAGCGGTACGCGAGCTGGGTTTAGAACGTCGTGAGACAGTTCGGTCCCTATCCGCTGTGCGCGTAGGAGTCTTGAGAAGGGCTGTCCCTAGTACGAGAGGACCGGGACGGACGAACCTCTGGTGTGCCAGTTGTTCTGCCAAGGGCATGGCTGGTTGGCTACGTTCGGGAGGGATAACCGCTGAAAGCATCTAAGCGGGAAGCCTGCTTCGAGATGAGGACTCCCACCTCCTGGAGAGGGTAAGGCTCCCAGTAGACGACTGGGTTGATAGGCCGGATATGGAAGCACGGTAACGTGTGGAGTTGACCGGTACTAATAGGCCGAGGGCTTGTCCTCAGTTGCTCGCGTCCACTGTGTT
>NZ_JOIZ01000058.1 GCF_000721605.1 Streptomyces sp. NRRL S-37 | reverse complement strand
CCCGGCGCCCGAGCCACCCACTCCTCGAACAACCCCACCACCGACCCCGCCGGCACCCCCACCGACGTGTCATTCCACTCGACAAGCACCCGACGACGCTCGACGGCGCCCAACACATCCACGGCACTCAGCCGCATGCGCGGGTTGGTGGTGACCGTCTCCAGGACGCGGGCCCAGCGCTCCGCCAGCCGTTCGCCCGAGGCTCGGTCGAAAAGGTCCGCGGCGATGATCAGCTGACCGCGCAGACCGGCCGGTGCGCCGTCGGTGTCGAACGTCTCGGCCACGCTGACGTCCAGGTCGAACCTGGCCACCGAGGTCGCCGCCGGTATCGCTTCCGTGCGTACGCCGGGCAGGTTCACGGCGGCGTCGGCGTTGTTCTGCAGGGTGAGCATCACCTGGAACAGCGGGTGACGGGCCAGCGAACGCGTCGGTGAGAGCTCCTCCACCAGACGTTCGAAGGGCACGTCCTGGTGGGCGATTCCGGACAGGCCGTTCTCTCGTATTCGGGCGAGAAGTTGACGGAACGTCGGGTCTCCAGAGAGATCCGCGCGCAGCACGAGTGTGTTCACGAAGAACCCGACCAGGTCGTCAAGGGCTTCGTCGGTGCGGCCCGCGCTCGCGAGGCCCATGGGAATGTCGGTTCCGGCGCCGAGGCGGGAGAGGAGCACCGCGAAGGAGGCCTGGAGCACCATGAACACGGTCACGCCCTCGGCCCGTGCCACGTCCACCAGACGTGCGTGCACCTCCGCCGGAATGTCCAGCGGCAGTCGGTGGCCCTTGTGGCCGGCCACCCGCCTCGTACGCCACCGACACATCACGCGCCAGCGGACCCATCGACCAGCCGTCACCGGCGATGTGGTGCACCACCACAACCAGCACATGCTCACCCGGGGCGACGCCGAACAGCCAGGCCCGGATGGGCACTTCGGCAGACAGATCGAACGTGTACCGCGCTGCCTCCGCCACCAGGGCGTCGACATCCCCCGGGACCGCGTCGGCGACCCGCAGCTCCCAGTCCAACGCCTCGTGGTCGAGGACCCGCTGGTAAGGCTCACCGTCTTCGGTGGTGGCCATCACCGTGCGCAGCACCTCGTGGCGGCCGATCACATCCCGCAGCGCGGCATTCAGGGCTCCGGCATCCACCCGGCCCGTCAGTCGCAGTGCCACCGGGATGTTGTAGATGGGGCTCGGGCCCTCCATCTGGCCGATGAACCACAGACGGCCCTGGGCGTACGACAGCGGAAGACGCTCGGGGCGCTGCCGTGCCGACAACGCGGCCCGGGCGGGACCTCCGCGGGCGAGACGAGCGGCGAGTCCGGCGGGCGTGGGTGCGTCGAACAGCTCTCGGATCTCGAATTCGACCCCGAGCACGGAGCGCACCCGGCTGGCCAGCCGCACGGCGAGCAGGGAGTGCCCGCCGAGGGAGAAGAAGTCGTCGTCGACACCGACCCGCTCCACGCCGAGGACCTGCGCGAAGACGGCGCACAGGATCTCCTCCCGCGCGTCGGCCGGGGCGCGGCCGGCCGCGGCCACGGCGGCGAGCTCCGGCGCGGGCAGGGCCTTGCGGTCCAGCTTCTTGTTCACCGTCAGCGGCAGTTCGTCGATGAGGACGACCGCCGCGGGAACCATGTACTCCGGCAGGTGCTCGGCCGCGAGGCTGTTGAGCGCCTCGGGCAGCTGGGCCGTCACCGCGCCCTCGGCGGGCACGACGTAGGCGACCAGGCGCTTGTCACCCGGGGTGTCCTCACGGGCGATGACCGCGGCCTGGGTCACCGAGGGATGTCCGCCCAGTACGTTCTCGATCTCTCCGGGTTCGATGCGGAAGCCCCGGATCTTCACCTGGTCGTCGGATCGGCCGACGAAGACCAGGTGGCCCTCGGAGGTCCAGCGGGCCCGGTCGCCCGTGCGGTACAGGCGGGACCCGGCAGGGCCGAACGGGTTCGCCACGAACCGTTCCGCGGTCAGCGCCGTGCGCCCGAGGTAGCCGCGTGCCAGTCCGGCGCCGGACACGTACATCTCGCCGGTGACACCGGGCGGGGCGGGGGTCAGGTGCTCGTCGAGCACGTACACCTGCGTGTTGACGACGGGGGATCCGATGGCCACCTCGGGGGCGTCGGGATCACAGCGCCACAGGGTGGCGTCGACCGTGGTCTCGGTGGGGCCGTAGGAGTTGAACATCACGCGCCCGCGTGCCCAGCGTGCCATCACCTCGGGCGGGCAGGCCTCGCCCGCCACGGCGAGCACGGTGTCCGCGCCGATCGACTTCTCGTCGAGGGTGGCCAGGACGGCGGGCGGCAGCGTCACGTGGGTCACGCGCTGGGCGGTGAGGAACTCGGGCAGCGCCGTGCCCAGTCGCCGCTCCTGCGGGATCACGACCAGGGTGGCCCCGGACAGGAGCGCCATGAACCACTCCCAGCCGAAGGTGTCGAAGCTCGCCGACGCGAACTGGCCCACGCGGTGCCCAGAGCCCACGCCGAAGTGCCGAACGTGGCCGGCCACCAGGCTTGCCACGCCCGCGTGGGGGACCAGGACGCCCTTGGGGCGACCCGTGGATCCCGACGTGTAGATCACGTAGGCGGGGTGGGCCGGCTTCAGCGGAGCCAGCCGCTCGGCGTCGTCCAGTTCGCCCGATGGAACGGTGTCCAGCGCACCGAGCACCTCGGGCGAATCGAGAAGCACCGCTGTGGCGGTCGTGTCGTGCGGGAGTACGTCGGCGGTGGCACGCGTGGCCACGATCGCCGTCGGGGCCGCGTCGGCGCACATGTAGGCGATGCGGTCGGCCGGGTATTCCGGGTCGATCGGCAGATACGCCGCCCCAGCCTTGAGCGCACCGAGCAGCGCCACCATCAGGTCGACGCCGCGCTCCAGGCAGACGCCCACCACGGACTCCGGCCCCACGCCCGCACCGATCAGCAGCCGTGCCAGATGGTTCGCCCGCGCGTCGAGGTCTGCGTACGTCATCTCTGCGCCGTCGGTGACGACCGCGACCGCGTCCGGGGTTCGAGCCGCCCACGCTTCGAACAGCTGCGGAATCGTCCCCGCCGGCACGTCGGCCGCGGTGTCGTTCCACTCGGTGAGCACCTGGTGGCGCCGGTCCTCGTCGAGCACCGGGATGCCACTCATCGGCACGTCCGGGCCGCCGTCCAGCGCTTCCTCCAGCGCAGCCACCAGATGTGCGGTGGCCGTGCTCACCATCGTCGCCACGGCGTGCGCGTCGATCGGAGCGACCGCGTCCACCGTCAGCCGCAGCCCCTCACCGTTGTCATCGAAGATCACAGCCAGCGGGTAGTTCGTGCGTTCGCGGACGAACACCATCTCGATGCCGTCGCCCACCTCGGCCACACCACCGCTGAATCCGGTGTTGTGGCGGTAGTTGAACACCGAGGTGAAGAGGGGAGCGTCCGTCGGCACGCCACTGGCCTGCTGCGCCAGGATGAGCGGTGCGTGCTCGTGCTCGAGGAGCGTGGCGAGCTGGCCGCGCATCCCCCGCACCGCGGCGAGGACGCCCGTGCCGTCACCCAGGCGGGCGCGCACCGGCAGGGTGTTCATGAACGGGCCGGGCACCCGGTCCGCACCGGCACCGGAGTTCATCCGTCCGAAGAGCACCGTGCCGAAGACGACGTCGTCCCGTCCGCTGACAGCGTCGAGGACCCGCGCCCATGCCACGTGCAGCACCGTGGCCGGGCTCGAACCCAGCCTCCGCGCCACCTCACGCAGCCGCGTCTCGAGGTCCGCCGGGAGGTCCTGCCGTGCCTGCACCGCGTCGGCGCCGTCGCCGTACGCGTCGACCAGGCCGTACGGCGCGGTGGGCTCGTCGACGTCGCCCAGCAGGTCGGCGAAGTACCGCTCGTGCGCGGCCCGCTCCACCCCGCCGTGCGCCTGCGCGACGAAGTTCCGGAACGGCAGCGGCTCGGGCAGTTCGGCGCCTCGGCCACCGAGGAACGCCTCCACCTCTGCCAGCAGCAGTGAGCTGCACCGGCTCGCGCAGGCCCTCCCACACGATGGCCGTGCGCAGGATGTCGTGCCGGTCCATGACCTTCTGAAGCGCTCCGGCGAACGCGTCCAGCCGGTCACGGGAGTCGAACTCCAGCACCGTCGGCCTGACGTAGGCGTCCTCGCCGGTGTCGGCGAGGAGGTGGTGGAAGAGCAGGCCCTCCTGGAGGGGGGCGAGGGGGTAGACGTCCGCGACGTTCGCCGCGCCGCCGTCCACCGTGGTGACGACCCGCTCGATCTCCTCGGCAGTGAGCTCCACCAGCGGCAGCATCTCCGGCGTGATCGCCTGCACGCCCTCAGGAATGGCATTGGGCGGTACGACGACACTCTCCGCCCCGGACGCGGCAGCAGCCAGCTGTGCCACCGTCGGCGACTCGAACAGCGCCCGCACCGAGACCGTCACACCACGGCCGCGCAGGATCTCCACCAGCCGGATCGCCAGCAGCGAGTGACCGCCCAGTGCGAAGAAGTCGTCGTCGACACCGACGCTGTCGACGCCGAGGACCTCGGCGAACGCGGCGCACAGGATCTCCTCACGGACCGAGGAGGGTCCGCGGCCGGAGCCGGTCGCGTACTCGGGTGCCGGCAGGGCCTTGCGGTCCAGCTTCTTGTTCACCGTCAGCGGCAGCTCGTCGAGGACCACCACCGCCGAGGGCACCATGTGCTCCGGCAGGCGTGCGGTCACGAACTGACGTACGTCACGACCCAGTTCACCGTCACTGCGCTCTCCAGCGGTCACCACGTAGGCGACCAGTCGCTTGTCGTCCGCGACATCCTCGCGCACGACCACCGCGGCCTGGGCCACCTGCGGGTGCTCGGAGACGACGGCCTGGACCTCACCCGGCTCGATCCGGAACCCACGGATCTTCACCTGGTCGTCGGCCCGCCCCACGAACACCAGCTGCCCGTCCGGCGTCCACCGCACCCGGTCGCCCGACCGGTACATCCGCCGACCGGCCGGTCCGAAGGGGCACGCGACAAACCTCTCCGCGGTGAGAGCGGCGCGCCCGAAGTACCCGCGGGCCAACTGCGGACCAGCGATGTACAGCTCGCCCACGACCCCGACCGGCACCGGCGCGAGGCGGTCGTCCAGCACGTACACCCCGGTGTTGGTCAGCGGTGCGCCCATCGGCACCACGGAACCGCCACCCGGCTGCACGGTGCCGGCCGTGACGATCACAGTCGACTCGGTCGGCCCGTAGGAGTTGACCAGGCGGCGGCCGCCCCCCGCCCACTGCTCGGCCTGCGCCCCGGAGAGTGCCTCCGCGCCGGTTCGCAGCGTGTGCACACCCTCCAGGTCCGCCGGGTCGAGCATCGCGAGCAGCGACGGCACGATGCTGACGACGCGCACCCCGGCGTCGCGGATCAGGCGTCCCAGCTTGCGTGCGTCCGCCCGCTCTTCCGGTCCGGCGAGGACCAACGTGCCACCGGCCGTCAGGGTCGCGGTGACGTCCAGGACGGAGGCGTCGAAGCTGAACGAGGCGAACTGGAGCACTCGCTCCCCCGGTTCGACGGCGAGGACCGGGCGTACCGCCGCGGCGAGGTTCGCCACGCCCGCGTAGGTGGTCTGCACCCCCTTCGGCCGCCCGGTCGACCCGGAGGTGTAGATCACATACGCGGCCCGGCTGTCGAGCGGCGACACGGCGGGCGGCGGCGTGGTCGGCTGGTGCGCGAGCAGGTCGATGCTGTGCGGGTCGTCCAGGTGCAGCAGCGACACATCGGCATCGGTAAGAGCGTGGGTCGAGTCGCTCCAGCCCACGACCAGGGACGCGCCGCTGTCCGCGAGCATGAAAGAGATCCGCTCGGCGGGGTACTCGGGGTCGATCGGCAGGTAGGCGGCGCCCGCCTTCCACACGGCCAGGATCGC
>NZ_JOIZ01000057.1 GCF_000721605.1 Streptomyces sp. NRRL S-37 | reverse complement strand
GATCGCCGTGATCATCTCCACGCCACGCGGCAGGCACAGACCCACCACCGACTCCGCACCCACACCCTGACCCACCAGATAGTGCGCCAGACGATTCGCGCGGGCGTCCAGCTCCGCGTACGACACCTCAACACCGTCGGCGACCACCGCCACCGCATCCGGAGCACGCACCACCTGCTCCGCGAAACGAACCGCGACCGAACCCGTAGGCAGCTCCGCCGCAGTGTCGTTCCACTCGACCACGACCCGCCGACGCTCGGCCTCCTCCACGACCTCCACATCACCCAGCCGCAGCCGCGGATCGGAGACCACTGCCTCCAGCACACGGGGCAGGGCGCCGGCGATCCGGTCGGCCGCCTCGGCGTCGAACAGGTCGGCGGCCACGGTGACGGTGCCGCGGAATCCGGCGGGTGCGCCCTCGGCGTCGAACGCCTCGGCGATCAGGACGTCCAGGTCGAACTTGGCCGCGCTGGCGCCCGCCCCGAACCGACTGGCCTGGACGTCACCCAGGTCCAGGACCGCCTCGATGGTGTTCTGCATCGTCAGGACGATCTGGAAGAGGGGGTGGCGCGCCATGGAGCGGACCGGGGCCAGCTCCTCGACCAGCCGGTCGAAAGGCACGTCCTGGCGTGCCCCGCCAGCCAGTCCGGCCTCGCGGACGCGGGCGAGCACGTCGGTGAAGGCCGGGTTCCCGGAGAGGTCCGCGCGCAGCACGAGGGTGTTGACGAAGCATCCGACGAGGTCGTCGAGCGCTTCGTCGACGCGTCCGGCATGGGCGGACCCGATCGGGATGTCGGTACCCGCCCCCAGCCGGGACAGCAGCACCGCCAGAGCGGACTGGAGCACCATGAAGGTGGTGACGCCCTCCGCGCGGGCCACCTCCAGAAGCCGCGCGTGCACCTCCGCGGGGATCTCCAGTGGCGCGGTGTGTCCGCGGTGGGAGGCGACGGCCGGCCGGGGCCTCGTCCGGCCCGGCCGGGAACAGCCAGGCCCGGATCGGCACCTCGGTGGACAGGTCGAACGCGTACTGCGCCGCCTCGGCCACCGCGGCGTCCACGTCGGCGGGAACGGCCTCGGCGACCTGAAGCCGCCAGTCCAGCTCCGTCATGTCGAGGACACGCTGATAGGGCTCACCGTCGGCGGTGGCGAACACCGTCCGCAGCACCTCGTGGCGGCCGATCACGTCCCGCAGTGCCGCGTCCAGGGCGCCGGCGTCCAGGGCCCCGTTGAGCCGTAGCACCGTCGGGATGTTGTACGTGGCGCTCGGGCCTTCCAGCTGGCCGATGAACCACAGGCGGCGCTGCGTGAACGACAGCGGAATCCGCTCCGGGCGTTCCTGCGCCGTCAGTGCCACCCGGGCCCGGTCCGCGTCGTCGATGCGGGCCGCGAGCCGGGCGACCGTCGGCGCCTCGAACAGCGTGCGCAGCGACAGCTCGACCCCGAGCACCGACCGCACCCGGCTCACCAGGCGTGTCGCCAGCAGGGAGTGCCCGCCGAGGGCGAAGAAGTCGTCGTCGACACCGACCCGCTCCACGCCGAGGACCTGCGCGAACACCCCGCACAGGATCTCCTCGCGCACGGACGACGGTGCACGGCCGGATTCCGCGCCGTATTCCGGGGCCGGCAGTGCCCTGCGGTCCACCTTCCCGTTCGGCGTCAGCGGCAGCGCGTCCAGGGTCACCACGGACGACGGGACCATGTACTCCGGCAGGCGTGCGGCCACGAACTGCCGTAGGTCGAGGGCCGGTTGGCCGGCCGTGCCGTCACCGGGCACCACGTACGCCACCAGACGCTTGTCGCCGGGCGTGTCCTCCCGGGCGATCACCACGGCCCGGGCCACCCACGGGTGCGCGGCGACAGCGGCCTGGATCTCGCCGGGTTCGATGCGGAACCCGCGGATCTTGACCTGCTCGTCCGCCCGGCCCAGATACTCGAGCCGGCCGTCCGCGTTCCAGCGGGCGAGGTCACCGGTGCGGTACATCCGCTCACCCGGCTCGTACGGGCAGGCGACGAACCGCTCCGTGGTCAGGCCCGCCCGGCCCGCGTATCCGCGTGCCAGACCCGCACCCGACGTGTACAGCTCGCCCACGGCACCCACCGGTACGGGACGCAGCCGCTCGTCGAGAACGTACACGCGGGTGCCGGAGACGGGGGCCCCGATCGGCACGTCGGCCAGGTCCGTCACGTCGGCGGGGCGCACGCTGTGCACCGCAGTGAACGTGGTGTTCTCCGTCGGCCCGTAGCCGTTGAGGAGCTGGACGGTGGGCAGTCGGTCCAGGAGCGCGCGGCAGTGCGCGGGGGACAGCACGTCCCCGCCCGCCAGCAGCCGGCGGACTCCGCGCAGCATGTCGGGGTCCTGGTCGACCACTTCGTGGAACAGTCCGGCCGTCAGCCACAGGGTGGTGACGCGGTGGCTCGTCAGGAACTCCCGGAGTTCGGTGAGGGACGGCGCCCCGGGCGGTGCCACCGCGAGGGCGCCGCCGTTGAGCAGTGCACCCCAGATCTCGAAGGTCGCTGCGTCGAAGGACGCCGAGGCCAGGTGGGCGACCGTGTCACCGGTGCCGAGCTCGACGTAGCCGCCGTCGCGGACCAGGCGGTCGATGGCCCGGTGCGGGACCACGGTTCCCTTGGGCAGCCCGGTGGAGCCGGAGGTGTACATGACGTACGCGGCGCCGTCCGGGTGGGCGGGGACGGGGCGTTCCTCGGCCGTGAGTGCCGCGTCCGACAGGGCGCCGAGTGCGGCGGTCGTATCCGCCGTGTCCAGCACCAGGTGCGGGAGACCCGCGGGCAGCACCTCGGCCGGGAGGGCGGTCGCCTCCGTGCTGAGCAGCAGGACGGGAGCCGCGTCGGCGAGCATGAACGCGATGCGTTCCGCCGGGTAGGCGGGGTCGACCGGCAGGTAGGCACCGCCCGTCTTGGTGATCGCCAGCAGGGTCACCACGGCGTCGATGCCGCGCTGTGCGGCGACGGCGACCAAGCGCTCCGGGCCGGCTCCCCGTGCGAGCAGCAGCCGCGCGACGCGGTTGGCGCGGGCGTCCAGCTCCGCGTACGACACCTCGGTGCCGTCGGCGACGATCGCCTTGGCGTCCGGGGTCCGGGCGGCTTGCGCCTCGAACAGGCCGGGCAGGGTCGACGCGGCGGTCCGGTGACCGGTCGCGTTGTGGTCGACGAGGATCCGCCGGAGTTCGGCCGCGCCCAGCACGTCCACCGCGGTCAGGGGCGACCGCCGGTCGTCGGCCGACTCGTCGTCCAGCGCGGTGACCAGGTTCTCCACGGTGGTGCGCACGAGTTCCGCGACAGCCTGAGGGTCGATCGGGGCGACCGCGTCGACGGCCAGGCCGAGCCCGTCACCGTCGTCGTCGACGGAGACCGAGAGCGGATAGTTGGTGGCCTCCCGGCCGAACACCAGCCTGATGCCCGCGCCGGATGCCACCTGGGACGCGGCGTCGTCCTGGGTGTCGGGCCGTCCGGTGTTGTGCCGGTAGTTGAAGAGCGAGGTGAACAGCGGGGTGTCGCCCGGCACGCCGCTGGCCTGCTGCGCCACGGCGAGCGGCGCGTGCTCGTGCTCCAGCAGGGCGGCGAGCTGGTCGCGCATCGCGGCGACGGCCGCCCGCGGCGTCATGTCGTTCACGCGCACGCGTACCGGCAGGGTGTTGATGAAGGGACCCGTCACCCGGTCGGCGCCGGCCGCCGCGCTCAGGCGTCCGAGCAGCACGGTGCCGAACACCACGTCGCCCCGACCGCTGATCGCGGCGAGGGCCCGTGCCCACGCCACATGCATCACCGTGGCCGGGCTCGCGCCCAGCCGCTGTGCGGTCTCACGGAACCGGTCCTCCAGTTCCGGTGCGAAGCGCAGCCGTGCCCGGACCACGCCGGAGCCGTCGCCGAGCGCGTCGAGCTGGCCGTACGGGGCGGTCGGCTCGGTCACGTCGGCCAGCAGTCGGGTGAAGAACCGCTCGTGCTCGGCCCGTTCGACTCCCTGGCGTGCCTGGGTGACGAAGTCGCGGAAAGGCAGGGGCTCGGGCAGTGCGTCGCCCCGGCCGGCGAGGAGCGTCCCGACCTCGTCGAGGACGAGCTCCATGCCGGTGTGGTCCTGCACCATGTGGTGGACCCGGAACAGTGCGAGCCACCGGTCGGAGCCGGGTTCGGCGGCCAGGTGCACATGGACCAGCGGAGCCTGCCGCAGGTCCATCGACGTGCCGGCCCGTGCGACCAGCTCGGCCACCGGGTCCGCGCCGTGGGGGTCGAGCTCGACTTCCACGACGGGCAGGTCGGCGCGGCGCCGCACCACCTGCACCGGCTCGCGCAGGCCCTCCCACACGATCCCGGTCCGCAGGATGTCGTGCCGGTCCACCACCTGCTGCAGCGCACGCAGATAGTCGTCCAGCAAGTCGCGTGAGGTGAACTCGACGACCATCGGGGAGACGTAGACGTCTTCGCCGCCGTCGGCGAGGAGGTGGTGGAAGAGCAGTCCCTCCTGGAGGGGGGCGAGGGGGTAGATGTCGGCGACGTTCGCCGCGCCGCCCTCGACGGTG
>NZ_JOIZ01000056.1 GCF_000721605.1 Streptomyces sp. NRRL S-37 | reverse complement strand
GACACCATCACCGCCCACAACACCGGCTGCACCACATCCACCCGCTCCAACGACGGAGCACCCTCCACACCCCGCACCACATCCAGCAACGACCAGTCGGTGTGAGGTGACAGGGCTGCCGCGCACTCCGCCATGCGGGCGGCGAACACGGGTGAGGTGTCGAGGAGTTCGACGGCCATGCCGGCCCACTGGGAGCCCTGGCCGGGGAAGACGAACACGACGCCGGGTCCGGTCTCGGCGACGCCGTCCACGACGCGGGCGGACGGTTCACCGGCGGCGAGGGCGTCGAGGCCGGTGAGGAGGTCGTCGAGACCGCCGCCCACCACGACCGAACGGTGCTCCATCGCGACACGCGTCGACACCAGCGAATACGCCACGTCCAGCGCCCCCGCGCCACTGTCACGCACGGACGCGGCCAGCCGCGCCGCCTGCTCCCGCACCGCCTCACGCGACTTCGCCGACACCACCCACGGCAGCCATACCGGGGCCTGGGCCGGCCCGGTGCCGGTCTCGCCGGTCGGCTCGTCGGCGGGCTCGTCCTGCGGGGCCTGTTCGAGGATGAGGTGGCCGTTGGTGCCGCTGATGCCGAAGGAGGAGACGCCGGCGCGGCGGGGCCGGCCGGTCTCCGGCCAGTCCGTGTGCTCGGTGGCCAGGCGGACGGCGCCGCCGGACCAGTCGACGACCGAGGTGGGTTCGGTGATGTGCAGGCTCCTGGGCACCATGCCGTGCCGCATCGCGAGCACCATCTTGATCATGCCGGCGACACCGGCGGCGGCCTGGGTGTGGCCGATGTTCGACTTCAGCGAGCCGAGCAGCAGCGGCCGGTCGGCGGGCCGGTCCTGGCCGTAGGTGGCGAGGATGGCCTGGGCCTCGATCGGGTCGCCGAGCGGGGTGCCGGTGCCGTGCGCCTCGACGACGTCGACCTCGGCGGCGGACAGTCCGGCGTTGGCGAGGGCCTGGCGGATGACGCGCTGCTGGGAGGGGCCGTTGGGTGCGGTGAGGCCGTTGGAGGCGCCGTCCTGGTTGAGGGCGGAACCGCGCACCACGGCGAGGACGGGGTGGCCGTTGCGGCGGGCGTCGGAGAGCCGTTCCAGCAGGACGAGGCCGACGCCCTCGGCGAAGCCCATGCCGTCGGCGCCCTCGGCGAACGCCTTGCAGCGGCCGTCGGGGGCGAGGCCGCGCTGCCGGGAGAACTCCACGTAGGGCTCGGGGGTGGACATGACGGTGACGCCGCCGGCCAGGGCCATGGTGCACTCGCCGGTGCGCAGCGACTGCAGGGCCAGGTGCAGGGCGACCATGGAGGACGAGCAGCCGGTGTCCATGGTGACGGCGGGGCCCTCGAAGCCGTACGTGTAGGACAGGCGGCCGGAGGCGATGCTGGAGGCGTTGCCGGTCATGAGGTGGCCGGCCAGCTGCTCCTGGGCGGCGGCGCCGCCGAGGCGGATCTGGTAGTCGGTGTTGATGGTGCCGACGAAGACCCCGGTGGCGGTGGAGCGCAGGGTCTCCGGGTCGATGCCGGCGCGTTCGAACGCCTCCCAGGAGGTCTCCAGGAGCAGGCGCTGCTGCGGGTCCATGGCGAGGGCCTCACGCGGGGAGATCCCGAAGAACGCCGGGTCGAATCCGGCGACGTCCCGGATGAAGCCGCCCTCACGGCTGTAGGTGGTGCCCTGTCGTTCGGAGTCGGGGTCGTACATCGAGTCGAGGTCCCAGCCGCGGTCGGCGGGCGGGGTGGACACCGCGTCGACCTCGGCGACCATCAGGTCCCAGAGTTCCTCGGGGCTGGTGACCCCTCCGGGGAAGCGGCAGGCCATGGCGACCACGGCCATCGGCTCGTCGGTGACGCCGGCCGCGACGACCACGGGCGCGGCGGCGGGCCGCTCCCCGCCGAGCAGCCGGTCCTTGAGGTGCTCGACGACGGCGGCGGTGTTGGGGTGGTCGAACAGGAGCGTCGTGGGCAGCTTGACGTCGGTGGCGGCGGTGATGCGGTTGCGCACCTCGACGGCGGTGAGCGAGTCGAAGCCCAGGTCCTTGAAGGCGCGGTGCACGTCGACGGCCTCGGGTGAGGCGTGGCGCAGGGCGGTGGCGACCTCGGCGCGGACCAGGTCGGTGAGCAGGCGGTCCTGGTCTGCGGGGGCGAGGCCGCGCAGCCGGTCGCGCAGGGCGTGGGTGTCGGGCGCGGCGGCCTTGGCGGCCTCCAGGGCGCGGCGGACCTCGGGCAGGTCGCCGATGAGGGGGCTGGGCCGGGCGGCGGTCAGGACGCCGGCGTACGAGGGCCAGTCGACGTCGACGACGGTGGCGTGCGAGGCGCCCTCGGTGACGGCGGCGCGCAGGGCGGCGACGGCGGTGTCGGGCGCCATCGGGGTGAGTCCGTCGTGGCGCATCCGGTCGGTGAGGACGTCGGCGGTGGCCATGCCGGCGTCGGCCCAGGGGCCCCAGGCGACGGAGGTGACGGGCAGGCCGGCGGCGCGGCGCTGCTCGGCGACGGCGTCGAGGTAGGCATTGGCGGCGGCGTAGTTGGCCTGTCCGGCGTTGCCGAGGACGCCGACGATGGAGGAGAACAGCACGAACATCGACAGGTCGTGCTCGCGGGTGAGGTCGTGCAGGTTCGCGGTGCCGAGGGTCTTGGGGCGCAGGACGGCGTCGAAGCGGTCCGGGGTGAGGGCGTCGAGGACGCCGTCGTCGAGGACGCCCGCGGCGTGGACGACGCCGGTCAGCGGCAGGTCGGCGGGGAGGGACGCGAGGAGGCCGGCGAGCTGGTCGCGGTCGGCGACGTCGCAGTCGGCGACGGTGACGCGGGCGCCGTGGGCGGTGAGTTCGGCGGTGAGGTCGGCGACGCCGGGCGCGTCGGGGCCGCGGCGGCTGGTGAGGACCAGGTGCCGGGTGCCCGCGGCGGCCAGGGAGCGTGCGACGTGGGCGCCGAGGGCGCCGGTGCCGCCGGTGATCAGGACGGTGTCGTGCGCCGCCCAGGTGCCGGTGGGGTCGGCGTCGCCGGCGGGTTCGGGCAGCGGCATCCGGGTGAGGCGGCGGGCGTAGGAGCCGGTGGCGCGGACGGCGAGCTGGTCCTCGGTGCCGCCGAGGAGGCCGGGCAGGCGGTCGAGGGCGCGCGGGTCGGGGGTGGGCGGCAGGTCGACGAGTCCGCCCCAGGTGTCCGGGAGTTCGAAGGCGACGGCGCGGCCGAAGCCCCAGGTCTCGGCCTGGACGGGCGAGGTCAGCGGGTCCCGGCTGTCGACGGAGACGGCGCCGCGGGTGAGCGCCCACAGGCGGGTGCCGGTGCCGGCGAGGGCGTGCGTCAGGTCCTTGACGGCGGCGAGGCCGCGCGGGAGGGCGGGGTGGTCGGGGTGCGGCCGCTCGTCGAGGGCGAGCAGCGACAGCACTCCGGCGGGGTCCTCGCCGTCGGGGGTGGTGAGCAGGGCGGTGAGGGCGGCGGTGTCCTCGTCGCCGGTGAGGTCGTGGCGTTCGATGCGCAGGCCGCGGGCGGTGAGGGCGGTGAGGACGTCGTCGACCCAGGGGTCGTCGGCGTGTCCTGCCGGGACGAGCGCGGGCCAGCGGCCGGCGGGGACGGGGCCGGCGGCGCCGGTCAGCGGGGTCCAGTGGACGCGGTGGCGCCAGGAGTCGAGGGTGGTGCGCAGGGTGCGGCGGCGGCGCCAGGAGGCGAGGGCGGGCAGCAGGCTGCTGAAGGCCTCGGTGTCGTCGCCGGTGATGTCCAGGACGGTGGACAGCCGGGTGATGTCGCCGCTCTCGACGGCGGACCAGAACTCGCCGTCGGCGGGGTCACCGCCGGTGCCGGCGGTCCGCTCGGTCTCGTCGGGGGTGAGCCAGTACCAGTCGCGGCGGAAGGGGTAGGTGGGGAGGTCGACGCGGTGGGGGCGGGTGCCGTCGTAGAAGGCGTCCCAGTCGACGTCGGCGCCGTACGCCCACGCCTCACCGAGCGACAGCGTGAACCGCTCCCAGCCGCCCTCCTCCCGC
>NZ_JOIZ01000055.1 GCF_000721605.1 Streptomyces sp. NRRL S-37 | reverse complement strand
TTGAGCAGGGAGCAGTCACCGGCAGACGGTGCACCCCAGGGAGCAGAACCCGCGCACTCAACCGCGGAGATCCCCTACACCACACAGCGGGACGCCATCTCAGATGGCCTGTTGCACCTTCCACATCAGGTCGTCGAACTCCGCGGCGAGCGAGGTGCCCGGACGTCCGGCGTTACAGACGGCGCTCCAAGCGCGGCCGTCGGACGGCCGGACCAGGATCGCCTGCGTGCCGGGCAGGGTGCCGTCGTGCCAGATGGTTCCTGCGTTATTGACCGCCCACCCTCGGGCGTAGCCCGTCGTGGTGGGGGTGACCGGACGGACTGCGGATGCGGTGGTCATCGCTGTTCGTGTCGCGGGTTGCAACAGGTCGGGGGGTGTCGGTAGGCCATCGACGGAGAAAGCGAAGCGGAGGATTTCGGCTGGTGTCATGACCCAGCCGCCGTGGGCGTCCATTCGGTCGACCCGGATCTCGTAGGGTGCTTCGCGGTTGAGGCCGAAGTACATCGCCTCCTGACCGTGCCGGTTCGTGGCGGTCGCGCCGGCCAGGACGGACTGGCCGGCGTTGCTCGGTTCCATCACGAAGCGGTCGACGAATTGGGCGTACGACATCCCGCTCACTCGTTCGATGATCCGGCCGAGCAGGCAGTAGCCGAAGTTGGAGTAGGCGTAGGTGTTGCCGGGGTCCGTGGTGAGCGGCCTGTTGTCGAGTGTCCAGGAGATGAGAGCGTCTTGTCCTAGCTGCATTTGCTGGAACATCGGGTCGTTGCTGTCGTTGGCCCAGCCGCCGGCGGAGTGCTCCAGCAGGTGCTGCAGTCGCACGGAGGTGACCCGGGTGCTGTAGGGCTGTGTTCCGTAGGTGGTTCCCAGTAGTGCCCCCGGGCCGAACACCTTGTCCGCCAGGGTGAGGCGGCCCTGGTCGATCAACAGGTGCACGGCCGTGGAAGTGATGGGCTTGGCGATACTCGCGACACGAAAGCGGTGGTTCGGTGTGGCGATCTCGCGGGTGATGCGGTTGGCGTAGCCGAAGACGCCGGTGGCCCGGATCGTACCGTTGCGGGCGAGCGCGAAGGAGAAACCCGGCACGGCCCACTTCTGCATAAAGGGCACCACCAGTCTTGCCGCGGCGCTCGCGCTGGAGCTGGTCTCCGGCGTTGTCTCCCAGATCGTGGTGTAGCGTGCCGAGCTGCCGTCCCTGACGCCGCTCACATCGACCAGGCGCAGCCCTGCGGCCGAATTGGTGTCGAACTGACGTTGGTATTCGTTGTGTGAAAGACCGTGGGCTGCGTTCCCCGGATGACCGGGGGAACTTTCCCAGATGCCCGCATATCGGATCTGGCCGCCGGTCGGGTAGCCGACCACTCGTACCAGGCGAAAGCCGCGCTGTTTCTGCGCGTTGAACTCGCTTTGGTATTCCTGCGCCGTCAGACCGTGCCGGGCCGTCCACGGGGGGCCGGCGTAGCGGTCCCAGATGCAGGCGAAGCGTGTGCCGTTGCGGTCCTCGTAAGGGGACACACAGCGCAGGCGGAAGCCCTTGTTGGACAGATCTGTGAACAGGGCCTGGTACTCGTCTCCGGTCAGCCCGTGGCGAGCGGCCCATTCCAGGCCCTGTTCCTGTTCCCAGATCGCGTTGAACAGGACGGTGTTCCCCGTGCGGAACACCGACAGATCGACAGGCCGGAAGCCGTCGCGGCTCAGCTCGGTAACTGCTGTCTGATAGTCGTTGGCCGAAATACCGTGGCGGGCCTGCCAGGCGCTCCCGTCCTGGATCGCCCAGACACTGGCGAAGCGCGGGGTGCTTCCCAGTTCATATCCTGCGATCTTGAGAAGTCGATACCCTCTGCCGGTGAGTCGATCGAACTCGGCTTGGTGCTCCGCCGCAGTGAGGGCGTGACGGGCTTGCCAGTCGGTGATGATCACAATCAGCTCCAGTGCTCAGATCACTTGTCCGGGGGTGAGACTCGGGTCAGCGAGGAGCGACTTGCACACTTTCGTTCAGCTCACCTGACGAAAGAGCCGCAAGCGAGGGAAGAGAGTCGGCCGTACGCTCTGAATCCGTCATGCGGCTGAGGATCCGGAGAGACGGGCACTCTGGCGTCCCTGACCGCCGAGAATCGGTGCAATCGCCATAGGTCCGCAGTTGATTGGACTCCCCGCCACGGTTGCCCGGCGGCCGTACTCGCCTCCTGCGCCGGTCGCCGGCTGTGATTCTCAGCGCTCGCAGTTGCACACCGTGGAGGGCTGCCGTGCTCCGTGCTCGGCGTTCGCCACCAAGGTTCCCGTCAGGGCGGGAATCAACGGCGATGTGGCGGTCAGTCGAAGTCGAAGGTGGCGACGACGGGGGCGTGATCGGACTCAGGGTATTTGTCGTCGGTGGCGAAGGCGAGGGAGTCGTCGTGGAGGACTTCGTTGTGGATCTCTGAGCCTCGGTAGTGGGCCAGGAGGTTACGGGTGACGAGCATGTGGTCGAGCATCTGGCCGCGGCCGTGGTGGAGAAGGGTGTAGCGGGCCTCGTTGGGGATGGTGTGCTCGATGGGGACCAAGACCCGGGTGGCGAGGTCCCGGTTGTTGGTGTCCTCGACATTGCCGCAGATCGCCAGGACCGGGACTTCCCCGGGCTCAGCGTTGAAGTCACCGGCGACGATGATGCGCGCATCTGGATCCTCTTTGAGGATCCGGTCGACCAGGCGCCGCACTTCCAGGGCCTGGCTCATGCGCTTCATGGACGACAGGAAACTGCCTTCGGCCCAGGCATCGGCGGTGCGCCAGATGCCCTTCTCAGGATCGCTCACCTGGCCGGGGATCTCGCTGGGGATCTTGGATTTCAGGTGCACGGTAATGATGTGCAGCAGGCGGCCGGGTTCGGCGTGATCGATGTCGATCTGCGCGTGCAGGATGGGCCGCTCGATACCGATCGGGACCGGCTCCGGGTCGGCAGGGGTGGCGGTGAGCCGCTGGTAACGGGGCTCGGCGACCAGGTCGTTCTTGAGTTGCTGGTGCTTGATGACCGGCAGGTGGGTGGCGATGACCAGGTTGCGCTGTTCGAAGACCGCGTTGTTCTCGAGTTTGGTGCTGATCAGCTCGGCACCGTCGAGGTTGGTCCCCGCGAGCAGTTCCTTCAACGCCAGCAGCGCCCGGGGCCGGCCGGGACGTTCTTGGCCGTGAACTTCCTGAAAGCAGGCGATATCGGCACGCAGTCGCCTGATCTGCGGTTTCATCAGCGTGATGCGGTCAGTCAGTGACGGATGCGCGGTCGGCGCGGTCTCGTCGAAATTCTCCAAGTTGAACGTGGCAATCCGGATCCGTGTCACAAGTGCCCCCAGGGCTCGCCATGGCCGGGACACGCAGCGTAATGAAGCTATCGGCGTGCTGTGAGGAACCCAGGTCAAGACTCGGGCAACGTCACTCGCCCAGAGCATGCCACCCGCCCAAGGCCGCCCACCCGCTCGAAAGCCGCCTTCACACCGTGCATCGTGCTCGAAGGCGCAAGGTGCTCTTCGACGGCGAAGCCGACCTACGCGCCGTGCTGATACATGCGGGGTGCGGTCCATGGGTGCACCCGTTTGAACTTTGAGGTGTTGTCGACTGGCCATCCGGGCGTCGTCGTGAGTGCTCCAGCAGCCGAGGGCCTGGTCCTGTCCCACGTGGTCTCCCCCATACGGTTCACGAACCCGTCTGCCCCTCGGACTGACAGCAGACGCACCAAAATCCCCGTCAACGCCCGTCCTTCGGGGGCCATCCGTGCGCTCTCAGGTACAAGCGACTCTCTGCCTCACCACATACGACACGATGCCGGAGCCATCCGTTGGCCCGCTCGTGGATACTGAGCATCACTCAGTTCAGTGAGCACCAATCACGGCATACATAGTTCCCCAGTTCATGCCCCTTGTAGCAGCAGCCCGTGGAACGATCAGTCGCTCGTCAGACACATCAAGATCGCTACACCAGAGTGAGCATTCCCTGCTCGCTGCCATCATCCTCGCGAGCCGGCGACAGCCGGACCATCCGGCCTACCAGCAGATGGGCCTTGACCCCTGATCTTGGACACACGAGACACTGGATCCTGAGGATCTGAGAACGGACATCTCGTGGTCATGAAGAACTATCCGCCGCAGTTCAA
>NZ_JOIZ01000054.1 GCF_000721605.1 Streptomyces sp. NRRL S-37 | reverse complement strand
TCGACATCTCGAAGCGTGGAGAACGGCCGTCTCCGCTGTCCCGTGAAGAACCGCAGGTCAGCAGGACGAGTGACCCGCGGGGTTAAACGTCAAGCTAAGAAGCTGTTGTCTTTTCGATCTTGAGCAGTGGCGGTCGAACGCGGGTTCCTGGTTGGATGATCTGCCGCGGCCATGCCGCGGCCAGGGCATGAAGACAGGGCCTTGAGCACAGCTCGTGGGTATCGAATCCGTAGAGCGGCAGGAGACTCCAGTGCCGCAGTCGCCCGTGTCGATGGCCGGCAAGTCCAACTCGGCTGCCCCATCGTGTGATTGCCTCGCGCACTCGTAGGGCAACGCGGCTGACCGGCCCGCACACCAGCGCCGGTAACCCGACGGACATGACGGACGCAGAGTGGGCTGAGCTCCGGCCGCTGCTGCCGACGCCGAGGTGGCTGCGCGGCCGGGGCGGCAGGCTGGATACTTCCTTCGGGCGCAGGCGCGCCAGCCACAGACATGGTTCACCAGGGCTGGGCGGCACTCCTCACGGCTCCGTCTGCGGGGACGCACTTCTTGGAGGTTGGATTGGGTCAGCCTAATCTTAGGAAAATCAACCAAATGGCAAGCAAGGCACTTAGAGGAGTGATTCTGCCCTACGCGTGGCATTTAGCCAGAGACCCTTTCAAGCTGTTGGTATTCCTCTTGATGTTTACCGCTGGCCTACTTCGCTGGTTTGCCGGGATATCCCTACTCGACGCCATCCCAATTTGGTCAATCATCGTGCTGCTCCTTTCTTGTGTTCTTGCGGAGGGATTCTTCTACCTTGAGCTGATCCCCTATGAGGTAGCAAGGTTGGCGCGCAGGCTCTCAACGACTCCGCTTGAGTCTCCGCTAGACCTAAAAGGGGAGTTCGTGCTCTACCTGCGCACCTTCAGGACTGATCGCAGGGCGGCAAAATTCCAGTTCGGAGACAGAGACGGAAAGCTTCCGAGGGATGCGTGCACGGAGGAGGAACTATTGTTTCTGACCATGAGGCGCGCTTACGGCGAGGTCGTGGCGCTGGGCGATCCTAGAGAGCGCCTTCCGCAACTCGGTGCGCGGCGCCTATACGTTAAAAGTGGTGGCGGCCGCTGGAAGAAGACCGTCGAGGATCTGGCATCGAGAGCATCCCTAGTCCTGGTCCAGTTAAAAGAGGGGGAATACACCGAATGGGAGCTAAAACACGTCGCGGCGAATAAACCTCTAGAGCAAATTGCACTGCTCGTCCCACGCCGCACGCATGAGCTCGATTTCCTTCAAAGAACGTTTGGATATTTTTCCGCCTCGCCGAACTTAGCTGCAGTGTATCGAGAACACGTCGCTGCACTCTACGAGTCCGAGATCAGGCGACTTCGTCATGGTGAACCTGTCAGACAAACGGAATACTTCTCGGTCGTTTGCTTCGATAGATCAAATGTTGCACATCGGGATTCTGTAATGTGGGACGAGAAGTACGACTTTGCGAGTCAAAATCTAGTGAAGGCCCTCGCGCTGCAGACCCTATTTCGACTGAATAACCATCCCTCGCATGGGGATGTCTCGATGGGTTTGGGATCGTGGGAATGCTGTGCTCGCCCGTTGACGAAAGATCATCCAGGCATGTATTGCACGAAAACTGATACTGAGTGTTCGATGCAAAACCGCGAGGAATTGCGATGGAGGTCGATCAGGGGGGTCGGCTGGGGACCCGATTTATGCTGCCCACAGTGCCTTCGAGAGAGGAGGAGAGGATCTTCAAACTGTGAGATCAGTGATTCCACTTAGGTTATGAGGTCGATCCAAGCAATTTCTGCTGCTGGTTCTTGAGTTGAACGAAGGAATTGCGGACATAGCCGACGAAATCATCTCCCGGATGTGCTACCAAAGGTCGACGACTTACACCCTCCGCTTCCTCAGTGATTACGACTTCCAGGGATAGGACATGACTGCAAAATTCGCGGAGAGGCCGCGGCACGTCCGACTCAATGATCAAGTCCGCGTGCTCGATGATCAAGTCGCACATCCGTCGATTTGTGGGCATGAGGGCTGAATCTCGCCATCTCGCCCACTCGCTTGCGCCCACCCCGACCTCCCTCTCCTCGCGTGGGGGGAGAATCGTTGCGCGCAGCCCCTCCCAAATTTGTTCATTCATGTCAACAAGGGTGTTGAGCGGCCCATATAGCTCCCGAAGCTGAGCGTTGATACGCGTCAGGCGCGCCTGCCGGCGCTCTTGCAGCAGTTG
Organism: Streptomyces sp. NRRL S-37; assembly: GCF_000721605.1. Classification (GTDB taxonomy): domain Bacteria; phylum Actinomycetota; class Actinomycetes; order Streptomycetales; family Streptomycetaceae; genus Streptomyces. Next base: position 2,004 of record NZ_JOIZ01000054.1, on the reverse strand, counting down.
GGCACGCTGGCTGAGGAGGAAGGCAAGCACCGCAACGACGATGCTTGCACTGGCTGTAATAATGGCAGCTGTCACACACTGAGTGTGGCCCACAACTCTTGTCTTCGAACAGACCGATGGTCACGAAGGGAGTCGGCGAGGACCAGGAGGGCGCCTCGGACGCGTGGCGGGCTTGCGTCGGCATCCTTCCGCCAACAGTTGTAGCACTGTACGTCTGATCGGTGCCCCCCCCCGAGACGTCGGACTGAGTAGCTGTCTCGTTCCGATCTTGAGGGATGTGTCTCGATCGGGTGGTTGCTGTCGGCTGCGGGCATGAGAACAGGGCCTCTTGGTAGCTCGGGGTTGCGAAGCTAACCGAGATCCAGGAGACCCTGTTGCCGCTGTTGTACGTGCTCGAGCCGGTGGAGTTCAACTCTGCTGCGCCGACGTGTGATTGCGTCGCTCACCGGTTCGGGAATGCGGCCGATCACCCAGAACGTGTTCGGCGGTATTCCTCGGACATGACGGACGCGGAATGGGCCGTGGTGCGGCCGCTGCTGCCGGTGCCGGCCTGGCTGCGCGGCCGGGGCGGCCAGCCGGAGGCGTACTGCCACCGGGCGATGCTGGACGCGATCCGCTACCTGGTGGACAACGGCATCAAGTGGCGGGCCATGCCCGGGGACTTCCCGCCATGGGACCGGGTATACGCGTTCTTCCGCCGCTGGCGCGATCAGGTGCTGGTCAGGGAGTTCCACGACCGGCTGCGTGATCGGGTACGTCAGAAGGCGGGCCGGGATGCGCAGCCCACCGCTGGCGTGATCGACTCGCAGTCCGTCAAGGCGGACGCGGTCGTCGGGGCGGACAGCCGCGGCTTCGACGGCGGCAAGCTCGTCAACGGCCGCAAGCGGCACGTCGTGGTGGACACCCTCGGCCTGCTGCTGGCAGTGATGGTCACCGCCGCGGACACCAGTGACCGCACCGCCGCCCACGTCCTGCTTGCGCAGGTCGCCGACGCGCACCACCGCCTGGCCCTGATCTGGGCCGACGGCGGCTACACCGGCAGTCTCGTCGAGTACTGCCTCACCGCACTCGCGCTGGTCCTGCTGATCGTCAAGCGCAGCTGCGACATGCGCGGCTTCGTGCTGCTGCCCAAGCGGTGGATCGTCGAGCGCCTCTTCGCCCACCTGATGCGCACCCGTCGCCTGTCGCGCGACTACGAGCGCCGCACCACCAGCGCCGAAGCGATGATCTACTGGTCGATGATCCTGCTCATGACCCGCCGCCTGGCCCGATCACGCCCGCCGCGAGAGTGAACCGGCCCGACTGCCGCTCGGCCAGCCAACCGCGCGCGACCAGCCGTTTCGCCTTCGACCGCAGTGCCTCCACCTTGGCCGGCACCACGTCCAGGCCGAACAAGGCGGCCATCTCCTGGCAGGACAAGGGTCCTTGGCCGAGCTGATGCCGGTCCGTGAGCACCTGCAGGATGCGCTGGTAGTCCACCGACAGCACCGACCAGGCCAGCCCCTCACGCCACATGGGCACCTGCGCCCTCGGCTTCGCTGCCCTCGGCGCTGTCGAAGTCTGCTCCGCCTGCCCCTCGGCCGGCACTGTCCGCTCGGTCAGGGAATGAGCTTCGCTCTCGTCCACCGGAGCCAGCACCTCGCCGACCCGCAAGCGGGCGACGGCCCACTCCTGCCATTCCCGCTCGGCCACGACCAGTTCGGCCTGGACGCGGTCGGCTTCCTCCCGTAGCTCGTCCACCCGACGGCGGGCAGCAAGCTCGCGCTGTTCCAGCAACCCCACGACCGACGGCATCCACGACCTCCCCAGAAGCGATGGCACGACAGGCCACCACTCCCACGGGACCGCAGACCCTATGCCCGACCAACGAAAACGCAGTCTTCAAGCCCGGAAAGACAACAGCTTCTAAGCTTGACGTTTAACCTTGCTGGGCTTGGTGTTCCTTGATCGATTCGGCGCGTTTGACGGTCTTGCCGACGTCGTGGTGCCTGGCCCGTTGTTTGT
>NZ_JOIZ01000053.1 GCF_000721605.1 Streptomyces sp. NRRL S-37 | reverse complement strand
CTTGATGACGATGGCGTTGCCGTACGCGGGGCCGTCGCCGGCGCCGTTGGGGCCGGCCTTGACGACGGTGCCGCCGTGCGCGGCCATCACGGTGGTGCCGGTCGGGACGGCGTAGTCCTGGCCGCTGTGCTTGTGCGCCCACATGCCGCCGTTCTGGGCGAAGCTCGCGGACAGCTTGTAGCTCTTCACCGGGTCGATCCAGGACGCCTGCTTCTTGACGGCGGCCTGGGCGGCCTTCTTCGCCTGGGCGGCCTTCGCGGCCTTCGCCTGGGCGGCCTTCTCGACCTGGGCGGCCTGGGCCTTCGCGGCCTCGGCCTGGGCGGCGGCCTGCGCCTGGACGGCGCCGGCGGCGCCGGACGCGGCCGTGGTGTCGACGGCGGCCGCGACCCCGGCTCCCATGACGACCGAGGCCCCCAGTCCGGCGGCCAGCACGGCCGCGCGGGTGCGGATCTGGGACGTACGGAAGGAACGGGGCGTGACGCGCTGGGACATCTCAACCTCATCAGGAAGGGGACGTAGGAAAACCACCCGGCGGACGGATCCGCGCCTCGGTGGTGATTCATTGGTAGCCCCTCCGGCCATAACGGCGCAAAGGTGTGACCTACGACGAAAAGTCGTAGATCTGCACTGAGATGCACGTCTCTTGACACACCCCTCTTACCGGACGAAACCCCCCATTTAGAGCCGATCGATCAAAACTCTGGGGCAAATGTCCGTTTTACGGATGCGCTTTCACCACTATTCCGGCTAGTACCGGACAAAGCGCCTGTGCGCCATGTCACCGGGGGCCGGGTTCGGCCATTCCATAAATGTGGCGCAGGCCTCTAGGCGCCTACCGTCCGGTAACCCTACGGTTCACCTCGCGTCACCCTCGCAGACGAGCATGCACACGACACGTTGGCAGCTTTACGGACGTGAGAGGACCCCCACGAGATGAGAAGCCGACGCTCCTGGCCGATCCGCGTATCGGTCACCGCCGTCTCCGCGGCCGCCCTGGTGGCCCTGGCCGCACCGGCCGAGGCCGCGGCCCCCGCCTCACCGGCCGTTCCCCCGGTGGCAGCCGCCGCCGCGGCGGCGGACGTCGACTACGACACCTGGCAGCGGGACTGCCGGGCGGTCATGGACCAGGCCCTGCCCTATCTGAAGCAGCGGATCGGAGACACCGGGCCGGGCGAGAAGCAGGCGATCGTCCTGGACGTCGACAACACCGCGCTGGAGACCGACTTCGGGTTCAGCTTCCCGCAACCCGCCAACGAGCCGGTCCTGGAGGCCGCGGAGTACGCACAGGAGCACGGCGTCGCCGTGTTCTTCGTGACCGCCCGTCCGGGCATCATCCACGCGCCCACCGACTGGAACCTCGACCACGTCGGCTACGAGTCCTCCGGCCTGTACGTCCGCGGATTCTTCGACCTGTTCAAGAACGTCGCCGATTACAAGACCGCCCAGCGCGCCCGGATCGAGGCCAAGGGCTACACGATCATCGCCAACATCGGCAACAGCGCCACCGACCTGTCGGGCGGCCACGCCGAGCGGACGTTCAAGCTGCCGGACTACGACGGCCGGCTGTCGTAGCGCGGACACGAGGACAGGAGGACCCGCGGGCATGCGGACCCGCGGGCATGCGGACCCGCAGGCACGCGAAAGGGGCCGGTGCTTTCGGGCACCGGCCCCTTCTCGGTCGCCGTGGGACGCTTACGCGTCCTTGCTCAGGTTCGGACCGGCTCCGCCGGCCGCCTGCTCGATCGGCGGGACGTCGGGCAGGGCCGACTTCTCCTCACCGCGGAAGGTGAAGGTCTGGGACTCGCCCTCGCCCTCGGTGTCCACGACCACGATGTGACCCGGACGCAGCTCGCCGAAGAGGATCTTCTCCGACAGCGTGTCCTCGACCTCGCGCTGGATCGTGCGGCGCAGCGGACGCGCGCCCAGCACCGGGTCGTAGCCCTTCTTGGACAGCAGCTCCTTGGCGGACTGGGAGAGCTCGATGCCCATGTCCCGGTCCTTGAGGCGCTCGTCCACCTTTCCGATCATCAGGTCGACGATCTTGAGGATGTCCTCCTGGCTGAGCTGCGGGAAGACGACCACGTCGTCGACGCGGTTGAGGAACTCGGGCCGGAAGTGCTGCTTGAGCTCGTCCGACACCTTGTTCTTCATGCGCTCGTAGTTGGTCTTCGTGTCACCCGCGGCGGCGAAACCGAGGTTGAAGCCCTTGGAGATGTCCCGGGTGCCGAGGTTGGTCGTCATGATGATGACCGTGTTCTTGAAGTCCACGACCCGGCCCTGGGAGTCGGTCAGGCGACCGTCCTCCAGGATCTGCAGCAGCGAGTTGAAGATGTCCGGGTGGGCCTTCTCGACCTCGTCGAAGAGGACGACCGAGAACGGCTTGCGGCGGACCTTCTCCGTGAGCTGGCCGCCCTCCTCGTAGCCCACGTAACCGGGGGGCGAACCGAAGAGACGCGAGACCGTGTGCTTCTCGCTGAACTCCGACATGTCGAGGGAGATCAGCGCGTCCTCGTCACCGAAGAGGAACTCGGCGAGCGCCTTGGACAGCTCGGTCTTACCGACACCGGACGGGCCGGCGAAGATGAACGAGCCACCGGGACGCTTCGGGTCCTTCAGGCCGGCACGGGTACGGCGGATCGCCTTGGACAGCGCCTTGACGGCGTCGACCTGGCCGATGACCCGCTTGTGGAGCTCGTCCTCCATGCGCAGCAGGCGGGACGACTCCTCCTCCGTGAGCTTGAAGACCGGGATGCCCGTCGCCGTGGCGAGGACCTCGGCGATCAGCTCGCCGTCGACCTCGGCGACGACGTCCATGTCGCCGGCCTTCCACTCCTTCTCCCGCTTGGCCTTGGCGGCGAGGAGCTGCTTCTCCTTGTCGCGCAGGGAGGCGGCCTTCTCGAAGTCCTGCGAGTCGATCGCGGACTCCTTGTCGCGGCGGACGCCGGCGATCTTCTCGTCGAACTCGCGCAGGTCCGGCGGCGCGGTCATCCGGCGGATGCGCATCCGGGAGCCGGCCTCGTCGATCAGGTCGATCGCCTTGTCCGGCAGGAAGCGGTCCGAGATGTAGCGGTCGGCGAGCGTCGCCGCCTGGACGAGGGCCTCGTCCGTGATGGAGACGCGGTGGTGGGCCTCGTAGCGGTCGCGCAGGCCCTTGAGGATCTCGATCGTGTGCGGCAGCGACGGCTCCGCGACCTGGATGGGCTGGAAGCGGCGCTCCAGGGCCGCGTCCTTCTCCAGGTGCTTGCGGTACTCGTCCAGCGTGGTCGCACCGATGGTCTGCAGCTCACCGCGGGCCAGCATCGGCTTGAGGATGCTCGCGGCGTCGATGGCGCCCTCGGCGGCACCCGCACCGACCAGCGTGTGCAGCTCGTCGATGAACAGGATGATGTCGCCGCGGGTGCGGATCTCCTTGAGCACCTTCTTCAGGCGCTCCTCGAAGTCACCGCGGTAGCGGGAGCCGGCGACCAGGGCGCCGAGGTCCAGGGTGTAGAGGTGCTTGTCCTTGAGGGTCTCGGGCACCTCGCCCTTGACGATGGCCTGGGCGAGGCCCTCGACGACGGCGGTCTTGCCGACGCCGGGCTCACCGATCAGCACCGGGTTGTTCTTGGTACGGCGGGACAGCACCTGCATGACCCGCTCGATCTCCTTCTCGCGCCCGATGACCGGGTCGAGCTTGGACTCACGAGCGGCCTGGGTGAGGTTCCGGCCGAACTGGTCGAGGACCAGGGACGTGGAGGGGGTGCCCTCGGCAGGACCGCCGGCGGTGGCGGTCTCCTTGCCCTGGTAACCGGAGAGCAGCTGGATGACCTGCTGCCGCACCCGGTTGAGATCGGCGCCCAGCTTGACCAGGACCTGGGCGGCGACGCCCTCGCCCTCACGGATCAGGCCGAGCAGGATGTGCTCCGTGCCGATGTAGTTGTGGCCCAGCTGAAGGGCCTCGCGGAGCGACAGCTCCAGGACCTTCTTGGCACGGGGGGTGAAGGGGATGTGACCCGACGGGGCCTGCTGGCCCTGCCCGATGATCTCCTCCACCTGCTGGCGGACCGCCTCGAGCGAAATCCCGAGGCTCTCAAGGGCCTTGGCGGCGACACCCTCACCCTCGTGGATCAGGCCCAGGAGGATGTGCTCGGTGCCGATGTAGTTGTGGTTGAGCATCCGGGCTTCTTCCTGAGCCAGGACGACAACCCGCCGCGCGCGGTCGGTGAACCTCTCGAACATCGTTAATCGCTCCTCAGAGCGGTCAGGCAGTGGGGGGAACTTCCCCTCCCTGTCCTTCCGCAGCTTAGTCCCGCAAGCGGGGACCGCTCATTCCAACTGCCGACACCGTCGATGGCCTCCTGACCCCGCTCACGCCGACATCTGCTCCAACCCGATGGTGCGAGACGATGTTCCCGCAGGCCAGGCAGTTACCCCCTTCGCCAGTACGCCCGTGGCGAACGGGAAACGTCCCGCCCTGCGTGTCGACCCCTCCCACTAGGGATGTCTTACCCGCTGCTACGGACAGTCCATGCCGAGTGCACGGGTTCCCTCCGCTACGGGCGAACAACCTTGCGCCTCCCCGCACCCCCACGCGCCCCCTTGTTCGACACCCCTCGCTTACGCCTGAACACCCAGAGTAACCCGGAGGGCGTCGGAACGTTGCGCCGGGCATGGTCCGGACAGCCTTCCCCGCGGTGCCGCTCTCCCGCCGGCCGCTCACACCGAGCGACGACGAGGTGCGGCTCTGGTACGAGAACGCGCTGGGGTGGCCCACGGTGCCCGGGGTGCCGGTGCGGCTGGCGGTGGGGGTGCGCTTCGACGTCCTGGACGTGCCCGCGGAGGCGGGGTACGCGGCGCTGGAGCGCCTGGAGCGCTCGGGAGGGCTCGGGCGGGGGTTCCCGGTGGCTCTGGAGGGCGGCCGGATGCGGCTGCTGGTGGCGGCGGGCAGCGCGGAGGAGCTGCCGGGGCTGCTGGAGTGGCTGGACTGGGGCGCGCTGACGCTGGACCTGGTGGCGATCGGCGCGGGAGGTCTCATGGACGCTCCCTGTCCCCCTGGCGCCGTTGCCGACGGCGATGCCGGCGGTGGGGCCGGCGGTGATGCCGGTCCTGCCGCCCGGCCGCTCACCCCGGTCCGTGACGGATCGCAGGGGGCCGCCGTGTGGCTGCGGCCCCCCGAGCCGGGACGCGGGGCCGAGGCCTCGCTGCCGACGCTGTCGGCGATGGGCACGAGGGGTGGTGCGAGGGGGGACCGGGACGTCCCCCCGGACCTCGTGCCGCTGGTGAACACGGTGGCGACACAGATCCACCGGGTTTGGTTGCGGCGTGCGTGCGCTGCCGCCGCCGTACGGGCCGACGGTCAGCCGTTGGCCTTCTCGTAGGCCTCGCGGATGGACGCGGGGACACGGCCGCGGTCGTTGACCTCGTAACCGTTCTCCTTCGCCCACGCGCGGATGGCCGCGGTGTCCTGGCTGCCGCCGGAAGCGGCACGCGCCTTTCCGCGCCCGCCCGAAGCACGGCCTCCGGTACGACGACCGCCCTTCACGTAAGGATCGAGAAGGCCGCGGAGCTTGTCCGCATTGGCGGTGGTGAGATCGATCTCGTACGTCTTGCCGTCCAACGCGAACGTCACGGTCTCGTCCGCCTCGCCGCCGTCGAGGTCGTCGACAAGAAGGACCTGAACCTTCTGTGCCACCGGATTTCCTTTCATCGATAACTTGAGGGCCGGGGTGTGCCGGCGTCCGCCGTATCGCCGTCCCTTGTTATATCCAGTACTGCAGTACTCCGGAAAGCAAACCGCTTTTGCCGTAAAAACACAAACCCCTGGCGGAGACCTACTGCCCGCACCCGGCCCGGAAACATGCGCGTTTCGGACATAGGGCACCGCGCGCGGATCACAGATGCAGAAGCATCCGGCTGTTGCCCAAGGTGTTCGGTTTCACGCGTTCGAGGCCGAGGAACTCCGCGACACCCTCGTCATAGGAGCGCAGCAACTCCGCGTACACATCGGTGTCGACGGGTGTCTCCCCGATCTCCACGAAGCCGTGCTTGCCGAAGAACTCCACTTCGAAGGTCAGGCAGAATACGCGCCGAACACCGAGCCAGCGGGCGGTCTCCAGCAACTTCTCCAGCAACCGGTGTCCGACGCCCGCGCCCTTCAGGCCCGGCTTCACGGCGAGAGTGCGGACTTCCGCGAGGTCTTCCCACATCACGTGCAGGGCGCCGCAGCCGACCACCTCCGCGTTGTCGTCCCGTTCCGCGACCCAGAACTCCTGGATGTCCTCGTAAAGCGTCACCGTCGCTTTGTCGAGCAGGATGCGCCCGCGGACGTAGGCGTCAAGGAGCCGGCGTACGGCGGGGACATCGCTGGTGCGGGCCCGTCGGACCGTGATGGCTTTTGCGGGGACTTCGGGGCTGTCTTCGGGGCTGTCTGCGGACATGGGCGGACGCTATCGTCCGCTCCGGCCCTCTGCCGAGCCGGGGTTCTCGTCGGCGGGGGTTTCCGGGAGCTGGACGATGCGGACCGCGTCGGTGAGAGCCTGACGCTGTTCCTCGCTCATCATGCCGAAGAACGCGACGAGAGCGGCGGCGGCGTTGTCACTCTGCGACCACGCCTCGTTCATCAGCGCGGCGGCGTAGGCGGCGCGAGTGGAGACCGCCTCATATCGATAGGCCCTGCCTTCCGCCTCTCGGCGCACCCAGCCCTTCTGATGGAGATTGTCCAAAACGGTCATCACCGTGGTGTACGCGATGGACCGTTCCTTCTGAAGATCTTCCAGGACTTCCCGAACGGTCACCGGGCGGTTCCACTTCCACACCCGCGTCATGACCGCGTCTTCGAGTTCTCCCAATGGGCGAGGCACAACTCAGAACAATAGTGGTGTATCCCGGCGATGGCGTGCCGGACGGGCACGATCATCGGCAGACGTGAACAAAAAGGGCGTACGACCTTGGGTCGTACGCCGGGGACTGCTGGAGTCGGGCCGGTCAGGCCTCGGTCTTGGGGGCGGGCTGTGAGCCCTGCACCCGCGCGAGGGCCGCGTCGACCGCGGCGTCCTCCTTGGTCTTGTTGGCGCCGCCCTGGGTCTTCACGATCACCCGGATCACGCCGATGAAGAAAACGGCCATGACGGCCGGGGGGAGAAGCGCGGAGACGTAGTCCATGGGTCCAGGGTAGGGCAGTGGGGGTCGTCAGCCGGCGGCCAGGTGCTGGTCCGGTGGGGGCGGGGTGGGTTTGCGCCGGGGGAAGAC
>NZ_JOIZ01000052.1 GCF_000721605.1 Streptomyces sp. NRRL S-37 | reverse complement strand
CGATGGTACTGCAGGGGGGACCCTGTGGGAGAGTAGGACGCCGCCGAACAAATAGTGAGAAAACCCCCGTGCCCTTCGGCACGGGGGTTTTCTGCGTTTAGGGTCAGAGTATGCGCTATGACCTGGTCCTCTTCGACAATGACGGCGTTCTCGTCGACAGTGAGCCGATCTCCAACCGGCTCCTGGCCGCCTATCTCACCGAGCTCGGCCACCCGACCTCGTACGAGGACTCCATCCGTGACTACATGGGCTCCGCCATGCACCGCGTGCACGATCTCGTCGAGGAGCGGACCGGGCAGCGGTTGCCGGCGGACTTCGACGACGTGTTCCACGCCCGGGTCTTCGCCGCGTTCGAGCGGGAGTTGAAGCCGGTGGCCGGCGTCATGGACGTACTCGAGAAGCTGGCCGCCGACGGGGTGCCGTACTGCGTGGCCTCGTCCGGGAGCCATGAGCGGATCCGGGTGGGGCACCGCACGACGGGGCTCGACCGGTGGTTCGACGACGAGCGGATCTTCAGCTCGCAGGATGTGGGGCGGGGAAAGCCGGCGCCGGACCTCTTCCTGTACGCGGCCGGGCGGATGGGCGTGGCGCCCGAACGGTGCGTGGTCGTCGAGGACAGTCCGCTGGGCGTCCAGGCGGCGGTCGCGGCCGGGATGGACGTGTACGGGTTCACCGCGATGACGCCCGCCGGGAAGCTCTCCGGGGTCACCGGACTCTTCGAGGACATGCGGGAGTTGGCCGCACTGCTCGACGGGGATCCGAGCGGAAACTGAGCACAACTCATCTTTGACCGGATCTACCCACCGGTACCCCCGAGCCCTACGCTCGCCGCCATGACTGATGTGCTGCGGCGCGGCAGGGCCTCGCTGGCGTTCGGCTTCCTCGTGCAGGGCGTCGCCTTCGCTCTGCTCGTGACGCGGATCCCGGCCGTTCAGGACCGGTACGGGGTCTCCGACGCGCTGCTGCCGGTCTTCCTCGCCGCCGTGCCGATCCTGGCCGGCGTCGGGAGCGTCACCACGGAGCGGCTGGTGAGGCGGGTGCCGCCGAGCCGGGTGTTGCGGTGGTCGCAGCCGGTGGTGCTGCTGGCCCTCCTGGGTGTCGGAGCGGGCGGGCACATGGCGGGGCTCGGCGTGGCGCTGGCCGCGTTCGGGCTGGCCGTGGGTGCGCTGGACGCGTCGATGAACATGCTCGGGGTGAGTCTGCAGCGGGCGTACGGGCGCAGCATCATGCTGAGCTTTCACGCCGCCTACAGTGCGGGCGGGATCGTCGGGGCGTCGCTCGCGTGGGCGGGGGCGCACTGGGGCCTGGCGTTGTGGGTGTCGTATCTGCCGGTGGTGCTGGTGCTGCTGCCGGCCGCGCTGGTCGGCAGCCGGTGGTACGTCGACGGGGGTGAGGAGCGGGCGGTCCCGGAGAGCACGGGGGGCGGGCGCACAGTCGGCGGCCTCGCGTGGTTGTTGCCGCTGTGCCTGGTGATGACGGTGGCGTACATCGGGGACTCGACGGTCTCCAACTGGAGCGCGAAGTACCTCCAGGACGTGCTGGGGAGTTCGGAGCAGCTCGCGACCGTTCCGTACAACGTCTACATGGTCACCACGCTGCTGGGGCGGGCGATCGGGGACGTCGGGGTGCGGCGGTTCGGGGCCGTGGCGGTGGTGCGGGCGGGGGCGCTGGTGGCGGCGGTGGGGTTCGCGGTGGTGGCCGGGGCGCCCGGCGCGTGGGTGGGGATGCTGGGGTTCACGCTGCTGGGGCTCGGGCTGTGTGTGCTGGTGCCGCAGACCTTCGCGGCGGCGGGACGGCGGGCTGTCGAGCGTGGTGGGCCCGGGGCCTCGGACGCGGCCGTGGCGCGGCTCAATGTCTTCAATTATGTGGGCTTCCTGATCGGTTCGCCGCTGGTCGGGGCGCTCGGCGACGCCTGGAGCTACCGCGGGGCGATGCTTGTGCCGATGGTGTTGGTGCTGGTGACGCTCGTGTACGCCAGGTCGTTCGCCGTCGAACCGGACCGATACGGTGGCGGGCATGAGCGGGCGCGTACAGCTGATGTGGGACGAGGCAGTGACGGGCTATGACTTCGGCCGGGACCATCCGATGGACCCGGTCCGGCTGGCGCTGACCCGGAGTCTGGTCGGTGCCCTGGGGCTCGACCGTGAGGTGGAGGTGGTCGCCGCGAAGGCGGCCGGGGAGTCGACGCTGCGGCTCGTCCACCGGGAGGACTACATCGGGGCGGTGCGGGCCGCGTCGGCCGATCCGGCGGCGGCGGACCAGTCGTACGGGCTGGGGACGACGGACGATCCCGCGTTCGCCGGGATGCACGAGGTGTCGGCGCTGATCGCGGGGCAGTCCGTGGGCGCGGCGGAGGCGGTGTGGCGCGGGGACGCGTCGCACGCGGTGAACTTCGCGGGCGGGCTGCACCACGCCATGCCGGGCGCGGCCTCCGGCTTCTGCGTGTACAACGACGCCGCGCTGGCGATCGCCCGGCTGCTGGAGCTGGGTGCGGAGCGGGTCGCGTACGTCGACGTCGACGTGCACCACGGGGACGGGGTGCAGGCGGCGTTCTGGGAGGACCCGCGGGTGCTGACGGTCTCGCTGCACGAGCATCCGCGGACGCTGTTCCCGCAGACCGGGTGGCCGGAGGAGACGGGGGCGGCCGGTGCGGAGGGCGGCGCGGTCAACGTGGCGCTGCCGGCCGGGACCGGGGACGCGGGGTGGCTGCGGGCGTTCCACTCCGTCGTGCCGGAGCTGATCGCGGACTTCCGGCCGCAGGTGCTGGTGACGCAGCACGGGGCCGACACGCACTTCGAGGATCCGCTGGCGCATCTGGCGGTGTCGCTGGACGCGCAGCGGGCGGTGCAGGTGGCGTGCCACGAGCTGGCGCACGCGTACGCGGACGGGCGGTGGGTGGCGCTGGGCGGTGGCGGTTACGCGGTGGTGGAGGTCGTACCGCGGTCCTGGACCCATCTGGTGGGTATCGCGGCCGGGCGGCCGGTGGAGCCCACGACGATGATCCCCGAGGGCTGGCGGCAGGAGGTGTACGCCCGGACCCGGCAGCCGGCGCCCCGGCGGATGACGGACGGGCGGTGGCCGGTCTCCTGGGCCGCGTGGGACGAGGGGTACGACCCGGCGGACCGTCTGGACCAGGCGATCCTGGCGACGCGGCGCGCGGCGTTCCCGCTGCGGGGGCTGCTGGCCTGACGCCCGTACGGCCGTACGGGCGTTCCGTTACGCCGACCGTGCGGTGTTCTACGCCGACCGTGCGGTGTTCCGCGGTTCCGTACGCACCCCGCCCGCGCATCCCGCACCATCGCTACCGTGCAGACCACCGCCGAGCTTCGTGCGCATCTCCTCGCCGCCCGGCTCGCCGGGGTCGTGGGCACCACGCGGGAGGAGAGCCTGCGGAGCTACCGGCTGTTCGCCGCCCGGGACCCGCGTCTGATGATCGGACTGGATCCCGAACGGGTATGGGGTGAGCGGGAATTGCTCGCCCTGATGGCGGACCGGTGCGGGGTTTCGGCTGATCCCGCGCACACCTCCGGCCATGATGTGATCGACCCCGGGCGGACCCTGGCCGCCCTGGACGCTCTCGCCGAGCGGCTGGCGGTCGCTGCGGAGCGTGGCGGGCCGGTGCTGCTCGGCACCGGTCATCCGCACCGGCTGCTCGGTTTCTACGCCGTTCTGGCAGACGCGTTGTCGGCGGCGGGATGTGCCGTCCTCACCCCCGCGCAGGGTCGCTGTGTCGACATAACGACCCGGTTCGGTCTACGCACGCACAACCTCGACTACGTGCGAGGGGTCGGGCTCGTCCGGAGCGCGACCGCGCGGCGCCCCGGTTGTGAGCCGGGCGCACACACGCACTCCCCCCTCCCGGTTCGGACCGTTCTCGCCGCGGCGGCCGACGCCGGCGGACCGCTTCCGGAGTTGGTGATCGGAGACCACGGCTGGGTCTGCGGTGCAGGTCAGCTGGGGTTCGAGGCCGTCGGGCCGGCCGATGTGAACGATCCCGCGCCGTTCGTCGGCGAGGCCGAGGGGACCGTGTCCCTCGTCGTTCCACTTGATGACGGTGTGCGGTCCGATCACTACCTGCCGCTGGCCCGCTACGTACTCAATCGAGCGTGTCTGTCACAGTAGGCCGCCGATGGGTGCACCTCTTCCCCACTCGCATCACCCGCCCCTACATTGGGGAGTGAGCACGCAACGACGAAGAGTCACCGGAAGGGGAAGCCGGTGGCCGTCGAGTGCGGAAGGTTCAGGTGTGTCATGGCTGCAGCTGGCGAGAGGCCTCTGAACGAGGTTCAGTTCCTTACCGTGGCGGAAGTCGCCTCGGTGATGCGAGTGTCGAAGATGACCGTGTACCGGCTGGTGCACAGTGGTCATCTGCCCGCGATCCGGGTGGGGCGGTCCTTCCGCGTCCCGGAGCAAGCGGTTCACGAGTACCTCCGCGAGAGCTATGTGGGGGTGGAAACCGCCTGACGGCGATCCGGGGAGGTCCGTACCGGGCACTCATGGGCCTCCCCGGTCACCTCGATTACGGTCTCAGCGCTCGGGCGGGTAGGCTAGCCCCTCGTAGGTCGTGTGGGCCCATGGCGCCCAAACACCGAGTGATGAGAAGTGAGCGAGGGTAGTCGTGGGCTCTGTTATCAAGAAGCGGCGCAAGCGGATGGCCAAGAAGAAGCACCGCAAGCTGCTCAAGCGCACGCGCGTCCAGCGTCGCAACAAGAAGTAAGCGACCGCGCGAGAGCGTGTCCAGTGGCCCCCCACCGCACTCCGGTGGGGGGCCACTGCCGTTCGTACGTCCGGGGCACTCGCCTCGTACGGACGGGTCCGTCGTCACTTCAAGCATCCGGTGGACACCACAGAGCGACGGCGACCCGGTAGGTTGGCCGTCGGGAGCAGGGCGAGAGGAAGGCGCTGATCTTGGGAAAGGTCGTGCTCGTGACCGGGGTGGCCCGTCAGCTGGGGGGCCGTTTCGTCCGGCGGATCCTGCGCGATCCGGAGGTGGACCGGGTCGTCGGCGTGGACGCGGTCCCGCCCGAGCACCACCTGGGCGGCGCCGACTTCGTCCAGGCGGACATCCGCCAGCCCACCGTGGCGCGGGTGCTGGCCGAGTCGGGCGCCGACACGGTCGTCCACCTCGACGTGACCGGCACGCCGCTCGGCAGCGGCGGCCGGGCCGCGATGAAGGAGACCAACGTCATCGGCACCATGCAGCTCCTCGGTGCCTGCCAGAAGTCCCCGAACATCAAGCGGCTGGTCGTGAAGTCCAGCACGAACGTCTACGGTTCCGCGCCCCGCGATCCGGCGGTGTTCACCGAGTCGACCCCGCCCAAGTCGCTGCCCAGCGGTGGCTTCGCGAAGGACACGGTCGAGGTCGAGGGGTATGTGCGCGGCTTCGCGCGGCGCCGTCCGGACGTCGCCGTGTGCGTGCTGCGGTTCGCCAACATCCTGGGCCCGGCCGCGGACAGCCCGCTCGCCTCGTACTTCTCGCTGCCGGTGCTGCCGACCGTGTTCGGCTACGACCCGCGGCTGCAGTTCGTGCACGAGGACGACGTCGTCGAGGTGCTGCGGATCGGCTCGCACGAACCGCGGCGCTCCACGCTCAACAGCGGGACCTTCAACATCGCCGGCGACGGTGTGCTGCTGCTCTCGCAGTGCGCGCGGCGGCTGGGCCGGCCGACCGTGCCGCTGCTGCTTCCCGCGGTCACCTGGGCGGGCTCGCTGGTGCGTACGCTGGGGATGACGGACTTCTCGCCCGAGCAGATCCGGCTGCTCACGCACGGGCGGGTGGTGGCGACGGACCAGATGCGGGAGACGCTGGGTTTCACCCCGAAGTACTCGACTGCTGAAACGTTTGCGGACTTCGTGCGCAGTCGCGGTCCCGGGCTGCTTCCGCCGGAGAGGCTCGCGAGGGCCGTCGACCGGATCGCCGCGCTGCCCCTGCCGGGCAGCGGTCACCCCCC
Organism: Streptomyces sp. NRRL S-37; assembly: GCF_000721605.1. Lineage (GTDB taxonomy): Bacteria > Actinomycetota > Actinomycetes > Streptomycetales > Streptomycetaceae > Streptomyces. The sequence goes on along the minus strand of NZ_JOIZ01000052.1, from coordinate 1,436 downwards.
GACGCAGAGCGCCAACTGAGGAGCGCAGCAACGATGGCGGACGCCAAGGTCATTCCGTTCGACGACGACCACCGCTCGCGTGGGGGTGCCGCACAGCGCCCGTCGCGCCGCCGGGGCGCGGGGAGCCGCCGCCAGGGCGGCGCGCGGCCCGCGGCGGTCGGGGAGGTCCAGCCACTGCCGGGTGTGGCGTCCGTGCAGGATGATGATCCGGTGACCGGTGAGGACGAGCAGCCCCAGGAGCCGGCCGTGGAGGCCGCCGAGGCCGCCGCCGAGGCCGCCGCCGAGGCCGTGGAAGGTGTCGGCGACGGCGCCGGTGGCCTGGAGCGGCGGGTGGCGAGCGGGCTGGCGTTTCTGCGCCGCCGGCTCACCGGGGACTACGACGTCGACGACTTCGGCTACGACGAGGAGCTCACCGACCAGGTCCTGATGTCCCTGCTGCGGCCGGTGTACGAGAAGTACTTCCGGGTCGAGGTGAAGGGCATCGGGAACATCCCCTCGGAGGGTGGCGCGCTGATCGTCGCCAACCACTCGGGGACGGTGCCGGTGGACGCCCTGATGATGCAGGTCGCCGTCCACGACCACCATCCGGCAGGCCGTCATCTGCGGCTGCTCGCGGCGGACCTGGTGTTCATGCTGCCCGTGGTCAACGAACTCGCCCGCAAGCTCGGGCACACCCTGGCGTGCGCGGAGGACGCCGAGCAGCTGCTCGGGCAGGGGGAGCTGGTGGGGGTGATGCCGGAGGGGTTCAAGGGCATCGGGAAGCCGTTCGGCGAGCGGTACAAGTTGCAGCGGTTCGGGCGTGGGGGGTTCGTCTCGACGGCGCTGCGGCAGGGCGTCCCGATCGTCCCGTGCTCGATCGTCGGGGCGGAGGAGATCTACCCGATGATCGGCAACGCGAAGACGCTGGCGCGGGTGCTGGGCTTTCCGTACTTTCCGCTGACGCCGACGTTTCCGTGGCTGGGGCCGCTGGGGGCGATTCCGCTGCCGACGAAGTGGACGATTCAGTTCGGTGAGCCGATTCCGACGGACGGGTATCCGCTGGAGGCGGCGGACGATCCGATGCTGATGTTCAATCTGACCGATCAGGTTCGGGAGCAGATTCAGCACACGCTGTACAAATTGCTGGTGCAGCGCAGGTCGGTCTTCTTCTGAGGGGCCCCTTCGACCCCGGGGCGCCGGGCGCGGGTGAGCTCGGTGCGGTGGGTGGTGCGGCGGGTGCGGGCCGGTTGTGGTGGTTCGCGCAGTTCTCCGCGCCCCTGAGACGCGCAGTTCCCCGCGCCCCTGAGGCGTGCGGTTCCCCGCGCCCCTGGAGGGGTGTGGGGAACCGCGTGTCCTGTCCTACTCGGTGTCCTCGCCGTCGATGCCCAGGCCCGGGACTGTCTCTTATACACATCTGACGCTGCCGACGATACTCCTTGTGTAGATCTCGGTGGTCG
>NZ_JOIZ01000051.1 GCF_000721605.1 Streptomyces sp. NRRL S-37 | reverse complement strand
GCCCCCTCACGGAACTCGGCGTCGTAGATGCGCTTCCTGGATGCCATGACCCCCAACTATCCCTCCGGTCACGGTCTCCACAGCAGGAGGGGAGATGCAGCCGTCACCCCGTTCTGAAACGCGTCCACATCCGCAACCCGGCGGGCCAGTTCCGTATCAGCCTCCGGGGAGCCGAACACCGCTGCCCGATGCAGGGGCCTGCTCCCGTTCCAGCGCTCCGGATCAGCTCCTTGGTCCAGGCGCCGGCGGATGTCGTCGGCATCCGTCCAGTCCCAGCCCATGCCCGCCCAGCCGTCACTCGCTGCCGCCACCGCTCCCCCTCGAACACGTCGCATGCGCTCGCGCCACTTCACCCCGCCCCCGAGCACACGTGCGCTACAGGCCGCTGACTCCATCCAAGTCCGTTGACCGGACGCTATCACCCCGAACACTGCTCGTACGCTATAGGCACGTGATCTGTGCGCTATTGGTACGCGATAAGCGCGTTTCGAGGTAGGGTCGGGGACGGAGGTGTCCCATGTCCGAGTTGTTCGACGCGGTCGACGCGCTGGTCGCGTCCCGCTCCCCGCTCCCGCCGCCGGCTGAGCGCAGGCGGCTGCGCCAGGCGCACGCGCTCACCCTGGACGAGGTGGCCTCCGCCCTGGGTGTGCGGCGGGCGACCGTGGGCGGCTGGGAGGCGGGCAAGAGCGAGCCGCGGCCGCCGGAGCGGGAGGCGTACGCGCGCCTGCTGAAGCAGCTCGCCGCGCTCTACCCCGCCCCCCGGAGCAGCGGCGCCCCGCAGGAGGACACGGGCACCGCAGCGCAGGCTGGGCCCATGGGCGGGGCAGCGGAAGCTACTGCCACGGCGGAGGCCGAGGAGCCGTCGGCCGCTCTCCCGGCGCCCGTTCGGCACGCGGCAGCGACACAGCGGCCGGTGCCGCGTGCCGAACGGGCGCCGCAGAGCTCGCGGCGACCCACTGCGAGGAAGGCCGCCCCGGCGAGCACCCCCGCGCCCGGCGGTGCCTACGCGCACGGTCCGCTCCTCGTCCTCGACGCCGACTCCGACCGGAATGTGACGGGCTACGGCGTCGGCGGTCTGATCCTGGACGTGCCCGCCAAGTCGCTGCCTGCGCTGGTGGAGTGGACGCTCGCCGAGGCACGGCTGGGGTCGGAGAAGCTGCACGGCTCGGGAAAGGACGGCGACCCGCTGCTGGTGCTCACCGAGGCGGCGTGCGAGCGCTACGGCCTGCCCGCCACCTTGTCCGAGGCCGAGCGGCTTGCCGGACGGCTGCCGGAAGGACACAAGGTCGTCAAGCAGCTTGAGCGCGCCGACTGGCAGCTCACCAGGCGCGGGCTGGGGCCGTGGGCGCGGATCTACCGTCCCGCCCACGGCAGCCGCCGTCAGTGCGTGCAGCTGTGCATCCCCTCCTGGCGTGCCCTGGACGACCGCTCCTGGGGCCATGCCGCCCGGTTGCCGCCGCCGGAGCTCGCCCGGGTGCTGGGCGTGTACGCGGCCCGGGTGATGACGCCGGTCGGCTCAACGGCCGTGACAGGGCTGCAGCTGATGACCGCACTCAGCCCGCCGACGCGCGCGAGCGGGCCGGACGCCGACGGCCGGCGGCACCGCGAGCACCGGCCCGGGTCACTGGGCACCGAGCCGGTGGACCCGGCGCCGTGCGAGGCGATCGACGGACACCCCGTCCTGGCCCATCTGCCCCGCTTCCACGTGCGCGGTCCCGGCGAGCGGCTGTTCGAGGAGGCCTACGACTGGGCGCGGGATCTGACCGACGCCGAGTGCATGCAGGGGTACCTGGTCGGCCTGGATGTGAACCTGGCCTTCGGTGCGGCCGCCAACGGCGCGGTCGTCGGTCTGGCCTGCCCGCCCGTGCACGTCGCCGACCCCGCCTTCGACCCGGCCGTCCCCGGTTCCTGGCTGGTGGACCTGTCCCACGTCGACCTGTCCCGGGTGAAGGTCGGCAAGCAGTGGCGTGACCTCGAAGGGGATCTGCTGCCCAGCCCGTTCACGCCGACCGGCCAGCGCCCGACGGGTCCGGCCTGGTACGCCACCCCGACCGTCGCCTACGCCGTCGAGCTCGGGTACGACGTCGCCCCCGTCGAGGCGTGGGTGCGCCGCGAGGCGGGCCGGTTCCTGGACGGCTGGTACAAGCGGCTGCGCGACGCCTACGTCGCCACCATGGCCGACCTCGGTGTCACGGATGAACTCGGCCCGGCGCAGTTCCTTCAGGCGATGGACGGCTACAAGCAGCGGGACCCGGAGCTGGGAATCGTCGTGGACGCGGTCAAGATGACCCTCAAGGGCGGCATCGGCAAGCTGCAGGAGAAGGCACGCGGCGGCGGCTGGAAGCCGGGGCAGGCCTGGCCCGCCCTGGCCCGCCCGACGTGGCGGCCGGACATCCGCGCGACCGTGATCTCCCGGGCCCGGATCAACATGCACCGCAAGATGCTCGCCCTGGCCGCGGCCACCGGCCGCTACCCGGTCGCGGTCCTGTCCGACTGCGCCGTGTACGCGGCCGACGGGCCCAGCCCGCTCGACGTGCTGCCCTACGGCGCCGACGGCAAGACCGTGCCGGGCTCGTTCCGGCTGGGGGTCTCGCCAGGGATGGTCAAGCACGAGGGCACCCAGAGCGTGCTGTGGGGCGCCGACGTGCTCGAGCAGCTCGGCGCCGACGGCCACGTCGCCAACCTCGCCCGCTACATCAAGACCGGCACGGTCACCGCCAAGGACACCGGGGAATAAGGGGACACGGGTCGATGGTCACGATCGGGGAAGAACTCGACAAGGCAGTGCAGGGCGCGTTCACGCGGCCCGTTCCCAAGTCCGCCAGGGCGCAGATACGGTACCTGGTCAAGCAGCACCAAGGCAGCACCCGACGCGTCGCCGAGCTGCTCGGCATCAGCCAGCGCACCGTCGAACGCTATGTGAAGAACCAGATCAAAAAGCCCCGGCCGGAGCTCGCCGACCGCCTCGAACGCGAGGTCCGCACGCGCTGGCAGCCCCAGATCAGGGCGAAGGCGAAACAGGCCGCGGCCACCACGAACGGCATCATGATCGATGTCCAGGCCCGGTTCGGCTACACCGCCGCCGTCGGCAGCACCGACCAGGCCCGCGTGCGTCACCTCACCCTCGCCCTCCCGCCCCACCACACCGCCCGCCTCCTTCAAGCCCAGGAAGCAGGCGCCGACGAGGACGACCTCCGCAAGCTCGCTGCCGAGGCGTTGGGGGAGGTGTACTTCCGCGACGACGGCCGCCGCGCCCACGGCCTCGAAGTGGAACTCAAGGACATCGTCGACCTGCAGTTCGAGCTGTAGGCGGTCAGGGCGCCGGAGCCGGAAGCAGAAAGGGTACGGGGAGAACTGTGACAGCAGGAGCGTTACGGACCGTGCCGCTGGCCGGGGAGCTGACCTCGTCGCTGATCCACCGGGCCGCGGACCGCTACGGCCTGCCGGCCGCGGGGGTGCTGCGGCTGTGGACGTACCGCAACTCCCCCGCCCGCAACCACGGCGGCGGCGTGCGGGCCGATGCGGAGATCGTGCTCAACGAAGCCGGGCGGGCTGTGCTCGCCGAACCGTGCGGAGTCGAACCGGCGGTGCTGGCGCACGCGCTGCCCGCGTTCACCGTGGATGATCCCAAGACCAGCAACCTCTCCCTCACCCCCACACCGGGACGCTACGGCCGCTACCTCCAGCTCCTCGACGATCTCCTCCACCACGGCAAAGCACGCGCCGACGGCTGGACTGCACGCGACATCGACACCGCCCTGTACTGGACCGGCGGCAACCCGCCCCAGCCGGGACCGGCGTAGGCCCACCCACACAAGCCCTGACCGCGCAACAAGCCGCCGACCAGCACAAACCCACGTCATCCCGTTAGACGCCGGACACCATCACCAACACCACACCACCGTTGTCAGCGAACCCCAAACAACCACAGGCCAAACGTCCCGTCACCACTTCCCTCCAGCGTCCCGCAAGCGCCGGAACTGTCATCAGAGAATCCACACCACCCCAGCTCAAGCCACCCGCACCACACCAACTACGAACCCCGAAATTACAGCCGTCCACGGCGCCCGTGAGCGCCTCCGAGAGGGGCCTTGCGGCCCTGGCGCAGTACCAGGCCCGGGCGGGTCGGAGGTGAAGCTCGGGGTGTTCCTGTCGAACAGCAAGAGCCGCCGGGCCAAGCTGACCGTCGACAAGCTCACCGCGCCGGCTGGTCTCGGGCTGGAGTGGGCGGCCACGGAAGGAGCGGCATGAGGACCGCCCCCGAGGAAGAGCGGCATGTGCAGGACGCCGTACGGCGGCACGTTGGCGCCAGGGCCTTCGCGGAGGCGGAGGACGTCATCTCGGCTGTGCCGTCCGACCCGGGAGTGCAGGAAGCACGGGCCCGGGTGGAGGCGGCGGAAACGGAGCTCGGCATGGAGCTGTGCACCCGCCTCCAGCCGTTCCAGGACCGCTACGACCAGGCCGTGGCGAAGGGCGACGCGGCCAGGCTCAGCGAGGTCTGTGCGGGCAAACACGGCCGCTGGGAGCGGATCTGCGTCCTGCCCGGCGGACACGAGACCTCGGTGGAGGAACCGCACCGGGACCGCACCAGCGAGGACCGGCCGATCGCGTGAGTGAGCAGCACACCTGACGACTGGTGAGCGGCGGTGAGGCCGGCGAGAAGGATCCCAGGACGCACGGGCGGCCCGGGATCCTTCGCTGTCCGGGGCCAGGGTCACCGGACCCGGGGCCTCTACGCACTGGGGTGCGATGTCTGAGCCGCGAGCATCGGAACTGGTGTGCGTGCAGGCCCTGGGATCTTCGGAGTGCTCCCCCCGCGAACTACGTGGCAGCCGGGGAGAGTTCGGCGAGTCGGGAGTAGGTGGTGGTTCCCGGCAGGGAGAGCCTCACCATCTGACTTGGCTTGTGACGGACTTCGAAGACCGCGGCGCGTCCGGCTCTCCCGGCCCCGCCGGCTCGGGATGATCAGCGCATGAACGTCGAGTTGCCCGCAGTGCAGTGGAACGAGTTGTGGCTGCCGTTGCGACCGTACGCGACGAACCGGCTGCAGGAGGGGATCCGGCGTGAGCAGCGGCCGGTGGCAACGACCCGTCGGTAGGTAGAGGCGAACCCGTCGGCGATGAGCAATCTCCTCATCGTGGATGCGGACCACTCGGATGCGGCACTGCGGGGGTGTCGCCGGTGGGGTCGCATCCGCTGCCCGACGCGGTCATGGAGAACCCGGTGAATGGGCATGCTCATGCGGTGTGGGCCCTGGCGGAGGCGGTGACACGGACCGAGTACGTCCGGCGCAAGCCACTGGCCTACGCCGCCGTCACCGAGGGCCTGCGCCACGCTGGACGGCGATGCGGCGTGCTCGGGGCTGATGATGAAGAACCCGCCGCACACGGACTGGAGCACCGAGTGGCTCCACGGCGGACTCCACACGCTCGGCGGCCTGGAAGAGACGCTGAGCGGCCACACGCCGCCCGCGCGCTGGCGGGAGACCAAGCAGTTCCGCACCAATACCACAGGGCCGGGGCGCAATCACTCGATCTTCGAGACGGCCCGGACCCGGGCATACCGCGAGGTACACCACCACTTCGACAACCCCGGCATCCTCCACACCACCATCCACGCCGAAGCACATACCCCCCAACGCCGGACTCACGAAACCGCTGCCGGCCATGGAGACGCATGCAATCACCAGCAACACCCACCAGGGATCACAACGCGGCCGAGGACGCCGAAAGACGGTACGGCGGTGGGCGGCTCGATGTGGGCGGGCTGCTGCCTCCTGCTGGACTGCCTGTGACGGCCGGTCGCCGCGGCCGCCGCGGCGACCGGGTTCGTGGTCTGACGTCGGGGCGCCGCGCCATCACGACCCACGCCGAACTGGTGGAGCCCACCATCGACACCTACCTCAAGAGACTCGTTGACGAACTCGGCGTCGATGTGTCCGGTGGCCCACCCGATCCCCGAGTAGGCACGGCCCTGAACCACGTGGCGCTCAAGGCACGCTGAAGCCACCGCCGGGCCCGGCTCCACGCCGACTCTGTGCACCGTCCACCTGCTGCCGGAGGGGGACCGCCCGGCCGTGGCATCGTGCGGGAGCGGGGAAGCGAAGGCCGAGCCGCTGATCCGGCGTGCCGGTTCCTGGGCGCGGTCAGGCTCTGGGCTTCTCCTGGTCACGCGGTGCGGGGCTCCGCCTCCCGCCAGAACGCGTCGACGCGGGCGTTCCATTCGTCGGGGATCTCCTGGAAAGGCTGGTGTGCTTCCTCCTCCATGACCGCGAACAGGGCGCCGGGGATCGCGTCGGCGACGGCGCGGCAGAGTTCGGGGCGGCTGGTGGAGTCGCGGCCGCCGGCGAGCACCAGTGTCGGCACTTCGATGTCCGGCAGACGGTTCGTCGTGTCGTGGTCGAGGACGGCGTCGAGGAAGCGCTTCAGGTTCTCGGGCGTCTGCTTGTGCGGGAAGGCAAGCACGTCCTCAATGAACCGGTCGACCGTGCCGTCGTTGTGTGCCCGGGCCGTGTAGATGTCCAGGAAGAAGCTCTCGAGGAACGTGCGTTCGTCGGGGGCCGTCTCGACCAGCCGGCGGACGAACAGGCACCACCGGCGCAGGTAGGCATCCGGCACCGGCCAGGTGCTCTGGAGGACCAGGCTGCGCACCAGCCGGGGGTGGCGAAGGGCCAGCTCCTGGCTGATGACGCTGCCGCCGGAGAAGCCGGCGACATGAGCGGAGGGGATGTCCAGCGCCCGCAGCAGCGCGGCGGCGTCGTCGGCCATCGCTTCGACCGAGACAGGGCCCTCGGGCATGGTGCTCCGGCCCGCTCCCCGGTTGTCGAAGGCGGTCAGCCGGTAGCGGTCGGCCAACCCGTCGAGCTGGAACTGCCAGGACTCGACGGTGTCACCGAGCCCTCCGACGAGCAGGACGTCAGGCCCGGTGCCGACCTGCTCGGTCCAGATGTCCAGTCCGTTCGCACGCACACACTGCCCCATCGTCCGTACTCCCTTCACGGTTCTTCAAGGGTCCACCCGTCGAGCACTGCACGCCAACCAGGCTCCGGCCCGCCGGTCCTGGTACGAGAAGGCCCCGCTCGGACTCGGACCGTGTCCTATGTGATGAGGGTCGTGTCTCGTCCGGTGACCCTCCGCTGTCGGCTTCAGCCCTTCACCGTCGTGGGTGTGGGCGCCTGAGACGGCGACGAGGAGGGGCAGTCCGTCCGCATCCGACGGGACGTGCATCCTGGAACCCGGCCTGCCTCGGTCCACGGGGTTCGGACCTGTGTGTTCGCACCCCAGGCGTGTTTTGTGTTCCGCCGCTCCGCGGCCGGACCACGCCGGAGGACAGCGGCTTCGCGATCTCTCCCAGCCCGTCCGGAACAGTCCGGCTCCACGTACCCCGCCCTGCAGAACTCCGAGTAGTCCCGTAGGGGTCAGGGGGTAGTCCAGTCGCGCAGTTGCCGGGCGACCCGGGCAACGCCGAGCGCTCCGGAAGCCGCGTCGCGTACCAGCGCGACAGCAGCCTTGGCCCTCACGCTCTCCGCCACGCGATAGGCAATCGTCTCCGCCGCCTCACGCTCAGCCGCTCTACGGTCAGGTGAGATCATTTCCTCACCGTATCCGCCCGGTGCACCACGGCGGGCCAGGCTGCGGCGGGCCAGCACCCACCGGTCGTGGGTGGGCTCATGATCGCGGACAGCCGGGCGGCGGCCCGGTCGTAGACACGTGGCCCCTTCGCGCCGGCCCCGCAGGAGTGGCGTTCTCAGGCGTCCTCGGGTGCCTGGACGACGGCGAAGTCGATGCGGCCGACGGCGTGGACATGCCGGGACTTCGGCACGGCCAGGACGTAGCCGACGCCGGCTTCCTCCAGCATGCGGCGCAGCCGCCACTCCTGGCCGTAGGCCGAGTCGACGGTCACCCAGGCGATCGGCAGCGGCGAGGCCAGTGCCCGCATGATGATGACCTTCGCGAGGTCGCCCTTGGTGGCGAACGCGCGTCTATCGGGGACTTTCGCCTGGGCACAGCGGTCCGGGGCGGAGGTCCAGGACTTGGACAGATACAGCTCCCGGTCCACCAGTGCGCGACCCCTGACCGTGGCGTAGGCGGCGAAGACGCCGATCTGGCTGGGGGTACCCCCTCTGGGGGATTCTCGGTACGGCCGGCGGTGCCGGAGTACTGCCGCTGCACGCCGGCCGAGACCGTGCCCTTCTTGATGAACCCGGTGTCGTCGATGATCAGCACTCCTGCCGGGTCCCCGAGCCTCTCGGCGGCGTATTCCTGCAGGTCGTCGCGGACCTCGTCGGGATCCCAGCAGGCACGGCTCAGCAGGTGCTGCAGCCCGGCGGGAGTACGGTGACCGGCGTGCTCCGCCAGCTGCCTGGGGGTACCCCCGCTGGGGGACTGTTCTTGCGGCCCACCGGCCCGAGCAGGCCGTGCACGTAGGCCCGCATCCGCCACCGCGGATCCACCCGCCCGAACCGGTGACCGATCCGCACCAGCAGCTCTTCCAGTTCCGCCGACCAGACATCGGGCCGCACATCATCTTGCACGACAAACACAACGGCCCGTCGTACTCGAGGTCACGAACCTCCCGCACCTGACGGGACATCAGCCGAGTACACTCGCGAACACACCACTGACCAGCAGGAATAGCGAATTGCAACTAGAGTACTACTGAG
>NZ_JOIZ01000050.1 GCF_000721605.1 Streptomyces sp. NRRL S-37 | reverse complement strand
CTTCTTCGCGATCACCGGGAGGGCGTCGGCGTCGTCCTGGGTGGGGCAGGCGACCCGGACGATCTGGCACCCGGAGGCGGTGAGCTCGGCGATCTGCTGCAACGTGGCGCCGATGTCGGACGTGCGCGTCGTCGTCATCGACTGCACGGACACCGGGGCGCCGCCGCCGACCGGCACCGGACCGACCTCGATCCGCCGCGAGGCGCGCCGCTCGGCGAGCGGCGGCAGGGGCATCCCGGGGATGCCGAGGGAGACAGCGGTCATGGCCTCACTCCCTGTTCCCGGAGACCGTCTCACGCATGGCGCGCAGCGACTCCTTCAGAGATCCCATGGTGGCGAGGACGGCGGTGGGCTCGTAGCCGCAGTGCGCCATGCAGTTGGCGCAGCGCGGGTCCTTGCCGCGGCCGTACTTGTCCCAGTCGGTGTCCTCGATCAGCTCCCGGTACGTCGGCACATAGCCGTCGCTCATCAGGTAGCAGGGGCGCTGCCAGCCGAAGAGGGAGTAGTTGGGGATCGCCCACGCGGTGCACGGGAAGTCGACCTTGCCCTCGAGGAAGTCCAGGAACAGCGGGGAGTGGTTCAGCCGCCAGCGGCGCCGGTTGCCGCCCGCGAAGGCCTTCCTGAACAGCTCCCGGGTCTGCTCCACGCCCAGGAAGTGCTCCTGGTCGGGGGCCTTCTCGTAGGCGTAGGCGGGCGAGATCATCATCTCGTCGACCCCCAGGTCGTCGTTGAGGTAGTTGAGCACCTCGACGATCGTCTGCGGGGTGTCGGTGTTGAAGAAGGTCGAGTTGGTGGTGACCCGGAAGCCGCGCCGCTTGGCCTCCTTGATGGCCGCCACGGCCTCGTCGAACACGCCCTCCTTCGCCACCGACTCGTCGTGGCGCTCGCGCAGCCCGTCGATGTGCACGGCGAACGCGAAGTACGGCGACGGGGTGAACTTGTCCATCTTCTTGCGCAGCAGCATGGCGTTGGTGCACAGGAAGACGTACTTCCGGCGGGCCACCAGCTGGCGCACGATCTCGTCGATCTGCGGGTGCATCAGGGGTTCGCCGCCGGCGATCGACACCATGGGCGCCCCGGACTCCAGTACCGCGCCGACGGCCTGGGCGACGGGCATCCGCTGCTTGAGCACCCCGGCCGGGTGCTGGATCTTGCCGCACCCCTCGCACTTCAGATTGCAGGCGAAGAGCGGTTCCAGTTCGACGATCAGCGGGAACTTGTCCCGCCTGCGGAGCTTCTGTTCGGCCAAGTATGTAGCGACCTTGATGGACTGACGCAGCGGCATGGCCATCTGGCTCACCTCCTGGGGAGCGGCAGGGAACGGTGCCATTCTTGGAAAGCCGGGAGTACGGACCGGAGAACACGGAAAGCCGATATTCCACCGCGCACCGTGCCGATCCGGACGAGTTCGTGTTCAGGAGCGTCCACGACCACCCGGACGGCCGCAACCGGGCGCTCGCCCACCCGGACGGCGCTCAGGAGCGTGGCGGCGGATTCCATGTCGGCCGCGATCGCGCCGGTCGCGCGCAGAGCGGACCGTTCGTGACCGCGGACGACGTGGTCGGAGCCGGTGAGCGGCCCGGTGTGGACGGTGCGTCCGGGCACCGCGCGTCCCAGCTCCTTCACCAGCAGTTCGGTTCCCGCGCACGGGACGCTGCCGCGCGGGTCCCGGGTCTCCTCGGCGACGACCAGGTCGCCGGGGTGCATGCCGGGGGCGAGGCCGGCGCAGAAACCCGTGGCGAGGACGGCCGCCCGGTTCAGGTCCGGGCCGGCGAGCATCCGGGTGACGGAGCGTTCGGCCGCCGCCGGCCCCATGCCCGTGCGCAGGACGGTGACCGGCCCGCCCCAGGTGCCCCGCTCGCGCCTGCGCAGGGCGAACTGCTCGATGCCGAGCGCGCACGCGATCAGCAGCGGGGCCGGGGCGGGCTGGGGGCTCATCAGCTTCCCTTCGCCTCGGCGAGCGTCTGTCCGGGCCCGGCCGCGGTCTTCGCCGCGGCCGGTTTCCCGGTGAACGGCTCCCCGTGCACATACCGGCCGAGCGCGGTGAGCGGGAAGACCTGCCGGTAGAGGTGGTAGTTGATGGAGAAGTCCCAGGGGAAGCCGGTGCCGGTGAAGTACGGCTCGTCCCAGGAGCCGTCCTCACGCTGGGTGGACACCAGCCACTCGATACCGCGTTCGACGGCCTTGGACTCCCTCTCCCCCGCCGCGAGCAGCGCCATCAGCGCCCAGGCGGTCTGCGAGGCGGTGGAGGCGCCCTTACCGCTCCATTCCCTGACGTAGCGGTAGGAGCGCAGGTCCTCGCCCCAGCCGCCGTCGTCGTTCTGCACCTTCTCCAGCCAGGCCACGGCCCGCCGGATCGCCGGGTGCGAGGCGGGGAACCCGGCCGCGGTCAGCGCGGGGACCACGGAGCCGGTGCCGTAGAGGTAGTTGACGCCCCAGCGGCCGAACCAGGAGCCGTCGGGCTCCTGTTCGGCGAGCAGCCACTGGATGCCGCGCCGGGTGCGCGGGTCGTGGGCGAGGCCCTCGACCGCGAGCATCTCCACGACGTGCGCGGTGACGTCGGCCGACGGCGGGTCGATGACCTCGCCGAAGTCGCAGAACGGCAGCCGGTTGGGGAACGGGCTGGTGTTGTCGACGTCGAACGCGCCCCAGGCGCCGTTCCTCGACTGCATGCCGAGGCTCCAGCGCACCCCGCGCCCGATCGCGTTGTCCATCCGCTCGGGGTCGTGGTGCCTGACCCGGCGCAGCGCGAGGACCACCTCGGCGGTGTCGTCGATGTCGGGGTAGTTGTCGTTGTGGAACTCGAACGCCCAGCCGCCGGGCGGCAGATGGGGCCGGCGTACGGACCAGTCGCCGGGCCGCACGATCTGTTCGCCGAGCATCCAGTCGGCGGCCTTGACCAGCTGCGGGTGGTCGGCGGGCAGGCCCGCGTCGGCCAGCGCGATGGTGGCGAGGCAGGTGTCCCACACCGGGGACTGGCAGGCCTCGATCATCCGGGCCCCGTCCTCGCGCCACACGGCGAACCGGTCCAGTGACTCCAGGCCCGCGCGCATCACCGGGTGGTTCAGGTCGTAGCCGAGCAGGTGCAGCGCGATGATCGAGTACACCGCCGGGGGCTGGATGCCGCCCCAGCAGCCGTCGTTCTCCTGCCGTTCGATGATCCAGCGGGCGGCGGTGTTCATGGCCGCCCCGCGCAGCCGGCGCGGGACGGCTCCGCGCAGCGTGTGCAGGGCCCTGTCCAGCCGCTGGAAGACGCCGTCCCAGCTTCTCGCCGGGGCGAGCGGCCGGGGAGGGCTGGGCCTGTCCGGGTCGGTGTGCAGCTCGTCCAGCGGGAACGGGGCGGGGCGCACCGGCCGTTTGGCGGAGACGATCGTCAGCGGCACGATGGTCTGCCGGGCCCAGCAGCCGAAGTCGTAGATGTTGAGCGGCACCCAGGACGGGAACCAGATCAGCTCGGGCGGGAGTTCGGGCAGGTCCTCCCACTTCCACCAGCCGAACAGAGCCAGCCAGATCCGGGTGAAGACACGGGAGGCGGCGATGCCGCCCCGCTCGCGGATCCAGGCGGAGGCTCTCGCCATGTGCGGGGCGTCGGGCGGATCGCCGGCCAGCCGCAGCGCGACGTACGCCTCGATGGTGGCGGAGAGGTCCCCGGGTCCGCCGTGGAAGGTGGCCCAGGTGCCGTCCTCGCGCTGCTCGCCGCGGACGAACAGGGCGGCGGCGCGGGTGGTGTCCTCGTCGCGGATGCCGAGGAACTGACGCAGCAGCAGGTCCTCGGCGTCCATCGTGACGTTGGTCTCGAGGTCGCCCTTCCACCAGCCCTGGTCGTCCTGCCGGGACAGCAGGAAGTCGGCGGCGCGCCGCATGGCGCGGGCGGCGATGTCGGGAACCCCGGCCGCCTCGGGGATGTCGGTGTCGTTTTCGCTGGCCGCGGCCACCGCGGGCGGCAGGGCCGCCCCGGTGCTTCCGTCGGTCGTCGCTGTCATGGCTTCCCCTTCGTGCAGTCCTGCGAGTGGTGTCTGCTGTGGGTCCGCCGTCGGCCGGTGCCGTTCTCCCCGGTCACCGGCCGGCGACTACGCGAGGGCTATTCGACCGATAGTGATCATCTCTTTCGTACGACGACGAAGTCCGCGAGCGCCGTGAACCGTTCCCGCACCGGGTCGGGCATGTCCACGGCGTGCAGGGCCTCGATGGCGACGGTGTGCTGACGGCGTGCCTCTTCGGCGGTCCAGTCACGGCCGCCGGCCTCTTCGATGAGGGCGGCACGGGCCGCGAACTCCTCCTCGGAGAAGGTCGCGAAGTCGCTGCTCTTGGCGTCGGCGGCGAGGATCTCGCCGAGCCGCCCGGAGGCGGGGCCGCCCGCCGCGAGCGCGGCCACGACCGGGAGGGACTTCTTGCGCTGGCGCAGGTCGCTCCAGGTCTGTTTGCCGGTCGCCTCCGGGTCGCCCCAGATGCCGAGGAGGTCGTCGACGGCCTGGAAGGCGAGGCCGAGGTGGTAGCCGTACCGCTCCAGCGCGTCGGCGGTGCGGTCGTCCGCGCCGCCGAGCACCGCGCCGATGGAACTGGCGCAGGCGAGCAGGGCGCCGGTCTTGTTGCCCTCCATCTCCAGGCACTCCTCGACGCTGACGCGGTCGCGGTGCTCGTAGGAGATGTCCTGGGCCTGGCCGTCGATGAGGGCGCGGCTGGCGGTGGTCAGCCGGCGGGTGGCGCGGCCGGCCTCGACGGTGCCGAGCTCCAGCAGCACCTCGTTGGCCAGGGCGAACAGGGCGTCGCCGACCAGGATGGCCTGGGCGGGGCCGTGCACCTTCCAGACGGTGTCGCGGTGCCGGCGCTGTTCGTCGCCGTCCATCAGGTCGTCGTGCAGGAGGGAGAAGTTGTGGACCAGTTCGACGGCGACCGCGCCGGGGACGCCGGTCTCAGGGGCGGCGCCGGTGACCTCGGCGGACAGCACGGCCAGGGCGGGGCGCACGGCCTTGCCGCCGTCGCCGTCCGCGGGCCGGCCGTGGGCGTCGATCCAGCCGAAGTGGTAGGCGGCGACCGTGTCCATGGGAGGTGCCAGGCGGTCGACGGCCGCCCGCAGTACCGGTGTGGCCAGGGTCCGCCCGCGCTCCAGGAGCGCGGACACGTCCACCGCGGTCCTTCGAGCGGCCTGCGAGGCCGGGGGCACAGGGGGCACAGTCTCTCCTCTTGTTGCGGTACCGGGGGTGCGGGGACCTGCCGCGCCGCTCTGTTGCAGCATCAGGCCGCCTCCTCGATCGCGAAGAGGTGGCGGGGGCGGGGCCGGCCGAGGGCGCTCAGCGCGGCGTCCGCCGCGCCGACGCCGCTGCGGACCGCACTCTCCATGGTCGCGGGCCACCCGGTGGCGGTCCACGCTCCGGCCAGGTACAGGCCGGGTGCCTTGGTGCGGGCGCCGGGCCTGAGGCGTCCGACGCCGGGGGCGGGAGCGAACGTGGCGGTGCGCTCCCGGGTGACGAAGAAGTCCTCGACCCGGGCGCCGCGGGTGCGCGGCAGCAGCCGCTCCAGTTCGGGCAGGTACCGCTCGCGCAGTACGGCGACCGGCTGATCGATGTCGTCGTGGGCGACCGACTGGGACAGCGCCAGGTACTGGCCGCGCTTCAGCCCGGACGCGCCGGTGCGGTCGAAGACCCACTGCACGGGGGTGCCGAGGGCGGCGAAGAAGGGCCGGGCGAGCACCTTGCGGTCGTAGACGACGTGCACGTTGAGGATGGGGGCGGTGCCGATGTCGAGCAGCCGTCCGGGGGCGTCGAGCGCGCCCGCGGGCAGCAGGTCGTACGCCTCGCGCTGCGGTACGGCGAGGACGACCGCGTCGGCGTGGACCGTCTCCCCGGGGACCTGAACGCTCCATCCTCCGTCGCCGTTCGCGGAGACGGAGGTGACCCGGGTACGGACCTCGGTGCGCACGCCCGCGGAGTCGAGCGCCTTGCGGGCGAGCCGGTCGTGCAGTTCCCCCAGCGGCACCCGGGCCCAGCCGATGTCGGCCGCCGCGGGGTCGGACAGCAGACCGGTCTTGAACACCATCGCGGCGAGCGACAGGGACGTGTCGCCCGCGACCGCGTTGAGGGTGGCGACCCCGACCAGGTCCCACAGGGCCTCGACGGCGCGCGCCGACTGGCCGTGCGCGGTCAGCCAGCTGCCGAAGTCCTGGGTGTCCAGGGCCGGATCGGCGAGGTCGAGCCCCTTCAGCGCGAGCGCGGCCCGGACCGCTCTGGCCCGGTCGGCGAGCGACAGGTGCGGATACGTGGCGAGGCCGCGCCCCAGATGCAGGGGCACGGGCAGCGCGTCGCGCCGCAGCCTGCCGAGCCGCCGCCCCTCGGGGCGCGTGACGTCGAGGACGGGCACGTCGAGGCGGTCCTGCAGCGGTGCCAGCGCGGCTCCGTCGATCCGGTCGAGGAACCAGCGGTAGGCGGTGCAGCACCGCAGGTACACGTGCTGGCCGTTGTCGACGGTCAGGTCGCCGCGCCGGAAGGAGAAGGCGAGTCCGCCCAGGCGCGGCCGGCCTTCGAGCAGGGTGACGCCCACCCCGGCGTCGGCGAGCGCCAGCGCGGCGGTGACGCCGGCCAGCCCGCCGCCGACGACGACGGCGTGCCGTCCCGCCGGAACGGGGCCGTCCGTGCGCGGCCCCGCGGAGCGTGTGCCATGGCTCATGCGCCCTCCCCTGCCCGGCCGGTGCGCCGCTCGAACGGTGCGGGACCGGCCGTCTCAGTGGGGGACGCGGCGTCTCGGCGGAGGGTTGCCCGCCGCTTCCCGCCGGGGTGCGGGATGCCCATCAGGCGCGCCTCCTGACGGTGCGCCGGGTCACGTGCCGGGTGTCCAGGCCGGACAGGCCGCGCACCGCGACGTACGCCTTCTCGCGTCCGGGCAGGGAGACCCGGCCGCGCAGCACCGCCCCGGGGTCGCGCTCGATGCGGTCCAGGAGCCGGCGGTAGATGCCGGCCATGGCGGCGACGCAGGCGCCGCTGCGCCGGTCGAGCAGGGGGAGCAGCCGGTAGCCCTCGGCGAACAGGGCGCGGGCCCTGCGTACTTCGAAGTGGACCAGGCCCGCGAAGTCGGAGCCCTCCGGTGGCGTGGGCCCGTCGAACCCGGCCGAGCAGCCGAACTTGGCGAGGTCGTCGGCGGGCAGATAGGTGCGCCCGCCCTCGGCGTCCTCGCGGACGTCGCGCAGGATGTTGGTGAGCTGGAGGGCGAGGCCGAGGGTGTCGGCGTACTCGGGTGCGCGTTCGGCGCCGCGCGCGCCCGGTTCGGTGCCGAACACGCCGAGCGAGAGCCGCCCGATGGCGCCCGCGACGCAGCGGCAGTAGACCTTGAGGTCGTCCCAGGTCTCGTAGGTCTCCCCGCGCGTGTCCATCTGGACGCCGTCGATCAGTTCGTCCAGGCCGCCGAGGGGGATCGGGAAGTGCGCGGCGGCGTGGGCGAGGGCGACCGCGACCGGGTCGGTGTCGTCCTCCTCGACCGCGCCGTCGCGGATCCGGGTGAGCAGCGCTCTCGTGTCCTCCAGCCGGGCCGCCTTGACGTCGTTCGCCAGCGGGCCGTCGCCGATGTCGTCGACGCGCCGGGAGAACGCGTACAGCGCCGACATCGCGCGCCGCTTGGGCGCCGGCAGCAGCCGGATGCCGTAGGCGAAGTTGCGTGCCTGCTGTCCGGTGACGGTCTCGCAGTAGCTGTAGGCGGCGAGTACCGGTGCGGACGCGGGTGGTTGCGACTCCACGGTCCGGATCACCCCTTTCCTCGCAGAGTCACGCCCGCCTCGCGCAGCAACTGGACCTTGCCGGGCTTGGGCGGGCCGGGAAGTACGTCGTATTCGGCGGCGGCGATCGCGTGGAGGGCCGCCCTTCCTCCCGCCACGAACCCCGCGAGCAACAGCCTGAGCCTGCCGTGGACGCTACCCACGAGGGGGGAGCCTTCATTCAGCAGTCCGCGGGCGCGTTCCGCCTGGTACGCGACCAGTGCGCGCACCGATGCGCCGGCGCTGGGTGCGGCGAGGTCCGCCTCCTGGACGTGGAAACGTTTCATGTCCGTGGCGGGCAGGTAGATGCGGTCGCGGCCGAGGTCCTCGGCGACGTCCTGGAGGTGTTCGACGATCTGGAGGGCGGTGCAGATGTCGTCGGAGCGGCGGACCCGCTCGGGTGTCGAGGTGCCGGTGACGGCGAGGACCAGACGGCCGACCGGGTTGGCCGACAGTTCGCAGTAGGCGAGCAGGTCGTCGTAGGTCTCGTACCGCTTGACGAGCTGGTCCTGGCGGTTGGCGGCGATCAGGCCGAGGAAGGGCCCGGGGGTCAGTCCGCGGCGGCGGACCGTCGGGCGGAGCCGGCGCAGCAGCGGATGGCCCGGCCCGGGGCCCGCCGGGTCGAACACCCGGCGCAGGTCCGCCTCGAAGGCGTCCAGCAGCACCAGCCGGTCCTCGGCGTCCTTCCCGGTCACCCCGAGGAGGCGGGCGTCGGTGCCGCCGGGGGCCAGGTCACCGTCGCCGATGTCGTCGACCAGACGGGCGAACCCGTACACCGCCATGAGGTCGTCACGCCAGGGCCGGGGCAGGAAGAAGGGGGCCACGGGGAAGTTCTCGGCGGCTGCCTTGTCGAGGGTGGCGCGCTCGGGGTCGACGGCACGCGCCGCGGACACGGACGTCATCGCGGACTGCCGTGGGCGGGGACGGCACACGCTGCGTTCAGCCGGGGAGTCTCCGTAGCCATTGCCGTCACATCTCCCGTTCTACACTGCCGACCCAATGCATACTATTTCGGACACGCCGCCGAGGCTTCCGCCATACGGCACCGTTGGATGGTGTCGGGCATTATGGCCCTGATTGCCGCCTTTCGGGACCGGTACAGCTTACGTTGTGCGACATGGCGCGTGACGACGGGGGTCCGCGCGCACCACGACAACACACCGATCGGCGTCAAGATTCCACCGGGCGGCCGGAGTTGACGTCCTTTTTGCAGACGCCGGGCCCCGCCGGACAGTTCGACGAGGAGGACGTCGTGGTCCTTGGCGGCGGCGATGGAGAAGCGCAGCCGGGCCGCCATGCCGGAGGAGTAGGTACGCATCGGCAGGGTGATGAAGTCACCCTTCTCGTTGATGCCGGAGAAGTCGACGATCTCCTGGTAGCGGGCCTTGATCTGCTCGCGGGACATCCCCATGGCGAGCCCGCCCAATATGACGTTCCGTTCGCCCGTCAGGTCGTTCATCAGGGCGGCGTTGACGCCGAGCAGGGAGGGCTGGCCGTCGGTGTAGACCTTGCCCCGCTCGGCGGGCAGCAGTCCGGCGATGGCCCGCAGCAGGGTCGACTTGCCCGAGCCGTTGGAGCCGATGAGCCCGATCGCCTCGCCCCGGTAGGCGACGAAGGAGACGCCGCGCACGGCGTGCACCTTGCGCACGCCCCGCTCCTCGCCCCGCTTGACGATGCGGCTGAGCGCCGCCGTGGCGCTTCCCTTGCCGGTCTTCGCGCCGTTGACGCGGTAGACGATGTGCAGGTCGTCCGCGATGACCGTGGGGACCTTCTCGTCGGTGGTGTCAGCCACGGCCGTATTTCTCCTCTGCCTTCCAGAAGTACACGAAGCCGATCACACCGGCCAGCAGCGCCCAGCCCACCGCGAACGCCCACACGTGC
>NZ_JOIZ01000049.1 GCF_000721605.1 Streptomyces sp. NRRL S-37 | reverse complement strand
CGCGGTCTGATTCAGCCTGTCCGCGTCCTGGCCCCAGACCACGTCACGCAGCGGCCGCTCCAGGTGCTCGTCCAGGCCCGCACACACCGCGTCGAACGCCTCCGCGAACACCGGGAAACGACCGTACAGTTCACGTCCCATGCCGAGCCGCTGCGACCCCTGGCCCGAGAACAGGAAGGCGGTCGAGCCGCCCTGGGCGGTGCCTTCGACGACGGCGGGGTGGGGGGTGGCGTCGGCGAGGGCGGTGAGGGCCTGGGTGGTGGTGTCGGGGTCGGTGGCGAGGACCACCGCGCGGTGCGGGAGCGGGGCGCGGCTGGTCGCCAGGGAGAGGGCGATGTCGGCGTGCCGGAGGGCGGTGGCCGGGGTGTCGATGTGCGCGAGGAGGCGTGCGGCCTGGGCGCGCAGTGCGGCCTCGGAGCGGGCGGACAGCAGCCAGGGGGTCACGGCGGGGTCGGCGGCCGGGGTCTCCGTGCCCGCGCCGTCGGATGCCTCCGTCTCCTCGAGGAGGGGGGCCTGTTCCAGCAGGACGTGGGCGTTGGTGCCGCTGATGCCGAAGGCGGAGACGCCGGCGCGGCGGGGGTGTTCGGCGGTGGGCCAGTCGGTGGCCTCGGTGAGGAGTTCGACGGCGCCGGCGTTCCAGTCGACGTGGGTGGTGGGCGTGTCGACGTGCAGGATGGCGGGCAGTACGCCGTGGCGCATCGCCATGACCATCTTGATGACGCCCGCGACGCCGGCCGCCGCCTGGGCGTGGCCGATGTTCGACTTGACGGCGCCGAGGAGCAGTGGCCGGTCGGCGGGCCGGTTCTGGCCGTAGGTGGCGAGGAGGGCCTGGGCCTCGATGGGGTCGCCGAGGGTGGTGCCGGTGCCGTGGGTCTCGACGGCGTCGATCTGGTCGGGGGTGAGGCGGGCGTCGGCGAGGGCGGCCTCGATGACGCGGCGCTGGGAGGGGCCGTTGGGGGCGGTGAGGCGGCTGCTGGCGCCGTCCTGGTTGACGGCGGTGCCGCGGATGACGGCGAGGACCTGGTGGCCGTTGCGGCGGGCGTCGGAGAGCCGTTCGACGAGGAGGACGCCGACGCCCTCGCCCCAGGCGGTGCCGTCGGCGGCTTCGGCGAAGGGCTTGCAGCGGCCGTCGGGGGCGAGGCCGCGCTGGCGGGAGAACTCGGTGAAGAGTTCGGTGGTCGGCATCATGGCGACGCCGCCGGCCAGGGCGAGGGAGCATTCGCCGGCGCGCAGGGCGCGGGTGGCGAGGTGGAGGGCGACGAGGGAGGAGGAGCAGGCGGTGTCGACGGTGACGGCCGGGCCCTCCAGGCCGAGGGTGTAGGAGATGCGGCCGGACAGGACGCTCATGGCGCCGCCGGTGAGGTTGTGGCCCTCGGTCTCCTCGGTGGTGCGGGCGAGGGAGCCGTAGTTGGTGTCGGCGCCGCCGACGAAGACGCCGGTGTCGGTGTTGCGGAGGGAGGCGGGGCTGATGCGGGCGCGTTCGACCGCTTCCCAGGCGGTCTCCAGCAGGAGCCGCTGCTGGGGGTCCATGGCGAGGGCTTCGCGGGGGGCGATGCCGAAGAGGTCGGCGTCGAAGTCGGCGGCGCCGTCGAGGAAGCCGCCCTCGCGGACGTAGCTCTTGCCGGGGGTGCCCGGGTCGGGGTCGTAGAGGGAGTCGAGGTCCCAGCCGCGGTCCTCGGGCAGCGGGCCGACGGCGTCGGTGCCGTCGGCGACGAGCCGCCACAGGTCCTCCGGGGAGCGCACCCCGCCGGGGAAGCGGCAGGCCATGCCGATGACGGCGATCGGCTCGCTCTGGCCGGCCTCGACGGACTCCAGCCGCTGACGGGTGCGACGCAGGTCTGCGGTGACCTTCTTGAGGTAGTCGCGGAGCTTGTCTTCGGAGCTTGCCATGGGGGTGGGATCCTCTGGTTCTGGCTGGAGGGACGCGGTGCCGGGCCGGGGTGTCAGGCGAGGCCGAGTTCGTTGTCGATCAGGTCGAACATCTCGTCGTCCGTGGTGGTGTCGAGGTCGGTGTCGTCGCGTTCGCCGGTGGTCTCCGTGGCGGCGTCGAGCTTCCACTGGAGGGCCTGGAGCCGTTTGGCGAGGCGGGCCCGGTCCTGGTCGTCGAGTTCGGTGCCGTTCACGGCGGCCTCGAGGCCGGCCAGTTCGGCGAAGACGGGCTGGTCCGCGTCGTCGGATCCGGCGGGGCCGGTGCCGAGTTCGTCCCGCAGGTGGCGGACGAGGGCGGCCGGGTCCGGGTGGTCGAAGATGAGGGTGGTGGGCAGGGTCAGGCCCGTCTCCGCGTTGAGGCGGTTGCGGAGTTCGACCGCGGTCAGGGAGGACATGCCGAGGTCGAGGAAGCCGCGACCGGAGTCCAGGGCGTCGGCGGAGGCGTGTCCGAGGACGGCGGCGACGTGGCCGAGGACGGTGCGGTGCAGCAGGGCCTGCTGCTGGGGGCCGCTGAGGGCGGCGAGCCTGCGGCGGAAGTCCTGCGGTCCGCCCGTGGTCGCGGTGTCGGCGGCGCGGCGGGCGGCGGGCCGGGCGAGGGCCCGCAGCAGCGGGGGCACCTGGTCGGCGCGCAGGGCGCGCGGGTCGAGTCGTACGGGCACCAGGTGGGCGGTGTCCAGGGCGGTGGCCGCGTCGAGCAGGCCGAGGCCCTGGTCGGCGGTGAGGGGGCGGATGCCGGCCCGGTCCAGCCGTGCGAGGTCGGTCTCGTCGAGGGCGCCGGTGAGGTCGCTGCGGTCGCCCCAGAAGCCCCAGGCGAGGGAGACGGCGGTGAGGCCGCGGGCGCGCCGGTGCTGGGCGAGGGCGTCGAGGAAGGCGTTGGCGGCGGCGTAGTTGGCCTGGCCGGGACCGCCCGCGAGGCCCGCGTAGGAGGAGAACAGCACGAACGCGGAGAGTTTGGTGTCGCGGGTGAGTTCGTGCAGGTTCCAGGCGGCGTCGGCCTTGGGTCGCAGGACGTGGTCGAGGCGTTCGGGGGTGAGGGTGTCGAGGAGGCCGTCGTCGAGGACGCCGGCCGCGTGGACCACGGCGGTCAGGGGGTGTGCGGCGGGTACGGCGGCGAGGGTCTCGGCGAGCCGGTCGCGGTCGGCGGCGTCGCAGGCGACGACGGAGACTTCGGCGCCGAGGGCGGTGAGTTCGTCGCGCAGCTCGGCGGCGCCGGGGGCGTCGGGGCCGCGGCGGCCGGTGAGCAGCAGGTGGCGTACGCCGTGCCGGGTGACGAGGTGGCGGGCGACGAGGGCGCCGAGGACGCCGGTGCCGCCGGTGATCAGGACGGTGCCGGACGTCGTGTCGTCGCCCCACGGGGTGCTGTCCGCCGGTGTGGTGCCGTCGTGGTCGGCGCGGACCAGGCGGGGCACGGTGACGGTGCCGGCGCGTACGGCGAACTGGTGCTCGCCGGTGCGTCCGGCGGCGGCGACGGCGGCGATCAGGGCGGTGGCCGACGGGTCGGCGTGGTCCGTGCCGTCGGCCGCGTTGCCGGTGGACGGGTCGAGGTCGGCGAGGAGGAAGCGGCCGGGGTGTTCGGTCTGGGCGGAGCGCAGCAGGCCCCAGACGGTGGCGTCGGCGAGGGCCGGGACACCGTCGTCGGGTCCGGTGGCGAGGGCTCCCTCGGTCACCACGAGGAGCGGGGTGGCCGTGTGGCGCGGGTCGCTGAGCCAGGTGGTGGCCAGGCGCAGGGCCCGGTGGGCGGAGGTGTGGGCGGCGGCCGCGGTGTTCCCGGCCGTGCCGGTGGTGCCGTCGTCGTGGGTGCGGGGGACGACGACCAGCGCCGGCGGTGCGGTGTCGCCGCTGTCGAGGGCGGCGGTGAGGTCGTCGAGGGTGGGGTGGACGTGGACGGTGGCGCCGGCGCGTTCGAGGGCGGCGGTGAGGCGTCCGGGGTTTCCGACGACGGCCCAGGGGCCGGTGAGGTCCGCGGGGTCGGTGTCGCCGGTCCACGGGGTCCATTCGACGCGGTGCAGGGCGTCGGGGGCGGTGGCGGCCGGGAGCCGGTCGGGGGTGGCCGGGCGGGTGGTGGCGGCGGCGGTGAGGACGGGGGCTCCGGTGCCGTCGTGGGCGTGGACCGTCCAGGTGTCGCCGTCGCCGGTCAGCCGCAGGCGCAGCCGGGTGGCGCCGGTGGCGTACGTGGTGACGTCCTGCCAGCGCTGCGGCAGGGCGGGCGCGGTGGCGTGCTCGGGGGTGGCGGCCAGGGCGAGGGCCGTCTGGAGCAGCGCCGGGTGGAGGCGGAACCGGGCGGCGTCGGCGTGGGCGTCCTCGGGGAGTTCCACGTCGGCGAGGAGGTCGGTGCCGTGCCGCCACAGTGCGCGCGGGGTGCGGAAGGCGGCGCCGGTGTCCAGGCCGCTGCCGTCGAGGCGGTCGTGGGCCCGGTCGGGGTCGGTGGGGCGGGCGCCGGCGGGCGGCCAGGTGTCGGGGCCGGCCGGGGCGGGCGCCGGGTCGCCGGCGGTGAGGGTGCCGGTGGCGTTCAGGGTCCACGGCACGTCGGTGCCGTCCGGGTCGGGGATGCGGGAGTGGACGGTGAGGGTGCGCCGGCCCGGGCCGTCGCCGGTGTCCTCGGGGGCGGAGACGGTGATCTGGAGGTCGGCGCGGCCCCGTTCGGGGACGGTGACCGGGGTGTGTTCGTCGAGGGCGGTGACGGTCGGGCTGCCGGTCTCGTCGCCGGCCCGTACCGCCCAGTCGAGCAGGGCGGTGGCGGGGACGACGGCGGTGCCGTGGACGCGGTGGGCGTCCAGCCAGGGCTGTGCGGTCAGCGACAGTGCGCCGCCGAGGACGGCGCCGCCGTCGGCGAGCCGTACGACGGTGTCGAGTCCGGTGGGGTCGGCCTGGGCGCCGGTGGCCTCCAGCCAGTACCGCTCGCGCTGGAAGGCGTAGGTGGGCAGGTCCACGGGGCGGCCGTGGGCGACGGCGGGCCGCCAGTCGACGGGGACGCCGGCGACGTGAGCGGCGGCCAGCGCGGTCAGCATGCGGTCGGTACCGCCGTCGTCGCGGCGCAGGGAGCCGAGGGCGACCGCGTCGGCGCCGGCGGCGGTGGCGGTGTCCTCGATGCCGACGGTGAGCACCGGGTGCGGGCTGCACTCGACGAACACGTCGTGGCCCTGGTCGAGGAGGGCGCGCAGGGACTCCTCCAGGCGGACGGTGCCGCGCAGGTTGCGGTGCCAGTAGGGGGCGTCCAGGGCGGTGCCGGGCAGCCAGTCGGCGGTGACGGTGGAGAAGAACGGGATGGCGCCGTCGCGGGGTTCGATGCCGTCCAGGGCGGCGGGCAGGGTCTCGGCGAGCCGGTCGACGTGCGCGGAGTGGGAGGCGTAGTCGACGGGGATGCGGCGGGCGCGCACGCCCCGCTCCGCGCAGTCGGCGAGGAGGGTGTCGAGGCCGTCGGTGTCGCCGGAGACCACCACGGAGGACGGGCCGTTGACGGCGGCGACCGACACGCCGGGCAGGTCGGCGACGAGCGCGGCGACCTCGTCGTGCGGGGCGGTGACGGCCGCCATGCCGCCGTGGCCGGAGAGTTCGCGGGCGATGGCGAGGCTGCGCACGGCGACGATCCGGGCGGCGTCGTCGAGGGAGAGGGCGCCGCTGACGGCGGCGGCGGCGATCTCGCCCTGGGAGTGGCCGAGGACGGCGGCGGGCTTGAGGCCGTGGGCGCGCCACACCTCGGCGAGCGCGACCATCACCGCCCACAGGGCGGGCTGGGCGACGTCGACCCGGTCGAGGGAGGGCGCGCCGTCGGCGGCGCGCAGGACGTCGGTGAGGGACCAGTCGACGTACGGGGCGAGGGCGTCGGCGCAGGCGTCGATCCGGGCGGCGAACACCGGTGAGGTGTCGAGGAGTGCGGCGCCCATGCCGGCCCACTGGGAGCCCTGGCCGGGGAAGACGAGGACGGCCCTGCGGTCGCGGCCGGCGCCCCGGCCGCCGCTGGTCACGGCGGGCGAGGGGGTGCCGTCGGCGAGGGCGGTGAGGCCGGCGCGGAAGTCGTCCGTGGTGGTGGCGACGACGACGGCGCGCTTCTCCAGGGTGGCCCGGCGGGTCACGAGGGACAGGGCGATGTCGGCCGGTGCGGTGTCGGGGTGCGCGTCGAGGTGGGCGAGGAGGGCGCGGGCCTGGCCGCGCAGGGCGGCGTCGCCGCGGGCGGACAGGACCCAGGGCAGCGGGCGCTCGGCGAGGGTCCGCGGCGCGTCGTCGGCGCCGCTGTCCGTCCCGTCGGCCGGCTCCGGTCCGGCCGGGGCCTGTTCGAGGATGACGTGGGCGTTGGTGCCGCTGATGCCGAAGGAGGACACGGCGGCGCGCAGCGGGCGGGGGGTGGCCGGTTCGGGCCACTCGGTGGCCTCGGCGAGGACGCTGACGGCGCCGGAGGACCAGTCGACGTGCGGGGTGGGCGCGTCGACGTGCAGGCTCTTGGGGAGCAGGCCGTGGCGCAGGGCGAGGACCATCTTCATGACGCCGGCGACGCCGGCGGCGGCCTGGGTGTGGCCGATGTTCGACTTGACGGAGCCGAGCAGCAGGGGGCGCTCGGGGTCGCGGTCCTGGCCGTAGGTGGCGAGGAGGGCCTGGGCCTCGATGGGGTCGCCGAGGCGGGTGCCGGTGCCGTGCGCCTCGACGGCGTCGACCTCGGTGGCGCTGACGCCCGCGTCGGCGAGGGCCTGGCGGATGACGCGCTGCTGGGCGGGCCCGTTGGGGGCGGTGAGGCCGTTGGAGGCGCCGTCCTGGTTGACGGCCGAGCCGCGGACGACGGCGAGGACCTGGTGGCCGTTGCGGCGGGCGTCGGAGAGCCGCTCGACGAGGATCAGGCCGACGCCCTCGGAGAAGCCGGTGCCGTCGGCGGCGGCGGCGAACGGCTTGCAGCGGCCGTCGGCGGCCAGGCCGCGCTGGCGGGAGAAGTCGACGATGATCTCCGGTGAGGACATCACGGTGACGCCGCCGGCCAGGGCCATGGTGCACTCGCCGCGGCGCAGCGCCTGGAGCGCCATGTGCAGGGCGACGAGGGAGGAGGAGCAGGCGGTGTCGACGGTGACGGCCGGTCCTTCCAGGCCGAGGGTGTAGGCGACGCGGCCGGAGACGACGCTGTTGGCGTTGCCGTTGTTGACGTAGCCGGCGATCTCGTCGGGGACGTGGGTGACGCGCTTGAGGTAGTCGCTGGAGGAGAGGCCGGCGAAGACGCCGGTGCGGCTGCCGCGCACCGACCGGGGGTCGATGCCGGCGCATTCGAACGTCTCCCAGGCGGTCTCCAGCAGGAGCCGCTGCTGCGGGTCCATGGCGAGGGCCTCGCGCGGGGAGATGCCGAAGAAGTCGGCGTCGAAGTCGGCGGCGTCGTGCAGGAAGCCGCCCTCGCGGGTGCGGGAGGTGACCTGGTCGCCGGGCAGGGCGTCGTAGAGGCCGTCGAGGTCCCAGCCGCGGTCGCCGGGGAACTCGGCGATGGCGTCGGTGCCGTCGGCGAGGAGCCGCCACAGGTCCTCCGGGGAGCGCACCCCGCCGGGGAGGCGGCAGGCCATGCCGACGATCGCGAACGGTTCGTCTCCCCCGGCGGCGGCCGGGAGGGGGGCCGGGACGGCGGGAACGCCGCCGGAGGGAACGCCGCCGGAGGGTTCGCCGCCGGAGGGTTCGCCGCCGGAGAGTTCGCCGTCGAGGTGGGCGGCGAGTTCGTCGGGGGTCGGGTGGTCGAAGACGAGGGTGGCGGGCAGCCTGAGGCCGGTGGCGGCGTTGAGCCGGTTGCGCAGTTCGACGGCGGTCAGCGAGTCGAAGCCGAGGTCGCGGAAGGCGCGGCCGGCGTGCAGCCGGTCGGGGTCGGTGTGGCCGAGGACGGCGGCGGCGTGGGTGGCGACGAGGTCGCGCAGCAGGGTGAGCCGGTCGTCGGCGGGCAGGCCGGCCAGGCGCGGCCGCAGTCCGTCGGTGCCGCCCGCGGCGCCCGCCTGCGCGGTGCGGCGGACGGGGCCCCGGTACAGGGCGCGCAGCAGGTGCGGGATCTCGCCGTCGCCGGTGCGCAGCCGGCCGGTGTCGAGGCGGACGGGCACCAGGTGCGGGCGCTGTTCGGCGAGCGCGGCGTCGAAGAGGGCCATGCCGTCGGCCGCGGACAGCGGCAGGACGCCGGAGCGGCGGACGCGGGCGAGGTCGGTGTCGTCGAGGTGGCCGGTCATGGCGCTGGCGTCGGCCCACAGGCCCCAGGACAGGGAGGTGGTGGGCAGGCCGTCGGCGCGGCGGCGGTGGGCGAGGGCGTCGAGGTAGGTGTTGGCGGCGGCGTAGTTGGCCTGTCCGGCGTTGCCGAAGACGCCGGCGCCGGCGGAGAAGAGGACCAGGTCCGCGAGGTCGAGGTCGCGGGTGAGGCGGTGCAGGTGGCGGGCGGCGTCGGCCTTGGGGGCGAGGACGGTGCGGAGCCGGTCGGGGGTGAGGTGTTCGAGGGCGCCGTCGTCGAGGGCGCCGGCCGCGTGCACCACGGCGGTGAGCGGGTGGGCGGCGGGTACGGCGGCGAGGGTCGCGGCGAGCTGTCCGGCGTCGGCGGCGTCGCAGGCGGCGATGGTCACCTCGGCGCCGAGGGCGGTGAGTTCGTCGCGCAGTTCGGTGGCGCCGGGGGCGTCGGGGCCGCGGCGGCCGGTGAGCAGCAGGTGACGCATGCCGTGCCGGGTGACGAGGTGGCGGGCGAGGATGCCGCCGATGGTGCCGGTGCCGCCGGTGATGAGGACGGTGCCGTCGGGGTTCCAGGCGCGCGGCACGGTGAGGACGATCTTGCCGTAGTGCTTGGCCTGCGCCATGTGGCGGAAGGCGTCGCGGGCGTGGTGGACGTCCCAGGTGACGGTGGGCAGCGGGCTGAGGGAGCCGTCGGCGAAGAGCCGGGTGAGGTCGGCGAACATCTCCCGGATGCGGTCCTCGCCGGCCTCGCGCAGTTCGTACGCCTGGTAGAGGGCGACTCCGGGGTGGTCGAGGGTGACCTGGCCGGGGTCGCGGACGTCGGTCTTGCCCATGTCGATGAGGCGTCCGCCGGGGGCGAGCAGGCGCAGGGAGGCGTCGACGAAGTCGCCGGCCAGCGAGTTCAGTACGACGTCCACGCCGCGTCCGCCGCTGGTCCGCCGGAACCGGTCCTCGAAGTCGAGGGTGCGGGAGGAGGCGAGGTGGTCGTCGGCCCAGCCCTCGGCGCGCAGCAGGCGGCGCTTGTGGTCGCCGGCGGTGCCGTAGAGCTCGGCGCCCCAGTGGCGGGCGAGCTGGGCGGCGGCCATGCCGACGCCGCCGGCGGCGGCGTGGACGAGGACGGACTCGCCGGCGGTGAGGCCGGCGAGGTCGCGCAGGCCGTAGTAGGCGGTGAGGAAGGCGACGGGGACGGACGCGGCCTGGGTGAAGGTCCAGCCGTCGGGCACGGGGGCGACCATGCGGGCGTCGGCGACGGCGTGGGTGCCGAAGCCGCCGGTGACCAGGCCCATCACGCGGTCGCCGGGGGTGAGGCCGGTGACGCCGGGGCCGGTGGCGGTGACGACGCCGGCGGCTTCGGCGCCGAGGAGGACGGCGGGGCCGGGGTACATGCCGAGGGTGTTGAGGACGTCGCGGAAGTTGAGTCCGGCGGCGCGGACCTCGATGAGGACGTGTCCGGGTGCGGGCTCGCCGGTGATCTCGGGGCAGGGCACCAGTTCCAGCTGGTCGACGGAGCCCTTGACCGGGATGTCCAGGCGCCAGGCGGTGGCGTCGGGGGCGGTCAGGGTGTCGGCGGTGCGGGGGCGGGCCAGCCGGGGTGCGTGGGCGGTGCCCTGGCGCAGGGCGAGCTGCGGTTCGCCGGTGGTGAGCGCGGCGGGCAGGGCCTGCCAGGAGTCGTCGTGGACGTCGAGGTCGGCGAGGACGAGGCGGCCGGGGTGCTGGGACTGTGCGGAGCGCACCAGGCCCCAGACGGCGGCGCCGGGCAGGTCGTGTACGGGGTCGCCGGGTCCGGTGGCGACGGCGTGGCGGGTGACCACGACGAGCGGGATCCGCGCGGTGCGGTCGTCGGCGAGCCAGTCGTTGACGGTGGTCAGGACCTCCGCGAGGAGGGTGTCGGGGGCGGCCGGGGTGTCGTCGCCGGGTGCGGCCGGGGCGTTCCGTCCGGCGAACAGGAGGACGGTGGTGGGGGGTCGGCCGGTGGTGTCGTCGAGCGCGGTGAGGTCGGTGAGGACGGGCAGCGGGCCGCCGGTGCCGTCGGGGGCGGTGGCGGCGGTATCCAGGGTGCCGAGCACGGCCCAGCCGGTCGTGTCGGCGGGGGCGGCGGGCGTGAGGGGTGTCCAGTCGAGGTGGAACAGCCAGTCGCGGGCGGCCCGTGCGGACGGGTCGAGGGTCTCGGCGGCCACCTCGCGGACGGCCAGCGCGTCGATGACGGCGACGGGCGCGCCGCTCGGGTCGGTGAGGTGGACGGTGACGGTGTCCTCGCCGGCCGGGGAGATCCGTACGCGCAGCGCGGTGGCGCCGGTGGCGTACAGGGAGACTCCGGACCAGGCGAAGGGGACGACGGTGCGGTCGTCGCCGCCGGGGGCGAGTCCGGCGGCGTGCAGGGCGGCGTCGAGGAGGGCGGGGTGGATGCCGAACCGGGCGGCGTCGCCGCGCACCTGGTCGGGCAGGACGACTTCGGCGAAGACGTCGTCGCCGCGCCGCCAGGTGGCGCGGACGCCCTGGAAGACGGGGCCGTACTCGTAGCCGCGGCCGGCGAGCAGGTCGTAGAAGCCGTCGGCGGCCAGGGCGGTGGCGCCGGGCGGCGGCCAGGCGGTGAAGTCCTCGGGCCGTGCCACGGCGGGGGCGCCCGGTTCGGTGAGGGTGCCCTGGGCGCGCAGGGTCCACAGGTCTTCGGTGTCGCCGTCGGGTCCGGTGGCCCGGGTGTGGACGGTGACGGGGCGGCGGCCGGAGTCGTCAGCGTCGCCGATGCCGATCTGGACTTGGACCTCGCCGCGTTCCTGGAGGACGACGGGGGCCTGGAGGGTCAGTTCGTCGACGCTGCCGACGCCGAGGACGTCACCGGCGCGGATGACGGACTCGACGAGGGCGGTGCCGGGGACGATGACGGTGCCGGAGACGGCGTGGTCGGCGAGCCAGGGCTGGCTGCGCAGGGACCAGCGGGCGGTGGCGACGAGTCCGTCGCCGCCGGCGAGTTCGACCGAGGCGCCGAGCAGGGGGTGGTCGGGGGACTCCAGTCCGGCGGAGGTGACGTCGCCGGAGGTGTCGGCGAAGCGGGGCCAGTAGTGCTGGCGCTGGAAGGGGTAGGTGGGGAGGTCGACGCGGTGGGGTCGGGTGCCGTCGTAGAAGGCGTCCCAGTCGACGTCGGCGCCGTACGCCCACGCCTCACCGAGCGACAGCGTGAACCGCTCCCAGCCGCCCTCCTCCCGC
>NZ_JOIZ01000048.1 GCF_000721605.1 Streptomyces sp. NRRL S-37 | reverse complement strand
GGGGGGGAACCGTGTGTCCCGCCCCGCCGGGCGGAGGTCCGGTCCCCTCCCCGGGGACAGCCGGAAGCGACCTCGGGGCCTCCGGCGAATCGGGTGCGGACGGGCACGCCCGCGGGGCCGTCGTGCCGTACGGCACCGACAGCCCCGGGCAGGCTCAGTACCCGCGGTACTGCTGACTGTTGTACGGGTCCTGGTAGGGAGCGGGACCCGGCCGCGGAGCCGCGGGGCGCATCGCCTCGTAGCCCGCGGGCGGAACCGGACGCGGCGGCTGCGGCTGGGGGCCGGGGTAGCCGCGCGGCGCGGTCGCCTGCTGCGGGATGTACGCCGCGGGCGCCTGCTGCAACGGGGCGGGCTGCGGCATCTGCGGGTAGCCGTAGGAGGGCTGGGACGGGGCCGCCGGGAGGGCGGGCAACGCCGAGGGGAGGGCGGGCAGATGGCCGGCCGGCGCCTCGTACGCGGCGGGGACCCGGATCGGGGCGATCTGCGGGGTACCCCGCTCGGCCACGAGGGAGTCGTAGATCGGGGTGTCCGGGAAGGCAGCGGAGTAGTAGCCGCCGCCATAAGTGGAGCGGGGGGAGGTCATGGCACATAAGTTAAGCCCACGATGTGCTGGTTGGGGAGACCGATAAGAGGGTTGTTTTCCGTGCCCGGTGTGACCGGGGATCCCCAATGCGAGCGAACTTACGGAAAACGGACGCATCGGCAGGCGTATTTCGTGTAAAGGCCGAGTTCCGGACGGGTTACCGGCGGTTGGCCACCGGTTCCCGCGCACTCCCCGTGGGAGTTCCCCGCGCGGGGGAATAAGTTGTGCGCACGAACACCGACGGATGCCGGGTCCCGGCCCGGCGCGGCGACCCGTGATGGGGGCGGACATGTCAATGCCGAAGGGATCGAACACACCGGTGCCGACGACGGCACTACGGGTGGACGTGGGCCGGCGCTCCGGCCCCGGCGTACCCGACGCGGACGCCTCGGCCCTCCTGCTGACCGGCGGGAAGGTCCGCTCCGACGACGACTTCGTCTTCTACAACCAGCCCGCCCACGCCTCCGGCGCCGTGCGCCACGAGGGCAAGCGGGACGCGGGAGGGCGGGCCACCGACACCCTGCTCGTCGACCTCACGCGCGTGGAGCCCGGCATCGAGACGGTGATCCTGGCCGCCTCCTGCGACGGCGGCACGTTCGGACAGGTCCAGGACCTGTACATCGAGGTCAAGGACGCCGCGAACGGCACCGTGGCGGCCCGCTTCGACAGCACGGGCGCGACCACCGAGACGGCGTTCGTCCTCGGCGAGTTCTACCGGCGCCAGGGTGCCTGGAAGTTCCGCGCCGTCGGCCAGGGCTACAGCAGCGGACTCGAGGGCCTCGCCACCGACTACGGCATCACGGTGGACGAGCCGCAGCACGCCCCCGCGGCGCCCGCCGCCCCCGCGCCCCCGGTGCCGCCCGTCACGCCCCCGGTCACCCTGTCCCCTCCGGTCGCACCGCCCCCGCCGTCCGCTCCCCCCGCGCCGGTCCGGCTGACGAAGGTGACGCTCACCAAGGCGGCCCCCTCCGTCTCCCTGACCAAGCAGGGCGGCACGTCGGGCGCCCTGCACGTGAACCTCAACTGGGAGGTCCGCAAGCAGTTCTCGGGCTGGGCCGGCAAGCTGGGCCGCCCGGTCGCCCTGCACTCCGATCTCGACCTCGACCTGTGCGCCCTGTACGAACTCACCGACGGACGCAAGGGCGTCGTCCAGGCCCTCGGCAACGCCTTCGGCGCACTGCACCAGCCCCCTTTCATCCACCTGGACGGCGACGACCGCACCGGTGCCGCGGCGAACGGCGAGAACCTCACCGTCAACCTCGACCACAAGCACCTCCTCCGGCGCGTCCTCGTCTTCGTCACCATCTACGAGGGCGCCCGCTCCTTCGCCGACCTGCACGCCACGGTCACGCTCCGGCCGCAGCACGGCGCGCCGATCGACTTCTCCCTCGACGAGTGCACCGTCCCCTCGACGGTGTGCGCGCTCGCCCTGATCACCAACACCGGCGGCGGCGAGCTCGTCGTCCAGCGCGAGGCCCGCTACCTGGTCCCCGAGCGCGGAGTGAGCCCGCAGCGCACCGTCGACCACGCCTACGGGTGGGGCATGAACTGGACCCCCGGCCGCAAGTGAGGGCCGTTCAGCCCTCGTCCGGCACGGCGTCCGGACGTGTGTAGGTGCGGCCCTTCCAGGCCGCACCGCGCCCCCGGTGGTGCCGCACCGCCGAGTCCACCGTCATCAGCAGGTACAGGAACGCGGTGAACGGCAGCAGGGGAGCGAGCCACAGCGGTTGCCGGTAGTACCGGAGCATCGGCACGTACGTCCCCGACATCACCAGCCAGGCCGCCGCACCGAGGACCGCCGCCGTCCCGCTCCCCGTCACCGCGCCCACGATCACCGCGACGGGCGGCACCAGGTACACCAGCGCCAGCCCGGCGACCGTACCGGCCAGCAGCACCGGGCTGTGCCGCAGCTGCGCGTACGCGCTCCGTGCCACCATGCGCCACAGGTCGCGCAGCCGCGGATACGGACGCACGCTGTCCACCCGGTCCGCGAGCCCCAGCCAGACCCGTCCGCCGCTCCGCTTCACCGCGCGGGCGAACGCCACGTCGTCGATGACGGCCTGCCGGATCGCGTCCGGGACCCGCGCCCGCCCGGCCGCCTCGGTGCGCAGCAGCACACAGCCGCCCGCCGCGGCGGCCGTACGGGTCCCCTCCCGCCCGATCCGGCGGAACGGGTACAACTGTGCGAAGAAGTAGACGAACGCCGGTACGACCAGGCGTTCCCAGAGGCTCGCCACCCGCAGCCGCGCCATCTGCGAGACGATGTCGAACCCCCCGGTACGGGCCGCCGCCACCAGCCGGCGCAGACTGTCCGGGGCGTGCGCGATGTCGGCGTCCGTCAGCAGCAGGTACTCGGGGTCACGCGCGCGGGCCAGCCCCATGCCGTGCCGCACCGCCCACAGCTTGCCGGTCCAGCCGGCGGGCGGCTCACCCGGAGAGCCCACCGTGAGCGGCAGCCCGCCGTGCCGGTCCGCGAGCTCCCGCGCGAGCTCCCCGGTGCCGTCCGTGCTGCCGTCGTCGACGAGAAAGACCTCGGCCCGGCCCGGATAGTCCTGGGCGAGCAGCGAGGGCAGGCTCGCGGGCAGCACCGCCGCCTCGTCCCGCGCGGGGACCACGACACACACCGACGGCCAGGTCCCCGGGTCGCGGGACGGCGGGAGTCGCACATCCGTACGCCAGAAGAAGCCCTGGCAGAACAGCAGCCACCACCAGGCGGCGAGTGATCCGGCGGCACTCCACACAACGGCGCTCACCTGCCGCAGTCTGCCCCACGACAGGGGCCCGAAGCGGCTCATCGTCTATCGTGGCCGGGTGAAGATCGCGCTCATGGACTCCGGAATCGGGCTGCTGGCGGCCACCGCCGCGGTACGGCGTCTGCGCCCCGACGCCGATCTCGTCCTCTCCCTCGACCCCGACGGCATGCCCTGGGGGCCCAGAACCCCGGAGGACCTCACCGGGCGTGCCCTCGCCGTCGCCGAGGCGGCCGCCGCGTACCGCCCCGACGCGCTGATCGTCGGCTGCAACACCGCCACGGTGCACGCCCTCACCGCCCTGCGGGCCCGCCTCGAGCCCGGCCTGCCGGTCATCGGCACCGTCCCGGCGATCAAACCGGCCGCGGCCGGCGGCGGACCGCTGGCGATCTGGGCCACACCGGCCACGACCGGCAGCCCCTACCAGCGGGACCTGATCGAGAACTTCGCCGACGGCGTCACCGTCACCGAGGTGCCGTGCTGGGGGCTGGCCGAGGCGGTGGAGCGCGCGGACGAGACGGCGATCGACGCCGCCGTCGCCGCGGCCGCCGAGCTCACCCCGGACGACGTGACGACCGTCGTCCTGGGCTGCACCCACTACGAACTGGTCGCCGAGCGCATCCGGGCCGCCGTGCAGCGCCCCGGCCGCCCGCCGCTCGCCCTGCACGGCTCCGCCGGAGCGGTGGCCGCCCAGGCCCTGCGCCGCCTCGGTGAGCAGCCCGCCCCCCAGGCGCCGGCGAGCGGCACCCTGACGGTGCTGCTGAGCGGGCGCGAGGGCGCGCTGCCCACGGCCGCCCTCACCTACGCGGAGGGCCGGCTGCTGCGGCACACCGCCGCCGCCCGGACGGCCCAGTAACACTGCGCCACGAGGTACCCGCGGAGCGGATTCTGAGTAACCTCGGATCCATGAGGGACCACCGCCACGGCGAGCACGCCCCGTACTCCGAGGTCTGGACCGGTCGCGCGACCAACCGCTTCCAGTGGTTCCTGGCGCTGATCGGCGTCGCCTGCCTGGCGCTCGGCATCGCGCTGGCCGTCGACTCCCCGTGGACGTCCGGCATCGCGCCGCTGGCCATGGCCGTCGTCGGCTGCATCGCCGCCGGGCTGCTGGTCCTGTTCGGCACCCTCGCCTTCGTGCACGTCGCGCTGCGGGTCGACGAGGAGCATCTGGAGGTGCGCTGCGGTCACATCGGCGTGCCCCGCCGCCGCATCCCGCTCTCGCACGTCGCGGGCGCGGAGTTCGCCCCGCACGTCACCCCGCGGCACTGGGGCGGCTGGGGATACCGCTGGCGCCCCGAGAAGGGCACAGCGGTCGTCGTACGCCGCGGCGAGGGCATCATCCTGCGCCTGTGGGACGGCCACACCTTCACGGTGACGGTGGACGACGCGGAAGCGGCGGTGACGGTCATCCGGGACCGCCTCCGCCCCCGCAAACACTGACCGCGCGGCCGCGGGCGGTCCTGCCTCCCCGGTGCCTCAAGGATCCGGGAGGCGCCCCGCGCACCCGCGGCGGCGAGGGTCCGCCCGGCGTCCCGCACCCCGCCGACCGTGCTGTCGGCCGCCAGGTCACGCGCCGTAGACTCCCGGAGTGACCGTCACCGCAACCTCCGTCGACGAGTCGGACCCGATGCCGCCGCAGACCGCGCCCCCGGCGCGGGGCGGGCGGCTGGTGCGCCTCCTCCCGGCCGCCGCAGCCGCGCTCTCGGGCCTGCTCCTCTACGTCAGCTTCCCGCCGCGCACCCTGTGGTGGCTGGCCCTGCCCGCCTTCGCCGTCCTCGGCTGGGTGCTGCGCGGCCGGAGCTGGAAGGCGGCGCTCGGCCTCGGCTACCTCTTCGGCCTCGGCTTCCTGCTGCCGCTGCTGGTGTGGACCGGTGTGGAGGTCGGCCCCGGCCCGTGGATCGCCCTCGTGGTGATCGAGGCGGTCTTCGTCGCACTGGTCGGCGCGGGCGTCGCCGCGGTGTCGAAACTCCCCGGGTGGCCGGTGTGGGCGGCGGCGCTGTGGATCGCCGGCGAGGCGGTACGCGCGCGTATACCGTTCAGCGGCTTCCCCTGGGGCAAGATCGCGTTCGGCCAGGCGGACGGTGTCTTCCTGCCGCTCGCCGCGCTCGGCGGCACCCCCGTACTGGGCTTCGCCGTCGTGCTGTGCGGCTTCGGCCTGTACGAGACCGTCCGGCTGACCCTGCGGGCCCGGCGCACCGGGACCGTACGGCGGGCCGCGGCGGCCGTCGGCGTGCTGAGCGTCGCCGTACCGCTGGTGGCCGCCCTCGCCGCCCGGTCGCTGGTCAGCGACAAGGCCGAGGCCGGCACCGTGACCGTCGCCGTCATCCAGGGGAACGTGCCCCGCCTCGGCCTCGACTTCAACTCCCAGCGGCGCGCGGTCCTCGACTACCACGCGCGGGAGACGGAGCGCCTGGCCGCCGACGTCGCGGCCGGCAAGGCCGAGCGCCCCGACATCGTGCTGTGGCCGGAGAACTCCTCCGACATCGACCCCTTCACCAACCCCGACGCGCGCACCGTCATCGACAAGGCGGCCAAGGCCATCGGCGCGCCCGTCTCGGTCGGCGGCGTGGTCGACAGGGACGGCGAGCTGCTCAACGAGCAGATCCTCTGGGACCCGGAGAAGGGCCCCGTCGACACCTACGACAAACGGCAGATCCAGCCGTTCGGTGAGTACCTCCCGCTGCGCTCCCTGGTGGGGGCGATCAACGAGAACTGGACGTCGATGGTCAGCCGTGACTTCAGCCGGGGCGGCGAACCGGGCGTCTTCACCATGAACGGCGCCGGCGTCGGCCTGGTCACCTGCTACGAGGCCGCCTTCGACTGGGCGGTGCGCGACACGGTCACCGCCGGCGCCCAGCTGATCTCGGTGCCCAGCAACAACGCCACGTTCGGCCGCAGCGAGATGACCTACCAGCAGCTCGCCATGTCCCGGGTCCGCGCCGTGGAGCACAGCCGCGCCGTCACCGTGCCGGTGACCAGCGGGGTCAGCGCGGTCATCATGCCCGACGGGGAGATCACGCAGAAGACCGGCATGTTCGTCGCCGACTCGCTGGTGCAGGAAGTGCCGCTGCGCACCTCCCGGACTCCCGCCACCCGCCTCGGCATCCTCCCGGAGATCGCCCTCGTCCTGGTCGCCGCGGGCGGACTGGGATGGTCCGTCGCCGCCGGGGTGCGCGGGCGACGCGCCGGTGACGTGCGGTAGTACGCCCGCCGCACGCCCCCTGAAGCGCGGGGGAGGGCTCTGACCGGCCGGTTAGGGTCGGGGGCATGGCTACTCCTGACTTCATCCGCACCCTGCGCGCCTCCGCCGGTCATCAGCTCCTCTGGCTCCCCGGGGTCACCGCCCTCGTCTTCGACGACGAGGGCAGAGTCCTGCTGAACCGGCGGACCGACACCCGCAAGTGGTCGGTGCTCGGCGGCATCCCCGACCCCGGGGAGCAGCCCGCGGCCTGCGCCGTGCGGGAGGTCGAGGAGGAGACCGCGGTGCGCTGCGCCGTCGAGCGGGTCGTCCTGGTCCAGGCGCTGGACCCGGTGACGTACGAGAACGGCGACGTCTGCCAGTACATGGACATCACCTTCCGCTGCCGTGCCCTCGGCGGCGAGGCACGGGTCAACGACGACGAGTCGCTGGACGTCGGCTGGTTCGCCGTGGACGCGCTGCCGGAACTGAACGAGTTCGCGCGCTTCCGGATCAAGCAGGCCATGTCCGACGCACCCACATGGTTCGACCCCACTGGAACCGGCTGAACTGTAGGGCTTGCCCACATGGGGCGTGGTGGGGGTGCTGCCTAGGGTCGACACATGACCGCGCCCCGTGCCCTTCCGGCCCCCCACGCCACCCCGCTCGACCTCGGTGGCCGTACCGCCCTCGTCACCGGCGCCGCCGGCGGTATCGGCCGCGCCTGCGCGCTGCGGCTCGCGGCCGCCGGGGCCGAGGTCAGAGCCGTCGACCGGGACGCCGCGGGCCTGGCGGCGCTCGCCGAGGCGGCCCGGGACGCCGGGGGCGCCGTCGAGCCGCACGTCCTCGACCTCACCGACCTGGACGCCGCCGAACTCGCCGCCGCCGGCACCGACGTGCTGGTCAACAACGCCGGGCTGCAACTGGTCCGCCCCATCGAGGAATTCCCGCCCGACGTCTTCCACACGGTGCTCACCGTGATGCTGGAGGCACCCTTCCGGCTCATCCGGGGAGCCCTGCCCCACATGTACGGCCAGGGATGGGGCCGCATCGTCAATGTGTCCTCGGTCCACGGCCTGCGCGCCTCCGCCTACAAGTCCGCCTATGTGGCCGCCAAGCACGGCCTGGAGGGACTGTCCAAGACCACCGCCCTCGAAGGCGCGCCCCATGGCGTCACCTCCAACTGTGTGAACCCCGCCTATGTGCGCACCCCACTGGTCGAGAAGCAGATCGCCGACCAGGCCCGGACCCACGGCATCCCCGAGGACCGTGTCCTGTCCGAGGTGATGCTGCGGGACAGCGCCGTCCGGCGGCTCATCGAACCGGAGGAGGTAGCCGAGGCGGTGGCCTATCTGTGCGGCCCGCAGGCGTCCTTCGTGACCGGTACCTCACTGGTCCTGGACGGCGGCTGGACCGCGCACTGAGACACCGGCCGACGTCGGCCGGCCGTCGGCCGGCGGAGTTTTCCACAGGCCTGACGGGGCGGCCGCGCGATGAGGAATCCTGTGAGCATGTCCCGCGATCACGTCCAGTCCGCCGAGCGTCCCGCCCCCGCCGCCGGAGCGCCGGGCCGGACGCGTCCCGACGCCGGCCCCGCGTCCGGCGGCGCCGAGACGCCGTTCCTGGAGCTGCTGGCACGCGGCGCCTCCGCCGAGGCGTACGAGCAGCCGGTGCTGCTCGCCCGCGCCGAGGGACTGCCCGCCGAGCGGATCACCGCCCTCCAGCAGGCCAAGGTGCTCGCCCTGCGGGTGCGCGCGGAGCTGGAGGGGCGCCGCCGCCGGGAGGCCGAGCTGTCCGCACTCTTCGAGACCGCCCACGACCTCGCCGGACTGCGCGACCTGGACGCCGTGCTCCGGGCGATCGTGCAGCGCGCCCGTTCCCTGCTCGGCACCGACGTGGCCTACCTCAGCCTGAACGACCCGGCCAGGGGCGACACCTACATGCGGGTCACCGAGGGCTCGGTCGCCGCCCGCTTCCAGCAGCTGCGCCTCGGCATGGGGGAGGGGCTCGGCGGCCTCGTCGCCCAGACCGCCCGCCCCTACGTCACCGACGACTACTTCCGCGACGACCGCTTCCAGCACACGCGCAGCATCGACACCGGCGTGCGGGACGAGGGGCTCGTCGCCATCCTCGGCGTGCCGTTGACGCTCGGACACCACGTCATCGGCGTCCTGTTCGCCGCGGACCGGCGGGCCAGGGTCTTCGAACGGGAGCAGATCGCCCTGCTCGGTTCCTTCGCCGCCCTCGCCGCGGCCGCCATCGACACCGCCAACCTGCTCGCCGAGACCCGCTCGGCCCTCGCCGGCCTGGAACGCGCCAACGAGATCATCAAGGACCGCAGCGCGGTCATCGAGCGCGCCTCGGAGGTCCACGACCGGCTGACCGGACTGGTCCTGCGCGGCGGCGGGGTGCACGACGTGGCCGCCGCCGTGTC
This sequence comes from Streptomyces sp. NRRL S-37, assembly GCF_000721605.1. Lineage (GTDB taxonomy): Bacteria > Actinomycetota > Actinomycetes > Streptomycetales > Streptomycetaceae > Streptomyces. The sequence goes on along the minus strand of NZ_JOIZ01000048.1, from coordinate 3,331 downwards.
CCAGGTCCTGGACGGCACGGTCGAGTTCACCGAGGCCACCGCGGCACCCGGCCGGGCCCTGGAGTCCTCACGGGCGGAAGGCCACGCGGTACGGCACCGGGACGACTGGATCGCCGCGGTGGCCGCCGGAGACGAACTCCTCGGCGCGCTGGTCCTGCGCGGCCACCCCGGCCTCGACCCCGTCGACCAGCGCACGCTGGAACGCGCGGCCATGGTCACCTCACTGCTGCTGCTCGCCCGCCGCTCCGCCGCCGAGGCCGAACAGCGCGTCCGCGGCGAGCTGCTCGACGACCTGCTCGACGCCCGTGACCGGGACCCGCGCCTGCTGCGCGAGCGCGCGGCCCGGCTGCACGCCGACCTCGACGCCACCCACACCGTGCTCGCCGCCCGCCTGGAGGGCCCCGCCGCCGGCGCCGACGAGGAGGCGGACGCCCGCAGACGGCTGTGGGCCGCGGCCTCCCACCTCGCGGCCACCCGGCAGGGCCTCGCCGCCGCACGCGACGGCGGCACCGTCCTGCTGCTGCCCCTCACCCCCGGCGACACCGCCACGGAGCTGGCCCGCCGCACCGCCCGCCACCTGGGCACGGCCGTCCACGAACCGGTCACCGTCGGCGCGTCCGCCCCGGTCGAACACCTCACCGCCCGCCCCGACACCGTGGCGTCGGCCTACGCGGAGGCCCGCCGCTGCCTGGACGCCCTCCGCCTCCTCGGCCGCGCCGGTGACGGCTCCGCCGCCGAGGACTTCGGCTTCCTGGGGCTGCTGCTGGCCGGCGAGCGGGACATCGCCGGCTTCGTGACCCGCACCATCGGCCAGGTCGTGGCGTACGACGAACGACGCGGCACCGAGCTGCTGCGCACCCTCGACGCCTACTTCGCCTGCGGCATGAGCCCCGCCCGCACCAAGGACGAACTGCACGTCCACGTCAACACGGTCGCCCAGCGGCTGGAACGCGTCGGCCGCCTCCTCGGCGACGACTGGCAGAGCCCGGCGCGGGCCCTGGAGATCCAGCTCGCCCTGCGCCTGCACCGCCTGTCGGGAGGCGCACCGCCCCCCGCACGGCACTGACTCCCGTACGCGCTGCGCGTACGGGAGTCAGTGCCGTGCGGGATCAGACGGTGCGCGCGTCCCGGACCGTCTCGACCGGTTCGCCCGCGCCACCCGACGGGTCCGCGTCCGCCAGATCCCGGTGCCGGGTCTCCTCGGCGGCCGCCACGGCGACGATCGTCAGCAGGCTCGCCGCGATGACGTAGAGCGAGATCGGCGTGGAGCTGCCGTGGTCCGAGAGCAGTGCCGTGGCGATGAGCGGCGCCGGCGCGCCCGCGGCCACGGAGGCGAACTGGGCGCCGATGGAGGCACCGGAGTAGCGCATCCGGGTCGCGAACATCTCGGAGAAGAAGGCGGCCTGCGGCGCGTACATCGCCCCGTGCAGTACCAGACCCACGGTCACCGCCAGCAGCAGGCTGCCGAAACCGCCGGTGTCGATCAGCGCGAAGAACGGGAACATCCACAGCCCCACCCCGGCCGCGCCGATCAGATACACCGGACGCCGCCCGAGCCGGTCCGACAGGGCACCCCAGGCCGGGATGACGGCGAAGTGGACCGCCGAGGCGATGAGCACCGCGTTGAGCGCGGTCTGCTTCGAGACCCCGGCGGACGTGGTCGCGTACACGAGGATGAACGCGGTGATCACGTAGTAGCCGATGTTCTCCGCCATCCGCGCCCCCATCGCCACCAGCACGTCACGCCAGTGGTGCCGCAGGACCGCCACGACCGGCATCCGTTCGGCGCCCGCGTCCGCCTTGCGTGCCTCGGCCCGCTCCAGCGCCCGCTTGAACACCGGCGACTCGTCGACGGAGAGACGGATCCACAGACCGACGATCACCAGCACCCCGGACAGCAGGAACGGGATCCGCCAGCCCCAGGCCCCGAACGCGGAGTCCGACAGCACGGCGGTCAGCAGCGACAGCACACCGGTCGCCAGCAACTGCCCCGCCGGCGCACCGGTCTGCGGCCACGAGGCCCAGAACCCGCGCCGCCGCGCGTCCCCGTGCTCGGACACCAGCAGCACGGCACCGCCCCATTCACCGCCGAGCGCGAACCCCTGGACCAGCCGCAGCACGGTGAGCAGCACGGGCGCGGCACTGCCGACGGTCGCGTGCGTGGGCAGCAACCCGATCGCGAACGTCGCCCCGCCCATCATCAACAGGCTCAGCACCAGCAGCTTCTTGCGCCCGAGCCGGTCCCCGTAGTGCCCGAAGACCAGCGCGCCGAGCGGCCGCGCGGCGAACCCCACGGCGTACGTCAGGAACGACAGCAGCGTGCCGACCAGCGGATCGGAGTCCGGGAAGAACAACTCGTTGAAGACGAGCGCGGCGGCCGAGCCGTAGAGGAAGAAGTCGTACCACTCGATGGTGGTGCCGATGAGGGACGCGGCGACGATGCGCTTGAGGTTGTCCGGGGCAGGTGGAGCGGCTGCGGGCGACGACATCGGCACCACTTCCTGGGCTGTGACGGGGACGTTTGCGTGTCGCCACACCGTAGGAATCCGCAGGTCAGGCGCACATGTGGCGGGGCAACATAGTTCGGGGGCCGGCTATGCGTGCGGCCACCATGCCAGCTCATGCAAAGGCGGTTCAGGGGATCGATGGTGGCCGAAACGAGTGCCGTCCGGGATGCGTAGTTCAGGGTGATTTGACGGCGCGGTGCTGACTCCCGTGCTGGTTCGGTGCCGACCATGAAGTCATCTCATTTGGCTGGGTAAGCTGCCGGTCGTGGCAGGGATTGTTGAGCGGCTGGTGCCGGACGAGTTGTGGGGGCTGTTCCAGCGTGTAGTGCCGGAGGCGCCATCGCGGCCTCAGGGCGGTGGTCGGCGTCGGCACGGCGACCGCGAAGTGCTGGCCGCGATTGTCTTCGTGGCGACCTCGGGCTGCACGTGGCAGCAGTTGCCCTCCGCCTCGTTCGGACCGTCCGGCGCGACGGCCCATCGCCGGTTCACCGAATGGACGAAGGCCCGGGTATGGGCCAAGCTCCACCGCCTGGTCCTCGACGAACTCGGCTCCCGCGGTGACCTGGACTGGTCCCGCTGTGCGATCGACTCGGTGAACATGCGGGCGATGAAAAGGGGACCTGACGGGTCCGAATCCTAATGGGCGGCGAAGCGAGGCACCCGGCACCGCATCGCCCGCAAGGGCGTCGAGACGTCACAGCGACTCGGCCGCCACCGCTGGACCATCGAACGCACCATGTGCGCCACGAGGCGCTCTGTTTGTATCCCCGGCTCAGCCGGGAGGAACTCGGAAGGAGGTTTCTGGGCCGGATGACTTACCTGGA
>NZ_JOIZ01000047.1 GCF_000721605.1 Streptomyces sp. NRRL S-37 | reverse complement strand
CGCTTCCCTTCGGTCTTGCGTTTCCGACTCTATCAGATCTTTCCGATCCGATTTCCTCGGTGCTTTCCGGGGTTCCGCTTCCGCGTTTCCCTTTCCGGCAGTTCCGACTTTATCAGAAGTTTCGGGGCGGACTTACCGGCCCTTGTTTTCCGATTCATCGGGAAGTGCTTCTCCGAAATCAACGTTTCGATGAGAAGCCGATAGATGCTCACTGTCGCCCTCGGGGTCAGACCCCATCTCCAGGCAACTGTTTGAATCTACCTCCCCGCCTGCTCCGTGTCAACGGTTCCTGCGGGGCGAAGAGGAGACTAGCAGCTCAGCGAGGGCTCATGCACATCAGGCGGCCGTGGGCACGTCGGCGCTGCGTTCGAATGCCTCCAGGTCGCCGGTCTCGCCGGCGCGCGCCGCACGTCCGCCCAGGACATAGACGTAGGCCAGGAAGGCCAGCTCGGCGACGACCCCGATGGTGATGCGCGCCCAGGTGGGCAGGCCCGACGGGGTGACGAAGCCTTCGATGGCACCGGAGACGAAGAGGACCAGGGCGAGGCCGATCGCCATGGCCAGGGCCGCCCGGCCTTCCGCCGCCAAGGCGGCACGTCGGGTGCGGGGGCCCGGGTCGATGACGGTCCAGCCGAGGCGGAGGCCGGTTCCGGCCGCGACGAAGACCGCGGTGAGTTCCAGGAGGCCGTGCGGCAGGACCAGGCCGAGGAAGGTGTCGAGACGGCCGGCGGAGGACATCAGCCCGAAGCCGACGCCCAGGTTGAGCATGTTCTGGAAGAGGATCCAGAGGACCGGCAGACCCAGGAAGACACCCAGGATCAGGCAGAGGGCCGCGGCCCACGCGTTGTTCGTCCAGACCTGGGCGGCGAAGGAGGCCGCGGGGTGGCTCGAGTAGTACGTCTCGTACTCGCCACCGGGGCGGGTGAGCTCGCGCAGCTCGTCGGGGGCCGCTATGGACGCCTGTACTTCGGGGTGGGTGCCTATCCACCAGCCGAGGAGTGCCGCGACGGCTGTGGAGAGGAGTGCTGTGGGCACCCACCAGTGGCGTGACGTGTAGACGGCCGCCGGGAAGCTGTGGGACAGGAAGCGCGTGACATCCCGCCAGGAAGCACGGCGGGCGCCGGTCACCGCACTGCGCGCGCGTGCCACCAGTTGGCTGAGCCGGCCGGTCAGCTGCGGGTCGGGGGCGGCCGACTGGATCAGGGAGAGATGGGTGGCCGTGCGCTGGTAGAGGGCGACGAGTTCGTCGGCCTCCGCGCCGGTGAGGCGGCGCTGGCGCCGGAGCAGGGCGTCGAGGCGGTCCCACTCCGCGCGGTGGGCGGAGACGAAGACGTCGAGGTCCATCGGTGTGCCTGCTCCTCGGCTGTTCGTCGGCGGTCGGCCGGACCGGTGGAACGGTGATCGGCTCGGTCTGCTGGTCGTACTGCGGTGCAATGTGCCATCAGCTTGGCAGACTGGCGGTGTTCGGGGCAGGCCAGGGAAGGGCGGCGGGCGTGAGTGAGCTGGTGACGGGCGAGGCGGTGGCGTTGGAGCTGCGCCCCGCGAGACTGCCCAGCAGGGCGCTGGCCGTGCTGCTCGATCTGCTGGCGGCCGTGGCCGTCTATGTCGTGGTGACCATCGCTCTGGTGGCTGCCACGGCCTCGTTGGACGAGGCGGCGCAGACCGCGATCTCGATCGCCTTGTTCGTCCTCGTGCTGGTCGGCGGGCCGATCCTGGTCGAGACGCTCAGCCACGGGCGGTCGCTCGGGAAGCTGGCCTGCGGACTGCGGGTGGTGCGGGACGACGGGGGGCCGATCCGGTTCCGGCACGCGCTGGTGCGGGGGCTGATCGGTGTGATCGAGATCCTGATGACGCTCGGGGTCGTGGCCTGTATCGCGTCCCTGGTTTCGGCGCGGGGGCGGCGGCTCGGGGATGTGTTCGCGGGGACTCTGGTCGTGCGGGAGCGGGTGCCGGTCGGGCAGGCGGGGTTCGTGCCGCCGCCTCCGCCGTGGCTGGCCGGGCGTTTCTCGGGGCTCGATCTGTCGGCGGTGCCCGATGGCCTGTGGCTTGCCGTCCGGCAGTACCTGACGCGGATGGGGCAGCTCGATCCGCAGGTCGGCTGGTCGATGGCGGAGCGGCTGGCCTCGGACCTGGCCGGGCGCACGGGAGCGCCGGTGCCGCCGGGGGTGCCGCCTGCGGCGTATCTCGCGGCGGTGGTGCAGGAGCGGCAGGCCCGGGAGGCCCGGCGGGCGTTCGGGCAGGGACCGGCCGGGGGTGGCGGGCCCGTGGGTACGGCCGGTTCCGCGGGTGCCTATGCTCCGCCGGTGTCCCCCACTGGAGCCGTCGCGCCGGATGTGCGGCCGGCTGTGCGTCCGTCTGCGGATCCGGGAGCCGCGGTGCGTGGGGAGCGGGCCGCCCCGCCGCGGGAGGGATCGTCGGCCGACCGGCCCTCGACGGGGTTCGCCCCGCCGGCGTAGGTGCCTTGGGAGGCGCTGGTCAGTCGAGGACCGACGGTGGTGATTCGAGGTCCTCCAGTTCGATGCCGGGGGCCGCGAGGACCACGTCCCCGGCGATGTGCACGGAGTGCTGCTCGCCTGTGTCCAGGGCTGTGACCTGGTATTCGTCCACGGTCAGGGGGCCGTTGTCAGTGGCGTGTGTTTCTCTTTCCACCAGCGCCCAGGACTGGTCCAGGGTGCGTGGGGCGAGGACCGGGTCCGTGAAGGCGACAAGGCGTACACGGGTGGCGGAGGCCGAGGGGGTGAGGCGCAGGAGGCGGGCGGTGGCGACGAGGAAGGCGGGGGACGAGCCGGTGAAGGCGTGGGCGCGCACATTGCCTTCGGTGGCGTGGGTCCCGGTGGGGTCGGTACGGACCCAGGTGACGCCGTCGAGGGCGGCGCCGCGGACCTGCCAGCTCGCGGCGTGGAGTTCGAGGCGGATGGGGCGGCCGAGTTCGTCGAGGGCGAGGTCGACCGAGCCCAGGTGACCGCCTGCGGGGGCGGTGAGCTGGGAGACGTAGCGCCAGCCGGAGGGACCGGGGGCGCAGTGGAAGTGTTCTTCCGCGAGGGGGGTGTGATCGTGCGGATCGTGGAGCGAATAGCGGCCGCGGGGCATGGGGGTCCTGGGTCGTGACGGGCTGGGCCGGTCGCCGGTCCGCCAAAGGGGCAGGCCCCCGGCACGGGGGTGCGGGGGCCTGCCTCGGAGGACCTGCCGCCGGGGAGCGCGTCCGGTGCGCGGACGCGCTCGCCGCGGCGGGAGCGTGGGCTCAGTAGCGGTAGTGGTCCGGCTTGAACGGGCCCTCGACCTGCACGCCGATGTATTCGGCCTGCTCCGGGCGGAGCGTGGTCAGCTTGACGCCGAGTGCGTCGAGGTGGAGGCGGGCGACCTTCTCGTCGAGGTGCTTGGGCAGCACGTAGACGCCGGTCGGGTACTCGTCGGGCTTGGTGAACAGCTCGATCTGGGCCAGCGTCTGGTCCGCGAAGGAGTTGGACATCACGAACGACGGGTGGCCGGTGGCGTTGCCCAGGTTCAGCAGGCGGCCCTCGGAGAGAACGATGATCTTCTTACCGTCGGGGAAGGTCCAGGTGTGGACCTGCGGCTTGATCTCGTCCTTGACGATGCCGGGGACCTTGGCGAGGCCGGCCATGTCGATCTCGTTGTCGAAGTGACCGATGTTGCCGACGATGGCCTGGTGCTTCATCTTGGCCATGTCCGAGGCCATGATGATGTCCTTGTTGCCGGTCGTGGTGACGAAGATGTCGGCCTTGTCGACGACCTCGTCGAGCGTGGTGACCTGGTAGCCGTCCATCGCGGCCTGCAGGGCGCAGATCGGGTCGATCTCGGTGACGATCACGCGGGCGCCCTGGCCGCGCAGGGACTCCGCGCAGCCCTTGCCCACGTCGCCGTAGCCGCACACGACCGCGGTCTTGCCGCCGATCAGGGTGTCGGTGGCGCGGTTGATGCCGTCGACCAGGGAGTGGCGGCAGCCGTACTTGTTGTCGAACTTCGACTTGGTGACGGCGTCGTTGACGTTGATCGCCGGGAACAGGAGGGTGCCGTCGCGCTGCATCTCGTACAGGCGGTGGACGCCGGTCGTGGTCTCCTCGGTGACACCGCGGATCTCGGAGGCGAGCTGGGTCCACTTCTGCGGGTTCTCGCCCAGGGTGCGGTTGAGCAGCTCGAGGATGACCCGGTGCTCGTCGGACTCGGCGGTGTCGGGCGAGGGGGCCTTGCCGTCCTTCTCGTACTCGACGCCCTTGTGGACGAGGAGGGTGGCGTCACCGCCGTCGTCGAGGATCATGTTGGGGCCGCCGGTGGGGCTGTCCGGCCAGGTCAGCGCCTGCTCCGTGCACCACCAGTACTCCTCCAGGGTCTCGCCCTTCCAGGCGAAGACCGGGACGCCCCGCGGGTTGTCGGGCGTGCCGTCCGGGCCGACGGCGATGGCGGCCGCGGCGTGGTCCTGGGTGGAGAAGATGTTGCAGGACGCCCAGCGGACCCGGGCGCCGAGGGCGACCAGGGTCTCGATGAGGACGGCGGTCTGCACGGTCATGTGCAGGGAGCCGGTGACGCGGGCGCCGGCCAGGGGCTGGGCGTCGGCGTACTCCTTGCGGATCGCCATCAGGCCGGGCATCTCGTGCTCGGCGAGGGTGATCTCCTTGCGGCCGAACTCGGCCAGGGAGAGGTCGGCGACCTTGAAGTCCTGTCGGTTGTCGACAGTCGTCATTGCGAGCTGCTCCTCGGGGTGTGGGTCGAGGTGGGTACGGCTGGTCTGCGCGGCGGCGGACACAGGGGTGCCCTGAGGAGGACACAGGCATGCCCGCGTGCGCGCAGCGCAGTCCGTCGGAGGCCCTCTCTCCCTCGGCCGGTCCGCGGTGGGACCGCCCGACCGCCATCAGCAGCGACGTCTGGCTCCGTCCCAAGCTACACCGCCGGGCCCGGCCGACCCCAGTCCGCCCGCGTACACATCAGGCCGATCTGGCGGGTGCCCCGTCCCGGTCCCCCGGCGGCCGTCGCCGGGCGGGGCGCCGGCCTCACCCCGCGCGGACGGGCCGTGCGGGGTGAGGTTCGGCATGGACACGGGGCGGAGAACGCTGGTCGCGGGGTGGTGATGCTCGCGGCGGGGCAGCTGTCGGTGGTGGCCCTGAGGGCGCTGCGGCTGAACCACGGGATGGCCGATGTGCGGGGCGGGAACACGGCGCCGACGTACCGGATCGGTCCGGATCGGTGACGACGTCGTCCGCGTGAGCTCCGACACGGAGTTGCGGCCCGCGCGCTTCTGAGGCGCGGGGCCGCCCGGGACGGCGGAGGGGCCCGCCGTGGTGATGCGGCGGGCCCCTCCGTCATGGGGTCCTGCGGGTTCCGGTGGGGCCGGGCTCAGTGACCGGTGTCGTGGGTGGTCGGGCCGCCGGGGGTGGCCCCGGGGTCGGCGCCCTTGGCGGCCTCGGTCTCGCTGTAGACGTCGGGCTCGAGGTAGATCACGCGGGCGATCGGGACGGCCTCGCGGATGCGGGCCTCGGCGGCGTCGATGGCGGAGGCGATCTCGGTGGCCGTGCCGTCGTGCCGGACGCCGATCTTCGCGGCGACCAGCAGCTCCTCGGGGCCGATGTGGAGGGTGCGCATGTGGATGACGCGGGTGACGGTGTCGCCGTCGACGACGGCGGTCTCGATCTTCTGGGTCGCCTCGGGGCCCGCGGCCTCACCGAGCAGCAGCGACTTCGTCTCGACGGCGAGGATCAGGGCGATCACGATGAGCAGGACGCCGATGCAGAGGGTGCCGATGCCGTCCCAGACGCTGTCGCCGGTGGCCAGGGCCAGGCCGACACCGCCGAGGGCGAGGACCAGGCCGACGAGCGCGCCGAGGTCCTCCAGGAGGACGACCGGCAGCTCGGGGGCCTTGGCGCGGCGCACGAACTCCTTCCAGGAGTGTTCACCGCGCAGGGGGTTGGACTCCTTGATGGCGGTGCGGAAGGAGAAGCCCTCGGCGATGATCGCGAAGACGAGGACGCCGACCGGCCAGTACCAGTGCTCCAGCTCGTGCGGGTGCTTGATCTTCTCGTAGCCCTCGTAGAGGGCGAACATGCCGCCGACCGAGAAAAGCACGATGGAGACGAGGAAGGCGTAGATGTAGCGCTCGCGGCCGTAGCCGAAGGGGTGCTGCGGGGTCGCCTGGCGCTGGGCCCTCTTGCCGCCCACCAGCAGCAGGGCCTGGTTTCCGGAGTCGGCGACCGAGTGCACGGACTCGGCGAGCATCGACGAGGAGCCGCTGAAGAGGAACGCCACGAACTTCGCTACCGCGATCGCGAGGTTGGCGCCGAGTGCCGCCACGATCGCCTTGGTGCCGCCTGACGCGCTCATGTGTTCGCGTTGTCCCTTCGTACGCCGTGTGGGCCCGGGCAGGCGTGTGCGTACACCGCCCGGGATTTTGCCCGTCCTTTGACGGTGGGCCATTGTTGCAGCCCGGTTCGGCGACGGCCTGTCAGGTAGCCGTCACGGGGTGATCAGGCGACGACGGTGGCCCGGAACAGGGTTCCGGTACCCGACACTTCGGCCTTTTCACCCGAAGGGACGAACACGGAGGTGCCCGGGGTCAGTTCGTGCTCGCCCGCGCGTACGGAGCCGGCGGTGCAGAGCAGGATCTGCGGGGTGGTCAGCGTGAGGTCGTGGGTGGCGCCGCCCGCGGGGAGGACGTAGCGGGAGAGGCGGAACTCGTCGATGGGGGTCTCGTAGACCTCCTCGCCGTCCGGGCCGGCCTCCGGGCGCAGTACGCCGGGGTCGCCGGCCTCGAAGCGGACGATGCGCAGGAGTTCGGGGACGTCGACGTGCTTGGGCGTCAGACCGCAGCGCAGGACGTTGTCGGAGTTGGCCATGATCTCGACGCCGAGGCCGTCGAGGTAGGCGTGCGGGACGCCGGCGCCGAGGAAGAGGGCCTCGCCGGGCTGGAGCCGGACGTGGTTGAGGAGCATCGCGGCGACGACACCGGGGTCGCCCGGGTAGTGGTGGGCGATGTCGGCGTACGGGGCGTAGTCACCGCCGAGGCGGTCGCAGGCGGCGGCGGTCTCGGCGACCGTGCGGGTCATCTCCTCGGGGTCGGCGGTGAGGATCGCGGTGAGGACCTCGCGCAGGGCCGCCTCTTCGGGGTGGGCGTGCAGCAGGTCGACGTACGGCTTGAGGGAGTCGACGCCGAGGCCGTCGAGGAGCGCGGCGGCGCGCAGCGGTTCGCGGAAACCGCACAGGCCGTCGAACTCGGTGAGGGCGCAGATCAGTTCGGGCTTGTGGTTGGCGTCCTTGTAGTTGCGGTGGGGGGCGGTCACGGGGACGCCACGGCGCTCCTCGTCCGCGTAGCCCTCCTTCGCCTGCGTCAGGTCGGGGTGGACCTGGAGGGAGAGCGGGGCCCCGGCGGCGAGGAGTTTGAGCAGGAAGGGCAGGCGGGGGCCGAACTTGGCGACCGAGTCCGGGCCGAGTTCCCGCTCCGGGTCGGCGTCGATGACCTCGACGAGCGTGCCCCGGCCGGTGCGCGAGGGTGCGCCGGGGTGGGCGCCCATCCACATCTCCGCCTGCGGCTCGCCGGTCGGTTCGGTGCCGAACAGTCGCGGGAGGGCGGTGGTGGAACCCCAGGCGTAGGGGCGGATGGTGTTGTCGAGGCGGTCCATGGGGTTCTCTGCGTTCCTTCTGCCGGTTCTCGTGCGGGCGCGCGGTGTCGTGCGGGTCGTGCGGGTCGTGCGTCCGCGCGGTGGGAGGGTCTCAGGGGGTCCCGGGCATGATCAGGCTCCCGAGGCGAGCGCCAGGTAAACGGCGGCGAAATCCGTGACGGCGATCAGTTCCGCGAGGGTCTCCAGCTCGCCGCCCGCCTCCGGTTCCAGCTCGCTGATCGGCGTGTCGTGGGTGAGCGCCAGGTCGCGGGCGGCGGGGGCGGCGGTGAGGCCGCCGATGGGGCGGTCGCGGAGCAGCACCACGCGCGCGTGCAGGGCGGGTGCTTCCTCGACGCGGTCGCGGAAGAAGTCGTCCGGGTCCGCGCCGGCGGCGAGCCGGCCGGCCAGCAGGGCACTGTGCGCGGCGAGCGCCTCGGGCAGTTCGGCGACGACGGCGGGGGTGCCGGACAGTTCGGCGAGCGCGGCCGCGAACCGGCGGCCGGCCGGGCCCGCCGAGACGCCCTCGGTCCATACGACGGGCAGCGCTTCGGCGAGTTCGGCGGCCAGGGTCTTGGCGGGGTTGCTGTACGTCGCGATGGCCGGACCGCAGCGTTCGGCGATGCCGTCGAGGCGGTCGGCGATCTTCTCCAGGGCCTCGGGCGGGGCGGTGAGCAGGCCGGTGCGGTCCAGGAGCGCGAGCAGCGGGGTGAGCAGTGCCCACAGGACGCCGGGGGCGGAGGCGGCGAGGGGCTCGTCCTGGTCGTAGGGCGCGGTGGCCATGGGGACGAACAGGCCGACGGAGCCGTTCACCGTCTCGGCGAGCGGGGAGCGGAAGGGGGCGACGGCGACGACGGTGCAGCCGCGGCGGTACGCCTGTTCGGCGAGCAGGGCCAGGCCCGGTTCGGTGCCGTCGGGGGTGGCGATGAGGAGCAGGTCCACGGAGCCGGCCCAGCCGGGCAGTTCCCAGCGCAGGGCGCCTGGGGCGGGGGCGACACCGGTGGGTGCGAGGCGGGTGACGGGGCTGCCGGCGCCGGCCAGGGTGCCGAGGAGGTCGGCGGTCTGGGTGGCGGCGGCGCCGGGGCCCGCGATGAGGACGGCGCGGGGGCGGCCGTCGGGTTTGAGGCCGTTGACGCCGGCCTCGGCAGCGTGCCGTGCGGCGGTGCGGACGCGGGCGCCGGCTTCGGCGGCGCCGCGGAGCAGGCCGCGGCGGTCGGCCTCGGCAAGGCCTTCCGGTGAGTCGAGCAGCGATTCGTCGAGCATGGGCGGCGGGCTCCGATCTCCGATCGGCGGGGCGTCGTCGGTGCGGTGAGTGTTGCGCCTTGCGCCTTGTGCCGGTTACGCGGGGCGGCGGGCCTCGTCCACGAGGAGTACGGGGATGCCGTCGCGGACGGGGTAGGCCAGGCCGCAGCTCTGGCCGGTGCAGATCAGTTCCGTGTCCTGCTCTTTGAGGGGGGAGTGGCAGGCGGGGCAGGCGAGGATTTCCAGGAGGCCGGCTTCGAGTGGCATGGGCGTTTCCTTCGGTGGGTGGATGTGCTGGTCAGGGTACCGCTGGTGGGGGTGGGCGGGGCTGTGCGGTGCCCCGGCGGGGGGCTGGGCGGGGGTGGGTCGTGCGGGTCGGCGTGTTGCGGGGTGCACCGTGCGTGGTGTGGGCCGGGGGTGTGCGGCCCCGGCGCGTGTTGCGGGGTGCCCCGGCGTGGGGGTGGGCCGGGGGGTGTTTGCGCTGCCCGGCGCTTGCGGGGTGCCTCCCAGGCCCTTGAGGCACTGGGGGAGGCACGACTGCCCGCGGAGGGCGGGGCACGCGGCTGCCCGCGGCTGACGTGGCATGCGGCTGTCCGTGGGGCTCGGGCTGTTGTTTGGGGCGGGGGTTATGACCTGATGAGGGTCAGGGCCTCGTCGCGGATTCTGGTCATCGTTGCCTCGTCCCGGGCCTCCGCGTTCAGGCGGAGGAGGGGCTCGGTGTTGGAGGGGCGGACGTTGAACCACCAGTCGGCGGCGGTGACGGTGAGGCCGTCCAGGTCGTCGAGGGTGATGCCGTCGCGGCCCTCGTACGCGGCCCTGATCGCGGCGAGGCGGGCGGTCTGGTCGTCGACCGTGGAGTTGATCTCGCCGGAGCCGGCGTAGCGGTCGTACTGGGCGACCAGGGCCGACAGGGTGCCCTGCTGCCCGCCGAGGGCGGCGAGGACGTGCAGGGCGGCCAGCATGCCCGTGTCGGCGTTCCAGAAGTCGCGGAAGTAGTAGTGCGCGGAGTGCTCGCCGCCGAAGATCGCGCCGGTCCTGGCCATCTCGGCCTTGATGAAGGAGTGGCCCACGCGGGTGCGCTCGGGGGTGCCGCCGTTCTCCCGTACGACCTCGGGGACCGACCAGGACGTGATCAGGTTGTGGATGACCGTGCCCTTGCCGCCGTTGCGGGCCAGCTCGCGGGAGGCGACCAGGGCGGTGATCGCGGACGGGGAGACCGGCTCGCCCCGTTCGTCGACGACGAAGCAGCGGTCGGCGTCGCCGTCGAAGGCGAGGCCGAGGTCGGCACCCTCCTCGCGGACCCGCTTGCGCAGGTCGACGAGGTTGGCCGGGTCGAGGGGGTTGGCCTCGTGGTTGGGGAAGGTGCCGTCGAGTTCGAAGTACATCGGGACGAGGGTGAGCGGCAGTCCGGCGAAGACCGTCGGGACGGTGTGCCCGCCCATGCCGTTGCCCGCGTCGACGACGACCTTCAGGGGGCGGACCGAGGTCAGGTCGACGAGTGAGCGCAGGTGTGCCGCGTAGTCGTCCAGCGTGTCGCGCCGGGTGATCGTTCCCCGGGGGCCGGCCGTCGGCTGCGGGGCGCCTGCGGTGCTCCACCGCTCGACGAGTTCACGGATGTCGGCCAGACCGGTGTCCTGGCCGACGGGGGCGGCACCCGCGCGGCACAGCTTGATGCCGTTGTACCGCGCGGGGTTGTGGGACGCGGTGAACATCGCGCCGGGGAGGTCCAGGGCGCCCGAGGCGTAGTAGAGCTGGTCCGTGGAGCACAGGCCGATCTCGGTGACGTCGGCGCCCTGGTCCGCCGCCCCGCGCGCGAAGGCGCCGGAGAGGCCGGGGGACGACGGCCGCATGTCGTGGCCGGTGACGACGGCACGCGCGCCGGTCACCCGGACGAAGGCGGCGCCGAAGAGCTCGGCGAGGGACTCGTCCCACTGGTCGGGGACGACTCCGCGCACGTCGTACGCCTTCACGATCTGCGACAGATCAGCAGCCACGGCCAGCCCTTCCGGAAGTCCTGTCGGTCACCACAAACTACCCGTAGGGGCCGGCCGGGACGCCGGGGAGGCTCAGGGCAGCATCCAGTCGAGCACCGCGGTGCTCTGGCCCACCACGATCAGGCACATCACGAGCAGCAGGCCGAGGCTCCAGGGCAGCACCTTGCGCAGCAGGTCGCCCTCGCGGCCGGCCAGGCCGACGGCCGCGCAGGCGATGGTGAGGTTCTGCGGCGAGATCATCTTGCCGAGGACGCCGCCGGAGCTGTTGGCGGCGGCGAGCAGTTCGGGCGACAGTCCGGACTGCTGGGCGGCGGTCACCTGGAGGGCGCCGAAGAGGGCGTTGGAGGAGGTGTCCGAGCCGGAGACGGCGACGCCGAACCAGCCCAGCACCGGTGAGAGGAAGGCGAGGCCCGCCCCGGCCGCCGCGACGAAGTGGCCGATCGTCGCCGCCTGGCCCGAGAGGTTCATGACGTAGGCGAGGGCCAGGACGGACGTCACCGTGAGGATCGCGAACCGCAGTTCGTGGACCGTCGCCAGCCACTCCTTGACCGCCACGCGCGCGTGCACCCCGATCACCGCCGCCGTGAGCACCCCGGCGAACAGGACGAGGGTGCCGCCGGTGGAGACGATCGGCCAGCTGAACACATTGCCGCCGACGGGCTCGCCGTCCGGGCCCGCGACGTCCAGGAAGGGCCAGTCGAAGGTCCGGGTGGCACCGGCCAGCCAGTCCTTCACCGCCGGGATCTGCGCGACGGAGAAGATCACCACGATGAGCGCGTACGGGGCATAGGCGCGCACCACCTCTCCGCGCGGGTCCTCCTCGTCCAGCTCCTCGCTGCGCGCGCCGGTCAGCACGGAGGTCCGTACGGCCTCGGTGGCGGGCACGCGCGCGTGCGGTACGGCGACCAGGGCGCCCGCGCCGGCCAGGGCGGCGCCGATGTCGGCGAGCTGCGCGGAGATGTAGTTGGAGGCGGCGAACTGGGCCACGGCGAAGGCGGCTCCGCAGACCAGTGCGGGGATCCAGGTCTCGCGCAGGCCGCGGCGTCCGTCCACCAGCCAGACCAGGACGAGCGGCACCACGAGGGCGAGCAGCGGGGTCTGGCGGCCGACGACGGACGCCACGGAGTCCAGCGGCAGGCCGGTGACCTGGGCGAGCGTGACGACCGGCGTGCCCATGGCGCCGAACGCCACCGGCGCGGTGTTGGCGACCAGCGCGACCACGGCGGCGCGTACGGGATCGAAGCCGAGGGCCACCAACATCACGGCGGAGATCGCGACGGGGGCGCCGAACCCGGCGAGGGCCTCCAGCAGGGCGCCGAAGCAGAACGCGATGACGAGTGCCTGGATGCGGGGGTCGTCGGAGAGGCGGCCGAAGGAACGGCGGAGGATGTCGAAGTGGCGGGTGCGGACGGTCATCCGGTACACCCACAGGGCGTTGACGACGATCCACATGATGGGGAAGACACCGAAGGCGGCGCCCTGGACGCCGCCGGAGAGCGTCTGGCCCAGCGGCATGCCGTACGCCAGGCAGGCCACCAGGACGGCCGCCAGCAGGCCGGTGAGGCCCGCGAGGTGCGCCTTCATGCGGACGCCGCCGAGCAGGACCAGGACGATCACCAGGGGCAGGGACGCCACCAGGGCGGAGAGGCCGAGCGAGCCGGCGACGGGTTCCAGTTCCTGGACGTACACGGGCGCCTCCCGGATTCCGCCATGCGAAAGCGATTTCTCGCCGGGTACCAACGGAATGGTCGTGTCCGCGACAAGGAGGCGTCAATGGGTGTGCGGGGGTTCGTGCGGCGCCCGGGGCGCGGGGAGGGGGGTCGCTCCGGTCAGTTGTCCGGGGAGCGGAGTACGCGCAGGTGGCCGCGGCGTGCGACCTCCATGGGGTCCGCGGTGCGGGGACCGCCGCCCGCTCCCGCCGCCCGCTCCTGCGGACGGGCCGCCTCGCGCACCGCGTTCGCAAGCGCTTCCAGGTCGTCTCCGCTGGGCTGGGCCGGGGCCGAGCCGTCGAGCAGGCGGACGACCTCCCAGCCGCGCGGTGCGGTGAGGCGCTCGGAGTGCTCCGCGCACAGGTCGTAGCAGTGGGGTTCGGCGTAGGTGGCGAGCGGGCCGAGGACCGCGGTCGAGTCGGCGTAGACGTACGTCAGCGTCGCGACGGCGGGACGGCCGCAGGCGGTGCGCGAACAGCGACGTACAGGGCTCACGAGGTTGGACGGTACCGCACTCTTGAGCGGGCCGCGACGACTCTCCATCAGGCCACTCCACCGTGTCGCGGTACGAAACGCCCCACATGCCCCTTTGTGGGCACCTTGCTGACCTGGTTCGACGCGGAGGGCCGGGGGGTTCGACGGTACTGATTTCGGTCACCAGTCGGTACAAAACCCGTCAATTGTCTTGAGATCATCGGTCTCGGAGAGATACGGAATCGAGCCCAACCTTGGCTGGAATGGTCATGTTGTGACATGCCGTGCGGGTCGGCCGGAAGGGGCGCGGGGATCGGGCGGGGTGGCGACGTGACGACTACGCTTCGCGGTGATGGACAGTTCTGTGACGCCCCGTGCCGCCGGACCCGGACCCGGCCCCGGCCCCCGACGCCGTGATCGCCACGGCCGGGGCATGCGTGGCCCGATCGCGCCTCCGCAGGTGCCGCTCGCCGCGAGCCGTGCGGAGACGTTCGCGGATCTCGTGCAGGACTCCGTGGAGCGGCTGGAGCGGCGGTGGCCGCAGCTGGCCGACGTCGATTTCCTGGTGCTGGACGTGCCGCGGCCGGGCGGGGGGGCCTGGAGCGATGAGGCGGTGCCGCTGGGCGGGACCGTGGCCGCTCGGGACGGGCGTCCGGCGCGGGTGGTGGTGTACCGGCGGCCGGTGGAGATCCGTACCAAGGGGCGGGACGAGCGGGCGGCTCTTGTGCACGAGGTCGTGGTCGAGCAGGTGGCGGAGGTGCTGGGGCTGACGCCGGAGACGGTGGATCCTCGGTACGGGGAGGACTGACGCCGGGTTCGGGGGCCGGGGGTGCGTTGTGGGGTGCCTTCGGCGTGGGGGGGTGGGCCGGGGTGCGCGGCCCCGGCGCCCTGCGTCGAGCGGGAGGTACCCCCATCGCCCACCCGTGCCGCCCTGGGGGTACCTCCCAGGCCCTTGAGGCACTGGGGGAGGCACGACTGCCCGCGGAGGGCGGGGCACGCGGCTGCCCGCGGAAGCGGCGGCAGGCGGTGGCCCGAGGCGGGTCCGCGCCGGGGTGGGGTCAGTTCTGCAGGATGGAGAGGTCCTCGTTCGAGTGGGGGACCGAGACCGTTCCGCGGTCGTCCGGGAGGGGCTGGACCGTGAAGAACGGGACGTCGTTCTTCTTCGTGGTCAGTGTCCGGGACGCGTAGACCGGTGTGTCCGACTGCGGTTCCACCGTGAGGGCGTAGGTGCCCTTCACCCCCGCCGGGACCGGTGCCTCGATGTCCTGCGTCGTGCCCGACTTGACCGTGTACGTCTTCGAGGCCTCCGTACCGCCCTCGGTGCCCGCCGAGGCCGTGACCTCGATCTTCGCCGTGCCCTCGGGAGCCGTCACCGAGAGCGTCGTGCCCTCGGCCGTGTTGTCCACGGACGTCGCGCGCGTGCCGACCGGCCGTGCCGCCGGGATGAAGGCGGACTCCTGGTCGTCCCCCTTGCCGCGCAGCACCCGTACCGCCGCCACGACCGGGACGGAGTCGTCCGCCGCCGTCAGGACCAGGGAGCCCGCCTCGCCGCGCGTGATGTCCTCCAGGTCGACGGCCGTCGTCATACCGCCCTTCACATGCAGGGTGTCGTGGCCGGCCGGCGTGATCAGACCGGACGGCGAGGCGAGGCGCACCTTCAGGTCGACGTCGGCGTCACCGGGGGTGAAGGCGACCAGGCGTACGGCGGTGGCGTCCTTCGGGAGACCGGGCAGGACCAGGCTGCCGGACGGGTCGGCCGCCGCGGACAGCCAGTCGCCGCCCAGCTTGTCGTCCAGGGCCTGGACGGCGGCGCCGACCCGGCCGCTGCGCACCACCACGTGCGCGGTCACATCGGTCTGCTTCTCCTCGGTGAGCGTCGACAGCAGGACCGGCTCGGTGGAGTGCGGCTGGACCGTGATGCCCTCCCCCACCGTCGTCTCCAGGGCGCCGTCCTTGCCGTAGAGCTCGATGTCCACGACCGCCGCCGAGTCGTCGGGGTTGGTCAGGTGGACGTAGTCGGTGCGGCCGGCGTCGGTGCTCGCGCCCGGGAACCAGAACTCCGTGTCCGGGGCCGTGCAGGTGACGCCGTGCAGGCCCCGGCCCGTGCCCGCGGTGACCGTGGTCGTCTCCTGCACGGTCCAGCCCGGCGCGAAGCGGCCCTCGGCGGTGCCGAGGAGGGCGGGGGACTCGCCACCGGTCGTCTCCCCGGTGACCGGCTTGCCGGGGTCCTCGGGCTCCAGTACGGGCTTCTCGGACTTGGCGTCCTTGTCGTCCTTCTTCTTGTCGTCCCCTGGCTTCGACTCGTCCTGCTTCTGCTCCGTGGCCGCCCGGAGTTCGGCCCCGCCCTCCTTCTCCGTGCCCTTCGTGACCGGGGTGAAGGACGTGTACGTCGTCTCGGCCAGGTCGGAGGAGCTGGGAGAGGGGCACACCAGGCTCGTGCGTTCCACGGGGAGGTGGGCCGCCGCCTCCGCCGTCCCGTCCGTGGCCGTGGTGTCCGGTGAGGACACCGCGGCGAAGCCGGTGACGGCGGCGAGCGCGGTCACGCCCGCGATCAGGGACAGGGTGGTGCGGTTCACTGCTGGCTCCCGTCGGGACGCTCACTGCCCGTGCCGTGGGGGTCGTACGACGTGTCGTAGCCCTGCGTGTAGGTCTGGTCGTAGCCCTGCGTGTAGGTCTGGTCGTACGCCGCCTGCTGGGTGCCGTAGGCGTACGGGTCGTACTCGCCGCCCTGCGGGTAGCCCTCCGCCTGGTAGGGCTGACCGTAGGCGTCCGTGGCGTACTGCTGGTACTGCTCGTCCGGGTAGGCGTCCGGGTACTGCGCCGCCGCGTCCCAGTCGTCGTGGCCGGGCTGTTGCGGGACGGGGGCGGGGGGCTGCTCGGGCGGGGCGGGGAAGTCCGCGGCGGGGAAGTCCTCGGCGGCCCCCGGCTCTCCGGTGCCGGACTCCTCCGCGGCCTCCGCCTCGGCCTCGGCCTGGGCGCGCAGGCGGCGGGCACGGCGGCCCTCGCCGGCCATGACCTCGGCGGGGACGGCCGGTTCCTCGGGCAGGTCGTCGTCGATGTCGCGGCGGCGGCCGGGCAGGGCCATGACGACGAGGACGACGGCGAGCAGGCCCTGGGCCCACAGCCAGACGGTGTGGCCGATCGGGTCGTCGTAGGTGACGTCCAGCGTGCCGCCGGAGGCGGGGAGTTCGAAGCCCTGGGCCCAGCCGTCGACCGTCGTGCGGGTCAGCGGCCTGCCGTCCAGGGTGGCGGTCCAGCCCTCGGCGGCGGTGTCGGCGAGGCGCAGGACGCGGCCCTCGGCCCCGTTCGGGATCTTGGTGTGGATCTCGACCGGGCCCGCCGCCACGGGCACGGGCTCGGCGTCGCCGGCCTCGCCGTCCTCGGCGTCCTTGGCGTTCTCGGCGGGGACGATGCTCGCGCGGGAGACCTGCCGGTCCACCCGCCACAGCGCGCCGCCCGCCTGCTGGCTGAGCCGGGACAGGCCGGGGGTGGCGTCCAGGACGCGGGTGACCTCGCGCGGTGCGCCCGGGTGGACGAGGACGTAGCGGACGGCGAAGCCGCCGAGCTGGTCGGCCTGGTCGGCGCCGGAACCGGCGACGAGGTTGGCGACGACCTTGTCGAGCCCGGTGTTCCCGCCGTCCACCGCGGCGGTCTCCGCGTCGCCCATGCGGGCGCCGGAGCCGCGGACCAGGACGTAGCCGACCCGGTCGGTGGAGTCGCTGTCGAGGACGAGGGTGCGGGCCTGGTCGCGGGTGCCGCTCTCCTCGGCGACGAACGCGGGCACCTGGACGGGGTCGCGCCGCTCGACCGGCCCGTCGGCGCCGCGGATCACCCAGCCGGCGACGGCGACCAGCGGGCCGATCGCGCAGGCGAGGGCGATCAGCGCGGCGACCGGCTGGCGCCAGCCGAAGCTCTGCTCGGCGACACGCGCGCGTGCCCCGTCGGCGCCGAGCGTGGCGGCGGCCAGGACGGCGATGCCGTAGACGAGGGTCGCGGGGCCCGCCCAGGCGGAACCGTTGGACAGGACCGCGAAGACGAGGCCCACCAGGGCCGCCGCCCACGCGGCGAGGATCGCCGTGCGGCGCTCGGAGCGGAGCAGGGCCGCGAGCGCGGCGAGCACCAGGCCGATGAGCACCAGACCGCCGACGGTGCCCGGGCCGCCCGGGCTCGCGCCGAGCAGGTCGAGGGCGGAGGCGGCGGAGGGGCCGTACTCCAGGCCCGCTTCCCGGAAGAAGCCGAACGGGAGGAGGGAGAGCGACCACGGGGCGAGGACCAGCAGGGGGGTGCCGAGCTGGGCCAGGAAACGCAGTCCGTAGGCCGGGATGTCGCTTCTGCGCAGGGCCAGGACGCCGACGCCGAGGACGGCGGCGACGGGCCACACGATCGGGGTGAACGCCGTGGCGACCGTCAGCAGCAGGGCGTACGCCCAGGTGGCGCGCCAACTGCCGCGGGTGCCCTCCGGGCTGGTGAGGCCGCTCGCGGCGACACCCGCGCGGGCGATCAGCGGCAGCAGGACGGCGAGTACGGCGGTGCCGATGCGGCCGCCGGCCAGGGCGCCGGTCGCGGCGGGCAGGAAGGCGTAGGCGACGGCCGCCCACGCGCGCAGCAGCCGGGACTCGACGAGCGGGCGGGAGGCGAAGTACGCGGTGAGGCCGGCCAGCGGTACCGAGCAGACCAGGAGGATCGTGACGGCGAGGCCGGTGGAGCCGAGCAGGAGGGAGGCGAAGGCCGCGACGATCGCCAGGTAGGGCGGTGCGGAGCCGGTGCCGCCGGCGCCCACGGTGTGCCAGGCGTCGGTGTAACGGGCCCACAGGTCGCCGGCGCCGGCGGGTGCGGGGAGCAGGGCGCCGCCCGCGAGCGCGCCGCCGCCGAGGAGCTGGCGGCAGGCCGCCAGGGAGACGAGCAGCAGCACCAGGAAGAGCACCGGCCCCGGCTTGCGGGCGATGCGCTTGAGCCGGGCGAACTGCTCGACCTCCAGGAAGTCGGCGTCGTCGCCGCCGGGTCCGGACTCGACGACGCCGCCATGACGTCCGGCGCCGGAGGCGGCTTCGGGGTCGGAGCGGCCGACGAGGCTGCTCGCGACCTGTTCCACGGTGACGCGGACGGTCGCGCCGGGCGGCGGGAACAGCGGCCGCATCTCGCCCTTGTCGGTCTGCGGACTGCCGCGGTGGCGCCGTCCGGCGAGGATCCGTTCGGGCCGCAGCAGGGTGCCCATGAGGCCGCGGATCTCGTCGACGGCCTGTCCGGGGACCTTGCCGACGAGGTAGGCGAGGGTGCGCAGCAGCGTGCCCAGGACGACGCGGAGCAGCACCCAGGGCAGGGCGGCCGTGCGGGCGTTGACGAGCAGGGTGTAGACGGCGCCCGCCTTGTCCACCTTGTGCGGGGAGGCGGAGGTGCGGCCCACGCAGTCGACGGTGCGGCGCTCGCGGGAGGCGGCCTCGGCGTGCCGGACGACCGCGTCGGGGGCGATCAGGACCCGGTACCCGGCGGAGTGGGCGCGCCAGCACAGGTCGACGTCGTCACGCATCAGGGGCAGGTGCCGGTCGAATCCGCCGAGCCGGTCGAAGACGTCGCGGCGGACCAGCATGCCGGCGGTGGACACCGACAGCACGGGCCGTACGTGGTCGTGCTGGCCCTGGTCCTGTTCGCGGCGGTCCAGACCGGTCCAGCGGCGGCCGGAGTTGGCGATGGAGACGCCGACCTCGAGGAGCTGCCTGCGGTCGTACCAGCCGCGGAGCTTGGGGCCGACGACGGCGACGTCGTCACGGCCGAGCTCGTACTCGTTCTCCACGACGCGCAGCAGCTGGGCCAGCGCGTCGGGTTCGGGCGCGCAGTCGTCGTGCAGCAGCCACAGCCACTGCACCGGCTCCCCGTGCGGGAGTTCCGGCAGGTCGTAGGCGTCGTCGCGCCAGCTGCGGGTGACCGGGTCCCAGCCGCTCGGCCGCTTCAGGTACGGCAGGTCGTCCGGCGTGAGGTGCGGGGCGCCGCGGTGGCACTCCTCGACCGCCTGGCCGAAGCCGGTGCGCCGGGCGAGGTGCAGCACGTGGTCGTCGCCGAGGGCCTCGGTGACCAGCCGGGCGGAGTCGTCCGCGCTGCCGGTGTCGGCG
This sequence comes from Streptomyces sp. NRRL S-37, assembly GCF_000721605.1. Taxonomy (GTDB): domain Bacteria; phylum Actinomycetota; class Actinomycetes; order Streptomycetales; family Streptomycetaceae; genus Streptomyces. The sequence continues at coordinate 9,512 of NZ_JOIZ01000047.1, read as the reverse complement.
CCCATGGCGAACTGGACCGGGCGCTCCTGGCCGAGCAGTCCGGCGAGCGCGTCGGGCAGCCAGCGGGCGCCGTCGTGGGAGACGAGGACCGCGGTCACCACGTGACGCGGGAACTCAGGTGAGGCAGCGAGGTCTTGCCGGGCTGCCGTGTGGCTGTGCACGGACATCGAGGTACGGGCCCCGGTTCGGTGGTCTGGGGGGAACGCCTGTGCCCGATGGGGGCAGCGGGGCGTCTCGGACGAGCGACCACACTATCGGCAGATGGAAGCGGGGCGGCGCGGAGCGTCTCGATGAGGGGCGACGGGCGGGCGCGGAAGCCCGCCGCCTGTGGACAACCCACCCGCGACGGGCCGTAAGTGACATATATACGAAGTGGCGCGCGTGCTGCGCGTACGGCGGCGATGTGCCGGTCCGTCAGACGGCGGCCTTCTTCAGCCGGCGGCGCTCCCGCTCGGACAGGCCGCCCCAGATGCCGAAGCGCTCGTCGTTGGCGAGGGCGTATTCGAGGCACTCGGAGCGGACCTCGCACGCGAGGCAGACCTTCTTGGCCTCCCGGGTCGAGCCGCCCTTCTCGGGGAAGAAGGACTCGGGGTCGGTCTGGGCGCACAGTGCGCGCTCCTGCCAGCCGAGCTCCTCGTCCGCGTCGTCGACCAGCAGTTGCTGCACCAGCTCGGTCATGTGCGCCCCTCGTCCGTCTTTCGCGTCCCCGTGATCCAGCCGTTACCGATTCCGGCTGAACGACACGAGTGAAATTACAAGTGTGCTGCTCCGGGCGAGTCAAGCCGAGATCTGCTATTGAGCCCCTTATTCACTCTGCGGAACCAAGGCCGAGCGGAAAGTGTTGAAATCGTCCTAAACCTTGACACGCGTACGGGACCCTTGAGGGCTTCCGGCCCCCCGCAGAGCCTCTACGGGGAGGACGCCCCGGGGATCGATCTCGTTCCGACACCCGCACCGAAGCGAACCGGATCACAGTCGGATCACGGGATCGCAACGGCGTGCGGGGCGCCCGGCCGTGGGCACCATGTGTCCCGGGAAGCGGCTGAGCAAACCTTTCACCTGCGAGATGAACCGGATGAGGTGAACCATGTCCCACATACCGGGCGCCGAGTTGACAGTGGAGGAGTGAACCGCTGTCCTAGTGGGCATGCTCGCGAATTCGGCACTCACCTCGACCCGCTCCGCCGGGTTCCTCGGTGCTGCCCGCGCTCGCTGTAGCTGTCTCTGTTCCGGCTGTTGAGTCCCACGCGCTCCAGCCGCCGCTGAGTCACCGACTCGGCCGCTGTCTCCTTCGCTCCCACCGGGGCACCTCTCGCCGCCGCCGCCCGCGACCCGGGCGTGACGCGCCGCGACACCCGCACCCCCCACCGCTTCTCCGCCAAGGAACCTCCGTATCCATGAACAGCGACAGCGACCTCCAGATCGCCGGCGACATCCTCGAAGTCCCGCACCTGCTCCAGCCCCCGCGCGAGCACCCGGCCACCGTCGCCGAGTTCGCCGGCCTGGCCCGCTCCCTCGCCGCCGACCGCTCCCAGTGGGAGCACCTCGTCGAGTACGACGCCGGCAGCCGCTGGTACCACCGGCTGCGCACCGGCCCCGGCTACGAGGTGTGGCTGCTCTCCTGGGTGCCCGGCCAGGGCAGCGGGCTTCACGACCACGGCCGTTCCTCCGGCGTGCTCACCGTCCTGGACGGCACCCTGACCGAGCACACGGAGCGCGGCACGCGCGCGTTGACGGCCGGAGCGCAGCGCGTGTTCGCGCCGGGCTACGTGCACGAGGTCGTCAACGACGCCCTGGAACCCGCGGTCAGCCTGCACATCTACTACCCGGGCCTGACCGAGATGCCCATGCACACCACTGCCTCCTGCGAGGCGCGCACGGCACCCGGCCCGGTGACTGCCTGACGCGATGTCGTAGCGGCCTGCAAGGATGGCCCCATGCGCATTGTGGTTCTGGCAGGCGGCATCGGCGGTGCCCGTTTCCTGCGCGGTCTGAAGCGGGCCGTGCCGGACGCGGACATCACGGTCATCGGCAACACCGGGGACGACATCCACCTCTTCGGGCTGAAGGTCTGCCCGGACCTCGACACGGTGATGTACACGCTCGGCGGCGGCATCAACGAGGAGCAGGGCTGGGGGCGGACCGACGAGACCTTCCACCTCAAGGAGGAGCTCGCGGCGTACGGCGTCGGCCCGGAGTGGTTCGGGCTCGGCGACCGGGACTTCGCCACGCACATCGTGCGGACGCAGATGCTCGGCGCCGGGTTCCCGCTCAGCGCGGTGACCGAGGCGCTCTGCGACCGCTGGCAGCCCGGCGTGCGCCTCATCCCGATGACCGACGACCGCGTGGAGACGCACGTGGCCGTCGAGCTGGAGGGCGAGCGCAAGGCGATCCACTTCCAGGAGTACTGGGTACGCCTGCGCGCCTCCGTCCCCGCCGAGGCGGTCGTGCCGGTCGGCGCGGAGCAGGCGAAGCCGGCGCCGGGCGTCCTGGAGGCGATCGCCGAGGCCGATGTGATCCTCTTCCCGCCGTCCAACCCCGTGGTCTCCGTCGGCACCATCCTCGCCGTCCCCGGCATCCGGGAGGCGATCGCGGACGCGGGCGTGCCGGTGGTCGGCCTGTCGCCGATCGTCGGGGACGCGCCCGTACGCGGCATGGCCGACAAGGTGCTGGCGGCGGTCGGCGTGGAGTCCACGGCCCCGGCGGTGGCCGAGCACTACGGCTCGGGCCTGCTGGACGGCTGGCTGGTCGACACGGTCGACGCGGGCTGTGTGGAGCGGGTCGAGGCGGCCGGGATCCGCTGCCGGGCCGTACCGCTGATGATGACCGACGTCGACGCGACCGCGCGGATGGCGCGGGAGGCGCTGGCGCTGGCGGAGGAGGTGCGCGCGGCATGAGCGGCACGGGTTACCGGGTCCGGCCCGTGGCGGGCCTGCCCGAGATCCGCGAGGGCGACGACCTGGCGAAGCTGATCGCGGCCGCCGCACCGGACCTGTCCGACGGCGACGTCCTCCTCGTCACCTCGAAGATCGTCTCCAAGGCGGAGGGCCGGATCGTCGAGGCGACGGACCGGGAGGCCGCGATCGACGCGGAGACGGTGCGCGTGGTGGCCCGGCGCGGCACGCTGCGCATCGTGGAGAACCGGCAGGGCCTGGTCATGGCCGCGGCCGGGGTCGACGCCTCCAACACCCCCGCCGGTACGGTCCTGCTGCTGCCCGAGGACCCGGACGCCTCCGCGCGGGCGATCCGCGCGGGCCTGCGCGAGACCCTCGGCGTCGAGGTCGGCGTGATCGTCACCGACACCTTCGGCCGCCCCTGGCGTTCGGGGCTGACCGATGTCGCGATCGGCGCGGCGGGCGTCCGCGTGCTGGACGACCTGCGCGGCGGCACCGACGCGTACGGCAATCCGCTCAGCGCCACGGTCGTCGCCACGGCCGACGAACTCGCCGCGGCGGGCGACCTGGTCAAGGGCAAGGCGTCCGGCCTCCCGGTGGCCGTGGTCCGCGGACTGCCGCACCTGGTGGCGGCCGACGACGGCGAGGGCGCGCGGGCGATGGTCCGCGGCGCACGCGACGACATGTTCCGCCTCGGCACGTCCGAGGCGGTACGCCAGGCGGTGACCCAGCGCCGTACGGTACGGGCCTTCACGGACGCGCCGGTCGACCCCGGAGCCGTACGCCGCGCGGTGGCCGCGGCGGTCACCGCACCGGCCCCGCACCACACCACGCCGTGGCGGTTCGTGCTGCTGGAGTCGCCCGAGTCCCGCACCCGTCTCCTGGACGCCATGCGCGAGGCCTGGATCGCGGATCTGCGCCGCGACGGAAAGACGGAGGAGTCGATCGCCAAGCGCGTCCGCCGCGGGGACGTCCTGCGCAACGCGCCGTACCTGGTCGTCCCCTGCCTGGTCATGGACGGTTCGCACACCTACGGGGACGCGCGGCGGGACGGCGCGGAGCGGGAGATGTTCGTGGTCGCCGCGGGCGCCGGCGTGCAGAACTTCCTGGTCGCGCTGGCCGGGGAGCGGCTGGGCTCGGCGTGGGTGTCGTCGACGATGTTCTGTCGCGAGGTGGTCCGCGAGGTCCTGGACCTGCCGGCGGACTGGGACCCGATGGGCGCGGTGGCGGTCGGCCACCCGGCGGAGGAGCCGCGCCCGCGGCCGGAGCGGGACGCGGGCGGTTTCATCGAGGTGCGGTGAGGCCGGGCCTACCCTCATAGAGGCCCGGTTTCACTTCCACCCCTGGGATCTCTCGTGGCAGGACGTTTCGCACCCCGCCCGACTCGTACGACGGTGCGCGGCGGGCATGTCGCCGTGCCCGGGGGAGTTCCCCGGCCGGCGCCGGCCCCGGCCCGCGTACGGACATGGGTGCCGGAGGGTCCCCTGGACCTCGGGCTGGTCCTCGGGCCGCTGCGGCGCGGGCCCGGTGATCCGACGTTCCGGGCGCTGCCGGACGGTTCCGTGTGGCGGGCCAGCCTGACGCCGGCGGGCCCGGGGACGCTCCGGGTGACGGGGCGTGCCGGGGAGATCCGGGGGGAGGCGTGGGGGCCGGGCGCCGACTGGCTGCTGGACAGGCTGCCGGAGCTGCTCGGCGCCGCCGACGACCCGTCCGCCTTCGTGCCCCGGCACAGGCTGCTGGCGCTGACCCGGCACCGGCGTCCGGGGCTGCGGCTGACACGGACCGGGCTGGTGCTGGAGTCGCTGATCCCGTCGATTCTGGAGCAGAAGGTCACGACGGGTGAGGCGTACCGGGCGTGGCGGCTGCTGGTACGGAAGTACGGGGAGCCGGCGCCCGGGCCCGCGCCGGAACGGATGTCGGTGATGCCGGCGCCGCGGACGTGGGCGCTGATTCCCTCCTGGGAGTGGCACCGGGCCGGGGTCGACGACAAGCGGGCGTCGACGGTTCTGCGGGCGGTGCGGGTCGCCGCGCGGCTGGAGGAGGCGGTGGGGATGTCTCCGGAGGCGGCGCAGGCGCGGTTGGAGCTGGTGTCGGGGATCGGGCCGTGGACGTCGGCGGAGACCGTGCAGCGCAGTCATGGGGCGGTGGACGCGGTGACCGTGGGGGATCTGCATCTGCCGGGGATCGTGGGGTGGGCGCTCGCGGGGGACCGGTACGCGGATGACGCGGTGATGCTGTCGCTGCTGGAGCCGTATGCGGGGCAGCGGCATCGGGCCGCGCGGTTGATTCTGCTGAGCGGGAGGGTGCCGGGGCGGCGGGCGCCGCGGATGCCGTACGGGGATATCGGGCGGCTTTGAGGGTGGGCCGGGCCCGGTGTTCTGGGGCGTGGCCCCGTGCGCGTCACGGGGTGCCCCGTGCGTGGTGCGGGCCGGGCGCTCGAGCGGGAGGTACCCCCATCGCCCACCCGTGCCGCCCTGGGGGTACCTCCCAGGCCCTTGAGGCACTGGGGGAGGCACGACTGCCCGCGGAGGACGCGGCACGCGGCTGCCCGCGGATTGCGAGGCGTGCGGCGCTGCTGCCCGCGGAGGACGGGGCGGCGGTAGCACTGTAGTCGCGTGCGGCGGGGAGGGGACGAGGCGGGGGTGGCCGCCCGCAGTGGCCGGCGCGTCCGCGCCCCGGCCTCACCGAGAAACGTGATCCGCGCCGGTCCGAGGACGGACACCCCCGACGCGGCCCCGACCCACCCACCGGCCGTAGGCGCTGCCCCAGCCCCCACCGAAGCCGCACAGGCGCCGCAGGCATCCCACCCACCGGACCGCAAGCCCCTCACCCCCACCGGGGCGAACAGCAGCGCCGCAGGCGTAAGCCCCTCGCCCCCACCGGGGCGGACAGTCGCCCCGCAGGCACAAGCCCCTCGCCCCCGCCGGGGCGGACAGTCGCCCCGCGGGTGTCACTGGTCCGAGGAGAAGCGGACCGCTCCCGCGGGGATCGTCGCGTCGCACCAGACTCGGGCGCCCTCGCGGAGTTCGTTGCGGGGGCCCACCGTCGCGCCGTCGCCTATGACCGTGCCGGTGAGGACCGAGTGTTCGCCCACCCGTGCCCGCGTACCGATCAGCGAGTCGGTGATGACCGCGCCCGGCTCGATGACCGCCCCCGGCAGGATCGTGCTGCCGAAGACGCGCGCGCCCTCCGCCACGAACGCGCCCTCGCCCACCACCGTCCCGCCCGCCAGCTTCGCGCCCGGTGCCACGGTCGCCGTGGGCAGCACCAGCCGGTCCCCGCACCGCCCGGGCACCGCCGGCGACGGCGCACGCCCCAGCACCAGATCCGCCGACCCCCGTACGAAGGCCGCCGGGGTCCCCAGGTCCAGCCAGTACGTGGAGTCGACCATCCCCTGCAGATGCGCCCCCGCCGCCAGCAGCCCCGGGAACGTCTCCCGCTCCACCGACACCGCCCGCCCCGCCGGGATCGTGTCGATCACCGACCGGCGGAAGACGTACGCCCCCGCGTTGATCTGGTCGGTGACGATCTCCTCCGGCGTCTGCGGCTTCTCCAGGAAGGCGAGCACCCTCCCCGACGCGTCCGTCGGCACCAGCCCGTACGCCCGTGGATCGGTCACCTTCGTCAGGTGCAGCGAGACGTCCGCGCCGGTCGTCTCGTGGGCGCGCACCAGCGCCCGGATGTCCAGCCCCGTCAGGATGTCCCCGTTGAAGATCAGCACCGGCTCGTCCGGCCCGGAGTGCAGCCGGGACGCGACGTTCCGGATGGCGCCGCCCGTACCGAGCGGCTCCTCCTCCGTCACGTACTCGATGTGCAGCCCCAGGGCCGCCCCGTCGCCGAAGTACGGCTCGAAGACCTCGGCCAGATAGGACGTGGCCAGGACGATGTGCTCGACGCCCGCCGCTCTCGCTCGCGCGAGCTGGTGCGTGAGGAAAGGCACCCCGGCCGCCGGGACCATGGGCTTGGGCGTGTGCACCGTGAGCGGTCGCAGTCGCGTGCCCTTGCCGCCGACCAGGAGGATCGCTTCTGTCACCTGTCGTCTCTGCTTCCTGCCGGGACCGGCCGAACTGTCTTTCGGCCGGCCAGTGTATGCAGACCGGCTCCGGCAGGAAGGAGCGCCCGGCCCGCCTCAGCGGCCCTGGTAACGGGCCGCCGTGGAGCGCGCGGTGCCGAGCTTCTTGTAGAGCTTCCCCCCTGGGCACGAGGTGTTGAACCCGTCCCGGTGACCGGAGATCACGTTCAGTCGTACCTTCTTACCTTTTCGGTAGAGATTGCCACCGGCGGACTTCAGATATGTCTTGGCGCGCGGATTCATCCCGTGCAGTCCGAGTTTCCACGCGGTGAGCCGGGCGACGGCCTTCACGGCGGAGGAGGACGGCTTCTTGGAGCCGTAGGAACCGATCACCGCGATACCCGTGGTGTTGGTGTTGAACCCGAGGGTGTGGGCCCCCTTGACCGGCTTCGCCACTCCCCCGGCCCGGCCCTCGTAGATCCTGCCGCACTTGTCGACGAGGAAGTTGTAGCCGATGTCCCGCCAGCCCAGGCTCCGTACGTGGTAGCGGTAGAACCCGCGGATGAGCGAAGGGGCCTGCGCGCAGGTGTAGTTGTTGCCGGAGGCGGTGTGGTGCACGAAGGCCGCCTTGACCTTGCCGGTGTACACGAACCGCTTCTCCCGCAGGCTCTCGTCGGCTCCCCAGCCGCGCCGGGTGACGATGGCGGGGCGCGGCCCGATGTAGGGCTTGGCCCGCTGCCGCTCGGTCAGGTCGGCTCCGCGCAGGGCGAGGTACTCCTGCCGGGTCCGTTCGCCGTCCAGCGCGGGGATCTGCAGGGTGCCGAGCGGTGCGAGTGCGGAGTTGGCCGCGGAGGCGGCGGTCGCCTCGGCGCTCATGACGCCGGTGCGCGGGCCCTCCGGGAACCCGTCCCCCGGGTCGACGAGGTCGAGCCGCAGCCCGGAGGGCAGCAGCGAGTAATCATCGGCCCCGGGCTCGTCGACCCCCGTGCCCCCGCGCTCCTCCTCGTCCTCGGCGGGCTCCGGCAGGACCCGGATCTCCACCCCGTCCGACTCCCCCACCCACAGCGGTGCCGTGGCGCCGCGCACCCCGTCCGCGGTGCCCTCCGCGCCGCCCGGGTCGGCCCCGTGGTCGGCGTAGTGCGTCTCGACGTCCCGCCAGTCGGACCAGGCGCCGGTGCCGGCCTCCCGGGTGCGGACCTGGACGCGGCCGTGGAGTTCGGCGGCGGGGTCGTCCCAGACGACGCCGAGGAGGGAGAAGGGCCGTACGGCCCGGGGGGCGAGGCCGAGGACGGCGGCGCCGGAGGCACGGTCACGGGTGAGGGGTCTCAAGGGCAGCGACTGGGTGCTGCCGGGGACGTCGGGCCGGGCCGTCACCGCTGCGCGCGTGGCCTCTTCTGCCGTCGGCGCCGGTCTCGCGTCCGCCGCGGCGGCGGGCGGGGCGAGCGGGAGGGCGAGGGCGGCGGCGCAGGTGACACCGATTGAGGAAGCAAGAATTCCACGCATGCCCCTGAGCTTGGACACAGTCAGACAAATCTGTCCATCCGGGATGTGACGGTCCGTCGGGGCGCGTTCCCCCGAACCGGTGCCCCGGGCGGGCGGTGCGCGCGGGCGGGTCCGCGTACGCTTGCGCGGGTGAACGCCACCGACCGCACCCCTGCCGACCTGCTGAGTTCCGCGCTGGCCGCGGACCCGGGACGCCCCCTGGTGACCTTCTACGACGACGCCACGGGCGAACGCGTCGAATTGTCCGTGGCCACCTTCGCCAATTGGGTGGCCAAGACCGCCAATCTCCTTCAGGACGAGCTGTCCGTGGAGCCCGGCGACCGGGTGGCCCTGCTGCTGCCCGCGCACTGGCAGACGGCGGTCTGGCTGCTGGCGTGCGCGTCGGTGGGCGTGGTCGCGGACGTGGCCGGGGACCCGGCGGCGGCGGACGTGGCCGTGAGCGGGCCGGATCCGGAGTCGCTGGAGGCCGCGCGGGCCTGTTCGGGGGCCAGGATCGCGCTGGCGCTCAGGCCGCTCGGCGGGCGCTTCCCGCAGCCGCCGGAGGGTTTCGCCGACTACGCCGTCGAGGTACCGGGGCAGGGCGACCGCTTCGTGCCGTACGCGCCGGTCGACCCCGAGGAGCCGGCGCTGATCGTGGCGGGCCGGGAGTTCACCGGGGCGGAGGTGGTCGAACGGGCCCGCGCCGAGGCGCCGGAGCTCGGCCTGACCGGCCCCGGCTCGCGGATCCTTTCGGGGCGGCCGTACGACACGTGGGAGGGCCTGAACGCGGGCCTGTACGGGCCGCTGGCGACCGGCGGCTCCGTGGTGCTGTGCCGCAACCTGGACCGCCTCGGGGACGATGCCCTGGACCAGCGGGTGGAGAGCGAACGGGCGACGGTCATCGCCCGATAACGGCACCGCCACCCGCCGCACCGCGGAAGACACCGCCCACCCCGGAAAAGCGAACGGGCGACGGTCACATCGCCGTCCACCACTCACCCCACCACGGAAGAGACCACCCCACCCGGGAGACACACCACCCGTCACCCCCGGAAACACCCTTCGCCTCCCCGCCGACTGCTCACGCTTTTCCCCACAGCACCCCCCTGCCAGCCCCCCGCACA
>NZ_JOIZ01000046.1 GCF_000721605.1 Streptomyces sp. NRRL S-37 | reverse complement strand
TCGTCGACAACCAGGCGCAAAGCGTCCTGAACTCGGTGGGCGGGCCGAACAGCACGGCCGGCAAACCGGCCCAGACCCCCCGGGCGCCGGCCGCGTGACGGACGTCAGGCGGAGGGGGCCGGCCGTGTGAGCCCGCCGCCGGCCTCCACCAAGGCGGTGAGTACGCGGCGGGTCTTGGTCTCGGGGTGTTCGGAGAGCTCCACCCCGCGCTCCCGAACCGCCTCCTCGAGTTTCCGCTGCTTGCGCTCGGCCCGTTCCGTGAACGTCTCCCGGTCGTCCTCGTCCTTGGGCTTCACCCGGATCGAGACTTCCAGGAACTCCAGGCCGGCCACCGACCACACCTCCAGATCGGCCTTCAGACCGTCGAGCGGGACGTCGTCGATCTTCGTCGACATGACCGGCCCCAGCGCGGCCAGCCCGTCGAGGGGGACGGAGGGCGCACAAGCGTGCAGGAACTGGTCCTGCACCGCGTCCATCGCCGCGGCGGCATCGGCTCCCGGCGCCACCGCCTCGCCCAGCGTGCCGGGCGGGCAGTCGCGTACCAGGGAGGCCGCCAGCACACGGCCGTTGCCCGACCAGTCCTCCTCGATGCGGTAGGTGAAGGGCCCCGCCTGGAAGGGGTCGGAGAACCGGCCGACCAACTGCTCGCTGTCGCACGGGCGCAGCTTGACCGTCAGGTCCTCCGTTCCGCCGCCCAGTCTGAAGCGCACTATCACGCCGTGGTCCAGCAACGGAACGCGTCCCCCGGCGGCGCCCTGCCGGTCCTCGGCGAACCAGATCCGGCGTGAGGTCAGCACCCCGCGCGAACTCCCGAGAGCCGACAGCGCACCGGGCACGTCGCCCTCGACGTTGACCTTGATCTCGACCGGAAGCAGGCCCATGACATCGCTCCTGCACGGGTTTCAGGGGCCTCGACCCTCACTTCTCAGGGCATCTCCACCCCCACGCGGGCGCGGTGCGCGTCTCGAGCCGAGTACGCGGCACCGCGTCGCCGCCCGAGGGAGCGGGCACGCCTGCGGGCCGGAGGTCCGCTCCGTCGGGGACGAACCGTGACGCCGGTTTCAGTGTGTGTGCCCTCCTTCCGCCAGCTCACCTTCCTCGAGGTAGAACTCCCGTCCCGTGACGAGCCGCAGGCCGGTTCCGGCCGACCCGTCGCCGACGAGGCCCGCGGCGACCTGGTCTCCCTCCCGCAGTCTGTCGCCCGGACCGTCGGGCCTCCCGGTGATCGTGAGGGCCGGCCCGTTGCGCAGCACGCCGTCGGTGAGCTCGGTACCGGGGGCACCGGGGGCCTGCCGCATCGCGACGACGTGGTCGAAGTCCGGGGGCAGGGTGACGAGGTGAGCGAGGAACCGCTCGTCCCCCTTGCCGAAGGCCAGGTAGGTCAGCTCCGTGGGGCGGACGGCGTGGTGGTCGAACCGCCGGAAGTGGACGACGTGCCGTACCTCGACCGTCACCCGGTCCAGGAGTTCGGTTCCGTCGCGTTCGAAGTGACCGCGGAACAGGGTGCCGGTGAACGAGGTGCGCGCGGGCTGCCCGTCCTCGCCGACGAGTTCGGTCAGGACGAAGCGTTCGGGTTTCAGCGTGTAGACGGCCGTCCCGGTCGTCCGCCGGTCGTCGGCGTACACCTGCTGGGCATCGCCCGCGTCGTTGGTGAAGGCGGCCTCGAGCAGGACCTGGAAGTCGTGAGGGCGCATGAACATCGGCAGGTGGGAGAGGTACGCCGTCTCCTCCCCCACGACCAGCATTCCATGGGTGGCTTTCGGATCGGCGGCCGCCATGTTCCCCACCTCCGATCGGAGCCCTGCCTTCGGTGAAGGCAGCCGGGCCCGCCAGGAACTACCTCAATTTTTTCACACCTCCCGAAAGGGTGCAAAATTCCCATTCGGATTGAATCCAGTGAAGCCGCAGGGGCCGGTGACCCCTTACTCCCGCGGTATCGCCCGGTTCCGCCCAGCCGCACGCAGGGACCATGCCGACCGGACGCGCGAGGCCTGGGCGCCGTATCGCGAGCGGATCGAGCGGCCCACCGGCATCGGGCGCTCGGCGTTCCACCCGACCCTGTGGCACCGACAGCGGGGGCGGCCGAGCGGAGGCGGGAACTGACGGCCGATCTGAAAACGTACGAGGAAAGCGAATCCACCACCGGGGCGTGCTGTGTGAGGACGCAACCGTGAGGCCACTCCATACCGGCAAACGCGATGTGACGCCACACCCGGAACGTGCAACTATGGACATGTAAGGCATATCGCACCATGATGCCGCGACGGGCGAAACGGTTGCCGGCCCAGCGGCGCAGGGTTCGGCCGTTCCCCGACGAACGCGCCCGTCCGGCGCGGGCGGACCGCGTGCGGAGCCGTGCGCCCTCATGGCGAGGAACATACCCTCCGCATCACGGAGTACCTCGATGACCAGTGAACTTCGACACCAGTGCATAACCCCTCCGTATCTGCTCGAAAGGCTGCTGAAGAGCGACGACGGCGAGGTCCGCCAGGCCGCCCTGAACACCCTGCTCACCACGGCCCACCTGCGGGGCGAGCGAGCGGTCCGGGCAGCCTTCCCGGGTGCCGCCACTCCCGGCAACGCGCGCAGGACGATCTACGACTGCCGGAACACCACGTCTTTGCCCTTCGCGGTCATGGTCCGGTCCGAGGACGGACCGGAGTCGGCCGACGCTTCCGTCAACCGGGCGTTCGACAAGCTCGGCCAGACCCGGGACTTCTTCCAGCGGGTGTTCGCCCGGAACTCGATCGACGGTCACGGAATGCGCCTGGACGGATACGTCCACTACGACTACGAGTTCGCCAACGCCTTCTGGAACGGACGCCAGATGGTGTTCGGTGACGGCGACGGTCGCATCTTCTCCGACCTCACCGGCTCGATCTCCGTGATCGCCCATGAAATGGGGCACGGGGTGACCGAGCACACCGCGGGGCTCGAGTACCACAACCAGTCCGGAGCCCTGAACGAGTCCATGTCGGACGTGTTCGGGGCGATGGTCGATCAGTGGACGCTGGGTCAGACCGCCGAGCAGGCCGACTGGCTGATCGGCCGTGAGGTCTTCACGCCCCGGATCGAGGCCGACGCGCTGCGGTCGATGAAGGCTCCCGGCCACGCGTGGAACACCGAGCTGTTCGGCAAGGACCCGCAGCCGGACCACATGTCCAAGTACCTCAACATGCCGGACACCTACGAGGGGGACTGGGGCGGCGTGCACTACAACTCCGGCATCCCGAACAAGGCGTTCTACCTGACGGCGTCGACCATCGGCGGCTACTCATGGGAGGCCCCCGGACTCATCTGGTACGAAGCCCTCAAGGCGTCCACCAGCGAGACGCGCTTCCAGGAGTTCGCGGACACCACGTACCGGAAGGCCGGGGAGCTGTACGAGACCGGTGGCGCCGAACAGATGGCCGTGCTGGGGGCGTGGCAGCAGGTCGGCATCTCGATCACCGGGGTGCCTGCCGGGCTCGCGCGGGCACGCAATCTCACAGCCGGCCAGAACGGGGACGCCCTCGCGACGGTCAGGGCGCTGACGAGCCAGGTGCAGGAGTTGAGCCGGGACGTGGCCGCGCTCAAGGGGCGCGCGGCGGCCGGCCGTTGACGCCGGATACCCCTGCGGGAGCGGTGGACGGCTGAGAGGTGTCATGAGGGTAACGCTGGCAACGCGCGGCGGGCTGGCGGCGCCGGTCGTCGCCGGGCTCCCGCCGAACGTGGTGGACACCGACGCGCTGCCCGAGAGCGCCGCGGCCGAGTTGTCCCGGCTGGTGGCCGCGGCCGTCCCGGCGGCTGCGACGGCCGCGGGAGACCGGGAGCCCCACAGGCGCGCGCCGGATGCCATGAGCTACTCGATCACGGTCGAGGAGGGCGGCCACTCGTCCGTTCTCGTCCAGTCGGACTCGGACATGTCCCCGCAGTTCGCGGCGTTGCTGCGGTGGCTCAAGGAGTACGGCAGGCGTGAGTGAACGCTTCTCGTCCCGAGCGTCGGGCGATCTCGATGGCGTGAACGGCGGCGATCGTGCGACCGATGCGGTCGGTGCCGCACCGGGCCCTGCGGAGGATCCGCCCTTGCCCGAGGCGGGCGAAGGCGCGTTCGCCCGGTGCTCGCAGCCGGGCACGAGGCCGGCGACGATCCGGTCCGCGGCGGACTTGGAGACCGCGGACAACGGGGCCGGCTGCCGCAGGTGAGGTTCGTCCGCCCGTACGCCGCCACCGGCTTCGTGAACTGTCGTGGTCTCAGCCCGGTGAACGGGGCCGTCCAGGAGGGTCCCGACGCCTTGATCACACTCCATGGCCCGCGGCCTCTGGTGGAACGTATCTCGATCGTCCGGACGGCTTCCGTGTGAGATCCTCCGCCTGTGGCCACGGAGACCGAGGTGGGGGAGCTGTTGCGCCGGCGCGGCTGGCGGACGGCATTCACGGTCGCGGAAAGGGTGAACGCGTGGGCCTCCCTGGTGAGCGCCGTCGAGCGCGGTTACGGCGACGACATCCACGAGTACACCAATGACCTCTCCTGCCGAGACTGGCTGCACGAGGCGTGGCTCCTGCTGGACGAACACGTCGTCCGGCTCTGGACCCCACAGATCAAAGCTCTGGACGACCGGTACAGAGCCGCGACCGTCGACGACGACGGCCATGCACTCGACCAGTTCCACCGGCTGCCCGGCCCCGACCTGTGGTGGTGGCGGCGACACCCGCGCATCCTCACCGGAGATCTCGGGCGTTCACTTCGCTCGGCCGGTGCCATCGGCACCGGCCCTGACGCAACATGACCGTCAGCCCTGTGGGGTCACGGGACAGCGCATGGAAATTCCGGCAGAACAACCTTCCAGCCTCGTTGGAGCCTGCACGGTGGGTAGCGGTTGCGTGCGAGGATGTTGCTGTGCTGCATGGGATCGACGCGGTGGACTGGGCTTCCATACCGGGCCATCCCCATTGGTACGAACCGGATCGTGCCGCCCGCGGTCTGCATGACCTGGCCAAGGCAGCGAACCCGGTACAGGCGGCGGAGGCCGGCTCGCGCCTCGGCGGCGGTGGGATCGTCCATGGTCACAGTACCGCTGTGTTCCCAGCGGCTGCGGTTGCGGCTCCACTGCTGCTGGACATCGCCCAGCAGGGTCATACGGCGGCAAGGGACACCGCGTTGGGGCTGCTTGATGAGGCCCTGTCGTGCTGTCCGCATGCCGGGTACACGCGGGTGGTGGCTGCTGACGGCACCGCGGTCCCCGTCTGCTGTGCCATCGCCCACCATCTGCGAGCCCGCACCGACTTCCTTGTCGGGCTGGGCAGGAGGGGCAGGTCATTGCTGGCCGACGCGGCCGCGCACTGGCGCTTCGAGATCCGCGAGTGCGTGGCCGACGGCAGTGACACGGCGGCCTTCGGCATCTCGGCCGGCCGTCTCCCCGACGGCGCGCATGCGGCGGAAATGCATCTCGCCGGCACCATAACCGTGCTGAGCGAACTCACCCTCGCATACCCGTCCGAGGAGGGCTCTCGCGAAGCGTGCCTGCGGGTGATCGCCCGGGATCCGGGCGAACTGCCGCCAGGCGCCCTGTTGTTTCCGGCGGAGTGCGGAGATCGCGTGCACTGACTCGCTCCCCTGAGACGCCTTTGCATGAGCCGGCATGGTGGCCGCACGCATAGCGAACCTCAAACTATGTTGCCCCGCCACATGTGCGCCTGACCTGCGGATTCCTACGGTGTGGCGACACGCAAACGTCCCCGTCACACCCCAGGAAGTGGTGCCGATGTCGTCGCCCGCAACCGCTCCACCTGCACCGAGCAATCTCAAGCGCATCGTCGCCGCCTCCCTCATCGGCACCACCATCGAGTGGTACGACAACTCATCCGATCAAAACGACCTGCTGTTTTCCCGCCGCTGCCCCACCGAGGTCAGCACCGAACCAGCACCGGAGGAGCTCGTGCCGACCGGGGAACGAGGACGTCCCCGGTACGGTCGGCTGCGGCCCTGACGGCGGGCATCGATGATCGTCACTCACCGTAACGCGAGCTGCGCTCCTGCCCGAGCGGAACGACGCATGAGCCGAAGCCCACCGCTCCATGCGTGACCTCGGCGGGAGGCCGCGCGGAACAGGACTCGCCCGCACGGCGAGCACCTCACCGTGGGACCGGCCCGACCACCTGGCAGTTGCGCTCACACCGGCCGGCCCGCGACTACGAGCGGCGGTCCGAGGACGACGGTTCCGGTGGTCTTGCCCGGCATCCGGATCCGGTGCGAGACTTCGGAACACCCTTCACGATCAAAGGAGTTGGGCTTGTCGCCTACGGGAGGACCGGCACGGCCCCTGACCGTCCTCTTCGCACCGGAGAGCGCGTACGGGCCGACGAACAACTGCGTGGGGATCGGGGACGTCCTGCGCCGCCGGGGGCACCGGGTGGTGTTCGCCGCGGAGGCGTCCTGGAAGGGCCGTCTCACGCCGTTCGGTTTCGAGGAGGAGCTGGTCGATCTGGCTCCGCCGCCCGAACAGCCCCAGGAAGCCGGCCAGTTCTGGAAAGACTTCATACGCGACACCGCACCCGAGTTCCGGAAGCCGACCATCGAGCAGCTGGGCACCTGGATCAAGCCGGTGTGGGAGGAGCTGATCTCCGGCGCCCGGTACTGCGAACCGCGGCTGAAGGAGATCATCGACCGGGTCCGGCCGGATGTGATCGTCGAGGACAACGTCGTGTGCTTCCCGGCGTTGACCACGGCGGGTGTTCCTTTCGTGCGGATCGTCTCGTGCAACCCGCTGGAGATGAAGGGCGAGCGCGTTCCGCCGCCGTTCTCCGGGCACCCGGCCGGGGACCGGAGCGAGTGGGACGGGTTCCGCGCCGCGTACGACCGCACGCACCGGGGCCTGTGGAGCGACTTCAGTGCCTGGGTGACCGAGCAGGGCGCGCGTCCGCTGCCCGACCTGGAGTTCATCCACGAGGGCGATCTGAACCTGTACGTCTATCCCGAGGCGGCCGACTACACGGACGCCCGCCCGCTGGGCCCCACCTGGCACCGGCTGGACTCGTCGGTCCGCGCGACGCGGGAGGAGTTCACGCTGCCGCCCGGTCTGGCCGACGGCGGCGGCGCGCTGATCTATTTCAGCCTCGGATCGCTCGGCTCGGCCGACGTGGACCTCATGCGCGGGGTCATCGCCTCGCTCGCCCGCACCCCGCACCGCTACATCGTCTCCAAAGGCCCGCTGCACGAGGAGATCGAGCTGCCGCCGAACATGTGGGGCGAGGAGTTCCTGCCGCAGCCCCGTATCCTCCCGCTCGTCGACCTCGTCATCACGCACGGCGGCAACAACACGACCACCGAGGCCCTCCACTTCGGCAAGCCCATGATCCTGCTGCCGCTCTTCTGGGACCAGCACGACAACGCCCAGCGCATGGCCGAACTGGGTTACGGCGTCCGGCTCGACCCGTACCGCTTCACCGACGCCCAGCTCCACGGCGCGATCGACCGCCTGCTCGGCGACACGGCCCTGCGGCGCACCCTGACCGAGACCGGTGAGACGATCCGGGCACGCGACGGACTGCGCACGGCCGCGGACCTGATCGAGCGGGCCGCCACGGGGTGACCCCACCGGCCCTCGGGCGGACCGGCCCCTCCTCCCTCGGCCCGACGGTGTGACTCCGCCCCTCCAGCGGTCTTGTGCGACCTGCGGAGACACCCGCGTCCCTGCTCATGTCCGGCTCGGCGTGTCCGGCCGGAAGGCTCCCCGTGGACCAGCGGATCGTGCGGGTGAGGACTGGTCCGGTGATCGGCGTCGCACGAGCCGGCGACAGCTCCGCGGCGTTGTCCGTCGGCCCTGAGCCACCGCGTCGGAAGCCGTTTCCCCCTGGTTCCCGCCAAGACGGTCACCGATCAGGCTGCCCGCTTCCACGGGCCGGTCTCGACCAGGCCCAGCGCGCAGCCGCCTCGCTCCTGGCCGATCCCGAGCCCTCGACCGCCGTGTTCCGGACCCGGGCGGGCCTGGCCGCCCGGGCACTCGCCGCCAACGGGCTTCACACGAACCCACTCCTCTCAGTTCTCGCCGAAGTCGCTCGGTTCGGTGGCCGGTGACGCGGGTCTCGGTGCCGGCACCCTGCCCGCGACCGCCGGCGATCCCTGTCCACATCCTCGCTTTCGGCGAAGCCGAACCGAGGCGGCTTCTCCAAGACGACAAGGCGGCACCAGGCAATCCCCCGAAGGAGGTACCGCAACCCACATGAGTGATCGAACACCGCATCACAACCCGCCGCACCCGGCCACAGAAGGCGAGGGCCATGTATTCGAATTCACGTTCTAGATTTCGCCCGCATCCACCCGTTACGGGGATACGAGAACCGTCGTTACCCGATCACCAGTCCGCATCACGCCCCGAGGAGCCCTCATGAACCCCGTACACCTTCCCGCGCTCGTTCATCCCGCGTTCGAAAACACCACCGGCACCTCGGGCACCCCTCCGCACTCCGCCACCGACCGCGACACCCGGTCCACCCGGGGGTCACGACCGGGTACGAGGCACCTGGCATGACTCGCGCCACCGTCCCGCTGAGGCCGGCACATCGGGACAAGAGGTACGGCCGTCAGTCCGTCGCGGCCGACGGGGTACTGAGAGCGTTCGCCGCGTTCGATGCCGCGAGCGCTCTTGCCCGCGGTCTCCGGACGCTCACCCACGGCCCGTCCTGCCGGGCCACCGACCGGCCCGCGGGAGGCGCCCGGTGAAGAGGTTCTTCGGACCGGTCACCATGGCCGAACCACAGGTCTCCGACGCCGAACACGAGCTGTTCGGCGGTCCCCTGCGCTACGACATGGGATGGTCCCAGCACGAGCACGCGACCTTGGACCTGACCATGATGTCGGCGCTGCGCTCCATGCCCGCGCTCGTCGGCGCCACGCTGCGCATGGCCTGGCAGGCCGACCGGCGTGCCCTGCTCTCCGTCGGAGTCAGCGAGATCGGCCAGGGCATCGCCGCTGCCGCCGGCCTGCTCGCCGTCAACGCCGTCATGCACGCCCTCCTCGCCGGCGGCGGCAGCGCCACCGACCGGCTGCACGCCCTGCTCCCCGGCCTCCTGGCCGCCGCGCTCATCGGCGTCGTCAACTCCGCCCTGTCCGCCTGGTCCACCTCCCGCGCCGGGAGGCTGGAACCCAAGGTCGAGCGGATCGCCACCACCCAGTACCTGGCCGCCGCGGCCGAAGTCGAACTGGAAGCCATCGACGACCCCGACTTCCGGCGGCTCGTGGACGTCGCCCAGCACGGTCCCGGCTCCGCCCGTCTCATGATCAGCTCCTGTGTCGCCGCGCTGAACGGCCTCATCTCCCTGATCACCACCGCCGGTGTCCTGGCCGTACTGCACCCGGTGCTGCTGCCCATGCTGATCCTCATCGCCGCCCCGCGCGGCTGGGGCGCCATGCGCGTGGCCCAGGAACGCTACGTGTCGGTGATGAGCTGGATCGAGCACGTGCGGGCCGGCCGTCTGATCGGCAATCTGCTCACCGAACGCAGCGCCGCGCAGGAGGTCCGCCTCCACGCCGTCGGTCCCTTCCTCCTCAGCCGCTACGAGCGCATGGCCGAGAGCGCCGAGGCCGAGCAGGAGCGCCTCGCCTCCAGCAAGGCGCTGACCGAGTGGGTGGCCTCCGCGCTGTCCGGCCTGGCCGTGGCCGCGACCTACGGGGCCATGTTCTGGCTGATCATGGCCGGGCACATGAGCCTCGCCGTCGCCGGGACCGCCGTCATCGCCGTACGCACCGGCTCGGCGAGCCTGGGCGCACTGGTCATGAACATCAACCAGCTCCACGAGGAGAGTCTCTACGTCCGCGACCACGGCCGCTTCCTCACCGAGGCCGCCCGGCGGACGCTGCCCACCGGCGGGGCGCCCGTACCGGAACGGGTCGAGGAGATCGTTCTGGACCGGGTGACCTACCGCTACCCCGACCGGGACACGGCCGCCCTGGACGCGGTGTCCCTGACCCTGCCGATGGGATCGGTGATCGCGGTGGTGGGTGAGAACGGTTCCGGCAAGAGCACCCTGATGAAGATCCTCTCGGGCATGCTGCTGCCCGCCTCCGGCACACTGCGCTGGGGCGAGGCGGATCTCACCGGCCTCGACCGGGCCCAGGTCTTCGAGCGCGTCTCCCTGCTCACCCAGGACTTCCAGCGCTGGCCCATGACCGCCGCGATGAACATCCGCCTCGGCCGCCCCGGCCACCCCGCCACGGACGACGATCTGAAGCCCTCGGTCGACCACGCCGTCGCCGGCCCCGTCATCGCCAAACTCCCCGAAGGGCTGCGCAGCCTGCTGGCCCGCGTGTTCCGCGGCGCCGTCGAACTGTCCGGCGGCGAATGGCAGAAAGTCGGCCTGGCCCGCACGCACTGGCGCAGTTCCACCTCGCAGGCGGACGGCGTCCTCATCGTCGACGAGCCGACCTCCGCCCTCGATCCCGAAGCCGAGATCGAAGCCTTCGACCGCATCCGCCGCCTCGCCGCACCGAACCGGGCCGTCGTCCTGGTCACCCACCGCATGTCCGGCGTCCGCCACGCCGACCACATCTACGTCCTCGACAACGGGCACCTCGCCGAGCACGGCACCCACGCCGAACTCATCGCCGCCCGCGGCCGGTACGCCGCCATGTTCGACGCTCAGGCTGCCCAGTACGCCCCGACCGCGGCCGTCCCCCACCCCGCCGCGCCCACCGCTTCGGAGCAGGTATGACCCGCATGACCGGCACACGGAGCGGCGCCCACCGTCGTGTGTCCGCTGCGCCCGCGGCCGGCCGTGCGGACACCCGCCTGGTGGTGATCCGCGGCAACTCGGCGTCGGGCAAGTCGAGTGTGGCCCAGGGCCTGCGAGATCACCACGGCCGCGGGATCGCGATCCTGGGCCAGGACGTGATCCGCCGGAACGTGCTCAGGGAACACGACACCGCGCGCGGCGCCAACATCGCCCTGCTGGGCCGGGTCGCACGCGACGCACTGAACGCCGGCTTCCACGTGGTGCTCGAGGGAATCCTGTACGCCGACCGCTACGGCCACCGCTCTGCCCGGCCCGGCCGTCCGCTCAGGCCCAGACCTCCGAGAAGTCGATGTCCGTCGCCCACTCGGGGTGGTCTATGAACGGGTTGCGGTTGCCCTGTATCTCCGCGATGGCCGCGTTGCGGTGCAGTTCGTACTCGGTGGCCGGCTCCCGCTGGTGCCAGTCCAGGAGGATGGGCAGCCGGTCCTCGGTGAACTCCTCGTTGTCACCGACGAGTTTCGGGTAGCGCAGCAGGAAGTAGAGGGTGGCCCTGGCGACGGCGCCCTGGTGGTGCGCCGGTTCGAACCCGTTGCCCTCCCGCATCCCGCAGTCCTCCCGGCGGGCCTCGTCGAACTGAGGGAAGTCCATGTACGGGATGTTGCTGCGGAAGCTGTTGCAGGTGACCTCGCACGCGAACAGATGGTGCAGGTCACCGCGCATCGGCTCGCGCTTGCGGAACCAGGACTGCGGCACGACGTGTTCGCAGTTGAACGGCAGCGACGCCTCGAGGGCGTCCAGTTCCGCGGCCAGCTCGGCGGGTCCCGCGGAACTCTCGCGCAGCAGGAACTCCTGGAGCCCGCGCAGTCGTGCCGTCTCCGTGGCGATGTCGGCGCGGATGAACTCCTCCGGGCTGAACGTCTTGCCCGAGTACACGCTGCGCAGCCGCCGGTCCGGGTGCAGGTCGACCCACGGGTAGACCATCCGGGACGGGGCGTAGGACGGGCGCCGCTCGTGGGTCTCCTTCAGCAGTTCGGTCAGCGTCTTGCGCAGCGCTTCGCCGCTCGCGCCGGTGTCCACGCCCGCGTAGTAGGCGTCCCGTGCGGCGGCGTCGGCGCGGGCGTCGTAGTAGACGAGCTCCTCCCCCAGCCGGAGGTTGAACAGTGCCGCGTTCAGGTCGCGCTGGGCGGCGTCGTCGACGACGGTCTCCGACGGCCCCGGAGGGGTGCCGACGCCGGGCGTCACCCTGCCGGGGGCGAGGAACAGTCCGTCCCTCAGCCGGGCGGCCGGGCCCGTGAGGGTGAGCCGGCTGACGGCCTCGAGCACACTGCTGATGCGCACGCCCTCGTTGGCCTTCCAGGCCAGCCGGTGCTCGCCCATGTCCGGCCGCCAGAGCGACCCGTCGACGGCGAGGAGGCGGCCGTCGTCGTCGGTCTCCGGAACGGCCGAGTGGTGCAGCGCCACGACCTCCCACTGGTCGTTGAAGACCGGTGAGCCCGACGAGCCGGGAGCGGTGTCGGTGACGTAGTGGACGAACCGGTCCAGGACGTCGACGATCTGGTTCTCCCGCAGCGCGAGCTGCTTCGGCTCCCCGTTGGGGTGCTGGATGATATTGACGAATTCCCCGAGGACGACCTTTCCTTCCGTCCCGTCCAGGGGCAGCCAGTGGAAGTCGGCGAGTTGTTCGTCCGACTCGTTCCGTTCGGCGACGGCGACGATGCTGAAATCGAGTTCCCGGTCGGTCGTGAAGAATTTCTGCGGTTCCAGAGCGAAAACCACGGGCTTCAGCGGGCGTCCGTCGAGATCCGCCTGGTAGTTGAATTCTATCTCGGCACGCGAGGCCTCGTCCGCTGTGCTCAGGACGTGGTTGTTGGTCATCAGCAGCGAGGGCGACACCATGAATCCGGTGCCGTGGCGCACTCCGCCGGGGACCCTCAACGCGATCCGGCCGATCGACCGGGCGGCCAGATACCCTCCCTCGAGGAAGGCCACACCGGTGAGGTCGTTGCGGCCCATCAGCCGTTCCAGGCCGAGGACATCGGCGCCGAAGGCGTCCGGCCTCAGCGGCAGTGCGCTGCCCGTGGTCGTCCGCGGCACCGTTTCGACGCGTTCGACCGACCTGGCGAGCGACCAGTCGGCGTTCAGCCGCGCCAGCCGCTTGGTGACCCGCTCGGGATCGTCGGCGTACAGCACGCCCCGGCGGTCGAGGGCCAGCCGCGCCTCCTCCCGCCGCGCCGTCCGTTCGTCGAACCGCCTCGCCGCCTTGTCCAACTGGGCCAGGTAATCCGTCTCCACCCGGGACACGTGTTCTGCGATGGTCATGACTGATTTCCTCCGTGTCGGCTCCCCCTTTCCATTGTGCGCGGCGGCCGCGAGGGAATCATCCTCGCATTTCGATATCCGGTTCAAATATCACCTCTTCAATCAGGGAGGCGGTCCGGTGGAGCAGTACGGGGAATTCGCCGGCCGCCGTGCGGGCTCGCGTACGGATCCGCCGCAGGCCCCGGAGGGAGCCGGACGGCACCGGTTCGCCGGTCGCGCACGGCCCCGACGCGCCGCGCTCCCGCACCGCCTGACACCTCGACGCGGTCGTCGCGCCGCGGCATGAGGCGCATCATGGAAAGGAGGGTGCACGACGCGGCGGACGCCGGTGTCGTCCGAGGTGCCTGCCGGTGCGGCCCTCGGCCAGGCCATGGGCCGGTACTTCACAGCGGGCGGACGGGTGGTGGCCGCCCCGGCGAAGCCACGTGGAACAGGCACGGTCTCGCCGGTCCCGGTCCCACATCCGGTGACAGGTGCTTCCCACCCCGACGGACCGACCACCCACTCGTCCGGTGCCGCGCCCTCGGACAACGGGACGGTGAAAACCATGGGACTCACGGGCGGTTTCCGTGACGAGCGGGTACGCCAGGCGGCCGCCGCGGCCGCCCGGTACGACGAGAGCGCCCAGGAGCGGGCAGAGGTCGAGCGGCGGCAGGACGCGGGGGTCGGCTTTCCCGACTCGCCGGAGGCGCTGGCCGCGCGAACGGCCCGTCTGCTGGAGCGGCAGGCGGTGCCGGCCGCGATGGTGATGGAGGCCGTCCGCTCCGAGCCGCTGGCCGCGCCCGAGGCGTTCGAGCGGATCCTCGGGGCGTCCAAGGAACTGCAGGCCTGGAGCTTTCTGCCGCGCGGCGCCCGGGCCGCCCGCACCGTCGCGAGGATCTCGGCGCGGGAGAACGGACGTGAACTGCCGGTGGGCACCGGGTTCCTGGTCTCTCCCCACCTGCTGATGACCAACCACCACGTCCTGCCCGACGCGGAGACCGCCCGTGGCTGCTTCGCCGAGTTCGACGCCCAGGTCACCGTCGACAACACGCCGCAGGCGCCGGCCCGGCGCGACTTCGACCCCGACGGCTTCTTCAGGGCCGACCGGCACCTCGACTACGCCCTGGTGCTGGTGGCGCCCGGCCCGGACGGGAGGCCGCCCGGCGAGACGTTCGGCTGGAACCGGCTGAGCGCGCGGCAGGGCAAACTGGTGATCGGCGAGCCGGTCAACGTCGTCGGCCATCCGATGGGGCGGCTGAAGGAAGTCGCGGTGCGCGACAACGCGCTGCAGGTACGCCTGGACGACTTCCTCCACTACCGCACCGACACCGAGCCCGGGAACTCGGGCTCCCCCGTCTACAACGACCAGTGGGAGGTCGTCGCCCTCCACCACAGCGGCGTGCCGAGGACCGACGAGCAGGGCCGTCCCGTACGCCGTGACGGGCAGGTCTGGCAGCCGGGCGACGGTGAGGACGCCGTGGACTGGATGTCCAACGAGGGCGCGCGCACCAGCGTCATCCTGAAGCACCTCGCGTCCCTGTCGTTCACCCCCGCACAGCGCGAACTGCTGGCCGGCATGGGGCCGGAGTCGGGTCTCGACGGCACCCCGGCGGCCCCCGGTCCCACGGGCGCCCCCGCCGGTGCGGTCCCCGTCCGCACCACGGCCGGCGTCGGACAGACGTCCGCGGAGGCCGTCGGCCGGCACGCCCGGGGCCTGAGGGCGCGGGACGGCGCGTTCGGCGGCGGCCGGCACCTCGTCTTCCTGCACGGCCGCTCCCAGCAGCACAAGAACCCCGAGGCGCTGCGCCGGAACTGGGCCGCCGGCCTCAATCAGGGACTGGTCCGGGCGGGACTGCCGACGGTCGCCCCGGCGGACGTCTGCTTCCCGTTCTACGGCGACCGGCTGGCGGACGCCCTTGACGGACATGAGTCCCTCTCCCCCGCCACGGCGGCGCCGACGGCCGTGCTCCCCGGTTCCCCCGGGGCCCGCGCGGTGTACGACGAGATGGTCCGCGAGGCTGCCGAGAGGTGGTATGCGCCGCCGGGCACGCGGGACGGGGTGGAGAGGGCCGAAGGACTGGGCCTGGACCCGCTGGTCGGCGCCCTGTGGCGGCGGCTGGACTGGCTGGCCGCCCGCAGCGACGTCGACGCGTGGGCCATCTCCCTGGTCTTCCGCGATGTCGCCGCCTACCTCGACGACCGCACCCTACGCGAGGAGGTCCTGAACTGCGTCCTGGAGACGGTGCCCCAGGACGGCGAACTGGTCCTCGTCACGCACAGTCTGGGCACGGTCGTCGGCATGGATCTGCTCACCCGGCTGCCGCCCGGTGTGCGGGTCGTCCACCTGACCACCGCAGGCAGTCCGCTCGGCATGGACAGCGTGTACCGGCGGCTGCTGTCCGGCGGACCGGGCCGTCCGGACAAGGTGGCGGACTGGCTCAACGCCTGGTGCCCGACGGACCCGGTGGCCATCGGCTGCCCCCTTGCCGACGACTGGCCCGACGGGCCGACGGACCTCGCCGTCGTCAACGCCCGTGAACGGACGCACGACATCGTCGAGTATCTCGCCCACACCGAGGTGGCCCGCTCGATCGGCGATCGCCTCACCGCGTGAACGACATGCCCGACGGCGCCTTTCCGTGAAACGCCGGCATCGCGGGTGACGAGGGCGGTGAACCGTCGTCCGGCGTGAACGGCGGCGAAAGCCCCGGCCACCGAGCGGGCAGGCGGACGGGCACCGCCGGTCGAAGGCGCCCTTCCACGGGCGCCGTACGCCGACGACGGGAGGAGGCGCTCCATGGCGAGCGATGCCCGGCACTCCGGGACGGGCGCGGGACCGGAGAGGCCGCGCCGCGGCCGGTGGACGGGCACGCCCGAGAAGGGCTTGTGGGAACTCCGGGAGAGCCTGAACTCGCGCATCGGTGAGCTCGAGGCGCGGCTTCGGACGAAGGCCGAGCGGGGGCAGATCCCCCGGGAGGAGCGGGCTCTGGCTGACCGGGCCCACGAAGAGCTGAGGGCGGCACGGGACACGCTCCGCCACGACCACCGCCGGCGGCTGCCCGCGGCTCACCTGGCCGTCGCGCAGACCCACTTCGACGTGGCCCACAACCTTCTGCTGCGGCTGTCGTCGACGGACGAGA
>NZ_JOIZ01000045.1 GCF_000721605.1 Streptomyces sp. NRRL S-37 | reverse complement strand
AGAGCCGGATGACCGGGAAACCGTCATGTCCGGTTCGGCGGGAGGCCGCGCGGAACAGGACCTGCCACGGCAGGAACCTCACCGTGCGGCCGACCCAACGTCGTGGCTGTCCGGCTACCGCCGCTTGAGCCCTCGCTACGAACGCGATCCCCGCAACTACCTGGCCTTTCTCGGCCTCGCCGCCGCCCTGTGCTGCTACAAGCGACTCATCCGCCTCACCACGTAGGACACGGTCTAATACTGCAACGGTGCTTGTGCTGATTGCTGACCAGTTCAGGGACTGTGTCCGCGTCGCTTGTAGTGACTGACGCGGGCCTGGTGCTGACGTCGTCGTCGCCAGGTCGACCAGTGCAGGATGTGGTCGACCGGGGTGGGCCGGCGGTCGGTGAGTCGGGTGATCAGCCGTCGTATCTCGGCGAGGCTGAGGTGGATGAGCTAGGAGGATCCGTTTCTGCTTTGTCCGTATCCAACTGGCGGGCGCGCAGGACGGTCAGGCAGGCGTGGGTGGCCATGGCCAGGGTCATGTGGCGGTGCCAGCCGGGATAGCGGCGGACCTGGTAGTCGTCCAGGCCGCATTCCTGCTTGGCGGTCTGGAAGCATTCCTCGACCGCCCAGCGGCTGCCCGCGATGCGGATCAGCTCGTCCAGGGTGGTGCCGGCGGGGCAGTAGGCGATGGAGTAGGAGATCTCCTCGGGCCTGCTGACGCTGCGGCGGGCGAGACCCCAGTGCCGGCGGTCCTCGCGGCGGACCATCGCTTTGGCCATGGCCACCTTCGTGGTGAAGCCGACCGTGTCGTCGATGCCCGCCCGACGGCAGCGGTCCCGGTCGTCCGTCCAGGAGGTGGGCAGATACAACCTGCGGTCGATCAGGGTGCGTCCGCGGCTGGTGGCGTAGGCGAGGAACACGCCGATCTGGCTGTTCTCGGTGCGTCCGGCGGTGCCGGAGTGCTGCCGCTGGACACCGGCCGAGCGGACGTGACCACATGCTCGACGAGCTCAAGCGGGACGTCGAGCGTGGCAGGGTGAGGAACCGACAGGGCCCTCTTCGGCCGCCTGTGTGTTGAGTGGGATCACCACGCCAACGACGAGGGGCCCTGCCTCGTCACCGCACCCGTTGACCAGCCCATTTCACCCGCCAGCACAGGATGAAAGAGGCTCACTGAGAGGCTTTTCAGACGCCCTCCAGCGTGGGGGGCGTATCCGTACTTCTGACGAGGTTACGCCGCACCTGGTCGAGATAAGGAAGTGCGGCGAGTACCTCCATGCCGTCGACGCCGAAATCTACCAGTGAGGCAACTTCGTCCACGCCGGCAGCCTCAAGGCGCTCGGCGAATGCGGTGCACTTTTCGACCGAGCCGAACAGGGCCGAGGTGAGGAAGTAGCGCTGGAAAGCCAGTCTGGCCAGGTGTTCCGGATCTCCTTCTTGGAGTTCCGGCCATTGCCCCTTCCACAGGTCGATGGAGGAGAGGAGGTAGTTGATGAACGGTTTGCGTACGGTCCTTCTCACCGTGCTGTCGCTCTCTCCAGCGAAAGTGTGCAGCATCAGTGTTACTTTTCCTGAGGCAGGATCGTGACCGTGCTCTCGCCGGGCAGTTCTGTAGTGCCTGATGTTCTCGGTCAGTTCCTCCGGGGTCTGGAAGAGCAGAGCCGTGAGGACGTTCAGGCCGCGCGCACCCGCCTGGGTGAAGGACTGCCTGCTGGAGGTACAGGTGAACCACAGGTCCAGTTGCGGCTGGACGGGGCGGGGGTAGGACAGCGTCTCGGTGGGAGTGCCTTCCCCGTTCTCCCGCAGCACCGTCTTGCCGGCCCACAGGTCCTTGACCGTCTCGATCGCGTCGAACGTGTATTCCCTACGGTTCGCGTACCGGTCCGGAGCCAGTACGAAGTCGTTCGGATTCCATCCCGAGGCGAAGGCCAGATCGACTCGGCCGTAGGAAAGGTTGTCGACGAAGGACCAGTCCTCGACCACCGTCAGCGGATCGTGCAGCGGCAGGACCACGCTGCCTGCTCGTAGCCTGACGTTGCGAGTTCTGCTCGCGAGCGCGGCGGCGGCAAGTGCGGGGTTCGGGTACGCCCCGCCGAAGGGGTGGAAATGCCTTTCCGGAATCCAGAGCGCCGCGAAACCGTTCGCGTCGGCGAATTCGGCAGTCTTGATCAGTAGTTCGTACTCCTGGGGGGGATCCTTCGCTTCACGGTTCGCAAAGTACAGCAGGCTGAATTCCACGACTAATCCAATCCGGATCTATTGGCGATGCTTTATGTGTCGGCACTCCCCAGAACGATGACTGCATTGTGTCCTCCGAAGCCGAAGGAGTTGCTGACGGCGACAGACACAGGCGTATGCCTGGAAGCACCGTGGACAATGTCGATCTCGGGGATGTCGGCACCCGCGGCCTGGAAATTGGCGGTGGGTGGGACGACACCGTGTTTGATGGACAGAGCGGTGAACGCTGCCTCGACCGCCCCGGCTGCGCCGAGCATATGGCCCGTCACGCCCTTGGTGGAGGTGACCGCCGCTCGCTGCCCGAAGAGGCGCTCGATGACACGGGCCTCGATGGCGTCGCCCTGGGGCGTGCTGGTCGCGTGAGCGTTGACGAGCATGACGTCCGCAGGGCGCACCGCGGCGTCGTCGAGAGCCTTCTCCAGAGCGAGCTGAGCGCCCTGGCCATCGGGTCGGGGCGCGGTGAGGTGGTGGGCGTCCGAGGATTCACCGTAGCCCAGCACCTGTGCGTAGGCGCTTCGCCCTCGCGCCCTGGCATGTGCCGCGCGTTCCAGGACGAGCACGGCGGCGCCCTCTCCGAGCACGAAACCGTCGCGATCCTGGTCGAATGGCCGGGAGGCGAGCTCTGGGGCGTCACGGCGTCGGGAGAGCGCCTTCAGCCGATCGAACGCGATCGACACCAGGGGCGAGATCGTGGCCTCGGTGCCGCCGGCCAGGACCACGTCGCAACGACCCGCGCGGAGTTGGTCGAGGGCGAGGCCCAACGCCGAGGTACCGGTGGAACAGGCGGTGGCCAGGCTGAGTGAGGGGCCGTGCAGGCCGAACTCCATGGACACGGTGGCGGCGGCGATGTTGCCGATGGCCTTCGGGATGGTGAGGGGGTTGACCGCGCGTGCCCCCCTGGTGTGCAGCCGCTCGCCCTGTTCCTGCCAGGTGCCGAGGCCGGCGACGCCGGTGCCCAGCAGAACCCCGGTTCTGGCGGGGTCCGCCTGGCTGCCGGCCAGTTGGGCGTCGGCGTATGCCTCGCGGGCCGCGGCGAGGGCGTACTGCGTGAAGGGATCCATGCGGCGGGCCTCGACACCGATCAGCCTGTCCGAGTCGAATCCGGTGACAGGGCAGCCGAAGTCCACGGGGGCGCCCGTGAGCCTGGGATCGGTGGAGCCTGTCGGCTGCCCCTCGCAGGTCGTCTCCCAGGAGGTGGCCGTGTCGACGCCTGCGGGTGTGACCATTCCGATACCGGTGATCACCACAGCCGGAGGTCTGGATCGGTCGGATCTCATGCCGGTATGACCGCGCCGTGAGCTTCCAGGAGCGCGGCCAGTTCGGCCACGGTGGTCGCGGCGCTGAGCTGCTCCTCGTCGACGGGCACGTCGAGTTCGTCCTCCAGGTGTGCACTGAGCTCGGCCAGAGAGAGCGAGTCCACCTCGAGCTCCAGGAACGACTTCTCCGGATCGATCGTCCCGGGAACCTTGTAGACGGTGTTGAGGAGCGTCGTGAGGTACTCGACGTACATGGGTGTGTTCCTCTCACTCAGATATATGAATTCACGGCTGTCCGCTGTTGCCGGATCGGTGCGGTCCATACCCAGGTGAGTTCGGCGCACTGAAGGCGGCAAGCGCGGGGCGGTTGCCGGGTTTCAGTCCGCCGGCGGCCGGCGCGTCGGGAAATATGAATCAGGACCGCGCCGCCGACGAGGAAAGTATCCGTAACGCCGACGGCGATCAAGCTTGCGGTGCGCCGGACTCCACCGCGGACGGCGGGGATGTCAAATCCCCACGGGACACGGAGGCCAACTGCCGCGACCACGCAGTTGAACGCCGAGACACACGGGCCGACGGGAGCGCCGGCTGTTCGCCCCTGCTCATCGCCCGCTCCAGACGGGTTCGCGGCGCTCCGCGAACGCCCGCGGGCCTTCGACGGCATCCGCGCTGTGCCTGCGGCGCTGTTCCCAGGTGAACGGTGTGGTGAAGGCTTCGGGCAGTGGCATGTCCAGGGAGCGCATCACGGCTTCCTTGACGGCACGCAAGGCCAGGGGAGCGCTGCGCTGCAGAGCGTCGGTCCATGCCGCGACGGCGGCGTCGAGATCTTCCTCCGGCACCACCTCGTTCACCAGGCCGAGGCGCAGCGCCTCGGACGCACTCATCCGGCGGCCGGTCAGCAGGTAGCCCATCGCGGTCTTGAGGGGAATCTGCCGTGCCAGCCGGAACGCCCCTCCGGCGCCTGGCACAAGGCCGAGGGTCACCTCGGGGAGGGCGAAGACCGAGTGGTCGGAGGCGATGATGAGATCGCAGGCCAGGGCGAGTTCGAAGCCCCCGCCGAGTGCGTAGCCGTTCACGCGGGCGACGACCGGTTTGGACAGGGCGAACCGCTCGGTCAGACGGGGCCAGCCCGGCTGACCACGGCTGCCGAACGTCGACGCGGGCACCCCCTGCCGGTCCAGCTCGGCCCGCTCCCGCAGGTCCTGCCCGACGGAGAAGGACCTGTCGCCCGCACCCGTCAGCACGACGAGCCGCACCTCGTCATCGGCCTCGACGTCGTCCCAGACATCGGCCAGCTGCTCATGGGTCCGCAGATTCATCGCGTTGAGCACCGCGGGCCGGTTGAGCGTCACGTAGGCGACATGACCCTTCTTCTCATACAGAACCTCGGGCCCTTCTGCGTCGGCCACCGATCCGACACCCCCTTTTTTCCCGTGTGCGAATGAAGCATTGGAGATCCGGATCGATGTGCGCATGACTTTGTGTAAGAAGGAGAAAACGCAGGTCATCATTACCGCCTCCGCTTCGCAATGGGCAAGAACGACCGTGTTCAACTGGCGCGTTGCCGCACTTGAACCCTGCCGGACACTGTTCAAGCACTTCCTGGCGTATTGATCATCTCCGGTGCTCCCGCCATAGTGCTGCTTGTAGCGCTCGGGTGGTCTGCGGGACGCGGCGTGCCGACAGGTCCGGCTTCCGTGCTTCCTCTGTGGTCTCCGTGGCCCAGTGTTCCGCCGGCAGGTGCTGGCATTTCGCACTGCCCGGGGCGAACCATCCCGTGGAATCTCGAGGAGAGGTGGGCAGATGTCGGACGAACCGCTGTTTCTGCGTTCCAAGGCCATAGTGGAGCCGCTGGTCGACAGATTCTTCGCCTGGCCGCACACACTGGCGCCCGTCCAGGCAGCGATGAATCTGGCTTTCCTGCAAGTGCCGCTGCTTGAATCGTATTTGCAGTCTCCCAAGGTCCACGTTGCCGCGAGCAACAACCCGGAGCTCCGTGGCGGTTATTTCATCAATATCCCGGAGGAGCGCGCCGACGAGGTGCGTGACCTGCTGGCGGCCATCAAGCGGGACCGGGCCGAAATGCTGGCCTTCGCCCAGGCGATCTCCGCGGGGCAGGAGATCCTCAGGACCAATGCGACCGGGTTCGACCTGACGCCGCTGTACCCGAAGCTGCCGACCGAGCTCAACGGCCTGGTGGAGCTGGCGTACGACACGGACAACCAGGCGCAGATGCGCTTCATGGAGCCGCTGGTCTACAAGAACGCCGGCCTCTACAGCGAAGCGCGCCAGTCGGTGCAGCTGTCCCTCGAGCCGGGTTACGAGCGTCCCTTCATTCTGAGCACCCCGCGGTTGCCGTCGCCGGACGTGCTCGAACTGCCGCTGCCGTTCCGGCACGAGGGCCTCGAGCAGCTGTTCAAGGCACGCGTGAATCCGACGACCCTGGCGCAGCTGCGAGAGGCGCTGGAGCTCGACGACACGCAGGCGAAGCAGCTGTCGGGGCTGCTGTCCGACCGACCGAGCCTGTCGCCGGACCGGCACATCGAGTCGGGTGGCCGCATCCGCTACTTCGGGCACGCGTGCCTGGTGCTGCAGACGCCCGAAGCCGCGATCGTGACCGACCCGTTCATCAGCGCCGACAGCACGGCCGGCGACCGGTACACCCTGGACGACCTGCCGGACTTCATCGACCTGGTGCTGATCACACACGGGCACCAGGACCACATCGTTCTCGAGACGATGCTCCAGCTGCGCGGGCGCGTGGGCGCCGTCGTGGTGCCGCGTTCCTCTCGTGGCAACCTCTGCGACCCGTCCATGGCGCTGATGCTCAAGCACCAGGGCTTCCCGGTCATCGAGGTCGACGACTTCGACGAGGTCGAGTTCCCGGGCGGCAAGGTCACGGCCACGCCGTTCCTGGGCGAGCACTGCGACCTCGACATCCGTGCCAAGTCGACGTACTGGGCGGAACTCGCCGGCAAGAAGGTCTACATCGGCGCCGACTCCTCCGGGATCGACCCGACGCTGTACCGCTACATCAAGGAGCACCTGGGAACGGCCGACATCGCGTTCCTCGGCATGGAGTGCGACGGAGCGCCGCTGACGTGGCTGTACAAGGCGCTGCTGACCATTCCGATCTCCAGGAAGATGAGTTCGTCCCGGAAGCTGTCGGGCTCGAACGCGGAGCAGGCCGCCGCCATCATGACAGAGCTCGGTGCCCGTGAGGCGTATGTGTACGCCATGGGTGAGGAGCCCTGGCTCGGTCACGTCATGGCGACGACGTACAACGAGGACACGTACCAGATCAAGCAGATCGAAGAGTTCATGACCTGGTGCAAGGAGCGCGACATCAAGGCCGGCCACCTGTACGGCCAGCAGGAATGGCGCTGGTAGTCGGACGCCGTTCCACCCGTCCCTACGACCGAGGAGGGCGACCGGACCGGTCGCCCTCCTCCTGGGAGGCACTCCCGTGGCCGCGACCCGGCTGAAGAAGGAGGAGCTGCACACCAGCGTCTCCGACCCGGTGCTCGACACCATGAACTTTCTGAACGAGATCACTCACCGCTATCCCGAGACGATCTCGTTCGCTCCGGGACGCCCGTACGACGGCTTCTTCGACGTTGAGCAGATCTTCACCCACATCCGCCGGTACCTGCGGCATCTGCACGAGCAGGGGGCCTCGCCCGCCGAGGTCCGGGACGCCCTTTTCCAGTACGGCCCGACCAGCGGCCGCATCCGCGGACTGATCGCCGACTCGTTGGGCAAGGACGAGAACATCCACGTGCCGTCCGAGGCCGTCGTGGTCACGGTGGGTTGCCAGGAAGCGATGTTCCTCGCTCTGCGCGCACTCATTCCGACGCCCGCGGACGTACTGCTGGTGTCCAGCCCCTGCTACCCCGGAATCACCGGTGCGGCCCGCGTGCTCGGCGTCGAGCCGACCCCCGTCCTGGAGCGGGCCGACGGCTTCCACTGCGCGGACCTGGAGGCGGCGCTCACGGCGGAGCGCGCTCGTGGCAGGCGTCCTCGCGTGTTCTATGTGATGCCCGACCATGCCAATCCGTCGGGCAGCACCATGCCGCTGCAAGAACGGCACGCGCTGCTGGAACTGGCCGCCCGCGAGGACATTCTCCTGCTGGAGGACAGCCCCTACCGGCTCGTCAGCCCCGGACGGCAGCTGCCGACTCTCAAGTCCCTCGACCGTGATCGGCGCGTCGTCCACCTCGGCTCCTACTCCAAGACCCTGTTCCCCGGCGCCCGGGTGGGATTCGTGGTCGCTGACCAGCCCGTCGTCGACCGCCACGGGAACGCGGGCGTGCTGGCCGACGAGCTCACCAGACTCAAGAGCATGGTCACGGTGAACACCTCCCCACTGGCCCAGGCCGCCGTGGGCGGCATGCTGCTCGCCGCTGACGGAAGGCCGTCAGAACTCAACGTGGAGACCTCCGCCCACTACGGCGCCGCCATGAAGGCCGTGCTCAGGGAGCTCGGCGCACACTTCCCCGAGCGGGACCGGGCGGCACTGGGCGTGCGCTGGAACGAGCCCGGCGGCGGATTCTTCCTCGGCCTCGACGTCCCCTTCCCCGCCGACAACGCGGCACTGGTGCGCTCCGCGGAGGAGCACGGTGTCATCTGGACCCCCATGTCCTACTTCCATCCTCGGAACGGCGGAGAGCACAGTCTCCGGCTTTCGATCAGTTATCTCACCCACGACGACATCGTCGAGGGCATCGCCCGGCTCGCGCGCTTCATCAGGGCCGAGGCTTCGGGGCGCGGCTGACCCGCGCCCCACCGTCCGTGTCCACCGTCCACCGGAAAGGGATCAGGGTGTTGGCAGCGCAGTCCCGCAACCGCAGTAAGCCCCGTATGTGGGGGTGGAAGTATCGATGACCATCGACCTGACCAGCCCCGGCACCGGCGTCCTGGACGCCGTGGACCCCGGTCGTGGCAAGTCCCTCGGCGCCGCCCGGATCGCCGGCGTCGCCACCGCCACCACCGAGCACTCCTACACACAGCGTGAGGTGCTCGACCTCTTCGCCATCACGGACCCCAAGGTCCGCTCGGTGTTCCTCAACAGCGCGATCGAACGCCGCTTCCTCACTCTTCCGCCACGGGACGCCGACGGCGCCCTGAGCAGCGAGGCCCAGGGAGAGCTCCTCGCCAAGCACAAAGCCCTCGCCCTCGACATGGGCGGCCGCGCCGTACGCGCCGCGCTGGACAACGTCGGGCTCGACGTCACCGACGTCGACTACCTCTGCTGCACCACCACTACCGGCTTCCTCACTCCCGGCCTGAGCGCCCACCTCATCCGCGAGCTGGGCATCCCGACGAGGACCAGCCGGGTCGACGTCGTCGGCATGGGCTGCAACGCCGGGCTCAACGCTCTCAACGCGACGGCGAGTTGGGCCATGAGCAACCCCGGCAAGGCAGCCGTCATGCTGTGCACGGAAGCCTGCTCGGCCGCCTACGTCATCGACGACACCCTGCGCACCGCCGTCGTGAACAGTCTCTTCGGCGACGGTGCCGCCGCCATCGTCCTGATGGCCGACGCCCCCGACACCTCCTACGCCCCGGCCGACGTGCCCGCCGGCCCTGGCGGGCCCCGGATCCTGGGTTTCGCCAGCCACCTGATCCCCGACGCCATCGGCGCCATGCGGTACGACTGGGACGACGAGCAGGGGAAGTTCAGCTTCTATCTGGACCCCCATGTCCCCTACGTGGTCGGCGCCAACGCAGAACAGGTCGTCGACCGCCTCCTGAACGGTGCCGGACTGCGCCGCAGCGAGATCAGTCACTGGCTGGTCCACTCCGGCGGCAAGAAGGTCATCGACGCGGTCCGCGTCAATCTCGGCCTCACCCGCCACGACGTACGGCACACCACCGGGGTGCTGCGCGACTACGGAAACCTGTCGAGCGGATCATTCCTGTTCTCCTACGAACGGCTGCTCCAGGAAGGGGCTGCCCAGTCCGGCGACTACGGCGTTCTGATGACCATGGGCCCCGGCTCGACGATCGAGACAGCGCTGGTGCAGTGGTGAACAACGAGCAGATGAACGGTGTCATGAACACTATCTCCGAGAACGACGCGCGGCCCGAGGCCGACGACCTGGTCCTGCGGATCGATGGAACCAAGCCCCTGTCGGACGACATCCTCGCGGCTGTCACCGCCATCTGCGACCGGACGGAGGACGGCGGCGGACGGGGCCATGTGACCGTCCACGTCTCCGGCGCCCCGGCCGCACCATGGACCGACGCCCTGACGCTGGCCCGGGTCAACAAGTGGGAGCGCGCGCTGCGGAGGCTGGAGCGCCTGCCCGCCGCCACCCTCGCGGTCGCCGACGGTGAGTGCGGCGGTCTCGCCCTCGACGCGCTGCTTGCCACCGACTACCGCATCGCCACCGGATCCGTCCGGCTGACGATGCCCACGGCCGACGGCACCCTGTGGCCGGGCATGGCCCTGTACCGGCTCGCCAACCACTCGGCGAGCACCGCGGCGATCCGCCGGGCCCTGCTCTTCGGCGTCCCCATCGAGGCCACCGAAGCGCTGGGTCTGCATCTGATCGACGAGGTCAGCGACGACGTCGCGGGCAGCCTGGCCAGAATCACCGGGCGCACCACCGGCCTCGCCGGCAGCGACCTCGCGATCCGCCGCCAGCTGATGTTCGACGCCGCCAACACGGGATTCGAAGAGGCCCTCGGCAGCCATCTGGCGGCCTGCGACCTCACCCTGCGGCGATCCGCAAAGGAGGTGGCGGCGTGACGTTCGCCGACGACCTACGCGCCGTACGGGCAGGGCTGGACCACGCCCGTACGGTCATCGCCCGGGCGGCGCGGCACACTGACGACGTTCTGCGTGCGCTGCCCGCACCGGAGCACCGTTCACCGGAGCAGCATGCCGACGCCCGAGCGGTGATCGACGCCACCCGCACGCTGCGCGCCACGTTCCTCATGGCCCACGTGGACGCCGTCTACGACGAACTCAC
The DNA here is from genome assembly GCF_000721605.1 of Streptomyces sp. NRRL S-37. Taxonomy (GTDB): domain Bacteria; phylum Actinomycetota; class Actinomycetes; order Streptomycetales; family Streptomycetaceae; genus Streptomyces. The sequence goes on along the minus strand of NZ_JOIZ01000045.1, from coordinate 7,710 downwards.
CTCGGGCCGCACCCGGCACCTGCGGGTGACGGAACTCGCCCACGCCACCGCAGCGGCCTTCCCCGGCCTCGTGCCGACCGACGAACAACTGGCCGACGAGCGGGCCCGTCCGCAGGCCCACAAGGAGGGTCTCGAGGTCGACCAAGGCATCTTCCTGCAGCACGTCCTGCGCTCCCCGCAGGCAGGGCCGCACCTGCTCGACGCGATGCTGCGCCCCACCCCTCGAGCCCTGGAGCTGCTCCCCGAGTTCAGCCGCACCGGCAAAGCCGAACTCGCCTCCGTACGTGTGGAACGCACCGGGACCGTGGCCCGCCTCACCCTGTGCCGCGAGGACTCGCTGAACGCGGAGGACAACCAGCAGGTCGACGACATGGAGACCGCCGTCGACCTCGCCCTCCTGGACCCGGCCGTGGAAGTCGGCCTGGTCCGCGGAGGCGAGATGACCCACCCCCGCTACCAGGGGCGACGCGTCTTCAGCGCGGGCATCAACCTGAAGACGCTGCACCGCGGCGGCATCTCCCTGACCGACTTCCTGCTGCGCCGTGAGCTCGGCTACATACACAAGCTGGTGCGCGGCGTCCTCACCGACGACGACTCGGCCTGGCGGTCCCGCACCATCGAGAAGCCATGGATCGGCGTGGTCGACGCCTTCGCGATCGGCGGCGGCTGCCAGCTGCTGTTCGCCTTCGACCATGTGATCGCCGCCGCGGACGCCTACCTCTCCCTGCCCGCCGCGCAGGAGGGGATCATCCCCGGAGTCGCCAACTACCGCCTGACGCGGGCGGTCGGCCCCCGTCTCTCCCGCCAGATCATCCTGGAGGGCAGGCGCATCTTCGCTCGCGAACCCGACGCCCGGCTGCTGATCGACGAGGTCCATGACCACGGCGACCTGGATGCGGCCGTGGAGCGCGCCGTCGAACGCTTCCAGGGGTCCGCGGTCCTCGCCAACCGGCGGATGCTCAACTTCGCCGAGGAGCCGCTGGAGTCGTTCCGCCAGTACATGGCCGAATTCGCCCTTCAGCAGTCGCTGCGCCTGTACAGCGCCGACGTGATCGACAAGGTCGGACGTTTCTCCACGGCCTCGACGACCGGTTCGCACACGCCCGTCCAGGAGAAGTGACCACACTGATGACAGCCGTGACCGCCCCGGTTCCCGACAGGGAACCGGGGCGGTCGCTTGAGCGGAGGGCGGCCGGCCGTGGGAGGGAGACACTCACGCCGCGGTCAGCTTGACGGGCATCCGGTCCGGCCCGTTCACCACGATCGAATCCAGCAGCTTCGGCTCGCCGTCGAGTTCCACCCGGATCGAACGGTTCAGCAACTCCGCGTACAGCAGGCGCAGTTCGACCTTGGCCAGCATGCTGCCGAGACAGAAGTGCTCACCGAAGCCCAGGGCGAGGTGCCGGTTGGGCTTCCGCGTGATGTCGAACCGGTCCGCGTCCTCGAAGACCCGCTCGTCGCGGTTGGCCGAGGGCAGCCAGAAGGTGACCCGGTCGCCGACCTCGACCTGGCGACCGTGGATCTCCACCGGCCGCCTCGCCGTACGCATGATGTGCGTGGCGGTGGAGGTCCAGCGGAGGATCTCCTCGACGGCCGGCTGCAGCAGCGCCGGGTCCTCCGAGAGACGTTGCCACTGCTCGGGGTGGTCCAGCAGCGCCAGCATGCCTCCGGCGGCGGCGATGCGCGTGTTCTCGGTGCCGCCGACGAGCAGGTTGTTGCAGTTGAGGATGATGTCCTCGGCGTCGAGGGGTTCCCCGTCGATGCTGCCTGTGGCCAGCACGCTCACCAGGTCGTCGGTCGGATCGGCCGCCTTCTCCGCCTGCAGTTCCTCGAAGTAGCCCAGGATCTCCAGGTGGGCGAACCTGCGGGCGGCCGGGTCACCGGCGCCGAAAGCCCGGCTCGTCAGGGTGTGGAGATGCTCCCAGTCGGACTCCGGAACCCCCATCATCTTGCAGATCACGTACAGCGGGACGCGTGCGGCGATGTCTGCCACGAAGTCGCAGTCGCCGCGCTCCAGGGCGGCGTCGACCACGGTGCGCGCCACGTCGTTCATCTCGGCCTCGAGCTCGCGCACCGACCGCACCGCGAACCACGAGTCGACCAGAGCGCGTAGCTGGCGGTGCCGGGGCGCATCGGTGAGGGCAAGGGTGCGCCCGCCGCCGGGATCGGCACCGTGGTCGGTCGGCCGCAGCAGGATTCCCTGCGCCGAGCTGAAGGTCTCCGAGTCCCGATAGGCCGTGCGCACGTCTTCGTACCGTGTCAGTGCCCAGAAGCCTGGGAGCTCTGTGGGCGGATGCCAGTACATGGGCTCGTTGTCGCGCAGCCATCGCCACTGCACGAACGGGTCGCCATGAGAATAGAGTTCGGGGTCCACCAGGTTGATTTCCGGCTGCTCGGCCGGCTCACTGCGCATGCGGGCGCCTCACAGGTCTTCTTGATCCTCGGAACGGAAATGAATGTGCGATCGAGGAGTCGGGAATGCGCCGGGAAGTGGTGAGCGAGTGTGTTTTCTCGACAGCGGCGCGGATGATATTCCTTCAGGCGGATGCCACGCTGTCACGAGCTTTCGCAAGTCGTCAAGATCGTCGGCCCTCGGCTGTTCAACTGCCGCAAGACCACAGTTGAACTACCCGTCCAAACCACGCAGTCGCAGGTCGCAGGGTGTGTCTGCCCTGAATGTTCGAGGCGTTGAGCAACGGCATGGCTCTGAGCCATAGTGGATCACCACCGTGAGTCGTGATGTCCCGTGAGGTGGCGTGGCGGCAGGTGGATTCCGGGACCGCGCCCTTCGGCGCGGCAAGCAGCCGCCCTATAAGCGTCGGCCGGCCGGAAATGTGGTTGGTGAAAACCCGCCGACCATGCGTCCATGTCATTGCCCAGAGAGGACAACGTGATGACGAATCCGTTCGACGATCCCGATGCCAACTACCTGGTCCTTGTGAACGAAGAGGGCCAGCACTCGCTCTGGCCGGTGTTCGTCGACGTACCCGACGGCTGGGAGAAGGTATTCGGCGAGGCTCCGCGCCAGGAGTGCCTCGACTACGTCGAGAAGTCCTGGACCGACATGCGCCCCAAGAGCCTGATCGCGGCCATGGAAGGCAAGTAGTCCCTCACGGGCTACGGCCCCCGGGACCGGCGCCCAACCGGTCCCGGGCGTGAGCCGTCGGCAGTTCGACCGGAGCACCACGCTCCGTCTTTCGCTCCCGGCGAGGTCGTGACGGTCCCGTCGGCCCCCCAAGTGCCTGGCCAGGACGCAGATCCAGCGGTAACCGCCAGGCTCGAGCCTTGACCCAGAGGGCTGGGCGGTAATGCGGTACGCCCTGAGGAAGGCGGGCCCTGCTGCTCCAGTCGATGACGCGAACCGATTGGAGTATGCGGGAATGGCTACATCCGAGGCTGAGCTCCGGGAACTGATGGCTGGTCAGCTGGCGGTGTGGTACGCGCAGCAGGTCGCTCCCGACAACCGCGGCTTCCACACCGCGGAATACCTGGAGATCCGCGGCACGGCGAAGCTGGAACTCCTGGTGGAAGCCGCACGGCGCCGGCTCCAGGAGGCCGAGAGTCTCCGCCTGCGCATCCGCGTCATCGACGGAACCCCTCGGCAATACGTGCACGACGAGCGGGACTACCCCGTCCAGGTCGTCGACCTGAGCGGCGAGCCGGACCCGCGCGCGGCGGCTGAGCAGTGGATGCACGCCGACCTGCGCCGGCCGATGGATCTCGTCGGTGGCCCGCTGTCCTCCCAGGCCGTCATCAAGCTGGACGAGAACCTGCACTTCTGGTACGCCCGAGTTCACCAGCTCGCCATGGACGGCATGGGCGCCGCGGTGCTCGCCGCCCGAGGCGCCGAGATCTACACGGCTCTCCTCCAGGACCGGGACCTGACCGAGGGCGCCCTCGAGCCGCTCTCCGTACTCCTCGACGGCGAACGCGCCTATCGCTCGTCCCCCGAGATCGAGCAGGACCGGCAGTACTGGAACGACGCTCTCGCCGGCCTGTCCGACGACACCCTCGCCGGCACCGCTCGCGCAGGCCGACGCGCCCAGCATGCCCCCGTCCGCGCCGCGGACGGCCTCGGTGAGCACGAGGCCGCAGCCCTGAAGGCGGCCGCGCGCGGACTGAAGACCAACCTCGCCGGCCTGCTGATCTCCGCTGCGGCCGTCTACGAACACCGGGTCACCGGAGCCCGTGACGTGGTCATCGGCGTCTTCGTCCGAGGACGGTCGGGCCACCGCGAGGCCGGCGTCCCCGGCATGACCTCCAACGTCCTTCCGATCCGCGTCACCTTCGACCCCTGGACCACGGTGGCCGACGTGGTCCGGCAGACCTCCCGCGCGGTCCGCGAAGGCCTGCGCCACGGGCGCTACCGCCACGAGGAGATCCTCCGCGACCTGAAGATGGTCGACCGTGTCCTGTGCGGTCTGCACATCAACGTCATGGCGTTCGACTACGACCTGCACTTCGGTGATCTTCCCGTCACCGCGCACAACCTCGCGACCGGCCCCGTCGACGGCGTCCGGATCGACGTCTACGACCGCTCCGGCCTTCAGGTCAACGTCGACGCGAACCCGAACCTCCACGACGCGGCGTCCACCGCCGACGTGCTGCGACGCTTCCTGCACGTCGTGCGCGGGCTCATCGCCGTACCCGCCACGGAACCTGTCGGGCGGACCGACCTGATGGACGAGGCCGAGCGGCGGCGGGTGCTCGTGGACTGGAACGACACGGCGGTTGACGGGCCGGTGTCTTCGCTTCCCGAGCTGTTCGAGGCGCAGGTGGCGCGCACGCCGGATGCGATCGCGGTGGCGTGCGAGGGATCCGAGGTGTCGTACGCGGAACTGGATGCGCGTGCGAACCGCCTGGCGCGGCTGCTGGCCGGCCGAGGCGTAGGCCCGGAGTCCGTGGTCTCGGTGTGTCTCGACCGCGGTGTCGATCTCGTGGTGGCGCTCCTCGGCGTGTGGAAAGCGGGGGCCGCGTATCTGCCGGTCGACCCGGAGTACCCCGCCGAGCGCATCGCGTTCACCCTGACCGACGCAGGCGTGGCGGCTGTCCTCACGGCCACGGGGCTGACCGGCCGCCTGGAGGACTTCCAGAAAACGGCCGGCGCCGTGCCGGTGGTCGCGCTGGACGATCCGACGGTCATCGCCGAGATGGCAGGACTCGGCAACGGGCCCTTGGCCGTGGCCGGGCGGCCGGCCCCGGCACACCCGGCGTACGTGATCTACACCTCGGGGTCCACCGGCCGCCCCAAGGGCGTGGTGGTCGAGCACCGGTCCCTGGTGAACTTCCTGGACTCCATGCAGCGGCGCTTCGCGCTGGCCGAGGACGACCGGCTGCTCGCCGTCACCACGATCGGCTTCGACATCGCCGGACTGGAGCTCTACCTGCCGCTGCTGAACGGCGCACGCGTCATCCTCGCGACGTCGAACGCCGTACGCGACCCGCGGGAGCTGCGCGCGCTGATGCGGTCGTCCGGGGCGACGGTGGTCCAGGCCACGCCGAGTCTGTGGCACGCCCTGCTGTCCGAGTCCGGTGACACGGACGTTCTGGCCGGGGTGCGCGCGCTGGTCGGCGGCGAGGCGCTGCCGGGCGACCTGGCGCGCCGTCTGATGGCGTGCACGGCGTCGGTGACCAATCTGTACGGCCCGACCGAAACCACCATCTGGTCCACCGCCGCGGAGGTCGGAACGGCCTCCGGCGGGGTGTCGTCGATCGGTGCCCCGATCGGGAACACGCAGGTCTACGTCCTGGACGGGACGCTGGCTCCGGTACCCGCCGGAGTGCCGGGCGAGCTGTTCATCGCCGGCGCGGGCCTGGCCCGTGGCTACCTGGGCCGGGCGGGGCTGACGGTGGAGCGCTTCGTGGCCTGCCCGTTCGGCGGGCCGGGCGAGCGGATGTACCGCACCGGAGACCTGGTCCGCTGGACGGCGGAGGGCGCCCTCGAGTTCATCGGGCGCGCGGACGACCAGGTGAAGGTGCGCGGCTTCCGGATCGAGCTGGGAGAGATCGAGGCCGTTGCCGCCGCGCACGCGGCAGTCGACCGGGCCGCGGTCGTCGTACGCGAAGACGTTCCCGGTGACAAGCGCCTGGTGGCGTACGTCGTGCCCACCGACCAGGAGTCCGACCACGCTGCCCTCGCCGACGCGGTACGGGACACCGCCGTCGAGTCCCTGCCCCACTACATGGTTCCGTCGGCGGTGGTGATCCTCGAGGCGCTGCCGCTGACCCCGAACGGGAAGCTGGACCGCAAGGCCCTGCCGGCTCCCGAGTACGCGACCGGTTCCGGCCGTGGTCCCGCCACGGTCCGCGAAGAGATCCTGTGCGCCGCGTTCGCCGAGGTCCTCGGCGTGGACGGAGTCGGTGTCGACGACAGAGATGCTGCCGCTGGTGGACCTGACCGCCGAGGAGGTCGAGCGGGTCGTCGCCACCGTCGAGGGCGGCGCGGCGAACGTCGCCGACATCTACCCCCTCACCCCGCTCCAGGAGGGTCTGCTCTTCCATCACCTCCTCGCCGACGGCGGCGAGGACGCCTACGTGACGTCGACGGCGATGCGGTTCGACTCACGTGAGCGTCTGGACGCATTCGTGCGCGCACTGCGGACAGTGGTCGAACGGCACGACGTCTTCCGCACCTCAGTGGTGTGGGAGGGCCTTCGAGTACCCGTGCAGGTGGTCCAGCGGCAGGTCCAACTGCCGGTCGAGGAAGTCGGGTTGGACGCACGGGCAGCGGACCCCGTGCAAGAGCTCCTGGCCAGGGGCGGTCGGTCCATGGACCTGAGACAGGCCCCTCTGGTCCGGGTCCACGTCGCCGCGGAACCCGGTGGTGACCGGTGGCTGGCACTGATGCGCCTGCACCACATCATCGAGGACCACACAGCGCTGGAGATCCTCATCGGCGAGGTGGAGGCCCTTCTCACCGGGCGCGGCGCGGAACTTCCGGAGCCCCTGCCGTTCCGCGGACTGGCCGTACGAGCACGTGCCGAGATAGAGAGCGGGAAGCACGAGCGCTTCTTCGCCGACCTGCTCGGTGACGTCGACGAGCCCACCGCGCCGTACGGCCTGATGGACGCGCGCAAGGACGGCATGGACTCGGCCGAGGAACTTGTCGGCCTGCCACCGGAGCTGACCGAGCGGATCCGTGGGGTGGCCCGTCGCCTGGGAGCGACGGCCGCGACCGTCTTCCACGTGGCGTGGGCGCGTGTGCTGGCGACGGTGAGCGGCCGGGACGACGTGGTGTTCGGAACCGTCCTGTCCGGGCGCATGAACTCCGGTGCCGGCGTGGACCGGGTGGCGGGCCCGTTCATCAACACCCTTCCGGTGCGGATGCGGATGGAGGAGACCACCGCTCTTTCGGCGGTCGCGGCCATGCGCGACCAGCTGGTGGGTCTGCTGGAGCACGAGCACGCGCCGCTGGCGCTGGCGCAGCAGGCCAGCGGTGTGGCGGGGGACACCCCCCTGTTCACCTCGATGCTCAACTACCGCCCGAACAACGGCCTCAACCGTGAGACCACTGATCTCTTCGACGGGGTCGAGCTGGCGTTCTTCCGGGAGCGGACCAACTACCCGCTGTCCGTCGCCGTCGACGACGACGGCACCAAGATCACCCTGGTCGTCGACGCGGTTGCTCCGGTTGATCCGGAGGCGGTGGCGGTGTTGGTGGTCACGGCTGTGGAGAGCCTGGTGACGGCGTTGGAGGGGGCTTTGGACGGT
>NZ_JOIZ01000044.1 GCF_000721605.1 Streptomyces sp. NRRL S-37 | reverse complement strand
GCTCGCTGGACCGGCGCCTGCTCCAGAAGTACGGCAAGGCGACCCCCGAGGCGCTGGCCGAGTCCGCCCTGTGGGAGGCGTCCCTCTTCGAGGAGCACGGCTTCCGGGACCTCAAGATCTCCGTGAAGCACAACGATCCGGTGGTGATGATCAACGCCTACCGGCTGCTCGCCGAGCGGTGCGACTACCCGCTGCACCTCGGCGTCACCGAGGCGGGCCCCGCCTTCCAGGGCACCGTCAAGTCGGCCGTCGCGGCCCGCGAGGCCGACCTCGGCGTCGCCTCCGGCAACGGCAAGGGCCAGATCTTCGTGAAGGGCGAGGTCATCAAGACCGTCCCCGAGTCGAAGATCGTCGAGACGCTGATCGAGGAGGCGATGAAGATCGCCGAGCAGATGGAGAAGGACGGCGCCGCGTCGGGGGAGCCGGCCGTCACCGTGAGCTGAACAGCACGGAACTTTCGAAGGGGGCCCGAGCGTGACGATCCTGGAGAGCATCCGGCAACCACACGACCTGAAGGCGCTGTCCGAGGCGGAACTCGGCGAACTGTCCCACGAGATCAGGGAGTTCCTGGTGCACGCGGTCGCCAGGACCGGCGGCCACCTGGGACCCAACCTCGGGGTGGTGGAACTCACCGTCGCCCTGCACCGGGTCTTCGAGTCGCCCGTCGACCGCATCCTGTGGGACACCGGCCACCAGTCCTACGTCCACAAACTCCTCACCGGCCGCCAGGACTTCTCCAAGCTGCGCGGCAAGGGCGGCCTGTCCGGCTACCCCTCCCGCGAGGAGTCCGAGCACGACGTCATCGAGAACAGCCACGCCTCCACGGCCCTCGGCTGGGCCGACGGACTCGCCAAGGCCCGCCAGGTGCGGGGCGAGAAGGGCCACGTCGTCGCGGTGATCGGCGACGGCGCCCTCACCGGCGGCATGGCCTGGGAGGCGCTCAACAACATCGCCGCCGCCAGGGACCGTCCGCTGATCGTCGTCGTCAACGACAACGAACGCTCCTACGCCCCCACCATCGGCGGTCTCGCCAACCACCTCGCGACCCTGCGCACCACCGACGGCTACGAACGCGTGCTGGCCTGGGGCAAGGACGTGCTCCAGCGTACCCCCGTGATCGGCCGCCCCGTCTACGAGGCGCTGCACGGCGCGAAGAAGGGCTTCAAGGACGCCTTCGCCCCCCAGGGCCTCTTCGAGGACCTCGGTCTGAAGTACCTCGGCCCCATCGACGGCCACGACATCAGGGCCGTGGAGTCCGCGCTGCGCCGCGCCAAACGCTTCCACGGGCCCGTCCTGGTCCACTGCCTCACCGAGAAGGGCCGCGGCTACGAACCCGCCCTCGCCCACGAGGAGGACCACTTCCACACCGTCGGCGTGATGGACCCGCTCACCTGCGCTCCGCTGGCCCCGTCCGGCGGGCCCTCCTGGACCGACGTCTTCGGCGAGGAGATCGTCCGGATCGGCGAGGAACGCGAGGACGTGGTCGCAATCACCGCCGCCATGCTGCGCCCGGTCGGCCTCGGCGCCTTCGCCGAACGGTTCCCGGACCGGGTGTGGGACGTCGGCATCGCCGAGCAGCACGCGGCCGTGTCCGCGGCGGGCCTGGCCACCGGCGGCCTGCACCCGGTCGTCGCCGTCTACGCCACCTTCCTCAACCGCGCCTTCGACCAGCTCCTGATGGACGTGGCGCTGCACCGGTGCGGGGTGACCTTCGTCCTGGACCGGGCCGGTGTCACCGGCGTCGACGGGCCCTCGCACAACGGCATGTGGGACATGTCCGTCCTCCAGGTCGTCCCCGGCCTGCGCATCGCCGCGCCCCGCGACGCCGACCAGCTCCGCGCCCAGCTGCGCGAGGCGGTCGCCGTCGACGACGCGCCCACCCTGCTCAGGTTCCCCAAGGAGTCCGTGGGCCCGGCGGTCCCCGCGCTGGACCGCGTCGGCGGCCTGGACGTACTGCACCGGGCGCCCGGCCCCGAGGTGCTGCTGGTGGCCGTCGGCGTGATGGCGCCCGTCTGCCTGAAGGCCGCCGAACTGCTCGAAGCGCGCGGCATCGGATGCACCGTGGTCGACCCCCGCTGGGTCAAACCCGTCGACCCGGCCCTCCCACGACTGGCCGCCGGGCACCGCATGGTGGCCGTCGTCGAGGACAACAGCCGTGCGGCCGGGGTCGGTTCGGCGGTGGCGCTGGCGCTGGGCGACGCCGGGTGCGACGTGCCCGTACGGCGGTTCGGCATCCCGGAACAGTTCCTCGCGCATGCCAAACGCGGCGAGGTGCTCGCCGACATCGGCCTCACCCCGGTCGAGATCGCCGGCCGGATCAGCGCGAGCCTCACCGCCGGGGAAGAGCCGGCGCCCCAGTCACCGGACCCACAGGAGCCACAGGCATGACCATCGCGGAGTCGTCGGGGACCGGGGAGTTCGACCTCGGCGCGCTGCTGGCCGAGCGCGGAGCCGAGCGCTACGAGCTGCACACCCGGTACCTCAACCCCCAGCTCCCGCGCATGCTGCGCACCATCGGCTTCGACAAGGTCTACGAGCGTGCCGAGGGCGCCCACTTCTGGGACGCCGACGGCAACGACCACCTCGACATGCTCGCCGGGTTCGGGGTGATGGGCCTGGGCCGCCACCACCCCGTGGTCCGCAAGGCGCTGCACGACGTCCTGGACGCCTCCCTCGCCGACCTCACCCGCTTCGACTGCCAGCCGCTGCCCGGCCTGCTGGCCGAGAGGCTCCTCGCGTACAGCCCCCACCTGGACCGGGTGTTCTTCGGCAACAGCGGCACGGAGGCGGTCGAGACCGCCCTGAAGTTCGCCCGGTACGCGACCGGCAGACCGCGCGTCCTGTACTGCGAGCACGCCTTCCACGGCCTGACCACCGGCTCCCTCTCCGTCAACGGCGAGTCCGGCTTCCGGGACGGCTTCGCCCCGCTGCTGCCCGACACGGCCGTCCCCCTCGGCGACCTCGACGCGCTGGAGCGGGAGCTGCGCGTGGGGGACGTGGCCGCCCTGATCGTGGAGCCGGTCCAGGGCAAGGGCGTGCACGAGGCGCCGCCCGGCTATCTGCGGGCCGCGCAGGAGCTGCTGCACCGGCACAAGGCACTGCTGATCGCCGACGAGGTGCAGACCGGACTGGGCCGGACCGGTGACTTCTACGCCTACCAGCACGAGGAAGGCGTCGAACCGGACCTGGTGTGCGTGGCCAAGGCGCTCTCCGGCGGCTACGTACCGGTGGGCGCCACGCTCGGCAAGGACTGGATCTTCAAGAAGGTCTACTCGTCGATGGACCGGGTGCTGGTCCACTCGGCCAGCTTCGGGTCCAACGCCCAGGCCATGGCGGCGGGCCTCGCGGTGCTGTCGGTCATGGAGAACGAGGGAATCGTCGCGCATGTCCGGAGCACCGGCGACCTGCTGCGGACCCGGCTGGCCGCGCTCACCGAGAAGTACGAGCTGCTCGCCGACGTCCGCGGCCGGGGCCTGATGATCGGCATCGAGTTCGGCCGGCCCCGGTCGCTGAGACTGCGCTCGCGCTGGACCATGCTCCAGGCCGCCCGCAAGGGACTCTTCGCGCAGATGGTGGTCGTACCGCTGCTGCAACGGCACCGCATCCTCACCCAGGTCTCCGGCGACCACCTGGAGGTGATCAAACTGATCCCGCCGCTGATCATCGACGAGGAGGACGTCAACCGGTTCGTGGAGGCCTTCACCGCGGTGATGGACGACGCGCACGACGGCGGCCTGGTGTGGGAGTTCGGCAGGACGCTGGTGAAACAGGCGGTCGCCAACCGCTGACACCGCAGTATTTGCCTCAGAGGCAATGAATTTGCCCAAGGGGCAAATCCGGGGCTCAATGGAGGCATGAGCTCCTCCGAGGCCGGACCGCCGGCCGAACCGGCCGACGCGCTCCCCGCGGTCGCGCCGCGGCTGCGCGCCCTGCGGCGGCGGGCCTCCCTCACACTGGAGGCCGCCGCCCGCGACGCGGGTCTGTCGCCCGCCCACCTCTCCCGGCTGGAGACCGGACAGCGCCAGCCCTCGCTGCCGATGCTGCTCTCCCTCGCCCGTATCTACGGTACGACCGTCTCCGAGCTGCTCGGTGAGTCGGCCGCCGACCGGGACGCCGTGGTGCGCGCCGCCGACATGGAGCCCACGGCGGCGGGCGGCTGGACGTACTGGCAGGCCGGTGCCGCCGGGCGCGGCATGCAGGCCCTGCGGGTCCGTGTGCCGTACGGCTCCCAGGGCGACATCGTGCGCGTCCACCCCGGCGAGGAATGGCTGTACGTCCTCAAGGGGCGGCTGCGGCTGCGCCTCGGGGACGCCCTGCACCGGCTCGCCCCGGGCGACAGCGCGCACTTCGACTCGCTGACCCCGCACCGTATCGCCGCCGCCGACCCCGACGGGGTCGAGCTGCTGTTCGTCCACACCCTGCTGCAGAGTCCCACGGCCGCGCTGTGCCTGGGCCCCATCCACGGAGAAACGACATGACCGGCAGAGACATGGAAGAGAAGTTCCCCCGGGCCCTGTGGGTGCGGCTGTTCATCTACATCGTGGTGGGACACCTCTTCGCGGCCTTCATCTACTTCCTCTTCGAGATCGCTCCGAAGAAGTAGGCGCCCGCCCCGGGCCCGCCTCAGTCGAGCAGGCGCTCGCGCAGCCGCTCCCGGTCCCCGGGCGTGAGCCCGAGCGCCTGCTCCAGGTACGGCTCCACACCGCCCCAGGTCTCCTCGATGGTCTCGAAGGCCGCCGACAGGTACTCCTCGCGCGCGTCGAACAGCGGGCTGAGCAGCTCCATGACCTCGGGGGAGTAGGCCGAGGCGGAGCTGCCGCTGCGCCGCACCTTGTAGCGGCGGTGCTTGGCGTTGGACTTCAGGTAGTCCTCGAGGATCGCGTCGCGTTCGACGCCCAGCGCGAGCAGGGTCACCGCCACCGACAGTCCCGCGCGGTCCTTGCCGGCCGCGCAGTGCATCAGCGCGGGGACGCTGTCCTCGGCGAGCGAGCGCAGCACCCGGGAGTGCTCGGCGGTGCGCTCCTTGACGATCAGCCGGTAGGAGCTGATCATCCGGTCCGCGCCCTTGCCGTCCGCGAGGATCGAGCGCAGCTGTTCCAGATCGCCGTCGCGGACCATCTTCCAGAACTCGGCGCCGTCGGCCGGGTCGCTGAGCGGCAGGTTCACGTTGCGCACGCCCGGCAGCGCGACGTCCGGCCCCTCCAGCCTCTGGTCGGCCGCGTTACGGAAGTCGAAGACCGTGTGCAGCCCGAGCGAGGAGAGGAAGGCGGCGTCCTCGGCGGTCGCGTGGGCGAGATGGCCGCTGCGGAAGAGCACTCCGTACCGCATCCGCCGGCCGTCGACGGTCGGCAGTCCGCCCACGTCGCGGAAGTTGCGTACTCCGGTCAGCTCGGGTTCGGTCGACGGGATCTGCTGCGTCACGAAGGACTCCTCCCACTCGGCGCCGCCGGCGGGGCTCGCCGGCGGGCACCACTTGACGATACGACATGCCTGCCTGGGGCAATGAGTTCTCCACAGGCATTGCCCGGACGCCCCCGTGCCCCCGATGATGTTGGTGTCTGATCGCACTTGTTCGAGTCTGTTGGAGGTTCGGTGGCGCAGGTCTCCCGAGACGGTCGTACCTGGCTCCTGTCGGGGCCGGCCAGCGGCTACGCGCTCCATGTCACGGACCGCGACGAGCTGGTGCATCTGCACTGGGGCCCGAGGATCGCGCTCGCCGACGCGGAGGCCCTCGCCGCGCGCCCGCTGCCGGACGACTGGCCGTTCGAGTCCCGCCTGGACGGGCGCGAGGAGTACCCGGTCGAGGGCGGCCCCCGCTTCGTGAGGCCCGCCCTGTCCGTGCGCACCGCCGACGGACGGCGCGGCACCGAGTGGGTCTTCGACGGCCACGAGACCGACGACGGCGGGACCGGCGACGGCGGGACTGGCGACGGCGGGATCGGCGACGGCGAACTCCGCCTCCGCTTCCGCGACGGCGGGCTGACCGTGACCCTGCACTACCGGATGCGCGACGACGTGGTCGAACGCTGGGTGACCCTGCACAACCGGGGACCCGCGGTCGAACTTCTGCGCGCCGACTCCGCCACCTGGACCCTGCCCGAGCGCGAGCACTGGCGGCTCTCCCAGCTCCACGGCCGCTGGGCCGCCGAGTCCCGGCTGACAAGTGCCCCGCTCACCTACGGCGAGAAGATCATCGGCAGCCGCCGCGGCCACACCGGACACCAGCACCTGCCCTGGGTCGCGCTCGACACCGACGCCACCGAGGAACGCGGCGAGGTCTACGGCTGCGCCCTCGGCTGGTCCGGCTCCTGGCGCGTCTCGGTCGCCCAACTCCCCGACGCACGCGTGCAGATCACCGGCGGCGCGGGACACGACGACTCCGGCCTGCTGATGCTGGACACGGGGGAGACGTACGTCACACCGGTCTTCGCCGGTCTGTGGAGCGACGGCGGCTTCGGCGGCGCCAGCCGCGCCTGGCACGCCTACCAGCGGACGTACGTCGTCCCGGACGCGGACCGGGACCGGCCCGTGCTGTTCAACTCCTGGGAGGCCACCGGGTTCGACATCTCGGAGGAGCGGCAGCGGGGACTCGCGGAGCGGGCCGCCGCGATGGGTGTCGAACTGTTCGTGGTCGACGACGGCTGGTTCGGGGCGCGGACGAGCGACCGGGCCGGGCTCGGCGACTGGACGCCCAACCCCGACCGCTTCCCCGGCGGCCTGAAACCCCTCGCCGACCATGTGCACGGGCTCGGGATGCAGTTCGGCATCTGGGTCGAGCCGGAGATGGTCAACCCCGACAGCGACCTGTACCGCGCGCACCCCGACTGGGTGCAGTTCCAGCCGGGCCGCCGGCGCACGGAGTACCGCAACCAGCTCGTGCTCAACCTCGCGCGCGACGACGTGCGGGAGTACCTCTGGGAGCGGCTCGACGGACTGCTCTCCAGCGCTCCCGTCGACTATGTGAAGTGGGACTTCAACCGCTCCTCCACCGACGCAGGCTGGCCGGACGACCCGTATCCGCAGCGGCTGTGGACCGACCATGTGCGCGGCCTGTACGCGCTGCTGGACCGGCTGCGGGCGGCCCATCCGGACGTGGCCTTCGAGTCCTGCTCGGGCGGCGGCGGCCGGATCGACCTGGGGGTCCTCTCCCGTACCGACCAGGTGTGGACCTCGGACAACACCGACCCGCTCGACCGGCTCGCGATCCAGCACGGCTTCAGCCAGATCCACCCGGCCCAGGTGATGGCCGCCTGGGTCACCGACAGCCCGAACGCGATGCTCAACGGACGGGTCAGCTCGCTGCGCTTCCGGTTCGTCAGCGCCATGGCCGGGGTGCTCGGCGTCGGCGGCGACCTCGCGCGGTGGACCGGGGAGGAGCTCGCCGAGGCGCGGGAGTGGGTCGCGCTCTACAAGGAGATCCGGCCCGTCGTCCAGCGCGGCGACCTGTACCGGCTGCGCCCTCCGGAGGGCGGGCTGAGCGCGGTGCAGTACGTCCTCGGCGACGAGACCGTCGTCCTCGCCTGCCTCCAGGCGCAGCACCACGGAGAGCCCGTCCCGGCCCTCCGGCTGCGCGGCCTCGACCCGGAGGCGTCGTACGAATGCCGCGAAAACGGCGAAACGTACCGAGGTGCCCTCCTGCTGCATCACGGACTGCGCACCGGTCTGCGAGGAGATCTGGACGCGGCGGTGGTGCGGCTGCGGCGCCTGTGATCCGACGATTAGGGCGTTCTGTCCGATTAGGGAAGTTCGCCATAACGTGCCCCGAAAGAAAGGGAGATGGGGAAGGGGTGCGTGAGCAGCGTCATATCCGTGACGATGCGTTGTCGCCATGCTCACGTAATTCCGTGGAACGACAAGGGAATTCACGGGGGAAAAAGAATCCCGGCTGACGCTCGGTGACGTCAATTCCCCTTTTGGATCACGGAAAAGCGCGTGCGCGGTGAACCTCGCGCTTGTCCCCTCGCGTCCGGGTCGCTTACGTTCGCCACCGATCCGGACGGACGCCCAATCCTGCCGCCGCCCGGAGCCCGTAACCACACCCACCCGTGTACGGCAGGAGCGGGGGACCCACAGGTACCACTGCCTGTTCCGGTTCCCGGAACGGCTCGGGGTGAAGCCGCGCGACAACGCGGCCGGGCATCTCCAGCCCGAACCCGACAGCTCACCTCGCAGGCGCCGGAGAGGAATTCGACATGCCCGCGAAGGGTAAGCACCGCCGTACCAGGACCCAGCGTCTCACCCGCTCCATCGCCGCCGCCGGAACCGGTGGCGCCGCACTCGCCCTGCCGCTTCTCGGCGCCGCCGGCGCGCACGCCGCCACCCCGCAGACCGCCCCCGAGAAGGCCGTCCAGTCCCTTTCCGCCGGCCAGAAGACCGTCGCCGAAAAGGGCGACGAGGCCCGCACGTACACCGTGAAGGCCGGCGACTACCTCGCGAAGATCGCCGAGACGGAGCACGTCGACGGTGGCTGGAAGCAGCTCTACACGGACAACCGCCAGGCCATCGGCGACGACCCGTCGCTCATCCACCCCGGCCTGAAGCTCTCCCTCGACGGCACGGCCGCCGCGAGCACGCCGGAGGAGCCGTCCGCCCCGGAGACCCCGGCGGCCCCGCAGCAGGAGGCCGAGCAGCCGGCGGAGCAGCCCGCCGAGCAGCCCTCCTCGGACGCCTCCGCCCAGACCACCAGCACCGACCAGGCCGCGACCGCCTCCGGTTACACCTCCCCGGTGCCCGGCGCCGGCGGTCTCGGCACCGCCTACAAGGTGGCCGGCAGCATGTGGTCCAGCGGCTACCACACCGGTGTCGACTTCAGCGTCCCGACCGGCACCTCCCTGAAGGCCGTCGGCGCGGGCACCGTCGTCTCCGCCGGCTGGGGCGGCGCGTACGGCAACCAGGTCGTCGTCAAGCTCGACGACGGCTACTACGCCCAGTACGCCCACCTGTCCTCGCTGTCCGTCTCGGCCGGCCAGACCGTCACCGCCGGCCAGCAGGTCGGCCTCTCCGGCGCGACCGGCAACGTGACCGGCCCCCACCTGCACTTCGAGATCCGTACCACCCCGGACTACGGCTCGGACGTGGACCCGGTCGCCTACCTCCGCTCCAAGGGCGTCTCCATCGGCTGACCCCCGCGGCGACCTTCCTGACACGCGCGCCGAAGGCCGGACCCCGATCCCCGGGTCCGGCCTTCGGCGTATTCCTGAATTGGCCAACATTTTGAGAGTGGCTTATCTCACCGCCCGTCAACCCTTCCTTACGGTCGCGTAGGTCACATTCGAAGGTGAATCATGAGCGGTTGTGGCAGACGATTCGAAGAGTGACAGCAGAGCAGTGATCGGGTCGTACGTGGCGGTGGGGGACAGCTTCACCGAGGGCGTCGGCGACCCCGGCCCCGACGGGGCGTTCGTCGGCTGGGCCGACCGGTTCGCCGTGCTCCTCGCGGACCTCCGGCCCGAGGGAGACTTCGCGTACACCAACCTCGCCGTGCGCGGAAAACTCCTGGACCAGATCGTGGCGGACCAGCTTCCGAGGGCGGTCGAACTCGCCCCCGACCTGGTCTCGTTCTGCGCGGGCGGCAACGACATCCTCCGCCCCGGCAGCGACCCGGACGAGGTGGCCGAGCGGTTCGAGCGGGCGATCGCCGCGCTCACGGCCGTATCCGGGACAGTGATGGTGACGACCGGGTTCGACACCCGCGGCGTCCCCCTGCTGAAGCATCTGCGCGGCAAGATCGCGACGTACAACATGCACGTACGGGCCGTCGCCGACCGCTACGGCTGCCCGGTGCTCGACCTGTGGTCCCTCAGGAGCGTCCAGGACCGCAGGGCCTGGGACGCCGACCGGCTGCACCTGTCGCCGGAGGGGCACACCCGCGTCGCGCTCCGCGCCGGGCAGGCCCTCGGCCTGGACGTCCCCGCCGATCCGGAACAGCCCTGGCCGCCCCTGCCGCCCCGCGGCACCTTCGAGATCCGGCGGGACGACGTCCACTGGGCCCGCGAGTACCTGGTGCCGTGGATCGGCCGCCGGCTGCGCGGGGAGTCCTCCGGCGACCATGTGATCGCCAAGGGGACGCTGTCGCCGGACGACATCAAGGTACGGATCGCCGCGGTGGCGTAAGAGGTCGTTTTCTCGGGTGCGGCCGTATCCGGCACCGCGGTGCCGGACACGGCCGCACATAATGGAATGTCTGACCGACTCCACTTGGAGGTACCGTGGCCGATTCCCGTTCCCAGAGCTCCGGGCTGCGCGCCCTGCGGCCCGTGGCCTTCGGCGCGGACCCGAGTGGCGAGCGCATGGCACGCATCCGCAGATCCCCGCACTTCAAGGACGGCGTGTTCCAGAATCCCGGGGGCGCCGCCCGGATTCGCCCGTCGGGGTCGACGCGGGACCTGGCGAAGATCTACTTCGACAAGGACTCCCGGTCCCGCCGCGCCCCCAAGGGCGCCATCCCGGTGCACCCGACCACCCTGGCCGACATCTCCCGCCCGCCGGCCACCGGGCTGCGCCTGACCTGGATGGGCCACTCCAGCGTGCTCGCGGAGATCGACGGACACCGGGTCCTGTTCGACCCCGTGTGGGGTGAGCGCTGCTCACCGTTCCCCTTCGCCGGACCCAGGCGGCTGCACCCCGCCCCGCTGCCGCTGGCCGCGCTCGGCCCGGTCGACGTCGTCGTGATCTCCCACGACCACTACGACCACCTGGACCTGCCCACGATCAAGGCGCTGGCCGGCACGGACACCCTGTTCGCCGTGCCCCTCGGCGTCGGCGCGCACCTGGAGCGCTGGGGCGTGTCCGCCGGACGGCTGCGCGAGCTGGACTGGCACGAGACGACGAAGATCGGCGGACTCACCCTCACCGCCACCCCGGCCCGCCACTTCTGCGGCCGGGGCCTGCGCAACACCCAGCACACCCTGTGGGCCTCCTGGGTGGCCGCGGGTGAGGAGCACCGGATCTACCACAGCGGTGACACCGGCTACTTCGAGGGCTTCAAGGACATCGGCACCGACCACGGCCCGTTCGACGCCACGATGATCCAGGTCGGCGCGTACTCGGACTTCTGGCCCGACATCCACATGACGCCCGAGGAAGGCGTCCGGGCCCATCTCGACCTGCAGGGCGGCGAGGCGGCCGGCGTGCTGCTGCCCATCCACTGGGGCACCTTCAACCTGGCTCCGCACGCGTGGGCGGAGCCGGGGGAGTGGATGGAGGACGCGGCCGGGGAGGCGGGGCAGACGGTGGCGTTCCCGCGGCCGGGTGAGCCGTTCGAGCCGGCGGGGACGCTGCCGGTGGAGGCGTGGTGGCGGGCGGTGTCCGGTCCGGTCGCCCGTCCGTGGCGCCGTCCCCGGAGTGCTGGGGGTGTGGCCGGGACGAGCAGGAGTGATCTCGACCTCGCCGGTGAGCGGTGACGCCGGTCGGGGACGAGATCGGCGAGATGGCCCGGATGCTGGAGCGTCCCCCGGCTGAGGAACCGGATCGCCTGCTGCGAGCCTTGGACGGGGCGCCCCGCGCTGAGCGCGAAGCCACTGCTCAGCGATTCAGGCCCTTGCCGCCCTTGGACGGCCCGTCTCGGGTCGTCGTCCGAACACGCGCTGTGGGGCCTGAGCCTGCAGGAGGGGGCTGCCCAGGCGGCAGGGTTCCGACGGCCCTGCCTGGACGCTGCCGCCCCCTGGCGGCCCGGTGCCCTCTGCCAGGTCAGCCGCTGATGGCGTCGAGCACCACCCGGGTGACCTGCTCGGGGTCGTCGGACATCGGTGAGTGCCCGCAGCCCTCGAGCGAGACGTGCCGGGCGCCCGGAAGCAGTCGTGCCGCCCTGAGTGCCTGGTGGGGTGGGGTCATCAGGTCCCGTGTGCCCCAGCCGACCGTGACCGGGACCGGGACCTCGGGGGCGAAGGCCCGCAGCCGGTAGGCGCGCACAGCGCGCCGCGTCGGCTCGAAGCCGGGGGAGCGGGCCAGGTTGCGCAGCGCGCCGGCGGCCGCCGCCTCCGGGATCCGCCAGGGCCGGGCGGTGAGCTGCCAGAAGGCAATGGTGCGCCCGATCGGGTGTCCGGCGATCCAGTGGGGGCGTTCAGCGCAGGCTCGTGCCATCGCGTGAGCGACACGGAGCGAACCGAGGGCGTAGGCGGCCCCGGGGCGGGTCCACAGTCCGATGGGGGACAGTGTGACGGCGCTGCCGACCGCGCCGCTGCGGGCCAGTTCCAGGGCGACGGCCCCACCGAGGGAGTTCCCCACGACGGGCGGGTGGGTGAGGCCGGCACCGGGGAGCCACTCGGCGACGGCGGCGGCCAGCGCCTCGACGCCGGGTGTGGTCCCTTCGGGGAGCGAGGGGCTGTCGCCGAAGCCCGGGAGGTCGACGGCCACCACCTCGTGCTCGCGGGCGAGACGCTCCAGGACGGGCGCCCAGCCATCCCGGTCGAGTTGGAGGACGACCATCAGGGGCGGCCCACTGCCGAGTCGCCGCGACGCCAGTTCCAGATCCGGCATGTTCGCATCGTAGGAGAACGGTCCAGGACGCGCACCCGTGCATGGCGGCACGTGTCGGTGGTCCGTCACGCACTCTCCCTCGGCCCGGGTTCCAGGCGCCGTGACCAGGACCCGGCATGATCCGGAAGGCAGACCCTCCAGCGCTGTGCGGTGTCCGTCCGTAAGGCTCGGCAGGTGGCCGGGAATCGTCACGACTAGGCTCGATGTCTGGAAAATCCCTGTTCTGGGTCCTGCGGGATGGAGGCGCGATGCTGCGGACACCGGTGTGCGAAGTACTGGGCATCGAGGTGCCGGTCGTGCAAGGGCCGCTCGGAGGGCCCTGGCAGCAGGGCATGCGGCTTGCCGCGGCGGTCAGCGACGCCGGGGCGCTGGGCAGTGTCCCCACCACACTGCGTACACCGGCGCAGGTCCGTGACGACGTGCGCCGGCTGCGCGATCTCACCGACCGGCCGTTCGCGCTGAACATGACCCGGCGGCCGTTCGACCCCGAGGTCTTCGACGCGGTGATCGCCGAGGCCCCACCGGTGTTCTCCTTCGCGCTCGGCGAGCCGGACGACCTGGTGGCCCGTGTCCACGATGCCGGCGCGGTCTTTCTGCAGCAGGTGACGACGGTCGAGCAGGCGGTGCGCGCGGCCGAGGCCGGCGTCGACGTGATCAGCGCGCAGGGCACCGAATCCGGCGGGTTCTGCGGTGATGTCAGCACGATGGCGGGTGCCGCAGGTCGTCGACGCCGTCCGGCCGCTGCCGGTACTCGCCTCCGGCGGCGTCGCCGACGGGCGGGGCATCGCCGCGGCACTGGCCCTGGGGGCACAGGGCGTGAACATCGGCACCCGGTTCCTGGCCTCGGCCGAATGCGGGGTCAGCGACGACTGGAAGGCGGCCGTCGTCTCCGCCGCCAGCCAGGACGCCGTCAAAGTGGCGTTCGTCGAGCACATCCTGCCCCCGCCGACCGAGGGCGGGTACATGACCGTCCCCCGGTCACTGCGCACCCCGTTCGTCGAGGAGGGGAACGCCGGCCCCGAAGCGGCCGCTGCTCAGGCCGAGGCGTTGCGCGGCAGGATGATGACGTCGATGCGCGACGGTACGGCGCACGAACTGATCCCGATGACGGGCCAGACCGCCGGCCTCGTCCGCGACATCGCCCCGGCCGCCGAACTCGTCCACCGGCTGATCACCGAGGCGGAGGCGACGCTGCGCGCTCTGGCCGGCCTGGCGCCGACGAGGAACGGCGCCGGTGAACCACCCGGGTAGGAATGGCCGGGGTCTCGCAGCAGGATGCCGGCCCGGGCCCGCCGGCCCGCCGCGGCAACGAGCCGGCCACCTCCGCGACGAACTCCGACGGCCTGCCCCGGAGCGGCCCCGTCTCCCCGCCCCCTGCCCGGACGATGCCCGCTGCCCGACGGGATCGTCCGACGCGACGAAGCACTACGGGGCAGCCCGGTGGCTCCTGCGGCCCCGTACCGCCCAGGCCAGGGCCGTGAGCGAGACGGAGCCGTCCGCCTCCCGGGGGACCTTCGCGCTCAGTGCGTCCCGGACCCGCTCCCGGCCGGCCGGGGCGAGGGCGGCGAGGTAGCCCGGCGCGGGACCCTGGCCCGCCCGGAAGGGGTCCCACAGGTCGGCGAAGCCGGTGAAGACCGTGGGCACCTCGATCGGGACGACGGACACGTCCACGAGTCCCGCCCCGGTCCAGACCGCGCGCAACGCCTCCGGGCGGCAGACCGGGAACCGGCGGCCCTCGTCCAGCGTGGCCGCGGCCGGGTCCACCTCGACGGCGGCGTCCCAGAAACGTCGCAGGAAGCCCATGCCCCCGGCGTAGTCCCACACGTACGCGGCGACCAGGCCACCCGGCCGGGTCACCCGCACCATCCGGGCGACCGCCGCGGCGGGGGAGGGCAGGAAGTTCAGGACCAGGCCGCCGGCGACCACGTCGCACGCCTCGTCGCGTACGGGCAGCGCCATCGCGTCGGCCACGACGAAGTGCGCGGGCGAGGAGACGGACGCGCGTGCGTGGGCGACGAACGCCTCCGACCGGTCGACCCCCACCACCGTGCGGGGCCGGCAGCGGGCCGCCACCGCGGCCGTCAGACCGCCCGTACCACAGCCCACGTCCAGCCAGCGCAGACCGTCGGCGGCACCGAGCCAGGCGCCGAACCGCTCGGCGACGCGGCGGCTCCAACGGCCCATGTACCGCTCGTAGGCGGCCCCGGCCGACCACACGTCGTACCGCTGTTGCTCTCGCATGCGTTCAGGATTCCGGCCCCGCGGCCTTACCGGCCGCAGCCACGCGGACGTCGTTCGACGACTCCTGGTTTTCCGCCGCCGCACCGCTGCTGGAAGCGTCCGGGGCGGCGGTTGGACTGCTCGCGGTCCGCGACGTGCCGTGACGGTGTGCGGCGTCGGGGAAGGCATGGGCCCGCGTGAAAGCGGGAATTGAAGGCCTCGGCGCGGCCTGGGACAGGGGCGTCCGCGGCCTCGGCGGGGTCCCGGGCGCGCTGTGACCGCTGTCCGTGACCGTCTGGCCGACTGCTTGCTGACGGGCCCTCACACGCCTGCTCAAACCCTTGGCCAACCGCTCCTGACCTGGCCTTTTTCGAATCTGCGCATAGGGTGGGAAGTCCTGCCGAGCACCAGGGGAAGGGGACTTTGTGAGCGAGGGTGCCAGCGGATACGACGCCACTCATATCACAGTACTGGAGGGGTGTGAGGCCATTCGGAAACGGCCCGGGATGTACGTCGGCTCGACCGGCGTACGGGGTCTGCACCACCTGTTGTTCGAGGTCGTCGGCTGGTCGGTGAACGAGGTGCTGGCCGGCGGTGGCGGCTGCGTCGACGTCACCCTCATGCCCGACGGAGGCGTCCGGGTCACCGACGACGGGCCGGGCGTCCCCGTCGAAGCGGCCGGGGACACCGGCGGTACCGGCCTCGAAGCCCTGCTGACCCGCCCGTACGCCGGGACCGGTCCCGGCGGCCGCTCCACCGTGAACTGGTGGAGCGCCTTCGGCATGGGGCCCTGTGTCACCAACGCTCTGTCGAGCCGTCTCACGGCCGAGGTGCGGCGCGGGCAGGTGCGCTGGGTCCAGGAGTACGTACGCGGCGCCGCTGTCGCTCCGCCGGTCGCCGCCGGACCGGCGACCGGCGAAGGGACCACCATCACCTTCTGGCCCGACGCCGGCATCTTCGAGACGACGGAGTACCCGTTCGCCGTACTGGCCGAACGCTTCAGGGAAGTGGCCCTGTTGAACCGGGGCCTGAGCATCTCCCTGACCGACGAACGCCCCCGGGGCGGGCCCCGGTCGGTACGCTTCCGGTTCTCCGGCGGACCGGAGGACTTCGTCGCCTTCCTCGACGCGGAGACCGGAGGGTACGTCACCCCGGACATCATCGCCTTCGAGCGGGAGGACGCGCGGATGGCGGGGACGGTGGAGGTGGCCCTGAGCTGGCGCGGCCTGGGTGAGGAACGGATCCGGACCTTCGTCAACAGCGTGCCCACCCCCGAGGGCGGCACGCACGCGGACGGGTTCCGCGCGGGGGTGACGGCCGCGGTCAACACGTACGCGCGTCGGCGGGGGCTGCTGACGGCGGCGGACCCTGATCTCACCACCGGCCACATCGGCGAGGGTCTGACAGCGGTCGTCTCGGTGAAACTGGAAAGCCCCGAATACCAGGGCGCCACTCGCGGCAAGCTGGGTGACGCCACCGTGTACGAGTGCGTCGAGCAGGCCGTCAGGGAGCACCTCGGCACATGGTTGACCCGACAGCCGGAACGGGCCGCCGACCTCATCGGCCATATCACCCGGGTGACTCGGTAGGCGGCCGGTACCACACCTCCTCACGTGTCCGACGGCCCTGTGCCGGCGGGCGGTCGGTGACGGGACGGGGAAGGAGCCGTCCGCGCCGGCCGTCCGGGCACGGTACGGCGTGGCGCACCCTCCCCATCCTGGCCGGGTGGTGACGGTGAGTGATGTTTTGGCCGAAGGGGTGGGGTGCGGTGACGGCGGTCGAAAGCGTCCGACCCGTCGGCCCCGGACGGTCGGCGGGCGTGCCGGCCGGGCTCGGACGGCCGAGGGGCTCCTCTCCTCGCGAGTTCGCGGAGACCACTTGTGACCAGCCCTGATCGTTCCATGTTCACTCTCGATCCCTTCCTTGGAAGGGTTATCGGTCTGTCGTACGAAGCCTCATACCAGAGCGCGATGCTGTCCGCATGAGTTTGTCAACTGCCCACCGCACATGATGCGGTGGCGACTACGGTGAGTGTCGGTCGGGCGACACCGCGGCACCCCATGTCGTAGGGCGCTTCTGCGTCGAGGGGCCGCGTCCAACAGTCGGAATCAGGGAGCGGGGACCGGTACGTGCAGCCACAAGGCGGACGAGGGAGCGGACGGGGCGAAGGGCCCCGACGCCCGGGCCCGGCCGGTGCCCCGGGTCCGGCCGGAGCGCGGGGTGCCGTCGGCACCACGGTCGTGGCCCGCGAGCCGGACCGCACCGATGCGAACCCCGCCGACACCCGGGCCCGCCGGACCGGTCCGGCGGGCCACGCGGACCGCCGTGAGGGCGGACGGCACGGACGGCCGCCCGCACGGACCGCTCCCGTGCCGCCCGAGGCGCCGATACGGCCCCAACTGCTGCGCCTCGCCGTACTCCCGCCCGTGGCGGTGGCCCTCAGCGCCTGCGCGGCCGTGCTCTTCACCGTCCGCTCCACCGGGGTCCGGCCGAGCCCCACCCTGTGGGCCGTCCTCGGCGGCGCCACCTCGGTGACGTGCGCCGGTGTCGTCATCGCCGCCGTGGCCGCCGACCGCGCCGCCCGGTCCGTGCGCGACCGCATCGGCACGCTGCGCCGCAGCACCGCCCGGCGCGAGGCCGACCTGGGCACCCTCGTCGAGGCACTGCGCCGGGGTGAGGCCCCGCCCCCACGCGGGCGGCGGGGCGAACAGACCGATGTCCTCCACGACGACGCCGACTTCGACCTGCTCGCCGCCGACCTCGCCCGCGCGCACGACGGGGCCGTCCACGCCGTCGTACAGGCGTACCGGCTCTCCAGCCAGACCGGCAGCGAACAGAAGCTCGAGGTGTTCGTCAACCTCGCCCGGCGGCTGCAGTCCCTGGTGCACCGCGAGATCTCCCTCCTCGACGAGCTGGAGAACGAGATGGAGGACCCCGACCTGCTCAAGGGGCTCTTCCACGTCGACCACCTCGCCACCCGCATCCGCCGCCACGCGGAGAACCTCGCCGTGCTCGGCGGGGCCGTCTCCCGGCGGCAGTGGAGCAACCCGGTCTCCATGACCGAGGTGCTGCGCTCGGCGATCGCCGAGGTCGAACAGTACTCACGGGTCAAGCTCGTGCCGCCGATCGACGGCACCCTGCGCGGACACGCCGTCGCCGACGTCATCCACCTGCTCGCCGAACTCGTCGAGAACGCCACGGTGTTCTCCGCCCCGCACACCCAGGTACTGCTGCGGGCCAACCTCGTCACCTCCGGGCTCGCCGTCGAGGTCGAGGACCGCGGACTCGGCATGCCCGTCGGCGAGCAGGACCGGATGAACGCGCTGCTCACCGACCCCGACCAGGTACAGGTCGCCAGCCTGCTCGCCGACGGCCGGATCGGCCTGTTCGTGGTCTCCCAGCTCGCCAAACGGCACGGCATCCATGTACGGCTCCAGAGCAACATCTACGGCGGGGTCCAGGCCGTGCTCGTGGTGCCGCAGGCACTGCTCGGCACGGAGCCGGGGACCGCCGGCGGCGGACAGGGCGCGGCACCGCGGCCGCACGACCGCGGCACCGGCCCCGTCCTGGTGGCCCGTCACATGTCCGCCGTACCGGCTCCCGTGGACGCTCCTTTGCCGGGCGGCGGGCAGGCGCAGGCACCCGGGGCACCCCTCACGCCCGCCGTCCCACCGTCCTGGCCCTCCACCCGGCCCCCGTCGCCCGCCGGTGACGCGCCCGCCCCGCCGCTGCCCCTGCGCGGCGCCCGCGAGGTGCGTCCCGGTCCCGCCGGGGCCGTACCCGGCGTCCACCACGGCGACCGGGACGACACCTTCACAGACCACGGGACCACGCCCCCCGCCCCGCACGGCGGTCCGGTGCGCGGCACCATGGACAGACCCCGGCTGCCCCGCCGCCGCGCCCAGGAGCACATCGTCCCGCAGCTCCGCGACGGCCCCGCGCCCCGCCAGGACACCGAGTACGTCGCCGGGCACGATCCCGGCCTGATGGCCGCCTTCCAACGCGGCGTCAGCCTCGCGGAGGCCCAGCAGGAGCCCCCCGCCGCACCGGCGGGGGGCGCGCGGTCGGCCGCCGCCGGGGGCCCC
>NZ_JOIZ01000043.1 GCF_000721605.1 Streptomyces sp. NRRL S-37 | reverse complement strand
GGTACTGCAGGGGGGACCCTGTGGGAGAGTAGGACGCCGCCGAACAAATAGTGAGAAAACCCCCGTGCCCTTCGGCACGGGGGTTTTCTGCGTTTCAGGGCTGGCGAAGCTGACGGGGTCTTTGAGACCCCGGTTCGCTGCCCCGTGAATTACAGACGCCCAGCCGCCTTCAAAGCCAGATACGCGTCCGCGAGTGCCGGCGCCAGTTCCTCCGGGGTCGCGTCCACGACCGTGACGCCATGGCGGCGGAGTTGTTCCGCGGTGCGGACACGCTCCGTGTGAGCCTGGGCCGCCGCCGCTGCCTCGTACACTGCGGCGGTGTTTCCACGCGCCTGGGCCATCCTGGCGATGTGCGGGTCCGCCACCGAGGCGAGGAGAACCGTGTGGCGCTGGGTCAGCCGGGCCAGGACGGGCAGCAGGCCCTCCTCGATGGGGGCGGCGTCGAGCGTGGTGAGCAGCACGATCAGCGACCGGCGGGGGGCCGTACGGAGTGCCGCCGCCGTCAGTCCCCGGGCGTCGGTCTCGACGAGCTCGGGTTCGAGTGTGGCCATGGCGTTGACGAGGGACGGGAGAACGTCACCCGCCGTGCGGCCCTGGACGAGGGCGCGCAGGCGACGGTCGTAGGCCAGAAGGTCCACACGGTCGCCGGCGCGGGAGGCGAGGGCCCCGAGGAGCAGGGCCGCGTCCATGGAGGCGTCCAGACGGGGAGCGTCGCCGACACGGCCCGCGGAGGTGCGGCCGGTGTCGAGGACCAGCAGGATGTGCCGGTCACGTTCGGGACGCCAGGTGCGTACCGCGACCGCGGACTGGCGGGCGGTGGCACGCCAGTCGATGGAGCGGGTGTCGTCACCGGGAACGTACTCGCGCAGGCTGTCGAACTCCGTTCCCTCACCTCGGGTCAGCACGCTCGTGCGGCCGTCCAGTTCACGCAGCCGGGCCAGTTTGGACGGCAGGTGCTTGCGGCTGGTGAAGGGCGGAAGGGCGCGTACCGTCCACGGGACCTCGTGGGCGCCCTGGCGGGCGAAGAGACCGAGGGGGCCGTAGGAGCGGACGGTGACACGGTCGGCCCGGCGGTCGCCGCGGCGGGTGGGGCGCAGGCGGGTCGTGACGCGCCGGCGTTCACCCGGGGGGATCGTCAGGCGGTGGCGGGAGGCCGCCGTCTCCGTACCGGGCTGCCAGCTGCTGGGGGGCCAGGCGTCGCGGACGCGGGCGCGCAGCGGGCGGCCGGACGAGTTGGTGATCGTCAGGGTGACGTCGGCGGTGTCGCCCAGGCGTACCGAGGTGTCGCCGGAGCGGGTCAGGCCGAGGCGGCGTACGGGGGCGGCCAGGGCGAAGTCGCAGGCGCAGGCCACCGCCAGCGGGGCGTTGACGGCGAGGATGCCCGTCCAGCCGGGTTCCCAGATGCCGACGGGGAGGGAGCCGAGGGCCGCGAGCAGGGCGGCGCGTCCGGTGAGGGCCATCAGCGGGGGACGGGGACGTGGGCGAGGATCGCGTTGATGACCGAGTCGGTCGTGACGCCTTCCATCTCGGCCTCCGGGCGGAGCTGGACGCGGTGACGGAGCGTGGGCAGGGCGAGGGCCTTCACGTCGTCGGGGATGACGTAGTCGCGGCCGGTCAGCCAGGCCCACGCGCGGGCGGTGGACAGGAGCGCGGTGGCCCCGCGCGGGGAGACGCCGAGGGTGAGGGACGGCGACTCGCGGGTGGCGCGGCAGATGTCCACGACGTAGGCGGTGATCTCGGGGGAGACCGTCGTCTCGGCGACCGCGCGGCGGGCGGCTTCCAGGTCGGCGGCGTTCGCGACGGGGCGTACGCCGGCGGCGCGCAGGTCGCGTGGGTCGAAGCCCTGGGCGTGGCGGGTGAGGACGTCGATCTCGTCCTGGCGGGAGGGCAGGGGGACGGTCAGTTTGAGGAGGAAGCGGTCCAGCTGGGCTTCGGGGAGGGGGTAGGTGCCCTCGTACTCGACCGGGTTCTGGGTCGCGGCGACCAGGAAGGGGTCGGGGAGGAGGCGGGGGGTGCCGTCGACCGTGACCTGGCGTTCCTCCATGGCCTCCAGGAGGGAGGACTGGGTCTTCGGGGGCGTGCGGTTGATCTCGTCCGCGAGGAGGAGGTTGGTGAAGACCGGGCCGGGCTGGAAGGAGAACTCGGCGGTGCGGGCGTCGTAGACCAGGGAGCCGGTGACGTCGCTCGGCATCAGGTCGGGGGTGAACTGGACGCGCTTGGTGTCGAGTTCGAGGGCGGCGGCCAAGGCGCGGACGAGGAGGGTCTTGGCGACGCCGGGGACGCCTTCGAGGAGGACGTGGCCGCGGCAGAGCAGGGCGACGACGAGGCCGGTCACCGCGGGGTCCTGGCCGACCACGGCCTTGGCGATCTCGGCACGCAGGGCCTCCAGGGAGGCCCGGGCGGCGGCCGGGTCCCCGGTGTGCGCGGCGTTGTCAGTGGTCGGGTCCATCATGGACGGCGTACCTCTCTTTCGAGGGCGTCGAGGTGGTCGGCGAGCTGGATGAGTGCTGCGTCGTCGCCTGGGGGCGGGCCGAAGAGGAGGGTGTGCAGGGACTGTCCGTCGCCCCGGAGGTGGGCGGACAGCGCGGGGAGCAGGGCCTCGGGCGCGTGCGCCTGGGAGACGGGGATGCCGACGAGGGGGGCGAGGCGCGTGCGGGTGGTGGAGCGGAGAGCGGTGGCCGCGCGGTCGCGGGCGTTCGCCTTGCGGTAGAGGCGGGCGCGGCCTTCGACGGTTTCGGAGGCGCGGATCGCCACGGGGAGTTTCTCGGGCACCAGGGGGCCGAGCCGGCGTGCCCGCCAGAGGGCGGCCAGTGCTGCCGCGATGAAGAGTTGCAGAGTGCCCCACAGCCAGCCGGAGGGGAGCAGGTCGAAGAAGCCGCGCTCGCCCTCTTCGGAGGCGGCAGAGGCGTCGGCGAGCGAGGGGAGGTACCAGACCAGATGGGGGCGGGAGCCGAGGAGCTGCAGGGCGAGCGAGGCGTTGCCGTGCTCGTCGAGGCGGTCGTTGAGGAGGATGTCGGGCGCGCCGAGGAGAACGGTGTCGCCGTCGCCGGAGGGGGCCGGGATGCGCAGCAGGGTGGCGAGGCGCTCACTGGGGTAGCACTCGTCGGCGGTGAGGTGGATGGTGGTGTAGCGGATGCCGCCCAGGTCGGCGGTGCCCGCGCGGCGGGCGGCGGGCAGGTCGCAGCCGGGGGAGAGGGTGGAGCCGAAGCTGGTGGCCGGGTCGGCGGTGACGCCGGGGGCGAGTCGTTCCACGGAGGCGCTGCCGGCGGCGACCAGGACGGTGCGGCCGCCGGAGCCGGTGGTGGCGGAGTGCAGCCGGGACTGCTGAGGTCCGGTCAGGAGATCGGGGACGGCGACCAGGAGGGTCGTGTCGGGGCCGGTCGCGGCGGTCGCCTCGTCGAGGGTGGTGACCACGCGCGTGTCCACCCCGCGGTCGGCGAGGAGTTCGGCGACGGCGCGGCTGCCGTAGGGGTCGGCGGAGCGCGGGTCGAGTTCGCCGTGCCGGGCGTCGGAGCGGATGACGGCGATGGCGACGGCCGCCGCGGCCAGCAGCACCAGTGCCAGGGCGATGCCCCGCGCGCGGGTCCACACCTGGCGGGCGGTGGGCGAGGCCGAGGTGGGCGGGAGCGTGACCTCGGTCGTCATCCGGCGGCTCCCTGGCGGGTGTCGGTGTCCGTGCCGCGGATGCTGCCGCCGCCGCTGGTGGTGAGCTGTGGTGTGGCGCGTTCCAGGTCGTGGTCGAGTTCGGCGAGCCGGCGGTACGACTGTTCCGTGGCGGCCCGGCCGCCGTATGTGACGTCGTCGAAGGCGCGTGCGGCGGTGTGCAGCCGGTCGGTGTGGGCGGGCAGGGCGCGGCCGGCCTCCGCGGCGGCCTCGTCGGCGGTGCGGCCGGGGCGGAGGTCGAGCAGGGCGCGTTCCTCCAGGGCGCGGACGACGGCCCGCATGCGTTCCTGCACGGCCTGGTTCCAGTGGCCCTGGGCGGCGTGTGCCTCGGCGGCCGCGCGGTGTTCGGCGGCGCTGCGGGGGCGGTCGTCGAACAGGGCGGGGGCCGAGGTGGGTTCGCGGCGCGGGGTGCCCAGGCGCCACCACAGGGCGCCCAGGACGGCGACCACGGCCGCGATGACGACGACCAGGCCGAGGGTGCCGCCGGGTGTCGCGGTGGAGGCGGCGTCGAACAGCTTGCCGATCCACTCCCAGAAGGCGTCGAGGGCCCGCTGGAACCAGCTGGGGTCGTTCTCGTGGTACATGCGTTTGGACAGTTCACGCCGGGCCGCCTCCCGCGCGGGGTCGCGCGGGAGGGTGACGGGCGGCTCGTCGTCACCGCGCAGCAGCAGGCGTACGGCGGTGTCGGCGGCCGTGGGCAGCGCCTGTACGGATGTGAGAACTCCCCCCGTGGCGGTCACGCCATCAGCTCCCCGGGGTGGGGCCGTGGCCCTGGACGCCGGCGGAGCGGGCCAGTTCGAGGTCGAGGGCCTCGCGGCGGATGCGCTGGTCGACGTAGAGGAGGACGGTGACGCCGGCCGTGATCGGGAACGTGATCATGGCGCCGATGACCGAGCCGATGCCGCTGATGATGAGGAACGTCCAGCCGATGTCGCCGCCGGCGCTGTTGAGGAAGCCGGAGACGCCGTCGCCGCCGACGGCCGCGGCGAGGAAGGCGAAGGGGATGACGATGATCGACGCGACGACGTTCGCGATGATCGTGGCGAGCAGCTGGATGCCGAAGATCCGCCACCAGGAGCCGCGCACCAGTTTGGCGGAGCGGCTCATCGCCTTCGCTATGCCCTGTTTCTCCAGCATCAGCGCGGGCGAGGCCAGCGACAGGCGGACCATGAGCCACAGGGTGACGACGACGGCGCCGACCAGGCCCAGGACGGTGAGGGCGATGCCCGCTCCGCTGTCCGCGGCGAGGGTGACGAGGAAGCCGGGCAGCGCGCCGACGGCCATGATGACGGCGGTGATGAGCAGCAGCAGGCAGATCAGGCCGAACAGCTTGACGATCTGGGGGCGCGCGTCGCGCCAGGCCTCACCGGTGGTGACCGGTCTGCCGAGCACCGCGCGGCTGGTGACGGTCGTGAGCAGGGCGGTGGCGGCGACGGTGCCGACCAGGGTGACCAGGAAGACCACGCCGGAGTTGAGCAGGGCGTCGCCCATGGCGTCGGTCAGTTCGCCGAGGGTGGCGCTGGGGTCGTCGAGGACCGCGGTGCTGGAGTTGTCCAGGACGAGGCCCTGGAGCAGCACGACGACGATCTCGGTGAGGACGGCGACGGTCAGCGAGATGCCGAGGACCGTGCGCCAGTGGGTGCGCATGGTGGAGACGGCGCCGTCGAGGATCTCGCCCACGCCGAGCGGGCGGAGCGGGATGACGCCGGGCTTGGCCGCGGGCGGGGGGCCGCCCCAGCCGCCGCCCCAGTTGCCTCCCCAGCCGCCGTACCCGCCTGGGCCTC
Organism: Streptomyces sp. NRRL S-37; assembly: GCF_000721605.1. Classification (GTDB taxonomy): domain Bacteria; phylum Actinomycetota; class Actinomycetes; order Streptomycetales; family Streptomycetaceae; genus Streptomyces. The sequence goes on along the minus strand of NZ_JOIZ01000043.1, from coordinate 15,001 downwards.
CGTGGCCGCCTCCGTAACCGCCGTGACCTCCGGGTCCGCCGGGGGGCGGGGTGCCCCAGCCCTGGCGGGGCGGCGGCGGAGGCGGGGTCGTCCGGCCGGGATCCGTGGGTCCGGGCCGGCCGGTGGGTGCGGACCACTGGCCGGGCGGTGGCTGTTCCTTCGACCACTTCACGCCCGGGTCCCGCGGGGCCTGGTCCGGCCGTTGAGGCTGGTCGGCGGGCTCGGCAGGGCCGGACGCGCCCGGTCCCTGCCCTTCGGACGGGGCGGATCCGGGCGAGGCCCAGCCCGGAGTGTCGTTCATCGTCGCTCCTTCACGGTGCCCGTCCGCGGTCGCGGCGGCGGCTTGGCTGCCATCGTGCCATGGGGTGCTCATCAACCGACCTGCCGAGGTGAGGGCTGCGTACCTTCAATTGTCCGCGCGACAGGGGGCAGACTGGCCGCATGGCTGATCAGTACGCACACAGCGGCGACAACAAACGGCCGACCGAGATCCCGGTGCTGCGCTGGGAGGAGCCGCCCGAAGGTCCCGTCCTGGTCCTGCTCGACCAGACGAGGCTGCCTGCCGAGGAGGTCGAACTCGTCTGTACGGATGCGCCGGCGCTGGTGGAGGCGATCCGCTCGCTTGCCGTGCGCGGTGCTCCCCTGCTGGGTGTCGCGGGAGCCTACGGTGTCGCGCTCGCCGCCGTACGGGGCTATGACGTGGACGACGCGGCGGCGGCGCTGGAGAGCGCCCGGCCCACCGCGGTGAACCTCGCCGTCGGCGTACGCCGGGCGCACTCCGCCCACCAGGCCGTCCTCGCCCGCGGCGGGGACGCCCGGGAGGCGGCCGGGGCCGCGCTGGCCGCGGCACGGCAGCTGCACCGGGAGGACGCCGAGGCCAGCGCCCGGATGGCCGAGCACGGGCTGGCGCTCCTCGACGAGCTGCTGCCCGGCGGCGGGCACCGGATCCTCACGCACTGCAACACCGGTTCACTGGTGTCGGGCGGCGAGGGGACGGCGTTCGCGGTGGCGCTGGCGGCGCACCGGGTGGGGCGGCTCCGGCGCCTGTGGGTGGACGAAACGCGTCCGTTGCTGCAAGGTGCTCGCCTGACGGCGTACGAGGCGGCCCGCAGCGGCATGGCGTACACCCTGCTCACCGACAACGCGGCGGGATCGCTGTTCGCGGCGGGTGAGGTGGACGCGGTGCTCGTCGGCGCGGACCGCATCGCGGCCGACGGCTCGGTGGCGAACAAGGTGGGGAGCTATCCGCTCGCGGTGCTCGCGCGGTACCACCATGTGCCGTTCATCGTGGTGGCACCGGTGACGACGGTGGATCCCCGGACGCCGGACGGGGCGTCCATCGAGGTGGAGCAGCGTCCCGGTCATGAGGTGACCGAGGTCACGGCACCGCAGGTGCCGGTGGCCGGAACGGAGGCAGGAGGGGGGATTCCGGTGGCGCCCCTGGGGACCCAGGCGTACAACCCGGCGTTCGATGTGACGCCGCCGGAACTGGTGACGGCGATCGTCACCGAGGAAGGTGCCGTTTCGCCCGTGACGGCCGGGGCTCTGGCCACGCTGTGTGCCAGGTCACGCCAGGTCACGATGAGCTAATGGGATGATGTCGTTTATGAAGGGACGAGTCCTTGTCGTCGACGACGACAGCGCACTGGCCGAGATGCTCGGCATCGTGTTGCGCGGTGAAGGTTTTGAGCCGTCTTTCGTAGCCGACGGCGACAAGGCGCTGGCCGCTTTCCGTGAGGCCAAGCCCGATCTGGTGCTCCTGGACCTGATGCTGCCCGGCCGGGACGGCATCGAGGTGTGCCGCCTGATCAGGGCGGAGTCCGGGGTGCCGATCGTGATGCTCACGGCGAAGAGCGACACCGTCGACGTGGTGGTGGGCCTGGAGTCCGGGGCCGACGACTACATCGTGAAGCCGTTCAAGCCGAAGGAGCTGGTGGCCCGTATCCGGGCGCGGCTGCGCAGGTCGGAGGAGCCGACGCCGGAGCAGCTCGCCATCGGTGACCTGGTGATCGACGTGGCCGGGCACTCCGTGAAGCGGGACGGGCAGTCGATCGCGCTGACGCCGCTGGAGTTCGACCTGCTGGTCGCGCTCGCCCGCAAGCCGTGGCAGGTGTTCACGCGCGAGGTGCTCCTCGAGCAGGTCTGGGGCTACCGCCACGCGGCGGACACCCGGCTGGTGAACGTGCATGTGCAGCGGCTGCGCTCCAAGGTCGAGAAGGACCCGGAGAAGCCGGAGATCGTGGTGACCGTCCGTGGTGTCGGGTACAAGGCAGGACCGAGCTGACATGTCCGGTGACAGTGCCGCTTCGGCGTCCGGCCGGTCCGGGGGCCGTCCGGGGCGGCCTGTCGGCCGGAAGGCTCCGGGCTCCCGCTGGGGGCGGCTGCTCGACGGCGGGCTGCTGCAGGGCGGGGTCCAGGGCAGCCCCGTGATCCGGCTGTTCGTGCGCTGGGTGCGCCGGCCGCTGCTGCCCGTCATGCGGCTGTGGCGGCGCAACATCCAGCTCAAGGTCGTCGTCACCACGCTGCTGATGTCGCTGGGCGTGGTGCTGCTGCTGGGCTTCGTCGTCATCGGCCAGGTGCGCAACGGTCTGCTGGACGCCAAGGTCAAGGCGTCGCAGAGCCAGGCCACCGGCGGGTTCGCGGTGGCCAAACAGCAGGCCGAGGAGGACGTGAGCGTCACGGGCGACGACGGCGCGGCGGCGGACGGCGGTTCCTCGCAGAGCGTCATCCAGTGGATGAGCGACCTCGTGGAGTCGCTCTCCAGCGGTGGCCAGGGCGCCTTCGACGTGGTGACCCTGCCCGCGGGCGACGAGAGCGGCAGCGGGCGCGGACCGCGCGCCTCCGGTGAGGTCAACCCGACGGCGAGTGTGCCGGCGGCGCTGCGGGAGAGGATCGACACCAGCGCGTCGGCGGCCCAGAGCTACACACGCATCGTCTACGGCACCAACAAGCCCTCCCAGCCCGGCCTGGTCATAGGCAAGCAGGTCAACGACCCCAACGGCGACCCGTACCAGCTGTACTACCTCTTCCCGCTCACCCAGGAGGAGAAGTCGCTGAGCCTGGTCAAGGGCACCCTGGCGACCGCCGGGCTGTTCGTCGTCGTACTCCTCGGCGCGATCGCCTGGCTCGTGGTGCGCCAGGTCGTCACGCCGGTGCGGATGGCGGCCGGGATCGCCGAGCGGCTCTCCGCCGGGCGGCTGCAGGAACGGATGAAGGTCACCGGCGAGGACGACATCGCGCGGCTCGGCGAGGCGTTCAACAAGATGGCGCAGAACCTCCAGCTGAAGATCAACCAGCTCGAGGACCTGTCGCGGATGCAGCGCCGGTTCGTGTCGGACGTGTCGCACGAGCTGCGGACGCCGCTGACGACGGTGCGGATGGCCGCGGACGTCATCCACGAGGCGCGTGAGGACTTCGACCCGGTGACCGCGCGGTCGGCGGAACTGCTCGCCGACCAGATCGACCGGTTCGAGTCGCTGCTCGCGGACCTGCTGGAGATCAGCCGGTTCGACGCGGGCGCGGCGGCGCTGGAGGCGGAGCCGATCGACCTGCGCGAGGTCGTACGGCGGGTGGTCAGCGGGGCGGAGCCGCTCGCCGAGCGCAAGGGCACGCGGATCAGGACCGTCGGCGACCAGCAGCCCGTCGTCGCCGAGGCCGACGCGCGGCGCGTGGAGCGCGTGCTGCGCAACCTGGTCGTCAACGCGGTGGAGCACGGCGAGGGCAAGGACGTCGTCGTCAAACTCGCCGCGGCCGGCGGGGCGGTGGCGGTGGCCGTGCGCGATTACGGCGTCGGGCTCAAGCCCGGTGAGGCGACCCGGGTCTTCAGCCGCTTCTGGCGGGCAGACCCGGCACGCGCGCGTACCACCGGCGGTACGGGGCTGGGGCTGTCCATCGCCCTGGAGGACGCGCGGCTGCACGGCGGCTGGCTCCAGGCGTGGGGCGAACCGGGTGGCGGCTCGCAGTTCCGGCTGACGCTGCCCAGGACCGCGGACGAGCCGCTGAGGGGGTCGCCGATACCGCTGGAGCCCAAGGACTCGCGGCGCAACCGCGGGCCGGACGACGCCGGTCCGCCGCGCGGCGACGGGGACGGCGGGAAGCACGCGACGGTGTCGGCGCGGCAGGCGGCCACCGACGGGCCGGCGCGGGATCCGTTCGCGCTGCGGCCGGCGACCGCCGCCCCGACGGCCGACCCCACCGCGCTGCCCGGCAACGGCGCACGCGTGGTGTCCCGGCCCGCCCCACCGGCACGGACGGGCGGCACACGGACGGCACCGGAGGCGCGGAGCACGGCCGCGGACGGCGGCGACGGATTCCCGGAGACCGGCGGCGGTTCCGGAGGACGGCCGGACGGCGGACGCGACGGGGGCGTGGAGGCTTCCGCCGCGAGCGGCGACGGCCCGGGGCCGGGCGCGGACGGTGGTCACGGCCGGGAGCCGGAGCGCGGGGCCGGGGCGGCCGGTGACGAGGACGGTCGGAGGGTGGCGCGGGATGCGGACAGGGACGGGGAGGCTTCGCGTGGGCGGCGGTGAGCGCGGCCGGGGGGTGCCGGCGCGGACGGTGGCGTACGTCGCCAGTGGGGCCGTTCTGCTGGCCGGGTGCGCCTCGATGCCCGACAGCGGGGATCTGCGCGGCGTCGAGTCGACGCCGCGGCAGGACGCACAGGTGCGGGTGTTCGCCATGCCGCCCAGCGAGGACGCCACCCCCACGCAGATCGTGCAGGGCTTCCTGGAGGCGCTGACCAGTGACGACCCCGACTACAGGACCGCGCGCCAGTATCTGACCCGTGAGGCGGCGAAGACCTGGAAGCCGGAGCTGTCCACCACCGTGCTGTCGGACGGGCCGGGCGCCCAGGCCGACAGCCCCGACCGGCAGGACACCGGTTCCCTGTCCTACACGCTGACCGGAACCAAGGTGGCCACGGTGGACGCGCAGCAGTCGTACGCGCCCGCCTCCGGGCCCTACGACGAGCTGGTGCATCTCACCAGGGACGCCAAGAGCGAGCAGTGGCGCATCGACGCGGTGCCGCAGGGCGTCGTCATGGGCAAGTCGGACTTCCAGCGCAACTACATGTCCGTCAACAAGTACTACTACGCCTCGGACAGCGCGGGACCGGTGCCGATGACGGTCGCCGACCCCGTCTACGTGCGCAGTCACGTGGACCCCACGACCCAGATGGTGCGCTCCCTCGTCGAGGGGCCCACGACCTGGCTGGACCCCGCCGTCAGGACCGCCTTCCCCGCGGGGACGGCGTTGCGGAAGGGCACCGGCCCGCTGACCCCGGACGACCGGGGCAGGCTGACCGTGCCGCTCAACGACAAGGCGGCCGAGGTCGACACCGGCCGGTGCGAGGAGATGGCGGCCCAGCTGCTGTTCACGCTGCGCACGCTCAGCCCCGCGGTGGACGAGGTCGAGCTGCGGGCCGGCGGCGGGCAGCTGTGCTCGCTCGCCCGGAGCGGGGCCGAACTCGTCGCCACCCGGGGCGCGCTGGACACGCCCGACCACCTGTACTTCGTCGACGACGAGCACCGGCTCGTGCGGATCACCGCGGGCAGCGGTGACACCCAGCCCGCGCCGGTGCCCGGTGGGCTGGGCGAGGGCGAGAAGGCGCTGCGGTCGGTGGCGGTCGCCCGGGACGAACGGACCGCGGCCGGGGTCAGCTTCGACGGCAGCTCGCTGTTCGTCGCCTCGCTGGTGTCGGGGAGTCCCCTCGAGGAGCCCGTGCTGCGCAGCACGGGCAAGACCGAGGAGAACAGGCTGACCACGCCCAGCTGGGACGCGCGGGGCGGCCTGTGGGTGGCCGACAGCGACCCCGCCGACCCGCGGCTGTACTTCCTGGAGAAGGGCGCGGGCGAGCCGGTCGAGGTGCGGACGCCGGAGCTGGACGGCCGTGTGCGGGCGGTCCGGGTGGCCGCCGACGGGGTGCGGATCGCGCTCGTCGTGGAGAAGGGCGACCGCCGTTCCCTGGTGGTCGGGCGGATCGACCGGAGCGGTGGGACGGACGAGCGGCCGGTGGTCACCGTGCTGGACCCGCGCTCCGCGACACCCGAACTGGAGCATGTCACGGCCATGTCCTGGGCCGGGGACAGCCGGCTCGTGGTGGTCGGACGCGAGGAGGGAGGCGTGGAGCAGATGAAGTACGTCGAGGTCGACGGCTCCACGCCGGACGTGCCGCCGCCCGCCGCCCTGACCGGCGTCAAGGCCGTCACCGCCTCCGAGGACGAACAGGCGCCGCTGATGGCGTACTCGGTGGACGGGATCGTACGGCTGCCCTCGGGGGCGCAGTGGCAGAAGGTGACGGAGGGGACCGCGCCGGTCTATCCGGGGTGAGCCGGGCCGGCCGGGCCCGTCCCCCGGGTTGTCCACAGGGGTGGCCGGGTGCGCCGGCCGTTGGCACAGTGGTCCCATGCGGGACTGGTGGCGGGACCTCACCGACCTGGTGCTCCCGGCCGAGTGCGGCGGCTGCGGCAGACCTCGTACGGTGCTCTGCGCCCGGTGCCGTACGGCGCTGAGCGGGGCCGTGCCGTGCCGGGTGCGGCCGGTGCCCGAGCCGGCCGGGCTGCCGTCGGTGCACGCGGCGGCCCGGTACGCGGACGAGGTGCGCGCCACCCTGCTGGCCCACAAGGAGCGGGGCGTCCTGTCCCTCTCCGGACCGCTCGGCGAGGCGCTGGCGGGAGCGGTGCGGGCGGGACTGGCGGCGGTCCGTGCGCCGTGCGCGGGCGGCGGTCCGGTGCTGCTCGTCCCCGTGCCCTCCGCGCGGCGGGCGGTGCGGGCACGCGGGCACGATCCCTCCCGGCGGATCGCGTACGCGGCGGCGGGTGAGCTGCGGCGGACAGGGGTACCCGCACGAGTGCTTCCCGCGCTGCGGCACCGACGGGACGTGGCCGACCAGTCGGGGCTCGGCTCCCGGCAGCGACTGGCCAATCTCGCGGGCGCGCTGACGGTGGCGCCCGGGTGCGGCCGGCTGCTTTCGGCGGGCCGGGTCGTCCTGGTCGACGACCTGATGACGACCGGGGCGTCGCTGGCCGAGGCGGCGCGCGCCGTACGGGCGCGGTCGTGGGCCGAATCACCGGATCGGGCCGCCGAATCGAGTATTCCGGGGCCCGCGCCCGTGTACTGGGGTGAGACACGGGAAAGGAGAGGGGAACAGCGGAGCGGGCCAGTTCCACAGTGGGCGGGTCGGCGGCCGGGCCGGCCGCCGGTCACGGCGGGCGCGGGCGGCGCCGACGGGATGTGCGCGGCCGTCGTCGCGGCGTCTCCGGACGCTTTCGAAATAAACCGGAACTGACTGAGAACGAGCGTCGTTACAGGTAATGAGAGGGTTAATTCACGAGAATGGAGGTATGGCGCGGTAGAGGGTGACGACATCCGTCCGGGCGAGATATGTTCGGTTGTGAGGGAAAGCCGCAGGCCACACCTCTCGAATCCGATTGCCGTGCTGCGGGTTTTCCGTCTTCACCCGTGCCGGTGGAGTGGATATCTCGCCCATGGGGGAGGAGGTGGACGTCACCGAGTCCGAGGTTCCGGACGTCACCGGAACCTGGTGCAAAAGGGAGACGCTCCGCACCGAGGCGGAGTGATCCGGGAACGGAGTTCTGCGTGGACATCGTCGTCAAGGGCCGCAAGACCGAGGTGCCCGAGCGGTTCCGGAAGCACGTGGCCGAGAAGCTGAACCTGGAGAAGATCCAGAAGCTCGATGGCAAGGTGATCAGCCTCGACGTCGAGGTGTCCAAGGAGCCCAACCCGCGACAGGCCGACCGCAGTGACCGGGTGGAGATCACGCTCCGCTCCCGCGGTCCGGTGATCCGGGCGGAGGCAGCGGCGAGCGATCCGTACGCGGCGCTCGACCTGGCAGCGGAGAAGCTGGACGCCCGGCTGCGCAAGCAGCACGACAAGCGATTCTCGCGGCGCGGTGCGCGCAGGATCTCGGCCGCCGAGGTCCCCGACCACGTCCCGGGCGCGGCGACACTCAACGGGGCCGGCGCGGGCTCCGCTGCGGAGGAGCCGGAGGCCGTCCCCACCAAGAAGATCGGCTCCCTGGAGATCCAGGGTGACGGGCCCCTGATCGTCCGCGAGAAGACCCACGTGGCGGCGCCCATGACGCTCGACCAGGCTCTCTACGAGATGGAGCTGGTCGGGCACGACTTCTATCTGTTCATCGACTCCGAGACCAAGGAACCCAGCGTCGTCTACCGGCGGCACGCCTACGACTACGGCGTGATCCACCTCAGCACGGACACGATGGTCACCCAGACGCAGTCCCCCGAGGCGGGCGGGACGCTCGGCGGCTGACCCGCCGCGTGACGGCCGAGCCGGTGCCCCTGGTGCGCGTGTGCGCCCCCAGGGGCACCGGCGTGCGACCACTGGGCGCACACACCGGCACCCCGGTGTCGGCGGGGCATGGAATCATGGTGACAACGGCCCAATCGGTGGGCCGTTGCCTTGGGTTGGCGATGGTCAGGACCACAGGCCACAGCCTTCAGGGGGAGGAACGATGGCGGACAGCTTCGGACCGATGCGTGACGAGGACGCCGACGACGGCGTCGTCGGCATGGGCCCGGACGCGGGCACACCACGCAAGGAGCCGATCAGAGTCCTTGTGGTGGACGACCACGCGCTGTTCCGCCGCGGACTGGAGATCGTGCTCAAGGCCGAGGAGGACATCCAGGTCGTCGGCGAGGCGGGGGACGGCGCCGAGGCGGTGGAGAAGGCGGCCGACCTGCTGCCCGACATCGTCCTGATGGACGTGCGGATGCCCAAGCGGGGCGGGATCGAGGCGTGCACCTCCATCAAGGAGGTCGCCCCCAGCGCGAAGATCATCATGCTGACGATCAGCGACGAGGAAGCCGATCTCTACGACGCCATCAAGGCGGGCGCGACCGGTTATCTCCTCAAGGAGATCTCCACGGACGAGGTGGCCACCGCCATTCGCGCGGTGGCCGACGGCCAGTCGCAGATCAGCCCGTCCATGGCGTCGAAACTGCTCACCGAGTTCAAGTCGATGATCCAGCGCACCGACGAGCGCCGGCTGGTGCCCGCGCCCCGGCTGACGGACCGTGAACTCGAAGTCCTCAAGCTGGTGGCCACGGGAATGAACAACCGTGACATCGCCAAGGAACTGTTCATCTCCGAGAACACCGTGAAGAACCACGTGCGCAACATCCTGGAGAAGCTCCAGCTGCACTCCAGGATGGAGGCGGTGGTCTACGCGATGCGGGAGAAGATCCTCGAGATCCGGTGACGGCGCCCCGCGTCAGGCCAGGGCCCGGGCGAGCTCCAGGGTGAGGGCCTCGCGCAGCTCCGGTGCGTCGACCCGCTCCACGCGCACGTCCGTGCAGTCCACCCAGCCCGCGGCCTCCACCAGGGCCTGGGCCACGGCGGGGACCGCCCTGCGGCCGTCCAGCGTGACCTGCTTGGCCACCAGCGTGCGGCCCTCACGGGCCGGGTCGACCCGGCCGACGAGCCGGCCGCCCGCGAGGACGGGCATCGCGAAGTAGCCGTGCACCCGCTTGGGCTTGGGCACGTAGGCCTCCAGACGGTGGGTGAAGCCGAAGATCCGCTCCGTGCGCGCCCGTTCCCAGACCAGGGAGTCGAACGGGGACAGCAGCGTCGTACGGTGTCGGCCGCGCGGCGGCGTCGCCAGGGCCGCCGGATCGGCCCAGGCGGGCTTGGACCAGCCCTCCACCGTGACCGGGACCAGGCCCGAGCCGTCGATCACCGCGTCGACCTGCTCTCCCTTGAGGCGGTGGTAGTCGGCGATGTCCGCGCGCGTGCCCACGCCGAGGGACCGGCCGGCCAGGCGGACCAGGCGGCGCAGGCACTCGGCGTCGTCCAGCTCGTCGTGCAGCAGCTCCGCGGGGACCGCCCGCTCGGCGAGGTCGTAGACCCGCTTCCAGCCGCGGCGCTCGACGCACACCACCTCGCCGTACATCAGGGCGCGCTCGACGGCGACCTTGGTGCCGGACCAGTCCCACCACTCGCTGGTGCGCTTGGCGCCGCCCAGTTCCGTGGCCGTCAGGGGGCCCTCCACGCGGAGCTGCTTGATCACCTGGTCGTACACGCCGTCGGGGAGCTCGTGGCCCCAGTGCGGGCGGGCGCGGTAGGCGCGGCGGCGGAAGGCGAAGTGCGGCCACTCCTCGATGGGGAGGACGCACGCGGCGTGCGACCAGTACTCGAACGCGTGCGGTGGCCGGTTCGCCTGCTTCCAGTACGCCTCCTCCACGGTCCGGCGTCCCACGGCGCCCAGACGGGCGTACGGGATGAGCTCGTGGGAGCGGGCGAGGACGGAGATGGTGTCGAGCTGCACCGCGCCCAGATGGCGGAGGACGCCCCGGACACCCGAGCGGCGGTCCGGGGCGCCGAGGAATCCCTGGGCCCGCAGGGCGATGCGGCGGGCCTCGTCTGCCGTCAGTTCCGTGGTCGGACGCGGAAGGGTCGTCATACGTCCGCACGATAGAGGGCGGTACTGACAACGGTGGTGGGCCCGGGGCTCACCCCTGCCCGGGAACGTAGGGCGCCGTGGAGGGAAGTCCCAGGTCGGACGGGAGCAGGGAGCCCACCCAGCCGTCCCGCAGCACTCCCTTGTTGTTGATCGAGGAACGCAGGACGCCCTCGATGGTGAAGCCCGCGCGCTCCGCCACCGCGCGGGAGGCGGTGTTGCCCACCTCCGCGCGCCACTCCACGCGGTCGACCGACATCCGGGTGAAGGCCCAGCGGGAGGCGGCGAGGACGGCCTCGGTGATGTAGCCGTTGCCGCGGTGCTCCTTCGCGCACCAGAAGCCGACCTCGCCCGTCCCCAGGGAGCGCATGGTGATGCCGAGCATGCCCGTGAGCTTCCCGGCGGGCAGGAAGACGCCGAAGGTGAACATCGAACCGCCCGCCCACCCGTCGGGAGCGATCTGCTCGGTGAAACCCCGCGCGTGCTCCGGGAGGTACGGGGAGGGGATCGTGGTCCAGCGCTGGATGTCCGGGTCCTGGCAGATCGCGTACACGGCGTCGGTGTCCTGCGGGCCGACCGTGCGCAGCAGGAGGCGGTCGGTGGTGAGCGTGACGGGTTCCATCGGCCGATTCTGCTCGCGCGGGGGCGGACCGCGCCATCCCTTTCGCGGCGCGTGAGGTGATGACCGCCCTTCGTGCGATTCGCCGGTGCGGGGCGGCACCATCCGAGGGGCCCGGACGTTCTCCTTTTGAGGCAGCCGTGGGACGAATGGGAAGCAGCCGGCGGTCACCCCCGCGGCAGGCCTCCCGGCGCGGCGGGGTCCTCGCATACGATGGCCGTTGCTCAGTAGTGAAATGGAAACCGACCGTCCCAGGCCCGACCGGCAAGGAGACCAACCCCCGTGTCCGTCCTCTCGAAGATCATGCGTGCAGGCGAAGGCAAGATCCTGCGCAAGCTGCACCGCATCGCGGACCAGGTCAACTCCATCGAAGAGGACTTCGAAGGCCTCTCCGACGCCGAGCTGCGGGCCCTCACCGATGAGTACAAGCAGCGGTATGCCGACGGTGAGAGCCTGGACGACCTGCTCCCCGAGGCGTTCGCCACCGTCCGCGAGGCCGCCCGGCGCGTTCTGGGCCAGCGGCACTACGACGTCCAGATCATGGGCGGTGCCGCCCTGCACATGGGCTACGTGGCCGAGATGAAGACCGGTGAGGGCAAGACCCTCGTCGGCACCCTGCCCGCGTACCTGAACGCCCTGTCCGGTGAGGGCGTCCACATCATCACGGTCAACGACTACCTGGCCGAGCGCGACTCCGAGATGATGGGCCGCGTCCACCGCTTCCTCGGCCTGAGCGTCGGCTGCATCCTCGCCAACATGACGCCGGCCCAGCGCCGCGAGCAGTACGCCTGCGACATCACCTACGGCACGAACAACGAGTTCGGCTTCGACTACCTGCGCGACAACATGGCGTGGTCCAAGGAGGAGCTCGTCCAGCGCGGGCACAACTTCGCCATCGTCGACGAGGTCGACTCCATCCTCATCGACGAGGCCCGTACGCCGCTGATCATCTCCGGCCCGGCCGACCAGGCCACCAAGTGGTACGGCGACTTCGCCAAGCTGGTCAAGCGCCTCAAGCGCGGCGAGCCCGGCAACCCGCTCAAGGGCATCGAGGAGACCGGCGACTACGAGGTCGACGAGAAGAAGCGCACGGTCGCCATCCACGAGTCCGGTGTCGCCAAGGTCGAGGACTGGCTGGGCATCGACAACCTGTACGAGTCGGTGAACACCCCGCTCGTGGGCTACCTGAACAACGCCATCAAGGCCAAGGAGCTCTTCAAGAAGGACAAGGACTACGTCATCATCGATGACGAAGTCATGATCGTGGACGAGCACACCGGCCGTATCCTCGCCGGCCGCCGCTACAACGAGGGCATGCACCAGGCCATCGAGGCGAAGGAAGCGGTGCCGATCAAGGACGAGAACCAGACGCTCGCCACGATCACGCTGCAGAACTTCTTCCGCCTCTACAAGCGCCACGACCACGACGGCAAGGAGCAGCCGGGCCTGTCCGGCATGACCGGTACGGCGATGACCGAGGCCGCCGAGTTCCACCAGATCTACAAGCTCGGCGTGGTGCCCATCCCGACCAACCGGCCGATGGTCCGCAAGGACCAGTCGGACCTGATCTACCGCACCGAGGTCGCCAAGTTCGAGGCGGTCGTCGACGACATCGAGGAGAAGCACCGCAAGGGCCAGCCGATCCTCGTCGGCACGACCTCGGTGGAGAAGTCCGAGTACCTCTCGCAGCAGCTCAGCAAGCGCGGCATCCAGCACGAGGTGCTGAACGCCAAGCACCACGAGCGGGAGGCGTCGATCGTCGCCCAGGCCGGCCGCAAGGGCAGTGTCACCGTGGCCACCAACATGGCCGGCCGCGGTACGGACATCAAGCTCGGCGGCAACCCCGAGGACCTCGCCGAGGCGGAGCTGCGGCAGCGCGGTCTCGACCCCGAGGAGCACATCGAGGAGTGGGCGCACGCCCTGCCCGAGGCCCTCGAGCGGGCCGAGGCGGCGGTCAAGGCCGAGAAGGAGGAGGTCGAGAGGATCGGCGGCCTGTACGTCCTCGGCACCGAGCGGCACGAGTCGCGGCGCATCGACAACCAGCTGCGCGGTCGTTCCGGCCGTCAGGGTGACCCGGGCGAGTCCCGCTTCTACCTGTCGCTCGGTGACGACCTGATGCGGCTGTTCAAGGCGCAGATGGTCGAGCGCGTGATGTCCATGGCGAACGTGCCGGACGACGTGCCGATCGAGAACAAGATGGTCACCCGCGCGATCGCGTCCGCGCAGTCGCAGGTGGAGACGCAGAACTTCGAGACGCGCAAGAACGTCCTGAAGTACGACGAGGTCATGAACCGGCAGCGCGAGGTCATCTACGGCGAGCGCCGCCGCGTGCTGGAGGGCGAGGACCTGCAGGAGCAGATCCAGCACTTCATGGACGACACCATCGACGCCTACGTCCAGGCGGAGACCGCCGAGGGCTTCCCCGAGGACTGGGACCTGGACCGGCTGTGGGGCGCGTTCAAGCAGCTGTACCCGGTGAGCGTCACCATCGAGGAGCTCGAGGAGGCCGCGGGCGACCGGGCCGGGCTCACGGCCGAGTTCATCTCCGAGTCCATCAAGGACGACATCCGCGCGCAGTACGAGGCCCGTGAGGCGCAGCTCGGCTCCGAGATCATGCGTGAGCTGGAGCGCCGGGTCGTGCTGTCGGTCCTGGACCGCAAGTGGCGCGAGCACCTCTACGAGATGGACTACCTCCAGGAGGGCATCGGCCTGCGCGCGATGGCGCAGAAGGACCCGCTGGTCGAGTACCAGCGCGAGGGCTTCGACATGTTCTCCGCGATGATGGACGGCATCAAGGAGGAGTCCGTCGGCTATCTGTTCAACCTGGAGGTCCAGGTCGAGCAGCAGGTCGAGGAGGTCCCGGTCGAGGACGTCAAGCCGGTGGCCGACCTGGAGAAGCAGGACGCGGTGCCCGCGCAGGCGGGCCCGCGCCCCGAGATCCGGGCCAAGGGGCTCGACGCCCCGCAGCGGCGGAGCCTGCACTTCTCCGCGCCGACCGTGGACGGCGAGGGCGGCACCGTCGAGGGCGACCTCGTCGCCGACGAGGAGCCGGTGCGCTCGGAGGCGGACGGCCTCACGCGCGCGGAGCGCCGCAAGCAGGCGAAGGGCGGCCGTCGCCGCAAGAAGTGAGCGGGGCTGCTCCGCTGCGCGGGGCGGCCGCGAGCAGGCCGAGGGCCGGGCACCCCAGGGTGCCCGGCCCTCGGCCTGTGCGTGCGCGCTCAGCGGCGGCCGGCTCCGGCGTGGTGCGGGCGGGGGCCGCCCAGCTCCACGGCGGTGCAGCGCCAGCGCAGGTCCCGGCCCTGCTCCAGCCGGAAGGCCATGGCGCGCAGCCTGTCCCCGGCCCCGATCCGGGCGAACGCCTCGATGGCGCCCTCGCGGGGCTCGAACCAGCCGATGTCGCGGACGACGGGACGGGGACCCCGGGTGCGCAGTGGCCCGCGCTCGGCCAGCCGGATCAGCTCGTCGTAGGCCTGCCCGGCGGTGTGGCGCAGCATCGCGTGCACGGGGCGCTGCCCGCTGAGGACGGCGAGCAGCAGCTCGGCGAAGCGGTCGGTGGGCCCCGGCTGGGGGACGACGGGGCGGAGGGGAGCCCGGTCGGTGACGCGCGGGCGGGCACCGGCCGCCTCCCGGGTGCCCCGTGCGGCCGGCGCCGGTGAAACGGTCCGCCGGGCCGCGCGGCCGGGCGGACGGTTGTCGGCGGGCCGGGTCGGAAGAGCCGCGGCGGCCGGCCGGCGCCCGCCGGGGGAGGGAGCGGAGACGGCCCTGCCGGTGGGGATACGGGGCGGGACGGCAGCCGTGGGGGACGGCAGGCCTCCGTCGGGGAAGGAGGCGCGTGCGGTGCTTTCCGGGGGTGTGGGGGTGCCCGGACGGCCTTGGCCGGCGGGAGGGGCGGAGGTGGTCCTGTGTGAGGCCGTGCGGGGTGCGGTGGTGTCCGTGGGGGACGGGGC
>NZ_JOIZ01000042.1 GCF_000721605.1 Streptomyces sp. NRRL S-37 | reverse complement strand
CCCCATCGCTGCGCGATGGGGGGCAAGCGAACCCCCGCGCTACGCGCGGGGGTTGCGCTCCCGCTCCGCGGGAGCGCTGGCGGGATGCTGCGCATCCCGCTCACCCGCCTTGCTGCGCAAGGCGGGTGACGTTCCGTCCGCTGCGCTCCCGGGACTCTTCGGGGCCTCGCCCTTCAGGGTTGCTTCCGCTGTGCTCCAGCAACTGAGGGCGCTGCGCGCCCGGGGGCCAGCCCCGCTGCGCGGTGCCGTCAACGGGCCTTCGGCCCGGGCGGCAGCAAGGAGGGGGGTTGTCCTACTCGGGCTGGGTCACTGTCAGGGCCCACCGGATGCTCTCGTGCGAGGCGTCGATGCCCACAGTGAAGGAACCCGACTTCACGACCCCCGCATCCATGGTCACCGAGCCCACACCCGTACTGCTGGCAGAACAGTCCACCGTGAACTCGGCCACCCGCGCCTGCTGCGACTCCATCGTCACCGCCACACTGCCTACGCCTTCACAGGCAACCGTGAGCACGGTCGGCAGGCCTTCCCACGCCCCACCGGACGCAACCCCGCCATCCCCTGTCCACTCCTCCACCCACACCAGACCCTCAGGCCCGGGATGAGGAAGAAGACCACCAGCTGCCGCGGCCGGCGCAGCCCCGGCTCCCACCGCCCCGAAAACCGCCAATATCGCCACTGCCACGGTCCTGCGCATACTCGTCACGCCCGCCCCTCTTTTATCTGATGGCCTGTCACAGCAGAGGCAGTGTGACCCACGGGAAGACCGTCACGCATGAGTATCAAGACTCATGACATCCAGAGGCGGCCGTGGAGCAGGACCAACTCCTGGTGCTGCTCCTGTCAGGCTTGTGAGTGTTTGCGCCGAGCGGACCGGTTGGCGAGCAGAAGACACACCCACACCAGAACATGACAGGAGGACAGGGTAATGCTCGCCCCGCTGGCGCCATCGGTCACCCGCCAGGTCAGGAGTCCAAGAGCTATACACAGCATCGGCCAGTAGAGCCAGGCCCTCCATCGTGCGCCCGGCACGGTCCATGACGGCGGGGTACGCGAACCTGAACGCTGCCGCATCGAGGCTCCCTTCTCGGATCCCGTCCGCTTGTGCGGGCCCTTGGCCCGGGAGGGGGGTCGGTCCAGGTGCCGAAAGGTGGCAGGAAGCGGGCCGGTCGAGATGGTCAGGTAGACGGGCGGCCGGTGATGGCCGACAGGGTCGTTGTCCTGATCCGGCGGTAAGTCCTGAAGCCGTACACGGTCAACGCTGCCCAGATGACGGTACTGACCAGAGGCCACCACAGGTCCCGGCCCTGCTCGCCCTGGATGAGATTGACGACCCAGTTCACCGCCCAGCTGACCGCGAGAACAAGCGCTGCCCACCTGGCCCACCGCCACATCCGCATCGTTCCTCGAGCACGGGTTTCCTGTGAGCTCTGATCATCCTGTCGAAGTCGTGTGCCATCCATACCTACCCGCCTACCCCCTGCCCGCCCCTTGCCTCCCAACCCCTGGGAGAGGGCCGAAAACGGGCGGCCTCACCGACTCCAGAGATACACAGAGGTGGTCCAGAGAGGGACTGGCTGTCAGCGACGGCTGGCCTGCAACCAGATGTCGAGGCGCAGAAACACGATGAGACCCGGACCGCGGGTGGTGCTGCCTTACCGGCAGTGGGTCAGGCATGCGCGTGACGTGATGCAGCCGCCTTCCGTGGGGCGGCGTGGTGCGCGGGACGGCGCAAGTCTGCGGTCTGGAGGCGTTGCAGCCATAGGGAGGCGGTGAGCAGGAGGGTGCTGAAGACGGCCAGGAGGAGGGCGGACACCCACATCTGTCGGCTGCCGGGCAACTGCCAGGCGGTCCAGGCGGTCAGCGCCGCCCACAAGAGGACGCCGCCTGTGTAGAAGGTGCGGACCCGGTGCAGCTGCCGCACGGCCCGCAAGGACATGACGCGATCAGTTGTGGATGCCATGCCGTCCCATGTACCCCAGTGCACGCTGTTCAACGGAGCGGGTTGATCGGGTTCGTCCTCCGGCCGCCTCTCCTGCTTACTGCCGGGTGCGTCCTTCGAAGTCGCGTCGTACTGCCGCGCCCTGGTCCTCGACCAGCCCCGCACTGTCGGGGAGGTCCAGGACGGCGCCGCAGTGGTTGCACAGTTTGCCGTCCTCGGCCGGCGTGCCGCACGCCTTGCAGAACCGGTTGCCCTCGCCGTTCCCAATGCTCTGTTTCATGACTCCCTCTCCTGCAGGGTGGACAGTGATGGGCAGGGAGTACCCCTGACGTCTGTGCTGATTCCTTATGCATCTGCTTCATTTTGTGTTTGCGATAGAGTCTGGAGTTGGGTGACTCCGTCGTTGTAGTTTCTGTGGCCCGCTTGAGGGTGGTCGTTTGTGTTCAGCAGCGGGGCGTGGGTCCGGTGTAGCGGTGTAGGCATTGTGGGCCAGCGGTCTTTTTGACGTGGGCTGTTAGTTGTGTCGTGGTGTGGGCGTGCTGCGTCCGGTGTGCGGGAGAGGGTGGACTGAAATGGCGGTGGGGGAGCTTCGTCCTCATCAGCGGGAAGCCGTGGACGCGGTACTGCGGGCGCTTGAATTGTCTGCAAGATCTGTTGTGCCGGAGCGAGGGCTGCGTACTCAGGTGGTTATGGCGACCGGATCGGGCAAGACCCTGGTCGCCGCACGGAGCGCTGAGGAGCTGCGTGCGGGCCTCGTGCTGGTCCTGGTGCCCTCGCTGGATCTGCTCGCCCAGACCGAGGCCGCGTGGCGCGCGGGTGGCCGCACAGGTCCGGTGATCGGGGTGTCGTCCCTGCGGGGTGAGGAGGCGTCCTTCCCGAACACCACGGACGTGGGCGAGCTGGTCGACTGGGTACGGCCCTTCGACAAGGTCACCGTCTTTGCCACGTACGCCTCGCTCGGGCTGGGCACGCTGGAGCGCGCGCACGCCGCCGGTCTTCCGGGGTGGGACCTGGTCGTCGTGGACGAGGCGCATCGGACCTCGGGACGGCTGGGCAAGCCGTGGGCTGTCGTCCACGACAACGCCCGCATCCCCGCCCTGCGCCGCCTGTACATGAGCGCCACACCCCGACTGTGGCAACTGAACGAGGACTCCGAGGCTGCGCCAGGCGCGCCGGGTGAGCTGGTCGCCTCGATGGAGGACAACCCGGGCGGACCGTTCGGCGCCCGCTGCTACACACTGACGCTGTCCGAGGCGATCGACCGGGGAATCTGTGCGCCCTACCAGGTGGTGTGCCTGGACATCACCGACACCCAGCTCCAAGCCTCCCAGCTACTGGGCGTGGAGGGCCGCTCGGACGAGGTGCGCGGGGCGCGGCTCGCGGCCCTGCAGACGGCGCTGCTCAAGGCGTCGTCGGAGGAGGGCTTCCGGCGCACGCTCGTCTTTCACCACCAGGTGAAGGAGGCCGAGGCGTTCGCGGCCGGCCTGCCCGACGTCGCCGGTCGGCTGCATGCCGCCGAGCCGGAGCTGTATCCGCGCACGGTGTGGGCGGACTGGTTGTGCGGCGAGCACAAGCCGAACCACCGGCGGCGCGTCCTGAACGAGTTCTCCACAGGGATCGCTGCTGACGGTACGGTCGTGGAGAAGAGCTTCCTCGGCTCGGTGAAAGTGCTGGGCGAAGGTGTCGATATCCGAGAATGTGACTCCGTGTACTTCGCGGACGTGCGCGGCTCGATGCCCGACCTCGTCCAGACCGTGGGCCGCGCGCTGCGGATGCAGCCGGGCGAGGGCAAGGTCGCCTCGCTCGTGGTACCGGTGCTGCTCGGGCCGGGCGAGACGGCGGACAACATGCTCACCTCCCGGGCGTACGGCGGTCTCGCAAAACTGCTGGAAGCGCTCAGGGCGCACGACGCCCGCGTCGTCGAGCAGCTCGCCGAGCAGCAGGCACGCAGCAGCGTCAGGGGCGTCCAGACTCGCTCGAGCAGCGCGGAGGACGAGGGAGCTGACGGCGACCGAAGCGACCGTGGTCTGTCGGTGCCGGCCCGGTCCCTGCTGAAGTTCTCCACCCCGCGCGACCCCGCGCAGCTGGCCGCGTTCATCAACCTGCGCGTGATCAACCCCGAACACGCCCACTGGCGGCGCGGGGTGGAGGCCGCCGTCATCTACACCCGCGAACACGGTGACCTGAAGGTGCCGTTTACGTACCGGGTGCCCGGCCGCGACGACCAGGAAGCCGAAGGCGAGGGGTGGCCGGTCTCGCTCGCCGATTTTCCCCTCGGGCAGTGGATCGCCGACAATCGGCGCTTCTACGCCCGCGGGGACATGGACGCCGACCGTGTCGAGCAGTTGGAGAAGCTGGGCATGGTGTGGTCGCACTTCGACGTCGCGTGGGAGGAAGGTCTCGCGGCGGCGCGCGGGTGGGCGGCCGAGGCGGGCCACCTCCTGGCCCCGCTGGACGCCACCTACCAGGGCTACCGGGTAGGGATCTGGCTGAAGAACCAGCGGGCCGCCGCCCGCAAGGCGGCCGAGAACGAGCAACGGCGTGCCGAGGGCCTGCCGGTGCAGTCGTCGGCCGGGGCGCTGTCAGAGATGCGGCGCGAGCAGCTGGAGGACATCGACCCCGCCTGGTGCCCAAGCTGGCCGGTGGAATGGCAACGCTGCTTCCACCTCGTCCGGCTCCACCTGAACGCTGGCCGCCCGCTGCCCACATCGCCGGGCGACGTCGTGCACCAAGGCGAAGACCTCGGACGATGGGTACGGTCGATCCGGTACGGCTGGGACAACCTCACAGGCGTGCAGCAATGGATGTGCGAGCACATCCTCGGAATCGAACCCGCCGGCGAGGACGAGAAGCCTAAACCGCGGACCAGCCAGGCCGACAAGTGGTCCCTGAACCTGGCGGCCGCCCGCCAGTACTACGAACGTGAGGGGCACCTGCGCGTACCCCGCAAGCACATCGAACGGATCACCGTCGATAGCAGGGACGACAGTCGCGACGGCGAGAGCGGCGGGGGCCAGGAGGAGCGGGAGCTCCGGCTCGGCGCATGGGTCAGCAACCAACGCAGCCGGGCCGCGACACTGACACCCGAGCGAATCGAACAGTTGTCCGCCATCGGCATGCGATGGACATAGATACGATTTTCCATGAAAAGAGCCTGCATATCATGATGCTGCAGAGCGTAAGGCCTTCACCTTCTCGAATGCATGTACTAATGTATATATCTATCATAAAACTCATGGGGTGAAATCTCGCCCAGCCGGAACCGCTAGGCCGCACGGTGCGTTGTCAGGGTGACGGAGCAGGGAGAGGAATCAATCATGGAAGGAATGTTCGTCCTACTGC
This sequence comes from Streptomyces sp. NRRL S-37, assembly GCF_000721605.1. Lineage (GTDB taxonomy): Bacteria > Actinomycetota > Actinomycetes > Streptomycetales > Streptomycetaceae > Streptomyces. The sequence continues at coordinate 22,475 of NZ_JOIZ01000042.1, read as the reverse complement.
CACCCACAGCAGTCGTTGCGGGTGTCGCCCTGTTTTTCACCATTCGCCTGGCACGCAAGCAGCGCTATGAACAGCGACATGAGCTTGCCCGCCAGATCATCAACGACTTGACCACTGAATCCGCCGTCAAGGACCGGCATCTACTCGGCTGCCTTCACTGGCAGAACAGGCCTATCAAGGGAGGTAACGAGCGCGATGCGGTAATGCGCGCATACTTCTCGATGCTGTGGCTGTTCGGCCGCCTACAGGCCGGACGCTCTTCGCTACTCGCCACGAACAACAACAAACGCGATGACGCCCTGAAGTATCTGGATGAGGGAATCCAGACGCACATTCTGGAATACATTTGCACATTCAATGAAGTCAGGAAGAAGTTGGAGGAAGCCGACCCAAGCGACAAAGTATACGAAGGTTCCTACGCAGACGCCTTCCGAGATCTCCGTGAATCGTTCGCCGAGACCGTGGAGGATGAAGCGGTCAAAAGAATGCTAACCAAGGGGCATGTGAATAACGCCGAGCAGTGCATCTGCTCATGCCACGCCGTACAACCGAAGAGGACTTCCCGCCTTTCTGTGGCTTGAAGGTTAATCTGTAATAATCTGTAAAAGCGGGTAGTTAGCTCCACTTCACCTACCAGGTAATGTACTGCTCCGTCGCCCCCTCTCCTATACCGGGAGAGGGGGCTTTAGAGGGCGTCTCACGTGGTGAGTTTTGCGAGCTTCTTGTAGCAGGTCAGGGTCGCCGCGAGTCCGAGGAAGGCCAGGAAGTGGCTGCCCTTTCGCTCGTATCGGACGGTCAGGCGGCGGTAGCCGAAAAGCCACGAGATCGACCGTTCGATCTTCCAGCGGTGCCGGCCGAGCCGTTCGCTGGACCCCGGTCGACCGGATTGCGCCCGGTCAGCGATCCCCCCTTTTCGCGCGGACGGAGGCCGCGTCCACGATGGCCGAGGTCCAGTCCACCTCGCCGCGGGCGCCGAGCTCGTCCAGAACGGCCTGGTGCAGCCGCCGCCACAGCCCGTCCCTGGTCCATGCGGAAAACCGGCGATGAGCGGTGGCCGGCGAGACACCGAACGTCTCCGGCAGATGCCGCCAGGCACAGCCGCTGGTCAGCACGTACACCACAGCCGTGAACACGGCCCGCTCATCAACCGGAGCCGTACCGCCTCCCTGCGGACGGGAAGCGAAGGGAGGCAGCAACGGTGCGACGAGCGACCAGAGTTCGTCAGGAACCAACCGCTGCGACAAACCAACACCCATGGCAAAACATCATGCCGCATCCACCTCACACCACGTGAGACACCCTCTTATATTGTCACCACGGTCGTCACGCTCGCGGCTCAACTTCTTGGGCCCCTGTGGCCGTCGATCTGCCCGAATGCGATGTGCCGTCTTCGTGGCAGTGATCCAACTGGGGATGCACCGACCCGTGACAGCCGCAAGGTCGCGAAGTACCACCGCTGTGTCAGTGGCAAACTCCAGTCACGGGCCGACGAGCAGCAGGAACACCCTTTTCTCGCTCAACCGTGACTGACACAACCTCACTGACGCAAAGCCGACACATCGCAAGAAATCACAGATCATCAGCTACTGCTGGTGGATGCCGTCCAGGTCGATCCGGTAGACCGCGGTGCCGTACCCCTTGTCGAGCGCCGCGACGGCCAAGTGGTCACCGCGCAGCTCAATGAGGAATGACCCGCCGTTGAGTCGGATGCTGTATCTGGGCTGCTCCAGCTCGGTCAGCACCTTGATCTCCGGGAGGTTAAGCCTCTTGCTGGCCATGCGGTCGTACCGGGCGATCAGATCGTAGAGGGAAGCCTGAAGATCGGCTATGACCTCATACGACAGCGGGTGCCTGATCTCTGGCCGCAGGAACTCCGCGAGGTCATCGTGGTCATGGATGGCGGCGACGATGAAAGGCATGTGGCCAGCACCGTTGCGCAGGGTGCGCCAGGCGCCAAGGTGCAGAAGCCGCTCCACGACGTCCACAGGCGCGTTGTGCCATGCCGCCTGGTGGAGCGGCGCGTACCTCTTGCTGCTCCCAGGCCGTGGCGAGTTGACCCACTCAGGATGCTCGTCGAGGACGGCGAAGACGGTTATCCAGTCACCGGCCTTTGCCGCGTCGGCGAGACGGTCCCTGACCCGCAGCTCGTCCGGGTGGGTGTAGGTCCGCACGGCGCGACTGTCCCACCACGGGGTCCGCGTTTGGTCAAGGTCCATGCAGCGCAGTGTACGAACACCCTTTGAACATGCGCCCCGTTGGGGACGATGAAAGGCGACCTGCTCTGGCCGATGCCGCTGGTAATCAGTACTTGGCCGACGGGTCCTCGGTCTCGTTGTCACCGGACCCTTGGTGTCTCTCCACCAACTGCTCGATCTCCTGAGGAACCCAGTACAGCGCGTCCAGAACCAGCCCCCACGCCCGGTCCCGAAGCTCCTCCGGAACCTCGTTCTCGATCTTCTCCGCAAAACTGTCGATCTTGGAGTGGGCGTCATACTCGGTGCCCGTGGTCGGCGCGGTAATCACTGCCCACGCCAGCTTGCCCACCCCGGCCGCCACTTTGCCTATGCTGCCGAGCACCGAGCCCACGTCCATGTGTGCCCCTCCCCTGGTGGTTGGTGTGTCCTACCGCAACGAGGACCACCTCAGTATGCAGGGATACTGGCCTCGTGCTCCCGGGTCGGCACCGGCAGCGGGCGGCGTGCTCCTCGGCGCCGGCGTCGTCGGCGAAGTCGCGGGCGCTGCAGTGGCAGGTGCCCCGTCAGATGCGGAACCCGCGGTCGGGGTCTCGGGCGTTGTCCGGGCTGAACGGCTCGAACCAGTTGAAGCTCCACCTTTGACCTGGACACCCACCACCCGCCTACCAGGGTGCGTATGGTCTGTTCAGTGTGGTGCTTCGGCGGCGCCGCCGCGGCGGACCCGGTCAAGGATCTGCGTGTGGAGGGCGGCCAGGCCTCCGGGCGGCAGGGGTGCAGGGCTGCCGGTGAGGGTGTACCACTCATCGGCGCCGGTGGGCGTTGTCACATCGTTGAGTAGACGACTGTCTGACGGCGCGTCGAGGCCTGGTGGGCCTTGGCCCGGGCGTGTGTTCAGGCTGTGGTGGGCCGGCTCCTGGGGCCGGTGATGTGGTCCCAGATCGCGAAGCGAATGGTCATCTCGGCCCGGTAGTCGGGTGCGCTCATGAGATGGCGGCGGGGCCGAAAGTGGGGTGAAATGCCGCTGAACGCGGACAGGAACCGCTGTGCCGCGCCCGCCGATCGGAAGCCCTTCATCGCGCGTTCGCGCTGCCGCGTGGGCTGGTGGCTGTTCTCGGCCCGGTTGTGATGAGGTGTCCGTGTACTCGTCTGAGTGCACCACCGAGTACGAAGTTGTGTGCACCACTGCTCAGGCCACGTCGGTGTCGCGTTCGATGGCCTGAAGGCGGTTCTTGAGCCGGTAGCTGTTGCCGTTGATCGGGACGACGTCGCAGTGGTGCAGGAGGCGGTCGAGGATCGCGGTGGCCAGGACCTCGTCGCCGAAGACCTGACCCCATTCGCCGAAGGACTTGTTCGAGGTCAGGATGATCGAGCCCTTCTCGTAACGCTTGGAGATCACCTGGAAGACCAGGTTCGCCTCGGCCCGCTCCAGCGGCTGGTAGCCCACCTCGTCGACCACTAGGACGGCGGGGCGGAGGTAGCTGGTGAGCTTGCTGATCAGCCGCCCTTGGTCCTCGGCGGCCTTGAGGTGGCGGACCATGTCGTCGAGGCTTGTGAAGTAGATCGAGTAGCCGGCCCGGCAGGCCGCGACGGCCAGGGCGACGGCGATGTGTGTCTTGCCGACCCCGGGTGGCCCGAGCAGAGCGACGTTGGCCTTGTCCTCGACGAAGGAGAGGGTGGCCAGGTCCTTGACCTTGCGTGGGTCGAGATCGGGCTGGAAGGAAAAGTCGTAGTCCTCCAGTGTCTTGTGGTGCGGCAGCTTCGACAGCCGCAGGCCGTTGCGGAAGCGCCGGTCGTCGCGGACGGCGAGTTCCTCGGCCAGCACCAGGTCGAGCAGGTCGAGGTAGCCCATCTTGGCCTCGTCCGCCCGTTGGACGTACTGGTTCAGAGCCTCGGCCAGGTGCGGCAGGCCGAGCTTGACGGCGGTGGCACGGATGCGGTTGCTGGTCAGCTCGCTCAACGGGCTTCCTTGCAGGGAGAGTTTGCGATGAAGGGGCGGGTGCCGGTCAGCTCGTCATAGACCGACAGCGGACGGCGTCCGACCTCGACACTTGCTGCGGCGGTCCGGTTCAGCAGGGTCTGCAGCGGTCCGGCCTCTGGTCCGAGAGGCTGACCGCTGCGGGCAGAAGGCAGAGCATCGCCGGTGGTGACGCTGCGGCCGGCGCCGGTGGGCAAACCGTCCCAGTGGGTCTCGTCCACGATCCGGGCTCCGCGGCCGATGGCGCGCGGATGGACGGCCAGCAGCGTCTGACCGCCCGCGTCGGCGACAGTGGAATGCAGGCTGACCTGGGACTTCGTTGCCCTGATCTCGACCAGCTGACGAGGACGGACCTTCCGGGCAGGCACCGAATAGAGGTTCGCGTCGAAGGCGACCAGACAGTCCTTTCCGACGTGCCGCAAATGCCGCTGGGCGACCGCATAGGGGACCCTCGGCAGCGGGCGGAGAGCCACGTGATCACGCACGGCCCGCTGTCCGATGACTTCGCCGTGGGTGCCGTGGACCTTCGCCCGCCGCAGCGGCACCCAGGCTGCGAAGGCGGCGTCCAGTTCCTCGATCGAGGAGAAAGCCCGCCCGGCCAGCACGTGGTCGCGAACGATGCCGACCTGCCGCTCGACCCGGCTCTTGCCCTGAGGCCGGTAGGCGGCCAGCACATCGATATCGAAGTCGTAGTGCCCGGCGAAGGCGACCGCCTCCGGATGCAGCGGAACGGCCTCGCCCGGTGCGACGTGCCGGCGCACGACCGTCTTGGTGCGGTCGTAGACGATGCTCATCGGCACCCCGCCGAAGTGCGCGAACGCGGCACGGTGGCAGTCGAAGAACGTCGCCAGGTCCTGACTGGTGGTGAAGCAGCAGAACGGATCGCGCGAGTACGACAGCGTCATGTGGAAGGAGTAGACCTTCGGGATGCCGACATGGGCGAGGATCTTGCCCTCGTCACCCCAGTCCACCTGGGCCTGAGCCCCCGGGACGACCTCGAACCGCCGGTGCAGGCCCGCCAGCTCACCCGGGCTGATGCCCAGTTCGTCCGCGATCCGGGGCCGGGCTTCCTGCAGGTAGAGCTTCACCCGCTGGTAGTTGATCGTGACCCCGTAGTCCTGGACCAGGCGCTCATGGATCACTTTTCCCTTGAGCAGGATCTCGGACCTGAGCATCGCGTCGATCAGCGGCGCAACCTCGTCCACCACCCGCCGAGGGCGCTGACCTGCTACTTCTCTCTTCGGTGGGGCGACCGAAGCAGGGTCCCTGAGGTACTTGCTGACCGTCCGGCGGTTCAGCCCGGTCTCTTTCGCGATCTCCCTCATGCTCATCGCACCGGACTCGTACAGCGAACGGAACCGCCTCAACTCCAGCCACCGATGCGGATCCAAGACCACCGTCAGTCGCCTCCCTGTCACCCCGAACCGACAGCAGGCAGACTCACGTGCTTCACCCGTCACCGCACCACAAACGGTGCACTTTCATCCGTACGAGGTGGTGCACGTTCGCTTGTACGCCGACATCCGTCTCCATCTCGATGTCGTAGACCACGTTGTTGACGTGGTTCAGCGCGTCCTCCAAGCTCGCGCTGTCGCACCGGTCCGGGTCCGTCACCACCTCCGTGGCCTCCTGCACCCAGCTCGTCAAATGCGTCAGGAGCACACGCCGGTACCCCTCCCCCTCGGCCTCCATCGGGCCCATGACCTCCCCCGTCTGCATCGCGCCCATGCCCTCTCGCCTTCCGCCTGTGGCCGGCGTCTGCGTGACACCGGTCCCTGTCGCCCAACGCCCCGCGGTGCCCTCGGGATACGCACACGCCTGCTGCAGAAGCCCATCCTGGGACCGGGTGGTCAGTACGCGACGGGCTTGAAGAGGCAGCACTCGTACTGGACCGCCAGCCCGAAACCGATGCGGGTGCCGGAAGCCCCCCGGACGGGTGTCCTGTGACAGCGAACCTTGATCGTGTGCGACCGAAGACTGAACCGCCAAAAGCGCCTGGCAGTGTGCTCGTCGATGATCATGCCAACCGAGCGGAAGGCTTGGTGCCCGGGACCTTGCAGTCCCGGGCGCCGGTTCGAGTTTTCTCCTAGTGAGTCTGAACCCACCAGATGACGGCGGTGGCGATCGCTCCGCCACTCGTGTAAGCGGCCCCCTTAACGGCGTGGATTGTGATCATTCTTGCCCAGCGCCACCATCGTGACGGTGGCTGGTGGCCGCCGGGGGTGGTCGATTGATGCTTAGACTCCAACTTGGAGCCTCCTTCCTGGCATAGGTAGGCGTGCTTCGCGATCAGGAGCCTCTCGGCCGGATGCTTGCCGGCTAGGCCGAGTTGGCTCCTGCTCGCTTTGGAAGCGTATGAGGGGCTCCTGATGCAGCCCAAGCCCCGGCCCGACCCGTCATTCGCCGTTCATTCCGGACCAGGGGAGGAATCAGCGCACCTCAGGCGCCGTAAAAGCCCTGTTCAGGAGCCCACCCCAAAGTTGGAGCTCTTAAAGATCCGCCGCGTCCATGTCCTTCATGCGGATACGAATTTGTCGACGCTGTGACTCCACACGCAGCCATGCCTACTCCTGGCGACACCGAGCCTCGTCCATCAAGGTTCGATGACACGTGCTCCAGGTTCGATGCCACCGGACAGCGGGCCGGACACGGGTGTCACGCTGTCACGCCCGGCGCCCGGGAGGTCAGGAAGCGTGGATTTCCCCAGATCAGAGCAAGTTTCTGGGATCTTGACAGGCGGCCGTGATACGAGCTGGCCAGCGAGCAGGAGTCGTCGACCCTGGCCCGGGGATCGGACGGCAGCGAGTGGCGGCACTTGGGGCTGGTGCCAGAACCGGCCCCACGGAGACCCCGACTGCCGCCCGGGCGCGGGCTGGCCCCGCGCACCGCCTGGGGAAACCCGCGGGCGGGGGACGACGAGCGGCGGGGTGCAGCAGGACGGCCGGTATGCAGCACGGCAGACATGCAGTAGCTCCGACTGTTGCCCCCGGTGCAGCGGCCTGCGTCCGGTGGGCCGTGCAGCGGCAGCTCGTGCTGCCGCTGTGCAGCAGGCTTTCAGCAGTGGCAGCAGCAAGGGGTGACGCTCGCTGCAGCACTGGTGCAGCAAGGCTGTGCTGCATGCGCGAAAATCGTCGGCGGCGAGGTAGCGCGGGCACCGGGGCCGGCAGTAGGTCCTTGGCCGTTGCAGGCCCAGCGGCGTCGGGGGTGTTCAGTCGGTCGCCGCCGGTATCCGGGCGATGTCCACCTCGCCGGCGTTGATCAGCACCTCGCGCAGCTGTGTGACGGCGTCGGTGTGTGCGGGGTCGACGGCGGGACCTGTCCCCGAGGGGTGGACACCTCTGAGCCCGGCCCCGGCAGGGGCCGGGGAGGAGGGATCTCTTATGGTGATGAAGGTCTACTCGCCCGAGTTCAAGGCGGACGCTGTCGCGCTGTACCTGTCGGACCCGAGCCACACCTTCGAGGGCATCGGCAAGGACCTGGGGATCAGCCGGGAGACGCTGCGCAACTGGGTCCGGACCGAGCGAGCCCGCCACGGCGGGGGCAGCACGACGAGCACGAGCACGGAGAAGAACACGGTGGATTCCCCGCCGACGGCCGAGGACCTTCAGGCCGAGAACGAGGCCCTGCGCCGGGAACTGGCAGCGGTGCGCAAGGACATGCAGAAACTGGCCACCGAGCGTGACATCCTGCGCAAGGCGACGAAGTTTTTCGCACAAGAGATGACCTGGTGAACCGCTGCCAGTTCATTGAGGACCACCACCGCGCCTGGGGCGTGAAGCGGTTGTGCGAGGTTCTGGAGGTCGCGCGCTCCAGCTTCTACAAGTGGCGGGCCGGCCGCGCGGCCCGCGCCGCGCGCGAGCAGGCCGATGCCGCTCTCGCCGAGCGGATCCGGTCCGTGCACGCCGAGTGGGACGGCACCTACGGCCGCCCCCGGATCACCGCCGAGCTGCGCGACAAGGGCGAGCGCGTGAACCACAAGCGCGTCGGGCGGGTGATGCGGAAGTTCGGCATCACCGGGCTGCGGCTGCGCAAGCGCCAGGTCACCACCGTGCCCGAACCGTCCGCCACACCGGTGCCGGACCTGTTCCGGCGCGACTTCACCGCGAGCGCACCGAACACCAAGTACGTCGGGGACATCACCTACCTGCCAGTGGGCGACGGCGAGTTCCTGTATCTGGCGACGGTGATCGACTGCTTCTCGCGCCGCCTGGTGGGCTGGTCGATCGCCGACCACATGCGCACCGAGCTGGTCGCCGACGCGCTCAGGGTAGCCGCGGCGACCCGCGGCAGCCTGGCCGGCGCCGTCTTCCACAGCGATCACGGAGCCCAGTACAGCTCACGCGAATTCGCCGGACTATGCGCCCAGTTGGGCGTCAGGCAGTCCATGGGTGCGGTCGGCACGAGCGCGGACAACGCACTCGCCGAGTCGTTCAACGCGGCCCTCAAACGCGAGACGCTCCGTGGCGCCCGCCGCTACGACGGGGGCCGTGCCTGCCGCCTGACGATCTTCCGCTGGACCACGCGCTACAACACCCGCCGACGACATTCGGCGAACGGACAGCAGGCGCCAATCGCCTACGAACAGCAATCAGCTACCCTGACGCTTGCCGCATAACGACACGAACAGGCGTCCACTCCTCAGGGACAAGGCCCGGCGGCCTTCAGCAGGAACTCGGCCGCGAGGACCCAGTCACGGTCCCTCTCCGGCCGGGGCACCGCCACCGCCCACTCGGCCACCAGGCGCATCGTCCACCCCCTCTTGCGGGGACACCGGCTCTCCCGCCGGGCGGTCGGCGGCCTGCCGGGCAAGCACCGTGCGCACCAGCGCCAGCGCCAGCGCCAGCGCCAGCGCCAGCGGGACCATGCTCGTGTCGCGGCCGGCCAGGTGCAGCAGCGCGTCCAGCGCCGACCAGCCCGCGACCGCCTCGGCGTGCTCGGCAAGCCAGACGCCGGCCGGGCTGTCGGGCAGCAGCAGATGCGACGCGTGCTCCTGCAGGAGCACAAGCCAGGCGGGGACGGAGCGGGAGCGGAAGAAAAACGTGGTGGCGCGCGGGTCCGCCCACCGGGCCAGCTCCAGCGCGTGTTCCGGGTTCGGCCGGGTGAGGGCGGTGAGTTCGAGGGCCCACGCGGCCGGCATCGGCCGCCGCTCCGTGCAGGGTGCCCGATGTCTTGCCGTATACCTCGCCCCACACGCCCAGGGCTTTCTCCTGGGTGGCGCCGAGCTTGACTCCCATCAGCCGCTCGGCGATCCCTGCAGCCCGGCCGCGGTGGTAGCCGCCCGGCCGGGCCAGCTGCCCGCGCAGCACCTCGGCCGCCGCACTCACCCGTTCCCACGCCTCCTCGACGCCCGCGGCGCCAGCGGCCGACTTGCTCGCCCCTGGCACGGCGTCGTCACGTCCAGCCGAAGCGCCGCTGGCAATCCGGGGGGACGGCATCCACGGCGTCGAGCAGGCTGGCGGCCGCGGACTTCAGGCCCACCGGCGCGGCCAGGGCACCCGGCAGACTCAGCAGAGCATCCGCGGCGCCCCGCAGGCACGACCCCGCGACCTCGTCCGGCCGCTCCAGCCCGGCGCCCGCCAGGATTCGGCGCGCGTCCCGCAGCAGGCCCAGTGCCCGCACCCCCAGCTCTCCCTGCGCGGTCAACGCCGCGGCCAGAACCTCGTTGACCACTGGCACTTCGTCCCCGCCGACCGACCACATCTCCTTGTTGCTCACCGGTGCACCGTAGAGCCCGGCGGGCGCCCCGCAGCCGCGTTTCGGGCGTGCCCGGGTTAGGTCCGCTGCCGCACCGGACGTCCGATCGTCCACAGGTCGCCGGGCGCACGGACGAACGCGCCGTGGGCGAGCATGTCCCGCTTCAGCTGCGTGGCAGAGATGATGTGGCCGCGCTGGGCAAGCGCGTCACGCAGTTCGCCGGGCGTCAGGGAACGTCCGCAGCGCGCGAGATACCGGGCCGCGAGCTGCTCATTGGTGGGGTAGGCCGGCGGCTCCACCACCAAAAGCGAGTCGCTGAGCGCCTGGTGCTCGGTCATCCCGGCTTCCGCCAGCTCCAGCAGCGGCTTCGCCACACCACCTACCTGCGACAGGTGACGTCTCCAGTTGTCGCGGGTCAGGTAGCCGCGGCGGTGGCACCACCACAGCAGCCCGCCCACGGCGGCGGTCGCAGCCAGCGAGTTGTTCGCGGCGAGGACCGCCAAGCGGTGAACGCCAGCACCGAACGCCTGGAACGCAATGTCGATGAGTACCAGTGCGTTCGCGGCGGTGGCCTCCAGGCCGGCCATACGCAGCACGCTCTCAGCGACGGGGATCCAGTCGATGACGGCGAGCCCGAAGCGGGAGAAGACGCTGTCCTTGGAGACGATGACGCACGGCCCCAGGAACTCCGCGAGCGCCATCGTGGGCGCGTCGTCCGAGTCGCCCCGGTACTTCCGCGGCATCTTGGGGTCGGCCCGCAGAATGTGCCGGGTCTGCGGGGCCAGGTGGTCGCGGATCTCCAGGTCGACCACTCGAAGGGCGGGCAGGATCTGCTGATCGAGCACGCGGCGGGCTTGGTGTTCCGACGCTTCGAGGTCGGCGGCCACTTTGGCCAGGTGCTCGTCGACTTCGCCGGGGACGTGCGCGGCGATGTACGGGGTGGCGCGGCCGGTGACGGCTAGCGCGGTGACCCGGTCCTGCCGACCGCCGTGCTTGGCCAGGGCGCAGGCTTCGACCAGCAGCGCGTTGGTGTCGAGGACGGGCAGCAGCATCCGCCGGTCCAGCACCATCGGGTTGAACGCCGATCCGGAAGGGATCAGCAGGGGCGGTGCCGCATCGGCACGGTCGAGCGTCATGGATCAAGTGTCGCCACCGCCACTGACATCTGTGCGGGGTTTTCGGCCCCGGGACGGCTGGGTGATGGGACCTCAGGACCCATCGGTCGACAGCTGGACCACCACCGCATGACCTTCACCCCGCTGCGACAGCCCAGCCGCAGGTCCGGGCGTCGGCCCGGACCCGCCGGGTTCGTCGGCGGAACAGGCCGCGGAGCCCGCCGGGTTCCTGGTCGTCGGCCGGCTCGGTGCAAAAGGCGGTGAGCTTGCCGAAGCGGTCGGGGCTTCGCCGTAGACGGCGTGCGCCCACATTGTGGCGGGGCGCAGGGGCACGGGGCCGTGGTTGGTCTCGGTGATCTCGCCGGCACGCAACACCGGTGAGTGCACGCTCCGACTGCGCCGCCTTCGCCTGGGCCACGTACGGCGTACTGCGTTCCGGGGCAGGCGGATCGGTTGAAACCGTGCGCCGTACGGTGGCCTCCGCCTGGCTGGCTGTCATGCTGGTGGGCTGTGGTGCCGCAGGCCGCCGCAGCAGCTGCGGGCGTCTTGACGGCTTTGAGCGAGCAGCGGCTTTGAAAGGGAGCGGGCTTTCCATGTCGAAGCGAGGACGTACTGGCCGGCGGCAACGCGTCACGGGAGAGGCGGCCCGGCGGGCCGCGGCGGCTCTTCGTCGCGCGCAGGTCCCGCCGTCGCGGCGCAGTGAGCCGGAGCGTGCGACGGCCGGGCTTGTGGCGCCTGCGGGGCCGGTGGACTGGGAGCGGCTCGACGGCGTCGCCCAGGTGTCGGTGTGTGCTGCCGGGTGCCAAGTCTGCGCGGAAGCAAGAGACCGATTCGATGCCATCCGTGCCGAGTCGGTGGAGCAGAGGCGCCGGTTCGACGAGCCCGACCGGTACCCCTACGCCGCAGGCAAGCACACGCTGCACCAGGCCACATGCCGTGAGATCGAGCAGTCCGTCGGCCGGGTCCAGGGGGACGACTCCATCTGGATGCAGGGCGCGCTGACGACGTTCGCCCACGAAGGCACTCTCAACTCCGGGTGGGCGACGCACAAACGGATGATGGAGCCCGGCGAGGCGGCGGCCTGGGTGGCCGAGCGCATCGGCCCGCGCGGCGGCATCCGCTACCGCCTGTGCCGGATCTGCACGCTCCAGCTTTCCGTGGCCGACTGAACCGCCGCAGTCCGGCGTGGCGTTCCTCCCGCCACGCCCCGTCGGCACTCGCCCCGATCCCTGCGCTCAGCACCGGCCCGCGCGACCGGGCCGTCTCCGCTCCTATCCCGCCCGTTCCGGCCGATGCCCTGCGCTCCAGGGGAAGGCCGGCAGGAGGCCGCCTCAATGACGGTGCAGCAGCATTCCAGTTGTGCGCCCGGCGGCGCACGGCGCGCTGTCAGGCGGCGCGGGATGCGCAAGGCCAGCCCGTTTCCACGGGCCGGTGCAGGCGGCACCGCAGCAGGCGAGATATATGCCAAACCGTCATAGCCGCCCGTCTGACCTGCCGCTCCTCCACGCGCGCCAGCCGCCTACACCTTCTCGCCTGGTGCACAGCGAACCGCGGGCGCCGGGCGGGCGGCGTACGACCGCGGCACGCTGCTGCTCATCACCACGGCCGGCCCCCGGCGGGCACCCGTCGTACGCCGTACGAACGCCGCCGCACGGGGGCGTTGACCGGACGGCTGGCATCCGTTGGTCCGCGGGCGGCGCCGCCACAGCCTGGGCGCCTGGGGCGCAGCGGCCGCCGTACAACCTCGACCGGAGCCGGCCGGTCGACGGGTGTCGTGGGCCGCCCGCTGCTGCATGAACGCGCGTGTGAAAATATGTGAATTTGTGAACGCCACCGGACGGCGCTCTTCTTCAGGCGCGGCGAACGACACCGTCACGGCGCGGTACGGCGCGCGCCGAGCAGCAGCCGGACCCCACGCCCCTGGGCAGCCGCCTGGTGCCGGCTCTCCCCCACCCCTGAACTGCGGAGCCCTCACCAGCGTCTTTGGAAATGGTTTCCACGAACAGGGCCGGGGGGAATACCCTGGGCAGATCGACGCCGTTGCTGCGGCGGCCCGACGCCTGCATACAGGACTGCGGTCCACGTGCGCACGACCCGCGTCTCCCCGAATCCGACTACCGGAGCGGGCAACCGGATTGCCGAGGACCTAAGCATCAACGCCGAGTACGTCCCGGCCGGACTGCGGTCTCCCGAGGCGACGAGGGTGCGTAGCGCTCCAATGGTGCTGCTCTCGCGTTCGTTCCACGAACCCGAGCCGCAGCACGTTGATGCGTGCGCGGCCGAAGCCAGAAAGGGCGGTCGCGATGAGCGACATCCTGACCCCGGAGCATGAGCCCGACGGCGAGATCGCCGTCATCCCGGTCACCGACTTCCGTAACGCCGCCGACCAGTTCGAGCACCGGCTCCCCCCGCTGTCCGCGACGACGCGTGCGGAGGAGTACCTCACCGACCACCCCGACGTCCACCTCTCCCTGAAGCAGGTCCGCCGCCTCGTGCAAGGCGCCGTCGAGCCCGGCCAGCTCGAAGGCATCCGGATCGAACGGCACCGGGTGGAGACCGGCTGGCTGATGGTCATGACCTACCGCGTCTACTCGCCGATGATCTCCCTGGCGATCGAGAACGACCGTCTGCTCGCCGAGGCCTCCTACGCGGCCGACCCCCACGCGGCCGGCGGCCGCAAGGCCCTGGCCATGCCCGAGCCTCACATCACCGACGCCGTGCTGGTCCACACCGCCGACTACAACGACATCCTGGAGTCCGTCGACCGCTCCGCCCAGCGCGTTCTGATCGACAACCCCCAGGAGGTGGGGGAGCGGCTCGTCGAGCGTCCTCTGATGCTGGTGCCGTCGACCTTCACGTCCGACCACGGTCAGCCCACGGACGACCTCACGGCCGTGGACGGCAACTGCCGCCTGTCCTACTGCTACCACCGCATCCCGGTCCAGCGCGGATGGCTGGACGACTCCCTGATCGGGGCACCGAGCAAGGAGACCGTCCGGCTCCGTCCCTCGCACCTGATGCGAATGTCCCTGCATGCCCGCCGCGAACTCGTCCGCAAGGCCGTCAAGGCCGCGCACAAGCGCCTGGCGGCCCCCCGCACCGGCACCTCGGCCGACATCAAGGCCCGCAACCAGGCCGCCATGACCCTCAACGCCATGACCGTCCCGGTGCAGGCCATCGTCGGCTATCGCGACGACGACCCTCACCGGGGGATGCAGCGCTTCCCGACCGCCGTGCGCGCCCTGCTGATGCGCATGAACGTCGGTGGCAAGCCCTTCAACTCGGGGGCCCGGAACGCCGTCAGGGCCGAGGAGATCATCAGCGGCCTGTACGACGAGGGTCTCCTGGGCCCTGAGCCCCAGGGACAGGGCATGCGTGACGCGCTGATCGGCCGCGGCGACGTGGCCGCCGCCATGAAGGGACTCGGTCTGGACCCCGCGCTGCCCGACCTGCGGTTCGCGCTCGTGATGCAGCAGCTCACCCAGAAGAGCACGCGGTTCAACGCGCTGGTGCGTCACAAGATGCAGACCGACGGCAACCTCGTGATCAGCAGGCGGAACGGACCGATCGTCGAGCTCGGGCTGCGCTCCTACTCCGCGAGCAGGGAAACGAAGTCGCCGCGCACCGCCCTCGACACCGGGTGCCTGTGGCAGGACCTCGTCAACGAGTCGTGGGTGGTCGAGAACGTCGACACCGACGAGAAGGTCGACAAGCTCCTCGCCCGCGCGCAGGAGAAGAAGACCGGCGCCGTCCTCCTCCTGGGAGCACTCGGCATGATTTCTCTGGTGATGAGCGGACACCTGCTCGCGGCGGCCGGATCGGCGGAAGCCGTCGTCGGCACCACGATCGATCGCTCGTCCGTCGGTTCCATCGTCCAAAAGCTCCTCACCCAGGAGGGCGGCCCTCAGCTCCTCGCGGACGCCATCAAGCGGGTGCGTGCCGGCCAGGCCCCCCGCTGGTGGGACGCCGAGGCGGAAGAGCTCGTCGACCAGCCTGAGAGCTGGAAGGGCTCCACCTTCAACGCGAACCTGCGGCGCGCCGTGCGGCACGGCTTCAAGGCCAAGAATCGGAACAGGACGCCTGCCGAACTCGAAGCCGACGCTCTCACCACGTTCCAGGAGAAGCTCAGGACCTCCGTCGACAAACTGCGTGACCTCATCGACCTGCGCGAACAGCACGGCACCACAGACCGACTGCGGTGGTCCGAGGTCGAAGCGTCGTTCAGCCAGCTCGAATACCTCGCGGACGACCTGCGCCTCATCGCCGAGCCCAAGCCGCGCAACCGGTGACGGCCGCAATCTGGTCCGGCGTCGTCCCCATGACGCCGGACCGCTACGACGCGTTCGCTCGTCTGGCCGGGCCATGGCTCGAGGAGCACCGGTGCTGCCAGTTCGCCATCGGCGAGGACAGCGGCAGAGAGGAGCGCGCCGTGTACATCGCCGTCAACAGTGACTGCATGGCCTGCTACTGCGGAAGAACACGCCCGACCCGGATTCTCGCAGGAGGAGCGAGCGTTGTCCGGATCCACCAGCACATCACCACCACTCGTTCGAAGTACGAGGAGTGGGCGGGCTACTGGATGCTGCCTCTCGTCCAGGAGGCCCCGGACGAATTCGTCGACTGGCTCGAGCGAACGGTAACAGCCCGGCTCGGCCTGCCTCGGCGCCACAACCGATCACGGTGGTAGACCAAGTGCTGCGCCTACACCCCCTGCCTGGCCGAAGACGCAGCACGCTCCGGGGAGCTCACGCCGCGTAGGACCGGAGCAGAGCAGCCGGCAACCGTGCGGAACGCGGTGGTCACCTCCAGGCCTGCTGTCCCGCGCCGGACTCGGCGCGGGACAGCAGGTCGGTCCGCGTGGATCAGGCGGCCGGGCGGGCGGCGAGGTCGGCGGCGGTACGCGCGAAGCGGGCGGCCTCCTGGAAGGTGAACATGCAGTCGATGTCGGTCAGTTCGTCCTCGTCGGGGATGCGGGCGGCTTCCCGCATCGTGCGCAGGGCCGCCGCCGCGACGACCGCGGCCGGGGCGGTCGTGGTGTAGATCCGCTCGAACGTCCTCGGCTCGGTGAGCCATCCGTCGGCCCGCACCCCGTAGATCGCGGGATTGCAGATGTGGCTGGTGCCGACGAGCCAGTCCAGGAGGTCCGCGGCCGCGCGCAGCAACTGCGCGCTCATCTCTTCCTCAGCGGCCGTCTCCAGCACCATGTAGACGGCCTGGACGAGGGACGCGTCGTGCACCGTGACCACGTCGGCGGCGTGTTCGTCCAGGGCGGAGCGAAGGCGCGCGCAGGCGGCGAGGTTGCCGGGCTCCTGGAGCAAGGCGTGCTTCAGTGCGCGGTCCTTCAGCGCCCAGGCCACCGCCGCGTCGACCAGGTGGGCGGTCTTCTCCCCGTCGGCGCCGAAACCGGCGCGCAGCTGGGCGGCGAGGCGGCGGGCGGGCTCGACATGGGCGGGTTCCCTGCGGGCTCCGTGCGGGCCGGGCTTGGCGCGCAGCAGCTCGGTGTACTTGCCCGTGCTGCCCATGGCCTTCTGCGCGGCGCGGGCGCGCTGGCCGGCGCGGGACTGGTTGCGTGGCATGGCGTCTTCTCTCCGGGCACCCCGCGCCTGCCCGCAGTCGTACGGGCGGAATGTCGCGGGCCCGGGTGGGGACCTTGGCCGTCAGGGCTGCCCCGGCGCGGGCGGGGATGCAGCGGCGGCGGTCGGCGGTGCGCGTCCTGCCGGTCGGCATCGTAGCGGAAACCGCCCGCCCCCTCCGCCGCGGGAACCGTGCCCAGCGCTCGTGGGGTACCGCACTCCTGACCGGGCTATGGCCTACCGCCCGGTCACCGACGGGGAGTTGAGCAGCCGGGCGCTACCGGTGGCGGCGGCGGTCGCGCCACCAGGCGAGCCGGTGAGCGGATTCCTGGGGGAAGACCGACTGCAGGGCCACGACACCCAGGCCGAGCGCGAGGCAGCCGAACGCGGTGGCGGCCAGCCACCACGGGGCGCCGGTCAGTGCCACCACCAGGGCGGTGACACCGGCGGCCAGCAACGAGATCAGCGGTCGTGCATTCATTGCGAGGGTTCCCCCGTTCAGACGGGCACCCCGGTGGGGTGCGAATGCCGTGCCCGGATTGTGCGCTGGCCGTGCGTCCGCTTCACAGGCGAGAGGGTCGATTTGTGTATCGGTGGGTGTCACATACGGAATCCGTACTGATCGAAGGCGCGCTGCCAGGCCACCTGCATCGCCTGCTCCAGGATCAGGGAGCTGCGCCGGTGGGCTGCGGTGGCCAGCCACTGAAGCAGCTCGGGCGGGGCGCCGGCGACGAGTTCGGCGGCCACCGACCGGCCGGGCCATGTCCAGGAGGCCCGGGGGACGAGGAACTTCGGTCTCTTGTGCGTGGGGTAGCTCCGGGTGAGGCGGTGGAACGCGCGGGCGTTGCCGCGGGCTTCCCTCAGTTTGTGAAGGTAGAGCGCGCTGGCCCCGTCGTCCGCGGCCTGGGTGATGAAGTCGTCCATGATCTGCAGGGTCGCGGTGCGGGCGGCGGCCATGAGCCGGTGCTGGTCCTCGGTGGTGATGAAGCCGAAGCGGCACGCTTGGTCGGCGGGCACATCCAGCGCGATGCGCAGGTGGGGTTCTTTGGTGAAGGTGTGGTTCCAGTCGATGAGGACGGCTTCGATGAAGCCGAGGATCTGCCCGGGGCGCAGCCCGGCGGCTGCGGCGGCGATGGGTTCGAAGCCCGGCACAGGGTGGTGTCCGGGTGCGTCCTCGCTGTGCAGGAGCGGCCAGAAGGCCTGCCGGTTGCGGTAGGGGAAGGCCAGGAGCCGGCCCTGCGCGGCCCAGGCGGTGTACGGTCCGGAGGCGGTCGGGGTGGGGGCGTGAGCCAGCCAGGCGGGCGGGATGCGCAGCAGCCAGCCGGGCGAGGCGGGTTCCTCCATCACGCCGACGGCGGGATCGTTCCTCGTGCGTTCGACCAGCCAGTCCTCGAAGTACTCGAGGTCCACCCGGCGCCGGGCACGCCAGACCGCCGTGCCGCCCCGGCCTGTCCAGTCGTAGCTCGTGCTCCCGTGCCGCCTGCGCCAGCGCCGTTCTTCCCTGTCATCGGCTTGCAGGAGGGTTTGGTACAGCTTGTCCCACGGCTTGCCCTGCTCGCACAGGGCCTGCTCCCGCTGCTCGGCTCCGGGACCGGTCAAAAAGCGGCAGGCCAGGACGGTTGCCATCTCGAAACGCGTCGACGCGTGCCATGACTCTTCCTGCTCCAGTGCTTCCGCGACGCGCAGGATGTGCTGGTCGGCGGGATCGAAGGGGCCGTCGGTGAGCCGGTGTTCTGTGCGGACGGCCTTCGCGTCCAGCAGCCAGGTCTTCTCCGGGCGGGTGCTGGTGGCGGCCGCCGCCAGCCGTCACAGGCCGAGGGCGGCGCCGTGGCGCAGCAGGGGCAGCAGGCCGGTGAGGAAGTCGTCATCGAAGGGCTCGTCCCGTGCGATGGCGGTCGTCACCGCGTCGGTGAGCATGCGGCCCTGGTAGTCGCGGTAGGCGCGCGGGTGCTGTCCCGGCAGCCGCAGGCAGACGGCGCGGGCCCGCTCCAGCAGGTCGGCGGGGGCCCTGATCCTCAGGGGCACGTCCGTGCGCGGGTCGCCCCTCCAGCGCGGCGGGCGGGGGTAGCGCAGCACGGTGGAGATGTGAGTGAGCCGGTCCTCAGGATGCTCCTGTTCCTGCCAGGCGACGTGCTCGGTCAGCAGCTGGCGGACCGTCTCGTCCCGGGAGGTACCCCGCCGGACCATGATCCGACTCAGGGCCTCCAAGGCACAGGGCGCGATGCGCACGTTGGTCTCTGCGTTGCCGGACACCTCAAGCGTCGCCTCCTGGCTGCGCGACGGCAGGCGGCCCGCCCCCGGCTGTTCGTTCTGTCTCGATGGCCTCGCCGCCGCCATAGCCGATGTGCGAGAGGACCGGTCCCGTGAGCGGGGCCGGTCCTCGTGTCCGCGGGCACGCGTCACCGTGACGTGCGGAAGGTGTCCCTGTCGCGTCGGTTTGCGGCCAGTAGCGGGTCAGGGAACCCGGGGGTCGGTGCTGCGTCGGGGCCCGGACCAGGTGGTCCGGGCCCCGACGCAGCGCCGACGACCGGGTTGTGACGCAGCATCAACGCGCGGCGGGCTGCGGGCAAGACAGGCTGGAACGCCTGCGGACCGGGGCCATCGGAGCGCGGCGGACAAAATGCTGGTCACGGCGGGTGGAGACGCAAGGCGCCCGGGGGCGGCGGTCGGAGGCGTACCTGGAACACCCGCGGACCAGTAAACGGACATCACGTACGTATGGGGTTTTCCGGGTGAGCGGTGCGGGGGCGGGACGTGCCATTCTCTTCCGCACCGGAGGACGGCAGCCGTCAACTGCCGCCCGTCACACCGGTTTTTGCGGCCAGTAGCACCCCATCACCCGGCCGCCGGATCCCGTTCGCGGACCGGCGGCCCGGGCACACCCGTCAGGAGATCCCCCGTCGTGTCCATGCACCGCCCCGGCGCGCCCGCGCCCCAGCCGTCACGCCCTGTAGCACGTCCGCTCACCGCCGCGCAGATCTGCGGCATCGTCGTCTTCCCGCTCCTGGGCGCCGGTCTCGCGCTCGCCAGCATGCCCGTGGCCGACGTCCTCACCCTGCTCGCCGGGTGCGGCGCGATCGGCGCGGCCACCATCGCCGCCGCCGGCGGAGGACGCCGCCTGCTCACCACACTCGCCACCACCGCCGTCCGCGCGACTGTCGGCACCGACGCCGACGCCAAGTAGAGGGCGGCCGCGATGACTTCACCGGCTTCGTCCCCGCGCGCCCACCGCACCGGCAGGCGCCATAGCCACCTCATCGGCCTCTTGACCGAGCTCAAACACCGCAGCCGGCTCACCTACGCCCAGCTGGCCGCCCGCGCCGCCGGGCTCGAGGACACCGACGCCGTCGCCGTGAGCACCCTCAAGCGCGCCGTCGACCCCCGCACCGTGCCCAAGGAGCACGTCGTGACCGCCTTCGTCCGCGCCTGCGGCGCCGCGATCGAGGACGAGCACGACGTGCTGAAGGTATGGCGGGCCGCTCGCGCCGAGGACCGCGGCATCCTCGCCGCGCTACGGGCCCCGTCCGTCTCCGCCACCCGCACCCGCGCCGACTTCCGAGCGGCCCTCGTCGCCGCCTACGAACGCGCCGGCGCCCCGCCCCTACGCGTCCTGCAGCACCGCGCCGGCACCGACGAGGCCGACGGCGCCCTGCTGCTGCCACTGACCACCGCCTGGCGCATCACCCGCCGCGAGGGCCAAGGCCCCGCCAACTGGACCCAGTGCGAGGCCTTCCTGCGCGGCTGCGGCATCCACCCCCGCCGCATGGGCCCCTGGCAGGACGCCTGGACACGCACCCGGACACTTTCACGGGCCGAGCTCGGCCCCACCGCCGCCGACGTCCGCCGGACCACCCGCGGCGGACCAGACACCCTCACCCGCCACGACGCCGCCCGCCTTGCCGCAGGCATCAGACCGGTCATGGAAGCCATCGCCGCAGACCGCGCCCGCTACGACGTCACCAGGCTGGCCGCAGGCATCAGACCAGTCGTGGAAGCCATCGCCGCAGACCGCGGCATCCGCAACGCCCCCACCACACTGGCCGCGGGCGTCCAGGTACTCGCGGAGGCGCTCACCGTCATGTCCCGGTCGGCCAGCCGGGAGGCACACCGCAACGGCACCACCCCACCCGACTGGATCACCGCCACCAACCTCATCACCCACGGCGTCGACCCCGCCCGACTCGACGCCGTCGTCGTCACCCCCCACGTCAACGACGACCACGGCATCGACCTCATCACCCGCACTCCCGACGGCCGCGCCACCGCCTTCCAGATCAAGAGCCACCAGCAACGGCCCGGTCCTCCCCCGGCGCTGCCGGGCGCCCACGTCCCAGAACCGCCACCACCCGCAACCGCCGCCTGACCACCACGACGACGAGCAGCAGGCCGAACACCCCGGCATGCCTGACCCAGGCCGTGCCAGCCGCCCCGCAGCCCAGGCACCAGCAGAAAGATCATGAAGCCGCTCACCCGCACCGCCGAAGCCTCGTCCGGCTGCGAGCAGCAGACCAGCTCCTCAGCTGAGCACTGCTGGCGCAGGCGCGGTGACCTGGTCGTTGGCGCTGACGGATGGTGCTCACTCGTTGCTGGTATGAGTGACGAAGGGGGTGTCATTCCCACGCCGGCCACCAGGCTCGCCTGGTGGCGCATGGATGCTCAATTCCCCGTCGGTGCTCAACTGGGCCTCTCCTGCGGACCGTCAGCCTTACGGGGCACTGGGCTGGCCGACGAGGTGATGACGGGGACGCTCTACGACATCATCGACCGCGAACCGGCCGCTCCCCGCATCGCTGTGCTGGCGCCGCGGCTTCAGTCTGATCCGCCGTGGGGCGCTGGAGAAGCCCTATGGCCTGTGGGGGACGTGTAATCGTCTCCTGACGGCTCCCTACGTGCGGCAGTGGGGTCACCCGGTCAGGACGCTCTCGTCGTCTTCGGCCGCGTGCAGAGCAGCAGGACGTCCTCCAACACGGCGCGCGGGGCTGGCCGCCAGGACGCCGCCCGGGGGCTGTGGTCCTCACGGCGTACCCGTACACCGATCACCGGCCAGGGCTCGCCGGTCAGCGCCGGGGGCCGGATCTCGTCCCTCGTCATCTGTTCCTCCGCCAGTCCGGTCACCGCAGTATCGCCCGCCGGGCCCCGCCCCGCGCCGAGGTTGGTCAGCACCCGTCGCATGGGCGGATGCAGGGTGCTGTCACTCCCGGCATACCTCCAAGGCGGCGTCGGAAACCTGGGAGTTGGGGGTCGGCGGCCGCGTGGCGGTGTGCAGCCGGTGCGCCTCGGTGAAGCCGTCCGGGCCCGAGCACCTTGACGACATCTGGCCGATGCCTGTCCTGGAACGGCCGGGCGATGCCGTCAGGCTCATGTTTACGCAGGTCAACGGGGTGACACTACGGTTCGGTGCGCGTAGTCGCTCAGACCCGGCGGGTCGGGCTGCAGTTCGGCGACCTGTGCAGTCAGCGCACGTACCGAGGGCTGGCCGTCACCGGTGTCCGGGCAAGGTCCACCTCGCCCGCTTCGACCAGGACCCGGCGCAACTGTTCCGCCTCGGCGGGGCGCTCGGCCCCGGGCAAGGCGACAGCGGCCTGGAGCAGGGCCCGGGCTCGCCGACGGCCGAGGCCGCGTTGTGGACGTGCGGGCCAACGACCGGGTCGATGACGCGGCCGCCGAGTCGTTCGAGGCGGTGGAGTCGGCCTGCCAGGCGGTGGGCTGGGAGTTCGGCCGGGTCGGGGCGCCTGAGCCGGTCTTCAGCACAGGAAGGGCAGTCGACGACACGCCAGTAGCCACTTACGAACCGTCACCCCAGTGCGTCGGAGGCGTTGTGCCGGATGGCGTCCCGCTGTGTGGTGTAGGGGATCTCCGCGGTTGAGTGCGCGGGTTCTGCTCCCTGGGGTGCACCGTCTGCCGGTGACTGCTCCCTGCTCAA
>NZ_JOIZ01000041.1 GCF_000721605.1 Streptomyces sp. NRRL S-37 | reverse complement strand
GACGGCATACGAGATTTCTGCCTGTCTCGTGGGCTCGGAGATGTGTATAAGAGACAGGCCCCGGACCCCGCTCCTCAAACGCCGGAAGGGCTGGGTTGGGCAGAGGGGGCTGGGTTGGGCAGAGGGGCTGGGCTGGGCAGAGGGGCTGGGACCTCTAGCGCAGGGCGTCCAAAAGGGCTGCGCCGGTGAAGAGTTCCACTCCTACGGTGATGGCGTGTTCGTCCACGTCGAAGTCGCCCTGGTGCAGGTCGCGCACGGTGCGCTCGCCCGGGGGGCGGACGCCGAGGCGGGCCATGGCGCCGGGGACGTGCTCCAGATACCAGGAGAAGTCCTCGCCGCCGAGGCTCTGTTCGGTGCCCTCGACGGAGTCGGCTCCGCGCCGGGCGATCATGGCGTCGCGCAGCAGCTCGGTGGCGCCGGCCTCGTTGACGACCGGCGGGACGCCGCGCACGTAGGTGATCTCCGACTTGGCGCGGTGCAGGTTGGCCACCTCGTCGATGGCGGCGACCACGACGTCGGGGGCCTGCCGCCAGGTCTCCAGGTCCAGGCAGCGCACGGTGCCGGACAGCTCGGCGTGCTGCGGGATGACGTTGGGAGCGTGGCCCGACTCGACCCGGCCCCAGGTCACGGCGAGTCCGCTGCGGCTGTCGACCCGGCGGCCGACCAGCGCGGGCACGTCGGTGACGACCCGCGCGGCGGCGGTGACCAGGTCGGTGGTCAGGTGCGGGCGGGCGGTGTGGCCGCCGGGGCCGTCGAGGGCGATCTCCAGCCGGTCGCAGGCGGAGGTGATGGCGCCCTCCCGCAGCCCGATCTTCCCCGCGTCGACGCGGGGGTCGCAGTGCACGGCGAGGATCCGGCCGACGCCGTCGAGTCCGCCGTCCTCGACGACCTCGGCGGCGCCGCCGGGCAGCACCTCCTCTGCGGGCTGGAAGATCAGCCGCACGGGGCGGGGCAGCAGGTCCTGGCGGTGCAGTTCGGCGAGGACCAGGCCGGCGCCGAGCACGACGGTGGTGTGCACGTCGTGGCCGCAGGCGTGGGCCCGGTCGGGCACGGTGGAGCGGTAGGGGCAGTCGGCCTTCATGTCGGGGATGGGCAGGCCGTCGATGTCGGCGCGCAGGGCGAGCATCGCCGAGTCCGTGCCGGCCTCGTCGTCGGTTCCGATGTCACAGACCAGACCGGTGCCGCCGGAGAGGACGCGCGGCTTCAGGCCGGCCTGCTCGAGGCGTTCCTTGATCGCCGCGGTGGTGCGGAACTCCTGGTGACCGAGTTCCGGGTGCATGTGCAGGTCGCGCCGGAAGGCCACGAGTTCGGCGCGCAGGGCCTCGGGCAGCGCGCCGGGGAGCACCGCTCCCCCGGGGAGATCGATCTCGGACTCCAGTGACATCAGTGGTTTCACCCTTTGAAGGGTAGGGCGCCGGAGCCGTCCGCTGCCCCCCGATCAAGAAAAATCAGCCCGTTGGAGGGAGAAAATCCGGCTGCCCTACGCATAGCTGTGTATTGAGGTGGGTACACTCACCGCCTTTTTGCGAGGGTATAGGCCGTTGGCCTGCCGGTCCATGAGGCCGATCACACTCCGGGACATGGTTCCGGCACCCGTCCACTCCTCACGGTTACCACGATCGGCCGAGGGCACGCGGGCCGGTTCATTCGGCGGATGCCGGCCGCGGTGCGGGGGCAGCTCCGGTCCGAGGCACCCGCCATCGGGGAGTCCGGTGGCGTCACCGGTATACCGCCTCTACTCGGCGCCGAGAACGCGGAGGCCGTGATGGAGGCGGAAGTCCTCGTAGTCCTTGAGGTTGAGAGTGGCCAGCGGCAGGTCGTAGGTGAGGGCGCTGGCGGCGATCCACATGTCGTTGGCGGGGCGGGGCCGGCCACGCTGTATCCCGGCGGCGGACAGACGCCCCCAGGTGGCGGCGACGGCTTCGTCGCCCGGAAGGACAGGGACGTCGGCAAGCCAGTCGGCGAGTTCCTGGCGGCTCCGGGTGCCCCAGTGGCGGATCTCCATCCACTTCGTGAGCTCGCCGTAGGTCACGAAGGTGATCAGCGGTTTGCGGCCGATCAGGCGGGTCGCCAGTGGTCCGGTCAGCTTGCGCTTGTGCAGCAGGGAGGCGACGTCGGTGTCGAGGATGACGGGTTGCATGCGGCGGGCTCAGGCGGCGTCGCGCCGGCGCTCGGCGTAGGTGAAGGCGAGAAACTCCTCCAGCTCCTCGTCCGACTCGAAGGTGTCGGCGGCGAGGTCGTCCAGGGAACGGATCGGCTGGGTGTTCTTCGCCGCCAGCAGTTCCTCGACCGACACGCGTGGCCTCGGCTGCGGGTGGCCGAGGCCGTCGGATGCGGGCGTGCTCATCGGGACCTCCAGCAAGGCGAGAACCGGCTCAACGGCCAGCATACGGGCGCTCTCACCTGGTGCCATCAGGTTTCGCCGACATGAGCGAGCGCCCGAACACCCGCTCCCTTCCGGCGTCCGGGGCTCAGACCGCCGGGACCGTCCGCAGGTGGTGGGCGGACCTGGCCGTGTCGGTGACGTTGGCCAGGAAGCCCTGGGCGCGGGGGGAGGCGTGCGCGGTGAGCCAGGCGGGGTCTATGTCGCACACCACGACGCGGACACCGGTGCCGGCGAGGGCCAGCGGGAGGGTGTGGACGACCGTGGAGGGGAAGCTGAGGACGGTGGAGCCGATGGGGCCGCGCCGGGCGATGAGCTCCAGCGGCAGCTCGGGGCGGACGATCTCCAGCCCCGTCCCGACGGCGAGCCGGTGGAGCTTCTCCGTGCTCTCGCGACGGTGGGCGAAGTAGCGCTTGGCGCCGTGCGTGGCGGCCAGGGCGCGTACGGCCTCCAGGTAGGCGTCGGCGTCCACCACGCCGGTCTCCACCAGGGACGTGCCGACCATGTCGGCGCCCCGGGTGACGCGGGGCGGGCCGAAGCGGTCCCGGGTCCAGGCGAAGGTGTGGGAGCTGACGGTGACGCCGGGCGGGGT
The DNA here is from genome assembly GCF_000721605.1 of Streptomyces sp. NRRL S-37. Lineage (GTDB taxonomy): Bacteria > Actinomycetota > Actinomycetes > Streptomycetales > Streptomycetaceae > Streptomyces. The sequence continues at coordinate 26,727 of NZ_JOIZ01000041.1, read as the reverse complement.
GTCCTCCATGGGCATGGAGGTGAAGACCTCCACCGTGCGGTTCGCGCCGGGGGTGAGCCGGCGCCGGGCGGCGGCGGACACGGGGGCGAGGACGAGTTCGCGGGGGCCGGGGCGGCCGCCCTTGCGGTGCCAGCGCACCAGGCGTTCGCCCCGGGCGAGCTGGCCGACGAACTCCATGGTCGCGGTGCCGTCGTCGACGACGACGACCTCGCGGGCGCGGGTGATCGTCAGCAGCAGCTGGACGTAGCGGGAGAAGGGGTCGCCGAGGACGACGCGGGCGGCCCGGCGGAGCGGGACGGTCAGACCGCCGACCGTCTGGAACGGTGCGCCTGCTCCTCCCCGCGCCTCCTCCCAGCGGACCTCGTGGCCCTCCTCGCGGGCCAGCTCCGCCATGCGGCGCAGCTGGCCGCGGGTCATGGGGTCGACCGGGGACAGCACCACGAGGGTGAGCCCCACGCCGGGCGCATGCGCGTGCGCCCACTCCAGCACGTTGAGCAGTTGTACCGGGCTCTCGACGAAGGCGAGAGTGTGGGGGCCGGACCGGCCGGCGCGGGGGCTCATCGACGTACGACCGTTCCCGTCGTAAGGGATGGGTGGGTTCGGTGGCTTCAGACGGCGAGGGGCTCGCCGGCGGCGGCGGCGATCTCCGCCTCGGCGACCACGCCGGTGACGCGGCGCAGCTTCTTCATCGGGCCGAGCTCGGACTCGTAGACCTTCTTGACGCCGTCGCCGAGGGAGGCCTCGATGGTGCGGATGTCGCGGACCAGGCGCTGCAGGCCCTGCGGCTCGACGGAGGCGGCCTGGTCGGAGCCCCACATGGCGCGGTCGAGGGTGATGTGGCGCTCGACGAAGACGGCGCCGAGGGCGACGGCGGCGAGGGTGGTCTGCAGGCCGGTCTCGTGGCCGGAGTAGCCGATCGGGACGTTCGGGTACTCCTGCTGGAGGGTGTTGATGACCCGCAGGTTCAGCTCCTCGGCCTTCGCCGGGTAGGTGGAGGTGGCGTGGCAGAGCAGGATGTTGTCGCTGCCCAGGACCTCGACGGCGTGGCGGATCTGCTTCGGGGTGGACATGCCGGTGGAGAGGATGACCGTGCGGCCGGTGGCGCGCAGGGCGCGCAGCAGCTCGTCGTCGGTGAGGGAGGCGGAGGCCACCTTGTGGGCGGGGACGTCGAACTTCTCCAGGAAGGCGACGGCCTCGGTGTCCCACGGGGAGGCGAACCAGTCGATGTTCTTGCTCTTGCAGTACTCGTCGATCTGGCGGTACTCGTCCTCGCCGAACTCCACGCGGTGGCGGTAGTCGATGTACGTCATCCGGCCCCAGGGGGTGTCGCGCTCGATGTCCCACTGGTCGCGCGGGGTGCAGATCTCCGGGGTGCGCTTCTGGAACTTGACCGCGTCGCAGCCGGCCTCGGCGGCGGCGTCGATCAGCTTGAAGGCGTTCTCGATGTCGCCGTTGTGGTTGATGCCGATCTCGCCGGTGACGTACACGGGGCGGCCGGGGCCGGCCTCGCGGGTGCCGAAGGTGCGGATGCGGGAGTTGGTGCTCATGACCTGGCGTTTCCTTACTTGGGGAGGGAATCGAGAGAGGGACCGAGGATCCAGCCGGCGATCTCTCGGATCGCGCCGTCACCGCCGGGGAGGGTGGTGACCGCGCGTGCGGCGCCGCGTACGACGTCGTGGGCGCTCGCGACCGCCACGGGCCAGCCGACGAGGGCGAAGCACGGGAGGTCGTTGACGTCGTTGCCGACGTAGAGCACGCGCTCCGGCGCGATGCCCTGCTCCTCGCACCACTGCTTCAGTGCGAGGTCCTTGCGGTCGATGCCGTGCAGCACGGGGAGCCTGAGCTTGCGTGCGCGGGCGGCGACGACCGGGTTCTGTTCCGTGGACAGGATCAGCAGTCTCAGGCCGCTGCGGCGCAGGGCCGCGATGCCGAGTCCGTCCCCGCGGTGCACGGAGACGAACTCCCGTCCGTCGGAGTCGATCAGCACCCGGTCGTCGGTCTGGGTGCCGTCGAAGTCGAGGACGACCGCGTCGATGTCGTCGGCGGTCGGGAGGGCGCCGGGCCGCTCCGCGTCGAAGAGCGGGGCGAGGGCGCGGGCCCGGGCGAGGTCGTGCGGGTCGTCGATCTCCAGCACGCGGGCCGGGTCGGTGCGGACGAGTTCGGTACGGCCGAAGAAGCGGTGCCGGTGCGCGCGGAAGCCCGCCGCGTCCATGGCGTAGGCGGCGCCGGTCTCCAGGAGGTCCTGGGGGCGGTCCTGACGGCGGGGGCGGAAGGACTTGTCGTGGTTGACGCCGTGGCCTCCGGTGGCGGTCAGGCCGGCGTCGGCGGAGGCGGTCACTTCACCGGCCGGGGCCGCCCCGTCCGCCCCGTCGCGCCAGATGAAGCCGTGGAACGGGGCGACCGTCACCGCCGTGTCGGCACCCTGGTCGGTGACCGCGGCGGCCACCCCGTCGATGTCCTCGCGGAGCAGGAAGGGGCTGGTGCACTGCACGAGCAGGACGACGTCCACGGGGGCGCCGTGCAGGGCCTCGTGGGTGTCCATGGCGTGCAGGACGGCGGCCTCGGAGGTGGCGGTGTCGCCGGCGATGGCGGCGGGCCGCAGCACGACCTCGGCGCCGGCCTGCCGGGCGGCGGCCGCGATGGCCTGGTCGTCGGTGGAGACGACGACGTCCGTGACGTACCGGGAGGCGCGGCACTCGCGGACGGCGCGCGCCACCAGGGGGACGCCGCCGACGGGGGCGAGGTTCTTCGCGGGTACGCCCTTGGAGCCGCCGCGCGCGGGGATCACGGCGAGCACACGGCGCACCGTCGGCGGGTGGGACATGGGATCAGCTCCTTGAGCAGGGGTCGGGCCGGTCACAGTTCGCCCATCCGGCGGATCACCGGGGCCACGCGCTGCACGCCGTGCCGGTAGGCGCCGCGCGCCGCCCGGCGCACGATCTGCCGGACCGGTCCGGGCTCCCGGTCGGCGGCGGGGGCGCCGGGCAGCGGGGTGCCGTCCGGGCCGAGGTGGTGGCGGGCGAGAATGCCGGGCAGGTAGCCGGGCGCGGTGACGGGCGTGTAGTACGGGGTGAGGGGCGGCAGTCCGCCGGGCCGGCCGAGCAGCCCGGCGATGCGCGCGCGGGCCGCGTCGAAGGCCGTCCCGTACGAGCCGTCCGACGCGACCCCCTGCCGGGCGACCCACTCCGGGTCGGGCTCCGGGCGGTGTCCGTCGTCGAGCTGGTCCCAGGAGGCGAGGCAGCCGGAGCCGAGGAAGTGGTGGTTGCCGAGGGATTCCCGGATGCCGAGGTCGGTGAGGACCGCGGTCGGGATGCGGCGGTGCAGCGATTCCAGGGCGGCCGTGGAGCTGACGGTGACGAGGAGGTCGGTCCGGTCGAGGACCTCGCCCATGTGCCCGTAGACCAGACGGAAGTTGGGCGGCAGGTCCTGCCGCTGGGCGAGCTTCTGGTAGGGCAGTTCCTCGATGTGCGTGGTGTGTTCACCGGGCTTGGAGCGCAGCTTCAGCAGCACCTCGCGCCCGGGGTGCCGGCGGGCGTGCCGCACCAGCCGCTCCAGCAGGTACGTACGGTCCCTGCGGCTGTCCGGGACGGAGGGCTGGGCGGCGAACACGACCGTATAGGGGTCGTGTTCGCCCTCGTACGCGGCCCCGCCGAGGAACGGCAGCGCGACCTCGGTCACCGAGGAGGCGTCGGCGCCCACGCCTTCGTACACGGCGCGGAAACGGTCCGCGTCCTGGCGGGAGTTGGCGAGCACCAGGTCGGCACCGTGGCGCAGCAGCAGACCGTCGGCGAGCTTCTCGTAGACGACACCGACGTATCCGGTGACGACGACGGGCCGCCGCGGCCGGTCCTCCCAGGCGCGCTTGAGTCCGTGCAGCATCGCCTGCACCCCGCCGCCGACCAGGGCGAGCACGAGGAGGTCGTACGACTCCTCGCGCATCGCGCGCAGGAACTCGACGGCGGTGACCTCGCGGAGCGAGTCCGCGGTGACGCCGACCTCGCCGAGCTGGCGGGCGGTGGGGGTGGCGCGGCCCCGCAGCAGGAATCCGTCGAGGAGGATTCCGCGCGGAGCGACGCGGTTCGCGGTGAGCGCGCCCCATTTCCACCGGGTGTCGGAATCCGCGAGGACCGCGACCCTGAGAGGCTTCGTTGCACTTGCTGGCACGTCGAAGACGCTAGGAAGCGAATTCTAGGCATGGCCCAACCGTGAATCAACGAGAAGTTAACAACACACCACCGAAAGCCGAACCGGCCCGCGGATTTCCTGGAAGCACAAGCGATGCACCATTCCGACACATCGAGTTCACCCTGTGTACGCCCGTCGGAAAGTTCTCCTGTCCGGCCGTCTCCTAGCGTTTCGAGGGTGCCGAAGCTTTCCGTGATCGTGCCGTTCTACAATGTGCGGCAATACGCCCTCGATGCCCTGCGAAGTCTGCGCGCCAATGCGCGCGACGACTTCGAATTCATTCTCGTCGACGACTGTTCGACCGACGGAACCGCAGACCTTCTCTCGCGCGCGGAACATGAACTGCAGGGGGCGGTCCTGGTCAGACACGAACGGAACGGGGGCCTGGCGACCGCCCGCAACACCGGCATCGACCGGGCCCGTGGCGAGTACCTGACCTTCATGGACGGCGACGACTGGCTGGCGCCCGGCTACTACGCCCGGCTGGTCGCCGCGATCGAGGCGCTGGGCTGCGACTTCGTCCGCACCGATCACGTGCAGTGCACGGCGCGGGCCCGCACCGTGCACCGCGTCCCGCACGGCCGGCGCAATGTGGTGCTGCGGCCGCGCGACGCGATCCTGCCCGCCCACCGGACCACGTCCGTCGACTACGCCTATGCCTGGGCGGGCGTCTACCACCGCCGTCTGGTCGAGCGCGGCCTGCTGCACTTCACCGACGGGCTGCGCACGGCGGAGGACCGGCCCTGGATCTGGAAGCTGCACCGGGAGGCGGAGTCCTTCGCGGTGACCAGCCTGCTGGGGGTCTTCTACCGGCGCGGCGTCACCTCGTCGCTGACGCAGATCGGCGACGCCCGGCAGCTCGACTTCATCCGCGCGTTCGACCAGGTGATCGAGGAGACCGCGAGGGACCCGGAGGCGGCGGCGCTGCTGCCGAAGGCCGTGCGCACGTACTGCGCGATCATCGCCCACCACCTGGGCGCCGTCGACAGGTTCGAGCCGTCCGTGGCGAGGAGGCTGAAGGTGATGAGTGCCGCCGCTCTGCGGCGCATGCCGCAGGACGTCCTCGACGACGCGCTCGGCTCGATGGACGCCGAGCGCGCCGGGCGGCTGCGCCGGCTGCGCCGCCGTCCGGTGCCGGCCGCGGAGGTGGCGGCGTGAGCACACAGATCTTCATGGCGTCGACCCTGTACGGCACCGCCACGCTCGCCGCCGCTCTCGACGCGGGCTGCTTCGCACCCGCCGACCGGCGGATCCTGCTGGTCTCCAACAACGCGGTGACGCCGGAGACGACACCCTCCGTCGACGAGATGCCCGGGTTCGAGCGGCTGCGGTCGCGCTTCGACGACGTGGTGTCGTGGAACGAGGCCGTCTTCCCCTTCCATCCCGGTGGCTGGGAACCGCGGGTGGACGACGTGCCCCTGTGGGAGCGGTATCTGCGGCTGGCCTGGAACATCGGTGACGACGACGTGGCGCTCGCGGTGGAGTCCATCCAGGTCAACCCGGCCCTCGGCGTGGCGCAGATCTTCACCGACGCGCCCGTCACCGTCTACGCGGACGGCCTGATGAGCTACGGCCCCACCCGCAACAAGATCGATCCGCTGGTCGGCACACGGGTGGAGCGCCTGCTCCACCTGGACCTGGTGCCGGGGCTGCGGCCGCTGCTGCTCACCGAGTTCGGTGTCGCGCCGGAGGTGGTGCCGACCCCGGCGTTCACCAAGGTGCTCGCCGAGCTGGTCGACACCGGTGCCGGGCTGCCGGAGGTGGAGGAGCCCGCGCTGCTGCTGGGCCAGTACCTGTCCGCGCTGCGCATCCTCTCCGTCGAGGAGGAGGAGGACCTGCACGTACGGATGCTGAAGGGCGCGGTGGAGCTGGGCCGCACCCGGGTGCTGTTCAAGCCGCACCCCACGGCCCCGGCCCGTTTCACCCGCACCCTGGAGCGGGAGGCCGAGCGGCTCGGTGCCGATCTCACGGTGCTGGACACCCCGGTGCTCGCCGAGGTGCTCTACCAGCGGATGCGTCCGGCGCTGGTCGTCGGCTGCTTCTCCACGGCCCTGCTCACCGCGTCCGAGCTGTACGGTCTGCCGGTGGCCCGGGTCGGCACGGACACGCTGCTGAAACGGCTGACGCCGTACGAGAACAGCAACCGCGTCCCCGTCACGATCGTCCACGCGCTGCTGCCCGCGCCGGACGACCGCGCGGCCGTCGCGGAGCGGCGCGGGAGCATGGACACCGAGGCGCTCGGCGACCTCGTGCGGGCCGTCGGGTTCGCGATGCAGCCGAAGATCCTCCCGGAGCTGCGGGCCGGGACCGAGCGGTATCTGTCGACGCGGCTGGACGACGGGACCCTGGGGTACTTCACGAAGAAGCGGCTGACGTCCCTGGGGCTGCCGGGCGGGATTCCGGCCCAGCTGGGCTTCCTGCCGCGCAACGCCACCGTACGGCGGGTCGCACGCAAGGCACGGGGTCTGCGGCGGGCGGTGGCACGCCGGCGGGCGGCCTCCGCTCCCACCGGTGAGCAGTGAAGGAAGCCCAGCTGGGCCGGGGGCGGCACGGCGGTTCCCGCCCGCCCCGGCCGGTGAGGAAGGCCGCGGGCCGCTGAACCCGCGTGCGTGAGCCCCCGCGGTCCACCGGCCGCGGGGGCTCACCCTGTTTCAGGATCCGAGGATCCTCCGCAGGTCGGCCGCGTTCTCCTCGGTGACCTTCCACAGCGTCTGCTGGCGCTCGTGGACGTCGGCGACCGTCGCCGCGTGGGCGTCCAGGATGCCGACGGCCCGCTCGGTGAGCATCGCGCCCAGGTTCCGCTCGTGCACGGAGATGCCCCACTCGGGACGCTCGATGTCGGCGAGGAAGTACGCCATCTTGGGGTGCGAGATCAGGCTGATGATCGGTGTGCCCACGCCGAACGGGATCATCCCGGCGTGCCCGCGCATGCCGATGACCAGGCGGGTCCTCGCGTACAGGTCCCGGATGGCGTCGTTGTCGAAGTCGTACATCGGGATCACCGGCAGCGAGATGCCGTGCTCACGGCGCAGGTCGAAGGCGATCCGCTCGTCGTCCAGCGAGTGCGCGGCGCAGCGGACCTCGGTGTGCGCGCCGATGCCCCGTACGGCCTTCGCGATCTCCGCGAGGAAGTGGCCGTAGTCGTGCCCGAAGCGCAGGCCCGCCCGGTCGTAGGCGGCGTTCAGCAGGACGGTGTCCTCGCGGTGCGCCGGGTCCGTCCAGCCGGGGACCAGCTGACGGCTGACCGTGGTGGGGCAGGGCTGGAAGCGGACCCGGTCGTGCAGGTGGTCCGGGAGCATCGCCCGTACCTTCGCGATGGAGCCGTGGTTGCGCAGTCCGAAGAACGCGGACTTCTCCACCAGCAGCCGGAGGCTCTCGCGGAACCGCCCGGCCCGGTACGACTGCCCGTCGAAGGCGTTGAACCCCACCGCGTACACCATGATCGGCACGTCGATGCCGTTCAGCTGCTCGTCGGCCACGTTCCACTGCCAGGCGCTGTTGCCGTTGGGCATCGTGTCCGGGATGAACAGTCCGCCGCCGCCGATGACCAGACCGCGCCGGGCGTTGACCCGCTCCAGGGCCGCCTCGTCGAACAGGCGGTGGGCGTGGACGGAGTGCCAGCGCCGGGAGGTGGTGTCCTCGCCGAACGCCAGGCGCACCGTCTCCGGCAGCAGCTTGTCGCCCGCGTTGCCCTGCCGGTCCATGTAGAAGGCGACGTGCGCCAGCTGTTCCCCGGGGCTGCCCTGCTCCTGGGCGGGCACGGTGCCGGCGCGCTGGGCCCACAGCCGGCTCGACCGGTGGGTCGGGTCGACGGAGATGCCGGCGGTGGCGTACCGCAGCGCCTCGGTGTCGTCACCGTGCACCCAGGCCATCTGGGCGAGCCGGGCGTAGGCGGTGGCGGCCCGGTTGGGCGCGGAGGTGGCCAGCAGCAGCTGGGCCCTGGCCTCCTCGTAGCGGGAGACGCTCATCAGGGCGTGGCCGAACACCTCGTGCGGCCACGCCTCGTCGAGCGGGATGCGGACGCTGCTCAGGATGTCGACGGCGTCCTGGTAGTCACCGGCCGCGATGTGCGCGGCGGCGACCTTGCGGGCGCACTCGACGTCCCCGGTGCGCATGACGTGCGGGGTGCCGAAGTGCACCAGCAGGTCGTGGTGGAGCCCTCCGGAGGACGCCAGGTACGCGGCGTGGAAGTCGTCGTCGGACAGGTCGAATCCGCGCCAGCGCTCCTCCGCCTGGGAGTAGCCGGCCTCGCCGCCCTGCCAGGGCTTGTGCCGCCCGGTGAAGTGCAGGATCGCCGTGTCGTCGGGCACCGGCAGGTCGCCGGACAGGCGCCGCTTGACGAAGTTGTAGCGGGCGTCGAGCCGGACGAAGTCGCCGTCCAGGACGGCGTTGAGGATGCCCTGGTCGTGCTTGTCGAGTTCGTAGTCCCCGCTGCGTCCGGTCGCGTCGAGCTTCGCGCAGAAGGCGTCGCTGAGGTACTCGCGCTGGATCACCAGCAGACCGGAGTTGAGCTTGTGCTGCCCGTAGAAGAACTGCGGGACGGCCGCCAGTCCCTCGCGCAGGCTCAGGAGTTCGCCCAGGTCGCCGAGGACCACCATGTCGGTGTCGAGGGTGATGACCGTGTCGTAGTCACGGATCCGGAAGACGTCGAGGATGAAGTACGCCTTGCGGACCAGGTAGTTGTCCTGGTCGCCCTTCTTGTACGAGTCGTACCGCTCGGCGTCCACGCGGCGCAGCACGATGCGCGGGTGCAGGGCGCGGATCTTCGCGATGGAGCCGGGGCGCAGGTCGTCGTGGAGGACGACGAAGTCCTCGCACACCCCCGGGTTGGACAGGGCGAGGCTGCGCAGCAGGGCGAGGAAGCCGGGCAGGTAGTTCTCGTCGACGTAGGAGGCGAAGGCGATGCGCCGCTTGCCGGTGAGCGCGGCCGACGAGGGGGCCGGGGCCTGGGTGGAGGTGGTGCCGGCCGGGAAGGTCGTGGTCATCGCAGGGATATCCTCATGTCGGTCACTCGCTGGGCCCGCTGCATGACCCATTCCTTCTCGCTGGTGTACTCGTGCACGGACGTGATCGGCATCTTCATGGCCTCCGGCACGCGGTAGGCGCCGCTCTCGTAGAAGTCGAAGCCGATCAGGTCGAGGGTGGGGCTGACGTCCAGGAAGTCCAGCAGGAACAGCATGTTGAAGCCGGTGGTCGGGATGCCCGTCCAGGCGTCGGTGCCCAGCCGGCCGATGTTGCGCACGGGCCAGCGCAGCGACTCGTCGCCGAGGAACCGCTGGGCGCCGGGCACGAGGCGGTTGCGCAGCGAGTACTTCCAGTCGCCGGAGATGCCGCCGAAGACGAGCCGGGTGGTGACCTGCTGGTCCCAGTTGAAGCCGTGCTTGTGGATGGTGGCGTGGATGTCGGTGCGGCTGCCGGTGTGCTTCGGGTCGATGCGGTACGAGTTGAAGCGCACCACCAGGTCGTAGGCGTCGATCTCGGCGCCCATCGAACTGCTGCCGACCCGCCCGGAGTTGGCTATCAGGCAGACGGACTTGCCGGCGATCTCGTTGCGGAACTCGCCGAGGCTGAGCCACCGCACGCCGCCGATGGTCGGGTCGGCGACGGGGCCGCGCATCCGGGCGCGGCGCTGCTCCGCGTAGAGGGCGAGGGCCTCGGTGAGGGCCGGGAGGTCGCCGCCCCGGTCGGTGCGCAGGTCCAGGTACTGGCTGAGCAGTTCCTGCCGTTCGTCGACCGGGGACCGCTCGGCGGCCAGCGCGAGGATCGCTCCCACCATGCGCGGCTCGGCCTCGGTCCAGTCCCCCACGGCGTGCGCGGCCAGGCCCTCGGCCCACACGTCGGTGGCGGGGCCGCGGGCGAACTCCTCGGCGCGCGGGCACTGGCGGCGCAGCAGGGCGAGCAGTTCCTGTTCCTTCTCCGCCGCGGTGCGCAGTCCGGCGACCTTGGCGCGCACGCCGAAGCCGTCGTCGTCGGTGAGGCCCAGGTAGCGCTCGTAGGCGGCCACGGCCTCGGTCTCGTCGCCGAGGGCCTCCAGCAGGCGGGCGCGCAGCCGCCAGCCGGCCCGGGAGCTCTTGCGCTGGGCCAGAACGGTGTCGCTGATGAGGAGCGCGAGGTTCAGTTCGTCGTCGTAGCCGCATTCGAGGGCCTTGTTGGCGACGGCGAGCAGGGCGTCCAGCAACTCGTTGGACAGGCCGGCGGAAGGCGTCGCCGTCCCCTTCACGGCCCGCTTGAGCAGGGCGGTCGCGCCACTCGGTGCGGGCGCCGGCTCCGGTGTGGCGCCGGTGGCGCACACGACGAGCAGCTTCCGCAACTGCTCGGCGAGCTGGATGCGGCGGCGGTCGGTGCTGCCGACGATTTTGCCGCTGTGCACCGCGCAGGCACGCAGACAGTCGTCCAGCTTCCCTCCTTGTGCACGTGCCCGTCTGTTGTGGACCGTCGTCATGGCACTCCTTGTGCGGAACCGGCCGCCGTCCGCGGGACGGTGTCGGTCGTGATGTCTTCCAGATGGGGGTGTCGAGAGAATTTAGAAAGCCAAAACGACATCGAGGTGAATTCGTCGCGTCCTGGTGAGGAATGGTTGGCCCGATGGCCCGGCGTCGTCCGTGAATCGGTCTAGCGTGCTGGCGTATGCGCGGCCAGGACCATGAACGCAGGGGATTTCCTTGACCAGCACGATCGCCCGCCCGATACCCGACACGCCCCGGGGGGCGGAGCCGGGGGCGCCTCGCCGTGAGACGCGACTGCGTGCCCTGGACGGACTTCGCCTGGTCGCCGCCCTCATGGTCGCGGCGTATCACTACGGCGGCCGCGGGGGCACGGTCACCGAGGCCTGGGGCAGTTCGGCCAAGGTGCAGTTCCCCACGCTCCACACCTTTTTCGCCTATGGCTGCCTGGGCGTGCAGATCTTCTTCGTGATCAGCGGGTTCGTGATCTGCATGAGCGGCTGGGGGCGGTCCCTGACGTCGTTCCTCGCCTCCCGCGTGTCCCGGCTGATGCCCGCCTACTGGGTGGCGGTCGTCCTGGTCACGGCCGTGTTCGCGCTGCCGGTGGTCGCCTATGACGCCGTGTCGCCGAGCGACGCCCTGGTCAACCTGACGATGCTCCAGCAGCCGCTGGGCGCGGACCGGGTGCTGGGGGTGTGCTGGACGCTGTGGGTGGAGCTCCGCTTCTACGCGCTCTTCGCGCTGTTCGTCGTCATACCCGGCGCGAACCGCCGGCGGGTCCTGCTGTTCTGCGGCGGCTGGCTGCTGGCGTCGGTGCTCGCCCGGGCCGCGCACGAGCCGCTCCTCGACCTGGTGCTGATGCCGGAGTACGCCCCGTTCTTCATCGGCGGGATCGGCCTGTACCTCGTCCACCGCGACCGGCGGGACACCCATGCGTGGGCCGTCGTGATCGTGAGCTTCCTGATCGGGCAGCACTACGCGGTGGGCGAGCTGTGGAACGCCTCCGACCCGAACGCCTTCGCCCACCGCACCACGTTCGGCATCGTCCTGGTCGTCGCCCTCGGCTTCGCCGCGGTGGCGGCGATCGCCCTGGGGTGGCTGAGCCGGGCGGACTGGCGCTGGCTCACGGTGGCCGGGGCGCTGACGTATCCCTTCTACCTGGTCCACGAGCACCTGGGCTGGGTGGTGATCCACGCCCTGCACCGCTCGCTGGACGTGCCGTCGGCCCTCACCTTCGCGCTGACCCTGACCACGATGCTGCTGCTGGCGTGGCTGCTCCACCGGTTCGTGGAGAAACCCCTGACACCGGTCCTGCGGACTCAGCTGTCGAAGCGGCGCTGACCGCCGGAGGGCTCGCGGGGCCGCCGACGCGTTCCGGCGTGCCGCGCGCCCGGTGTTCCCGCGGGCGTCCCGGTGTCCCGGCGTCCTGGCCTCAAGGCGTCCCGTACCGGGCCTCGATCCCCGCGATCAGCAGGGCGAGGCCCTCCTCGAAGTGCTGGTCGTAGTTCCCGAAGATCTCCCCGCCCGCCTGGGCCGCGAGCGGGTAGGCGGCCATCATGCGGGCGCGTTCCTCCAGGTCGAAGCCCTCGCGGCGTTCCCCGGGCAGCGGCTGGACGCCCTGTTCCTCGGTGACGAACCCGAGCGTGTAGAGGTAGGTCGTGTTGAACGCGCGGGTGGCACCGGCGAGGGTGAAACCGGCGGAGGTGAGCAGCCGCAGCATGTCCTCCATCTGCTCGGCGTGCTCGATCCCCGTGAAGCGTGAGCCGCTGAACACCTTCGCGCCGTCGCGGTAGGCGAGCAGCGCCGTGCGCAGGCCCCGGTTGGCCTTGAGCAGCCGCTCCTGCCAGGTGTCGTCCGGGTCGGGTGCGCCCTGGGCGACCATCCGGCGGTACATCTCCGTCGCCATCTCGTCGAGCAGCGCCTGCTTGTCCTTGAAGTGCCAGTAGAGGGCGGGCGCCTTGACGTCCAGTTCCCTGGCGATCGTGCGCAGCGTCAGGCCGTCCAGGCCGACCTCGTTCAGCAGTCTCAGCGCCGTGTCGGCGACCCGTCGGCGGTCCAGGGGGGTGCGTCGTTCCGAACTCACGCTTGACAACTTAACACCGTTAGGGACACGCTCACAGGGCAGGCAACTTAACAACGTTAAGGAGACGTGATCATGAGTGACACCCCTGTGCTGATCGTGGGCGCCGGGCCGACCGGCCTCACCCTCGGCATCGACCTGGCCCGGCGCGGGATCGCCGCGCTGGTGGTGGAGCGGGCGGACGGGCTGTTCCCCGGCTCGCGCGGCAAGGGGCTCCAGCCGCGCACCATGGAGGTCTTCGACGACCTGGGCGTGCTGGACGCGATCCACGCGGCGGGCGGCGGCTACCCGGTCGGGATGATCTGGCGCGGTGGCGAACGGGTCGGCGAGCACCACATGTTCGACCCGGCCGAGCCGAGCGAGGACGCGCCGTACAACGAGCCGTGGATGGTCCCGCAGTGGCGCACCCAGCGGATCCTGCTGGAGCGCCTGGAGGAGCTCGGCGGCAAGGTCGCCTTCGGCCGGGAGGTCACCGGCGTGGTCCAGGACGAGGACGGGGTGACCGCGCACTTCGCCTCCGGCGGGCCGGTGCGCGCCCGGTACCTCGTCGCGGCGGACGGCGGCCGTTCCGTGGTGCGCCGGGCGGTGGGCGTCGGCATGACCGGGGAGGAGGTGGATCCGTTCCCCATGCTGGTGGCGGACGTGCGGATCACCGGCCTGGACCGGGACAACTGGCACTTCTTCCCGCAGGGCGAGGGGACCGAGGACCTCCTGGCGATCTGCCCGCTGGCCGGGACGGAGGACTTCCAGCTGGTCGCCCGGTTCGCGGAGGGCACGGAGGTGGACCTCTCCCCGGAGGGCGTACGGCGGGTCGTCGCCGCCCGCTCGCACCTCGCCGCCGAGGACGTCACGGAGGTCCGCTGGGCCTCGGACTTCCGTCCGCGGGCCGCGCTCGCCGACCGGTTCCGGGTGGGCCGGGTCTTCCTCGCGGGCGACGCGGCGCACGTGCACTCCCCGGCCGGCGGCCAGGGCCTCAACACCAGCGTCCAGGACGCCTACAACCTGGGCTGGAAGCTGGGCGCGGTGCTGGGCGACGGGGCGGGGGCGGAGCTGCTGGACACGTACGAGGAGGAGCGGCGCCCGGTCGCCGCGCGGATGCTGGGCCTGTCCACCAGCGTCCACCGGGGGGAGACCCGGCGGGGCGGGGCCACCCGGCAACTGGACCTCGGCTACCCCGCGTCGACGCTCACCGCGGAGACGCGGACGGCGCCCGGCCCGGTGCGCGCGGGTGACCGGGCCCCGGACGCCACGGTGGACGGTGTACGCCTCTTCGACGCGTTCCGGGGGCCGCACTGGACGTTGCTGGCGCTGGGCACGGACGCCCCCGAGCCGCCCGCCGCCGTACGGGTGGTGCGCGGCCCGGCGCACGGGACGTACGGGGCGGGGCTGTTCCTCGTCCGCCCGGACGGCCATGTGGGCTGGGCCGGGGACACGCCGGCCGGGCTCCCGGAGTACCTGGCCCGGTTCGGCGGGCGCTGACCGCTACACGCTCGCCAGCGACAGCTTCGCCGCGAAGCCCAGGAAGAGGGCGCCGGCCGCCGAGGTCACCCCCGCCGACAGGCGGCGGCGACGGCGGAAGGCCGCGGCGAGCTTCGTACCGCCGAATATCAGCGCGCTGAGGTAGAGCACGCTGGCGAGCTGGGCGAAGGCGCCGAGGACGACGAAGGAGAGCGCCGGGTAGGCGTAGGCCGGGTCGACGAACTGCACGAAGAAGGCGATGAAGAACAGGATCGCCTTGGGGTTGAGGAGGCTGACGACCAGGGCCCGGCGGAACGGGCGCTCACCGGGCGGGGCGGCGGCGGGGGCCTCGGTCACGTCCTTGTCCCGCCGCGTCCGCCACATCCCCCACGCGGCCCGCAGCATTCCGACGGCCAGCCAGGTCAGATATCCGGCGCCCGCGTACTTCACGATCCCGAACAGCACGGCGTTGGCCTGGAGCAGCGAGGCGACCCCGGCGGCCGAGAGGGTCATCAGCACGGTGTCCCCGCACCAGACGCCGGCGGCGGCCGTGTACCCGGAGCGCACACCGCGCCGGGCGGCGACGGAGAGGACGTAGAGGGAGTTGGGACCGGGCAGCAGGACGATGAGGATCAGTCCTGCCAGGTAGGTGGGGAGGTCGATGACGCCGAACATGGGGGGAGTGTCGCACGGGGTGCGACACTCCGCTCCGGTGTTTCAGCCGTCGAGAAGGGTGTCCGCCAGGATCTCGACGGATACGCTGACCGAATCCGGCACGGTCACGTCCTGGCCCCGCTTGAAGCGCCGGGGGTCGGGGTACTTGCCATCGGCCGGATCGGCGTAGAGCAGGACCTCGTCGTGTTTGCGATCCACGATCAGGTAGGCCGGAATACCGGCCTGGGCATAGCACTCGACTTTGGGGCCAAGGTCGTCGGACCAGTTCGACGACGTGACCTCGACGACCATGCGGAAGACGTGTGGAGAGTAGTAGTTCTTCGTGACGTGGGCGTCGTGAATGTCCTCGTCCACGATGGACAGGTCAGGGATCGCGAAGTCCTGCGGCAACGCGGGAAGCCACAGGCCCACGCCCTGGATCCAGTCCGCACCGCTTCCCTCGATGCCGGCCCGCTCGAGCGCCCTGCAGAACTTCGTCAGCGACATCCCGTGCGAGCTGTCCGGCGGCGGTGTCGCAGTGAGCCTCCCCTGGAGAATCTCCACGCGGTGGCCAGGCAGTGCACGGGCGAGCTGGTCGGCAGCCTCGCCCAGGGTCAGCTCCTGCTGCAGTACGGCCATGGCGTCCTCCTTTTCGGGGTCCACTCTCCACGAGAGTAACCGGGGACGGACGGCTTCCGCCCGTGATCACTCATACGGGGTAACTGGCCAGGTCAGAAGGCGTCCGACGGCACGTAAGTACCCCACACCTCCCGCAGCGCGTTGCACACCTCGCCCACCGTCGCCCGCGCCTTCAGCGCGTCCTTCATCGGGTACAGGACGTTGTCCTCGCCCTCCGCCGCCTTCTTCAGGGCGGCCAGCGCCGAGTCGACCGCCTGCTGGTCGCGCTCCGCGCGGAGTCTCGCCAGGCGTTCGGCCTGCTGGGCCTCGATGGCGGGGTCGACGCGGAGCGGCTCGTAGGGCTCCTCCGCGTCGAGCTGGAAGCGGTTGACGCCGACCACGACGCGCTCGCCGGAGTCGGTCTCCTGGGCGATGCGGTAGGCGCTGCGCTCGATCTCGTTCTTCTGGAAGCCGTGCTCGATGGCGTTGACCGCGCCGCCGAGGTCCTCGACCTTCTTCATCAGCTCCAGCGTCGCCGCCTCGACGTCGTCGGTCATCTTCTCGACGACGTAGGAACCGGCGAAGGGGTCGACGGTCGCCGTCACGTCCGTCTCGTAGGCGAGGACCTGCTGCGTACGCAGGGCGAGGCGGGCGGACTTGTCCGTCGGGAGCGCGATCGCCTCGTCGAAGGAGTTGGTGTGCAGCGACTGGGTGCCGCCGAGGACGGCCGCCAGGCCCTGGACGGCGACGCGGACCAGGTTCACCTCGGGCTGCTGGGCCGTGAGCTGCACGCCCGCCGTCTGCGTGTGGAAGCGCAGCATCAGCGACTTGGGATTCTTCGCGCCGAACTCCTCCTTCATCACCCGCGCCCAGATCCTGCGGGCCGCACGGAACTTGGCGACCTCCTCCAGGATCGTCGTACGGGCCACGAAGAAGAAGGACAGGCGCGGGGCGAAGTCGTCCACGTCCATGCCGGCCGCGACGGCCGTGCGCACGTACTCGATGCCGTCCGCGAGGGTGAACGCGATCTCCTGCGCGGGGGAGGCGCCGGCCTCGGCCATGTGGTAGCCGGAGATCGAGATCGTGTTCCACTTCGGGATCTCGGCCTTGCAGTACTTGAAGATGTCGGCGATCAGGCGGAGGGAGGGCTTGGGCGGGAAGATGTACGTGCCCCGCGCGATGTACTCCTTCAGCACGTCGTTCTGGATCGTGCCGGTGAGCCTGTCGGCCGGGACGCCCTGCTCCTCGGCGACCAGTTGGTAGAGGAGCAGCAGGAGGGCGGCGGGGGCGTTGATCGTCATCGACGTGGAGACCTGGTCCAGCGGGATGCCGCCGAACAGCACCCGCATGTCGTCCACCGAGTCGATGGCGACGCCCACCTTGCCGACCTCGCCGTGCGCGATCGGGGCGTCGGAGTCGTGGCCCATCTGGGTGGGCAGGTCGAAGGCGACCGACAGGCCCATCGTGCCGTTGGCGATGAGCTGCTTGTAGCGGGCGTTGGACTCCGTCGCCGTGCCGAAACCGGCGTACTGGCGCATCGTCCAGGGCCGCCCCGTGTACATCGTCGGGTACACGCCCCGGGTGAAGGGGTACGCCCCCGGCTCGCCCAGTTTCTCCGCCGGGTCCCAGCCCTCGAGGTCCTCCGGTCCGTAGACCGGCTCGATGGGCAGGCCACTCTCGGTGGACCGGACACTGCCCGACTCGCGCGCCATGGTGTGATGCCTCCCGCTGAGCAGCGTTGCTCGATTCGCTCGCCCGGTACCCGTCGGTCACCCGCCGGTACGGGCCGATCTCCCGACGGACTGTAGCGGTGCGCGTACGGCCCGGTGGAGGGGCGCACGCTGGGACCTTCCTCACAGCCTCGGTGGGACCCCGCTCACAGCACCACCTCGGCGGTCGTCTTCCGGTCACTCACCACCATGCCCCTTTGTTCGCCGGGGGTCACGTCCGGGGAACATCTCAGGGGACGGCCGGGCGCGGCCGGTGAGACGAGGGGGGCTGGTGTGCGGAGTACGGGCATGGGGAGGAAGGGAACCGCGGCCGTCGCGGCGCTGACGGCCCTGGCCGCGCTGGCGGGCGGTGCGGCGGGCTGCACGGTGCGGCCGGCCGGGGCGGGCGGGGAGCACGGGCCGCCGGTGCGGATAGAGGTGCCGAGCCGGACACCGGCCGCGCCGTCGTCCGGGTCACCGTCGCGGGCTCCGGACGGCAGCGGCGGTGGCAGGAACGGCGGCGACGGCGGGAACGGCGGGAAGTCCTCCCCTCCTTCCAGCACCCCGGCACCGCGCGTGCTGTGGTCCCCCGGTGACTCCGGGCGCGACATACGCGAACTCCAGGCCCGGCTGCGGCAGGTCGCCTGGATCTTCCACGGGCCGACGGGGACGTACGACGATCTGACGGCGGAGGCGGTCCGGGGCTTCCAGGGCAAGCGCGGACTGCCGAGGACCGGGGTGACCGACTCCGTCACCTGGCAGCGGCTGCTCGGCATGACGCGCGAACCGGGCAGATGGGAGCTGTATCTGATGGGCGGCCAGCCGGCCGACGAACCCGACGCCCGCTGCCGGACCGGCCGGGTGCTGTGCATCAGCAAGACCAGCCGCACCCTGCGCTGGATGATCGACGGGCGGACGGTGTCGACGATGCCGGTGCGCTTCGGTTCCGAGTACACGCCGACCCGCGAGGGTGTCTTCCACGTCTACTGGAAGTCCCGGCACCATGTGTCCACGCTCTATGACTCGCCCATGCCGTACGCCATGTTCTTCAGCGGTGGCCAGGCCGTGCACTTCTCGGCCGACTTCGCCGCGCGGGGATACGCCGGCGCCTCGCACGGCTGCGTCAACGTACGGGACGAGGAGGCGATCGCACGGCTGTACGAGCAGGTGCGCGACGGCGACAAGGTCGTCGTGCACTGGTGAGACGGAAGGGGCGCGGGCGGGACCGGGGGAACGTGTCCCGCCCGCGCCGAGGTGCACGAGCCGTGGGTACGGGGGGAACCCCGGCTCCGTGCGACAGCCGATGACCAGTCGGCTCACTCATTACTGCGCCGCAAGGGCCGGAAGTGTCACACCCGCACGGGAGAAAAGTTCAGCGGCCAACAAAAGGGCAGGTCAGGGGCGGTGTCATGGGTTCTTCTTGCCACCCTTGCCGTGATCGCCGCCCTTGCCGTTATCACCGCCCTTGCCGTTGTCACCGCCCTTGCCGTTGTCACCGCCCTTGCCGTTATTACCGCTGGTATCGCCGCCGCCCCCGTTTCCGTTGGTGCCGCTGCTTCCGTGGTCGTCCTTCTTGACGCTGTTGCCGCCGTTGCCGTTGTCGGCATCGTCGCCCTGATCCTGACCCTGGCCATGTCCTTGGCCATGTCCTTGACCCTGACCCTGACCTTGGCCATGTCCTTGCTCTTGGCCCTGGCCCTGGTCGTTGCTCCGACCGTCAGCCTTCCCGTTCCCGTCGCCGCCGTGGGCTCTCCCGTCGGTGCCGGTCGTACCGGTCGTACCGGACGCACCGGAGGTGTCCGACGTGGACAGCACGTCCTCGCAGTACGCGCCGACGCGGGAGGAGCCGCCCGCCGCGTCCTCGAGGAGGCGCTCGCCCTCGCCGTTCAGCGCCTTGCCGTCGCGCCACGCGCGGCAGGCCGCGGCGATCTGCTTCCCGCCGCGGCCGGAACGGCCCGCGTCGTCACCGGTGTCCGCACCGGGCTTCCCCGGCGCGCGGGACCCCTCGGCGTCCCCGGCGGCACCCACGCCGTCCTCCGCCGTGCCGGCGGCACCCCCGGGCGTGGTTCCGCCCGGTGCGGTGCCCTCCGGCGGAGGGGACGCCAGGGAGCGTCCGGGGTGCGTGACGGAGGCGGCCGGGTCGGACCGGGAGCCGTCGGGCGGGGTGAGGACTCCGGTTCCGGCCAGGACCGCGACGCCCCCGGCCATGCCGGCAACCAGCGCGGCGGCCAGCCCGAGGCCCAGGGGACGCCCCCGCCGGGATCCGTCCGCGGTTCCGGAACGATCATCGTGCGGGACGCCGATACGGATCGCCCCGATGCCGGAAGGCCGCGTTCCGGTGGACCGGTCCTCGCCGCCGGCCGCCTCGGACCGCCCCTCCCGTTCCTCGCGCGCCTTGCGGAAGGCGGCCAGGGCGGCCGCCTCCCCGGGGAGTTCCCCCTCGTCCGAAGGAGGCGGCGCGGAGAGCGCGCGCAGTGTTCCGGCGAGCCGTCCGGCCTGGTCCCGGGCGACGGGATCGGCAGTTTCCAGGGGCTCTCCGCTCAGTAAGCGCTCCGCGGTCCCGCGGTCCAGCCACCTGTGCTGCTCATCGGCCATCACATGTCCTTCTGTGTCCGCGTTCGCACCTGCGTCACACTCGCGGACGTCACCGTACGACGGCGGGGTTCTCTCTGGGGAGGAAGGGCGTCGAGCACCCCGGCGGATTCCGGTCGGGCTTCCGGATCGCCGCCGAGCAGCTCGGCCAGACGTCTCAGACCCCGGTGCGCGGCCGTCCGTACGGCACCCGGTCGTTTGCCCAGTGTCTCGGCGGCGGACTTGGCGTCGAGGCCCACGACCACGCGCAGCACGACGGCCTCGGCCTGGTCCTGCGGCAGCCGGGATATGAGGGAGAACGCGCCGTCGGTGGCCAGCGCCTCGATGGCCTCGCCGGCGGTGTCGGACTCGGCGGCCCACCCGGTCAGCTCGGTCTCGTCGCCGCCGATCGCGGGACGGCGTCCGCGCATCCGTATGTGGTCCAGCGCCCGGTTGCGGGCGATCCGGGCGGCCCACCCGCGGAACCGGTCCGCGTCACCGGTGAAGCGCTCCAGGTCACGGGCGATCTGCAGCCACGCCTCGGACGTCACGTCCTCGGCGTCGGGTTCACCCACCAGTGTCCGTACATACCCCAGCAGCCGCGGATGCACCGCGCGGTACACAGTCCGGAACGCGGTCTCGTCCCCGTCCTGTGCCGCACGCACCGCGGCGGTCAGCTCCGCGTCGTCCCCCAGCACACGCGCACCCTCTTTGCGCCTAAACCGGCGCCGCTTTCGCGGACCGGGTTCTCGCCGTCGTGGTTACTCAATTGATGGTTGCGGTTTCCGGCCGCGGGCGGTTCGTGGTCATGTGTCCGCCGTGGCCTGGCGCGAAAGGCACGTTACGGCCTGAATCCTCTGCCCGTCCACGTCCGTCCAAGATGCAACTAACCCGTGACACGGGGGTGTGACAGAAAACGCACCCATGGCGCTGTAGGAAGTACGGGTCGCCGCGCGGCCCGTACCGCGCGACGGCCGGGGCCTCTCCTGTGGGGGGTGGCGGCCTCGGCCGTTGCCCGGCGGTCCCCGGAGTCCCGGTCCCCCGCGTCCTAGGGAGCGGGAGGCGGCGCCGTCGACAGGCCCAGGTGGTTCTCCTCGTCCCTGATGTGGGCGGGCTGACCGGTCAACATCGCGCGGACCGCGAATTCAGGCATACGGATGACGACCGGGCGGGAGAGTGTCGTGTCGCGTACGGCCGTTTCCGTGCGGGAGCCGCGGACCCGGTGGGTGACCCGGGCGACCGCCCTGACGTCCAGCGTGAACTGAACGAGGACCGACTTCGTCTTCGGCTTGTGCACCGGCATCGAGCCGGAGGCGTTCGCCGTGGCGTCGGCGGCGCCGCCCGAGCCGCCCGTGTTGCCCATCAGCTGGTTGAGACGGAACTGACCGGCGTCCAGGACGCCCGCGCCGGCCAGGCCGCGGGCCGCTCTGCTGTGGTCCGCGGAGCTCTGGCCGTCCGTCTGGGTGGGGCGGAGCCCCTCCAGGTGGCTCTGGCCGATCGTCTCGAAGGCCATCTTGTCGCCGACGCCCAGCACCCGGCCGTCGCGCAACCGCGCGTGCAGGGAGGCACGGAGGTTCCGGCCCTCCACGCCGGTGGCGTGCACCGGCGGCAGTTCGACCCCGGCGGAGGTCAGCAGCGGCAGGGCGGCGGTCATCCACTCGGTGGAGACGGCCTCGTGCAGGGCGTACGCGGCGGCCTGCCCCTTGTCGTCGAAGCGGGCGCCGCCGCCGGCCTGCCGGATGGCGGACGCGAGGAGCTGCCGTACCTGCGGTGCGCCCTGGAAGCCGTTGACCTGTGCCTCCATCGGCAGCCGCGCCCCGCCCGCGCGCCAGCGGGCCGGGTCGGCGGCGGCCGCCGGGGCGGGCGTCTGCGGAGCCTGGGCGGCCGGGGGCCCGATGCGGGAGAGGGCGTCCAGGTCCGCGCGCGGGAGGCGGTGGGTCAGGGTCAGGTGGTCCAGCAGGACGAAGTCCAGCCGCCGGTTCCCCTTGAACAGTTCGAGCCTGGCGCGGACCGGTACCCGCACCCTCGCCACCGCCGCCGTGCTCGCGTCCGCGACCGTCTTCATGCCGAGCTGGCCCCGGCTCGTGGTGCCGCTGCGCTTCGACGCGCCGGAGGAGAGGCCGAGGCCCGCCGCGCCGCCGGTGCTCTTCAGCTGTCCCGCGCCGCCGTCGGGTTTGCCGGAGCCGGCGAGGACGCCCTCCATGCCGGTCGTGGCGCCGTCGTCGTGGGAGGCGGCCTGCTGGGCGACGGCCGAGGTGATGTACTCCATGTCCCGCTTGTCGTCCGCCGCGCCCAGGTACTCGCCGTCCCCGGTCCGCTCGACCTTGAACACCGCCCAGTAGGGGGTCTTGCGGCCGTCGAACAGCTCGACGGTGACCCCGCCGTCCATGGCGCCGGCCAGCAGTCCGGCGGAGCCGTCCCGGTCCAGGACGCGCAGCAGGCGCTGCACGTTGTCGTTGCGGTCGTCCAGCTGCCGCCGGGGCAGCAGGGTGTCGGCGAGGTCCTGCCGCCGGTGTTCGGCGAGGCGGGCGCGCAGCGCCGGGAGCAGCGGTACGAAGCTGGGCAGGTCCTCGATCATGCCGAAGCCGAGCGGCAGGTCGCGGGCGAGTTCCGGGAAGGCGGGGGCGGTGCGGAAGCTCGCCGTGTCGCTCTCGTCCTCCGCCGGTTCGGCGGCCGTGCGGAAGCTTTCGGCGGCCGTGTGGAAACTGTCCGTGTCGCTCTCGTCCCCCGTGGCCGTTTCGGGGGCGTCGAGGCCCGCCTGCCGCCGCAGTGCCGCCGGGAGCTGCGCCTCCGTCACCCACACGCCCGCCCCGCCGGGCAGGAGCCGGGATCCCGTCGCCACGTACGGGCCGCCGCCGGTGACCTTCACCTCCGCGACCATGGTGACCACCACATCGCACTGGAGCAGGTACAGCGGGGCCTTCTTCGGGGTGTGGGCGTTGCGTTCGACGGTGCCGGACAGGGCGTACGACCGGGCGTCGCCCCGGCCCGTGGTGCGGTACGCCGACAGGCCCTGCGCGGCCCGCCAGGTGCTGCCGTTCTCGAAGCCTGTGGCGCCGGCCTGCACCGTGCTGGTGGTGCCCTGGCCCGACTGTCCGGCGGACTGGTGGCCGCCGAGCACGAAGGTCTCGGTGCCGGGCCCGGCGCCCCGGTGCACGAACGCCGGGTTGGCCAGGGCGAGCCGGGTGCCGACGGCGCCGTCGAGGGCCGCGAGGCGGCGCGGGTAGCGGAGGTTCTTCACGACCCAGCCGGAGGACGCGGCCTGCCGCAGCGCCGCCTGGATCGGCCGTTCGCCGAACCGCTCCTCGATCGCCAGCCGGGGTGCGAGCCCTTCCGTGGCCAGTGCCGGGTCCTCGCGCAGCGGCTTGTTGCGGGCGGCGGCCCGGGACAGCAGCGCGAAGGCGAGGTCCCGGACGGGCTGTCCGTCGAGGGTCTCCACCAGTTGCCAGTCGTGCAGTGCGGTGGTGATGCCCTGTGCCGGGTCGAGCGAGGCCAGGTCGCCGATGCCGCCGGCGGCGACGGGCGTGGCGGGTGCCGCGTCGGGGCGGGCCGCGGTGAGGGCGTCCAGCCGGTTCCTGCCGTCGTCGTCGAGGGTGAACTCGGCCGGGGTGAGCAGCCGTACGTCCTGGCTGCCGAGGTTCATGTACGCCAGCGTCTCGGGCTCCGGCACGTCCCGGCCGGGGGCGCCGGGGGTGAGGCCGCGGGCGAGTGTGCGGGGGCGGGAGGTCATGGTGGCCTCCACGTCGAGGCGCAGGGCCGCGCGGAAGGCGGCGGCCGTGTCGGAGCCGTTGGCGACGACGTCCGTACGGCCGGTCGTGCCGCCCTGGTTGCGGTGCGAGCCGGTGCTGTGCCGCTCGTAGCGGGCCGCGCCGGTCAGGGCGCCGGGGACCAGCCGGGCCTGGCCGAGGACGAGGCCGCCGATCGAGCGCCGGCTGCTCCGTCCGCTCTGGGCGTTCGCGGCGACGGTCGTGTGGCTGCGCACCGACCAGTCCTTGATGTCCCCCTCGTACTCGGTGCCGCCGAGTTCTCCCTTGACGAGGAGCTGCACGTCGTGGGAGTGCAGGGTCGTCTTGCGGCGCAGCCGCACCCGGATGCCGGTGGTCAGCAGCTGGTCCTTGTTGACGCGGAGGTTGGTCTCCGACAGGGCGGTCGTCAGCTCGCGGACGTTGCGCCGCTGGGCCTCGGCCTCCTCGGCACTGGTGCCGGGGGCGGGCGCGGTGGCCCCGAACGCGGGGAGGTAGCCGGCCAGCCGGGGGTCGGTGGCGAACATCTCGCGGACGGCCCGCATCATGGGGCCGGTGTCGAGGCGGCTCAGCGCGACTCCGGCGCCCTTGCCGCCGTAGGGGAGGTGGCGTTCGACGTCCCGCTCGTCGCCGTTCTCGTCGGTCGTCGTGGGCTTGCGGACGAAGTCCTCGGCCGTCATGCCGGGGGGCAGCGGCAGCCCGTAGGAGCGGGCCTCGTCGGCCCGCAGGCTGATCCACACGTTCATCGTGTGGACGGCGACGCGGGTCTCGGGGCGCAGGATGTGCTGCGCCGCGCGGGGTCCTGTGCCCTCCGCGGTGAACCGTACGGTTCCGTAGTAGAGGGCCTTCTCGCCGCGGACCTCCGCGCCCTGCCGGCCGGCGACGCTCTGTTCGTTCACGGTGAAGCGCGCCTTGCGGGCCGCCGCGACGGGCATGGCGGTGCCCCGGACGACGGCGGCGTTGCCGACCGCGCCGACGCCGATCGCCGGGCCCAGGCCCGCCTGGACGGACCGGCCCTTGCCCGCGCTCTCCGCGACCGACGTCTGGCCGTGCTGGTGCGTGCGCAGCTGTGTCTTCCCGGTGCCCCAGGCCGGGGACAGACCGGTGACGACGGCGCTCAGCCGGTAACTGCCCGCCGTCTTGCCGTCCTTGGAGTAGAGGTCCTCGCCGGTCAGTCCGTCGCGCAGCAGCCGGGGCAGATCCTCGAGGACGGTCGCGGTGGAGGTCACCGAGTACAGGCGGCTGCGGCCCGGCGCGCCCGGGGCGGTGAGCGCGGGGTGCAGCACCGAGGCGACGGTGTCGAAGAGGCCGCCGCCGCCCTGGTGCGGGGCGGCCTCGTCGGCCACCGCGACCGGGGCGAGGGAGTCGGAGAGCGAGACGTCGCGGGAGGTGGCGGCGGTCACCGGCCGGGGCGGGGCGGGCGCCTCGGTGCCGACCGGGACCAGGTGCTCGGTCGGCACCCGCTGGGTGAGGGTGCCCGTGTCGCCGAAGGTCTGTTCGTCCTCGGTGCCGTGCTTGCGGATCCGTACCTCGTAGCGCACCTTGCGCTCCACCTCGACGGTGCCCTTGTCGCTGCGCAGCACACGCCATTCGGCCACGTTCGTCTGCCGGCGGGACTCGCGGGAGGACTGCCAGGGCTGGGCGTTCACGGTGCCGGCCGCGCCGAGCCACACTCCCGGGGCGACGGGGGCGAGCCCGAAGGCGACGCCTCCGGCGCCCTTGCTCGACGAACCGCCGCTCGTGGAGCTCACGGTGGCGGCGGAGTTGTGGTGGACGTCGAGCTTGGTGTCCTTGCCCTCGGGGTGGTCGAGCGCGGCCTGCGGCACTCCGTCGGTGCCCGGTGAGGCGTCGGCCAGGGTGTCCCCGGGGTGGAAGACGGGCGGCCGGTCGTCCGGGGCCCGGCGGATCGTGACGGTGACGTCGTACCACTCCTTGCCGGTGCGGCCCTCGACGGCGAAGGCGCGGCCCTGCCCGAAGAAGCTCTCCGGGCGGCCGGCCAGTTCGCCGGCGAGTTCGGCGACGGCGCCGTCGGCGTGCCCGACGACCGCGGAGACGGCGTGCCGGACGAACTCGTGGCCGGTCGGCCCGTACGACGAGGAGAGGCCGCCCGCCTGGAGGTTCATCAGGTACGGCGGCAGCACGAGGCCCGTCTCGGTGCGCTCCTCGATGTCCGGCAGTGCGGGGCGGCCGGCGGCCGCGGTCCGGGTCCTGCGCACGGCGCGTGAGGTGGCCGCGTTGCCGACGGCACGCTGGAGCGAGAGCAGAGGGGCGGGTGGACGCTCGGTGCGGGGCGTCCGGGACGCCTGCTCCGAGGTGCCGGTCCGGCCGTCCCCTGACTGCTGCTGTGTCCGCACCTCGTCAACGTATCCGCTGGTGGGGCGGGGTGTGGGCGGTCTCCCTCCTGCTCTGCCAATCGCCGTCCGCGCTCCACCGGGACGTCGACTCCCGTACTCCTGTCCGTCAGCTCCGCTGGAAGAACTCCACCTCCGCGAGGGCCAGATGACGTCCGGCTGTCAGGCCGGCGGGCGAACGCAGCACCAGGCGTACCGACTTCGCGTCGCTGATGCCGGTGGGGATCGTCTGCGGGCCCGGCTTGTCGCTGAGAGTGATCTCCTTGTGGTGCTCGGTGCCGTCCTCGGCCGTCACCTCCAGGTCCACCTGGAGCGCGCGGCCCTGGCGGGCGTACGCCTCGGGGGACGTGGACGCCCCGTTGGTGATGATCAGGTCGACCAGGCGGAACGGCTTGCGGAAGGTGTAGGTCACCGAGGCGCCCGGTCCGGGCGCGCCCCAGTAGCGGTTGTTGAGCCCGTCCGTGGTGTCCTCGGCCGGATGTCCGCGCACCGCCGCGCTCGCCTCGACGGCGGCCGGGGTGATGGGGGTGGCCTTGCCCAGTTTGTCCCGGGTGTCCTCGATCAGGGCCCGTCCGGCGGGCAGCAGCAGGAAGCCTCCCGCGCACAGCGCCAGCACCACGGCCAGGATCACGACGAACCGGAACACCGATCCCGACCCGGCCCGCTTCCGGCGCCGGAACGGCCACACCGTCCGCCACCACGGCAGCGGGGCGGGCTTCTCGGCGGGCTTCAGTTCGGCCGCGCAGCGCCGGCAGAACCGCCGCTCGGGCCGGTTGACCGTCCCGCAGACGGGGCACGCCCGCCCCACCACGTCGCCCTCCTCCACGGCGGTGGGCCGCACCACGGGCCGGGGCGTGACCGGCTTCGCGGGGAGGACGGGGCCTATGGGGGCGGGGTCGGCGGGGGGTGCTGGGG
>NZ_JOIZ01000040.1 GCF_000721605.1 Streptomyces sp. NRRL S-37 | reverse complement strand
CGCGTTTCCCTTTCCGGCGGTTCCGACTCTATCAGATCCTTTCGGGCCTGATTCCCGGTCAGAGCGGGTTGTCTTCCCGGCCGTTGGGCCGTTCCGACGAGTGAGACTTTAGCGGATTCCCGTTCCCCGACCTAATCGGGGATCTGCTCCCTTTCGGGCGCGGATTCCTCATTTCACGAATACGCACGCAAGGACGCGACAGCAGACAGACTGCTGTCTCGAACAGTGGTGGTACTTGCGGAATGGCTGTCCGGGGACCGACCGGAGTCGGCGCTCACGTCGGACAACTCGGAGAACAGTACGGATCCGGCCCGGGTGTGTCAACTCGCTGCCTCGTCCTACCCTCCGGGCGTACTCTGGTCCGCATGACGACGCGTACGTACAACCAGTTCTGGTGGGCCGCCTGACGGCGGCCGCCCCCTACGTGCGCACTCGACGGCCGCCGCCTCGGCGGCCGTTTCTGTTTCTCCCTCCAGGACTCCGAGGGTCGGCCGGCCGGGGACGGCGGCCCCGGACCTGAGACGGAGAAGAGAAGAGATGACACGGGTCTTCAGTGGGATCAAGCCGACCGGGCACCTGACGCTGGGGAACTACCTGGGAGCCATGCGGCAGTGGGCCGCGGTCGACCAGCACCAGGCGGACGCGCTGTTCTGCGTCGTCGATCTGCACGCGCTGACCGTGCACCACGATCCCGCGCGGGTGCGCAGGCTGAGCCGGCAGGCGGCGACGCTGCTGCTGGCGTCCGGGCTGGACCCCGCGCTGTGCACGGTGTTCGTGCAGAGCCACGTGGACGAGCACGCGCGGCTGTCGTATCTGCTGGAGTGCGTGGCCACGGACGGCGAGATGCGGCGGATGATCCAGTACAAGGAGAAGGCCGCGCGGGAGCAGCGGCGGGGTGGGAGCGTGCGGCTGTCGCTGCTGACGTATCCGGTGCTGATGGCGGCCGACATCCTGGCGTACGGGACGGACGAGGTGCCGGTCGGGCACGACCAGACGCAGCACGTGGAGCTGGCGCGGGATCTCGCGGTGCGGTTCAACCAGCGGTACGGGTACATGTTCGTGGTGCCGCGGGCGACGAATCCGTCAGTGGCGGCGCGGGTGATGAATCTGCAGGACCCCCTGTCGAAGATGGGCAAGAGCGACGACACGGGGCCGGGGATCGTCTATCTGCTGGACGAGCCGGACGTGGCGCGGAAGAAGGTCATGCGGGCGGTGACCGACAGTGGGCGGGACGTCGTGTACGACAGGGAGGCGCGGCCGGGGGTGGCGAACTTGCTGGAGATCCTCGCCGCGTGCTCGGGCGGGGACCCGGAGGCGTTGGCCGGTGTGTACGAGTCGTACGGCGCTTTGAAGAGGGATGCGGCGGAGGCCGTGGTCGAGGTGCTGAGGCCCGTGCGGGAGAGGCACCAGGAGTTGTGCGCGGATCCCGGTTATGTGGAGGGGGTGCTGCGGGACGGTGCGGAGCGGGCGCGGGGCATGGCCCGGCCGACCGTTGATGCCGCTTACCGGGCGATCGGCTTGTTGCCGGCGGGCTCGGACACCGGGGCGCCCGTGCTGAACGCGGCCCGGTAGGCGCGGGGGCTGGTGGCGAGGCGCGATGCGAAGTGCTGCCGCATGGTGACCTCGCTGCCGAAGCCCGCGCGGCGGGCGACCTCGGGCATGGGGAGGTCGGTGCGCTCCAGGAGGCGCTGGGCCGCGGCGATGCGCTGGTCGAGGAGCCAGCGCAGCGGGGTGGTGCCGGTGGCCGCGGTGAAGTGGCGGGCGAAGGTGCGCGGGGACATGCCGGCGTGGGCGGCCAGGTCGGTGACCGTGAGCGGTTCGTGGAGGTGGCGCAGGGCGTGCTCGCGTACGGCGGCGAGGGCGTCGGCGTCGCGGTCGGCGCGCGGGGTGGGGTGCTCGATGAACTGTGCCTGGGTGCCGGTGCGGAAGGGGGCCGTGACCATGGAGCGGGCGATGGTGGCGGCGGCCTCGGCTCCGTGGGCGAGGCGGATCAGGTGGAGGCAGAGGTCGATGCCGGCGGCGGTTCCGGCCGCGGTCCAGATGTTGCCGTCCTCGATGAACAGGGCGTCGGGGACCACGGTGACGTGGGGGTGGTGCGCGCGGAAGAGGTCGATCAGGTTCCAGTGGGTGATGGCGCGGCGGCCGTCGAGGAGTCCGGCCTGGGCGAGGGTGAAGGCGCCGCCGCAGAGGGCGGCGATGGTGGTGCCGCGTGCGTGGGCGTGGCGGAGGGCGTCGAGGACCGGGGGTGGTGCGGGGGTGAGGTGGTCGTCGAGGCCGGGGACGACGATCAGGTCGGCGTCGGTCAGCCAGGTGAGGGGGCGGTCGGGGAGGAGGGTGAGGCCGCCGCGCATGGGGACGGGGGTGGTGTCGGTGGCGGTGCGGTGCAGGTCGAAGGCGGGGGCGCCGCGGTCGGTGCGGTCGGGGCCCCAGACCTCGGTGATGACGGAGACGTCGAAGGCGCGGATGCCGGGGAAGGCGACCAGGGCCACACGGTAGGGGGCTGCCATGGGTGGCAGTAAACCATCGATCGCTGACTTTCGGACCTCTGGGAGCCGGTGCTGCCGGGCGGCACGATCGTGGGCATGGACATCGCGCAGAACGCAGCACTGGTGGTCGTGGACGTGCAGAAGGGCTTCGAGGAGGTCGACTTCTGGGGGCCGCGGAACAACCCGGCCGCGGACGACAACATCGCCGCCCTCGTCGACGTATGGCAGTCGACCGGTCGGCCGGTCGTCTTCGTGCGGCACGACTCGGTCAAGCCCGGGTCGCCGTTGCGGGCCGGGTACGAGGGGAACGGGTTCAAGGAGTACGTGGAGCGGCGGCGCGGGAAGGGAAGCGGGGCCGAGCTGCTGGTCACCAAGAGTGTGAACTCGGCGTTCCTCGGGACGCCCGACCTGGGCGCCTGGCTCCGGGAGGCGGGGATCTCGCAGATCGTGCTGGCCGGGATCCAGACGAACATGTGCGTCGAGACGACGGCGCGGATGGGCGGGAACCTCGGGTACGAGGTGGTGGTCGCGTTCGACGCGACGTACACCTTCGACCTGGAGGGGCCCTTCGGCTGGCGGCAGAGCGCGGACGAGCTGGCGCGGGCGTCGGCGGTGTCGCTGCACGGGGGTGGGTTCGCGACGGTGGTGACGACGGAGGACGTCCTGACCGCGGCGAAGTGATCCCCCGCGCGGGAGATCACTTCGCGCGTCGGTCCTTGGCCCTGGTCGTCAGTCCTTGGTGCCGCTCGCGAGTTCGCGGCTGCGGTCGCGGGCGGCTTCGAGGGCGGCGATGAGGGCGGCCCGTACGCCGTGGTTCTCGAGTTCGCGGATGGCGTTGATGGTGGTGCCGGCGGGGGAGGTCACGTTCTCGCGGAGCTTCACCGGGTGTTCGCCGCTGTCGCGGAGCATCGTCGCGGCGCCGATCGCGGACTGCACGATCAGGTCGTGGGCCTTGTCGCGGGGCAGGCCGAGCAGGATGCCGGCGTCGGTCATGGCCTCGACCAGGTAGAAGAAGTACGCCGGGCCGGAGCCGGAGAGGGCGGTGCAGGCGTCCTGCTGGGACTCGGGGACGCGGAGGGTCTTGCCGACGGCGCCGAAGATCTCCTCGGCGTGGGCGAGGTGGTCGGCGGTGGCGTGGCTTCCGGCGGAGATGACCGACATGGCCTCGTCGACGAGGGCGGGGGTGTTGGTCATGACGCGGACGACCGGGGTGCCGGCGGCGAGGCGGTCCTCGAAGAAGGCGGTGGGGATGCCGGCCGCGCCGCTGATGACCAGGCGGTCGGCGGGGACGTGGGGGGCGAGTTCGTCGAGGAGGGTGCCCATGTCCTGCGGTTTGACCGTGAGGATCAGGGTGTCGGCGGTCTTGGCGGCTTCCTGGTTGGAGACCGGGGTGACTCCGTAGCGGGTGCGGAGTTCGTCGGCTCGTTCCTGGCGGCGGGTGGTGACGAGGAGGTCGGTGGGGGCCCAGCCGGCGCGGATCACTCCGCTGAGCAGGGCTTCGCCGATTTTTCCTGTGCCGAGGACTGCGACTTTCTGGGTCATGGTGGTTGGTGCCCTCCGGGGGTGGGTCGTCCCTCGTCATCCTTGCATCCCGGGGGCGGGTGGGGGTGGGGTGTCCGGTGGGCGGGATGTCGGTGGTGGGGTGCCGTCGTGAGTTTTTCGCCCCCGCCGCCCCTTCCCGTCCCGTCCCCGGGGGCTGTGCCCCCGGACCCCCCTTCGGCCCTGGACGGGCCTCGTCCTCAAACGCCGGACGGGCTGATTTACACCGTCCGGCGTTTCAAGGTGGCCGCGCCCAGGGTCAGGACCAGCAGGGCGCAGCCCGCGACGATCGCCGTGTCGCGGACGAAGGCCGCGGTCATGTCGGTGTGCTTCAGGACCTCGTTCATGCCGTCGACGGCGTAGGACATGGGGAGGACGTCGGAGAGGGCCTCCAGGGCCGGGTGCATGTTCTCGCGCGGGGTGAAGAGGCCGCAGAGGAGGAGCTGGGGGAAGATCACCGCCGGCATGAACTGGACCGCCTGGAACTCGGAGGCCGCGAAGGCCGAGACGAAGAGGCCGAGGGCCGTGCCGAGGAGGGCGTCGAGCAGGGCGACCAGGAGGAGCAGCCAGGGGTTGCCGGTGACGTCGAGGCCGAGGAACCAGACGGCGAGGCCCGTGGCGAGGGCGGACTGGACGATCGCGAGGGCGCCGAAGGCGAGGGCGTAGCCGGCGATCAGGTCACCTTTGCCCAGGGGCAGGGCGAGGAGGCGTTCGAGGGTGCCGGAGGTGCGTTCGCGCAGGGTGGCGATCGAAGTGACCAGGAACATCGTGATCAGCGGGAAGATGCCGAGGAGTGACGCGCCGATGCCGTCGAAGGTGCGTGCGCTGCCGTCGAAGACGTAGCGGAGCAGGAACAGCATCACGCAGGGGATGAGGAGCAGCAGCGCGATGGTGCGCGGGTCGTGGCGGAGCTGGCGCAGGACCCGGGCGGCGGTGGCGGTGGTGCGGGAGGCGTTGAGGGCGCGCGCCGGGGCGGGGGTGGTCGTGCTCATCGGGTCGTCTCCTTGGTGCGGCCTGCCGCGGTCGCCTCGTCGACCAGGTGGAGGAAGGCCGCCTCGACGGTGTCGGAGCCGGTGCGGGTGCGCAGGGCGGCGGGGGTGTCGTCGGCGAGGATCCCGCCCGCGCGCATGAGCAGGAGGCGGTGGCAGCGCTCGGCCTCGTCCATGACGTGGGAGGAGATCAGGAGGGTGGCGCCGCGTTCGGTGGCGAGGGTGTGGAAGAGCTGCCACAGGTCGCGGCGGAGGACGGGGTCGAGGCCGACGGTGGGTTCGTCGAGGACGAGGAGTTCGGGGGTGCCGAGAAGGGCCACGGCGAGGGAGACGCGGCTGCGCTGGCCGCCGGAGAGGTTGCCGGCGAGGGCGTCGGCGTGGGTGGTGAGGTCGACGTCGGCGATCGCGCGGGTGACGTTCGCGTGGCGGCGGTCGGCGGCCGCCCGGCCGGGGTCGAGGATCGCGGCGAAGTAGTCGAGGTTCTGGCGGACGGTCAGGTCGTCGTAGACGGACGGGGCCTGGGTGACGTAGCCGACGCGGGTGCGCAGGGTGGGGTGGCCGGCGGGGTGGCCGAGGACGTCCAGGGTGCCGGTGACCTTGGCCTGGGTGCCGACGACGGCCCGCATCAGGGTCGACTTGCCGCAGCCGGAGGGGCCGAGGAGGCCGGTGATCTGGCCGCGCGGGACGGTGAAGTCGAGGCCGCGCAGGACGGTGCGGGTGCCTCGGACGACGGTGAGGTCCTGGGCGTGGACGGCCGGTTCCTCCGGTGGACGGGAGGAGTAATTCATCATGTGATGAATACTCCTCCCGGGGTCGGGAGGCGTCAAGCCGTCGGGGTCGGTGGCGCGGTGGCGAGGAGGAGGACGACGACGTAGGTCTCCTCGACGGCGCCGTCCGGGAAGGCGGCGGTGAGGTGCTCGCGCTGCTCGGCGAGGAAGGCGGCGGCACGGTCGGCGTGGACGAGGAGGACCGAGTGGCTGGCGAGGTTGGCCAGGTGGGTGTCGATCGGGACGCGGCGGCTCCAGCGGATCTCCCGGCGGGTGAAGCGCAGGAGACCGGTGGGGTCGACGGCTCGGGCGTCGGTGTCGCGCCGCTCGGCGGCGGGGTTCACGCCGAAGTGGCGTGCGGTGCGTTCGGCTTCCTCGGCGATCCAGGGCACGTCGAGCGCGTCGGTGTTCCACCACAGGGCGAGCGCCCCGCCCGGCCGCAGGACCCGTACCGCCTCCGGGACGGCGCGGGCGGGGTCGGTCCAGTGCCAGGCCTGGGCGTAGGTGAGGAGGTCGGCGCTGTGGCCGGCGAGGGGGAGGGCGTTGCCGTCGCCCCGGACGAGCGGCACGTCCGGGAGGGTGCGGCGGAACTCGGCCGCCATGCCGTCACCGGGCTCGACGGCGATCACGTCGGCGCCGCGCGCGTGCAGACGGGCGGTCGCCATGCCCGTACCGGCGCCGACGTCCACGACCCGGGAGCCGGCCAGGGGGCGGCCGGTCAGCTCCTCGATCGTGTCGAAGAGGGCGGGAGGGTAGGAGGGGCGGTTGGCGGCGTACCGGGCGGCGGCGGCGTTGAAGGAGTGGGCTCGGGTGAGGCGGTCGGTCCTGGATGGCGTCATACGGCCATGGTGGCCGGGTTTCCGGTGAGGTCAGGAGCGGCGGCGCTTCTTCGACGGGTTGCCCGAGCGGCGGGTGGTGCGCTTCTCGTACTCCGCGCGGGCCTTGTCGTACTCCGCGCGGTGGAGCTTCTCGCCCGGGGCTTCGGTGAAGGTGCGGAGGAAATAGGCGAGGAGGGAGCCGACGAAGCCGATGGCCAGCAGGCCGCGCAGGGAGGCCTGGCGGTCGGGGTCGGGGCGGGTGGTGAAGGCGGACCAGGTGTGGCGGAAGGCGAGCGAGCTGCAGATCGCGAACATCACGATCATGAGGAGGGAGACGAAGCTGCCGACGTCGGCGATGCGGAGCCCGTCGTAGGCGATGCGGAGCACGAGGCAGGCGGCCGCCGCGGCGGCGAGGGAGCCGGCCGCGACGCCGACGCGGCGGGCGGTGTAGCCGCCGGAGTGGTCGACCCAGGTCGTACCGAAGAAGCGGATGGGCTCGGGCCGGGGGCCTGCGGGGGTGGCCGGGGTGCCGTTCGGGTCGTTCTCTGCTGCGCTCACGGGTCGATTGTGACTCCTCCTCCGGGTGCGCACGTGGGCCCCCTCCCCCGTCGGTCCCCGCCGCGGGCCGGTCGTGCACGACCGTGCCCTGGGGTTCCGGGCGGAGTCCCAGGGCACGGTCGGTGCCGGTTCAGCGGATCTCTTCGAAGGGACGTCACTGGCAGCGGGGAGCCACGTACCCGTCGCTGCCGGTGCGGATGTACGCGTCGGAGACGTACTGGCCGCTGCCGATGTTGTCCCAGATGTTGGAGGTGCCGTACGGGCCCGACACCCGGGTGCCCGGTGCCTGGCAGCTGATCCGGACCTCGGCGCCCTCGGGCAGGACCCGGACGACGGAGTAGTGGGTGCCGGGGCCGCTGCGGACGTTGAGCCGGTAGCCCGGAGCGACCGGGTAGGAGCGTACGGCCGTGGCCGCCGTCACCGTCGCCTTCTCGTCCCCGCCCGCGATGTCCCGGGTCTGGTCGACAGACATGAGAAAACCTCCCCCGTTGCGCCCCACGACTGTCGTGGGGTCACGTTGATTCCCCTGGAACCCATCATGAAACACCAGTTCGTCATTCGCGCGTGAGGACGGCACGCCGCCTCGGTCCCCCAGCCGCCATCGACTAGGCTCCGAGCATCGCGCGCGCGGAAGAACAACACGGGGGTGGTTCCATGGCGTCGCAGCGGAACGCCGGAGCGAGCGCGGAAGCGGAACTTCCGGAATACGCCGGTCACTATCGTCTGGAATCCTGTCTGGGCTCGGGCGGCATGGGGGTCGTGCATCTGGCCCGGAGCACCTCCGGGATGCGGGTCGCGGTGAAGGTCGTACACGCCCGGTACGCCATGGATCCCGAGTTCAGAGGGCGGTTCCGGCAGGAGGTGGCCGCGGCGCGGCGGGTGAGCGGAGCCTTCACGGCGCCGGTCGTCGACGCCGATCCGGAGGGCGGGCGGCCGTGGATGGCCACCCTGTACATCCCGGGTCCGACGCTCTCCGAGGAAGTGAAACGGAACGGGCCCATGGACCCGGACCAGTCGCGTCGGCTGATGGCCGGGCTCGCGGAGGCGCTGCGCGACATCCACCGGGTCGGGGTCGTGCACCGGGATCTGAAGCCGAGCAACGTGCTGCTCGCCGAGGACGGGCCGAAGGTCATCGACTTCGGCATCTCCCGGCCGAAGGACAGCGAACTGCGCACGGAAACCGGGAAGTTGATCGGCACGCCGCCGTTCATGGCGCCCGAGCAGTTCCGGCGGCCCCGGGAGGTGGGCCCCGCGGCCGACGTGTTCGCGCTCGGGTCGCTCATGGTGCACGCGACGACGGGGCGTGGTCCGTTCGACTCCGACAGCCCGTACGTCGTCGCCTACCAGGTCGTGCACGACGAGCCCGACCTGACCGGCGTACCGGAGTCGCTCGCGCCGCTGGTGCTGCGGTGTCTCGCCAAGGAGCCTGACGACCGGCCCACGCCGGACGAGCTGATGCGGGAGCTGCGGTCGGTGTCGGCGGCGTACGACACGCAGGTGTTCGTACCGGCGCAGCGGACGCGGGAGGCGCCGGAGGAGGCCGAGCCGGAGTCCCTGGCGGACGCGCCCGCGAAGCGGCCCGCGCGGCGCCTCGGCAGGAGGACGGTCCTGGTGGCCGGGGTGCTCTGCCTCGCCGTGCTCGGCGGGCTCGCCTCGGTGCAGGTGCTCGGCGGCGCGGAACCGGAGCGGAAGACCACCACCGCGCGGAGCGCATCGGGCGGCTTCGGCGTGTGGAAGGCGGTGCCCGCCCCGGAGGCCGGCGGCATGCCCCAGTGCTCGTACGGGGCGGAGAAACTGCTCTGCGCGTTGCCCGGCCGGGTCTTCGCCCTCGATCCGGCCGACGGCCGCACCTTGTGGCGGCACGACGTCGACGGGACGACGCGGAGCGAACCGCCGGTCCTGTCGGGCGGCCTCGTCCAGCCCTCCCTCGACCTGGTCGGCGTCCTGGAGGCGCTCGATCCGGCCACGGGCGAGCCGGTGTGGCAGGAGGACCCGCCCGAGTACGACGGGGTGCGGGCGGTCGGCGACATGCTCCTGCTGACCCGCTCCGACGGGACGGTCACGGGCGTGGACAGTGCCTCCGGCGAGACCAGGTGGTCCCACCGGATTCCGGGGCAGGCCGTGCCGTACTTCTCCTCGTTCGCCGTGGAGCCGGAGGAGACGGGCGGGGCGGGCGGATCGTCGGCGTACGCGGCGAGTCCGTCCGGGGACGGGAACAGGACCCGGGTCACCTCGGTGGATCCGGCGACGGGTGACGTGCGGTGGGACGCGGAACTGGAGGGGACGCTGACGCCGGTGGGAGCGGCGGACGGGGCCGTGTACCTCATCGTCGAGGGCGCCGCCTACGGGGACGCGAAGGCCGTGCTCCGCTACACGCCCGGCACCGGGGAAACCCACCGGGTGACACTGCCCGTGCCCGTCGCGCAGGCGGAGGTCGGCGTGCACGGGGACACCGTGTACCTCATGGGCGCGGGCGGCTCGCTGGCGGCCGTCGACATGGCGGCGGGCAGGCAGCGGTGGCGGCTGGAGACGGGCGTGAGCCGGGGCTCGGAGCCCGTCTCCGACGGACGGCACGTGTACGTCACCGCCCCCGACGGGCGGCTGCTGGGCGTCGACGCCCGCACGGGGGAACTCCTCGGGCAGACCCGGCCGCGGCTCGGCGCCGAAGCCGACCGGGTCCCCGACTCGCTGCCCACGCCGGTGCTCGCGGACGGTCACGTCTACGCCGGCGCGCCCGACGGGACCGTGTTCGGCGTGTCGGGGGACGACCCGGCCGACTGGTGAACCGGGCGGCCGGCTGACTGGGAACGGGGGCCGGCACAGGGAACGCCGGACGCGGATGGCCCGTCCGTGCCCGCCGGGACCGTGTTCGCCGTGGGCGGGTGGGGTCCCGGCGCCCCGCCGACGGCGAGGGCCGCCCCCGCGGTGCGGAAGCGGCCCTGCTCTGCTCACGGCCCGGTGGGGCTCAGCCCAGCTTGCTCACGTCGCGCACCGCGCCCTTGTCCGCGCTGGTGGCCATCGCCGCGTACGCCTTCAGGGCGGCGGAGACCTTGCGGTCGCGGTTCTTCGGGGCGTACCGGCCGTTCAGGGCCTGCTCGCGGCGGGTCAGTTCCGCCTCGTCGACCAGCAGCTCGATCGAGCGGTTCGGGATGTCGATGCGGATGCGGTCGCCGTCCTCGACCAGGGCGATGGTGCCGCCCGAGGCCGCCTCCGGGGAGGCGTGGCCGATGGACAGGCCGGACGTGCCGCCGGAGAAACGGCCGTCGGTGATCAGGGCGCAGGCCTTTCCGAGGCCGCGGCCCTTCAGGTACGACGTCGGGTAGAGCATCTCCTGCATGCCGGGGCCGCCCTTGGGGCCCTCGTAGCGGATGACGACGACGTCGCCCTCCTTGACCTGCTGGGTGAGGATCTTCTCGACGGCCTCCTCCTGCGACTCGCAGACGACCGCCGGGCCCTCGAAGGTCCAGATGGACTCGTCGACGCCGGCCGTCTTCACCACACAGCCGTCGACGGCGAGGTTGCCGCGCAGCACCGCCAGGCCGCCGTCCTCGGAGTACGCGTGCTCGACGGAGCGGATGCAGCCGCCCTCGGCGTCCTCGTCGAGGGTCTCCCAGCGCTCGGACTGGGAGAAGGCCTCGGCGGAGCGGACGCAGCCGGGGGCCGCGTGCCACAGTTCCACGGCCTCCTGCGACGGGGAGCCGCCGCGGATGTCCCAGGTCTTCAGCCAGTCGGCCAGGGACGGGCTGTGGACGGAGTGGACGTCCTCGTTGAGCAGGCCCGCGCGGTGCAGCTCGCCGAGGAGGGCGGGGATGCCTCCCGCGCGGTGCACGTCCTCCATGTAGTACGTGCGGTCCTTGGCGACGTTGGGCGCGACCTTGGCCAGGCAGGGGACGCGGCGCGAGAGGGCGTCCATCTCGGTGAGGCCGTAGGGGACCTCCGCCTCCTGGGCGGCGGCCAGCAGGTGCAGGATCGTGTTGGTGGAGCCGCCCATGGCGATGTCGAGCGCCATGGCGTTCTCGAAGGCGGCGGGGGTGGCGATGCTGCGGGGCAGGACCGAGTCGTCGTCCTGCTCGTAGTAGCGGCGGGTCAGGTCCAGGACCGTGCGGGCGGCGTTCTCGTAGAGCGCCTTGCGGGCGGTGTGGGTGGCGAGGACCGAGCCGTTGCCGGGGAGGGAGAGGCCGATCGCCTCGGTGAGGCAGTTCATCGAGTTGGCGGTGAACATGCCGGAACAGGAGCCGCAGGTCGGGCAGGCGTTCTCCTCGATGCGGAGGATGTCCGCATCGGAGATCTTCTCGTTGACCGCCTCCGACATCGCGTCGACCAGGTCCAGCGTGCGCACCGTGCCGTCGACCAGGGTGGCGCGGCCGGACTCCATCGGGCCGCCGGAGACGAAGACCGTGGGGATGTTCAGCCGCAGGGCCGCGTTGAGCATGCCCGGGGTGATCTTGTCGCAGTTGGAGATGCAGATCAGGGCGTCCGCGCGGTGCGCCTCCACCATGTACTCCACGCTGTCCGCGATCAGGTCGCGGGAGGGCAGGGAGTACAGCATGCCGCCGTGGCCCATCGCGATGCCGTCGTCGACGGCGATGGTGTTGAACTCGCGCGGGATGCCGCCGGCCGCGGTGACCGCCTCGCTGACGATCCGGCCGACCGGGGCCAGGTGGGTGTGGCCGGGGACGAACTCCGTGAAGCTGTTGGCGACCGCGATGATCGGCTTGCGGCCGATGTCCGCACCCGGTACACCGGAGGCGCGCATAAGGGCGCGGGCGCCCGCCATGTTGCGGCCGTGGGTGACTGTGCGGGACCTCAGCTCGGGCATCGTCGCTCGCTCCTTCGGAGAGTTATGACTGTCGTCGAGCGTACGCCGGTCATCCAGAGGGCGGGACGAGGTGTCCGGATTCCGGGACGGGTGTCTCGCTCCGGAGGGGTGTCAGCGCCCGGTGAGGTGCCCCTGCACCACCGGTGCCACCCGCTCGACGATCTGCTCGGCGTCCGCCGAGGCCAGCGGATCCACCTTGATCACGTACCGGATCATCGCGATCCCGACCAGCTGCGCGGCGGCGAGCTCGACGCGCAGCTCCGCGTCGGGGACGTCGAGCCGGCCGGCGACCCGGCGCAGCAGCTGGCCGGCGATCAGGCGGCGGAAGACACCGGCCGCGATCTCGTTGTTCACGGCGGAGCGGACGATCGCGAGCAGCGGGGCCCGGGTGACCGGGCTCTCCCAGAGGCTGATGATCATGCGGGTCATCCGCTCGCCGGCCTCCTCGACGGGACCGTCGAGGAGCGTGTCCCGCACGGTGAACGCCGGCGCGAAGGCGACCTCCACGGCGGCCTCGAACACCTGCTCCTTGGTGCCGAAGTAGTGGTGCACCAGCGCGGGGTCGACCCCGGCCGACTTGGCGATGCCCCGGACGGAGGTCTTCTCGTATCCCCGCGCGGAGAACTCCTCGCGGGCCGCGTCGAGGATGCGGTCCCGGGTGCCGGCCGATTCCGTACGGGGCGGACGGCCTCGGCGCCGAGGGGGGCCGTCGCCCCGCGTGAGGGTGCCGTTGCTCCGCGCGGAGGTACCGTCGTCGCTCCGCGCGGAGGCGGCGTCCCGCGCGGTGTCGTCGTCCCGCGCGGAGACGTCCGGGCCGTCGCCCGCGGTGCGGCCGGTCATCGCCGTGGCACCTCGACGGCGGAGGCGGCGGAGGACAGGTGCCGGCGGGTGAACGCCAGTGCCTCGGCCAGGTCGGCCTCGCGCTCCGCGCCCGACATGGCCCGGCGGGTGTTGACCTCGATGACGACATGGCCGTCGAAGCCGCGCGACGCGAGACCCTCCAGCACCTCGGCGCAGGGCTGGTCGCCGCGGCCGGGCACCAGGTGCTCGTCCTTGGCGGAGCCCCGGCCGTCGGCGAGGTGGACGTGGCCGAGGCGGTCGCCCATGCGGTCGATCATCTGCAGGGCGTCGGTGCGGGCGGTCGAGGCGTGGCTGAGGTCGATCGTGAAGTGGCGGTAGTCCTCTTTGGTGACGTCCCAGTCGGGGGCGTACGCGAGCATCTCGCGGTCGCGGTAGCGCCAGGGGTACATGTTCTCCACCGCGAACCGCACGTCCGTCTCGCCGGCCATCCGCCAGACGCCCTCCACGAAGTCGCGGGCGTACTGCCGCTGCCAGCGGAAGGGTGGATGGACGACCACCGTGCCGGCGCCGAGCTTCTCGGCGGCGGCCCGTGCGCGCTGGAGCTTGGTCCAGGGGTCGGTGGACCACACGCGCTGCGTGATGAGCAGGCAGGGCGCGTGGACGGCCAGAATGGGGATGCGGTGGTAGTCGCTGAGTCTGCGCAGGGCCTCGATGTCCTGGCTGACCGGGTCGGTCCACACCATGACCTCGACGCCGTCGTATCCGAGGCGCGCGGCGATCTCGAAGGCCGTCGCCGTCGACTCCGGGTAGACGGAGGCCGTCGACAGGGCGACCTTCGCATCCGGGATGCGGACTACGTCCCTTGCTTCTGCCACGAGCCTCAGGTTACGGGGTGGGGCCGGGTGGGTGCGGGGTGTCCGTTCGCCGTTGTGGTGTTTGTCATGAACCGGGGGCCGCTACCCCTGGCCCAGGTGATCCAGTCTGCGGAGTATCACGCCCTCCCGCAGGGCCCAGGGGCAGATCTCCAGGCGTTCCACGCGGAACAGGTCCATGGCGCCCTCCGCGACCAGGGCCCCGGCGACCAGCTGGCCCGCGCGGGCGTCGGAGACCCCGGGCAGCTCGGCGCGCTCGGCGGCGGTCATGGCGGCGAGCCGCGGCACCCAGCCCTCCAGGGACTCCCGCTTCAGCTCGCGCTGGACGTACAGGCCCTCGGCGGAGCCGGGGGCGCCGGCGATGCGGGCGAGCTGCCGGAAGGTCTTGGAGGTGGCCACCACGTGGTCGGGTGCGCCGAAGCGGCTGAACTCCCCGACCGTGCGGGCTATCTCGGTACGGACGTGGCGGCGCAGCGCGCGGACGTCGTCCGGCCCGGGCGGGTCGCCGGGCAGCCGCGCGGCGGTGAGGCGGCCGGCGCCGAGCGGCAGGGACGCCGTGGCGTCGGGCTCCTCGTCCATGCCGTAGGCGATCTCCAGGGAGCCGCCGCCGATGTCGATGACGAGCAGTTTCCCGGCCGACCAGCCGAACCAGCGGCGGGCGGCGAGGAAGGTGAGCCGGGCCTCCTCGTCGCCGCTGAGGACCTGCAGCTCGACCCCGGTCTCCTCGCGCACGCGCGTGAGGACGTCGTCGGCGTTGCGGGCGTCGCGCACCGCCGAGGTCGCGAACGGCAGCAGCTCCTCGACGCCCTTGTCCTCGGCGGCCTGGAGCGCCTCGTGGACGACGGCGACCAGTCTGTCGACACCCTTGGCGCCGATGGCCCCGTCGTCGTCGAGGAGTTGGGCGAGGCGCAGTTCCGCCTTGTGCGAGTGCGCGGGCAGCGGGCGCGCGCCGGGGTGCGCGTCCACCACCAGCAGATGCACCGTGTTCGAACCCACGTCGAGGACACCGAGTCTCATGTACGGAACGCTACTGCCCGCCGCGCGGTGTGATGCCTCCTTCGCGGCGGCCGGGCCGGTCCCGGCGGGGGGCGTGGGCGACTTACCCTGGACGGGTGCCAAAGACGAAAAAGGCGAAGGACGAAAAGACGGACAAAAAGGCCAGGAAGGACAAGAAGGCCGGACCGGCCGAGGGTTCTTCGCGGGTGACAGCACCCCCGGCGCCGGGAACGGCACCGGGGGACGACGAGAAGGGGCTCGACTTCGCCCGCGCGTGGGTGGAGTTTCCCGACCCGGCCGACGACGAGCAGGTCTTCCGCTGCGACCTGACCTGGCTGACCTCTCGCTGGAACTGCATCTTCGGCAGCGGCTGCCAGGGCATCCAGGCGGGCCGCGCGGACGACGGCTGCTGCACCCTGGGCGCCCACTTCTCGGACGAGGACGACGAGAAGCGGGTCGCCGGGCACGTGGCGAGGCTCACTCCGGACATCTGGCAGCACCACGCGGAGGGCACGCGGAACGGCTGGGTCTCCGAGGACGAGGACGGCGACCGTCAGACCCGCCCGTTCCAGGGCTCGTGCATCTTCCAGAACCGGCCGGGCTTCGCGGGCGGCATGGGCTGCTCGCTGCACATCCTCGCCCTGAAGGAGGGCCGGGAGCCGCTGGAGACCAAGCCGGACGTGTGCTGGCAGCTT
Source organism: Streptomyces sp. NRRL S-37 (assembly GCF_000721605.1). Lineage (GTDB taxonomy): Bacteria > Actinomycetota > Actinomycetes > Streptomycetales > Streptomycetaceae > Streptomyces. Next base: position 16,463 of record NZ_JOIZ01000040.1, on the reverse strand, counting down.
CCCGTCCGGCGGACCTACGACTGGATCGACCGGCCCGACGACACGCGCGTGCTGCAGGTGTCGATCGGTGAGTACGACCGCCGGGGCTGGGGTCCGGGCGGCCATGACCTGCATTGGTGGTGCACCTCGGCCACCTCGGCGCACGGCGCCGGGGACCCGGTGTACGTCTCCTACCGCGCGGAGCTGACCGAGCTGATGGGCAAGGCGGGCTACGACCGCCTGGTCGAACTGTGCGAGGAACGGCTGGCCTCGCAGCTGCCCCTGCTGGCCCCGCATCCTGCGGACCCCGCCCGGCGCCCCTAGGGCGCCCTAGGAGGACGTGGCCGGGCCCGCGGTGTCGCCCCCGGCGGGCGGTGGCTCCTGCGGGCCGCCCGCCGTGGGATCCGGGCCGGGTGAGGACGGCGGGCCGCCCGGTGTGGACGGGGAGGGCGCCGGTGTCGTGGGCGTCGGCTCCGGGCCGGGTGACGACGGGGGCGGATCGCTCGGCGTGCCGGGGTGCGCGGTGCCCGGGCCGCCGGGGTGGCCGGAGGGCGGGCCGCCGCCCGGGGCGGAGAGGACGGGGCCGTGACCGTCGATGGTCACGACGAAGCCGGCGGGCGAGACCGCCACGGCCGCGCTCCAGGGGCCGGACGGCTCGTGCAACTGGTCGACATAGATCCTGACCGTCACCGACTCGCCGGGCGCGAGCGTTCCCGACGACCGGCTCGGATAGAGCCAGGACGCTTTTGCCGACACGGACCAGCGGACCGGTTCGGCACCCGTCGCGGTCAGGGTGATCAGCGTGGTGTCGCCGCTGTGGTCGGCCGTGACGCCCAGCACGCCGGCACCCTTGTGCCCGGCTCCGGCGACGCTCACGACCTCCACGGACACGTCCGGCTCGCCGTTCTCACCGAATCCGGCCTCGGGCCGTGTGCTCGCGTTGCCGGTGTTCTCGTAGCCGCCCGCTCCCTCGCCGTCCAGGTCGAGGGGGCCGCCGTCCTCCCGCGCGGAGGACGGGCGGCCGTCCCGGTCCTCGCCCACGGGGGTGCTCCGGTAGGCGGCCCACAGGGCGAGCACCGGCGCGGCGACCACGGTGGCGACGACCGTCGTCGTGACGGCACGCGCGCGCAGCCGGTCCCGCCGGGCGACGCGGTCCTTGGGGTCCATCGGGAAGCCGCGCCGGTCGAAGCGGGGCGCGGCGGCACGCGCGCGGGGCGGGTGCGCCATGGCGGCGTGCAGGGCCGCCTGGGGCGCCGGGAGGACGGGCAGCGCGTCCGGGGTGACGCTGGTGCCGGGCCAGCGGCCGGGAACGGCCCGTTCGGCGGTACGGCGACAGCGCGGGCAGTCGTCGACGTGCCGGACGAGTTCCCGGCGCAGGGTCGCGCTGAGCACGAGCCGCCGGTCACCGGTGAGGTGCGCCACCCCCGGGCAGGCGCCGGTCTCGATGACGGCGAGCGCCGCGCGGGTGCGTTCCACCTCGCAGGCCGCGGCGGCGAGCAGCGCACGCGCGGCGGCCGGCTGCATGCCGAGCACGGCGGCGACCTCGTGGGCGGCGAGGTGGTGGCGCACGGCGAGTTCGAGCGCCTCGCGCTGCTCGGGCGTGGTCCCGGCGGCCTCCGGCCAGGCCAGCTCGGCCAGTTCGCGGCGGCGCCGCTCCTGGACGTCCTCGGAGACGGCCGGGACGGGGGCGGCCCCCGCCGCCCGCCGCCGGCCGGCGCGGCCCGCGGCGTGGGTGGTCCGGCGTCGCCGCCCGGCCTCGGCCAGCTCGCGCAGACACGCCCAGCGGGCCAGGGCGTACAGCCAGGCGCGGCTCCCGAGCTCGTCGGGGACGTGCCGGCCGCGGCGCTCCGCGAGCACGAGGACGTCGGCCAGGGCGGCGGTCGCCGCGTCGTGGTCGCAGAGGACGGACAGGCAGTAGGTGAACAGGCCGTCCAGATGGGACGCGTAGCGGGTGACCGGCCGCTGGGCCAGGGTGCGCGCGGCCCCGCGGTCGCGCACTTCCCGGTGCGTCCGGTGGGTTCCGGTCGTGCGGGTCGAGGTCTCCGGGCCGCTGCTCGTCATCCGGCGACCGTAGGCGGCACGGGACGGCGCCCACGGGAGCGCTGCATGCTTTTAATCCGTACGGGTGAAACGATCCCTCTATCGGGGACAGGAACCTTTCCCTTCACGATTCCGGTGAGCTCTGCCGGCCCGTCCGGCGCGTGAGGACGAGGCCGGAGCGGGGTCCGGGGCGGCGGCCCCGGGGGAGCGGGCGCGGCCCGTTGTCGGTACCTGCCGTTACCGTTCTCGTATGGCTGCCCGTACCAAGACCACCAAGGACCGACCGTCCTACCGCTGCACCGAGTGCGGCTGGCAGACGGCCAAGTGGCTCGGTCGCTGCCCCGAGTGCCAGGCCTGGGGGACGATCGAGGAGTACGGCGCGCCCGCGGTCCGTACGACGGCGCCCGGGCGGGTGACCACCTCCGCCCTGCCCATCGGCCAGGTCGACGGCCGTCAGGCCACCGCCCGCTCCACCGGCGTGCCCGAGCTGGACCGGGTGCTCGGCGGCGGCCTGGTGCCCGGCGCGGTGGTGCTGGTCGCGGGTGAGCCGGGCGTGGGCAAGTCCACGCTGCTGCTGGACGTGGCGGCCAAGGCGGCGAGCGAGGAGCACCGCACGCTGTACGTCACCGGGGAAGAGTCGGCGAGCCAGGTCCGACTGCGCGCCGACCGCATCCACGCCATCGACGACCACCTGTACCTCGCCGCCGAGACGGACCTGTCCGCCGTGCTCGGCCACTTGGACGCGGTGAAGCCGTCCCTGCTGATCATGGACTCGGTGCAGACGGTGGCGTCCCCCGAGATCGACGGCGCCCCGGGCGGCATGGCCCAGGTCCGCGAGGTGGCCGGCGCGCTGATCCGGGCCTCCAAGGAGCGCGGGATGTCCACGCTCCTCGTGGGCCACGTCACCAAGGACGGCGCGATCGCGGGTCCGCGCCTGCTGGAGCACCTGGTGGACGTCGTCCTGCACTTCGAGGGCGACCGGCACGCGCGCCTGCGGCTGGTGCGCGGCGTCAAGAACCGCTACGGCACCACGGACGAGGTGGGCTGCTTCGAGCTGCACGACGAGGGCATCACGGGCCTGGCGGACCCCAGCGGACTCTTCCTGACCCGTCGTGACGAACCGGTCCCGGGCACCTGCCTGACCGTCACCCTGGAGGGCCGCCGCCCCCTGGTCGCCGAAGTGCAGGCGCTCACGGTCGACTCGCAGATCCCCTCGCCCCGGCGCACCACGTCCGGCCTGGAGACCTCACGTGTGTCGATGATGCTGGCGGTGCTGGAACAGCGCGGCCGGATCAGCGCTTTGGGCAAACGGGACATCTACTCCGCGACGGTGGGCGGGGTGAAGCTCTCGGAACCGGCCGCGGACCTGGCCGTCGCGCTCGCGCTGGCGTCGGCGGCGAGCGACACCCCGCTGCCGAAGAACCTGGTCGCGATCGGCGAGGTCGGCCTCGCCGGTGAGGTGAGACGGGTCACGGGCGTCCAGCGCAGGCTCGCCGAGGCACACCGCCTGGGCTTCACGCACGCCCTGGTACCGGCCGATCCGGGCAAGGTCCCGCCGGGCATGAAGGTGCTGGAAGTGGCGGACATGGGGGAGGCCCTGCGGGTCCTTCCGCGCTCCCGTCGCCGAGAGGCCCCACGGGAGACGGAGGACCGCCGGTAGACTTTGCCCAGGTCTCGCCCGTCCGTACGAACCGAGTGTGCGAAACGACGGTGCCCCAGAACCTGCGACCGGAGGAGTGCAGTGGCAGCCAACGACCGGGCAGCAGCTCCCGGAAAGTCCGGTGGGAGTGCCGGTTCCGATGGTCTGATGCGCGCCTCGCTGAGCGCCGTGGCACCCGGTACCGGGCTGCGTGACGGCCTGGAGCGCGTGCTCCGCGGCAACACCGGCGGTCTCATCGTGCTCGGTTCCGACAAGACCGTCGAGGCGCTGTGCAGCGGCGGCTTCGTGCTGGACGTCGAGTTCACCGCGACCCGGCTGCGTGAACTGTGCAAGCTGGACGGCGGCATCGTGCTGTCGTCCGATCTGTCCAAGATCCTGCGGGCGGGCGTCCAGCTCGTGCCGGACCCGACCATCCCCACCGAGGAGACCGGCACCCGGCACCGCACCGCCGACCGCGTCTCCAAGCAGGTCGGCTTCCCGGTCGTCTCCGTCTCCCAGTCGATGCGCCTGATCGCGCTGTACGTCGACGGCCACCGGCGGGTCCTGGAGGACTCGGCGGCGATCCTGTCCCGCGCCAACCAGGCGCTGGCCACCCTGGAGCGCTACAAGCTCCGCCTCGACGAGGTCGCGGGCACGCTGTCGGCGCTGGAGATCGAGGACCTGGTGACCGTGCGGGACGTCTCGGCGGTCGCACAGCGGCTGGAGATGGTGCGCCGCATCGCCACCGAAATCGCCGAATACGTGGTCGAACTGGGCACCGACGGCCGTCTTCTCGCCCTGCAGCTCGACGAGTTGATCGCGGGCGTGGAGCCGGAGCGCGAACTGGTCGTACGGGACTACGTCCCCGAGCCCACCGCCAAGCGTTCCCGCACGGTCGACGAGGCGCTGCACGAGCTGAACGTGCTCACGCACGCGGAACTGCTGGAGCTGCCGACGGTGGCCCGTGCGCTGGGGTACACCGGCTCTCCGGAGACGCTGGACTCCGCGGTGTCCCCGCGCGGGTTCCGGTTGCTGGCCAAGGTGCCGCGGCTGCCGGGGGCGATCATCGACCGGCTGGTGGAGCACTTCGGGGGGCTGCAGAAGCTGCTCGCCGCCAGTGTGGACGACCTGCAGACCGTGGACGGGGTCGGGGAGGCCCGCGCGCGGAGCGTGCGCGAGGGGCTGTCGCGGCTGGCGGAGAGTTCGATTCTCGAGCGGTACGTCTAGGGCGGCCGTGACCGCCGCGGGCCGGGGGCGAGGTCCCTCACCCGCGCCTGCGGGGTGCCTCTCCCCGAGCGCCCCACTCGCGACTTCCCCCGGGGCGACGGGACCCCCGTCGCCCCGGGAGTACCTCCCAGGCCCTTGAGGCGCTGGGGAGGGTACGACTGCCGCGGCCGGGGTCAGGCCGACTTCAGTACGAACGACGTCCGCGCCTTCTCGAAGCCCGGGGCCTTCGCCTCCACCAGGTAGGTGCCCGCACCGGCCGTGCCGGCCTTCGGCGTCGCGCACTCCGGCTCGCTCGCCTTGCGGTCCCACCGCACGGTGTACGTGATGCTGTCCCCCGCCGGCACCCGGAACACCAGGCTCCGCGCCCCCTTCGGGCAGTCGTCCGACGCCCAGTACGCGTCCTCGGCGCTCGCCGGGGTGATCGTCAACACCGCGTTGTCCGGCCCGAGATCGAGCTTGCAGTCACCGCCGGAGGTGTTCCGCGCGGTGAGCAGGAACGTGGGCGTCTGCCCGGGTTCGTAGGAGTTGCGGGAGCTGCGCAGAGTGAACTTCACCGCGTTCGCCGTGCATTTGGGGAGCGAGGACCCCGAACCGGCCGGCAGCGCGTCACCCGCGCCGACCCCCGCCGCCGTACCGCCCCCGGAACCACCGCCCGCGCCGCCCCCGGCGCCACCGCCGTCACCGCCGCCGGAGTCCGCGGGACCGCCGTCGGCGCCTCCGTCACCGGACCCGGACGACGAACCGCCCGATCCGCCAGATCCGCCCGACCCGCCGGACCCGCCGTCGGACCCGCCATCGGATCCGCCGTCGGACCCGCCGGACCCCGACTCGTCGCGCCCGCCCGGCGCCTGACTGATCGCCGGCCCCGAACCCGACGGTCCCGGAGTGATGGAGGGCGCGGGATTCTTGCCGTTGGCCCCGGTGTCACGGTCGCCGCCGCCCCCGTCGCCGGAGACCACCACCCAGGTGATCAACAACGCCAACAAGGCCAGCACGGACAGCAGTACGGCCCTCCGACGCCAGTAGATGGTGGAGGGAAGCGGCCCGACCGGATTGCGCAGAGATCCCACGGCGCAAACTGTACGAGAGATCGGCGCGTTAACTTGTCCCACCCGCCGCTCCGGGCCCAACTTTTCCGGATCATCATTCCGGTGAGAGCCCGGTGACCCCTGTCTTTCGTCAGGTACGGCACGCGACGATCGCGGGGTGTGACCGTATCGGCGCCTCGCCTACCGTGCGTGACCATGGACTTCGTGGACAGCGGGCTCTACCGCGACATCACCGACTACGCGCACGACACCCCGGCGTGGGTACAGCACACGGCCGAGATCGGAACGGAGGCCGGACTGCTGGTGTTCGTCGTGCTGTTCGTGGCCGGCTGGTGGCGGGCACGTCACTCCGGCACCCGCACGTTCGCAACAGCGGTCCTTGCACCTCTGGCCACGGCTGTGGCGTACGTATGCAGTGAGGTCCTCAAGTCCGGTGTGACCGAGGAGCGTCCGTGCCGGGCGGTCACCGGCGCCGCGCCGTCGCTGGCGGAGTGCCCGCCGCACGGCGACTGGTCGTTCCCGAGCAACCACGCCACGATCGCGGGCGCCTCGGCCCTCGCACTGGTCCTGGTCCGGCGCGCGCTCGTCCTGCTGACGGCCCCGCTGGCCCTGCTCATGGCGTTCTCCCGGGTGTTCGTCGGCGTGCACTACCCGCACGACGTGGCGGCGGGCCTGCTGCTCGGCGCGGTCGTCGCCCTCGCCGTCGTACGACTGGGCACGCGGCCGGCGGTCCGGCTCACGGAGGCGATGCGCGCCTCGTCGGCGTCCACCGCGCGGTGGTTCACCGGGCCGGGGCCGGAAACCGTCGCCCGCGCGGTGCCGCCGTACGCCACGCACCGGCGCCGCTGAGCGGGTTCAGCCCGCCACCAGGCCCGCCTCGTGGGCGACGATCGCCGCCTGTACGCGATTGCGTACACCGAGCCGGTCGAGGACCGCGCTGACGTACGCCTTCACCGTGCCCTCGACGAGGTGCAGCCGGGCGGCGATCTCCGGGTTGGACAGTCCGGCCCCGACCAGGCCGAGGACCTCGCGTTCGCGCGGGCTCAGCACCGCCACGCGCGCCCGCGCCTCGGCCTCCCGGGCGAGCCGGCCGCCGCCGTCGGTCCCGCCGAGGCCCTCGATGACGTATCGGGCCACCTTGGGCGACAGGAAGGCCGCGCCGCCCGCCACCGCCCGTACGCCCGCGATGAGTTCGTACGGGTCGCCGGACTTCAGCAGGAAGCCGGTGGCGCCGCCGCCGAGGGCGCGGGCGACGTAGGCGCGTTCGGAGAAGGTGGTGAGCATGGCGACCGCCGTGCCGGGGACGGTGCGGACGATCTCCTCGGCCGCCGCGAGCCCGTCCAGGCGGGGCATGCGGATGTCGAGCAGCGCCACGTCGGGGCGGTGCGCCCGGACCAGTTCGACGGCCTCGCGGCCGTCGCCCGCCTCGGCGACCACCTCCGTCTCGCCGCTGCTCCCCAGGATGGCGCGCACCCCGGCGCGCACCATCGCCTCGTCGTCGGCCAGCAGGACCCGGATCACGGTGCGAACTCCTCGTATTCCTCCCGCCTTTCGCCGGGCGTGCCGACGCGCGGGATCACGTTCTTGGCGGCCAGGCGGCCCCGGTCGTCGAAGCAGAGCCGGAAGTGGTCGACGGAGACGAAGAGTTCGCCGCTCGCGCGGTAGTAGCGGCAGTCGGTGCCCTCGGGCGGTGCGGGGGCGCGCTCCGTCGGCGGGTCCTGGACGTGCCGGTCCGGCAGCACCCGCTCGGCCTCCGCGGCCGGTGTGCCCGGGCGCAGTCCGGCGTAGGCGGCGGGTTCCAGCACCGAGTGCGTCTCGGTGTACGCGTACCAGCCGAAGGCGGCGCCGACCAGGACGACGCCCGCGCCGGCGGCGGCACCGAGTCCGGCGGCGACGCGGCGGCGGGCGCGGGTGAAGGGGGCGGAGGCGGGGCGGGGCGGTACGGGCGCCGCGTCCGCCCGCGCGGGGATGTGGGCCCGGACGCGGAACCCGTCGGCGTGCGGGCCCGCCTCGAAGGTGCCGCCGACCGCGGTGACGGCGGCGCGCAGGCCGAACAGTCCCGAACCTCCTCCGGGGGCCGGGGAACTCTCCGCGGCCGGCCGGCCGTTGGAGACGGTGACGGTCGCTCCTCGCCTGTCGTCCCCCGTCACCGCCACGACGACGGGCGCGCCCGGTGCGTGCCGTGCCGCGTTGGTCAGCGCCTCCCTGGCCACCCGGTGCAGCAGCCGCTCGGCGACCCCGCCGGGTGCCACGGCCGCGCCCCGCCCGCCGGTCTCCCAGCGCACCGGCAGGCCGGACTCGGCGGCACGGGCGACGAGTTGTTCGACGTTCTCGCCGGCCGGGGCGAGCGGCAGGGGTTCGTCGTCGTCCTCCCGCAGGACGCCGATGATGCGGTGCAGCCGGTCCGTGGCGTCGGCGGCCGCGGCGCGCAGGTCGGCCGCGGCGGCCCGGTGGTGGCCGGGCAGGTCGGGGGCGACCTGGAGGGCGCCCGCGCGCAGGGCGATCAGGCTCAGCTCGTGTCCCAGGGAGTCGTGCATGTCCTGGGCGATCCTGGCCCGCTCGCGCAGCCGGGCGCGTTCCTCGGTCAGGCGCCGCTCCTCCTCCAGGCGGGCGGCCCGCAGCCAGCCCGCCGCGGTGAGCGCGCGGCTCTGGGCCCAGTAGCGTCCGCCGAGCCAGGGCAGGACACAGCCGAAGAGGAGGGTGCCGGTCAGGACCAGCCACTCGGGGACCGGGTCGGGCCCCACCAGCTCGATCTTCACGCCGCCGGCGCAGACGACGGCGGCGAGGCACAGCGCCGCGGGGGCCGTCCGGGGCGACCGCAGGCCGAGCAGCAGCGCGAACACCGCGAGGGCGGGGCCGTAGGAGACGCTGAACAGCGCGGGTGCGGCGGCGATGCCGAGCGCCGCCGTCAGCCCGAAGGCGGCCGTCGGCCGGTGCCGGGCCACGGCGGTGGCGGCGGCGAGCACGCCGAGTCCGGTGAGCTGCTGCCAGAGCGGACGCGGCTCGTTCAGCCCGATCCGGTCGGCGCAGACCGCGGGCAGGGCGAGGGCCGCCCAGAGCAGGCAGTCCTTGCCGAGCGCGGCGAGACGGGCACGTTCCATGGCCTCGACGCTACAAGCGGACGGGGGTGTGCCACCGCTGCCGGTCGTCAGGTGTGCCGTCACCCTGCGGGAGGCCATGGCCGTGGCGCTCCCACCACCGGCGGGTACCGGCGTGGGAGGATCGAAGGGCCATGACTGCTCCCACGAAGCCTCCGTACGGCACCGCCGCCGATTCCGCGTCCGAGCGTGCTCCCGGTGAGCCGCTGCACTCCCCCGTCATCGACTGGTTCGACGAGCACGCCCGGGACCTGCCGTGGCGGCGCCCGGAGGCCGGTGCGTGGGGAGTGATGGTCAGCGAGTTCATGCTGCAGCAGACCCCGGTGAACCGGGTGCTGCCCGTCTACGAGCAGTGGCTGGCCCGCTGGCCGCGCCCCGCCGACCTCGCCGCGGAGGCGCCCGGTGAGGCGGTCCGTGCCTGGGGCCGGCTCGGCTACCCGCGCCGCGCGCTCCGGCTGCACGGTGCCGCCGTCGCCATAACGGAGCGGCACGGCGGCGACGTACCGGCCGACCACGCCCAGCTGCTGGCGCTGCCCGGCATCGGGGAGTACACGGCCGCGGCGGTGGCGTCGTTCGCGTACGGGCAGCGGCACGCGGTGCTGGACACCAATGTGCGCCGGGTGTTCGCCCGCGCGGTCACCGGTACGCAGTACCCGCCGAACGCCACCACCGCCGCCGAGCGCCGGCTGGCCCGCGCGCTGCTGCCGGAGGACGCCGCGACCGCCGCGCGGTGGGCCGCCGCCTCCATGGAGCTGGGCGCGCTGGTGTGCACGGCGAAGAACGAGTCGTGCGGGCGCTGCCCGATCGCGGCGCAGTGCGCGTGGCGGCTGGCGGGCAAGCCGGCCCACGAGGGTCCACCGCGCCGGGGACAGACGTACGCGGGTACGGACCGTCAGGTCCGCGGGCGGCTGCTGGCCGTGCTGCGGGAGGCGCACGGTCCGGTGCCGCAGGCCGCGCTGGACCGGGTGTGGCACGAGCCGGTGCAGCGGGCCCGCGCGCTGGACGGCCTGGTCGCCGACGGTCTGGTGGAGCCGCTGCCGGGCGGCCTGTACCGGCTGCCGATGACCTGACACCGGACACAGCCGTTTCACACACACGTCCGAGGTCACGTACAGCCGTTCCCCGTACGCCCCACCGGCACGGCGGGACATACCGACACATACCCGCCCTGATCACCCGCCCGCTTTACCCCGTTCCTCCTTCCGTTACACAACCGACGGACAGCCGAGTGCTTCCCGCAGGGTTCCTCGGACAGCGCCGTGACAACGCCTCCGTACCGTCGATCACGTGCTCGACGAGGGCACGACGACCACGGATCACAGGCGGTACGACCGGCCCGCGCGGGCGGGCCGGGCACGGGGAGCGGGAGGCGGTTCACCATGGCGCAGGACATGGCGCGGGGCGAGGTCCGGGGTGAGGTCCTCGCATTCGAGGAGTACGTCCGCACCCGGCAGGACGCGCTGCTGCGCAGCGCCCGCCGCCTGGTCCCGGACCCCATCGACGCGCAGGACCTGCTGCAGACCGCGCTGGCCCGGACGTACGGCCGCTGGGAGACCATCGAGGACAAGCGGCTGGCCGACGCCTACCTGCGCCGGGTCATGATCAACACGCGGACGGAGTGGTGGCGGGCCCGCAAGCTGGAGGAGGTGCCCACCGAGCAGCTCCCGGACGCCTGTGTGGACGACTCCACCGAGCAGCACGCCGACCGTGCCCTGCTGATGGACATCCTGAAGGTCCTCGCCCCGAAGCAGCGCAGTGTCGTGGTGCTGCGACACTGGGAGCAGATGTCCACGGAGGAGACGGCCGCCGCCCTCGGCATGTCGGTCGGAACGGTCAAGAGCACCCTGCACCGGGCGCTCGCCCGGCTCCGCGAGGAGCTTCAGGCGCGTGATCTGGACGCCCGCGCGCTGGAGCGTGAGGAGCGGGAGCGTTGCGCGGCCTGACCGGCGCGGGGCCCGTCCGGGCCCGGACCACCACCCAGGCGGCGACCACGGCGACGGCCGTGCTCGCCGCCGTCGTCCTGTTCGCCGCCGGCTGCGGCGCGGGCGGCACCGGTGCGCGGGACGAGGGCCCGGCGCACACGGACCCCGTGGCGAGCGCCCCCGCCGCCGCGGCGTCGGCCGAGCCCTCGCGGACCCCCGACCGGGTCGACGCGGTCCGGCTGGTCAAGGCCGACCCGGAGGTCTCGGCGGAGGTCAAGCGGGAGCTGAAGCCGTGCGTCGCCGACCAGTACCCCGTCGACGTGAGCTACGGCAACCTCACCAGGGGGTCCGTCGACGACGTCGTCGTCAACGTGCTGACCTGCGGGGACGCGGTGGGTGTCGGCTCGTACGTGTACCGCGAGCAGGGCGGCGCGTACGTGAACGTGTTCTCGGCCGAGGAGCCCCCGCTGTACGCGGAGATCGACGGCGGTGATCTGGTGGTGACCAAGCAGGTGTACGCCCGGAAGGACCAGGTGTCGAACCCGTCCGGCGACGACGTGATCACGTACCGCTGGGAATCGGGCCGGTTCGCCGAGAAGTACCGCACGCACAATGACTACGGACAGGTGGCCGGCGCGAAGCCGGTACCGGCGCCCGGCAGCTGAGACATGGCTCACGTCGTGAACCGACGGGCCCACCCGGGCCGATGAACGGGTGAACCCGCGGCGCGGCCCCCGCGTCCGCGGAGTGGACGCGAAGAACACGCGCGCACCGACCCCGACGACCCCGAGACCACACGAGGACTGAGAGCAGCGGGATGGCAGACCAGACCCACGTCCTGTTCGTCGAGGACGACGACGTCATCCGCGAGGCCACCCAGCTCACCCTGGAGCGGGACGGTTTCGCGGTCACCGCGATGCCCGACGGGCTGTCGGGCCTGGAGGCGTTCCGCACGGACCGCCCCGACATCGCGCTGCTCGACGTCATGGTGCCCGGGCTCGACGGGGTGAGCCTGTGCCGGCGCATCCGGGACGAGTCGACGGTGCCGGTGATCATGCTGTCGGCGCGGGCCGACGCCATCGACGTGGTGCTGGGCCTGGAGGCGGGCGCCGACGACTATGTGACCAAGCCGTTCGACAGCGCGGTGCTGGTGGCCCGGATCCGCGCGGTGCTGCGCCGCTTCGGGCGCGCGAACGGCGGCCGGGAGGACGCGGACGGTCCGGGCGACGGGGGTGTGCTGGCCTTCGGCGAGCTGGAGGTCGACACCGGGGGCATGGAGGTGCGCCGGGCCGGCAGTCCGGTGGCGCTGACGCCGACCGAGATGCGGCTGCTGCTGGAGTTCTCGGCGGCGCCGGGAACCGTGCTCTCCCGCGACAAGCTGCTCGAACGGGTGTGGGAGTACGGCTGGGGCGGCGACACACGGGTCGTCGACGTCCATGTGCAGCGGTTGCGTACGAAGATCGGCCAGGACCGTATCGAGACGGTCCGCGGCTTCGGTTACAAGCTGAAGGCCTGAGCGAAGCGGATGCGCGGTTATTTCCGGCGCCTGGTGGCGGCGTGCGTCGACCGGGTGGGCATAGGTACGGGTCTGCGGTGGAAGCTCAGCGCGGCCATCGCGCTGGTCGGGGCGCTGGTGGCCCTCGCGCTGAGCCTGGTCGTGCACAACGCGGCCCGGGTGTCGATGCTGGACAACGCGCGCGACCTGGCGGACGAGCGCATCATGATCGCCCAGCGCAACTACGAGCTGTCGGGGCGGCTGAACTTCCCCAACACCAAGATCGACGACCCGGAGCTGCCGAAGGAGCTGCGGGAGAAGACCGATGAGGGCCGGCGGGCCACCTATGTGGCGGACCGGCCGGGCGGGGCGCCGGACATCTGGGCGGCGGTGCCGCTGAAGAACGGGCATGTGATGTCGCTGCACTCCGGGTTCACGGACCGCAGCTCCGACATCCTCAAGGACCTCGACCAGGCCCTGGTGATCGGCTCCATCGCGGTGGTGCTGGGCGGCAGCGCGCTCGGAGTGCTCGTCGGAGGGCATCTGTCGCGGCGGCTGCGGAAGGCGGCCACGGCCGCCAACCGGGTCGCGAAGGGCGAGACGGACGTCCGGGTGCGCGAGGCGATCGGCGGGGTGGTGCGTGACGAGACCGACGACCTGGCCAGCGCGGTGGACGCCATGGCGGACGCGCTGCGGCAGCGGCTGGAGGCCGAGCGCCGGGTCACCGCCGACATCGCGCACGAGCTGCGCACCCCCGTGACCGGGCTGCTCACCGCCGCCGAGCTGCTGCCGCCGGGCCGGCCGACCGAGCTGGTGCTGGACCGGGCCAAGGCGATGCGCACCCTCGTCGAGGACGTCCTGGAGGTGGCCCGGCTGGACAGCGCCTCCGAGCGGGCGGAACTGCAGGACATCCTGCTGGGCGAGTTCGTCGCCCGGCGGGTGGCGGCGAAGGATCCAAACGTCACCGTGCGGGTGGTGCACGAGTCGGAGGTCACCACCGACCCGCGGCGGCTGGAGCGCGTGCTGCTCAACCTGCTCGCCAACGCCGCCCGGCACGGCAGGCCGCCCATCGAGGTCACCGTCGAGGGCCGGGTCGTCCGGGTCCGCGACCACGGTCCCGGCTTCCCCGAGGCGCTGCTCGCCGAGGGACCGAGCCGCTTCCGCACCGGCAGCGCGGACCGGGCCGGCCGCGGTCACGGGCTGGGCCTGACCATCGCGGCGGGGCAGGCGCGGGTCCTGGGCGCGCGGCTGACCTTCCACAACGTACGGCCCCCGGGGGCCCCGGACGACGCGCCGGCCGAGGGCGCGGCCGCCGTGCTGTGGCTGCCCGAACACGCACCGACGAACACCGGGAGCTATCCCGTACTCGCGCAGTAGCGGGAGCGGTTCAGCAGGCCCAGTCCCTGTCCGTGTCGAGGCCGCCCTCACGGGGCTGGATGGTGGCACGGGGGTCTGACAACGGGTCCGGCCCGGCGCACGGGAAGGCCCCCGGAGGCGCGGGTGCGCCGCCGGGGGCCTCGGTACCGCTCGGGAGGAAGGTCAGACGGGCTCGCTCACCGCCATCGCCGCCGGTGCGCCGTCGTCGGTGCCGTCCTTCTTCGGGCCCGCGCCCTTCAGCGGGACCTCCTTGACGAAGACCGCCGCCGCCAGCGAGAGCACCGCGACCACGGCGCCCAGGAGGAACGCCGAGTGGATGCCCGAGGACACCGCGTACTGGTAGGCCTCGCGGGCCGCCTCCGGCAGCTTCTCCAGGCGCGCGGCGTCCAGCTGGGCGGACTGCTCGGTCACCTGGGAGCCCAGCGCGCCGGCCTTCTCGGCCATGACGTCCTGGACGCGGTGGTTGAACAGCGCGCCCATGATCGCGACGCCGAAGGACGAGCCGAGGGTGCGGAGCAGGGTGGTGGACGAGGACGCCACGCCCATGTCCTTCATCTCGACGCTGTTCTGCGCGACCAGCATGGTGATCTGCATCAGGCAGCCCATGCCGAGACCGACCACGGCCATGAAGACACCAGAGGTGAGGCGGGAGGTCCCGGTGTCCATCGTGGACAGCAGGTACAGGCCGACGATCATCAGGGCGCTGCCGAGGACGGGGAAGATCTTGTACCGGCCGGTGTTGGTGGTGACCCGGCCCGCGACCATCGAGGTGACGAGCATCGCGCCGAGCATCGGCAGGAGCAGCAGGCCGGAGTTGGTGGCGGAGGCGCCCTGCACGGCCTGCTGGTAGAGCGGCAGGAAGAGGGTCGCGCCGAACATCACGAAGCCGGTGATGAAGCCGATGACGGACATCAGCGTGAAGTTGCGGCTGCGGAAGATGTGCAGCGGCACCACCGGCTCGGCGGCCTTGGTCTGCCAGAAGACGAAGCCCACGAGGGACGCGACGCCGAGGCCGATCAGCTCCATGATCCGCGCGGAGGTCCACGCGTACTCCGTGCCGCCCCAGGTGGTGACGAGCACGACGGAGGTGATGCCGACGGTCAGCAGCGCGACCCCGAGGTAGTCGATGCCGGCCTTGGCCCGCTTCTTCGGCAGGTGCAGTACGGCGCCGACGGCGGCCAGCGCGATCGCGCCGAGCGGCAGGTTGATGTAGAAGGCCCAGCGCCAGCCCCAGTTGTCGGTGATGGTGCCGCCGACCAGGGGTCCGCCGATCATCGCCAGCGCCATCACGGCGGCCATCATGCCCTGGTACTTGCCGCGCTCCCGGGGCGGGATGAGGTCGCCGATGATCGCCATGACGCCGACCATCAGACCACCGGCGCCCAGGCCCTGCACCGCGCGGAAGGCGATGAGCTGGCCCATGTCCTGGGCCATGCCGCTGAGCGCGGAGCCGATCAGGAAGATCACGATGGACGTCATGAACGTGGCCTTGCGCCCGTACATGTCGCCGAGCTTGCCCCAGACCGGGGTGGAGGCCGCGGTGGCCAGGGTGTAGGCGGTGACCACCCAGGACAGGTGCTCCAGTCCGCCCAGCTCGCCCACGATCGTCGGCATCGCGGTGCCGATGATCATGTTGTCGAGCATCGCGAGCATCATCGCGATCATGAGTGCGAGCAGGACCACCCGCACGCTCCTCGGCTGTTTGCCGCCGTCCGTCTCCACGGCCCCCGCCGCTGGTGTGTCCGCCATGATTCCTTCTCCCCCGGCCACGGTCGCGTGACCACTGCTACTTACTTGCCGACCGGCTAGTTCACTACGCTGGGAAGGTAGTCGCGCAACTAGCCGGGCGTCAAGTAAGTTTTCGTCAAGAGGGATCGAGTAGGAGGATGGGCGGCACCATGGACGGCACCAGACAGCGGCGCCGCGGGAACACCCGCCAGCGCATCCAGGACGTGGCGCTCGAACTCTTCGCCGAGCAGGGCTACGAGAAGACGTCGCTGCGCGAGATCGCCGAGCGCCTGGACGTCACCAAGGCGGCGCTGTACTACCACTTCAAGACGAAGGAAGAGATCCTCGTCGGCATCTTCGAGGACCTCTCGCGGCCGATGGAGGACCTGATCGAGTGGGGGCGGCACCAGCCGCACTCGCTGGAGACCAAGCAGGAGATCATCCGCCGGTACAGCGAGGCACTGGCGGGCGCGGCCCCGCTCTTCCGCTTCATGCAGGAGAACCAGGCGACGGTCCGCGAGCTGCGCATCGGTGAGATGTTCAAGACCCGCATGCTCGGACTGCGGGACATCCTCATGGACCCGGACGCCGACCTGGTCGACCAGGTGCGCTGCGTCAGCGCCCTGTTCACCATGCACGCGGGGATGCACGTCCTCCAGGACGTCGAAAGCGACCCCGAGGAGAAGCGCAAGGCCGTCCTCGAGGTCGCCATCGATCTGATCACCCAGGCCCACCGGGGGTCCGGGGGCGCTTAGGCGCTATTCGTCCCTGCGGGTCAGACGGTCACGCCCTTGGAGTGCAGGAACTTCACCGGGTCCACGGCGGAGCCGTAGTTCGGGGTGGTGCGGATCTCGAAGTGCAGGTGCGGGCCGCTGGAGTTGCCGGTGTTGCCGGACAGGGCGATCTTCT
>NZ_JOIZ01000039.1 GCF_000721605.1 Streptomyces sp. NRRL S-37 | reverse complement strand
GCCCCACCCTCGCCCGGGTCCTGACCCACCTGACCACCCCCCTCCCACAGCCCGTCCCACCCACGGACCCCGGCCCCCTCACGACGTCCACCCCGCCCACGGCACCCGGCTCACCCGCCGAGCCCGACCCGGCCCCGGCCTCCGTCCTGCCCGCCGGGCCGGTCATGGGCCTCGGCCCGTCCATGACTCCCGACCCCGACGACGAGGACCTGGCCGGTGCCACCCCCCGCAGTGCCGCTCTCGCCGTCCGGCTGAGTGCCGAGCTGGCCAGGGAGGAGGCGGCGGGAGCCTCCGCCGCCGGCGCGGACGCCGTCGCCCTCCGGGACGGCCAGGCGCTCCCCCTCTTCCCGCTCCAGCCCCCGCGCACCGCGCGTGAGCTGCTCGCCGACCACATCGCGGCGATGGTCTGCTGCGCCGCGATGGACACCGCGGGTGCCACCCCCGGCCTCGACTGGCTCGACGGCCCCACGCTTCTCCTCGGCGGGACACGGACCACCGACCTCTCCTCCCGGGTCCTGGTCCTCATCGAGGAGGGCGACCCCTCCGCCCTCCGGCTGTGGCTGACCCGGCAGGGCATACGCCCCGAGAAGCCCGTACGGCTCGTCTGAGCCGACGCCGCCCGCCTCCTCCGGACCTCCGGAGCCCACCCTTCCGTTTTCGGTCAATTCAAGACGAACGGTGACGGAAGACGTGCGCAATGTGATGTGCTTGGACCGTTCGCGCTCCCTGGCAAGAGCGCGCGACATACGACAACCACATAACACCGGGGAGGGGAGCGATCATGGGTTCGGAGCAGATCCGCCGCTGGGAATCGGGAGCACTGGCGCACGCCGTGAACGACCCCTTCGGCCAGGGCCCCCTCCCGTGGCTGCGCGGCAGCGAGACGTACTTCGGCGACAGCGGCCAGGTCGTCCCCTGGTACGTGGAACCGGAGCCGTACACGGACGCCGAGCGGGCCGCCGCCCGCCTCCCGAAACAGGGCGGCCCGAGGATCCCCGCCCCCCGTGCCTCCTCCGACTCCGTCGGGCTCCGCGCCGCCGACGACGTGCACCGCCAGATCAAGGGCTTCGCCTCCACCGGCGCGGTCGCCCCCGGCGACTCCATCGACTTCCACATCACCGTCGACCCGCCCCAGCCGTTCGACGTCGACGTCTACCGCATCGGCCACTACGGCGGCCACGGCGCCACCAAGATCACCTCCAGTCCCCGCCTCTCCGGCATCGTGCAGCCGGCGCCGCTCACCGCCGACCGCACCGTCTCCTGCCACCACTGGTGGCTCTCCTGGCGGTTACCAATCCCGTCGTACTGGAGTGTCGGCGCGTACGTCGCCGTTCTCACCACCGCCGACGGCCACCGCTCGCACATCCCGTTCACCGTCCGCGACAACCGCCACGCCGACCTCCTCCTGGTGCTGCCCGACGTCACCTGGCAGGCGTACAACCTCTACCCGGAGGACGGCCGCACCGGCGCGAGCCTCTACCACGCCTGGGACGAGCAGGGCCGGCTGCTCGGCGAGGCCGACGCCGCCACCACCGTCTCCTTCGACCGCCCGTACGCGGGCGCCGGCCTCCCGCTGCACGTCGGCCACGCCTACGACGTCATCCGCTGGGCCGAGCGCTACGGCTACGACCTCGCCTACGCCGACGCCCGCGACCTGCACGCCGGCCGGATCGACCCCGCCCGCTACCGGGGCCTGATCTTCCCCGGCCACGACGAGTACTGGTCGGTCCCCATGCGCACCGCCGTGGAGCACGCCCGTGAGCACGGCACGTCCCTCGTCTTCCTCTCCGCCAACACCATGTACTGGCAGGTGGAGCTCGCCCCCTCCCCGTCCGGCCCCGCCCGCCTGCTGACCTGCCGCAAACGCCAGGGCCCGGGGAAACCCACGCTGTGGCGGGAGCAGGACCGCGCCGAACAGCAGCTGCTGGGCATCCAGTACGCCGGCCCCGTCCCGGAGCCGCACCCGCTGATCGTCCGCAACGCCGGCCACTGGATGTGGGAGTCGACCGGCGCGCAGGAGGGCGACGGCATCGAGGGCATGGTCGCCGCCGAGGCCGACCGCTACTACCCGCGCACCCCGCTGCCCGATCACGAGGAGCGCGTCCTGCTCGCCCACTCCCCGTACACCGACCGCCAGGGCGTCCGCCGCCACCAGGAGACGTCCCTCTACCGGGCCCCCTCCGGCGCCTGGGTCTTCGCCTCCGGCACCTTCGCCTGGTCACCGGCCCTGGACCGCCCCGGCCACACCGACGCCCGCGTCCAGCGCGCCACCGCCAACCTCCTGGACCGCATCTGCAAACGCGACTGACCCGCGGCCGCGATCGTCCGCCCCATACGGGAGAATCGAGTCACTTGGAAAGAACCACAAGGAGAAACCGTGTCCGGATTCGTCGAAAAGCCCGAGCCGATCCAGGTTCCGGGTCTGGTGCATCTGCACACCGGCAAGGTGCGCGAGCTGTACCGGAGCGAGGCGGGCGACCTCGTGATGGTCGCCAGTGACCGCATCTCCGCCTACGACTGGGTGCTGCCGACCGAGATCCCCGACAAGGGCCGGGTCCTCACCCAGCTCTCCCTGTGGTGGTTCGACCAGCTCGCCGACCTGCTCCCCCACCACGTCCTGAGCACCGAGCTCCCGGACGGCGCCCCCGCCGACTGGGCCGGCCGCACCCTGGTCTGCAAGTCCCTGAACATGGTCCCGGTCGAGTGCGTGGCCCGCGGCTACCTCACCGGCTCGGGCCTGGCCGAGTACGACGCGTCCCGCACGGTCTGCGGCCTCGCCCTCCCCGAGGGCCTGGTGGACGGCTCCGAGCTGCCCGCCCCGATCTTCACCCCGGCCACCAAGGCCGCCGTCGGCGAGCACGACGAGAACGTCTCCTACGAGGAGGTCGCCCGCCAGGTCGGCGCGGAGACCGCCGCCCAGCTCCGCCAGGCGACCCTCGCCGCCTACTCCCGCGCCCGGGACATCGCCCGCGACCGGGGCATCATCCTCGCGGACACCAAGTTCGAGTTCGGCTTCGACGGCGAGACCCTGGTCATCGCAGACGAGGTGCTCACCCCGGACTCCTCCCGCTTCTGGCCGGCCGAGCAGTGGGAACCGGGCCGCCCCCAGCCGTCGTATGACAAGCAGTTCGTGCGGGACTGGCTGACCTCCGCCGAGTCGGGCTGGGACCGGAAGAGCGAGCAGCCCCCGCCGCCGCTGCCGGAGCGCGTCGTGGACGCGACCCGCGCCAAGTACGTGGAGGCGTACGAGCGCCTGACCGGCACCACCTGGAGCTGAGCGCACGACGAAGGCCCCGGTCGATTCGACCGGGGCCTTCATAGGGAGCGAACGACGAGGTTCGAACTCGCGACCTCAACCTTGGCAAGGTTGCGCTCTACCAACTGAGCTACGTTCGCATGCGCCGTGGCGCGACACCCACTATACCCAACCCCGCTCCCGTGCGAGACGGACCGCCGCATGACGATTCTCCGCGCCGAGCTTCGAGACGGCCGAGGAGAGGTAGTTCCGCACGGTCCCCTGGGACAGCGCGGCCCGCTCCGCGATCTCCGCCACGGGTGCCCCGTCCGCCGCGAGTTCCAGCACCTCGGCCTCGCGCGCGGTCAGCGGGGAGTCGCCGGCGGCGATCGCGTCGGCGGCCAACTCCGGGTCGACGTAACGGTTTCCCGCGTGCACCGTGCGGATGAGCTCCGCGAGCCGCTGGGCGCTGACGGTCTTGGGGACGAAACCCCGCACACCCGCCGCGAGCGCCCGCTTCAGATGACCGGGCCGCCCGTGACCGGTCACGATCAGCACCCGGCAGCCGGGCAGCTCCGCCCGCAGGGATGTGGCGACCTTCACACCGTCCGCGCCGGGCATCTGCAGATCCAGTACGGCGACGTCGGGGGCGTGCGCCCGCGCCATCGCCAGCGCCTCGGGACCGGAGGCCGCCTCGGCGACCACGAGGAGGTCGTCCTCCAGGGAGAGCAGGGCGGCCAGCGCGCCCCGGATCAGGTGCTCGTCGTCGGCGAGCAGCACCCGGACGACGTCCGTCACGACGCCACCTCCAGCGCGGCCCCGGCACCGCTCAGGGGCACCTCCGCGACCAGCCGGAACGCGCCCTTGCCGACGCCTCCGGCGGTCAGCGTGCCGCCCACCGCCGACAGCCGCTCCCGCAGCCCCGCCAGACCCGAACCGCCCACGCCGTCCGGGCCGGCCGGCCCGGACGGAGCCGTGACCCCGTCGTTCTGCACCGTCAACACCACACGCCCCTCAGGCATCCGCACCGACACGGTGCACTTCTTCGCGTCCCCGTGCCGCAGCACGTTGGTGGTCGCCTCCCGCACGACCCAGCCGAGCGCCGACTGCACCTCACCGGGCAGCCCGCCCGTCTCACCGCTCACCTCGCAGTCGATCCCGGCCGCCCTCAGCACTCCCCGCGCACCGCTGAGTTCGGCCTCCAGGTCGATCTCCCGGTAGCCGCGCACCACGTCGCGCACCTCCCGCTGGGACTCCTGGGCGATGCGCTGCACCTCGATCATCTGCTCCACCGCCTCGGGCCGCCCGCGCCGCGCGAGCTGGACGGCCAGCTCGCTCTTGAGCGCGATCACGGCGAGGTTCCTCCCCATCACGTCGTGCAGGTCCCGCCCGAACCGCAGCCGCTCCTCGGCGACCGCGAGCCGGGCCCGGGTCTCGCGCGCCTCGTCGAGCGCGTAGACGGCGTTGAGCAGCCAGACGGAGAAGACCGCGGTGAAGGCGAGGAAGCCGGCGCCGGCCAGTGCGATCGCGGCCGTTCCCAGCGCGGTGAGAGCGGGCGCGCCCAGCAGCAGGAGCACGAGGAACGCTCCGGTCACGAACCCGCCGACGACGGCGAGGACGCGCCGCCGGTCGCGCACCCCGAGCGTGACGATGCCCGCGCCGAAGCAGAGCACGCCCCCGAAGACCGAGCCCGCGACGGTGTCGACGTCGTCACCCGGCGGCCCGTGCTGCGCGACGGCGAGCGCGGCGGCCGCGAGCGCCGCGGTCAGGGCGCCGTGCGTCCACAGCAGCCGCAGGGGCTGGGGACGCCGTCCGCGGGTCCAGTCCAGGGACCGGGAGACGACCACCAGGCCCAGCGCGGCGTGCGCGATGACCGGCAGCGACAGGGCGAGGGCGAGCCGTCCCCCCGCCTGCCCGAGGGCCGGCAGGCCGATCGCGGCCATCTCGGAGAGGCAGACGAAGTGGAACGACCACCGCGTGTACGTCTCGACCTTCGCCGGTGTGCTCTTGCGCCCCCACCAGCCACCCGGCCTGCCCATGTCCCGCCCTCTCCCCGCTCTCACGTACGTCAGCGTCGCGGCTCCCAGCGGAACCACCGCCGTACAGCAAACACCGCCAGCAGGGTCCAGGCCACCGCCGTCGCGAGGGCGCCCAGGGCCTCGTAGGCCGACAGGTCGCCGGTCCAGCCGCCGCGCACCAGGGTGACGACCGGGGTCAGCGGCAGCAGCTCGCAGACCGAGGCCACCTGGTCGGGGAGCAGTTCCAGCGGGACGAACATGCCGGAGCCGATCATCGAGACCATCAGCAGCGGCATCGGTGTGACCTGCGCGCTCTCGGCGGTCCGGGTGAGGCCCGCGGTGCCGGCCGCGAGCGCGGCACACATCACGAGCCCCAACAGCAGGCCGACGACGGCCAGATGCGGCGCGGACGGCGCGGACATGTCCAGCAGCACCGCACAGGCCGCGGTCAGCACCAGGCACTGCACCAGCCCGGTGAGGAGGGACGGCAGCGCGGACCCGCCGAGGATCTCGGCGTCCCGCAGCTCGCCCGTGCGCAGCCGCTTGAGGACGAGTTCCTCACGCCGGACGACGAGGACACCGACGAGGGCGGAGTAGACGGCGAACAGCAGGGAGAAGCCGACGGCGGCGGGCAGCACCACGGCGCCGGGGGTCAGTCCCGCCTCGGCGAGGTCCATCTCCTCGGCCGCCGACCGCACGCTCAGCGGCAGTACCAGCGGCACGAACAGCGCGGTGACGAGCGTGCCCTTGCTCCGCCCCAGCAGGGTCAGTTCGGCGCGGGCGAGGGAGACCATCCGGCTCACCGGTGTGGTCGTGGTCCTGGCCGTGGTCGTGGTCATGCCGCGTACTCCTTCGGCGTCGTCGTCCCCGCCGACGCGTCCTTGGCGATCCCGAGGAACGCCTCCTCCAGCGATGCCGACCGCACGTCCAGCCGGCGCAGTTCCACCCCGGCGCCCTGCGCCCACATCAGCAGTCCGGTGGCCGCCCGCTGCAGTTCACGGGTGCGCAGCCGGACGGTCCGGCCGTCGACCGTGTGGTCGCTCACGCCCAGTGCGGCGAGGGGCGGCAGGTCGCCCACGAAGTAGCCCTCGGGCAGTTCGAAGGTGATCCGGGACGGCTCGCTCGCGGTCACCTCGGCCGGGGTGCCGGTGGCGGCGATCCGGCCCTCGTGCATGATCGCGAGCCGGTCGGCGAGGTTCTCGGCCTCCTCCAGGTAGTGCGTGGTGAGCAGCACGGTCGTACCGCCGTCGCGCAGCGCGCCCACCAGCTCCCAGGTGTCCCGGCGGCCCTCGGCGTCGAGCCCGGTGGTGGGTTCGTCGAGGAAGAGCACCTCGGGCTCGCCGAGCAGCGCGAGCGCCAGGTCCAGGCGGCGCCGCTGGCCCCCGGAGAGCTGCTTCACCCGGACGCCGCTCTTCGGCTCCAGCCCGACCAGCGCCAGCACCTCCCGCTCGGGGCGGGCCCCGCTGACGCACCCCGCCCACATCCGGGCGGTCTCGGCGACGGTCAACTCGGAGGGGAACCCGCCTTCCTGGAGCATCACGCCGGTGCGGGGCCGTACGGCGGCGCGTTCGGTGTACGGGTCGTGGCCGAGCACCCGGACCCGCCCGCCGGCCGGGGCGGCGAGCCCCTCCAGCAGTTCGACGGTGGAGGTCTTGCCGGCGCCGTTGGTGCCGAGCAGGGCGAAGACCTCTCCGCGCCGTACCGAGAAGTCGATCCCGCGGACCGCTTCGAACCCGCCCCCGTAGACACGTCGCAGGCCGGTGACCTCAATCACGTGTTCGTGTTCGTTCGCTTCCATGCCTCGAGCATCCCGGCGGCCAAGGCGGTCCGGCAGTGCGGACTGTCATCACCGGACATGACAAATGTCAGACGGGCCGTGAGCGCGCACACGACAAAGGCCCCGGTCGATGACCGGGGCCTTTGATCTGGAGCGGACGACGAGGCTCGAACTCGCGACCTCAACCTTGGCAAGGTTGCGCTCTACCAACTGAGCTACGTCCGCATTGCCTCCGACCGGCTCTCACCGATCGGCGCGAGCACCAGCCTACCCGATCGACAAGCGTGATCGGTACGGCGATGCAGAGCGGGTGACAGGAATTGCACACTGCGCCTTCCCCCTGGAAGGGGGATGTTCTGCTACTGAACTACACCCGCATGTACTCCGTGAGCCGGGCCTTTCGGCCTTGCCCCTCGGCGTGCTCCAGACTCTAGCTGATCAGCAGGGGTGCTGCGCAAGTCGGTTGCCGCGGGGGACGGGTGACCGGCCGTCGAGGCGGGTCACCCGGCCGGCTCACCGAGCCGCTCACCGCGCCGCGGCGAACGCCTCGTAGACCTTCTTGGGGATCCGCCCGCGCGCGGGGACGTCCATCCGGTTCGCCTGGGCCCAGGCGCGCACGGCGGCCGGGTCCGGGGCGACCTCCGTCTGCCGGTACGCCTTGCCGGAGCGCGACCGCTTGCGGCCGGCGTCCACGTAGGGCTCGAGGGCCGCACGCAGTTTCCTGGCATTGGTTTCATTGAGGTCGATCTCGTACGACGTGCCGTCCAGTCCGAAGGCGATCGTTTCCGCCGCTTCCGAGCCGTCGATGTCGTCAAAGAGAGTGACCACGACCTTCTGCGCCACGAATATCGGTCCCTTCGTGCGGCATCTCTCGTCCGGACGCCCGTGATGACGTGCCGGTACATCGTCGAGATGTCGGCTGTTCGCCTGTAATCGGGCAAAGTATCTGCTAATGACAATTCATTTGTACAGTGCCCGGCATTGCAATGTGAAGCCCGACTAAATCTGTCCGCGTGTCCGGTGCGCAATAGAGATGTGCGGGTGAACGGAGATCTTTCCCGGAACTTTTCCCGGATGTCTGCCCGTGATGCCGAATCGTGACGGCGCTCACGTAGATTCCTCCAACTCTACTCGCGTAGAAATTTTGTGCGGGTAGTCTGAAGGGACCTGCTCAGCACCACACACCGGGAGTGCCAGTGGCACGCGTCGTAGTCGACGTCATGCTCAAGCCGGAGATCCTCGACCCCCAGGGCCAGGCGGTGCAGCGCGCACTGCCGCGACTGGGTTTCGAAGGGATCTCGGACGTCCGTCAGGGAAAGCGATTCGAACTGGAAGTTGACGGGCCGGTCGACGAGGCCGCGCTCGCCCGTATCCACGATCTTGCGGAATCCTTCCTCGCCAACACCGTGATCGAGGACTTCACCGTACGGGTCGAGGAAGTCGCGGAGGCCGCGAAGTGACCGCTCGTATCGGCGTCGTCACTTTCCCGGGCAGCCTGGACGACCGGGACACCCAGCGCGCGATCCGCGTCGCCGGTGCCGAACCCGTCGCCCTCTGGCACAAGGACAAGGACCTCAAGCAGGTCGACGCCGTGGTGCTCTGCGGCGGTTTCTCCTACGGCGACTATCTGCGCGCCGGCGCCATCGCGCGCTTCTCGCCGGTGATGGACACCGTCATCGACCAGGCCAAGGCGGGTCTGCCGGTGCTGGGCATCTGCAACGGCTTCCAGATCCTCACGGAGGCCCACCTGCTGCCCGGCGGCATGCTGGGCAACGACCACCTGCACTTCATCTGCCGCGACCAGAAGCTGCGGGTGGAGAACACGGACACCTCCTGGACCACCGACTACACGGCCGGTCAGGAGATCCACATCCCGCTGAAGAACATGGACGGCCGCTACGTGGCCGACCGGCGGACGCTGGACGAGCTGGAGGCCGAGGGCCGCGTCGCCTTCCGCTACCTCGACGTCAACCCCAACGGCTCGCTCAACGACATCGCCGGCATCACCAACGCGGCGGGCAACGTCGTCGGCCTGATGCCGCACCCCGAGCACGCCGTCGAGCCGCTGATCGGCACCGGCCGCACCGACGGCCTCCCGTTCTTCACCTCGATCCTCAAGAAGCTGGTCAACGCATGAGCCGGACGCCTCTGGACACGGTCGAGCACGCGGCCGCGACCCCCGACGTCGAGCTGCCCTGGGCCGAGCTGGGCCTGAAGAAGGACGAGTACGAGCGGGTGGTGGAGATCCTCGGCCGCCGCCCGACCGGCGCCGAACTCGCCATGTACTCCGTCATGTGGTCCGAGCACTGCTCGTACAAGTCCTCCAAGGTCCACCTCCGCCAGTTCGGCGAGAAGGCCCCCCAGAACGACGCCCTGCTCGTCGGCATCGGCGAGAACGCCGGCGTCGTCGACGTCGGCCAGGGCTACGCGGTCACCTTCAAGGTCGAGTCGCACAACCACCCCTCCTACGTCGAGCCCTACCAGGGCGCGGCCACGGGCGTGGGCGGCATCGTCCGCGACATCATCGCCATGGGCGCCCGCCCGGTCGCGGTCGTGGACCCGCTGCGCTTCGGCGCCGCGGACCACCCCGACACCAAGCGCGTCCTGCCCGGCGTCGTCGCCGGCATCGGCGGCTACGGCAACTGCCTGGGCCTGCCCAACATCGGCGGCGAGGTCGTCTTCGACGCCTGCTACCAGGGCAACCCGCTGGTCAACGCCGGTGCCATCGGCGTCATGCGGCACGAGGACATCCACCTCGCGAAGGCCTCCGGCGCCGGCAACAAGGTCATCCTGTACGGGGCCCGCACCGGCGGCGACGGCATCGGCGGCGCCTCCATCCTGGCCTCCGAGACCTTCGACGACGCCAAGCCCTCCAAGCGCCCCGCCGTGCAGGTCGGCGACCCCTTCCAGGAGAAGCTCCTCATCGAGTGCACCCTGGAGGCGTTCCAGGAGAAGCTCGTCGTCGGCATCCAGGACCTCGGCGCGGCCGGCCTGTCCTGCGCCACGTCCGAGCTGGCCTCCAACGGCTCCGGCGGCATGCGCGTCACCCTCGACGACGTACCGCTGCGCGACTCGACGCTCTCCCCCGAGGAGATCCTCATGAGCGAGTCGCAGGAAAGGATGTGCGCGGTCGTCGAGCCCGACAAGGTCGACCGCTTCCTCGAGATCTGCGACAAGTGGGACGTCATCGCCACCGTCATCGGCGAGGTGACCGACGGTGACCGGCTGGAGATCTTCTGGCACGGCGGCAAGATCGTCGACGTCGACCCGCGCACGGTCGCCCACGAGGGCCCGACGTACGAGCGCCCGTACGCCCGCCCGTCCTGGCAGGACGAGCTCCAGGCGGACGACGCGAACAAGCTGCCCCGCCCGGAGACGGGCGAGGAGCTGAAGGACCAGGTCCTGAAGCTGGTCGGCTCGCCCAACCAGGCCTCCAAGCAGTGGATCACCCAGCAGTACGACCACTTCGTGCAGGGCAACACCGTCCTGGCCCAGCCCGAGGACTCCGGCATGATCCGCATCGACGAGGCGTCCGGCCTCGGCGTCGCGATCGCCACCGACGGCAACGGCCGCTACGCCAAGCTCGACCCGTACACGGGCGCCCAGCTCGCCCTCGCGGAGGCGTACCGCAACGTCGCCACGACCGGCGCCAGGCCCCTCGCGGTCTCCGACTGCCTGAACTTCGGCTCGCCCGAGGACCCGGCCGTCATGTGGCAGTTCGCGGAGGCCGTGCGCGGTCTGGCGGACGGCTGCCAGCAGCTCGGCACCCCGGTGACCGGCGGCAACGTCTCGCTGTACAACCAGACGGGCGAGGCCGCCATCCACCCGACCCCGGTGGTCGCCGTCCTCGGCGTCATCGACGACGTGGCCCGCCGCACCCCGGTCGCCTTCCAGGAGGACGGCCAGCTGCTGTACCTGCTGGGCGACACGCGTGAGGAGTTCGGCGGCTCGGCCTGGTCCCAGGTGATCCACGACCACCTCGGCGGCCTGCCCCCGAAGGTCGACCTGGAGCGGGAGCGGCTGCTCGCCGAGATCCTGATCTCCGCCTCCCGCGACGGCATGATCGACTCCGCGCACGACCTGTCCGACGGCGGTCTGATCCAGGCGGTCGTCGAGTCGGCGCTGCTGGGCGGGAAGGGCGCGCGTCTGGTCGTCCCGGACGGGCTCGACGCCTTCACCTTCCTGTTCTCCGAGTCGGCCGGCCGTGCGATCGTCGCCGTGCCGCGCTCGGAGGAGGTCCGCTTCAACGACATGTGCGGCGCACGCGGCCTCCCGGCCACCCGCGTCGGCGTCGTCGACGGCGACACGGTGGAGGTCCAGGGCGAGTTCGCGCTCCCCCTGGCCGAGCTGCGCGAGATCCACGAGGGCACGATCCCGGCCCTGCTGGCCTGATCCTCCCGCCCCTTCCGTCCGCAGCCCCCGCCCGGTCCGCCGGGCGGGGGCTGCGGCGTGGTGCGGTCATCGCCGGACCGCCTCCGTGCGAGACGGACGGGGACGGAGCGCGTCGGCGACCCGGACGGCCCCGCCCCGGACACCGCGACGGCGAGGTGTCCGACGTACCCCGTCCGGCGTCGGCCGCGCCCGCATAGGCTTCCGCCATGCCACCGGCCAAGAAGCGTGCTCGTTCCTACGACCCCGTCAAGACCCGCGCCGCCGTCCTGGCGCAGTTCGGGAACGTACGGGCGGCCGTGCGCACCCTCACCCCCGAGCAGCTCGCGCTGCCCACCCGGCTCGGCGACTGGACCGTACGGGAGCTGGCCGCGCACGTGACCATGGCGGTGGAGACGGTCAGCCGCAACCTCGACCGCGAGGCACCGCCGAAGGCCGAGCTGGCCCTCCTCGACTGGCCCTCCGCCACCGCCGCCCGGGCGGGTGACATCGCCGACGCCACCCGCGCGCTGGCCGGCGCGAATCCCGACCTCGACGCCCTCTACGCCCGCACCGAGCAGCGCTTCACCGAGCGCCTCGCCGACGCGCCGGACACCCGTCTCCTCGCCACCCGGACCGGCGCCATCACCCTCGCCGACTACCTGGTCACCCGCACCGTCGAGCTCGTCGTCCACACCGACGACCTGAATGCCGCCGTGCCCGGTCTCGGCATCCCGTACGACCGTCAGGCCCTCGCCGCCTGCACCCGGCTGCTGGCCGACGCGCTCGCCGCGAAGGCCCCCGGCGGCTCCACGGAGGTGCGGATCCCGCCGTACGCGGTCGTGCAGTGCGTGGAGGGGCCGAGGCACACCCGGGGCACCCCGCCGAACGTCGTCGAGACCGACCCGCTGACCTGGGCGAGGCTGGCCTCCGGCCGGACGGCCTGGCAGGACGCGGTGGCCGGCGCGAAGGTGAGCGCGAGCGGGGAACGGGCGGACCTCGCGCCGTATCTGCCCCTGCTGGGATGAGCCCGGCGCGCAAGGGGAACCACGCGCCCCCCGCCCCCGTCGAATCGGCATGTACAGGCAGAAGCACCAGCAGCGCATGACCCTGACGGCCCTCGCCGTGCTCGTCGTCCCGCTCGCGGCGGCCTGTGGCAGCGAGCAGGCGGGCGCCGGCAGCGGCACCGCACAGGCACAGAAGCCGGTCACCGGCATCCGCTGGACCATCGACGACGTCACCGTCGACGGCACCACCCACCGCGCCCCCGACGGCGCGCACCTCACCCTCGACGAGGACGGCGGGGCCGAGGGCGGCTACGGATGCAACCTGTTCAAGGGCCGGGTCACCTTCGAGGGCGACCGCATCCGGCTCGGCGACCGGGACACCACCCTGCGGGCCTGCGACGCGCAGGTCATGGACCTCGAAAGCACCCTCGCCGCCACCCTCGGCGACGGCGCCCTGAAGACCGACGTGCACGACGGCCGCCTCACCCTCACCACCGGGTCCGGCGACACCGTCCGCCTGAGCCGCACCGAGGACACCCCGCTGTACGGCACCCGGTGGACCGTCACCACCCCCGCCCTCGACGGCCGCGCCCACCTCACCTTCGACAAGGAGGAGGGCACCGTCTCCGGCCGGCTCGGCTGCAACCACGTGAACGCCGACGCCACCGTGCGCGACGGCCATATCACCCTCGGCGTGCCGTCCCTGACCCGAATGATGTGCGAAGACTCACTCATGGACGGCGAGAAGGCGCTGACGAAGCTGTTCAACGGCACCGCGAAGTACGCGATCGAAGGCCGAACCCTCACGCTGACCAGCGAAAACGGCACCCGTGTGCGGGCCGTCGCGGAACGCTGATCCACCGCCGGTCCCGTATCCCGCATTCGGACCAGCGGCCCGCCTCGCCTACACTCGGAGGCGTGCCACGTGGTGACGGACGACTCAACCACGACCTGCTCCCCGGTGAGAAGGGCCCCCAGGACGCTTGCGGCGTCTTCGGTGTCTGGGCCCCGGGTGAAGAGGTCGCCAAGCTCACGTACTTCGGGCTCTACGCCCTCCAGCATCGGGGCCAGGAATCCGCGGGAATCGCGGTCAGCAACGGCTCCCAGATCCTCGTCTTCAAGGACATGGGCCTGGTCTCCCAGGTCTTCGACGAGACCTCGCTCGGTTCGCTCCAGGGTCATATCGCGGTCGGACACGCCCGCTACTCGACCACCGGCGCCTCCGTGTGGGAGAACGCCCAGCCGACGTTCCGCGCCACCGCGCACGGATCCATCGCGCTCGGCCACAACGGCAACCTGGTCAACACGGCGCAGCTCGCCGAGATGGTCGCCGAGCTCCCCAAGGAGAACGGCCGCGCCCCCAAGGTGGCGGCCACCAACGACACCGACCTGATCACCGCCCTGCTGGCCGGCCAGCGCGCCGCCGACGGCGAGCCGGTGACCGTGGAGCAGGCCGCGCACGCGGTCCTGCCCAAGGTCAGGGGCGCCTTCAGCCTCGTCTTCATGGACGAGAACACCTTGTACGCGGCCCGTGACCCGCAGGGCATCCGCCCGCTGGTCCTCGGCCGCCTGGAGCGCGGCTGGGTCGTCGCCTCCGAGTCCGCCGCCCTCGACATCTGCGGCGCGAGCTATGTGCGTGAGATCGAGCCGGGCGAGTTCGTCGCCATCGACGAGAACGGGCTGCGCACCTCGCGATTCGCGGAAGCGAAGCCCAAGGGCTGTGTCTTCGAGTACGTGTACCTGGCCCGCCCGGACACCGACATCGCCGGCCGGAACGTGTACCTCTCGCGTGTCGAGATGGGCCGCAGGCTGGCCAAGGAGGCCCCGGCCGAGGCCGACCTGGTCATAGCCACCCCGGAGTCCGGGACTCCGGCCGCGATCGGCTACGCGGAGGCGTCCGGCATCCCCTTCGGCGCCGGCCTGGTCAAGAACGCGTACGTCGGACGTACGTTCATCCAGCCCTCGCAGACCATCCGGCAGCTCGGCATCCGCCTGAAGCTGAACCCGCTCAAGGAAGTCATCAAGGGCAAGCGCCTGGTCGTCGTCGACGACTCGATCGTGCGCGGCAACACCCAGCGGGCCCTGGTCCGGATGCTCCGCGAGGCGGGCGCGGCCGAGGTCCACATCCGGATCTCCTCGCCACCCGTGAAGTGGCCCTGCTTCTTCGGCATCGACTTCGCCACCCGCGCGGAGCTCATCGCCAACGGCATGACGATCGACGAGATCGGCACCTCGCTGGGCGCCGACTCGCTGGCGTACATCTCCATCGACGGCATGATCGAGGCGACCACCATCGCCAAGCCGAACCTGTGCCGCGCCTGCTTCGACGGCGAGTACCCGATGGACCTGCCCGACCCCGAGCTCCTCGGCAAGCAGCTCCTGGAGACGGAGCTGGCCGCCGGCACCGCCGCCCCGGCCTCGGTCGACGCGATCCGCCGCCCGTAAGCCCTGACGGACGACACGAAAGCTCTCACAGTCATGTCCCAGAACACTGGTGCCAGCTACGCAGCGGCGGGCGTCGACATCGAGGCGGGCGACCGCGCCGTCGAGCTCATGAAGGAGTGGGTGAAGAAGACGCGCCGCCCCGAGGTCCTCGGTGGCCTCGGCGGATTCGCCGGCCTCTTCGACGCCTCCGCCCTGAAGAACTACGAGCGGCCCCTGCTCGCCTCCGCCACGGACGGCGTCGGCACCAAGGTCGACATCGCGCGGCAGCTGGGCGTCTACGACACCATCGGCCACGACCTGGTCGCCATGGTCATGGACGACATCGTGGTGTGCGGCGCCGAGCCGCTGTTCATGACCGACTACATCTGTGTCGGCAAGGTCCACCCCGAGCGCGTCGCCGCCGTCGTGAAGGGCATCGCGGAAGGCTGTGTGCTGGCCGGATGCGCCCTGGTCGGCGGTGAGACGGCCGAACACCCCGGCCTGCTGGGTCCGGACGACTTCGACGTCGCCGGGGCCGGTACGGGCGTCGTGGAGGCCGACCGGCTGCTCGGCGCGGACCGCATCCGTACGGGTGACGCGGTGATCGCCATGGCGTCCTCCGGGCTTCACTCCAACGGCTACTCCCTCGTCCGCCACGTGCTGCTGGAGCGGGCCGGGCTCGCCCTGGACGGCCGGATCGACGAACTGGGCCGCACCCTCGGCGAGGAGCTCCTGGAGCCCACCAAGATCTACTCGCTGGACTGCCTGGCGCTGATCCGCACCACCGAGGTGCACGCCTTCAGCCACGTCACCGGCGGCGGACTCGCGGCCAACCTGGCCCGCGTCATCCCCGACGGACTGCACGCGACCGTGGACCGCTCCACCTGGACCCCCGCACCGGTGTTCGACCTGGTCGGCCGGACCGGTTCGGTCGAGCGGCTGGAGCTGGAGAAGACGCTGAACATGGGCGTCGGCATGATCGCGATCGTGCCGCAGGAGTCCGTCGACGTGGCGCTGGCGACGCTGGCCGACCGCGGGGTGGACGCCTGGGTGGCCGGTGAGATCACCGACCGCGGCGAGCACACCACGGGCGCGGCCCTCGTCGGTGACTACGCGAAGTGAGCGACGGTGTGCCGCCCGCGCGCTGAGCGTGCGGGCGGCACATCAGGTGTCCGGTGCTGCCGGGGCAGCACTGAACCCGGTCGGTGACCGGGGTCACCGACCGGGTTCAACGCAAGGTCAAGCGCCGCGACGTTGTTGCGAGGACGGGCCGTCCTCGTCCTCGTCGTCGTCCTCATAGAGGTCGGCGTACCGTGCGTACAGGTCGTCGTCTTGCTCATCGTCCTCGAAATGGCCACCGTTCGGTGGCTGGTTCGACGGCGATGCGCCCAGCTCCTCGGCCAGGCGGGAGAGATCAGTCCCACCGCTGTTGTACTTCAGCTGGCGGGCGACCTTCGTCTGCTTGGCCTTGGCCCGGCCGCGCCCCATGGCTCGACCCCCTCAACGACGGGGCTCGACGGCCCCAGAGTCTTGACACGCGTTCATGGTCCAGAACGGACTCTCAGCGGAGAGTCCGGTCCGTAGGGCTTCCACGGTACCTGAGCCCGCGCCCATACGGTACGTCGCCCGCATGACGTGCCCGTGCCCAGGACCTTCGAGGTACCCCGTCCTCGCAGGTCAATCGCGATTTTAACCACTTATCGACGGTCGACCCGCCGGGAGAAGTGAGAGTTCTCTCCAAGTGCCCTCCGGCGGGTACCGCTCACATGTACGAATAACGTCCCGGGCCGAGTCGCCCACGTACGCGTCAGCGCACCGGGCGCGCCTCCGCCATCCGCTGCTCGGCGATCCGGTCGGCCGCGGCGGCCGGCGGAATCCCGTCCTCCTTCGCACGTGCGAATATGGCGAGCGTGGTGTCGAAGATCCTCGACGCCTTCGCCTTGCACCGGTCGAAGTCGAAGCCGTGCAGTTCGTCGGCGACCTGGATGACACCGCCGGCGTTCACCACGTAGTCCGGCGCGTAGAGGATCCCGCGGTCGGCGAGGTCCTTCTCCACGCCCGGGTGGGCGAGCTGGTTGTTGGCGGCGCCGCAGACGACCTTGGCGGTGAGCACCGGCACGCTGTCGTCGTTGAGCGCCCCGCCCAGGGCGCACGGGGCGTAGATGTCCAGGCCCTCGGTGCGGATCAGCGCCTCGGTGTCGGCGACGGCCGTCACACCCTGGGGGTGCAGGTCGAGGACGCGCCGCACGGCGTCCTCGCGCACGTCGGTGATCACGACCTCGGCGCCCTCGGCGCGCAGGTGCTCCACCAGGTGGTGGCCGACCTTGCCGACGCCCGCGACACCGATCTTGCGGTCGCGCAGCGAGGGGTCGCCCCACAGGTGCTGGGCGGCGGCCCGCATGCCCTGGTAGACGCCGTAGGAGGTGAGCACGGAGGAGTCGCCCGCGCCGCCGTTCTCGGGGGAGCGGCCGGTGGTCCAGCGGCACTCGCGGGCCACGACGTCCATGTCGGCGACGTACGTGCCGACGTCGCAGGCGGTGACGTACCGGCCGCCGAGCGAGGCGACGAACCGGCCGTAGGCCAGCAGCAGCTCCTCGCTCTTGATCTGCTCCGGATCGCCGATGATCACGGCCTTGCCGCCGCCGTGGTCGAGCCCGGCCATGGCGTTCTTGTACGACATCCCCCGCGCGAGGTTCAGCGCGTCGGCGACGGCCTCCTCCTCGGAGGCGTACGGGTAGAAGCGCGTACCGCCGAGGGCGGGGCCCAGCGCGGTGGAGTGGATGGCGATGACGGCCTTGAGACCGGTGGCGCGGTCCTGACAGAGCACGACTTGCTCGTGGCCCCCCTGGTCCGAACGGAACAGGGTGTGCAGGACGCCGTCAGATACGTCGGTCACTGTGGTGACTCCTGAGTAAGTAGCGGCGGGTGGGGTCGGCCCCCGTAGAGGTGGCGGAGACCGTGGCACGAGATTAGATCCTTACGCGCCGGTCGGCGGCACTGTGTCCCGGATCACCTCCGTCCGGAGTACCGCCGTACGGCGGTTCGCCGGGGTTTCCCGCCTGTCCGGGCGGGGTCCGGCAGGTTTTCGCGACGCCCTCCGGGGGAGGGAGCAGGCGTGCCCAAGGTGACCTCGGTGATCGTCCCCTACGCGACCTACTTGCGCGTGTACGAACCGCTGGCCGCCTTCCCGGAACCGGAACGCGGCCACTGGGCCCGTTACGCCCGCCGCCCCGACCTCCCCTCCTGCCAGGACGAGCTCCGCCGGTCCCTGGCCGACCTGGCGCCCACCCCGCCGGTGGCGGTGCCGGTGCACGAGAGCGACGACGCGTTCGTGCTGGAGACCGACGGCGTGGTCCGCGTCTGTCCCTGGCGCACCCGGCTGCGCGGCTGGCAGGCCCTGGGCGAGCTCGCCGAGGACTTCCCGCTGCCGGTGCTGGACGCGCTCCTGCCCCCGGTCGTACGGCACCAGGCGACCCGGGACTACGAGCGCTGGCTGGCCGGTCACCCCGACGCCCGGCCGTGGATCCGCACCGCGACCTGGCAGGTGCCGATCAACTGGTTCGTGCTGTTCGCGGACGACGAGCGGGAGTACGTCGAGGGGGACGGGGGAGAGGAGCCCGTCCTGCGCTACCGGACCCCGATGGTCCAGGCCCGCCGGCGGGTGGCGCGGGGGCTGCGGGCGCTCAGGGACGCCGTGGA
The DNA here is from genome assembly GCF_000721605.1 of Streptomyces sp. NRRL S-37. Taxonomy (GTDB): domain Bacteria; phylum Actinomycetota; class Actinomycetes; order Streptomycetales; family Streptomycetaceae; genus Streptomyces. Next base: position 30,990 of record NZ_JOIZ01000039.1, on the reverse strand, counting down.
CGAGAGCCTGCTGATCGACGGCCTCGTGGACGTCGGGCGCTGGCTGGAGGAGTTCCATCCGCGCTCGCTGGTCGAGCTGGACTACGGCGGACTGGTGCACGCCCTGCCGGCCGGCACGCTCGAGGGCGACCACTCGGCGGCGGACGTGGCCGAGGGGATCGCGGCACTGCGGCGCGGTGACGGGGAGGGCGCCGAGGAGGCCTACGGGCGCCTCGTGGAGCGCTGGCGGGCGGTCCGCGACCTGCGTTCGGCGAACTGACGTTTGACCAAACGCCGTTCTTGGGGTTTTGTCTTCGCTCTGAGGTGTCTGAGGTTCCGTCAGTGCGGGACCGACAACGGACGTAGAGGCCGATCCGGGCGTATGTCCCAAGCGCGTCAAGCGTGACGGACCGCACTTACGCGGCCCTTGCGCCCCTTGCCCACCCTCATGCCAAAATAGGACAAGGAGTCCGGGGAGGACTCTTCCGTCCTGTTGTGCTCAACTATGGGCGGATTCTCGGTAATGCACGCTTTAGGGGGTCCGGTGACTCCTGATCGCTGCTGTGACTGATCGTCACAGTGACGTGACTGTCCGCTATGGCATGGTCCATCGGCTTCCGCGGCTGATGAACACCTGGGAGGGCAATTCCATCGGTTTGGCCGACGTGGCTGGACAGATGGTGTAGTTGTAGTGCCGAGGACAAGCCGTTCGTCCTATAACCGACTCGACTCGCGTCCGCCATTTCGGGCAACGCGGGTCAAGGTGCAGAATTTAGAGGAAAGAACCGAGAAGGTTCGGTTCTCCCGAGGAGGCCGCTCATGACCGCTCGCACCCCTGATGCCGAGCCGCTGCTGACCCCGGCTGAGGTCGCCACCATGTTCCGCGTCGACCCGAAGACGGTCACGCGCTGGGCGAAGGCAGGCAAGCTCACGTCGATCCGCACGCTCGGCGGGCACCGCCGCTACCGCGAAGCCGAGGTCCGCGCACTGCTCGCGGGCATTCCGCAGCAGCGCAGCGAGGCCTGAACAACCGCATGAACCGGGCAGCACCGGCTGGTCCCCCACCGGCCGAGACGCCCGGGAACCCTGGCTCCAAGCGACGCGGGGACTGCCCCAACAGGCCCCTCGCCCCAGCAGATCAGAGCTTTCCAGGCAACTGAACAAGGGTGCGTCGTCGATCGCGCTGGACCCCGCCGGGTCCGGCGCGATCTTTTTTGTGCGCTCGCGAGGGGGCGGGGGTGGCCCCGACGGGCTCTCAGGGGCGTTCTGTGCGCGGGCTTGTCGGACTCTGGGGGCGGGCGGGGGATCACCTGTGTGCCGGCCGGCGCGGACCTCTCCGGGCAGTGCAATTGCACATATTAAATTGACTTGTTGTAGGAGAGGTGTAAGTACCGCACTTCCCAAAACTCATACGGTGACACCCGTCACATACCAGTCGGCTTGTTGAGCCTGTGGCATATGCGCTAGAGGGAACGGGCGTGAGAGCCGGGTTGTTCCCCGGCCGACCGGGAGGCGTCCGGGGCGTCCATCGCCAGCCGCAGGAGGCGGTGGCAGACCGGGCAGTGCCGGGTGAGGTGCCGGTACGACGACGCGGCCGCCAGATGCGCACGGAGCAACGCCCGTGTCTCGTGCCTGGCCGATGCCGTCATACGTCACCTCCGAGGGGCACCACGGAGTCGTGCCCTGCTTCCGGAGTACCGAGGGACGGCGGACCCGTCAAGACGGCATGGGGGCGCACAGCGCCCCGCACGCGCGGGACTTCAGCCCCGGGTTCCTGTCATGGGGGGGCGCGCGGCTCAGCGCGGGGTGGCGGGCTCATGCGGAGCGCCCGTCTCGCGCGTGGGGCGGGCCTCGCATACGGGACGGCCCTGACGGGATCCGCCGTACCTGATCGCGGCTCCGGTGGGAGGCGCTCATGCGGAAGGCCCGCTTCCCTTGAGGGATGCGGGCCTTCCGGTTGTTGCGGTCCTGACGGGATTTGAACCCGCGGCCTCCACCTTGACAGGGTGGCGAGCACTCCAAACTGCTCCACAGGACCAGGTTTCGCAGTGTTCACGCGACGGATTCTCCTGAGGGATTCCGCCGCGTTGCGCTGCGAGAAGGACTGTACAGGAGGTGGAGCCTCCTGGTCGAACTCACCCTGTGTGCGGGTGCCGTCACGGCACCGCCGCGTCGATCGCCTTCACGATCCGCTTGTCCGACACCGGGTACGCCGTGCCGAGCGCGTGGGCGAAATAGCTGACCCGCAGCTCCTCGATCATCCAGCGGATGTCCCGCACCTGCTGCGGCACCGGCCGGCCCTGCGGCAACTGCTCCAGCAGCCACGCGTACTCGTCCCGCATCTCGTGGACCTTCGCCATGCGCGTGGTGTCCCGCTGCACGTTCGACGGCATCTGCTGCAGCCGCCGGTCCGCGGCCACCAGGTAGCGCATCAGGTCCGGCAGCCGCCGCAGCCCCGCCTCCGTCACGAAACCGGGCCGGACGAGCGCGTCCAGCTGCCCCCGTACGTCCTGGAGGTTCGGGAGCAGCGCGGGGCTCCGTACGGCCTTCAGGCGGCGCTCACAGGCCTGCCACGCCGCCAGTACCTGCTGGACCTGGCCCACCGCGCGGACGGTCGTGTCGACGATCTCCGCGCGGACCTTGTCGTACAGCTTCCGGTAGGACTCCTCGTCCCACACCGGCCCGCCGAAGTCGGCGATCAGCCGGTCCGCCGCCGCCGTCGCGCAGTCGTCGAACAGCGCCTGCACCGAACCGTGCGGATTCGCGGACAGCGCCAGCTTCTGCGCGTTCGTCAGCTTCTCGGACGCGAACTTCGCGGGGTTCACCGGAATCCCCAGCAGGATCAGCCGGCGCGTGCCCTTCCACATCGCCTCCGCCTGCTCGGCCTCCGTGTCGAACAGCCGCACCGACACCGTGTCGCCGTCGTCGACCAGCGCCGGGTACGCCTTCACCGGCTGACCGGCCCGGCGCGTCTCGAACACCCGGGTCAGCGAGCCGATCGTCCAGTCCGTCAGCCCCTTGCGCTCCAGGGACTCGCCGCCCTGGCGCTGCGCCGTGGCGGCGGCCGCCTGGGACAGCGCCTTGCGGGCCTTCGGCCGCAGCTGGAGCTTGAGGGCTTCCAGATCCTTGTCCTCGGCGACCTTGCGGCGCCGCTCGTCGACGATCCGGAACGTCACCTTCAAATGGTCGGGGACCCGGGACCAGTCGAAGTCCTCCGCCTCGAAGGGCACGCCGACCATCCGCTTCAGCTCACGGGCCATCGTCACGGTCAGCGGCTCCTGCAGGGGCACCGCCCGTTCCAGGAACGCCTTCGCGTAGTTCGGCGCCGGCACGTAGTTCCGCCGGATCGGCTTGGGAAGCGAACGGATCAGCTCCGTGACGACCTCCTCGCGCAGACCGGGGATCTGCCAGTCGAACCCCTCGTCCGTCACCTGGTTCAGCACCTGGAGCGGAACGTGGACCGTCACACCGTCCGCGTCCGCACCCGGCTCGAACTGGTACGTCACCCGGAACTTCAGCGGACCCTGCCGCCACGAGTCCGGGTAGTCGGCCTTGGTGACCGCCTCCGCCGACTCACGGATCAGCATCTCCCGCTCGAAGTCGAGGAAGTCCGGCTGCTCGCGCCGCTTGTGCTTCCACCACGAGTCGAAGTGCGCCCCCGACACCACGTGTTCGGGGATCCGCTGGTCGTAGAAGTCGAACAGCGTCTCGTCGTCGACCATGATGTCCCGGCGCCGCGCCCGGTGTTCCAGCTCCTCGACCTCGGTCAGCAGCTTCCGGTTGTCGGCGTAGAACTTGTGGTGCGTGCGCCAGTCGCCCTCGACCAGCGCGTTGCGGATGAACAGCTCCCGGGAGACCTCCGGGTCGATGCGGCCGTAGTTCACCTTGCGCTGCGCCACGATCGGCACGCCGTACAGCGTGACCTTCTCGTACGCCATCACGGCCGCCTGGTCCTTCTCCCAGTGCGGCTCGCTGTACGTGCGCTTGAGCAGGTGCTCCGCGAGCGGCTCCACCCACTCCGGCTCGATCTTCGCGTTGACCCGCGCCCACAGCCGCGACGTCTCCACCAGCTCGGCCGACATCACGAACCGCGGCGGCTTCCTGAAGAGCGCCGAGCCCGGGAAGATCGCGAACTTGGCGTTCCGCGCGCCCAGGTACTCGTTGCGCCCGCCGTCCTTGCGGCCGGCGCCCGGACCGGAGTCCTTGGACTCCTTCACGTCCTTCATGCCGATGTGCGACAGCAGACCGGCCAGCAGGGAGACGTGGACGCGGTCGCCGGGGGCGTCCTCCTCGTTGAGGTGGATGCCCATCTGCTTGGCGACCGTGCGCAGCTGCGTGTAGATGTCCTGCCACTCGCGGATCCGCAGGAAGTTCAGGTACTCCTGCTTGCACATCCGGCGGAACGACGACGAGCCGCGCTCCTTCTGCTGCTCGCGGACGTACCGCCACAGGTTGAGGTAGGCGAGGAAGTCGCTGGACTCGTCCCGGAACCGGGCGTGCTGCTGGTCGGCCTGAGTCTGCTTGTCGGCCGGCCGCTCCCGCGGGTCCTGGATGGACAGGGCGGCGGCGATGACCATCACCTCGCGGACACAGCCGTTCTTGTCCGCCTCCAGCACCATGCGGGCCAGCCGCGGGTCCACCGGAAGCTGCGCCAGCTTCCGCCCGGTCTGCGTCAGCCGCTTGCGCGGGTCCTTCTGCGCCGCGTCGAGCGCGCCCAGCTCCTGGAGCAGCTGCACGCCGTCGCGGATGTTGCGGTGGTCCGGCGGGTCGATGAAGGGGAACTTCTCGATCTCGCCCAGGCCGGCCGCCGTCATCTGCAGGATGACCGAGGCGAGGTTGGTGCGCAGGATCTCCGCGTCCGTGAACTCCGGACGGGCCAGGAAGTCGTCCTCGCTGTACAGCCGGATGCAGATGCCGTCCGACGTACGGCCGCAGCGGCCCTTGCGCTGGTTGGCGCTGGCCTGCGAGACCGGCTCGATCGGCAGCCGCTGCACCTTGGTGCGGTGGCTGTAGCGGGAGATGCGCGCGAAGCCCGGGTCGATGACGTATTTGATGCCCGGCACGGTCAGGGACGTCTCGGCCACGTTCGTCGCCAGCACGATCCGGCGGCCGCCGTGCTGCTGGAACACCCGGTGCTGCTCGGCGTGGGACAGCCGCGCGTACAGCGGCAGCACCTCGGTCGACCGGTACCGCTTCTTCGTCAGCGCGTCCGCCGTGTCCCGGATCTCCCGCTCGCCGGAGAGGAACACCAGGATGTCGCCGGGCCCCTCGGCCATCAGCTCCTCGACGGCGTCCGTGATCGCGGTGATCTGATCGCGGTCGGCGTCCTCGGAGTCCTCCTCCAGCAGTGGCCGGTACCGCACCTCCACCGGATACGTGCGCCCGCTGACCTCGATGATCGGCGCGTCCCCGAAGTGCCGGGAGAAACGCTCCGGGTCGATGGTCGCCGACGTGATGACGACCTTGAGGTCCGGCCGCTTCGGCAGCAGCTGCGCGAGGTAGCCGAGCAGGAAGTCGATGTTGAGCGACCGCTCGTGCGCCTCGTCGATGATGATCGTGTCGTAGGCGCGCAGCTCGCGGTCGGTCTGGATCTCCGCGAGCAGGATGCCGTCCGTCATCAGCTTGATGAAGGTGGCGTCCGGGTTCACCTGGTCGGTGAAGCGGACCTTCCAGCCGACGGCCTCGCCCAGCGGCGTGTCCAGCTCCTCCGCCACCCGCTCCGCGACCGTACGCGCGGCGATGCGGCGGGGCTGGGTGTGCCCGATCATGCCCCGGACGCCCCGGCCCAGCTCCACGCAGATCTTCGGGATCTGCGTGGTCTTGCCGGACCCGGTCTCACCCGCGACGATCACCACCTGGTGATCACGGATCGCCTCGGCGATCGCGTCCTTCTTCTGGCTGACGGGGAGCTGCTCGGGATACGTGACCGCGGGCACCCGGGCGCGCCGTGCGTCCATCCGTTCCTCGGACCCGGCGACCTCCGCCTCGATCTCGGCGAGCACGGCGGCGCGGGCCTCCGGCTTACGGATCTTGCGTGCGCCTTCGAGCCTGCGCCCGAGCCGGTGCGCGTCGCGCAGCGACAGCTCGGTGAGGCGGGAGGCGAGGGAGCCGAGAGCGGGGGCAGAGTGCGTAGACATACGGACTCCAGGGTCTCATCCCGCGAAAATTCGCGGCCAATGATTTTGCCGGGGCACACAACAAGGCCCCGATCGATGATCGGGGCCTTTGCTGTGGCTGGGGCCGGGGTCGAACCGGCGACCTATCGCTTTTCAGGCGATCGCTCGTACCAACTGAGCTACCCAGCCGAGGTGTTTCACGTGAAACACCAGCGGTCCTGACGGGATTTGAACCCGCGGCCTCCACCTTGACAGGGTGGCGAGCACTCCAAACTGCTCCACAGGACCAAGCGTGTCGTACGACAGTGTCGCACAGGGTGGTGCGTGCCCCCAACGGGATTCGAACCCGTGCTACCGCCTTGAAAGGGCGGCGTCCTAGGCCGCTAGACGATGAGGGCTATCGGCCCGCCTGGGCGCTTCGCAGCGCGTCGGGGACGTGAGAAGCATACGTGCTGTCGGGAGCGATCGCCAAAACGGTTTACGGGGAGGGCGTCGAGGCGGTGGCCGAGGGGGTTCCGGAGGAGCCGGAGGAGGGGGACGGCGAGGTGCTCGCACCCGGCTGGTTCTCCTCCGGGAGGTGGCGGCTGACCTCCGCCGTGGTCAGGCCGAGGCCGCCCAGTTCGATGGAGTCCCAGGCCTGGAGGCGGCGCGTGTCGCGGTCGAAGTAGAGGATCGACGTCTCGATCGGGTCCGGGTACTTCCCCTCGATCGCGCGCAGGCCGCTGCCCCCGGTGGAGCCCTCGACGCGCAGCCGGGTGCCGTACCGCATGACCTCCGTCTGCTCGTGGTGGATGTGCCCGGCCAGTACCAGCGGCACGGTGCCGTCGACCTCGCGCGCCGCCGACGGCTCATGGACGACCGCCACGTCCACCGGAGTGCCGGCGGCCCGCTGGTCGCGCAGGGCGGAGGCGAGCCGGGCGCCCGCCAGCTCCTGGGACTGCTCGGCCCCGGTCCGGTTCGAGCGGTCGGGGGTGAACTGCGGATCGCCGATGCCGGCGAAGCGCAGCCCGGCGACCGTCCTCGCCCTGCCGTCGTCGAGGACGTGGACGTTCCTCAGGCCTTCGAGATAGCGCTGGGTGACGAGCGAGTCGTGGTTGCCGCGGACCCAGACGTAGGGGGCGCCCAGGTCCTCGACGGAGTCCAGGAAACCGTTCTCGGCGGCGGTGCCGTGGTCCATCGTGTCGCCCGAGTCGACGATCACGTCCACCCGGTACTGCTCCACCAGCGAGGCGATGATCTTCCAGCTCGCCGGGTTGAGGTGGATGTCGGAGACGTGCAGCACGCGGAGGGTGGTCGGGTCCGGCTGGTAGGCGGGGAGGGTGGAGGTGGCGTCGTACAGCTTGGTCACGTTGGTGACCAGGCGCGCCAGCTCCTTCTGGTAGACGTCGAACTCCGTGACGATGCTGCGCGCGTCGCCGACCAGGGACGGGGCGGAGGAGAGCAGGCCGGAGAACTTCGGCTCCAGGACGGAGTCGGGGTTCCAGGTGGCGTACGCCGTGCCGCCGGACGCGGCCAGCAGGCCGAGGGCGAGGCCGCCGGCGGCGAGGGCGCGGCGGGGGCGGCGGTAGACGAGGAGGCCCAGGGCGGTGGCGCCGGTGACCACGGCGACGCAGGAGCGCACGGCGAGGTCGGCGGTGCCGCGGGTGATGTCCTCGGTCACCTCGTCCTGGAGGCCGGAGAGGCGTTCGGGGTGGTCGACGAGGGCCTGGGAGCGCTCGGGGTCGAGCTGGTCGACGTTGACGTCCAGGCGGACGGGGGCCGTGTGGCTGGCGAGCTGGAGGTCGCCGAGGGGCGAGATGTTGATCTTCGTGCCGCCGGTGACGGAGGGGCGCAGGGTCATGGTGGTGTCCATGGGGCCCACCGGGACGCGGACGTTGCCGACGACGAGCAGGCCGAGCCAGGCACCGAGGACCACCACGGCGACGAGACCGGCCGCGCGCGTCCAGGGCCGCGGCTGCGGGGTGAGGGTGAGCGTCGCGGTGGCGGGCCGGGGGGAGCGCCGGCGGCGGCCGGGGGCCCGCAGGACCCGTGGGAGGCGGTGGAGGGCGTTCGGGACGGCGGAGGGGACGCGGGCCATTGGTCCCGTATGCCCAAGTCGGTGACCGGATATGCGGGGGCCGTACGCAACTCGTACGGACGGCTCGTACCCGACAATGGCTTCGTGCTGGAGATGACGCGCGAGACGTTCGAGGAGCTGGTCGCCGAGGCGCTGGACCGGATCCCGCCGGAGCTGACGCGGCTGATGGACAACGTCGCGGTGTTCGTGGAGGACGAGCCGCCGGCGGACGATCCGGAGCTGCTCGGGCTGTACGAGGGGACTCCGCTGACGGAACGGGGCGAGTGGTACGCGGGGGTGCTGCCGGACCGGATCACCATCTACCGGGGGCCGACGCTGCGGATGTGCGAGTCCCCGGAGGACGTCGTCGCGGAGACGGAGATCACGGTGGTGCACGAGATCGCCCACCACTTCGGCATCGACGACGCCCGGCTGCACGCGCTCGGCTACGGATAGGGGGATCCGTACGACACCCCTGTGCCGTACGCGTGTCTTCTTGCGGGTGGTGGGAGTTGGGGTTGTTGACCCTGCACTCCAACCGGAGGTGGCCCCGTGCGCCGCTTTTACGTACCCGTCCGCCTGGCCGCCACGGTCGTGGCCGTCGCCGCCGCCGCCGGCTGCATGAGTGTGGGTGAGGACGGTGCGGGCGGGAGCGACGGGCCGTCGCACTCCGCGGGGAGGCCCGGCGGCGAGGAGCCGGACGGGGGCGCCACGGTGTCGGGTGGCGGTGCCGGGTACGGCGCCGCGTCGGCCGACGGGGCGCGCGGGGACGGCGGGGACAAGGGGCGCAGGGGCGAGGAGAAGAAGGGCGGGGGGAAGAAGGGCGAGGCCGGGAAGGCGGCGTCCGGCAAGGCCACGCCGTCCGCCGGGGTGAGCCGGTCCGCACCGGCCGACGGCGGGCCGGACGGGCCGGCGGATCCGACCCCGGACGGCGGGCCCGTTCCCCCGGAGCCCTCGCGCACGCCCGATCCGGAGCCCACGCCGACGCAGCCCGAGCCGCCGGTCACACCGGAGCCGACCCAGGCGGAGCCGTCCTCGTCGGCGCACCAGCCGCCCGAGACGCAGTGGGCGCGACGGGAACCGGCGCCGGAGGCGGGGGCGCCGGTCTGAGGTCTCCTCCCCCGTGCTTCCCCGCCCACCGGACCCCCCGCTCACCTGCCGGTTTGCTTTCGGGGGTATCGGGTGCGTATGGTGGCAGATCGTTTGATCCTATTTGCCCGGCGCCACTGCAGAGCGCGCCGTGTGGCGCGTACTCTCTCCCTTGCCGTGGTGGACCGCATCGAGGCGGTCGTAATTGCGAACTGCGAATCACGGAGTTGACGGGCGCGTGCCGAAGAGACTCCGGAAGGTTTCGCATTCGTATGCCCATCGCCAGTACTGATCACGTCGTCGTGCCCGAGAACACCGAGGACACCGACATCACCCCCGCCCCCGAGGCGGCCCCCGAGATCACCTTTGCCGACCTCGGCCTGCCCGAGGGCGTCGTGCGCAAGCTCGCGCAGAACGGCGTGACCACCCCCTTCCCGATCCAGGCCGCGACCATCCCGGACGCCCTGGCCGGCAAGGACATCCTCGGCCGGGGCCGCACCGGCTCCGGCAAGACCCTCTCCTTCGGTCTGCCGACCCTGGCCACGCTGACCGGCGGCCGCACCGAGAAGCACAAGCCCCGCGCCGTCATCCTCACCCCGACGCGTGAGCTGGCCATGCAGGTCGCCGACGCGCTCCAGCCGTACGGCGACGTCCTCGGCCTGAAGATGAAGGTCGTCTGCGGCGGCACCTCGATGGGCAACCAGATCTACGCCCTCGAGCGCGGCGTCGACATGCTGGTCGCCACCCCCGGCCGCCTGCGCGACATCATCAACCGCGGCGCCTGCTCCCTGGAGAACGTGCAGATCGCGGTCCTCGACGAGGCCGACCAGATGTCCGACCTGGGCTTCCTGCCCGAGGTCACCGAACTGCTCGACCAGATCCCGGCCGGCGGCCAGCGGATGCTGTTCTCCGCCACCATGGAGAACGAGATCAAGACCCTGGTCGACCGGTACCTGAAGGACCCGGCCCTCCACGAGGTCGACGCCGCCCAGGGCGCCGTGACGACCATGTCGCACCACATCCTCGTCGTGAAGCCCAAGGACAAGGCGCCGGTCACCGCGGCCATCGCCTCCCGCAAGGGCCGCACCATCATCTTCGTCCGCACCCAGCTGGGCGCCGACCGCGTCGCCGAGCAGCTGCGGGACGCGGGCGTGAAGTCGGACGCGCTGCACGGCGGCATGACCCAGGGCGCGCGCACGCGCACCCTGGCCGACTTCAAGGACGGCTACGTCAACGTCCTGGTCGCCACCGACGTCGCCGCGCGCGGCATCCACGTCGACGGCATCGACCTGGTCCTCAACGTGGACCCGGCCGGCGACCACAAGGACTACCTGCACCGCGCGGGCCGCACGGCGCGCGCCGGCCGCACCGGCACCGTCGTCTCCCTGTCGCTGCCGCACCAGCGCCGCCAGATCTTCCGGCTGATGGAGGATGCGGGCGTCGACGCCACGCGCCACATCATCCAGGGCGGCGCCGCCTTCGACCCCGAGGTCGCCGAGATCACCGGCGCCCGGTCCATGACCGAGGTGCAGGCCGAGTCCGCGGGCAACGCGGCGCAGCAGGCCGAGCGCGAGGTCGCCCAGCTCACCAAGGAACTGGAGCGCGCCCAGCGCCGCGCCTCCGAGCTGCGCGACGAGGCCGACCGCCTGCTGGCCCGGGTCGCGCGGGAGCGGGGCGAGGACGTCGAGACGGTGGTCGCCGAGGCGGCCGAGGCGGCCGAGGCCGAGGTCTCGCTGCCGGAGCAGCCGGCCGTGCGGGACGTCGAGCGGACCGAGCGCGTGGAGCGTACGGAGGCCTCGGCACCGTACGAGCGGCGCGAGCGCCGGGACGACCGCCGGGACGACCGTGGCGGTTTCCGTCGTGACGACCGCGGTGGGCGTTCCTTCGAGCGTCGTGACGACCGCGGTGGCTTCAACCGTGACCGTGGCGGCGACCGTGGCGGTTTCCGTCGTGACGACCGCGGCGACCGTCCCGGTTTCCGTCGTGACGACCGTCGTGACGACCGCGGTGGGCGTTCCTTCGAGCGTCGTGACGACCGTGGCGGTTTCCGTCGTGACGACCGCGGCGACCGTCCCGGTTTCCGTCGTGACGACCGTCGTGACGACCGTGGCGGGCGTTCCTTCGAGCGTCGTGACGACCGCGGTGGCTTCAACCGTGACCGTGGCGGCGACCGTGGCGGCTTCCGCCGTGACGACCGCGGCGGCCACCGCGGCAGCGACCGTCCGTTCAACCGTGACCGTCAGGGCGACCGCCCCGGCAGCGACCGTCCGTTCAACCGTGACCGCCAGGGCGACCGCCCCGGTTTCCACTCCGGCTCCCACGACCGCCCGTACGGCCGTCGTGACGACCACCGCGGCAGCGGCTCCTTCGGCCGCCGCGAGGACAAGCCGCGCTGGAAGCGCAACGGCTGACACAGGCTCACCGAGCCGGCCGGGAGGGCCCGCACGACACCCGTCGTGCGGGCCCTCCCGCGTTCCGCGCGGGACACGTCCCGCGATACCCGATCGGAGTCCCGGCCACCTCCGGCTATGCTCGGGGAGGCAACATCGCCAGGGGCCCTTAGCTCAATTGGCAGAGCAGTGGACTTTTAATCCATTGGTTGTGGGTTCGAGTCCCACAGGGCCTACCTCCCGCAGGAGGGGCACACCGCCTCTGACCTGCTGCGCGGCGCTCGGACCGGCTTCGGCCGGCCCGGGCGCCGCGTCATTTCACGGGGCGCTCGTCCCGGTTCGGGTCGAGGAGCTGCACGGCGATCCCGGTGAGGACCAGGCCCGCCGCGATGAGGAGGCCGTCGGGGACGACGATGCCCGCGGCGAGCATGGTCACCCCGATGGCCAGCGCGCACCAGGCGCCCGTGCGCCGGTACTCGCGGGGGCGGGCCGGACGGCCTTCGGAGAGTGAGCGGACGAAACGGGGGTCCTCGTGTTCGAGACGGGCCGCGAGGTCGACCAGGCGCTCGTCGTCGGACTGGGGCACGGCTCCTCCTTCCCAGGGGGCGGCCGTCCGGTGACACCGCCGACGGCCATCGCTCCGTGACGCCGGGGCGTACGAGGGTGAACCGTCGTCCTGTCGCGAACTCGGCCCGGTACAAGGGAGTTTGCCCTTGTACCGACGTCGTCACCCGTCCGGTGCGGCAGACTCCAGCGTCCCCCGCCGCCACCGCCCGCGGCCATCCGTCGCGGGCCCCATACGCCCCGGGGGCCACCACGTACGCGGGCCGCCCCGCCGGCCGTGGCCCTGGGGGAAAATGGGGACTGTCACCGATGGCGCACAAGCCCGCCCGGCGCACACGCTGGACAGGACGGCCCGCGCCGCGCCCCCGGTCCGCGGGCCGTCGGCTCCCCGCCCCGGAAGCCCACGGCGAGGAGGCGGTACGAGGTGCCCCTGCTCCGGCGGACCGTCCCGCTGAACGCCGTCGTGCCCGGCGCGGCCCGACCGGCGCGGCGCCGGGCACGACGGCCGGACCCGGCCCGAGGGACCGCCCGGAACTCACCCGGTACGCCCTCCGCGTGGGGCCGATCGGGCCCCGACCGGCAGACTGGACCCCCGTACCCGCCCCACCCGGAGTCCGCCGATGCCGCACCCGTACGTCCTGCTGTCCGCCGCCGTCTCTCTCGACGGCTACCTGGACGACACCGGCCCCGAGCGGCTGCTGCTGTCCTCCCCGGACGACTTCGACCGGGTCGACGAGGTACGGGCGTCCGTGGACGCCATCCTGGTCGGCGCCGGCACGATCCGCGCCGACAACCCCCGGCTGCTGGTCAACTCGCCCGAGCGGCGCGCCGCCCGCCTCGCCGCCGGCCGGGCCGAGTACCCGCTCAAGGTCACCGTCAGCGGCTCCGGCGACCTGGACCCGGCGGCCCGGTTCTGGCACACCGGCGGCGAGAAGGTCCTCTACACGACCGACCGGGGCGCCGAGCGCGCCCACGCCCTCGGTCTCGCCGCCGACGTCGTCCCGCTCGGCCCCGAGCTCGACTGGCGGCGGCTCCTTGAGCACCTGCACGCCGAGCGCGGGGTGCGGCGGCTCATGGTCGAGGGCGGCGGCACGGTCCACACGCAGCTCCTCACCGAGGGGCTGGCCGACGAGCTCCAGCTGGTCCTCGCGCCGCTGTTCGTCGGCGACCCGAAGGCCCCCCGCCTCTTCGGCCCCGGCTCCTACCAGGGCGGCCGGCTGCGGACGGTCGAGACCCGCCCGGTCGGCGACGTCGTCCTGATCCGTTACGAGCCCACCGCCCCCGGCACCGGCCCGCTGCCCTCCGCCGCCGACCACCACTGGCTGGCCCTCGCCTGCGAGCTGGCCGCCGCGTGCCCGCCCTCGGAGACGGCGTTCAGCGTGGGCGCGGTCGTGGTGGCCGCCGACGGTACGGAGCTGGCGCGCGGCCACTCCCGCGAGGGCACCGACCCGGTGGTGCACGCGGAGGAGGCCGCGCTCGCCAAGGTCGACCCCACGGACCCCCGGCTCGTCACCGCCACCGTGTACTCCAGCCTGGAGCCCTGCGCCCGCCGCGCGTCCCGGCCCGCGCCCTGTGCCCGGCTGGTCCTGGACGCGGGGGTGCGGCGGGTGGTCACGGCCTGGCGCGAGCCGGACACGTTCGTGGCGGGCGCCGACGGCAGCGGTGTGCTGGCCGCCGGGGGCGCCACCGTCGTCGTCCTGCCGGAGCACGAGGACCGCGCCAAGGCGCCGAACAGCCATCTGCTCGGCCGCTGAGGCCGGGCCGCCGGTAACGCGGGGTGGAGCAGCTCGGTAGCTCGCTGGGCTCATAACCCAGAGGTCGCAGGTTCAAATCCTGTCCCCGCTACTGAAGGCCGAGGGCCGGAATCCGAAAGGATTCCGGCCCTCGGTGTTTTCCGTTCCCTTCCACCCTCTCTCACTCAGTGTGAGCGACCCGTCCCGCAGTGCATAACAACTGACGCACAGTCAGAAACCACCCGTCACTCGAGCCGGTCTGAGGCGCGGTCAACTCGCCCGTTTTTGGCCCTTCATGGTGCTTAAGTCCCCCCGAAAATCGTTAACGATCAAGAGGAACGGCTTGGAATCCGGCCCTCGCGTCTATTAACGTTCGATAACGCAGCGCGGTCGTCCCAGCCGTCACAGAAGGCGGCTCCGTGCGCACGCGCCGAATCCCGCAAGGGAACCGGGGAACCACCACCATGGGGTGAATCGCGTGGATACCGCCGTGGCGACACGGCTCGTATACGCGCGTAGGAGACCTTCCCGCTCCGAACCCGTCAGCTAACCCGGTAGGCGAAGACGGAAGGAAAGGAGCGCGCCCACGTGGCGTCCAACCCGCCTGCCCCCGAGGCCCCGTTCAAGCCGAGCGACACCGTCGCCTACGGTGCTGGCCGCACCGACGAGGGCCCCTTCGAGGAGTGGAACCCCACCGCGGACTCCCTCCGCCCCGTACGGGGCCGGCATCGCGTCTCCAAGCAGCGCGGCGGGGGACTCGCCCGCAGCTCCACCGTCCTGGGCGTCGGCGTCATCGCCGCCGTCGGCGCCGGCGGCATGGCCAGCGCCCAGACCGGCAAGCCGCCGGTCTCGATCTCCATGCCCGACCTCCCCAACGTGGGTTCCCTCATCTCCGACGAGGAAACCCCCAAGGGATCGTCCACCCCCCTCAGCACCCTCGGCATGACCGCCGCCGACACCGAGCAGGGCACCGCCGGCGCCGGTGAGGCGCTGCGCACCCGGATCATGGCCCAGGTCGAGCAGCAGCAGAGCCAGGCCGAGACCAAGGCCGCCGCCGAGGCCGTCGCCGCCGCCGAGAAGCAGGCCGCCGAGGCCGCCGCCAAGGCGGAGAAGGAGGCCAAGGCCAAGGCCGAGGCCGCCAAGAAGAAGGCGGAGGAGGAGGCCGAGAAGAAGGCCGAGGCCGAGCGCCTCGCCGAGCTGGCCAAGCAGTACACGCTGCCGACCTCCTCGTACACCATCTCCTCGACCTTCGGTCAGGCCGGCGCCTACTGGTCCTCCGGCCACCACACCGGCCTCGACTTCGCCGCCCCCACGGGCACGCTGCTCAAGGCCGTCCACACCGGCACGATCACCTCCGCCGGCTACGACGGCTCCTACGGCTACAAGACCGTGCTCACGCTCGACGACGGCACCGAGATCTGGTACGCCCACCAGTCCTCCATCAGCGTCAGCGTCGGCCAGAAGGTCAACACCGGCGATGTGATCGGCCGCGTCGGCGCCACCGGCAACGTCACCGGCGCCCACCTCCACATGGAGGTCCACCCTGGGGGCTCCGCCTCGGGCATCGACCCGCTGGCCTGGCTGCAGAGCAAGGGCCTCACCGTCTGAGCGAGCGGACCCGCACGTCCTGAACCCCGGCAGTCCCGACGACGCCCCCCCGACGTCAGGGCTGCCGGTCAGGTGTTTCCGGGGGCGGTACGGGCCCGTCAGGGCCGGTGGGCGTTCGGGTCGTACGGGGCGTACGGGTGCCCGTACGGCGGCTGTCCGTGCGGGGGATGCCCGTAACCGCCGTAGCCGCCGTATGCGCCGTACACGCCGTACCCCGCCCACGGTGCCGCGACGACCGGAACCCGGGGCGCGGTCGCGCGGGCCGCGTGCTCCAGGGCCGGCCGGGCCGCCGACCGCCGGTGCCACAGCTCCAGCAGCAGCTCGCGTTCCCGCGTGACGAAGTCCGTCTCCGCCCGCCCGAGCCGCCCCCGGCGCCGCAGGAACGCCAGCGACGTCGCGTACGCCTCGTACGCGGCGACCGACCGCGCCGCCGCCCTCCCGCCGTGACGGCGCGCGTACTGCCGGGCGACGCGCCGCGCCCGCATCGAGCCCAGCGCGAACGGCTCCGCCGTATGGAGCCACCCGGCGGCCACGTACGCGGGCAACTCCTCCCGTACGGTCCGCAGCTCCCGCTGCCGCGTCCACACCACCAGCCAGGTCAGCAGCCCGAACACCGGCACCATGAACGCCGCGTACACCGCGAGGAAGCCGTACTGGCCGAGCGTCGAGGAGCCGTTCCACAGGGCGTGCACGCCCATCGCGAGGAGCAGCCCGCCGAGCGGCGGCAGCACGCGCCGGACCCGCTGCCGCTCCGCGGACAGCGCGGCGACGCCGAAGCCGATCCCGGTGAGCACGGTGAACAGGGGATGCGCGAACGGCGACATCACGATGCGGACGAAGAAGGTCGCCGCGGTGACCGAGGCGATGCCGCTGTCGCCGGTGAGCCGGTCGGTGCCGAAGGCGGTGCCGAGATAGAGGATGTTCTCGGTGAACGCGAAGCCGGTGGCGGTGACCCCGGCTATCACCACGCCGTCGAGGATCCCGGTGAAGTCGCGTCTGCGGAACAGGAACACCAGCAGGACGGCCGCGGCCTTCGCGGACTCCTCCACCACCGGCGCTATGACGGTCGAGCCGAGGGTGTCGGCGCCGGTCGGGTCGGCGGTCGCCGTCGCTATCCACCGGGTGGCGAAGCTGTTCGCGACGATCGCGATCAGCGCCGCCGCGCAGGCACCCCAGGCGAAGGAGAACAGCAGGTTCCGCCAGGGGCCCGGCTCGACCCGGTCCAGCCACCGGAAGGCGGCGACGAGCAGCGGCACGGGCAGCACGGCGAGGCCGAGCCCGACCAGGAACCCCCGCGTCCCGGTCTGCTCGCGTACCAGCGCCAGGATGACCAGCCCGGACAGCGCGAGCAGCGTGATCAGCGCGCCGTACCGCACCCAGGGCCGCTGCCACCAGTGCGCGTGCCGCGGTGCTCCGCCGGGGGCGGCGCCGGGAGGCGTCGGGTACGGGGGACTGATGGCCACGGGATCGACCCTCACGAGGCGGGGCTGTGTCAGGCTCGGTCCGCCTGCTCGTCCTGCGGTACGCGGCGGAAGAGCACGTCGTTCACGACATGACCCTTCTCCAGTCCCTGCGCCTCGAAACGGGTGAGCGGCCGGAAGGCGGGACGCGGCGCGAAACCGCCGTCCGGCCGTGTGTTCTCGAAGCAGGGGTGCGCGGTGAGCACCTCGAGCATCTGCTCCGCGTACGGCTCCCAGTCGGTGGCGCAGTGCAGCACCGCGCCCGGCGCCAGACGGGTCGCGGCGAGGTCGAGGAACTCCGGCTGGATCAGCCGCCGCTTGTGGTGCCGCTTCTTCGGCCAGGGGTCGGGGAAGTAGACGCGCAGCCCGCCCAGGGAGCCGGGGGCGAGCATCTCGCGCAGCAGGATGATCGCGTCGCCGTTGCCGACCCGTACGTTGGTCAGCCCCGACTGGTCGGCGAGGTTGAGCAGATTGCCCTGGCCGGGGGTGTGGACGTCCACGGCGAGGATGTTGGTGGCCGGGTCGGCGGCGGCCATCCGCGCGGTCGCCTCGCCCATGCCGAAGCCGATCTCCAGGACGACGGGGTGGTCGTTGCCGAAGAACTCCGCGAGGTCGAGCCGCCGGCCGCCGTCGATGTCGAAGCCCCAGGCGGGCCACAGCCGCCGCAGGGCGTCCGCCTGCCCGGTGGTCACCCGGCTGCGCCGCGGCTGGAAGCTCCGGATCCGCCGCTCGAAGTGCGATCCGGCGGGATCGGCCTTCGGCCCGTCGGGAAACCGGGGCTCCCCCTTGGGCCGGGTGTGCGGGACGGACACCCCGGGCGGGTGCGGCGCGTCCTGGCCGGGGGCGGGACGAAGGGCTTCGGAAGCGTTAACGGTGTCAGACACAGTGCCTCCGATTTTACGGGGCCCACGCACCGAGCCCCGGAACGGAAGTCCGGGAGGCCTCCGCGGGGGCGGTCGTGGTGGTGCGGTGTGCGTCAGGTCGCGGTTCGTGGTGGTGCGCTCGTCGGTGTCCCGTCCACCCGGCCGGGACGGCGGGGGCCCGCCCCCGGTCACCGCCGTGGCCCCGTGTGCGGGAGCGGTGACGCGGGGTTCAGCGCTCCGCGGTCTCCAGCGCCGCCCGGGCCCGGCGGGCGACCTCGCGGCCGATCGGCAGGGATGCCGTCGCCGCCGGGGAGGGGGCGTTCAGTACGTGGACCGTGCGGGCGGTCTCCTGGATCAGGAAGTCGTCGGCCAGGGTGCCGTCCCGCAGCACCGCCTGGGCCCGCACCCCGGCCGCCGCCGGCACCAGGTCGTCCTCCCGGACGGCGGGCAGGAGGCGGCGTACGGCGCGGGTGAAGGCCTCCTTGGACAGCGAGCGGTGCAGTTCGCCGGTGCCGTACCGCCAGTGGCGGCGGGCCAGCTGCCAGGAGCCCGGCCAGGCCAGGGTCGCCCCCAGCTCGCGCGGACGCACCGTACGCCAGTCGTAGCCCTCGCGGGCCAGTGCCGGTACCGCGTTGGGGCCGACGTGGACGCCGCCGTCGATGCCCCGGGTGAGGTGGACGCCGAGGAAGGGGAACGCCGGGTCGGGCACCGGGTAGACCAGGCCGCGCACCAGTTCCGGCCGGGCCAGCTCGTAGTACTCGCCGCGGAACGGCACGATCCGGGCGCCGGGCTCGTCACCGGTGCGGCGGGCTATCTCGTCGCAGTGCAGACCGGCGCAGTTCACCAGCACCCGGCCGCGTACGACGTCGCCGTCGGCCGTCAGGACGGCGACTCCCCGGTCGGGCCGGCGGTCGACACGTACCACCCGCGCCCCGTAGCGGATCTCCGCGCCCGCCGCCTGCGACGCCTGAGCGAGCCGGCGGGCCACCGCGGTGAAGTCGCAGACGCCGGTGGTGCCGACGTGGATGGCCGCCAGGCCGTCGACCTCCGGCTCGTACTCCGCGATCTGCGCGCCGCCCAGCTCGCGGACCGCGATGCCGTTCTCCCGGCCGCGCTGGACCAGGGCGTGCAGCCGGGGCAGCTCCTCGCGGGTCGTGGCGACGATCAGCTTGCCCGTCACGGCGTGCGGGATGTCGTACTCCGCGCAGAACTTGACCATCTCCGCGGCGCCCGACACCGCGTACCGCGCCTTCAGCGAGCCGGGGCGGTAGTAGACGCCGCTGTGGATGACGCCGCTGTTGCGGCCCGTCTGGTGCCGGGCCGGGCCCGGCTCCTTCTCCAGCACCGTGACCCGCGTGCCCGGCGCGGCGCGCGTGAGCGCGTACGCCGTCGACAGGCCGACGATCCCGCCGCCGATCACCAGTACGTCGCAGTCGTAGGACCGCCCCGTCACCACCCGCACCACCTCCCGCGTCCGATAGTGCACTGCGCCACTGACAGCGCGTTCAAACCCGAAAGGCGGTTTCTCGGCGCGGATCGGGTCAGGCGGTCGTCATCAGCAGTGGGCGGGCGCGCTCCCGCAGTTCGGCCACGCGGGGTTCGTCGCCGTAGGGCTCCAGACGGTGCAGGAGGTCCCTGACGTACTCGGTGGTGCGGACGGAGGAGATACGGCCCGCGACCTCCACCGCGCGCACCCCCTGTGCACAGGCCGCGTCCAGGTTGCCCGACTCCAGTTCGGCGACCGCCGAGACGACCAGCCGCAGTCCGTGCGAGCGCACGAACTCCTCCGTGGGACTGGAGAGCGCCTGCTCGGTGAAGCGGCGGACCTCACGGGGCGCCTTCAGGTCGCGGTAGCACTCCGCGGCGTCGGCGGCGAAACGGTCGTAGGAGTAGAAGCCGAGCCAGGTCGGGTCGCTGTCGCCTGGACGGGAGCGCTCCAGCCAGCTCTCCGCCGCCTTCAGGGCGGCACCGGCCGCCTGGGCGTCTCCCGCGCGTGCGTGCGCGCGTGCCTCGACGAGGCGGAAGAAGCTCAGGGTGCGGGCGGTGGCCAGTCCCCGGTTGCGCTCCAGGGCGGCCTGGGCGAGGTCCACGCCCTCGTCGCCGAAGCCCCGGTAGGTCGCCTGCAGCGACATCGAGGCGAGCACGTAACCGCCCAGCGGGACGTCGGCCGCCGCGCGGGCCAGGCGCAGGGCCTGGATGTAGTAGCGCTGGGCGGCCTCCTGCTGGCCGGTGTCGAAGGCCATCCAGCCGGCCAGGCGGGTCAGTTCGGCCGCCGCGCCGAAGAGGGAGCGGCCGACGTCGTCGGAGTAGGAGCCGAGCAGCAGCGGGGCCGCCTCGACCCGCAGGCATTCGGGGACCATCGACGAACGCCAGTCCCCTCCGCCGTACTTGGAGTCCCAGCGGCGGGCGTCCTCGGCGGCCTCCCGCAGTTTGCGCACATCGCTGTGGCCGACTCTGGCCGGTGCCCCGGAGCCGTCGGCCGGGTTCGCCTCACGCGCCACCGAGCTGTCGGCCGGGGTTATCAGCCAGCGCGACGCGGGCGTCGCGTACGCGCTCACCGCGAACGATCCGGCGAGCGACTGCCAGATGCCGCCGGAGCCGGCTCTGCGGCCCGCCAGGTCCAGCCGGTACAGCTCCGTGGCGGAGCGCACCGCCTGTCCGACGTCACGGGGGAAGGCGAGGCCCACCTCGGGTGCGGGGTCCGCGTCCGCCAGGCCGATCTCGTGGAGCGGCACCGGACGGCCCAGCTTCTGGCCGATGGCGGCGGCGATCAGGTGCGGAGCGGCGCCCTGCGGCACCATGCCCTTCGACACCCAGCGCGCCACCGACGTCTTGTCGTAGCGAAGCGTCAGTCCTCGCTGGGCGCCGAGGTCGTTGACGCGCCGCGCGAGGCCCGCGTTGGAGATTCCCGCGAGGGCGAGAACGGCGCCGAGTTTTTCGTTCGGCCCGCGTTGCTCCCTGGACATGCGCCACCCCTCGACACAGACGGCTGCCGCGCTGGCATAACCATGCGGCATTCGTAAACCCAGCGTAGTTCGCCGCATCCCAAGCGTTAAGGGGCATTCTTCCGGATGGCGGGATTGTGGTCCGTACTGAAGTACGGGTCCGATACGCGCAGTTGCGACGTGCTCCCGGTGTGTGGCCGTGCGCCCGTGCGTGCGCTCTTCTCCGGCCACCGCGGGAGCGGTTCCATGGTCGGTGCGTGGGTCGGCCCGCTGTACTGGATCCAGTGGGCTGGGGGACACCGCCGCCTTCATCCCCGCGGGTGGCGGAACGGTCCGGGAGGCGTGTCCCGTCTCCCGGACTGCGCGACCGCCCAGCGGTGCGCAGAGCCTGTACGGAGCGTGTTCGAGAATGACCTCGGCACTCCGATTTGGCTGAAAATCACCCCCACTCTTTCGGGTGTATCACCGCTTCTATGCTGGTAGTTGACGGCGCGTTGAGGGTTCAAGGGGCGCGCTGTGGGGGCGCATTCACGTCGTGATGAGGGGACCGGCCGCGCGGCGCCGGTACGGTGACCCCTCCGTGGCGTGCGCCCGTCCGGGGCGGGGCGCGTGTCTCCGCCGGGGCGCATTCGACGGAGCGCGTACGGCTCCGGCACCCCTCCTGAGCGCCTCCTTCATGGCAGCATGGGGAACCGGTTCGTACGGTGCACTGGTTGTCCACAGCATGTGGAGGCGGCGATGCGGTGGTTGGTGGGATGGAGCAGCACCGCCGCGGGCGCCACGGGGTTCGGCCCCGCCGGCTCCGCCGGCGCCACCGGGGTGGACGGCGAGACCGTGCGCCCCGTGGGATCCCAGCCGCTGTGGGGCGACCCCGACCCGCTCTGGGCGGTCGGCGACTGGCGCCCCGACGAGGTGCGGGTGGTCACGGCCGACGAGCAGACCCGGATCGCCGTCCTCGGCACGTGCGGGGCCTCCGACGAACAACTGCGCGTCGCGCTGTTCGCCGCGCGGGGCGGGGCGCTGCGGCACCTGACCGCCTGGCCGGGGAGCTACACGGCGGTCGTGCAGGTGGGGCGCCGGGTCACCGTCTGCGGCGATCTCGCCGGCGCCCGGCCGGTCTTCCACACCCCCTGGGCGGGCGGCACCGCGTACGCGACCGCCGCGCTGCCGCTCGCCGACCTCATCGAGGCCAACCTCGACTTCGGACACCTCGCCGCGCTGCTCGCCGCCCCCGACGTGCCGGCCGCGCTCCACGACTCCACCCCGTACGACGGCGTGAAACGCGTTCCGCCGGGGCATGCGCTGATCCTGCGCGCCGGGGCGCGCGAGATCGCCGGGTACGAACCCGTCGCCTCGCTCGCCGTCGCCGCGCCGCCCGCCGACCCCGACCACGCGGTGGACGCCGTGCGGGACGCGCTGGTCGAGGCCGTACGGACACGGCTGGCCGCGCCCCGGCACGTTCCCGGCGCCGGTATCGACCCCGGGCCCGTCCCCGGGATGGGGCCCGCCGAGCGGCGGGCGGCCCGCGGCACGCCCGTACCGGGGATCGGGGCGGATCTGTCCGGCGGACCGGCGTCCGGGGCGCTGGCGCTGCTGGCCGCGGGGCTGCCCGGGATGCCGGGGACCGTGCTGGGGCACGGGACGGGGGCGGGGGAGCGGCTGCTGGCCGTCACCTTCAACGACCTCGCCGGTGGGTCCGGCGGGGCGCGGGACGACGACGAGCTGGCGCGGGCGGGGGCGCTGGCCGCCAATCCGCGGCTGCACCACGTGGTGGTGACCGGCGCGGAGTCGACGCTTCCGTACGTCGATCTGGACGGGCCGCTGACGGACGAGCCCGGACCCTCGCTGGTGTCGGCCGCGCGGCACCGGGCGCGGCTGGCCGCGGGGAGCGCGGACCACTTCACCGGGTACGGGGCGAAGCAGGTGCTGGACGCGCATCCGGCGCGGCTCGCCGATCTGCTGATGGACCGCAAGCGGCGGCATCTGGTGCGGCCGGTGGCCGCGCTGGCCAAGGCCGACGGGTCCGTGATGGTGCCCGCGCGCGTGTACGCCGCCGCCCGGCGGCTGGCGCGCACGCCGTACCGGGCGGGGCTGGAGTCGCTCGCGGAGCGGCTGTTGCAGCGGAGGCTGGACGGCGACGGGCCCGGGGGTGCGGCGGATGCCTCGCTGGCCGCGCTGACCTGGGGGAGACCCGGGCCGGCGGCGCGCTGGCTGACGGGTGAGGCGCTGGCTGAAGTATCGGTTCGGCTGCAGGCGTCGACGTGGCGGTCCGAGGTGGGGCCGGGGCAGCGGCCCGGCGATTTCCGGGCGCGGGCGGCACTGGCCCGGCATGCGGCGGATCTGCGGGTGCTGGAACAGGCGGCCGAGATCCGCTCCCAGCGGCTGCACGCGCCGTTCCTCGACAACCAGGTCGTGCGGGCGTGCCGGGCGCTGCCGGAGGCGCTGCGGGTGCGGCCGGGGGCGCGGGCGTCGATCCTGCGGTCGGTGCTGGAGGGGGCGGGGGTACGGGAGTTGCCGCCGGGCTGGGGGGCGCCGGGGGCGGCCGGCCCGGCGGCCGCGGCGCGTACGGGGCTGCGGGTGGCGGAGGACTCGCTGGTGGCGCTGTTCGACACGCCGCTGCTGGCGGAGGCGGGGCTGGTCGAGGCGCGGGTGGTGCGCAAGGCCCTGCGGGGCGCGGCGGAGGGCGAGCCGCTGCCGTTGGACGGTCTGGCGGATCTGGTCGCTCTGGAGGTGTGGCTGCGCCGTCTGCTGGCCCGCAGGGGGACCTGCTGGACCGGCACCCCGGCCCGCCAGCGTGCGGTCCCGGGCGGCATCGCCCCCCAACGCGGCGCCCTCGGCGCCGGCACCCGCTGACCCTGGCTGTCCGCCCTGGTGGGGTGAGGGGCTCGTGCCTGTGGTGTGGCTGTCCGCCCTGGTGGGGTGAGGGGCTCGTGCCTGTGGTGTGGCTGTCCGCCTCGGTGGGGTGAGGGGCTTGTGCCTGTGGTGTGGCTTGCGGTCCGGTGGGTGGGATGCCTGCGGCGCCTGTGCGGCTTCGGTGGGGGCTGGGGCGCGCCTACGGCCGGTGGGTGGGCCGGGGCCGCGTCGGGGGTGTCCGTCCTCGGACCGGCGCGACTGCCCTCGCCGGAAGGGGCGCAAGGCGCGGACGCGCCAGCCACTGCGGGCGGCCGCCCCCGCCCCGTCCCCTCCCCGCCGCACGCGCCTGCATCGCTACCGCCCCCGCCCCGCAATCCGCGGGCAGCCGCATGCCCCGCAATCCGCGGGCAGCCGTGCCGCGCAATCCGCGGGCAGTCGTGCCGCGCAATCCGCGGGCAGTCGTGCCTCCCCCAGTGCCTTAAGGGCCTGGGAGGTACCCCCAGGGCGGCACGGGTGGGCGCGACGGCACCCCGCAAGCGCCGGGCTGCGCAAACACCCCCCGGCCCACACCAACGCAGGGCACCGCGAGGCGCCGGGCGGCGTGACCCCGGCCCACACCAACGCAGGGGCACCCGCGAAGCGCCGGGGCCGCAGCCCCACCGCGCACCCCCTACGCCGGGCGTGAACGCAACCCCTCCAGCAGAATGTCCAGCAACCGCGCCGACGCCGCAGCCTGCTGCGCCGCATCCGGCAGGGACGGCGCCGCCGTCGCGATCACCAGCAGGACGTCGGACACCGACACATCCGGCCGGAGCTCCCCCGAGGCCCGCGCCCGGTCCACCAACTGCCCCACGACGTCCAGCAGCTGCGCTGCCCCCGCGTCGTCCTCCGCCCCCACGGCCACCGGCGCCACCGGCGCCTCCGGCACCAGCCGCAGCTCACCCACCGCCTGCGTCCGCTGCTGCGGCAACCGCGCCTGGTCCGGCAGACCGTGCTCCTCCGCCACACCCACCCGCAGCACCTGCGGCGGCAGCAGCCGCCCCGCGCCGGACGCGACCGACGTGCGCAGGAAACGCGACAGCGCCGACCACGGCTCGTCCTCCTGGCCGAGCGCCGCCCGCGCCTGGTCGGTCAGCCGGGAGGTCTCCTCCTCGGCGATCCGCCGCACCAGGACGTCCTTGCTCGGGAAGCGCCGGTACACCGTGCCCACGCCGACCCGTGCCCGGCGTGCCACGTCCTCCATCGGCGCGCCGTAACCCAGCTCGCCGAAGACCTCCCGCGCGGCACGCAGCACGTGCTCCAGGTTGCGCTGGGCGTCCACGCGCAGCGGTGTCGTACGCGTCCCGTCCGGGCGCCCGCCGCCCTTGGGCGCGCTCATCGTCGCGCCGGCCGCGAGAGCGGAAGACCAATGAGAGTCCTGAACATGCATATGTATTCCCCCGGTAATGACGTCTCCCCCCGGAGACTTCTCCCCGCCATTGATGTCCGGGGCGTGCGGAACAGGCCCGGCTTGTCGGCCCCGCCCGTCGCGAGCCCGGTGAGCACATCCCCCTACACCCCGTCGACAGACGAACATAGTTGAGAGGGAGTCAATTCAGAAGAGGCAGGTTCCGCACGGAGCGCCCCCCGATCGGAGTACGGGGCGCATACGTCCTGAATGTACCCCTGGACGAGGGTCGGCTCACCGCTGCTGAGCTGGGCGAATTCCGGCAGGGTCGGTGAATCGGCCAACCCGGTGCGCACGGGTCCTCCGGTCACACAATTCGTCGGGGCTGTGGACAAACGCAAGCGCCGGGTGCGTCATGGGATGGTGAAGGAACGTGCGCGCATTCTCGTTGTCGGCGGCGGCTACGTCGGGATGTACACGGCCCTGCGCCTCCAGCGGAGGCTGAAACGGGAACTCGGGCGGGGCGCGGCCGGGATCACGGTCGTCTCCCCGGACCCGTACATGACGTACCAGCCCTTCCTCCCCGAAGCGGCCGCCGGTGCCATTTCCCCTCGCCACGTCGTCGTACCGCTGCGTCGTGTCCTCGACCGGTGCCACGTCGTCATCGGTGAGGCCACCCGCATCGACCACGCCGAGCGCACCGCCACCGTCAGCACGCTCGCCACCGGCGAGGAAGGCACCGGAGGGCAGCGGATCGCGTACGACGAACTGGTCCTCGCACCCGGCTCCGTGTCGCGCACCCTGCCCATCCCCGGTCTCGCCGACCACGCCATCGGCTTCAAGACCGTGGAGGAGGCCATCGGCCTGCGCAACCACGTCCTCGAACAGATGGACATCGCCTCCTCCACCCGCGACCCCGCCCTCCGGGACGCCGCCCTGACCTTCGTCTTCGTCGGGGGCGGCTACGCGGGCGTCGAGGCGCTCGGCGAGCTGGAGGACATGGCCCGCTACGCCGCGCGGTACTACCACAACATCCGCCCCGAGGACATGAAGTGGATCCTCGTCGAGGCGTCCGGGCGGATCCTGCCCGAGGTCGGGGAGGAGATGGGCCGGTACACCGTCACCGAACTGCGCCGGCGCAACATCGACGTACGTCTCGGGACGCGGCTGGAGTCCTGCGCCGACCGCGTCGCCGTGCTCAGCGACGGGTCACGCTTCCCCACGCGTACGGTCGTGTGGACCGCCGGCGTCAAACCGCACCCCGTCCTCGCCGCCACCGATCTGCCGCTGAACGGGCGAGGCCGGCTGAAGTGCACCGCGGAGCTGGCCGTGGACGGCACCGCGCACGCGTGGGCCGCCGGGGACGCCGCCGCCGTCCCCGACATCACCGCGCGGGAGCCGGGGCGGGAGTGCGCCCCCAACGCGCAGCACGCACTCCGCCAGGCGCGGGTCCTCGGGGACAACGTCGTCCACTCCCTGCGGGGCGAACCACTGGAGACGTACGCCCACAAGTACGCCGGCTCCGTCGCCTCCCTCGGACTGCACAAGGGCGTCGCCCAGGTGTACGGGCGCAAGCTCAAGGGCTACCCCGCCTGGTTCATGCACCGGACCTACCACCTCAGCCGGGTCCCGACCTTCAACCGCAAGGCGCGGGTCGCCGCCGAGTGGACGCTCGCCGGGCTCTTCAAACGAGAGGTCGTCTCACTCGGTTCACTCGAACACCCCCGGGCGGAGTTCGAACTGGCGGCCGGTGGAAAACCTTCTCAGGACCCCCCGCACAACCCGAAGGGGTCGTCCTGACCGGACCCAGGAACTCCAGCGGCCGGACCGGCGTCTGACGGATGCCGGCCCGGTCGGCACCCTGCCAGACTGGTCCACCACCGCGGGCGGGCCCCCGCCCACCCCGGTGCGGCCCCCGGGCCCCCGGCCGGTCCCGGTTTCCGGCCGCCGACAACTAAACGAGGCAAGGATTCGTGAACTTCACGCGCTGGAGCGCCCGGCTCCCCGGAACGCAGCGCCGCGCCGCAGCGCGGAACGAGCAGGCGGTCTCCCCGGACCGGCGGGGAGAGGGCTCCGTGCCCGGAGCCCGCGCCGAACAGCTCACCGACGACGTACGGCCCGTGCCCGCCGTCGACGAGCTCAAGGTACGCGAGGTCCTGGACCACGTCCCCTCCCTCGTCGCCCTGGTCCACGGCCCCGACCACCGCATCGCCTACGTCAACGACGCCTATACGGCGGCCTTCGGCGCCCGCCCGATCGGCGCCCCCGCGCGCGGAGCCCTCCCCGAGCTGGAGGCACTCGGCCTGCTGCCCCTCCTCGACCAGGTCCTGCGCAGCGGAAAGCCCCGCACGGTGAAGTCCCGCAAGGCCCCCGACGGCCGCTCCTACACCTTCACCTGCACCCCGGTCACCGAGGTCGAGGGCCGTGGCGTGCTGGTCTTCGCCACCGACGTCACCGACCACGCCGAGGCCGCCGAACGCCTGCGCGCCAGCGAACGCCGCCAGCGCGAGACCGCCGTCACCCTCCAGCGCTCCCTCCTCCCCCAGGAACTGGAGGAACCCGACGACCTGCGCGTCGCCGCCACCTACCACCCCGGCGGCACCGAGGCCGCCGTCGGCGGCGACTGGTACGACGTGATCACCCTGGGCGGCGGCCGCACCGCCCTCGTCATCGGCGACGTCATGGGACGAGGGGTGCGCGCGGCGGCGGTCATGGGCCAGCTCCGTACGGCCGTACGGGCCTACGCGCGGCTCGACCTCCCGCCGCACGAGGTGCTCCAGCTCCTCGACGGCCTCGCCATGGAGATCGACGCCAACCAGATCGCCACCTGCGTCTACGCCGTCCACGACCCCAACGAGGGCAGCCTGGTGTACGCCTCCGCCGGCCACCTGCCCATCCTGGTCCGCGACGAGAACGGCACCGTCCGGCGCGCCGACGAACCGACCGGCCCCCCGCTCGGCACCGGCGGCTGGATGCACGCGTCCGGCTCCGTCCCCCTCACCCCCGGCTCCACCGCCGTCCTCTACACGGACGGCCTGGTCGAGCGGAGGAACGAGGACCTGGACGAGGGCATCGCCGCCCTGGAGCGTGCCCTCGCCGGAGCCACCGGCAGTCCCCAGGTCGTCTGCGACCGCCTGGTCCGCTCGGCCGGCGTCACCCCCGAGCACGACGACGACGTCGCCGTCCTGGTCCTCCAGCACCCCGCCCGCAAGGGCGCGGAGAGCGAGCTCTTCCGCAACGCCGCGCTGGAACTGCTCGGCGGGGTCGAGGCGGCCCCCCGCGCGCGTGCCTTCGCCTCCGGCGTGCTGACCAGTTGGCGCTTCCCCGTCGAGCTGCACGACCTGGGTGTCCTGGCCGCCAGTGAACTGGTCGCCAACTCCCTCCAGCACGGCACCCCGCCCATGCGGCTGCGGCTGCGCCGCACCGACCGCCGCCTGACCATCGAGGTCACCGACGGCGACGACCACCTGCCGAGGCGCCGCCGCGCGGAACCCGGCGACGAGTCCGGCCGGGGCATCGCCATCGTCGCGACGATCGCCTCCGGCTGGGGCAGCAGGCGCACTCCGGGCGGCGGCAAGGCGGTCTGGTGCGAGTTCCTCCTGCCGAAACCGAATCCGAAACCGAAGACGCCCGGCTCGTAGAAGAGCCGGGCGTACGGAGGTGAGGCCGGGGCGCGTGGATCAGGCGTGCGCCGGAGCCTGTCCCGCTGCCGCGCCGCCCTGCGCCACCACACGGCTCCGCGCCACCGACGGCTGGTCCTGCACATCCGTGAGGTGCCGCCCGAGCCGCACCGCCAGCACCGTGATGCCCAGCGAGAACAACAGGAAGATCACCACGTACGGCGCGTGCAGCGAGGCGCCCAGCGGCCCGCCCACGGCCGGTCCCACGGCCAGCGCGAGCTGCTTCACCAGGGCGAACGCGGAGTTGTACTGCCCCGCCATCCCGGTCGGCGCGAGATCCGCGACCAGCGGCGCCAGCGTCGGTGACAGCATCGCCTCACCGAGCCCGAACAGCGCGTACGTCGAGATGAACGCGGTGGTCGCCATCGCCTGGCTCCCGTTCCCCAGCCCCGCGTATCCGGCCACGGCCCACGCCACGGCCCAGATCAGCCCCACGGACGCGATCACACGCGAGCGCTTGCGCCGCTCGACGAACCGCAGCACCGCGAACTGCGCGACCACGATCATCAGGGTGTTCGCGGCCAGCGCCGTCCCCAGCGCGGAGGTGGAGATCCCGGCGGCCTCGACGCCGTACGCGCTCAGCCCCGACTCGAACTGTCCGTAGCAGGCGAAGAACAGCACGAAGCCCAGCACACACAGCTGCACCATGGCCCGGTTGCCCAGCAGCTGCTTCCAGCTGCCCTTGGCCGACTGCGCCGGAGCGCCCCCGACGCGCGGCGCGTGCGGCATCCGCGCCGTCGCCATCACCACGACCAGCAGCAGGAACATCGCCGCCTCGATCGCGAAAAGGAGGACGAAGGAACCCGCTTCCGTGGGATCCACGAGGTGACCACCGATGAGACCGCCGACGCCGAGCCCGAGGTTCTGCAGGAAGAACTGCGTGGCGAACGCCCGCGACCGGTTCTCCGTGGTCGAGCAGTCCACGATCATCGTCGCGAGCGCCGGCTGCATCACCGCCTGCCCGGCACCCAGCGCCGCCGCCGACAGCAGCACGGTCGCCGCACCACTCGACAGGCCCAGGCTCAGCGCCCCGACCGCGGCCGTGACCAGGGCGACGAGCAGCACCGGCAGCGGGCCGCGCCGGACGATCGCCCGTCCGGCGAACGGCAGCACGATCAGCGCGGCCACGGCGAAGACGGCGAGCACGAGACCCGCCGTCATGGCTCCCAGCCCGCGCACCTGCGCCACGTAGACGTACAGATACGGGACCGTGAAGCCCAACCCGAACGCGCTGAGTGCGTTGCCCACGTGGATCCGGCGCATCGCCGCGCCCCTCGCCCTGGTCACGTTCACCTCTCTCAAGCAAGTAGTTAGGAGTGAAGACTTAGAAGCTAAAGTTCGATGCTAAAGGCTACACAGTGAAGGACTTCAAGGCAAAGCAGGGGCGTGCCATACTGCGGACATGGGCGATACCTCCGGCCTCGGCGAGCCGACACTCGAAGAGCAGATCGCCGCTTACCAGCGCGAGTTCCAGGACCTCGACCCCCAGGTCGAGAAGATCGTCAACGCGCTGTCCCGCCTGAACCGCCGTATGAACGTCGCCTACGGCCGCCAGACCGCCGAGCTCGGCATCACCAACGCCGACTGGGAGGTCCTCAAGGCCCTCGTCCTCTCCGGCGCCCCGTACCGCATGGGCCCCGGCGACCTCGCCAAGCGCCTCGGTCTGACCCCGGCCGCCATGACCCACCGGATCGACCGCATGGTCACCGAGGGGCTGGTCGACCGGGAGCGGGACGAGACCAACCGGGTCCGCGTGATCGTGGAGCTGACCTCCGCCGGCCGCGAGAAGTGGCTCGAGGCGATGCGCCTGGCCACCGTCTTCGAGGAGGACCTCCTCCAGGACCTCGACCAGGACGAGAGGGCGACGCTGGGCGAGGTCCTCACCCGCCTCCTGCGCCGGGTGGAACACGCCCAGCCGGACGCCGGCGGACGCCTCAGCGACCTGGACTGAAAAATCTTGGGCGGGGGTTGTTGACAGCCACCTCCCCGATCCGTAAGGTTCTTCGGGTTGCCACGGGGCCGTAACGGTTCTTCGACAGCACCTTCCGCCGCATCAGCGGCACTCAAAACCCCAGTACGACCTCCCAGTGGGAACGATTTCGGCGTGCCCGAATTCAATTCCAACCCTCGATTTGAGGAACACGGAGAGAGTCCGCTAAGGTTTGAGACGTCGGAACGGCCCAACGGCCGGGAAGACAACCCGCTCTGACCGGGAATCAGGCCCGAAAGGATCTGATAGAGTCGGAACCGCCGGAAAGGGAAACGCG
>NZ_JOIZ01000038.1 GCF_000721605.1 Streptomyces sp. NRRL S-37 | reverse complement strand
GCTTCAAGAGCCCGATCGACTACGAACGCGAGTACCGAGCCACCCTCGCCGAGGGACTGGCCGCATAGATCGTCTCCACGCTGCGAGGGGATTGACACCCTCGCGGACGCACGTATCGAAGAGGCCCGCTCCGGCGAGACGACCCGTGTGAACTGGCTGCCCGACACCCTCGAGGACGCCGCGGCAGCGGGCCTGACCGACATCGACACCACGCAGGCCATCACCTACTACCGCACCGAGCGCGGCGGTAACGAGCACTCCACGAACAGGCGCCTCTCGCGCAGCGACTCCCTCCTGCTGGGCTATGACGCGTTCCACTTGGCCGATCAGCTCATGACCCAGCCACTCCAGGTCGTCCTCGCCGGACGTATCGGCAACACCGGCTCCTACGACGCCGGCATGCGGCTGTGGAAGCTGGCCCCCAACCCGGTCGACCTCATGGTGATCGACGGCGCCGGCCACTACGAGATGTATGACGAACCCGTATACGTCGACGCTGCCGTCGAACGGCTCACCGACTTCTACAGGAACCATCTGTGAGGCACCCGGACCGGCTCTTTCATGTGGCTGACCGTGTCAGTCGCCTCTCCGACGCCCCGTCGGGGCGGGTGTACGAGGAGGCCGGTGAGACGTCCTTTCATCTCGTCGGCCGTCGACGAGCCTCTCAACGACGTGCTCCCGGCGGTTGGAGGACTCGCCGGGCTCCGGTCAACTCGAAGCTGAGCAACCGCCGGTCCACAAGTCTTGACTATCGCTCGGGTGGTCGACCCGAACGGAGGTCGGTCATATGCTCCACGGACTTGTTCATGCTGTAGACGATGTCCGAGATCCAGAGGGTGCCGCCGGAGCGGACCGGGACGACGAGCGAGTAACCGTTCCGTTCCGGGCGGGCTTCGACCACGTCGAAGACCCTCTTCCCGTCCCGTGCCACCGCAAAGTCCAGGTTCTCCACTGTGATCAGTTCGAACTTTGGAGGGATCTCACCCAGGAAACGGATCCGGTAGGCGTCCCGCCAAGCGACGGCGAGCCTTGCCCGCAGCCGCGCCAGAACTCGCTGCCCGGCCGGCCGGAACTCGCAGCGGAATTCCAGGAGCTGATTTTCCTTCAGCCAGCTCTCCTCGAATCCCGGCGGACTCCTGAAGTCGAGTTCGCGGTCAGGTAGCAGCACTCTGACGCCGACCGGGGTCTTCCGGAGAACGCGCGCCTTGCCGCGGGTCAGGAAACCACCTCCGAGATCCAGAGGACCCCGACCAGGACCAGCAGCAGGAGCAAGGCGGCCACCGACGCCTGGGCCATCGGAGTCCGCCACCGGGCTTTTGGGTGAGGTCCCGCAGGGGCAGCAGCAACCGGAGGCCGCGGTGGCCCCGGCGCCGGCAGCTTTTCGAAGGGCATGGCCGGATCGCCGACCTGGCCGCCCTCCACCAGGACCGCGAGTCGTCCCGGGAACAGGTCGACCACGTCCTCCGGCTCGGAGATCAGGTTGAGCAGATGTGCCTGCCCCCGTTCCGTGCCGGAGAGCAGGGCCGACAGCCGGGTGAGGAAGGCCGCCGCGGCCCCGGGGGCCGCCCGTCCGGCGATCCACCGGTCGGTGTTCCCGGTGCGCCCGGGGGCCTCGTACCGTACGGGCTCCAGGGCGGTGATCGCCGTGAGCAGCCGGTCGGTCAGTGCCGCGCGGTGCGCGGTGTGTTCGGCGGGGGCGGCGAGCAGTCGGTCCACCTCCTCGGCCGGGCACACCCCGTCGAGAAGGCCGGACAGCTCCCCACGGCCCTGTTCGTCCGCCGCGAGGTCGGTGAGCAGACGGGAGGCCAGGCTCAGGACGACCGCCTCGTTCTCCTCCGCGGTGTCGTACGCGCCCTCCAGGACGAGGGTGTAGTAGATGAGCCTGCCCCCGGAGTCGGTGCGGGCTGACGGGATGCCGCTGAGCAGCACCCGCCAGTGCTCCCGGCCCTCCTCGGCGACAGCGAGCAGGCAGGGCCGCTCGGTGACGGTCCAGTCGCTGTAGGCGTCCCACCATCGGGTGCCGGGTGGGGAATTGATGAATCCGTAGTCGAGTCCGCGTGGTGTGCCGCGCGTACGGAGGTGCAGGTGCACGAGGAGGGTCCCTTACCTTCGGCGGGCCGGGTCAGCTCAGGTGGTGCAGGCGGGGGCCGTGCTGCCGCTCGGCCAGGGCGGCCAGCACGTCGATGAGGGACTTGGTGGTCTCCTGCGCTTCCAGATAGCGCTCTTGGTGGTCGTCGGCGACGCGCTCGCGACGGCTGCGCTCCCCGTTGACCTTGAGCCACAGGTCGCGAAAGAAGCCCTCACGCAGATCGGCGTACTCCCTGGAGTGCCGGGCGGTCGCCTGGCGCTGGGCGGTGGTCTGCTCGCTCTGCATGCGCGCGCTGTCGACCAACTGGCGGCAGAGCAGGCTGATCAGGTCGTCCAGGCCCTTTCTGACGATGGTGCCGGGCGGCCGGACCCGGTACTTGGGCACCAGGATGACCCCGCCCGGGGCGTCGGCGTGTGGCGTCCAGCGGGCCGAAACCAGTTCCACGCACCCGTAGGTGTCGATCGGCAGATAGCGGATCGAGGCATGCGGTGCGGCCTCCCGGATGCTCTCCAGCACCTCGCTGAACTGGTCGACGACCTGGTGCCTCAGCTCCGCGGACTGGTCCTGGAGACTGCCGCTGTCCGGCAGATACGTCTCGCACTTGACCGGACAGAAGATCACCATCGCGGGCTCGCCGGTCCGCTCCCGGCGGTTCTTGGCCCACCGCAACACGACTTGTTTGATCTGGAACACCCTGAGCTGGGATGTCAGCAGGTGGGCGTGTTCGGCGCCGGCCTCCATGAGGAGCACCGAGTCGATCGGCACGATGAGCACCGAACTGTCGGCCAGGAACGCTTCGCACTCGTTCCACTTGTGCTCGTGTTCGGAACTCTCGCCGCCGTTCTCCAGCCAGCCGCCCGGATAGTCGAGGATGTCGAATCTGATGGGCAGGTCCCGGCCCCGGGGTTCCAGCAGTAGCCGGAACCACGACGGGTCACTCGTGCTCGGCATCAGCCTCGGCTGGAACACCCGGGCTTTGAGCGCCCCGCTGACCAGGTTGTCGGTGGTGGCGATCCGGTTGCGGGTGGGCCGGTCGGCAGCGGTCAGCTGTACCGCGGTCTCCCGGTTCAGCAGCCGCTGCCCCTCCGTCAGCAGGCCGGCGATCAAGGTGCTCTTGCCCACCTGGCTCGGTGCCAGCAGGCCGATCTTGTACTCGAAAACCGGGCCCTGGGCGTCCATCACAGTGCTTCTCCCTCTCGCTCCGTGAGGGCGGTGATCTCCTTGACCACCCTGACCACCCGCGCGAAGCGGCTGTTGGCCTCGTCGATGCCGCGGAACTCCTCCGGCCACAGGTCGTTGCGGTAGCTGCGGACGAAGCGGCGGAACTCCTGCGCCGAGGTGCCGGACCGGATCAGGGTGTCCTCGAACTGCTCGAGGAGCGCGTGCACCACGGCCGTCGGGACGGCCGCCTCCCGCAGCAGCGATTTCTGGATCCGGAACGCCGCCTGCTCGGCGAGGCCGTTGAAGATGCCGTACAGCTCCTTGGCGCCCTCCTCCGTCAGCGCCACCGCCACCTGCTGCATCTCCTCGCCAGTGTCAGGGTGAGTGACCTGGAGGTTCAGCGGGGCGAGGTCGGGGCGGACCCGGGGGTGGAGGAGGGTGCGGTACTCCAGGCGTACGTCGAGGAGGTTGTGGACCGCTGCGGCCAGGCCCGGGCAGGGTTGCGGGGATTCCTCGAACAGTTCCGCGAGGCGGCTCAGGACGGCCCGGCCGGAGGGAGTCCCGTCGTCGGCGGGTTCGGCGAACAGCGCACCGCACTCGGCCGCCACGGCCGCCGCCGCCCGGTCCCACGCGTCGGTGAGCCGCTCGGTGAAGAAGTCGTCGAGTGCGGCGAAACGGCGGCTGATCTCGACCCGGATCCGGTTGAACTCGGGTCCGGCGAAGTCCGCCGGATGCCCTTCGGTGATCATCCGGGTGAGCGCCAGTTCCTGCCAGGCCTCGGCGCCGCGCCCGAAACCGTCGTCGATCCAGTCCAGTACGCCCTGGTAGGCGGATTCGACCGCCTGGACGAAGCCCGGGTCGGCGGGATGATTCGCCTCCGACGCGAGCTCGGCGACCAGCACCCGCATCCGCTTGGCGATCCCGCTGCGCAGTCGCTCGGCCTTGGCGTCGTTGACCTCCTCCGGCACTCCCGCGCGCCGCGCCACCTGATCCAGCACCCGCCGTACGTCGGTGAGGTGCAGCCCGATCCGGTCCCGTACCGCGGCGGCGCGGCCGCGGGTGCCGGAGAGCACCTCGGCGTCCATCACCGGCAGCCCGTCGGCCAGCTTGGTCAGCAGGGGCGTGAGCACCTCACGGCCGACCCGGCCCGGATCGCGTACATCGGTCTCGAAGACCGTGATGAAGCGGTCGGCCTCCCCGCCGTTGAGGTTGCGCAGCAGATCCCCTCGGAGGTCCTCGGCGAGATGCGGCGTGTCCGGGTCGACGTTGTGCACGACGTAGGTGAACTTGCCGATGCTGCGCACATGGCCGCGCACCCGGTCCAGCAGGGCCATCCCGGAGGTGTCGGTCTCGTCGAAGAACGCGGAGGTGTCGGAGGAGCGCTTGACCACCAGAACCGCGTCGACCTCGTTGCGCAGCCCGTCCACATGGCGCTGCTCGGCGTCGGCGGTGACCTCGCCCAGGCCCGGCAGGTCCACGATGCCGATGCGGGCCACGTGCTCGTGCGGGAAGGGACACTCGATCCGCGCCTCGCGGACGGCGGCGTAGGGACGCGGAACCCCATCCGTACCGGCGGCCTTGATCGCCTCGCTGGTCGGATAGGCGACGTAGGGGCGGATCTCCTCCAGCGGTACGGACTTCACCCCGCCGGTCAGCAGGTGCTCGTACGAGGGCAGTGCGCTCTGAAGGTCGCACAGCCGGGTGAGCAGCAGGCGCTTGCGGGTCTCCTCGTCCGCCTTCGGGTACGTCCGGGCGGCGAACTCCGTCAGGGAACCCGGCGGCGCGGCGAGCCCGAGGGCGGTGTGCAGCGG
Organism: Streptomyces sp. NRRL S-37; assembly: GCF_000721605.1. Classification (GTDB taxonomy): domain Bacteria; phylum Actinomycetota; class Actinomycetes; order Streptomycetales; family Streptomycetaceae; genus Streptomyces. The sequence goes on along the minus strand of NZ_JOIZ01000038.1, from coordinate 31,557 downwards.
GGTGATCACCTCAATGAGGAAGCTCTCCGGGCTGTGCATCTCCAGCTCGGCCCGGCGCACTGTGGGCGAATGGAAGATCCGGCTGCGTACGGCGGTGACCGGGATGCCGTGACCGGTCGGGATCTGCTGGTCGCTCAGACCGGAAACCGATTGCAGCAGGGTGCTCTTGCCCATCCGGGCCGCTCCGCTCACCCCGAGGTTGACGGTGGGCCGGGTGAAGCGCGCGGCGATCGTCCGGAAGGAGTCGGCGGCCTCGGCCGCACCGGCGCGGATCTCGGGCAGCTGAGGGACGGTCAGGGAGGCGGCGAGGTCCGGATCGAGGGTGGTGTGGACACGGAGGTCGGCGAGGGCGGTGTCCAGCTCGTTTAGCCGCTCACCCAGCGTCTTCCAGCGGGCGCTCTCACGCTCCACCGCCGGAAGCTGACGCAGGCGTGTTTCCAGCAGGGCGTCGATCGCCCTGGATATGTCTGACATGTTCCCCCCAGCATGCAGTGCCGGTTCCCTGCCCCTCAGGGCCGGTTCGGGAAATCGCTCCCGATATGGCAGGCAATGTAGCGGGTGGGGCCGTACGCCGTCCGGGGTTCGGAGAATCTTGCACGGGCGCGTGGGGCCGTGCCCCCAGGTCAGCCGACGTGTGGAGGGCCGCGGCTGCGGTTACGGAGCGGTCGGCGGCGTCGACCGGCTCGTGCGCATTGCCGGGCGCAGGTGGGCGATCGGGGAATGCTTCCAGGCCGTGAAGAACGAGTGCGGCCCGGACCAGTACGAAGTCCGCCGCACCGGATCAGCCCTTCCATGCTCATGACCTGCATGAAGGAAGTGAGGACGGGGCAGACGAGCCGCCTGGACACAGGGAGGACGCCATGACCATGACGGAGCAGCCGGTCGAGACGGCGGGGGAGGAAACCGCCTGCTGCGCGTGCCACGACAGCCACGGTCCGGGATCCGGTGCCGAAGCGCCGGAGACGCCGCGTGAACGGGTCAACCGCCGCTGGAACGAGATCCTGCAGGAGACACGGGTCACCCAGACCGGCGTGCAGATCCTCTTCGGGTTCCTGCTCAGTGTGGCCTTCACCCCGCTGTTCCGGGAGCTGGGGACACTGGACCAGGCCATCTACGTCACCACCGTGGTGCTCGGCGCCGCGGCCACCGGATCGCTCATAGCGCCCGTCTCCATCCACCGTTTCCTGTCCGGACAGCGGATGAAGGACGAGGTGGTGGACGCCGCCTGCCGCTTGATGATGTGCGGCATGGTCCTCCTCGCGCTGACCATCGGCTGCACACTCCTGCTGATCCTCCGTTTCGTGGTCCCCGGCGTCCTCGCCGAGGTACTCGTCGGCGCGGTCATGCTGTGGTTCGGCCTGTGCTGGTACGTCCTGCCACTGCGTCTGCGGCACCGCGCCGCCCGGCGCTCGCGCACCGGCGACGCATGACGCTCCGGCGGTACACGGCGGGTGCGGGGCACCTCCGGCTTGTCGCCGAGGACGGCCTTGCCCGTCAGGAGTTTCCTCCAGGTGCCGTGTTCCGGCACCCGGTGCGGCGGGTACTCGTGCGTGACCTCCGGTTTCATTCACGTACGACGCTTTCGTCCGGGACACCTGTCACCGGTCACGACGTCCGCGGGCGGTCGGCACGGAAGGCGGCACACCAGTGAGCACACGACGTGGCACGGCCCTGGTGACGGGAGCCTCCTCCGGCATCGGCGCGGCCTACGCCGGACGGCTGGCCTCCCAGGGGTGGGACACCGTCCTCGTGGCCAGAAGGGCGCAGCGGCTCGACGACCTCGCGCGGCGACTGCGTGAGGCGACGGGCACCGCGGTGGAGACCCTCGTGGCCGATCTGTCCGAACCCGACGGCCTGGCACGGGTGACGCGGCGCGCGGCGGGCGATGACATCGGGTTCCTCCTCAACAACGCGGGGATCAATGGCTACGGTCCGTTCGCAGGACTCGAACCGGACCTCATGACGAAGATCCTCGACCTCAACGTCCTCGCCGTCACCGCGCTCACGCGGGCCGCGGTCCCGGCCATGCTGGAACGCGGGCGCGGCACCCTGGTCAACGTGGCCTCACAGCTGGCCTTCGCGGGCGCGCTGCCGCCGCGCCCGCTGCCCGAACGCGCGGTGTACGGCGGCACCAAGGGCTATGTGGTCACCTTCACCCGCACGCTCGCCGCCGAACTGGCCGGCACCCCGCTGCGGATCCAGGTGCTGTGCCCCGGGCTGACCGCCACCGAGTTCCACCGGTCGCGTGGCGACGAGCCCGTCCCGGGGCGGGAGCAGTCCGTGCACGAGGACGGCGGCATGCCCGTGGACCAGGTCGTCGACGCGTCCCTGGCCGCACTGGACACCGGCGAGGTGGTGTGTGTACCGGGGCTCGAGGACCCGGCCCTGATCGACGGTCTGGCGGAGGCCGAACTGGCGATCCGCACGGCGGCCCGCCGGGGCAAAAGCTGACCCGGCCCGTCCACACGGCGGACGACCGCGTGCCGACGGGGCCGGCGCGGGACGGCCGGAACCGGCCACGGGCCGTCGCGGGTGGACGGCGTGCGTTCGGCGTGACGCCCGGCGGTGCGGGTACCACGGACGGTCAGGAGGGAACATCATGACGCGCGTGAAGCGGTACGCCGTGGCCGCCACCGGACAGTGGACGGACCAGGAAGAGGGCCGCCGCCGGCTGCCCGCGGGCGAGGTGCACGCCTGGGAGCCGGGCCTGAACCAGACCGTTTGCGGGTTGTCCCTGAGCCGCTCGGAGCTGATCCGTTTCCCGCATGTGGTCTGGCAGGACACCTTCCCCGAATCCGGAGGCGCGGCGGACCGCGTCCGGCGTGTGTGCCCCCGCTGTGCCTCTGTCGCGGGACGCCGCGGCAGCGACGCTCGCCCCCGGTGGCACCGCACGAACCCCCGGCCGTGAGCGACTGGACAGGAAGCCCCGTCCGTCGGCGGCACCGCACGGACAAGGGCCCGGGCCGGACCCGCCGGTCGCCATCCGTGCGTACGGAGCCGTGTCTCCACCGAGGTCGGACTCGTGGCGCGGTGGGGGCCGACGACTGATTGCCCGCTGCGGCGTCACCTGCGGCATGCCGCAGGTGATCTTCGACGGCATCCTCCCGATCGACGCCACCGCGCGCCGCTTCCGCACAGCACTCCCCGAGGCCGACTACGTCGGGTCGCTCGACGGACGCCCGGAAGACGGTGGAAGCGGACATCGACGACGGGCGAGAGCTCGGGTCGACGCTCCGTCAACCACTCTGCCGCACACGGGAGTTGGTGACACGTGCCGAAACCGGGCGCGGTCACGGGCGCGTCCGCGCCTCCGTCACGTCCGGAGTCTTGACGCCTGTGAAACAAGTCAATAGTTTCAGTATCTTCGACTCATCGCCCACGACCCGCACGGCACCGCGCAGCCACGTCATCCGGCTCACCGGCGGCATCGTCGTCCCCACCCGTACGGCAGGAGGCCGGTCGACGCGGAGACCGTCCGCTTCCCCGATCCGACCGCTCGTGCCGCGAGCCGGTGGCCGCGATTCCGACAGGAGGGATCACCCATGGGCCGCTACAGCCGGCTCCGCCGCATCCAGCAGATGGACCCGCGGCGGGACTTCGAGCAGATCTACCGGTGGATCGTCCACTACGAGTTCCCCCGCGACTATCTCCACGGGACGTCGATCGCGTTCCTGCGCGACTTCGGCGTCCCGCGCGTCTCCCGGCTCCTGGACCGCACCCAGGAGTTCGAACGTGCCGGTCAGAAGCGGTACGACGACACGGTGCTGATCACGTACGAGATGGTCCGCGAGGGGATGGACTCGGAGCACGGCCGGGCGGCCGCCCGCCACCTGAACCGCATCCACGGCCGTTACCGGATACCCAACGAGGACTTCCTCTACGTCCTCGCCACCACGGTGGTGGGGCCGAAGCGGTGGATCGACCGGTTCGGCTGGCGGCGCCTGTCCGCGCAGGAGACCGAGAGCCTGGCGCTGGTGGGCCGGCGGATGGGCGAGATGATGGGCATCTCCGGCGTGCCCGACACCTACGCCGCGTTCGAGCGGCTCCACGACGACTACGAGCGGGAGATGTTCGCCTACGACCCCGCCAACCGCAGGGTCGCCGCGGCCACCCTGCGGATCATGGCCTCCTGGCACCCGGCCCCGGTACGGCGGCCGGCGTCCCGGATCGTACTCGCCGTCCTGGACGAACCGCTGCTGACGGCGCTCGGCTTCCGCCCGGAGCCGCGCTGGGTGCGGGCCGCCGTCCACCGCGGCTTCCGCGTCCGGGCCGCGCTGATCCGCCTGCTGCCCGGGCGGCCGGAGTGGTTACCGCGCAAGCCCAAGGCACGCACATACCCCTTCGGCTGGACCCTGGACGACCTGGGGCCGCACTGGGCGCACTCCCGTCCGACGGTCCCGCTCCAGGAGGAGACACCGCCGGAAGGGGACTCCGTTCCGGCGCAGCCGTCCGCCCCCCGTGCTCCCCGTGCTCCCCGTCAGGAGACCCGATGACCGACACCACCCCGGCCACCGCACCGCGCGCCACGACCTTCACCACGTACTCCCCCACGACCGGCGAGCCGATCGCCGATCACCCGTTGCACGAGCCGGGGGAGGTCTCCCGCGCCGTGGCGCGGGCCCGGACCGTCCAGGCCGGCTGGGCGGCGCTGCCCGCGTCCCGGCGCCGTGACCATCTGCTGCGCTGGAAGAAGGCGCTCGCCACCGACCTGGACTCCGTGGCCCGCACCATCGCCGAGGAGACCGGCAAGCCGGCCGGTGACGCCGCGCTGGAGGTCGTCCTCACGCTGGAGCACCTGGGCTGGGCCGCCCGCAACGCCGGACGCGTGCTGCGCCGGCGGAAGGTGGGCACGGGACTGTTCACCGTCCACCAGCGGGCCTCGCTGGTGCACCGGCCGCTGGGCGTGGTCGGTGTGATCGGTCCCTGGAACTACCCCCTGTACACCCCGATGGGCTCCATCGGGTACGCCCTGGCCGCGGGGAACGCCGTCGTCTTCAAGCCGTCCGAACTGACCCCGGGCACCGGGGTCCTGCTGGCCGGCCTCTTCGACTCCGCCGTGCCCGGACACGCCGGACTGCTCACCACCGTCACCGGCGCGGCGCCCACCGGGGACGCTCTGGCCCGGTCCGGGGTCGACAAGCTGGCGTTCACCGGTTCGCCGGGGACGGCCCGCAAGGTGATGGCGGTGTGCGCCGGGACGCTGACGCCGTTCCTCGCCGAGTGCGGCGGGAAGGACGCGGTGATCGTCACCGCGGACGCGGACCTGGACGCGGCGGCCGACGCGATCGTGTGGGGCGCGCTGAGCAACGCGGGGCAGACCTGCGCGGGGGTGGAGCGCGTCTACGCGGTGCGTGAGATCCACGCGGCGCTGTGCGAACGGGTGGTCGAGCGGGCCGGGGCGCTGCGTCCGGGTGGCGGGGCGGACGCCTCCTACGGCCCGATGACGCTCCCGGGCCAGGTCGGGGTCGTCGAGCGGCATGTGACCGGTGCGGTCGCGGCGGGTGCGCGGGCCCTGCTGGGCGGGCCCGGGTCGGTGCGTGCTCCGTACGTCGCGCCGGTGGTGCTGACCGGCGTTCCGGAGGACGCGGCGGCGATGACGGAGGAGACCTTCGGGCCGGTCGTGGCGATCAACGCGGTGGCCGACGTGGACGAGGCGGTGGAGCGGGCCAACGCCTCGCGTTACGCCCTGGGGGCCGCGGTGTTCTGCCGCGGCGGGCGCGCCGGTGCGGCGATCACGGCGCGGCTGCGCGCGGGGGCGGTGTCGGTGAACTCGGTGCTGGGCTTCGCGGCGGTGCCGGCGCTGCCGTTCGGCGGTTCGCGGGACTCCGGCTTCGGACGGATCCACGGCGAGGAAGGGCTGCGCGCCTTCACCTCCGTGCAGTCGACGACGGTGCAGCGGTTCACCCCGCCGATCGCGCTGACCTCCTTCGGGGTTCCGGCCGCCACGCGGGAGCGCGCGGTGCGGCTGGCGCGGGCACTGCACCGGCGCCGCTGAACGACCCGGGCGCCACCCCACCGGCCCGGACCGCCCGAGCGGACGGTCCGGCCGGTCAGGCGTCCAGCAGCGGGGCCAGGTAGCGGCGGGCGAAGGCCCGGGCCTGGTCCTCGTCCTCCATCTCGATGCAGCTCGCGGGGTTGAGCAGGAAGGACACGGCGACCCGCACCATCAGCTCGGCGACCGGACGCGGGTCCTCGTCGGGACGGCCCTCGGCCTGTTGCGCGCGGCGCAGATGGACCGTCAGGTACTCGACGGTGGCGGAGAGCGAGGAGCTGCCCTGCACGGTCAGGTAGGGCAGCACCACCTCGGGTTCGAGGCGCAGCAGGCCGCCGAAGAGCGGATGGGCGCGGGTGTGGCGCAGGGCCACCACGAACCCCTCGACGACCCGCTCCTTCATGGTCGGCAGCGCCGCCACCGCCGCGTCCAGCCGCTGGAAGAACCGGCCGAGTTCGCGCAGCAGGGTGTCCTCGACCAGCTTGTCCTTGGTCTGGAAACGCCGGTAGACGGTGACCCGGGAGACCCCGGCCCGCTTGGCGACGTCGTCCACGGAGGAACGGCGCAGACCCAGCAGGGTGAACTGTTCCAGCGCCGCGTCGAGGATCCGCAGTGCCATGCGGTCCTCCGGCTCCGGCCGGTCGAGGGCCCGGTCGAGCCACGAGTCGTTCGTGTCAGTTCTCATGGTGCTCCTCACGATACCGGCGAACACTTCCCCGAGATACTCGGAAACATCTATCGTATCTCTGTAACTCACTTGTGTGCCCGACCCTGACCGAGCCGCCGACCGGCACCCGGATCCCGGAGGACCTGATGGGCAGTCGACTCACCGAGGAACAGGCCGCCTTCGCCGCGGCCCTGCGCGATTTCGCCAAGCGCGAGTGCGGTACCCGAGAACAGCGCGACGCGCTGGCGGGGGACGGCCACGAGGCCCACCACCCCAGGTTGTACGGAAGGCTCGCCGAGTTGGGCTGGCTCGGGGTGTGCCTGCCCGAGGAGTACGGCGGCTCCGGCGGCGGACTGGCCGACGCCTGCCTCTTCCTGGAGGAGACCTCGTACGGGATGGTCCCGTGCGGGGGTTTCATCACCACCGTCATCACCGCGAAGGCGTACGAGCGGTTCGGCACGGAGCGGCAGCGGCGCGAGGTGCTCACCGGGGCGGTGCGCGGCGATGTCCTGGCCATCGCCATGTCGGAGCCCGGCGCCGGTTCCGACGTCGGCGCGCTGCGCTGCCGCGCCCGGCGGGAGGGGGACGGCACGTGGGTGATCGACGGTCAGAAGACCTGGATCTCCAACGCGCACTGCGCGAAGAGCATCCTCCTGGTGGCCCGCACCGGTGAGGACAAGCACGGCGGTCTGACCATGTTCCATCTGCCCGTCGGCACCGCGGGCGTGGAGGTGCGGGGCATCGAGACCATGCGCGGCCGGGAGGTCAACGACGTCTTCCTCACCGGCGTACGGCTGCCCGCGGACGCCGTCGTCGGTGAAGTGGACGGCGGGTGGCGGCAGTTGATGGCCGGCCTGAACTACGAGCGGCTCTTCCTGGCCGCGAACATGCTGGGTCTGGCCCGCCGTGCCTTCGACGACACCGTCGCCTACGTCCGCGAACGCGAGCAGTTCGGGCGGCCCGTCGGCTCCTTCCAGGCGATGCGGCACCGGATCGCCGATCTCGCCACGGAGATCGAGTGCACCCGGCTGCTGGTGCGCGAGGTGGCGCTGGACTGCGACGCGCGGCCGGACCGGCTGTTCCCGCGCGAGGCGTCCATGGCCAAGCTGAAGGCGACCGAGATCGCCAAGCGGGCCGCCCTGGAGGGCATGCAGATGATGGGCGGTTACGGCTACACCACGGAGTTCGAGATGGAGCGCCATCTGCGGGCCGCGGTCGTCTCGACGGTCTACGGCGGGACCAGCGAGATCCAGCGGGACGTCATCGGCAGGACCTACGGTCTCTGAGACGGCCGGACACGGAAGCCGCCCACCCCCGGACGGGGGATGGGCGGCCGTCTTGCGTGCGCGGGAAGCGCGGGGCGCGGAAGGGACACGGGGCGGGTCAGTCCTCGTAGAGCCCGCTCAGCGCGTCGGCGTACTTGTCCCGGATGACCCGGCGCCGCATCTTCAGCGACGGCGTCAGCTCGCCGGTCGCCGGGCCCCACTCCTCCGCCAGCAGCTCGTACCGCTTGACCTGCTCGGTGCGGTTGAGCCGGGTGTTGGCGGCGGCCACCGCGCGGTCCACCTCCGCCCGGACGACGGGGTGCCGCGCCAGCCCGGCCGCTCCCCCGTCCGCCTGGACGCCGTTGGCCGCGGCCCAGGCGGGGGCGGCCTCCGCGTCGAGCACCAGCAGGGCGACGAGATAGGAGCGGTTGTCGCCGTGCACCATCGCCTGGCCGATCAGCGGATGTTCCTTGAGCGCGTTCTCCACCAGCACCGGCGAGACGTTCTTGCCGGTGGAGGTGATGATCATCTCCTTCTTCCGGTCGGTGAGCCAGAGGTAGCCGTCCTCGTCGATCCGGCCGATGTCGCCGGTGGCCAGCCAGCCGTCGGCGTCCAGGGCGGACCGCACCGAGCCGTCCGGTCGGAGGTAGCCGGAGAACACGGAGGTGCCCCGCACCAGGATCTCGCCGTCCCCGGCGGTACGGATCTCCACGGACCCCACCGGGCGTCCCACCGAGCCGAGCCGGAAGCCGGTCCTCGGGCTGTTGCTGGTGGCCACACCGGTGGTCTCGGTCAGCCCCCAGGCGTCCATGATGACGATGCCGAACCCGGCCCAGAACCTCACCACGTCGACCGACATCGGCGCCGACGCGCTGGCCGCCCAGGTCACCCGGTCCAGACCGCCCGCGGCCAGCAGCGGCAGCAGCACGTCCTCGCGGGCGCGGGCGTAGCGCTCCTCCAGCTCGGCGGGTGGCGCCTCCCCCCGTTCGCGGTACCCGACGTGCTCACGGGCGACCCCGAACGCCGAGTCGATGACCGTGCGTTGCTCGGCCGGCATCAGTGAGAGGACGGCCCGCACGGCGGCGGACAGCTTCTCCCAGATCCTCGGCACACCGAAGAACTGCGCGGGGCGCACCTTGCGCACCACCTCGCCGACGCGCGTCGGGTCGGCGCAGAGGTGGACGTGCGAGGCACGGTGACAGGGCAGGTAGATGCCCAGCATCCGCTCGGCGATGTGGGCGAACGGCAGGTAGCAGATGTGCTCGACGTGCGGGGGAAGCTCCACCACGGCGTCCAGCGCCAGTGCGTTGGACATCACCTCGCGGTGGGTGAGGACGACGCCCTTGGGCTCACCGGTGGTGCCGGAGGTGTAGACGACGGTCAGCGGATCCTCGGGGCGGGCGGTGTCCAGTTCCTTGGCGAACTGCTCCGGCACCGGCTCGCGGAGCAGGACGGCGTACGGGACGTGGCCGCCCTCCGCACCCGCCTCGGCCACCACCAGACGCTCCAGCGGGGTGCCGGCGTCGGCCAGCAACGGCTCCCACACGGCGACCTGCGCCGCCCCCTCGACGACGGCGAGGCGGGCCTGGCAGTTGCGGGCGATGTGGATGATCTGCTCGGGGGCCGCGGTGCCGTAGACACTGACCGGGACCGCGCCGAGGCGGACCAGCGCCAGGTCCGACAGCCAGTGTTCGGGCCGGTTGGACATCATCAGCAGCACGTGGTCGCCGCGGCCGACGCCGAGGGCCCGGTAGCCGGCGGCGAGGCTCCTGGTGTGCTCGTGGATCTCCGCCCAGCCGAGCGTCGTCCAGTCGCCGTCGCCGTCCGGGTCCGCCGGCTGCCAGGAGAGACCGGGCAGTCGCGGGTACGCGCGTGCGTTTCGGGCCAGCAGCTGCGGCAGGGTCCGGCCGGCCGGGTCGTCGGGCAGGTCGCCGGTGGTGCGGGGTGCTGATGTCATCGGGGCCTCCTTGCGGGTCGGAAGGGAACGTCTGGGAGACCGGGGCGGGGAGCCCCTGCCGGCGTGCCTGGTGGAGCCGAGGGGGTGGGGACCGACGACCCTGTCCACGGAACCGGGCGGTGCTCAGGGGACGCGGGACGCCACGGACCCCCGGAGCGGATCAGGAGTCGGTGAAGGTCTCGCCCCGTTCGGCCTTGCGCAGCAGCAGTCCGGGCGGGGCGAAGCGCTCGCCGTGCTTCGCGGCCAGCTCACGCGCGCGGGCCGTGAAGCCCGGCAACCCGCCCTCGTAGCCGTTGATGTACTGCAGCACGCCGCCCGTCCACGGCGGGAAGCCGATGCCGAGCAGCGAGCCGACGTTGGCGTCCGCCACCGAGACCAGCACGCCCTCCTCCAGGCAGCGCACCGAGTCCAGCGCCTCGACGAAGAGCATCCGCTCCATCATCTCGGTCAGGTCGGCGGGCTGCTTCGCGGGGTCCGTGAAGTGTTCGCGCAGCCCCGGCCAGAGCCCGGCGCGCCTGCCGTCGACGTAGTCGTAGAAGCCCGCGCCGCCGGACCGTCCGGGGCGGCCGAACTCGTCGATCATGCGGTCCACCACCGTGTCCGCGGGGTGCGGCTCCCAGCGGCGGCCCGACGTCTCGGCCGCGCGGCGGGTCTCCTCGCGGATCCTGCGCGGGAGGGTGAGGGTGAGTTCGTCCATCAGGCCGAGGACCTTGGCCGGATAGCCGGCCTGGGCGGCGGCCTGCTCGACGGAGGCGGGCTCGATGCCCTCGCCGACCATGGCGACGCCCTCGTCGATGAAGCGGCCGATGACCCGGGAGGTGAAGAAGCCGCGCGAGTCGTTGACCAGGATCGGCGTCTTGCGGATCTGCCGCACCAGGTCGAAGGCGCGCGCCAGCGCCTCGTCACCCGTCTTCTCGCCCTTGACGATCTCCACCAGCGGCATCCTGTCGACCGGCGAGAAGAAGTGCAGGCCGACGAAGTCCCGCGGCCGCTGCACCCCCTTGGCGAGGACGGTGATGGGCAGGGTGGAGGTGTTGGAGCACAGCAGCGCGTCCGGGGCGACGACCTCCTGTATCTCCTGGAACACCTTGTGCTTGAGGCCGGTGTCCTCGAAGACCGCCTCGATCACCGCGTCGCAGCCGGCCAGGTCCCGGACGTCGGCGGTCGGGGTGATGCGGGCCAGCAGGGCGTCGGCCTCCTCCCGCGTGGTGCCGCCGCGCGACACGGCCTTGGCGCACAGCTTCTCCGAGTAGCCCTTGCCCTTGGCCGCCGCCTGTGCCGACACGTCCTTCAGCACGACGTCGATCCCCGCCAGCGCGCAGGAGTGGGCGATGCCCGCGCCCATCATGCCCGCACCGAGCACGGCCACCTTGGTCACCCTGCGCGGCTCGACGCCCCGGGGACGGCCGGCGCCGGAGTTCACGGCCCCCAGGTCGAAGAAGTACGCCTGGATCATGTTCTTGGTGATCTGCCCGGTGACCAACTCCGTCAGGTACCCGGCTTCCACCACGAAGGCCGTGTCCACGTCGACCTGGGAGCTCTCCACGGCCGCCGCGAGGATGTTGCGCGGGGCCGGACAGGGGGCGCCGCCCGTCTTCTTCCTCAGCATCGCCGGGAGGGCGGGGAGCTGGGCGGCGAACTCCGGGGTCGCGGGGGTGCCGCCGGGGATGCGGTGGCCGGGGGCGTCCCAGCGCTGCGCGGACTCGGGGTGTGCGTCAACGAACGCCCTTGCCCTGGCCAGGAGTTCCTCCTGGTCGGCGGCGACCTCGTCGACCAGGCCGGCCTCCAGGGCGCGCGCCGGTCCGTACCGGGTGCCCTCCAGGAGGACCTTCCGCAAGGCGTCCGCCACACCGAACATACGGACCGTGCGGGTCACTCCCCCGCCGCCGGGCAGCAGCCCCAGGGTGACTTCGGGAAGCCCGACGCGGACGGCCGGGCTGTCCAGCACCACGCGGTGGTGACAGGCCAGGGCGATCTCGTAACCGCCGCCCAGCGCGGCGCCGTTGATCGCGGCGACGACGGGCTTGCCCAGTGTCTCCAGGACGCGCAGCGAGCGCTTGACGCGCATCCCGGCCTCGTAGGACGCCTCCGCGGTCTCGGGAGTGACGGAGATCAGGTCGCGCAGGTCGCCGCCGGCGAAGAAGCTCTTCTTGGCGGAGGTGACGATGACGCCCCGGACGGTGTCGCGGCGTTCCGCCAGCCGCGCCGCGACGGCGTCCAGCGAGTCGACGAACGCGGCGTTCATGGTGTTGGCGGACTGGTCCGGGTCGTCGAGGACGAGGGTGACGACGTGGTCGTCGGACTCTTCCCAGCGGATGGTGGTGCTCTCGGTCATGAGGAAGTCTCCGTGAGTGAGCTGGTGGGTCGCTGGGACTCAGACGCGTTCGACGACGGTGGCGATGCCCATGCCGCCGCCCACGCACAGGGTGGCCAGCCCGTACCGCAGGCCGCGGCGGACCAGTTCGTCGACGAGGGTGCCGAGGATCATCGCGCCGGTCGCACCGAGCGGGTGCCCCATGGCGATGGCGCCGCCGTTGACGTTGACCCGGTCCAGGCTCAGCCCCATGTCCTTGACGTAGCGCAGGACGACCGCGGCGAACGCCTCGTTGATCTCGACCAGGTCGACGTCGTCGACGGTCAGGCCCGCTTTGGCGAGTGCTTTGCGGGAGGCGGGCGCGGGCCCGGTCAGCATGATGGTGGGGTCGGCCCCGGAGACCGCGGCGGAGACGATCCGGGCCCGCGGGGTCAGGCCGTGACGCCCGCCGGCCTCCTCGCTGCCGATGGCGACCAGGGCGGCGCCGTCGACGATGCCGGAGGAGTTGCCCGCGTGGTGGACGTGGTCGATCTTCTCGGCCCAGTGGTACTTCTGCAGCGCCACCGCGTCGAAGCCGGCCAGTTCGCCGATGTCGGCGAAGGACGGCTTCAGCCTGCCCAGCGATTCGGCCGTCGTGCCGGGCCGCAGGTGCTCGTCCCGGTCGAGGACCAGCCGCCCGCTCCGGTCCCGCACGGGGACGACGGAGCGGTCGAAGCGCCCTCCCTTCCAGGCCGCGGCGGCCCGCTCCTGGGAGAGCGCGGCGTAGGAGTCCACGTCGTGCCGGGAGAAGCCCTCCAGGGTGGCGATCAGATCGGCGCCGATGCCCTGCGGGACGAAGCCGGTGTCGTGGTTGGTACGCGGGTCCAGTGCCCAGGCGCCGCCGTCACTGCCCATCGGGACCCGTGACATGGACTCCACGCCGCCCGCCAGGACCAGGTCCTCCCAGCCCGAACGGACCTTTGCCGCAGCCATGTTGACGGCTTCGAGACCGGACGCGCAGAAGCGGTTCTCCTGCACGCCCGCCACCGTCTCCGGCAGCCCCGCGAGGACGGCGGCGGTGCGGGCGATGTCCGCGCCCTGGTCGCCCAGGGGGCTGACCACGCCGAGCACGATGTCGTCGATCGCCGCCGGGTCGAGGTCCGGGAAGCGGCGGAGGGTCTCGTGGATCAGGCCGACGACCAGGTCGATCGGCTTGGTGCCGTGCAGGGCACCGCCTGCCTTGCCGCGACCGCGCGGGGTGCGGATCGCGTCGTACACGTACGCTTCGGTGCTCACCTTGGGTGCCTTCCGGGTCGGGTCTGAAGGAGGCCGCGAACGCGACAGGGGTGTGGTCGGGGGAGGTCGGCCGGTGCTCAGGCGAGCAGGGAGCGGCCGATGATCTCCTTCATGATCTCGGTGGTGCCGCCGTAGATGGTCTGGACGCGGCCGTCGACGAACGCCCTGGCGACCCGGTACTCGGTCATGTAGCCGTATCCGCCGTGGAGTTGCAGACAGCGGTCGGCGACCCGCTTCTGCAGTTCGGTGGCCCACCACTTGGCCATCGAGGCGTGTACGGCGTCGAGTCCGCCCCTGCTGTGTTCGGTGACGCAGCGGTCGAGGAAGGTGCGGGTGACCGCGGTCTCGGTGGCCATCTCGGCGATCTCGAAGCGGATGTGCTGCAGTGTGGCCAGCGGCCTTCCGAACGCCTCGCGTTCCTTCACGTACCGCGTGGTGACGTCCAGGGTCTCCTCGGCCGCCGCGGCGGCGCCGACCGCGATGGCCAGCCGTTCCTGGGCGAGGTTGTCCATGAGGTGGGTGAAGGCCCGGTTCTCCTCGCCCAGCAGGTTCTCCTTGGGGACGCGTACGTCGTGGAAGAACAACTCGGCGGTGTCCTGGGCCTTCTGGCCGATCTTGCCGAGGTTGCGGCCCCGTTCGAAGCCCTCCGTGCCGCGCTCGACGACGAGCAGGCTCTGCCCGCCGCTGCCGCCCTCGGGGGTGGTGCGGGCCACCACGACGACGAGGTCGGCGAGGATGCCGTTGGAGATGAAGGTCTTCGCGCCGTTGAGCAAGTAGTGGTCGCCCCGGTCGGTGGCGGTGGTGCGGATGCCCTGGAGGTCGGATCCGGCGCCCGGTTCCGTCATGGCGATGGCGGTGACGAGGTCACCGGAGACGAATCCGGGCAGCCAGCGGCGTTTCTGCTCCTCGGTGGCGAGCCGGGTCAGATAGGGGCCGACGATGTCGTTGTGCAGGCTCAGGGCGAGCCCGGAGGCACCCGCGCGGGCGAACTCCTCGATGAGGACGGCGCTGTAGCGGAAGTCGTCGGTCCCGCCGCCGCCGTACTCCTCGCCGACGGCCATGCCCAGCAGGCCCCGGCGGCCCGCCGAGCGCCACACCTCGCGGTCGACGACGCCGTCCTTCTCCCAGCGTTCGTGGTGCGGGGTCACCTCCTTGGCGAGGAAGGTGCGGACGGTCTCGCGGAAGGCCTCGTGGTCGGGGCCGTACAGATCGCGTCCCAGGGTCACAGCCAACTCCTCACGTGCTCGATCAGCCGGGCGGGATCGGGACCGACGGGGGTGACGTCGAGCATGGTGACGCCCGCCTCGCGGAACACCTCGACGCGGTCGCGGACGTAGCCCTCGGGACCGGCCAGGCAGAGGAGTTCCAGCAGTTCGGCCGGTACGGCGGCCTCCGCGTCCTTCTTTCGGCCCGCGAGGTAGTGCTCCTGGATCGTGGCGGCGGCCGACTCGTAGCCGTAGGAGCAGACCAGGTCGTGGTAGAAGTTGCGGCCGGGTGCGCCCATGCCTCCGACGTAGAGGGCGACGGTGGGGCGCATCAGGTCACGGACGGCCTCGGCGTCGTCGCCGATGGCCAGCAGGCCGCCCGCCACGACCGAGAGCGGGCCGAGCGCGGGGTCGCGCCGTGCGGTGCCCTCGGCGAGCGGCCCGCCCCAGACCTCGGCGGCGTGTTCGGGGACGTAGAGGAACGGCAGCCAGCCGTCGGCGAGTTCGGCGGTCATGCGGACGTTGGCCGGGCCGAGCGCGGCGACGTACACGGGGACGGTGTCGCGGACCGGGTGGTTCAGCAGTTTCAGCGGTTTGCCGAGGGTGCCGCCCTTCTCGGCCGGCAGGGGCAGGTCGGTGATGCCGTGGTGCTCGATCACCTCGCGCCGCCAGATCCGCCGGGACAGCTCGACCACCTCGCGGGTGCGGCCCAGCGGGCGGTCGTAGCGGCGGCCGTGCCAGCCCTCGACGACCTGGGGTCCGGAGGCGCCGACGCCGAGGAGGGCGCGTCCGCCGGTGAGGGCGTCGAGTCCGGCCGCGGTCTGGGCGATCAGCGCGGGGCTGCGGGAGTAGACGTTGAGGATCGCCGAGCCGATCCGCATCCGCTCGGTCTTCGCGGCGAGGTATCCCATGACCGTCGGGGAGTCGAAGCCGTAGGCCTCGGCCACCCAGACGGCGTCGAGTCCCGCGGACTCCAGGGCGGCGGCCCGGTCCGCGGAGGCGCGCGGGTCGCCGGCGTACGTCAGGGGTGAGGAGAGTTCCATCAGCGGTGGTCCTCGGTCAGTTCGGGCACGTCCCAGTCGCGGGCCACGTCGGAGGTGTGCGCGCCGGGGGCGGCCGGGGGGAGGCGGAGGGTGCCGGGGGTGGCGGAGAAGCGGGGGGCGGGAGCGGGCTGGGTGATGCCGTACGCCTGCGTGTAGGTGCCCCGTCCGGTCAGGTGCCGGTGGCCGGCCGCCTCGTGCAGCGAGAGCACGGGCGCGACGCAGGCGTCGGTGTCCTCGAAGACGGCCGTCCACTCCGCGCGGGTGGCGGTCTTGAACCGGGCGGTGAACACGGTGCGCAGCTCGGGCCAGTTGCGCGGGTCGGCGCGGTCCGGCAGGACTTCGCCGTCCAGGCCGAGCAGGGAGACGAACACCGTGTAGAACTGCGGTTCCAGGGCACCGACCGCCATCCAGCCGCCGTCGGCGGTCTCGTAGACGCCGTAGTGGGGGCAGCCGCCGTCGAGCAGGTTGCGGCCGCGGGCGTCCTGCCAGGTGCCCTCGGCGAGCATGCCCCAGAACATGGCCGTGAGGTGTGCGGTGCCGTCCACGATCGCGGCGTCCACCACCTGGCCGCGGCCGGTGGCGCGGGCGGTGAGCAGCGCGGCGAGGACGCCGGTGGTCAGGTAGAGGGAGCCGCCCGCGTAGTCGCCGAGCAGGTTGACGGGGACGGCGGGTGGTCCGTCCGGCGTGCCGATCATGGACAGGGCGCCTGCGGTGGCGATGTAGCCGATGTCGTGTCCGGCCAGGGCGGACAGGGGTCCCCGCTGGCCCCAGCCGGTCATCCGGCCGTACACCAGCGCGGGGTTGCCGGCCATGCACTCCTCGGGGCCGACCCCGAGCCGCTCCGCGACACCGGGCCGGCACCCCTCCACCAGGATCTCGGCGCGTGCCGCCAACGCCCGTACCGTTCGCGGACCTTGAGGTGACTTGAGGTCGACCAGGACGGAGCGCTTGTTGCGGTTGGTCACGTCACGGGCGGGATCGCCGCCGAGCGGCGAGGGGCCGGGGCGGTCCACGCGCACCACGTCGGCGCCCAGGTCGGCGAGGAGCATCGCGGCGAACGGGCCGGGGCCGATCCCCGCCAGTTCGACCACGCGCACGCCGTCCAGCGGGCCCGCCGTGCGGCGGCCGGGTGGCTCGGGAGGGGGAGGGCTCATGGGTTCCTCTCTCGGTGCGTGGTGGGCTCGCCGCCGCTTGACCGGGACCTTACTGAGCGTTCGCTAAGAACGTAGGAGAGCGCGGACAGTCGGTCAACTACCTGGATCGCGGGAGTTTTTGTGGTCTCGCACCGGGGAAGTGACATCGAGCCGGACGCCGGTCTCCCCGTTCTCCTGATCGACCGCTAAGCTGCCGGAAGGAGATGACGCGGACTCACGGCCGTACGATGTCGCCGATCGCCGCCCGTCTTGAGGAGAGTCGTTGAGCACCGAGCCGAGCCAGGACACCACGCCCTCGACGGAGCACTGGCGCTCCTACGGGCCGCTCGACCTGCACCCGATCCTGGTCCACGCCATGGAGGCCTTCAACGAGCACGGCTACCACGGCACTTCGGTCCGGGACATCGCCGGCCGGGTCGGCGTCACCGTGCCCGCGCTGTACTACCACTACGAGAACAAGCAGGCGCTGCTGGCCACGCTCCTCGAGACCTCCATCAAGGACGTCCTGGACCGCTGCCGGACCGCGGCCGGGGAGGCCGGGGACGATCCGCTGGCACGGTTCTGCGGCATGGTCGAGTCGATCGTGCTCTACATGGCCCACCGTCAGCAACTGGCCTTCCTGGACACCGAGATCCGCAGCCTGGAGCCGCAGAACCGGGCCCGTTACGTCGCCCTGCGCGACTATCTCCAGCACATGCTGCTGGACACGGTCGAGGCGGGCCGCGCCCGGGGCGTGTTCACCACGCCGGTCCCGGCCGACGCGGTGCGTGCGGTGCTCATCATGTGCCAGGGGGTCGCCAACTGGTTCCGCGAGGACGGTCCGCTGACCGCGGAGGAGGTCGCCGAACGCCACGTGCTGCTGAGCCTCGGCACCGTGGGCCACCCCGGCGCGGTCACCGGCGACCTCGCCCTCGCGCTCCCCCGGCACTTCTCCCCCGCGCGGACCCAGGCCTCCCGGGGTACAGCTCCGCGCGCCTCCCGGTGACACGGCACGGCACGGCACGGCACGGCCGTAGGGTCCCACCGGCCACATCCCGACGTTCACCCCCACGGTTCCCGCACCGACGAGAGGACAGCCCCCATGAACGTGCTCGAGGCCCGCACCCGGTTCCAGGAGCTCCGGGAGCAGGACGGCCCGGTCGATCCCGCCGAACTCGACGCGATATGGGCGGCGTTGGCGACCGTCCGGCCCGAGGAGATCCTCGGTCAGTGGAAGGGCGGCGAGTTCGACACCGGCCACCCCCTCAACGGCACGCTGGCGAAGGCCGGCTGGTACGGCAAGA
Source organism: Streptomyces sp. NRRL S-37 (assembly GCF_000721605.1). Lineage (GTDB taxonomy): Bacteria > Actinomycetota > Actinomycetes > Streptomycetales > Streptomycetaceae > Streptomyces. Next base: position 13,402 of record NZ_JOIZ01000038.1, on the reverse strand, counting down.
CGTTCGCCGCCGTCCACGACGCCAAGCCGCTGATCTGCCGGAACGAGAAGGGCGAGCTGTACTCCGACCGCGAGCTCGGCATGGGCGAGGCCAGCCTGTGGACCGTCGAGTTCCGCGGCGAGTCGACCGCCACCATGGTCTACGACGGCCGGCCGGTCCTCGACCACTTCAAGCGGGTGGACGACACCACACTGATGGGGATCATGAACGCCAAGGGCGTCCCCGCCGAAGGCCCCTTCTACTACTTCTTCCTCCATCGCGCCCCGGACGCCCCGCACGAGGCCTCCCGTGCCGAAGAGGGCTCGTGAGGCGTGTCCGCGCCGCGGTCACCGAGACACCGGGCGCCCCGTTCACCGTCCGGGACGCGGACCTCGAGGACCCGCGGCCGCACGAGGTGCTGGTGCGGATGACCGCGGCCGGCATCTGCCACACCGACCTGGGGATGCGGGACACCTGGCCCCGGCACCTCACCCCGATGGTCTTCGGCCACGAGGGCACCGGCCGGGTCGAAGCGGTGGGCACGGAGGTGACCGGCGTCATACCGGGGGACCACGTCTGCCTCACCTTCGCCAGTTGCGGCACCTGTGAGCAGTGCGCGGCGGGCCATCCGGCCTACTGCCACGCCTCGCGGGCCCTGAACTTCTCCGGTGGACGCGACGACGGCACCACTCCGCTCTCCCTCGACGGCGCACCGCTGCACGCCGGCTTCTTCGGACAGTCCAGCTTCGCCACGCACGCCGTCGTCCACGAACGCGGCGTGGTCAAGGTGTCCTCAGACCTGCCGGCCGCGGTCGCCGCGCCGCTGGGCTGCGGCGGCCAGACGGGCGCGGGCACCGTGCTCAACCGGCTGCGCCCCGAACCGGGCTCCTCACTGGTCGTCCTGGGCGCGGGCGGGGTCGGGCTGAGCGCTCTGATGGCCGCGGTGGCCGTGGGCTGCGACCCGGTGGTGGCCGTCGACCCGGTCGCCTCCCGCCGTGCCCTGGCCACCGGACTGGGCGCCAGGGCGGCCCTGGCCCCCGGGGACGGTCTGACGGCGGCGCTGCGCGACCTCACCGACGGCGGCGCGCACCACGTCGTCGAGACCACCGGCCGTCCGGAGATGGCCCGCCGGGCCGTCGGCGCGCTGCGCCCGCGCGGCGAACTCGCCCTCCTCGGCCTCGGCGGCGAGGTGACGTTCGACGTGATGGGCCTGCTCGCCAAGGGCGTCCGCGTCCACGGGGTGGTCGAGGGGGACTCCGACCCCGGCCGCTTCATCCCCGAGCTGATCGGCCTGCACCGGCGTGGCCTCTTCCCGCTCGAACGGCTGGTCACCACGTTCCCGTTCGAGGACATCGGCGCGGCCGTGGCCGCCATGGAGGACGGCAGCGTGGTCAAGCCGGTCCTCACCTTCGCCTGAACCTTCACCCGGCCGCTCCGGCACCGGGAACGGCGGTGCCGGACGGCGGGCCCGCCCGCGTCCCGCCGGTCCGCGCCGAGGGAGCCCGGCCTCCTGACGGCGTGTGATTGACTGATCCGCATGGCTCCCGCCTCCCCGCCCGCCCGTTCGGCCGCGGCCACCCGGCCCCGCAACCGCAAGCAGCTCATCGTCGAGGCGGCCGGGCGGATCTTCAGCGAGCGCGGCTACCACAAGGCGTCCATGGAGGAGGTCGCCGCCGGTGTGGGGATCACCGCGACCGCTCTGTACCGGCACTTCCCGAACAAGTACGCGCTGTTCGCCGCGTGCGCCCACGTCATGGTGGACGGACTGGTCGCCGCGCTCGACGAGGTGCCGCCCGGGGCGGCCCTGGCGGATGTGCTCACCGCCGTCACCCGGGTCACCGTCGCCCATCGCGCGTCGGGCGGTGTGTACCGGTGGGAGGCCCGGTACCTCGACCGTGAGGACCGCCGGCGTCTCGCGGTGAAGTTCGGCCGTCTCGTCGAGCGGGTCGACGAGGCGGTGCAGCACGAGCACCCGCTGCCCGACGAGCGCCTGCGGGCCATGGCGGCCCTCGGTGCGATCGGGTCCATCACGATGCACCGCACCTCCATCGCCGGACGCCGGGCCGAGGAGCTGCTGCTGGCGTCCGCGCTGCGGGTGGCCGCGACCGATCCGGCGGCGGGCCGGCCGGGCACGCGCCCCGTCGAACTGCCCGCCCGGCCGGTGCCGCGCACCCGGCGCGCGGAGATCCTCGCGGCCTCCGTCCCGCTGTTCGCCCGGGACGGATTCGCCAACGTCACGAACGGACAGATCGCCCAGGCGGTGGGGCTGACCCCGTCCGCGCTCTACCGGCACTACCCCGGCAAGATCGACATCCTGGCGGCGGCGTGCCTCCAGGCGGCGGGGCTGCTGGCCCAGGGCGTGGAGCGGAGCCTGCACGAGGTGGCCGGTCCGTACGACGCCGTCGTCATGCTGGCGGCGACGTATGTGGCCTACAGCTTCGAGTACACCGAACTCAACAGCGTCGCCGAGGCCGAGCTCGCAGGCCTGCCGGCCGACCTGCGGCGGCCCCTGCTCCTCGCCCAGCGGGAACACATCGCCGTCTGGGAGCAGCAGTTGCGGCTGGCCCGTCCGGAGCTGGACCCGCGCCAGGCCCGGGTGCTGGTGCACGCGGGGTTCGGCGTGGTGGTCGAGGCGGGACGCAGACTGCGGTGGCGGGACAGCCCCGGCCGTCGTGCGGCCGTGACCGCCCTGGTCGTGGGCGCTCTGGGCCTCTGAACGGCCGCCGGAACCCGGCGGCGGCGAGGCTCCGCCGCCGGGAAGCCCTCGCGCGGGAGGTCACCCCGGCACCCGCCCCTCGGTCCGTCCGCCGCGGGACGGACACGGGCGGGACCGGACCGGCGGCTCAGCCCGGCCTGTTCCCGGTGGGGATCGTGATGGGGGTGGTGGTCCCGGAGGAGCCCTTGTTCAGGAACAGCATGGCCAGGGCGCGCACGAACTGGTCGAACATGTAGAAGGTGCCGGGCATGACGGGCGACAGCCCTTCACGGAACAGGATGAACGCCGGCCACGCGGTGCGGACCAGGGCCGCCGCCGCGTAGTCGCGCTTCAGCCCCAGCCAGTCGCCGACCTCGTCGCTGAGGACGTAGCGCACGAACTCGTTCAGGAACCCGCGCGTGACACCGAGGTCGATCTGCGCGGTCAGGCCGAGCAGTTCCTCGGCCAGCGCGATGCCCTCGGTCGACGGGGTGAGGATCGGTGTGAGCACCTGCGCCGACTGGCTCTCGGCGGCCGCCCAGGTCTTGGGGATGTGCTCGTACGGCACACCGAGCAGGTGAACGGCGACCTGCCACGAGTGCAGGAACGCCTCCTGGTCCGCCTTCGGGTACGGGATCCTCCAGTCGAGCAGCTTCCGGTGCACGTAGGTGCCCAGGCTGTGGAAGGTGACGAGGATGTCGGCGGCGCTGATCGGGACGGTCTCGTCGGCGACCGCCCGCCAGTGCGGCGACTGCGGCAGCAGGTGACGCACCGCGGCGTGCACCACGCGCGTCTTGTTGGCGGTGACGACGAACTGTCCCGTCGACTCGAAGGCTCCCAGCTGGGACAGGTCGTAGCCGAACGTGAACGTCTTGGCCGCGCGGTCCTGCATGTCGGCGCCACCCGCGGACCAGTAGACGCTCTTGGCCTCGCGCGGGATCACGGTGCTCATGATGCCGCTGCCGAGGCCGTACAGCATGAAGAGGTACGTGTCCCTGCGCCGGTTGAAGTCGGCGGCGCGGGCCAGCTTGACGGGGTCGGCCCAGGAGGGCAACCGGTTGACCTGCCGCAGGTACGCGGTGAATTCGGCCGGCAGGCCGCCGGGCAGCGGGTCGTTGTTGTCCACCCACGACGCCCATGCGGTGTTGATCGCCGGAACGTGTCCGTTCTCGAGCATCGAAGCCATCAGAGGGTCCGCCGCGTCGTCCCAGATCCACTCCGGACCGGTTCCCGCGGCGGCCCCCGCCACCGATCCCTCCGACGCCCACGCCCGGACGGGGTTCGCCACGCCCACGAGGCCGAGTGCGACCCCTAGTGACAGGGCCTTTCGCCTGCTGAGGTTCTCCATTGACTTACCTGCTTCCCTGATGGGCCAGATGGTTCCAGATGCCTTCGCAGACTTGCCTGTTGCGCGACCGATGCATGATGGACCTCGTCGCACAGATGTGATTTTCGATTAACATAGCGAGGCGTCTCGCTGTCGGCAATGGTCATGACAGAAGGCTCGTCGCCGTCCGGGCTCCCGCCGCACAGGCCGGTGAAGTGCGGAGTGCCCTGCGAAGCCTGCTCGAACGCACCGCGGACCACGAGCTGTTCGCGCACGACACCACACCGGAGATCAAGGAGTCGGCCGACCACCGGGTGCACACGGTCGACGTGGGCACGCCGCACCAGCCCAAGAGCGCCGGTGCCCGTGACTCCCTGGCGCTGCTGCGCGGCTGGCTGCCGCGGGCCGTGGCCGATGTGCCCGACGCCGAAAGCGCGGTGGGCGGCAAGGTGGCGCAGGGTGCCGACTTCACCGCGCACCTCGAGGAACGGATGCCCTACGTGGTGGGCTTCGTCCTGCTGCTCACCTTCGCCACCATGGTGTTGATCTTCCGGTCGGTGGCCGTGGCACTGTCCGCCATCGTGCTCAACCTGCTGTCCGCGGCAGCCTCGTTCGGTGTACTGGTCGCGGTCTTCCAGCACACTTGGGCGGAAGGCCTCCTCGACTTCCGCAGTTCGGGCGCGGTGGTCTCGTGGCTGCCGCTCTTCCTCTTCGTGGTGCTGTTCGGGCTGTCGATGGACTACCACGTGTTCGTGGTCAGCCGGATCCGCGAGGTCGCGCTCACCGGTGCTTCGACCAGGGACGCGGTCCGTCAGGGCATCACGCGATCGGCCGGCGTGGTCACCAGTGCGGCGGTCGTCATGGTCGGAGTGTTCGGGATCTTCGGCACGCTGAGCATGGTCGAGTTCAAACAGCTCGGCGTGGGACTCACGGCGGCCATCCTGCTGGACGCCGTGGTCATCCGGATCTACGTGCTGCCGGCGCTGATGACGGTGCTCGGCAAGTGGAACTGGTGGCCCGCGGGCATACCGGGGGGCGGCCACGGGCCGTCGGGCCGTGGCCGGGACCGGACGGGCCGGGCAGGCCGGGCGGCGACCGCCGCTCACCGTGCCGGGGAACGGAGCGAGTACGCGTCCTCACACCGCCGGCAGCGTTGAGTCATCCGGACACGTACGGGATCACTCGCAGAAAGCGAGGAGGAGGCACACCGTGACAGAACAGTGGAACGACGGAACTCCCGGAGTCGTCCGGCTCCCGTCAGGACGACTCGTCCGCGGGCGAGGGCTGAGAAACGGACTTCCAAAGGGCCAGGTACCGACGCTGGCCGTATACCTGACGGATCACCGGCCCGCGGCACAGCCGTGGGAAAGCCGGTGGATCCGGTGGCGGGACTTCTGGCTGCCCTCCGACCCCGACGACGCGTTGCGCACGCTCCGACTCGTCCATGAGCGCGGGCTCGACGAGCGGGTCGAGGTCGCCTGCGGCGGCGGTGTCGGACGCACCGGAACGGCACTGGCCGCGATGTGCGTGATGGAGGGCATGGAACCCGGTCAAGCGGTCAAGTGGGTCCGTCGGCACTATCGTTCACGGGCCGTCGAGGTGCCATGGCAGCGGCGGTTCATCCGCCGGGTCCACGCATCCGGCGCCTCCGGATCCCGAGAGCCGTAGCCGGGTTCCGTGAGTCAGGGGCCGGTGCGGCGGGCCGCGGTTGAACGGCGGTACGGGACGGAGGTGTGTGCGGCGTCGTGGCGGATCGTGTGAGTGACGGGGCGGCCCGCCGGAAGGTGGAAGACGTCCGCCGGCAGCGGCGCCCCGGCCGTGCCGGATCGGGCCGGCGGGCCGGGGCGCCTCGTCCTGCCGAACCGGCCGTCAGTGGCCGGCGGTGACGCCGGAGAGTTCGTTCGTGCTCTTCGGCAGGGTCACCGACGCCAGTTTCTCGCCGGTCTCGATGTCGACCGCGTGGAGCCCCCGCTTGCCCGGTTCGGAGACGTACGCGGTGTGGTCGCGGACGAAGAGGGTGGGCCGGGGCTGCTGCCAGTCGAGGGGTTCCCGCCAAGCGTCGACGACGGGGATCTCCTTCTCCACCTCGCCGGTCTCGGGGTCGATGACGTGGAGGGTGCCGTTCGTGCCGAGGACGAGGGCCTCGCCGTGCGGTCCGCGTCCGAGCGAGCGGAAGGAGTAGCTGGTGCCGAGGTCGACCAGGCGCAGCTTCGCGGTCCGGGTGTCGATGAGGGAGACGCGGGTCGGCCGTTCCAGCTCGGCGTCCGGGTCGGTCTTGTAGTCGCCCAGGAGGACCGGGGAGGCGTCGCTGCCCGCCTGGTTGCCGATGCGGCCGTAGTCGTCGGGGGCGTCGACCTTGGTGAACTCGCCGTCCTTGTAGATCAGGACGCCGTCCTCGCAGCCGACGGCGACGGCCTCGCCCTGGGCCGCGGCCTCACCGTGGACGCCGGGGCAGTTCTCGTTGCGTGCGATCTCCTTGTCGTTCTTGTCGAGGACGAGGGCGCCGGTGCGCTTCTCCTCGGTGCCGAGGGTGGTGAGGAGTTCGCCGTTGCTCAGTTCGATGGCGACGCCGTGGTGCGCCTCGGCGGAGGTGTAGGTGCGTCCTTGCGGTTTCCTGCCGCTGCTCAGGCCGGCGGGGTCGAAGACGTTGACCTCCCCGGTGCCGTCGGTGAAGAGCACCGTCCTGCCGGCGTGCCGTACGACGTGTCCGGGCTTGGCTCCCTCGTAGGTGATGCCGGTGAGGGTCCGGCCGGTGGCGTCGAGGACGCGGAAGCCCGTGTCGGTGGAGACGATGACGTGGTCGTCGTCTCCGGCGGGGTTGACCCGGTTGAAGCCGGGCAGCTCGATGGTTCTGGTGAGTTCGAGGTTCTCGCCGTCCAGGATGTACAGGCCCCCGTCGAAGGTGGCGACCAGCGGGTCCCTGACGTCGCCGGCGGGTGCGGTGCGGGGCGTCGCCTTCGCCGCCTTCGTGTCGGACGAGGTGCCGTCCCCTCCCCCGCAGGCGGTCAGGACCGCGGACACCGCGAGGGCGAGGGCCGTAGCAGAGACGGCTCTGTTGCGTATCGACGTGTTCACTGTGTGTGTTTCCTTCCGGCCGCACGGGCGCGGCGTCTGTGTGGTGGGTGGTGAGTGATGGGTAGTGCGTGGCGGGTGGTGCCGGCCGGTCGTGCCGGTCCGGCACGACGGCGCGGGTTCAGCCGGTGGTCAGGCCGTCGGTCATGGCCTCGGTGTTGGCGCGCATCATCCGCAGGTAGGTGTCGGCGCCTCCGCCCTTCCCGGTCAGCGACTCGGAGTGGAGCTCGACGACGCGTACCCCGCCGCCGAGTTCCGTGCGCAGGACCTCGGCCAGGCGGGTGGGCCGGGAGGAGTCGGCGAAGACGGTGCGCACGCCCGCCTCGCGCATGGCCTCGGTGAGCGAGCGCAGGTCGGAGGAGCTGGGTGAGGCCAGGGTGGTGCCGCTGGGGATGACCGCGCCGATCACCCGGAAGCCGAAGCGGTCGGCGAGGTAGCCGAAGACGTGGTGGTTGGTCACCAAGGCGCGCCGGTTCTCGGGTATGCCGTCGAAGGACTTCTCCATCCAGGTGGTGAGGCGGGCGAGTTGGGCGTCGTAGCGTTCGGCGTTGTCCCGGACCGCCTCCTCGTCGACGCCGTCCACGTGCTCGATCACCTGGCCGGCGATCAGGCCGGCGGCCCTGCGTACGCGGTCGGGGTCGGTCCAGAAGTGCGGGTCGGGCTGTCCGGCCTCTTCCTCGGGGCCTCCGTCGGCCTGTTTCCGGAAGGTGAGCGGGTCGACCGCCCGGCCGGCCTCGAAGGTGGAGACGCCGGATTCGCGGGCGGCCTCCACGTGCCGCAGTACGTTCTCCTCCAGGCCCAGGCCGTTGAAGACGACCAGGTCGGCGTGTTCCAGTTCGGCGGCCTGCACGGCCGACAGGCCGAAGGAGTGCGGGTCGGCACCGGGCTTCATCAGGACGGTGACGTCGGCCTGGTCGCCGACGATCTCGCGGGTGACGTCGCCGAGGATGTCGGTCGTCACCACGACCCGGGGCCGGTCGTCGCCGCTCACGCAGGCGGTGGCCGTACTCGCGCAGACGAGGGTGATCAGGGCCGCCAGGAGGCGGCGCAGCCGCAGAACGGTTCGTCTCGGTGTCGTCATCGTCCGGTCTCCACCATCAGCGCCGGCTTCATGTCCAGGTCGAAGGTGCGGGCGACGCGCAGGCCGTCGTTGTAGTCGATCTCGTGCACGCGGCTGCCTTCCGGGTCGTTGAGGTAGGCGCGGCTGCGGTCGACCTCGATCACGGGTCCGCGTCCGCCGGTGCCCGCCCGCGGGTCTCCGGTGAGGAGCCGCGCGGTCCGGGCGACCGGCTCGCCGGTGGCGATGTCGTAGCCGTGCAGTGCCCCGTCGGTCTCCAGGACGAGCAGCGGGGAGCCCTCTCCGGCGGTGTTGGCGGCGACGACCGGGCCGGTCTCCACGCGGGTCCATGTGCGTTCGGTGACGTCCAGCACCCACACGGCCCGGTCCCCGGCCGGTGCGGTGAGGGTGTCGCTGCCCGCGCGGTGGCGGAAGGACGACGCCCGTTCCCCCGCGGGCAGGCCGCGGGGGAACGGGATCCTCTCGGCCGTGAAGTCGCCGTCGTCCTCGCGGACCAGCAGGGCGCCGTCGGCGCAGCCGAAGACGGCGCCGCGCCGGGTGACGGCGTCGCCCGCCGGGTCCTCGCAGGTGGCGTCCGGGGACGTCACGTGCCCGCCCGCACGGTCGTACACCGCGACCTCCGGTGGGCCGTTCTTCCCGTCGCGGGTGAGGGTCAGCAGGTGTTCCGCGTACGGCACCACCGCCCCGGCGTGGGTTCCGGGGAGCGTGCGGGGGGTGCCGACGCGGCCCTTCTCCAGGTCGGCCCGGTGGTACACCGTGGCCCGGCCGTCCTCACCGGTCACCGCGATGACGGCCGCGTCGCCGCGCACCCGCGCGCCCGGGCCCGCCGGGAACCTGCCGGCGTCGCGTATCGCGGCGCGGTAGTAGTGCACGTGGTCGCCGTGGTCCACCGTCCAGGCGCCGGCGTCGAGGACGCGGGTGCCGTCCTCGGTGGGGAGGTAGCCGAACCGGCCGTCCGTGGTGAGGTCCGTGGTGCCCGTCGTCCGGGACGTCTCGTGCGTTCTGCCGGTGATCAGGTCCAGTGTCCGGGTGTCTCCGGTGACCGGGTCGTTGAGCACCAGCCGTGACTGCTGCTCGGCCGCCTCCTGTGCTCCTTCGACGTATCCGTGCGGGGTGGCGGACGCCGTGTAACTCCCTTTTGGGGAGGGCGTGTCGTCGTCCTGCCCGGTGCAGCCCGCGGTGAGCAGCGCGAGGGCGACGAGTGCGGCCGGCGCCCCGGCAGTGACGTTTCTTCGGACGGACAAGGACATCGCCTCTCAGGTCTTTCTCAGTCGGTCGCCGGCGGACGGATGCCGGCCGGGTGGGTGCGGCGGTGGCGGATGCCGGACGCCAGGCGGGAGAGGAAGAACAGGGTCACGGCCAGGGCGGAGACGGTCGCGCCGGCGGCGGTGCCCAGGTGCCAGGACAGCAGCAGGCCGAAGAAGGTGGCGGCCGTGCCGAGCAGTGCCGCGAGGACCATCACGCCCCGTACTCCGCGTGCCCAGGGCAGCGCGGCCGCCGGCGGGGCGATGAGCAGGCCCAGCACCAGCAGCGTCCCCACGATGTGGAAGGAGGCGACGATGGCCAGCGCCAGCAGGCCGAGCAGCACCGCGTGGGCCAGGCGCGGACGCAGCCCGAGGGTGCGGGCCTTGCGCGGGTCGAACGCCAGGGCCAGGAAGGCGCGGTGGCCGAGGACCGAGACGGCCAGGGCCAGCACGAGGGCCGTGCCCAGCAACGCCAGGTCCTGTTCGCGCACGGCGAGGACGTCGCCGAAGAGGAAGCCGGTCAGGTCCACCGCGAAGGACTGCGACCGCGACACGATGATGACGCCGAGCGACAGCATTCCCACGAACAGCAGCCCGATACCGGTGTCCTGGGACAGCTTCGGGGTGCGGCCGAGGGCGGTGACACCAGCCGTCATGACCGCCGCGCTCAGCAGCGCCCCCACCATCGGATTGCCACCCAGCAGCGCGGCGAGCGCCACTCCGGGCAGCAGCCCGTGCGACATGGCGTCACCGAGGAAGGCCATGCCTCTCAGCACCACCCAGGTGCCCGCCAGGGCGCAGATCGCCGACACCAGAATCCCGCCCCACAAGGCGCGTTGCACGAAGGTCGCCTCGAAAGGGGCTGTCAACCACTCCATGCGAGCACACTACAATGAAAATCATGTTCAAAAAATCCGATCTCCTCTCCGCAGCTCCCGAGGACACGACGTTCCGCGTCCGCTTCACCGAGCTGTCCGCGGGCTACACCGGCCATCCGGTGCTTCATCAACTCACCGGCGCGATACCGGCGTTGGCCACCACCGCACTCGTCGGCCCGAACGGCAGCGGGAAGTCCACCCTGCTCGGTGTCCTGGCCGGAGTGATCCGGCCCACAGCGGGCGAGCTGCACCACACCGGCAGCCGGCCCCCGGCGTTCGTCCCCCAGCGCGGCGCGGTCGGTGACGCACTGCCGTTGACGGTCCGGCAGACCGTGGAGATGGGACGCTGGGGCGAACGCGGCCCGTGGCGCCGGCTGACCCGGCGGGACCGCGCCACCGTGGACACGGCCATGGACCGCATGGGCATCGCCGATCTGGCCACCCGTCAGCTCGGGGACCTGTCCGGCGGACAGCGGCAGCGCGCCCTCATCGCCCAGGGGCTCGCCCAGGAGTCGGACCTGCTCCTGCTCGACGAGCCGACCACCGGGCTCGACCCCGAGGCCAGGGAGCGCATCGCGGCACTGCTGACGGAACTGGCCGCCGACGGCGTGACCGTCGTCCACGCCACCCACGACCTGGACGCCGCCCGCGCGGCCGACGCCTGCCTCCTGCTGCGCGAGGGGCGCTTGACGGGACAGGGGCACCCCGACCGGATCCTCGTCCCGTCGACGCTCGCCGGCGCCTGGCGACCGGGCGGAACCGCCTGATGCGCGCATTCCGACACTCATCGCACATGAAAACCGTTGTCATATACTGACGACGTCTCCCGTACGAACGTTCCGGACCGACCGGACCGAGAGGAACCCCCCATGGCCGTGCCCAAGCGCAAGATGTCCCGCAGCAACACCCGCCACCGCCGCGCCCAGTGGAAGGCGAGCACCCCGAACCTGGTGCCCGTCACGGTGGACGGCGTGACCCACCGGGTGCCGCAGCACCTCGTACCCGCCTACCGGCGGGGCCTGTTGCGTCCGGAGGACTGAGACCGGCGCCCGTCCGGGCCTGTGCGCGACCCTCGCCGGTCCGGGCGCGGTGCCGTCCGTGCCCGCTCCGGCGGTGCCCGGACGGCACCCATGAGCGACGGAAGGCGGACTCGTGTACGGAACGGCGAGCGGCGCACCACCCCGCGGCGAGCCGCGGTCCTGGAAGCCCTGCGCGACCGCGACGGCTTCGTCTCGGCGCAGAGCCTGCACGCGGCTCCGGCCGCGGACGGCACGGCGGTGGGGCTGACCACCGTCTACCGCACGCTCCGGTTGCTGGAGGCGGCCGGGCGCGTCGACGTGGTGCGCGACAGCGGCGGCGAGCGTTTCTACCGGACCAGGCCGGACGACGGCCACCGCCACTACCTCGTCTGCCGGGTGTGCGGCCTCGGCCTGGCCGTCGACTCCGGGGAGGTCGAGGAGTGGGTGGCGAGGATCGCACGCGACATCAGGCTCCACGCGGTGCACCGCACCGTCGAACTCACGGGTGTGTGCGACGGTTGCCGGCCCGGGGCCGGCGCATCGACGAACAGGCTCATGACCGGCCGGTGCACGGACGCGTGATCCGCGGAGCCGGTTACCCGGTCACGGTCCTGCTGTCGGGGCCACCACTGGAGCACCGTGCCCCGGCCGGGCATCATCGCGTCACCGACCGCCGTTCGGCGCGAGTGGTGCGCCGGGCGGACGGCACGGCCGTCCGCCCGGCCGCACCGCCCGCCAAAGCGGTGTTCGTCCCGCCCGGTGGGCGGGACGAACACCGTTCGGTGGCAGGGTTCAGCTCTGTCGGGAACCGTACGGAAGCAGGGCCATCTCGCGCGCGTTCTTGACGGCCCGTGCTATCTGCCGCTGCTGCCGGCGTGTCACATGGGTCACCCGGCGGCTGCGGATCTTCCCCCGGTCGGAGATGAACCTGCGCAGCAGATCGGTGTCCTTGTAGTCGACGTAGGTGATGCCGGCGGTGTCCAGCGGGTTGGCGCGTTTCGCGGTGCGCCGGTCGGTGCTCGTGCGTCGGGGCATGGCGGGGTCGTTCCTTTCTTCGCACACCGTGCGGTGCGTAGGCGGCTTCAGGTCACCGGGTCGAGCAAGTCGTCGAACACGTGCGGAAACTGTTCCCAACGGCTCCTGCCCTCCGCGTACTCCTCATCGGTGAGCAGGCACGAGTCGAGGAGGGCGTGCAGGTTGTCGCGGTCCAGGCCGGGCGCGGTGAAGGTGAGGTACTGGCCGCGGTCACCGTGCTCCGGGTGCCAGTCCACCGAGGCGGCGACGCGGCGTTCGGCGGGCACCATCTCCCAGGCGGCGTCGGGCAGGGCGGCCAGCCAGGGGCCGGCCGACTCCACGCACAGCGCACCGCCCGCGGCGTCCCAGGAGAGCAGGGTGTCGGGGCGGTCCGCCAGCCAGAACCGCCCACGGCTGCGCGCGGCGGCGCAGGTCAGGTCCGCCAGCGCCGCGTAGAGACGCTGCGGGTGGAAGGGCCGCTCACGTCGCCAGACGAAGGTGCTCACCCCGTGCTCGTCGCGTTCCTGCGGCAGCAGCGCGCACGCGGGATGCACGCGGGCGGTGGCCGCTTCGGCGTCGAAGCCCGCCAGCAGGGCGGCGCCCAGGGCCCCGCTTCCCGCGGGCACCTTGCGCGCACCGGGCGTGAGCTGGGCGAGCAGCGCGCGGTCGCCGTCGTCGGCGACCTCGCCGTCCTCGACGACGGCGATCACCGTGGGGTACTCCAGTTGCCGGGCGAAGGTGTCCGCGACCGTGCGCCGGTCGGCCGGGGCGGCGGCGAGGCCCACGTCGACGAGGTCGTCACCGTCGGACAGGTACGGCAGGACGAGGGCCGGGTCGACCACGGTGGCCACCCCCGTCAGTGTGAGCGGCGCGCCCTCGGACGCGATGACCGGGGCCATGCCGTGGGGTTGTGAGCTGGTGCCGGGTGACAGCACATGGGTGAGTTCTGGTGCGCATGAGTGAGGGTCCGGCTGCTGGCGGAGGGGCCTGGCGTCGAGGAACGGGAATTCTTGTCTCGTATGGGTGTCCTTTCCCGGTGGTGGTCGTTGGGTGTGACGGCGGGTGTCTTCGGGCCTGGGAGGGGCGGGTGATCGCG
>NZ_JOIZ01000037.1 GCF_000721605.1 Streptomyces sp. NRRL S-37 | reverse complement strand
TACAACACCAGGCGGCTACACAGCGTGTGCGGCTTCAAGAGCCCGATCGACTACGAACGCGAGTACCGAGCCACCCTCGCCGAGGGACTGGCCGCATAGGTCGTCTCCCCGCTGCGAGGGGATTGACATCCTGCGACTCCTCGAAGCCGGACACGCGCTCGCTGAAGCGGACGCCTTCGCCCACCGCTTCCCTTCCTGGCGCACCGCACCGGCGGAGGCCAAAGGGGCGTTCGCCGCCGCCAACGCTGCGGCGTGGCAGGAGATCGCCCGCGCCGATGCCTCACGGTGGAAGACTGCCATGGCCGACCACGCGGTAGCTTTCCGCGTTCACCTGCACAGCTTGCCCGGCAACAGATAGCTTCACGGCAGCAGTGGGCCCTCGGCGACGGTGAGGACGGCTTGTCCGGCGATGCCGAGCGTCAGAGAGAGAACGGCAGCAAAGTGAGCTGTGGCGACGGGCCAGCGGCCCAATCCCGCGGGGGTGTCGGTGGGTGACCTGTCGGTGGTGAGGAACAGCGGGCCGAGCCAGCGCAGGTAGTAGAAGAGCGAGGCGACGGTGTTGGCGACCGCCAGGGCGGCGAGCCAGGTGTAGCCGCCGTCAATGGTGGCGCTGAAAATCTCCAGCTTGCCGAGGAAGACGCCGGTGGGCGGCGTGCCGACCAGGCCCAGCAGACAGACGACGAGCACGGCCGCGAGGCCGGGGTGGCAGCGGGCGAGGCCACGGTAGTCGTCGAGGGTACGGGCCTGCGGGAGTGTCGTGACGACGGCGAAGGCGCCGAGGTTGGTGACGGCGTAGGCGGCCAGGTAGAGCAGCAGGCTCCGCTGGGCGAGGTCGCTGCGGGTAGTGACGGCCAACGCCATCAGGAGGTACCCGACCTGGCTGATCGTGGAGTAGGCGAGCAGGCGTTTGACCGAGGTCTGGAAGAACGCCGCGAGGTTCCCCAAGGTCATGGTGACCGCGGCAAGGATCGCGATCAGTAGCGACCAGTTGACGTCGCTGTCGGCGAGTGCCTGGTGCAGCAGTCGGTAACCGGCGATCAGACCGCCGACTTTGGGCAGCGTGGTGACGTACGCGGCGACGGGTGCCGGAGCTCCGTCGGTGACGTCGGGCACCCAGAAGTGGGCCGGTGCTCCGCCGATCTTGAAGAGCAGGCCGGCCAGGACACCGACGAGTCCGACGGCGACGAGCCCGTAGGGGGCGGAAGGCAGGGTCGTGGCGAGCTTGCCGTAATGGGTGGCGTGGCCGGCGGCGTACAGGAGCGCGGTGCCGGCGAGCATGGTGATGCCCAGCAGGGCGCCCATCAGGTAGTACTTCAGGGCCGCTTCGGTGCCGGGTGCGTCCTTCGCGAAACCGGCGAGTGCGTAGGCAGGAACGCTGGCCAGCAGGTAGGCGGCGAACAGCATCAGCAGGTCGTTCGCGCCGACGAGGGCGAGGGTGCCCGCGCCGGTCATCAGGAGCAGTACCCAGTACTCGGTCTCGCGTGCGTGGTTCCTCACGGTTTCCACGGACATGCCGATGATCAGGAGCAGGGCGGTGAGGACGATGAGCCGGCCGACGTCCGTCGCGGTGTCGACGGCGAACGCGGCGGAGAAGACCGTCTGTTCCCGGTCCGTGACCATGGTGACAGCGGTGGCCACCAGTCCCGTCGCACAAGCGACGGCTGCGAGGGCGGCGACGATCCACTGGCGGCGCCGGGGTAGCCAGGAGCCGACGAGAAGGCCGATGACGGCGGCGCCGAGGAGGGCGAGTTCGGGGACGAGTGCGGCCAGGTTCTCGTTCACCGTGCCACCAGGCCGGTCAGGGTGCGCCCGGCCGGCTCGATGACGTCCAGCAGCCAGCGCGGTGCGACACCGATCACCAGGGCGACCGCCAGCAGCGGCACCGTGGACAGCGCCTCGGTGGTTCTGAGGTCCCGGATGCCGCCGGCGGGAATGGTCTCGGGCAGGCGCGCGGGGCCGAGGAACATGCGCCGCAGCGCGATCAGGAAGAGGGCCGCGGTGATCAGGATGCCGGTCACGGAGAGGGCGGTGGCGACGGCCTGGGAGGCCAGGCTGCCGGTGAAGATCTGGAATTCGGCGATGAAGCCGGAGAAGCCGGGAATGCCGAGACTGGCGAACGCGGCGACAGCGGTGACTGCCGCGAACCGCGGGGTGTGGGCGGCCAGGCCGGAGTAGGCGTCCATCTCGTACGTCCGGCCTCGGTCGTAGAGCACGCCGCTGAGCAGGAACAGGGCTCCGGTGATCAGGCCGTGGCTGACCATCTGGGTGACCGCTCCGGTCACCGCGAGGGAGCGGGCCTGGGCGTCGGTGCCGGCGAGCGTCCCGGCGGCGCCGACCGCGAGGACGATGTAGCCCATGTGGTTGACCGAGGTGTAGGCGATCATGCGTTTGAAGTCCGTCTGCGCCAACGCCACCAGGGCCCCGTAGACGACGGACACGGCGCCGACGACCACGACGACGAGGGCGTAGTGGCGCCAGCTGCCGGGCAGCAACGGCATGGCGATGCGTACGAAACCGTAGGTGCCCATCTTCAGCAGGACTCCGGCGAGGATCGCCGAGCCGGCGGCCGGTGCGTCGGTATGCGCGGGCGGCAGCCAGGTGTGGAACGGCACGGTCGGGGTCTTGACCGCCAGTCCTACCCCGATGGCCAGGAGTACCAGACCGGCGTACAACCCGTGTCCGGCCAGTGGGTTGACGCGAGTGAGGTCGACGATGTCGAAGGTGTGCGGTTCGGCTGCCAGGTAGAGCCCGATGAAGCCCAGCAGGAGGGCGAGGGAGCCGATGAAGGTGTAGAGGAAGAACCTCAGCGCCGCGGCGCGGGCGCGTTCGCCGTGTCCCCAGCCCGCGATGACGAAGAACATGCCGACGATGGAGAGGTCGAAGAAGACGAAGAAGAGGATGAGGTCGAGGGCGACGAACAGGCCGATGCTGACGGACTGCAGGAAAAGGAAGAGGCAGGCGTAGGAGCGCACCCGCCGCTTCTCGCGCAAGGAGTGGACGGCGACGGCCAGGAAGAGCAGGCAGGTCAGGGCGACCAGGGGGAGGGACAGGCCGTCGACTCCCAGGTGGTAGCCGACGCCGGCACTCGGGATCCAGCGCGCCCGCTGCTCGTACTGCATCCCGCCACGGGTGTCGTAGCCGACCCACAGGGCGATGACCAAGGCCAGGTCGGCGGCGGACGTGACGATCCACAGCCAGACGTACGACCGGTCGGCAAGCGTGCGCGGCAGGAGCGACAGCACCGCGCACGCCAGCAGCGGCAGGAACGTGACGACGCTCAGCACAGGGGTTACCTCACCAACAGGATGATCAGGACGAGCACGAGGAAGCCGACGACGGCCTGGGCGTAGTACTGATGCAGCAGCCCGGTCTGCGGGCGGCGGGCCCAACGGCCCAGGCGCCGCGCACTCGCGGCGACCGCGCGGACGGCGCCGTCGATTCCGCCGTCGTCCAGGCGGCGCGCGAGCCGGGCCGTCGCCAGGCCGCCGCGGGCGGTCTGCCGTACGGCGCCGTCGACGACGCGGTCGTCGAAGGCGGCCAGCGTCCGGGCCAGGCCCAGCACCGGACGCGCCACGACGGTCCGCGTGGTCTGCTCCAGGTACAGCCAACCGTGAGCCGCACGTACGGCGGCGCGCGGTACGGGCGCCGGGCGGGACGCGCACCACCAGGCCAGGCCGGCGGCGGCGAACGCCACACCGGCGGACAGCCCGGGCTCCCACGGCGCGGGGGACGGCTCGCCCCGGGCGCCGACCAGCCCCTTCAGCCAGGACGCCGGTCCCGGCAGGGCCAGCACTCCCAGCACCGCCGCGGCAAGGGTGAGGGCGAGGAGGGGAGCCGATGCCGTACGGGCGACGCCGCGGGTGCCGCGCTGCTCGGTGTCGTATCCGGCCTGCGGACTCTCCGGGAGGGGACGGGTGACGTACCAGACGGCCTTGATGCTGTAGACGGCAGCGACGGCGGCTGCCGCGAGGCCCACCGCGTACGGCCCGGTTCCCCCGGTGCGGGCGGCGGCGAGGACCTCGTCCTTGGCCGCCCACAGGGACAGGGGCGGCAGCCCGGCCAGAGTGAGCGCGCCGACGGTGAAGGCCGCACCGACCAGCCGGTGCGCGCGGGCCGCCCCGCGCAGCGCCGGGAGTTGTTTGGTGCCCAGCGCCGTCAGCCACGCCCCGGCGGCGAGGAACAGACCCGACTTGGTGGCGGCGTGTGCGACCAGTTGCGTGGTGCCCGCGGCGACGCCGCCGCTGCCCGCGGCCAGCACCATGAAGCCGATCTGAGCGGAGGTGGAGGCCGCGAGGAGCTGTTTGAGGTCGGTCTGGGCGACCGCGACCAGGCCCAGGGCCAGGGCGGTGACCGCGCCGGCCCAGGCGACCACCGGACCGGCCCATTCCGTGGTGTCCAGCAGCGGGACCAGCCGCAGCAGCAGGTAGGCGCCGGCGGCGACCATGGTCGCCGAGTGGAGCAGTGCGGACACCGGGCTCGGTCCCTGCATGGCACGCGAAAGCCAGAAGGAGAAAGGAAGTTGTGCGGATTTCCCCAGGGCGGCGACGACGATGCCCGCGGATACGACGTGCAGCCACGGCGACGCGGCGTGCGACAGGGCGTCCAGGCGCAGGGAGCCGACCCCGCCGGCCACGGCGGCGCCGGCCGCCAGGTACAGGCCGAGGTCGGCGGCGCGGGTGGTGAGGAACGCGACGTCGGCGGCTTCCGCACGTTCGGGTCGCTGCCACCAGTAGCCGATCAGGGCCCAGCTGGCGGCGCCCATCACCTCCCAGGCCATCAGCAGGAGCGGCAGGGTGGTCGCGGTGACGGTCACGAGCATGGCACCGGCGAAGAGCAGCATCAGCCCGAAGAACCGCCCCCGGTTCTCGCCGGCGGCGAACTCTCCCGTCGCGAAGACCAGGACGGCGAGGGTGACCGCGGCGACGGTCACCACCATCACCGCGGACAGGCCGTCCACCGCCAGCCCCGCCTCCATCCCGGCGAACAGCGGCGCGCTGGCGGCCGGCCGGGTCACCGCGGCCGCGATCGCGGCACCGAGCGTGACCGCGGCGACCGTAGCAGCGATACCAGGGACCAGTCGGTTGCGGCGAGGTCCCGTCAAGGCGAGCACCGCTCCCGCCCCGAGGGGGAGAGCGATCAGCAGCCAG
Organism: Streptomyces sp. NRRL S-37; assembly: GCF_000721605.1. Classification (GTDB taxonomy): domain Bacteria; phylum Actinomycetota; class Actinomycetes; order Streptomycetales; family Streptomycetaceae; genus Streptomyces. Next base: position 32,916 of record NZ_JOIZ01000037.1, on the reverse strand, counting down.
AGCACCGCGCTCATCCCTTCAGGTCCTCGGCCATGTCGGTCATGTCGACCTGCCGGGCGCGGTAGATCGCGGTGGTGACGGCGAAGCCCATGGCCATCTCCACGGCCATCGCCACCACAGCCGCCACGATCACCACCTGGCCACTGCCGGCAGCGGGAGCGAGGAAGTACCAGAAGTCGGCGGCGGCGACGATGACCCCGCCGATCATCAGCTCGACGCCCATCATGATCATCACGATGGACTGCTGAGAGAGGGCACCGTACAGGCCGGTGGAGAACAGGCCGGCGGCGAGGACCAGGAGGAGTTCGAACGTCATCGGCCCACTCCCCCGCCGGCCGGGTCGTTCGCGGGCCGCTGGTCGAGGTCGTCGCCGAAGCGGTCGTACCGTCCGCGGTGGGTGGCGAGGACGGTGGCGCCCACCATGGTGGCCAGGAGAACGAATCCAAGAGTGACCATGGTGAGCATCTGGTCGCCCATCAACGACATGCCGACCTGGAACGTGGTGTCCCTGGGCCGCCCTCCCGTGCGATCGGGCCACGGAACCAGGAAGATCCCGGCGACCAGAGCGGCGAACACGAGACCGCTGACGACCAGTGAGCCGCGTTTGTTGTGGAGCATCGACATCGGCATCAGACCGGCCGGGTTCATCATGTACGCGATCATGAACACCGCCATGATCACCATCTCCATGACCATCATCAGCACGATCACCACGCCGAGATACGGCAGCCGCAGCACGGTCACGACCCCGCCGACGCACACCAGGGAGCCCAGGAGTGCGAAGGTGACCCGGGCCATGGAATTCAGGGTGAACACCAGGACCCCGCCGACGAGGGCGAGCACGCCCAGTACCCACAGCAGCACCATGCCCGTCGTGTCCATGCCGCGCTCCTTTCCTAGAGGCTGAGATCGGCCAAGGCCGGGACCAGGGTCTGAAGGACGGACAGGGGGAGGAGCACCACCCAGGCCAGTTCCACGTACCGGTCGGCGCGGACCGTGGGCAGCCGCCGCAGCAGCCAGATCAGCACCGCCAGTACGAGCAGCGTCTTGACCAGTGACCACGCCCATGGCGGCAGCCCCGGCCCGGCGCCACCGCCCAGGAACAGCGGCACCGCCATCGCCGCCCCCGCCGCCAGCCACAGCCACCGTCCGGCCTCCAGCAGCAGCCGGTCCACCCCGCTCGTCTCCCCCAGTACGCCCTCGGCGACATCGCGTCCGGCCGGATACGCGAACGGGCCCAGAAAGCTGAAGGCCAGTACGCCCGCCAGGTAGACGAGGAAGGCGAACGGCATCCACACCGCGTACCACAGGCCGTGCTGGGCGCCGGCGATGTCGGTCACCCGCAGGGACTGGGCGCCCGTGGCCGCCGAGATCAGCGCGAACATCAGCGGCAGCTCGTAGGCCAGGCCCTGGGCGAGAAAGCGGTAGCCGCCGACCAAGGAGAACGCGGCGTTCGGGCCCCAGCCGGCCAGCCACAGCCCGGCCCAGGTCAGCACCTCCATGGCGTTGAACCACACCACTCCGACCGACAGGTCGGCGACAACGTGGTCACCGAAGGGGATGACCAGCGTGGACAGCACCGCGGCCACTGGCACGGTGATCACGCCCGCCCGCCACAGCAACCGGTCCGACGCCGGCAACCGCCGGGGCTGCGCCAACACCGCACGCGGTACGGCGAGAAGCGGCCGAACGACGGTGCTGACGGTGATCGGGCGGCCGGCGTTCCGGGCGTCCAGTACCGCGTCGGCTGACACTGCTGCCACCGCGAAGCCGAGCAGCATCGCCGGAGCGACCAGCAGCGCCCACCACGTCCCCGTCTCAGCCACCGGCCGCCTCCAGCCGGCCGACGGCCAATTCGTCCGGGTCCGGGTCGAGGCTGGCGACGACGAGACGGGCCGCGCCCAACTCGGCTCCCACCAGCAGGTGGGGAAGCAGCGTCGCCAGGGCGGCCGACGGCGGGTGTTCGGCGTCCCACCGTCCGCGCGGGCTCTCCTGCGCCACCGGATCGAGGCGGGCAGTTGCGTTCATCCGCCGTACGTCGACCACGACATCGGCGAGCCACTGCCGGTAGCGGGCCGGTACGTCTCCGCCTGCCGCCCGTACGGCGGGACCGGTGACGTCGGCGGCTCGGGCGTCGGCCGCGCTGAGCGGACCGATGCCTCGCGTCAGCCAGTACAGGGTCCGTGACCGACCGACCCGCCGGGCGAAGCGCTCCACGCGTGGCAGGACCGCGGAGGCGGGCGCCCCGTCCAGCAGATCGTCGCGCAGTCGCCGGGCCGTCACCGCCTCGGCGGGCCAGCCCGCCACCGACAGCAGTCGGCCCAGACTGTCCAGGTGCGCCGCCGCGCGCAGCCGGGCGGCCTCCCCCAGGCCCACCGGCTCACCCGTGGCGGCTCGGATCCACGGCCGGCTCCAGAAGGGGTCGCCCGGCCTGCCGACCGCCGGCTCGTCGAGGTCGGCCCGTTGGATGACGTCGCCCTGAAGCATCACACGGAGGGTCAGCCCGGCGGGCCAGTCGGCCAGAAACGGGCCCAATGCCACGTGCAGGCGGTCCAGCGTCAGACCGTCGCGGTCCTCCCCCGGCTCGGCCATGGCCAGTCCGCCCGGCATCTCCATGTCGCCATGACCGTGACCGGGGTGTCCGTGATCGGGATGACCGGCGTGGTCGTGCTCGCCTTCCTCGTCACCCGTGACGCCGCGAACGTCGTGCTCTCCCTCTGTGTGCTCCTCCCGATGGGCCCGCGCGGGTTCTCCGTCCGGCCCTCCCGCTGACCCGGGCTCAGCGGATCCGTGCCCGTTCATCCCCACGCCGCGGTCGGTCTCGCCGGGCTCTCCGCCCGGTGCACCGAGCCGGGTGCGACCAGCGTCGAGAACCGGCGCCACTTCGTCCGCCGTCACCGCCCGCACGCGCACACATGGCCGGGGCATGTCCTGCCACAGCCTGTCCAGCGCCGGGCCGAGCCGGGAGCAGTCCGGACCTGCCACCAGCATCAAGTCGGCTCCAGCCGGGGTCGACGCCGACGGCCAGTCTCGCCACCGCAGTTGTTCCTCGGCGGCCAGCCGCACCGGCGTGCCGCCCGGCATCGTCACCAGCAGGACGCGTGGCCGCCGGGCCGCCGCGCGGGTCAGTACGGCGGTCAGGCCCACCGCAGCGCTCCTTCCCGCCATGCGTAGACCACGCCGGTGAGCAGGACGGCAAGGAAGACGAACATCTCGATCACCGCGCTGGGCCCCATCGCGGAGATCACCAGCGTCCACGGGTACATGAAGACCATCTCCATGTCGAAGGCGAGGAAGAGCATCGTCACCGTGTACCAGCGCACGTGGAAACGGCTGACCGCGTGTTCCGCCGGCTCCAGTCCCGACCCGAACGGCTGCGCGGGCAGCGGATCGGAGGAGATCCGCAGCGCCCAGGCCGCTCCGTACGCTCCGGCCACCGCCAGGAGAGCCAGGCCCAGCAAGGACAGTGCGGCAGTGAAGCCGCTCACCGGATGCCACCACCCGGGAGGCCCGTCTCACGCCCCGTCACCCTCGCGCCGGGACGTCCGTTGGCGGGCGCTCTCCCGCACGCACTCCGCGTCGTACACATCTGCCGCTCCGTTCCCGCCCGTGCCGGAAGCGTGGGGGTACCCCGGGGAGGCATACGCAGTCCCGAAGGGCACGAGCCGCAACGAGGCGCAGACCCGGAAACGGCAGTCGGCGCGCCCAGTCACCCGGCGTCGAGTGCTACAGCCACGGTGCCCGACGCGCGCACACCCCGCGAGGTGACCGAGTCCATCGGTGCCCCCCGGGTGTGCCGGCGCGTCACGCGGGGGCAAGCGGCGCCTCTGTCCGCGCGATCAAGCGCCCGCTACGTTCCAGGGCGGCGACGGACGCCGCGCAGGCAAGTCCGGTCGCGGCCAGGGAACACCACGTCAGCCAGAAGGCGTCCGCGCGTGCGGCGAAGTCCCACAAGACTCCGGTGACGAGGTTGCCGAGGCCCGAAACGGTGTTGTACAGCCCGTAGTGGGTTGCCACGAGCCGGTTGCCAGAGAGCGTGACGACGGTGACCGGATGACCGTAGGTCGCGCCGGCGAGAGCCAGGCCGAGACCGAGCGTGCCGGAGGAGGACTCGACGATGCGAGCGCCGGGCAGGAGCTGTCCGCGCTCGCGGGCGGCTCGCACCATGTGCAGTGCGGTGCGGTCCTTGATGCCGCCCGGGTTGTGGCCCTCGATCTTGGCCCAGAAACCGCGCCCCGGGGTGGTGAAGGGAGCTCCGATGTGGAGGACGGGTGTGTTGCCGACCAGGCCGGCGGGAGTGTGCGTCGGGCGCTTGGCCTCGGGGAGCGTCTGCGTCGGCGCAGCCAGGACAGACGTGCAGGTCAGGTGTTTCATGGCGTGGTTCTCCGGCGGCCGGTGCCGTGAACAGCGACAGGCCGCGTGTAGAGGGAGGTGGAGGTGATCGACTGGCGGGCCGCAGCCGGGCGAAGGGCCGCGGGACTTGGTCGATCAGGTCCGCCACACGCCGAGACGGGACCGCGTATGCCCCGTGGACGAGCTACCTGACCGGCGAGCCGATGGGTGCTCGTCGGCCCGTGGGGCCGACGGCTGGGTGCCGGGGTGTTCAACGCGGAGGACATGGAGGGCTGGGCCGTCGGCGAGGGGAATGTCGCGCGAGGGCTGCACCGTGGGTTCGTCCAGATCACAGCACTGCGGCTGGTGATCATGCGTCGGCGCGCTCTGCAGCAGAGCGGTCTCAGCGTCGGCCGGTTCCGGTGCGTGCCCACGGAACGCTCCTGCGCTGTGAGCTGTTTCTGCCCGTGCCATCCCGGTCGTGGCCGGTCCATGCGCGCAGGCCAGCAGGTGCACCAGCACAGCAAGCAGCACGACCAGCGGCGCCGCGGTGCGCGCCACGGGCCGAGTGCACGGCAGTACCGACCGGACAGACATCAATACGGACTGTAACGACTTGTGCGCGTTCGGTCGTTGCATGCCGACCGGCCACACTGAGGTCCTGGTGACGCGCTCTCCAGGTCGGGCGCGGCTGGGACGTCCGCATATGCGGCTCAAGGCGGCCTCGGCTTCAGGGCACATACGAGTGCGGCCGATCACCGGATCGGGTGAGTCCCCTCGCCACCTGGGCGAGTGGCGTGCCCGGAGACGTCGGTGGGGCAGCCCCGATCGCGTCGTCACACCTGCGCTTCCACGAGGGGCCCGTACGATGGGTGCCGTGACCAGGAGCCCCCGATCAAGCAGCCGCCCTGCCGGGCGGCTGTTCGTGCTGCTGGTGATGGCGGTGCTGGCCGGCGTGCTGGGCATGCACGGCCTCGCCCCCGGGGCGACGCCGGCTGCGCAGAAGGGCGCAGACCACGAGATGGTGATGGCCGCGGCGGACGGCGTTCCGCACGCGGACGGGGGATGTACGCACACGGGTGGCGGGTCGAGCCATCTCGATCACGCCGACGGGACATGTGCGGCTGCCGGCACGGGTTCGGCGTACACGCCGCCCGCTCTGACCGGCGCCCTGCTGGACGCGCCGCCCGCCCCTGTGCCCGCTGCGACGTTCTCCGGGTCGCCGCATGACGGCCGGGCCCCACCCGATCTTTCCGAGCTGCAACTCCTGCGGATATAGAGCGGCCCGCCCGGTACCCCTGTAGCCGGTGTCTTCCGGTGACGGGTGCCGTGCTTTCGCACGCCCTGACATCTCTTCCCACCGCGCGCCGCGAACGGCGCGCCAAGGAGTTGCACCACCATGATCCGCAAGCGTTCCCTCGTCCGCCGTACCGCCGCCGTTGCTGCCGCGGGTGCGGCAGCGCTCGTCCTGGCCGCCTGCGGCGGCAACGGCGACGGCGACAGCCCGGCCGGACACAACGGCCACAACGCCACCACCTCCTCGTCCGCCCCGGCGTCGGCATCGGCGTCGCGGGGGCAGCACAACGCCGCCGACGTCGCCTTCGCGAAGGGGATGATCCCCCACCACCGCCAGGCCATCGAAATGGCCGACCTCGCGCCCGACCGCGCGCAGTCGGCCGAGGTGAAGAAGCTCGCCGCGGACATCAAGAAGGCCCAGGACCCGGAGATCAAAACGCTCTCCGGGTGGCTGACCTCCTGGGGCGAGGAAGTGCCCGCCGAGGGTGCCATGGACCACTCCATGCATGACATGGGCGGGATGATGACGGCCGAGGAGATGACCGAGCTCGAGAACTCCTCGGGCAAGGCGTTCGACACCGCCTTCCTGGAAATGATGATCAAGCATCACGAGGGCGCGGTCGACATGGCGAAGACCGAGCAGGCCGACGGCACCTACGGACCGGCCACCAAGATGGCCGGCGAGATCATCAGCTCGCAGAGCGCGGAGATCGAGCAGATGAACGGACTGCTCGGCAAGGGCTGATCGCTCAAGTCGGTGCGGGGCGGACGCCGAGGCGTCCGCCCCGCACCGGCCCACCCACCCTCACGCCCTTCTCCCCGCCTGGACCTCACACCGTGATTCGCATACCGCGGCACCGTTCGCGTGCCTTGATCCTGCTCGCGGCCACCGGCCTGCTCCTCGCCTCCTGTTCCGCCACCGACACCACCGGCACCGGCGGAGACGGGGCCGCTCCCGACCCGGGGACCGGCCACCTGCACGGCCTGGGCGTCGACCCGGCCGACGGCACGGTCTACGCCGCCGGCCACCACGGCGTCTTCCGCCTGGAGGGCAGTACTGCGACCCGGGTGGCCGACCGCTATCAGGACACGATGGGCTTCACCGTCACCGGCCCGTCCACATTCTTGGCCAGCGGTCACCCCGGCCCTGCCGAATCCGGCACTCGGCCCGCCCATCTGGGTCTGATCCGCAGCACGGACGCCGGCCGCACCTGGCAGACCGTCTCCGCCGAAGGCGACGCCGACTTCCACGCGTTGGAAGAGGCCGGTGATTCGCTGTACGGATTCGACAGCCTGAGCGAGAGGATGTGGGCCAGCACCGATGAGGGCCGCACCTGGGCCAAGCGCGCGAAGGTGGCGGCGCTCGATCTCGCCTCCCACCCGGGCAGCGCGGCCACCGTGTGGGCAGCCACCGGCACGGGCCTGGCCCGCAGTGATGACGGCGCGCGGACCTTCCGACCCGTCTCGTCGGCGCCCGGACTGGTCGCGGTGGAGGAGCCGGAACCCGGCAGGCTGCTGGCGCTCACGGCCGACGGCCGCCTCGTCGCCAGTCGCGACGGGCGGACGTGGACGGAGCAGGGCCGCTTGCCTACGGGCGGGGAGGGCAGGGTGCTGACCGCGGTGACCGCGCAGCGTCTGTTGGCGGCGGACAGTGCCGATGCCGTCTACGAGTCCGTCGACGGCGGGCGCACGTGGAAGCACCTCCAGCGCCCGACAGCGAGTTCGGATCATCCCTAGCTAGATACCCCTAGGGGGTATATGGTTTCCGTGGTGGGGCCGTCAGGAGCCTTGCGGGACGTCGAACGGGGATGAAGGTCATGGAGCACAGCACGCACCACTCCGGAACCTCACACGACCACGCCGCCCATGCGGGCGGCCACGGCGAACACGAGGGGCACGGCGGGCATCACGACGGTCAGGCGCACGGCACCACGTGGGCGACGGCCATGCGGGCGACCCTCCACTGCCTCACCGGGTGCGCCGTCGGCGAGATCCTCGGCATGGCCATCGGCACCGCGCTGATGTGGGGCAACGCGCCGACCATGGTGCTGGCCATCGCCCTGGCCTTCGTCTTCGGCTACTCCTTCACCCTCTTCGCGGTAGTGCGGGCCGGGGTGTCCCTGAAGGCCGCGGTGAAGGTGGCGCTGGCCGCCGACACCGTCTCCATCGCGGTGATGGAGCTGGTCGACAACGGGATCATCGCCCTCGTACCGGGCGCGATGGACGCGCACCTGTCGGACGGGCTGTTCTGGTACGCGCTGCTCGGCGGCTTCGCCGTGGCGTTCGTGATCACCACGCCGGTCAACAAGTGGATGATCGGCCGCGGCAAGGGCCACGCCGTCGTCCACGCCTACCACTGACCCGCACCACCACAACGCCGGGTGGCCCCCCAGAAAACCTGGGGGCCGCCCGGCGTTGTGCAGCCGAAGTCACCCCAGGCTCGCGAGCACGTCGTTGCACGCCCGCTCCGCAGCGCCAGCAGGCTTCGGCGCAGACGCGGCAGTGCTGGTGCATGTCCGCGTGGGCGGCGCACTCGTCGGCGCACGTCTCCGGCGAGGCAGGCCCGGCTTCTGGGGGCGGGACAGGGGTCAGTGCACGTGCGGTCCGCCCGTCATCCGGGGCTTGCCCCGCGGCACGAGCGGCAGGGCCACGACTGCGGTCACCGCGGCCGCTGCCGCGCACAGCGTGAACGCGTCGGTGAATCCGCCGGCGGATCCCCGTTCGAAGCCGGAGGCCGCGACGGTGGAGACGACTGCCACGCCGATCGAGCCGCCGACTTCGTGAAAGGTGTTGACCACACCGGACGCCAGCCCGGCCTCTCGGTGCTCGACCATGGCGAGCGCCGTGGTGGTCGCGGTGACGAACACCGCGCCCAGACCGAGGGCGGCGACGACGAAGCCCGGCAGCAGCACGGCGTACACGCTGTCCGTGTTCGAGAGCCGGGCCAGCGACACGGTTCCGGCGGCGGTGATGGCCATGCCGCCGCCGGCCGTCGCACGGCTGCCGATCCTGCCGACCAGGCGGGAGCCCAGGTGTGCGCCGACACCGGTGGCGACGGCTACGGGCAGGAAGACCAGTCCGGTCCTCAGCGGGCTGAAGCCGCGCAGGTGCTGGAGGTACACCGACCCGAGGAAGAAGTAGGCGATCAGCAGCGCCGTGGCCATGAGCATGAGAAACGCCCCGGCGAGGACGGGCCGCCGGGTGAACATGCGCAGGTCCATCAGCGGAGCACGACTTCTTCGCTCGACGGCGGTGAACAGTGCGTAGGCCGCCAGGGCGCCGGCCAGCGGGAACAGGGTGGACGGGCTCCCCCAGCCCGAGTCTCCCGCCTCCACCAGACCGTAGATCAGCGCGCCGGTTCCGGCAGTGACCAGCAGGGCCCCCGGAAGGTCGAGCCGGGCCGGTTGCGGGGCACGGGCCGCCACGACGCCAGGGAGGGCGGCCAGGACGACGAGTCCCACGGGCACGTTGACATAGAAGACCCATGGCCAGCCCGGTCCGTCGGTGAGCGCCCCGCCGAGCAGGACACCGGCGGCGGCGCCGGACCCTCCGATGGCCGCCCATGCACCGAGGGCCTTGGCGCGTTCGGGACCGTGGAAAGTGGTCGTCACGAGGGACAGTGCGGCGGGAGACAGCAGTGCCGCGCCGACCCCCTGGGCGATGCGCCCGCCCAGCAGGACCGCTGCGTTGCCCGCCAGGCCGCAGACCAGCGAGGCAACCGTGAACAGGGCCAGTCCGACCAGCAGGGTCCGACGGGCGCCCAGCACGTCCGCGAGGCGCCCGCCGAGCAGCATGAGACCGCCGAAGCAGAGGGTGTACGCGGTGACGACCCAGGTCAGTGACTCACGGCCGAGGCCGAGGTCCGCGGCCATGTCGGGCAGCGCCACGTTCACGACGGTGACGTCGAGGATCAGCATGAACTGCGCCAGGCAGAGGAGAGCCAGAGCGACCCACCTGTGTGGATGGGCGTGGGGGTCGGCGTGGCCCGGTGGGTGCGGTGGGTGCGAAGCGCCGACGGTCGGGTGCGTCATTTTGAGTCCTTGGATGAGGCCCGATGGATAAGGCCCGACGGATGAGGCCCGGGCGGCGGAGGACGAGGCGAAGGAGCTGTGGAGTCGGTCACCGACGCGCGATGCGTACGGACGGCAGTGACGAACCGGCATGCCGCAGGGTGACCACAGCCCGTGAATTGAACTGTACTGTGCAGTTCACATGAACTCAACCGTTCAGTACAGGCAGGTGTAGGCTCGGCACATGGACACGGAAGGGGCCAAGCAGCCGCCGAGCGGGCCTCGCGCCGCCCTCAAGCGCCAGGCCATCGTGCGAGCCGCTCGTGAACTTTTCCTCCGGGACGGCTTCGGCATCGGCATGGACACCATCGCTGCAGCGGCGGGCGTCTCCAAGGTGACGGTCTACAACCACTTCGGCAGCAAGGAAGCGCTCTTCACCGCGGTGATCGCGGGCGCACTGGACGACTCCCTGTCCGGGGAGCCGTCAGCCACGCTCGCCAAGCTCGTCGAGGCCGACGACCTCCGCCCGGCCCTGCTCGACGCCGCGCGACGGTGGGTCCACTCGGTGCGCACCAACGACGACGTCACCGCGCTGCGCAATCTGGTCGCCGCCGAGGCGCGCCGCTTTCCCGAGCTGGGCCGGGCCTGGCAACACCACGGGCCGGAAGGCCATCACCCCGCCGCCGCCCAGACTTTGCGCACCCTCGCCGACCAGGGCCGCCTGGTCATTCCCGACCCGGAAACGGCGATCATCCAGCTCTACGCACTCCTGATCTTCCCTCACCTGGTCTTCGGCACCTACGGCACACACATCGACGAGGACCTCACCGACCGCCTCATCGTGAGCGGCGTCGACATGTTCCTGGGCCACTACGGCCCCCGCCCCGCCTGACGGACACTCGCCCGACGTCCACACAGGACCGGGACCCACGCCGATCTGTCGCCCGGGGTTAACCCGGAGCCTCGCACCCACCACGACCTGCTGCGGCATGCCCTCAGACGGCGACCCAGCGACAGCTGCCGGCCCTCCCTTGAGTAGCTAGGCGGGAGATCCACACCCGACTTGGTCGACGCCCTCGCCGACGACTGGGTCCTGGGCGAGGTGCACGTCTTCGGCGAGGGCGACTTGCCCGCCGCCTGTGACGCGTCACCCAGACTCTGCAGCGATGGCCAGTGGCCGCTCCCACGATGACTGGGCATACGGGGCGGGGGTATGGACGCCATATGGAAGCGAAGGGCGTTGCTAGTTGGCAGCCAGGGCGACCAGGGTGTCGTCATGCGGGACGTGGTGCGGAGTCGGCACGGCGCAGGTGACATTGGTACGGCAGGTGTTGGGGATGTGTCTGCGCGTGCAGATCACGCTGGGCAAGTACTCGGGAGCCTGCGCGGGGTGATGCCTGCGGGCCCGAAGCGGGAGGCCAGAAGAGGGTGAGGGCGGGCCATCAGGCCCGCCCTCACCCACATGGGAAGTGTTCTCAGCTCGCGGCCTTGAAGCCGCGCAGGCGAAGGGAGTTGCCGACGACGAAGACGGAGGAGAAGGCCATGGCCGCCCCGGCGATCATTGGGTTGAGGAGTCCGGCCGCGGCGAGCGGCAGGGCGGCGATGTTGTAGGCGAAGGCCCAGAAGAGGTTGGACTTGATGGTGCCGAGTGTCTTGCGAGCGAGGCGGATGGCGTCGGCTGCCGCGCGCAGGTCGCCGCGGACGAGGGTGAGGTCGCCGGCCTCGATGGCGGCGTCGGTGCCGGTGCCCATGGCCAGCCCCAGGTCGGCCTGGGCGAGCGCGGCGGCGTCGTTGACCCCGTCGCCGACCATCGCCACCGAGCGGCCCTCGTTCTGGAGGCGCTTGACGACGTCGACCTTGTCCTCGGGCATGACCTCGGCGATGACGTGCTCGGGGGCGACGCCGACCTCCGCCGCCACCGCCTCGGCGACGGCCCTGTTGTCGCCGGTGAGGAGGATCGGGGTCAGGCCGAGGGCCCGCAGCCGACCGATGGCTTCGGCACTCGTCTCCTTGACCGCGTCGGCGACCTCCAGGACCGCCCGCGCCTCGCCGTCCCAGGCGACCGCGATCGCGGTGCGTCCCGCCGCCTCGGCTTCGGCCTTGGCGCGTGCCAGGTCGACGGGCAGGTCCATGGCCCACTCGGCGAGAAGCTTCTCGCGGCCCACGAGGACGGCGTGCCCCTCGACGATGCCCTGCACGCCGAGACCGGGGACATTGGCGAAGTCCTCCGGGACGGGCAGGGTGCCCGTGCGGTCGGCTGCCCCGGCGGCCACTGCCTGCGCGATCGGGTGTTCGGAGGCGTGCTCCAGGGCGCCCGCCAAGCGCAGTACGTCCGTCTCGTCGGTGCCCTCGGCAGTGTGCACGGCGAGCAGGGTCATGCGGCCGGTGGTGACGGTGCCGGTCTTGTCGAGGACGATGGTGTCGACCTTGCGGGTGGACTCCAGGACCTCGGGGCCCTTGATGAGGATGCCGAGCTGGGCGCCGCGCCCGGTGCCGACCATCAGCGCGGTCGGGGTGGCCAGGCCCAGGGCGCAGGGGCAGGCGATGATCAGGACGGCGACGGCCGCGGTGAAGGCGGCGGTCAGCCCCGCGCCGTTGCCGATCCAGAAGCCGAGGGTGGCCAGTGCCAGGGCGATGACGACGGGGACGAAGACACCGGAGATGCGGTCGGCGAGCCGCTGGGCGGCGGCCTTGCCGTTCTGCGCGTCCTCGACCAGCTTCGCCATGCGGGCCAGCTGCGTGTCGGCGCCGACCCGGGTCGCCTCGACCACCAGTCGGCCGCCCGCGTTCAGGGTGGCGCCGGTGACCGGGTCGCCCACGCCGACCTCGACCGGTACCGACTCGCCGGTGAGCATGGAGGCGTCGACCGCGGAGGTGCCCTCGACGACCGTGCCGTCGGTGGCGATCTTCTCGCCGGGGCGGACCAGGAAGCGGTCGCCCACCGCCAGTTCCCCGGTGGGGATCGTGCGTTCACTGCCGTCGGGGCCCAGTACGGTGACGTCCTTGGCGCCCAGTTCCAGCAGGGCCTTGAGCGCGGCGCCGGCCTTGCGCTTGGAGCGGGCCTCGAAGTAGCGGCCGGCGAGGATGAAGGCGGTGACGCCGGCGGCGGCCTCCAGGTAGATGTTCCCGGCGCCGTCGGTGCGAGCGATGGTCAGCTCGAAGGGGTGCGTCATGCCGGGCGTGCCCGCGGTGCCGAAGAACAGCGCCCACAGCGACCACAGAAACGCCGCCGACGTGCCCACCGAGATCAGGGTGTCCATGGTGGCCGCGCCGTGCCGGGCGTTGGTGAAGGCGGCCTTGTGGAAGGGCCAGGCGGCGTACGTCACCACGGGTGCCGCCAGGGTCAGCGACAGCCACTGCCAGTACTCGAACTGCAGCGCCGGCACCATCGCCATCGCGATGACCGGGACGGCCAGCACCACGGCGGTGACCAGCCGTTCCCGCAGCGGCCGCAGCTCGTCGGCCGGCTCGGCGCCCTCCGTGCCGGGCGCGGGCTCGGCGCGTACCGGCTCGGGTTCGCGGGCGGTGTACCCGGTCGCCTCGACGGTGGCGATCAGCTCGGGCACGGACACGTCACCGGTGTAGCTGACCTTGGCCTTCTCCGTCGCGTAGTTGACGGTGGCGGTGACCCCGTCCATTCGGTTGAGCTTCTTCTCGATCCGGGCGGCGCACGAGGCGCAGGTCATACCGCCAATGGCGAGTTCTACCTCGGCTGTGTCGGGGACCGTGGTGGCCATCAGTGCTCCTCGTGCTGATCGACGAACAAAGGAAGGAAACGAAAGAGGGGGCCGGGCCCGCGGGCGGGCCCGGCAGGTGTGCGGTCGCTTCAGGCGGCGCGGCCGGTGAGCTCGTAACCGGCGTCGTCGACGACCTTGGCCAGCAGCGCGTCGTCGGGTTCGTCCTTCGTGGTGACGCTGACCTGGCCGGCTTCGAGATCGACGTCGACCGCCAGGACGCCGTCCAGCGCGCCGATCTCCTTGGTGAGCGTGGCCTTGCAGTGGCCGCAGGTCATCCCGGAGACGTCGTAGACGGTGGTGGTGCCCGCCGTGGCCGTGGACGTAGTGGTGCCGGTGGAGCAGCTGCCGTCGGGGGTGCAGCAGGACATGGGTTCCTCCTAGACAAGGCGATCACGTACCCCTGGGGGGTACCATGGCGCCACCATGTATACCCCCCCTAGGTATGTTTGGCAAACATCGACAGATCGCTTGCATATACCCCCCAGGGGTATATAGTCGGCGTCAAGTTCAGCAGAAGCGCGACGCCGACAAGAGAGGGCACGTCATGAACACCGGCGTGAAGATCACCGTTTTCGCTGCCGCGCTCGCGGCCACTTTCGGTACTGCCTACGGGGTCGGCGCGGCGATCGACCCCGCCGCCGGAAACCAGGAGCCGGCAGCGCACGCAAAGCACGACCGCCCGGCACCGTCCGGCCACGGCGGCCATGCGAACGCCACCCCCGCGGGCCTGCAGATCTCCGAAGCGGGATACACCCTGGACCTCAAGACACCTCGCGTAACCGCAGGTGAAGAGAGCGAACTCCGCTTCGCCATCCGCGACCAGGACGGACAGCAGGTGACGTCCTTCCGGCGCGAGCACGGCAAGGAGCTCCACCTCATCGTCGCCTCACGCGACTTGGTCACCTACCGCCACCTGCACCCCGCGCGAGCAGCCGACGGCACCTGGAGCACCCCCGTCGACCTGCCTGCCGCCGGCACCTACCGCGTCTTCGCCGACTTCACCCCGGACGCCGAAGGCGCCACCAACCTGACCCTGGGCGCCGACCTCGCAGCCTCCGGCGCCTACAAGGCGGCAGCCCTGCCCGAACCCGCGGCCACCACAACGATCGACGGCTACGCCGTCACCCTGAACGGCGCCCTGCGCCCGGGCAAGGCGGGCGAGCTGACCCTCAGCGTCAGCCGCGACGGCCGCCCGGTCACCGACCTGGAGCCCTACCTGGGCGCCTACGGCCACCTGGTCGCCCTGCGCTCCGGCGACCTCGTCTACCTCCACGTCCACCCCAACGGCGAACCCGGCGACGGCACCACCAAGCCTGGCCCCGGCATCTCCTTCACCGCCACGGCACCCAGCGCCGGGACGTACCGTCTGTTCCTCGACTTCAAGCACAACGGCACCGTCCGCACCGCGGCCTTCACCGTCCACACCGGCAAGTCGACTCCCGCCGACGCGCCGAAGCCGGCAACCGGCGAAGAGCACACCGACAGCAACCACCAGCACTGACCCGGCGAGAAGAAGGGAGAAGAGGCCGATGGCCAGCTACAGCAATCGAAAAGAGGACGTACTCAAACGACTGCGGCGGATCGAAGGGCAGGTCCGAGGTCTGCAGCGCATGGTGGAGGAAGACACCTACTGCATCGACGTCCTCACCCAGGTCTCCGCCACCACACGCGCCCTGCAGTCCTTCGCCCTGCAGATGCTCGACGAGCACATGGACACCTGCGTACGCACCGCCGTGGCGGACGGCACTGACAGCGGTGACATCAAGCTGAAGGAAGCCAGCGACGCCATCGCCCGCCTCGTGCGCTCCTGACGAAACAGGCCCATGCGCGATAACCGCACGTTCAGAATGGCCGATGGGTCGGAACTTGTCGGCCGGCAAGGCGCCTTGTCCTAGATGCGGATCAGCACCCCCTCAGACGACAACGGGTTCTTCGACCGTCGGTGAGGGCGTCGAGGACGGCGTCGTCGGGCCCGCCATCCTCGCGGTGGTCTCCACGGTCGGCAGACAGCCGGTGTCCTCGGCGGCCTTGAACGCCTTGTGCACGGTGACGCCCGCGGCGATGCGGAAAGGTCCGCTGCTTCATTTGCTCGCTACTGATCCATCGCCCGAGGTACATCCTGCCGGGACACAGTCGCAGGCCGACCTTCCCTTCAGATGAACGGCACCGATCGACTCCCGATCCCAACACCCCCTTCACAGAACACCTGTTCGAAGTGAAGTATGGGAGCGATCGCGTGTCAGTTCGGCACGTCGCTCGTTAGGCAGCGCAGTCGAAGCGCCGGGTGGGAAAGACGCTGGTGACCGGCGTCCACCCGCTACGGGAGGGGACCCATGGGCGATCGCAGCACAATCGAGTGGACCGAGGCGACCTGGAATCCCACCACGGGATGCGACCGGATCTCCCCCGGGTGTGACAACTGCTACGCCTTGACGTTATCCAGGCGTCTCAAGGCCATGGGTGTTGCCAAGTACCAGACTGACGGGGATCCCAGGACATCCGGCCCGGGCTTCGGCCTCCGCCCTCACCCAGACGCATTGGCCATTCCCCGCCAGTGGAAGGCCCCACGGATGGTCTTCGTCAATTCCATGAGCGACCTCTTCCACGCCAAGGTCCCCCTGGACTTCGTCCGGCAGGTCTTCCAGGTGATTGCCGAGACGCCCCAGCACACCTACCAGCTACTGACCAAGAGGGCCCGCAGGCTGCGGCGCGTTGCCGACGAACTCGACTGGCCCTCGAACCTGTGGATGGGCGTCTCCGTCGAAGACGCAGAGCGCCTGGATCGTGTCGACGACCTTCGACAAGTTCCCGCTGCCGTGCGCTTCCTGTCCTGTGAGCCTCTTCTCGGTCCGCTTACCCGTCTGCAACTGGACGGCATCGGCTGGGTTATCGCCGGAGGCGAGTCCGGGCCCCACCATCGCCCCGTACAAGAGGAGTGGTTGGTGGACATCCGCGACGCCTGCAACCACGCCAGAGTGCCCTTCTTCTTCAAGCAATGGGGTGGCCGCAGCCCGAAGTCAGGTGGCCGCGAACTCGACGGAGCGACCTGGGACGAGATGCCGCCCCGACTGCCTGTCGCAGCCCATTAACGGCCAAAGTCCAGCAGACGCCGTACGCACTCTGGTGGCATATGGCAACGGTGTGTGACCCTCTCCCCAGCGAGGCCGACGGGAGCAGGGGGGACCGAAGGTGGCCGTACCGAAGGATGCCGTGTGGGAACGCGATCCACACACGGCGGCCAAACATGACTTACTCAAGCAGTACTTGGCCGCATGGGCGCCGATTCTGCTGTCACGAATCGACGTGATCACTTACGCCGAAGGCTTCGCGGGTGCCGGCATCTACAAACAGGGCGAGCCCGGCTCCCCGGTCATCGCCTACGAAGTCTTCGCCGACGCTCTGCACAGGTTCCCGAAACGTATGCGCGTGATCCTCGTGGAGGAGGACACCCGGCGCGTCAAAGAGTTACAGCGTCAGATGGAGCTCGCCCGCTCCCGGCAAACGGACGACATCACCAAACGAATAGCGGTCGACGTACATCACGGTGATTTCCACCCCGCCCTCCTGGAGGCGCTGCGAGGCATCGGAGGGCTGGGGAAACCCCTCTTCGTCCTGCTGGACAGCTTCGGCGGACCCGACATCCCTTTCTCGCTCCTCCAAGAGCTGGGGCGCCACCCCAGCACCGAAGTGATGGTGACCTTCGAGCCCAGCTTCCTCACCCGGTTCGCCGAGAAGCACGACGGTCACCGCCAGCTCGGCGACCAAGCCTTCGGGAGCCCGGAGTGGCAAGGCGTCTTCCAGCAGTCCCCCTCGGGCAAGTTCACGTTCCTGCGCGAGCAGTACCGGAACACGCTGCGCCAGGCCGGCTTCACGCACACGCTGTACTTCGAGATGGTCGACGAGGGCGGCAGGATGCTCTACCTGATCTTCGGCACCCAGCACGAACTGGGGCTGGAGAAGATGAAAGACGCCATGTGGAAGGTGGACCCTTCCTACGGCGTCCGCTACCGCGACCCCAGGGACACCCAGCAGCAGATGCTTGATCTCGTATTCGAACCGGATACGGCCCCGCTGCGACGGATCCTGCACGACTTCATCTCCGAAGCACCCGACGGGCGAACCATCCCAGAGCTCAAGCGATATGCCCTCTTGGAGACCGTCTACCGGCCCGCCCAAGTGATCGAGGCCGTCCGTCAGCTGCGTGAGGCGGGCGCCGTGATGACGCAACCTCGTGCCATCAACGCCAAGACGAGAGTGAGCCTGGCGGCGACGCCGCCCACTACCCGTCCATCAGCCGAGCAAGGTGCCCTCTGGTGAGAGGCCGCGAGGGCACATCCAGGGCACATGAGCCTGGGAAACGGCGTTGACCCGTGAGAACTACCGAAAGGTGTTTCCGCAGGTCAACGCACACTCCCGTGCGAAGCACCAGGTCAGCACCCTCCCACCCCCAATCGCTGCACGAGTGGCAGGACTTCTCGCATCGGCTGCATGAGGCGGGGCATCAGCCGTATTGCTTGGTGTGGCCCTGAGCTGGGGTTTCGAGAGGGTCGGGCGAGGTCTTCGGGCCTCGCCCTTTTACTTGCCGGGGAGGGGGCGTCAGGCGGCCAGGGCACATTGGTTTTGCTGGGGGTAGTGGTGTGCCCTGAGGCTCTCCGGTTTCCGACGGCTCCGCGCCGTGAAGGCATCGTCGATCGCCTTGCGGGTCCGGCTCTCGCTGGACGGCAGCAGGTGTGTGTACGTCCGGAGCGTGAAGCCCAGGTCCGAGAGGCCGAGGTAATCCGAAAGCGCCTTGATGCTCTCCCCCGCGTCCAGGAGCACGGAGAGGCGTACGCGTGCCGGAGCGCGTGCATGCCGTTCTCCGGGGCGGCCTGGAGATACCTCGCCCCGCGCTCGCGGGGAGGTACGCCGGCGGCGACCAGGGGTTGCGGGCGCCGGGCAGGTGGCCTGCGGCGTATTCGCCGAGGCCGCTCGTCGATGATGGTGCAGCCGCACAGGCGGTCGTTGGCCTGATCAGCAGTGACGGCAGTGGGTGCCGCGGGGATTTTTCCTTGCCCGGTCGGGGTTGTCCCTTCTGTAAGATACCCAAGGGGGTATCTCGAAGGAGTGTGGGTTGTGGAACTGGCGATGGCGGCTGAGGAACTGAAGACGGTGGTCAACCGGCTGCGCCGGGCACAGGGCCAGATCGCCGGTGTGATCAAGATGATCGAGGAGGGACGGGACTGCGAGGACGTCGTCACCCAGCTCGCCGCGGCGTCCCGGGCTCTGGACAAGGCCGGTTTCGCGATCATCGCCACCGGTCTGCAGCACTGCCTGACCGACGCGGACATGGCCGCTTCCGGCGACCGGGAGCAGATGCGTACCCGACTGGAGAAGCTGTTCCTCTCTCTGGCCTGAGCTTGGGTACCCCGGCATCCGGCTCACCCGCCTGAGTCTCCGCCCACCCGGCCTGCCGAGGGTACGGAGCCGTGCGGGTGTCCTATGGTGGCTGAGTCTCCGAGCGGACGCAGGATCGATGATGAAGCGAGCAGTGGCACAGAGGCCGGCACACGTCGGCTTCCGCGGTGTGCTGGCTCTGCTTGTCGCCGTCGTGGCGCTGTTGTGCGTCTTCGGGCACGCGGAGCGTGGCGGGCCCGGCACGCCCCCGTCCGCCGCGCAGCATGTGCATGCCCCCACAGCCTCTGAGGGGTCCGGCGGGACGGCGGCGCCATGCGGCAAGAAGGTGCTCACCGATCACAGCGCGCAGCGGGCGGAAAGTGTGGCGCCGACGGCTCCGTGCCCCGGTCCCGCAGCCGTTCATACTGCCTCTACGCCATCCCATTCGCATCTCTCCGGGATGCTGTCGGGCGGCCCGGCTCCGCCGCCGCCAACGACACTTCACTCCGTTCTGCGGATTTAGACCGGCCTGTTGGTCGTGTCCCTGAATCCTTGGAAACGGAGCTTTTCAGCATGTCTTCTTCCCCGCGCTCCTGGCGCCGGGCGGGTGCGGCACTGCGTGGTTGGCGGACCCGGCAGTGGACTGTGGCGGGCCTCGGTGCCCTGTCCACAGCGATCCTGGTCGGCGCACCCACCGACGTGGTGCCCAATCCGCTGTTCGGCCGGTCGGTCCCCGTGCAGTGGTGGAACTACCCGGCCCTCGCCGTCACGGCCGTACTGGCAGGCATCGTCCTGACCACCTACGTGCGCCAACCCGCTGCCCCCTCGGGGCCCAGGACCCACAACGGCGGCCGTCTGGGAGTGGTCGGCGGCGCGCTGTCCTTCTTCGCCGTCGGCTGCCCGGTCTGCAACAAGCTCGTCCTCTTGCTCCTCGGAGCTTCCGGAGCCTTGAGCTACTGGGCTCCCCTGCAGCCACTGCTGGCTGTCGTGTCGGCGGGACTGCTGGCGGAAGCCGCGCTGCGCCGCCTGTCCTCCCAGACCGCGTGCCCGGTCACGGCGTCTGCCTGATCTGCGGCCCGGTTCTGCTCCTTCTCCCTCACATCTGAGGTGTTCCATGACTGCATCCACACCGTCTTCGTCCCGCCGCACCCGCAGGCGCGCCATCGCGGCCGCCGCGGTCCTCGCCGCCGCCGCGGTGGCCGGGGCCTTCGCCCTCACGCTGGACGGCTCCGGAGGCCGCGACGAGGCAGCGGGCGAATCCGCCGTCGTCAGCGAGTCCGCCGCCCCGGCGCCCGCCGACGAGAGCCTGCTCGCCCTTGCCCGCCGCGATCCCTCCGATGCCCTGGCCCTCGGGCGGGCGGACGCCCCGGTGGTGATGATCGAGTACTCCGACTTCCAGTGCCCGTTCTGTGGCCGGTTCGCCCGCAAGACCAAGCCCGAACTGCTGCGCTCGTACGTCGACAAGGGCGTCCTGCGCATCGAATGGCGCAACTTTCCCGTCTTCGGCGAGGAGTCGGAACAGGCCGCCCTGGCCGGCTGGGCGGCCGGGCAGCAGAAGAAGTTCTGGGAGTTCCACGACGTCGCCTACAGCAAGCCGCGTGAACGCAACGCCGGTGAGTTCAGCGACGAGAACCTCCTCGCCATGGCCCGTGAGGCCGGAATCACCGACATCGACCGGTTCCAGGCGGACATGGCATCCGACAAGGCCCGCAGCGCCGTGCAGAAGGACCAGGAAGAGGGCTACAACCTCGGTGTGACCAGCACTCCGGCGTTTCTGGTCAACGGCCGGCCGATCCTGGGGGCTCAGCCCACGGCCACCTTCAAGGAAGCCGTCGAGGCCGCGGCGAAGGCGGCCGGGCGATGAGCGAGGCCGGACTGGCGGTGGCGTTCCTCGGCGGTCTGCTCGCTCTGCTCAGCCCGTGCAGCGCACTGTTGCTGCCTGCCTTCTTCGCCTACTCCTTCACCAGTCGCACCCGGCTGGTGGCGCGCACCGGCCTGTTCTACCTCGGCTTGTGCACGACGCTCGTGCCGCTCGGCGTGGCCGGCTCGTTCGCCAGCCGCCTCTTCTACGGCCATCGGGACACCCTGGTGACAGCGGGAGGATGGACGGTCATCGCCCTGGGCGTGGCCCAGATCGCCGGGCTGGGCTTCGGCTCCCGCCGGATGGCGCAGGCCGCGGGCGGGCGCCGTTCGGGCTCGGTGCTGTCGGTGTTCGCGCTGGGCGCGGTGTACGGGCTGGCGGGGTTCTGTGCGGGGCCGATCCTCGGAGGCATCCTGACCGTGGCGGCCGTGGACGGCGACCCCCTGCACGGCGGGGTACTGCTCGCCGTCTACGCCTTGGGGATGGCGGTTCCGATGTTCATGCTGGCGTTGTTGTGGGACCGCTTCGATCTGGGCCGCAAGCGCTGGCTGCGAGGGCGGGTCTTCCGGGTGGGTCCGGTGCCCCTGCACAGCACCTCGGTCGTCGGCGGCGTGCTGTTCATCGCGCTCGGCGCGGCTTTCCTCGCCTTCGACGGCACGTCCGCGCTGCCGTCGGTGTTGAGCACCGATACCGAGTTCGCCCTGGAAGAGCGGTTGTCCGACCTCGGCGCAGCGGTGTCCGACCGGCTGATCGTGCTGATCACGGCCGCCGTGGCGGCGCCGGCGGCACTGGTGGTGCTGCTTCGCACGTCGAGAAGGAGGGATCCGCAGCCGTCACCGGAAGAGGAGACGTCTGCGCACGGGTAGCGCGCTTTGGCCGCATGCCTGGCAGGCGAAAAGGGAGGGGTCCGGTTCAGGATCCCTCCCCTCCCTTCGCGTGGCTCAACGGTTGCGCAGTGCGGCCAGCGTGTTGTCGAGGTCGGCGGCGCGGGGACGGTTGTGGGGCAACTTGGCGAGCAGGGCGGCCATGCCGCAGGTGTTGGTCAGGGCGGAGAAGACCAGACCACCCGCGATGCCGGCGGAGAGCAACTGGAAGGCCGGGTGGACGACGAACCCGAGCAGCAGGCCGAGCAGCACGATCACTCCTGCCGTGAGCCTCACCTGCCGTTCCATGCCCCAGGTGGCACGTGAGGCGCCCTGCGGGCGGTGCAGCTCGTGGCCGTCGGCCGCCCAGGCGCCGGTGCCCCCCGCCAGGGTGGCGGCCGTGACGCCGTTCTCCGCGAGGATCCTGCCGGCGTTCTCGGAGCGGGCGCCCGAGGCGCAGACGACCAGGACGTCACCGCGGTCGGCGGCGTGCCGGATGTCGGGCAGCGCGCGCTGGATCTGGTCGAGGGGGATGTTGAGCGCGCCGGGGAGGTGACCGCCGGCGTATTCGCCGGGGGTACGCACGTCGATGACGGTCAGTTCGTGCAGTCGGGTGCGCGCCTCGTCGGTGGCGAGGGCCGTGGGTGTGGTCATGGCAGATGTCCTTACGGGTGCGGAAGGTGTGGTGGAGCTTGATCTGACCGGGGCCGGGCTGCGGGCGGTCCTGCGATGCGCGCCGGCCGGGGAAGCTGTCCCGGTCCCTGTTCCAGGGCTGTTGAGGGCCTTCGTGTTCAGATGATCACGTCGACGAGCATGAAGGCCGCCACCGCCAGCAGTACGCCGGCGAAGATTTTCTGAAGGGTGGTGCCGGAGATCTTCGTCGCGAGGCGTTTGCCGTCCCAGGCGCCCAGGATCGCGGCTCCGGTGAACGGGCCGATGATCTCCCAGTGGAGCCCGCCCGTTGTGCCGGTGCGAGCGGCGAGCGCGGCGAGTGAGTTGACCGTGATGACGAGCAGGCTGGTGCCCACCGCCCGCCGCATGGCCAGTCCCAGGACGCTCACCAGGGCGGGCACGGCGAGGAATCCCCCGCCGACTCCCAGGAAGCCCGTCACAGCACCGAGTCCGGCACCGGCGCCGGCCGCCTTGCCGGGACGGATCCGGTCCGGCGGCTCGGACGCGGACGGACGCAGCATGCGCAGGGCCGCCAGCGCGGCGATGACCGCGAACGCCGACGTCAGTACCGCTTCGGGCAGGCTCCCGGCAACGGCCCCCGCGAGGAAGGCGGGGACGATGCCTGCTGCGGCGAACAGCGCCCCTGTCTTCCATGCCACGTTCCCGTCGCGGGTGTGGGCGTACAGGGCCGTGACGGAGGTGGCGGTGACGATGATCAGGCTGGCGGTGGTGGCGGCGGCCGGTGTGAAGCCGAGCAGGTAGATCAGTGCCGGTACGGCAAGGACGCTGCCACCGCCGCCGAGGGCTCCGAGGGCGAGACCGATGACGGCCCCGGCAATGAGGGCGAGAACGAGTACGGTCACGCTATCCGGCCGCTGTTCCCGCGTTCGTCGACGACCGGGTGCCCGGCAGCGGCCCACGCGTTCATGCCGCCTTCAACGTCCACCGCCTGCGCTCCGCGTTCGGCGAGGAGCTTGGCCGCCTGCTGGGAGCGGTGCCCGCTGCGGCAGATCACCACCAGCGGTCGCCCCTGCGCCTGGGCGGGCAGGGTGGCGCCTGCGACCAGTTTCGTCAGCGGTACGTGCACGGCGCCCGGAGCGTGGCCCGTGGTCCATTCGGGCTTCTCACGCACATCCAGCAGGACGGCCTCGGGCTGATCGCCGCTGGTGCGGCTGCGTGCCTCGTCGACCGTGACGCGGGGCCCGTTTCGGCGAAAGAGGAACATCACACGTTTTCTTCCTTGCGGGGGAACGGTCGGAATCAGCCGAAGGCCAGGGACAGACCGGCATCCGTCGCGGCGTCGAAGCCGTCGTCGACGGCGACCACCTCGCGTCCGGCGGCATCCAGCAGGGAGGCGGCGATCGCCGCGCGCATCCCGCCGGCGCAGTGCACCCACACCGTCCCTTCCGGCACCTCGCCGATACGGCCGTGCAGCTCGTGGATCGGGATGTGGACCGAGCCCTCGATGTAGCCGCCCGCACGTTCCGAATCCCGGCGCACATCCAGCACGACCACCTCGTCGCCGCGCTCACGGACCTCGGCGAGATCGGCGAAACGGGCCCGCGGGAAGGAAGCGAGCTGCTCACCCTCACGGACCCAGCCGGCCGGATCACCGGTGGCGGCGGCGGCCGGACGGTCGATACCCACCCGCGCCAGCTCCCGCTGCGCGGCCGCGACCTGCTCCGGGGTGTCGGCCAGCAGGGTGACGGGCTTGCCCCACGGGATCAGCCAGGCCAGGTAGGTGGCGAGCTTGCCCTCGCCCTCGAAGTTGAACGATCCTGCCACGTGCCCCGCGGCGAAGGCCGTGCGGCTGCGCAGGTCCACCACCCACTCACCCGCGGCCAGCCTGGAGGCGATCTCCTCCGCGTCCGCACGCGCGGGCGGGGTGAGATCGACCGGTGCGGGGCCCGCGGCGTTGGCCGGGCCCATGTGCGCGTAGTAGGCGGGTACGTCGTCCAGGCCGTCGAGCATCCGGGCGACGAAGGTGTCCACGTCCAGGGTCAGCGCGTCGTTGGTCTCGCGCTCCTTGCCGATCGTGGTCGCGTCCCCCTCGGCCTGGGAGGAGGAGCAGAAGCTGCCGAACCCGTGGGTGGGCAGGACCGGCACCTCGTCGTCCAGCTCGTCGGCCAGGCGGTGGGCGGAGGCGTGCTGGGCTCGGGCCAGTCGCTCGGTCAGTCGCGGTTCGACCAGGTCGGGGCGACCGACGGTGCCGATGAGCAGCGACCCGCCGGTGAACGCCGCCACACCGCGTCCGTCCTCCGCGAGGGCGTATGAGGTGTGGTGCGGGGTGTGCCCGGGAGTGGCGATCGCCCGCAGCACCAGGCCCTCGTCCACCATCACGGTGTCGCCGTCGGCGACCGGGGTGCGGTCGAAGGACACCTGTGCCCCGGCCGGAACCAGGTACTGGGCGCCGGTGACGCGGGCCAGTTCCAGGCCGCCGGTGACGTAGTCGTTGTGTACGTGGGTCTCGGCCACGAAGGCGATGCGCACCCCGCGGCGGGCCGCTGCGGCGATGACCCGGTCGATGTCGCGCGGCGGGTCGACGACCACCGCGGCATGGGGCCCGCCGGCCAGGTAGCTCCGGTTGCCCAGACCCTCGAACTCCAGGGTGTCAACGAAGAACACGGCTCACGACTCCTCTCGGATGATTTACCCCGGGGGGTATCTGACGCTCACCATAACAGCTATACCTGGGGGGGTATTCCATGCATGGAAACCACCCCGCTCAAGGCGTCGCCTCGCGCCCGCCGGGTACCCGGCGGGGTATAGAGGAATCAATCGTTCCGCACTATCCGGGAGTGTCCGTGTCCTACGACCGCACCGTTCGCCTGGCCGCCACCGACTTCGACACCGCCGTCATTGCCGTACGCAAGGCCCTGGCCGACCAGGGATTCGGCATCCTCACCGAGATCGACGTGGCGGCCACCCTCAAGGCGAAGCTCGGCCACGACATGGAGGACTACCTGATCCTGGGCGCCTGCAACCCGCCGCTCGCGCACCGGGCCCTGGAGGCCGACCGCTCCATCGGCCTGCTGCTTCCCTGCAACGTCGTCGTACGCCGCGACGGTGACCAGATGCTCGTCCAGGCTCTCGACCCGGGCACCATGGTCACCCTCACCGGTCTGGACACCCTCAAGCCCGTCGCCGACGAAGCCACTGCCCGACTCGACGCCGCACTCAACGCCCTGGCCGCCCCCTGACCTCATCTCTGTCCGGCAGCCGGGAGGCGATCCGATCCCGCCGGAGGGCACATCCAGGGCACATGAGATCGGGAAACGGCGTTGACCTGTGAGAACTACCGAGAGTGCTTTACGCAGGTCAACGTGCGTTCTCCCGAGTATCCCCAGGCCAGCACCTCGCTGCGTTCAATCGCTGCACGAATGGCAGGACTTCTCGCACCGGCTGCACGAGGCGGGGCATCAGGCGTACTGCCTGGTGTGGCCCTGAGCCGGTTCCGGTGATGGCGGGCGGGGCCTTCGGGTCCCGCCCTTTCCCGTGCCGGGGAGGGGCGGCCGGATGACCGGGGACGCCGTCCGCACGGCCCAGGGCGAGGGCCGGCCGTTTGTCCCCTGCCGTCGGGGGGACCCACCGCCCATGAGCGAGAAGCCGGGCCGCCGTACGGGCCAGAACCGGATGCTGTGGCTGTTCGACGCCCTGGAGCGTGATCCCAGGGCGGACGGGGCGGCCGACGTACTGACCAGGAGGGTCCGGGCCCTCCCGTTGGGCCGCGCACGGGACGCGTTGCACGGCAGGTGGCTCGGCCATCCCGTGCACCCCCTGATGGTGCAGGTGCCGGTCGGCAGCTGGATGTCCGCCGCCGTGCTCGACCTGTGGCCCGGCCGTTCCCGGGGGGCCGGCCTCCTGGTGGGCGTCGGGCTGGCCGCGGCCGCCCCCGCCGCGCTGGCGGGCGCGGTCGACTGGGCCGAACTGCACCGGCAGCAGAAACGGGTGGGGCTGGTGCACGCCGTGGCCAACACGGCGGCCGTGGGACTGTACGGCGCCTCGCTCCTCTGCCGCCTCACCGGAAGGGCCGGGGCGGGCCGCGCGTACGGCTTCCTCGGACTGACGGCGGTCGGCCTGGGCGGCATGCTGGGCGGCCACCTGGCGTACCGGCAGGCTTCCGGCGCCAATCACGCCGAGGAGGTACCGCACGTCGTCGGTGAGGGCTGGCACAGGGTCGGCACCGTGGACGAGTTCCCCGCCGGGCGGCCCGTGCGGCGCACCGTGGACGACGTGCCGGTCCTGGTGGTGCGCGAGATGGGCGGGACCTTCCACGCACTGGCCGAGCGGTGCAGTCATCTGGCGGGCCCGCTCTCCGAGGGCACGGTCGCCGACGGGTGCGTCCGGTGCCCCTGGCACGGCAGCGTCTTCCGGCTCTCGGACGGCTGGAACGTCCGCGGCCCCGCCACCGCACCCCAGCCCGCCTTCGACACCCGCGTCGTCGACGGACACGTGGAGATCAGGCTGCGCGGTGCGGACGGGGCACGGACGCGGGACGAAGGAGGGGACGCGGGCCATGAGCGCAACGTCTGACGGCCGGTTCGCGGAACGCCTGAGGCGGCGGTGGCGGCACACCGAACGCACGTACTCGGCCGAGGAGGACCGCCCGCTGCGCGGCTATCTGACGACCATGGCGGCTTTCGGCGTGTACACGGCGGGGTGGGCGGCGGTGGTCAGGATGCGCGGCCGTCCCGTACCGGACCGGCCCGCGCCCTGGGACGTGGCGCTGACCGCGGTGGCCACCTTCCGGCTGAGCCGGCTGCTGAGCAAGGCGTCGGTGACCAGCCCGCTCAGGGCACCCTTCACCACCTTCCAGGGCGCGCAGGGGCCGGCCGAGCTGCATGAGGAGGCGCGGTCCGAAGGCGCCAAGGACACGGTCGGCGAGCTGGTGACGTGCCCGTTCTGCATGAGCGTCTGGGTGGCCTCGACCCTCACCGCCGGACAGCTGTTCTGGCCGCGCGCCACCCGCACCGCCATGGGGGCGCTCACCGCGCTGGCCGGCGCGGACGCCCTGCAGCTGACCTACAGCGCGCTGGTGGACAGGACGACCGGCGAGTGACCGCTTCCCACCCGCCCGACCGCCCCGGGACGGAGGCCCACGCCGGAGTGACGGCCGGGGCACACCGCGGCATGGCGCCGCCCGGGGCCGGGACCCGGGCGGGCGGCCGATGCGGCGGCGAGTACCCGGGACTCCCCGGCCTGCCTGCCTGCTCCCCGGCCCCGCCACCGTCCTGTCCGGGAGGCCCCGGAAGCCGGGGGAGGACATCCGCGGGCGGGGGCGGGCCGTCCGGGTGCGGGAGGGCCCCGCGTCCTCGCGGTCCCGCCGTGTCCCATACGGCGCCGTTTCACGCGGACGGCCACGGAAACCCGGCGCCCGACGGTGGCCGCCGGGACACCGGAAACGGAGGACGTTCGATGAGGAAGCTGTGGTGGGCGGTTCCGGTCGTGGCCGCCGGGGCGGCGGCCGTACGGCGGTCCCGGCCGGCGCGCCGGGCCGACGCGCGGGCGGGCGACCGCTGGCTCACCGTGACGGTCAACCGGCCGCCCGCGGACGTGGGGTCGGAGGGGAAGCCGCCACCGCCCCTGGACGGCCTGGCGGAACGGATCGACGTACGGATCCGGCCGGCGCCGGGCGACCGCGGCACGGAACTGGCCGCACGGTTCAAGGAGCCCGTGCCCGCCGCGTCCGCCTCCGCGCCCGCGCGTCTGGCCGGGCAGGACCCGCGTCAGGAACTGCGGCGCGCGTTGCGGGACGCGAAGTCCCTGCTGGAGGCGGGCGAGGTGATGCGGCCCGACGCGCCGCCCACGACCCGCCCCACGCCGGGCGGCAAGCTGGTCGAGGTGTTCACCCGTCGCTCCGGCGGGGAGGGAGTGCTGTGAAGGCGCTGTGCTGGGAAGGCGTGAACAAGCTGTCCGTCGAGCGGGTCCCCGATCCGGAGCTGCGCAACGACCAGGACGTCATCGTGCGGCTGATCGCGGGCACCACCTGCGGCTCCGACCTGCACCTCATCGGCGGCTACATCCCGGCCATGCGCGCCGGTGACGTCATCGGCCACGAGTTCGTCGGCGAGGTCGTGGAGACCGGGTCCGCCGTACGCGGGCACAAGGTCGGCGACCGGGTCGTCGTCTGCTCCTTCGTCGGCTGCGGGCGGTGCTGGTACTGCGCCCACGACCTGTGGTCCCTGTGCGACAACACCAACACCAACCCCGGCATCGGCCAGGCCCTCTTCGGCTACGAGGCCGCCGGTATCTTCGGCTACTCGCACGCCATGGGCGGCCTGCGCGGCAGCCACGCCGAGTACGTGCGCGTCCCCTTCGCCGACTACGGCGCCTTCAAGGTCCCCGAGGGCATCGACGACACCAGCGCCCTGTTCGTCTCCGACTCCGTGCCCACCGGGTGGATGGGCGCCGACCTGGGCGGGGTGAAGCCCGGTGACGTGGTCGCCGTCTGGGGCTGCGGCGCCGTGGGGCAGATGGCCGCCCGCGCGGCGATCCTGAAGGGCGCCGAACGGGTCATCTCCATCGACCGCATCCCCGAGCGGCTGGCCATGACCGAGCGGTACGTCGGCGCGGAGACCATCGACTACACCACCACCGACGTCGCCGCGGAACTGCGCGAACGCACCGGCGGACGCGGCCCGGACGTGTGCATCGAGGCCGTCGGCATGGAGGCGCACAGCGACGGCCCGGCGCACCTGTACGACCAGGCCAAGCAGCAGCTCCGCCTCCAGACCGACCGGCCCACCGCCGTACGCCAGGCCATCCACGCCTGCCGCAAGGCGGGCACCGTCTTCATCCTCGGGGTCTTCGCGGGAGCCGTCGACAAGTTCCCCCTCGGCGCGGTGATCAACAAGGGGCTCACCGTGCGCGGCGCGCAGATGCACGGGCAGCGCTACATCCCGATGCTGCTGGACCGGCTGGCCGCGGGGGAGATCGAGACGGCCCACCTGGCGACCCACAGCCTCTCGCTCGACGACGCGCCCACGGCGTACGACATGTTCAAGCAGAAGACCGACGGTTGCGTACGCGCCGTCATCCGCCCCCAGTCCTGAGGGACCGCATGATCATCGACCGGGCCGCCCACGGACTCGCCCGGCGCCTGGCCCGGTGGCGGTCGGCGCCGGCCCTGCACCCCCACGGGGTGCTGTGCACGGGGACGCTGACCGTCGCCGCCCGCGCGGGCACCGGCTGGGGCGTGCCGTGGCTCGACCGGCCCGGCTCCTACCCGGTGACGGTGCGCTGGTCACGGGCGCTGGGCCTGCCCCGGGGGCTGCCGGACGGCCTGGGACTGGCCGTCCGCGTCGAGGACGCCGACGGACCGGGCAGCATGCTCGACCTGCTGTTCACGTCCAGCCGTCCCGGCCGGTTCGGCCGCCATCTGCCGCTCCTGCGGCCCGACGCCCTGAAGGGGCCGTACTCGACCCTGCTGTCCTACCGGATGGGGGGCCGGGAGCGCGTGCTGGCGGCGTTCCCGGTCCCCGACGGCCGCCGGGACGACGTGCGGCCGACGCTGTGGGAGGAACTCGCCCGCGGGCCCGTCCGGTTCACCCTGCGGGCGGCCGCCCCCGACGAGCCCTGGCGCACCTTCGCCGGCCTGAGCCTGCACACCGTGCTCACCGCGCCGGCCTCCCACACCGTGTCCTACGACCCGTACGCCCACAGCCTGACCGGTCTGCGCCCCACCGGGCGGCTGCGCCGGCTGCGCGACGCCGCGTACGCCGGTTCCCGCCGCGGACGGACCGGCGACGGCCGCGACGAATGAAGCGGGTCCTCAGGCGGCGGAACCTCCGCCCTCCGCCCTCGCCGTGTGCCGGCGGGCCGTCGGGCGGCCGCCGCCGGCCGCCGTGCCGTCCGGGCCGGTGAGACGCGCACACACTCACCGATGAGCGCGGCTTCCGCCCGCCCGGTTGGCCCACTGGAGGGAACCGGGCGGCCCGCGGGTGTGAGCGGTGGCCGGAAAACGCCCCTCGTGAACAGACTGAGAAGCACGTCCGTGCTCGTCGCCCGGAACGGGGTACCCCAGCGGCGCGCGAGTCCCCTCCCCCGGCTTCAGGAGGCACCCCCCATGACGTTCAATCCGCTGGAACAGCGGGGCATCCCGCTGGACCGCCAGCTCCGCAGCTGGCGCGAGCTGAACGTGGACCCGATCGACCCCGACCACTGCGACCCGTACACCCGCTGCCGGATCATCACGATGAACGGGATCGAGGTGGAGGCGATCATGTTCAGCCACCACCTCGCCCGGCACACGGCCGATCCCGAGATCAAGCGGCAGCTCGCGCGGGTGCGTTACATCGAGGCACAGCAGCAGAAGGTCGTGAACTGGCTGCTCCCGGGCGTCTCCTCGGTGCTGGAGACGACCATCGCCTACGAGCAGGTGGCGGTGGACCTGACGGCGTGGGTGGCCCGGATGGAGCCGGACCCGTACCTGAAGCAGGCGTACCAGTTCGGTGTGCTGGAGGACTTCGACCACCTGTACCGGTACGCGAACCTGTACGAGATGATCGAGCACCGCAAGGCGGAGTCGGTCGTCGACAACCTGACCGAGGTCATGCCCGGCCGGCCGACGAGGTTCCACCACCGCGATCCGGTCGACAACGTCCGCGACCCGTACGCCAAGGACGGGACGAACCCGCTGTCGAAGCTGCACGCGCTGACGATCATGTCGGCGGAGCAGCAGACCATGAACTTCTACATGAACACCGGACCCACCTACATGGAGCCGATCGCCCGTCAGCTCTACCAGGAGATCGGGCTGATCGAGGAGGAGCACGTCACCCACTACGAGTCGCTGGTGGACCCGGGTGAGACGTGGTGGGAGCAGCTCGTCAATCACGAGTACAACGAGTGCTACCTGTACCACTCCTTCATGGAGCAGGAGAGCGACCCCAAGGTGAAGGCGATCTGGGAGCTGCACCTGAACATGGAGCTGGAGCACCTGCACGCCGCCTGCGACCTGATGCGCCGGCACGACGGCCGCGACCCCGCCTCCGTGCTGGCCCCCGAGCTGCCCAACGTGCTCACCTTCGAGCCGAACAAGGGCTACCTGCGCGAACTGCTCGACACCCAGATGGACCTGACCACGCTCGGCGCCGGTTACGTGCGCGAGGCGCACGAGCGGTTCGAGCGGATGCAGGAGCGGATCCACGGCGGGGAGGCACCGCCGAGCGACCGGGTCATGACCGAGCACGACGAGATGTTCGGCCGCGAGTACCGGGTGCAGACCGAGGGCGAGCACCCCGACCCCGCGCAGCGCGAGAAGTAGGGGAGGCCGAGATGTCCGAGCTGAAGACCCCGCACGCCGGGGACGACCGGGCGAAGGACGACGACGTGGTGGCGCTGCTGATGCGTCAGCACGGCGACATCCGCAATCTCTTCGACGAGGTCGAGGCGGCCACGGGTGAGGAACGCCGGGACGCCTTCCGCCGTCTGGTGCGTCTGCTGGCCGTGCACGAGACCGCCGAGGAAGAGGTCGTCCACCCCTTCGCCCGGAAGGGGTTCCCCGGTGGTGAGCAGGTCGTGGAGGACCGTCTCGCCGAGGAGAAGGCCGCCAAGGAGGCCCTGGCCGCCCTCGACGAGCTGGACACCGACGATCCGAAGTTCCTGCCCCGGCTGCTGAAGCTGCGCAAGGACGTCCAGGAGCACGCGCGGGCCGAGGAACGCTACGAGTTCACCCACATCCGCCGCAGCACCGACGTCACCAACCTCGCCGCGATGACCAAGGCGATCAAGGCCGCCGAGGCGGTGGCACCCACCCGGCCCCACCCGGGTGTCGAGTCCGGGGCGAAGAACATGGCCCTGGGCCCGGTCGCCGCCCTCATGGACCGCACCAAGGACGCCGTACGCCAGGCCATGGGCAAGTAGGTCCGAAACGACCGTGACCGGGGCCGGCCCCCGTGCCCCGGTCCCTGCCCGGCCCCCGGGCCGGCGGCCCGCTCCGGGCCCCGTCGGCCCGGGGACCGGGTCGGGCGCCGGTCTCCCGGACCTCCCGGCCGCCGGTGCGGAACACACCCGATTGGCCGGCCGGGTCCTGGGGAACACGGGTCGGTGGACGACCCGTGTGAGCGATGGTGACGAGGGAGGCCCCCGATGCTCCTGGCACACCCCGTCGTGCTGAGGAACCTCGTCGAGCGGTACGAGATCCCGCGCGCCCCGCACGCTGGGAACGGCACCGGGGAAGCCCGCCGGCGCATGGAGGACGTCGGGTACACGCTGTGCGTGTCGACCGGCACCCGCGACATCGACGCCGCCCTCGTCGCCGCCCGCCACCGGCTGCCCGGGGCCCGTACCGAAGACGACTCCCTCCTGGCCACCTGACCGCCCCGGCACCGGACCACGAGCACCATGACCAGGACCGCCGACCTGCCGACGTTCAGCAGCCTCGACGAGCTGGCCCGGCTCATCACCCGCCGCCGCGGCCTCTACGTGCGCTGGTCCCGCGGACCGGCGAGCGACCTGCCGAGGACGAGCAGTACGGACGATCTGACCGGGATCAGTCTGCCGGGCCTGTCGGCCAGCCCGCTGGACCTCGAGGACTGGTGGGGCGAGCGGCCCGTGCGCGTCTGGGTCGCCCGCCGGCTGTACGACTACTGCCACCTGCCGCGCGTCAAGGACGCCCGCACCCGGCCCTGGGTCCTGCACGGCTCCGAGACGGCACGCGGACCGGACAACGAACCGTTCCTAAAGACTGAGCGGGAGTGAGTCCTGTCGCCAGGTCTCATGCTCGGCCGAACGCCCCGAACGGTGTTGGGCGTTCTGGTAGCCCGCGTTCG
>NZ_JOIZ01000036.1 GCF_000721605.1 Streptomyces sp. NRRL S-37 | reverse complement strand
TGCGCACGGCCATCGTGTGGGAGGGCCTGCGCGAGCCGGTGCAGGTGGTGTGGCGGCACGCCGAGCTCCCCGTCGAGGAGGTACAGCTCGACCCGCACGACGCCGACCCGGCGCGCGAGTTGGTCGCCCTGGCCGGATCCCGCATGAACCTGGGGCGAGCCCCGTTGATCGGTCTGCATGTGGCGGCCGTGCCGGGCGCCGACCGGTGGCTCGCGCTGTTCCGGGCGCACCACACGGTGCAGGACCACACGGCCGGCGTGGTGATGCTCGAAGAAGTGCAGACCGTGCTCGCCGGGCGGGCTGCCGAGTTGCCGGAGCCGCTGCCGTTCCGGAACTTCGTCGCACAGGCACGGGCCGGCCTCGACAGTGCGGAACACGAGGCGTTCTTCGCCGATCTGCTCGGTGACGTCACCGAGCCCACCGCACCGTACGGACAGGTGGACGTGCGTGGCGACGGCGCGGGCGTGAAGCGGGCCGGGGAGACGTTTTCCGGCGAACTGAGCGCGCGGTTGCGCGAGCTGGCGCGACGGATGGGCGTGAGCCCGGCCACGGTGATGCACGTGGCGTGGGCGCGGGTCCTTGCCGCGGTCAGCGGCCGGGACGACGTCGTCTTCGGCACCGTCCTGTTCGGACGCATGAATGCCGGTGCGGGGTCCGACCGGGTGGCGGGTCCGTTCATGAACATGCTGCCGGTGCGGGTGCGTCTGGGTGACGGTACGGGTGTCCTCGCGGCGGTGCAGGCGATGCGGGGTCAGCTCGCCGCGCTCCTCGAGCACGAGCACGCGCCGCTCGCCATGGCCCAGCGGGCCGCCCAGGTGGCGTCGGACGCCCCGCTGTTCACCTCGATGTTCAACTACCGCCACGAAGGCGGTCGTGCGTCGGCCCGAACACCGGAGGAGGAGCAGCGGCAGGGGGGTCTCGACGGGGCCAGGACCGTGCTGGTCGTCGACCGCACCAACTACCCCTTCTCGGTCGCCGTCGACGACGACGGTGACCGGCTGCGGGTGGTCGTCGACGCGGTCGAACCGATCGACCCGAGCACGGTGGGCGTGCTCGTCCGCACGACCACCGAGAACCTGGTGGGCGCACTGGAAGAGGCGCTGGACGGCGGGCCCGACGCTGCGCTGAACGGCATTCCGGTGCTCGACGAGGCCCGGCTCAGCCGGGTGCTCACCGAGTGGAACGACACCGCGGCCGACATGCCGCCGATGGCGGTGCCGGAGTTGATCGAGGCGCAGGCGGCTCGCACTCCGGACGCGGTGGCGGTCGTCGCTGACGGCACGGAGGTGTCGTACGCGGAGCTGGACGCCCGCGCCAACCGTCTCGCGCACCACCTCGTCGGCTTGGGGGTGGGGCCGGAGTCGCTCGTCGGTCTCTGCCTGCCGCGCGGCGTCGACATGATCGTGGCGATCCTCGCCGCGTGGAAGGCGGGGGCCGGATACCTGCCGATCGACGCGGAGTATCCGGCCGAACGGATCGCCTTCATGCTGGCGGACAGCGGGGTCGCGGTCCTGCTGAGCGACGAGGAGGTGCTCGACGAGCTTCCGGTGGGCCGAGTGCATGCCATGGCACTGGACGACCCGCTGGTCTCCACCGCGGTGGGCGCGTGCCCGGACACCGCGCCCGGAGTGCGCGTCGGGCCGGACAACCTGGCGTACGTCATCTACACCTCCGGCTCGACCGGCCGCCCGAAGGGCGTGGCGGTCACCCACGGGGGTCTGACGAACTACGTCGTGTGGGCGAGCCAGGCCTACGGGATGCAGGACGGTGGCGGGGCGCCGCTGCACTCCTCTTTGGCGTTCGACCTCACGGTGACCAGCGTGCTGGTGCCGTTGGTGTCCGGTGCCGCGGTGGTGGTGAGCCGGCCGGGAGGAGCCGAGGGGCTGGCTTCCCTGGTCGGTACCGGCGGCGGATTCGGGCTGATGAAGCTGGTTCCCGCCCACCTGCCGCTGCTGGCGGAGCTGGTGCCGGACGACCGGATCGCGGACGCGGCGCGCAAGGTCGTCGTCGGCGGCGAGGCGCTGACCGGGACCGTCGTCCGCTCCTGGCTGGAGCGGGCGCCTCACTCGACCGTCGTCAACGAGTACGGTC
Organism: Streptomyces sp. NRRL S-37; assembly: GCF_000721605.1. Classification (GTDB taxonomy): domain Bacteria; phylum Actinomycetota; class Actinomycetes; order Streptomycetales; family Streptomycetaceae; genus Streptomyces. Next base: position 43,665 of record NZ_JOIZ01000036.1, on the reverse strand, counting down.
CGACGGAGACGGTGGTCGGGTGCACCGTCTTCGAAGTGGAGGCCGGCCAGGACGTCGGCGAGTCGGTGCCGATCGGCAGGCCGAACGCCAACACCCGGGTCTATGTGCTGGACAGTGCCCTCCAGCCGGTGGTCCCCGGTGTCGCCGGAGAGCTGTACATCGCCGGAGCGCAGGTGGCTCGGGGCTACGTGCGGCAGCCCGCGCTGACGAGTGGGCGCTTCGTGGCGTGTCCTTTCGAGCCCGGCGGGCGCATGTACCGGACCGGGGACCAGGTCCGGTGGACCGAGGCCGGACAGCTGGAGTACCTGGGGCGGGTCGACGAGCAGGTGAAGGTTCGGGGCTTCCGGATCGAGCCCGGCGAGGTCGAGGCGGCCTTCCTGGCCCATCCGTCGGTGGGCCGGGCCGCGGTCGTGGCCCGCGAGGACACGCCGGGCGACGTTCGTCTCGTCGCCTACGTCGTACCGGCCGAAGGTGAACACTCGGCTGACGAGGAACTCTTCGATATCCTGCGGAAGTTCGTGGCCCAGCGGCTGCCCGAGCACATGGTGCCGGCGGCGGTGGTCCCGCTGGAGCGGCTGCCGTTGACACCCAACGGCAAGCTGGACCGCAAGGCACTGCCCGCTCCGGAGTACACCGGGGCGGCGTCCGCGGGCCGGAAACCGTCGACGCCGCAGGAGCGGTCGCTGTGCGAGGCGTTCGCACATGTGCTGGGCGTGGACGACGTCGGAATGGACGACGACTTCTTCGAACTGGGCGGCCATTCGCTTCTCGCGGTCCGTCTGGTGAGCCTCGTGCGTGCGCGGCTCTCCGTCGAAGTCCCGTTGCGGGTACTGCTCGACAACCCGACGGTGGCAGGTCTCGCACAACAGCTTGGAAATCTGAAGTCAGCTCGGCCGGCGTTGCGGCCCATGCGTAACCAGGGGGAGTCCTGATGTTTCCGTTGTCATTCGCGCAGCGCCGTCTGTGGTTTATCGAGCAGCTCGAAGGGCCGAGCTCGACGTACAACATTCCGCTGGTCGTTCCGCTGTCGGGCGGCGTGGACCGGGAGGCGCTGAACGCCGCGCTGCGGGATGTGATCGCCCGTCACGAGGTGCTGCGTACGGTGTTCCCCACCGTCGACGGCGAGCCGTACCAGCACATCCTCAAACTCGACGACGTGTCCTGGGAGCTGTCCTTCGCCGAGGTGGCCTCGCATGAACTGCCGGCAGCCGTCCGCGAGGCGGTGGCCCGGCCGTTCGACCTCTCGAGCGATGTGCCGATCCGTGCCTGGCTGCTCACCACCGGGCCGGATGCGCACCTCCTCGTCGTGGTCGTCCACCACATAGCCAGTGACGGCTGGTCGACCCGGCCGCTGGCCCGGGACGTGTCGATGGCGTACGCGGCGCGGTCCGAGGGACGGGCGCCGGAGTTCGATCCGCTGCCAGTGCAGTATGCCGACTACACGCTGTGGCAGCGTGAGCTGCTGGGCGACGAGAACGACTCCGACAGTGTGATCTCCCGGCAGATGGCGTACTGGCGCGAGCAGCTGGCGGGCATCCCGGACCAGCTGGGGCTGCCGTACGACCGGCCGCGTCCCGCGGTGGCCGACTTCCGTGGCCACACGACGCCCCTGACGGTGCCCGCCGAGGTGCACGCACGGCTCGCGGAGGTTGCGCGCGGGTCGGACGCCACCATGTTCATGGTCGTTCAGGCGGCGCTTGCCGCGCTTCTGTCCCGCCTGGGAGCCGGCACCGACATCCCGATCGGTGCCGCGGTCGCCGGCCGTACCGACGTGGCCCTGGAGGACCTGGTCGGTTTCTTCGTGAACACGCTGGTCATGCGTACGGATCTGTCGGGTGACCCCACGTTCTCCGAATTGCTCACCCGGGTGCGCGAGACCGGGTGGAGCGCGTTCGCGCACCAGGACGTGCCGTTCGAGCGGCTGGTGGAGGAACTCGCACCGACACGCTCCCTGGCCCGGCATCCGCTGTTCCAGGTGATGCTCACCATGCAGAACACCGCCGACGCGGCTCTGGACCTGCACGGCGTGCAGGCCGGGGGCGCGGCGGCCGGTGGCCGGGGCGACCTGCTCACGGGCACCCTGGCAGCCAAGTTCGACCTGGAAGTGAGTCTGTCCGAGGCGTTCGACGCCGACGGGCGGCCGGCCGGGCTGCGCGGCGAGATCGTCGCTGCGGCGGACCTGTTCGACGGCGCGACGGTCGAGCGCCTGGCCGCGCGCCTGGGACAGCTCCTGGAGACGGTCGGCGCCGCTCCGGAGACCCGCTTGAGCGCACTCGACGTCCTGGACGCGGAGGAACGCCGCCGGGTCCTCGTGGAGTGGAACGACTCCGCCGTCGAGGTGCCGCAGGCCACCGTGGCGGAGCTGTTCGAGGCTCAGGCGGCCCGCACCCCGGGCGCGGTCGCCGTGGCGTGCGACGGTGCCGAGCTGACCTACGCCGACCTGGACGCGCGCGCCAACCGACTGGCCCGGCACCTGATCGGCCTGGGCGTCGGCCCGGAGTCGCGGGTCGCGGTGTGCGTGGAGCGCGGCGCGGACGCGGTGCCGGCCCTGCTCGGCGTGCTGAAGGCGGGCGGCGCGTACGTGCCGGTGGACCCGGCCTACCCCGCCGAGCGGATCGCGTACATGCTGGCCGACGCGGAGCCCGTGGCGGTCCTCGCCGACTCGGCCACCGCTGAGTTCCTTCCGCCCTCCGGGCCGCGGACGGTGGTTCTCGACGCTCCGGAGACCGTCACCGCACTCGCCGCGCTGCCTTCGCAGGCTCCGGCGCAGGACGAGCGGGTGGCTCCGCTGACCCCCGGGCATCCGGCGTACGTCATCTACACCTCCGGCTCCACCGGACGTCCGAAGGGCGTCGTGGTGGAGCACCGGTCGGTGGCGGGGTTGCTGGCGTGGGCGGCCGCCGAGTTCGGCGGCGCGGACTTCTCCCGGGTGCTCCTCTCGACCTCGTTCACCTTCGACGTGTCGGTCTTCGAGCTGTTCGGACCGCTGGTCACCGGCGGATCCGTCGAACTCGTCCCCGATCTCCTCGCACTCGCCGACGCCGCGCACGGCCCCTGGCAGGTGAGCCTCGTCAGCGGTGTCCCGTCGGCCTTCGCCCGCATCCTGGGCCGCTCCGCACCCGAGCTCCGTCCACGCACCGTGGTCCTCGCGGGCGAGGCGCTCACCGCCGACGCCGTCGCAGGCATCCGCCGGGAACTGCCGGGTGCGCGGGTGGCGAACATCTACGGCCCCACCGAGGCGACCGTCTACACCACCGTCTGGTATGCCGACACCGATGCCGAAGGCGCCATACCCATCGGCCGGCCCATCTCCAACACCCGCGTGTACGTCCTGGACGACCACCTGTCGCCGGTCGCGCCCGGAGTGGCCGGTGAGCTGTACATCGCCGGCGCCGGCCTGGCGCGGGGCTATCTGCACCGCCCCGCACTGACCGCCGAACGCTTCGTCGCCGACCCCTACGGGGCCCCCGGAGAGCGCCTGTACCGCACGGGCGACCTGGTCCGGTGGAACGCCGACGGGCAACTGGAGTACCTGGGCCGCGCCGACGAGCAGGTCAAGATCCGCGGCTTCCGCATCGAGCTGGGCGAGGTCCAGTCGGCGGTGGTCGCCCACCCGTCGGTGTCCCAGGCCGTGGTGGTGGCCCGGGAGGACGTGCCCGGTGACAAGCGCCTCGTGGCCTACGTCGTGACCGACGGCGAGCCCGAGGGGGACCTGTCCGCCGCGGTGCGGGCCCGGTTGGCGGAGCGGCTGCCGCACTACATGGTGCCGTCGGCGGTGGTGGCCCTCGACGCACTGCCGCTGTCCCCGAACGGCAAGCTGGACCGCGCGCAGCTGCCCGCCCCCGAGTACGCGGCCGGTTCCGGCCGCGGGCCGTCGACGGTCCGTGAGGAAATCCTCTGCGAGGTGTTCGCCGAGGTCCTGGGCCTGGACAGCGTGGGTGTCGACGACGACTTCTTCGCGCTGGGCGGCCACTCCCTGCTCGCCGTGCGTCTCGTGGAGGTCCTGCGTACCCGTGGCGTGGCGCGGCGAACGTCGCCGACATCTACCCCCTCGCCCCCCTCCAGGAGGGACTGCTCTTCCACCACCTCCTCGCCGACGGCGGCGAGGACGCCTACGTCCTACCGACCGTGGTGAGGTTCGACTCGCGCGCGCGGCTCGAGACGTTCACCGAGGTCCTCCAGCAGGTCGTGGACCGGCACGACATCCTGCGGACCGGAATCGTGTGGGAGGGCCTGCGCGAGCCGGTGCAGGTGGTGCGGCGCCGCGCCGCCGTGCCCGTCGAGGAGGTCTCCCTCGACCCGCACGCCGCGGATCCGGCGGCGGAGCTGGTCGCCCGAGTCGGCTCGGTCATGGACCTCCGGCGGGCGCCGCTCGTTCACCTGCACGTGGCGCCGGAGACGGACAGCGGAGCGTGGCTCGCGCTGGTGCGGATGCACCACATGGCGCAGGACCACACGGCGCTCGAAGTGCTGCTCGCCGAGGTCGAGGCGCTCCTGTCCGGACGCGGCGACGAACTGCCCGAGCCGCTGCCGTTCCGCGACTTCGTCGCGCAGGCACGCGGTGGGGTGGCCCGCGCCGAGCACGAACGTCACTTCTCCCGGCTCCTCGGCGACGTGACCGAGCCGACCGCGCCGTACGGCCTGGTCGACGCTCACGGCGACGGCGCCACGGCGGTCCGCGCCCGGCTGCCCATCCCGCCGGCCCTGGTGCAACGGGTGCGTGCCGTCGCACGGAGCCTGAGCGCCAGCCCCGCCACCGTGCTGCACGTGGCGTGGGCGCGGGTGCTCGCCGCCGTCAGCGGCCGCGAGGACGTCGTCTTCGGCACCGTCCTGTTCGGGCGCATGAACGCCGGCAGCGGGTCGGACCGCACGCTGGGCCCGTACATCAACACGCTGCCGGTGCGGATCCGTACCGGTGAACTCGGTGCGGCCGACGCCGTCGCCACGATGCGCGGGCAGCTCGCCGAACTCCTCCACCACGAGCACGCGCCGCTCTCCCTGGCCCAGCAGGCCAGCGGCGTGCCCGGGGACACCCCGCTGTTCACCTCGCTGTTCAACTACCGGCACAACAGCAGCCGTCCGATCGACACGGCCGTGGCCGAGACGAGCGCCGCGGGAACCGCGGGCATCAGGACGGTCTTCTCGCAGGAGCGCAACAACTACCCGCTGACCGTCTCGGTGGACGACGACGGGGCCGACGGCATGTCACTGGCCGTGGACGCGGTCGCCCCGATCGACGTACGGGCCGTGGGCGCGCTGTTGCACACCGCCGCCCGGAACCTGGTGTCGCTGCTCGAAGATGTTCTCGACGGAGGCCCGGACCAGCCGCTGCGCACCGTCGACGTGATGGACGCCGACCAGCGCCGCCGGATGCTGGTCGAGTGGAACGACACGGCGGACGGCACGCCGCTCCGGCCGGTGCCGGAGCTGATCACGGAGCGGGTGACCCAGAGCCCGGAGGCGGTCGCCGTGGAGTGCGACGGCGCCGAGTTCTCCTACGGCGACCTGGACGCGCGCGCCAACCGTCTCGCACACCTGCTCATCCGCCACGGTGTCGGTCCCGAGTCGGTGGTGGGACTCTGCCTGGAACGCGGTGTGGACGTCCTGGTCTCCGTCCTCGCGGTGTGGAAGGCCGGCGGCGCGTACCTGCCGGTCGACCCCGAGTACCCCGCGGAGCGTGCCGCGTTCATGCTGACGGACGCCGCGGTGACGTGCGTCCTTGCCGAACGCGGCACGCGCGACCGGCTCTCGGAGTTCGAACGCCGGTCGGACGCGCCGGTGCTGGTGCTCGACGGTCCCGACGCGTCGGCCGGGTCGGCCGATCTGCCGGAGACGGCGCCGGCGCCGGCGTGGGACACCGGCACCGCCCTGGCCGCCCGGAGCGCCTATGTCATCTACACGTCCGGCTCGACGGGCCGCCCCAAGGGCGTCGTGGTCACCCATGGCGGCCTGGCGAACTACGTGACGTGGGCCTGCCGTGCCTACGGCATGGCGGAGGGCGGCGGCGCTCCGCTGCACTCCTCGCTCGCGTTCGACCTGACGGTCACGAGCCTGCTGCTGCCCCTGGTGTCCGGCTCCCGAGTCGTGGTCAGCGGGGACGGAGGCCCCGAGGGCCTCGCGGCCCTGCTGCGTGACTCCGAGCCGTTCGGACTGGTGAAGGTCGTGCCGGGGCATCTGCCGCTGCTCTCCCGACTGCTGCCGGAGGGACGGCTCGCCGGGGCCGCCCGGCGCTGGATCGTCGGCGGTGAGGCGCTGCGGGGCGCCGATGTGCGCGCCTGGCTCGAACAGGCGCCCGAGACCGTCGTGGTCAACGAGTACGGGCCGACCGAGACGGTGGTCGGATGCTGTGTCTTCGAGGTGGCGGTTGGCCAGGAGGTGGGGGAGTCGGTGCCCATCGGGCGGCCGATCGCCAACACCCGTCTGTACGTGCTCGACAGCGACTTGGCACCGGTCCCGGTCGGCGTCGCGGGTGACCTGTACATCGCGGGGGCGGGCCTGGCCCGTGGTTACGCGGGTCGGTCCGGGGCCACCGCCGAGCGGTTCGTGGCGTCACCGTTCGCGCCGGGCGAGCGTATGTATCGCAGCGGCGACCTCGCGCGGTGGCGGGCCGACGGCGAGCTGGAGTACCTGGGCCGCTCCGACGAGCAGGTCAAGATCCGTGGGTTCCGTATCGAGCCGGGCGAGGTCGCGTCCCTGCTGGCCGAGCACCCGCTCGTGGCCCAGGCGGCGGTCGTGGCGCGCGAGGACGCCCCCGGTGACAAGCGGCTCGTGGCCTATGTCGTGCCGGACGGCGGAGCCCGGACCGGTGAACCGGCGCAGGAACTGCGCCGGTTCGCAGCCGAAGCGCTGCCCGCGCACATGGTGCCCTCCGCGGTTGTCGTCCTCGACGAACTGCCGCTCACCGTGAACGGCAAGCTGGACCGGGCGGCGCTGCCCGCACCGGAGTACGCGGCGGGTGCGAGCCGAGGGCCCGCCAACGCCCGCGAGGAGATCCTCTGCGAGGTGTTCGCCGAGGTCCTCGGCCTCGAGCGGGTCGGTGTCGACGACGACTTCTTCCGCCTCGGAGGGCACTCCCTGCTCGCGGTGACGCTGGTGGAGAGGCTGCGGTCGCGAGGCGTCTCCGTCTCGGTCCGGGCGCTCTTCGAGTCGCCGACGGTGGCCGGCCTCGCCGGGGACACGGCCGCCGCGCGTGTCGAGGTCCCGCCGAACCTGATCCCGGCGGGCGCTCGGGCGATCACGCCGGAGATGCTGCCGCTGGTCGACCTGACCGCCGAGGAGGCCGAGCGGATCGTCGCCACGGTCGAGGGCGGCGCCGCCAACGTGGCGGACGTCTACCCGCTGGCCCCGCTGCAGGAGGGCCTGCTCTTCCACCATCTGATGGCAGGGTCGGGACGCGACACCTACGCGGCTCCCACCGCGCTCGAGTTCGACTCGCGCGCTCGACTCGACGCCTTCGTGGACGCACTTCAGCAGCTGGTGAACCGGCATGACATCTACCGCACCTCCGTGGTGTGGGAGGGGCTGCGGGAACCGGTGCAGGTGGTGTGGCGCAACGCCCGGGTGCCCGTCGAACACGTGACGCTGGACCCGGACGGCGCCGGCCTGGTGGAACAACTCCTCGAACTCGGCGGCGCCACCATGGACCTGAGCCGGGCGCCCCTGGTCGACGTGCACGTCGCGGCCGTCCCCGGCAGCGACCGCTGGGCGGCGCTGCTGCGCATGCACCACATGGTGCAGGACCACACCACCCTCGAGGCCGTCTTCGAGGAGCTCCAGGCCTTCCTGAGCGGCCGGGGTGCGGAACTGGCGGACCCCCTGCCGTTCCGTGACTTCGTCGCCCAGAGCCGCGGCGGAGACAAGCGTGAGGAGCACGCACGCTACTTCGCCGAGCTCCTCGGCGACGTGACGGAACCGACCTTCGCGTACGGTGTCGCGGACGTGCACGGCGACGGCAGCGACCTCGCCAAGGCCCACCTCGGCTTCGAGCCGGATCTCGACGCCCGGGTGCGCGACACCGCCCGCCGCCTCGGAACCAGCCCCGCGACGCTGCTGCACGTGGCCTACGCTCGGGCCCTCGCCGCCGTCAGCGGCCGTGAGGACGTCGTCTTCGGCACCGTCCTGTTCGGCCGGATGAACTCCGGCGCCGGCTCCGACCGGGTGCTCGGTCTCTTCATGAACACACTGCCGGTCCGGGTGCGGGTGGCCGGCGTCGGAGTCCTGGAGGCGGTCGGCGCGATGCGCAGCCAGCTGGCCGGGCTTCTCGAGCACGAGCACGCACCGCTCGCCGTCGCCCAGGGTGCGAGCGGCGTCACCGGCGACACCCCCCTGTTCACCACTCTGCTGAACTACCGTCACAACACGACGAGACCAGCGGCCGCCCGCGCCGCGGACCGCGGCCAGGAGGAGGGCTTCGAGGGCATCCGCAGGCTGTTCATGCGGCCCCTCAACAACTACCCGCTGACCGTTGCCGTGGACGACAACGGTGACAGCATGGGCCTGGCCGTGGACTCCGCCGACCCGGGCGACCCGCACGCCGTGGGCCTGCTGGTGCGCACCGCCCTGGACAACCTGGTCACCGCGCTGGACTCCGCGCTGGACGGCGGCGCCGAGCAGCAGCTGAGCTCGGTCGACGTGCTGCCCGAGGACGAGCTGCACCGGGTCCTGGTGGAGTGGAACGACACAACGGACGAGGTGCCTTCGCGCACGGTCGCGGCTCGTTTCGCGGAGCAGGTGGCGCGTACTCCGGATACGGTGGCGGTCGTCGCCGACGACACGCGGGTGTCGTACGCGGAGCTGGATGCCCGCGCCAACCGTCTGGCTCATTACCTGATGGACCAGGGCGTGGGTGCGGAAGCGGTGGTGGGCCTGTGCCTGGGCCGCGGGATCGAGATGATCACGGCGATCCTGGCCGTGTGGAAGGCGGGCGCCGCCTACCTGCCGATCGACCCCGGGCAGCCCGCAGACCGGGTGGCGTACGTCATGACCGACAGCGGTGCGGCGCTCACGCTGACCACCGAGGAGATCCTGGACGATCTGCCGGCGGGCAAGCGGCTCGTCGCACTCGACTCACCGCTGGTGACGATGCAGCTGGCCGACGCCGAGGAGACGGCCGTCCAGGAGGCGGTGGCCCCGGACGGGCTCGCCTACGTGATCTACACCTCCGGGTCGACGGGTCGTCCGAAGGGTGTTGCGGTCACCCATGGCGCGCTGGCCAACTATGTGGCTGCCGTGCCGGGCCGGGTCGAGTTCGGCACTCCGGGCGACCGGTACGCGCTGCTTCAGGCGCAGGCCACCGACCTCGGCAACACCACGGTGTTCGCGAGCCTGACCACAGGCGGCGAGCTGCACATCCTGGACGAGGAAGCGGTCACCGATCCGGAGGCCGTCAGCCGCTACCTGGCCGAGCACCGCATCGACCACCTCAAGGCGGTCCCCTCCCACCTGGCGGCGCTCGGTGCGGCGGGGGACCTGGCCGGGGTGCTGCCCGCCAAGTCCCTGGTCCTCGGCGGCGAGGCCGCCCAGCCCGAGTGGGTACGGACCCTGCTGTCCGCCGCGGACGGCTGCGCGGTGTACAACCACTACGGCCCGACTGAGACCACGATCGGTGTGGCCACGACCCCGCTGACGGCCGAACTGGTGGCCGACGGCGTGGTCCCCGTCGGCACACCGCTCGCCAACACCCGCTTCTACGTCCTGGACCACCGGCTCCGGCCGGTGCCGGCCGGAGCGGCCGGTGAGCTGTACGTCACCGGTGCGGGTCTGGCGCGTGGCTACGTGGGCCGCCCCGACCTGACCGCGGAGCGGTTCGTGGCCAGCCCGTTCGGCCGGGCGGGGGAGCGGATGTACCGCACCGGCGACCTGGCCCGCTGGGACGCGGACGGCCGGCTGGTGTTCGCGGGGCGCTCCGACGAGCAGGTGAAGATCCGCGGTTTCCGCATCGAGCCCGGCGAGGTCCAGTCGGTCCTGGCCGCCCATCCCCTGGTGGCCCAGGCCGTGGTGATCGCCCGCGAGGACGTGCCCGGTGACAAGCGCCTCGTCGCCTACGTCGTGGCCGACGACCCGGAGGACACGCAGGACCAGGGACTGCCCGCGACGATCCGGAAGTTCGCCGCGCAGCGCCTGCCGGAGCACATGGTGCCCTCGGCGGTGGTGCTCCTCGACCGGCTGCCGCTTACGGGCAACGGCAAGCTGGACCGCAAGGCCCTGCCCGCTCCCGACTATCACGGGACCTCGCAGCCCGGGGGCCGGAACCGGTCGGCCGGAGTCCGGGAGGAGATCCTCTGCATGGCCTTCGCCGAGGTCCTCGGAGTGCCCGCGGTCGGCGTGCACGACGACTTCTTCGAACTCGGTGGCCACTCGCTGCTCGCGGTCCGGCTGATCAGCCGGATCAGGACGCTGCTCGGCGTCGAGGTGGAGGTCCGCGACCTGTTCGAGGCGCCGACCGTCGCCGGGCTCGCCGAGCTCCTGGCCGGGGCACGCGAGGCCCGGCCGCCGCTGACGGCCGGCGCCCGGCCCGACCGGCTGCCGCTGTCGTACGGTCAGCGACGCCTGTGGATCATCGACAAGCTGGAAGGCCCCGGTGACACCTACAACATCCCGGTCGCCGTACGCCTCGAGGGCGAGGTGGACCACGCGGCGCTGAACGCGGCGTTCCGGGACCTCATCGCGCGGCACGAAGTGCTGCGCACCGTGTACGCGGTCGTGGACGGCGAGCCGTACCAGCAGGTCCTCGACCCGGTCGCGCTGGAGTGGGACCTGACGGTGACCCGGGTCGCCCCGACGGAGCTGTCCGGTGCGATCGCCGACGCCCAGCGCCACACCTTCGACCTCTCGGCGGACGTGCCCGTCAAGGCCTGGCTGTTCGAGACGGACGGGCAGGACCATGTCCTCGTGGTGGTGATCCATCACATCGCCACCGACGGCTGGTCCTGGGCACCACTGGCCCGCGACCTGTCCCTGGCGTACGCCGCGCGCAGCGAGGGCCGGGCCCCGCGGTGGCAGGAACTGCCTTTGCAGTACGCCGACTACGCGCTGTGGCAGCGCGAGGTGCTCGGTGAGGCGGACGACCCGGACAGCCTGCTCTCCCGCCAGGTCGCCTACTGGCGAGAGGCCCTTGCCGGCATCCCCGAGGAGCTCACGCTGCCGACCGACCGGGGGCGCCCGGCCGTGGTCGGCCACCAGGGGTATCGCGTACCCATCGAGGTCCCGGCCGAGGTGCACGCACGGCTCCTGGAGGTCGCGAGGGCCGAAGGCGTGACGATGTTCATGGCGTTGCACGGCGCGCTCGCGGTGCTCCTGTCCCGCCTCGGCGCGGGTACCGACATCCCCATCGGATCGGCACACGCGGGCCGCACCGACGAAGCGCTCGACGACCTCGTCGGCTACTTCGTCAACACCTTCGTCCTGCGCACCGACCTGTCGCAGGACCCGACCTACAGCAAGGTGCTGGAGCGGGTCCGGGAAGCGGGCCTGGGCGCGTTCGCGCACGCGGACGTTCCCTTCGAGCGGCTCGTCGAGGAGCTCGCCCCCGCCCGGTCGCTGGCCCGTCACCCGCTCTTCCAGGTGATGCTGCTCCTGGAGAACACCGCGGAGGCGGTCGTCGACCTGCCCGGCCTCGACACCCGCGCCGACGTCCCGTCGCGGCCGGCGTCCGGCACGGCGCCGGGCGACGTGTCCGTGGCGGAGGCGGTGGTCAAGTTCGACCTGGACGTCAGCATGGTCGAGACGTACGACGCCAAGGGCGCCCCCGCGGGTCTGCGCGGCACCGTGACCGGCTCCGCCGACCTCTTCGAACCCGCGTCGGTCGTGCGCATCGCCGAACGCCTCAACCGCGTCCTCGCGACCCTGTCCGCCGCGCCGGACACCCGGCTCGGTGCCGTCGACGTCCTGGATGACGACGAGCGGCACCGCATGCTGACCGAGTGGAACGACACCGCGGCCGAGCTGCCGGACACCACGGTCGGTGCCCTGTTCGAGGCGCAGGTCGCGCGCACCCCCGACGCGATCGCCCTGACCTTCGGCGACACCGCCCTCAGTTACGCCGAGCTGGACGCGCGGGCCAACCGCGTGGCCCGGTACCTGGCCGGCCGGGGCGTGGGACCGGAGTCGGTCGTCGCGGTCGTCTTCGACCGCACCGTCGACCTGGTCGTGGCTCTGCTCGGCGTGGTCAAGGCGGGCGCCGCCTACCTGCCGATCGACCCGAACTACCCGGCCGACCGCATCGCGTACGTCATCGCCGACTCGGGCGCGGTGTGCGTGCTCAGCGGCGAAGGCATGAGGGACCGGCTCGACTCGTTCTCCGTGGACGCCGACGGCGACGCCGGATCCGGCGTGCCGGTGGTGCTCCTCGACGACCCCGAGGTGACCGCGGAGCTCGCCGCCCTGCCGGATCGGGCCGTCAGCGACGACGAGCGCACACGGCCGATGTTGCCCGGCCACCCGATGTGGGTGATCTACACCTCCGGATCCACCGGACGCCCCAAGGGTGTGCTCGTCGAGCACCGCGCGATCGTCAACTTCCTCACGGCGATGCAGAATTCCTTCCCGCTGGCCGCCGAGGACCGGCTGCTCGCCGTGAGCACCCACGGTTGCGACATGGCCGGATTCGAGTTCTACCTGCCGCTGCTCAACGGCGCGCGACTGGTCCTCGCCGCGCAGGAGCAGGTCCTCGACCCGTGGGCCCTGCGGGAGCTGATCCGCACCGGCGGTGTGACGATGGTGCACGCGACACCGAGCCTGTGGCGCGGCCTCGTGGCCGACGCCGACGACCCGGTGGACCTCAGCCGCGTCCGGGCCATGATCGGAGCCGAGGCGCTGCCCGGCGACCTGGCCCGCACCCTGCTGTCCCGGACACCGACCCTGACGAACCTGTACGGCCCGACGGAGACCACCACATGGTCGACCGCCCAGGTGCTGCTCCCCGACGCGGCCGACGTCACGTCGATCGGATCCCCGATCGGCAACACCCAGGTCTACGTCCTCGACGACGGCCTGGCCCCGGTGGCGCCCGGCGTGGCGGGCGAGCTCTACATCGCGGGCGACGGACTGGCCCGTGGCTACCTGGGACGCGCCGGCCTCACGGCGGGACGCTTCGTGGCCTGCCCGTTCGGTGCCGAGGGGCAGCGGATGTACCGCACCGGCGACGTCGTCCGGTGGACCGCGGATGGTGCACTTCAGTACGTCGGACGCGCCGACGACCAGGTCAAGGTGCGCGGCTTCCGGGTCGAACTCGGTGAGATCGAGGCCGCCCTGGCCACACACCCCGCGGTCGGCCAGGCCGTGGTCGTGGTCCGCGAGGACACCCCGGGCGACCACCGCCTGGTGGCCTACGTGGTGCCGGGCTCGGCCACCGACCCGAAGGCGGCGGAGGACCTCAGCCGGGAGGTGCGCGGCCTGGCCCAGGGGCGCATGCCGCAGTACATGGTGCCGTCCGCGGTGGTGGTCATCGACCGGCTGCCGCTGATGCCCAACGGCAAGCTGGACCGCAAGGCGCTGCCCGAGCCGGGCGTCACCGCCGCCGAGCCCACCGGCAACGGGGCCGTCACCGCCTTCGAGTCCAGCCTGTGCGAGGCGTTCGCCGAGGTTCTCGGGGTGGAATCGGTCGGAGTCGACGACGACTTCTTCGCCCTCGGCGGGCACTCCCTGCTGGCGGTCCGGCTCGTGGAGCGGCTGCGGGAGCGGGGTGTGTCCATCGCGGTGCGCGACGTCTTCTCGGCGCCGACCGTGGGTGAGCTGGTGAAGGGGATGAGCCTGTCGTCGGTGCGGGACGCCCTCGACGAACTGCTGCCGATCCGTACCGAGGGCAGCAGGCCGCCGTTCTTCTGCCTGCACCCCGCTGATGGCCTGAGCTGGTGCTACATGCCGCTGGCCCGGTACGCGCCGGCCGACATGCCGCTGTACGGCCTCCAGGACCGCGGGCTGCACGGAGCGGACCGACTGGCCCGGTCGGTAGGGGAGATGGCGGACCGCTACGTCGAGCAGATCCGCCGCGTGCAGCCCTCCGGCCCGTACCACCTGCTGGGCTGGTCCTTCGGAGCGGTGGTCGGACACGAGGTCGCCGTACGGCTGCGTGCCGCCGGTGAGCAGGTCGCGGCGCTGGTCCTCCTGGACCAGAACCCGGCCGTGGCGGACCCCGAGGCCGAGCCCCTGGAGGCCCCCAGCGAGGTCCCGGACGAGCTGTTGGCGAGCCTGACGGAAATGGTGCGCCATCAGGCGGCGGGAGCCCTCGGGGCCACCACGGACGAGGAGTACGAGAACATCGCGCGGGTCCTGGTCAATCAGCGCCACATCCAGCGGCGCCACGAGCACGGCCGGTTCGAAGGCGACGTACTGCTGATCACCGCCGACCGTGAGGACCGCGCCGACCCGGTCACAGAAGAGGCGTGGCGGCCCTACGTCTCCGGGGAGATCCACCGGACCGGTGTCGACTGTGTCCACCACGAGATGGGCACGCCGGACGTCCTGGCGAAGGTGTGGTCCGCCGTGGCGGACTGGATGAGCCTGGACGACTGACCGCTGCCGCGGTGCACGCCACCGCGGCAGCCCCCGGCGGACATGCCGAAACGGGCCGGGCGCCTCGACGACTTGAAGTCGTCGAGGCGCCCGGCCCGCCGTTCGTGCCGCCCGCCGTCCTCAGCCGCTGCGCGCCTCCTCAGACCGCAGCGGTGTCCGGGGCGGAGACCTCCTGGCCGGCCAGCAGTGCGGCAGCCAGACTCGGCTCGACGTTCCCACCGCTGAGCAGCACGCCGACGTCCGTGCCGAGGCGGGACGCGTGCTCCAGGGCGGCGGCGAGCGCCGCGGCCGCCGCGGGCTCGATGACCAGCCGGGCGTGCAGGAATGCGGCGCGCATCGCCTCGGCGATGGCTTCCTCCGACACCGTCTCGACCGCGGCCACCGCCCCTCGGGCGATGGTGAAGGGCAAGGCACCGATGCGGTCGGGGCGAAGTCCGTCGGCGATGGTGTACCCGGCGGTCACGGTCACCGGACGGTCCGCGCGCAGCGCCGTGGTGAGTGCCGGCACGGCCTGCGGTTCGGCCCCGACCACGGCCACCTCGCGCCCCTCGGCCGTGAGACAGGCACCGGCGATCGCACTGCCGCCGCCGACCGGGACGACCACCGCGTCCAGGCGCGCGCCCTGCTCCGCGGCCTGATCGAGGAGTTCGGCCGTGGCGGTCCCCTGGCCGGCGACGACGTGAGGGTTCTGGTACGGGTCGATGACGTCGTAGCCCAATGTCCCGCGCAGGTCGGACACGGCGGCCACCCGGTCGGCGAGCAGGGTGCCCGCCGTCACCACCTCGGCACCGGCCTCCCGGATCCGGTGGATCTTGGCCGGTGGGGCGTCGGTGGGCAGGACCACGACGGCCGGGAGACCGTACTGCCGGGCGGCGAGCGCGACCGCGATCGCGTGGTTGCCGGTACTCTGCGCGATCACCCCGCGGCTGCCGGACATGGCAAGGTGCTCCACCGCCAGGAGCGCCCCACGGACCTTGAACGAACCCCCGCGCTGAAGATTCTCCGCCTTCAGCCACAGCCGTGCGCCGCACCGGGTGTCCAACGGCTCGCAACGCAGCACGGGGGTCCGCCATACCCGGTCGGCCAGGCGTCGTCCGGCCCGCTCGACGGCCGCACGGTCCAGGCGCGCGCCCTCCTCGGCGCCGTCCGGCCCGCTCGTCCCGCTGTGTCCGTATGTGTGCTCTCGCGCATGACCGATGCCCATGAACTCCCCATGATTGCCAGAAATTCGGTGCCGCGACGATGCCGGAAGAGCCGGACTGCATTGCCGGCACGAGTGGGCTGCAAAAAAGAACCGATGCGGCTCTGTGGAAACAGCGACGCGGCTTTTCGGAAAACCCTGTCGAGGGCAGATCTGGGCGTCATGCTCGCATACTTGCTTTTGGCTGGGAAGAAGTGCTGATTTATCGCGGTGAGTACGCGGATGCCGACCACCGGAACGGTGGTCGGCATCCGTGGTCGCAGGTTTTCCCCGGGGGATGTAGGAAAATCCTGCCCGTCATTCGCTGCGCAGCGCCTCCGCGGTGGCCATACGGGTCGTTGTACGCGCCGGGAAGTAAGCGCCCAGAACCGTGATCACCACGCCGACGAGGCTGAGGAGCAACAGAACCGGCGCCTGCCACACGTCCAGCATGCGTGCCGGCAGTTCCACCTTCGCCGCCTCACTGGCGATCGGCATGATCAGGCGGTGGGCGAGCACGCCCAGGACCAGCCCGAGCACTCCGCCGATCACCCCGAGCGCCGTCATCGACGTCACCGTCATGCCGACCACCTGACGAGGTGTCATGCCCAGGGACTGCAGGGTGGCCAGGTCGCGGCGGCGCTCACGGGTGTTGAGCACGACCGTGTTGAACACACCGAGGCCCGCCACCGTCGCCAGCATCAGTGCGAGGACCACCGACAGACCGATGACGGCCCTGGTGAAGCCGGAGGAGCTGTCCGTCGGGCGGGTGTAGAGGCCCGGGTCCGTCGACCGCACCGCATCGACGTACTCGGCGACGCTCGTGCCGGGGGACACCTGCACCAGGTACTGGAAGCGGGAGTTGAGCTGCGTGGCGTCCAAGTCGAGGGCGGACAGCGCCCGCCAGTCCGCGTAGAGCAGATCGCCGTTGCTCATCAGCGAGGCGACGATCGTGGCACGGACAGGCTTGCCGCCCACCTCCATGGTCAGCCGGTCACCGACGTGCAGCCCCCGCTCGCGAAGGAAGGCCGTCGACGCGGCGACCTGTCCCGGAGCCTCGATCTGATGCCCCGTGACGATCTGGTCCTTGAAGTCCAGCGCGGAGGTGTCCCCGCGCCAGAACTCGGCGACGACCTTCTTGGACCCGGTGATGGAGACCGGGACGTGCGCGCGGACCGTCACGCTCTTGGTGCCCTGAAGGGACCGCAGCGCCTTCTCCGTCTGCGCGTCGTCCAACTTGGGGGCCGTCTCGCCGAACTGCGGCTGGCCCGGCTGGACGACGAGCTGGGCCGAGGAGGCCGGGCTCTTGGCCTGCCCGAACTCGGTGACCGTACTGGCCAGACCGGTCGCGAAGGCCGTGGTGGTCGCCCCGAGGAGTACCGCGACCAGCGTCATCACCGTCCGGGCCGGACGGGTGAAGGGCTGCCCCAGGCCGAGGCTCACCGATCGAGGCAGGGAACTGCTGCTCAGACGGCGCTGGATCCCGAGTCCGCGGCCCCGGCGCGGAGCACTGCCCGCGCTGATCGCCTCGGC
Source organism: Streptomyces sp. NRRL S-37 (assembly GCF_000721605.1). Classification (GTDB taxonomy): domain Bacteria; phylum Actinomycetota; class Actinomycetes; order Streptomycetales; family Streptomycetaceae; genus Streptomyces. The sequence continues at coordinate 26,441 of NZ_JOIZ01000036.1, read as the reverse complement.
TGCGGACAGCCGGTGGGCCCGCATCGCCGGGACGGCCGCGGCCAGGACGACGAGAAGCGGCATGCCGGCCAGGGCGGCGACCGGCACCCACCAGCTGATCGCGACACCGCTGAGGTCCATGCCGGTGCCCTGGAAGGCGTTGGTCAGCAGCGGATCGGTCGCGAGGACACCGCCGACGGTGCCCAGCACGCAGCCGATCAGCGCGGGGAGGGAGACCATGAGCAGATAGATCCCGACCACCTGACGTGGCGTGAATCCCAGCGACTTGAGCACTCCGATGTGCCGGAAGCCGGAGACGACGGCGCCGCTGATGACGTTGGAGACGATCACGACGGCGACGATGAGGCCGAGGATGCCGAAGACCATCAGGAACGGGACGTAGACACCGGGACCCGAGGCCACGTCCTCCTTGATCGTGAGATACGACTGCGTGGCGACCAGCGAGCCCTTCGGCAGTCCCTCCGTGGCCTTCTCCACGCTCCGCTCGACGTCGGCCTTCGTGGCCGCCGACGAGAACCGGTACAGCATCTGCTGGGCCGTCGGGTGCAGCGCCGTCATCTGCTCGGGCGTGACCCAGGCGTCGGCGGTGCGGCTCAGGGTGTGGGCATAGCCGACGATGGTGAGCTTCGTGCCGTCCGGGGTCACCACCTTGGCGTCCGCCGGGAACGGCGGTGCGCTGCCGTTCGCGGGCGGGGTCTGGTTCACCACGATCTCGCCGGGCTGTTCAGCCCAGCGGCCGCTCCACACGTTCACCTTGTCCACGGGGCCGCCCGCGTCCGCCCGGCCCACCACCGTGAGCGGGCCGGACAGGAAGGCGGCACTGCCCGGAGCGATGCTCACCGAGGTCTGGCCGAAGGGGCCGGCGGAGGCCTCGACACCTGGCCGCTCGGCGGTCGCGGCGAGCCGCTGCGCCGAGACCTCGGCGGGATCGAACGCGGCGACGGCGTGGGCCCCCTGCTGCTTCCCGAAAGCCCGGTCGAAAGGGCGGCTGGCGGAGTCGAGGAGTCCCGTCGCGATGACCATCGTCGCGGTGGACAGCAGAACGACCAGGCCGATGACGAGCGTCTGCAGCCGACGACGCCGGACGGCGGCCCGTGCGGCATGCCATACGGCGCTCATGCGGCCCGCTCCAGGACCTTCTCGCGGGCGATCCGGCCGTCCTCGAACTCGATCAGACGGGTCGCGCAACGTTCGGCGAGGCGCGGATCGTGCGTGACGATGAGCAGCGTCTGACCGATCCGGTTGAGGTCGAGCAGCAGGTTCATCACCTGCTCACCGCTGCTGCTGTCCAGAGCGCCGGTCGGTTCGTCCGCCAGCAGCAGGGACGGCTTGTTCATCAGCGCCCGGGCCACCGCGACGCGCTGTCGCTGGCCGCCGCTGAGCGTCGCCGGATAGTTGTTCCGCTGGTCCGCGACGCCGAGTTCGCCGAGGAGGTCGAGCGCACGCTTGCGGGACTGCCGGGCCGAGGTGCCGGAGAGCTGCCCGGCGAGCGCCACGTTGTCCAGCGCCGTCAGGTCGTCGAGCAGGTTGAAGAACTGGAAGACCATGCCGATCCGCCGACGCCGGTACAGAGCCAGACCTGTCTCGTTGAGGCTGCCCAGTTCTTCGCCGTGGACGTTGACCGACCCCGCGGTGGGGCGGTCGAGACCCGCGATCATGTTCAGCAGGGTGGACTTTCCGCAGCCCGACGGTCCCATGACCGCGACCGCCTCGCCCTCCCGGATCTCCATCGAGACGCCGTCGAGAGCGACGGACTGCCCGTACTCCTTGCGCACACCGTCGAGCCGTACGACGACCTGGTCAGAGCCTTTCTCAGTGGTCATGAGGCGACCGTAGGCGGTGCGCCGGCGGGCGGACGTCGGTCCCGGGAGGTAATTCGGCCCAGCCGTCATCCTTGCGATGTACGTCCGGCAGACACGAACGGCCCCGCCCGGGGTCTGTCCCTCGGGCAGGGCCGTTCGGCGACGGTGGCCGGAGCTCAGCGCATCTCGGCGGGGACGTCGGCGTCGTCCGGGGCCTGCTGTGCGAACTGGGTGCGGTACAGGTCGGCGTAGAGCCCCTCGGCGGCGAGCAGCTCCTCGTGGGTGCCGCTCTCCCGTATCCGTCCGGACTCGAGGACGATGATCTGGTCCGCTTCGCGGATGGTGGACAGCCGGTGCGCGATCACCAGCGATGTCCGGCCGGCCAGGGCGGTCTGCAGAGCGCGCTGGATCGCCGCCTCGGACTCCGAGTCGAGGTGGGCGGTCGCCTCGTCGAGGACCACCACGGGCGGGGCCTTCAGCAGCAGCCGGGCCAGGGATATCCGCTGCTTCTCGCCGCCGGAGAGGCGGTGGCCGCGGTCACCGACCACTGTGTCGAGGCCGTTGGGCAAGCTGCTGACGGTGTCCCAGACACGCGCGGCCACGCAGGCGTCGATCAGTTCCTGCTCGTTGGCGTCGGGCCGCGCGTAGGTCAGATTGGCCCGCAGCGTGTCGTGGAAGAGATGGGCGTCCTGGGGCACCACACCGACCGTGTCGCGCAGCGACTGCAGGGTCAGCTCGCCGATGTCGTGCCCGCCGATCCGGATGGTGCCCGAGGTCGGGTCGTAAAGGCGCGGCACGAGGTTGATGAGTGTGGTCTTGCCGGCGCCGGACGGCCCGACGAGCGCGGTCATCCGGCCCGCGGGCGCACGGAACGTCAGCTCGTGCAATGCCGGCTCCTCGCCGCCGCGTTCCGGCACGCGCGTGCCCACCGACTCCAGGGAGGCGAGCGAGACCTCCTCGGCAGTGGGGTACCGGAAGGTGACCCGGTCGAACACGATGTCCGGCGCCTTGTGGCCGGGGCCCGACACGGCCAGCGTGCGGGCGTCGGGGCGTTGCGACACCGACGGTTCGAGATCCAGAATCTCGAACACCCGGTCGAAGCTGACCAGGGCGTTCATCGCGGTGACTTGCAGGCTGGACAGCTGGTTGACCGGTCCGTAGAGCCGGATCAGCAGGGTCACCATGGCGACGAGCGTGCCGATCGGCAGGACTCCGTCGATGGTGAGGGCGCCGCCCAGTCCGTACACCAGGGCCGTGGTGAGCGAAGTGAGGACCGTGACGATGATGAAGAGCAGCCGGCCGTACACCACACCGCCGACGGCGACGTCGCGCACCCGGCCCGCGCGTGCCGCGAACAGGCTGTTCTCGTCGTCCACGCGGCCGTAGAGCTTGGCGAGCATGGCACCGGAGACGTTGAAGCGCTCGCTCATCATCGAGCTCATCTCGGCGTCGAGTTGCATCGTCTCCCGGGTGAGCCGCTGCAGCCTGCCGGCGATCATCCGCGCCGGCAGCAGGAACAGCGGAATCATCACCAGCGCGGCAACCGTGATCTGCCACGACAGGTAGAACATCGCGCCGAGGACGAGGACCAGTGTCAGGACGGTCGTGACCGCGTTGGTCAGGAGCGTCGTCACCGCCTGCCGTGCCCCGATGACGTCGGCGTTGAGGCGGCTGACCAGTGCGCCGGTCTGCGCCCGTGTGAAGAACGCCAGCGACTGCTGCTGCACGTGTGCGAACACCTTGGTCCGCAGGTCGTAGACGAGCCCCTCACCGATCCGGCCCGAACACCAGGTCTGCACGTACAGGGCCACGGCGTCCACCAAGGTCAGCCCCGCGATGGTCAGGCACAGCCCGACCACGACTCCGAGCCGGCGGGGCACGATGCCGTCATCGATGACCATCTTGAGGATCAGCGGGCCGGCGGCAGCGATGACGGCGGTGGCGACCGTCGTCAGGAGGAGCAGGACCAGCGCCCCGCGGTAGCGTTTGGCGTACGGGAGGATCCGCCGGACGGTGCCGGCCCGGACCCTCTGCCGCGTGATCGAGTCGTCGTCGAACCGCAGACCCGCCGGTCTGACCTTGGTCACGGAAACCTGCCTCACTGTCGTGTCCCGTCGTTCGACGGTGACGTCGCTCGACGGGTCGGTACTTGTCGACGGATCAGTACTTGCCGAGGAATTCGACGATGGCCGCGTTGACCGCCTCCGGACGCTCGAGGTAGCCGAGGTGCCCGCACCCCGGGATGTCCACCAGATCGCAGCCGGGGATCGCGTCGGCCACCTCGCCGGCCAGGTGCGGCGGGCAGATGAGGTCGTCGGAGAAGGAGATGACACGGCACGGCACCGTGACTCCGCGCAGGGCCTGCCGGCGGTCGCCGAGCGACTCGGAGACCGAGTCCTGGCCGGAGGCCCGTCCGTTGTCCCCGGACAGCTCGAAGATCTCCAGCCAGGTGGTGACGGCGGCCTCGTCGTTGAGGGTCGTCGGCGACATCATCTCCAGGACCGTCCGGAGCGCCGTGTACGACGGGGGCAGTGTCAGGCCGCTCTCACGCAGCGCGCGATCAGCCGCGGACTGCGCGCGGCGCAGCGCGTCCGCCCTCGCCCTGGTGGACATCAGGACCGCGGATCGCACCAGTTCGCCGTGGCTGAGCGCCAGTTCCTGCGCGATCATCGCCCCCATCGAGGTGCCGACCACGTGGCACGGGCCGAGGCTCAGGGCCTCCATCAGGCCGACCGTGTCGGCGACTAGCTCGTCGAGCGTGTACATGCCGGGTGGGGCGTCGGATCCCCCGATCCCCCGGTTGTCGAACGTGATCGTCTCGTAGCCGGCCGCGTTCAACGCCGGTGTCTGGTGCATGGTCCAGACGCGGCCCGCGGCTCCCGAGCCCATGATGAGGAGGACGGGTTCCCCCTGACCCTGGCGCTCGTAGGCCAGGCGGATCCCATTGGTGTTCACAAAAGGCATGGCTTCCCCGACTCGTTTCACTGCCGTTGACGGAAGTGCGCGGAGCGCAGACCGACGGGCAGAGGTGGACCTGTCCGTGACGGGGTGTGCGGCCCGCTGCTACGCCCCGGGCGGTTCGACGCGGTACGCGCGGAACGTGGAATTACAACGTGATCAGTACCATCCGGTCGATCGTCTGGTCGATCCCCCGACGTTCAACTGATGACTCCGCGCACTTGAACGAACCGCGCCCGGCGCGCGGAGGCCCTCGGGCTGAGGACGGGCAGGGGGAGGGCGGCAATTCCACCATTCCGGTGCGAACTCCCACGCAGAGCCGTGGATGCTGGAATAATGGTGCATCGAACATTTCCAGGGGGAGGCCTGCCGACAGGGCGTGGCGCTGCAGCAGATCCTGCGAGCCCGGCCGACGGCCTCGCCCGCTCTCGGTACGCAGCAACCTTCGTACCCGGACGGGGTACGGCGGAACAGCGCGCGACCCTCTCGGCCACCGTTGCCGTTTTCCCCCTCCCACCTGGTTCAACGCCTCGCCAGAAAGGTCGCGGATGAACTCCGACTCTCCGTCCAGCGGGCGCGCCTGGTTCACGAGGGAAGGCCCCCGCCGCTCGGGTGTCCACGCAACCTCCGTGACCCGGCTGCTGCTCTGGGCGGCTCGATGGCTGCCGGGGGCACAGGCCCGACTGCCCGTGCTGCGCTCGGCGGTGGCTCCCGGCGCGGTGTGTGTGAACTTCGCCGCTGCCGGTGCCATGTACAGCGTGGTCATGTCCATCCTCGCGGGGCCGACGGGGTGGGTGCATCACGTCGAGCCACTGGCACGCCCGCCTCGGTGGCCGACCGTGGTGGCCGCCCTGCTGAGGTACAGGAACATATCGGTGCACCACATGGCCGTGGGTGAGATCCCTCACCGGTGCGCCGCGGACTCCAGCTGCCGGACGTCTGCGCAGGCCGCCTGTCGGCTGTCCGTCGTACCGGACAGACCACCGCCCTCGGCCGGTACGGAGCCGCATTCCGCCTCCGCACCGATGCAGACGCTGGACGGCATGACCCGGTGGCTGGGTCTGGAACGGGTCGACTTCCTCATGGTCAAGCTCGATGCCGGGAACACCGGGAAGGCCGGGAGCCGGGTGCTCGCCGGAGCCTTCAAACTGCTGTTGCGCGACCGCCCCGTCCTGCTGGTGCGGATCGGCGGCTGGCCAGGTCTCGACCGCGGTTCCCTCGTGCACGGACTGACCAACACCCTGGGCTACCGCATGTACCGCTGGAGCGCGGGGGACTGGCGGCACACCGTCGCGGTCACGGAAGACTGCTGCACCTACCTCTTCCGCGCGGAGCCGACCCGGTTCCTGCGGGAGTAGCGCCGGCTCACGCCGGTCACGTCGACCGCCACGGGAGCCGGGCCTGGTTCACGAAGCCGCCTCCGAACCGGTGGCGTGCCTCGAGGGAACCCCCGTACGCGGCCAGCCTTTCCCGCAGTCCTATCAGGCCCCTGCCGTTGCCGGAGCTCGCCTGTTCCGTGCGGGTGCCACCGGTATCGGTGACCTCGATTTCCAGCCATTCCTCGTCATGGCGCAGTACGACCGAGGCGCTTGCTCCGGCCGCGTGCTTGAGCGAGTTGGTCAGGGCCTCCTGAACCACCCGGTACGCAGCGAGCTCGATGCCGGGCGGCAACGGTTCGGGCGGCAACGACATCTTGAGGTCCACCGGCATTCCGGTCGCCCGTACCCCGTCGACCAGGGTCTCGAGCTGATCGAGGCCCGGTTGTGGTTGCAGCCCTTCGACGGAGCCGAGGGGGGCGGCGAAAAGGCTCATGACAGCGCGGAGTTCGGCCATCGCGGCCCGCCCGCTGGCCTCCACCGCGTGCAGCGCCTTCCGGGCCTCCTCCGGGGCCGCGTCGAGGACCCGGTGCGCCGCGCCCGCCTGGATCACCATTACACTCACGTTGTGCGACACGACGTCGTGGAGTTCGGCGGTGATGCGGGCGCGCTCCTCCTCCACGGCCTTGCGGGCAGCCTCCTGCTTCTCCGTCTGGAGGGCGACCACATGCCGCTGGCTGGCCCTGAACTGGTCCTGCCAGTGCCGCACGGTGGCGGCGACGACTGCGGCGAGCAGCATGATCACGAAGGCGGCGGACCAGCCCGGCAGCTCCGGCGCGGCACCGTTGAAGGCGAGGCTGCTCAGCACCGCGGCGATCACCAGGCTCGTCGACGCGAGCACACGTCGACGGCTGTGGCCGATCGCGCTGTAGGCGGCCAAGGCGCAGACCGTGAGTGTGATCCAGGTGGCCTGGCTGCCCAGCAGCAGACCCAGGCCCACCGCGGCCCAGAACGCGGGCAGCGGATACCGGCGTCGAAGGGCCAGAGGCAGTGGATTGGCGGCGATGAGCCAGTAGTTCGGACGCCCGCCCCTCGGTATGTAGGTCGGCGCGTCCTGCGGGTTCACGCCGGACATGTAGTCGACGGGCTGGAACTTCCAGCTGGCGATGACCCCGACGACGGCCAGCGTGACCGCGAGCAGGGTGTCCACCAGCAGTGCCCGTGCCCTGGGACGCGCCTCGGGGCGCAGCACCTCACGCACGGACTGAGCCCATCCGGTCTTCACGTCGTTCGTTCCCTGTCCCACCCGGACATTGTGACGGCAGGCGGAAGCTGGTACACCGCTCTGTTCGGCCGACACCGAGGGTACGGTTGAACGGCCGGTCCGAATGCCGTTGCGATATGAAACCAGCCGAATCGAATGAGCCGCCCGGCCGCTGTTGTACCCGCTATTCGGGCCTGTGTACGGTTGATCTTCGTCGAACTCCCCGGAACACCCTGTCTTGTGTCGTCAGAAAAAGGAACTGAAGGGGCATGAGAACAATGCACGCGACGGAGTTCACGACGCCGACCAGGGAAGCACCGGACGACCGCTTCGCCGCAGTTGTCACCGGGCTGGGAACGTGCCTTCCCCGTACAGAAATCCACAATGCCTGGTTCGCTGAGCGCCTGGACACCAGCGACGACTGGATCCGTGCGCGCACCGGAATCGCCGCCCGACGGCGCGTGACACCGGATGTCTCCATGACGGATCTCGCCTGCGCGGCGGCCGACGCCGCCCTGCGCTCGGCAGGCCGTACGACGGTGGACGCACTGGTGCTCGCCACCACGACCCCGGACCGGCCGTGCCCGGCCGCTGCCCCCGAGGTCGCCGACCGTATCGGCCAGGGCGGGATACCGGCCTTCGACGTGTCGGCGGTGTGCAGCGGCTTCGTCTACGCGTTGGCGACCGCCACCGGGCTGCTCAGTGCCGGCCTGGCGGACAGCGTTCTGGTGACCGCCGCCGAGACGTACTCGCGCATCGTCGACCCCGCCGACCGGTCGACCGCGGTGCTCTTCGGCGACGGTGCGGGTGCGGTGGTGCTGCGCCGCGGCACCGCGCGGGAGGCAGGGGCCCTGCTCGCGTTCGATCTGGGCAGCGACGGCGCCGCCAGGGACGCGATTCACGTGCCCGGCGAGCGTGAACAGCCGGAGGGCGAACGCTGGTTCACGATGCTGGGCCGCAAAGTGTACCTACGGGCCGTCGAACAGATGACGGCCTCCGCTCTGAGTGTGGTGAAGGGCTGCGCCTGGGCCCCGGACGCCATCGGGGCCTTCGTGGCCCACCAGGCCAACGCGCGCATCATCGACGCGGTCGCGGACCGGCTCGGGGTGCCGTCAAAGGCCGTGGTGTGCGAGATCGCCCGGGTCGGCAACACCGCGGCCGCGTCCATCCCGCTGGCACTGGCCGATGCCGTCGACGGCGGGCGTCTCAAGCCCGGCCTCCGCACCGTGCTCACTGCCTTCGGCGGTGGACTGACCTGGGGATCGGCCTCACTGACCTGGCCGGACCTGACCCCCGTACGTTCCGAAATATGACAGAAGGAAACCCGCAGATGAGCTCCTTCCACACGCCCCCGTTCCTCGATCTTCTCGACCGGACCCACCAGGTCCCCGTCCTCGACCCGACGGCATGACCGCCCCCGCGCAGAGCCGATCCGACATCGTCATCACCGGCATCGGCATGGTCACACCGGCCGGACTCACCAGCGGATCGGCCTGGACGGCGACGTGCGCCGGTCTGTCCGGTGCCATGGAGGATCCCCGGTTGGCCGGCCTCGGCGTGCCGTTCAGCTACGCCGCGACCGGCTTCGACGCACAGCAGGAGCACGGTGGCGAGGCCCACCCGATGGATCTCTTCACCAGGTTCGCCGTCACGGCGGCACGCGCCGCCGTCGCCGACGCGTCCATGACCGACGACTCCTGGGACCCCTCTCGGGTCGGCGTCGTCCTCGGCACCGGGATCGGCGGACAGCGGGCCTGGCAGGAGCAGTGGCTGCGGCTGGCGGACCTGGGACCGCACGCGGTCGACGCACTGACAGTCCCGAAGGCCCTGGACAACATCGCGGCCGGCACCGTTGCCTGCGACATGGGCCTGCACGGCCCGTCCCTGACCGTGTCCACGGCGTGCGCTTCCGGCACGACCGCCCTGGGCACGGCCCTGGACCTGCTGCGCGCGGGTCGCTGCGACGTGGTCCTCGCCGGCGGCACCGAGGCCGCCGTGACCCCCTTGGTCTCCACCGGTTTCAACCGCCTCAAGGCGCTCTCCCGACGCTCCGAGGACCCGGCCCGGGCGTCCCGGCCGTTCGACGCGGGCCGCGACGGCTTCGTCCTGGGCGAGGGAGCGGCCGTGCTCGTCCTGGAACGGGCGGAGGACGCCCAGGCCCGAGGCCGGCGCGGATACGCGCGGCTGCTTGGATACGGCGCCTCATCAGACGCCCATCACCTCACCGCTCCCGACCCCGAGGGGCACGGCGCCCGGCTGGCCCTGCGGCAGGCTCTGGCGGACGCAGGGGTGGGCGCCTCGGAGGTGACCTTCGTCAACGCCCACGCGACCAGCACCCCACAAGGGGACGCCGTCGAGGCACGGCTCATCGAGGGGATATTCGGCACAGAGGTCGCCGTCACCTCCACCAAGGGCGTCACCGGGCACATGCTCGGCGCGGCGGGGGCGGTCGAGGCCGCGTTCACCGCGCTGTCCATCGAGCAGGGGCTCATACCGCCCACCGCCAACTTCGAGACCGCCGACCCGGATCTGCCCGACATCGACATCGTGCACGGCGGACCCCGGCACACCCCGGTGTCCGTTGCTGTGAGCAACTCGTTCGGCTTCGGAGGCCAGAACGCGGTCCTCGTGCTCGGCAGCGTCTGAATCGGACGACCCGGCCGGACGATCCCGGCGCACCGCCTGCCCGGGCTGATCCCTCATGGGCTACTCGCCTGGAGAGATCAGCCCGGTCTCGTAGGCGAGCACGACGGCCTGTACCCGGTCGCGGAGCCCGAGCTTGGACAGGATCCGCGCCACATGCGTCTTCACCGTGGAGGTACTGAGGCTCAGCCGTTCCGCCAACTCGGCGTTGCTCAGGCCGGTGGCCAGCAGGCGCAGCACGTCCAGCTCACGTGTGGTCAGTCGGGACAGATCCCGGTGCACCCTGGGCTTTGTCTCCGCGCGCGGAGAGAAGCGCTCGATCAGACGGCGGGTGATCTTGGGCGCCAACAGGGCGTCGTTGGCTCGTACGAGCCGCACCGCAGCCACCAGCTGGTCAGGGGAGACGTCTTTCAGGAGGAACCCGGCGGCGCCGGCCGACAAGGCCTCGTAGACGTACTCGTTCACGTCGTACGTGGTGAGCATGATGATGCGTGTCCGCAGGGAGTCGTTGGCGAGGATCCGCCGGGTCGCCTCGATACCGTCCATCTCCGGCATCCGGATGTCCATCAGCACCACGTCGGGTCGGGTGCGGCGCACCACCGCGACGGCCTCGCCGCCCGTGGTCGCCTCACCCACCACCTCGATGCCATCCGACATCAGGATCATGCGGAACCCGGTGCGCACCAGTGCTTGGTCGTCGACGATGACGGCGCGCAGGCCCGTGTCTGGGTCGTCAGTCATCGGCGGAGGCCTCTCGCCGTTCGCATTGTCATCATGGCCATATTCTGGACCATCCTTGGTGCACCGCCCGAACGCCTCTTCCGCCGCGGATGACGCTGGACCTGGTCAGCCGACCGAGCCGCCCGTCCCGGCGGCGAACCCGGAAAGAGCGGTTCCCATTCCTTGCCGACCCCCGTGCTCAACCGTGTGCAGACGGAGTTGAGGCATGCCCGGGTGACGGTGTTCGCGTGTTCCGAACCGGACGCCGTCGGCGAGGAAGGCCAGCCGATGAGTGCCCACGGCGCCTTCAGGGTTCTCCAGCCGCGCGGTGAGTGCTTCCGCGCCGTCGTACGTGTCCGCCGAGGTGAGGACGAAGGCAACACGCTTGGAGGCGCTGTGGGCGACGAGAGGGGCGACAGCCTGGCCGCCGACTGGTGGGCGCCTGCCCGGAACGAGAGACAGGCCGAACACCTCGGTGCAGAAGGCCGCGTAGTCGTTGAGGAGGTTCTCCTCCAGGCGAATGGCGATGTGGTCGTAGCGTCGGAGGTGCCCCGTGGGCTCTTCCGGTGCTCCTGGAAAGACTCTCCACTTGTGTCCCACGGGCGGAGTGATGGAGTCCGTCAAGGAGGCCGGGAGGAGGGTGTGGGAGACGGCGCCCCATCTCGAGACGACCGGGGCCCCGTGCGGCGAGCGCATGACCCGGGCACCTGCGGCCAGCGCCGCGCGGGCCGTCTCTGCGACATCGTCGCACGTCACAGCGATGTCGGCGACGCCGTCCCCGTACTTGGAAAGCCACTCACCGGTGCCCCAGCCCGATGTGACGACAAGTTGGGCGTCGCCCTGCCGCAACAGCACGGAACTCCGGTCCACGGCAACGGAGTCCGCGACCCGCGTGAAACCCATGGTGGAGACGAAGAAGTCAACGGTGGCGATTTTGTCTCTCGTGTACAGCTCGACATGCGATACGTCTCGCACGGCCATCGGTAAGGCTCCTCGGTGTGGGGCGTGTTGCAGAGCTGGGTAGGGAATCGGTCCATTTCCGCAGTCGGAGGAAGGGGTGATTGCCGTCCACGGCGAAGCAGGATGCCCGGCAGACAGGTAAGCGATCAATCACCAGATCAGTGGAGTCCAGCGGCGTGTACAACCGCGGCACCGCCAGTTGTACACGCCGCTCTCACCTGCCGGCTGTCGATGGGCGGTCGGAGCCGTCCGGCGGTACTACATCTCCCGACCGACACGGTCTGCGGAATCTAGCCCGAGGGACCGACGGATCGGAATCCGAACGGTGATGGGATGGTGCGTGTGAGATGGCCGCATCGGTGGACGGCGCCGCCTGCGATGTGACGGATAGTGCGTGCAAGGCCCTGGACTCAGGGTGGTGGCCGGAGGCCGGAAACAGCCTGGGCCATCAGTTGCAGGCTTTCGAGGGACCTGATTGTTCCCGTTCCTCCAACTGCTGTGCCAACTCCAGCCAATTAGCTGCGAATTGGCGGGCCAAGCTGCCTATCAGCTCGCCGCAGTGGGACGGCACGGCTGCGGTCAGGCTGGGCCACTGCGTCACCGCGTTCTGCTGGAGCAGCCGTAAAAGTTGGCGGCCGTCCTCCTTGAGGCGAAGGGACGGGTCGCGTGCCAGCTTGTCGAGAAGAGGGCCCGGGGTGTTTGTGGCCGGCACAGCACGGTGCCCCTGCGTCGGTACCTTCCGGGGTGAAGGGAGAACAGGCTTGTCGGCAGGAGCGGCAGCCTGCGCGGACGACACGTGGACCGGGTCCTGAGAGGCCGTGCCGGCTTCCGTACGGGTCGGAGCGGGGGGCTCGCCGGATTTGAGGCGCCTGCGGACGTCACTCGCGGTGGCAGGCGAAATTCCGGCCAGCCGGGCAATCTCCCGCAACGACGCCCCAGGATTCTGGGCGATCACCTCGGCGGCTTTCCGTCTGCCCTCGGCACCGTTCAGCGGGCGCACGCGTCCGTCCCGGCCCACGCGGGTGTTCAACTGCGCGATGGCGTCGGTTGAACGGCGACGGATGGCGGCCACCGCCTTGGAGCCGAGGCCCGAAGCACGGGCGATGGCCCGATCGGACATCTGCGGATGTGAGTCGATGATCCTGGCGGCGGCGGCGCGTCGGTCGGCGAGTGACAGTGGCAGACCGTGCTTCACGTTTGCTTCGACAGCCCGTAGGAACGCGTCCTCCGGAGACCCGTCGAAGAACTCGACGTCAACGGTCTCCTGACCCTTGATGTACGCTGCCAGAAGACGGTGCATACCGTCGATCACACGAAGGTCACGCCGGTTGACAAGAATGGGCGGAAGTGGGCCTTCGTGTTCGGCCAACTGGGTCGCGTGTTCCTGATCCAAACCATGCGTTCTTGGGGAATCACCAGGCAGTAGAGCCGCGATCGGGACCGAGATGGTTCCGGAGACCTTGGTTTCAGGTGTTCTGACTCCAGGCGTCTTATTCGGAAGATCGACTGATCTGCTGTGGGCAGAGACGATGGTCCTCATGTGTGAATCATGCAATGCGCTTCCCCCGTCTTGTTTTGTCAGTGATTGATCATTCCGAGTTTTCGGTGTTGCGTAAAGCAGTCTATGAGATTCCATTTTGATGAGCGGGTGTGATGGTGAAGTGCGATCCGGGTGGCGCATGACACAGTTATCTCCGTAGCTTTGCTTTGGAAGGGCTGGACGACGCCACGTTTGGGATTTCCCGGATGCGAGAATTGCCTGACTGGAAGGAACTGCCGTGTCTGGCGTCCCTTCAGCTGGCGCACTTCAGACGAAGAATTCACGAAACGTCGGTACTGTCGCTCCAGCGAGTCGTTGGCAACCTACTGGCGAGGCAAGCCGGTTCGCCCGCCGCCTGAAGCTCGGTTGCCAGTGGTGGGGCCTGGCTGCAGGACACATGGCCCCCTTGCCCTTGCCCCACCGGGATGTGGTGATGCAGAGGTGGGTCCGGCTGTCGACCTGAGCATTGGAATTGCGCGGCCTCCCCCTGTGGCTTGTCCGTATCTGCCGGTCACAGGTTAGATGATCTTGACGTGGCTGATGTGATTACGGGGTCGGAGTCGTTCTGGGCGGCATCGTTCACCGGACTGAGCCCGTATCGGGTCGGCAAGCTGATCGCAGAGCTGTGGCGGGAGGGCGCGGACCCGGTGAGCAAGGGCCGACCGGTCCTGGAGCCTGCCGCTGGAGGGTTGGGTCCTGCTGGTCGCCACGTACTGGCGCAGCAATCTCACCCTGCGCCGGCTCGTCCCGCTGTTCGAGGCGTCGAAGCCGGTCGCCGACCGTGCCGTCGACCGCCTCGGGCTCCGGTGGTGTAAGCGGTCCCGTAAGGGCACCGTGCTGATTGTGGGCGGAATCCTGATGCCCGCTGTGACCACCACGTCGCCGAAGTTTTGCTTTCAATTTTCTCGTTGCGCATGAATTCTCCATGGTGGCGCGAATTTCGTTTGTGCGGCGTGCGCAAATTACTGATCGTCGCAAGCTTGGAAAGCTGGACTTCATGGACGTCTCCGTGGTGTCGACTATATTTAGATATGAATGAAAACACTCTTGATGTAAGTCGATGTTAAGTCGTCTGTGTAATAGTATATGAGTGCGCTTTTGTGAGGTCAATTCTTCGATAGATGTGATCAATTTTGGTCAAATTGGGTGGTGGTTGGCGTAGGGTGCCGACGGAGTCGGCAGGCCGTTCCGCGTTCCGTAGCCGCCGGCGGCAGGCCGGTAGCCCGACTGGTGTGTCGGGTGGGCGCCGGGTTCCACTGCTCTGGAGACGCTGCTGCGCGCAGGGACGGGAAAGCTATTGGTCGGACTGGATCGGGCAGTTGGTCGAGCCGTTCGAGGGTGCTGGTGACGCCATGGGTCCATGGCCGGTGGGCGAAGCTCTTCCCGGTCTTCGCCTGCGAGCTGAAGTCCTGGCGGGTGGGCCCGGACAGCTCGACTCCGTGCGCTTGTTCGGTAGTCACTGTTAGATTGGCGCCGGTGCAACCGGAGTCGACGAGGCGAGTGTCCGGCAGCGGTCCGCGCTCGGCGAGGGCGGCGCGGACGAGCGAGGTCACGGCGTTGTCGGCGGTGCGTGCAGCGGTGAGCGTGCGGTGCGGATGTACCGCGCCGCGGAGCCGAAGTCCGTGATCCGCCGCATGGCCGAGGAGATCGGTGTCCATCACGAGGCTCTGCGCGGCTGGATCCGCCAGGCCGAGGCCGATGCCGGCGAACGCGACGATCTGCTCACCAGCGACGAACGCGCCGAGCTGGCCGCGCTGCGCAAGGAGAACACCCAGCTCAAGCGGTCGAACGAGATCCTGCGGACGGCCTCGGCTTTTTTCGCGGCACAGCTCGACCCGACCCGGCCCGGGTGACGGCGCTCTTCGACGAGCACCCTCACCTGGAGGTCGAGCCCACTCTCCGGGAACTGCACATCCCTTCCTCCACCTACTACCGCTGGCGCCAGGCGAGGAAGGAGCCGTGCGAACGGCGCCGCCGGGACACCGAGCCGACCGGGCAGATCCGGCAGATCCACACCGACTCCGGCGGAATCTACGGCTCACCCCGCGTGCATGCCGTCCTGAAAAGGGAAGGCGTCCGCGTCGGCCGCAAACGAGTCGAACGTCTCATGCGCGAAGCCGGCCTCGCCGGGATCAGCCCCCGCCGGACGGGTAAGGGCTTCACCCGCCGCGACCGGGACGCCGACCTCGCCCCCGACCTGGTCAGACGCGACTTCACCGCCGACAGACCGAACCGGCTGTAGGTCACCGACCTCACCATGATCCCTACCGGTGTGAGGTTCCCCCGAGATGCGGGAAGCGGTGACAGTAGGTCAGATGGGACTCACAGAGAGGGGCCCTGTTGATGCCTGCCCCGAGGAAGTACCCGCTCGCGACCCGACACCTTCTTGTTGGCGTCCAGTCCCGTCGTGGCCTCCGGGACAACATCACCCGCAGCCGCCTCGGACGCCTCACCCGCCAAGGCTTCCTCACTCAACCCGGACGAGGCCGCTACCAGAAGCGGACTTGACGTCCACCGAGAGCCACCGGTCGGGTCTCAGCACTGCCCCGGTACTGACGTAAGCGAGCTGTCGGCCGGATGTCAGTCAGCTGACGGAGGCTGTCGGCACGGTGGCCGAGCCATTCTCGTGGAGACATCGAATCCGCCCGGTACCCGGGCGAGACCACGAGGAGCGGACCATGAGCACCATCGCGCAGCACTGGATCAACGGACAGTGGACCGGCTCCGGCTCGGTCCTCGAATCGATCAACCCCGCTGACGGCACCGTCGTCGGCTCGTTCTACGACGGTGGCGAGGCAGAGGCCTCGGCCGCCGTGGACGCCGCCGCCGCCGCGTTCGAGACCACCGAATGGGCGCGCACTCCCTCGCTCCGGGCGACCGCGCTCAGCCGACTGGCCGACGCCCTCGAGGCGCGGGTGCCCGAGGTCGCGGCCATGTTGTCCCGGGAGAACGGCAAGCTTCTGGGGGAGACCACGTGGGAGGTCAGCGGTGCGGTCGGCTGGCTGCGGTACGCGGCGGCCTCTGCACGTACCCAGACCGCCGGACGCGCCGCCGAGACGGCACCCGGCCAGTACACCCATTCGGTGCCCGAGCCGCTCGGTGTCGCCGGGATCATCTCGCCCTGGAACTCCCCCGTCATGCTGACCGTGCGGGCGCTGGGCCCGGCTCTGGCCGCCGGCTGCACCGTCGTGGTCAAGCTTCCGGCTCAGACCGCGCTGACCAATGAGCTTTTCGCGCAGGTCCTGGCCTCGGTCCCGGAGATCCCGGCGGGCGTGGTCAGCGTGTTCACCGAGTCCGGCAACACCGGCGCCCCGTTCCTGGTCTCCTCGGACAAGGTCGACGTGATCAACTACACCGGCAGCACGCCGGTCGGGCGCAGCATCGCGGCCGCGGCCTCCACCACGCTCAAGCGGCTCGGTCTGGAACTGGGCGGCAAGGCGCCGATGGTGATCTTTTCCGACGCCGATCTGGACATGGTGATCCCGACCGTGGTGCAGTCGCTGGTGCTGATGAACGGGCAGTTCTGCTGCACCGGCTCCCGCGTACTGGTTCACCGGGACATCGCCGACCAGGTACGCACTCGGCTGACCAGCGCGCTCGCACAGGTGCGGCTCGGCTCGGGCGACGACGAGAAGGCCCAGCTCGGCCCGGTGATCGATCGGGCGTCCGCCCAGCGGGTGGACGCGATCGTCGAGGAAGCCACTTCGTACGGCACGGTACTGCTGCGCGGCGGCGTGGTCACCGACGGCCCCCTGGCCGCCGGCGCGTTCTACCGGCCGAGCCTGATCGAGGTGGACCGAACCGACGTCCGGATCGTGCAGGAAGAAGTCTTCGGCCCGGTCCAGACGTTCGAGATCTTCGACGACGAGGACGACGCCGTGACCAAGGCGAACGCCACCATCTACGGTCTGGCCGCCTCGGTGTTCAGCTCGGACTCGATGAAGGCCCGCCGGATCGCCCGGCGCATCCGCACCGGCACGGTATGGATCAACACCTGGGGAGCCATCAGCGAGGACTTCGAAGAGGGCGGCGTCAAGGGCAGCGGTTACGGCTACCTGTGCGGCCCGCGAGCGATCGAGGAGTTCCAGGCACTCAAGGTGTACGTGGAACAGGACCACACCCAGTTTGCTCACTGAGCAGATCAGGACCTGGCCCGGCGCCCACCTGGGCACCGGGCCGTCCCCTGCGCGGGAAGGTTGCACCAGGCGTCGATTCTGATCACCGGAGCGACGAACGGTCTTGGTCTCGCTCCGGCTGAGGAGCTTGCGGAAGCCGTGCACCAGTTGCTTCCGCACGGTCGTGACCCGCAGCAACCCATGCCGATCGCGCAGCGTTTCGGGGCCGAGCAATACGCCGCCGACCTGTCCGCTCCGGCCGAGCCCCAGCGACCCGCGGCCGAAGTGGCGGCACGGCACGATCGCCTCGACGTGCCGGTCGACAACCCGGGTGTGGGCTTCACCTGGAACGGCACCATCCGAAGCATGTCAGCAGACGGATACCAGCAGCGGCCGGCGGCGAACCGTCTGAGCCCTGTGCTGCTCACCCGGCAACTGCTGCCGCTGTTCGCGCGGGCAGCCCCTCACGCAGCGCCGGCATCGCCTCGGTCGCGCAGGAACCGATGGAATCAAAACGATACGCAGCATTTCGATGGGGAGTGGTCCATGAACGAGGGAATTGTTTCCCATGCCTACGGTGCCGACGATCCTGGACTGCCGAGCCCACCGGCAGTGACAGACATCCGGTCCACGCTCCGGGAGCAGAGCCGGAACGCGTCCGCGCACGCCGAACCCCGGCCCGGCCCCACCGTTCCGGCCGCCGTCCGGCGTTGGAAGCTGTGGCTCCTCACCGTGTGCGCTATCTACCCCACCATCGTCCTGCTGGGCCTGGCCACGAATCCTCTTCTGGAGGATCTGTACCTGCCGGTGCGACTCGCTGTACTCGTCCCGGCGGCGGCAGCAGCGATGGTCTGGCAGATCAATCCCCGACTGCAGCGGTACTTCGGAGCGTGGCTCACCAGATGACAAGCAGCCCGGCTCCGCCGCCGGTGTGCTCCGCGGCGCCCGCACACCACAGGCCACTGCGCAGGCTCACGGCGCGAGGCCGCGACGAGAGCCACCGCGGCGTCTCCCCACTGGAGCTCTTCTTCGACCTGTGCTTCATCGTGGCCATAGCCCAGGCAGGCGCCCAGTTGGTGCACGCCATGGTCGAGGGACACACGGGCGAGGGGATCCTCAACTACTTGATGATCTTCTTCGCCATCTGGTGGGCGTGGATGAACTTCACGTGGTTCGCCTCGGCTTACGACAACGACGACGTGCTGTACCGGATCGTCACGCTGATCCAGATGGCCGGCGTGCTCGTCCTGACGGCAGGCGTCTCCCAGGCGTTCGAGGAACACGCGTACCCGGTCGTCGTCCTGGGCTATGTGATCATGCGGCTCGCCATGACGGCGCAGTGGCTGCGCGTGGCGCGGTCGAGCCAGGGCCCCGAGCGGACGATGGCGCTGCGGTACGCCGTCGGGCTGTGCCAGATCGGCTGGCTGGGGCTACTGGTCCTGCCGGAGGCCGGCCGTCCGTGGGTCTTCCTGGCGATGGCGCTGCTGGAGATGGCCGTACCGCTGTATGCGGAGCGGGCCCACCCCACGCCGTGGCACCCCCACCACATCGCCGAACGGTACGGGCTGCTCACGCTCATCGTGCTCGGCGAGACCATCGCGGCGGCCACCGTCGCCGTGAAGTCGGGGATCGACGAGCACGAGGCCCTGGGTGAGTTGCTGCCCATCGCCGCCGGCGGACTGCTGATCATCTTCGCTGCCTGGTGGGTGTACTTCGCGGTCCCCGTCCACGGGCACCTCCGGTCCAACCGGCACTCCTTCCTCTGGGGCTACGGCCATTACCTGATCTTCGTCCCGGGTGCCGCGATCGGGGCCGGCCTGGAGGTGGCGGTGGAGCAGGCGGTGGGCAGGGCGCACCTTTCGGCGCTGTCCGCGTCGGCGGCGGTGACGCTGCCGACGGCGCTGTTCCTGCTCACGGTGTGGGCACTGCACTCGCGCTTCTACAAGGTGGGGATCGCCCAGCAGTCGGTGCTGCCGGCCACGGCACTGCTGGTGGTCGTCTGTACGTTCCTGGAGCGTTGGGCGGTGCTCGCGGCGGGGCTGGTGGCGGCGCTGGCGGTGGCAGCCGGGATGACGCTGACGGCGCTCGGGGCGAGCCCGGAGCGCGGGAGGGGCGAGGAAGGCGTCGCGGCAGTTCTGTGAGGGAACCCTCGCCGCCGCGGAAACCCGGCCGGCACGGCGTACGACGGCACCCGTGCCGTGCGGTGCGCCCGGTGCACCTGCTCGACGACGGCGACACGTTGTTCACGCCGACGACGGCGACACGTTGTCCACGCCGACGACGGGGACGCACCCGCTCGGCACCGCGAACCCGCCGGCCCGGGACAACGTCCTCACGGCGGGCGCGGACGCGGTGACCCACGCGACCGTACGCGCTGTGGGCACCGCCGAGTGGGGCGCGCACTCATCGACGGAGCCGAGACCACCAAGGTCCTCAACGCCGCTCAGGCCGCCAACGTCGACGCCACCCACCTCACCGTCATCAGCCGACTCGAAGGGCTCCCCGGGAAGGCTGACTGCCCTTGGTGCTGTCGTTGCGGTGGGGCTGCAGCGCCCGACGGGTGTTCTGCATGATCTTTGTTCGGGAGCTGCGGGTGTCGGCGAAGCAGATGGCTTCAGGCTCCGTTTGCCGGTGGGTGCAATACTTCCTGGTCAGGTGCGTGGCTGGTGGTTCGACTGCTTCGCGGGGCATACCGAGGGACACGGCGGATGTGGGCGAAGACAAGGACAGGCATGGGCGTCGGCCCGACCGGGCTGGTCGGCCGGGAGGGCGAGCTCGCCGAGCTTGCGGCGTTCCTGGACATGGCCGGGAAGGACGGAGCTGTCCTGCTGCTCACCGGTGATCCGGGCGTGGGGAAGACGGCACTCCTGGACGCGACCGCCGAGCTGGCGGTGGCGAAGGGAGTGCGGGTCGTCCGCGGGAGCGGCGACGAGTACGAGACGGACATCAGCTTCGCGGGACTCCATCAGCTCGTCGGCTCGCTGCCGGACGAGCTCGGTCGTCTGCCGCGTTCCACGCGGGAGGCCCTCGAGGTCGCCCTCGGTCTCGGCGCCGGTCCCGCGCCGAGCCGGATCGCCGTCCTGAACGCGGCACTGTCCTTGTTCGACGAGGCCGCGAAGGAGCGGCCGTTGCTCCTCGTGGTCGATGACCTTCATGCCGTCGACCAGGCGAGCCGGGCCGCGGTGGGTTTCGTCGCCAGAAGACTGGGCGGTCGCCGCATCGGGCTGCTCGGAGCGCAGCGGGCGGAGTCCGGCGAATCCTTCCGGTCCACCGGTCTGTCGGAGCTCGAGGTCGCGCCGCTGGGTGACGCAGATGCCCTGCGGCTGCTGTCCCGACGCTTCGCCCACCTTCCCCGCCGGGTTCTTTCGACCGTGGCGCACGAGGCGCAGGGAAATCCCCTGGCGCTGCTCGAGTTCGCCGGGTCCGCCGGGATGTCCGGCGGCCGACACGGCCAAGGGCCGGGGTGGGCGCACGGCCCGGGGCGGGACGTGCGCGCTCTGTACGGCGCCCGCGTCGGACGACTGCCGCGGGGAACGCGTGAGGTACTGCTGCTCGCGGCTCTCGAGGGCTCCGGCGACATCGGCGTCCTTGAGGCGGCCGGCGGGCCGGGCAGCCTCGAGGAACTCGCTCCCGCGGAGCGTGACCATCTGGTCATGGTCGCGGAGAACGGCCGCACGGTGCGCTTCAGGCATCCGCTGGTCAGGTCCGCGGTGGTCGACGGTTCCACCGGCGAGCAGCGGCGCGGCGCCCATCGCCGACTGGCCGACGCGCTGGCCGACCAGCCCGAGCGGCGCGGTGATCACCTCGCGAGAGCCACGACGGCGCCCGACGAGGCGGTCGCCGCCGTCGTGGAGTCGGCGGCCCGGAGCAGCCTGCGGCGCGGTGACGCCGACGGCGCGATCGCGAGGCTGCGGCGCGCGGCCGAGCTGAGCCCCGACCGCGCGGACCGCAGGCGCCGCCTGTCGCAGGCCGCCTATGCCGCCGCCTGGGTCGCAGGCCATCTGGAGGTCAGCCACGAGATCATGCGTGAGGTCGAGGGCGATCCGGCGGCCCGGTCGCTCTCGGCGGCCGCGACGGCCGGCTTCCTGGTGCTCGTCACGGAAGGCGACGCCGACACCGCCCACGCGCTGCTGATGGAGGCGGTCGAGCAGGCGCCGATGTCGCCCGAACCGCCGCATGAGGAGCTGGAGACCGCGCTGTTCACCCTCACCCTCGCCAGCCAGTACTCGGGCCGGCCCGAGCACTGGCAGCCTCTGGTCGACGTGCTCGCCCGGTTCCCCGAGGCGGCGCCCGCCGCCGCGGCGTCGCTGGCGCGGGTCCACCACGACCTCGGCTCCGTCACCGACGGCATGCTGCGCCGCCTGGACGAGGAGATCGCGAGGCTGAGGGACCAGAGTGACGCCGACGTGGTCATCCGCACCGCCCTGACCGCCTCGTACCTCGACCGGCTTCCGGGCTGTCGCGAGACCGTGTCCCGGGTCATACGCGACGGCGGCGCGGTGGGGTCGAGCATGCCGGCCCTGATGTTCGTCGCCCTGGACGACTTGTACGCCGGCCGGTGGCAGGCGTCGGCCGGCGCGGCGGACGAGCTCATCGCACTGTCCGAGGAGACCGGGTACCACCTGTTCGCCCAGGTGGGGCACTACGTCGCTGCGATGGCCGCGGCCCAGCGCGGCGACCTCGACGCGTGCCGCCGCCACTGCGAGGCCGTCTGGGGGTGGTCGGGGCCCAGGGGACTGCGGCGGCTGGAGAACTGCGCCCACCAGGCGGCGGCCCGGGCTGCCCTCGGTGCCGCCGACTTCGAGACGGCGTTCCGGCACGCCACGGCGATCTGCGCCCCCGGTGTGCTGCCGCCCTTCAGCCCCGAGGCCGTGTGGTCCGCGCCGGACCTCGTCGAGGCCGCCGTGCGCACCGGGCGGCACGCGGAGGCGCGACGGCACGCGGACGCGCTGCGCGACGCCGGTGTCGGCCACCTCTCGTCGCGGCTCGCGCTGAGCTCGGCCACGGTCACGGCGATGACATCGGCTGCCGACGACATGGTCCGGTGCTTCGAGGAGGCACTCGCACTGCCGGGCGTCGAGCAGTGGCCCTTCGAGGTCGGCCATGCTCGTCTGGCGTACGGCGAAGCGCTTCGCCGGCAAGGACTCAACCGTGACGCCCGGGCGCAGCTGGCCGCCGCCCGCGACCGCTTCGAGGAACTCGGGGCCCGTTCGTGGGAGGCCCGGGCCGCGGCGGAGCTCCGCGCCACCGGCATGACGCGGACCGGCCGGGGCAAGGCCGGTGAGGCCCTCACCCCGCAGGAGCTGGAGGTCGCCAGGCTCGCGGCGACGGGGCTGTCGAACCCGCAGATCGCGTCGCGTCTGTTCCTTTCGCCGCGGACCGTGTCGTCGCATCTCTACCATGTGTTCCCGAAGCTGGGGATCACGTCGCGGGCCGAGCTCCGCGACGCACTGGAGGCGCTGCCTCCCGAGCCTTCGGCCACCCGGCTGTGAGAGCTACCGGTCGGGTCCCAGCACTGCCCCGGTACTGACGTAAGCGAGCGGTCGGCCGGATGTCAGTCAGCTGACGGAGGCTGTCGCTACGGTGGCCGGGCCATTCTCGTGGAGACATCGACACCGCCCGGTACCCGGGCGAGACCACGAGGAGCGGACCATGCCGTTCGTCACCGCCGGCGACGGAACCGAAATCTTCTACAAGGACTGGGGCTCGGGCCGGCCGGTCATGTTCCACCACGGCTGGCCGCTGAGCTCGGACGACTGGGACGCCCAGCTGCTGTTCCTCGTCCAGCACGGCTACCGCGTCATCGCCCACGACCGCCGCGGGCACGGGCGCTCCGCCCAGGTCGGCCACGGGCACGACATGGACCACTACGCGGCGGACGCCGCCGCCGTGGTGGCGCACCTCGGCCTGCGCGACGTCGTCCACGTCGGCCACTCCACCGGTGGTGGAGAGGTCGCCCGGTACGTCGCCAGGCACGGTGCCGGGCGGGTCGCCAAGGCCGTCCTCATCGGAGCGGTCCCGCCGCTCATGGTCCAGACCGAAGCGAACCCGGGAGGGCTGCCGGTCGAGGTCTTCGACGGCTTCCGCGAGGCCGTGGCCACCAACCGCTCCCAGTTCTACCTCGACCTCGCCTCCGGGCCGTTCTACGGGTTCAACCGCCCGGGCGCGGACGTGTCCCAGGGTGTCGTCTGGAACTGGTGGCGCCAGGGGATGGCCGGTGGCGCGCAGGCGCACTACGAGGGGATCAAGGCGTTCTCGGAGACCGACTTCACCGACGACCTCCGGGTGATCGACGTGCCCACGCTCATCATGCACGGCGACGACGACCAGATCGTCCCGATCGCCGACTCCGCCGAGATGGCGGTCACGTTGGTCAAGAACGCGCGCCTGAAGGTCTACCCGGGACTGTCGCACGGCATGTGCACCGTCAACGCCGGCACCGTCAACGCCGACCTCCTCGACTTCATCAAGAGCTGACACCGGCCCGGTACCGACACACAGCCCGTCAGCACGGAACAGAAAAGGAATCACCATGACCGCAACACCCACCGGCTACGTGACCGTCGTCTGGGACGCGAAGGCGAAGGCGGGCAGGGAAGCCGACCTCAAGGCGTTCATCACCGCCGCCGTCACCCCCTCGCGCAACGACCCCGGCAACATCGACTACGAGTCCCACGAGGTCGAGGGCCGACCCGGCGAATTCGTCATCTACGAACGCTGGGAGACACGCGCCCACCTCGACGCACACCTCGCCGCGCCCCGGATGCGGGAACTCGTCCCGCAGATGCTCGAACTGATCGACGGATCCATCGAGGACGGCATCCGCCTGCTGCGCCCGTTCCGTCCCGCCCACTAGAGCAGGACGCCCGCCGACGCCGACGCCGACGCCGACGCCGACGCCGACGCCGGCGTCGACGGAGCGCACCGCCGCGAACCAATCCGTCGGGTGCTCCCGGTGACCGCTTTCCGGGAGCACCCGCTCCGACGACGCGCACAGGAGAGACACGACGTGACCACCACATTGATCACCGGCGGCACCAGGGGCCTCGGCCACGAGAGCGCGCGCCGACTCGTCCAGGCGGGCCAGACGGTCTGGATCGGAGCCCGGGACGCCGGGAACGGACGCAAGCCGGAAAGGTGGAACGGCAGTGCGTAGGACACGTCCAAGGGGAGACGGACTGCATCGGCGACCGCCGCTTCATGAATACGGTCTGTGACCGCTGGTGAGGTTGGCTGGAGCGCGTCGCAGGTGCGTCCTGGATCGTCTGGTGGGTCTGTACCAGCACGGGGTGATCCCGGTGCTGGTTCGGTGCTGGCTCGAACGCCCGAGATCAGCCGAACCCGCAGGTCCTAGTCTCGATCGAATGAGTTGTCGTACCACTCGATGGTGGTGCCGATGAGGGACGCGGCGACGATGCGCTTGAGGTTGTCCGGGGCAGGTGGAGCGGTTGCGGGCGACGACATCGGCACCACTTCCTGGGCTGTGACGGGGACGTTTGCGTGTCGCCACACCGTAGGAATCCGCAGGTCAGGCCCACATGTGGTGGGGCAACATAGTTCGAGGGCCGGCTATGCGCGCGGCCACCATGCCGGCTTAGGGAAAGGCGTCTCAGGTGATCGATGGTGGTCGAAAAGAGTGCCGTCCGGGACGCGTGGTTCAGGGGGATCCGACGGTGCGGTGCCGGCTCCCGTGCTGGTCCGGTGCCGACTGAAAGCCCACGTCGTCAGCTGATGCCACAGGGCCGGGCGGAACGCCGAGCGCTCCTCGTCGACGGCCCGCGCACGGAAGGCGGCGACCACCCGGCCGCTCAGCTCGGTGTCGTGGAACGCCCGGCGCCGGTGGGCCGTTCGATCCGGCCGCGATACAGCGCCCGGCCTCGCGCGTCCGGTCGACGTGGTCCCTGCGCAGGATCCCGCTGTCACCTGACAGCCCCGCCGGACCGCGGACGCCGAACGCCCCACGGCTCAAGCCGAAGAGGTACAGGCCGTCGTCAGGCTCGTAGCTCTCCACGGGAAACCCGGCCCACGGGAAACCCGGCCCACGGGAAACCCGGCCCACGGGACCTCGGCCGACGGAACGCGTCGGCCGAGGGGAACATCCGGAACGCACGCGTGCGATCTCAAGGGCACCTGTCCGGCGGAATGCTCACACGACGTTCCAGTTGTCCTCGCCGAGCCGGCCTTCGGAGTCGGTGAGTTCACCGGGGACGTCGAGGGTCGGCGTCACGATGGATTCACGGCTGGACCGCGCCACGACAGCGTAGAGCCGGAAGGAGTGCACGGCGAAGGCGTCGAGCTTCGATTTCAGTCGTGGCCCGACGGCCACGACGAAGGCATCAGGGCTCTCGCCTCCTTGAAGGGTTCACTCGATGATCCACAAGTAGGTTCGCTCTTCGCTGTGGTCCTTGAGGAACACATGCCGGTCGTCATGCAACCCCGCCCTACGGTCCGTGAACGTCCGCGCGGCAGGGACGAGTTCTTCGGCGACGAAGCGGTTGAACGCGTCCTCGTCCGCTTCGGGGCGCAGCGTGATGTGATGAATGCAAACCGCCATGCCTTTTCCTTCCGCCGGTGCTGCGTCCGAAGACGTCCGGATACGGGCCGGGCTTCGGGAATCCGGCCCGAACGACCGGGTCCCTCCGGTGTCCGGACAGGAATTCCCGGCGCGACGCCAGAGTTTCGGCTCCGGCCCTCGACCGAGACGTCACGAGTCCCTGGTTACCGTGCGGAATGTTTCCTTCGCGTCCGGCTGGCTCTGCCGGCGATGCGATTCCCCCTCATGGGCTACACCTCCGGCTGTGAGCGGACCCCTGTGACATTTCCTGTCCGTTTCGGATCAGGACCACGCGGTGGCCGACCGCCCTCATCCATGCGGTGATGCCCTGCCGGACCGCTTCCGCTCCCCGCTGCTGAGGCTGAACTCGTCACGTCGCATGGCCGCTCAGGTGGGTCGGATGGTCGGCCCGCCCTGTGGATACCGCATGGGCGGCGGGCTCACCTGACCGGCCCCTCCGCCTGACGTCTGTCACGCGGCCGGCGCCCGGGGGGTCTGGGCCGGTTTGCCGGCCGTGCTGTTCGGCCCGCCCACCGAGTTCAGGACGCTTTGCGCCTGGTTGTCGACGA
>NZ_JOIZ01000035.1 GCF_000721605.1 Streptomyces sp. NRRL S-37 | reverse complement strand
GCTCGCTGGACCGGCGCCTGCTCCAGAAGTACGGCAAGGCGACCCCCGAGGCGCTGGCCGAGTCCGCCCTGTGGGAGGCGTCCCTCTTCGAGGAGCACGACTTCCGGGACATCAAGATCTCCGTCAAGCACAACGACCCGGTCGTCATGGTCGAGGCCTACCGCCAGCTCGCCGCCCAGTGCGACTACCCGCTGCACCTCGGCGTCACCGAGGCCGGGCCCGCCTTGGCCCGCGAGGCCGACCTCGGCGTCGCCTCCGGCAACGGCAAGGGCCAGATCTTCGTGAAGGGCGAGGTCATCAAGACCGTCCCCGAGTCGAAGATCGTGGAGACGCTGATCGAGGAGGCGATGAAGATCGCCGAGGAGATGGAGAAGGACGGCGTGATGTCGGGCGAGCCGCAGGTCTCGGTGGCCGGCTGACCACGCCGGCCGGCCCGCACGGCGCCCGGGGACGGGGCGGGTCCAGGACCGAAGCGGGATCCGGGGGCGGCGTCCCCCGGATTCCGCGGGTACAGTGCGGAGAAATCAGCAGACCCCAGTGTGTGAGGCCCCGCACGTGTTGACGCAGACCACATCCCGGGTCCTCGAACCGAGTGACCTGGACGCCGCACTCGCCGTACTCGACCGCGAGCCGGTCGCGAACGCCTTCGTGACCGCCCGCGTCCAGATCGCGGGCCTGGACCCGTGGCGGCTCGGCGGCGAGATGTGGGGCTGGTACGAGGGGGGCGTCCTGACGTCCCTGTGCTATGCCGGCGCCAACCTGGTGCCCATCTGCGCCACCCCCCGGGCCGTCCGCGCCTTCGCCGACCGTGCCCGCCGGGCCGGCCGCCGCTGCTCCTCGATCGTCGGCCCGGCCGAGCCCACCGCCGCGCTCTGGCGGCTGCTCGAACCCCAGTGGGGTCCGGCCCGCGAGGTCCGCACCCACCAGCCCCTCATGGTCACCGACCGCCCGTCCCCCCTCATAGCCCCCGACCCCTACGTCCGCCGCGTCCGCAAGGACGAGCTGGAGACGGTCATGCCGGCGTGCGTGGCGATGTTCACCGAGGAGGTCGGCGTCTCCCCGCTGGCCGGCGACGGCGGCCTGCTCTACCAGGCCCGGGTCGCCGAGCTCGTCGGCGCCGGCCGCGCCTTCGCCCGCTTCGGCACCGACGGCAAGGTCGTCTTCAAGGCCGAGATCGGTGCCGCGACCGACCGCGCCTGCCAGATCCAGGGCGTCTGGGTGGCCCCCGAGCACCGGGGCAGGGGCGTCGCCGCCCCCGGCATGGCGGCCGTCCTGCGCTACGCCCTGACGGAGATAGCGCCCGTGGCGAGCCTCTACGTCAACGACTTCAACACACCCGCCCGCAGGACGTACGCACGGGTGGGCTTCCAGGAGGTCGGCGCCTTCATGAGCGTGCTGTTCTGAGCGGGCACGCCCTGTAGTCTCCCCGGCATGGTGCGCTTTCCCGGTCACGGCCGCTCCCACCCCGACGACATCGTGATCGGCCCCCTCGACCTCCCCGGCCACGTCGACGAGGCGCTGGCGGTGCAGGCGGTCGCGTTCGGGCTCGGCCCCGACGAGGTGGCCGTACGCCGGCAGATCGTGCTGCGCCACATGACCCTCCCGGGCGCCCGGGCCTTCGGCGCCACCGTCAGGGGCCGCCTGGCCGGCTTCGTCTACGGCATGCCCAACGACCGCGCCCACTGGTGGTCCACCGTCGTCGAGCCCTATCTGCGCGCCCGCGGCCACGACGACTGGCTCGACGACTCCTTCGTCATCACCGAACTGCACGTCCACCCCCGGCACCAGAAGCACGGCATCGGCCGCGCCCTGATCACCACGATCACCGACGGCGCCGAGCAGCCCCGCTCGATCCTCTCCGCGATCGACGTCGAGAGCCCCGCCCGCCGGCTGTACCGCTCGCTCGGCTACCAGGACCTCGCCCGCCAGGTCCTCTTCCCCGGCGCCCCCAAGCCGTACGCCGTCATGGGCGCCCCGCTGCCCCTCCTCCGCCGATAGGGACAATGGATTTCCGCCGCCCCCTTCCGCCCGGCTAACCTCCTGTCATCACCCAGACGTAGCAGGAGTACGAGAGCCATGGCGAAAGCACCGGTCCAGCGCATGTCCCAGTTGATGGCGAAGACGCTGCGCGACGACCCGGCGGACGCCGAGGTCCTCAGCCACAAGCTGCTGGTCCGCGCCGGCTATGTCCGCCGCACCGCCGCCGGCATCTGGACGTGGCTGCCCCTCGGCAAGAAGGTCCTCGCCAACGTCGAGCGCATCGTCCGCGAGGAGATGGACGCCATCGGCGCCCAGGAGGTGCTGCTCCCCGCCCTGCTGCCGCGTGAGCCCTACGACGCCACCGGCCGCTGGGACGAGTACGGCCCCGAGCTGTTCCGCCTCCAGGACCGCAAGGGCGGCGACTACCTCCTCGGTCCCACCCACGAGGAGATCTTCACCCTGATGGTGAAGGACCAGGCGTCCTCCTACAAGGACCTGCCGGTGATCCTCTACCAGATCCAGTCCAAGTTCCGGGACGAGGCCCGCCCCCGCGCCGGCATCCTGCGCGGCCGCGAGTTCCTGATGAAGGACTCGTACTCCTTCGACCTGGAGGACGAGGGCCTGGCGAAGT
Organism: Streptomyces sp. NRRL S-37; assembly: GCF_000721605.1. Taxonomy (GTDB): domain Bacteria; phylum Actinomycetota; class Actinomycetes; order Streptomycetales; family Streptomycetaceae; genus Streptomyces. The sequence continues at coordinate 37,534 of NZ_JOIZ01000035.1, read as the reverse complement.
CGTACGCCCTGCACCGCCAGGCGTACCAGAGGATCTACGAGCGCCTGGGCCTCGACTACCGCATCTGCGCGGCCACCGCCGGCGCCATGGGCGGCTCCAAGTCCGAGGAGTTCCTCGCCCCCGCCGAGGCCGGCGAGGACACCTTCGCGGACTGCCCGAACTGCGACTTCGCCGCCAACACCGAGGCGGTCGCCTACGCGCTGAAGCCGGTCGACGCCACCGGTGTCCCGGCTGCCGAGGAGATCCCCACCCCCGACACCCCGACCATCGAGACCCTCGCCGCCCAGCTCGACGTGGACGCCTCGGCCACACTGAAGAACCTGCTGGTCAAGGTCGACGGCGAGATCGTCGCCGTGGGTGTCCCCGGCGACCGCGAGGTCGACATGGACAAGGTCGAGGCGCACTTCGCCCCGGCCGTCGTGGAACTGGTCACCGAGGCCGACTTCATCGCCCGCCCCGACCTGGTGCGCGGCTACGTCGGCCCGCAGGGCCTGGACAAGGTGACGTACATCGCCGACCCGCGCGTCGCGCCGGGCACCGCCTGGATCACGGGCGCCAACAAGGCCGACACGCACGCGAAGAACGTGGTCGCCGGGCGCGACTTCGAGGTCGACGCGTACGTCGACGTCGTGGTGGTGCGGGAGGGCGACCCCTGCCCCACGTGCGGCACCGGTCTCAAGCTCGACCGCGCCATCGAGATCGGCCACATCTTCCAGCTCGGCCGCAAGTACGCCGACGCCCTCAAGCTCGACGTCCTCGGCCAGAACGGCAAGCCGGTCCGCGTCACCATGGGCTCCTACGGCATCGGCGTCTCCCGCGCGGTGGCCGCCCTCGCCGAGCAGACCGCCGACGACAAGGGCCTGTGCTGGCCCGCCGAGGTCGCCCCGGCCGACGTCCACGTGGTCGCCGCCGGCAAGGCGCTCCAGACCGAGCTCGCCCTCGACGTCTCCGAGAAGCTGTCCGCCGCCGGCCTCCGCGTCCTGGTCGACGACCGCGCGGGCGTCTCCCCGGGCGTGAAGTTCACCGACTCGGAGCTGATCGGCGTCCCGCGGATCCTGGTCGCCGGCCGCCGCGCGGCGGAGGGCGTCGTCGAACTCAAGGACCGCCGCACGGGCGAACGCGAGGAACTGACGGTCGACGAGGCGGTGGCCCGTCTGACGGCCTGACACAGCCCCAGGCAGACTGCCCGCGGCCACGTGGCCGCGGGCAGTCTGCCTCCCCAGTGCCTTGAAGGCCTGGGAGGTACCCCAGGGTGAACGGGGCCCCGCCCGAGGGACGCTGTGGGCGGATCCCGGCATCGTCTGCGCGGCAGGTACCGGCAGCCGCCGGGCGGATTCACCCACAGCATCCCGAGGATGGGGGTGAGGGTTCCTCCCGCTCATGGGGTCCCTCCCGCTCGAGCGAAGCCGGGGGCGGGGGAGAAGCCGGGGGCGGGGGAGGCACCCCGCAGGCGCCGGGCCGCGCGACCCGCCTCCGCCTCACACCGACGCCCTGCCGTGGCTCCCACGCCGGCCGGACGGGGCTGCCGGCGCCCGTCGGTCCGAGCGACCGGGCGTCAGAGCCAGCTCGCGAACTCCAGCAACAGCTCCGCGTCCTGCTCGCGGCCCACACGGCGGGCCCGTACGCCCGATTCCACCGCGCGGAACAGGGTCCAGCCGCTCAGGCGTTCGCGGTCGACCTCCAGGGACTCCGCGAGGCGCTTCACCCGGCGGCGGGTCGTCGTGGCGCCGGAGGCCTGGGCGATGAGGTCCTCCACGCGGTCGCGGACCAGCCGGGCCAGGTCGAACGCGTGCTCGCCGACCACCGGGTCCGGCCCCACCGCCAGCCACGGCGTGCGCTCCCCGGACAGCACCTTGCTCTGCCGGAACGTCCCGTGCAGCAGCCGCTGCTCGGGCGGCGCCGCCACCAGCTCCTCGCGGGCCGCCAGCGCGGCCTCCACCAGCGGGGCCACCTCCGGGTCGGCCGCCGCGCTCGCCCGCATCGCCCGCGCCTGCCGCTCCGTGCGCTCGGCCACCGTCTCGAAGCCGTGCTCCTCGGGCGGGTCCACCCAGAGCCGGCGCAGCGTTCCCGCCGCCTCCAGCAACGCCTTCGCCTCCGGCAATGACCGCACCGACACATCCGGATGCAGCCGCTCCAGCAACAGCACCCCCTCGGTCGCGCCCGGGACCGGCTCCAGCAGCCGGACCGCCCCCCGGCCGTCCCAGTGGGCCAGCGCGGCCCGCTCGCTCTCCGGGCGCGCCCGGCGCGGCGCCAGCTTCAGCACGGCGGGCGTCCCGTCGGCCGTCCGCACCAGCACGACCAGGCTGCTGCGCCCGCCCGGCACCTGCACCCGCTCCACGGTCAACTCACGCTGTGCGACGGCCTCGCGCGCCGCCTCCGGCAGCCTCTCCAGCCAGTCGTCGCCCTCGGGCGCCGTCTCACCGAGCGCCCTCACCAGACGCTTCGGCGGTTCGAAAACCATGCGCGAGTCGTTCCCTTCCTGCTGTACGCGGGGCCCGCCGCCCCGTCACGCCGTCGGCGCCGGGGTCCCCGAAGCCGTACCGCTCCGCTCGGCGAGCCCAGGGAAGGCTACGCTCTCGCCGCTCCAGCGCACCGACCGCACCGCCGCCTCCCGCATCGCCTCGGCGGCCTCCCGCCGCCGCTCGCCCCCGCTCGCGCGCACCAGATCGGCGTACACTCCGGCCACCCTGTCCTCCAGCTCCGCCGCCAGCCGGACCGCGGCCGCCGCGTCCGGCACCGGGAACGGCAGCGCGTACCCCGCGGCGGCGGCGACGGGCGCGCCCCCCGCGTCCTTCACCGTGCGCACCAGTGCGTCCCTGCGCGCCCGGTGCGCGTCGTACGCCGTCCGTGCCTCGGTGCGCCGGTCCTCGCCGATCCGTCCGCCGACGACCCCGTAGCCGTACACCGCCGCGTGCTCCGCCGCCAGCGCGGCCTGCAGAGCCCGCAGTTCCCGGTCCTTCGCCTCGCGCGACTTGCTCACCCTCATGCCTCCGTCAGCAGATACACGTGTGCCGCGCCGGCCGCCGCGACCGAGGCCAGCAGCCGGGCCAGCTCGCCCGGCGCGTCGAGGAGCGCCTTCGCGCGCCGGCCGGCGAGTTCCCGCTCGGCGGCGGCGAGTCCGGCGAGGGCGTCCTTCTCCTTCGCGGGCACGGCGGGCGCGGAGGCCGAGGGCGAGCCCGGCCCGGACGGCGACGGGGACGGCGAGGACTCCGGCGTCCCCCCGAACGCCTCCGCGTGCCGTACGACCTCCGCGCGCAGCGGACGCAGCCGCTCCGCCAGCTTCGGATGCGCGGCCACGACCGCGTCGTACCGCTCGGCCAGCTCCCTGCTGTCCCGGGCCGCACGCGCGCGTGCCCGGTCGGCGGCCGAGGGACGGCTGCCGCCGGAGGCACCGGCGTCCTCGGACCCGGCGGAGCAGCCCGCCACCAGCAGGGCCGCCGGGGCGGCGGCGAGCAGACTCCTTCTGCGCGGCCCCGAACGGGCGCGCGGAGACAGGGGGAACGACACGGCAGACGTCCTCGGAAGCTCGTACGAACGGGGCGACGGAAAAGGGCGGGCCGGAGCCCGTGATCACCGTACCCGTGCGCCCGCGCGGGGGCGCCCGGCGGCACCCTCCGTGACCGGGTGGACAGCAACACCCTCTGCGACCGGATACCCTTTGATCCAGACACGCGCACCGTCCCACAACAGCACACGCGGCCGAGGAGTCACCCGGATGAGCACCACCCAGAGCGAGAGGCTTCGAGAACTTCTGGAACCGCTCGTCAGCTCCCAGGGCCTGGATCTCGAGGAGATCGCCGTGGACGCGGTCGGCCGCAAGCGTGTGCTGCGTGTCGTCGTCGACTCCGACACCGGAGCGGACCTCGACCGGATCGCCGATGTGAGCCGCGCGCTCTCGGCGAAGCTCGACGAGACGGACGCGATGGGCAGCGCGGAGTACACCCTCGAGGTCGGCACCCCGGGCGCGGAACGCCTCCTCACCGAGCACCGGCACTACACGCGCGCCACCGGCCGCCTGGTCCGGTTCCAGCTCGCCGAGGGCGGCGAGCTGGTGGCCAGGATCACCGGGGTCGACGACGAGGGTCTCGACCTCGAGGTGCCCGGGGTGAAGGGCCGCAAGGCCACCGCGCGCAGGCTCGCCTTCGACGACATCACCAGGGCGCGCGTCCAGGTCGAGTTCAACCGCAAGGACAACGAGAAGGAAGAGGAGGCGTAATCGTGGACATCGACATGAGTGCACTTCGGCTCTTGGTCAGGGAGAAGGAGATCTCCCTCGGCCTGCTGGTCGAAGCGATCGAATCGGCCCTCCTCATCGCCTATCACCGCACCGAGGGAAGCCGCCGGCACGCGCGCGTGGAGCTCAACCGGGAGACCGGACATGTGACCGTGTGGGCGAAGGAGGACCCCGAGGACCTCGAGGAGGGCCAGGAGGCCCGCGAGTTCGACGACACCCCGTCCGGCTTCGGCCGCATCGCCGCCACCACGGCCAAGCAGGTCATCCTGCAGCGCCTGCGCGACGCCGAGGACGACGCGACGCTCGGCGAGTACGCCGGCCGCGAGGGCGACATCGTCACCGGAGTGGTCCAGCAGGGCCGCGACCCGAAGAACGTGCTGGTCGACATCGGCAAGCTGGAGGCCATCCTGCCGGTGCAGGAGCAGGTGCCCGGCGAGACCTACCCGCACGGCATGCGGCTGCGCAGCTACGTCGTCCGGGTGGCCAAGGGGGTGCGCGGCCCGTCCGTCACCCTGTCGCGCACGCACCCCAACCTGGTGAAGAAGCTCTTCGCCCTGGAGGTGCCGGAGATCGCCGACGGGTCCGTCGAGATCTCCGCGATCGCCCGCGAGGCCGGCCACCGCACCAAGATCGCCGTACGGTCCACCCGCTCGGGCCTGAACGCCAAGGGTGCCTGCATCGGTCCCATGGGCGGCCGGGTGCGCAGCGTCATGGGCGAGCTGAACGGCGAGAAGATCGACATCGTCGACTGGTCCGACGACCCGGCCGAGATGGTGGCGAACGCGCTGTCGCCGGCCCGGGTCTCCAAGGTGGAGATCGTCGACATGGCCGCCCGGTCCGCCCGGGTCATCGTGCCGGACTACCAGCTGTCCCTGGCGATCGGCAAGGAGGGGCAGAACGCCCGCCTCGCCGCCCGGCTGACCGGCTGGCGGATCGACATCCGGCCGGACACGGAACAGACCGGGGAACGGACCGGGGAACGGACCGGGGAATAGATCCGGGCCGCGGATCGCTGAGATCACGACAGCTTTGCGCACAGCATGTGTTCGATTCTTGCCCCAAAGGGGTGAGGTCGGCGCGGGGAGGTAGACTGAGGAGTGTCTGGCCGGACACGTGCTGGCGTATGCCCCGAGCGCACCTGCGTGGGGTGCCGGGAGCGAGCGGTCAAGAGCGAGCTGCTGCGCATCGTGGTGATCGAGGACGCGTGCGTTCCCGATCCTCGCGGTACGCTGCCCGGCCGGGGTGCCTATGTGCATCCCGTCCCGGTCTGTCTCGACCAGGCGGTGCGCCGCAGGGCGTTCCCACGGGCGCTCCGCGTCCCGGGACCGCTCGACGTAAAGGCGTTGCGCCTCTACGTCGAGCAGGCACAAGGTTGCTGAGCAGCGGCTCTTCGCCGGCTGGACAGGCAACACGCACGAACATGCCGCACGGAAGTCCCCGTGCGGTCTGGTACCTCGCGAGTCGAAAGCAGGTCGAGATTGCGATGAGCACTCGATGAGTACGCGATGAGTACGCCCATGAACTAGCGACGGTCCGGACGCAACCCGGACCTCAAAGGAGCGAAGTGGCTAAGGTCCGGGTCTACGAACTCGCCAAGGAGTTCGGTGTGGAGAGCAAGGTCGTCATGGCCAAGCTCCAGGAACTCGGTGAATTCGTCCGTTCGGCGTCTTCGACCATCGAAGCGCCCGTAGTACGCAAGCTGACCGACGCCTTCCAGCAGGGCGGGGGCAACGGCAAGTCCGCCGCGAAGCCCGGCGCGCCCCGCAAGGCGGCCCCCAGGCCCGCCGCGCCGTCCCCGGCGCAGGCGGCCCGTCCGGGTCCGGCCGCCCCGAAGCCGCCGGCAGCGCCCAAGCCCGCCGCGGCCCAGCCGCCGGCGGCTCCGTCGGCCCCGTCGGCGCCCGCGCCGGCGGCCCCCGGTCCCCGTCCGGGCCCGCGCCCCGCGCCGCGTCCGGCTCCGGCGGCCCCGGAGTTCCAGGCCCCGCCCGCGGCGGCGGCTCCGGCTCCGTCCGGCCCGAAGCCCGGCGGCGCGCGTCCCGGTGCCCCCAAGCCCGGCGGTCGTCCCGCCGGTCAGGGCGGTCAGGGGCAGGGCGGCCAGGGCCGTCCGGCCGGTCAGGGTCAGCGTCCCGGTGGCGGCGCACCGCGTCCGGGCGCCCGTCCGGCCGGTCCGCGTCCCGGTAACAACCCCTTCACCTCCGGTGGCTCCACCGGCATGGCCCGTCCGCAGGCTCCGCGCCCGCAGGGCGCGCGTCCCGGTCCGGGTGGTCCCGGCGGTCCCGGCGGTGCCGGTCCCCGTCCGCAGGCCCCCGGTGCCCAGGGCGGCGGTCCGCGTCCGCAGGCTCCGGGCGGGCAGCGCCCGACCCCGGGCTCGATGCCGCGTCCGCAGGGCGGTCCCCGTCCCGGCGGCGGCCCCGGCGGTCCGCGTCCGAACCCCGGCATGATGCCGCAGCGTCCCGCTGCCGGCCCGCGTCCCGGCCCCGGCGGCCGCGGTCCGGGCGGTGCGGGTCGTCCCGGCGGTGCCGGCCGTCCCGGCGGCGGTGGCTTCGCCGGCCGTCCCGCCGGCCCCGGTGGCGGCGGTCGTCCCGGTGGCGGCGGCGGCTTCGCCGGTCGTCCCGGTGGCGGTGGCGGCTTCGCCGGCGGCGGTGGCCGTCCCGGCTTCGGTGGCCGTCCCGGCGGTCCCGGCGGCCGTGGTGGCACGCAGGGCGCCTTCGGCCGTCCCGGCGGTCCCGCGCGTCGCGGCCGCAAGTCGAAGCGGCAGAGGCGCCAGGAGTACGAGGCCATGCAGGCCCCGTCGGTCGGCGGCGTGATGCTGCCTCGCGGCAACGGCGAGACCATTCGCCTGTCGCGCGGTGCCTCGCTCACCGACTTCGCGGAGAAGATCAACGCCAACCCGGCGTCGCTCGTCGCGGTCATGATGAACCTCGGCGAGATGGTCACCGCGACCCAGTCCGTCTCCGACGAGACGCTCCAGCTCCTCGCCGGCGAGATGAACTACACCGTTCAGATCGTCAGCCCGGAGGAGGAGGACCGCGAGCTGCTCGAGTCCTTCGACCTGGAGTTCGGCGAGGACGAGGGCGACGAGGAGGACCTGGTGGTCCGTCCGCCGGTCGTCACCGTCATGGGTCACGTCGACCACGGAAAGACCCGCCTCCTCGACGCCATCCGCAAGACGAACGTCATCGCGGGCGAGGCCGGCGGCATCACCCAGCACATCGGTGCCTACCAGGTCGCGACCGAGGTCAACGAAGAAGAGCGCAAGATCACCTTCATCGACACCCCGGGTCACGAGGCGTTCACCGCCATGCGTGCCCGTGGTGCGCGCTCGACCGACATCGCGATCCTGGTCGTCGCGGCCAACGACGGCGTCATGCCGCAGACGGTCGAGGCGCTCAACCATGCGAAGGCGGCCGACGTCCCGATCGTCGTCGCGGTCAACAAGATCGACGTCGAGGGCGCGGACCCGACCAAGGTGCGCGGTCAGCTGACCGAGTACGGCCTGGTGGCCGAGGAGTACGGCGGCGACACCATGTTCGTCGACATCTCCGCCAAGCAGGGTCTGCACATCGACAGCCTCCTCGAGGCCGTCATCCTCACCGCGGACGCCTCGCTCGACCTGCGGGCCAACCCCACGCAGGACGCGCAGGGCATCTCGATCGAGTCCCGGCTCGACCGCGGCCGCGGTGCCGTGGCGACCGTCCTCGTCCAGCGAGGCACGCTGCGGGTCGGCGACACGATGGTGGTGGGCGACGCCTACGGCCGCGTGCGCGCCATGCTCGACGACAACGGCAACAACGTCGCCGAGGCCGGCCCGTCGACGCCGGTCCAGGTCCTGGGCCTGACCAACGTCCCGGGTGCGGGCGACAACTTCATCGTCGTGGACGAGGACCGTACGGCCCGTCAGATCGCCGAGAAGCGCGCTGCCCGTGAGCGCAACGCCGCGTTCGCCAAGCGCACGCGCCGCGTGTCCCTGGAGGACCTGGACAAGGTGCTCAAGGCCGGCGAGGTCCAGCAGCTGAACCTGATCATCAAGGGTGACGCCTCCGGTTCGGTCGAGGCCCTCGAGTCCTCGCTGCTCCAGCTGGACGTCGGCGAAGAGGTGGACATCCGCGTCCTGCACCGCGGCGTCGGTGCGGTCACGGAGTCCGACATCGACCTGGCGATGGGCTCCGACGCCATCGTGATCGGCTTCAACGTGCGCGCCGCCGGGCGTGCCGCGCAGATGGCCGAGCGCGAGGGTGTGGACGTCCGGTACTACTCGGTCATCTACCAGGCGATCGAGGAGATCGAGGCGGCCCTCAAGGGCATGCTCAAGCCGGAGTACGAAGAGGTCGAGCTCGGCACGGCGGAGATCCGCGAGGTCTTCCGCTCGTCCAAGCTGGGCAACATCGCGGGTGTGCTCATCCGCTCCGGCGAGGTCAGGCGCAACACCAAGGCGCGCCTGCTGCGCGATGGCAAGGTCATCGCGGAGAACCTCAACATCGAGGGTCTGCGTCGCTTCAAGGACGACGTCACCGAGATCCGCGAAGGCTACGAGGGCGGTATCAACCTCGGAAACTTCAACGACATCAAGGTCGACGACGTCATCGCGACGTACGAGATGCGCGAGAAGCCGCGGGTGTAACACCCCACGGTGTGTGCCGGCCGGCGGGACCCACCCGGGTCCCGCCGGCCGGCGCGCGTGTGTGTGCGGACGCACGGCGTCGCGGCCGGCGGGGCACAATATCCGTCGATCGCCGCGCCCCCTTCGTTGTACGGTTCTGATGTCCCTGCCCACCACGGATGGCGGGGCCATCGATCCCGTACCGGCGGGTGAACCGGTTGCACATGTATGTGGGGACGCTGTCCTTCGACCTCCTCCTCGGCGACGTACATTCGCTGAAGGAGAAGCGCTCCGTCGTCCGCCCGATCGTCGCCGAGCTCCAGCGCAAGTACGCGGTGAGCGCGGCCGAGGTGGATCACATGGACCTCCACCGGCGGGCGGTCATCGGCCTGGCCATGGTGTCCGGTGACGCGGGGCACCTGACCGACGTACTGGACCGCTGCGAGCGGCTGGTCGCCGGGCGCCCGGAGGTGGAACTGCTGTCCGTCAGGCGGCGCTTCCACGGTGAAGACGACTGACGACCACAGCCCAGAGATACGCAGACAGGAAAGAACGGGAGACGGACCAGTGGCCGACAACGCGCGGGCGAAAAGGCTGGCGGACCTCATCCGAGAGGTGGTGGCCCAGAAGCTGCAGCGCGGGATCAAGGACCCGCGGCTCGGCTCGCACGTCACCATCACGGACACCCGGGTCACGGGTGACCTCAGGGAGGCGACCGTCTTCTACACGGTGTACGGGGACGACGAGGAGCGCAAGGCCGCCGCGGCGGGTCTGGAGAGCGCCAAGGGCGTCCTGCGCTCCGAGGTGGGCCGGGCGGCGGGCGTGAAGTTCACGCCGACCCTGTCCTTCGTCATGGACGCGCTTCCGGACACGGCACGCACCATCGAGGACCTCCTCGACAAGGCGCGCCAGTCCGACGCCAAGGTGCGTGAGGCGTCCGCGGGTGCCACGTACGCCGGCGGGGCCGACCCGTACCGCAAGCCGGAAGACGACGAGACGGACGACACCGCCGAATGACCGAGAAGCCCACCACGCCCGACGGCCTTGTCATCGTCGACAAGCCGTCGGGCTTCACTTCGCACGACGTGGTCGCCAAGATGCGCGGCATCGCGGGCACCCGGCGCGTCGGCCACGCCGGCACCCTCGACCCGATGGCGACGGGCGTCCTCGTCCTCGGCGTCGAGCGGGCGACCAAGCTCCTCGGCCACCTCGCGCTGACCGAGAAGGAGTACCTCGGCACGATCAGGCTCGGGCAGAACACGCTCACTGACGACGCCGAGGGGGAGATCACCTCCTCCACCGACGCCTCCGCGGTCACCCGCGAGGCCGTCGACGCGGGGGTCGCCGAGCTGACCGGTGACATCATGCAGGTGCCGTCCCGGGTCAGCGCCATCAAGATCAACGGGGTGCGCTCCTACAAGCGGGCCCGGGAGGGCGAGGAGTTCGACATCCCCGCCCGGCCGGTCACCGTCTCCTCGTTCTCCGTGTACGACGTCCGGGAGGCGGTCGCCGAGGACGGCACCCCGGTGCTGGACCTGGTGGTGTCGGTCGTCTGCTCCTCCGGCACCTACATCCGCGCCCTCGCCCGCGACCTGGGCGCCGGCCTGGGCGTCGGCGGGCACCTCACCGCGCTGCGCCGCACCCGCGTCGGCCCGTACAAGCTGGACTCCGCGAAGACGCTGGACCAGCTCCAGCAGGAGCTGACGGTGATGCCGATCGCCGAGGCCGCCACGGCCGCGTTCCCGCGCTGGGACGTCGACGACCGGCGGGCCAGGCTGCTCACCAACGGGGTACGCCTGGAGATGCCCGAGGAGTACGCCGGCTCCGGAGCCGTGGCCGTGTTCGGCCCCGAGCGCCGGTTCCTGGCCCTCGTCGAGGAGCAGCGGGGCAAGGCGAAGAGCCTGGCCGTCTTCGGCTGACACGCGGGCGGGACCGCCCGTGGAGCGGCGTCACGGGGATGGACATGCCGCCGCTCCACGGTCCCCCTCGGTTCCCCCACCCCTAGGGTGTATCCATCCGCCCCCGCCTGTTCACCCGTACGTGCGGGCGCTCGGAGTGAACCGGGGGAGCGGAAGGGGGCGCGTTCACCGGGCGATCTGTCCCGCTGATCATCTCGGCCCTACTGTCGCGGCCAAGGGCACGGATGCGCGACGGGAGGCTCGACGATGCCGTCCCCCTACGAACACGAACCCCGTCACGAACGGGAGGCCCCGGACGCCGCTCCGGGCCCGCACGACGTCCTGGTCCGCCTGCACGACCTCGCCGGCCGGCCGCGCGGCATCGGCTTCGTGGCCGATCACCACGGCACGGTGATCACCGGTCACGAGGCGGTCGACGGACTGTCCCGGCTCGTGCTGCGCGCGGCGGCCGGCCGCCAGTGCGTGGTGACCGCGGACGCGGTGACCCCGCTGCCCGCGCTCGGCCTGGCCCTGGTCCGCAGCGAGGGGCTCGGCGTCGCACCGCTGCCGGTCACCACGCGGCGCGCCGTCCTGCCCGGCACCTATGTGCGGATCCCCGCCGGAGGCTGGCGCGAGGCGCGCGTGCTGGGGACGGGCCCCGTGACCTACACCGCCACCGACCGCGCGTACGCACTGGACGACGCCCTGGAACTGGCGGTCGGCACCGCGGGCCGGGACGCGCTGCGGCTCGGCGGCGGCGCCGCCGGCGGCCCGGTGCTCGACGCCACCACCAACGCCGTGCTCGGCGTCCTCGGCACCGCGCTCCACTCGGACGACCGCGCCGGGGGCTTCGCCGTACGCCTGCCTCCCCCGGGCCTCACCGAGGGCCCGCTCGCCGCACTGCTCACCGAGAACAGGACGACGGTCCCGGCCCACGGAGCCGACCTCAACCTCGCCGGGGTGGTGCAGCTCACGGCCGGTGGTGTGGGGCCCGCCGGCCGGCCTGTTGTGCGTGTGGGGGTCTCCTCGGCCGGAGGGGGCGGGGCGGCTGCTGGTGTGGGGGCTGCTGCGGGCGTGGGGGGTTCCTCGGCTGGGTGGGGCGGACCGGCTGGTGCCGTGGGGCCCGCCGGGCGGCTCGCGGAGTTCGCCGTGTTCGAGCGGGACGGGGCCGTTGTGGGTGTGGGGGGTTCCTCGGCCGGCCGAGACGGGCCGGCCGGGGCCGTGGAGCCCGTCGACCGGCTCGCCGTGCTCACGGAGTTCGCCGCGTTCGAGCGGGGCGAGGCCACCGTGCTGGGCCTGGTCGGGCCGCCCGGCAGCGGCCGTACGACGCAGCTCACCGCGCTCGCCGCCCGCCGGTACCGCGCGGGCCGGCCCACGCTCCGGCTGCGCGGTGCCGACCTGGACGCGGGCGACGGCTCGGTCGCGGACGCCGCCCGCCGGGCGCTGGACCGGGCCGCCGCCGTCGTCGCGGCCTCCCGCGCCCCGTTCCCGGCCGGCCCGGACGCCCTCGGTGACGTGAGCCCGGAGCACCTGGCCGGGCTCGCCCGCACGGCCGGCCACCCCCTGCTGCTCCTCCTCGACGGACCCGAGGAGGCCCTGCTCGACAGACCGGCCGAGTGGACCGCCGGGACCGTGCGGTGGCTGCGGGCGACGGGGGCCCGGCTGGTGGTGGCGTGCCGCGCGGAGTACTGGGAGGAGGCGGGGTTCCCGGAGGAGCTGCTGCACGCCGGTGCGCCCCGCCCCGACGGGCTCCCCGCCTGTGTGGCCCTCGGCGACCTCACCGCCGAGGAGGCCCGCCGGGCACGCGCCCGCCACGGCGTCCCCGAGGGCGCGGTGGCCGACGCCGACGCCCGCCATCCCCTGACCCTGCGGATGCTCGCGGACCTCCGGTCCGCCCTCGCCGGCACCGCCCCCGACATCCCCGTCGACCGCGGCGACGTCTTCTCGGCCCACCTGGACCTGATGTGCCTGCGGATCGCCGTCCGCCTCGCCGACAAGAACGGGATCCGCGGCACCGCCGTGCGCCGGCTCGCCGCCAGGGTCGCCGGACAGGTGCACGAGGCCGCCCGGCGCAGCCTCGGCGCGGGCGGCCTGGACCGGGAGACGTTCGACGTGGTGTTCCCCCGGGGACCCGCCCCCGACCGGCTCGGCGGCGGCACCGGCTGGGCCTCGGCCGTGCTCGCCGAAGGGCTTCTCGTCCCGGCCGGGACGACCGGCTACCGGTTCGCGGACGAGGAACTGGCCGACTGGCTCCACGGCACCCACCTCGACGTGGACGACACCCTGCGCACCCTGGTCCACACCGCCCCCGCCGCCCCGGTTGCCCCCGGCGGGCGCGCCCCGTGGCCGGCCGCCGTCGAGGACGGCTTCCCGCTGCCCGGCGGCGGGGATGCCGCTGAGGGTTTTCTTCCGTTGTCCGGCCGTAGGTCCGGTGCGGCGGACGGGTATCGCTCCGCTCCGGTCGCTCCCGGCGGGCGTGTTCCGTGGCCGGCTGCCGCCGCTTCCGGTGGCCGGGACGCCGCAGAGGGGGCCTTTCCGTTGTCCGGCCGCCGGGCCGGTGCGGCGGTGGACGGGTGTCGTTCCGTCCCCGCCGCTCCGGTCGCTCCCTGCGGGCGCACCCCGCGGCCGGCCGCCGCCGAGGATCGCTGCCCGCTGCCCGGCGACGGGCCCCACCGGTCTGCCGCCGCTCCCGGTGACCGGGACGCCGCGGAAGGGGCTCTCCCGCTGTCCGGCCGCCGGGCCGGTGCGGCTGGTGATCGTCGTGGTCTTCCCGCTGTCGCCTTCGATCCCTGGACCGTCGCCGGTCCCGACCCCTGGGCCGTCGCCGACACCGATTACCGGCCTGCCGACGACCGCCTCGCCGATGACGACGGAGCCGGCGCGGCCACCGGACGTCCGGTACCGCCCGCCGTCGACCTCCTCCCGGCCGCCCCCGGCGCCGAAGCCCTCCCTCCGGCCGGTGCCCCCGTCCCGCACCACCGCATCGGTGTCGTCGTCGAGGCCCTGCTGTTCCTCGCGCGGCGGCACGGCAGCCGGCGGCTGTCCACGCGGCTCACGGATCTGGTGCACGCCCTCGACGCCGACCCGGGTTCCTGGTGGGCCGCCCGGCTGCTCGGCGGGACCCTCACGCGCGTGGCCGACGCCACGCCGTACACGGACGTGCTGCGGCTGCTGGCCGACCGTCTCGTGGCCTGGCGGGAACAGCGGCGGGGCGTGCCGCCGGAGCTGGGCCCCGCCTTCTGGACCGCTCTCCGGCTGCCGCCGGAGACGCGGTGCGCACTGCTGCGCCGGCTCGTCCACGCCGACGGCCCCCCGTGCGAGAACGAACCCCGCTTCCTCGACGCCACCGCCCGGCTGCTCGCCGCCGACCCCGTCGCCGTACTGCCGCATCTCATCCGCTGGTTCGAGGACGAGCGGCCGCTGCCCGCCACCCCGCACGCGACCGTGGCGACCGCCGCGCAGGCGCTGCTGCACACCCACCGGCACGCGGCCCCGGACGCGCTGACGGAGGCGCTCGCCGACAGCGCGCACCGGCGGGCCGGCCAACTGCTCACCGTGCTCACGGAGGAGGAGCCCGCCGCGATGTGCAGGGCCGTCGACCGGTGGGCGAAGGACGAACGACCCGCACGCCGGGCCACGGCCCTCGCCTACGGCCTGCTCGCCGCGCCGTACGCGCGCGACGACACCGACCGCACCCTGCTGCGGTACGCGGCGCTCGCCGTCCTCGTCCGCACCGCCGACCGCGAGCTGCACGGCGGCGCCCTCGCCCTCCTGGTCCGCGACCCGAACAGCAGGGACCGCCACCTCCCGCGGGCCCTGGAGCGCTTCACGGCCGGCGACCCCCACCTCCCGCCGGGCGCGCTCGTCCCCGCCCTCACCACCCACCCGGAGCCCGTCCTCGACGCCTTCCGCACCCGGCTCGGCGGGACCGGCGCGGGCGAGACGTTCCGGGCCCTCGCCGACGCCGTCCCGCCCGCCCTGGCCCGCCGGGTCGCCGCACTCGTACGGGAGACGGTGGAGCGGCGGCCGGAGCTGACGGGGCAGGTGGCCGCGTACGCCGACGAGCGGCTGGAGCGGGGCCCGGCCGCCCGCGCCGTACTGAGGACCCTGCTCACCGGCCTGCTCGACGGCGGCCCGCAACCGCTCCGGGTGGCCCTCGCCGGCATCCTCGCCGGCCCCGGCACACCGGCCTCCCGCCCGTTGCGCCGCGAACTGCTGGACACCCTGCTCGCCCGCGAGTCCGACCCCGACGTCCTGGAGGCGGTGGTGCGCGCCGCGGCCCGCACCACCGGCCCCGAGCCGCGCGTCCTCGTCCACCGCGCCGGGCTGCTCCTGGCGCGCACCGAGGAGGGCGCCACCCGCTTCGACCGCTGCCTGGCCGACCTGGGCGGCCATGTGCCGGGCTTCGCCGCCGCCGTGGCCGGCTGGCTGACGGACGCACCGCGCGAGTGGTCCGCGCTGATCGGGCCCGCCACCCGCCGCACCCTCGGGAACCCGGCCGGAGCGGTCGTCCCCGCCTGACCCCGCCCGGCCGGCACGTGCCCCCCGTCACACAGCCCCCATGCCGATGCGGGCCCCCGGCACCCGGCATGGCACCCTTAGAGCTGCGTAGAGAAGTCCACGGACTCGGGTTCGTCCGACGAGGTTTCGACAAGGAGCAGGCACAGTGCAGCGCTGGCGTGGCTTGGAGGACATCCCCCAGGACTGGGGGCGCAGCGTCGTCACCATCGGCTCCTACGACGGAGTCCACCGCGGGCACCAGCTGATCATCCGGCATGCCGTGGACCGTGCCCGGGAGCTCGGCGTCCCCGCCGTCGTCGTCACCTTCGACCCGCACCCCAGCGAGGTCGTCCGCCCCGGCAGCCACCCCCCGCTGCTGGCCCCGCACCACCGGCGCGCCGAACTCATGGCGGAGCTCGGCGTCGACGCGGTCCTGATCCTCCCCTTCACCACCGAGTTCTCGAAGCTGTCCGCCGCCGACTTCGTCGTCAAGGTGCTGGTCGACAAGCTGCACGCCAAGGCGGTCGTCGAGGGCCCCAACTTCCGCTTCGGCCACCGGGCCGCGGGCACCGTGGAGTTCCTCGCCGAGCAGGGCCGGGTCTACGACTTCGACGTCGAGGTCGTCGACCTGTACGTGTCCGGTGAGGCGGGCGGCGGCGAGCCGTTCTCCTCCACGCTCACCCGCCGCCTGGTCGCCGAGGGCGAGGTCGAGGGCGCCGCCGAGATCCTCGGCCGCCCGCACCGGGTGGAGGGCGTCGTCGTCCGGGGCGCCCAGCGCGGCCGCGACCTGGGCTTCCCCACGGCCAACGTCGAGACCCTCCCGCACACCGCGATCCCCGCCGACGGCGTCTACGCCGGCTGGCTGCACGCCCAGGGCGAGGCCATGCCGGCCGCGATCTCCGTCGGCACCAACCCCCAGTTCGACGGCACCGAGCGCACGGTCGAGGCGTACGCCATCGACCGTGTCGGCCTCGACCTGTACGGCCTCCACGTCGCCGTCGACTTCCTGGCCTTCGTGCGCGGTCAGGCGAAGTTCGACACGCTGGAGGCGCTGCTGGAGCAGATGGCCGAGGACGTCGAGCGCTGCAAGAACCTCGTGGCCGCGGCCGGGAAGCCGTAACCGGTCAGCTCTCCCGGGCGTGCGCCCAGTGGCACGCCACCTGGGCCGCGCCGCCCCCGTCGAGGATCTCCGGGTCCCGGCCCCGGCACGCGTCCGCCACCCCCGCCCGGTCCGCCTCGCCGCCCGCCAGGATCTGGCAGCGGGCGTGGAACCGGCACCCGGACGGGACGCGGGACGGGTCCGGGGGCTCGCCCGTGAGGACCACCGGCTCACCCGGCGCCTCGGGGAGGACCGACAGCAGGGCCCGGGTGTACGGATGCCGGGGGGCCGTCAGGACCTGCTCCACCGCCCCGGTCTCCACGATCCGGCCCAGGTACATCACCGCGACCCGGTCGGCGATGTTCCAGGCCAGTCCGAGGTCGTGCGTGACGACCAGCGCGGACAGGCCCAGCTCGGCGCGCAGCCGTAGCAGCAGGGCGAGGATCTCCCCGCGCACCGACGCGTCGAGGGAGGCCACCGGCTCGTCGGCGACGAGGAGTTCGGGCTCCAGCACCAGCGCGCCCGCGATCACCACACGCTGCCGCTGACCGCCGGACAGCTCGTGCGGATAGCGCAGGAGGAAGCGCTCCGGCGGGCGCAGACCGGCCAGGGACAGGGCGTCGGCGACCGCGGCCCGCTCGTCACCGCCGTGGCCGTGGATACGCAGCCCTTCGGCCACCGCGTCGTACACCGTGTGCCGGGGGTTGAGCGATCCGTTCGGGTCCTGCAGCACCAGTTGCACGCGCCTGCGGTACGCCTTCAGGGAGCGGCCGGAGTACTCCAGCGGCCGTCCGTCGAAGGTGACCCGGCCCGCGGTCGGCTCGACCAGACCCAGCAGGGCGCGGGCCAGCGTCGTCTTGCCGCAGCCCGACTCACCGACCAGGGCGACGATCTCACCGGGACGGATGTCCAGATCGACACCGTCCACGGCACGGGCGTCCGGCGCGCCGTGCCGCCCCGGGAAGGCGATGCGCACACCCTGGGCGCTGAGAAGGGGGGTGGTGGAGGTGGTCATGGGGTACGGGGCCTCGCTTCCTCCAGGGAGCCCGGATCACCGTCTGTGTTCCGCTGAGGGGCCGGTGGGCCGGCCGCCGCGGCGACCCGTACGCACGCCGCCCGCCGGTCCGGGCCCGCGTTCCGCAGCGGCTGGTCCTCCGTGGCGCAGGAGTCCAGCGCCACCGGGCACCGTGGACGGAACGTACAGCCCGGCGGCAGCGCCGCCGGGTCCGGCGGGTCGCCCGGCAGGCCACGCGGCGCGAAACGCGACGCCGGGTCGCCGATGCGCGGGAACGCGGCCGACAGCGCCTGGGCGTAGGGGTGGCGAGCGGCCTCGTACACCTCTCCCGCCGGACCCTCCTCGACCACCCGGCCCGCGTACATCACCGCGAGCCGGTCACAGGTGCCGGCGAGCACCGCGAGGTCATGGCTGATCATGATCAGCCCCACGTCCTGGTCCGCGACCAGCCGCTCGATCAGCCGCAGGATCTGCGCCTGGATCATCACATCCAGCGCGGTCGTCGGCTCATCGGCGATGATCAGCCGCGGATCGCAGGCCAGCGCCATGGCGATCATGACGCGCTGCCGCTGACCGCCGGACAGCTCGTGCGGGTACGCCGACGCACGGGCGGCCGGCAGACCGACGTGCTCCAGCAGCTCCCCGGTCCTCTTCCGCGCCCCGGCCGGGGTGGCCTTCCGGTGCAGCAGGATCGGCTCGGCGATCTGGTCGCCGATGCGCCGCACGGGGTTGAGGGAGTGCATCGCCCCCTGGAACACGATGGACGCCCCGGCCCAGCGGACCGCCCGTACCCGGCCCCACTTCATGGCCAGGACGTCCTCGCCGTCCAGCAGGATCTCCCCGCCGACCCGGGTCCCGGCCGGGAGCAGCCGCAGCAGCGCCAGCGCCAGGGTGGACTTGCCGCAGCCCGACTCCCCGGCGATCCCCAGCTTGCGGCCCGCCTCCAGCCGTAGATCCACCCCGCGCACGGCGGCCGCCCCGCCCGCGTACGTGACCGTCAGCCCTCTGACGTCGAGCAGACTCAACGGGACACCCCCAGCCTGGGGTTGAGGACGGACTCCACGGCCCGTCCGCACAGTGTGAACGCCAGCGCCACCACGGCGATGGCGATGCCCGGCGGCACCAGGTACCACCAGTGCCCGGCACTGACCGCACCCGCCTCCCGGGCGTCCTGCAGCAGCCCGCCCCACGACACCACCGTCGGATCGCCGAGCCCCAGGAAGGCCAGCGTCGCCTCCGCCAGGATCGCCGAGGAGATGATCAGCGTCGTCTGCGCCAGCACCAGCGGCATCACATTGGGCAGCACATGCCGGGACATGATGTGCCAGTGCCCGCCGCCGAGCGCCCGCGCCCGCTCGATGTACGGCCGGGTCTCCACCGCCAGCGTCTGCGCCCGCACCAGCCGGGCCGTCGTCGGCCAGGTCGTCACCCCGATCGCCACGACGATCGTCAGCAGCGAGCGGGACATCACCGTGGCCAGCGCGATCGCCAGCACCAGCGTCGGCATCACCAGGAACCAGTCGGTGATCCGCATCACCACCGTCGCGTACCAGCCCCGGAAGTGCCCCGCCGTCACCCCGATCACCGTGCCGATCGCCACCGACAGCACGGCCGCCAGCAGCCCCACCAGCAGCGACACCCGCGCACCCCAGATCACCAGGCCGAGCAGGTTCCGACCGAACCGGTCGGCTCCGAAGGGGAGTTCCGCGCTCGGGCGCTCCAGCGGGCTGCCCGGTGCGTCGGTCACGTCGGCCACGTCGGATCCGACGACCAGCGGAGCGGCCAGGGCGAGCAGCGCGAACAGCGCGAGCGTGGCGAGGCCGAAGAGGCCGGCCCGGTGGGTGCGGTACTGCCGCCAGAACCGCGCGGCCGAGGCCCGGCGCCGCTGCCACGCCAGGGCGCGGGGGCGCGCGGCCGGCATCTTCTCGGTCGTCATCGGCCCACCCGGGGATCGAACAGCGGATAGATCAGATCGGCGAGCGTGTTCATCACGACCACCGCGGCGGCGAACACGAAGAACAGCCCCTGCACCAGCGGCAGATCGGGCACGCTCAGCGCCTGGTAGAACAGTCCTCCCAGGCCCGGCCAGGAGAAGACCGTCTCCACCAGGATCACACCGGCCACCGTCCGCCCGAGGTTGATGAAGATCAGCGTCACGGTCGGCAGCAGCGCGTTGGGCACCGCGTGCCGGCGCCGTACGAGGTCGTCGCGCAGCCCCTTGGCCCGCGCGGTCGTCAGATAGTCGCTGCCCATCTCGTCCAGCAGCGCCGACCGCGTCACCAGCAGCGTCTGCCCGTAGTCCACGGCCACCAGCGTCACCACCGGCAGTACCAGGTGGTGCGCCACGTCCACGGCGTACGCGAAGCCCTCCTCCCCGCCGGACTCCATGCCACCGGTCGGGAACAGTCCCGGCAGCGGCCCGATCCCCACCGACAGCGTGGTGATCAGCAGCAGGCCCAGCCAGAAGGAGGGGAGGGAGTACAGCGTCAGTGCCAGGCCGGTGTTGAGCTTGTCGCCGAGCCGTCCGTGCCGCCACGCCGACCGGGTGCCCAGGACGATCCCGAGCGCGGTGTAGAGGACGAAGGCGGTACCGGTGAGCAGCAGCGTGTTCGGCAGCGCCTCCGTGATCTTGTCGACCACCGGCGCGTTGAACTGGTACGACGTCCCCAGATCACCGGTGAGCGCCTTGCCGCAGTAGTCGGTGAACTGCTGCCACAACGGCAGGTCGAGCCCGAACTGCTCCCGGTACGCGGCCAGTTGCTCGGCCGACACCTGGCGGCCGCCGGTCATGAACTTCACCGGGTCGCCGGGGATCAGCCGGAAGAGGAAGAAGCTGGTGACGAGGACGGCGAGCAGGGACACGGCCGCACCGGCGAGCTTGCCCGCCACATAGCGCGGATACGCGGTGGTGATACGGCGGCCGCGTGGCCCGTGCGACTCGTGCGGCCCGCGGACGGCCGCCGGTCCGTCCTTCGCCGGACCGGCGGCCCCCGTGCCCCCTGTCGATGCGGATGTCGCGTCAGCGGTCATGGGTGTCCGTCCGCCGCCTACTCGCGGTCCTCGGCCGTGGTCCGTCGCCGCATCGCCGCGAAGACCCCCAGCCCCGCGAGGACGACGACACCCGCGACGATCCCGACCACCACGCCCGTCGACGACGCGTCACCGCCTCCGTCACCGGAGTCCGCCGGCACCGCCGACCACCAGCTCCAGTAGCCGTCCTGGCCGTAGATGTTGCCCGCCTTCGCCGGCATGGTGGTGATCGACTCGATCTGGTCCGTGCGGTACGCCTCGACCGCGTTCGGATACGCCATGACGTTCATGTACCCGAGGTCGTACAGCCGCGACTCCATCTGCTTGACGATGTCCGCCCGCTTGCCGGCGTCGTACTCGGCGAGCTGCCGCGCGTACAGCTCGTCGTACGTCTTGTCGCAGATGAAGTTGTCGGTCGCGCCGGTCTCCTCCGGGGTCGCCGGGAGCGCCGCGCAGGTGTGGATGGACAGCACGAAGTCGGGGTCCGGGTTGACCGACCAGCCGTCGAAGGCGAGGTCGTACTCACCGGCGAGCCAGGGATCGGTCACGTTGTCCAGGCAGTTGAGCGTCACCCCGATACCGAGGTCGCCCCACCACTCCTCGAGGTACTGGCCGACCGCCTTGTCGTTCGGGTCGGTGGCGTGGCACAGCACGCGGTAGTCGAGCGGCTTGCCGTCCTTGCCGACCCGCTTGCCGTCACCGTTCTTCCGGTAGCCGGCCCGGTCGAGCAGCCGGGCCGCCTCCGCCGGGTCGTACGCCAGCTCCTGGCCGGCCGACGGCTCCCAGTAGTACTGCGAGAAGCGTGGCGGTATGTAGCCGGCGCCCTCCACGGCGTGCCCCTGGAACACCTTGTCGATGATGGTCTTCCGGTCCACCGCCATGAACAGCGCGTTGCGCACCCGCTGGTCGAGCAGCGAGGGGTGTCCGTCACCCATCTTCTCGCCGGTCTTCGTCCTGGCGCCCGGGTTGGTGGCCAGCGCGTAGAAGCGGCGCCCCGGCGCGTCGTTGACCCGGATGTTCTTCTCGCTCCTCAGCGCCTCGGTCTGGGCCGGCGTCAGGGACGGCGACCCGGCGACGAACGACACCTCGCCCTTGCGCAGCGCCGACACCGCGGCGTCCTGGTCCTTGTAGTAGCGGAAGACCAGCTCGTCGAACTTGGGCGACCCGCGCCAGAAGTCCTTGTTGGCCTTCAGCCGCACATAGCTGTCCGGCTTGTAGTCGGTGAGGACGAACGGCCCGTTGCCGACGACGGGGAAGTCCTTGTCGTTGTTGAACTTCGCGTAGTCGTCGACCTTCTCCCACACGTGCTTGGGCACGATCGGCACGTCCAGCGCCGTCATCGTGGCCTGCGGCTTCTTCAGCTCGATGACCAGCTCGGTGGGGCTCGGCGCGGTCACCTTCTCGAAGTTGGCGACGTAGCTGCCGTTCGCGGTGGCCGCGCCGGGGTCCTTCATCATCGTGTTGAACGTCCAGGCCGCGTCCTCGGCGGTGGCCTGCTTCCCGTCCGACCAGGCGGAGTCCGAGCGGATGGTGTACGTCCAGGTCAGCTTGTCCGGCGACGACTCCCACTTGGTGGCCAGGCCGGGGATGACGTGGTTGTCCTCGGGGTCGTAGTTCGTCAGGTACTCGTAGGTGAGCCGGTGGATGCTCGTACTGAGCAGCCGTACCGCCAGGAACGGGCTGAGCGAGTCGACGCTCTGCGCCACCGCGACGGTCAGCACCTTGGTGCCGTCACCGGCCGCCCGCGCCTGGTCCGGGGCCGGGTTGAGCGGGGTGGCGAGTCCGGCGCTGAGGGTGAGCGCGGCGGCGCCGGCCGCCATGACGAGCCGGGTGCGGCCCGGGGTGCGGTGGTGACCGCCGTACTGATCGTTCGTTTCCATGGTCGCTGACCTCGCGTCATCGCTCGCACAGGAAGGGCGGGTTGATCAGATGAGTGATGAGTGTGTCTATCAGCGACCATGGCGGGCGTCAACGGCGCAGACACCCCATGTGGCCTGCGAAAACAACGAGTTGATGTACGTGGCGCGCTCATTGGTAGAGACCGGTGACGCGCTGCTGGCCAGGGCCTGACGGCGGATTTCGGCCCCGCACGCGAAAGCGGCCCCTCGAAAGGGGCCGCTCGGGTGCGGGGCCTTACTGCGGGCCGGGGTGAGGGGGATAGGGCCGGCCCGGGACCTGCGGGTACGGGTGGCCGGGCTGGGCCGGGGGCTGTCCGGGCTGCGGCTGCTGGGGGTACGGGCCCGGCTGACCGGGGACGGCCTGACCGGGCATGGGCTGGCCGGGGAAGGGCTGGCCCGGAACGGGTTGGCCCGGCAGCGGCGGGGCGGCGACCGGCGGCGGGTTGCCGTCGGAGGTCCACAGACCGTGCGACTGCTGATGCCGTACGAAGTCCTCGGCGACCAGCGCCGCGAGGTTGAAGTAGGCCTCCCGCACCTTCGGCCGCATCATGTCGAGGTCGACCTCCGCACCCGCGGCCAGATGCTCGTCGAACGGCACGACGAGCACGCCCCGGCACCGGGTCCGGAAGTGCGCCACGATGTCGTCGACCTTGATCATCTTGCCGGTCTCGCGCACCCCGGAGATCACGGTGAGGGACCGCGAGACGAGGTCCGCGTACCCGTGCGCGGACAGCCAGTCCAGCGTCGTACTGGCACTGCTCGCACCGTCCACGGACGGCGTGGAGATGATGATGAGCTGGTCGGCGAGGTCCAGCACGCCGCGCATGGCGCTGTAGAGCAGACCCGTACCGGAGTCGGTGAGGATGACCGGGTACTGCTTGCCGAGCACGTCGATCGCGCGCCGGTAGTCCTCGTCGTTGAACGTCGTGGACACGGCCGGGTCGACGTCGTTGGCGATGATCTCCAGACCGGACGGCGCCTGGGAGGTGAACCGCCGGATGTCCATGTACGAGTTGAGATACGGGATCGCCTGGACGAGGTCGCGGATGGTGGCCCCGGTCTCGCGCCGCACCCGGCGGCCGAGCGTACCGGCGTCCGGGTTGGCGTCGATCGCGAGGATCTTGTCCTGCCGCTCGGTGGCGAGGGTGGCGCCCAGGGCGGTGGTCGTGGTCGTCTTGCCGACGCCGCCCTTGAGGCTGATGACGGCGATGCGGTAGCAGGACAGCACCGGCGTACGGATCAGCTCCAGCTTCCGCTGCCGCTCGGCCTCCTCCTTCTTCCCGCCCAGCTTGAAACGCGAACCGCCGGCCGCGGGACGGCTGCTCTTCGCCTTCTGCTTCTTGCTGTTGAGCAGCCGGTCCGAGGACAGCTCCACGGCGGCGGTGTAACCGAGGGGCGCCGCACCGGGATTGGTCGGCTGCCGCTGGTCGTGCTGGACGGGCTGCGGCCAGGCGGCCCCGGTACGCGGATCGACGGGCGGCTGCTGGGGGAAGCCGTGACCGGCCTGAGGGCCGGGCCCGGGCGGGGTGCCGGGCTGGGGCTGCCCGAAGGGCTGCTGCGGAACCGCCGTGCCGGGCTGAGGGAGGCCGTAACCGGCGTGCGCGCCGGGAGCGGGAGCACTCCCGGGCTGCTGCGCCGGGGGCTGGGGAGCCGCCGCGCCGGGGGCACCGGCGGGCGGGAAGCCGTAGCCGGCGGGCTGGGCCGGAGGAGTGGGGGCGGCGCCCGGCTGGGGGAAGCCGTAGCCGGCGGGGGCGTCGGGCGCCGGGGTGCCGGGCTGCGCAGGGGGCTGCGGGGCCGCCGCGCCGGGCTGCGGAGCCGGCGTCGGGGCGGCGCCCGGCTGCGGGAAGCCGTAGCCGGCCGGGGTGCCCGGCGCCGGGGCGGGCGGAGTGCCGGGCTGCTGCGGGACTGCCGTGCCGGGCTGGGGGAGGCCGTAGTCGGCCTGTGGGCTGGATGCGAGGGCGGCCTCGGGCTGAGGGGTCGCCGGACCGGGGGCACCGGCGGGCGGGAAGCCGTAGCCGACGGGCTGGGCCGGGGGAGTGGGAGCCGCGCCCGGCTGGGGGAAGCCGTAGCCGGCGGGGGTGTCGGGTGCCGAGGTGGGCGGGGTGCCGGGCTGCGGGAAGCCGTACCCGGCCTGTGGGCTCGCCCCACCGGGGGCGCCGGCGGGCTGGGCCGGGGGCGTCGGGGCGGCACCCGGCTGGGGGAAGCCGTACCCCGCCTGCGGGGCGGCGGCCGGCGGGTTCCAGGCGGCGGGCGCGGGCTGCGGCGCCTGAGGCTGGAACGGCGGCTGCTGGGCAGGGACGGCCGGCTGGTCCTGCGCTGCCGCGGGCTGAGGCTGCGCGCCCGCCGGCTGGGCGGGCGCCTGCTGCGGCTGCGCGGGCCACTGGCCGGCCGGTGCCGGGGCGGCGGGGTACGCCGACGGCGCCGGGGGCGCGTCCTGCGGCGCCGGGAGAGTCCAGGCGGGCGGGGCGTCGGGCGTGGCCGGGACGGCATCCTGAGGCGTGCTGTCCTCAGGGGCCTTCGCGGGAGCCGCGTCGGCGGGCACCGCGTCGTTCACCGGCTCGGCGTCCTCGGGCTCGACGGCCGTCGGCTCGTCCGTCACCGGCACGTCCTCGGCGGGCACCGCGTCCTCGGGCTCGGCCTCCGGCTCCGCCGGCGCGGCGTCGTCCTCCCCGTCGGTCACCGGGGACTCGGCGTCCTCAGGTGCGACGTCCTCCGAGTCGGAGACCTCGCCGGCTTCACGCTCGTCGGACGTACCGGACGCCGCCTCGGCCTCGCCGGCGTCCGACGGGCTCACCGCGGTGCCGGACACCTCCGCGGTGCTCCCGGCGCCGTCGTCGGTCCCGTCCTCACCGGCGGACGGCTCCAGCCGCGCCTCGGCCCCGGCCTCGTCCTCATCCTCTGTGCCGCTCCCGGTCCCGGTCCCGGTCCCGGTCCCGGTCCCGGTCCCGGTCCCGGCCTCGTTCTCGTCCTCCGTGCCCGTCCGGGCCCCGGCCTCGTCCTTCGCGTCCGCCTCGGCCTCCGCCTCGCGCTCCGCGATCTCCCGCGTCAGCGCGGAGGCGGAGAAGCGGATCGTCGCACCGCTCTCCAGATCACCGTTGCCGGCCTGGAACCCACCGACCGGGATGTCCGGCACGGCCGAAGGGGAAGCCGCCCCCGACTCCTCGGACTCCTTCTCCGCTTCCGGCCGCTGCGGCTCGAACCCGCTCCCCACCGGAAGCCTCGGCACGGCCACCGGCCCCCCGGACGGCGGCACGGGCGGCGTGAACGGCGCGGCGGGCGCGGGCGCCGGAGGCGTGAACGGGGCGCCCGGTGCGGGTGCGGGCGCGGGCGGAGTGAAGGGTGCCCCCGGCGCGGGCGCGGGCGGCTGCGCCGGAAGGGCCGACGGCCCCGCCGCCCCCACCGCGTGCGGCGGCGGAGTCAGCCCCGGCAGCGGCGGAACGGGCGCATGAGGGGAGGGAGCCGGAGCAGCGGGCGAGGAACCGGAGGGCGACGGGGCGGACGACGCCCCCGACTCCGAACTCCCCGAAGCGTTCTGCGTGTACCAGGCCGGCGGCGCGTAGTCGATGGTGAACTCGCCCGTCGTCTCGATGGCGGACTCCGCGTCGGGCTGGTCATCGCCGGGTGTCGCCCAGCCCCCGCGCGTCCCGTCCCGATCGCTGCTCACAGTTCCTCCTGGTGTGGTCGAGCACCCTCGTGCGTGCTGGGGGCGACCATGTGCCCTCCCCGTAGGACGCCGGGGCCCGGTTCGCGGGTTCTGGCGTCGCGCCGGGTACCAGCCTAATCACCAGTAGCCCCACCCCGTCAGCCCCGCCCACCCCTCGGCACGGGTTGCTCCGCCCCACGTCTCACGGGCAAGAGCCGTACAGATTTAGCTACTTAAGTGGGCAAACTCGCTCAACACTCATGCAACGGTCAACAGGCCGACCACTCGGTCCATCACGCGCATGACATCATCAACCCGCCCCGGACATACGCCCGTTGACGCACAGGCCAACGGGCGGCACGCACGCGTACCGCCCGTTGCCACATCTCCACATCACTCGGAGGCCGCGGTGGGCCCTCCGTCGTCCGGCGCCGGCTCCAGGTCGAACTCGCCGTCCCGCGCCCCCAGCACGAAGGCCCGCCACTCCGCCTCCGTGTACCGCAGCACCGTGTCCGGGTCGAGCGAGGACCGCATGGCCACGGCACCGCCGGGAAGGTACGCGATCTCGACCCGCTCCTCGTGCTCCTCGGTGCCCGGCGCGCTGTGCCACTCGACACCGGAGATGTCGAGGGCGTAGAGCTCGTCCCTCTCCCGCTCCTTGCGCGCCTTGATCTCCTCAGCCGTCTCCGCCATGCCGCAGCGACCCCTTCCCGACGTGTGAACTGATCCGAGCGCTCACCCTAGTGGCCTGCGACGTCCGGCTCGGCCGGTTCGGCGGACCGGGGGAAAGGGCCCCGCTACAGCCTGGTACGCTGAGTGACGGCCGTATGTGTACGCACCCCCGGAGCGGGCTCGCTCCGGAGGCCGCGCCCAGCGGATCCCTGCCTTCCGAGTCATGGAAGACCCCCCGAGAAGAAGACCGGGGGCACTCGGTGGCCTCTCACAGACTATGAGGAGTACGCGTGTCGCTCGACGCCGCAGTGAAGAAGCAGATCATCTCCGAGTTCGGTACCAAGGAGGGTGACACCGGCTCCCCCGAGGTCCAGGTCGCTCTGCTCTCCCGTCGGATCTCCGACCTGACGGAGCACCTCAAGACCCACAAGCACGACCACCACTCCCGCCGTGGTCTGCTCATCCTGGTCGGTCAGCGCCGCCGGCTGCTGCAGTACCTCGCCAAGAAGGACATCCAGCGCTTCCGCGCGCTGGTCGACCGCCTCGGCATCCGCCGCGGTGCGGCGGGCGCCAAGTAAGACGCCGTGAAGGGAGCGGTTCCCGGGGAAAGGGGGCCGCTCCCTTTGCTGTACGTGCGGACTGTCACCGCACCTTTGTAGTGTGGTAGCACAACGCAATAGGTACGAACGACGCACGAGGAGAAGCGCACCTCGCCGCCGCCGGTCCTCGGTAGTGGCCCCCGGGAGGGTGAATCCCGGGAGCTTCGATCGAAGACCGGCCCGCACCAGTGGAGCGCTTCTCCGCCCCCGTCCCCCCGCCACACGGGCGAAGCGGGACGTAAAGACGACAAAGTAACGGAGAAAACGCTAGTGGAGAACGAGACCCACTACGCCGAGGCCGTCATCGACAACGGCTCCTTCGGCACCCGCACCATCCGCTTCGAGACGGGCCGCCTGGCCCGCCAGGCCGCCGGCTCCGCCGTGGCCTACCTGGACGACGACACCATGGTGCTGTCGGCCACCACCGCCTCCAAGAACCCCAAGGACCAGCTCGACTTCTTCCCCCTCACGGTGGACGTCGAGGAGCGGATGTACGCCGCGGGCCGCATCCCCGGGTCCTTCTTCCGCCGCGAGGGCCGGCCCTCCGAGGACGCCATCCTCACCTGCCGCCTCATCGACCGCCCGCTGCGCCCGTCCTTCAAGAAGGGCCTGCGCAACGAGATCCAGGTCGTCGCCACCATCATGGCGCTCAACCCCGACCACCTCTACGACGTCGTGGCGATCAACGCCGCCTCCGCGTCCACCCAGCTGGCCGGCCTGCCCTTCTCCGGCCCGATCGGCGGCGTCCGCGTCGCGCTGATCAACGGCCAGTGGGTGGCGTTCCCGACGCACTCCGAGCTCGAGGACGCCGTCTTCGACATGGTCGTCGCGGGCCGCACCCTGGAGGACGGCGACGTCGCGATCATGATGGTCGAGGCCGAGGCCACCGAGAAGACCATCAAGCTGGTCGAGGGCGGCGCCGAGGCGCCGACCGAGGAGGTCGTCGCCGCCGGTCTGGAGGCCGCGAAGCCCTTCATCAAGGTGCTCTGCCGGGCCCAGGCCGACCTCGCCGCCAAGGCGGCCAAGCCGACCGGCGAGTTCCCGATCTTCCTGGACTACCAGGACGACGTCCTCGAGGCCCTCACCGCCGCCGTCAAGCCGGAGCTCGCCTCCGCGCTGACCATCGCCGGCAAGCAGGAGCGCGAGGCCGAGCTGGACCGCGTCAAGGCGCTCGCCGCCGAGAAGCTCCTGCCGGAGTTCGAGGGCCGCGAGAAGGAGATCTCCGCCGCGTACCGCTCGCTGACCAAGTCCCTGGTCCGTGAGCGCGTCATCAAGGAGAAGAAGCGCATCGACGGCCGCGGTGTCACCGACATCCGCACCCTGGCCGCCGAGGTCGAGGCCATCCCGCGCGTGCACGGCTCGGCGCTGTTCGAGCGTGGCGAGACCCAGATCCTGGGCGTCACCACCCTCAACATGCTCCGCATGGAGCAGCAGCTGGACACCCTCTCCCCGGTGACCCGCAAGCGCTACATGCACAACTACAACTTCCCGCCGTACTCCACCGGTGAGACCGGCCGCGTCGGCTCCCCGAAGCGCCGCGAGATCGGCCACGGCGCCCTCGCCGAGCGCGCGCTCGTGCCGGTGCTGCCGACGCGCGAGGAGTTCCCCTACGCGATCCGCCAGGTGTCCGAGGCCCTCGGCTCCAACGGCTCGACGTCCATGGGCTCCGTCTGCGCCTCCACCATGTCGCTGCTGAACGCCGGTGTGCCGCTGAAGGCCCCCGTCGCCGGTATCGCCATGGGCCTGATCTCCCAGGAGATCGAGGGCGAGACGCACTACGTCACCCTCACCGACATCCTCGGTGCGGAGGACGCCTTCGGCGACATGGACTTCAAGGTCGCCGGCACCAAGGAGTTCGTGACCGCCCTCCAGCTCGACACCAAGCTGGACGGCATCCCGGCCTCCGTCCTGGCCGCCGCCCTCAAGCAGGCCCGTGACGCCCGCCTCCACATCCTCGACGTGATGATGGAAGCGATCGACACGCCGGACGAGATGTCCCCCAACGCGCCGCGGATCATCACCGTGAAGATCCCGGTCGACAAGATCGGCGAGGTCATCGGCCCCAAG
Organism: Streptomyces sp. NRRL S-37; assembly: GCF_000721605.1. Classification (GTDB taxonomy): domain Bacteria; phylum Actinomycetota; class Actinomycetes; order Streptomycetales; family Streptomycetaceae; genus Streptomyces. The sequence continues at coordinate 8,282 of NZ_JOIZ01000035.1, read as the reverse complement.
GGCAAGATGATCAACCAGATCCAGGAGGACACCGGCGCCGAGATCACCATCGAGGACGACGGCACGATCTACATCGGTGCCGCCGACGGCCCCTCCGCCGAGGCCGCCCGCACCACGATCAACGGCATCGCCAACCCGACGATGCCCGAGGTCGGCGAGCGCTACCTGGGCACGGTCGTCAAGACGACCACGTTCGGCGCGTTCGTCTCCCTGCTGCCCGGCAAGGACGGTCTGCTGCACATCTCGCAGATCCGCAAGCTGGCCGGCGGCAAGCGCGTGGAGAACGTCGAGGACGTCCTCGGTGTGGGCCAGAAGGTCCAGGTCGAGATCGCCGAGATCGACTCCCGCGGCAAGCTCTCCCTGATCCCCGTGATCGAGGGCGAGGAAGGCTCCGAGGACAAGAAGGACGACGCCGACCAGTGACGTCCCGTAGCTCCAAGGCGACGGCCCGCACCTCCTCGGAGGCGCGGGCCGTCGCCCGTACCCAAACCCTGATCAAGGGCGAGAACGGCATCGGTACGGTCCGCAGGACCACCCTTCCCGGTGGCCTGCGCATCGTCACCGAGACGCTGCCCTCGGTCCGCTCGGCGACCTTCGGCATCTGGGCCCACGTCGGCTCCCGCGACGAGACCCCGGCCCTGAACGGCGCCACCCACTATCTGGAGCACCTGCTCTTCAAGGGCACCTCCCGCCGGTCCGCCCTGGACATCTCCTCCGCCATCGACGCCGTCGGCGGCGAGATGAACGCGTTCACGGCCAAGGAGTACACGTGCTACTACGCGCGCGTGCTCGACACCGACCTGCCGCTCGCCATCGACGTGGTGTGCGACATGCTGACCGGCTCGCTGATCCAGGAGGAGGACGTCGACGTCGAACGCGGCGCCATCCTCGAAGAGATCGCGATGACCGAGGACGACCCGGGCGACTGCGTGCACGACCTGTTCGCGCACACCATGTTCGGCGACAACCCTCTCGGCCGCCCCGTCCTCGGCACGGTCGACACGGTCAACGCCCTCACCGCCGACCGCATCCGCCGCTTCTACAAGAAGCACTACGACCCGACCCACCTCGTGGTCGCCTGCGCCGGCAACATCGACCACAACAAGGTCGTACGCCAGGTCCGGGCCGCCTTCGAGAAGGCCGGCGCCCTCAGGAACACCGGTGCCGAACCGATCGCCCCGCGCGGCGGCAGCCGCGCGCTGCGCACCGCCGGCCGGGTCGAGCTCATCGGCCGCAAGACGGAACAGGCGCACATCGTCCTCGGCATGCCGGGCCTGTCCCGCACCGACGAGCGGCGCTGGGCCCTGGGCGTGCTGAACACCGCCCTCGGCGGCGGCATGTCGTCCCGCCTCTTCCAGGAGGTCAGGGAGAAGCGCGGACTGGCCTACAGCGTGTACTCGTACACCTCGGGCTTCGCCGACTGCGGCCTGTTCGGCGTGTACGCGGGCTGCAGGCCCTCCCAGGTGCACGACGTGCTGAAGATCTGCCGCGACGAACTCGACCAGGTCGCCGAGCACGGACTGCCCGACGACGAGATCGAGCGCGCCATCGGCCAGCTGAAGGGCTCCACCGTCCTCGGTCTCGAGGACACCGGCGCGCTGATGAACCGTATCGGCAAGAGCGAACTGTGCTGGGGCGAGCAGATGTCGGTCGACGACATGCTGGCCCGGATAGCCTCGGTGACCCCGGACGACGTCCGCTCGGTCGCCCGCGACGTCCTGGGACGGCGGCCCTCCCTGTCGGTCATCGGCCCGCTCAAGGACAAGCAGGCGTCCCGTCTGCACGACGCCGTCGCCTAGGGTCTGATGTCCGGATCAGGTCGCAGGAAATCGACGGCGCCTGGCCGACGTCGGTGAGCGGGGTCCGGTGTGTGCCAGACCCCGCGTCCGCGGCAGGATCCGTAACGACAGGCCCCGACCCCTCCCGGTAAGGAAACAAGGAACATGAGCAAGCTGCGCGTGGCGGTCCTCGGTGCCAAGGGCCGGATCGGTTCCGAGGCGGTACGGGCCGTCGAGGCCGCCGACGACATGGAGCTGGTGGCCGCCCTCGGCCGGGACGACAAGCTGGAGACCCTCGCCGAGAACGGCGCCCAGGTCGCCGTGGAGCTGACCACCCCCGCCTCGGTCATGGGCAACCTCGACTTCTGCGTGCGCCACGGCATCCACGCCGTGGTCGGCACCACCGGCTGGACCGACGACCGCCTCGCGCAGCTGAGGGGCTGGCTGGAGCAGTCCCCGAAGACGGGCGTGCTCATCGCGCCGAACTTCTCCATCGGCGCGGTCCTCACCATGAAGTTCGCGCAGATCGCCGCCCCGTACTTCGAGTCCGTCGAGGTCGTCGAGCTGCACCACCCGAACAAGGTGGACGCCCCCAGCGGCACCGCCACGCGCACCGCCCAGCTCATCGCCGAGGCCCGCCGTCAGGCCGGCAGCGCGCCCGCCCCGGACGCCACGGCCACCGCCCTGGACGGCGCCCGCGGCGCCGACGTCGACGGGGTCCCGGTGCACGCGATCCGGCTGCGCGGACTCCTCGCCCACCAGGAGGTCCTGCTCGGCGGCGAGGGCGAGACCCTCACCGTCCGCCACGACTCCCTGCACCACAGCAGCTTCATGCCCGGCATCCTGCTCGGCGCCCGCCGCGTGGTGACCACTCCCGGCCTGACCTTCGGCCTGGAACACTTCCTCGACCTGAACTGAGCCCGAGCCGAGCCATGCGCGCGAAGATCTCCTACGCCATCACGGCCGCCGTCCTGGTCGTCTACTTCGTCCTGGTCGGCAGCCGTGGCGTGCTGCTCATCGAGGCCGGCACGCCCCTCACCGTCACCTTCGGCGTGGCGGTGCTGATCCTGCCGGTCATCGGTGTCTGGTTCCTGTGGAAGAACACCGAGTTCGTCCGCGACGCCAACCGGCTCGCCGCCCTGCTCGACGCCGAGGGAGGCCTGCCCGTCGACGAGCTGAAGCGGCTGCCCAGCGGCCGGGTCGACCGCGACTCGGCCGACGAGGTCTTCGCCCGCCGCAAGGCCGAGACGGAGGACGCCCCCGACGACTGGCGCAGCTGGTTCCGGCTCGCCGTCGCCTACCACGACGCCCGCGACACCCCTCGCGCCCGCAAGGCGATGCAGCGGGCGATCGCCCTGCACAAGACCTCTCACTGAACGCGCGGGCCCCGGGGCCGGGGCCCGCGCGCTCAGTCGCGCCGGTACTCGGCGGCCCACGCCTCCACGGTGTCGGCCGCCCGGTCGAAGGCGATCTGGTCCCGCCCCAGGAAGTCCGCGTTGTGCGAGGTCAGCAGCGGCGCCGGCGAATCGGCCGAACGCCCCCGCCGGACGAGGACCAGCCCCTGCCCCTGCACCGTCCGGGGCAGCCCCAGCCAGCGCACCGGCTGCTGCACCGTGCGCACGGAGACGACCTGCTCCCAGGACGTCGTACGCGTGCTCACGAAGGCCACGTGGCGCAGCCCCCGGGAGCTCACCCACACACCCATGCGCAGCAGCCGCAGCGCGCAGGCGACGCCGACCAGGGCGATGGCGAAGACCGTCCCGGCGGACGCCGGCGTCGCCGTCGCCGCGATGATCACCGCCGCGAACAGCACGAACGACGCGAGCAGCAGCAGGAGCGCCGCCGCCCCCACCCGCCACGGTCCGGGACGGTACGGGCGCCGCCAGCGGTCCCGGTCGTCGTACGGCAGGGCGACATCGTCCGCCGTGTCGAAAGCGCGGTCGGCCGTCAGGAAGGGCAGGGGCACGACGGGTCCTCACTCGATCCATGCGTCAGCAGTGCCCGGTGAGGCTATCGATCCGTGCCGCCGGTCACCACCCTCGGGGTCCGGACGGAGCCGGTGGCCACGGCCCGGGCGGCTCAGCGCCCTTCGGACGCCTGTGACTGCTGTGTCCCCGCCCCCGAAGGATCGGACGACATCGCCGGCATCCCGATGACCAGGGAGCCCACCAGCCCGGCCACGAGGGTGAGCCCCAGCAGCCAGCGTCCGGCCAGCTGGCCGACGGAGGCCCGCTCACGGGGCGGCGGGGTGACATTGCTGCGGAAACTGTCGGCCTCGGCGACAAAGGCGAACGGTACGGGTTCGCGCCGACCGGACATCTGGTGCACGTCTCCTTCGTGTGTCGAACGAATCACTGTCACCACCACAGACGAACGACAGCCCCGAGAGGTGCCCACTTTCACCGAATTCGCAGAAGTTCGCCGCTGTTCACCACCGTTCACCGCCGTATGTCGCCTGTCGGCGCCGAAGGCCCCGTTGTCGGTGCCGCGCCGTAGAGTGGGCGCCGCCCGAGAGACGTGATGGAAGGATCCCCCACGCCGTGACCGACACCCCCGCCGACGACCTCAAGCCCGACTTCCGCAGCGATGTGACCGTCGAGCTGGTCAAGCACACCGCGTCCGACGCCGACGTGCTGTTCGCCGCCCGCGTCTCGACCATCGGCGAGCAGTCCCTGGCCGAGCTGGACAAGGATCCCGCGCGCTCCAAGGGTCTGATCAACTACCTGATGCGGGACCGGCACGGCAGCCCCTTCGAGCACAACTCGATGACCTTCCTCATCAGCGCCCCGATCTTCGTCTTCCGTGAGTTCATGCGGCACCGCGTGGGCTGGTCGTACAACGAGGAGTCGGGCCGCTACCGGGAGCTCCAGCCGGTCTTCTACGTCCCGGACGAGTCCCGCAAGCTGATCCAGGAGGGCCGCCCCGGCAAGTACCGCTTCGTCGAGGGCACCCCGGCCCAGCAGGAGCTCGTCGGCCGCGCCATGGAGGACTCCTACCGGCAGGCGTACGAGGCGTACCAGGAGATGCTCGCCGCCGGCGTCGCCCGCGAGGTCGCCCGCGCGGTGCTCCCCGTCGGCCTGTACTCCTCGATGTACGCCACCTGCAACGCCCGCTCGCTGATGCACTTCCTCGGCCTGCGCACCCAGCACGAGCTGGCGAAGGTCCCGTCCTTCCCGCAGCGTGAGATCGAGATGGTCGGCGAGAAGATGGAGGCCGAATGGGCCCGTCTCATGCCGCTCACGTACGCCGCCTTCAACGCCAACGGGCGAGTGGCCCCGTAGAACCGCAGCTCAGGCCCGCGAGCACAGATGTACGGTTCAACCTGGCGAAGTGTCCGTATTGCGGCATTTCGTGAAGTTCATCTAGCCTGATCAAACGGGCCCGGTACTGCCTGAACCCCCGAGCAGGCAGTGCCGGGTCCCCCTTTTGTCCCAGCCTGTCGCCTCCCCCGAGGGAAGACCCCGGCCTGAGCAGCGAGTAGCGTGTAACCCATGGCTCCGACCTCCACTCCGCAGACCCCCTTCGGGCGGGTCCTCACCGCCATGGTCACGCCCTTCACGGCGGACGGCGCACTCGACCTCGACGGCGCACAGCGGCTCGCCACCCACCTGGTGGACGCAGGCAACGACGGCCTGGTCATCAACGGCACCACCGGCGAGTCCCCCACCACCAGCGACGCGGAGAAATCGGATCTCGTACGGGCCGTCGTGGCGGCGGTCGGCGACCGTGCCCAGGTCGTGGCCGGGGTCGGCACCAACGACACCCACCACAGCATCGAACTGGCCCGCGCCGCGGAACGCGCCGGCGCGCACGGCCTCCTGGTGGTCACCCCGTACTACAACAAGCCCCCGCAGGAGGGCCTCTACCGGCACTTCACGGCCGTCGCCGACGCCGCCGGGCTGCCGGTCATGCTCTACGACATCCCCGGCCGCAGCGGCGTCCCGATCGGCACGGAGACGATCGTCCGTCTCGCCGAGCACCCGCGCATCGTCGCCAACAAGGACGCCAAGGGCGACCTCGGCCGCGCCGGCTGGGCCATCGCCCGCTCCGGCCTCGCCTGGTACTCCGGCGACGACATGCTGAACCTGCCCCTGCTCTCCATCGGAGCGGTCGGTTTCGTCTCGGTCGTCGGCCACCTCGTCACCCCCGAGCTGCGCGCCCTGGTCGAGGCGTACACCTCCGGAGACGTCCAGAAGGCCACCGAGATCCACCAGAAGCTGCTCCCCATCTACACGGGCATGTTCCGCACCCAGGGCGTGATGACCACCAAGGCGGCGCTCGCCCTCAAGGGCCTCCCCGCCGGACCCCTGCGCGCCCCCATGGCCGAGTGCACGCCGGAAGAGATCGAGCAGCTCAAGATCGATCTTGCCGCCGGCGGGGTACAACTCCAGTAACCAGACTTCGCGCGACCGCTCGCGCAGACGGACTTCACAACTGAATAAGCGGGCCGCCGGTGCCCGCACCCCATACGACAACTGCTTCTGCACGAACGTCATGCGCGCCACGTGCCCCACCGGTACGTGGCGCGCGTGTTTGAGGAGAGTCTTTTGAGTCATCCGCATCCTGAACTCGGCCCGCCCCCGCAGCTCCCCGAAGGCGGCCTGCGCGTCACCCCGCTCGGCGGTCTCGGCGAGATCGGCCGGAACATGACGGTCTTCGAGTACGGAGGCCGCCTGCTGATCGTCGACTGCGGAGTCCTCTTCCCCGAGGAGGAGCAGCCCGGAATCGACCTGATCCTGCCGGACTTCTCGTCCATCCGGAACCGCCTCGACGACATCGAGGGCATCGTCCTCACGCACGGCCACGAGGACCACATCGGCGGCGTTCCCTTCCTCCTGCGCGAGAAGCCGGACATCCCGCTGATCGGCTCCAAGCTCACCCTCGCCCTCATCGAGGCGAAGCTCCAGGAGCACCGCATCCGCCCGTACACCCTCCAGGTGGCGGAAGGACAGCGCGAGCGCATCGGCCCCTTCGACTGCGAGTTCATCGCCGTCAACCACTCCATCCCCGACGCGCTCGCCGTGGCCATCCGCACGCCCGCCGGCATGGCGGTGCACACCGGCGACTTCAAGATGGACCAGCTCCCGCTGGACAACCGCCTCACGGACCTGCACGCGTTCGCCAGGCTCAGCGAGGAAGGCATCGACCTTCTGCTCGCCGACTCCACGAACGCCGAGGTCCCGGGCTTCGTCCCGCCCGAGCGCGACATTTCCAACGTCCTGCGCCAGGTCTTCGCCGGTGCCCGCAAGCGGATCATCGTGGCCAGCTTCGCCAGCCACGTCCACCGCATCCAGCAGATCCTGGACGCGGCACACGAGTACGGCCGCCGGGTCGCCTTCGTCGGCCGCTCCATGGTCCGCAACATGGGCATCGCCCGCGACCTCGGTTACCTCAAGGTCCCGCCGGGCCTGGTCGTGGACGTCAAGACCCTGGACGACCTGCCGGACAGCGAAGTCGTCCTGGTCTGCACGGGTTCCCAGGGCGAACCGATGGCCGCCCTGTCCCGGATGGCCAACCGTGACCACCAGATCCGCATCGTCGACGGCGACACGGTGATCCTGGCGTCGTCGCTCATCCCCGGCAACGAGAACGCGGTCTACCGCGTGATCAACGGCCTGACCCGCTGGGGCGCCAACGTCGTCCACAAGGGCAACGCCAAGGTCCACGTCTCGGGCCACGCCTCGGCCGGCGAGCTGCTGTACTTCTACAACATCTGCCGTCCGAAGAACCTGATGCCGGTCCACGGCGAATGGCGCCACCTGCGCGCCAACGCCGAACTGGGCGCCCTGACCGGCGTCCCGCACGACCGCATCGTCATCGCCGAGGACGGCGTCGCCGTCGACCTCGTCGAGGGCAAGGCCAAGATCTCCGGCAAGGTCCAGGCGGGATACGTCTACGTCGACGGCCTCTCCGTCGGTGATGTCGGGGAGCCCGCGCTCAAGGACCGCAAGATCCTCGGCGACGAGGGCATCATCTCGGTCTTCGTCGTCATGGACGCGTCCACCGGCAAGATCACGGGCGGCCCCCATGTCCAGGCCCGCGGCTCCGGTATCGAGGACTCCGCCTTCGGTGAGGTGATCCCGAAGATCACGGAGACGCTGGAGCGCTCGGCCCAGGACGGCGTCGTCGAACCCCACCAGATGCAGCAGCTCATCCGCCGCACGCTGGGCAAGTGGGTCTCCGACACCTACCGGCGCCGGCCGATGATCCTGCCCGTGGTGGTGGAGGTCTGACGGTCCGCCGGACCGCACGGACGAGCGAACCAGGAGCGGGGCGCCTCGATTTGCATCGAGGCGCCCCGCTCCAGTACGTTTACGACTCCTCCCGATCGGGCACCCGACCACTTCGTGCGTCGGAACCGTCGCCCGGCAGGGGAGGGGAAATCCGACTCAGAATCTCTGATAAAGTCGGAACCGCCGGAAAGGGAAACGCGGAAGCGGAACCCCGGAAAGCACCGAGGAAATCGGATCGGAAAGATCTGATAGAGTCGGAAACGCAAGACCG
>NZ_JOIZ01000034.1 GCF_000721605.1 Streptomyces sp. NRRL S-37 | reverse complement strand
ACCGCCCCCTCACGGAACTCGGCGTCGTAGATGCGCTTCCTGGATGCCATGACCCCCAACTATCCCTCCGGTCACGGTCTCCACAGTAGGAGGGGAGATACAGGAAGCAGGGGCCACGCAACGGAGCCGACAGCCCGCAGCGCTGGGACGGGGTGTCGGACTACAAGTCCAACGGCTGCATCAAGCTCCACCCCCACCACATCGCCCAGCTGTTCAGCTACATGAACAAGCACGGGCGCGCCGCCCTGCTCACGGTGCGCTGATCCGCGCGCAGCCCACGGCACGGTTCACCGAACGCTCCGTCCCCGGAGGCCTCGACATCCGGGGACGGAACGTCTTGGGTTCGCCCACCTCACGTCCTGGCGCATCCTGACCGAGATCCGCACGAACGCCCGCCACGCGACCACCCTCCTGCGGGCCCTCCTCGTCCTCGCGGACACCGGGTCCAGAGGTGACCGACGATCACCCCCGCAGTGATCATGATGCTGACCGGCAGGAATCCGTCACTCCCAGACCACACCAGCCCCCGCGAACCGCGGAATCAGGATGAAACGGTCCCCTTGGTCGTCCGCGGTGTTCGCCGTACCTATCCAGTACCTGAGCGGCGAGCGTCGTCCAAGACGTCACGCAGTGCCCAGTAGGCGGGTTTCACCTCGTACGCCGCGTCCCAGGGAAGAGCGTTTCCCGGACTCGGGGGATAGTGCCGCAGGTCGGCCGTGGAGCCGTACTTGTCGGTGAAACCCCAGGTCGAGAACGAGGTGCAGTTGGGTTCTTCGACGCAGACCGCGAGTTTCCCCGCCAACTGGCGGGCCTGGATGTCCTCTTCGTCCTCGTCGACGAGGACGTCCGCCTCCGAGACCCGGGCCTTCAGGCCGAGCCCGGCCAGAGCCCGGACCTTGCGCCGGAAGACCTCGGGATCGGTACGGTCGCCGACGGCGTACTCGTGGTCCTGGAAACCGACGCCATCGATCGGAACGCCCCGCTCCTTCAACCGGATCAGCAGCGCGTAGAGGGCATCCCAGCGTGGACCGTCCTCCTCCACCCCGTACTCGTTGAGGTACAGCACCGCGTGCGGGTCGGCCTCGCGGGCCGCGTGGAAGGCGATGTCGATGTACTGCTCACCCATCGCTTCGAACCACAACTGCGGCCGCACGCCCCGGTTGCCGTTGGAGTAGTCCTCGTCCTCGTCGGACATGGGCTCGTTCACCACGTCCCATTCCGCCACCTTCCCCCGGAAGTGGCCCGCCACCGCGCGTATGTGCTCCACCATGACGCGCCTGCGCTGCTCGTGTGTCATCTCGGCGCGCATCCATGCGGGCAGGGCTTCGAACCAGACGAGGGTGTGGGCGTGCACCTTCATCCTGTTGGCCTCGGCGAAGTCCACCAAGACATCGCCTTCCGCGAACGCGAACACGCCGCGTCGAGGCTGGACGAACTGCGGCTTGAAGTCGTTCTCCGGCGTGAGCATGGAGAACTCCTCACCCGCCGTCCGGCGGTAGGCGCTGTCGGTCAGCAAGGGGCCCGCGGCCAGGGCGGTTCCCATACGGATCGGGCGTGGGAGAACCGCCGCCAGATCACGCATCGCATCGCTGGACCGGGGCACTCGCAGGCCAGGCGCGTCCACGACGGACATCCGGCCCCGTCCCAGTGACCGCGCGTGGAGATCGCTGAGGATCCAGCCCTTCCCGCGGGCTCCCGCATCCGCGCCGAACCAGATGCGGCCGCTGCCGAAGACGTCCCGCGCGGGAACGGTCCCCACGACCCTGCCGTCGGCCTCCAGCACAAGCCTGTCCGCGCGGACCTCGACGGCGAGGCGGACTTCGCGCCCCAGGCCGCTCCCGAAGGTCCGGGTCGCCGCGGGTCTGTCGGAGTCCCCGTCCCAGCGGTCGATCCGGAGCCTCCCGCCGACCACGCCGATGCGCACGCCGCGCCGTTCGTAGCGCCATTCGTCGTAGACGACCGGCGTCTCACCGTACAGATGCAGATAGGCATCCGTGTCATCCGTGCGCCGCAGGCCGGCTTCGATCCGGACATCCCCTCGGAACACCATGTGGGGACCGCGCAGGTTCACCGGTGGGTTCGGCTGTCCGCCGGTGCCGTCCTGGTGTGTGATGCGCCGGTCGAGGGGTGTGATCCGTACCCCTGTGTGCGTGGGCTTCCCGCCGGCGAAGTGAGCCCAGTCCCTGCCGTTCAGGAGGTCCTCCACAGGTCCCCCCGCGGGCGCGGAGGTGCCGGCACGGTCCCCCGAGACACCAGCGACCAAGGCACACGCGACCGCGATGACAGCGCTCTTCCGAAACCGCATGAACAGCAGCACTCCGTATCCTCAGCCCGTCCTCCGACGGCATCGCCGCCCTCGGCCACACCGTCGCCGAGCACCGCCCTCCCCAGCCGCGGCAGGAACGGCGCGCAGTCGATCGCGCCGCCCCGCTGTGACTGATCGTCATTGTTTCAGCTCGAAGACCTCCGGGGCCGGCTCGCCGACGCGGACTGGTACGAGGACGAGGGCTGCACCGCGTACGGGCCCACCTCCCGGCAGATCGAAGAACTCGAGGCGAGGGTGCGGAGACAGGAACGGTCCGGGTCAGCGGGCGTTGCTCCAGCCGCCTGTGCCGGCGGAGTACGAGTCGAGCAGGTCCACCACGAAGACCAGGGTCGAGCCCGCCGGTATCAACGGCGAGGGCGACTGGTTGCCGTAGCCGAGACGCGGGGGAACGACGATCTCACGCCGACCGCCGACCTTCATCCCCCTCAACCCCCGGTCCCAGCCCTTGATGACCCTGCCGCTGCCCAGGGCGAACTTGAACGGCTGGTCACGGTCCCAGGAGGAGTCGAACTCCTTCCCCGTCCCAAAGGTCACCCCGACGTAGTGGACCTTGACCACCGTGCCCGGCTTCACCTCGGCCCCGTCCCCGACGACCAGGTCCCGGACGGTCAGCTCGGCAGGCGCGGCACCCTCCGGGACGTCGACCTCGGGCTTCGTCAGTTCACTCATCGCAGTTCCGTCACTCTCCGTCGCAGACCCTCGTGCGGGCCGACCCGGCCCATGGACACTCCATGCGGCAGGGGATCACGCTAACGCGCATGCCGGTTTCCGGAGCGCACCGGATCAGCGGCCGCGCACGGCGGTCCGCCGCACGGCCGGCGCACGAGCCCCTGCCTCGCACAGAAGCCCAGGCGGGAAGCCTGCTCGGTACGGTGCACGATGTTCTGCGAGGTCTTCGACCGGGAGGCGTGCCCGTGTACGGTGAAGACCGCCCTTGACTTGCACAAAGCAGGCAGGGAGCCGTCTTTCGGGAGTCCGACATGCTGCGCACCATGTTCAAGTCCAAGATCTAGCCTTCGGGCGTTTCCGCAGGTCAGAGGCTTAATGGTCCCACTCGGGTCAGCAAACGGTCAGCGTCGGGCGCGGGAGCGCCCCAGCTTGCTGACCAGGCGACCGCCATGATGGGGAGTCCGTATCCGCCATGCCGTCGCCTCCCAGCAGCGATACTGGATGCATGGACACGACGATCACCGCACCCCGCGCCGAGGTGCTGCGGGACCGCTACCGCAGCCGACTGCCCGAGCGCTTGCAGGAGCTGGCCGGCCCCGTCGAGGGCAACGTGGACCTGCCGCTCCACATCGTCTGGTCCGGGCGGACGAGCTACAGCCTGGACCGTCCGAAGTCCCGCATGACGATCTACCGGACCGTCCTCGCCGAAGGACTGAGTGAGGACCTGGTGACCCTTCTGCACCACCGGCTGCTCACCGAGCAGTGGCCCGTGCTGCGGCGCCTGATCAGTCCCTACATCCGCGAGGTCTGGGAGGACGCCTTCCCCGAGCTGCTCCGTACCGATACGACCAGCGCGACCGCCGCGTGAAGCTCACTCCGCTCCACGAGCGTCTCCTCGCCGACATCCTCGACCTCGGCTCCCCCTACCCTCTGGTCCTCACTGGCGGATACGCCGTGCAGGCCCACGGTCTGGTCGACCGCTTCAGCCGTGACCTCGACGTCGCCACCGAGAACCCCGCCCCGATGCAGGAGATCGTCGCCTCACTCACAGCAGGGCTCAGCGCGCGCGGATGGCGGATCACGCATGTCCAGACCGATCCGCTCAGCGGCCGGTTCCTCGTCACCGATCCGGACACCGGCGAGGAGTGCGAGGTCGACGTTCTCAAGGAGGCGTTCTGGGCTCCGCCTGCCCAGACCCCCTACGGCCCCGTTCTTTCCCTCGACGACGTGATCGGCACCAAGGTCCGTGCCCTCGCCGACCGCGGCACCGTCCGCGACCTCATCGACGTCCAGGCCGCCTCCCGCCACCGCTCCACCGCCGATCTCGAATCCCTGGGTCGCCGTCGCGCCTACGACGAGTTCAGCCTCGAAGACCTCCGGGACCGGCTGATCGGCGCGGACTGGTATGAGGATGAGGACTACACCGCGTACGGGCTCACCTCCCGGCAGATCGAAGAACTCAAGGCGTGGGCGCTGGAGTGGGCGGAGGATCTGGGTGCGCGGATCCATGACGAGAACGCCTGAGAGGCGGTCGTCGCGTCCATCCCCTCTACCGCCGTTGCAACCAGAGGATGCGGTGTGGCCAGCAGGTTCCAACCCGGATTCGTCCACGGTGGGTGGCTGCCCTGCACGACGGATGTGCATGGCGGCCGCGCGATACCCCGCAGTGGACTCACGGCGAAACCGGGCTGCGGTAACGGTCAAACACTGCATCCCGCTCCCACTCCCAGGTCCAGTCCGGGCTTCAACGGTGGAACTCGGTAACGGCCACCTTGAAGAATTGGTCGGAAGGCTTCCGGCTGGATCCGCTGCCGTCCTTCGGGGCGGGTGAGCAAGACTATGCTCTGCATCGCCCGCTCCTACACCGTCACCGAGAGTCGAGGCCCACGCTGCTGGCCGTCATGTGGTTTGGTCGTCCGCCCAGAGGCCGTCTGGACGGAACTGTCGTCTCGGCGGTGCGTCAGCGAGACGAGCACGCGCAGGGTTCCTCGTTCTGCCCCGGCAACAGCCGCAGGGCGAAGACAGAGCCGTCGGCGTGGACGGAGACCGGACCGCCCCAGTCCTCGTCGAAGGTGAGGCGGGGGCGGACGTGGCGGCTCGCGTGGACGAGGGCGCGGTACTGCTCGATGTCGCCCCTGGCGAGAAGTCGGAAGACCCCCTCGTCCACACCGGAGAACGCCTCGACGCGGGGGCCGTTGAGGCGGAAGACGTGGTCGGTGCCGACGTACTCGTTGCCGAAGAGGGTGTGGGCGGCGTCCTGGATGCTCATGCTGGCCGCGTGTTCGAGACCGGTGAAGCGTTTGCGGCCCTGCCGGTCGGTCAGGTGGCGGGCGGTTGCGTGGCCCGAGCCGGTGAAGGTCATGAGGCCCGCTGCCGTGGTGTGGGCCAGGGTCTCCTGGAACCAGGCGTAGTCCTTCGGCTGCACGTGGCAGCCCCGTACGGGCTCCGGTGTCACCAGGCCCTCGGCCGGCGGGTGGATGTCCGGCATCACGTTCGCCTGGAACGGCGGGGCGTTCAGGTTCGCTTCCCGGCCCTCTGCCGGGGACAGCCGACCGCCACTGCCCGGCGCCTGGAGGGCGTGGACGGTCATTGTGCTGCCGTCTGTTGGGAGCTGCGTGCTGAACAGCAGGCTGGGGGTCTCGTTCCACGCGCCGATGTGGACCGCTTCGGCGTGGGCCGAGGCGGAGGCCAGTTGCTCGGCGGAGGTGGCGGATTCGCCGTGGTTGCCCTTGCAAGCGAGGGGGATGGCAAGGGACGGCTCGCCCGGCCGCCAGACCTCGGCGAAGTACTGCGGACGATAGCGGTACTTCACCTTCTCGCCCTTGTCCCTGCTGGTGAGGGCCCAGCCAGCGCGTAACGCCGTGTCGGCGGGGACGATCGTCACCGAATGGTCGGGGAAACGGCTGCGCAGCATGTGCTCGGTGAGCGTGAGCGCGAAGCCGATGCCGAGCTCGCCGGACTGCAGCGACTTGTAGTGGTCCGCGATGCGGTGGCCTTCGTCGGTGAGGCCGAGGAAGGAGTCCCGACCGCCGGCCAGGGCCTGGGTGTACTTGAGTGCGCCCCAGTGCTCCGCCAGCCCCCGGCCCGCACCACGCCACGACAGGGCAGTGGCCCGGGCGAGGGTGTGGAGCACGTCCCAGAGGGTCACTTCGAACTGCCGGGGCAGCTCCCTCGGCAGGATCGGGACGAGGGTGGGCTTCCGGCGGAGCGGCTCGTCCTCATTCTCCTTCCGCTTCTCGTCGTCCGCCGCGATGGCGGCCCTCACCTTCCCGACGAGCGCGTCGTCGGAGTTGACGGAGACGTTCGAGGGCTGGGTCAGGTCCTGGAGCACTTCCTCGGTCGGCTTCAACAGCTCTCCTTGACGGTGTGCGAGGGCGGTTCGCCATCGGCTGGACCGTACGGAGGGGAGGAGCGGCGCACACAAGTGCGCAGGGGCGCGTGACCTGGGCTTCGGCCCGGGCGGGCCGGTGTCGGCGCCTTGACCCCGCCTCGCTCGTGAGTTCCACGCTGTCAAGGAGCCCTGGACGGGCGGCAGGCAGCGAGCCGGCTTCCGGGGCGTCGACCGGCCTGATGGCAAGGGGCCGTGTTCCATGAACCGGAGTGCTGTCGGTGTTCGACAGGTCAGTGGTGCGTGGACGCACGTCGTCCGTGTGTACAGAGAGGGTTCCCACATGTTGATGGCTCATCAGGCAAGTCAGCATCCGGTCAGCATGAGTCGCCGGGCCTTCCCGAGGGACTTCCTGTACAGGAGCCGATGACGGAGCGAAAGCCCAGGCAGGAAGTCGTCTCGCCTGACCGGAGCGATGTTCTTCACAAACATCGAGTGGGGGTGTCGGTGTAAGGTCGAGAGGGCCCTTGACCTGCAAAAAGCAGGCAGGGAGCAAACAAAACAGGAGTTTGTCCATGCTGCGCACCATGTTCAAGTCCAAGATCCACCGCGCCACCGTCACCCAGGCCGACCTGCACTACGTGGGATCCGTGACGATCGACGCCGAGCTGCTCGATGCCGCCGATCTGCTGCCCGGTGAACTCGTGCACATCGTCGACATCACCAACGGGGCGCGGCTGGAGACGTACGTCATCGAGGGGGAGCGCGGGTCCGGGGTGATCGGGATCAACGGGGCCGCCGCCCATCTCGTCCAGCCCGGTGATCTGGTGATCATCATCAGTTACGCTCAGGTGACCGACGCCGAGGCGCGGGCGCTGGAACCCCGGGTGGTGCACGTGGACGGTGACAACCGCATCGTGTCCCTGGGGGCCGACCCGTCCGAACCGGTGCCGGGGTCGGACCAGGAGCGCAGCCCGGGGGCCGTCACCACGGCCTGACCGGCGCGGACCGAGGCAGGAGCGTGACGTGGCCATGGGTGACATCGAGATCCGTGACGACCGGGCGGCGGGCCGGCTCGAGGCGGTGGCGGACGGCGAAGTCGTCGGGCGGATCGAGTACTTCGTCCTCGACGCCCCCGAGCGCGCGCTCGTGCCGGTGCACACCGTCGTGGAGCCCGCCCACGAGGGCAAGGGCATCGCGGGCTCCCTCGCCCGCGAGCTCTACGCCGTCGCCGCCCGCGAGGACAGCGCCGTCGCCCCGCTCTGCCCGTACGTCGCCGCGTGGACCGAGCGCCACGCCGACGACGCTCCGGCGGCCGGGCCGGAGCTGATCCGGGCGGCGAAGGAGTGGCTGACGGCGCATCCCGAGCGGTTCTGAGGACCGTGCCCGCACCGCCGCACACCTCGCCCGTCCACGTGCCCGTCCTCGACGCGCCGCGCGACGAGGATCACCCCGGGCCGGAGTCGCGGCACCCCGTCGCCGAGGACGTGTCGGAGCGCACCCGCTCCGACGGCCACGCGGCGGCCCGCCTGTGCCACCCGGCCCCGCTCCGGTCACCCGGGCGGGTGACTGGAGCGGCGGCCGCCGGGTAGGCGGGGGAGTAGTCCAGAGCCGACGTCGACCGACAGGCCGGAGGACACGCGCCATGACGAACCCGTACCCGGACCCCGTTCCGCCGGGCCCCACACCGGGACCCACCCCCGGCCCGGACCCCTCGCACCCCGAGCCCTACCCGGACCCCACCCCTGTGCCCCCGCCGCCGGGACCGGGCCCGGAGCCGACCCCGCCCCCGCCGGGCCCGGGACCGCAGCCGCCCCCGCCGCACCCGGTTCCCCCCGAGCCGTCCCCCTCGCCGATCCCGCCGGGCCCCGAGCCGGTGCCGAACCCGGAACCCGGCCCGCCGCTGAGCTGACCGGACGCGGCACGGAACAGGGCGGTGGACGACCGAAGGCCGCCCACCGCCCTGTCCTGCGGGGTGTTACGCCGTCACCTCCGAGCGGTCCCCGCCCCACAGCGTGTGGAACGAGCCGTCGCGGTCCGTGCGCCGGTAGGTGTGCGCGCCGAAGTAGTCGCGCTGCCCCTGGGTGAGCGCGGCCGGCAGACGCTCCGCGCGCAGGGCGTCGTAGTAGGCGAGGGCCGCGGCGAAGCCGGGGGCCGGCACGCCCTGGCGGGTCGCCGCGATCAGCACCTCGCGCCAGTCGTCCTGGGCGTCGGCGATCTCCCGCGCGAACGTCTCGTCCGACAGCAGGCTGGGCAGGTCCGCGCGGGCGTCGTAGGCGGCGCGGATGCGGTCCAGGAAGGCCGCGCGGATGATGCAGCCGCCGCGCCAGATCGCGGAGACCGCGCCGAGGTCGATGTCCCAGCCGTACTCCTCGCTGCCGGCCGCGACCTCGTGGAAGCCCTGCGTGTACGACACGATCTTCGACGCGTACAGCGCCTGCTCCACCCGGTCGGCGAACGCCGCCGCCTCCGCCTCGCCCAGCGGCGCCGCCTTCGGACCGGCCAGGGAGCGCGACGCCTCGCGCAGCGCCGCGTGACCGGACAGGGAGCGCGCGAAGACGGCCTCGGCGATGCCGGACACCGGCACGCCCAGGTCGAGCGCGATCTGCACGGTCCAGCGGCCCGTGCCCTTCTGCTCCGCCTGGTCCACCACCACGTCCACGAACGGCTTGCCCGTGGCGGCGTCCACGTGCGACAGCACCTCGGCGGTGATCTCGATCAGGTAGGAGTCCAGCCGGCCGGTGTTCCAGGTGCGGAAGATCTCCGCGATCCGCGCGGGGGAGTACCCGGCGACATCGCGCAGCAGCTGGTACGCCTCACCGATCAGCTGCATGTCGGCGTACTCGATGCCGTTGTGCACCATCTTCACGAAGTGTCCGGCGCCGTCCGGGCCGACGTGCGTGACGCAGGGGGAGCCGTCCTTCGCCTTCGCGGAGATCTTCTCCAGCATCGGGCCGAGCGAGTCGTACGACTCCTTCGGGCCGCCCGGCATGATGCTCGGCCCGTTCAGCGCGCCCTCCTCGCCGCCGGAGACGCCCATGCCGACGAAGTGGATGCCCTGCTCCCGCAGCGCCTTCTCCCGGCGGCGGGTGTCCGCGAAGTGCGCGTTGCCGCCGTCGATGATCATGTCGCCGGGCTCCAGCAGGGGCGCGAACTCCTCGATCACGGCGTCCGTCGGCTCACCCGCCTTCACCATCACGACCAGCCGCCGCGGCCGCTCCAGCGCCGCCACGAACTCCTTGGCCGTTTCGGCCGCCACGAAGCTCCCCTCGTGCCCGAACTCCTCCACCAGCGCGTGCGTGCGTGCCGCCGTTCGGTTGTGCACCGCGACCGTGTAGCCGTTGCGGGCGAAGTTGCGCGCGAGGTTGCGGCCCATGACCGCGAGTCCCGTGACGCCGATCTGCGCTGAACTGCTCATTGGGGTGGCTCCTCATGAACGTGGTATCGGTACTGCCGGGGCCCGGTGCTGCCGGTCGGTGCCCGCCAGTCCTGCCGTCGACCATCCTGACGTGCCGCACTCGTGTGCGCACGCGCGGCTCGTCGTGACACTGCTCAGGCACATACGCGCGGATGCCCCTCGCGCACTCAGTGGGCGCACGCCCCCGCACGCCCCCGCGGACGGACACACCCGCCCGCGCACGCTCCCCACGGAGCACCAAGGGGGGCGCAACAGGCGAAAGCTACCGGCCACTTGGCGCATCCGTGCGGCCGATAGCCGTCTTGTCACGGCCAGTTCGCAACGCTTACTTTTGCCCCTCCTGACGCATTGTCGAGGGGGATTTCCATGGCCGTGCGCGGCCGGCACCGCCGGTATCAGCCGAACAGGATCAACCGGGCCTCGCTCACCGTCACCGCGGGCGGCGCCGGAATGGCGCTCCCGCTGCTGGGCGCCGGCTCCGCCCAGGCGGCCGACGTGGAGACCTGGGACAAGGTCGCCGCCTGCGAGTCCACCAACGACTGGGACATCAACACCGGCAACGGGTACTACGGCGGGCTCCAGTTCACCCGGTCGACCTGGGAGGCGTACGGCGGCACCCGGTACGCGCCGCGCGCGGATCTGGCCACCAAGGAGCAGCAGATCGCCGTCGCCGAGAAGGTCCTCGACGGACAGGGACCCGGCGCCTGGCCGGTGTGCTCGGTACGGGCCGGACTGACCCGGGGCGGCGACACCCCTGATATCCGGCCGGCCACCGACAAGCCGGACGGAAACGAGAAGAGCGGCAAGAACGGCAGGGGAGACAAGGGCGGTACGAAGTCCCGCGGGTCCTCCGTCGAGGACGTCGCACCGCAGACCACACCCCAGTCCCGCGCGGGCCGCGCCGAGATGTACACCGTCGTCCGCGGCGACACCCTCTCCGGCATCGCGTCGGGTGAACGGGTCGGCGGCGGCTGGCAGAGGCTGTACGACGCCAACCGCTCCACCATCGGCGGCGACCCCGACCTGATCGTTCCGGGCCAGCGGCTCGCCCTGCCCGACGGGACGACGAAGACGGCCGGGAAACCGGCCGGGCCGGACGGGGGGAAAGCCGGAAAAGCCGAGAAGGCCGAAAAGAAGACCGAGAGGAAAACCGAGAAGAAGACCGGGGAAAAGGCCGAGAGGAAGGCCTCCCCCCAGCGCACCGAGGACCGTGCGGACCGCGCCGCCAAGTCCACCGGCGGCCTGGTCGCCCCGGTCAGCGCCGCGCTCGGCACGCCGTACCACAAGGCCGGATCCGCCTGGTCGAAGGGCTACCACACGGGCGTCGACTTCCCCGTCCCCACCGGCACGGCCGTGAAGTCGGTCGGGGCCGGCACCGTCGTCAGCGCGGGCTGGGAGGGGTCGTTCGGCTACCAGGTGGTGGTCCGGCACGCCGACGGCCGCTACAGCCAGTACGCGCACCTGTCGGCGATCTCGGTGAAGAGCGGGCAGTCCGTCGGCGCGGGCCAGCGCATCGGCCGTTCCGGCTCGACCGGGAACAGCTCGGGCCCGCATCTGCACTTCGAGGTGCGGACGGGGCCCGGTTTCGGATCGGACATCGACCCGGTCGCCTACCTGAGGGCGGGCGGCGTCAGGATGTGACCCGCGTCCCGCGCCGGCCCGCCACCGCCACCACCGGCACGTACGGGCCGCCGTAGAAGGGCGCGTACGACACCAGCGGCACCGGGACGGGACCCGCGTCGTCCGGCGCGCCGCCCGGTGCCGGCACGGGGGCCGGCATCCGAACGTCCTCGGGGAGTTCGAGCGCGGCCAGCAGCCGCTCGGCGGGGTCGGGGGCCGGCAGCTCGCCGGCCCCCGCGGCAACTTCCCCGGGAGCGGGCTCCGGTACGGAGCCCTCCGCCGTCCGCGCCTCCTGGTGCTCGCGTGACAGCCGCTCCGTCGTCAGCAGGATCAGACCGCCGGCCGCCACCACGCCACAGCTCAGCGCGAGCGCCGTGCCCGTCGCGCCGTAACGGAAGGTCTCGCCGAACATCGTGATGCCGACCGCGGCCGCCACCACCGGGTTCACCACCGTCAGCGTGGCCAGCGGGGCCGCGAGGCCGGCGCCCCGGTAGGAGGCCTGGGAGAGCAGCATGCCGGCCGTGGCCAGGACGCCGATCACCGCCAGGGACGGTACGTCCGCCGCCGAGACCCCGCCGGTCCAGTCGACCGCGACGGTCTTGGTGAAGACGGAGGACATGCCGAACGCGACACCGGACGCGGTGGCCAGCAGGATGCTGCGCACCGCCGGATGCCGGTGCGCGGCGCGGGCCGCGGCCATCAGCGCCACGACCGCCCCGGCCGTCCCCAGCGCCGCCGCCACCCGCTGCGCGGTGTCCAGCGACCGCACGTCGGACGCGCCGACCAGGGAGAGCAGCCCCGCGAGGCCCACCGTCGCCATGACGGCGCCGCGCCACGCGGTCGCCCCGGCCTTCCGGCCGACGAACAGCGCGGCCATGGGCAGGGCGAAGACGATGGTCAGCGCGCCCAGGGGCTGGACGAGGCTGAGGGGGCCGTAGGCGAGCGCCACCACGTGGAGCAGTCCGCCGAGGCCGTTGAGCGCGACCGCCGCCCACCAGCCCGGCCGGCGCAGCGGCGCGTACTGCTGCGTGCCGGGCGAGGAGACCGCGACCTGCTCCTGCACGATCGCTCCCCCGGCGTACGCCACGGCGGAGACGAACGACAGCAGCACGGACAACGCGAGGGCGCTCATCGGCTGCTCCTCTGCGTGAGGCCGGGGCGCTGGGCCCGGCACGGCGAACGGTCGGCTTCCATAACCAACACGATGCCGTGTCAGAGTGTTCCCGTCGTCGTCCCTGAGCACTCAATGAGTCCTACTGCCGATGGAGTACGGCGGCGCCCCCGTCATCCCCAGGGTGGGTGCCCCGGGGTGGAGGGCCCCTGGTCCCGCCCCCTAGGGGCCTTGGTACTACTGCACGTCGTGGACCTCGACCCGTCTCTCACCGCCCTTCACCGCCTCGGTGGTTTCTTCGTCCTGCGCACGGCGGGAGCGGCCGACCGCCGCCTGCCCACACTCGCCCAGGCATACGAACCGCGGCCCCCGGATGTTCAGGACGACTTCCTGACCTCGCGGATCCACCGGGTCGCCGGCGCCCTGCGCACCCACGAGGCGAGGGTCGCCGCGTCGGTGGCCCAGCAGGGGCTCGCCGCCCGCCTGTGGTCCGTGGCCCTCGGCTCCGCCGCCCTGTACGGCGCCGTCCCCGACCTCGCCCCGTCGTTGCTGCGCTGGGACCCCGAGGGCAGCGCCCCCGACGACCTGTGGCTGACGGAGGTACGGCCGCTGCCCGGCGACGCGGCGACGATCGCGGAGCTGGTGCCGCACGGCCACCTCGAACCCCTCGCCGCGGCCCTGCGCTCCCGCCACCGCCTCGCACCGGGCCTGCTGCGCGGCAACGCCGCCTCCGCGCTCGTGGGCGCCGCCCGGGAACTGGACCGCTGGGGGCGCCGCCACGGCCGTACGGACGTCGCCGCCCGCGCCGTCTTCCTGGCGGCCGAACTCCTCGCGCACCCCCTGCTCACCGGGACCGGAACCCTCACGGGCACCGCCTTCCGGCGCCGTAGCTGCTGTCTGTACTACCGGGTGCCCGGCGGGGGCGTCTGCGGCGACTGCTGCCTCGTACGGCCGCCCCGCTCTTCCCCGCGCGCCCCGTCCGGGTGACCATGAAGGTCGACGTCCGCTCAGACAGGGGGTTCACGGGTGCGAGTGGGACTGCTGACACGGGAGTACCCCCCGGACGTGTACGGCGGCGCGGGAGTCCATGTGGAATTCCTCGCCCGGGAGCTGCGGCCGCTGGTGGACCTGGAGGTGCACTGCTGGGGCGAGGGCAAGGCGGACGGCGTGCTGCGCCACCGCCCCTGGTCCGCGCTCGACGGCGCCAACGACGCGCTGCGCACCTTCTCCGTGGACCTCGCCATGGCCGCCGCCCTCCAGGGCCGCGACCTCGTCCACTCCCACACCTGGTACGCCAACCTCGGCGGCCACCTCGCCAAGCTGCTGTACGGCGTCCCGCACGTGATGACCGCCCACTCCCTGGAGCCGCTGCGCCCCTGGAAGGCCGAGCAGCTCGGCGGCGGCTACGCCCTGTCGAGCTGGGCCGAGCGCACCGCCGTGGAGGCGGCCGACGGCGTGATCGCCGTCTCCGGCGCCATGCGCGACGACATCCTCGCCTCCTACCCGGCACTGGACCCCGCCCGGGTGCACGTCGTGCACAACGGCATCGACACGGACCTGTACCGTCCCGATCCCGGCACCGACGCGCTGGACCGGATCGGCCTCGACCGTTCCCGCCCGTACGTGCTGTTCGTCGGCCGGATCACCCGGCAGAAGGGCGTGCCCCAGCTGCTGCGGGCGGTGCGCGGCATCGACCCGGCCGCGCAGGTCGTGCTGTGCGCCGGCGCCCCGGACACGCCCGGGATCGACCGGGAGTTCCGCGAGCTGTACGAGGAGCTGAGCCGGGCCCGCGCGGGTGTGCACTGGATCCCGCGGATGCTGCCGCGGCCCGAGGTGATCCAGCTTCTGACGCACGCCGCCGTGTTCGTCTGCCCCTCGGTGTACGAGCCGCTCGGCATCGTCAACCTGGAGGCCATGGCGTGCGGCACCGCCGTGGTCGCCTCCCGGGTCGGCGGGATTCCCGAGGTCGTGGCGGACGGCGACACCGGGGTACTCGTGGACGCGGACGACGACTTCGAGGCGGGCCTCACACGGGCGCTCGACTTGGTCCTCGGCGACCCGGAGGCGGCACGGCGGATGGGAGAGGCGGGCCGGGAGCGCGCGGTCTCGGAGTTCGGCTGGGGCGCGGTGGCCCGCCGTACGGCCGGGCTCTACGAGGAGATCCTCGAACAGGCTTAGTCCCGCCCGTCCGGGGCAGTCTTGGGAAAATTCGGCGTGAGGGGAGCGGCCATGCGTCGTGGTGGTCCTTCGGTCCTGGGAATCGTGCTCGCGGGCGGCGAGGGCAAGCGCCTGATGCCCCTGACGGCGGACCGCGCCAAACCGGCGGTCACCTTCGGCGGCACCTACCGCCTGGTCGACTTCGTGCTGTCCAACCTGGTCAACGGTGACATCCGGCGCATCTGCGTGCTCACGCAGTACAAGTCGCACTCGCTGGACCGGCACATCACCACCACCTGGCGGATGTCCAGCCTGCTCGGCAACTACGTCACCCCGGTCCCCGCCCAGCAGCGCCTCGGCCCGCGCTGGTACCTGGGCAGCGCCGACGCGATCCTGCAGTCCCTGAACCTGATCTACGACGAACGGCCGGAGTACGTGGTCGTGTTCGGCGCCGACCACGTGTACCGCATGGACCCGCGCCAGATGCTCGCCCAGCACATCGAGAGCGGGGCCGGGGTCACGGTGGCGGGGATCAGGGTGCCGCGCTCGGAGTCCGCCTCCTTCGGCGTGATCACGCCGGGCTCGGACGGACGGTCCGTGGAGCGCTTCCTGGAGAAGCCCGCCGACCCGCCCGGACTGGCCGGCGACCCCGAGTGCGTGTTCGCCTCCATGGGGAACTACGTCTTCTCCACCAAGGCGCTCATCGAGGCCCTCCACCGGGACGCCGAGGACGAGGAGTCGGTGCACGACATGGGCGGTTCGATCCTGCCCCAGCTCACCGAGCGGGGCGAGGCCGCGCTGTACGACTTCAGCACCAACCACGTGCCCGGCGAGACCAGCCGCGACCAGGGCTACTGGCGGGACGTCGGCACGCTGGACGCGTACTTCGAGGCGCACATGGACCTGATCGCCGAGCGCCCCGCGTTCAACCTCTACAACCGGCAGTGGCCCATTTACACGCACTCCGGCCAGCTCTCCCCGGCCCGCTTCAACGCGGGCGGCATGGCGAGCGAGTCGATCATCAGCGCCGGCTGTCTGATCCGGGGCCAGGTCACCCGGTCCGTGCTGTCGCCGGGCGTGGTCGTCGATCCGGGGGCGGTGGTGCAGGGCTCGGTGCTGCACGACAACGTGCACATCGGGCGGGGCGCGGTGGTGCGCGGCGCGGTGCTCGACAAGAACGTGGAGGTGCCGCCGGGCGCCACGATCGGCGTCAACCCCGAGCGGGACGCGGAGCTGTACACGGTGTCCAAGGGCGGGGTGATCGCGCTCGGCAAGGGACAGCTCGTGCCGTAGTGACGCGAAGGAGGGCCCCGGTCGGCGTGCGTGACCACCGGGGCCTTTGTCATGTCCCTGGACTCGTGACGGAATCCGTGCTGTTATGCCACGTACTGTTCTTTGACAACGTTGTACTGACGAGTGCAACGCACAGAACAGAACATGCAGAGCCAGAGACACGTACTGAGCAGCGAGCCGTCTCCTTCCTCACCGACGGAGGTTCCGTGCGCACCAGACGACTCAGAAACCGATTCGCGCTTCTGCTGGCCGCTGCGCTGGGAGTCACCGGACTTACCGCCATCGGCCCGGCCGCGACCGCCGCGGAGGACGACCCGGCGGAGATCCACGGCCTGAAGGGCGAGTACTACACCCAGTCCGCCCCCGGCGCCTTCGACTTCCACGAGCTCAAGGCCACCGCCTTCGACTCCGACCTCGACTTCGACAACCTGGAGCCGCGCCTGAACCTCACCACCGGCCGGTCGGACGACGTCAGCGTCCGCTGGACCGGCAAGATCGTGCCGGAGAGGACCGGCGCCCACACCTTCTCGGTCAGCGCCGACAACGGCTTCCGCCTGTGGATCGACGGCGAGATCGCCATCGACCACTGGATCGACGACTGGGACCGCGAACAGACCGCCCAGCCCGTCGAGCTGACCGCCGGCCGCGCCCACGACATCAAGGTCGAGTACTTCGAGCACTACGGCGGCTCCAACTTCCACCTGCGCTGGACCGAGCCCGGCGGCACCAAGGAACCCGTACCGCAGTCCGCGTTCCGCCTCCCCGACGGCTTCGACTACGACGGCGCCCTCGCCGCCACCGTCCTCGCCTCCGGCCGCACCCTCAAGCTGGACTTCCCCCGGCCGCTCGCCGCGCCCCCGGCCGGATTCACCGACCACTTCGACGCGGTGATCGGCGGCGCCGACTGGCCCGTGACGTCGGCGAAGCCCGACCCGGCCGACCCGAAGGCGCTGCTCGTCACGCTCGCCGAGCCCGTCGTCGGCAACAAGACCGGCACGGCCCGCGGCAGCGCCGACATCCGCTACGACGGACAGGGCGGCCTGACCGCCGCCGACGGCGACCCCGTGGACGCCTTCCTGAGCAGCGGCCCCAACCGCTCCACCTACGAACTGAGCACCGAGTGGGCCGACGAGGTCGGCCCGGACAACGCCCTGCCCGAGTACCCGCGCCCGCAGCTCACCCGTGAGCAGTGGCGCAATCTGAACGGCCGCTGGCAGTTCGCCGCCGCCGAGGAGGGCGAGCAGCCGCCCGTCGGGAAGACGCTCAAGGAGCGCATCCTCGTCCCGTACCCGGTGGAGTCCCAGCTCTCCGGCCTCCAGCGGCACGAGGACCGCATGTGGTACCGCCGCACCTTCACCGTGCCCCGCGACTGGCGCATCGGCTCCGCCAAGCGGCTGAAGCTCAACTTCGGCGCCGTCGACTGGCGCTCCGAGGTGTACGTCAACAGCGTCAAGGTCGCCGACCACGAGGGCGGCTACGACAAGTTCAGCGCGGACGTCACCGACGCGCTGAAGCCCGGCCGCACCCAGGAACTCATCGTCGGCGTCTACGACCCGACCGACGCCGCCGACGCCGAGAACCCGCCGCTCGGCAAGCAGCGCCTGGACCCCAGCGGCATCTGGTACACCCCCAGCTCCGGCATCTGGCAGACCGTCTGGATGGAACCCGTCGCCCGCGACCACGTCGACTCCCTCAAGCTGATCCCGGACGTGCCCGGCGAGCGGCTCACCGTGGAGGCGAAGGGCGTCCGGGACGGCGTACCGGTCAGGGCGACCGCGTACGAGGGACGGCGCAAGGTCGCCACGGCCACCGGCCGCACCGGCGAGCCGCTCACCCTCAAGATCCACGACCCGCGCCTGTGGTCGCCCGACGACCCCTTCCTGTACCGGCTGAAGGTCACCGTCGGCGCCGACCGCGTCGGCAGCTACTTCGGCATGCGCTCCATCGCCGTCGAGAACATCGACGGCGTGCCGCGCACGGTCCTCAACGGCGAGCCCGTCTACCTGATGGCCACCCTCGACCAGGGCTTCTGGCCCGACGGACTGCACACCGCGCCCACCGACGAGGCCCTCGCCCACGACCTGAAGGCGCACAAGAAGCTCGGCTTCAACTCCGTGCGCAAGCACATCAAGGTCGAACCGGACCGCTGGTTCTACTGGGCCGACCGGCTCGGACTGCTGGTCTGGCAGGACATGCCCGCCATGACGGCGGGCAAGAACCCGGGCACCGAGGCCCGCGCCCGCTACGAGCGCGAGATGAAGCAGATGATCGACGAGCACATCAGCAGCCCGTCGATCGTCATGTGGGTCACCTTCAACGAGGGCTGGGGCCAGTACGACATCGGCCGGATCGCCGAACAGGCCAAGGCGTGGGACCCCAGCCGGCTGGTCAACAACCAGTCCGGGCTCAACCTGGGAGCCGACGGGAACGCCGGCGACATCATGGACGAGCACGGATACCCCAGCCCCGCGCTGCCGCCCCGCCCGGACGGGAAACGCGCCCTGGTCAGCGGCGAGTACGGCGGCCTCGGCCTCGCGGTGCCCGGACACGCCTGGTCCGTGCAGCAGAGTTACGTCGACGTGGACCCGGCGACCTACACCGACGACTACCTCACCAAGCTCGACGAGGTGCGCGCGCTGATGTGCCGGGGCGGCAACGGCGCCGTCTACACCCAGATCACGGACGTCGAGGGCGAGCTCAACGGTCTGCTCACCTACGACCGGCGCGTGATGAAGCCGGACGTGGCCCGGGTGAAGGCCGCCCACGAGGCCCTGATCCGGGACGCCTCCCGGGCACAGCCCGCGGGCTGCCCGACCGCGGAGGGCGCCGCGCGATGAACCGTTCCGCCGGAGGGTTGCGCCCGTCCGGGTGGCGTCCGTCACCCATGAGGCGCTGATCGCGCCGCACCAGCCCCCTCCGTCACTCCCGTCTTCGCCCCTTCCGCCGCACCGGCGAGAGGGGCGAAGACGTCACATGCTGTTAACTATGTGTAGCCAGATCGTACTTGACCGTAATCGGCCGGGAGCGATTGACTGCTGATCCGTTCCCGTCGTCGACGCGAGGCCCCGCCCATGACCGCAGATCCGCTCGCCCCTCTCGACCTGGCGTTCTGGAACATCGAGTCCGCCGGTCATCCCATGCACCTCGCGGCGCTCGGCGTCTTCTCCGCGGGCTCGCCCTCCGCGGCGGCCCACGCGGCCGACCTGCTGGCGTCCCGCGCCGCCGCCGTGCCGGGGCTGCGCATGCGCATCCGCGACACCTGGGAGCCGCTCACCCTGCGGCGCCCGCTGGCGGCGCTGCGCCGCGCCTGGCCGGCGCCCGGCGAGCCCCTGGCCGCCGCGCTGCGGCAGCCGCTCGCCTCCGCCCTGCGCCGCTCGCTCGCCTTCGGCGGCGCCGCCCGCGAACCCGACCCCGGCTTCGACCCCCTCGACCACGTACGGCTGCACCCCCCGGCCGCCGACTTCCACGCCGCCGCCGGACGCCTCATGGGACGCCCGCTGCGACGCACCCGGCCGCCCTGGGAGGCCCATGTGCTGCCGGGGGAGGACGGCACCTCCTTCGCCGTCCTGTTCAAGTTCCACCACGCGCTCGCCGACGGGCTGCGCGCCCTCACCCTCGCCGCCGCGCTGATGGACCCGATGGACCTCCCCACGCCCCGGCCCCGCCCCGCCGAGCCCCCGCGCGGGCTCCTCCCGGACGTGCGCGAGGTGCCCGGCCTCGTGCGGGAGGCCCTGTCCGACGCCGGCCGGGCCCTGGACATCGGCGCCGCCGTCGCCCGCTCCACCCTCGACGTGCGCTCCTCACCCGCGCTGACCTGCGCGTCCAGCGGCACCCGCCGCACCGCCGGCGCGGTCGTCGACCTCGACGACGTGCACCGGATCCGCAAGAGCGCCGGCGGCACCGTCAACGACGTACTGATCGCGGTCGTCGCGGGCGCCCTGCGCCGCTGGCTCGACGAGCGCGGCGACGGCAGCGAGGGCGTCGTGCCCCGCGCCCTCATCCCCGTCTCCCGGCGCCGGCCGCGCACCGCGCACCCCCAGGGCAACCGGCTCTCCGGGTACGTGACACAGCTCCCCGTCGACCAGCGGGACCCGCTCGTGCGGCTCGCGCTGGTGCGCACCGCCATGGACCGCAACAAGGACGCCGGCCCGCACCGGGGCGCGGGCGCCGTCGCCCTGCTCGCCGAGCATGTGCCGCCGCTCGGCCACCGGCTCGGCGGACCGCTGCTCGGCCAGGCGGCCCGGCTCTGGTTCGACATCCTGGTCACCAGCGTGCCGCTGCCCGGCTTCGGCCTGCGGCTCGGCGGCGACCCGCTCGGCGCCGTCTTCCCGCTCGCGCCGCTGGCCCCCGGCCACTCCCTCGCGGTCGCGGTCTCCACCTACAAGGGGCGCGTCCACTACGGCCTGGTCGCCGACGGCGCGGCCGTCCCGGACCTCGACCGGCTGGCCCGCGCGCTGACCGAGGAGGTGACGGCGCTGACCGCCGTCTGCGACCGCTGACGTATCCGGTTTGGTGCCACGGCCCGCCGCTGAAGTAAAATCCGCCGTTCGAACAGCGTGCGCGAACGGAGCGCCGCGAGAAGCGAAGCGGGAAACGGCAGCGGCGATGACGGTGACACAGGACGGCCCCGAGGCCATGGACGCGGTGGCGCACGGGCCCGGCATCGACCCGGAGCGGCTGGCCGTCTGCCTCGACGTGCTGCGGGAACTCGACGAACTCGACGTCGACCACCCGGACGCGATCCTGGTCCGCCGGGCCACCTCGCACATCTACCGCACGGTCAAGCAGCGCCGCCGCCAGGAGCGCCGGGCCGCCAAGACCGCCCACGACAAGGCCGTCACGGAGGCCACCGCCACCGGCTCCGCCGAGCGCATCGACGACGAGACCGAGGGCATCCTGCCGTCCTCCCGCGTCGAGCCCGGCAGGATCGCGGGGATACTCCAGCGCCCCCGCTCCTGCTACACCTGCAAGACCCGCTACACCGAGGTCGACTACTTCTACCACCAGCTCTGCCCGAAGTGCGCCGCCGAGAACCGCGCCCGGCGCGACGCCCGCGCCGACCTCACCGGCAAGCGGGCGCTGCTCACCGGCGGACGTGCCAAGATCGGCATGTACATCGCGCTGCGGCTGCTGCGCGACGGCGCCCACACCACGATCACCACCCGCTTCCCCAAGGACGCCATCCGCCGCTTCACGGCCATGGACGACTCCGCGGAGTGGATGCACCGCCTGGAGGTCGTCGGCATCGACCTGCGCGACCCCGCCCAGGCCGTCGCGCTGGCCGACCGGGTCGCCGAGCAGGGCCCGCTCGACATCCTGATCAACAACGCCACCCAGACCGTACGCCGGCTGCCGTCCGCGTACGCCGCGCTCGTCGAGGGCGAGGGCGCGCCGCTGCCGGCCGGTGAGCTGCCCGCCCACCACGTCATCGGCGCCTTCAACTCCGGCGCGGTCGACGGACTGGCCGCGCTGCCCGTCGGCGTCAGCGGACTCGAGGCGCAGAAGGTGGCCGACCTCGCCCTGGTCGCGGGCAACGCCAGCGTGGTCCGGCACCGTGAGGGCACCGCCATCGACGCGGGCGGCCTGCTCCCCGACGTCGTCGACACCAACACCTGGGTCCAGACCATCGAGCAGATCTCCCCGGTGGAGCTGCTGGAGACCCAGCTCTGCAACTACACGGCGCCGTTCATCCTGATCAGCAAGCTGCGTCCGGCGATGGCCGAGGCCGCGCGCCGGGCGTCCGCGGGGCGCGCGTACGTCGTCAACGTCTCCGCGATGGAAGGGGTGTTCGACCGCGGCTACAAGGGCGCGGGCCACCCCAACACCAACGCCGCCAAGGCGGCCATGAACATGGTGACGCGGACCAGCGCGCAGGAGATGTTCGACACCGACCGCATCCTGATGACCTCGGTCGACACCGGCTGGATCACCGACGAGCGCCCGCACTTCGACAAGCTGCGCCTCGCCGACGCCGGTTTCCACGCCCCGCTCGACCTGGTCGACGGCGCGGCCCGCGTCTACGACCCCATCGTGCGCGGCGAGGCGGGCGAGGACCTGTACGGCGTCTTCCTGAAGGACTACGCGCCCGGCCGGTGGTGAGGGCGGGCCGCCGGTCGGTCGGCGGCGGACCACGTCGCGTACCGGCCGGCGGGACCTGAACCGCACCCCCGGCCACGCGGCCCGGTCGAAAACGCCGACGCCGCTGTACCGCGAACGGGTGACCACAGTCGGTCACGCTCATCCGGAAATAGGAGTACATTCCGTTCTATTCGGTACCGTCCGACGCGAGATCGTTACCGTCGGTTTTGAGCCCCATCGAGCGAGGGGCCGCTCATTTGGTTACTCTGATCCGGACGGACAGCAGTTCAGGGTTCCACCCGCACCCACGGTCCGTCATGGGACCAGCCGGTTCACCACGGCCCGCTCTCCCTCGAGTCGCCGACGCCACCGCGTCCGAACGGTTTTCCCACAGACCCGAGCGGACGCCGGGCGCCAGGCCCAGGGCCGGCGCGGTACGTCCCGAGGGTGACCGACACATAAGGAGTGCGCGGTGACACCGGAGCAGACGAAAAGCGATCAGCGCCCCGAGGAACGCACGGAACGCGCCGCCCGCCGGCCGGGGGAGCTCGGCATTCTCGACGTGTGGGCCCGTTCGGCCCCGATCCGCCTCGCGGGCTACGAGGACGACCTCGCCGAGCCCCACATCCTCCCCAGCGTCGACTGACGGCACGTGCGGGCGGGCGCGCCCCGTCGCTACGGCCGGGCGTAGGGCCGGGTCATGATCTCCATGTTGTGGCCGTCCGGGTCGTCGAAGTAGGCGCCGCGTCCGCCGAAGAGGTCGTTGACCCGGCCGGGCTCGGTGTGGCCCGGGTCCGCGTAGTAGGTGATCCCGGCCGCCTCCAGGCGCGCGATCATGGCGTCGAACCGCTCCTCGGGCACCAGGAACGCGTAGTGCTGGCCCTGGACCGGCTCGTCCCGCTTCTCGTAGTAGTCGAGGGTCACGCCGTTGCCCAGGTCGACCGGCAGGAACGGGCCGAACGGGGCGCCGACCTCCAGTCCCAGTATCCCGGCGAGGAACTCGGCGGAGTACCGGCGGTCGCTGGCGTAGACGGCGGTGTGGTTCAACTGGACATGCTGTACTGCGGACATGGCTGGATTCGTCTCCGGTGTCGGTTTCGGTGAGGGAAGAGAACACGCGGAGAAGAGGCGGGCCACGGGCGCGCGCGAGCGGGGGCGCGCCCCGCACCGGCCTCACGCCGAGGCCGGGAGCGCCTCACATGAATGGCCCACGGCCGACCCGGCAGTCACCCGGCCGACCCTAGCCCCCTGCGGCCGATCACCGCAATGCCGTCGCGGTCAGGCCGGGGTGTGCCCGTCCCCGCCGTGGCGCGCGGTCGACTCGTTCTCCTGGGCGAGCCGGCGCAGGGCCATCAGCGCCGGTTCCAGGAGGAAGGTCAGCAGCACCGCCCGCTCGGCCTTCTCCAGCGGGTCCGTGACCGTCTCCAGGTGGTCGAGGTCGTACCGGGCCGTCCGTTCCGCGAGCTCGGCATAGGGGAGGAGCGCTTCCCAGTCGTACGCGACGTCCAGTGAGCGCAGGGTCCGCAGCGTCTCGTCGATGACCCGCCGGGCCGGGTTCCGGGCGGAGACCGACCAGCCCATCGCGTCGACCAGGGCGGCGGCCTCGGGGTTCGCCTCGGTGAGGTCCTCGTCCTCGGCCGGTGCGCCGTCGTCGGGCGGCCGGATGCCGAAGGCGATGCCGAGCAACTCGTGCGTGTCGCCCCGGTGTTCGGTCATGGCGTCCAGGACCTGCTTGGCCGAGGCGACGGACAGGCCCCGTACCCCCGTCAGCGCGCGGATCAGGCGGAGTCTTCTGAGGTGGATCTCGTCGTACTCGGCCTGGGTCGCCGCGGTCGCCCGGCCGGGCGGCAGCAGCCCCTCACGCAGGTAGTACTTGATCGTCGCGTTGGGCACCCCGCTGCGGCGGCTGAGTTCCGAGATTCTCACGTGCTTTCCCCTTCTCCCTTTTGCATTGGGTAGTGGCACTGTCTAATATGGATAGCGTCACTACCCAACCATGGAGGCGAGACTACCGTGCCTACTCTTCC
Source organism: Streptomyces sp. NRRL S-37 (assembly GCF_000721605.1). Taxonomy (GTDB): domain Bacteria; phylum Actinomycetota; class Actinomycetes; order Streptomycetales; family Streptomycetaceae; genus Streptomyces. The sequence goes on along the minus strand of NZ_JOIZ01000034.1, from coordinate 18,081 downwards.
CTGGGTCACGCCGAACCCGGTGGGCCCCGACACCACCCACGCCTTCGTCATGGCCTCCCGCTTCGAGGTGCGGTCGCTGAAGGACGTCCCGCGCTTCTTCCGGAAGTCCCTCTCCGCCTGGGGCCAGGTCCGCAAGGCGCCCGGCGCCCTCGGCGCCTCCCTGGAAGCCCGGCCGTTCGGCAAGGTCTTCTACACGCTGTCCGCGTGGGAGAGCCGGGACGCGCTCTACACCTATGCCCGGACCGAACCGCACAAGAGCGTCATGACCGGCATGCGCGAGACGATGCGCGACTCGACGTTCACCTTCTGGGAGGTGCCCGTCGACGGGCTGCCGGTCGACTGGGACGACGCCAAGCGCCGCCTGGAGGCCCAGGCGCGGGCACAGGCCGGTGCCCCGGACGGACACGGCGTCGCCCACTGAACGGCGGCCCGGTGCGGGCGGGCGGTCGCCGGGGTCCGTACCCCCGGTGACCACCCGCCCGCACCTTTGTCCACCTCCGGAAGCCGGGCCGGGCCTGACCGGCTCAGTCCTCCAGGCGGGCGCGCAGCCACTCCTCCACCGCGCCCACGTGCGCGGCCGCCGCCGCCCGCGCCGCCTCCGGGTCGCGGGCGGCCAGGGCGCGGTGGATCGCGGCGTGCTCGCGCCGGGTGCGGGCGAAGGCGCCCTCCTCCTGGTACCCGCGCCGGACCCGGGCCCGGAAGGTGCGCGAGGACAGGCTCTCCAGGATCGCGGCCGTCGTCCCGTTGCCGGCGGCCGCCGCGATCTCGCGGTGGAAAGCCAGGTCGTGGGCGAGGATCTCCTCCGGATCGTCGGTGGCGTTCATCGCCGCCAGATGCTTTTCGACCTCGGCCAGCCGGTCCGGGGTGATCCGGGCGGCGGCCAGGGCGGTCGCGTGCGACTCCAGGACGCGGCGCACCTCCAGCAGCTCGACCAGTTGCCGCCCCCGGGACAGGTCCGCCACCACCCCGAACGTCTCCAGCAGGTCCCCGGCCTCCAGCCGGGTGACGTAGATGCCCGAGCCGTGCCGGGCCTCGACCACCCCCAGCACCGTGAGCGCGCGGATCGCCTCCCGCATCGAACTGCGGGAGATGCCCAGCCGGACGGCGAGCTCCCGCTCGGTGGGCAGCCGCTCACCGGGCTCCAGTTCACCCTCGCGGATCATCGCCGTGATCCGCTCGATGGCGCGCTGCGTCACCGTGCCCTTCTGCGGGGCCGTCTCCTCCACGCACTCCTCCACTCACCGGATGCGCCGCAGTCTAACGACGGAAATGGTCGGACCACATTCGGCGGAAAGACGGGTTCGGTGCGTCCGGAGGGTGTTCCCATCGGTGAGTGGTCTGATAAATATGCGATTTCCGGCCCTCGTCGAAAGGTCCTCCGTGCCCCCGCGACCCGCCCGCATCACCGCCGTCGACACCTACGACGTCCGGTTCCCCACCTCGCGCGAACTCGACGGCTCCGACGCGATGAACCCCGACCCCGACTACTCGGCGGCCTACGTCGTGCTGCGCACCGACGCCGCCGACGGACACGAGGGGCACGGGTTCGCCTTCACCATCGGGCGGGGCAACGACGTCCAGGTCGCCGCGATCGAAGCGCTCCGCGACCATGTGGTCGGACGGTCCGCCGACGAACTCTGCGCCGACCCCTCCCTCCTGAACCGCGACCTGACCGGCGACAGCCAGTTGCGCTGGCTCGGACCCGAGAAGGGCGTGATGCACATGGCGGTCGGGGCCGTCGTCAACGCCCTGTGGGACCTGGCCGCCAAACGCGCGGGCAAGCCGCTGTGGCGGCTGCTCGCCGAGGCCGACCCCGCCTGGCTGGTCCGCCAGATCGACTTCCGCCACCTCACCGACGCCCTCACCCCCGAAGAGGCCCTCACCCTCCTGCGCCGCGGCCGGGAAGGTGCCGAGGAGCGCACCACCCTGCTGCTGGAGCGCGGTTACCCCGCCTACACCACCTCGCCCGGCTGGCTCGGCTACGACGACGGGAAACTCACCCGGCTCGCCACCCGGGCGGTCGCCGACGGCTTCCGCCAGATCAAGCTCAAGGTCGGCGCCGACCTCGACGACGACCTGAGGCGCTGCCGGGCCGCCCGCGCGGCCGTCGGACCGGACGTGCGCATCGCGATCGACGCCAACCAGCGCTGGGACGTGGACGAGGCGATCCGCTGGACCAAGGCCCTCGCGGCGTTCGACCCGTACTGGATCGAGGAACCCACCAGCCCCGACGACATCCTCGGCCACGCGGCGATCCGCCGCGCCGTCGCCCCGGTGAAGGTGGCCACCGGCGAACACGCGCAGAACAGGATCGTCTTCAAGCAGCTCCTCCAGGCCGGCGCCGTCGACATCGTCCAGATCGACGCGGCCCGCGTCGGCGGGGTCCCCGAGAACCTGGCGATCCTGCTGCTCGCCGCCAAGTACGGCGTCCCCGTGTGCCCGCACGCCGGCGGGGTCGGCCTGTGCGAACTCGTCCAGCACCTCTCGATGTTCGACTACGTGGCCCTCACCGGCACCACCGAGGACCGGGTCATCGAGTACGTCGACCATCTGCACGACCACTTCCTCGACCCGGTGGTCATCCGCGACGGCCACTACACGGCACCCCTCGCGCCGGGCTTCTCCGCCGCCGTGCGGCCGGAGTCCCTGGCGCGTTACACCTATCCCGACGGCGGCTTCTGGGCCACCGACCCGGACACGCGGAAGAACAAGGACAAGAACGACAAGGACAAGGAGCAGGCCGTATGAGCGACTTCGAGGGACTGACGGCCCTGGTGACCGGTGGCGCCTCCGGCATCGGCCGGGCCACGGCGGAACTCCTCGCCGAGCGCGGCGCCCGGGTGGCCGTCCTCGACCTCGACCCGTCGACGGTCGGCGAGCCCCTCACCGGGCATCGCGCCGACGTCACCGACGACGCCTCGGTGCGCGCGGCGGTGGCCGCCGCCGTCGACGGCCTGGGCGGCCTCGACGTACTGGTCAACAACGCCGGCATCGGCGCTCAGGGAACGGTGGAGGCCAACTCCGACGAGGAATGGCACCACGTCTTCGACGTCAACGTCCTCGGCATGGTCCGTACCGCCCGCGCCTGTCTGCCGCACCTGCGCGCCTCCGCGCACGCGGCGATCGTCAACACCTGCTCCATCGCCGCCACCGCCGGCCTGCCGCAGCGGGCCCTGTACAGCGCCACCAAGGGCGCCGTGTACTCCCTCACCCTCGCCATGGCCGCCGACCACGTCCGCGAGGGCATCCGCGTCAACTGCGTCAACCCGGGCACCGTCGACACCCCCTGGATCGGCCGGCTGCTGGACGCGGCCGACGACCCGGCCGCCGAACGCGCCGCCCTGGAGGCCCGCCAGCCCACCGGCCGCCTGGTCTCGGCCGCCGAGGTCGCCGGTGCCGTCGCCTACCTGGCGAGCCCGCTGTCCGGCGCCACCACCGGCACGGCCCTCGCGGTCGACGGCGGCATGCAGGGACTGCGGCCGCGCCCGGAGAACCGGTGAACCCCCGCCGGCTCGGCCGCAGCCGCGTCGAGGTCACCGCCCTGGCCTTCGGCGCCTCCGGCGTCGGCAACCTGTACACCGAGGTCGGCGAGGAGGCGGCGTACGAGACGGTGCGGGCCGCCTGGCAGCGCGGCATCCGCTACTTCGACACCGCCCCGCACTACGGCCTCGGCCTGGCCGAGCGCCGCCTCGGCGCGGCCCTGCGGGAGCACCCGCGCGACGCGTACACGGTGTCCACGAAGGTGGGCCGCCGCCTCGAACCCGTCGCGCACACCGGCGGCGACGACCTCGCCCACGGCTTCGCCGTCCCCGCCACCCACCGCCGCGTCTGGGACTTCAGCGCCGACGGCGTACGCCGCACTCTGGAGGCGAGCCTGGAACGCCTCGGCCTGGACCGTGTCGACGTCGTCTACCTCCACGACCCCGACGACCACGCCGAGCAGGCTTTCCGCGAGGGCTACCCGGCCCTGGAACGGCTCCGCGCGGAGGGCGTCGTCGGGGCGATCGGCGCCGGCATGAACCAGACCGCGATGCTCACCCGCTTCGTCCGCGACACCGACGTCGACGTCGTCCTGTGCGCCGGCCGCCACACCCTGCTCGACCAGAGCGCCCTGACCGATCTGCTGCCCGCCGCCCGGGAACACGGCAGATCGGTCGTCGTCGGCGGCGCCTTCAACTCCGGTCTTCTCGCGGACCCGAGGCCGGGGGCCACGTACGACTACACCCGCGCGCCCGCCGACCTGCTGGACCGCGCCCTGCGGCTGAAGGAGGCCGCCGAACGGCACGGCACCACCCTGCGCGCCGCCGCCCTGGCGTTCTGCGCCGCCCATCCGGCGGTCGCGAGCGTCCTCGTCGGCGCCCGCTCGGCCGCCGAAGTCCACGACTGCGCCGACCAGTTCGCCACCCCGGTCCCCGACTCCCTCTGGCGGGAACTGCGCGACACCGGCCTGCTGCCGCCCGAAGGAGAGCCGGCGTGACCGTCGTCGACGCGCACCACCACGTCTGGGACCTCACCGTCCGCGACCAGGACTGGATCACCGGTCCCGGACTCCGCCCGCTGCGGCGGAACTTCACCCTGTCCGACCTCGCGCCCGAGGCGAGGGCGGCCGGAGTCGGCCGTACCGTCCTGGTGCAGACCGTCACGGTCCCCGAGGAGACCCCCGAGCTGCTGGCGCTCGCCGAGGCCCACGCATGGGTCGCCGGGGTCGTCGGCTGGACCGACCTCACCCGCCCCGACGCCGCCGACGAGCTGGCCCGGCTGCGGGAACTGCCCGGCGGACGGTATCTGAAGGGCGTCCGCCACCAGGTCCAGGGCGAACCCGATCCCGAGTGGCTGCTGCGCCCGGACGTACGGCGCGGACTCGCCGCCGTCGCCGACGCGGGCCTGGTCTACGACCTGGTCGTCCTGCCGCACCAGCTGCCGGCCTGCGCGGCGGCGGCCCGGTCGCTGCCCCGGCTCACCTTCGTCCTGGACCACCTGGGCAAGCCGCCCGTCGCCTCGGGCGCGCTCGAACCCTGGGCGTCCGGTGTCCGCGCCCTGGCCGCGCTGCCCAACACGGTGTGCAAGCTCTCCGGCCTGGTCACCGAGGCCGACCGGACCTCCTGGACCGTCGACGACCTGCGCCCGTACGCCGACGTCGTGCTGGACACCTTCGGCCCCGGCCGGCTGATGTTCGGCTCGGACTGGCCGGTGTGCACCCTCGCGGCGGCGTACGGCGACGTCCTCGCCGTCGCGCGGGAGCTGACCGGGGGCCTCGACGCCACCGGACGCCGTCAGCTCTTCGAGACCACCGCCACCCGCGTCTACGGCCTCTGAGCCGGCCCCGTCAGCCGGGTCGGCGGCAGGAACTCCCGCACATACGTCCGCTCCCAGCACGCGCCCGTCTCCCGCAGCTCCCGCCACGTCGTGTAGCGGTAGCGGAAGAGGCGGGCGCGGATGTGCCGGGGCGGCGCGTCCGCGGGGAACGGGGAGCGGCGCAGCAGCCTCAGCGTGTCCCGGTCACCCTCCAGCAGCCGCTCCACCAGCGCGCCGAACCACGGACTCGCGTACGCGGGCGACAGCGCGGCGAACCACATCAGCCAGTCGAGCCGCAGATGGTACGGCGCGAACTGCCGCGGCCAGCGCCGCGGATCGCCCGGCTTGCCCTTGAACTCGTACTCCCGCCAGCCGGCGTCCTTGCGGGGCACCTCGTCCGCCGTCCCCTCCACGACCACCTCGTACCGGATCCGGCTGACGCTGCCGAACGCCCCGTAGGTGTTGACCAGGTGCAGCGGGTCGAAGGAGCGGTTCATCACCTGGCGGCGGGAGAGCATGTTGCGCACCGGCCGATGACTGAGGCCGAGCAGCAGCGCGGACACCGCGAGGACGACCACCACGTACCACAGCGGCGCGCCGGACACCGCCGGCGGATCGGCGGGGAACGCGACCGCCGGCAGGGCCAGCACGATCGTGATCCAGTTCAGCCACGCGAAGTTGCCGGACAGCACCAGCCAGAGCTGGGTGACGATCATCAGCGAGGCGGCCACCGAGGCCACCGGCTGCGGGGTGAACAGCAGGAACGGCACGACGAGCTGGGTGACGTGGTTCGCGGCCACCTCGACGCGGTGCAGCGGCTTCGGCAGATGGTGGAAGAACCAGCTCAGCGGCCCCGGCATCGGCTGGGTCTCGTGATGGTGGTCCAGACAGGTCAGCTTCCGCCAGCACTCGTCGCCGCGCATCTTGATCAGTCCCGCGCCGAACTCCACCCGGAACAGGGTCCACCGCAGCAGGAACAGCACCACGACCGGCGGCGCCACCTCGTCGTTGCCGAGGAACACGGCCAGGAACCCGACCTCCAGGAGCAGCGACTCCCAGCCGAACGCGTACCAGGTCTGCCCCACGTTGACGACCGACAGGTACAGCGCCCACGGCACCAGCCACAGCAGCATCCCGCCCCACAGCGGGAGCAGCGAGTCCAGCCCCGCCAGCAGCGCCGCCGACACCGCGCAGCCCGTCCAGGCGCACCCCGCGAAGAACCGGTCCGAGTAGTACCGGTGGAACAGGCTCGGCGACCTCTTGAACGGCACCCGCTCCACGAAACGCGGCACCGGCAGCATGCCGCGCTCCCCGATCAGCGCACGGAACTGCAGCGCCGCCGTCAGGAACGCGACCAGGTACAGCCCGGCCAGCGCCCGCTGGAAGACCAGCCGGCCCGTCCAGTACTCGGACGCGGTGAACCACTCCACGGCCGCACGCTCCCTCCTGCCTCGTCCCGCCGGAACCTCTGTGACTCTCCGTATACCACCGGGCGGACCGCGCGACCCGCGGGCGGACGGCGCCAGCGGTCGAGGATTCGCGTGAATCCTGGCAAGGTGGGCCCATGGCTGATCGGGGAGCGAGCCCCCCGTCTCTCCCGGACGACTGGCCGGACCACCCGGATCCGATCCTGGCGCTCAACCGCATGGGCAGTTTCGACTGGGACCTGGACGCCGGGGTGATGCAGATGGACGCCCAGGCGCACGAGATCTTCGACCTGCGCCCCGACGAGTACGACGATCACCCCGAGACCCTGGGCGGCCGGGTCCCGCCCGGTGAGGCCCGGCGCCTGGACACCGTCGTGTCGCAGGCGCTGAAGGCCGGCAGCGAGAACTACGGCGCCTACTTCCGCGTCCGCTGCCGCGACGGCTCCCTGCGCTGGACCCACACCCAGGGCTACATCCGCCGGGACGAGTCCGGCCGGCCCCGCCGCATCATCGGCATCGTCCGGGACGCCACCCAGGAGCTCCGCGACAGCGAGGCCCGGCGCGATCAGGCGCTCCAGGAGGACAACCGCCGCCGGCAGACCAACGTCGTCCAGCTCACCACCGCCGCCCTCGCCCACGCCCGCACCGTGCAGGACGTCATCGACGTCCTCAAGGACACCCACGGCCTCACCCATCTGGGTGCGACCAGCCTCGTGATGGGCCTGGTCGAGGCGGGCAGGATCCGGCTCATCGCGGAGGGCCCCGCGGGCAGCTTCGTACCGGGCACCGACGTCACCGGGATCGACGAGCCGTACCCGATGAGCGAGGCGGTGCGCACCCTCAGCCCGCGCTTCATCGAGTCACCGGAGGAGTTCGCCGAGCGCTACCCGGGGCTGTGGCAGGGCATCACCGGGCTGAACATCACCTCGGCGGCCTATCTGCCGCTGATCGTCCAGGCCCGTCCCATCGGCGCGATGGGGCTGCTCTACAGCGACCGGCGCGGCTTCACCGCCGAGGAGCGCAACATCCTCGTCGCCCTGGGCAGCAGCATCTCCCAGAGCCTGCAGCGCGCGATGTTCTACGAGCAGGAGACGGACCTCGCCCAGGGGCTGCAGCAGGCCATGCTGCCGCGCACCATCCCCAGCGTGCCCGGCGCCGGCCTCGCCGTGCGCTACCGCGCCGCCACCATCGGCGGCTCCTTCGGCCGGGACATCGGCGGCGACTGGTACGACCTGATCCCGCTGCCGGGAGGCCGGGTGGGCGCCGTCATCGGAGACGTCCAGGGCCACGACACGCACGCCGCCGCCGTCATGGGCCAGTTGCGCATCGTGCTGCGCGCCTACGCGGCCGAGGGCCACCCGCCGGCCACCGTGATGGCCCGCGCCTCCGTCTTCCTGGACGAACTCGACACCGACCGCTTCGCGACCTGCCTCTACGCCGAGGCCGACCTGTCCACCGGTGTGCTCCAGGTGGTCCGGGCCGGCCACCTCGACCCGCTGGTGCGCCGCACCGACGGCTCCTGCCGGCGCGTTCCCGTCCCCGGCGGGCTGCCGCTCGGCCTGTCCGCGGAGTTCGGGCGGCTCGACTACCCGGTCGGCACGATGGAGCTCGATACCGGCGACACCCTGCTGCTGTGCACCGACGGCCTGGTCGAGCGGCCCGGCGCCGACCTCGACGACGGCATGGAGAGCCTCTCGGCGCTGGTCGCCGCGGGCCCCGACGACGTACACGGTCTCGCCGACCGGCTCATCGACGTGGCCGGGGAACGCGGCGGCGGCGACGACGTGGCGTTGCTCCTGCTGTGCCGCCGTGCCCCGGACGGCGCGCGGCCCGGCGGCCGGCTCAAGCGGCTGGTGACGCCCGGCGACCCGGAGGCGCTCGCCGAGACCCGGCGCATGATCCGCACGGCGGTGGGCGCCTGGGGCGCGGGGGAGCGGGCCGACGAGATCGAGCTGGTCGCCGACGAGATGATCACCAATGTGCTGATGCACACCGAGGGCTCCGCGACCGTCACCCTGCGGGCCCTCACCGGCGGCGAGCGGCGCGTGCGGGTGGAGGTCGAGGACTCCTCCAGCGCCCTGCCGCGCCGCCGGGAGGCGGGCGAGTCGGGTGTCTCCGGGCGGGGTCTGCTCCTGATCGAGACGCTCACGGACGTCTGGGGCGTGGAGGCACGCGGCGGCGGCAAGTGCGTATGGAGCGAGTTCGTGGTGGTGAAGGACCCCGGCCCGGCCTGAGCACGCGGTCACCGCACCGCCGGCGCGGTGCCGGCGGCGTGGGACGGTGCCGTGCCGGGGCGCCCCGTCGCGCCCGCCGCGGTGCCCGGGCGGCCTGACCGCCGGTGCCCCGGACGGCACTCCCGACGTGTGCCGGAACCACTCTCCCGCGACGGCGGACGCCGGCAGCTCAAGGACTCCGCGGGGCCTCAGCGGAGCTTCAGCGTCACCAGGTTGTCGTTCTCCCGCGTACGCACCTCGTAGCGGGCGATGTCCTCGGAGCGCAGGGCGGAGCCGCCGAGCACCGTGTGGGGGCGGGCGTCGAGACGGGGCACGCTCCAGCTGGCCACCGTCTCCTCGGAGCCGTCCCGGCCGATCGCCACCAGACGGCAGGTGTGGGGGCCCGCGCCGTCCTTGACCTCGATCTCCACGGTGCTGCCCCAGGCCTCGTCCTCGGTGGTCACCTGCGCCCACACCCCGGACCGCTCGTCGGTCGCCGAGACGCTCACGGCGCCCCCGCCGTCGTCCCGCGCCAGCACCGTGACCACCGGCGCGGACACCGCGATCACCACCGAGGCGGCCAGCGCCAGCAGCAGCCGACGGCGCCCCGCCCGTTTGCGGGCCGCCACCTGGGACAACAGCCGGTCCAGCATCCTCGGGCCGGGCTCGGCCAGCGGGTGCACCAGCCGCGGAGTGGAACTCCGGTACAGCATCAACTGGCGTGCCGCGGGACCGAATTCGGTCACCTGGACAGCGCACTGGGGGCACTCCATGAGGTGGTCCTCGAAACGGAACGCGTCCGCCTCGTCCAGCACGCCGAGCGCGTAGGCGCCGACGTCGCGATGCCTCTCCAGGGACCTCATGCCGAATCCTCGTGCCGTTGGGTGCGGGTGGGGTTACTCCTTGCTCCCACCGGTACGCACCAAGCGGCCGAATCACTCAAGCCAGGTGCCGAATCGTAACCAAGGGATTCGGAGCGGACCGGCCCCCGGATTGGTCGGATCGGCGAGGAATCTAGAAAAGATGGATGGCGAGGTGACCGAGCGGCAGTCCGAGCTGCCACGCCGGTGTCCACACCTTGGGTCCCTCGTCCTCACCGGTCACCGCGCCGCCGCCCGGCACCGCGTTCAGATCGGGCGCGAGCAGCTCCGTCTCCCGCAGCCAGCGCCAGGCCTCCCGGGCCAGCTCCAGGTCCGGATCCGGCGCGTCCCGGCCGGCCGCGGCGGCGTCCGCGGTCAGGTCCCGCAGGCGCCCCTGCACCCACTCCTGCCACGGCTGGTCGTACGCGGTCAGCGACAGCCAGGTCTCCAGCTGGGTGACCACCCGGATGCCGGACAGCTCGCCGTCGGTGTCGGACAGGAACACGGTCAGTGCCAGCGCGTCCCGGCCCGCGCGGAACTCGAAGGACGTCGGCGGCATCAGATCGCCGCTGCGCAGCAGTTCGTCGGCGATGTACTCGGCGTACAGCCAGGCCATGGGGACGGTCAGTTCACCGTCGCCGGTGCCGTCCGTGTTCTCTCGACCTCTGTGCAGCATCCCTTCCTGCCTTCCTCCGGTGCGTGCGCGTCGCCCGAACCCGGGCCCCCGGTCCGGAACACGGATGAGGACAGCCGATTACTCAACCGGGGTGGTCGGCAAGGCGCTTTGCGAAGGTTTGACTCTGCCTTCGGTTTCATCGCATGTCGGAGGCGTATCCGGGGAGCACCCGGCGCAGGGCGCGCAGGGCGTAGTACGCGCGGGACTTCACGGTACCGGGCGGAATCCCGAGGGCCGTCGCCGCTTCCGCCACACTCGCCCCCTGGAAGTACACGAGCACCAGGACGTCACGGTGCTCGGGAGTGAGTGTCTTCACAGCCTCGCGGACGTCGAGTGCGGCCGCGGCCCGTTCGGCGTGGTCGGAGATCACCCGGGCGTTCTCCAGCACGGCGTCCCCGACCTCGGCCGGCCGGGCCTGCCGGGCCCGTCGCGCGTCGATGGCGAGCCGCCGTCCCACGGTGAGCAGCCAGGGCCGTACGGAGTCGAAGTTCTCGGCGCGCAGGGCCTCGGGGTGCTGCCAGGCGCGCACCAGGGTCTCCTGGACCAGATCCTCCGCGCGCTGCCGGTCCCCGTCGCAGAGCCGGAGCAGCAGCGCGAAGAGGGGCCGGCCGTGCTCGCGCTGCAGTGCGGCGAGCTCGTGCTCGGCGGTCGTCCCGTTCATGAGTGTGGTTCCGGCCGTCATGGCCGTATGGCAGCGCACGGCGCGACGCGGGGACAGGGCGCGCACAGGGGCGTGCGGCGGACGGTCGATCGCGTCGACGAACGGTTCGACGAACGGTCGGGGCGGCCGTTCGCGCACGCCGGACGGCCTAAAAGGCGTGTCGGAACGGCGACGGGCAGGATGCCGCTTCTTACCTGTTTATCCACAAATACGACTAGAACGGGGTGGAGTGATGATCACACGCAGTCGGAAAGTGGCCCTGGTCCTGACCGTCGTCCTCGCCGCGGGCGCCGCCTGCCAGGCCCGTGACCACCGGCCGCCGGAACCGGGGCGTCCGGCCCCTTCCGCCCCGGGGTCCCGCGGCTTCACCCTGGTCGCCTCGGGGGACGTGCTGCCCCATGACTCGGTCATCGAACGCGCCCGCTACGACGCGGGCGGCACCGGGTACGACTTCCGGCCGATGCTCTCCGGCATCCGCTCCGTAGTCGAGTCCGCCGATGTGGCGCTGTGCCACATGGAGACTGTGTACGGCGCAGGCGGCGACTACACCGGCCACCTCCTCTTCAAGTCCCCGCCCGAAGTGGCCGCCGGCCTCGCCGCCACCGGCTACGACGGCTGCTCCACCGCCTCCGACCACTCCCTGGACGACGGCACGGAGGGCATCCGCCGCACCCTGGACGCCCTCGACCGGGCCGGTGTGCGCCACGCCGGCTCGGCACGCACCGAGCGGGAGGCCCGCACGGCGACCGTACTGCGCGCGGGCTCGGCGCGGATCGCCCACCTCGCCTACACCCACGACACCGGCGGCCTCCCGCTGCCGCCGGACGGGCCCTGGGCCGTCAACCTCGTCGACGAGGCGCGGATCGTCGCCGACGCGCGGGCCGCCCGGAGGGCCGGAGCCGACGTCGTCGTGGTCTCGCTGCACTGGGGCACCGCATGGCAGGAGGTCCCCGACGGGCGGCAGACCGCCCTCGCCCGTTCGCTCACCGCCTCGGCCACCGGGGGCCGCCCCGACATCGACCTGATCCTCGGCACCCACGCCCATGTCCCGCAGGCCTACGAGAAGGTCAACGGCACCTGGGTGATCTACGGCATGGGCGACCAGATCGCCGGCGAGACGACCGACCACGAGGGCGTCCGGGACCCGCGCGGCAACCAGTCCACCCTGGGCCGCTTCACCTTCGCCCCGCCGAAGCGCCCCGGCGGACGCTGGGAGGTGACCCGGGCCGAGTTCGTCCCGCAGCTCTTCGACGTGGACGCCGGCCGGGTCGTCAACCTCAACCGGGCGCTCGCCCGGGGTGCCGAGGTGCGGTCCGTACGCGACCGGATCCGGAACGTGGTGCTGAGCCGGGGCGCCGCGCGGGACGGGCTCGTGATGGGGGAGTGAGGACCGTCAGCCGAGGTCGACGTGGTCGAGCGCCGTCAGCAGTTCGCCCAGCACCCGCAGACAGGACGTCACTTCGGCGTCCGTGAGGCCACCGCCGACCTTTCGCAGGAGCAGGTGTTCGCGCTCCAGGACGGCGGAGATCACCGCGGAGCCCTTCTCGGTCGGGCGGATGAGCGACGACCGGCGGTGGGCGGGGTTCGGGACGGCCTCCACCAGGCCCTGCGCCGCGGCGTCGTTCACCATGCGCTGCACGAACTGCCGGCTGATCGCCTGTGCCCTGCCCATCTGCGGCACGGTCATCGGCCCGTTGCGGTGCAGCAGGGTCAGCACGGCACGTACCCCCACGGACAGGCCGTCGTTGTCCAGCCCCTGCTCCACGCTGCGCTGGGCGCGCCGGTAGAGAGGGCCGACCAGGTCGTACACCTCGGTGAGGCGACGGCCGAGCTTGTCCGGGGGGAGGGGGGCGTCGATGTCTGTCACCACCCCATCATGACACCTGAGTTGCCAAATCCGGCTCAGGGTGACACCTTGGTTGTCATGACTGGTGCTTCGGATCTGCGCTTCTTCCCCTCCGCCGACGGCGACCTCGCCTACCTCGACACCGGCTCCGGCGACCCGGTGGTCCTGCTCCACTCCGGCTTCGCCGACCACCGGGTCTTCGACGCCCAGATCCCCGCCCTGGCCGCCGGGTACCGGGTGATCGCACCGGACGTCCGCGGCCACGGCGCCTCGGCCAACGCCACCACGCCGTTCCGCTGGGCCGACGACCTCGCCGCCCTGCTGCGCCACCTGGACACCGGTCCGGCCGTGCTCGTCGGTGTGTCGATGGGCGGCGCCATCGCCACCGACACGGTGCTGGAGTACCCGGAGCTGGTACGCGCGGTGGTGGCCTGCGGTGCGGCCACCAGCGACTTCCGGTACACCGACCCCTGGGTCCGCCAGGTGCTGGCCGAGCAGGCCGCGGCCCTGGGCGCGGGCGACGTGGAGGGCTGGCTCACCGCGTTCCTGCGCTACGTGCCCGGCGAGCACCGCACCGCCGCCGGCATCGACCCGGACATCCTGGGCCGGCTGCGCGGGATGGCCCTGGGCACCCTCGCCAAGCACACCCCGGACGAGGAGGACCACCACGTGCCCATGACCGGCACCTGGGCCCGCGTCCCGAAGGTCGACGTCCCGGTCCTCACCGTCAACGGCGCCCTCGACGCCCCCGACCTGATCGCCGAGGCGGAACGGTTCGCCCGTACCGTCCGCGACGGCCGCTCCGTGATCGTCGACGGCACCGCGCACTACCCCAATCTGGAGCGGCCCGAGGAACTGAACAAGATCCTGCTGGACTTCCTCGGCTCCCTCCGCGCCCGCTGACGGCGGACCGCACCAGGGCCCGCCCGTACAGGACTACGGCACCACCGTCACCGGCCACCGCCCGGCCTTCACCAGCCGCACCGCGACCGACCCGACGAACCGGTGGCCGGCCTGCTCGGAGGCGCCCACGACCACCGCGTCCGCCTTCAGGTCGTCGGCCGCCTTCACCAGCCCGCCGTAGGGGTCGCCGCGGAAGGTGTGGAACTCCCAGCGGACGTCGAAGGTGCCCTTGACCCGCTCCATCGCCTCCCGGACCTGCGCCACCAGGTCCTCGGCCACCTCCTCGGTCGCGTCGGCCACCGGCGCGCCGAGCGCCGCTCCCGCGGCCAGCACCGGCTGCACGTACACGAGGGCGAGCAGCGCCCCCTGGCGGCGTGCCAGGCCGGAGGCGTACGCCGCCGCGCGCAGCGAGGAGTCGGAGCCGTCCACGCCGGCCACGATCACCTTCGGGCCGTCCGTGCCCCGTTCGAACCCTTGGGACCGCTGTTCCGTCACGACGGCGAGGCTATCGGAGCCCGGTGCACGGGCCTTCACGCACCCTCCGGGATCCGCCGCCCCGCACTGCGCCGACCGGGTGAAATCGTGCCGCCGCACCGGTGTCGCCGAGGTGCGTCGGCCCTCCGCGGGGCGACTGATGAGTCATGCAGAAGGATCACTTGCTCACCCGGCGCCGGGCGCTGCTCGCCGGTGCCGTCTCCCTGGGCGCCGCCGGTGTGGCCGCGGCGTTCGTGCCGGGCGCCGGGAACCGCGCCGCCCCCGCGCCGCCCCCGCCGGCCGCCGGCGCCCGGGCGGCCCGCCGCCCGCTCAGACCCTCCGAGTACCGCCTGCGGCCCCTGACCGGCTACGGGCCCCCGCGCACCCCGCGCGGCAGGACGCCCGTACGGCGCGAACCGCTGCTGAGCGTGCCCGGACACGGCCGCACCATGGTGCTGAGCTTCGACGACGGCCCCGACCCCCGCTACACCCCGCACATCCTCGACACCCTGGCCCGGTACGAGGTGCGGGCGATGTTCTTCGTGTGCGGGGAGATGGCGGCCTACAACCGGGACCTGCTGGCCCGGATGGCCGACGAGGGGCACGTGGTCGGCAACCACACCTGGTCCCACCCCCTGCTCACCCGGCTGCGGCGCGCCCGGATCCGCTCCGAGATGGAGCGCACCAGCGACGTCGTCGAGCAGGCGTACGGCGAACGCCCCGAGTGGTTCCGCGCACCCTACGGCGCCTGGAACCGCGCCGCCTTCCAGCTCGGCGCCGAGCTGGGCATGGAACCGCTGGCCTGGACGGTCGACACCCTCGACTGGACCGAGCCCGGCACCCGCACCATCGTCGAGCGGGTGGAGGACGGCGCCGCCCCCGGCGTCGTGGTGCTCTCGCACGACGCCGGGGGCGACCGCTCGCAGAGCGTACGGGCCCTGCGCGCCTACCTGCCCGAACTGCTGGACTCCGGCTACCACGTCACCGTGCCCCGCCGGCAGTACGTCTGAGCGGCCCCGCCCGCCCGGACGCGGGACCGCTCAGCGGACCTCGGCCAGGCGGGCGAAGACGACCACGTTCCCGTCGTAGCCGTTCTGCGGGGAGAAACCGCCGCCACAGGTGATGACCCGCAGTTCCGCCGCCCCCTTGGAGGCGTAGACCCGGTCGCCGGGGAAGTCGTTCTTCGCGAAGACCTCGATGCCGTAGATCTCGAACACGGCGGTCTTCCCGTCCTGGCGGACGATCTCGACGCGGTTCCCCTTCTTCAGCGCCCCGAGCCCGTAGAACACGGCCGGCCCCTGGGCGTTGTCGACATGGCCGACGACGACCGCCGTGCCCTTCTCGCCCGGTGAGACGGCGCCGGTGAACCAGCCCGCCAGATTGGGGTCCTGGGGCGGCGGCGCGTCCACCCAGCCCTGCGCGTCCAGGCCCACCGGAATGACGGGTGCGTCCACCTGGATCCCCGGGATCACGACCCGGTCCGGGACCGCGTACGGCAGTGGCGGCACCGCGTCGAACGTGACGGTGCCGGGCACCCGGCTGTCGGCGGCGGCCGCGCCGGCCGGCTGCGGCGGGCCCACGTCGAATTCCCCCGAACCGTTCCGGATGAGCGCGAGGCCGGTGAGCAGAACCAGCGCTATCACGCCCCACGGGGCGCGCTTTCTCCGCCGTGCCTCCCATTCGGCTTCGTCCGGCTCGAAAGCAGACATTCGCCTTCCCCTCTCGACACGGCCGTCGCCGTACCACTCGCGCATGGGGAAAACGCTAAATGCCGGGTGCGCGACCGGCGACGGGGCGGCGGCGAACGGGTGGCCCCGGCGCGACCGGGTGCGCCATCCGAGGCGGTACCGGACGAAGATTTTCTGACGGTCCGTGACCTGCGGTGATACCCCCTTTCGCGGTTTTCCGCGCGGGGTTCGCCTCACCGGTACGGACCATTCCCGAAATGCGGGCGTGCGCAAGGCAACTGAGGGTCTATCCAGGAGACGCTTTCTCGCCGATCGACCGGGAACGGGACCCGGGGCGTCTTCCGCGGAGGATCACATGCGCAGTTCACGTGCCCTGGCGGCCGCCGGCGCCGCGGTCGCCGTCCTCGGACTTGCCGCCCCGGCGGCGGTCGCGGACGGCGGCCGGGTTCCCAACCCGTCCAACATCGTCGCCCTGCCCAGCGTCATCGCCCGCGGCGGTCAGCTGACCATCACGGTCGACGGCTGCCCCCACGGCGGCACGGCGACCTCCAACGCCTTCCCCCGCACCGACCTGACGCCCATCAGCGGTGCCAACGACACCTCGAGGGGCACCGCCACCGTCGACGCCGACGCCCGTCCCGGTTCCTACGACATCACGGTCCACTGCTCCGGCCGGACCCTGACCCGGCCGGCCGCCTTCACCGTCATCGGCGGTGTCCGCGGCGGCATCGGCGGCAGCAGCACCAGCGGGGCGACCCCGACCGACATCGCCATCGGCGGGGCCCTGGTGGCCGCCGCGGTCGCCGGCAGCGGCGTCTTCTGGATGCGCCGCCGCGCCGAGAAGCGGATCTGAACCGCTGTCCGCCCCGGGCCGCCGCTCCGCACGGATTCGCACACCGTTCGCCCCGGATCCCGTGGGATCCGGGGCGGCGCTCCGCTCTCCCGCGGACGGTCTCAGCCCTCGACGTGCGGGAAGAGCCGCAGGAACGGGTCCGCCGACGCGGCGAGGCCCCGGCCGAAGGGCGCGTCGAAGTCCCAGATGAGGAAGAGCAGGAAGGCGATCAGCGCCGAGAACAGCCCGGCGAGGACCATCTCCCGGGTGGTGCGCCGGATCTGCAGCGCGAAGATCATCCCGATGGTGACGACGGCCCCGGTGATCAGCCCGAACCACACCACGCCCGGCATGGTCTCCCCGGTCGACTCGGCCCGCGCGCTGCGCGCCTGGTCGGCGGCGGCCACCTGGTCCACGAGGGGCTGGTAGGCCTGCGCCTCGAAGTCCGTCCGCGGCTCGTAGTCGGTGACGTCCCGGCGGACCCGGTCGAGGAGTTCGGTGCCGCGTCCGGTGACCTGTCCGTCGTCGGCCATGGCCCGCCACTCGGTGGTGACGACGTGTCCGACATAGGTGTTGACATCGTCCCGGATGCGGTCACGCACCTCGGCGGGGTAGACCCGTACCCGTTCCGAGATCTCGTGCAGGGCCACCGCCTCCGCCCGTACGTGCTCCTGGGCGGCGCCGCGTCCCTCCCAGACGCCGGCGATGGCGAGACCCAGGACGATGGCGTACACCACGCCGATCCACATCGTCATGTACTCGATGACGTCCGGGGTCTCGCTGGGGTCCTCGTCGTCGGCCGCCCTGCGGTGCCGTACGAGGGTGATGACCACCACGACGGCACAGGCGGCGAGCATCGCGAGGGTGAGAACAAGCCATTCCGACAAGAGGTGCCTCCAGAAAGGGGTCGGGCCGGTCCGGCCTCAGCGCGGACGCAGCGCGGCGATCGCGACCACCGCGGGAACCGTGATGAGCAGGACGAAGGTGAGCGGTGACGTGGCACCGCCGGAGGACCGCCGGACCGGGGCCGCGCGGTACCGCGGGTAGTGCACGGGCGTCACGGACGGACGCGGCTTCGGTGTGGCCGACGGAGTCGGCGTCGGGGACGGGGACGGCGGTGGCGGCGGCCGGCGCGGGCGCGGCGGCGGGGCGGGAGCCGGCGTCGGACGGGCGGCGGGCGGTGCCGGACGGGCGGCGGGCGGGGGA
>NZ_JOIZ01000033.1 GCF_000721605.1 Streptomyces sp. NRRL S-37 | reverse complement strand
CCCCCGGCACCCCGCCGGCCGCACTCACCCACACCCCGGCAGCCCCCGCGCGACACCCCGGGACCGCCCCCACCGGCCCTCCACGACCCGACGCCACCACAGCCGGACACCCCCGCCCCGAACCCCCGCCCCGGCCTGTGCATACCGATCATCGGGATCTGTGTGGGCGGCGGTCCGGGTTAAGAGGTGACGGATTCCCCGTTCCGGCGCGTGAGCAGCCAGGGCTCCACCACACCCAGGCCTCGCACGGGCCGCTGCCACATGGGCTGGAGCGCGAACCGGTAGCCCGGCGGTTCCTCGCCCTCCTTCTCCGCCGCGGCCACCGCCTCGGCCGCCGCCGCCTCGGAGGCGGGCGCGTCACCGGTACGGATCAGCTCCTCGGCGAAGGCGCTGTCGACGAGCACGGCGTCGCGCGGGGCTATGGACGTGAGCCGGGAGGCCAGGTTCACGGTCGTACCGAACACATCACCCATCCGGGTGGTCACCGTGCCGAACGCCATGCCGACCCGCAGCTCCGGCATGGTCTCGTCGTTCGCCATGGTCTCGATCAGCCGCATCGCGATGTCCGCGGCGACACCGGCGTCGTCGGCGGCGTAGAGCACCTCGTCGCCCAGCGTCTTGATGAGCCGGCCGCCCCGCGCGGCGACCAGGTCGGCGGCGGTGGTCTCGAAGGCCTCGACGAGCTCGCCGAGCTCCTCCTCCTCCATCCGCCGGGTCAGCCGGGTGAATCCCACGAGGTCCGCGAAGGCGACGGCGAGCCGCCGGTCGACCATCTCCTCGTCGTCGGCGCCCTGCACGACCCGCCCGGCCGACGCGGCGAGCTGCCGCCGCCAGACGTAGACGAGGAACTCCTCCAGCTCGGGCAGGAGCAGTTCGACGATCGGATACGTCACCTCGGTACGGGTCATGCCCGGCTCGGGCGGCTCGGTCAGCCCTTCCAGGAAGGAGTCGATCTGCCACTCGGCCAGCCGGGCGGTGGTCTGTCCGGTGGACCGCGCCACCTGGACCGCCATGGCCTCGCTCAGCAGGCCCGCCTCCACCAGACCGGCGAGCCGGCGCAGGGCGAGGACGTCGGCCTCGGTGAGGGCCTTGGCCTGGCCCACGTCGGCGAAACCCATCGCCCGCCAGAAGCGGGTGGCCAGCTCCATGGTGACGCCGGCGCTGCGGGCCGCCTGGAACGGTGTGTAACGGCGCTCGGCGCCCAGGATGAGCTGTTCGAGGCGCAGGGCAAGCGGATCCTCGCCGGCGCCCTGCCCGTCCGTGGAACCCGAGTCGTCGACGGTCACGCGTGCCCTTCCGATCTGCCATGGCCAGGTATCGACCGGGCTCAACTCTACGGCAGGTGTGCGCCAGCTCACTCCGTCAGGTTGGGCCGGGGGGTGCGGTGACCGGCGTTCCCATGGTGGCCGGCGTGGGTGCGGGCCTGCCCCACCGGACCGAACGCCACGCCGCGGGCATCCCGCCCACCGGACCGGACACCGCACCACAGGCACGAGCCCCTCATCCCCACCAGGGCGAGCAGCCGCACCACAGGCCTAAGACCCGCGCCCCACCGGGGCGAGCAGCCGCACCGCAGGTGTCAACGCGCGCCCCCCGCAGGCCGCACGTGCACGATGTCGCCCGCGCCCACCGGTTCCTGCACGCCCTCCCCCGTGGCCAGCACCAGCCGTCCGTCGCCGTCCACCGCGACCGCCTCCCCCACCAGCTCCCGGTCCCCCGGCAGCTCCGCCCGCACCATCCGCCCCAGCGTCGCGCACCCCGCCGCGTACGTCTCCTGCAGGCCGCTCTCCCCCGGGTCACCCCCCACCGCACGCCACCGCCCGTACCAGTCCTCCAGCGACCGCAGCACCCCCCGCAGCAACGGATCCCGGTCCGTGCTCACCGCCCCCGCCAACGCCAGCGACCCCGCCGTCGGCACCGGCAGCTCGTCGTCCCGGAGGCTCACATTGATCCCGACGCCGATCACCACCCCGTCGTCACCGGCCCGCTCCGCCAGGATCCCCCCGGCCTTGCGTTCCTCTCCCCCCACCGTGACCAGCAGATCGTTGGGCCACTTCAACGCCGTGTCGACGCCCGCGGCCCGCGACAGCCCGGTCGCCACCGCCACCCCCGTGAGCAGCGGCAGCCACCCCCACCGGGCCACCGGCACCTCGGCGGGCCGCAGCAGCACGGAGAAGAACAGCCCGGACCGGGCCGGCGCCGTCCACCGCCGGTCGAGACGCCCGCGCGCGGCGGTCTGCTCCTCCGCGACGAGGACGGCCCCCTCCTTCAGCGCCCCCTCGGCGGCCCGCGCCACGAGGTCGGAGTTGGTGGAACCGGTGCGCTGCACCACGTCCACCCGCGTCCACAATCCGCCCGCGCGCACCAGCCCCCGGCGCAGACCGACGGCGTTCAACGGCGGGCGGTCCAGGTCGGACCAGCGTCCCGGACCCGGCTCACTGTGCCCGCCGGGCGTACCTTCAGCATGGGGTGTCATACGCCCCACACTAGGTTCGGCGCCTTCCGCCCCGCACAGGGGAGGGATCCCGGTCCGGGAGCCGGGGCTCGCGGCCGGCTCTCCGAGGATCTCCTTCCCGGGTCTGTGAAGGGGAAGGCGGTGTGGGAAACACCGCACTGCCGATCGGAAGACCCCCCACTACGCTACGGATGAGTAACCGTCCCCCCTTTTGAGCAGGCAGGGAGCCGCATCCCGATGTCCGAGCCGGAAGAGCAGCAGCCCGACATCCACACGACCGCGGGCAAGCTCGCGGATCTGAGGCGTCGCATCGAGGAGGCGACGCACGCCGGCTCCGCACGCGCCGTCGAGAAGCAGCACGCCAAGGGCAAGCTGACGGCCCGTGAGCGGATCGACCTCCTGCTCGACGAGGGGTCCTTCGTCGAACTCGACGAGTTCGCCCGGCACCGCTCCACCCACTTCGGCCTCGACGCCAACCGCCCCTACGGCGACGGCGTCGTCACCGGCTACGGCACCGTCGACGGCCGTCCGGTCGCCGTCTTCTCCCAGGATTTCACCGTCTTCGGCGGGGCGCTGGGCGAGACGTACGGGCAGAAGATCTGCAAGGTCATGGACTTCGCGCTGAAGACCGGCTGCCCGGTGATCGGCATCAACGACTCCGGCGGCGCCCGCATCCAGGAGGGCGTGGCCTCGCTGGGCGCGTACGGCGAGATCTTCCGCCGCAACACCCACGCCTCCGGTGTGATCCCGCAGATCAGCCTGGTCGTCGGCCCCTGCGCGGGCGGCGCGGTCTACTCCCCCGCGATCACCGACTTCACCGTCATGGTCGACCAGACGTCCCACATGTTCATCACCGGTCCCGACGTCATCAAGACGGTCACCGGTGAGGACGTCGGTTTCGAGGAACTCGGCGGCGCCCGCACCCACAACACCGCGTCCGGCGTGGCCCACCACATGGCCGGCGACGAGAAGGACGCGATCGAGTACGTCAAGCAGCTCCTGTCCTACCTCCCCTCCAACAACCTCTCCGACCCCCCGGCGTTCCCGGAGGAGGCGGACCTGACGGTCACCGACGAGGACCGCGAACTCGACACGCTCGTCCCGGACTCGGCGAACCAGCCCTACGACATGCACACCGTCGTCGAGCACGTCCTCGACGACGCCGAGTTCTTCGAGACCCAGCCGCTGTTCGCGCCGAACATCCTCACCGGCTACGGCCGCGTCGAGGGCCGTCCCGTCGGGATCGTGGCCAACCAGCCGATGCAGTTCGCCGGCTGCCTGGACATCACCGCCTCCGAGAAGGCGGCCCGCTTCGTACGCACCTGCGACGCCTTCAACATCCCGGTGATCACCTTCGTCGACGTCCCCGGCTTCCTGCCCGGCGTCGGCCAGGAGCACGACGGCATCATCCGCCGCGGCGCCAAACTGATCTTCGCCTACGCCGAGGCCACCGTCCCCCTCATCACGGTCATCACCCGCAAGGCGTTCGGCGGCGCGTACGACGTCATGGGCTCCAAGCACCTGGGCGCCGACCTCAACCTCGCCTGGCCCACCGCCCAGATCGCCGTGATGGGCGCACAGGGCGCGGTCAACATCCTGCACCGCCGCGCCATCGCCGGGTCGGACGACCCGGAGGAGACCCGCGCGCGGCTGATGCGGGAGTACGAGGACACCCTCCTCAACCCCTACGTCGCGGCCGAGCGCGGCTACGTCGACGCGGTGATCATGCCGTCGGACACCCGCCGGCACATCGTCCGGGGGCTGCGTCAGCTGCGTACGAAGCGGGAATCCCTGCCCCCGAAGAAGCACGGCAACATCCCCCTGTAAGGAGCCGACGTGATCAAGGTCGTACGGGGCAACCCCACACCGGAGGAGCTGGCCGCCGCACTGGCGGTGGTCCGGGCGCGCGCCGCGGCGGCGTCAGCCGTGCCGCCCGGCGCGCCCGCCCCCCGCGACTCCTGGTCGGACCCGTCCCGGATCGCGGCCCGCGGCGTCCCGCGCCCGGGCCCGGCGTCGTGGACGCGCACGTACTGGCCGGGCTGAGCCGCCGCCGGCATCGGGGGCGCGGGGCCGTGCCCGTCCGCGGCTCCACCGCGCGCAGGGACAACGCCGCGCCCCTACTTGAGTACGCGTACTCAGGCACCTCGACCGGTCAGGCGCCACGCTGGTGACATGCTGTGGTCCGACCCCGAGAACGAGCCGCCCGAGGAACTGCGGAACACGCAGAGCATGCTGCGGCGGCTGGGTGTTCTCGTGGCGCTGGCCATGGTGCTCGCCATGCTCGTGATCGGCGTGAGATGAGGCATCCGGGCCACGTCGATACGCTGACCGCATGACAGATCAGCCGCGCCGCCGACTCGTGCTCGCCTCCCAGTCCCCCGCCCGGCTCGGGCTGCTCCGCCAGGCCGGGCTGGATCCCGAGGTGATCGTCAGCGGGGTCGACGAGGACGCCGTCACCGCCCCCACCCCCGCAGAGCTGGCGCTCGCCCTGGCCGAGGCCAAGGCGTCCGTCGTCGCCGCGAAGCCCGAGGTCAAGGGTGCGCTGGTGATCGGCTGCGACTCGGTCCTGGAACTGGACGGCCAGGCCCTCGGCAAGCCCGCGGACTCCGAGGAGGCCACCGCGCGCTGGAAGTCCATGCGGGGCCGCGCGGGGACGCTGCAGACCGGCCACTGCGTCTACGACACCGTCAGTGGCCGTTACGCCTCCGCCACCGCCTCCACCGTGGTCCGCTTCGGTGATCCCACGGACGAGGAGATCGCCGCCTACGTGGCCTCCGGTGAACCGCTCCACGTCGCCGGGGCGTTCACCCTGGACGGCCGCTCGGCCCCGTTCATCGACGGCATCGACGGCGACCACGGCAATGTCATCGGCATCAGCCTGCCCCTGGTCCGTCGTCTCCTCGCCGACCTCGGCATCGGCATCACGGAGCTGTGGGCGCGGCCGGAGGCGTGACCGGAGGCGTGACCGGAGGCGTGACCGGAGAGCCGTCGCCACCGCCGGCGCCGCCCTCGGGAGCGGCGCCGGACCCGGCGGCGGCCGGCTGCTCCGGACGGCCGTCGTACGTCATCAGCAGCAGCACGATGAGCGCCAGTACGACGACCATGCAGAGGAACGCGGGCGGGCCGACCAGGCCCCAGGCGACCGCGCCCAGCAGTGCGTGCACCACCGCCGCGCTGATCAGCAGCACCCGGCCGAGCCCGGCGGGCGACCGGTCGCGTACGGCCACGAGCAGGGCCACCAGGCCGCACAGCGCGAAGTAGAGCCCGAAGACGATGCCGCCGGCCTTCGAGGACGCCGCCATCATGTCCGGGTCGAGCCCGGCCAGCGACATGTCCTGGCGGTCGACGACGGAGGCCAGGATCCAGTTCAGCGCCACGACGCCGAGCGCCTCCACGAACAGGACGAGCGCCACGACCCCTGCCACCGGTCTGCGCACCACCGGCCCCCACCCACTTTCGAGCACGCTTGCCGTTACCCCGAGTATGTTCGGGTCGACGCGAAGGCTACTAACGGGTAAATCGCGGTACAAGGGTTCTGCGGAGGGCAAAGAATCATTGGGCCATTCGTAGGGACTCCACAAAGAAACGGAGTGGGCCGCAGCACGCTCTCACAGAGACCTTGACCACACGGGACGGCTAGGGTTTCCGGGAGGAGTCCTGCGTACCGAGGTACGACAAGGGCTTTCGCGGGTCGAGCGAGCCTCGTATCACGCTCCGTGTGGGCAAGCTCACCAGTGGGGACGGGTCGAAGTGCCGTGTCGGCAGTCCCTAAACTCGGCTTGTTTCAAGGAGGGAGCCTCAATCGTGCGCAAGGTGCTCATCGCCAACCGTGGCGAAATCGCTGTCCGCGTGGCCCGGGCCTGCCGGGATGCCGGAATCGCGAGCGTTGCCGTCTATGCCGACCCGGACCGGGACGCTCTGCATGTCCGCGCCGCGGATGAGGCGTTCGCCCTGGGCGGTGACACTCCGGCCACCAGTTACCTCGACATCGACAAGGTGCTGAAGGCCGCGCGTGAGTCGGGCGCGGACGCCATCCATCCGGGCTACGGCTTCCTCTCCGAGAACGCCGAGTTCGCGCAGGCGGTGCTCGACGCGGACCTGATCTGGATCGGTCCGCCGCCGCAGGCCATCCGCGACCTGGGGGACAAGGTCGCGGCCCGGCACATCGCGCAGCGCGCGGGCGCCCCGCTGGTGGCGGGTACGCCCGATCCCGTGAGCGGGGCCGAGGAGGTCGTCGCCTTCGCCGAGGAGCACGGGCTGCCGATCGCCATCAAGGCCGCCTTCGGCGGTGGCGGGCGCGGTCTGAAGGTGGCGCGGACGCTGGAGGAGGTGCCGGAGCTGTACGACTCCGCGGTGCGCGAGGCGGTCGCCGCCTTCGGTCGCGGGGAGTGCTTCGTCGAGCGCTACCTGGACAAGCCGCGGCACGTGGAGACGCAGTGCCTGGCCGACAAGTACGGCAACGTGGTCGTGGTCTCCACCCGTGACTGCTCGCTGCAGCGGCGGCACCAGAAGCTGGTCGAGGAGGCGCCGGCGCCGTTCCTGTCGGACGCCCAGGTGGAGCAGCTGTACTCCGCCTCCAAGGCGATCCTGAAGGAGGCCGGCTACGTCGGCGCGGGCACGGTGGAGTTCCTCGTCGGCCTGGACGGCACGATCTCCTTCCTGGAGGTGAACACGCGTCTGCAGGTGGAGCACCCGGTGACCGAGGAGGTCGCCGGCATCGACCTGGTGCGGGAGATGTTCCGCATCGCGGACGGTGAGGAGCTGGGGTACGGCGATCCGGTGCTGCGGGGTCACTCGTTCGAGTTCCGCATCAACGGTGAGGACCCGGGGCGCAACTTCCTGCCGGCGCCCGGTACCGTCACCCGTTTCGACGCGCCGTCGGGGCCGGGTGTGCGGCTGGACGCGGGCGTGGAGTCGGGGTCGGTCATCGGGCCGGCGTGGGACTCGCTGCTGGCCAAGCTGATCGTCACCGGGCGCACCCGCAAGGAGGCGCTGGAGCGGGCCTCCCGTGCGCTGGCGGAGTTCCAGGTCGAGGGCATGGCCACGGCCATCCCGTTCCACCGCGCGGTGGTGAAGGACCCGGCGTTCGCGCCCGAGCTCACCGGTTCGGCCGAACCGTTCACGGTGCACACGCGGTGGATCGAGACGGAGTTCGTCAACGAGATCAAGCCGTTCACCGCCGCGGTCGACGCGGGGGCGGAGGAGGAGGCCGACCGCGAGACGGTCGTCGTCGAGGTCGGCGGCAAGCGTCTGGAAGTCTCGCTCCCGGCCTCGCTGGGCATGTCCCTGGCCCGTACGGGGCTGGCGGCGGGCGCGAAGCCGAAGCGGCGTGCGGCGAAGAAGTCGGGCCCGGTGGTCTCGGGCGACACCCTCGCCTCTCCGATGCAGGGCACGATCGTCAAGCTCGCCGTGGAGGAGGGGCAGGAGGTCCAGGAGGGCGACCTGGTCGTCGTCCTGGAGGCCATGAAGATGGAGCAGCCCATCAACGCCCACCGGTCCGGCACGATCAAGGGCCTGAGCGCGGAGGTCGGTGCCTCGATCACCTCCGGTGCGGCGATCTGCGAGATCAAGGACTGACACGTCTGACGCCTGCGGCGCTACGTTCACCCTGGTAGGGGTGCGCGTAGCGCCCACGGCCGGTGGGTGGGCCGGGGCCGCAGGCGGCTACGCCGCGCTCACCGCGGGCAGTCGTGCCTCCCTCAGTGCCTGAAGAGCCTGGGAGGTGCCCCCAGGGCGGCGCAGGTGGGTGGTGGGGTACCTCCCGATCGAGCGGAGTCGAGAGTGGGGGAGGCCCCCCGCAAGCGCCGGCCCGCGCAACTCACCGCCGGCTCACACCAACGGGGTCACCCAGTAAGCGCGAGGGTGACGCAAACCCACCCCCGAACGGAGCCGTCAGCGCCTGCGCAAGTCCGCCACCCGCGCCCGCTCAGCCCCTTGGGCCGACTCCGCCGCCCCCAGCGCCACAGCCGTACGCAGCCCGCCGGGCCCCTGCCGCCGCGGCCCGGGAAGAGGGACGTCCCGGCGCTGACGCCCCGGCGAGCCCCCCTCGCCCCCCGCCCCCGCGACAGCGATCTGGACGCCCTGATCGGCCAGCGCCTGCAACTCGGTCGCCGCCCGGTCGTCGTGCCCGGCCGGCTCATCGGTCACCAGCCGCGTGATCAGATCCGTGGGCACCGTCTGGAACATCGTGTCCGTACCGAGCTTGGTGTGGTCCGCGAGGACCACCACCTCCGCCGCGGCCTGGACCAGTGCCCGGTCGACCGACGCCGACAGCATGTTGGACGTGGACAGCCCGCGCTCGGCGGTGAGGCCGCTCCCGGAGAGGAACGCCCGGGACACCCGCAGCCCCTGCAGGGACTGCTCGGCACCACTGCCCACCAGGGCGTAGTTCGAGCCGCGGAGCGTACCGCCGGTCATCACCACCTCCACCCGGTTGGCGTGGGCCAACGCCTGGGCGACCAGCAGCGAGTTGGTGACGACCGTGAGGCCGGGCACCCGGGCCAGCCGGCGGGCCAGCTCCTGCGTGGTGGTACCCGCGCCGACCACGATGGCCTCGCCCTCTTCCACGAGGTTCGCGGCGAGGTCGGCGATCGCGGTCTTCTCGGCGGTCGCGAGATGTGACTTCTGCGGAAAACCGGATTCTCGCGTGAAACCGCCCGGCAGTACCGCACCGCCGTGCCGGCGGTCGAGGAGTCCTTCTGCCTCCAGCGCGCGCACGTCCCGCCGTACGGTCACTTCGGAGGTCTGGACGACGCGGGCGAGCTCACGGAGCGACACGGCCCCGTTCGCTCGCACCATTTCGAGGATCAATTGGCGACGTTCTGCAGCGAACACGAAACTGACAGTAACGCCGACGACCGTCTGCTTTCAGCAGTTTGCGCTGAATAGCAGAAGTTGTTCGCACAGCCCTGCACCAAGTGGTATAGGGCTGTCGTTTCGGACCATCAGGCCTCCGCGCCGGCCTTCCGGGTGTGCAACTGCCGTGCCACCTCGGCGATCGAGCCCGACAGCGAGGGGTAGACCGTGAAGGCGTTCGCGATCTGTTCCACCGTCAGATTGTTGTCGACCGCGATCGAGATGGGGTGGATGAGTTCCGAGGCGCGCGGCGCGACGACCACGCCGCCCACCACGATGCCGGTGCCCGGGCGGCAGAAGATCTTGACGAAGCCGTCGCGGATGCCCTGCATCTTCGCGCGCGGGTTGCGCAGCAGCGGCAGCTTCACCACGCGGGCGTCGATCTTGCCGGCGTCGACGTCGGCCTGGGAGTAGCCGACGGTGGCGATCTCGGGGTCGGTGAAGACGTTCGACGAGACCGTCTTGAGGTTCAGCGGGGCCACCGCGTCGCCCAGGAAGTGGTACATGGCGATACGGCCCTGCATCGCCGCCACCGAGGCGAGCGCGAAGACGCCGGTGACGTCGCCGGCGGCGTAGACGCCGGGAGCCGTGGTGCGGGAGACCTTGTCGGTCCAGATGTGGCCGGACTCGCGCAGCCGGACCCCGGCCTCCTCCAGGCCCATGCCCTCGGAGTTGGGGATGGCGCCCACGGCCATCAGGCAGTGCGAGCCGGTGATGACGCGGCCGTCGGCGAGCGTCACCTCCACCCGGTCCCCGACCCGCTTCGCGGACTGGGCCCGCGAGCGCGCCATGACGTTCATCCCGCGACGGCGGAAGACGTCCTCCAGCACGGCGGCGGCGTCCGGGTCCTCGCCCGGCAGCACCCGGTCGCGCGAGGAGACGAGCGTCACCTTCGACCCGAGCGCCTGGTAGGCGCCGGCGAACTCGGCGCCCGTGACACCGGATCCGACCACGATGAGCTCCTCGGGGAGCTCGTCCAGGTCGTACACCTGGGTCCAGTTCAGGATGCGCTCGCCGTCGGGGCGGGCGTCCGGCAGCTCGCGCGGGTGGCCGCCGGTCGCGATCAGCACGGCGTCGGCGGTGAGCGTCTCCTCGGTCCCGTCCGCGGCGCGGACGACGACCTTCCGCGATCCGTCGAGCGCCTGCATGCCCTCCAGCCGGCCCCGGCCGCGCAGCACGCGCGCGCCGGCCCGGGTCACCGAGGCGGTGATGTCGTGGGACTGGGCCAGCGCGAGCCGCTTCACCCGCCGGTTGACCTTGCCGAGGTCCACGCCCACCACCCGGGCGGCCTGCTCCATGGGCGGGGTGTCGTCGGCGACGATGATGCCCAGTTCCTCGTACGAGGAGTCGAAGGTGGTCATCACCTCGGCCGTGGCGATCAGGGTCTTGGACGGCACGCAGTCGGTGAGCACCGACGCCCCGCCCAGGCCGTCGCAGTCGACGACGGTCACCTCCGCGCCGAGCTGTGCGGCGACCAGCGCCGCTTCGTATCCGCCGGGTCCGCCACCGATGATCACGATCCGAGTCACGTACTCCATTGTCCCGCACACTTCACCGTGCGACCGCCCGGGGGCCTCGGCCGTGGCTCCCCCGTTACCGAAGGTGGCGCCCGTTCCCGCTGCCGTACCCTTCCCCCATGTCGCTCTACGCCGCGTACGCCGCCCATCTCGACGCGCGGCTGATGTCCCGCCGCGCCCCGCACTCGCCGCTGCGTGCCACCGGCTGGCTGAACGGGTGGCGGCTGACGTTCGGGGGTGAGCACCTGGGCGGGGAGGGCGCGCTGGCCACGCTGGTGGAGGACCCGATCTCGGCGGTCTTCGTCGCCCTCTACGACATCGCCCCGATGGACGAGGAGCCCCTGGACCGCTGGGAGGGCGCGGGCGACCTGGACCTCTACCGCCGCACCCGGGTGCGCGTGCACACCCTGGACGGCGAGGAGCCGGCCTGGACGTACGTCCTCAACGGTTACGAGGGCGGCCTCCCCGCGGCCCGCTACCTGGGCGAGATCGCCGACGCGGCGGAGTCCGCGGGCGCGCCCCACGACTATGTGATGGAACTCCGCAAGCGTCCCTGCTGACCTTCTCGGGGGAAACGACAGGACAACGATCGGCAACCCGTTCACTCCGACATCTACGCGCGTAGGCGATTACCGGCTACCCTCGTCGCGTGAACGCTTCTCTTCTTCCGGACGACATCCAGGGCGACCCGTACGCCGCAGCCGACGCCGCCGCCGCGCGCCTGCGCGAACTCACCGGCGCCGAGACCCACGACGTCGCCCTCGTGATGGGCTCCGGCTGGGCCCCGGCCGTGGACGCCCTCGGCACGCCCGAGGCCGAGCTCCAGGTCACCGAGCTGCCCGGCTTCCCGCCGCCGGCGGTGGAGGGTCACGGCGGCAAGATCCGCTCGTACGCCATCGGTGCGAAGCGGGCCCTGGTGTTCCTGGGCCGTACGCACTACTACGAGGGACGCGGGGTCGCCTCGGTGGCCCACGGCGTCCGTACGGCCGTGGCCGCCGGGGCGAAGACGATCGTCCTGACGAACGGCTGCGGGGGTCTGCGCGCGGGCATGCGTCCCGGTCAGCCGGTCCTGATCAGCGACCACATCAACCTCACGGCGACCTCGCCGATCGTCGGCGCGAACTTCGTCGACCTCACGGATCTGTACTCGCCGCGGCTGCGGGCGCTGTGCAAGGAGATCGACCCCACGCTGGAGGAGGGCGTCTACGCCCAGTTCCCCGGCCCGCACTACGAGACTCCGGCGGAGATCCGGATGGCCCGGGTGATCGGCGCGGACCTGGTCGGCATGTCGACGGTCCTCGAGGCCATCGCCGCGCGGGAGGCGGGGGCGGAGGTCCTGGGCATCTCCCTGGTCACCAACCTGGCCGCGGGGATGACGGGCGAGCCGCTGAACCACGAGGAGGTCCTCCAGGCGGGCCGGGACTCCGCGACGCGGATGGGGTCCCTGCTGGCCCAGGTGCTCGGACGCCTGTAGGGCGCGGCACCGCCACCGTTTCCCGTGGCGCCGTACCCGTTTCGCGTGGCGCCGTCACCGTTTCGCGCGGGGCCGGCGCCACAGGCATGCAACCCTGACAGTCGACGAACTCAGAGAGGCCGACCGACCGTGCACGACGACGCCCTCATCGCACAGGCCCAGGCGTGGCTCGCCGAGGACCCCGACCCGGACACCCGCGAGGAACTCGCCCGCCTCATCGACGCCGGCGACCACGCCGAGATCGCCGCCCGTTTCAGCGGCACCCTCCAGTTCGGCACCGCCGGCCTCCGGGGCGAGCTCGGCGCGGGCCCGATGCGCATGAACCGCTCCGTCGTCATCCGCGCGGCCGCCGGCCTCGCCGCGTACCTGAGGAAGCACGGCCACACCGACGGCCTGGTCGTCATCGGCTACGACGCCCGCCACAAGTCCCGTGACTTCGCCGAGGACACCGCCGCCGTCATGACCGGTGCCGGACTGCGCGCGGCCGTCCTGAACCGCCCCCTCCCCACCCCCGTCCTCGCCTTCGCCATCCGGCACCTCGGCGCCGTCGCCGGAGTGGAGGTCACCGCCAGCCACAACCCGCCCCGCGACAACGGCTACAAGGTGTACCTCGGCGACGGCTCCCAGATCGTCCCCCCGGCCGACGCGGAGATCGCCGCCGAGATCGAGGCCGTGGCCTCGCTCACCACGGTCCCCCGTCCCACCGAGGGCTGGGAGATCCTCGACGACACCGTCCTGGACGCCTACCTCGCCCGCACGGACGCGGTCCTGGCCGAGGGGTCCCCCCGCACCGCCCGCACCGTCTACACGGCGATGCACGGCGTCGGCAAGGACGTCCTCCTCGCCGCCTTCGCGCGGGCCGGCTTCCCGGAGCCCGTCCTCGTCGCCGAGCAGGCCGACCCCGACCCGGAGTTCCCGACCGTCGCGTTCCCCAACCCGGAGGAGCCCGGCGCGATGGACCTGGCCTTCGCGAAGGCCCGGGAGACCGATCCCGACCTGGTCATCGCCAACGACCCGGACGCCGACCGCTGCGCCGCGGCCGTCAAGGACGGCGCCGACTGGCGCATGCTGCGCGGCGACGAGGTCGGCGCCCTGCTCGCCGCCCACCTGGTGCGCCGCGGGGCGACCGGCACGTTCGCGGAGTCGATCGTCTCGTCGAGCCTCCTCGGCCGTATCGCCGGGAAGGCGGGCCTCCCGTACGAGGAGACGCTGACCGGCTTCAAGTGGATCGCCAGGGTGGAGGGCCTGCGCTACGGCTACGAGGAGGCCCTCGGCTACTGCGTGGACCCGGACGGCGTACGCGACAAGGACGGCATCACGGCGGCCCTCCTCCTCACCGAACTGGCCTCCGGTCTGAAGGCCGAGGGCCGCACCCTCCTCGACCTGCTCGACGACCTCGCCGTCGAGCACGGTCTGCACGCCACCGACCAGCTCTCGGTCCGCGTACAGGACCTCGGCCTGATCGCCTCCGCGATGCGCCGCCTGCGCGAGCAGCCGCCCACGGAGCTGGCCGGCCTGCGCATCACCGGGGCCGAGGACCTGACCCGGGGCACGAAGACCCTCCCGCCCACCGACGGCCTCCGCTACACCCTGGACGGCGCGAGGGTCGTCGTCCGCCCCAGCGGCACGGAGCCGAAGCTGAAGTGCTACCTGGAGGTGGTGGTCCCGGTCGCCACGAGGGCCGGCCTGCCCGAGGCCCGCGCGAAGGCGACGGCGCTCCTCGCGAGGATCAAGCAGGACCTGTCCGAGGCGGCGGGCATCTGAGGGAGCCCGGCGTGATCTGAGGGACCCCCGCGTGGGGCGGGCCCGCCCGCCCCACGTCATCCCCTCACCCCATGGCCAGCAGCACCGCCAGCAGCACCGCCCCCGCGACGGCGGGCGCCGCGATCTCGTAGGCCCACCGCACGGTCACCTCGCCCTGCGCGGCCTCGGCGTCCTGCCGCCGCTCGTGCAGCTCACGCATCTCGTCCATCGCCCGGTCGCTCTCGTGCCGCCGGGGCCCCTCCGAGGCACCCGCACCGCGCCGGTCGCCGCCCGTGCGCACCACCTGCGCGGCGGCCCGCGCCTCCTGCCGGTTCGCCTTGCTGCGGGCCCGCAGCGACACCGGCAGGGCCCAGAGCTGGTACTTCGCGCCGGACGCGGTGAGGACCTCGTTGGTGAAACTGGACCGCAGCGCGGCGACCTGGCCCCAGGGCAGCACGATCAAGCGGAACGGGTTGCGGACGCGCAGCCGGTCGTCGTTCACGTACACGGCGGGACGCAGGGTGTAGGCGACGATCAGCGGTACGAGGAGGAGCATCGCGGCGAGGGCCAGCCAGGGGGTGCGGCCCTCGCCGGCGAACACCGCGTCGACACCGAGCCATCCGACGACGGCGAGCAGCAGCACACCGCCGACGATGCCCGCGAGCGAGCGGTGGACGCGGTCCTTGTACTGAGGTGCCTCGGACCCGGCCGGCTTCGTGGGCTCCGGGTCGGGCGACTGGTGCTCGGGGGACGTCATGCTCCCGATTCTGCACGACGCCTCCGGTGACGTCGTACGCGGTGGAAGCCGTACGCGATCCCCCACGGGGCTGTACAGCCGCTACGCGCGTAGATATGCTCGTCTGGTGACCATGCCCACCACTGCACCCCATGCTCTCAGCGACGTCACCGCGTCCGACGGCACGCTGCGCCGCTTCCTCCACGGGCTGCCCGGCGTCGACGCGGTCGGCCTGGAGGCGCGCGCCGCCTCCCTCGGTACCCGTTCGATCAAGACGACCGCGAAGGCGTACGCCATCGACCTCGCCATCTCGATGGTCGACCTGACGACGCTGGAAGGCGCGGACACCCCGGGCAAGGTCCGGGCGCTCGGCGCGAAGGCGGTCCGCCCCGACCCGACCGACCGCACCACGCCCGCCACGGCCGCGGTCTGCGTCTACCCCGACATGGTGGCCACGGCGAAGGAGGCCGTCGCCGGCTCCGGCGTCAAGGTCGCCTCCGTCGCCACCGCCTTCCCGGCCGGCCGCGCCCCGATCGCCGTGAAGCTGGCGGACGTCCGCGAGGCCGTCGCCGCCGGTGCGGACGAGATCGACATGGTCATCGACCGCGGGGCGTTCCTCGCGGGGAACTACGGGAAGGTGTACGACGAGATCACCGCCGTGAAGGAGGCCTGCGGGACGAACGCCCGCCTGAAGGTCATCTTCGAGACGGGCGAGCTGTCGACGTACGACAACATCCGCCGGGCGAGCTGGCTCGGCATGCTGGCCGGGGCGGACTTCATCAAGACCTCGACCGGCAAGGTCGCCGTCAACGCGACCCCCGCGAACACCCTCCTCATGCTGGAGGCGGTCCGCGACTTCCGCGCTCAGACCGGCGTCCAGGTCGGTGTGAAGCCGGCCGGCGGCATCCGCACGTCGAAGGACGCCGTCAAGTTCCTGGTCCTGGTCAACGAGACCGCGGGCGAGGACTGGCTGGACAACCACTGGTTCCGCTTCGGCGCCTCCTCGCTGCTGAACGACCTGCTGATGCAGCGTCAGAAGCTGGCCACCGGCCGCTACTCCGGCCCCGACTACGTGACGGTGGACTGATCACCATGGCACCCGTTTTCGAGTACGCACCGGCGCCCGAGTCCCGCTCGGTCGTCGACATCGCCCCGTCGTACGGCCTGTTCATCGACGGCGAGTTCACCGAGGCCGCCGACGGCAAGGTCTTCAAGACCGTCTCCCCCTCCACCGAGGAGGTCCTCTCCGAGGTCGCCGAGGCCGGTGAGGCGGACGTCGACCGCGCGGTGAAGGCCGCCCGCAAGGCCTTCGAGAAGTGGTCGGCGCTCCCCGGCTCCGAGCGCGCGAAGTACCTGTTCCGCATCGCCCGCATCGTCCAGGAGCGCAGCCGCGAGCTCGCCGTCCTCGAGACCCTCGACAACGGCAAGCCGATCAGGGAGACCCGCGACGCGGACCTCCCCCTGGTCGCCGCGCACTTCTTCTACTACGCGGGCTGGGCCGACAAGCTCGACCACGCCGGCTACGGCGCGAACCCGCGGCCGCTGGGCGTCGCGGGCCAGGTCATCCCCTGGAACTTCCCGCTGCTGATGCTGGCGTGGAAGATCGCCCCGGCGCTCGCGACCGGCAACACGGTGGTCCTGAAGCCGGCCGAGACGACCCCCCTCTCCGCGCTCTTCTTCGCGGACATCTGCCGTCAGGCCGGGCTCCCCAGGGGCGTCGTCAACATCGTCACCGGCGACGGCCGCACCGGCGCCGCGCTGATCGCCCACCCGGACGTCAACAAGGTCGCCTTCACGGGCTCCACGGCCGTCGGCAAGGAGATCGCGCGCACGGTCGCGGGCACCCGCAAGAAGCTCACCCTCGAACTGGGCGGCAAGGGCGCCAACATCGTCTTCGACGACGCGCCCCTCGACCAGGCCGTCGAGGGCATCGTCAACGGCATCTTCTTCAACCAGGGCCAGGTCTGCTGCGCGGGCTCCCGCCTGCTGGTCCAGGAGTCGATCCACGACGAGCTGCTGGACTCCCTCAAGCGCAGGCTCTCCACCCTGCGTCTGGGCGACCCCCTGGACAAGAACACCGACATCGGCGCGATCAACTCCGCCGAGCAGCTCGCCCGGATCACCGCGCTGGCCGACCAGGGCGAGGCGGAGGGCGCCGAGCGCTGGTCCCCGGCCTGCGAACTGCCGTCGTCCGGCTACTGGTTCGCCCCGACGCTCTTCACGAACGTCACCCAGGCGCACACGGTCGCCCGCGACGAGATCTTCGGCCCGGTGCTGTCGGTGCTGACCTTCCGCACGCCCGACGAGGCCGTCGCCAAGGCCAACAACACCCCGTACGGCCTGTCGGCGGGCATCTGGACGGAGAAGGGTTCGCGCATCCTGGCGGTCGCGAACAAGCTCCGCGCGGGCGTCGTCTGGTCCAACACGTTCAACAAGTTCGACCCGACCTCGCCGTTCGGCGGTTACAAGGAGTCGGGCTTCGGCCGCGAGGGCGGCCGCCACGGCCTGGAGGCGTACCTCGATGTCTGATCGCCTGTCTGTTTTCAAGACCTACAAGCTGTACGTCGGCGGGAAGTTCCCGCGTTCCGAGAGCGGCCGGGTGTACGAGGTGACCGACGCAAAGGGCAAGTGGCTGGCGAACGCCCCGCTCTCCTCCCGCAAGGACGCCCGTGACGCGGTGGTCGCCGCGCGCAAGGCGTTCGGCGGCTGGTCCGGCGCGACGGCGTACAACCGCGGCCAGATCCTGTACCGGATCGCGGAGATGCTGGAGGGCCGCCGCGACCAGTACGTCGCGGAGGTCGCCGACGCCGAGGGCCTGTCGAAGTCGAAGGCGGCGGCGCAGGTCGACGCGGCGATCGACCGCTGGGTCTGGTACGCGGGCTGGACCGACAAGATCGCCCAGGTGGTCGGCGGCGGCAACCCGGTCGCGGGCCCGTTCTTCAACCTCTCCTCCCCCGAACCGACGGGCGTGGTCGCCGTACTGGCCCCCCAGGAGTCGTCCTTCCTGGGCCTGGTCTCGGTGGTCGCCCCGGTGATCGCGACGGGCAACACGGCGGTCGTGATCGCCTCGGAGAAGTCCCCGCTCCCCGCCCTCTCCCTCGGCGAGGTCCTGGCCACCTCCGACCTCCCCGGCGGAGTCGTCAACATCCTCTCCGGCCGTACGGCCGAGATCGCCGCCTCGCTCGCCGCGCACCAGGACGTCAACGCGATCGACCTCGCGGGCGCCGACGAGGTGCTGGCGAAGGAGCTGGAGATCGCGGCTGCGGACAACCTCAAGCGCGTCCTGCGTCCACAGCCTGTGGACGACTGGTCGGCGACGCCCGGCACGGACCGCCTGACGGCGTTCCTGGAGACCAAGACGGTCTGGCACCCGACGGGCTCCCTGGGCGCGTCCGGCTCCGCCTACTGACCGAGTGACCCCGGCGGCCCCCGACACCGCCGGGAACTCCCCGGACAACGGCCAGGCCGCCGCCCCGGCACCACGAGGGGACCGTTTCTCCAGGCGCGATACCGCTCACGCGGCGTTTCGCCTGGAGAAACGGTCCCCTCACCGAACGGTGACGGCACGCACCGACAACGACCGGTCCGCCGGCCGGGGGTTCCTCGGAGCCACATCCCGCACACTGATCACGACTCGATACGCGCCTCACCCGTGAGGGGCGTCCTCGAGCCCGGCGGTCACCCCGGCGGCTCAGGGCGGTTGAATGCCCAGGTGGTGAACTGGGCACAGATGTACGACTGCCACGGAGACGTCGATCGCGTCCCCGAGCTCCTGGCGCGGGCCGAGCGCGAGGACGACGCCGCGGCATGGGACGAGCTGGGTCACCGGCTGGTCCTCGAACGCGACTTGGTGTTCCCCGCCAGTTTCGCCGCACTGCCGCGTCTGGTGCGTCTGGCGTCGGGGAGTGCGAGGGCGCGCGGGCTGGCCGGGGCGATCGTCCGGTGCGGGGCAGGACGCCATGGCTGCGACGATCTGCTGGCGGAGTGCGCCGAAGCGATAGCGGAACTCCGCGGGCTGCTCGACCGGCACCTGCGATCCCGACCGGACGACTACCTTGCGGCCTTCCGTGACATGCTCGCCACCGAAGGGCACTACCACTGGAGTGCGGTCCTGGGAGACTTCTCGGACGACTTCTACCAGGTCGCCTGCCCTCACTGCGCTGCCGAGGTGACGATCGCCATCGGCGGTTACGGACGCTATTCGGCGATCCGGGACTGGAACCTGGGCGACGTGGACCGACGTGACCTGAGGCCGGCATCTCTGGAAGGGCTCTCCGGCACCGGTCGCCGGATGTACGAGACCGTCGTCCGCGACGGGCAGACTGTGCTCGCCGACGGAATCGCCCATCTCTTCGGCCAGGCGGAATGCCCCCGCTGTGCCAGCGTCTTCGGCATCGCGGATGAGTACGAGGCTTCCCATCGTCCCCTCATGTGAGGGGTGCGCTGAAGACGACCGGCCGTGTCTCAGGGATGGAGCCACAGCCGGTGCGGGGTGGCGCCCGCGCCCCGCCGGCCCCGAGCGCCACCGAGGCGGTCGCGAGGACGGTCAGGGCGCGTCGGGCGGCCGGTTTCCTGGGTGTCTTGTGTCGGGCCATCGCTCTGCCACCCGCCAACTTCGAATAGTAACCATGCGAAAGCGCACAGTAGTCGACGTGTGACGCGCGCTTCAAAGCCGTACCGTGGGGCGTACGTCGCCCGGTTGATGCCTCAGACTGGTGTCCCGTGAGTTCCCAGTCGCCCATATCCGCGCGAGTCGTGCTGCTCTGCGGCCCCTCCGGCTCCGGCAAGTCCCTCATCGCGGCCCGTTCCGGTCTGCCCGTGCTGCGCCTCGACGACTTCTACAAGGAGGGCGACGACCCGACCCTCCCCCTCGTGGCGGGCAGCACGGACATCGACTGGGACCACCCCGGCTCCTGGGACGCGGACACCGCCGTCGCCGCGATCGAGCGGCTGTGCCGCACGCGTCGTACGCCGGTTCCCGTCTACGACATCTCGCTGAGCGCCCGTACGGGCGAGACGGCCGTCGACATCGGCGGGACCCCGCTGTTCATCGCCGAGGGCATCTTCGCCGCGGAGATCGTCGAGCGCTGCCGTGAACTCGGCCTGCTGGCCGACGCGCTGTGTCTGAACCGCGGCCCGGTGCGGACGTTCCGGCGGCGGTTCCTGCGGGATCTGAAGGAGGGCCGCAAGTCGGTGCCGTTCCTGCTGCGCCGCGGCTGGCGGCTGATGCGGCTGGAGCGGTCGATCGTGGCCCGCCAGACGGCGCTGGGCGCGTACGCCTGCGACCGGGACGAGGCGCTGGGCCGCCTCGCGAGGGCGGCGGTCGCCGGGCGTACGGCGACGGGGACGAGCACGCCGGCCTAGCACCGCGACCACCGCGACCACCGGGCGCACACGAAAGGCGGGACTGGGCGGGCCCCCCGGCCCTCCAGTCCCGCTGTTTCGCACTCCCCCGTGATCCCCCCCCCGGATCCGCAGAGGTCCCCCGTGACCCCCTCGTGCTTCCCCCCCAGTCCCCCGCTTGTCACGGCGGCGTCCCCCGACGCCCCCGCGCTCCCCCACTCGCCACGGCGACGTCCCCCGACATCCCCGCGCTCCCCCGTTCGTCACGGCGACGCCCCCCGGCATCCCCGCGACTCCCCCGTACCCTCAGGCGACGAGCTCCCCGAAGGCGTCCTCCTCGTCACGGCCGAAGCTGAGGACCTCGTCCTCGCGCAGCCGGCGGAGCGACCGCCAGATGCTGGACTTCACCGTGCCGACACTGATGCCGAGGATGTCCGCGATCTCCGGGTCCGTGCGGCCCTCGTAGTAGCGCAGGACCAGCATGGTGCGCTGGAGCTCGGGCAGCCGGGCCAGCGCCTGCCACAGCACGGCGCGCAGCTCGGTGCCGCGCATCGCGTCCGTGTCACCGGCCGTCTCCGGCAGTTCCTCGGTCGGGTACTCGTTCAGCTTGCGGCGGCGCCACGCGCTGATGTGCAGGTTGGTCATGGTGCGGCGGAGGTATCCGCCGACCGCCGCCTTGTCGCTGATCCGGTCCCACGCCCGGTAGGTCGAGAACAACGCGCTCTGCAGCAGGTCCTCGGCCTCGAAGCGGTCACCGGTCAGGTGGTAGGCGGTGGCGTACAGGGAGGCGCGACGCTCCTGGACGTAGGCGGTGAACTCCGCCTCCGACAGCGAGCGGTGCTCCCCCGAGCCCTCCCCGTACGCGTTCCCCCCGTTCGTGTCCCCCGTAGGTGCGTCAACCACCGTCATGATCGTGGTGTGCTGACGCCCGGTGCCGCGGGCGCACCCCCGCATGCCCGCCGCACCGGACTTCTCACAACCCCGGTGCACGTCGTGCAGACGCGTGATCACTGCGCTGGTGCTGGTGCCGTGCAGCGTGTTCATCTCGCGCCCCCCGTCGTGGACTTCCGGTGTTCTGCCGTGCTGTTGTGCTTGTGCCGAAAAGCTTGCCCGGGGACCTTCATCGCCGTGTCAGCCGACTGTCACAGGCGTGTCACAGAGGTCGGTCACGGTGGGCCCACAGATCCTTCACAGGTGTCCGTGCACGTAGCGGCACGTATGCGGGCCCAATGGTCATCTGCCGTCCATGGGTCGAACAGGGGGCCCTCCATGGGCCAGAATGAGCCCGTGCCTTCCCTGTTGCTGATCGAGGACGACGACGCCATCCGCACGGCCCTGGAGCTCTCACTGACGCGCCAGGGTCACCGGGTGGCGACCGCTGCCAGTGGTGAGGACGGTCTGAAGCTGCTGCGTGAGCAGCGGCCGGATCTGATCGTGCTGGATGTGATGCTGCCCGGCATCGACGGGTTCGAGGTGTGCCGGCGCATCCGGCGCACGGACCAGTTGCCGATCATCCTGCTGACCGCGCGCAACGACGACATCGACGTGGTGGTCGGGCTGGAGTCCGGCGCCGACGACTACGTCGTCAAACCGGTCCAGGGCCGGGTGCTGGACGCCCGGATCCGGGCGGTGCTGCGGCGCGGGGAGCGGGAGTCCACCGACTCGGCGACCTTCGGCAGCCTGGTCATCGACCGTTCGGCGATGACGGTGACGAAGAACGGCGAGGACCTCCAGCTCACGCCGACCGAGCTGCGGCTGCTCCTCGAGCTGAGCCGGCGGCCGGGGCAGGCGCTGTCCCGGCAGCAGTTGCTGCGGCTGGTGTGGGAGCACGACTACCTGGGTGACTCGCGCCTGGTGGACGCGTGTGTCCAGCGGCTGCGCGCCAAGGTCGAGGACGTGCCGTCGTCCCCGACCCTGATCCGTACCGTGCGCGGTGTCGGCTACCGACTGGACCCGCCTCAGTGACACAGGAGCACGACGGGGAGACCCGCGGCTGGTCCGCGGCGCGCAAGGGAGTCTGGTCACGGCTGCGGTTCACCAGCCTGCGGCTGCGGCTGGTCGTGGTGTTCGGGCTGGTCGCGCTCACCGCGGCGGTGTCCGCGTCCGGCATCGCGTACTGGCTGAACCGTGAGTCGGTGCTGACCCGCACCCAGGACGCGGTGCTGCGCGACTTCGAGCAGGAGATGCGCAACCGGGCGGGCGCGCTGCCCGAGCGGCCGACACAGGACGAACTGCAGCGCACCGCCGGGCAGATGGCGACCAGCAGTCAGCGCTTCACCGTGCTGCTGGTCGCCGAGAACCCCGACGGCCGGACCGTGTACGGCAGTTCGGGCGGGCTGAACGGCTTCTCGCTGCGGGACGTGCCGGTCTCACTGCGCAAGGCGGTGACCGAACCGCAGAAGATCACGTCGAACAACACGTACCCGCACCACCTGTACTGGCAGCGGATCGTCGACGGCGACACCCCGTACCTGGTGGCGGGGACGCGGGTGATCGGCGGCGGGCCGACCGGCTACATGCTGAAGTCACTGGAGCCGGAGGCCAAGGACCTCAACTCGCTGGCCTGGTCGCTGGGGATCGCCACGGGGCTGGCGCTGATAGGCGCCGCGCTGCTCGCGCACGCGGCGGCCACGACGGTGCTGAAGCCGGTGCAGCGGCTCGGTGTGGCCGCGCGGCGGCTCGGCGAGGGGAAGCTGGACACCCGGCTCAGGGTGTCGGGCACCGATGAACTGGCGGACCTCTCCCGGACGTTCAACAAGGCGGCCGAGGCGCTGGAGAAGCGGGTGGCGGACATGGCGGGGCGCGACGAGGCGTCCCGGCGGTTCGTGGCGGACATGAGCCACGAGCTGCGGACGCCGCTGACCGCGATCACGGCGGTGACGGAGGTCCTGGAGGAGGAGCTGGACTCCGAGGCCGGCGGCATCGATCCGATGATCGAGCCCGCGGTACGGCTGGTGGTGAGCGAGACCCGGCGGCTGAACGACCTGGTGGAGAACCTGATGGAGGTGACCCGCTTCGACGCGGGCACCGCCCGGCTGGTCCTCGACGACGTGGACATCGCCGACCAGATCACCGCCTGCATCGACGCGCGTGCCTGGCTGGACGCGGTCGACCTGGACGCCGAGCGCGGCATCCACGCCCGGATCGACCCGCGCCGGCTGGACGTGATCCTGGCGAACCTGATCGGGAACGCGCTCAAGCACGGCGGGTCGCCGGTACGGGTCTCGGTACGGGAGGACGGCGCGGAGGGCGCCGGGGACGGGGGGATGGTGGTCATCGAGGTGCGGGACCACGGTCCCGGCATCCCGGAGGAGGTCCTGCCGCACGTCTTCGACCGCTTCTACAAGGCGAGCGCCTCACGGCCGCGTTCCGAGGGCAGCGGCCTGGGCCTGTCCATCGCGCTGGAGAACGCCCATATCCACGGTGGCGAGATCACCGCGGCCAACTCCCCCGAGGGGGGCGCCGTGTTCACCCTGCGGCTGCCGCGGGACGTGTCCGCGCGGAGCGCTTCGGAGAAGGACGGCGACATCGGGGACGAGGGCGCCGAGGGGGACGCCTGATGAACGTACGGACTGCTCCGCGGCGTACGCGGGGGCTGCTCGCGGCGGGGGCGCTCACGGTGCTGCTCGCCGGATGCGGGATACAGGCCACGGAGGTGCCGACCGACTTCGGTCCCGCGCCGTCGCGGGTGCGCTGCTCGCCGGCCGGGCCGGAGGCGTCGGCGCAGGCGGAGCGGGGGCTGCCGGCGCAGGTGTTCCTGCTGTGCGGGTCGTCGCTGGTGGCCGTCGACCGGACGGTGCGGGTGCCGGACGGGGCGGCGGACTCGCGGCGCGTGCTGGTGGCGCAGGGGCTGCTGGACGAGCTGGCGCGGGAGCCGTCGGCCGCCGAGCAGCGGGCCGGGTACAGCACGCGGGTACGGCGGGGGACGACCGTGGGCGGTCCGCGGCCCGGCGACCCCGAGGACACGCTGCGGCTGAGCACCGCGCCCGCGGACCTCACCTCCGCCGGGCTCGCGCAGATCGTGTGCACCTTCTCCGACTCGGCGGCGGCCGAGGGCGACGGCTCGGTGATCCTGGGCGGCCCCGACAGCGCCCGGCCGCGCCGCTACGCGTGCACGGACGAGGTCCGGTCCCGTCCGGACGAGGAGGAACCGCAGTCCTCGGAGGCCGCCGGCGGGTGAGCGCGCGGCTGTGGCACACGCCTCATCCGGTGAACGGGTGACATCCCGGAACCGACCGTGCCGAAGGCCGCGTCTTGGGGGGCGTGCAGCGTCAAGGTTTCACCGGCGGCTCCGCCGTGACCCGTATCCGTGTGACAGGAGGCCTCCTCCTGGGCGCGTATCTCGCGTTCGTCGCCTGGTACACGCTGCGCCCCCTGGACGTCCCCTGGGTGATGCCCGCCAATCTGCGGCCGCTGGACGGCATCCGGGGCGACTTCGCGCTGAGCTGGACGACGGGGGTCCGCCGGATCTGCGAGGGGCTGGCGCTGCTCGCGCCGCTGGGTGTGCTGCTGCCGATGGCCGGGGGCCGGCCGGCCGTCTCGCGGCTGGGTTCGCTGGTCCGCACCACGGCGGCGACCGCGCTGGTGTCGCTGGCCATCGAGATGCTGCAGACGGCGGTGCCGGGCCAGGTCGTGGACGTCGACTCGCTGCTGCTGAACACGGCGGGCGCGGCACTCGCGCACGCGGCGGTGGTGCCGGCGGTCCGTGCCCGGCTGCGCCGCCGGGCGGTGCGACGCTCCGTCACGCCCCTCCTCCCGGAGGAGCAGGATCAGGGGAGGACCCCGACGATTCCCAGGGTCGGGATCGCCCCGTGGAGTGACGCTTTGCCCCCTTCGTCTCCGTAACGTGGAGTGCGTCGAGGCAGCCGGTCGGGAGGCCTCGCACCACTCACGAAGGAGTCACGATGAGCCGCCTCGCCCGCCCCACCGACAACCGCATGATCGGCGGAGTCTGCGCCGCGCTGGCCCGGCGCTTCGGTACCTCCGCGACCACGATGCGGGTGATCTTCCTGCTGTCGTGCCTGCTTCCGGGCCCGCAGTTCCTGCTGTACATAGCGCTGTGGATCCTGTTGCCGTCGGAGGACAAGGCCCGGGCGGCCTGGTAGCTCCGCGACGCGGTCCGCCGCGCGTACGCCGAGGGGGCGCGACCCGGTTCGGGTCGCGCCCCCTCGGTACGTTTCCGCCTGGCGGTCAGGCGCCGAGCGGCATCCCGTTGAGGTTGACGCCCTGGGTGGGCAGGTCCTGCAGCGGCATGCCGCCGAGGAGACCGGTCGGTGCCTCCTGGCCCACCTGCCGGGCGACCGGCTGCGCGGTCGCCACGCCGGTGCCGGCCAGCTCCTGGCCCGTCGCCAGCGCCCGGTCCGAGCCCGGCAGCGCGGTGGACAGCTTCTCCGCCGGGACGGCCCGGTTGACGGTGTCCAGCGCCGGGGCGGCGTCCGGGACGGCCGGGGCCGCGTGGGCGGCGCCGGCACCGGCGGCGGCGAAGGCGGCACCCAGCACGGCGACACCGAGGGTCTTGGCAGCAGACTGCTTCATGTAAACGCGTCCTCGAAATGGGATACGGGGGGTGAGCGGTGCTGAGACCGTAAACACGGGGCCCCTGCCGCCGCAAACATCGAAATGCGGACGGATGGTGAACATTGACGGTGTTCACGTTTCCCGCGGACGCCGTTCTCAGCTTTCCTTTTCCGGAGATCCGCTGGTGGAGGCCGTCTGACGGAACAGCCATTCGGACTTCAGCTCGGCGTATCCGGGCTTGACGACGTCATTGATCATGGCGAGTCGTTCATCGAAAGGAATGAACGCCGATTTCATCGCATTGACGGAGAACCACTGCAGATCGTCGAGCGTGTAACCGAATGCGTCGACCAGGTGCTCGAATTCCCGGCTCATGGTGGTGTGGGACATCAGACGGTTGTCGGTGTTCACCGTGGCCCGGAAGTGCAGCCGGCGCAGCAGTCCGATGGGGTGCTCGGCGTACGAGGCGGCGGCCCCGGTCTGGAGGTTGGAACTGGGGCACAGCTCCAGCGGGACGCGCTTGTCCCGGACGTAGGAGGCCAGCCGGCCGAGTTCGACCGTGCCGTCGTCGCGGACCCGGATGTCGTCGATGATGCGCACCCCGTGTCCCAGCCGGTCGGCGCCGCACCACTGGAGGGCCTGCCAGATGGACGGCAGCCCGAACGCCTCGCCGGCGTGGATGGTGAAGTGGTTGTTCTCCCGCTTCAGGTACTCGAAGGCGTCGAGGTGCCGGGTGGGCGGGTAGCCGGCCTCGGCGCCCGCGATGTCGAAGCCGACGACGCCCAGGTCCCGGTAGCGGTTGGCGAGTTCGGCGATCTCCAGGGCGCGGGCGGCGTGCCGCATCGCGGTGAGCAGGGCGCCGACCCGGATCCGGCGGCCGTTCCCCTTCGCGCGCCGCTCCCCCTCCCGGAAGCCCTCGTTGACGGCCTCGACGACCTCTTCGAGGGTCAGTCCGCCTTCGAGGTGCTGCTCGGGGGCGTAGCGCACCTCGGCGTAGACGACGCCGTCCTCGGCGAGGTCCTCGGCGCACTCGGCGGCGACCCGGACGAGGGCGTCACGGGTCTGCATGACGCCGACGGTGTGCGAGAAGGTCTCCAGGTACCGCTC
Source organism: Streptomyces sp. NRRL S-37 (assembly GCF_000721605.1). GTDB lineage: Bacteria > Actinomycetota > Actinomycetes > Streptomycetales > Streptomycetaceae > Streptomyces. Next base: position 15,478 of record NZ_JOIZ01000033.1, on the reverse strand, counting down.
CAGGGAGCCGGAGTCGGCGGCCTCCCGGAACCACAGGCCCAGCTTGTCGGGGTCGGTCTCGGGGAGGTGGTGGTACCCGCTCTCGCGGGCCAGGTCCACGACGGTGCCGGGACGCAGCCCGCCGTCGAGATGGTCGTGCAGCAGAACCTTGGGCGCCCGGCGGATCTGCTCCGTCGTCGGGGTGTTCGCGATGGTCTGGCTCGTCATTTCCGCACTCTAACTCCTACGCGCGTAGATCACCGGGAGGGCGAAGGCGCCGATACGTAACAGTGATCGCACGGCCGGGTGGAGTACACCCGCACTTCTGAGAATGTTCTGTCATGGCACAGGAAGCGATGCCGGTTCGTACGGCCCGGCTGGGGAGGGCGCTCGGCCCGGAGCCGACGGCGGTGGGCGGAGTGGTGCTGCTGCTCCCCGGCGGCGAGGAGGTGTCCGGCCGCAGACCGTCCGCCGTGCTGGCGGCCGCCTCCGTACGCGCTCTGGGGCGCCGTCTCACCCGCGCGGGCCGCGACGAGAGCCTCGCCGCCCATGTCGTCCACTACCGCTACCGGGGCTGGAACGGCAGCGAGGCGCATCTCGCGCGGGACGCCGCGTGGGCCGCCGACGAGGCCGTACGGCGCTACGGGGACGTCCCCGTCTGCCTCGCCGGCATCGGCATGGGCGGCAGGGCCGCGCTCCGCGCGGGAGGCCACGAGGCCGTCAACTCCGTGCTGGCGCTGGCCCCCTGGCTGCCGGACGAGGACGTGGCGGCGCCACCCGAACCGGTGAAACAGCTCGCCGGGCGGCGGGTGCTGATCGTGCACGGCACGAACGACGCGCGCAGCGATCCCGAGTTGTCGTTCCGGCTGGCGGCGCGGGCCAAGAAGGCGAACCGGGAGGTGTGCCGGTTCGAAGTGCATTCGGACGGACACGGGTTGAGTCAGTACCGGGACGAAGTGCTGGCGTTGTCCGAGGACTTCGTGATGGGGGCGCTGTTCGGGCGGACGTTCTCGCGGCCCGTGCAGGATGCCTTGGCGGCGCCTCCGCCGTTGGGGTTGCGGATGCCGTTGGCTGCGGGGTTCGGTAGGTCGCTGCGGCGGTAGCGCCATTGGGCGGAATGTCGTTTCGCGACTGCGGGCCGTCGAGGGCTGGTCGCGCAGTTCCCCGCGCCCCCAGGGGACCTGTCCCTGCGTCGGCAGTCAGCTACCCCTTCTCAAGTCGGCAGCAAGATGCCCCTCTTGCCGAGCAGGAACTTCTTGAAGGCCGCCACCGGGGGTGTGTCCGGGCGGCCGGCGAGCCAGGCCACGCCGATCTCCCTGGCCGCCCTGGGGGCCGTGACCGTCAGTTCGACCACTCCCGGGCGGGGGAAGGCCGGCGGGGGGAGGAGGGCCACGCCCAGGCCCGCCGCCACCAGGCCGCGCAGGGTCTCGGCCTCCTCGCCCTCGAAGGCGATACGGGGTTTGAAGCCGGCCTGGGCGCAGAGGTCGTCGGTGATGCGGCGCAGGCCGTAGCCGGGTTCCAGGGTCACGAAGGTCTCGTCGGCGGCCTCGGCGAGGCGGATGCGGCGGCGGCCGGCGAGGCGGTGGTCGACGGGGACGACCAGGCGCAGCTTCTGTTCGTCGAGGCGGCGGGCGACGAGGTCGGGGGCTTCGGGCACCGGGGAGGTCAGGCACAGGTCGAGTTCGCCCGCGCGGAGGCGTTCCAGCATGGCCTCGCCGTAGTTCTGGACCAGGCTGAAGCGGATGCGCGGGTGGTCGGCGCGGAAGGCGTGCAGCAGGCCGGGTACGGTCTCGGCGCCCATGGTGTGCAGGAAGCCGAAGGCCACCTTGCCGGTGGCGGGGTCGGCGTCGGCACGGACCTCGTCGGCGGCGCGCCCGATCTCGGCGAGGGCGCGTTCGACGGAGGTGAGGAAGGTGCGGCCGGCCGGGGTGAGGGAGACGGTGCGGCCGTGGCGGGCGAACAGTTCGACTCCCAGGTCCTGTTCGAGGCGGACCATCGCGCGGGAGAGGGTGGACTGCGGGACCTGCATCTCCTGGGCGGCGCGGGTGACGTGCTCGGTGCGGGCGACGCCGGCGAAGTGGGCGAGGCGGGGGGCGAGCAGCATCGCCATGTCGTCCGTGTCTCGTGTGTCACCGGTCCGTGACAGCCGGCTCCGTGACCTCTGCTCATGCGCCATGGGAACGATTATGGCGATTCCGTGCATTGGACGGATGAGCGGGGGCGTACGTAGCTTCGAGGCATGACTCCCGCCAGTACCGGGGCGTCCACCAGCGTGGGCGCCGTCGCATCCGTTCCCTCCGTCCAGCCGCCCGTCGCCGAGTCCCGGATGTCCCCGGGCGGACCCGGTTACCGCCGGATGAGTCTCGCCCTGTTCCTCGCGGGCGTCGCGACCTTCGCACTGCTGTACTCCACCCAGGCCCTGCTGCCGCTGATCTCCGGCGACTTCGCGGTGAGCGCGGGCGACGCGAGCTGGACGGTGGCGGCGGCCACCGGCGGCCTGGCCCTGTTCGTGCTGCCGATGAGCGCGCTGTCGGAGCGCTACGGACGGCGTACGGTCATGACGGCCTCGCTGGCCGTCGCGGTGACCCTCGGGCTGCTGGTGCCGTTCGCGCCGTCGCTGGGCGCGCTGGTGGTGCTGCGGGCGCTGCAGGGTGCGGCGCTGGCCGGGCTGCCGGCGTCGGCGACGGCGTATCTCGCGGAGGAGGTCACGCCGAAGGCGCTGGTGACGGCGATCGGGCTGTTCGTGGCCGGTAACAGCGTCGGCGGGATGAGCGGCCGGGTGATCACCGGCTGGGTGGCGCAGGAGTGGGGCTGGCGGGTCGCCGTCGGGGTGATCGGCGTGGTCGCGGTGGCGTGCGCGGTGGCGTTCCGGCTGCTGCTGCCGGCGCCGAGGCACTTCCGGGCGGGCTCGCTGCGGCCGGGTGTGCTGGCGCGGACCGTCCGGGGGCATCTCGCCGATCCGCTGCTGCGGCGGCTGTACGCGATCGGCGCGCTGTTCATGACGGTGTTCGGCGGTGTCTACACGGTCATCGGCTACCGGCTGACCGAGGCGCCGTTCTCGCTGCCGCAGGGCATCGTGGGCTCGATCTTCCTGGTGTACCTGGTCGGCACGGTCTCGGCGTCGGCGGCGGGGCGGCTGGTGGGCCGGCTGGGCCGCCGGGGCGCGCTGTACGCGGGCGGCGGGACGACCGCGGCGGGGCTGCTGCTGTCGCTGGCGGGGTCGTTGCCGGTGGTGCTGCTGGGGCTGGTGCTGATCACGGCGGGGTTCTTCGCGGGGCACGCGGTGGCGTCGTCGGCGGTCGGGAAGACGGCGACGGTGGGGCGGGCGCAGGCGTCGGCCCTGTACCAGTCCGCGTACTACGTCGGGTCCAGCGTGGGGAGCACGGTGGGGGCGCTCGCGTTCCACGCGGGGGGCTGGGGCGGAACGGTGGGGGTCGGCCTGGTGGCGGTGGCCGGGGTCGCGGCGATCACCCTGGCCGGGACGCGGGCGGCGGCGCGGGCGGCTGTGGTCCGTCCGGCCTGACTTTTCTCGCCCCCGCCGCCCCTTCCCGTTCCCGTCCCCCAGGGCGCTGCCCCCAGACCTCCGCTCCTCAAACTCCCCCAGAGGGGGTACCCCCAGAGAGGCTGAATTTCAGCCTCTCCGGCGTTTGAGGAGCGGGGTCTGGGGCGGAGCCCCAGGCTCGGGACGGGAAGGGGCGGCGGGGGCGAAACACCCCTGACCTGCGCGTTCGTCCGCGCGGCGGGCCGTTGTCAGTGGGCTGTTGTAGCTTCCGGAGTGGTGGCTGCGATGGTGCGCCACGAGAGGCCACATGGGGTGAGTGGACGATGACGAACGGCACCGCGACGACGACCGACCTGGACGCCGGGCTGGAGGCGCACCGGGTCGAACTGACCGGGTACTGCTACCGGATGCTGGGCTCCTCCTTCGAGGCGGAGGACGCGGTGCAGGACACGATGATCCGCGCCTGGCGCGGCCTCGACAGGTTCGAGGGCCGTTCCAGCCTGCGCTCGTGGCTGTACCGCATCGCGACCAACGTCTGTCTGGACATGCTGGCGGCGGGCAACAAGCGGGCGAGGCCGATGGATCTGACCGAGTCCACCCCGCTGGCGCAGGCGGCGCTCTCCCCCCGCCCGGACAGCACCTGGCTGGAGCCGATGCCCGACTCCCGGGTGCTGCCCACGCCCGCCGACCCGGCGGAGGTGGCGGTCGCCAAGGAGTCGGTGCGGCTCGCCTTCATGGCCGCGCTGCAGCAGCTGCCGGCCAGGCAGCGGGCGGTGCTGATCCTGCGGGAGGTGCTGGCCTGGAAGGCGAGCGAAGTCGCCGAGCTGCTGGGCACCTCGGTCGCCTCGGTGAACAGCGCCCTCCAGCGGGCCCGGGCGACGCTCGCCGAGCGCCGGCAGCCGGGCGCCGACGCGTCGGTCTCCGACCCGCTGGACGAGGAGCAGCAGAAGCTGCTCGAGCGCTATGTGGCGGCGTTCGAGGGGTACGACATGTCGGCACTGACCGCGCTGCTGCACGAGGACGCCGTCATGACGATGCCGCCGTTCGACCTGTGGCTGACCGGCGTCGACGACATCACGGGCTTCATGACGACGCTGGGCGCCCCGTGCGCGGGTTCGCGGCTGGTGCCGGTGGAGGTCAACGGACTGCCGGGGTTCGCGCAGTACAAGCCCGACCCGGAGACCGGCGGTTTCATGCCTTGGGCGGTCCAGGTGCTGGAGATATCAGGCGGCCGGATCACCGGGTTCCACTGTTTCCTCGACACCCAGCGGTGGTTCCCGCTGTTCGGGCTGCCCCTCCACCTCGAAGCGGAGGCCGACCAGGTCGAGCAGAGCGCATAGCGCCGGGGAGGGATCGCGCAGCCGTATCCGGCCCCCGGACCGACGGGCGGTGAGCTGGAGCCGTGCGAGCAGGTTCACGGCGGCGAGACCGGCCGGCCCCAGCCCGGCGACATCACACACGACCACCCTGCCCGAGCCGCCACCGCCGCCTCCCCCGTCCAGCAGCGCCCGCAGCGCGTCGCAGGGCCCGCTCACCTCGTCCCGGGTGAGGGGGCCGCTGAGTACGAGTACGGGCGGTGTCATGGCGTCCACGACCGGTAGACCGGGCGTCGGCGCGCAACTCATCGCGGGCGGCCGGCGCCGTAAGGATCACATTGACCTGGACGCGGCCCTCCCCGGAGGGTTGGCTGTATGTGCCATAGACCCTCCCCGCCCCCGGTGTCCGATGCCCTTCGCGTCCGCGAGGAGCCGCCGTGCAGGGGGTGCTGAGCGGGTTCCTGGTGATCGCCGTCGTCATCGGCGTCGGCTATGTCATCGGCCGCCGGGGGTATCTCGGCGCGCAGGGCCGTGAGGTCCTGACGAAGCTGGCGTTCCATGTGGCGTCCCCGGCGCTGCTGTTCACCACGCTCGCCCGGGCCGACCTGTCGGTGGTCTTCTCCAGCCGGCTGCTGGTCACCGCGCTGAGCACGGCGGCGGTGGCGGGCGTCTTCGTCGCGGTGGGTGTCGTACGGGGCTGGGGGGTGGGCCGCACCACCATCGGCGCCCTGTGCTCCAGCTACGTCAACTCCGGCAACCTGGGGATCCCGATCGCCGTGTACGTACTGGGCGACGCCTCGCTGGTGGCGCCGGTGCTGCTGTTCCAGCTGGTCGGGGTCACGCCGGTCGCGCTGACGATCCTCGACCTGTCGACGGCGGGCGAGAAGCAGCCGCTGTGGCGGCGGATCCTGACCCCGTTGCGCAATCCGATCGCGGTGGGGTCGCTGGCGGGGGTGGCGGTGTCGGCGGCCGGGGTCGGGATACCGGGGCCGGTGTGGGACCCGGTGACCCTGATCGGCAACATGGCGGTCCCCGCCGTGCTGCTCGCCTTCGGCATCTCGCTGCGCGGCAGCACGCTGCCCCTGCGGGGCGGTGACCGGGGCGCCGTCCTGCTCGCCGTGGGCCTGAAGGCGGTGGGCCAGCCGCTGGCGGCCTGGGCGCTGGCGGTGGGCGTCTTCGGGCTGCGCGGCGCGCACCTGCTGGACGTGGTGGTGACCTCGGCCCTCCCGGCCGCCCAGAACCTCTTCACCTACGCGAGCAGCTACCGGGTGGGCGAGAAGCTGGCCCAGGAGGCGATCCTGGTGTCGACGGTGCTGTCGGTGCCGGTGCTGGTGGTGGTGGCGGCGTTGCTGGGGTGAGTCAGGTCTCGGGGAACTCGCTGGTGTCGATGACGAGGTCGAAGGGGGCAGGGAGCTTGATCGGCTCGCCGAACTTCGCGGTGCTCAAGGGGCGGTAGACGTCACCCTTCGGTTCACCGTAGAGAGTCGCGGTCGGTCCGTTGGGGGCCCAGCGGTCGACGAGGAGGTAGAGCGGGATGCCCGCGGTGGCGTAGGCGGCAGGCTTACTGACGCGGTCATTGCGGGCGTTGGACTTCGAGGTGACCTCGACGACCAGTTCGGCGAGAGCGGCAGGGATGTGAGTGTCCGACTCGGTGTGGTCCCGTACCGGGGCGACCACGAGGTCCGGGATGAGCATGCCCAGACGCGACGGCACAGCGATGGCCAGAGTCTGGAAGATTTCCCAGTCCTCGGGGATCACGGAGTAGAGGCGACGCTGGATGCGGGCCGCGATCACGTTGTGGCGGTACGCGGGAGCGGGTGACACGGTGATGATCCCCTCGATGATCTCCACCTTGCTGCCCTCGGGCCATTCCATCTCCTCCCAGAACCGGACGAGGTCGCCCCAGTTCTGGTCGGGCTCCTGGCTCACGGTGAGTGCGCTCATGGCGGTCTCCTTCGGTGCGTCACCGAGTACAGCATGCCGAACGGGACCGGTGAGGGTCCACCGGTCCCGTTCGCCCTGATGAGGAAACCGCAGGTCAGGCGATACGTTCCAGCACGACCGGCGTGGCCGTGAAGGCCGTGCCGGGGGCCTCGATGTCGTAGGAGCCCTCGATGGACCGGAGGGCGTAGTCGAAGCGGTCCGGGGTGTCCGTGTGGAGGGTGAGGAGGGGCTGGCCCTCGGTCACGGTGTCGCCGGGCCTGGCGTGGAGTTCGACGCCCGCGCCCGCCTGGACCGGGTCCTCCTTGCGGGCGCGGCCCGCGCCGAGGCGCCAGGCGGCGACGCCGATGTCGTAGGCGTCGAGGCGGGTCAGGACGCCGGAGGACGGGGCCTTGACGACGTGCTGCTCGCGGGCGACCGGGAGGGCCGCGTCCGGGTCGCCGCCCTGCGCGCTGATCATGCGGCGCCAGACGTCCATCGCGGAGCCGTCCGCCAGGGCCTTCGCCGGGTCGGCGTCCTTCAGGCCGGCCGCGTCCAGCATCTCGCGGGCCAGGGCGAGGGTCAGTTCGACGACGTCCGCGGGGCCGCCGCCCGCCAGGACCTCGACCGACTCGCGGACCTCGAGGGCGTTGCCGGCGGTCAGGCCGAGCGGGGTGGACATGTCGGTGAGGAGGGCGACCGTCTTGACGCCGGAGTCGGTGCCCAGGCCGACCATGGTGCGGGCCAGTTCGCGGGCGTCGTCGATCGTCTTCATGAAGGCGCCGGTGCCGACCTTCACGTCCAGGACCAGGGAACCGGTGCCCTCCGCGATCTTCTTCGACATGATCGAGGAGGCGATCAGCGGGATCGCCTCGACCGTGCCCGTGACGTCCCGGAGGGCGTACAGCTTCTTGTCCGCCGGGGCCAGTCCGTCGCCCGCCGCGCAGATCACGGCGCCGGTGCCGTCCAGCACCGACAGCATCTCCTCGTTGGAGAGCAGCGCGCGCCAGCCGGGGATGGACTCCAGCTTGTCGAGGGTGCCGCCGGTGTGGCCGAGGCCGCGGCCGGAGAGCTGGGGGACGGCCGCGCCGCAGGCCGCGACGAGGGGGGCCAGCGGGAGGGTGATCTTGTCGCCGACGCCGCCGGTGGAGTGCTTGTCGGCGGTGGGGCGGGAGAGGGACGAGAAGTCCATGCGCTCGCCGGAGGCGATCATCGCGGCGGTCCAGCGGGCGATCTCGCTCCGGTTCATGCCGTTGAGGAGGATCGCCATGGCGAGGGCCGACATCTGCTCGTCGGCCACCTCCCCGCGGGTGTACGCGTCGATCACCCAGTCGATCTGCTCGTCGCTGAGTTCGCCGCGGTCCCGCTTGGTGCGGATGACGGAGATGGCGTCCATGGCCATGGCTGGCGTTCCTTCCGGAGGTGCGAAGGGTGCGGCCCCTCCGGACGACGGTATCGGCGGATGCCGGCGGTCGCCCGGAGGGGCCGTACGGGAATTACTTGGTGAGGTGCTGCGGGCCGAAGGCCTGGGGCAGCATCTCGGAGAGCGGGAGGATGCCCGCCGGGGTCTCCAGGAGCAGGCCGGGGCCGCCGAACTCGTACAGCAGCTGGCGGCAGCGGCCGCACGGGACGAGGATCTCGCCGTCGCCGTCCACGCAGGTGAAGTGGGTGAGCCGGCCGCCCCCGGTGCGCTGGAGCTCGGAGACCAGTCCGCACTCGGCGCACAGGCCGAGCCCGTACGAGGCGTTCTCGACGTTGCAGCCGGAGACCGTGCGTCCGTCGTCGACCAGGGCCGCCACGCCGACCGGGTAGCCCGAGTAGGGGGCGTAGGCGTGGGTCATGGCGTCCCGTGCCACGGCGCGCAGCGCCTCCCAGTCGGTGCCGGCCGCGGTGGACCCGGCGGAGGTCACTTGCCCTGTCCCTTCCGGTACGGCATGCCGTCCGCCTTGGGCATGCGCAGCCGCTGCGCGGAGAGGGCGAGGACCACGAGGGTGATGACGTACGGCGTGGCGGAGACGACCTGGTTGGGGACCTCGTTGGTGGTGGCGTACCAGGTCCCGACGAGGGCGCCGATGACCAGGGTGATCACCGCGTGGACGTACTTCTTGCGGACGGCCAGCCAGATCGCGCCGATGACCAGCAGCAGCGCGCCGAGCAGCAGCAGGGCGTGCACGTTGGCGGAGCCGCCGCGCAGGTTGAGGCTGTCGGTGTAGCCGAAGAGGCCGGCGCCGATGGCGAGGCCGCCGGGCATCCAGTTGCCGAAGATCATCGCGGCGAGGCCGATGTAGCCGCGGCCGCTGGTCTGGCCCTCCAGGTAGAAGGGGTTGGCCACGATGGAGAGGAAGACGCCGCCGAGGCCGGCCAGACCGCCGGAGATGATCACGGCGAGGTACTTGTACTTGTAGACGTTGACGCCGAGGGACTCGGCGGCGACCGGGTTCTCGCCGCAGGAGCGCAGGCGCAGGCCGAAGGCCGTGCGCCACAGGATCCACCAGGTGGCGGGGACGAGCGCGACGGCGATCAGGGTCAGCCAGGAGACATCGGTGACCAGTCCGCCGAGCAGTCCCGCGATGTCCGAGACGAGGAACCAGCCCTTGTCGTTGAGGTCGCTCAGTCCGTCGGACAGTCCCGGCACGGTGAAGTGGCCGAGGGACTCGACCGCCGGGGACTGCTTGGCGGAGCCGCCCTGGTGGCCCTCGAAGGCGAGGGGGGCGAGGTAGCGGGTGGCGCCGAGGGCGAGGATGTTGATGGCCACACCGGAGACGATGTGGTTGACGTTGAAGGTGATCGTGACGATCGCGTGCAGCAGTCCGCCGAGGCAGCCGCCGATGACGCCGACGAGGACGCCGGTCCACGGGCCCCACTGGAATCCGGCCCAGGCGCCGAACCAGGTGCCCAGGATCATCATGCCCTCGAGGCCGATGTTGACGACGCCCGCGCGCTCGGCCCACAGGCCGCCGAGACCGGCGAGGCCGATCGGAACGGCGAGCTGGAGGGCGGTGGACATCTGGCTGACGTTGGTGATGCCGTCCGCGCCGGTGATGATGCGGACGATCGAGACCAGGGCCAGGGCTCCGGCGATGACCAGGAGCAGGACGGGCCACGACATGCGGCGGCCGGTCGGCGGTGCGTGTTCCAGCGACGGCTGGTTGACGTCGGTCGCTGTGGTCGGAGCGGTCATCGGCCGGCCACCTCCTTCGTGGTGTTGTTGTCGGCGCCCAGGACGTGTCCCGCGGCGAGCTCCGCGCCGACCCGGCGCTGCTGGCGGCGCAGGCCCCACTCGCGGACGGCCTCGTAGGAGACGACCACCGAGAGGACGATCAGGCCCTGCATGATGACCGCGATCTCCTTGTCGTAGCCGTGGAAGTCCAGTTCGGGCGAGGCCTTGTCGAGCCAGGCCCACAGCAGGGCGGCGAAGGCGATGCCGACCGGGCTGTTGCGGCCGAGCAGGGCGATGCCGATGCCGAGGAAGCCGATGCCGGTGGGGAAGTTGAGGTTGTAGGTGTGGGAGTCGCCGAGGAGGATCGGCAGGCCCGCGAGGCCGGCGATGGCGCCGGAGAGCAGCATGGCGGTGAGGACCATGCGCCTGGGGTCGACGCCGCTGGCGGAGGCGGCGGACTCGGAGGCGCCGGAGGCGCGCAGGTCGAAGCCGAAGCGGGTGCGGTTGAGGGTGACCCAGTAGCCGATGCCGAGCAGGACGGCGAGGATCACCAGGCCGTAGATCTCGCCGGCCGCGCCCATGTCGATGCCGGGGATCCAGCCGGACTCGTGCATCTCGCCGGTGGTGCTGTTGTTGCCGATCTTGACGCCGAAGACGTCCGGCTTCCACATGTAGACGATGAGCGAGGTGGCGATCGCGTTGAGCATGATCGTGGCGACGACCTCGCTGACGCCGCGGGTGACCTTGAGGACGCCGGCGATGCCGGCCCAGAAGGCGCCGGTGAGGACGGCGGTCAGCAGCAGCAGCGGGACCTGGAGGAACGCCGGGAGGGCGGCGTGGGCGCCGACGACGGCGGCCATCATGGCGCCGAGCTGGTACTGGCCGTCGACGCCGATGTTGAACAGGTTCATGCGGAAGCCGATGGCGACCGCGAGGGCGGCGATGTAGTACATCGAGGCCTGGTTGATGATCAGGACCTGGATGTCGGAGAAACCGGCCTGCTCGAACATCAGGGCGAACGGTTCGACCGGGTTCTTGCCCGACGCGATCAGGACGATCGCACTGAGCACGAAGGCCACGGCGAGCGCGATGACCGGTCCGGCCACCGCGAGGAGCACGCGCTCCTTGTCGAACTTCTTCATCAGCGGGCCTCGTCTTCCGCACCCGGGCCGCCGTCGGCCGGGGTCTCTTCGTGCTCCAGGTGTCCGGAGGCGGCGCCGGTCATGGCGGTGCCGAGTTCCTCCGGGGTGATGGTGGCCGGGTCGGCGTCCGCGACCAGCTTGCCGTCGTAGATCACCCGGAGGGTGTCGGACAGGCCGATGAGCTCGTCCAGGTCGGCGGAGATCAGCAGCACGGCCAGGCCCTCGCGGCGGGCCTCGCGGATGTGGTCCCAGATCGCGGCCTGCGCGCCGACGTCCACACCGCGGGTGGGGTGGGCGGCGATCAGGAAGCGCGGCTTGTGGCTCATCTCGCGGCCGACGATCAGCTTCTGCTGGTTGCCGCCGGACAGGGAGGCGGCGGTGACGTCGATGCCGGGGGTGCGGACGTCGTACTCGGTGACGATCCGGCGGGTGTCCTGCTGGGCGGCCTTCGGGTCGAGCCAGACGCCCTTGGCGTTGGGCTTCTCGGTGACGTGGCCGAGGATGCGGTTCTCCCAGAGGGGGGACTCCAGGAGCAGGCCGTGGCGGTGGCGGTCCTCGGGGATGTAGCCGATGCCCTGCTCGCGGCGCTTGCGGGTGGCCCAGGAGGTGATCTCCTCGTCGGCCAGCCGGATGACGCCGGAGTCGGCGTGCCGCAGGCCGATGAGCGCGTCGACCAGCTCGGTCTGGCCGTTGCCCTCGACGCCGGCGATGCCGAGGACCTCGCCCGCGTGGATGGTGAAGCTGATGTCGTCGAGCAGGGCCTTGCCGCCGGGGGCCGCCAGGCGCAGCTTCTCGACGGTGAGGACGGGGCGGTCGGTGACCGTGGACTCGGCCGTCTCGGGGGTGGGCAGCTCGCTGCCGACCATCAGCTCGGCGAGCTGGCGCGGGGTGGTCTCGGCGGGGACGGCCGTGCCGACCGTGGTGCCGCGGCGGATGACGGTGATGTCGTCGGCGACGGAGAGGACCTCGCCCAGCTTGTGGGAGATGAAGATGACCGACAGGCCCTCGGCCTTCAGCTCGCGCAGGTTGTCGAAGAGCGCGTCGACCTCCTGCGGCACGAGGACGGCGGTGGGCTCGTCGAGGATCAGGGTGGTGGCGCCGCGGTAGAGGACCTTGAGGATCTCCACGCGCTGGCGGGCGGCGACGCCGAGCTCCTCGACCAGGCGGTCGGGCTCCACACCCAGGCCGTAGCGGTCGGAGAGCTCCTTGATCTTGCGGCGGGCCTTGGAGCCGATGCCGTAGAGCTTCTCGCTGCCGAGGACGACGTTCTCGAGGACGGTGAGGTTGTCGGCGAGCATGAAGTGCTGGTGCACCATGCCGATGCCGCGGACGATGGCGTCGGCGGGCGAGGAGAAGCTCACCTTCTCGCCGTGGATCGCGATGGTGCCCTCGTCCGGCTTCTGCATGCCGTAGAGGATCTTCATCAGGGTCGACTTGCCGGCGCCGTTCTCGCCGACGAGGGCGTGGACGGTGCCCTTGCGGACCGTGAGGTGGATGTCGTGGTTGGCGACGACACCGGGGAAGCGCTTGGTGATGCCGGCGAGTTCGACGGCGGTCACCGAATCGTTGACCGCCGCTCCGGCCGGAGGGCTGCTGGACGCGTTGATGACGCACTCTCCTGGGGACGGGGGCCGTCTACGCGCGTAGCGCCCCTACGGCATGCAAAGGGGCGGCGCACTCGACCGACGGGGTACGAGGAGCCTGGCTCCTCGTACCCCGTCGAGCGGACGCGACCCCGGGTGTTTCAGGGTGACTTGCCTCAGCTCGACTTGACCTTGATCTCGCCGCTGACGATCTTCTCCTTGGCCGTCTCGATGGCTTCCTGGAGCTCGGCGTCGTCCGCGAACTTCGGGTTGGAGTTCGACAGGCTCACCTCACCCGTCTTCAGATCGCCCTTGACGATACCGGTCGTGGGCTTGCCGTCCTCCACCGACTTCGCCAGGTTGTACACCGCCTTGGCGACGTCCTTCATCGCCGAGGTCAGGATCGAGTCCTTGTACGTGGCGAGGGCTTCCTGCTGGTACTGGTCGGAGTCGACACCGATCGCCCACACCTTGTTGGCGGCGGCGGCCTCGATGACGCCCTGGCCGGACAGGCCGGCGGCCGCGTAGACGACGTCCGCCTTCTTCTCGATCTGGCCCTCGGCGGCGCTCTTGCCCTTGTCGGGGCTGGAGAAGCCGCCCTCCTCCGCGGTCTGGGTCAGGAACTGCGAGATGACCTTGACCTTGGGGTCGGTGTCCTTGACGCCCTGCTCGAAGCCCGCGCGGAACTTGTGGATCAGCGGGATGTTCACACCGCCCACGAAGCCGACCGTCTTCGTCTTGGTGCTCTTGGCGGCGGCGACACCGGCCAGGTAGGAGGCCTGCTCCTCGGAGAAGACCAGGTCGGCGACGTTCTTCGCCTCGATCGTGGCGTCGTCGACGATGCCGAAGGTGGTGTCCGGGAACTTCTCCGCGGCACCCTTCACGGCGGCGGCGTACGCGTAGCCGACACCGACGACCGGGTTGTAACCCTGCTTCGCCAGCGAGACCAGGCGCTGCTCCTTGTCGGCGTCGGTCTCGCCGTCGGTGGGCTCGACGTCGGCCGTCTCGTAGCCGAACTCCTTCTTCGCCTGCTCCAGGCCCGCGTACGCGGCGTCGTTGAAGGACTGGTCGCCCTTGCCGCCGACGTCGTACGCGATGGCGAGGCCCTTGTCACCCTTCGACTCCGAGGAGCTCGAGGAGGTGGAGGTGCCGCCACAGGCGGAGAGGGCGAGGGCCAGGGAGGCGGTCGCTGCGCCTGCGACCGTGATCCGGGAAATCCGGCGCATGTGTGGTGCTCCTAGTCGTACAAAGCGCCGGGACGTGTTCAGCTGCGGCGCTGGCTCTGCCGCAGATTAACGCGCGTAGACCTGCCTGAAAACCCCTTCTGTCCACCTTGTTATGCGGCCGTGGCCAACGTAACGCCGAGCGGTGGGCGGGGCGTCGCCGGGCGCGAACGGGGGGTGGCTGTGGGTGAGCGGGAGCCCTCGGCGCATCGGCCCCGGGCCCTTTTCGCGCCCGCGCGGCGCGAGGCCCCGCCTCCCCCGGAAGGGCGTGGGAACGACGGAGAGGGCCGGCGCCCGTCGGGCCGGCCCTCTCCGTGGGTGTGTACCGGGTCCGGTTACTCCGTCTTGACCTGGATGGAGCCGTCGGTGATGCCTTCCTTGGCCTTGTTCACGGCGTCCGTCAGGCCGGGGATCCCGGCCATCTTCGGGTTGCTCTCGGACAGGCCGACGCCGTTCACCTTGAGGTCGAAGACCTGGGTGCCGGTCAGCGGCTTGCCGTCCTCGACGGACTTGGCCAGGGTGTACACCGCGCCGCCGACGTCCTTGAGGGCGGAGGTGAGGATGTAGTCCTTGTACGCGGCGAGGGCTTCCTGCTGGTACTGGTCGGAGTCGACACCGATCGCCCAGACCTTCGCCTTGGCCGCGGCCTCGATGACGCCCTGGCCGGAGAGGCCGGCCGCCTGGTAGATGACGTCGGCCTTCTTCTCGATCTGGCCCTCGGCGGCGGCCTTGCCCTTGTCGGGGCTGGAGAAGCCGCCCTCCTCCGCGGTCTGCGTCAGGTACTGCGGGATCACCTTGACCTTGGGGTCGGTCGCCTTGACGCCCTGCTCGAAGCCGGCCTGGAACTTGTGGATCAGCGGGATGTCCACGCCGCCCACGAAGCCGACCGTCTTCGTCTTGGTGGCCTTGGCGGCGGCGACACCGGCGAGGTAGGAGGCCTGCTCCTCGGCGAAGACGAGGGAGGTGACGTTGTCGCCCTCGACCACGGAGTCGACGATGCCGAAGGTGGTCTTCGGGTACTTCGCGGCGACGGCCTTCATCGCGGGGCCGTAGGCGAAGCCGACGCCGATGACCGGGTTGTAGCCCTGGCGGGCCAGCGAGGCCAGGCGCTGCTCCTTGTCCGCGTCGGTCTCGCCCTCGGTGGGTTCGACGTCGGCGGTCTTGTAGCCGAACTCGTCCTTGGCCTTGGTGAGGCCGGCGAAGGCCGCGTCGTTGAAGGACTGGTCGCCCTTGCCGCCGATGTCGTAGGCGATGGCGAGGCCGAGGTTCTCCTTGGAGCCGCCGCTGCCGCCGTTGTCACCGCTGGTGCCGCCGCAGGCGGTGGCGGCGAGTGCGAGCGAGGCGACCCCCACCGCGACGCGGGTCAGTTTGGATATCCGACGCATCTGAAGTTCCCCATTCTCCAAAGCCCCGCAGTGGGCGCTCGGTTCGGCGCACATTAACGCGCGTAGACACTCCTGGGAACGGGGGCGAGCGGGGCCGTTATCCATTCGTGCCGGTGGCCGGTTACGTCCTGGTGAACCAGGGGGGCGTACGGGTCCGAAGCGGGCGGTCGGTGCGGGGCTTGTGGGTGCACGCGGCCCACGCTGCCTCTGGTGCGCGGGGCGCGCAAGCGGAGCGGGCGGGGAGGTGAGGGTGGGGACTGGTGGGGTG
>NZ_JOIZ01000032.1 GCF_000721605.1 Streptomyces sp. NRRL S-37 | reverse complement strand
GGTACGGGGAGCGGCCCCGGGTGCGGCGGGGGACGAGGGGGCGGTGGCCGCGGGCCGGGAAGGGGTGGCGCCCTGTCCTTCCGACGTGCCGGGCTCCTGGTCCGTACGGGCCGTGTCGTCGGCGTCGGCGGCGGCGTCCGGGGCGCTCGCCTCGTCGGACCCGCGGCCGGTGAGGCGGGAACGCAGTGACGCGCCGAGGGCACGCGCGGCCGACAGGGGTCCGCCCTCCGCCAGGGCCGCCCCGGACACCTCCGGCGGGATGACGTCGGGGAGGGCGGGGGGCGCCGGGACGGCCGGAGGGTCCAGGGGCACGGGGAGCTCGGGAGGTGCCGGTACGGCCGCCGAGGGGGCGTCGGGAATCCGCTCCGCCTCCGGTTCCGCCGCGGCCGGCCGGCCCGAGCCCCTCGACGCGGCCGGCGAGGCATCGGAGGACACCTGCCCCGCCCCGGACTCGGCGGCCGGGCGAGCGGCCCGCCGACCCGGATCCGCCGATGCGCCCGACCGATCCGGAACGCCGTCAGCCGCCGAACCCGCCGGCCCGGCGGTCACCGAGGCATCGGAGGGGACCGGCCCCGTCCCGGACTCCGCGGCGGCCGGGCGCTCCGGGGCGGTGGCGGGCCCCGCGGGTGGTGCCGGGGGCGTCGGGGGGTCCGTGACGGCGGGGGGCTCCTCGGGTGCCGGGGCCGCCGGAGTCGTCGCGCGGCCCGGGGCCGACGGTGTGTCCGACCAGCCCAGGTAGGTGCCGCAGTTGCCGCAGAAGTCGTCCGTGGGGTCGTTGGACGCCCCGCAGGCGGGACATGCGCGCATGCGTCAGCTCCCTTCCTCGGCGGGCGGGCCGGAGAGGACCTCCACCCGGAACGCCGTGTGCACCGGGCACATGGCCCGGACGATCTCGTGGACCCTGTCCACGTCCACCGGTGCGGCGCCGTCCGCCCGGACCCGGACCAGCACCTCCGCGGGCGGCTCCGGCGGCAGGCCGGAGCCCGCGGTGTGCGACCACACCGCACCCCCGTCGCCGGTCACCTCGGCGTGCACGCCGAGCGCCAGCCGCAGGGCCTCGACCAGCCCGCGCCGGGTGCCGCGCCACCGGTGCAGCTCCACCGCGCGGACGACGGCCTCACGGCGCCGCTCCACCGGCCACTGCGGGTCGTCCCCGGCCCCCACCCAGGACGCCAGCCACACCAGGAAGTCGACCGGCGTCACCCGGGGGTCGAGATAGGCGGGCAGGTTGTCGAGGGTGGAGAACACCGGGGCGAGGACCGTGTCGAGCCCGGCGGTGAACCGCTGCGCGAAGTCGTCGTCGGCGTACAGCGCGGGCAGTTGCCCGCCGATCGGGTGTCTGCTCGGCAGGCCGGGTATCGCGGCCCTGCTCATCCCCGGCCCTCCGCCCCGGCCGGCGTCACGACCACCTGGTGCTGGTACGAGAAGACCAGCGCGCCCGCCGCCAGGTCGATGCGGTCCGTCGGGGCGCCGCGCCGGCCGGTGACGGGGTCGGCGGGGAACAGCCGGACCTCCTCGACCAGGGCGTTGCCGGCGGCACGTTGCAGCACGCCGAAGATCTCGCCGTACTGGACGGGCCGCCCGAAGGGCCAGCCGGTGCCGTCCGGGCCGCCGGCGAGCGGGTTGAGGTGGGCGTAGAGCGCGTCGAGGGCGGCGGCGCGGACCCGGTCGGTGTCGCCGGGGGCCGCGGAGAGCCGGGCCACGACGGTGACGCCCTGGTAGACCGGCGGCTCCACCACCAGCCGGGTGCCGATCAGCCGCCGTTCGTCGAGGCTCGCGGTGATCGCCGCGAGCACCTGGTCCGAGGGGATCAGCTGCTCGAAGCGCAGCCGGTCGTCGCCCTCGTCGGCCACCGCGTCCGGCACCACCAGCACCCGTACCGCGCCCGGCGCGTCCGCGGCCGGCAGGCAGCGCACCCGGCGCACCGAGGGCGCGGCCTGGCGGCTGATGATCTCGTAGTCCTCGGCGGTCACCGCGCGGTCCTGCATGCGCAGCGCCTCCGGGGCGCGCCGCCTGGCGTTCTCGACGGTCTCCCCGGCCACCCCGCCGCGCGCCGCCTCCCTGTTGGTGACCTGGGCGATGTACGGCACGGAGCTGAGCAGGACGGAGATCGCACCGCGGGCCACGTTGCCGGCGGGGCCGCCGCCGGTGCGGTAGCGGGCCACCCGGATCCGGGCGCCCTTGGGCGGCACGGCGCCGCACTGCCGCAGTGTGCCGTCGGGTTCGCGCAGGGCCGGCGGGAAGAGGAACTCGCCGGTGGTGGCGTCCACCCGGACGTGCCGGTCGGCGGGTCCGGAGCGGCCGAAGTGTTCGACCACCTCCCAGCGCTGCCACCCCTCGTCGGAGGAGACCTCCACCACGGGCGGCCCGGCGTCGAGGAGGACCGGCGGGCGGCCGAGCCGGAAGGTCTGTCCGGCGACGCCCTCGGAGGTGCCGAGGGGCACGTCGGTGACGGTCTCGGCGTGTTCGACGGACATGGTGCCGCCGACGGTGAACACCTCGGCCTCGCGCACCGTCGGGGACTCCGAGTAGAACGGCTGGCCCGGCTCCGCCTCGGTGACCCGGCAGCGCAGCCAGCCGGCCCGGGTGCCGCCGATCACCGACGCGGTGTGCCCGGCCGGTACGTACACGATGACCTCGCCGGGCCGGTTCAGGCCGCCGGTGGTGTCGGTGCCGGTCTCGCACGTCCGCCAGCCGCCGCCGTCCCAGGCCTCCCACACCAGCGGGGGCTGGCGCGGGTCGACGCCGATGCCCTCGACGCGGCTGTCCAGGCGGACCGCGACGATGCAGCGCGGCACCGCCGTCGGCAGTCCGAACAGCAGCGCGTCGCCCGGTTCCGGCGTGGTCTGGAAGCAGCGGATGTCGAGGCCGTCGGCGAGCATGCCGGTCCGGTCGCTCTGCTCGCCGGTCCGCGGCGCGGTGACCAGGCGGGTCAGTTCGCTGGGCAGGACGCGCAGTTCGCCGGTGGTGGTGAAGACCACGGGTTCGTCGGACTCGCCGCCCGCGGTGGTCACCTCGGTGCCCGGGGGCAGGACGACCGTGTCGGGCTGCGGCGCCGACAGCCAGAAGTCGACGTCGGCGGAGGCGGCCGTCGGCGGGAACAGGCCGATGCCCAACAGGTCGAGGAACGCGGTGTAGTTCTTGTCCGGGACCCGGTTCAGCCGGTACAGCAGCTGGTCCACGAGGTAGGCGAACGTCTCGATCAGGGTGACGCCCGGGTCGGAGACGTTGTGGTCGGTCCACTCCGGGGCACGCTGCTGCACGTACCGCTTGGCCTCGTCGACGAGTTGCTGGAACCGCCGGTCGTCCAGGTTCGGGGAGGGCAGGGCCATCAGTCCGCGCCCGCTTCCTCGGTCCCCTCCTCGGAGGGGATCGTGTAGAAGGGAAAGACCAGGTTGCGCCGGTCGTTGGTGGATCGCAGGGTGTAGTGCACGTCGATGTAGAGGGTGCCGTCCTCGACGGCGTCGAAGGCGACGACCACGTCGTCGACCGCGATCCGCGGCTCCCACCGTTCCAGGGCCTCGCGCACCTGCTGCGCGATGCGTCCGGCGGTGGCACCGTCGCCGGGGGCGAAGACGTAGTCGTGGATGCCGCAGCCGAACTCCGGGCGCATGGGGCGTTCGCCGGGCGCGGTGCCGAGGACCAGCCGGATCGCCTCCTCGATCTCCCGTTCCCGTTCGACCAGGGCGATCCCGCCGGTGGGCCCGACCCGCAGCGGGAACCCCCAGCCGCGGCCGATGAACCGCTCGCTCACACCGCACCGCCGATCACGACGTTCAGGGCGCCGGGCAGGACCGTCGCGCCGCACGCGGTCCGGTCGCGGGCCCGCGCGGCGGGCAGCCCGCCGATGAGGACCTGTCCCGAGGCGAGCCCCGCCGGGTTGGGCAGGATCACGTTGGCGGGCCCCATGACCGCGTGCTGGGGCATCACGCAGACGTGCAGGCTGCCCACGACGGCGGCGGGGCGGCCGCCGATCAGGACGGTCGCCACCGACCGCGCGGCGGCGGGCGGCGGGGTGGTGATCCGGCCGCCGTGGTCGGTGGGGTCACCGGTACGGGCTGCGGCTGGCATGCGGCTCTCCTCGGAGGATGTCGGAAGACGGCGGCGGGCGGGGTCAGTTGATGCGGATGAGCTTGGCCTTGAGGACGCCGAGCAGACCGCCGTCGACGGTGACGCCCGAGCTGCCGGTGACGTTCACGTTGCGGCCACCGACCTTCACGTCGACCCGGCCCTGGATGTCCACATTGCGGCCGGACACGCTCACGTTCCCCCGTCCCGCGTCCAGGGTGATGCCCTTCTTGTCGAGCACGACGGAGCTGAGGGGCTTGCGGGCCGTGCCCTTGCCGGAGTACACGGTCAGCTCGATCCGGTCCTGGCGGTCGTCGAGGAACACCTCCATGTGCTCGTCGGCGGTCAGCAGCCGTACCCCCGAGCGGCCGGGCGCCCGCGCGTCCAGCAGTTCCACCCGATGCCCCGAACGCGACACGACGGACCGGCGGTTGACCTTCCCGGTGGTCTTGTCGATCAGCGGCACGTCGTGCGGCGAGGGCTTGTCCACGCCGTTGTAGAGCCCGCCGATGACGTACGGGCTGTCCAGCAGGCCCTGTTCGAAGCCGACCAGGACCTCGTCGTTGACCTCGGGGCTCACCACTCCCCCGCCGCCCTTGCCGCCCCACTGCACGGTGCGCACCCAGTCGGTGACGTAGGTGTCGTCCAGCCAGGGGAACGTGAGCTTCACGGCGCCGCTCTCGGCACCGCCGGGCTCGCGCACGTCGGTGACGACGCCGATCGCGAGACCGGGGATGCGCGGGCCGCGGGAGGGCGCGTTGGCGCCGGTGACCAGGCCGGTCAGGGAGCGGTCCGGGCTGGCGCTCACCCACACCGTCGTACGGTAGCCGCCGTGCGGTTCGAGGACGTGCTGCACGGCCGTCGCCGTGTACTTGCCGCTGAAGGCCTGCCCCACGTTGCCGAGCGCCACGGGTTTGCCCGCCCGCAGCTTCGGATTGCCCTCGGCCAGCACCTCCAGCTCGCCGAAACCGGCGCTCACCTGGTCCGCCACCGCGTCCGCGACCGCCTTCGTCTCGGCCTGGGTGCGGTACGGGGTGTCGGTGACCGTCAGCTTGGCTTTCCCGAACCGGGCGGCGAACGCCGGGCTCAGTCCCGGCACCACCACGTCGCTGTCCACCGAGGGCCGGGAGGCCACCAGCGGCCGCTTCGTGGTGACGTCCCAGCCGCGCACCTCCACCTGCTGCGCCCCGTCCGCGGCCGACAGGGAGGCCCGCAGCGCCAGCAGGTTCCGCCCGTACTCCAGCACCATCGGGTTGCGGGTGGCCGACGTGGACGGCGAGGGCGCGCCGGACGCCTTCTCCGGCTTGGTGAACTGGAGCAGGCCCTGGTCGTCGACGCGCACCTGCGCGCCGCTCTCGGCGGCCAGGAACTGGAGGAAGTCCCAGTCGGACACGTTCGCCTGAGAGAGCTGTTTGTAGGTGACCGGCGCGGCCTGCACGGTGCCGCAGGTCAGGCCCGCTCCGGCGGCCACCTTGCGGACGATGGCCGCCGCCGTCATGTTCCGGTACGCCACCACCTTCCGGCCGCGCTGGAGTCGGTGCGCCTTGGAGTAGGCGCGCACCACCGTGAACGAGCCGGTGCGGTCCCGGTCCAGTTCCAGGGCCGTCACCTCGCCGCTGAACAGCCGCTCGCGCGCCTGCCCGGACACCGTCTCCACCGACACCTTCAGCGGGGTGCCGATGGTGATGCCAGTCTTCTGGAGGAACTCGTGGTCGGGGTCGCGGAAGGTGAGCACCGCCGCGTCCGGCAGGCCCACGTTCTCGTCCACCACGCAGCTCACCAGCTGGGCGGCCCAGATCTGCGGGAGTTCGCCGGGCGTCTCCACGATCGGGTCCGCGGCGAAGGACCGGCCACCCCGTTCCACCGCTGTGCTCACTGCTCCTCCTCACCGTCCGCGTCCCGCAGCCCGGGCACCACCAGTTCGGTGCCGGGCACGAGGGCCATCGGATCGTCGATCCCGTTCGCCTCCGCGATGACCCGCCAGGCCGTCGCGTCGCCGTACTCCCGCCAGGCCAGCAGGGCCAGGCTGTCGCCCGCCACGACGGTGTGCGTGCTGCGGGCGGTGCGGGAGCCGGAGGTCGGGTTCTGGCCCGCCGGGTCGACGCTCGCCTCCTCGATGGACAGCTGGCAGGTGGCCCGCAGCGGCTTCCCGTCCACGTCGAACAGCGTGTACGACACCGACAGGCTGGAGAGCACCCCGTCGAACGAGGTCGTCCGCGCGGTCCCCCACTCGAACCGCACCCACGGACTGGCCGGCTTCTTGCGGCCGATGCTCGCCGGGGTCGGCACGCACCCCTTCATCAGCTTCTCCACCGCCTGCTCCACGGAGTTGTCGTGCTTGGCGGTGGCGTCCAGGAACACTTCCAGGGACAGCGTGCGCGGGCCGCTGCCGACGAACTCGGGCAGCGCCGACTGCCCCGCCATCCGGGACGGGGTGCGCCGCCACTCGGTGGTCTTCTGCAACTGGAGCGTGTTCGGGTTGAACTGGAGGTTCAGCCGCGCGATCGTCCCGCCCGGCTTCGCCCCGACGGACGCCGGGGGCTCCTTCAGCGTCAGCTGGGCCCTGGCCCGACTGGCGCGGGACACGGTGGACATGCCGGGACTTCCTTTCCGGGACGGGTGCGGGTGACGGCGCGGGACGGGCGCGGTGGTCAGGAGGGGCGCAGTCCCTCGTGGGCGATCTCCAGGGTCTCGATGGCCGCCTGCGAGTTACTGGGATCGAAGGACGGGCCCTGCCAGCGCACCGGCACGATCCCGAACACCTGCCAGCTGATGATCCGGCTGAGGTTCGGCTTCAGCGCCACGATCTCGCCGTCCTTGGGCTCCACCCGCTTCAGCGTCTCGTCCAGCCAGCGGCCGATCTTCGCCGTGTCGGCGGTGACCGGCCGGGTGAGCGTGATGTTCGACCAGGTCACACGGCCGGGCAGCTGCCAGGAGAAGCCGTTGTTGCCGCCCTCCGCGAAGCTCTCGATCTCCACCTCGGCGCCCATGCCGGAGCAGGTGTTGAAGGCGCCCAGGTCGTTGCCGCCGATCGTGAGCTGGAAGAACACGCTGCTCGCGAAGATGTTGTCCGTCATCCGTCCGTCATCCGTTCCGTGCCGTGCCCTCAGCGGCGTCCGTCGTAGGGGCGGCCCGTGCGTTCCCGGCCGCGCCGCAGTTCGGTGCGCAGCAGGCGGGCCAGGGGGTCGAGCAGGCGGCGCGCGAGGTCGTCCAGGTCGGCGCCGGGGGTCTGCGGGTTGTCCGCCGCCCGGTGGGCCTGCGTGCCGGGCCTCTCGGGTACGGCGAGGTCACCGGCGGCGGAGACCGAGGAGGAACGGGCGGGCGCCGGGCGCGACGTGACCGGTACGCCGGTGACCCCCGCGAGGTCACCGGCGGGAGAGGTGTCGCGCTGGACCGGGGTCGCCGCGCGGCCGGTTCCGCCGCGCGCCGCCGGTCCCGGCGTCACGGTCCTCGGGCGGACCACGGGGACGGGTCCCGCCGGTGTCGGGGCCGACGGGCCGTGGGCGAGCGGTGCCGTCTGCACAGCGGTCACGGGGAGGGACCGCGCCGGTGCGGGGGCGGGCGCCGTACCGGGAGCCGTGCGGGGCGGCTCGGGTTTGACGACGGGGACGGGCCGGCCGGCGCCGGTGCCCCGAGAGCCGGTACCGGTGCCCTGAGGGCCGGTCGGTCCGCCGGCCCGTGCCGCGGGGCCGGGTCGCCGCGCGCCCGGATCCTGCGGCCGGTGCGTCGTCACGGCCCGCTGGACGTGCGGCGGGGTCGCCGGGGAGCCCGGCGACGGGGCGGGCGCCGGGCGCGCGGGCGCGCCGGTGGGCGCGGCGGGGCCGGTGCCGGGGACGGCCGGGGTCGTGGTCCAGCGCGCGGCCACGACGGGACGGCCGCCACCGGTGCGGGACGCGGCCGCCGGTGCCGCGCCTTCGGGGGGCCGGGTGTTGAGGCCGAGCGGGCGGGCGGGGAGCAGCGCGAGGGTGCGGGGGGCCGCGAGGGTGGAGGGGGTTCCGAGGCGCGGACCGGCGCCGGGGATGGGTGTAGGTGTGGTGACGGGCCGGGCCGTCGCGGTGCTCCTGGCCGTGGGACGGGTGGCTCCTGGGCCGCCCGTCGTGGAACCCTCGCTCGCCGTGGAGCCCGTGTTCGCCGTGCCACCGGGCGTGGTGCGGGCGCCCGTGGGGGTCGCTCCCACGGCAGGGCTCATGGCACGGGCGACGACGGGACCCGGACCCGGTCCGGCCGACGCCGACGCCGTCGTCGGCGTGGGGCGTACGGCGTTCCCGGCCGGGCCTTCCGGTGCCGGAGCCGGGGACGCGGCGGACGGAGCCGGCGTCACCGGCGGTGTGGCCGGCCCGCTGCCGTGAGGACCGGCGGGACCGGGTGACGGGGTGCTCGGCGTACTCGGTGGGGTGGAGTGGTCCGCGAGGCTGCGCTGAACGCCGGTGGTCCCCAGCAGCGGTGCGGCCGCCGCACCCCCTCCCCGTGCCGGGGACGCCTCGGCGGGCGTCGTACGGGGGGTCAGGGTGCCGGACGCGGTGGCGCCGGGCAGGTCGGCGCTGGGGGGCAGCGCGGGCAGGGGCGCGCCCAGACCGCCGCGGGCTCGGGCACCGGAACGACGGGGAACGGAACCCGGCTCCGGGGGACGGCTGTCGGGGCCGGTGCCCGGAGCCGTTCCCCGTACGCCCCTGTCGGACGGGGCGCCGGCCGTGTCCTCGGCCTGGCGCTGGACGACGGGGAGCGCGGGGCCGGAAGCGGGCCCCGTGGCGGACACGGCGGGAGCGTCCTTCGCCAACGGTGTCGCCGTAGGCGGCAGTTCGGTGAGCGGGGCGCCCAGGGGCGGCCGGCCGGCCGCACGTTGGACGGGGGCGGCCGGGGGTGCCTGGGAGGCGGCCGGGGCGGTCGGGGCGGGGGCGGGGGCGGCCGAGCCGGATGATGCGGAGATCGTGGCGTCGCCCGGCGCAGGGGCGGCGGCGGTGACGGCGGTGGCGGGGCGCAGGGCGGGTACACGGCGTACGGGCACGGCCACGCGGCGGGCGACGGTCAGCCGGGGGCCCACCGGTCGCGGCCGGGCGACCGGGCGGGACGCCTCGGCGTCGGGGGCCCGGGAGGCCTCCGGGCGGCCGTCGCCGCTCCGTTCGGGCGACGCCCCCGTGACGGTGCGCCGCACGGACGGCCCGGACGCGGACCCGGGGTTCGCGACGTGTCCCCCGGAGGGAGTCCGCGAGGAAGCGGAGGAGGCGGCGGCGCCGGAAGCGGGCCGGGCACCGGCTCCCCCGGCGGACGCACCGGGGACCACGGAGACGCGTCGTACGAGCGGAATCGGTGGAGTGGCCGACGGGCGGCCGGAATCGGAGGGGGTCACGACCGGGGGGTTGCCCGGTGCCGCGGCCCGCTGCACGGCGGGAGCCGACGAGGAGAGCACGGCGGGGGACGTCGTGGACGTGATGCCGCGGGTCCGCGGGGCGCCGCCCGGACTCCCCGTGCCAAAACCGCTGCCGGTGCCGTCGGCGGAACGGGCCACCACGCTCTCCGCCCCGGAACCCGCACCCGCCGCCCGCGCACCACCCGAGCCGCCGCGGGACGCCCCCGGACCGGAAGACGCCGAACCGGAAAACACCGGACCGGAGGACACCGGACCGGAGGACACCGGACCGGAGGACACCGGACCGGACGGCTCGGGACCAAAGGCCCCGGAGCCGGAAGACGCGGAGCCCGAGGTCCTCGAATCCGAAGGCCCGGAGCCTGAAGACCTCGAACCCGAAGATCCGGAGCCCGAGGACCCCGAACCCGAAGACCCGGAGCCCGAAGACCCCGGACCGGACGAGCGCACCCGGCGCGCGACCGGCGTGGCCGACGCCGCGCCGTCCGTACGCACCGTGTCCGGCCGCACTGCGTCCGGCGCACCGTCCTGCGGGCCGTCCCCCTCCCTCCGTACCGCACGGAGCAGCAGTGGCCCCCCGCCGGTGCCGGTGGCCCGCGGGGCGGCCGGACGTGTGACCCCCCGTACCAGGCCGGTCGGGGCGTCGGGCAGCAGGGCGTGGCCGAGGCCGCCGTCGAAGGACGGGTTCTGCCAGGCGGCGAGCCCCGCGCGGAAGGAGAGGCCGTCGCTCACGCCCAGCGGGGCGCGGGAGACGGTGAGCGGGGGCGCGGCGGTGCGGCGCCAGCCGCCGTCCCAGTCGGCGGGCACGGCGGGACCGGAACCGCCGGGCGCGGCGGGACCCGGGCCGTCACCGGGCACGGCAGCGGCCGGGACGCCGTCCGCGCCCCGGTCCGCGCCCGCGCCGGACGGGCCGGCGGCCCGGCGGCGCAGCCTGTCCCGCCATGCCATGCGCTCAACCGCCTTCGTTCATGCGTGTGTTGATACGGGCGATCTCGGCCACCCACTGCTGCCGCTCGCCGTGGGTGAGGTCGAGGATCTCCTCGCGCGGCCAGTGGAAGTGGTAGGCGACGTACGCGATCTCCTCCCGGAGCCGGGGAAGCGCGTACGTCACGATTCCCCCAGGCGCCCACCCGAGAGGTCGACCTCGAAGGCGCCCTCGCAGTGCGGGCAGGTCACCGCCGCACGGGTGTGGCCCTCGCTGTTGATGCGGCGGTAGAAGTCCTGGAGGAAGGCGACGTCGGTGGCGTACATCCGCTCCACGACCCCGGCGTGCACATCGGTGACCGAGCCGAGCCGGGTGATCACCTGGCTCAGCAGCACCACGCTCAGATACGCCGGGTTCTCCTTGACCCGCAGATCGATCTGCGGCCGCAGTTCGTCGCGGGCGGTGGCCAGGCGCATCGTGCCGTGCCGGTGCACCGTGCCCTCGTCGTCCACATAGCCGCGCGGCAGCTCGAACTCGAACTCGGTGCGCAGCCCGTGGTCCTCCCGGCGCGGCGGGGCGGCCGCGGCCGGGGGGTCCGCCACCGCCTGCTCGGACGCCTGGGCGGGCGCCGTCGCCTGGAGGAGCTCCTCCAGGTTGCCCGCCGTGACCGTACGACGCCTCATTCGACGACGATCTCCTCGAACACGATCGTGACGGACTCGGTGGCCGGGGAGGACTCGCCCGCCTTCAGCGAGGGGCCCTCCCACTTGGAGGCCCAGCCCTGGAGCAGCTGGATGCGGCGGACCGTGTTGCCCTCGGTGTCCTTGATCTCGATCGTGAGGTTCTGGCGCGCGGAGTTCACGGCCCCGTTGTTCAGGGTCTCCTTGATCCAGTTGGTGAACTCGCTGCTCTGGTCGAGTCCCCGGGTGATCGTGATCTCGCCGGCCTGCCGGGCGCCCGGCTGCTTGCGGATGATCTGCTTGCCCTCCGAGGTCACCTGCTTGACCTCGACGACATCCTCCTCGACGGTGAACCCGCTGATCTCCTGGATCGATTCGACCAGGTACCCGCCGAGCTGCACGCCGAAGACGTGGGTGGAAAGAGCGTCGCCCGTTGCCATGACTGTCTGTCAACCTTCCCTTGCGGACCCGCGGGTCACTCGTCGATGAGGCTGGTGGTGTCGGAGAACTGGGCCAGCCGGAACACCACGAACTCCGCGGGCTTGACCGGCGCGACGCCGATCTCGCAGACGACCCGGCCCTGGTCGATGGACTCCTGCGGGTTGTTGTCGCGGTCGCACTTCACGTAGAACGCCTCGGCGGCGGTCCGGCCGAACAGCGCGCCCCGGCGCCACTCCTCCTGGAGGAACGCGGTGACGTTGCGCCGGATGCTCGACCACAGGCGGTCGTCGTTCGGCTCGAACACCACCCACTGGGTGCCGAGCAGGATGGACTCTTCGAGGTAGTTGAACAGACGGCGCACGTTCAGGTAGCGCCAGGCCGGGTCGGAGGAGAGGGTGCGGGCGCCCCAGATCCGGATGCCGCGGCCGGGGAAGGCCCGGATGCAGTTCACGCCGATCGGGTTGAGCAGGTCCTGCTCGCCCTTGCTGAGCCGCAGCTCCAGGTCGACCGCGCCGCGGATCACCTCGTTGGCGGGCGCCTTGTGCACCCCGCGCTCGGCGTCGCTGCGCGCCCACACACCGGCGACGTGACCGCTCGGCGGGACGGTGGTGTTGCGTCCGAGGGCCGGGTCGAAGACCCGCACCCACGGGTAGTACAGGGTGGCGTAGCGGGAGTCGT
This sequence comes from Streptomyces sp. NRRL S-37, assembly GCF_000721605.1. GTDB lineage: Bacteria > Actinomycetota > Actinomycetes > Streptomycetales > Streptomycetaceae > Streptomyces. The sequence goes on along the minus strand of NZ_JOIZ01000032.1, from coordinate 86,258 downwards.
AGCCGGCCTCGTCGTTGCGCCAGGTGCGCACCTGCTGGGCGGACATCCCGGGCGGGGCGTCGAGGACGGCGACCCGGTCGCCCATCTGCTCGCAGTGCGAGATGACGGCGAGCTGCACGGTGCGCACGCCCTCGGCGTCGATGTCACCGCGCTGGTAGGCGCCCATCAGATCCGGCACCGCGACCATGGTGATCTCGTCGATGGTCTCCAGGCCGCCGAACCCGGTGCGGGCGGAGGCGTCGCCGACGTACTCGGCGGGGTCGAGGCGGGCCGGTTCGCCGGAGCCGTTCACGGCCGGCGCGCCCGGGGCGTCGGGGACCGCCACGGTCTGCGCGGCGGGCTTGGTCTGGCCGGCGCCGCGCTGCTCGGTGACCTCGATCAGCGCGGAGGAGCGGGCCTGGGTGACCAGGTACCCCTTGACGTTCTTGCGGGTGGAGGCCTCGTAGGTCTCCACCACCTGGTCGCCGCGGCGGACCAGGACCTTGAAGCGGTCCTCCGGCGGGTTCTCGCCGTCCGCGTCGGCGATCTCCACCGACACCCCGGTCACGCCCGGCCTGGCCGCGATCAGGAAGCCGCCGAGCTCCACCGGCTGCACGGCCCGACCGGCTCCGCGCGGACGGCCGTCGCCCGCCGCCGGGGCGGAGGTGTCCTCGGCGGACCCGCCGATGCGCACCACGTACGCGGCGCCGCCGCCGTTGGCGAAGTACCCGTAGACGGCGTGGGCCAGATAGGTGCCCTCGGTGAAGCCGCCGAACAGCTGGGAGTACTGGTCCCAGCTGGTGACCAGCGTCGGCGCGTGGAACGGGCCCTTCTCGGCGAAACCGACGAACGCGGCGACGGCCGTGCCGACCCCTTCGATCGGCCGGGCACCGGACTGCACCTCCTCCACGTACACGCCCGGGGTGAGGTACGTCGGCATGCTCGCTCCTTAACGTCCTTGCGGTCACCTGTGTCCAGGCCGAGTCTGCGCGGCGCGCCGGGCGGGACGGCAGGGACCTGCGGACCTGAACAGGGGCAGGACCGCTGCCTTTCCGGGCTTCCCGACCGCCCCGCCGTCACCCGGTGTTGCCCTCGCGCTGCCCGCGCCGCCCTGGACAGGGCGGCCGGCCGCGCGGTCCACTGGAGCGGCCGCGAAGGTGTACGGACGAGGAGGCACCAGGTGCAGACGCCCAGACCGCGCACCGAGCGGGCCGGAAACCGGCAGCCGGGGCGTGAGGTGTCCCCCGCCCGGCGGGAGACCTCCGCGGGCGCCTCCGTGCCGCCGCCGCTCACCGCCGTGGCGCTGCGCACCGCCCAGCGCGACGCCGGCAACGCGGCCGTGACCCGTATGATCGCCCGCCGGGTGCGCCCCGCGCCCGCCCCGGAGCAGCACGACACCGGGGTGAACGAGGTCCTGAAGTCGGGCGGCACGCCGTTCGCCGGGCCGGTGCGCCAGGAGATGGAGGCGCGGTTCCGGACCGACTTCTCCGGCGTACGGCTGCACACCGGTCCGGCCGCCGCCCGTTCGGCCCGTGCCATCGGGGCCCGTGCCTACACCTCGGGCAGTCATGTCGTCCTCGGTGACGGCGGCGGTGACAAGCACACCCTCGCCCATGAACTCACCCACGTCGTCCAGCAGCGCCAGGGCCCGGTCTCCGGCACCGACCACGGCAACGGCCTGCGGATCAGCGACCCGGGCGACCGCTTCGAGCGGGAGGCGGAGGCGAACGCGCACCGGATCATGTCGGGGCCCGCGCCGGTGCAGCGGGCGGAGGAGTGCACCGGGGAGCACTCCCCTCCGGTGACCGCGGCTCCCGGCGTCCCGCAGGGGGCCGAGGCGCAGGTGCAGCGGAAGGTCGGCTTCGAGTTCGAGGTCACCGACACCAACTGGAAGTTCCGCGAGAACGGGCGCCTCAAGAAGGACACCAAGAAGTCGCTCATCGACCTGCCCGGCAATCTGGCGTACGTCGCCGCCGACAACGGGAACGTCGAGTTCGTCACGCACCCGCTGGCGACCCTCGGGGACGTGCGGAAGGCTCTGCTCTCGATCGTCGCGTTCCACGACAAGGCCTCCGCGGCCGGGAAGTACACCGAGGGCGCCTATGAGATCGAGGCGCGCGGACCGGGTCAGGCGAAGCCGCAGGCCACTTTCGGCATCGGCATGCAGAGCGTCAACCAGCTGGTGGCGAAGCTGGAGACCCTGGAAGGGCAGGCGAACGACGACAGCCTGCCGACGAAGCGCCGGCGCGTCCGGAACGCCGACGACGGGCTCGAGAGGGAGAAGGACTTCAAGAAGCGGGTGACCGGAATGGTGCCCGGTCTCGGCCAGGCCCGTGATCACGCCGGTGCGGTCCTCGACCGGCTCGCCGCCACGGCCGCCGAACCGCTGGACGCGTCCTTGCGGGAAGAGGTCTCCGGGTTCCTGACGGTGATCCTGAAGACCCTCTACGACCTGGAGGGCAAGAGCGCCGCCGGCGAGGACCCGAAATACTTCTTCTCGATGATGCCGCGTACGGACTTCGTGAGCATGCGCGGCACTCTGGCACCGGCGGCGCAGGCGTGGCTGGGCAGTCATCTCCAGGGCCTCTACACGGCCCTGCACGACGTCGCGGACGGGGGGATCGACGGCCCCGTGTTCCCCGGCCGGTACAAGGAGAAGCCGGGCGGTGCCGCCCTGACCAGGCGCCAGTGGCTGGACTCGGTCTTCCAGGGACCGGACGCCTCGGACCCCAAGGATCTGCTCTCTCCCCCGCCCGGCTATCCGCGGCACCACGAGACCACGGAGCGGGAGGGGGTGGGCGCCATGGGCACGGACGGGCCCCTGTCGCTCTTCGAGATGCGCGATCTGGGCGGGCCCCTGGAGAAGGAGAGCTGGCTGGGTCTGGCCGAGCTGATCGCCCGGACGGTCGGCGAGGTCACCGGGGACGAGGCGCTCACCGAGGAGTGACGGAGCACGGGCCGCGCCGTGACCTTCCCGGCCGGGCGGCGGCCCGTCCCCGTCACGCGCCGGCCGCCTCCGCCGTGTACGGTCCGAACTCGCTCTCCAGGACCAGGCGTCCGAGCTTGCGGTACTCCTGGGCGATCGCGGTCACCGTCTGCCGCATGGTGAGCGGGGCGCCGGACTCGGCCGCGAGGTAGGCCGCGGTGACGGCGCAGGCGCGGATGGAGCCGCCGGCCAGTTCGAAGCGGTCCGCGCAGAAGGCGAGGTCGAGGTCGTCGGCCCGGGGCAGCCGGTCGCCCAGGCACCGGTCCCACAGGGCGAGCCGCCGGCCGGCGTCCGGCATCGGGAAGTCCGCGACCACGTCCAGGCGGCGGGTGAACGCCTCGTCCAGGTTGGCCCGCAGATTGGTGGTCAGCACGGCGATGCCGTCGAACGACTCCATGCGCTGGAGCAGGTACGCCGACTCGATGTTGGCGTGCCGGTCGTGGGCGTCCTTCACCTCCGAGCGCTTGCCGAAGATCGCGTCGGCCTCGTCGAAGAGCAGCACCGCGTTGACCGCCGACGCCTCGGTGAAGATGCGCTCCAGGTTCTTCTCGGTCTCCCCGATGTACTTGTCCACGACCGTGGACAGGTCGACGACGTACAGGTCCATGCCGAGGTCCGCGGCGACGACCTCGGCGGACATGGTCTTGCCGGTGCCGGACTCGCCGGCGAACAGGGCGATGACGCCGCGTCCCCGGCCGCCGCCGGGCCGCATCCCCCACTGCCCGAGCACCCGCTCGCGGTGCCGGGCGCGCAGCGCGAGTTCCCGCAGCCGCCGGTGGGTGGTGGGCGGCAGCACCAGGTCGTCCCAGCCGACGCCCGGCTCCACCCGCCGGGCGAGCCGGTCGAGGCCCGCGCCGTTCTGGGCCCGTACGGCGAGGCGCAGATCGTCCGGCCCGACGGGACGGCCGTCGAGGGCGGCCGTCCGCACCGCCACGTCGGCGGCCCTGCGCAGCTGCCCCGAGTCCAGCCGGTGCGCGGCGACGGCCTGTGCGAGCGCCTCGACGTCGGGGGGAACCCTGCCGGGGTCGCCGGCCGCGCCGGCGGCCCGGGTGAGGGCGTGGTGCCAGCGGCCGGCCCGGAGTCCGGGGGCGGGGGGCGGGACCGTGAGGGTGACGGGGGTGTCGGGGGCCCACCTCGGGTCCCAGGGCGTCGTGTCGTGGGTGACCAGGGGGATGCCCCGCAGTGCGGTGCAGAGCGCCCGGAGCGTACGGGTCCGTTCGGCGGGTTCCCCGGGCAGCGCCGCCAGCGGCCCGAGCACCACGCCGGCGCCGGTCAGCCGGGCTTCGAGGGCGACGACCCGGGCCAGTGCCGGCACGTCGGCCGGGCGGCGGGCGAGGGCCGCCGGGTCCAGGACGAGGGGGCGGGGACCGGCCAGGCGCAGGGCCGCGACGGCCAGTCCCTCGGCGTCGCCGCCCCGGCTGCGCAGATGGACGAGGCCGGTTCCGGTCCCGGCCGCGGCCGCCGCCCGGCGCACCTCCGCCGGTTCGGCGGTGGGGTCCTCCCGTACGTCGTCGAGCACACCGGTGAGCCGGGCGTCGGGCCGCGGGTCGCCCAGGAGGTGGGCGGTGACCCGGTCGGGGACCACCAGGACCCGGGAGAGCGGGGGCCGTTCCGGTTCGGTGACCTCCAGCAGGCCGCCCGCGATCAGCGGGGCGCCGGGGGCGAGGCGGAACCGGGCGGGGGACGCGCCGCCGAGCCCGCACAGCTCCAGTGCCAGCCCGACCGTGGGCCGGCGGCGGGTCAGGTCGTCGTTGAGGTAGCCGTACAGCCGCTCGAACCGTGCGTCCAGGTCGGGCGCCACGGCGACCAGCAGCAGGTCGAGGTCGAGCGGCGACAGGCCGAACCGGCGGGCGAGCGTGCCGAGCACGGAGTCCGCCGGCGGCTGCCAGGGCCCCTGCGCGGGCATGTCGAGGCCGCCCGGCTCGTCCAGGATCCGCGCCGCCGCCTCCGGGGTGAGGTACTGGCCGCGGTAGGGGTCGTCGGGGTCCGGATCGGCGTCCCGGCGTACCGCCACGGCCTCCCGTACCCGCCGCTCGACCGCTCCCAGCCGCACCCAGAGGTCGTCGGGGACGGAAGGGGCGTCGGGGGCGTCGAGCGGGGGCTCCACGGTGTGCGTCACGGCTGGCGGTCTCCCTTGCGGCGGCGTCGGGCCGGGGCCGGCGGGCGTTCGCGCGGGCCGGTGAAGCCCTCCGGGCCGGGGTCGTCGACCTCCGTGTAGCGCAGCCGGCGTCCGGGGCCGGCCTGTCCGCCCTCGCGCGCGGCGGCGGAGCGCACGACGAGGCCCTCGGTGACCGGGGGCGCGGCGACCCGGGTCACCCCGGCGAGCGGCGCCCGCACCCGGACCCCGAGGGACGCCTTCAGCTCCCCGCCGAGCGCCGACCACACGTCGGCGGCGGCCGGCGCGTCCATGCCCGTCCCGGCGGTGTCCAGGCCCACGGTCAGGCCGAGTTCGGCGAGCGATCCGGTGAGCAGCGCCGGGGGCAGCACGTCGTGGGCCACCAGGGTGCCGAGCACCTGCGACAGCAGCCGGTGCTCGTCCTGCGGGCGGTTCGCCCACGCCGTGACGAGGTACGTCAGCTGGAACCAGCGCGGCGGGGAGCGCCGGGCGACGACGTGCCCGTCCTCGTCGTACACCTCCCCCGCGCCGCTGCCGCGCCGCAGGGCGTCCTCCCGGATGTCGTACAGGAAGACGCAGACGGTCGGGGCGCTGCGCCGGGCCGCCCAGTCCCGGGTGGGGGCGTCGAAGACCACGTCGACGCCCGACGCCTCCAGGCCGCTCCCGGCGAGCAGTCGGCGCAGCCCCTCGTCGACCTCGTGGATCACCGGCGGGTCACCTCGTCCGGGGGCTGCACGCTGCCGTTGACGACCAGGAAGTCGGTCTTCACCGGGGAGAATCCGGGGCCGCTCGCCGTGATGACGCGCGGTCCGGTCTGGTCCTTGGCGAGGATCAGCAGCTGGCCGATGAACGTGCCGTCGGCCAGCGGGACGGTCGGCGCCGCGGCCGCGGTGATGCCCGGCTTCCACTTGAAGCGCACCGGCACGCCCGGCGGGAAGTCCTCGCCGCGCACGGAGGTGACGAAGCCGGGCTTGCCGATGTCCGGCACCGCGACGATGCGCGGCTGGAGGATACGCAGCCGCTGCCGGGCGGTGTTGTCGCTGCGGTCGGCGTCCGTGCCGGTGGTGGTGAGCACGCCGGTGACCTGGCCGGTCATCGCCTTGTCGGGCCTGAGCACGACCCGTACGACGGTGCTCGCGCCGGGCGTGAGGTCGGGCAGCGCGCACACCCAGTTCCGGTCGCAGCCGGCCGGGCGCCCGCTGTCGGGGATGCCCGCGGGCAGGCCGACGCGCAGCCGCAGTCCGGTGGCGAGCGCGTTGCGGCCGTTGCGGACGGTGTACGTCACCACGACGCGCCCGCCGACGTAGCCGGGGTTCGGCTGGGCGGTGACCCGCACCCCGGGACCGGCCTCGGGCTCCGCCGGCTCCGGAGGCACCGTGGGGGTCGGCGTCGGGGCGGGGGGCGCGGGCGGCGCGGGAGTCGGGGACGCGGGCGGCGTGGGCGTCGGCGTCGGCGTGGGGGGCGGTGTGGGCGTCGGCGTGGCCTCGGCCACCGGCACCACGGTCCGGCCCGCGTTGTCGCTGGGCTGCGGGTCGATGACCGTACCGTCGACCGACCAGTCGACCGGCGCGTCGCCGGGGACGACTCCGGTGAGCGTGACGTCCACCGGGACGGTGGTGCCGGGTTCCACCACGTCGAGGCCGCACTGGAGGGAAGCGGCGTCGCAGGTGCCGTCGGGCCGGCTGATCCGGGTGACCCGCACGCCGGCCGGCGGGACGACGGTCAGACGGGTGCCGGGGGAGACGGCGGGGCCGTTGTTGACCACCTCCACGGTGACCGTGGTGGTGTCGCCGACGGTGACCCGCGGGGCGGTGCCGGGCGCCCGGACGGCGAGGTCCACGGACTGCTGGACGGCGGGTTCCTTCTGCCGGCCCGCGAGGTCGCCGGTGAGCGTGGTGACGTCGCCGGAGGCGAGGTCGAGGCGGTTCAGCTTCTCGGGGCTGTTGACCGCGGCCGCGGTGCGGGAGCTGAACACGAGCCCCTTGCCGTCGGCGGTCCAGGCGGCGTCGCGGGGCTGGTGCGGGCCGGTGACCGAGGTGTCCGGCAGCTCCCGGCCGCAGGCGCCGGGCACACCGCGGGCGGCGGCCGGCAGCAGCACCCGGCAGGTGCCGCCGGACAGGGAGGTGAGCAGGATGCCGTTCTTCTCGTCGATCAGGCCGGCGCCGTTCTTGCGGTTGAAGGCGATGGAGCGGCCGTCCGGGGAGAACGCGGGGCTGTCGTCGATGACCTCGCAGTCGCCCGGGCAGTTCTCCTTGCTCAGGTCGTCCTGCTGGGACAGGCCGTCCTGCTGGGACAGGTCGTCCACCGACGCGGTCCACACGTGCTTGTTGCCGCCGGCCCCGTTGATCTCCTCGGCGCGGGTGAAGGCCAGGGTGGTGCCGTCGGGGGACCAGGTGGGCTGGGCGTCCCGGCCGGTGAGCTCTCCGTCCGGCGGGACGACCTCGCCGGCGATCTCGCCGGAGGCGGCGTCCGCGATGAGGATGTGGCCGGCTCCGCCGACGCCGCCGGGCGAGGTCCGGGTGAAGGCGAGGTACTTGCCGTCCGGGGAGAACGTCGGGTCGGTGTCCCAGTCCGTGTCGGCGCGTCCCTCGAGCTCCATGGGCTGCGGCTTGGAGCCGTCGGCGTCCACCGTCCAGATCCGCTGGATCCGCTGTCCGGCGGCGTTGTCCTCGAAGCGGGTGACGACGATCCGGCGGCCGTCGGGCGTGTAGCTCTGCCGTTCGGTCCACGGGTCGTAGCCGGGCCCGGGATCGAACAGCGGGTCCTTGGCGGTGTCGATGTTGGTGTCGGCCTCCGGATCCTCGTTGAGGATCGTCAGCCCCAGGTCGCGGGGGTCGGAGCCGTCCGTCCGGGCGTCCTGGAGCGTCACCACGTGCGGGCCGGCCGCGGAAGTGCGCTCGACCACCGCTTTGCCGCCGTCGAGGGGGCCGAGCCAGGTGGGCGAGAGGACGTCCCGGTTCTCGTTGAGCACCAGCGAGGGGACCTGGTCGGAGTGGGCGGTGGACCGGAACACGTGGTCCCAGTCGCTCTGGCACTCACAGGTGTTCTCGGGGCTGAGGAACACCAGACCGTCCCCGTCGGGCAGCCACGCCGCCCCGTGGGCGCGCCAGCCGGCCCTCGCGCCCCCGAACAGCGGCTCGTCGACCCTCCCGTCGGTGATCCGCAGCCGGCGCTTGGACTCCCCGTCCTCGGTCGTGGTGGCGGTGTACGCGATCCATTCGCGGTTGACGCCGTCGTCGACCGGGTTCCACGCCGGTTCGGAGGCGGTGCCGTTCGCGGGATCGGTGATCCGGGTGGCGGTGCCGCCGTCCAGGTCCCGTACGTAGATCTGCCGGCCGACCGACGGGCCGCCGTCGGAGACGTACGCGATGCGCTTCCCGTCGGGGGAGACCGTCGGGTCCTCCTCGTCGTCCGGGGTGTCGGTCAGCGGGGTCAGACCGGTGCCGACGGTGCCGTCGGTGCGCACCAGCCACAGGTCGCGCTGCGTCCCGCCGCCCGCGGTGGGCTCGGCCGCGTCGAACACCACGAACCGCCCGTCGGGCGTCAGCTGGGGGTGTGCCGCGTCCATGCCCTCGGTGAGCCGCCGTATCTTGCCGTCGGCGGCCCGCAGATAGATCTGCGGGTTCTTCTCGTCGCGGCGGCTGGCGAAGACCAGCTGGTCGTCGAGGGCGGACGGCTGCACGTCGTAGTGGGCCGGACCCTCGCCGGACAGCGCGGTGCTGGAGGTGGTGGTGGTGACCTCGCCGAGACTGCGGTGCCCGGTGCCGGCGTACGCGATCCGGGTCTGGGCGGCGTCCGCCGCGGCCGTCGGCCGCGGATCGGCGCTGCCCGGGCCGGCCGCCGCCGTCACCCCGAGGAGGGGGACGACCAGCAGCAGCGACATGCCGAGTCTCCCCAGGCGGTACCGCCCGCCGGAGCCAGCGGTTTCCATCACGGTCCCCTTCACAGTCTGGTGCGGCAGCTGGATGTGCCCTCCCCACCGTGCACCGGCCGCGCGCACGGCGGCAGGGCGATGGGGCCGCACCCGGGGGAAGCACCGGGTGTGCTTTCGGGCAGCGCGGGGTTCCCCGGCGCCGTCGGCGGGGTCGCCCGGCCGGCCCTCAGATCAGCCCGTTGCGCAACGCGTAGCCCACGGCGTGGGCCCTGTTGCGCAGTTGCAGCCGGGTGATGACCTCGTGCAGGACGTTCTTGACGGTGCGTTCGGAGTACGAGGTCTTGCGGGCTATCTCCGCCGTGTCCAGGCCCTCCGACACCAGGCGCAGCATGTCCGCCTCGCGCGTGGTGAGCGTGGACAGGGACAGGGCACCGGGGTCGAGCGCGGAGCGCTGGAGGCTGCCGACGTGGCTGAGCAGTTCGCCCAGCAGGTCGCCGGGCAGCATCCCCTCGCCGTTGCCGGTGGCCAGGACCAGACGGAGCAGCTGGTCCTGATCGGCCTCGGCGCGGCGCAGCACCGCCGCGACACCGCACTCGATGACGCGTTGCAGCCCGCCGGCCCCGAGGGTGCCGATCACCAGTCCGGTCCGGGTGGCGCTGTTGTGCCGCAGCCGGTTGAGAAGGGCGGCCACGTCGTCGTCGACGGTGTCCGCGACCACCAGGGACACCCGCGCCGAGTCCACGTCGTCGGTGTCGACCAGGTCGATCTCGGGGCGGTGCCGTAACTGCTGGACGACGCCCACGCGCAGCACCGGGTCGGCGGCGTAGACGGCCAGGGACACCCGGGCCGGGGGGCCGGAGGGTGAGGCGCGGTGGATCCAGCCGGCCCGGACGGGATCGGGGGGCGGGGTGTCGGGCGGGGCGAGTCTGTTCTCATCTGCGCGGAACACGGTTACCTGTTTCATGAGTCGGTGGGGGGTTACCGGGGAAGACGTGAGGTGACCACGGGCACGGTGGTGCACGCGAGGCTGCTCGCCACATTAAGAGCCAGCCATCAATAGGGAGTTGACGGCGCCTTGACGGGCAGCACCACTGCCCGCGCATTGCCCTCGCGTTCCTCGCCGCGTTCCCGGGCGCGCTCCTACGGTGAGAGCGTGACGCCTTCCGCAGCCTCTTCCCGTCCCGGTGCGCCCGGCCTCGACATACCGGCCGTGACGGTGACTCCGGGCGACATCGCCACCACCACCCTCACGGTGCGCAACGACAGCGACATCGTGGAGGCGTACGACCTGACGGTCGTCGGCGACTGCGCCGCCTGGACCACGGTCGAACCGGCGCGCGTCTCCCTGTATCCCGGCACCTCCGAGACGGTGACGCTCCGCCTGGAGCCGCCGCGTTCGCCGGAGATCCGGGCCGGTGAGATGCCCCTCGGTGTGCGGGTGCTGCCGAACGAGCACCCCGACGCCGTACGGGTCCTCGAGACCACGGTGCACGTCGGAAAGTTCCGTGAACTGCGGACCGAGCTGTCCCCGCGCCGCCGGCGCGGCTGGCTGCGCGGGCGCTATCTGCTGGCCGTACGCAACCAGGGCAACACCCCGGTGCGGGTGCGCTTCACGCCCGGTCAGGCGGGCGAGGAGCTGGCGTTCGCCTTCGACCCGGCGCAGCCGAAGCTGGAGCCCGGCGAGTCGGCGGAGGTCCGGCTGCGGGTCCGTACCGCCAAGCCGGTGTGGTTCGGCGCCCCCGCGGTGTGGCCGTTCACCGTGGACGCCACGGAGGCCGTCGAGCAGGAGGAGCCGGCGGAGGCCCGCGGGGACGATCCCGTCGTACGGCCGCCGCTGGACGCGGAGTTCGTCCAGATCCCGATCTTCCCCAAGTGGCTGCTGGTGCTGCTCGCCGCGCTGCTCGCGCTGCTGCTCGCCTGGTTCGCGCTGGTCCGTCCCGCGGTGCGCAGCGCCGCCGAGGAGGCGGCGACCGAGGCGGTCCAGCCCCGGCCGACACCGGCCGGGGAGCAGGAGGCAGGCGGGGAAGGGGCCCCGGGGACCGGTGGCGCGACGGACAGCCCCGGGGGCGGCGGCCAGGAGCCGGGGGCCGCGGCACCCGGGACGGGCGGCGGCGGAAGCGGCTCGGCGGCCGGGGGCGGTATCGCGGCCGGCGGGCGGCAGAGCTCGGAGACGATCGACCTGAAGACGCGTACGGGGGCGACCGAGTCCGGCACCTACAAGGTGCCCGAGAACAGTGTCTTCGGGGTCACCGACATCGTCGTCGCCAACTTCCAGGGCGACGAGGGCGTACTGACGATCAGCTTCGGCGACCGCAAGATCACCACGATCGCGCTGGAGACCTTCCGCAATCAGGACTACCACTGGGTCACTCCCATCGAGATCCCGGAGAACGACACGGTGACCATCAGCGTGACCTGCGCGAAGCCCGGTACGCCGGCCACGGGACGTCAGGCGTCGGAGTGCCATGAGGTCCTGAACGTGAGCGGAGTACTCGGCACCACCGCGCGATGAATCGGACGCGCCGCTTCCGACTTCATCCTCAATCAGTGGCTACTGCATTCGGAAAGTTCCGAAAGCCTTTCGGCCGGAAATGAATAACCTTGGTCTCAAAACCGGCATCCGGCCCCAGGGGTCCCGTGGAACACGGGGCCCCTGACGGACGTCAGGGGCGACCGGCGCCCGAGTTGTCGGACTTCTCCGGCTTCCCGGGCCTGCCGCCGCCGGAGACCTCACTCCCGCCGCGCGTGGCGCTGTCGCTCCCGTTGCGCGTGGCGTTGTCGCTCCCGTTGCGCGTGGCGTTGTCGCTCCCGTTGCCCGTGGAGCCGTTGCCGTTCCGCCCGGCCGAACCGTTGCCGTTCCGCGCGCCCGAACCGTTGCCGTCCTGCCCGGCCGAGTCGTCGCCTTCCTTCTCCGGCCGCCGCGCCGTACCGGTCCCCGCCGGCCGCTCGGCGCAGTAGGCGTCGACGTTCGCCGCACCGCCCGCCGCCTCGACGAGCCGCTTCCAGGCCGTCGAGTCCAGCGCCCCGCCCCGCCCCCGGACCCGGTCGTAGGCACGGCAGTGGGCCTCGGTGTCCCCGGCCGTGCCGGGACGGCCGGGCAGGCCGGAGCCGGTCTCCAGGCCCGCCGAGTCACCGGCGGACGGGCCGGTGGTACCGGGCGACGGGGCATGGGTGCCCTTGACGTCCTCCGCCGGTTCGTCCGTGGACGAGCCGGCCGCGCCGATGCCGGCGACCGCGACACCGCTCAGGGTGAGACCGGCGACCAGCACGGACAGCGTCGCCTTCAGCGAGTGGCGGCCGAGCCGGCCGCGCCGGGTCCGCCAGTCGTCCCGGCGCCGGGTGCGCGCGCCGAGCGCCCCCGCCTCCCGGGCGGCCAGGAACGCGGCGACGGCCCGCTGCTCGGCCCCGGCGTCCACGCCGCGGCGGATCAGCGCGGCGGCGAGCAGCGCCTCCAGGTCCGCGGCGTCGACGACCCGGCGCCCGCCCGTGATGGAGTCCGGACCGCCGGACCTGGGCGGCGCGCCCCTCTCAGGGTGCACACGCCGACGGCCGGCCGGCCCGCCGTCGTTCTGCCGTTCACCCATGCCCGTTCCCGTTCCTGCTCGTTCCGCTTGATACCCACGCCCGGCCCGCCACGTCCGTGCGGAGCGGCCGCACCAGCGGTACCGCCCGGACCGACGGATACGTTCCGGATGTCCGCCCCGTTCAGCCGGTGGCCCTCGGGGGCCGGCGTGGGCCGCCGGGTGCGGCCGGCCCGGGCCGGACGCCGTCGCGCCGCCCGCCGTGTCCGCCGTCCCGGCCGACGTTCATGTCGACTCACCCAGCGTCCGCGAGGCCTCATCCGTCACACTCCCGGCGCCGAGCTGCTTCGCCAGACGCTTCAGCCCCCGGTACGCGGCCGTCCGTACCGCGCCCGGCCGCTTGCCGAGGACGCGGGCGGCGGCGGGACCGTCGAGGCCGACGACCACCCGCAGCAGCACGGCCTCGGCCTGGTCCCGCGGCAGGCCGCCGACCAGTTCGAGGGCGTACTCGGTGGACAGGGACTCCATGGCCTGGTCGTAGGTGCTGTGCGGTCCGGGCAGGTCCAGGACGTCCTGTTCCAGCGTGGAGGGCCGGGGCCGTACCCGCTGCCGGCGCAGGTGGTCCAGCGCCCGGTGCCGGGCGATGGTCGCCGTCCAGCCCCGGAACCCGGCCCCGTCGCCCTTGAACCTCCCCAGGTCGCGGGCGATCTCCAGCCAGGCGTCCGACATGACGTCCTCGGCGTCGTCCCCGACCAGCCCGCGCACATAGGCGAGCAGGCCGGGCTGTACGAGCCGGTAGGCCGCGGCGAAGGCGGCCTCGTCGCCCTGCTGGGCCCGCGCGACGGCCGCGCCCAGTTCCCCGTCGTACGCCTGTGCGCGGCGGGGTTCCCCTCCGTGGCCCAAGAACCGTCCTCGTCCGTACCGAGCGCGTAGCGCACCGCCATCGCTTGGCGTGGGCACGTCCAGCAGTGTCCACACCCCCATGGTCATCAGCGTCCGGCGCCATGAAAGTGTCACAGCTCGTCACACGCCCCGTACGGCACACACGGGCGCTCCGATTCGCCCCCGGCATCCGCTCGTTCGCCGCCTTCGTGCGACACCGCCCTTCAACGCGCCCCGGGGGAGCGTTCGTTCGCATCCTCCGGAAGACCGGGCGGACATCGGGCCGCGATCATCACGTGTCATGGACGTGGCGATCACCACGCGGTCAGCTCACCGTGCGCATACAACCTTTCCGCTTCTCGTACGTCCGTGAGACTTCCCGGGGGATGTGTGGGTCCGGTGACACCACGTGTGACGTTTGGTGCGCGCTCGGCGCTGGATGAGTGCCACCTGTGGGACAGGTGGTGTTCATGTTTATTTCTAGGGGTGGGGTAGTTGAGTCCACGCAGGACCCATGCGTACAAGCCGCTCGGCCTGAAACGGCGGGCCTGGCTGACCGTCGGAGCCGTCGTGCTCAGTGGCGCGGGTGTCGTCACGTACGCGGTGGCCGATCCGTCGTCCGCGCCGGCCGGCCCGCGGGAAGAGGCCCGCGAGCCGAGCATCCACACGCTGGAGCTGGAGAACCGGGGCGCGGGCCGCCGCGGTCTCGACCGGCAGGAGACTGAACGTTTCAGCGCAGTGCTGGTGACCTGGGACAACCCGGAGGCGGACGCCAAGGGCACGCCCGAGGTGCGCACCCGGGACCTGGAGACCGGCACGTGGTCCGGCTGGCAGGAGCTGGAGGACGAGCCGAACCAGGCCGAGGGCGCGGAGGGCGAGCGGGCGGCGACCCGCGGCGGCACGGCGTCGCTGTGGACCGACGACGCCGACGGCGTCGAGGTACGCGTGGTGAACGACGACGGCACCCAGGTGGGCGGCCAGCCGGCCGGTATGGACGTCAAGCTCCTCGACCCGGGCACGGACCCCGAGGGCGCGCCGACGGTCGCGACCATGGAGCCGGCCGCGTTCACGGCGGAGACCACGGCACCGGTGACCACGGAGCCGGCACCGGCGCAGACCACCGGGACGCCGTCGGAGCCGGCCGCCGCGGAGACGGCCGGCCCCGCGGACACGACGTCCGCGGAGCCCACCGGCGCCCCGTCGGAGACGACGGCCACGGACACCGCGTCCCCCGAGCCGACGCCCACCGTCCCCGAGCCCCGCCCGTCGACGGTCGTGAAGCCGCCGATCATCACGCAGGCCGAGTGGGGCGCGTCCACGGACTACGACGGCACACCGAGCTACGGCACCGACATCAAGGCCGCCGTCATCCACCACACCGGTGTCGACAGCGACAACAGCGTCTCCTGCGCCGACTCGCGGGCCCGGATGCGCTCCATCCAGCAGGAGCACTTCGCCCGCGGCTACTACGACATCGGCTACAACTTCGTCGTCGACCGCTGCGGCCAGATCTTCGAGGGCCGCAGCGGCGGCATGGACCTGCCGGTGGTCGGCGCGCACGACATCGGCTTCAACACCGACACGCTCGGCATCTCCTACATCGGCAACTTCGAGAGCGCCCACCCGAGCCGGGCCGCGCTGGACTCGATCGCGCGGGTCGTCGCCTGGAAGTTCGGCATGTACGGCATCGACCCGGCCGGCAAGGTCACGCTGACCTCCGGCTCGGAGGCCGGCGACAGCGGCAACAAGATAGACAAGGGTGAGTCGGTCACCCTGCCGCGGGTCTTCGGCCACCGGGACACCAACAACACGGCCTGCCCCGGCAGGAACCTGTACCCGAAGCTGTCCCGGATCGCCGCGCTCGCCAGGACCCCGGGCATCTCGCACGCCCTGGCCACCTCGGACCACAACCGGGACGGCCTCGCCGACCTGGTCGCCGGCACCCCGAAGGCCTCGGGCGGCGGCAGCGTGACCGTGATCCCCGGCGGACTGAACGGCCCGGTCACCGGCGCCAGGAAGACGATCACCCAGAGCAGCGCCGGCGTCCCCGGCTCCAACGAGTCCGGTGACGGCTTCGGCACCTCCACCGCCTGGGGCGACGTCAACGGCGACGGGTACGCCGACCTCGCGATCGGCATCCCCGGCGAGGACGACACCACCGGCGACGCCGACCGCGGCGGTGTCGCGGTGATGTACGGCCCGGAGCTGGACACCGGCTTCTCGTACGGCACGACGGGTGTCACGGAGGCCGGCGCCAGGTTCGGCACCACGGTCGCCGTCGGCGACTTCGACGGCGACGGCAAGGCGGACGTGTTCGCGGCCGGCACCGGCCGGGGCGGCAACTGGAACGCCCGTCACACCGACGGCGCCACCAAGTACGGCACGCTCACCGGCGCCACGGGCGCCGTCTCCTACCTGGACGCCGCGAGCGGCGACTTCAACCGGGACGGCTACGCGGACATCGCCCTCAACTACCGCGACACCGGTGGCATCAGCCGTGTCGTCCGCTTCGCGGGCTCCGCGTCCGGCCTGACCAAGGCGGGCGTCATCTCCGTCAAGGGCGGGCGCTCCCTCGCCGCGGGCGACTTCGACGGCAACGGCTACGACGACATCGTCATCGGCCAGCCGGCGGCCGCCGAGTCCGGCGGCACCACGCCGGGCGGGCGGATCACCATGGTGCCGGGCACGTCGTCCGGGTTCACCACCACCGGCATGAGGACGATCCACCAGGACACCTCCGGCGTCCCCGGCGCCAACGAGTCCGGTGACGGGCTGGGCACCTCGGTCTCGGCCGGCGACCACAACCGTGACGGCTACGCGGACGTCCTGGCCGGCGCCCCCGGCGAGGACCTCTCCCGCAGCGGCACCCGCAGGGACGCGGGCCAGGCGATCCTGTTCCGCGGCGGTCCCTCCGGTCTCACCGGCTCCGGCGCGACCGGCGTCTCCCAGGACACCTCCGGCATCCCCGGCTCCACGGAGTCCGGTGACCGGTTCGGCTCCGCGGTCTCCCTGACGGACCTGTCCGGCTACGGCCGCGCGGACCTGTCGGTCGGGGCCGAGGGCGAGGACACGTCGGACGGCGTGCTCCTGTACCTGCCGAGCAACGGCTCGGGCCTCGGCTTCGGCGACTCGTACGTCTTCGGCAGGGGCACCCTCGGCCTGGCGGCGGACGTGCGGATCGGGCAGACGCTGACGCCGTAGCACCGCACCACCGCGTCACCGGTACGACGACGGCCGGGGTCCCGCGCGCCATGCGGGGCCCCGGCCGTTCCGTGCCCGTCGCGGGCTACCGCCCGGCCATGATCAGCCAGGCGCCCGGCCCGGCGGCACCGGCCGCCAGGAGCACGACGAGCAGACGAGCCGTCCGGTTGTCCTTCTCGATCGCCAGGCGGATCGTCCGCCAGAACTCCTTCGCCATGTGGCCCCCAGCCGTCCGTGGTCATCGACGGCGAGGGACCAGTCGGCTCACCGGCCACTGCGCCGCGACGCCCGGGAACGTCACACCGCGGGACGCCGGGCTACGGGCGCGGTCCCCCGCCGGAGGCGTCGCGGCACAGCAGGCGCAGGGAGCCGTCGCCCGTGTAGCAGCGGCGGGCCTCGTCGATGGGGTCCCAGAGGTGGCCGTCGGGGGTGCGGACCCAGTGGTCGCCGCCGGAGGACCACCACTCGCCGCCGGTCTGGCGGGCGATCACCTCGCCGGCGTAGGCGCCGAATCCGCGCAGCACCAGTTCCACGGCGGCGAACGGGGCCGCCTCCTGGCGTATGTCCTCGATCATCCGGTCGACGCTCCACAGACTGCGCGCCGAGTAGTCGAGGCGCAGCCGGGCCCCCTCGCGCATCGCCGCCACCGCGTCCGCCGCCCAGCGGACCGGCTTGGTCGCGGCCGAGGGCCTGGTCTCCTGCTGTGTGGTCACAGTCGTCGCAGTCGTCACATCCTGGTAAGCGCTCCGGAGAAGCGTTTCGTCACCCTGGTGCGCGGGCGGCCGCTCAGCCGTCCCTGCGGCTGCGGCGGGAGACCACGGCGCGCAGGATCCGGCGCCCCTCCGTCGAGACCTCGAGGGCTCCGCGCAGGCCCCCCGGTCCGTGGGCGGCGAGGAGTTCCAGGACCGTGAGCTGGCGGCGCAGTTCGGCGGCGAGCAGCGGTGACAGGCCGTCGGGGCGGTCGTCACGGCGGGCGCCGGCGAGAGCGGAGTCGTCGCCGGAGCCGTCCAGCAGCCGGTGGATCCGCAGCGCGGCGACGGAGCAGTCGTCGGCCCACTCCCGCAGCCCGGCGGCGGAGCGCTCGGCGGGGGCGTCGGCGAGCATCCGGTGCGCGAGGGCCACGGCCTCGTCCGCGCCGTCGGCCGCCGGGTCCAGCGTGCCGCGGGCCTGCTCCAGCCGCCGCGCCCAGTCACCGGCGGGCGCGGCCTGCGCGAGGCTCGCCCACAGCGGCCGCAGCACCTCGTCACCGCCGCCCAGCAGCGGCACGCACCGATCCAAACAAGCCAGCCCGCTCACGGCCAGTCCGCGCTCGTCGGCCCGTGCGATCAGCTCCACCAGGCTCATCCACGCCTCCTCAGGGAATGTTCGCGGGCCCCGGACGAGGCCCTCACGTGCCCCATCCCTCACGGAGCCCGCATTTCCCCTTACTGCGTGCGACGGGCCCGGAGTGTCACAGGGGCACCACGCCGAGCCGGTCGAGGAGGCGGAAGAGGAGGTTTTCGGCCATCGGGTCCGGGTCTGCGGTCAGCACCTCGGCCAGGTCCTCGGCGGAGGCGGTGCGCCCCGCCTCCTCGGCCCAGAAGACGGCCCGTTCGGCGGCGTCGGCGGGTTCCAGGAAGTAGTCCTCCAGCGTGAGCCCCTCCTGCTGCCCTTCGAGGTAACCGGCCATGCGGGCCCGCCCCAGACAGGTCGTCCACGCCCCGCTCTTTGGTGACGCCGCCTCCACCACCACGCAGTCGCTGTTCATGACGTATCCGAACAGCGCGGGCGCGCCGGTCTCCCGGGCCAGGTCGTTCATGTTCCCGACGTCGCCCTGGCCGCCCGGGTACTCCCACACCTGCCAGCCGTCGGGCGCCGAGGTGCGCAGGGTCATGCCCCCGGCCGCACCGGCCAGCGTGTCCAGCCCGGCGAGCGGCCGCTCCCCGCGGCCCACGACGAAATACCCCCAGTAGCCCATGTGCCGGTGTTCCCCCCTGGTGTCGCGGTCGGTTCGTCAGAACACCACCACAGCCGTACGGGGGTGCGCAGCCGTATGCGGCAATCCGCCCCGCGAGGGGGGCCGTCAGTCCAGCTCGCCCGCCAGGTCCCGGAACTCCGCCCACGACAGCTCCGGCTCGTCCGGGTCCCAGAGCTTCTGGACGGTCGCCGCCAGCGGCAGCCGGATCCCGTCCGCGACCTGTTCCTGGGTCTGGGCCCCGGGGATGTCGCCCCAGACCGCGAAGGACCCGCCGAGGATCCGGTCGTCGTACCGCTCCGGGACGGCGGTGGTGCCGCGCAGCACCAGGGGTGTCCACTGCTCGTAGATCCGCTCGCCCGTCGGGTAGACGAAGGTCAGGGGCTCCCCGAGGACGTAGTAGAGGAACTCGTCGTTGTAGTTGACGACCTCGCGGCCCTCGCCCAGGTACTCCGCCGGCTGCCGGGCGCCGATCTCCTTGCCGGTCCAGTAGGCGACCCGGATGTCCTCGGCCGCCCGCACCGAGCCGCCCCGGAAGAAGCCGTCGTTCCACGCGCGGG
Source organism: Streptomyces sp. NRRL S-37 (assembly GCF_000721605.1). Lineage (GTDB taxonomy): Bacteria > Actinomycetota > Actinomycetes > Streptomycetales > Streptomycetaceae > Streptomyces. Next base: position 67,185 of record NZ_JOIZ01000032.1, on the reverse strand, counting down.
GCGTGCGGTCGTGGGCGCGGACGGTGGCGGCCCGGTCGTTGAGCCAGCCGGTGGTCAGGTCCTCCACGGTCGCGCCGGAGCCGTACTTCTCCCGCGCGGCGGCGGCGAGGCCCGGGAACGACACCTCGGGGTCGGGGACCACCAGCGCCTGGTACTCGTCGCCGCCCAGGTGCCACTGGCCGCCCGGGAAGAGCCCGGCGTACTCGTCCAGCAGGTCGTCGACGATCTCGGCGGACCCGGGCTTGGAGATGTCGATCGCGCCGCGCACCGCGTCGCCGTCCACGTCGCGCAGCTGGAGGTCCGGGTGGGCGGCGAGGACCGCGCCGAGGTGTCCGGGCGAGTCGATCTCGGGGACGACGGTGATGTGCCGGCTCTCCGCGAGGCGGACGATCCTCTTCACCTGCGCCTTGGTCAGGTGGTCCGCCGAGACGATCTCCGGGTGCGACCCGGACTCGATGCGGAAGCCCTGGTCGTCGGAGAAGTGCAGGCCGATCTCGTTGAACTTCAGGTCGCCCAGTTCGCGGATCCGGTCCTCGATCCAGCCGGCGTCGTAGTGCTTGCGCGCGATGTCCAGCATCAGCCCGCGCCGCTGCTTGGCGGGCTCGTCGCGCACCACGCCCTCGGGGGCGGTGCCGGCCCCCTCGATCTCCTGCTTGAGCGTGCGGGTGCCGTAGAACACGCCCGGCTCGCCGGGGGCGCTCACGGTCACGCTCCCGCCCCGCACGGTCATCGTGTACGACTCCGGGTTCGCGCCCCCGTCCCGGTTCAGCTCCAGCCGCAGGTCCCCGGCCCGCCGGTCGTCCTTCTCCCCCGCGTACGCCAGTCCCAGCTCGCCGGCTATCAGGCGCCCCTCGTCGGCCAGCGCGGGGTCGTCGACGACCACCCGGTGGTCCTTCGCGGGGCGCCAGCCCGGGCCGCGCTCCGCGGTGTGGTCGCGTACGGCGGGTATGGTGCGCGGCGCCTCGGACAAGGGGTAGGTGCGGCCGGGGCTCGGGCTGCCGCCCGGTGCCGTCCCGGCGGCCTCGCCGGAGCCGGCGGGGGTCCCGGCGGAGGACGCCGCCGCCGGGCCCGCGGGCGGGCCGCCGTCGTCCGAGGCCGCCCAGAGTCCGAGGCTCACGCCGGACGCGGCCACCAGCGTGCCCGCGGCGACGGCCGTGACCAGCACCCGTCGCCGGTGCTGCCTGGGGTGCCGGTGCTGCCCGTGCTGCCTGTGCTGACTCACCCGGCCAACGTACGACCCGAACGGGTGAAGCGCGTCGTCAAGCCGCTCCCAAACTCTGCCGTCCGGGTGAATTCGGGGTACCGATCGGACACGTCTCGGACTCACTCGATAACGTGTCGTCAGAACTGTCACAGCATCTTCCACCGACACACACGCGACGCCCACGAGGACCCACGCTGCCCGCGCACCGTCTCCCAGACCTCCCCGGCCGAGTCGCCATACCCGGACAGTCCCGCGGCGCGCCCGGCGTCCCGCCCGCGCTGGAGCGGTTCAACACCGCTCCCCCCGCGGACGCCGAGCGCGCCCTCCTGGCCTGTCTGCGCAGCCCGCGCTGGGCCCTGCGCCTCTCCGGCCACCGCCCCTACCCGGACGTGCCGTCCCTCCTGGCGGCCTCCGACGAGGCGGCGTACGACCTCTCCGCCAAGGAGCTGGCGGAGGCCCTGGCCGCGGAACCCCGCCCCGCCCTCCCCGACGGCACGTACTCCGCCGCCCACACGGCCCTGACCGCGGCCCACACGGCGTACGAGACCAAGTTCGGCCACGTCTTCGTCATCTGCCTGGACGACGTCCCCGAGGAGGAGACCCTGGACCGGGTCCTGGAGGACATCCGGTCACGATTGGCGAACGATCCGGACGACGAACGCGCGGTGGCGGCGGAAGAACTCCGGCGCCTGGCGAGAGAGCGGCTGGCCGGCCTCCTGGGGGCGCGGGGAACCGTGCGACCGGCCGCCGACGGGCCCGTATCCGGCACGGACGACGAAGCCCCGCACCGGTAGCCGCCAAGCACCGACGCGCACCCCTTCGAGTGCAAGTTTGATCACACCGGTAGGCCCCCTGTCCGCGCCGCCGACTCGCGTCGCTAACATGCTGGGGGCCGGTGGACCGTACCCGGCCGGGCCCGACCGACAAGGAAAGCCGGCGCGGCCCCGAACCCCGCTCCCGGAGGAAACTTCCGTGCCGGCTGGAACGCTGTACCGCGGCCGGGAAGGAATGTGGTCCTGGGTGGCTCACCGAGTCACCGGCGTCCTCATCTTCTTCTTCCTGTTCGTTCACGTGCTGGACACCGCTCTCGTGCGGGTGTCCCCCGAGGCCTACGACGAGGTCGTGGCCACGTACAAGACGCCGATCGTCGCGCTGCTGGAGTACGGCCTCGTCGCCGCCATCCTGTTCCACGCGCTCAACGGCCTGCGTGTCATCGCCGTCGACTTCTGGGTCAAGGGCGCCCGCTACCAGAAGCAGATGCTCTGGACCGTCGTCGCCATCTGGGTCGTGCTGATGCTCGGGGCGATCTACCCCGTCCTCGGCCACGCCGCTCGTGAACTGTTCGGGAGCTGACACCCATGTCCACGACTGACACCACCGCCTCGGGCGTCGGCCCCGTCGAGGGCGCCCCGCTCTACTCCGTCGACAACCCGGCGCCGGTCATCGAGCCCCCGCGCAAGCGGACGAAGAAGACCCCGAAGTCCACCCGGGGCAACTTCGAGCTGGCCGCCTGGCTGTTCATGCGCCTGTCCGGCGTCGTCCTGGTCGTCCTCGTCATCGGCCACCTGCTGATCCAGCTGGTCCTCGACGGCGGCGTCTCCAAGATCGGCTTCGCCTTCGTGGCCGGCCGCTGGGCCTCGCCGTTCTGGCAGGTGTGGGACCTGCTGATGCTCTGGCTGGCGATGCTGCACGGCGCCAACGGCCTGCGCACGGTCATCAACGACTACGCGGAGCGGCCGAACACCCGGCTGTGGCTCAAGGGCCTGCTCTACACCGCCACGGTGTTCACCATCCTGCTGGGCACGCTGGTGATCTTCACCTTCGACCCGAACATCCGCTAGGCACGGGGCTGCGAGAATCATGAAGATCCACAAGTACGACACCGTCATCGTCGGCGCCGGTGGCGCCGGTATGCGCGCCGCCATCGAGTCGACGAAGCGCAGCCGCACCGCCGTGCTGACCAAGCTCTACCCCACCCGCTCCCACACGGGCGCCGCGCAGGGCGGCATGGCCGCCGCGCTGGCCAACGTGGAGGAGGACAACTGGGAGTGGCACACCTTCGACACGGTCAAGGGCGGTGACTACCTGGTCGACCAGGACGCCGCCGAGATCCTGGCGAAGGAGGCCATCGACTCCGTCCTCGACCTGGAGAAGATGGGCCTGCCGTTCAACCGGACCCCGAACGGCACCATCGACCAGCGCCGCTTCGGCGGTCACAGCCGCAACCACGGCGAGGCCCCGGTCCGCCGCTCCTGCTACGCGGCCGACCGCACCGGTCACATGATCCTCCAGACGCTGTACCAGAACTGCGTCAAGGAGGGCGTGGAGTTCTTCAACGAGTTCTACGTCCTGGACCAGCTGATCACCGAGGTCGACGGCGTCAAGAAGTCCGCCGGCGTGGTCGCGTACGAGCTGGCGACCGGCGAGATCCACGTCTTCCAGGCGAAGGCCGTGATCTACGCGTCCGGCGGCACCGGCAAGTTCTTCAAGGTGACGTCGAACGCGCACACGCTGACCGGTGACGGCCAGGCCGCCGTGTACCGGCGCGGGCTGCCGCTGGAGGACATGGAGTTCTTCCAGTTCCACCCGACCGGCATCTGGCGCATGGGCATCCTGCTCACCGAGGGCGCCCGCGGTGAGGGCGGCATCCTCCGCAACAAGGACGGCGAGCGCTTCATGGAGAAGTACGCGCCGGTCATGAAGGACCTCGCCTCGCGTGACGTCGTCTCGCGCTCCATCTACACGGAGATCCGCGAGGGCCGCGGCTGCGGTCCCGAGGGCGACCACGTCTACCTGGACCTCACGCACCTCCCGCCGGAGCAGCTCGACGCCAAGCTGCCCGACATCACGGAGTTCGCGCGGACCTACCTCGGCATCGAGCCGTACACGGACCCGATCCCGATCCAGCCGACCGCGCACTACGCGATGGGCGGCATCCCGACCAACGTCCAGGGTGAGGTCCTCGCGGACAACACCACCGTCGTGCCGGGCCTGTACGCGGCCGGCGAGGTCGCCTGCGTCTCCGTGCACGGCGCCAACCGCCTGGGCACCAACTCGCTGCTGGACATCAACGTGTTCGGCAAGCGGGCCGGCATCGCGGCGGCGGAGTACTCGCAGAAGGCCGACTTCGTCGAGCTGCCGGAGGACCCGGAGTCGTTCGTCGTCGGACAGATCGAGCGGCTGCGGTCCTCCACCGGCACCGAGCGGGTGGCCACCATCCGCCGTGAGCTGCAGGAGACCATGGACGCCAACGTCATGGTGTTCCGCACCGAGCAGACGATCAAGACGGCGGTCGAGAAGATCGCCGAGCTGCGCGAGCGCTACAAGAACGTCGCCATCCAGGACAAGGGCAAGCGGTTCAACACGGACCTGCTGGAAGCGATCGAGCTGGGCAACCTGCTGGACCTCGCCGAGGTCATGGCGGTGTCCGCCCTCGCCCGCAAGGAGTCCCGCGGCGGTCACTACCGCGAGGACTACCCGAACCGCGACGACGTCAACTTCATGCGCCACACGATGGCGTACCGCGAGGTCGGCGCCGACGGCACCGAGACCGTCCGTCTGGACTACAAGCCGGTCGTCCAGACCCGCTACCAGCCGATGGAGCGTAAGTACTGATGGCTACCCCTGTTCTGGACAAGGCGGACGCGGCCGGTTCCCCCGAGCCCGGTTTCGCCGACTCCCCCTACATCACCGTCACGATGCGGATCCGCCGGTTCAACCCGGAGGTCTCGGCGGAGGCGGTCTGGGAAGACTTCCAGCTGGAGATCGACCCCAAGGAGCGTGTCCTCGACGCGCTGCACAAGATCAAGTGGGACCTGGACGGCACGCTGACCTTCCGCCGTTCCTGCGCCCACGGCATCTGCGGCTCCGACGCCATGCGGATCAACGGCAAGAACCGCCTGGCGTGCAAGACGCTGATCAAGGACATCAACCCCGAGAAGCCGATCACGGTCGAGGCCATCAAGGGCCTGACGGTCCTCAAGGACCTGGTCGTCGACATGGAGCCGTTCTTCCAGGCGTACCGGGACGTGATGCCCTTCCTGATCACGAAGGACACCAACGAGCCGACGCGCGAGCGGCTGCAGTCCGCCGAGGACCGCGAGCGCTTCGACGACACGACCAAGTGCATCCTGTGCGCCGCGTGCACGTCGTCGTGCCCGGTGTTCTGGAACGACGGGCAGTACTTCGGCCCGGCGGCCATCGTCAACGCGCACCGCTTCATCTTCGACTCGCGTGACGAGGCCGGCGAGCAGCGCCTGGAGATCCTCAACGACCGCGACGGCGTCTGGCGCTGCCGCACGACCTTCAACTGCACGGACGCCTGCCCGCGCGGTATCGAGGTCACGAAGGCGATCGCGGAAGTGAAGCGCGCGCTGATCACGCGCCGCTACTGAGGCACGTCGCCCGTACGTCCGTGAGGGCCCCGTCTCCCCTGGAGACGGGGCCCTCTGGCATATGCCACACGTTTGGGTGAACGCGGCTGAGACGGACGTGAGGGCGTCCTCCGCCCTACGATGATGGTCTCGACACCAGCCCCTGGGAGGCACGTGATGTCCGCAGCATCCGTCGAGCGGCCCCATGACGAGCGTCCGCTGATCGCGGAGGCGAACCGTCTCATGGACCGCAATCCGGGCTACCGCGTCGAGATCATCGGAGGCCAGATCCTCGTGACCCCGCCACCGGACGGCCCGCACGCCCGCGCCCTGACCACGCTGATGCTCCCCTTCTTCACAGCCGGACTGCACGGCGGGGAGGCCGAAGTGCTCCAGGGCGTCGGCCTCTGGCTTCCCACCGACACCGAGGACTACGCGATTCCTGATCTGGTGGTCGTGGACTCCGACATCGACGACCACCTCATCGAGAACAACTGCTACGACCCGGTCTGCTTCCGCCTCGTCCTGGAGGTCACCTCCAGCAACTGGAAGAACGACCTGAAGGCCAAGGTCGCCGCCTACGCCGAGGCGAAGGTCCCCGTCTACGTCATCGTCGACCGCAAGCACCAGCGTCTCCACGTCCTGACCGACCCGGTCGGGAACGAGTACGCCGGCCACCGCTTCCACTCCCCCGGCCAGCAGGTCACCCTCCCCGACTCGATCGGCGCCAAGGTCACCCTGGACGTGACCGAGATCCTTCGGGCGGGACAGCCCCGCACGTCCGACTGAGCCACACACCGAGCACGGCCGATCCGTGACGCAGCCCACTGCATCCTTGAGTTGAACACGTTCAAAAGATGGGTCTAGAGTCTCTCCTGTCAGCGTTTTGAACGTGTTCAAGAAGGGCTGGGGGACATGGACCGTACGGTCATCGCCTACGTCATCTACCTGGTGGTCAGCATCGGGCTGACCGTGTGGGTCGCTCGCACGCTCAGCAGCAACGGGCGGATCTTCCTCTCCGACGTGCTGCACGGCAACGAGAAGCTCGCCGACGCCGTCAACCACCTCCTGGTGGTCGGCTTCTACCTCGTCAACCTCGGCTTCGTCGCGCTGTACCTGAGCGACGACGACACGATCACCGACACGCGCGGCATCTTCGAGGCCCTGTCCACCAAGCTCGGCGTGGTGCTGCTGGTGCTCGGCGTGATGCACCTGGGCAACGTGTACGTGCTCAACAAGATCCGGCGGCGCGGGGTGATGGAGCGGGAGCAGGTCCCGCCGGTGCCGCCGCAGGGCTGGGCGGCCCCGGCGGCCCCGCAGGCAGGGGCGTGAGCGGCGTGGCGGCCGCACACGGGGACCGGGGCGCCGCGCGCGTCCCGGTCCGCCGGCTCACCGTGCTGTACGACGCCGAGTGCTCCCTGTGCGCCTTCGTACGGGACTGGCTGGTGCGCCAGCCCCAGCTGGTGCCCCTGGAGCTGGTCCCGGCGGCCTCGGAGGCGGCGCGGGCCCGGTTCCCCGGCCTCGACCACGCCTCCACCCTGGAGGAGATCACCGTGGTCGGTGACGGCGGGCAGGTGTACCGGGGCGCCGCCGCCTGGGTCGTCACCCTGTGGGCGCTGCGCGAGTACCGGCGGCTGGCCCACCGGCTGAGCACCCCGTCCGGCGCCCTGCTCGCCAAGGGCGCGGTGCTGGCCGCCGCCAAGTGGCGCGGGGCGGTGTCCGGGTGGGGCGGCGGCGTGTACCGCCGGGGCGACGGGTGGACGTACGATCCGCGCGACGGCTGGAGCTACACCGCGCCCGGCTGCGACGCGGGCACCTGCACCGCCCCGTAGGGCGGGCCCTCCCTGGCGTTAGGCTCCTTCCGTGCCCGCGAAGAACGACGGCCCCGGTGACGGCGCCACCCTCAGCAAGTCCGAGCAGACCCGCGCCCTGATCCTGGAGACGGCCATGCGGCTGTTCCAGGAGCGCGGGTACGACAAGACGACCATGCGGGCCATCGCCAAGGAGGCGGGGGTCTCCGTCGGCAACGCGTACTACTACTTCGAGGGCAAGGAACACCTGATCCAGGGCTTCTACGACCGGATCGCCGCCGAGCACCAGGTGGCGGTCCGGGAGGTCCTGCGCCGGGAGACCGACCTGGAGGCCCGGCTCGCGGGCGTGCTGAAGGCGTGGCTGGACATCGCCACGCCGTACCACGAGTTCGCGGTGCAGTTCTTCAAGAACGCCGCCGACCCGGACAGCCCGCTCAGCCCCTTCTCCTCCGAGTCGGAGCACGCGCGCGTGGAGGCGATCAGCGTCCACCGCGCGGTGCTCGCCGGGACGAAGAGCAAGGTGCCCGAGGAGCTGCGGGACATCCTGCCCGAGCTGATGTGGCTGTCCCAGATGGGGCTCGTCCTGTACTGGATCTTCGACCGCACCGAGGGCCGGGAGCGCAGCTACCGGCTGGCCGAGCGCGGCGCCCGGATCACCGCGCGGGGCGTCGCCCTGGCCCGTTTCCGGGTGCTGCGGCCCCTGGTGCGCGAGGTGCACGAACTGTTCACGGAGTTCCTGCCCGGGATGACGAAGGCGCTCCCCGACCCGGCGAGGAAGGGGAACGGGGCGCCCGCCGGCGACGGACGCCCCGACGCCGTCAGTTGACGGCGTCCACCTCACCGGGCGTGAGTTCCACGTCGTGCACCAGAGGGCCGTCGGTCACGGACACGTGGGCCGCGCGGGAGCCGAGCGAGGCCGCCGTGACCGCGAGCAGATAGGTGCCCGGGGCCGGTACGGAGACGATGTACGCGCCGTCGGCGAGGGAGACCACGCGGTCCAGCTGACGGCCGCCCGAGGTCAGCAGGGTGACGGCCGCGCCCTCGACGGGTTCGCCGTCGGCCGTGCGGACGAAGCCGTGGACGACCGAGGAGGGGCCGCCCGGAACGCCGGAGGGCGTCGTGGGCGCCGCGGTCTCCTCCTCCGCCGGTTCCACCGCCAGGTGCGGCAGCCGCTTCTCCAGACCGGCCGGCAGCCACCAGTTGGACTTCCCGAACAGGTGCATCACGGCCGGCACCAGTGCCGTACGCAGGATGAACGCGTCCAGGGCGACCGCGGCGGCCAGCCCCACGCCCGCCATGGCGGCGCCGTAGTCGCCGCTGAGCACGAAGGCGAGGAAGACGCAGACCATGATCAGGGCCGCGGAGTTGATGACGCGGCTGGTCTCCGCGAGGCCGACCCGCACCGCGCGGGCGTTGTCCCGGGTGTGCACCCACTCCTCGTGCATCCGGCTCACCAGGAACACCTGGTAGTCCATGGAGAGCCCGAACAGCAGCGACAGCATGATGATCGGCAGGAAGGACGCGATGGGGCCCTCCTTGCCGAGGCCCAGCAGGTCCAGGCCGTAGCCCCACTGGAAGATCATCACCAGGACGCCGAAGGAGGCCGCCGCCGCGAGCAGGTTCATCACGGCGGCCGTCAGCGGCACCACCAGGGAACGGAACGCGAGCAGCAGGAGCAGGAAGCCCAGGCCGATGATCGTGCCGATGAACAGCGGCAGCCGCTCGCCGGTCACCGTCGCGAAGTCCTTGGACACCGCGGTCACCCCGCCGACGTGGGCCTGGACGCCCGCCTCCGGGATGACGTCGTCGCGCAGGGTGTCGATGAGCCGGTCCGTCTCCGCGTCCTGCGGGGAGGTGGCGGGGACGACCTGGATGACGGTGACGCCGTTCGCAGGCGGCACGGCGGCGACCTGGGCGACGCCCTCGGTCTCCTTCAGGACCGTCACCAGGCCGTCGGACGCCTCGCCGTCCACGACCACCTGGAGCGGGCCGTTGAAGCCGGGTCCGAAGCCCTCGGCGAGCAGGTCGTAGGCCTTCCTGGTGGTCATGGAGGCGTCGTCGTTGCCCTGGTCCACGGTGCCCAGGCGCAGCGACAGCAACGGGACCGCGAGCGCCGCCATCAGCACCACGGCGAGGACGGCCACGGACCGCGGGCGGCGCTGGACGCCGGCGGACCAGCGCGCGGCGAGTCCGCTCGCCGTCTCGGTCCGCGGGCCCTGCTCCGCGAGCCTGCGGCGCTGGCGGCGGCTGAGCACCCGGTGGCCGAGCAGGCCGAGCAGCGCGGGCAGCAGGGTGACGGCGGCGAGCACGCTCAGCACGACGGTGAGGGTGGTGCCGATGACCACGCCGTCCAGGAACCGCAGGTTCGTCACCAGCATCCCGGCGAGCGCGATGCACACCGTGCCGCCCGCGAACAGCACCGCGCGGCCGGAGGTGTTGAGGGCGGTGACCGCCGCCTCCTCCGGGTCGGCGCCGCGCAGGATGCCGCGCCGGTGCCGGGTGACGATGAACAGGGCGTAGTCGATGCCGACGCCGAGGCCGATCAGCGTGGACAGCAGCGTGGCGAGTTCGGGGACGTTGGTGACGTGGCTGAGCAGCTGGGTGCCGAACATGCCGGTGCCGACGCCGAAGACGGCGACCACGATCGGCAGCAGCATCGCGAAGAGCGACCCGAAGGCCACGAACAGCACGACGGCGGCGGCCAGGATGCCGACCAGTTCGGCGGTGCCCGTCGGCGGTTCCTGGACGCGCGTGATGGCCTGGCCGCCCAGCTCCACCTGGAGCCCGTCGCGCGCGGCGCCCTGCGCCGTGTCGACGACGTCCTGGACCAGCTCCTTCGGCACGGCGTCCGCCTGCTCGGCGAACGTGACCTGCGCGTAGGCGATCCGCCCGTCCTCGCTGATCTGCGCCGCGCCCTGCTCGCCGTAGGGATTCGTGACGGCGCCGACGCCCTCCATGCGCCCGATCTCCGTCAGCGCCGGCTCGATCCGGGACCGTACGGAGTCGTCCCGCACGGAGCCCTCGTCGACCTTCCACACCACGGTGTCGGTGTCGCCGGCGCGTTCCGGGAACGCCCGCTCCATCAGGTCGTACGCCCGCTTGGAGTCGGTGTCCGGCAGCGAGAAGACCTCCGCGTAGTTCGTGCCCGCACTGCTCGCCGAGACCCCCAGTCCGAGCAGCGCCCCCACCCACACCAGCAGGACCACCAGCCGATGCCGATAGCACCAGCGTGCCAATACCGCCACGTTTCCGCTCCTTCGTCGCTCGGTCGGTCCCCCAGGCCCTGGGCAGCAGCATCGACGGCGGCACCCGCGCGGGGACACGACCGGCGCGGGACTCTCAAGGAACTCCAAAGCGAACACCGGTACGGGCGAAGGGGGTTCCGCCGATACTGGGGGCATGACGACAGCTCCCGGCACCGTGCTGGTCGTGGAGGACGAGGAGAGCATCGCGGACGTCCTCGCCATCGCCCTGCGCTACCACCGTTTCGAGGTCATGACCGCGGGCACGGTCCGCGAGGCGCTCGCGCTGACCGAGCACACCCGCCCCGACGCCGCTCTGCTCGACGTGATGCTCCCGGACGGCGACGGCCGCGCCCTCGGCCGTGAACTGCGGTCCCGGCGGCCGGAGCTGGCGCTGGTGTTCCTCACCGCGCGGGACGCGCCCGCCGAGGTCGTCGGCGCGCTCGGCTTCGGCGACGACTACATCACCAAGCCGTTCAACATCGACGAGGTCGTCGCCCGGGTCACCGCCGTCCTGCGCCGCACCCGCCCCGCCGACGTCCTCCCGCAGCGGGCGCCGCTGCGCCACGGCGACCTGGAACTGGACGAGACGACGTACTCGGTGCGCCGCGCGGGCCGCTCGGTGGAGCTCACCCCCACCGAGTACGCGCTGCTGCGCTTCCTGGTGCGCAACGGCGGCCGGATCGTGCCGAAGGACCAACTGCTGCGCCATGTCTGGCAGTACGAGCACGCCCCGGCCGAGTCGACCGTCGTCGAGACCTACATCAGCTATCTGCGGCGCAAACTCGACGCCCTGGGCCCGCCGGTGATCACCACCCGGCGCGGGGTCGGGTACGGCCTGACGTGAGGATCCCGATCCGGAACACGGGCCCGGGGTGGGGTATCCACTCGCTGCGCGGGGCGCTGACCCTGGCCAACGTGGTGCTGCTGGCCCTCGGCATCGTGGCGGCCACCGCGGTGAGTGTGATGGGCATGCGCTACTACCTGCTGGACCAGATCGACACGGAGCTGACCCGGACCCGTGACTCGTTGGGCGGCTCGGAGCTGACGCTGCGGCAGATCGACTCGCTGGGTGTGCTGAGCTTCTTCCGCGACCGGGTGGACCCGGACTGGAACCGGGAGGAGGACCCGGACTCGATCTTCGCCGCCGTGAACACCCGGGGCGAGCCCGTCGGCGTCCTCGGCTTCGAACCGACGAAGGCCCAGCGCGACCTGGCCGACGCGGTGGGCGACGCGCGCACCCTGCTCCAGGACCCGGAACCGCACGACGTCACCGTGCGCGGTGCCGCCTACCGCGTCACCGCCACCCGGCTCGCGGACGGCACGTACATCCTGATCGCCGGCTCCACCGAGGCGGTGCACGACGGCGTCGCCAAGGCGGTCAAGCTCGACCTGGCCATCGGGACGCTGCTGTTGCTGCTGCTGGCCTGTCTGACCATGTTCAGTGTGCGGCGGCGGATGCGGCCGCTGGAGGACATGGTGGAGACCTCGTCGGCGATCGCGGAGGGTGATCTGACCCGGCGGGTGCCCTCCAGCCGGGAGACGATCCTCGAGGTGGAGCAGCTACGGCTCGCCCTCAACTCGATGCTCCAGCAGGTCGAGTCGGCGTACCGCACGCGCGAGCGCAGCGCGGCCCAGCTCCGGCGGTTCGTCGCCGATGCCTCGCACGAGCTGCGGACGCCGCTGGCCGCGATACGCGGCTACCTCCAGCTGTACGACCGGGGGATGCTGCGCGAGCCGACGGAGCGCAGGCGGGCCTGGGACAGGATGCTGGCGGAGTCCGACCGCATGGGGCGGCTCGTCGACGAACTGCTGGTGCTGGCCCGGCTGGACCAGCGTCCCGAACTGCGGCTGCGGAACGTGGACGTGTGCCGGCTGGTGCGGGACGCGGCGGAGGACCTGCGGGTGCAGCAGCCGGAACGGGCGGTGACCGTGGACGCGGACGGCGTGGTGCTGGTGCGCGCGGACGAGTCGGGGCTGCGGCAGGTCCTGGGGAACCTGCTGGGCAATGTGCGGACGCACACTCCGGCGGACGTCGCGGTACGGCTCGGGGTGGTCCGCGCGGACGGGGTGGTGCGGCTGTCCGTGGCGGACGACGGGCCGGGCCTCGCGGCGGAGGACGCGGCGCGCGTCTTCGACCGCTTCTTCCGCGCGGGCGGGGGCGCGGGGAGCGGTCTCGGCATGGCGATCGTGCAGGGCGTGGTGCGGGCCCACGGGGGTGAGGTGGCGGTACGGACGGCGCCGGGCGAGGGGCTGGAGGTGACCGTGACCCTGCCGGCCCGGCCGGGAGCGTGCCCGGCGGACGACGAACCGGCCCCCACCGCGTCGAGCCGCACGGCCTGAGACCGCGGGCAGTCGTGCCTCCCCCAGTGCCTTAAAGGCCTGGGAGGTACCCCCAGGGCGGCACGGGTGGGCGATGGGGGTCCCCCCGCTCATGGGGGTCCCCCGCTCGAGCGAAGCCGAGAGTGGGGGAGGAGCCGAGAGTGGGGGAGGCACCCCGTGAGCGCGGGTGAGCGGAACCCACCCCCGGCCCACCCCGACGCCCCGTCAGGCCTGCTTCGACGCCAGCTCGATCACCGTGATGTCCGACGGCGCCCCCACCCGCGTGGGCGGCCCCCACGCACCGGCTCCCCGGCTGACGTACAACTGGGTGTCGCCGTACCGCTCGAGCCCCGCAAGCGTGGGATTGGCCAGACCGGCCACGAGGTTGCCGGGGAACAGCTGCCCGCCGTGGGTGTGACCGGACAGCTGGAGGTCGACACCGTGGTCGACGGCGTCATGGATCTGCACCGGCTGGTGGGCGAGCAGCACACACGCCCGCCCCCGGTCCCGGTCCCCGAGCGCCTTCGCGTAGTCCGGGCCCTGCCCCTCGTCCTCGCCGGCCACGTCGTTGACCCCCGCCAGGTCGAAGTGCGGCAGCTCCCTGCGGGCGTTCTCCAGCGGGTTCAGCCCGAGCCGCCGCACCTCCTCGACCCACTGCTCGGCACCGGAGAAGTACTCGTGGTTGCCGGTGACGAAGAACGACCCGTGACGTGCCCTCAGTTGCGCCAGGGGGGCCGCGGCCGGTCCGAGGTCCTTCACGCTTCCGTCCACCAGGTCGCCGACGACCGCGATCAGGTCCGCCTGGGTCGAGTTGACCGTGTCGACGACCTTCTGCGCGAAGCCGCGTCCGAGCACCGGCCCGAGGTGGATGTCGCTGACCACCGCGATGCGGTAACCGTGCGCCGCGCGGGGAAGCTTGGCGAGCGGCACGGTGACCCGCTTCACGCGCGGCCCGCGCAGCACGCCGTACGTCCCGTAGCCGACGGTCCCCACGGCCGCCGCGGCGGCGGCCCCGCCGACGACACGGGAGACGAACAGACGCCGGGAAGGACCGGCGGGCTCCTCCCGCGGGCCGGGGACAGCGCCGTCGGCCGCCGGGTCACCCCCGTCCGTCCCGCCGTCCGTCCCGCCGTCCGTCCCGCTGTCAGGACCGCGCCCCGCGCCCTGCCCGGCCGCTATCGGCTCCGGCCGCGCGGGGACGGGTACCGCCTCCTCCGACGCCCCCGCCCGCCGCTCCAGGAACCGCCGCAGCACCGGGCGCACCAGTTCGCCCGCGAGCACCGCCAGCAGCAGGTACAGGGCCAGGGCCAGCCACAGGTATCCGGGCCAGGCCAGGACCTGCTTGAGCCAGAAGGGGGCCCCGCTGCGCCCGGCGACGAAGGCCCCGACGGTCAGCGCCCAGCCGCCGACGAACAGCACGGCGCCCGCGCGGCGCACCGCGCCCGGCCCCTCCGTGGTGTCCCGGAACAGGCGCCGCCACACGTACCAGTTGCCCGTCACCAGGACGGCCACGACCAGGAGCGCGATGAGTACGAAAACGATGGCCACGAGGCGGAGTTCCCCTGTTCCCGGTCAGGACGTCCGTGACGTCCGGCTCAGTGCGCGCAGTCCGCGCAACCCGATGCCCCCGATGACCGTCCCCAGTACGAAGGAGACGACGGCGAGCGTCAGGTGAACGAAGAAGTACGCCGTCGGGTGCCCGTCCTCGAACGCGAGTCCGCTGCTGTCCTTGACCAGGTTCTTGACGAAAGTGACCCAGATGACCCAGCTCCACACCCCGAAGGCGAGCAGGAACCAGGAAACGGGGCGGCTGAGCTTCATACGCCCAGTATCACCGGGCGGTGTCCGGATCCTTGCCCGGGGTGGGGACCTGCCCGGGACTTCGTCAGGTATGGCATGTACGTTTCCGGTCGTGCCCGCACCCAAGAACACCGTCCGGCGATCGCTGCTGGTCGCCTCCGCCGTCCTGCTCTCCACCGCGCTGACCGCGCCCGTCGCGCTCGCGGCCCCCAAGCCGTCGACGAGTCCGTCGGCCACTCCCCCGGCGAAGACGTCCATCGTGGGCGGTACCCGGCTCAGCCGGCCGGGGACGCAGGTCAACCTCGCGAGCGGGGTGCCGGTGCTGCCGAAGGACCTGTCGGCCCGCTCCTGGATCGTCGCCGACGCCGAGTCCGGCGAGGTGCTCGCCGCCCACAACGCGCACTGGCGGCTGGCCCCGGCGAGCACGCTGAAGATGCTGTTCGCGGACACGCTGCTGCCGAAGTGGCCCAGGACGACGAAGCACAAGGTCGAGCCGTCCGACCTGGCCGGGGTCGGCTCCGGTTCCAGCATGGTCGGCATCAAGGAGAACGAGACGTACACCGTCCACGACCTGTGGCTGGGCGTCTTCCTCCGCTCCGGCAACGACGCGGTGCACGTGCTGTCGGCGATGAACGGCGGCGTCGAGGACACCGTCGACGAGATGAACGCGCACGCCGAGGAGCTCCAGGCGCTCGACACCTTCGTGGTCAGCCCCGACGGCTACGACGCCCCGAAGCAGGTGTCGTCCGCGTACGACCTGACGCTGATCGCCCGTTCCGGGCTGCAGAAGAAGGACTTCCGGGAGTACGCCTCGACGGTCAGGGCGCAGTTCCCCGGTGAGACGAAGAAGAACAAGAAGGGCAAGAAGGTCCGCGAGTCCTTCGAGATCCAGAACACCAACCGGCTGCTGGCCGGCGACACCGACGTGCCGGTCTACCAGGGCATAGCCGGGGTGAAGAACGGCTACACCACCAACGCGGGCAACACCTTCACCGGTGTCGCCGAGCGGGACGGCAAGGTGCTGCTGGTCACCGTGATGAACCCGTCGAAGAACGAGCACAACGAGGCCTACAAGGAGACCGCGAAGCTCTTCGACTGGGGTTTCAAGGCGGCCGGCAAGGTCGAGCCGGTGGGTGAGCTGGTGCGGCCGAGGAGCGCGACGCAGGCCGGTGCCCAGCCGGGCCCGTCCGCCTCCCCGGGTGAGGCCGGGGGCACCGGGGACGGTGCCGTCGCGGCCGGTTCGAAGCCGGTGGCGGGTGCCGCGTCGGGCGGCGGCACCGACGGCGTCGGGGTCGCGCTGGGCATCGCCGGCGGAGTGGTGGTGCTGCTGGCGGGCGGCGCCTTCCTGGTCAACCGGCGCTGGCCGCTGCCGGACCTGGTGCGCCGCCGCTCGCGTCCGTGACCCCGGGGACCTCGTCCCGCTTGCTCCCCGTCGCCGTCCAGGCGGCGCAGAACAGGACCAGTTTCGAGGTGAGGTTGATCCACAGCAGCAGGGCCACCGGGACGCCGAACGCGCCGTACATGCTCTTCGTGGCCACGCCCTGCAGATAGCCGCTGAGCAGCAGCTTCAGCAGTTCGAAGCCGACCGCGCCGGTGAGGGCGGCGACGATCAGGCGGTGCCGGGCGGGTTCGACGCCGGGCAGCAGGGTGAGGACGTACAGCAGGAGCAGGACGTCGGCGCCGACGGCGACGGCGAACGCGGCGACGTGCAGGACGATCCCGCCCCAGCCGCCCTTCTCCAGTCCGATGGCGTCGCTGATCCGGCCGACCATCGCGGAGGCGACGGCGGAGGCGGCCAGGGTGATCAGGACCGCGCCGCCCAGGCCGACGAGGACGCCCAGGTCCTTGCCCTTGCCCAGGAGGGGGTTCTCCTCCTCGTCGGGCAGCTCCCATACCGCGCGGAGGCATTCGCGCAGGGAACCGGCCCAGCTGACGCCGGTGAACAGCAGCACGGCACCGGCGATGAGCCCGACGGTGCCGGCGTTCTCCACCAGCTCCCCGATGTCCAACTGGTCGGAGATGCCGGGCACCTGGTCGGTGATCCTGTCCTGGAGGGCGTCCTGCCGGTCCTGGCCGATCGTGGCGGCGCCGATCGCGGCGGCCACGGTGAGCAGCGGGAAGAGCGCGACGAAGCTCCTGAAGGTCATCGCGGCGGCCAGTCGCGTCCAGTGCACCCGGTCCAGACGCTCGTACGACCGCCACGCGTGCGTGAGCATCAGCCGGGCCGTCCACGGCCCGACGACCGGGAGCCTTTTCAGCCAGTCCATGATCCGACCCTGCCCCGTCCCGGAAGCCCCATGCCCTGGTACCCCGGGACCGGGTTCTCATGGCCGGCGGCGGAGCGGACGGTTCCTCACCAGTCGGCCACCGCCAGGGCGTACATCGCCGCCCAGACCAGGCCGATGACGGCGAGCGCGCGGTCGCCCAGCACCACGTCCTCGGGCTCGCCTGCGGTCCCGCGGTCGGCGAAGACGGCGTAGCGGAGGACGGCGAGGACGAAGGCGACCACGGAAAGCTGCCGCCAGGGCAGCACGCCGGTGTGCGGCACACCGCCCTCCTCCAGGGCCCACAGGCAGTAGCCGAGGACGGCGACGCCGGCGGCGAGCTGCCAGACGAAGCGGAGGTAGCCGGCGGTGTACTCGGTGAGCAGCGCGCGGGTGGCACCCGCCTTCCCGGTCATCCGCACGGCCTCGGAGTAGCGCTTGGCGGCGACCATGAACAGCGCGCCGAACCCGGTGGTGATGAGGAACCAGCGGGACAGGGGGATGCCGAGGGCGAGCCCGCCGATCACCGCGCGCATCACGAAGCCGGTGGTGACGACGACCAGGTCGACGACGAGGACGTGCTTGAGGCTGACGCAGTACGCCAGTTGCACGGCGAGGTAGGCGGTCAGCAGCGCGGCGGCCTCCGGGGGGCAGAGCCGGGCCGCGGCGGCGGGCGCGAGGACGCCGAGGGCGATCCCGGCGGCGTAGGCGGCCGGCACGGGCACCTGGCCGGCGGCGACCGGGCGGCGGCACTTGACGGGGTGGGCGCGGTCGGCGTCGGCGTCGCGCGCGTCGTTGACGAGGTAGACGGCGGCGGCGCAGGCCGTGAACAGGACGAAGACCAGGGCGAGCCGGGTCAGGGCGTGAACGGAGAACAGTTCGCCGGCGGCGGCCGGGGCGGCGATCACCAGGACGTTCTTGACCCACTGCTTGGGCCGCGCGGTCAGCAGCAGGCCCTTGAGGAGGCCGCCCCTGACGGGCGGTGCGGTCTGCCGCCGGCCGGAGCGCTCGCGCAGGAGGGTCACGCGGGGCCTCCCGTCGTCCGGCGGGCGCCCAGGCGGGCCGTGAGCACGCCGAGGGCGGCGCCGGCCGCCACGTCCGACGGGTAGTGGACGCCGGCCACCAGGCGGGACACGCAGACGGCGGCGGCGAGCGGGGGCACCGCGCGGGCGCCCAGCGCGCCGAAGACGACGGCGGCGGCCGCCGCGGACGTGGCGTGCGAGCTGGGGAAGGAGTGCCGGCCGACCGTGCCGACCAGGGGTTCGACATGCGTGGGGCGCGGACGGCGCACGACCCGCTTCACGGCCGAGCCGGCGGCGTGGGCGCCCACGGTGAGCGTGGTGCCGCGCAGCCAGGCGCCGCGCCGGGGACGGTCCACGACGGCTCCGGCGAGCCCCACCGCCCCGTGCTCCCCCGCCAGGGACAGCGCCCGCGCGGCACCGGCCACGCACGGATCCGCGCCGCACGCTCTGAGGGCGGAGACGATCCGGTGGTCCACGCCGTGGAGACCGAGGGGGCGGGGGAAGTCATAGGGGCCGTAAGGGCCAGGAGAGTCGCGGGAGTCGTGGAGCTCGTCCACGGGGACCCACTGTTCACGCCGGGCGGGCCGGGAATCCCGTCCCCGGGGAGCGACATCCCATTAATCACCCGTTTCAGGGATGGGTGTGACGTTTTAAAACCAAACAGTCACATAAGGGCGATACGGTCACCGTCATGTCTGCCGACACCGTTCCCGTCACGGGGTGGGGCCGCACCGCTCCCACCGCCGCCCGGCTGATCCGTCCACGGACGTACGAGGAGGCCGCCCGGGCCGTCCGGGAGTGCGGGGCCCGCGGAGGCATCGCGCGGGGACTGGGACGGGCGTACGGGGACGCGGCGCAGAACGCGGGCGGCACCGTGCTCGACATGACGGGTCTGGACCGCGTGCACGCGATCGACGCCGACGGCGGCACCGTGCTGTGCGACGCGGGCGTCTCCCTGCACCGGCTGATGGAGGTGCTGCTGCCGCTCGGCTGGTTCGTGCCGGTCACCCCCGGCACGCGCTACGTGACCGTCGGCGGGGCGGTCGCCGCCGACATCCACGGCAAGAACCACCACGTCTCCGGCTCCTTCTCCCGCCATGTGCTCTCCCTGGAGCTGCTCACCGCCGACGGCCGGGTCCGTACGGTCGTGCCGGGCACACCGCTGTTCGAGGCGACCGCGGGCGGCATGGGCCTGACCGGGGTGATCCTCACCGCGACGATCCGGCTCCAGCCGGTCGAGACCTCGCTGATGTCCGTCGACACCGAGCGCGCGAGCGACCTCGACGACCTGATGGCCCGCCTCGCCGACACCGACCACCGCTACCGCTACTCGGTCGCCTGGATCGATCTGCTGGCCCGCGGCGCCGCCACCGGCCGCGCGGTGCTCACGCGCGGCGACCACGCCCCCCTGGACGCGCTGCCCCGGAACGCACGCGCGCGCGGGGAGCCCCTCTCCTTCCGCACCTCCCGCCTCCCGGCCGCCCCCTCCTTCGTCCCCGAGGGCCTGCTCGGCCGCACCACCGTGGGGCTGTTCAACGAGCTCTGGTACCGCAAGGCGCCCCGCGCGCGCACGGGGCGGCTCCAGCGGATCCCCGCGTTCTTCCACCCCCTGGACGGCGTACCGCACTGGAACCGCGTCTACGGCCGGGGCGGCTTCGTGCAGTACCAGTTCGTCGTCGGGCACGGCCGGGAGGACGTCCTGCGCCGGATCGTGCGCCGGATCTCCGAGCGCCGCTGCCCGTCCTTCCTCGCCGTCCTCAAGCGGTTCGGGGAGGCCGACCCGGGCTGGCTGTCCTTCCCGCTGCCGGGCTGGACCCTGGCCCTGGACATCCCGGCCTCGCTGCCCGGCCTCGGCGGCTTCCTCGACGAACTCGACGAGGAGGTCGCCGGCACCGGCGGGCGCGTCTGCCTCGCCAAGGACTCCCGGCTGCGCCCGGAACTGCTCGCGGCCATGTATCCCCGCCTGGACGACTTCCGCGCGCTGCGCGCCGCGCTGGACCCGCGCGGGGTGTTCGTCTCCGACCTGGCCCGCCGCCTCCGCCTCCAGGTCACCTCCAGCCAGGAGCTGTCATGAAGGACGCCTTCGGTCTCCCCCAGTCCCTGCTCGTCCTCGGCGGCACGTCCGAGATCGCGCTGGCCATCGCGCGGCGGCTGATCGCCCGCCGCGCCCGTACGGTGTGGCTGGCCGGCCGCCCCTCCCCCGGCCTGGACGAGGCCGCCCAGAAGCTGCGCGGCCTCGGCGCCGAGGTGCGCACCGTCGCCTTCGACGCGCTCGACCCCGCCGCCCACGAGGACACGCTCGGCAAGGTCTTCGCCGAGGGCGACATCGACATGGTGCTGCTCGCCTTCGGCACCCTGGGCGACCAGGCCCACGACGAACGGGACCCGTCGGCCGCGGTGCGGGTCGCGCAGACCAACTACACCGGCGCGGTCTCGTCGGGCCTGGTGTGCGCGAGCGCCCTCCAGGCGCAGGGCCACGGCTCCCTGGTGGTGCTGTCCTCCGTGGCGGGCGAGCGGGCCCGCCGCGCGAACTTCATCTACGGCTCCAGCAAGGCCGGCCTGGACGCCTTCGCCCAGGGCCTCGGCGACGCGCTGTACGGCACGGGGGTGCACGTCATGGTCGTACGCCCCGGTTTCGTCCGTACCCGGATGACCGCGGGACTTCCCGAGGCGCCGCCGGCCACCACGCCGGAGGCGGTCGCGGCGGCCGTCGAGCTGGGGCTGCGGCGCCGCGCGGAGACCGTGTGGGTGCCGGGCACGCTGCGGGTGGTGATGTCGGCGCTGCGGCACCTGCCGCGCGGGGTGTTCCGCCGGCTGCCGGTCTGAGACCCGGCCGGGGGCTCAGCGGGCGGAGACGGATCCCCGGTCCACGCTCCCGGACTGCGGGGGCACCACCACGGTGCCGAAGGGGAACTCGCGCAGTTTGCGCCACACCCCGTCGGCGCCCTGCTCGTAGAGCGCGAAGCCGGTGCAGGGCCACTCGGCCTCGTAGTCGGCGAGCTCCTCGAAGGCGCGGTCCATGGCCGCCTCCTCGATGCCGTGCGCCACGGTGACGTGCGGGTGGTACGGGAACTGCAGCTCGCGGGCGACCGGGCCGGAGGCGTCACGGACCTGCTTCTGCAGCCAGGTGCAGGCCTCGCCGCCGTCGACGACCCGCACGTACACCACCGGCGACAGCGGCCGGAAGGTGCCGGTGCCGGACAGCCGCATCGGGAAGGGGCGGCCGGCCGCGGCGACCTCGCCGAGGTGCGCCTCGACGGCCGGCAGGTCGGCGTCGTCTATCTCGGTCGGCGGCAGCAGGGTGACGTGCGTGGGGATACCGTGAGCCGCGGCGTCGCCGAAGCCCGCGCGCAGCTGCTGAAGCCGGCTGCCGTGAGGCTCCGGGACCGCGATCGACACGCCGATCGTTACGGTCCCCACGTCGTCTCCTGTCGTTGTGGTGGTGAAGCGTGGCGGTGAAGCTGCGGTGTGCGCCGGGTGACCGCGGAAACGGTCACCCGGTTATCGACTGTACGACCACGACCCGGATGCGGGCAGGCGCAACCGGAGTGATGTGCAGCGCTGTGTGGTGGTACGGACCGCCGCCGTGGGCCGGTTCAGCGCCGGTGCGGTGTGTCCGTCCGGTGCGCCGGCTCAGTGCTTGGCGGGCAGGAAGCCGACCCGGTCGTACGCCTGGGAGAGGGTCTCCGCGGCGACGGCGCGCGCCTTCTCCGCGCCCTTGGCCAGGATCGAGTCCAGTGTCTCGGGGTCGTCCAGGTACTGCTGGGTGCGCTCCTTGAAGGGGGTCACGAACTCGACCATGACCTCGGCGAGGTCCGTCTTGAGCGCACCGTAGCCCTTGCCGGCGTACTTCTCCTCGAGTTCGGGGATGTCCATTCCGGTGAGGGTCGAGTAGATCGTGAGGAGATTGCTCACCCCGGGCTTCTCCACGACGTCGTAGCGGATCACCGTGTCGGTGTCGGTGACCGCGCTCTTCACCTTCTTCGCGGTGGCCTTCGGCTCGTCCAGGAGGTTGATGAGGCCCTTCGGCGTGGATGCCGACTTGCTCATCTTGACCGCCGGGTCCTGGAGGTCGTAGATCTTCGCCGTCTCCTTGAGGATGTACGGCTTCGGCATCGTGAACGTCTGGCCGAACCGGCCGTTGAAACGGTCGGCGAGGTCGCGGGTGAGCTCGATGTGCTGGCGCTGGTCCTCGCCCACCGGCACCTCGTTGGCCTGGTAGAGCAGGATGTCCGCGACCTGCAGGACCGGGTAGGTGAACAGGCCGACGGAGGCGCGGTCGGCGCCCTGCTTGGCCGCCTTGTCCTTGAACTGGGTCATGCGGGAGGCCTCGCCGAAGCCGGTGAGGCAGTTCATGACCCAGCCGAGCTGGGCGTGCTCGGGGACGTGGCTCTGGACGAAGAGCGTGCAGCGGTCCGGGTCGAGACCGGCGGCCAGCAGCTGGGCGGCGGCCAGCCGGGTGTTGGCGCGCAGCTCCTTCGGGTCCTGCGGAATCGTGATCGCGTGCAGGTCGACGACCATGTAGAACGCGTCGTGGGTCTCCTGCAGGGCCACCCACTGACGGACGGCGCCGAGGTAGTTGCCGAGGTGGAACGAGCCTGCGGTGGGCTGGATTCCGGAGAGCACGCGGGGTCGGTCAGTCGCCATGCTCACCATTCTCTCAGGCTTCCGGGGTCACTCGGGCACGGGTCCGGAACAGGGGGCCCCGGTCCGTCCCCGGTGGTGCGGCAAGGGCTCGCGGCCGGGATCGCCGGAGCCCCGGCCGGTACGCCGCGCGGCGGCCCGGTGCGTGACCGGACCGCCGCGGGGCGCGTCGAGCGGGGCCGGGTCGCCTCAGCCGAGGTCGATCTCCGGGTAGAGCGGGAAGCCGGCGACGAGGTCGGTGGCCCGGCGGGAGATCTCGTCGGCGACCTTCGCGTCGAGGACGTGGGCGGCCTTGGAGGGGGCGCCGGACTTGGTGGTGCCGGGCTCGGTCGTCGTCAGGACCCGGTCGATCAGGCCCGCGACCTCGTCCATCTCCGCCGTGCCCAGGCCGCGCGTGGTCAGCGCGGGGGTGCCGACGCGGATGCCGGAGGTGTACCAGGCGCCGTTGGGGTCGGCCGGGATGGCGTTGCGGTTGGTGACGATGCCCGAGTCGAGCAGGGCGGCCTCGGCCTGGCGGCCGGTGAGGCCGTAGGAGGTGGCGACGTCGATCAGGTTGAGGTGGTTGTCGGTGCCGCCGGTGACCAGGGTGGCGCCGCGCCGCATCAGGCCCTCCGCGAGGGCGCGGGAGTTGTCGACGATGCGCTGGGCGTAGTCCCGGAAGGCGGGCTGCCGGGCCTCGGCGAGGGCGACGGCCTTGGCGGCCATGACGTGCGGGAGCGGGCCGCCGAGGACCATCGGGCAGCCGCGGTCGACCTGGTCCTTGAGGGAGTCGTCGCACAGCACCATGCCGCCGCGCGGGCCGCGCAGCGACTTGTGGGTGGTGGTGGTGACGATCTGGGCGTGCGGGACCGGGTCGAAGTCGCCGGTGAGGACCTTGCCGGCGACGAGACCGGCGAAGTGCGCCATGTCGACCATGAGCGTGGCGCCGACCTCGTCGGCGATCTCGCGCATGATCCGGAAGTTCACCAGGCGGGGGTAGGCGGAGTAGCCGGCGACGATGATCAGCGGCTTGAACTCGCGGGCGGAGGTGCGCAGGGCCTCGTAGTCGATGAGGCCGGTGGCCGGGTCGGTGCCGTAGGAGCGCTGGTCGAACATCTTGCCGGAGATGTTCGGGCGGAAGCCGTGGGTGAGGTGGCCGCCGGCGTCCAGGGACATGCCGAGCATGCGCTGGTTGCCGAAGGCCTGGCGCAGCTCGGCCCAGTCGGCCTCGGAGAGGTCGTTGACCTGGCGGGCGCCGGTCTTCTCCAGGAAGGGGGCCTCGACGCGGTCGGCGAGGACGGCCCAGAAGGCGACCAGGTTGGCGTCGATGCCGGAGTGCGGCTGGACGTAGGCGTGGCGGGCGCCGAAGAGCTCCTTGGCGTGCTCGGCGGCGAGCGACTCGACGGTGTCGACGTTGCGGCAGCCGGCGTAGAAGCGGCGGCCGACGGTGCCCTCGGCGTACTTGTCGCTGAACCAGTTGCCCATCGCGAGGAGGGTCGCCGGGGAGGCGTAGTTCTCGGAGGCGATCAGCTTGAGCATCTCGCGCTGGTCGGCGACCTCCTGGCCGATGGCGTCGGCGACGCGCGGCTCGACGGTGCGGATGACGTCGAGCGCGGCTCGGTAGGCATGGGAGGCGAGGGTGGGCTCGGCTGGCATGGGGACCTCCGGACGTGGTGATCGGCGTTCGGGTCGGCCCAGGCGCACGGCACATGGTGCGGACCCGAAGGGTCCGGGGCCGCTTCCCGATGGTTGTTCCCATCCTTGCGCGCCAGTCACGGCCCACGGCCACATTACCGGGTGGCCCGAAGCGCCACGGGGAGGCGTCCACCATACGGGCGCCGGCCTCCGCCTCGTCGGCGCGGGCGGCGTGCTAGAGGATCACGTGGGGCAGGAAGCGGGCGTACTCGTCCGTCACCAGGCCCGACGACTCCCGGATGCCCAGGCCCGCCGGCTCGTCCTCCACCACCCAGGCGCCCAGGACGACGTGGTTGCCGTCGAAGGTGGGGAGGGGGGCGAGCTGCTGGTAGCAGCAGGGTTCCTCGCGGGGGGCCGGATCGGAACCGGGCTCGTGGACGGTCACTCCCGCGCCCTCGCGGCCGAGCAGGGGCTTGGCGACCCAGCCGGTGGTGTCCGCCAGGTCCCGTGGGCCGTCGAGGTAGGAGGGGAGGAGGTTGGGGTGGCCGGGGTAGAGCTCCCAGAGGATCGCCAGGAGGGCCTTGTTGCTGAGGAGCATCTTCCAGGCCGGCTCGATCCACAGGGTGGTGCCGGTGCCGCCGCCGTTGTCGAGGGTGTCGAGGACATGGCCGGCGAAGCGGTCGGTGGTGAGCCACTCCCAGGGGTACAGCTTGAAGATGCTGCGGATGAACCGGAGCCCGTTGTCGACGAAGCGGCCGGAGAGACGGTCCCAGCCGATCTCCTCCATGGAGAGCCAGTCGGTGGCGAGGCCGGCCTGTTCGGCGGTCTCCTTGAGGTAGGCGACGGTCATGAGGTCCTCGCCGAGTTCGTCGGCGGAGGAGTGGGCGAAGTACAGGGGGCTGCCCGGCGGGAGGAGGGCGGCCTGCTTCCGCCAGGCGTCGACGAGGCGCTCGTGGAGGGAGTTCCACTGGTCGGCGCCGGGGAAGCGTTCCTCCATCCAGAACCACTGGGGGGAGGCGGCCTCCACCAGGGAGGTGGGGGTGTCGGCGTTGTACTCCAGGAGTTTCGCCGGGCCGGTGCCGTCGTAGCGGAGGTCGAAGCGGCCGTAGACGGAGGGGAGTTCGGCGCGCCGGTGCCAGGCCTCGGCGACCGTGCGGGCGATGCGCGGGTCGGTGATGCCGAGGTCGGCGAAGCGGTCGGCGGTGACGATGTGCTCGGCGGCGGCGAGGCACATGCCGTGCAGTTCCTCGACGACCTCCTCCAGCGCCTCGATCTCCTCCAGGCCGAAGACGTAGTAGGCGCTCTCGTCCCAGTAGGGGCGCAGGGAGCCGTCCGGGTAGCGGGTGAGCGGATAGATGAGCCCCTGCTCCTCGACGGTCTCCTGCCAGCCGGGGCGGGGCTCGGTCGTACGCCGTTCCATGATCCGGTCAGCCGCCGCTGCTGCCGGATCCCGAGCAGCCGAAGCCGCCCCGGTCGACGGCCTCGCTGCGGCTGAAGGTGCCGTCGTCGGCGTAGCCGCCGCTGACGTCGGCGTCGTAGTACCAGTCGGCGTCGCTGGTGCTCTTCTTGCAGTTCTTGTCGGCGACGACCTTGTAGCCGTAGATGTGGTCGTAGCTGTCCCGGTCCACGCACCGCCGGTCCGGATCCGACCCGCACGCCGACAGCGCCGCCGCGAGCACGCCCATCCCTCCGAGCACCACCGTGCTGGACCGCAGCCGCCGCCGTGTCTCCGCCATGCCCGTCACTCCCCCTCGCATACCTCCGGGTCACCTCTCCCGGCTCGCGGCGGACAGCCTAGAGACCGCCCGGACGGCACGCGCGGGAGCCCCCCGCCGGCAGCGTTCCCCCGCCGCCCCTTTGCGGCTCTTGGCGCGTTATGCCGGCCTTGTGCGTCAGGGCAGCGCCCGGCACAGGGCGTCCAGGGTGCCGGCCCAGGCGTGGTCCGGCGGGGTGGCGTAGCCGACGACCAGGGCGTCGCCCGCCGTGGTGACGGTGGCGGGGTGACGGAAGCGGGAGAGGCCGTGGACGGCGAGGTTCTGCCAGGTGGCGGCCTGGACCACGGACCGTTCGGTGCCGGGCGGGAGCCGGAGGACGGCGTGCAGGCCGGCCGCGATGCCGGTGATCCGGACGTCGGGGGCCCGGGTGGCGAGGGACTCGACCAGCGAGTCGCGGCGGCGGCGGTAGCGCAGGCGGGCGGCGCGGACGTGGCGGTCGTAGGCGCCGGAGGTGAGGAACTCGGCGAGGGTGAGCTGTTCGAGGGCGCTCACGGAGTGGCCGCCGCCGTGGGCGACGACGTCCGGGAGCAGGGACGGGGGCAGGACCATCCAGCCCAGGCGGAGGCCGGGGGCGAGGGACTTGCTGGCCGTGCCGAGGTAGGCCACGTGGTCGGGGTCGAGGTTCTGGAGCGCGCCGACGGCCTGGCGGTCGTAGCGGAACTCGCCGTCGTAGTCGTCCTCCAGGATCAGTCCGCCGGTGCGGCGCGCCCAGTCGACGACGGCGGCGCGGCGCTCGGGGCGCAGGGCGCCGCCGAGGGGGAACTGGTGGGCCGGGCTGAGCAGCACCGCGTCGGCGGCGCCCGGGTCCTGGGCGCGGGTGCCGAGGGAGTCGTAGGGGAGCGGGGTGGTGGTCAGGCCGGCGCGGGCGGCCAGGTCCCAGTGGACGTCCAGTCCGTAGGACTCCACGGCGAGGGTGCGGGCGCCGCGGGCGCGCAGGACCTCGCAGAGGAGGCGGAGACCGCCGGCGAAACCGGAGCAGACGACGATCCGTTCGGGATCGGCGCGTACGCCCCGCGCCCGGGCGAGGTAGCCGGCGAGGGCCGTGCGCAGTTCGGGGCGGCCACGCGGGTCGCCGTAGCCGAGGGCGTCGTGCGGGGCGGTGGCGAGGGCGCGGCGGGCGGCCTTGAGCCACTCGGCGCGGGGGAAGGAGGCGAGGTCGGGAGTGCCCGGGACGAGGTCGTACGGAAGCCGGCCGGGGGCCCGGCGCGGAGACGGCCGGCGGGTCGGCGGGGCGGGGACCGCGCGGTCGGCGACCCGGGTACCGGAGCCCTGCCGGGCGGTGAGCCAGCCCTCGGCGGTCAGGTCGGCGTAGGCGTCGGCGACGGTGTTGCGGGCGATGCCCAGGTCGGCGGCGAGGGAGCGGGAGGAGGGCAGCCGGGTGCCGGGGGCGAGCCGGCCGGTGCGGACGGCCTCACGGAGGGCGTCGGTCAGGCCCCGGCGCAGGCCGGGGCCCGCCGGTTCGAGGTGGAGGTCGATGCCGAAAGTGGCCCAGCGTTCTGGCATGGAAGTGGACCATACTCCTGGGCTGCCTCGCTCCTAGGGTCGAGGCATGACCATGACTGAGACGACCACCGAGTACGCCCCCGAGTCGCCCGTCCGGCTGGAGTGGGCCCGGCACGCCCCCGAGGTCTACAAGGCGATGATCCGGCTGGACTCCGCCGCCAGGAAGGGACTCGACGCCAAGCTGTACGAGCTGGTGAAGATCCGCGCCTCACAGATCAACCACTGCGCCCTCTGCCTGGACATGCACACCAAGGACGCGCTCGCGGCGGGCGAGAGCGTCGAGCGGATCATCCAGCTCAGCGCGTGGGAGGAGTCGCGCCACTTCTACACGGAGAAGGAACTCGCGGCGATCGAACTGACCGAGGCGGTCACCGTGCTGACGGACGGCTTCGTGCCGGACGAGGTGTACGAGCGGGCCGCCAAGTGGTTCGAGGAGCCGGAGCTGGCGCAGCTCATCGCCGCGATCACGGTGATCAACGCGTGGAACCGGTTCGGTGTGACCTGCCGGATGACCCCGGGCCACTACACGCCGGGACAGCACGGGTGACGATTCGCACGACCCGCCTCGACGCCGGTGTCCGCGGCGCGCTGCGGGCGGTGAGCGCCGCCGCCGAGAAGGGCCTCGGCGATCCCGGACTGGCCGAGCTGGTGCAGATCCGCGCCTCGCAGCTCAACCGCTGCGCGTTCTGCCTCGACCTGCACCTCGCGCGCGCCCGCGAGGGCGGGGCGGTGCGCGAGGGCCGGCTCGATCTGCTGAACGCCTGGGAGGAGGCCGGGGACGACGTCTTCGACGCGCGGGAGCGGGCCGCGCTGGAGCTGACGGAGGCGGTCACCGTGCTGACGGACGGCTTCGTGCCGGACGAGGTGTACGAGCGGGCGGCGGCGCACTTCGACGCCGCCCGGCTCGCCCACCTCGTCGCGCTGATCACCGCCGTCAACGGCTGGAACCGGCTGATGGTCGCCCGCCGGATCCCGCCGGGCGCCACCGCGTGGTGAACGAGGAGGTCAGGACGGCCACGTCCGCCAGGTGGACTCGTGGCCGCCCACCCGCCTCTCCGCCGCCTCCCGGGGCGACGGCTTCCGCCCGGCGCCCTCCGCGGCCGCACGGAAAGCGAGGGCGGAACGGAAGAGAACGCCCCCCTTCACAGGCGGACGGTCACGGTGTGCCGGTGTCGCAGGTGGTGTCCGGCGGGCAGAAGTGGCCGAGGGCCGTCCGCAGCAGCTCGCGCTCGTCGTCACGGCCGTCCGCGTCGGCCCCGTACGCGGCGATCGTGTAGATCCGGCCGTCGGCGGCGACGAAGCGCTCGTCCACGACGTGCCAGGTTCCGACGTCGGGCTCCCCTTCGAGGGAGTCGACGAGGTACTCCAGCCGGGACCCGGTGAAGTCGCCGTCGTCCAGGTTCTCCAGGGAGAGTTCGGTGAACCCGGGGGCTTTCTCCACGTCGTCGGAGAGGAACAGCGCGTGCGACGCGCCGGGGGACGACTCGGACACCTCGAAGATCTGCAGCCGGCGCCCGCCGTCCGGGGCACGGTAGTTCACCACGTCGATGCCGTACCGGGAGGAGACGGTGGTGCGGTACCACCCCTCGGGGAGGGCGAGGGTGAAGCCCTGGGGGTCGGTGTACGGCTGGTAGGGGGTGGGGAGGCCGGACGGCGTGGCCGTCTCCTCCGGCTCCTCGGAGGGGGTCGAGGGGGCGGGCGGCTGTGACGTGCTCGCCGGGGTGGCCGCCTTGTCGTCCGTGCCCTTCTCGCCGTCCCGCAGCACCGGCGTGAACACGAGCCCCGCCACCACCCCGGCCACGGCGGCCCCGCCCACCACGGCCCAGATCCGCCGACGGCCGTCCCGGCGCGGTCCGTCCGGCACGGGCACCGGGGCGCCGGGCGGACGGGCGGGCCCGTACGACTCCGGGGTGGACCAGGACGCGGGCGGGGGCGGGGGCGGCTGGGCCCCGCCCCACCGGATGCCGGTGAGGGTCGGCGCGGAGGGCGACACGCCGGGACGCGGAACGCCGGCGGGTGTGCCCGCGTCACCGGTCCCCGCGGGGGCACCGGGAGCGGTCCCGCCCCCGGCCGCCACACCTTTCCCCGCGACTCCACCGGCCGGCGGACGGCCCCCCGGGCCGGCTCCGGCCGGCCGGGCAGGGAAGGCGGCGCCCGGACCGGCTCCGGCCGCCGGCCCCGCGCCGGCCGGCCAGGTGGAGGAAGCGGTGTCCGGAGCGGGTGTGGCCGGCGGGACGGTTCCGGCCGGGCCGGGCTCCGTGCCGTCCGGCGCCGGGGCGGCACCGGGTGGGCCGGGCTCCGTCTCCTCCCAGCGCTGGGAATCCTCGTTCCAGTACCGCGGTCCCCCGGTCATCATGTCCCCCTTGTTCCGTTCGCCGCCGGCGTCAGATGCCGAGCAGGCCCGCCACGGTGCCGGCCGAGGCGAGGACCTCCGTGAGGGCCTGGGCGTCCGTGAGCAGCCGCCGCAGCCGCCCGAGCCGGCCCTCGTCCACCGCTCCGGTCCGGCCGATCTCGTCCTCGGTGTCCGCCAGGGCCTCGTCCAGCCGGGCCGTCTCCTCACTCTGCCGCACCCTGGACAGATCGGCACGCAACGCGCGTACCGCCTCCAGCAGTTCCCCGGTCGCCTCGTCCCGCGGCGCCGGCGCGTCGTAGTGGCCGCCCACCGCACGCGCGTGGGGGCCGACCGCGAAGGTGCTCCGCGAGACGTTCCCGATCCGGACGTTCGGTTCCTCACTTGCCATCGTCGGGACTCCCCTTCCCTGTCACCGTGGTGCCGGCGGCGCTCGCGTTCTCGCCGATGGCGAAGGTCGAGCCCTCGACCCGGTCGATGTGTACGGCGCCGTTGCTGATGTTCACGATCTTCTGGACGAACTCACCGGTCTCGTAACCGGCGTCGGCCAGCGCCTGCCGGACCCCGCGCCCGATCCGGTCCTGGACGGTCCGCAGATAGCGGGCCACGTCCATCTCCTGGAACGTGGAGGCGCTGTCCGCCGCGGCCAGCTCCCGCACCGAGAGGGCGGGCCCGTCGGGCAGCGCGCCCGAGTGGCCGCCGGTCAGCAGCCGCCATCCGTAGAACGCGCCCCGGCCGAGGGCGACCAGGGAGCGGCCCGCCGAGCCGGGCACCAGGGCGAGGGCCCCGGCGGCCTTGCCGAGGACGCTGTCGTGGAGCAGCCGGTGGGAGGTGCGGTCGACCTCCTTGAACTCGGCGCGCACCGGGTTCAGGACGTGCGGGGCGACCTCCAGCATGAGCATGCGGCCCTGGGTGTGGACGCGTACGAAGACCGTGACGACGAGCTCCTCCTCCCAGCCGCCGACCCGGATGCGCAGGAAGTGCCGCCGCTTCTCGCCGCCCTCCTCGACGGCCCGCTGCCGGTGCTGCTCGAACGCCTGCGGCGTGTAGGGGGCCTGGTCACGGTCGGTCAGCCCCTCGACGGGCAGGAACACGCACTCGTCGATCTCCAGGCGGCGCAGCCGGTCACGTGCGAAGGCCGCCGCGTGCGGGGCAGGCACCCGGAGCTGTTCGAGCAGGGGCCGGACGCTTTCGAGGATCGTCCGGTTGCTGAGCGGCCGCTGCTCGACGCCGTCGTCCGGCCGGAGTTCGACGGCGAGCACCCAGGTGTCGTACGGGGTGCCGGCGCCGCAGAACGGGCGGGCCTCGTCGTACATGATCAGCGGGGCGTGCTGTTCGCGCCGGATGCGGTGCGTCAGGCGGGCGAGGCGCTGTCCCTCGGCCTGTTCGGCGGGGTCGCCCGTGATGTCCGGGAAGCGCTGCGGGGAGAGTTCGGCGGCGAACGCGCGGGCGAACCGGTCGCGCCGGGCGGCGGCGCACAGCGCGATGAGGACCAGCACGCCGATCCCGAACCAGGCCTGCCAGATCTCGGCCGGCCCACCGTCACCACCGGCCGGGAACAGCACGCCGAGCGACTCCGGACCGTCGGAGCCCGAGGAGCCGCTCGTCCCCGACGAGCCGCCGGAGTACAGGGGGTCGTCGAACGAGCCGGAGCCGGAGCCGGAGCCGGAACCGGAGTCGTCCTCGGGGAAGGCGCCGAACGCGGTGACGGCCATGATGACCAGGACGCCGGCGAAGCTGACACGCCCGTACCAGCGCGCCACGAAGGCCGCGAGGAGGCGGTACCAGGGTGGCTGTTCCGCACCGCCTCTGAGCCAGGGAGCGAGGGCGATGAACAGGCTGGCGCCCATCAGCCCGAGCAGCAGCCCGCCGCTCAGCGGCACGCCCACCGCCCAGAGCCCGATGACGGCGGCGGACCACCACCATTCCTGACGCCGGGCCCGCAGGGCGTGGGCGAGGACGCGGGCCGCGTCGAAGCCGGACGACGGGGCGACGATCCGCTGTTCGTTGAGGTGCAGCTCCTCGATGACGCGGTCCCGGTACTCGGCGTTCTGGTACGTCCCGCCGCACAGCAGCCGGGTGGCCTCGCTGGCGTGCGGCGGCACGGACGGCGGTTCCGGAGGCGGAGGTGCCGGGGCGTTGGTGTGATGCGACTGTGGCGGCACGTAGGCGGTACTCATGCCGATCCCCCGAGTGCGTATGGGTCTGTGGTGACCACCGAGCTGAAAGGGCATCAGCATAGAGGGCGCACTACAGGGAGGGAAAGCGGAATGTCAATATCCCGATCATGTGACATGCGTCAATCTTTGGCCATGGATCGCCGGGTCCCGGCCGGATGAACGCGGCGGGCCCCGCACCGGCACAGCCGGTGCGGGGCCCGAAACCCTGGAGCGGGTCGGATCAGATGAGGCCGAGGCCGCGGACCGCCTCGCGCTCCTCCTCGAGCTCCTTGACGGAGGCGTCGATGCGGGCGCGGGAGAACTCGTTGATCTCCAGACCCTGGACGATCTCGTACTTCCCGTCCTTCACGGTGACCGGGAAGGAGGAGATCAGGCCCTCCGGGACGCCGTAGGAGCCGTCCGACGGGATGCCCATGGAGGCCCAGTCGCCGTCGGCGGTGCCGTTGACCCAGGTGTACACGTGGTCGATGGCGGCGTTGGCGGCGGAGGCGGCCGACGAGGCGCCACGGGCCTCGATGATCGCGGCGCCGCGCTTGGCGACGGTCGGGATGAAGTCCTCGGCCAGCCACTTCTCGTCGTTGACGGCCTCGGCGGCGTTCTTGCCGGCGACCGTGGCGTGGAAGATGTCGGGGTACTGGGTGGCGGAGTGGTTGCCCCAGATCGTCAGCTTCCTGATCTCGGAGACCGGGACGCCGGTCTTCTTCGAGAGCTGGGTCAGCGCGCGGTTGTGGTCCAGGCGGGTCATGGCGGTGAACCGCTCGGCGGGTACGTCCGGGGCGGCGGCCTGGGCGATCAGGGCGTTGGTGTTGGCCGGGTTGCCGACGACCAGGACCTTGATGTCGTCCGCGGCGTGGGCGTTGATGGCCTGGCCCTGCGGCTTGAAGATGCCGCCGTTGGCCTCCAGGAGGTCACCGCGCTCCATGCCCTTGGTGCGCGGACGGGCGCCCACGAGAAGGCCGACGTTGGCACCGTCGAAGGCCACGTTCGGGTCGTCCGTGATGTCGATGCCCTGGAGGAGCGGGAACGCGCAGTCGTCCAGCTCCATGGCCGTGCCCTCGGCGGCCTTGAGCGCCGGGGTGATCTCCAGCAGGCGCAGTTTGACCGGCACGTCCGCGCCGAGCAGCTGGCCGGAGGCGATGCGGAAGAGCAGGGCGTAACCGATCTGGCCGGCCGCGCCGGTGACGGTGACGTTCACGGGAGTGCGGGTCATGGCGTTCTCCGTATGACAGCTGGCGGTGGGGCGGTCCCTGCCCCGGGGTGCGGGATCCCGCTCCGGCTCGTGACCGGCGTCCACCACGATGATCGATCATCGGTTCGGATGATCGATCTCTTGGCGTCAAGAGAGATCCAGCGGTCAGGCTATCGCGCATCCGCGGACGCGGACGGCCGGGCTCCCTGTGGCCCGCCCCACAGAGTGACGGCCCGGGTACGCGGGTGGCCGGGCGGGCAGGAAAGGGGCGGCCGCTCCGTCCGGGAGAGGTGGGGGCGGGGCGGCCGCCGTCGGGGACCGACCGTGCCGGACTCCCGTGGGGGTACCTTCCGCCTGCCCCTCTTTCGCCATACCATGCGCGCCCCCACATTTCCCCCACATATATGGACCCATATGGACCAGTACGGGCCGGTACAGGCCCATATGTGCGGCGGGACAGGTCATGTGCGGGTACTACTCCGTGCAGCCCTTCTCACCGGTGGCGGCCAGTACGGCACAGGCCTTCGCGTCCTTCGCGTCCTTCACCGGCACCATCGGGGTGTACGTGACCGTGTCACCGGCCGCGGTGATGCTGTCGCTCTGCTTCGACGTGCCCGCGCTGATCTCGACCTTGTCCCCCTGCGTGCCCTGCGTGATGCGCCCCCAGGCCGCGGCGCAGGTCTCGCTGTAGCGGACCTCCACCGTGGTGGCGCCGACGGTCCCGGTCCCCGTGGTGGTCACCAGGTCGCCGCTGCACCCCATGGCCTCGGCGTCCTTGCCCGCGCAGCTGTCGCCGCTGCACTTCACGCCGGGAGGCAGGTCGACAGGGGCGGTGGCGGTGGGCGAGGGGGACTTCCGGGCCTCGTCCTTCTTCGTGTCGCCCTCGACGCTGGTGACGTAGAACGCGGCGGCGACCACCACCAGCGCTCCCACCGCTCCGGCGATGAACGTCGACGTCCGCCGCTTGCCGCCGGAACGGCCCGGTCCACCCGGACGGCCCTGACCGGACGCGCCCGGGGGCGGTGCGCCGTACGTCCCGGAGGCGCCCGCCGCGGGCCCGGAGGCGCGGTGGCCCGTCCGCGGCGAGCCGGCCGGTGCGGCGACCCCCCACGAGTTCGTCCCGGCCGAACCGTCCCGCGCGCCGCCGGTGGCGTCGCGCACCTCCGAGGCGGTCGGCTGCGGCGGCACGCTCGGCGCGACTCCGGCCGGCCCCGCGACGCCCGGACGGACCGCGGACGCGCCCTTGCGGGCGGATCCGCCGCCCGGGCCGGAGGACGGACCGGCGAACTCGCTGAGCGCGGCACGCGCCTGCGAGATCCTGATCGCCTCCATCGTCATGTCGTGACGCATCTCCGAGCGGCTCCAGGCACGCTCGGCGAGCTCCCACATGGTGGTGAGGTGCATCGGGTTGGTCCCGGTGACCTCGGCCAGGGCCACGATCGCACCCTTGGGCGCGAGCAGCCGGCCGTTCAGATAACGCTCCCAGGACGTCTTGCTGTAGCCCGTGCGGTCGGAGACCGACGCGACGCTCAGGCCGCTGCGGTCCACGAGCCGCCTGAGCTGGCTCGTGAACTCCCTGATCTGCGGATCGAGTTCATCCGGCAAGGCCTTCCAACGAGGCATTGCTTCCCCCCTCTTCCCCCCGGTTGGTACTGGTCGTTCCCTCGTGCATGGTGCCCCTTGCCGAGTCCCCGTTGTGGATACCCACG
This sequence comes from Streptomyces sp. NRRL S-37, assembly GCF_000721605.1. GTDB lineage: Bacteria > Actinomycetota > Actinomycetes > Streptomycetales > Streptomycetaceae > Streptomyces. The sequence goes on along the minus strand of NZ_JOIZ01000032.1, from coordinate 32,183 downwards.
AGGATGCCGCCGGGCGGGGTCTCAGTTCCCGGGGCGGGGGCGCACGGGAGCATCGGGCCGCGGGCAGGCACCGTCGCACGCCTGCTCACTCGCGGCCCAGTGTCCCATCGGTCACCCCCTCGACCGAACGGAACCCGGGCACCTGCGCGCGGGACGCCGGGACGGTCCCGTTTCCTCACGCTAGCCCGCCGTCCCTCTACTGCGACGCACAACGACAAACTTGTCAATACATCGACATAAATCCGCCACCCACCGCAAACGGTCGTCCCCGCCCCGTTCCGACGCCGGCCGCCGGCTCGGCCGCATCGCAAGGTTGTACGGGGATTGCGGAGACCGTACCGGAACGGTCACTTCCGTGCCACAGCCCCCGGACAGCCGTTGAACAGGCCCTTCACGGTGCAGGAACGTGGTCCCCGGCGGCGGCCCGTCCTCTCACGGGGGTGAGGACGGGCCGCCGCCGCTCGCGGAACGCGGACTAACTGTCGACCGTGAAGTGCAGCGTGTCCTTCAGGAACGGGATCTCCAGCAGCGGATGCGGCTGCACCATCAGCGCCAGCATCGCGATCACCAGCCCCAGTCCCCCGTACGTCACGATGTCCGTGAAACGGGAACGCACCGCGAGCATCCCCACGTCCCGCACCAGCCACCGCAGCAGGGCCCCGGCCACCAGCGCCACGCCGACCAGCAGCGTGCCCAGCCGGAACTGGTCCAGCGCGGTCAGCAGCAGTCCCGCTCCGACCGTGAGCAGCACGGAGAGGATCGGCCACTGACGGGCGGGCGCGGGGGCGTCGCGGGGGGCGGCCCTGCCCCCGCCCTCGGGGCGCGCGGTGTCCCTGGTGAACAGGGGGAACCGCCGGGTGGTGCGGCGCGGCCTGCCCTCGGCGTCGGGCGCGCTGACGGGATCACGGACCGTGATGCCCTCGGCCCGTTCCTCCGTCCGCCCCTCGGCCCGCTTCTCGGAGACGTCCGGGGTCTTCCGCTCAGCCGACACTGCGCTCCGCCGCCTCGACCACGTTGACCAGCAGCTGGGCCCGGGTCATCGGGCCGACGCCGCCGGGGTTCGGGGCGACCCAGCCGGCCACCTCGGCCACGCCCGGGTGGACGTCGCCCAGGATCTTGCCCTCGGCGCTGCGGGAGACACCGACGTCGAGGACGGCCGCGCCCGGCTTGACGTCCTCGGGGCGGATCAGATGGGCGCTGCCCGCGGCGGCCACGATGATGTCCGCGCGCCGGAGGTGGGCCGACAGGTCGCGGGTGCCGGTGTGGCACTGGGTCACCGTGGCGTTCTCGCTGCGCCGGGTCAGCAGCAGGGGCATCGGACGGCCGATGGTCACACCGCGCCCGACGACCACGACCTCCGCGCCCTTGATCTCCACGCCGTGGCGGCGCAGCAGGGTGATGATGCCGTTGGGGGTGCAGGGCAGGGGGGCCGGCTCGTTGAGGACGAGACGGCCGAGGTTCATCGGGTGGAGGCCGTCGGCGTCCTTGGCCGGGTCCATCAGTTCGAGGATGCGGTTCTCGTCGATGCCCTTGGGCAGCGGGAGCTGGACGATGTAACCGGTGCAGGCGGGGTCCTCGTTCAGCTCGCGGACGACCGCCTCGATCTCCTCCTGTGTGGCCGTGTCCGGCAGTTCGCGCTGGATGGAGGCGATGCCCACCTGGGCGCAGTCGCGGTGCTTCCCGGCGACGTACTTCTGGCTGCCGGGGTCCTCCCCGACGAGGATCGTGCCGAGGCCGGGCGTGACGCCCTTCTCCTTCAGCGCCGCCACACGGGCGGTCAGATCGGACTTGATCTCGGCTGCGGTGGCCTTGCCATCGAGAATCTGGGCGGTCATGCCCCCATCCTCGCGGATGACCGGGCCCCGGTTCCAATCCGCCCGTATGACGGGCGGCCGCCGGGCCCCCGCGCACGTATCGCCCGTTTACGACCAAGATCAGCGATGTTGCACTTGCACAACACATACGGCCCACGCCTGGACAAGGAAAGGAACGGTCAAGAACGATGAGGACACAGTGCCGCGGGCAGAACCGGGGGGACGGACCGCATCTGTAGAACTTCCTCCGCGCCGAGTCTCGCGTCGTCCCCGCACCTGAAGCGCAACGGAGGAAGAACCGCCATGAGTTTCGGCGACCCGAACAACCCCTACGGGCCCCCGCAGGGTGGCCAGCAGCCGCCGGCCCCCGGCTACGGCTATCCCCAGCAGTCCCAGCAGCCCCAGCAGGGGTACGGCTATCCGGCGGCGCCGCCGGTGGGCGCCTACGCCGGCGCCCCGGTGCCGACCTCCATGCCGGGAACGGTGAGCACGGCACGCGTGCTGCTGTGGGTCATCGTGGGCCTGCAGCTCATCGGCACGGCGCTGTTCGCGATCAGCGCCGCGGGCGTGGAGGCCGCGAAGGACGACCCGACGCTGAGCGAGGAGCCCGCGTTCGAGCAGCTCGCCGACTACTCGTCCGGCCTGCTCTGGGGTCTGACCCTGTTCGCGCTGGTGTGGGGCGTGTTCGCGCTCGTGCTGGCCGTCAAGTTCGGCAAGGGCGGCAACGGCGTCCGTGTCACCGCGCTGATCTTCGGCATCATCACCGCCATCCTCGGCATCTACCCCTTCATCCTGGTGGGTCTGATCCACACGGTGCTGGCGATCCTGATCGCCGTGTTCGTCGGCAACGCCGCGGGCAGCGCCTGGTTCAAGCGCCCGCGCTACTGAGGGCGGCCGCCCCGAGCACACCGCCGCCAAGGGCCGTGTCCCACCCGCACGAGGGGGACACGGCCCTTGGCGCGTCCGGGGCGCGCCGTCGTCCGCGGCCGCCCCGGCCGCTCCGGGGCCCGGCGGCCTCGGCGTCACGACCGGCAATGACGGCACGTCAGGACTGCCGGATCGCGGCAGTGGTCTCCGGCCGAAACAGTGAAAGGATGTTCGAGACGGTAACCGTCCGTCTTCCGTGAAATCCCCTACGCAGAAGGCAGGTTCACACATATGAGACTGACCCGCGGTGTTCTCCTGGCGGCCGCCGGCGCACTCACGCCGGCCCTCCTCCTCACCGGTCCGGCCTTCGCCGCGGACGCGGCTTCGTCGTCCGTCGCCGTCACGGCGTCGGCCGCCACGGACGACCCCGGTACGCCGGTGGACGAGATGTCGGAGGAGGAGCTGCGCGCCGCCATCGCCGGCATCCTGGCCGACCCGGACTCCGGCAGGGGCGTCGAGCGGGAGGCGAACGAGGCCCTCGGCGGCACCGTGGAGGACATGCGCGCGTTCCTCAGGACCGGCTACCGGCTCGCCCAGTACGAGGACGACAAGGTCGCCATCACCACCATCCTCGCCAAGCCCTACGCCGGAAAACGCGTCACGCAGGAGATCAACGCACTCCTCGGACCCCGACTCCGGCAGGGGCGTCATCCGCGAAGCCAACGAAGCCCTCGACGCGGGCACCCCGGAAGCCGCCCGCGCCTTCCTCGAAACCGGCTACCGTCTCGCCCGGGCCGAGGACGACCGGGTCGCCGTCGCCCGCATCCTCGCCGACCCGGACATCAGCGACGCGCTCCGCGCGGCGGCCGAGGAGGTCATCGACGGCACTCCCGAGGAACTGCGGTACTTCCTGGAGACCGGCCAGTATGAGGTGGACAAGTAGGACTTCCGTCCGCCCGGCCGACCGTATCGGTGGCCGGGCGGACGGGCCCGTCAGTGGAAGAAGTGGCGCGTGCCCGTGAAGTACATGGTCACGCCCGCCTTCTTCGCGGCCTCGACGACCTGCTCGTCGCGGACCGAGCCGCCGGGCTGGACCACGGCCTTCACGCCGGCCGCGGTGAGGATCTCCAGGCCGTCGGGGAAGGGGAAGAACGCGTCCGAGGCGGCGTAGGAACCGGCCGCGCGCTCGGCGCCCGCCCGCTCCACCGCCAGCTTCGCCGAGTCCACGCGGTTGACCTGGCCCATGCCGACGCCGACGGAGGCGCCGTCCTTGGCGAGCAGGATCGCGTTGGACTTCACCGCCCGGCAGGCCTTCCAGGCGAAGGCGAGGTCGGCGAGTTCGGACTCGCTCAGCGCCTCGCCGGTGGCCAGCGTCCAGGTGGCGGGGTCGTCGCCCTCGGCCTGGAGCCGGTCGGTGACCTGGAGGAGCGCGCCGCCGTCGATCGGCTTGACCTCGACCGGGTGGTCGGGGCGGCCCGGGGCACGCAGCACGCGGATGTTCTTCTTCTTGGCGAGGGCCTCCAGCGCGCCGTCCTCGTAGTCGGGCGCGACGATGACCTCGGTGAAGATCTCGGCGACCTGCTCGGCCATCTCCTTCGACACCGGGCGGTTGACGGCGATCACGCCGCCGAACGCGGACAGCGGGTCGCAGGCGTGCGCCTTGCGGTGCGCCTCGGCGACGTCCGCGCCGGTCGCGATGCCGCAGGGGTTGGCGTGCTTGATGATCGCCACGCACGGCTCGTCGTGGTCGTACGCGGCACGGCGCGCGGCGTCCGTGTCCGTGTAGTTGTTGTACGACATCTCCTTGCCGTGCAGCTGCTCCGCCTCGGCCAGACCGCCCGTGCCCGCGGTGTAGAGGGCGGCGGGCTGGTGCGGGTTCTCGCCGTAGCGCAGGGTGCGGGAGCGCTCCAGGCTGGTGGCGAGGAACCCGGGGAACGGCGAGTCGTCGGCGGGCGCGTAGGCGGAGGCGAACCAGGTGGAGACGGCGATGTCGTACTCGGCCGTGTGCCGGAAGGCCTCCGCGGCGAGCCGCTTGCGGGTGGCGAGGTCGAAGCCGCCAGCCTGGACCGCGGCGAGGACGTCGCCGTAGCGGGCGGGGCTGGTGACGACGGCGACCGACGGGTGGTTCTTGGCGGCGGCGCGGACCATCGAGGGTCCGCCGATGTCGATCTGCTCCACGCACTCGTCGGGCGTGGCGCCCGAGGCGACGGTCTCGCGGAACGGGTAGAGGTTCACGACGACGAGGTCGAACGGCTCCACGCCCAGCTCGGCGAGCTGGTTGCGGTGGTCCTCCAGGCGCAGGTCGGCGAGGATGCCGGCGTGGACCTTCGGGTGCAGGGTCTTGACGCGGCCGTCCAGGCACTCGGGGAAGCCGGTGAGCTCCTCGACCTTGGTGACGGGGACGCCCGCGGCGGCGATCCTCGCGGCGGTGGACCCGGTGGAGACGAGCTCCACGCCGGCCTCGTGCAGGCCGCGCGCGAGGTCCTCGAGGCCGGTCTTGTCGTAGACGGAGACGAGCGCCCGTCGGATGGCCCGCTTGTTGCTCTCGGCGGTCACTGGATAACTACCTTTCGTCCCTCAATGCGGTAGCCGTTGCGGGCGAGGAGCCCCACGACCTCGACGAGCAGCCTTCGCTCGACGTCCTTGATGCGCTCGTGCAGAGCGCTCTCGTCGTCCTCGTCCCGGACCTCCACCACGCCCTGCGCGATGATCGGTCCGGTGTCGACGCCGTCGTCGACGAAGTGGACGGTGCAGCCGGTGACCTTGGCGCCGTACGCGAGCGCGTCCCGTACGCCGTGGGCCCCGGGGAAACTGGGCAGCAGGGCGGGGTGGGTGTTGACGATCCGTCCGCCGAAGCGCGCGAGGAACTCCTTCCCCACGATCTTCATGAACCCGGCGGACACCACCAGGTCGGGCTCGTGGGCGGCGACGGCCTCGGTGAGCGCCGCGTCCCACTCCTCGCGGGTCGGGTGGTCCTTGACCTTGCAGACGAAGGTCGGCAGTCCGGCGCGCTCGGCGCGGGCCAGTCCCTCGATGCCCTCGCGGTCGGCGCCGACGGCCACGACCTCGGCCCCGTACGCCTCGGCGCCGACGGCGTCGATCTCGTCGAGGAGCGCCTGGAGGTTGGTGCCGGATCCGGAGACCAGCACGACGAGACGCCTGGCGCGCTCGGCCACGGGCTTGGCGGCCACGGTGGGGCCCTTTCTCGGGGAGCGTCTGCACGGTCGGCGGCACAGCGCTTTGTATATTCATACGAATGCTTCGCGTCCCCGGATACGGGGAAGCCTACGAAGCGGCCGACCGTCAGCAACGATACCGGCACACCGGGCGGCCCCCACGGGACGGGGGCGCGGCCGGAAGGTAGCGTCTGGGAAGAGCCGGTCCTGGAACGCCGGGGCGCGTGGGAACGTCAGCCGTGCACCGGGCGTTCACAGGATGACGGACCCGGGCCGCGGAGAGCCGACGGGAACGCACCGGTTCACCAGCCCAGTCGTAGTCGAATACGTCGTGCGGGACGGCCACGCCGGACCACGCCGTGCTTCATTAAGGGGAAGACGCTCACTTGATGCCGGACCGCAGCCTGCGACTTCTCACGTTCCCCCAGCAGTCCGCCCAGGGAGGGGAGCGGGGCGCCGTGCTGCTGCGGGAGCGCCCCTCCTCGCCGCCCGACGCGCCCCAGGACGGAGGCGGCGACGACGGGCGCCGTGGGGCCCGGGGTTCTCAGGACGACAACCCGTTCGCGCCGCCGCCGGAGGGGACTCCCGACCGGCCCTGGCAGCCGAGGCACCCGTCCGGCGGGGAGGGCGGCGACCGCTCCCCCTGGGGCCGGAACTGGAGCGACCGGCAGCCCGGCCGCTCCCCCGGCGGTTTCGGCGAGCGCCCGCGCGGTCCCGAGGGGCAGGGCGGCGGCCCCCAGGGGCCCGGCACGCGCTGGGACCCCACGGACCCGGCCCAGCGCCGTGCGCGCCTCGCCCTGCTGTCCGGCATGTGGGCCTTCTTCTTCGGCCTGTTCGGCTGGCCTTACGTCGCGCTGCTGCTGGGCGCGTTCGCCCTGTACTGGGGCATCAGCGCCCTGCGCGCCAAGCCCCGCGCGCAGGACCCGGACGCCCCGGCGTCCGAGCCGAAGGGCCGCCCGCAGACCACGGCCGCGGTGAGCGGACTGGTCACGGGGTCGCTGGCGCTCGCCCTGGTCGCCGCGTCCTTCACGGCCCAGCTGGTCTACAGCGACTACTACACCTGCACCGAGGACGCCCTCACCCATGAGGCCCGCCAGTCCTGCGGCGACCTCCTGCCGGAGCAGCTCCGGGACCTCCTGGGGGACGGCGGCTGACACCTGCTCTCACTCCCGTGCGGCGGACGTGGGGCCCTCCTCGCCGGGGGCGGTGACCGCGTCCCGCACGCCGAACGGCATGTCCCAGTCCCACCGGCCGGGCGCGGGTGCCCGGGTGCGGTGGAGCGGGTGCGGCTCGTCGGGGTCGTCGCGCGGGAGGGGCGGGACCGGCCCGCCCCGTACGGGCGGCGCCGGCTTCGCCTCCTCCGGGAGGCGGTGGTTCCGCGGTGTGCCGGGCCCCGGGAGCCGGCGGTCCCGCGGTGATCCGATCCCCGGAAGCCGCCTCTCCGGACCCCGGCGGCCCCGTGCCGGCCCGGCCCCCGGAAACCGGTCCACCAAGTTCCGGCCGTCCCGGCGGTCCCTCGACGATCCGGGCCTCAGAAGCCGGTTCACCACGCCCCGACGAGGGTGTGGCGCACCCGCCTCCGGGAGCCGGTCCCCCGCCTCGCCTGCGGGCGGGCGGCGGCGCCAGGCCCGTACCGTCAGGGCCGTGGGGACCGCCACCAGCGCGAGCCACGCCAGTGCCGCGGCCCCCACCTGCCACCACACCGGGCCGAACCGGGAGAGCGCGGCCACTCCCAGCGGCCCGCCCGCGAGCGCGGCGAGCGCGGACAGCGGGGCCGCGCACAGCACGGCCGCCAGTACCGCCGCCCCGGCGGTCCGGCCGCGGGTCCAGGCGGGGGCGGGCGCCGGTCCGCTCCGTGCGGCACCCCGTCCCACGAACCGCCCCACCACCAGTCCGGCCGTCACCGGCAGCGCCGCCGCCGCCCAGTTCGGCGCGGTTCCCGCTCCCGTGTCCGGCACCGCCGCGAGCAGCGGGAACGGCGGCAGCGGCGGGGCGGACGGGGAGAACAGGGGGGTCACCCGGGTGCCGGCCCCGAGGAGGAAGCCGGGGCCGAGGGCGTACGCCGCCGCCCACACCGCGGCGTTCGGCGCCAGCGTGACGCAGAGCAGCAGCACCGCGACCCATCCCGACCAGCCCTCCGTCAGCCGCGGGAACGCCTGCCGGGTCTCCCCGGCGTGCCATCCCAGCGACACCACGAGGAGCAGCGCCCCGCCGCCGGCCAGCACCGCCGCCCCGGCCGCCGCCGCCCGCGCCGCGACTCCGGGACGGCCGTCCGGTCCGAGGACCAGATGGCGTGCGCCCCTCGGCAGCACCGCGCCCAGCACCCGCTCCAGCGGCCCGCTCGGACGGCCGTACGCCGTCCACACCCCCGCCCCCGCGGCCAGTGCGGCGACCAGCGGCACGCACACGACGGCCGTCTCCCACGCCGGCCGCAGCCCGCCGCCGGCGCAGTAGAGCGCGGCGGGCGCGCCGACGGCGAGGTAGCCGAGGAGGACGCCCGCCCACGCCGTACGGCCGGGGACCAGCGGGGCCTGTCCGCCGCGGCCCGCGCCGCCCTCCGCCGCGTCGCGGGCCGCCCGGTGCAGCAGCCACACCGGCAGCGCGAGCAGCAGCAGCGGCGGGACGCCCACGGGTGCGGGGACGCCGGAGAGGGTGTCGGCGCGCACCAGTTCGGCGCCGTGGGCGAGCAGCCACAGCGCCGCCGCGATGTGCAGGGCGCCGCCGGGCCCGCTGTCGGGGTAGGGCGAGCTGATCCACAGCAGGATCACGAGGACGGCGAACGCCGCGAGCCCCAGTCCGGCCGCGAGGGCGCCGCCGAGGAGGCCGGAGGCGAGCCCCGGCGAGCGGTCGCGCACACGGGTGAGCAGGGCGGCCGGCGTCGTACGGCGAGCGGTCATCTGGGTCACGTCCGCCATGCTCCCAACGACACGCGCTTTCCCGTCGTAACGGGCGAAGCGCGGTTGTGTCGCCCAATATACGTTTATGTACTTTTCCGGACGGAGGGGCGCCCAGTGACACGGAGCCCCGTCACCCCGCTCCCCTCCCCCGACGAACGCCGGCGCCTGCGCACGGCGGCATCGCTGACCCGGCGCCAGGTCGCGGAATGTGTGGGCGTGCGGCCCGAGACGGTGCGCGCGTGGGAGTCCGGCCGCGGCACACCGCGCGGCCGGAACCGGAAGGCGTACGCGAAGCTGCTGGCCGGCCTGGCGGAAAGGGCCGCCGACGGCGGGATCCGGGAGTCCGTCCCCGTTCACCGGGAGGAGGCCGCGGCGGTGGTGGCGGTGCGCCTGGGGAGACCGGGCGGCGACGGCCGTCCCGGCACGATCGCGCCGGAACCCTCCGCGTTCACGCAGGCGCCCCCGCCGTCATCCGCCTTCCGTGAGGAGCGTCTGACGCCCGCTCAGGCCTTCGACGCCCTGTACTCCTTCTGCGCCCCCGCCCTCGTCCGGCAGGCCTATCTGCTCACCGGCCGCCGCGCACTCGCCCGCGAGTCCGTGGAGCGGGCCTTCCAGCTCGCCTGGGACCGCTGGCCCGAGGTGGCCCGGGACCCGGACCCGGCCGGCTGGGTGCGCGCGGCGGCGTACGAGTGGGCGCTCTCCCCGTGGCACCGGTACCGCCGCCGTCACCGGCGGCCCGAACCGCCGCCCTCCGACGACGAGGACCGGATGCTCCTGGAGACGCTGCTGCGCCTGCCGCCGCCGTACCGCCGCACGCTCCTGCTGTACGACGGCCTCGGCCTCGGCCTGCCCGAGACGGCGGCGGAGACGGAGGCCAGCACCCGGGCGGCGGCCGGCCGGCTGACGTACGCGCGCGAGACCGTCGCCGCCCGGCTCCCGGAGCTGTCGGACCCGGACGAGCTGCAGCGGCGGCTGGCCGAGCTGGCCTGCGCCGGGCGGCCGCGGGTGGCCGAGCCGCCGGCGGTGCGCGGCGGCAGCGAGCGCCGGGCCCGGTTCTGGACGCGGGCCGCCGTCGCGTTCACCGTCGCGCTGACCGGTGCCACGGCGCTCACCCTGTACACGGCCCCGACCGGCTACGAGCCGCCGGTGCCGCCGGGCGAGACGGTGCGGGGCGTTCCACCGCGGATGGCGCCCGGCCCTCTCTCGGAGGACGAGCGGGAACTGCGCGACCGGCTGCGGAGGAAGCTGCCGCGGGGACCGGAACGGCTGGCGCCGCAGGCGCGGTGACCGGGGCGGAGACGACGGTGGGCCCGTCCCCCACTGCGGGGAACGGGCCCACCCGTACGGTGTCGCTCCGCACCGGTGACCCGGCTGCGGCTCGGCCGTGGTGCGGCCGTGGTTCAGCCGGCGAGGATCGCGCGCGCCAGCTTCGCCGTCTCGGTCGGGGTCTTGCCGACCTTGACGCCGGCGGCCTCGAGGGCCTCCTTCTTCGCGGCGGCCGTGCCGGAGGAGCCGGAGACGATGGCGCCGGCGTGGCCCATGGTCTTGCCCTCGGGCGCGGTGAAGCCCGCGACGTAGCCGACGACCGGCTTCTTCACGTTCTCCTTGATGAACGCCGCGGCCCGCTCCTCGGCGTCGCCGCCGATCTCACCGATCATCACGATCAGGTCGGTGTCGGGGTCGGCCTCGAACGCGGCGAGCGCGTCGATGTGCGTGGTGCCGATGACCGGGTCGCCACCGATGCCGACGGCGGAGGAGAAGCCGATGTCACGCAGCTCGTACATCATCTGGTACGTCAGCGTGCCGGACTTCGAGACCAGGCCGATGCGGCCCGGCTTGGTGATGTCGCCCGGGATGATGCCGGCGTTCGACTGACCGGGGGTGATCAGACCGGGGCAGTTCGGGCCGATGATCCGGGTCTTGTTGCCCTTCTCCACGGCGTACGCGTAGAACGCGGCGGAGTCGTGCACCGCGATGCCCTCGGTGATGACGACCGCGAGCGGGATCTCGGCGTCGATGGCCTCGACCACGGCGGCCTTGGCGAAGGCCGGCGGCACGAAGAGGACGGACACGTTGGCGCCCGTCTTCTCCATCGCCTCGGCGACGGTGCCGAAGACCGGGATCTCGTTGCCGTCGATGTCGACGGACGTGCCGGCCTTGCGCGGGTTCACGCCGCCGACGATGTTCGTGCCGTCGGCCAGCATGAGCTTGGTGTGCTTCATGCCCGTGGCACCGGTCATGCCCTGGACGATGACCTTGGAGTCCTTGTTGAGGAAGATAGCCATGGCTGTCTGAGTCCCTCTTCCTTACTTCGCAGCCGCGAGCTCGGCGGCCTTGTCGGCCGCGCCGTCCATGGTGTCCACGCGCTGCACCAGCGGGTGGTTGGCGTCGGAGAGGATCTTGCGACCCAGCTCGGCGTTGTTGCCGTCGAGGCGGACGACGAGGGGCTTGGTGACCTCCTCGCCCTTGTCCTTCAGCAGCTGCAGCGCCTGCACGATGCCGTTGGCGACCTCGTCGCAGGCGGTGATGCCGCCGAAGACGTTGACGAAGACGGACTTGACGTCCGGGTCGCCGAGGATGATCTCCAGGCCGTTCGCCATGACGGCGGCGGAGGCGCCGCCACCGATGTCGAGGAAGTTGGCGGGCTTGACGCCGCCGTGCGCCTCACCGGCGTAGGCGACGACGTCCAGGGTGCTCATGACGAGACCCGCGCCGTTGCCGATGATGCCGACCTCACCGTCGAGCTTGACGTAGTTGAGGTTCTTCTCCTTGGCGGCCGCCTCGAGCGGGTTGGCCGAGGCCTTGTCCTGGAGGGCCTCGTGCTCCGGCTGGCGGAACTCGGCGTTCTCGTCCAGGGAGACCTTGCCGTCCAGGGCGATGACGTCACCGGAGGCGACCTTGGCCAGCGGGTTGACCTCGACGAGGAGCGCGTCCTCGGCGACGAAGGTCTTCCACAGGGTGACCAGGACGTCGGCGACCTTGTCGGCGACCTCGGCCGGGAAGTTCGCGGCCTCGACGATCTCACGGGCCTTGGCGGGGGTCACCCCCTCGTTGGCGTCGATCGGCGTCTTGGCGACGGCCTCGGGGCGGGTGGCCGCCACCTCCTCGATCTCCATGCCGCCCTCGACGGAGGCGATGGAGAGGAAGGTGCGGTTGGCACGGTCGAGGAGGAAGGAGACGTAGTACTCCTCGACGATCTCCGGGGCGGTCTCGGCGATCATCACCTTGTGGACCGTGTGGCCCTTGATGTCCATGCCGAGGATGTTGGTCGCGTGCTCGACCGCCTCGTCGGGGGTGGCGGCGAGCTTGACGCCGCCCGCCTTGCCACGGCCGCCGACCTTCACCTGGGCCTTGACGACGGACTTGCCACCGAGACGCTCGGTGGCTGCGCGGGCCGCCTCAGGCGTGTCGATGACTTCACCGGCCAGCACCGGTACATCGTGCTTGGCGAAGAGGTCCCTCGCCTGGTACTCGAACAGGTCCACGCGCTTCCGTCCCTATCAGTGATCTCGCGGTTCGTTGGATGCGTGGGCGTGCCGCGAAGGGCAACGTGACGTCCGCTGTGTCACAAGGGAGGCGCACACGGTGTCCGAGCGCGCGGCATGTCCGTCTCGCAGGTTATCGCCGCTTGGGGGGCCTCTCTAAATCGCGGGTCACACGTGAGCGGTGATACCTGTCACATGATGCCGCCATCTCTGGCACCGCGTGCCGGGCGTGAGGGGCCTCACCGGGCTGGGGCCGGCCCGGTGAGGCCCTGTCGAACAGCCCGGAGGGGCGGTGAACACCCTCTTTCTCCGGGATGCGGGGTGACCGGCCCCCACCCCAATGGGGGCCGGCCGCCCCTCCACGAGGTTCCGACCGGACGGACCGACGGCTTTCGGCTGTCCGGGTCTGATGGCCCCGCGGAGTCCTTTGTCACCCGCGCGTCACGCACGGGCGGGGCGCGGAGGACGCAGAGGGCGCGGAGGGCGCGGGACGGGCAGGCCGCCGCGCCGCCCTCGCGCACACGTGTCCGCGGCGAGGGAGGGGCCGGCCCTAAGCGGGCGAGACCGGAACGTCCCGGTACGGGTCCCGGGTACCGGTCGCCCCGGCGCGCTCGGCGGTGCCGGGTACGAGCCGGAGCGGCGACCGGTGGGGTGCGGTGACGGCGCAGGCGTCACCGTGGCGCGGCGTGCCGTGGTCCACGGCCGAGCGGCTGCCCGTCGTACCGTCCGGCCGGCCGGCGGGAGCGCCGGGAGCGTGCGGTGCGGGGGCCGGGGCGGTGTCCCCGGCCTGTGCGGCGTCCCGTACGGCGTCCCGCGCGGGCCGGTGTGCGTGGTCGTCGTGCGCCGCGCCGGCGGCATGGGCCGGCTGCGGGCCGTGGGCGACGGGGCCGGCGACCGGCCCCGGGACCCCGGACGGTCCGTCCGGGACCTTCGGCTCGTCCGGGGCGTCCCGCCCCGGCGCGTCGGGCGGCGGTGTCGGGGTGTCCGGCTGCGGGGCGGGCGTGCCCGGCCCGGGGAGCGGCTGCTCCGGCACGTCGGGCAGGTGCGGGAGCTCCGGCAGCGGCACGGGCCGCTCCGGGCCGGGGAGCGCGGGCAAGGAGGGCAGCACGCCGGGGAGCGCGGGCAAGGAGGGCAGCGCGCCGGGGAGCGCGGGCAGGGTGGGGAGCGCGGGCAGGGTGGGGAGCGCGGGCAGGGTGGGGAGCGCGGGCGAGACCGGCAGAGCGGGCAGGTGCGGGAGCTCCGGCAGCGTAACGGGCTGCTCCCGGCCGGAGAGCGCCGGCAGCGCGGGGAGCTGCCCCTGCGTCGCCTCGCCCAGTCGGCCGGTCACCGTGCCGACCGGTTCCCCGGCCGGCCGTACGATCCGCTCGTCCACGGACCGGACCACGGTCTCGGCCGGCGGACGGATCGGGCCGGCCCCGTCCGGGCGCGGTACGGGGAGGGCCCCGATGACCGGCACGGGACCGTTCGAGCCGGGCGCGGCGCCCGAGCCGGCCGGCACCACGGACCCGACGGTGACGGACCCGACGGTGGGGGAGGTCCCCTCGGCCGGCGTGCCGTCCGCCGCCCGCGCCCGCTCCCCGCACAGCACGCCGAGCACGAACACCGCGCCCACCAGCAGTGCCAGCCGGACCGCACGCCGCCCGGCCGCCGCGCGCATCGCGCGCAGAGCGGCACCGGGTACGGCTGCTGACCAGGTCAAGGGGGGCGGGTCCTCCCGGGCGGCGGGACGGCCGAAGACACTTCACCGGTCCCTGGAATCGAACAGCGCCGATCCTCGCACGCGACTCCCGAGGTCGCGCAAGCCCTCCGTTACCGATGGGTAGTCATGTCCGTTTTCACCGGCCCGAGTCCGCGCCTCATCCCACGTCCGGTATCGGCAGCGGCCGCTTCTCGATCGCCGCCGCCATCACCTCCGGGAACAGATCGGGTGTGCAGGCGAACGCCGGTGCGCCCAGCGCGGCGAGCGCCGCCGCATGCTCCCTGTCGTACGCGGGCGCCCCCTCGTCGGACAGCGCGAGCAGCGTCACGAACCGCACCCCCGACGCCTGCATCGCCGCCACCCGCTTGAGCATCTCGTCGCGTATGCCCCCTTCGTAGAGGTCGCTGATCAGCACGACCACCGTCTCGGCGGGCCGGGTGATCCGCGACTGGCAGTACGCCAGCGCCCGGTTGATGTCCGTGCCGCCGCCGAGTCGCGTGCCGAAGAGCACGTCGACGGGGTCGTCGAGCTGGTCGGTGAGGTCGGCGACCGCCGTGTCGAACACGACGAGCCGGGTGTCGACCGACCGCATGGAGGCGAGCACCGCCCCGAACACCGCCGCGTACACGACGGACGCGGCCATCGACCCGGACTGGTCGACGCAGAGGACGACCTCCTTCTTCACCGACCGCGAGGCACGCCCGTAGCCGATGAGCCGCTCGGGCACGACCGTCCGGTGCTCCGGCAGGTAGTGCTTGAGGTTGGCGGCGATCGTGCGGTTCCAGTCGATGTCGTGGTGGCGTGGCCGGCTGACGCGGGCGCTGCGGTCGAGGGCGCCGGTGAGGGTGGCCCGGGTACGGGTGGCGAGCCGCTCCTCCAGGTCCGCGACGACCTTGCGCACCACCACGCGTGCCGTCTCCTTCGTCGTCTCCGGCATCGCCTTGTTCAGCGACAGCAGCGTGCCGACGAGGTGGACGTCGGCCTCGACGGCCTCCAGCATCTCCGGTTCCAGCAGGAGCGTGGCGAGATCGAGCCGGTCGATGGCGTCGCGCTGCATGACCTGGACGACGGAGGACGGGAAGTAGGTCCGGATGTCCCCGAGCCAGCGGGCCACCGAGGGCGCCGACGCGCCGAGCCCCGCCGAACGGTCGCGGCCCGCCTGCGGTGTGTCCCCCTTTCCGTAGAGCGCGGTGAGCGCTCCGTCCATCGCGGCGTCCTGCCCGGACAGGTCGTGTCCGGTGCCGTCGGCCGGGTCCCCGCCGAGCACGAGCCGCCAGCGCCGCAGCCGCTCCCGCGCCGGGTCCGTCGCCGTGGCCGCCTCACCTTGTGTGTCCGTCATGCCGTCACCCCCGCCGGTCGTCCGTCACGCGCTCCCTCGTCGTCCCCGTCGTCCCCGTCCGGCCCGAGCAGCAGCCGCAGGACCGGCAGCACGGCGTCCGCCCGGGCGGTGTCGGGATCGGGGGCGAAGCCGGGGGCGGCGGACACCGCGGTCGCCGCGCTCCCGCGTGCCCCCGGTCCGCGCCGGACCAGTTCACCGAGGGTGCGGCGCACCCCCGGCTCGTACGCCGAGAACGTCCGCCGCAGCAGCGGCAGTACGTCCGTGAACGCCTCCGCCGGTACGTCCGTCAGCCAGGTGTCGACCAGTCCGAGCAGCCGCTCGTCGTGGACCAGGAGCAGTCCACCGTCCGGGCCGCCGACGAAGCCCTCGATCCACGCGGCCGCGTCCGCCGCCGGTGTGCCCGGCGACAGCACGAGCCCCATGAGCCGCGCCGCCTCGTCCCTCGCCAGCTCCCCGTCGTCCAGCAGCAGCCGCACGGACCGCCCCCGCAGGACGCCGGGCACGGTGTCCCGTGCGGACAGGGTCCGCAGCACCGACTGCCAGCGGGCGCGCAGCTTCCCGTGGCCCGGTGCGGGGGCGTCGCCGAGGAGAGCCACCGCGCCGTGCACCGCGTCGACATGGCGCCGCATCTCGTCGGCGGCGTCCGCGTCCAGCGCCGCGCAGGCCGGGGGCAGTCCGACGAAGATCCGCTCGGCGAGCCCGGCGGCGACCTCGGCCAGCGCCGCGGTGCCGGTGCCGCGTACGTCGCCGTAGCGCAGCGAGCGGACCAGGGCGGGCAGCGCCTGGGCGAGGTGGCCGACGTCCGTGTCGAGGGCCGCGCGGTCGGTGAGGAGCCGCATCACCGTGGGCAGCGCCTCGGGCAGTGCGGCCAGCAGGCACTGCTCGGCGAGCCCGGTGACCTCGGCGAGGTCCCGCGCGCCGACGGCGTCCGCCTCCGCCTTGGCGGTCGCGGCGGCGCGTACGGTCGTCCCCCAGACCCCGGCCTCGGCGACCCGCACGGACAGTTCGGGCTCCCAGCTCAGCCGCCAGGTCTCCCGGAAGGTCCCCGTGCCGCCGCGTACGGCGGCGGGCTCTCCCCAGCCGATGCCGAGCAGCCGCAGCCGGTGCAGCAGCCTGCCGCGCTCCGCGTCGGTCTCCTTGCGCAGGTCGAGGTCCAGCTCCCGCTTCCCGGCCTCGGGTTTCAGCCGGAGCCGGCGCTGGAGCCGTGTGAGGTCCCGCTGCAACGGCACGGCGGGTGCCGCCGCCGGTACCTCCCCGAGCACGTCGCCGACGACCAGCCGGTCGCGCACCAGCGCCAGCGGCACGTCGGAGCCCTCGCACATCACCGCCCGTACGGCGTCGGCCGTCTCGCTCAGGCCGGGCAGCGGACGTCCGCGCAGCACGGCGAGGGTCTCCGCCAGCCGTACGGCCTCGATGACGTGCGCGGAGGAGACGAGCCGGTCCTCGGCCCGCAGCAGCCCGGCCACCCTGGCCAGCCACCGCTCGACCGGCCGGTCCGGGGCGTCGAACAGGTGCCCGTACCAGCCCGGGGAGTCGATGCCCGCGCCGTAGCCGCTCGCGCGGGAGAGCCTGCGGTGGGTCCAGGGCACCCAGGTCATGTCCGTCTTCACCCTGGGCAGCCCTTTCAGCAGGGCGCGGTCGGCGGCGACGGCGGCCTTCCGCCGCAGCGCCGGCACGTGCCAGGCCCCGCAGACCACGGCCACGCCGTCCTCGGACTCCCGCCGCGCTTCCCGGATCCGCAGCCGCATGTGCGCCTCGCGCACGAGGTCCCGCCGGTGCCCCCCGCTTCCGTACTCCTCCCGCAGCGCGGTCATGGCCTCCTCGAGCGCGGTGAACGACGCCATCGCGTCCCCCTCGCCCGTGCCCCGGTGCTCGACGGCGTCCTCCCACCACCGCTCCGCGTCGTCGTACCCGGCGGCTTCGGCGAGCGCTCCCAGGGGGTCGGCCCGCACGTCCTCGTCGCCCGCGCCGGGTCCGGGGCCCTCGTCGTCCTCCCAGGCCAGGGTGTGCGCGGCCGGCAGGTCGATGAAACGGGCCGGGACCTTGTGCTCCAGCGCCCAGCGGAGCGCGACCCACTCCGGGGAGAACCCGGCCAGCGGCCAGAAGGCCGAGCGGCCGGGCTCGTCCACCGCGTGGGCGAGCAGCGCGACGGGCGGCCGCATGTCCTCCTCGGCGGCGAGCGGGAGCAGCGCGTCAGCCTCCGGCGGGCCCTCGATCAGCACGACGTCCGGCCGGGCCTCCTCCAGCACCGCCCGCACCGCCCGCGCGGACCCCGGCCCGTGATGCCGCACGCCGAGCAGCAGCGGCCCCGCGGTGTCCGCCTTCCCTGCGGTCATCCGCTGACCTCCCGGCAGGCCCGGTAGAAGTCCTTCCAGCCGTCGCGCTCGCGGACCACGGTCTCCAGGTACTCCTGCCAGACGACGCGGTCCGCCGCCGGGTCGCGGACGACCGCGCCGAGGATGCCCGCGGCGACGTCCCCGGCCCGCAGCACGCCGTCGCCGAAGTGGGCGGCGAGCGCCAGCCCGCCCGTGACGACGGAGATCGCCTCGGCGGTCGACAGCGTGCTGCTGGGCGACTTGAGCTTCGTACGGCCGTCGGTGGTGACCCCGTCGCGCAGCTCGCGGAAGACGGTGACGACCCGGCGGATCTCGTCGATGCCGTCGGGCACGGCCGGCAGGTCGAGGGAGCGGCCGATCTGGTCGACCCGGCGCGCGACGATGTCGACCTCCGCCTCCGGTGTCTCCGGCAGCGGCAGCACCACGGTGTTGAAGCGGCGGCGCAGGGCGCTGGACAGGTCGTTGACCCCGCGGTCGCGGTCGTTGGCCGTGGCGATCAGGTTGAAGCCGCGGACCGCCTGCACCTCCTGGCCCAGCTCCGGTATCGGCAGCGTCTTCTCCGACAGGAGGGTGATCAGCGTGTCCTGGACGTCGGCCGGGATACGGGTCAGCTCCTCGACGCGGGCCGTCATGCCCTCCGCCATGGCCCGCATCACCGGGCTGGGCACGAGGGCGTCGCGGCTGGGGCCGTGGGCGAGCAGCCGGGCGTAGTTCCAGCCGTAGCGGATGGCCTCCTCCGGGGTGCCGGCCGTGCCCTGCACGAGCAGGGTGGAGTCGCCGCTGACCGCGGCGGCCAGGTGCTCGGAGACCCAGGTCTTCGCGGTGCCGGGCACACCGAGCAGGAGCAGGGCGCGGTCGGTGGCGAGGGTGGACACCGCGACCTCGACGATGCGGCGCGGACCGATGTACTTGGGCGTGACGACCGTGCCGTCCGGCAGCGTGCCGCCGAGCAGGTAGGTGGCGACGGCCCACGGTGACAGCCGCCAGCGGGCGGGGCGGGGGCGGTCGTCCTGCGCGGCCAGCGCGGCGAGTTCGGCGGCGAAGGCGTCCTCGGCGTGCGGTCGCAGTGTCTGTGCGGGCACGGCGTCCGCGGGCGTGGCGTTCGTGGGCGCGGAGCCGTTCCGCGTCGGGTCGACGGGCGTCGGTCCAACGGACACAGTCATGGCGGAGTCCCCCTCCAGCTCGGCCGGTTCGGATCTGCCACCAACCGTGCACCACGCCACTGACAATCGCTCCGACCTGCGTGAACGCGCTCGACGGGGCGATTGTCAGTGCCGGGATCTAGTTTCGGTGGCATGACTCAGCAGGGGGTGCGCCGGACCGCGGACCAGGTGCCGGCACTGGCGCCCGACCCCGCGTCACGCGCGGCGGGGAGCAGACTCGGCACGGCCGGTGCGTGGTCCGGGGCCGGCAGTTCGGGCGAGGGGACGGTGTGGGGACTGTGCGAGGACGGCGGGAGCGCTCCGTACCGGACGGTCGTCGACGTCACGGACGCCTCCGCGCCCGCGTACCACTGCAGTTGCCCGAGCCGCAAGCTGCCGTGCGAGCACGCGCTCGGTCTGCTGCTGCTCTGGTCGGGCGGGGACGGGGCGGTGGAGCGGGGAGAGGCGCCGGAGTGGGCCGTGCGGTGGATCGCGGACCGGCGCACGCGCACGGAAGGAAGGCGGAACCCGGACTCCCCGGGTTCCTCGGGCTCCTCCGGTCCGGCCGGTCCGGAGGCGGCGCGGCGCAGGGCGGAGCGCCGGGCCGAGCGGGTGACGGCGGGCGCGCTGGAGCTGGAGCAGCGCCTGGCGGACCTGCTCCGCGGCGGCCTGGCGGCGGCCGGGCAGTCGGGGGACGGGCTGTGGGAGGAGACCGCGGCCCGCATGGTCGACGCCCAGGCGCCGGGGCTGGCCGCCCGGGTGCGGGAGCTGGGGGCGCTCGCGGGCACCGGGCCGGACCGGCCGGTGCGGCTGCTGGAGGAGTGCGCGCTGCTCCACCTCCTCGGCCGGGGCTGGCTGCGCCGGGAGCGGCTGCCGGAGGGCCTGGCCGCGACGGTCCGGTCCCGTATCGGCCTGCCCGCGCCGGCGGACGGCCCGGCGGTACGGGACCGCTGGCTGGTCCTCGCCCAGTACGACACGGCGGACAGCCGTCTGACGACCCGCCGCGTCTGGCTGTACGGCACGGACTCGGGGCGCACGGCGCTGCTCCTCTCCTACGGTGCGGCGGGCCGCGCCCCGGAGCTCTCGCTGCCGGTCGGGCTGGCCCTCGACGCGGAGCTGTCCGCGTACCCGGGCGCGGGACGGCAGCGGATGGCCCTGGGCGAGCGGTTCGCGCCGCCCGCGCCGACGGACGTACGGCCACCGGGGACGACGACGGCCCGGGCGGCCGCCCGCTACGGCGAGGCGCTGCGCGACGACCCCTGGCTGGACTCGGTCCCGGTGACGCTGGACCGGGTGATACCGGTTCCGGACGGTGACGGCTGGCAGCTGGCCGACGCCGACGAGGACGCGGCCCTGCCGCTCACGCCGGCCGCGCGGTCCCGCCCCGGTCTGTGGCGTCTGGTCGCCCTGTCGGGCGGCGCCCCGGTCAGGGTCTTCGGCGAGTGCGGCCACCAGGGATTCACTCCGTTGGCGGTATGGCCGGAGGGGCCCGGTGAGGCGGTGCCGCTGTGCTGAGCGGTGCGTCCGCCCCTCCTCCCACCCACCCCAGGAATCTTTCGGACATCACTGGACACTCGGCGTGTATGAGTCTTCGACCGTGCCGGGACACCCGTCGGAAAGGAAGCTCATGAGCAGGACGACCACCGCCGTGGACGCGCCTCTCCCGGATTCCTGGGAGGAGCTGGTGACCACGGCCCTGCTGGGCACGGACCGGCGCACGCCGGCGGGTTCCGCGCCCGGGGCGGACGCGCCGTCGGCCCTGCTGGACGCGGCGGCCGTGGCGACCGTACGGCGACGTGCCGGGCTGCGGCCCGCGCGGGCCGCGGAGCGTCCGCGGCCGGCCCCCGAGGACCCGCGCCCCCCGCTGCCGTCCGCCGCCGCGCGCCGGCTCATGATGCTGCTCGCCGACCGTCCCGGCACCGCGGGCGGTGGCCGCCGGGGCGCGGCTCCGGACCTCATGGAGCTGCTGCCCCAGTGGCTGGCGGCGGCGAACGCCCGCGGTTTCGCGGCGCCCCCGGCCGCGCTGCCCGCCCTGCTCGACGCCGCGCGGGGACGGACCGATCTGCGTCCGGCGGCGCTGCGGTTCGCGGGGCCGCGCGCCCTGTGGCTGGCCCGGTTCAACCCGGACTGGCGGTTCGCCCTGCGTTCCGCACCGGGCGGTGGCACGTCCGTGCCCCGTCTCCACGACACGGAGGGCATACGGCGGCTCTGGCAGGAGGGCCTCTTCGCCGAACGGGTCACCCTCCTCACCGCCCTCCGCTCCCGCAAGCCGGCCACCGCGCGGGAGCTCCTCGCGGCGAGCTGGGCGACGGAGCGGGCGGAGGACCGCCTGATGTTCCTGGACTCACTGCGCACCGGACTCGGCCCGGACGACGAGCCCTTCCTGGAGCAGGCCCTGGCCGACCGCAGCCGCAACGTACGGGCGACGGCCGCGGAGCTGCTGTCGGCGCTGCCCGGCTCCCCGCTGGCGGAACGCATGGCGGTCCGGGCCGGGGCGTGTGTGGCCGTCGACCGTACGCGGGACACGCCGACGATCGTCGTCGAGGCGCCGCACGAATGCGACGCGGGCATGGAGCGCGACGGCGTGGTGGCCAGAGCCCCGGCGGGCCGGGGCGAACGGTCCTGGTGGCTCGGCCAGTTGGTGGAGGCCGCGCCCCTGGGAAGCTGGTCGCGGCGGCTCGGCGGGCGCACACCGCGGGAGATCGTGACGCTGCCGGTGGCGGACGACTGGCAGGGCGAACTGCACGCGGCCTGGTGCCGGGCGGCGGTACGGCAGCGTGACGCGGCGTGGTCGCGGGCGCTGCTCGGTGAGCCCTCCGCGCCGGAGGCGGGCGGCCCGGGGGCGGTGTCTCTGGCCGAACGCGCCAAGCTGCTCGGCACGCTGGACGCCGCCGAACGGGCCGAGTGGGTGGCCGGGTTCATCGAGACGCACGGCCTGTCCGAGGCGTTCCAGTTGCTCGGGGTGTGTGCCGTGCCCTGGGCGGCGCCGGTCGGACGGGCGGTGGTCGACGCGCTCGACATCGCGCGTGACGCGGGGAGTTATCCATGGAGTTTCAGCGGAGTCATGGGCCTGGCCGAACGCTGCCTCGACCCGTCCGAGGCCGGTCGCCTCGACGCGCTCCTGGCGGTACCGGACGAGCCGGAGGACGCGTCACCCGGAGCCGGCGGCTACTGGTCGGAAGCCTTCCAGCGCCTGGTCACCACCCTGCACCTGCGCGCGGCCATCCTCAAAGAACTGACCCCGCCCACCCCCTGACCCACCCCGCCGTAGCCGCGGGCAGTCGCCCCGCTGTAGCCGCGGGCAGTCGTGCCGCTGGGGCGGCACGGGTGGGCGCGACGGCACCCCGCAAGCGCCGGGCAGCGCGACCCACCCCCGCCCGGCACCGGCTCCGGAGCGCCGGGGCCGACGCCCCGGCCCGGACGCGGCGCGCGAGGCGTCACGAACGCGCCCTACGCCTCCGCGGGCTGCCGCACGTTCGCCCGCACCCAGTCCACGATGGACGCCGTGGTCGCCCCCGGCGTGAAGATCTCCGCGACACCCTTCTCCTTCAGCGGAGCGATGTCCGCCTCGGGAATGATCCCGCCGCCGAAGACCAGGATGTCCGCCGCGTCCCGCTGCGCCAGCAGCTCGATCACCGCCGCGAAAAGCGTGTTGTGCGCCCCGGAGAGGATGGACAGACCGATCGCGTCGGCGTCCTCCTGGATCGCGGTGTCGACGATCTGCTCGGGGGTCTGGTGGAGCCCGGTGTAGATCACCTCCATACCGGCATCACGCAGCGCCCGCGCGATCACCTTGGCCCCGCGATCGTGGCCGTCGAGCCCCGGCTTGGCCACCACCACGCGGATCGGACCGGCTGCCACACCCATCACTGCCTCCATGAAGCGACTGCATCCATCCCCGCCGACAAGTACCGCACACATCCGTCGTGCCGTACACATCGCTCGGGCACCCCGGTCCGAACCGGCCGGGGAAGTGAACGAACGTTATCTCCAGCATCCCGCAACCGGCAGTTTCACGGTGCGCAGCGAGGGGCAAATCACACGGAGGGACACGTTCACCGCGCAGCGTTCCCGGGCTCCGGGCCCCGCGCACCGCACGCCCGTGCACCGATCGGGCAGCCGTGGGACCATGCGTACAAGGGATTCGCACCGAGGCCGCCGTACCACCGCGCCCCTCCACACCTCGCACACGCGCACCGTCGACCGCTCTCACAGCGATTTCCCATAAGGGCACACGGGGGACAGGGCTGTCCTCCCGCGTGCCGACAGGAGGTCGGCCATGAAGGTCACCGAGGCAGCTCTTCCCTTCCTGCCGCTCTGCCGGCGTCTTCTGCCGGTCCGGCTGGCGGATCTCTCCCTGACCCTGCTGAAGGCGACCGCCCTGGAGCTGGCGATCCTGGCGGGTCACCTCCTGCTCTATCCCGCCGGCATCGTCCAGGAGCGCCGGGGCGCGCACCCCGCGCTGCCCTCCCCGGAGGGCACCGCGCAACTGCCGGCGGAGGCCAAACCCCCGGTGGTGCTGCTGCACGGCTTCATCGACAACCGGTCGGTCTTCGTCCTGCTGCGCCGCAGCCTCGCCCAGCACGGCAGGCAGCAGATCGAGTCGCTCAACTACTCTCCGCTGACCTGCGACATCCGCATCGCGGCCGAACTGCTAGGCCGCCACATAGAGCAGGTGTGCGAACGCACGGGCAGCCGCCGGGTCGATGTGGTCGGGCACAGTCTCGGCGGGCTCATCGCGCGGTACTACGTGCAGCGGCTGGGCGGTGACGCCCGCGTGCGGACGCTCGTCACGCTCGGCACCCCGCACTCCGGCACACGCGTCGCCCCCCTGGCCAACGCACACCCCATCGTGCGCCAGATGCGCCCCGGCTCACCGCTGCTCGAGGAGCTCACCCAGCCCGCGCCGGGCTGCCGTACGCGCTTCGTCGCCTTCTGGAGCGACCTGGACCACATCATGGACCCGCTGGAGTCGGCGTGTGTCGAGCACCCCGACCTGACGTCGGTGAACGTACGGGTGAGCGGCGTGGGCCATCTCGCCCTGCCGGTGCATCCGGCCGTGGCGACCCGCATACGGCAGGCCCTGGACACGGCGCACCCCGGAGAGCCGTCCACCGGCCGCCCGGAAGGCCTGACCGTGGCGTGACCACCGGCCGCCCGGAAGGCCTGACCGTGGCGTGACGACCGACCGCCCGGAAGGTCCGAGCGCGACACGCCCGGCACCGGCGCCACGGGACAACCGGAACCGCGCGCCCCCTCGACAGCAATCCGAACAACAACGGTCCGAGACGGCTCACTTATCGCCGTCGATCACCCATCACCTCGAACAAACCTCGAACAAAAAGCCAAGACCGCGCCCGCCGTCCGCCAAAAGACAACCGATTGCCCGTTTCCTGCGCGCGCGAAACCTGCGGAAGATTGTCGTGCCCGCATACCGCCGGGTACAGTCGCCGCACTGCTCTGGCAGC
Source organism: Streptomyces sp. NRRL S-37 (assembly GCF_000721605.1). Classification (GTDB taxonomy): domain Bacteria; phylum Actinomycetota; class Actinomycetes; order Streptomycetales; family Streptomycetaceae; genus Streptomyces. The sequence goes on along the minus strand of NZ_JOIZ01000032.1, from coordinate 7,960 downwards.
CCCTGTTGTCGAGGCGAAAGAGAAGTTGGTGAACGACCGTCACCCGTCGGGGACCATGGACCCGGCTCCGGCTTCCGACGCCGCTTCGGCGCCCTATGCGTCGTACGGCACCCAGGAAGCCCCGTACGGCGACTTCACCACGTACGGCGGCTACGACGCCACCGGTTATGCCGCCACCCACTTCGGCACGGGCGGCCACACCACCGGGGGCTTCGCCACGGATCCCCTCTTCGGCGACCTCCCGGGCGGCGGTCAGGAGACCGGCGCGTACGACACCACCGGACACTGGCCCACGGACGGCCAGGACACCGGCCACTACGACCTGTACACGGCCCAGCACACGTCCCCGTACGACACCGGCGGCTACGACACGACCGCCTGGACCACCGGCCATCACCCGCTGACGGTGATCCCGCCGCAGGCCGCCTCGCCGGAGACCAGCGGCCAGTGGGACGCCGGTGAGTGGCTCCAGCCCGATCAGGCCGGGAACCCCGCCGACCGGACCCAGCAGTGGGACTGGGGCACGCAGACCTTCGACAGCGGTGTCTACGACGCCACGCAGTGGAACTCCGACGGCGGCGAGACCGCCGCCAAGGAGCCCGCGTCCGACGCCTACGAGCCGCAGGCCGAGTCCTTCGGCCAGGAGTCCTATGAGGAGCCCGCCGCCCAGGAGCCGGCCGACACCGGTGAGATGCCCGCGGTGCACCTCCTCGAAGAGCAGGAAGAGGTTCTCTCCGCCCCGGCGCCGCGCGCGGCCTCGCGCGCCGGGTCGCGTTCCCGCCGCCGTACGCCCGCCAAGCGCTCCGCGCTGCTGACGGTGGCCGTGCCCTCGGCCTGCGTGATGGGCGTCGCCGGCATCGCCGCGGCCTCGGTCGGCGACCTGGCCGGCGACGGCGGCCAGGAGACGAAGACGACCGCGGCGGACGCCCAGCCGGTGAAACCGTCCGCCGCCAACATCAAGCTGGACACCCAGCTGGAGAGCCTCGCCGCCGGCGCCGACGACTTCGCCGACCGGGCCAGCCGCACCCAGGAGCGCATCGACCTCAAGGCGCAGCAGGAGACCGAGCGCAGGAGGGCGGCGGAGGAGGCGGCCCGCAAGGAACGGCTGCGCCCGAAGTTCGCGCTCCCGGTCGCGCAGCACGGACTCAGCGCCTACTACGGCCAGTCCGGCATCAACTGGATGTCCGTCCACACCGGCATCGACTTCCCCGTCCTGTACGGCGCGACGGTGATGGCCGCCACCGACGGCACGGTGCGCACGCAGCTCAACTCCGCCTACGGCAACATGATGATCGTGACGGCGAAGGACGGCACGGAGACGTGGTACTGCCACCTCTCCAGCTACCAGGTCCCCTCCGGTACGACCGTGAAGGCCGGCGACCCGATCGCCTTCTCCGGGGACTCCGGCAACTCGACCGGCCCGCACCTGCACTTCGAGGTGCGCCCCGGCGGCGGTTCGGCGATCGACCCGCTCGCCTGGTTCCGCAGCCACGGCCTCGACCCGTCGTAGGGGCAGCCCCCCGACGGGTCCCGGCCCGCTCCGCTACAGCTTCTCCACCGGCGCGTACCGCAGCAGCAGCCGCTTGGGCTTGGTGTCCCCGAAGTCGATCGTCGCCTCCGTGTTCGCGCCCGTGCCCTTCACCGCGACCACGGTGCCGAGGCCGAACTGGTCGTGGGTGACCCGGTCCCCGATCGCCAGCGACACCACGGGCTTGTCCGCGGCCCGCCCGGTCGCGAAACCGGAACCGCCCGACGCCGACGAGCGCGAGCGGGACGACGACAGCGAGGCCGCCACCCCTGACACCGGACCGGAGGACACGGGCGCGCTCGCCCCCGTCCGCTTCCACTCCAGGTGGGCGGCCGGAATCTCCTCCAGGAACCGCGAGGGCGGGTTGTAGGACGGCTGGCCCCACGCGCTGCGCAGCGTCGAACGGGTCAGATACAGCCGCTCCCGCGCGCGCGTAATGCCGACGTACGCCAGGCGCCGCTCCTCCTCCAGCTCCTTGGTCTCGCCGAGGGCGCGCATGTGCGGGAAGACGCCGTCCTCCATGCCGGTGAGGAAGACGACCGGGAACTCCAGTCCCTTGGCGGTGTGCAGGGTCATCAGCGTGATGACGCCGGATCCGTCCTCGTCCTCGTCGGGGATCTGGTCGGAGTCGGCGACCAGGGCGACCTGCTCCAGGAAGTCGGACAGCGCGACCGACTCGCCCTCGCCGCGCTCCTGCTCGAACTCCAGGGCGACGGCCGCGAGTTCCTGGAGGTTCTCGATCCGGGTCTCGTCCTGCGGGTCGGTGGAGGCCTGCAACTCTGCGAGGTAGCCGGTGCGTTCGAGGATCGCCTCCAGGACCGTCGCCGGGCCCGCACCGGACTCGACGACCGTACGGAGGTCCTCCATCAGCGTGTTGAACCGCTTCACGGCGTTCGACGAGCGCGCGGCCATGCCGTACGCCTCGTCGACGCGCCGCAGCGCCTGCGGGAAGCTGATCCTCTCGCGCTGCGCGAGGGCGTCGATCATGGCCTCCGCACGGTCGCCGATGCCCCGCTTGGGCACGTTGAGGATGCGGCGCAGCGGCACCGAGTCCTCGGGGTTGGCGAGCACCCGCAGGTAGGCCAGGACGTCCCGGACCTCCTTGCGCTCGTAGAAGCGGACGCCGCCGACGACCTTGTAGGGCAGGCCGACGCGGATGAAGATCTCCTCGAAGACGCGGGACTGGGCGTTGGTGCGGTAGAAGACGGCGACGTCGCCCGCCTTGGCCTCGCCCGCGTCGGTGAGGCGGTCTATCTCGTCGGCGACGAACTGCGCCTCGTCGTGCTCGGTGTCCGCGACGTACCCGGTGATCCGCGCGCCCGCGCCGGCGTTGGTCCACAGGTTCTTGGGGCGGCGCGACTCGTTGCGCTCGATGACGGCGTTGGCGGCGCTCAGGATGGTCTGGGTGGAGCGGTAGTTCTGCTCCAGCAGGATCGTCGTCGCGTCCGGGTAGTCCTCCTCGAACTGGAGGATGTTGCGGATCGTCGCGCCGCGGAAGGCGTAGATCGACTGGTCGGCGTCGCCCACCACGCACAGCTCGGCGGGCGGGACCTCGGCCTCGGACGGCGCGCCGGCGGGGTGCTCGGAGGTGCCGACGAGCTCGCGCACCAGCGCGTACTGGGCGTGGTTGGTGTCCTGGTACTCGTCGACCATGACGTGCCGGAAGCGGCGGCGGTAGTGCTCGGCGACGTCCGGGAAGGCGCGGAGCAGATTGACCGTCGTCATGATCAGGTCGTCGAAGTCGAGGGCGTTGGCCTCCCGCAGCCGCGACTGGTAGAGCGCGTAGGCCTGGGCGAGGGTCTTCTCGAAGCCGTCGGCGGCCCGGGCGGCGAAGTCCTCCTCGTCGATCAGCTCGTTCTTCAGGTTGCTGATCTTGGCGCTGAAGGACTTCGGCGGGAAGCGCTTGGGATCGAGCTCCAGGTCACGGCAGACCAGGGCCATCAGACGCTTGGAGTCGGCGGCGTCGTAGATCGAGAACGACGAGGTGAAGCCGAGCCTCTTGCTCTCGCGGCGCAGGATGCGCACGCACGCGCTGTGGAACGTCATGACCCACATGGCGCCCGCGCGCGGGCCGACGAGCTGCTCGACGCGCTCCTTCATCTCGCCCGCGGCCTTGTTGGTGAAGGTGATCGCGAGGATCTGGCCCGGGTGGACGTGCCGCTCGGCCAGCAGGTGGGCGATGCGGTGGGTGAGCACGCGGGTCTTGCCGGAGCCGGCGCCGGCCACGATGAGCAGCGGGGAGCCGGAGTGCACGACGGCGGCGCGCTGGTTGTCGTTCAGCCCCTCCAGCAGCGCGGCGGCGTCGATCACCGGGCGCGGGGCGCCGTCGCGGTAGTAGGCGTCCCTGTCCGGCGGCACGTCGAACTTCCCGCCGAACAGGTCGTCCGGGATCTGCTCCGGCACGTGCTCGTCCTCGGGCGGGGGCGGGGGCTCGCCCTCGGGGCCCCGCTGGGCCTGGAGGTCCGCCAGGAAGCTGTCGTCAAAGAGGCTGCTCATCGCTCTCCGAGTCTAGGCCGCCCCACCGACAACCCGGGGCCACCCCGGGAACATCCCCGGAATCCGGCGGCCGGCACGGGTCACACACCCTCCAGAACCACCCCCTCACCCTGCGTGACACCGCACACAAGGTCACGAAAATGTATCGGGCATATCACCCATCAACCTTCACAGGGGCCACACCAGTTGGCTACGGTGCGGGCGGGCCGTACGACCCCCACCGGCGAACCCCGCCGGGCCGCGCGGCCCCCGCCGAGTCCGTCACTGCCCCTACGGCAGCCGGAGCCGGGGACCCACCGAGACCATGGGGTGAATCGGCCCACTCCCTCGCGGAGCGGCCGTAGGGCAACCCTTCCGAGCAAGCCGCCCGAACCCGACAGCTAACCCGGTAGGCGGAGCTCTGGAAGGAGTCGCCTCCCTTGGCGTCGCACCGCAAGTCGCGCACCCCCGGCACCCGCGTGGCAGGCATACGGACCCCGGCCCTCGCCACGGCCGCCCTGACCTCCGTGGCCCTGCTCTCCCAGACGGCCACCGCCGCCCCCTCCGACGACGGCAGGCCGAGCCTGGAGGAGGTCGAGAAGAAGGTCGGCGACCTCTACCGCCAGGCGGAGTCGGCGACCGAGAAGTACAACGCGGCCAAGGAGAAGACCGCGAAGCAGCGCAAGCAGGTGGACACGCTCCTCGACGACGTGGCCAAGCGCACCCAGAAGCTCAACGAGGCGCGGGCGGAGCTGGGTTCCTTCGCCGCCGCCCAGTACCGGACCGGCGCCGGCGTCCCCGACACCGCGACCTTCCTGCTCGCGGACACACCGCAGGACATCTTCGACCAGCGCCAGGTGATGGACCGGATGACCGGCCGCCAGAAGGAAGCGGTCGACGACTACGTCACCCAGCAGTCCGAGACGATGCAGAAGCGCCAGGAGGCCACCGAGAGCCTCCAGACGCTCACCGAGACCCAGGGCGACCTGAAGACGGCCAAGGCCACCGTCCAGAAGAAGCTCACCGACGCGCGCGAGCTGATGGCGAAGCTGACCGCCGAGGAGAAGGCGCGGCTCGCGGCGATCGAGAAGAAGAAGCAGCAGGAGGCCGCCCGCAAGGCCGCCGAGCTCGCCGAGCAGCAGAAGGCCCGGGAGAAGGCGGCCGCCGCCCAGCAGGACAGCGGCACCTCGGCGGGCAGCCCCTCCGGATCCTCCGGCTCGACCACCTCACCGTCGACGGACTCCTCGTACACCACCAAGGCCGAGAAGGCCCTCTCCTTCGCCCGCGCGCAGATCGGCAAGCCGTACGTCTGGGGCGCCACCGGCCCCGGCTCCTACGACTGCTCCGGCCTCACCCAGGCCGCCTGGAAGGCCGCCGGCGTCACCGTCCCGCGCACCACCTACGACCAGGTGAACGCGGGCACGACGGTCCCCGTCTCCCAGGCCCAACCCGGTGACCTGGTGTTCTTCTACGACGACGTCACCCACGTGGGCATCTACATCGGCAACGGGATGATGATCCACGCGCCGAAGCCCGGCACGTACGTCCGCGAGGAGTCGATCTACTACGACGGCGAGTCCTCGATCCACAGCGTGGTCCGCCCCGCCTGACCCGCGCGGAAGGGGCGGGGACGGCCCTCCGGCACCGTCCCCGCCCCTTTTCCGTGCCGGCACGTCCTGTCGTGGGCCGCGGTCACGTCCGGGCCCGTGGAGTGAGGATCAGGTCCACAGCACCGCGATGAAGACGTTCGTCACGGTCAGCAGTCCGACCAGGCCGAACAGGCTCTTGTCCACCTTCTCGTCGTCCCGCTTCACGTACACCAGGCCGAGGATCACGATCAGCAGGGCCAGCTTCACGCCGATCTTGATGTTGTCGACGGAGTAGTCCTGGGCCTGGTTGAGGCCGACCAGGACCACACCGGTGACCAGCATCGTCAGCGCGCCGTGCAGCATCGCGGGGACGAACCGGGCGGTGCCCGCGCCCATCGCCTTCATCTGGGTGAGGAAGCCGCCGAGGAGCGACGCGATGCCGATGATGTGCAGACCGACGAAGAGGTGGATGAGTACGTCCATGAGGCCGGAGCCTAGCCATAGCCGCCTCGTAGCACTCCGGCACCCTCATCCGCCCCTCCTCCACCCTATCGATCATCACCCTGAGTGAAGACGATGAAGTCCGAGCAGGGTATCTGTCACTTACGGTCACCCGACGGTCCGCTCGCATCACTTCCGCACAACCCGTCACCGGGGTCGCACGGCCGGGCCTAGCGTCCTCCTCCAGGCGGCCGGACACCACCGCCGAGAAGGTCCGGCGGCGGACGGCTCCCCTGCGCACCCCGCCGCCGGACCCGGTCGTCGGACGAGGACAGGAGTGAAGGTGGCAGCGCACCGCAGAACCCGGCAGCGTGTCCCGGGCGGCACCACGGCCCGCGCGGCCACCGCCCTCGCCCTCGCCGGCGCGGCCACCGCGACCGGCTTCGACGGGACGGGACACGCCGAACCGCGGCTGACACCGGGTCAGGTCAAGGCCGAGGTCGACCGGCTCTACCGGGAGGCGGAGACCGCCACCGAGAAATACAACGGAGCCAAGGAGAAGGCCGAGTCGGCCCAGCGGCGGCTGCGCGATCTGCAGGACGAGGCGGCCCGCAGGAAGGACCGGCTCAACTCCGCGCGGGACGCCCTGGGCACGGTCGCCGCGGCGCAGTACCGCGAGGGCGGCCTCGACCCCGCCCTGCAACTCTTCCTCTCCGAGGACCCCGACGGCTATCTGGACGGCGCCGCGCTCGCCGAACGGGCCGGCAGCCGCCGGCAGGCGGCGGTGGGGCGCGTACGCACACAGCTCCGGGAGATCGAGCAATTGCGCGGCGCCGCACGGGTCGAGGTGACATCGCTGACGTCCCGCCGCGCCGAACTCCAGCGGCACCGGAAGACGATCGACACCAAGCTGACCGCCGCCCGCCGGCTGCTGTCCCGGCTGACCCCCGAACAACGCGCGGGGCTCACCGACGGAACCGGCCGCGCCCCGCACTCCCCGACGGACGCCCGGGACGCCACCCCGGCGGCCCCCGGCCCCCGCGCGGCGCAGGCCGTCTCCTACGCCTACGCCAAGCTCGGCAGCCCTTACGTCTGGGGCGCGACCGGCCCGGACGCCTTCGACTGCTCGGGCCTCATCCAGGCCGCGTACCGCTCCGCCGGTGTCTCCCTGCCCCGCACCACCTACGCCCAGATCGGCGCCGGCCGCCGCGTCCCCCGCTCCGCACTCCGCCCCGGCGACCTCGTCTTCTTCTACTCCGGCATCAGCCACGTCGGCCTCTACATCGGCGACGGCCGCATGATCCACGCCCCGAACCCGTCGGCCCCGGTCCGGGTGGCCCCGATCGACGAGATGCCGTTCGCGGGCGCGACGCGCGTGGTGTGACGCCGGAGGTCATCCCACTCCCCCTCGTGCCCTCGTACGTGAGGGCTACGGCTGGAGAACTGTGTCCCGACGGCAGTCGACCGGTTGTCGACGGTCGCGGGCGGCCAGTACGGCTTCGCGGGCGAGGGTCGCGGAGGCCGACGCCCGGTGTACGACGCCTTGCGTGCTGCGGCCCGGTGCGGCCGTACGACAGCCTTGGCACAGGCCGCCGACGAAGGCGGCCGGGTACGCCGCACTCGGTGCACTCCGGCATGAGGCGGCCGACAAGGCGGGGTTCGGGGGCGTCAGATGTCGGTTCCGGCGTGGACACGGGTGGCAGCTTGTCCCGCAGACGGCGGGCGACGAAGCCGCGCGGGGCGTGGACGGCGTCGGGCAGGCCGGCGGTGAGGGCCTTCATCAGGGATACGGAACCGGCCCCTCGTTCGAGCCAGGGCACGACCAGTTTGCATCTCCCCTCCTGCTGTGGAGACCGTGACCGGAGGGATAGTTGGGGGTCATGGCATCCAGGAAGCGCATCTACGACGCCGAGTTCCGTGAGGGGGC
>NZ_JOIZ01000031.1 GCF_000721605.1 Streptomyces sp. NRRL S-37 | reverse complement strand
TCGCCCACTCTGTCAGCTTCACACCCTCACAACGATGCTCACCCAATCGAAGTTACGCTCAGTCAAACAACCTTGAAGGCGAACAGTTAACTACCCCTGACGGAACGGCCGGGCCGGACGACATGGCCTGGTGCACCCGCCCCGGCCTCTGCCCCGGCCCGCATGCCGCCCGCTCGCCGGGACCCGCCCCGGTGCGGGCCGGCATCGCACCACCACGTGCTTCCGGGTGCGCCGATGAGCGGCCGTCGGTCGCGGCGGGCGGGATCGCACGCCGCCCCGCGCACTGCCGCGGTCGCCCCCTAGGGTCGCTCGTATGACGATCGACACGGAGACCGCCGGCTCGCTCTTCGCATCCCTCCAGGCGGACGCCCTCACCGGCCCGGACCAGCTGCGCGAGCTCTACCCGCAGCCGAACCCGAACTCGCTGCGCAAGGAGACCGACCACCTGACCGGGGAGGCCCGGGCGCTGATCGGCTGCTCCTCGCTGGTGTTCATCGGCAGCGCGGACGCCGGGGGCCGGGCGGACGTGACGCCGCGCGGCGGCCCGGCCGGGTTCGTCTCGGTGCTGGACGAGCGGACCCTGGCCGTCCCCGACGCGACCGGCAACAAACGGCTCGACACCCTGCACAACGTGCTGGAGACCGGGCACGTCGGACTGCTCTTCCTCATACCCGGCCGCCCGACCACACTGCGCGTCAACGGCCGCGCCTGCGTCTCCGCGCGCCCGGAGCTGCTCGACCGGCTCACTCCCGTCGGCAAACCGCCGGTCACGGCGATCGTGGTGCGGGTCGAGCAGGTCTATCCGCACTGCCCGAAGTCGCTGATGCGCGCCGACGCCTGGCGACCGGAGCGGTGGCTGCCCGCCGACGCCCAGCCGACCAGCGCCGAGGTGATGCTGGCCCAGCTGAACCTGCCGGGCCTGACCGTCGACCGGATCGAGGAGGCCGAACGGGAGTCGCTGCGCCTGCGGTACGAGTGAAGGGGGACTCGACGACCGCTCAGCGGGCCGGACGCGACATGGCCGACGGCCGCCACTCGCGTCCGGTCACCCCGGACACCCGGGAGCCGGACACCTCGCCGTCGACGACGCGGCCCTCCCGCGACGTCCCTTCAGGCGTCGAAACGGCCGCGCGCGCTCTCGATGTGACCGAGGTGCCGGTGGGTCCAGTCGCAGATGACGTCCACCGCGGCGCGCAGGGCCCGGCCCGGCTCGGTGAGGGTGTACTCGACCCGCGGCGGCACGGTGGGGTGCACCTTCCGGTCGACCAGGCCGTTGCGCTCCAGCATGCGCAGGTTCTGGGTGAGCATCTTGTGGCTGACGCCCTCGACCTCGTCCCGCAGCTCACTGAAGCGCAGGGTGCGCTCGCCGAGCGCCTCGATGATCAGCAGCGCCCACTTGTTGGCGACGTCCGAGAAGATCTCCCGCGCCAGGGAGTCGGCGCGCCGCAGGTCGGCGTCCTCGGGCAGGCCCTTGAGCAGTTGCTTGGTCACCATGAGGTTCCTCAGTCACCGAAAAGTGCGTTCTTCCAGGTCAGTCCTCACTCTCCTACAGTTCCCGAGTCACCACAAGAGAGCGGATCGGGAGGGCGGGCACCATGGCCACCATCGATGTCTTCACCTACGGCATACCGGCCGAGAGCGACTTCGGCTACGCGCAGGCGATCAGGTCCGGCGATCTGGTCCACGTCTCCGGACAGCTCGCGTTCGACGATGCGGGCGAGTTCCTCCACGCGGGCGACTTCGCCGCCCAGCTCGAGCGGACCCACGCCAACATGGACAGGGTCCTGGACCACTACGGCGCCACCCGGAACCAGATCGTCTCGCAGACCCTGTACGTGGTGGACCTGCGGCGGAACGCCGCGGCGACGGCGGAGGGCAACCTGGCGTACTTCGGCGGCCACCGCCCGGCCGGCACGGTCGTGGGCGTCACCGAACTGACCCTGCCCGGCCAGCTCGTCGAGATCGGCTTCGTCATCGACATGAGGCTGCCCGCCCGAGGAGCCGCCGGCCGGACCGGGAGCGGAGACGAGGGGGCGCCGGGCGCGCACGTGGACTGATTATGATCTTGGTCATGTCTGTGCAGAGTTCTGACAAGGCCCTTTCCCGCAAGCAGCGGCTCCAGGAGAAGCAGCGCCGCCAGTTGGCGGTGGTCGACACCGTGGACAAGGCCGAGGCGAAGGTCCGCAAGGCGGAGGTGGAACTGGCCGGGGCGGTCGCCGAGGCCGTGCAGGTGTTCGGCGACGAGCAGTCCGCGTCCGAGGGGCTCGACATGCCGGTCGAGGCGATCCGGCGTTTCCTCGGCATGGCGCGGGAGGAGACGGCCGGCTCCGACGCCGACGCCGCCGCGTCCTGAGCCCGGCCCGCCGCGTGCGTGGCCCCGGCCGGCCCGGAGGACGACGGGCCGGGTACACACCCCGCACACCCGGCCCGTCGTCCGGTCGAACGCCGGACAACGGGCCGGACCTGCCGGAAGGACCCCGCGCCCGTCTCAGGGACGGTTCGCCTTGCCGTCGAGCCAGAGCGTGTCCGACTCGTCCTGGTGGGTCCCGCCCGAGCCGACGTGCTTGTCGGAGATCTTCGCGCCGTTCTTGATGACGTGCACGAGCGCCATCCCGTGCCCGCGGCCCAGGTCGTAGTCCTGCTTGAGCCACTCCAGGATGACGCCGGCCTTGGTGTCCGCGCTGTCGTAGCCGCGCTCCTGCGCGAGCGCGATGAACTGGCGGGGCGTCAGGCCCGTCTTGTCCTCGATCTTGTCCAGGTACGCCTGAAAGGACATGTCGTCTCCCAACTTCCTTTGTAGGACATGCAGTTGCAGCTTACTTGTAAAAAGCAAGCTCTGTTCGCGGTATGGCGCGGGAACTAGAATGTGAACCATGACGGTGAAGGAGTACGGCCAGTTCTGCGGCCTCGCCCGCGCGATGGAGGTCGTCGGCGAGCGCTGGACCCTGCTGATCGTCCGGGACCTGCTGCTCGGCCCCAAGCGCTACACCGACCTGCGCAACGGCCTGCCGAACATCCCCACCAACATCCTCGCGACCCGCCTCAAGCAGCTCGAGGCCCACGGCGTCGCCGTCCGCCGCGCCCTGCCCCACCCCGACCGCGGTGTCGTCTACGAACTCACCGAACACGGCCACGCGCTCCAGCCGGCCGTGACCGCCCTCGGCCGCTGGGGCGCCCGCACCATGACCGGGCCCCGCCCCGGCGAGATCACCACCATCGAGAGCCGCGCCCTGTCCTTCCACACGGCCTTCCGCCCCGAGGCCGCCGCCGGGGAGACCCTCGGCTACGAGGTGCGCATGGCCGACGCGACCTTCGCCCTGTCCGTCGACGGCGACCGCCTCACCGTCGCCCACGGCCCCCACCCCGACCCCGACCTGGTCATCGAGACCCGCTCCGGCCACCCCGTCCTCGACCTCATGCGCGCCACCCTGACCCCCGCCGAGGCACTCGCCGCCCGGAGCATCGTCCTCGAGGGCCCGGAGTCCCTCCTCACCCGCTTCACGGAACTCTTCCGCCTCTGACACCACCGGCGCGTCCCGGCACGGACCCGTACAGCCCTCCTGGCGAACGACGACGACGGCATGGCCATGGCTCCCTCCTCGGCCGCCTTTCCGAGGGCGCGGCGCTCTCGCCGGTTCATGCCCCCGCGCGGATCGTCCCCGGCTCCGCCGGCCGGCAAGATCCCGTACCCGAACCGCGGCTGCCCGGCCCCGAAGCCGTCCTTTGGGCCCCGCGGCGGCCGGTCCCGCGGGAGGCGTGACGGATCCCGGGGTGTTCCGCGACGTTCACCAGCCGATCCCGGCCGCCACCGGCAGGTGGTCGCTGCCGGTGGCGGGCAGGACCCACGAGCTCGTCGGCTCCACACCGCGGACCAGGATCTGGTCGATCCGCGCCGCCGGGAACTTCGCCGGCCAGGTGAAGCCGAAGCCGTCCCCGGCCTCCGTCTGGGCCGAGCGCATCCGCGAGGTGATGCCGTCGAGCGCGCGGTCGTCCACCGTGCCGTTCAGGTCGCCGAGCAGCACCACCTGCTCGCTCCGCTCGGCGGCGAGGGCTTCGCCGAGCGCCTGCGCGTTGCGGTCCCGGCTGTCCGTCCAGAAGCCGCCCCTGGGCATCAGCCGTACGGATCCCAGGTGGGCCACGTACACCGTCAGCGGCCCGTGGTCCGTGGCCACCGTGGCGCGCAGCGCCCGGTTGTAGGTCATCTTGACGTCGGCCGGCTTGGTGGCCGCCAGCGGCCCTCGGTCGATCCCGGTGTCGACCGGCCGGATGTCCGACAGCGGCAGCTTGCTCCACAGCCCGACGGTGCCCAGCACCGTGTGGTGGGGGTACGTCTTCGCCAGCTCCTTCTCGTACGTGGCCCGGGCCTGCCCGGTCAGCTCCACCAGGGCCAGCACGTCCGCCCCGGAGGCGGCCAGGTCGCGGGCGGTGCCGGCCGGGTCGGGGTTGCCGGCGCCGACATTGTGCTCGGCCACGGTGAGGACGGTGTCGCCGCCCGGGTGGGAGGCGGTGCCGAGCAGCCCGCCGAAGAGGTGCAGCCACACCCCGGCCGGCAGCAGCAGCGCGACCACCGCCGTGGCGGAGCGACGCCACAGCGCCCCGGCCAGCAGCACCGGTATACAGAGGCCGAACCACGGCAGGAAGGTCTCCACCAGACTGCCGAGGCCCCAGTGGTCCGTGATCCGCGCGTGCAGCAGCAGCATCAGGCCGAGGAGCACCGCCGACACCACGAGCACCGGGCCGCGCTTCCAGGGCCCCGGCCGGGAGAGACCGCCCACCGCCCGGCGGACGCGCGCACGCCGGGCGGGCCGGCCGGTACCGGCGCCGTCCTGCCCAGCCTCCGTCGTCTTCGCCGTCTTCACCTGGGTCATCGTCCGTCCTTGTCCACTGTTCGCGGGTGCCGCCCGCAGGAGGAGAGAGACCGGCGGGTGCGCCGGGGCACGGTCGCGTCTCCGGGCCCTGGGCGGGGCCGGCGTACCGGGCCGGACGGCCACGTCGTCGCATCGGAGTCCCCGGGCCGGCCGCGTCGCCCCGGACATGCGCGGACGTCCGGGTGGTGGCTCGTGCCGCCGGTGTGCTGTGAGGCATGCCGCCAGTCAAGGCGACACGATGTTGCAGGCCCGTATGCGGTTCTCGATACGCGGACGATATGCACCGACTCGTAGCATCGAACGCATGCGCGTGCTGATCGTCGAGGACGAGCCTTATATGGCGGAAGCCATCCGCGACGGCCTGCGCCTGGAGGCGATCGCCGCCGACATCGCGGGTGACGGCGACACCGCTCTGGACATGCTGAGCGTCTGCGCCTACGACATCGCCGTCCTCGACCGTGACATCCCCGGACCGTCCGGCGACGAGGTCGCCACCCGCATCGTCGCCTCCGGGAGCGGCACACCGATCCTCATGCTCACCGCGGCCGACCGTCTCGACGACAAGGCCTCCGGGTTCGGACTCGGCGCCGACGACTACCTCACGAAACCCTTCGAGCTGCGGGAGCTCGTGCTCAGGCTCAGAGCGCTCGACCGCAGGCGTGCGCACACCAGGCCGCCCGTGCGGGAGATCGCGGGCCTGCGCCTGGACCCGTTCCGCAGGGAGGTCCACCGGGACGGCCGCTACGTGGCGCTCACCCGTAAACAGTTCGCGGTGCTCGACGTCCTCGTCGCCGCGGAAGGCGGAGTCGTCGGCGCCGAGGAACTCCTGGAACGGGCGTGGGACGAGAACGCCGACCCGTTCACCAACGCCGTACGCATCACCGTCTCGGCACTGCGCAAGCGGCTCGGCGAACCCTGGGTCATCGCCACCGTGCCGGGCGTCGGCTACCGCATCGACGCGCGACCGGAGGCCGGCGGCGAGGGAGGAGACCGTGGATAGGGCACCCGGGCTGAGCGTGCGCCTCAAGCTCACCCTCAGCTACGCCGGATTCCTCATGCTCGCCGGCGTCCTGATGCTCGCGGCGGTGTGGGTGTTCCTCCTGCGGTACGTCCCCGACCGTGCGATGCTCATCAACCCCGACGACGAACTCACGAGCGGCGTCTTTCCCGTCCGGAGCGCCCTCCTGGACGTCTTCGCTCCGCGGGCGGCCGCGGTACTGGCGTTCCTGCTGGTGTTCGGCCTCCTGGGAGGATGGATCCTCGCCGGCCACATGCTGGCCCCCCTGACCCGCATCACCCACGCCACCCGCGCGACCACGCACGGGTCGCTCTCCCACCGGATCCGGCTGCCGGGCCGCAAGGACGAGTTCCGCGAACTGGCCGACGCCTTCGACACCATGCTCGCGCGGCTCGAAGCGCGCGTCGCCGAACAACAGAGGTTCGCGGCCAACGCCTCCCACGAGCTGCGCACCCCGCTGGCGGTCTCGAAGTCGCTTCTCGACGCGGCCCGCGCCGATCCGGACCGCGCCGCCGACCCGCTCCTCGACCGCCTCCACGCCGTCAACACCCGGGCCATCGACCTCACCGAGGCGCTGCTCCTGCTCAGCCGCGCCGAGCAGCGGTCCTTCACCCGGGAACACGTCGACCTGTCCCTCGTGGCGGAGGAGACCGCTGAAACGCTCCTCCCCCTCGCGGAGAAGCGCGGCGTCACCATCGAGACGTCCGGCGACATCACCCCCGCCATCGGATCGCAGGCGCTCCTGCTGCAGCTGACCGCCAACCTCGTACAGAACGCGATCATCCACAACCTGCCCGGACAGGGCACCGTGTGGATCCGCACCGGCGCCCGCGCCGGGACCGCGGTGCTCACCGTCGAGAACACCGGCGAGCGGCTCGCCCCCCACCTGGTCCCGACCCTCACCGAACGGTTCCGGCGCGGCACCGAGCGCCTGCACACCGACCACGCGGGCGTCGGCCTCGGCCTGGCGATCATCAAGACCATCACCCACGCACACGACGGGACACTCACCCTCACCCCGCGCCCCGCCGGCGGGCTCCGCGTCACCGTGGAACTGCCCACGGCGTCCCCGCACCACGACGGCGGTGCGCTGCCGCGACCGGCGACCGGTCACGAGTGACGCGGGACGTCCCCCGTGACCGGCACGACGTCGCCGGGGCGTCGCGCCCCGGCTTCAGGGCCGGCCGGCCCCGGTCCCGGTGGCCTTCACGCCGCCTCGATGCCGAGTTCGGTGAGGAGGCCGCGGACGCGCCGCTCGATCTCGTCGCGGATCGGCCGGACGGCCGCGACGCCCTGCCCGGCCGGGTCCTCGAGCTGCCAGTCCAGGTAGCGCTTGCCGGGGAAGTACGGGCAGGCGTCGCCGCAGCCCATCGTGATCACGACGTCCGAGTCCCGTACCGCCTCGGTGGTGAGGACCTTGGGGGTCTCGGCGGAGATGTCGATGCCGGCCTCCTTCATGGCCTCCACCACGGCCGGGTTCACGGTGTCGGCGGGGGCGGATCCGGCCGAGCGGACCTGGACCCGGTCCGCGCCGAGGTGGGTGAGGAAGGCGGCGGCCATCTGGGACCGTCCGGCGTTGTGCACGCAGACGAACAGCACGGAGGGAACGGCGGAGGTGCTCATCGGGACAGGGCGCTTTCTTCGGTGGAACGGGCGGGGGCGGCGGGCCGCTGCCCGGCATGGGGGACGACGGCCTCGTCCCCACCCGCGGCGGCCGGGCGGCCGAAGCAGACGGCGACCAGGCCGAGACCGGCGGCGGCGCCGGTCAGCTGGGCGGCGAGGAAGGGCGGCACGGAGGCGGGGGCGATACCGGCGAAGGTGTCGGTGAACGCCCGGCCGACCGTGACGGCCGGGTTGGCGAAGGACGTGGAGGAGGTGAACCAGTACGCCGCCCCGATGTAGGAGGCGACCAGCGGCGGCGCCAGGTGCGCGCGGCCGGCGCGGGCCAGGCCGAAGACGAGCCAGACCAGCCCCGCGGTGGCCACGGCCTCCGCCAGCCACAGGTGCCCGCCCCACCGGTCGTGGGTGGAGAGGCGCACCGGCGGCCTGCCGAACATGGCATCGGCCAGCACCGCGCCGACGATCGCCCCGGCGATCTGGGCGGGCACGTACACCGCGACCTCGCGCGGGGCGGGGCCCTCGCCGGTGCGGCGGCCGGTGAACCAGGCGGCGAGGGTGACCGCCGGGTTGAAGTGCGCCCCCGACACCGGGCCGAGCAGGGCGATCAGCACGCCGAGGCCGAAGACGGTGGCGAGGGAGTTGGCCAGCAGTTGCGTTCCGGTGTCGTGGGTCAGTTCGGTGGCCTGGATGCCGGAGCCGACCACCACCGCGACCAGCGCGGCCGTCCCGAGCCCCTCGGCCGCCGCCCGCCGTGTCAACGGCGCGGGCATGCTCACGCCGGGGCCTTCGCGGGAACGGCGGGGATCCGGAGCAGGGCGGACAGCTTCGCCAGGGCGTCGGGCAGCACCCAGTAGTACACCCAGGTCCCGCGCCGCTCCGAGCCGACCAGCCCGGCCTCCCTCAGCACCTTCAGATGGTGGGAGATCGTCGGCTGGGAGACCTCGAACGGGCCGACGAGGTCGCACACGCACGCCTCGCCGCCCTCGTACGAGGCGATCAGCGACAGCAGCCGCAGCCGGATCGGGTCCGACAGCGCCTTGAACATCCGCGACAGCTCGGCCGCGGCCTCCTCACCGAGCGGCTCGCGGACCATGGGCGCGCAGCACACGGCATCGTCCTGTCCGAGCACCGGCAGACCGGCTTGTTTCGACATTCTTCAATATTGACAGCCGTCGATCCCGGTGGCAAGGTCGACTGTATCGACAGACATCGAAACAAGCAGTCCGATGGGAGACCACCATGTCCCGTGTCCAGCTCGCCCTGCGCGTCGCCGACCTCGACGCCTCGATCGCCTTCTACTCCAGGCTGTTCGGCACCGAGCCGGCCAAGCGCCGCGAGGGCTACGCCAACTTCGCCGTCACCGACCCCCCGCTCAAGCTCGTCCTCATCGAGGGCGAGGAGGGCGAGGACACCCGCCTGGACCACCTCGGCGTCGAGGTCGCCTCCACCGGGCAGGTCGACGCCGCCACCACCCGCCTCAAGGACGCCGGCCTGGCCACCTTCGAGGAGAACGACACCTCCTGCTGCTACGCGCTTCAGGACAAGGTGTGGGTGACCGGCCCCGGCAAGGAACCGTGGGAGGTCTACGTCGTCAAGGCCGACGCCGACCGGCTGGGCAAGAGCCCCGCCGCCGGCGGTGACACCTGCTGCGCCGGGCAGGAGACGGACACCGCGCCGGTGCCGGCCGCCGCGGGCTGCGCCTGCGGCGGCTGAACGGCGCGACGCCCACTCCTCTTCCGGCTCGTCCTCCCGCGCGGCGGGCGTCACCGGCCGTGCGGCCGAGGAGGCCCCCGCCGCGGCGGACCGGGACCGGCCTTGACGCCTGCCACCTCCCCACCACGGGGCCGGGAGCCGGCCGGGCCGCTCTCCCCGGTGCGGGCCGGCCGTGCCGCCCCGCGGTCACGGACCCGACCGGTCCTCGCCGTCGCGCTGATCGTCGAGGCGGACAACCAGACCGGGCCAGTGCCCGGACCACCGCACCGGATCGCCCGCGGTCAACGACCACCGCGAACGCAGGGCTTCGTCCGGCAGGAAGCGGACGCAGGTCCCCGTGGTCCCGTCGGCTTCGACGGGCCGCAGACCGGTCACCGGAACACCGTGCTCATAACGCCGGCTCCAGGACCCGTCGAGACGACGGTTCGTATGAATCAGCCACTCGCTGAGCGCCGCGACGACGGACATGCCGCGACGCGGATGCCCGTCCGGAAGCCGCTCCGCCTCCGGGAGGTCGAAGAACCGAAGATCCTTCGTAGCCATGACCGGCTTCTGCACCACGTGGCCGTGCTCGTCGACCCGGGTGTCGGTGCCCCGGCCGTCGTCCTTCACGGACACCGAGCCGTCGGCGTGCAGCGTGACCACACACCGCCCGCCGCCCCGGCTCGCCGCCTCGTCGGCGGCGTAGGCGACGACCTCGAGAACAAGGTGTCCGGGTCCGCCCGGCGCGAACTCCGCGGACCCTTGGCGGATCCGGTCGAGATGGTCCGCGTCCACGGTGCCGGCCCAATCGTGCGTGGTGTTGACCCAAGAAGCCCTTGATCCGTCCATCCGGCAAGTATCCGCCGGGTTCCCGTCCAGGCTGCCGCGACGAACCGCTCGGCAGTGATCGCCGGGGCCGCCGGGCTCGGTGCTCTCGCCGAGATCCGCGAGGAGGCCGCGGACCCGTTCGACGAGGGCGCTGTGCCGTTCGGCCTCGCGCCCCGGCCGGCGGCCCGGATCACCCGGCAACCAGGGAACCCGCCCGGGAGAACACACCCGGCGTGGTGTGACACCTGCCGCGAAGGCGCCACGCCACGCCGGGCGCCTGGCTCCCGCGGGGCGCGGCTTCATGAGCATGATCCGGCGTCTGCCCGGTCGCGATCCCTCGCTCATCGATCGTGCTCGTCCATCGGCCGGCGGACGAGCGCAAGGCTCTCGCACACGAAGCAGATTACAAAGAGTCCTTCGCGAAGAACTCTTCGCGAAGAACTCTTTGCGGTCTAGTCTGTGTGGAGTGACCGACGCCATGAAGAGGCCAGAGGGCCCGAACCCTGAAGTCGACTCCGTCGTCCTGGACGCCAAGGGGCTGCGCGCCATGGCGCATCCGGTGCGTGTGCAGTTGGTGGGGCTGCTGCGGAAGTACGGCCCGTCGACAGCCACCCGTCTCGCGGAACGGCTGGGCGTGAACTCCGGGACAGCCAGCTATCACCTGCGCCAGCTCGGCGCGGCCGGTTTCGTCGAGGAGGACGCCGAGCGCGGCAACGCACGAGAGCGCTGGTGGCGCTCGGTACACCAGATGACGGAGCTCAACGACCGGGAGCTGGCCGATCGAGAGCCCGAGGCTGTTCTGGCCTTCCTGCAGTCCGTCGCCACCACCTACACCCTGCGCACTCAGCAGACGCTGAACGAGCTGCAGACGATGCCCCGTGCGTGGCGGGGCACCTTCGACATGAGCGACTGGGCCTTGCGGCTCACACCCGAGGAGGCTGTCGCCCTGCGGCAGGAGCTGAGGGCCGTCATCTCCCGGTACCGCAGAGACACGCCCGAGGCGGCGGCAAGTGCGCCGGAGGGTGCCGAGCGGATCGGCGTGATCACACAGATCCTGCCCGAACTGGATACGCCTGCCGCGTCGTCGCTCCCTTCCGGCCGACAGGAAGAGGAAGGAAGCGCGACGTCATGACCGCCGACGCCCCGGAGGCCGGCGGCATACCCGGCAAGCGGTCCTTACGGCCGCTGAGCGGGGTGCTGGCGGCCATGGTCGTGTCGCTGACCGGCACGCGGATCTCCGTTGTGGCACTGCCCTGGTTCGTCCTCGTCACCACCGGCAACGCCACCCGGACCGGACTGGTCGCCTTCTGCGAGATGGCGCCCTACGTGGTGGTCAAGGCGTTCACCGGGCCGGTGGTGGACCGGATCGGCCCGCGGGCCGTTTCCTGGACCACCGATCTGGCCAGTGCGACCGCCGCCGCCGCGGTTCCCCTGCTCCACGCCCTGGACCTGCTGTCCTTTCCGCTTCTGCTGGTTCTGGTCGCGCTGATCGGCGCGGCCCGGGGCCCCGGCGACCTGGCCAAGGAGGTGATGGTCCCGGAGGCGGCCGAGCGCGGCCGGGTACCGCTGGAGCGGGCCACCGGTCTGGCCGGTGTGATCGAGCGGCTCGCCTCCACCGTCGGCCTGGCGGCCGGAGGATCCCTGGTGGCGCTGCTCGGTCCCCTGACCGGACTCGCCGTCAACGCGGGCTGCTTCGCCCTCGGATCGGTGATCATCAAACTCGCGCTGCCTCACGGCACGGGGCACGCGGCCGACGAAGCCTCCTCGCCGGCCGGGGGAACGGAACCGGGCTACTGGCGGCGGTTCGGCGAGGGCTTCACCTTCCTGCGCGGCGAGCCGCTGCTGCTCACCGTCATCGTCATGTGCGGCATCACCAACCTGCTGGACGCGGCGATCACCTCGCTGCTCGTACCCGTCTGGGCCAGGGAGTCCGGCAACGGGCCGACCGCGATCGGCCTGATGGGCAGCGCGATGGGGGCCGCGGCGGTCGGCGGGAGCCTGATCGCCGCGGTGGTGGCACACCGGCTGCGGCGGCGGATGGTGGTTCTCACCGGGTTCCTGCTGGCCGGGGCACCGAGGTTCCTGATCCTCGCCCTCGATGCTCCGCTGGAGGCGGTACTGGCCGTCTTCGCGCTCAGCGGGTTCGGTGCCGGCTTCGTCAACCCGGTGCTGGGGGCCGTCCTCGTCGAGCGGGTGCCGCGCCGGATGCTGGGCCGGGTCAACGCCCTCGGCGACTCGCTGGCCTGGGCCGGCATCCCTCTCGGCGGGCTGCTCGCCGGGGCGGCGGTGACCGCTGCCGGACTCGTACCGGTGCTGCTCGCCTGCGGCACCGCGTACTTCCTCACCACGAATCTGGTCGGCCTGCGGCCGGAATGGCGCGAGATGGACCGTACGCGGGGGCGGGGCGTCCTGAAGACGCATTCCAGGGAAGACGCCCCACAAGGCAGTGCGAATGCCGCGACATGACATGTGCAGGGAGGGAGGCGGACCATCCGGTTCCCTCCTCCCTCCCGCCACGCGCCGGAGCCGGACGAGGACGACGACGGCAGCGAGGACCGAGTGTCGACGCTTCCGGAGCTCGGCGGTCCACAAGCACCCGAGACCGATCATGGCCGACCGGGCGGCGCGCGCCGCCCGACCACGCTCCGGTGTTCACCCGACAAAGACGGTGCGGAGAATGTCGGGTGACCGGGACCGGTGCCGCCGCACGATGAGGGCATGAACGACACGACCTTGGTATCCCGTTTCCTCCGCGACGGCTTCGTGAAGCTGGAGGGTGCCGTCGCGCCGCGCGTGGCCGCGGACTGCGCGCGGCTGCTGTGGCGGGAGACGGGCTGTGCCCCGGACGACCCGTCGACGTGGACGCGGCCCGTGCACTGGGTGGCCGGCATGGCGCAGGGGCCGTTCGCCGCCGCACCCAACCCCCCGTCCCTGCACCGCGCGTACGACCTGCTCGTCGGGGCGGGACGCTGGGAGCCGCGCTACTCGCTGGGCACGTTCCCGCTGCGCTTCCCGCACGAGGAGGAGCCGGACGACGCGGGCTGGCACATCGAGGGGAGCTATCTTCCGGAGGGCGAGAGCTGGTACTTCACGAATCTGCGCTCCCGGGGCCGGGCGCTGCTGATGCTGTTCCTGTTCAGCGAGGTCGGTGAGGAGGACGCCCCGACCCGGATCCGGGTCGGCTCGCACCTCGACGTGCCGAAGGTGCTGGAGAAGTACGGGGAGGACGGGGCGAGCGGGCTGACTCTCGCCCCCGACCTGGTGGCGGCGTCCGACCACCGGCCACTCGCCCTCGCCACCGGGTCCCCGGGCGACGTCTTCCTGTGCCATCCGTTCCTGGTGCATGCGGCTCAACCGCACCATGGGGTGCGGCCGCGCTTCATGGCGCAGCCGCCGCTGATGCCGGCCGCACCGTACGAACTGGAACGGGCCGACGGCGCGTACTCACCCGTGGAGATCGCGATCCGCCGGGGTCTGGGACGGGACACCCCCGGTCCGGACGGAGACGGCACCGACCGCGGCGCCGGGTAGACGTACTGCACGATCATCGCCGGCGGAGTGGCCGTGGAAAGGGAAAGGGAAGGGAGGCCGGGCATGCTGGAGCGGCTGAACCAGGCCATGGAGCACATCGAGGGCCATCTCGACCAGGACCTCGACGTGGAGGCACTGGCACGCATCGCGGCCACCTCGGAGCACCACCTGCGCCGGATGTTCTCCGCGCTCGCGGGAATGCCGCTGTCGGAGTATGTCCGGCGCCGCCGGCTCACCCTCGCGGGCGCCGAAGTACTCGCGGGACATGGGACGCTGCTGAAGATCGCGGTGCGTTATGGCTACGGCTCCGGTGAGGCGTTCGCGCGGGCGTTCCGTGCCATGCACGGCATCGGACCGGGCGAGGCCCGGCGTACCGGCGCCGCACTCACCTCCCAGTCCCGGATGGCCTTCCGGCTCACCATCGAGGGGAGCAGCAGTATGCGCTACCGCATCGTGGACAAGGCGGACTTCACCGTCGTCGGGCTCAAGACCCGGGTACCGCTGGTGCACGCGGGGCCGAACCAGGCGATCATGGACTTTGTCCGCGGGATCGATCCGCAGACCCTGGAGCGCCTGGAGAAGCTGTCGGACCAGGAGCCGCACGGCATCGTCGCGGTCTGCGACGACATGGATCCCAGCCGCGCCGAGGGTACTTTCCTCGACTACCACCACGGCGTGATCACCTCCGCGGCCGCTCCTGAGGGCACGACCACGTTGGCGGTCCCGGCCGGCACCTGGGCGGTCTTCACCACCTCCGGGCCGGCGCCGCGGGCCATCCAGGAACTGTGGCGGGACGTGTTCACCGAGTGGTTCCCGTCGAACCCGTATCGCACCCGCACCGGCCCTGAGATCCTGCGCACCCGCCTGTCGCCGGAGAAGACCGAGGCCGACGCCGAGCTGTGGCTGGCCGTGGAGCCCGAGCACCGCTGAGCACAGCGGCAATCCCTCGGGCAGACGTCCGCAGGCGACGCGGTTGCCTTCCGCGCCGACCGCACCGGTCGGACCCCGCTCTGCGCCGTCGCCCCCTGCTCCGCGGTTCGGGGCGGGCGCCGGGTCAGGTGGGATTCAGCGGAGTGATGCCGGTGCCCGCGTACAGGTCGGGTTCCAGGGACAGGACCGTCAGCGGCTCTCCCGCCCTGGCCGCGTGCCAGGCGATCGCCGCCGCGTGAGCCACCGGCCAGTCCGTGCTCGCCCAGCCCATCGCGTCCGCCGCGTGCGCGGCGGTGAACGGGACGTTCTCGGCGAACCGCAGGGATGCCGCGTGCTTGCCGGCGCCGGCGTCCCGCCGCTCGGCGGCGACAAGGGAGAGCGACGGGATCAGGACGCGGCCGGTGCCGCGCGAGGCTTCGACGTAGAGGCCGGTGAGGAAAGGGTCCGCACGGTACAGGGCGGTCAGAGCGGTGTGGTCCAGGACGGCCGTCAGGTTCATGCCGCGGCGTCGCCCTGATGGGCGCGGATCCTCGCCCAGGCGTCCTGCCCGGCCTGCCGCACCTGCTCGCCGTACTCGACACCGAGCTCACGGGCCGCCTCGACAGCACGCTGCTCCCGCTCGGCCGCCGTGAGTTCGCGGCCGGCGAGCTCTTCCAGCAGCTCGGTGATGGTGGTGCCGCGCTCTTCGGCGAGGATGCGCAGTCGGTCGCGCACTTCCTCGCTGGTCTTGATGCTCGTCGGCTTGCCCATACCTCCGATTCTACCCGCGGTAGAACTCCGTGAGCGGCCCGGATGGCCCCCAGCCCATCCCGGCCGCCGCCGACCTCGCCCGCCCCTTCCGGAAGCCTGACGCCCACCGCCCCGAGATCGACGCGCTCACCCGACACGTCCGCGCTTTCGCCGTCATGCTGACCGAGCGCCAGGGCGAGCGTCTTCCGGACTGGCTCGTCGCCGTCCGGCAGGACGATCTGCCCAGTCTCCACACTCTTGCCGCCGGCATCGACCGAGACCGCGCTGCCGTCATCGCCGGTCTCACCCTGCCCTGGAGCTCGGGCGCAGTTGAAGGCCATGTCAACCGCATCAAAATGATCAAGCGGCAGATGTATGGACGCGCTGGCTTCAACCTCCTGCGCAAGCGGGTGCTGTTTGCCTCCTGAGCGCACTGTCAGTGGCCAGTGCGACGATCCCGAGACGACCGCGCGAGGAGAGACATGGGTACCTGGGACATCGGCCCCTTCGACAACGACACCGCCGCCGATTTCGCCGGTGACCTGGACAAGGCAGCACTGGAAGAGCGCGAAGCCATGGTCCGGGGCGTGCTCAAGCGTGCCGCCGGGCCCGCGGAGTTCCTGGGAATCTACGACGGCGAGCGAGCCGTGGGCGCGGCGGCCCTGGTCGTCGCCCAGCATCCTGACGGCTATCCGGCGTGCTCGAACTACGGCCCGTCAGAGCCGCTACCGGAGTTGCCTGCAGACCTTCGCATGCTCGCCGTCGACGCCCTGGACCAAGTGGTCTCCAACCGGTCTGAACTCGCCGAGCTGTGGGCCGAAGCCGCGAACTGGTCGAAGTGGCGCCAGGACATTACCCGCCTCCGCGACGTCCTCGACCCTCCGATCCCGCCACAAGAGGAAGCCCTGTTCGAGATCTAATCGGTGACCCGCAGTCACGGACCACAGAACCTGAGCCAGAACCCCATCTCGTGCACGAAGTCACATCCGACGATCGCCCCGGCCGGGCGACGGCTCCTCCCTCGTGCCGGAACGGTCGAACCGTGTCTCCCCGTCGTTCCCGGCCGACGCCCTCGGCGACTTCGGCGGTGGCGGGCATGCCCCGTCCCCGTGCCCCGGACCGCTCACGGCCGGAGCGGCCTCAGCACGCCCAGCCGTTGCAGCTCCGCGATGTGCTCCGCCGCCCGTCGCGGCGCTTCGCCGCCGTTCACCAGCACGCCCGCCCCGATGTTGCGGTGGGCCGCGGACTCGGTCAGGTTGGCGCTGCCCAGGAACAGGGTGCGGCGGTCGGCCACCGCGAGCTTGGCGTGCCGGCGTGAGGGAGGGCGGCCGTCGGGGTCGCGGGCCCAGTGCCACAGGCTCACCCCGGGAACGGAGCCGAACGCCTCGGCCGGCGCCAGCCTGACGGAAGCCGGCTGCGCCTGCTCGACCAGCCCGAGTTCGTTTTGCCCACCCGCTGACCCCTCGCCTCCACGAGTTCGCGGAACCGAAGGCTGTCGGGCGTGGCCCCGGGAGGCCGGTGCGCCCAGTGTCAAGGAGTTGATCAGTGGGTTCGTGGTGAAGCGGCGGGATCGGTTTCCAGGGGCCGTTCCATTGGTCCCCGACGCCGGACATCGAGGACCTGGACGGGTTCACACTGCACCGGCTCCGCCACAGTGCCCTGACACACGGCGCGGAGGGTGGCACCTCCCCCGATGCTGCCAGCTCGCTCCTGCCATGTCTCCGTTCGCTCCCTGGAGCGGTACGCCCGTCTCGGCGTCGACGCGGTCGCCCGGCACGTCGCCGAGCGCGACCCTGCCGCACGCTGCCCGGTCCGGCCCGCGCGCGCATCGGCTCCGAGCAGCGAAACGAGGATGCGAAGGGGCAGTCCTGAACACTACAACGAGGGAATGACCGTCTTCCTCTGTTCCACGTGCGGCACCGCGATCACGCCGGAGCTGGCCGAGCTTGCCGCCGTCCCTGACGTCTCCGACGACGAGCACGACCGGGACAAGGAGACACGCCGGGCGCCTTCCACCGTTCCGCGGGGCCACTACGCGATCGATCCCGAGCCCTGGGGACCTCCCTGCATGCTGCAGGACGATCAGGAGGACCCGAAGCCGGCTCAGTCGCGCGGACCTGTGGTCTGCCGTGAAGAAGGTTTCGTCATCTCGGCGGGGAGCCGACACACCGTGCTGGTCCACCCTGATGACGCCGCCGGCCTTCAGCCACTGCCCGACTGGGCGAACAGCAATGGGTGCTGCGGACCGACAGGCGACGAGGGACTCAACCGGGCCTGCCCGTGCGGCGCTCCGGTCGCGACCCTCGCGGCCGACTGTTTCGGGCCCTTCGAACTGCACCTCGACCCCGTCCGTACCTACGCGTTCTCCCGGTAAGACCGCGAAGCGCACGCGGACGGCTTCGGCGTCCGTGACGAGGACGTGGCCCGCATCTCGCCGTTCGTGCGGCATCACGGTCACCATGCACGGCCGGTACTTCCTCCAGCCGCCCGGCCTGTCCGGCGGGCCGCGCCTGCCGCGCGGCAAGGACGTCACCGACGAGTGATGAGCCGCGTTGGGCGGGGAGAGCTGCCCCCGCCCAACCCATGGGCTTGGTTTGCCCGCGGAGAGAGAGCTGTGCGAGCCTCTTACCCCATCTCTCCGAAAGGGCTGCTCGTGACGCTCGGCATGGTTCTCGGCGACTCCTCCTCTCGCGCTTCGACGCGGGAGCGGTAGCCCTACCTGCCCTGACACACGCGCCCGTGCTACAGCACGGGTCGTTCGCCCTGCTCCTCGTCGAAGTGCTCTTCGTGCCCCGTACGTTCGATCACGAGGAGTACATGGTGTCCACGATCCACTGGACCGAGATGAACACCCCCCGTTCCGCCCGCTGGCATTCCGAGAGCGCGACACCGCCTCCCGGCCGGGTCATCGGCGCGGACGACCGTATGAAAGCCGACGCTGCTCACCGTCTGGCCTGCGAGGGAACCGCCTTGCTGTGGCAGGGCGACTTCCATAACGCACGTCAACTACTGCAAGCGATGGACCGCCGTATCGGCCGGAAACCTTCCCGGCGAGGCGGCAGCCCAGCAGAGTCCTTCCACCTGCACCGCAGGGCCCGGGGCCACCGTGCCCGCGTGCTCGGCAGGCTCCTCGTTCTGCTGGAAGACGGCTACTGCCTGAACCTGCGCAGGGCCCCCGATGTGCGCCAGGCATGCACCGAGGCGTACGGTCCGCCGTCCGAGCCGATGGCCGTCTCGCTCACAGAACTACTGGGCGTGATCGGAGCGCATCAGTGGCGCACGAAGGGCGTGGAGGTACCGGCCCTCGATGCCCGTATTCACCCGCATTACGGCGTGTTCTCCCCCGTCAGGGGCGAATACGTCGACCTCATCGCACGGGCACCGCTCCCCGCGCCGGCGGCCCAGCGCACGGGTCGCCGTACCGCATTCGACCTCGGGACGGGGACGGGAGTGCTCGCCGCCGTCCTGGCCCGCCGGGGGATCGACCACGTCGTGGCCACCGACATCAGCACGCGTGCCCTGGCCTGCGCACGCGAGAACGTCCGCCGACTGCACTTCACCGGACGCATCGACATCGTGGGCCCTGGCCTGTTTCCCGAAGGGCGTGCGGACCTCGTCGTCTGCAACCCACCCTGGATTCCGGCCCGGCCCACCTCCGCCGTGGAACAAGGTGTCTACGACCCGGGCAGCAGCATGCTCCACAGCTTCCTGGACGGACTCACCGCGCATCTCGAACCGGGAGGTGAAGGATGGCTCATCCTGTCGGACCTGGCCGAGCGCCTCGGACTCAGGACGCGCGGCGAACTTCTGGCCGGCATCGAAGCAGCGGGCCTGCGCGTGGTGGACAGGACGGACGCCCGGCCGCGGCATCCACGAGCGAGGGACACCGCTGATCCCCTCCACGCCGCCCGAGCCACGGAAGTCACTTCCCTTTGGCGCCTCGCCGGCGCCTGACGACCAGCGCCGGCTGTCACCGGGGGCGAGCAGACCGGTGACCTCGGCGATCGCCTCCGGGAACGGGTGGAAGTACTTCCGCACATTCTCCGGCTTCCTGTGCCGAGACTGCGCTATCAGCATGAGCAGGCTCGCACCGGCCTCGCCGAGGTGGGCCAGGCTCGAACAGCGCCACTCATGCAGGCCCCACCCGGTGCCGGACGTGCCGCCGACGGCGGTGTGCTCGTCCAGCAGGGCGCGATGCTCCGTGCGTACGGGGTGCGGGTACGACCCGCTGCTCCCGCCGTCACCTGCGGCAAGGTGGCGGCATGACCGTGCACCGTGACCGCCCCCTGTTCTTCCTGGACGTCGACGGGCCGCTCCTGCCCTTCGGTGCCGGCCCGCAGTACGCGCCGACGGGCCCCGGACCGGACGCGCACCTGACACGCCTCGACCCGAGGCTCGGACCGCGGCTCGCGGCGCTGCCGTGCGACCTGGTCCGGGCCACCACCTGGGGAGAGGAAGCCAATACCGAGCCGGCGCCGCGGCTCGGTCTGCCGCGGCTTCCGGTCGTGTCCTGGCCGGAGCCCTCGGCCGCCCACGTACACGAAGACCAGTGGCTCGGGCTCCACTGGAAGACCCGGGCCCTCGTCGCGTGGGCGGACGGACGCCCGTTCGCCTGGGTCGACGACGAGATCACCGACGCCGACCGGGACCGGGTGCCCGCCCACCACCCCGCGCAGGCGCTCCTCCACCACGTCGCGCCGTCCCGCGGTCTGACCGACCAGGACTTCACGATCCTCGGTCCGTGGCTACGGGCCGCTTGACGTTCTCCGCGACAGCCCGCGGGAAGCCGTCGCGGAGCTGTCCGGGCCGTCCGACGATCACTCGATCCGCCACGGCGGCGGATCAGATGATCTTGAGGGCGGGCAGCTGGCCGGAGCCGGGAACGACCCGTACGCCGGGAACGGTGCCGCTGCGGAGTCCGGCGGCCACCGCGCCGGCGCCTACCGGCACTCGGGCCTCGCCGAGGAGGTCCGCGCGGCGGAGCACCGTGGATCAGTGCGACCGCGGTGACGGCTCCGGGCAGGGGTGTGTCTGCCCCGGGGCATTCCTGGGGCGGGGGACCGTCGGCAAGTCGCGGGAGCGCCCGATGGGGGAGAAGAGGAGGACGAGCGCGGCCAGCGGCACGCCGGCCGTCGTGATCCACATGGCCGTACGGAGATCGAAGACGGTTCCCAGCCATCCGCCGAGCAGAGCGCCCAGCGGGATCGTTCCGTAGTTGAGGAAAGCCGTGCTCGCCGTGAGACGCCCGAGAAGCTCCGGCGGGCAGTAACGTTGCTGGAAGCCCGCCTTGATGACGTTGCCGGCCACGACGCCTGCCGACACGCAATCCGGCGCCGCGAGATCTACGTCGCGGGCGGGAGGCGGTGGTGCAACCCGGAGGACGATCTGCCCGGCGACTTCGAGGCCACCCGCACCGTGTACTGCTCGTGCACGTCAACACGTCGCTGCTTCAGCAGGTCCTCGCCGAACCGGCCTGGGCGAAGAAGCTCACCGACGAGGACCGGCGCGGGCTCACTGCGCTGTTCTGGTCCAACATCAACCTGTACAGGACCTTCCGCCTGGAGATGGACAAGCGGCTCGACCTCGCGCCGCTTCTTTCGGTGCCCCGTCCCCGCACCCCGGCGGACACCTCCGGTCAGGCCCTGGCGGAGCCGAGGTGAACCCCGTGCCGACGGGCCGGTGCCTGTACCGGCCTTGGGGGCCAACGGGGCAGCCGATACCGGCGATATTGATCTGAATGGTGAGAGGACCCTGCCGACGCCGCGAGGGGCAGCCGGGTCCCGGCTGCCCCTCGCGGGTGCTCCCGTAGTGGGACTGGCGTCCGTCAGGTCACCCGGCGGCGGATCCACCAGGCGCAGAACCCGGTCAGGGCCAGGGCGAGGCCGAGGTAGAGCCCGGTCTCGGCCCATTGAAGGGCCCAGAAGTTCCCGGCGGGCTGGTACGTCACCTGCTGCTTGTAGCCCAGGGCGCCGAGGTCGGCGAGGCAGCGTTCGAATTGCTGCAGGGTGGGCGGGCCCGACTCGGTGTGCAGGCAGTCGGCGAAGGACGACGGCACCGGGGCCGGCTGACCGGCGGCGTTCAACGTCTGCTGGGAGGTGACCCAGGACCCGGGCACTTCTTCGAGGTGCGCGATGATCTGCCCGGCGTCGTCCTGGATGCTGATCGGGGCGCCGCCGGGCTCGATCGGCAGAACGGTCCGGTCCGCGGCCGCCAGGTGGGACCGGATCCACATCGGCACGGCGATCTGGACGGCGGTGTAGAGGGCGAACGTGGTGGCCATCGCGGGCAGGGTGCGGCGGATGACCAGGCCGAGGGCGACGCCCAGGACGAAGGCGAAGGCGGCGTGGGCCACGGGGACGACACCCCGTGCGGCGAAGGCCACGGGGTCGAGCCGCGGGAAGTACGTGTTCGTCGCGCCGCCGCCGTTGACGGCCCGGTCGATGGGGCTGCTCCACCAGCTCACCGCGAGGCTGGTCAGTCCGGCGGCGGCCATGGAGGCCGCCGCACCGAGGCCCAGCTTTGTTGCCAGCCAGCGCGTGCGGGTGACGCCCTGGTTCCATGCGAGGTAGTGGGTACCGGTCTCCAGTTCACGGGAGATCAGCGGCGCGCCCCAGAACATCCCGATGACCGCCGGCACGGCGAGCACGACCAGCAGCCCCGTGTAGTAGAGGGTCTGGTCCGCACTGGAGACCTGGTCCACCAGGCCGCTGCCGGCTGTCCGGTACAGATCGGCCAGCTGAGGACCGGTGACCATGAAGGTGGCGGCGAGGGCGGCCACGGCGGCGAACATCACGGCGGCCTGGGTGCGGAACTGGCGCCAGGTCAGCCAGATCATCGGAGTACCTCCAGTGCGGGTCGGGTGTCACGTACCGCATCGGCGGGCCGGGTCATGTAAGCCAGGACGATGTCTTCCAGGCCGAGCGGGCTCACGGTCCAGGACG
This sequence comes from Streptomyces sp. NRRL S-37, assembly GCF_000721605.1. Lineage (GTDB taxonomy): Bacteria > Actinomycetota > Actinomycetes > Streptomycetales > Streptomycetaceae > Streptomyces. Next base: position 80,660 of record NZ_JOIZ01000031.1, on the reverse strand, counting down.
GATCGTGGACCGCGGTGTCGGTGCGCACCAGGAGGGTGGTCTGCCGGTCGGTGTGGCTGGTGGTGATGACGTGCTGACCGGCCGGGAGCGTGCCCGCTTCCCGGCGCGGTCCGGTGAGACGGTGGTGGCAGGCGACCAGGTCGTCGATGTCGCCGGCCACCTGCACTCGGGAGTCGACCAGGACGATGACGTAGTCGCAGGTCCGTTCCACGTCGGAGACCAGGTGGGAGGAGAGCACGACGCTCAACTCGTGCTCGGCCACGGCCTCCATCAGGTCCTGCATGAACTCCCGCCGGGCGAGCGGGTCCAGGGCCGCGACCGGCTCGTCCAGGATCAGCAGCTCCGGGCGCTTGGCGATGCCCAGGGTGAGAGCGAGCTGCGCGCGCTGGCCGCCGGACAGCTTGCCGGCCCGCTGCTCGGGGTCCAGACCGAGGCGACGGATCCGGTCACGCGCCACGGAGTCGTCCCAGTTCGGGTTGAGGCGCCGGCCGAGGTCGAGGTGGTCGGCGACGCTCAACGCCGCGTAGACCGGGGTGTCCTGGGCGACGAAGCCGACCTTGGCCAGCTGTTCCACACCCGCAGCAGGACGACCGCCGCACACCTCGATGGTGCCGGCCGTCGGGGTCAGCATGCCGGAGGCCAGTTTCAATAAGGTCGACTTGCCGGCGCCGTTGGGGCCGACCAGGCCCACCACCCGGCCGGCCGGGACGTCCAGGTCGCAGTTCTGCAGCGCCCAGCGCTGCTTGTACCTCTTGCCCAGGCCCTGGGCTCGCAGGACAGCGCTCACGCTACGTCCTCTCCGGCGGCGTTACGAAACGTGCTCACGAACAGTGCCTCGATGCTCTCGTCGTCGAGCCCGGCCAGCCGGGCCTTGGTCAGCCAGCGCTGCAACTCCTTGCGCAGCGGTCCCTGCGCGGCGAGCGTGCCGTCGGCCAGCGTCCGGGTCACGAACGTCCCGACGCCGGGACGGGCGGCCACCAGGCCGTCGTGCTCCAGCTCCCGGTACGCCTTGAGCACCGTGTTCGGGTTGACCGCCATCTGCCTGGCCACGTCCTTGACCGTCGGCAGCCGGTCCCCCTCCTTCAGCAGACCCAGGTGCAGCGCATGCCGAACCTGCTGGACCAGCTGCTGGTACGGGGACAGGCCGGATCGGCTGTTCAGGTGGAACTCAATCACCCGTTCCTCCATTTATCTAGTTGCCTAGCACTATAGCTCTCTACGTCGGCCATTCGGCAAGGCGTTGGCGTGCGTTGCGGGTGCCGGCCGCTGAGGGGAACCGGCCGTGCATGGCCGGCGCTCGCCGGACCTCGCTCAGGCGTCGACCGCGACCACATCCACGTCGACACCGCGAGCAGTGCGAAGGCGTCCCGGCCCAAGTTCGACTTCGTCCTGCAGCTGCTGCGCGAGGGCGACACGCTGAAGGTCACCAGGCTCGACCGGCTCTCCCGCTCGGTGCTCCACCTGGTGACCCTCGGCGCGGACCTGCGCGAGCGCAGCATCGGGCTGCACGTCATCGAGCAGGGCATCGACACCGCCACCATGGAGGGCCGGGCGATGTTCGGCATGCTGTCGGTGCTCGCCGAGCTTCAGCGCGAGCTGATCGTGGCGAACACCAATGACGGGCTCGCCTCTGCCCGAGCCCGCGGCCGGGTCGGCGGACGCCGACCGAGGCTCACCGAGGACCAGGCCGCGCTCGCCCAGCGGCTCTACGACGAGCGGGAGAAGACCGACCAACAGATCGCCGACATGTTCGGCGTGCCCCGCTCTACGGTGTACGGACACCTCGACAAGACCAAGACCGTCCCACGCCAACCAAAGAAGAGGACGATCACGAAGCCGAGATAGCTACCAGCGGGTCACTTGTTCCCTGGTGTCTGGGCTAGGACCCCGGGGCCGTGTCCGCCTGCTCTTGTCAGTTGTCCTTCACCGAGTGCCGGTCACCGTCACGTATACGCAGCAGAGACCATCCAACGCGCCACCCGCCACCTCCGAGGAGAAGACGCACATGCCCCTCGATGACCAGGACCGGAACCCACGGACACCCGCAGGCGACGAGATCACGGAAGCGGGCTGGCAGGCCGTTCGCCGGGACGGGCGAGTCCGCGAAGAGCTCATCGACGCCGCCTGCCGGGAGCCCCGGCTGCGGCAGCTCTTCCCCTGGACAGGCATGGGAGAACTGCACTTCAGCCGCTGCACCGAACGCCAGTGGACCTGGGACATCCCCTACATCCTGCCCGCCGAGGGGGGCGGCTACTGGGTCTCCGGTCCGCTGCGCACCGAAACAGTCGGTCCGGCCGTGACCGCGGAAACCGCCGTCGCCATGGTCCTCGCGAGGCTGCCGGCCAACGCGGGCCCGGCGTTCGTGGGAACCTCCGAACAGCTTGCGGCCCATGAGGTGTCACTCGTCCCTCACCCGGCAACGACACCGGACGGTGAATGATCCCGACCACCAACACCTCCCGCCTCGCGTCGCCCGCTGAGGTGTGTCGAGGCCGCTTCGCGGCCGGGGAGGACCTCGTGATGCCACGCCGGATCTGCCACCGGTGGCGCCTGCGTGAGCTGATGGCCGTCCGCGGCATCATGCTGTCCGCCTCCTCGCCCGCCTGGTGGCCGGGGCCGGCGGAATCCGGAGCCGATACGTCCCCGGCGGGCACGGGCGGTGGCTTCCGGGGGCCGGAGCCTCAGGCGGCCGATGCCCTGAAAGGGTCGGTGGGGATGATCCCCGCCTCGTCGAAGAGCTGCTCCAGCGCCTCGTGCCCGTGACGCCTGCGGAACTCGATCTCGGCTGGTGTCACGGGAAGGGTCCACAGGATGCGGGCGTGGCCCCCGGGGACGGGGCAGTGTTCCAGGCCGGGTCCGTGGAGGTAAGGCAGGCTGATCAGCAGGTGGTCGCAGGTCGAACCCGGCACCCACGGTTCACCGATCGGCATGCTGTGCTCCAGGTCGAGCCGGTGTCCTCCGCCGTGGTAGGAGGCGATCATCGCCACGAGGTCGATGAACCGCTGGTCGCGAACGGGGGCGGTCATGACGAACTCGAGGCCGTGACCGTCCTTCTCCGTCGCGGCCCAGCATCCGGCGGTCACGTAGGCCCAGCTGTTGCCGCGGGAACCGGGGCCCGCGACGAGAACGCGCAGACCGGGCACCACCGCTCGCCGTTGCGGCCCGGGGGCGTGGTCGACGACCTCCACGGAGTGCCCCTGGAAGAACGCCCGGACGTGTGACTCGACGGCCTCCGCGGCCGGCACCCTCGCATCACTCACCGCGAGATCATCCCAGACCGCGATCGACCGCCCCTGCCGGCTCACTCGGTGTCGTGGTTCTTCCTTCTTGACGGGGTGCCGGTAAGAACACTGTCACCAGCCGCAAACGAGGGGTGTCATGTCCGGCGACGCGCGCTTCAAGAGCCCGATCGACTACGAACGCGAGTACCGAGCCACCCTCGCCGAGGGACTGGCCGCATAGATCGTCTCCACGCTGCGAGGGGATTGACACGGATGCCCGGGGCCGCATCGACTGGTCCATGGTGAGCGTGGACTCCACCATCTGCCGGGCCCACCAGCACGCCGCCGGGGCACGCAAGAAACCACCGCGAGTGCCGGGAAAAGACGCACGCCCCGGCAGCACCGCCCGAATGAGGGACTCGGACGCTCCCGGGGCGGCCTCACCTGCAAGATTCACCTCGCCGGAGAAGGCGGGCGCCGCCCCCTGGCCTTGCTGATCACTCCGGGCCAGTGGGGCGACGCCCCGCAGCTCATCCCCGTCATGGAACGCATCCGCGTCGGCCGGCTCGGCGGCGGGCGCCCGCGCACCCGTCCGGACCACCTCAGCGGCGACAAGGCCTATCCCTCCCGGCGTAACCGCCGCTACCTGCGCAGACGGCAGTTCAAGCACACCATCCCCGAGCCGAAGAACCAGCGGGCCAACCGCCAACGCCGCGGCAACAAGGGCGGACGGCCCACCGGCTTCGACAAAACGATCTACAAACGCAGAAACGAAGTGGAGCGCACGATCAACGCCCTCAAGAACTTCCGGGCCGTGGCGACGAGGTTCGACAGGCGTGTCCATGTCTTCCAGGGCACCGTGACCGTCGCAGCGATCCGGCTCTGGCTTCGGGGGTAGATCCATTATCTCGGTGCAGGGATGCGTCTGTCACCGTTCTCCGGAATGATCTTTACACCCGATTTGCGCCTCTAGGCTTGCAGGCGGACGCAACGCATGGATCTGACCTGGGAGTTGAGAGTGGTGCACGACGTTGCCGCGCTGGCCGTGGAACTGGCGGATATGGCTGCGGCCGATCACCAGTTGGCAGTCCGCGCGAACAGCGATGACCCCGCCGAGCAGCTGGCGTGGCGGCGACTGACCGCTCGGCATGGCGACCGGCTCAACGAGATCATGGAGGAGTACGGCTGGCCGACGGCGGAACTGGTCGGCGAGGAGGCCGCACGCGCGGCATGGCTCATCGCTCAGCACGCCGACCGGCAGCTCGACGTTCAGCGTCGCGCCCTCCAGCTGATGCGGCAGGCGGTGTCGGCAGGCTCGGCCAGCCCGCGCGAACTGGCCTTCCTGCGCGACCGCACGCTGGTCAATGAGGGCCGCAAGCAGGTCTACGGAACTCAGATCGCCGGTATGAAGGACGGGGCGCCGGTTCCTTGGCCCTGTGAAGAGCCCGACCGCATGGACGAACTCCGTGCGGAAGTCGGCATCGAGCCCTTCGACGAGTACGTCGCCAAATTCTCCATGACCTGACGCCTCCTTCCCAGTCACGTCCAGTGGATCACTGCCCGGGCTCACCTGCCGCGGACAATGATCCGCCGGACAGGCCCTAACCGGCGCGGGCATCGCGAAGTCCTCCGCGCGGATCTACCGGATCTCGCTGACGACGTGGAGGTGGATGTTCGCCGGCGAGCGCACGCCGACCGGGCCCGCCCGACGCGGCGCGAAGCCGCCCCTAATCCCCATCGAGGCCCTGTTCTCGTATAGCTACGGTCAGGTGGCGTGTAGCCCTGTGTAACGACCAGGGTGTGGCATTGATGGGTCTTCAGCGTTGGGGTCCGGGCTTGAGGGCGCTGACGCGGTTCTCGTACTCGCGACGGGCTTTGCGCTGGGCCGGGATCGCGGGGAGGCCCTGGCCGCCGTCGAGCGGCTGGCAGCGGGCGAGGAGTCGGTGGTGCACGGCCGGGACGGCGGTGACGCGCAGGGTGTAGCCCTGGCCACGCCGTACGGTCACGCCCTGGTCGAGCGCGGCCCGCTCGACGTCGTCTAGCTCGTCGGCGCGGAGGTAGTCGGCGACCTTGCCCGGCATGTCGAGGGTGACCGGCGACTTCGGGGCGGGGGCGTCCTCCTCGGTGGCGGTGTGGTCGGGCAGGAGGTCGGCGACGGCAGTGCGGATGGCGCCGCGGCTGACCCGGTGGTCGCGGGCGAGGGCGGCGATAGAGCGGCCCTCCAGGTACGCGGTGCGCACGTCGGCGGTCTTGTCGGCCGCCACGGCGGGGCGGCGACCGCCCTTGCTGCCCTTGGCCTCGGCGGCGCGCAGCCCGTCGTAGGTGAGCTCGCGCTGGAGGTCGCGCTGGAGTTCGCCGGCGGCGGCGAGGGTCTGGACCATGAATTTCACGGTGGACAGCAGCTCGCCGGTGCGCGGGTGGCGGGCGGTGAGGTCCATGGCGGAGAACGCGCCGTCGTGGATGCGCAGCGCGACCTGGTCGCGGTGGAGGACGTCGAGCACGTCGAGGATGTGCTGGTTGCCGCGTACGAGGCGGAACATCTCGGAGATGTGCACGGTGTCGCCCGGCCGCGCGTAGGTGAGCAGTTCGCCGAACTTCGCGCGCTGGAGCGGGTGGAGGCGGCTGGAGGTTCCCGGGGCCTCCTCGAAGACGACCGGGTCCTCGATTCCGGCCTCGGCCAGGACGAGGTCCTGGCGGGCGGTGGACTGCTGGTCGGTCGAGACCCGCTTGTAGACCAGGTTCGCCACCGAGAGGCCCCTTCCGTACGGAGGATCGGACCCTATCTGTCGTCAAACCCTGTCAGCAATCGCCATCGGATCTGATTGGATCCGGGCCGCCGCGAACCGCTGGATTGCACGGGTTCATTGGACGCGTCGCCTGCCTGTCGTCAAACGATCCTTTACCGACAGGCGGGCGCTCTGGCCACCCCCGGCCCCTTGAGGTCTACGCGGGGCCGGGAGGCAGGTGGACAGTCATGATCAGGTGGCAGGTCTGGGTGCCGGTGCCGCGGTAGGTGTGGGTGGTGTCGGCGTCGAAGGTGGCGGTCTGGCCGGCGGTGACGGGGTATTCGTTGCCGTCGACGACGAGGACCATCTCACCCGTGGTGACGCTGACGGTTTCGGTCACCCCGGCCTGGTGGGGGTGGCTCGGATACTCCTCGCCGGGTTCCAGTGCCCATCGCCAGACCTCGGTGGCTGCCGGGCCGCCGGTGGTCAGCATGAGCCGGGCCTCGCTGCCGTGCTCGCCCTTCCACAGGGGCATGACAGTATCGGCGCTCACCACCCGCACGCGCTGCTCGGGGCTGCCTTCCATCAAGGCGGAGACGGAGATGCCGAGGGTGTCGGCGAGGCGGACCAGGGTGGCGAAGTTCGGATTGCCTTGCGCTTTCTCCAGGCCGACCAGCGCGCCTTTGCTGACCTTGGCGCGGCGGCCCAGTTCGTCCAGGGACAGTCCGGCGCGGGTGCGGGCCGCGCGGACGTTGTGCGCGAGCGTCCGCAGCGCCGCCTCGGTCTCGGCCATCGATTGATCCCTCCAGCAGCAGTCGGTGCGCTGAACCACGTAGTCGTTCGGTTGACGACCCACGGTCGATGCGATGTACGGTGTAGTCGTTCTATTGATAGTAAGGGATGTACGTACCGTGATCGCTCTCCTGCTGGCCCTGGGCAGCTCCCTGGCCTACGGATGCGCCGACTTCCTCGGCGGCCTGGGCGCCCGCAAGGCCCATGTCCTGCGGACCGTGATGATCGCCGCGCCGGCCTCGCTCACCGTCGAGTTGCTGCTGTGGCCCTTCCTCGGCGCCTCCTTCGCCCCTGCCACGCTCGCCTGGGGCGCGGCCTCCGGGGTCGCGTCGGCTGCCGCGTTCGCCCTGCTCTACAAGACCCTGGCGATCGGCCCGATGAACGTGCTGTCGCCGATCACGGCTCTGGTCTCGGCAATGCTGCCGGTAGGCGTCGGCCTGCTGCAGGGCGAGCACCTGGGCCTGGCCGGGCTGATCGGCCTGCCGCTGGCCCTGGCGGCCGTGGTACTGGTCAGCGCCGGACACGGTGCGAAGTCGGCCCGCCCCTCACGCACCGCCCTGCTGCTGGCCTTCGGCGCCGGCGCTGCCATCGCCCTGCAGCTGGTCTTCCTGCACCAGGCGCCCTCCGACAGCGGCGTCGGCCCGCTGATCGTCGGCCGTGCAGTCTCCTCGGCCGTCACCCTGGCCGCCGCTGGCGTGATGTTCCGGCGGCTGGGCCCGGAGAAGCCCGCGTACGCGATCTCCGCGACGGCCGGCGTGCTGGACTCGGTGGCCAACCTGTTGTTCTTGCTCGCCGCCCGCAGCGGCGACCTCGCCGTCGTCGCCGTGATCACTGCCCTGTACCCGGCCGGCACCGTCCTGCTCGCCCGCAGCGTCCTGGCCGAGCGCATCCACCGCGGCCAGCTGATCGGGCTGGGCACCGCGGCCGTCGCCGTCAGCCTCCTCGCCCTCACCTGACCGCCCCGCACACCACCCCTGGAACGGACCACCGATGACCCGCTTCCGCATCACCCCCGACGTCGCCGCCACCTTCCCCGACACCCTCATCGCCGTCGTCATCGCCACCGGCCTGCGCGGCCACGAGCCGTGGCCGGCCACTACGAGCGCGCTGGAGGAACTGGAAGCCCAGCTCGCGGACGGTGCCTGGGCACCGGCCGACGAAAGCGACCCGCGCATCGAGGCGTGGCATGCCGTCTACCGCTCCTTCGGCACCAACCCCCGCCGCATCCGTCCCAGCGTCGACGCCCTGGGCCGCCGCCTGGCGAAGAAGGGCGCCCTGCCCCGGATCAACCCGGCCGTCGACTCCTACAATGCCGTCTCTGTCCGCCACGGCCTGCCCGCCGGCGCCTTTGACCTCGACCACGTCACCGGCGACATCGAGATCCGCTACGCCGACGGCAGCGAGAGCTTCACCCCGCTCGGCGAACCCGGCACCGTCGAGAACCCCAAGCCCGGCGAGGTCATCTACACCGACACCACCGACGTGCTCACCCGGCACTGGAACCACCGCGACGCCCACCGCACCCGCGTCACCGAGGACTCCACCCGCGTCGCCTTGGTCCTGGAGACCGTCGCCGCCACCCGCGACAAGCAGCTGCTCACGACCGCGGCCAGCGACCTACAAGCCCTCCTGCAGCCGCACTGCGACAGCAGCACCGTGCACTACCTCAGCCTGGCCCACCCCGACGCCACTGCCTGACCCCCCGCCCGTCGTCGAAAGTCCCACACCCCTTTGGAGGCCCGTCTTGTTCACCGGTCTGAGCGCCTTCCCGCTCACTCCCATCCCCGGCAACGGCAATGTCGACGATAAGGCGTACGCCGCATTGGTCCAGCGGCTCGCCGCCGCCGGCGTCGACTCCATCGGCGCGCTGGGCTCCACCGGCTCCTACGCCTACCTGACCCGCGAGGAACGCGCCCGCGTCGCTCGCCTTGCGGTCGAGCACGCCGACGGGGTACCGGTCATCGTCGGCATCGGGGCCTTGCGGACCCGCCAGGTCCTCCAGGCCGCCGAGGACGCGCAGAACGCCGGAGCCGCCGGAGTCCTGCTGGCACCGGTGTCCTACCAGCCGCTGACAGACGAAGACGTCTTCGCCCTGTTCGAGGAGGTCACCGCGAACCTGTCGGTCCCGCTGGTGATCTACGACAACCCCGGCACCACACACTTCACCTTCACCGACGAGCTGTACACCCGCCTGGCCTGGCTGCCGCAGGTCGCCTCCATCAAGATCCCCGCCCTCCCCGCCGATCCCGAGCAGGCCCGGGCCCGCGTCGAGCACCTGCGCCGGCTCCTGCCCGACACGGTGACCGTGGGCATCAGCGGGGACGCGGCCGCGGCCCGGGGGCTGAACGCGGGATGCGACGCCTGGTACTCGGTGGTCGGCGGCACCTTCCCCCAGCCAGCCCTCGCCCTCACCCGCGCGGCACAGGCCGGGCGGCACGAGCAGGCCGAGCAGGAATCGAAGCGTCTCCAGCCCCTGTGGGACCTGTTCGTCCAGCACGGAGGCTCTCTGCGCGTCGTCGCGGCGGCCGCCGCGCACCTGGGGCTGACCGCCCACCGCAACCTCCCGCTGCCGCTGCGCGGCCTGGACGCCAAGGAACGCGCCCACGTCGCCACAGTGATCGAACAGCTCCAGCTCCACACCTGACATCCCGCTGCCGCCCCCCATGAGGGAGGGCGGCAGCGCGTCGCACTTCCTTCCGCACCCCTCGTCCCCCGCAGGAGAACGCGCGGCCATGCGCCCACGCACCGACCATTCCGTCGACGAGCCCGGCTGGGGCCCGCTGGCCCGCTACATCATCGCGGCGACTCTGGCCCGCACCTCCGACGGAGGCGCGGTCGTGGCCATCGTGCTGATGGTCACCGCCGGTGGTGGCTCGGGCTGGCTGGCCGGCGCCCTGGGCGCCTGCATCACCGCCCCCCACCTGCTCGGTCCCTTCGTCGCCCGCAGTCTGGACACCGCACGCGACGGCCGCACCGTCATCGCCGCAGCCTCTCTCGCCCACGGCACCGCCCTGGCCGCCGCCGTCCTGCTCTACCCCCACACCCACCCCGCCGTCACCGCCGCCCTGCTGGTTGTCTCCGGCCTGTTCGGGCCCCTGCTCACCGGAGGCATCAGCAGCCGCCTGCCCGCCATCGCCGGACACGGCCAGCGACGCCAGCGCCGGGCCCAGGGCTGGGACGTGGCCACCTACGGCATCAGCGGCACCGTCGGCCCCACCCTCGTCGCCGCCCTCGCGGCCTGGGCCTCACCCGCCACCGCCGCTCTCACCCTGGCTGCCGGCTGCTTCATCGCCGCCACCGTCATCCGCTTCCTGCCCTACGCCCCAGCCCCCGGCAAAGCCGCAGACGTCCCCCGCCCCATCCGCACCCTCACGGGCATCCTCGCCTCAGGGCCCCTGCGCCGCACGCTGTACCTGACCGTGACCGTCGCCTTCAGCGTCGCCGCCCTCCCCATCACTGCCGTCGCAGGCACCCCCGCCCTCGGCGTCAGCGCCTCCGCGGCCGGACTCCTGACCGCCGCCTACGGCCTGGGCAACCTCGCCGGATCCGCGGGCGTCATGATCCGCCCACCCCGCACCGAAGCCGACCGGCTCACCACCCGCCTCGCCGCCACCATCGCCGCCGCGCTCCTGCTGATCACTCTTGCTCCCTCCTTCCCGCTCGCCATCGCCGCCTACGCCGCAGCCGGCATCGCCAACGCCTACTTCTTCGCCGCCACCCTCGCAGCCCGCAGCGAATACGCCCCCGACAACGCACGCGGACAGATCTTCGTCTGGGTCGGCGCCCTGAAGATCACCGCAGGATCCGCCGGAACAGCAGCCGCTGGCGCTCTCGTCAGCGCCAGCCTCCTCCTCCCCCTCCTCCTGGGCACCGCCCTCACCCTCACCGCCACCCTTCTCTCCTCCGCCGAACGCCACCACCGCCGACGCAACCCGCACCCTGACCTCCCACCGCCCGATGCCCCCGCGGACCCGGACCGCGAGCGAACACGCGACCAGGACTCCGGGCCCCGGCAGGACCGGCGGCCGCACGTCGACCTGACGGACTGAGAACGTCCTGCCGAGACTTCAGACACCAGCACCGGTTTCCCGACCCGTTCCCACTCGGGCCCCGAAGAGGCCCGCGCCCTCGCTGCCCAGCTGCGGGACGAGGCCGAAGGCATCGCACAGCCGCCAAACGGCACGTCCTCACACCTCGTCTTCGCCGTCCTCGACGGCGTCAGGGTCCCGGAAGGGACGCAGGCCCTGGCCGGGGCCGCTGGCCTTGATGTTGAACAGGTAGCGGCCCAGGAAGTTGATGTGCCGATCCTTGAGCGGGGAGAGGCGGGCGACGTCCTCGTCCTTGATGTCGTGGCCCTCAGCGCGGAGCTGGGCGACGGCGGCGTCAAGGTAGCGGGTGTTCCACAGGACGACGGCGTTGAGGACCAGGCCGAGGGCGGCGAGCTGGTCCTCCTGGCCTTCACGGTACGCCTGGCGGATCTGGCCGCGGCCGCCGTGGCAAATCGCGCGGGCCAGGCGGTGGCGGGACTCCTGCACGGTCAGCTGCCTGTTCATCAGCCGGCGGTAGGTGTCGTCGACCGGGTCGACCAGCGCGAGCAAGTGCATGGTCTTGTCGATCCGCCCGTACTCGGCGAACGCGCCCCCCAGCGGGGTCGGGTGGCCCTCGCGGCCGAACATCCGCAGCAGGTCGTAGGCCCGGACCTGGTTGGTGATGAGCGACCCGGCGACGCGGAGCATGTCCGGCCAGTGCGTGGAGATCCGCTTGAGGTTCACCTTGTTGCAGGCGACGGCCTCCAGCGGCCCGTACCCGGCGGCCGGCGCCTGGTCGTCGGCCAGGTCGGCCCGCCAGAACCTCTGGTCGGCGAGGTCGCGGAAGCGTGGGGCGAAGCGGAAGCCGAGCATCTTGTACAGGCCGAAGGCCATGTCGGAGTACGAGGCGTTGTCGGTCGCGACCATCTCCGGCTTCACCCCGCCGTCGAGGTTCAGCAGCGTGTCCAGGGTGTAGAGGCTGTCGCGCGGGGTGCCGCGTACGACCATCGCGCCGACGCCCGCGACCTGGTCGTTGACGGCGTTGAGCCAGGTCACGCCGCGTTTGTAGCCGTAGTACTTCGGTGAGGGGCCGGTGTTGATGCTCTTGACGGGGACGACGAAGCGCAGGCCGTCGACGGAGGCGAGGAGGCCGCCGCCCCACATCTGGGCCAGCTCGATGCGGGACTGGGCGGTGATGAGCGCGGCGTTCGCCGCGGCGATGGTGTCGGCGCGCAGGTAGTTCTGGTCGACGTGGGACAGCCGCGAGCGGGTCAGCGCCTTGTTCTCCGGGTCAATGACCGGGGTCAGGCCGATGTTGCAGCTCTCCGCCACCAGCAGCGCGACGAGCGAGACGAGCAGGCCCTCCATGCGGGTGCGCCGCTCGGAGACATGGCCGAAGGCGTCGAGAAACCCGGTCCAGGAGTGGACCTCGAACAACAGGTCCGGCAGGTCGATCCTCGGGAGCATCGCCTCCGTGGTGGCCTTGAGCCAGGTCAGCGACTCCGGTTCGCCCACCGCGCCGAGCTTGTCCACCGACAGGCGGGCGCGTCCCCCGCCCTCGGGGACGACGATCTCCACCTTCGCGTCGGCGCCGGCTTCCTCCAGACGGTCAGCCATCTGCCGCCACGCCGCGTCCAGCCCCCTCACGAGCTGGGCCAGGTGCTCGTCGGCGTCCTCGGTCAGGGACAGGCCTGCGAGCACGTCCGCGCGCATCGCCTCCCACCGCGGCCCGTCCAGCAACCGGGCACGCGGGTCCGCCCACCGGTTCGACGGGGAGGCGAACACATCGCGCCGGTTCAAGGCACGATGTAGCTGCTCCAGGACGCACACCACGTACGCGTCCCGGTCGGCCGCGCCCTGCGGCAGCTTGGCGTTGGAGAACACCGCCCGCTTCCACATCGCCGGCACCAGCTCGGCGTCGACCTCGCGGGGCAGCAGCGGCCGGTCCTTGACCCGGCGCCGGGAGAGCGCGGGCAGTCGCCGCACGGCCTTGAGGATGCGCCGCCCAGCCGGGGCCGCGTCCAGCGCGTCCGACTCGCCCAGCAGGGACAGGAACGGGCGCACGGTGTTGTAGCGCAGGGCCGGCTTCTCGCGCATCGCCGCTTCGGCCGAGCCGTCGTCCTCGGGCACCAGGGCTTCGACGGTCGCGACCGCCCCGGCCACCGCCGTACGCGGCACGGCCTCCTCGACCGCCGCCCACAGCGCGGCGACGTCCAGGTCCGCCTCGTGCTCGGCGACCAGGTCCAGCTCTTCGGTGAGGATCTTCGACGCCTTCGCCAGGATCCGGGCCGCCTTCTCCAGCTGCGGCAGCATCGACAGGCGCTCGCGGTCCGAGGCCCGCCGGGCCGGGCTGATCAGCCGGTTCGCCATCAGCACCGCGAACAGGTCCAGGGCGTCGTCGACGGCCTGCGCCTCCAGCTGGCGCACCACCGCCGTCAGCAGTGCGGTCCGCCTCGGCTCCGGCGCCCGCAGAATCGTCTGCGCCTTGCTCAGCTGGCCGTACCGGGCCAGCGCGGACAGCCGGTTCACCGGCACCCGCGACAGGTTCACCCGCCCGAGCGCGAACGCGGAGATCTCCTCCACCCGCTCCATGGCCCGCACCATCGCCGTGCCGGTCGACTTCACCGGCGGCGTACGCAGTCGCTCCAGCTCCGAGACCCGCCTGCCCTCCGGCACCACCAACAGCTCCGCTAAGGCCGGCGCGAGCGTCGCATCCACCCGGACCGTCGCGCGGGCCACCGCCTCGTACAGGCGGCGCTCGGCCGCCGTCCGGGCCTCCGACACCTGCCGGGCCAGCACCGAGACGCCCGGCAGCAGCACCCGGTTCTTCCGCAGCCACGTCACCGCGTGGTTGAACAGCGCCACCGGCCCCTCGGCGTGCGTCCACGCCCGCCCGTACAGGAAGCCGCGGAACTCCCGGCCCCACTTCCTGTCGGTGAAGGCGCGGTACTTGAACCGCCTCTGGATCTCGTCCGCGTGCTCATACACCGTCGAGCGCCGCTCGGCGTACCGCTTCACACACGAGGCGTCCGCGATGCCGAGCTGCCCCGCGAGGTACTCCACGGTCTCCCACGGCACGGCGAGCGGGTCCTCGCCCAGGAACCGGCCGACGTAGCGGACCGTGCAGATCTGCACCGCCATGCCCAGCCGGTGCGCGTCCGTACGACGCAGCGCGATCAGATCGCGGTCGTCATCGTCGAGGAAGAAGAACCGCTCCAGCTCCGGGCGCGTGGGCGCCTGGGTGAACGTCCCGTACGTCTCGGCCTGCTCGTCAGTCAGAAACTCCACCGGCACGAAGTGGACCGTAGCCAGCGCCGACACCCACTCGACGATCTTTCCGTGAACCTCAGCGAGGCCACGGAACGGTGTGCTAGCCGACCAAGATCGTTCTCACCGGGATTTCCTGTACGGCAACTACTCACACCCGACCTTCCCCGGGCCGGGGCGGCGGTGGGTGACGAACACCGGGCCGCGGGTGCGGCCCCGCAGCAGACGGGGCAGGAGCCGGGCGGTGCCGGCGTCCCAGTAGACGGTCTCCAGCACGAAGTCCTCGCGCGCCTGCCCGCGGCGGCGGGCCTTGCTCCGGGCGCCCTTGGCCTTGACCGGGCAACACCGGGCGGCGAGATCCAAGTCCTCGATGTTCACCCCGAGGATCTCCTCCGACCGCCCGGCGGTCTCGTAGAGCATCCGCCACAGCGTCTTCTCCCGCAGGTGGACCTCGCGCCGGGCGATGAGCCGGTCCACGGCCATCTTCGAGCGGGCCGGGGTCTCGGAGTCCGGCACCGCCAGCCGCTTCGTCCAGGCCGGGACCGCCGGACCGTCGTAGCCGTACGACGCGCACCAGCCCAGCCACGAGAGCACCGCCGCCCGGCGGGCATTCCAGGTGTTGACCGCCGCGGTGCCCCACAGCAGTTCCAGTGCCTCCCCGATCTCGTCGTCCGCGACCGACCCCAGCGGGCGGGCCTCCCCGATCCGCTCGGCGGTCTTGCCGACCCCGACCCCGTAGCTGCGGACCGTGTTCGGGTTGCGGAGCGAGTCGAGGAAGGCGTCCGCCACCGCGCGGACGGTCAACGCCTTCCCGGCCGGCAGTTGCACGACGGTGGGCACGGCTTCCCCCTTGCCACGGATAACAGGGCCGCTTCACGTACGGCCCGGAGAACGTCACCGCAGGTGACGAACCAAGCTCCCGCAGATAATAGGGCGTTATCCGTGGAACGACTTCAGACCGGCCCCGCGGCCGAAGTTCCGCCAGCCGCCTACCAGGGCCGACGAACGCTTAGCGCACGATCTGACACGGATGTTCCTCGACCCCGTTGTAGCGGGCCTCGTTCGCCGCGGCCTCTGCCGCCAGCGCCTTGAGCGTCTTCTCCCCGCCGACCACCGGGAAGATCACCCGCCGCACCGTGCCGGACGGCTCCGACAAGGCCGCCTCCGCGACCCGCAGCAGCATCGCCTCCTTGCCGCGGACCTTCTTCAGCTCCGCCCCCAGCTCCTTCTCAGCCTTCCGCTCCGCGCGGGTGTTGATCTTCAGTACGAGCTGGATGAACAAATCCACCAGCGAGTCGGTGATCTCCGTCTGCCGGACATGGCACAGCGTGGCCAGCAGCGTCAGCCGCCGCAGCGGCTTCATCCGCTCCAGGTTCGCCGGGTACTCCTTCGACGCACGGGCCCGCCAGGCGTCCACCAGCTTCTCCGACACGTCCGCGAACAGGTCCGCAGGCAGTTCAGCCGCCGCACCCGCTCCAGCTTGTTCACCTCCGCAAGCAGGCTCTCCAGGCCCGGGGCGCCAGGGTCCGTCTTCAACTCGGTGAAGTGCGACCGCCCGCCCCCAGCCACCGCGCCCTCGCCGTCCGCGCCGTGCTCGGTGCCGTCACCCGCGATCAGATCTTCCAGCCGCGATCGGGTCGTGTGACTGAGCCGGTCCAGCGTGCTGCGACAGAACCGCTTCTCGAAGTCCTTGATCGCCTTGCCCACCAACCGCCGCACCTGCCCGGGCGCCGGCGGCTCGATATGGTCATTGCGGCACCGTGCCACCACGGCTGCCGCGAGCCGGTCACGGGACAGCTCCACCGGGCACAGCTCGGTAGCCAACCACGCGGCCAGCCGGTCCTGGTCCTCCTCGGTGTTCGCCCGGAACCCGTACGCCGCCCGGATCTCGCCCCGGTGTCGCTGGATCGCCTTGCTCTGCCAGTCGTAGTCCGCCCACGCCTCTGCGGGAACCTTGACCTGCTGGGCTACGTACTCCACCGCGGCGGTCGGCACCTCCTGGGCCGACTCGGGGAACCGGGCCTCCACCTCGAAAAACTTGAGCAGCAGCGCGAACCCGAGCCGAGTCGCCCCGGACTTGTTCCGCACCCGCTTCATGTCGTCTTCCAGCAGGGTCCAGACCTCGATCAGGTCCTCCGGCTCCCAGTCCTGCCGCACCCCGTACTCCTCGCCCCACGCCCGAGATCACTCGTTCAGCTCAACGAGGCGCCAGGCGAGGGGAAACGACGACCACAGCAGTCACACAGCGCTACATGTCCGTTCGCCGTAGCTATACGAGAACAGGGCCGCTACCGCCAGGACTGCTCCGGCTACGCCTCCATGGCACTCGGCCTGCCCGCGCCCGGCACCAACACCGTGGGGCTGACCAACCGCAGGCTCACCCGCCCCATCGCCATGAGCGAGCTCCAGCCCGGCGACCTCGTCATCGACGCCATCGGCAACAGCAACACCCGCCACGTCGTCATCTTCGAGAAGTGGAACGACGCCGCCCACCGCTCCTGCACGGCCTACGAACAGCGCAGCCCCCAGGGCACCAGCCACCGCTCCCTGACCTACGGACTGGCAGCAGGCAGCGAGTACAAGGCCTACCGCCCCCTCCAGTACGGCAACTGACACCCGATGCCGAGCCCGGTGTGTGCCCCACTCTCCGGCGGGGTACACACCGCCACCACTCCGGAAGCGGGCAGCCGGCGCGAGCGACAGTACAACCGCCGGCTGCGTTCCCCGTTCGACGGCCCGCCCGGCCGGCTCGCCGGACGGCCCTCGACGCCCCTTGTCCCGACATCCACCCAGGAGCGTTCATGCACGACAGCACACCTGGCAACGCCCCGCGCCTGCCCCGGACCCCGATCCGCCCGGTCCACCTCAGCCGGGCCGGCTTCCTCCGGGCGGCCGCCACGGCGGTCCTCGCGAGCGGTCCCCGGCTCCACACCCCGGCCCCCTCCGCGTCTCCAAGGTCGCCGACCTCACCGGTCCAGGGGTCACCACCCGGTTCCGTATGGAGGCCACCGACCTGGGCGTGCCCGTACGGACACCCGACGGCCGGCTCCTGTTCGTCTTCGGCGACACCTTCGAGGAAGCCAGGGTCGGCGGCGGGTGGTGGCGCTCGCCCGTGGCGCTGTACGGGCGCTTCGACGGGCCCGGCCGGCCGGTCGTCTGGACCGGCGCGGTGGGCGGACGGCATGCGAAGCAGCTGTGGCCGTACGACCACGACAACCCCGATTACTCCACCGTGCTGCCGTCCGATGTGATCACCCTCGGTGACACCATGTACTTGCACGTCATGGTGAACAAAGGGCTCGGCAACGTGGTGCGCACCGAGATCTGACGGTCGGGCGACTCGGGCGCGACCTGGGAACCCACCGGTGCCGTGTTCGCCGCGAACCTGCACGGAGGCATGTTCCAGCTGCTCACCTGGGCCCTCGGCGACGACGGGTACGTCTACGTCCTGTCCACCGGGTTCCAGCGGGACAAGCCGGTCATCCTGCACCGGGTCCGTCCTGACCGGCTGACGGATCCCGGCGCCTATGAGCCATGGGGACGCGGTCCCGACGGCCGCTGGGCCTGGGGCAGTCCGCCCGTACCCGTCCTGGACGGGGCATTCGGCGAGTTGTGCCTGCGGCCGCTCGGCGGCCGGTGGATCCTGACCTGGTTCGACCAGGGCGGCTACCGGTTCGAGGGCCTGGTCGCGGACCACCCCGCGGCAGACCTGCGCACCGCCCACCGCCGCACCCTGCTGCGGGGCACGTCCTGGGGCGCCGAGGACGACACCCACGTGGCGCGGTTGTACGGCGGTTACGTCATTCCCGGGTCGACGCTCGGTGATCTCCACCTGTCAGTGAGCCAATGGAACACCGAGGCGGGATGGCCCTACCGCGTCATGCAGTTCCGCGTCCGCGGTCTGCTCTGATCCCGGAACCGGGTCCGGCGGCGGCTTCGGTTCCGCAGAACTGTTCGAGCAGGAGGGGGGTGCCCAGTGCGGTGGCGGTCAGTTTGCGGTGGGCGGCTTCCAGGGTGCGTACGGCGGCGGGCAGGCCTGCGGGGAGTGCGGGTTGTCCGTCGCGGGGGCGGCCGGGGGAGGTGGTGATCCAGAGGTGTTCGACGCGTCCGCCGTTGAGGGCGGTGAGGTGGCCGGCGGTCAGGGCGTGGTGGGTGGTTCTCCAGCGGGTGAGGGCGTCGCGGGAGACGGTGTCCAGGGGGTACCACTCGCCGGCGGCGCGGGCGCGGGGCAGGGGGCGGTCCAGGTCCAGGTCGGTGAGCCGCATGGGATGGAGTGTGCTGATGCCCTGTCCGGTGCAGACGGCGAGGGCGATGAGGGCGACCGAGCGCTGCCAGGTGGCTTCGAGGGTTCCGGCGGGGTGGTGGCCGGCGAGGAGGCGCAGGGTGCGGTGGGCTTCGGTGGGGGTGAGGCGTGGGGCGAAGTGGGGGGCGGGCGGCTGGAGGTCAAGGGGGTGGCCGTAGTGGCGGGAGAAGGTGTTGAGGGAGCTGGTGCGGGCGGCCATGGAGTTGGCGGCGGCGGGTGCGGTGGGGCCGTGGAGGCCGGGGCGGCGCCGGGTGGTGCCGCGCTGGGCGGCGGTGAGCCAGGCGAGGGCGTTGTCCTCGTCCAGGAGGTCTTCGGTGGTGAGCCGGCCGGTGTCGCACTGGCGTTGTGCGGCGAGCCAGGAGGTGTATTCCTCGAGGTAGGCGCGGCGCTGGCGGCGGGTGGCCTCGGAGCGCAGGGTGTCGAGGAACCGGCTGACGGCGGTGACGGCGCGGTCGGGGGCGTTCATGAGGCGCCCGGTCCGGTGAGGTGGGTCAGCTTCGGCAACGTCTTTCCTCCTGGGCCGTATCCGACGGCAGTACGATTAAATAACAGCAAGTAGCTACTGATCATTCCGCTTCGCCCTCCGGCGAGCCCGTCGTTCCGGCTCGTGTCGAACCGAGACGTACGTGCCGGTCCGGTACGTACAATACGGCCCTCCGGCCTCCCGGCCACATACGTTCCCGCTCCGGCCGGCTCGGGCGTCGTCAGACTCAGCTTCTTACTGTTATATGACTACTCCCGGGACCACCGGCCGCCTCCGGCATACGGCTGCGGACCTGGATGAACATGTCGTGGATGTCCTGGGCACGCCGGGCGCGGGACTCGTTCATCGCGCGCCCGGCCTGCACGCCGCCGGCCCGCAGAAACCGGTCGTAGTACTGCCAGTCGTCCCGCATGCGCAGCAGCCGCCGGCCAGCACCGAGGCGTGACCTCGTGCCTTCGCGGGCCTGTGCGTCGAGCCGTACCTCCAGGACCGTCTGCAGCACGCCCGCGGACAGGGCGGCCCAGCCCAGCGGCAAGTCGACGTCCGGCTCCGGGCCGTACGCGTCGGGACGGACGTCGACGCGTTGATCATCCGGCCCGGCGGCTGTGCCGCCCTGGCCTTGCCCACCGGGCAGGACCTCGACGCCACCACGCCGGTGCGTGCGCCGGGCACATGGTTCGGCCGACCGGCCTGAGCACCGCATTAACAGTCGTCTCAGGTTCCCTCAGTACGAAGTAGGCCTCCAGACAAGCGATGTGACCCGTATGCAGGAGGCTAGTGATGGCAGTCGACGCAGCGCCGTCCGGGCAAGCGCCGGCCGGTCGGTTGGCAGGCCGGTGGGTGCCGTGGTTGGTGATCGGCCTGTGGCTGGTACTGGCGGCGGGCATGGTGCCGCTGAGCGGAAAGCTGAGCTCGGTCACCACCGACAGCGCCGTGGACACCCTGCCGGCCGGTGCCGAGTCCACCAAGGTGGCTGCGCTGGACGACAGTCTCCCCGGCGGTGAGGACAGCACGTTCGTCTTCGTGTACCACCGGGCCGACGGCATGACCGACGCCGACCGCGCGACGGTCGAGCGCCACTACGACACCCTTGCCAAGCGGTACCCGCCGAAGGCGACGGAGGCGGCCGGCGAGGACGACGAGGACTCACCGACGAGCCTCTCCACCGACCGCAAGGCGATGACGTTCACCCTCGAGGTGAGCACGGAATACGGCCCACCGGAGGAGATCGTCGGACCGTTGCGTGACGCCGCGAAGGACCGCCCCTCCGGCCTGGAACTCGACGTGACCGGCCCGGGCGCGATCGACGGCGACATGGATGCCGTCTTCGACGGCATCGACGAGCAGGTCCTCCTCACCACCATCGCCGTCGTCACGCTCCTGCTCATCCTCACCTACCGCAGCCCGGTGTTGTGGATCATCCCGCTGGTGGCCGTCGGCGCGGCCGCACTGACCTCGATGGGGACCGTCTACCTGCTCGTCAAGGGCTTCGGCATCGTGGTCAACGACCAGAACTCGGCGCTGCTGACGATCCTGGTGTTCGGCGTCGGCACGGACTACGCGCTGTTGCTCATCGCCCGATACCGGGAGGCACTGCACCACCATGAGAACGTCCGGGTCGCGATGGTCCACGCGCTGCGCGGCGCGGCGCCGGCCGTCGTCGCGTCCGCGGCCACCGTGGTCGCCGGCCTGCTCTGCCTGCTCGTAGCGGACCTGAACAGCACCAGCGGGTTGGGCCCGATCGGCGCGGCCGGCATCCTGTGCGCGCTGGTGGCCATGCTGACGCTGTTCCCGGCGGTGCTCGTGGTGCTCGGCAGGCGGATCTTCTGGCCGGCCGTCCCGCGGTTCAGCACGGCCGCGGAGGAGAAGCCGGGGCTGTGGGGACGGCTCGGCACCGCCATCAGCCGCCGCCGGTGGGTGGCGACGCTCGGCTCGCTCGGAGTCCTCGGCGTACTCGCCCTCGGGCTGGCGGGCAACACCGGCGCCCTGCGGGAGCAGGACCAGTTCCTGTCCGCGCCGGAGTCGGTCACCGGCTTCACCGTTCTCCGCGAGCATTTCCCGGAGCTCGGCGGCCAGCCGATGACGGTCTTCACGCGTCCGGCACACCAGGAGCGGGTGCTCGACGTCGTCAAGGACACGCGCGGCGTGGCCCTGGCCGTCCCGGAGCAGACCAGCGGTGGCTGGGCCAACATCTCCGTGTTCCCGGAGGACGCGCCGGACACCGCCGCGGAGTACGACACGATCAAACGGGTGCGCACCGCCGTGCACGCGGTGAGCGGGGCGGAGGCGATCGTCGGCGGACCGAGCGCGGAGAACCTCGACACCGAGGTGACCACCAGGCGCGACGAGAAACTGGTGATCCCGCTGGTGCTCGTCGTCGTCCTGATCATTCTCGGGCTGCTGCTGCGCGCGGTCCTGGCCCCGCTGGTCCTGATGGCCACCGTGATCGTCTCGTTCGCCGCGGCCTTCGGCGGCAGCGTGTTCGTCTTCGACACGATCCTCGGGTTCAAGGGCATCGACTACTCGGTGCCGCTGCTGGCATTCCTGTTCCTGGTGGCACTCGGCGTCGACTACAACATCTTCCTGGCCGGCCGGGCCCGGGAGGAGACCGTGCGTCTCGGCACCGAAGAGGGCATGCTCAGGGCCCTCTCGGCCACCGGCGGCGTCATCACCTCGGCAGGCCTGGTGCTGGCGGCCACGTTCGCGGTCCTCGTCACACTTCCGCTGGTGATGCTGGTCGAGGTCGGTTTCCTGGTGGCCTTCGGCGTGCTGCTCGACGCCCTGCTGGTGCGGTCGGTCCTGGTGCCCGCCCTCACCTTGCTGATCGGCCGGCGGATGTGGTGGCCGAGCCGGCTGTCCCGGCCGGCGGCCAAGCTGCCGGACGGTCAACAGCCGCTCGCCGGCGACGAGGAGCCCGCGCTGCAACGGTGAGCGCGGCGGCACGGACGAGTTCCGGGACGGGCCCCAGGCCCGTCCCGGATTCTCATGGGCCCGCGGCCGCCGTCCCTTGTCCCGCGCCGCGCCGTCGGGGCCGGCGCATCGTGGTGTCCTGCCCCGACGGTGAGCCGCGCGGGGCCATGCCCGAGGGCCGCCGTCCCTCGTTCCGCGCCGCCGAGCGGGTCAGCACGCCTCGGTGTCCTCCCCGGCGGTGAGCCGCGCGACCGGGGCGGGCGGGGCCGTGGCCGGAAGGCCGACCCGAAGCAGCGCGCCACCGCGTGCGGAGCGGGCGACGGCGGCCCGGCCGGCATGGGCGTCGACGACCCGCTGCACGATCGACAACCCCAGACCGGATCCCGGCAACGCCCGTGCGCTGTCGGCACGGTAGAACCGGTCGAACACCCGCGGTACGTCGGCGGCGTCGATGCCCGGCCCGGCGTCGTCGACCTCGAGCACCGCCGACGCGCCCTCGGCACGGAGCCGGACCTGGACCGGCTGGTCCGCGGGGGACCACTTGCCGGCGTTGTCGATGAGGTTGAGCACCGCCCGCTCGAGCGCAGCGGGGCGCCCGCTCACCCACACGGAGGTCACGTCGAGCGCGACCTCGATGTCGGGCACGCGGGAACGCGCCCGGGCCACTGCGGCCACCACCACGTCGGCGAGGTCGAGCACCTCGGTGCTCTCGTCGCTGACGTCACCGCGCGCCAGGTCGGTCAGCTCGGCAACAAGGGTGCCCAACTCGGCCACCTGGGCGCCGAGATCGTTGAGCAGCCGGGTCCGGCTCTCCGCCGGCAGTGCGCTGTCCAGGGTGCCGCGCCGATCGAGCCGGATCAACAGCTCGACGTTGAGGCGCAGGCTGGTGAGCGGGGTCTTGAGCTCGTGGGCGGCGTCCTCGGCGAGCAGCCGCTGGGCCCGCCGGGAGTCCCGGAGCGCGGCGAGCATGTCGTTGATCGACTGGATCAGCCGCCGGATCTCCCCACCGCCCTCGTCCGGGATGCCGGCGTCGAGATCCCGGGTGTGCGCGACACGTACCGCGGCGGCGGTCAGCCGGTCGATCGGTGCCAGCCCGGTCCGCGCCACGGTCCGCCCGACAAGGGCGCCGCCGGCCACGCAGAGCAGCCCGATCAGCAGCATGCCGAACCCGAACTGGTTGACCGGGCCGTCGTCGACGGCCCGGGCCACCTGGACCGCGCCGTCGCCCGCCCGCAGCGTGTGGATGAGGTAGCCGTCCTCGTCGCTGTCGTTCGACTCCATCAGGTCGGCCGACACGCCCTGTGCCACGCGCCCGGCCTGCTCGCTGACCGGGGGCAGTGAGGGTTGGCCGGCCGGCGTCCGGATCGAGCCGTCGGACAGGATGACCCGCACCAGCCGACCGGATCCGGGATACGGCGGTAGCCGGACCTGCGCCGGACCGGCGCGCTCCGCGTTCGCCGCCAGGACGCGGGAGTCGGCGCGCAGCTGATCCTCGACGGTGTCCCGCAGCTCCCGGCCCAGTAGTTCGCTGGCCACCTGGAAGGCCAGGAACACGCTGACCGCGATGGCCGTCGCCGCGATCACCGTCAGCCTGGTCCGCAGGGACCGCCGGCGCCACCACCGGGTCAGCCTGCGCGGTTCCCGGCCGGCGGGCCTGCTCACGGAGGAGTCTCCCGCAACGTGTAGCCCAGGCCGCGCAGCGTGTAGATCAATCGCGGCTCGCCCTCGGCCTCCATCTTGCGGCGCAGGTAGCTCACGTATACCTGGAGGTTGTTGGCGGTGGCGCTCATGTCGAAGCCCCAGATCGCCTCGAACAGCGCGTCGCGGGTCAGGACCCGGGTCGCGTTGCGCATGAGGACCTGCAGGAGGGAGAACTCGGTCCGGGTCAGGCGCAGCGGCCGTCCGCCCCGCCACGCCTCGAACCTGTCGGGATCGAGCCGGACGTCGGCGAACGACAGGATCTGTGACTCCTCGCCGGCCGGCGTGCGCCGGCGCAGCAGGGCCCGCACCCGGGCCAGCAGCTCCTCGGTGGCGAACGGCTTGGGCAGGTAGTCGTCGGCGCCCGCGTCCAGCCCCGTGACCCGGTCGGAGACCTGGTCACGGGCGGTCAGCATCAGCACCGGCAGATCCCGGCCCGCGGCCCGCAACCGCCGGCAGGTCTCCAACCCGCCGAGGCGGGGCATCATCACGTCGAGGATCAGCAGATCCAGCGTGTCACCGCCGACCCCGCCGACCCCGTCGAGCACGGCGAGACCGTTGGCGACGGTGCTGGTGTCGTAACCCTCGACCTGGAGCACCCGCTCCAGGGACTCACGGATGGCCACTTCATCATCCGCGATCATGATCCGCACGTCGGCCCGTCCCCTTCCAGTCGACGCTTTTTCCGCTCATCTTCCCCGATCGACCTGAGACCAGGATTAGAGCGTCGCCGGGGACCGCGCTCTCACGGATGCCTGAGAAAGGGAACCTGCCTCGGCCCATGAGCAGGAACGGACGGCCGATGATCTGGAGGCGGCCTTCCGGCACGCCCCGGTGGTGGACGGCGGGAACGGTGCACATCACCCCGCCCACGGTGAGGACGACCGTACGAGGCTCGGCGCCCTCGGGTGTGGTCCCGCGCGGTGTTCTCTTCTCACGTCGGCGCGGAGAACGGCGGTGGGCGTCAGGTGAGGGGGCCGGCAGGAGCCCCCATGCCGCTTCCGACGCCTGGCCGGTCGACCGGTCCCGGCCTGCCGCACTCCTCCGGGAGGGCCGGAGTGCGGCGGGCCGGCCCGCTCGGCCGGCCACCGCGCTGTCCGGGTGCCGGGGCGGTCAGTAGAAGCGGCGGACGAAGACGTCCGACGTGCCGTTGGTGTCACCGGGCACGATGTCGTCGGCCGTGGACTGGAAGACCACGTCGCGCCCGCCGGCGCTGACCGCGTCGGTCCCGGCCGAGGCGGGCCGGTCCGAGACGGTCTCGTCGGTGCCCGTCTCCAGGTCGCGCAGCACGAGCGACGGCCCGTCCGTGTCGTGCGGGGCGTATAGCAGGTAACGGCCGGTGGGATCGATGGCCACGCCCCGCACGTCCGGCACCAGTTGGTCGGTGCCCGAGCCCACGTCGTGGACGTGGGTGTCGGAGCCCGAGAGGTAGACGACCTTGTCGCCGTCCTTGCTGAGCTGGACGAGTTCCGCCTCCTGGGAGGGGCCCTCGATCGGGCCGGAGGTGGTGCCGTCGGTCCGGTCCCACACGAGGACGTCCTTCGCCCGGCCGTCCTGGTAGGCGACGTGGCGGCCGTCGCCGCTGAGGGACGGCCGGGACGGGGTGACGTGCTCGAACTCGGCGACGGTCTGCGTGGTGTCGGCGTGCCAGTCCCGTACCTCGATGCGCTGCCGGGACGGAGGCCGGCCGGAGGTGGCGACCTGGGCGATGTAGCGGCCGTCCGCGCTCAGCGACGGCTGGCTGCAGCTGAGGCCCGGGCAGTTGATGCCGATCGTGCGTCCCGAGCTCACCTGGGACAGGAAGGTCTTCGTGTCCCTGAACAACAGCCCCCACAGGGCGACGTACTGCCCGTCGCCACTGATCACCGGGCGCTCGATCGGGGGCGTGTTGGTGCTCATCAGCGTGGTTTGACCCGTCCGCCGGTCGCGGACGAACACCCTCTTCCAGGTCACCGGGTTGTCGGAGGTGAGGTTGTTCGCCGCCGACGCGAAGGCGACGAGCCGCCCGTCCGACGTGATCGTGGCACCGGCGGAGTCGCCGTCGCCCTGGGTGCCGTCGGTCGCGACACTGATCCGCTCGACCCCGGCCCCGCCGTCGCTCGCGGCGCCCGTCACGGCCGTGGGCCCGGCCGCGGCGGCCGTCGGCAGCACCGCCGTGACCGCGCAGACCGCGACCGCCGTGCTCAGGGCGGCCCGCACACGTCTGGTGGTGCTCCGGTTCTCGTTTCCCCTCATGGTTTCCCCCCAGTAAGGACGCGGTCCTTCTTCCGGCTCCCCACCGGAGGACCACGATCATGCAACCGTGGTGGCGATGTGGGGTCAATGCGTCACATGACGTATTCGGTATCCAGGGGTGCGGTTTCGGTCGTGTGAGGGCGGTCCGCTTCGCATCGTCCGGGGGCTTCCCCCCGGAGCGGTGGGTGTCGCGGGGACCGCACGACGACGCCTCCTGCACGGTCTTGACCCGCGGGCTCAGGTGAGGGCGGTGGCCAGCAGGGCGAAGGCGGCGATGATGACGGCGACGCGGGCGTAGTGGTAGCGGTCCCAGCGGTTCATCTGCTCCTTCCAGTCCTCGGGCCGGTTCTCGGGAGTCCACGTCCTGCCCCGGTTGTTGATCGGGACGAGCAGCAGGACCGACATGATCACGCTGACGATCAGCAGCGCGGCGGCGGTGACGACGAGGCCGGTGCCGTGGTGGTCCCATCCGGCGACGGCCCAGACCGCGACGAGGACGAGCGAACCGACGTACCAGAACGGCATCACGGCGCCGAGCATCCGGCCCCCGT
Source organism: Streptomyces sp. NRRL S-37 (assembly GCF_000721605.1). GTDB lineage: Bacteria > Actinomycetota > Actinomycetes > Streptomycetales > Streptomycetaceae > Streptomyces. The sequence goes on along the minus strand of NZ_JOIZ01000031.1, from coordinate 54,445 downwards.
GGGCGCGGCCGAGCTGGCCGCTGTCGCCGGGGAGTGCGTTGAGGATCGGGTTGACGACGAAGGCGACGGAGAACTCCACCCCCACCATCAGGCCGACGACCACGGTGGTGAAGACCTCGAGTGCGGTGAGCATGACTACCCCTCCTGGAATCTAGCGATGCTAGCTGACGAAGCAACGCTAGACCTGCTGCCGCTCGATTGTCTAGCAGTGCTAGGATCGGGTCATGTCGGTACAGGAACGCAAGGAACGCGAACGGGCAGTCCGCGAACGCCTCATCGTGGCGACCGCCCGCGAACTCGCCGAGCGGCAGGGCTGGGACGCGGTCACCACCCGCCGGCTCGCCGAGCGCATCGAGTACAGCCAGCCCGTCCTCTACAGCCACTTCCGCGGCAAGCGCGAGATCATCGGCGCCGTCGCCCTCGAGGGCGCCGCCGAGATGGCCGCGGCACTGCGGGCCGCGACCTCCGCCGCCGACGGCCCGCGCGCCCGGGTCACCGCCCTCGCCCGCGCCTACCTCGACTTCGCCGCACGCAACCCGGCGGTCTACGACGCCATGTTCCGGCTCGACGGCGGCCTGGCGTTCGCGCAGGAGGACACCCCAAAGCCGCTGAAGGACGGCTTCGCCGCCCTGCTGGAAAGCCTCACCGAGGTCGCCGGGGACGGCGTCCACCCGGGGCTGTTCACCGAGGTCTTCTGGGCATCCCTGCACGGCCTGGCCACCCTCACCCGGGCGGGACGACTGCCCCCGGAGGACGCCGAACGGAGGGTGGAACTGCTGGTGGACCGGCTCGCCGCACTCTGACACACCGTCCGGCGGCCGGCCGCCACGGGCGCCCGACTCCTCCCCGAGCCACTCACCTCACGACCGGATCACATCGTCCTGGGCCGCTCCTGAAGCCATGACGGCGACCCCCGGATTCCCGCCCGGCCCGTCCGGCCCCGCTCCTGGTGGGACGCAGCGGCCGACGGACCCGTCGGCCGGGAAGCAGCCCCGGCCGGAAGAACCTCCCGCCCGGGCCCTTCTGCGCTTGCCGGAGGAGGGACGCCTCCCAGGGGTCATCACTCCCCGTCGACGCAGTCCGCCGCGGCCTTCAATGTCCCGAGAGGACGTTCTGAGCCGGTGCACCCGCTGCGGATGCGGGCTTGAGTTGGCCACTGCTCGGAAGATCACGCGGTCCCTTCGGCAGCTTCTACAGTGTCCCGAAGTGAAGAGGCCGGGGCACGGCGATCAGAAGGGCTGACGCACCGACGTGACACAGAACGAGCGGTTGGCTGACCTGAAGCCCGTTCGCCGGCGTCAGGCCGCCGCTCTGGCGCTGTGGCGGTGGCGTGCACCGGTACTCGCGTTCGAAATGGATGCAGACTGGGGCGTCGACCCGCATGTGCTCGAGTCGCTGTTCCGTCTGGCGACGGAACCTCCTGGGGAACAGTCGAACCATGCCTACGGTCAGGCATTCGCCGAGCTGTGCACGGCCCCGGTCTTCGAGTCCGAAGTCGACCCGGACACGGTCCAGCTCTTCCAATTGGAAATCTTCGGGGGCTTGCGGGCCTTCGGCGAGCTGCTCGACAAGCCAGGCCTGGACGAGGCCGAACGAGTAGTCGAGGTGTCGTCCGGCCTGGGGAGCTACCTGGACAGTCTGGTCGAGGACTCGTTCCACTCCCATCCCTCGGAGGAAGCACACCACCAGTACCTCGCCAACCTGGCGGACCGCACGAGCGGCGAGGGCTATTTCGCCTCACGCAACCTCGTTGTCGAGTCCGCCTGCCACGGCGCCCTCCTGACCTTTCCCGATTCCGACGGGCTGCTCGACTCGTCCGCGGGACGCGAGTTGCTCGCGCTTTGCGAGGACTTCGGCGAAGAGCTCGTCACAACGCTGCGGTGGCTTCGCACGACAGGCTATTGGCGATCACGCATCGAGCCCGGGGCGGGCAGCCGTGGTGGGCCGGCGACTCGGCGGAGGGCAGCTACGGACGGCGCTGGGCGAACAAGCCGGGTTCGGTCCCGGCGAGGACGCCGAGACCGACCAGGCGCTCGAGCTTGTGCCGGGTGCTATCGATGTTCTTCGGTGCCACGGCGAGATCGAGGCGCTTGCACAGGTCGCGGGCGCGCATCGGTCCGACGGCGTCGGGGATCTGTTGGTGGGCCGGGTGCTGTTCACGGGTGACTCCTCCCCGTACGCCGTCATGGTCATGGACCTCACCCCGGACGGCGACCAGGTCTACGTCGTCACCGACCCGGCCAAGCTCACCCACGTACGACCGGACGACGGGCGAGGACACACCCCCGGACCGCCCCGGGGTCCACCGACCGCCTGCCCCCGGAGGGCGCACATGACGGGGCCCCGCCCGGCCGGATCGGCAGGTCGTCGACGGCCGTGGAGGCCCTCCCGAGGATGCGGGCCGGGCGTCTACTGATCGGGGTGGACGGCCTGGACGCCGGTCCCCGCGTACGCCTTCGGCGTCAGGGTGAGCAGGAAGCGGCCGGTGGGGTGGGCGGGGGAGGGGCGGGCGGCGTGGATGGCGTGGACGGCGGCCCAGGAGTGCCCGAAGCGCAGCAGTTCGGTGGCCGTGACCGCGGCGTCGGTGTCGAAGGCCTCGATGCGGATGAACCGCAGTCCCTTGATGTAGCCGAGGAGTCCGGGCCGCTCGGCGTCGCCGGCCGTCAGCGACAGCACGGGTGCGTACAGGGTTCCCAGCCCGCCGGAGGCCTGGACGTAGAACGCCGCGACCGCCTCGTTGGACGGGTCCTTCGGGTCGTACAGTGCCGCGGCGGTCGTGTGGTCCAGGACGACCGGGATCGCCCCCACTACGCGGCTGCCTGCGGGGTGTGCCGCGTCCCGCCCAGGCGCTCCAGCAGTGCCCGTGCCCTCGCCTCGGCCTCGGGGCCCGGTGCGGTGCCGAGGGCGGAGGCGAGCTCGGCCCGGGCCAGCTCGGCGCGCTCGGCGTACTCGGCCTGTGTCGGGGTGCCCTGCGCGAGGTCCTCGACCAGGGAGCGGATGGTCGTGCCGTGCTCGGCCGCCAGCACGGCCAGGCGGTCACGGGCCGCCACGCTCACCTTGATGCTCGTCTCGTCTGCTGCCATGCCTCTACCGTACCGCGATCCTCTACTGTCGGTAGAGGATCGGCGTGCGTACGTGCCTGGAGCCCGCGGTCGTCCGCGGCCGGTGTCCGGGTCAGGGCGTGGCGGCTCCCCGGTGTGCGCGGGACGGCCGGGCCCGGGGGTCCTCGTTCCGGTCGTGGTCCGTGCGGACGGGCAGGGCGGGCGCGGTGGCGCGGGGGGTGCGGGTGCGGGTCTTCCACGGTGGGGCGGCGGTGAGGAGGAAGCCGACCCTGTCGGCGAACCGGGGTTCGGGGACGGGCAGTTCGATGGTCGGGTGGCGGTCGTAGTGGGGGGTGACGGCGTCGGCGACGTAGTTGGTCAGGGCGTCGATGCGGTGGGGCCGCCGGCGGCGGCCCGGGGCCGCGAGTTCGCTGAGGACGCGGAGCACGGTGGGGAGTCCGGCGTCGAAGCGGATGTCCGTGGGCGGGCATGCGCCGGCGACGGGGAGGGGTTCCGACGCCCCGGTCCCGGGGGTGAGGTCGAGGCCGGTCTGCTGGGCGTAGAAGGCGGCGGCGTGCTGTTCGCCGCGGACGCGGTGGTGCAGGGAGAGGGTGTAGCAGGCCGGGGGGTGGCCGTCGCCGGCGGCGTACTGCCACCAGAAGCGGGCGCCGTCCTCGATGCCCGCGAGGTGGAGGGCGCAGCCCAGGAGCCAGGCGCTGTGGTGGTCGGGGACCTGGTCGGTGAGGAAGGCCAGGACGTCGGGGGTGAGGGCGGTGACGGCGGTTTCGCACAGTGTGTGGAGCTGCCGGGCCGCGGCCGGGTCGGGGCGGTCGGGGCCGGCGGACGGAACCGCGGCCGGCGGGGGGGCGGCGGGGCGGGTGCCGTCGTCGTGGGGGACGGTGTCGTCGGGGACGTCGGGGTGGTGGTGCAGGCGGGCTCGGGCGAGGAGCTGGTCGATGGCAGACATGGCGGGCGGGGTCACTCCCGGGTGTCGGGGGCGCCGAGGAGGGCCTCGACGGTGGCGCGGGCGTGGTGGTCGACGGCGTGGGCGATGGCGGGGCTCAGGCCGAGGACGTGGGGGATGCGCTGGTCGGGTATGCCGCACAGGTAGTGCAGGACGGCGACGTCCATCTGGTCGTCGGGCAGGCGGCTGATGGCGTCGAAGAGGTCGACCAGTTCGGACAGGGCGATCATGTGTCCGGGGTCCTGGCGGGTGCGGATCTCGCGGGTGGAGAAGACGGCGGCGCGCAGGTCGGGGTGGCCTTCGTGGCGGGGGGCGCGGAGCATGACCCGGGAGCGCAGCAGGAGCCAGGCGTAGCGGTTGAGGTTGGCGCTGGCGGTGGCCTCGTTCCAGGAGAGCCACAGGATGTCGTTGGCCTCCGCGACGACGCCCTGGGCCCGCCGGTCGGTCAGGAGGAAGGCGCGGGCGTATTCCAGATAGGGGTGGCGCATGGTCTCGGTGAACGCCTGGTAGGGCAGCGGGGGTCCTTCGGCCTCGTGGGCGACCTGTTCGATGCACTGGCGGATCCACTCGGGGCCCTTGCGGGCTTCGCGGGCGGCGGCGGTCCACAGCCGGCGCATGGGTTCCGTGGGGATGTCCAGGGCGCGGATCACGCTGAAGGTGATCTCCCAGGCGGGGTAGTAGCCGTTTCCGCGCAGGAGTTCGCTGATCCGGGTCTTGGAGTAGCCGGACCGGTCGACGAGGTCGTCCAGGGTCAGGCCGCTGGTGCGGTGCACATTGCGGACGGGTTCGAGCCAGGCGCGGTGCAGCGGGCCCACTTCCGGGGAGATGGGGGCCGGCGGGCGGCCCCGTCTGACGCTGTGGGGCGGGGGCTGGGCGGCATCGGACGACGGCATCACCGCGGTACCTCCTGACCGCCTTGCCGCCGCCCGGCCGGGACGCCGGCGGAGGACGGCGTGAGCGCCTGGACGACCTGCTGCGTGAGCAGGCCCAGGGAGGGCAGCAGGACCGCCGCGGCGGCCGCGTGCCCGAGCACGGTCATCACCGTGCTCCATGTGAGGGCCGCCGCCAGGACGACAGCGGCCACCACCTTCTTACTCGACATCGCACTCTGTTTCTGTGAGCGAACGGCACCAACGAGCCCTCCGTCGGGCGGTGCTGAAGCGCCATCAGGAGGGGACCGCCAGGATGGCCGCACACAGCCGTCCGACGCTATGTGATCATGGGATTACGGAACAATAAGATGATCCGCCACCTCCCGCTACGCCCCGCCACCCGCCTCGCGGGCCTCATGACGCGGGGGTTCATCCCTTTGAGGAGAAAAACAGCACTTCTGCTCTGCAATTGCACGCGATCCCTCATCATGGATGTTCGCAAGGCGCCACTCGACGCCGCACCACGTGCGGCCCCCTGTGCTGAAGAAGGAAGAGGGGGCCGCACGGCCCACCACCCGTACGCCCCGGTCCCGCGCGGCCGGGCGAGGCGGGCCGGCGGGGTCCCCGCCACCGGCGGCCCATGTGCCCGACTCCCGCCGATCGCTTACGCGCACACCGGCTTCCCGGACCGCCGCGCCTTCACCCGCACCTGCTTACGGCCCTTCCCCCGGCCCGAGAAGCGGACGCTCCCGGCGGCCCGATAGCGGCACCGGCATGATGAAGCGGTGGCGGCACCCCTGTCCGGGACGCAATCCGGACAGGGCCCGGACCAGCCCGGACGGTCGGCGGCTGTCCGGGACAGCCGGCTCTCGTTGCCTCACCTGCCGATGGCCAGCAGTCTGTGTGGTGCCTGCCCGGCCAGGCAGCCGCCACGGCGCGGCCCTCTGCGTCGATGAACACCTCTTTCCATGCAGGAGGCTGGACCTGAGGCCGCGTCGGGTGAGCAGGCCGCATCGAGAGCATCTGGAATGCCGAACACCCGGAACGGGGCAGAGGAGTACATCCGACGTGTCCGCATTCCGTCCTTCAGCCTGTGGAACGGGTGGGGAATCTGCCGTTCTCCTTGCCGGGCAGTCCGCCGCCCGCAGGATCGGCCCGCCCGTCTCGGGCGGCCATGCCCCGTAGTCCGATACTGATCCACGCGAAGGAGCAGACAGCATGCGGAAGTTCGCGGTCGCCGGCCTCATGGCCGCCGTCAGCACGGCAAGCCTCATCGTCGCCACTCCCGCCGACGCGGCGCCCACCAGCGTCTACGTGAGCACCACGGGAAGCGATTCGGCCTCCGGCACGAAGAGCCGGCCGGTACGCACCATCGAGGAGGCGTTGAAGCGCGTCAGGAACAACGCGAACCTGACCTCGGTGCGGATCTTCGGGGGCACCTACCGCCCCCGGTCGAGCTTCTCGCTGGGCAAGGCGTACAAGCAGAAGTCGATCACCTTCACGCGGGTGGGCGGCAGCACCGCGCCGGTGATCAAGGGCACCAACGGGGCAAGGCACCTCGGCTACTTCCTCAAGGTCGCAGCCGACGGGCCGCGCATCCATATGAAGCGGTTGATCATCCAGTACTACCGGACCGGCGGCGTGCTGTTGAAGAACGACCGGAACACCTTCACCGGAACTCAGTTCAGTTTCATCGGCAACGCCTACGCCGGCGCCGGAGACGGGTACGCCGGGATCCACATGAACGCAGGCTCGTCGTACAACGTCGTGGACAACGTCTCCTTCCTCTACCTGAAGAACGTCGCCAACGAATGCCCCGGCTGCATGCACGGCGTCTACATGGCCGAACGAAGCCACCACAACACCGTGAAGAACAGCACCTTCCAGGGCATCACCGGTGATCCGGTGCGCCTGCGGCGCAGCAGCAGTGACAACCGCATCGACCACAACCAGTTCCGCCAGTCAGGAACGAACGCCATGGTCTCGTACTGGGTGCAGGCCTCGGACGGGAGCTTCGTCTGCGGCGCCCGGAACGCGGTCACGAACAACACCTACAGCAGCATGTCCAACGAGACGAAACCCGGCATCATCGTCAAGAGTGGTGCAGTCGGGGGCATGAGCTCTTGCCCCGCCGCGATCCCCACGGTGACCGGGAACACAAAGGCCTGACTCCGAAGAGCCGCGCCGCCGGACGGAGGCGGCCCGACCACTTCCGCCGACGCCACCGTGCTCCGTGTCACCCGTCCTCAGAGATGCTCCGTCCATGTTCCCGGAGCATCAGGCGGCGGCCGAGGACGGGCGGTTCCCGGGGCCGAGTGAGCGCAGGATCCGGGTCTCCTCCTTGCGGGCCGCGAGGGGGGAGACGCGGCCGGTGGCGCGGCGGAGGGAGAGGCCGGCGAGGGCGTCGGCGGTCTCGTTGAGGTCGTGTCCGACGTGCCCCTTGAGCCAGCGGACCCGGACGCGGTCGCGGTGGCGCAGCAGACGGTCCATGAGGTCCCTGCCCTCCGGGAAGAGAAGGGTGCGGTGGGCCGCCGCCGGGTCCGCGCGCTCCAGGGCCGCGTTCGTCACCTTCACCGCCTGGACGCTGTCGCACAGGACGACCACGGGCGCTTCCCCGTGGCGTTCGAGGAGGCTGAGGGCGGCCGCGCAGATGCCGATGACCTCGGCTTCGCCGCTGCTCGAGGCCATCGAGTCGCCGTGTCCGGCCGTCCCGTCCTCGGCGGCCCAGCCATGGCCGCACAGCGCGGACTCGTCACCGACCGCGGCGTCGGCGACGGCCACGACGGCGGTGTCGGGGAGGTCGTCGAGCAAGGCGTAACGGTCCCTGTCGGCCGGGTCCGTCACCGCCGGGTCTTCGCCGTCGCCGTCCTCGCCCGTGCCGGTGAGGGCGGCGGCGAGGGCGTGGTGGCAGTGCGGGCAGCCGCCGGCCCGCTCGGCGCAGCCGGCCCGGTGCCCGGCGGTCAGCTCGCGCACCCCGTGCCACGCCTCGGGCTCGGTGGCGGCGAAGCGTACGAGAGCCGCGGCACGGCACCGCGCGACGAGCTCCGCGACGGGCCCCGCGGCCGCGCAGGCCCGCATCCGGTCGTGGAGGTCCGCGGCCCGGAGCCTGGCCTCGCGGGCGCGGGCGGCCAGGACCGCGGTGTCCTGGTAGGCGTCGTCCAGGGCGTCGAGCTGTGCGTGCCGTGCGGTGAGGGGGCGGGCGAGGGCGTCCCGTTCGGCCCGGGCGATGGCGTAGCGGCCCCAGGCCAGCGCGGAACGGGCGTGCCGGTTCCACCGTCCGACCACCACGTCGTGCGGCAGGTGGGGATTCTCCTCCTCCCGCGCGTCGCGCAGGAGGGCCTGGACGAAGGCGTCGTCGGAGTGGTCCAGCAGTGCGCGCACCGGTGCCGGCGGTTCGCCGCCCGCCGACTGCCGGTCCCACGCCCACTGGGCGAGGTCGCTCTCCGGCACCCGCGGCGTGCCCTCCGGCACTCCCCTGTCGCGGAGTTCCTCCCGCAGCGCCGTGGCGTAGGCCTGCGGGTACGCGGCGCGCACCACGCGCAGCTCCAGCGTCTCCACCGGCCGGGAGAGGCCGGCCGTGCGGCGGGCACGCTGCTCCTTGCACACGGCGTCCGCCCGCGACCGGGCCCGGCGCACCTTGCGCGCGTGCTCGCGCAGCCGCCGCAGCCGCTCGGCGGGCCGGCCCGAGAGCTCCGCGCGCCGGACGTCCCCGCGGGCGAGGACGTCGGCGTGGGCGAGGGCGAGGGCGAGGGCGATGGGACCGGCGAGCGAGGCGTGCTCCAGGGCCGCAACAGTCTCCTCGGGGCAGATCCCGTTCATCCGTGCGAGGACGGCCTCCTGCAGGGCGGTGAAGTCCTCGGCGAAGCGGCGGACCAGCGCCGCGTGCTCGGTGATCGTCACGGTGGCCTTTCGGTTGCGCGTGGGCGGTGATCGGCGTGGGCGGGGGGCCGCGGGCCCGGGGGATGTCCGCCGGGCGTGGTCGTACGGGTCAGGCGCCGGCGGTGTTCGGCGGGTGGACCTGGGCGTAGACGGTGAGGAACAGCTCCAGGGCGGCGCGTTCCCCGGGGGCGGTGCGGCCGGAGGCGAGGCGGGCGCGGGCGTCGCGGTGGGCGCGGCTGAGGTGGCCGCCGCGTTCCAGGTGGTGCCACAGGAGGCGGAACGTCTGCTGGTGGTCGTAGAGGGTGGTCTCGTAGGAGGCGCCGGTGATGTGGCGGGCCTGGACCAGCAGGGCCCGGAAGCTCTCCTCACTGTCGCGCTCCGGCAACTGCGCCAAGTGGCGGTGGTAGACGGTCAGTTCGGGATCATCCATCTCGGTCAAGCAGGTCCCTCCACTCGTGAGGCTTCCTCTGGCGGCCGGTCCGGGGCAGGCCGCGGCAGTTCCCGTCGGCCACGGGCCGACCGGAAGCATCTATAGGTAAGCACGCAAGTGAAAGCAGCGTCAAACTTGCTAACAGGTGTGGCGGGTGCTGTGCCGTGCCCCCTGTTCCCGGCGAGAGGTGAGAACAGCTCATGCCCCAGCCGTCAGCCCGGGTGACAGCCGCGGATATCTCCCGCGTCGCGGGAGTCACACGCGCCACCGTCGCCAACCGGCGCCACGGCACGGCGACCTCCCGGCGCCCGCCGACGGCACCGGGGCCGGCCCGCTCCACGGCCTGGAAACCGTGCGGGCCTGGCCGCGCTCCCGCGGCCGGACCTCCGCCGCCGTTCCGCCGAGGAGCTGCACACCCCGCGGCGGCCGCACCCCTCGGCCCCGGCCGCACCGCCGCTCCCCCTGACCCTGGCCCCCGCACGAGCCGACAGCGTCGGCCGGCCTGCCGGACGCCGGCCTCGCGCGCGGCGGCTCCCCGGAGCTCCCGCGGGCCGTGACCGCCACCCGGGAGAAGTGACGAGGGCGCACGATGGACGGCCGGGAGCGCCGGAAGGCCGGTCCTCCACGGTGCCGACATCACCGACGGCGTGCCCGCGTCCGGCACCTTCCTCGACGGCGTGCCCTTGAAGTCTTCACCGGTCCTCACCGAGGGGGGACGTCCTGGTGCGCATGCCCCGGGAGGCTCCGGGGACATGGCCCGGCCGGCCGACGAAGCGGACATCAGCGTGCCGCTCGGGCGCGACGCGCACCTTCCGCGCCCCGACCCGGCACACCTGGCCCCCTGGTGCCTCGCGGGCTTCGTCGGCGCGAGCGCGCCGACCCGGTTCTCGTCCTCGCGTCGGGCCTCACGCCGGGCCGGGACCGCCGGGGTGCCTTAGTCGCCGTGGAGCGGCCGGCAGCAGGCAAGGAGCCTGTGGTGCACGGCGGGTACGCCGGGTGCGGCCCCGGCCGCGTCGGCGGGCGGGTCGCCTCCCGGACCCCGCTCGAAGCAATTACTTGGCTAGCCACATAATCGGTGCTACTTTTATGTGGCTGGCCACAGAAAGTGGTCGGCGCGGCATCCACGCGAGGAGACCCAGCGTCATGAAGGCCATTGTTTTCGACACGTTCGGCGGCACCGAGGTCCTGCACGAGGCGGAGATCGACCTCCCCCAGCCCGGCCCCGGCCAGGTCCGCGTGCGGATACGGGCGGTCGGCGTCAACCCGGTGGACGGCAAGATCCGCTCCGGCGTCATGGAGGCCATCTTCCCCACCACGCTGCCCGCCGTGCCCGGCGGGGAGATCGCCGGTGTGGTCGACGCCGTCGGCGAGGACGTCGACCACCTGAAGGTGGGGGACGAGGTCCTGGGCTGGTCCGACACCGGCTCCTACGCCCAGTACGCCCTGGCGTCCGCGGCCGTCCTCGCCCCCAAGCCGGCCGGCCTGGACTGGACACACGCCGCCGCCCTGCCCGTGGCGAGTGACGGTGCCGAACGCGTGCTGGACCTGCTCGGCGTCACCCCGGGTGAGACGCTGCTGATCCACGGAGCGTCCGGCGCGCTCGGCACCATCGCCGTCCAGCTCGCCGTCGCACGCGGCGCCCGCGTCATCGGCACCGCCGGACCGGCCAACCAGGAGTACGTCACCTCGCTCGGCGCGACCGCGCTGGTCTACGGCGACAACCTGGTCCAGCGGGTCCGCGCGCTCGCCCCCGACGGAGTGGACGCCGTCTTCGACGCCGCAGGCAAGGGCGCACTGGAGGACTCCATCACCCTGCGCGGCGGCACCGACCGGATCGTCACCACCGCCGACTTCCGCGCCCGTGAACTCGGCGTCGTCTTCGCCGAGGGCCCGCAGCGCCGCTCCGCCGCCCGGCTGGCCGAACTGGCCCGGCAGGCCGCCGACGGCACACTGGTGACCACGATCAGCGCCACCTACCCGCTGGCGGAAGCCGCCAAGGCGCAGCAGGCCAGCGACGGCGGCCACAACCGCGGCAAGATCGTCCTCACCGTCGACTGACCGATCACACCCCCACCCGTACGACCAGGAAGCGATGATGTCCGACACCACCTCACCGGAGCCACCGGGCGCGGCGCGCGACGGGCGGCTGAGCTACGCCGTCTTCCAGCTCGCCCGCGCACACCGCGGCCACGCCGCCGCCATGCTGCGCGCCCTGAACCTGCACCCGGGACAGGAGCTGCTGCTGATGCAGCTCTTCGACCGCGACGGCCGGACCCAGGCGGAACTCCTGGAGCTCGTCGGCCTCGACCACTCCACCGTCTCCAAGTCACTGCGCCGCATGCAGGAGGCCGGACTGCTCACCCGGGAGCCCGCCGCCCACGACCGGCGGGTCATGGTGGTCAGCCTCACCGACGCCGGCCGCGCCCTGCGGGAGCCCATCGCCGACATGTGGCGCACCCTGGAGCAGATCTCCGTACGCGATCTGACCCCTGACCAGGTCGAGATGTTCACCGCGTGCGCGCGCACCATCGAGAAGTCGGTCAGGGACCACGGCCGGCAGGCACCTGCCGAGTAATCAAGCACGGGCAGGCGGCCCACCCACCGGGAAAACCGCCCCCACCCCGCGCGGAGCGAGGGCGTCCCGGGGGCAGCCCTCGCCGCCCGGGCGACAGCGGCGTCGGTGTACCGCGTCGTCCGGAGCACCAGGGCATCGAGGACCGGATGCGGAGGCCGTTCGTCCTTGCCGGTGCCGACGGCGAAGTCCCGGCACGAGAAGCCGGAGAGCTTCCGGCGTTGCTTCAAGCCCTTCCCGGGGGCCGTGGCCGAACTCACCGGCCTTCTCACCCCTGGCGACGGCCGACGGTGGACAACGGCGGCCATCGCCGGGCCTCGGCTCTGCCGGTCGTCGCGGGCCACGTACGGGATCTTGAGGCCATGAGCAGCCCGTGGCAGGCTCGTGCCGCATGATCGACGAATTCGCGAAGGACAACCTGCACGGCAGACTGCGGCGGGACCGCGAGGCGCTGCTCTGGAAACTCGACGGCTTGTCCGAATATGACGCGCGCCGGCCCCTGACAGCCACCGGGACCAATCTCCTCGGCCTGGTCAAACACGTGGCCAACGTCGAGGCCAGGTACTTCGGCGAGGTCTTCGACCGCCCTTCCCCGGAACCGCTGCCCCGGTGGCAGGACCACTCCGACGGCAGCGATCTGTGGGCGAGTGAGGACGAGACCCGCGATCAGATCGTCGGGTTCTACCGGCGTACGTGGGAGCACTCGGACGCGACGATCGACGCACTTCCCCTCGATGCCCCCGGCCACGTGCCGTGGTGGCCGAAGCCTTACACCGACACGAACCTGTTCGCCGTCCTGGTCCACGTCCTCGGCGAGACCGTCCGGCACGCCGGGCACGCCGACATCCTGCGCGAGGGCCTCGACGGCCGGACCGGGATGCGCCCCGAACACGAGCAGCCGATCGACGAGGAAGCCCGTGCGGCCCACCGCGCGAAGATCGAGCGGGCCGCCAGGTCGGCCGCACCATTCAAGGCCCACTGATCGTTTCAGAATGCCGCCCCGTGGAGACGCCGGCGGCCAATGGGTGGTTGCGGACCGAATCGGTGAGCGAGGAGTGGTCACTGGGCGCCCGTACCGCCCAGGAGTGTTCGGTCGCCGACGCGTTCGGCAGGTGGCGGCCTACCGCTGGCATGAGACGACGATCAGGAGCAGAAGGAACGTGATCCCGATCATGGGCAGGCAGCCGAGGGCCTTGGGGTTCTTCTGGTTGATCTGCACGATGCCGCCGAGTGGGATACCGGGGTGGCGGTCTGCGTAGTGGGCGGCCGCGAGGTCACCAGCCTCGGATTCGGTGCTCCACCGGGTGGAGAACCCGCATTCGCCGCACCGGTAACGGTGTGCCATGTCAGCTCCGTACGTTTCTGGGCGGCCCTGGTGGGCCGGGTGTGTCGGGCGGGTGGCCGGTGTGTGCTCCCCTGTTGCGTCGGCCGAGTCCTGGGGACGCGGGACGACGACGCTCACACCGGCCACGTCAGGAGGTGGCGCCACGGCGCGCGGTGAAGGAGGAACACCGCACAGGACGCCGCGTGTCGCGCCGGCGTCAGTCGCGCTGCGGTGCGTCCTCGCAGAGCGCGGTGTCCAGCAGCTTCACCAGCTGCGCGTCCGGTTGGCCGACCTGCATCAGCAGGTTGGTGACGATGGAGACGTAGCGGCCGTCGTCCATGGTCAGGGTGAAGGTCTGGTAGCCCGGGACGCCGCCGGAATGGCCCCGCGCGGTTCCGCCGCAGGAAGGCTCGTACGTCTGGAGGCCCAGGCCGTAGCCCCTGCCGGGGTTCACCTGCCGTGCGGTGCGCATCTCGGCGAGGCTCTTCGCGGAGAGCACCTTGCCGTTGGCCAGCGCCTGGTAGAAGGCGGTCAGATCCTCCAGCGTGGAGATCATGGCCCCCGCGCTGCTGAACAGCGACGGGTCGTACGAGACCGCCGGTATCCAGGCGTAGAGGGGGCCCACCCGGATGCCGTGGTAGCCGCTGACGGCGGGTGCCGGCAGGGTGCGGTCGCCGGGGGCGGGGAACGTGGTGCGGGGCAGGCCGATCGGTTCGATGACGCGTTCGGTCACCGCCTGGTGCACCGGCTGTCCCGTCAGCTTCTCGATGAGCATCCCGAGGATGTAGTAGTCGGTGTTGGAGTAGGTGAAGCCTTCACCGGGGGCGGAGACGGGGGGCGAGGCGTCCAGCGCGTATCGCACGATCGTCGACAGGCTGAAGGTGCCGTCCGGGTTCGACGGGGGCGTCTTCAGCCCGGGGGAGGGCGTGTAGGCGCCGAGGCCGCCGGTGTGCTGGAGCAGGTGGCGCACGGTGATGCGGGTGCCGTCGTAGCCGTTGCCGGTGACGACACCGGGCAGGTAGTCGTCGATCGGCAAGTCGAGGGAGACACGGCCTTCCTCGGCCAGCTGCAGCACCACCACCGCGGTGAAGGTCTTGGTCTGGCTGCCGATCCGGATGTGCTCGTCGGCCTTGATGGGCCGGTTCGCGTTGACGGTTCCCGTGCCCGCCGACAGGGTCCACGACTCGTCGGCGTTGCCGGCGTGGACGGCGGCGCCGGGACCTGCCGCCGCCTGGAACGCCTTGAGGGCGGCGAGGGTGGCGGAGTGGTCGGTGTCGGTGGTGGCGGCGTGCGCCGCCGGGGTGGACAGCGTCAGTACCGTCGCGCACACGGCGCCGATGACGGAGGCCAGTTTCGTACCGCTTCGGGTGATCATTCGGTGTCCGTTCTCGGATGGGTTCACGGTCGGTCAGGGCGTGGTGCGTCAGTTCTTCGACGCGGCTTCGAAGGCGGCTTCCAGCCGTGGGACGTAGTCCGCGTAGACCGCCGCCCAACACCCGTAGTTGTGGCCGCCGTCGCACTTGGGGGACAGCGAAGCGCCGTTGCCGTAGTCGACGAGACGGCTGGGGATGTCGAGCTGGTCCAGACGGTTCTCGACCGTGCGGGCAGCCATCGCTGTCTGGCCGTCGATCAGGCCCTGGTTCCCGGTGTAGAGGGTGACCTGGGTGTCCTTGAGCCTGGACAGGTTGGCGGGGGCCGCGGGGTCGTAGGCGTTCCAGAGGTGGTCCGCACCGAAGACCGCGTACGGCGATCCGAAGATGGCGTCGCTGTCGACGTACGGCCCGTACGTCGGGCAGCCCTGGCTGCCCGACGTGCTGAGTGCGCACCAGGCGCCGGGCAGGTTGAGTTCGGTGGCGAGCACGGTGGCCCGGACCGTGGCCATGGAGAAGTCGATTCCGCCGGAGAGGGAGGCGGTGTGGCCGAAGAGGTCGGGTCTGGCCTGGGCGTAGTGCAGTGCGCCCGATCCGCCCATGGACAGTCCGGTGACGGCCCGGTGTCCGCGGTCGGGGACGGTACGCAGGTTGGCGTCGATGAAGGGGACGACCTGGTCGAGGTGGAAGGTCTCCCAGTCGGCCGCGCCCATGGCGGTGTTCTGCATGTACCAGTCGGCGTACCAGCTCTTGAGCCCGCCGTCGGGTACGACGGTGATCATCTTGTCGGAGTGCAGGGCCGGGGCCGCGGCGGCGTCGTCCACGTTGCCGCCGCCCCCGTGGAGGAAGTACGTCACCGGCCAGTGCCGGTCCGGATCGTCGGCGTACCCGCTGGGCAGGAACACCCGGATCTTGTGCGGGCCTGACACCTCCGGTGTGGTGACGGTGATCGTGAAGTCGGTGGGGGAGCGCACTTCGGTTGCGCCGGCGACCTGTGTGAGGCCGAAGCCGTCCGTGAAGCCGGGTACGGCGGGTGTGTCATCCGCCCAGGCGGCCGATCCCGATCCCAGGAAGGCGGCCGGCGAAAGTGCCGTGAGCAGAACGCCGGTGACGCGACGGCGACGGGCTGATGGAGGGTTCAATCCGGTGTCTCCCTTGTGTGAGGTGACCGGCGAGGGCCGGCACGACCACGATGCGACCCACCGCGCCCGGAGAACAGCGCATGTGCAGGTCAGGGAGAGGCCAGCTGTGACCGGTCACCCGTGACCGGTCGCCTGGATACGCTGTGGTCGTCGTACCCGCGTCCATGGAAGGTGAGAGTCCGGGGTGACCAATGAGTTAGGCACTCGCATACGTCAGTTGCGCGTACGCGCCTGCCTCACGCAGGAGCAGCTGGCGAAGCGGACCACGGTGAGCGTGAGCACGATCCGCCGGCTGGAGACAGGCAAGCTCACCGACCACCGGTTGAGCACGTTGCGCCTGTTGGTGGAGGCACTCGATGTCGAACCGGAGGAGTGGCAACGTCTCACCGCACTCCTGGACAGGACACAGCCGGTCCCCGTCGGCCGGCCACCATCCGCCGGCGAGTCGGCACCCGCCGTCCAGCAGACCCCACCGGCGGAGGCGCCCGCACCTGCACGGGCCGAACCCCTCCAGGTCCCCGCCCCCGCGACGCCGTCGCCGGGTGGCGTGGTCGGCGCCGCCGCCGAGTCACTGGCCCGTGAGGTCGCTCGCCGCTGGCAACGCGAGGAGAAGCACCGCCGCCTCCACGACCCCTTTCCCCTGCCCGTGAGATACGAGCCGGCACCCGCCGTCCTGATGGACCGTCCGGAGAACGTCCAGCGCCTCCCCCCGGAAGCGCCCGTCCGGGATCTGGACCTGAGCGGCGATCTGCGCACTCTTGCCGACACCTACCGGACCATCGAGTCGCAGCGGCTGGTCGTCCTCGGCCGCGCCGGCTCCGGGAAGTCCGCCCTGGCCATCAAGTTCGCCCTCGACCTCCTCGCTGCCCCGCAGCCCCCGCTCCGTGTGCCGGTCATTCTCGGCATCGGATCCTGGGACCCCCTCACCGTCACACCGCGAGACCTGCTGGTCGACCATCTCCTGCGGGACCACCCTCATCTGGCCCGGACCACGCCCCAGGGAGCCACCCTGGCCGCCGAACTCGTCGACTCCGACCTGATCCTGCCCGTCCTGGACGGTTTCGACGAACTCGCCGAATCCCTGCGCGGTCCGGCGCTGGAAGCCCTCAACGAAACCTCCCATCCTCTGGTCCTGACCAGCCGCGGGGACGAGTACGCCCAGGCGGTCACCGACTCGAACGCCCCGCTGGTGCTGGCCGCCTGCATCGAACTCGCCGACTTGAGCGTCGAGGACCTGGACGCCTACCTCCCCCGGACCGACCGGCTCAGTGCCTCCCTCGGCAGCCCCGGCGCCGCAGGCGTGTGGGGGGCCGTCCTGGAAGCACTGCGGTCGCCCGGCACAACGGCGGGCGCCCAGCTCCGACAGGTCCTGGGAACCCCGCTGATGGTCACCCTCGCGCGGACGATCTACAGCGACGTACCGGGAAACGACCCTGCCGAACTGCTCGACACCGCGCGCTTTCCCACCGGGCGTCACATCGAGGAGCACCTGCTGGCGAACTTCGTGCCCACGGTCTACCGCCGTCGCACTCCCGAACGGAGCGTCCCCGCCCCCAGGCAGCCCAACCGCGATCCCGACCGGGCGGAACGCTGGCTCGGCTACCTCGCGCACAGCCTGACCACCGCAGGACACGAGGGGCACGACCTCGCCTGGTGGCGGCTGGGCGCATCCGTGCGGACACCGACGCGCATCCTGTACACCGCACTGCTCGGCGGACTGTGCATGTTCGTGGCGAACTGGCTCGTGCTGCTCATCGCCGTCCTCGCCGGGTACCTCCCCTCCGTGGACGAGTCAGCGGCGTTCACCGTCGCGGTGTTCGGGCTCTACTCCGCATTCACCTTCGGCGTCGCGCACTGTGTCCTGGCCGCGCTGCGCCGAGCCGTGGCGGTACCGACCCAGGTGCGCCTCAGGCTTGCTGCCGTGGATCCCCGGGTCGACCACCGGCCGGTCCGGGAGATGCTCACCCGCTTCGGGGTGGGGTTCCTGGGCGGCGCGATGCTGGGTGTCGGGCACACCTGGACGACCGCGCTGGCGCGAGTGCTGGCCGGAACCTTGCCGTACGCCGACGTGATCGACGCCGCGATCCGGGACATGCTGGTCTTCGCCGTGATCTTCGGCCTGACGGCCGGGCTGGCCTTCGGACTCGTCGCGGCCTTCGAGGTGCCCGTGGACATCGCCGCAGCGGCCACACCGATGCGGCTGCTGTCCGTGAACCGCGGCACCGCGATCCGGCAGTCCCTGGTGCTCGCCACCGTGGTCACCGTCGGACTCGCCCTGTGTGGTGCTGTCGTCGTCCGTCTGCTCCAGCCGATCCTGCCGTGGAAGATGATGTGGCCGATGGAAGAGGCCCTGGTTCTGGGGGCGGTCGGCGGCCTGGGAGGATCGGCGGCCTACGCGATGGCGTTCACGGCCTGGGGACAGTGGCTCACCGTGACCCGGTTCTGGCTCCCGCTGACCCGCAAGCTGCCGTGGGACACCGCCGCCTTCCTGGACGACGCCTACCGCCGGGGGGTGCTCCGCCAGGCCGGCGCCGTCTACCAGTTCCGGCACGTCCGCCTGCAGCAACACCTCGCCCGCTCCTACCGGGAAACCGACCAGGCACCGGACATGTGAGGACCGGAGACGGGAGACCGGAGCAGAGCGCGGCGATCCGGCGCGGGGGACCGCCTGCGATCCGCAGAACTCGACGGCCAGGTACGTGACTTCGAACTGCTCACCTACGCCCGGCCGGGCGACACCGTGCACGTCTCCGAGATGTTCCGCCTCGTACGAGGCACCGGACACATCCTCGATGTGCTCGACGTCCTTCACCGCGACCAGGTGACGCTGCGCATCCACGACGGCGCGTTCTCCGGCGTGACTCCACCCACTGCTGAAGCCGCGCGTCCCCTGGCCAGGTCCTGATGGATCCCAGCTCGACAACCGAGCCGACGCGCGGCACATCGGCCCGGCCCTCGATCAGCCGGCGATGCAGGTCTTGCAACACACTCTTCCTTGCAGGCGGAGATCATCTCGCTCCATGATCGGAGGCACTGGTGCAGTTGACACACCGGATCTGCACCGCCACGCCGAGAGGATGCCCGTCGGACCGTCGCAGTGCGATCAGGTCGCGATCGTCGTCATCGAGGAAGAAAAACCGCTCCGGCTCGGGACGCGTGGGAGTCTCCCCGAAGGCCCCGTATGCAGCGGCTTGCTCGTCAGTCAGAAATTCCACCGGCACGGCCGGACCGTAGCCGCACTCCGGATCCAATCAACGGTCTTTCCCCGAAGCTCCCCCAGGGGAGGCCCCTGTGGGAGTCGACCATGATCGATCCCGGCGCTACTTCCTGTACCGCAACTACTCACACCCGGGAACCATCCGCTCGCGCGGTCCGGAGCCACGGGCGCCCTTGCCGTGGCGGATGTGGAGCTTGCCGAAGCGGCCCAGGTCCCACTTGATGTCGTCCAGGTCCAGCCCACACGCTTCGCTCACCCGCAGGCGGTTCGATTACGGATCGGTCGGACGAGATGAGAACGCTTCAAAAATCCCGAAGTTACGTCACAAGCCGGCGGAGCACACGAAGGACGGAGAACCCCCTGGCCACGGGCCCGGAGGATCAGCGGGGCTCAGGGGAACTCTCGGGATGTCGCACAGTGATGCCCGGTCAGATGGCAGTCTCAGCACGGGACTTGGCGCGAACGGCGTGCAGGGGGTTGTTCGTCCTGCCCCGGGCGGGTTCGATGTAGTGCTTGAGGACCGTGGGGGAGCCGGGTTTCCACCGGCCCTGGGCGGTCGGGTCCCCGCCCGCTTCGGCGATCTCCTGGGCCGGGCCCCGGCGCAGGCCGTGCGCGGTCACCGTACGGCCGCCGGGGGCCTGGATACCGGCGAGCCGGGCGCGGGTCTTGACGATGCTGCCGATCGCGTCGGGGCTGAGGAAGTCGCCGCGCGGCCCGGAGCGGGGGCGGATGGTGCCGCCGCGGGTGATGTGCCGGAACAGCGGGCCGGACGTGATGCCGTGGCGGCGCAACTCCTCCAGCCAGGCGCGTACACGGACGACGGGGCAGAGGGACGGGACCTCCGGGTCGGCCGGTACGAACGTGTCCTCGCCGTGGGCGGCCTGGTCGGTCTTGGAGAACGCCACGCGTACGGTCACGCCGTCGTCCTCCACGATCAGGTGCTCGACCAGGAGGTTGGCCAGTTCGCTGCGGCGGGACAGCATCCCCCATCCGAGGGTGAGCAGCGCGGCGTCCCGCAGGGCCTTCGGCCGCTCGCGCCCGTCGGCCGCGGTGCAGGTGGCCACCATGGCGGACAGGGCCGCGGTACGGATCGGCGGTGCCTTCCTGGGGGCGCGGCGCCGGGCCCGGTCCCGGGCGTGCCCGCGGAGGAGCCGCCGGGCCTCCTTCGTCCCGGGCTGCTGCCCGTCCGGGTGGGCGGAGCGGATCGCCGACATGTGGACCTGGACGGACGCGGGCGCCAGGTCCCGTCGCACCAGGTGTCCGACGTACTCCACGAACGTCGCCGTGGTGCACGGCATCGGCACCCGGCCGTTCTCGGCACACCAGGTGCGGAACTGCGCGAGGGCCGAGCCGTAGGTGCGGGAGGTGTTGGCGGGCGGCGCCCCGTCGATCAGATCGGCCGTCTCCCGCGAGATCCGGAAGTCGGCTGCGGTGTAAGCCGGTTGACCGGCCGCCGTCGGGACCGGGGCGTCCGGGCGGAGGAGCGTGTGCCGGCCGATGAGGGGGCGGTGCGCCGGCGTGTCCGCGAGGGCGGGGAGTGCCCGGGTCTCGTCCTCGTCGACCAGTTCGGCGTCGACCACTTCCACGGCGCCGGAGTCGGCCATGTGCCCCTCCCTCAGAACAGCCTCGTATAAGGGAAATTATAGAGGGCTATGTGGGGTGACAAGGATGAGCCTCCCCGGACGTCCGGCGGAGCGGCGGCCGTCACCCCCGTGGCAATAGACGAGGAAAGACGAGGGCTGGACCGGAGGGGACTGCTACCGTCCTCGTCAGATCACGTCTATTGCCACGGGAGAGATCTTGCGTATCACCGTCACGGTCGACGACCCCACCGACGACTTCCGGGACCGGCTCCTCGCACTCCTCGAGGAGCACGCCGCCCACGTCGACGTCGACGCCACGTGGACCGTCGAACGCGCCGTACGGTACTACCGGACCCTGCCCGCACGGGCCGGCCACATCGTCCAACTGGCCGCCGGCCGCGGTGGTTTCGTCGGCGACGACGAACTCCGCACCGACGGCGGCAGCCTCCGCGGCCACAGCGGCGCCCTCAAGCGCGTCCTGGAGCGCGGCATCCGCGAGGGCTGGTGGCCGGCCGGGATGCGGCCGCCGATCCAGGCGCAGGGTCCCGGCTTCGGAAAGGTCAAGGGCTACTCCATGCCCGCCGACCTCGTGGACGTCTTCTCCGCCGCCGTCGACCAGTGCGGCGAGCGGAAGTGACGTCACGGCACACCGCGTCAGCGGAAGACCGGCCGACGGCCACAACTTTCCCTCCGCCCCGTGGATCCAACCTGTGACCGCGACCCACCGTCGCCCCGCACACAGGAGCCAGATCATGACCCACAGACGTTCCACGGCCGTCGCCGCCGCATCGTTGCTGCTGCTGAGCGGTGCGGCCCTCACCGCCGCGCCCGCGGCCTTCGCGGGCACACCCGGAGGCACCTACGCCGACGACCGCAACAGCGACTTCGACGGCGACGGTTACGACGACGTCCTGACCGGCGCTCCGGGCGGCACCGACGGCGGCAGGAAGGGGGCGGGCTACGTCACCGTCCAGTACGGCGCCGCGAGCGGCATCGGCACCGCCACCAGCGTCCCCCGGGTCCGCACCGCCGTCTTCGGCCAGGCGACCGCGGGGGTCCCGGGCTCCGCCGAGTCCGGTGACGGCTTCGGCACCGCCGTGGCCACGGGGGACCTCGACGCCGACGGCTACGACGACGCGATCGTCGCCGCGCCGGGTGAGGACGAGGGTTCCGTGAGTGACGCGGGCCGGGTGACGGTCCTCTACGGGTCCCCGGCCGGACTGACCCCCGCCCGCAGTGTCGGCCTGGGCTCGGAAGTACCCGCGGCAGGCGCCCGGTTCGGCCTGGCCGTCGCCGCCGCCCGGCTCTCCGGAACCACACCGGGCGACGTCCTCGCCGTGGCCGACCGCACGGGCGCCTCCCTGTTCACCCACAATGCCGGCTCTCTGGAAGGAGCGGGCCGGTTCGACACCGCCGGTGTTCCCGGCCGTTACTCGATCCAGCCCGTCTCCCTGACCACCGGGAACTACGACGGCGACGGATACGCGGACCTGCTCGTGTCCGGCGCCAGCCTGGAGGAGGACCCCCGGCCGCGCTCCTTCCTGTACATGGGCGCGGCGGACGGGCCGGCCTACACCCGCGACCTGGCCGGCGGCTCCGCCACGGCGTCCGGCGACATCAACGACGACGGATACGACGACCTGGTCTACGGCAGGCCCGACCGGCCCGAGGACGAGTACGAACCCCTCACGGGCGGAACCGTCGCCGTCTACCTGGGCTCCGCGGACGGCATGGAGAACGTGGACGAACTCGGCACTCCCGCGCAGGTGTGGGCCCAGTACACCGCCGGCGTACCGGGCACCGCCGAACTGGGCGACGGCTTCGGCGCCGACGTCTCCCTCGCCGACATCGACGGCGACGGTTACGCCGACCTGGCCGTGGGCGTGCCCGGTGAGGACGTCGGCACCGTGGCGGACGCGGGCGGGGTGCGGATCCTGCGCGGCTCGGCCGCCGGGCTGACCGCGGTGGGCGCGAAGTCCTTCGACCAGAGCTCGGCGGGCGTGCCCGGCACGGCGGAGAAGGGGGACCGCTGGGGCGGACAGGTCCGGCTCGCCGACACGGACGCCGACGGCCGCTCCGAACTGCTGGCCGCGGCACCCGGCGAGAACACCGGCGACGGGGTGGTCTGGTGGCTCGCCGCCTCCACGGCCGGGACGGTGAGCACCGGATCGTGGTCGTACGGCGGGGGCTCACTCAGCGCTCTCGGAACCGACGCACGCTTCGGTACGTCGATCGACGAGTGAGCCGGCGCCCGTGCCGTTCCGCCGTTCGACCGCGCCCTGCCACCGCGAGCCTCCGCCTGCTCCAGAGGGAGAGCCGCCGAGCGGGGCGGTCGGCGAGTCGTCCCGCTGTGGTCGTCGACATCGACGTTCCAGGTGGGGTCCGGCTCCGGGTGGTGGATGTCGAGGTCATCCCCCGCCTCGTACCAGCGCCCAGGTCAGATCGGCGACCTCGGTCACGCTCATGCCGTTCCCGCCCTCGCCGTCGAACTCGCCGCGGACCCACCGGCCGATGACCGCCAGCAGGGCCCCGCCGAGGAAGTACGCACGCACCCGCAGTGCCGTCTCGTCGGACGCGTCCGGCGAGGTCCCGGTCAGCAGCTGTTCGAACCACGCCTGCGCCAGGAGCTGTTCGAGGCGGGCGGCGAAACGCGGGCTGCCGTCCTCGCCGAGCATCCGGCGGTAGACGGCGCGGTGCTTGTCGACCTGCGTGAAGAGGCTGACCAGGTGCATCGGGGTGGTGTCGGGCAGCGCATGCGTGTCCGACACCAGCCGGCAGGCGCGGGCCGCCTCGACCACACCGTCCATCGTCGACTCGGTGGCGTCGAGAAGCAGGTCCTCACGGTCCTTGTAGTGCAGGTAGACCGTGGCCCGGTTCACCTCCGCGCGCTCGGCGATGTCGCCCATGGTGATGCCGTCCAGGTCCTTCTCCATCGAGAGGTCCAGGACCGCGGAGCGCAGCAGCGCCCTGGTCCGCCGGGCGCGGGGGTCGCGTGAGGCGCCCCGGGTGTTCGAGGGGTTCGGCATGGGGCCACGGTTCCACAGCACGCGACATCAATGCAACACATGCCTATTAAACGACACATGTCGCACAGGCGGGGAGGAGCCGGCCGCACCAGAACCTGCGCACACCCCGCGGCCCGCCCGTCCCCCCTGACATGAAACACGCGCGCTCACCCACGACGCCGGGGACGTGCGCCGCTCATCCGGCCTTCCCGTACTCGGGGTTCATCGCGGCGGCGATCCGCAGGTGCGCCGCCGCCTCCTCCCCCTCCCCCCGCCGCTCCAGGGTCCGGCCCAGCAGCAACCGGGCGTACGCGTCGTCCGGGTTCTCCGCCACCAGCCTCTCCAGTCCACTCCGCGCCCGCGACAACTGCGCCGAGTGGTAGTGGGCACGTGCGGCGAGCATCCGTACGCTCCGCTCCTCGGGGTGCTCCGCCAGCAGCGCGCCCAGCAGCGTCAGACAGCCCAGCGGATCGCCCTTGTCGAGCAGCGCCTCGGCCAGCCGCAGCCGCTCGACCTCGGCCGGCAGCTCGCGTCGCGGCTCGGCCACGGCCCGCGCCACGAACCGCGCGATCACTTCGGGCGCGTGCGCCCCGGCCAGCGCCTCCCCGCCGATCACCAGGGTCGGTGAGGTCGTCACCCCGATCGCCTTGCCCCGCAGCAGGGCCTCCCGTACGTACTCCTCGGCCCCGCCCCCGTCCAGCAGCCGGGCGCCCTCCGGGAACCCGGCGGCGGAGGCGACCTCCTGGAGCGTCTCCGTCCGGCTGATGTCCCGCCGCTCCACGAAGTGGGCCTTCAGGACCCCCTCCAGCACGGCGTCCTGAAGGGCGGCCCCACCCCGCTCGTACGCCAGGGCGACCAGCCGGTGCGCGTCATGGCTCGAGGCCCGCCATGCCGCTCCCCACCGCGGGCCCAGTCCCTCGGCGGCCGCGATCTCCGAGACCCTGACCCGGTTCTCGGCCGCGCTCATCCCGGGCGCGCACCCCTGCAGCGCCGCGTCGACCACGGGGTCCCGCAGCACCTCCTCCAGCGGCTGCGCCCGCGCCGGTGCCATCGGGTCGATCCGGAACGGCCGCCACACCACCTCGACGGGCTCGCCGTCCCGTCCTTCGAGCGCCCGTGCCAGCCGCCGCTTGCCGATGTACGCCCAGGCGCAGACCACGTCCGCCCACACTTCGATGTGCCTCATGCCCTCAAGTTATTCAACACATGTCGCTTAGTCAACACTCGTCGAACATCCTGTCCGGTGAGCGGTCGGCGAACGCGGGGTCCGCCTCGTCCGCGACCGCAGGGGGCGTGTTCCCGGGGCCGCGCAGGGCGATGTGGACGAACAGGGCGCCCATGAGGAGGGCCCCCGCCCACATGGCCTGCTGCCAGCCGTCGACGAAGGACTGCCGCGCCGCGTGGAGCAGATCCGGTGCGTACGGTCCGGCGCCGCCCGCCGCCTCGACGGCGTTGGCGACGCCTTCCCGGGCGGTGCCCGCGGCACCCCGGGGGATCCCGTGCAGCCGGTCGTCGACGGCGTCGCGGTAGCCGGCGGACACGAGCGCGCCGAGCAGGGCGACGCCGAGCGCGGTGCCGAACTCGCGGGTGACGTCGTTGAGAGCGGAGGCGACGCCCTGCTTCTCACGCGGCAGGGAGGCGGTGACGGCCTCCGTGGACGGGGTCATCGACAGGCCCATGCCGACGCCCATGGCGAGCAGGCCGGGCAGGACGGACGGGTAGCCGCCGCCGACGGAGACGAGGAGCGCCATGAGTGCCATGCCGGCTCCGGCCAGTGCGATGCCCGCCATCATGGTCGAGCGGGCACCGATCCCCGCGGCCAGCCGGGGGGCCAGGCCGGAGGCCGCCATCATCGCGACGGCCATGGGCATCATCGCGACCGTGGACAGCAGCCCCGACCAGCCGAGTACGGCCTGGAAGAACGGGAAGAGGACCACGCCGATGCCCGCCTGGACGCCGAAGACCACCAGCAGCGTGATCGAGCCGCCCGACAGTCCGCGCTCCCGGAACAGCCGCACGTCCAGCAGGGAGGCGTCGCGGCGGTGCAGCTCCCAGGCCACGAACCCGACCGCGGCGACCAGGCCGGCCGTCAGGCCGGTCAGCGTCGCGGGCGCGGTCCAGCCGCGTTCGGGGCCTTCCTGCAGGACGAAGATGAGGCCGGTCACGGCGATCACGGAGAGCAGGGCGCCGACGGTGTCGAACCGGTGGGCCGGGGTCTCGCGGGAGTCGGGAACCGTCTTCGAGGTCATGACCAGGGCCACCAGGACCAGGACCGCCGGCAGGACGAACAGCCGGCGCCAGTCGGCGACGTCGACGAGGAGCGCGGAGAGGAACATGCCCAGGATCCCGCCGCCTCCGGCGATCCCGGTCCACACGCCGATCGCCTTGCCGCGCTGCTCCTCGGGGAAGGTCGAGGTGATGACGGAGAGCGTGATCGGCATGATCATGGCGGCGCCGATGCCGCTCGCCACGCGGGCGGCGAGCATCACTCCGGCCGTCGGGGCCAGGCCGGCGACCACGGTGGCGACGCCGAAGATCCCCAGACCGGCGACGAGCACGGGCTTGCGGCCCAGGCGGTCGCCCAGGGCACCGAGCGGCAGCAGCAGCGCGGCCAGGGCGAGGGTGTAGCTGTTGATGATCCACAGGACCGTGCCCTGGGACGCGCCGAATTCCACGGCCATGTGGGTCTGCGCGACGTTCAGCCCGGTCACCGAGGCGATGACCGCCATCAGGGCGAGGGAGACGGTGATCAGGATCATGCGCAGCCGGCGCGCGTCGGGGGCACCCCGGCCACCGGCCTGCGCGGCCGGTACGGGCTGGTTCGTACTCATCGGTTCCTCTCGGAAGGGCATACCGGGTCGGCGCCGGGGCAGGCCCGGTCGCCGGGTGAAGGGGGGTGGACGGGGTCCGGGCCACCGCCCGCGTCGGGGGCGTACGGCGGCCGGTACCGCGCCGGATGTCAGAGGGCGGGGGTTCCCGCCCCCGGGCGCGGTGAGGGCCGCGACGGGGACACCGCCCCGGACACCGCGGACCATCCGCACACGACGCTAAGCCGTTCTTGCCGTCGAGGCATACGATGTTGCGCATGACGCAAGAAGACGGGGATCTGGACAGCCTCGTACGCAAACGCATCCGCGCCCTGCGAGTGGCGCAGGGCTGGTCCCTGGAGGAGCTGGCCTCCCGCGCCCACCTCAGCCAGTCCTCACTGAGCCGTATCGAGAACGGCCGGCGCCGCCTCGCACTGGACCAGTTGGTCACCCTCGCCCGCGCCCTGGACACCACGCTCGATCAGCTCGTGGAGACCGCCACCGACGACGTCGTCACCAGCCCGGTCATCGACGGCACCCACGGCCGCATGCGCTGGCCCGTCAAGGCCGACCCCGGGATGAGCGTGGTACGCCAGCGCATGACCGAACCGCCCCCCGAGAACCCGGCGCGCATGCGCGCCCACCCGGGGCGCGAATGGCTCGTCGTGCTCTCCGGCACGGCGATCCTCATGCTCGGCCACCGCCGCTTCCGTCTCGAGACCAACCAGGCCGCCGAGTTCCCCACGATGATGCCGCACGCGATCGGCGCCGACGGCGGCCCCTGCGAGATCCTGGGCATCTTCGACCGCGACGCCCGCCGCGGCCACCAGAGCGACAGCGACGACGCCCAGGGCGCTCCCGAGTGACGGTGAGGCCGCGCGACGGCCTCCCCCGGCAGTGACCTCTTGCGCGCCGGGCAGCACCCTCGGCCATCATCTTGCGCAAACCGGGATGCTCCGTGCTGTGGACGCATACCCGCCCTAGCGTGAAGAGCATGAACCACACCCACACCCCCCACCACGGCGCTCCGCACGGTCACCACCACGAGGACGCGACGGACGGCCAGGCGGAGATCCTCGACCTGGACGCCGAGGTCCTCGCCGAGCACACCGCCTCCATCACCGCATGGCTGCCGCTGCGGACCACCCCCCACCACATCGTGGACCTGGGCTGCGGCACGGGCGCGGGCACCTTCGCCCTCCTCGACCGCTTCCCCGGCGCGCACGTCACCGCCGTCGACGCCTCCGCCGAACATCTGCGACGTCTGCGCACCAAGGCACGCGCCCGCGGCGTCCAGGAGCGCGTGCGCACGGTACGGGCCGACCTCGACGAAGCAGCCTGGCCCGATCTCGGCTCACCGGACCTGATCTGGGCGTCGGCCTCGATGCACCACATGGCCCGACCCGACCGCACACTGCGCGACGTCCACGGCGTGCTCGCGCCCGGCGGCCTGTTCGCCGTCGTCGAACTGGCCGGCCACCCCCGCTTCCTGCCCGAGAACGCCCCCGACGACCGGCCCGGTCTGGAAGAGCGCGTCCACGCCGCGGCCGACCGCCGCCAGGCCGCACACATGCCCCACCGCGGCGCCGACTGGGGCCCGATGCTGACCGCCGCCGGATTCACCGTCGAGGGCGAACGCACCATCACCGTGCACCTCGAAGGCTCGCGCGGCGAAGCGATCGGCCGCTACGCCACCGGCGTCCTGCGGCGCATCCGCAGCGCCACCGCGGACATGCTCTCCCCCGAGGACCTCACCGCGCTCGACCGGCTCCTCGACCCCGGCAGTCCGCACGGCATCGCGCGCCGCGACGACCTGACGGTACGCACCGAACGCACCGTCTGGGCCGCCCGCCGCGACGGCGTCGGTCACCGGCCCTCCGGCCGGGCTTCGGGGCCGACCCGCTCGGCGACGAGCCGCCGGTAGCCCGGACACCGGGTGACGTCTTCGTACGCACAGTCCAGGCCGCCCTCGATGAGCTCCAACGAGACCTGGGCCGCCGCGATCCTCGACCGGAGGCTCTTCGGCCGCGGGACGCAGGATCTCGTGCCGGGTGGCGCGGTCGACGGTCGCGGACAGGCTCCTGATGGTGTCCAGGCCGAGGCCGGCCTCCTTCATGACGAGGATCGTCGCCACGCGGGTGAGGTCGTCCGCACCGTGAGCACAGTACCGGCTTCGGGGTGTCGGTAAGAAAGCTGTCACCAGCCGCGAACGAGGGGCGTCATGTTCGGTGACGCGCGGCGGGGGTGCGCTCGGCGACATGACAGGTGACGGCCGCGCCGGGAACCGCGATGCCGAAGAAGTGCGTTTCCTGGGTCAGGTGAGAACGGTCCGGGACAATGCGAAGTGACAGGCCGTCAGCCGTCCGGCGGCGGATGTATCGGAGCGAGGGGGAGCCGCTGTATCGCAGGGGTGGAAGATCACGGTCATCGTGCTGGCGGTGGCCGGCGTCCTGTCCACACCGCTGATCTGGCTTCTGGACAGCCCCGGGGCGGGACAGCTGGCCGGGGCCACGGTCCAGGCCGCCGTCGGCATCGCCGCCCTGGTCTGGGCCCTGTTCCAGCGTCCGTCCTCTGCCGGACCCACAGATAGAGCCGTCCGGACCGGGGAAGCCAGCCGCGGTGGCATCACCGGCATCCGGTGGCCCGGCGGGCGGGGCCGTGGCACGGCGACGGCGACAGCCGAGCGCACAGGAGAGGCCGACGGCGAGAACTCCGTCTCCGGCATCGACTACTCGAACTAGTACTGCAACGGTGCTTGTGCTGATTGCTGACCAGTTCAGGGACTGTGTCCGCGTCGCTTGTAGTGACTGACGCGGGCTTGGTGCCGGCGTCGTCGTCGCCAGGTCGACCAGTGCGGGATGTGGTCGACCGGGGTGGGCCGGCGGTCGGTGAGTCGGGTGATCAGGCGTCTGATCTCGGCGAGGCTGAGGTGGATGAGCTGGGAGGATCCGTTTCTGCTTTGTCCGCGTCCAGCTGGCGGGCGCGCAGGACGGTCAGGCAGGCGTGGGCGGCCATGGCCAGGGTCATGTGGCGGTGCCAGCCGGGATAGCGGCGGACCTGGTAGTCGTCCAGGCCGCACTCCTGCTTGGCGGTCTGGAAGCATTCCTCGACCGCCCAGCGGCTGCCCGCGATGCGGATCAGCTGATCCAGGGTGGTGCCGGCGGGGCAGTAGGCGATGGAGTAGGAGATCTCCTCGGGCCTGCTCACACTGCGGCGGGCCAGCACCCAGTGCCGACGATCCGGCCGGTGGCGGCGGACCATCGCTTTGGCCATGGCCACCTTCGTGGTGAAGCCGACCGTGTCGTCGATGCCCGCCCGACGGCAGCGGTCCCGGTCGTCCGTCCAGGACGTGGGCAGATACAACCTGCGGTCGATCAGGGTGCGTCCGCGGCTGGTGGCGTAGGCGAGGAACACGCCGATCTGGCTGTTCTCGGTGCGTCCGGTGGTGCCGGAGTACTGCCGCTGGACGCCGGCCGAGCGGATGCCCTTCTTCAGGAACCCGGTGTCATCGACGATCAGGACGGCATCCAGGTCTCCGAGGTGCTCCACGATGTAGTCGCGCACGTCCTCCAGGACCTCGTCGGCGTCCCACTCGATCCGGTTCAGCAGCCGCTGAATGCGATCGGGACCCGCATGCCCGGCCTCTTCCGCAAGCGTCCAGCCGTTCTTCCGCTCCAGCGGCGCGATCAGCCCCCGCATGTACGCCAAAGCGGATTGCCGTGGCTCCTCCCGGTTGAACCGGTGCACGAACCGCTCATGCAGAGCGCTCAGTTCACCCGCCCACAGCCTGACATCAGCAAGGTCCCCACCCATGACCACACCAACGAACAAGCTGGCCAACAGTCACGGCAAACACCGTTGCAGTACTAGCCCCCAGACCCGCCCCTTCGCTGCGCCCCGGGAGTCCTCCGCTCGGGGGCGCAGCCATACAGGTGCAACGCTCCGAGCGCTCACTCCGTTCATATGACATCGAGACGTTGACGCTGGGGGCCACTGAGATACCAGGAGGACTTTCACAACCCTGCCAGGGTGAGGAGCTGCTGCATGTGGTCGGGCGGCAGGCCGGGGTGGCCGGCCGCGGCGGTCGCGACCCGTTCCGACGGGTCGGCCAGCAACCGCGTCAGCTCGCGGACCGGAAGCCGGGGACGGGTCGCGATCGTGTGGCGCACGGTGGGGTCGGGGTCGGCGGCCAGGCGGCGGACGAGTTCCACCGGCAGGCCGGGGTCGCGTGGAGCCAGTTGCCGCATCCTCGGGTCGGGATCGGTGGCCAGGCGCCGGAGGACGTCCGCCGGGAGGGGGAAGTCGTCCGCCGGACGCCAGCGGGTCCTCTTCACCGGGCGGTAGGTGCGGTCGATGCGTTCGGCGGTGGCCGCGTCGACCAGGTCCCGGGCGTGCAGGGCCATGGCCGTACGGACGCCGCTGTCCTCGTCGTCGAGCAGCCGGGCCACGACCGGTGCGGGGAGGGCGTCGGACATCGCCGCCGAGGCGCGGAAGCAGGCGTAGGGCGAGTCCACGTACGGCAGGGGATCGGCGGTCACCCACGGCAGGCGCAGTGTCCGTAGCTGCACATGCGCCATCTCACTCAAGATCTGCAGTTCGAGCGCGTCGTCGTCCAGGCCGGCGTGGGGATCGGTGAGCCAGTTCCTCGGGGGCACGTCGGACAGGAGCCGTGCGTGGATCGCGGCGCGGGTCGGCTCAGGGGTGTCCGGGCGTGCGAAGACGCGGAGTCTGACCTGCGGGTTGAGGTCTTCGGCGAGGACGTCGCGCAGCGACGGCGGGAGGTCGGGGTGCCCGGCGAGTTCCTCCCGCACTTCAGGGGCCGGGTCGTCGGCCAGTCGGCGGGCCGTGTCGGTGTCGAGGGTGCAGTGGCGCACCGCCCCGGCGCGTGTGACCGGGTCGGCCAGCAGCGCCGGGAGCAGGTCGGCGGGCGGTACGGGGTGAGGAAGCCGCGCGTAGTAGGTCGCGCAGGCTCGTGCCCGCACCACGTCCTCGGGATCCGTCAGCAGGGTCCGGCGTATCGGTTCCGGGGCCTGCGTCCACCAGTGGGCGAGCGTCGCCCGTACCTCCGGTTCCGGGTCGGCGGCCAGCCGGGCGCGCAGGTCCTCCGGCATCCGGTCGCTCTGCGCCAGTTGCTCCCGCACCCGCGGCTCGCCGTCGCCGAGCAGCCGCTCGAACAGCTCGCGCGGTGCGCCGCCGTCGGCGCCGACCACCACGGCCTTCCGTACCGCCGGATCCGGGTGCTCGGCGAGCGTCATCCGGAAGGTTTCCGGCAGGCTGCGGTTGAGTGCGAGCGCATGCGTAAGCCAGTGGTCGTCCAGGGCGATGATCTCGGCGATCATGCCGTCGGTCAGATCCGGGCGTCCGGCGACACCGCGACGGCTCTCGCGATGGGCGAAGAGGCGACGGACGTACTCGGGCGGCAACGCGGGATTCTCCGCGAGTCCTTCCAGCACCCTGTCCAGGTGAACCGGCGGCGGTACGGCATCCGACACGGCGCATGACCCTTCTGGCTCGGCGAATCGACCGCCGAGTCTTCCATGCGCGGTGCCCGCCGCCCCTGGTGCGAGGGGCCCGGGCGTCCGGCAGGGCCCGTATCGCTCCGGCTCCGCTCACCGCCGCCGCCGTGCGGACCGGTGCGGGTGCGGACGGTGGCCCAGTCGTCCAGGCGGTAGACGGTGGAAGGTGCAGGCGCGGCTGTCCTCCGAGCGCGTACGACCGGGGTGGGAGACGGCTGGGGCCGGTCCCTCGGAGGAGGGGCCGGCCCCATGGTGCGGTAGCTGCTCGGTCAGGTCGGCCAGGGGCCGTGACAGGGTTCAGCTGGTGTGGGCGGTGTGGCTCTCTCTGTGCCTGATGAGCAGGTCCAGCATCTTGTCGAACTCCTCGGGCGGCATCTTGTGGATCAGGTGCTGCGCCGCGTACACGCCGTCCTGGTAGGGGAACCGCTTCGGCTGCTCTCCCGCACTGGCCGTCGTCGCGGGAGCAGCGGCCTGCACGGGAACGGATGGTGTGTCCTTCTCCGTTTCCCTGGCGGGCGACTCGTGCTCCGTGGCCGTCGGTACGGAGGCCGCGGGTTTCCCCGTGGTGACGGGTTCCTCCGGTGCCGGGGACGGTTCGGCTGCTTTGTGGTCGTGTGGTTCGCCACCGCCCACGGTGTCGGTGATTACGCCGTAATCACCGGAGGGGCTGCCTTCCGAGCTTGCGGGCGTGCCGGGTACCAACTGCGTTCTGTGCTCCGCGAAGGTGCGTACCTCCTCTTCCTTTCGTGCTCTTTCGGCCTTCAGCTCCTGCAGAGCCGCCTTCTGTTGGTCTGCCGGTTTGTTGCCGACAGCTCGCAGCAGGTCGATGGGTTCCTCGCCGATGCGTGCCTGCAGCTCGGGGACGAGGTTGAGCAGGGCGAGACGCTGTGACACCCAGCCCTGGGAGCGGTGGAGGCGCTTGGCGAGGGCTCTCTGGCTTCCGTGGATGGCCAGGAGCCGTTGGAGAGCGCGGGCTTCGTCGAGTTCTTCGAGGTCCTGCCGGTGGATGTTGGCGACGAGGGCGGACTCGAGGAGTTCCTCCGAGGTGGTGCCCTGGTCGTCGCTGACCATCACCTTGACGGTGGTGAGGCCGGCTTCGCGTGCGGCGGCGAGGCGGCTGCTGCCGTCGATGACGACGTGGGTGGTGTCCGGTTCGAGGTCGGCTTCACGGTCCGGGTTGGCTTTGACGTAGGCGTCGCGGTTCATGACCGTGATCGCCTGTTTCTGGCCGTGGGTCCTCAGGCTGCCGGCAAGGTCGGTGAGGTCTCCGAGGGTGGAGCGGGGGTTGTCCGGATTGGGGCTGATGCGTTCGACGGGGAGTTCCGCCGGTGGGGCGACGCCTTCGGTGGGCACGCCGGTCGCGGCAGCGACAGCCTGGCGGCGTGCGCTGACGGGACGTACTCCCCCACCGAATCGGCCGGCACCGAGCTGGTCGGCCTTGCTCACAAGACCTCCCTGGCGAGCGCACGCATGCCGACTGCCTGCTGTGATTTGGGTGCGTAGGACAACAGGGGTGCCTTCACCCGGACGGCTTCTTTCTGTTCCTTGAGGTCTCCGATGAGGCCGACGACCCGTGGATCCTTTATGTCCACCCATCCCTGGAGGGACGAGGTGGCGATGTAACCGCGGCGGGAGTCGTACAGATTGACGACGATGCCGAGGTAGTCGATGTCGACCTGAAGGTCGCCGCGGAGGTCGTCGATCTGCGTGGTGAGCAGTTCGTACGCGTCGGCTGAGCTGTCTTCTGCCTGGACGACGATCAGGGCGCCGGACTGTCCGGGGGTTTCTCCGTCGCGGCGGCGGCCGTAGTAGGCGGCGGCGTCCATGCTCAACCCGAGGCTGGGCGGGCAGTCGACGATGATTACGTCGTAATCAGCTTCGAGCGGGGCGAGGGCTCGCTCGAGTGCGGCTTCCCGGGCGCGCACGGCGGAGAGGCGCACGTCGAGCAGGAACGCGTCATTGCAGGCGGGCAGCAGGTGGAGTCGGCCGTTGAAGGTGTCGTCGTCGATGGAGACGATGAGGTCGCCCAGGTCGCCCTTGGGGTCACCTGCCATGTGGTTGGTGAGGCTGTCGCCGTTCATGGGCAGGGGTGCGGCACCGAGCTGGTTGGTGAGGTGGCACTGCGGGTCGAAGTCGACGAGGAGCACGCGCATTCCGGGGCCGGGGAGGTTCTCGATGTCGAGTGGATCGTCGTCCGGCTCGGCTTCGTCGGGGTGAACTTCGCTGGCGCGCAGTGCTTTGGTGAGGGCTTTGGCGACGCGGACGGGCTGCAGGGTGTCGGGGTCCTCTGCCAAGGCCTCGCCCAGACCTGCGGTGATCGCGGTCTTGCCGACTCCGCCTTTCTGGTTGCAGACGACGATCCGACGGGTGATGGAGGGCCGCTCGATGTCCGGGGCCGGGTGGGTCTCGAGCCACAACTGGACGGACTGGGCGAGGCCCTGGATGAGTGAGACGCGTCGATCGGCGGCGATCCGCCGGAACCCTTCCCACTGGCCGGGGGGCAGGAAGGTGGCGAAGGAGTCGGCGCCGGCTGTGTCAACCGCCGCGGTGGCGGAGGCCAGATCACACCAGGCGCTGATGCCTTCTTCCACGGCGGCCTGGATCTCGATGCCGCGCTGAGCGGCTCTGACTTTGAGGTTCTGCCGGAGCCATCCCGGCAGTTTGGAGACGACCTTCTCGCGGTCGCTGGAGGTGGCTGGCGAACTCATGCGAGACACCATACTAACGTTCATGATCAATCAACACATCGACACGTTAGTTAGACCAAGTTGATGTGTGCACATGGACGCCTGGGTGATTACGGCGTAATCACCCAGCACACCGACCAGACACGGACCCACCGGCGATTACGGCGTAATCACCCAGCGCGCCAACCAGACACGGACCCACCGGCGATTACGGCGTAATCACCGACAGCGGTAGGTGCGCGCCGACAACCGAGGGGCGAGTACGCCTCATCGCCGCCGACGTGGCCGGGCCGGATGCGCGGTCGTCCACCGGCCTGCCGGGACACGCGGATCTCTTCCAGGAGTGAGCAGCCCCGCCGACCAGCATCTCCGCGTCTCAGCGCCGGGACGGCTCGCCGGTAGAGTCGGTCCGAGGAGAGCGCTGATCTGGGGGGACTCATGACGGCAGCGGGTGCACCGCCCATCATCCTCGTACACGGAACGCGGTTCAGCGCGGGACAGTGGAGTCCACAGCTGGCCGCACTCCAAGAGGACTTCCCGGTAGCCGCCGTTGACCTACCAGGCCACGGCGCCCGCTCGGCTCAACCCTGGAGCCTGAACGCAGCGACGGAGATCATCGCCTCCGCGGTGGACTCGCTCGACCGCGGGCCGGCTCTGGTCGTCGGGCACTCACTCGGCGGATACGCCTCGCTGGAGTTCGCGCGGCACCACCCCGGGCGACTGCGAGGGCTGGTCCTTGCCGGGGCCAGCGCCTCGACCCGTGGCCCGTGGGCAACGCCGTATCGGTGGGTCGCCGGGCTCGTCCCTCGTATACCGGCGGACCGGCTGACCCGGTGGAACGACCGGTTGCTGCGCCGGCTCTATCCGCCCGAGGTGGTGGAGGCGACCATCCGCTCCGGCTATGCCTTCCACACCCTGCCGGCCGCCTGGGGCGAGGTGCTGGGCCGCTTCGACGCGGAAGCGATGCGCCATGTGGCCGCTCCCGTGCTCATCCTGAACGGCGAGAGGGACACTCTCTTCCGGTCCGGCGAGATGGACTTCGCCCGCGCGCATCCGAACGCCCGCGTCGAGCTGATCCCGCGGGCAGGACATCTCGCGAACCTCGACGATCCGGATGCCTTCACCGACGCCGTCCGCCGCTTTGCTCGGCAGCTGTCTGTTCGCAGCTGAGCGCACCGGAACCGGATCCCGCCAGGGCTGCCCGAGCGAGCACGGCAGGACCACGAACGCTCAGGCCGACCAGATCCGCCGGTTGTGGCCGACGGCGACGCCGGATTCGAGGTTGCGCAGTCCGGCGCGGCGTCGGAAGCGCGGTTACGATCAGATCGCGCGCTCACTGGCCAACACGGTGCCGCCCGGTCACGCTCCCAACAGGGCGAACGGTGCCTGATACGGCGCCAGGCGCTTGCCACACGCCCTCCCCCGGCGCTGACGCCGCTCCCCCGGCGCGGGTGATTACGTCGTAATCACCCGCCTGCCCCGCCGCACATCGCATGAGCGCTGAACATCCTCCGTGGCCTCTTCCCTGCCCGTCAGGAGCACGTGTCGGTGTCCCCCGGAATGCGCACAGATCGGTACGGCCGAGGATCCGCGGTCTCGAGGGGCGCCGTCCGTCATGCGACGCCGACACGATGTCCGGTTCCACGCGGCCGGTGCCGCCGGGCGGAAGCCCACGCCGATCGCTTCGAGATCCGGTTCGCAGGCACCGTGCCGGCGGGCGCAGCGGGCCAGGTCCCGGTCGTGGCGGAACGAGCCGCCCCGGGTGATGTGCCCGTCGAAGGCCCAGTCCTCGGTGGCCGGTACCACGGCGGACGCGCCCGGGCAGGGGGCGTAGAGGCTCGACCACCTCAAGTTCTGTCCGGCCGCCGGGCCAAGATGTGCGGGCCACGGCCGTCGGACGGAAGCGAGCCCTGCTCCGCACATGAGGCCACGAGCAACGCCGGTCCGGCGACGCTATAGCCTCCGCCTGTGACCAACCGCCGCAGTCGGACCGAGAGTCCTCGTCCCCACGAGCTGCCCCACCATCGAGCGATCCTGGAGGGTACGGACTGGGCGTCGCTCGCCACCGTGTGCGGGACGGGCGGGTCCCTGCCGACGGCACTGGCACGCTTCATCGACCCCGACCCGGTCGTCAGGACGGTCGCCGTCGACGACGCGCTCAGGGAAGTGACCCACCAGAACACCATCTACGAAGCCACCGTGCCCGTGGCGTGTTACGTCGCGGCCGTCCTCCACCATCCGGTCGTCGCGTCAGGCGACTCCGGCACCGATGCCGGCACGCCACCGCACCGCCCGGCCGTCGTGAGACTGCTCGAGTGGCTCGGTGACACCGCCTACGACGCCGACGACGAGTGCGTCGCCATCAGCGAACGCCACTGCGGCGAGGGGTTCCTCGCCGAGGACAGGGCGATGCGCGCGTTCCGGGAGCTGCGCCCGGCGCTCTTCTCCGCTGTGCGTCCTCTTCTCGACCACGACGACGCGCAGGTACGCGAAGCCGCTTTCGTCGCTGCGGTCCCCCTGGCGGAGCACCCCGCGCTCGCCACGCACCGGGCCGAGCTGGCCGGCCACGCCCGTCGTCTGCTGGCCACCAGCACCGACCGCCACCACCGGGACCGTGTCCTGGCCGCGATGAAGGCGTGGGGTCACGACACCGGCGGCCTGGAGAACGCGGACGACATCGCGGCCCGCGAGCGTCACGCCCGGCTCAAGGCGGAACGTGAATCCTGGTGGGCGGCCGACGGGACGGGCGGCTACTCCGACAGCCCGCCCTTCTGACTCAGGGGCACTCGGCACCCCTGGACATCCCGCTGATCGTCCAGCCCTTGGGCGGTCGTCCGCTCGCGTCCCCAGGCGGCCAGTGGCTGGAGTGCGTCGTTGAGGTGCTTGCCGTCCTCGGTCAGCGAGTATTCGACGCGGGGCGGCACCTCGTCGTAGGAGACGCGGTGCACGACACCGTCCGCTTCCATCTCCCGCAGGTGGGAGGCGAGCACCTTCTCGGTGATCCCCGGGAGCAGCCGGCGCAGTTCGCCGAAGCGGCGGTGGGGGTGCTCGTGGAGCGCCCAGAGGATCAGCACCTTCCACTTGCCGCCGATCACCTCCATCGCGGTGTCGATCCCGCAGACGTGTCCGTCCCGTGTGCCCGGACGGTTCAGTGTCGTCATGCCCACCCCTCTGACGTGCTCGCTCACCCCGGGGTAACCACCCACTCCGAAGTGCGTACTTGATCACCTCCGGGTCTGCTTCCAGCCTAGTCGGCATGGCACAGACCCCTGTTGAGAAGACATCCGTCACGCTGCTGGGCCTCGGCGCGATGGGCACCGCGCTGGCCCGTACCTGGCTCGCCGCCGGCCACCCGGTCACCGTCTGGAACCGCACTCCGGCCCGTTCCGCACCGCTCGCCGCCGAGGGGGCGAGGGTCGCGGACGGTGCCGCTGCCGCCGTCGCGGCGAACACGCTGGTCGTCGTCTGTCTGCTGGACGACGCCTCGATCGGGGAGGCGCTGGACGGCACCGACCTGGCCGGCCGGGACCTGGTCAACCTGACCACCAGCACCCCGGCCGAGGCCCGTGCCCGCGCCGAGTGGGCCCGCGAGCGCGGCGCCCGCTACCTGGACGGCGGGATCATGGCCGTCCCTCCGATGATCGGCGTCTCCGAGGCCGGCGGCTACGTCTTCTACAGCGGTTCGCGGGAGGTGTTCGAGCGGTACGCGGAGACCCTGCGTGTCCCGGCCGGCACCACCTACGTCGGTGAGGACGCGGGCTTCGCGGCGCTCCACGACGTGGCCCTGCTCAGCGCCATGTACGGGATGTTCGCCGGGGCCGCGCACGCCTTCGCCCTGATCCGCAAGGAGGACATCGACCCCGCGTCGTTCGCGCCGCTGCTCGCCGACTGGCTCACCGCGATGGCCCCGTCCGTTCACCAGACCGCTGATCAGTTGCGCAGCGGCGACTACGCCAAGGGGGTCGTCTCCAACCTCGCGATGCAGGTGGCCGGCACACCGACCTTTCTGAGCACCGCCGAGCAGCAGGGCGTCAGCACGGAGCTGCTCTCCCCCTACTTCGCGTTGATGCGCCGCCGTCTGTCCGAAGGCAGCGGCGAGGAGGGCCTGACGGGCGTGATCGACCTGCTAGTACGCGCGAGACGGTAGACTGCTTTCCGAAACCTGGACACAGTGAGGCCCCCGCTTCGGCGGGGGCCTCACTGGTGTGCCGGTCGTGTCACGGGCGGGATGGCCTCCGCCGTGAGCGGTCGCGGGCTGTCGAGAGGCTCAGTACCTCCGCCGTTCCCTCGGGGGCTGCCTTCGCCGGCGTCAAGGAGCCGGGCGCACTCCTGCGGCTCAGGCGCTTCTCCTTCTTCTCCTGCTCGGCCCGGGCGACGGAGGCCTCGTAACGCTCCTGGTAGTCGTCGACGTCGAGACGGTCCGCGGGGTCGAGTGTGCCGATGGCCTCCAGGTGCTCGGTGACGCTGCGCGCGCCACTGATCATCGGGTTGAGGAGGTAGATGCCCTTGGCCTGGCGGAACACCAGCTTGGCGAGGATCAGGGCCTGCAGGCCCCGTCCCACCATGGAGCGGTGTACGTCCAGGGCTTCGGCCAGCTCCTCTTCGGTGACCAGGCAGCGTCCTCCCGGCTCCTGGGTTCCCAGGAGCCGGAAGAGCACTCGGTAGGCGATCCCCGGCATCGCGGGCATGTAGGCGAAGCCGTTGAAGGTGCCGTATGTCAGCTCCGGCGGCTCCGGGTTCGCAGACGCTGCAGTCCTCATCCTCACGCCTCCGGCTTCTTCTCCGTACGTTTGCGCTTGCGCGTCCTCGACGATGGTTCGGGTAGTTTCGCACCTGGAAGGGCCATGTCTCTGAACTCCTCCGGAACGCCGGGGTCGAGTACGAGCTCGTTGAGCAGGCTCAGCTGTTCCACCTGGACCTTGACGCTCTTGGCCACCGATCCGCGCACGGGCTTCTCGATCAGCCGGTAGCCGCCGCGCAGGGTCACCGCCGGCTGGAGCTGGATCGACCCCTTTTTCGGAGAGTAGGCCAGCCCCAGTCTCTTCAGCTTGGACTGGGCCCGTGACACCTGGGCCGGGTCCATGTCCAGCTCGGCGGCGATCTCGGCCTGCTTGAGCTCGACGGCTCCTCCTACTTCCTGGCTTCCCATCAGGTAGAGCAGCACGCACAGGGTCACGTTGTCGTCCCTGAAGTACCTGGCGGCCCAGCGCAGGAACTCCAGGCTGTCCTGGGCGAAGTACTTGCCGACGAAGTCGCCCGCGGTGACCGGGGGTCTGAGCTCTGCCGTGTGCCCGACGGGCAGCTCGACGAGGTTCTTCCTCGGACCGAGCGCGCCCGCGTACGGGCTGCTGGGGCTCGGCGCGCGGGGCGGGGATGTGCCGGGAACCCGGCGGGGGTCTCCATGGGGCTGTGCGGACATGGCGCTCCATGCTCCTCAAGATCGAAACCTAGACGCGGAGCACAGTAGTAATTGCGCAGATAGATAGCAACGACGCGACCTATCTGCGCGTTACGCGTCGCGAACATGACTCAGGAGTCATGTTCGCGACGGTTCCGGAGGCCATCGCGGAATTGCGCAGATAAGTCGCAATGAATACGGGGCAACGTGACTCCACGCGCAACTTCCGAAGCCTCAACATGACGTGGGAGTCATGTTCTGAGGCTCTGTCACCCCCTCTGACCTGCGGAAACGTGATCCGTTCTCTTCTCTATAAGTGCGGGCCGTGTCTGCTTGCTCTGCTTGAGCCCATCCTGGGAGACCGATCCTGGAAGTCATGCAGTCGTCTTGACCCGGACCTCCAGCACTCCCCGCCCCTCTTGGACCCGCACCACCGAAAGTCAGCCACGACGGTGCCCGCACCCGGACGATCAGGCGCGCGTGTGTCTCCAGCAACCCCGTTCCGGTCCCAGCCACGCTGCTCTGTCTCCAAGGGCCACGACGGTGCCACGGGCGCATGAGGAGAATGAGGCGGTGAACCCTCGTGACCTCGAACTGACCCTCGCCGCCGCTCGCGCCGTCGGCCCCTGTCCGCCGGGGGAGGAGGCCGCCTGGACCGAGCGGGTCCGGGCCAGGGCCGTCCACCTCTACACCCTCGCCGACACGGTCGGGCAGGACCTTCAGCGCCTGGACGCCGCGAAGCAGTTCACGGCGACCCTGCTCTCCGTGCGCATCGAGGCGACGAGTACCCGCGGGCTCCTGGTCGTCCGCAACACCTCCGGCGAGCTGGAACGTCTGCGCACCGACCGTGGGGACACGGACGCGGGCCGGGCGATGATCGAGCGTGCTCGGACGCTGGTCGGGCACCGGCTGCGCGTGTACCGCCTCAACGAGCAGATGGCCTCCAACGCCAAACTGCAGGTCCGCACCGTCGTCCACCTGGCCGACCACGGCCCGGACACCGACCCCGTGCACGAGCACAGCGCGAAGGAGAACGTGCTGGCGGCGGCCGAGGGTGACAAGGAGTCCGCCCGCCGGGCCTGGCTGGAGGCCGGCCTGCCCGAGACCGGTTCGGTCACCGTGCTCCAGCTTGCCGAAGCCCTGGCCCAGCTGCCTGTCGCCGACGTGCTGTAGCCCCGGCTGGCCTCGTTCCGGCCGCGTTCTCGCAGACGGGTCCACGTCGCGGCCCGAGGCCGGCTCTCCGCGCCTACGGGTCGGTACGCCGTCGGCCCCTGGGGGCCTCCGGTGCACCGACGGGGCCCGCGGGTGCTCGGGCGACCGCGGCTCGTCGAGGATTTCAACGAATGCGTGGCTGATGCCGGCACGGGCTGATGGAGGCATACGTGGCGGGTGATTCGTCGGCCGCGGCCGCGTCGTGGCGTGCTTTCGTCGGCTGAGGACAGGGGAGGGGACCGGGTTTTCCGTCGACGGATTGGAAGTGGGCTCCGCTGTCAACGCTTCCTGGAGAGGCGCTGAGCAGTGCCTCGCGCGACCACTCGCGGGAGCACGGTGTGCGGACGGGAGCCGCCGTAGGAACAGCCTGTACTGCTGTAAGAGAGGGCGCGCCACGAGAGAGCGCTCTGACCTGCAGAGATGCTCTTCCGCATACAGACCCGACGATCTGGCAGCCAGTTCTGAGGATCGTGCACCCAGTTCCTGGGACCCGGGTACCGCGATCCCAGGAACTGACCAGATTGACGTGAGGTTCATGAGCAGGCGCTGTTTTTCCTGCGGAGACTTCGATCACGGGTCGATTCCTGGTGGAGCGACACACCTTGGGAGCGGACTACATGAACTCCACGTTCATGTACGTTAAGTTCATCTGGTCGGCCTGGAGGCCGTCGCTCATCGACGTCGAGGCAATGTCCGACCACGGGAGGGTCTGTTGGGGGCGGTACGCAGACTGGTCGACGCCGATACCGGCGAGGCGATCCCCTACGCGCCCTACGCCTTCTCGGGCGAGCACATCCAGGTGGACAAGGCCAGAGTCGAAGCGATCACCGAGAGCAAGGAATTCACCCCGAGCCAGAAGTACATGGTGCTGTGGTGGATCGGGGTCTCCCCTCAAGGCATGGCACCACTGAGAGCGACCGGCGCGGACATCGCCAAGAAGGTGGGGATGACCGCCGACGCCGTCGGCAGGATCAACCGGAAGCTGCTCAAACAGCGCATCCTGATCGAGCGCGGACGCATCGGCAATTACAGGCTCTACCGGATCAGCCCGTACATCGCCTTCCACGGGACCGGCATCGAGCAACGGGAAGCGATCAAGACATGCAACCCGCCGGACATCCCTGGTTTCAACAAAACGACTCCTTCGCTGTGGGAGGCCCAGTGAACAACGACGACAAGCACAAGCTCCTGGACGTCCTCCACCGCACAGCGGGCATGACCGCCAACCAACGCCTGGTCATCATGCTCTACGCGATGCACCCCACCGACCGCGCCGGTGCCGTCGTCGAAACCGGTGCCAGACTCGCCGAGCTCGTCGGCATGTCCCCGACCGTCTTCTCCCGCACCCGGCGCCAGGTCGTGGAGGCCGGGTGGCTCGAGGAATCCGAGCGGCTCGCGCACATCAGCTATTACAGGCTCAGCGCGAAGAGCACCGGCGAGGACGTCGTCGTCCCTCTGCGTCGCGCGACCTGAACAGCTCCGAGGCCGGGACTCATGTACGTGAGGTCAATGAGTACCGTTCCTGAAACCGTTGCTCATTGACCTCACGTACATGAGGACTCGATGCCTCCGGACGCGGACGAGCACGTCAGTGGGCACGGGGAGGCCGCCGCGGTGTGCGCCTCCCCGTGCCCACCGTCAACGGTGCGTCTGTCCGCGTCCCTCTCGAGCCGGTACGTGCCGAGCTCGTCGAACGGCCCGGGCGCAGGGGCGCCGGGATCGGCCGGACCCGGTACGGACCGGCCGGGGCCCTGGTGAGTGTGTACCGGCCGGCCCTCGGCGTGGCCGACGGCCGTGCCGACCCGAACTGTCACCCCTCGGAGAGAAACCACCTCCGCTCCCAGGGCGTTGACCGGGTGACGCCGCCCTGTCGTCGCGAGCCGACGGGCAGGGCGAGTCCGCCGGTCCCGGCCCCCGTGCCGCGTACGGTGGGCTCGCCGTGCACCGCGCAGGGCCCCGGGAGGGCGGGCGGCGGATACCGGGGACACATCGGGAGGGAGAGCGGGATGACGCAGGCCGTGGTGGGTGAGCTGGGCGAGCGGGTGCCGGGGCGCTGGTGGACGGTGCGTCTGGACGCCGTCGGCCGGGGCAGTACGGCCGTACGCGTCACGTGCAGCCGCCCCGCCTGCGCCGAACAGCGCCTGCCGTCCACGGCGGCCGGCCGCGCGGCCGCGGTCGACCATCTCAAGGCCCATCTGCGCGCCGTCCCCGCCCCCAGGGCCGAGGCGTACTGCGCGTGCCGGGCCGAGAGCTGCCGCGCCC
The DNA here is from genome assembly GCF_000721605.1 of Streptomyces sp. NRRL S-37. Classification (GTDB taxonomy): domain Bacteria; phylum Actinomycetota; class Actinomycetes; order Streptomycetales; family Streptomycetaceae; genus Streptomyces. Next base: position 11,164 of record NZ_JOIZ01000031.1, on the reverse strand, counting down.
ACCTGCCCGACACCGCCGGCCGCCCCGCGCGTACCGAGCCCTGGCGATGCGGCGGCCCGGTCGTCATCGCCGTCCTCGCCGACCGGGAGGGGCGCTGGTGGCAGGCGATGGAGTGCTGCTCGCGGTGCGCGGCCGCCACCCCCGGGGCGAAGACCGTGGCCACCTCCCGCACACCCGCCCCGCGGACCACCGAACGCCCGGCCCCCGCGACCGCGGGCGTGGGAGCGCCGCAGTTCTCCGACCACCAGCCCTCCGCGGCCACGGGCGTGGGCGCGCCCCAGTTCTCCGACCACCAGCCCCCCGCCGGGACGGCGGCCCCGACCCCCCGCTCCGTACCCGCACGACGCCGCCCGCGGCAGGGGAGGATCGCCCAGCGGATCGTCCCGCACGACCTGCGGCCCGACGTCCTGCGGGACGAACTCATCGAACTCGGCGACCTCTTCCGCGCCTACCAGCGGCGCGAGCAGCCCGACCTGGCGGTCCTCGCCGACCTCCAGGAACGCAAGGCCCGCGCCTTCACCACCTGGGCCGGCGTCACCGGCGACGACGACCTGCGGGAGGAGGCCCGGCGCGCCGAGCAGGCCGCCGCCACCATCCGCCGCCAGCACCAGCAGCGCACCGGCGGCGTCATGGACGGCGACGGGCCGGCCGTGACGCGGCTGCTGACCGCGCCGACGCAGTGGGAGAACGCGCGCTCCGTCCTCGCGCACGTGGCCGGCCACGCCCCGCTGCCCGGACCGGAGGCACGGCTGCTGACGCTGATGCTGACCCTGCGCACCGCGCACGCCGGCACCGGCAACCTCGTCGGCCAGGACCTCAACGCGCTGAACCTGACCGATCCGCGGGACCTCGTCGAGCAGTTGACCGGCTGCGGCTGGCTCTCCCTCCCCGGCACCGTCGACGACCTGCTCGCCTCCCGGCCGGAGAACCCCACCCCGATCACCGTCCCCTCCCTGGTGCCCCCCGAGGACGGGACGGGCCCGTTCGCGTTCGGCAGGAAGATGCGGCCCAAGCTCTCCGGCTGGGCCCAGCGGGTCGTGACGGACAAGAAGCTCCGCAAGACCAAGGCCCCCGCCGTCCTTCGGCTGCTCGCCCTGACGCTGGCCACCCAGGCCGACGCCTCGGGCCGCCTCGGCCCCGGCGGCGAGGGCATCGCCCTGGACACCCTCATCACCCGGGTCCCGGTCGACCCCGACGAGCTGCGGCACCTGATCGACCGCCTGACGGCAGCGGACTGGCTCACCGACCCCACCCTCACCGACACCCACCTCACCGGCCGCCTGACCGAACGCGTCCTGCCCCTCACCTGCCCTCTTCTCTAGCCGCGCCTTCAAGGGAAGCGGCCGCCCGGTCGTCGGGGAACGCGGCCGTTCGGCCCTCGAGGTGCCGCCGGACCTGCCGCTTCGCCCGCGCCGCACGTTCGTGGTGCGATGGAACCGGGGCGGAAAGGAGAGCGGTCATGTCCGCAGCGAAGCGAACGAGTGTCGCCGCCCCGGTGTCGGTCCGCCCGCTGGTCGAGCCGGACCTGGAGCAGGCCGACGAGATCTTCAGGGTCGCCTTCGGGACCTTCCTCGGGATCCCTGAGCCGGAGACGTTCTTCGGGACCGCCGACTACGTCCGCACCCGCTGGGCGGCGGATCCGCAGGCGGCCTTCGCGGCGACCGTCGAGGGCGAGGTCGTCGGATCGAACTTCGCCGCCGACTGGGGCAGCGTCGGGTACTTCGGCCCGCTGACCGTACGTCCGGACCTGTGGGACCGGGGCATCGGCAGGCGCCTCATGGAACCGGTCATGGACTGCTTCGGCACCTGGGAGAACCGCCACCTCGGCCTGTTCACCTTCGCGCACAGCCCCAAGCACCTCGAGCTGTACCGCCGGTACGGTTTCTGGCCCCGGTTCCTCACCGCCATCATGAGGAAACAGGTCGCCGTCGGCGCCGCGGTCCCCGGCCGAGTGCTGTACGGCGGGCTGACCGCCGCCGAGCGGTCCGACGCGCTGGGCCTCGGCCGCGCACTGACGGAGGCCGTGCACGAGGGCCTGAGCCTGGAGCGCGAGATCACGGCCGTGCAGGCGCAGGGGCTCGGCGACACCGTCCTCCTCGAGGGCGCCGGCTCCGCCCTCGACGGTCTGGCCGTCTGCCACTGCGGAGCGGGGTCGGAGGCCGGTGAGGACGTGTGCTTCGTCAAATTCGGCGCCGTACGCCCCGGTCCGGACGCCGCGGACCGGTTCGAACGACTGCTGGACGCGTGCGAGCAGCTGGCCGCCGAGAAGGGGCTGGGTCACCTGGACGCCGGAACGAACCTGGCCCGCCAGGACGCCTACCGGCGCATGGCCGACCGCGGTTTCCGCACCTGGCTGCAGGGCGTGACCATGCACAAGCCCAACGAACCCGGCTACAGCCACCCGGACGCCTACGTGATCGACGACTGGCGCTGAGCCCGTTGCCGCACCCGGCCTCGTTCACGAGGTTCACGAGAGGGGACCCCGTAAAAAACCTGTTGGGCGGACGAGGCGGCCGCTGCTACATTTCCGGCGGCCGCGCGAGAGACCGAGGAGGTGGTACCCGTGAACGCAGTATCGACATGGGTGCTCCCCCTGGGGGTCGCGGTCGGGCGATAGGTCGTCCGGGAGCGCCGTTCCTGTGCACTCCCGAAAGGCACGACCATGCGCTTCACCTCCGAACAGCGCCTCGACGACGACATCGTCGAACGCGAGTTCACCCTCGGTGAGATCCCCGGCATCCTCTGGACGCCCGGGGCCGCCTCCGCGTCCGCACCGGTGCCGCTGATCCTGCTCGGCCACCCTCCCCTCGGACTGCGCACGATGTACCCCCGGCTGGTGGACCGGGCCCGGCACTCCGCGGCGGAGGGCTTCGCCACGGCCACCATCGAGCTTCCCGGAAGCGGCGGCCGGCCCCGCCTGCCCGCCGTCGAGCAGGCCCGCGCCGACCTGCGCCGGGCGCTGGAGGCCGGCGAGCCGGTCGGCGACGGGACCGTCGACGCCCTCGTCCTCCCGCTCGTCGACGAGGCGGTCCCGGAATGGCGGGCCGCCCTGGACGCCCTCCTGGCGCTGCCCGGGATCGGCGGCCCGGTCGGGTACTCGGGGGGACTGATCTCCATCGGCATCCGGCTGGCGGTGACCGAGCCGCGCATCGCGGCCGCCACTCTCTTCGCCGGGAGTTTCGTGCCCCGCGTCATGTTCGAGGAGGCCCGCCGGGTCACGGTTCCCCTGCACGTCCTGCTGCAGTGGGACGACGAGGGGAACGACCGGCAGACGGCCCTGGACCTGTTCGACGCCTTCGGCTCCAGGGAGAAGTCCCTGCACGCCCACATGGGCGGACACACCGGCGTCCCGCGGTCCGCGGGAGAGGCCGCGGCCCGGTTCTTCACCCGCCATCTGAGGTGAGGCCGGGCCGCCGGACCGGCGGCGGGCGGTGAGCGGCGCCGGCCGGCAGGCGCCGCTCACCGCCGGGGTACCGGGCCACCGCGCACGCGGTCGGGCATGTCCGGGATGCCGGACCCCTTCAGGTGGCGGTGGGCCAGCCGCGCAGCAGGGCGGCGATCCTCCCTGCGGTGCAGGCCGGGTCCAGAAGGAGGTCCTTGAGGGCGAGGGCGTCCTCGCGGGCGGGTTTGACGGTGATCCCGGCGGCCTCGAGGTACATCACGCCGGTGGCGGCGGCGACGGCCAGGTTGGAGCGCTCCAGCCAGCGGCAGCGGCCCAGTGTGTGCACCAGGGCGGCGGCCTTGGCGTAGGGGCCGTCGTAGACGGGCTGTTCGAACAGTTCGGCCCGGTGGCGGGCGACTGCCGAGACGGGGAGGCCGTAGTCGTCGGGGGCCGGGTCGTTCACCCCGGCGGCCTCGGCGACCTGCAGGATCCAGGGGACGTCGATGTGCGGGTCCATCAGGCGGCGTGCGCTCCCCGAGCCGTTTCCGTCCGCTGGGCGTCCTCGGCCTCGTCGAAGAGCGCCTGGTGCTCGGCCAGGAAGCGGGTGGCGGCGTCCACCGCGCGGGCGCGCAGGCCGCTGGTGTCGTCCTCCACCAGCCGGGCGAGGTAGTCCCCGATACTCAGCCCCAGGTCGGCGGCGCGCTTCCGCGCGAGCTCCGCGACATCCTCGTCCACACGCGCGCCCAGTTGTGTCTTCGCCATACCCGCATGGTAACAAGTGTTACCGTCGTGCGGCAGCCGGCTGCGGCGGGCCTGTCCGGGGCTCTGTCCGGCCGCCTGCGTACGAAGGTTGCCAAGGGCGCCGACGGCCTGGCCGCCGCCCTTCAGCCGGTCGAGTCCGCCCAGCAGCGGTGGCGGGCTGTCGACGCATCCCGCTTCGTCGTCCTCGTCCGTGCCGGAGAACGCTTCCGACGCGGACGTCTCGTCGAGCCTCCCAGGCCGAAACCGCATGAACAGGCTCGCCCCTTCTGCGCCGTGGGGCAGGCGGCTCAGTCCCTCCCCTCGGAGCCTGTGTCAGCGCGCGTCGTGGATTCCCTGGTAGAGGAAGTCGACCATCTGGTACGGGACCATGAACAGGCCGAGGGCGAGAAGGGGGAGCCCGATGGCCAGGGGGCCGGAGATCTGGGCGGCGAAGTGCCGGCCCGGTGCCACGGGCGCGGCCCGGGTGGGGCGCAGCGGGTCGAAGACGATCGCGAGCCGGGTGTAGTCGCCGCCGTAGTGGCGCGACGGCAGGCTCGGAAAGATCTCCCGCTTCACACCCTGCAGATCGACGTAGGCGAAGTGGCTTCTGCTCTCGAACCCGCGGGCGTGTGTCGCCATGACCGAGACGCCGCGGCGGTTCAGCACGATCCGGTCGTACCACCAGGTCATGCCCAGGAACAGCAGGAACCCTCCGGAGCCGAGAGGCAGGACACCGATGCCCCACAACATTGCCCGCCCGGTGTCGCCCGCGGCCACGAAGACTGCCAGACCGGCGAGGTAGAGCAGCGCCGACACCGTGATGACGAGGCGGCTCCTCCATCTGCCGGCGGGCGCCGGGAGTCTCGCCGAAGGCGAGGCCGTCCCGAGCACCTCGACGAGCTGCTCCCCGTCCCGTACGGGCGTCCCGGGCACCCGCCGCGGCAGCGCCTCGTTGACCGTGCGCGCGAACTGGTCCGCCGCCCTACGCGCACCGCCGTCCAGTCGGTAGACCGTTGGGGACACGCCGGGGCTCGCGGTCAGGACGACCTCGACTGACCCTTCCGCGCCGAGCCTGACCTCCTCGACAGCGGTGAGCGGTATCCGGCGTTGCAGTCCGTCCTGCGACAACCGGACCGCCCTGCCCTCCAGCCACACGCTCCCGTTCCGCCCCCGCACCGCGATGGACGCAACAGGTCTTCCCGATGCCTGTTCCATGCCCCCCTCGATCACGCGTGCGCACTGTACTGCAAGGTGCCGGAGCCGGGGTACCGGAGCATGCCCGGCCGGAAGGCGGAAGGCCCGGCACTGCACACTCCACGACACCCCGGACGTCGTCGACTGCGAGACCCCCGAACTATGCCGCTTCGACATCGCCCGGGACGCCGACCGCGTCCAGCCGCACCGCGCGGACGTCGCCTACGACGCCGAACGCCGCCCGCGCAGTCAGTCCCGGGCCGCCCGACAGGCCGGCCGGATGGGCCAGCAACTGACGCACCCTCTGGCCGTGGCCCTGCGCAACACGGGCCTCCGGCTGGCCCCGTCCGGCGTGACCGTCCGGGCCGTCCTGCGGCACGCCGACTGGACTCCGCCGAGCCTGGGCTGACGGCACTTCGGCTTGCAACGGGCCCGATCGACCAGGGAAAGGGCTGCCTTTGCCCCTCACCTGTCCGTCGCGAGCATCCTGGCGTACCTCTTTCTGAGCCGCTTCCCCCCGCGGTCACCCGGAGAGGCAACCGGAAAGGTGAGTCCGACCAGGGTGATCTGGACGACGCGGCCGCGGGCCGAAGCGCGTCCGTCGTCGGTGGTCGCCACGATCAGCCCGTGCCGCGGCTCGGCGAGTTCGTGCGGCGGGACGACGGGTGTTCCCCTCCGCCCCGGTCACGGCAGGGGATGTGTACGCCGTCGCGCACGGCGGTGCGCTCGGGTCAGGTCATACGTCTCCTTCGAGGGTGTTTCGGGTGCGGCGCGTCCGCGGTGGCCGACGGTAGGCGGCGAGGAAGGTACGGACGCCGACGGTGGCGTAGTGGTCGAGTTCGGCCTCGGTGTGCTGGGAGCTGCCATGGAACATGGCCTTGTTCACGGGGGTCCACAGCAGCAGGCCGGAGAAGTGGTTGGCGGCCAGGAGCGGTTCCTCGCACCGGAGCAGTCCGTGGTCGGCAAGGTGCCGGAAGGTGGCCGCCAGGGTGGCCAGGACCCGTTCGAAACCCTGCTCGTACCAGCTGGCGCCCAGTTCGGGGAAGGCGTCCGCGTTCGCGATGACCAGGCGTCGCAGCCGGAGGACCTCGGGCTGGGTGAGCGCGGCCAGGAACTGGCGGGCGAGATGGGTCAGGTTCTTTTCCAGGGTGTCGGCGTCGGCCGGGATGTGGGCCACCAGGTCGATCATGCCGTCGATCCGGTCGGTGGTGGCCAGGACGATCTCGGCGAAGAGCTTCTCCTTGTCGGAGAAGTGCTTGTAGACGGTCTGTTTGGACACCGCGGCCAGCTTCGCGATGTCGTCCATGCTGGTGCCGGAGTAGCCCTTGCTCATGAACGCGCTGGTCGCGGCCTCCATGATCGCCTGACGTTTGAGTGCCGACCGGCCGAGCTCACTTGCTTCCATGCCACCTCCCAAATCAAGTACTGGACAGTCCAGTTCCTATTTGGGTACTGTACCGTCCAGTTCCAGGCGGTACTACACCGTCCAGTTCCATAATTGGCTTTCTCCATCGAGGACACATCACATGACCCAGACGATCAGTCCCCCCACCACCGTGTCCGCCCCGGCCCGGCCGGCGACGCGGACCCTGCTGGCCGTCGCCACCGCGGCGGGCCCGCTGTTCCTGGGCGCGAGCCTGTTACAGGGCCTCACCCGGGACGGCTTCGACTTCACCCGTAACGCCTTCAGCCAGCTGAGCCTCGGTGACCTCGGATGGATCCAGATCACCGCCTTCATGCTCACGGGCGCCCTGGTCGTCGCCGGCGCGGTCGGGATGCGCCGGGCACTGCGCGACGCACCCGGCGGCACCTGGGTGCCGCGACTGGTCGGCGTGTTCGGCGTCTCGTTCCTGTTCGCCGGCGTCTTCACCGCCGACCCGGGCGCCGGGTTCCCCGCCGGCACCCCCGAGACCGGCACCACCTCCCTGAGCACGCACGGCGCCGTCCACATGTTCAGCGGAATGGTGGGCTACCTGGCGCTGTGCGCCGCGTTCTTCGTCCTGGCCCGCCACTTCGCCGCCCGGAACCGACGCGGGTGGGCCGTGGCCTGCCGCATCGTGCCGGTGGGAGTCCTCGCGGGGTTCGCCGCCTCGGCCAGTGCTGTCCTGGCCTTCACCGCCGGAGCCGGACTCGGACTTCTCTGGCTCACCGCGGTCGTCGCCCGGCTGATGACCATGGAGCCCCCGGCGCAGCGGTAGCCGCTCCCTCCACCATCCAGGAGCACCCCACCCGAACGGACGGGATCCAGCATCGCTCTCCGACGCCCCGGCTGCCCTCGCCACCGTCGAGAACGGTCACGCCTCGGGCAAGGTCGTCATCAAGGTGGCTTGAGAAGCGCCCGGCCGCCTGACGCCGTCGGCCGTCCGGGACAAGGCCCCGCTCCGCACGTCGGTCCTGCCGCAGCCGCGCCCTGAGCCCGCCGGACGCCCCCGCCGCGCCGGCCGGTCGGCTCGGCGAGCATCTGGAGCGCGCGAAGTACCCGGGTTTTCTCTCCGGGTACGCGGCGCACGTCCTGAGTCGCGTACCCGGACGGCGTTTCCGTCCACCTCACGATCGTGAGACGGCAGGGCGGTCGGCGCACCCGCTCCGGTGGCGGCTGACAGCGCCCGACGCAGACCTCCAGGACACCGAACCCGCCATCTCCGGCCGGGAACCGGCCACCCTGTGGCCCGCCCCGCGTCCCCGCCCGCCCCGGAACCCTCCGGCGGCGGGCTGTGCCGGGTGCGGGCGCCGTCACCACGCGGGCTCCGGGATCCGCGCGCAGGCGGGGCACCGGTCGCCCTGGCCATGCGCCATGAGCAGCCCGCCTTCCCGACGGACACCCCCTGTGCCGCGCTGCTTGAGCACGCGTCAGCTCTAGTTGGCAGAACCTTCGACGAGCTCGATGAGCGGAGCCAGGATCCGGGGCAGGTCGTCCTCCGAGACGATCACCTGTTGGTCCTGCCAGGTGTACTCGGTCCGGGAATCGACGAAGAGCAGTGAAGCGCTTCCCGATTCCCATACGGACAGCTTCCCCAGGCGCTCGTCCGACTCCAGGGTGAGGCTCACGGCTGTTGCCTTCGGGCGCCCGCCGGGCGCTGCTCCGGGAGCCGGCTGCCTCACCGTGGAGCTGATCCCGCGAGAGCGGAGTCCGTGCTCTTGTGCGGCGTGCCAGTCCACGAGGCATTGAACGATGTCCGGCATCACGTTCCTCACTGTCACGTTCCAGATGCCCTTCGGGAGCAGGGCGCGGGCGCCGCTCAGGCGCCGACGCGATGGCGCTCGTGCCCGCGGGCGGCGTGGAAGCGCCAGGCCCCGCCGCCGACCCGCGGCTCCTGTTGCTCCGTCGGTTCCCGTGCGGAATCAGTCGATCATGATCGGGTGCGGTGTGTCGCGGTGGTCGGAGTGCCGATGCCGTGCGCCTTCTCTCTCCGCTTCGGTGTGACGCGGGTCACGCCGAAGTGACGTCACGATCGGAAGGCCTGCTTGCGTCTGGTGGTCGTCCGTACAGCGGGAACGACCGGAACGAAAGAGGCGGCAGAGCGATGAACGCGACGACAGCGCAGCAGCACGAGGTCCTGGTCCTGGGTGCCGGCTATGCCGGACTCTCCGCCGCGATCCAGCTCGCGGCCCGCACCAGGAAGCGCGGGAACCCGCGAGTGACGCTGGTCAACGCCTACGACACCTTCACCGAGCGGCTCCGGCTGCACATGACCGCCACCGGTCAGGAGACGGCCGAGATGAACATCCCGGAGCTGCTGGACGGCACCGGCGCGGCCTTCGTCCGTGGCTGGGTCACCGCCGTGGACGCCGAGAAGAAGACCGTACGGATCGACGACGAGCGGGTCCTGCGCTACGACACCCTGGTCTACGCCTTGGGCGGCGTCGCGGACACCGCCGCCGTCCCCGGCGTGGACGACCACGCCCACACCCTCGACAGCCCGGAGGACGCCGCCGTCCTCGCCGGCCGGCTGGCCGGGCTCGACGGCGGGACCGTCGTGGTCGGCGGCAGCGGCCTCACCGGTGTCGAGGCCGCCGCGGAGATCGCCGAGCGGCACCCGGAGCTCCAGGTGGTGCTGCTGGGCCGGCGGGAGCCGGGCGCGGGCATGCACCCGAAGGCCAAGGCCCACCTGGACGCGGCGCTGGCCCGGCTCGGCGTACGGGTGCGCAGCGGCGTCGAGGTGGCCAAGGTGCTGCCGGACAGCGTCGAGCTCGCGGACGGCTCCGGCATCCCGGCGGACGTGGTGCTGTGGACCAGCGGCACCCGTGTCCCGCCGCTGGCCGCCGCCGCGGGCCTGGCCGTCGACGAGCGCGGCCGCGTGGTCACCGACAGCGCGCTGCGTTCGGTCTCCCACCCGGACGTCTACGCCGTGGGCGACGCGGCGGCGATCCGTCAGGGCTACGGCGTGATGCACGGGACCTGCCAGGGCGGTATGCCCACCGGCGTGCACGCGGCCCTCTCCATCCTGCGGGTGCTGGCCGGCAAGGAGCCCAAGCCCTTCCGCTTCGGCTACTACCACACCCCCGTCAGCCTGGGCCGGAACGACGCCGTCGTACAGTTCACCCACCCCGACGACAGCCCGCGCCGGATCGTGCTGACCGGCAAGCGGGCCGCGAAGTACAAGGAGACGGTCACCGCCGCGCCGTGGCCGACCTTCGCCCGTATGAAGAAGATGCCCGCCTCGGGCGCGTTCTGGCCGCGCGGCGGCCGCTACACCCGGATCCGGAGCGCCAAGTGACACAGCCCCAGCAGACCGACCCCGACCAGCTCACCTTCCAGCAGTACCGCACCCTGCTCTTCTCCGTCGCCTACCGCATCCTCGGCACCGCCGCCGACGCCGAGGACGCCGTCCAGGACGCCTGGTTCAAGTGGTCGGCGGCCGACCGTTCCCAGGTCGCCGACCCCAAGGCCTACCTGACCCGGATCGTCTCCAACCTGGCGATGGAGCGGCTTCGTTCGACCCGTCACCAGCGCGAGACCTACGTCGGGCCGTGGCTCCCCGAGCCGATCCTCACCGGCCCGGACACCGCCGACGGCGTCGCGACGGCGGACTCGGTCTCCATGGCCCTGCTGGTCGTGCTGGAGACGCTGAGTCCCCTGGAGCGCGCGGTCTTCGTGCTGAAGGAGGTCTTCGCCTTCAGCTATGTGGAGATCGCGGAGGCGGTGGAACGCTCGGAGGCGGCGGTCCGGCAGGCCGCGCACCGCGCCCGCGAGCACGTGAGGGCCCGCCGGCCCCGTTTCACCGCGGACCGTGCCCGCCAGCGCGACGTCACCGAGCGCTTCTTCGCGGCGGCGGCGGGCGGCGACATCAACACCCTCATGGAGCTGGTCTCCCCGGACGTGACGCTGTGGACCGACGGCGGCGGCAAGGTCCGCCAGGCCCTCAAGCCGGTCATCGGCCCGGAGACCGTGGCCCGCTGGTTCGCCGCGCTCGGCACCGCGACCTACCAGGGCATCGAACCCCAGCAGATGCGGGCGGAGATCACCTGGATCAACGGCGGACCGGGCGTGGTCTTCCGCGGTCCGGACCGCGTGGTCGCCACGCTGACCTTCGACTTCGATCCGGAAGGCCGCATCTCGACCATTCACAACGTGGCCAACCCCGACAAGCTCCACGCGGTCGCCGACGGCACGCGGCACGAACTCCCCTGAGCCGCCCGGTCGTACCGGGCACCCTCCGGGATCCCATCCATGAGCGCCCGGGCCCGCCACTCCGGCAGGGTCCGGGGCCCGGGTGGAAAGGGATGCGGCAGGCCGTGGCCGTGAGGACCGTTCCTAAAGACTGAGCGGGAGTGAGTCCTGTCGCCAGGTCTCATGCTCGGCCGAACGCCCCGAACGGTGTTGGGCGTTCTGGTAGCCCGCGTTCG
>NZ_JOIZ01000030.1 GCF_000721605.1 Streptomyces sp. NRRL S-37 | reverse complement strand
TCGCCCACTCTGTCAGCTTCACACCCTCACAACGATGCTCACCCAATCGAAGTTACGCTCAGTCAAACAACCTTGAAGGCGAACAGTTAACTACCCCTGGTGACGGAGATCGAACCTCTCGGCTGGATCGCCGACCAGGTGATCACGGACGCCTGCCGCATCATCACCGAACAGCCCGGGCGCTGGGGCACGCTCGACCGGGACGACCCTTCCGAGGAGCCCCCCTCCTCCCTGGAGCCGTCGCCGGGGCGGCACGACCGCCGGTGACCGCCCGGCCGGCGACACCCGGCCGCGGAGGACCGTACCGGCCGCCTTATCCTCCCTCTCCGGGACACGAGCGGTCGTCGAGGAGGCCGGAAACGATGGTGGCGGGACGTATGGCGGCGGTGGTGCTGGCCACCTGGACCGTGCTGGTCCTGCTCCTGCTCGCGCCCTCGCTCCTGCCGGAGCGGTGGCAGTACTACGTCTACTCACCGGCGAGCGTGGGCCTGTGGATGCTGACCGTGCTCGTCGCGCCCGTCGTGACCTGCTTCGTCTTCTGGCCCTGGATCAGGACGGGCAACAGGTGACGTCCGGCGCCGTCAGCCCAGGAAATCCCTCAGCCGGTCGTTCAGCTCCTTCGGCTCGGTGAGCGGCAGGGAGTGGTGGGTGGCTCCGGGGAGCAGCGCCACCTCGCCCCGCGGGAGGGTCCGGCGGGCCCTGTCGGCGACCTTGGCGGCGTCGTGGGCGCGTCCGCGCCCGGCGAGCAGGACCAGTACCGGCATGCGGAGACCGGCGGCCCGGGGGCGGGTGCCGGCGATGAGTTTGCGGCCGGGGACGGTGGTGGCCAGCGCGTAGAGGCGCTGCCAGGTCTCGTCGGGGTGGGTGTCCGCCGTCTCCCAGGCGAGGAAGGCGCGGGTACGGGCCTGGCTCGGGCGGATCAGGGTGGGCAGCGCGCGCAGCAGGTAGCCGGGGCGGAATCCGGCGAAGACCTGGGTGGGATCGACGAGGGCGAGGCGGTCGACCCGCTGTGGTGCGTGCAGGGCGTACCTGACGGCCAGCCAGGCGCCGTAGGAGTGGCCGCACAGGTGGGTGCGGGTGAGCCCGAGCCCGTTCAGCAGTGCGTCCAGCCAGGCGGTCAGGTCGTCGGCGTTCCTCAGCGGTGCGCCCCGGCGTTCGGTGCGGCCGGCGTCGCCCAGCAGGTCGACCGCGTGGACCCGGTACCGCCCGCCGAGGGCCGGTGCGTTGGCGAACCAGACCAGGCCGGTGGCGGAGCCGCCGGGCAGCAGCACGAGCGGGCTGCCGTCCGCCGGGCCGTACACATGGACCCGGGTGCGCCCGTACGGCGTGGCGACGTCACGCTCCTCGGTGGAGTCGGGCCAGCGGGCGCGGAGTTCGTCGTAGGCACGGTCGAAAGCCGACGGGGACACGGACATTCCTCTCGCACAGCGATAATCTCGCTCAGCGATAATCTCGTTCAGCGAGAGAATATGCAAGGGGCCGAGGAGTGTGCATGGACGATCAGAGCCCGGTGATGGGGCTGGTTCACTCGCTGCGCGCGGTGACCATGGAATTCGACCTGCTCGGCGCCGAGTTCGCCGCGCGCCACGGGCTGCATCCCACCGATGTGCGCGCGCTGATCCACCTGCTGGACGCGGCACGGGCCGGTACCCGTGCCACACCCGGGTGGCTCGGCGAGCAACTGCGCCTGAACTCGTCCGGGACCACCGCCCTGGTGGACCGGCTGGAGCGGCTCGGGTGGGTCCGGCGCAGCAGGGACACGGCCGACCGGCGACGGGTGCTGCTGGAGGTGGAGGAGGAGGCCACACGACTCGGGTGGGCCTTCTTCGGGACGGTGATCGGCGAGGTGGTGACGGCCGCGGAAGGCTTCGAGGAGGGCGAGTTGGAGACGGTACGCCGCTTTCTGGCCTCGGTACTGGAGGCCACCAGGCGGGCGCGTTCGGCCTGACGGGTCCGCGGCACGCCGAAGCGGGAGGGAGGGCGGGCCCGGCAAGGCCTCCGAGCTGATCCTGGACGTCAGCCGCGACGGCCGACCGGTCACCGACCTGGAGCCCTGCCTCGGCGCCTACGGCCACCTGGTCGCCCCGCGCTCCGGCGACCTCGCCCACCCGAACGGCGAACCCGGTGACGGCACCACCGCACCCGGCCCCGACCCCCTACGATCGGCGCCGTGACGGAACTGGTGCGGCCGCTGGGGACCGGCGATCCGGAACGGCTCGGGCCGTGGAGGCTGCTGGGGGTGCTCGGGGCCGGCGGCATGGGGACCGTCTACCTGGGGCAGGCGGGACGGCGGCTGGCCGCGGTGAAGACCCTGCGGTCCGAGAACGCGGGCGACCCGCACTTCCTGGCACGCTTCAGGCGCGAGATACGCGCGGCCGGCGCCGTACGGAATCCGTGCGTGGCGCGGGTGTACGACGCCGACCTCGACGGCCATGTGCCGTGGTTCGCCGGGGAGTTCGTTCCCGGGCCCACGCTGGAGCGCACCGTCACCGACCGGGGACCCCTGCCGCCGGAGACGGTCCGGGTGCTGGGCGCCCTGCTCGCGCACGCGCTGCGGGCACTGCACGCGGCCGAAGTCGTGCACCGGGATCTGAAACCGTCCAACGTGCTGCTGACCGCCAACGGTGTGCGCGTCGTGGACTTCGGCATCGCGCGCCTGCCGGACGCGACGGCCCTCACCCTGACCGCACAACGGCCGGGTTCCGCGGGCTACATGTCACCGGAACAGGTCCTCGGCGGTGAACTCGGTCCCCCGAGCGACATCTTCGTCCTGGGAGCGCTGCTCGCCTTCGCGAGCACCGGACACCACGCGTTCGGCGCCCACGCCGCGCTGGTGGACTTCGCCATCGCCCACGAGGAGCCCGACCTCACCTCCGTACCGGACGGGCTGCGCCAGGTGCTCGCCCGGTGCCTGGCCAAGGATCCCGCGCTGCGGCCGACGGCGGCGGAGCTTCAGGAGCTGTGGAGCGGGGACGGCGGCCGTGCGTTCCCCGGGCGGGCGGCCGCCCGCGTCCCGGTTCCGGCGGACTGGCTGCCGCCGGGCGTCCTGCTGGACATCGCCGCCCGCGAGCGCCGCGCCGCCGAACTGGCCGGGCACCCGGTCCCCGCGGGACGCCCGGGCGGCCGGCGGCCGCTCCGCCGGCGCTCGGTGCTCGCCGCGGCCGGCGGGTCGCTGCTGCTCGCCGGCGCGGGCACCGCGGCCTGGCGGTGGTACGCCGACGACGACGCCCGGAGCGACCCGGACGCGGCTCCCGTACCGCGCTGGACGGGCGCCCCCGGCACCCAGCCGGATCCCCTGTGGGAGGTCTCCGGCCTCGCGCCCGAGCCGCCGTTCGCGCCGGCCGCGGCGGGAGCACTGCTGCTGGCCGCGCTCCCCGGCGACGGCGTGGTGGCGCTCGACGCCCGTACCGGGAAGGAACGCTGGCGGACGGAGGACATCCGCGCCGTGGTGACCGCCGAACAGCCCCTCGCCCTCGCCCTCGACGGAGACGGTGCGCCGGTCGCCCTCGCACCGGACACCGGAACCGTACGCTGGCGCGGCTCCGGCGGACTGCGCGCACTCCTGGCCGCCGACGGCGACACCGTGTACGCGCTCGACGGCTCCGGCGGGATCACGGCCGTGCGCACCGGGGACGGCACCCGGCGCTGGCGGCGGACGGCGCCCTCCGGCACCGGTGCGTCCGCGCGGGCCACCGTCGCGCACGGACTGCTCCTGCTCGCCGGGGACGACGGCGTGGTGCACGCGCTGCGCACCCGGGACGGCGCGGAGGCCTGGCGGCAGGAGACCGGCGCCGGCGCCGCGCTGCGGCCTGCCGCGGGCGACGGCGCCGTTCACCTGGGCGGCACGCGGCTGCGCGCCCTGCGGTCGGCGGACGGCACACCGCTGTGGGAACTGCCGAGCCAGGACTCCGCCGAGGGCTCCGCCGGTTTCGGGCCGCCCACGGTGCACGGCGACCACCTGTACGTGACGGACGGCGACGTCCTGCGCAGGGTGGCGCGCCGGGATCCCGCCTCCGGCACGGAGTTCGACATGAGCGGGGAGTGGGACCCGTTCGGCAGCCGGCCGGGGCCGCGTGCCGGCGCCGCTCCCGTCGTCGCGGGCGACGGCGTCCACCTGACGCCGGCCGATCCGGCGGCCGGTGTCCTCACCGTACGGATCAGCACGATGGAGGAGCAGTACCGTTTCGTCCCGCCGGGCGATCCGGCGGACGCGTGGCTGGTGACGGTGGTGCGCGGCATACCGGTCCTGCAGTGCGGGGAGCGGCTGTTCGCCCTGCCTCCGCTGTGACCCGGTTGTGACGGCGCGGGCCGCCACCTGCCGTCGTGGTGTCCTAGGATTTCCCACCGTCCTTGCAACAGAGGGGGGTTGGGGACCGTGAGGGATCTGAACGGGGCGGACCCACGGCAGTTCGGCCCGTACCGGACACTCGCGGTGCTGCGGGAGGCGGGCACCACCCGCGGCTACCTGGCGCGCGGGGACGACGGACGCACCGTCACCGTCACCGCGGCGGAGCCACGGCTGGCGGCGGTCCCCGTCTTCCGCCGCCGCTTCCGCCAGGAGCTCGCGACGGCGGCACGGCTGGCGGGGCCGTGGGCGCAGCCCGTGCTCGCCTCCGCGCCGGACGACCCGGTGCCCTGGTTCGCCTCACCGTTCGTCCCCTCCCTCTCGCTCGCCGAGGCCGTGGCCCTGGCGGGGCCGCTGCCCGAACCGGTCGTACGGGCCGTGGGCGCGGCCCTCGCCGAGACGCTCGAACGCATTCGCGCGGCGGCCGGCGGGGCGTTCCAGGGGCTCGGTCCCGAGGTGGTGCTGCTGGCCGCCGACGGTCCCCGGATCAGCGCGTTCGGCCCGCTGGGCGCGGCCACGGCGGCGGCGGAGGGGCCGGGAGGCGGACTGTCCGTGACGCTCGGCTACCTGACACCGGAGCAGGTCGCCGGCCACCGGCCGGGGCCGCCCGCCGACGTCTTCGTCCTGGGCACCCTGCTGGCGTACGCGGCCACGGGCACGAACCCCTTCGACGTGGACACCGCGGGCGCGGGCCCTCTCGGCGCGGACACCGCGGGCCCGGACACCGCGGGCCCGGACACCGCGGGCCCGGATCCCGCGGGCGCGGACCCCGCCGATGCGCGTCCCGCCGCCGGGGACGTCTCCCCGAGCGCCGCACGCCACCGGGCCTCCGAACGCATCGCGCACCGGGAGCCCGCTCTCGCCTCCGTCCCCGAGGGGCTGCGTCCGGTGCTCGCCCGGTGCCTGGCCAAGGACCCGGCGCGGCGGCCGGAGCCGTCCGTGCTCGCGGCCGTCCTCGCTCCCTCCGGCGCGGCGGCGGCGGTGGAAGCGGGCCCGCTGCCGGCCCGGCTGACCGCCGCCCTGGCGGAGCAGGCGTCGGCCGTGCTCGGGCTGGAGGCGCGGGAGGACCGGGACGACCGGAAGGGAGCCGTGCCGGCCGTCCCGGCCACACCGACCGTGCCGGACGCGAGCCCGGCACCCGAAGCCGGCCCGGCGGCCGGGCAGGACACCCCGCCGGACCGGTCCCCCGCGCGCCGTGCCGTACGCCTGGACCGCAGGACCCTGCTGACCGGGGCGCTGTCCGGCGCGGCGGGGCTGGCGCTCGGCGGCGGCGTCACGGCGTGGGCGACCGACGACCGCCCGAGCCCCGCCGCGGCGGGGAAACCGGCCGCGCGGAAGCCGCGCAAACCCGTCCCCGGAGTGCCCCCGGCGGCGCTGTGGGCGCACGACATGCCGGGCACGCTGCTCCACGGCAGCCCCGCCCTCCACGGCGACGTGCTGCTGCTGCCGGGTGACTCCCTCGTCGCCCTGAACGTCCGTACCGGCAGGGAACTGTGGCGGCGCAGGGAACCGATGGACCTCCCTTCCCACCCCGTGCGGGTCGACGACGAACTCCTCGTGACGCTGGGCGTCCAGGGGCTGCTGTGGCGCTCCGTGAAGGACGGCGCCCGCCGGCACAAGGTCCCCTACGAGCAGATCCTCGAAACCGGCGAGGACATGGCCGGCCCCGAACTGGTGGCCCGGGACGGTGCGGTGGTCTGGTTCAAGGGCAACGTCGAGAAGACGGCCGGCACCGGCACGAAGACCGACGGCACCGACGGGAAGACCCTCACCCTTTTCGCATACGACGTCGTACGGCGCGAACCGCTGTGGCGAAAACCCCTCGCGGAGAACGAGTACGTCGCCTGGGCCGTCCCCCACCGCGGCCTCCTGGTGTCGTCGCGGGACGCGCCCCGGCCCAAGGACGAGAAGGCACGGAAGAAGCAGCCCGAGGGACTGCAGGAGTTCTTCGCACTGGACCGCGCCTCGGGCAAGGAGGCGTGGGCGAGAACCATCGATGATCTGACCATCAGCGCCTCGTGCGCCCTGTCCGGCACGGGAACGCTGTACGCCGCGCAGGACAACGAGCTGCGGGCGTACGAGCTGCGTACCGGCCGGGAGCTCTGGCGCAAGCGCCATCCGTACCCGGACAGCAGGTTCGGGGAGCCGCTCCTCACCGGGGACACCCTGTACGTCGCGGACAACGACCCGACCGTGTACGCCCTCGACCCGGCCGACGGACGGCAGCGGTGGAGCCGCGGGACCGGCTTCCTGGCCGGGAGCGGCGCACCCTCCTCCGTGGCCGTCAGCGCGTCCGGCGCCACCGCGCTCTCCCTCGACGCCGTCCAGGTCACCGCGTTCGCCGCGGCGAGCGGTGAACGGCTGTGGAAGTTCCAGGCCGTGGGCGAGCAGGACTCCGGCGGCCTCGACCCGTACGAGCTGCTGACCGTCGAGGGGATCTGCGTGGTCCGGTACGGCATGTCCTTCTACGGCGTCCCGGTGGAGTGAGCGCCGTATGAGCACTGTGCGGCCCCTCGCCCACGACGACCCCGACCGCCTGGGCCGCTACCGGCTGATCGGCAGGCTGGGCAGCGGCGGCATGGGGACGGTCTTCCTGGCCCGTACGCCCGGCGGGCGCACCGTCGCGCTCAAGACGGTGCACCCGCGGTTCGCCGCCGAACCCGAGTTCCGCGTCCGGTTCCGTCTGGAGGCGGAGGCGGCCCGCGCGATCGGCGCCCGGCACGGCGCGGCCGTGGTCGACTGCGATCCCGACGGGGCCGTGCCCTGGCTGGCCACCGAGTACCTGCTCGGACCCGCGCTCGACGAGGCGGTGGGCCTGGCGGGACCGCTGCCCGAACACACCGTGCGGGCCGTGGGCGCCCGCCTCGCGGACGCGCTCGACGAGATCCACCGTACGGGCATCGTGCACCGCGATCTCAAGCCGTCCAACATCCTGCTCACCGCGGCCGGACCGAGGATCATCGACTTCGGCATCGCCCGCGCGCTCGGCGCCCAGCGGCTCACCGCGACCGGACAGGTCGTGGGCACCCCGGCCTACATGTCACCGGAGCAGGCGACGGGGCACGACCACGGCCCCGAGGGCGACGTCTTCGCCCTCGGCGGTGTGCTGCTCTTCGCCGCGACCGGACACCCGCCGTTCCCGGGGGACAGCGCGGCGGACATCCTGTACCGCGTCCGGTACGGGGAGCCGGACCTGACCCACGTCCCCGACGGCCTGCGGACGGTCATCGCGTCCTGCCTGCGCAAGGAGGCCGCCGACCGCCCGGCGCCGGCCCTGCTCTCCTCGGAACTCGGGGCGGGCGGGGGCACGTTCGCGGAGTCGCTGCCGGAGGCGGTCCTCGCCGACCTCGCCGCCCGCACCACGCGCCTGTGGGATCCGCACCCCGTACGCGCACCGGCACCCGCTCCGGACCCCGGCGCGCGTACGGAGACCGGCGCGCCGCCGGCGCCACGGCGCCGGGCCCTGTTCGCGCTGGGCGGAGGGCTCCTCGCGGCCGGCGCCCTGACGGCGGGCGCCGTCGCGTACACCCGGCGGGGGCGGCAGGGCCCCGGGAACGGCGAGCGGACCGCGGCGGACGCCGGGTCGGGCCCGCCCGAGGCCGCCTGGACGTTCACGGGGTCCTTCGACCACAAGGTCCGGCCCGTGGCGGCGGGCGGTGTCGTCCTGGTCAGGGACGCGCTCCGGCCCCGCTACACCGCCGTGGACGCCGCCACCGGGCGGAAGAAGTGGACGCGGGACCCGCTGCGGGACGTCCTGGACACGGACGGCGGACTGCTCGCCGTCCTCGACGAGGACGGCAGCCCGGCGGGATCGTCCCCGGTCCGCCCCGCGCTCCTCCGGCTCGACCCGGAGACGGGCCGCACGAGCCCGCTGCACGACTCCCTGGGCACCCCCGCCCTCGAACCGACGTTCCTGCTGACGGCCGACCGGCGGACGGTCTACGTCCTGGCCCGACTGCCCGGCCCGGGCGGGGAGCCCGCGCGGCCGTTCCTGAGCGCGTACGACCTGGTCAGCGGCGCGGAGCGCTGGCGCGAGGCACTGCCGGGGAAGGGGGTGGGGGCCGAACCTCTGAGCGCCGTCACCGAGGGCGGGCGGCTGGTCTGCGTCACCCGGCTCGGACTGGTCGTCCGCGCCGCCGACACCGGCCGGACGCTGTACGAGGAGCGGCTGGTCGACCCGGCCCGGTACGACGTGGACGAGGAGAGCGACCTGCCGGCGCCGAGCGCGGCCGCGGTACGGGACGGACGGATCCACGTCAGCCAGGGCGAGGTGCTGGCACTCGACGCGCGCAGCGGCGAGACGCTGTGGCGCTGGGGGGCCGAGGAGCCCAGCACCTGGCCCGGCGGCCCGGTCTACGGCGCGCCGGCCGTCCAGGACGGCACGGTGTACGTCGTGGCGGCGCCCGAGGACACCCAGGGCACGGCCGAGCAGGCCGCCTGGCGGCTGATCGCGCTGGACGCCGCGACCGGTGAGTTCCGCTGGGACCACCGCGCCCCGCTGCGGCTGTGGCCCGGCCCGCCCCTGCTGCACGGCGGACTGGCCCTGCTGGCCCCCTTCGACGAGCGCCGGCTGCTGTACGCGGTGGACCTGCGGGACCACAAGGCCGCGTGGACCTTCTCCGGCCCCGCGCGCGACACGGCCTCCCCCTCCCTCACGACGACGTCCGGCCACGTCCACGTCCTCCGGGCGGGCGAACTCACGGCACTGCCCCTGCGGGAGTGAACGGCGGCACGTCCACGGTCACGGCCGCCGGGGACGTCGCCCGCATCCGGCCGCACGGGGTACGCCTCCCGGGGCGGCCGACGGGAAACCCCGGGTCGACGTCCCCTCGCCGCCCGTCGCCGCACGCGTGGCGGGACTTCTCGCACCGGCTGCACGAGTCGGGGCGTCGGGCTTGCTGCCCGGAGTGGCTCCGCGCCGGGGTTCTCACGGATCGGGCGGGGCTTTCGGGGCCCGCCCTCGTCCCGTGCCGGGAGGGGGCACCTTGCCGAAGGCGCGCATGGCGAGAGCACCGGGCGCGAGGAGGAGGAAGGCGTACTCCCGGCCGAGGGCGTTCGAGGGTGAAGACCGGCTCCCGGTCCGGCGGCGGGACGGCCGGGCAGGTGAACATGCCGGCGAGTTCTCCCCGGCCGGACAACCGGAATGGCGCCGAGACCCACCTTCATGACACGGGGGGAGTCGGGTGTCCCGGCTGGCGACCTGTGCAACCGTGAGCATGTGGCAGCCGAGTGTCCACCAGAAGCTCATCCGAGCGGCATATGAGCAACACGGGCCGAAGTGCTCACGGTTCTCCAGCAGACACACCACTCCCCCGCCGCCCGAGCGGACATCCCCTTCCCTACGGACCGGCAGGCATGTCGGCTCGCTTCGTCCCGACGGTCCGCAGCACCGTCAGCACCAGGGTCCGGGCCGCCTCCACCGTCTCCCGGAGGGACACGTGTTCGCGGTCGCTGTGGGCCACCGTGATGTCCCCGGGGCCGTACTGCAGCGTCGGTATCCCGGCGCCGGTGTAGTGCCGCAGGTCGCTGCCGTAGGTGGCGCCGCGCCGCCTGGGCCGGGGGCGGCCCGTCGCGTCGGCGTACGCGGAACCGGTCACGTCCGCGAGGACGTGGCCCTCGGGCAGCCGGCCGCTCGCGAACTGCCCGCCCGGCCAGCTCACCACGGCCGGATGGTCCCGCAGCCAGGGGTCGGCGGCGCACGCCTCGGCCACGCACCGTTCGAACTCGGCGCGCGCGTCCGTCGGTTCCTCACCGAGGCGTACGCCGAACCGCCCCTCGGCGACCAGCAGGCCGGGCACGCTGCTCGCCCAGTCCCCGGCACGCACGGTGCCCACCGACAGGCCGTACGGGATCGGGTACTCGGCGAGCAGCGGGTCCGGGTCCCGGTTCCGTCCGGTCTCCAGCGCGGCCAGCGCCCGGTGCAGGGGAAGGTAGGCGTCGACGGCACTGACTCCCTGCTCCCGTGAACTGCCGTGCGCCGCCCTGCCGGGCACGGCGATGCGGAACGTCAGCGCGCCCGCGTTGGCGGTGATCAGCGTGCCGGCGGTCGGTTCGGCGATGACGCAGGCGTCGCCGCGGTGACCGCGCCGCAGGGTGGCGTAGGCGCCGAGGCCGCCGTCCTCCTCGCCGACGACGAAGTGCGCGGCGACCCGGCCGCGCAGCCGTATCCCGGCGGAACGTATCGCCGCGAGCGCGGCGAGGTGCGCCGCGAGCCCGGCCTTCATGTCGCAGGCCCCGCGCCCGTGCACGAGGTCCCCGGTCACCCGGGGCACGAACGGGTCACCGTCCCACGCGGCGGGATCGCCCGGCGGTACGACGTCGACGTGGCCGTTGAGGATCAGGGTGGGTCCGTCGCCCCCGTCGGGGGTGGTCCCGACCAGCCCCCACGCCTCCTCCCGGGGCGCCTCCGTCCCCGGGAAATCCGGTTCGGCGCGCAGCGCGGGCAGGTCCAGCGACCACAGGTCGACCTCCATGCCGAGCCACTCCAGCCGCCCGGCCAGCTGGTGCTGAAGCTCCGACTCGGCGCTGCTCCCGATCACGCTGGGCACGGACACCAGCTCCAGCAGCGTCCGCCCCAACGCCTCCTCGTCGACGGCCGCCAGCGCGGCGGCCTCCTCATCGGTCAGCATGCGCGCCCTCCCCTCACCGGGAAACGGCCCTCCACCGTCCCCCGCCCCCATACCTGCACGCCACACCTCCCGCCTACGCCTACCGCGCCCCGCCGCACCGCTCACCCGTCCGACGGCCGCCCGGCCACACCCCCCACCGTGAACCCGATCACCGTCCCCCCGCCCTCGCGGGAGAACGCGTACGGCGCCCCGCCGTGCGCGAGCGCCACCTCCCGCACGATGGACAGCCCGAGCCCCGACCCCGGCAGGGACCGCGCATCGGCGGCACGGTAGAACCGGTCGAACACCCGGACCAGATCGTCCTCGGCGATCCCCGGCCCCCGGTCCCGCACCTCCACCCGCACCGCCCCCGCCCGGGCCGGCCCCGCGACCCGGATCTCCACGGGAGCACGACCGCCCCGGTCGAACTTCACCGCGTTCTCGACGAGATTGGACAGCGCCCGCGTCAGCATCCCCGGCCGCCCGTCGGTCGCGGTGTCACCGCTCGCCTCGACCACGATCTCCCGCCCGGTACGGCGCCGCGCGAGACCCGCCACCTCCTCCGCGACGTCCGCGAGGTCGACCCGCTGCGGCGGCTCGGTGTCGGACTGCCCGGCCGCGAGGTCGACGAGTTCGTTGACGAGGTCGGTCAGCTCGCGGGCCTCCTGCGTGAGGTCGGCGACGAGTTCCTCCCGGGTGCCGGGCGGCAGCTCGTCGATACGGCGCAGCAGGGAGATGTTGGTGCGCAGCGAGGTGAGCGGCGTACGCAGCTCGTGCCCGGCGTCCTGGACCAGCCGCCGCTGGTCCTCCTCGGACTGGGCGAGCCGCCCCAGCATCCGGTCGAAGGCACGGCCGAGCCGCCCCACCTCGTCGTACCCGGCCACCGGCACCTGGATGCCGAGCCGCCGCGTCCGGGCGACGGCCTCGGCGGTGTTGGTGAGGACGACCAGGCGCCGGGTGATCCGCCGGGCCACCCACCAGCCGAACAGCCCCGCCCCGACCACCACCGCCGCCATCAGGATCAGCGTGCGCCGCTGAAGGGCCCGCAGCAGGTCCTCGGTGTCGCTGAACTCCTGCGCCACCTGCACCGCGCCCCGCTCACCGCCCAGCGCGACGGTCGCCACCCGGTAGACGTCGTCGCCGACGTCGACGCCCGTGTGCACGACCACCCGCCCCGCGGTCGCGGCGCCCGCGACCCGCCGGTCGGCGTCCACCACCGGCAGGCCGGGGTCACCGGGGTCGAAGACACCGCCGTCGGGCCCGAGCACCTGCACGTCGGTCCGCGCGGGCCGCACCAGGTCGTGGCCGGGCGCGGCGGAGGAGAAGTCGTGCGGCGACATCCGGTTCTCCCGGACCTCGTCCCGCAGGTCCTGCACGACCTCGTCGAACACGGACTGCTGGTCCACCCGCACCAGCCGGGCGGCGGCGTTGTACGACAGGATCCCGACCAGCACGGTGACCGTGGCGGTCACCGCGGCGAACGCCACCGCGAACGTGGTCCCCAGCGACAGCAGCCGCAGCCGCCTGCGCGAGACCGGCCGCCCGTACGGCACTCAGCCCTCCCGCAGCACGTAGCCCACCCCGCGCACGGTGTGGATGAGCTGCGGCGCGCCGGGCTCGTCGAGCTTGCGGCGCAGATAGCCGACGTAGACGGCGAGGTTCTTGGAACCGGGGCCGAAGTCGTAGCCCCAGATGCGGTCGTAGATGGTGGAGTGGTCCAGGACGATGCCCGCGTGGCGGATCAGCAGCTCCAGCAGCTCGAACTCGGTGCGGGTCAGCTCCAGTTCCCGCCCGCCCCGCCAGGCCCGGCGCGCCTGCGGGTCCATGCGCAGCCCGG
This sequence comes from Streptomyces sp. NRRL S-37, assembly GCF_000721605.1. Lineage (GTDB taxonomy): Bacteria > Actinomycetota > Actinomycetes > Streptomycetales > Streptomycetaceae > Streptomyces. The sequence goes on along the minus strand of NZ_JOIZ01000030.1, from coordinate 41,547 downwards.
CCGCCTCCACGAACCGGCCGACGGGTTCCGGCCGCGTCTCCGCGACGGGCTCGGGCACCGGGGCCGGTGCCGGGGGCACCCGGCGCAGCAGCGCGCGCAGCCGGGCGAAGACCTCCTCGACGTCGAACGGCTTGACGACGTAGTCGTCGGCGCCCGCGTCCAGGCCCGCGATCCGGTCCGCGGTCTCCACCAGCGCGGTCAGCATCAGCACCGGCGTGCGGTCGCCCTCGGCGCGCAGTACCCGGCACACCTGGAGCCCGTCGATGCCGGGCATCATCACGTCCAGGACCAGCACGTCGGGCCGGCTGCGGTGGGCCTGCGCGAGGGCCTCGACGCCGTCGGCGACGGCCGTGACCCGGTAGCCCTCCAGGGTGAGGGCGCGCTCCAGGGCGTTGCGGATGGCGCGGTCGTCTTCGGCGAGCAGAAGGGTGTGCGGCACCCGTCCAGTCTGCCAACCGCCACCGTCCCGCGGCCCCGGCGGCCGGTACCGGGGCCCGCTTCTTACTCCGCTCTCACCCGGTGGGCCGCAGCGCCGCCAGCCGCTCCTCGAACGGGGTGACCTCCTCGAAGGAGTCCCGCCGCGACGGCGGACGGGCGGCGGCCGTCCCGGCCGTCAGCGCCACCAGCTCCCCGGCCGCCCGCTCGATACGCCCGTCCAGGCCCTCGGCACCCCAGTCCTCGGAGGCGGCGTAGACACCGGTCGGGACGACGACGGCCTTGAGGTGGGAGAAGAGCGGCCGCAGCGCGTGGTCGAGGACCAGCGAGTGCCGGGCCGTACCGCCGGTCGCCGCGATCAGCACCGGCTTCCCGGCGAGCGCCTCGGGATCACCGGCGCCCAGCGCGTCGAAGAACGACTTGAACAGCCCGCTGTACGACGCCGAGAACACCGGCGTGACCACGATCAGCCCGTCGGCCCCGGCCACCGCCTCGAACGCGGCGGCCAGCGCCCGGCCCGGGAACCCGTTGGTGAAGGTGTGCGCGATCTCCACGGCGAGGTCGCGCACCTCGACCACCTGGACGTCGGCCGGGACCCGCGCGGCGGTCGCGGCGGCCAGCCGGTCACCGAGCAGCCGGGTGGAGGACGGGACGCCCAGCCCCGCCGAGACGACGACGAGCCTCATGCCCGCGCTCCTTCCTTCCCCCGGGCGGCGGCCAGCAGCGAACCGTGGGTGGGCGCGTCCGGCACGTCGGCCGGGCGGTTCTTGGCGAACTCCTTCCGCAGCACCGGCACGACCTCCTCGCCCAGCAGGTCGAGCTGCTCCAGGACGGTCTTCAGCGGCAGACCCGCGTGGTCCATCAGGAAGAGCTGACGCTGGTAGTCACCGGCGTACTCGCGGAACGACAGCGTCTTCTCGATCACCTGCTGCGGGGAGCCCACGGTCAGCGGGGTCTGCTCGGTGAACTCCTCCAGCGACGGCCCGTGCCCGTAGACCGGCGCGACGTCGAAGTACGGCCGGAACTCGCGCACCGCGTCCTGGCTGTTCCTCCGCATGAACACCTGCCCGCCGAGCCCGACGATCGCCTGCTCCGGGGTGCCGTGCCCGTAGTGGGCGTACCGGGCCCGGTACAGCTCGACCATCCGTTTGGTGTGGTCGGCCGGCCAGAAGATGTTGTTGTGGAAGAAGCCGTCGCCGTAGTACGCGGCCTGCTCGGCGATCTCCGGCGAGCGGATCGAGCCGTGCCAGACGAACGGCGCCACGCCGTCCAGCGGGCGGGGCGTGGAGGTGAAGCCCTGCAGCGGGGTGCGGAACTTCCCCTCCCAGTCGACGACGTCCTCACGCCACAGCCGGTGCAGGAGGGCGTAGTTCTCGACCGCGAGGTTGATGCCCTGACGGATGTCCTGCCCGAACCAGGGATAGACCGGGCCGGTGTTCCCGCGCCCCATCATCAAGTCCACCCGGCCGTCGGCCAGGTGCTGGAGCATCGCGAAGTCCTCGGCGATCTTCACCGGGTCGTTGGTGGTGATCAGGGTGGTGGCGGTGGACAGCACCAGCCGCTCGGTGCGGGCCGCGATGTAGCCGAGCATGGTGGTCGGCGAGGACGGCACGAACGGCGGGTTGTGGTGCTCCCCGGTCGCGAAGACGTCCAGGCCCACCTCCTCGGCCTTCAGCGCGATAGCGACCATGGCCTTGATCCGCTCACGCTCGGTCGGCGTACGCCCCGTCGTCGGGTCCGGTGTGACATCCCCGACGCTGAAGATCCCGAACTGCATGGCCGCTCACCCTCCAGGTTGTTTACGGTTCAACTATACCCCTGGAACGACCCCCCGCCCCCACCTATTCCACCCCCGGCCCCACAGCCACGGCACCACCGCCAGCAGCCGCACCGGGCGCCGCCCCTCACCCGACCCCCGCATGCGAGGCTTCCCCCATGCCGATCCTCCGCTCCGCCGCCCTGTTCGTCCTCGCCGCGATCCTGGAGATCGGCGGCGCCTGGCTGGTCTGGCAGGGCGTACGCGAGCACCGCGGCTGGATGTGGGCGGCCGGCGGCGTCCTCGCCCTCGGCGCCTACGGCTTCGTCGCCACCTTCCAGCCCGACGCCCACTTCGGCCGCGTCCTCGCCGCCTACGGCGGCATCTTCGTCGCCGGCTCGCTCCTGTGGGGCGCGGTCGCCGACGGCTACCGCCCCGACCGCTGGGACATCACCGGCGCACTGGTCTGCCTCGCCGGCATGGCCCTGATCATGTGGGCCCCGCGCAACGGCTGACACCTCACCCACCGCCCCCGCTTATGCTGGCCGGGACCGGCCCCGACCGCCCGAGGAGCAGCCCATGGCCACCGCCGCACCGCCCGCCGCGTCCCGTATCGCCGTCGTCACGGGTGCGAGCAGCGGCATCGGCGCCGCCACGGCCCGCCGCCTCGCCGAGGCCGGCTACCGCGTCGTCCTCACCGCCCGCCGCAAGGACCGCATCGAGGCACTCGCCGAGGAGATCACCGCGGCCGGCCACCAGGCCACCGCCTACCCCCTCGACGTCACCGACCGCACCGCCGTCGACGAGTTCGCCACCGCCTTCAAGACCGTCGGCGTCCTCGTCAACAACGCCGGCGGCGCACTCGGCGCCGACCCGGTCGCCACCGGCGACCCCGACCAGTGGCGCACCATGTACGAGACGAACGTCCTCGGCACCCTCAACCTCACCCAGGCCCTGCTCCCCAAGCTGGACGCCAGCGGCGACGGCACGGTCGTCGTCGTCTCCTCCACCGCGGGCCACGCCACCTACGAGGGCGGCGCGGGCTACGTCGCCGCCAAGCACGGCGCCCACGTCCTCGCCGAGACCCTCCGCCTGGAGATCGTCGGCCGCCCGGTCCGCGTCATCGAGATCGCGCCCGGCATGGTCAAGACCGACGAGTTCGCCCTCACCCGCTTCGGCGGCGACACGGAGAAGGCCGCCAAGGTCTACCAGGGCGTCGCCCAGCCCCTCACCGCGGACGACGTCGCCGACACCATCACCTGGGCCGTCACCCGCCCGCCCCACGTCAACATCGACCTGCTGGTGGTCCGCCCCCGCGCCCAGGCCTCCAACACCAAGGTCCACCGGGAGCCCTGATGTCCGACGACGCCGAAAAGCGCCGCCTCGTCCTGGAGAAGAAGCGCGAACGCTACGTCTGGTACTACCTCGGCTACTTCCTCTTCGGCATCCACATCGTGGCCTTCGTCATGATCTACGCGGTGACCCACGCGAAGTAGCGGGCCCCCGGCGGGGCCCGCTCTCCTCGTCACCTCGTCGCGTCAGCCCTTCACGCAGACGACCTGCCTCAGCTTCGCGACGACCTCCACGAGGTCCCGCTGCTGGTCGATGACCTGCTCGATCGGCTTGTAGGCGCCCGGGATCTCGTCCACGACGCCGGAGTCCTTGCGGCACTCCACGCCCCGCGTCTGCTCCTCCAGGTCCTTCGTCGAGAAGCGCCGCTTCGCCGCGTTGCGGCTCATCCGCCGGCCGGCGCCGTGCGATGCCGAGTTGAAGGACTTGGCGTTCCCGAGGCCCTTGACGATGTACGAACCCGTGCCCATGGAGCCCGGGATGATCCCGTACTCGCCGGAACCCGCGCGGATCGCGCCCTTGCGGGTCACGAGCAGGTCCATGCCCTCGTAGCGCTCCTCGGCCACGTAGTTGTGGTGCGCGCTGATCTCCGGCTCGAAGACCGGCTTCGCCTTCCTGAACTCCTTGCGGATCACGTCCTTCAGGAGCGCCATCATGATCGAGCGGTTGTACTTCGCGTACTCCTGCGCCCAGAACAGGTCGTTGCGGTACGCCGCCATCTGCGGGGTGTCCGCGATGAAGACGGCGAGGTCGCGGTCGACCAGATTCTGGTTGTGCGGGAGCTTCTGGGCGATGCCGATGTGGTGCTCGGCGAGCTCCTTGCCGATGTTCCGGGAACCGGAGTGCAGCATCAGCCAGACGGAACCATCCGTATCAGTACATACTTCTACAAAATGATTTCCGCTGCCCAAGGTACCCATCTGCTTCGTGGCGCGTTCCTCGCGGAACTTCACCGCGTCCGCCACCCCGCCGAACCGGCCCCAGAAGTCGTCCCAGCCGGCGGTCGCGAAGGCGTGGAAGCGGGACGGGTCGACCGGGTCGTCGTGCATGCCGCGACCGACCGGAATCGCCTGCTCGATCTTCGACCGCAGCCGCGACAGATCCCCCGGCAGGTCGTTCGCCGTCAGGGACGTCCTCACCGCGGACATGCCGCAGCCGATGTCGACGCCCACCGCCGCGGGACACACCGCGCCCCGCATCGCGATGACCGACCCGACCGTCGCGCCCTTGCCGTAGTGCACGTCCGGCATGACCGCCAGGCCCTTGATCCACGGGAGGGTCGCCACGTTCCGCAGCTGCTGGAGGGCACCCTCCTCCACTGTCGCCGGATCCGTCCACATCCGGATCGGTACCTTCGCACCCGGCAGTTCCACGTACGACATAACGTCCTCGTTCCCCCGAAAGCCAACAGAAGTCATGGATCGCAAAACCGGTGCCAAGGTCGGTGAAAAGGGATGACGGACCGGCGTCCACGGTGTTGCGTGCGATACACATTGTCTGCAGGGGACGCCCCCGTGCGGCAAGCGATTAACCAGCGGGGACACTGGGGAGACCCGGCGGGCACCGGCCCGCACCCACCGTCGAGAGGAGCCCGACCGTGCAGCGGAAGGCGTACGTACCCGGCGTCGCCGCGCTCCTGGCGGCCGTCCTGGCCGGCTGCACCGGCAGCTCGGAGGACGGCGGCCGGTCGGACAGCTCCAACCCGGGAAGCGCCGGTACGGCCACCCAGGCCGCCCAGCCCGGCAAGTACGCCACGCTCCCCGAGCCCTGCGGCGTGGTCGAGGAGGCGACACTCGACCAACTCCTGCCCGGCATCGGGGAGTTGACCGACGAGGCGCAGCGCGAGAAGGCGTACGCGGGTACGGCGACCCTCACGTACGACACGGACCGCAAGGTGGGGTGCCGTTGGAAGGTGGAGTCGGCGGAGGCGACCGACCATCTGCTGGTCGATTTCGAGCGGGCCGTCTCCTACGACAACGCCGTCAGTGACGACAGTCAGGCCGAGGAACTCTTCGCGAAGAAGCGGGAGGCGGCGGATCTTCCGGAGCCGGTGGTGACGGCGACGGAGTCGGGTGCGCCGTCCATCGGCCCTTCCGGGAGCCCGAGTTCGTCTCCTTCGGCCGGGTCGTCCGCCACCTCCTCCTCGCCGTCGGCGGCTCCTTCCGATCTCCAGCCCCGTCTGCTGGAGGATCTGGGTGAGGAGGCGTTCCTCGACGACGAGCTGAACAGCTCCGGTTCGACCGCCCAGCAGCGCACGGTGACTGTGGCGTTCCGCACGTCCAATGTGATCGTGACCGTCGAGTACGCGGAGCAGCCGGTGACCGTCGGGGTCGTCCCGGACAGCAAGGAATTGCAGGACAGGGCACGGAAACTGGCGTCGGAGCTGGCCGATTCGCTGAGCGGTTGAGTGTCGTCCGGGGGCCCTTCGTCCTGTTGCGTGAAGCGTGCGTTGGGCGGCCGTGCGGGTGGCTCACCGCGTACCGTGACCCCTCGGACCCCGTTTTGACCGCAGGGAACACGAGCGTCATGAGTGAAGGAACCATGCAGCGACGAGTACAGCGAGACCCGCGATCACCGCGAGCGAAGCGTTTTGCCCGCGTCCTTGTCTGCGCGGTCGCCGTCCCCCTGGTCGCCGCCGGCTGCTCCTCGGACTCCGGCTCCGACGAGGGCAAGGACAAGGGCGCCTCCGCCTCCGCCTCGCAGTCCGCGAGCCCGTCCCCGACGGTGCGGGCGGCGGCGTACAGGACGCTTCCGGAGCCGTGCGAGGTGTTGTCCGAGAAGACGCTGGACGATCTGGTGCCGAAGGCGAAGAAGGGCAAGGAGGGCTCCTCGGACGACGTCTCCACCCGGGGGAGCTGTTCCTGGAACAGCCTGGACAACAACGGTGTGAAGGGTTCGCAGTTCCGCTGGCTGAACGTGTCGTTGCTGCGCTTCGAGTCGGACACCACCCGTGGTGCGGGTGACGAGCTCGCCCAGGAGTACTACGACAAGCAGGTGCGGGACGCGCAGTCGTCCGAGGGTGCGAAGAGCGTCAAGGCGGAGCCGGTCGACGGTGTCGGTGACGAGACGACCGCGGTGCGTTACGAGCTGAAGAAGAAGGAAGGCACCTTCAAGCAGCAGACGGTCGTGGCGCGTGTGGAGAACGTGGTCGTCACCCTGGACTACAACGGTGCCGGTCTCGCGGGTGACAAGACGCCGGACGCGGATGACCTGATGAAGGACGCGCGGAAGGCGGCCGAGGAGGCGGTGGCCTCGGTGACGAAGGCGAACGGTCCGGGTGCCGCGGCGTCCGGTTCGGCGTCCGCGTCCCCCTCGGAGTCGGCGTCGAAGTCTCCTTCCGCGTCCGCCTCGAAGTCCGCTTCGAAGGCGTCGAGCAAGGGCTGACCCGGTTCTGAACGGGAACCGGCCACCCGTCCTCCGTACACATGTGCCACTCTGTTGCGCGCAACAACACGCATCGGGAGGGGAGTACGGGTGGCCGCGCCACTGCAGCTGACACGGATGCACCGGGTTCTCATCGGCGTGGTCGTCTTCGGTGCCGTGATCATCGCCGGAATCGGCTTCGCGGGTTCGTACGCGGCCGTCCGTGAGCTCGCCCTGAAGAAGGGCTTCGGGGATTTCAGTTACGTCTTCCCGATCGGTATCGACGCCGGTATCTGCGTCCTGCTGGCCCTGGATCTGCTGCTGACGTGGATCCGCATCCCGTTCCCGCTGCTGCGGCAGACGGCGTGGCTGCTGACGGCGGCGACGATCGCGTTCAACGGTGCGGCGGCGTGGCCGGATCCGCTGGGTGTGGGCATGCACGGGGTGATCCCGATCCTGTTCGTGGTCTCGGTGGAGGCGGCCCGGCACGCGGTGGGCCGGATCGCCGACATCACCGCCGACAAGCACATGGAGGGTGTCCGGCTCACGCGCTGGATGCTGTCGCCGGTGCCGACGTTCCTGTTGTGGCGGCGGATGAAGCTGTGGGAGCTGCGTTCCTACGAGCAGGTGATCAAGCTGGAGCAGGAGCGGCTGGTCTATCAGGCCCGTCTGCGTTCCCGTTTCGGCCGTGCCTGGCGCCGTAAGGCCCCGGTCGAGGCCCTGATGCCGTTGCGTCTCGCCAAGTACGGCGTGCCCCTGGCCGAGACGGCTCCGTCGGGGCTGGCGGCGGCGGGTATAGAGCCGGCGCTGATACCCCCGGCGCCCGAGGCGCCGGAGATGACCGTGGGCGGTCGTGCCGACGCGGTCGCGGGCGGTCGTGCCGCCGGGGCGGCACGGGTGGGCGCGGCGGTGTCTCCCGGTGAGCAGCGTCTGGAACTCGAGGGTGACTCCGCCCCCGAGCCGCAGGAGGACACCACGGGCAATCCGTGGCTGCACGCCCGCGACCCGCAGGCCGTCGAGTACCACGGTGGCTACGACCCCACCTACGATCCCGACGAGGAGTACGCCCGCTGGTACGCGGAGCAGCAGCAGGCGGAGCAGTACGAGGACCAGTACCAGGAGGAGCCGCCTCTTCAGGAGCCCTCTCCGGAGGAGACCGGCAGTTTCCCCATTCCGGTGGTTCCCGGTGGCCGCACCCGTGAGCTGGGTGAGGGGGGCGGCACTCCCGTCGCGGATCCGGACGAGGAGGCGTACTACCAGGTGTTCCGTCAGTCGATAGACGGCAGCTATCCGACGCCCCGGGTCCTCGGTGACAACATCCAGGCGACCTACGGCACGACGCTGAACCCGAGTGAGCTGAAGGCCCTGGCCGAGCGTTTCCAGCAGCGTCACACGGCGGAGCTGGAGGAGGACCACATCGCGTGAGGCGCGAGCCGCGGATATGACGACAGGGGGCGCCCGGCCGGTACCGGGCGCCCCCTGTCGTCGTGCGGGTGGAGGTTACTCCCCGAGCAGGGTCCGCACTCGCTCCTGGCCCACCGCGAGCAGCAGGGTGGGCAGGCGCGGGCCGGTGTCCCGTCCGACCAGCAGGTGGTAGAGCAGGGCGAAGAACGACCGCTGGGCGGTCTTGATCTCCGCCGGCAGTTCCTTGGGGGTGGCGTCGGCGGGGAAGCCGGCCTGGACCTTGGGGACGCCGTAGACGAGGTGGGTGAGTCCGTCGAGGGACCAGTTGTCGGCGAGTCCGTCGAGCAGCAGGCGCAGGGACTGCTGTGCCTGGTCGTCGAGGGACTTCAGCAGTTCGGTGTCGGGTTCCGCGCGGACGATGGTGCGCTGGTCGGCGGGGACGTGGGTGTTGATCCACGCCTCGGCCTTGTCGTAGCGGGGGCGGGCCTCGTCCAGGGAGCCGAGCGGGTTCGACGGGTCGAGGTCGCTGAGGATGCGCAGGGCCTGGTCCTCGTGTCCGGCGGTGATGTCGGCCACGGAGGCGAGGGTGCGGTACGGCAGCGGCCGGGGTGTGCGCGGCAGCTCGCCGCTCGCGGTGCGGACCGCGCGGGAGTGTGCGGCGGCGTCGGCGGGCAGGGCGGAGCCGTCGGCGACCTTGGCGTCGAGGCGGTCCCACTCGTCGTAGAGGCGCTGGATCTCCTGGTCGAAGGCGATCTTGAAGGACTGGTTGGGGCGGCGGCGGGCGTAGAGCCAGCGCAGCAGCTGGGGTTCCATGATCTTCAGTGCGTCGGCGGGGGTGGGTACGCCGCCCTTCGAGGAGGACATCTTCGCCATGCCGCTGATGCCGACGAAGGCGTACATCGGTCCGATGGGCTGCTTGCCGTCGAAGATCCCGACGATCTGTCCGCCGACCTGGAAGGAGGAGCCGGGTGAGGAGTGGTCGACGCCGCTGGGTTCGAAGATCACGCCTTCGTAGGCCCAGCGCATGGGCCAGTCGACCTTCCAGACCAGCTTGCCGCGGTTGAACTCGTTGAGCCGGACGGTCTCCGAGAAGCCGCACTCGGTGCAGGCGTAGGTCAGCTCGGTGGAGTCGTCGTCGTAGGCGGTGACCGTGGTGAGGTCCTTCTCGCAGTTGCCGCAGTACGGCTTGTACGGGAAGTAACCGGCGGTGCCGGAGCTGCCGTCGTCCTCGGCGGCGGCGCCGGAGCCCTCGGCGGCCTCCAGTTCGGCCTCGTCGACGGGCTTCTGCTGCTGCTTCTTCGCCGGGGCCTTCTTGGTGCGGTACTGGTCGAGGATCGCGTCGATGTCGGCGCGGTGGCGCATGGCGTGCAGGATCTGCTCGCGGTAGACGCCGGAGGTGTACTGCTCGGTCTGGCTGATGCCGTCGAACTCCACGCCCAGCTCGGCCAGGGATTCGACCATGGCGGCCTTGAAGTGCTCGGCCCAGTTCGGGTACGGCGAGCCCTTGGGGGCGGGGACGGAGGTCAGCGGCTTGCCGATGTGCTCGGCCCACGTCTCGTCGACGCCGGTGATGCCGGCCGGGACCTTGCGGTACCGGTCGTAGTCGTCCCAGGAGATCAGGTGCCGGACCTGGTGGCCGCGGCGGCGGATCTCGTCGGCGACGAGGTGGGGGGTCATGACCTCGCGGAGGTTGCCCAGGTGGATCGGGCCGGAGGGGGACAGTCCGGACGCGACGACGACCGGTTTGCCCGGGGCCCGACGCTCCGACTCCTCGATGACCTCATCCGCGAAACGGGAGACCCAGTCGGTGGTCTCGGTGCTCTGAGCCACGATCGGCACGTCCTTCTTTCTGCTCGGGCAGCCGGTACGGTCGCACGGCTGACCGTTCCATTCTCCCAGTCCGGCCCGTATCCGCGAAAACCGCTTTTCACCGCGTGGGATACTCGGTTTCCGTAGCAGTCCACGAACCCGAGAGAACGGCAGCCACTCCATGGCCTCGGTCACGTCCCTCACCGACTCCGTCCAGCAGCATCTCGCGTCCGCCCTCTCGGCCACCCGGCCCGAGGCGGCCGGCGCGGACCCGCTGCTGCGACGAAGCGACCGGGCGGACTTCCAGGCCAACGGCATCCTCGCGCTGGCGAAGAAGGCGAAGGCGAACCCGCGGGAGCTGGCGGCCGAGGTCGTCGCCCGCATCACCACCGGCGACGACCTGATCAAGGACGTCGAGGTCTCCGGCCCCGGCTTCCTGAACATCACCGTCGCCGACCGGGCGATCACCGCGAACCTCGCGGCGCGGCTCGCGGACGGCGACCGGCTCGGTGTGCCGCTGAAGGCGGACGCGGGCGTCACGGTCGTCGACTACGCCCAGCCGAACGTGGCGAAGGAGATGCACGTCGGCCATCTGCGGTCGGCGGTCATCGGTGACGCCCTGCGCGGCATGCTCGACTTCACCGGCGAGAAGACGATCGGCCGGCACCACATCGGCGACTGGGGCACCCAGTTCGGCATGCTCATCCAGTACCTGTTCGAGCACCCGGGTGAGCTGGCCCCGCCGGAGGAGGTCGACGGCGAGCAGGCCATGTCGAACCTGAACCGGGTGTACAAGGCGTCGCGTGCGCTCTTCGACGCGGACGAGGAGTTCAAGGAGCGGGCCCGTAAGCGGGTCGTCGCCCTGCAGTCCGGCGACAAGGAGACGCTGGAGCTGTGGCAGCAGTTCGTGGACGAGTCGAAGGTCTACTTCTACTCGGTCTTCGAGAAGCTGGACATGGAGATCCGCGACGAGGAGATCGTCGGCGAGTCCGCGTACAACGAGGGCATGCCGGAGACCGCCCGCCTCCTGGAGGAGATGGGTGTCGCGGTGCGCTCCGAGGGCGCGCTGGTGGTGTTCTTCGACGACATCCGCGGCAAGGACGACCAGCCGGTGCCGCTGATCGTGCAGAAGGCGGACGGCGGCTTCGGTTACGCGGCGTCCGACCTGACCGCGATCCGCGACCGGGTCCAGGGCCTGCACGCGACCACGCTGCTGTACGTCGTGGACGTGCGTCAGTCGCTGCACTTCAAGATGGTCTTCGAGACGGCCCGGCGGGCCGGCTGGCTCGGCGACGAGGTCACCGCGCACAACATGGGCTACGGCACGGTGCTCGGCGCGGACGGCAAGCCCTTCAAGACGCGTGAGGGCGAGACCGTACGCCTGGAGGACCTCCTCGACGAGGCGGTGCAGCGGGCGGCGGAGGTGGTCCGGGAGAAGGCGAAGGACCTCACCGAGGACGAGATCCGGGAGCGGGCGGCGCAGGTCGGCATCGGGGCCGTGAAGTACGCGGACCTGTCGACGTCGCCGAGCCGCGACTACAAGTTCGACCTGGACCAGATGGTCTCGCTCAACGGTGACACGTCCGTGTACCTGCAGTACGCGTACGCCCGTATCCAGTCCATCCTCCGCAAGGCCGGCGAGGTCCGCCCGGCCGCCCACCCGGAGCTGGCGCTGCACGAGGCGGAGCGCGCGCTGGGCCTGCACCTGGACGCGTTCGGGGACACCGTCTTCGAGGCGGCGGCGGAGTACGCCCCGCACAAGCTGGCCGCGTACCTGTACCAGCTGGCGTCGCTGTACACGTCGTTCTACGACAAGTGCCCGGTGCTGAAGGCCGGTTCGCCGGAGCAGGTGGCCAACCGTCTGTTCCTGTGCGACCTCACGGCCCGCACGCTGCACCGGGGCATGGCCCTGCTGGGCATCCGGACGCCCGAGCGCCTCTGACGTCGCCGCCGGGGCCCGGCCCCGTCACCGCAGGAGCGTCAGGCCCGCCGGTGCGTCGATGCCGAACTCCTCGGCCAGCACCCGGCGGGCCTCCGTCTCGTCGGACAGCTTCCTCTCGGTGACCGTGCCGTCGTCGGTGCGCGTCACGGTGAGGCGGTCGCCGTCGAGGAGCAGGTGGGCGTCCGGGGTGAGGCGCTGGACGTAGGGGCGCCGGGAGAACGGGGAACGCGGGTTCGTGGCGATGTGCCAGTTGATCATCTCGTAGTCGGACGGCTCGAACGGCTCCAGGGTGAAGGCGTACTGCGCCTGCCAGCCGCCCGCCACGTGCGCCTGGAGCACCCATGTCTCCAGCGGCCCCCGGCGCGGTGCGTGCACCAGCCGGTGCCGGCGTCCGGCGTCGTGGAACTCGGTGTCCGCCGTGAGCGGCACCGGTTCCAGCAGCGAGCCGATGGCGCCGAAGCCGACGTCGGCCAGGTGGGGCCGGGGGTCGCCGGGCAGCTCGGCGAGGAGGGCCATGTGGGTGCGCGGGCGGTCCTCGAAGCGGTCCGCGCCGACGACGACCCGTGCGGTCAGCCGGGTCACCCGGACGCCGAGCGCCTCCAGGGCCGCCGCGAACAGCGTGTTGTGCTCGTAGCAGTAGCCGCCGCGCCGGCGGCCGTGGACCAGCTTGGCCGTCAGGTCGGAGAGGTCGAGGGAGGGGGCACGGCCACCGAGGGCGTCGAGGTTCTCGAAGGGGATGGCCCTCAGGTGGGCGAGCTGCACGCCGCGGAGCGTGGCCGCGTCGGGGTGCCGCCCGCCCTCCCAGCCGATGCGCTCGACGTAGGCGTCGCGGGAGAAGGGTGTCGTCGTCCGTGCGCTGTCAGACATGGCATCACGGTACGTGCGGCGGCGGCATCCCCGCCCTCGTCCGTTGGTCCTACGCCGGGGACCGCCGCAGGTCCCGGGCCGTCCGGTGCGCCGCCGTCCGCAGCCCCTCGCCCAGCCTGCGCAGCCCTTCCGCGATCTCGTCCGGGGTCTGCGTCACGAAGCACAGGCGGAGTGTGGCGCGGTCCGGCGCACCGGCGTGGAAGGGCGCGCCGGGGACGTACGCCACGTCGTGCCGGACCACCTCGGGGAGCAGGGCCGTGGTGTCGTACGGCTCCGGCAGCCGGGCCCAGAGGAACATGCCGCCCTCGGGACGGGTCCAGGTGGAGCCGGCCGGGAGGGCGGCGGGCAGGCCCGCGAGCATCGCGTCCCGGCGGGCGCGGTATGCCCCGGCGACCCGTGCGATGTGGGCGTCGAGGTCGTTGTCGGCGAGGTAGCGGGCGGCGGCGAGCTGGTTGACGGTGGGGGTGTGCAGGTCGGCGGCCTGCTTGGCGACCGTGCAGGCGCGGCGCAGCTCGGCGGGGGCCCGCAGCCAGCCCAGGCGCAGGCCGGGGGCCATGACCTTGGAGAAGGAGCCCAGCAGCACGGTCCGGTCCCGGGCGCCCTCGTAGGAGGCGATCCACGGCACCCGTTCGCCTTCGAAGCGCAGCTCCCCGTACGGGTCGTCCTCGACGATCCACAGCCCGCACCGCCCGGCGACCTCGGCGACGGCGGCGCGGCGGGCGGCCGGCAGGGTGCGGCCGGTGGGGTTGGAGAAGGTGGGGACCGTGTAGAGCAGCTTGGGGTGCTCGCGCACCACCAGTTCCTCCAGTGCCCCGGGATCGATCCCGTCCTCGTCCCCCGGCACGGCCACCACCCGGGCGCCCGCGAGGCCGAAGGCCTGGAGCGCGGCCAGGTAGCAGGGGCGCTCGACGAGGACGGTGTCGCCGGGTTCGAGGAGGGCGGTGGCGAGGAGCGACAGGGCCTGCTGGGAGCCGGTGGTGACGAGGATGTCGTCGGCGTCGGTGGCGAGTCCGCGTGCCGAGGTGCGGGCGGCGAGCGCGGCCCGCAGGGTGGGGTCGCCCTCGGTGGTGGAGTACTGCAGGGCCCGCGCGGGTGTCCCGTCGAACACCGCGCGGTACGCCGCCGCTATGCCGTCGGTGTCGAACAGTTCGGGGGCCGGCAGCCCGCCCGCGAAGTTGATCACTTCGGGGCGGGCGGTGACGGCGAGGATGTCCCGTACGGGCGAACCGCCGGTCGACCGGGCCCTCGCGGCCAGCGGCGGCAGCGGAGCGGTCACGGCGGTGGCGGCGGTGGCGTTCTCGGTCACGGTCATGCACGCACCCTAGGGAAGTACGTGCTGTCTACAAGGGACTTTCCGCGATCCGGACAGCCGGGCCCGTCTCAGCCCTTCGTGGCGACGGCTCCGTAGACGTTGATGTCGGCGTCGGTCACGTCGTTGATGTCCTCGTAGCGGACCCGCTCGATGGGGTCGAGGCCCTCCAGGTAGGAGGGCTCCGGCCGCTCGGGGACGGGTGCGGCGCGGTCGGGGCGCCAGTGGTGCACGGGGACCACGCCCGGGTCCACGACGTCCAGGGAGTTCTCGGTGAAGAACCGCTCCACCTGCGCCCGCGTGCGCAGCACGAACGTGAACCCCCGCTCGGTGTAGGTCCGTTGGACCGCCCGGATGCTCTCGGGGTTGAGGTCCTCGGTGAGGTGGCTGAGCACCACGCGGCTGCCGGAGGGCAGGGCGCCGACGAGTTCGCGCACGATCGGGTACGCCTCCTCGTCCTCGACGAAGTGCAGGACGGCGACCAGGCACAGCGCGACCGGCCGGTCGAAGTCCAGTGTCTTCGCCGCCCGTTCGAGGATGGCGGCCGGGTCCTTCAGGTCCGCGTCGAGGTAGTCCGTACGCCCCTCGGGCCCGCTGGTGAGCAGGGCGCGCGCGTGCGCCAGCACCACCGGGTCGTTGTCGACGTACACGACGCGCGACTCGGGGGCGACGCGCTGGGCGATCTGGTGCACGTTCTCCGCGGTGGGCAGGCCGGTGCCGATGTCGAGGAACTGGCGAATGCCGTCGTCCGCCACCAGCCTGTTCACCGCGCGCCGCAGGAAGTCCCGGTTGTGCCGCACGTCGAGGTACCCGCGCGGGTTCGCCGCCAGTCCCGCGGCCGCCGCCGACAGGTCCGCGGGGTAGTGGTCCTTGCCCCCGAGGAACACGTCGTAGACCCGGGCCGGATGCGCCTTGCCGCTGTCGATCCGCCGCTGGAACTCGGCGGGGTCCTGGCTGAGCGCGTCACCGGACACGGGCTTCTCCCTCACGGTTCGTACGGGACGAAACGGTGCGCACGCACCCCTGCCGGGAGCGGCGCCCCACCCGATCACCTTACGCCGGGCGGCAGTTGGGCCGCCGCCCGGACGCGCCGTCCGCCGGATCAGGTGCCCTCGAAGTACTCCCAGGTGTTGCCGCCCAGCATGTACCCGTAGTACTCGGTCTTCGAGGCGCTGGTGCGGAACGGCTTGCCGTGGTCGTCGACCCGGATCGTGCCCTTCCGCGATCCGCTGGACCAGTCGAGCTCCAGGTACCAGCGGACGTCGCGCCCGGAGGTGTGCGCGTCGACGTAGAAGACCTCGGGGTCGGACTCGGTCACGCTGTAGGGGAAGTTCCGCTGCCCGTTGATCGGGGTGACCGTGGCGTCACCCAGGTCGAGCGACGCGTCGAACGACTTGGTGGCCACCTCGCCGCCGCAGCCGACGCCCGCCGCGTACTTCTTCCATTCGAGCGGTGCCCCACTGCTCGCCACGCGCAGGTGCAGCCCCTGCACGACGACGGTCTCCTCGCCCGTGCCCTGCACGGTGAGCGCGACCATCTGCCGGTCGGCGGCGACGGCACCGAGCGGGGTGACCCAGCCGACCACGCTCTGCTGGGAGGGCGGGGGCGGCATGTTCTGCGGGCTGCGGTCGACGAGGAAGCTCTGCTCGCAGGGGGACTCCCAGTAGTACGGCGTGGTCTGGACCGTGACCGGGACACCCCCCTCTTCCCCGCCGTCCCGGCCGGTGGAACCGCCGGCGTTCCCGCCCCGGGAGGCCGAAGGGCTCGCCGTCGGTCCGTCCTTCGCGGACGCGGAGGCGGACGGAGTGGCCGACGTGCTCGTGCTCGTGCTCGGGGAGGCCGACCGCGCGGTCCGCGACGGTGAGGGGGACTCCGAGGGGGAGACGGTGGCTCCGGCGGCGTCGGCGGAACCGTCCCGTCCGGTCCCCCCGTCCGGGAGCAGCGTCGCTCCGAGCGCCACGGCGACGACGAGGGCGACGGCCGTGCCGGCGTACAGGGCGGTCCGCCGTGAGAGCCTGCGGCCCCCCACCGGCGTACCGGACCGGGCCACGTCACCGACCACGGTGACGGCCTCCTCCTCGTCCCCCGGGGACGCGCCGGCGGGGGGCGTGTTTCCGGTGCGGCCGGGCTCGGCCTGCTCCTCGGAGGGCTCGGCCTTCTTATCGGCGGACTCGGCCCGCCCCTCGGAGGGCTCGGCCTTCTTATCGGCGGACTCGGCCCGCCCCTCGAAGGGCTCGGTTCCTCCCGCGGCCGGCTCGGCTTGCCCCTCGGCCGGTTCGGTTCCTCCCGCGGCCGGCTCGGCCCGCCCCTCGACGGACTCGCCCTCCTCCGAGGACGTGGCCTTCCGCTCCTCCGCAGACTTGGCCTTCTCCCCCTCCGGGGACTTGGCCTTCTCCCCCTCCGCGGACTTGGCCTTCTCCTTCGGGCCGCTGTCCTCCTTCACGCCCCGCAGGGCGTCCGCGCGGATCCAGCGGCGGTGGAGCTCCAGCAGTTCCTCGGGGGTCGCCCGGCACAACCGGGCCATCCGTTCCACCGGGGCGAACTCCACCGGTACGACCTCACCGCTGACGTAGCGGTGGAGTGTCGACGCACTCATGTGCAACCGCTTGCCCAGCGTCCCGTAACTGAGGCCGGAACGCTCCTTCAGCTCCCTCAGCAGCCCCGCGAAATCGTCCCCCGCCACCGTCTCTCCCATTCCCGCATCCCCGCACCACGTCCCAGCGGGACGCCGTTTCCCCAGCTCAGAGCCGTTTTCGTCATTCCATTGTCCCGCATGTCCCGGCGTGGCTGGCGACCGGGACGGACCGTGCCACACGCTGTGGTCATCCAAGCAGCCGTTCCTGACCACCAGTTGAGCGGCCCGCACACTCCAGCCACATCCGAAGGGGTTCCACCATGTCCGTACGCACCGTCCGCACCCGCCTGTTCGCCGCGTCCACCGTCGCCCTGGCGGCGCTGGCACTGACGGCCTGCGAGGGCGGATCGGACACGGGCGCCGACAGCCCGTCCTCCTCCACCACGGCCACCGCCGAGGCGAAGCCGTCCACCGCGGACTCCGCCGGCACGTCCGGAGACAACGGCTCGAACGGTACGGACGCCCAGGGCGACAAGGGCGGTTCGTCCGGCTCCTCGGGCGCCGGCGAGAACAACGGCACGGCAGGCGGGTCCGGGAACGGGAACGAAAAGGGCTCCGGGAACGACTCCGGCACGCAGGACAAGGGCACCCTCGGCAAGTGCTCCGCGTCCGCCGTGAAGATCACCGCCACCGAGGTGGAGCGCCCGGTCAACCACCTGCTGCTGACCGCCACCAACACCGGCTCGAAGAGCTGCTACCTGCCCGCCTACCCGCAGGCGAAGTTCGGCGAGGCCCAGTCCGTGCCGCCGGTCTTCGAGGAGACCAAGCCGCAGGCGGTGACGACCCTGGAGCCCGGCAAGTCCGGTTACGCGGGCGTGCTGCTGTCGGCCGCCGACGGCAGCGCCGGGAACGGGCACACGGTGAACACCCTCACGATTCCGTTCGGTGACGGCTCGATCGCCACCGTGAGCCTGCCCTCCGGCGGCGTCCACGTCGACGACGCCCTGCAGGTCACCTACTGGCAGTCCACCATGGACAACGCCCTGTACTAGAACGCGGCCCCCGCCCTGCTCCCCGGCCCGCCCGTCCCGCCCGGCCCGCTCCTCGGCAGGCAGGGAGGGACGGGCCGCGGGCATGCGGCAGGGGTCAGGGGCCAGGCGTCAGCGCAGGGCGCGGGCCGCCTCGACGGCCCAGTAGGTGAGGATGCTGCGCGCACCGGCCCGCTTGATGCCGGTCAGCGACTCCAGGATCGCCCGGTCCCGGTCGATCCAGCCCTTCTCGGCGGCGGCCTCGATCATCGAGTACTCACCGGAGATCTGGTACGCGGCCACCGGCACGTCCACCGCGTCCGCGACCCGCGCCAGGACGTCCAGGTACGGGCCCGCCGGCTTCACCATCACCATGTCGGCGCCCTCCTCCAGGTCGAGCGCCAGCTCGCGCATCGACTCGCGGAGGTTCGCCGGGTCCTGCTGGTACGTCTTGCGGTCGCCCTTGAGCGAGGAGCCGACGGCCTCCCGGAACGGCCCGTAGAAGGCGGAGGCGTACTTGGCGGTGTAGGCGAGGATCGCGACGTCCTCCCGCCCGATCTGGTCGAGGGCGTCGCGGATGACGCCGATCTGCCCGTCCATCATCCCGCTCGGCCCGACCACGTGGGCGCCCGCGTCGGCCTGCACCTGGGCCATCTCGGCGTACCGCTCCAGCGTGGCGTCGTTGTCGACGCGCCCCTGCTCGTCGAGGACCCCGCAGTGCCCGTGGTCGGTGGTCTCGTCGAGGCACAGGTCGGACATGACGAGCAGGTCGTCCCCGACCTCGGCCCGCACGTCCCGCAGGGCCACCTGGAGGATCCCGTCCGGGTCGGTGCCCGGCGTCCCGACGGCGTCCTTCTTGGACTCCTCCGGCACGCCGAACAGCATGATCCCGGAGATCCCGGCCGCCACGGCCTCCGCCGCCGCCTTCTTCAGGCTGTCCCGCGTGTGCTGCACGACACCCGGCATCGCCGCGATCGGCACCGGCTCGCCCGCGCCCTCCCGCACGAAGGCCGGGAGGATGAGGTCGGCGGGGTGCAGCCGGGTCTCGGCGACCATGCGCCGCATGGCGGGGGTGGTACGCAGACGCCGCGGCCGCGTGCCGGGGAAGGATCCGTACGTCGTCATACCACCTACGCTACGCCCGCCCCACCCGTGCCTTTGCCGACGCGCAGTCGGCCCGCGCCTCCGGGGGCCGAGCCCGGCGTCTCCCCGGACCACGGCCATGTCACGCGCGTCCCTCTCAGGCCGCCGTGTCCCACTTCCCGGGAAGGTCCTCCTCGTCCGGCGGCCGGTGCGCGGCCTTCTCGCGGGCGCGCAGGACGGCCCAGGCGAGGAGGGACGCGCAGGTGAGGTACCAGGGCAGCGGCCAGAGGACGGGCCACCAGCCGGCTGACGGTGCGAGGAGGAGGTCGGCCGCGGCCGCGGCCATGCCGGCGGCGAGGTTCCAGCACAGCAGGCGCCCGGCCCACCGGACAGGGCCGGTGAACCGGTTCGGGGCGGTGGGGCGCCGCGTACGGGAACGGCAGGAGGGCAGGGATCTGCCGGGTTCGCTCATCGCGGGAGGGTCCTTCACGGAAAGGGGGCGAACGTGGCCGGATCGGCCGGACGCGATCAGTGTGCAAGCCGTGGGACCGCTCCCACAGAACCGTCACGGAGCGAACACGCTCTCTGAGACAACTTCCCGCCAGGCGTTTTCCCGCATCCGCCCCGAGAGGACCGCGCAAGCGCTGTCCGCATGGTCGGGTCACCCCGTCGCGAACCTGGCCGAAAAAACCCTCTGGAGAGCGGCAAGCATTCCGAATTGTCCCTACCTTGAAGCTTTTCGGTCGATGCCGTCCTGCGAAAAGGGTAGAGGGCGGACAATTTCACGCCTCTGTCGGTCCACTTCGCCCAAGAACACCCCTACTTGCCACCGCTAAGCGGTAGGGCTGATTCCGGCCCGTATGCATATGACGTTCGAGGGCACGCCGCGTCGCCTTGTGTGCGTCCTGTGACACCTTGTGGGGCGCCGGTGACCGTGGGGGTCTCCGGTTCCGACTGTCTGCCTGTCGTACTCCTGACTCCCTGTGGGGGAAGCTGATGCACTCGCGTGCCGCGCGCACGCCGTCGTGGCGTGCCCGGAGAACACACAGAACCGCCCTCGTCGCGGCGATCACCACGGCCGCCGTGGTGATCGCCGCGGCACCCGGCCTGGCAGCGACGCCGAAGCCCGTGCTGCCGGAGCCGGAGAGCCCGTGGACCGAGCCGACCAAGGTCGAGGCCCCGGTCACGCCGGCGGGTTCGACGAAGCCTCCGGTCTCCCGCGCGGAGGCGGAGCCGTCCGCGGAGGTCGCCGCATGGCATGCGGCGCAGGAGGCCCGCACGGCCGGAGAGGACGCCACCGCCCGCGCGACCGGAAAGGGCTCTCCCGCCCGTACGGCCGCTGCCGCCGAGACGGCGTACGTCCCCGAGGGGCAGGGCGAGGTGCCCTGGCACCGCATCCTCGACACCCGCCTGAACGACGCGCTGGTGGCGCGGGTGAACGTCTCCGACGGCAACCTGATGCTGGCGGCCACCGACTTCGACATCGCCGGGGTGGGCCGGAAGCTCCGGCTCACCCGTACCTACAACTCCCTCGACGCGCCCTGGGGGAAGGTGTCGCAGCGCTGGTGGCAGGCCTACGAGCGTTATCTCCAGGTCGGCGAGGGCGAGGTCGTCGTCTTCGACGCCACCGGCGACGCCCTGCGCTTCGAGGAGACGAGCACGGGGGGTTACACCACCCCGACCGGCTACTCCAAGGACCTGAGGAAGAACGCGGACGGCACCTACACGCTGACCGACCGCAAGTCCGGCACCCGGGACACGTACGACGAGCACGGCACACTCACCAGGGTCACGGACAGGAACGACGGCACGATCACCGTCGACCAGTACGACGAGGGCAGCGAGCACAAGGGCTTCAAACTCACCGAGACCCGCTCCGGCCGCTGGATCGACCTGGTCAAGACCTACGGCAACCAGTGGCAGGCCAAGGACCACACCGGCCGCACCGCCGTCCTCGACCTCGACGCGGCCGGCAACCTCGTCAAGGTCACCGACACCGCGGGCAAGGCCACCGCCTACGAGTACGACTCCTCACGCCGGGTGACGAAGGTGACCACCCCCGAGGGCACGGTCGCCCTCTTCACCTACGACGGCCACAACCGCGTCACCTCCGTGCAGCGCGCCACCGAGTCCTCCCCCAGCGGCCACACCGGCCCGACCTGGCGCTACGACTACAGCGCGGCCACCCCGTCCGACGCCGGCACCACGACGGTCACCGACCCCGACGGCGACGAGACGGTCTACACGCACAACGCGGACGGCGAGGTCACCAAGGTCACCGACCCGCTGACCCCACCGGCCTGTACAAGATGGGCCACCGCTACTACGACCCCGCCCTCGGCCGCTTCACCCAGCCCGACCCCTCCGGCCAGGAGGAGAACCCCTACCTCTACGCCGCCGGCGACCCCGTCAACCGCGTCGACCCCACCGGACTCCTGTGGGACGACATCGCCGGGGCGCTGAAGTCGGGAGCGAAAACCGTGGGGCGCTGGGCGAAGCCGACGCCCGGCTATGTCGCCGCCTGCTACACCACGAATTCGATACTGGACGAAGACGGTAGCGACTGGAGCGAAGAAATGGGGGACCTGTGGGCTTGCGCTGATCCCACCGGCGGGTTCATCCCCGACTGATCGGGGCAAGGCAGGAGGGCGGGGGCCGAGATCCCCCGCCCTTCCCACCTCTCCGCACGACGTCTTGACAACGGGAGGAAGGCCATCTCATGGAGAACTCCAAGAAGATACGGGTCGCCCTCTGGGTGATCGCGATAGCAGTTGGCGTCATCGTCGGTATCTGGACGGTCGACTGAGCCCTCACGGGTGCCACCGCGGGTGCCCGTGCCGTCGTGCCGGCGTCCGGTACGGCTGGAACCGCCGGCGCCGGTGCCGGGTCGTGCCCATGGTGACGGCGGTGACCGTCCGGGAACGCTCGATCCGCCCGCCCCGCCGCCCCGGACTGCGCCGAACCTGGACGACGAACACCGCGCTCCTCCCCGCGCCGGCCCGCGCGCCCTGCTGCTGGACCCGTGGGTCCCAGGCGGACTGATCGTCGGCTGCGAGGCCCTGTTCATCTCCCACGCCCCCGGCCACGACCGCAGCTCATGCCGGACAATCCAGGGGCGCCCGCCCGAGCCGTGGCGGGGGCACCGGCTCACGGGAAAGGACCGACATGCGGCTTCGCTGTGCCGTGCTCGACGACTTCCAGGACATCGCCACCACGATCGCCGACTGGAGCCCCCTCCACGACCGCGTGGAGGTGACCCCCTTCACCGAGCACTTCGCCACGGAGGACGAACTGGCCGCGGTGCTCGCGGACTTCGACATCGCGGTGACGCTGCGGGAACGCGTCCCGTTCCGCGCCTCCCTGCTCGACCGGCTCCCCCGGCTGAAGCTGCTCGTCGCGTCCGGCATGCGCAACTCGGTCATCGACTACGCCGCCGCCGAACGCAACGGCGTCACGGTCTGCGGCACCCAGAGCTCCCCCACCCCGCCGGTGGAGCTGACCTGGGCGCTGCTGCTCGGGCTGGCCCGCGGCATCGTCCCGGAGAACAACGCCCTGCGCACGGGCGGCCCCTGGCAGTCGACGGTCGGCGCGGATCTGCACGGCCGCCGCCTCGGTCTGCTCGGACTGGGCAAGATCGGCAGCAGGGTGGCGCGGGTGGGCCTCGCCTTCGGCATGGAGGTCACCGCGTGGAGCCCGCACCTCACCGAGGAGCGCACGGACGAGGTGGGCGTCGAACTGGCCCCCTCGAAGGAGGAACTGCTCCGCACCGCCGACTTCGTGTCGCTCCACCTCGTCCTGGGCGACACCACCCGGGGCATCCTGGGCGCCCCCGAACTGGCCCTGATGAAGCCGACCGCCCACCTGGTCAACACCTCCCGCTCGGCACTCGTCGACCAGGACGCCCTGCTCACCGCGGTGCGCGAGGGCCGTATCGCGGGCGCGGCGGTCGACGTCTTCGACACGGAGCCGCTCCCCGCCGACCATCCGATGCGCACCGCCCCCCGCCTCCTGGCCACCCCGCACCTCGGCTACGTCTCCCGGCTCAACTACCGCACGTACTACGGCCAGGCGGTCGAGGACATCGAGGCCTACCTGTCCGGCACCCCGATCCGCCGCCTCGGCTGAGGTCGCGGGGCGCTAGAGTGTGCGCGTTGGCCTTCGACGCCCCCGCGGGAGCGTTCGAAGGCTTTTTTCATGCCCTCCGACACCTCCGAACCCACCACGTACCGCGCGTTGCTCGGCAACCGCGAGTTCACCGGCCTGTACGCGAGCTTCACCCTCACGGTCGCCGCGAGCACGCTGTCGGGCTTCGCGCTCGCCACGCTGGTCGACCGGCAGACCGGCTCCCCGTTCCTGACGGCCGTGAGCATGTACGGCGCCGCCTTCGCGACCGTGCTCGGCGCGATGACGCTGATGTCGGTCGCGGACGGGAACCGCCCCCGCCGCACCCTCGTCGCGCTCCAGTGCGTCTCGCTGCTGGGCGTGGCCGCGCAGGCGGTCCCCGGACTGCCACTGGCCGTCCGCTTCGCCCTCCTCCTGGTGCTGGGCTTCTTCCAGTCCCTGGGGACCGGCACCCGGATGGGGCTGCTCGCCGAGGTGGTGCCGGCCTCCGCGTACGTCCCGGCACGTTCGCTGATGAACATCACCTCGGGCGGCATGGCCGTCCTCGGCTACGCGCTCGGCGCCGTACTGCTGCGGTACCTGAGCCCACAGGACGTCTTCGCCGCCGCGACGGCCCTGACCGGCACCGGACTGGTCGTGGTGGCGACGACCGTCCGGGAACGCTCGATCCGCCCGCCCCGACGCCCCGGCCTGCGGCAGACCTGGACGGCCAACACCGCGCTCCTCTCCCGCTCCGGCCCGCGTGCGCTGCTGCTGAACCTGTGGGTCCCCAACGGACTGATCGTCGGCTGCGAGGCCCTGTTCATCTCCTACGCCCCCGACCACGCCGGTGTCCTCCTGGCCGCCGGATCGGCGGGCATGCTCCTCGGCGACCTGACCGTCGGACGGCTCCTCACCGCCGAACGGCGACGCCGCTGCGCGTTCGCCCTGCGCCTGCTGCTCGCCGCCCCCTACCTGCTGTTCGTCCTCCACCCTCCCCTGCCTGTGGCGACGGCCGCCGTGTTCGTCGCCAGTGCCGGTTTCGCCGCCACCCTCCCCCTTCAGGAGCGGCTCCTGACGCTGACCCCCGACCCGGTCCGCGGCCAGGTCCAGGGCGTCGAGTCGGCCGGCCGCATGACGTGGCAGGGCATCGGCGCCGCGCTGGCGGGCGGCATCGCCCAGCACCTCGCCCCCGCCACGACGATCACCGCGCTCGCCGCGGTCTCCGTCACCGTCACCGTGCTCTCCCGCCCCTTCGTGGCCCGCACCTGAGCCGCCGCCCGACGGGGGTGGCGGGCAGGCCGGCACCCCGCGGCTTTTGGACCGGTCGGACCGGTGCCTTTTGGCTCTGCCCATCGGACCATGACCGCAGCAGGCTGGGAGGACCGTCGACCTCCCGGAGGGTTCCCTTGAGTCCCGCGTTCCTGCTGACCACCCTGGTCGTGGTGGTCACCCCCGGCACCGGCGTGGTGTACACCCTCGCCGCCGGGCTGTCCCACGGCCGCCGGGCGAGCGTGGTGGCCGCGCTCGGCTGCACCCTCGGCGTCGTACCGCACCTGGTGGCGACGATCAGCGGTCTCGCCGCGCTGCTGCACACCAGCGCCGTCGCCTACTCGGTGGTGAAGTACCTCGGTGTCGGCTACCTGCTGTACATGGCGTGGGCGACGCTGCGCGACAAGGACGCACTGGCCGTCGAGGCGGAGGCCGAACCGCGGCCGGCGCTCCGCGTGATCACCTCAGGAGTCCTGATCAACGTGCTGAACCCGAAACTGACGATGTTCTTCGTCGCGTTCCTCCCCCAGTTCGTCCCCGCCGGCACGCCCGGCTCCCTCGGTCTCATGCTCCAGCTCGGCGCGGTCTTCATGGCCCTGACCTTCGTCGTCTTCGCCGCGTACGGCATGTGCGCCGCGGCCGTGCGCGACCGCCTGACGGCCCGCCCCCGGATCATGACCGGCGTCCGCCGGGTGTTCGCCGTCTGCTTCGTGGGCCTGAGCGCACGGATGGCGGTGGCGTGACATGCGGTTCCGGCACACCGACGCCATCTGGTCCGACCACCCCCACCTCGCGGCGGGCGCGCTCCACACCACCGGCGTCGGCCGGGCGGCCGACACCGGCCCGCGCGTCGCGGAGTACACCGCCCGCGCCCTGGCCCGGCTGGCCGACGCCCCCGAGGGCCGGTTCCCCGAAGTCCTCGCCTGGCGCCGGGTCTTCGCCCGGATGGGGCTGAAGCCGACCCAGTACCGGTGTGCCTCGGAGTCCCTGCTGCGGCGGCTGCGCAAGGAGGGGACACTGCCGCGCATCCACCCGGTGGTCGACCTGTGCAACGCGGTCTCCGTCGCGTACGCCGTGCCGGTCGCGGTGCTCGACGCCGACCGCGTCACCGGCCCGCTGCTCGAAGTGCGCCACGCCCGCGGCGACGAGGAGTACACGACCTTCGGCGGCGGTACGGAACACCCGGCACCCGGCGAGGTGACGTACGCCGACTCCGCCGGGCGGGCGCACGCCCGCCGCTGGACCAACCGGCAGAGCGGCCACTCCGCGGTCGGCGATCACACCAGCCGGGTCTTCGTGGTGGTGGAAGCCGTACACGACGGCGGAGCGGACACCGTCGCACAGGCGCTGCGGACGATCGCACGGGAACTCACCGCACACTGGCAGGTCACCCCGACGACGGCTCTTCTCACCTCCTCGGAAAGGGAGTTCACGTTCGGCGACGAGCCGTTGTCCGGCACTCGGGCGGCCCCGTAACGGTGCGCGGCACCGGTGGCACCATGGGTGCGGTGAGCGAGCGGGAGACACCGACGAGCGGCACGGCGGCGCACGGCTCCGACTTCCTGCAACTACGGCCCGAGGACGCGCCCTCGGGCGGCAAGGCGGACTGGCTGGCCGGACGGCTGCGGCAGGCGATCACCGACCGCCGGCTGACCGTGGGCAGCAGACTGCCGGCCACCCGGGTGCTCGCCGCCGAGCTGCGCGTCTCCCGGGGCGTGGTCACCGAGGCGTACCGGCGGCTCGCCGAGGACGGCCACGTCGAGGGGCGCCGACGCGGCGGCACGGTGGTGGTCGCGGCGCCCCCCGCCCGTGAGGAGCCGAAGGTCCCGCCCGCCGGTCGGGCAGCACCCCACTCCCCCTTCACCGGCGAGCCCGGCGCCGACGTCTTCGACGCGCTGCGCGCCGCCGACGCCCGCGTCGACCTCACCCCCGGCCGCCCCGACCTCTCCGCATTCCCCCGCACGGCCTGGCTGCGCGCCGAACGGGCCGTGCTCGCCGAACTGTCCACCGCGGACCTCGGGTACGGCGATCCCCGCGGTGCCCCGCGGCTGCGCCGCGCCGTCGCCGACTGGCTGGCGCGCAGCCGCGGCATCCGGGTGGAGCCGGACGGGATCCTGATCGTCGCCGGCACCGCGCAGGCGCTCACCCTGCTGCACCCCGTGCTGTCGGCGGACGGCGTCACCGGTGTCGCGGTGGAGGACCCCGGCTCGCTCGGCACCCGCCAGCACCTGCACAACGGCGGCCTGGCCACCCCGCCGGTACCGGTCGACGACCAGGGCCCGCGCGTCGACGCGCTGCGCGCCACCGGCGCCCGCGCCGTGCTCCTCACACCGGCCCACCAGTTCCCCACCGGGGTCGTGACGAGCGGCGAGCGCCGCCGTGAACTGCTGCGCTGGGCCGCGGACGGCGGCCTGATCCTGGAGGACGACTACGACGCCGAGCACCGCTACGACCGCCCTCCCGTACCCGCGCTGCGCTCCCTGCTCGCCGACCGCCTGTGCTACATGGGCAGTGTCTCCAAACTCCTCGCCCCCGCGCTGCGGATCGGCTGGATGATCCCGCCGCCCCACCACCTGGACGCGCTGACCGACGCGAAACGCTTCACCGACCTGGGCAACGCCGTACTGCCGCAACTGGTCCTCGCCCGGCTGATGGAATCGGGCCAACTGGAGCGCCACCTACGGCTGCTCCGCGCCCGCCACGTCCGCCGCCGCGACGCGGTGATCGACGCCGTCACCGCGCACCTGCCGGGCGCGGTCGTCCACGGCGCCTCGGCGGGCCTGCACCTGACGGTCACGTACCCACAGGACGTCCCCGACACCGCACTCGCGGCTGCCGCCCTCACCCACGGCGTGAAGTGCCATCCCCTGTCCTGGCACCGCCAACTCCCCGGCCCTCAGGGCCTGGTCCTCGGCTACGCGGCCGACCCGCCCGGAGTCCTCACCGAGGGCGTACGGACCCTCGGCCGGGTGCTGCGCGAGCTGACCCGGCGTTCCTGAGCCCCGTGTCACCGTCTCTCTCCATCTGTAACAGGGGCGTAGTAGCGGACGGCCGGACGAAACGCGGGACCGGACCGGCCGCTCTTGGTGGGTGGAAACGCCGCCCGGACCGACGGGCCGGCACCCCTACCGACACCGAGGAAGACACCATGCGCGTCAACAAGCTCACCATCGCAGCCCTGGCCGTCGTCGCGGGCCTCTCGCTCACCGCCTGCCAGAACGACGACGCCGCCGCCACGGGCCGGAACGACTCGCCCGCCACGTCCTCCTCTTCCTCCTCGAAGGGCGGTTCGGGTTCGGGCGGCTCGGCCCAGGGAACCGCGGAGGACGCCGTCGGGGAGGGCTCGGACCAGGAGCAGAACGCGACCGGCACGTGCCGCACCGACGAACTGGAGGTCACGGCGCAGGACAACACCATCGGCGGCGACGAGACCAACAGCGTCGCGGTGACCTTCACCAACGGCGGCGGCCGGGACTGCACGCTCGCGGGCTTCGCCGGTGTGGACCTGAAGACGAACGCGGGGACGGTGTCCGCGAAGCGCACGGGTGAGCCGGCCCCCGCGACCGTCCTGAAGGACGGCAAGTCGGTCTCCTTCTTCATCTCCTACCCGGCCAACGACACGGGCGGCTCCGGCGTCCGCATCACCGGGTTGGTGGTGACCCCGCCGAACGAGACGAAGTCGGTCACCCTCGACTGGCCGGGCGCCGCCTCGCTCCCCGTCACGGACGGCTCCGGCACCCCGGTCCAGGTGGGTCCGATCGGCAGCGCCGGCCAGGGCGGCTGACCCGTGCCGGCCCCTCCGCCTCACGCGGGGGAACAGCACACGACGTACCGGGCCGCCTCGGCGGACGGTACGGGCGGGCACGGACTCAGGCCGCGCTCGCCGCCCCGCTCGTTGCCGTCGGTCCGTACCGGCAGTCGCGGCAGCGGCCGGGTTCCGGGGCGCGGAACACCCGCTCGCAGCCGTCGCAGTCCTGCAAGGGGTGCGGACGGCGGGCACCGGCCGTGACCGGTGGAGGCGCCGGGGCCGCGGGAAGCGGCGGGGGCAGCAGTTCACGGAGGCGGTAGGCGAGCACGCCCGTCGGGTGCTTCACGGTGACGGGCAGGTCGGCGGTCAGGACATGGTGAACGGCGGCGGGGCCGACGCCTCGTTCGAGCCAGTCGACGACGCTCGGGGCCAGTCTGTTCACGTCCCGCTGGGACAGGGTGAGGCGCCCGTCGGTGCGGCGCAGGCCCGCGAGAAGGGCGACCGCCTCCTCGTACCGCCGCCCCGGGCGGACGGGCTCGCGCGGCGGGTCCACGGGGGCGGAAGCGGGTACGGACGCCTCGAGAACCTCCACAGACGCGTCCGGAACAACCGGGACAGCGGGAACAACCGGGGCAGCGGGGACAACCGGCTCACCTGGGGCTTGGTCGTCCTCCTGGGAGATCTCCCGGCCACCCGTGCCCTCCACCGGGCCCCGAGCGCGGGCACGGCCCGTCCCCGCGCGCCCGGCCGTCCGCGCGGACAGCGGCGTGTGGTGGGCGTACGTGCGCGTCACCAGACGGCCCGCCTCCGTGTGCTCGCGCACCCGCTCCAGGTAGCCGTGCGCCTCCAGCTCCCGCAACGCGAACGCGATCCGGTCCCGCCCCTCGGGGAAACGCTCGGCGAGACTGCGGATGTCGACCGGCGTGCCCTCGGGCACCGACAGGATGTGGGCCGCCAGCCCGATCGCGGTCAGCGACAACTCGCGGTGCTGGGCGAGGTGGTTGCCCACCACCACGTACTGACCGGACTGGTGCGTGCGTACGTGGATGACACCGGAGGGTGTGGCGGATCGTCGAACACCCTGAATCGGGAGCGGGGCAGGACTAGGCTTCTTCTCAGCCATGGGGAAGCTCTCTTTCCTCGTTGGTCAGGCCCTCGCCTCGGGAGTGCTAGTCCCGGCGGGGGCCGATGCATGTACGGGCTTGGGGGAGCGCCGAGTTGCTCCGGCCGCTCCTGTGCCGAGACTGCCCGCCCGAACCACCACCGCGCCAGCCAGTTCGACGCGTTTCACCCGCTCGGGTGACCTACGCGAGGTTTGGTTGGGTTGGTTGGTTTTTACCCTTGGTTCTTAGGTCTTTTACCGCCCGCAGCCCCGGCGCTCACACCACCGGGTCCCGCCGCACCCGACTCCGGTGCTCCACCACCCGAGGCATCCCCCTCCGGCCCTGCTGTCAGCGACAGTGGTTACGGTGCCCAGGTGACCACCGCTGACGACCGCGCCCTTCCCCCCGCCCTCGCCGACCTGGCCCGCACGGAGATCGACTACGCCGACGGCGAGGGGATCGACTTCGAGCCCTACGACGCCTTCGACCCGGCCGAGAAGACCACCGACTGGCTGCGCCAGTGGACGGGGAACCACGCACTCGACGGCGACGCCTACCGGGTGTTCGGACAGGACGGAACCGGCGGCCTCGCGGCCCTCTGGTACGGGCGGCCGGGCCGCCCCCTCGCCGAGCAGCCCGTGGTCTTCCTGGGCTCGGAGGGCGAGCGCGGCGTAGTGGCCGGGAACCTCTCCGACTTCCTGTGGATGCTGGCCGACGGCTGCGGGCCTTTCGAGGCCGTGATGTACGGAGCCGACGCGTCACGCCCCGACGCGGCCCTCACCGCACTCGCCGAACGCCACGCCACCACCCCCCGCCGCCCGGCCCGCGACATCCTCGCCGAGGCCCGCGCCGAGTTCCCGGCCTTCGCCGAGGACATCGACGCACTCTGCCGCTGAGGTCACCGGAAACGGCCGAGCTCCAGCTCGGCCCAGACGGTCTTGCACGGGAACAGCCCCGGCAGCACACCCCACCGGTCGGCCGACTCCTCGACCAGCAGCAGCCCGTAGCCCGACTCGGCGGGCTCCGGCGGAGCGTCACGGGCCACGGGCGCGCTCTCGCCCCTGGGGTCGGTCACCTCGATGCGCAGCACCCCGGCCACGGTGACGGTGAGGGTGAGCCGGAAGCCCCGGCCGGGGACACGGCCGTGCACGACGGCGTTCGCGGCGAGTTCGGCGACGATCAGCCGGGCCGGGTCCAACGGAAGCCCCCAAGCCTCCAGTTGCTCGGCGGCGAGCAGCCGGGCGAGACGGGCACCCCGCCGCGTGCCGGAGAGCGGCACGGTGAACTGGTGGAGCGGGGTGCGCGGTGCGACGATTCCTCGATTCATGTCACTCAGAGTGTTCAGTCACATTCCGCTTGTGAAGGCGAGCGACCCGTGCGACCGGAGGCTGCCCGGCCCCGTCCGGGTCGCCGCTCAGGGTGACGGCAGCGGAAGGCAGGGCACGTGCGGGTGCCGCAGGTGCTGTCCGCCGTCGTAGACGCACAAGCTGAAGGTCTCCGGCCCCGGCCGCCCTGCCGCGTCGTAGGCGTCGAGAACGCACTCGACCCGTTCCCACAGCCGCACCGGACCCCCTTCCCGCACCTGCCACGCGCCGTCGCCGTCGCCGTCCGGTGTGAGCGCGGCAGCCGACCCGCTCACCACGTCGACCAGGTGCACGACGTCGCCGACCGTGACCAGTTGGGCGTCGGGTACGGCACTCTGCACGAGGAAGCGCAGGTGGAAGGCATCCTTGGTCGCGGCGGTGATCCTCTCGGGACCGTGCCGGGCGACCCGCGCCCTCCCCGGCAGCCCGGCCGCCACCCAGTGGGCGGGGTTGCCGAAGGCCGGCGCCGCGTGCGTACGCGCCGGCATGAAGGAGACCGTGCCGCCCAGCAGACGCCCCTCGGCGGTGCCGTCCCCGGTGACGGTGAGCAGGACGCGGGCGTACCCGTGGAGCCAGCCGGAGAGCGTCAGCAGGATCTTCCCGCCCGGCCGGGTCTGTGCCACCAGGGCTGGGGGTACGGCCCGGAAGGAGCAGGCGGCGACGATCCGGTCGAACGGGGCCTCGGGCCAGTACCCGTACAGCCCGTCCGCGACCGCGAGGGTGGGCGCGTGACCGCAGCCGTGCAGCGCGCCCGCGGCCCGCTCCAGCCGGTGCGGGTCCACCTCGACGCTCGTCACGCCGGCCGATCCGAGGCGTTCGCAGGCGAGCGCGGTCGAGTACCCCGTCCCGGTGCCGATCTCCAGCACCGTGTGCCCCTCCCGCACGTCGGCGTCGGCCCACATCCGCACCACGAGCGACGGCAGCGTGGAGGACGAGGTAGGGGTCCCTCCGTACCGCTCGGCCGGGTGCTCCCAGTCGGGTTCGTCACCGTCGAACTGTGTGACGAGCGTGATGTCGGAGTACGCGGCGGCCAGCCAGCGCCCGTGGTCGAGGCGGGCGGTGACCGGCTGCCACCGGGTCGGCCCCTGCCCGTCGCGCTTCTCGCCGGGCAGGTAGAAGCCGGGCACGAACCGGTGCCGGGGCACCGTCTCGACGGCCGCCCGCCAGCCCGGATCGTCCAGCGCCCCGCGTACGGCGAGGTCCTCCGCCATGATGGCGCGCAGCCGCGCGGCATCGGTTTCGAGGTCGACGGGCAGCACCATGGGGCCCCTTCTCTCTCCGCGACGCAAAATTTCCCGATTTTCGCCACTCAATGTGCTCGCGCATGTGCGCATTGTGAATCAGGGCAGCTCGTACGGCTGATGGCTGTACGCCAACTGTCCGGTTTCTGCCCGCCCTGCCCGGGGTGACCGGGCACGGGCGGCCGGAGTTGGTCCGGGGAAGGGCGTGCGACGGGAGGACGGCGAGCATGAGCGGGTGGGAAGCGGGGCTGGACGACGAAGAGGCCGGGGCCGTGATGCGTACGGTCACACGGCAGTTGAAGCTGTGGCGGGAGGCGGCCGGCCTCACCCAGGCGGAGTTCGGGGCGGCGATCAAGTACGGGGAGGAAATGGTCTCCTGCGTGGAGCGGGGACGGCGGATTCCCCGGCCGGAGTACCTGGACGCGGCGGACAAGGTGCTGGGCGCGGGCGGCAAGATCGCCGCGATGAAGAAGGACGTGGCGGAGATCCGGTACCCGAAGAAGGTACGGGACTTGAAGAACCTGGAGGCGGAGGCTGTTGAGCTGTGCGCGTACAACAACTCCGTCATCCATGGGCTGTTGCAGACCGAGGACTACGCACGGGCCGTGTTCAACGCACATCGACCGGTGCTCACCGAGGAGGAGGTTGAGCAGCAGGTCACGGCACGCTTGGCACGCCAGGAGATCCTTGATCTCATGACTGGGCGGCGCGTCTTCAGCTTTGTGCAGTGCGAGTCGACGCTTCGCAGGCCCATGGGAGGCAGAATGGTGATGCGCCAGCAGCTCGAACGGCTGTTGGAGGTAGCTCAGTTGCGCAACGTGGACCTTCAGGTCCTCCCCCTGGACCGCGAGGTGAACTCCGGGACCGGCGGTTCGTTCCGGCTGCTCAAGCTCAAGGGCGGAACCACAGTCGCGTTCAGTGAATCGCCCCTCAGCAGCAGAGCGACGACTGACCCCAAGGAAACGACGGCCCTCGACATCCGCTATGGAGCTCTGCGCGCCCAGGCTCTCAGCCCGCAGGATTCGTTGCCCCTGATCGAGAAAGCACTGGGAGAGACAAGAACATGACGCTCAATGCCTCTGAAACCGACACCAAGCCGGAATGGATAAAGAGCAGCTACAGCACGTCTGACGGTCCCGACTGCGTCGAGGTGGCCACCGCCCCCGCCCGCATCCTCGTCCGCGACTCCAAGGACCCGGACGGCCCCCGCCTCGCCCTCACCCCCACCACCTGGGCGACCTTCCTGCCGTACGCATCCGAGCACTGACGCGCCCGAGCGGACCGGTCGCCCGCGCGACGCCCCCGGAAGCGTGAGCACTCCGGCGAGAAGTGCTCACGCTTTCGTCGTGGTAGGCATGCGCGGTGATCGGTCGCCTTCCGCTGGACGAACAACTCGCCGCCCTGAAGAGCACGCTGTCCCGCAACGAGACCCTGCTGGAGGTGCTCGACCGGACCGCGGTGCTGGACCTGCCCGGCTGGTACCTGACAGCGGGCTGCCTCTTCCAGACCGTGTGGAACGTCGTCACGGGCAGACCTCCCACCGAAGGGATCAAGGACTACGACGTCTTCTACTTCGACGACCGCGACCTGTCCTGGGAGGCGGAGGACGCGGTGATCCGCACCGCGGCCGAGACCTTCGCGGACCTCCCGGCCGAGGTCGAGGTCCGCAACGAGGCCCGCGTCCACCTCTGGTACGAGCAGAAGTTCGGCGTCCCGTGCCCCCCGCACACCTCCACCGAGGCGGCGATCGACAGCTTCGCCGCGACCACCTGCTGCCTGGGCGTACGGCTGGAACCCGGTGGCCGGTGGCGCGTCTACGCGCCGCACGGGCTCTCCGACGTGTTCGGGCTCGTCGTACGCCCCAACCCGGTCCTCGCACCGCGTGCCGTGTACGAGGCCAAGACGGCACGCTGGCGCCGGCAGTGGCCCGAGCTGACCGTGCTGGAGTGGCCCGCGGCGTGAGCCGTACCGCGCACCCGTCGGGATCAGGTCGTCGACCGGAACCCGGGCCGACGTGAGTCACGGCAGCGGACCGCGCCATGCGGTGAGCAGCAGGGTGTCGGCCGCTCGCGGCCCCTGCCCGGCGGGCAGGAGGTCGCCGCTGATCCGGGTGAACCCTGCCTCGTCGAGGAGCTTGGTCCACACGTGCTCCTGGAGCACCCAGCGGCGCATCGTGGCCGGCGCCCCGTCCGGGGCCCTGGCCGGAATGTCGGCGTGCTCCACGTCGGGCTGTGCGGGTGCCCCGCCGAGGTAGTGGGCGAGGGTGGAGAACACCAGCCGTCCGCCCGGCCGCAGCGCGGACGCCGCCGTCGGCAGCAGGTGGTGCGGCTCGGTGAAGTCGACCGCGCCGAACACGCTGTAGAGCACGTCGTACGTGCCGGGCGCCGCCCGCAAGTGCTCCACGACGTCCGACCGCACCAGTCGCAGACGCGGCGCGAGACGGCCGTACAGGTCCGTGGCCATGGCGTGCTGGGCGGGTGAGGCGTCGACGGCGACGACCCGGGCGGGCCGGTGGTGGACGGCCAGGTGGGCGGCGTGCCGGGCGGCGCCCGCGCCGAGGTCGGCGACGCACAGCCCGGACAGGTCACCGAGGATGTCCGGGCCGGGCCCGCGGTCCTGGCCCCAGGCCCACCGGAACGTGTCGGGCACGGTCCGGTCGGTGGTGTGGCGGGCGCGGCCGTAGTGGTGCCACAGGTCTGCGGAGGTGGGGGCTGTCACCCGCCCCATGGTGACGGGCACGGCCTCCGGGCGGGCCGGTTCGCGGGAATGTCACCCGGGCACGTTCTGGACTCCGGCCGACCAGGTCCAGAGGGCTGTCGCCCGTCTCCCGAACCCGCTGCGGCGTCCCGGCGTAACACGGTCAACGGGGTTCCGTGGTGGTGACGTCGGAGGCCGGACGAAGAGGGGCGCCCCCGGAAGGGCGCCCCGTCTCACCTCAGGTCGTCGACCGCCGCCTCCGTGCCCCCGGCCGCCGCTCACTCGGGCGGGTGACCGGGTCACCCGCGTCCAGTGCGGCCAGCCGGCGTCGCGTGCCGAAGTCGGCCAGGGCCTCCGCCAGCTTGTGGACCGACGGCTCGGGGGCCATCACGTCCACCCGCAGGCCGTGCTCCTCCGCCGTCTTCGCCGTCGCCGGGCCGATGCAGGCGATCACCGTCACGTTGTGCGGCTTGCCCGCGATGCCGACCAGGTTCCGGACCGTCGACGACGACGTGAACAGCACCGCGTCGAAACCGCCGCCCTTGATCGCCTCACGGGTCTCCGCCGGGGGCGGCGACGCGCGGACCGTGCGGTAGGCGGTCACGTCGTCGACCTCCCAGCCCAGGTCGATCAGGCCCGCGACCAGGGTCTCCGTGGCGATGTCGGCGCGCGGCAGGAAGACGCGGTCGATCGGGTCGAAGACCGGGTCGTAGGGAGGCCAGTCCTCCAGGAGGCCGGCCGCGGACTGCTCGCCGCTCGGCACCAGGTCCGGCTTCACGCCGAAGGCGACCAGCGCGTTGGCGGTCTGCTCGCCCACCGCCGCGACCTTGATGCCGGCGAAGGCACGGGCGTCGAGGCCGTACTCCTCGAACTTCTCGCGGACCGCCTTCACCGCGTTGACCGAGGTGAACGCGATCCACTCGTAGCGGCCCGTCACCAGGCCCTTGACGGCCCGCTCCATCTGCTGCGGGGTGCGCGGGGGCTCCACGGCGATCGTCGGGACCTCGTGCGGCACCGCGCCGTAGGAACGGAGCTGGTCGGAGAGCGACGCCGCCTGCTCCTTCGTCCGCGGCACGAGCACCTTCCAGCCGAACAGCGGCTTGGACTCGAACCACGAGAGCTGGTCACGGCGGGCGGGGGCGCTGCGCTCACCGACCACGGCTATCACCGGCCGGCCGCCGTCCGGGGACGGCAGCACCTTCGCCTGCTTCAGCGTCTGCGCGATCGTGCCGAGCGTCGCCGTCCAGGTGCGCTGCCGGGTCGTCGTACCGGCGACGGTCACCGTCAGCGGGGTGTCGGGCTTGCGTCCGGCGGACACCAGTTCGCCCGCCGCGGCGGCCATGGAGTCCAGCGTGGTGGAGACGACCACCGTGCCGTCCGACGCGCCGACCTCCGTCCAGCAGCGGTCCGATGCCGTGCGCGCGTCCACGAAACGGACGTCCGCGCCCTGCGCGTCGCGCAGCGGCACACCGGCGTACGCGGGGACGCCGACCGCCGCCGCGACACCGGGGACGACCTCGAACGGCACCCCGGCCGAGGCGCACGCCAGCATCTCCTCGGCGGCGTACGCGTCGAGCCCGGGGTCACCGGACACCGCACGCACGACCCGCCTGCCGCCCCGCGCGGCCTCCATGACAAGATGTGAGGCATCCCGCACAACGGGAACACCAGCGGTTGTTGACGCGCCGTCGACGACCGTCAGCTGGGGCGTGCCCGTGCCCGGAACCGACGTGTCGGCATCCGTGCGCACCTCGGCGACGCCCTGCCTCGCGTGCGTGCGTACGACGTCGAGCACCTCGTGCTCGGCGACGAGGACGTCCGCGTTCGCCAGCGCCTCCACGGCGCGCAGGGTCAGCAGTCCCGGATCCCCGGGTCCGGCACCGAGGAAGGTGACGTGCCCGTGTTCCGGAGGGGCGGGAAGGGTGGTGGGGCTCACTGTGCTCGCTCCCCCATCAGACCGGCCGCGCCCTGCGTGAGCATCTCGGTGGCGAGTTCGCGACCGAGCGCCATCGCCGCTTCGTGCGTCTCGGGCACGGGACCGGTGGTGGACAACTGCACCAGCGTCGAGCCGTCGGTCGTGCCGACGACGCCGCGCAGGCGCATTTCCTTGACAGACTGCCCGTCGGTCAGGAGATCGGCCAGCGCCCCCACGGGTGCGCTGCAGCCGGCCTCCAGAGCGGCGAGCAGGGAACGCTCGGCCGTCACGGCGGCCCGCGTGAGCGGGTCGTCGAGTCCGGCGAGCGCGGCGATCAGCTCCGCGTCGTGCGCGGCGCATTCGACCGCCAGTGCCCCCTGGCCGGGGGCGGGCAGCACCGTGTCGACCGACAGGACGTCGGTCACCTCGTCACTGCGCCCGATCCGGTTCATCCCGGCGGCGGCCAGCACCACGGCATCCAGGTCGCCCTGGTGGACGTACCCGATGCGGGTGTCGACGTTGCCCCGGATCGGGACCGTCTCGATGTCCATGCCGTGGCTGCGCGCGTACGCGTTCAGCTGCGCCATGCGGCGCGGCGAACCCGTGCCGATGCGGGCGCCGCGCGGCAGGTCGGTGAGCTTCAGCGCGTCGCGGGTGACCATCACGTCGCGCGGGTCCTCGCGCACCGGGACGGCCGCCACGACCAGTTCGTCGGGCTGCGTGGTCGGCAGGTCCTTCAGCGAGTGCACCGCGAAGTCCACCTCGCCCCGCGCCAGTGCCTCGCGCAGCGCGGCCACGAACACGCCCGTGCCGCCGATCTGCGCGAGGTGCTCGCGCGAGACGTCGCCGTACGTGGTGATCTCGACGAGCTCGACGGGCCGTCCGGTCACCTGGCTCACGGCTTCCGCCACCTGCCCGGACTGGGCCATGGCGAGCTTGCTGCGCCTGGTCCCCAGCCTCAGTGCCTTCTCAGTCATGCCGGCCCTCGGTTCCTTGCGTTCTTCTCGGTGCTTTCCCCGGCCCGGGAGACGGAGGCCACCGTCTCGGGGTCGAGGTCGAACAGGGTGCGCAGCGCGTCCGCGTACCCGGCGCCGCCGGGCTCGGCCGCGAGCTGCTTGACCCGTACCGTCGGCGCGTGGAGCAGCTTGTCGACCACCCGCCGCACGGTCTGGGTGATCTCCGCGCGGTGTTTGTCGTCCAGGCCGGGAAGCCGCCCCTCCAGTCGGGCGATCTCGCCGGCCACCACATCGGCCGCCATGGTGCGCAGGGCGACGACGGTCGGCGTGATGTGCGCCGCCCGCTGTGCCGCCCCGAACGCGGCGACCTCGTCGGAGACGATACGCCGCACCTGGTCCACATCGGCAGCCATCGGGGCGTCCGCGGAGGCGTCCGCGAGCGATTCGATGTCGACGAGGCGCACGCCGGCCAGGCGGTGCGCGGCCGCGTCGATGTCGCGCGGCATCGCCAGGTCCAGCAGGAACAGCACGGGCGCGGGGCGCGGCGGCTCGGCCACCGGCTCCGGGCGGCGCCGCTCGGGGATCCGGCCGACGGCGGAGACGGTCGCGGCGAGCGCGCCGATCAGCTCGGCGTCGGCCTCCGGGCCGCCGCGGCCGGTCCGCTCGTCGTGCCGGCGGCCGGCGGTCGTGCCCGCGGCCCACGTGGCGTGCTGCTCCAGCGTCGCCGCGTCCATTCCGGCGACGGCGGCCTCGCCCATCACGGAGAAGCCGGGCCGTACGGCGGACAGGTCCAGCGGGCAGCCCTCCTCCGTGCCCACGGAGGTGGGCGGGAGCGGTGCCTCCCCGGCCGGGACGGTCCCGGCGGCCGGCTGCTCGCCGATCCGGCCCTCGACGCCCGCGGCGATCGCGTCGGCCGTGAGGACCAGGCCCGTCGCGCCGGTGCAGGAGACGACGACGTCGGCACGTGTCAGCTCGAACGGCACCGATCCCATCGGGACCGCGCGGGCCAGCACGTCCGTGTCGTCGCCCTCGGTGAGGATCTCCGCCAGGCGCTCGGCGCGCTCGGGGGTGCGGTTGGCGATCACTATCTCGGCGACACCGGCCCGCGCGAGCGTGGCCGCGGCCAGCGACGACATCGAACCGGCACCGATGACCAGGGCCTTCTTGTCCCGCGCCCACGTCTCGACGGGCGCGCCGACGGCGAGCTGCTCCAGGCCGAAGGTGACCAGGGACTGCCCGGCGCGGTCGATACCGGTCTCGGAGTGGGCCCGCTTGCCGACCCGCAGCGCCTGCTGGAACAGGTCGTTCAGCAGCCGTCCGGCGGTGTGCAGCTCCTGCGCGCGGGCGAGCGCGTCCTTGATCTGGCCGAGGATCTGCCCCTCGCCCACGACCATCGAGTCCAGCCCGCAGGCCACCGAGAACAGGTGGTGGACGGCCCGGTCCTCGTAGTGCACATAGAGATAAGGAGTGAGCTCCTCCAGGCCGACCCCGCTGTGCTGGGCGAGCAGCGTGGACAGCTCGGCGACACCGGCGTGGAACTTGTCCACGTCGGCGTAGAGCTCGATGCGGTTGCAGGTGGAGAGGACCGCGGCCTCGGCGGCCGGCTCGGCGGCGACCGTGTCCTGCAGCAGCTTGATCCGCGCGTCCTCGCTCAGCGAGGCCCGCTCCAGCACGCTGACCGGCGCGCTGCGGTGGCTCAGTCCGACGACGAGGAGACTCATGCCGGCATCACGGCGGGTACGTCCCCGTCGGGCCCCTGGTCGGCGGCGGTCTGCTTGCGGGGGGCGGCCGGGGCCGCGGCGGCACGCTCGGCCGTGGCCTCCTCGCCGGCCTTGCGCTGCTCGTGGAAGGCGAGGATCTGCAGCTCGATGGAGAGGTCCACCTTGCGCACGTCGACACCGTCCGGGACGGTCAGCACGGTCGGCGCGAAGTTCAGGATGGAGGTGACACCGGCGGCCACGAGACGGTCGCAGACCTGCTGGGCGGCGCCGGCGGGGGTCGCGATCACGCCGATCGACACGCCGTTGTCCGTGATGATCGACTCGAGCTCGTCGGTGTGCTGCACCGGGATGCCGGCGACGGGCTTCCCGGCCATC
Organism: Streptomyces sp. NRRL S-37; assembly: GCF_000721605.1. GTDB lineage: Bacteria > Actinomycetota > Actinomycetes > Streptomycetales > Streptomycetaceae > Streptomyces. Next base: position 2,133 of record NZ_JOIZ01000030.1, on the reverse strand, counting down.
GCGGGGTCGGCGTCGATCAGCGCGGCGACCCGGAAACCACGGGAGGCGAACCCGCCGTAGTTGGCGAGGGCGGCGCCGAGGTTGCCGATCCCGACGATCACGACCGGCCAGTCCTGGGTGAGGCCGAGTTCACGGGAGATCTGGTACACGAGATACTCGACGTCGTAGCCGACGCCCCTGGTCCCGTACGAGCCCAGGTAGGAGAAGTCCTTGCGCAGCTTCGCGGAGTTGACCCCCGCGGCGGCCGCCAGCTCCTCCGAGGAGACCGTGGGCACCGAGCGCTCGGAGAGCGCGGTGAGGGCGCGGAGGTACAGCGGAAGGCGGGCGACGGTGGCCTCGGGAATCCCTCGGCTACGGGTCGCCGGTCGGTGAGTTCGGCCAGTTGCCACGGTGCTCCTGCGGGTAGAGCGGGGCTTCAGGCGGTCATACGTCAGGTCATACGTCCCCGGACCGCCCCGTCGCATGCAGGCTATGTCTTTGTGAACGCGTGCACAAAGATTGTGTCCGATTTGCCCGGCCAACGTGACCGGGGTCACGCGCCCCCGGCGCACTCGTGAGGAACCGGCGCACGAGTGCCACCGTCCCTTTTCTTCTGGGGGCAAAACCGCACACTCTCCTCTGTGAATCCCGCCCCCGAGACCAAGTCGCCATCGATCCTAAGCGACTTTCCGGCCGGTTTGGACTGGTCGGTCAGTCGGTGAGGGCCCTGCGGAGACGGCCCTCGTCCACACGCCAGAAGGTGTGCTGCTCGCCGTCGACGAGGACGACGGGGATCTGCTCCCAGTACCGGTCGTACAGCTCCCGGTCCTCGGTGATGTCCTTGTGCTCCCACGGGACGCCGAGCTCCCCGCACACCTTCTCCACCACCACCTGCGCGTCGTCGCACAGATGGCAGCCGGGCTTGCGCACGAGGGTGACGAGCCGGTCCTGCGGGGCGTCCGGGGTGTTGCGGCGGAAGAGAGGGCTCATACGGGCCATTGTCCCGCGTGTCTTGACGCCCCGGCTCCGGAGAGTTCACGACGCCGGAACCTCTGGGCTCCGGAACATCCGCCCCGACTGGCTATGCTCACGCCATGGCCGCTCTCGGATGGCTCACTCCCCGCAGGCGCTCCGCCACGGCACGCAGCGTGCTGGCAGGCGAGGCCTCGGCGGAGGCAGCGCGCAAGTCCACCCAGGAAGTTTCCGAACGCGAACCGGAGTTCCCGGTCGTCGGGGACGAACGGGCCGCCGCGTTCTTCGACCTGGACAACACGGTGATGCAGGGCGCCGCCCTGTTCCACTTCGGGCGGGGACTGTACAAGCGGAAGTTCTTCGAGACGCGCGACCTCGCCCGGTTCGCCTGGCAGCAGGCGTGGTTCCGGCTGGCCGGGGTCGAGGACCCCGAGCACATGCAGGAGGCCCGCGACTCGGCACTCTCCATCGTCCAGGGCCACCGCGTCTCCGAGCTGCAGTCCATCGGCGAGGAGATCTACGACGAGTACATGGCCGAGCGGATCTGGCCGGGCACCCGGGCACTGGCACAGGCGCACCTGGACGCGGGGCAGCGGGTGTGGCTGGTGACGGCGGCGCCGGTGGAGATCGCCACGGTGATCGCGCGCCGGCTGGGGCTGACGGGCGCGCTCGGCACGGTCGCGGAGTCGGTCGACGGCGTGTACACGGGCAAACTGGTGGGCGAACCGCTGCACGGCCCGGCGAAGGCGGAGGCGGTCCGCGCGCTGGCGCTCGCGGAGGAGCTGGACCTGAGCCGCTGCGCGGCGTACAGCGACTCGCACAACGACATCCCGATGCTGTCCCTGGTCGGCCATCCCTACGCGATCAACCCGGACTCCAAGCTCCGCAAGCACGCCCGCCGCATGGACTGGCGCCTGCGCGACTACCGCACCGGCCGCAAGGCGGCCAAGGTCGGCATCCCGGCGGCGGCGGGCGTCGGCGCGGTGGCCGGCGGCACGGCGGCCGCCATCGCCCTCCACCGCAAACGCCGCTGACCACGGACCACAGCCCGCACGAGACTGCGGGCAGTCGTGCCCCGTAGCCGCGGGCAGTCGTGCCTCCCCCAGTGCCTTAAAGGCCTGGGAGGTACCCCCAGGGCGGCACGGGTGGGCGATGGGGGTCCCCCCGCTCATGGGGGTCCCC
>NZ_JOIZ01000029.1 GCF_000721605.1 Streptomyces sp. NRRL S-37 | reverse complement strand
AAACGCCCGGTTACATTCCGAACCCGGAAGCTAAGCCTTACAGCGCCGATGGTACTGCAGGGGGGACCCTGTGGGAGAGTAGGACGCCGCCGAACAATCATTCAAAAGGGTTGGACCCCGAACTTCGGTTCCGGGTCCAACCCTTTTTTGTTCTGCGTCACTTGACGTTCACGTTGCGCAACGAGCATCCACTGCATGAGTACTGCTGCACTGCTCAGGGCCGCCGGTGTCGGAGTGGGCGACGAGGTCGTCGTACCGGCCTTCGGGAACGTGGAAGTCGCCGAAGCCGTGGCGATGGCAGGGGCACTGCCGGTGTTCGCCGACATAGACCCGGCGACGTACTGCCTGGAGCCGGCCGCGGTGGAGGCGGCCGTAACTCCGCGGACGGCAGCCGTCGTTGTCGTACACCGCTTCGGAAGGCCCGCCGACGTCGGACGGTTGCACGCGCTCGGCCGCCGGCGCGGGCTGCTGGTGCTGGAGCACGGGGAATCCGAGGCTCCGTACGACGAGATGGCTCGACGGCGGGAGCGGGCGGCGTTCCTCGACGCCAAGTTGAGGGGCGTGCGGACACCCGAGAGCGGAGTCGGGCACACCTATCAGCAGTACGTCGTGCGGGTGCCGGGGAACGGCAGGCCCGACCGGGACGCCTTCGCACGCGCCATACGGGGCAAGGGTGTTGAGTGCCGCGTACCGGTGAAGACCCCCGTGCACCGGATGCCCGAGTTCCGGCGCTGCGTGTCCCTGCCCGAGACCGAGCGGGCCGCCGACGAGACACTCGCGCTTCCCGTGGACGCGTCGCTGACCAGACGGGACATGCAGCGGATCGCGGCGGCGTGCAACGCGCTGGGCGGGCTGCTCCAGCCGACCGGCTGAGCGGCGGTTGGGAGCACGGGCCCGTTCGGGGTATGATCTATTCCGTTGGCGAGCGGAAAACCCCGCACACGGCAACAGGCCCCTATAGCTCAGTCGGTAGAGCGTCTCCATGGTAAGGAGAAGGTCAACGGTTCGATTCCGTTTGGGGGCTCGGACAGAAAGGCCCCGCCCATTCGGGCGGGGCCTTTCTCATGCCCTGCGGGGAGTGCCCTCCCCGCAGGGCAACTTCCGCTAATCCGTGTGCAGGCCCGGTACGCGCATGGCGAGGATCGCCATGTCGTCGGACGGGGGTTCGGAGGCGAAGCGTTCCACCGCACGCATGATGCGGGCCGCGACCGCGCCGGCCGTCAGTCCGGTGCAGGTGGTCAGGACGTCGGCGAGGCCGTCGTCGCCCAGCATGCGGGGACCCTCACGGCGTTCGGTGACACCGTCGGTGACGCAGAGGAGCACGTCGCCGGGATCGAGGGTGACCGTCTGCTCGTACAGTTCCAGGTCCTCGATGACGCCGAGGAGGGGCTGCGGCTCCGCCGCCGGTTCGACCGTGCCGTCCTGGCGCAGACGGAGCGGGAGAGGGTGACCGGCGCAGACCACCTTCAGTTCCGCGCTGCCGTCGTCCTGCGGGCGCATCTCGCCGTAGAGGAGGGTGAGGAAGCGGCTGCGGGCGCCCTCGTCGAGGATCGCGGAGTTGAGGCGCTCCAGGACCGCCGGGCCGCTGAGGCCCTCGCGGGCCAGCAGCCGGAGCGCGTGCCGGGCGAGACCGGTCACGGCCGCCGCGTTGGGGCCGGTGCCGCAGACGTCGCCGATGGCGAAACCGTACGCGCCGTCACTGATCGGGAAGAGGTCGTAGAAGTCGCCGCCGACCTCGTTGCCCTCGCCGGCCGCGCGGTAGATGACCTCGACCTCGACGCCGTCGATCGTCGGCAGCTCCGGCGGCAGGAGACTGCGCTGGAGGGACTGGCTGATGGCCGTGCGCTCCGAGTAGAGGCGGGCGTTGTCCAGCGCCAGGGCGGCCCGCCGGGAGAGATCCTCGGCGAGCTCCAGGATCTCCTGGCGGAAGTGCTCGTCGGTCGGCTTGCCGAGCGTCAGCATGCCGATGACCCGGTTGCGGGCGACCAGCGGCAGGACCACCGTCTCGCCTCCGACCGCGGCGGCCGTCGCGAGGGTCGGGCCGATGCCCGGGGTGACCTGACGGGTCGGACTGCCGCTGAGGCCGAGGCTGCGCATGGAGGTGCGCAGGGCCGCCTGGTGGGCGACCTCCGCGGGGGCGGACCAGATGCGGGCGCCGGGCGTGGGGACCGGGTCGGGCGGGGCGATCTTCGACAGCAGGGACTTGATGCCGTCGATCAGCTCCTCGTCCTCGTGCAGCACGTAGGAGAGATACGGCTCGGAGGCCTGGTCGGCGATCGTGTAGACGGCGCACCAGGTGGCGAGGGTCGGCACCGTCATCTGGGCCATCAGGGCCAGGGTCTGGTCCCGGTCCAGGGTGCCGGCCAGCAGGTCGGAGGCCTCGACGAGGAAGCTGAGCGAGCCGCGGCGCAGGCGCTCCAGCTCACCCAGACGGGCCGACTCGACGGCGAGCGCGATGCGGTCCGCCGCGAACTGCAGACGCAGCGCCTCCTCGTTGGAGTATCTGCCGGGTGCCTCGGCGGCGACACCGAGAGAGCCGGTGAGACGGCCCTCCACCTTCAGCGGGACGGTGACGACCGAGCGCATGCCGGTGCTGTTGAGGAGCGGCACCGCGCCGGGGAGGGCGGCCAGGTCCTCGTGGACGGCCGGCATGCGGGCGGAGCCGTAGCGGCCGGGGCCGGCCTCGACGGGGACGCGGGCGAAGCGCTGACGGGCCGAGGGCAGGCCGGTGGAGGCGCGGACCTCCAGTTCCGTCTCGTCGTCGGTGGCGAGGAGCAGGAAGGCGGAGTCGCCGTCGAGCATGTCGCGGGCGCGTTCCACCGTGCGCTGGAGCAGCCCGTCGAGGTCGTCCGGGGGCGGGGAGCCGATGAAGACCTCGAAGGGGTCGGTGCTCTGGCCCTCGGAGGTGCCGGACTTGTCGGACGCGGGGCCGCGCAGCGGGGTCTGCAGAACCGCCCGTTCGTGGTCCCGTACGAGGAGGCAGACCGTTGACGGTTCGCCGTCGGTGTCCCGTACTCGCAGGTGGGAGGCGTACACGGGGATCACCCGGCCGTGGGCGCCCCTGATGCCGTAGCTGCCCTCCCAGCGGGAGAGCTGGAGCGCGTCGGCGATGCCGGTGCCGGTGCCCGGGGTGTGCGGCCAGGCCGCGAAGTCGGTCAGCGGCTTGCCGGTGACCTGTTCGGCGGAGTAGCCGAAGAGTTCCTCGGCGTCCTCGTTCCAGGCGCTGACGGAGCCGGTCCGGTCGATCTGGACGACGGCGACGCGGACCCGGGTGTCGGCGAGCGGGAGGAGGTGGGCCGGCAGGGAGGGGCCGGCGGCGCGGGTGCCGACCGGGCGCTCGGGAAGGTCGAGCCGGAACCAGACGGTCTTGTGGGTGGGGGTGTAGTCCACGCCCCAGTGGCCGGCCAGGGCCGCGCAGAGCTGGAGCCCGCGGCCCCCCTCGCGGTCGGGGTTGCCCATGGTGACGGCGGAGCCCTGGAGCGGGATCTCCCGCTCCGGATACCGGTCGGCCACCTCGATCCGTACGCCGTCGTCGCTGCGCAGACAGAGCAGGTCGGCGGAGGTGCCGGCGTGGACCACGGCGTTGGTCACCAGTTCGCTGGTGAGGACCACGGCGTCGTCGACGATGTCGGCGAAACCCCAGCCCTGCAGGGTGTCGCGGACGAAGGACCGGGCACTCGCGACCGATCGCCCCACGGGCTCGAAGCTGGCGGCCGCGCGCGCGGTGATCACAGAACTCCTCGACCGGTTCTCGACGGGCATGGCTCCCTGGCCGGTGGGCTCGTGCCGCTGCTGCGGCAGGCCGTCAGCCGGCCGTGGGTCCGGGGGCTGCTCCCCCGGGATCAGTCCGGTGGTCATGTGTGCGGCCGCCCTCCGATGCCCGCTCGTTCCCGTGCCACCGCCCAGGCCGGGCGGACCGGCGTGGCTGGACAGCCGGATGCAAGGTTACTTACCTTCACGGTCCGAGCGAATGCCGGTCTGCTGTGTTTCCGTCCGGAGGTGTTCTTCGTCCGGCGGGTGTGCGGACGGTGTGCGAAGCTGCCGGACTGTTATCGCCTGGTTCGGCGAGGGTGAAACACTGGGCAGGCTTGTGGTGAGGGTCCGGGCGGGCCGTGTGCCTTCCGCCCCGGGTGGGCAGCAGCCCCCTTGGCGGCGCCTTCGGAACGTCGGGCAGGACATCGCGGTAGTACGGGAAGAGCACAGGAACATCGGGAACGCCCCTGGCGGTGTGCCCGGGCACAGCGGTAACGGTCGACCCCTGCGGGAGGGACACAGTGGAGTCTGGCGCAGCGACGCGGGGCACGAAGACGACGCGCGCGAAAGGCGGACGGTCCCTGGGCGAGCCGGGAAGGACACGGGGCGGGACCACGACCGTGGAGACGGCGGCTCTGAACCGGTTGATGACGGCGCTGGTGGCGATGCGGGACGGGAACTTCCGCAAGCGGCTCACGGTGTCCGGCGACGGCGTGATGGCGGAGATCGCGGCGGTCTTCAACGAGGTGGCCGACCGCAATCTCCACCTGACGGGTGAGCTGGCGCGGGTGCGCCGCATGGTCGGGCGTGAGGGAAAGCTCACGGAGCGGCTGGAGACGGGGGCCTGTGAGGGTTCCTGGGGGGTCGCGATCGACAACTCCAACGCGCTGGTGGACGACCTGGTGCGGCCCGTCTCCGAGGTGAGCCGGGTGCTGTCGGCGGTGGCGGAGGGCGATCTGTCGCCGCGCATGGAGCTGCGGACGCAGGCGGCGCCGGAAGGGGCCGGGCATCCGCTGCGGGGCGAGTTCCTGAAGGTCGCGCGGACGGTGAACAACCTGGTCGACCAGTTGTCGACGTTCACCGACGAGGTCACGCGCGTGGCCAGCGAGGTGGGCACCGAGGGCAAGCTGGGCGGTCAGGCCCAGGTGCGCGGCATGTCCGGCTCCTGGAAGGACCTGACGGACTCCGTCAACACGATGGCGGAGCGGCTGACGGCGCAGGTGCGCGACATCGCGCTGGTGACGACGGCCGTCGCGCGCGGTGATCTGTCCCGCAAGGTCACCGTGCACGTCGAGGGCGAGATGCTGGAGCTGAAGAACACCGTCAACACGATGGTGGACCAGCTCTCCGCGTTCTCCTCGGAGGTGACACGCGTCGCGCGTGAGGTGGGCACCGAGGGCGCCCTGGGCGGCCAGGCGCAGGTGCCCGGGGTGGACGGGGTGTGGAAGGAGCTCACCGACTCCGTCAACACCATGGCCGGGAACCTCACCGCTCAGGTGCGCGGGATCGCCGAGGTGACGACCGCGGTCGCCAGCGGTGATCTGTCGCGGAAGGTGACGGTGCCGGCGCGCGGCGAGGTCGCGCAGCTCGCCGAGACGATCAACCAGATGACCGAGACACTGCGGATCTTCGCGGACGAGGTCACGCGGGTCGCCAACGAGGTCGGGGCCGAGGGACGGCTGGGCGGTCAGGCGAACGTACCGGGGGCGGCGGGGACGTGGAAGGACCTGACGGACTCCGTCAACACGGTGTTCCGCAACCTCACCACTCAGGTGCGGGACATCGCCGCGGTGACGACGGCGGTCGCCAACGGTGACCTGTCGCAGAAGGTCACCGTGGACGTGGCCGGCGAGATGCTGGAGCTGAAGAACACCGTCAACACGATGGTCGACCAGCTGTCCTCCTTCGGCGCCGAGGTCACGCGCGTGGCGCGCGAGATCGGCGTCGAGGGCGAGCTGGGCGGTCAGGCGCAGGTGCCGGGGGCGGCGGGGACGTGGAAGGACCTGACGGACTCCGTCAACACGGCGTTCCGGAACCTCACCGGACAGGTGAGGAACATCGCCCAGGTGACGACGGCGGTCGCCAACGGCGATCTGTCGCAGAAGGTCACCGTGGACGTCTCCGGCGAGATGCTCCAGCTGAAGAACACCGTGAACACGATGGTGGACCAGCTGTCGAGCTTCGCCGACCAGGTCACGCGGATGGCCCGGGACGTGGGCACGGAGGGCCGGCTGGGCGGTCAGGCACGGGTGGACGGCGTGTCGGGCACCTGGAAGGAGCTCACCGACTCCGTCAACTCGATGGCGTCGAATCTGACCGGTCAGGTGCGCAACATCGCCCAGGTGACGACGGCCGTCGCGCGGGGTGACCTGTCGCAGAAGATCGACGTCGACGCGCGCGGGGAGATCCTCGAGCTGAAGAACACCATCAACACGATGGTGGACCAGCTCTCGTCGTTCGCCGACCAGGTGACCCGGGTGGCCCGGGACGTGGGTACGGAGGGCCGCCTCGGTGGTCAGGCGCAGGTGCCCGGGGTCGCCGGCGTGTGGCGGGACCTGACGGACTCCGTGAACGGCATGGCGTCCAACCTGACCGGTCAGGTGCGCAACATCGCCCAGGTGGCGACGGCGGTGGCACGTGGTGACCTGTCGCAGAAGATCACCGTGGACGCGCGCGGGGAGATCCTGGAGCTCAAGAACACGCTGAACACGATGGTGGACCAGCTGTCGTCGTTCGCCGAGGAGGTCACCCGGGTGGCCCGCGAGGTGGGCACCGAGGGCATCCTCGGCGGTCAGGCCGAGGTGCAGGGGGTCTCCGGGACCTGGAAGGACCTCACGCAGTCGGTGAACGGCATGGCGAACAACCTGACCCTCCAGGTGCGCAACATCGCCGAGGTCACCACGGCGGTCGCCAAGGGCGACCTGTCGAAGAAGATCACCGTCGACGCCAAGGGCGAGATCCTGGAGCTGGTGACCACCGTCAACACGATGGTGGACCAGCTGTCGTCGTTCGCCGAGCAGGTGACCCGGGTGGCCCGTGAGGTGGGCACCGAGGGCATCCTGGGCGGCCAGGCACACGTACCGGGTGTCACGGGCATCTGGAAGGACCTGAGCGACAACGTCAACCTGATGGCGAAGAACCTGACCACCCAGGTGCGGAACATCTCCCAGGTGTCCGCGGCCGTCGCCAACGGTGACCTGTCGCGGCAGGTCAGCATCGAGGCGCGTGGTGAGGTGGCGCAGCTCGCCGACACCATCAACATCATGGTGAAGACGCTGAGCGCGTTCGCGGAGCAGGTCACCAAGGTGGCCCGCGAGGTGGGCACGGACGGCATCCTGGGCGGGCAGGCGCACGTGCCGGGTGTGGCGGGGACGTGGAAGGACCTCACCGAGTCGGTGAACCAGATGGCGTCCAACCTGACCGGTCAGGTGCGCAACATCGCCATGGTGACGACGGCCATCGCCAAGGGTGACCTGACGAAGAAGATCGACATCGACGCGCGCGGGGAGATCCTCGAGCTGAAGACCACCATCAACACGATGGTGGACCAGCTGTCGTCGTTCGCCGAGGAGGTCACCCGCGTGGCCCGTGAGGTGGGTACCGAGGGGCAGCTCGGCGGCCAGGCACGCGTGCGGGACGTGGACGGCACCTGGCGGGATCTGACCGAGTCCGTGAACGAGATGGCCGGGAACCTGACCCGGCAGGTGCGTGCCATCGCGCGGGTGGCGACCGCGGTGACCCGCGGCGACCTGAACCTGAAGATCGACGTGGACGCGTCCGGGGAGATCCAGGAACTCCAGGACTACATCAACAAGATGATCGCCAACCTGCGCGACACCACGATCGCCAACAAGGAGCAGGACTGGCTCAAGGGCAATCTCGCCCGCATCTCCGCGCTGATGCAGGGCCGCCGCGACCTGGAGGACGTGGCCTCGCTGATCATGAGCGAGCTGACGCCGGTGGTGTCCGCGCAGCACGGCGCGTTCTTCCTGGCGATGCCGCTGGTCGACGGCGAGGACCTGAACGCCGCGGACGACGACCAGTTCGAGCTGCGCATGCTCGGCTCGTACGGCTACTCCATGGGGTCCATGCCGACGTCGTTCCGGCCCGGTGAGGGGCTCATCGGGACGGCCGCCGTGGAGAAGCGCACGATCCTCGTGCAGGACGCGCCCAGCGGCTACCTGAAGATCTCCTCGGGGCTCGGGGAGGCACCGCCGGCGCAGGTGATCGTGCTGCCGGTGCTGTTCGAGGGGAAGGTGCTCGGCGTCATCGAGCTGGCCTCGTTCACGCCGTTCACGCACATCCAGAAGGACTTCCTCAACCAGATCGCCGAGATGATCGCGACGAGCGTCAACACCATCTCGGTCAACACCAAGACCGAGCGGCTGCTCTCGCAGTCCCAGGAGCTGACCGAGCAACTGCGCGAGCGGTCGGCGGAGTTGGAGCAGCGGCAGAAGGCGCTCCAGGCGTCCAACGCCGAACTGGAGGAGAAGGCCGAGCTGCTGGCCCGGCAGAACCGGGACATCGAGGTGAAGAACACCGAGATCGAGGAGGCGCGGCAGGTCCTGGAGGAGCGCGCCGAACAGCTCGCGGTCTCCATGCGCTACAAGAGCGAGTTCCTCGCCAACATGTCGCACGAGCTGCGGACGCCGCTCAACTCGCTGCTGATCCTGGCGAAGCTGCTCGCCGACAACGCGGAGGGGAACCTCTCCCCGAAACAGGTCGAGTTCGCCGAGACCATCCACGGCGCCGGGTCCGACCTGCTGCAGCTCATCAACGACATCCTCGACCTGTCGAAGGTCGAGGCGGGCAAGATGGACGTCTCCCCGACGCGCATCGCGCTGGTCCAGCTCGTGGACTACGTGGAGGCCACCTTCCGGCCGTTGACCGCGGAGAAGGGCCTGGACCTGTCCGTGCGGGTGTCGCCGGAGCTGCCGGCCACGCTGCACACCGACGAGCAGCGGCTGCTCCAGGTGCTGCGCAACCTGCTGTCCAACGCGGTGAAGTTCACCGACTCCGGATCGGTCGAGCTGGTCATCCGGCCCGCCCGGGACGAGGTTCCGCAGGCCATCCGGGAGCAGTTGCTGGAGGCCGGTTCGCTGACCGACCCGGACGCGGACCTGATCGCGTTCTCGGTGAGCGACACGGGCATCGGCATCGCGGCCGGCAAGATGCGGGTGATCTTCGAGGCGTTCAAGCAGGCCGACGGCACCACCAGCCGCAAGTACGGCGGTACGGGTCTGGGGCTGTCCATCTCGCGGGAGATCGCGCAGCTCCTCGGCGGCGAGATCCACGCGCAGAGCGAGCCGGGCCGCGGCTCGACGTTCACGCTGTACCTGCCGCTGCACCCGAGCGAGCTGCCCCCGAACGGCTACCAGCAGCCCATGCCCGCGCTGGAGGCCGGTGACCTGGTGGCCTCGGCCGAGCCGGCCGGGCCGCAGGCCGAGACGCCGGCCGAGGTGAAGTCGTACCGGGACACCCAGAACGGTCCGGCCGCGCTGTTCCGGCGCCGCCGCAGGATCACGCTGGAGCCGCGGCCCGCTCCGGAGGCCGAGCAGTGGCCGGACGCGGAGCAGCAGGAGCCGGCTCCCCGGCCGTCGAGCCGCGGGATCCGTTTCGGCGGGCAGAAGGTGCTGATCGTCGACGACGACATCCGCAACGTCTTCGCGCTCACCAGCGTCCTGGAGCAGCACGGCCTGTCCGTGCTGTACGCGGAGAACGGCCGCGAGGGCATCGAGGTGCTGGAGCAGCACGACGACGTGGCGGTCGTCCTGATGGACATCATGATGCCCGAGATGGACGGGTACGCCACGACCACGGCGATCCGCCGGATGCCGCAGTTCGCCGGGCTCCCGATCATCGCGCTCACCGCGAAGGCGATGAAGGGCGACCGCGAGAAGGCGATCGAGTCGGGTGCCTCCGACTACGTGACCAAGCCGGTCGACCCCGATCACCTGCTGTCGGTGATGGAGCAGTGGATGCGGGGGGAGTGAGACCGGCGCCCGGAGGGGGCGCGAAGGCGACGGGAAGCCGCGGTCTTCACATGATGTTGCTGACGCGGTGTGCGCGAAGTCGTGTAGAAGTACGGGAATCGGGGAACCTTCTGGTCTCCCGCCGCGTTTCTGCTACGTGCACAGTGACATCACGGTGACAGGGTGTGGCGACGGGCGGGGTGCGGCTACGATGACCGGCACAAGGACGGGCGGCGCAAGGGAGTCGTCCCCTGGAGCGGTACCCACCGGTACGGCCCCAGGTCCTGTGGACAGGGGAGGCCCCAAGCCGGGGCGAGGAGGGCGGGCCATGGTGCAGAAGGCCAAGATCCTCCTGGTCGATGACCGGCCGGAGAATCTGCTCGCGCTGGAGGCGATCCTCTCGGCGCTCGATCAGACGCTGGTGCGGGCATCGTCCGGGGAGGAAGCGCTCAAGGCACTGCTCACGGACGATTTCGCGGTCATTCTGCTGGACGTCCAGATGCCGGGCATGGACGGTTTCGAGACCGCCGCGCACATCAAGCGGCGGGAGCGGACCCGGGACATCCCGATCATCTTCCTCACCGCGATCAACCACGGCCCGCACCACACCTTCCGCGGGTACGCGGCGGGCGCGGTCGACTACATCTCCAAGCCGTTCGACCCGTGGGTGCTGCGCGCGAAGGTCTCGGTCTTCGTCGAGCTGTACATGAAGAACTGCCAGCTACGGGAGCAGGCGGCGCTGCTGCGGCTCCAGCTGGAGGGCGGCGAGAAGGACACGGCCGAGTCCAAGGAGACGGCGGGGCTGCTCGCGGAGCTCTCGGCGCGGCTCGCGGCCGTCGAGGAGCAGGCCGAGGCGCTCACCAAGCAGCTCAACGACGAGTCGACCGACGCTGCCGCGGTGGCCACGGCCGCCCATCTGGAGCGCAAGCTCACGGGGTTGCGGCGGGCGCTGGACGCCCTGGAGCCCGGGACCGGCAGCGCGTCGTCGGTGCCGTCGCAGAACTGACGCCGAGGGCAGGGGCGTTGGCCGGGCATCCGATGCGCGGTGGAGGTGAGACCGCGTCAACCGCGCGTCAATGTCACGCCTCGACGAGAGCGACACGAACGGGTGAAGCGTTCGCCACGCGTGTCCCCAGCCGTCTCCACCGGTAACCTCACCCCCATGGCCTCACGTCCCTCCGCAGCCAAGAAGCCGCCCGCGAAGAAGGCGCCCGCTTCCGCGAAGGCTCCGGCGAAGAAGGCCGCTGCCAAGAAGGCCCCGGCGAAGAAGACGCCGGCGAAGAAGGCTCCCGCCAGGAAGGCCGCGGCGAAGAAGCCCGCGCCCGCACCGGCCGCCCCGAATCCGACCAGCGGCGTCTACCGGCTCGTACGCGCCCTGTGGCTGGGCCTCGCGCACGCGGTGGGCGCCGTCTTCCGCGGCATAGGGCAGGGCGCCAAGAACCTCGACCCCGCGCACCGCAAGGACGGCCTGGCGCTGCTGCTGCTCGCCGTCGCCCTGATCGTCGCCGCCGGCACCTGGGCCGATCTGAAGGGTCCCGTGGGCGACCTCGTGGAGATCCTGGTCGCCGGGGCCTTCGGCCGGCTCGACCTGCTGGTGCCTGTCCTGGTCGCCGTCATCGCCGTACGGCTCATCCGGCACCCGGAGAAGCCGGAGGCCAACGGACGGATCGTGATCGGTCTGTCCGCGCTCGTCATCGGCGTGCTCGGGCAGATCCACATCGGCTGCGGCTCGCCCGCGCGCGGCGACGGCATGCAGGCCATAAGGGACGCCGGCGGGCTCATCGGCTGGGGCGCGGCCACACCGCTGTCGGCGACCATGACCGACGTCCTCGCCGTGCCGCTGCTGGTGCTGCTCACCGTCTTCGGCCTGCTGGTCGTCACCGCCACCCCGGTCAACGCCATCCCGCAGCGCCTGCGGCAGCTCGGCGTGCGGCTCGGACTCGTCCGCGAACCCGAGCCGGAGGAGTTCTTCGGCGAGGACGACGAGCGTTACGAGCAGCAGTGGCGCGAGTCGCTGCCCGCGAGCCGCCGCGGCCGGCGGCCGGCGCCCGAGGAGTACGACCCGGACAGGGCGGAGGAGGAGGCGCTGTCCCGGCGCCGGGGCCGGCCCCGGCGGCCCGCGGTGCCGAGGCCCGCCATGGACCGGCCCATGGACGCCGTGGACGTGGCCGCCGCCGCTGCCGCCGCGCTGGACGGTGCCGTGCTGCACGGGATGCCGCCCTCGCCGATCGTCGCCGACCTGACCCAGGGCGTGAGCACCGGGGACCGGGAGCCGACCACACCGACGCCGGTGCCGGCCGCCCGCCCGCAGCGGGAGAAGCCGAAGGCGGACAGGTCCCAGGACGGGCCTCAGGACGGGCCGCAGCGGGACAAGCCGCCGGCCGGCGTCCTGGACATGACCAAGGAGCCGCCGCGCGAACCCCGCGATCTGCCCGCCCGCGCGGAGCAGCTCCAGCTCTCCGGCGACATCACCTACGCGCTGCCCTCCCTCGACCTGCTCGAGCGCGGCGGCCCCAGCAAGACCCGCAGCGCCGCCAACGACGCCATCGTCGACGCGCTGCGGAAGGTCTTCACGGAGTTCAAGGTGGACGCCGCCGTCACCGGCTTCACCCGCGGCCCGACGGTCACCCGCTACGTCGTGGAACTCGGCCCGGCCGTGAAGGTCGAGCGGGTGACCGCGCTGACCAAGAACATCGCGTACGCCGTCGCCAGCCCGGACGTGCGGATCATCAGCCCGATCCCCGGCAAGTCTGCCGTCGGCATCGAGATCCCCAACACCGACCGGGAGATGGTCAACCTCGGTGATGTCCTGCGGCTCGCGGAGTCCGCCGAGGACGACGACCCGATGCTGGTCGCCTTCGGCAAGGACGTCGAGGGCGGCTACGTCATGGACTCGCTGGCGAAGATGCCGCACATGCTGGTCGCCGGCGCCACCGGCTCAGGAAAGTCGTCCTGCATCAACTGCCTGATCACCTCGATCATGATGCGGGCGACCCCGGAGGACGTCCGGATGATCCTGGTCGACCCCAAGCGCGTGGAGCTGACGGCGTACGAGGGCATCCCGCACCTGATCACGCCGATCATCACCAACCCCAAGCGGGCCGCCGAGGCGCTCCAGTGGGTCGTGCGCGAGATGGACCTGCGCTACGACGACCTCGCGGCCTACGGCTACCGGCACATCGACGACTTCAACCGCGCGGTGCGCGAGGGCAAGGTCAAGCCGCCCGAGGGCAGTGAGCGCGAGCTGCAGCCGTACCCGTACCTGCTGGTGATCGTCGACGAGCTGGCCGACCTGATGATGGTCGCCCCGCGCGACGTCGAGGACTCCATCGTGCGCATCACGCAGCTCGCGCGGGCGGCCGGAATCCACCTGGTGCTCGCCACACAGCGGCCGTCCGTCGACGTGGTCACCGGTCTGATCAAGGCGAACGTGCCGTCCCGGCTGGCGTTCGCCACCTCCTCGCTCGCGGACTCGCGGGTCATCCTCGACCAGCCCGGCGCCGAGAAGCTGATCGGCAAGGGCGACGGGCTGTTCCTGCCGATGGGCGCGAACAAGCCGACCCGTCTGCAGGGCGCGTTCGTGACCGAGGAGGAGGTCGCGGCCGTCGTCCGGCACTGCAAGGAGCAGATGGCGCCCGTCTTCCGGGACGACGTCACCGTCGGGAGCAAGCAGAAGAAGGAGATCGACGAGGACATCGGCGACGACCTGGACCTGCTGTGCCAGGCGGCCGAGCTGGTCGTCTCCACCCAGTTCGGGTCGACGTCCATGCTCCAGCGCAAACTGCGCGTCGGCTTCGCCAAGGCGGGCCGGCTGATGGACCTCATGGAGTCGCGGAACATCGTCGGACCGAGCGAGGGTTCGAAGGCCCGTGACGTTCTTGTGAAGCCTGATGAACTGGATGGCGTGCTGGCGCTGATCCGGGGGGAGTCTGAAGGGTAGGCGAACGGGAGGCGGTCGTCCCCTCCGGGCACCCGGGCGGTCGATCGTGACCCACCCGTTAGGGATCACCGGGCAACTGTTTCCCTTCGGTGTACGTCAAGTTGAGCAAAGCGACAAACCGCAGTCCCATCATCGGAATGTCGGGCCATTCCGATGGCGTACAAAGTCCTACCGCCCGGTTGCCCCATCCTCTTGTACCCCTCCTAGACTGAACCTCCAGCACAGGCGGCTACACGCTCGAAAGGCGCCCCCGTGTCCATCGGCAACTCCCCTGAAGACGAGCGTCCGTTCGAAGACGTTTCCGAGGAAGCCCGCCCTTCCGTCTCCGTCGGCCGAGCGCTGCGGCAGGCGCGCATCGCCGCCGGGCTCACCGTCGACGACGTCAGTACCGCCACCCGGGTCCGCATCGCCATCGTGCACGCCATCGAGGCGGACGACTTCGCCCCCTGCGGCGGCGACGTCTACGCGCGCGGGCACATCCGGACCCTGGCCAGGGCCGTGGACCTCGACCCTGCCCCGCTGATCGCCCAGTACGAGGCCGAGCACGGCGGCGGCCGTCCGGCCCCGACCCCGGCCGCCCCGCTGTTCGAGGCGGAACGGATCCGTCCGGAGCGGCGCGGACCCAACTGGACCGCGGCCATGGTCGCCGCGATCGTCGTCGTGATCGGCTTCGTCGGATTCACGATGGTCAAGGGCGACGACGACGGAGGCAAGGCGAACGTCGCCGACGGCGCCACGCCCAGCAAGCCGGCCGCCTCGCCCACCCCGAAGTCCGAGAAGCCCGTCGCACCCGAGCCGGAACCGTCGGACAGCGCCATCGCCGCCGCACCGCAGGACAAGGTGACGGTCCAGGTCAGCGCCGCCGACGGACGCAGCTGGATCTCCGCCAAGGACCACAACGGCCGGCAGCTGTTCGACGGACTGCTCAAGCAGGGCGAATCCAAGACCTTCCAGGACAGCACCAAGATCAACCTGGTCCTCGGTGACGCCGGCGCGATCGACCTGTTCGTGAACGGCAAGAAGATCGAGGACGACTGGCAGCCGGGCGCCGTCGAGCGCCTCACCTACACCAAGGGCGACCCACAGGCCGGATGACCCGGCACAAAGGGTGCTTCGACGACGGGGTTGGCCATGATCGGCCAACCCCGTCGACGTAGGGCCTCAGCGGGACGAAGTAGTCTTGAGCCCATGCCTGAACGCCGTACCGTCGCACTCGTCACCCTTGGCTGCGCCCGTAACGAGGTGGACTCGGAGGAGCTCGCAGGCCGTTTGGAGGCGGACGGCTGGCAGCTCGTGGAGGACGCCGAGGAAGCGGACGTCGCCGTCGTCAACACCTGCGGCTTCGTCGAGGCCGCCAAGAAGGACTCCGTCGACGCCCTCCTGGAGGCCAACGACCTCAAGGGACACGGAAGAACCCAGGCCGTCGTCGCGGTGGGCTGCATGGCCGAGCGGTACGGCAAGGAACTCGCCGAGGCCCTCCCCGAGGCCGACGGCGTGCTCGGCTTCGACGACTACGCCGACATCTCCGACCGCCTCCAGACCATCCTGAACGGCGGCATCCACGCCTCCCACACCCCGCGCGACCGCCGCAAGCTGCTGCCGATCAGCCCGGCCGAGCGGCAGGACTCCGCCGCCGCCGTCGCCCTCCCGGGACACGGCCCGGCGGACCTGCCCGACGGCCTCGCCCCGGCCTCCGGCCCCCGCGCGCCGCTGCGCCGCCGGCTGGACGGCTCCCCGGTCGCCTCGGTGAAGCTCGCCTCCGGCTGCGACCGGCGCTGCTCCTTCTGCGCCATCCCGTCCTTCCGCGGCTCCTTCATCTCGCGCCGCCCCAGCGACGTGCTGAACGAGACGCGCTGGCTGGCCGAACAGGGCGTGAAGGAGATCATGCTGGTCTCCGAGAACAACACCTCCTACGGCAAGGACCTCGGCGACATCCGCCTGCTGGAGTCCCTGCTGCCCGAGCTGGCCGAGGTCGACGGCCTGGAGCGGGTGCGCGTCAGCTACCTCCAGCCGGCCGAGATGCGGCCCGGCCTGATCGACGTGCTGACCTCCACCCCGAAGGTCGCCCCCTACTTCGACCTGTCCTTCCAGCACTCCGCGCCCGACGTGCTGCGCGCGATGCGCCGCTTCGGCGACACCGACCGGTTCCTGGAACTGCTCGACACCATCCGGAGCAAGGCGCCCCAGGCCGGTGTGCGCTCCAACTTCATCGTCGGCTTCCCCGGCGAGTCCGCGGCCGACCTGGCCGAGCTGGAGCGGTTCCTGAACCACGCGCGGCTGGACGCCGTCGGCGTCTTCGGCTACTCCGACGAGGAGGGCACCGAGGCCGCGACGTACGACCGCAAGCTGGACGAGGACGTCGTCGCCGAGCGGCTGGCCCGGGTCTCCCGGCTGGCCGAGGAACTGGTCTCGCAGCGCGCCGAGGAACGGGTCGGCGAGACCGTGCACGTGCTGGTGGAGTCCGTCGACGAGACGGAGGGCGTGTACGGCCGGGCGGCGCACCAGGCCCCCGAGACGGACGGCCAGGTGCTGCTCACGAGCGGCGAAGGGCTGGCCGTCGGCCGTATGGTCGAGGCGAAGGTGATCGGCACGGAGGGTGTCGACCTGGTGGCCGAGCCGCTGTTCCAGGGTTCGCCCGCGTGGAGCGAGGAGGCGGGCAGATGACGGGTGTCCCGGCATCGGCGGCGGGAGGCCCCTCCGGCGCGAGGAGGACGGCCGGCGCTGCCCCCGGAGGCCTGCCGGCGAGCGGCCGCACGGTCGCGCGGGAGGCACGGGGCACGGCCCCGGGATCGTCCGGCGGCGGACCGGCCCGGCGCGCTGCGTCCGGCCGTGGCCCGGCCGGCGCCCGGACGCACGGCGGCGAGGCGGCACCGGCCACCGCGTCCCGTGACGGCGCCGACGCCGGGGACGGGACCAGGCCCGCGCGCGGCGCGAAGGTCGTGGCGGCGGCCGTCAACCAGGCCAGCGTCTGGAACATCGCCAACCTGCTGACCATGCTCCGGCTGCTCCTGGTGCCGGCGTTCGTCATGCTGATGCTCGCCGAGGGCGGCTACGACCCGGCGTGGCGGTCGTTCGCCTGGGCGGCCTTCGCCATCGCCATGATCACCGACCTGTTCGACGGTCATCTGGCGCGCACGTACAACCTTGTCACCGACTTCGGGAAGATCGCCGACCCCATCGCCGACAAGGCGATCATGGGAGCGGCGCTGATCTGTCTCTCCTCGCTGGGTGATCTCCCGTGGTGGGTCACCGGAGTCATCCTCGGCCGGGAACTCGGCGTCACCCTGCTGCGTTTCCTGGTCATTCGCTACGGCGTGATCCCGGCCAGCCGAGGGGGCAAGCTCAAGACGCTCACCCAGGGCATCGCCGTCGGTATGTACGTACTGGCGCTGACGGGGTGGCTGGCCACGCTGCGGTGGTGGGTGATGGCCGCGGCGGTCGTGCTGACCGTGGCGACCGGACTCGACTATGTGAAACAGGCCATTGTGCTGCGCAGGCGGGGAATCGCCGAGCGCGAGGCGGCGTTGGAGGAGACGGAAGCGTGAGTTCCGAGGCCACCGAAGTGGTGCGACTACTCACTGTGAACGGTGGAACGCTCGCTGTCGCGGAGTCGCTGACCGGTGGTCTGGTGGCGGCCGAGATCACCTCGGTCCCCGGGGCGTCCAAGGTCTTCCGGGGCTCGGTGACGGCGTACGCCACCGAACTCAAGCAGCGGCTGCTCGGTGTGGACGCCACCCTGCTGGCGCAGCACGGAGCGGTGGATCCGCAGGTGGCGGCCCAGATGGCGGCCGGCGTCCGCGAGGCACTGGGCGCCGACTGGGGCATCGCCACCACCGGCGTCGCCGGTCCGGATCCCCAGGACGGCCAGGCCGTCGGCACGGTTTTCGTGGCCGTGGACGGCCCCGCGGGGACGGGAACGGGTTCCGCCCGCGGCGGAAAAGTGCGGCATCTGCGGTTGAACGGCGACCGCGCGGAAATTCGTATGGAGAGTGTACGGAGCGTACTCGCACTGCTTCTGAGGGAGCTTGCGGGCGAACAGACCGGGAATGAGCGGGCACAGGATACGGAACGGAACGGGGGGTTTTGATGTTTGCAGCCCTGAGTGAACACGACATCGCTCCCCGCACGGCCGCGGCGCAAGGCGGTACGGTGGGGCGAGAAGGATGCGGCTACGCGGTCCGAGGAGGGAGCCACCGATGATTCTGCTCCGTCGCCTGCTGGGTGACGTGCTGCGTCGGCAGCGCCAACGCCAGGGCCGTACTCTGCGCGAAGTCTCCTCGTCCGCCCGAGTCTCACTCGGCTATCTCTCCGAGGTGGAGCGGGGGCAGAAGGAGGCTTCCTCCGAGCTGCTCTCCGCCATCTGCGACGCGCTGGACGTACGGATGTCCGAGCTCATGCGGGAAGTGAGCGACGAGCTCGCTCTCGCCGAACTGGCCCAGTCTGCTGCAGCGACGCCCAGCGAGTCCGTCCCCACGCCGGTTCGTCCGATGCTGGGTTCCGTTTCGGTGACCGGTGTGCCACCGGAGCGGGTGACCATCAAGGCGCCCGCCGAGGCGGTGGACGTCGTCGCCGCGTGAGCGTGGTGTTCCGCGCACGCGCGGTGTGAAGACAGTGGGATGCCCCGGTAGGGGCCCTTCCGGGAGATCCGGAGGGGTGCCGCCGGGGTTTTCGCGTGCCTGGGCCTTCCCCCGTGCGTTTGCCGGTGCGGCGCGTGGCGGTCATCGTTGAGGGACGAGGCGGGGGGCCTGCTACGGAGGTGCGGATGTACGTCGTGAAGAGCCCGCTGTCCGACACGAACCTGAAGACCGTGTCCGAGGCGCTGCAGGGCGCCCTGGTCGACCTGGTGGACCTCGCCCTGGTGGCCAAACAGATCCACTGGAACGTGGTCGGGCAGCGCTTCCGTTCCGTGCACCTCCAGCTCGACGAGGTCGTGGCCCTGGCGCGTACCCACTCCGACACCGTGGCGGAGCGCGCCGCGGCCCTGGGGGTCTCGCCCGACGGGCGTGCCGCGACGGTCGCCGTCGGCAGCGGCATCGGGGTGACGCCCGAGGGCTGGGTCGACGACACGGCCGCGGTGGGCGCGCTCGTGGAGGCGCTGGGCGCGGTGATCGCCCGTATGCGGGAGCGGGTCACGGCGACCGCCGAACCGGACCCGGTGAGCCAGGACATCCTGATCACGATCACCGCGGACCTCGAGAAGCAGCACTGGATGTTCCAGGCCGAGAACGGGTGACGTGACCTTTGGGGGCCGTGGGGCCCTCGTGGAGCGGCCCGGGGCCCCGGACGCGCCCGTGTGCCCTTGGCGCGCCCTGTGCGCGGGGGCGAGCGGTCTCATGGCGTCGGCGCGGGGGTGGGGGACGTGACGGCGGGGCGGATGGTGCGCCGGGGGGCCGTTCTGGGATGGGGAGTGCTGTGGTGGTGGGCAATGGCGCGGCTGCTGCTGGCGCCCGACGCAGGGTTGGTGGAAGGGGCGGTCGCGGCCGGCGGGTGGGGGCTCGGTCTGCTGCCGGTGCACTGTGTGCCCAAGGCACGGGCGGAGGGGGCGCTCGCGGCGGGACGGTGGCGGCGGGCGTGGCGGACGGGCACCGTACGCCGGTTCACCGACGGGGAGTGAACGGTGCCGGGCCCGGCTGGCAGACGGGGCACCAGTACGTGGGGCGCTCACGGGAGCCGTCGCCCTGGTCGGCGAGACGGATCGGGGTGCGGCAGCGCAGACAGGGGCGGCGGGCGCGGCCGTACACGAACAGGTCCTGGCCGCGGCGGCCCGTGGTGTTGCGGACCGGACGCTCGCGGTTGAACTCCAGCAGTTTCCGGGCGAGCACCGGAAGCTTCGCGGAACGGTCGGCGGGCAGCTCCCCCACGGGGAGCCAGGGGGTGACGCCGAGGAGGAAGCACAGCTCGCTCTTGAAGATGTTGCCGATTCCGGCGAGGTTCCGCTGGTCCAGCAGGGCCTCGCCGAGGGGGCGGGCCGGGTCCTTCAGGAGGTTGGCCAGTGCGAGGCCGGGGTCCCAGTCCGGGCCGAGGAGGTCGGGGCCGAGGTGGCCGACCGCGCGGTCCTCGTCGGTGGTGCGGATCAGTTCCAGGACGGGGAGGCGGTAGCCGACGGCCGTGCGGTCGGCGTTGCCGAGGATCGCGCGGATCTGGTGGGCGGGGCCGCCGTTCCAGCGCTGGCCGGGCGTGTACACCCGCCAGGAGCCGTCCATCCTCAGGTGCGAGTGCAGCGTCAGGCCGCCTTCGACGCGGGTCAGCAGGTGCTTGCCGCGCGGGGTGACGTCCAGCACGGTGCGGCCGGTGAGGTCGGCCGTGGCGAACCTCGGCACCCGGAGGTCGCTGCGGGTCAGCACCTGGTCGGCCAGGGCGTCGTGCAGCCGCCTCGCGGCCTGCCAGACCGTATCTCCTTCGGGCATGCGTCAAGGGTGGCACGCCGGGCGGCGGGGGCGCTCGGGCGGGCGTGTGCCGGTGGCGGGCCGGGGCGCGGGCGTGGTCGTCGGGGTGCGGAGACGAAGCCGTGGTCTCCGGGAGGGGCTTTAGTGCGGAGGTGCCGTTGACGCGCTCCGTTGTGAGCGTGCCGAGCGCCCCGGGGGGCGGCCGGGGTGCCCGGGTGGGCGTGTGCCGGTGGCGGGCCGGGGGTGCGGGCGTGGTCGTCGGGGTGCGGAGACGAAGCCGTGGTCTCCGGGAGGGGCTTCAGTGCGGAGGTGCCGTTGACGCGCTCCGTTGTGAGCGTGCCGAGCGCCCCGGGGGGCGGCCGGGGTGCCCGGGTGGGCGTGTGCCGGTGGTGGGCCGGGGGTGCGGGCGTGGTCGTCGGGAAGGGCGGCGTGGCTCGTGGTGCGCAGGAGGGGCAGGGGGTGCCGTGGGCTCCGTCGGCGCGTGTGGGGCGTCCGGGCGGTGGAGGCCGGGATCCGTCGGGGTGGCGGTGGGTCAGGCGCGCAGGCGGAGTCCTCTGGGGGTGGCGACGAAACCCGCGGTCTCCAGGAGGGTGCCCAGCGGGGAGGTCAGGGCCGAGGCGCCGTTGACGCGCTCCACCGTGACCGTGCCCAGGGAGCCCGCGCGGGCGGCCGCGGCGAGGGCCTCGGCGGCGGCCGGGAGACGCGGGTCGTCGGCGGGTTCTCCGTCGGAGCCGGCGGGCCAGGCCAGCAGCGTCTTGCCGCCGCGCTCCATGTAGAGCGTCAGCTCGCCGTCCACCAGCACCACCAGGGAGCCCGCCTTGCGGCCGGGTTTGTGCCCGGCGCCGGCCGGCGGCTCGGGCCATCCCAGAGCGGCACCGTAGGCGTTCGCCGGGTCGGCGGCGGCCAGGACCACGGCGCGTGCGGCGCGGTCCGCACCGGTACGGCGGCCGGCGAAGGGGTCGTACGCGGGACGCCCGCCATTACGCCGGGGCGCAGAGGACTGCGGGGCCAGGTCGCGCGGGGAGACGTAGTCGCCCGGCGAGAGACGGGGGTACGGCGTGTCGTCCGGGCCGGGGAAGCCGTCGTGCGCGGAGGCGGCGCCGAACGGGTCGGGCATGTCAGGACCGGGGCCGGGGGTGGCCGGGAGGCCGTCGCTCCGCTCGCGGGCGTTGGCCGCCGCGCGGAGGCGGTCCACGGCCCCGTCCATCGCGAACTGGGCGGCGCCCAGGCCCTCCACCACATAGCCGCGACGCGCCTGGCCCGTCTCCTCGAAGGCGGACAGCACCCGGTACACCGCCGAGAAGCCGCCCTCGACACCCTCCGCGGAGACGGCGCCCCGGGTCACCACACCGTGCCGGTCGAGCAGGGTGCGGGCCAGGGAGTGGGCACGGACCGTGGCATCCGTGTCCGTGTTCGTGTCCGGAAGCAGGGACCAGCGGCCGGCGACGGTCGGCGGGCCGGTGCGGGAGGCACCGCGGGCGGCCGCCGTGAGCGAGCCGTAGCGCCCGCGTGGGACGGAGCGCTTCGCGCGGTGGGCGGTGGAGCCCGCGGTGCGGCCCGAGCCCAGCAGGGAGCGCAGGGGAGCGAGCGTGTCGTTGGTCAGCCGCCCGGACCAGGCGAGGTCCCACAGGGCGTCGGCCAGTTGGGGATCGGTGGCCTCGGGGTGCGTGGTGGCGCGGACCTGGTCGGCGATCTGGCGGAAGAACAGGCCGTAGCCGCCGGAGAGGGCGTCCAGGACGGACCGGTGGAGGGCGGTCGGCTCCAGGGGGTGCGGGGGCGGCAGCAGCAGCGGGGCCGCGTCCGCGAGGTAGAGGGAGACCCAGCCGTCCTTCCCGGGCAGCGAACCGGCGCCCGCCCACACCACCTCCCCGGCGGCCGTCAGCTCGTCCAGCATCGCCGGGGCGTAGTCCGCCACCCGGGACGGCAGGACCAGCTTCTCCAGGGCGGACGCGGGCACGGACGCCCCCTGCAACTGCTCGACGGCGCGCACCAGGCCGTCGACGCCGCGCAGGGAGTGCCCCTTGCCGATGTGCTGCCACTGGGGGAGGAACTGGGCGAGCGCGGGCGGCGGCACCGGCTCCAGTTCGTGCCGCAGCGCGGCCAGGGAGCGGCGGCGCAGCCGGCGCAGTACGGTCGCGTCGCACCACTCCTGTCCGATCCCGGCCGGGTGGAACTCGCCCTGGACGACCCGGCCGACCGCCGAGAGCCGCCGCAGGGCGCCCTCGGTGACCGCCACACCCAGACCGAAACGGGCCGCTGCCGTCGCCGACGTGAACGGGCCGTGGGTGCGCGCGTACCGCGCGAGGAGGTCGCCGAGGGGGTCCTTGACCGGTTCGGTGAACGCCTCCGGCACGCCGACCGGCAGTGCCGTGCCCAGCGCGTCGCGCAGCCGGCCGGCGTCCTCGATCGCCGCCCAGTGGTCGGTGCCGGCCACCCGCACCCGGATGGCGCGCCGCGCGGAGGCGAGCTCTCGCGCCCACTGCGGCTCGGCGCCCCGCTCGGCGAGTTCGGCGTCGGTGAGCGGGCCCAGCAGCCGCAGCAGGTCGGCCACGCCCTCCGCGTCCTTGACGCGCCGGTCCTCGGTGAGCCACCGCAGCTCGCGCTCCAGCTCGGTCAGCACCTCCGCGTCGAGCAGCTCGCGCAGCTCCGCCTGGCCGAGCAGCTCGGCCAGCAGCCGCGAGTCCAGCGACAGGGCGGCGGCGCGGCGCTCGGCGAGCGGGGAGTCGCCCTCGTACAGGAACTGGGCGACGTAGCCGAAGAGGAGGGAGCGGGCGAACGGGGACGGCTCGGGGGTGGTGACCTCGACCAGGCGCACCTTGCGCGCCTCCAGGTCGCCCATCAGCTCGACGAGCCCGGGCACGTCGAAGACGTCCTGGAGGCACTCGCGGACGGCTTCCAGGACGATCGGGAACGAGCCGAACTCGCCGGCCACCTGGAGCAGTTGCGAGGCGCGCTGACGCTGCTGCCACAGCGGGGTGCGCCGGCCGGGGTTGCGGCGCGGCAGCAGCAGCGCGCGGGCCGCGCACTCGCGGAACCGGGACGCGAACAGCGCCGAGCCGCCCACCTGGTCGGTGACGACCTGGTCGACCTCGCCCTTGTCGAAGACGACGTCGGCCGCGCCCACGGGGGCCCGGTCCGCGTCGTACTCGGTGCCGGCCCGCACCGGCTCCTGGTCGAGCAGGTCGAGGCCCATCAGATCGGCGTCCGGCAGGCGCAGCACGATGCCGTCGTCGGCGTGCATCACCTGGGCGTCCATGCCGTACCGCTCGGAGAGGCGGGCGCCGAGCGCGAGCGCCCACGGGGCGTGCACCTGGGCGCCGAACGGGGAGTGCACGACGACCCGCCAGTCGCCCAGTTCGTCGCGGAAGCGCTCCACCACGATGGTGCGGTCGTCGGGGACGTGGCCGCAGGCCTCGCGCTGCTCGTCGAGGTAGGACAGGACGTTGTCGGCGGCCCAGGCGTCCAGTCCCGCCGCCAGGAGCCGCAGCCGGGCGTCGTCCTTGGACAGCGATCCCACCTCGCGCAGGAAGGCGCCCACCGCGCGGCCGAGCTCCAGCGGCCGGCCCAGCTGGTCGCCCTTCCAGAACGGCAGCCGGCCCGGCACGCCCGGCGCGGGGGAGACCAGGACCCGGTCGCGCGTGATGTCCTCGATGCGCCAGGAGCTGGTGCCGAGCGTGAAGACGTCACCCACGCGGGACTCGTAGACCATCTCCTCGTCCAGCTCGCCGACCCGTCCACCGCCCTTCTTGGGGTCGGAGCCCGCCAGGAACACCCCGAACAGGCCCCGGTCGGGGATCGTGCCGCCGGAGGTGACGGCCAGGCGCTGGGCGCCGGGGCGGCCGGTGATCTCGCCCGTGACCCGGTCCCACACCACGCGCGGACGCAGCTCCGCGAACGCGTCGGACGGGTAGCGGCCGGCGAGCATGTCCAGGACGGCCGTGAAGGCGGACTCGGGCAGGGAGGCGAAGGGTGCGGCGCGGCGGACCAGGGCGAGCAGGTCGTCGAGCTGCCAGGTGTCCATGGCCGTCATGGCGACGATCTGCTGGGCCAGCACGTCCAGGGGGTTCGCGGGGACGCGCAGGGACTCGATGGCGCCCGCGCGCATCCGCTCGGTGACCACGGCCGCCTGCACCAGGTCGCCTCGGTACTTCGGGAACACCACGCCCGTGGAGACCGCGCCCACCTGGTGCCCCGCGCGGCCGACGCGCTGGAGCCCGGAGGCGACGGACGGCGGCGACTCGACCTGGACCATCAGGTCGACGGCGCCCATGTCGATGCCCAGCTCCAGGCTGGAGGTGGCGACCACCGCGGGCAGCCGGCCCGCCTTGAGGTCCTCCTCGACCAGGGCGCGCTGCTCCTTGGACACCGAGCCGTGATGGGCGCGCGCGATGACCGCGGGCGCGCCCTGGGCGGACCCGGAGCCGCCCATCAGCTCGGCGGGGGAGTGGTGCTCGTCCAGGGGCTCTCCGGTGGCCCGCTCGTAGGCGATCTCGTTGAGCCGGTTGCACAGCCGCTCCGCGAGGCGGCGGGAGTTCGCGAACACGATCGTCGAGCGGTGCGCCTGCACCAGATCGGTGATCCGCTCCTCGACGTGCGGCCAGATCGACGGGCGCTCGGCCCCTTCCGAGCCGTCCGCGACCGGGGAGCCGCCCAGCTCGCCCAGGTCCTCGACCGGTACCACCACGGACAGGTCGAACTCCTTGCCGGACTCCGGCTGGACGATCTCCACCTTGCGGCGCGGGGAGAGGAACCGGGCGACCTCGTCGACCGGGCGCACCGTCGCCGAGAGGCCGATACGGCGGGCCGGGCGGGGCAGCAGCTCGTCCAGCCGCTCCAGGGTGAGCGCGAGATGCGCGCCGCGCTTGGTGCCGGCGACCGCGTGCACCTCGTCGAGGATCACCGTCTCCACGCCCGTCAGCGCCTCGCGCGTGGCGGACGTCAGCATCAGGAACAGCGACTCGGGCGTGGTGATCAGGATGTCCGGCGGGCGGGTGGCCAGGGCACGCCGCTCGGCGGGCGGGGTGTCACCGGAGCGGATGCCGACCTTCACCTCGGGCTCGGGCAGCCCCAGGCGCACGGACTCCTGGCGGATGCCGGTCAGCGGGCTGCGCAGATTGCGCTCGACGTCGACGGCCAGGGCCTTCAGCGGCGAGACGTACAGGACGCGGCAGCGCTTCTTGGGGTCGGCGGGCGGCGGCGTCGAGGCGAGCTGGTCCAGGGCGGCGAGGAAGGCGGCCAGGGTCTTCCCGGAACCGGTGGGGGCGACCACCAGCACGTTCGAACCCTCCCCGATGGCCCGCCACGCGCCGGCCTGGGCGGCGGTGGGCGCGGAGAACGCCCCCGTGAACCAGCCGCGGGTCGCGGGGGAGAAGCCGTCCAGGGCTCGGTGCGGATCGCTGACCATGCGTCCATCGTGCACCCGGCCACTGACAATCGGGCCGAACCGAGGGCGGACGGGGCGGCGCGACAATGGCCGTATGGCGGAATCCCGGAGGGAACGGGCGCGGCACTGGCGGTACGACGAACTGCCCGGTGTCGATCTGCTGCGTGCCCGGTACATACGGAAGACGTTCGTCCGGCACACCCACGAGCACTTCGTGATCGCCGCCATCGCCGACGGGGCGGAGGTCTTCCACCACGGCGGCGGCGACGTGTACGCAGGCGCCGGGTCCCTGGCCCTGGTGAACCCGGACACCCCGCACACCGGCCGGGCGGGTGTCCCCGAGGGCTGGCGGTACGGGGCGGTGTACCCGTCGCCCGAGGTGGTGGGCGCGATCGCCGCCGAGACCACCACACTGCGCGGCACACCGGGGTTCGTGACGCCGGTGCTCGACGATCCGTACACCGTCCGTCTGGTGCACCAGGTGCTGCGGGCCACCGACGAGGGCAACGCGCTCGCCGCCGACACCCTGCTCCGGGTCGCGGTGACCCGGCTGCTGCGGCTGAACGGCGGGACGCTGCCGCGACGCGAGGTGCGCACGGCGGGCGCCGGGATCGCGGCACGCGCGCGTGCCGTCCTGGAGGAGCGGATGGCGGATCCGCCGACCCTGGAGCGGCTGGCCGCCGAGCTGGGCACCGGCCCGTTCGCGCTGCTGCGCGCCTTCCGGGACACCTACGGGATGCCGCCGCACACTTGGCTCACCGACGCGCGTGTGCGGCGGGCACGGCGGCTGCTGGACGCGGGGACGGCGCCCTCGGAGGCGGCCGTCGCGGTCGGGTTCACCGACCAGCCGCACCTGAACCGGCACTTCGGCCGGATCGTCGGCGTGCCCCCGGGCGCCTACCAGCGCGAGCGCAAGAACGTACAAGACGCGCGGGGAGGCACGCCCGTACAGTCCGGGGTGTGACAGC
The DNA here is from genome assembly GCF_000721605.1 of Streptomyces sp. NRRL S-37. Lineage (GTDB taxonomy): Bacteria > Actinomycetota > Actinomycetes > Streptomycetales > Streptomycetaceae > Streptomyces. The sequence continues at coordinate 86,672 of NZ_JOIZ01000029.1, read as the reverse complement.
GGAACGGACAGAAGTGCTCGCGGACGTACGGGACGACGGAGGAGGAAAGCCGGACGGTGCCGTCGTACGGGACGCCCTCGGTGTCGGGGTCGCCGTCGGACTCTCCGGGTTCGCCTTCGGCGTGACCTCGGCGGGCAGCGGGCTCACCCTGCTCCAGACCTGTGCGCTCAGCCTGCTGGTGTTCACCGGCGCCTCCCAGTTCGCGCTGGTGGGGGCGTTGGCGGCGGGTGGAGGGGCGTTCACGGCCGCCGCGGGGGCGTTCTTCCTGGGGGTGCGCAACGCGTTCTACGGGCTGCGGCTGTCGCAGTTGCTGGCGCTGCCCCGCGCGGTGCGGCCGTTCGCCGCGCAGTGGGTGATCGACGAGACGACGGCCGTCTCGCTCGCCCAGCCCGGCCGGCGCGCCGCGCGCATCGGGTTCGTGGTGACGGGGCTCAGTCTGTACGTCCTGTGGAACCTCACCACGCTGCTCGGCGCGCTGGGCGCCGAGGCGATCGGCGACACCGACGCGTGGGGGCTGGACGCGGCCGGGCCCGCGGTCTTCCTGGCGCTGCTCGCGCCGATGCTGCGCACCGGGACCGAGCGGACCGTCGCCGGGCTCGCCGTCCTCCTGGGGCTGGGGCTGCTGCCCGTGCTGCCGGCCGGTGTGCCGGTCCTGGTGGCCGCACTCGCGGCACCGGCCGTCCTGTGGGCGCGGGGCAGGAAGAGCACCTCGCGCGGTGACACGGCGGAGGGGGACCGTTGAACATCTGGATCGCGGTCGTCGTGACCGCCGTCGGCTGCTACGCCGTCAAGCTCGCGGGGCTGCTGGTGCCCGCCGGGGTCCTGGAACGGCCCCTCGTCAGGCGTCTCGCCGCGCTCCTTCCGGTCGCCCTGCTCGCCGCGCTGACCGCCCAGCAGACCTTCTCCGACGGCCAGGCCCTGGTCGTCGACGCGCGGGCGGCGGGTGTGGCGGCCGCCGCCGTGGCGCTGGTTCTGCGCGCTCCGTTCCTGGTCGTCGTCGGAGCCGCGGTCGTGGTGACGGCGGGGGTGCGGGCGCTGGGCGGGTGAGGTGGCGGGCACGGTGCCGCCGGACACCGTGCCCGGGGGCGGGTTTCGCTCACCCGCGCCTGCGGGGGGCGGCTTGGCTCGGGGCCGCCCCCGCAGGCGGGATACTGGGTGCATGCGGTTGACGGTTTTCTGGGAGCGGATGACGGAGCACTTCGGCGCGGGCTACGCCGACACCTTCGCGCGCGACCATGTCATGTCCGAGCTCGGCGGGCGCACCGTGCACGAGGCGCTGGCGGCCGGCTGGAGCGCCAAGGACGTCTGGCAGGTGGTCTGCGGGGTCATGGACGTCCCCGCGGAGAGGCGCTGACCGTCACAGAGACCGCCGGGAGCGCACGGCTGCCGCCGGCGTGGGCGAGACTTGGTCCGTGGCACCCACTGACGAAACCGAGCAGGCGGCCCGGCACCCCACCACGCCCGGCGCGCCGCCTCCCGCCGGGCCTCCGACCGCCCCCATATCCGGGCCGGGCGCCCGCATGCCGCGCTGGCTGCCGCGCGCCATGGTGCTCGCCCTCGCGCTGTACGCCGTCTTCCAGCTGGGCAGTTGGGCCTTCCATCAGCTCATCGGCCTGCTGATCAACGTTCTCATCGCGTTCTTCCTGGCGCTCGCCGTCGAGCCCGCGGTGAGCTGGATGGCCGCGCGCGGGGTGCGCCGGGGCCTGGGCACCTTCCTGGTCTTCCTGGGGGTGCTGATCGCGGCGGCGGGCTTCGTGACGCTGCTGGGGTCCATGCTGGCGGGACAGATCATCAAGATCGTCGAGGATTTCCCGGATTACCTCGACTCCGTGATCAACTGGATCAACACGCACTTCCACACCGAGCTGCGGCGCGTGGACATCCAGGAGGGCCTGCTGCGCTCCGACTGGCTGCGTAACTACGTCCAGAACAGCGCCACCGGTGTCCTGGACGTGTCCGCGCAGGTCCTCGGCGGCCTCTTCCAGCTGCTGACCGTCGGTCTGTTCTCGTTCTACTTCGCCGCCGACGGCCCGCGGCTGCGGCGCACCGTCTGCTCCCTGCTGCCGCCCGCCCGGCAGGCCGAGGTGCTGCGCGCGTGGGAGATCGCCGTGAACAAGACGGGCGGCTACCTCTACTCGCGCGGACTGATGGCACTGGTCTCCGGCCTGGCGCACTACGTCCTGCTGGAGTTCCTCGAGGTGCCCTACGCGCCCGTCCTCGCCGTGTGGGTGGGCCTGGTGTCGCAGTTCATCCCCACCATCGGCACCTATCTCGCGGGCGCCCTGCCCATGCTGATCGCCTTCACGGTCGACCCCTGGTACGCGCTGTGGGTACTGATCTTCGTGGTGGTCTACCAGCAGTTCGAGAACTACGTGCTGCAGCCCAAGCTGACCTCCAGGACCGTCGACATCCACCCGGCGGTCGCCTTCGGCTCGGTCGTCGCGGGCACCGCCCTGCTCGGTGCCGTGGGCGCGCTGATCGCCATCCCCGCCGTCGCCACCCTCCAGGCGTTCCTGGGTGCGTACGTGCGGCGGTACGACGTCACGGACGACCCCCGTGTGCTCGGGCACCGAGGTCCCGGCGGCGGGCCGGGCCTCCTCATGCGCGTCCGTCGTCGGTGGGCCCGCCGGCCGGGCGCGGGACGGCCACGCGACGGAGACACCGGGGCCTCCTGAGGGCGACCGCACCACGCGGCACACGGGCCGCGGTGCCGTGTGGTGCGCTTGACACGAAAATCGAACATCCATTCTCATGGAAGTGCCGATGAGGCTCAACGACAGGTGTTGTGTCCCATTTTGGATAGGAATGTACCCACGTTATCCACAGGCCGGAGGTGCGTCGGGGCGCGTTGTCAGTGGCAGGCGTTAGCGTCTTTGACGTGAAGCGATCGAATCAAGCAAATCGGGTGGAACCCATGGCAGGAACCGACCGCGAGAAGGCGCTCGACGCCGCGCTCGCACAGATTGAACGGCAATTCGGCAAGGGCGCGGTCATGCGCATGGGCGACCGGACGAACGAGCCCATCGAGGTCATTCCGACGGGATCGACCGCGCTCGACGTGGCCCTCGGCGTCGGCGGCCTGCCGCGCGGCCGTGTGGTGGAGATCTACGGACCGGAGTCCTCCGGCAAGACGACCCTGACCCTGCACGCGGTGGCGAACGCGCAGAAGGCCGGCGGCCAGGTCGCCTTCGTGGACGCGGAGCACGCCCTCGACCCCGAGTACGCGAAGAAGCTCGGCGTCGACATCGACAACCTGATCCTGTCCCAGCCGGACAACGGTGAGCAGGCCCTGGAGATCGTGGACATGCTGGTCCGCTCCGGCGCCCTCGACCTCATCGTCATCGACTCCGTCGCCGCGCTCGTCCCGCGCGCGGAGATCGAGGGCGAGATGGGTGACAGCCACGTGGGTCTGCAGGCCCGCCTGATGAGCCAGGCCCTGCGGAAGATCACCAGCGCCCTCAACCAGTCCAAGACCACCGCGATCTTCATCAACCAGCTCCGCGAGAAGATCGGCGTGATGTTCGGCTCCCCGGAGACCACGACCGGTGGCCGCGCGCTGAAGTTCTACGCCTCGGTGCGTATCGACATCCGTCGTATCGAGACCCTGAAGGACGGCACCGAGGCGGTCGGCAACCGCACCCGCTGCAAGGTCGTCAAGAACAAGGTGGCGCCGCCCTTCAAGCAGGCCGAGTTCGACATCCTCTACGGCCAGGGCATCAGCCGCGAGGGCGGCCTGATCGACATGGGCGTGGAGCACGGCTTCGTCCGCAAGGCCGGCGCCTGGTACACGTACGAGGGCGACCAGCTCGGCCAGGGCAAGGAGAACGCCCGCAACTTCCTGAAGGACAACCCCGACCTCGCCAACGAGATCGAGAAGAAGATCCTGACGAAGCTGGGCGTCGGCGTACGGCCCGAGGAGTCCGCCGCCGAGCCGGGCGCGGACGCCACGAGCACCGCCGCGGCCGAGCCGGCCGTGGTGCCGGCCCCGGCGGCCAAGGCCACCAAGTCCAAGGCCGCGGCGGCCAAGAGCTGACCCGTGACGCGACGAACCGACTGGGCCGAGTACGAGTTCGCCGCCTCCGGCGCCCCGCGGGGGAGGGGCACCGAAGGCGGCGACGGCTCAGCCGTGGACGGTGACGCGGTGCACGACGGCATCGCCGACGGGGGCGGCCCCCGCGACGGTGGCGGCGCACGGGCGGGCGGCCCGCGTGACGGCGGGCCGCGCGGTGGACGCGGGCGCAGACGCCGGACCTTCGGCGAGGCGGTCGCGGAGGACGGGGACGCCTCCTCCTCGTCGAGGGCCGAGCGGGAGGAGCCTCCGGCGGACCCGGTCGAGCGGGCGCGGGCGATCTGCCTGCGCCTGCTCACCGGGACCCCGCGCACCCGGAAGCAGCTCGCCGACGCCCTGCGCAAGCGGGAGATACCGGACGAGGCCGCCGAGGAGGTGCTGTCCCGGTTCGAGGAGGTCGGACTGATCGACGACAGCGCCTTCGCGGACGCCTGGGTGGAGTCCCGGCACCACGGCCGGGGACTCGCCCGGCGCGCGCTCGCCCGGGAGCTGCGCACCAAGGGGGTCGATCCCACGCTGATCGACGCGGCCGTCTCCCGGCTCGACTCCGAGCAGGAGGAGGAGACCGCCCGGGAGCTGGTCTCCCGCAAGCTGCGCGCCACCCGCGGACTCGACCGCGACAAGCGGCTCCGCCGCCTCGCGGGCATGCTCGCCCGCAAGGGCTACCCCGAGGGCCTCGCCCTGCGCGTCGTCCGGCAGGCGCTGGAGGAGGAGGGCGAGGACATGGAGTTCCCTGGCGACGAAGGGTTCTGAGTCGGCGCGGGGGAACGGGGCCCGCCCCGGCCGCTCCCGGTGCCACGCCCTACGCGGGCCTCGATGCCACCGGCGGCCCCGGTCTTCCGCCGGCCTGGATCCGTGGCCCGGCGGAGAGTCCGGCACCCGGCCGCTGCCCGCGCGACGCCTACGTGGGTGCGGGCACCACCGGCAGTCCCGCCTCCCGCCAGGCCTGGAAACCGCCCACCAGATCCGTGGCCCGGTGCAGGCCCAGGCGGTGGAGGGACTCCGCCGCGAGGCTGGAGGCATAGCCCTCGTTGCAGATCACCACGATCCGCAGGTCGTGGCTCGTGGCCTCCGGGAGGCGGTGGCTGCCCCGCGGGTCCAGGCGCCACTCCAGTTCGTTGCGTTCGACCACGAGGGCTTCGGGAATGAGCCCGTCCCGTTCCCGCAGGGCGGCGTAGCGGATGTCCACCAGCAGCGCCTCACCGGCCCGTGCGGCCTCGTACGCGTCCCGGGGTCCGACGCGCTCGTACCCGGCACGCACCCGCTCCAGCAACTCGTCGATGCCAACGCTCACTGCCAGTCCTCCGGGCGCTCGACCTGCTCCAGGCGGAGAATGTGGCCGCTGCGGCTGTAGCGGCGGATCCGCGGCAGCGGCGGGTAGTAGGCGTGCACGGAGATCGCGTGCCGGTCCGGGGACTCGTTGAGGACCTCGTGGACGTGATGCCGGCCGAAGGCGCGCCCCTGCCCGGTCCCCAGCCGTCGTTCCCGGTCCACGCCGTCCGTGAGTTCCAGGGTCTTCCAGCCGTCGGTGGGCAGCCGCGCGGCGAGCGAGTTCTCCTTCAGCTCGCCCGACGCGGTCATGAAGGCACCGACGGAGTCGGCGTGGTCGTGCCAGCCGGTACCGGTGCCGGGCGGCCAGCCGATCAGCCAGGCCTCGCTGCCACCGGGCCCGTCGAGCCGCACCCAGGTGCGCCCTTCGGGGTCGAGCGGAAGGGCGGCGATCAGTTCGGCGTCGGCGACGGTACGCCGTACGAAGTCGAGGAGGTCCGCCTGCGTGGGCGCGGAGACGGGAGCCGGAACAGGGGAGGAGACAGACATGTGCACCGTCCTGGAGAAGGTTCGCGGAGGCGCGCGATCACCCGTACGAGACGGCGGGCGGCGCGCGGAGAGGAACGGGAGACGCGAATCAGCAGGACGGGCGACACACGCAGCCCGCATAGCGGACGAGGTCCATATGGACCCTCCGCCACAGGTGCACGCAGGTGTCGGTCACGAGCGGAGTACACCACGGGGCCGCGCGCCGGTTCAACTCGTCGTCACCCTGTGGACCGCGGGGTGACGACGATTCGACCGGACGGCCGCTCAGCGCGACCCGGCCCCCGCGTCGGCCTTGGCCTCCGCCTCCGTGGTGGCGGGCCCGCCGACCGCCGCTTCCGCCGCCGCGTACAGATCCGCCGGGCGGACCCCGCTCAGCGCCGTCACCAGGTGACCGTCGGGGCGTACCAGCAGCACGGTGTGTGCCGCCGCCCCCGGATAGCTCTCGGCGACCAGCAGTTCGGCCCGGTGCGGCAGCGTCGAGACGGCCGCCGCCAGCCGGGGCATGATCCCGGCGGACACCCAGTGCCGCCGCTCCCACACGCCGGTACCGGGCGCGATCAGCACCACCAGCAGCGCACCCCGGCCGAACCGGTCCCGCAGCCGGACGAAGGTGCCGTCCTCCGCCGTGACCCGTACGTCCGTCACCGCGGAACCGGGAGCCGTTCCGATGGGAACCTCCCCTTCGAGGCGGCCGGGAGCGAGCGGGGAGCCGGCGTACGTCCCCGGCGCGCCCAGCGGGCCCCGCCCCAGGTGGCCGTCCATCAGCAGTGTGTCGTGTCCCCGCGCGGACCCGGGAACGTAGGAGCGCAGTCCGCCGCCGCGCACCAGCGGCAGCGCCTGGTCGGCGGCGCGCAGCCGGGCGGCGACGATCGCCCGGCGCTCGGTCTGGTAGCTGTCGAGCAGAGCCTCGTGCGGGCCGTGGTGCCAGGCCAGCGCCAGCTTCCAGGCAAGGTTGTCGGCGTCGCGGAGCCCCTCCTCCAGCCCGTGCGTGCCCAGTGAGCCGAGCAGATGGGCCGCGTCCCCGGCGAGGAACACCCGGTCGGCTCGCCAGCGCCGGGCCAGCCGGTGGTGGACGGTGTGCACCCCGGTGTCCAGCAGTTCGTACGGCGGGGTCTGGCCGCCCGCCCAGCCGGCCAGGGTCTCCCGGATGCGGCCCAGCAGCAGCTCGGGCGTGACCAGGTCCTTGCCCGGCGGCAGCAGCCAGTCCAGGCGCCACACCCCGTCCGGCAGCGGGCGCGCGGTGATCTCCCCGGCCGAGGGGCCGGACGCGCGCCACGGCGGCGTGCGGTGCAGCAGCGCCTCGTCGTACCAGGGAAGCTCGGTGCGCAGGGCGGCCACGGCGTGACGTTCCACCGCGGTGCGGCCGGGGAAGCGGATGTCCTGGAGCTTGCGCACGGTCGAGCGCGGACCGTCGCAGCCGACCAGATAACTGCCGCGCCACCAGGTGCCGGTGCCGCCGCGGGTATGGGCGGTGACGCCCGAGGGTTCCTGCTCTATGGTGTCCAGCCTGCTGTTCACGGCGATCCTGACGAGCCGTTCACCGGCGAGGGCCGCGCGCAGCGCATCCGTCAGGACGTGCTGGGCGATGTGCAGGGGCGCGGGCTCGGTGTTGCCGAAGGCGACCTCGGCCGTCACCTGCTTGCGCCGCATCGACCGCCATCCGGCCCAACGGACACCGGCGTACGCGAGCGGCACGCCGGTCAGCCGCTCCATGAGCGCGGCGGTCTCCTCGTGCAGGACGACGGTGCGCGCCGGGCGGGGTTCGTCCTTGCCCGGTCCTTCGTCGAGGACCACGCACGGCACGTCCTGGCGTGCCAGCGCCAGCGCCAGCGTGAGCCCGACGGGCCCCGCTCCGACGATGATCACCGGGTCCACGGCGCGGCGCCCCCTGCTCGAAGTGACGCCTGAAGAGGCGTGGAGGAACAGGAAGATGGAGCAGGGTGCACGATCACAGAACGTATGCAACCTATTGCCGGTGCTTGCGTCAAGTGACCGAAGGGCAGTGGCGATCATGAAGTGGGGAGGAGCCGGTCACACCACTTGACTGTTCATCACACGAGTCCGGGATGTACGGCTCCTCCGCACCGCCGACGACATCCGGCAACTCGACATGACTGTGGCCCGCCGGGATGCGGCGGGCCACAGTCATGTCGTACGTCAGGCGTGCGTCACTTCTCCGCACCGGCCCCGTGCGTGCCTCCGACCTCGGCCGCGTTGAGGTCGTCGACGTCCTCCGGGCCGAGCACCGCACCCGTGCTGCGCTTGCTGCGGCGCAGGCGCTTCTCGAGCCAGGAGGCGAACGAGGTGAGGAGGAAGTTGAGGACGATGAAGACGACCGCCACCACGATGAAGCTGGGGATGACGTTGGCGTAGTTGGCCGCCAGTGTGGCGCGCGAGTTCAGCAGCTCGGTGAAGCCGAGCATCACGCCGCCCAGCGCGGTGTCCTTCACGATGACGACCAGCTGGCTGACGATCGCAGGGAGCATCACCGTGACCGCCTGCGGCAGCAGGATGCTGCTCATCGTCTGGCTCTTGCGCAGACCGATCGCCTGGGCGGCTTCCGTCTGCCCCTTGGGCAGGGCGAGGATGCCGGCCCGGACCACCTCGGCGAGGACCGAGGCGTTGTAGAGCACCAGACCGGTGACGACCGCGTAGAGGGGCCGGTCCTCACTGGTGACGTCCGTGGAGCGGGCGAAGAACTCGTTGGCGAACAGCATCAGCAGCAGCACCGGGATGGCACGGAAGAACTCCACCACCACGGCGGCAGGGACGCGGACCCATCGGTGGTCGGACATCCGGGCGATGCCGAGCACCGCGCCCAGCGGAAGCGCGATGACCATGGCCAGCGCCGCGGCCTTCAGCGTGTCCGCGAGGCCGGGCAGCAGATAGGTCGTCCACGCCTCGGACGTGGTGAAGGGCTTCCACAGGGACCACTCCAGCTGGCCCTTGTCGTCCAGCACCTGCCAGACCCACCACAGCAGCAGGGCGAGCAGGACGAAGAAGACGACCGAGAAGATCAGGTTGCGCCGCTTGGCCTTCGGGCCGGGGGCGTCGTAGAGAACAGAAGTCATCGCTTCACCGCCAGGCGCTTGCTCAGCCAGTTGAGGAACAGGCCGGTGGGCAGGGTCAGTACCACGAACCCGAAGGCGAAGACCGCGCCGATGAGCAGCGTCTGTGCCTCGTTCTCGATCATTTCCTTCATCAGGAGCGCGGCCTCCGCCACACCGATGGTGGCCGCCACGGTGGTGTTCTTGGTCAGCGCGATCAGCACGTTGGCCAGAGGGCCGATGACCGAGCGGAACGCCTGCGGCAGCACGACGAGCGACAACACCTGGCTGAAGCTCAGTCCGAGGGCCCGTGCCGCCTCGGCCTGCCCGACGGGCACCGTGTTGATGCCGGAGCGGATCGCCTCGCACACGAAGGCCGCGGTGTAGGCGACGAGGCCGAGCACGGCCAGCCGGAAGTACTTGAGCTCGAAGTCGTCCGGCGCGCCCATCGCCAGGCCGAAGATGTCGGCGAGGCCGAGTGACGTGAAGACGATGATGACGGTCAGGGGAATGTTCCGGACGATGTTCACGTAGGCGGTGCCGAAGCCCCGCATCAGCGGTACCGGGCTGACCCGCATGGCCGCCAGCAGGGTGCCCCAGATCAGGGAGCCGATGGCCGAGAAGACGGTGAGCTGCACCGTGACCCAGAAAGCGCCCAGCAGGGACGGGTCGTCATAATCTGAAAGAAAGTCGAACACGATCTCCCGCGCTTCCGGGTGTGTGACGTACGTGGCGGACGTGGCGTGCCGCCGCCGGAGAAGTGGTGGGCGGCGGCACGTCTGCGGATCCCCGCGTCGGCCGCGGGGATCCTGCGTCGGCGGAGTCCCGCGTTACTGGACGATCTGGCCGATCTTCGGGGCGGGCTCGTTCTTGTAGTTCGCCGGGCCGAAGTTCTCCTTGACGGCCTTCTCCCACGAACCGTCGCTGACCATCTTCTCCAGCGCGTCGTTGACCTTGTTCACGGTCTCGGTGTCGCCCTTCTTGACACCGATGCCGTAGTTCTCGTTGCTCAGCTTCAGGCCGGCGAGCTTGAACTTGCCCTTGTACTGGTCCTGCGCGGCGTAGCCGGCGAGGATCGAGTCGTCGGTGGTCAGCGCGTCCACCTGGCCGTTCTGCAGAGCGGACAGGCACTCCGAGTAGCCACCGCGCGAGCTCAGCTGGGCCTTCGGTGCGAAGTCGTTCTTGACGTTCTGCGCGGAGGTGGAGCCGGTCACCGAGCAGAGCTTCTTGTCGTTCAGGTCCGTGGCCTCGCTGATGTCCGAGTCGGACTTGACCAGCAGGTCCTGGTGGGCCAGCAGGTACGGGCCGGCGAAGTCGACCTTCTCCTTGCGCTCGTCGGTGATCGAGTACGTCGCCGCGATGAGCTTCACGTCCCCGCGCGAGAGCGCGTTCTCGCGGTCGGCGCTCTTGGTCTCGACCCACTCGATCTGGTCGGGCTCGTAGCCGAGCTCCTTGGCGACGTAGGTCGCCACGTCCACGTCGAAGCCCTCGTAGCCCTGCGGCGTCTTCAGACCGAGACCCGGCTGGTCGTACTTGATACCGATCTTGATCTTGTCGCCGCCGCCCCCGGAGGAACCGTTGTCGCCGCTGTCGTCGCCACCACAGGCGGTGGCGGTCAGGGCGAGGGCGAACACGACGGCCGAGGCGGCGGTGACCTTGCGGAGCTTCATGGTGCACATCCTTTGACTCTGATGAAGTGATGCGGCCCGGGCGGTGTCCGGTGACGCGGGTCGGCGGGGCGCGGGGTGCGCCTCAGTGGTGAAGGATCTTCGACAGGAAGTCCTTGGCGCGGTCACTGCGCGGATTGCTGAAGAACTGGTCCGGCGAGGCCTGCTCGACGATGCGACCGTCCGCCATGAACACCACGCGATTGGCCGCCGAACGGGCGAATCCCATCTCGTGCGTGACGACGATCATGGTCATGCCCTCGCGGGCGAGCTGCTGCATGACCTCCAGCACCTCGTTGATCATCTCCGGGTCGAGCGCCGACGTCGGCTCGTCGAAGAGCATGACCTTGGGCTCCATCGCCAGGGCCCGCGCGATGGCGACACGCTGCTGCTGACCGCCGGAGAGCTGCGCGGGGTACTTCTCGGCCTGCGCGCCCACGCCGACCCGGTCGAGCAGGGCACGGGCCCGCTCCTCGGCCGCCTTCTTGTCCTTCTTGCGGACTTTGATCTGGCCCAGCATCACGTTCTCGAGCACGGTCTTGTGCGCGAAGAGGTTGAAGGACTGGAAGACCATGCCCACGTCGGCCCGCAGCCGGGCGAGCTCCTTGCCCTCGTGGGGCAGGGGCTTGCCGTCGATCGAGATCGACCCGGAGTCGATCGTCTCCAGACGGTTGATGGTGCGGCACAGGGTGGACTTCCCGGACCCGGAGGGTCCGATGACCACGACGACTTCGCCACGGGCGATCGTCAGGTCGATGTCCTGGAGTACGTGCAACGCGCCGAAGTGCTTGTTGACGCTCTTCAGGACGACCAGATCGCCGGTCGCGGCCACATCTTCCTTGGCCACCGATACTTCGGTCATCGCTCTCAGGCTCCGTCCTCCTCGGTTTCGGAGGACAGTAGTAACCCGTCAGACCTGCGTCATCACATCTGAGGGGAATCTGAGCATCACGATCCGATAGCAATCGGACACCTGTCGTAGCACTTGTGAGCAGGGGTGATTTCGTCCGGGTAACGGTACGGAAGAGCAACCGGAACCCTCTTGACGCCGTCCTCGTTCATCGGCGTCACTGCAAGGTGCACGCGCCCGCGTGCGCGTTTTCGTACACATGAAGAGCGTACGGCCGATGAACCGAAGGGGGCCCTGGTGAGACTGCTTCTCGTCGAGGACGACAACCACGTCGCCGCCGCCCTGTCGGCGGTGCTGGCGCGGCACGGGTTCGACGTCACCCACGCGCGCAGCGGCGAGGAGGCGCTCCAGGCGCTCGTCCCCGAGGGGGAGGGCTTCGGCGTCGTCCTGCTCGACCTGGGGCTGCCCGACCAGGACGGCTACGAGGTCTGCGGCAAGATCCGCAAGCGCACCGGCACGCCGGTGATCATGGTCACCGCGCGGTCCGACGTGCGCTCCCGCATCCACGGCCTCAACCTCGGCGCCGACGACTACGTGGTCAAGCCGTACGACACGGGAGAGCTGCTCGCGCGGATCCACGCCGTCAGCCGGCGCACCGTCCACGAGGACGCCACGGGCGGCACGGAGACCGAGCTGCGGCTCGGCCCGGTCCGCATCGAGCTGCCCACCCGCCAGGTCACCGTCAACGGCACGGCCGTCCAGCTCACCCGCAAGGAGTTCGATCTGCTCGCCCTGCTCGCCCAGCGGCCGGGGGTCGTCTTCCGCCGGGAACAGATCATCAGCGAGGTGTGGCGCACGAGCTGGGAGGGGACCGGGCGCACCCTGGAGGTGCACGTCGCCTCCCTGCGCGCCAAGCTCCGCATGCCCGCCCTCATCGAGACCGTGCGCGGCGTCGGCTACCGGCTCGTCGCGCCCACGGCGTAGCGGGGCCGGGTGCACACACGTCTGCTTCCGCTGCTCATCGTCCTGATGGCGGCCGTCCTGCTGGCCCTCGGCGTCCCGCTGGCGGTCAGTCTGGCCGGCGCGGAGCAGCAGAACGTCGTCGTCGACCGGATCGACGACACCGCGCGCTTCGCGGCCCTCGCCCAGTTCGTCACCGAGCCCACCGACCCGGCCGGCGTGGACATCAACGAGCGTCGCGAGACGCTCAGCAGCGAGCTGCACAGCTACCACAGGGTGTACGGCATCCGCGCGGGCGTCTTCTACCTCAACGACTCGCCCATGGCGCACGCGCCGGACGACTGGTTCCTGCCCGCCGAGGGCGAGGTGCGCGACGCCTTCGAGGAGGCGCTGCTCAGCCGCCGCAGCCACGACCCCGAGCAGGTGTGGCCCTGGCAGCGGCGCAGCCTGGTGGTGGCCTCACCGGTCATCCGGGACGGCGACGTCGTCGCGGTCGTGGTCACCGACTCGCCCACCGGGCCGATGCGCTCCCGCATCCTCCGGGGCTGGCTGGTCATCGCCGCGGGGGAGGCGGCCGCGATGCTGCTCGCGGTCGGCGCGGCGCTGCGGCTGACCGGCTGGGTGCTCAAGCCCGTACGGATCCTGGACGCCACCACCCACGACATCGCCACCGGACGGCTGAAGTCCCGGGTCGCGGCGGCCGGCGGGCCGCCGGAACTGAGACGCCTCGCCCGCTCGTTCAACGAGATGGCCGACAACGTCGAGAGCGTGCTGGAGCAGCAGCGGGCCTTCGTCGCCGACGCCTCGCACCAGCTCCGCAACCCGCTCTCGGCGCTGCTGCTGCGCATCGAGCTGCTCGCCCTGGAGCTGCCCGAGGGCAACGAGGAGATCGCCTCCGTGCAGGCCGAGGGCAAGCGCCTGGCGCAGGTGCTGGACGACCTGCTCGACCTCGCGCTCGCCGAGCACAGCGAGGCCAGCCTCCAGATCACCGACATCGGCGCCCTGGCCGCCGAGCGTGTCGCGGCCTGGGCGCCCACCGCCGGGGCCAAGGGCGTCCGCCTGACCGGCACCTGCCCGGCGACCACCGCGTGGGCCGACCCGGTGGCGCTGTCCAGCGCCCTGGACGCGGTCATCGACAACGCGGTGAAGTTCACCCCGGAGGGTGAGACCGTCGAGGTCGCCGTCGCCTCCAACGGTGACATGTCCACCGTCGTCGTCACCGACAACGGTCCGGGACTGACCGAGGAGGAGCTGACCCGCGTCGGCGACCGCTTCTGGCGCAGCGGACGGCACCAGAACATCAAGGGTTCGGGCCTGGGCCTGTCCATCACGCGGGCGCTGCTCGCGGCGGGCGGCGGCTCGATCGCGTACGAGCGTCACGAGCCGCACGGACTGCGGGTGACCGTGACGGTGCCGAGGAACGCTCCCGCGGGTGAGGCGACGGCTCAGGGCTTGACGGACCGGTAGTACCGGCGGGCGCCCTCGTGCAGCCGGAGCGGGTCGGTGTAGATCGCGGTGCGTACGTCGACCAGCTGGGCGGAGTGGACGTGCGCCCCGATGTTGTCCCGGCTCTTGAGCACGATGCGGGTCAGCCACTCGGTGAGCCGGGGATCGGCGTCCGCCCGGGTGATCAGGAGGTTGGACACCGCCATCGTCGCGACGGGCGCGCCGGGCCGGCTGCCCGGGTAGGCCGACTCGGGCATGTTGGTGACGCGGTAGTAGCGCGTGGCGCCGCCCTGTTCGTGCAGCTTGGAGACGAGATCGGCGTCGATCGGCACGAACCGGAGCGCGGACTGCTCGGCGAGTGTCCTCAGGCCGTCCGTGGGCAGTCCGCCGGACCAGAAGAAGGCGTCCAGGCCGTGCCCGAGCCGCTCCGGGCCGTTGTCGATGCCGTCGGAGGAGGGCTCGATGTCCGTCTCCGGGTCGATGCCGGCCGCCCGGAGCACCCGGTTGGCGATGAGCCGGACACCCGACTTGGGCGGCCCTATGGCCACCCGCTTGCCGCGCAGGTCGGCGACGGTCCTGATGCCCGAGTCGGGCGCGACGGCGAGCTGCACGTAGTCGTCGTACAGGCGTGCCACCCCGCGCAGCCGGTCGGCGCCCGGCCGGCCGCTGAGCCGGTACGTCTCCACCGCGTCGGCCGCGGCGATCGCGAAGTCGGCCTCCCCGGTCGCCACGCGGCGCACGTTCTCCTGCGACCCGGCACTCGTCTTCAGGCGTACGTCGAGGTCGGGCATGTGCTTGCCGAGTGAGCTGCGCAGGAGGACGCCGTACTTCTGGTAGACCCCCGCGCGGGTGCCCGTGCTCAGGGTGATCGTCCCGCCCGGGGGTTCCTCCTCCCAGGGCGTCAGCCACCACAGCAGCAGTCCGAGTACGACGAGACCGGCGGCGGTGCCCCGCAGGGCCCGTCGCCTGCCGATCCTGGACAGCGTGTGGGACATGCGCGCGATCCTGCCAGCCGGGGTGACCGCTGACCAGGGCGGAGCTCACAGCGGGCCGGGGAGTGTCGGTGGTGGCCGCTACAGTCGCGGGCATGAGTTCCTCGCCCGCCGATCTGGTCCGTGAATTCCACCGTGCCTTCGGGCTGGACGCCCGCGACATACCGTCCGAGGTCTCGCCGGAGCTCGCCGCGCACCGCGGCGAGCTGCTCGCCGAGGAGGCCCAGGAGGTCGCCGAGGTGTCGGTGACGGGCCCGCTCGACCGGCTCGCGCACGAGCTGGCCGACGTCGTCTACGTCGCGTACGGCACCGCGCTGGTGCACGGGATCGACCTCGACGCGGTGATCGCGGAGGTCCACCGTTCCAACATGAGCAAGCTGGGCCCCGACGGCCAGGTCAGCCGCCGCTCCGACGGCAAGGTGCTGAAGGGGGACCACTACGAGGCGCCGGATGTGGCGGGAGTGCTGCGGCGGCAGGGGTGGGTGCCGGGCGGGGCGGCTTGAGCGGCGCCCCGGGGTGCGTCGTCCGGCGTGGCCGCCGGGCGGGGGTGTTCGCGCTGCCCGGCACTTGCGGGGTGCCTCCCCCACTCTCGGCTGCGCTCGAGCGGGGGGACCCCCATCGCCCACCCGTGCCGCCCTGGGGGTACCTCCCAGGCCCTTGAGGCACTGGGGGAGGCACGATTGCCCGCGGTTGCGGTGGCATGACTGTCCGCGGCTATGCGGTGGTGACCACGGTGCGGCCTGTTTCGTGGGCGTAGAGGGGGGTGCGGTCGTGGAGGGCGGCGTGGACCGCCATGCGGGCGTCCCTGCGGCGTTGGGCGGGGCCGTCCGGGAGGTGGAGGATGCCCGCGTTGCCCCGTGAGCCGCGCT
This sequence comes from Streptomyces sp. NRRL S-37, assembly GCF_000721605.1. Taxonomy (GTDB): domain Bacteria; phylum Actinomycetota; class Actinomycetes; order Streptomycetales; family Streptomycetaceae; genus Streptomyces. The sequence continues at coordinate 70,954 of NZ_JOIZ01000029.1, read as the reverse complement.
GGATCTCGGCGGTGCGCGGGATGCGCAGGGACTCGTAGCGGGCCAGGCGCTCCGGGATCGCCGAGGCGGGCGCGTCCGCCAGGCAGGCGGCCAGGTCCATCGCGTCCTCGATCGCCTGGTTGGCGCCCTGCGCCATGAACGGCAGCATCGGGTGGGCCGCGTCCCCGAGGAGCGTGATGCGGTCCGTGGACCAGGTGCGCAGCGGCGGACGGTCGTACAGGGCCCACAGGTGGGTCGAGCCGACCGCCGCGACGACGTCCGCGACGAGCCCCGTCCAGCCGCCGAAGACCGCGCGCAGCGCGTCCGGGTCGCCCGGCCGGGACCAGGACTCGCGCGGCGGGGCGCCGGTGGTCAGCGGCACGGTCGCGGCGTAGCTGAGGTACGCGCCGGACGCCACGGGATAGCAGACGAAGTGCCCGCCGGGCCCGAGCCACAGCCGTACCAGCCGTTCGCGGGCCCCCGCCGGCAGCGCGTCCGCCGGGACCAGGCCGCGGTAGATGCCCAGACCGGAGAAGACCGGCGCGTCGGTGCGCAGGGTCTCGCGGACCGTGGAGTGGATGCCGTCCGCGCCGATCACCACGTCCGCCTCGCGGACCGTACCGTCGTCGAAGGCGAGCCGTACGCCCGTACCGTCCGCCGTCTCCTCCGCCGCCCGCAGCCGTTCGCCGAGGCGCAGCCGGTCCCGGTCGGTCAGGGAGAGCAGCGCCTCGTGCAGATGAGCCCGGTGGATCGTCAGGTACGGCGCCGCGAACATCCGCTCGCACTCCGCGCCGAGCGGTGTGCGCGCGATGGGCCGGCCGTTCCAGCCGCGCACCTCCATCGCCTCGACGCGCACCCCGTGCTCCTCCAGCGCGGGTCCGAGGCCCAGCCGCAGCAGCGGGCGGACCGCGTTGGGCGAGAGCTGCACGCCCGCGCCCACCTCGGACAGCACGCGGGTCTGCTCGTGGACCACGTACGGCGTGCCGTTCGCGGCCAGCGCGCCGGCCAGGGCCAGCCCGCCGATGCCGGCGCCGACGACGGCGACCCGTGGCCGCTGTTCCCGGCCGGTGGCGTTCCCGGTGTCACCGGGCCGCCGCCGCGCTCCGCTCTCGCTCCCCAACCGCACGTCTGGACCGCCTTCCGCGTCTTCGCCCCACGCCCGTTCACCGTCACGATGGGTGCGCGGCGTGAGCGCACTGTCATCGGTCGTGTGCCGAGCATGTGCCGTGCCGCACCGTGCGGCAACGGCCCGCCGGTCCGTCACTGACAACTGTCGCCGCTTGCGTGACGGACGTCATCGGTCCCCCCGCCGGCCCTGCTGCCGGGCCCCCGCGGCCCTAACTTCCAGAAGGAGACAGCCACTACACCTGGGAGGCACGCGGTGACACGGGAACGACGACGGGAGCGGCCGCGGTGACCGCGGTGGCCGTTGACGGCCTGCTCAAGAAGTACGGGGACCACGAGGCCGTGCGCGGCGTGGACTTCGCCGTCGAGGAGGGCGAGATCTTCGCGCTCCTCGGACCGAACGGCGCCGGAAAGACCACCACCATGGAGATCCTGGAGGGCTTCCGGCAGCGGGACGGCGGCAGCGTACGGGTCCTCGGCCGCGACCCCGGGGACAAGGCCGACGGGCGGTGGCTGCGCGGGCGGATCGGGCTCGTGCTCCAGGACATCGCCGTGGAGCCGTACCTGTCGGTGCGCGAGACCGTCGCCCGCAACGCGGGCTACTACCCCGCCCCGCGCGACACCGACGAGGTCATCGACCTGGTCGGGCTGCGGGAGAAGGAGCGCGCGAAGGTCAAGGACCTGTCCGGAGGGCAGAAGCGGCGGCTCGACCTCGCCCTGGGCGTGATCGGCGACCCGAAGCTGCTGTTCCTGGACGAGCCGACCACCGGCTTCGACCCGGGGGCCCGCCGCGGCGCCTGGGACGTCGTCCGCAACCTGCGCGACGCCGGTACGACGATCATGCTGACCACGCACTACATGGACGAGGCGCAGGCGCTCGCCGACTCGGTCGCGGTGATCGCCGGCGGGCGGATCGTCGCCTCCGGCACCCCGGACACCCTGGGCGGACGGGACAGCGTGCCGGCCCGGATCCGGTTCGCGCTGCCGGCCGGCGCCGCCATCGGCGACCTGCCGATCCCGGTCAGCGACGCCGAGGACGGCCTGGTCACGGCCGAGGCGAAGGAGCCGACGGCGGTCCTGCACCGGCTCACCTCCTGGGCGCTGGAGCGCGGCACACCGCTGGAGCGGCTGACCGTGGAACAGCCCACCCTGGAGGACGTCTACCTGGGGCTGACCAGTTCGTACGCACAGCAGGACGCCTCGTCCCCGTCCGTCGGACGGGACGAGACCCCGGCGGCCCGCGGGCGCCGGGGGCGCCGACCCGGACGGAGCAGCCGATGACCAGCACCCTTCCCTCCACGACCGCCACCACCGGCAGGCGCTCCCCGCGCCCCGGTGCCGAACGGCCGGACGAACGGGGCTCGTTCGCCCTCCTCGCCCACCAGATCCGCTACGAGCAGCTGTCGTTCTGGCGCAATCCGCAGTCGATGGTGTTCACCTTCGTCCTGCCCGTCGTGATCATCGCGATCTTCGGCGCCGTGTTCGGCGGCGGCCAGGGCGAGGACTTCTTCTTCGGCATGAGCGGCATGCAGTACTACACGCCGACCATCGCCGCCGTGTCCGTACTGGGCGCCTGTTACGGCCAGTTGGCGATCGTGCTCGCCATGCGCCGGCAGACCGGCGTCCTCAAGCGGCTGCACGCCACCCCGCTGCCCGCCTGGGTGTACTTCGCGGGCCTGCTGGTGCACTGCGTCGTCGTGAGCGTCGTCGACGTCGCGCTCGTCATCGGCATCGGGCGCCTGTACGGGGTGCCGTGGCCCACCCACTGGGCCGCGCTCGCGGTCACCCTGGCGTTCGGCGCGGCCGCCTTCTGCGCGCTCGGCGTCGGGGTCGCCTCGCTCATCCGCAACTCCGAGGCGGCGCCCGCGGTCGTGCAGTTCATCCAGTTCCCGCTGGTGTTCATCTCCGGCAGCTACTTCCCCATCCACTCCGGCGCCCTCAACGAGATCGCCGGACTGCTTCCGGTGAAGCCCTTCAACGACGCCATGCTGGCGTCCTTCACCCAGGGCGCCGGCTTCCAGTGGAAGGAACTCGCGGTGCTCGCGGCCTGGGGCGTCGTCGGCGCCCTGATCGCGGTGCGCCGCTTCCGCTGGGACCCGCGCCCCGAGTAGAGCCGGACGACCGCTCCGGACCACCACATCGAGGGGGCCTCCGTGAGGCCCCCTCGCGGCTCTCCAGAAACCCCCACGACGTCGAAAGGACCCCCACCGTGTCCACGCACCACACCACCCGCCCGCGGACCGTCGACGCCCCGGCCGGCAGCTGGCACCTCGAACCGGCCGGCTCCACCGTGGAGTTCACCGGCCGCCACTTCTTCTTCCTGCCCGTACGCGGCTCACTGCCCGTGCGTTCGGGCCGCGCCGAAATCGCCGCCGACGGCACCCTGGCCGGCCTGGACGCCGCGGTCGGCGCCGCCGGCTTCGAGAGCGGCGACCCGCGGCGGGACACGGCCGTGCGCGGCCCGCGGTTCCTCGACGCGGAGCGCCACCCGGAGCTGCGCTTCACCGACGGGCGTCCCACCACCGGAGCGGGCGTCACCGGACTGCTGGAGGTCAAGGGCCGCAGGACGCCGGTGACCTTCACGGTCGACGAACTGACCACCGACGGCGAGCGGGCCACCGTACGGGCCACCGCCCGCGTCGACCGGCACGCCTGCGGTGTCGGCGCCCTGCGGGGCCTGGTCGGGGCGGAACTCCTGGTGCGGGTGCGGGCCGTCTTCGTACGCCGGCCATGAGCCGCATGACGCACGCGTGACGAGGCCCGGCCGGAGGGGGATCCGGCCGGGCCTCCGCGTCGGCGCCCACGGGGCGCGGGGGTCACCCCACGGGTACCGGGCCGGCCGCCGGCCGCCGCACCGGGAAGACGTGGGACAGCCAGGCGTAGGTGCGCAGCTCCTCCAGCAGGCTCAGGCCCAGCCGGTTGTGCAGCATGTGGGCGTGGGAGAAGAGGATCATGCCGGGGTGGGTCGTCGCGTGCCGCCGGATGTCGTCGGCATGGGCCGCCAGCCCCTCGTACCAGCCGGTGAACGGGCCGTGCGCCCCGGGTGTGATCCGCACCGCGTCCGGGTCCTGGCCGACGTGGGTGATCCGGTCGAGCAGGGCGTCGGGATGGCCGGCGTCGGACGCCCAGGCCCGCCAGGCGTCCAGGCCCCGCGCGAAGTAGTGGGCACGCTCCACGGGACCGCCGAGGGCGACGGCGGCGGACAGGGTGCCGCGCAGCGCCAGCCGGGCGCGCCGCGCCTCGTCGGTGATGTCCGGGGCGAGCCGCAGCACGAGTTCGCTGGACAGGTGGAACAGGGACTCGGCGGCCGGCATGAGGGCGTGACCGCCGTAGCGTTCGAACTCGGGGTCGTAGTCGGCCCGGTGGACGCCGGGCGGCAGCAGCGCCCGGACGGAGGAGTTGACGCCGGTCTCGCCCGCGGCGGCGAGCCGGGCCGCGCTCTCCTCGTAGGCGTCGGCGGCCAGCGGCTCCTCCCCGGGGGCGAGCCGGCCCGCCGCGGCGAGCCGGCCGCGCAGGGCGTGCTCGACGTCCGCGCGGGCGCCCGGGGCGAGGTCCGCGATCCGCAGCCGCAGATGGGGACCCGACTGCCAGTAGCGGATGAAGAACCACTCGGTGCCGGGCGGCAGCGCGCGGACCGTGGGCCCGATGACCTCGGTGAGGACGCGGTCGTGGGCGCCACGGGCGGTGGTGGCGAGGTGGAGGTGCCAGGCGTTCCAGCGCCGCGGTGCGGTGGTGGGCTCGGTCATGGGCGGGCTTCCTTGTCGTCCGGAGGGTGTGCGGAGAAGTGGGCTCAGGTGCGCAGGTCGAGCTGGTCGCCCCCGGTCTCGCGCGGTACCCCCACCACCGCCGACAGGACGATCGTCTCGTCCTCGGCCAGGCCGATGACCTCCTTGGTGGGGATCTCCTTGAACGCCCGGACGGGCCGCGCGAAGAGACCGGCCGACGCCGCCGCCAGGCACAGCCCGTGGACGGCCCAGCCACAGGCGACCTGGGCGGCGCCCCAGCCGGTGGGGCCGAAGCGGGCGAACAGTTCGCGGGGGCGGACGGAGAAGAAGACGGTGAGCGGGGCCTTGGCGATGCCGCAGCCGTTGACGGGCGACAGCCCGTAGCCGTAGCTCGCCTCCAGCCCCGCGGGGGCGGTCGGATCGGCCCTTCGCAGGTGCGCCGCGCCCTTCTCGAAGCGGTGCACCCCGGCCGCGTACCCCTCGACGTGCTGCACCACGGCGGTGACCGTGACCGCGTCGAAGGCGGCGGCCGGCACCGGGTGCGGTGGCGGGACACCGAGCCAGGCGAGGGCGGCGGCCAGGTGCCGGGCCGGGACCGGGGCGGGGCGCGGGGCCGAGTCCATGCCGTGCAGGGCGCGCGGCATACGGCCGGAGTGGCGCCGCCACAGCAGCTCCGCCCAGTCGGGCACGACCGGGCTGTCCGGCAGGCCGGCCGGGACGGCCGTGGTGAGCGGCGCCGCGCCCGCCGGGTACGTCTGCTCCCGGTTGACGCGGACGACGTCCGCCAGCGAGGGGTCGCCGCCGGGCACCGGCGCGTCCCGCCCGGCCCCCGCCGCGGGACCGGGACCGGGTCCGGCCACGTCGACGAGCCAGGGCAGCGACCACTCCCAGGTCCGCTCGAGACCCAGCTCGCGCAGGACCTCCGGTCCGCCGCCGGCGGGCGGGGTGAGGGTCGCCGGCACCCCGAACAGTTCGAGGCCGAGGCTCAGCGCCCGCAGCACCATGCCGGTCTCGATGGAGACGAGCGACCCGCGGAACCACTGGTACGCCACCGGGATCGCGGTGTAGCGGCCGGTGAGCGCGATACGGGTGGACGGCGCCGAGGTGTCCGGTCCGGTGAGGGTGTGACGGGCCGGCTCCAGCAGCCGCCACGCCGCGCCGTCGCCGTCGCCCACGAAGGCGTGGACGGGGAAGAGACAGCGCGGCGAGGCGTACGGCCGGTGCTCGTTGTACGGGTTCTCCGGTTCCCGGCGCACGGGACCGAACGTCGCCGTCAGGGCGTGCGCCAGGGCGTCCGGCGCCGCCGGACCGGAGGCGGCCGGCACCCGCGGATACGCGAGCGCCGACAGCCGCTCGGTGGTGCCCGTCGGCAGCACCCTGCCCGGCCCTGCCGGACGCGGCGGCTCCGGCGGTACGTGGCTGTCGGGCGGGGGCGTGTCCGCCCAGGTCCAGGGCGGCGGCTCCGGACGGTCGTCGCCCGCGCCGTACGCGTACCAGAGCGGCTCGCGCGCGATGCTGTTGTCGCCCGCGGGGCCCGGCAGGTCGACCGGGGCGCGTCGGGTCCACTCCGGGGCGGGGGCCGTCACGGGAACGGGTGGGGGTCGTAGGGGATCGCCCGGTGCTCCTGGTCCGTGCCGCGCAGCGCGGCCCGCAGCCGGGGCAGTCCGTCCAGGCGCTGCTGGGCGTGGCCGAAGCACATCGGCACGATGCCGGGGACGACCGCGCGGACGACCGCGATACCGGCGTCCGCGTGCTCCCGGCTGGTCTGGTCGACGACGACGACGCGGTCCAGGCCCGCGTCGGCGAACAGCGAGGCGACGTACTCGAGCGTGCCGCGCACATCGCCGCCCGCGGCCCGCTCCAGCCGGCCGGGCCAGTCGGGGAAGGCCTCCTCCAACGTGACGGCCGGGCCGCCGAGCCCCGCCAGGGCGCGGTCGCGGGTCTCGGGGATCGAGGAGAACCGCACATGGTCCTCCAGCTCCTCCACCCGCCACGGGTCCTCGGCCATCCGCTCGGCCTGCTCACGGGTCCAGTCGACCGGGTTGGTGACGAGCTGGGCCACCTCGCGCAGCGCCCCGCGGATCGCCGACTCCGGTTCGGCGCCGGAACCGGCGGAGGAGAAGGTGGCGGGGAACGGGTTCTTCTCGTTGACGGCGATGACCCACACCACCGGCAGACCGATGTCACGGGTGGCGACGAGGAGGTGGACGTCGAATCCGCGGGCCCGGATCAGCTCGACCATGGCCCGGCTGGTCGGGTCGGTGAGGGAGGCGACCGGGATGTGCGGGAGCGGGGCGGCCCGGAACCAGGACGTCAGGAACGCGTCCCGCTCCGCGAGCTCGAACAGCGAGTGCAGCGCGGCCTCTTCGTAGTTGGCGCCGACCGCGCAGCCGCTGGAGCAGTCGAAGAAGTAGTGCCGGCGGTTCGCGGCGCCCGCCACGCGCGCCGCCCGGCGGTCCCGGCGGAACGCGTACTCGTACTGGTAGAAGGCGTGGTCCGCCGGGACGAGGAGCGGACGGCCGTCGGCCAGGTCGTGCCCCCAGGCCCAGTCCATCGGGGTGTCGGCCGTGAACGGCGTCGCCCTGCTCGTCGGATGGGCGAGCTGCTCGGCGGTGTAGCGGCCGAGGGTGTCCGGGTCGACGGCGTGGCCGGCGACCTCGCGGTAGGAGCGCCGGGTCACCAGGGGGATGTCGTAGGGGTAACCGCCGAGCCGTTCGTACGCCTCCAGGACGGCGACCGGCTCGGTCTCGGCGAACGTACGGGCCCGGCCGTGGCCCATCGCCGGGGCGTCGGCGACGACGGCCATGCTCATCGCGAACGGGGCGTGGGACTCGCGCAGGACGGCCCGGACCGGTCCGAAGCGGTCGTCGACCAGGCGGTCGCGCAGGAATCCGGGCTCGACGAGCCGGCTCGCCGCGGTGCGGGTGGGGTCACCGGGGACGGCCGGACGCGAGCGGAGGGTACGGGGCGGCGGGGGCCCGGTGCTGACCAGGTCCTCGGGGGCGGGACCGCAGGCCGGGCAGTGGAAGCTGCGCGCGACGCGGTGGCGGCGGGTGCCGCGCACGGTCACCGAGTAGGCCTCGCCGGGGGCGAGGGGACGGTCCGCCAGGTGGTCCAGGCCGGTGCGCAGGAGTTCGGGCAGCAGGGGCGCGGGGGCGGCGGGGACCCGGGTGGCCCGGGTGAGGTCGCCGACGAGCGGGTGGTCGAGAACGGTGCGCTCACGCACCTCGGCGCAGGCGGCGCAGCCGGACGCGGTGCCCGGCACCCACAGCGGACCGACCATCACCTCGTCGTCGTACAGGCGTACGGAGAGGTGGGGGCCGTCCGCCGCGACGACCGGGCCGCGTTCCCAGGCGAGGTCCCAGCCTAGGTTGACGGAGACGGTCGCCCCGGTGGCGCGGGCCAGTCCGGCGAGGGCGGGCAGCCAGTCGTCGTGGGCCGTCGCGGGCAGCGCGGGGCCCGCCTGGACCGGGTTCTCGGTGGTGGTCGGGTCAGTGGTCGGCATCGGTGGGCTCCTGGGCCGTCCGGGCGGTCACCGGGCCGTGCCAGAAGGGGAGTCCGCCGAGCACGGGGTCCGTGCGGCGGGCCTGTCCCCGGATCGTGGCGAGCGCGGTGAGCTGCCTCCTCAGTGCGGTGCGGGCGGTGTCGTCGGCGGTGAGCAGGGCGTCGGTGGACAGGGCGGCGACGGCGCCGTCGGCCTGGGCGGCGGCGAGCGCCGTGCACAGCGCGGCGTACGTCGCGTCGGCGGCCGTGGGTCCCCAGCCGGCGCCGAGCGACCGGCCGTCGGCGGTGACCTCGGCCAGCGGCCAGTCGACTCCGACGGTCCGGGCCAGGGCGAGTACGGGAACGGCCGGGCCGAGCCGCGCGCGCAGGGCGGCGAGGATGCGCTCGCCCTCGGCGTGCAGCGGGGGAGCGGCGTCGGTCAGGAGCTCGAACCGGTCCCGGCGCTCGGCGAGCCACCGCAACGCGCCGTCCAGCAGCCAGTGTTCACGGGTGAGACCGGCGGCGCCGCCGACGCGGTCGCGCAGGGCGGCCAGGGCGGCGGCGACGGTCGCCGTCTCCTGGTCCGCCGCCCAGGCGGTGACCGTGTCCGTGCGGTCCGTGCGGTGCTCCGCCGCGCGCAGGGCGAGGGGCATCTGCGGCAGGTGCTCGCCCTGCGCGGAGGCGAAGAGACCGGTCCAGCGGGCGGTGAGGGCGGCGGCCTCCTCCAGTGCGGCCGCCGGTTCGGGGAGGGGTTCGGCGGGGGCGTCGTCGAGCCGGACCACGACCGCTTCGTCCACGGGGCCGCCCGTGACGGTGACGCGGTCGGCGGTCAGATCGGGGCCGTGCACGACATGGGCCTCGCCGGGCTCCGCGACACCCGTGAGGGTGTCGGCCAGGAGCTGGGCGGCAAGGGCTCCCGCGAGGGAGTGGGCGACGGGCCCGGCCGCGGGCTCGACGCCCTCGGCACCGGCCCAGACCCCGGCCCGGTCCCGGAACGCCGCCCAGACGGCGGGCGACACCCCGACCGGCCCGACGAGGACCGGCCCCGGGCCGAGCAGCACGGGCACGTGGAGCGTCCCGTGCCGCTCGGTCCAGGTCCCGTCACCGGTGAGGAACTCGATGACGGCCCGGGGCGAACCACCGGCCCCCGGAAAGTCCACCGCCGGGCCGCCGACGGGAATCGCTGCCTGGTCCCCACGTACCGCCGGGGTTCGTGCGCCGCCGGGTCGCCGGTGGGGGTGAGGGTTCCGGGCGTGTGCGCCGCCGGGTCGCCGGCGGGAGTCGAGGGTTCGTGCGCCGCCGGGTCGCCGGCGGGGGGCAGGAGGGCGGGGTCCGCGTACATCGCCGGGTCGCAGACCGGGACGAGGGGGTTCGCCGGTCCGGCGGTCGGTGGCGTGGTGGTCACGCCGGCCCGGTGCAGGCCGCGGCGGGCCGGGGCCGTCGCCGTGTCCGGCCCCCGCAGTTCCACCCGGGCCCGGCGCAGACGGGCGAACGCCGCGTACGGGTCGTCGAGGCGGGCGGCCAGGCGGGCCAGGGTGTCGGCGTAGCGGGCGCGCACCTCGGCCGGGGGCTCCGGCTCGGTGAACGCGGCCGGGTCGAGCAGCAGGCCGTTCTCCCGCAGCCGGGCGACGAGATGCCGTACGGCCGGACGGGCACGCTCCGTGCCGAACTCGGCGACCAGGGCGTCCTCCGTCGTCCCCGCCTCCAGCAGCGGTACGCAGCCGTCCGCCACCGCGTACATGAGGTCCGAGCCGCTCAGCACGAACTGCCCGCGCGTGCCGCTGAAGTAGACGCCTCCGGGTACCGGCGCGTAGTGCAGCCCGGGCCGGGCCCGCAGCGGGGCGTCCGTCCCCGGGGCCGTCGTGGCCGGGGTCCTGTCCAGATCGGTCACCGTCACGACCGGGCTCCTTCCGTTTCCGTGTGGCCGGCCGGGTCGTACACGAACCGTCCGCCGGCCGTGCGCCCGACCTCGAGCACCCATTCCGTCGCGTGCGTGCCGTCGGTGACGCCGGGCAGCGCCTCCTCCAGATAGCTCGCCCCCTCCCCGCGGCGCTCCAGCATCCGCGGCAGTACCCGCACCGCGAGGGCGCTGGACAGGTCCACGTACTGCGGCTTCTGCTGGAGCCGCTTGGACTGGACGTCCGGTGCGCCGACCGACAGCGGGCCCTCGTCCTCGGGCGCCGACTTGACGACGACCTCGTCCGGGACCCCGTGCCGGGCCCGCCACGCCGTCAGCGCGAGCAGCCGTTCGTGCTCGTCGGGCCCGGCGGCCACCGCCGTGTCCAGCTCGGCCCCGCCGTACCAGCGGCGGCGGCCGATGAGGACGTCGCCGACCGCCATGCGCGGCGCGGTGCGGGTGTGCTCGCCGTCCCACGGGGTGGCCGCGTGCCAGGAGTTGGGCAGGCTGTTGAAGAGCCGGCCGCTGATCGCGAGGCCGGAGGCCACCGACAGCGGGGGCGGGAACAGGCCCGGATGGCCCGTGCCGAGCGGCAGCACCCTCAGGGGCGCGCCGTCCGCGTCCTCGACCCGCAGCGAGTCCGTCTCCGGGTCGTGGGCCAGCCGCAGCGTGAACCAGTCCTCCGGGGTGAGGCCGCCCGGCAGCACCGGCGCGTGCGCGTTGACGTTGAGGCGGTGCAGGCCGAGGTCCTCGGTGACCCGGGCGCCGTCGTGACCGTAGAAGCGCCGCAGGTGGGCGGCGAGCCGGGGCAGCGCCCGGCCGCCCTGGCGGCGGTCGGCCTCCAGGAAACGCGCGTACAGCATGCCGTGGCCCGGCAGGCCGTCGTTGAGGACGAGCCTGCCGCCGGCCTGCTGGAGCAGCACGCCGTAGATCAGCGGGTCCCGGCGGAAGCGGTCGGGCAGCGACCGGGTCAGTTCCGCGACGTCCGCCGCGGTGAGGGCCAGGGTGTCCTCGCCGGCCCGGACGGTCTTGGTGAGGAGCGCATGCACCTCCTCGGACAGCTCGCGGCGCAGCAGGTACATGCGCTCCAGCGAGCCGTCCGCCGGGCCGATGCCGGTCAGCGCGGCCGGCTCGCCCGAGCCTTGCGGCCCGTACACGGCGGCCATCGCGGCGGCCCGCCGGGAGACCTCCCCGACGACGAACGGCGCGTGCTCGGCCAGCGGCACGTTCGCCCCGGCCCCGAACCGCTCCGTGAACGCGGCGGTCATCAGGACCCGTACGTCGTGCAGCCAGTCGAAGACCGACAGCAGCTCCACGGCGGGCCCGAGGTCGGTCAGCGGGGCGTGCCAGTCGGAGGTGACCACCTTCAGCGGCGGCATGACGTAGTCCTCCTCGACCGTGATGTGCGCCGGGCGGCCCACGGCCTGGCTGAACCGGCCGAGGTCCCCGCGCAGCCCGGCCAGGACCGCGCCCCGTTCCCCGGCGGGCGCCCCGGCCACCCGGGGCAGTCCGGTACGGACCCGCTCCGCCAGCTCCCCGACGGCGGTGTCCCGCCCGGCCGGGAGCAGGACGTCGTAGTCGGCGGAAGCCGCGCGCTCCTCCGGCTGGGTGAAGGTGCACAGCACGCCCTGCCGGAGCGCCTGCCGTACGCGCCGGCCGGCGTCCTCGGTGGAGCAGCCGGCCCGCGCGGCGACGTGCGCGACCACGGCGGGAAAGCGGCGCGGTCCCATGGACAGCGCGTCGAGCAGGTCGGCGACGGGCCCGTCGAGCGGCAGCGCGAGCCGGTGCATGCCCTGCTCGGAGAACTTCAGGAAGAACAGCTTGCCGCTCTCCGGGTCGGGTGCCGAGGTGGGCGGCAGTCCCACCCACAGGTCCGTGAGGCCGGCCTCGTCGGCGGCGGGCAGGCCGCCGAGCACGTAGTGCAGCATCACCCGGTCCAGGCCCGGTACGGCCAGCGCGCCGGTGAAGGGCACGTCGCCGGGGCGTACGGCCTCCGGGTCGCCGGCGGGGGCGGGTTCGGCGATGCCCACCGCGGTGAACCGGGAGAGCGGACTGGTGCGCACCATGGACCGGGTGACGTACTGGATCAGTCCGCGTTCCGACTTGCGGGTGCGGGCGTTGACCTTGCCGGGTCCCCCGACCGCCGCGCGGTAGCGCTCGGCCTCCTGGTGCACCTCGGGGGCGACGAGGGCGAGCGAGCGCAGCAGGTCGTCGTCGCCGAGCAGGCCCGCCAGGACGGCCCGTTCGCGGTCGGCGGCGGCCGGGTAGCCGGCGGTGACCGTGGCGCGCAGCCGCTCCCGCTCGGCCTGGACGGCCAGCCAGCGCGCCACCGACGGGAGTTGTGCCACGCGGCCCTCGGGGGCCTTGCGGGGCGCGCGGCCGTTGTGGATCGCCCGGCGCAGCGCGATCAGCTCGCGGCGCTCGGCGTCCGACTCCACGGCACCGATCCGCTCGTACAGCTCCTGCGAGCAGACCTCGGCGGCCTCGGCCAGTTCGGCCTCGGCGGCGGCGAGTGCGCCGAGCAGCCGGCGCAGTTCCGGATCGGCGAGGCGGGCCCTGCGCAGCGGGTTGACGCGCAGGAACCACTGGGGTTCGGGGCTGGTCATCGCGGGGCTCCCGTCGGCCTCGTGGTGCGGGCGGTGTGCGGGCGCTCCAGACGCTCGCGCCAGCTGCTGCCGAGTACGTCGTCGACCGTCTCGGCGATCGCGAAGCACATGTAGTAGCGCTGCATCGGTGACACGGTGAGCAGGGGAAGCTGCTGGTAGAAGAGGTTGGTCAGCAGGCGGAACGCGGCGAAGAACGGCGAGGGCGTGCTGATCGCCCCGGACCCGTGCACGGTGCGGTGGAAGTCGGTGTCCGGCTGTTCGCCGCGCGGCACCGTGGTCACGGCCCCGGGCGGTCCCATCCGTCCCCGGTCGACGCCGTCGGTCACCGAGTCGAGCAGGCCGGCGGTGAGGGTGCCCGAGGCGACCGCGCTGTCCAGCACGCCGGCGCCGTAGGCGAACGCCGTGCGCCACCGGGCGGCCGCGGGGGAGACCGCGCCGCTCAGCCGCTGTTCGACCACCGCGCGGAGCAGCGGGGCCTCCCTGGCGAGCCGCTCCTGGAAGACGGGCCGCATGTCCTTGCGGGGAGCCGCCCAGGCGAGGAACGCCTCCGCGTGCGACCGGGGGGAGAACACCCCGTACCCCGGGCCGAGGGCGTGGGTGTCGGCGAGCGCGGCGAACGCCTCCGCGAGCAACACCGTGCCGCTGCCGGGCTCCTCGGCCAGGCTCTCGATCATCGGCAGCACCGGCACGGCGAGGGCGCCGTTCACGACGGTGCGCAGCGGATCGAGGCGCGGCTCGCGGGAGCGCAGGGCCGGGTCGTCGGGAGCGACGGGCAGGACCGCGCCGTGGTCGCGCAGCGGCAGGTACGGGGGCTCCACCGCCTCGAGCCGGCCGAACTCGCGGGCCTGCTCGAGGTAGGCCTCCTCGGTCAGCGCCCGTGCCGGGTCGAGGGGGCCCGCGTCGAGCCCGGCCGCGACCGCCGTCCAGTCGGCGGCGCCGGCGGCCGGGGCGAGCAGATCGATGTGGGGTCCGTGCAGCCAGCCGCGGCGGACCTGGACGCCGGGCACGCCCCCCTCGCTCAGTTCGCGGGCGGCCGGTACGACGTACCGGGCCAGCCAGGCCGGCGTCACCGGCATCCGAGTGTGGAGTCGCACCCCCGTCAGGTCGGCGGAATCCGGCCTCACGGCAATACGCTCCGGAGCGTCAACCACCATGTCCTTCGCACCTTCCGAGACGAACGGGAAATGAATTCGGGAATGTGCTCCACATCATTGGCGCCCGGAATGCGCGGTGGAAGTGGAGAGAAGGGTGCGGCTTACATACGTCACGGTTCTCGTGACACAGGGCTCCCTTTTCCGGGAGATCCGGGAGGTGTGCGCTCCGCGGCAAAGTCTCGGAATGATCAATTCCGTTTGAGTGGGCCGGCGGGCTGGCCGAAAAACATCTGGCAACCGCGGTGATCGTTGTACTCTCCGCCAATGACGACTGATCCCCCCACCACCGGCCCTGCCCCGTCCGCCACGGACGCCGAGTGCCTGGAACTCACCCGGAAACTGCGGCGCCGGGGAACCCTCGTGCTCTCCGTGTTCGGCCTGCTGTGGGCCTTCGCCGGGGCCTCCGCGACCGGTTCGGCGACGGACGCCGTGCCGGTGTCCATAGAGGTGGCGGCCCTCGTGGTCACCGCGGCGGCGGTCTACCTGGGGCACCGCAAGGACGCCGCGCCCTCGCCCCGCACGGTGAGCCTCCCGGAGAACTGGGCGCGTGGGGTGGGTGTCGTCAACGGCATCGAGGTGCTGGCCGTCTTCGCCGTCATCGCGGGCTCCAACGCCGCCGGCCGCCCCGAGCTCATCCCGGTCGGCATCGCCCTCGTCGTGGGACTGCACTTCTTCCCCCTCGCGCGCCTGTACGACCAGTGGCAGTACCGGTGGACGGCCGGACTGATGACCGCCGTGGCGGTCGTGGGCGCGGTGCTGGTCGTGGCCGGCCTGTCGGACGAGAGCGTGCTGGTCACGGTGGGCCTGGCCTGCGCGGCGGTGCTCTGGGCCTCCGCGTACCACCTGGCCGTACGGGGCTGAGGGCCGCCGGGTCGGCCGGGGCCGGCGGGCCGCCCCGGAAACGAACGCAAGGATGTGCCGACCGGCCAGGGGGCCGGCGGCGCATCCTTGTGCGTTCACACGGTCGTGCTCAGGCGCTCACGTCGGCGACCTCGAGGGTCTCCAGCTCGTCGGCGTCGAAGCCCTCGAACGCGGTGTCGGCGTCGTCGGCGACCTCGAGGGTCTCCAGCTCGTCGGCGTCGAAGCCCTCGAACGCGGTGTCGGCGTCGTTCTTGATGTCCTTGGCGGTCATGTCGTGGTCCTTTCGGAGAAGCGGGAGTTCCCTGAACGGAATTCCCGGGGATTCATGCTCCGGAATGATTCCCGGCCGCCTTCCGGAATGTTTTTCCTTTTCCGTCCGGCTGTGACATCCATAGTGCTCGGCCACTCACCCGTGCGCCACCCCCTGCGGGTGTCGGCTGACATTTATCACGGCCCGGATGACGTTTCCCCGGTGCCCGGATTTTCGTCGAGGGCCACCGGAAGTGCCCATTCGGGGCTGTTCACCATGTGCCATTCCTCGCCCGGCTCGGCGGGCATCGCGGACTCGGGCGCCGGCGTGCCCAGCAGGAAGTCGCCGACCGAGGACTCCCGCAGGTAGTCCAGGCCCAGCACACGGGCGGACAGGTCGGCGTCGCCGTTGCCCAGCCCGCAGGGCGCCAGGCCCATCGCCGTCGCGACCAGGTACATGGTCTGGTAGAGCACACCGGTGTGCCGCAGCGTCGTCGCGTACGCCATCGCCCGGTACTTCCACGCCATGCGCTGGAACCGCGAGGTCACCGTGAAGAGCACATCGGGGCGCACGTCGAAGCCGACGGACCGTGACGCCACGCCCAGCAGCGCCCGCCGGTCGTCCTCCGCCCCGTTGACGAGGACCAGACGGTGCGCGTACGAGTCGTAGTGGTAGACGCCCGGTGCGAGCCCCCCGCAGCGCAGCACCGTGACGTACAGCTCCAGTTCGTGGAGCGAGCCCCCGGCCGGATAGGGCCGCGAGACCACCTCGTCCTCACCGGGGCCGGGCGTGTGGTGGACGCGCACCCGCTGCACCCGGTACAGGAACTCGCCCAGCTCGCGTGCCGTCAGCGCCCGTTCCCCGAAGACACGGTGGGAGCGACGGCCCTCGACGGCGGCGGTCAGGGACGGGTCGCGGGCGTCGATGTCCGCGCGCCGGGGGCGGTACAGCTCCGTCACGGGGCCGTCCGGCGCCGGCTTCACGGCGGGCAGCGGGTCGATCTGGCCCCGGTACGGGTAGGCCGCGCCGAAGGTCTCGTCGAAGCGGCCGGACCGGACGCGCGAGTGGAACAGCAGGTCGTGGAAGTCCCACTGGCGCAGCACCGGCTCGGTGTCGGACGCGAAGCCGCCGTCCGGGGCGGCGCGTTCGACGAAGCCGGTGCCGACGAGATGGGCCAGGACCGTGAGCGTCTCCGCCTCGCTCAGCCCGGTGCCCTCACCGGCCCGGACCGCCGGCCCCGGCTGCCCCAGCGCGGCGACGAGTTCACGGGCGGCCCGGTCGGCGAGCACGGCCCGGAACTTCACCAGCGGTGACTCCAGTACGAGCACGCCCCCGCGCGTCCGGCAGAGGGCGAACCGCGACAGACGGACCCGCGCGCCGGCGGGCACGGCCGCCGTACGGTGCTCGGCGTCCCGGGCCGTCGGCTCCAGCCGTACCAACTCCCGCCGCGGCGACGGCCCGTCGTGCGTGAGCACGCTGTACGCCAGCAGGTGGCCGGCCCGCGCCAGCGCGGCGTCGGCCCGCTCCCGCGCGGCGCCGCCGAGCCCCTCGTGCAACTCCTCGTACGGCACCGGGCCCCCGGCCAGTCGGCCCAGTACGGTGCGCAGGCCACCGCGCACCGGGCGCAGCACGAGTGAGCTTCCGGGGCCGCGCAGCACCGCCGTGTCCGCGGCGTCGTCGAACGTGATCCGCACGTCCGTACGCAGCGCGCGGGCCGCGAACTCGGGTGGTTTCTCCGTGGACACGGAAATCATCAGGGCCTCCGTCAGAGGGATTCGCTGGAAGAACTCGACGAAATCCACTCTGACGCCCGCTACACCCTCTCCGCCCCGGCCGGCCGCACCGCATGACAGTCGCCATTCCCGCTCATGACCGAGGTCATGGAATGCGTGACACATGACAGGGACGGACCGTCTCCGCTCGGACGATCGACGCCCGGGGCGCATGCTCGGAACAGGAATTCAACGGCCACCGCCCCAACGACAGAAGGATATTCCCGTGCTCACTCGTCGACATGCGATACGTCTCGGTATGACCACCGGCGCCGTCGGGGCGGTCGGTGCGGCGGGCGGGCTGTTCAAGACGCTCACCGCGGGCGGGCCGGCCACCGCACCCGTCGCCGCGACGGCGCCGGCGACGGTCGAGCCGTTCACGGTGCCGCTGACCGTGCCGCCGGTGCTGGCCCCGTACCGCAGAACCGGACACGCCGACTACTACCGGATCACCACGCGCCGCGCGAGCGCCGAGATCCTGCCCGGCACCCGCACCGACGTCCTGACGTACAACGGCTCCTTCACCGGCCCCACCATCCGCGCCCGCACCGGCCGCAGGACGGTGGTCCGGCACGTCAACGCGCTGGACATGCCGACCTCCGTGCACCTGCACGGCGGCAACAACCCGGTGGAACACGACGGCGGCATGATGGACACGATCGCGCCGGGACGCGGGCGCACCTACGTGTACGAGAACCGGCAGCCCGGTGCCACCCTGTGGATGCACGACCACGCCCACCACATGGAGTCCGAGCACGTCTACCGGGGCCTCTCCGGGCTGTACCTGCTGCGCGACCCCGAGGAGGACCGGCTCGGACTGCCCTCCGGGAAGTACGACATCCCCCTGGTCCTGCGCGACGCGGACTTCGACGACAGCGGCGCGATGGTCTACACGATGGACGACGCCGAGAACCGTACGACCATCCTGGTCAACGGCCGGCCCTGGCCGTATCTGAAGGTGGAGGCCCGCAAGTACCGCTTCCGGCTGGTCAACTCGTGCAACCTGCGCATCTTCGTCCTCGCGCTGTCGGACGGGTCGGCCACCCAGCACCCCGTGCGGCAGATCGGCACCGACGGCGGACTGCTCGCCGCCCCCGCCGAGACCCCGGTGCTCGTCCTGTCACCCGGCGAACGCATCGACTTCGTCGTCGACTTCTCGGCGTACGCGCCCGGAACGCGGCTCACCCTCGCCAACATGCTGGGCCCCGGCCCCACCGAACTCGTCGGCCAGGTCATGCGGTTCGACGTCGGTGAGCGGACCCCCGACCGCAGCCGGGTCCCGGACACCCTCGCCACGCTGCCGCCCCTGGCGAAGCCCACCGTCGAGCGCACCTTCGAACTGAACATGGACGAACCGGGCAGCGGAGGCCACCAGGCCTACATCAACGGAAAGACCTTCGACCCGGACCGCATCGACACCCACGTCGAGTGGGGCAGCACCGAGGTGTGGACGGTCACCAACAAGAGCGTCACCGTTCCGCACAATTTCCATACGCATCTGACGCAGTTCAGAATTATCGAACGCGACGGGCAGCCGCCGTATCCGGCCGAGACCGGATGGAAGGACACCGTGCTGCTCTTTCCCGGACAGACGGCGAAACTCCAGCTCACCTTCGATTCGCACCGCGGCGTCTATCCGTACCACTGCCACATGATCGACCACAGTGCCATGGGAATGATGGCGCAGATGAGGATCGCCTGACGTCCCCGACGAATTCCCGACGGGTCCGCGGCGAATTCTCGACGGTCTCCCACGAGTTCCCGCGAACCCCCGACGAACGGAAAGGAGGACCATGACCACCACCGGAACCCTCGCGCGCCCCTACACCCGCCGGCTGCTCGCCGCGCTGGAACGCGACCCCGCCCGGGTCGTCGTGCACCGGCCCGACGCGGCCGTGACGGCGGGAGAGCTGCGCGCGTCCCTCCTGGGCAGTGCCGCCCTGCTGCGCTCCCTGCGGGTCGGCCCCGGCACCACGGTGGCCATCCTGACCGGCCCCAACCACCCGCTGATGCTCAGCGCCCGCTACGCCGTGCACCTGCTCGGCGCGACCTCGGTGTACGTCCGCTCGATGAACCCGCGCACGGACACCGAGACCTTCTCCCTCGCCACCCAGACCGAACTGCTGCGGGACCTCGCGGTGCCGTTGCTGCTGGTGGACGAGGAGGACGAGGAGAGCGCGGCCCGCGGCAGATGGCTGGCCCGCCGCCGGCCCGGACTCACCGTGCGGGCGATCCCGCGCACGGCGGACGGCGCCGGCACCGTGCCCTCCGCGCCGCCGCCCCGGCCCGACGACCTGGCCGTCGTCGACTTCACCAGCGGCAGCACCGGCCGGCCGAAGATGGTCGCGCAGCGCCACGGCACCCGCGAACACCTCGTCGGACGGCTCGCCGACGGACTCGACCCACGAGGCCCGGCCACGCTGCTCTCCGTCACCCCGGTCAGCCACACGACCGCTCCGATGGCCGACGCCGTGCTGTGCGGAGGCGGCACGGTGGTGCTCCACGACGAGTTCGACGCCGACGCCACCCTGGCCGCCATCGCCGAACACCACGTCACCGACGCCTACCTGGCCGTACCGCACCTGTACCGGCTGCTCGACCACCCGCTGATCACCTCGTACGACCTGTCGTCGCTGCGCCGCGTCACCTACAGCGGCACCCCGGCCTCCCCGGGACGGGTCCGCGAGGCGGTACGGCTCCTCGGCGACGTCCTGATCCAGGTGTACGGCACCACGGAGGCCGGCGGCATCAGCAGCCTCACCCCGCTGGACCACCGGGAGCCCGAACTGCTCGGCTCGGTCGGCCGGCCCTTCCCCTGGGTCCGGGTGGAGATCCGCGCACCCGGCACCGGCACCCCGCTGGGGCGAGGGCAGAGCGGCGAGATCTGGGTCGACTCGCCCACCGTGTCCGCCGGTTACCTCGACGACGACCGGCTGACCGCCGACACGTACCGCGACGGCTGGCTGCGCACCGGCGACCTCGGGCACTGGGACGCGTACGGCTACCTGCGGCTGGACGGACGGGTCGGCGACGTCATCAAGCACGGCGGACTCAAGCTCGACCCGGCCGCCATCGAGGCCGCGCTGCTCCAGCACCCCCAGGTGCGGCAGGCCGCGGTGTTCGGCGTCCGCGACGACGACTTCGTGGAGCAGGTGCACGCCGCCGTCGAACTGCACTCGGGCGCCGGACACACCTCCTGCGACCTGCGGGACTACGTCGCGGCGACGCTCACCCCGGAACACGCCCCGGTCAGCGTCTCCGTCTGGCCCGAACTGCCGCTCACCCCGTCCGGCAAACCCGACCGGACCCGGCTGCGCGGCGCCACCGCACCGGTGCGCGCGGCACCCCCGCCCGCCGCCGAGACGCGCGGCACCGGCCCACCCGACCCCGGCGCCGAGGTGGACGGCCCGCCCGGACACCACGCCCGCCGGCGCACCGATCCGCGCGACAGAAAGGGCACTCCATGACCGGATACGGGCATTTCGCCAGGGCGCTGCGGCTACGGCGGCTCTACCGCCACAGCACGGCCGGCCTGATGATCACCCCTCTCGACCACTCGATCAGCGACGGGCCCGTGGTGCCCCGCGGCACGACCCTCGACCAGCTCGCCGGACAGCTCGCCGCCGGCGGCGCGGACGCGGTCGTCGTGCACAAGGGCAGCGTCCGCCACATCAGCCCGGAGCGGTTCGCCGCGATGTCGCTGATCATCCATCTCAACGCGTCCACCAGCCGGGCGCACGACCCCGACGCCAAGTACGTGGTGACCGAGGTCGAGGAGGCGCTCCGGCTCGGCGCGGACGCGGTGAGCGTCCACGTCAACGTCGGCTCGGACGACGAGCGGCAGCAGATCGGCGACCTCGGACGGATCGCCGACGCCTGCGACCGGTGGAACCTGCCGCTGCTCGCCATGGTGTACCCGCGCGGCCCGCGGGTCACCGACCCGCGCGACCCGCAACTGGTGGCACACGCCGTCACCGTCGCCTCCGACCTGGGCGCGGACCTGGTCAAGACCGTCTTCCTCGGCTCGACCGCGGAGATGCTCGACCTGACCGCCGCCTGTCCGGTGCCGGTGCTGGTCGCGGGCGGTCCCGCGATGCCCACCGAGGAGGACGTCCTCGCCTATGTCCGCGACGCCCTGGCCGGCGGCGCGGGCGGGGTGGCGATGGGCCGCAACATCTTCCAGGCCGCCGACCCCCGCAGGCTCGCCGCCAAGGTGGCCCGGCTGATCCACCACTTCCCGGAGCAGCACTTCGGCGCGGTCGCCTTCCCCTCCGGGGCCGGCGTCCACCGGGACGAACGGCTGACCCCCGACCACCTGGACGACCCGGCATCCGGTGTCTTCCCCGACAGCCCCCACCACCTCTCCGACCTTTCACACCCGACAGGAGGTCCGCATCATGACGGACGCGAAACTGTGCTGGCTTGACATCCGCGGCGCCGGCGACGCCACGGCAGCCGTCCTCGAAGAAGCCCTGCACCAGCGCATCGACGGCATCGTCGCCGCCGACCCGGCCGCCTTCGCCGGCCTGCCGCCCACCGTCCGCAAGGTCCTGCTCTTCGAGGACGGCATCGACGCCGTCCCCGCCGACCTCGGCGCCGCCGACCTGGTGGTCGTCCCCGGCCCCCGGGAGGACCGCGCCGCGCTCCAGGAGGCCCACCCGGACGTCGAGTTCGGGCGGTACGTGGAGATCGTCGACGCCGACACGCTCGAGGACGCCTGCCTCGCGGCACGGCTGGAGCCGTGGAGCGTCCTCGACTTCCGCGACCCCACCAAGATCCCGCTCGAGATCGTGATCGCGGCGGCCACCGGCGCACCCGGCTCCATCATCACCACCGCCTCCGACACCGAGGAGGCCGAGATCGTCTACGGCGTCCTCGAACTCGGCTCCGACGGTGTGCTGATGCGGGCCGACACGGTCGGTGACGCCACGGCGCTGCGTACCGCCGCGAGCGCCCGCGGCGGCGAGATCGACCTGGTGGAGCTGACCGTCACCCACACCACCCACATCGGCATGGGCGAGCGGGCCTGCGTCGACACCACCACCCACTTCCGCAAGGACGAGGGCATCCTGGTCGGTTCGCACTCCAAGGGCATGGTGCTGTGCGTCAGCGAGACCCACCCGCTGCCGTACATGCCGACCCGCCCGTTCCGGGTGAACGCCGGCGCGCTGCACTCGTACACCGTCTCCCAGGGCGGCCGCACCCACTACCTGAGCGAACTCCACGCCGGCAGCAAGGTGCTGGCCGTCGACACCAAGGGCCGCACCCGTCCGGTCAGCGTCGGCCGGGTCAAGATAGAGACGCGTCCGCTCATCTCCATCGACGCGGTCGCCCCGGGCGGACAGACCGTCAACCTGATCCTCCAGGACGACTGGCACGTACGGGTCCTCGGTCCGGACGCGGCGGTCCTCAACTCCACCGAACTCAAGCCGGGCGACACGATCCTCGGGCACCTGCCGACCGCCGACCGCCATGTCGGCTACCCGATCGACGAGTTCTGCCTGGAGAAGTGAGTCCCGTACGCGGTCCCGTACGGCCTCGCACATCCGTCGCGCCCGTGCCCGCACGAACGTGACGAGCAGGCGCACCATCCCGCCCCGCCCCGGCACCCACCGTGCCGGGGCAGGCGCGCGTCCGCTCACAGCAGACCGTGTTCCCCGGCGATGCGCGCCGCGTCGAACCGGTTGCGCCCCCCGAGCTTCTTGATGGCCGCCGACGTCAGATTGCGCACGGTGCCCGACGCCAGGTACAGCTCGCCCGCGATCTCCTTCACGGTCGCCCCGCCGGCCGTCAGCCGCAGCACGTCCACCTCCCGCACGCTCAGCGTCGTCTCCCCGACCGCCACCGGCCGCAGCAGCGACGGATCGACGGTCAGACAGCCGCCCGCCACCCCCATCAGCGTCGTCACCAGCTGGGGGAGCCGGGCGTTCTTCGGCACGACACCGAGCGCGCCGGCCGCCACCGCCCGGTCCACCACCGACGGCGTGGCCGCCCCCACCATCAGCGCGACCCCGCACTTGGGATGGTGACTGCGTACGTCGGTGGCGATGCGCAGCGCCCGGCCGGCCATCGTGGACTCGCCGAGCAGCAGCACGGTGGGCCGGTGCCGCTCCACCGCCGGCAGCACCGCGTCGCACGCCGTGGCCAGCCCCACCACCTCCAGCCCGTCGACGCCGTTGAGCGTCTCGGCGAAGGCCTCCAGGACGAGTTGGTGATCACCTGCGACGACTATCCGTATCGACATGCTGAACCCCCGTGCGGACGGACGGTAGAAGGACTCCTGGGCGGCAGGCCCGCGGCCTGCGCGCATTGCTGACGGACCGTCAGCGGGCGGGCGGCCGGGTGAACCGCCTGACCAGCCGGTCCGCGACCGAACGGGCCACCCGTTCGCGGTCGGCCTCGTCCCGGCCCGTGTCGATCTCGATGTGCTCGGCCCCGGCCGGCAGGGACGCCGCGACGACCGCCGACACGGTGCGGAAGGCCCGGGCCAGGCCCTCGCCGCCGGCGTCCGGCGGGACCACCACGAGGCACGCGGCCACCGGGCCCAGTTCGGCGGCGATCTGACGGGGCAGGGCACCGAGTGTTTCCGGCCGGGTGACGTCCACCTGGTAGGGGAGCGCCACCAGACCGACGTCGGCCAGCTCCTTGCACAGGAACGCCGCGCTGGTGGCGGCGTCGTCGTCCCGGCCCGGATGCCCCGCGCCGACCACCGCCACGGCCGCGCCGGCCGCACTCAGCCGGGTGGCCACGGTGCGGCCGACTCCGGTGGTCGCGTCTATGACGAGCACGACACGGCCGTTCAACGGAGGGACGACAAACGCGTCTGCGTGCGACACCGGAACTCCTGAGCGGGTAGCGTGGCGGGAACGTGAAGGATCTACGGGGGTGCTTCGCCGGGCGTGCGGTGCTGCCCCCGTCCCGCGCCGCGGACCGTCCCGTCCGGCGTGGAGCCGGGTCCGGGCATGTGGTTCAAGGGGGAAACACCACGTGGACGACGTATCTCCGCTCGACCAGCGAACGCTTGCCGTCTACCGCGCGATCCTGTTCCACAAGGAACACGATCCGGACAGACTCGCCGACCTCCTCGGCATCGCCACCGACGAGGTGGGGGAGGCACTCGCCCGGCTGTCCGAGCTGTCCCTCCTCGCCCCGTCCGGGGACTCGCCCGGGGCGCTGCGCGCGGTGAACCCGTCGCTCGGCCTGAAGGTCCTGCTCCAGCGGGAACAGGACGAACTGGCCTGGCGGCAACAGCGCATCGAGCAGAACCGGGCCGCGCTGGCGGCACTCGCCGCCGAGTACACGGCGTCGGGCGGGTCCGGCTCGGACGGCACGGAACAGCTCGACAACGTGGACGAGATCCGTACCCGGCTGGAGGCCCTCGCGGAGTCCTGCCGGCACGAGTCCCTGGTCTTCCACCCCGTGGGCGGGCTGTCGGAGGAGGCGATCGAGGCGTCCCGGCCGCTGAACGAGCGGGCACTCGCCCGGGGCGTCCGGTTCCGTTCGATCTACCTGGACAGCGCCGTCAACGACCGGGTGACGAGGGCGCACGCGCAGTGGATGGCCGAGCACAACAGCGAGATCCGCACGTCCCCGACCCTGCCGATGCGGCTGCTGATCGTCGACACGACCGCGGCGATCGTGGCCGGGCTGCCCGATCAGGCGGGCCCCTCGGCGCTGCTGTTCAACAGCCGGCCGGTGGTGCTCGCCATGCGGGCGCTGTTCGAGGCGTACTGGGAGCACGCGGCCCCGTTCCATGAGAAGAACTCCTCCGAGGACGATCCGCACGGGCTGACTCCGCAGGAGCGCAAGCTGCTCCAGCTGCTGTCCACCGGCCTCACCGACGAGGCGGTGGCACGGATGCTCGGCATCGGTGTGCGCACGGAGCGGCGGATCATGGCCGAGCTGATGGAACGGCTCGGTGCGTCCAGCCGCTTCGAGGCGGGAGTGCAGGCGGCCCGCCGGCAGTGGATCTGACAGGCGGCCGCCCGGCGTCACCGGCAGGTGGTCACGGCGTGACCGGCGGGGTCCAGGTGAAGTCGTCGGGGTGCGCCGGGCCCCAGGTGAAGTCGCCGGGCGTGCCGGGGAGGTACGGCCGTCCACCGCCGATCGGCTCGGTCGGCGGCGTCCAGGTGAAGTCCTGCGGTGCGGCCACCGGCCCCCGCCCGGCCCCGTCGGCGGCCTGTGCGGGCACGGCCCAGGCGAGCGTGGTGAGGACGGCGGCGGCGGTGAGCGTGACGGCCGCGGTACAACGGTTGGTACGGAACATTCGGTGTTCTCCATCCCATGCGTGACTCAGTACCGGTTGCGGTGATGCGCATGGAGCCGGTGGTGCTCGTAGCTCCCCCGGGCCGGTCCGCGTTCCCCGCGCTTTCCGGCCGCTGCCAAGAGATAACCATCACGCCACCCCCGCTGTCCGCATCCGGCCAGGCCAGGAAGCTGCCTGGCAGGGAGTTGCCCACCGGGCCGAGGCGGTCCGCGGCACCGCCTACCCTTGTGGGCATGAGCAGCATCGACCGGAGCCAGTCAGTGGGCGGCACGCGCACCTATGAAGTACGCACCTACGGGTGCCAGATGAACGTCCACGACTCCGAGCGGTTGTCCGGGCTGCTGGAGGACGCGGGCTACGTCCGCGCCCCCGAGGGCTCCGACGGCGACGCCGACGTCGTCGTCTTCAACACCTGCGCCGTCCGGGAGAACGCCGACAACAAGCTGTACGGCAACCTCGGCCACCTCGCCCCGAAGAAGGCGAGCCGCCCCGGCATGCAGATCGCGGTCGGCGGCTGCCTCGCGCAGAAGGACCGCGACACCATCGTGAAGCGGGCGCCCTGGGTCGACGTCGTCTTCGGCACGCACAACATCGGCAAGCTGCCCGTCCTCCTGGAGCGCGCCCGCGTGCAGGAGGAGGCGCAGGTCGAGATCGCCGAGTCGCTGGAGGCGTTCCCCTCCACGCTGCCCACCCGGCGCGAGAGCGCCTACGCGGCCTGGGTCTCCATCTCCGTCGGCTGCAACAACACCTGCACCTTCTGCATCGTTCCCGCGCTGCGCGGCAAGGAGAAGGACCGCCGCCCCGGCGACATCCTCGCCGAGATCGAGGCCCTGGTCGCCGAGGGCGTCTCCGAGATCACCCTGCTCGGGCAGAACGTCAACGCGTACGGGTCCGACATCGGCGACCGCGAGGCGTTCAGCAAGCTGCTGCGGGCCTGCGGCACCATTGACGGCCTGGAGCGCGTCCGCTTCACCTCGCCGCACCCGCGCGACTTCACCGACGACGTCATCGCCGCCATGGCCGAGACGCCGAACGTGATGCCGCAGCTCCACATGCCGCTCCAGTCCGGCTCCGACCCGGTCCTGAAGGCGATGCGCCGCTCCTACCGGCAGGAGCGCTACCTCGGGATCATCGAGAAGGTCCGCGCCGCCATCCCGCACGCGGCGATCAGCACCGACATCATCGTGGGCTTCCCCGGCGAGACCGAGGAGGACTTCCAGCAGACCCTGCACGTGGTGCGCGAGGCCCGCTTCGCGCAGGCGTTCACCTTCCAGTACTCCAAGCGGCCCGGCACCCCGGCCGCCGAGATGGACGGCCAGATCCCCAAGCAGGTCGTCCAGGAGCGCTACGAGCGCCTCGTCGCCCTCCAGGAGGAGATCTCCTGGGAGGAGAACAAGAAGCAGGTCGGCCGCACCCTGGAGCTGATGGTCGCCGAGGGCGAGGGCCGCAAGGACGGTGCCACCCACCGCCTCTCCGGCCGCGCCCCCGACAGTCGCCTGGTGCACTTCACCAAGCCGGAGCAGGAGGTGCGCCCCGGCGACGTGGTCACCGTCGAGATCACCTACGCCGCCCCGCACCACCTCCTCGCCGAGGGCGCGGTGCTCGACGTGCGCCGCACCCGCGCGGGGGACGCCTGGGAGAAGCGCACCACCGAGAAGGCCGCTCAGCCCTCCGGCGTACTGCTCGGTCTGCCCAAGGTGGGCGTGCCCGAGCCGCTGCCGGCGGTCACCGGGGGCTGCGCCGTCGACTGACCGGACCGGTCACCCACCGCCCGCGGTACAGCCTCACGGAGCGCGTCCGGGGCACGGACGGCCCGTGAGGCGGGGGTGCCGTTCCGGGCCTCCGCAGTAGGCTGTCGATCATGCTTGTCGCCGCCGCAGTCTGCCCGTGCCCGCCGCTGCTCGTGCCGGAGGTCGCCGCAGGGGCCGCTCCCGAGCTGGACACCGCGCGGGCCGCGTGCACGGACGCGCTGGGTGTGCTCGGCGCCGCCCGGCCCGATCTGCTCGTGGTCGTGGGACCGGGGGACGGTGCCGGGCCCGAGACCTACCCGGAGGGCACCCCGGGATCCTTCCGGGGCTTCGGCGTCGGCCTGGACGTACGGCTGGGACGGGGCGAGGGCACACCCGGGCGGGAGCTCCCGTACGGGCTGGCCGTGGGCGCCTGGCTGCTGGACCGCACCGGCTGGGCGGACACCCCCGTGGAGGGACTGGCCGTGGGGGAGTCCCTCACGGCCGAGCGGTGCGCCGAGACGGGGGAGGCCCTCGCCGGCCGGGCGGAGCGGGTCGCGCTGCTGGTGATGGGTGACGCCAGCGCCTGCCGCACACTCAAGGCACCCGGCTACCTCGACGAGCGCGCGGCCCCCTTCGACGCGGAACTCGCACGCGCGCTGGGCGCGGCCGACACCGGGGCCCTGCGAGCGCTGGACACCGGACTGGCCCGCGAACTGAAGGTCTCCGGCCGGGCCCCCTGGCAGGTACTCGCCGGCGCGGCGGCCGGAAACCCGGCCCTGAAGGGCACACTGCTCCACGAGGACGCCCCCTACGGGGTCGGCTACCTCGTGGCTGTCTGGGCATAGGCGGACTGCCGCCGGGGAGAACGCGGCGGACGGCCGGGGCCCGGGGTACGTGCTGTTTCACGAGGGCGTTTCCTGCGGGGCCGGTCACCTCGTGGCCGCCTGGGCGCAGGCGGGCTGCCGCAGGGGAGAACGCGGCGGACGGCCGGGAACCCTCGGTGTGTTCCGCGGCCGTCCGCCGGTGTGCCGCTCAGGAAGTGGGCGGCGGCCCGGCCGGCGGCGTGGTCGTGCCGCCCGCGCCCGAGCCGGGGTCGTTCTTGTGCGCGAGCCGGTCCACGGCGCCCTTGGCCTTGCCCGTACCCGTCCGGATCCGGTCGCTGTACTTTCCCTTGGTCCGCTCGTCGACGGTCCGCGCGGCCTTGTCCAGACCGTGCTGGATCCTGTCCTCGTGCTGGTGCGCGAGGTCGGAGACCTTGTCCTTGGCCGGGCCGAGTCCGGCCTTCAGATTGTCCAGGAGACCCATGATGTACCTTCCCTCACGACCCTCTACGTGCGGGCGCCCTCACCGGTCTCGCTGCCGGCCGCCTCGGCGGACTGCTGCTTGGGGATCTCGACGGTGTCGGTGCCGGTGACCTCGCCGGCCTCCTTCTCCGCCGGCCCGGTGGTCTCCGGCGCCTCGGCCGGCCCCTTCGGCTCCGCGGCCCCGGCCGCGCTCTCCGTGCCGGCCCCGGCCGCCGCCTCGCCGGCCCGGACCTCGGCGGTCCGCGTCTCCTCCGTGGCCTTCGACCTCCGAAAAAGCCGTGCAAAAACGCCCATATCCACTCCATACGTTACTCGTGCGGGCGAAATCCCGCGTCGCCCGGTGCATCCGCTCGTGTGACCCGGGCCACCGCCCCCTGTGATCCGGCGGCAGGAACCTCGCAACGGGCAACGACCCGGCGACCGTCGCGTCACGTAACCCGTTCGAGGACCGGACGGGAGGTTTGCGAGACTGGATCAGTGAGCAGCGCACCCCTCGCCCCCCGCGTCATCGCCGTCGTCGGCCCCACGGCGGCCGGAAAGTCCGATCTGGGCGTATTCCTGGCCCAGCGGCTCGGCGGCGAAGTCGTCAACGCCGACTCCATGCAGCTCTACCGGGGGATGGACATCGGCACCGCCAAGCTGACGCCCGGGGAACGCGGCGGCGTCCCGCACCACCTGCTCGACATCTGGGACGTCACCGTCACCGCGTCCGTCGCCGAGTACCAGCGGCTGGCCCGGGAGCGGATCGACGCGCTGCTCGCCGAGGGGCGCTGGCCCGTCCTCGTCGGCGGTTCCGGCCTCTACGTCCGCGGCGCCGTCGACAACCTGGAGTTCCCCGGCACCGACCCCGAGGTCAGGGCCCGCCTGGAGGAGGAGCTCACGCTGCGCGGCCCGGGGGCGCTGCACGCGCGCCTCGCCGTGGCGGACCCGGAGGCCGCGCGGGTGATCCTGCCGAGCAACGGCCGCCGCATCGTCCGCGCGCTCGAGGTCATCGAGATCACCGGAAGACCCTTCACGGCCAACCTCCCCGGCCACGACTCGGTCTACGACACCCTCCAGATCGGTGTCGACGTGGCCCGCCCCGAACTGGACGAGCGCATCGCCCGCCGGGTGGACCGGATGTGGGAGGCCGGCCTCGTGGAGGAAGTACGCGCACTGGAGGCGCAAGGGTTGCGCCAGGGGCGTACGGCGTCGCGCGCGCTCGGCTACCAGCAGGTGCTCGCGGCGCTCGCCGGGGAGTGCACCCTCGAGGAGGCGCGGTCCGAGACCGTCCGTGCCACCAAGCGCTTCGCGCGCCGTCAGGATTCATGGTTCAGGCGCGATCCCCGGGTGAACTGGTTGAGTGGGGCCGCGGCGGACCTGACGGAACTTCCGCAGCTCGCGTTGTCGTTGGTCGAACGACCGGTTACAGCCTGATCACGTCCTGGCATCGGGACGCCCAGGCCGTCATCCGGGCCTGTGGCGCCGTGCCATCATCGAGCTTCGATCGACCAGTGGAGTCCTAAGTTGGGAGGGCGCGTGGCGATGGAGGCCGGCCCTCGCGACACCGCACACGGCACCGAACACCTCACCACCGAGCGGGGTGCACCGGAGCAGGAGACGACCGACCGCCTCAGTCCGGACGGACCGGACGAGACGCAGGGCGGCGTGACCGACGACGGCCCCGAGCCGGACGAGATGTTCGCGGGCGGGGACGAGGTCGAGGTCGAGCTGCGCCCGCAGCGCCGGCTGCGCATCTGGCAGCTCGCGCCGATCGTCGGGCTGGCCGCGGTCGGCTCCCTGATGTTCGCCTTCCCGCTCGCCTTCGACTTCGGCGACAGCGGCGCCGTGATCGCCATGCTGGGGCTGCTGATCTGCTCCTGCGCGGCCGGCTGGGGCATGATGGCCGCCCGCAGGGCGGGCTCCACCTGGCCGGGCCTGCCGGCCCGCGGCTCCGGCCGCAGACCCGACTGGCGGGTGGTGACCGCCTACGTCGTGATGGTCGCCGCGGTGGTGGCCCTGGCCGTGTGGCGGGTGGCCAGGCTCCGCTGAGCAGTGCCGAGGAGGGCGGCGCCCGAAGGAAAGGGGCGCGGAACCGCGCGGCCGGCCCTCACCGGGCCCGCACGGAACCGCGTCCTCCCGGCGCCCCGACGGAGTGTTCTCGTACGATCGAGGAATGAGCACGCGGATCGCCTTCCTCAAGGGCCACGGCACGGAGAACGACTTCGTGATCGTCCCGGACCCCGAGAACGCCATCGACCTGTCCCCGGCCGCCGTCGCCGCCCTGTGCGACCGCCGCGCGGGCATCGGCGGCGACGGACTGCTGCACGTGGTGCGGTCCGCGGCCCACCCCGAGGCACGGCACATGGCGGCCGAGGCCGAGTGGTTCATGGACTACCGCAACGGCGACGGCTCGGTCGCGGAGATGTGCGGCAACGGGGTGCGGGTGTTCGCGCGCTACCTCCAGCGCGCCGGACACGTGTCCGCGGGAGACACCGCGATCGCCACGCGTGGGGGAGTGAAGACCGTCCACATCGCCAAGGACGGGGACATCACCGTCGGCATGGGCCGGGCGCTGCTCCCCGAGGGCGACGTCACCGTGAGCGTCGGCGGGCGCAGCTGGCCCGCGCGGAACGTGAACATGGGCAATCCGCACGCCGTGGCCTTCGTGGACGACCTGGCCCACGCGGGCGACCTGTCCACCCCGCCCCCCTTCAGCCCGGCCGCCGCCTACCCGGACGGCGTGAACGTGGAGTTCGTCGTCGACCGCGGCCCGCGGCACGTGGCGCTGCGGGTGCACGAGCGCGGGTCCGGCGAGACCCGCTCCTGCGGCACAGGCGCGTGCGCGGTCGCCGTGGCCGCCGCCCGCCGCGACGGTGCCGACCCGAAGGTCACCGGCACCCCCGCGACGTACACCGTCGATGTGCCCGGCGGCACCCTCGTGATCACCGAACGGCCCGACGGCGAGATCGAGATGACCGGTCCGGCGGTGATCGTCGCCGAGGGCGTGATCGAGCCCGAGTGGCTGGAGAACGCCCTGCGCTGACCGGAGCACCGGCTCAGGATCGCGGCTTCCGGCCTGCTGGACGGAAACATCCGCAGGTCCGGAAGGCTGATCGCCTTCAAGATCATGGAGGATCCCCGGTCCGATGGCGTGAAAAGGACCTCCGGCCGTCCTTCCCTCGATGGGGTGATCCGTTTCACGCTCGGCCGGAGGCGGTCAGCCCGAGGGGGTCCGGCTCGGTAGCATCAAGCACCGGCCCGGACGGGGGGCGAACGCCGTCTCCCGAGCCCGAGTCCGCCCTGGGGCGCGCCGTCCGCCGGTCCACGCAGCCGGAGGTGCCCATGAACGCGGAGGCCGTGAACCCTGCGACCCCAGGCCCTGTGACATCTGGTCACGTCACGCCCACGGGGTCGCGCAGGAAGTCCCGCCCCCGGCTCGACCTGCGCCGGCTGGGCCGTGCCGCGCTGCTCGGCCCCGCCGCCCGCGACCGGCTCCCCGACGCCATCGGACACGTGGTGGACGCCCACCGTGCCCACCATCCCGACGCCGACCTCGAACCCCTGCGCCGTGCCTACCTGTTGGCCGAGTCCTCCCATCGCGGCCAGATGCGCAAGAGCGGTGAGCCGTACATCACGCACCCGCTCGCGGTGACCCTGATCCTCGCCGAACTCGGCGCCGAGACCACGACGTTGACCGCCTCCCTGCTCCACGACACCGTCGAGGACACGGAGGTGACGCTCGATCAAGTCGGTGAGCAGTTCGGCGAGGAGGTCCGCTACCTCGTCGACGGCGTCACCAAGCTGGAGAAGGTCGACTACGGCGCCGCCGCCGAGCCCGAGACCTTCCGCAAGATGCTCGTCGCCACCGGCAACGACGTCCGCGTGATGTCGATCAAACTCGCCGACCGGCTGCACAACATGCGCACCCTCGGCGTGATGCGCCCGGAGAAACAGGAACGCATCGCCAAGGTGACACGTGACGTCCTGATCCCCCTCGCCGAACGGCTCGGCGTCCAGGCGCTCAAGACGGAACTGGAGGACCTGGTCTTCGCGATCCTCCACCCCGAGGAGTACGAGCACACACGCGAGTTGGTCGTCCGCAACGCCGCCCGCGCGGACGACCCGCTCGCCGACGTCGCCGACGACGTGCGCACGGTGCTCCGCGAGGCCGACATCACCGCCGAAGTCCTCATCCGCCCGCGCCACTTCGTCTCCGTGCACCGGGTTTCCCGCAGACGAGGGGCACTGCGCGGCGCCGACTTCGGCCGTCTGCTGGTGCTGGTGAACGAGGACGCCGACTGCTACGGCGTCCTGGGCGAGCTCCACACCTGCATGACGCCCGTGGTCTCGGAGTTCAAGGACTTCATCGCCGTACCGAAGTTCAACCTGTACCAGTCGCTGCACACCGCCGTGGCCGGTACGGACGGACAGGTCGTCGAAGTCCTCATCCGCACCCACCAGATGCACAAGGTCGCCGAGGCCGGGGTCGTCGCCCTCGGCAACCCCTACGCCGCACCGCCGGAGGAGCAGTCCGCGAGCGACGGCGAACGCGTCGACCCCACCCGGCCCGGCTGGCTCTCCCGGCTGCTGGAATGGCAGCGGGCCGCGCCCGACCCCGACACCTTCTGGTCCACCCTGCGCGAGGACCTCGCCCAGGACCGCGAGATCGCCGTGTTCCGCCCCGACGGCGGCACCCTGGGCCTGCCCGAGGGAGCGACCTGCGTGGACGCCGCCTACGCCCAGTACGGCGAGGACGCCCACGCGTGCATCGGGGCCAGGGTCAACGGCCGGCTGGCGACGCTGAGCACCGTCCTCAAGGACGGCGACACCGTTCAGTTGCTCATGGGCCAGGACGCGGCCTCCGAGCCCTCCAGGGAGTGGCTGGAGCACGCCCACACCCCCGCCGCGCGGATCGCCATCCAGCGGTGGCTGACCGCCCACCCCGCACCGGACGAGGCGGCCGGGGCCGTACCGGAGGAGGCCGCCCGGCCCCTCACCGGTGACCCCGCCCCGTCACCGGCCCCGGACGCCCCGGACCCCGGTCGTCCCACCGCCGCCCAGGTCCTGGTCGACCGGGACGGCGCGACCGTACGGCTCGCCGGCTGCTGTACGCCCGTACCGCCCGACGAGGTGACCGGTTTCGCCGTACGCGGGGGAGCGGTCACCGTGCACCGGGTGGAGTGCGCCGGGGTGGCGCGCATGAAGAGCGCGGGGCGCGCGGAGGTCGGCGTGCGCTGGGGGGAGGGTGCCGAGTGCCGGGTCACGCTGGTCGCGGAGTCCTTCGTCCGTCCGCATCTGCTCGCGGACCTCACCGAGGCCATGGCCCTCGAAGGCGCCGAGATCGTCTCCGCGACCGTCGAACCCCCGGACCGCCAGCAGGTGCGGCACACCTACACCGTGCACCTGCCGGACGCCGCCCACCTGCCCACCCTCATGCGCGCGATGCGCAACGTGGCCGGTGTGTACGACGTGAGCCGGGCCCAGCGGCAGGCGTCGGGCGCCTGACCGGGGCACGGAGCCTCCGAGCGGCGGTGTGATTACCCGATCGGGTGGGTCGAAAGCGCGCCGTCACCACACCGCACGCGCACGCTGATAGCCGTGGTGAATGCTCACCCCCCACGCCCCCGGCCCGCACGGCCGGCCGCCCGCCGACCACGACTCCCGGCCCGGGACACCCCACAGCCACCTGTCCCAGGCCCGGACGACACCCAGCCACGTCCCGTACGGCCGGCCGTCGGCGAGCCACGGCCCCCGGCCCGGGACACCCGGCAGCGACCTGTCCCCCGGCCGGGCCGCATCCAGCCAGGACCCGCACAGCCGGTCCCCACTCGACCACGGTTCCCCGGCCGGGGCCCCTGACGGCCGCGCGTCCCAGGACCGGACGGCGCACGGCCATCGCCACCAGGACCAAGCACACCAGCAGGCTGTCCGGACCCGGGCACCGCGCGGGCACGCCGTCCAGGCCCGGGCGCCCCGAGACCAGGCCGCCCGGGACCGGAGCACCCGCGCCGGAGGCGGTCACGCACGTCGGCGCCGGGCGGTCGCCGCGCTGCTCGCCTCCGCCGTCTCCGTCTGCCTGGTCGCCGCGAGTGCCCCCGCCGTTCCGCTCGGCCTCGGTGACCGGCTCTTCCCGTACCTGGGCAACCCCGGGTACGACGTGCTGTCGTACGACATCGCCCTCGACTACCCGGGCCGCAACGACCGGCCGCTCGAAGCCGTCACCACGATCGACGCCCGCCTCACCGCCGGCCTGGACCGGATCAACCTCGACTTCGCCCACGGCACGGTCCGCTCCGTCGAGGTCGACGGGGCCCGGGCCGGCTTCACCCGTGCCGGGGAGGACCTGGTGATCACACCCGAGGACCCTCTGGACGAGGGCGAGCGGGCCCGGATCACCGTCCGGCACACCAGCGACCCCGTGGCCGCCGAGGACCGCGAGGGCGGCTGGGTGCGCACCACGGACGGCCTCGCCATGGCCAACCAGGCCGACGCCGCCCACCTGGTGTTCCCGTGCAACGACCACCCCTCGGACAAGGCGGTGTTCACCTTCCGGATCACCGCCCCCGACGGCCACACGGTGGTGGCCAACGGTCTGCCGGCCGAGGTCGGCCGCACGCGCGGGGCCGCCACCTGGACGTACCGGACCCGCCACCCCATGGCCACCGAACTCGCGCAGGTCTCCATCGGCCGTTCCACCGTCCTGCACCGCGCCGGCCCGCACGGGCTGCCCCTGCGGGACGTCGTGCCCACCGCCCACCGCGCGAAGCTCGAACCCTGGCTGGCGAAGACCCCCGCCCAGATCTCCTGGATGGAGAAGAGGACCGGCCGCTACCCGTTCGAGACCTACGGCCTGCTCCTCGCCGACGCGTCCACCGGCTTCGCGCTGGAGACCCAGACCCTCTCCCTCTTCGAACGCGACCTGTTCACCGACCCGGCCCTCCCCGCCTGGTACGTCGAGTCGATCATGGTGCACGAGCTGGCCCACCAGTGGTTCGGCGACAGCGTCAGCCCCCGCACCTGGTCCGACCTGTGGCTCAACGAGGGGCACGCCACCTGGTACGAGGCGCTGTACGCGCAGGAGCGGGGCGGCAGAACCCTCGAGGCCCGGATGAAGGCCGCCTACGAGGCCTCCGACGGCTGGCGCGCGGCCGGCGGACCGCCCGCCGCGCCCAAGCCCCCGGAGCCCGGCCGGAAGATCGGCATCTTCCGGCCGAACATCTACTCCGGCGCCGCCCTCGTGCTGTACGCCCTGCGCGAGGAGATCGGCCGCACCGCCTTCGAACGCCTGGAACGCGACTGGGTCACCCGCCACCGCGACGGCACCGCCTCCACCTCCGACTTCGTCCGGCTGGCGTCCCGCACCGCCGGACGCGACCTGACCGGCTTCCTGCACCCCTGGCTGTACGGGGCCACGACCCCGCCGATGCCCGGCCACCCTGAATGGAAGTCCGCGGCCCGGTCCGCGACACCCGCCCGGCGGCCGGTCGTGCCCGTGCATCGACCGGGCGCGGGCCGGGAATAACACGGTGACGAGACGGGCCGTACCGTGCGACCATCGTCAGGTCCGCACGGCACGGGACACGGGAATCTCCCGGGCACCCCGGACGTTGTGGACAGTGACGGAGGATCCCACGGACCGGCTCCGTCGCCGCATACGGTCACCCAACGACGTAAGGACCCAATGACCTCCTCTTCTTCCCCTTCCCAGGACACCAAGCGCTTCGCGCACACCTACCCCGAGGGTCTTCGGGCCGATGCCCTGATGGAAGAGGACGTCGCCTGGAGCCTCGAGATCGACGGAGAGCGGGACGGCGACCAGTTCGACCGCTCCGAGCGTGCGGCCCTGCGCCGTGTCGCGGGCCTCTCCACCGAGCTCGAGGACGTCACCGAGGTCGAGTACCGGCAGCTCCGCCTGGAGCGGGTCGTGCTCGTCGGCGTGTGGACCTCGGGAACCGTGCAGGACGCGGAGAACTCCCTGGCCGAGCTCGCCGCCCTCGCGGAGACGGCCGGCGCCCTCGTCCTCGACGGTGTGATCCAGCGCCGCGACAAGCCCGACGCCGCCACCTACATCGGCTCCGGCAAGGCGCAGGAGCTGCGCGACATCGTGCTCGACACGGGCGCGGACACCGTCATCTGCGACGGTGAGCTCAGCCCCGGCCAGCTGATCCACCTCGAGGACGTCGTCAAGGTCAAGGTCATCGACCGCACGGCCCTGATCCTCGACATCTTCGCCCAGCACGCCAAGTCCCGCGAGGGCAAGGCGCAGGTCGCGCTCGCGCAGATGCAGTACATGCTGCCGCGACTGCGCGGCTGGGGTCAGTCGCTGTCCCGGCAGATGGGCGGCGGCAAGGGCGGCGGCCTCGCCACCCGCGGTCCCGGTGAGACCAAGATCGAGACGGACCGGCGACGGATCCGCGAGAAGATGGCGAAGATGCGCCGGGAGATCGCGGAGATGAAGACCGGCCGCGAGATCAAGCGCCAGGAACGCAGGCGCCACAAGGTGCCGTCCGTGGCCATCGCGGGCTACACCAACGCCGGCAAGTCCTCGCTGCTCAACCGCCTCACGGGCGCGGGCGTCCTGGTCGAGAACGCCCTGTTCGCGACCCTCGACCCGACCGTGCGCCGGGCCGAGACCCCCAGCGGGCGGCTGTACACGCTGGCCGACACCGTCGGATTCGTCCGGCACCTGCCGCACCACCTGGTCGAGGCGTTCCGCTCCACGATGGAGGAGGTCGGCGACGCCGACCTGATCCTGCACGTGGTGGACGGTTCGCACCCGGTCCCCGAGGAGCAGCTCGCCGCCGTGCGCGAGGTGATCAGGGACGTCGGCGCCACCGACGTACCCGAGATCGTCGTGATCAACAAGGCCGACGCGGCCGACCCGCTGACCCTCCAGCGGCTGCTGCGGACGGAGAAGCGCTCCATCGCGGTCTCGGCCCGTACCGGCCGGGGCATCACGGAGCTGCTCGCGCTGATCGACGACGAGCTGCCCCGCCCGTCCGTGGAGATCGAGGCGCTCGTGCCGTACACCCACGGCAAGCTGGTCGCCCGCGCCCATGACGAGGGCGAGGTGATCTCCGAGGAGCACACCCCGGAGGGCACCCTGCTCAAGCTCCGGGTGCACGAGGAGCTGGCGGCGGAACTCACGCCGTACGTCCCGACCCCGGCCGGCTGAGCCCACTCACGGCAGAACGAAGGCCCGCCCCCCGCTCACGGCGGGGGGCGGGCCTTCGTCATGTGCGGATCACCGACCGCCGTAGGTCCTGCTCATGTTCTGGTACAACGCCTCGGCGTCCTCACCGAGCTGCGGGCCCGCCAGCCAGGTGTTGTCCAGCGGGCCGATCGAGGTGTTGGAGACCAGCACCGTCTTGCCGTTCAGCACCCGGAACCAGCCGCCGCCGGACGAGCCGCCGGTCATGGAGCAGCCGATGCGGTACATCGTCGGCAGACCGGAGCCGAGCGAGAACCGGCCCGGAGCGTCGAGGCACTTGAACATCTGCAGGCCGTCGTAGGGCGGCGCGGCCGGGTACCCCCAGGCGCCCATCTCGCCCGCCTCCGCCGCGGACGGTGCGGAGAAGTCCACGTCCAGCGCGGCGCCGACCGTCTCCTCCAGGGACTTGGCGCCCTGCTCCGGCTTCACGTGCAGCACCGCGTAGTCGTACGCCGCTCCGTCGCCGCCGGACTGCGAACCGCCCTGGATCCAGCCGTTGGACGTCGAGGCCCAGTCCGCCCACCAGTTGCCGTAGGGAGCGATCTCGGTGGCACTCGCGCCGCTCAGGTCCGCCGAGGACCGGCCGAGGTCGTTGTAGGCCGGCACGAAGACGAGATTGCGGTACCAGCCGCCGTCGCCGCCGGCGTGGACGCAGTGTCCGGCCGTCCAGACGAGGTTGGACCTGCCCGGGTGGTTCACGTCCTTGATCACGGTGCCGGAGCAGACGGCGGGACCCTCGGGGGAGTCGAAGAACACCTTGCCGACCGGCGCCGCGTTCTCGTGGTACGGCGTCTTCTCGGCCTCCGCCCGGACCTGGTCCGGCTCCGGGTCGCTGACGCCCTGGGCCGCCGTCGCGTCCTTGACCGAGACGGTCTTGTCGGCCTCCTTCGCGGACCGCATCCGGTCGGGCTTCCACAGGCCCTCGATCACCGGGTTGACGAAGTCCTCGGCCTCACTGAGCCACTTGTCCTTGTCCCAGTCCTTCCAGGCGCCGTTCTTCCACGTGTCGACGTCGATCCCGTGCTCCTTGAGCCGGTCCGCGATGTCGGACGGGATCCTCACCTCGCCGCTGCCGCTGTCGGCGGCCTGCGAGGTGGCGGCGTCGGGCTTGTCGTCCGCCTCGTCCTTCCCGGAACCGCCGCACGCGGTCGCGGTGAGCGCCAGGGCGGCTACCAGGCCGGAGGCGGTGAGGACGGTGCGCCGGCCACGCCCGAGCGGCGCGGACGTACGTGTGGAACCCATGGTGCGATGACCCCCGTTGAAACGAATGAATGTCGTACCGCGTGCTGATGGCCCGCCCGGTCCCGCGCGCGGTGGCACACGGGACCGGGCACACCGGTCACTGCCCGGCGAACTTCCCGCTGACCGCGTCGTACACGCCCTTGGCCTCGTCACCCAGGCGCGGACCGGCCAGCCAGCCCGCCGTCACCGGGCCGATGGAGGTGTTGGACACCAGCGCCGGCTTCCCGTCCGAACCCGTCGCGACCCAGCCGCCACCGGACGAACCGGCGGTCATGCTGCACCCGATGCGGTACATCGTCGGGTCCGACGCGCTGAGCGACAGCCGGCCCGGCTCGTCCTGGCAGTTGTACAGCGTCTGGCCGTCGTACGGCGGGGCGGCCGGGTAACCGATCGCCGTGATCTCCTCCACCTCCGGCACCGCGGGAGCGTCGAAGTCCACCGGCAG
The DNA here is from genome assembly GCF_000721605.1 of Streptomyces sp. NRRL S-37. Classification (GTDB taxonomy): domain Bacteria; phylum Actinomycetota; class Actinomycetes; order Streptomycetales; family Streptomycetaceae; genus Streptomyces. The sequence goes on along the minus strand of NZ_JOIZ01000029.1, from coordinate 31,922 downwards.
CGCCGAACCGACCGTCTCCTCCAGCGACTTGCCGTCGCCGCCCTCCTCCGGCGTCACATGGATGACCGCGAAGTCGTACGGGGCGCCGTCACCGCCCGTGGAGCCGCCCTGCTCGATCCACTGGTCCGAGGTCTGCGCCCAGTCACCCCACCAGACGCCGTACGGAGCGACCTCCTCCTTCGTGGCGGTCTCCAGCTCCTTCGCCGACCTGCCCGCGTCGTTGTACGACGGCACGAAGGCGATGTTGCGGTACCAGCCGCCCTTCTTGCCCGCGTGCACACAGTGGCCCGCCGTCCACACCATGTTGGACTTGCCCGGGTTGGCCGGGTCCTGCACGACCGTGGCCGAGCAGACCATCGTGCCCTCGGGGGAGTCGAAGAACACCTTGCCCGCCGTGGGGGCGTTGGCGTGGTACGACGGGGCGATGGCCTCCGCCTGCACCGGTTCCGGAGTCGGGTCCGTCACGCCCTGGTCACCGGAGATGTCGCTCTCGTCGACCCCCTGGTCCGGTTCCTCCGCGTCCCGCATGCGGTCCGGGTCCCACAGGCCCTCGATGATCGGGTTGACGTAGTCCTGCGCCTCGCGCAGCCAGTCGTCCTTGCTCCAGTCCTTCCAGGCGCCGTTCTTCCACTTGTCGAGGTCGATCCCGTGCTCCTTGAGCCGGTCCTTGATGTCGTCCGGGATCTTGAGCTTGCCGTCGTCGGCGGCCGCGGAGGTCTCGGCGCTCGCGTCGGTGTCCCCCGACTCGCAGGCGGTGGCGGTGAGAGCGAGCGCCGAGGCGAGCGCGACAGCGGCCAGGACGGGGGAGGTACGGCGTGCGCTCCCCCCTCGACGGGCGGTGGACGACGGCCGTATGGATCGCATGATCTGACTCCCCCTGAAATGAACGGGCTTGGTGCTTCGGCCGTGGTTCCGCCCCTGGTCCGAACGGAGTTCGGGGACGCTCCCACGGACTTCGGGAACGGCACCACACACTATGCGCTCGCTGTGGGGGACGTCCGGCGGAACGGCAACGGTTCGGCTACAAGCCACCTGACCTGGCCGATCTTCCGGAGACACGCCGATGTGAGGCCGACGGGCCACAAGTCGCCGGCCCAGGGGGGCCGGTGATCCCGGAGCAACCCGTAACCCGGTGGGCGGTCCGCGGTTGGTAGCGGTGGGGGGTCCGCTGCCCGCACGCGGCTTCCCCCGTGCCGTGGTGCGGCGGGAGCGCAGGGGAGGACGGAGGACGGTGGCGGAATCCACGGACGAGGAACAGGCCGCCGCGGTCCTGGACCGGTTCGCCGACGCCCCGCACACGGCGGCTCGCGACCGCTCCGCCCGCCGCCACGACACGCACGAGGAGACCGGCGCCCCGAAGGCCGTCCCGCACGGACGGGCCGACCCCGCCACCGCACCACCCCCACGAGGACCCGCCTTGCACACGACCCCCGCACCCGCCGACCGCCCGAGCTCCCCGGTACCGCACCAGCACCGGAAACCGCCCGGCACCGACCGGCACAGAGGCACCGGCGCCTGCCCCTTGGACCATCCCGACCCGCGCGGGGCGGCCCACGCGGCGGTCACGGAGAACCTTCTGCGCTGCTGGGTACGCGAAACCGGCGTCCGCGCTCCGGGCGGTGACATCCTGTGCCTCCCCCTGCCGGCCAGTGGCACGGCCCTTCTCGTCCCCGTCCTGTACTGGTCCCCCACGGGCTGGCACCGCTTCGGCCCGCCCTGGCTGGCCGACGCCCCCGACCCCGCCCCGCCCGTCGACGCCGTTCTGCTCGCCGCCCTCCTCAGCAGGGAGAACGCCAGCATTCCGGCACCGGCCGGCGACGGCACCGACCTGGTCGCGCGGGTCGCCGACTCCGTACGGCGTACCGCCGCCTTCGTCGGTGACCGGCGGGCGGACACGGCCGACACCCCCGACCTCTTCCTCGCCGCCGAACAGTCACTCGTCCTCGGGCATCCGCTGCACCCGGACCCGAAGAGCCGCGAGGGCCTCACCGACGCCGAGGCACAGCGGTACTCGCCCGAGTCCCGCGGCTCCTTCCCGCTGCACTGGATCGCCGTCGCCCCGGCGCTGCTCGCCGCCGACTCCGCCTGGACCGAGCGCGGACGCCCCGTCACCGCGGCCCGTCTCACCGCACGTCTCGCCGGCCCCGGACTGCCGCTGCCCGACGGCTACGCGGCCCTCCCCGTCCACCCCTGGCAACTGAACCAGGTCCGCCACCGCCCCGGGACCGCCGCGCTGCTGGACGCCGGACTGCTCCGCGACCTCGGCGGCCACGGCGACCCCTGGTACCCCACCTCCTCCGTACGCACCGTCCACCGGACCGGGGCCCCGGCCATGCTCAAGCTGTCGCTGGGCCTGCGCATCACCAACTCCCGCCGGGAGAACCTCCGTAAGGAACTCCACCGAGGGGTCGAGGTCCACCGCCTGCTGCGCACCGGACTGTCCCAGCGGTGGCGGGCCGCGCACCCCGGCTTCGACATCGTCCGGGACCCGGCCTGGATCGCCGTGAACACACCGGCCGGCGACCCCGTGCCCGGACTCGACGCGGTGATCCGGCACAACCCGTTCCGGCCGTACGACGACGTCGCCTGCGTCGCCGGACTGCTCTCGCCGCGGCCCCGCCCCAGTGGCCGTACGGGATCCCGGCTGGCCGAGATCGTCACCCGTCTCGCCGCCCGCACGGGGCGGCCGTCCGGGGCCGTCGCCGCCGAGTGGTTCCTGCGGTACCTGGAACACGTGGTGCGGCCCGTGCTGTGGCTGGACGGAGAGGCCGGCATCGCCCTCGAGGCACACCAGCAGAACACCCTGCTTCTGCTGGACGCCGACGGCTGGCCCGCGGGCGGACGTTACCGGGACAACCAGGGCTACTACTTCCGCGCGTCGCGACGCGCGGAACTCGACGCCCGGCTGCCCGGCATCGGGGAACACAGCGACACCTTCGTCTCCGACGAGGTCACCGACGAACGCTTCGCCTACTACCTGGGCATCAACAACGTCCTCGGTCTCATCGGCGCCTTCGGCTCCCAGCGCCTGGCCGACGAACGGCTGCTGCTCGCCGCCCTCCGCCGGTTCCTCACCGGAGTCTCGTCCGGACCGGCCCGGACGAGCAGCACCCTGCCCTCCCGTCTGCTGGATTCACCCGTCCTGCGCTGCAAGGCGAACCTGCTGACCCGGCTGCACGGCCTCGACGAACTCGTCGGCCCGGTCGACACCCAGTCCGTCTACGTCACCATCGCCAACCCCCTGCACTCATGAGGTCCGTCCCCCTCGGTGACTGGGGCCCGGCCAGGACCCCCGCAGGCCTGTTCCAGTTGGTCCCCGTCCGTGTCGAACGCGATCTGCTCCTTTTGTCACGGTGGATGAACGACCCCGCCGTCGCCGTGTTCTGGGAACTCGCCGGACCGCCGGCCGTGACGGCCGGCCATGTGCGGTCCCAGCTCACCGGTGACGGACACAGCGTTCCGTGCCTCGGCGTCCTGGACGGAACGCCGATGAGCTACTGGGAGATCTACCGCGCGGATCTCGATCCCCTGGCCCGCCACTACCCGGCCCGACCGCACGACACCGGACTCCACGTCCTCATCGGCGCCGCCGGCGACCGGGGGCGGGGCCTCGGCAGCATCCTGCTCAGGACGGTCGCCGACCTCGCCCTCGCCAGGAGGCCCGCCTCGCCACGCGTCGTCGCGGAACCCGACCTTCGCAACATCCCCTCCGTCACCGCCTTCCTCAACGCCGGCTTCCACTTCTCGGCCGAGATCGATCTGCCCGCCAAACGGGCCGCCCTCATGGTCCGGGACCGTGCCCTGTGTCATCTGATGTAGCGCTCCGTGACCGCGTTCTCGAATGTGGTACACCGCTCACGCCACCGCGGTTTCCCTGCGCGCCGCCGCGGTTCCCGCTCACGCCGCGGCGATGTCCGGGCCGCGGGCCCCGGCAGGGTCCGTCCGTACCGAGCCCCGGCGACTCCGCAGCCCTCGCACCGCCCGACAGAGGAGCCCCGTCTTGACCACGTCCCCAGCCCCCGCCGTGATCGCACGAATGTCAGTGCCGGGCCGTAGGGTGGTCGCGCTATGACGAAGCCCTCACTCTCCGAACTCCTGCACGCCGCCGTCACCGCCGTCGGCGGCACGGAGCGTCCCGGCCAGGTGGCCATGGCCGAAGCCGTCGCCGAGGCGATCGACGACAACGCCCATCTACTGGTCCAGGCCGGTACCGGCACCGGAAAGTCGCTCGGCTATCTGGTGCCCGCGCTCGCGCAGGGGGAGCGGGTGGTGGTGGCGACGGCCACCCTGGCCCTGCAGCGCCAGCTGGTGGAGCGGGACCTGCCGCGCACGGTGGAGTCACTGCACCCGCTGCTGCGCCGCCGCCCGGAGTTCGCGATGCTCAAGGGCCGCTCCAACTACCTGTGTCTGCACCGGCTGCACGAGGGCGTGCCACAGGACGAGGAGGAGGGCCTCTTCGACCAGTTCGAGGCGGCCGCGCCCACCAGCAAGCTGGGCCAGGACCTGCTGCGCCTGCGCGACTGGTCCGACGAGACGGAGACCGGCGACCGGGACGACCTCACGCCGGGCGTGTCCGACCGGGCCTGGTCCCAGGTGTCGGTGTCGTCACGGGAGTGCCTGGGCGCCACGAAGTGCGCCTACGGCGCCGAGTGCTTCGCCGAGACGGCCCGCGAGCGCGCCAAACTGGCCGAGGTGGTCGTCACCAACCACGCTCTGCTCGCGATCGACGCCATCGAGGGCGCGCCGGTGCTTCCGCAGCACGAGGTGCTGATCGTCGACGAGGCCCACGAGCTGGTCTCCCGGGTCACCGGAGTCGCCACGGGGGAGCTCACCCCCGGGCAGGTCAACCGTGCGGTGCGGCGTGCCGCGAAGCTCGTCAACGAGAAGGCCGCCGACCAGCTCCAGACCGCCGCGGAAGGGTTCGAACGGCTGATGGAGCTGGCCCTTCCGGGCCGGCTGGAGGAGATCCCGGAGGACCTCGGATACGCGCTCATGGCGCTGCGCGACGCCTGCCGTACCGTCATCTCCGCCATCGGCAGCACCCGCGACAAGTCCGTCCAGGACGAGGACGCGGTCCGCAAACAGGCGCTGGCCTCCGTGGAGGGCGTCCACGACGTGGCGGAGCGGATCACGAACGGCTCCGAGTGGGACGTCGTCTGGTACGAGCGGCACGACCGCTTCGGAGCGTCCCTGCGGGTCGCCCCGATGTCCGTCTCGGGCCTGCTGCGGGAGAAGCTCTTCACCGACCGCTCCGTCATCCTGACCTCCGCGACGCTGAAGCTGGGCGGCGACTTCAACGGCGTGGGAGCCTCCCTGGGGCTCGGTCCCGAGGGCGCCGAAGGCGATGACCTCCCCCGGTGGAAGGGCGTCGACGTCGGTTCGCCGTTCGACTATCCCCGGCAGGGCATCCTCTACGTCGCGAAGCATCTGGCGCGCCCGGCCCGTGAAGGTGACCGCGGGGACATGCTGGACGAGCTGACCGAGCTGATCCAGGCGGCGGGCGGCCGCACCCTGGGGCTGTTCTCCTCGATGCGGGCCGCCCAGCTCGCCGCCGAGGAGCTGCGCTCCCGCATCCCGGAGTTCCCTATCCTCCTCCAGGGCGAGGAGACGCTCGGCGAACTGATCAAGAACTTCGCGGCCGACCCGAAGACCTGCCTCTTCGGCACCCTGTCGCTGTGGCAGGGGGTCGACGTACCGGGTCCGAGCTGCCAGCTGGTGGTCATGGACAAGATTCCCTTCCCGCGCCCGGACGACCCCTTGATGAGCGCCCGCCAGAAGGCCGTGGAGGAAGCCGGCGGCAACGGCTTCATGGCGGTCGCCGCCACCCACGCGGCGCTGCTGATGGCGCAGGGCGCCGGCCGTCTCGTACGCGCCTCGGGCGACCGGGGCGTGGTGGCCGTACTGGACCAGCGGCTGGCCACGGCCCGGTACGGCAGCTATCTGAAGGCTTCGCTGCCCGACTTCTGGTACACCACGGACCGTAATCAGGTCAGGAAGTCGCTGGCCGCGATCGACGCGGCGGCACAGGAGGCGGAGGCCGGGACGACGGCGCGGTGAGGGAGGTGACGTGCCGCGGCACGCCACCGACCGGCAGCGGCCGCGGTCGGGTCCGTCCGGACAGCACAGGACCCCGGAACCGGCGCAGGGGTCCCGGGGCCCGGTCAGGGGCGGGGCGGCGCTCCGGGCCGGCCCCGCGCCGTGTTCAGACGCGCCGCAGAACGGCCACCACCTTGCCCAGAATGGTCGCGTCGTCACCCGGGATGGGCTCATAGGCCGCGTTGTGCGGGAGCAGCCAGATGTGGCCGTCCTCCCGCTTGAAGCGCTTGACGGTCGCCTCGCCGTCGAGCATGGCCGCGACGATGTCCCCGTTCTCGGCGACCGGCTGGCGGCGGACCGTCACCCAGTCGCCGTCACAGATCGCGGCCTCGATCATGGAGTCGCCCACGACCTTCAGTACGAACAGCTCACCGTCACCGACGAGCTGCCGGGGCAGGGGGAAGACGTCCTCGACGGACTCCTCGGCGAGGATCGGGCCGCCGGCGGCGATACGGCCGACCAGCGGTACGTAGGACGCGGCCGGCTTGCCGGCGGTGTCCGTGGGCTGCACGGAGGCCGCCTGGTCGGAGCCCCGCACCTCGTAGGCGCGCGGGCGGTGCGGGTCGCGGCGCAGGAAGCCCTTGCGCTCCAAGGCCATCAGCTGGTGGGCCACGGAGGATGTGCTGGAGAGACCGACCGCCTGGCCGATCTCGCGCATCGACGGCGGGTAGCCACGACGCTGCACCGAGTCCCTGATGACCTCGATCACCCGGCGCTGGCGGTCGGTGAGTCCTGAGCTGTCCGCCCGGATGCCGGGAGGTCGGCCCGGCAGGGAGCGCCTGTGCCCCTCGGGATTCGTGGCTTCGTTCATCGCGTGCACCGGCTCGATCCGGCCCTGGGCAGTGATGGCGGCACTGTCTGCGGTGGTGGTCACGTCGGCCCCTCTCGATGGTCTCCCTGCAGCACAACGGTAGTTGCTTTCGAAAGGTTGCGCCAAACACACGTTCGAGTGAAAAATCGCGAATTGCTGTACGTCATCTCTCATCGAGGTGTATTGGCCGCCGCGCCTCCCGGCGGGCAGACGGGCCGATTGCTGTACCCTTCACCGCCGGGGCGGTGACCTCGCGGCGGCGGCCCTCAGTCTGCCACCGGGCACCCCGTGGGGCGCGAGGCGACCCCGCTCTCTCCGGGAGTCGCACACCTCCTCCCCGTCTCCGGTACGGCACCCCCTCATCGCGCGGCGTCCGGCGTGTCCTGCCCGCCCCGACGCGCGCGACACACGTGCATGGTGTGGATGTATGAGCCAATCCCCACATCTAGTGGTTGGATTGCGGCAGCGGCCCAGAAGTTGTGGTCCCCCGGGTCTTTGGGCCCTCCGCGATCGCCTATGCTGGTGCTGCTTCGTGAGGCCCGAGAGGCCCTGTGAGGCCATTGAGTCTGCTGTGAGGAGGGTTGGGAGTTCATGCACTGCCCCTTCTGCAGGCACCCCGACAGCCGTGTCGTCGACAGCCGTACGACCGACGACGGCACGTCGATCCGCAGGCGCCGCCAGTGTCCGGACTGCTCCCGTCGTTTCACGACCGTGGAGACGTGTTCGCTCATGGTGGTCAAGCGGTCCGGAGTCACCGAGCCCTTCAGCCGCACCAAGGTCATCAACGGTGTGCGCAAGGCGTGCCAGGGGCGGCCCGTCACCGAGGACGCCCTCGCCCAGCTCGGGCAGCGCGTAGAGGAGGCGGTGCGGGCCACCGGGAGCGCCGAGCTGACCACTCACGACGTGGGGCTGGCCATCCTCGGCCCGTTGCAGGAACTCGACCTCGTCGCCTACCTGCGGTTCGCGTCCGTCTACCGGGCGTTCGACTCGCTGGAGGACTTCGAGGCCGCGATCGCGGAACTCAGGCGGGCGGAGCGGCCCGCCGTGGGCGACGGGGACGGCGAGGGAGCCGCTCCGGGAGGCCAGGAAGACGACAGCGGGTCCGGCGGGACCGCCCAGGTCCCCGAACCCGCTCCCGCCGCCGGCTGACCGGCGGGCCGGCCCCGCGCGGCAGACGCGGGGACCGGCCGGGCGGCGGCGATGAGAAGACCTGTTGCGGGCAGGCGAGCAGGTGCCCGCAGCACCAGACAGAACACCGTGCCACGGGAACAATCGGGGCACTTCAGGGCGTTTTCGCCCGTACAGGGAGGCGGCATGACAGAGACGGCGAGCGGTCCGGCACGGAGTCCCCGAGCCAAGAGCAACAAGGCCGGCAAGGGACTGCGTATCGAGCGCATCCACACCACTCCCGGAGTCCACCCGTACGACGAGGTGGCCTGGGAACGCCGTGACGTCGTCATGACCAACTGGCGCGACGGCTCGGTCAACTTCGAGCAGCGCGGCGTGGAGTTCCCCGACTTCTGGTCGGTGAACGCGGTCAACATCGTCACCAGCAAGTACTTCCGGGGCGCCGTGGGCACCCCGCAGCGCGAGGTGAGCCTCAGGCAGCTCATCGACCGCATCGTGAAGACGTACCGGAAGGCCGGTGAGGACCACAAGTACTTCGCCTCGCCCGCCGACGCCGAGATCTTCGAGCACGAGCTGGCGTACGCCCTCCTGCACCAGATCTTCAGCTTCAACAGCCCCGTGTGGTTCAACGTGGGCACGCCCCAGCCGCAGCAGGTCTCCGCCTGCTTCATCCTGTCCGTCGACGACTCCATGGAGTCGATCCTCGACTGGTACAAGGAAGAGGGCATGATCTTCAAGGGCGGCTCCGGCGCCGGCCTGAACCTCTCCCGGATCCGCTCCTCCAAGGAGCTGCTGTCCTCCGGCGGCAACGCCTCCGGCCCGGTCTCCTTCATGCGCGGAGCCGACGCCTCCGCCGGAACGATCAAGTCCGGCGGTGCCACCCGCCGCGCGGCCAAGATGGTCGTCCTCGACGTGGACCACCCGGACATCGAGGACTTCATCGAGACCAAGGTCAAGGAAGAGGAGAAGATCCGCGTCCTGCGCGACGCGGGCTTCGACATGGACCTGGGCGGCGACGACATCGCCTCCGTCCAGTACCAGAACGCCAACAACTCGGTCCGCGTCAACGACGAGTTCATGCAGGCGGTCGAGCAGGGCGGCAAGTTCGGCCTGCGCGCCCGGATGACCGGCGAGGTCATCGAGGAGGTCGACGCCAAGGCGCTCTTCCGCAAGCTCGCCGAGGCCGCCTGGGCCTGCGCCGACCCGGGCATCCAGTACGACGGCGTCATCAACAACTGGCACACCTGCCCCGAGTCCGGCCGGATCACCGCGTCGAACCCGTGCAGCGAGTACATGCACCTGGACAACACGTCCTGCAACCTGGCCTCGCTGAACCTGATGAAGTTCCTCAAGGACGACGGCCAGGGCAACCAGTCGTTCGAGACCGAGCGCTTCCAGAAGGTCGTCGAGCTGGTCATCACCGCGATGGACATCTCGATCTGCTTCGCGGACTTCCCGACCCAGAAGATCGGCGAGAACACCCGCGCCTTCCGTCAGCTCGGCATCGGCTACGCCAACCTCGGCGCCCTGCTGATGGCGACCGGCCACGCCTACGACTCCGACGGCGGCCGCGCCCTCGCCGGCGCCATCACCTCCCTGATGACGGGTACGGCGTACCGCCGCTCCGCCGAACTCGCCGCGATCGTCGGCCCGTACGACGGCTACGCCCGCAACGCCGAGGCCCACCAGCGCGTCATGCGGCAGCACGCCGACGCCAACGGCACCGCCGTGCGCATGGACGACCTGGACACCCCGGTGTGGGCCGCCGCCACCGAGGCCTGGCAGGACGTGATCCGCGTCGGTGAGAAGAACGGATTCCGCAACGCCCAGGCGTCCGTGCTCGCCCCGACCGGCACCATCGGTCTGGCGATGTCCTGCGACACCACCGGTGTCGAGCCCGACCTGGCGCTGGTGAAGTTCAAGAAGCTGGTCGGCGGCGGCTCGATGCAGATCGTCAACGGCACCGTCCCGCAGGCCCTGCGCCGCCTGGGCTACCAGGAGGAGCAGATCGAGGCGATCGTCGCCCACATCGCCGAGAACGGCAATGTGATCGACGCCCCCGGTCTCAAGCAGGAGCACTACGAGGTGTTCGACTGCGCCATGGGCGAGCGCGCCATCTCCCCGATGGGCCACGTCCGCATGATGGCCGCGATCCAGCCCTGGATCTCCGGCGCCATCTCCAAGACGGTCAACATGCCGGAGACGGCGACCGTCGAGGAGGTCGAGGAGATCTATTTCGAGGCCTGGAAGCTGGGCGTCAAGGCGCTCGCGATCTACCGCGACAACTGCAAGGTCGGCCAGCCGCTCTCCGCGAAGACCAAGGAGAAGGAGAAGGCCGAGGTCACGGAGAAGGCCGAGGAGACGATCCGGGCCGCGGTCGAGAAGGTCGTCGAGTACCGCCCGGTCCGCAAGCGCCTGCCGAAGGGCCGCCCCGGCATCACCACCTCCTTCACGGTCGGCGGTGCCGAGGGCTACATGACCGCCAACTCCTACCCGGACGACGGTCTCGGCGAGGTCTTCCTGAAGATGTCCAAGCAGGGTTCGACGCTCGCGGGCATGATGGACGCCTTCTCCATCGCCGTCTCGGTGGGCCTCCAGTACGGCGTGCCGCTGGAGACGTACGTCTCGAAGTTCACCAACATGCGCTTCGAGCCGGCCGGCATGACGGACGACCCGGACGTGCGGATGGCGCAGTCGATCGTCGACTACATCTTCCGCCGCCTGGCGCTGGACTTCCTGCCCTTCGAGACGCGCTCCGCGCTCGGCATCCACTCCGCCGAGGAGCGTCAGCGTCACCTGGAGACCGGTTCCTACGAGCCGTCCGACGACGAGGTCGACGTCGAGGGCCTGGCCCAGTCGGCGCCGCGGGCCCAGGAGCTGAAGGCGGTGGCCACGCCGAAGGCCGGGGCGGAGGCGGCCAAGCCGGCCCCGAAGCAGGCCCACACCAGCGCCGAGCTGGTCGAGATGCAGCTGGGCATCCAGGCCGACGCCCCGCTGTGCTTCTCCTGCGGTACGAAGATGCAGCGCGCCGGTTCCTGCTACATCTGCGAGGGCTGCGGCTCGACCAGCGGTTGCAGCTGACGCGGCTGACACCCCCGGGCACCGCCCGGGGGTGAGCAACGGCCGAGGGCGGTGGCGCCGGAACACCGGCACCACCGCCCTCGGTGTTCCTCGCGGGTCAGGCCCGGCGCGACGCCCCCATCGCACGGGCGAAGTCCGCCGGATCGCCCTCGAACCCCTGGACACCGGGGCGGAACTCCCAGGCTCCCGAGCCGTCCCGGACGAATTCCGCGACCGTCGCCGCCGTGGCCCCGAGGACACCGCCGAAGTCGTCCTCGGCCAGCACGGTGTAGCCCTCGCGGACGCGCAGACCGGGGTTACCCACCCCGGAGAACGTCCGCCGCCCCTGGTGCTGTTGTATGACGACGCCGACCACCACGCGCGCGTACCGCTGGTCGAGCCGGTCCAGCTCCAGCGTCATGACCTCGTCGTAGCCGAAGCCCTGGCCGTCCTTGCTGTCCCGGTTGAGCGTGATGGTGCCGTCGGGGGAACGGCTGTCGAAGTGCACCACGTAGGCGGGAGCGCCGTGCGTCCCGCCCGCCGGATAGGGCGCGGCGACGAGGTCCAGGTCGGTGGAGGGCTGACCCGACGGACTCGGGTCCCACCTCAACGCGATCTCGACCTTGCGGATGCCCTTGTTGAGGCCGTTCACCAGTCTTCCCCTTCCCCGTGACCGTCCTGCCCGCTCACCCCGATGGCCGGGAAATCCCGGCGGGTTGTCCATCCTGCCACGCGCGTGGCGACGGACGACGGTAAGCAGTCACTCCGAGGGTGACCGGTGCCACCCTCCCTGGCCTTACGATGGCGCGGTGCTGGTCAAGTGGATTCGCTGCACCGTGGTGGACCGCCGCGGGTTCGAACGGGGGCAGCGGAAATGGGCGGGGCTTCTGGGGGAGCCGGGGTTTCGCGGGCAGGGCGGAGGCTGGAGCCGGGGGCGGCCGGACGTGGCGCACATCTTCTCCTTCTGGGAGAGCCGTGCCTTCTACGACTCGTTCATGGCCCGCTCACACGACCGGCTCGCCTCGGCCCAGTCGGGTACGTTCAAGGACGCCCAGGTCAGGCTCTTCGACCACCGCTTCGACGTGAAGACCGGCTTCGAACCGCGTTTCACGGACGCCGACCTGCTCAGGGTGGCGCTGTGCCGCGTGCACGAGGAGCGGGCGGAGCACTTCGTACTGATGCAGGAGAAGGTCTGGAACCCGGCCATGGCCGGCTCGCCCGGCATGGTCCGGGGACTGTTCGGAGAGGCTCCGGGGCACGAGTTCCTGGTGCTGTCGATGTGGCGTTCGGCCGCCGAGCACGGCAAGTACCGCACCGAACGGGTGGAGCGCCTCGCCCTGCGGGCGCAGACGGAGGCCGACGTCGCGGCCCTCGCGGGGGACATCGTGGAGATGGAACCGGCCTGGACGGTCTGATCTCCGGACGCGGAACGGTGCGTAACGGCGTGACGCGACGTGCGGGACGTGCGGGACGTGTGTGACCTACGCCGTACGGGGCCCGCACGGGTGCTCGTCCGGCCGTCACCCGATCTAGGGTTTCGGCATGGTACGACCACGGCGCATCGTCCTTGTCCGACACGGTGAATCAACGGGCAATGTTGATGACTCCGTCTATGAACGCGAACCCGATCACGCACTGGCCCTGACCGAGCGGGGCAGACTGCAGGCGGAGGAGACGGGAGAGCGGTTGCGGGAACTCTTCGGCCGTGAGCGCGTCAGCGTCTACGTCTCCCCCTACCGCCGCACGCACCAGACACTGAGTGCCTTCCGGCTCGACCCGGAGCGGATACGCGTGCGCGAGGAACCGAGGCTGCGCGAGCAGGACTGGGGCAACTGGCAGGACCGCGAGGACGTACGTCTGCAGAAGGCCTACCGGGACGCCTACGGGCACTTCTTCTACCGGTTCGCCCAGGGGGAGTCCGGAGCCGACGTCTACGACCGGGTCGGCGGCTTCCTGGAGAGCCTGTTCCGCAGCTTCGAGGCCCCCGACCACCCCCCGAACGTCCTGATCGTCACCCACGGCCTGGCCATGCGACTGTTCTGCATGCGGTGGTTCCACTGGACCGTGGCGGAGTTCGAGTCACTGTCGAACCCGGGGAACGCCGAGATGCGGATGCTCGTTCTGGGGGAGAACGGGAAGTACACCCTTGACCGGCCTTTCGAACGCTGGCGGGATCCGGAGCCCTACGGGATCACGGATGGACAGAGGGGCACCGGATAGAGTGGCAGGGCGATGACCGCTGATTCCTCTCCCGCCGGGCGCCTGGACCGCGCCCTGGCCAGCCTGCGCGGCGTGTCCGTGGGGGACGCGCTCGGTTCCCAGTTCTTCGTGCCGGTGAACTATCCGCTGCTCAAGCGCCGTGAACTGCCCCCGGCACCCTGGCAGTGGACGGACGACACGGAGATGGCGTGCTCCGTGGTCTCCGTCCTGGCCGCGCACCACCGGATCGACCAGGACGCCCTTGCGCGGTCCTTCGCGACGCATCACGACTTCGACCGGGGCTACGGGCCCGCGGTCAACCGGCTGCTGCGGCTGGTCCGCGAGGGCGGTGACTGGCGGGAACTCGCCGCCGCGCTCTTCAACGGGCAGGGGTCGTGGGGCAACGGCGCCGCGATGCGGATCGCACCGTTGGGCGCCTGGTACGCGGACGACCCGGAACAGGCCACCCATCAGGCCGAGATCTCCGCCTATCCCACGCACCAGCATCGTGAGGCCGTGGTCGGTTCCATGGCCGTCGCGGCGGCGGCCGCGCTGGTCGCCGCGCCCGGCGGGCCGCCCGGCTCGGAAGCCCTCCTCGACGGGGTCATCGCGCTGGTGCCCGCCAGGAGCGCGGTCGGCGCGGGGCTGCGCCGGGCCCGGGACATGCTCGACTACGCGGACGCGGCCACCGTCGCGGCCGTGCTCGGCTGCGGACGGCGTACGACGGCGCATGACACCGTGCCCTTCGCACTCTGGTCGGCGGCCCGGTCCCTGGGTGACTACGAGCGGGCGTTCTGGACGACCGCGCAGGTGGGCGGGGACGTCGACACGACCTGTGCGATCGTGGGCGGCGTGGTCGCCGCCGAGAAGGCGGGGGCGCCGCCCGCCGAGTGGGCCGACCGGGTCGAGCCCCTGCCGGAGTGGATGCGGGCCACGGTCTGAGGCGGAGACCGGGCGCCGCCTCGGCCCAGGGCGGAGTTCGGAACTCTCTGTGCATCGCGGGAACTCTCCGTGACCGTCCGCTCGTTCTCGAGACATCCGCCGTGTGAGGCATGAGGCCTGACACGTGTAGATGAGTCCGGGGTGCGGGAGTGGTGTGCGGGAGAGGCCGTGGTGGTGACCGTGAAAGCGTTGCTCGGGGTTCTGCTCGCCCTGACGGGGACGGGCCGGCCGGGCGTTCGCCGGCCGCGTCTGAAGACGTCGGCCGGCGAGCCGCCGGGCCGCACCCGTGGTGTTCCCTTCTCAGCCCATGCCCGGTCCGGCCGAGCCGGACAGTGCCTCCAGGTCGCTCTTGCGGACCCGGATGACGAACCACGCGGTGGCCAGGGCGAGTACGGCCATCGCGGCGGCCGGGACGAAGGCCGTGGAGATGCCCTCGGTGAGCACTTCGTGGCCCCAGGGGGCGGGCAGTTGCTGCGTCTGGGCGAACTCCGCCTTCTGCTGCACCGTCCCTTCCGCCAGGAAGCCCGGGATCTGCTTCTCCGCCTCGTCCTTGCTGGCCGTGCCGAACACCGTCGTCAGGAGGGCCAGTCCCACCGACCCGCCCACCTGCTGGGTGGCGTTGAGCAGCCCGGACGCGGCGCCGGCCTCATGCTGGGCCACGCCGGAGACGGCGGTGAGCGTCAGCGTCACGAAGTTCAGTCCCATACCGAAGCCGAAGACCAGCATGGGGCCGAGGATGCCGCCGACGTACGAGCTGTCGGAGCTGATCAGCGTCTGCCAGGCCAGTCCGACCGCGGCGAGCCCCGACCCGACGAGCATGAACGGCTTGGGGCCGAACACGGGAAGGAAGCGCTGAGACAGGCCGGCCCCGAGCGCGATCACGACCGTCACCGGCAGGAAGGCGAGACCGGCCTCGATCGGGCTGTACCCGAGCACGTTCTGCACGAAGAGGACGATGTAGAAGAACATGCCGAACATCGCCGCGGCCAGGCTGAGCATGATCACATACGTGCCCGCGCGGTTGCGGTCGGTGAACATCCGCAGCGGGGTGATCGGCTCCTTGGCCCGGGACTCGATCAGCGCGAAGGCCACCAGCAGGATCACGGCGGCCGCGAAGGAGCCGATGGTCAGCTCGTCCCGCCAGCCTTCCTCCGCCGCGCGGATGAAGCCGTAGACGAGGGAGGCCATACCGGCCGTCGAGGTCACCGCGCCCGCGATGTCGAAACGGCCGGTGTGCCGCTCGGACTCGTTGATGTACATCGGTGTGAGGACGACGATCAGCAGGCCGATCGGCACATTGACGAAGAGCACCCACCGCCAGTCGAGCCACTCGGTGAGCATGCCGCCCGCGAGGAGGCCGATGGCACCGCCGCCCGCGGAGACCGCGGCGAAGATGCCGAAGGCGCGGTTGCGTTCGGGTCCTTCCGGGAACGTGGTGGTGATGAGCGCCAGCGAGGTGGGCGAGGCGATGGCGCCGCCCACGCCCTGCAGGACGCGCGCGGCCAGCAGTTGCCACGGCTCCTGGGCGAACCCGCCGAGCAGCGAGGCGAGGGTGAACAGCAGGATGCCGGTCATGAAGACACGGCGGCGGCCGAGGATGTCGCCGGCCCGGCCGCCGAGCAGCAGCAGGCCGCCGAAGGTCAGGGTGTAGGCGCTGATCACCCAGGTGAGGTCGGTGGTGCTGAACTCGAGAGCGTTCTGGATATGCGGCAGCGCGATGTTCACAATCGTCGAGTCGAGGACCACCATGAGTTGGCAGGCCGCGATGACGGTGAGCGCGATGCCGGGACGCCCGTCCCGGCGGGCCGCACCTGGCTTCTGGGTCTGAGTCAAAGGAGAGGTTGTCACTATGGGTTCCCCACGAGTGCGTCAGTGAACGCTCGCGTTCACTGTTGCGTCAACGGTATGAGTCCCCGACAGTGAACGCAAGCGTTCACTGAATGCGTTGTCGCTCGGTGCGTCCCCCTCAGTCGCCGCGCGGCGCGTGTTTCATCCCTGAATGTCCGCTTACTCTGCTCGTTGGAGAGAGTCAGATGGTTTCTTCGAGCTGGGTGGCCGCCCAGGACCGGACGGCCGCCTCCCGCCGCCGCGGTGCCGTACTGGAGCGCGCGATCCTCGACGCCGCCCTGGAGCAGCTCAGTACGGTCGGCTGGAACGGCCTGACGATGGAGGGCGTCGCCGCGGGCGCCCAGACCGGAAAGGCCGCCGTCTACCGCCGCTGGCCGTCCAAGGAGGATCTGGTCGCGGACGCGCTGCGGGCCGGACTGCCGCAGTTCGACGAGGCGCCGGACCTGGGCAGCGTGCGCGAGGATCTGCTGGACCTGTGCCTGAGGGCGCGCGACGCGATGTTCTCCCAGCCGGGATGCGCTCTGCGTTCGGTGATTTACGAATGTGACACCCTCCAGGCCGAGCGCTTCCAGGCCGTCATCCTCGACGGGGTCGTGGAACCCACCCTCAAAATGCTGCGCGCCGTGATCGAGCGTGGGATAGAGCGGGGGGAGGTGCGTGCCGACGCGGCGAACGGGTATGTCTTCGACGCCATTCCGGCGATGATGATGTATCGCTCGAAGATGTGCGGCAGTGAATGGCCGGACGTCGATCTGGAGGAGATGATCGACCAGTTGATGGTGCCGCTGCTGCGGCCGGCCGGCTCCTGACCGCGGTTTCCCCCGAGCCGCCGGCGCCGCTCGGGGACCGGGGTGTCGCGGGCCACCGCGGGCGGCGTACGCTAAGGGCGCCATGCCGTACGAACCACCTACCCACACCGTCGAGCGCTCTCTGCGCGCCACGACCGGGGCGAAGATCGTTGCAGGTGTCGACGAGGTGGGGCGCGGCGCGTGGGCCGGCCCTGTCACCGTCTGCGCGGCGGTCACCGGACTGCGCCGGCCCCCGGGGGGTCTCACCGACTCCAAGCTCCTCACCGTCAGGCGGCGCACCGAGCTCGCCGAGACACTGCGGAGCTGGGTGACCTCGTACGCCCTGGGGCACGCCTCTCCCGAGGAGATCGACGCCCTGGGGATGACGGCCGCGCTGCGGCTGGCGGCGGTGCGTGCGCTGGAGGGGCTGCCGGTCCGGCCGGACGCGGTGATCCTCGACGGCAAGCACGACTATCTCGGCACGCCCTGGAAGGTCCGTACGGTCATCAAGGGCGACCAGTCGTGCGTGGCCGTCGCGGCGGCCTCGGTGATCGCCAAGGTTCAGCGCGACAAAATGATGGCCGAACTGGGCGTCGACCATGCAGACTTCGGTTTTGCGGACAACGCCGGGTATCCGTCGCCCGTGCACAAGGCCGCACTGGAGGTCCGGGGGCCCACCCCGTACCACCGGTTGTCGTGGGCGTATCTTGATGCGCTGCCCCAGTGGCGGCATCTCAAGAAGGTCCGCAGCTTGACGGAAGGGCGCGTTCCGGAAATCGAGGGTCAGCTCGGCTTCGATTTCTGACGGACCGCTCGCACTCATGTGCCACCCGGCGGCGCGAGCCGTACCAACGTTTGATAAAAATCAACCCATGCCTCTCATTCCCGAGGAGCCTCAGATTCACGAGAGTGCCCAGGGTCCCCGCACCGCGCCGACCCCCCGCCCCGTACCCGGTCCCCGCCCCGCGGCTCCGTCGCGTCCCGGTCGTCCCGGCCCGCCGCGGCCCGCGCCGCCGGTGCAGCGCGCGCCGCGCGACGCGGCCAAGCCCGTTCCCCCGGGCCCGTCCGCGCCCGCGGCGGCCACCCCGCAGCTCCAGTTGATCCCGGCCTCGGCCCAGGGGGCGCTCGACGCCGCCGAAGAGGCCGTTGACCTGCTGCTGGACTCGGGTCGCGCCCCCGGCGACGTGCTGGTGATCACCACCGGTGACCCGCACCCGTGGGCCACCCACGAACTGTCCTTCGGCGAAGCCTCCTACTGGGCCCAGCACGACGCCGGTGACGACGTCTTCTACGCGGACGCCAAGGCCGCCGAGCGCGCCGGTGCGCGCCCCGTCGTCGTGGTCGCCGTCAACGGGGGCCCGGAATCCGCGGCCGCCTCCGCCCTGTCGGTGGCGCACGCCCGGGCCGGCACCCTGCTGATCGTCTGCGGCGACCCGCAGCGCATCAACTCGGTGCTGGGCGCGGGCGTCTGAGCCGTCACCAAGGCGTCCGGCCGGACGCCGCGACCGCGGCGTCCGCACGACCGGGGACTCGGCGTGCCCGGGACCGGAGAGGCCGGCGCTCTCGCGTCTTCGCCGACTCGGTACCGGGCCGGGTCCGGCGTCGCGTGGACGCGCCGCGCCGTGGTGCGGCCCGCCCCGCACCGCCATGCGGGCCCCCGCACCGCCATGCGGGTCCCCGGATCGTCCGGGCGGCGTCCCGTGACGTCAGCGTGCCGCCGCGCGGCGCAGAACCTCCGACGCGGCGCCACCGGTGCGCGGTATCCGGGGCGGTGCCGCGGACGTGGCGAACGGTTCCGGCGCCGAGCCGGCGCTGGGATGACGGCCGCCACGTCCCTCGCCGAGGACCTGCCACCCGTCACGGGTCAGCGTGATGTACGCACCGCAGCGCAGCCCGTGCAGGGTGCAGGCGTCCCGCAGCCCCCACATCCACGCCCCGTCCTCCTCCGTCCAGTGCGCGTCGCCGTCACGGCAGTAGAGCAGCACGGCGGTGCGCACCGGGGTGCGGCGGCGCAGGTCGTGCGGGATCACCCGGCGCAACTGGGACAACAGCACATTGCGGAGCAACCAGCCGTCCGCGGAGGCGGTATGCCGGGTGAACGACGCGCTCGCCCGCACCCGTTCGTCCGGATCGAGCACGGCGACGACCGCGGTCGCCGGACCGGGACGGTGCCGGGCGTGCAGTCCGCTGACGATCTCCCGCGGACTGCCCAGCAGCGGGATTCCCGCGGCAGCCCACTCCGCGGGTTCGAGCACACGATGGGCGGAAGCGGCGGACGTCGACAGCGATGCCGCCGAGGACGGAGCGAATCCGAAGGTCACGGTCCTCCCTTCGGCTACGCCCGGACTGCGGGCGGGGTCGGATTCGGGGAGCGCACGCAACAGAGCCCTACCTGATCGGCGGGCGAGCCGTGCGGGTGCGTCCTTCGATTCTTCCTGTCGAACTTGGATGCGGCAACGAGCAATTGACGCAGCGGCCCGGTATCGGATGTTCCACGGCTAATATCCCCACCCGCTGGGGGGTTCGAACCATCAGCCCTGTACGGCCAGCACCAGCGGCAGCACACCCTGTGCACCGGCCCGCCGGAGCAGGCGTGCCGCGACCGCGAGGGTCCAGCCCGTCTCCGTGTAGTCGTCCACGAGGAGAACCGGGCCCGGCGCCCCGGCCAGCGCGGCGGCGAGGCCGGCGGGCACGGTCAGCGCCCCGTCGAGGGCCTTGAGGCGCTGGGCGCTGTTGCTCCGGGAGACGGAGTGCGCCTCGCCCGTGTAATCCACCGATCCCAGCAGCGGCAGCCGCCCGATCTCCGCGATGCGCGCCCCGAGTGAGTGGATCAGCTGGGGCCGGCTGCGGGAGGCGAGGGTGACCACCCCCACCGGCCGCGGCTGGGGGTCCGCCGCTCCCGGAGCCCAACCGCCGGGCCCCTTGGCCCAGTCGGCCAGCACCCCCACCACGGCCCGGGCGACATCGTCCGGCACCGGTCCGTCCGGTGCCTGCGGTGCGAACATCGGACGCAGCCGGTTGCCCCAGCCGATGTCCGACAGACGCCCCAGCGCCATGCCCCGAGCCGCCTGTTCCCCCGCCGGAATGCGCCCCTTGAGGTCCATGCCGATCGCCGGGAGCCCGGTGGGCCACATCCGCCGGGGCTCCACCTCGACGCCCGCCCGGCCGAGGTCCACGCGGGCCGCCTCGAGGGCGGTCGAGGAGGCTTCGGGGGTGTACCGCGCGCCCGCGCAGTTGTCACAGCGTCCGCAGGGCTTGGCGCCCTCGTCGTCCAACTGGCGCTGCAGGAACTCCATCCGGCAGTCCGTGCTCGCCGCGTACTCACGCATCGCCTGCTGTTCGGCCTTGCGCTGGCGCGCCACCCACGCGTACCGCTCGGCGTCGTACGTCCACGGCCGCCCGGTCGCGATCCAGCCGCCCTTGACCCGCTTCACCGCCCCGTCCACGTCGAGCACCTTGAGCATGGTCTCCAGCCGGGAGCGGCGCAGCTCCACCAGCGGTTCGAGGGCCGGCAGCGATACGGGCCGGTCGGAGTGTGCGAGGACGTCGAGCGTACGGCGCACCAGGTCCTCCGAGGGGAAGGCGAGCGACGCGAAGTACTCCCAGATCGCCTCGTCCTCCTTCCCCGGCAGCAGCAGCACCTCGGCGTGCCGGACACCGCGCCCGGCGCGGCCGACCTGCTGGTAGTAGGAGATGGGGGAGGAGGGTGAGCCGAGATGCACCACGAAGCCCAGATCGGGCTTGTCGAAGCCCATGCCGAGCGCGGAGGTGGCGACCAGGGCCTTCACCTTGTTGGCGAGCAGGTCCTCCTCGGCCTGCTGCCGGTCGGCGTTCTCCGTCCTGCCGGTGTACGAGGCGACGGTGTGCCCGCGCTGCCGCAGGAAGGCGGTGACCTCCTCGGCGGCGGCCACGGTGAGCGTGTAGACGATCCCCGAGCCCGGGAGCTCGTCCAGGTGGTCGGCGAGCCAGGCCATCCGGTGCGCGGCGTCCGGCAGGCGCAGCACGCTCAGGCTCAGGCTCTCCCGGTCCAGCGGGCCCCGCAGCACCAGCGCGTCCGACGAGCCTCCCGTGCCCAGCTGTTCCGCGACGTCGGCGGTGACACGGGCGTTGGCGGTGGCGGTGGTGGCGAGGACGGGCACGCCGTCCGGGAGGTCGGCGAGCATGGTGCGCAGCCGGCGGTAGTCCGGGCGGAAGTCGTGCCCCCAGTCCGAGATGCAGTGCGCCTCGTCGACCACCAGGAGCCCGGTCGCGGCGGAGAGCCTGGGCAGCACCTGGTCGCGGAAGTCGGGGTTGTTCAGCCGCTCCGGGCTACGGAACGGGGAGGGCATTCAAATTCCAGGCGGAAGTGCAGCCCTGACCTGGGTAAACGAGCCGGCTGAGGAACTGCAGGGGGCGAGTGATCGGCCCCTGGAAGCCCTCGACGGGTGGGTGGCGGGCGCACTCTTCGCGGCCACACCGAGGGCGATGGCGAGGGCCTGTCTATGGGTCCTGATCTGCCGATCGAGTTCGTCCCTGCGCTCCCGTGGGCCGTCACACTGGGCAACCGATGGCTCACTCTGGCAGCCGGCCCCAGCCTTGAGCCGGTCGGCGTTGCCGGTGAGGTGGGTGGCCTGGGCAACGCCGGCGCTCTCCATCGCGATGGCGACGGCCTCGTTGTAGTGCGTGTGGAGGTGGCGCGATCGCGGATTCGGGGTCGGCAAGGACGACGTCCCCGACGGTGATCGGCTTGAAGTGGGCCTTGCCGCGTAGGGCGTGGAGGGCCTCCTGTTCCAGGCGGTGAGAGGAGGTCCTGCTGTACAAGCTCTTCCAGCAACTGGACGACCGGACCTGGGCGTTGCGGATGATGAAGCTCTGGACTGCCGCCGGAGCCCTCGCGGGAGAATGGGGGCATGGTGCTCAAGTCGGCCCTTGAGTAGTAAAGTTGACGCTGTAAAAGGTACGGGTCTAACCTGGCCAGGTACGAGCCCTTCATTACCTCGCGAAACAGCAGGCGGCAGAAGGCCGAATGCCACTCGGGCACTCTGACTGGCGGACCTCACAGACTCGTTGAGTCTAAGCAGGCCACCGAGGAAGAACTCGAGGAGCGCGGTGGTGGAGAGACGCAGCGCGTATCGCCCGAATCCAATGCCCAGCCGTGTCGCAACCCGGCTGGAGCGATCAGTTCGAAGCGGTGCAGCCGCATATTGTCCTGATCACGTTCGGATTCGAGCGAAAGGCCGGGAACAGCCATCAACACCCGTCAGCCGGTCGACCATACCTTCTACGTCGACGAATCCGGCATCCCCAGCACCGGCCTCGCGCTCTACACCGCACTCGGTGTTCCCACAGGGCGTGCTCCCGAAGTCCTTCGTGCCTGGCGAGACCTACGCGATCAGTGGCATCGCGAGTACGGGGTACCCACCGACTTTGAACTGCACGCGACCAACTTTCTCTCCGGCCGAGGTCGCCCGGGCGGCCTCAACCCCGCCAAGATCGAGCGGTACCGCATGGCCCAGGCGGCCCTCGACGTCATTGGCGCGCAGCCTTCGCTCAGCATCGTGACCGTCTACACCGAGGAGCCTGCGCACTGGGGCAGGGCAAAGCGGCAGGCGTACGAGGGATTGCTCCGTCACCTCGACCGACGGCTGGCCGAGGTCGGTGAACGAGCTGCGCTGGTCGTCGACGGGGATGGCTCCGAACGCCTCTACGAGCAGGTCCATCGGCAGGTGGGCCCTCGATGCATCCCGCTCCCGGCCGCCGAAGTTCCGGCACACATCTCAGCATTGATCCAGATGGCCGACGTGGTGGCTCACAGCGCATGCCAGGCCATCGCGCGGCAGCACTCCAGGAGGTTCATGTGGAGCTGGTACAGCCGGCACCTGCCGAAAGCCCCTGCCCCGGAACGGTGCTAAGCCGGACAGCTGTATGACGAAACCCCGGCTAGAAGCCGGGGCTCGTGTAAGCAGACCTGGCGCGCGCGATCCGCGCGGCCCTGACTGCACTCTCCAGTCTAACGGCCAGGGCAGCAACCAGCCAGTAGTGCCATCGACCGATCTTTGAATCTCGGCAGGCTTTTGAAAGGAAGAACATGTCCGATGCCAACGAATCCCAGGTTCAGGGCGGAGAAGGAGTGGAGGGCGCCACTCAGTCATCCAGCCTCGTGACCCCGACGAGCGGCCCAGAAACGATCTCGTTCCGCTTCTCGGGTGAGGAGTTCACGGTCTCGGGATTCGAGCGGACACTCCCAAGTCCCTCCAGTGCCGCTGAACGCTCCCAACTCGTGAAAGCGGGTTTGGCGGCGGACGGCGCTTCGCTCGACGAGGACGCATGGCACGCCGTGGCTCGCGCCATCATTTCGCCCGAAGCGGCGGCAGCCCAGCTGCGCTCTCCCAAGGGGCAGGCGTCCGCGCTGATCGAGGAGCACGTGGAGGGAGCAACGCTCCGCTCGCTCCACACCAGAGTGTGGCTGACCGAACTGTTTCCGGGACATCAGCCGCGGACCAGCCAGGGAGCGCTCCCCGTCGACGACCCGGAGGTTTACGGCGACGTGGACGAGCACGGACGACCCTACGCCCGGGTCGTCTATCGCTACCGCGACCGCAAGCATTTGCACGCCCACCTCGCACAGACCATCGAGCAGACCCGGCACGCCAACCCGAACCCCTATGACCGATCAATCCTGGCCCGTCGTATCACTCGTGCCGTCATTGCCCACCCATGCCGGCTCGAATTCGCCGACGGCAGCGAACACATCGACGTACTTGCCGTGCGCGACGGCATCACCCGTGTGACCAGCGCATGGGCTCTCCTCACCGGGGGAGAGGCACCGTACGCCGACGACATCGCCGCGACCGCCCTCGAAGTCCTGTCCGCAGAGAAGCCGCAGCGACGCGGCGCTGCGGAGAAAGCACTCAGCCAGCGTATGGCGCTCGGCCGACAGGAAGCACTCAACGGCTTCCTCGCCGAATTCCAGCGCGGAGTGAACGAGGCGCAGCCGACGGATCGCTCGGTGCGCCTCGGGCAGACCCTCGTGGTGCCCGCTCAGATCACGGTAGGGGTTCACCGACACGGATCGGCTGGACTCTCCGCCGAAGAGGTCTTCGACGACGCAGTCCGCTCCATCCTCGCCTCGATCCACGTCGAATTCCGGCATTGGGAGGCAGCAGCGCAGAACGTGGAGGTTGGTACGCGGGCGATCAGCCGTGTCCGCCTCCCCGGACTGCCGCAGAACAATCTCCTGGATGGCATCATCGGTCTCGCACTCGGACGCCGGAAGCCCGCGGATCTGCCGGACATCTTCCACGACGGCAGCATTCCGGGAACGCCTCTGTGGCGGGCCGTCTACCTGGTGCACTTCCTTACCCGGCCCGACGTCTTCGAGCAGGTCAAGAAGTTCGCCAAGGACATCAAGGGCACCAGCAAGATGAAGACCTCCGGGTACGCGGAACTTCTCGGACCGGTCATTGACCTTCCCTGGCGGGGCTACAAGGCGGGATCGCTTCAACAGGCGAGGAATGCCTGGGCGAACGGTGGAGTACTCACCAAGGGCGTTATGAGCGACTGGCGGCCCGTCCCCACGGCGGACTTCACCGAACTCGTCAAACAGGCGTTGAACGGTAACGACAGCGCGCGGCAGACACTCGCCGTGGCGGGAGGAATCGCCCTCATCGCGGACAAGATCATCACACGCAACGTCGGCTCAGCGGTGGGCAGGACCGTGCCTTTCCGCGCCAACACGGACCAGATCATCGCCGGGCTCGCAGACTCTGAGGAGGGTCTGTGGACCCTCGCCTTCGCGGCCCGTGCCTTCGACGCCGAGCGGGAATGCCTCAATTCCTTCACCGATACGCAACTCCTGGCGCGCAACACGGCCACGATGTACTCCATCCCCGCAGTCGACCTCACAGCCGAGGACAAGATCCGCAAGGACGCGGGCGGCGTCGCCGCCGAACCTCTCGACCAGTGGCGTGTCGTGACCGTCTCCGACCCGGACAGGGCGCGCGAGGCGGAAGACAAACGGAATGAGCAGAAGGAGGACGATTCCTCTGAGCAGTCGGTTCCCGATCAGTTGGCAGCCGAGCGGCGCGCCCTACGCCAGGCCGTGGCCGACGCGAGGCAGGCGGTGAAACGGCTGATGAGTCTTGCCGATGCTCCCGAGGCGCGAGCCACCACTGTCCACCCGTTCGGATCACCCGACGAGCTGGACCGCATCATCAAGGAAGTACGCAAGCTGGCCGGGGAACTCCTCGTAAACCCCCAGGCTGCGGATCACGAGGACGATGAGCAGGAAGAGGACGAGGATATCGACGACGTCGAATAGGCCGCTTCCGCGTCGCCCGCCGGGCAGGACGGCAGCCACGTACCAGCCTGGCTGTCGCGGTACGCGGTCCTGGACCCGGGCTCCGCGGTCGCCACCCGGCACTTCGACTTCCACCAGACCGAGGACGCGTGAACTATCAACGGCCGCCCCTTCCGCGTATCGGAGGTCCTTGCCCGGCCCCGGCTCGGGACCGTGGAGCGCTAGCGGTTCGTCTCTGTTCGCCGCCGCAGGCATGACCGCGCACCGAGTTGGGGAGGGGGTGGAGCGCACGCCGTCCCACGGCAAGAGGAGGGGAAGTCGCCGATGACCAGCGCGGAGCGGATCCGCAAAGCAGCAGAGCTGGCCCAGACTGCCGAAAGCCGGTTCGGCCAGGACCAGATCACCCATACCACCGGCGAAGGATTGGCCGCCATCGCCAACGCCCTGATGGCCCTCGCCGGGCCACCGGCCTCTCCCACCGTCTGGCTGGAAGTCGGCACTGGCACCACCTCCTCCTGGATCAGATCCGACGACATCGTCGGCGCCCGGGTGCGCCAGACAGCGGGGGACGAGGAGCAGTTCTTGCTCGAGATGTTTGTGCGTGGCCTGGCTACTCCCGATGAGTGGCTGCTGGTTGCCCAAGGTTCCACGGAATGGTTCGAGCTCAACGCCGCCGAAGAACTCCTCACTGCCCTGGAAAGCTCACCGCGAACAGGACGATGACTATCCCGCGGTCTTCATCAACGTCCTCGGGGAGAAGGACAACAGCCTCACTGTCGATAGGAATTAGCCAGGTAGGTAGTGCCGCAGCGGCCCTCAGATACAGACCTTGCAGGGCCACTCTTCGGCGTCGGGTTCACTGACCCTGCTGGAAGGCGAGCGCGTCAGGGTGGTTGGTCAGCCACCAGTGACACACGTAAACCACGTCGGCGCGGTGGCCGGCGTCTCCAACGCCCCCAGTCACCGGCGTGGCTGGCGACGCCGCGGTCCTGGCCGTCTGGTTGGCCGCGCTCGCCGCTGCCGCCGACCACTTCCCCGCGTCGGTTGTCGGGAGCATGGCAATACCCTTGAGTCCGTGCTGGCAGCGGGCTTTACCGAGATCGGCGTTCTACGGGTCTGGCGTCTTCCGGATCATCGCGGCCCGCCGACCTCGCCGCTGGGCTCAACCACGCCCGCACCCATCCGCAGGCCGGCGGCGCGCTGATCCTGCGCCGGGTGCCACCAGCGCACTAAACCGCCACACCGCGGCTGGACCAGTTCCCCCCAGCCTGGCCCCATAGACCGGATCTTGCGTGTGCTGAACGGGTCGCGGACTCGGCATCTCGCTGGCTACGCTTCCAGCGGGACTGAGAACCAGTGCCACCCGCACCTCACCAACAGGGAGACACATGGCGGAAGTTCGAGTCGAGACCGTGCCTCTGGATGCCATGGGCAGCCGCCAGATCTCCAGTCGCACACGGTCCAGTGCTTCCTTGGGTGACCGTGCCGCAGAACTGGAGGAGGCCATCGTCCAAGCCTCGGCCATCGCCCAGCAGTCCCTCTCCCAGGTGCCGCGCCGGGACGGGTGGCAGGTGTCGAGCATGGACGTCACGTTCGGACTGACCTTGGCCGCAGAAGCCGGAGTCATCTTGTCTAAGGCGTCAGCCGAAGCTTCGTTCGAGGTCACTCTCACTGTGGAGCGGGTCGCGGAGACGCCGTGACCAGCACAAGCTACTGGGTCGAGATCTTCGAGTCTGAACAGCGCCTCGGAGGTGGTTTTCTGCTGACCCGTCGCTATGTGGTGACCGCACTTCATTGTCTACGGAGCCTCGCATCGCTGGACGAGCGCGTGGACATCGTTCTGGCCGACGGCAGCCGACTCGAAGGCCAGGTGTGCCGCCGCGACAAGGACGCTGATCTGGCCCTGATCATGATCTCCACCGTGCACGAAGTTAGGCTGCCGATACCTCAGGCCGGCGTAGCTCACAGCGGAGACGAGTGGCACAGCCCGTACCGTCCCGGCGCATCCGAGGTGCATCTCAGAGGACAGGTGGACAGTGGCACGGCGGAGTACCTCTGCGAGGGGGGCGCAGTCATCCAGGCACTGCAACTGACAGCGCACCAACTCCTTGGCGACTACTCCGGGTACTCCGGCGGACCAGTCGTCAGAGGCGTTCCGGAGGAGCGTGAACCCGTGATCGTGGGGATCCTTCTAGAACAGGCCCCGGACCGGGCCGAGGCCAACCGCGCGGCCAACGTCCTCTTCGCCGCCACCATCGGAGAAGCCTTGCGCCGCTTCGATCAGTTCGACGTGGGGCATCTGATGGACGTGCTGTACCCAGCCGCTTCGCCGTCCCAACGCGCCGTAAACACTGATGAGTTGACAGTAGACTCAGCCGCCGACACGGCGGAGACGTGGTTCGACCGCATCGACGAGTGGTCGCAGCGCCGGGTTTTCGACGCCACCCAGATCGCCGAACTCAAGTTCATGGCCGCAAAAGCGGCCATGGAACGTCAACTGGGCGGTGGTGGGTCATGACCGACCTGTGGCAGCAAGCCATCACCAGCGCCGAACGCGCTCTTCGTGGCGACGCCGCGGCCCGGTTGAGGGCGTCAGTGGCCGTGGTGAAGCTACACGCAGACCCTGATCCGCTTCTGCGACCGAATCTCGGCAGGGATCTTGCCTACCTGACGTCGCTGCTCGAGGCTCTGGGCCTGCTGGACCAATCACGCACCCTGCTCGAACACGTGGTCGCCCGTATCCGCTCGGATCCGAAGTCCCTCTCGCTGCCTGGGGACGTGAGGAACGAATTGGCGGCCGTCCTCGCGGACCGTGGCCTTGTCTCTGCCGCGGTCACCGTTCTGTTGCCGGCCGTCGCTCTGGGGGTGAATGACGACCGGAACCCGGCCGCAACCCGGAGCTTGGCCAACCTATCAGCGGTCAAGCTCCGCCTGGGCGATCTCACAGGGGCCACGAGCGCAGCCGAAGAGGCACTGAGCCTCAGTGCCTCCAACGACTCCCTCCTAGAACGGCTGGAAATCGAATTGCTGGCGAAGTCGGTGCTGGCGGAGGCCGTCCGCCAGCATGGACACCACGCCGAAGCGGACGACCTGGTCCACTCCTTGGCCCACACGGCTCGACAGCTGATTCACCTGCTCGGCAGCAGCCACACACAGTCGCTCGCCGCGCTGATCACCCTGGCTCGCGCCGAGTTCAGGTCGGCGATGGCGGCCGACGACCGCGAACGATGGGAGCGTGCCGCCGACGTACTCGCTGTCGCAGCGCAGAAGGCGTCGGCGACGCTCGGACCCCGCCATCCTCTGTCGCTCTCCTCTCTGGTGAGTCTCGCCACCACAGAGTTCGAGGCGGCGCAAGCCCTGGGCGATGAGCTTCGCCTTGACGGAGCGCGGGCCATGGTCGTGGCCGCTGCCCGACGTTCCGCAGGGGAACACGCCGGTACGGGGGCGACGCCCTTGCCGCCGCCTTCCTCGGCCCGAGCCGAGACAAGCGGACGACCGCCTGTTCGCTCGACCGTGCCGGAGGCGCTGGTAGGCGTACCGCATGCATCGGAGCATGGGGGTCCCAAGGAATCGGCGGCGCTCCGCTTCAGTGTGCTCGGCCCGGTGCGCGCCTGGCGCGGGACGGAGTCCTTGCCTACCGGGTCCCCGCAACAGCGGGCCTTGCTGGCGACGCTGCTGCTTCGCGAGGGCCGTACGGCTACGGCGGGAGAGCTGATCGGCGCGCTGTGGGGCGAGGAGCCGCCGTCCCAGGCACTGGCGGCGGTGCGGACGTACGCGTCGCGGCTGCGGAAGATCCTTGGCTCGGAGGTCCTAGTCAGCGAGTCGGGCGGCTACGCGATCCGCTCACTCGGCGAGGGGGCGCTGGACCTCGCCCTGGCCCAGGAGTTGGCTGCGGATGCGGAGCGAGCAAGGAGTACCTGGGACCTGTTCCAGTCGCGAGCACTGCTGAACAAGGTGCTGAGCCTGTGGGACGGCGAGACGCTGGCGAGCGTTCCAGGGCCGTACGCGGAGACGCAGCGGACGCGCCTGGAGGAGTGGCGTCTCCAACTGCTGGAGTCACGCCTGGACATGGACCTCGAACAGGGCTGCCACGCGGAGGCGGTCTCGGAACTGACGGCCCTGACCGCAACCCATCCCCTCCGGGAGAAGTTGCGCGAGCTGCTGATGCTGGCGCTGTACCGCTCGGGTCGGCAGGCGGAAGCCCTGGCCGCCTACGCGGACACCCGGCGGCTGCTGGCGGACGAACTGGGCGTGGACCCACGGCCCGATCTGCAGGTGCTCCAGCGGCGCATCCTGCAGGCGGACCCGGGCCTGGCGGAACCCTCGTCCCCACTGCCCCCGGAGCCCGCGGCGGCCCCGGATCCCCCCGCCCAACTCCCGGCGGTGGTGGCCGACTTCACCGGCCGGGCTTCCTTCGTTACGGAAGTGGGCGATGTGCTGGCCTCCGCCGAGGGCCGGGTCGTGGCGGTGTCGGCGCTGGCCGGCATCGGCGGTGTGGGCAAGACGACGCTCGCGGTGCACGTGGCGCACCAGGCCCGCGGAGCGTTCCCCGACGGGCAGTTGTATGTGGACCTGCAGGGCGCCGGGGTACGGGCGGCGGAGCCGGAGACGGTGCTGGGGATGTTCCTGAGGGCACTGGGTACCGCGGACTCGGCGATCCCGGACTTGCTGGAGGAGCGGGCGGCGCTGTTCCGGTCGGTGCTGGACGGGCGCCGGGTGCTGGTGCTGCTGGACAACGCGCGTGACGCCGCGCAGGTGCGCCCGTTGCTGCCGGGCACCGAAGGCTGCGCCGCACTGATCACCTCACGGGCCCGGATGGTGGACCTCGTCGGGGCCCACCTGGTCGACCTCGACGTAATGTCGCCCGAGGAGGCCCTTCAGCTCTTGACGAAGATCGTGGGCGCGGAGCGGATGGCGTCGGAGAGGGAGACGGCGCTGGACGTGGTGGCGGCGTGCGGCTTCCTGCCGCTGGCGATCCGCATCGCGGCCTCTTGCCTGGCCGCCCGACGGACGTGGGCCGTCTCGGTTCTCGCGGCGAAGCTCGCGGACGAACGCCAGCGGCTGGACGAGCTCCAGGCCGACGACCTCGCGGTCAAGGCGATGTTCGAGCTGGGCTATGGGCAGCTGGAGCCGGCGCAGGCGCGGGCCTTCTGCCTGCTGGGCCTCGCGGACGGGCCGGACATTTCACTGGCCGCGGCCGCCGCCGTTCTGGACATGCCGGTCGAGGAGACGGAGGACCTGCTGGAGTCGCTGGTCGACACCTCGCTGCTGGAGTCGGCCGCTCCGGGCCGGTATCGCTACCACGATCTGGTCCGGCTCTACGCGCGTGCGTGTGCGGAGCGGGACGAGCAGCCGCCCAGCGAGCGGGCCGACGCCATGTCCCGCCTGCTGGACTTCTACCTCGCCACGGCGTCGGGGGTCTACGCGATCGAGCGGCCCGGGGACCGGCTGGTGGATTACCTGGAGCCGACGGAGTACGCCGGGCTGGAGTTCGACGAGGGCCCGGCGGCCCTCGACTGGCTCTACAACGAGGCGGCTTCGCTGCTGGCCTGTGTCCGGCAGGCCGCGGGCACGGACAGGCTGCGGCGCGCTGTCGACCTCCTCTGGGCGGCCCAGGACCTGACCCAGTCGGGGGCCAACTCCCATCAGTACGAGACGACGGCAAGGGCGATGTGCGAGGCCACCGGGGTCTCGGGGGATCTTCGTGCGGAGGGCAGGGCCCGGACGATCCTCACCGACGTCCTCCTGGTCTCCGGCCATATCCAGCAGGCGGAGGAGGAGGCGCGCCTCGCCATGGACCTCGCGACCTCCGCGCACGACACCGCCACCATCAGCTGGGTGGCCAACAACCGTGGACTCATCTGCCTGCTCCAGGACCGGCCCGCGGACGGCAAGACCTATTTCAACCACGCCGTCGACGGATTCCACGCGCTGGACAACCGGCCGTTCGAGGCGATCAGCCTGTGCAACCTCTCCCGCGCCCACCTGGGGATGGGCAACACCGCCAAGGCGGTGGAGATCGCGCAGCGCGGTGTCGCCATCCACGCCGAGTTCGGCGGGACGGTACGCCTGGCCCACGGCCACTACGTCGTGGGCGTCGCCCTGCTCAGGGCCGGCCGGCACGCGGAGGCGCTCGGCCACTTCTCCGAGGCGCTGGGCATCCGCCACGACCACCGGCAGCGGCTCTGGGAGGGCACCATCCACTTTCGCATCGCCGAGGTGCACCTGGCCGCCCGTCGGCCCGCGCAGGCCGCCCAGCACGCCGAACAGGCGCTCGCGCTCAGGTGCATCGGTGGTGACCGCATGCGGGGCAACGTCCTGACGCTGCTCGGACGCGCACTCTCCGAGTTGGGGCAGGTGGACCGGGCCAAGGCTTGCTGGCGTGATGCTCTGAACCTTTTTGAGCAGACAGGAAGCGTGGAAGCAGCCGAAGTGCGTTCCCTCATCGCACCAGGAGTCAGCGCCTGACCCACCTTGCTGATACGGCCAGGCCGCCCTTGCCCTCGGCGGCCACGCATGGGAGCGTGCCGGACAGATCAGGAACGGGGTCATCAAGGGCCATCGCGTCGGCATCTCGGAACCCAACTGGACGTCTTCTGAGACCACTCGCGGCGAGCACCTGCATCGCACCGCCTACCAGGACTCCGTCCCCACCCCACTAGATCGGGCCGCACTTAGCTTGACGTTTAACCCCGCGGGTCACTCGTCCTGCTGACCTGCGGTTCTTCACGGGACAGCGGAGACGGCCGTTCTCCACGCTTCGAGATGTCGA
>NZ_JOIZ01000028.1 GCF_000721605.1 Streptomyces sp. NRRL S-37 | reverse complement strand
TCCAGGTAAGTCATCCGGCCCAGAAACCTCCTTCCGAGTTCCTCCCGGCTGAGCCGGGGATACAAACAGAGCGCCTCGTGGCGCACATGGTGCGTTCGACGACCCAGCGGAAAATGCCCAGACCAGAGCCGTGCGGCTGACCGCGTTCGGCGATCACGGGCCGGATGCCGCGTTTCCACAGCAGTCGCCGGTACTTGTCGTGGTCGTAGCCGCGGTCGGCGAACAGCATGTCCGGCCGTCTGCGTGGCCGCCCGACCGTGCCGGCCACGGGTGGGATCTTGTCCAGCAGGGGCAGAAGCTGGGTGACGTCGTTGCGGTTTCCGCCGGTCAGCGACACCGCGAGCGGGACGCCCTGCCCGTCGGTGAGGACGTGGTGCTTGCTGCCCGGTCGCGCTCGGTCGACCGGGCTGGGACCGCTTTTGGGCCCCGCCGGGCCGCCCGCACGTGGGAGGAATCGATCACCGCCCGCGACCAGTCCAGCTGCTTCGCCGACCGCAGCTTCTTCAGCAGCACCACGTGCAGCTTCTCCCACACACCGGCCTCGTTCCAGGCCGCCAGGCGCCGCCAGCAGGTCATCCCTGAGCCGAAGCCCAGCTCCTGGGGCAGATACTCCCACTGGATCCCGGTGTGCAGCACGAACAGGATCCCGCACAACGCCTGCCGGTCCGGCACCCGCGGCCGGCCCGCCACCAGCTTCGGCCCCGGCTCGGGCAGCAACGGCTCGATGAGCGACCACAGTTCGTCCGACACGATCCACGGCCGCGACTGACGCTTCCCCACGCCCCGACCAACGAGCAGACAAGCGGACGGTTACTTGATCAACAACTTCTGTTAGGAACTCTAAGGGGCAGGCGGCAATGATTACGGTCAAGGCCCGTTCCGTTTCGGAACACGGAGGGCGTTCCGACTCGGAACAGAGTCCGCGTTCCGAAACGGAACAGACCGCGCGCTCCCTGGGGGAAGCCACGGGCATCTCACTGGCCCTGATCGGACGAGCCAGTACTGTCTTGCGGCACGCGCCCGACCTCGTCGACCCGGTGATCAACGGCGCCATGGGTCTGGACGAGGCGTACGACGTAGCGCGAGAGAACAAGGCCAAGGCCAACTCCGCTGAGGTGCAGCTCACCCGGCTGCGCGAGGAGGATCCCCAGCTGGCCGACCGGGTCACCGAAGGCGACCTCTCTCTGCAGGGCGCTTGGGCCGAGCGGCGCGCACGGGTGGAGGAGGAGAAGCGTCAGCGCCGGGTCGCCACCCAGTTGCTGTGCGAAACTCTCCCCTCCCTGGCCCAGGTCCGCGGGACGCGCACCTTCGCCCTGTATGACCCCGATCTGGCGCCGCCCGGCAGGGCGGTGACACGGGAGGTCATCGAGCACGCGGCCAGCGCGCTGGCCGAGGCCGCCTCGGTGTGGGTAGAGCGTGACCTGCCGTGACCCACATCTCCAACGACGCGCTGCGCAAGCTGGTCCTTGAGGTCGCCCGGCGGATCACCACCGACCGCGGGCGCATCCACACCGACGAACTCCAGAGGGAACTGGCCGCAGAGCTGGCCGAGCACGAGGACCTGATGCCGATGGCGCTCGCCAAGGGCTGCCAGGGCCTCATCCGGGACATGGGCGACCGGCACAGCCCCCGCCGGCGCCGCACGACCGGCGGCTTGTACCACCCCGACGCCGTTCTGAAGCTCGGCAACGGCATCTGGGTGTGGATGAAGGACGCCACTCCCACCGACATCACGCAGTGGGGTCGGGTCTGCTCCCGCAACGCCGTACGCATCCTCACCTCCGAGGCCGAGACCCAGCAGTACATCGCCGACCGCACCGACGCCTTCCGTGCCCACCCCGGCTTCGAGCGGCTCGCCTCTCTCGAAGAAGCCGTCTTCCACTACCAGCAGGACCCCCTCGACGACGGACTCGACGGCTTTCCCGACACCGACGACCTCGACGACCTGTAACCCGCTCCAGACCTGAAGGATTTCCGCATCACCCCACGCGACCCAGACTTCGACCTGTACGACAACGTCGGCCGCGACACCGACCAGATCCACGCCGCCCGTTACAACCTCGCCACCCGCGGTGACCTGAAGCGGTGGGCACGGCGCGACGCAGAGCCTTTCCGCAAGGCGCATCCACTGCCCGACCAGCCCTGGCCCGCCCCCGACCTCACCGCGTACCTGGACGCTCTCGCCGCGGCCCAGACGCCGGCGGAGATCGAAGCGATCACTGACCACGTCCTGGACGCCGCCGAACCCGCACTACGCGCCGTGAGTGACTACCTCGTCGCCGCCGCCCGGTGGCGGCGCGAGAACCGCGACGCTGCCAAGGGATCCCCCTCGAACCTGCTCATGACAGCGGCCAGCCGGGCGCTGTCGGTCCTGGCGATCGCCGACGAAGCCGGCCTGAGCAGGCTGCGCGCCGCCTACGACCCCGACCCCACCCCCACCACGCCGGCAAGTACTGAGCCTAAAGCTGCCGTGGGCCTGCCGCCCGCTCCTCCGCCCCCCGGCAATGCGCCCCGCCGATAGCCCTCCAACGGGCAGCTCCCCGTGCCGCTCGCCGCACGCGGACCCGATCCCGGGCGGCCTTCACCGTCCGCCCCCACCCGCCCACACACGGAGTCCTCTTGGAACACCCCCCTCATGTGAAAGCCACCGAACGGGCCGAAGACCAGCGCCACCGAGCCGAACTCGACGACCTCATGGCGCAGCTCGCCGACCGTGAAGTACAGCTAGAAGACGACCTGATCGCCGCGTACGACGAGTACGAACTCGACTGCAGTCGGGCCCTGAAGCCGGAAGCCGCCCTCGCTTGCCGACCAGCTCGCCCTCACCGACCGGCGTCCCGCAGGAGAAGCCGTGGCCGCTGACAAGGCACACGCCGCAGACTCGTGTGCTGCTCCGCTCGCACCGCTTCCCGACCACCGCAACGTGAACACGCCGTGGTGGCAGGAACTGTGGCGCCGCCACGCGCACATCACGACGCCGCTGCGAGCGCGCGGCCTGGAGTGCGACGTCGAGTTCGGTCACAGTGCCTACGTCGTGCGCGTCGCGCTCCCCGACGACAGCTACCTGCTCATC
This sequence comes from Streptomyces sp. NRRL S-37, assembly GCF_000721605.1. Classification (GTDB taxonomy): domain Bacteria; phylum Actinomycetota; class Actinomycetes; order Streptomycetales; family Streptomycetaceae; genus Streptomyces. The sequence continues at coordinate 57,534 of NZ_JOIZ01000028.1, read as the reverse complement.
AGTCCGCCGCAGGAACCGTCTTCCGAGCGCCCGCCCGGAGATCCCGAGGGCTGGATCGTGACCCGCGAGCACCCCGACGACCAGACGCTGTTCGAGGTTCTCTACGACTCGGCCCCCACTGAGGACACCGGTACGCGCCAGCGCCCCGAAGCCGGCCACGGCGGCAGCGCCCCACCCCTGATCGAGGCGATCGACCAGCGCCTTGCCCAGCTCGGGCTGCTACCACGCCCCGCCCTGCCCCAGGAAAGCCCCCACGTGCACCCCGCTCGCACCACGGCTCAGCCCCACCCGGATGCCCCCGGCCCGCCTGACCGTGCCACCGTCTACGTCTACGGCGACGCGCTGCGCGCTCTGACCGACCGGCTCAACGGAGCCGAGTCCCACACGGATGCCGCTGCCCTGCTGCACCAAGTTCTGGATCCGATCAACGGCCTGCTGGCGCAGCTCGGCGACTTCTTCGAAGCAGCCGGGGAGAAGGCCAAGGAAGCCGAGGAGGACGACGGCTTCGACCTGTCCTACGACCTCGCCGATGCCGCCTCCGAAGTCCGCAACCTCGGGGAGGTCCTGCACGTGGCCGAGGACCGGATGCGGGCCCTCACCCCGCTCGCACCCGCGCCGCGGCTGTCCTCCACTCCGGCCCGTGCACCGTCCCTTCCGCCGCAAGCCCTCCCGCCGGCACCACCGCGGCACACGCGCTGACGTCCCGCCCCGCCGACCTCCAGGAACACATGCCCTCACCCCGCACCGACCTGGCCGCCTTCGCTACCAGTCTCGCCGACCGCCTGCCGGGCCTCTGGACCAGCGACTATCAGCGCCACGCGCAGCATGCGGACCAGTTCCCCCGAACCGAGCAGCTCTGGGACTCCGGTCACGTCGAGTACATCGTCAGCCAGTACGTCCTCACCCACGACGCCGTGCTCCACGGGCCGTCCGACCAGCGGCTGTACGTCACCGACCGGCCCCGCTACCCCCACCAGTTCGTCGTCGCGCCGCTCGCCCCCGCCCGCCCGCACATCAAGCCGCACCACTTCGCCACAGTCGAAGTACCCCACGGCATCGCGGTTCCCAGAGATCCCGTCCGGACGGCGGTACGAGTCGCCCGGCGATTGCTGCCCCGCTACGAGCATGCCCTTCAGCAAGTGCTCACGAACGCAGCCAACCAGCCCGAGCCTCCGCACCGACCCGGCCCGCCCCAGGTTGAACAGGTCCTCACCCTGACCCTGTACAGCGACGGAGCCCTCGGCGCACCGTACGAGAGCGTGCCGGTGGATGCACGTATGACGCTGTACGCCCACGGTTTCCAGTACCACCCGCACCAAGCGGCGCTTCTCCTTCCCACCGCGTACGGAGACAGCGGTCGCGCACTTCGCGTCCACGGCGTGGTCCAGCAGCTCACGGCCAAGGGCATCGGCGTCAACCTCCGCCACTCGGCGCCCACCACGCGCTCGGCCCTTCCGCCGACATCACCGAAGACCGCGTCCACGGCCAGCCGTACGCGCTGATCCCCCTTTCGCCCAGCAGATCCTTGGAGCCCCCTATCCGCACCGCCCGCCGTTCCCTGCCGCTGTTCACCGGCGCCGTCTGCCTGACCCTGGCCCTCACCGGCTGCGCCGGCGAAGACGCCCCCGCCCCGGCCCGTAAGACGCCCAGCGCCGACACTGCCGCGAAGCCCGTGCCCGCTCTCAGCGTCGCCCAGGCCCGCGACGTCATCACCCGCTATTCGAAGATCAACAACGAGGCCAACGCCGACCGGAACCGGCGCCTGCTCAACACGGTCGAAGACGGCCCGCTGTACGCGATGTCTGTCTCCGACTACACCTAGACCGAAGGGCTCCCCGCCAAGGACCGCGAGCCGTACAAGGCGTGGTCCTACGACGTAGCGAACGCCAAGCTGTACATCCCCCGCCTGGCTGCCGGGCAGGAACGCTGGTTCGCTGCCGCCCTCTCCAGCGAGAAGAGCAAGGCCCCCTCGCGGCTGGCTGTGTTCGCCGAACGGCCCCAGCACGAGCGCTGGGAGATGGTCTCGGTCGTCGACCTGGACAGCCAGAAGCTGCCCGACGTCGCCCTCGACCACGAGGGGTACGCGACGGCCGTCGCCGCCACCGACAACAAGCAGCTGGCCGCCGACGCCGACATGCTGCGTACTGCCGTGCTGGACAACTTCGCCACCGGAGGCACGAACACCGGGACGAAGGTGTTCGCGTCGACCGAGGCCAGCAAGCGGCAGATCAAGGTCCACAGCGATGCCGCTACACGCTTCGGCGACAAGGGCACCAGCGTCTTCGACGGAGCCGACAACCGCTTCACGGACGCCTACGCCCTCAAGACGGCAGACGGCGGCGCGCTGATTCTCTTCTCCCACACGCACACCCAGACCGACGCCGTCGCGCACTCCGGGTTGCAGATCAACCCCGGCAAGGGTGACCGGGCCTGGCTCCACGGCGTGCCCCGCACCTCCATCCGGTACACGTTCGTGTGCAACGACGCCGCCACCGTCCCCGCGAAGGCCGAACCTTCCCGCCTGATCGGCTACACCTGCGCCCGCACCGACGCCTCCGGCCCCCCGGTCGCCTCCTGGTCGCATCGCGCGTAGCCACACCCGCCGCCACTTCGACAGCCGCCGGACATCCCTCTGCTCGCTCCGGAGAACTCCCTGTCCACACACTCCTTCATCGCCCGACCCACCATCGGCACGGGGTACAGCGGCATCCACATCCAGCTCGACGGCGTGCCCAGCCATCACCTCCCGCTCCTCCTGGCCACCTACCAGTACAAGTTCGGGCGTGACGTCGAGGCCATGGCCCAGCACCTCATCGACGACATCGCCGTCGGCTGGGACGAACTCGGCACCGATCTCCTCGACGACGCCCCACTCGCGCTCGTGGCCGCGCTGACCGGCGGCGAACACTGGCCCAGCCGAACCCTCGATCACCTGGTCACTCCGGACGGCTCGCCCCCGGAACGCATGACGGTCACCGACACAACCGCAGGCGAACTGGGCATGCCGTGGGGCTACATCCTGCATCCGCAGGGCATCGAAGTGATCAGCATGGCTCACACAGGCACGGGCCCCCTCGTGGCCTGGGACACCGACCCCAGCACCCCCTTCAGCGATCACCGGCGCACTGGCCCGCCATCACCACATGCCGGACGCCCACCACCTCGCGCGCCACGCGCTCGCCGCGGCCCGCTGCCGGTGCAGCGCCGACCGGGCCCCGCACGGCTGCCCGCCGCTGACCCGTACCGCCCCTCATTGCCGGAGACTTCCCTGACAGCTCCCCTGATTACGGTCGTCATCGCCACCCGCCTGCGCGACGACCGCCTCGACTACCTGACCGCCATGCACGCCAGCCTCACTCGGCAGTCCGTGCCGTGGGAGGCCGTGATCGCGCTCGACGGCACCACACCCGAACGCCTGCCGGCCCCGCTCGCGCAGGACGCCCGCATCCGCACACTGACGCTGCCCCGGCCGGTCGGCGCCGCCTGCGCCAGGAACCTGGCCCTCACCCACGTGCGCACCCCCTACGTCAACTGGGCTGATGACGACGATGAGTTCACCGACAACGCCATGTCCGTACGGCTGAACACCCTGGAATCCACCGGGGTCGGCTGGTGCGCGGGCTGGAGCGAGGACCAGCACCCCGACGGCTCGACCACCCTGTGGCGCTGCCCTGCCCCGCCCGGCCGGCACGAGGCCGGCGACGTGTGGACCTATTGGAAGTCGCCGACGGACACGATCCCCATCGGGCCGACCACGATCCTCGCCCGCACCGACCTCGTGCGCGCCGCGCCGATGGGCGGTCTCGTCCAGGGCGAGGACTACTGCGCGGCCCTCGGCGTCACCGCGCTCGCGCCCGGAATCCTGCTGCCGCTGCCCGTGTACCGGTACCGCAAATGGGGCGGGCAGATGACAGCCCAGGTCGGATACGACCAGCTGGAAGCGGCGGCCCGGGAGCACGCCTGGGCCTACGGACGCAGCCTGCGCGCCCTCGCGCGCGGCGGCGGAGGGGCGGTCGATGGCTGAGGCACAGATCGTCCTGTCCCACAGCCGGGGATCGGGGATCGTCGCCATCGCGACGGGCGAGCAGTACCCCTGGGCGCACACCGCCCTCGCACAGAGCGGCTTCCAGCGAGACGACGACAGCGTCTGGCACCTGCCTGCGCACGCCCCGGAGACCACCGTGGTCGACCTGGTCACGTGCGCCAAGCGCCACCGCACCAGCGTGCACACAAGCAGCCGCCGGTTCATCGGCGACGCCGCCCGCGGCCTCGCGCGCCTCCTGCCTGGCCAGTGGCACACCTCGATCGAGATCTATGCGCACCCTGCCTGGCAGGAAGACCTGGTGCCCTGGATCTGGGACAGCGGCGAACTCGGCCGCATCCTCCAGAACGAGCGCGTTCCCTACGCTGCGACGCTCACCGACACGGTGCAGGGCACCACGCTGCTGTTCATCGAGCGCCCCGGCCGCCAACTCGACTACCTGTTGGGTGCCTTCGTTCCAAAGCAACTCGAAGAGGGCTACGGCGATACCCACGCCCCGCACAGCATCGTCCTGCCGCCGTTCGCCGGGCGCGCGGCCCAAGCCGTCACGGACCGGTACTTGCCTGCCTACGAGCAGGCGGTCCACGCCCGCCGGACCGCCGCCATCGCCGCCGCACTCGGGGACGTCCGCTCTGAGCACGACACTTGGCAGGCCATGATCACCTCCGGCCGCTACAGCGACGCCACCCCGCTGAATGCCGCCGCCCTTGGCTCCATGACCGAGGAGTTCCTCGACCACGCCTGGCGCCGTTTCCTCACCGTCGTCGACCACGCCCCGACGCTGATCGACCGGCCGACAGCCCGTGGCCTGAGGATGCGGCGGCACTCTCCCGCCTGGCCGATGCCCTGAGCGATGCCGAGACCCTGCTCGACGAGGAAGTCGACGGCAGTCCTGCGCCGACCCAGGAGCGCCGTGCCCGGGCGTGGCCGGCCATCGAGACCTGGCTCGCCGAGGACGAGATCTTCCTGCGCCAGGCCCGCGTGAGCGCGCCCCACCGCCGCCCGGCCCTGGCCATCTCCGCACCGGTCCGGCCCCTTACCGCGCACCGCAGCCACTGACCGCCCCGCCCCGACAACGTCAGGAGAACCCCTCCCCCTTGCAACCCGGCATCCACTTCTCCTTCGGCGACCACAAGGAACACGGCTTCGTCGCCTCCTTCACCTCCTCGATTCCCCAGCACCTCGCCCACTGGTTCCTGGAACGCGAGCAGTTCGAGCCCGTCCCCGGTGAACCCGGGCTGTACCGGCTCAGCGAGCCCGAGCGCGACGGTCCCCGCCGGACCCGCCAGGCTGTCCACGATCTGCGCCGCAGGGGCTATACCGTGCAGGCCGACATCCGCCTCAACTCGGCCGACACCGCCAGCCCACCACGCCCGGTCCGCCCGAACGGACTCCAGGAGCGCCGCAGCCGGCTCGCCCAGGCCGCCGTCGGCCGAACCACTCAGCGGGCCATACTCCCCACTACCTCCCCGCCTTCTGCCCGGCCGATCCCGCCGAAGCCCACCTACGCTCCCACCGTTCACCTGACGGCCGCGGCCGGCGGACGGTCCCGGTGACCCACAGCAGCAGTCCGGCCCCCGACAGCCCCTTGCCGACAGCACCCACACTGGCCAGCAAGGCACGCGACTTCCGGCTGCGGATGGCAGTCATCGACTGCGAGACCGATGCCGCCCTCAACATGACACGCGACCGCTACGGCCGCACCGTCCACGCAGACGCCGCCGCAGCCGCACGAGCCCACCGTGACAAGGCGGCGCTGGAGGCGTACGCCACCCACCTCGCTCCCCACGCCGAGGCCCTCCTCGATGCCGCCCGACTCGCGCTCGACGAGTTGCCGCCCGCCCGGCACCTGAGCGGGTGGCGGGCCGTCCTGGACGGCCTGGCTGCCTCCGCCGCCGAGATCCGCCGGGCCCTCGACCGGCCGGCCACGCCCGGCTCCCCCGCCGAACGCGCTCAGCACGCGGCCCTGTGGCCGCACCTCACCGCCTGGGCGGACCACAGCGCAATCGCCAGTAACCTCGCCGACCAGCGCGACGGCCAGCACCACCAGGCTCCGCTGAGCGACGAGGAACAGCAGCTGTGGACCGACAGGGCCCGGGCCGCACAGACGCGTGGCGAGCTGGAGCTGACCGAGTCGTGGTATGCCGCCGACGGACAGCCGATCACCCTCGCTTACCTGGTCGAAGACGACGACTCCACGGTGGTCGCGCTGCGCGGCGACCCGAGCGTACCGGGCTGGCAGGTGATCGGGCATTTCGCCCACGAGTACGAGGCGGGCAAGGCCCTGCCCGCTCCAGTCCCGCCCGGCGTGCTGCGCTCGGACATCTCCCGGTTCAACCGGCCGGCACCGGCCCCGGAGCTGTCCCTGCAGGACCTCATCCGCGACGTCGTCGAAGGCCACAGTGCCGGTGACGCCTCGAACGCTCTCCTGGGAGCCGTCCAGCGCGGCTACGCCGCCGGCCCGATGGTCCGCCTGCAGGAACTTCTGGAGACGAGCAGCCAGTTCGCCAGCGCCCTTGAGACCGTGCAAGGCCGCCAGATCGCCGCCCGCCTCTCAGCGCTGGGCCGGCAGATCGAGTTCCTCACCCGCGAAGTCGAAGAGGCAGCCGAAGACCTCGGGGCGACCGTCGCCGTCCTGCCCCCGCACCGCACCCCCGTGCTGCGCACCCGCCCGCGCCCGGCCGTGGACACCACACCGCCCGCGCCGCCGCCCCGCGCCAGCATGACCGCCCGCCACCGCTAGGAGATCCGCTTTGTCCGAAGCACCAGCAGAGCCGTTCATGACGATCCGGCACACCATCACCGGCGAGATCACCACCACCGGCTACAACGCCGCCGCCCGGCGGATCCTGCTCCAGGCCGGCTTCGAAGAGACGCCAGGCTGTGCCTGCCGAGCGACGGAACCCGGTACGGAGCGGACGCACGGGCCTGCTCGGCAGCCAGCGAGCTGCTCGTTGCCGGCCATCCCGTGCACCTGGACCGAGCCCACGGTCGGCCGGTGAGCGCCGACGGTACGCCCCGGTTGGCCCGGTCGCCGATGTCGGCACAGTCCGTGATCCGCTCCGAGAGCAGCCAGCCTCTCCAGCGCATCGCCCACCCCGTCCCCACCCACACCTGTTGAAGGGGTCTCGTTTTGACCACACCCGGGCCTACCAGACCAGCGCGCACCAAGGGCGGTGAACTACGGGCCAAGGTGGCCCGACTGCTGGCCGACCGGCCGGCGGACAAGCTCACCATCGGGGACATGGCCAGGCAGCTGGGCCACTCCCACGGCGCCGTCCGCAACGCCGCCCTCACTCTGGTGCGACGCGGCGAGGCCGAGCAAAGCGGAACCGGACAACCGGAGTTCCGCGCGAACGCGAAAACCGCCGCAGCCGCGCAGACCGCTGTGATCAGCCCACCGGGCACCCACTCTCCCCGCGCCCAGGTGGCCACGGCCCGTACGACCTACACCGCCGCAGCCGCGCCCAGGCAGAGCGGCCCGATCCGCCGCGCGGGGGGCCAGCTCTACCACCCCCGGGAGCTGGCCGATCTGCCTGACGTCGAGGCGTTGAATCGCTTGCGCGACGCCGACGTGCCGGTGCTGCTCTACGGCCCTCCGGGCACCGGCAAGACGAGTCTGGTCGAGGCGGCGTTCCCGGACCTGCTCACGGTCGCCGGTGACGGCGACACCACGGTCGGCGACTTGATCGGCGAGTACACACAGGACGACGCGGGAGCCTACGTCTTCCAGTACGGTCCGCTGGTCACCGCGATGACCGAGGGCCGCGCCCTGCTGATCGATGATGCCACCTTGATCTCACCGAAGGTCCTGGCGGCGCTGTATCCCGCGATGGACGGGCGCAGGCAGATCCAGGTCAAGGCCCACAAGGGCGAGACCATCAAGGCCGAGCCGGGCTTCTACGTGGTGGCGGGCCACAATCCCGGCGTCCACGGAGCGGTTTTGACGGAGGCGCTATCGAGCCGGTTCAGCGTGCAGATCCAGATCGGCACGGACTATGACCTCGCCCTGGCCTTGAGGATCGATGCCCGGGTGGTCCGGGTCGCCCGACACCTCTCCCGCCAGGTCGAACTCGGCGAGCTGGGCTGGGCCCCCCAACTGCGGGAACTGCTCAGCTACCAGAAGACCGAGGCCGTCCTCGGCACCAAAGCCGCGCTCGCGAACCTCGTCGGCATCGCTCCTGTGGAGGATCGCGACGCCGTCGCCGCCGCCGTCATCAAGGCTGTCGGCGTCAAGGAGGTCGCGCCCCTCACCCTCGGCAAGCAGCTTTCCGCCTCGGCCGTCCGGCAACCCCCGGGCAGCACCGGCTCCGCACACCGGGGCCGCTCGCGATGAGCGCCCACCACCACGTCCAGTTGCCCGCCACCACGCCGGACGACGACGCCGACCTCGCGCGCTGGGACGACGACGGCGCCCCGCCCGCGCAACCCCGCTCCTCCCCGACCGCGTGGCTGCGCGTGGGAGCCGAACTCGGCGATCGGCTGGTCGACCTCTCCGGCCGCCAGGACCTCCTCGTCACCTGCCGCCCCGGCACGCGCAGCGGCGCACCGGCCGCGTTCTTCCCCACTCTGGGCGAGGTCGAGTTCGACGCCGGCCTGTTCGCCCCGCTCCAGCCCCACGAGATCCATCCGCGGATCGTGGGCGACGAGGAGCGGTATCCCGCCGCCTGGGGAGTGTTCGTCCACGAGGCCGCGCACGCGGCCCACTCCGTCTGGACACAGACGGCCGGAGCGAACCCCCGTGTCGTCGAGGCCGCGCTCCTGCTGGAGGAGAGCCGCGTCGAAGGCGCACACCTGATCACGCGACCCACGGACCGCACGTACCTGCGCACCAGTGCCCGAACCCTGGTCATGCCCGACATCGCCCACCCCACCCTCCAGGGCATCGAGCAGGCCGCCGCCGTGGCGGCCCTGATCCTCGGCCGCCGTGACGTCGGCATCCTGGACGCCGGCGAGACCCGGGCCGTCGCCGATCTGTGCGAAAAGGTGCTGGGCGCAGACCTGCTGACCACCCTCACCCGCATCTGGACCGCAGCTCACCAGTGCGCCGACCACGACGCCACGACCATGCTCGCACGCGGTCAAGAATGGTGCGACGCTCTGGACGCCGCGGCCCCCGCCCTGCCCGTGCCGGAGGGCCTCTCCGATCTGCTGTCCGGCGCGGTGGGGGTCGTCATGGACAGCACGGCAGCCACCGACGCGGCCGACCTCGCGGCACAGGACGCAGCGGCCAACGCCATGGCGTCACGGTCCAAGGCGCAGGCTCAGGACCGCGCCCAGCGAGTCGCTCAGCGACGCAAAGCCGCCGCCACCGCCAAGTCGGTGTTCAACGCCCGTAGCACCACCGTCAACCCCGACGGCACACCGGCGCCCTCCGGCAACCCGGTTACCGGCACCCGCAGGCCCACCGCCGCCGAGCAGAGCGCCGCCGCGCGCCTGAGCCGCGCCCTGCGTGCCGCCGCCTACCGTGAGCGGACCGAGGAGCGGACCACCAGCCCCACCCCGCCCGGCCGCCTCAACATGCGCGCGGCCCTCGCCCGCGACGCTCAGCGCGCGGCCGGGTCGGTCCCCACCGCAGAACCGTTCACCCACACCCGCCGCCGGAACTCCCCCACCCCACCACTGCGTGTGGGTATCGCCGTCGACGTCTCCGGCTCCATGCGTGCCGCCTGCGCGCCCGTCGCGTCCGCTGCCTGGATCGTGGCACGCGCAGCAGCCCTGACCGACCCAGACTCCCGTACCGCCACCATCGCCTACGACAGGCACCTGACCGCACTGACCCGTCCCACCCACCGAGCACCAGAGCGCGTGACGACGTTCGATGCCACCGGCGGCCACCACAACCTCGGCGACGCCATCGACGCACTCGACCACGGCCTCGAACTCAGCCGCCCCGGCGCCGGCCGCCTCCTCGTGATCGTCACCGACGCCCGGTACGGCAGCGACGAAACCGCTCAAGCCGTCACCCGCGTCAAGCAGCTCACGACCGCCGGCTGCGCCGTACTACAGCTCACCCTCACCGCGGAATCCCGCCACTTGCCGGGGACCACCTTGCTGCACCTGTCCCAGCCCTCCAGCGCTCCCGTCGCCATCGCCACGGCGGCCACAGACGCCATCCGCAGGACCCGCTGAGACGACGCAGAAGGCGGAAACGTCCCCGAGACCACCACCAAGCACTCCAGACCACCTCCGCCCGCCGCATGAATCGTGCAACCCCAACCGTCAACGAAAGGCACTCGATTTGAAGCCCCAGACCAGCAGCCCGACCTCGAACGTAATGCCCATCAAACGGAATTCCCCGGGGGTGAGTACGCACTGGACCGTGGAGCACGCCTGCTCCCACCGGGTAGATCATGACCTGTCCAACCGCCCCGCCGACAAGCGGGCCGGCTTCGCCCGTTGGCTCGCGTCGAAGGACTGCACCGACTGCTGGAAGGCGGCGCGCGACGCCGACTCCGAGTCCAAGGAAAAGTGGCTCGCGGAGAAGCGCGCCGAGGAGCAGGAGGCAGCGGCCACCTGGGCTAAGCAGTTCGACATGCCGCAGCTGGAGGGCCCGGAGAAGGCCCTGGACTGGGGTGAGCGCTCCCGCCATCAGCTGATGACGGCCGCGCACACCGCCCTGGTTGTCGAGGGCAGTTGGGACGAGGCGGACTGGGCGGAGCTGGAGGAGAAGGCCCGCTCGATCACCCGTGCCGGTTGGTGGATCGACCAGCGCGACGCCGAAGGCACTGACCTGCTCGAACTCCTCGACGCAGCCACCGAGGCGGACCGCGGGACGGAGAACCCGTTCCGCTGACGACGGGGCAACATAGCCGGGAAACGCCGGTTAGCCAAACCGGCGTTCCTCCGGACTATTGATGCTCCCACCCCGACAGCAACCGCGTGGAAGGAACCGCGTGCTCCCTCCGTCCTGGGACCATCAACCCACCCCGGTCACCGCCCTCACCCCCGACCCGCTCACTCCCACCCGAGATATCACCCACGCCCACTTTCAGGCCGGAGACACCGTCGTCGTCCTCAAGGGGGTGGCCGGCGGAGAACTGTGGGGAGATTCCATGCGCATCGTCGCCCCCTCCTGGCACACCCCCACCGACGAGGACGGATGGCGACTGCGTGATCCCACCGGCGGTGCCCAGTCCTACGTCACCGCTCACCCCCGCTACCTCGTGCACCTCTCGCGCCGCTGCCCGGACTGCCTGATCTACCTGCGGGCCATGGAAGACGCCCTCCTCGCACGGTTCGCCGGCCGCGACGAGCTGATCGACTGCGGCTGGTACACCACCACCGCCCTGGGCCAGCTCGTACACACCGCAGACACCAGGGGCGGCCGGTGACTCCCCCCACGAACCGCCCCGACCGTGCCGCTGCGCTCCACAAGGCCAGGGCCCGAGCCACCGCAACTCCGGACGATCCTTCCTGGCCGCTGCACCTGGCCGAAGACCTCCGCGACATCCGGGCCGGCTGGAAGACCTCAGCCGAGGTGTGCGCGGATGCCGCCTGGTCGGCACGGTCAGCCGGCCGCAGCGTCCTGGGGCTGCTGTCCCCGGAGGATGTCCTCGCAACGGACCGTGATCCGATCACCGCACGCGCCTTGGCGCATCTGTACCTGAGCGCCCTTCGGTTCGACTTCCGCTGTCCCACCCTCCAGCGCCTCGTCGAGCACCTCGCGGAGACCGCGCGCCAGCCGCTCGACTGCTACACCCGTGCCCTGTACGCATTCGCGCTGCTGGGCCAGTCCCGGCCTGAGGGCCTGATGGTCATGGACGAGGTCCTCACCGAGGCCGAGGAGCACCCCAAGACACTGCATGTCCTGCTGCACGGACTGTGGCTCGGCCAGGACCTGGACCGGGGCGCGGAGCGTCTCCTGGCCCTCAGCTCCCGGCCGGCCCTCGCCACCGGCACCGGCACCGATCCGATCATCCTCTTCCGCGTGGCCGGTGCCCTGCGCCGGCTGGCTCGGTACGACGAGGGGTTGAGCGCCGTCGACAGGGCGATCGACTGTCTTCCGCCGGGAGATATCGCGGTTCATGCCGACCTGGTCCGCGAGCGCTCCCTGATCTGTGCGGCCCGCGACCTTCACCAGCATCAGTCGCACACCCGCACGTCGAGCGGGGTGCCGTCATGATCCCCCGCCTGCACGCAAGGGCCCACTCGCCGCGCGAACCGCTCGCCGAGGCGCTCGGGCGGCCCCTTTCCTCGAACGAGGGCCTGACGGAGTACACCGTCGTCGCCCACTGGCCGGGCCTGGGCTACTACACCCCGGACGACGAACAGAAGACCTGGACATCCGTGGAGTGGGCCGAGCACCTCGAAGATCCCTACCTGGAGCATCTGTTCGCTGCCAGCCCGGACGACGGCCGGCACGCGATCCTCCACCTCGACGTCCGACTCCACCCGGACGACCGGGAGCTGACCGGCCCCGAGTGGGCCGAAACCGCCCACCGGTTCGCGCGGGCCGCCGGTATCGAGGTACCCGGCTCCGCGGAGCACGGCTGGCGGTGGATCGCCGTCCAAGCCCAACCCGGACGCCTCGACCTGATCGCCAACCTCATCCACGTCGACGGCACCTGGCGTACCCCGCCCGCCGACATCCTGCAGCGTCTTGCAGGTGAAGCGCGCCGCATCGAGCAGGACCTGAACCTGATCCCCGTCCGCACCGGCACCACGCCGCGGTCCGCTGCCCGTACGGTCCCCTCCGCATCGGCGCAGCTCGCGGGCGTCCTCACGCAGCTCGCCGACGAACAGGTCGGCCCGCTGGCCACGGTCCGCGGACTGGTCGAGCACACCGCTTACCGGATCGCCCTCCAGCCGGGGGCTGCCGGCACGGACACGGCTCATCGTCTGGAGCTGATCGCCCGCCGCCTTCATGCGATTCAGCAGGACCTGGACACCACTGCGGCCCACCTGGCCCAGCCAGGCGTCGCCGCACCGGCCGCGCCCCGGCGCACCGCCCACAGATCTCTGTAGGAGAAACGTCTCCTTGCCCGCACCACCGACCGCTTCCTGGACATCCGCCGTGACCCGCACTCTGACGAACTCCTCGCCCTCGGCGGCGACCTTGAGGCACACAGCATTCTCCAACGAGCGGGTTTCGTCGCTGTCGTTCGCCTCCACGAGACCTACCACCGCGCCCCCGCCGGCCTCTCCGAGGACGACGAGTCCCGTCTCGCCACCGATGCCGTAGGGCGCCTGCGGACCGTCGGGTACCACGTCGACTGCGACGAGCCTTTCGACACCGAAGCCCGCCCCGCGGCCTATCCCACGCTCGGCGCCTCGGTCTCCCACCTCGCTGAACGCCTCCGCGAGGCCACCGACACCGCCGAGGCAGCCGGCATCCTCACCGAACTCACCGCGCCCCACGACGGCATCCTCGCCGGGTTCGAGGAAACCCTCGGCGCCCTGGCGGAGTTCGTCGCCGGCCTCGGCGACGCGAGCGATCCGTACACCGCACGGCGCCTGCGCTACCTCGCCGACGAATACGTCCGCGTCATCCACTCCGACCTCGCGCACACCCGCGAACGGCTGGCCGACCGGCACGCCCCTCACCCCGGCCGCCGCGCCTGCGCCGAGCAGGTTCCCGACCACGAGCCCGAACGCTCCGCGGTGTGCGCCTGCACACCCCCGCTGCGTGCACTGCCGGCCCCGGCACCGCCGCCCGTCGGTGCCAGCCGCCTGCGCCGCTGAGCCCCTGCAACTGCCCCAAGGACACCATGCACGACCACGACACCTCCGAGCGCCTCGCCTCCTACGCCGACGTCCTCGCCGGCGAACTCCCCGACACCTGGGTCAGCTCACATCTGACGGCCGACGACAAGGACGACCTTGCCGAACTCACCGACCACATCTGGGACCTGGACCTGGTAGCCGCCTCGCTCGCCGAACACCCCCTGCAGCAGGCAGCCGTCCTCAGCCGCCCTGACGGCGCCCAGCTCATTCTGATCGACCGGCACGACGAACGCGACGGCTTCCTCCTGGCCGCCATCGCCCCTCGCGCCCTGCCCGACGAGGCGTACCGGGCCGTTCCCGAGCCCAACGGCATCGCTCTGGCGGACGACCCCTTCCTGAGTGCCGAGCAGGTCGCCGGCGATCTCCTCGCCCGCTACGACCGTGCACTCGCCCAGGTCCGGCACAACGCCCTGGGCGGTATCCAGCCCTCCCAGCCGGACCGGGTCGTCCTGACCTGGCAGCCAGACGGCAGCGTCGCCACCGCCCCCGCCGACGACCGGGCCGGCACCATCCTCGTCGCCCACGGCTTCGTCCAGGACCCGCACAGCGGCATATACCGCCTGGGGGGCGACGACACCCAGGCTCAGGCCCGCGCGCTGCGCGAGATCGGCCCGCAGCTCGACGCGCTCGGTATCGGCACCGCCCTCCAGCACCCCGCCGGACGTCACGCGCCCACCTCCGCCCCGGCATCCAAGCCGCCGGTACCGGCCAGCAGCCGCACGCCGACCTCCAGGGCTCGATGAACCAGACGGAACCCGACTTCTGGGTCCTGGAGTACGTCACCATCACCAAGGACCCCCGCACCGGCCTGGTCGTGGCCATCGGCGGCACCGAGCAGGCAGCGGACATCCTCCAGCGGGCGGGTGGCTTCGTCACCGCTCCTGGGCTCGCGGGGACTACCACCGTCTTCCGCACGGCCTGCCAATCGAGCAGCAGCGCCTGAAGGCGACCACCGCCTCGCACGCCCTGCTCGCCGCCGGACACAACGTCCACCTCGACCCCACCCTGAACATGCTGGCCACCCCCGACGGCGACCGTGACGCAGCCCTGCGCTACCTCACCCAACTCGCCGAGCGGGCCTCGGCCGCCGAGACCAGCAGCGCGGTGGCCGAGGTCCTGACCGAGGTCGCTGCGCCCGTGCACGGGCTGCTGCCCCTGACCAGAGAAGTGATCGTCCGATCCTGGATCGCCTCCAGTGATCTCCAAGGCGCCGCGCCCAGCGAGGAACCCAAGCCCATCGCACGGCTCGGCAGCACCGCCAACTCCCTGAGCGAAGCCGCCCGCGTCATCCTGCACGCCCGCAACCACGCCGCCCGCCCGACGCAGCCGCCGACCACCGCACCGGCACCGGGCCGCGCACAGTCCCCGGTATCCCGCCGCCGCTGACCCCGGAGAGAAACGTATGGCCAATCTGGCCGACGAGTACGGCACAGACGTCGAGATCTACATCAAGGCCCTGACGACCACCATCCACGCCGACACCTCCACCGGCGCCCCCGCCGGCCTTCACGACCTGCTGGAACAACTCGGCCTCGAACGCCACGAATACCCCACGGACGCACCGCTCTACATCTGGCACACCGTGCCCGACCACCTCAGTGCCGACGAGCAGAAACGCCTGGCGAACCGCGCCATCCCCGCCCTGCTCCTGGCCGGATACACGGTCAACTGCGACCCCGAGGTCTTTGACGAGGCCCTCTACCAGCAGGCCGCGCACGAAGTCCTGACCAACAAGCCCAAGGCCGCGCCGCAGCACCTGACACCCGTTCCCGCGCCGCCCCCTGCGCCCTCCCGCCGCGCCCTGTGAACCTCGCCCAGCAGCCGCGGTACCACCCACATGCCTTCGTTCCCGACCCGCCGGAGGAATGCCGTAGCACCCCGCACACCGCCACCGATCAGCCATCGGCTCAAGCCCCGCCTCGCCACGGCCCTGTTTCGCCGCTATCTGCGCGCCTGCATTCCGACCGGCCCCGACCGCGCCGCTCCGCTGGCCGGTGCCCGCCCGGAGGCCATCCTCACCGAGACACAGCGCGTCGGGCAGCGCCACCACCACTGACCGTCCACGGACCCGGAGGAGCATGTCCCACCCCGCCCCCTACCCGGTGAGACTGGCCGACGAGATCACCCGCCAGCTCGGCCAGCTCGCCGATCACCTCTCGCAGCTTCCCCCGCCTCAGGCCGCGCAGGTCATCGCCCGCGTCCTCGACCCGGACAAGGGTGTCCTCGGCGGTGTCACTCACCTCGTCATCACCGGCAGCCACTTCGCCAAGAGCGAGGCGGAACGAGGCGCCCTGCCAGCGGAGGTGTGGCTCGCCTTGGGCCGTGCCGCCAACGAACTGCACGACATCAGCCTGGACCTGGACGAACACCAGGACCTCCTCCAGTACCTCGGCACCCGACCGGCCACCAGCGCGGCGAAGCCTCCGGCTCCCGCCCCGCTCGTCGTACGGCGGCGCCGGTGAAGAAGAGGCAGTGGCAGGGCTGGGGGCCGGGCGAGCAGGCCGAGCAGCACTACCTCGTCCAGCCCCGTGCCCTGGCCGGCGGCGGTGACGTCCGGCACGTCTCGGAGTTCCTGCGCGCCTCGGGCTGGCGGGACAAGTCCAAGACGGGCGGCCCGCTGCTCATGGAGAGCCCGGACCGCACCGTCCGCGTCGCCTACGACCCCTACATCCTGCCTGGCGGGTGGACCATCCACGGCCAGGCCGGCGCGAACGGCGAGTGGTCTGCGCACCTGGGTCGGCAGACTCCGGTGGAGATCGTCGCCGGTCTGACCGACGCCCTCACCCGTCCCCGCTCCGCCCACGCACCCAGCATCTGGGCGCCGTTGCAGGAGCAGAACTGGCACACGCGTTTCGAGGGCCAGGATTACACGGCCACGAGCCCCGACGGCACCGCGTGGATGCAGTACCGCCAGGGCGCCGACGGCTCGGCCTTGTGGTGGACCGGGGCGCAGGACAAGCAGGGCAACGGCTGGACGGCCTACTTCACGCCGGACACACCGATGTACCTGGTGCAAGCCTTTTCCGCCGAACTCGCTGGCCCTGACCCCGTGATGCGCCCACGCGGACGCGTTCCGCACAGCGCACAGATCCGTACCTGGTCGGTCTCCGTCAAGCCCTCCCAACTCGGCGCGTGGCAGCAGGCCCGGATCACAGCCGCCCGCGCCGCCACCTGGGCCCGCAACAGCGCCCGAAGCACACGGCCACGCACCACCGCCCGCCCCTACACCCCCACCGGCGGCGCCCGAACCCGCCGTTGATCCCCATCCCCGTCTCAAGGAGCCCGATGCCCGCCCCCACCCCGGAAACTCTGCGCACCCTGACCGAGACGCTGTCGGACGTCACCGAGTACCTGCGCGAGAACCCCGACCCCGCCGAAGCCCTCGCCCTCGTCGAGCCGCTCCTCGACGAGTACACGGGCCTGCCCGTCCAGCTCGCCGACACCCTGCGTGCCCTCGCCCGCACCGTGCAGGAGCACCAGGCCATCCCGCGCACCGCGCATGTCAACCTCCTGATCGCCGAGCTGCGCTCCGCCGCCTGGGAGCAGACCGACCAGCACACCCTCCACTACATCCTGGACGAGCTGCGCGCGCTGCACGACGATGCCGAGAGCGGGCAGGGGTGCAGCCGGTGCCGTTGAGCGAACGCCAGCTCGACGCCTTCGCCGACCAGCACGCCGGGCAGATCCCGTTCGACACCAGCCCCCGCCACCTCGCCGGTCCGGGAGACGCCCGTCACGTCACCCACGGCCTGGCCGCGGCCGGATGGGCCACGGTCTCCGACCCGCTCAGCGCCGAGATCGTGATGGCCAGCCCCGATCACCGCTACCGCCTCCAGTTCGACCCGCAGTCCGCCACCTCCGCGTGGTGGCGGCTGCGGGCCGCCCCCGGCGACAACGAACGCGGCTGGTACGCCGAGTTCGGTGAACTCGTGCCGGCCGAGGTCCTCGCTGGCCTGACCGACGCCCTCATCGCACCCGCCTCGCCGCAGCCGGACCCCTGGCAGTCGGTGAGCAGCGCGGGCTGGCGGCGCGACGAGGCCGGGGCGGCGCACTCGCCGGACGCGATGTGCCATATCGAACGGCGTCCGATGAGCGAGTTCCATGACCGGCCGTCCTGGCATATCGAGGTGCGCGACGCCCGCGACGCACAGTTCCCCGGCCCGCGCATCTGGCACGGCTATCTCGACGAGCACGTCCCCGATCACCTCGCCGGCGCCTTCCTGGGCGCGCTGACCGACCAGAGCCCGCTGCAGCGCGGCATGTTCGACCGCACCGCCCACTACAGCACCGTACAGGAGCCGAGCCCGCTGCGCCCACAGCAGGTAGTCGACGCCCACACCGCCCGGGTGAAGGCGATCCGAGCACAGGCCGGCGCCGTGCGCCGTCAGCAGGCCGCCCCCGCGACGCCCCCGGGGCCTACCACCGCCGTCCACCCGGCCGCTCGCCGCTGAACCGGAAGGACTTCTCCGATCTCCCGCACCGTGAACCACCGCCGCACCTCGCTGCGGCGTCTCAACCGCTACGTGCGCCACAGCGAACGGATCCTGGCGTCCTGGGACGCCTTTACCGAGTTCAACACGGACCTGGACGGCTGGCCCTTCGACGAGGACGCCTACGGCCGCCGGGCCGCCGTCCGTGACGCAGACACCGCTGCGGCGTTCACCAGCATTCGCTCCGGCACCCGTCAACTGCTGGCCACCGCCCGGCTCCAGCTCCAGCACCTGCCCGCCCACCTGGCGCGGGACAGCTGGCCCGGGCAACTGACCATCCTGGAGGAGGCGCTGCGCTGCCTCGACGCCCTGGACAAGCAGTGGCAACAGACCCGCGCCCAGCTCCCCGCGGACGCCGGGCCGGGCACCGAGGCGTACATCGACGCACTGGACGAGCACCACGCCGAGTGCTGGAGCTACCTGGATGACTGGGCCTGCCACGGCCACGCCATCCTCGACATCCAGGCCGCCACCAGTCGGGCAGCAACCCAGCCCAAGCGTCCGCAGCTTCCCCCCGTGAAGCCCCGGCACGGCGGCTACCGCGCAACGAGGCGGTGACCATGCCCTCCGGAACTGACACCGTCGAGGTCGACTTCATCACCCCACGCCACCTCGCCGGCGGGGGCAACCCCGCCTGGATCACCGTCCCCCTGCACCGAGCCTGCGGCTGGAGCCACGGCCACGACCCCCTGATGCCGCGCGTCCTGCTCTCCAGCCCAGACCAGAAGGCCCTCCTGCGCCTGGAGCCCGATCCCAACGGCCAGTGGTGGACGCTCACCCACACTCGAGAATCGGGCCGCCCCGCCTGGTACGCCAGCTTCGGCGCCCGCACCCCGGTCGAGCTGATCGCCGCCGTCACCGACGCCCTCACCGACCCGGCCCCGGCAGCGACCGCACCGTCGGACCCGTACGAACCGCTCCAGCAACTCGCCTGGACGCCGCCCGCCATCGGGGCCGACGGCCTCGTGTCACCGGACGGCACCGTGTACGTCCAGCGCTTGGGAAGCACGCAGGAGCCGCGCCCTTGGTTCGTCACCGCGAAGCTGGGCCGGGACCGGCCGATGTGGCAGGCCCGCTTCGACGCGCACACACCACCACGTCTGATCACCGCGTTCACCACCGCACTGGCCGATCCGCACCCCATAGCGCGCATCGACGGCTTGCGCAGTCTGCCGACACTCGATCCGAACATCGTGACTCGCGAGTCCACGAACGTCCTCGCTGTGCGCGTCGCCACCGCACTGGAAGACCGCGTCCGCTCCCTTGCCGCCCGCCGTGCCAGCCCACCGACGAGCCCGGTCGCCTCCCGGCAGCCGCCAGCCAAGAACAACCGCCGCCGCTGATCCTCCCGTCTCCGCCTGGAAGCACCTAGCCCTTGCCCCCTTCCTCCTCCAACAGCAACACCGACGGGTACGACCTCGTCCTGCGCTTCTTGCTCGGTGTGCTCGCTGTCGTCGTCCCCCTGTCCCACCTCGCCTGGCTGTCCGGCAACATCACCGCCTACCTCACCGGAGCCCGCTGGGCGCCCCACCAGCCCACCGCCGCCCTGCTCCACCCCGAGCAAGTCTGGCCCACTGTGGGAGAAACATCCCTGCTCTTCGGCGCCCGCATCGTGCCCGTCATCCTGCTCCTGGCCCTCGCCGCGATGATCGGTCTGGTGTGGGCCCGGCGCAAGAGCCAGGGTGGTGGCCGCAAGAAGATCACCGACATGGCCAAGGCCAGGGACATCGAGCCCCTGATGGCCAAGGCGATTACCGACAAGGCCCGCTCGCTGCGGCCGAACCTGAAGGATGCCAAGCACATCGATGCGAAGGAAACCGGCATCCTTCTCGGCAACCTGCAGGGCAGCCGCCACGAGGTGAGGATGGGGTTCGAGGACGTCGCGGTCGCGATCATGGCGCCCCGCTCGGGCAAGACGACCTCGCTGGCCATCCCGTCCATGCTCGGCGCGCCCGGTCCGGTCCTGTTGACGTCGAACAAGGCCGCCGGTGATGCCTTCACCACTGCCTACGAAGCCAGGGCCCGGGCGGGGACGGTGTGGACCATGGACCCGCAGCAGATCGCGCACGCTGACCGCGAGATGTGGTGGAACCCTCTGGCCGGCGCCAGAACGCTGGACGGGGCGAACCGGCTGGCCGGACACTTCCTCGCCGCTTCGGTGGACGCCTCCCAGCAGGGCGACTTCTGGTCCAAGGCCGGCAGCAACATCCTCTCCCAGCTGCTGTTGGCCGCAGCGCTCGACGAGCGGCCGATCACCGACATCATGCAGTGGCTCGCCTTCCCCGCCGACCGCACCCCGCTCGACGTCCTGCGCGACCACGACTTCGCCGCCGTCGCTGCCCAGCTCAAGGGCACCGTCGAGGGGCCACCGGAGACCCGCGACGGCATCTACGAGACCGCCCGCCAGTACGCCGCCGCCCTGCTGAACTCCGAGATCGCGGCCTGGGTGACCCCGCAGAAGGACGTCCCTGAGTTCCGACCGGAGCAGTTCGTCACCTCCACCGACACACTGTTCCTGCTCAGCAAGGACGGCGGAGGCGGAGCCTCGGCGCTGATCGCCGCATGCGCGGACTCGGTCATGCGGGCCGCGACCGCACAGGCCGAACGCGCCGGCGGACGCCTCGACCCGCCCATGCTGGCGATCCTGGACGAGGCCGCCAACGTGTGCAAGATCAGCGACTTGCCGGACCTGTACTCCCACCTCGGCTCCCGCGGGATCATCCCGATCACGATCCTTCAGTCCTACCGCCAGGGCCAGAAGGTCTGGGGGGACGCGGGCATGGACGCCATGTGGTCCGCCGCGACCGTCAAGGTCATCGGCTCCGGCATCGACGACCCCGACTTCGCGGACAAGCTCTCCCGCCTGATCGGCGACCACGACGTAGAGACCACGTCCACGTCGCACTCGGAGTCCGGGAAGTCGACCTCGGTCAGCATGCGGCAAGAGCGGATCCTGCCGGCCGACGCGATCCGTGCCCTGCCCAAGGGCACCGCGCTGTGCTTCGCCACCGGCATGCGCGCCGCCATGCTCGACCTGCGGCCCTGGTACCGGGAGCCAGGATCGGCAGAGTTGTCCGCGGCGTCCGCACGCGCCTCGAAGGCGATCACCGCACGCGCCGTCGCGAAGCACGCGCCGACACAGTCCGACTTCGGGAAGGCCGCGTAAGCAACAATCAGCTGCACCTGGTGCCGGTCCGCTCCCGTGGGGCGAACTTCGTGGACCTGGCACCGCCACCACCCGCCGCCCGCAGGACAGATCTTCGCCGTCAGAGCCGCCGACGAGACCGGCATCCTGCGTGCCGTGGCCATCGTCGACCGACCGCTTGCCCGTCACCTGGACGACGGCGCCACTCTCGAAGTCACCCAGACCGCCAGCGACGGCACCCGCAACGCCAACTCCCTTCCGTACGGCGTGGCGTGACGGGCGGCGAAGGTCCTCGGCTACCGACGACTGGTCACCTACACACAGGAGGGCGATAGTGGCGCATCACTGCGCGGCGCCCGTGTGACGCGTCATAGCCAGCCGGTCGCCCCGTGCCAGATGGCACACCGCCTCCCACCCACGCGCCGACCACGGCAACTACCACGTCACCCGCCTGCTGTGGCAAGCCCCTTGACCGGTACCGCTCATGCACGGTGACGGACCAACCACCATCATTCTTCCCGTACTGCGCACGCCCCCGGAGTTGCTCTGCACACCGTCGACTTGACCGAACACACCCGCCTTCTCGGCGAGGTGGCCCCCACCCTGGAGCAGTTGTCCGCGGAGACAACACGGATCCGGGAAGGCGAGATCGCCAAGCCCTTCCGAGAAATCGCCCCCCTGAGCTTGCAGGTGCACGACCTCGCGATGAAGTGCACGCGGCAGGTCCACGACCTGTCAGTCAGCCAGTATCCCGCGATGAAAGACGGCGCCGACAACCTGGCGCACCTCGCCGGCGCCTGCGCCCAGATCTCACTCGCCGCCACACTGTGTAACCTCGCCATCCACCACCGCACCGAAATCCTGCTGTACGAGGACGCCGACTCCACTCCCGCGACCAGCCGTGATCAACTCCGCCGTGCCGGGGCCGAGATGCAGCGAGCGTCCACCACCTATCGTGCCGTGGCACGACGGCTCTCCCGCCGCCTCGCCTCATTCTCGCAGCGGGCTGAGGACCAGCAGCTCATCTCCGCCGCCCAGCAGCACAGCCCGCAGCAGGCCCCCTCCTCACCGGTCCCCGCTATCCGGCGCCGCGTATGACGACACCGCCCGAGGGCCTCCTGTTCGACGTGGCCGCCCCTCCGACGCCGGTTGAACGGCTGCTGTTGCTCGCAGACCAGTACGTGCAGCACAACGACATGCTCGACCGTCTCCTGCGGGCCAGTTCCCGACCCGAGCCCGACGCCCACGTCACCTCCGCTCAGCGACTCGCCTCCGCTACCCGCACCGCCCTCAAAGCGGTCACTGACGAACGCCTCTTCCAGAGCCACGACCTATCCAACGCAGTGGTCCGCCTCCAGCAGCTCGCCTTCTTGAGCAGTGCCTCCGCGGACCAGCAGCTACCGATGGCACGCACCCTGACCGCCCTGGCGCCCGAAGCGGCGATGGGCTGCGCCGACACCCTCGCCCACGAGATCCGACGCCGCGGGTGGACCGCGAGCGACGATCCAGACCACAGCCTGACCGCCGCGCACCACACCGCCCTGTGGGAAATCGCCTGCGGAAACGTCGTGGCCACCAGCTCCATGGGACGGCAGTACGTCCACTACCGCGACGAGCGCGTGGTCATCGGCACACTCCGGGCGCTGGAGGCACACGGGCTCGCGGAACGCGTCCCGAAATCCGCACCCTCCGCGTACGTGGGCGGCCCGCTCCAAGACCGTGTCCGTCTCACCCCCGCCGGTACCACCGCCCTGGCCACCGCCATCAGCAGCCCGCCCGTCCGCAGGGCGCCCGGCACGACACCTGCTTCCGCACCCGCCGCTGCGACTACGGCGACCCGCGGCCGTTGACTGATCCACTGGAGCCACGCCAGCCCATGACCTCGCACGCCCCGCAGAACACCGCTGCTCCCTGTGACGCCAGTTCCAAGCCGTGCACGCACACGCCCGAGATGTTTCCTCCACAAGCCCTGGCGACGGCGCTCGCGGAAGTCACCCCCACGCCGCCTGCGGTACATGGAGCCCTGCGGTGACGCCCTTCGAACCGCAGGCCCGCGTCCTGGCCCCCCGCGCTATCTGGCGGGAGCGGGCGTCGACCGGCTCGCCGACGCGATCGGCCCGCTGATCCACCTCTTCGGCTGGCCGAGCGAGCACGATCGCGCGAGCGGCATCTGCGTCAGCAGCCCCGACGGCAGCCTGTTCGTGACCTTCAACTCCCGTCACACCCGCGGCCACTGGTGGTCCATCCCGAACCACGAGCCGTACTGGGAAGCCCGGTTCACCAGGCAGCCCCCGATCGAGTTCATCGTCGCCGTCACCCAGGCTCTGCCCCAGCTGCTCGGCGACGACCAGCGCATCGAACGCATTCCGCTCACCACCGCCCCCCTCGCGCAGATCGCCTACCTGAATCACTGGCACCGCGAGGACAACACGTCGCGCAGATCGCCAAGGCCGCCCAGGACGCCGTCGCCGAACTGACCGCTGCCCTTGCCCGCGGCGTGGAGAATCAGCGCCGCCAGGCCGCCGCCACATCACGGCGGGTCGTCCTAATCGGACCTACACCGCAGCAGTTCATCGAGTCGGCCGCCGACCTCCTCGACCGCATCCCCGCCCTGTGCGACGCCGTATCCCGCGGCCGGCCGGAATCCCCCTGCCGCTGACGCGACAGCAGCGATGCGAGCACACCCTCCCTTTCCCTACACCCAGGACAAGCCATTTCAAATCAGCCTCGATTTCGCGCTCTCTCCCTCGGCGCGGGAGTTCAGTCCAGCACTCTCCTCTCCCTGTCAGCCGAGGGAATTCTTCCTAAGGTCGACTACGCGATTTTCGCCGACACCGGCTGGGAACCCGAAGCGGTTTATGCGCACCTTGACCGACTGGAAGAGGAGATAGCCGCACCCGCCGGGATACCCGTACTTCGCGTGTCGGCCGGCAATATCCGCGACGACGCTCTGAACCCGGATCACCGATTCGCCTCCATGCCGCTGCACATCCTCAATCAGGACGGGCGACCTGGAATGACTCGGCGGCAGTGCACGGGCGAGTATAAGGTGAAGCCGATTAAACAGAAGGTGCGCGAACTGCTCGGTTCCCCCTACCCGGCACGCATTCCGAAGGGTGTTTTCGTCGAGCAGTGGGTAGGAATCTCCACGGATGAATTCCATCGCGCGAAGGACGCGGACGTCAAGTACATGCGTAACCGACATCCCCTTCTGGACATGTCCTGGAGCAGGGCCGACTGCGTGCGCTACCTGACTTCGCTCGGTCTCGCCGATACACCGAAGTCGAGTTGCCTGGGATGCCTTATGTGGAATCGGACAGGTCTAGGCTGCAGCCATGGCCCCGATCCCGTGGGGCAAGTTCCCCACTGTCGCAGAGCATCAACTGGCTCACCGGTGGCTGCAGTTCACGGCGAACATCGGCCGGGCCCCCAACACAATCGACGCGTACGGACGGGCGGTCGAGGATCACCTGCGGTTCTGCGCCGTGCACGGCACGGATCCATTACTTGCCCGCGCGGACACCGTCGCAGCCTGGATCAGGGACATGCTGGATCGGCCCCTCCGGCGTCCTGCGAAGGGGCCACGACGGTCCGATGCCGGACTTGCGAACGCGACCATCCAACAGCGCCTGGTGGCTGTCCGATCCTTCTACGAGTACCTGGTGGAAGACGGGCTGCGTGAACAGAACCCGGTACGGCGAGGGCAGGCGAGCCGTGGTGGTCGCAGACCCCGCCAGGGCCTCGTACGACGCGTCGAACAGGCCCCTTGGATCCCCAACGAGGAGATCTGGCAACGGATCTTGACCGCCTCGGGCGAGGAACCACTGCGCAACCGGCTGATGGTCACGCTCGCCTACGACGGTGCACTACGCCGCGAAGAACTCGTCCAACTCGACGTCGAGGACTTCGAACCCGCACACCGGCTGATCCACCTTCGGGCAGAGACCACCAAATCCCAGCGAGCCCGGGAAGTAGCCTTCGGCACCACCTCGTCCCAGCTGTTCGTGGCCTACCTCGCCGAGCGTCGCACGATGTTCGGTCGGATCGACGGACCGCTGTTCCGCTCCGTCTCGAACCGCAACTACGGCGCCCCACTGGGTCCTTCGATCTGGTCGAAGACCGTCGAACGCATCGCCCGCAAAGCTGGAGCTGCCCGGTTGTCCACCCACACCCTTCGACATCTGCGGCTGACCGACCTGGCCCGCGCCGACTGGACCATCGACCAGATCGCCCAGTACGCCGGCCACCGCGATCTCGCCACCACTATGCGCTACATCCACCTGTCCGGCCGCGAACTGGCCGCCCGCTTCCACCGCACGAACACCACCATCCAAGCCGACCGTGAGCGACTGCTCGCCGCACTGCTGGAGGAGCGATGACCACGACCGATCCCAACAACGCCGCTGGCGACGCGATGCCGCGCGAGGCTCTGCTGGAGCTGATGCGGCCGGTCGACGAGGCAGTCCGGGCCTGGTCCCCCAAGACCGCCCGCGCCGCACGCAACCGCATCCTTGACGAGGTACGTGTCCGCGGCCTCTCCTACCGTTCATGGGACGAGGCCGCCTGGGCTGAGATATCCCTCACCGCCGGCCCCGCCCGTCTGCACATCGCGGCTCTCGGTCACCTGCTCGGTGGGCATCACCGCTTGCACCACACGGCCGGGATCAATCAGCTCCGCAGGCTCGCCGACCTGGTCTTCGGCCCCGGCGCCACCCAGCCCGCGCTGGACGAGATCGAACAGGTCCTGAGTTCCTGGCAGACCTCCCCTCATCTGCTGGAATGGCAGGTCGGCAATGCGGTCCTCGACGCCCTCCTCAGCGCGGGCAGCCCCCGCCTGGAAGACCTCACCGACGACCTCGTACGCCGACTCGTCGACGACTACAAGGCGGCCGGTCTGACCAGTCGGCGTCGCGGGCTGATCAAGATCTCGCGGGTGCTCGCGGACAAGGGCATCCTCCCGGCCCCGCTGCACGCCAACGAGGACAAGGCCGGGCCCCGCTCCGACATGCTCTCCACCGTTCCACCCGAGTGGGCCGAGTGGGCCCTGCGCTGGCGGAAGTTCTCCACCCACGAGCCCGGCACCATCCGTTCGATGTTCTCCGTCATCCTCATCGGCGGACGCTGGGCAGCGGAGAAGCACCCGGACGTCATCTCGCCGGATCAGTGGACCCGGGATATGGCGGCCGAGTACATCGCCGACACCATGAAGGCCACTGTTGGTCAGTGGGCCGGCCACAACCGCAACCGCAGCCGCTTCGGTCAGCCCATCTCCGCAGGCGGACGGGCAGCACGGATCGACAGCATACGTGGGTTCTTCTGCGACCTCATCGAATGGGAGTGGATCAAGCCCCGGTTCGACCCGCGCCGCGTGATGAGCATGCCGCTCTCCCTGCGCGCCCAGATGGGGCCGAACCCCAGGAACATCGACGACGCATCATGGGCCAAGCTCATGGCCGCCGGGCTCACGCTAAACGCCGAGGACCTCATGCCCTACGGCTCTGGTCGAGCCCGAAAGGCCGGTTGGAAGGCGACCTACTACCCGGTCGAGATGGTCCGGGCCATGGTGGCGGTCTGGCTGTTCGGCGGCTGCCGTGTCGACGAGATCCGCCGCCTCGAACTGGACTGCGTCACCTGGGACGAGGGCACCGACAACACCAGCGGAGAGCCCTTCACCATCTGTCTGCTGCACATCCCGCAGAACAAGACGTCCCGGCCGTTCAACAAGCCGGTCGACCCCGTCGTCGGCCAGCTCATCGACGCCTGGAAACTCGTCCGGCCACCGCAGCCCGACTTGGCCGATCGCAAGACCGGCGAGAAGCGGCAGCACCTGTTCTGCCACCGGGGCCAGCTCGTCGGAAAGGACTACCTCAACCACAACATTCTCCCGGCTCTCTGCCGCAAGTCCGGCGTCCCGCAGACCGACTCCCGCGGCGCCCTGACCAGTCACCGGGCCCGCGCCACCATCGCCACCCAACTCCTCAACGCCCGCGAGCCACTAACCCTCAACGACCTGCAGCAATGGCTCGGCCACAAACATCCAGCCAGCACCCGCTACTACGCGGCGATCCTGCAGCGCACCCTCACCGCGGCCTACAAGAAGGCCGACTACTTCGCCCGCAACGTCCGCACCATCCAGGTCCTCATCGACCGCGAGTCCATCCTCACCGGAGCCGCCGCCGGCGGCGAACAGCCCTGGAAGTACTACGACCTGGGCGAGGGCTACTGCAGCTACGACTTCTTCGCCAAGTGCCCACACCGGTTGGCCTGCGCACGCTGCCCCTTCTACGTCCCCAAGCAGTCCTCGCAGGGGAAACTCCTGGCCGTCAAGGACGGCATCGACCAGATGCTCGAGCGCCTGGACCTGACCGATGACGAACGGGAAGCCCTCGAAGGAGACCGCGAAGCGGTCACCGCTCTCGCCGAGCGTCTCGCGGACACACCGACCCCAGGCGGCCCCACGCCACGTGAACTCGGGACCACCGACGGCTTCGTCCCCCTGACCCAACTCATGAGCACCGTTCCGGCGCAGAAGCCGGATCCGCACGACAAGCGAGATATCGATCGAAAACCGCCTGGCTATCAGGAGTGAAGGTCCACTGCTGCAGAGCCCGCCGCAGCTCGGACTCAGTCAGCCACCCGTGCCAAGCCACCTCTTCCGGATCAGGGGCGACGATCTCCGGAAGCACGGCGTCACAGACCGCAAGCCAATGAGGGCTGAGCCCGCCCCTGTTGAGGAACTTGAACCGAAGGCGCGCTGTCGCCCGCACTCCCATCTCCTCACCGACCTCGCGAGCAGCTGCCTGCTCATAGGACTCACCGACTCCCGCAGCACCCCCGACCCCGAATTCGTAGTGCCCTGGGAAACGGGACAGGTGCTCAGCCCGCCGATGGACGAGAAAACGGCCCTGCCTATCGCGGCACACCACCACGCCAACCCGGTGCAGCCAACCCTCCCGAACAGCGTCCCGCCGACTGACTACCCCCAGCACATGTCGGCGTCGGGTGAATCGTGACCCACTTTGGGCGGTTGAAAATGGACCCAGTTGTGGTGGTTCAGTCGTTGTCTTTGTCGGTGGGGACGCGTCCGAGTTCACGGCCGCGCATGCGGTAGGAGTCGCCTTTGAGGGGGTGGACCTCGGCGTGGTGGACGAGGCGGTCGATCATGGCGGCGGCCACGGTCTCGTCGCCGAAGACCTCTCCCCAGCGCCCGAAGGGTTTGTTGCTGGTGACGATCACGGACGCGCGTTCGTAGCGGTTCGAGATCAGTTGGAAGAACAGGTTCGCGGCCTCCGATTCGAAGGGGATGTAGCCGACCTCGTCCACGATGATCAGCGGATAGCGGCCGAGGCGGGTGAGCTCGGTGGCGAGGTTGCCGGCCTGGTGGGCGGCGGCGAGGCGGTCGACCCATTCGGCGGCGGTGGCGAAGGCGACGCGGTGGCCGGCCTGACAGGCGCGGACTCCCAGGCCGATGGCCAGGTGCGTCTTGCCGGTGCCGGGCGGGCCGAGGAAGAGGACGTTCTCCTTGCCGTCGATGAAGTCCAGGGTGCCCAGGTGGGCCAGCTGCTCGCGCGTCAGGCCGCGCAGATGGGCGACGTCGAGTTCCTCGAGCGTCTTGATCGCGGGGAAGCGGGCGGCGCGTACTCGTGCTTCACCGCCGTGGGACTCCCGGGCGGAGACCTCCCGCTGGAGACAGGCGACGAGGTATTCGGCATGCGTCCAGGACTCCTTGCGGGCCCGTTCGGCGAGCCGGTCGGCGGCGTCCAGCAGGGCCGGTGCCTTCAGTGCCCGGGCCAGGAAGGCCAGCTCGGAGTTGGTCTGCTGGCTGGTGCGGCGGCCGGCGGCCGGGGCCTTGTCGACGGGCTGGGCGAGGGCGGCCTCGCCGTCTGCGGTGGTGGCGGCCGGGGGCATTTAGATGGCCTCCTTGTCGGCGCCGCCGTCGATGACGGTGAACAGGCGGTCATAGGTGTCGAGCTCGCGTTGTTCGACTTCGACCATCGGGCCGCCGCCGCAGCCGACGGCCTGGATGTGACCCGTGGGCCGGCGGCGGGCTTGGTGGCGCATCATCGCTCCTGCCTCGGCGTGTTCGGGATCGGTGATGGTCTGGTGGCGGGCCCAGCAGCGGACGTGCTGGGCGACGATCTCGCCGCCGGTGGTCAGGACGATGACCTGGTCGTTGTCGGTCAGCACGGTGACGTGGTGGCCGACGGCGGCGGGGTCGACGGAGTAGTCGCAGGTGTCGACGCGGACATAGTGGTCCCGGCCGAGGCGGGTGGAAAACCGCCACCAGGTCGGCGGGTCGACCGCGGGCAGGGTGAGCATCCCGGCCCGGTCGGCTTCCCACCGGTCGGCCGGACGGGCGCCCAGGGTGCGGTGAACGCGCCGGTTGGCGACCTTGAGCCAGGCATCGAGCTGGGTGTTGAAGTCGTCCGGACCGCTGAAGTGCCGGCCCGGCAGGAACGACGTCTCCAGATAGCCGTTGGCCCGCTCCACCAGCCCTTTCGCCTCCGGATCCCGCGGCCGGCACAAGTAGATCTTGGTGGCGAGCAGGCCCGCGAACGCAGCGAACTCGGACGTCGGACGGCCGCGGCCGATGCCGGCCTCGTTGTCCCAGACCAGCGTCTTGGGGACGGCGTCCCACTGCGACAGCAGCCGCCAGTGGCCGTCGATCAGGTCGCCCGTCCTCCTGGAGGGAAGCATCCGTGCGGCGATCACCCGCGAATAGCCCGAGACCATCACCAGCACCGGCGGCCGGCCGGTCTGCCCATAGCCCAGCGGGATCTGGGCGTCGGGAAACCACAGGTCGCACTGGGCCAGCTCGCCGGGCCGGTAGTTCGTCCGGGAGACCGGATCGACCGGCAGATAGGCCGGGCGAAGCTCACGGATCCGGTCCTTCAACACCGTCATCCCGCGTTCCCAGCCGATCCGCTCGGCGATCACCGTCGCGGGCATCGTCGGTGTCTCCCGCAGCAACTCGCGGATCTGCACCTCCACCGCGTCGACCGCCGAGCCCTTCGCCGGCCGCTCGTACTTCGGCGGCCGGTCGTTGGCCAGGGCTCGCTTCACGGTGTTCTTCGAGATACCGAGATGTCGTGCGATCGCACGGATCGGCATCTGTTCCGCCCGGTGCAGACGGCGGATCTCTGCCCAGTCTTCCACGAGGATCACCCTTCCCTCCTGACCTTGATCAGCAAGGTCAGAATGAGATGAAAATCCACAAGTGGGTCAGTATTGACACGCCGTCAAAGGGTCAGAGTTCGACCGTCGCCGACAGCACACGGTCCTGCGCGTCAACACATTCCACGAGTTCATCCACGCCGCACACGATCGCAGGCACCACTGACACCCGCCCGGAATGACCGGACCGTCACACAGCCAGCGGCCCCTCACACCGACCTCACGCCACCGAGCGAAGGATCACGACCCTGTCTCAATTCTCAATAACTTGCCCGTTCCACGGAAATGCGCAATGGCGGCACATCAGGAACACCTCTCCGTCCGAGTGGGCGGACGTCGTCGAATTCGACGCGGCCATCCGGCAGGGCAATGCCCGCGCCAACGCCACCGGCAGCAGGCTGCTCGGCGAGGCGTTCCTGCACCGCTCCCGCGTCCCGCTCAGCGAAGCCCCCATCGATCACGTCACGGCTGCCGAGCGGGCCGCCCTGCGGATCAGCGCGGACGAGGCCGACGTGCTGGAGAAGGGTGTCGAGGACGGCTGCTCGCCCTGGGCGTGCCGCGGCGACGCCGACGCGCTGACGCAGGACGACTTCGGGCTGGCCACGTGATACTCGACCTCTTCGCGGGGCCGGGCGGCTGGAGCAGAGCACTGCACATCCTGGGCGTGCGCGACATCGGGCTGGAATGGGATCAATGGGCGTGCAAGACCCGGGCTGCGGCCGGTCAGTTGACCATCCGGTGCGACGTGGCGAGGTACCCGACCTGGCCGTTCATCGGCCGCACCCGCGGCGTGATCGCCTCGCCACCGTGTCAGGCGTGGAGCATGGCCGGCAAGCGCCTCGGCCTTCTCGACCAGCCGCTGGTACACGCGGCGGTCGAGGACCTGGCCGCCGGGCGCGACACCCGCGAACGCCTCCTCGCCGCCTGCCGTGACGAGCGCTCCCTTCTCGCCGCCGAACCGATGCGCTACCTGTACGCGCTGAACACGGTCGGCGAGCCCGACTGGGTCGCCATGGAGGAAGTACCGGACGTGCTGCCCTTGTGGAAGCAGTACGCGGCCGTCCTGCGCGGGTGGGGGTTCTCCGTCTGGTACGGAATCCTCAACGCCGCCGACTTCGGCGTCCCGCAGACCAGGAAGCGAGCGATCCTCCTGGCCTCCCGCGTCCGCACGGCGCAGCCGCCCACGCCCACACACGCCCAGCTCGCCGAGCCGGAATCGCTGTTCGGCCCCGGCCGCGCCCGCTGGGTCAGCATGGCCGAAGCCCTGGGATGGGGCGCGACCGACCGGCCCGTCCCCACCGTCTGCGCAGGCGGCGGGCCCGGCGGCGGCCCCGAACCGTTCCCGTCGGGCTCCCGCAAGACGCTGTCCAACGCCCGGGAGCGCGGCACCTGGATGCCCCGGCCGGACAGAGTGGTCCTGCAGTCCCGCCGCGAAGGCGCCGGATGGACGGCCTGGCACGGCACCCGCGACAACCGTGCCGCCGACGCTCCGGCGCCCACGTTCACCGCCGAAGCCCACCGCTGGTCCTGGTCCCTGCGCAGCAACAACCAGGCCAACGCCACCGTCCGTCCACTGTCCGAGCCGGCAGGCACGCTGTTCTTCGGGCACCGCGCGAACGAGTGCACCTGGATCGCAGAACCCGGCACACCCTCGGCCACGGACACCGATACGCCGGCCGTTCCCGAGCCGATCCGGATCACCGCTCGCGAGGCCGGCCTCCTGCAGACCTTCCCCGCCGACTACCCCTGGGCCGGTAACAAGGGCCAGCAGTTCTCCCAGATCGGCAACGCCGTGCCCCCGCTGCTCGCCGGCCACCTCCTTGCCCCGCACCTCGGCGTCACCCTCGACCCCAACAACTTCACCCTCGCCGCCTGATGCCCCACGCCCCCGAACCAGACGAAGACGACCTCGACGCCCTCGCACCGCCCCAGCCGGTGTTCCACGTCGAGCAGGCCCTCCTCGGGGCCCTGCTCCTCGACCCGCACCGCCTGGACGACGTGAGCGGCATCACCGCCGACTCGTTCTCCACCGCCGCGCACGCCGCCCTGTACGCCGCGATCAGCACCCTGCCACCGCCCGACCCCGCCGAGCACGCCAAGAACACCAAGTGGCTCGACCACGTGCTCGCCACAGGACGCGAGCAGGCACGCGGACTGACCGCCTCCTACCTGCACACCCTCGTCCAGGTCTGCCCCTGGCCCAGCCACGCCCCTGCCTACGCCCGGATGGTCGAGGCGGAACACGCCCGCCGCCGCCTGCACACGGCCGCCGAGCACCTCATTCAAACCGTCCACGACCGCTCCCTCCCGCACCCCGTCCAGACGGCGCTTGCCGAGGCCGACGCGCTCGCCGCGGTCGTGGACGACATCGCGAACCGCTTCCCTCCACGCGCCGGCGCGCTGCCCCGGACCACGGCACCGCCGCCGCCCGCCGCGCCCGACCATACGGAAGCCATCGAGGAGGAGCAGCTGCTGCTCGCCACCGCCACGGCCTACCCCGCCGACATCGACGCCGTCCGGTGGTTGCTTCCCGACGACCTTGCCTTGCCCTTGCACGCCGGCCTGTGGCAGTGCCTGACCGCCCTGGCTCGCCGCCGCGAGCCCGTTGACCCCGTCACCGTCCTGTGGGAGGCACAACAGCGCGGTCTGTTGGACGACGGCCATGAACCGGCCGAGGTACTCCGCCTGCTGGCCGAACCGGCCGGTTCCGTCGAGCACTGGGGCGAGCGCGCCCTGCGGCGTTCCCTCCTTGCCACGGCCGAGCACACCGGCCGGCGTATCGAGGCGTACACCGCGGATCCGGCGAACACCCCGTTCCAACTCGTCGTCGGCGCCCGCCGGTCCCTCGCCGACGTCGCCGCCGTTCGTACCCGCTGGCAGCACGCCACCGGAGCGGTCCCCACCCCACGACCGCGGCCCGCGCCCACCACCCGTGCCGGTCCGCCGACCACCACGGCCGCGCACACCGCCCGCGCCACGCGCGCACCCCGATAAGACCCCGCATACGCCGGTGGCCGGACCCGAAGGCCCGGCCACCGGCAGAAGAGACGACACCTCCACGTGACTGACTCCATCGACGCCCACGTCCGCCTCGATACCCACCCCACCCATCCCAGCGCCGTGACCGCCGTCCTGGCCGGCGCCCAGGCCCGCGTTGATACCGAGCGCTCCGCCGTCGAAGCCCGCGCCACCTTGGACCTCGGCGCAGCGAAGCCCGGATCTCCCGGCCAGGAGCCGGAGACCGTCCCCGTCTACCTGGCCGATACCGGCGACCACGACGCCCTCCTCGACGCCTTCCTCGACGCACACGGCGAGTTCGAGAAGTGGCGGACCTGGTCGGACGATACAACCCACGCCATCCACGAGTCGCAGACCTTGCGCATCGAGCGCGTGCACGAGGCCCATCCCCGCGACAACGCCTGGACCGTGGCCGCGTACGAGACGCCCGTCTCCGACCGCCTGTGGCACCTCACCATGACCGGTACCACTCCAGCCCCCGTACTCCAGACTCTGTTGGACCGTCTCGCCGAGGGAGAGGTCTGGGATTTCGCCATCGGCGACCTTGCTACCGGGAGGGCCATCGCCCAGGCCACCTGCGCCCTCACCGACGCCGGCTGGCAGAACACCGTGGACGGACGGTGGATCCGCTGGGAGACTACCCAGGGTGACGCGGGAGTCCAGTTCGACGCCTTCGCCGCCCGGCAGACCGCTGGCACCCTCTCCACCTGGACCCTGTGGGCCGGCCCCGGCATCGACCGGCCCGCCTGGGCCGTGAACGCCTCCGCCCATACGCCTGTCTCGTTGATCGCCGACCTCACCGAGGAACTCGCCCACGGCATCGGGACACGCTGTCAGCGCCCCCGGCTCGCCAGCGCACCGCCCGCCGTCGCCCCAGTCCTTCCCGAAACGCGACCGAGCCCCCGCCGCTGACACTGACCGGTGCCGACACGTCGGCAGACACATCTCACGATCACGCCTGCTCCCCTCGAATCGGCCCCCATGAACCGGTTCGCCCCCATCCGTGCGAGCCATTGCCCCGGTCCACACCGAAAGCCTGGACATGGTTCTGGGCTCTCGAAGTAGACGGCATGGGGAGTCGGCGATACTGGTGCTTGGTGATCCCTCGGGCGGGTTGCGAGTGCCGCGCCGGGCGCGGTCACCATCCGGCAATGACGGCGTTGGTGAAGGAGTCTGCCCAAGTGGCGACCGCTACGGAGCACCCACAGGGATCGGCGAGCAGTACCGCGAGCGCGACGGCCCTTCCACCGGTCCCGGAGCCCGGGCAGGTCGTCAAGGTGCGGGGCTCCACCTGGGCCGTGTCCGATATCCAGAAGCAGGGCCTTCCCCGCAGTCCCGCCGACGAGGGCACACCGGGCCTTACCCATGTGATCAGCCTGCAGTCGCTGGACGAGGACCGGCTCGGGCAGGAGCTGACGGTGGTCTGGGAGCTGGAGGTCGGGCACACCGTCGCCCCGAACCAAGGGCTGCCAGAGACCGTGCGGGCGGAGGCGTTCGACGATCCGAACACCCTCGCCGCGTTCGTGGACGCGGTCCGCTGGGGTGCAGTCACCTCGGCAGACGCCGACTCCTATCAGGCTCCCTTCCGCAGCGGCGCGAACGTGGAGGCGTACCAGCTGGTGCCACTGAGCCGGGCCCTTCAGTCGTCGCGTACGAACCTGCTGCTCGCGGACGACGTCGGCCTGGGCAAGACCATCGAAGCCGGGCTCGTCGTGCAGGAGCTGCTGCTGCGGCACCGCGCGCGGTCCGTGGTGATCGTATGCCCGCCGAGCCTGTCGCTGAAGTGGCAGGACGAGATGCGGGAGAAGTTCGGCCTCGACTTCGTCATCGTCAACAGCGAGCTGATGGCAAAGGTGCGGCGGAGCCACGGGCTGAACGCCAACCCGTTCCGGCTCTTCCCACGCGTGATCGTGAGCATGGCCTGGCTGCCCTCACTGCGGGCGCAGCGCCTGCTGCGCGACGTGCTGGCCGATGTACGCAGCGCGGGCACGGCCAGGCGGTATGCGTTCGACGTACTGGTGGTCGACGAGGCGCACCATGTGGCGCCGGCCAGCCCGACGACGGCGCCGGGGCAGCGCGGCTACGCGGTGGACAGCAAGCGGACGACGGCGACGATGCGGCTCGCGGAAGCGTGCGAGCACCGGCTGTTCCTGAGTGCGACGCCGCACAACGGCTATTCGGAGTCGTTCACGGCCCTCTTGGAGATGATCGACGGTCGCCGGTTCACCCGCGGCGCGAGCATCGACGAGCAGGCACTGAAGGAGGTGATGGTGCGGTGGCTGAAGACCGACCTTCCGGACAAGGGGTTCAAGACCCGGAAGCTGGGGACCCTCTCGTTCACGCCGTCGGAGGAGGAGCAGCAGCAGTTCGCGCGGCTGGAGCGGCTGCTGGCGGACAGTGCCCGGGCGAACGGCAAGGGCTCGGGCGGCGACATCGTCGCGATGCTGTTGAAAAAGCGCTTCCTGTCCAGCCCGTGGTCCTTCGCCCGCACCCTTGAGCTGTACGAGGGCTCGGACGGCGGTGACCGGCAGCTTCGAATGGACGACGAAGACCAGTACTACACGGAGGTGCTGGGCAGCGGCCAGTCCGACGAGGAGGAGGGCGCGGCTGAACACCCCGAGTTCACCGCACTGCGCCAGTCCAAGGGCTCGGACCCCCTGGTTGCGGCCACCAGCAGCGAGATCGCCTCGCTCATCGAGTGGGGGCGCCGCTACGAGCACAAGCCGGACTCCCGGCTGGAAGAACTGCTGACCTTCCTCGCCGCGGTCTGCCGACCGGACGGCACCCACTGGACCAATGAACGCGTCGTGGTGTTCACGGAGTACGCGGCTACCCTCGAATGGATCGAGCGCGTCCTGCGGCAACGCGGCTACGACGACGTGCTGGAGGTCATCCAGGGCTCGACCCCGACCGAGGAGCGGGAGAAGATCCGCGCCCGTTTCACCGAGAGCCCGGACAAGCACCCGGTCCGCGTCCTGCTCGCCACCGACTCCGCTGGCGAGGGCATCGACCTGCAGACCCACTGCCACCGCCTGGTCAACTTCGACATTCCCTTCAACCCGTCCCGTCTGGAGCAGCGCATCGGCCGGATCGACCGGTACGGGCAGACGAAGCACCCGGAGATCTTCCACTTCGTGCCGGTCTCCGGCTCCACGACGTACGACGCGGACATGAAGTTCATGGGGATCATCGCGACCAAGGTCGGACAGGCCACCGAGGACCTCGGCAAGGTCAACCAGGTCATCGACGCCGAGGTGCAAGAACACTTCACCCCCACCCGCACGGTGCGCAAGGCCCGGCTGACCGCGCCGGACGACGGCAACGAGGTAATCACCCGCGTGCTGGCCGGCGGAATGGAGCTGAACCGCCGGCTCACCAAGCTCTCCGAGACGTACCACGAGAGCAAGGCCGCCATGCATCTCACGCCCGCGAACGCCCGCCGGGTGGTGGACACGGCGCTCACGCTGACCTCGCAGCCCCCGCTCGTCGAGATCGGCGACGACCGCACCGAAGCACAGGTCTTCGAGATCCCGAACCTCAGCCGCTCCTGGCAGCCGGTCCTGCGTGGCCTGGACACCCGCCTGGAGCCGGGTGTCCCGCGCCCCATCACCTTCGACGACCAGGCCGCGCAACACCGCACCGACCTGGTCCACATCCATCTCGGGCACGCCCTCATGCAGCGCGCCACCCGCACCCTGCGCTCCGCGCTGTTCAGCACGGACTCCCCGGTCAACCGGGTCACCGCCGTCATCGCCCCCGGCCTTCCCGAGTCCTGTGTCGCCGCCGTCTCCCGGCTCGTCCTGGTCGGACGCGGCGGGCTGCGCCTGCACGAGGAGGTGTTCCTCACGGGCGTCCGGCTGCGTGGTCAGGCCCTTGCCGAGTCCAAGGTCGAGCAGGTCCTCGACGAGACCCTCGACTCCGCCGATCTGCTCCTCGCCGATGAGAAGGTGCGTGCTCACCTCGCCGAGCAGTGGAACGACGACGGTTCCCGGCTGCGCACACGCCTGCTGACCGCGATGGAACGCAAGAGCGCCAGCCGTCAGGAGAAGGTCACCGAGGCGCTCACCCAGCGCCGGGACGCCGACATCAAGCGCGCCCACGAGATCTTCGGCGCCTTCCGGCTCAACCTGCGCGAGTCCCGTGACCGCCTGGAGCAGGCCATCCGCGCCGAGGAAGAGCTGCTGTTCACCGACGACCAGCAGAAGCAGCGACGCCGGGACCTGCACCACATGAACGAGCGCCTGGACAGCCTGGACGACGAGGAGGCGCGCGAGATCGCCTCGATCCAGGAGCGCTACAGCGACATCAGGCCCTACGTATCCGCCGCCGCGGTCGTGTTCGCCCTCACCCCCGAAGACGCGAAGAACGGAATGGTCAAGGCATGAGCCGCCGCTACCCCCCGACCGCCGCCAACTTGCACCGCGCCTGGCTCGAACTCGTCGACGCCGACGGCCCCTTCCTCGCCGTCCCCGCCCTGGAACGCGTCTACCACCAGGGCATCCCCCAGCCCGACTCCCGGGCGCTCGACGCCATCAAGGACGCCAAGCCTGCCTTCGAGAAGGCATGGGAGAACTGGGACGAGCACCCGGGCGACGAAGCCGCCCTCGACCTGTACCGCGAGGCCCGCGACACCTGGGTCGACCTCGTCCTGCGCCAGGGCCTGCGCTGGGGCGCCTCCTACACCGTGCCCGCTCCGGCAGCCGCCGAGGTCCGCTCACCCGACTACGCCGTCACCGTGCGCGCCGACGGCGCCCTCGTCCACGGCGACACCACCGGCGCCCTCGTCCTGATCACCGATCCCACGGACTCCCTTCGCGACCCGCTCACCGACGGCTGGTCGGCCAGCCCCATCGACCGCATGGAAGAGCTGCTGCGTGCCTCCGGCGTCCCCATCGGCGTGGTCACCGACGGCCGCTGGTGGGCGATCGTCAGCGCCCGCCCGCAGACCATGGTCGCCTCCGGCATCGTCGACGCCCAGACCTGGATCGAAGAGCCCCAAACCCGTAACGCCTTCATCGAACTCCTCCAGCGCCGCCGCCTGGTCGGCGGCAAACAGCAGGACCGGCTGACCGAGCTCTTCGGCGAGTCCGTCACCGCCGCCGAGAAGATCACCGAAGCGCTCGGCACCCAGGTCCGCCGCGCGGTCGAACTCATCGTCCAGGCCCTGTCCGAAGGCGCCCTTGACGCACAGCGACGCGGCGAGCCCGACCCACTGCCGGCGGCAAGGGGCGAGGTCTACGAGGCCGCCGTGACCGTCATGATGCGCGTCGTCTTCCTCCTCTTCGCCGAAGAACGCGGACTGCTGCCCCAGAGCCGCCTCTTCGCGATGGGATACGGCATCAGCGACGAACTCGACCTCCTCGACGCCCGCGAGAAGGAGGAAGGCGAACAGGCCCTTGACGCCACGTTCCTGACCTGGCACCGGCTCCTTGCCACCTCCCAGGCCCTGTACCGGGGCGCAAGCTTCGAGGACCTGCGCCTGCCCGAGTACGGCGGCTCCCTCTTCGACCCAGCCCGCTTTCGCTTCCTCACCGCCTGCGACTCCCAGGACACCCTGGCCATCACGGTCAGCGACCGCGTCATGCTCGAAGTCCTGCGCGCCGTCCAGATCGCCCAACTGCCCGGCGGAGCACGACGGATCTCCTTCCGCGACATCGACGTCGAACAGATCGGCTACATCTACGAGGGCCTGCTCGGCTACTCCTGCGAACCCGCCGAAGAGATCATCGTCGGCCTGAACGGCAGCGCGGGATCCGAACCCGAGATCCCCCTCGCCACCCTCGAAGAACTCAGCCAGGCCAAGCGCACCGAGACCGCGCTGGCCGAAGCGATCCTCGCCTGGATCAAGCAGAACCAGCCGGCCGCGAAGCCGTCCAGCAAAGCCGCCCTCACCAAGGCCCTCAAGGCGGGCGACACCCTCGACGACACCGAGATCGCCCTGCGCGACGTCACCGACGACCCGGACCTGCGCGACCGGCTCCGCCCGTTCATCGGCATCATCCGCCGCGACCTGCGCAACCGGCCGCTGGTGGTCGAGCCCGGCGGGGTTCTGCTGGTGGAGACCCCCTCGCGCGCCTCGGCCGGCGCGCACTACACGCCCCGCTCTCTGGCCGAGGAAGTCGTCCGGTACGCGCTGGAACCTCTCGTCTACTCACCCGGACCACACCAGACCGCCAACCAGGACACGTGGCGGCCCATCGACTCCGACCAGATCCTCGACCTACGCATCGCCGACATCGCCTGCGGCTCAGGCGCCTTCCTCGTCGCCGCGGCACGGTACCTCGCCGACCGGCTCGTCGAGGCATGGCAGCGCGAGGGCGTGGCGTACGGGAGGACACCGCACGACCTGCACGTCCATGCCATAAGGACCGTCGTCGCGACTTGCCTGTACGGCGCCGACATCAACGGCATGGCCGTGGAGATGTGCAAGCTGTCGCTGTGGCTGGTGTCCCTGGACCCGAAGCTCCCGTTCTCCTTCGTTGACGACAAGGTCCTGCACGGCAACGCCCTGCTCGGCCTGACCCATGCCGACCAACTGCGCCGCCTCCACATCGACCCCGCCGCGGCCGGTAACCAGTTCAGCATCTTCGCCCTGGACGTGGACGACATCCTGGCCCAGGCCAGCCGTCTGCGCCGCCAGCTCGCCACCGAGGTCGACGACAGCGACCCGCAGCGCTCGGCCGCTACGAAACGGCGGCAGTGGCGCCGGTATCAAGAGCTGACGGCACAGCTTGCCGATGTTGCGGATGGGGTCATCGCGGCTGGGCTGCGGTGGGGTGGTAAGCCCAGCAAACAATTGAAGGTGGCCTACGAGAATCTGCGCCTCGCGGTGGAGAAGGCGTACCCCGCCGATGGTGGGGATCCGGACCGGACGATGCTCGACGGCATCAAGGAAGTCGGGCTCACCCCGACGGTGACCACGGACTACGTGCGGTGGAAACCGCTGCACTGGATCCTGGCCGTGCCGGATGTGATGGAACGGGGCGGATTCGACGCGGTCATCGGTAACCCGCCGTTTCTGGGCGGCCAGAAGCTCACTGGTTCGATGGGCACCAACGTCCGCGACTGGTTCGTCAACACGCTCGCGGCTGGGAGGAAGGGGAGCGCGGACCTGGTGGCTTACTTCTTCTTGCGTGCCTACGGACTCCTCTCGCGGCAGGGAGGGCTCGGGCTAATCGCGACGAACACCGTCGCCCAGGGAGACACCCGGCAGGTCGGCCTCGACCAGATGGTCTCGAAGGACTTCACAATCACCCGTGCGATCCAGAGCCGGTCGTGGCCTGCCGCCAGCGCCAACCTGGAGTACGCGGCGGTGTGGGGCAGCCGAGAGCCAGTAGCCCCAGTGGTACCCCGATTTGCCGACGACGTCGAAGTTGCACGAATTTCCACTCTTCTGGAAGCAGGAGGACGAGTAGACGGCAACCCGCTGAGGCTAGCGGAGAACGCCGGAGTTGCGTTCATGGGCTGCTATGTACTGGGGATGGGATTCATCCTGGAGCCTGAAGAGGCGGAATCTTGGATCGAGCTCGACCCGAGGAACAGGGATGTCTTGTTTCCATACCTCAATGGCGAGGATCTCAACAAGAGCCCTGACTGCTCGCCTTCTCGCTGGGTCGTCGACTTCAACGACCGGTCTGAACAGCAGGCGAGGGACTACGAGCTGCCCTACCGGCGCGTACTGGAGCAAGTGAAGCCTGAACGCGCCAAGAATAAGCGCAAACCTCGACGTGAGAGATGGTGGCAGTTTGCCGAAAACGCTCCCGCAATGCGGAGGGCAGTTGCCGACCTGACCGAGGTAGTGGTTATTGCGCAGACAAGCAATACCTTGATGCCGGTGAGGGTTTCCACGCGAAACGCATTCAGCATTATGATCGTGGTTTTCGCTTCAGACTCCTTCGCGGACTTGGCGACTTTGTCTTCGAGTCCTCATCAGGTCTGGGCGCTCGCATACGGGGCAAAGATGCGCAACGATGCTAGATACATGCCGTCAGATGTATTTGACACGTTTCCTCGCCCTTGTTCGACTGACAATCTTGCCACGATTGGCCGGACGCTTGATGTTGAACGCCGCGAAATCATGCTTCGCCGAAGTCTCGGACTCACCAAGGTCTACAATCTGGTCAACGATCCCGACATCTCCGAGTCCGCTGACCCCGACGTAGCTCGCCTCCGCGAGATCCACGTCGAACTGGACCGGACCGTCATGGCCGCCTACGGCTGGGACGACATCTCCCTGGACCACGGGTTCCACACCTACCGTCAGACACAACGCTGGACGGTGAGCCCTGCCGCCCGGGTGGAGATCCTCGACCGGCTCCTCGAAGAGAACCATCGTCGTGCCGCCTCGCAGGGCGTTGTCAGTCCCACCGGCAACAATGAGGCCACTGAGGAAGAGGAGGGCGACGAGTGACCACCCCCCGGCGCAACGGCGCCCAGCCCGCAGTGGCATCCGGAGGCCCCCAGGCCCCGGCCTACCGTCTTGCCCTCGAACCCGACGACCGTTCCTGGACCGCCCGCGAGAACCTGGTCGACATCCTGGAGCGTGAGCTCCTCGGCCCGGCGAACGGCCCGGACGAGATCCTCGACGGTGTCCCCGACTCGGCGTACCTGATCGGCCGGATAGCGCCCGTGCGGCTCACCGCTGGCAAGGACGACCCCGGCGAGGCTGGATCTGACGACGCCGCGACCGACGTGGGCGACGCTGTGGATGCCGCCGAGAGCCGGGGCGTGCCGCTCACCGCCGTCGATGACAGCAGCGCGAGTTCGGACGAGGATGCGGTCGAGGACCAGCCGCAGAAGCGTGGGCTGATGATCCCGGCGTCGATGGGGCTGCGTTTCCAGATCCCTGACGATCTGGACGAGTTCACGGTGACCGCGTCGTGGGGCACGTACGAGCCGGTGAAGGAGAAGAGCGGAGAGGGCACCGAGGACGCCAGGGGTGAGGGTGCGGCACCTGCTCCGGCTCTCCGTCGTTTCCAGCGCACCCCGCACGCCATCGCGAAGACGATCAAGATTGCCGACCTGAATCCGTCCCGTACGACCGAGATCGTACTCAAGGACAAGATCCTGCTCCGGGTTGATCGTTACGACGACTCCGAGCGTGGCTGTCGACTGATCGAGGTGGCGCTGTGCAACGACCAGGAGACCCCCCGCAAGATCCCGGTTGAAGCGTGGTTGTACCAGACCAAGCTGTCGGTGTCGGCCGGCGGCGTTGAAGTGTTCCTGCCGGTCAATGACGTACTCCTGGACACGCGCGAGGAGCCGGACGACGAGCTGCGACGACTGCGGCTTCAGTACCGCAACCGTCTGGAGTTCGCCCACGGCCGGACCTGCTCCGTGGACTGGAAGGTAGCCGAGGGAGCGCGCAGGGCCAGCGAGGTCTGGACGACGTGGCTGCCGGTGAGCGAGACACCGCAGACGGCCGCCGAGGAGATCGGCGCGGCCCTGCTGGACATGCGCAAGCTCCAGGAGGCATCGACCGACGAGCTGCGTACGGGCCTTGAACCGATCGTCGCGGGTTACACGGCCTGGCTGGACGGCGAGGAGCAGCGGGCCAAGGCCCTTCCGGAGCATCTGCGGTCCGAAGGGCTGGACGCGGTCACCGAGGCGCGCCGGGTGCAACGCCAGCTTGAGGAGGGTCTGAAGCATCTCCTCGGGGACGAGGAGGCGTTGCGCTGCTTCCGGTTCATGAACCGGGTAATGGCTGATCAGCGTGTGCAGTCGCAGGTCGCGGAGCGGCGGGCGAGCCGGCCGGAGGAGAGCATCGATGAGGCCCGTGAGTCGATCCTCGAGGAGAAGGGGGCCCTGGCGCATTCGTGGCGTACCTTCCAGCTCGCTTTTGTGCTCATGCAGTTGCCGTTGCTGTCCGACCCGGCGGCCGAGAAACGATCGGGGGATCTGGCCAAGGCGCAGCTGCTGTTCTTCCCGACCGGTGGTGGCAAGACGGAGGCGTATCTGGGTCTGGCCGCGTACACGTTCGCGATCCGTCGCCGCCAGGGCGTCGTGGACGCTTTCGACGGTCCGTTGGACGGGCGGTCCGGGGTGGCCGTCCTCATGCGGTACACGCTGCGCCTGCTCACCGCCCAGCAGTTCCAGCGCGCCACCGCCCTGGTGTGCGCGGCGGAGCTGGCGCGCCGCGATGATGAGGCTACGTGGGGCGACGAGCCGTTCCGGATCGGGCTGTGGGTCGGTACCGATGTAAGCCCGAAGCGGTACGACGAGGCCGCCGAGCAGCTGCAGAAGGCCCATGGGGGCCGTGGCTATCGGCTGACGGTGCTGCAGATCCAGCGCTGTCCGTGGTGCGGCACGCGGGTTGAGGCGCGTGATGTGCGCACGGAGCCCGCGCTGCGCCGGGTGTACGTGTACTGCGGGGACGAGCTGGCCGACTGCCCGTTCGCCGACGGCGGAGAGGTCCCGGACGGGCTGCCGGTGCTCACGGTGGATGAGGAGATCTACCGGCTCGCGCCGGCGTTCGTCATCGCCACCGTGGACAAGTTCGCCCGCCTGGCGCGGGAGGGCGAGGCCGCCTCGCTGTTCGGGCACGTCTCGCGACGCTGTGAACGGCACGGCTTCGTGCATCCCGACTATCAGCAGTGCGACATCAAGGACGGCAGTAAGCATCCCAAGAAGGACCGCTGGCCGGCGGCCCCCGTTCACCCGGCCACGCGGCTGCGGCCCCCGGATCTGATCATCCAGGACGAGTTGCACTTGATCACCGGGGCACTCGGCACGACGGTGGGCCTGTTCGAGGTGGCCATCGATGTGATGACCGACTGGCGGACGAAGGACGGACGCCCGGTGCGTCCGCTGCTCGTCGCCTCCACGGCCACCGCCCGTAACGCTTCGGAGCAGGTGCGTGCGCTGTACGGGCGTGACGTCACCATCTTC
Source organism: Streptomyces sp. NRRL S-37 (assembly GCF_000721605.1). GTDB lineage: Bacteria > Actinomycetota > Actinomycetes > Streptomycetales > Streptomycetaceae > Streptomyces. The sequence continues at coordinate 13,052 of NZ_JOIZ01000028.1, read as the reverse complement.
CCGCCGCAGGTCCTGGACGCCGGGACCACGTACTTCTCCAAGGAGATCCCGGTCTCCGAGAAGAACCCGGGTCGCCGGTACGTCGGGATCAGCACGACCGGGGTGCGCTTGACCACGGCGGAGATCCGTGTCGCCGAGGTGCTCCTAGCCGGCGGGCAGTTGCTTCTCGACCGCTCCGGCCGCGTGGCCGATCCGTATATGAGCCTGGTCGGCTACTTCAGCGCCACCCGTGAACTCGCCGGCATGGCCCGATACATGAGCGACGACATCCAGACCGCGCTCGCCAAGGGCCGCCCCTGGTCGAAGCTCCCCCGCCGCACCGGCACCGACTACGGTTCGCTGCACGTCGCCGAGCTGACCTCGCGCGTGGCCAGCGCGGACATCACCGCCACCCTGGACCAGATGGCGACGGCGTTCGACCCGGGCTTCGACTCCACCGCGGGCAAACGCAACCGGCGCGCGCTCAGGGAGGCGAAGAAGCCGGAACCCACGCGTGAGGTCAATCCGTACGACGTGGTCCTGGCCACCTCCATGCTCCAGGTGGGCGTGGATGTGACCCGACTCGGCTTGATGCTCGTGGTCGGACAGCCGAAGAACACTGCGGAGTACATCCAGGCGTCCTCCCGTGTCGGCCGTACCGCGGACCGGCCGGGTCTGGTGGTCGCCCTCGGGAACTGGGCGCGGCCGAGGGACCTTGCCCATTTCGAGCAGTTCCGCCACTACCACGAGACGTTCTACGCCCAGGTCGAGGCGCTGTCGGTGACCCCGTTCTCGGTGACCTCGCTGGAGCGCGGCCTGGACGGCGTGCTGGTCAGCGCCGCCCGTGTCCTGCAGGCAGCCAAGGCTGGCCACGGCCAAGGGCTGTCCCCGGAGGACGGGGCGGCCCGTATCGAGGCCGAGCAGCACTTCGCGGGCGACCTCGTTGACGCCCTCGTGCGTCGCGTCGCGCGGGCCGGCGATGAGGACGCGGCCACCCGGGCCCGCCTGCGCCTGGAGAACCGGCTCGACCAGTGGGGCAAGCGACGCAAGAGCCTCATGGAGGACCGCAAGTCGCTGGTGTACGAGAGGGTTCTGGACGACGGTCGGCACGACGCTCTGATGATGAGCGCGGAGAACGCCAAGGCGGGCATCGACACCCGCGACGCCGCGCCGTTCATCGTGGCGAACTCAATGCGCGAGGTGCAGCCGGAGATCAACCTCTTGGTGAGCCCGATCAAGGAGCGACTGGTGTACCGCGCACCCGACCATGCCCCTCAGTGGAAGATGCCGGAGGACAACTCGTGAGTGACGAGACGCGCTTCGTCTACGACGTTGCCCGCGCCGTCGACCCGCTGGGCGACCTGGAGCAAGAGGCGGAGAAGGCGACCAAGCACAACCGTGCCAAGGTCGGTTCGGCCCGCCCCTCCTCCCTGCTGTACACCTATGGTCCCGGCGCGATCATGGACTTGCCGCAGTTCACGATCATGCCCACCGGCCTGGACGACTGGGACCGCATCTGGCGGCGCCGCGACTCCGCACCCCCGCAGATCCACGCCCCCCGCCTGCGTGACGTGGTCCGGATGATGCTGCGTTCGCCCGACGTGCAGCTGCGGCCGTACCCCTGGCAGCCGAAGAAGCACAGCCGGTCCGCCGAAGGCAACGACCTCGGAGTGCCCTCCCGGGTCTTCCCGCAGTGGATGCGGTGCACGGGCTGCGACATGCTCGGACTGCTCACCCAGTTCGACTACCGCAACACGCACCCGTTCCGCACCGACCTGGCCGTTTTCGAGCACGCCAAGTGCACGGGCCGCGCGGGCGCCGGCACCCGCAAGCCGATGCGCCGCACCGCCATCCCGGCCCGGTATTTGCTGGCCTGCGTCGACGGACACCTGGACGAGTTCCCGTACGACCTGTGGGTGCACCGCGGACAGCGGTGCACCCAGGCGGAGATGCCCGCCCTGAAGATGGTCGACCGGACTGCCGGCAAGGGAGCCTCGGCCGTGATCCACTGCGCGTCCTGCGACATGCGGCGGCCCATGAACGAGGCCCAGGGTGAGGCCGGCAGGGCGAAGTTGCCGCAGTGCCGAGGACGCCACCCCCACTTGGACGCCTTCGAGCCCAAGGGCTGCCGCAACGAGACCCGGCTGATGCTGGTCGGCGCCTCCAACCTGTGGTTCCCGGCCACCCAGTCGATCATCGTGATGCCGGAGTCCCAGGAAGAGGAGGCCAGCGACCTGGCCGACCGGGTCCGCACCGCGCTCGGCGACAAGCTCGCCAAGTACCGCGAAAACCTGGACCTGATCCGGGATCTCCTCGGCATGAACGGCGGCGTTGACGTCACCGGCCTGTCCGACCACGACCTGGAGCAGGTCCTGCAGACGGCCTCCGCCCCCACCGACACCCCGGAGGAACAGGAGGAGAAGCTCCGCGACTGGGACCCGGTCGACCTCCTCGTCCCCGAGTGGCGTTACCTGCTGCGTGACATCGTCGGCACCCGCGTCGAGGACCCCAAGAGCGGCCTCACCCTCGCCACCCGCGACCGGGGCGACGCCCTGCGGCCTGAGATCACCCGCGTGCTCGCGGTCGAACGCCTCCGCAAGGTGAACGCCCTGGTCGGCTTCACCCGCATCGACGACATGGACCGCGTCGGCGACCTCCCACGCCGCTTGGCCCCACTGACGCGCACGTCCCGGCCGAGCTGGACCGTGGCCACCGAGGACCGCGGCGAAGGTATCTTCCTCCAGCTCGACGAGAACGCCGTCGCCGCATGGGAGAAGCGCGTCCTGGACACCGACCTGTGGAAACTCCACCGAGAGGCACACCGCAGAAACTTCGAGCGCCGCTTCTCCGACACGGCGGGCCAGATCAACCCCGACAGCCGGCTGAAGCCCCCGCGCTACTGGCTCGTCCACACCTTTGCCCACATCCTTATCCGCGAACTTGCCCTGACCTGCGGCTACTCGGCCGCCAGCCTCAGCGAACGCCTGTACGCGTGGCCCGCCGCCGAAGGTCGCGACCCCGCCGCCGGCCTTCTCATCTGTACCACCGCCTCTGACAGTGACGGCACCCTCGGCGGGCTCGTACAGCTCAGCGAGCCAACACGCCTCCAGCGGGTCGTCGGCAGCGCACTGCGCAAGGCCGCACGCTGCTCCTCCGACCCCATCTGCTCCAAGCGCACCCCCCAGGATCCCGAGGACTTCCTCCACGGCGCTGCCTGCCACTGCTGCGTCATGGCCTCGGAGACCTCCTGCGAGCGCGCCAACCGGTTTCTCGACCGTCGTTTCCTCCTCGACCTGCCCGGCAGCGACCTCGGCTTCTTCCACACCCATGAGTGATGCGGACGCACCGCGTCGGCTCGGTCGGCTCCTGACCGGAACCGAGGCCAAGGACATAGCGGACCGCCTGGCCGACGGCGATACCTTGACCACCGCGCTCAAGGTCGTCGCGGTCGGCCAGCGGACAGAGGTCCGGCGCCTGCTGGAGGCAGCCGGCGGCGGCCCCGGAGCGGCGCCCCAACAGATCCTGGTCCTGAGGGCGATCGAGGGGGCACGGGCGCTTCCGACCACACTGTCACCGCTGTGGACCATGCCCGGACACCTCGTCCAGAGCGGACCACTCACCACCTCGGTCACCCGCCTCGTGGACAGCGCCCGCCATGCGATCACCTGTTCCACCTTCAACTTCCAGCGCAGCTCGGCACTCTGGACGTCACTGCGGACAGCCGCGCAGCGCGACGGCGTCGCTGTCCGCGTCTACATGGACACCCGGGCCGCCGACGGCAGCGGACAGCACCGGGCCCCCTCAACCAGAGAGGTAGCCACGCACCTGGCCCCGGCAGAGGTCTGGCGCACCAAGGAGTTCGACGGCGGCTACGTCCGCAATCACGCCAAGTTCCTCGCCATCGACCACCACCTCCTCCTAGTCACCAGCGCGAACTTCTCCTGGAGCGCGGAGAACAACAACGTCGAGTTCGGCGTCCTCATCGACAACCCGAACCTCACCGAAGCCGTCGAGCGCGAGCTGGCGGAAGCCGAGGAAGTCCTGTACGAACGCATGTGACGTCGGCTCCCCGCCGGTCGGCCGACGTGCTCACCGCACCAACCCGGGCCGCGACGCCTGCCGGGAAGCACCCTCGGGACCGGCGCAGGACAGGCCCGCCGCAGCCGATGAGCGAGCCTCCGCCATCTTAATTTCGGCTGGTCGGGGGCCCTGGCGTGATGGGGGCTGCTCAAGCCGGTAGTGGGGCAGTGAAGCCGTACGAGAGGAACCAGTGCCTGAATCTCGTAACACTTCCCCCAGCTCGAATCTGGCGGATCTGGGCCGACCCGAGGTCCTCGACGGTTGCCTCACCGGCACCGACCTACGCAAACCACCATGACGACACCACGCATTGAAGGTCAGTAGGATGCCTTCTGTGGCGCAAATACTTCCTGGATCCTTGGGTCTCGATCTTCGATCTAAAACTCCACGGGCATGTGGCCTCTGCGGCGACGTCCGACAGCTCTCTAAAGCACACGTGCCACCGCAGGCTGCGGGAAATCGAGGTCGAGTCACAAGCGCCGTATCTCGAATTGTGGAAGGTCATCGCACGAGCGGACGCCCTTATACTGGCGGAATGTGGCTGCGTGGTCTATGCGGCGAATGTAACAGCCTCGCTGGAGGTCGTTACGACGCCGCTTACGGAGACTTCGCACGGCGCCTTCGGACTTATGCCCAAGTCGCGAGTAGAACCAGCTTGCCTGATCCATTTTCCGCTCCTGCGGTTTCTGTCGCGCCTGGATTAGTAGCGCGTTCTGTCATGTTCGGGATGTTTGCCATCAGCCCGCATTTGCGCGTCCTCGCCCCGGAACTTGCCGAAGATCTGCGAAGTGGACGTACTCACATTCCGATGCCGGATGGATTTTCTCTGCGCTTTGCCCTATACCCGCTTCGCACTGCGCGCCTCACTGGACCCGTTTATTCACAACGCATACTCAAGCAGCGACAGCATTACAACACGTTCGCTGAGGTCTTCTTTGCACCTCTCGCTTGGGTGTTGACGCCAGGAAAAAGAAGTACAGCACTAGAAACGACTGAAAGCGTTCTGGATGCACAGGGATGGGCGTGTGCTGACGAGTGGCTGCATTACGGAGATGATGTCACATCCGTAGATTTGAGGAACCTCTGCCGAAAAGTGCCGATCGTAGGCCATCCCATGGGAAGGCGCGACGAATGGTTCGAAATGTTCAGTGACGACGTCACCCCTTTCCTTGAGGGGTATATTCCATCCGGGGTGGAATAGACTTGCTCGACAACGCTGGCGCTCATCCATGGTTCACAGGAGTGCGCAGGTTCTGGGACAGGTGCCAGGCACGCAGAGAGGTGCGCGATGATGGACGTCGACAGAAGGATGACGGCCACTTTTCTACACCCAGGAGAGCTTGAGCACTTGCGCAGGCTGCGTGCGCCGTTGAAGGCTGCTGCCAGGTCAACGACCGTACGTTCCATCAGCTGCAGATCTGCCGGAAGCTGCGCCATAGCAGCACTAACGCAGGCCAAAGCAGACTTGGCGCCCGAACTGAAGACTGTCCCGGTCGGGGATGGGAGCGTCGTAAGAAGTCAACGTGTTCGGAACCATCGTCGCTTGACTGTAGGGATCTCTACAGGCGCATTCGCACGCTCTGGTGCCACGGGGGCGTGCACGTGCACGGGGGAGTTGTCTCCTGACGAGACGTAGATGTTTTGGACGGTCCTGTGTACTTGCATGACAGTGGGCACTTCGGCACCTGGTGGCATTTGCGAACGAAGATCCGCAATGAATTCGATCAGCCGATTCCTGACCTACTCCAGAATGTCCTGGAGGGCTGATACATGGACTGCCCAGTAGAGGGATTCAACGATAACCCTCTCGTCTCGCCGTTCGTAACTCATCACGCGAGCCAACTCGGGAGCGGCCGGTAATTGAAGTTTGATCGTCTCGTTTTCGCCGTGGCCTGTGATGAGGCTCTGAATTTTTGCTACGCTATACCGCACCGGGAAGACCTCGTCAAGATCTTCCTGCGCAAATTTCGGCAGATCGAAGACGCTAATTATTTGATTACGCATCTCCCAGAATGGGCTTCGCGAATCTGCCTGAATAGGTGCCCCGACGGTTCGGTACTGCGGAATCTCTTCCAGCGGCCCGTTGTACCCACGAAGCTCATTCAGTGCCCATTTCCGGAGCGGTTGCGAGAACGCCCGACCTCCCAGCACTACTACTGTTTTCAGCAAACTTTGAGTTGCAATAGATTCATCGAGAACGTCTTCTTCGAGACGATCAATGGATGTTCGCTTACTCCTGCCCATCCTTTACCGCACCCCTACTCAGCCGTGCTCTTACTGATCTTGCGGTGCGAGTGCCGAGCCGATCGTCGCCGTGGCGTCTTTATCAGCGACGGCTACCGGCGCGGTCACATAGACTGGGGAGTTGTCGCCAACCTTAATATTGATGGTTGAAAAGGCTTTCTGGACGACTTCGGCGGTTGGCTGGTCAGTTCCCGGAGGCATCACTGTTCGCATCTCGGCGATGAATTCCGTGAGCTGAGTGCGTACCTGATCAAGAACTCCGGTCAAGACTGCCGTCGCGACCGACCAATACACCGCCTTTACAGCAACGAAGGGACTTTGATACAGCTCTCTCTGTTGCTGCGTCATCAGCTTCGCCAACTCGGTCATATATGGCCCGGACAGCCTGACGTGTGTGTCCTCGATCGAATCAACGGTGGCCTGGATTTCCGTGACCCCCCAGGGCACGGAAACCACGTCAGGAAAATGTTCCCGCACACTTTCCGGAAGATCCGACCTCCCAATTTCATGCCTGAATTGCTGGGGGCCAGCGGTGACGTCCATCACCAACTGGGCAGTCAGGTTGCGATATTGGGGAACTGCTACTTCCGTACCGCTGTACCCCTTCAATTCACTCAAGGCCCACGCCCGCAGGCCGTCTGATGATGACTGACCACCGAGAATGAGGACCTGCCGCAGCAGGGATCCGAGAGTCACCGATTCATCAAGCACATCCCGTTCCAGACGGCTGATGCTGCCTCCTTCGTTCACCGTTCCCCTACTTGATGATGGCCACAACGACTGCGGCGATAGCGGCGAGGGAACCAACAGCAGTCCACACGACCGAAGCCCGGCTCCACCAAGGAGTGGGCGCGGGCGCTGGCGGGGGAGGAGTCGTACTGGCGCTCGCTGTGCCACCGGGGGCAGCGTGAGAGAAGGGAGCGTTGACGCTGATTGGAGAGTTATCTCCGCTTGTAACGTCAATGTGCTGGCCTACGCGCTGTGGGTCACTGGGACCGCCGGCTGCCGGAGGTGTGGACGAACTGACCATGCCGCCTCATCTCGTCGTAGAGCCCACTCTGGGCTCTGTTGCTCTGTGTGCTCTCGCGCCGCACTGATTGTCGGAACGTAGTCCTTCGTGTCGGGGCGTGAAAACTGGCAACCCACAGTCTTCCTCACGGCACTGACAATGCAGGTCTCAGGCAGCGAATCCAGCGTTGGTTGCGTACTCGTACTGGCCCCGCTGGTAGCCATGAGCTGCACTGATCTTCATGGAGTCCTTGAATCCTGGGTTCCGCTTCCAGGCGTAAGAAGAACCACGCAGTGCCAGCACCCCGTAGTACCCCGATGAACTCCATGAGCGCGCCGTCCGCAAGGTCCGCTCGACCGGACGTCCCGTGGCCCATGTCGCTCGCGACCTCGGCGTCCGCAAGGAAGCCCTGCGCTCGTGGGTCCGCCAGGCCGAGGCCGACGCCAGCGAGCGTGACGACCGTCTCACCACCGCCGAACGCGACAAGCTGAAGGAACTCCGCAAGGAGAACGCCGAGTTGAAGCGAGCCAACGAGATCCTGAAAGCCGCATCGGTGTTGTTGCCCAGGAGATCGACCGTCCCCGGACGAGGCCGCGCAGGTGATCGACTACCTGCGCGACGAGGGCCTCGGGGTCGATCTCGTCTGCCGGATGCTGGACCTCTCGCTATCGACGTACTTCGCCCGCAAGACGCGCCCGAAGTCGGCCCGCCGCCTGAGTGACGAGGAACTGATTGCCCTGGTCACAGCTGTGTGGGAGGAGTTCGGCCGTGCCTACGGCGCCCGCCGGGTCACTCGTGCGCTGGTCCGCGCGGGGCATCGGGTGGCGCGCTGCACCGTCGAGCGGCTGATGCGTGAGCTCGGCATCGAGGGCGTCATCCGCGGTCAGCGGCGCCGCACGACGGTCCCGGAGCCGGCCGCCCCGAGGCCGCCCGACCTGGTCAACCGCCACTTCGTCGCCGAGCGACCGAACCAGTTGTGGCTGGCCGACCTGACCTACATCCGAATCTGGTCGGGCTGGGTCTACGTGGCGTTCGTCCTAGACGCGTACTCCCGCCGGATCGTGGGCTGGCAGGTCGCCACCCACATGCGCACCGACCTGCCGCTGGACACGCTGGAAATGGCACTGTGGCGGCAGAAGATCAGGAAAGACGCCGGCCTGATCCACCACAGCGACCGTGGGTCGCAACACGTCTCCATTCGCTACACAGAGTGACTGCCGGAGGTCGGCGCCTCTGCATCCGTCGGCTCGGTCGCGGACCCGTACGACAACGCGATGGCCGAGGCCCCGAACTGCACGTCCAAGGCGGAACTGATCGAGCATCAGAGACCGTGGCGCGCCTTCGACGAGGTCGAGGAAGTCGGGGCAGCTCAGTACGACTTGAGCGACGTGCCGGGCAGGCCGGCTTGTGGCGGCACCGGGATGAGCCGAGCAGGCTCGCAAGGTAATCGTTCGCACTACGCTCCGACCGTGGCCTACATCGTGACGCTGCCAGCGAGGCAGATGAAAAAGATCCACGAGCAACTGCGCTTGCAGCTCCGCCTGACCAAGGTCCTCGCAGCGCAAGATCAGCCAGCTGGGCCGAATCTAGGCCCGCCCATGGCCTTGGTGATCAGCGAAGACACGGAGAGCAGCGTCGACCGGCGATCCCGACGTCTGATCTGGATGGGCAACGTGGCCCGACACAACACTCCCGGCACTGTCGACAAGAGCATCACCATCGACCCCCTGCGGGAGTGCATGGAGGATGTGCCCATCGACGGGGAGGACGGCCTTCTCGCCCTTTTGGACGCCGACTTGCGGAACGAATTCGAGCAAGCAAGTCTCATCGGCACCGCCAGATGGTGCAGCCATAAAGTCTGGCAGGCGCTTGAGGCAGGGCTCCGCGCCAGGTTTCCCCGTCTCATCCCACTGATCGACTGGCTGCTCGCCCAGGCCAATCCGCCCGCACTTGATAGTCGTGACAAAGCAGATCAGGCGTGGCAAGAACAGCAAGATGCGGTCCGGAGCGTCTTGCGGATCGCCAATTTTCCCCTGCCTTCGCTGAACGCCTGGAAGCGTCCCGAATCCCGCGAGGCGCCCTACACCGCAGGCATCATCCCGCAGCCCTCGGAGAACAGCCTGATTGACTATGACGTGCGCGCCGCAGGCCGGGCATTCGGCCTCGACAGCGACTGGGTGAACGGGAACGGAGCCAGATGCGACATCAACGTTCTATGGGATTCCAGCGGGCGGCGACGGCTCGAGGTGACCAACGTCAACGCCCTTCCACTGGAGTCCCGGACCGGAACCGACATGATCTACTATCACGTCCCCACCAAAAGTTTCACGCTCGTTCAATACAAACGCCTAGATCCACGCAGGCGGGAGATGCGGGTCGACGAACGGCTGCGAAGCCAGCTTGACCGACTCGAAAAAGTAGCACAGCTGAACAGTCCGCCCACGCAACCGCATGAATGGCGCCTAGGAAGCGACCCCTGCTTCCTCAAGCTCGCCTACTGGCCCGAGGACACTTCCAAGCATCCAGTCGAGGGACTCGCTCACGGAATGTACCTTCCGATTTCCTACGTGCGTATGCTGCTTGAAAACGACTGCACGCTCAGCTCCCAGAAAGGCAGTCAAGCTCGGCTGCTGGGCTATGACCGAGTCGAACGTCACCTTGTGGGAGCACAATTTGTCGAACTGGTCAAGGAAGGGCTGGTCGGCACGATCGGCACCACGCGAGAGCAGTTGTGGTCCATGGTCAAGCGTCGCGTCAGCGAAGGTCAGAATGTCCTCGTCGCCGAGGAAAGCAGTAGCGAGTCCGTCCGAGACCGACAAAAACGCAATCGGACTCGAACCTCCAAAGACAATTCGTACGTGCATCAGGTATACCGGCAAGAATCACTCTTCGGTCCCGAATCCGAACAGTAAACACCTGGCTGGCCTGTTGCCAAGGCCAGCAGAGTTCGCCTACCCGGCCAGGGCAAGGACGAGCGGGAGTACCTCGTCGGCTCCGGCCTGACGCAGGAGGCGTGTACCGACGGCCAGGGTCCAGCCGGAGTCGGTGTAGTCGTCGACGAGCAGGACCGGGCCGGGGGTGTCGGCCAGGGCGGCGGCAAGTTCACCGGGCACGGTGAACGAGTCGGCCAAGGCGCACAGCCGCTGGGCGGAGTTGCTGCGGTGCGCAGCGTGCTCGTCGGCTTGGGGGGTGTAGGCCAGGCTGCCGAGCAACGGGAGCCTGCCAACCCTTGCCACGCCCTCGGCCAAGGATGCGACCAGCTGGGGGCGGGTACGGGAGGGCATGGCGATGATCCCCACCGGCCGTGCCACTGCGTCGGGGGAGCCGCTGGCCCAGCCTCCCGGCGAGCGGGCCCAGTCCGCCAGCACGGTCACGACGGCGTTCAGCACGTCGTCCGGGCCCGGACCGTCCGGCGCCTGCGCCGCCAGGATCGGCCGCAGCCGGTTGCCCCAGCCGATGTCCGACAGCCTGCCCAGCGCCCGCCCAGTGCTTGCCTGCTGGCCTGCGGGGATGCGTCCCTTGAGATCCATGCCGACCGCGGCCAGCCCTGTCGGCCACATCTTGCGGGGCTCGACCTCGACACCGGGCCGATCCAGCTCACCCGCTGCCGCCGCGAGGGCCTCGGGAGAGACGGCCGCCTCCAGCCAAGGGCCGGCGCAGTTGTCACAACGACCGCACGGGGCCGCCTTCTCGTCGTCGAGCTGCCGCTGCAAGAACTCCATCCGGCACCCCGTGGTCGCCACGTAGTCCCGCATGGCCTGCTGCTCCGCCGCCCGCTGCTTCGCGACCCACGCATACCGCTCCGCGTCGTACGCCCACGGCTGCCCCGTAGCGGCCCATCCTCCCTTCACGCGCCTCACCGCGCCGTCCACGTCCAGGACCTTCAGCATCGTCTCCAGGCGCGAGCGTCGAAGATCCACCAGTGGCTCCAGCGCCGGCAGCGACAACGGACGGCCCGCCTCCTCCAGCACCGTCAGGGTGCGGCGGACCTGCTCCTCGGGCGGGAAGCCCACCGAAGCGAAGTATGCCCAGATCGCCTCGTCCTCCCGCCCCGGCAACAGCAGCACGTCCGCGTGGTCCACGCCACGCCCCGCGCGTCCCACCTGCTGGTAGTAGGCGATCGGCGACGACGGCGACCCCAGATGCACCACGAATCCCAGGTCGGGCTTGTCGAAGCCCATACCGAGCGCGGAGGTGGCGACCAGCGCCTTCACCCGATTGCCCAGCAGGTCCTCCTCCGCCTGCAGCCGGTCGGCGTTCTCCGTCTTCCCCGTGTAGGAAGCCACCGGATACCCGCGCTGCCGCAGGAACGCCGTAACCTCCTCCGCCGCCGCCACCGTCAACGTGTAGATGATCCCCGAACCCGGCAGATCACCCAGCCGCTCCCCCAGCCACGCCAGCCGGTGCGCCGCATCCGGCAACTCCAACACACCCAACCGAAGACTCTCCCGGTCCAGCGGCCCCCGCAGCACCAAGGCATCCCCAGCACCTGTGCCCAACTGCTCAGCAACGTCCGCGGTCACCCGCGCATTCGCAGTCGCCGTCGTGGCCAGCACCGGCACCCCCGCCGGCAACTCCGCCAGCATCGTCCGCAGCCGCCGGTAGTCGGGCCGGAAATCATGCCCCCAGTCCGAGATGCAGTGCGCCTCATCGACCACCAGCAGACCGGTCGTGGCCGCAAGCTTGGGCAGCACCTGATCGCGGAAATCCACGGAATTAAGACGTTCTGGGCTTACGAGGAGAACATCAGTCTCACCACGCTCGACCTCTCCGTAGATCGTCTCCCACTCCTCCGGGTTGGCCGAGTTGATCGTGCGCGCCCGGATCCCGGCCCGCTCCGCAGCATCGACCTGGTTCCGCATCAACGCCAGCAACGGCGAAATGATCACCGTCGGGCCCGAGCCACACCTGCGCAACAAAGCGGTGGCCACGAAGTACACCGCCGACTTGCCCCAGCCAGTGCGCTGCACCACCAGAGCACGCCGGCGCTCCTCCACCAGGGCCGACACCGCCTGCCACTGATCCTCCCGCAGCCGCGCCGATCCCCCAGGGGCACCGACGAGCTCAGCAAGGATGGCATCGGCTTCAGCGCGGAGCTCCAGGTTGTCCATGCCCCCATGCAACCCGATCCCACTGACAATCGGCGAATCCGCCCAGCACGGCCAAGGGCTCACGACAGGGTGCCCTGCCGTGCACGGATCGAGGACAGCCAGAGCTGAGGAGCCGATCACCGCCCCATCCGATCGACACGTTTACGCAGGTCACGGCTCTATCTCTGCCTGGAATTTGAATGCCTTCCCAGTTCCGTAGCCCGGAACCGCTGGCTTCTCCAAACTTGAGCTCCTCACGTTGTTCAGAGGACTCCGCCAACGAGAGCCACTCGCCGACACCGGAAGCCATACACGCGCCCACAGCGAGAGAACCCTGCCGCACAGGGGCGTGAAACGACGGGCGCTCCTGGCGCGGGTGATCATGTCCCGTACGGTTCCGGTGTGCCGGGCTCCCCCTCGTTCCACGGCCGACAGCGGTAGTCGCGCTGACTGTGTACGGTCAACACCTGCGCCGGGGCAGCCCTGTGCCATGAGTCATCCCAGAGGCAGTCAACAAGGGCGGGACTGTTCAAACGTTGTCCGCATGTGGGCTAAGCTTGACGTTTAACCTTGCTGGGCTTGGTGTTCCTTGATCGATTCGGCGCGTTTGACGGTCTTGCCGACGTCGTGGTGCCTGGCCCGTTGTTTGT
>NZ_JOIZ01000027.1 GCF_000721605.1 Streptomyces sp. NRRL S-37 | reverse complement strand
GGGGAGCAGGTGGGGGGCGGTGGGGGATTCGAGGGCTTTCCGGGGGGCCGGGGCGGCGGGACTGTGAACAGTGCCCGCGGTGTTCACAGGTGAGCCGTTCGCGCCGCCGAGCCGTGGTGTGAGCACCTGCTCCAGCGCGCCGGGCAGCAACGCGGCGAGTCGCTCGTCGGAGCCGGAGCTCACCTCGAGCCAGACCGGGGAGCGGTCGTGGATCAGCAGCAGGACGCAGCCGGCGTGGGTGAGGGCGGTGACCGGTCCGGCGGGGTGGCCGGCGAGCTGCTGCCAGACGCGTTCCCGCAGCGGGACCTCGGCGAGCTTGCTGCGCCTGCGCAGCCACTCCTCGACCTCGGGCAGCGCGAACGAGGGGCTGGTCTCGGTGCCGCCGACGGGCCGGGGGAAGTCGGTGTGCCGCCGGCGCCAGTTGCTGACGGCGGCACGGCCGACACCGGCCAGTCGCGCGATCCCGGCGGCGGTCACTTCTGTCGTGTCGTCCTGCATGCCCGGCACTCCGCCCTGTTCCTTCTGTTCTCCGTGTGGCGACGAGCATACCGACGCACGCAAGATTTCTACTTCACATCGGTATACACGCATAACAACGTAAACCTTGTTGACTCCGTTCACAGCATCTGTTCTTATTGAGCCCGCGAACGAGCGACCGTCGGCAGGCGGCGGTGGCCGCGTCGGGAGGGACACAGTCATGGGCATGAAGAGCAAGATCGCGCTGGGCGCCGTCGTGGGGATCGTCATCATCGGTGCCGCCTCGGCGAACTCCGGCGACTCGGACGGCGGATCCGCCGACAAGAGCACCTCGGCCTCCGCGGGGCAGCGGTCCGGCGGCACGAAGCCGGACGGCGCGTCGGACGCGAAGCCCGCCGAGGACAAGGGCGCCGAGAAGGCGTCCCAGGCCGAGCAGTTCAAGGCGTTCGTGCAGAAGAACGGGACCCCGCAGGAGAAGGACGCCGCCTCGCACGTCACCAAGGTCCAGGGCGCGGACGAGCAGAACGACATCCTCGACGCCGCCGACATCTACACCGACTTCACCGGCGGGATCATGGGCGAGGGCATGGCCCCCGCCAAGCTCCTCACGTCCGCGTTCGCCGACTGGAAGCAGAGCGACAACGGCCTGGTCACCGTCTACGACGCCGACGGCGAACTGCTCGGCACCGGCAACTTCTAGGACTTCCGGGGCGGGAATCTACCATGCGTCGCACCGCACTCGCCGCCCTCTGCCTGGCCGCCGTGGCCACCGTCGGTCTCACCGGCTGCGGCGGGGACAAGGCGGACACCGGCACGTCACACGATGCGGCCGGACAGAAGACCGCGGAGAAGGGGAAGAGCTCCCCGGAACCGAAAGAGGAACCCTTCGCCGGACTGACCGGCGGCGAGATCGCCGAGAAGGCCTTCAAGGCCACGACCGGGGCCTCGTCCCTGCGGATGACGGGCGAGGTCCCCGACGACAGCACCGGCGGCACCATCCACGTCGACCTGGCCCTGGACAAGCGGGGCGAGTGCGCCGGCACGATGGGAGTGGACGGCCGGGGCGAGGCCGAACTGATCAAGACCGGTGACACCGTCTCCATGAAGTACGACGGGGAGTTCCTGCGGGCCCAGAGCAAGGACGAACCCGAGGGGGACGTGGACGCGGCCGTGGCGCTGCTGGTCGGCAAGTGGATGAAGATGTCCGCCGAGGGCCCCGACGCCAAGGACCTCACGGGCTTCTGCGACCTCGACGAGGTCCTCGGCGGCGCGGAGGACGGCGACGCGGAGGCGACGCGCGGCAAGGCGACGACGGTCGACGGCACGCCCGCGATCACGCTGGAGGCGCAGGACGGCGACGACCGCTTCACGCTGTACGTCGCCACCGAGGGCGAGCCCTACCTGCTGCGGCTCGACAGCTCGTCCCCCGCCGACCCGGGCTCCCTCTCCTTCAGCGACTACGACGAGCCGGTCCCGGTGGAGAAGCCCGCCGGCGACGTCCTGGACATCGATCCCTGAGCTGACCCGCCCGGACCGCTCAGCCGCCGCACTGCTGGAGCATCATGCGCTTGTCGGCCGGCGTCACCGGCATCTCGTACTCGACGGCGACCTGGGCGAAGCGGACCGCGTACGCGCAGCGGATCCGCTTGTCGGGCGGCAGCCAGGTCGCGGGCCCGGAATCGCCCTTGGCCGAGTTGGCTCCGCCGTCGACCGGGATCAGGTTGAGCGGGTCGTTGGCGAGCTGCTCGCGCTTGCTCCCCGACCAGCGCGACGCACCCATCTGCCAGCTGTAGGACAGCGGCACCACGTGGTCGATCTGGACCTCGGCGGCCTCCTGCTTGCGCCACTCGATGGTCGTGCCGGTGTACGGGTCCGCCAGGGTCATGGCGACCACCACACAGTCGGACCCGGAGCGGAAACGCAGGTCCTGGCCGTCGCGTCGCAGCAGGTCGTTGCGGGTGTCGCAGCCGTTCCTCGCGAGTGGTACCCCGTCCGCCGTGTCCATCCAGGCGTAGCCGAACTCGTCCCGGTCGTAGCCCGTCTTCGGTCCGCGGCCCTTGGTCGTCACCTTCGTGATGAGGTCGACGGCCTCGGCCCGGTCCGGCTCGCCGGTCACGGGCGCGAGGCCCGGTTCGGTGCCCTCGGGGTTGTCCAGCGGGCTGACGGCGCGCCCGTCGGAGGCGGCGGCGCCCCCGCTCTCGTCACCGGCCGGGGACCCCGCGTCCGGGATTCCCTCGCAGCCGGCGAGGAGGGCCACCGCGGCGATCACCGCCGGGCCCGCGCTCCGGGCCCGTATGCCCCATCCCTTGTTCCGCGTCACCGCGCCCTCCTTCGCTCATCCGACTCCTGCCCTGACAGGGGCGGATCGTGCCGGGTCTCACCGTAACGAGTGAGAGGTCCAGACCAATCCGGTGCTGTCCGGGCATGTGCGGCAAAGCGCGCGTATCGTCGGTTCTGAGCCCCCTCCGGAAGGAGCTCCCGCATGGGCATCCTCGACAAGTTCAAGAGCAACAAGGCGGCACGCGACAAGGCCAAGCACGCCTCGGACGCCGCGGAACGGAAGATGAACGAGAGGACCGGCGGCAAGTACGAGCAGCAGATCGACACCGGGCAGCAGCAGGCCGAACGCCGGCTCGGCATGGACCGCGACCGTCCCGACCGGCCGTAAGGCCGCGCGCACCCGTCAGGGCCGTCCACGGCGGCCTCACGCCGTGGACGGCTTCCCGTGTGCGGGTCAGGAGCCCAGGACCGACGTCAGGAACTCCCCGACCCAGCCCAGCAGGTCCCGCCCGACCAGCGGCTTGCCGCCCACCTTCGCGGTCTTCGGGCGCGGGACCAGCACCTGGTGCGCGGTCGCCTTGATGACCGTGCCGGGGTACAGGCGCTTCAGGCGCAGCTCCTGGGACTCGCGCAGCTCCACCGGCGCGAAGCGGACGTTGGTGCCCTGGAGGACGATCTCGCCGACACCGCACGCGCGGGCCAGCATCCGCAGGCCCGCCACCAGCAGCAGGTTCTCCACCGGCTCCGGCAGCTTGCCGTAACGGTCGACGAGTTCCTCGCGCACGGCCTTGATGTCGTCCTCGCTGTTGGCGGAGGCGATCGCCCGGTACGCCTGGAGGCGCAGCCGCTCGCCGGGCGCGTAGTCGTGCGGGACGTGCGCGTCGACGGGCAGCTCGATCTTCACCTCGAGCGGCGGCTCCTCCTCGATCCCGCCGGCCTCCAGCTGACGCCGGTAGTCCGCGACCGCCTCGCCGACCATCCGCACGTACAGGTCGAAGCCGACGCCCGCGATGTGCCCGGACTGCTCGCCGCCGAGCAGGTTTCCGGCGCCGCGGATCTCCAGGTCCTTCATCGCCACGTACATGCCCGCGCCCATCTCGGTGTGCTGGGCGATCGTGGCGAGCCGCTCGTGCGCGGTCTCTGTCAGCGGCTTCTCCGGCGGGTACAGGAAGTAGGCGTACCCGCGCTCCCGTCCCCGCCCCACCCGGCCGCGCAGCTGGTGGAGCTGGCTGAGACCGAAGTTGTCGCCGCGCTCGACGATCAGGGTGTTGGCGTTGGAGATGTCGATGCCGGACTCGACGATCGTCGTCGACACCAGCACGTCGAACTTCTTCTCCCAGAAGTCGACGACGACCTGCTCCAGCGCCGACTCCGACATCTGGCCGTGCGCGGTGGCGATCCGCGCCTCGGGCACGATCTCGCGCAGCCGGGCCGCCGCGCGGTCGATGGACTCGACCCGGTTGTGGATGTAGAAGACCTGGCCCTCACGCAGCAGTTCGCGGCGGATAGCGGCGCCGATCTGCTTCTGCTCGTACGGGCCGACGAAGGTGAGCACCGGGTGCCGCTCCTCCGGCGGGGTGGTGATCGTCGACATCTCGCGGATGCCGGTGACCGCCATCTCCAGGGTGCGCGGGATCGGCGTGGCGGACATGGTCAGCACGTCGACGTTGGCGCGCAGCTTCTTCAGCTGCTCCTTGTGCTCGACGCCGAAGCGCTGCTCCTCGTCGACGATGACCAGGCCCAGGTCCTTGAACTTGGTCTCGGACGAGAACAGGCGGTGGGTGCCGATGACGACGTCCACCGATCCCTCGCGCAGGCCCTCCAGCGTCGCCTTCGCCTCCGTGTCGGTCTGGAAGCGGGACAGCGCCTTCACGTTCACCGGGAACTGCGCGTACCGCTCGCTGAACGTCCCGAAGTGCTGCTGCACCAGCAGCGTGGTCGGCACGAGCACGGCGACCTGCTTGCCGTCCTGCACGGCCTTGAACGCGGCCCGCACCGCGATCTCCGTCTTGCCGTAACCGACGTCGCCGCAGATCAGACGGTCCATGGGGACCGACTTCTCCATGTCCTCCTTGACCTCGGCGATGGTGGTGAGCTGGTCGGGCGTCTCCGCGTAGGGGAAGGCGTCCTCCAGCTCGCGCTGCCAGGGCGTGTCGGGCCCGAAGGTGTGCCCGGGGGCCGCCATCCGCGCGCTGTACAGCTTGATCAGGTCGGCGGCGATCTCCTTGACCGCCTTCTTGGCGCGCGCCTTGGTCTTGGTCCAGTCGGCGCCGCCCAGGCGGTGCAGGGTGGGGGCCTCACCGCCGACGTACTTGGTGATCTGCTCCAGCTGGTCGGTGGGGATGTACAGCCGGTCGCCGGGCTGGCCGCGCTTGGCGGGGGCGTACTCCACGACCAGGTACTCGCGGGTGGCGCCCTGCACGGTGCGCTGCACCATCTCGATGTAGCGGCCCACGCCGTGCTGCTCGTGGACGATGTGGTCGCCCGGCTCCAGGGTGAGCGGGTCGATGGTCTTGCGGCGCCGGGCCGGCATCCGGGCGCCCTCGCGGCCGGACGCCTTCTGGCCGGTCAGGTCGGTCTCGGTGAGCACGGCGAGCCTGAGCGCCGGGTCGACGAAGCCGTGGTCGATACAGCCGCAGGCGACGTGCACGACGGACGGGGTGATCTCGCCGAGGTCCGCGTCGAGGCGGGCGGCGATGCCCTCGCCGCCGAGCACCTCGACCGTGCGGGCGGCCGGGCCGTGCCCCTCGGTGACGTAGACCGTGCGCCAGCCGTCGGCGAGCCAGCCCTTGGTGTCGGCGAGGGCTCTGGCGGTGTCGCCGCGGTAGGTCTCGGGGGCGTGCATGCCGAGCTTGAGCGTGTCCGCGTCGAGTGTCTCGTCGGCGGCGAACGGCGACACCGACCACCACATCATGTCCAGCTCACGTGCCCGGTCGCGGACGTCCGCGATGGACCACAGGGAGGCCGCGCCGACGTCGATGGGCGCCTCGCCGCCGCCGGCGGTGGCCGCCCAGGACGCCTGGAGGAACTCCTGACTGGTGGCCACCAGGTCGGCGGCCCGGGTCCGCACCCGCTCCGGATCGCAGACGACGGCCATGGCGCCCTTGGGCAGCACGTCCAGCAGCAGCTCCATGTCGTCGACGAGGACGGGCGCGAGGGACTCCATGCCCTCCACCGCGATCCCCTCGGCGATCTTCCCGAGCAGCTCCCCCAGCTCCGGATGCTCCTCGGCGAGGACCCGCGCACGGTCCCGTACGTCCTCGGTGAGCAGCAGCTCGCGGCAGGGCGGGGCCCACAGGCCGTGCTCGGCGACCTCCAGGGAGCGCTGGTCGGCGACCTTGAAGTAGCGGATCTCCTCGACGTCGTCGCCCCAGAACTCCACCCGCAGGGGGTGCTCCTCGGTCGGCGGGAACACGTCGAGGATGCCGCCCCGTACGGCGAACTCGCCGCGCTTCTCCACCAGTTCCACACGCGCGTACGCGGCGGCGGCGAGGGCTTCGACGGTCTCGTTCAGATCGGCGTTCTGCCCGGTGCGCAGGGAGACCGGCTCCAGGTCGCCCAGACCCTTGACCTGGGGCTGGAGCACGGAGCGCACGGGCGCGACGACGACGGAGACCGGGCCGGTCTCGGGGTCGTCGGGGCGGGGGTGGGCCAGGCGGCGCAGCACGGCGAGGCGGCGGCCGACGGTGTCGCTGCGGGGGCTGAGCCGCTCGTGCGGCAGCGTCTCCCAGGACGGGTACTCCACGACACCCTCGGGCGGGAGCAGGGAGCGCAGGGCCGCGGCCAGGTCCTCCGCCTCGCGTCCGGTGGCCGTCACCGCCAGTACGGGACGGCCGGTGTCGCGGGCCAGGGCGGCGACGGTGAAGGGGCGGGCCGCGGGCGGGCCGACCAGGTCGACGTGCATGCGGTTGCCGTCCGCGGCGGCCGCGATCGCTTCCGCGAGAGCGGTGTCCTTGACTACGGCGTCGAGCAGACCGTGCAGGCTCATTCGGGGCGCTTTCCGTCCAGGGGTGTGCAACACGTCGGGCCCGACACGCGCGGCGGGCCGGGGTTGTCCAGCGTACGTCGCCGAAGACCCCCGGCGCCCGGGCTGTGGACAACGTCCACCGACCGGTGGGCGGTGCCGGTGCCCGGCCCCCGAAGCCCCGTCCGGCCCTGGACGTGCCCCGCCCCCGAACACCGGACGGGCCGAACGGAACCACCCGGCGCCGGAAAGCCCTCCAAGGACTTCCCGGCGCCGGGCGCTCCCCCGCAACCCCCGTATGCGGTGGCTAGTCGGTGGCGATGGCGTTCAGGACGTTCATGCGGCCCGCCCGGAAAGCCGGGACCAGGGCGGCGAACAGGCCCACGAAGGCCGAGCCGATGAACACGCCGATGATCGTCGGCCACGGGATGTCGAGGACCTTCAGGCCCTCCAGGGCGAGCAGCTGCTGCGCGGTCGCGCCCCAGCCCATGCCCAGGCCCAGCCCTAGCAGGGCACCGAAGAGGGCGATCACGACCGACTCCATGCGGATCATGCGGCGCAGCTGCCGGCGCGAGAGGCCGATGGCCCGCATCAGGCCGATCTCCCGGGTCCGCTCGACGACCGACAGGGCGAGGGTGTTCACCACACCGAGGATCGCCACGACGATCGCCAGGGCCAGCAGACCGTAGATCATGTTCAGCAGCTGGCCGATCTGGTCCTTCAGCGCCTCCTTGTAGTCGGTCTGGTCGCGCACCGTGTACTGCGGGTAGTCGTGCAGCGCGTCCTTCAGCGACGTGTACGCGGCGTCGGTCCGCCCGTCCTTCGCCGAGACGAAGAGCAGCGTGTCCAGCGGCATCTTGTCGGCCGGCACGTACGTGGCGAGGGTGTCGATGGACGTGTACATCGCGCCCGCGTCGATGACGCCCTCACTGCTGGTGATGGCCCGGACCGTCAGCGTGCCCGTCTCGCCGTCCTTGAACGCGATCTCGATCTTCGAGCCGATCCTGATGCCGTGGTCCTTGGCGAAGTCCTCGTGGACGGACATCGAGTCGGGCTTGTAGGCGTCGCCGAGCCGGCCGGCGACCGTCTCGACCCGCAGGTCGGTCGCGTACGTCGGGTCGGCCGCCGTGATCGCCGTGTCCTTCAGCGTCTTGCCGTCGGGCGTGGTGAAGTCGGCCTCGGTCCACTTGTACTCGGTGACCCGGTCCACCGCGGGTGACTTCTTCACGGCCTCGACGGCCTGCGGGGTGATCAGCTGGCCGGTGTCGGACTGGATGATGAAGTCCGTGCCGACCGCCTTGTCGAGCTCCTCGGTGGCCGAGGCGACCATGGAGGACCCGACCACGGACAGGCACGCCACCAGCGCCAGACCGATCATCAGCGCGGCGCCCGTCGCGCCGGTGCGGCGCGGGTTGCGCAGGGCGTTGCGCTCGGCCATGCGGCCCACCGGGCCGAAGGCCCGCAGCAGGACCGCGCCGAGGACGCGCACCACACCGCCCGCCAGCACCGGTCCGACGACGACGAAGCCGATCAGGGACAGCACCACGCCCAGACCCAGCCACATCGAGCCGTCCGTCGCCTTGTCCGCGCTGCCCGCCAGGTACAGGGCGAAGCCGCCGGCGCCGGTGAGGACCAGGCCGATCCCGCCGCGTATCCAGCCGGCCTTGGCGTCCGCCGGGGTGCCGGCGTCGCGCAGCGCGGCCATCGGGGAGATCTTCCCGGCCCGCCGGGCGGGCAGGTAGGCGGCGAGCACGGTGACGACGACGCCGAGGAGCAGTCCGAGCGCCGGGGTCGTCCAGGCCACCGTGAGGTCGTCCGTGGACAGCTCCATGCCCATCATGCTCATGAGCCTCATCAGCCCGACGGCGAGTCCGACGCCCGCGCCGACCCCGAGGACCGAACCGAGGACGCCGAGCAGCAGCGCCTCGACCAGCACCGAACGGTTGACCTGCCTGCGGGACGAGCCGATCGCCCGCATCAGGCCGATCTCCCGGGTGCGCTGGGCGACCAGCATGGAGAAGGTGTTGATGATCAGGAAGATGCCGACGAGGAAGGCGATCCCGGCGAAGCCGAGCATCGCGTACTTCATGACGTTCATGAAGTCCTCGACGTCCTTCTGGTTGGCCTCCGCGGTCTCCTCGGCGGTCTGCACCTTGTAGGAGCCGCCGAGTTCGGCCGCGACGTTCTTCTTCAGCTGCGTGTCGCTGACGCCGGCCGCGGCGGTCACGTTGACGTTGGTGTAGACGCCGCTCTCGCCGACCAGGGCCTGCTGCGCGGTCTTCGTGTCCAGGTAGAAGATCGCCGCGCCGGGGTTGGTGACCGTGAAGTCGGCGATGCCCGAGATCTTCGTGGTGAGCGTGCCGACCACGCTGATCACGCCGATCTCGTCGCCGAGCCTCAGGTCGTGCTTGTCGGCGGTGTCGGCGTCGACCATGATCTGGTCCGCACCCTCGGGCGCCGCACCCTCGGTGATCTTCATGGTGCGGGCGTCGTTGCCGTTCCAGCTGCCGACGATGGTCGGGCCGCCGCTGGTCGGCGAGAGGCTGTCCTTGTCGGCGTCGACGACGGTCACCGAGGTGGAGGACACCGTGCCCTCGGCCGACTTCACGCCGTCCGCGCCCTTGACCTCGTCGAGCACGGAGGCCGGTATCACCGGCGGCCTGCCGTTGTCCGCGGTCGTCTCACCGCTGTCGGAGGCACCCTTGGCGCTCACCGTGACGTCCGAGGAGGTGGCCGCGAACAGCTTGTCGAACGTCGTGTTCATGGTGTCCGTGAACACCAGCGTGCCGCACACGAACGCCACCGACAGCAGCACCGCCACCGCGGACAGCGCCATCCGCCCCTTGTGCGCGAAGAAGTTGCGCATGGAGGTCTTCAGGACGGTCATGACGTACGCCCCCGGGCATCGAAGTCCTTCATGCGGTCCAGGACCTGATCGGCCGTCGGCTGGTACATCTCGTCGACGATGCGGCCGTCGGCGAGATACAGCACCCGGTCCGCGTAGGAGGCGGCCACCGGATCGTGGGTGACCATCACGATGGTCTGCCCCAGCTCGTCCACCGAGCGGCGCAGGAAGCCGAGCACCTCGGCGCCGGCGCGGGAGTCGAGGTTCCCGGTCGGCTCGTCACCGAAGATGATCTCCGGCCGGGCCGCCAGCGCCCGCGCCACCGCGACCCGCTGCTGCTGACCGCCGGAGAGCTGCGTCGGCCGGTGCTTGAGCCGCTCCGCGAGCCCGACGGTCTCCACCACCCGGTCCAGCCACCCCTGGTCGGGCTTGCGGCCGGCGATGTCCATGGGCAGCGTGATGTTCTCGATCGCGTTCAGCGTCGGCAGCAGGTTGAACGCCTGGAAGATGAAACCGATCCGGTCCCGGCGCAGCCGCGTGAGCTTCTTGTCCTTCAGGCCGGTGATCTCGGTCTCGTCCAGGTAGATCTGCCCGGACGTCACGGTGTCGAGCCCGGCGAGGCAGTGCATCAGCGTGGACTTGCCGGACCCCGAAGGGCCCATGATCGCGGTGAACTGGCCCCGGGCGATGTCCACGTCGACATGGTCGAGGGCGACGACCCGGGTCTCACCCGACCCGTACGCCTTCACGACCTGCCGCGCCCGCGCGGCAACGGCCGTACGCCCTCCAGTACCCCCGTGCCTGGGAATGGTCACAGCCGATGTCACGGTAAGTCTCCTATGTCGGTCAGCAGATGAAAGCGGTGCCCCGGCGCCCGCCCGTCGTACCCGGCCGGCCGCTTCGTGCGTGTTCGTGCGACGTGATTCAGTCTGGCGGCCGGCAAGGCCCGGCGCCCTGGTGTTCAGCGCAGTCTTGTCCTGGGGAAAACCCCACCCTTGCCGGTGTGGTGCGCCGCCCCCCAGCGGCGTAAAGCCAGGTTAAGGACGGCACCCGCCCCGTCTCGTCCTCCGCCGGTACGAACCCTCCCCGACCCGTAGTACGGAGGTACCCCTAAGGGCTCTCCTCCGGCGGGCGGACACCGTCTCAGGGTCGGCTCATCCCACCGGCCCACCCGCATCCGCCCTCCCGCGACGCGGGGACCGAGTGCGAAGCTGTCCGGCGGCAAACACGTGCAAGGGGCAAGCAGAGCGAGGGAGGACCTCCGGGTGGACGGCACCAGACCGGTGACACACGACAGCGGACGGACCGCCGCGACCGGCCGGCGCGGAGCCGTCGTCGCCGCGCTGATGCTCGCGATGGCCCTGGCGGCACTCGACTCCACCATCGTGTCCACCGCCGTCCCCCAGATCGTCGGCGACCTGGGCGGCTTCTCCTACTTCTCCTGGCTCTTCTCCGGCTACCTGCTGGCCGTCACGGTCACCCTCCCCGTCTACGGCAGGCTCTCCGACACCTTCGGCCGCAAACCGGTCCTCATCGCGGGCGCCGCCCTGTTCCTGCTGGGCTCACTGCTGTGCGCCGCCACCTGGAACATGGCCGCGCTCGTCGCGTTCCGCGTCGTCCAGGGCCTGGGCGGCGGCGCACTCCAGGGCACGGTGCAGACCCTCGCCGCCGACCTGTACCCGCTGGAGGAACGCCCGAAGATCCAGGCCCGCCTCTCCACCGTATGGGCCCTCTCCGCGGTGGCCGGCCCCGGCATCGGCGGACTGCTCGCCTCCTACGCCGACTGGCGCTGGATCTTCCTCGTCAACCTGCCCGTCGGAGCGGTGGCGTTGTGGTTGATCGTCCGTCACCTCCACGAACCGCGGCGGGAGAACGGCCGCCACGCGCGCGTGGACCGGGCGGGCGCGTTCGCGATCTTCGCCTGCGGGGGCGTCCTGCTCACCGCGCTCGTCCAGGGCGGGGTCGCCTGGCCGTGGCTGTCCGCCCCGTCACTCGCCCTGTTCACGGCGGGAGCCGCCCTCCTGGCCGTCGTGGTCGTGGTGGAACACCGCGCGGCGGAACCGATCATCCCCGGCTGGGTGTGGCGCCGCCGCACGATCGCCGCCGTCAACCTGGCCCTCGGCGCCCTGGGCCTGCTGATGGTGGCCCCCACCGTCTTCCTGCCCACCTACGCCCAGTCCGTCCTCGGCCTCACCCCCGTGGCCGCCGGATTCGTCCTCTCCGTATGGACACTGACCTGGCCGGTGTCGGCCGCCCTCAGCCAGCACGTGTACCGCCGCATCGGCTTCCGCAGCACCGCGATGCTCGGCATCGGCACGGCCGCGCTCGTCCTCTTCGCGTTCCCCCTCCTGCCCTACCCCGGCCAGGCATGGCAGCCGACCCTGCTGATGCTGCTGCTGGGCGCGGCCCTCGGCCTGTTCCAGCTCCCCCTGATCATCGGGGTGCAGTCGTCGGTGAAGTGGGAGGAACGCGGTACGGCGACCGCATCGGTCCTCTTCTGCCGGCAGACCGGCCAGACCGTCGGCGCGGCCCTCTTCGGCGCGGTCGCCAACAGCGTCCTGGCCGCACGCCTGGGCGACGCGAGCGACCTGGACTCCGTCACCCGCGCCCTGGACGCCGGCACCGTCCCCGAGGCGACCCGCCGGGCCGTCGCGGACGCCGTGCACGCCGTCTACCTCGGCGCGGCAGGCGCGGCGGCACTGGCGTTCCTGGTCCTGCTGCTCCTCGCACCCCGCACGTTCCCGGCGCTCAAGGACTGAGAACACCCCCTCCCGCACCCCCGCGCGCAAGACCCCGGGGACGGCTCACTCCACCGCCCGGCCCGTCAGCGCGCTGAGCCCCGCGCACACCTGGTCCAGCTGTGCCTGCACCTCCTCCCGCCTCCCGGCGTGCTCACGCAGCACCCGCTCGGTCTCCCTCGCGACGCCCTCCGCGCGGACACGCGCCCCGGCGAGCAGCTCCGCCGCCCGCTCCCGCGCCTCCTCCGCACGGTGCCGCGCATCCTCCTCCGCGTCGGCGAAGACCTGCCGCGCCTCGGCCAGCGCACGCTCGGCACGCTCCTCCGCCTCGGCGTGCCGGGCCTCCAGAGCGGCCACCCGCGCCCCCTCCTCACGCTCCACCGCGGCCAGCCGTTCCGCCTGCTCCCCGGCCGCCTCGGCGAGCATCGCCGAGGTGCGCTCCCGCATCTCCCGCAGCACCACCAGCGTCTGCGCACGCCGCTCCTTCACCTCCAGCCGGGCCTCGGTCCGGATCCGCTCGGCCTCCGCGCGGGCCGCCAGCAGCACCTCCCCCGCCTGCTCGTCGGCCCCGGCGCGTACCGTCTCGGCGTGCGCCCGCGCGGCCTCCCGCACGCCGGCCGCGTCGTCCTCCGCCAGGTCCGTCACATCCCGCGCGTACTGCCGCGCCGACTCCCGCACGGCCGCCGCCTCCTCCCCGGCCAGCCCGAACAACCGCCGCGCGCTCTCCCCCAGCGACTCGTACGTCTGCGGCGCCAGCCCCGCCACCCGCACCCGCAGCAGTTCCAGCTCCTCCTCCATCTCCCGCGCGAGGACGGTGAGCCGCGCGGCCCGCTCCCAGGCCGCGTCACGATCGTCCGAAAGGGCCTCGACATACGCGATCACCTGCAAAGGACGGTAACCACGCCCCCGTACGACCTCGAAGCCCTGCGACGACACCGATGCGCTGCTCACCCTGGAACCCCTCTCCACCGACGGACACGAAGCCCAGCACGAAAGACCGAGCACGAAATGGGATGAATCGCGCACATCTTGGTGGATGACACGGAAGTGTTCATAACGCGACACTCCGCGAGAAGGGCACGCAAAAGCCGGGCCCGGTCGTCCTGACGACCGGGCCCGGCTCCTCACCTCACACGGGATTCACCCGCGACAGATCACAACAACCCGTCCCACATCTGCTCCAGCAGCACCGACCACCAGCTCTCCGGCGAACCCAGCGCCGCCGGATCCAGCGCCGCCAACTGCGCCTGGAAGTCCACCGTCCAACGGCCCGCCTGCTCCTGGTTCAGCCCGAACCGCAGCCGCCACATCCGCCCCAGCAGCGCCAGACAGCGCGCGAACTCCGGCAGACCGGTGTTCACGAACTGCGGCGGAACCGGCGCACCACCCGGCCCGGACTCCACCGGCACCGCGACGATGTTCGCCGTGCCGTACTGCACACAGATCGCCTTGCCGAAATCACTGCCCATCACCAGGTACGAACCCGCGTCCGAAGCCGGCTGCACACCCCGCTCCGCCGCCAGCTCCGCCAGCGTCGGCACCGGACGGCCCGGCTGCGCCTGCGCCCAGAAGAACGGCCCCATGTCCAGCGGCAGCCCCGCCACCACCAGGGTGTGCGCCACCACCGGCGGCACACCCTGCCGGGACACCGCCGCCTGCTCGAACCGGAACACACCCGGCCCGAACGCCCCCGCCAGCTCCTGCGCGACCGCCTCCGGCGGAACCGGCGGAACCGGCTGCACCGGCGGAATCGGCGCACGCACCGGCGCGGGACGCGCCGGACCGTCCGCCACCTGATGCAACTCACCCTGATGAGCCAACAGTTGACCCATACCCTGCTGCCGGCTCGCATGATCCGTGCCGTACGGGGCGATCGACGTGATCCGCGCCTGCGGCCACTGCTCACGGATCATCCGCGCACAGTACGCACCCGGCAGCTCGCACGACTCCAGCTCGGTGTGCAGCTCCAGCACCCGGTCCGGCGGCACGTTCATGGCACGCAGCTCATGGAAGATCTGCCACTCCGGGTGCGGCGTACCCGGCGCCGAACGCCGGATCAGCTGCTGCTCGCTGCCGTCCTGCGCACGGTAGCGCAGCACGGCCTGATAGCCGGGGCCGACGGTCGGCTGACCGGCGGGCGGCTGCGGATAGCCGTACGCCGGCGGCTGCCCCGGCACGGGAACACCGGGCGGCGGCGTACCAGGGGGCATCCCGCCCGGCGGCATCGGCGGAGCACCACCGGGCATCGCCGGCGGCGCCGGAGGCGGCGGCACACCGGGCCCCGCCACCGGCGGTGCGGCCAGCACGGTCTCCGCGTGATGCACGGTCCCGCGCCCGCCCCCGGCGGTACCGGGCGAACCCGGAGGCTGCGGCACACCGGGAACACCAGGTGCACCAGGTGCACCCGGGGCGGCGGGAGGACCGGGAGGCTGAGGCGCACCAGGAGCACCGGGAGCACCGGGCGGGCCCGGAGGCTGAGGCGCACCAGGCGCACCCGGACCGGCAAGCATCGTCGCCGCGTGGTGGGCGCCACCGGGCGGCGGAGGCGGAGCCGGCGTCCCCGGCGGCGGGGTCGGACCAGCCGGCGCCCCCGGCCCCTCGGGGCCGAGCGACGACACCATCTGCGTCGGCACATACCCGCCCGCCGGAGCGGACGGCGGCGCGGGCGTACCCCCCGGACGCGCACCCGGAGCCCCCGGAGCGGACGGCGGAGGCGGAGGCGTCCCACCCGAGCCGCGCCGCGGAGGCGGAGTCGCCTTGCTGGTCACGGCGTCCGCGATGTCCCCGGCGTTCGGCGCGAGCGGACGCTCCGGCGCACCCGGACCGGCCGGCGGAGGCGTGGGCACACCACCGGGCCCCTGCGGACGACCGTACGGCGCACCACCCTGCGCGGGCGGCGGCGTACCCGGTGCCCCCTGCGGCGCACCGGAATCCTGCACCGCCGGCGCCACAGCCGTCGGCGGAAGCCCGCTGCCACCCGACATCAGCGCCGTCATCGCCTCCGGCGGAGCCACAGGCGGAACGCCCTCACCGGACTCGCTCAACTGCGGCGCGAACACCGTCTCCGGCAACGGCACGGAACGGTCCTCACCGGCATCGGCATTGGTGTCCGTACCGGCCCACGGAGTCGCCCCCACCGGGGCACCGGCCCCCGCACTCCCCCCGGCGGCAGGCCACACGGCCCCGCTCCCCGCACCCTCCGGCTCCGGAGCGGAACCCGCGGACGGGGCCGAACCCCCACCACCGGCACCCGAAGCCCAACTCGCGTCCGGAGCCCCGGACGAACCCGAAGCGGGAACCGCATCCGACACCGGATCCGCGGACGAACCCGCACCCGGCCCCGAAGCCGACGCCGACGCCGACGCCCCAGACGAACCCGACCCCTCCCCCCGCCGATCCGGAATCCCCAACCGGTCCGCCGCCTCCTGCAACCACTCCGGCGGACTCAACAAGAACGACGTCTGATTCAGATCCACCCGCGCCGCAGGCGCCGGCACCGGATCGGGCGCCGAACCGTCACGCCCGTACTCCTCCTCATACCGGCGGATCACCTCACCCACCGGCAACGCCGGCCACAACGTCGCCTCACCACTGTCACGGGCGATCACCAGCCGCTGCGCGCCCCCGTCCGAACGAGGACCCTCCGCACGATCCTCCGCCCACACCACGAACCCGAGGCCGAACTCCCGCACCCGCACCTCACGATGCTGATACGACGGCACATCCCCGTTGACCCACTCCTCCGCACGCTCCTGCGCCTGCGCGAACGTCACCATCGCCGAAGCTCACTCCCCCGCGGAAGAAACCGGAACGGCACGCGCGAACCCGCCGTCCACCATCAGATTCGCCACCGTGTCCAACTCCGGCGGAGACCCCGCCAGCCGGGACAGGAACCCATCGAAATCATCCCCGCACGGCAACAACAACCGCTCCACCCGCTCGGCCGGCGACCACGACGGATCCACGTCCCGCGCATCGTCGTACGCGCAGAACCACACCGAACCCTGCCGCTCCCCCCGCACCTTCACCGCCAGCAGACCACCCTGCACGAAACCGACGCACAGATAGTCCTTGGTCAGATGATCCCGCAGACACTTGTTGACATACACGAGGTCATTGACCGCCGCCTCGTCCCGCACCGTGAAGAACGGCTGATCCACCAACAGCCCCAGCCCCGCGTCCAACGCCGTCCCCACCGGCGCACAACCACCCGCCGCCTTCAGAAACGACCGGTACGCACCCGGCAACCGGTACCCGAGCTCCTCCTCGACCCCCAGCACCTGCGACTCCGTCACCGCCACACCCGACTTCGGCAACCCGAAATGCGCCGGACGCGTCTCCTGCAACGGCCGCGTACCCCGCTTGCCATGATCCACCGCCGACGTCGCCACACCACCGTGATGCCGCAACAACGCCTTCACCTCGACCGGCACCAACTCCAGCCGCCGCGACCCCACCACGTGATGCCACGTCCAGCCGTGCGGCGTCGCCACCGCCGGCACCGTGTCCCACAACTCATGACCACTCGCCGACAACGCCGCGTTCGCCGACACATAATCCGTCAGCCGCAACTCGTCCACGCCGAAACCCTCCGGCGGCTCCGCCACCTCCGCGGCCGCACGCGCATAGGGCGAGAAATCGGGATAACCACCCTCATCCACCCGCACCCCCCTCGGGTGACGGGCCGCCCGCACCGGATCCGGAAAAAACACGACCTGCCCCGCATAGGCCGCGTTCGGCGGCGCGGCCTTCTGCCCGAGCCGACCTGTCGTCATGGCGGTTGCCCCCTGCGGCACTCTGTACGCCCCGCACCGCCCACCTTCGGACCACCACGGAACGTATTCGACTGTCACGTCTGTCTCGACTACTTACCGCCACGACCCCCACGGCGCCCGCACACACATCACGCGGAACACCGCACGGATCGCGGTGCCGACAGCCTATGCGGTACGACCCCAACGGTCACCGGCACCGGTCACCCACCCCTCCGCTTCCGTGACCAGCCGTCACCCTCCCGTGACAGCCCGCCCAAACCCGGGCGTGTCACCCCGACCCAGCTTCCCCATCAGCCACGCCATTTGGCACCCTGTGACCTCCAGGGGGATGCTGGGGAGGGAAAGACGATCATGAACGTGACGCAGCAGACGGGGCCGCACACCGGCCCATCCGGCGACCCCCGCATCGGCTGGAGCGCCACCGACACCCCCCACACCCCCACCCTCCACCACCGCCGCGACGGCATCCTCCCCACCATCGCCGCCGCCCTCTCCGTCCGCGGCGCCACCCTCACCGGCACCGCCGCACGCGGCGACACACCCCCCGCCCTCCACCCCCTCGTCCAGGACTTCCTCGACACCCTCACCAGCGACCAACGCGACCGCTTCACCGGCCGCTGCGCCGAAACCATCCTCATCTCCCGGCACCTCACCACCGCCGACGCCGCACGCAGCAAACGCGCCGCACGCCGACCCATGACCAACGGCGAAGCCCGCAAAACCCTCAAACACGCCAAACTCACCACCCGCCGCATCCGCGAAGACGGCGACCCCCTCCACGGCGCCTACGCCACCCCCTGCCGCGCCTGCACCGCCCTCATCGCCCACTTCGGCGTCCGCATGATCGACCCCGCCACCAACAACTGACCCCGACGAACAAAAGGCAGATGCACACCGACCGCACCTCCACCACCCGCTTCGCCGTCCCCGTCGACGCAGCCCTGCGCACCGCCGGCTGGCAACCCGGCCGCTGGAACATCAAACAAGCCGAAACCTGGGCCGACACCCTCCGCGACCACACCTCACCCGCAGGACACCGCCACACCGTCTTCCCCGCCGCCGTCGAAGCCTGGGCCGAATTCGGCGGACTTCACATCACCCCCGGCGGCCCCGGCCGCCAGATCGCCCCCTCCACCCTCCACCTCGACCCCCTCCACGGCCTCCACCTCGCCCGCACCCTCGGCGACCTCGGCCGCGCCCTCGACACCGAGGTCTGCCCCCTCGGCACCGAAACCGACACCCAAGCACTCCTCGCCATCGACGCCCAAGGC
This sequence comes from Streptomyces sp. NRRL S-37, assembly GCF_000721605.1. Lineage (GTDB taxonomy): Bacteria > Actinomycetota > Actinomycetes > Streptomycetales > Streptomycetaceae > Streptomyces. The sequence goes on along the minus strand of NZ_JOIZ01000027.1, from coordinate 99,745 downwards.
CGCACCTACGCCCTCGACCACACCGGCGACTGGTACCTCGGCCCCGACATCGACCACGCCCTCACCACCCTCGTCACCGGCATCCAGCCCACCCGCCTCACCACCGGCTGAACACAACAGGACGACCGGACGACACCCGGACCGCACCCGGACTACGACGCCGGAATCACCGCCGACACCCGAAAACCCCCCGCATCCGTCGGCCCCGACACAAACACCCCACCCAAAGCCGACACCCGCTCCTTCATCCCCACCAGACCATTCCCCCCCGACGGCAACCCCGCCGACACCCCCGCCCCCACCACCGGCGGCGCCTCGTTCTCCACCTGCATCGCGATCTCCGACACCCGGTACGCCAGACGCACATACGTCTTCGCACCCGCCGCATGCTTGTGCACGTTCGTCAACGCCTCCTGCACCACCCGATACGCCGTCGACTCCACCTCCCGCGCACACGACCGCGACTCCCCCACCACCGACAGATCCACCACCATCCCCGCAGCCGCCGACTGCCCCACCAACTCCTCGATCTCCGACAGACAAGGCCCCTCCCCCTCATCCACCGCACGAGACGCCGCAGCCGCCGCAGCCACCCCCACCGCCGCCAACGGCACCGACGCCCGCTCCCGCCGCTGCCCCCCGTCCCCACCCGAGCGCAACACCCCGAGCATCTCCCGCAACTCCGTCAACGCCTGCCGCCCCATATCCCCCACCAGAGCAGCATTCCGCACCGCCTTCTCCGGATCCTTCCGCGCCACCGCCTGCAACGCCGCCGCATGCACCACCATCAAACTCACCCGGTGCGCCACCACGTCATGCATCTCACGCGCGATCCGCGTCCGCTCCTCACCCCGAGCCCACTCCGCCCGCTCCTCAGCCCGCTCCGCGAGCAACTGAAGCTCCCGCTCCAGACTGTCCGCCCGCTCCCGCAGACTCTCCATCAACCGCCGCCGCGCCCCCACGTACAACCCCAGCAACAACGGCGGCGCCGTCACCCCGATCGCCATCGTCACCGACGCGAACGGCACGATCCAGTCCCCGACGTCCAGCTCCCCCCGCGCCAGGTTCTGCCGCATCCGCACGAACATCACGATGAGCACGCCCACCGACTGCATCCCGGCCAGCGACGCGATGATCCGGCGCGGCACCTCGGACGCGGCCAGCGAATACAGACCGACGACACCCATCAGGAACCCCATCGCGGCCGGCGTCACCGCGATCGCCACCAGCACCACCGCGATCGGCCACCGCCTCCGCACCACCAGCACGGAACCGGCCAGCACACCGAACACGACCCCCACGGCCGCCGGAACCCCCGCCTCCCGCGCGAACGGGACCCCCTCCAGCCCGCACTCCAGCGCGGACACCACCGCGAGGCCCCCATCGAACACGGCACTACGCCGCCTGTCCCACCACCACGGCCCTCCCCGGGCCGTCACCAGCTCTTCCCCCGTCGTGGTCATGTGTCCAGCCTACGGGCGGGAAGCTCCGCTTTTCCGGCGAGTTTCCACGCCCGGACCACACCACACAGGGTGACCGTTCGGATGCGATACGGCCCGAAATCCCTCGAACTGCTGAATCGGACACCGTTCGAGGGGGGAACCGGCCATTCCGCCCGGACGGTATGCGTGTGACACATGCACCCGGCAAATACGCCGACTTCGAAGGCCTACGGGAACAGGCGGTCGCCCTGCGACGGGCGGGACTGAGCCGACGCCAGATCCGCGACCGGCTCCACGTCGACAACAACGACATCCTCAACCGCCTCCTCCAGGGCGAGCCGGCCCCGGAATGGACCAAACGACCGAACGCCAAGGACGACCTACGGGACAAGGCGAGGGAGCTCCGGCTCCAGGGCTGGACGTACGACCAGATCCAGGTCGAACTGGGCTGCTCGAAGAGCTCGATCTCGCTGTGGGTCCGGGATCTGCCGAAGCCGGAGCGCCCGGCGCGAACCCGCGAGGAGGCTTCGGCGATCGCAAAACGCGGCTGGGAGGCCACGCTCCAGCTGCGCGAGGAGAAACGACAACGCACCAAACAGCAGGCATGAGCGAAATCGGCACGCTGACCGACCGCGAGCTTTTCGTAATCGGCGTCGGTCTCTACTGGGCCGAAGGCGCGAAGAGCAAGTCCTACAGCCGCCGGGAGCGCATCACTTTCGTCAACAGTGACCCGGACATGATCACGGTCTTCATGGCCTGGCTCAACCTGCTCGACGTGGACCCGGCGAATCTCAGATTCGCGGTGCAGATCCACGAGAGCGCCGATGTGGCAGCCGCGGAGGAGTTCTGGGCCCATCACGTGGGCATCGACACAAGCAGGCTCATGAAGACCACCCTCAAGAGACACAACCCACTCACCAACCGCAAGAACACCGCCGACAGCTACCGCGGATGCCTTCGTGTCGACGTTCGGGACGGAGCCGAGCTGTACCGTCGCATCGAAGGCTGGTGGTACGGCATAGTAGGGGCTGCCACCGCAACCGATCTACGAAATCGGACATAGCGGTAATCCCGGGTCGTCTAAGGGCAAGACGTCAGATTTTGGTTCTGATCATGGGGGTTCGAGTCCTCCCCCGGGAGCACATGCTCAAGTTCGGGCCCTGACCGGTCACCCCGGTCAGGGTCCGCTCTCATGTCCCCCCACAAACACCCCGGTATCCTGCGGATGTCACCCCCTCCCCCATCACAGCCGAAGGGCATCCCGTGAGCACCAGTCGCCCGGCAGCCGTCGTCGTTCTCGCAGCGGGTGAGGGCACCCGTATGAAGTCGGCCACACCGAAGGTCCTGCACGACATCTGTGGCCGTTCCCTGGTGGGTCATGTGCTCGCCGCAGCCGGTGAGCTGGAGCCGGAGCATCTGGTCGTCGTCGTGGGTCACGCCCGCGAGAAGGTGACCGCGCATCTCGCCGAGGTCGCCCCGGACGTGCGTACCGCCGTGCAGGCGGAGCAGAACGGCACGGGTCATGCCGTGCGGATGGGGCTGGAGGAGCTGGGCGGTTCCGTGGACGGGACCGTGGTCGTGGTATGTGGTGACACCCCGTTGCTGACGGGTGAGACGCTGCGGCGGTTGTCGGCCACGCACTCCGCCGACGGCAACGCGGTGACGGTGCTGACGGCGGAGGTGCCGGACGCGACCGGTTACGGGCGGATCGTGCGGGACGACAGTGGTGCCGTGACGGCGATCGTGGAGCACAAGGACGCGTCGGAGGCGCAGCGGGCGATCCGGGAGATCAATTCGGGTGTGTTCGCGTTCGACGGGGCGTTGTTGGCGGACGCGTTGAAGAGGGTGCGGACGGACAACAGTCAGGGTGAGGAGTACCTGACGGATGTGCTCGGGATCCTGCGTGAGGCGGGGCACCGGGTGGGTGCGTCGGTGGCGGGGGACCACCGTGAGATCGCGGGGATCAACAACCGGGTGCAGCTCTCCGAGGCACGGCGGATCCTGAACGACCGGTTGCTGACGGCCGCCATGCTGTCCGGGGTCACCGTGATCGACCCGGCCACGACGTGGGTCGATGTCACGGTGACGTTCGAGCAGGACGTGGTGGTTCACCCGGGGACGCAGTTGCACGGGGCGACGCATCTCGCCGAGGGGTGCGAGGTGGGGCCGAACTCGCGGTTGACGGATACGCGGGTGGGTGCGGGTGCGCGGGTGGACAACGCGGTGGCCGTGGGTGCCGAGGTAGGTCCTGAGGCGAGTGTGGGGCCGTATGCGTATCTGCGGCCGGGGTCGCGGCTGGCGCGCAAGGCCAAGATCGGTACGTACGTGGAGACGAAGAACGCGTCGATCGGTGAGGGGACGAAGGTTCCGCACCTGTCGTATGTGGGTGACGCGACGATCGGCGACTTCTCGAACATCGGTGCGGCAAGCGTGTTCGTCAATTACGACGGGCAGGACAAACATCACACGACGGTCGGGTCGCACTGCAGGACGGGTTCGGACAACATGTTTGTGGCGCCTGTCACGATCGGGGACGGTGCTTATACGGCTGCCGGGTCGGTGATCACGAAGGATGTGCCGCCGGGTTCGCTGGCTGTGGCCCGTGGCCAGCAGCGGAATATCGAGGGTTGGGTGGCTCGTAAGCGTCCGGGGAGTGCTGCCGCGAAGGCGGCGGAGGCGGCTTCGCGGGAGCCGGCTGCCGAGGACTGACCGGATTCGTCCCTGTCGGACAGGGCGTACCGTGATAAGTGCGTTTCCGCACCGCCATCAGTTGCGACACCTCTGAGGAGATTGTGCTGTGACCGGGATCAAGACGACCGGCGAGAAGAAGATGATGTTCTTCTCCGGCCGCGCCCACCCCGAGCTTGCCGAGGAGGTCGCCCAACAGCTGGATGTCGGGGTCGTGCCGACGAAGGCGTTCGACTTCGCCAATGGTGAGATCTATGTGCGGTATCAGGAGTCGGCTCGTGGTGCCGACTGTTTCCTGATCCAGAGCCACACTGCTCCGATCAACAAGTGGATCATGGAGCAGTTGATCATGATCGACGCGTTGAAGCGTGCGTCGGCCAGGTCCATCACGGTGATCGTGCCGTTCTACGGTTACGCGCGGCAGGACAAGAAGCACCGGGGTCGTGAACCGATCTCGGCGCGTCTGATCGCGGACCTGATGAAGACGGCGGGTGCGGACCGGCTGCTGGCCGTGGATCTGCACACGGATCAGATCCAGGGCTTCTTCGACGGACCCGTCGACCATCTCTTCGCGCTGCCGCTTCTGGCGGACTACGTGGGTGCGAAGGTGGACCGCTCCAAGCTGACGGTGGTGTCTCCGGACGCGGGCCGGGTGCGGGTGGCGGACCGTTGGTGCGACCGGCTGGGTGCGCCGCTGGCGATCGTGCACAAGCGGCGTGACAAGGACGTGGCGAACCAGGTCACGGTGCATGAGGTCGTGGGTGACGTGGAGGGCCGTATCTGTGTCCTCGTGGACGACATGATCGACACGGGTGGCACGATCTGTGCCGCGGCGGACGCGTTGTTCGCGCACGGTGCGGAGGACGTGATCGTGACGGCGACGCACGGTGTGCTGTCGGGTCCGGCGGCGGACCGGTTGAAGAACTCGCGGGTGAGTGAGTTCGTGTTCACGAACACGCTGCCGACGCCGGGTGAGCTGGGTGAGTCCCTGGACAAGATCAAGGTGTTGTCGATCGCGCCGACGATCGCGCGTGCGGTGCGTGAGGTGTTCCGGGACGGTTCGGTGACGAGTCTGTTCGACGAGCAGTAGTCCGGTGCGGTCCTTGCAGTAAGGGTTCTGCACCGGGCCTCCCGGTGATCGTTTTGGGTGCGGCCTCCTGGTCCGAGTAGACTGTCGAAGTTGCTCGGCGAGGGAGGCCGTTCCGCTTTTCGTGAGGCGGGTTCGGTGGTCCGTTATCGACGCGCTCTTCGTAGCAGGCCGTTCGTGGCCGGGTGACCACGTCCGTTTCTGACTTCGAGGAGTGACCATGTCCGAGGTGAAGATCTCCGCCGCGACGCGCACCGAGTTCGGCAAGGGTGCCGCGCGCCGTATCCGTCGTGACAACAACGTTCCGGGTGTGCTGTACGGGCACGGTTCGGACCCGCTGCACCTGACCCTTCCGGGTCACGAGCTGCTGCTCGCGCTGCGTACGCCGAACGTGCTGATCGCGCTGGACATCGACGGCAAGACGAACGAGCTGGCGATCCCGAAGGCCGTGCAGCGTGACCCGCTGAAGGGTTTCCTGGAGCACGTGGACCTGCAGCTGGTGAAGCGCGGCGAGACCGTCCAGGTCGAGATCCCGGTGCAGGCCGAGGGCGAGCTGGCTCCGGGTGGCAACCTGCTGGAGCACGTGCTGGTCGCGCTGCCGGTCGAGGCCGAGGCCACGCACATCCCGGAGAGCGTGAGCGTCTCCGTGGAGGGTCTGGAGGCCGGTGCCTCCGTCCTGGCCAAGGACGTCAAGCTTCCGAACGGTGTGAAGCTGGCCGTCGAGGAGGACGCGGTGGTCCTCCAGGTGCTGGCCGCGCAGGCCGAGGAGGCGCCCGCCGAGGGTGCCGAGGGTGAAGAGGCCGCCGAGGCCTGATCCTCTTTCGGAGTCGTTTCGTCGGCCGCTGTTCCCGTACGGGGCAGCGGCCGACGCGTATGAGGGAGACACGGGCGTGACGATGGATGCGGCGGGTCCCTGGCTGATCGTGGGGCTGGGCAATCCGGGGCCGGAGTACGCGATGAACCGCCACAATGTGGGGTTCATGGTGGCGGATCTGCTGGCGGAGCGGGTGGGGGGCCGGTTCAAGCGGGCGGGGAAGGCGCAGGCGCAGGTGGTGGAGGGGCGGATCGGTCCGCCGGGGCCGGCGAACCGGCGGGTGGTGCTGGCGAAGCCGATGTCGTACATGAATCTGTCGGGCGGGCCGGTGAACGCGCTGCGGGAGTTCTACAAGGTGCCGGCGGAACGGGTGGTCGCGGTCCATGACGAGCTGGACATCGATTACGGGACGCTGCGGCTGAAGCTGGGTGGCGGGGACAACGGTCACAACGGGCTGAAGTCGCTGACGAAGGCGTTCGGGCGGGAGTACCACCGGGCGCGGTTCGGGATCGGGCGGCCGCCGGGGCGGATGCAGGTGGCGGATTTCGTGCTGAAGGATTTCTCGTCGACGGAGCGCAAGGAGCTGGACTACTTCGTGGACCGGGCGGCGGATGCGGTGGAGTGTCTGGTGATCGAGGGGCTGGAGCGGGCGCAGAGTACGTACAACTCGTGAGGGGTGCGTCGGTGGGCTTGTCTCCTCTTCGGAGCCCCGCCGGAACTTCGCCGGAGTCCCGCCGGGGTCCGTCGGACCCCGCCCGGAGTTGACCGACCGCAAGGTCATGGCCAAGGATCTCGGCCATGTCTCGCGCTGCCCGCTCCTCCCGTGGCTCGTCCGCCCTGCGGTTCGGCCGGTTCGCGGCGATGGGCACGGTCGCCGTGCTGATCCTGGTCGCGGGTGTGTGGGCGTCGTGGGGCACGGCGCAGCACGCGATGCTGACGAAGGGGCGTGAGCGCGGCACGGTGGCGGTGGCGCGGTGCGGCGCGACGGCGTGTACGGGGCCGTACACGCCGCTGTCGCCGGGGTCGCAGCCGCGTGCGGAGGTCGTGCTGGAGAAGTCGGTGGCCGTGGCGGTGGGGCGGACGTACGCGGTGGTGCTGAAGCCGGGTGGTACGGACGCCGTGCGTGCGGGTCCGGCCGGGATTCTGTACGCGTGGGTTCCGCTGGGCGGTGCGCTGCTGCTGGCGTCGGTGGTCGTGGCGGGTGGTCTGCTGCGGACGCGGGCGGCGTGGGTGCTGGCGCTGTCGGGGACGGCGTTGCTGACGGCGGCTTTCCTGGCCGTGTAGGACGGAGCCGCACAGGACGAGGACGAAGGGGTGCCCTGCCCGTACGAGGACGAAAAGGGGTGCCCCCGGCCGTACGTGGCCGGGGGCACCCCTTTTCGTCGTGTCGGGTCAGCCGGTGTTGCGCAGTCCGGCCGCGACGCCGTTGACGGTGAGGAGCAGGGCGCGGGAGAGGAGCGGGTCGGGTTCCTCGCCGGCGCCGGCGGCGTCGCGCTGGCGCTTGAGGAGGGCCACCTGGAGGTAGGAGATGGGGTCCAGGTAGGCGTCGCGGATGGTGAAGGTCTGCTTGAGGACGGGGTCGGCGTCGAGGAGTTCCTGTTCGCCGGTGACGCGCAGGACCTCGGTGACGGTGAGTTCGTGTTCGGCCTTGATGGCGTCGAAGACGTGCTTGAGCTCGTCGGGGACGAGGGTGTCGACGTAGTGCTGGGCGATGCGCAGGTCGGTCTTGGCGAGGGTCATCTCGACGTTGGAGATGAAGTTGCGGAAGAAGTGCCACTGCTGGTGCATCTCGTCGAGGACGGTGTCGAGGCCGGCCTCGCGCAGGGCCTTGAGGCCGGAGCCGACGCCGTACCAGCCGGGGACGATCTGCCGGGACTGGGTCCAGCCGAAGACCCAGGGGATGGCGCGCAGTCCGTCGAGGGAGACGCCGGAGCCGGGTCGGCGGGAGGGCCGTGAGCCGAGGTGGAGGTCGGCGAGCTGGTCGACGGGGGTGGAGGCCAGGAAGTACGTCGGCAGGTCGGGGTCTTCGACGAGCTTGCGGTAGGCGGTGTGGGCGGCGTCGGAGACGACGTCCATGGCGGCGTCCCAGCGGGCGAGGGCCTCGTCGGACTGGCGGGGGGCGGTGTGCAGGGCGGACGCCTGGAGGGTGGCGGCGACGGAGAGTTCGAGGTTCTCGCGGGCGAGGGCGGGGATGAGGTACTTGTCGGAGATGACCTCGCCCTGTTCGGTGACCTTGATCTCGCCTTCGAGGGTGCCCCAGGGCTGGGCGAGGATGGCGTCGTGGGTGGGGCCGCCGCCGCGGCCGACGGTGCCGCCGCGGCCGTGGAAGAGGCGCAGGCGTACGCCGTAGCGGTGGGCGACGTCGCGCAGGCGGCGCTGGGCGCGGTGGATCTCCCACTGGCTGGTGGTGATGCCGCCGAACTTGGAGGAGTCGGAGTAGCCGAGCATGACCTCCTGGACGTCGCCGCGCAGGGAGACGAGGCGCCGGTAGGAGGGGTCGGCGAGCATGTCCTCGAGGATGGTGTCGGCGGCCTTGAGCTCGTCGGTGGTCTCCAGGAGGGGGACGATGCCGATCTTCGCCCAGCCGGCGTGGAGGTCGATGAGTCCGGCCTCGCGGGCGAGGACGGCGGCGGCGAAGACGTCGTCGGCGCCCTGGCACATGGAGATGATGTAGGACTCGACGACCTCGGGTCCGAAGACCTCCAGGGCGCGCTTGACGGTCTGGAACACGCCGAGGGTCTTCTCGCCTGCGGCGTCGACGGGTGCCGGGGTGGGGGCGAGGGGGCGGCGTGACCTGAGTTCCTTGGCGAGGAGCTTGGAGCGGTACTCGCGGGGCATGTCGGCGTAGCGCCAGGATTCCTCACCGAGCCGGTCGAAGAGCTGGCCGAGGGCGTGGTGGTGGGCGTCGGCGTGTTCGCGGACGTCCATGGTGGCGAGCTGGAGGCCGAAGGCGGCGAGGGTGCGGATCGTACGGGCGAGGCGGCCGTCGGCGAAGAGTCCGCCGCGGTGTTCGCGCAGGGAGGCCTGGATGATGCGCAGGTCGGTGAGGAGTTCGGCGGTGCCGAGGTAGTCGCGGCCGGTTTCGTGGGGGGTGCCCTTGGCGAGGCGGAGCTTGGTGTTCTCCAGCTTCTGGCGGATGCAGGTGGCCTTGAGCCGGTAGGGCTCCTCGGCGTTGAGGCGCTTGTAGCGGGGGCTGATCTCGGGGAGGGCGTCGAGGTCGGCCTGGAGGGAGGCGAGGAGTTCGTCCGTGGCGCCGGTGTAGCGGATGGAGTTGGAGAGGAGGCCGCGCAGTTCGTCGATCATCTCCAGGGCGTCGTTGATGCCGTGTTCGTGCTGGAGGATGAGGACGTCCCAGGTGACCTGGGGGGTGACGTTGGGGTTGCCGTCGCGGTCGCCGCCGATCCAGGTGCCGAAGGTGAGGGGGCGGGTGTCGTCGGGGAGGTGGACGCCGACGCGTTCCAGTTCGGCGGTGAGGTCCTCCAGGACGTCGCCGACGGCGCCGGCGTGGAGTTCGTCGAGGTAGTAGATGGCGTTGCGGGCCTCGTCGGCGGGTTCGGGGCGGACCACGCGCAGTTCGTCGGTCTGCCAGACGAGGTCGATGTTCTCGGCGAGGCGGGTGTCGAGGCGGCGCCGGTCGGAGGCGATGACCGGGGTGTCGAGGAGGGCGGCGATCCGGCGGAGCTTGTTGAGGACGGAGCGGCGGGCGGCCTCGGTGGGGTGGGCGGTGAAGACGGGCCGGATGTTGAGGTTGCGGACCGTTTCACGCAGGTGCTCGGGGTCGGCGTCCTTGAGGCGGTCGGCGGTGCGGGAGAGCAGTCCGCCCTCGGCGGCGCGGCGGGCGCGCAGTTCGCGGCCGCGGTGCACCTGCTCGGTGACGTTGGCGAGGTGGAAGTAGGTGGAGAACGCGCGGACCAGCTTGGCCGCGGTCTGCAGTTCGGTGCCCCGCAGCAGCTCGGCGGCGGCCTCGCCGTCCTCACGGGTGAGTCGGCGGACCTTCTCGACGAGGTCGAGCAGTTCCGGGCCCTCCTGCCGGACCAGGGTCTCGCCCAGGAGATCACCCAGTCGGCGGATGTCGGCGCGCAGTTCGCTGCTCGTCGTGGTGGTCTGGTCGTCGGCACTGCTCACAGGTGCGGCTCCTTGCAGTGTTGAAGCTCGTCTGGGAGGGAACCCGGACGGCGTCTCGCGCGGCGTGTGCCGCTTCGGGCCGGACGTCCGGGAAGAAATCAGAGCGGACCGCGCTGTCCGACCGACTTCAAGGATAGGTCTCGACCCGGACGCGCAGGCCGACGGGCTCTTGCCGACGGGCTACGCGCTGCCATACTTACGTTGCCGTAGGTTACGGAAGCGTAAGGAACACAGCGCGTTTCCGGCGGCCCGGTACCCACCCTCAGTCCACATACCCCACAGGGGACACGCATGACCTCAGGCTCCGACGTGCTGCACGAAGCTCCGAAACAACCCGAGTCCGGCGGCGCCGTGCCGTCCGCCACGCTGGGCGGTGAGCGCAAGCGCTCCATCGAGCAGATCACGCTGCTGCTCTTCATCACCGTCCCGTTCCTGGCGCTGGTGGCGGCGGTGCCGCTGGCGTGGGGGTGGGGGGTGAGCTGGCTGGACCTCGGTCTGCTGGTCTTCTTCTACTACCTCGGCTGCCACGGCATCACCATCGGTTTCCACCGCCACTTCACGCACGGTTCGTTCAAGGCGAAGCGGCCGTTGAAGATCGCGCTGGCGATCGCCGGGTCGATGGCGGTGGAGGGTCCGCTGGTGCGGTGGGTGGCCGACCACCGCAAGCACCACAAGTTCTCCGACGCCGAGGGCGACCCGCATTCGCCGTGGAAGTACGGGGAGACGGTTCCGGCGTTGATGAAGGGCCTGTGGTGGGCGCACATCGGCTGGATGTTCGACGAGGAGCAGACGCCGCAGGACAAGTACGCGCCGGATCTGGTCAAGGACCGGACGCTGCGGGCGATCTCCCGGCAGTTCGTCCTGTGGACGGCGCTGTCGCTGGCGCTGCCCGCGCTGATCGGCGGTCTGGTCACGATGTCCTGGTGGGGTGCGTTCACCGGCTTCTTCTGGGGGTCACTCGTCCGGGTGGCGTTGCTGCACCATGTGACGTGGTCGATCAACTCGATCTGTCACGCGGTCGGCAAGCGTCCGTTCAAGTCGCGGGACCGTTCGGGCAATGTGTGGTGGCTGGCGGTCCTGTCCTGCGGTGAGTCCTGGCACAACCTGCACCACGCCGACCCGACGTCGGCGCGGCACGGTGTGGAGCGCTGGCAGCTGGATTCCTCCGCCCGGTTGATCCGCTGGTTCGAGCAGCTGGGCTGGGCGTACGACGTGCGGTGGCCGTCACGCTCGCGTATCGATTCGCGCCGTAACACCCCGGAAGGCGGCGCCCGGCAGGGGACGGAGTCCGTCGAGGCGGCATGATGGTCGCCGTGGCGACCGACTCCAGCAGCACCCCGAGCAATGACAAGCCGCGGCGTGCGCGTCGCACCCGGATGACCGGTGCGGAGCGCCGCCAGCAGCTGCTGGAGATCGGCCGCACCCTGTTCGCGGCGAAGGGCTTCGAAGGCACGTCGGTGGAGGAGATCGCGGCGAAGGCCGGGGTCTCCAAGCCGGTGGTGTACGAGCACTTCGGCGGCAAGGAGGGCCTGTACGCGGTGGTGGTGGACCGCGAGATGCGGCGTCTGCTGGACATGGTGACGGGCTCGCTGACGGCCGGCCATCCCCGTGAGCTGTGCGAGCAGGCGGCGTTCGCGCTGCTGGACTACATCGAGGAGTACACGGACGGTTTCCGCATCCTGGTCCGTGACTCGCCCATCCCCCAGTCGACGGGGTCCTTCGCCTCGCTGATCTCGGACATCGCCACCCAGGTGGAGGACATTCTGGGCCGCGAGTTCAAGAGCCGCGGTTTCGACCCGAAGCTGGCCCCGCTGTATGCGCAGGCGCTGGTCGGGATGGTGGCGCTGACGGGCCAGTGGTGGCTGGACGTGCGCAAGCCGAAGAAGGCGGAGGTGGCGGCCCACCTGGTCAATCTGGCGTGGCACGGGCTGGACGGGCTGGAGCCGAAGCCGCGGCTGATAGGGCACCGGAAGAGCTGAATCCGGGCCGACCGGGCTGCGCGGCCGGCCGGTTGTGCGGGACGGTGCCCGCATGATCGAGATGACCGTCGACGAGGCCGCTCCCCGGCTGGAGGAGCTGGTCCGCTGGGTGGCCGGCGGCCGCGAGCCCATCACCCTCACGGATGAGGGCCGGGTGATGGCCCTCCTCGTCGCTCCCCGGGTGATCGAGGATCTGGAGAGTGCCCTGGCCGCCGCCGGTGGTCATGCGCGTGGTGCGGGCATCGCGGCCGACGGTTCCAGGAACTCCAGCCGGTTGCCCACCGGGTCCTCGGAGTAGAAGCGTCTGTGGCCCGGGAGGTTGTCGTCCCAGGTGACCGGGGCGCCGTGGGCGGTCAGGCGGGCGGCGTAGGCCTCGATGCCGGTGACCAGCAGGCCGGGGTGGGCCTTTCTCGCGGGCCGGAAGCCGTCCTCGACGCCCAGGTGGAGGCGTACGTCTCCGGCTTCGAACCAGCAGCCGCCGCGCGCGGCCAGGGCGGCCGGTTTCGGTACCTCGGTCATGCCGAGGACATCCACGTAGTACGCGCGCAGCCGTTCCTCGGAGCCGGGCGGTGCGGCGAGCTGCACATGGTCGACGGCGGTGAGCATCACGCCTCCCTGACGGCGACCGCGAAGACGCGGCGGAAGGGGAACGGGGTGCCGTGCGGGCCGGGCGGGTAGGCGGTCCGCAGGGCGGTGCGGTACTCGGTGACGAAGGCGTCCCGTGCCTCCGGGTCGTCGGCGAGGGCGGTGAGGACGGGGCGCAGGCCCGTGCCCTTGACCCAGTCGAGGACGGGGTCCTCTCCTTCCAGCAGGTGGATGTACGTCGTCTCCCAGGCGTCGACCGCACAGCCGAGGGCGGTCAGGTGCTCCAGGTAGGCCTCGGGGCGGAGGACGGCGTCGTCGTGGCGCAGGACGCCGGCCAGGCGGGTCCGCCAGCGCGGGGAGGCGGCCAGTTCACGCATCAGTACGTGGCTGGGGGCGTCGAAGTTGCCGGGCACCTGGAAGGCGAACGTACCGCCGGGGGCGAGTCCTTCGATCCAGTCGCGGAACCGTTCCACGTGTCCCGGGACCCACTGCAGGGTGGCGTTGCTGATGATCAGGTCGTGCGGTCCGTCCGGTGCCCAGGTGCGGACGTCGGCGTGGGCGAAGCGGAGCCGGCCGCCCTCGTGGTCGGCGCGGGCCTTGCCGAGCATCTCGGGCGAGTTGTCGTAGCCGGTGACGTGGGCGGTGGGCCAGCGGTCGGTGAGCAGGGCCGTGACGTTGCCGGCGCCGCAGCCGAGGTCGGCGATGCGGGGCGGGTCCCCCGCGAGCTGCGGGACGCGGGTGAGCAGGTCGGTGAAGGGCCGGGTGCGGTGACCGGCGTGACGCAGGTACTGGGCGGGGTCCCAGAGGGGGGTCGCTGCGGACATGGGGCCTCCCGATGGCTGACGGACGGGTACCCAGCGTCACCCACCACTCATCTCGACGTCAAGAGACTCGACATCAAGAGACTTCACGTCGACACAACCACTACACTGATCGTCATGGAGGACGAGGTCGATCGGCTGGTCGCAGCGTGGCGCCGGGAGCGCCCGGACCTCGACGTGGAACCGCTCGAGGTGCTCAGCCGGGTAAGCAGACTGGCCCGGCACCTGGACCGGGCACGCCGGCTCGCCTTCGCCGAGCACGGCCTGGAGTCCTGGGAGTTCGACGTGCTGACCGCGTTGCGCCGCGCGGGCGCCCCGTACCAGCTCTCGCCGGGCCAGCTCCTCACGCAGACGCTGGTCACCTCGGGCACGATGACCAACCGCATCGACCGCCTCACCAAGAAGGGCCTGGTGGAGCGGCTGCCCGACCCCAGTGACCGGCGCGGTGTCCTGGTCCGGCTCACGGACGAGGGCCGCGACCGCGCCGACCAGGCACTGGCCGGGCTGCTGGCGCAGGAGCGGGCGATCCTCGGGGAGCTCACCCGCGCCCAGCGCAGCGAACTGGCCGGGCTGCTACGCCAGTTGACCGCCCCGTTCGACAACGTCCCGGGTTAGGTCGACGGGTCCGACACCGGCCCGCCGGGCGAGGGCCACCGCGGCGAGGGTGGAGTGGACGCCCAGCTTCCCGAGGACGTTCTGCATATGGGTCCGTACGGTGTGCGGGGACAGATACAGGCGCTCGGCGACCGCCTTGCGCCCCAGTCCCGCGACCATGCACCGCAGCACCTCCCGCTCGCGCGGGGTCAGGGACTCCACGAGCCGTTCGCTCTCCGTGCGGTGCCGCCGGGCGGCGGTCAGCTCCCGCAGGACGCCGGTGAGCAGCGCGGGCGGCAGATGCGTCTCGTCGCGCAGCACCCCCCGGATGACGGTGAGCAGCCGGCTCAGCGAGCAGTCCTTGGCCACCCATCCGGAGGCTCCGGCCTGGAGGGCGAGCGCGGCCCGGGCCGGGTCGTCCTTCTCCGCGAGGACGACGATCCGTACCTGCGGCTGTACCGAACGCACCCCGGTGACCAGCGATATCCCGTCGACGAGCCCGTCCTCGTCGCCGGCCTGCACGGGGACGGCCGGCCGGCCGCCCGGCACCTTGCCGCCCAGGTCGGCGTCGACGAGCAGCACGTCGAACCGCCGTCCCTCGGCGGCCGCCCGTTCCAGACAGCGCAGCGCGGCCGGGCCGCTGCCCGCCGCGGACACGTCGACGTCCGGCTCCGCGGCCAGGGCCGCGGCCAGTGACTCGGCGAAGATGCGGTGGTCGTCGACGACCAGGACTCGAACGCGAACCACGAAACCCCCCTTCCCCACGCTCTCCTCAGAGCAGGGGACTACCCCATCGTCGGAGGACGACACCGGCGCGGGTACGGCGCCGAGGCCCTGTCACCTCATTCACCGGACATGGGACGGGCCGCCGCGACCACCGCCACCCCCGCCTCGGACGCCGTACCCGACCGTCTCGCCCCCTGAACGGCGCCGGCCCCCACCGGCGCTGTTCATCAGGGTACGGGCGGGGGCCCGGAGCGGAAGGTTATTTGCAGAACTTGCGGCCTTCCGCGTTTATGGTGTGCCGCATGTTTCGTCTTGAGACAGAAGTCGACAAGGCCCGACGTGATCTGCTCCGCAGGCGGCTGAGGGACACCAATACGGCGGCCTCACCGGTCCTGCGCGCCCTGCGCGGAACCCCGGACGAACGTGAAGCGCCTTTGCACGTGTGGGCGCTGGATGCGAACGGCGAACTGGCCGGCGGGCTGGTCGGCCACACCTGGACCGCCTGGCTGCACGTGACCTATCTCTGGGTCGACGCCCGCCACCGGGGGGCGGGCCTGGGCTCCCGTCTGCTGACGGAGGCGGAACGCCTCGCCGCCGGCCGCGCCTGCACGGCCTCCCGCGTGGAGACCTGGGACTTCCAGGCCCCGGACTTCTACCGGAAGCACGGCTACGACGTGGTGTGCGTGATCCCCGACTACCCGCCGGGGATCACGGAGTACACCCTGACGAAGCGGCTGGGCTGAGGCTCAGCGCACCCGTCGCGCGCCCGCCGCCGGGACCGCCTCGAAGACGCGGGGGGCCGTGAAGCCGGCCGCCGCGAAGGCCTCCTCCACCGCCTTGGTGATCGTCGGGACGTCGGTCTCCTCCGCCAGGACGATGGCCGAGCCGCCGAAGCCGCCGCCGGTCATGCGGGCGCCGAGGGCGCCCGCGCCCACCGCCGTCTCCACCACCAGGTCGAGTTCGGGGCAGGAGACGCGGAAGTCGTCGCGCAGGGAGGCGTGGCCCTCGGCCAGGACGGGGCCGATGGCCCGGGTCTCGCCCGACTCCAGCAGGGAGACGACCCGTTCGACCCGCTCGTCCTCCGTCACCACGTGACGGACCAGCCGGCGGACCTCCTCCTCGTCGCCGAGCCGCTGAAGCGCCGCGTCCAGTTCGTCGTACGGCAGGTCCCGCAGCGCGTCGACGCCCAGCAGGGCCGCGCCCTTCTCGCAGCCGGCGCGGCGCTTGCCGTACTCGCCCTCGCTGTGGCTGTGCTTGACCTGGGTGTCGACGACGAGCAGGCGCATGCCCTCGGCGGCCAGGTCGAAGGGGATCTGCCGCTGGGAGAGGTCACGGGTGTCGAGGAAGAGGGCGTGGCCCGTCTCGCAGCAGGCGGAGGCCGTCTGGTCCATGATGCCGACGGGGGCGCCGACGTAGACGTTCTCGGCGCGCTGGCACAGGCGGGCCAGCTGCCAGCCGCGCAGGCCGAGGCCGAACAGGTCGTTCAGGGCGAGCGCGACCACGACCTCCAGGGCCGCCGAGGACGACAGGCCCGCGCCCGCCGGGACGGTCGAGGCGAGGTGGATGTCGGCGCCGGTGACGGTGTGTCCGGCCTCGCGCAGCGCCCACACCACGCCCGCCGGGTAGGCGGTCCACCGCTTGTCGGACTCGGGGGTCAGGGCGTCCACCGTCAGTTCCACGACCGGCCCGTCCACGTCGGCGGAGTGCAGCCGCAGGACGCCGTCGTCGCGCCGGGACACCGCCGCGACCGCGGTGTGCGGCAGGGCGAACGGCATGACGAAGCCGTCGTTGTAGTCGGTGTGCTCGCCGATGAGGTTGACCCGGCCCGGTGCCGCCCACACCCCGTCCGGCGCGGCCCCGTACAGCTCCTCGAACCGCTCGGCGACGGACCCCGCGACGGACTCGCTGGACTCGCTCATGCCCTGACCCCTGCCTCTTCGTGATGTTCTACTCGGCCTGTCCGGCCTGCTGCGCGCGCTGCTGCGCGAACTCCCACGCGTCCGCGACGATCCCCGCGAGGTCGGCGCGCGACGGGTTCCAGCCCAGTTTCTCGCGGGCGGTCGCGGCCGACGCGACCAGGACCGCCGGGTCGCCGCCCCGGCGGGGTGCCACGACCTCGGGGATCGGGTGGCCGGTGACCTGGCGGACCGTCTCGACGACCTCGCGGACGGAGAAGCCGTTGCCGTTGCCGAGGTTGCAGATCAGGTGCTCGCCGGGCGCGGCGGCCTTCAGGGCGAGCAGGTGGGCCTCGGCCAGGTCGGCGACGTGGATGTAGTCGCGCACGCAGGTGCCGTCGGGCGTCGGGTAGTCGTCGCCGTAGACGGAGATCGCCTCGCGCCGTCCCTGGGCCACCTGCAGCACGAGCGGGATGAGGTGCGACTCGGGGTCGTGCCGCTCGCCGTACCGCCCGTAGGCTCCGGCCACGTTGAAGTAGCGCAGGGAGACCGCGCCCAGGCCGTGGGCGGCCGCCTCGCCGGTGATCATGTGGTCGACGGCGAGCTTGGAGGCGCCGTAGGGGTTGGTGGGGCGGGTCGGCGCGGTCTCGACGATCGGGACCTGCTCGGGTTCGCCGTACGTCGCCGCCGTGGAGGAGAACACCAGCCGGCGCACACCCGCCTCGCGCATCGCGCCGAGCAGCGCCATGGTGCCGCCGACGTTGTTGTCCCAGTACTTCTCCGGCTTCACCACCGACTCGCCGACCTGCGAGAAGGCGGCGAAGTGCAGCACGCCGTCGAACGACGGGTCGAGCCATTTGGCGGCGTCGCGGATGTCGCCCTCGATGAACGACGCGTCCGCGGGGACGCCCTCCCGGAAGCCGGTGGAGAGGTTGTCGAGGACGACGACCTCGTGGCCGGCCTCCAGCAGGTGCTGGGCGACGACCCCGCCGACGTAACCGGCCCCGCCCGTCACCAGGTACTTCCCGCTCATGAACTCGCTACCTCTCGCAGTCGCTCGGCCGCGCGCTCCGGCGGCACGTCGTTGATGAACACGTTCATGCCGGACTCGGAACCCGCGAGGAACTTCAGCTTGCCGGACGTACGGCGGATGGTGAAAAGCTCGAGGTGGAGCGCGAAGTCGTCACGGGTGACGCCGTCGAACTCCTCCAGCGCGCCGAACGGGGCCTGGTGCCAGGCCGCGATGTACGGCGTCGGGGGCTCGCCCTCCCCGAAGATCCGGTCGAAGCGCTTCAAGAGTTCCAGATACACCTGGGGGAACTCTGTGCGCGCCGCCTCGTCCAGTCCGAGCAGGTCGGGCACCCGGCGCCTGGGGTAGAGGTGGACCTCGTAGGGCCAGTGCGCCGCGTACGGCACGAAGGCCACCCAGTGTTCACCCTCAAGGACGATCCGTTCGCCGGCCTGTTCCCGCTCCAGCACGGCGTCGAAGAGGTTCTCGCCGCCCGTCGCCTCTTTGTGTGCGGCCACTTGGCGCAGCATCAGGGCGGTGCGGGGGGTGGTGAAGGGGTAGGCGTAGATCTGCCCGTGCGGGTGCTGGAGGGTGACGCCGATCTCGGCCCCCCGGTTCTCGAAGCAGAAGACCTGTTCGACGGAGGGCAGATGCGACAGCTCGGAGGTCCGGTCGGTCCAGGCGTCGAGCACCAGGCGCGCCTGCCGCTCGCTCAGGCCGGCGAAGGACGCGTGGTGGTCGGAGGTGAAGCAGACGACCTCGCACCGGCCCGAGTCCCCGGCCAGCGAGGGGAAACGGTTCTCGAAGACGACCACGTCGTACGACGAGTCCGGGATCTCGCTCAGCCGGTCGCCCTCGGAGGGGCACAGCGGGCACTCGTCGGCCGGCGGGTGGTACGTGCGTCCCTGGCGGTGCGAGGCGATGGCGACGGAGTCGCCCAGCAGTGCGTCGCGGCGGATCTCGGACGTGGTGACGGTGGCGTCCAGCGGGCGGCGGTCGGCGGCGTCGCGGACGGTGTCGTCGGCCAGGTCGTAGTAGATGAGCTCGCGGCCGTCGGCCAGCCGGGTCGAGGTCTTCTTCACTGCCGCACTCCTCTGCACCCGTCCATCACTCAACACAATTAAACATAACACATCACAACCCACCAGCGAGCGTTACTCATCACGATCAAACAAAGAACGCCATGGGACGTGTTCAGTCGCTGAACACGGAGGCATAGGTTCCGCACCGGATCAGTTCGCGAACGAAGCGAGTGTGTATGCAAACCCCCACATACCTGGCCGCAGAGCTTCGACTCCCCACCAACTGGCTGGACTACACGATCCTCGGGATCTACTTCGTCGTCGTGCTGGGCATCGGCCTCGCCGCCCGCCGCTCGGTCAGGACCAGCCTCGACTTCTTCCTCTCCGGCCGCTCCCTGCCCGCCTGGGTCACCGGCCTGGCCTTCATCGCGGCCAACCTCGGCGCCACCGAGATCCTCGGCATGGCGGCCAACAGCGCCCAGTACGGCGTCTACACGACCCACTGGTACTGGATCGGCGCCATCCCCGCGATGGTCTTCCTGGGCCTGGTGATGATGCCGTTCTACTACGGCAGCAAGGTCCGCTCGGTCCCCGAGTTCCTGCTGCTGCGCTTCGACAAGGCGGCCCACCTGCTCAGCTCGGTCCTCTTCGCGGCCGCGGCCATCCTGATCGCCGGTGTCAACCTGTATGCCCTCGCGATCGTCGTCGAGGCCCTCCTCGGCTGGCCGCAGTGGGTGGCGATCGTCGTCGCCGGCTTCTTCGTCCTGGCCTACATCACCCTCGGCGGCCTGTCCTCGGCCATCTACAACGAGGTCCTGCAGTTCTTCGTCATCCTCGCCGCACTCATCCCCATCACCGTGCTCGGCCTGAAGAGCGTCGGCGGCTGGGACGGACTGTCCGACTCCCTCACCGAGTCACGCGGCGACGATTTCATGACCGCCTGGGGCGGCACCGGCATCGGCAGCGACAACCCGCTCGGCGCCAACTGGCTGACCATCGTCCTCGGCCTCGGCTTCGTCCTCTCCTTCGGCTACTGGACGACGAACTTCGCCGAGGTGCAGCGCGCCCTGTCCGCCAAGAACCTCTCGGCGGCCCAGCGCACCCCGCTCATCGCCGCGTTCCCGAAGATCTTCATCGTGTTCCTGGTGATGATCCCGGGCCTGGTCGCCGCCGTGATGGTCCCGCGGATCGGCACGGGCGACTCGGACCTGCAGTACAACGACGCGATCCCGTACCTGATGCAGCAGCTCCTGCCCAACGGCGTCCTGGGCATCGCCGTCACCGGCCTGCTGGCCGCCTTCATGGCCGGCATGGCCGCCAACGTCTCCTCCTTCAACACCGTCTTCACCACCGACATCTGGGCGAAGTACGTGGTGAAGCACCGCGAGGACGAGTACTACGTCCGCTTCGGCCGCCTGATCACCGCGGTCGGCGTCCTCGCCTCCATCGGCACGGCGTTCCTGGCCAGCTCCTTCTCCAACATCATGAGCTACCTCCAGACGCTGTTCTCCTTCTTCAACGTGCCGATGTTCGTGGTCTTCATCATCGGCATGTTCTGGAAGCGGGCGTCCATGAAGTCCGGCTTCTGGGGCCTGATCGCCGGCACCACCGCCGCGATGATCAACTACTTCGTCATCTACAAGCAGGGCATCATCGACATCCCCTCCGACCAGGGCGCCAACTTCGTCTCCGCGATCGCCGGCTTCGTCGCGGGCGCGGTGGTCATGGTCGCCGTGTCGCTCTTCACCGCACCCAAGCCCGCCGACGAGCTCCAGGGCCTGGTCTACGGCACGCGCTCGCCCGGCATGGCGGAGCCGCCCGCCGAAGGCGACGACGCGTGGTACCGCAAGCCCGCGCTGCTGGGCTGGGGTGCGGTGATCCTGGCCGCCGCCTGCTACATCCCGTTCTCGTTCTGACCGCGGGAGGATGGAGAGACCATGTCCGAGCACTTTTCCGAGCGTGAGCTCCAGCACGAGGTCTCCGAACTGGAGACCAAGTCCGCCACGGCCGCACGGCTGTTCGACATCCGGCGGATCATCGGCGGGCTGTTCGTCGTGTACGGCGTGATCGTCACGATCGCGGGGTTCACCGCGTCCGACGCGGACATCGACAAGGCCCAGGGGGTCAACATCAACCTCTGGACAGGGCTGGGGATGCTGATCCTGGGCCTGCTGTTCCTCCTCTGGCTGAAGCTCAGGCCGACGGCTCCGCCGCCGCCGGACCTCGTTCCGGGAGAACGGAAGGAGTAGGGGGCGCTGTACGGGGCTGTGCGGTCCGGTGTCGTGCGGGGTGCCCCCGCCGCACAGGCGCCACGGACATCCCCCCACCGGACCGCACACCGCACCACGGGCATCCCCACCCACCGGACCGGACACCGCACCACAGGCATCCCCACCCGGCGCAGGGTCTAGGATCCGCTCCCCACCGGCCCCGCGCGGTCCAGGAGGCCCGTGCGGGCGGCCAGGGCCGCCGCCTCCAGGCGGGAGCCCACGCCCAGTTTCATCAGGACCCGCTGGACATGCGTCCGGGCCGTGGACGGTGCGATGCCCATGCCCGCCGCGATCAGCCGGGTGTCCTCCCCGTCGGCGACCCGCACCAGCACCTCCACCTCCCGGGGCGTCAGCATCCGCAACAGCCGCGCGCCCTCGTCATCCGGCTGCGCCGCGGGGTTCAGCAGCTCCCCGAACGCCCCCTGCAGCAACTGCGGCGCCACCGCGGCCTCCCCCGCCCGCGCCTTCATGATCGCCCGCTCGACCCCCTCGATGCGCTCGTCGTGCCGCACGTACCCCGACGCCCCCGCCGCGAACGCCGCCGCGATCCCCCGCGGCGACGGCACCGGCCCCAGCACGACCACCGCCACCTGCGGCCGCTCCCGCTTGATCTTCACCACCGGATCGAAGGCCCCCGCGTTCGCCGGCGCCGCCGTCCCCAGCAGACACACCTCCGGCGCCCTGCTGATCACCAGATCCGCCGCCCCGGACGCCGGCGCCGCGGCCGCCAGCACCCGGTGCCCCCGCAGCTTCAACGCCGAGGCCAGCGCCTCGGCGAGCAACCGGTGGTCGTCGACCACCATCAGCCGCACTCCCATCGAACAACCAACCCCCCACGACAACGCACCCCAAGATGCCCCCGGAAGCTACACGCTTGTTCGACATCGCGCTCCCCCTACCGGCGAGAATCGCCCCGGATCGCCGAAATTCTCGCATTCGACGGCGATGGGCCCATGATGAGCGATACGCCCGCGGCCCCGTCCCTGACCAGGGACGGGGCCGCGAAAAGCGAGAATCCGAACGATCAGCTCGTACCGAAAGCGATCACGAGGTACTCCTTCTCGTCCGAAGCCGACGAGAAATCACTGGCGTAAATATCGGACATGTACAGGCCGCCCTGCGAGAACAGGATCTCCGAGTACTCCGGGGACATCCGCGCCTCCACGTCCCGCACGGTCTCCGTCGCCGGGTTCTCCATCAGCGTCGTCTGCTTGAAGGTCCCCCCGTCGATGCTGACGATCTGCCCGCCCTTGTCGTACGGCGGACGCTTGTATGCCAGGAGGTTGCCGCCGTCCATCCGCAGCGGGACGATCGTGTAGTCGTCCCCCGCGTCGGCCCGCTGACCGGTCTGCTTGCCGGTCGCCAGGTCGAAGACGACGATCTCGTTGGTCTGGCTGTACGACTCCCCGCCGACCTCGTGCTCCTCGGTGGCGATGTACAGCCTGTCGTCGCCGACCACCAGCCCGCTGCACTTCTCGAGCTTGTAGATGCCGTCGCAGCGGGCCCCGAACTCCTCGCCCGGCGCGGAGATGCGCGTGCGCAGCTTGCCGGTCTTGTTGTCGATGGAGAAGAAGTCCGAGATCCCGCTGCCGTCACCCGCGGATTCGTTGACGTCGGCCGCCACGACCAGCGGGTCGGTGGAGACGACGGCGGCGTACTCGATGCCCTCGTCCATCTTGTACTCGGCGATCACCTTCCCGCTCTTCGGGTCGATGTTCTGGATGTGCAGCCGCCGCTGGTCGTACGAGCCGCACTTGCGTACCGCGACGAGCTTCTCGCCGCCGCCGTACCCGGAGTCGTAGCAGGAGTCGGACGTCTTGGGCGCCCACAGCTGCTCACCGGAGGCGATGTCCCAGGCGGCGCCGCCGCTGGTGCTGCCCGCCGCGACGGTACCGCCGCCGATCGTGACGTTGTTGAAGCTGACCGGTGTGGTGCCGGACTTGGCGGTCTTGGTCCACAGCTCCTTGCCCGCCTCCAGGTCGATCACCGCGACCTGCGTGCAGGCCTGCGGGTTCCCCTTGGTCGGCATGGCGGGCTTGAAGGTGATCGCCGTCTTGTTGTCCTCGGTGACGCGGTGGGTGGCCTCGCACACCGGTCCGGGCAGGTCGATCTTCCACTTCTCGGTGCCCTTGGCGCGGTCGTAGCCGACGATCTCGGCGATGCCGCTCTTGGCGTAGACCGTGTCGGTCAGCCAGGAACCGGAGGTGGAGATGGTCGTGACGTCCTTGGGGGTCTTGGGCGCGGGCACCTGGAAGAGCACCTTGGAGCCGGTGTCGGCCGGTGCCTTCTCCTTCGCCTCGGAGGAGCCGCCCCCGCCTTCCCCGCCGCCGCCGTTCGTCTTGTTCTTGCCGTCGCCGGACTCCGCGCTGGTCTTCTTGTCGTCGTCCTTGCCGGACGACGACGCGTACCAGACACCGGCGCCGACGATCAGGGCGATGGCCGCGACCGCCGAGACGATGATGGCGGCCTGCGCGTTGAACTTCTTCCCGCCACCTCCCGGCTGCGGCTGCATCGGCATGGTCGGCGGCTGCGGATATCCGTAGCCGGGCTGCCCGTACGGCCCCGGCTGCCCGTACGCCGCGGGCTGCTGCGGCTGCCCCGGATACCCGTACCCGGCGGCGGCCGGAGGCTGCTGCGGGTATCCGTATCCGGGCCCCTGCGGGGCGGCCGGAGGAGCCGCCGGGGTCTGCGGAGCCTGCGGGTACCCGTACCCGGGTTCCTGCGGAGCGGCCGGAGGACCGGCCGGAGTCTGCGGGGCGGCCGGAGGAGCCTGCGGATACCCGTACCCGGGTTCCGGGGCCTTGTTGAGATCGGGCCCACCAGGAGCGGCCGGCGGCTGCGGCGGACCGAACCCCGGCTGCTGCGGGGGCTGGTTGGGCGGCGGAGGCGGTTGGGTCATGACGTGAGTACCTCGGAGAAGAAGGGGACGGCGGACGGCGGACGGCGAGAAGAGGACGGACCGCGGCTCTCACTTGCCGTAGGCGAGCATCAACTTCTCCTTCGCATCGTCATTGCCGGTCAGCCGCGTGGTCGAGATGTAGAAGCGTCCGTCGACCCAGTCGATCGACTTGCTGAAGAAGCTGCCCTCGATGTCCGCGACGCCCTGCGGGTTCCGCATCAGTCCGGCCGGCTTGTGGTCGCCGCCGACCGGGACGGCCACGACCTGGCCGCCCGCGTCGTACGACGGTTCGACATAGGCGATGAGCTTGCCGCCCTCGATCTTCATGGGCTGCATGGACTCCTCGACGGGGGACTTGACCCGCCACCGCTCCTTGCCGTTGTCGAGGCTGACGGCGACGATCTCGTTGGCCCCGGTGGTCGCCTCGGTGGGCAGGTAGAGGGTGTTCCCGTCGACGACGGCGCCCTCACAGCCCTGGAGGTCGCGCGCGAGGATGGCCCAGTCGCAGCCGGGGGCGAAGTCCTCGTCGACGGTGACCTCGGAGCGGAACTTACCGCTGCCGCCGGTGAAGGCGGATATGTTCCAGGCCTTCTTCTCCTCGTTGGTGCTGTAGACGACCACCGGGTCGACGGAGTAGGTGCGCTCGATGCGCCACCCCTTGTCGAACTTCTGGGTCCACTTCACCTTTCCCGTCTTCGGATCGAGCTCCTGGAGCTCGTCGTGCTCGTTGGTGCCGCCGGCGCCGCAGGACGCGACCTGGAGGAGGCGCTCACCGCCCGCGAAGGCGGCGGGGAAGCAGGGGGCGTCGCCGTACTTCCTCGCGTCGAACAGCTTCTTGCCGTCGGTCACGTCGTACGCCGTGCCGGACTGCGAGCGGCCCACCATCAGCGTGTCGCCGGTGAGGGTCATCTCGATGGTGAGCGCGGAGTCGAACAGGGCGCCGTCGGGGACCTCCTGCTTCCAGCCCTTCTCGCCGGTGTCGAGGTCGACGAGCTGGAGCTGGTTGCACTTGGCGCTGTCGCTCTTGCCGCTCTTGTAGGCGATGACGACCTTGCCGTCGGCCGTCTTCTCCCGTGTGACCGCGCAGATCTCCTGCGGGAAGGTGATGGTGTCCCAGGTGGGCCTGCCGTCACCGACGTTGTAGGCGACGAGCTCCTTGTAGGCGGCCTTCACCGCCGTCTTGTCGGTGATCCACATGCCGGGGGCTTCGGCGCCGGAACCGGGCGCGTCGGGCGCCTCCTTGTACCAGAGCACCTTGGACTCACCGGCCTGGCGGCCCTTGTTGAGGTCCTCCGGGTCCTCGCCGCCGTCGCCGCTGCCGTCGCCCGGGTTGACCGGGGCGCCGGACGAGCCACCCGGCTCGGGGTCGTCGGTCTGCTGGGCGACGGGCTTCTCGTCCTTCTTGCCGTCGTCACCGGAGACGGCCCACACGGTGCCGCCGACCACCAGCAGCGCGGCGACCGCCGCACCGATGATCATGACGGGCTTGCGCGTGAAGGGGTTGCGGGAGCCGGACCCGCCGGGCGGCGGCGTGCCGGGCGCCCCGGGGAACTGCGGCTGCGGCGGGTATCCGTACCCGGGCTGCTGCCCGTACGGTCCCGGCTGCTGCGGCTGCCCGTAGGGCCCGGAGGCGTACGGCCCGGAGTTGTACGGCCCCGGCTGCTGCGGATACCCGTATCCGGGCTGCGGCGGACCCTGCGGGGGCGAAGGGGGCGTCTGCGGAGCCCCGAAGCCACCCCCCGGCGGCGGTTCCTGCGGCGCTCCGAAGCCTCCCTGCGGCGGCTGGTTCGGCGGCTGCGTCATCAGCGCGTTCCCCCTTACATCACTGACTTCTAGCCACGCCCTGAGGTGCGCGATGAACCCAGAGCCGTATGCAGACGTTTCTCAGACTGGGCCCTTTCTATCACCCGGCACGGACACACCACCGGGCCGCGTTCTCCCCTGTTCCCAAGGGAGGACCGGCCCGTGATGCCCCCGTTACGCGCCCTCACGCCCTCTTCACACCACGCGCGCCCCGCGCGCGAACGGGCAGGGACGGCTCAGGCGTCCTCCGCCAGTTCCAGCCAGCGCAGCTCCAGCTCGTCCCGCTGTCCGGCCAGCTCCCGCAGCTCGGCGTCGAGTTCGGCGACCTTCGCGAAGTCGGTGGCGTGCTCGGCGATGGCGGCGTGCAGCTTGGTCTCCTTCTCGGAGACCTTGTCGAGCTGCCGCTCGATCTTCTGCAGCTCCTTCTTGGCGGCGCGCTGGTCGGCGGCGCTCCTCTCCGGCGCGGAACCCTGCGGCGCCGCGGCCGGTGCGGAGGCCGCCGCGGCGGCCTCCTCCATGCGCTTGCGGCGCTCCAGGTACTCGTCGATCCCGCGCGGCAGCATCCGCAGGGTGCCGTCGCCGAGGAGGGCGAACACGCGGTCGGTGGTGCGCTCGACGAAGAACCGGTCGTGGGAGATGACGATCATCGAGCCGGGCCAGCCGTCGAGGAGGTCCTCGAGCTGGGTGAGGGTCTCGATGTCGAGGTCGTTGGTGGGCTCGTCGAGGAAGAGGACGTTGGGCTCGTCCATCAGCAGCCGCAGCAGTTGCAGCCGCCGCCGCTCACCGCCGGACAGGTCGCCGACCGGCGTCCACTGCTTCTCCTTGTTGAACCCGAACGTCTCGCAGAGCTGCCCGGCGGTCATCTCCCGACCCTTGCCGAGGTCGACGCGCTCGCGCACCTGCTGCACGGCCTGGAGCACCCGCCAGGTGGGGTCGAGCTCGGCGACCTCCTGGGAGAGGTAGGCGAGCTTGACCGTCTTGCCGACCTTGACCCGGCCGCCCGCGGGCTGCACCTCCCCCTCGCTCCGGGCGGCCTGGGCGAGCGCCCGCAGCAGGGACGTCTTGCCCGCGCCGTTGACCCCGACCAGACCGATGCGGTCCCCGGGTCCGAGCTGCCAGGTGATGTGCTTGAGCAGCACCTTGGGCCCGGCCTGGACGGTGACGTCCTCCAGGTCGAACACCGTCTTGCCGAGCCGGGAGGAGGCGAACTTCATCAGCTCGCTGCTGTCGCGGGGCGGCGGAACGTCCTTGATCAGCTCGTTCGCGGCCTCGACCCGGAAGCGCGGCTTGGACGTGCGCGCGGGGGCGCCGCGCCGCAGCCAGGCCAGCTCCTTGCGGACCAGGTTCTGCCGCTTGACCTCCTCGGTGGCGGCGATGCGCTCACGCTCCGCGCGGGCGAAGACGTAGTCGGAGTAGCCGCCCTCGTACTCGTACACGTCACCGCGCTGCACGTCCCACATGCGGGTGCAGACCTGGTCGAGGAACCAGCGGTCGTGGGTGACGCAGACAAGCGCGGACCGGCGGTTGCGCAGGTGCTCGGCGAGCCAGGCGATGCCCTCGACGTCGAGGTGGTTGGTCGGCTCGTCGAGGACGATCAGGTCCTGCTCCTCGATGAGCAGCTTGGCGAGCGCGATCCGGCGCCGCTCACCACCGGACAGCGGTCCGATGACCGTGTCCAGGCCCTTGGGGAACCCCGGCAGGTCCAGTCCGCCGAACAGTCCGGTCAGTACGTCCCTGACCTTGGCGTTCCCGGCCCACTCGTGGTCGGCCATGTCGCCGATGACCTCGTGCCGGACGGTGGCGGCGGGGTCGAGGGAGTCGTGCTGGGTGAGCACCCCGAGCCGCAGCCCGCCGGAGTGCGTCACGCGCCCGGTGTCGGCCTCCTCCAGCTTGGCCAGCATCCGGATGAGGGTGGTCTTGCCGTCCCCGTTGCGCCCCACGACCCCGATCCGGTCCCCCTCGGAGACGCCGAGGGAAATGCCGTCGAGCAGCGCGCGCGTCCCGTACACCTTGCCGACGTTCTCGACATTGACCAGATTGACGGCCATTACTCTCCTGCCCGGTGGATCGATCAGCTTTCCAGCGTATGCCCTGTGGGGACGGGGCCGGGACGCGAGGAGGCAGTCACTCTTTGTGATGACGTGATCGGAAACGGGCGGCTACCGTAGGAGGCAGGCAGCAGGATCCCGTCCATGGGAGGAACCATGACCGCCGAGCCCGTAGAGCACCGCCGTCGCTGGCCGGTGCCGCCCCAGGACGGCTACACCGTGGACGACCTGTTCACGCTGCCCGATCTCCCGCCGCACACCGAGCTCATCGACGGGAGCCTGATTTTCGTGAGTCCGCAGCGAGATTTCCACAGCGTCGTCATCGACCTGCTGGTCAACGGGCTTCGCCAGACCGTGCCGCCCGGGTTCAGGATCAGGCGGGAAATGACCATCGTCCTTGACCGACGCAACGGCCCCGAGCCTGACGTGAGCGTTGTCCGCACCGACGCGATCACCGGATCGGGCCAGACGCGCTACGCGGCGAAGGACGTGCTCCTCGCCGTCGAGGTCGTCTCCCCGGACTCCGAGTCACGCGACCGCACCACCAAGCCGCAGAAGTACGCGACCGCGGGCATCCCGAACTTCTGGCGCGTCGAGGAGAACGGCGTGAGCGGCAGGCCTGTCATTCACGTCTACGAGCTGGATCCGATGACACAGGCCTACGTGCACATGGGCATGCACCGCGACCGCATCAAGGTCGACAAGCCCTACTCCATCGACATCGACCTGACTGCCGTCGACGAGCTCTGAGGGCCGGGCGCTTCAGACGACCGTTGCCCCCGACACCGGCCCCGATGCCGTACGTACGTCACGGCACGTGCCGGAGGCTCTCAGCGCCCCCGCGATGACCTCGGCCGCCTCCGCGTCCCGCGCCAGGAACGCCGTCGTCGGCCCCGAGCCCGAGACCAGGGCGGCCTGCGCACCGGCCGAGCGGCCCGCCGCGAGGGTGTCGGCCAGCTCCGGGAACAGGGAGAGGGCCGCCGGCTGGAGATCGTTGGTGACGGCGGCGGCGAGCGCTTCCGCGTCCCCCTTCGCCAGGGCGCCGATCAGTTCCCGCGACGCGACCGGCTCCGGGATCTCCCGCCCCTCCCCCAGCCGGTCGAACTCCCGGAACACCGCCGGTGTGGACAGCCCCCGTGAGGCCATCGCGAACACCCAGTGGAAGGTCCCCCCGACCTCCAGCTCCGTCAGCTTCTCCCCCCGCCCGGTACCGAGCGCCGCCCCTCCCACCAGGCTGAACGGCACGTCGCTGCCCAGTTCGGCGCAGATGTCGAGGAGTTCCTCGCGCGAGGCGCCCGTCCCCCACAGCGCGTCGCACGCCAGCAGGGCGCCCGCGCCGTCCGCGCTGCCGCCGGCCATGCCCCCGGCGACGGGGATGTCCTTGGCGATGTGGAGGTGGACGTCCGCGTCCCGGCCGTACCGCTCGGCGAGCGCCAGGGCGGCGCGGGCGGCGAGGTTGGTGCGGTCGAGGGGGACCTGGCCGGCGTCGGGGCCGGCGCAGGTGATGCGCGGTCCGTCGGCGGACGGGGTGGCGGTGACCTCGTCGTACAGGCCCACCGCGAGGAAGACGTTGGCGAGGTCGTGGAAGCCGTCGGGGCGGGCCGCGCCGACCGCGAGCTGGACGTTGACCTTGGCGGGGACGCGGACGGTGACGCTCACTGCTGGCCCTGCTCCTTGTTCTCGGCGATGCGCGCGAACTCCTCCACCGTGAGGGACTCACCCCGCGCCTGCGGCGACACGCCCGCCGCGACCAGGGCGGCCTCCGCCGCGGCCGCCGAACCCGCCCACCCGGCGAGCGCGGCCCGCAGCGTCTTGCGGCGCTGGGCGAAGGCGGCGTCGACGACGGCGAACACCTCGCGCCGGGAGGCCGTGGTCTTCAGCGGCTCCGCGCGGCGGACCAGCGAGACCAGCCCGCTGTCGACGTTGGGCGCGGGCCAGAAGACGTTCCGCCCGATGGCGCCGGCCCGCTTGACCTCCGCGTACCAGTTGGCCTTGACCGAGGGCACGCCGTACACCTTCGAGCCGGGGGCGGCGGCGAGCCGGTCGGCGACCTCCGACTGGACCATGACGAGGGTGCGCTCGATGCTCGGGAAGGTCTCCAGCATGTGCAGCAGCACCGGGACGGCCACGTTGTACGGCAGGTTCGCGACCAGCGCGGTCGGGGCGGGCCCGGGCAGTTCGGTGACGTGCATCGCGTCGGAGTGGACCAGCGCGAACCGCTCGGCCCGCCCGGGCGTGCGGGCGGCGACGGTGGCGGGCAGCGCGGCGGCCAGGACGTCGTCGATCTCGACGGCGGTGACCCGGTCGGCGGCCTCGAGGAGCGCCAGCGTGAGCGAGCCGAGCCCCGGACCGACCTCGACGACCACGTCGTCGGGGCGGACCCCGGCGGTGCGCACGATACGGCGGACCGTGTTGGCGTCGATGACGAAGTTCTGGCCGCGCTGCTTGGTGGGCCGTACGCCGAGGGCGGCCGCCAGTTCACGGACGTCGGCGGGGCCCAGGAGGGCGTCGGGGGTGGGGCTGGTCACGGGACAAGGGTACGGGGCGCGGCGACCGGGCAGGTCACGCCTGTGGACAACCGAAGGCGCGGGCGGTGTTCGCCCCGAGGGCGGTGGCGAGGGTGTCCTCGTCGACGCCCCGGACGGCCGCCATCGCGCGTACGGTCACCGGCACCAGGTAGGGGGCGTTGGGGCGGCCCCGGTAGGGCGCCGGGGTCAGGAACGGAGCGTCGGTCTCCACCAGGACCAGTTCCAGCGGGGCCACGGCGAGCGCGTCCCGCAGGTTCTGCGCGTTCTTGAAGGTGACGTTGCCGGCGAACGACATGTAGTACCCGGCGCCCGCGCAGATCTCCGCCATCTCGGCGTCCCCGGAGTAGCAGTGGAAGACGGTGCGCTCGGGGGCGCCCTCCTCCTTCAGTACGCGCAGGACGTCGGCGTGGGCGTCGCGGTCGTGGATGACGAGGGTCTTGCCGTGGCGCTTGGCGATCTCGATGTGGGCGCGGAAGGACCGCTCCTGCGCCTCCTTGCCCTCGGGGCCGGTGCGGAAGTAGTCGAGGCCGGTCTCGCCGACGCCCTTGACCTGGGGCAGCGCGGCCAGCCGGTCGATCTCGGCGAGCGCCTCGTCCAGCGCCGCGTCCCCGCCGGGCTGCCTGGCCCCCTGCCGGGACCAGCCGTCGGGGTCTCCGTGGACGATGCGTGGGGCCTCGTTGGGGTGCAGTGCGACCGTCGCGTGGACGGCGTCGTACGCCGCCGCCGTCTCGGCCGCCCACCGGGACCCCTCGAGGTCGCAGCCGACCTGCACCACGGTCGTCACCCCCACCGACGCGGCCTTGGCGAGTCCCTCCTCCACGGTGCCGGACTGCATGTCGAGGTGGGTGTGCGAGTCCGCGACCGGCACCCGCAGGGGCTCCGGGAGCGGCGGGGCGGCGTTCTTGTCGAGGGCGTTCGCAGGCATGCCCCCGATCCTACGGAAGCGGCGCGGGCGTCAGGTCGCCCGGCGGAAGGGGCGGAGGAGGCCGGACAGATGCCAGTGGCGGTGCTCCGTCTTCGGGTCGGTTCCCTCGGGCACCCATACCGCCTCGACGGGCCCGGCGGGCGGCACCCGGCGCTCCCGGTGGGCGGCGTCCCGCGCGGAGGCGACCCGGCCCGGCCGCATGATCCGTACGACATGGCCGTCGCAGTTCTGGCACGTCGGCCGG
This sequence comes from Streptomyces sp. NRRL S-37, assembly GCF_000721605.1. Classification (GTDB taxonomy): domain Bacteria; phylum Actinomycetota; class Actinomycetes; order Streptomycetales; family Streptomycetaceae; genus Streptomyces. The sequence goes on along the minus strand of NZ_JOIZ01000027.1, from coordinate 68,241 downwards.
TTCAGCGGGGAGGGGACGATCAGGCCGTCCGCCACGTACATCACGAAGTCGTGGCCGTCGGCGGCGGTGTGGTGCTCTATTTCGTACGACTGTTCCCAGCCGTATCCGCATCGCATGCAGGCGAAGGAATACGACTCGTTGACCACGGCGGTGGCGCCCGCCCGCAGCACGCTGTGCCCCGAGATCTCGGTCATGCCGGCTCCTGTCGGTCCACTGGCAGAACGGATCGCATCCGATCCTTCTCCTCCAGTGGACTCCTCCGCGGACCGGAGCGCAGGAGGGGCGGCCGAGTATTGGCGGCGATTTGATGCCCCCTTGCCCGACCGCCGCGCGGACGGTGCCGGGGCTTTGCCTTCCGCCGGGTCGCTTTACCCGTCCGTGGGGCGCCCGCTCACCGGAGAAGCGTCCTGCTCGGAGACCGTTGTGCGCTCCGGAGCCGTTCCGCGCCCCCGGAGCCGTTCACGCCCCCGCGTTCTTCGCGGCCACCACCGCGTCGAACACCTGCCGTTTGGGAAGCCCCGCCTCCACGGCCACCGCCGCGATCGCCTCCTTGCGGCGCTCCCCCGCCTCCTCCCGCACCCGCACCCGGCGCACCAGCTCGGCCGCGTCGACCTCCTCGGCCCCCTTCTCCGGCGCCCCTTCGACCACCACCGTGATCTCCCCGCGCACGCCCTCCGCCGCCCACGCGGCCAGCTCCGCCAGCGGGCCCCGCTTGACCTCCTCGTACGTCTTGGTCAGCTCCCGGCAGACGGCGGCCCGCCGTTCCCCGCCGAACACCTCGGCCATCGCGGCGAGGGTGTCGTCGAGGCGGTGCGGGGCCTCGAAGTAGACGAGGGTGCGCCGCTCCTCGGCGACCTCGCGCAGCCGCCCCAGCCGTTCGCCGGCCTTCCGCGGCAGGAACCCCTCGAAGCAGAACCGGTCCACGGGCAGCCCGGACAGGGCGAGCGCGGTGAGCACGGCGGACGGGCCGGGCACGGCGGTGACCTTGACGTCCCGCTCGACGGCCGCGGCGACCAGCCGGTAGCCGGGGTCGGACACGGACGGCATCCCGGCGTCCGTCACCAGCAGCACGCGCGCGCCGCCCGTCAGCTCCTCGACCAGCTCGGGCGTGCGGGCGGACTCGTTGCCCTCGAAGTACGACACGATCCGCCCCTTGGGGGTGACGCCGAGCGCCTGGGTGAGGCGCCGCAGCCGCCGCGTGTCCTCGGCGGCGACGACGTCGGCGCCCGCGAGTTCCTCCGCGAGCCGGGGCGGGGCGTCGGAGATGTCGCCGATGGGGGTGCCTGCGAGTACGAGGATTCCGGTCACGCCCCCATCCTCCCAGTACGGAACAGAGCCGGGGCATACCGGTCATGCGCGGGACTCACACAGTCCCGTTCCCTACGATGGCGCGGTGACCAGTACCGCGTCCTCCATGGACACCCGGCAGGATCGGCCACCGCACGAAGAGCGGCCGTCGTGGCAGCAGCGGCTGCGCCGTTTCGGCTACCGGGCGCCGGGTCCGGCCGGAGGCGATGTCCGCAGGGACGACGTGTACGACCGCCTGGTGCCGCCGTACACGGAGCCGTCGAAGCGGCTGTGGGACACGCTGGGGGTGCCGCCGCTGCTCGCCGGGCGCATCGCCCGCTGGTCGGGGTGGGGCGGCCCGCTGCTGGTCACGCTGCTGGCGGGGGTGCTCCGGTTCTGGAACCTGGGCAGCCCGAAGGCGGTGATATTCGACGAGACGTACTACGCCAAGGACGCGTGGGCGCTGGTCCACCGCGGGTTCGAGGTCAACTGGGACAAGAACGCCAACGACCTGATCCTCTCGGGCGGTGCCGTCCCCATCCCGACGGACGCGGCGTACGTCGTGCATCCGCCGGTCGGCAAGTACGTGATCGGGCTGGGCGAGCTGATCTTCGGCTTCGACCCGTTCGGCTGGCGGTTCATGACGGCCCTGCTCGGCACGCTTTCCGTGCTGATGCTGTGCCGGATCGGCCGGCGCCTGTTCCGCTCCACGTTCCTCGGCTGTCTCGCGGGCGCGCTGATGGCGGTGGACGGGCTGCACTTCGTGATGAGCCGGACCTCGCTGCTCGACGGCGTGCTGATGTTCTTCGTGCTGGCGGCGTTCGGCTGCCTGCTGGTCGACCGGGACCGGGCGCGCGAAAAACTCGCCGCCGCGCTGCCCGTGGACGCCGACGGCCGGGTCCGCCCGGACGCGTACGTCGCCGAGCACACCCGGATCGGCTTCCGTCCGTGGCGCCTGGCGGCGGGTCTGATGCTGGGCCTGGCGATCGGCACGAAGTGGAACGGCCTCTACATCACGGCCGCGTTCTGTGTGATGGCGGTGCTGTGGGACGTCGGCGCGCGCCGGGTCGCCGGCGCGCACCGGCCCCGCGTCGCGGTCCTGCGGCGCGACCTGGGCTGGGCGTTCCTGTCGACCGTGCCGGTGGCGGTGGTCACCTACTTCGCCTCCTGGATCGGCTGGATCCTCTCCCCGGCCGACGGCACCGGCGGCTACTACCGCGACTGGGCGGCGAAGGACGGCAAGGACAGCGACTGGTCGTGGCTGCTGCCCGACTGGTGGCGCAGCCTGTGGCACTACGAGAACCAGGTCTACGACTTCCACGTGGGCCTGTCCTCGCCGCACACCTACGAGTCCAACCCGTGGAGCTGGATCGTCACCGGCCGCCCGGTCTCCTACTTCTACGAGTCCCCGGCCCCCGGCATGGACGGCTGCCCGGCCGACGCGGGCGAGAAGTGCGCCCAGGAGGTGCTGGCCCTCGGCACCCCGATGCTGTGGTGGACGGCCTGCTTCGCGATCCTCTACGTCCTGTGGCGCTGGCTGCTGCGCCGCGACTGGCGGGCCGGCGCGATCGCCTGCGGCATCGCGGCCGGCTACGCCCCCTGGTTCCTCTACCAGGAGCGCACGATCTTCTTCTTCTACGCCGTCGTCTTCCTCCCCTTCCTCTGCCTGGCCGTGGCGATGCTCCTGGGCGCCCTCGTCGGCCCGCCCCGCTCCACCGACACCCGCCGCGTCGCGGGCGCGACGGCGGCGGGCGTACTGACCCTCCTGATCGCCTGGAACTTCATCTATTTCTGGCCCATCTACACCGGCATCCCGATCCCGATAGAGGACTGGCGGGCGCGGATGTGGCTGGATACGTGGGTTTGAGCCGTTCCGGTGTCCGGGCGGGTCTCCGTTCGGACAACAAACGGAAACAGCCGTCCCGGTTGTCACCCCCTGCGCATAGAGTGCTCACTCAGCGGACTTTTTGAACACGTTCATAAGGCGTGGGGAGTCCGGCGGAGGGGGATGTCCGATGAGCAAGGGGGTCAAGGCCGCCGTCATCGGCGGTGTGTTCGCGGTGATGCTGGGCGGGGCCGGGTACGGCGCCTACAACATCGTGTCGGCCGTGAGCGGTGGCGGGGGCGGTGGTGCGAGCGCCGCGGGGACGAAGGAGACCGGGCCGCCGGACGCGGGGGAGGTCGAGGAGACCACCAAGAATTTCTTCGCGGCCTGGGAGAAAGGGGAGGTGTCGCAGGCGGCGTCGTACACGAACAACGCGCAGGAGGCCGGCGCGCTGCTGACGGCGTACGGCGACGACGCACACATAGGCGAGGTCGGCATCACGCCCGGCAAGGCCACCGGCACCACCGTGCCGTTCACGGTGAAGGCGACCGTCACCTTCGACGGGAAGTCCGAGGCGCTGAGCTACAGGAGCGAGCTGACCGTCGTACGCGGGAAGACCACCGGGCGGGCGCTGGTCGACTGGCAGCCGTCCGTCGTCCACCCGGATCTGAAGGAGGGCGACACCCTCGTCACCGAGGAGTCCGCGCAGCCGCCCATCGAGGCGGTGGACCGCAACGGCACGGTGCTGACGAAGGAGAAGTACCCCTCGCTCGGGCCGGTCCTGGACACCCTGCGCCAGAAGTACGGCGAGAAGGCGGGCGGCACCCCCGGCGTCGAGCTGGTGATCAGACACTCCGCGGGCACCACGGGCGAGGCCGCCGCCGACACCCCGCTGCTGACCCTCGCCGAGGGCGAGCCGGGCAAGCTGCGCACCACCCTCAGCGCCACGGCGCAGGCCGCGGCCGAGAAGGCGGTGCGGCAGTACGCCGAGTCGTCGGTGGTGGCGGTGAAGCCGAGCACCGGTGAGGTGCTGGCGGTGGCCAACCACCGCGACGACGGGTTCAACGCGGCCTTCCAGGGGCAGGTCGCCCCCGGCTCCACCATGAAGATCATCACCGCCGCCATGCTCATCGACAACGGCGTGACCTCCATGAACGGCCCGGCGCCCTGTCCGCCCAGCGCCATGTGGCAGGGGCAGACCTTCAAGAACCTCACCGGCATGGAGCCGAACGAGGGCGCCAGCCTCGCCAACAGCTTCCTGCGCTCCTGCAACACGGCCTTCATCAAGCTCGTCGACGAGAAGCCGCTCACCGAAGCCTCGCTCACCCAGGAGGCCCAGGAACGGTTCGGGCTCGGCCGCGACGACTGGAAGACGGGCATCGCCTCCTTCGACGGCCGTGTTCCCACCGTCAGCGGCCCGGACCAGGCGGCGAACGCCATCGGCCAGGGCCAGGTGCAGATGAACCCGCTGAACATGGCCTCCGTGACGGCCACCGCCATCACCGGCGCCTTCCGCCAGCCGTACCTGGTCCCCTCCGACCTCGACGGCCGGCAGTTCGCGCAGGCCAAGGGACTCCCGGCGGGCACCGCCTCCCAGCTCAGGCAGATGATGCGGCTCACCGCCACCCAGGGCACCGCCCAGGAGGCCATGGCCGGGCTCCGCGGCGACATCGGCGCGAAGACCGGTTCCGCCGAGGTCGACGGCAACACCACCTCCGACAGCTGGTTCACCGGCTTCCGCGACGACGTCGCGGCGGCGGCCATGGTCCAGAAGGGCGGCCACGGCGGCGACGCGGCCGGGCCGATTGTCGCAGCCGTGCTACGAGCCGCCGGCTGACCGCGCCGGGCACGCGGCGGGACTCTAGTGTGGTGGCCGTCGTCGGCACACGTGAGCGCCACGAGGGCCACGGGGAGCCCGGCGGACAGTGGAGGAACGGGAAGCAGTGGGGAACAGAAGGAACGCCGCCGGGGGGCGCAGGAGACGGCCCGTCGTGCTCGGCGGGGTGATCGCCGTGGTCGTCGGGGGCGCCGGGTTCGGCGCCTACGCGCTGTTCGGCGGCGGTGCCGCGGCCGAGGACGGCACGCGGACGTCGTCCTCCGCGCAGGCGAAGGACGTCAGGACCGGGCCGCTGTCCGCCGCCGAGGTCACCGGCACGGCCGAACGCTTCCTCACCGCCTGGCAGTCCGGGAAGGTGAAGGAAGCCGCCGCCACCACCGACGATCCCGAGGCCGCGGCCGCCCTGCTCACCGCCTACGCCGAGGACGCCCGGATCAAGGACCTCACCCTCACCCCCGGCACCCGCGCCGGCGGCAAGGTCCCCTTCGCCGTCAAGGGCACGGTCTCAGCCGAGGACGTCAGCAAGCCGCTGGCGTACGACAGCGCGCTGACCGTCGTACGCCGGGCCGGGGACGGTGAGCCGCGGGTGGCCTGGCAGCCGGCCGTGGTGCATCCCGAGCTGAAGGAGGGCGACACCCTTGTCACCGGCGAGGCGGGCACCCCGCCCGTCAAGGCGCTGGACCGGGACGGCGACGAGCTGACCACCGCCGCGTACCCGTCCCTGGGGCCGGTGCTGGACGGGCTGCGCGAGAAGTACGGCGAGAAGGCGGGCGGCGAGGCCGGCGTCGAGCTGCGGATCGTGCGCGGCAAGGCGTCGAAGAAGGCGGAGCTGTCCGACAAGACGCTCCTGGAACTGAGCGAGGGCACGCCCGGCACGGTGAAGACCACGCTGAGCCCGTCCCTGCAGGCCGCCGCCGAGGCACAGGTGGCGAAGAAGGAGCGGGCGTCGGTGGTGGTGCTGCGCCCGTCGACCGGCGAGATCCTGGCGGTGGCGAACTCCTCGCACGGTTTCAACACCGCGTTCTCCGGTTCGCTGGCCCCGGGCTCCACGATGAAGGTGATCACCGCCTCGCTGCTGATCGAGAAGGGCCTCGCCTCGGTGGACGAGCAGCACCCGTGCCCGAAGTACTTCACCTACGGCGGCTGGAAGTTCCAGAACGACGACAAGTTCGAGATCAAGGACGGCACGTTCAAGGCGAGTTTCGCCCGTTCCTGCAATACGGCCTTCATCAGCCAGGCGCCCGAGCTGGCGGACGACGACCTGACCAAGCAGGCCCAGCAGGTCTTCGGGCTGTCGATGAACAACTGGCAGGTCGGCGTGCCGACCTTCGACGGCTCGGTGCCGGTGCAGTCGAAGGCCCCGATGGGGGCCTCCCTGATCGGCCAGGGCGGGGTGCGGATGAACCCGCTGAACATGGCGTCGGTGTCGGCGACGGTCCAGTCGGGCGTCTTCCGCCAGCCGTACCTGGTCTCCCCTCAGGTCGACGGGCGGAAGCTCGCGACGGCCTCGCGCACCCTGTCGGCCGGCACGCTGGCGCAGCTCCGGGAGCTGATGTCGTACACCGCCTCCTACGGCACCGCCGCGGAGGCGATGGCCGGGGTGAGCGGGCAGAAGGGCGCGAAGACCGGGTCGGCCGAGGTCGACGGGCAGAAGAAGCCCAACGGCTGGTTCACCGCGTACCGCGGGGACCTGGCGGCCGCGGGCGTGGTCCAGCAGGGCGGTCACGGCGGCTCGACGGCCGGCCCGATCGTGGCCCGGAGACCGAGCGTCAGGCCCGGAGACCGAGCGTCAGGCCCGGAGACCGAGCGTCAGGCCCGGAGACCGAGCGTCAGGCCCGGAGGCCGAGCGTCAGGCCCGGAGCCGAGGGCCTGGCCCAGCGGCCGGGCGTCAGGCCCAAAGCCGGACGCCGCCCCCGGCAGCCGAGGGCCGGCACCGGGGTCGGGCGTCAGTGCGGGACGGGTTCGGCGGCGGCCGCGTAGGTCCGCCGCAGGAACCGGGTCAGGGTCTTGGTCTCGAACTGCACCACCGACACGCCCTGCGCGGTGTGGAACTCGACCACGGCCTGGACCCGGCCGCACGGCCACACCCGTATCTCGTCCCGGCCCGCGGGGGCGCGCAGCCCCTGCTCCAGCAGTTCCCGTGCGACGGTCCATTCGCGGGGCGCGGCGCCCGGAAGCTCCATGTGGACACAGCGGGGGTCCTGCTCGGAGTCGTAGCGCAGTACCACGGGTACCGCTCCACGGTCCTCATCCAGGACGTCGGTGACGATGTGGGCTCGCGCGTACTGCTCTACCACGGACATCGGTGGCCCCTTACGCTGCGCCGATCTGAATGAAAGCCGTCCAAGCCGTATACCCGCCCCCCGTTCCATCGTGCACCCGATCCGGAATTCGCGCGTCCGAGAGGCGCATATCACAGCCGGGCTATGCATGAGGTAAAACAAGGGGCTCGCTCTTGCGCAACGTTTGCAACAGGCCACATCATCGAGTCCGTGCACGCACCTGACGGATTCATCAACGCCCCCATATCAGCCGCTGCCGGAGTCGTCGCCGCCGGCGCCATCGCCGTGAGCCTGCGCGGCGCCCGCCGCGAACTCGACGAGCGCACCGCGCCCCTGGCCGGACTGGTGGCGGCGTTCATCTTCGCCGTGCAGATGCTGAACTTCCCCGTCGCGGCGGGGACCAGCGGCCATCTGCTCGGCGGCGCCCTCGCCGCGATCCTCGTCGGCCCCTTCACCGGGGTCCTGTGCGTCTCCGTCGTCCTGCTGATGCAGGCCGTCCTCTTCGCCGACGGCGGGCTGACCGCGCTCGGCGTGAACATCACCGACATGGCGATCGTCACCACGGTCGTCGCCTACGCGCTCTTCCGCGGCCTGGTGAAGGTGCTGCCGCGCACCCGCCGCTCGGTGACCGCCGCCTCCTTCGTCGCCGCCCTGGTCTCCGTCCCCGCCTCCGCCGTCGTCTTCACGCTGCTCTACGCGATCGGCGGCACCGCCGACGTCTCCCTCGGCAAGGTCGCCGGCGCCATGGTGGGCGTGCACGTCCTCATCGGCATCGGCGAGGCCGTGATCACCGCCCTGACCGTCGGCGCGGTCATCGCCGTCCGCCCGGACCTGGTGCACGGGGCGCGCGGCCTGACGCAGAAGCTCAAGCTGCGGGTGAACGGCGAACTGGTCGACGCCCCGGACACCCCGGAGCCGGAGCCCGTCCCCGCCCGTTCCCCGCGCAAGGTGTGGATCACCGGCCTGGTCACCTCGCTGGTCCTCGCCGGGTTCGTCAGCTTCTACGCCTCCGCGGACCCGGACGGCCTGGAGAAGGTCGCCGGCGACCACGGCATCGACAAGAAGGCCGAGGAGCACGCGATCGCCGGCTCCCCGCTCGCCGACTACGGCGTCAAGGACGTCGACGACGCCCGCCTCTCCGGAGGCCTGGCCGGCGTGATCGGGGTGGGCGTGACGGTCGTCGCGGGCACCGGAGTGTTCTGGGCGGTCCGCAGGCGCCGTACCGGCGAGGAGGCCGAGGCCGCCGCCTCCCCCACCCGTACGAGCGTCTGACGTGGGAGCGGGTCACGCGCACAAGCTCTACCGGCACGGGCACTCCCCCGTGCACGCCCTGCCGCCGCACACCAAGCTCACCGCGGTCTTCGCCTTCGTCCTGGTCGTGGTGTCCACCCCGCGCGAGGCGATGTGGGCGTTCGCGGTGTACGCCGGACTGCTCGCCCTCGTCGCGTACGCCGCCCGCGTCCCGGCCGGCTTCCTGCTCAAGCGGCTGCTGATCGAGGTCCCGTTCGTCGCCTTCGCCGTCCTCCTGCCGTTCGTCGCGGAGGGCGAACGGACCGACGTCCTCGGGCTGTCGCTGAGCGTGAACGGACTGTGGGGCGCGTGGAACGTGCTGGCCAAGGGCACCCTGGGCGTGGCCGCCTCGGTCCTCCTCGCCTCCACCACCGAGCTGCGCGAACTCCTCCTCGGCCTCCAGCGGCTGAGGCTGCCGCCGCTGCTGGTGCAGATCGCCTCCTTCATGGTCCGCTACGGCGACGTCATCACCGACGAGATGCGGCGCATGCGGATCGCCCGCGAGTCCCGCGGCTTCGAGGCGCGCGGGGTGAGGCACTGGGGCGTCCTCGCCAAGTCGGCGGGCGCGCTGTTCATCCGCTCCTACGAACGCGGCGAGCGGGTCCACCTGGCCATGGTCAGCCGCGGCTACGCCGGTTCCATGCCGGTGATCGACGAGGTGACCGCGGACCGGGCGCAGTGGTCGTACGCCCTCGCCCTCCCCTCGGCCGCCCTCGTCGTCTGTCTGCTGGGATGGGCCCTATGAGTACTGCTTCCCTGGAGGTCTCCGGCCTCGCCTTCGCCTACCCCGACGGCCACCAGGCCCTGTTCGGCGTCGACTTCTCGATCACGCGCGGCGAGCGGGTCGCGCTGCTCGGCCCGAACGGCGCCGGCAAGACCACCCTCGTCCTCCACCTCAACGGCATCCTGACCGGCGGCACCGGCACGGTGACGGTGGCCGGGCTGCCCGTGGGCAGGAAGCACATGGCGGAGATCCGGCGCCGGGTCGGCATCGTCTTCCAGGACCCGGACGACCAGCTCTTCATGCCGACGGTGCGCGAGGACGTGGCGTTCGGTCCGGCGGCGGCCGGGCTGCGGGGGCCCGAGCTGGAGGAGCGGGTGGACCGGGCGCTGGGCCTGGTCGGCATGGCGGAGTTCAAGGACCGCCCGCCGCACCACCTCTCCTTCGGCCAGCGGCGCCGGGTGGCCGTGGCGACCGTCCTGGCGATGGAGCCGGAGATCCTGGTCCTGGACGAGCCGTCCTCCAACCTGGACCCCGCCTCCCGCCGCGAACTCGCCGACATCCTGCGCTCCCTGGACGTCACCGTCCTGATGGTCACCCACGACCTGCCCTACGCCCTCGAACTGTGCCCGCGCTCACTGATCCTCAGCGACGGTGTGATCGCGGCGGACGGCGCCACGGCGGATCTGCTCGCCGACGACGCGCTGATGCGCGCCCACCGGCTTGAGCTGCCGTACGGCTTCGATCCGCGCTCCGTGCCGGCCGCGCCCGGCCGTTCGTAACGATCGCGCACAGTCACCTCCGCCCAGGAATCGCAGGCGGACCGGCACTGTTGCACGCACTGTCACAGGCGAGTGCCACAGGCGAGGGGAAGGACCGAGGGACGTGGACGTGCACGGCACGGTGGCCGGGGGTTTCGAACCGGTCCGGGAGGCGTTCGCGCGGAACTTCGAGGCGCTCGGGGAGCGGGGCGCGGCCGTCGCCGTGTACCGGGACGGACGCAGGGTCGTCGACCTGTGGGCCGGGGTGAAGGACGTCGACGGCACGCGGCCCTGGGAGCGGGACACCGCGCAGGTCGTGCGCTCGGCGACCAAGGGCGTCGCCGCCGCCGTCCTCCTGCTGCTGCACCGGCGCGGCGAGCTGGACCTGGACGCGCCGGTCGGCCGGTACTGGCCGGAGTTCAAGGCGCAGGGCAAGGAGCGGCTGCTGGTCCGGCACGTACTGAACCACCGCGCGGGGCTCCCCGTCCTGGACCGTCCGCTCATCCTGGACGAGGCGGCCGACCCCGTACGGGCCGCCGAGGCGGTCGCCGCGCAGGCCCCCGCCTGGGAGCCGGGCACCGGCCACGGCTATCACGCGCTGACCTACGGTTGGCTGGTCGACGAGCTGGTGCGCCGGGTGACCGGCCGGGGCTGCGGCGAGTGGATCGCGTCGGAGATCGCCGGGCCGCTGGGCCTCGACCTGTGGGTGGGGCTGCCGGACGCGCAGGCCCACCGCGTGGGCACGGTCGGCAGGGTCGAGGGCCCCGAGCCGTCCGGGACGCTCCGCGCCCGCCCCAAGCGCTCGGTCACCGACGCCTACGCCGACCCGTCCTCCCTCACCCGCCGCGCCTTCGCGGCGATCACCCCCTTCCCGGACCAGAACGCCCCGGCCTTCCACGCGGCGTCCCTGCCCGCCGCCAACGGAATCGCGACGGCGGACGGGCTGGCGCGCTTCTACGCGTCACTGACCGGCCCGGTCGACGGCGTACGCCTCCTCGACCCGGCCACCGTGGAACTCGCCCGCGCCGAGGAGTCGGCCGGCCCCGACCGGGTGCTGGTCGTGAACACCCGCTTCGGGCTCGGCTACATGCTGCACGGCGGCGCCTCCCCCCTCCTGGCCCCGGGCTCCTTCGGCCACCCCGGCCGCGGCGGCTCCCTCGGCTTCGCCGACCCGGAGTCGGGCATCGGCTTCGGCTACGTCACCAACGGCTTCCGCAGGACGGTGACGGCGGACCCCAGGGCCCAGGCGCTGATACGGGCGGTACGGCAGGCTCTTTCGGCCTAGACGTGGATCGGGTGCGAGACGCGGCCCGACGCGTCGTCGATCTCGCCGTGCGCCTTGGTCAGCATCTGCATGGCGAGTTCGTTCAGCGCGCGTGCGCCGGCGATCTCCTCCCCGACCCGTGGCTGATTGGAGTCGGTGTGGTGCCGGTTCGCGTGGCCGTGGGCCCGTACCTCACTCCCGTCGGGCAGCCGGACCATCGCGGCGGCGCGCGTCTGCCGGTCGTCCTCCTCGAACTCCAGGTCCACGTGCCATCCCACTGCGGTGTGCGTCATGAGGATCACCTCCGGAATTCCTCTCATTCCAGAGTGCCCCTCGCCCCGCACCCGCGCACCCGCCCGTGTCCGACGGAAACGTGGCGACCGGCTCAGGCCACGGTGTACTCCGCGTCCCCGAAGTCCGCGACCACACGGAGCCGGCCCCCGAGCGCTTCCACATAGGCCCGGAGTGTCGCGACCTCGGCCCGGTCCAGCTCGCCGTGCTCGATCGCGGAGACACGAGGTGCCGAAACTCCCATGGACGCGGCGACCTGGCGCTGGGTCAACGCCTGGTCACGCCGGACCTCTGCCAGCTTGAAAGCGCGCACCTCGGCGGTCAGCCTGTCCATGGCCGCCTGCTTCTCCTCAGCCGAACGCACCGGCAGCCCAGCGACCTCACGCCGCTCGCGGGCCTTGCGCTTGGCCTCCTCCCAGCCGACCGTTCTCATTCGTACTCCCTGGTTTCAAGATCGGTCATATGCATGCGGTATCGCTCCTCGGCGACCGGAATGAGCCTGATGTTAATGCAAGCGTTAACATCAGGCTCGATCCTGAACGAGGCAGGCCGGGCGGAGAGGCCGAATCATCCAGTGCGCTCGCGCACGTCGCACTGGGGCGACCGTGAGCGTCGGCAGCAACGAGCCAGTGTGTACACATGGGGCGCTATGTACCTTTAACGCATGACGCAGATGCCCGTAGGGTCCATTAACGGAGAGCTGGCGGCCTGGGCCGTTCGCGACGGACGCCGCTCCATGATCCACGACACCTGACACACCGTGCGCAGAGGGAAGCCGGTGAGGGCGCCCCGTCCCCACGGAGCCCTCACCGGCTGGTTCTGCGTACCGCTCAGGCCGTCAGGCCCGGACGAGTTCCCGGTCCTCGTCCTTGCGGTCGTCGTCCGTGCGCAGGCCCTCGCCCTCGACGTCCACGTTGGGCAGGATCCGGTCCAGCCACTTCGGCAGCCACCAGGCCTTGTCGCCAAGCAGGGCCAGCACCGCCGGGACGATCGTCATGCGGACGACGAACGCGTCGAAGAGGACGGCGACGGCGAGGCCGAAGCCGATCATCTTGACCATCTGCTCGCTGGAGCCGATGAAGCCGGAGAACACCGCCATCATGATCACCGCCGCGGCGGTCACCACCCGGGCGCTGTACTTGAAGCCGGTCACCACGGCCTGGGCGGGCTTCTCCCCGTGGACGTAGGCCTCCCGCATCCGGGTCACGAGGAACACCTCGTAGTCCATGGCCAGTCCGAAGACCACGCCGACCATGAAGATCGGCATCATCGACATGATCGGGCCGGTCTCCTCGACGCCCATCAGGCCGGACAGCCAGCCCCACTGGTAGACCGCGACGACCGCGCCGAGGGCCGCGAGGACCGACAGCAGGAAGCCGAGGGCCGCCTTCAGCGGGACCAGGATCGACCGGAAGACGACGATCAGCAGCAGGAACGCCAGGCCGACCACCAGGACCAGGTACGGCACCAGCGCGTCGTTGAGCTTCTGCGAGACGTCGATGTTCATGGCCGTGGCGCCGGTGACCAGGACGTCGGCGCCGGTGTCGGCCTTGATGTCCGCGCCGGTGTCACGGATGTCGTGCACCAGGTCCTCGGTGGTCACCGAGGAGGGCTTGGAGTCGGGGACGACGGTGATCGTCGCCGTGTCGCCGGCCTTGTTGGGGGCGGCCGGGGCGACGTTCACGACGTTGTCGAGGCCCTTGATGTCGTCGCCGGCCTGCTGGAAGACGGCCTGCGGGTCGTCACTTCCCTTGGCGTCGACCACGACCACCAGCGGGCCGTTGAAGCCGGGGCCGAAGCCCTCGGAGAGCAGGTCGTAGGCGCGGCGCTGGGTGGTGGACGTCGGCTGGGAACCGTCGTCGGGCAGGCCCAGTTCGAGCGAGGCGGCCGGGACGGCCGCGGCTCCCAGGCCGACCACGCCGAGCAGCAGCACGGCCAGCGGACGGCGTACGACGAAGCTCGCCCAGCGGGTGCCCATGTTCGGGCGCTGCGGCTTCTCCGCGGCGCGGCCCCCGCCGAGCAGCTTGCTCTTCTCGCCGGCGGGGCGGACCCGGCGGCCGGCGTAGCCGAGCAGGGCGGGGACCAGGGTGAGGGCGATCAGGACCGCGAGGGCGACCGTGCCGGCGGCGGCGATGCCCATCTTGGTCAGCATCGGGATGTTGACGACGGACAGACCGACCAGGGCGATCACGACGGTGAGACCGGCGAAGACCACGGCGGAGCCCGCGGTGCCGACGGCCCGGCCGGCCGCCTCCTCGCGCCCGCGGCCCTCGGCCAGTTCGGCCCGGTAGCGGGAGACGACGAACAGCGCGTAGTCGATGCCGACCGCGAGGCCGATCATCGAGGCCAGGATGGAGGTGGTGGAGCCGAGGTCCAGGGTGCTGGCCAGGGCGGTGATGCTGGAGACGCCGATGCCGACGCCGACGATCGCGGTGAGCAGCGGCAGCCCGGCCGCGAGCAGCGAGCCGAAGGTGATGACGAGGACGACCGCGGCGACGCCGATGCCGATGATCTCGGCGGCACCGGTGTGCGGGACGGCCTGAAGGGCGTCACCGCCGATCTCCACGGTCAGCCCGGAGTCGCGGGCGTCCTCGGCGGCGCCCTCCAGGGCGTCGCGGGAGGCGTCCTCCAGCTCCATGCCGGAGACCTTGTAGCTCACCGAGGCGTAGGCGATGGTGCCGTCCTGGCTGACGCCGCCGCCCTGGTACGGGTCGGTGACGCGGGCGACCTCGGAGCCGTCGGAGAGCTCGTCGACGGTCTTCCGGACGGTCGCCTTGTGATCGGCGTCGGTCATCTTCTCGCCGGCCGGTGCCTTGAAGACGACGCGTGCGGTCGCCCCGTCGGCGCTGGAGCCGGGGAAGCGTTCCTCCAGCAGGTCGAAGGCCTTCTGGGCCTCGGTGCCGGGGATGGAGAAGGACGAGTTGCCGGCCGCCGGGGCGCCGGCCGCGCCGACGCCCGCGAGCGCCAGCAGCGCCACCCAGATGAGGGCTACGAGATGCCGTCGCCTGAAGGCGAACCGGCCGATTCGATAGAGGAAAGTGGCCACGAGGGCGTACTCCCGGTCAGGTCGTGATTGCTTCGGGGCAGGGGTGCTCAGCCCGACGACGTGAGCGGTGACGTCAGGTGGTGATGGCTGACCGCGGGGACGGTCAGTGAGGGGTCACGCCGAGGGCGGGGAGCACCACGGCGTCGATGTACGAGGTGAGGAATTCCCGCGTGGGCGGCAGGTCGTCGATCAGCGTCCGGGTGGCGAACGCGCCGACGAGCATGTGCACCATGTAGTCCAGCGCCGGGTTGTCGGGGCTGATCTCGCCCCGGTCGACCGCGCGCCGGATCATCCGCCGGAACTCCTCCATCTCCGGTTCGACCAGGAGTTCCTTGAACGCCTGGCGGAGATCGTCGTTCATGTGCACGGCCATGGCGAGCGCGCGCATCAGGGCGGCGTTCTGCTCCATGACGCAGTCGTCCTCACGGCTGACGATGGCGTGCAGGTCGCCGCGCAGGGTCCCGGTGTCGATGTCGGCGATGCCGCCGGGCTTCTGGCTGCGCATCGCTCTCACCACCAGCTCGGCCTTGCCGCCCCACTGGCGGTAGAGGGTGGCCTTGCTGGACCGGGTGCGGGCGGCCACGGCGTCCATGGTGACGGCGTCGTAGCCGACCTCGCGGAGCAGGGCGAGCACGGCGCCGTACAGCTCGGCCTCGCGCTCGGGGGTGATCCGGCTGCGCCGCGTCGTCGCTGTCTCGCTCATACCGTTCACCTTTCCGCTCCGCGTCCCAGGTGTCAAAGAAACGACACCGTTTCGTACAAGACGAAGGTACCCCACCCCTCTAGCGAAACGAAACGGTTTCGTTCGTGGTCTGCGTCACGGTTGTCGGTTACTTATAAGTTGCCGGGCCCCAGGCCCCGGCAAAGCATGGGAAAGGTGAGCTATCTGCGTCTGCCCCACCTCAAGGACGACCTGCTGTGCTTCGTGGCCGAGGACGACCTCTGGCTCGCCCCGCTCGACGGACCGGGCCGCGCCTGGCGGCTCACCGCCGACCGCACCAAGCTCGGCCACCCCCGCTTCTCCCCCGACGGCCGCCACATCGCGTACACGAGCTGGCGCAGCCTCGACCCCGAGGTGCACCTGATCCCGGTGGACGGCGGACCGGGCCGGCGCCTCACCTACTGGGGCAGCTCCGACACCCGGGTCTGCGGCTGGACGCCCCCCGACGAGGGCGGCCACGCCGAGATCCTCGCCGTCGCCTCCCACGGCGAGCCCTTCTCGTACTTCACCTGGGCCTACAAACTCGCCTGCGACGGCAGCCCCGGCCGCAAACTGCCCTGGGGCCCGGTCTCCGACATCCAGGTCGCCGACATCGAGGGCGAGCGCAGGTCGCTGCTGCTCACCGGCACCCCGCCGCACGAACCGGCCTCCTGGAAGCGCTACCGGGGCGGCGCCACGGGCAGGCTCTGGCTGCACGGGCACCGGCTGCTCGACGGCCTCGACGGCCATCTGCACTCCCCGATGTTCGTCGCCGGCCGGATCGCCTTCCTCTCCGACCACGAGGGCGTCGGCAACCTCTACTCGTGCGCGTACGACGGCTCCGGCCTGCGCCGTCACACCGACCACGACGCCTTCTACGCCCGGCACGCCGCCACCGACGGCACCCGGGTCGTCTACCAGTGCGCCGGCGACCTGTGGCTCGTGGACGACCTGTCCCCCGGCGCCACCCCGCGCCGGCTCGACGTGACGCCGAGCGGGCCGCGCTCCGGGCGGCGCCCCTACCAGGTGCCCGCCGCCCGCCACCTCGACGGCCTCTCGGTCGACGAGACCGGCCGCGCGAGCGCCGTCGTCGTACGCGGCAGCCTGTACTGGCTCACCCACCGCGACGGTCCCGCGCGCACCCTCACCGACACCCCGGGCGTACGGGTCCGGCTGCCGGAGATGCTCGGCGCGGGCGACCAGGTGGCGTACGTGACGGACGCCGAGGGCGAGGACGCGATCGAGATCGCCTCCCTGCCCCGGGCGACCGGCCAGCGCGCCCCCCGGCGGCTGGCCGCCGGGAAGCTGGGCCGGGTGCTGGAGATGGTCGCCGACCCCGACGGGCGGCGACTGGCCGTCGCCGCGCACGACGGACGGCTGCTGCTGGTCGGCACCGGCGAGGAGGACCGGGGGGAGGTCACCGAGCTGATCCACTCCGGCAACGGGCCGGTGCGCGACCTCGCCTTCTCCCCCGACGGGGCCTGGCTGGCCTGGTCCCACCCGGTGATCGGGCGGTCGCTGCGGCAGATCAAACTCGCCCGGATCAAGGACCGGCTGGTCCTCGACGTCACCAACGGCCGCTTCGAGGACGAGAACCCGGTCTTCACCCTCGACGGCCGCTATCTCGCCTTCCTGTCCTGGCGCGGCTTCGACCCGGTGTACGACGTGCACACCGGTGACCTGTCGTTCCCGCTGGGCTGCCGCCCGTACCTGGTGCCGCTGTCGTCGGCGACCCCCTCCCCGTTCGCGCTGAACCCCGAGGGCCGTCCGGCCGCCGGCGGGCTGGACCCGGTCGAGCGCGAGGAGGCCGAGGAGGGCGGCGAGGGCGGCACGGTGACCGTCGAGGCGGAGGGCCTGGAGAGCAGGGTCACCCCCTTCCCGGTCTCCGCCTCCAAGTACTCGGGGCTGTGCCCGGTCGCGGGCTGCGGTCTGGTCTGGCTGCGCTGGCCGATCTCCGGCGCGCTCGGCGAGACCTTCGCCAACCCCGGCGACACCAGCGGCCGGCCCACCCTCGAACACTTCGCCATCGGCAAGGCGAAGAGGACCGAACTCGTCGGCGACCTGGACTTCTTCGCGGTCAGCGGCGACGGCACCCGGCTGGTCGTGGCCGACGAGGGCGAACTGCGCGCGGTGCCCGCCACCGAGCCCGGCGACAGCGACTCCACGGTGTGGATCGACTCCCGCCGCATCCTGCACGAGGCCGACCCGGGCTCCGAGTGGCGCCAGGCGTACGCGGAGGCCGGGCGGCTGATCCGCGCCTACTTCTGGGAACCCGGCATGGGCGGCATCGACTGGGACGCGATCCTGGAGCAGTACCGTCCGCTGGTCGAACGGGTCGCCTCCCCCGACGAGTTCGCGGACCTGCTGCGCGAGGTGCTCGGCGAACTCGGCACCTCCCATGCCTATGTCACCGCCGCCCGCCGCAACGAGGGTCCCCCGCACTACCAGCGCCGCCAGGGCCTGCTCGGCGCCAACCTCGTCCTCCGCGAGGAGGGCTGGACCGTCAAGCGGATCCTGCCCGGCGACTCCTCCGACTCCCGCGCCCGCTCCCCGCTGGCCGGCACCGGCATCCGCGAGGGCGCGGTCCTCACCCACGTCGACGGCCGCCCGGTGGACCCGGTCACGGGCCCCTACCCGCTGCTCGCGGGCGCGGGCGGTACGACCGTGGAGCTGACGTTCCTCCCGGCGGAGGGCGCCGGCCCGCCCCGCAGGGTCGCCGTCGTCCCGCTGATCGACGAGACGCCGCTGCGCTACCAGGACTGGGTCGCCAAACGCCGCGCCGTGGTCCGGGAGTTGAGCGGCGGCCGCTGCGGCTATCTGCACATCCCCGACATGGGAGGCTCCGGCTGGGCGCAGTTCAACCGCGACGTGCGCAGGGAGATGTCCCTCCCCGCGCTGATCGTGGACGTGCGCGGCAACGCCGGCGGCCACATCAGCGAACTCGTCGTGGAGAAGCTGACCCGCACCATCATCGGCTGGGACCTCACCCGTGACGCCCAGCCCGTCTCGTACGCCTCCAACGCCCCGCGCGGGCCGCTCGTGGCGCTCGCGGACGAGGCGACCAGCTCCGACGGAGACATGATCACCGCCGCGTTCAAACTGCTCGGTCTGGGCCCTGTGGTGGGCCAGCGCACCTGGGGCGGGGTGGTCGGCATGACCGGCCGGCACCGGCTCGGCGACGGCACGGTGATCACGGTGCCGATGAACGCGGCCTGGTTCGAGGCGTACGGCTGGTCCGTGGAGAACAAGGGCGTCGAACCCGACCTGGAGGCGCTGCGCACCCCGCTGGACTGGGCCGAGGGCCGCTACGCGGTGCTCGGCGACGCGGTGCGGCTCGCCCTGGAGCTGCTGGAGGACAACCCGCCGGCGATGCCCCCGGCCTACCGCGACCTGCCCGACCGCTCCCGGCCGAAGCTGCCGCCCCGGTCGTGAGGAAGGGGTGCCCCCTTCGCCATGGGGCACCCCTTCCGCTTCAGCGCACGACGCGTTCAGACACGTTCAGGCGTCTTCAGGCGTCTTCAGGCGTCCTCGGACGTCCTCGGACGTCTCGGCCGCTCGTCGTCAGACTTCGTCGTAGTCCTGGTCGAAGCGCTCCTCGGACTCCCGGGGCTCCCGCCGGCGCTGCGGGTCGTCCATGTTCTCGTCCCGCCGGCGGCCGCGGCCCTGCATCTGCTCCTTGCCCTGCTGGGCGCGCTGCTTGGCCTGCTGCTGGAACTGCTCGGACTTCTCCTGGAACTGATCCTTCATACCCATGTGGGTTCACTCCCGTTGTGGGGTGGGGGGAACTTGCCCGATCAGATTCACACGCCCCGTCACCCCGCGCATGTCGATCAGTCACGGACCGTGTTCCGGTGCTGCTCATCGGCGTTGCCGCCCGCTCCGACCAACCCCGTGCGGACGCCCGCGAGCCGGTCCCCGAACCGCCGCATCTCCCGCTGTCCCACGGTCCCGATCACCGCGGGCAGATATCCGCGCACGCCCTGCATCCCGCGCAGCCACCACTGCCCGTACACATGGCTCGCCCGCCGCTCGATGCCGGCCACCAGCCGGTCCACCGCGGGCCCCAGCGGGTAGGTCTTGTTCGACGGCCACGGCAGCCGCTGCCGCAACTCCCGCATCACGTCGTCCTGATCGGCCCCGCGCACCATGTCGGTGTCGGTCCACGACAGGTATCCGACGCCCACCTTCACGCCCTGGTGGGCGACTTCGGCGCGCAGCGCGTGCGCGTACGCCTCCACACCGGACTTGGAGGCGCAGTACGCCGTCATCATCGGCGCGGGGGTGATCGCGGCGAGGGAGGCTATCTGGAGCAGATAGCCCCGGCTCTCGGCGAGCAGCGGCAGGAACGCCCGCGCGGTGACCGCCGATCCGATCAGGTTCACCTCGATCACCCGCCGCCAGGACTCCGGATCGGAGCCGGCGAACGGACCGCCCGTCGCCACACCGGCGTTGGCGACCACGATGTCGACCCGGCCGAACCGCTCCCGGACCTCCTCGGCGACCCGGGCCATCGCCGTGTGGTCGGTGACGTCCGCGTACCAGTGGCCGCTGTCGGCGTGCAGCCGCGCGGAGACGTCCTTGAGCGCGTCCGGCTCCAGCCCGACCAGCGCCACCTTCACCCCGCGCGCGGAGAGCTTGCGGGCCAGCGACTCCCCGACCCCGCGTGCCGCTCCGGTGACGACGGCGACCCTTCCTTCGAGAACGGTCCTCCTGCTCATGCGCTCTCCTCGACGGCGGTGATGTGGGCGGCGGCCAGGGCGCGGATCTTCCCGGTGACCAGGCCGGGCGCCTCGACGGGGGTCATGTGGCCGATGCCGGGCAGTTCGGTGACGCCGAGGCAGTCCGGCAGCGCGGCGGCCAGCGACCGGGCGTGCACCGGCGGGGTGAGCCGGTCCGCGCCGCCGGTGACGATCTCGACCGGTACCCGCAACTCGGCGAGTCCATGGTCGAGATCGAGCCCGTCGAGCACGCGCGACCAGGCGTGGCGCACCGCGCGCGGGCAGGCGTGCACGATACGGGCGCACGCCTCGACCATGTCCGGGGTGGAGGCGGGGCCCATCGTCGCGTACCTGAGGATCCGGCGGGCGAGCGGGGTGACCGGTCCGAGCGGGGCCCGGGAGCCGAGGATGCGCCCGGTCAGCCAGGTCCGTACCCGGCCCGCCCGTATCGGCACCACCGTCGACTCGGCGACCAGCCGTGAACTGCCGGTGCTGCACAGCAGGACGGCGGCCACGTGCGCGCGGAACGCGGGTCTCGCGGCGGCGGCCATCACCGTCATCCCGCCCATGGAGTGCCCGGCGACCACGGCCTGTTCGCCGGGCGCGAGGGTGGCGGTGAGGACGGCTTCGAGGTCGTCGGCGAGCGCGTCGGTGCCGCACGCCGGGCTCGCGGGCGTACGTCCGTGGCCGCGCTGGTCGTAGGCGATCACCCGGTGGTCGGCGGCCAGTTCGCGGATCTGCGCCGCCCAGAACGCGGTCGAGCAGGTCCAGCCGTGGGCGAGGACGACCGCCGGCGCCTCCTCGGGGCCGTGCACCTCGACGTGCAGCCGGGCGCCGTCGGCGGAGCGGACGGCCGGTTCACGGACGGCGGCGGGCGGGGCGTACGGCCCGGAGGTGAGGGGGTTCACGCGGTCACCTCGGCGTTCTCCTGGGTGACCGTGCTGTTGGGGTGCGCCCGCAGGACGGCGTACTCGGCGAGGTCGACCCGCCGGGTCGCGCGCCGGAACTCGCTCGTCGTACCGGGCCAGACGGTGGTGTTGCGCCCGTTCTCGTCGAGGTACCAGCTCGTGCAGCCGCCGGTGTTCCACACCGTGCGCTTCATCCGCTCCTGCACCCGGTGGTTCCAGGCCCGTACGGCGCTGGGGCGGGCGTCGAGGGCGACCCGCCCGCCCAGGACGTCCAACTGGCGCAGGTAGTCGGCGAGATAGTTGAGCTGGGACTCGATCATCAGGATCATGGAGGAGTTCCCGAGGCCGGTGTTGGGCCCGATGATCGTCATCCAGTTGGGGAACCCGGCGGCGGTCGCGCCGCGCAGGGACTGCATCCCGCCGGTCCAGCTCTCGGCGAGGGTCTTCCCCTCGGCGCCGACGACCCGTTCCGCGATGGGCATGTCGGTGACGTGGAACCCGGTCCCGAACACGATGGCGTCGACCTCGGCCTCGGTCCCGTCGGCGCCGACGACGGTGGACCCGCGGATCTCGCTCAGACCGCTCGCGACGACGTCGACGTTGGGCTGCGCGAGCGCCGGGTAGTACGTGCTCGACAGCAGGATCCGCTTGCAGCCGATGCGGTAGTCGGGGGTGAGCCTGGCGCGCAGGGCCGGGTCCTTGATGGCGCGGGCCATGTTGCGCTTGGCCAGTCGCTCGACGAAGCCGAGCTCGCCGGGGTGCTTGGTGAACGCCTGGACCTGCAGCTCCCTGATGCCCCAGAGCAGTCCGCGGCGCAGCTTGGTGGTGACGGGCAGCGTCCGGTGCAGGGCGCGCTCGGCTTCGCTGATGGGCCGGTCGACGCGGGGCAGGACCCAGGCGGGGGTGCGCTGGAAGAGGGTGAGCCGGGACACCAGGGGCTGGATCGACGGCACGATCTGGATCGCGGACGCCCCGGTGCCGACCATGGCGACCCGCTTGCCGCGCAGGTCGTAGTCGTGGTCCCACCGGGCGGAGTGGAAGACCTTGCCGGGGAAGGTGTCGAGGCCGGGGATGTCCGGCAGTTTGGGCTCGGACAGCGGCCCGGTGGCGGACACCACCACGTCCGCGCTGAGGTTCCCGCTGCTCGTCTCGATCTCCCACCGCATTTGCTCGCCGTCCCACACCATCCGCTTCACCTCCGAGTCGAAGCGGATGTGGGGCCGCAGCCCGAAGACGTCGGCGACGTGCTCCAGGTAGGCGCGGATGTGCCGCTGCCCGGAGAAGGAGCGGGGCCAGTCGGGGTTGGGCGCGAAGGAGAACGAGTACAGGTGCGACGGCACGTCACAGGCGCAGCCGGGGTAGCTGTTGTCGCGCCAGGTGCCGCCGACACCGCTCGCCCGTTCCAGGACGACGAAGTCGGTGATCCCCTCGCGCCGCAGCCGCACGGCGGCCCCGAGTCCGCCGAATCCCGACCCGACCACCGCCACCCGTACGTGCTCATGACCTTGTTCGTGCTCGTGCTCGGCCATCCCGAAGCCTCCACGCATCGCTCAGAACTCCGCCAGTGAACACTGGCGCAATGGGAGCGTAGAGCAGCTCCGTACTGATGGGTAGGGGGCACGCGAGGAAAGTTACCGCCGGTACGCCCTAGGCTTCAGGCGTGGCAGAAGAGAGCGCAGGACCCGGTGAGCGGCGCGAGTACCGCATGGACGAGCTGGCCCGGCTGGCCGGCATCACGGTGCGCACGCTGCGCTTCTACCGCGAGCGCAAGCTGATCCCGCCACCGCGCCGCGAGGGCCGTATCGCCTGGTACGACGACCACCACCTGGCCCGCCTGCGCACGATCACGGCGCTCCTGGAACGCGGCCACACCCTGAACGGCATAGCGGAACTCGCCGAGGCCTTCGACCACGGCCGTGACGTCGGCGACCTCCTCGGCATGGACACCCCCACCGACGAGGTCCCCGTCCGCCTCACCCCCGAGGAGCTCGCCGACCACTTCGCCGGCGAGGTCACCCCGGAGAACCTGGCCGCCGCGCTGGACCTCGGCTACCTCGGCGTCGACGGCGAGGAGATCGTCCACATCAGCCGGCGCCTGCTGGACGTGTCGTCGGCCCTGGTCCGCGAGGGCATCCCGCTCGCGGAGGTGCTCCGCGCCGGCGCGGAGGTCCGCACCCACGCCGACACCCTGGCCGACCTCTTCGCCGGCCTGATCCTCCGTCACGCCCCGGAGGAGTCCCTCCACCGCCTGCGCCCGCTGGCCCGCAGCGTGGTCGACGCGGAACTGTCCCTGGCCCTGGACCGACGGCTGCGCAAGCGGGACTGACCGCGGCTAGCGGTCGAAGACCACCGTCACCGGAGCGTGGTCCGACCACCGCTCGGCGTGCGTGGCGGCCCGCTCGACCCGGGCCTCGGCCGCGCGGGCCGCGAGCCCCGGGGTCGCCACGGCGAGGTCGATCCGCCACCCCGTGTCGTTGTCGAAGGCCCGCCCCCGGTACGACCACCAGGTGTACGGCCCCTCCACGTCCGGATGCAGCGCCCGCACCACGTCGACGTACCCGCCGTCCGCCGGGTCGAGCACCCGGGACAGCCACTCCCGCTCCTCCGGCAGGAACCCGGAGCTCTTGGTGTTCCCCCGCCAGTTCTTCAGGTCGGCCTTCTCATGGGCGATGTTCCAGTCCCCGCAGACCACGACCTCCCGCCCGTCGGCGGCGGCCCGCTCCCGCAGCCCTTTCAGATAAACCAGGAACTGGTCCATGAACCGGACCTTCTCCTCCTGCCGCTCGGTCCCGACCTCCCCGGACGGCAGGTACAGCGAGGCGACGGTCACCCCGGGCAGGTCGATTTCCACATACCGCCCGCTGTCGTCGAACTCGTCCGACCCGAACCCCACCCGCACCCGCTCGGGCTCACGCCGGGAGTACAGGGACACCCCCGCACGCCCCTTGGCGGCGGCGGGCGCGTGCGTCACGTACCACCCCTCGGGCTCCCGCACCTGCTCCGGCAACTGCTTCGCCTCCGCCCGCACCTCCTGCAGACACAGCACATCGGCGGAGGTCCCGGCCAGCCACTCCACGAAGCCCTTCTTGGCGGCGGCCCGCAGTCCATTGACGTTGACGGAGGTCACAGTGAGCATCAGGGCACGATACGACACTCCAGGTCCGGGCGTGTTTTACGGTATTCGGCATGGAAATCCGCCCGGTCCCCTACGACCACCCCGACGCCGTGAAACTGGACGCAGAGGTCCAGGCCGAATACCACGTCCGCTACGGCGACGGCGGCGACGCCACCCCCATGGACCCGGCGGACTTCCGTCCCCCGAACGGCACCTACCTGATCGCCTACGACGAGGCGGGCGTCCCCGTGGCCTCCGGCGGCTGGCGCACGCAGGACGCCAACGACGAGGGCAACCGGGACGGCGACGCCGAGCTGAAGCGCATGTACGTGACCGAGCAGATGCGCGGCCGGGGCCTGGCCCGCCGCATCCTGGCCGCCCTGGAGGAGGACGCCCGCGCGGCCGGCCGCGTCCGCATGGTCCTGGAGACCGGCACCAAGCAGCCGGAGGCCATCGCCCTCTACGTCTCCAGCGGCTACGAGCCCTGCGAGAAGTTCGGCTACTACCGCTTCCACGAGGACAGCCGCTGCTACGCGAAGACGCTCTGAGACCGGCGCCGGGTCATTGCCAGAAGACCTCTTCCACGATGATCCGGGGGTCCTCCACACGCCGAATGAAGGTGTAGCGCAGCCAGCCGTGCCCATGACCGAAGAAGAAGATGCGAGGGCCCTTCGGAACGCTGGACCGGACCGGCCGGACCCTCATGCCGTCGGGAAGGTCCGCATCCGTGTCGATGCCCCGGAAGTACGGGTCCTTCGCCGTGACGAGTTCAGCGCGCACGGCGTCGACCGTCTTCCGCACATGCTCGGGCAGGGTGTCGCGAACGGCCTGAGCCTTGAGCGTCCAGTCCATCTGCCACGGCGGTCCCATGAACCCGTCGTCGGTCACTGACCAGGCTCCAGCCGCTGTACCTCGTGTCGGATGTGGGAGGCTTCTTCCAGGAGCGCCTTGGCCTCGGCGATGTCGGTGGACTCTGCCGCACGGTGGTGGAGATCAGCCATATGGGCATCGAGCTCCCGATCTCGTGCGACCGCGTACTCACCCCACCAGCGGGCCATGAACGCAGGCACCGTGCTGATGTCATACGCGTCCGCGACGGCCCACTTCCAGTGCTCGTCGAAGTCCGGAAGAAGCTGGGGAGCGTGCTGAGCGATGGCAGCACGCAGCGCCTTGGGGTTCCGCTCGGGCATGGGCGGAACGGCCGGCGTGGATTCTGCTGCGTGTGCGGTCATGACCGGGTGTACTCCTTCGTGCTCCTTCAGTGCACCGTGCCTACGACGATAGCCCGCCTCGACGCCTTGGGTGAGCTGTTCGATTTTGGCTCCTTGCACGGCCCGGGGACTCATGAGTACGCCCCCGGGGCGCAGTCACCGGTCCCGCTGCCGACGGCGCCTTCGGTGTCGTGCGCGTCCGGCGAGGACAGGCGTCGACCCCGGGACTCCGCGACGCGCAGTGCGTCGGCCAGGCGCTCGGTGAGCCGGACGGCGGTGTAGCGCACCTCGACGTTCGGGGACAGGGGATCGTCCAGCACCCTTCGGGCGCGGCCAAGCGTTTCCAGGCCGTCGGCCAGTTGCCGAGCCTCCGTCTCGTCCGCCAGCCGCGAGACATACCCGCCCTCGCCGCCGTTGAGGAGGAAGCAGGGTTTGCCTTCCGGCGAGGACCAGGGCAGCAGTCGCAGTGAGGGGGTCGGCTCCATCACGCGGCCGCCTTCCCCGCCCCGACGACGTACTGGTCGGGGTCCAGGTACGGGCGAACGAGCCGGGACTCCGCTCCGTCGAGCGGGGGGTGCAGGCAGTACGGGGAGCGGTGGAGCGGGAGGCGGGCGGAGTCGCCGACATCGGAAGCAGGACTCCGGTGTCCCACGCGGCGAGTTCCGGCACCGGGCCCGAGGAGAAAGCCCAGCCACCGGACGATACGGCGGATAAGGTCATGCATGTTGACGCTCCGATTCAGCGTTGACCACACCCCGGGGCCCTGCCAGGCCGCCGGGGTTTCACTTCAGCACCTTTGCATCAGGGTGCGTTAGGTAGCAATAGGAAGCATACGGTTGCACCCGTACGTGGTGGGGTGCTTTTCCTCGCTTTAGCGTGCAGGCATGGCCGATGAGCGTGAGTGGAGACCCGACCCGACGAGTCACGTCTACGTGTATCTGCAGGTCGTACACCACATCGCGGAACAGATCCGGGCGGGGCGGCTACGAGCGGGTGCGCGTCTTCCCGCCGAGCGTGACCTTGCGGAGCAGTACGGCGTGGCCGTCAACACCGTCCGCCGAGCCGTCCGTGACCTGCGCGACCGAGGGTTGGTCATCACCGTCCCCATCAAGGGCACGTTCGTACGCCCCGAAGCGTCCTCCGAGGCACCCGGAAGCGAGGACGGGACCGTCGACTGAGGGCCGACGCGCCGCCGGACGCCCCCAGGCCCGTCTCCCGCCGAGGCTCGACCTTCACATCTCCGTCTCACCCAACCCCCCTGCACCCGGCGGCACATCGCGGAGGCCCACGGTGATCCTGAGCCGCTGGCCGCGTCGGTCCGTTCCGCCCACGCCTGCTTAAGTCGCCCTTAAACGCTCATTAAGCGATCAGCCACAGAGTTTAGAGCGTCAAATAACCGCAGGTCAGAGCCAGTTGGAACACAAACCGGACAGTTGGTTGCACCGTCAACCGTCCGTAGCATCGGGGCTCCCAACGACCCACCCCACTCCCCCCACACGCAACTTCCCCACAGACAAGGTGTGTTCAGTCATGGCCACTCACCGCGCACGCCGGTGGTCGCTCGGCGGGTCCGTCCTGCTGGTCTCCACCGCGGTCGCCGCCGCCTTCACCTTCCTCACCACGGGACCGTCGGCCGACCGGGCCGACGCCGCCACCACCGCGGTGACCTGGTCCGACGAGTTCAACGGCCCGGCCGGCAGCGCCCCGGACCCCGCCAAGTGGACCCTGGAGACCGGTGGCGGCGGCAACGGAAACCACGAGCTGCAGTACTACCGGAACAGCAGGGACAACGCCGCCCTCGACGGCAACGGCAACCTCGTCATCACCGCCCGCAAGAACACCGACACCGGGCTCCAGTGCTGGTACGGGGCCTGCCAGTACACCTCCGCCCGCCTCAACACCGCCAAGACCTTCACCCAGGCCTACGGCCACTTCGAGGCACGGATCAAGGTGCCCCGCGGTCAGGGCATGTGGCCCGCGTTCTGGATGCTCGGCAACGACCTGGGCACGGCCGGATGGCCCAACAGCGGTGAGATCGACATCATGGAGAACGTCGGTTACGAACCCGGCGTCGTCCACGGCACCGTCCACGGCCCCGGCTACTCCGGTGGCGGCGGCATCGGCGCCGCGTACACGCTGCCGGGCGGCGCGGCCTTCGCCGACGGCTTCCACGTCTTCGCGGTCGACTGGAGCCCCGAGAAGATCACCTGGTCCGTCGACGGCACCGCCTACCAGACCCGCACCCCCGCCGACCTCGGCGGCAAGAAGTGGGTCTACGACCACCCGTTCTTCCTCATCCTCAACCTCGCCGTCGGCGGTGACTGGCCCGGCAGCCCCAACGCCGGCACCGCGTTCCCGCAGACGATGACCATCGACTACGTACGCGTCTCCGCCTCCGGCGGCTCCTCCGGGGACGGCGGCACCACCAGGACCGGCGCCGTCAAGGGCATCGGCGACATGTGCGTCGACGTCGCCGGCGCCTCGACCGCGGACGGGACCCCGATCCAGCTGCACGACTGCACCGGCGTCGACGCGCAGAAGTGGACCCTGGGCAGCGACGGCACCGTACGCGCCCTCGGCAAGTGCCTCGACGTACGCGGCGGCTCCACCGCGGATGGCACCCCCGTGCAGCTCTACACCTGCAACGGCACCAAGGCCCAGCAGTGGACCTACACCTCCGCCCGCGACCTGACCAACATCGGTGCGGACAAGTGCCTGGACGCCAAGGGCGGTTCCTCCGCCGACGGCACCCCCCTGCAGATCTGGACGTGCACCGGCGCCGCCAACCAGAAGTGGACGGTCGGCTGACCCCACGGTCCGCCCGGACCACGCCCCCGGCCCGATCCCTGGCCGGGGGCGTTTCTGCGGGACCCCGCGGAATTTCATCCCGGTCCGGGGCCACCGGACCCCGGCGGCAGCCGCTCGTACACCGACACCCGGCGGCCGCGGACCTGCTCGTCGGCCACCAGGGCGAAGTGCTCCCGCAGGACGGAGACCTTCGTCCTGTCGCGTGCCGAACGCGTCGGCCTCGCGATCCGTTCCGCGTCCGTGATGAGGACGACGCGCCGGTGGGCGAGGATCGACGACCTTATCCGCGCGGGGCTCGCCTCCACGCCCTTCAGGGTCCCGGAACGCTGCGGGCTCTCCGCCAGGGCTATGTCGTGCAGGCCGGTGAACGCGTCCGGGGAGACCATCCGGGTGTCCCGGCGGGCCGCGGGGAGGAACAGGACGGCGTCCCCGGTCTCCTTCAGCCGTTCGACCCGTTCCGCCGCCGACAGGACGTCGTCCACGCGGCTGTCCGGGGACCGTTTGGCCAGTGACTGCGGCAGCAGGGCGATCGAGGAGACGACGACCAGGGCGGGAAGGACCCACCGCGACGCGCTCGCCGACCGCCGGGACACCGCCCGTACGGCGGCGTCGAGGATCACCCCGGTCATGAGGGCCAGGCCGGCCAGGCTGAACAGGACGTACCGGTCCACGAACAGCGGCTGGAACAAGGAGAGTCCGGCCAGGCCGAGCTGCGGGACCGCCAGCAGCGGCAGTCCGACGGCCGCCGCCGACAGCCGCCTTGTCCGGGGCCGGTCGAGGAGGGTGCCGAGGCCGGCGACGGCCAGCAGGACCGTCGGGCCGATCAGCATGTGCCAGGTCAGCGGCGGTATCCAGGAGACCTGGGCGGACTGACCGCGGCTGAAGAGGATCAGCGGTGACACGCCCGCCGTCGCGACCGCGGAGGCCACGGCCCAGCGCGCCCGGACACCGGAGGCGACGCGCGCCCACATCAGGGTCGCCAGATGCGCCGGAAGGATCAGCAGCGAGAGCCAGTTCAGCAGGCCGCAGACGAGGACGGCGCAACTGTAGGCGGCCCAGAGCCTTTTGCGTTCGCGTCCCTGGAGCTGGATCACGAGCACCAGCGTGGAGAGTCCGGCCCCGGCCGCCACCAGCGCGTACGGCCGGCCTTCCTGGAGGTAGAACTGCACGGCCGGGAGCAGTCCCAACGCCAGCCCGCCGCCCAGTCCCACCGTGTTCCCGGCCAGTCGCCGGCCGATCTCCCCCACGCACGCGGCCCCCACGGCGACGGCCAGGACGGAGGGCATCCGCAGCACCGTGGTCGAGGGGCCGAAGAGTTCGAAGAGTCCGTGCATGAACAGGTAGTAGAGCCCGTGCACCACGTCGACGTGCTCCAGCATGCGCAGGATCTCGCCGGTGGGGCGGAGGGCGACCTGCCAGGTGGCGGCCTCGTCGCGCCAGACGCTGTGCTGCCGGGACAGTCCCCACAGACCGAGTGAGACGGTCCACAGGAACGGGATCAGCCCTATGGGAAGAGAGCGCGGTAAAGCCCTCGCGGATTTTATGATCGTCGCCCCCCGGACCATCGCTTTCACGCCGTGGAACGCGGTACGTGATACTCGACGAGAATCCAGGTCACGGGCGTGCCGACATCGCAGACCGCGAATTTACCGGGCCGCCTCCCTCCGCGGGCCTCCTGTGAGGCAAGTCACTTCCACCTCATCACCGGCCGGCCGGGGGCAGGAAGAGCCTTGCCCGGCAGGACACCTACCCGCCTGGATCACCGTCGAGGCGTGAGCGCACCACGCGAAGAAGCCCCCGCCGACTTCTCGGCGGAGGCTTCCGACTGTGTGGACAGGGATCGGTTCCCGCTCTCAGGAGTGGCGGTGATACGCCTTGTTGGCGATGCGCCAGCCGCCGTCGGCGTGGATCAGCAGGAAGACGTCGGTGAACGTGTCCGCGCCGTGCGAGAGCGTCATGGTGGCGGTCGCGACGGTGCCGTGGACATCGACGGCGTCGATGCGGCGGGTGCGGGTCGGTTCGTCCGGGGCGGGCCGGCCCTGGAAGAGGGCGCAGTACTCGTCCAGTCTCCAGGAGACGAATGCGCCGTCCCGGATCCCTTCGATGTGGGCGGTGGGAAGGAACGCGTCGCGGAAGTGGGCGGGGTCGCCGGTGGCGTGTCCGCGGATGTAGGCACGGAGCGGTTCGAGTACGGCGTCCTCCGTGGCGGGGACCGTGGCGGCGACGGCGATGTCGGCGTCGGTCCCGGGGGCGGCGGAGATGCCGGTCAGGCCGGCCGCGCTGCGCAAAGGGGTGTCCGACGCGGCGGCCAGCAGTGCCATGTCCTTGGCCAGCGCGCCGATCGTGAATTCGGCCGTGGCAGCGGTCGGCTCACCGAGGAGGAAGTGTCGTTTGCGGGCCACGAGTGCGCCGAGCTGGCCGAGTTCGAGGATGTCCAGCGTCTGGGTACGGGGCAGGCCGAGGGCGTCGGCCTGCCGCAGTGAGTCGCGCAGTGCGAGGACGGCGCCGGTGAGGCTGTTGTTGGCGATCAGCTTGAGGGCGGCGGCGGTGGAGGCGTCGTCCGCGCGCCGGACGGTGCCCAGCGTTTCCAGAACCGGCCGGGCTCGGTCGAGTGCGTCCTGGTCGGCGGCGGCGAGGATCTGCAGGGTGCCGGCGGCGGCAGCCGGCACCGAGCCGAGCAGGGGCGCGTGGATGTAGGACGGGCCGATTCGCCGGGCCAGCATCGTCGCCTCGGCGGGGGCGATGGTGCTGGTGTTGAGCACGATCGTGTCCGTTCGCAGTGAGTCACGGACGTCGTCGAGGACCTGCCGGCAGGCCGGGCCGTCGAACAGCGCCAGGAGGACGAGGTCTGCCCGGGCCACGGCCTCGTTCGGGTCGCCGGTCGTCTTGACCGTGCCCGATGTGCGCCCTGAGCGGGTCCAGCCGACGACGTCCCAGTCCTGGGTGGCCAGGCGTGTCGCGATGGCGCCGCCCATGCGCCCCAGACCGAGGACGGCGACGGTGTGCGGTGTGGTCATACGCGCCACAGTGGTGCACCCCGATGGATGCGACAAGCGCAGATTTCGCATGCCGGCCCTGCGGAGCCCGCATACCGGCTGGGCATACTGTCCCCATGGATCTGACTGTGTGGCGGACCTTCGTGACGGTGTGCCGGGTCGGATCGCTGTCGGCGGCGGCGGCCGAGCTCCATCACACGCAGTCGGCGGTCTCCCGGCAGATCGCCGGGCTGGAACGGCAGCTCGGCGTGGCTCTGGTGGAGCGCCATGCGCGTGGTGTGCGTCCGACGGCGGCCGGCGAGGTGTTCCGGCGCCATGCCCTGGCCACGCTCCATGAGGCGGACCGTGCCCTTCGCGCGGTACGAGATGTCCGCGATGGGGTGTGTGATCGTCCCCTGGCGATCGGCGCGACGCCGTCTCTCGCCGCGGGGATCGTCCCTGAAGCCGTCCGGGGCCTGCTGAAGCAGGCCGGATCCCTCCGGTGGAGTCTGCTCCCCGGCCTGAGCGCACAGCTGCACGGCCGGGTGATCGCGGGCGATCTCGACATCGCCGTCGTCACCGACGCTCCGCCGGGGCTGACCGTCGACCCGCGGGTCGAGCACCGGTTCCTCGGGCTGGACGAGATGGTCGTCGTCCTGCCCGTCGGCCATCCGCGGGCCGGGCACGGGCCGGTGCCCCTTCGGAGTCTGGCCGACCAGACCTGGGTCGAGGACAACGAGGGCTCGGCGGCGCTCCTTCGCCAGCACGCCGCCCGCGCCGGAATCAGCGCCGGTATCGACCTCACCGCGGCCGATCTGCCCGGCAAGCTGGCCCTGGTCGCCACCGGTCATGCCATCGCGTTGATCCCCGGAGTGCTGACGAGCGCGCTGCGGGCCGATGTCACCACGATCGGCCTCGTGGATCCCCCGACCCGCGGTATCTACACGATCACACCGCGGCGCGATGCCCACCCCTGTGCGGCGTCGCTCCATGACCGGCTCGCCGCTGTCTTCGCCTCGGACCGCCCAGCTCGAGCTGCCCACCAGCCGGACGGGACGGGCACCCACCACTCGCACGCGCCCGCCGGCCGACCTCCCGCGGAATAGGACCCCGCGCCGCCCCGGTATCCGCCCCCGGGCCTCCCGACCAGCCCGGAAGACATCAACTCATGTCACTCCAAGGCGACTTGGCCCTGGAGTCTCGAGGTCACGTGGAGATCGCGGCTGTCAGGGTTCCGGTCGCAACCGCTTCCTCACCGGCCGGTGGCACCGGTGGCCGAAGCGTCAGGGCGCCCAGGACGGAAACCCCCGGTCGGCCGTCCCAGCCGTTCCTTGAACAGGCGCGAGCAGACCCCGGAAACGACGAAGATCCCGCGCGATCATGATGATCGCGCGGGATCTTCGCCAACCGACCTTGAGCCAGCTCAAGAACGGCCATGTGCAGTGGACCTGAGGGGATTTGAACCCCTGGCCCCCTCGATGCGAACGAGGTGCGCTACCGGACTGCGCCACAGGCCCTTGCAACGAGTGAAACTTTAGCATCCCGATCGGGGTGCTCGGAAATCCGTCGGCCCTGCGCTACTCGTTGGCGGCCTTCGGGCGCTCCCCGTCCTCGTACTGGTCGAAGAGGGGGGTGCGGCCGCGTTCGCGGGAACGGCGGGCCGAGGCGGCCCGGCGGGCGTCGCTGCGGTCGTCGGCGGGGGCGGCCGGGTCCGCCTCCTCGGGCGGGTCCTGCGCCTCGTCCGCCGGTACGGCGCTGGAACGGGCCGAACTCCAGGTGTCCGGGGCGCCCAGGTCCACGTCGCCCGTGGCGCGGGGGGCGACCGGGGCGGTCACGTACGTCGGGAGCGGTACCGGGACCGGGTCCCAGCTGTCGCCGCCCTGGCCGGGCCGGCGCTGCCGCTCGCGCTGCTGGTCGACCCACTCGGCGTGGTCGGTCTGCTCGACGAGCGCACGCCGGTCCGCGGCGAGCGCGGTCATGCCCGGGTCGACGTCGACCCCCGCTTCCGGCCCCTCCGGTTCGTCGGGGTCGGTGTCCTCGGCGGACGGGCGGCGGCGCGGCTGGCGCCCCCGCTCGCGCAGCCGCTGCGCGGCGGCCTCGGCCTGACGGCGGTCCATCTGGTAGGCGAAGCGGCGGCGCTCCTGGGAGCGGAGGTAGGCGATGTACGCGCTCAGCAGTACGGCCGGCACGCCGGGCGCCCAGAGGAAGGCCAGTCCGCCGACCGCCGCGACGATCGCGCCGAGCGTGAAGGCGGCGAAGAGCAGCGTGGTGGTGCGCCGGCGGCGGGCGAGCGCCTTGGAGCGCTGGGCGCGCGCGGCGGCGGCCTGCGCCGCCCGGGCCCGCTGGGCGTCCGGTCCGCGGCGGGCGGCCGGGACGCGTCCCCGCGCGGCGGCCGGTCCGGGTGTGCGCCCGTCCGCGTGCTCGCGCGGAGGCCGGGCAGGCGCCGGTTCCGGCCGTTCTCCGGGGAGCGGCGGTACGGGTGCCTGGGTCTGCGGGCGGGTCTGGGACACGGCGAAGGCCCGGACGTCCACCGTGTCGGTGACCGCGTCCGGGTCGTGGACGCCGTACTCCCCCTCGTCGGCGGAGCGCGCCCGCAGGTCCTTGGCGTACCGGCGCTCCATGCCCGCCCGTCCGGACAGCAATCGGATGGCGGTGCTGAAGCGTTCCGTCGGACGGGCCTCGTTCAGCTCGTCCTGCCTACGGAGCCACATCGGCACCAAGTAGGCGGCCCAGGCCCCGACGATGACTGCGTAGATCAGGCCGCTGCTGCTCACATCTCACACCGTAGAGGGGTTCGCACGGGGCCATCCGCCAATTGGACCGGTGTGTCGCACGATCTGGCTGATATTTCGAACTTTTCTTGTGACCGGCGCGATCAGGGACCCCCTCGAAGCGGGAATTCCGCGCTTGAAGGCGGTCACCTTCCGCTTAAATTCGAACGTTTATTCAATTTCCGGGGCCGTGCGGGATTCCCGGATTACGCCGCTCGTGGCCGGACCGCCCCTCGGAGCGTGCCCGGCGCCACCGGGCGAGCAAACCGTCGGGGACCTCCTCCGCCGTGAGCGCGAAGACGAGGTGGTCGCGCCAGGCGCCGTCGATGTGCAGATAGCGCGGGCGCAGGCCCTCCTCGCGGAATCCGAGTTTCTCCACGACCCTGCGGCTCGGCCCGTTCTCGGGGCGAATGCAGACCTCGACGCGGTGCAGTCCGACGGAGCGGAAACAGTGGTCCACGACCATCGCCACGGCCGTCGGCATCACTCCGCGGCCGGCCACCGCCTCGTCCACCCAGTAGCCGACGTGGCCCGAGCACATCGAGCCCCAGGTGATGCCGGCGACCGTCAACTGGCCGACGAGACGGCCCTGGTACTCGATGACGAACGGCAGCATCCGGCCCGCGTTGGCCTCGGAGCGCAGGTGGCGGACCATCTGACGGTAGGTCGGCCGGTGGGTGACCGGGCCGCTGGGCGTGGGCGGCGGGATCGTCGCCTCCCAGGGCCGCAGCCAGTCGCGGTTGCGGCGGTTGACCTCGCGCCAGGCCTTCTGGTCGCGCAGCCTTATCGGCCGGAGGACGATGTCGCCGTCCACCAGCTCGACCGGCCAGTGTGGGCTGTTCAGTTCGCACCCCCGCCCGTGACGTCCGGTCTCGGGTGGTCCCCGCCGCGCAGCTGGTCCACGGCGTGCCTCAGCAGCGGCTCCAGGACGGCGAGACCGTCCTTCACCCCGCCACTGGACCCCGGCAGGTTGACGATCAGCGTGCCGCCCGCGACGCCGGCGAGGCCCCGGGAGAGCGCGGCCGTGGGCACCTTGTCACGGCCGTACGCGCGGATGGCCTCCGCGATGCCGGGGATCTCGTGGTCGATGACCCGGCGGGTCGCCTCGGGGGTGCGGTCGGTGGGGGAGACGCCGGTGCCGCCGGTGGTCACGATCACGTCGTACCCGGCGTCGGCGCCCGCGCGCAGGGCGGTCTCCACGGGGTCGCCGTCGGGGACGACCTGTGGGCCGTCGACCGCGAACCCGAAGCGCCGCAGCCCCTCCGCGATCAGCGGGCCGCCCTTGTCCTCGTAGACGCCGGCGGCGGCCCGGTTGGAGGCCGTGACCACGAGCGCGCTGTACGGAGCGGGCAGCGCGCCGCCGATCGAAGTGTCGAGAGTCATGTCCGGCTCCAGTCGCCCGACTTTCCGCCCGTCTTCTCCTCGACCCGCACGTCCGTGATGACCGCCTCCTTGTCGACCGCCTTGACCATGTCGATCACGGTGAGCGCGGCGACGGAGACCGCGGTGAGCGCCTCCATCTCGACGCCCGTGCGGTCCGTCGTCTTCACGGTCGCCGCGATCTCCACGGCGTCGTCCGCGACCGACAGGTCCAGTTTCACACCGGACACCGACAACGGGTGACAGAGCGGGATCAGATCGGGGGTGCGCTTGGCGCCCATGATGCCCGCGATGCGCGCGGTGGCCAGCGCGTCGCCCTTGGGGACGCCCTCGCCGCGCAGCAGCTCGATCACGCGCGGGGAGACGAGAACGCGGCCGGTGGCCCGCGCGGTGCGCGCGGTGACGTCCTTGCCGGACACGTCGACCATGCGGGCGGCGCCCGCCTCGTCGACATGGGTCAGGCGGGGCTGGTCGGAGGGTCCGGGGGTCTCCCCCCGGGAAGGCACGGTCATGATCGTGTGGCGCTCCCGGTCCTGGCCCGTGGCGGTGCGGCGCACGGGCCTGCTGTGCGCGACACGGTACCGTCAACCGGTCACGCTCAGCCGAGCAGGACCACCTCGACCTCGGTGCCGGGCGCGACGGACTCGGCGTCCTCGGGGACGACGATCAGCGCGTTCGCCCGCGCGAGGGCCGCCACGAGGTGGGAGCCGGCGCCGCCGACCGGGGTCACCGTGCCGTCCGCGTACCGGCCGCGCAGGAACTGGCGGCGGCCCCGCGGCGAGGTCAGCGCCCGGTCCGCGGTGAGCTTCGCGCGGACCCTCGGCCGGTGGACGTCCGTCAGGCCCATCAGGGTGCGGATGGCGGGACGGACGAACAGCTCGAAGGAGACGTAACTGGAGACCGGGTTGCCGGGCAGGGCGAGGAGCGGGGTGTGGTCGGGGCCGACGGAACCGAAGCCCTGGGGCTTGCCCGGCTGCATGGCGAGCTTGCGGAACTCGACGCCGCTGCCGGGCTCGTCCTCGTCCCCGGCGTACGACAGCGCCTCCTTGACGACGTCGTACGCCCCGACGCTCACGCCGCCGGTGGTGACCATCAGGTCGGCGCGCACCAGCTGGTCCTCGATGGTGTCCCGCAGGGTCGTGGCGTCGTCGGCGACGGCGCCCACGCGGTAGGCGATCGCGCCGGCGTCCCGCGCGGCGGCGGTGAGGGCGAAGCTGTTGGAGTCGTAGATCTGACCGGGGCGCAGTTCCTCGTCGGGCTGGACGAGTTCGCTGCCGGTGGAGAGGACCACCACGCGCGGGCGCGGGCGCACGCGGACCGTGCCGCGGCCGATCGCGGCCAGCAGGGAGATCTGCGGCGGGCCGAGGACGGTACCGGCCGCCAGGGCGCGGTCGCCGGCCCTGACGTCGCTGCCCTTCGCGCGCACGTGCGCGCGTGCCTCGGCCGGGCGGTACACGTTCACCTGCCCGGTGGCGCCCTCGGGGGCGAGGCTGCGGGCGCGCATCCCGGTGGCCGGGCCCTCGCCGAGTCCGCCGTCGGTCCACTCGACGGGGACGACGGTCTCGGCGCCGGGCGGGAGCGGGGCGCCGGTCATGATGCGGGCGGCCTGGCCGGGGCCGACGTGGAGGAGACCGGCCGCGCCGGCGGCGACGTCCCCGACGACCTCGAGGGCCGCCGGGTACCGCTCGCTCGCGCCGGCGACGTCCGCGACCCGCACCGCGTACCCGTCCATGGAACTGTTGTCGAACGGGGGCAGGGAGACGGGCACCGTGACGTCCTCGACCAGGACACAGCCCTGGGCGTCGAGGAGGTGCAGCTCGATGGGTTCGAGGGGCCGGACGGTCGCGAGGATGTCGTCCAGGTGCTCGTCCACCGACCAGAGGTGGTCCGGTCCTGCGGTGCGGGGCGCGGCGGTGCTCAACGTTGCTGCATCTCCTCGGTGACGTAACTGCGGAGCCAGGTCCGGAAGTCCGGGCCCAGGTCCTCACGTTCGCACGCGAGCCGGACGATGGCACGCAGGTAGTCGCCGCGGTCGCCGGTGTCATAGCGGCGGCCCTTGAAGACGACGCCGTGCACCGGGCCGCCGGCCTTCTCGTCCGTGGCGAGCTGCTGGAGGGCGTCGGTGAGCTGGATCTCGCCGCCGCGGCCGGGCTCGGTCGTGCGCAGTATGCCGAAGACGGCGGGGTCGAGGACGTAGCGGCCGATGACGGCGTAGTTCGAGGGCGCGTCCTCGGGAGCGGGCTTCTCGACCAGGCCGGTGACCTTGACGACGTCGGAGTCCGCGGTGGCCTCGACGGCGGCGGAGCCGTAGAGGTGGATCTGCTCGGGGGCCACCTCCATGAGCGCGACGACGCTGCCGCCGTGCTGCTGCTGGACGTCGATCATGCGCTGGAGCAGGGGGTCGCGCGGGTCGATCAGGTCGTCGCCGAGGAGAACGGCGAAGGGCTCGTCACCGACGTGCGGGGCGGCGCACAGCACGGCGTGGCCGAGGCCCTTGGGGTCGCCCTGGCGGACGTAGTGCATGGTGGCCAGGTCGCTGGACTCCTGGACCTTGGCGAGGCGGTCGGCGTCGCCCTTCTTCTGGAGGGCGGACTCCAGCTCGTAGTTGCGGTCGAAGTGGTCCTCCAGGGGGCGCTTGTTGCGGCCCGTCACCATGAGGACGTCGTCGAGGCCGGCGGAGACGGCCTCTTCGACCACGTACTGGATCGCCGGCTTGTCGACGACCGGCAGCATCTCCTTGGGAGTGGCCTTGGTGGCCGGCAGGAACCGGGTGCCGAGGCCGGCTGCGGGGATGACAGCCTTGCTGATCCGAGGGTGTGACTGAGACATGTGCGCCACCATATCGGGCCCCTTTGCAGTGAATCTGGGGCTCCGGTTAATTACCGCTCATATGAGCATATTGGAACGATACGGGTACGGATTTGAGACACGCAGAAGGCCCGAGCGATCTTGACAAGCGGGCATGGCGCCGGGAAATCCTCACGGTGAGGAACGGGTTGACGGCGGATGACGTGCGGAAATCCGCGACCGTGCTGGCCGGGCGGGCGCTCGGACTGCCCGAACTGGCGCACGCGCGCACGGTGGCGGCGTACGTCTCCGTGGGGAGCGAACCCGGCACGCTCGCGCTGCTCGACGCGCTGCGCGCGCGGGGCGCACGCGTACTGCTGCCCGCGCTGCTGCCCGACAACGACCTGGACTGGGGGACGTACGAGGGCGAGGACTCGCTCACACGGGTGCGGCACGGCG
Source organism: Streptomyces sp. NRRL S-37 (assembly GCF_000721605.1). GTDB lineage: Bacteria > Actinomycetota > Actinomycetes > Streptomycetales > Streptomycetaceae > Streptomyces. The sequence continues at coordinate 29,805 of NZ_JOIZ01000027.1, read as the reverse complement.
CGAAGATGGCGCTTTTCGAGCCCTCGGGTCCGCTTCTCGGACCGGACGCCGTCACGGAGGCGGACGTCGTCCTGCTGCCGGGCCTCGCCGTCGACGCGCGCGGGATGCGCCTGGGACGCGGCGGCGGCTCCTACGACCGCGTCCTCGCCCGGCTGGACCGCGCGGGCGCGCGTCCGGCGCTGGTGGTGCTGCTGTACGACACGGAGGTCGTCGCGCGCGTCCCCGCCGAGCCGCACGACCGGCCGGTGCACGCGGTGGTGACACCGTCCGGGGTGCGCCGGTTCGGCTGAGCCCCCGGTTCGGCTGAGCCCCCGCACACGCGGAAGCGGCCGCCACGCGTGCGCGTGGCGGCCGCTTCCGGCGGCGGGGACCAGGGGGTCAGGGCTTCAGCAGCAGGGTGTCGCTGGTGCTGTCCGCGACCGCCTTCTGCGAGTACGACCACTCCAGCAGCTCGCCCTCGGCCCACTTGTCCGTCTGGTCGACGTAGTGGGCGCTGTAGGCGTGCCCGGAGGCGCCGGTGAGGTTGATCCACCGGGACTTGTCGAGGTCGCCGAGGTTGACCACCATCCGCATGGACGGCACCCACACGACGTCGTAGCCGCCGGCGGCGTTCCAGCCGGTCGCGTTGACGGTGGCCTCGCCGCCGCCGAGCTTCCACGGGCCGCGGTTGAGCATGTACTGCAGGAAGTCCGGGCCCTCGGTGCCGAGGGTCTGGTTGTCCAGGAACAGGCGGTGCAGCCGGCCCCAGCTCCAGGTGTCGATGTCCTTGCCGAGCTTGGCGGTCAGCTCCCAGCGGGCGTCGATCAGGGCGCGCTTGAACAGCTCGTCACGGTTGTCCGCTGCGGGGCGGGTGCCCGACTTGGGGGTCTTCCACCAGGAGCTGTCCTCCTTGTCCATCAGCTTGCGGACCACCTCGAACCAGCGGTCGCCGCCGTCGGGCTGCGCCTGGTCGGCGTCGCGCTGACCGCACTCGCGGACCTTGCCCGCCTCGTCGGCGGGCCCGGTGGTGTTGACCGGGTCGACCCATACGCACTGGCCCTTGACCCGCAGCTCCTTGGGCAGCTTGTGGCCGAAGGCGAGCTTGAGGATGTTGCGCCACACGGAGTTGAAGTAGGCGGCGGCCGCCGAGTCGGCGTCCTGGGTGTAGTCCCAGCCCTCCAGCAGCTTCTGCGCCTCGCGGACGTCCGCGTCCTCGGTGTCGATCTTGAGCAGGTGCGGCACCAGCAGCTTGGCGATGGTGCTGGAGCTGTCGAGCTGCATCTGCCGCATGTCGTCGGTGGAGATCTTGCCGCCGTCCTTGATCTTCGACTTGATCAGTTCGGTGATCCGCTGGCTGCGGGCGCCGTACCCCCAGTCGGTGGTCAGCGTGTACGGGTAGTCCTCGTCGACGACGGCCTGGTTGGCGGTGACGATGTAGCCGCGGTCCGGGTCGTACTCGTAGGGCAGCGCGTCCTGCTCGATCCAGCCGGTCCACTCGTAGGCGGGGTCCCAGCCGGGGGCGGGGATGGAGCCGTCGTGCTTCTCCGCGCGGGTGGGGATCTTCCCGGGAAGGGTGTAGCCGATGTGGTCCTCGGTGTCCGCGTAGATCAGGTTCTGCGAGGGCACCTCGAACAGGGCGGCGGCCTCGCGGAAGTCGTCCCAGTCCTTCGCGCGGTTCATCGCGAAGATCGAGTCCATGGTGCGGCCGGCGTCCAGGGCGGTCCAGCGCAGCGCGACGCCGTAGCCGTCGCCCCGGTCGGGAGCGGCGCTGTCGACGGTGGCCTTCCTGCCGGTCTTCACCAGGTCGTCGGAACGGTCGGAGAGCAGGGGGCCGTTGTTGGTCTCACGGACGACGATCTTCTGCGCCTTGCCGCCGGCGACCTTGATGGTCTCCTCGCGGGTCTTGAAGGGCACCACCTTGCCGTCGTACTGGTAGCCGTCGCCGGTGATCTTCTCCAGGTAGAGGTCGGTGACGTCGACGCCGGAGTTGGTCAGGCCCCAGGCGATGTCCTGGTTGTGGCCGATTATCACGCCCGGCATGCCCGCGAAGGTGTAGCCGGCGACGTCGTACCGGCAGGTGGTCGAGACCTCGCGGCAGTGCAGGCCCATCTGGTACCAGACGGACGGCAGCGAGGCCGACAGGTGCGGGTCGTTGGCGAGCAGCGGCTTGCCGGTGATGGTGTGCTCGCCGGAGACCACCCAGGAGTTGGAGCCGATGCCGTCGCCGTTGACGCCGACGGCGGTGGGCAGGTCCTGGAGGACCTCCTGGAGGCCGGTGAGCTGGCTCTCCAGGGAGGAACCACTGGTGCCGGTGCCGGTCCCGGTACCTGTACCTGTGCCGGTGCCGGTGCCGGTGCCAGTCCCGGTCCCGGTACCTGTACCTGTGCCCGTGCCGGTGCCGATCCCGGTGCCCGTGCCGGTCTCCGTGCCCGTCCCGGTGCCGGTCCCCGTCCCCGTGCTCTCGCCCTGCTCGTACGCCCCGGTGAGCTGGTTGTACTGGCCCTCCTGGACCACCGGCTTGTTCCGGCTGTACGGGTACGCCGGGTACAGGTCGGCGATCTGCTTCGGGCCGAGGCGGCTGGTCATCAGCGCGCGGTCGATCTCGTCCTGCATGTTGCCGCGCAGGTCCCAGGCCATCGCCTTCAGCCAGGCCACGGAGTCGACCGGGGTCCACTTCCCGGGCTTGTAGTCGTTCTCGAAGCCCAGCGCCGCGTACTCGAGGGAGATCTCCTTGCCCTCCTTGCCCTCCAGGTAGGCGTTGACGCCCTCGGCGTACGCCTGGAGGTACTTCTTGGTGGCGGGGGAGAGCTTCTTCTCGTACTCCTCCTCGGCGATCCGGTCCCAGCCCAGGGTGCGCAGGAACTCGTCGTTGTCGATCTGGCTCTTGCCGAACATCTCCGACAGGCGCCCGGCGGTCATGTGCCGGCGCACGTCCATCTCGTAGAACCGGTCCTGCGCCTGGACGTAGCCCTGCGCCATGAACAGGTCCTCGTCGGAGGAGGCGTAGATCTGCGGGATGCCGTAGCCGTCCCGCTTGACGTCGACGGTCCCCGTCAGGCCCTTGAGCGTGATCGAGCCCTTGGTCTGCGGGAAGGAGGCACGCACGGTGCTGACCGACCAGTACCCGCCGTAGGCGACAGCACCGATCAGGGCCAGCACCAGGACGAGCACGATCAGTCGTCCTCTGCGTCCCTTCTTCCTGCCGGACTTGCCGGGCTGCTGCCCCGTGGAGGCGCCGGCCTGCTGACCCGGGGAGGCGGTGGTGTCGGTGGGCATCGCTGTCCTTGCTGTCCTAACGCGAGCGGCAGGTCGGGCTGTGCTTTTAACTGAGCGCTGGAGCAACGATAGGCGCAGGGCCCCGCGCCCCTTGACGCGGAGTCGGGAACCAGCCCGGACGGACGTTCGATCTTGCCGTCTCACGCGTCAAGAAAGCGTCAAGAGTTAGGTAAGGTAACGAAGTAGTTTGCCGCGGGAGCGGTGGCTCGTATGCGATGTACGTGAGCTCACGCGCGGATGCGCCTGGGCCAGGGAAGGGAACGGCCGCTGACTGTCCACCACCTCAACCAGCTCCTGCTCGTCTGCTCGATCGTCCTGCTCGTCGCCGTCGCAGCGGTCCGGATCTCCTCGCGCAGCGGGCTCCCCAGCCTGCTCGTCTACCTGGGCATCGGCATCGCCCTGGGCCAGGACGGCTTCGGCGACATCCACTTCGACAACGCCGAGCTGACCCAGGTCATCGGATACGCGGCCCTGGTCGTGATCCTGGCCGAGGGCGGCCTGGGCACGAAGTGGACGGAGGTCAGACCGATCCTGCCCTCCGCCGCCGCGCTCGCCCTGGCCGGCGTCGCGGTGAGCGTCGGCGTCACGGCGTCGGCCGCGCACTTCCTGGTCGGGCTGGAGTGGCGGCAGGCGCTGATCATCGGCGCGGTGGTGTCCTCGACCGACGCGGCGGCCGTCTTCTCGGTGCTGCGGAAAATACCGCTCCCCGCGCGGGTGACGGGCACACTGGAGGCGGAGTCCGGCTTCAACGACGCGCCCGTCGTCATCCTGGTCGTCGCCTTCTCCTCGGCCGGACCGGTCGAGCACTGGTACGTCCTGGTCGGCGAGATAGTGCTGGAGCTGGCCATCGGCGCCGCCATCGGATTCGCGGTGGGCTGGCTGGGCGCCTGGGGACTGCGGCACGTGGCGCTGCCCGCCTCCGGCCTCTACCCGATCGCCGTCATGGCCATCGCGGTCGCCGCCTACGCGTTCGGCGCCATCGCCCACGGCAGCGGCTTCCTCGCCGTCTACCTCGCCTCGATGCTGCTGGGCAACGCCAAGCTGCCGCACTGGCCCGCCACCCGCGGCTTCGCCGAGGGGCTCGGCTGGATAGCCCAGATCGGCATGTTCGTCCTGCTCGGCCTGCTCGTCACCCCGCACGAACTGGGCGACGACATCGTGCCCGCGCTGCTCATCGGACTGGCGCTCACCATGGTGGCCCGCCCGCTGAGCGTCGTCCTCTGCCTGCTGCCGTTCCGGGTGCCCTGGCAGGAGCAGACGCTGATGTCCTGGGCGGGGCTGCGCGGCGCCGTGCCCATCATCCTGGCGACGATCCCGATGGTGCAGGGCGTCGCCGGGAGCGAGCGGATCTTCAACATCGTCTTCGTCCTGGTCGTCGTCTACACCCTCATCCAGGGGCCGACCCTGCCCTGGCTGGCCCGCAAGCTGCGCCTGGGCGCGGACTCCGCCGCCGACCTCGGCATCGAGTCGGCGCCCCTGGAGCGGCTGCGCGGACACCTGCTGTCGGTCGCCATCCCGGCCGGGTCGAGGATGCACGGCGTGGAGGTCGCCGAGCTGCGGCTGCCGAGCGGGTCCGCCGTCACCCTCGTCGTGCGCGGGGGAAGGTCGTTCGTACCGCTGCCGTCGACGGTGCTGCGCCGCGGGGACGAGCTGCTCGTCGTCGCCACGGACCCGGTACGGGACGCCGCCGAACGGCGCCTGCGCGCGGTCGGCCGGGGCGGCAAGCTGGCCGGCTGGCTGGGCACCGACGGACCGCGGACGGGACGCTGACGGACCGCAGGCGGGACGCTGAACGGGCATCGGACGGGACACCGGCGGACCGCGGACGGGACACCGCCGGCGTGCCCGGCCTCACAGCGGGCGACAGGTGATCCCTGTACGATGCAGGCGACCCCCAGATCGAACCAACTCTGCCTGACGCAGAGCTGGCGCGACCGTATGGCGGCCGGAACGCCCTGAGCTGTGGCACCGGTATCTACCGCAGTCAGCGCAAGAGGACAGCTCTCGGCGCCCCCGCACGACCCGCGCGGGCCGCTACCAGGTGGCGGAAAGGCACGGGCCGTGGCATCCACGGTCACCACGTCGAAGGACTCGGCGGCCACCTCCCGACCGGGATACGGCCGGCTGCTGCGCACGCGCGGCGCGTGGACGTTCCTGCTCCCCGGCTTCGCGGCCCGCCAGCCGTTCGCGATGCTCACCCTCTCCATCGTGCTGCTGGTGCGGCACACCACCGGCTCGTACGGCGCGGCCGGCGCCGTGGCGGCCGTCACCGGCGTCTCCATGGCGCTGTTCGCCCCCTACAGCGGCCGTCTCGCCGACCGTCACGGGCAGCGCGCCGTCCTCGTGCCCGGCGTCCTCGTCCACGCGGCGGCCGGACTGGCCCTCACCGCGCTGGCGCTGACCGGCGCGCCCCTGTGGGCGCTGTTCGCCGCCGCCGTGCCCACGGGCGCCTCGGTGCCGCAGATCGGGCCCATGGTGCGGGCCCGCTGGGGCGTGCGGCTCAAGGGCTCCCCGCTGCTGACCACCGCGGCGGCCTTCGAGTCCGTCACCGACGAGTTCACCTTCGTCGTCGGACCGCTGCTGGCCACCGCCCTGTGCACGGCCGTCGACCCGGCCGCGGGCCTGCTCACCGAGGCCGCGCTGACGCTGGTCGGCGGTCTGCTGTTCGCCGCGCAGAAGGGCACGCAGCCCGAGACGGGCCGCGACGGGCACGCGCGCGTGGAGCACGCCTCCGCGCTGCGCGTCCCCGGTGTGCGCGTGCTGATCGTGACGTTCCTGGGCATCGGCTCCGTCTTCGGCGGCATGCAGGTCTCGCTGGCCGCGTTCACCGAGTCGATCGGCGAGCCCGGACTGAACGGCGTCCTCTACGGCGTCTTCGCCGCGGGCAACATGCTCTCCGGCATCGCCTGCGGCGCGATCGTCTGGAAGGCCGCCCCGCAGCGGCGCCTGGTGATCGGCTACACGGCGCTCGCGCTGACCGCGTCCGCCCTGTGGACCGCCCACTCGGCCCTGCTGCTGGCCGGGCTCGGCCTGCTGGTCGGCATGTGCATCGCACCGGCCCTGATCACCGGCTACACGCTGGTGGAGAACCTGGTCCCGGCGGGCGCCCGCACCGAGGCCTTCACCTGGCTGACCGGCGCCGTCGCGCTCGGCCAGGCGGCGGCCGTCACGGTCGCGGGACAGCTGGAGGACCGCCTGTGGGGCGGCGCCGGCTTCCTCGTCCCGATGGCCGGTACGGTGCTGGCCCTCGCGACGCTGCTGGCGCTGCGGTCGCGGCTGGCCACGGCCCCGCGCGGGCGCACCGTCGCACGTGGCGTCGGTCACCGCGAGTCCGCCGCAGTGGACTGAGCCCGCGGAATACGTCAAGATGGACCGTCGTTAGCACTCATCGAGTGAGAGTGCCAGGAGGAAGACAGTGCCGACCTACCAGTACCAGTGCACCGAGTGCGGCGAGGGCCTCGAGGCGGTGCAGAAGTTCACTGACGACGCCCTGACCGAGTGCCCCGCGTGCCAGGGACGCCTGAAGAAGGTGTTCTCCGCGGTCGGCATCGTCTTCAAGGGCTCCGGCTTCTACCGCAACGACAGCCGCGGCTCCTCGTCGAGCAGCTCGCCGGCGTCGCCGAAGTCGTCGAGCACCTCGTCGACGTCGTCGTCCTCCTCCTCGGGCTCGGGTGCGAGCTCGTCGGCCGGATCCTCCGGTTCGGGCAGCACCGCCGGCACCACCGCCGCGTAGGGCCGTTTCCTTACGGGACCCTGTCGTCGTCCGACGACGGGGTCCTCGGCGTTTCCGGGTGCGGTTAGGGTGCGGGGCATGGCGAACATGGCGAAGGCCGGGATCGGCGTGATCGGCGGCTCCGGTTTCTACTCCTTCCTCGACGACGTGACCGAGGTCCAGGTGGACACCCCGTACGGGGCGCCCAGCGACTCCCTCTTCCTCGGCGAGGTGGCCGGCCGGCGGGTCGCCTTCCTTCCCCGGCACGGGCGCGGCCACCATCTGCCGCCGCACCGCATCAACTACCGGGCCAACCTGTGGGCGCTGAGGTCGGTCGGCGTGCGCCAGGTCCTCGGACCGTGCGCGGTCGGCGGCCTGCGCCCCGAGTACGGGCCGGGCACGCTGCTGGTGCCGGACCAGCTCGTGGACCGTACGAAGTCCCGGGCCGGCACCTACTTCGACGGGCTGCCGCTGCCCGACGGCACGGTGCCGAACGTGGTCCATGTGTCGCTGGCCGACCCCTACTGCCCCACCGGGCGGGCCGCCGCGCTGAAGGCGGCCCGGGGCCGGGACTGGGAGCCGGTGGACGGCGGCACGCTGGTCGTGGTCGAGGGGCCTCGCTTCTCCACCCGTGCCGAGTCGCTGTGGCACCGGGCGCAGGGCTGGTCGGTGGTGGGCATGACCGGCCACCCCGAGGCGGCGCTCGCCCGTGAGATGGAGCTCTGCTACACCTCCCTGACCCTGGTCACCGACCTGGACGCCGGTGCCGAGACCGGTGAGGGCGTCTCCCACGACGAGGTGCTGCGGGTGTTCGCCGCCAATGTGGACCGGCTGCGGGACATGCTCTTCGACGCGGTGGCCGCGCTGCCGGTGACGGAGGAGCGGGACTGTCCGTGCGTGTCGGCGCTGGGCGGGATGGACCCGGGGTTCGCGCTGCCGTAGCCGGTGGCGGGGCGGAACGTACCGTTCGGGTGGGGGAGTTCTCCACAGGGCCGTGGCACGTCCACAGGGCCCGGCGGGGCGCGGCGCGAGGCCTCATCGTGGGAGTCGCAAGCCGGTCCCTCGTCGCAGGTGGTGGTATCCGTGTCCCGTCCTCCCTCCTCGTTCCGCTCCCCCTCTTCCCTCCGCCCGCCCGGCCCCGAGGTCCCTCCCCCGTGCGGGGTGCCGCACTTCGCCCCGGTGCGGGTGCGCGGCGGCCTGCCGCTCCCGGGCGGGCTCGTACGGCACCGGAGGCGGGCCATGGCGCTCGGTCTCGCGGTCACGGCGGCAGCGCTGGTGGCGGCGGGGCCGCGGGACGCGGACCGGTCCCGCGGCCGTCCCGACGGGTCCCCGGCGGCCCGTGCCGTCTCGGTGTCCCCCGGGGACCGTGCCGTACGGGCGCGGGGCGCGGGCGCGGCGGTCACGGCGGCGGTGCGGATCGCCGACGCGGCCACGGTACGGCTGCTGCGGCCGGGCGACCGGGTGGACGTGATCGCCGCCGAGGAGACGGTGTCCGGGGGCGAGGCCCGCGTGGTCGCGCGCGGGGCGCGGGTGACCGAGGTGCCGGAACCGGCGGACGGAGCGGGCGGAACGGGCGACGGCGGGGCGCTGGTCGTGCTGTCGGTGCCGCGTTCCACGGCGGCCGGCCTGGCCGGCGCGAGCGCCACGGCACGGCTGGCGGTGACGGTGTGCTGACCGGCGCTCCTGCCGTCCCCGTCCGCTCGTGGGACCCTCGCGCCGGGCGGCCCGACTGGACAGGCCGGCACCGGGGTGACGTAGGTTGCGGAGCGCTTTCCTCCGCACCCTGCGCACGAGAAATGAGGCCTCGAAGTGAGCGACCAGGACAAGACGGGCATCCTGCAGGGCTTCAAGGCCTTCCTGATGCGGGGCAACGTCGTCGATCTGGCCGTGGCGGTGGTCATCGGCGCCGCCTTCACGAACATCGTCAACTCGGTCGTGAAGGGCGTCATCAACCCGCTGGTGGGCGCGTTCGGCACGAAGAACCTGGACAGCTACAGCTCGTGCCTGAAGGGCCCCTGCGAAGGTGCCGGGGACGCCGCGACCGGTGTCAGGATCCTGTGGGGCTCGGTCCTCGGGGCGACGCTGCAGTTCCTGATCACCGCGGCGGTCGTCTACTTCCTGATGGTGCTGCCCATGGCGAAGTACCTGGCCCGGGTGGAGGCCCGCCGGAAGGCGAAGGAGGGCACGCGCGAGGTCGTCGAGATCACCGAGCTGGAGGTGCTCAAGGAGATCCGCGACACCCTCGTCGCGCAGCGCGGCACGGGGCACGGCGAGCGGTAGGGGCGGCCCGCCTGCGGGCGGGTCAGATGTGGTGGGGCGGCTTCTCGTCGAGGAAGCGCTTCAGATCGGCCGCGCTGTCGCCGGACGGGCGCTCGCCCCAGCCGCGGTCCGTGTCGTCCGGGGACTGCTGGTCCAGCGGGTCGTCGAAGACCAGTGCCGGCTCGGGCCCACTCGGGCGGGGATCGGGGGCGGTGCTCATACGTCCAGGGTACGGCCGCCCCCGGCCGGGCAGTACTGCCCCCATGACAGCTGACGCTCTGACGGATGTGGCCGGCCTGCGCGTGGGGCACGCGACGTGTACCGGCGACGGATGGCTCACGGGCACCACGGTCGTGCTCGCGCCCGAGGGCGGGGCCGTGGCCGCGGTGGACGTGCGCGGCGGCGGGCCCGGCACGAAGGAGACCGACGCGCTCGATCCGCGCAACCTGGTGCGGACGGTCGAGGCGGTCGTGCTGACCGGGGGCAGCGCGTACGGGCTGGACGCGGCGTCCGGGGTGATGGCCTGGCTGGAGGAGCGGGGGCGCGGGGTGCGCGTCGGGCCGGATCCCGCGCACGTGGTGCCGGTGGTGCCGGCCGCCTGCGTCTTCGACCTGGGCCGGGGCGGCGACTTCCGGGCCCGGCCGGACGCGGCCACCGGCCGGGCCGCGGTCGAGGCCGCGGCGGCGACCGCTTGGGGCGCGCCGGTGCCGCAGGGGTGTGTGGGCGCCGGTACGGGCGCGGTGGTCGGGCAGGTGAAGGGCGGGGTCGGCACGGCGAGCGCGGTGCTGGAGTCGGGCATCACGGTGGCCGCTCTGGTGGTGGCCAACGCGGCGGGGTCGGCGGTGGATCCGGTGACGGGGGTGCTGTACGGGGAGTTGTTCCAGGGCCGGGTGCGGTATCCGGAGCCGGAGGTGCACGAGGCCGCGCTGCGGCGGCTCGCGGAGGGGGCCGGGCGGAACGCGGCTCCGCCGCTGAACACCACGCTCGCGGTGGTCGCCACCGACGCCGGCCTGTCCAAGGCGCAGGCGCAGAAGCTGGCCGGCACCGCGCACGACGGCATCGCGCGGGCCGTACGGCCGGTCCATCTGCTCAGCGACGGCGACACCGTCTTCACCCTGGCCACGGGCGCCCGCCCGCTGGACGCGGCGGACCCGCTGTCCCTGAACGAGGTGCTCGCGGCGGGCGCGGACCTGGTGACCCGCGCGATCGTACGAGCGGTCCGGGCCGCCGCCCCGGTGGACGGTCCGGGCGGTTCGTGGCCGTCGTACGGGGAGTTGTACGGGGAGCGCTGAGGGGGTGCCGGGGACCGGATGCGGAAGTACCGTTCGACCAGGAGCAATTGATGTCCGTACCGGCCCCGTCGGGAACTCCTCTTGCGCTCCGCCCGTTTTTCGGCCATACGTTTTCTCAGTTCCCGGACACGATGTCCGGCCGAGGGGCTACGGTATGCACCCACAAGGTGACATGCAGCAACGCCGGGAGAAACCTTGAGCGTTCCGTACGAGACGGCAGCGTACGAACCACCCGACTCACCCGAGTCTCCTGAGGAGCACCTCGCGCGCCTCCTCGGCCGTGCCCTGAACTCCTTCGAGCTGCCGGACGAGACGATCCGGCGGCTGGACTGCGCGCTGGCGCACGACGGTTCGCTGCACTCCGCGCACCACAGCGCGGGGCTGCACCGGGAGACGTACCGGCACACCTGGCTGCTCGCCGACGGTTCGGCGCTGACGCTCTGGGAGCTCGTGCACAACACGGTGCCGGGGGACGAGCCGCAGCACGAGGTGTACCTGGACGAGGAGGAGGTGCGGACGGCCACGGCCCGGCTGCCGTTGCCGCCGGACACCTCGGATTTCGAGCTGCCGGTGACGGTGCAGTTGCTGCCGCCTCCCACGCTGCGGCAGGTGTACGTTCCGGACGGTTCGGCGGATCACGCGCGGCGTTTACTGCGCCGGGCGGAGAACCCGGACCGGCCGGGCGCGGAGACGGCCGCGCTGCTGGCCACGGCGTGCGCGCACCGGATCACGCAGGCCTTCGGCCGCCCGTCCCGCGCGGGGCGCGGGCTGTCCTTCTCGCTCTACGAGCACGCGTTCCTGTTGGGGGACGGCGCGGAGATGTCCGTGTGGGAGGTCGAGCACACGGTCACGCCGGACGGACGGCACATGTGCGAGGTGTACGTCAGCGAGGACGCGGCACGGGACGCGATGGAGCGCCGGGCGGCGCAGGTCTCCTGACCCGGCGGCCGGGGCCGCGGCCCGGTCCCGCTCAGTCCCCTTCGCCGAAGCGCCGTACCAGCCCGGCGAACGCGTCGCGCTCCGCCGGGGTGAGCCGTACGGCTTCCGCGTGGGGGCCGGTCCGCCGCTGGCGCGGGATCACCGGGGCGCCGTGAGGGGCGTGGGGGGTGTGCTGCCGGCGGGCCGCCTCGGCGAGGGGTTCGCGTACGCGCGTCCGTCCGCGCCGGCGCCGCAGGGCGTCGGCCAGACCCGCCGCACAGGCCACGGCCACCAGGGTGAGGACGGTGGCACCCGTCGTCCGCGAGAGTGTCGTGTACTCAGGCATGCGGCCCAGTACACACCAAGATCCGGGGCTTTGACCCTGGATCGTGATGATCGTGATCTATATCGCAGTAGGCATGAACCGCCCACACCTACCCAAACGGACGCATCGTCGTTCCTCTACGCGGCCACCGCCTGCTTGGTCTCCGCCGACGGCACCGGGGTGCCCTCGCGCGTGGTGGCCGGGGCCGGCTTGCGCAGACCCTTGAGGACGATCACCAGGGCCGCCGTGACGCACACGCCCGCGGCGATGGCGACCAGGTAGAGGAACGGGTTGCCGATCAGCGGGACGACGAAGACGCCTCCGTGCGGGGCGCGCAGGGTGGCGCCGAAGGCCATCGACAGGGCGCCGGTGACCGCGCCGCCCGCCATGGAGGCGGGGATCACCCGCAGCGGGTCGGCGGCGGCGAACGGGATCGCGCCCTCGGAGATGAAGGAGACGCCCAGGACCCAGGCGGCCTTGCCGTTCTCGCGTTCGGTGCGGTCGAAGAGCTTGCCGCGGACCGTGGTGGCCAGGGCCATCGCCAGCGGCGGCACCATGCCGGCGGCCATCACCGCGGCCATGATCTTCATCGCGGAGTCGCTGGGGCTCGCGACGGCGATCCCGGCGGTGGCGAAGGTGTAGGCGACCTTGTTGACCGGGCCGCCCAGGTCGAAGCACATCATCAGGCCGAGGAGGGCGCCGAGCAGGACGGCATTGGTGCCGGTGAGGCCGTTCAGCCAGTCCGTCATGCCCTTCTGGGCCTCGGCGATGGGCTTGCCGATGACGACGAACATCAGGAAGCCGACGACCGCCGCGGAGATCAGCGGGATCACCACCACCGGCATGATGCCGCGCAGCGCGGCCGGTATCCGCACCTTCTGGATCGCGATCACCACGCCACCGGCGATCAGACCGGCCGCGAGACCGCCGAGGAATCCGGCGTTGACGGTGAGCGAGATCGCGCCGCCGACGAAGCCGGGCACGAGGCCGGGCCGGTCGGCCATGCCGTAGGCGATGTAGCCGGCCAGGACCGGGACGAGGAAGCCGAAGGCGACGCCGCCGGTCTGGAAGAGCAGGGCGCCCCAGCTGTCGGCCTGGGTCCACACGAAGTGGTCCATCACCGACGGCGCCTCGTTGATCTCGTAGCCGCCGATGGCGAAGCCGAGGGCGATGAGCAGACCGCCCGCCGCGACGAACGGCACCATGTAGCTGACGCCGGACATCAGCCAGGTACGCAGCTTGGTGCCATAGCCGTCGCCGCTGCCGCCGGCCCGCTCGACGGGCGTGTCACCGGACACGGCGGCGGTGACCTCGCCGCGCTCCGCCTTGCCCCTCACCTCGGTGATCAGCTCGGCGGGGCGGTTGATGGCCGCCTTGACGCCGGTGTCGACGGTCGGCTTGCCCGCGAAGCGGTCCTTCTCCCGTACGGGGACGTCGTGGGCGAAGATCACGCCGTCGGCCGCCGCGATCACGGCCGGGTCGAGCCGGGTGAAGCCGGCGGAGCCCTGGGTCTCGACGACGACTTCGACGCCGGCGTCCCGGCCGGCGTTCTCCAGCGACTCGGCGGCCATGTAGGTGTGGGCGATGCCGGTGGGGCAGGAGGTGACGGCGACGATCCGGAACGGGCGGTCCCCCGCGGAGGCGGTGGTGTCCGTGGCGGCACCGGCGGAGGCCGCCGCCGGTGCCGCCACGGAGTCCTCGGAACCCTCGGAGTCCTCGGAACCCTCGGAGCCCGAGGAGCCCTCGGAACCCGAAGAGCCCTCGGAACCCGAAGAGCCCTCGGAACCCGAAGAGCCTTCGGAGCCGGTCTCTTCGCCCCGGATGAGCGCGGCCGCCGCCCCCGCGTCGCCCACCGACCGCAGCGCGCCGGTGAACTCGGTGTTCATCAGCTGCCGGGCCAGCGACGACAGGATCGTCAGATGGGCGTCGTCGGCGCCGGCCGGGGCGGCGATCAGGAAGACCAGGTCGGCGGGTCCGTCCGCCGCGCCGAAGTCGATCCCGGCGGCGCTGCGCCCGAAGGCGAGCGTGGGCTCGGTGACGTGCTCACTGCGGCAGTGCGGGATGCCGATGCCGCCGTCGAGGCCGGTCGGCATCTGCGCCTCGCGGGCGGCGACGTCGGCGAGGAAGCCGTCCAGGTCGGTCACCCGGCCCAGGGCCGCCATGCGCTCGGCGAGGGCGCGCGCCGCCGCCTCCTTGGTGTCGGCGGACAGGTCGAGATCGACCAGTTCCGCGGTGATCATGTCACTCATCGCGGGCTCCTTCGCACGCGTATCGCCCGTGCAGCGGGGTGGGCGGAAGGGGGGACGGGGGTGAGGAGGGGGTGGCTCATGACACCGGCTCCCGCAGCGGGCGGTCAGTGGGTACGTCGGCCGTGACGGTCACCGCGGCCGGGTCCAGGTCGGCCGGGGCCGGCATCACGCTGCCGGGGAGCCGGACGGCCGCCGCGCCGTGGGCGACGGCGGAGGCGAGCGCCTCGGGGCCGCGCCCGCCGGCGACGAGGAACCCGGCGAGCGAGGAGTCGCCGGCGCCCACGTTGCTGCGGACGGTGTCCACCGCGGCGGTGCCGAACCAGGCGCCGTCGTCGTCCACGAGGAGCTGCCCGTCGGCGCCGAGGCTCGCCAGGACGGCCCGGGCGCCTTTCCCCCGCAGCTCCTCGGCCGCCTTCAGCGCGTCTCCCACGGTGACCAGGGGCCGCCCCACGGCCTCGGCGAGCTCCTCCGCGTTCGGCTTCACCACATCGGGCCGCTCGCGCAGGGCCGCGAGCAGCGCGGGCCCGGAGGTGTCCAGCGCGACGCGTACGCCGGCGGCGTGGGCCCGGGCGACCAGTTCGGCGTACCAGGAGGGGGCGAGTCCGCGCGGCAGGCTGCCGCAGCAGGCGATCCAGTCGGCGCCCGGGGACTGCCGGCGCACGGTGTCCAGGAGCAGTTCCCGTTCGGCCGCAGTCAGTTCCGGACCCGGCGCGTTGATCTTCGTCAGTACGCCGTCGGCCTCGGCGAGCGCGATGTTGGAGCGGGTGGCGCCGGCGACCGGGACCGGAGCGACCTCGATGCCCTGCGCGTCGAGCAGGTCGGCGACCAGGGCGCCCGGTGCGCCGCCCAGGGGCAGTACGGCGACCGTGCGCCGGCCGGCCGCGGTGACGGCGCGGGAGACGTTGACGCCCTTGCCGCCGGGGTCGACGCGTTCGCCGGTGGCCCGGACGACCTCGCCGCGGTCCAGCGAGGGGACCTCGTAGGTGCGGTCCAGGGACGGGTTGGGGGTGACGGTGAGGATCATGCGCGTACTACTTCCGTGCCGCCGCGCTCGATCGCGGCGGCGTCGTCCGGGCCGAGCCCGCTGTCGGTGATCAGCAGGTCCACGTCGCTCAGGTCGCCGAAGCGGGCGAAGTGCTCCTGGCCGTGCTTGGAGGAGTCGGCGAGCAGCACCACGCGCCGGGCGGCGGCCATGGCGGCGCGCTTCACGGCGGCCTCGGCGAGGTCGGGCGTGGTCAGCCCGTGTTCGGCGGAGAACCCGTTGGCGGCCACGAAGAGCACGTCCGCGCGGATCTCGGCGTATGCGCGCAGCGCCCAGGCGTCCACGGCGGCGCGCGTACGGTGCCGTACGCGCCCCCCGACGAGATGGAGCTGGATGCCGGGGTGGTCGGCGAGGCGGGCCGCGATGGGCAGGCTGTGGGTGACGACGGTGAGGGAGGCCTCCGCCGGCAGGATCCCGGCGAGCCGCGCGGCCGTCGAACCGGCGTCCACGATCAGCGTGCCGTCGGCGGGGAGTTCGGCGAGGGCGGCCCTGGCGATGCGGTCCTTCTCGTCGGCCGCGGTGGTCTCCCGCTCGGCGAGGTCCGGCTCGAAGTCGAGGCGTCCGGCCGGGATGGCCCCGCCGTGCACCCTGCGGACCAGGCCGGCGCGGTCGAGGGCCTTGAGGTCCCGGCGGATGGTCTCGGCGGTCACCTGGAACTCCTCGGCCAGCGAGACCACGTCCACCCGGCCGCCGTCGCGGGCGAGCCGCAGGATCTCCTGCTGGCGTTCCGGTGCGTACATGGTGGCGTGCCTCCGAGTCCGTTCATGCCCGAACGTGTGGTTTAGCTCGCAGAGTACGTCCGGATGTCCGGGAAGTAAACAGAGACGGGCACATGTGGGCATGAACGGGCTTCCCCTCATGCCCGGATCTCCGCAGGGGCTTCCCGTCGTGTCCGTACGTCCACGCGTCCACACGTCCACGCACCAAGGGCCCGGCGCCCCAGGGGTCCCCCGGGGCGCCGGGCCCTTCCCGTCGGCCCGCTCAGGCCACGAGCTCCCGCTCCCTCTCCACCGCCACCGGAGCCTCCCCCGCACCCTCCACGTGCTGGGCGGGGCGCTTGGGCAGGGCGAACATCAGCAGGAAGATCACGCCCAGCACCGCGGCCACATAGCCCAGCGCGTGCTGGAAGCCGTCCGCGAAGGCCGGGCCCACCTCGGCCGGGGCGAGCCGCTCGTCGATCACCCCGAAGAACACCACCGACACCAGGCCGAGCCCCAGCGCGTTCCCCATCTGCTGCACGGTGTTGATCAGCCCCGACGCCGACCCGGCGTGCTCACGCGGCACCTCGGACAGCACCGCGTCCGTCAGCGGCGCCACGATCAGCCCCATGCCGACGCCCATGACCGCCAGCGGGAGCGCCATCTGCCAGGAGGCGATGTCCATGCCGTAGCGCTCGGACTCCCAGATGTAGAGGAGAACGCCCGCCGCCATCACCAGCGCGCCCGCCTGGAGCACCTTGCGCCCGAAGCGCGGGACCAGCAGCTGCACCGACATCCCGGCCGCCGCGGAGACCGCGACGGAGAACGGCACCCCGGTCAGCCCGGCCCGCAGCGCGCTCCAGCCCAGGCCGATCTGCATGTACAGCGTCCACACCAGGAAGAAGACGCCGAGGCCGACCCCGAACACCGTCTGCACCGCGATGCCCGCCGCGAAGCTCTTCACCCTGAACAGCGACAGCTCGATCAGCGGGGAACCGTCCCGCGCGCCCTTGACCCGCTCGTACGCCACCAGCGCCCCGAAGACCACCAGCGCGCCGGCCATCGACACGTACCCCCACAGCGGCCAGCCCAGCTCACGCCCGCGGGTCAGCGGGTAGAGCAGCATCAGCAGACCCAGCGTCACCAGCGCGACGCCCACCAGGTCCAGCTTCAGGGCGCGCGGCGCCTTCGACTCGCTGATGAAGCGGCTGCCGAGGACCAGGCCCGCGATGCCGACCGGCAGGTTGATCAGGAAGATCGGCCGCCATTCCAGGCCGAACAGGTTCCACTCGGTCAGCAGCGCGCCCAGCAGCGGCCCGGACACCGCGCCCAGCCCGACGATCGCGCCGAACAGCCCGAACACCTTGCCGCGCTCGTGCGGCGGGAAGGTCGCGTGCACGATCGACAGCACCTGCGGCACCATCAGCGCCGCCATGGCGCCCTGCAGGATGCGGGAGGCGACCAGCATCTCGGGGTTCACGGCGAACCCGCACAGCGCGGAGGCGAGGGTGAAGCCGCCGATGCCGACGAGGAAGATCCGCTTGCGGCCGTGGATGTCGCCGAGCCGGCCGCCGGTGACGAGCCCGGCGGCGAAGGCCAGCGCGTAACCGGCGGTGATCCACTGGATCTGGCTGAAGGTGGCGCCCTCGTCGCGCTGGATCGACGGGATCGCGATGTTGACGATCGTGACGTCGACGAGGTCCATGAAGGCCGCGGTCATCACGATCGCCAGCGCGAACCAGCGGCGGCGGTCGCCCGCGGCGGGCTGTGGTGCGTGCGGGGTGTCGGTGGAGTTCATGTCCCCGAAGCTATGACCCAAGTAGGTCAGGTCAGGTCCTAGTTCTGCGGCATCCTCGTTCTCATGACGACGGACACCCCGGCCCGGCTTCTTCAGCTCCTCTCCCTCCTCCAGACGCCCCGCGAATGGCCCGGCGGCGAGCTCGCCGACCGGCTCGGGGTCTCCCGGCGCACGGTCCGGCGGGACATCGACCGGCTGCGCGAGCTCGGCTATCCCGTGCAGGCGACGATGGGCGCGGACGGCGGCTACCGGCTCGTCGCCGGGAAGGCGATGCCGCCGTTGGTGCTCGACGACGAGGAGGCCGTGGCCATCGCGGTCGGACTGCGTGCCGGGGCCGGGCACGCTCTGGAGGGCGTGGACGAGGCGTCGGTGCGGGCACTGGCGAAACTGGAGCAGGTGCTGCCCGGCAGGCTGCGCCACCGCGTCAGCACGCTCCAGGCCGCGACCACCCCGCTGACCAGCGGTGACGGTGCGACGATCGCGCCGGAGACGCTCACCGTCATGGCCTCCACGGTGGCCGGGCACGAGCGGCTCCGGTTCGCCTACCGGGCCGCCGACGGCACGGAATCCCGGCGGGTGACCGAGCCGTACCGGCTGGTGTCGACCGGGCGGCGCTGGTACCTCGTGGCGTACGACCTCGACCGCGCGGACTGGCGGACGTTCCGGGTCGACCGGGTGAGCGACCCCTTCGCGACCGGGGCACGGTTCGCGCCGAGGGAGCTGCCGACGGGGAACGCGGCGGAGTTCCTGCGCCGGTCCATGCACCGCGTGCGGGAGTCGTACGAGATGGTCGTCACCTTCGCCGCACCGGCCGGGACGGTCGCGGCCCGTCTGCCGGGCTGGCTGGGCCCGCCCGAGCCGCTCGGCGAGGACAGCTGCCGGCTGCGCGCGACGGTGAGCGACGCCAAGGACTGGATGGCGGTACGGCTGGCGATGCTGGGACACGAGTTCACGGTGCAGGAGCCCGTGGAATTGGTGGAGGCGGTACGGGAGCTGGGCGCGCGGATGAGCCGCGCGGTACCCGCCGCCCCGTCGTCGGCCCCTCACGAGGCCGGCAGGACGGGCGACGCGCCGGACGGCACCCGTCCCTCCGGCCCCGCGTGAGGCCGACGACGGGCGACGCCCCGGCGTCAGGCCCTTCGTGACCGGTCGTGCGGCGGCTCCAAGTCGTCCCACGGGAAATCCCGGAGCGCCGTGAGGTTGGTGAGCGCCAGTTCGGCCGGGCCGTCGGGACCCTCGGAGGGGGCCTCGCCCGCCGCCCAGTTCTCCATGGCCGTGCGGACGGCCGCGCTCGCGACGGCGGCGGCGAAGGCCAGCCGGGTACGGACGGCAACGTTGTCGCCCTCGTACGGGACATGAGCCGCCGTCAGCCGTTCCGTCAGCGCTTCCGCCAGGTTCCGTTCCGACGCCTGGCACGCCTCCGCCCACACCCGGCGCAGAGCGGGGTTCGCCTCGGCCAGCCGGATCAGGGTGCGCACCCAGTCCCAGGAGGCCGTCGACACCCCGAGGCCGGGAGTGAGCGTGTGACGCACGGCCTCCTCCAGCGCCCGGGGCAGGGGCACGCCGGCGGGCGCGGTGCGCACCGCCTCCACCCACCGCTGCGCGCCCATCGCGTAGAGCGGGCCGATGGCCTCTTCCTTGCTGGCGAAGTACCGGTAGAAGGTGCGCGGGGCGATGCCGGCCGCCTGGGCGATGTCCTCGGCACGGGTGGCCCGCAGGCCCTGCCGGACGAAGAGACCGGCCGCCGCGCGGGCGATCTCCATACGGGTCTCGGCCTTGCGTCGTTCGGTCAGCGAGACCGCGGGAGGCGGAGGAGGGGGCGGCGTAGGGGTGGTGCTGCTCACGCCCGGCAGGCTATGCCCATGTGACACAATCTGCCATCTGGCGGGCCACCCCGGGGTTCAGGTCCGGGGTGACCCGTCGGCCGGCGGCACACACGAGGAAGCCGGGCCCGGCGCCCGGGGGGAGGGCGCCGAACCCGGCTTGGGAAGGTCCCGGCGCCGGGGGGGGGGTTGTGCGTCGGGACGTGGCTCGGTGGGTCCAGGATCTCAGGGGCCCGTCGTACGAACTCCTGGTCCTGGCATTCTTGTTCCCGGGGTCCAGCGGGTTGAAGCAGCGAGGAACGGCCATGTTTTGCGCGGTCTTTCGCCACCCGGCGTACGCGGCCAGGGCCCTGCACGGCCCCCGTCGCTCCCCCGGGTTCCGCACGGTGGCATCAGCACCGCCCCGTTCACCTCCGACGGCCCACCCGTCACGCTACCGCGCTCCGTGAGCCCTCACGCCCCCGCGTCCGGCCCGGCGGTCGCTCCGCCGCGCCGGACCCCGTCCGTTCTCACGCCGCCGCGTCGAACCCGGTGTCGCGGGCCAGCTTCTTCAGCTCCAGCAGCGCGTGCTTCTCGATCTGGCGGATGCGCTCGCGGGTCAGGCCGTGCTCCTTGCCGACCTCGGTCAGCGTGCGCTCGCGGCCGTCCTCGATGCCGTACCGCATCTTGATGATGGAGGCCGTGCGCTGGTCGAGGCGGCCGATCAGGTCGTCCAGCTCCTCGCTGCGCAGCAGCGTCAGCACCGACTGCTCCGGCGACACCGCCGAGGTGTCCTCCAGCAGGTCGCCGAACTGGGTCTCGCCCTCGTCGTCCACCGACATGTTCAGCGAGACCGGGTCACGGGCCCAGTCGAGCACGTCGACGACGCGCTCCGGCGTGGAGCCGAGCTCGGCGGCGACCTCCGCGGGCTCCGGCTCACGGCCGTGCTCACGGTTGAACTCGCGCTGCACGCGCCGTATCCGGCCCAGCTCCTCCACCAGGTGGACGGGCAGGCGGATGGTGCGCGACTGGTCGGCTATCGACCGGGTGATGGCCTGACGGATCCACCAGGTCGCGTACGTCGAGAACTTGAAGCCCTTGCGGTAGTCGAACTTCTCGACCGCGCGGACCAGGCCGGCGTTGCCCTCCTGGATCAGGTCGAGCAGCGGCAGACCACTGCGGGGGTAGCGGCGGGCCACGGCGACGACCAGGCGCAGGTTGGAACGGATGAAGACGTCCTTGGCCCGCTCACTGGCGTCGTACAGGGCTTCGAGCTCCTCGGGGGTGGCCCCTGCCTTGTTCTCCTCGAGGCCGTCGAGGATCTGCCGGGCGAACACACCCGCTTCGATGATCTGGGACAGCTCGACCTCCTTGGCGGCGTCGAGCAGCGGCGTGCGCGCGATCTCGTCCAAGTACATGCCGACCAGGTCGCGGTCGGCGATCTCGCCGCCATGGGCGCGGACATTGCGTGCCGAGTCGGCCGTCTCGCCGGTGGCGGACTGACGACGGGCGACGGCGCGGGTTGCCATGCGTGCTCCCTTGCGATGATGAGGTCAGCGGGCGGTCCTGTGGACGCCTGACGCGTCTCCCAGGTCCCTCCGGACTCTGGTCGAGTGCCCTGCATCCAAGGGAAACAACGACTGGAATCCGGACAGAATTCCCAACCCGCCCCCCGATTTTTCTGATCATGCAGTACCCTGTCGGGCCACGCGAGGAGGCGCGATGCCGTCGGAGCACGAAGAGGTCCAGGTCAGACCGGGCACGGAGGGCGATCTGACGGCCCTCACCGACCTGTACAACCACTACGTACGTGAGACGGCGATCACATTCGACACGGCGCCTTTCACTCCGGCGGAGCGCCGCCCCTGGCTGCTCTCCCACCCTGTAGACGGCCCGTACCGCCTGATGGTTGCCACGGGCGCCGGTTCGCGGCGGATCCTGGGGTACGCCACCTCCAGCCCCTTCCACGCCAAGCCCGCCTACGCGACCTCGGTGGAGACGACGGTCTACGTCGCCCCCGGCGCCGGCCGGCGCGGCATCGGCACCCTCCTCTACCAGGCCCTCTTCGAGGCCCTGGCGGGCGAGGACCTGCACCGCGCCTACGCCGGCGTCGCCCAGCCGAACGACGCCTCGGCGCGGCTGCACGAGCGTTTCGGCTTCCGGCACGTCGGCACGTACCGGGAGGTGGGGCGCAAGTTCGGCCGCTGGTGGGACGTGGCCTGGTACGAGAAACCGCTGTAGCCCCGCCGTGCCGGCCTCAGCCGAACTGCACCGACCGCTTGGCCAGCCCCAGCCAGAACCCGTCGATCACGGACTTCTGTTCCCCGAGTTCCCCGGCGGCGTCCGCGGCGCCCATGGTCACGAAGAGCGGGGCGAAGTGCTCGGTGCGCGGGTGGGCCAGCAGGCCGGCCGGGGACTTGAGGGTGAAGTCGAGCAGCGCGTCCACGTCACCCGCCTCCAGGGCCTCCCGCCCCCAGGCGTCGAACTCCGCCGACCAGGCGGGGATGCCGCCCTGCCGCAGCGCGGCGAGGTTGTGGGTGAAGAACCCGGAGCCGACGATCAGCACGCCCTCGTCGCGCAGCGGCGCGAGCCTGCGCCCGATCTCCATCAGCCGTACCGGGTCCAGTGTCGGCATGGAGACCTGGAGCACCGGGACGTCGGCCTCGGGGTACATCTCGACCAGCGGGACGTAGGCGCCGTGGTCCAGCCCCCGGTCGGGGACGTCCTGGACAGGGGTACCGGGGGCGCGCAGCAGCTTGCGTACGGACTCGGCGAGCGCGGGGGCGCCGGGGGCGCCGTAGGTGACCTGGTAGTAGTGCTCGGGGAAGCCCCAGAAGTCGTAGACCAGGGGGACGGGCTCGGTGGCGCCGAGGGCGAGCGGGGCCTCCTCCCAGTGGGCGGAGACGACCAGGATCGCCTTCGGGCGGGGCAGTCCGGCCGACCAGGCGGCCAGTTCGCCGGGCCAGACGGGGTCGTCGGCCAGGGGCGGGGCGCCGTGGCTGAGGTAGAGAGCGGGCATGCGCTCCTGGGCGGCGGCGGTCATGACGGCGGCTCCCTTCCGGGGCGGCGAACTTGCTTGAAGTCTCAACTTCCTCCACCGACTGTACGACGATTTTGTTTAATCTTCAAGAAGGGCGGCCGTACAGTGGAGTACATGAACACGGCACCCGCAGCATCACCGGCGCCCGCCGACGAGCCCCGCTGGCTCACCGACGAGGAGCAGCGCGTCTGGCGCTCGTACATCGAGGCCGCCACCCTCCTGGAGGACCACCTCGACCGTCAGCTCCAGCGTGACGCGGGAATGCCGCACGTCTACTACGGCCTGCTGGTCAAGCTCGCCGAGTCCCCGCGCCGCCGGCTGCGGATGACGGAACTGGCGATGTCCGCGAAGATCACCCGCTCCCGCCTCTCGCACGCCGTCGCGCGCCTGGAGAAGAACGGCTGGGTACGCCGTGAGGACTGCCCCTCCGACAAGCGGGGCCAGTTCGCCGTCCTGACGGACGAGGGCCAGGAGGTGCTGCGCCGGCACGCGCCCGGCCATGTGGACGCCGTGCGCCAGGCGGTCTTCGACCGGCTCACCCCCGAGCAGCAGAAGTCCCTCGGCGAGATCATGCGGATCGTCGCCGAGGGACTCCAGCCGAGCGGAACGGGCGCGGACCTGCCCTGGCTCCGCTGACGAAGCGGGAGCCGGGGCAGGTCCGGGAAGCCGTACGGAGGAGGCGTCCCCTCCTCTTCCGTACGGGCGGTGAGGGATCGGCGGATCGCCGTCAGTGCATGGCCACCGGCACCGCCATCTCGTCCCCGACGGTCTCGTCGGCGGACCCGGCGACCGTGGTGCCGCCCGGCCGGCCGGCGTTGATCAGCGTCAGGGCGATGGCCGCGGCCGCCACCAGGATCCCGACGGCGAACCAGATCGCGCTGGTGTAGCCCTGCACCTGCCCCTGAAGCTGGACCAGCTGCTGCTGGGACCGGCTCGTGGCGCCGCCGATGTGGTCGGCGACGTAGGACGTGGTGGCCGAGGCCGCGATCGTGTTCAGCAGCGCCGTACCGATGGCGCCGCCCACCTGCTGCGAGGTGTTGACCATCGCGGAGGCGACACCGGAGTCACGCGGCTCGACACCCAGCGTGGCCAGTGACATGGCCGGCATGAAGGCCGTACCCATGCCGAGGCCGAGCAGCAGCATGCCGGGCAGCAGGACGCCCGCGTACGAGGAGTCGATCTCCAGCTGGGTCAGGAAGAGCATGCCGAGCGCGGCGACCAGGAAGCCGGGGCCCATCAGCAGCCGGGGCGCGACCCGGGTCATCAGCCGGGTGCCGATCTGGGTGGAGCCCGTGATCATGCCCGCGATCATCGGCAGGAAGGCGAAGCCGGTCTTCACCGGCGAGTACCCCTTCACGACCTGCAGGTAGTAGGTGAGGAAGAGGAACAGGCCGAACATCGCGATGATCGCCAGACCCAGCGAGAGGTAGACCCCGCCGCGGTTGCGCTCGGTGACCACGCGCAGCGGCAGCAGCGGCGCCTTGACCTTGGCCTCGACGGCCACGAAGGCGGCGAGCAGCACGGCGGAGGCGACGAACATGCCGATGGTCAGCGAGTCGCTCCAGCCCTCGGACTCCGCGCGGGTGAAGCCGTAGACCAGCGCGACCAGGCCCACCGTGGACAGCAGCACACCGGGGACGTCGAGCGGCGAGCGGTTGCGACCGCCGGCCGGCTCACGGATGACGAAGTACGCGCCGGCCGCGGCGACCACGGCGAACGGGATGTTCACGAAGAACGTCCAGCGCCAGTCCAGGTACTCGGTGAGGAAACCGCCGAGGATCAGGCCCACGGCGCCGCCGCCGCCGGCGATCGCGCCGTAGATGCCGAACGCCTTGGCGCGCTCCTTGCCGTCGGTGAACATCACCGCGAGCAGGGACAGCGCGGCGGGCGCGAGCAGCGCGCCGAACACGCCCTGAAGGGCGCGGGCGCCGAACATCATGGCCTCGTTGGTGGCCGCCCCGCCGAGCGCGGAGGCCGCGGCGAACCCGCCCAGACCGAGCACGAAGGCCCGCTTGCGCCCCCACAGGTCGGCTATCCGGCCGCCGAACAGCAGCAGTCCGCCGAAGGCGAGGGCGTAGGCGGTGACCACCCACTGACGGTTGCCGTCCGAGATGCCCAGGTCCTGCTGGGCGGAGGGCAGGGCGATGTTCACGATGGTGGCGTCCAGGACGACCATCAGCTGGGCGAGCGCGATGAAGACGAGCGCTTTCCAGCGGTTGGCGTCCGGGCCGGCCGGAGCGCTCCGGTCGGCCCGGGCCTTTCCGGCCGCTGAGGCTGTTGCAGACATGGGGGTACCCACTTCAGAAGTGTGTGACGGAAATTTTGAAAAATGAGATGAAAAAACGGTGTCGTCAAGGGAACGACTCGCCCCGGGGACGGCCGCTGGTCCGGGTCCTGTTCAGGTACCGGAATCCCGCTCAGGTACGGGAATCCGCTCGGGCACGGGAATCCCGCTCCGGTACGGAATCCTGCTCGCGTCAGAGATCGCTCAGCGGCGCAGATCCTCCACGGTCACGGCCGAACCCGGCAGGACGGTCGGGGCCGGGGCCCGCATCCCGTCCAGGAACAGCTGCAGATGGCGGTGGACGAAACGGTCGGCGTTGTCGCAGCCGGTGCCGGCCGGGGGCCGGCTCAGCTGGGCGACGCCCACCATCAGATCGCCGTACTCCACGTCGGTACGGAGCTGACCGGCAGCCTTGGCGCGGTCCATCAGCTGCGCGACGAGGCTCTCGGCGCGCCGGCGTGCGTCCTCCAGGTCGGGGTGGTGCTGGTCGAAGGTGCTCGAGACCATCGGGCACAGCGCACTGATCCGCTCGTCGGCGGCCGTGTGCGCGAAGCGCTCCAGTGCCTCGAAGGCGTCCCCGGTCTCGCTGAGCGCCTGCTCGGCCGCCCGCACCGTACGGTCCATCACGGAGCAGACGACCTCGCGCACCAGCGCGTCGCGGTCGGGGAAGTTGCGGTACACCGTGGCGTTGCCGACGCCGGCCCGGCGGGCGACGTCGTCGAGCGGCACCTCGGGCCCGAACTCGACGAACATCTCCCGGGCGGCGGTGACGATCCGCTCCCGGTTGCGCAGGGCGTCGGCGCGGGGCCGGGGTGCCTTGCGCGGTACGGGGATGGCGGTCTGCACGGTGCACTCCTGGTCGTGGTGGCGTGATCCTTGTGTCATGTCCGCGATCCGGGGAGCGAGTCCCCGTTTCGCTCGGACACAGGTCTAAACGGGGAAACGATCCCCGCTTATTTCCCGCCCCCGCCCCCTTCTTCTGTGACCCGCCTCACATCACACCGGTCGCGCGGCCCCACGATCGGACCTCCCAGCAGGCGCCCGCCCACCCGGCGACGGAGGGTGATCGGGAGGGCGCAGTCGGAGACCGGCGACTGCCATGTGGAGCGGAGGTTCCCGCATGCAGCCGCAGCCGAGCCGCCGCCGGATATCCCCGCGCCGGCTGGCCGCCCTGGCATCGGTGACCGCCCTGACCCTCGCCGTCAGCACCTCGGCCGGCAACAGCGGCCTCTCCCCCGGCACCTCCACCGCCGGCGCCGGACCCCGCGCCCTCTCCCGCACCTCCGCGCACGGCCCCTGCATGATCAGCCCGGAGGGCGAGGTCCAGATGTCCGAGGGCATCCCCACGGCTCCCGGCTACACCCGCTCCACCGGTACGGTCCGCGCCCTCACCCTGATGATCGACTTCTCCGACGCGCCCGGCGAGGGCGACGCCCTCGACCGCTACCGCGAGTTCTTCCCCGAGACCAGCGAGTGGTTCGCCACCAGTTCCTACGGCCGCCTCGACTACCGCCCCGAGCTCCCCGTCCCCGACTGGCTCCGGATGCCCAAGTCGTTCCGCGCGTACGGCATAGAGCGCGGCGCCCCCTTCGAGCCCGGCTACCGCGAACTGGTCCGCGACATCGTGGCCGAGGCCGATCCCGAGGTGGACTTCCAGGCGTACGACCTGTTGAACGTCCTGGTGACCCCCAACGCGGGCCCCACCGCCCTCGACACGGTCCTGTCCGTCACCTTCGCCGGCAACAAGGAGGCCCCGAGCGCGGACGGCGTCACCGTCTCCAACGCGTCCTTCGTCTACTCCCGCCAGGACGACGGCTCCGGCTCCTACGACCGCACCGGCTACCGCGTGCTGCCGCACGAGAACGGCCACGTCTTCGGCCTGCCCGACCTCTACACCGCCGAGGGCGGCGGCGCGGTCGGCCACTGGGACATCATGAGCGAGGACTGGGGCGCCAACAACGACCTCCTCGCCTGGCACAAGTGGAAGCTGGGCTGGCTGGACGCGTCCCAGGTCGACTGCGCGGCGGACCCGGGCACACGGGAGTACACACTCACCCCCCTCGCACGGGCGGGCGGCCCGAAACTCGTCTTCATCCCCCTGGACGACCACTCCGGCTACGCCGTCGAGCTGCGCACCCGCGCCGGCAACGACGAGGCCGTGTGCCGCCCCGGCGTCCTCATCTACCGCGTCGACGCCGGCGTCGACACGGGCATGGGCCCCATCACCGTCCACGACTCCCACCGCGACAGCGGCGGCTGCACCCGCTCCCCCAACGTCCACGCGGAACTCTCGGACGCGACGTTCGCCCCGGGCGAGACCTTCGTGGACCGCCGGGCGGGCGTCCGGGTGACGGTGACGGCGGCAAAAGCGGAGGAGTACCGGGTACGGGTGACCCGTACGCCCTCGGACTGATCCCGCCGACGAGGACGGTGCGACGCGACACAACAGACCACACCCACTGGCCCGTTCCTTCGATCCGGTGTCAACTGAAACACTCTGCAAGGCAGTTACGAATCGACAGGTGGACTCATGACAGGCACACACCGGACGACGGCGAACGCCGACGGGCCGCCGGAAGCACCCCGAGGACGTACCCGGTGGGGGGTGGCCGCCGCGATCCTCGGCCTCCCGGCACTGGCGGTGACCGGCTTCCTGACCCTGATGGCACTCTGGGTACTGTTCGCCGAATCCTGACGGAAAGCCTCGCGGCCACCGACACGGGAGGACACCTCCCCACCGGACGGGGCGACAACCCCGTCCGGTGCTCCACCCCCACCCGCCGCAGCACCGATCCGGTACCCTGTGGATCGAGCGCCCTGGCAGGCAACAGCCACCGGCCCAGGACGCTCAGGGCTTGACAGGGACACCCGCCCAGGACCGTCCACGATCAGGCCCCGCCTTCGTAGCTCAGGGGATAGAGCACCGCTCTCCTAAAGCGGGTGTCGCAGGTTCGAATCCTGCCGGGGGCACCAGGGCAAAGGCCCCGGACCGATCATGGTCCGGGGCTTTTGACATCCACTTCTGGCATCAATGCGGGCGGGACGGGGTGCATCCGGCGTGACGAGAGACGAAGGCCTCGACCGGTTGAGGCAGCTGGCACGAGCTCGGGCACTCGGACGTCACGTCGGCTCGGACCGCCTGATCCAAGCCGGTCTCGACGCTCTCCTGGCCGATGTCGATTCCCCGTCGCTTGCCCTCCTGGCCGGCCTGGGCCGCCGTGAGGAGCATGAGGCACAGGAGCTGTTCGACCACGTCGTGGACGAGCTGGGGTTGGGATTCGAGGCACCCGCGGATCCGATCGCCGCCAAGTGGGCCTTGGCCTCCTGGTTGGCCGCTCAGATCGTCGACGGTTCCTTGGACCCGGCGACCGGCGCCGACCTCATATGGGCCGAAGCAGCGAGGGAACTCGACTATCCCGACCGCCTGCAGCCGATCGTCGAGCTTGCCATCCAGCTGGACGACTGGAACGCCGATTGGAGCACTCCACTGGAGCAGCTCAAGGAAGAGGTCCTTGTCGCCGCCCGCGCGCTCATCGGGCACAAAGGGCCCGAGACCAACCTCTGAAAGGCCACGGAGCCCCGGGACTGCCATGCTCCGGGGCTCCGCATCTCGTATGGGGGATGACGGCGGTCAGCTCGAATCAACAACGGCCAATGACGACCGACGTCGACGGCCAGGTGTACGAGCCCACCGGTCCTGAGCAGCGAAAACGCAGGTCGCCAAGATCCCCGGCAAGACCCGGGGCAAGAAGACGGGTCTTGGCTCGCTCATTGCGACCACCGGTCTCAGCTTTGGGAGTGCAGCGATGCCGACGTCTGCCCCCGCCGTCGTAGCGGAGGTACTCCCCATAGAGGAGGGCTTGTCATCCTGTATGCGGATGCGCGGGCATCTGGGCGTGAGCACGATGGAGTTCATGGTGAAGATCGACGCGTTACCCGATGTTCCACGTTGGGCTGTCCTCGCCGCCCACACGGTGCCACTTGTCACCCTGCCCTCCGGCCTGTGGCGGAT
Organism: Streptomyces sp. NRRL S-37; assembly: GCF_000721605.1. Taxonomy (GTDB): domain Bacteria; phylum Actinomycetota; class Actinomycetes; order Streptomycetales; family Streptomycetaceae; genus Streptomyces. Next base: position 1,119 of record NZ_JOIZ01000027.1, on the reverse strand, counting down.
CGCCCAGGTGGCCGGGCTTCCGGTGGCCGACCAGTTGGGCCGGAACGGTCGCGAGGCCGTCGTAGCCATCTTGCTGACCTTGATAACAGAAGGTCTCGCCCTGCTCACACTCGGATTGGTGCGGCCATGGGGTGAGGTCGCACCCCGCTGGCTTCCGCTCATCGGCGGCCGTCGCGTGCACACGCTCGCGGTGGTGGTACCGGCAATACTCGGGGCGGCGGCGCTGTGCGCGATAGTGGGGTGGTTCGCCTGTACTCAGGCGGTAGGGCTGATCGATCGTGTCGCCCAGACGCCGGCCCAGCAAGTACTCCTGGTGGTTTGCTACTCCCCGCTGCTGGCGTGGGCACCCCTCCTCGCGGCCACGACGCTCGCGTACTACCGGCGCAGGACGAGTGTGCTGTGAAGCTTTTGGGAGCCTCCCGCTACCGGAGCTACCGGAGTTGATCCGCTGACATCCAACGCTGACATCAACGATCCTGGACGGCGGCGACACACAGCGGCCACGTGTGGCACCGGTGCACAACACGGGCCCCGGCCAGGTCGGGGATGGATCGAACTCCTCAAGCGGGTGTCGCAGGTTCGAATCCTGCCGGTGTACAACGCATTACCGCTCCGGCCTCGGACTCCTCGTCCGGGGCCGTTTGCGTGAGCGGAAGGAGGTCACCGGCGCGGTAGGCCGGGGGCTCGGTCGACCCGAGTCGGGGCGACAAGCCACAGACATCCGGCATCCACACGTGTTCCGGCATGGTCAGGAGGACCACGCCGCGAGGAGTTCCGCCGGGCCGTACACCGCGTCGAGCCCCGCGCAGTCGGTCCCGCTGCGCGAGACAGCGATCACAGGCACGGGGGCAAGCGTGAGCGCGGCGCGGTGTCGGTGCAGAGCCGCGAGATCGTGCCGGTCGAACGGGGCGTTCTCAAGCCACTTCACCGAGCCGACGAACAGCAGCTCGGGCCTTGACCCCGGTTCCTGGACACGGGTTATGCGGCTTGCGTCAGCGTAGTTGATGTCGTTCGGAAGGCGTTCTCGTAGGCGATCGGACTGCGGTGTCCGAGGCGGGAGTGACGGCGTCGGGTGTTGTAGCGGTTCAGCCAGCGGAAGGCGTCGAGGCGGGCCTCGCC
>NZ_JOIZ01000026.1 GCF_000721605.1 Streptomyces sp. NRRL S-37 | reverse complement strand
ACACACCACCCGTCACCCCCGGAAACACCCTTCGCCACCCCGCCGAAACCCACCCCCCGCCACACCCCCCGTCCGCCCCGCCCCCTCCCCCGTCCGGCGCACCACCACCCGCCCCCGGCGGCCGCCCCGGGTCATCGTCGTACGCGACGGCATCACCGCACGCCGTACGCAGTGAGGGGTGGACCCGGTCATGAGTGACACCGCAGGAGCGTCCCCCGCGCGGCCGGGGGGCGGCCGTGCCCTCGGTCCGGGGACGGGGTCCTCGGCGAGCGGGCGGGGCCGGGCCCGGCGCCGGCGGCGGCGCTGGGCGCGCGGCACCGGGCTCGCCGTCGTCGTCGTCCTGCTCGCGGCCGCGGGTGCCGGGTGGGCGGTGTACAGGAAGCTGGAGGGGAACATCACCCCGGACGAGGCGGCGGCCGCCGAACTCGCGCGGTTCGAGGAGGAACGGCCCACGGCGCTCGTCGAGGACGCCCGGAACATCCTGCTGATCGGCTCGGACTCGCGCTCCGGGAAGGAGAACGCCCGCTACGGGCGGGACGCGGGGACGGAGCGTTCGGACACCGTGATCCTGCTGCATCTGTCGGCGGGCCGGCGCAGCGCCACCGCGGTGTCGGTCCCCCGGGACCTGATGGTGGACGTGCCCGGCTGCCGCCGCCCCGACGGATCGCGTTCCGAGCCGGTGTTCACGATGTTCAACTCGGCTTTCGCGGTGGGCGGTTCCGCCTGCACCATCCGCACCGTCGAGAAACTCACGGACATCCGCGTCGACCACCACGTCGTCGTCGACTTCGGCGGTTTCAAGGAGATGGTCGACGCGGTGGACGGCGTCGAGGTGTGCCTGCGCGAGCCCGTCGACGACGAGGACGCCGGACTGAGACTGCCGGCGGGCCGGGTGACGCTGGACGGGGAGCAGGCGCTCGGTTACGTCCGGGCCCGCAAGACCCTCGGCGACGGCAGCGACACCAGCCGTATGGAACGGCAGCAGCGCTTCCTCGGCGCGCTCGTCAGCAAGGTGAGCGGCAACGACGTCCTGCTGAACCCGGTGAAGCTGTATCCCGTCCTGGACGCGGCCACCTCGTCGCTCACCACCGATCCGGGGCTGGCCAGCCTGCGGGATCTGTACGACCTCGCGCGCGGGCTGCGCGAGATCCCCACCGCGCGGGTGCGGTTCCTGACCGTGCCCCGGGAGCCGTACAGCGGGGACGCCGATCGTGACCAGCTCGCGCAGCCCGCGGCGGGGGAACTGTTCGCCCGGCTGCGTGCGGACCGGCCCGTGGCGGTCGCGCCGGCCGTGCGGGATTCCGCACCGGACGGCGGTCCCGGCGGGGTGTCTCCGGCGCCCACGTTCTCCGGCAACTCCGCCGCCGAGGACATCTGCGGGTAAAGCGAGCCCCAAGACCGGCAAAAGAGCTGTTCGGGACAGTGGCCCCTTGGTTCAGTAAATGCACGCATTGCCCGCTGTAAGGAAGCTGAGAATTCAAGGCCGACGTCGCCCCGCGGCGAACCGGGCGGTTAATGTGACGGTCCGGTGCGCCGGTGCCCGTCAGGCCCCGCCGCGAGGAGGAGCGCGCGCCGGGAAGACCGAGACCGGGCGTCCGGAGGGGAGGGCGCACCTCATGGCCCCGACGAAGGATGCGGACAGGCGTGGACGCGCAAGGACGTGAGCGGACGGAGAACGTCGATCCCGCGGATCAGTGGGTACTGAATCCGGACACCGGCGAATACGAACTGCGACTCCCCTCTTCCACGCCGCGGCCTGCCGTCCCGGGACCGCGCGGATCCGCCCCGCGTGACACCACCGAGGGCGCGCGGGGCCGCCGTACGGCCGCGCCCGGCCGTGAGGTCCCGCCTCAGCGGCGACGCCGTACGGCACCGGAGGAACCGGCGCCGGGGCGGCGCGGGCGCCGGCCGGCGAAGAAGGCGAAGAAGAAGTCGCGGGGCAAGAAGATCCTGCTGTGGACCGGCGGCACCATGGCGTTCGTCGTCCTCGCCACCGCCGTCGGCGGCTACCTCTACCTGGAGCACCTCAGCGACAACATCCAGTCGCTCCCCGACGACGGCGCGGGCACCGGTGGCTTCCAGAAGGACAAGGCCATCAACATCCTGCTGATCGGCACCGACAAGCGCACCGGTGCCGGCAACGAGGGCTACGGCGACAAGGGCAGCACGGGCCACGCGGACACCACGATCCTGCTGCACGTCTCCAAGGACCGCTCCAACGCGACCGCGCTCAGCATCCCGCGGGACCTGATCGTCGACATCCCCGACTGCCCGACCACGCAGGAGGACGGGACGGAGAAGGTCATCCCCGGCTCCACCGGCGTCCGCTTCAACACGAGCCTCGGCCAGGACGGCCGTACGCCCAGCTGCACCATGCGGACCGTCACCGAGCTGACCGGTGTGACCCCCGACAACTTCATGGTGGCCGACTTCAACGCGGTCAAGACGCTGACCACGGCCGTCGACGGGGTCGAGGTGTGTCTGGCGAAGGACATCGACGACCCGGACTCGCATCTGAAGCTGTCGGCGGGCAAGCACACCATCGAGGGCGAGCAGGCGCTGGCCTTCGTGCGCACCCGGCACTCGGTGGGCTTCGGCGGCGACCTGAGCCGCATCGAGATCCAGCAGCAGTTCCTCAGCTCGCTGATGCGCAAGCTGAAGTCCAACGACACGCTCACCAGCCCGTCCAAGATGCTGAAGCTCGCCGAGGCCGGCACCGAGGCGCTGACCGTCGACTCCCAGCTGGACAGCATCGGCAAGCTGAAGGACCTCGGCCTGGAGCTGGGCAAGCTCAACACCAAGAACCTGACCTTCGCCACGGTGCCGGTGGACGACAACCCCGCCGAGAAGGTCAAGGCGAGGCCGCGGCGGTCGCCGCCCGCCTCAAGGGCACCAAGGCCGACCCGTCCGAGGTCCGCGTCCGCCTGTCCGGATCCGCCATGAAACCCGGCGAAAGCGTCACCAACTCCCAGGGCCTGCCCACCATGACCCTCACCCTCGGCAAGGACTTCAAGGGCGCCGGAATCAAAATCAACGCCACCTCCGGCAAGGCCCCCGAGGAGGTCCAGAAGTCCACGGCGGACAAGGTCGAGTGCGCCAAGTGACCTGAGGGTCCCGTCACGCGTCCTACAGGGCGGCCCTGGTGCCGCCGGAAGGGCAGCCGATCCTCCGGCGCGGCCGTACAGCCGTTGAGGGCCGGCGTGTGTCCGACTGTGCGGAAGAACCGCGCGCGGGGGCACGTCCACGGAAGCGAGGACGGGGAGAAGGCATGACACACAGCGGTGTGCGGGGAGAGGGAACGCGGCCGGAGGCGGTCCGGTCCGCCGGGGACGGTCCCGGCACGGACGGCACCGACGGCGGGGGCGGCGGACGGCGCGACCACGGCAGGCGCCCCGGGCGGCGGCACCGCGTGCTCAGGTGGTCCGCGATGACGCTGTCGGTCCTGATACTCGGCACGGCCGGCGCCGGATACCTCTACTACCGGCATCTGAACGGCAACATCGAAAAGGGGGAGCGCAGCAGCGGCGACTCCAAGGCCCGCAGGACCGAGCCGAACGCCGCCGGGCAGACTCCCCTGAACATCCTGCTGATCGGCTCCGACAGCCGCGCCTCCGACGCCAACGTGGCACTGGGCGGCGGCAAGGACCACCGCGACAGCGCGCCGCTGGGCGATGTGCAGATGCTGATCCACCTGGCGGCGGACCGCGAGAGCGCCGCGGTGGTGAGCATTCCGCGCGACACCCGGGTCGACATCCCCGAGTGCACCGATCCGGAGACCGGCAGGACCTACCCGGCGGTCGACACGATCATCAACGAGTCGCTGGGCCGCGGCGGGCCCGGCTGCACGCTGGCCACCTGGGAGAACCTCACCGGTGTCTACATCGACCACTGGATGACCATCGACTTCGCGGGCGTGGTGCGGATGGCCGACGCCATCGGCGGTGTCGAGGTCTGCGTGAACCAGAACGTGTGGGACCGCCCGCTGCCCCGGGTGCCCGGCGGCTCAGGGCTGAAGATGAGGGCCGGGTCCAGGAAGGTGAAGGGCGAGCAGGCGCTGCAGTGGCTGCGCACCCGGCACGCCTGGGGCAGCGACGTGCTGCGGACCCGGGCGCAGCGCATGTACATGAACTCGGCGATGCGCACCCTGCGGGGCCAGAACGTCTTCACCGACACCGGCAGGCTGATGGGCCTGGCCGAGGCGGCCACGAAGTCGCTGGCGGTGTCCGAGGAGATCGGCACGGTCAAGAAGCTGTTCGACCTCGGTATGCAGCTCAAGACGGTCCCCTCGAACCGCATCACCATGACGACGATGCCCACCGTCCCGGACCCCGAGAACGCGAACCACCTGCTTCCGGACGGTGACGACGCCGAGCGGATGTGGGCGATGCTCCGCGACGACGTGTCCTTCGACGACAACGGCGGCAAGGACGACGGCGGCGCGAAGGCTTCTGCGAAGCCCTCCGCGGAGCCCACCGCGAAGGCCTCCGATGCCGCCGCCATCGACGTCCTGGTACGGAACGCCACCCGGTCCGCCACCCTCGGACCGGTCGACGGCCGTGCGCACGCCGTCGCCGGGGCGCTGGTGGAGCAGGGCTTCGACCGGGCGACGGCGGACACGTCGGCGGCGCTGTCCGAGCAGCGGACCGTCGTCCGTTACCCGGGCGACGAGTCGGCCGAGGACGCCCGCCGGGTCGCCGAGGCACTGGGCATCCCGGCGAGCGCGACGCGCAAGTCGACGGACGTGTCCGGGATCACGGTCGACGTCGGGGCGGACTGGCGTACGGGCACGTCGTATCCGCGGCAGAGAAAACCGGAGGCCGGGGACCTGCCCGACAGCAGCGACGCCCTGAACGGGTCCGAGACGGGCGCATGCATGGACGTGTACAAGCCTTACCGATGGTAGGAATTCGGCACATAAAGGGAGTTGCTTCGAGGGTGGGAACGTCGGATACGTCACCTGTACCGTTCGACGCTCAACTTGGCAGATAGTGTGAGCATCCCCGTGCCCCCGCCATGAGATCCGCTCTGGCGCAGTGCACGTGCCGACCTTTACCGTGCGCCTTCGGAGCAGGCGCCGCGTGGCCCTGACGGAGGATGGGAAAACCGTGGACGCGCAAGGACGTGGACGGGCAGACGACGTCGACCCCGCAGACCAGTGGGTACTGAATCCGCGGACCGGCGAATACGAACTGCGACTGCCCTCTTCCGCACCGCAGCCGGCCGTCCCGGGACCGCGCAGGTCCGCCCCGCGCGACGCCACCGAGGACGCGCGGGGCCGCCGTACGGCCGCGCCCGGCCGTGAGGTCCCGCCCCAGCGGCGACGCCGTGGTACGGCGCCGGAGGAACCGGCACCGGGACGGCGCGGACGCCGGCCGGAGAAGAAGAAGTCACGGGGCAAAAAGGTCCTGATGTGGACCGGCGGCACCATGGCGTTCACCGTCCTCGCCGCCGGCGTCGGCGGCTACCTCTACCTCAAGCACCTCGAGGGCAACGTCACGACGACGGACGTGGGCACCGCGGGCAGCAGCAGCTTCAAGAAGGACGAGGCCTTCAACATCCTCATCATCGGCACCGACAAGCGCACCGGTGAGGGCAACGAGGGCTACGGCGACAAGGGCAGCACGGGCCACGCCGACACCACGATCCTGCTGCACGTCTCCAAGGACCGCTCCAACGCCACCGCGCTCAGCATCCCCCGCGACATGATCGTCGACATCCCCGACTGCCCCACCACGCAGGAGGACGGGACGGAGAAGGTCGTCCCCGGCTCCACCGGCGTCCGCTTCAACACGAGCCTCGGCCAGGACGGCCGGGACGCCGGCTGCACCATGCGCACGGTGAAGGAGGCGACCGGCATCCAGCCCCACCACTTCATGATGGCCGACTTCAACGCGGTCAAGACGCTGACCACGGCGGTCGGCGGCGTGAAGGTCTGTGTGGAGCACGCCGTCGACGACCCGAAGTCCCATCTGAAGCTGCCCGCCGGCGAGTCACAGATCGAGGGCGAGCAGGCGCTGGCCTTCCTGCGCACCCGGCACTCCTTCGGCAACGAGGGCGACCTGGACCGCATCAAGGTCCAGCAGCAGTTCCTGGGCTCCCTCATGCGGCAGATGTCCTCCAGCGACACCCTCACCAGCCCCACCAAGCTGATCAAGCTGGCCGAGGCCGCGACCAAGGCGCTCACCGTGGACAGCGCCATCGGCACGGTGGGCACGCTGAAGGACATCGCCCTGGAGCTGAAGAAGGTACCGCCGAAGAACATCACGTTCCTGACGGTGCCGGTGGTCGACAACCCCGCCGGAGGCCGCGGCGGTCGCCGCCCGCCTCAAGGGCACCAAGGCCGACCCGTCCGAGGTCCGCGTCTGTCCGGATCCGCCATGAAACCCGGCGAAAGCGTCACCAACTCCCAGGGCCTGCCCACCATGACCCTCACCCTCGGCAAGGACTTCAAGGGCGCCGGAGTCAAACTCGACGCCGCGTCGGCCGAGACGCCCGAGGTGGAGAAGTCCACGGCCGACAAAGTTCAGTGCGCGAGTTGAGGCCGTAGCGCAACCTCACGGGCCCGTCGTATGTCTCCAAGACGTACGGCGGGCCCTGAGGGCTGTGGAGGACGCAGAAGTTGACGCAGAACAGTGTGCAGGAGGCCGTACCGGCCGCCGAGGCCGAGGACGAGGCCGCTCTCGGGGAAGGGAGCGGCGAGGGTCCGGGCGACGGGCGCAGGGCGCCGCGCAAGCACCGGGTGCTCCGCTGGTCGGCGATGGTGCTGGCCGTGCTGATAGTGGGCACGGCCGGCGCCGGCTACGTCTACTACCGGCATCTCAACGCCAACATCGAGCAGCAGGAACTCAACCTCGGTGACCAGAAGATCCCGGAGCCGACGCCGAACGCCGCGGGGCAGACCCCGTTGAACATCCTGCTCATCGGCTCCGACGCGCGGGACAGCAAGGAGAACCAGGAACTCGGCGGCGCCCGGGAGACGTTCGGCTCCACCCCGCTGGCGGACGTCCAGATGCTGGTGCACCTGTCCGCCGACCGCAGCAACATGTCGGTCGTCAGCATGCCGCGGGACACCCTCCTGGAGATCCCGAAGTGCACCGACCCCGACGACGGCACGGTGTACCCGGCGAGCAACAGGCGGGTGATGACCAATCAGAGCCTCGGGCACGGCGGTCCGGGCTGCACGGTCGCCACCTGGCAGGAGCTCACCGGCATCCACATCGACCACTTCCTCATGGTCGACTTCGCGGGTGTGGTGGCGATGGCGGACGCCATCGGCGGTGTCCCGGTGTGCGTCGACGCCAACATCCACTCACGCGACAGCCAGGGGCACGGCTCCGGCCTGAAGCTGGAGAAGGGCACCCACCCGGTCAAGGGCGAGCAGGCCCTGCAGTGGCTGCGCACCCGGTACGGCTTCGAGGACGGCAGCGACCTGGCACGGGCCAAGGCCCAGCACATGTACATGAACTCGATGGTCAGGGAGCTGCGCGAGAACGCCACCCTGGGCAACCCGAACAAGCTGCGCAGGCTCGCCGAGAAGGCCACCGAGGCACTCACCGTCGATCCGGGCCTGGACTCGGTCAAGAAGCTCTACGACCTCAGCACCGAGCTGCGGAAGGTCGAACCGGAGCGCATCACCATGACCACCATGCCGAACCGGTACGTGGGCGCGCGGGTGGAGCCCACGGAGGACGCCGAGCAGCTCTTCCGGCTGGTGCGCGAGGACATCCCCCTGGACGGCGGGGACACGAAGAAGAAGGCCACCCCGACGCAGGAGGACCAGGGCCCGGACGACCCGGCCGCCGAGGACGCCGAGATCCCGGTCCTGGTGCGGAACGGCACCCGCACCGACACCCTGGGCGCGGCCCCCGGCCGGGCCGGCACCGTGGCGGAGCTGCTCGTGGAGGAGGGGTTCACCAAGGCGGTCGCCGACCGGAGCGCCTCGCTGAGCGAGAAGACGACCGTCGTCCGCTACCCGAGCGCGGACCTGGAGGGCGACGCCGCGGCGGTCGCCGAGGCCCTGGGCCTCGCGCCGGGCGCGGTGCGCAGGTCGACCGACGTCTCCGGGGTCACGCTCGTGGTGGGCGCGGACTGGCGCGAGGGCACGACGTACAAGGCACCCGAGGAGAACAACGAGGTGCCCGAGACCGCCGAGGCGCTCAACGGCGCGGACGAGAAGGCCTGCATGAAGGTGGACCCCGGGTTCACCTGGTGAGAACGGCGTCAGGGGCCCCTCTCCGGGCGGGAGAGGGGCCCCTGACGGTGTCCGGTCAGTGCGAGGCGGCGTCCGCGCGGACCGGGGGGCGCCGGCTCGCGATCACCTTGCGGGCCAGGGACTTCGGGCTGGTCAGGAAGCCCCAGCCCCACGACATGTGCATGGTGGCCAGCGCCACCGGGATCTGCAGCCGCGCCTTGAGCGGCAGCCCCTTGCCGGCCGGTATCGACCCCAGCACGATCGCCGCGAGGTACCCGCCGGGCACCACGAAGCCCCACGGGGTCAGCGCGGCGCCGGCCACGATCCCGGCCGCGATCGCGCACACCGCGGCCGGCGGGGCCAGGTAGCGCAGGTTGATGGAACCGGAGTGGTAGCGGGCCACGACGTGCCGCCAGCGCCCGTAGTCCTTGTACTGCTTGGCCAGCGCCCGCACGCTCGGCCGGGGCCGGTACGACACCTTCAGCTCCGGCGAGAACCAGATCAGCCCGCCGGCCTCACGGATGCGGAAGTTCAGCTCCCAGTCCTGGGCGCGGATGAACTCCACGTTGTACCCGCCCTGCTGCTCCAGCGCCTCGCGCCGGAACACGCCCAGGTACACCGTCTCGGCGGGGGCGGCCTCGCCGCCGGTGTGGAAGGCGGCGTTGCCCACACCTATCTTCGACGTCATCGCGGCGGCGACGGCGTGCTCCCAGTCGTTCTCCCCCTCGGCGTGCATGATGCCGCCGACGTTCTGCGCGCCGGTCTCCTCCAGGAGCCGTACGGCGGTCGCGATGTAGTTCGGGGAGAGCATCCCGTGCCCGTCGACGCGGACCACGACCGGATGGCGCGAGGCCTTGATCGCCGCGTTGAGGGCGGCCGGGGTGCGGCCGGTCGGATTGGGCACGGTGTGCACCCGCGGGTCCTCGGCCACGAGCTCGGCGGCGATCTCGTCCGTGCGGTCCGTGGACGGACCGAGGGCGATCACGACCTCCATCTCGCCGGCGTACTCCTGGGCGAGGATCGCGCGGACGGCGCCGCGCAGATGCCGCTCCTCGTTGAGGACGGGCATGATCACGGAAACGGCGGGGAGCCGCACGTCGGGATTGGCGTTCATAGAGGGCTCACGTTACCGCGAACGGGGGACACCGATGCGCGTGCCGGGGGCGATGTGCCGGGCCGCAGATCGTATCGGCCTACCGTGCTCACGATCCCACGTACGGCCGTCGTCCGGAGGTGTCCCCCTTGCCCACGCCGCCGCGGTCCCCCCGGCCCCGCCCCGCACCGCAGCGTCCCCCGCGGCCGGCCCGCACGGGCCCTGGGCCCGCCGCGCCGCCCGTGCCGCCGCGCGGGAAGCCGCGCTGGGTCGTGCGCACCGTCACCTCGCTGTCGGTCGTGGTGCTCGCCTCCGCCGGGATCGGACACGCGGTGATGAGCGGCCTCGACGAGGACATCGCCCGGGTCGACCCGTTCCACGACATGAAGAACCGCCCCGAGGCCGGTCACGGCATGAACATCCTGCTCGTCGGCACCGACGGCCGGGAGAGCATCGGCGAGGAGGAGCGGGAGAAGTACCGGCTCGGCGGGGCGCCCTGCCACTGCACCGACACGATCATGATCGTGCACATCTCGGCGGACCGTGAGCGGGCCGCCGTGGTCAGCCTGCCCCGCGACTCGTACGCCGTGACGCCCCCGCACACCGACCGGGTGAGCGGCGAACGGCACCAGGGGCACCCCGTGAAGCTGAACGCGGCGTACGCCGAGGGCGGGCCCCGGCTGACCGTGCGCACGGTCGAGAAGATGACCCGGGTGAAGATCGACCACTATCTGGAGGTCGACTTCACCAGCTTCATGAAGACCGTGGACGTGGTCGGCGGCGTCGAGATCTGCACCGACAGGCGGCTGAAGGACAGCCGCACCGGCCTCGACCTGCCCGCCGGCCGGCACACCCTCGAAGGCGGCCGGGCCCTGCAGTACGTCCGCTCCCGGCACGTCGACGGCGCCTCCGACCTCAGCCGGATGAGGCGCCAGCAGCATTTCCTGGCGGCCCTGGTGGAACGGGTCACCTCCTCCGGGGTCCTGCTGAACCCGCTGAAGTTCCGGGACGTGACCCGGGCGGTGCTCGGCTCGGTCCGCGCCGACAAGGGCTTCGGCACCGGCGAACTCCTGGACCTCGGCCGTGCGATGCGGAACTTCTCGCCCTCCTCCTCCGAGTTCACCACCGTGCCGGTCTCCGACATGAGGCACACCGTGAAGGGCGTCGGCGCGACGCTGAAGTGGGACACCGCGCAGTCCGAGCGCGTCTTCGACGCGCTGCGCCGGGACGAGCCGCTCTCCGTGCGCCGCACCCCCGACGCGGCGCTCCGCGTCCCGGTGGATCCCCGGCACATCCGCGTCCAGGTCGAGAACGGCACCCGCACCACGGGCCTCGGCCGGCGGGTCGACGCCGCGCTGGCGGCGACCGGCTTCGCCACCACCCGCGCCCCGGTCAACGCGGCGCGCCAGGACGTGCGGCGGACGGTCGTCACCTACGACCCCCGCTGGGACCGCTCCGCGAAGTCCCTCGCGGCGGCCCTGCCCGGCAGCGAGCTGCGCGCGGTGGAGGGCCAGGGTGCCACGCTGAAGGTGATCGCGGGCGCCGACTTCGAGAAGGTCCGCAAGGTGCGGGCGCGGGACCCGGGGGAGGGCGAGTTCGGGGTGGTGCGGGGGGACGAGGTGGGGTGCTCCTGAACGCCGGGCCGGGCGGCGGGCCGGGCCGGGCGGGCCGGGCGGGCCGGCGCGCGGTTTCTCGCCCCCGCCGCCCCTTCCCATCCCGTCCCCGGGGGCTCCGCCCCCGGACCCCCTTCGCGCAGTTCCCCGCGCTCCTATGGGTCGATCCCGTTCGCGCCCACGCGGCGGAGCCGCATATCGGCACAGCCCCGCGCCCCTATGGGTCAGTCCTCGAAGCCCTCCGCCGCCCGCTTCTCCCGCAGCTCCATGATCGCCCGGCGGCGGGCCAGCCGGTGGGAGCGGCGGATCTGGGCCTCCTGGTAGCGGCGCCGGTCCCGCTCGGTCTCCGGTATCACCTGCGGCACCCGGCGCGGCTTCCCGTCGGCGTCGACGGCCGCGAACACCAGGTACGCCGAGCCGACCTGGGTGGCCGGCGCGGACTCGTTCCAGCGCTCGGCCAGCACCCGCACCCCGACCTCCATCGAGGTCCGTCCGGTCCAGTTGACCTGGGCCTTCACATGGACCAGGTCACCGACGCGGACCGGTTCCAGGAAGGCCATCTCGTCCATGGAGGCGGTGACGGCAGGCCCTCCGGAGTGCCGTCCGGCCACGGCGCCCGCCGCGTCGTCGACCAGCTTCATGATCACCCCGCCGTGCACGGTGCCCAGCAGATTGGTGTCGTTGTGGGTCATGATGTGGCTGAGGGTCGTACGGGACGCCGAGGTGGGCTTGCCCGGGATGTCCGGACTCTCCGTGGCTGCGGCGGGGGCCTGGTCTGTCATGGCCTCCACCTTATGCCGAGGTCACATCTGCGGAATTTGTGTCAGCTTCGCAACAGCGGGGCCCTGATTTTCCGACGACCCTTGTATGGCACACAGCGGGGACCTGCACACTGTGTCCCATGACTGATTGGCCCGAGGCACGGTCCGACGACAACCGCGGCGGACGTTACGGACGCGGCAGCGCGAGCGCACAGCCCGAGGGCGCCCGTGTCATGCGGCAGGTCCGCCGCGGCCCGGCGGCCCCTCCCGGGCAGGGCGCGTACGGCGGTGTCCCGCAGCAGCCGTCGTACGTGGACGGACACGGCAGCGGCGGCGGCTACGACAGCGGCTACAACACCGGCCAGGTCTACGGCACGCCCGGCGGCGGTGGCCCCGGCGGGCCGGGCGGCGACGGCTACGCCCCGCAGCGCCCCGCGCCCGACTGGCGCCGCCGTATCAAGTGGACGGCGATCACCGTCGTCACCGTACTGGTCGTGACGACCGTCGGCACCTACTTCTGGGCCGACTCCAAGCTCAACCGCGAGGTCGACCTGTCGAAGGTGATCGAGCGGCCCGAGAAGGGCGAGGGCACCAACTACCTCATCGTCGGCTCCGACAGCCGCGAGGGCATGACCGCCGAGGACAAGAAGAAGCTGCACACCGGGTCCGCCGACGGCAAGCGCACGGACTCGATGATGATCCTGCACACCGGCGACAACGGCCCCACCCTGATCTCGCTGCCCCGGGACTCCAACGTCGAGATCCCGTCCTTCGTGGGCTCCGAGTCGGGCAAGAGCTACCCCGGGACCGGCCGGCAGGTGAAACTCAACGCCGCGTACGCCGAGGACGGGCCCGAACTCCTGGTCCGCACGGTCGAGTTCAACACCGGCCTGCACATCGACCACTACGTGGAGATCGGCTTCGGCGGCTTCGCGAGCATCGTGGACGCGGTCGGCGGCGTCGAGATGGACATCCCGCAGGACATCAAGGACACCAAGTCCGGCGCCGACTTCAAGAAGGGCAAGCAGACCCTGAACGGCGAGGAGGCCCTCGCCTTCGTCCGCACCCGGTACGCGCTGGCGGGCTCCGACCTGGACCGTACGAAGAACCAGCAGAAGTTCCTCTCCGCCCTGGCCAACCAGGTGGCCACGCCGGGCACGGTCCTCAACCCCTTCAAGCTCTACCCGACCATGGGCGCCGGCCTGGACTCCCTGATCGTCGACAAGGACATGGGCCTGTTCGACCTGGCCGACATGTTCTGGTCGATGAAGGGCGTCAGCGGCGGCGAGGGCACGTCCATGAACATGCCGATCGCGGGCTCCACCGGCGGCAACCTGCTCTGGGACAAGACGAAGGTGAAGCAGCTGGTGAGCCAGTTGAACAACGACGAGAAGGTCACCGTCAAGGGCGACTGAGACCGGCCGCGAGCAGGACGTGGGCACCCCGCGCGGGGTGCCCACAGCCGTGTCCGGCGACGGCGTCACATCGTGGCGCCCGCCATGGCACGGCACATCTCGGAGCAGCGACGGCAGGACTCGGCGCAACGCGCCATCCTCTCGTCGCCCGGCATGGACATGCACGCCTCGGCACACATGTCGCAGGCCTGCGCGCACATCATGCACATCTCGTTCGCCAGGGGCGAGCGGCGCATCATCATGTCCGCGCACATGCGGGTCATCTCCGAGCAGTCCATGAGCGCCCGCATGATCGGCATCCGGGCCTCGCCGCCCGCCTGCAGACAGGAGCTCATGGTCTCCTCGCACATACCGTGGCAGGCCATGCACGCCTGGACGCAGTCCTGCGCCTCCTGGCTCATCGGTTCCGTGGTGATCGGCTGCTGCTGGGTCATGGTTCCTCCCAGGGAGACGGAGAGGGCCGGGTCCCGGCCCCCGCCCTCTCCGTCCTACGCCCCCTCCCCCATGACCACCACAGGACGGCCCGGACCACGTCTTTGCTTGGAAACACCGGCAGCGGAAAAAAGAGACGGGGCGGGAACGAACGATCCAGGGGAGGGCCCACATGACACCACAGGCGGAGAGACAGCGGCTGCGCAGACGGCTGGAACGGCTCCTCGGCATCGCCGCGACCGAGGGCAACGAGCTCGTGCCGCTGCGCAACGGCGACCGGATCTTCCCCGCGATGCTGGAGGCCATCCGCGCCGCGGAGCACACCGTCGACATGATGACGTTCGTGTACTGGCGCGGCGACATCGCGCGGGAGTTCGCCGACGCCCTGGCCGAGCGGGCCCGCGCGGGGGTCCGGGTACGGCTGCTGCTGGACGGTTTCGGCGCCAAGGAGATCGAGCCGGAGCTGCTGGACGCCATGGACGACGCCGGCGTCCAGGTGGCCTGGTTCCGCAAGCCCACCCGGCTGTCCCCGATGCGGCAGAACCACCGCTGTCACCGCAAGGTCCTGGTGACCGACGAGCACACCGCGTTCACCGGGGGCGTCGGCATCGCCGAGGAGTGGTGCGGTGACGCCCGCGATCCCGGCGAGTGGCGCGACACCCACGTGAAGGTCAGGGGGCCGGCCGTGGACGGCATCGCCGCGGCCTTCGCCCAGAACTGGGCCGAGTGCCACGACGAGCTGTACGACGAGCACGACCGCTTCACCGCGCAGGAGCAGCCGGGGAACGCCACGGTGCAGGTGGTGCGGGGTTCGGCCAGCTTCGGCTGGCAGGACATGCAGACGCTGCTGCGCGTGGTGATCACCTCGGCGCGGGAGCGCTTCCGGCTGTCCACGGCCTACTTCGCGCCCGACACCTACTTCATCGACCTGCTGGCCGCCGCCGCCCGCCGGGGCGTGCGGGTGGAGATACTGCTGCCGGGGCCGCACACCGACCAGCGGGCCTGCCAACTGGCCGGCCGGCAGCACTACCAGACCCTGGTCGACGCGGGCGTGGAGGTGCGGGAGTACCAGCCGACCATGCTGCACACGAAGGTCATCACCGTGGACGGCGTCTGCTCCCTCATCGGCTCCACCAACTTCAACCGCCGCTCCCTGG
This sequence comes from Streptomyces sp. NRRL S-37, assembly GCF_000721605.1. GTDB lineage: Bacteria > Actinomycetota > Actinomycetes > Streptomycetales > Streptomycetaceae > Streptomyces. Next base: position 54,872 of record NZ_JOIZ01000026.1, on the reverse strand, counting down.
AGCACGACGAGGAGGTCATGCTGGCCGTCCTCGACGAGGACTTCACGGCCGCGCTGGACGCCGACTTCGACGCCGACCGCGAGCTGAGCGAGCCCGTCGACCCGGCCCGCTGGCGGCGCCGCCCCCTGACCGAACGCCTCGCCGAGGCCGCGGTCACCCCGATCCGCCGCTTCCTGTGACGGCGCATGCCGGGCGGAAGAGGCGGAGGGCGCCCGGCCCCCCGGACGCCCTCCGCTCCCTCCGGCCCGCCCGCCGTTACGGCAGGTTGCGGGCCATCACGATCCGCTGGACCTGATTCGTGCCTTCGTAGATCTGGGTAATCTTCGCGTCGCGCATCATGCGCTCGACCGGGTAGTCGCGGGTGTAGCCGTAGCCGCCGAGGAGCTGGACGGCGTCGGTGGTGACCTCCATGGCGACGTCGGAGGCGAAGCACTTGGCGGCGGCGCCCTGGAAGGTGAGGTCGCTGTCGCCGCGCTCGGACTTCGCGGCGGCGGCGTAGGTGAGCTGGCGGGCGGCCTCGATCTTCATGGCCATGTCGGCGAGCATGAACTGGATGCCCTGGAAGTCGGCGATCGGCTTGCCGAACTGCTTGCGCTCCTGGACGTAGCCCTTGGCGTAGTCGAGGGCGCCCTGGGCGATGCCGAGGGCCTGGGCGGCGATGGTGATGCGGGTGTGGTCCAGGGTCCGCATCGCGGTGGCGAAGCCGGTGCCCTCCTCGCCGATCATGCGGTCGGCGGGGATGCGGACGTTGTCGAGGTAGACCTCGCGGGTCGGGGAGCCCTTGATGCCGAGCTTCTTCTCCGGGGCGCCGAAGGAGACGCCCTCGTCGGACTTCTCCACGACGAAGGCGGAGATGCCCTTGGAGCGCTTGGTGGGGTCGGTGACGGCCATCACCGTGTAGTACTCGGACTCGCCGGCGTTGGTGATCCAGCGCTTCACACCGTTGAGGACGTAGGTGTCGCCGTCGCGGACCGCCCGGGTCTTCATGCCGGCCGCGTCGGAGCCGGCGTCGGGCTCGGACAGGCAGTACGAGAACATGCCGTCACCCTTGGCGAGCGGGGTCATGTACTTCTTCTTCAGCGCCTCGGAGCCGGAGAGGATCACCGGCAGCGAGCCCAGCTTGTTCACGGCCGGGATGAGGGAGGAGGAGGCGCAGACGCGGGCCACCTCCTCGATCACGATGACCGTGGCGAGGGCGTCAGCGCCCGCGCCGCCGTACTCCTCGGGCACGTGCACGGCGTGCAGGTCGTTCGCGGTCAGCGCGTCCAGGGCCTCCCGGGGGAAGCGGGCCTCCTCGTCCACCGCGGCGGCGTACGGCGCGATCTTCGCCTCGGCCAGCGCGCGGACGGCGTCACGGAGCATGTCGTGCTCCTCGGACGGGCGGTACAGGTCGAAGTCAGCCGATCCGGCCAAGGTCTCTCACGCTCCAAAACACTGCGATGCTGGTCACGCTAACTACCGTTAAGTAACTCAAATTTTAGAGCGTCATCCACGGTTGTGGATAGGTGAGCTGGACGACAGCCCACCGGTGGCGGTCCCGTGCCCCCGGTTATGCTCGGGCCCGCACCCCACGCCGTAGACCCCTGGAGCACGCATGGCCCTCAAGATCACCGTGATCGGCACCGGTTATCTCGGCGCGACCCACGCGGCGGCCATGGCGGAGCTGGGGTTCGAGGTGCTGGGTCTCGATGTCGTACCGGAGAAGATCGACAAGCTCCGGCGCGGTGAGGTCCCGATGTACGAGCCGGGGCTGGAGGAGCTGCTGCGCAGGCACGTGGCCGGGATCGAGGGGTCCAGCGGGCGGCTGCGGTTCACGATGGACTGGGCCGAGCTCGGGGAGTTCGGCGACGTCCACTTCGTGTGTGTGAACACCCCGCAGCGGCACGGCGAGTACGCCTGCGACATGTCGTACGTGGACTCCGCGATCGCCTCGCTCGCGCCGCATCTGAAGGGTGCGGCGCTGGTCGTGGGCAAGTCGACGGTGCCCGTCGGCTCGGCGGACCGGCTGGCCGCCTACCTGGCCGAGCACGCCCCCGCGGGGGAGGACGCGGAGCTGGCGTGGAACCCCGAGTTCCTGCGCGAGGGCTTCGCCGTGCGGGACACGCTGCACCCGGACCGGATCGTGGTGGGGGTGCGCAGCGAGCGGGCGGAGAAGGTGCTGCGGGAGGTGTACGCCACGCCGGTCGGGGAGGGTTCGCCGTTCGTGGTGACGGACTTCGCGACCGCGGAGCTGGTGAAGACCTCGGCGAACTCCTTCCTGGCCACGAAGATCTCGTTCATCAACGCGATGGCCGAGGTGTGCGAGGCCGCGGACGGTGACGTCGCCAAGCTGGCGGAGGCCATCGGCTACGACGACCGGATCGGCGCGAAGTTCCTGCGGGCCGGGATCGGTTTCGGCGGCGGCTGCCTGCCGAAGGACATCCGGGCGTTCATGGCGCGCGCCGGTGAGCTGGGCGCGGACCAGGCGCTGACGTTCCTGCGGGAGATCGACTCGATCAACATGCGCCAGCGCGGCCGGATGGTGGAGCTGACCCGGCAGGCGCTGGGCGGCGGGTCGTTCCTGGGCAAGCGGGTGGCGGTGCTGGGCGCGACCTTCAAGCCGGACTCGGACGACGTCCGGGACTCGCCGGCGCTGAACGTGGCCGGGCAGATCCACCTGCAGGGCGGCCAGGTCACGGTGTACGACCCGAAGGGCATGGACAACGCCCGCCGTCTCTTCCCGACCCTGGGGTACGCCGACTCGGCGCTGGAGGCGGTGCGCGGCGCGGACGTCGTACTGCACCTGACGGAGTGGCGGGAGTTCCGTGAGCTGGACGCGGCGGCGCTGGGCGAGGTGGCGGCCCAGCGGCTGATCCTCGACGGGCGCAACGCGCTCGACCCGGAGGTGTGGCGCCGGGCCGGCTGGCGTTACCGCGCGATGGGGCGCCCCACCGCGTAGCCGGAAAGCGGAGGGCGCCGGTTCGGCCGAGGCTCAGTCGGCCGAACCGGCGCCCTGCCGCATTCTGCCAAACCGGACGCGGGCGCGGTGCGGCTACGCGCTCTTCGCGTGGACCCGGCAGCGCTCTGAAGGGTCGCGGGGCCGTATTGACGTGCGGCTACCGCCGCGTGGGCGCGACCAGCCACGACGGCTCAGCAGACGACCGACATCACACCGCCGGCGGAGCGTTCACGCCCCCTTCGCCCGGTAGCGCCGCATCTTCGCGCGGGCCCCGCACACCTGCATGGAGCACCAGCGGCCGCGTCCGGCGGGGCTGCGGTCGTAGTACGCCCAGAGGCAGTCGTCGGCCTCGCAGGCCTTCAGCCGGTTCCAGGTGCCCGCCGTGACCGCCTCGGCGACGGCGGCGGCGATACGGGCGAGCAGGGGCCCGTCGTCGACGGGGACGAGTGCGGCGGAGCCGTCCGCCGGGTCGACGGTGACCACCAGGGGCGCCCGGGCGAGCAGCTCGCCGAGCGGGGTGACCGCGCGGTGGGGCGGGTGTCCGGCGTGGGCGAGCAGGGTGGCGCGCAGGGATTCGCGCAGTTCGCGGGCGGATGCGACGGTGTCCTCGGTGAGCCCGAACGGCGCGCGGCCGTCCGCCGTGTCCAGCGCGTCGGCGCCCGATGCGACGTCCAGCGTGTTGACCAGGGCCTGGACCAGGGCCAGCCGCCCGGGCGGAGCCGCTCTCTCACTCATGCCTGGACGCCGCCTCTCCCTTTGTTTTGTTTATCCCTTGCGACGTTACCTCCGATGCGGGAGCATGCGGTAACGGTTACTGGTTACCCGGCTTTGACGGTAACAACGAGGAGGAAGTCATGTCCGTTGCCAAGGTGGGCGCCGTCGTCCTGGACTGTCCGGACCCCCGCACGCTGGCCGGTTTCTATGCCGGACTGGTGGGCGGCACCGTGGTGGACGAGGGCGAGTGGGTGGACCTGAAGGTGGACGGCGGCCCGACGCTGGCCTTCCAGGCGGCTCCGGGGTATGTGGCGCCGGAGTGGCCGTCGGCCGAGCGCTCGCAGCAGTTCCACCTGGACCTGACGGTCGAGGACCTGGACGCGGCCGAGAAGGAGGCGCTGGCGCTGGGCGCGAGGCCGCTGGACGCCGACGACCGCTCGCGGACCTTCCGGGTTTACGCGGATCCGGCCGGGCACCCGTTCTGCCTGTGCGCCTGCTGACCCGCTGAACCCTGGAGGATCCATGGCCCCCGTGGCCCGTCTGCGCTCCGTCGTCCTCGACTGTCCCGACCCGCGGGAACTGGCCGTCTTCTACGCGGCCGTCGGCGGCGGCACGCCCGTGGAGGAGAGCCCCGACTGGGTGGTGCTGCAGATCCCCTCGGGGCCCCGGCTCGCCTTCCAGCGGGCGCCGGGGCACACCCCGCCCGACTGGCCGAGCGCCGGCCACGACTCCCAGCAGTTCCACCTCGACTTCGACGCCGGCGGGACCTGGGAGGAGATCGACGCGGCCGAGGCGAAGGTGCTGGCGCTGGGGGCGCGGGTGCTGGACCGGGAGGACGACGAGAGCAAGGGCTTCCGGGTGTACGCCGATCCGGCGGGGCATCCGTTCTGCCTCTGCCGGATCGAACAGCCCTGACCTGACGGTCCTGGCCGCTCAGCCGTCCAGGGAGGCCAGGGTGGCGTTGGACGGGGCGCGGGTTTCCCGGAGGTGCCGGGCCACGTCCTCCGCGGCGCCCAGGACCCGTACCGCGTTCTTCCACGTGAGCTTGGCCAGGTCGGCCTTCGACCAGCCGCGGTCGAGGAGCTCGGCGATCAGGTTCGGGTAGCCGGAGACGTCGTTCAGGCCGTCGGGGGTGAAGGCCGTGCCGTCGTAGTCGCCGCCGATGCCGAGGTGGTCGACGCCGGCGACCTCGCGCATGTGGTCGAGGTGGTCGGCCACGGTGGACACGGTGGCGACCGGGCGCGGGTGGGTCTCCTCGAAGGCGCGGTGGATCCGCATCCCCTCGGCGGTGGTGTCGAGAGGGTGGAAGCCGTGGGCGCGCATGTTCTCGTCGGCCGCGGCCGTCCAGTCGACGGCCGCCTGGAGCACGAACTTCGGCACGAACGTCACCATCGCGACACCGCCGTTGGCGGGCAGCCGCTCCAGCACGTCGTCGGGGATGTTGCGCGGGTGGTCGCAGACCGCGCGGGCGGAGGAGTGCGAGAAGATCACCGGCGCCGAGGTGGTGTCCAGCGCGTCCCGCATGGTCGTCGCGGCGACGTGGGAGAGGTCGACCAGCATGCCGAGCCGGTTCATCTCCCGCACCACCTCGCGGCCGAAGGCCGACAGTCCGCCCACGCCGGGCTCGTCGGTCGCCGAATCCGCCCACGCCACGTTGAAGTTGTGGGTGAGGGTCAGATAGCGCACGCCGAGGTCGTACAACCCCCGCAGCGTGCCGAGGGAGTCGGCTATGGAGTGGCCGCCCTCCGCCCCCATCAGGGAGGCGATACGGCCCTGGCTCCGCGCGGCCTCCATGTCGGCGGCGGTCAGCGCGGGCGCCAGCTCCTCGGGGTGGCGGGCCAGCAACTGCCGTACGCAGTCGATCTGTTCCAGCGTGGCCGGTACCGGGTCGGGCAGGTCCGCGCGGACGTACACCGACCAGAACTGCGCGCCGACCCCGCCCGCGCGCAGCCGGGGGAGGTCGGTGTGCAGGTGGGCGGACTGGTCGCCGGCGATGTCGCGGGCGTCGAGGTCGTAGCGGACCTGTTCGCGCAGCGCCCACGGCAGGTCGTTGTGCCCGTCGACGACGGGGAACTCGCGCAGCAGCTCCCGGGCCCGGTCCAGCGAGGTCATCCGCGTCACTTCCCGAAGCCGAAGCCGGCGGCGGAGCCCTCGGCCTTGGCGCGCAGCCGCTTGCCCTTCTCGGTGGCCTGGTCGTTGAGCTCCTGCTGGAACTCCCGCATCCGGCCGAGGAGTTCCTCGTCGTGGGCGGCGAGGACGCGGGCCGCGAGCAGGCCCGCGTTGCGCGCGCCGGCGACGGAGACGGTGGCCACGGGCACGCCGGCCGGCATCTGCACGATGGACAGCAGGGAGTCCATGCCGTCGAGGTACTTCAGCGGCACGGGCACGCCGATGACGGGCAGCGGGGTGACCGAGGCGAGCATGCCGGGCAGGTGGGCGGCGCCGCCCGCGCCCGCGATGATCACCTTGAGTCCCCGGTCCGCGGCCTGCTCGCCGTACGCGATCATCTCGCGGGGCATGCGGTGCGCGGAGACGACGTCGACCTCGTAGGCGATCTCGAACTCGTCGAGGGCCTTGGCCGCCGCTTCCATGACGGGCCAGTCGGAGTCCGACCCCATGACGATGCCGACAACAGGGCTCATTCGGTGATCGTGCCTCTCAGGTAGCCGGCTGCGTGACGGGCGCGCTCCAGCACGTCGTCCAGGTCGTCGCCGTAGGTGTTGACGTGGCCCACCTTGCGGCCGGGCTTCACGTCCTTGCCGTACATGTGGATCTTCAGCTGGGGGTCGCGGGCCATGCAGTGCAGGTACGCGGAGTACATGTCCGGGTAGTCGCCGCCGAGGACGTTGACCATGACCGTCCACTTCGCGCGCGGGCGGGGGTCGCCGAGCGGGAGGTCGAGGACGGCGCGGACGTGGTTGGCGAACTGGCTGGTGATCGCGCCGTCCTGGCTCCAGTGGCCGCTGTTGTGCGGGCGCATCGCGAGCTCGTTGACGAGGATGCGTCCGTCGCGGGTCTGGAACAGCTCGACCGCGAGGTGGCCGACGACGCCCAGCTCCTTGGCGATGGTCAGCGCCATCTCCTCGGCCTTCAGCGCGAGGGCCTCGTCGAGGCCGGGGGCGGGCGCGATGACTGTGTCGCAGACGCCGTCGACCTGCCGCGACTCGACGACGGGGTAGGCGACGGCCTGCCCGTGCGGGGAGCGGACCACATTGGCGGCCAGCTCGCGCACGAAGTCGACCTTCTCCTCGGCGAGGACGGCGACACCGGCCTTGAACGGCTCGGCGGCCTCCTCGACGGAGCCGACGACCCACACGCCCTTGCCGTCGTAGCCGCCGCGGACCGTCTTGAGGACGACGGGGAAGCCCTCGCCCTCCGCGGCGAACGCGGCCACGTCCTCGGGGCCGTCCACGATGCGGTGCCGCGGGCAGGGCACCCCGATCGCGTCGAGCTTCGCGCGCATCACGCCCTTGTCCTGGGCGTGCACGAGCGCGTCGGGGCCCGGCCGGACGGGGATGCCGTCCGCCTCCAGGGCCCTGAGGTGCTCGGTGGGCACGTGCTCGTGGTCGAAGGTGATCACGTCGCAGCCGCGCGCGAACGCGCGCAGCGTCTCCAGGTCGCGGTGGTCGCCGACGACGACATCGCCGACGACCTGCGCCGCGGAATCCTGCGGAGTGTCACTGAGGAGCTTGAACTTGATGCCGAGCGGGATGCCCGCCTCGTGTGTCATACGAGCGAGCTGGCCACCGCCGACCATGCCGACTACCGGGAACGTCACGCCCCCAGGGTATCGGCCGAGCCACCGTGGCCGGTTTACCGGCCTCTTCCCGGACGATCCGCGAGTGATCCGCGAGTGGTCCTCGGCGGATCTGCGGCCGATCCGCGGTCGCGTTCCTCGTCCGCAGGAAGATCGCGGATGCGGATGGTTAGCATGGTCTGATCGACGCCAACCGACGGACGGGGGCCAGCACCACCATGGGACACGGTTCCTCAGGGCCTCCGACCACGGCCCCGGCTCCGGCCCCGCGCGGCACCGTACGGGAGCGGATCGACCGGCTGGTCCGCGAGGTCGTGAAGTTCGGTGCGGTCGGCGGAGTGGGCCTGCTGGTCAATCTCCTCGTGTTCAACCTGGTCCGGCAGGTGACGGACCTCCAGGTGGTGCGAGCGAGCGTCATCGCGACCGTCGTCGCGATCGTCTTCAACTACCTCGGCTTCCGCTACTTCGCCTACCGGGACCGCGACAAGTCCGGGCGCACCCGGGAGATGACGCTGTTCCTGCTGTTCAGCGCGGTCGGCCTGGTGATCGAGAACGGTGTGCTGTACACGGCGACGTACGGTTTCGGCTGGGACAGCCCGCTGCAGAGCAACATCTTCAAGTTCCTGGGCATCGGTGTGGCGACCCTGTTCCGCTTCTGGTCGTACCGGACCTGGGTGTTCCGCGCGCTGCCGGTGCGGGAGCCGGTGACGCGGGGCGCCCCCTCCGACGACTCCCAGGGCTCCCGCACGACGCAGCGCGTGCCCTGACCGTCAGCGCACCGTCCGGTGGGACTCGTCGTCCGGGGACTTCTGCGGCGGTGTGCGGGAGAGGAACAGGCCGAAAACGGCCGGGCTGGCCTGGAGCATCTCCAGGCGGCCGCCGTCCGCCTCCGCGAGGTCGCGGGCGACGGCGAGGCCGATGCCGGTGGAGTTGCGGCCGCTGATCGCCCGTTCGAAGATCCGCGCGCCCAGGTCGGCGGGGACACCCGGTCCCTCGTCGGTGACCTCGACGACGACCTGGTTGCCGGTGACGCGGGTACGCAGGGCGACCGTGCCGCCCCCGTGCATCAGCGAGTTCTCGATCAGCGCCGCCAGCACCTGGGCGACCGCGCCCGGCGTGCCCACCGCCCGCAGCCCGCGCTTGCCGGAGGTGACGATCGCGCGGCCCGCGCTGCGGTAGGCGGGGCGCCACTCGGCGAGCTGCTGCTGGATCACCTCGTCGAGGTCGAAGGTGACCGCGGAGCCGGTGCGCGGGTCGCGGGAGTTGGTCAGCAGCCGCTCCACCACGTCCGTCAGCCGCTCCACCTGCGTCAGCGCGATCGTGGCCTCCTCCTTCACCGTGTCCGGGTCGTCGGTGAGGGTGATCTCCTCCAGGCGCATGGACAGGGCGGTGAGGGGGGTGCGCAGCTGGTGGGAGGCGTCGGCGGCGAGGCGCCGCTCGGCGGTCAGCATGCGGGCGATGCGTTCGGCGGAGTGGTCCAGCACGTCCGCGACCCGGTCCAGCTCGGGAACGCCGTAGCGGCGGTGGCGGGGGCGGGGGTCGCCGGAGCCGAGGCGTTCGGCGGTCTCCGCGAGGTCGGTCAGCGGGGAGGCGAGCCTGCTGGCCTGGCGGATCGCCAACAGTACCGCCGCGACCACCGCGAGCAGCGCCACCAGGACGATGATCAGCAGCGTACGGCCGACCTCCCGGGTCACCGAGGAGCGCGGCTCCTGGACGGTGACCGTCTCGCCCTCCTCACCGGGTTCCGTGGCGCTGATGACGTCGCCGTCCGGCTTGGTGCCGACCTCGATGGGCGGCTTGCCGGGGATCTCGATGACGGCGTACCGGTCCTCGGTGACCTGGTCGCTGATGATCTCGGCGGTGACCTTGTCCTCGACGAGCAGCCGGCTGTCGACGATGCTGGCCAGCCGGACGGCCTCGGACTCCACCCGCTCCCGGGCGCTCTCGCTGATGGTGCGGGTCTCGACGATCACCAGGGAGACGCCGAAGACGGCGATCACGACGAGAACCACGGCGAGCGTGGACTGGATCAGGCGGCGGCGCATGTCCTCTTACTCACTGGCGAACCCCGGTTGCCCGCGGGCGGGCCCCGGCGGGGTTCAGCTCTTCTCGAAACGGAAGCCCACACCGCGCACGGTCGCGATGTAGCGGGGGTTGGCCGCGTCGTCGCCCAGCTTCTTGCGCAGCCAGGAGATGTGCATGTCGAGGGTCTTGGTGGAGGACCACCAGGTGGTGTCCCAGACCTCGCGCATCAGCTGGTCGCGGGTGACGACCCGGCCCGCGTCCCGTACCAGGACCCGCAGCAGGTCGAACTCCTTCGCGGTGAGCTGGAGCTCCTCGTCGCCCATCCAGGCCCGGTGCGACTCGACGTCGATGCGCACGCCGTGGGTGGCGGGCGGCTGCTGGGGTTCGGCGGAACCGCGCCGCAGCAGGGCCCGGACCCGGGCCAGCAGCTCGGCGAGCCGGAACGGCTTGGTGACGTAGTCGTCGGCGCCCGCGTCCAGGCCGACGACCGTGTCCACCTCGTCGGCGCGCGCGGTCAGGATCAGCAGGGGAACCGTGTGCCCCTCGGAGCGGAGCCGGCGGGCGACCTCCAGACCGTCCATGCCGGGCAGTCCGAGGTCCAGCACCACCAGGTCGACGCCGCCCTGCATGCCGGCTTCGAGCGCGGTGGGTCCGTCCTCACGCACCTCGACTTCGTATCCCTCCCGGCGCAGGGCGCGGGCCAGCGGCTCCGAGATGGACGCGTCGTCCTCGGCGAGCAGTACACGGGTCATGCCAGTGATGGTAGTCCCGCCGTCACGGGGCCCGGGGTGTGATCGCGAGCGTTGACTCTTACCTCCGGCATACCCGTTTCTCACCTGAGGCGGCTCCGGTTCGCACCTGCGGCTGTGGGGTGCGAACCTAGGGCAGACCTTCGAATGAGTGATCGCGGTTCCGGTGAAACCTGTGATCCTCGTCTCAAGTCCTTCCATATCCGGCACTGTCCTGCCGTATGGTGAATCAACGCCTGTTGCACCACGGGGACCTTTGGCGCAGTTGACGCCGAGGGTCTCTTTTGTGTGCGGGCCGGCCTGTGCGCCGGCCCCGGAAGGAATGACCTGTGGCCGGGCCCCGTCGCGCGCAGACGCACGGCGGGGCGTGGATCCCGGTGGTCGCCGTCCGCCGTTCCGCGACCCGGAGCGGCCCTCCCCCGGGCGTGGGGTGGACGGTCAGGCCCCGCTGGTGCCGGCCGCCCCCCACCGGGCGCGTACACGCTCGCGCGACGCGTCCCGACCAGCAAGGATCGACCATGGCGTCCAGCCTGACGAAGGACTCGGTCACTCCGGGCACCCCCGGATCCGAGAAGACCTTCTTCGGCCACCCCCGCGGACTGGCCACTCTTTTCATGACCGAGATGTGGGAGCGTTTCTCCTACTACGGCATGAGGGCTCTGCTCCCGCTGTACCTGGTCGCGCCGGGCGGCCTCGGCCTCAGTGCCGGCACCGCGACCGCGATCTACTCGGTGTACCTCTCGCTGGTGTACCTGCTCACGATGCCGGGCGGCTGGTTCGGCGACCGTGTCTGGGGACCCCGCAAGACCGTCGCCGTCGCCGGCGGAATCATCATGCTGGGCCACCTGACGCTGGCCCTGCCCTCCTCCGGCACCTTCTACGCGGGGCTCGGCCTGGTCGCCATCGGTTCCGGTCTGCTGAAGGCCAACATCTCCACGATGGTCGGCCAGCTCTACCAGGGTCCGGACGACCCGCGCCGGGACGGTGGCTTCACCGTCTTCTACATGGGCATCAACCTGGGTGCCTTCGCCGCGCCGCTGGTCATCGGCACCATCGGTGAGAGCGTCAACTGGCACCTGGGCTTCGCGCTCGCCGCGCTGGGCATGGGCCTGGGCGTGGTCCAGTTCCTGCTCGGCAGCCGCCACCTGGCCCCCCACTCCAGCGTGGTCCCGAAGCCGCTGTCGGCGGAAGAGAAGACCTCCACGCTGCGCAAGGCCGCGTTCTGGGCCGCGCTCGCCGTCGTCTTCTACGCGATCGTCGGCTTCTCCGGCGCCTACACCCTGAACTGGATCCTGGTCCCGCTGACCCTGCTCGGCGTGATCATCCCGGTGCTGGTGCTGACCCGCATCAAGCGTGACAAGTCCCTGGACCGCGCCGAGCAGTCCAAGATGTCGGCGTACATCTGGTTCTTCGTCGCCGCCGCCGTCTTCTGGATGATCTACGACCAGGGCGGCTCGACGCTGTCGCTCTTCGCCGACTCCTCGGCCGAGAACAGCGTCCTCGGCTGGGACTTCCCGGTCTCCTGGTACCAGTCGGTCAACCCGGTCATCATCATGGCCCTGGCCCCGGTCTTCGCCACGCTGTGGCTGGCGCTCGCCCGCCGCGGCAAGGAGCCGAGCACGATCGTCAAGTTCTCCTTCGGTCTGGTCCTGGTCGGTGCGTCCTTCTTCCTCTTCCTGGCCCCGCTGGGCATCGCGGAGGGCGGCCACAAGGCGGCGGCCATGTGGCTGGTGGCGATCTACTTCGTCCAGACCTGCGGCGAGCTGCTGCTCTCCCCGGTCGGCCTGTCGGTGACGACGAAGATGGCTCCGGTGAAGTACGCCTCGCAGATGATGGGCGTCTGGTTCCTGGCCGTCACCGCCGGTGACGCCACGACCGGTCTGCTCTCCCTCGCCGGTGTCGACCTGAACAAGACGGGCATCGTCGCGATGGAGGCGAGCCTCGCGGTGGTCGCCGGTGTCGCGGTGTGGATGTACCGCGGCAAGGTCAAGGCCCTCATGGGCGACGTGCGCTGAGCCTTTCCCGGCTCGCCGAAGGGCCCCGCATCCATCGGATGCGGGGCCCTTCGGGCGTTCAAGGGGGTGGGGGTGCGATCCTTTGCTTTTTTCGCCCCCGCCGCCCCTTCCCGTCCCTACCTGGGGCTCCGCCCCGGACCCCGCTCCTCAAACTCCCCCAGAGGGGCTGAGATTTAGCCCCTCCGGCGTTTGAGGAGCAGGGGTCTGGGGGCAGCGCCCCCGGGGACGGGAATGGGAAGGGGCGGCGGGGGCGAGGAAACCCTCAGGCCGGAACCGGCGCGGACCGGTGCCGGGCTCCGGCCGCGACCGCGGGCCGGAGCTACGCGGGTGCCCCGAGTTCCGCCCAGACCGTCTTGCCCGCGACCTCCGGGGCCCGTACGACCCCCCAGTCCAGACAGAGCCGCTGCACGATGAACATGCCGTGGCCACCCGGCCGCCCCGCCCGGTGCGGGGTGCGCGGGGCCGGCTGCCCCGCACCCCGGTCGGTGACCTCGATCCGGATCACCTTCCTGTCGCAGGTGATGGCCAGATGGTCCGGCCCCTCGGCGTGCAGGCAGGCGTTGGTGACCAGCTCGGAGACGACGAGCAGGACGTCCTCGGCGGCGGCCCGCCGGTCGGCGGTGGCCGCGGGCAGCCAGCCCCACGCGTACAACGCCTGGCGGGTGAAGTCACGGGCGAGCGGTACGACGCCGCTCTGGTCGTCGAAGCTCAGCCGGCGGACCTGACCGCCGTCCGACGGCTCGGAGGACTCCGGCGGCACGGTGGGCACGGCGACGCCCCCGTCGGGCGCGCTCCTCGTCGGCGCGCCGCCCACGGGCGGCCCGGAAGCGCCACTGGGCTCCGGACCGCGGTCGCCCGGCGAGCAGGGCCGGGTGGTGCTCATCAGCGCTTCACCTCACCGTGTCACCAGTTCACGATTCACAAGTTTCCGTACTCGATCGGTCACGCGCATACGGCGCGTCCGGTTCCCGGCGCCCTCGCGACCACCGTGTCCGGCGCGTTCAGGGTGTCTCCTGCCCGGGCGGACCGAGGGGACACCCCCGTATTCGCACGAAAAGGCGCGGCGGAAGGGACTCTCCGACGACGGGAGTGACGGGAGCGCCCCGCCGGGCGTGCCCGCGCGGGTCACGCCGAATCGTCGGCCAGCGCCGCCTCGAGAGTGTCGTGGACGGTGAACACCGCGTCCGCCCCCGTGATCTCGAACACCCGCGCGACGACGGGCTGCATCCCCACGAGATGGACCCCGCCCCCTGCCGCCTCGGCCTTCAGCCGGGCACCGAGCAGCACGTTCAGCCCCGTGGAGTCACAGAACTCCAGCCGGGAGCAGTCGATGACAAGCCGCTTGAATCCCTTGGCGAGGCAGTCCTCCAGTGGCTCACGCAACAGATCGGCGGTGTGGTGATCCAACTCACCCGCCGGAGTCACGACGGCACTGGGGCCCTCTTCTCGCACCTCGACCAGAAGCCGGCCAGACTGTGCGCTGCCGACCGTCCCGCGGTCCATGCCGTCTCTCTCTCCCGACCTCGTGGCTGCCTGCTGACGTCCTCGAACATTACGCCCTATGGCCACGCTTCGACAGCCGAACAATCACACACAAACGGACATATACGAACGTAACGCACTTGCGGTTGGCTCGGGAAAGCGGGTAGGGCTAGTAGGAACACGCACCCAGGCAAGAACACGTAACCGACACGGCCGGCTTTGGAGGCGCCGCACACCGCAGTGCACGTATCGGCTTCGGCAGCCATATGCCGAGAACGATGGAGGACATCATGTCACCCCGGCTCGACGCATCGCGTACCCCTGAAGCGACGTCGACACTCCCTCCGGAACATCTGAATCCCATCGAACAGGACGACCTGGTCGTCGTCCCGGACGACCTGCTCGCCGGGCTCCCGGAGATCCCCCCGTACGACGAGGTGGGACCGGTCGACGCCCGAGCCCTCTCCAAGACCCTCTTCGAGCGCCTCGAGTCGCTGGAGGAAGGCACCCACGAGTATTCGTACGTACGCAACACGCTCGTGGAGCTGAACCTCGCCCTGGTCAAGTTCGCCGCCTCCCGTTTCCGTTCGCGCAGCGAACCGATGGAGGACATCATCCAGGTCGGCACCATCGGCCTGATCAAGGCGATCGACCGCTTCGAGATGTCGCGCGGCGTGGAGTTCCCCACCTTCGCGATGCCCACCATCATCGGCGAGATCAAGCGCTTCTTCCGCGACACCTCGTGGTCCGTGCGCGTGCCGCGCCGGCTGCAGGAGCTCCGGCTCGACCTGGCCAAGGCCGGTGACGAGCTGGCCCAGCAGCTGGACCGGGCGCCGACGGTGGCCGAGCTGGCCGGGCGTCTGGGCATCACCAACGACGAGGTGATCGAGGGCATGGCGGCGTCGAACGCCTACACCGCCTCCTCGCTGGACGCCCAGCCGGAGGAGGACGACACCGAGGGCGCCCTGGCGGACCGGATCGGGTACGAGGACCACGGACTCGAAGGCATCGAGTACATCGAGTCGTTGAAGCCCCTGATCGCCGAACTGCCGCAGCGGGACCGGAAGATCCTCTCGCTGCGCTTCGTCGCGGGCATGACCCAGTCGGAGATCGGCGAGGAACTGGGCATCTCCCAGATGCACGTCTCCCGCCTGCTGTCGCGGACGCTGGTGAAGCTGCGCAAGGGGCTCACGGTCGAGGAGTGATCCTCACCGGGTGACGCCTGTCCTCAAGGGGGCGGTCCGGGACCGGGCCGCCCCCTTCGGGATGTCCCGGAGCCGGACTGCCCCTTCGGGATGTCCCGGGGCGCCTCGCGCCGCTCACACCTCGCGCACGCCCCGTCGCCACACGCCCGCGACCAGCGGCACACCGGGCCGGTAGGCGAGGTGGACGTGGCTCGGGGCGTCGAGAAGGGTGAGGTCGGCGTACGCGCCCGGGGTCAGCCGGCCGATGTCGGTGCGGCGCAGGGCCGCCGCGCCGCCCGCCGTGGCCGACCAGACGGCCTCGTCCGGCGTCATCCCCATGTCCCGCACCGCGAGCGCGACGCAGAAGGGGACGGAGGACGTGAAGGACGAGCCGGGGTTGCAGTCGGTGGACAGCGCGACCGTGGCCCCGGCGTCGAGGAGCCGCCGGGCGTCCGGCCACGCGGCGCGGGTGGAGAACTCGGCGCCGGGGAGCAGGGTGGCGACGGTGTGGCTGTTCGCGAGGGCGTCCACGTCGGCGTCGGTGAGGTGGGTGCAGTGGTCGGCGCTGGCCGCGTCGAGCTCGACGGCGAGCCGGACGCCGGGGCCGTACGACAACTGGTTGGCGTGGACGCGCGGGTGCAGGCCCTTCGCCTTTCCGGCGGTGAGGATCGCGCGGGCCTGGTCGCCGTCGAAGGCGCCCTTCTCGCAGAAGACGTCGATCCAGCGGGCGTACGGCGCGCAGGCGTCCAGCATCTCGCCGGTGACCAGGGCGACGTAACCGGCCGGGTCCTCGGCGTACTCGGGCGCGACGACGTGGGCACCGAGGTAGGTGACCTCGTCGGTGTGGCGGGCGGCCAGGCGCAGGGCGCGGGCCTCGTCCTCGACGGTCAGGCCGTAGCCGGACTTGGTCTCGAAGGTCGTGGTGCCCTGGCGGAGCGCCTCGCCGAGGAGACGGGTGAGGTTCGCCTCCAGTTCCGCGTCGCCGGCGGTCCGGGTGGCGGCGACGGTCGTACGGATGCCGCCGGCGCTGTAGGCGCGGCCCGACATGCGGGCGTTGAACTCCTCGGTGCGGTCGCCGGCGAAGACCAGGTGGGAGTGGGAGTCGACGAAGCCCGGCAGGACCGCCCGGCCTCCGGCGTCGACCCGGTTGTCAGTGGCGGGTGCTTTGCTTGATTCACCGGTCCACACGACGCGGTCGCCCTCGATGACGACGGCCGCGTCCCGGATCAGACCGAGAGGGGAACTGTCACCGAGGGAGGGGTCGTTGGTGACCAGCGTGGCGATGTCGCTGATGACGGTGCTGCTCATGATGGCGTCCTCGTGGGTGGTCGTCAGGCGCGCAGTGCTTCGACGGCCCGCGCGAGGGCTCCGGGCACATCGGGGACGAGCGTGTGCGCCCCGTCGCGTACGACGTGCCGGCCCGCGACGACCGTGTGCCGTACGTCCGCGGCCGTCGCGGCGAATACGGCCGTCTCGGCGCCGAGTCCGGGCGGTGGCCCCGCTGTTCTGACCGAGTCGAGGGCGATCGTGACGAGGTCGGCGCGCGCACCGGCCTCGATGCGGCCGGTGTCGTCCCAGCCGAGGGCCGCGTGTCCGTCGGCGGTGGCGGCCCGCAGCAGCGCGGCGGCCGTCCAGTGGCCGCGGGTGCGGGTGCGCAGCCGCTCGTCGAGCTCCATCGCGCGGGCCTCTTCGAGCAGGTCGATCACGGCGTGGCTGTCGGAGCCGAGACAGAGCGGGGAGCCCTCGTTCTGCAGGGCGGCGGCGGGTCCGATGCCGTCGGCGAGGTCGCGTTCGGTGGTCGGGCACACGCAGGTGCCGGTGCCGCTGCCGCCGATGAGGGCGATGTCCTCGGCGGTGAGGTGGGTGTTGTGGACACCGGTGGTGCGCGGTCCGAGGACGCCGTGCAGGGCCAGGAGCTGCGTCGGGGTGCAGCCGTGGGCCTCCCGGCAGGCGTCGTTCTCGGCGGTCTGCTCGGACAGGTGCACATGGAGCGGGGCCCGCCGCTCCTCGGCCCACCGCGCCACGGTCGCCAGCTGCTCCGCCGGTACGGCCCGTACGGAGTGGACGGCCGCCCCGATCCGTGCGTGATCCCGTTCCTTGAGAACTGAACAGCGTGTGGCCCAGGTGTCCACGTCGCCGTCGGAGAAGCGGAGCTGGTGGGTGGTGGGCGGCTGTCCGAAGCCGGAGGAGAGATAGGCGGTGTCGAGGAGGGTGATGCGGATCCCGGCTTCGTCGGCGGCCTCGATGAGCGCCTCGCCCATGGCGTTGGGGTCGGCGTAGGGCGTGCCGCCGGGGGCGTGGTGGACGTAGTGGAACTCGCCGACGGTGGTGATGCCGGCCAGCGCCATCTCGGCGTAGGTCGCGCGGGCGAGGGCGTGGTACGTGTCCGGGGTGAGCCGGCCGGCCGTGGCGTACATGACCTCGCGCCAGGTCCAGAAGGTCCCGGACCCCACCTGGACGGTGGAGCGCAGGGCGCGGTGGAAGGCGTGGCTGTGGGCGTTGGCCAGTCCGGGGAGGGTCAGTCCGCGCAGGATCTCGGCGCCGGGCGGCGGGGCGGGGGTGTCCGGGCGGACGGCGGTGATGCGGCCGTCCCGGACCTCTACGGCCACGCCCGGCTCGACGTGGGTGCCGAGCCAGGCGTGCTCCAGCCAGTACGTCCGCGGGGTGGCAGTCACGTGCGGGCCAGTCCTTCCAGTACGTCGGCGAGGGCGAGGACCCCGGCCACGCAGTCGTCCTCGGTGGCGTACTCGGCCGGGGAGTGCGAGACGCCGGTGGGGTTGCGCACGAACAGCATGGCGGTCGGGACGCGTCCGGAGAGGATTCCGGCATCGTGTCCGGCGCCGGTGCCGAGGACGGGCACCTTGAGGTCGGTGTCGCTGCCGAGGATGCGTGCGAGTTCGTCGCGCAGGGCGTGGTCGAACTCGACGACGGGGGTGAAGGACTCGCGCTCGACGTCGAGGGTGACGCCGTGCTCCCGCGCGTGGACGCGGGCGGCCTCCCGTACGGCCTCGACCACGGTGTCCAGGCTCTCCTGGTCGGCGGCCCGGGAGTCCAGCCAGCCGCGCACCAGGGAGGGGACGGCGTTGACGCCGTTCGGCTCGACGGTGATCTTGCCGAAGGTGGCGACGGCACCGGCGAGTCCGGCCTCGCGGCGGGCGGCGAGGACGGTCTCGGCGTACGGCAGCATGGGGTCGCGCCGGTCGGCGAGGCGGGTGGTGCCGGCGTGGTTGGCCTCGCCCCGGAAGTCGAACCGCCAGCGGCCGTGCGGCCAGATGGCGGACGCGATGCCGACGCGGTCGCCGGACAGGTCCAGGGCGCGGCCCTGTTCGACGTGGAGTTCGACGAAGGCGCCGATGCGGTCGAGCCGTTCGGGGTCGGGGCCGATGGTGCCGGGGTCGTGTCCGGCGGCCTCCATGGCCTGCGGGAGGGTGATGCCGTCCGCGTCGGTGAGCCGGTGGGCCTGCTCGACGGTGAGCGCGCCCGCGGTGAGCCGGGAACCGACACAGGCGAGTCCGAAGCGGGCGCCCTCCTCGTCCCCGAAGTTGACGATGCCGAGCGGCTTGCCGAACCGCACGCCCCGCCGCCGCAGCTCATCCAGCGCGGCGAAGGCGGACACGACCCCGAGGGGCCCGTCGAAGGCCCCGCCGTCCGGCACCGAGTCCAGGTGCGACCCGGTGACGACGGCGTCCCCGTCGGCCGGATCCCCGAGCCAGGCCCATTGGTTCCCGTTCCGGTCGGTCTCGTAGGCCAGCCCGCGGCTGCGCGCCTGCGCCTCGAACCAATCCCGGCATTCGGCGTCGGCCCCGCTCCAGGCGAACCGCCGGTAGCCGCCGGAAGCGGCCTGGCGCCCGATGGGCCGCAACTGAGCCCACATCTCATGAAAGGAGACCCCGCCAAGCCCCGAACCAAGCCCGTCCCGCAGACCGCCGCCCCGCCCAGACTGAAGGCCGTCGCCCCGCTCAGACTGCGAGCCGTCAACCCGCCCAGGCTGCGAGCCGTCGCCCCGCCCAGGCTGCGAGCCGTCAACCCGCCCAGGCTGAGGGCAGTCGTTCCGCGGGGCGATGGGGGTCCCCCCGTTCGAGCGAAGCCGAGAGTGGGGGAGGGTGGGCACAGCCGGACCCGCGGGCGGCGACGACGCACCCGCCCCCGCCGAGGAGTTGCCGTCACTCACGCCGTGTCACCCTCACGCATCGGCACGCGCACGCCCCGCTCCCCCGCCACCGACTCCGCGATGTCGTACCCGGCGTCGACATGCCGGATCACCCCCATCCCGGGGTCGTTCGTGAGCACCCGCCGGATCTTCTCCCCCGCCAGCGCGGTCCCGTCGGCGACCGTCACCTGCCCCGCGTGGATCGACCGCCCCATCCCCACACCCCCACCGTGGTGGAGGGACACCCACGACGCCCCCGAAGCCACGTTCACCATCGCGTTCAGCAACGGCCAGTCGGCGATCGCGTCGGACCCGTCCAGCATCGCCTCGGTCTCCCGGTAGGGAGAGGCCACCGAACCGCAGTCGAGATGGTCCCGCCCGATGACGACCGGCGCGGCCAGCTCCCCGCTCGCGACCATGTCGTTGAACCGTTCCCCCGCCCTGTCCCGCTCCCCGTACCCCAGCCAGCAGATCCGCGCGGGCAGTCCCTGGAAGCGCACCCGCTCCCCCGCCATCCTGATCCACCGGGCCAGGGACTCGTTCTCCGGGAACAGCTCCAGGACCGCCTTGTCGGTCTTGGCGATGTCGGCGGGGTCACCCGACAGCGCGGCCCACCGGAAGGGCCCCTTGCCCTCGCAGAACAGCGGCCGGATGTACGCCGGCACGAACCCCGGGAAGGCGAACGCGCGCTCGTACCCGGCGAGCTGGGCCTCACCGCGGATGGAGTTGCCGTAGTCGAACACCTCGGCGCCGGCGTCCTGGAAGCCGACCATCGCCTCGACGTGCCGGGCCATGGACTCGCGGGCCCGGGTGGTGAAACCGGCCGGGTCCTTCGCGGCGGCGTCCGCCATGTCCTCGAAGGCGACGCCCACCGGCAGGTACGCCAGCGGGTCGTGGGCGGAGGTCTGGTCGGTGACGATGTCGATGGGCGCGCCCATGGCGAGCAGGTGCGGCACCAGCTCGGCGGCGTTGCCGAGGACGCCGATGGACAGCGGCTCGCGCCGGTCCCGGGCCTCGACGGCCAGTCGGAGGGCGTGGTCGAGGGAGTCGGCCCTCACGTCGAGGTACCGGTGCTCGATGCGGCGGTCGATGGCGCGCGGGTCGCAGTCGACGCAGATCACGACGCCGTCGTTCATGGTGACGGCCAGCGGCTGGGCGCCGCCCATCCCGCCGAGTCCGGCGGTGAGGGTGATGGTCCCGGCGAGGGTGCCGCCGAACTTCTTCGCGGCGACGGCGGCGAAGGTCTCGTAGGTGCCCTGGAGGATGCCCTGGGTGCCGATGTAGATCCAGGAGCCGGCGGTCATCTGCCCGTACATGGTCAGGCCGAGGGCCTCCAGGCGGCGGAACTCCTCCCAGGTGGCCCAGTCGCCGACGAGGTTGGAGTTGGCGATGAGGACGCGCGGGGCCCATTCGTGGGTCTGCATGACGCCGACGGGGCGGCCGGACTGGACGAGCATCGTCTCGTCCTGCTTGAGGGTGCGCAGCGTGCGGACCATGGCGTCGAAGGAGCGCCAGTCGCGGGCCGCCTTCCCCGTGCCGCCGTAGACGACGAGCTTGTCGGGGTGCTCGGCGACCTCCGGGTCGAGGTTGTTCTGCAGCATCCGCAGGGCGGCCTCCTGCTGCCATCCCAGGGCGCTCGGTTCGGTGCCGCGCGGCGCTCGGACAGGGCGGGGTCCGGACATGGGGCTGCCTCCTGTGCTGCGGACGATTACTGCAGATATTCACATCCTCATCTCCTGAATAGAGCTAGTCAAGACGGGAACGCGTCGGCGCGGCCGGGTGAGGGATGTTTGGCCGGCCGTGTGCGGGCGAACATGGAGAGCACCGACGGGAGGGGGACACGGTGGCCCACGACGACGGCCGGACGGACGAGGGGGACGGGTACGCCGAGGGGCGGGCGGCCCGGCGGGACGCCGCGGTGCGGGCGGCCGTGGAGCAGGGGCTGCTGGGCGCCGGCACCCCCCTGGTGGCCCTGCTCGACGTGACCGGCATCCGGGAGTCGGCGGCCGGGCTGCGGGCGGCGTTCGAGGCGGTGACGGCGCCCGGCACGCCCGTGCTGCACGCCTTCGCGGTGAAGGCGTGCCCGCTGGTGCCGGTGCTGCGGCTGCTGCGCGCGGAGGGCATCGGCGCGGAGGTGGCCAGCCCCGGTGAGCTGGCGCTGGCGCGGGCGGCGGGGGTGGAGCCGGAGCGTACGGTCCTCGACTCGCCCGCCAAGACACCCGCCGAACTGCGGGAGGCGCTCGCGCTGGGCATCGCCGTCAACGCGGACAATCCGCAGGAGCTGGCCCGCCTCGACGCCCTGATGGCGGGATCCGGCTCCCGCTCCCCCGTCGGCATCCGGGTGAATCCGCAGGTCGGAGGCGGTTCCATCGAGGCGCTGTCCACGGCGACGGCGACGTCGAAGTTCGGGGTGGCGCTGCGCGACGAGGGTGCGCGGGAGTGGGTCGTACGGGCGTACCTGGACCGGCCGTGGCTGACCCGGCTGCACACGCACACCGGCTCCCAGGGCATCGCGCTGACGATGATGGCACGGGGGGTCGCCCAGACGTACGAACTGGCGGAGGAGATCAACCGGCGCGCGGGACGGCGGCAGGTCGACACGATCGACATCGGCGGCGGGCTGCCGGTGAACTTCGCCTCCGAGGTGAGCACACCGACGTACGGACGGTACGCGCGGCTGCTGGGCGAGACGGTGCCGGGGCTGTTCGACGGGCGGTACGGGCTGGTCACCGAGTTCGGCCGGTCGCTGCTGGCCAAGCACGGCACGGTGGTGGCGCGCGTGGAGTACGCCAAGAGCGCGGGCGGGCGTCCGGTCGCGGTGACGCACGCGGGCGCGCAGGTGGCGACGCGGACGGTGTACGCGCCGGCGTCATGGCCGCTGAGGATCGCCGCGTACGACGCGCAGGGGCGACCCAAGGAGGGCCCGGCGGTGGTGCAGGACGTGGCGGGACCGGCCTGCTTCGCGGGCGACCTGCTCGCCCGGGGGCAGTCGCTGCCCCTGCTGGAACAGGGCGACTACGCGGCGGCGCTGGACACGGGCGCGTACTACTTCGCCCACCACTACGCCTACAACTCGCTCCCCCGCCCCGGCGTCCACGGCTTCACCCCGGACGGCGCGGGAGGCGTCACCTTCGCGACGGTACGCACCGCCCAGACGATCGAGGAGATCGTGGCCGAATCGGGCGCCGCCCACACCGACGCCCTGCTCCCCTAGCCGCACACCCCCGCCGCGCGGACGCGGGCACGCCAGGCCCCGGCGCGCCCGCGCGGAACCACGACACTCAGGCCGGCACGGCAACCCTGCGGCGGGAGCCGCCCGGTGCCGCGTCGCCCGCCGCGACACCGGTCGTCCGGTACCCCTTGACCACCTTGCCCGCGGGCCGCCCCGCCCCCGCGCGGAGCCAGTCGACGCGTACCCACAGCAGCACCTCGTCCGCCCGCTCCAGGCGCCCGATCCAGGCCGCCTTCAGCCACAGCCCCGCCCCGCACCCGGCGAGCAGCAGACCACCGGCGGCGGGTACCGCGAACGACGTGCCCAGCGCGGCGACGAAGGCGAGCAGCAGCCACCAGCGGTGCCCGCGGCGCCAGTTGCGGACGGTCACCGCCCGGTCCTGGAGCACGTCGTGCCTGCCCGCCCGGGCCGCCGACCGGGCCAGTGCGCGGTACCGTCCCCGCCGCCCGTACGCCACGACGGCCGCCGCCACGAGGAACAGCGCGGCGCCCGCCAGTACACCGATCCGGCGCCCGGTCAGTCCCGGCACCAGCACCCCGGTGCCCGCCGCGACCACTCCCGGCCACCACAGTGGTGCGGCCCCGGCCCGTACGACGACGGCCACCCGGGCCAGTCCCTGTCCTCCACGCGTCACGTCCGGCCTCCCGTCCTCCGATGCCTGTGCATGTCCTAGGGGACGGACGCTAGCGACGCAAGGTGAGACGAGTCTGAGAACGCGGACGGGCCACTCCCGCCGGTATCCCCGTACCGTCAGTCCACGAACAGCCCGCGCGCCGCCGCCTTCGTGTCGAACTCCTCCAGCCGTGCCTGCGCGTCGGGCAGGTCGTCGCACATCGCCTCCAGCAGCACCCGGCCCAGCAGCATCGGCGCGCACGCCGTGTCGAAGGCGAGCCCGGTGCCGACGGCGGCGGGCAGCAGCAGGTCGGACACCTTGGCGACCGGTGCGAAGGGGGAGTCGGCGACGGTGACCACGGTCAGTCCCGTCTCCTTGGCGTGGGCAAGGGCGTCGACGACCTCCCGGGGATGCCGGGGCAGCGCGAAGCACAGCAGGGCGCTCGCCCCGGCCCGCGCGGCGGCGTCGATCCGGTCGTGGAGCATCGTGCCGCCCTCGTTGAGCAGCCGTACGTCCGTGTGGACCTTGGCGGCGAAGTAGGCGAACCCGTGCGCCTGGGCCGCCGCGGCCCGCAGCCCCAGCACGGGCAGCGGCCGGCTCCCCGCCAGGACCCGCCCGGCCTGCCGCACCGGCCGGGGGTCGGCCAGCACCTCCGCCAGATGCCGCAGGTTCTCGATCTCGGCCTCGACGGCCTGCTGGTACTCGTTGTACGAGCCGGTCTCCGGCGCCGGTTCGGCGGGCGCGACCTCGCGCAGGTGCCGGCGCAGGGCGGGGTAGCCGTCGAAGCCGAGGGCGACGGCGAACCGGGTCACGGACGGCTGGCTGACCCCGGCCAGTTCGGCCAGTTCCACACTGGACAGGAACGGCACGTCGGCGGCGCGCCGCACCATGCTGTGCGCGATGCGCCGCTGGGTCGGCGTCAGCCGGTGCCCCTCGAAGAGCGCCTGGAGACGCGCGGCAGGGCTCTCGGTGCCGCCACTCATGACCTGAATCCCCCTAGGACGCCTCTACGCCTCGGCCTATTCATCCATCGAAATTCCTGCATACCGTTATACAGGCGGCTGCGGGACCACGCCGACCGCACGCCGCGATGGGGGGAGATCGCACACTGTGCCCGTTTCGGCGACAGAACCGGAATTTGACGATTCTGCTACGACGTCACCACATCTTGAACCGGCCGGATAGCGTAACTCGTCGAACAAGAGAGCGCCTTGGGGCGCAGGCGACCCATGTGGCACCCGACGGAGGACTGGTACAGGCGTGGACGCGCGAAGTCGTGGGCAGGCGGACGGAACCGACCCTGCCGACCAGTGGGTACTCAACCCTGATACCGGCGAGTACGAACTGCGGCTGAACGATTCAGCGGAGCAGCCGAAGACACCCCGCCCCCGCAGCGCCCCGCACCCCGGTTCCCCCGCGCCCGCCCGCGTCCCCGGCCAGCGTGGCCGCCGCACCGCACCGGCACCCGCGCCGAAGGCCGTACCCGAGGACGCGCCGGAGGACGCACCCGGCCACGGCCGCCGCAAGCGCAAGCCGAAGCGGAGCGGCAAGAAGAAGGCGCTGATGTGGACGGGAGGCGTCCTCGGCCTGGTCCTCGTGGGCGGTTCGGCGTTCGCGTACTACTGGTACGACCGCCTCTACGGCAACATCGACACCATCGACATCGGTGACGTGGGCAGTGACGAGGCCGTGGCGGACGGGCCGGTCAACCTCCTGGTCATCGGCAACGACGTCCGCACCGGCGAGGGCAACGAGGCCTACGGCAACCGGACCAACGTCACCGGCCACGCCGACACCACGCTCCTCTTCCACGTGTCCGAGGACCGCACCAACGCGACCGTGATGAGCATCCCCCGCGACCTGATGATCGACATCCCGGACTGCGAGTCCAAACAGTCCGACGGTTCCGTCAAGAAGATCCCCGGCTCGACGGTCCCCACCAAGTTCAACGAGTCCTACGGCGTCAACGGCCGCGATCCGGGCTGCACCATGCTCACCGTCGAGGAGATCACCGGCCTCGAACTCGACCACTTCATGATGTTCGACTTCAACGCGGTCAAGACGCTGTCCACCGCGGTCGGCGGCGTCGAGGTGTGCCTGGACGAGCCCATCAAGGACCTGGACGGCGGCTCCGGACTCGATCTGCCGGCCGGGGAGAGCACCATCCAGGGCGAGGACGCGCTCTCCTTCCTCCGCAACCGGCACGGTCTGAAGAACGAGAGCGACCTGGACCGGATCAAGATGCAGCAGAAGTTCGTCGCGTCGATGCTCCGGCAGCTCAAGGAGGACACGCTGGACAGCCCGTCGAAGATGCTCGACGTCGCCGACGCGGCCACCAAGTCCCTCACCGTGGACAAGGGCATAGGCAGCCCCAGCAAGCTGCTCGCCCTCGCCAAGGAACTCGGCAAGATCGACCTGAAGAACATCACCATGATGACCATGCCGGTGATCGACAACCCGGACGAGCCCACGCCCGTCACCGTCGTGCCGCACCCGACCGAGGCCCCGAAGCTCTTCAGCATGCTGCAGAACGACGTCTCCCTCACCGAGGTGAAGAAGAAGGAGAAGGACGCCAAGAACAAGCAGGCCGAGCTGCTGGAGGGCACGCGGGCGGAGGCGTCCGAGATCCGCGTCGACGTCCTCAACGGCGGCGGCCCGGCCGGCGCCGCGCAGGACACCCTGGCCTGGCTGCAGACCAGCCAGGGCGTGGCCAGATCCACCAACAAGGGCAACGCCCCGTCCGACGTCGACAAGACCCTGCTGGAGTACGCCCCGAACCAGGCCGACCAGGCCCGCAAGCTCGCCGACCTGATGGGTCTGCCCGCCTCGGCCATGAAGCCCGGCACCAAGGACGCCGACGCGACGACCCCGATGACGCTCACCCTCGGCTCCGACTTCAAGAAGGCCGGCACCCCCATCGCCCCGCCGAAGAAGGTCGACGTGGAGCAGTCCCACGCCGACGAGAAGATGTGCAAGAAATAGCGGCGCGGCGAACCCGAGGCCGAGAGGGGGGTTACCCCCAGTGTCATCGGTCTCCCGCCTGCCTACCGTGGACCGCATGACGGGAATGGACGCGCGGGACACCGAGCTGAAGAAGGAACTCGACGCCTCCCTGCAGGCCCGCAGGGAGCTGGGCGAGGAGTACGAGTCCGCGCTGGTCGACTCGTTCCTGGAGAAGGTCGATCAGCGCATCGACGGCGTGGTGGAGCGCCGGGTGCGCCGGCAGTTCGCCGAGCAGCGGATGACGGCGGCCCGGGACTCGCGGTCGCCGCGGGCCACGGACTCCTGGGGCGAGCGCTTCGGCTTCGGCATCGTCTCGCTGGTCCTGGCGGTGCCGCTGTCCGCCATCGGCGGGGGCGTGGCCGACCTGCCCGGAATGCTGGCCGCCTGGCTGGGCATCGTCGGCGTCAACGTCGTCCAGGCCGCCCGGACCAATCCGGGCCTGTTCGGCCGCCGCAAGGCCTCCCGCGACGACGACTGGGAGGACTGAGACCGTCTGCGCGGGGACCGCCGCACCCCCGTCGCCGGGGGGGCGGGACGACGGCGGTCCCCGCGGGGGACGCGCACCCGTTGAGGCAGGCTGCGCGTCCGAGGCGTCCGTGGAGGTCCGGGAGCCGCTCCGGAGGTCCTTCGACGCCGTTCGCCGCCGGCCGGAACGGGGAGCCGCTCCCGTTCCGCCGACACCCACCAATCTGCCGGACCCGTGTTAAGCGAGTGCTGCGCGGACGTGACACGCTCGTACCACTTCCGCGAAGTCCACGAAGATCACGAACGCGCCGGCACCCGGCCGTTCACCGCGGGTTCACCGGCGGTTCCGTCCGACGCCCCGTCACTTCCCGGTCTTGGCGAGGAAGGACAGCAGGTCCTGGCGGCTGACCACACCGGTCGGCTTGCCCTCGACGAGGACGATCGCCGCGTCCGCCTTGCCGAGCACGGCCATCAGGTCCGCGACGGGCTCACCGGAGCCGACCTGCGGCAGCGGCGCGGACATGTGCTTCTCCAGCGGGTCGTCCAGCGAGGCGCTCTTGCTGAACAGCGCGTCCAGCAGCTCCCGTTCCACCACCGAGCCGACGACCTCGGCGGCCATCACGTCCGGATGGCCGGCGCCCGGCTTGACCACCGGCATCTGCGAGACGCCGTACTCGCGCAGCACCTCGATGGCCTGGCCGATCGTCTCCTCGGGGTGCATGTGGACGAGGGAGGGGATGTGGCCGCCCTCCTTGTCGTTCAGGACGTCGGCGACGCGGGCGCTGGGGCCGGCGTCCTCCAGGAAGCCGTAGTCGGCCATCCACTCGTCGTTGAAGATCTTGCTGAGGTAGCCGCGGCCGCTGTCCGGCAGCAGGACGACGACCACGTCGTCCTCACCGAGCCGCGAGGCCACCTCGAGGGCCGCCACGACCGCCATGCCGCAGGAGCCGCCGACCAGCAGGCCCTCCTCCTTGGCGAGCCGCCGGGTCATCTGGAAGGAGTCCTTGTCGGAGACGGCGACGATCTCGTCCGCGACGTCACGGTCGTACGCGGTCGGCCAGAAGTCCTCGCCGACGCCCTCCACCAGGTACGGCCGCCCGGAGCCGCCGGAGTACACCGAACCCTCGGGGTCCGCGCCGATGACCTTCACCCGGCCGTCGCTGGCCTCCTTCAGGTAGCGCCCGGTCCCGGAGATGGTGCCGCCGGTGCCGACGCCAGCCACGAAGTGGGTGATCTTCCCTTCCGTCTGCTCCCACAGCTCCGGGCCGGTGGAGTGGTAGTGGGAGAGCGGGTTGTGGGGGTTGGAGTACTGGTCCGGCTTCCAGGCCCCCGGCGTCTCGCGGACCAGCCGGTCGGAGACGTTGTAGTAGGAGTCGGGGTGCTCGGGGTCCACGGCGGTCGGGCAGACGACGACCTCGGCGCCGTAGGCCCGCAGGACGTTGATCTTGTCCGTGGAGACCTTGTCCGGGCAGACGAAGACGCACTTGTAGCCCTTCTGCTGGGCCACGATGGCGAGTCCGACC
The DNA here is from genome assembly GCF_000721605.1 of Streptomyces sp. NRRL S-37. Lineage (GTDB taxonomy): Bacteria > Actinomycetota > Actinomycetes > Streptomycetales > Streptomycetaceae > Streptomyces. The sequence goes on along the minus strand of NZ_JOIZ01000026.1, from coordinate 27,022 downwards.
CCGGTGTTGCCGCTGGTCGGCTCGACGATGGTGCCGCCGGGCTTGAGCTCCCCGCTCTGTTCCGCCGCCTCGATCATGCGCAGGGCGATGCGGTCCTTCACGGAGCCGCCCGGGTTGAAGTACTCCACCTTGGCCAGGACGGTGGCCCTGATGCCCTTGGTCACGCTGTTGAGCCGCACCAGCGGGGTGTTGCCGACGAGGCTGATCATCGAGTCGTGGAATTGCACCGTTGTCTCCGGATGCTGCAAAAGGGGTGGTCGTAGTGGTGCTGTCAGCCTAGGCCCTCACCGGCCCGAACCCGGCCGGGTCGTTCACTCGCTGTGGGGATTGGAGCACGGTCCGTACGGGGCAAGCACTGGGTGTACGGGGTTCGAGGAGGTGGCGGCGAGGGATGACGGGCTTGTCGAGGGCGAGGGTGGCCCGGCGGATCGCGGCCGGCGCGGCGTACGGCGGCGGGGGCATCGGACTGGCCGGGGCGGCCGCCGTGGGACTCCTGGTGGCCGAGGCCCAGCTGGCGCGGCGCCGGGTGGGCAACGGGACGACTCCTCACGTGCCGAACGCGGACGGGCTGTACGGCGCGGCGTACACGGTGCCGGGGGAACCGGCGCTGCGGCTGACGATGCTGGGTGACTCCACGGCGGCCGGGCAGGGCGTGCACCGGGCCGGGCAGACACCGGGCGCGCTGCTGGCGTCGGGGGTCGCGGCGATCGCGGAACGCCCGGTGGGGCTGAGCACGGTCGCGGTGCCCGGGGCCTGTTCCGACGATCTGGACCGGCAGGTGACGCGGGCGCTGGCGGACCCTTCCCGGGTGCCGGACATCTGCGTGATCATGGTCGGCGCCAACGACGTCACCCATCGGATGCCGCCCACCCGTTCCGTACGCCATCTGTCCTCGGCGGTACGGCGGCTGCGGACGGCCGGTGCGGAGGTGGTCGTCGGCACCTGCCCCGACCTCGGCTCGGTCGAGCCGGTGCGGCAGCCGCTGCGCTGGCTGGCCCGGCGGGCCTCGCGGCAGCTGGCGGCGGCGCAGACGATCGGGGCGGTCGAGCAGGGCGGGCGGACGGTGTCGCTGGGGGACCTGCTGGGGCCGGAGTTCGCGGCGAACCCGCGGGAGCTGTTCGGGCCGGACAGCTATCACCCCTCGGCGGAGGGGTACGCCACGGCCGCGATGGCGGTGCTGCCGACGGTGTGCGCGGCGCTGGGGCTGTGGCCGGCGGAGGAGGAGCGGCCGGACGCCGCGCGCCGCGAGGGGTTCCTGCCGGTGGCGCGGGCGGCGGCGGAGGCGGCGTCGGAGGCGGGCACGGAGGTCACCGCGGCGATGCCGGCGGGTGTGCGGGGGCCGTGGGCCCTCTTGAAGCGCCGTCGGCGCCGCAGGGTCACGGAGGCGGAGCCGGAGCCTTCGACCCAGTCGTCGTGACACCGGGCTCCTGCGGCAGGCAGCCGCCACAGCCCCCGCAGCCGCGGGCAGCCGCCATAGCTGCGGGCAGCCGCCATAGCTGCGGGCAGTCGTGCCGCTGGGGCGGCACGGGTGGGCGCAGCGGCACCCGGCAAGCACCGGCGAGCGACCCCACCCCCGGCCCGCACCAGTCACGGTGTCGGTGCGGGACGGGGGGAGCCGCGCAGCCCGGCGCCAACGGGGTGCCGTCGCGCCCACCCGTGCCGCCCTGCGGCACGACTGCCCGCGGAGAGCGGGGCGACTACCCGCGGAGAGCGGGGGCGCGGAGAGCAAGGGCGACTACCCGCGGAGAACGGGGGCGGCTGGCCGCGGAGAACGGGGCCGCGGAGAACGGGGGCGGCTGGTCACGGAGAGCGGGGCCGCGGAGAACGGGGGCGGCTGGTCACGGAGAGCGGGGCGGCGGAGTGGGCACGAGCGCAGCGCCCCGAGAAGACACAACGGAAAAGCAAGCGCTTAGACAGTTGCGGTCCATGTCACATCGCGTCAGTCGTGACCCCGCCCATACGTCCGGGTAACTTCCCAGGAGGTCCCGCACCAACCAACCGGTATGCCCTCCCGCCGCCCTCACCTCTGGAGCCGTGATGCCCGAAGCCGTGATCGTCTCTGCCGCCCGCTCCCCCATCGGCCGCGCCTTCAAGGGCTCCTTGAAGGACCTGCGCCCGGACGACCTGACCGCCACGATCATCCAGGCCGCCCTCGCCAAGGTCCCCGAGCTGGACCCGAGGGACATCGACGACCTGATGCTCGGCTGCGGCCTCCCCGGCGGCGAGCAGGGCAACAACCTCGGCCGTGTGGTCGCCGTGCAGATGGGCATGGACCACCTCCCCGGCTGCACCGTCACCCGCTACTGCTCCTCCTCGCTGCAGACCTCCCGCATGGCCCTGCACGCCATCAAGGCCGGCGAGGGCGACGTCTTCATCTCGGCCGGCGTCGAGACCGTCTCCCGCTTCACCAAGGGCAACTCCGACAGCCTCCCGGACACCCGCAACCCGCTGTTCGCCGAGGCCGAGGCCCGTACCGCCGCCGTCGCCGAGTCGGAGGGGGCGACCTGGCACGACCCGCGCGAGGACGGCCTGGTCCCCGACCCGTACATCGCGATGGGCCAGACCGCCGAGAACCTGGCCCGCCTCAAGGGCGTCACCCGCCAGGACATGGACGAGTTCGGCGTCCGCTCGCAGAACCTCGCCGAGGAGGCCATCAAGAACGGCTTCTGGGAGCGCGAGATCACCCCGGTGACGCTCCCCGACGGCACGGTCGTGAGCAAGGACGACGGCCCCCGCGCCGGCGTCACCATGGAGGGCGTGGCCGGCCTCAAGCCGGTCTTCCGCCCGGACGGCCTGGTCACCGCCGGCAACTGCTGCCCGCTCAACGACGGCGCCGCCGCGCTCGTCATCATGAGCGACACCAAGGCCCGCGAGCTCGGCCTCACCCCGCTCGCCCGGATCGTCTCCACCGGCGTCTCCGGCCTCTCCCCCGAGATCATGGGCCTCGGCCCGGTCGAGGCGAGCAAGCAGGCGCTGGGCCGCGCCGGCCTGACGATCGACGACATCGACCTGGTCGAGATCAACGAGGCGTTCGCCGCCCAGGTGATCCCCTCCTACCGCGACCTCGGCATCCCGCTGGAGAAGCTGAACGTCAACGGCGGCGCCATCGCCGTCGGCCACCCCTTCGGCATGACCGGCGCCCGCATCACCGGCACGCTGATCAACTCCCTCCAGTTCCACGACAAGCAGTTCGGTCTGGAGACGATGTGCGTCGGCGGCGGCCAGGGCATGGCGATGGTCATCGAGCGCCTCAGCTGAACTCCGTACCGCCGAACCCCCGTACCGCGGGCGCACGGTAGCCGTACCGGCACGTCCGGTGAAACCATGGCCCGGACCTCGGGAACCTCCGAGGCCCGGGCCTGTTCGTGATCCAATCTCCCCCAGGATGTGACCTATCTCCCTCGCTGCGGGGATTCACGCAGGTCAGAGCCGACCCCTTCTCGGGTGCACCCCCAAAGACCTGTCCGTTTCGTGACGTTACGCACTGACAGATGGTTAGTCCACCCTTCAAGCTGATGTAGGAAGTCGGGGGTCGACTTTGAACCGGGAGTACGTCAGTGAGCGCCATGCCGATCGCCCTGCTGATCACCACGGCCGCCACCGGCGCCGTGGGCGTCGCCGTCCTGCGCAGCATCATGGTGCTGCGCCGACAGGTCGCGGCCCTGCACACCGCGCTGGCCGAGAACGGCGCCGCGTCCGCGCGCGCGCACGTTCCCCCCGCCCGCACGGCCGGCACCGACGAGATACGCACCGCCGTGGCGGAGGCGCTCGCCGAGGAGCGGGAGCGCGAGCTCGCCGAGGCGCGGGCCTTCTGGGCCGCCCAGGAGGCGCGTGACGCCTCCGACGCGCCGTCCCTGCTGGGTCTGGCGGACAGCGAGCTGTTCCTGCCCCGGCAGGCCGATTTCGTGGGTCTGGAGCCGGTGGGCGAGCCGGGCGCGGACGTCGAGGAGCACGCCGGGGACTCCCCGGAGCTGGCCGCGGCCCGCCGCCGTCACCCCTCGCACCCGGACTTCGTACCGAACCCCTCGCCGGTCGTGAACGACCACGAGCGCACGGTGGCCGTCCTGGAGGAGCTGGCCGCCGCCCGGACCGAGCTGACCGACGTCCGTCCGGGCCCGCTGGGCACCCTCGACGTCTACGTCTTCGCCGACGGGACGACGCTGTGCATGACGCCGGGCCACCGCGAGACCGCCGAGCGGCTGGCGGCGGCCCTCGGCGCGGGCGAGACCCCGTTCCTGCTGGGCGGTTCCGGCGTCTCGGGGGCGTACACGCTGACGTTCTCCTGCGGCGAGGAGAGCGTCTACATCCTGGCGGACCGCGTCATCGCGTCCCTCTAGCCCCGAGCCGGCTCCCGGCCGGCTTCCGGGCCGCCTACACCCCGGCGCGCTCGCGCGCCTCCTCCACCAGCCGTACGGCCTCCCCGACCTCGTCCTCGTTCCTCAGTACGAGCGCCAGGTCGTGGCCGGCGACGGTGATCTGGTCGGCGGCGGCGAACATGCCCGCGTCGGGCATCTCGCGGGGCTCGGTGCCCGGTTCCTCGACGAGCTGGGTGCGCCGCGCCAACTCCCTGGCCAGGGCGAGCGCCTCGGCCGCACCGCCCCGCTGCAGCCTGCTCTGCGGCGCGGCCCGCAGACGGTCGGCGAAATGATCCACGGCACGGGTGAAGGGCGTCGTATCAACCACGCGGCGAGCGTACGCGGCGCGGCGGGACTGTTGCCAACGGGCCGACGCTCGGGCACGGTGACCTGAAGGACCGGCTTACATCCCATACGTCCGGAGGCGCCGATGTCCCACGTCCTCTCCGAGGAGACCCACCGCAACATGCTCGCCCGCATCCCCCACTGCACCGGCCGTGAGATCTCCGACTGGCTGCGCACCGTCGAAGAAGGCCCGGCGCTCTTCCGCTTCGAGGAGAAGGTCAGCTGGCTCCGGCACGAGTACGACCTGGCGTACGGCCACGCCAAGGCGATCGTCCACGAGTACGACCTGAGGAGGGCCGCACGCAAGCTGCTGTGACGCGTGCGGACACGACGAAGGGCCCCGGGTGAACCCGGGGCCCTTGTCCGTACCGCTGGACTGCTGGGAGGTCAGTCGCTGCTGTTGAGGATCGAGATGAGCCGCAGGAACTCCATGTAGATCCACACCAGCGTCAGCGTGAGGCCGAAGGCGGCGAGCCAGGCCTCCTCGCGCGGGGCACCGTAGGCGATGCCGTCCTCGACCTGCTTGAAGTCCAGGGCGAGGAAGCAGGCACCGAGGATGATGCCGATGACGCCGAAGACGACGCCGAGCGCGCCGCTGCGGAAGCCGAGGCCGTCACCGCCGCCGAACACCGCGAACAGCAGGTTCACGGCCATCAGCAGGATGAAGCCGAGCGCGGCCGCCATCACGAAGCCGTAGAAGCGGCGGTTGACGCGGATCCAGCCGGCCTTGTAGGCCACCAGCACACCGGCGAAGACCGCCATGGTGCCGATCACGGCCTGCATGGCCGCGCCGTCGGCGATGCGGTTGTCGACGATGTTGGAGATGACGCCGAGGAAGACACCCTCGAACGCGGCGTACGTCAGGATCAGCGCGGGCGTGGGCTTGCGCTTGAAGGACTGCACGAGCGCCAGGACCATGCCGATCAGCGCGGCGCCGATGCCGATGCCGTAGGACCGGTTGATGTTGGCGTCGTCGACCGGCAGCAGCGCCCAGGAGAGCGCCGCGGTGACGATGAGCACGCCGAGCGTGGTGGCCGTGCGCATGACGACGTCGTCGATGGTCATCCGGCCGGTGGTGGCCGGCGCCTGCGGCGGCGCGCCGTACTGCAGGTCCTGCTGCGCGTAGGGGTTCTGGGCGTACGGGTTGCCTGTCGGCTGCGCGTACGGGTTGGCCTGCGTGGCGACAGCGGGGCCCCCGGCCTGCGGCGCGGTGTTGAAGCCCGCGTAGCCGTTGTCGCGGCCGAACCCCCGTCGCGAGAAGACCGGGTTACTGCTCCTCATTTCACTCCTCCATGGCCACACAGCGCGGCCTTGGCTCAAGAGTAATAGGTAGGCAAAGGAATGACCCTAATGCTCAAGAAGGATCTTTCCCTCGTTGTGCTGCGCAACACGCTACGCGGCCGGGTGATTCCCTTCACGGTGAGGCACCGGACCATGACCGACCCGGTACCTCCCCGGAACCGGCCGGAGATCATCCGTTCACCTCCCCGACGGCCGCGTGGAGGCCCCTCCGGGCACGGCGGCGCCTTGGGGACCGCCGGGTCCCCCTCGCCGCACCCGGCCGACGGCACCGCGGCGGTCCCGGCGGCACCCGAGGACGCGCACCCACGCTCACGCGCGGGCGTCCGGTCGTCGAGGAGGCCGCGCGGGTGGTGCGCGGGTGGTGCGCGGAGGCCGGGAGCGCCGGTCCGCGGCCGGCGCGGGGGGAACGGCATACGTGGTGGTGCCCGGAGCCGGACTCGAACCGGCACGCCCGCTCAGGGGCAGCGAGGTTTAAGCTCGCCGTGTCTGCATTCCACCATCCGGGCAGGCCATGGGCTCCGCTTCGCGGTTCCGAGCCTATCGGTGGCCCTCCCGTCGACAGCGGCGGGAGGGACCGATCTTGTCTTATTTTATTGGCGCCTGAGGGTGCATCAGAACCGTGAACTCGCCGTCAGCACGTGCCAACAGCCTTGCGTGTGACACTCCGTCACGCACGTGAAATGACGGAATTTCACCGTCCGAACAGGGGCGCTCCACCCGTTCCGCGCGCCCCCGGCTCAGGGTCCGCCGTCATCCCCAGGTATGACACCGCGCCCGGCGGTCCCTCCCCAGTCGCCCCCCGGAACCGGAGCTGCGGGTGACTCCACGGCGGTGAGGAGGCGGAACGATGGACGACGTCCCCGAGAGCACACCGTCCCGACAGGAGCGTCCATCCCGTGACCACCGCATCCCTCGCCGACCGGACCACCGCCGTGGCCGCACGCGCCACGGAGCTTTCGAAGATCTACGGCCAGGGAGAGACCCAGGTGGTCGCCCTGGACCGGGTCTCCGTCGCCTTCCGGCAGGCCGAGTTCACCGCGATCATGGGCCCGTCCGGGTCCGGCAAGTCCACGCTGATGCACTGCGTGGCCGGCCTCGACACCTTCTCCTCCGGTTCCGTGCGGATCGGTGAGACCGAGCTGGGCTCGCTGAAGGACAAGCAGCTCACCAAGTTGCGCCGGGACAAGATCGGCTTCATCTTCCAGGCGTTCAACCTGCTGCCGACGCTGTCCGCGCTGGAGAACATCACCCTCCCGATGGACATCGCGGGCCGCAAGCCGGACAAGCAGTGGCTGGACACCGTGATCCAGATGGTCGGACTGTCGGAACGGCTGAGTCACCGGCCCACGCAGCTCTCCGGCGGTCAGCAGCAGCGGGTCGCGGTGGCGCGGGCGCTGGCGTCCAAGCCGGAGATCATCTTCGGTGACGAGCCCACCGGAAACCTCGACTCCCGTTCCGGCGCCGAGGTGCTGGGCTTCCTGCGCAACTCCGTGCGCGAGCTGGGGCAGACGGTGGTCATGGTGACGCACGACCCGGTCGCCGCCGCCTACGCGGACCGCGTCGTCTTCCTCGCGGACGGCCGGATCGTGGACGAGATGCACGGGCCGACGGCCGACTCGGTGCTCGACCGCATGAAGCGGTTCGACGCCAAGGGCCGCACCAGCTGACCCGTCCCCCTGAGGGCCGCATCAGCTGACCCGCCCCCGCCCCCGCCGCCCGCTCGCCCCTCCCCCGTACCGTCTGGACAGAGAAGACCCATGTTCCGTACCGCCTTGCGCAACGTCTTCGCGCACAAGGCCAGGCTGTTGATGACCGTGCTCGCCGTGATGCTCGGCGTGGCGTTCGTGTCGGGCACCCTGGTCTTCGCCGACACCCTCTCCAACGCCTTCCGCAACCAGTCGGCGAAGAGCTACGACGACGTCGCCGTCGCCGTCACCTCGTACGCCGACCCGGACAACCCCGAGGAGGCGCCCGGCCTGTCCGACGAGGACCTCGACCGGATCTCCGCCGTGGACGGCGTCGCCGGGGTGTACGGCCGCGTCGAGGGCTTCGCGGGCGTCGCCGACCCCGACGGGAAGCTGATCGGCGTCGGCTGGTCCAACAAGGGCTCCAACTTCGCGCCCGGCAAGGACGGCAAGGACACCGCGTACACGTTCACCGACGGCTCCGGCCCGGTGAAGGACGACCAGATCGCCCTGGACGAGGAGTCCGCGGCCAAGGGCGAGTACGAGGTCGGCGACCGGGTGCGCGTCGCGACCAACGGCCCGGTGAAGGAGTACACCCTCAGTGGTGTGTTCACCACCGAGGACGGCGCCGTCAACGCCGGCGGCAGCCTCGTCCTCTTCGACACCGCCGTCGCCCAGAAGCAGTACCTCCGGCAGGGCTACTTCGAGGAGGCCACCGTCGTCGCGGCCCCCGGCGCGGACGACGCGAGGATCCTCGCCGCGGTCGAGCCGCTGCTGCCGGACACCGCGGAGGCGCGGACCGGCAAGGCGCTCGCGGACGAGCAGGCCGACCAGATCGAACAGGGCATGGGCAACCTCAAGCAGATCCTGCTCGGCTTCGCGGGCATCGCGCTCTTCGTGGGCGTCTTCCTGATCTCCAACACGTTCACGATGCTGGTCGCCCAGCGCACCAAGGAGGTCGCCCTGATGCGCGCCGTCGGCGCGTCCCGCCGGCAGATCACCCGCTCGGTGCTCGCCGAGGCCGCGCTGGTGGGTCTGGTGGCCTCGGCCGTCGGCTTCGCCCTCGGCGTCGGTCTGGCCGTCGCACTGCGCTCCGGCATGGCCGCGTTCGGCATGAAGATGCCCGACGGCCCGCTGGTCCTGTCCGCCACCCCCGTGGTCGCGGCGTTCGCGGTGGGCGTGCTGATCACGGTGTTCGCCGCCTGGCTGCCCGGCCGCCGGGCCGCGAAGATCCCGCCGGTGGCGGCGATGAACAGCGTCCACGCGGTGGCCACCACCAAGTCGCTGGTGCTGCGCAACTCCATCGGTGCGGCGATCACCGCCCTCGGCGCGGCGGGGATCGTGGCGGGCGCCTCGACCGGCGGCGACGACGGCCGGATGTACATCGGCGCGGGCGCGTTCCTCGCCCTGATCGGCGTGATCATCCTGATCCCGCTGCTGTCCCGGCCCGTGATCGCACTCGTCCGTCCGCTGCTCGTCGGCCCCTTCGGCGTGGCCGGCAAGCTGGCCGGCCAGAACGCGGTCCGCAACCCGCGCCGCACCGGCGCCACCGCCTCGGCGCTGGCGATCGGCCTGACGCTGGTGACCGGCCTGTCGGTGCTCGGCGTCACGGTCGGCGCCGCCCTCGACAAGATGACCACGGACAACATCAAGGCCGACTACATGGTCTCGATGGCCAACGGCGGCGACCTCGACCGGTCCGCGCTGACCGCGCTGGAGAAGGCCGAGGGCGTCTCGGCCCTCTCACCGCAGCAGGACGCCTACCTCCAGGCCGGTGACGACTACGTCTCCGCCTCCGCGGTCACCCCGGGCGACATCCAGCAGGTCCTGACCGTCGACGTCGTCAGCGGCGACATCGGCTCGCTCGCCGAGGGGCGGATCGCGGTCGCCGAGAAGACGGCCGAGAGCAGGGGCTGGAAGCCCGGCGACCGCATCCCCTTCACCTTCGCCGACGAGAAGAAGGCGACGCTGACGGTCGGCGCCGTCTACAAGGACAGCGAGTTCCTCTCCCCCGTCCTCATCGACACCGCCGTGGTGAACAAGCACGAGGCGAAGCCGTACATCCCGCAGATCTTCGTGAAGGTCGACGGCGGCCAGTCCGCGGCGAACGAGAAGGTCCTCGTCGACGCGCTGGGCGACAACCCCGCGATCACCGTCATGGACCGGCAGGACATCCGCGACGAGTTCGGCGGCGCCATCAACACCCTGCTGAACGTCATGTACGGGCTGCTGGCGATGGCGCTGATCATCGCGGTGCTCGGCGTCGTCAACACCCTCGCGATGTCCGTCTTCGAACGGCAGCAGGAGATCGGCATGCTGCGGGCGATCGGTCTGGACCGACGCCGGGTGAAGCGGATGGTCCGGCTGGAGGCCGTCGTCATCTCGGTGTTCGGCGCGGTGGTCGGCATCGGTCTCGGCACGTTCCTCGGCTGGGCGATCGGCGAGACCATCGCCGAGGAGATCCCGGGGTACACGCTGGTCCTGCCCTGGGACCGGATCGGGATCTTCGTGGTGCTGGCCGGTCTGGTGGGCGTCCTGGCCGCGCTGTGGCCGGCCCGCAACGCCGCCCGGCTGAACATGCTGAGCGCGATCAAGGCCGAGTGACCTCGTCGCGACGCGGCACACCGAGGGCCGGGCTTCCCGTACGGGGGCCCGGCCCTTCGCGTCGGGTGCGGACCGGGCTCAGCCGGGCGTGCCCCACACGCGGGACCGCAACGGCATCCCGGAGGCGCCGGAGTCGGGCGTCCTGACGGCGAGGACCTGGTTGACGCCGATGCGGTTGCGTTCGAAGGCGAGGGCGGAGGCGGCCATGTACAGCAGCCAGACGCGGGCCCGTCCCGGGCCGGCGAGCGACACCGCGCGGGCCCAGTCGGCCTCCAGGTTCGCCACCCAGCGGCGCAGGGTGAGCGCGTAGTGCTCGCGGATCGACTCGACGTCGCGCACCTCGAAGCCGGAACGTTCCAGCAGGGACACCGTGGTGCCCAGCGGGGCGAGTTCGCCGTCGGGGAAGACGTAGGCGTCGATGAAGGGGTCCACCTGGTACGACGTCTCGTCCCGCTGCGGGCGGCGCGCGATCTGGTGGTTCAGCAGCCGTCCGCCCGGCTTGAGGAGGCGGTGCAGGACGGTGGCGTACTCCAGGTAGCGCTCGGAGCCGACGTGTTCGGCCATGCCGATGGAGGAGACGGCGTCGTACGGGCCGTCCGTGACGTCGCGGTAGTCCTGGACGCGGATCTCGACGCGGTCGGTCAGGCCCTCGTCGGCGACGTGCTTGCGGGCGTAGGCGGCCTGTTCGTGGGAGAGGGTGACGCCGACGACGTTCACGCCGTGGTCGCGGGCGGCGTGGACGGCCAGGGAGCCCCAGCCGCAGCCGACGTCCAGCAGGCGCTGACCGGGTTTCAAGGCGAGCTTGCGGGCGACGAGTCCGAGTTTGTCGTGCTGGGCCTGTTCGAGGGTGCCCCGCGGGGGCGGGGCGGGCCAGTAGGCGCAGGAGTACACCATGGACGGGCCGAGGACGATCTCGTAGAAGTCGTTGCCGACGTCGTAGTGGTGGCTGACGGCGCGCCGGTCGCTGTGCCTGGTGTGCAGGCCGCGGCGGGGGCGGCGGGCCTCCTCGCGGGGCGGGGCGGGCGGCAGCGGGAGGCCGGCGAGGACGATCAGTCCGCGGGCGGCGGAGCGGAAGGCGGGGTCGCGCAGGGCCTGGGCGAGGGTACGGGCGTCCTCACCGCGCTCCCAGACGAAGCCGGCGAGCCGGTCGAGGACGGTGTAGAGGTCGCCCTCGACGGTGAGGTCACCGGCCACCCAGGCACGGGCGAGACCGAGTTCGCCCGGCTTGAAGAGCAGGTGGCGCAGGGCCCGGCGGTTGCGTACGACCAGGGCCGGGGCGTCCGGGGGACCGGCCTGTGAGCCGTCCCAGGCGCGGACGCGGACGGGGAGGGGGGCGTTGATCAGCTGTTCGACGTGACCTTTCAGCCGCGAGGCGGCGTCCGGCATGGTGTACACCTCCGTGACGGGGAATCCCGGAATGTCCTCCTCACATAAGCACTTGAGGGCGGATCGGTAATCCCCGGCACGCGTCGTTCCTGGGCAAAACGCCGGATCGCACACGCGGGAGCGAGCCCTGTGGGCTTCGCCCTTCCGGCTCAGCGAGCCGGAAGGGGCCCGCCGGCCCCCGGAAACGCCGAAGGGGCCGCCCGCACCACGGATGGCGGGTGGCCCCTTCGGAGGGTGACCGGAGGTCAGGAAGCCTTGGCCTCGGTCTTCTTCGGTTCCTGCTGGGCGGCGGCCGGAGCCGGCGCCGGCTTCGCGGCCTCGTAGAACTCCTCGCGCGGCGACTCGATCGCGCCCAGGGACACGACCTCACGCTTGAGGAACATGCCGAGGGTCCAGTCGGCGAAGACGCGGATCTTGCGGTTCCAGGTCGGCATGGCCATGCCGTGGTAGCCGCGGTGCATGTACCAGGCGAGCCGGCCCTTGAGCTTGATCTTCATCTTGCCCATGACGATCATCGCCACGCCCTTGTGCAGGCCGAGGCCCGCCACCGCGCCCTTGTTGGCGTGGCGGTACTTCTTCTGCGGGAAGCCCCGCATGCCGGAGACCACGTTGTCGCCGAGGACCTTGGCCTGGCGCAGCGCGTGCTGGGCGTTCGGCGGGCACCAGGCGTTCTCGTTGCCGGCGTCGCGGCCCACGAGGTCCGGGACCTGGGCGTTGTCGCCCGCGGCCCAGATGTAGTCGGTGCCCTTGACCTGGAGCGTCGGCTCGGTGTCGACGTGACCGCGCGGGCCCAGCGGCAGGCCGAAGCGGGACAGCACCGGGTTCGGCTTGACGCCCGCCGTCCACACGATCGTGTGGGAGTCGACCTCGAGGCCGTTCTTCAGCACCACGTGGCCGTCGACGCAGGAGTCCATCGACGTGGACAGGTAGACCTCGACGCCGCGGCCCTCGAGGTGCTCCTTGCCGTACGCGCCGAGCTTGGGACCGACCTCGGGGAGGATCTTGTCGGCGGCGTCGACGAGGATGAAGCGCATGTCCTCACGGGACACGTTCTTGTAGTACTTGGCCGCGTCCCGGGCCATGTCCTCGACCTCGCCGATGGTCTCCGCGCCGGCGAAGCCGCCGCCCACGAAGACGAAGGTGAGCGCCTTGCGCCGGATCTCCTCGTCCGTGGTGGAGTCGGCCTTGTCGAGCTGCTCGAGGACGTGGTTGCGCAGGCCGATGGCCTCCTCGATGCCCTTCATGCCGATGCCCTGCTCGGCGAGGCCGGGGATCGGGAAGGTGCGGGAGACCGCGCCCATCGCGATGACCAGGTAGTCGAAGGGCAGCTCGTACGCCTCGCCGACCAGCGGCGCGACGGTGGCGACCTTGCGGTCCTGGTCGATGGTGGTGACCCGGCCGGTGAGGACCTCCGCCTTGGGAAGCACGCGTCGCAGGGGTACGACGACGTGCCGGGGGGAGATGCTGCCGGCGGCGGCTTCGGGGAGGAAGGGCTGGTAGGTCATGTACGACCGCGGGTCGACGACGGTGACGGTCGCCTCGCCGTAACGCATCTTCTTCTGGATGCGCCGAGCTGCGTACAGGCCTACGTACCCACCGCCTACTACGAGGATCCTGGGACGCTCCGTGGTGCTCATGCCATCGAGTATCCACCCGCTTCAGGGGGGTACCTCGTGCGCCCCTTCACAAGCTTCGACAGGGCCTGTGTTACCATCCCGCGTTTCTTGATCCAGATCACAGCGCGAAACGGGAACCGGCACCCCGCACGGGACGTTGTCAATGCCGCGTGAGCTGCCTCTCTGCCGGTCGAGCGGTGCTGTGAGACCGGCCGCCGAAGCCGTACGATGCCCTCTGGCGAGACACCTGCCCTCACCTTCTGAACGTGTTCAAAGGGGTGTTGAGGGCCCGAATGGGTCAACCGGGATCAGTTCTTCGTTCTCCCGGGGCCAATTCCTTGTGAAGAACTTCACGAACTTTCCCGGCGGAGCCCCGCCGAGGGGCCCCGAAGGGCCCCCGGACACCGCTCAAACGCTGCCCCGACTGCTCAGTGGAGTGCCGCTGACCAGTGACGAAGGGGAGCTAAGCCACGGACCAGGCGATGCCGTCGAGGATGTCGTGCTCCGACACCACGACCTCCTCCGCGCCGATCCGCTCCATGATCGCCAGGAGGACCAGGGCCCCGGCGCCGATCACGTCGACCCGGCCCGGGTGCATGGAGGGCACCGCCGCGCGCTCGGCGTGGGTGGAGCGCAGCAGCCACTCGGTGATCTCGCGGACGCGGTCGCGGGAGATCCGGGAGTGGTGGATGGCCGTCGAGTCGTACGCGGGCAGGTCCTGCGCGATCGCCGACACGGTCGTGACCGAGCCGGCCAGGCCGACCAGGGTGTGCGCCTCGCGCAGCGGAACCGTCTCCTCGGCGTGGTCGAGGGCGGCCTCGATGTCGGCGCGCATCGCCGCGATCTGCTCCTCCGTCGGCGGGTCCGTCACGGCGCCGTCCCGCACCAGGTGCCGCTCGGTCATCCGTACGCAGCCGACGTCCACGGAGCGGGCGGCGCGCACGTGGTCGTCGCCCACGACGAACTCGGTCGAGCCGCCGCCGATGTCCACGACCAGGAACGGGCGGCGCAGATCGGCTCGGCCCGTCAGCTCCTTGGTGGCTCCGGTGAAGGAGAACTCGGCCTCCTGGTCACCGGTGATGACCTCGGGCTCCACGCCCAGGATGTCCACCACCCCGCGCACGAACGCGTCGCGGTTCCCGGCGTCGCGGGAGGCGGAGGTGGCGACGAAGCGCAGGCGCTCCGCCCCGTGCTCCTTGATGACCTCCGCGTACTCGCGGCAGGCGGCGAAGGTCCGCTCCAGCGCCTCGGGCGCCAGCCGGCCCGTACGGTCGACGCCCTGACCGAGCCGTACGATCGTCATACGGCGGTCCAGATCGGTGAGTTCACCGGTCTCCGGGTCCACGTCGGCCACCAGCAGCCGGATGGAGTTCGTCCCGCAGTCGATGGCGGCGACCCGGTTCACCGGCCGTCCTCCTTCTCGGGCAGCGTCACGCAGGCGCCCTTGCGCCACCACTCGGGCAGCATCGCCAGCGCCTCGTCGCCCAGCGGGTTGACGCCGGGGCCCGCGGCCAGCGAGTGGGCGACCAGCACGTGCAGGCACTTCACCCGGTCGGGCATGCCGCCCGCGCTGGGGAAGTTCTTGAGCTCCTGGATCTCGTCGCGGCGCCGGATGTAGTCCTCGTGCGCCGCGCGGTACGCGGCCGCCAGCTCCGGGTCGGTGGCCAGCCGCTCCGTCATCTCCCTCATCACGCCGTTCGCCTCCAGCGTCCCGATCGCGGAGTTCGCCTTCGGGCAGGTGAGGTAGTAGAGCGTCGGGAAGGGGGTGCCGTCGGGCAGCCTCGGCGCGGTCTCCACGACGTCCGGCTGTCCGCAGGGGCAGCGGTGCGCGATGGCGCGCAGCCCGCGCGGGGGCCGCCCGAGCTGCTGCTTGAAGGCCTCGACGTCCGCGTCGGTGGGCTCGGTGCGCGGAGTCGTGGGCGGGGGCGTTTCCATACGTGTCTTTCTACGGCTTTCTGCAAAGGGTCACTGGCCGGCGGCGTCGGCCTGGTCGACGCCGTCCCAGACGTTCGCGTACCAGGGGCGGTCGGCGGCGTCGAGATCCGCGCGGGACTGCTTCGCGGTACCCGGGTCGATGACGATGTAGCCGGTCTCGCCGGGCAGGACGTAATGCAGCCGCCTGCGGATCTCCTGCTCGGCGTACGCGTCGTCCTGCCAGCGGGCCTTCATGTCGCGCAGCCGTTCGACCCGTTGGCGGGCCTCGTCCTGCTCCTGCTGGAGGTCGGCGATGTCCGCGCGCTGGGAGACGTACTGCCGCATGGGGTAGGCGAGGGCGACGATCAGCGAGCAGACCACCAGGGCGAGCAGCGCCGCCCGGCCGGTCAGCCGGGAGCGGCGGGCCTGGCGCTTGGTCTGCGAGCGGTAGACCCGGGCGGCGGTCTGCTCACCGATCAGCCGGATCCTGGTCGCGGTGGAGAAACGGTCCCGGTCCTTGACCGCCATGGTTCCGCCTCTCGTTCACCGTCCTACGCGTGTACGTCCCCGCACACGGTACGGGACCGGGTACGGGGACGTACGTACGACGCCGCCTTACGGGGCGGGTCAGCCCTTGCTGTGCTTACTGGTTCGCAGAGCGAAACCGGGGGAACGCGCTGCGGCCGGCGTACACCGCCGCGTCGTCGAGGATCTCCTCGATGCGCAGGAGCTGGTTGTACTTGGCGACGCGCTCGGAGCGGGCCGGGGCGCCGGTCTTGATCTGGCCGCAGTTGGTGGCGACGGCCAGGTCGGCGATGGTGACGTCCTCGGTCTCGCCGGAGCGGTGGGACATCATGCACTTGAAGCCGTTGCGCTGGGCCAGCTCGACGGCGTCCAGGGTCTCGGTCAGCGAGCCGATCTGGTTGACCTTGACCAGCAGGGCGTTGGCGGCGCCCTCCTCGATGCCGCGGGCGAGGCGCTCGGGGTTGGTGACGAACAGGTCGTCGCCGACGAGCTGGACCTTGTCACCGAGCTTGGCGGTGATGGTCTTCCAGCCCTCCCAGTCGTCCTCGAACAGCGGGTCCTCGATGGAGACGAGCGGGTACGCGTCGACGAGCTCCGCGTAGTACTCGGTCATCTCGGCCGCCGAGCGCTCCTTGCCCTCGAAGGTGTAGACGCCGTCCTTGTAGAACTCGGACGCGGCGACGTCGAGCGCGAGGGCGATCTGCTCGCCGGGGGTGTAGCCGGCCTCCTTGATCGCCTCGAGGATGAGGTCGAGGGCCTCGCGGTTGGAGCCGAGGTTCGGGGCGAAGCCGCCCTCGTCGCCGAGGCCGGTGGCCAGGCCCTTGCCCTTCAGGACCTTCTTCAGCGTGTGGTAGACCTCGGCGCCCCAGCGCAGGGCCTCGGAGAAGGACTCCGCGCCGATCGGGGCGATCATGAACTCCTGGATGTCCACGTTGGAGTCGGCGTGCGAGCCGCCGTTCAGGATGTTCATCATCGGCACCGGCAGCAGGTGCGCGTTGGGGCCGCCCAGGTAGCGGAAGAGCGGGAGGTCGCTGGCCTCGGAGGCGGCGTGGGCGACGGCGAGCGAGACGCCGAGGATGGCGTTGGCGCCGAGCGAGCCCTTGTTGTCGGTGGCGTCCAGGTCGAACATCGCCTGGTCGATCAGGCGCTGCTCGGTGGCGTCGTAGCCGACGAGCTCCGGGCCGATCTGCTCGATGACGGCCAGGACGGCCTTCTCGACACCCTTGCCCAGGTAACGGCCGGCATCGCCGTCACGGAGTTCGATGGCCTCGAAGGCGCCGGTGGAGGCGCCGGACGGGACGGCGGCACGACCCGTGCTGCCGTCGTCGAGGCCGACCTCGACCTCGACCGTGGGGTTGCCTCGGGAGTCCAGGATTTCCCGGGCTACGACGACGTCGATGGACGGCACGAGCATCTCCTTCTTGGATGTGACGCGGGTGGGCAGGACCCCGGAGGGTCTTGCGAGTCCGAGCCTAACCGGCCCGGGGCGATCGGGCCGCCGGTCGCCCGTCCCGTGGACAGAACCGAGAGTAAATTGTTTCCGAACGGAACAAAACCGTTTCAGGAAAACCGGCCGTGAAAAACCCCGCCCCGGCGCGTACGGGGGAAAACGCACCGGGGCGGGGGGCAGGGAGGCAGCCGCTTACTTGAGGTGCAGCTGCTGGCCCGGGTAGATGAGGTCGGCGTCGTCGACGATGTCGTCGTTCAGCTCGAACAGCTCGGCCCAGCCGCCCTCGACGTCGTGCTCGGCGGCGATGGAGCTGAGGGTGTCGCCCTTGACGACCTTGTACTCGCCGTCGCCCTTCTCGACCTTCTCGCCGGTCGGGGTGGTGACGGTCTTCTTCTCGGCCTTCGGCTCGGCCTTCTGCTCGGTCTTCTGCTCGGCGGCCGGGCGCTCGGCGGAGCGGGAGGCCTTCTGCCCGGTCTCACGGGTCTCCGTGGAACCGGTGCTCTGCGAGGAGCCCGAGCCGTTCGCGGAGGAGCCGCTGTAGGCGGCGCCGGACAGGCCCGTGCCGCAGACCGGCCAGGCGCCCTTGCCCTGGCCCGCGAGGACCTTCTCGGCGATCTCGATCTGCTGGGCCTTGCTGGCCCGGTCGGCGGTGGAGGCGTACTGCGTGCCGCCGTACGCGGCCCAGGTGGAGGCGGAGAACTGCAGGCCGCCGTAGTAACCGTTGCCGGTGTTGATGGACCAGTTGCCGCCGGACTCGCACTGGGCGACGGTGTCCCACTCGGAGGCGGTGGCGGCGGAGGCGCTGCCGGCCGCCATCAGCGGGGCGGCGACGGCGGCGGAGGTGACACCGGCGACGGCGATCGCGCGGGTGGCCTTGGACGGACGGCGGTGCTTGCCCTTGCCGGAAAACAGCATGGTGGATCCCCTCACCGACGCCTGCGAGGTGAGCTGTCGGGTTCGGGCCGGTTGAGTTGCCCGGCCACGTCCCTCACGGGACGCGGCTTCACCCCAAGCCCGATCCGGTGTCAATCACCGGAAGGGGCGCTTACCTTGGGTCCCCCGCTCCTGCCTACGGCGCATGACGCGACGACTGTTCCCGTGCTGCCACTGGCAGGATTCGGCGTGGCGGCAGCCGGGGCCCGCGGTGGCGAGCGGTCACGACCGTAGGCACGCGATCCGCGGAATTTCAAAGACGATCAGGGCCTCTGAGACCTATCTCTCACAGTCTTTAAACCGGACATTCGTCGCGAAACATGACGTCAACTGTCGCCGCGTCCAGGCCTTTTCGGGCGTCACTTTTCGTCCGGTTCGACCCCGACCTCGAGCTCCTGACCCGGCAGGATGAGGTCCGGGTCGGCGCCGACGACCTGCTCGTTCTCGGCGTAGAGCGACCGCCATCCGCCGTTCAGCTCAAGGGAGTCGGCGATGGACGAGAGGCTGTCGCCGGTGCGCACGGTGTACGAGCCGTCGGCGGCATCGCGCGAGGCGTCGGTGCCGCGCGAGGCATGCCGGCCGGACGCTTCCGACGTACGGTCCTCCGCCTCACCCTCCTCGGCGGTGACGCCGCGGTGGCGGCCGGTGCCGGTGCCTTCGGTGTCGGTGACCTCGGAAGAGCCGGTGGTCTGCCCGGACTTGTCCGACTCATCACTCTTGGGGGCGGCCGAGGCGGAGGGGGAGGCGCCGGATCCGTCGCCGGAGCCGGTGTCCGAATCCGTGCCCGAGTCGCTCGACTTGTCGGACTTGGCCGATTCACCGGCCGTACCCTCGCCGTTCCCCGCCCCTTCCGCGCCGGACGACGGGTCGGACGTGGCCGACGGGGAGGACGAAGCGGACGAATCACCGGAGCCCGACGATCCGGACGAGTCCGAGGAGTCGGACGACCGGGAAGAGCGGGAGGAGCCGGACGTGCCCGAGGTCGAGTCCTCCGCCACGCCCGTGTCGATGTCGGCCGACGCCGAGTCCTGGTTCAGGCCCGCCGTCAGTCCGCAGGTGCGCCACGCGCCGACCCCCTGGTCGGCGAGGATTCTCTCGGCCACGGCTATCTGCTGGCCGCGGCTGGCCTGGTCGGGGCTGGTCGCGTAGTCCAGTCCGCCGTAGTTCTCCCAGTCGTCCTGGGTCAACTGCAGGCCGCCGTAGTAGCCGTTGCCGGTGTTCTGGCTCCACGAGCCGCCGGACTCGCACTCGGCGACCCGGTCCCAGGTCGCGCCGTCGGCCGCGCTGGCGCTGCCGGCCCCGAGGAGCGGGATCGCGATGGCGGAGCCGGTCACCCCGGCCGCGACGAGGAGGGCCGGAGCCTGGCGGGGGCGGCGGTGCCGACCGTTCCCGGAGAGCATGCGGAGACCTTTCGCAAGACAGCAATGACCGGCGCGGCGAACGGAAACCGAACCGATGCACCGCACTTGATGGGTGAACGTATCCGCAGACGATCACTTGTCACAAGTTCATGCCGCGCAGATCACGTGAAGATCACAGAGTTGAACGCGTGTCATGTTTGCGCTGGTCCGCTCGGGGGCACAGCGGGCGGCCGCCCGGCCGTCACGTCCGCGGAGGGGTGAACTCCACCGGGAGCGTGCGCAGTCCGCGCATGATGAGCCCGCCCCGCCAGCGGAGTTCGGCCGGTTCCGCCGCGAGCCGCAGGTCCGGCAGACGGGTCAGCAGGGTGGCGAGCGCGGTCCGGCCCTCCAGGCGGGCCAGCGGTGCGCCCAGGCAGTAGTGGATGCCGTGGCCGTATCCCAGATGCTGGTTGTCGCGCCGGCCGAGGTCGAGCACGTCGGGGCCGGCGAACCGCTCCGGGTCCCGGTCCGCGGCGGCGAGCACGACGAGGACGGGGTCGCCGGCCGCGATGCGCTGCCCGCCGATGGTGACCGGCTCGGTGGCGAACCGCCAGGTGGCGAGCTCCACGGGACCGTCGTACCGCAGGAGCTCCTCGACCCCGGTCTCCAGCAGCCCGTGCTCCCCGGCGGCGAGGGACCGCTGCAGGCGGTCGCGCTGTCCGGGGTGGGTGAGCAGGGCGTAGGTGCCGTTGCCGATGAGGTTGACGGTGGTCTCGAAACCGGCGAACAGCAGGATGAACGCCATGGCGGCGGCCTCGTTCTCGGTGAGGTGCTCACCGTGGTCGGAGGCGCGGATGAGGCCGGAGATGAGGTCCTCGCCGGGGGCGGGTTCGGCGGGAAGCACCTCGCGCTTGCGGTGGATCAGCTCGGCGAGGTAGCCGCGCATCTTCTTCACCGACCGGGCGACCCCGCCGCGCGGGCCCCCGCCGTGCCGGATCATCATGCCCGCCCAGTCCCGGAAGTCGTCCTGGTCCTCGCGCGGGACGCCGAGCAGGTCGCAGATGGCGTAGATGGGGAGGGGGAAGGCGAACTCGTGGATGAGGTCGGCGGAGCCGCGGTCCGCGAACCGGTCGATGAGCCCGTCGGTGAGCTCCTGCACGCGGGGCGCGAACTCGGCGACCCGGCGCGGGGTAAACGCCTTGCTGACCAGCCGCCGCAGCCGGGTGTGGTCCGGCGGGTCGATGTTCAGCAGATGCGTCATCAGCTCCGCCTGGCGCTCCCCGGGGATACCGGTCCTGCCCTTGGCGTGCGCGGGCTCGTCGTGGTGCGCGGGGTTCTTGGACAGCCGGTTGTCGGCGAGCGTCTGCTTGGCATCGGCGTACCGCGTGACCAGCCACGCCTCCACCCCGCTGGGCAGCCGGGTGCGGTGCACGGGGGCGTGCTCACGCAGCCAGGCGTAGGCGGGGTAGGGATCGGCGGCGAACTCCCAGGTGAAGAGTTCGGGGGTGCGGGGCTGGTCATGCATGCGGCGACCCTAACGGGCGGCGCGGCGGAGCTCCGGTGGCCGGGGTCGTCCGCGGGTGCGTGGCGGTTCTCCGCGCCCTTTCAGGGGCGCGGGGAACCGCGCGAAGGGGGTCTGGGGGCGTGGCCCCGGGGACGGGGCGGCGGGGGCCGAACCCTCCTGCCCGCTCCCCCGCTCCCCCGCTCAGCCCTCGCCCCGACCACCCTCCGTAGCCCGTATCGCGTCGCGGTAAACACGCGCGGCCGCCCGCAACGCC
Source organism: Streptomyces sp. NRRL S-37 (assembly GCF_000721605.1). Lineage (GTDB taxonomy): Bacteria > Actinomycetota > Actinomycetes > Streptomycetales > Streptomycetaceae > Streptomyces. The sequence goes on along the minus strand of NZ_JOIZ01000026.1, from coordinate 5,789 downwards.
GCCTCCGGATCCACCCCCTCCGCCTCCGCGCGGACCGCCAGGGCGAGCAGTTCGTAGCCGATGCCCTCGCCCGTGGGGAGGGGCACGGAGAGGCCGGCGGTGCGGACGCGGGACGCCAGTTTCGCGGTGAGGGCGAGGGCGGGCTGGCCGAGGGGGACGCCGTCGGTCACGGACTCGCGCCGCTTCTCGACCGCCTTCGTGCGCAGCCAGTGTTCCTTGACGTCCTCGGGGGTCTCGGCCGTCTCGTCGCCGAAGACGTGCGGGTGGCGGTGGATGAGCTTGGCGACGATCCCGCCGGCCACGTCGTCGACCGAGAAGGGGGCGTCCGGGTCCTCCTCCGCTATCCGCGCGTGGAAGACGACCTGGAGGAGTACGTCCCCCAGCTCCTCGCGCAGCTCGTCCCGGTCGCCCTCCTCGATGGCCTCGACGAGTTCGTAGGCCTCCTCAATGCCGTACTTCGCCAGCCCCTTGTGGGTCTGCCGCGACGACCACGGGCACTCCGCGCGGATGCGGTCCATGACCTGGACGAGGTCGAGCAGCCGGGCGCCCGGCAGGTCGTAGGAGGCGGGCAGCAGTTCCAGCTCGGGCATCCGCACCCTGCCGCTCCCGGCCAGCCGGGCCAGCCCGTCGGTCAGGGCGGGGTCGCCCTCGCCGGTGGCGACGACCACCACCGTCCGCCCGCCGGCGCAGGCGTCGACGATCTCCTCGGCGGTCGGTGCCGCCTCCTCGACCGGTGTTCCCGCCTCCCGCAGATAGGGGAGCTGCGGGTGGGCGCCGTCCGCGCACAGCACCCTGTCGGCCGCGCGCAGGGCCTGCCAGGCCGGCCAGGACAGCAGGCCGGGGGCGACGCGGTGGCTGGTGGTGAGCAGGACGACGCGGCCGGGGCCGGGGGCCTGGCCGGCGGCGGTTTCGGGACTCGTGGCGTTCACCCCCCGAACGTAACGCACGGCACCGGGTGCCCCAGGAGTTGTCCACAGGGGGCGGCGGGTCAGAGGGTCTGGGGCATCCCGGCCGCCGTGACCTCCCGTACCCACGGTGTCTTCGCGTCGACCCGGCTGCTCTTCTCGACGTCCCAGTCGCCGTAGCGCGGGTTGAGGTCGACGTCGAGCTTCTCGCCCGCCTTCGACAGCGCCTGCCAGAACTCGGGCCGGCTGGTGTCGGTGCCGAGCCGCTGGGCGAGCTTCTGGGCCTGGATCTGGAGGCGGAAGTTGGCGTCGAGGCGCCGCGGCGGGATGCCGTACTGCTGCAGCCAGGCCGTCTCCAGCGCCTTCGCGCCGCCGGCCTGCTGCTCCAGACCGGCCCGCATCCGCTGGACCTCGCGGTCCGTGACCGTCACGCCGGCGTCCCGCGCGGCGCGCTCCAGCACCCGGTCCAGGACCATGCTGTGCAGGGTGTCGCGGGTGAGGCTGCCGGTGCGGGCGATGGCCTGCTGGTACTGGGCGTCGTCCGGTACGGCCGCCCGCTGGGCCGCGCGGACCTCGTCGACCCTGTTCTCCAGCTGCGAGACGGTGATCCGCTCGCCGCCGACGACGGCTGCCGCACCGGGGTGCGCGTCGTTCCCGCAGGCGGTGAGCAGGGGCGCCGCTGCGGCGATCGCGGCGGTGAGGAGGAGCGCGGTGCGACGGCGGCGGTGCAAGGAGACCTCCTGAGGAGAGCTTGTGCGGCGGTGCACAAAGTCTTGCGGTGATCGATGGTAGGCATCGGCCAAGCTCTGGCCAACCCATTCGACCAACGATTCACGAGGACTTCCGGCACCGGCGTCCGCCCCGTACGGCGCAGCGGCCCGCCGTCCCGCTATCCGCGCACCTGTCCCAGCCACTGCAGCGTCCGCCGGATGTCGGCGGCCAGCGGGTGCCCCGGTCCCTGCACGCGCTCCACGTCGTGCAGCAGCCGCACCAGCGTGTCGTGCGCGGCGGCCCGGTCGCCCAGGGCGAGCAGCAGATGGCCGATGCGGCGGCGCACGTCGTGGGCGAGCTGCGGGTCGCCGGCGGCCACGTACTGGTTCTCGTAGTACGCCAGCAGCGCCCGGTACTCGGCGAGCGCCGCCGCGGGTTCGCCGAGCTGCTCCAGGCACTGGGCGGCCTCGTAGCGGTGGCGCAGGGACTGCGGGTCGGCCTGGCCGGCCTCGGCGGCGCGTTCGTCGGCGAGGCGGCGCAGTTCGGGCAGGGCGCGCCGGTACTGGCCGTCGTCCAGGAGGGTGGCCGCGTACTGCTTGCGCAGGGTGCGCACGACCGGCGAGTGCTCGCCGTGCTGCTCGGCGGCGACGGGCAGGATCGAGCCGAGGATGTCGACCGCCTGGGTGATGCGGCCCTCGCCGAGCAGCCGTTTCACCTCGTCCACGGCGGCGGCGACGTCGGCCTTCTCCGCCGCGGGCGCGGGCGGCGCGGCGGGGGCCGGCTGGGGAGCGGGGGTGCGGGCGCGGTCCGGCCAGGGGGCGTGCGGGCGCAGGAAGGGGCGGGTGGGGTCCAGGGGTGCGCCGGTGGGCGTTCCCCGCGCGGGGAGGAGCCGCGCCAGGTGTTCGTAGACCTCCTGCGCGGAGTCCGGGCGGTGCTGCGGGTCCTTGGCGAGCAGGCTCAGCACCAGGGTCTCCAGGGCCTCGGGGACCTCGGGGCGGATCCGGCGCACGGGCACCGGCGGCTCGTACAGGTGCCGGTGCAGCACGCCGAGTGCCGTGGAGCCCGCGAACGGCACGTCGCCGCTGAGCAGTTCGTGCATCAGCACCCCGAGCGCGTACAGGTCCGTGTACGGGCCGACCGCGCCGCCCATCGCCTGCTCGGGCGCCATGTAGGCGGGCGAGCCGATGGGCGAACCGGTGTGCGTCAGGCGCGTGGTGTCGCTGTCCATGACGGAGGCGACGCCGAGGTCGAGCACGGTGACGGTGCCGTCCTGCTTCACCATCACGTTGCGCGGCTTGAGGTCGCGGTGGACGATCGGCACGGCGTGCACGGCGCTCAGCACGGCGCACAGCTGCGCGGCCACCGCGACCGTCCACTGCCACGGGTACGGGTCGTGTTCGGCGAGGTGGTCGCCGAGGTCGGCGCCGTCGACGTACTGCATGACGAGGAAGAGCTCCTCGCCCTCGCTGCCCGCGTCGTGCACGGTGACCAGGCCGGGGTGGTCGACCTGGGCGGTCACCCGGCACTCGCGCACGAAGCGGCGGCGCAGTTCGTCGGCCTCGTGGCCGGCCACCTTGTCGGGGCGCAGCAGCTTCACCGCCACGCGCCGGTCCAGCCGTTTGTCGTAGGCCGTCCAGACCTGTCCCATGCCGCCCTGCCCGATGAGCGTGGACAGTTCGTAGCGGCCGGCGACGACACGTCCCGTCGTCACGCTCACCTTCCGCCCTCGTGGTTGCCGTGCTGTCCGGGATTGCCGTCCTGGCGGCGCAGGTAGTCGCTGAGTTCGTCCAGCTCGGCGCGGACCTGGTCGATCCGGGCCGGCGGTACGGGGTGCTGCGGCGGCTGCGACGACTGCGGCGGCGGTACGGGGGTGGGGGGCACCGGGGTGTGCGGTATCGGGGTGTGGGGGGCCTGGGGCTGCGGCACCGGCGTGGGCGCGTACGGCGAGCCCTGCTGCGGGTAGCCGTAGGGAGGGTGGACGCCTGCCGGGCCGTGCGCCGTCGTGGCGTGGGGCGACGGCGGGCCGGCGTACGGGTACGGCCGCCGGTGCAGGCGGATGTCCACGGTCAGGTAGTACGCGGCCGAGACCGCGCCGAGGATCAGGACGGCGGCCAGGGCCACGTCGGTCCGGTAGTCCGTCTCCGGCAGCGAACCGACCACCGCAAGGCAGGCTATCGACAGCGGGATGCTCACCCAGGCCGCCGCCCAGTCGAGCGGCCGTCCCCGCAGGAACGCGACCCGGAACAGCGGCACACAGGCCAGCAGTCCGCAGCACAGGACGCCGGCGGCGGCGTACAGCACGCGCTGCGTGATGACCATTGCCGCGCTGGGAGGGGGCGGCGCAGCGCCGTGGCCGTACATGACTGCTCCTGGACAGGTGTAGCCGATGGGAACTCGGAGTCCGAGCGTATAGGCCGACGGCGACAACCGGTCCCCGGATGTACCGAACCGTTGTCGTACCGGGGCGTTCCGGATGCGCGCCGAGGGCCGGCCGGGTCCGGTCGGGGGTTCAGTCGGGGGTCTGGTCGGGGGTTCAGTCGGGGGCGATCGTCCCGTCGGTCAGGCCGTCGTACATCCCGCGGACGAACTGCTCGCCGAGCCGGCCCGCCTGCCCGAGCGCCCGCTCGAACTCGTCCAGGGCCCGGAAGCGGGCGCCGTAGCGCCGCTGTTCGGCCGGTGCGAGCCGGGGCAGCCGCAGCCGGCGCACGTCGAGCCGGGTGGCGGTGGACGCGTGGCTGCTGGCCTGGCGGTGGTTGGCGGTGCCGCGCAGGAACCCGGCGAGGAACCACGCGTCGAGCACTTCCGGGTCGGGGCGCAGCAGCACGAGGTTGCGGCCCAGGGCGGCTCCGGCGGTCGCGTCGTCGATCACCCGCGCGACGGCGCCCCCGCCGAGCACGGGCACGACGACGTCGCCGGGTTCGGTGAGCACCGCTTCCTCGTCGCTCTCCGGAAGGGTGCCGGAGGGGCCGGTTCCGGAGAGTACGTCGTGGTCGGTGAGGACGGGCACGCGCGCGTGGCCGCCGTTTCCGCCCGTACGCATCACCAGGGCGCCCCCGCGCGCGAGTTCGCCGACGGTGGTCAGGGGCGGGCGTCCGGCGGCGGGCGGCGCGGGGTCGGCGGGCGGCGGGGCGAGGCCGGCGGCCAGGCGCAGCGTCTCGCCGAGCCGTTCGCGCACGTCGGTGAGCCGGCCGGTGCCGTCCGTGGCGGCCGGGGGCGGGAGGTGGCGGGCCGGGGTGAGGTCGACGTCGTCGTCGAGGAGTTCGATGACGGGCACGGAGCGGGCCAGTCCGGGCCGTTCGTCGAGCCGGCCGGTCCGGTCGAAGGCGTGCCAGGCGTCGAGGACCGCCTCCCGCATCCCCGGCCAGTCGGGCCCGCCGTGTCCCTCGCCGGCGAACCGCCCGGCGTCGGCGAGCAGCACCTCCGGCTGCACGGGCGCCTGTTCGGGCCGGCGCAGCACCCACAGGTGCAGCGGGATGCTGTACGGGGGAGCGGCACCGGCCGGCAGCGCGACGACGGCGCGCAGCGCGCCCCGGCGCAGCAGGTCGGCCCTGATCCGCCGTCCGGAGCGGCGGGACGCGGCGGCGGGCGGCATCAGCAGCACCGCGATGCCGCCGTCCCGCAGCCGGGCGAGCGCGTGCTGCACCCAGGCCAGCTCGGACTCGGTGCGGGCCGGGAAGCCGTACTCCCAGCGCGGGTCGTAGGCGAGTTCGTCGTGCCCCCAGTTGCGCTCGTTGAACGGCGGGTGGCACAGGACGGCGTCGGCCCGCAGCTCGGGGTGGGCATCGGCGCGCAGGGTGTCGCCGGCGGCGGCGTGTGCGGGGGCGCGGGTGTGCAGGGCGAGGCGGAGCGTGGTGAGGGCGGCGAGTTCGGGGGCGCTGTCCTGGCCGTACAGCCGCCGGCCGGGCCCGTTGCCGGCGGAGCGCAGCAGGGCGCCGGTGCCGCAGGCCGGGTCGAGGACGGTGCGGGCGGTGCCGGCCAGGCCGGCCATGAGAGCGGCGAGGTCGGCGGGGGTGGGCGTGTACTGGCGCGGGTGGGCGTCGAGGTACCGGCCGAGCAGGAACTCGAAGGTGTTCCGGGCGCCGAGTTCGGCGGCGAGGTCGGCGACGGCGCGGAGGAGGGGGGCGGAGGGGAGCAGGTGCTGTCTCTTATACACATCTGACGCTGCCGACGATA
>NZ_JOIZ01000025.1 GCF_000721605.1 Streptomyces sp. NRRL S-37 | reverse complement strand
CCGCCACCCCCCACGGCCCCACCGGCCGCCCCGGCGCCCGCGGACGGCTCCGCCCCCCGCACCTCCCACATCGGACCGCTCCCGGACCCGCTCCCGTCCCGCGCCCACGTGGGATCCCGGCCGCCCACCTACGACCCCGAGCCCACCGCCCTCCCGCAGGCCGACCCCGACGAACTGGACGGCCTGGTCCCGGACACCGTGCTGGACGGGGCCCGCTACGGGGCCTGCACCCTGCGCGCCGCCTCCGTGCGCGGGGACTCCGCGCGCTACCGGGGCGAACCCCGCCGCGACGCGCTGCTGACCGCCCGGTTCGGAACGGGGGAGCGGGCCCTGGTCCTCGTGGCGCTGGCGACCGGCGCCCGGAGCGCGCCCGGGGCCCACCGGGCCGCCGCCGAGGCCTGCCGGTGGATCGGCGAGGCGGTGGGCCGCAGCCACGCCCGCCTCGTCGACGACATCAGGGCCGCCCGGCGCGGCGACCTCAAGTCCGGCCTGCACCGCCTCACCGACCGCAGCCTCGGCAGGCTCCGCGCCGCCGCGGCCGAGCAGGGCCTCGAACCCGACGCCTACGCGGCCACCCTGCGCTGCCTCCTGCTGCCCGCCGACCCCGAGTGCCGCACCCGGGTCTTCTTCGGTGTCGGCCCCGGCGGGCTGTTCCGGCTGCGGGACGGCGCGTGGCAGGACATCGAACCCGAGGTCACCGAGGCCAAGGGCGAACCCGTGATCGGTTTCGGCTCGCCGCCCGCCGGGACCCCCGACGGCGACCGCCTCACCATGGACCTGGGCATCCCCACACCCCCGAGCCCGTACGAGCCCGCCCCCGAGCCGCCCCGCGAACCCTTCCGCTTCCGCACCTCCATAGCCCGCCCGGGTGACACGCTGCTGATGTGCGGTACCGGCCTCGCCGACCCCCTGCGCGGCGAACGGGAGCTCCGCGCCCACCTCGCCGACCGGTGGTCCCGCCCCGGACCGCCCGGCCTCGCCGCGTTCCTCGCCGACACCCAGGTACGGGTCAAGGGGTACGCGGACGACCGTACGGCCGTCGCCGTCTGGGAGGCGTGAGCGCACATCGTGTGAATTCATGGAACCCGTCAGGCATCTTCGGCACCGGAGGGGCAGACGGGAAACCATGGCCAAACAGAACGTCGCGGAACAGTTCGTCGACATCCTCACCCGCGCGGGGGTCAAACGCCTCTACGGCGTCGTCGGCGACAGCCTCAACCCCGTCGTCGACGCGGTGCGCCGCAACCCCGCCATCGACTGGATCCACGTACGGCACGAGGAGACCGCCGCCTTCGCCGCCGGCGCCGAGGCCCAGATCACCGGCAGACTGGGCGCCTGCGCCGGTTCCTGCGGGCCCGGCAACCTCCACCTCATCAACGGCCTCTACGACGCCCACCGTTCCATGGCCCCGGTCCTCGCCCTCGCCTCCCACATCCCGTCCAGCGAGATCGGCCTGGGCTACTTCCAGGAGACCCATCCCGACCAGCTCTTCCGCGAGTGCAGCCACTACAGCGAGATGATCTCCAGCCCGCAGCAGATGCCCCGGCTGCTGCAGACCGCCATCCAGCACGCCGTCGGCCGTTCCGGCGTCAGCGTCGTCACCCTCCCGGGTGACATCGCCGACCACGCGGCCCCCGAGAAGCCCCTGGAGACCGCCCTCGTCACCTCCCGGCCCACGGTCCGCCCCGGCGACGCCGAGATCGACCGCCTCGTCGACATGATCGACGAGGCCGGGAAGGTCACCCTGTTCTGCGGCGCCGGCACCAAGGGCGCGCACGCGGAGGTCATGGAGTTCGCGAGCAAGATCAAGTCCCCGGTCGGGCACGCCCTGCGCGGCAAGGAGTGGATCCAGTACGACAACCCGTACGACGTCGGCATGAGCGGACTGCTCGGCTACGGCGCCGCCTACGAGGCCACCCACGAGTGCGACCTGCTGATCCTGCTCGGCACCGACTTCCCGTACAACGCCTTCCTGCCCGACGACGTGAAGATCGTCCAGGTCGATGTGCGGCCCGAGAACCTCGGCCGGCGCTCCCGGCTGGACCTGGCGGTGTGGGGCGACGTGAAGGAGACGCTGCGCTGTCTGACGCCGCGGGTCCGCGTCAAGGACGACCGGAAGTTCCTCGACCGGATGCTCAGGAAGCACGCGGACGCGCTGGAGGGGGTGGTGAAGGCGTACACGCGGAAGGTGGACAAGCACGTGCCGATCCACCCCGAGTACGTGGCGTCCGTCCTGGACGAGATGGCCGACGACGACGCCGTGTTCACCGTCGACACCGGCATGTGCAACGTCTGGGCGGCCCGCTACCTCTCGCCCAACGGCCGCCGCAGGGTGATCGGTTCCTTCTCCCACGGCTCGATGGCGAACGCGCTGCCGATGGCGATCGGGGCGCAGTTCACCGACCGGGGCCGGCAGGTCGTGTCGATGTCCGGCGACGGCGGGTTCACCATGCTGATGGGGGACTTCCTCACCCTGGTGCAGTACGACCTGCCGGTGAAGGTCGTCCTGTTCAACAACTCCTCGCTGAGCATGGTGGAGTTGGAGATGCTGGTGGCCGGACTGCCCTCGCACGGCACCGCCATGAAGAATCCCGACTTCGCCGCCGTCGCCCGCGCGTGCGGCGCCCACGGGGTGCGGGTGGAGAAGCCGAAGGAGCTCGCCGGGGCGCTGAAGTCGGCGTTCAAGCACAAGGGTCCGGCCCTCGTCGACGTCGTCACCGACCCCAACGCGCTGTCCATCCCGCCGAGGATCAGCAAGGAGATGGTGACCGGTTTCGCCCTGTCCGCCTCCAAGATCGTGCTGGACGGCGGGGTCGGCCGGATGGTGCAGATGGCCCGTTCCAACCTGCGCAACGTGCCCCGGCCGTGAGGCGGGACGGCCCCGTGCGCGCGTGTGCCCGGGTACGTGGCCGTCGCACTTCGGCCAACTACCGTTCGTGACCGTCCGGCACGACTGGTACGCGGCCGGCCGGGCAAAAATCTCCGTGAAGGTGTTCGAGTACAGGGGGAATCGGCATCGGCACGCGGGCGGGGGCCATGAAAAGTCAGGCTTCGGCGGATCGGCTGAGGCGCACACTGGGGCGTGCGGATCTGCGGGCGGTGCCCGAGTCCCGCAGAGCGTTGCGGGAACTGCTCAGGCACTGGGGGACACCGGAGCGCTCCGAGGTCGCGGAACTGCTCACCAGCGAGCTCGTCACCAACGCGCTCGTCCACACCGGCCACGAGGCGGTCCTCACGGCCGTCGTCGGGCCGCGTGGACTACGGGTGGAGGTACGGGACTTCGTGGACCGGGAGCCCCGGCCGCGGACCCCGAGCGTCGACGACGGCACGCACGGGAGGGGCCTGGTGCTGGTCGAGTCCCTCGCCGACGGCTGGGGCGTCAGGAAGCACCGGGTGGGCAAGTCCGTCTGGTTCGAACTCGACGCGGAAGCGGCCTGAAGGGAGGGGTGGACCACACCCTTCAGGCCGCGACGGGGCGTCAGCCGAACTGCTGCTCCAGGTCCTTGAGCTTGCGCTCCAGGGAGTCCAGGCGCGGCAGGGCCTGGGTGTCGTCCTCGGCGGTGAGGTCGACGGTCCTCGGGTCAGCGCCGGTGCGCACCGGCTGCAGGGAGGGACGCGCGCGGACGGGCAGGGCCTCCGGCGCCGGTATGGCAGGCTCCGCGGAGACCACGTCGGAGTCGCGCTCCACCGTCGGCGCCTCCAGCTCGCGTCCGCCGCCCCGGCCCACGAAACCGCGGTGGCCACGGCTGATCGCCTTCAGCCGGGCCCGCTCCACACGCTGCTGGTCCCGCCTGCGCTGCCTGGCCTCGTCCTTGCGGATCTTGTCCTCGCGCACTTCCTCGACCGCCTCGTCGAGGCTGCGCACGTTCTCCAGCAGCATCAGCGACCAGGCGCGGTAGGTCTCCCGGGGGGCGCGCAGCCAGCGGACGATACGGATCTGCGGCAACGGGCGCGGCACCAGGCCCTGTTCGCGCAGGGCGGCCCGGCGGGTCTGCTTCAGCGCGCGGTCGAACAGGACCGCCGCCGACAGGGACATGCCCGCGAAGAAGTGCGGGGCGCCGTCGTGTCCGAGGCCCCGGGGAGCGTGCACCCAGTTGAACCAGGCCGCGGCGAGGGCGAACGTCCACACGAGTATCCGCGAACCGAGGGCCGCGTCACCGTGGCTGGCCTCGCGCACGGCGAGCACCGAGCAGAACATCGCCGCGCCGTCCAGGCCGAAGGGGACGAGGTACTGCCAGCCGCCGGACAGGCCGAGGTTCTGTTCGCCGAAGCCGACCAGGCCGTGGAAGGAGAGTGCGGCGGCCACCGCCGCACAGCAGAACAGCAGGACGTAGGAGACGGTGCCGTAGAGGGCCTCCTTGCGCCTGCGGCGCTCCTCGCTGCGCTCCCACGAGTCGTCCGCGCTCGTGCTCTTGACCGAGGAGCGCTTCCCGCGCGCCAGCACCGCCACCGCCGCCAGCATGCCCAGGAGCAGCACGGCGCCCGGAAGCAGCCAGTTCAGCGATATGTCGGTCAGTCTCATCTAAGGGGTCCCTTGCATTGGGATAGGGCGTGCAACGCCCGCCATAGTGGCCCAACTCCAGTGGTCCTCAGGGGGTTTCGGGGCAAGAGGCCGCCAAGGAGGTGCGAGGGGGGTGCCCAGGACGGCGTTCCGCTCGAACTGCCGCGTGAGGGGCAGGAGTTGAGTTCGAATAAGACTACCCGTACGAGCGGTTCCGGGAAGAGTTCCCGTGACGCGTGAGGGAATCGTGAATCCCCTGTGACCTCTGCGGCCCGACGACCGGATGATCTTATGCGCCGGGCGGGGGTGCCGGTGCCCGGCGCGGCGTCAACTCGCCTGCGCGACCAGCTCGGTGGCCCGCTTCCCGGCCCCTCCGGTGGCGCAGGTGCGCGGGCAGGTGGCGCAGATGTCCGCGGGGCGCAGGGTGTAGAACATGCAGCAGCTCACCCGGTCCCTGGTGACGGGCGCCGGCTCCCCGTCGGGCCCGGCCGGCCGGCGGAAGGCCGCCGCGCCGACGTACGGCCTGGTCGCGCCCGGCAGCAGCAGCTCCAGCTCGCGCAGCCCCCGCTCCTCCTCGCCGAGCAGCTGGGAGACGTACCGCAGGCTCTCGACGATCTCGTCGGTCGCCATGCCCCACAGGGCCCGGCCGCGGCGCCGCATCCGGGGGCCGAAACCGGTCAGCACGGGTTCGAGGTGCTGGGCGACCGCGTCGCGCACCGCCGCCCGCAGCGCCTCCTCGTCGGGCACCACGCGGGCGCCGGGCAGCACGGCGGCGGGGTCGCCGGGCAGGCAGGCGAAGCCGTCGGGCCGTACGGCCATGCGGCCCACGGCGAGGCCCTCGGCGGTACGGTCGAACGAGACGTGCGTCACGGGGTAGTACGGCACGCGGCGGTGCAGGAACCACGGCACGGTGATCAGCAGGCAGGCGGGCCAGGCGTAGCGGTGCAGACCGAAGCTGGCGATCACGTCCGGGCGGCCCCGCTGCCCGTAGTCCCGCAGCACCTGGGTGTCGTCCCAGGTGAGGAACCGTTCCAGCTCGGCCCCGCCCTCGGCCAGCGCCGACGCGGCGACCCAGCCGCCGCCCTCGGGTGCCGCCTCGCCGGTGCCGAGTTCGGTGACGGCCAGGGCGGGGAAGGCCTCCGCCAGGCGGGCGTACGCGTCCGCGACGGCCGAACCGGGCACGGGCATGGGACCACCCCTTCACGTCTCGAGAAGCAGGGCAATAAAGGTAAGGCTCACCTTACCGAACATCGTGGCGATGTGAACCGGCGCCCCCGTGCGCTTATGGTGCTTGACGGACAGGTGGCAACCCGCCGTAATGACCTCAAGTACCGAAACGTCCGCAGGAGGACCTTGTGAAGCAGGGCACGCGAGGGTCCGCCCTGACGGGGGACGCGGTGACCGGGCCTGCCGCCGCGGGGCGGTTCCGGGTTCCCGTCCAGCCGGCGGTGCGGGACGCGGAGCCGGAACGTGACCGGCGTGAGCGGCCGGGCCGTGCCGAGGGCTGCGCCGAGGGCGGCGCCGCGCGCGGTGAGCACACGCACGGCGAGACCGCCCTTCCGCGGCCCCGGGCCGCCGTCCAGCGGTCCTCCGTGCGCGGGCAGGTCCTCGAGGCCCTGCGCACCGCGCTGGTGACGGGTGACCTGCGGCCCGGCGAGGTGCACTCGGCCCCCGTGCTGGCGGAGCGGTTCGGGGTGTCCGCGACACCCGTGCGGGAGGCGATGCAGCAGCTCGCGCTGGAGGGCGCGGTCGAGGTCGTGCCCAACCGGGGGTTCCGGGTCGTCGAGCGGGGGGCGCGGGAGCTGGCCGAGCTCGCCGAGGTCCGGGCGCTGATCGAGGTGCCGGTGATGATGCGGCTGGCGCGGACGGTGCCGGCCGAGCGGTGGGCCGGGCTGCGGCCGCTGGCGGAGGCCACGGTCCGGGCGGCGTCCTCCGGGTGCCGGGCCACGTACGCGGAGGCCGACCGGGCCTTTCACCGGGCGGTGCTGGGGCTTGCGGGCAACGAGCAGTTGGTCCGTATCGCCGAGGATCTGCACCGGCGTGCGCAGTGGCCCCTGGTGGGGGGTGCGTCGGGGGGCCGTGGGCGGGCGGAGCTGGTGGCTGACGCCCATGAGCACACGGCGCTGCTGGACGCGTTGATCGCGGGGGATCTGGAGGTGGTGCGGTCGCTGGTGGGGGAGCACTTCAGCGGGGCGGTGTGAGCCCGCCGGTTTTTTCGCCCCCGCCGCCCCTTCCCGTTCCCGTCCCCCGGGGGCGCTGCCCCCGGACCTCCGCTCCTCAAACGCCGGAGAGGCTGAGATGTAGCCCCTCCGGCGTTTGAGGAGCGGGGTCCGGGGCGGAGCCCCAGGTTCGGGACGGGAAGGGGCGGCGGGGGGCGAAAACCCTATGCCGTCGCCGCCCCCGGCGGTGCCAGCCGGTGGGCGAGCCAGGTGGGGACGCCTCCCAGGAGGCGGAAGAGGCGGCGGGCCTCCTCGCGGAGCCGGCCGGCCTCCGGTTCGGTCTCCGTATCGGCGAGGGAGACCAGAGCGGGAGCCGTGCCGACCAGGTAGCCCAACTCCTCCCGGATACGCAGGGATTCCGCGAATCCACGCCGCGCCTCGGCCAACTCCCCGTCGCGCAGCGCCAGCCCGGACAGATGGCGCCAGGTCGCCGACAGCAGCAGCGGGTCGGCGTGCGCGGTGGCGCCCGCGTGGGCGCGACGGTACGCGGCCCGCGCCGCCTGCGGCGACCGGGTGAGGTTCTCGGCGATCAGACCGCGCCGGAAGTCCAGCAGCGCCCGCCCCGCCGCCCCCGGAGCGATCAGCGCCGCCGCCCGGCCGAGCGCGGCCCGCGCCTCGTCCGCCCGGTCGCGTACGGCGAACAGGGTGGCGGCGTAGGCCAAGTACCCGCGTTCACAAGCGGCCGCACCCCGCTCGTCGTCCGTGTGCGCCAGCGCCTCGGCCGTACGCAGCGCGTCCTCGGCCTCCTCCCACCCCGCCTCGGTGTACAGACACCGCTCCACCAGCAGCGACGCCCGCTGCAGCGCCGCGTCCGGGCCGGCGGGTTCGAGCAGGGCGGCGGCGTCGGCCCAGCAGGCACGGGAACGCAGCCGCCACACCGCCGTCTGGAGGGGATCGTCATCGGCGGTCGTTCCGTCACCGGACATGGCGGTATGCGCCACGTTGCCCTCCCCGAGCACGCCATCGAGCTGTTGAGTGGTGGCCGCATCTCAGCACGAACCACCGGGCCCGGCCAAGAGGGTGGGTGAAGGATTTCACAAAGTCCCGGACCGCGGGCCTGAATCGGGGGCCCGGGCCGGCCGGGTTCAGCTCATCCGCAGCGCGAGGAAGAAGTCCAGCTTGTCCTCCAGCCGGGACAGGTCACGGCCCGTCAGCTGCTCGATGCGGCCGACACGATAGCGCAGCGTGTTGACGTGCAGATGGAGGCGGGACGCGCAGCGGGTCCAGGAACCGTCGCAGTCGAGGAACGCCTCCAGGGTGGGGATCAGCTCGGCGCGGTGCCGGCGGTCGTAGTCCCGCAGCGGGTCGAGGAGGCGGGCGGTGAAGGCGCGCCGTACGTCGTCGGGGACGAAGGGCAGCAGCAGGACGTGCGAGGCCAGCTCCTGGTGGCCGGCCGCGCAGACCCGGCCCTGACGGGCCGCGGCCACGCGCCGGGCGTGCCGCGCCTCCTCCAGCGCCCCGCGCAGCCCCTCCGCCGAGTGCACGGCGGCGGAGACACCGAGGGTGAGCCGGCCGTCGCCGTCGAGCCCGGCCGTGAGCGGGTCGCGCACGGCGGCGAGGAGCGCGTCGGCGAGGACACCGGCACCGGAGCCGTCGTGCTCGCCGGTCACCGAGGGCAGCGGTACGAGGGCGATCGCCTCGTCGCCGGTGTGCGCCACCGCGATGCGGTCGGAGTGCTCGGGCCCCGTCGACGCCGGGTCGACCAGGATCTCCTCCAGCAGCGCCTGGGCCACCGGCCCGCCGTCGGCCTCCTGGCCGTCCCAGTCGACGCGGGCCACCACGACCTGCCAGTGCGGCGCGGTCCCCAGCCCGGGCAGCAGCACCGGCGCGGCCACCCGCAGCCGCGCCGCGATCTCGCCGGGCGCGGCTCCCGTCTGCACCAGCTCCAGCACCTCCTGCGCGAGCCGCCGCCGCACCGTGCGCGCCGCATCCCTGCGGTCCCGCTCGACGGCGATCAGCTGGGTGACGCCGTGCAGCAGGTCCAGCCGTTCCCCGGTCCACTCCCCGGCGTCCGCCTCGACCGCCAGTACCCAGTCCGACAGCACCGTCTCGCGCACGTCGCGCGACGCCGGCGCGGAACGTGCGCTGCTGCGCACCGGGAAGAGGCTGTACGTCGTCCGGCCCAGCGTGACCCGGTGCGGGCCGGGCCGGCCGGTGCGGGCGGCCGCCAGCTGCTCCGCGGCGAGCCGCGCACACACGTCGGCGGGCAGCGCCGGCTCCGCCTCCCGCGACCCGGCGGCCGTCGAGCCCGCGATCAGCCGGCCGGTGGGCGACAGCAGCCAGGCCCGCAGGTCCAGGTCGGAACCGAGCAGGTCCAGTACGACGTCGGGGCCGCCGCCCGCCGGACCGGAGGTCATCATCCGCCGGTGCCGGTCCACCACGGCCGCCAGGTCCCCGGCGCGCTCGCCGGACACCTGCCGCACGACGTGCTCGGTGATGGTCGCGAACGCCACCGACTCGTGCACCGCGAACAACGGCAGCCGGTGCCGCGCGCAGGCCACCACCAGGTCGTCCGGCACGTCGCCCAGCTCCGCCGTACCGGCTGCGACGGCGGCCACCCCGGCCTGCGCCAGGATCCGTACGAACGGCTCCGAGTCCGCCGCGTCCCGGCGCCAGGCCAGGCCGGTGAGCACCAGTTCCCCGCCGGAGAGATAGCGGCTGGGGTCCCTCAGGTCGGTGGTCATCACCCCGCGCACACCGCGTTCCAGCTCGTCCTCGCCGTACAGCAGCCTCAGGCCCAGCGCGTCGGTGTCCAGCAGTGCGCGCAGCCGCATTCTCGTCTCCGTCGTTTCTTGTCTCGATGGCCGTGGCGGGCCGTGGAAGGACCTTCCGGGGAGGGCCCGTCGGGTGGCTGATCAGCGATGTCGGCCGTGTCCTGGACCGTGTCCCCTGTTTCCGGAGGAAAGTGGGGAGGGTACAGAGGACCTCCGTTCATACGAATCTACAAGATGTCTGCGCTGGCCAGCCAACTCCTTCATGGTTTCCGTGACTGACCCCCGCGGAGGGCCCGGCGGTGTACTGGCCGCACTCCGAGTGGAGCGCACCGGAACGGGCCGGGCCCGCCGCACACGGACTGGCCTGATCCGTACGCCCCACGAGACGAGGAAGAGAGCCGGTCATGGACTTCCTTCGCCCCGCCGGCTGGGAGGAGGCGCTCGCCGCGAAGGCCGAGCACCCCGCCGCCGTGCCGATCGCGGGGGGCACCGACGTGATGGTCGAGATCAACTTCGACCACCGCCGGCCCGCGTACCTGATGGACCTCAACCGCATCGGCGACCTGTACGAGTGGGAGGTCGGCGAGGACAGCGTACGGCTCGGCGCCTCCGTCCCGTACGCGCGGATCATGGAGCACCTGCGCGCCGAGCTGCCGGGCCTCGCCCTCGCCTCCCGCACGGTCGCCTCCCCGCAGATCCGCAACCGCGGCGGCGTCGGCGGCAACCTCGGCACCGCCTCCCCGGCCGGCGACGCCCACCCGGCGCTGCTCGCCGCCGGCGCCGAGGTCGAGGCCGAGTCGGTACGCGGGTCGCGCCGCATCCCCATCGACGCGTTCTACACCGGCGTGAAGCGCAACGCGCTGGCGCCCGACGAGCTGATCCGCGCCGTCCACATCAAGAAGGCCGACGGACCCCAGCAGTACTCCAAGGTCGGCACCCGCAACGCCATGGTCATCGCCGTGTGCGCCTTCGGACTCGCCCTGCACCCGCGGACCCGGACGGTGCGCACCGGCATCGGTTCGGCCGCCCCGACGCCCGTCCGGGCGCGGGCCGCCGAGGAGTTCCTGAACGCGGCGCTGGAGGAGGGCGGCTTCTGGGACAACGGGAAGATCATCACCCCGTCCGTCGCCCAGCGGTTCGCGGACCTGTGCGCCGCCTCCTGCGCCCCGATCGACGACGTGCGCGGCACCGCGGGCTACCGCCGGCACGCGGTCGGCGTCATGGCCCGCCGCACCCTGACCTGGACCTGGGAGTCGTACCGCGGCGCCCGCCGCAGCACGGAAGGAGCCGCGTGATGCGCATCGACTTCACCGTCAACGGACGCCCCCAGGAGGCCGACGACGTCTGGGAGGGCGAGTCCCTGCTGTACGTGCTGCGCGAGCGGCTCGGCCTGCCCGGTTCCAAGAACGCCTGTGAGCAGGGCGAGTGCGGATCGTGCACCGTCCGCCTCGACGGCGTGCCCGTGTGCTCCTGCCTCGTCGCCGCCGGTCAGGTCCAGGGCCGCGAGGTCGTCACCGTGGAGGGCCTGGCGGACCTCGCCAGGAGGCGCTCGGGCGGCACCTCACCGGACGCGGCCGGGGGCACCGGCCCGGGGACCGGCGAGGGCGGCGGACTGGCGCCCGTCCAGCAGGCGTTCCTCGACGCCGGCGCCGTCCAGTGCGGCTTCTGCACACCCGGCCTGCTGGTCGCCGTCGACGAGTTGCTGGAACGCGACCCCGACCCGACCGACGCCGACATCCGCGAGGCCCTCTCGGGCAACCTGTGCCGCTGCACCGGCTACGAGAAGATCATGGACGCGGTCCGCCTGGCCGCCGCCCGGCAGTCCGAGGGGGTGTGAGCATGCCGGCGAACGGGATTCCCACCAGGATCACGCAGGGGGCGGGGACCAGGGGCGGCATCGGCGAGTCCACCCTCCGTCCGGACGGCACCCTCAAGGTCACCGGCGAGTTCGCGTACTCCTCCGACATGTGGCACGAGGACATGCTCTGGGGCCAGATCCTGCGCTCCACCGTCGCCCACGCCGAGATCGTCTCCATCGACACCGGCGAGGCCCTCGCCGTGCCCGGCGTGTACGCCGTGATGACGTACGACGACCTGCCGGCCGACGTGAGGCACTACGGCCTGGAGATCCGGGACACCCCCGTCCTCGCCCACGGCAAGGTCCGCCACCACGGCGAACCGGTCGCGATCGTCGCCGCCGACCACCCGGAGACCGCCCGCCGCGCCGCCGCGAAGATCAGGGTCGACTACCGCGGCCTCCCCGTCGTCACCGACGAGGCCTCCGCCCTCGCCCCCGACGCGGTCCTCGTCCACGAGAACCGCGACGACCACCACATCGGCCACGTCCCCCACCCCAACATCGTCCACCGCCAGCCCATCGTGCGCGGCGACGTCGAGGCGGCCCGGCGCCGCGCGGACGTGATCGTCGAGGGCGAGTACACCTTCGGCATGCAGGACCAGGCCTTCCTCGGCCCCGAGTCCGGCCTCGCCGTCCCCGAGGAGGACGGCGGCGTCCACCTCTACATCGCCACCCAGTGGCTCCACTCCGACCTGCGCCAGATCGCGCCCGTCCTCGGCCTGCCCGAGGACAAGGTACGGATGACCCTGGCCGGCGTCGGCGGCGCGTTCGGCGGCCGCGAGGACCTGTCCATGCAGATCCACGCCTGTCTGCTCGCCCTGCGCACCGGCAAACCCGTCAAGATCGTCTACAACCGCTTCGAGTCCTTCTTCGGCCACGTCCACCGCCACCCCGCCAAGCTCTTCTACGAGCACGGCGCCACGGCCGACGGCCGGCTGACCCACGTCAAGGCGCGCATCGTCCTCGACGGCGGCGCGTACGCCTCCGCCTCCCCGGCCGTGGTCGGCAACGCCTCCTCGCTCGGCGTCGGCCCGTACGCCGTCGACGCCGTCGACATCGAGGCGATCGCCCTCTACACCAACAACCCGCCCTGCGGCGCCATGCGCGGCTTCGGCGCCGTCCAGGCGTGCTTCGCGTACGAGGCGCAGATGGACAAGCTGGCGGCACGGCTCGGCATGGACCCGGTGGAGCTGCGGCAGCGCAACGCCATGGAACAGGGCACCCTCATGCCCACCGGCCAGCGCGTCGACTCCCCGGCGCCGGTCGCCGAACTCCTGCGCCGCGTCAAGGCGATGCCCATGCCGCCGGAACGCCAGTGGGAGTCCAGCGAGGGCGCCGACCTGCGCCAGTTGCCGGGCGGCCTGTCCAACACCACGCACGGCGAGGGCGTCGTCCGCGGCGTCGGCTACGCGGTCGGCATCAAGAACGTCGGCTTCTCCGAGGGCTTCGACGACTACTCCACCGCCCGGGTCCGCATGGAGGTGGCCGGCGGGGAGCCGGTCGCCACCGTGCACACCGCGATGGCGGAGGTCGGCCAGGGCGGCGTCACCGTCCACGCGCAGATCGCCCGCACCGAACTGGGCGTCGGCCAGGTGACCATCCACCCGGCGAACACGCGGGTCGGCTCGGCGGGTTCGACCTCCGCCTCCCGGCAGACGTACGTCACCGGCGGCGCGGTCAAGAACGCCTGCGAAATCGTCCGGGAGAAGGTGCTGGAACTCGGCCGGCGCAGGTTCGGCTCGTACCACCCGGCCTGGGCGAGCGCCGAACTCCTGCTGGAGGACGGCAAGGTCGTCACCGACGGCGGCGAGGTGCTCGCCGACCTGGTGGACGTCCTCGGCGACGAGGCCGTCGAGGTCGAACAGGAGTGGCGGCACCGGCCGACCGAACCCTTCGACCCGCACACCGGCCAGGGCGACGGACACGTCCAGTACTCCTTCGCCGCGCACCGCGCCGTCGTCGAGGTCGACACCGGACTCGGCCTGGTGAAGGTCGTCGAACTGGCCTGCGCGCAGGACGTCGGCAAGGCGCTCAACCCGTTGTCCGTCATCGGCCAGATCCAGGGCGGCACCACCCAGGGCCTGGGCATCGCGGTCATGGAGGAGATCGTCGTCGACCCGAGGACCGCGAAGGTGCGCAACCCGTCCTTCACGGACTACCTCATCCCCACCATCCTCGACACCCCGGCCCTTCCCGTCGACGTCCTCGAACTCGCCGACCACCACGCCCCCTACGGACTGCGGGGCGTCGGCGAGGCCCCCACCCTGTCCTCGACCCCGGCGGTCCTCGCGGCCATCCGCGACGCCACGGGCCTGGAGCTGAACAGAACCCCGGTACGCCCGGAACACCTCACCGGGACCGTGTGACCGACCCGCCGCCGCGGGCAGGCGACCCCGCCTGGGCCGAGAGCCGGCCGGGCGTGCGCCGGCCGCCGTTCGCGGGCACCTGTCACGCGACCGCAGCCGAGGAGAGCGAGAGATGCTGGACATCGCCGAGGAACTGGACCGGTGGGTCGGGCAGGGCCGTGACTTCGCGGTGGCCACCGTGGTGGCGGTCGACGGCAGCGCGCCCCGCCGGCCCGGCGCCGCGCTCGCGGTGGACGCCGACGGCACGGCGATCGGCTCGGTCTCGGGCGGGTGCGTGGAGGGCGCGGTGTACGCGCTGTGCGAGCAGGCGCTGAGGGACGGCGACACCGTCCTGGAGCGCTTCGGCTACAGCGACGAGGACGCCTTCGCCGTGGGGCTGACCTGCGGCGGGGTCATCGACATCCTGGTCGCACCGGTACGCGCGGCGGACCCCGCCCGCCCGGTGCTCGCGTCCGCGCTCGCCGCCGCCGCGCGCGGGGAGGCGGTGGCGGTGGCGCGGATCGTGAGCGGCCCGGCGGAGCTGCTGGGCCGCGCGCTGACGGTCCGCCCGGACGGCTCGTACGAGGGCGGCCTCGGCGACCGTCCGGAACTGGACCGCACGGTGGCCGCAGAGGCGGGCGCCCTCCTGGACGCCGGCCGCACCGGCACCCTGGAGACCGGAGAGCAGGGCTCGCGTTGCGGAGCACCGCTCACCCTGCTGGTCGAGTCCTCCGTGCCCCCGCCCCGGATGATCGTCTTCGGTGCGGTCGACTTCGCCGCGGCGCTGGTCCGGATGGGCAAGTTCCTCGGCCATCACGTCACGGTGTGCGACGCACGCCCCGTCTTCGCCACCAGGGCCCGCTTCCCCGAGGCCGACGAGATCGTCGTCGAGTGGCCGCACACGTACCTGGAGCGCACGCCCGTCGACGCCCGCACGGTGCTGTGCGTCCTGACCCACGACGCGAAGTTCGACGTACCGCTGCTGAAGCTGGCGCTGCGGCTGCCGGTGGCGTACGTCGGCGCCATGGGCTCCCGCCGCACCCACCTGGACCGCACCGCGCGCCTGCGCGACGTCGGCGTGACCGACCTCGAACTGGCCCGCCTCAGGTCACCGATCGGCCTGGACCTGGGCGCCCGCACCCCGGAGGAGACGGCGCTGTCCATCGCGGCGGAGATCGTCGCGAGCCGGCGCGGCGGCAGCGGCGCGCCCCTCACCGGCGCCCCCACCCCGATCCACCACGACGGCGCGCCCGGAGCGGCGGGCCGGACCGGGTCGGTGGTCTGAGCGCCCCGGAGCGGTCAGGCCCGCCGCAGCAGCCGGTTCACCGCCCGTCCGAACACCCGGCGGCCCGCCCGTGCCAGGACCGTCTCGAAGACGGAGGGCAGGAAGCGGACGCCGATCTCCTCCCGCCACACCACCCGCGCCCGGCCGCCCGGACCGGGGCGTACCTCGATCTCCGCCCAGCCGGTGACGACCCGGCCGCGCTTCTCCAGCCGGCAGAACCCCGGGGAGCCGTCCGCCGGGGGGCGCCACACCGTCACGTCCATCGGGTCGTCGAAGGAGAGCGGGCCGAGGCCCGTACGGGCGACGATCCTCGTGCCCTCGCCGGTGGGCGGGGGAGTGGTCACCGTCATCCGGGTCAGCGGGACCGCCTCCCCGTGGCGGGGCCACGTCGTGAGTCGGCGCCAGGCCTCGTCGGGGGACAGGGGCGCCGTGCGCCGGAGCTGGAAGGTGGCCACGGGGGGATCCTAGGGAATCCGGCCCGCTCGCCGACGCGTCCGGGTACGGGTCACCCGCCCGGCCCAGTGCCCGGCTCCCGGCACACCTCGCCGGCCCCGGACCCGCCGTCGGCCGGTTCTCGCGGCTCATGGCCGCCCGAGCCGCCTCACCCGTCCCGGTCCGAGCGGTTGCCCGCCACCTCGCGCCGGTGCATACAGGTGCGTACCAGTGCAAAGCGGTTCGAGTCGTCTCCAAGTGTTTGAGACAACCGGGGGCGCGGCACCCGCACCCCCGCGGTACTCGTTTCCCGCAGGAACGGAGCACCCTCCCCATGCGCATCCCCGGTATCGACGCCCTGTTCCACGACCCCGCCGCCGCGCAGCCCGCCGACGGCCGGACGGTGGCGGCGGCCGAGGAGGAGCACCTCGGCCGGCGAGGGCACGGCGCACACCCGCCGCCCCTCTCCTCCTGGGAACCGCCGCGGCGGTCCGCCCGCCGGTGCCGGGAACGGGTGGGTCCGGACCCCGCCGGCCCGCCCGCGACCGGGCCCCGCGCGGTGCGCGGGGGGAGGGCGTCCGGATGACGTCCTACGCCGTCGTGGTCCCCACCCTGCTGCGGGACACCCTCGCCGACTGCCTCGCCGCGCTGGCCGCGGCGCGCGGGCCGCGCCCCGACGAGATCGTCCTCGTCGACGACCGGCCCGACCCCGCGCCCGGCACCCTCGCCCACGCGCTGACCGTCCTCGGCGACCTGCGCGAACGCACCACCACCGTCGCCACCGGCGGCCGGGGGCCCGCCGCCGCACGCAACACCGGGCTGCGCACCGTCACCGCGCCCTGGATCGCCTTCCTCGACGACGACGTCCAGGTGGGGCCGCACTGGTGCGCACAGCTCGTCCGGGACCTCGAGGAGGCGACCCCCGACACCGCCGGCGTCCAGGGCGTCATCACCGTGCCGCTGCCCGGCGGACGCCGCCCCACCGACTGGGAACGCGGCACCGCCGGACTCACCCGGGCCCGCTGGACCACCGCCGACATGGCCTACCGCACCGAGGCCCTCCGGCAGGTCGGCGGCTTCGACGAACGTTTCCCCCGCGCCTTCCGCGAGGACGCCGACCTCGCGCTGCGCCTCCTCGACGCCGGCTGGCGCATCCGCAAGGGCCACCGCACCACGCTGCACCCGGTGCGCCCCGCGTCCCGCTGGGCGTCGGTGGGGCAGCAGCGCGGCCACGCCGACGACGCCCTGATGCGGCACCTGCACGGCCCCGACTGGTGGGACAAGGCGGTCGCGCCGCGCGGCCGGATCCGCCGGCACACCGCGATCACCGCCGCCGGTGCCGCCGCCTGCGCCCTTGCCGCCGCCGGGCACCGCCGGGCGGCCACCGCCTGCGCGCTCGGCTGGGCCGCCGGAACCGCCGAGTTCGCCCGCGCCCGCATCGTGCCCGGGCCGCGCACCCGCGACGAGGTGACGACCGTACTGGCCACCAGCGTCGTCATCCCGCCCGCCGCGACCTGGCACCGGCTGGCCGGGGCCTGGCGCCACCGCAACGCACCGGCCTGGCAGGAGGTGGCCCGATGAGCCCGGTGAAGGCGGTGCTGTTCGACCGCGACGGCACCCTGGTCCACGACGTCCCCTACAACGCCGACCCCGGCCTGGTACGGCCCGTCGACGGCGCCCGCGAGGCACTCGACGCGCTCCGCGCACGCGGCATCCGCACCGGCGTCGTCACCAACCAGTCCGGCATCGCCCGCGGACTGCTCACCGAGGCCGACGCCCGCCGTGTCAACCGGCGCGTCGAGGAACTCCTCGGCCCCTTCGACGTCTGGACCATGTGCCCGCACGGCCCCGACGACGGCTGCCCCTGCCGCAAACCCCGGCCGGGCATGATCCTCCGGGCCGCCGGCCGCCTTCGTACGGACCCGGCCGACTGCGTCGTCATCGGCGACATCGGCGCCGACGTGGAGGCCGCGCACCGCGCCGGCGCCCACGCCCTCCTCGTCCCCACCCCGCAGACCCGCCCCGAGGAGACCTCCGCCGCCCCCCACGTGGCCCCGGACCTCCTGACAGCGGTACACCTGCTCCTGAACACCCCGGCGTGGGACGGGCCCGCGGCCTCCCCACCGCCCACCGGCCAGGCGCTCGCCGGTGTCCGCCGTCCGGCCGGTCCCGCCCGTGCCGTGCCGGCGTCCCCGGCCGGCCCCGGCGCGGAGCGTGTGCCGCGGGGGAGGCCCGTGTGAAAGCCCTCGTCACCCGGCTCGACAGCTTCGGCGACGTGCTGCTCGCCGGTCCCGCCGTGCGGGCCGTCGCGGCCCGGGCCGACACCGTGACCCTGCTGTGCGGGCCGCACGGGGCGCCCGCCGCGCGGCTGCTGCCCGGCGTGGACGAGGTGCTCGTCTGGGACTCGCCGTGGACCGGCTTCCAGCCGCCCGCCGTCAGCCGGGAGGAGATCGACGGCATCGTCGCCGCCGTCGACGCCGACAGCGCGCTGATCCTCACCTCCTTCCACCAGTCCCCGCTGCCCACCGCGCTCCTCCTGCGGCTGGCCGGCGTCCGCTTCATCGCCGCCGACAGCGAGGACCACCCCGGCTCCCTCCTCGACGTACGCCACCACCGCGCCCCTCACGCCCACGAGGCCGAGGCCGCGCTGGACCTCGCCGAGGCCGCCGGTTTCCCCCGGGTCGACGACGGACGGCTGCGGGTGCTCCCGCCGCCCGCGACCGGGGCGCTGACCGGACCCGGGGAGTACGTCGTCGTCCACCCGGGCGCCAGCGTGCCCGCCCGTGCCTGGAGCCCCGGCCGCTGCGCGCAGGCGGTGCGCGAACTGACCGCCGCCGGACGCCGGGTGGTCGTCACCGGCGGCGCGGGGGAACGGGACCTGACCGCGTACGTCGCCGGCGGCCGGGCCGTCGACCTCGGCGGCCGTACCGGAGCCGCCGAACTCGCCGGCGTGCTCGCCGGGGCCGCCTGCGTGGTCACCGGCAACACCGGCCCCGCCCATCTCGCCGCCGCCGTCGACACCCCGGTGGTGTCCCTGTTCGCGCCGGTCGTCCCCGCCGAGCGCTGGCGGCCGTACGGGGTGCCGTACGTGCTGCTCGGCGACCAGGACGCGCCGTGCGCCGGGACCCGCGCCCGGCGCTGCCCCGTACCCGGCCATCCCTGCCTGGACACCGTGACCGCGCTTGACGTCGTCGCGGCGGTCGACAAGCTCGTGGAGGCGACATGAGGATCCTGCTGTGGCACGTGCACGGGTCGTGGACCACGGCCTTCGTGCGGGGCCCGCACACCTACGTCGTCCCCGTCACCCCGGACCGCGGACCCGACGGACTCGGCCGCGCCCGCACCTTCGACTGGCCCGACTCGGTCGTCGAGGTCCCCCCGGAGCGCCTGCGCGAGGAGGACATCGACGTCGTCGTCCTGCAACGGCCCCACGAACTCGCCCTGGTCGACCGGTGGCTGGGCCGCCGCCCGCCGCTCGTCTACCTGGAGCACAACGCCCCGCACGGCGACGTGCCCGACACCCGCCACCCCGCCGCGGACGTCCCCGGCGTCACCCTCGTCCACGTCACCCACTTCAACCGCCTGATGTGGGACGACCGGGGCATCCCCACGACCGTCGTCGAACACGGCATCGTCGACCCCGGACCGCTGTGGACCGGCGAACTCCCGCACGCCGCCGTCGTCGTCAACGAACCGGTGCGGCGCGGCCGTACCACCGGCACCGACCTGCTGCCGGCCTTCGCCGGCGCCGCGCCCCTCGACGTCTTCGGCATGCGGACCGAGGGCCTCGCCGGCCGGCTCGGCCTGCCCCCCGACCGCTGCCGCTCGTACGAACTGACCCAGGCGGACCTGCACGGGGCGCTGGCCCGCCGCCGGGTCTACGTCCACCCCGTGCGCTGGACCTCCCTCGGCCTGTCCCTGCTGGAGGCGATGCACCTCGGCATGCCCGTCGTCGCCCTCGCCACCACCGAGGTCACCGAGGCCGTACCGCCCGGCGCCGGCGTGGTGTCCAACCGCGTCGACGTCCTGACCGACGCCGTACGGGACTTCGTCACCGACCCGGCGCACGCCCGCCGCACCGGTGAGCGCGCCCGCGCCGCGGCGCTCGCCCGCTACGGCCTGTCCCGCTTCCTGGACGACTGGGAGCGGCTGCTGAAGGAGGTGACCCGATGAGGACCGCCCCGGGGTCCGGACACACGGGCCCGCCCGCCGGCGCCGTCCTCGACGGGGACACCCCCGGACACCTCCTGCCCGGCCCGCCGCCCCGCGCCACGGAGATCCCGCGATGAGGGAAACGCGCGCACAGCGGCCACGGCTCCTGGTCCTGCGGGCCCTCGGGCTCGGCGATCTGCTCGCCGGGGTCCCCGCGCTGCGGGCGCTGCGGCGGGGGTTCCCCGGACACGAACTCGTCCTGGCGGCACCCGCCGGGCTCGCGCCGGCCGCCCGCGCCACGGGAGCGGTCGACCGGGTCCTGCCCGCCGCCGCGCCCGGACGGGCCGTGCCCCGCACCCTCGACTGGACCGGCCCGCCCCCGGACGTCGCCGTGGACCTGCACGGCAACGGGCCGCCCAGCCACCGCCTGCTGCAGGCCCTGCGCCCCCTGCGGCTGCTCGCGTTCGCCCACCCGGAGACCCCGGAGATCGAGGGCCCGCCCTGGTACGAGGACGAACACGAGCGGGACCGCTGGTGCCGGCTGCTGCGCTCGTACGGCATCGACGCCGACCCCGCCGACCTGCTGCTGCCCCGCCCGCACGCCGCGTCCCCCGCCCCCGGCGCCGTCGTCCTGCACCCCGGCGCGGGGGCGCCCGCGCGGTGCTGGCCCGTGGAGCGGTACGCGACCGTCGCCGGGGCCCTGCGCGAACACGGACTGCGGGTGGTGGTCACCGGGGGAGCCGACGAGGACGACCTGGTGGCCCGGCTCGCCAAGGAGGCCCGGCTGCCCGACACCGACGTCCTCGCCGGCGGCCTGCCCTTCGACCGGCTCTCCGCGCTCGTCGCCGACGCCCGCGCCGTCGTCAGCGGCGACACCGGCATCGCCCACCTGGCGGTCGCCCACGCCACCCCGACGGTCACCCTCTTCGGCCCCGTCCCGCCCGCCCGGTGGGGCCCGCCCGCACACCCCCGCCACCTCACCCTGTGGCACGGCCCCCCGGGCGACCCCCACGCCGGCCGCCCCGACCCGGCCCTCCTGCGCATCACCCCCGCCGAGGTCCTGCACGCCCTCGGCCGACTGCCCGGCGGCCGGCTCCCGGCACGGGGAGCCACCCCGTGACGGCCCCGTCCGTGGAACGCGGACGTGTGCGGCCGGCCGGCGGTCCGCTCCCGGCAGGGGGACGCGCGTCGACCGCCCCGCCCGCGGACCGCGGACGGGTACCGCCGGGGACCGTCCCCGGCCCGGAGCCACCCGGCGGAAAGGAGCACGCACCATGACCGATCACCCGCGGCTCGGTGTCGTCATCGCCACCCGTGACCGCTGCGAGCGGCTCGCCGTCACCCTCCGGCAGTTGTGCTCCCTGCCCGAGCGGCCCGAGATCCTCGTCGTCGACAACGCCTCCACCGACGGCACCCGCGCCGTGATCGCCCGCGACTTCCCCGGGGTGCGGGTGCTGGCACTGCCCGTCAACCACGGCGCTCTCGCCCGTAATCACGGGGCCCGCGTCCTCGACACCCCGTACGTGGCGTTCAGCGACGACGACTCCTGGTGGGCGCCCGGCGCCCTCGGCCGGGCGGCCGGGCTGTTCGACGCCCACCCCCGGCTCGGCCTGATCGCCGCCCGCACCCTCGTCGGCCCGGCCGCCGACCCCGACCCGCTCAACGACGTCCTCGCCGGCTCCCCCCTCGGCCCGGCCACCGACCTCCCCGGCACCCAGGTGCTCGGCTTCCTCGCCTGCGGTGCCGTCGTCCGCCGGTACGCCTACCTCGACGCGGGCGGCTTCCACCGGCTGCTGTTCTTCGGCGGCGAGGAGACCCTGCTCGCCTACGACCTGGCCGCACGCGGCTGGGGCGTCACCCACTGCCCCGAGGTCGTCGCCCACCACCACCCCGCCCCCGTGGCCCGCCCCCGCCGCCCGGCGCTCCAGCGCCGCAACGCGGTCCTGACCGCCTGGCTGCGCCGCCCCGTCCCGTACGCCCTCGCCCGCACCACCGCCCTCGCGGCCGAGGCACGCGGCGACGACCAGGCCCGGCGCGCCCTGCGGGAGACCCTCGCCCGGCTGCCGGCGGCCCTGCGCGAGCGCAGGCCGCTGCCCCCGCACGTGGAACGGGCCGCCCGGCTGCTGGAACCGGAGAGGACGGCCGCATGACCGACCCCCGTACGACCGTCGTCGTCATCACCCACAACCGGCGCCCCGAACTGCTGCGCACCCTCGCCGAACTCGCCGCCCTCCCCGAGGAACCGCCGGTGACCGTCACCGACAACGGCTCCACCGACGGCACCGCGGAGGCCGTCGCCCGCCGCCACCCGGACGTCCGCCTGCTGCGCCCCGGCCGCAACCTCGGCGCCGTCGGCCGCAACCTCGCCGTACGGGACGTCCGTACGCCCTACGTCGCCTTCTGCGACGACGACTCCTGGTGGTCGCCCGGCTCCCTCGCCGGCGCCGCCGACCTGCTCGACCGGCACCCCGCGCTCGGCTCGGTCACGGCGCGGATCATCGTCGAACCGGACGGCACCGACGACCCGATCGTCCGCGAGCTGCGCGAATCTCCCGTCCCCGGCCCGCCCTGGCTGCCCGGCCCGGCCCTCGGCTCCTTCCTGGCCGCCGCGACCGTCCTGCGCACCGGCGCCTTCCGCGCCGCGGGCGGCTTCCACCCGCGCCTCTGGCTCGGCGGCGAGGAGGAGCTGCTGGCCGCCGACCTGGCGGCCGACGGCTGGTGGCTCACCTACGCCGATCACCTGACGGTCCACCACCAGGCGTCGGCCGTGCGGGACGCCACCCTGCGCCGGACGCACGGCATCCGCAACACCCTGTGGTTCACCTGGCTGCGCCGCCCGGCCCGTTCCGCCCTGCGCCGCACCCTGCACCTGGCCCGCACCGTCCCCCGCGACACCGCCTCCCTGCGCGCCTTCGCCGAGGCCGCCGCCGCCCTGCCCTGGGTCCTGCGCGAACGCCGGGTCCTGCCGGACGAGGTCGAGTCCCGCCTGCGCCTCCTGGAACCCGCCCAGCGCACCTCCACGGCCCGCCGCTACACCGGCTGAGCCCGCGGCCGCGCAGGCCCTCGCCGACGGCCTGGCCGGAGACCCCGCAGTCCTCGCCTAACCGGCGCGCGGCGCCAGCACCTCCACCAGCCGGTCCGCCCCGTCCGGCACCCGGCCCTCGCGGAACGCGTCGCGCACCTGCCGGGCGGCCACCCGGCCCGAGGTCAGACACCAGTACCACCACCGGTCCAGCCGGCGCGCGTCCACCTGCTCGGCGGCGAGCAGCGCGGGCCAGCCGCAGGTCCGGGCCTGCGCGGTCACTTTCGCACCGCCCGCCACCGGGTCCACCGCCAGCACCGGTGTGCCGACGCGCAGCGCCAGCACCAGCCCGTGCAGCCGGTCGGTGACGACGAGGTCGAGCCGGGCCAGCACCGACTGCACCTGTGCCGGAGTCGCGCTCAGATGCCAGTCCCGGGTGTCCAGCCGGGTCTCCAGCTCCAGCCGGGCACAGTCCTTCCCGGCCAGCCAGCGCGTCACCCGCTCCGCGACCTGCCCGTGCCGCCGCTGCTCCCCGTACTCCCGCTGCCCGTGGGTGAGGACCACCCCGACCACGGGCCGCGCGGGCAGCGCCGGGGCGCGGGCCGCCAGGTCCTCGGACGGCTCACGGCCGGGGGCGTCCCGCGCCAGCACACGATGGAAGCCGGTCACGGCCGCGTCACCCGGGTCGATCACCGACGTCCCCACGGCGATCCGCACACAGTGCGCGAAGCGCCGGTGCAGCTCCTCGATCTGCGGCCCGTGCAACGGCCCGCACACGAACACCAGGTGCGAGTAGTCGCCGGGCCGTACGTCGTCGAAGTGCGGCGCCTCCGGCAGGAAACCGGGGCTCCACACGACGTCGTACGCCATTCCGGCGCCCCGCAGCACCTCCTCCACACGGCGCAGCGCCAGCACGTCCCCGGCGGTCGCCTCCCCGTCGCGGAAGCTGAACCACCCGGTCAGCAGGACCCTGCGCGGTCCCGATCGCTCTCGTCCGTACACAGTGCGCACCGAGTGCCCCGCTCCGGCGGAAGGCAATCAGCACCGCAGCCGACGGTCATCGAGGACAGGATCCGGCCTCGATGACCGCTAGCGTGCGGACATGACGACGACGAAGCAGGTCCTCGGCACCCGGGCGCTGAACCGGGCCACCCTCGCACGGCAACTGCTGCTGCGCCGCTCACCGATGTCCGCCGAGGACGCGGTCGGGCACCTCGTCGGTCTCCAGGCGCAGAACGTCAAGCCGCCCTACTACGCGCTCGCCGCCCGCCTCGACGGCTTCACGCCCGAGGCGCTGTCCCGGCCGATGGCCGGCCGCGCGGTCGCCCGCATCGTCACCCTGCGCTCGACCATCCACACCCACACCGCCCGCGACTGCCTCACCCTGCGGCCTCTGGTGCAGCCCGCCCGCGACCGCGAACTGAACCAGTTCCGCAAGGGGCTCACGGGCGTCGGCCTGGACCGGCTCGCCGCCCTCGCCCGGGAACTCGTCGAGGCGGAACCGCGCACCATGAAGCAGCTGCGCGAGGCCCTGCTGAAGGAATGGCCCGACGCCGACCCGCGGTCCCTCTCCGTCGCCGCCCGCTGCACGCTCCCCCTCGTGCAGATCACCCCGCGCGGACTGTGGGGCCGCAGCGGCCAGGTCACGCTCACCACCGCCGAACACTGGCTGGGCGAGCCCGCCGAACCCGCGCCGGTGCCGGACGCCACCGTGCTGCGCTACCTCGCCGCCTTCGGGCCGGCCTCCGTGAAGGACATGCAGACCTGGGCCGGCCTGACCCGGCTGCGCGAGGCCTTCGAACGACTCCGCCCGGACCTCGTCACCTTCCGCGACGAAACCGGTACCGAACTCTTCGACCTCCCGGACGCCCCCCGCCCCGGCCCGGACACCCCCGCCCCGCCCCGCTTCCTGCCCGAGTTCGACAACCTGCTCCTCTCCCACGCCGACCGCACCCGCGTCGTACCGCCCGAGTACCGGGGCCGCCACTGGCAGGGCAACACCGCCCACCGCACCCTCCTCGTCGACGGGTTCCTGGCGGGGCTGTGGCGGCTGGACGAACACGCCCTCGTCGTCGAGCCGTTCGGCCGGCTCGACGGGCGGCGGTGGGACGAGGTCGTCGCGGAGGGGGAGCGGATGCTCCGCGTGATGCACCCGGGGACGGCGTACGACATCCGCCTCGGGACGGTGCGGGGGTGAACGGGGGCATGGAGAGGGGGCGTTGCGGGCTGCTCGTGGAAGCTCGCAACGCCCCCTGGTCTGTCACCTGAGGGGTACTCAGGAGTTCACGGGGGTGTCCGTCACCCGTTGACCTGTGCCGTCACGTCCGCGGAGAACGTGGTCAGCCGGGTGTAGACGCCCGGGTAGCCGGCCGCCGCGCAGCCGTCGCCCCAGGAGGTGATCCCCGCCAGCCGGCCGCCGATCAGCAGCGGTCCGCCGCTGTCGCCCTGGCAGGTGTCCACCCCGCCGGAGGAGTAGCCGGCGCACACCATGTCGCTCTGCACGTACCGGCTGCCGTAGGAGCCGCGGCAGCTCGCGTCGGAGACGGTCGGCACGGTCGCGGTGCGCAGCTGGTTGGAGGAGCTGCCGCCGGCGGAGGTGGTGCCCCAGCCGACGATGCGGGCGGTCGTGCCGGCCGCGTACACCGAGGTGTCGGAGGAGGAGACGTAGGACGCCGTGCTGTACGGCATCGACGTCGACAGGGTCAGCACGGCCACGTCGTCGCCCCGGGTGACGCTTCTGTAGCTGGGGTGGATCCATATCCGGCTGACTCTGGCGACCGTGCCGTTGGTGCCGTTGAGGTAGGTGCGCCCGCCGACCACGCGCACGCTGCCCGTGGTCTCGCCGACCATGCAGTGCGCGGCCGTGACCACCTTGGTGGGCGAGACGAGCGTGCCGCCGCAGAACTGGTTCTGCGAGGCGTCGGTGATCTGCATCATGAACGGGTACGCGGACGTCGTGGTCGTCGTACCGCCGACGATCGGCTGCGGGGCGGCGACGGCGGAGGGGGCGGCGATCAGCGCGGTCGCGGCGGCGGCAGCGGTGGCCGCACAGACGGCGGCGGCCTTCTTGGCACGGGTGAGCCCGGACATGGGTCTCCTCACGGATTGCCGGTGGGGGTCGCGCGGGGTGGGGGTCGAGCACGAGGGCCTCGGGACAGGCCCCCGTGTGCCCGGCGGGCGGCACGCCGTTACGCTACGGTCCGGAGCGCGATCGTCCCAATGAGGGAACCCCCTAGGGGAATTGGGGCAGGGAAAACCCTCGGTCGCCCCGGTGATGATCCGGCGGTCCGTCCGCCCCGGTGGCGATGCGGCGGTCCGTCCGTTCCGGTGACGATGCGGCGGCCCGTTCGCCCCCCCGTGGTGATCCGGCGGCCCGCTCGTCCCGGTGGTGATCCGGCGACGACCCGGTGCCGCCCCCGCGGCGCTACGTCGTGCGACGGCCCGCCGCCAGGCGGACGATGTCGACCCGGGAGCGGATCCCCAGTTTGCGGTAGACCCGGGTGAGGGTCGCCTCGACGGTCTTGACGCTGATGAACAGCCGCCCGGCGATCTCCCGGTTGGTGGCGCCCTCCATCACCAGCGCGGCGACCTGCCGTTCCATCGCGGCCAGCCCGTCCAGGGCGCCCGGCGCGGCGGCGGGCACGGCCTCCGGCTCCGTGGGACCGGCGGCCACCGCCCGCTCCACCTGGCGCAGCCACGGCAGCGCGCGGCAGCGCCGGAACAGCCGGGCGGCCTCGTCGTACGCCGCCGGCGCCGGGCCCCGCCCGCGCAGCCGGGCCAGCGCGAAGGCGGCCCGCGCCTCCTCCAGCCCGTACCCCAGCTTGGCGAGCCGCTCCTGCGCCGACGCCAACTGCGCGTGCGCCGCCTGGTGTTCACCGCGTGCCGCGCGCACCAGCGCCTCGGCGCGGTCGAGCACCGCGAGGACGCTCGCGCGGTTCAGACGCAACGCGTGCACCCGGGTGACGTCGATGAGTTCCTGTGCCTCGCCGGGCTCCCCGATGCGCACCAGCGCCTCGGCGAGGTCGCCCTGCCAGCGGCCCCGCGCCGGATCGCTGACGCCCATGCCCTGCTCCAGCTCCCGCACCCGGCGCAGCGAGCGGACCGCGGCCTGCGCGTCCCCCGCCACCAACTGGGCGTAACCGAGGGCGGCCAGGGCGAGGGAGAGGTACAACTGGTCGCCGTCCACCTCGGCGTGGTCCGCCGCCTCGCGGGCCAGCGTCAGCGCCCGCTCCACGTCCCCGCCCGACGCCTCCGCGACCGAGGCGAGCATGGCCGAGGCGCTCTCGCCGATCCCGGAGTCCCGGGCCAGCCGCAGGCTCTCGCGGGCCAGGTCCAGGGCCCGGCCGCAGTGCCCGAAGCGCAGCTCGGTGTCGGCGAGCAGCCGCGAGAAGTGCACCTCGCTCTCCACCATGCCGCGCCGCCGCGCCTCCCGCAGCAGCGCCGTGATGGCCGTACGGGCCTCCGGCAGCTGGTCGCTCATCAGCAGCCAGCGGAACCTCGCCATCGCGGCGCCGTTGTGATGGCAGGCCACGGCGGGGTCCTGGGGCTCCTGGAGCGCCCGCCGGATGGTCGCGGGGGCGTCGGGGTGGCCCATCAGGGTCTCGGTGGACGACTGGAAGGCGAGCGCCATCAGCTCGGTGCGCCGGTCACCGCCCCGCGCGGCCAGCTCCGCCGCGTGCGCGGCCTCCTGGCGGGACTTGGCGAAGTCGCCGTCCACCACCACCTCCCGCCAGGCGAGCTGGTAGTGGACCAGGGCCAGCAGCCGGGGGTCGTCGCCGGCGTCGGCCAGCACCTGCGGGAAGACGGCGTCGACCTCGCCGAGTGCCTGCCCGGCCGCCTCGATGACCACCATCCACGCCCGCACCCGCTCGGCCGGCACCGTCGCCCGGGTCAGCACCTCGCGCGCTATGTCCCGGGCCAGGTCGACCTCACCGGCGGTGATCGCGTCCTCGGCGGCCTGCAGCCGCCGCTCGTCGGGGCCGGGATCGCCGTCGGCCGGGGTGTGCCGGGCGGCGAGCAGCCCGAGCGAGGCGGCGACCGAGGGTGCCCCGCGGTCCCGGGACAGCGCGGCGGCCTCGGCGAGCCGGGCCGCCACCCGAGGGTCGGGGCCGGTCGCGGCCAGCGCCAGGTGCCGGGCCCGCTCGATGGGGTCGGAGGCCGCCGTGGACAGCGCCGTGTGCACCGCCCGCCGCTCCCGCGCCGGGGCCTCCGCGTACAGGGCGGCCGAGATCAGCGGATGCGCGAACCGCAGCGCCGGCTCCTCGGAGTCCGTCGCCAGCAGCCCGAGCGCGGCGGCCTGCGCCGTCTCCGCCTCGGCGTTCTCCCGGCCGGCCGCGTGCAGCAGCGCCAGGGTGGGGCGGGCGCCCGCGCTGGCCACCAGCAGGGTGCGGCGCGCCTCGTCCGACAGCATCTCCAGGCGGCTCAGCACCAGGGCCCGCAGCGAGGTCGGCACCGGCAGCGGCTCGCCCGGTCTGGGCCGGGTGGGGCTCTCGGCGAGGGCGCGGCCCAGTTCGAGGGCGAACAGCGGGTTGCCGCCGCTGGTGCGGTGGATGTCCCGGGCGGTGGAACGGGACAGACCGGTGTAGCCGCGGTGGTCGAGGAGCGCGGACACCTGGGTCCGGGAGAACGGGCCCAGCCGCACCGCGAGCGTGTCCGGCGGGCAGGCGCGCAGATGGCGGTCGTACTCCTCGCCGTCCGTGCGCACCGCGCACAGCATCCGCACCGGGCTGTCGCCGAGCCGCCGGGCGGCGAAGCCGAGGAGCTCGGCACTGGCGGAATCCAGCCACTGGAGGTCGTCGGCGACGATGAGGACCGGCCCCTCGGCGGCCAGCGCCCGCAGGATGGACAGCACCGCGAGACGCAGCGCGAGGCCGTCCCGCTGGAGGGTGGACTCGCCGCGCCCGGTGAGCGCCGACTCCAGGGCGGTGCGCTGGGCGGCGGGCAGCCGGGCGGACACCTTGTCGAGGACCAGACCGAACAGATCGGCCAGCGCCAGGAACGGAAGATGGGATTCGGACTCCGTGGCGGAGCAGCGCAACACCGTCCCCGCCGCACCGGCGTTTTCCGCCGCGAGTGCCCGCAGCACGGTCGATTTTCCTATTCCCGCGGGCCCGTGCAGCAGCACGCTGCCCCCACGGGCGAGCTGCTCCCGCGCCTGCGCGTACAGCTCCTCCCGGCCTATGACCAGGTCGGGGCGGCTTCTGCCAGGCTCCTTGAAGTCCCGTCGCACGGTCACCGCTCCCCTCCGTGTGGCGTGTCCTGGCCAATATTAGGCAACAGGCTCCTTAATTCCGGGCGGACCGTGTAGTGAGGCAAATTACAGCGGACCGGGCGACGGTGAAATCCACCGCCGTACCGCTGGTAATACCCGTCTCGGGAAAACACCGCAAACCTACGGCAACCACCCCGCCCGGCGGGCCGCGACCACGGCCTGCCCCCGGGTGCGCACCCCCAGCTTCCGCATC
The DNA here is from genome assembly GCF_000721605.1 of Streptomyces sp. NRRL S-37. Taxonomy (GTDB): domain Bacteria; phylum Actinomycetota; class Actinomycetes; order Streptomycetales; family Streptomycetaceae; genus Streptomyces. Next base: position 95,450 of record NZ_JOIZ01000025.1, on the reverse strand, counting down.
GCCGACCGCAGGTACGCCTTGACGGTCTCGGCCGTCACCCCCAGCCGCTGTGCGGCCGCCCCGTTGGTCGCCCCCGCCGCCACACAGGCGAGCACGTCCACCTCCCGGGGCGCGAGCCGCACCGCCGGGGACGGGACGGTGCCCGCGGTCAGCAGGGCGCACGCGTCGAGCAGCTCGGCCCGCAGCACGGGGTCCGTGATCCGCGGCGCCAGCGCCCGCAGCGCCGCGTGCGCCTCCCGCACCTGCTCCCGGGCCGCCCCGGCCACCCCGGCCGCCGGATCGGCCACCCCTGGACCGGCCGCCGCCATCAGCGCCGCCGCCTCCTCCCGTACTACCAGCGCCTGCTCCACGTCCCGCGCCGCCTGGACCGCCGCGCCGAGCGTGCGGTCGCCCAGCGGCTGCGCCGCGCGCAGGGCGCCGTAGAGCACCGCCCGCACCCGGCGCCGTACGACCACGGGCACGGCGACGACGGCGCGCAGGCCCTCGGCGGCGACCGGGACGTCGTACTCGTGGCTGATCCGCCGCGAGACGGAGTAGTCCGTCACCGCGCACGGCCGGGCGAGCGCCACCGCCTTGCCGCCCAGACCGTTGCCCGGGGTCACCGCGAGCGCGCTCAGCGCGGGCGTCGCGGTGCCGCTCAGCTCGCTGATGCGCACCTGCCGCCGGCCGGGCTCCACCAGCCCGCCGAAGGCGACCGGCAGCCCGGTCGCGCGCCGCAGCCGGGCCAGCGCCCCGCGGATCTCCACCGCGTCGCCCGCCCTCATCGGGTCAGCTGTCACCTGTTCGCCCCTTCACCACGGCCTCCGCGCGGCGCACACCCCCGTTCGGGGGTAGTGAGACACGCATCACGGATTACACGATGAGGAAGAGCCGCCCGGCAATGGTCCGGCACGGTCCGGCACGAGGAGGAGCAGATGACGACGGCGACGGAGGCGTTCCGCAGGGCCCGGGACTTCCTGCTGGAACACCGCGAGGACTACGCCACCGCCCACCGGGACTTCGCCTGGCCCCGGCCCGACCGGTTCAACTGGGCCCTCGACTGGTTCGACGTGATCGCGGACGGCAACGACCGCACCGCCCTGCACCTCGTCGAGGAGGACGGCCACGAGACCCGGCTGTCCTTCGCCGCCCTGTCCCGCCGCTCCGACCAGGTCGCCACCTGGCTGCGGCAGCGGGGCGTGCGCGCCGAGGACCGCGTGCTGGTCATGCTCGGCAACCAGGCCGAACTGTGGGAGACCGCCCTCGCCGCGATGAAACTGCGCGCCGTGGTCATCCCGGCCACCCCGCTGCTCGGCCCCGCCGACCTGCGCGACCGCGTCGAGCGGGGCCGCGTCCGCCATGTGATCGCGCGCGCCGCCGACACCGCGAAGTTCGACGAGGTGCCCGGCGACTACACCCGGATCACCGTGGGGGAGGGAGCCGGCGGGAGCTGGCAGCCCTACGCGGACGCCTACGGCGCCGCCGAGCACTTCACGCCCGACGGACCCACCCTCTCCGACGACCCCCTGATGCTGTACTTCACCTCCGGCACCACCGCCCGCCCCAAGCTGGTCGAACACACCCACACCTCGTACCCGATCGGCCACCTGGCGACCATGTACTGGATCGGCCTGCGCCCCGGCGACGTGCACCTCAACATCTCCTCGCCCGGCTGGGCCAAGCACGCCTGGTCCAACCTCTTCGCCCCGTGGAACGCCGAGGCGACCGTCTTCCTGCACAACTACACCCGCTTCGACGCACCCCGCCTGATGGCCGAGATGGACAAGGCCGGCGTCACCACCTTCTGCGCCCCGCCGACCGTGTGGCGCATGCTCATCCAGGCCGATCTGGGCCTGCTGCGCACCCCGCCCCGCGAGGTCGTCGCCGCCGGCGAACCCCTCAACCCGGAGGTCATCGAGCAGGTCCGGCGTGCCTGGAACGTCACCATCCGGGACGGCTTCGGCCAGACCGAGACCGCCGTCCAGGTCTCCAACAGCCCCGGCCAGGTCCTCAAGACCGGCTCCATGGGCCGCCCCAGCCCCGGCTACCGCGTCGAACTCCTCGACCCGGTCTCCGGCGCGCCCGGCGCCACCGAGGGCGAGATCGCCCTCGACCTCTCCGACCGTCCGGTGGGCCTGATGACCGGCTACCACGGCGACCCCGACCGCACCGCCGAGGCGATGGCCGGCGGCTACTACCGGACGGGCGACATCGGCTCCCGCGACGAGGACGGATACATCACCTACGTCGGCCGCGCGGACGACGTCTTCAAGGCGAGCGACTACAAGATCAGCCCCTTCGAGCTGGAGAGCGCCCTGCTGGAGCACGAGGCGGTCGCCGAGGCGGCCGTCGTGCCCGCCCCGGACGAACTGCGGCTGGCCGTGCCCAAGGCGTACATCGTGCTCGCGGAGGGCTGGCAGCCCGGCCCGGACACCGCGAAGGTGCTCTTCGAGCACTCCCGCGAGACGCTCGCCCCGTACAAGCGGATCCGCCGCCTGGAGTTCGGCGAACTGCCCAAGACCGTCTCCGGCAAGATCCGCCGCATCGAACTGCGCGAGGCCACGGCCGCCGGCTCCACCGACGAGTACCGCGAGGAGGACTTCCGGTGACCGGACTCTCCTACGCGCACGGGACCGACGAGACCCCGCTGCTCGGCGACACCATCGGCGCCGACCTCGGCCGGGCCGTCGCCGCGTGGCCCGACCGGGAGGCCCTCGTCGACGTACCGTCCGGACGGCGCTGGACCTACGCCGAGTTCGGCGCCGCCGTCGACGAGGTGGCGCGCGGACTGCTGGCGAAGGGCGTCGAGAAGGGCGACCGGGTCGGCATCTGGGCCGTCAACTGCCCCGAATGGGTCCTGGTGCAGTACGCCACCGCCCGCATCGGCGTCATCCTGGTGAACATCAACCCGGCCTACCGGGCGCACGAGCTGGAGTACGTGCTCAGGCAGTCCGGGATCTCGCTGCTGGTCTCCTCCCTCGCCCACAAGGGCAGCGACTACCGGGCACTGGTGGACCAGGTACGCGGAGCCTGCCCCGGTTTGCGGGAGACCGTCTACATCGGCGACCCGTCCTGGGACGCGCTGACCGCGGGCGCGTCCGCCGTACCGCCGGAGCGGCTCGACGAGATCGCCGCCGGACTGAGCTGCGACGACCCCATCAACATCCAGTACACCTCGGGCACCACGGGCTTCCCCAAGGGCGCCACGCTCTCCCACCACAACATCCTCAACAACGGCTACTGGGTGGGCCGCACCGTCGGCTACACCGAACAGGACCGCGTCTGCCTGCCGGTGCCGTTCCACCACTGCTTCGGCATGGTCATGGGCAACCTGGGCGCCACCTCCCACGGCGCCTGCATCGTCATCCCGGCCCCCTCCTTCGAGCCGGAGGCCACCCTGGAGGCCGTCCAGCGCGAGCGCTGCACCTCGCTCTACGGCGTGCCCACCATGTTCATCGCCGAACTGAACCTGCCCGGCTTCGCGTCGTACGACCTCACCTCGCTGCGCACCGGCATCATGGCGGGCTCGCCCTGCCCGGTGGAGGTGATGAAGCGGGTGGTCGCCGAGATGCACATGGAGGAGGTCTCCATCTGCTACGGCATGACCGAGACGTCCCCCGTGTCGCTCCAGACCCGCAGGGACGACGACCTGGAACACCGCACCGGCACCGTCGGCCGGGTCCTGCCGCACATCGAGGTCAAGGTCGTCGACCCGGCCACCGGGGTGACCCGACCACGCGGCAGTGCCGGGGAGTTGTGCACCCGCGGCTACAGCGTGATGCTCGGCTACTGGAACGAGCCGGAGAAGACCGCCGAGGCCGTCGACGCGGGCCGCTGGATGCACACCGGGGACCTCGCGGTGATGCGCGAGGACGGCTACGTGGAGATCGTCGGCCGCATCAAGGACATGATCATCCGGGGCGGGGAGAACATCTACCCGCGCGAGGTCGAGGAGTTCCTCCACGCCCACCCGAAGATCGCGGACGTCCAGGTCGTCGGGGTCGCGCACGAACGGTACGGCGAGGAGGTGCTCGCCTGTGTCATCCCGCGCGACCCGGCCGACCCGCTCACCCTGGAGGAACTGCGCGCCTTCTGCGCGGACCGCCTCGCCCACTACAAGATCCCGAGCCGGCTCCAGCTCCTCGACACCTTCCCGATGACGGTGTCCGGGAAGGTGCGCAAGGTGGAACTGCGGGAGCGGTACGCGGCCGAGGATTAAGCGAGGGTCCGCCGGAAGACCTGCCGTGAGCCGCCCTCCGGACCCGGAGCGGCGGCCTCGGCGGGGGTGAAGCCGAGGCGCTCGTAGAAGAGGCGGGCGCCGCTGTCGACGGCGCCGGGGTGGTCGGCCCCGAAGGTGACCACCTCAAGGTCGCCCGGCCCGCGCACCCACCGGCGTACCGCCTCCGCCATCAGCGCGCGGCCGACGCCCTTCCCCCGCGCCCGGTGCGAGACGACGAGCCAGTGCACGTGATACGTCGGCGCCTCGCCCCCGAACAGCAGTCCGCCGAGGAGGTCCGGACCCGAGGACTCGGCGACGAGCGCTCGGGAGCCGGCGATGTGCTCGCGCACCGCGTCGTGGAAGCCCGGCTCCCCGACCATCGGACCGAACCACTGCTCGACCTGGGCCGCCAGCCCGAGGAAACCGGGGAGGTCCCGCTCACGCGCCGGTCTGATCGTCGTCCGGGCGGCCGGGCCCGCGTGCCGCGGGTGCGGGGGGACGTCCCGGCGCATGCACACGCGCGGCCACCGGCCGAGTCCGTGCCCGGCCTCCTCGGCGCGGATCCGCCGCAGGCCCGGCGTGAGTTCGGGCTCGCCCAGCGTGCGGAAGCCGAGGCGCGCGTAGTACGGGGCGTTCCACGGGACGTCGGCGAACGTGGTCAGCGTCAGCGCGGTCAGGCCCTGTTCGCGGGCGTGGGCGGCGGCGTGGTCGAGCAGGGCCCGGCCCACGCCCCGGCGCGCGGCGTCCGGGTGGACGGAGACCTGCTCCACGTGGAGGGCGCCGTCCACGGGTTCGGCGGTCAAGTACGCCACGGGCCGGCCTCGTTCGCCGGCCGCCACCCAGCAGCGGCCCGCCCGGCGATAGCGCTCCAGCACGTCCGGGGCGGGCGGGTCGTCGTCGGCGATCTCCGGCATGCCGAGGTCGCGGAACGGGGCGCCGGCGGCCCGTTCGATGTCCTGGAGGGCGGGGAGTTCACCGGGTTCGGCGGGACGGATGCGCATCCGCCGAGTATCGGACGCCGGCGGCGGGCACGTCGCCGGGTTTTCAGGCCCCGCCGGCGTCCAGCGCCTCGGCGGGGCCGTTCACCGGCCGCGGGGCGCCGGCGGGACCGAGCAGGAACAGGGGGACGTCCAGCGTGTCGGCGCGGGCCCGCGCCTCCTCGGTGTACCCGGCGACGGTGAAGTACCGGCAGACGGCGGACTCGGTCATCGCCGTCAGCCACAGGCACTCCACGTCCCGCGGGGTCGCCTGACGTGCCGACGGGCCGACCTGGGCGAGCACGCCGCGGCCCGCCAGTTCGACACCGGAGGGGGAGGGCCGGCCGGTGCGGCGGACGTCCTGGTGGCCGAGCCGGCGCAGATGCAGTACGGCGGCCGTGACCTCGTCCCGGTCCGCCTGGTCCGCGTCCCGCGCGGGGCGGGCGGCGGAGGTCTCGGGCCGCCCCGCCGGGACGCGGAGTGCCGGTGGCCCGGCCACCGGGATCAGCAGCACCGTCCCGCACGGGCACCCCAGTTCCGGCCGCGGCCACTCGCCGCGGAGCCCGCACCGCCCGCACCGCACGGCGACCCACTCCTCGGCCCAGGCACGGTGCCCGACCGGAGCGGGCACCCCGTCCAGGTCCAGCGGCGGCGTGACGGGCGCGCCGCACGCGCAGGGGTACGACGGTGCCGTGTAGCGGTGCGAGCGCCGACAGGCAGGACAGCGCACCGGCACGCTCTCGGGCATGGTCCCCTCCCGGGTTGTCGAGGCGGTGTCCATCGTCCTCCGCCGGCCCGCCGTGTGTCCGCCGCTTGCCCCTCTCTTGACGGCTTCGGCCACCCACCCTACATTCATTCCAGATAGTAGAAAGTACTTTCCATTATACGGAAGTACTCACCGCAGGGCGCGACGGGAGTACGCATCCGGCAGCCGAAGCAGGAGTACCCGATGGCTCGAATGACCGCTGCCCGCGCGGCAGTCGAAATCCTCAAACGCGAAGGCGTCACGGACGCGTTCGGTGTCCCCGGCGCGGCGATCAACCCCTTCTACGCGGCGCTCAAGGCCTCCGGCGGCATCACCCACACCCTCGCCCGCCATGTCGAGGGCGCCTCGCACATGGCCGAGGGCTACACCCGCACCCGCCCCGGCGCCATCGGCGTCTGCGTCGGCACCTCCGGTCCGGCCGGCACCGACATGATCACCGGCCTGTACTCCGCCATCGGCGACTCGATCCCGATCCTCTGCGTCACCGGCCAGGCGCCGACCGCCGTGATCCACAAGGAGGACTTCCAGGCCGTCGACATCGCCGCCATCGCCAGGCCCGTCACCAAGACGGCGATGACCGTCCTGGAGGCCGCGCAGGTCCCCGGCGTCTTCCAGCAGGCCTTCCACCTCATGCGCTCCGGCCGGCCCGGACCGGTCCTCATCGACCTGCCGGTCGACGTGCAGCTGACGGAGATCGAGTTCGACCCGGACACCTACGCGCCGCTCCCGGTCCACAAGCCCGCCGCCTCCCGCGCCCAGATCGAGAAGGCGCTCGGCATGCTGAACGCCGCCGAACGCCCGCTGATCGTCGCGGGCGGCGGGGTCATCAACGCCGACGCGGCCGAACTGCTCGTCCGGTTCGCCGAGTTGACCGGCACCCCGGTCGTGCCGACCCTGATGGGCTGGGGCGTCATCCCCGACGGCCACGAACTCAACGCCGGCATGGTCGGCCTGCAGACCTCGCACCGCTACGGCAACGCGACCTTCCTGGAGTCCGACTTCGTCCTCGGCATCGGCAACCGCTGGGCCAACCGCCACACCGGACGGCTCGACGTCTACACGGCCGGCCGCACCTTCGTCCACGTCGACGTCGAACCCACCCAGATCGGCCGGATCTTCGCCCCCGACTACGGCATCGCCTCCGACGCGCGCGCCGCGCTGGAACTCTTCGTCGAGGTGGCGAAGGAGCTCAAGGCCGAGGGCCGGCTGCCCGACCGCTCCGAGTGGGCCGCCTCCGCGCAGGAGAAGCGCGCCACCCTCCAGCGCCGTACACACTTCGACGACGTCCCGATCAAACCGCAGCGCGTCTACGAGGAGATGAACAAGGCCTTCGGCCCCGAGACCCGGTACGTCTCCACCATCGGCCTCTCCCAGATCGCCGGCGCGCAGTTCCTGCACGTCCACCGGCCCCGGCACTGGATCAACTGCGGCCAGGCGGGCCCGCTCGGCTGGACCGTCCCCGCCGCGCTCGGCGTGGCCAAGGCCGACCCCGAGGCGCAGGTCGTCGCCCTGTCCGGCGACTACGACTTCCAGTTCATGATCGAGGAACTGGCGGTCGGGGCGCAGCACAGGATCCCGTACGTCCACGTCCTGCTCAACAACGCCTACCTGGGCCTGATCCGGCAGGCACAGCGGGCGTTCGGCATCGACTTCCAGGTCAACCTGGAGTTCGAGAACATCAACTCCCCGGAGCTGGGCGTCTACGGCGTCGACCACGTCAAGGTCGCCGAGGGCCTGGGGTGCAGGGCGATCCGCGTCACGGACCCGAACGACCTGGGCCCGGCCTTCGAGCAGGCGAAGAAGCTCGCGGCGGAACACCGCGTCCCGGTGATCGTGGAGGCGATCCTGGAACGCGTCACCGACATCTCGATGTCGACCACCAACGACATCGGCGACGTGGTCGAGTCCGAACCCCTCGCCACGGAAGCGGCCCATGCCCCGACGGCGGTCAGGCCATTGCGGGTCTGACCGACGCGCGGCCGGGACGGACGGCCACCGGGCGTTCCGTCCGGCCGCCGTGCCGACGGGCCGCACGGCGTCTCAGCACCCCCCGCCCCCGCCCCCGCCGCATCCCCCTCCGCCTCCGCAGCCGCCCCCGCCTCCGCAGCCGCAGCTGCCTCCGCCGCCGCAGTAGAGCCGGCCGGCGTGGATGCCGCCGGAGCCGGGGGACCAGCCGCGCAGTGGGTGTCTGAGGCGGAGGCGGACCCGTCCGGTGAGGCCCGCGCGCGAGGCGAAGCGGGGGACGACGGCGCGGAGGGCCGCCTCGCCGTGCAGGGCGACGGCCAGCAGCTTTTCCTCGTCGGACAGGCCGGCCCGGCTCGCCGGCACGGGATACGCGGTGCGCAGCACGTGCACGTGGCGGCGGCCCGCCCGCGTCGTCCCCAGCGCCGGCGGACTCACCATGCCCATGTCCACCAGTCCGGTCTTCAGCGTGGCCACCGCCCACTGCACGTCCGGGTCCCGCGGCACCTCCCGTACGTCACGCGGCTTGTCCAGCCGTCGGTACACCGCGCTCTCCAGATACGGGACGCGCAGCTCCGCCGGGATGTCGTCCTCCGGCGACGGCAGCGGCGGCAGCGGCGGCAGCGCCCTGCCCGCCTCGTTGTCGACCGCCACCACCGTGCCCCGTGCGCCCGCCTCGACGGCGCCGCGCAGGTGCAGGGCGACGACGGCCACCGTGACGGCGGCGCGTGGTCCCCAGGCCAGCAGGGCGATCTCGTGCGGCGTCGCCCGGACGTGTGCGATGTCGGCCATGACAGGACACCCTCTCGGACAAGGGGCCGGCCGCCCCCGTGCCGACGGGCCCCGTGTGCGGGGATGGTTCCCGCGCGCGGGGCCCGCCGAAGCCTCGGGAGGCCGTGTTCAGAGGTTCATTTGAGGGTGCCGTAGCCCGCCTACGGCCGTTGCCGTACCGGCCGCGCTCACGGCTCGTGGTGTTCGGACAGTCCCGGCCAGTCGTCCGGTCCGCCGCCCTGCCACTCGATGAAGTCCGCGTCCTCGACGTCGGTGACGTACAGGTCGGCCAGGCGCAGGATCTCGCCCACGTCGTCGGTGTGCGTGGCGACGCCCAGGGTCTCGTCGTCGGAGGTGACCCGCCGGGAGCCGTCCAGGGCGGGCGCGTGGACCACGATGTGCGGATGCTCCGTCGGATGTGCCATGTCCCCAGGCTGCTGCGGACCGCGCGGATCCGCACGCCGGGAGGGAGGTGGGTTCCGGGCGGCGCCGCCGCCTTGGGCGCGATGGGACCGATGTCGGCGCCGGCGCCGCCCGGGGTTCGGAAAAACAGGAGGATCAGACCCGCGCGCCCGACAGCCGTTCCACGGCCCGCAGCAGCGCGGAGTGGTCGAGCCCGCCGTCTCCCTGGGCGCGCAGGCTCGCCACCAGCTGCGCGACCACCGCACCGACGGGCAGTACCGCGCCGACGGCCCGGGCGGCGTCGGTGACGATGCCCATGTCCTTGTGGTGCAGGTCGATGCGGAAGCCCGGCCGGAAGTCCCGGTTCAGGAAGTTGTCCTTCTTGCGGGTCAGCACGGTCGAGCCGGCCAGTCCGCCGTTCAGGACGTCGAGCGCCGCCGTCAGGTCCACGCCCGACTTCTCCAGGAAGACCACGGCCTCGGCGCACGCCTGGATGTTGACGGCGACGATGAGCTGGTTGGCGGCCTTCACGGTCTGCCCGGCGCCGTGCGGACCGCACAGCACGATCGTCCTTCCGAGCACATCGAAGACCGGCTTCGCCTCCTCGAAGTCGGCCCGCTCACCACCGACCATGATGGACAGCACCGCCTCGACCGCGCCCGCCTCACCGCCCGACACGGGGGCGTCCAGCACCCGGATGCCCTTGTCCTTCGCGGCGGCGGCCAGGTCGACCGACGTCCGCGGGGTGATCGAGGACATGTCGATCAGCAGGGCGCCCGGCCGGGCGTTCTCCAGGATGCCGTCGGGGCCGTACGCGACGGCCTCCACCTGCGGAGAGGCGGGAACCATCGTGATGATCACGTCGGCGTCCCGCACGGCCTCGGCGACGGAGGCGGCGGCGGTGCCGCCGGCGGCGGCCAGCCGGTCCAGCTTCGCCTGCTCCAGGGTGTGACCGGTGACGTCGTAGCCCGCCTTGACCAGGTTCTCCGACATGGGGGAGCCCATGATGCCGAGACCGATCCAGGCGATCTTGGGAAGGTTGCTCATGCGAGGGCGCCTCTCCGTGCGAGGGGGTGTGGTCAGCGGGGCAGCCGGCCGAAGGCCTCCGCGCTCGGACGCTCGCCGGGCTTGTACTCCAGGCCGATCCAGCCGTCGTAACCGGCCTTGCGCAGCCGGTCCAGCAGCTCCTCCAGCGGGAGCGAGCCGGTGCCGGGGGCGCCGCGGCCGGGGCTGTCGGCGATCTGCACGTGACCGGTCTTCTCCGCGTACCGGTCGATCACCGCCGGCAGATCCTCGCCGTTCATCGCCAGGTGGTACAGGTCCATCAGGAACCGGGCGTTGTCCAGTCCCGTGGCCGCGTTGACCTTGTCGACGACCCCCACGGCGGCCGGCGCCGACACCAGCGGGTACAGCGGCGACTCGGGCTCGTTCAGCGCCTCGATCAGCAGGATCGCGCCGATCCGGTCGGCGGCCCGCGCCGCGAGGACGAGGTTCTCCAGCGCCAGCGCGTCCTGTTCGGCGGGGTCCACGCCGTCGACGCGGTTGCCGTACAGCGCGTTGAGGGCCGTGCAGCCGAGGGACTGGGCGAAACCGGCGGCCACGTCGATGTTGGCGCGGAACCGCTCCGACTCCTCGCCGGGGAGGGACAGCGCGCCCCGGTCGGGGCCGGGCAGCCGTCCGGCGTAGAAGTTCAGGCCCGTGAGCCGTACGCCCGCGTCCTGGATCGCCTTCCTCAGGGCGGCGAGCTCGGACTGCCCGGGGGTGGGGGAGTCGACCCAGGGCCACCACAGCTCGACCGCGTCGAAGCCGGCCGCGGCGGCGGCCGCCGGACGCTCCGACAAGGGGAGTTCCGTGAAGAGGATCGACAGGTTGACGTCGAAGCGGTGGTCTCCGGCTGTGCTCCGTGCGGAACCTGGCATCGGGCCGCGCTCCCTTTCGCTAGTTTCCGTAATACGGAAATTGCTTTCTGTTTAATGGAAGTAAGGGAAGATTGCCGTCGACCGTCCGGGCTTGTCAAGAGGGGGCGTGACGCGATGCGGTACCCGCGTGCGCACACAAAAGGGCGCGTCCGGCGTGCGATGCGCACGCCGGACGCGCCCTCCGTGGAGCGGGCCGGGGTCAGACCGGCAGGTCGAGCTCCGGTGCCAGCAGTTCGGTGACGGTCTGCCGGCGGCGGATCAGCCTGGTGTCGTCGCCGTCGACCAGCACCTCGGGGATGAGCGGCCGGGAGTTGTAGGTGGACGACATGCTCGCGCCGTAGGCGCCGGTGTCGTGGAACACCACCAGGTCGCCGATCTCGGTGCGCGGCAGCGGCACGGGCTCCACGTCGCCTCCCTCGACCTGGGTGAAGACGTCCCCGGACTCGCACAGCGGGCCGGCTAGGACCGTGTCGCGGGCGTCCTCGCCGCGCGGGACGCCGTCGCCGCCGAGGACCGAGACGCGGTGGCTGCTGCCGTACATCGCGGGCCGCATCAGATCGTTGAACCCGGCGTCGACCAGCACGAAGTAGTTGCTGCCCATGGGCTTCTGGGCGCGGACCTCGGCGGCCAGCACCCCCGAGCCCGCCACCAGGAAACGCCCGGGTTCGATCTCCAGCCGGACCGGGTGGCCCAGTTCGGAGACGAGCTCCCGCCGCGCGGCGTCCCAGAGTTCGAAGTAGCGGTCCGTGTCGATCTCCGGGTCGCCCGGCGCGTACGGCACGGAGAGGCCGCCGCCGGCCGAGATGGCCCGGATGTCCCGCCCGGCCAGCCTGACCTGCTTGACCATGGTCTCGCAGACCGACTCCAGGTGGCCGTAGTCCACCCCGGAGCCGATGTGCATGTGCAGGCCCACGAGGTCGAGCCCGTACCGGTCGACCAGCGCGAGGCTCTCCTGGAGGTGCTCGTGCCAGATGCCGTGCTTGCTGTGCTCGCCACCGGTGTTGGTCTTGCGGCTGTGCCCGTGGCCGAACCCCGGGTTGACCCGGATCCACACCGGGTGGCCGGGGGAGGCCGCGCCCACCTGGTCCAGCATCTGCGGGGAACCGGCGTTGACCGGGATGCCCAGTTCGACGACCCGGCGCAGCGTGGAGCGGTTCAGCAGGTCGGCGGTGAAGACGATGGGCTCGTCGGCCCCCTCGACCCGGTAGCCGGCCGCGAGCGCACGCTCGATCTCGCCCTCCGACACGGCGTCGACGTGCACGCCCTCCTCGCGCATCAGACGCAGGATGTGCAGGTTGGAACAGGCCTTCTGGGCGAAGCGGATGACGTCGAAGCGGCGCAGCCGGTCGATCTGCGCGCGGATCGTCCCGGCGTCGTACACCCACAGCGGAGTGCCGTACTCCGCGGCGGCGCCGGCGAGCCGGGGCCCGTCGAGCGAGCCGGGGAGACCGGCCGGCTCCCCCGCGTGGGACGAAGCAGCGGAGGAAGGGGCGGATGGGGAGGTCATGGTCAGTCCTTCTCGCCGATCATCAGGGCAACTCCGAAATCCTCTTCCAAACGGCGCAGGATCCGCTCGGCCGTCCGAACCACGGACGGATGGTCCGGGCCGCGCAGTATGAAACGGGCCACGATCTGCCCGGCGGAGACGTCCCGGCCCGGTCCGGTGCCGTAGCTGTCGAAGCCGATGACCTCCAGCACCCCGGGCTCGTCGGCGATCCACGCCACCGATGCCCCGGCGGAGAGGGTGCCGCCGTCGCGGACCATCACCTTCCGCCCGCCGACGCAGCCGTCGAGCGCGCCGGGCAGAGCGGGCTCGGCGTCCGGGTCCAGGATGTCCAGCAGGCCGGAGAAGATGTCCGTGCCGGTGGCGTGCCGGTAGATGGTGGGCAGCGCGCCGCCCATCACGCGGGGGTTGACCTCGACCAGCACCGGCCCGCGTTCGGTGACCATGATCTCCAGGTGGAAAACGCCCAGGTCCAGGCCGATCGCCCGGCACACGTCGATCGCGTACGCGATACAGGCGGCGGACTGCTCCTCGGGGAGGTTCGCGGGAATGTACGAGCCGAGCTCCACCACCTCGTCCTCGGCCCAGCGGAACCGCCCGGACACCGCGAACGGGAAGAACTCCCCGTCCTTGGCGCCCAGTTCCACCGAGACCAGCGTGCCGACCAGGTACTCCTCGACGAGGATGCCGCGGGTGAACTGCTCGTGCCACTGCTCCGGCACCGCGTCCAGGCCGGTCAGCACGGCCCGGCAGGCGGCGGTGGCCTCGGCCGGATTCGCGGCCACCCGGGAGAGCAGGCTGTCCGCGCCCGACGGGGGCTTGAGGACCACCGGATAGCCGATCTCCTCGGCCGCGGCCAGCGCATCCTCCTCGGTCCCGGCCAGGGCGTACCGGGCGGAGGCGAGCCCGGCCTTCTCCAGCGCCGCCCGGCACCGGTCCTTGCGGCGGGCGGTGAGCACGGCGTCGGTCGCGGTGCCCCGTAGACCGAGCTCCCGGCAGGCCAGGGCCACGGCCTCCGCGCTCAGCTCCAGCTGGCCGGTGACGACGTCGATGGGGTCGACGGCGTGGCGGGCGGCGAGCACCCGGGTGACGGTCTCCGGGTCGGTGGTGACCAGCCCGTCGGCCAGGTGGTCCACGGACGCGACGATCCGCAGGTTCCCCTCGGTGGGCGGGTAGAAGGGGTCGGCGGACTGGAGGTAGGTGACCCGGTGGCCGGCCTCCTTGGCCAGCCGGATCGCCTCCAGCGCGGCGGGGTTCGAGTCGACGAACGCGATGTGCATGGGTTCTGCCTAGTGGTCGGGTGCGGGGGGAGTATGTCGGTCGGGGTGCTCAGACGGTGACGGGCAGGAGATCCGCCAGGCCGGGTACGGCGCCGGGCGCGGCGGCCGCGTACCGGGCCTCGATCGCGGACGCGAGGCCGGGCACCAGCGGCGCGGCCCGGGAGGCCAGGACACGCAGACCGGCGACGGCGAGCCCGGGGTCGCCGGCCGCCCGGGCGGCGAGCAGCGCGAGCAGGTTCGCGGTGGTCTCCGCGGCCTGGCGCATCGAGAAGGTCTCCAGCGTGTACGCCCGCCGCATCCGGTCCCGGTAGCGGTCCAGGAGCGCCTCCGTGCCCTCCGGGACGGGCAGCGGCCGACCGGTGTGCGGGGCCAGCGCCGTGCCGAGCGCCCGGAGCGGCTCGTGCAGCCGGGTGCGTACGGTCTCCAGGAACTCGGCCTCGGTGAAGTTGGCCGGCTGGTGCTCCGGGTTGCCGAGCGCGAGGAAGAACCGCACATTGTCCGGGCCGTACTTGCCCACCAGGTCGCGGGCCCAGATCAGATGGCGCCGGCTGGTGGAGAACTTGGACCCGTCCAGGTGGTAGAACTCGTTGGTCACGATCGCGGTCGGCTCGACCAGCCCGCCGTGCGCGAAGGCCAGTCCGAGATGCGCGAACGCGAAGTAGAACGTGTTGTCGTAGCCGAGGAACTGCACCAGCTCGAAGCCCGAGTCCCCGGCCCACACGTCCGACGGCGTCTCCGGGCCCCGGCGGGCCCGCGCGACCCCCGCCATGTGCCGCAGACCGGGCAGCATCTCCGCCCAGACGTTGATCACCTGGCCGTCGAAGCCGTCGATGCCGACCGGAATGCCCCAGTCGGCCGGGTAGCTGACCGGGAAGTCCGGCAGCGGCCGGGACAGCATCTCGTCGACGAAGCGCAGCACGTGCGGGCGCATCGTCGCCCGCCGCCTCCGGTAGAACTCCGTGAACCGCTCCCGGTACTCCTCCAGCGGGAGGACCAGGATCTCCACCTCGCGCGGCTCCGTGACGGCACCGTCCCCGGCGCCGGTGCTCGCGGCGAAGAGCAGCGAGTCGACGTCGTTGGGGTGCCCGCAGCTCTCGCAGATCGCGCCGGAGGTGCCGGCCAGGCACTCCGGGCAGTACCCGGTGGCGAACGCCTCCAGGAGGTACCGGCCGGTCTCCGCGCAGTACGGGAACGTCCAGGTGCGCGTCACCAGCTTCCCCGCGCGGTGCAGCCCGGCGAAGAACTCCCGTATCTCGTCCCGGTAGACGTCGTCGGGGCTGGTGAACGCGTCGATGCCGATGTCGGCGAGCTCCAGCGTCGCGGTGATCTCGCGGTTGCACCGCGCGGCGAGCTCGACCGGGTCGAGGCCCAGCCGCTGCGCCGTGGTGACCACGTACGTCTGGTGGTCGTCGCCCCCGGACGCGTACAGCACCGTGTGTCCCAGCATCCGCTGCGCGCGGCTGAAGACGTCGGCGCCCAGATAGGGCCCGGAGAGATGGCCGACGTGCAGATCGCCGTTGGTGGTCGGGGGAGTGGCGGTGACCAGGAAGCGGCGTGGGGTCGTCGTCATCGCGTCCCCCCGGGAGCACCGGCCGGTCCGGGGGCCTCGCCGAACGGGCCGAGCGACCAGACCGAGACGAGCTCCAGCTCCTCGGTGTCGGAGGCGTTCTCGAAGTGGTGCCGCTGGTGGGAGCCCACCACCAGTGCGTCACCGGCCGCGATGTCCGTACGGACCCCGTCGACCTCGACGCGGCCGCTGCCGCGCACCACGTAGAAGTGCTCGTGGTCCTCGTGGGAGTGCGGGGTGGTCACCGCGCCGGGCGCGACGGTACAGACGCCCATGCCGGTGTCCGAGGGCCCGCTGGACCGCCAGGGCAGGATGCGCCGGAACGCGCAGCCGTACTCCTCCTGGACGACGGCGTCGTCCCGCCGCTGGATCTGGATGCCGCTCATGCGTGGACTCCTTCGAGGAGAGGGGTGACGGGTGAGGGAACGGACGGACGGCCGCCGGGCGCGGCGGGGGCCGGTGCGTCCAGGACGGCGTCGAGGATGTCCCCGGCCCGGCGGGCCAGCATCGACAGCAGCGTGCTGGTCAGGCCGTGGGTGTGTTCGGCGGCGCCGTGCAGGAAGATCCGCGGCGCGAAGCGCTCGGTGGTCCGCACCGAGTAGTCGCGGTCCACGAGCAGGTCGCCGTCCCCGTCCCTGAGCAGATAGGGGTCGACACCGGCCAGCAGGCCGCGCGCCTCCCGGAAGTCGTAGCCGGTGGCCAGCACGACCGCGTCGTACCGCTCGGTGCGGGTGGTGCCGGTGAGCAGGTCGCGCACGGTCGCGGCGGCCCGGTCGCCCTCGGCGCGGGCGCCGGTCAGTTCGGTGAACCGGCACAGCCGCAGCCGGTCCCCGCCGTGCACCAGCTGGTCGTAGAGCAGTTCGGCGACGGCGTTGATGTCCTCGTCGTCGACGGCCGCGTAGTTGGTGGCCCTCAGGTCGGCGAGGATGCTCCGGCGGCGCGCGGGGTCGGCGTCGTGGAACAGGTCGACCGACGCCGGGTCGAAGATGGCGTTGGCCAGGGCACTGCTGTTGGCCGGCATCAGCGCGAAACCCCGGTGGGCCAGGGTCACTTCGGCTGCCGGGAACTCGCCCGCCAGATACCGGAAGATCTCCGCGGCGCTCTGCCCCGCCCCCACCACCAGGAAGCGGTACGGCAGTTCGCGGCCCCGGTCGTGGAAGGAGCGAACGCGCCCCAGGAAGGAACTGCTGTGGAAGACGGTGCCGTCCTCCAGCACGCCCGGATCGACGCCGGGCGGGACGACGGGCGTGCCGCCGGGTGCCAGGGACACATGGTCGGCGGAGACGGTGTGCCGGGTGCCGTCCGGGCCCCGGTAGTCCACCTCCAGACTTGTGACCTCCCCGTCGGGCCCGGACACCGGACGGATCCGCTCGGCGGTGCTGCCGTACGAGACGTACCGGGCGAGCCGCTCGGCCGCCCAGCCGAAGTAGTCCACGTACTCCCGCCGGGTCGGCGTGAGCGTGCCCAGGTTGAGGAACGGCTCCAGCCTCCCCTGGGACACCAGGTAGTTGACGAAGCTGTACGGACTGGTCGGGTCCCGGGGCGTGACCAGGTCCTTGAGGAAGGCGACCTGCATCCGGGCACCGGGCAGCAGCATGCCGGGGTGCCAGGAGAAGGTGTCCCTGGACTCCAGGAAGTGCAGGCCGGCCCCGGCCGCGGCGGACCCGGCCGACGCGTGCAGCGCGCTCATGGACAGGTGCGAGGGGCCGTAGCCGATGCCGAGGAGCCGGTGGTGCGGATGTCCCGCGGAAGAGGTACTGGTCATGGAATCCCTCTCCCGGGTCAGCCGGCCTGCACGGCCGGACCGGTCCGGCCGTCGTCGGCCGGCCGGTAGTGGGCGTAGAACTTCCTGGTCGGCTCCAGGACCTCCCAGGTGCCGGTGAACCCGGCGGGGACGACGATGGTGTCCCCGGGCACGAACGTGCGGGCGTTGCCCTCGTCGTCGGCGATGACCACCCGGCCGTGCAGCATGTGGTAGAACTCGTCCTCCTCGTACACCGCACGGAACTTGCCCGGGGTGCTCTCCCAGATGCCCGAGGTGAAGGCGCCGTCGGGGCTGGTGAAGTGCAGGGTGTTGGTGATGGCCAGCTCGCCGGAGATCCAGCGGTCCGGGCCCTTCCTGACGTTCCGCACGTTCTCCGGCGCGGACTCGCCGAAGACCACGATGTCCTTGATCGTCTTGCTGGTCATGCCGTTCCCTTCGATATCCGGGTGTGGATGAGCTCCGCGAGGAGCCGGGCGGAGGCCCCGCGGACCACCGAGTAGTGCGTCCCGGGCAGCGGCCGGACGGCCGCGTCGGACGGGACGAGACCGGCGGGATGCCGGTGCAGCGGCGTCAGCCCCCGGAAGCCGTCCGGGCGTTCCCTATCGGCCGGTACCACGAGGAGCGGGCAGTGCCCCGGCAGCGGTCGCGGCCGGTGGCCGAGCAGCAGCCGGTACAGGGACCGGTACTGGCCGTAGAGGTCGCGCAGGGTCTCCGGCGGCTCGTCCGGGAGGTGCGCGGCGGCGAGATGGGCGAACGGGTCCGGGTGCCCGGCGGGGACGGAGATCCCCGCGGGGGCGCCGCCGTCCCCCTGCCCGAGCCGGTCGGTGAAGAAGCCGACGGCGGCGGCCGACTCGTCGAGACCGACGCCCTCCGGGGCGGCCACGAAGCTGTCCACCAGCGTCAGCGACAGCGGCCGGACGAGGCCCGCGCGGCGGGCGGTCTCCGCCGCGAGGACACCGCCCATCGACCAGCCCACCAGATGCACGGGACGGTCCAGGGCCGCGAGCGCGGTCGCGTACTCGGCGGCCAACTCCTCCAGACTTTCGGGCAGTTCGTCCGTGGGAGGCGACTGGAGCCCGTACACCGCGTACGAGGCGGGCAGCGCGTCGATCAGTGCGCGATAGCCGAGGAGATGCCCGCCCACCGGATGGACCAGCACCACCGCCGGCCCGTCCCCCGGTCTGATCGGCACGAGCAGCCCGCCCACGCGCTGGTCGAGCAGCGCGCACTGACCGGCGATCGTGCTCGCCTCGAAGAGGCTGGACAGCGGCAGCCGCACACCGAACTCCTCGCCGATCCGGCGGACCAGGCGCACCGCGGAGACCGAACTGCCGCCGGCGGCGAAGAAGTCGTCGTCGACCGAGCGGACGGCCGTGCCGCAGACCTCCTGCCACAGCCGGGCGAGTGCCGTCTCCCGCTCGGTGCGCGGCGCCCGGCCGGACGGTCCGCCGCGGCCGGCGTCCCGTTCCGTCGCGGCGTGCTCCTCGGCGAGCGCGAGCAGCGCCCGCGCGTCCCGCTTGCCGTTCGCCGTCAACGGCAGCGCGGGGACGGTGTGGAAGGCGCTGGGCACCGCGTACGACGGCAGGGCGGCGCCGAGCCGGGTGCGCAGCGCCACCGGGTCGAGGTCCGTACCGTCGTCCGGGGCCCCTTCGTCGCGCGGTCCGGTCACGAGGAAGGCGATCAGACGGGCGGCGGCCCCGGTGCCCGTAACGACACAGGCCGCCGCGCGCACACCCGCCTGCGCCGCCAGCCGCTGCTCCACCTCCAGCAGGTCCACCCGGTAGCCGCGCACCTTGACCTGGCTGTCCACCCGGCCGAGGAACTCCAGCACGCCGTCCGGTCGGTAGCGGGCGTGGTCGCCGGTGCGGTACAGGCGCTCACCGGTGCGGGGGTGGCGGGGGAAGCGGGCCTCGGTGAGCTCGGGCTGCCCGTAGTACTCCGTGGCGAGACCGTCCCCGGCGATGAACAGCTCACCGGGCACCCAGTGCGGCACGTCCGCGAAGTCCGCGTCGAGGACGTGGTAGCGCTGGTTGGCGAGCGGCAGCCCGTACGGCACGGACTTCCAGGACGGGTCGATCCGGTCCACGACGTGGTAGTTGGACCAGATCGACGCCTCGGTCGCCCCGCCCAGCGCGACCACCTCCGCCTTGGGCGCGGCCCGCCGGACGCGATCGGGCAGGTCCAGCGGGACCCAGTCGCCGCTGAGCAGGACCAGCCGCAGCCCGCCGAGCACGGCGGCGGCCCGCTCCTCCCCGAGATGGTCGAGCAGCATCTCCAGGAGCGCCGGAACGGTGTTCCAGACCGTGGCCCCGCTCCGCCGCACCCACTCCGCCCACAACTCCGGGTCGGGGCGGGGGCCGGACGGCGGGACCACGACGGTGCCGCCCGCGCACAGGCCGCCGAACAGGTCGAAGGCCGACAGGTCGAAGTGCAGCTCGGAGAGCGACAGCAGCCGGTCCTCGGGGCCGACGCCGAACCGCTCCACCATGTCCTGGACGGTGTTGAGCAGACCGCCGTGCGGAATCGCGACGCCCTTGGGGACGCCCGTCGAGCCCGAGGTGAAGATGACGTACGCGAGGTCGTCGGCGGGGGGCACGGGCAGGGGCGCCGTCGGCGCGGGTGGTTCGGGGGCGTCCAGGGCGAGTACGGTGACGGGCCGCTCCAGCGCCGCGAGGAGCCGTGCGCCCTCCGCGTCGGCCAGCACCCGGC
Source organism: Streptomyces sp. NRRL S-37 (assembly GCF_000721605.1). Taxonomy (GTDB): domain Bacteria; phylum Actinomycetota; class Actinomycetes; order Streptomycetales; family Streptomycetaceae; genus Streptomyces. The sequence continues at coordinate 75,630 of NZ_JOIZ01000025.1, read as the reverse complement.
CGACACCGTGCCGGCCGAGCAGCGCGTCGACCCGGGCCGGCGGCCAGTCCACGCCGAGGGGAACGTAGGCCCCGCCGGCGGCGATCACCGACAGTGCGGCGAGGTACTGGCCGGTGCTCTTGCGCGCCAGCACGCCGACCAGTTCGCCGGGGGCCGCCCCGGACGCGGTCAGCGCCCCGGCCGTGCGCGCCACGCGGTCCGCCGCCTCGCCGTAGGTGACCTCCCCGTCCGCTCCGTGGAACGCGACCCGGCCGGGGGTACGGGACGCCCCTTCGCGCAGCCCGTCCAGGACACCGCCGCCGGGGAACCGGCGCGCGGTGCCGTTGGCCGACCTGCGGGCCGCGGTCAGGGCGTCCGGCAGCGGCGGCGGGTGCGGGGCCGACCAGGCCGCCTCCTCCCCGGCCAGCCGGCGCAGCAGATCGGCGTGGGCCTGCGCGAGCTCGTCGACCAGGCCCTCCGGGAACGCCTCGGCCACATGGTCAAAGGTGCAGACGAGTTCCCCGTCCTCCTCCGAGACCTGGTGGTCGAGGAGGACCTGCGGGGTGTGCATCGACTTGAAGACCAGGTCCCAGCCCGCGGCCCGCAGATGCGGGGGCAGCGCGTCGTCGGCCGTGTCGTCGAGCCCCGACGCGAAGACGTACGGGCTGCCCACCTCCGCACCGGGACGCTGCCGGCGGACCCGGCGGGCCAGTCCGACCCCGGACAGCCAGGCGTGCGGAAGGTCCGCCATCAGCCGGCGCTGGAGGGCCCCGGCCCGTTCGGCGAAGGACCCGCCCGCGCCGTCGCACTCCAGCAGCAGCGTGCTGCCGAAGTTCCCCACGCAGGCCCCCGTGGCGGAATCGGCCCCCGACGGGTCCACCGCCAGCATGCCGCGGGTGGCGACGAGCACGGTGAGGGAGAAGGACCGCTGCCCCGACCAGCGGCGCAGCACCTCGGCGTAGGCGGCGCAGAGCACCGTGTTCGCGGAGAGGCCCGCGTCCCGCGCCCGTTCGCCCAGCCGCTGCCAGACGGGCGCGGGCAGCCGGTGTCGGACCCGGGCGAACCGGGACTCGGCCGGGTGGGGCAGGGCCGGCAGCGCCGGCGGGCCGGGCAGCACGGGCACCCGCCGCCGCCAGTGCGCGACCGCGTTGCGGTACGCCTGGCTGTCCCGGTGCCGGTCCAGGGCATCGGCGTACCGCGCGAAGTGGCCGGACGGCACGGGCGGGTCCGCGAACGGCCTGCCCTCGTAGGCGTCGGCCAGGTCCCGGCAGACCAGCCCGATCGAGCGCGCGTCCAGGACGAACAGCCGCAGGCACAGCAGCACGAACGTGGTGTCCCGGGCCGAGTGGACCGCGCAGCCCAGCTGGGGACCGTCGGTCAGGGCGGGCAGCAGCCGGGCCGCGGTCTCCCGCTCCCGGTGGAACGCCGCACGGGCCTGTGCGGCGTCCAGGTGGCGCCAGTCCACCCTCACCGGGCCCCAGGAGTCGTCGAGCGGCACGACCCGCTGGCGGCCGTCCCCGTCGACCGCGCAGCGCAGCATCTCGTGCCGGGTGAGGACCGCGCGCAGTGCCGCGTCCCAGCGCCCGGCGTCGAAGTCCGGGACCTCGAAGCCGTGCGCGATGAACGCCGGGGTGGCCAGCCGCGGGAAGTCGGACTCGCCGACCTGGTAGGCGCTCTGGAGGTCGGTCAGCGGGAACGGACGCGTGGTCGCGTCCTCACCGTCCGCCGCCTCCGGTGCGGTGACGCGAGGGCCGGGCAGGCCGGGGTGGGCGGCGATCGCCTCCAGGACGGGCCCCTCGGCGGCCGTGAGGCGGCCGAGGAGCGCCTCCGGGGCGTCCTTCGGGGCGTCGACGGACAGCCGGCCACGGCGGGACCGCACCAGGACGCCGTGTTCGGCCAGTTCGCGCAGGAGCGCGAGCGTGTCCCGCTCCTCCGTATCCCTGCGTGCGTGTTCCACCGTGCCGTCCCCTTCCGACCTGTGTCCGTCGTCGCCCCTGTGGTCCCTCCCGTGGCGGGACCGCCGCTCCTGCCCGGTGCGGCTACCGCCGCGTGCCGTCGTCCTCGGCCGCGGCGAGCCGGTGGACGGTGCCGTCCTCCGTGAACAGCTCGCTCAGCTCGAAGTCGAAGCCCTCCGCCTGCGCGAGCGCCACGAGCCGCATGGCCGCCAGCGAGCTCCCGCCGAGCGCCAGGAACGGCGTGTGGACGTCGATCCGCTCGACCTGGAGCACCTGCGCCCAGATCTGGGCCAGCGCGGTCTCGTCCTCGGTGCTCGGCGCCGTGGCGACCTCGGCCGTCGCGGCGGTGCCGCGCGCCGGGAACAGCTCCCGCGCGGCCGCGTCCGCGGGCAGCGGGTCGGCCGCCGGTCCGGGCCGCTGGGCGGCGATGTGCTCCGCGAGCTTGCCCACCGACTCCGTACCGCCGTCGGCGATGGCCTCCAGTACGCCGCGGAACGCCCCGAGGATGCGGTCCACCGACTCCGCGTCGAAGAACGCCAGGTCGTACTTGACCTGGAAGAACAGCTGCTCCTCGGGCATCGCCTCGATGGCGAACGGGTAGTTCGTCCAGCCGACGTAGCGCTCCTGCCGCACCCGCACGCCGCCCCGCCCGGACCAGCCGGTGCCCCGGGGGAAGTTCTCGAAGATCAGCAGCGACTCGAAGAGCGGCTGTCCGCTGGGCAGGTCGGTGCGCTGCTGGATCAGTGGCAGCGGGTAGTGGTCGTGCGAGCGCGCCGCGACCTGGGTGCGCTGGATCTGCTGGAGCCAGCGGCCGATCGGCTGCTCCGGCTCCAGACCCACCCGCATCGGGAGGCTGTTGATGAAGATGCCGACGATGTCCTCGACACCGGCCAGCGCCACCGGACGGTGGGTGATGGTGATGCCGAAGCAGACGTCGTCCTGGCCGCTGCAACCGCCCACGACCACGGCCCAGGCGCCCTGCACCAGGGAGTTGAGGGTGAGCTGGTTGGCGCGGCCGTAGGCGAGGAGGCGCTCGGTCAGCTCCTCGCCCAGGTCCAGGCGCGCCTCGGCGTGCATCTCCTGCGAGCTGGCGGAGAGGCCGAGCTGCGCGGAGCGGCCGATCACGGTCGGCCGGCGGAACCCGGCCAGCCGCTCCAGCCAGTAGTCACGGGCGCCCGCGATGTCCTCCCGTTCCAGGAAGGCCACGTAGTCGCCGAAGGAACGCGTCGGCCGGAGCTCGGGCAGCCGCCCTTCGAGTCCCGAGTGGTAGATCTCCAGCGAGTCGCGCAGCAGGACGAAGAGCGACCACGCGTCGAGGATCAGGTGGTGGTAGCTCATCACCAGCTTGTACGTGGTGGCGCCGAGCCGGACCATGGTCAGCCGGAACAGCGGCGCCCGGTCGTACGCGAATCCGCGGCGCCGGTCCTCGTCGAGGTACCGCTCCAGCAGCTCGGTCTGCTCCTCCTCGCCGTGTCCGGACCAGTCGAGCACCGTCCAGCCCAGCTCGGCCGTGCGCTGCACGGCCTGGAGCGGCTCGGACAGGCCCTTGGAGGCGATCCAGACCCGCAGGATCTCGTGCCGGTCGACGACCTGCTGCCACGCCCGGTGGTAGGCGTCGAGGTCCACCTCGCCGTCGATCGCGTACAGGAACTGCTCGAAGTACACACCGGAGTCCGGGTCGAGCAGCGAGTGGAAGAGCATGCCCTTCTGCATCTCGGTCAGCGGGTACACCGTCTCGACGCCGTCGGGGTCGGCCGCGGACGCGCGCACCGCGGCCAGGTCCTCCTCTGCGAGGGTGAAGCCCCCCGGGTCGACGGGGCCGGCCGACGCGGGCAGGGTGCGGCGCTGCTCCTCGACGAAGGCGGCGGTCTCGGCGACGGTGGGGGTCGCGAAGACCTGGGTGGCGCTCAGCGCTATGCCCTCGCGGTTGGCCTTGGCGCTGATCAGGAAGCCCTGGATGGAGTCGCCGCCGAGCGCGAAGAAGTTGTCGTGGATGCCGACGGCCGGCAGCTCCAGGGTCTCCGCCCACAGCGCGCACAGGTAGCTCTCCAGCTCGTTGCGCGCGGCCGTGTACTCCTCGGCCAGCTCCAGGTGGGCGCCCTGGAGTTCGTGCAGGGAGCGGCGGTCCACCTTGCCGTTGTGGGTCAGCGGGATCGCGTCGACGACCGTGAACGCGGCCGGGACCATGTAGTACGGCAGCCGCCCGGCCAGGTGGTCGCGGATGGCGGCGGCGGTCGGCGGCTCGTCCGTACAGGTCAGATGGGCGACCAGGCGCTGGTGTCCGCCCGCGCCGCGCAGACCGGAGGCGACGGCGCCGGTGACGCCGGGGACCTCCAGGAGCCGGGCCTCGACCTCGCCGAGCTCCACCCGGTAGCCGGCGATCTTGACCTGGTCGTCCATCCGGCCGAGGAGTTCGAGGCAGCCGTCCTCCCGCCGCCGGGCCAGGTCGCCGGTGCGGAACACCCGGCCCTCGGCGGTCTCGGCGAACTTCGCGGCGGTGAGCTCGGGCAGTCGGTCGTAGCCCTCGGCGATGCCGACGCCGGCCAGGCACAGCTCGCCCGTCTCACCCGCCGGGACCGGGGCGAGGTCGGCGTCGAGCACCCGGGGGGTCAGCTCGGCAGGGTGGCCGACCGGGACGAAGCCGTCGTACACGGCGCCGGGCAGGCACTCCCAGTAGGTGCTGTAGAGCGCCTCGGTCAGGCCGTAGACGTTGAACAGCCGGGCGGACAGGCCGGTGGCGAAGTACTTCTCCGGGAGCGCGCCCGGCATCACGTCGCTGCTGCAGAAGACGTACTTCAGCGAGGTGTTGGCGGCGAACGCGGGGTTCTCCAGGATGCCGGACAGCAGCGCCGGGACGACCATCAGCGTCGTCACGGACCCGCTGTTGATCAGCTCGACCAGACGGTCGGGGTCCTTGTGGTCGCCGGGCGGGACGATCACCACGGCGCCGCCCGAGAGCACCGGCCAGAACACCTCGCGGACCAGGTTGGTGATGCTCAGGGTGGTGCGCAGCAGCTGACGGTCGCCGGGTTCGAGGGGGAAGGTGCGCTGGAGCCACCGCTGACCGCTGAGCAGGGCCCGGTGGGTGAGCATCACGCCCTTGGGCGTCCCGGTGGAACCGGACGTGTAGAAGATGAACGCCAGGGCGTCGGCGGCGAGTTCGACCGCTTCGGTGAGCGGCTCGGTGCCGCTGTCGAGCAGGTCCTCGACGGCGAGCAGCCGGACGCCCTCGGGCGCGGGCCCGTCGAGGAGGGCACGCTCGGTGAGGACGATCCGGGCGCCCGAGTACTCCAGGATGGTGGAGCGACGGTCTGCCGGGTCCTCCGGGTCGACCGGTACGCAGACGCCGCCGGCGCGCAGCACGCCGAACAGGGCGGGGAGCAGCGTGAGGGAGCGCGACAGGTGCAGACCGACACGGCTGCCGGGCCGGACGCCCTGGGCGGCCAGCGCCCCGGCGATCCGGTTCGCCTCCGTCTCCACCTGGGCGTAGGTGGCCGACGAGTCGCCGTGGAGGGCGGCGGTGCGGGTGGGAGCCGACGTGGCCTGCGCCGTGAGCAGGTCATGCAGGAACGACATACGTGGACACCATTTTCCGTAGGTCGGTGCGGACGGAACAGCGGAAGGAGCAGGGGAGCGGGGGAACGGGTGGAAGGGAGCGGAGGCGGCGGACCGGCGGGTCCGGGCGGGTCAGTCCTGGGCCGCGCGGGACGCGTCGGCCCGGTCGGCGGGCGCGTCGGCGCCGCCGTCGGTCCGTTCGCCCGCGGCCGAGGGCCGGGGCGGGGGCAGCACCACCGCCGCGATCAGCGGCAGGGCACCGGCGACGAGGAACACCCAGGCGATACCGGCGGTCGAGGCGAGCGCGCCGCCGATCATCGCACCGAACGGGATGACACCCCAGGTCAGCCAGCGGTAGGCGGCGTTGACCCGGCCGAACAGGGGCAGCGGGATGGTCGCCTGCCGGTAGGAGACCACGGCCACGTTCCAGACCATGGACACCAGCCCGTAGGCGAAGAGCCCGAGGGCGACGACCGGCACGCTGGGCACGGCCAGGGCGAGGAAGCAGACGCCGAGCAGCGGTGCCCCGATCCGCATGACCGGCCCGTCGCCGACCGCCCTCAGGACGCGGCCGGTCACCGGTCCGGCGAGGATGCTGCCGGCCGCGAGACAGGTGAGCAGCAGCCCGTATCCGGTCTCGGAGAGCCCGAGCCGGCCGGGCGTCACGGCCCAGAGCGGCATCATGGTCAGGCACATCGAGTACGACAGGTTGTTGACCGCGGCCGCTGTCGCGAGCCGGGCGAGGTCCCGGCGTCCGCGGAAGTAGCGCAGCCCCTCACCGAGTTCGCCGACCAGCGAACGGAACGACGAACGCTTACGGTCCTCGGAGGCGGCCGGGGACGGCCGCACCGGTTCCTGGTGGCTCGCCGCCTTCAGCACGGCCTCGGGCAGCAGCCCGAGCGACCAGACGGTGACCACGTACAGGGCGACCACGACGGCGAGTCCGCCGCCCGAGCCCAGCGCGATCACATAGCCGCCGAGGGCGGGGCCGACCAGCTGCGCCAGGAACATCTGGGTGGACTGGAGGGAGGCGTTGGCCCGGGGGAGGTGATCCACCGGGACCAGCCGGGGCAGCTGGGACTGGGCGGCGACGTCGACGAAGATCCCCGCGCAGCCGATGAGGAAGGCGGTGACCACCAGCGCCCACAGGGGCAGCCGGTCGGTCGCGGCCAGGGCGCACATCACGGCCACCAGCGGCAGCCGGACGGCCGAGGCCCAGCGCATCACGGAACGCGGCGCGTACCGGTCGGCGACCACCCCGGCGGGGAGCGTCGCGATGAGCCAGGGCAGCCGGACCGCGAGGCCCACCACGCTCACCGCCACCGCGGAGCGGCTGATCCCGAGGGCCAGCAGCGGTACGGCGATCTTGTAGATGCCGTCCGCGAGGTCCGAGGAGACCACGGCGGACTGGAAGATCCGGAACGGCGGGCCGAGCCGCTCCTTCTCCGGGGTCTCCCGTCCCCGCCGGAGCGCGCTCACCATCGGTCCACCAGCAGCACGGAGCTCATCAGGGCCCCGTGGTGCGCGTTGAGCACCGGACCGCCACCGGGCACACCGTGCCGGACCAGTACGCCCGAGGGGGCGCCGCCGAACAGGAACGGGCCCAGGACGAAGGGCACTTCGGCGTGCTCGACCGCGCCGGTCTCCTGGTCCTGGAAGTCCAGCGCGAGCCGGTCGGGCGTCACATGGCGCTGAAGGATGTGGCGTCCCTCCCGCCCCGCGCGCTCCAGCGCGTCCCGCCACTCCTCGTCGGAGACGTCGGGGCCGAGGACCACGCCACCGCCGCCGTATCCGCCGGCGGGCTTGAGGACCAGTTCGGCGCGGCGGGTCAGGGCGTGCCGCAGCAGTTCCTCGCCCTCGGCGCCGGGAGCGGAAAAGAGCGCCGTCCACGGCAGATGACGTTCGATCAGCGCTTGGTCGGCCTCCGGGAGCGACTCCTTGTCCGCCCAGAGCCAGGCCATCGTGGTCTTGTCGCTGAGCAGCCAGGTCGCCTCGGAGGTGTGCATCCGCACCCGGTCGGCGCGCACGGCTCGGATCAGGGCGTCGAGGCCCGCGCTCGGCGGCTGGTCGAAGCTGAGGAAGAGCCGGAACACCGCGTCCACCCGCTGGCCGTCGAGGAGCAGCACATCGTGCCCGTCGGTCTCCAGCCGGTCCATCGGGCAGGCGACGGTCTCCATGCCGTGCCGCCGGCCGCTCTCGCACATCGGGGCGAGCCAGGCGAGAAAGGCGTCGGCATCCTCCAGGCCGGGCGCGGCGCCCTTCCGGAACACGGGAATGGCGACCCGGGAGCCTTCGGTAAGCCCCAATGAGGCGCGTATTTCGGCGAATCGGGAATCCACCGCGGAAGGCGGCGCGGCGATTCGGTCCCCGCCGGGAAGCGAACGATAAAGGTCATGGAAACGGGCGGCGAGGAGATCCGCCTGGAGGGTGCCGCCGAGTGCCCCGTCGATATTGAATTCCACGAACCACGGGACACCGGACCGGTAGACGATGTCGGGGCGCGCCGCGCCCAGCAGGTGCTCGCCGAGGAGTTCCGCACGGGACAGCAGCGGGGTGGCGGCCTCGTCCACCCCCAGGACGTCCTGGAGTTCGCCCACGGTGGTGGCCCGACGGCGGCAGGCGTCGAGGATCAACCTCATCAGACGTGCGGAAACGCGTCCCAGTTCGTCGTAGTGGGCCCGGTCGACGAAGGCCGGCCGCAGAGGCCGCCACGTCCCCTTGGAACCGCTGATCCCGTCATGGACATCCCGTGCGCCGGTGACCGACCGGGCCAGGACGCCTTCCCTGAAGGACTGGGGGAGTTCGCCCCACACGTCGAGCGAATGGCGTGATGAACCGAGACTGCTTTCCATGCCCCCACGTTTTTCTGATCAAGACACCGAACATGGAGGGTTCGCGTCCCCCCGGCCGCTCGGACGGAACAGTAGCGGCATGTCCACGATGGTGATCTTGGTCGACGGGACATGTCCCGCACGGGTGGATGCCGAGGCGGAGGAAAGGCACGGCGCACGCGGGAGGCTCGCGAATATTTACTGGCCGGGTGTGCTCGATCGAGAAATATCACTACGTGGACACCCGGGGCGGCGGGGCGGGGCTCCGTGCCCCACGACGGGTCCACGCAGGCCCGGTGCTCGCCGCGGGGGAGTCCGTTAAGGTCGTGCAGTGCGTTTGAGAGTGGAGTTCACGACCGAGCCCTTCGACCTCGACGAGGCGCCCGCGCACGCGGTCGTCGCGCGGGAGGTCGTCGAGGCGGCCGAACTGGACGCGGTGGACGTCGGACCGTTCGGCAACACCGCCGAGGGCGGCGCCGACGAGGTGCTCGGCGCGGTGGACGCGCTGTTGCGCAGGGCGCTGACGGCCGGCGCCACGCGCATCTCGCTCCAGGTCAATGTGATCAAGGAGGGCGACCGGTGACCGGCACCGGTGACGAGGCCTTCATCGCGGCGGTGAAGCCGCTGGTCGACGCCATGGGCGGCGAGATGGTCCCGCCGGACGAGGCGGGGGCCGACGACGTGGTGCTCTCCTGGGAGGGTGCGGCCGTCGTCGCCGTACGGCTGCCGCAGCTCGCGGACTCCCTCGACCACATCCTCGCGGCGCTGGAGCGCAGGAAGGGCCGCCCCCTCGCGGATCTGGACCGCAGGGCCAAGCAGGAGATCGTGCGCGGCCTGGAGGCACGCGGCGCCTTCGCCGTACGCCACGGCGTGGAAACGGTGGCCACCGCGCTCGGCGTCAGCCGCTTCACGGTCTACAACTACCTGAACCGCGAGAAGGGCGCGTGAGCCTGCGGCTCGCGTGAGCCCGCGCGCCGCTGTGAGGGGCGTCTGGGCCCGTGGCCGGTGTGGGGTCCTGGGCCTGCGGGCCGCTGTGAGGCGTGTCCGGGCCCGTGGCCGGTGTGGGGCCTGAGCCCGGCCTGCGAGAGGCCCGCCTGAGCCCACCTGGCCGGTATGAGGGGCGTCTGACTCCGTCGTCGGCGTGAGGGTGTCCGGGCCCGCCCGCCCGTGAGGGGCGCGTGGTCCTGTGGACGGGGTGAGGCGCGTCTGAGCCCACGGCCCGTGCGGGGGCGTCTGAGCCCGCGGCCCGTGAGAGGGGGCGTCCGAGCCCGCGGCTCGTGAGAGGGGCGCCCGGACCACGCGGTCAGGGTGTTCCCCTTTGTAACGCCGAATTTTCAACAAACTGTTGACGCGCTGTCCGTGACGGCGTTCACTGTCGGCACGCCCGTTCAGCACGAAGGCCGCTCGCGGCCCAGGAGGCTCACGTGACGTCGACTTCCACGTCCCCGGGCCTGGTCCGCTTCAACGCCCTGGAGGAGCACGCGGCCCTCGCCGCACTGCACGAGGCGTGCGCCTCCACGGCATGGGCCCGGCGACTGCTCGCCGCCCGCCCGTACGCCACCGCCCACGACCTGTACGCCGCCAGCGACGCCGCCATGGCCGACCTGACCACGGCCGATCTGGAAGAGGCGATGGCCGGGCACCCGCCGATCGGCCGGCCCAAACCGGGAGACCCGACCTCCGCCCGCGAGCAGAGCGGCATGGCCGGCGCCCCGGACGGACTCAGGGCCGAGATGCTCGAACTGAACCTGGCCTACGAGGAGAGGTTCGGTCATGTGTTCCTCATCTGCGCCACCGGCCGGACCGGCGAGCAGATGCGCGACGCCGTCAGGGAACGCCTCGGCAACCCGCCGGAGCGGGAGCGCGAGATCGTCCGCACCGAACTGGGGAAGATCAACCGCATCCGGCTGGCCCGACTCGTCGAAGAGGACTGACGCACCATGAGTACCGACACCACCGCCTCCGTGTCCACGCACATCCTGGACACCAGCGCCGGCCGCCCCGCCGAGGGCGTCGCCGTCGGCCTCGCCGCCCGCTCGGGCCGGGACGCCGAGTGGCGGGCGCTCGGCGGCTCCGCGACCGACGCGGACGGGCGGTGCAAGGACCTGCCGGCACTGCCGGAGGGAACCACCCACGTACGGCTCGACTTCGCCGTCGAGGCGTACTTCGAGGAATCAGCCAAGAAGAAAGCCGAGGCGCAGCAGGACGCCCCCGCGAATCGGGACAGCGGCGCGGGAGTGTTCTTCCCGGAGGTGGCGATCACGTTCGCCGTCGTACCGGGCGAGCACTACCACGTACCGCTGCTGCTCAACCCGTTCGGCTACTCCGTTTACCGAGGGAGCTAGCTAGATGCCGACCATTCTGGGACAGAACCAGTACGGCAAGGCCGAGAACCGAGTCGTCAGGATCACGCGGGACGGCACCACCCACCACATCAAGGACCTGAACGTCTCCGTCGCCCTCTCCGGCGACATGGACGAGGTCCACTACTCCGGCTCCAACGCCAACGTCCTGCCGACCGACACCACCAAGAACACGGTGTACGCGTTCGCCAAGGAGCACGGCATCGAGTCCGCCGAGCAGTTCGGCATCCACCTCGCCCGCCACTTCGTCACCTCGCAGGAGCCCATCCACCGGGCGCGCATCCGCATCGAGGAGTACGCCTGGGAGCGGATCGAGACCTCCGGCGGCGACGGGGCCAAGCACTCCTTCGTCCGCAAGGGCCAGGAGACCCGGCTCGCCCAGATCACCTTCGACGGGGAGAAGTGGGAGGTCGTCTCCGGTCTGAAGGACCTGACGGTGATGAACTCCACCGACTCCGAATTCTGGGGCTACGTCAAGGACCGGTACACGACACTCAAGGAGGCCTACGACCGTATCCTCGCCACCTCGGTCTCCGGCCGCTGGCGGTTCGACTGGACCGACGACGAGCAGGCGATGCCCGACTGGGAGCGGTCGTACGAGGAGGTCAGGAGGCACATGCTCCAGGCCTTCGCCGAGACCTACTCCCTCTCGCTCCAGCAGACGATGTACCAGATGGGCGCGCGGATCATCGACAACCGCGACGAGATCGACGAGGTCCGCTTCTCCCTCCCGAACAGCCACCACTTCCTGGTGGACCTGGAGCCGTTCGGGCTGAGGAACGACAACGAGGTGTACTTCGCCGCCGACCGCCCCTACGGCCTGATCGAGGTCACCGTCCTGCGGGACGGCTGTGACGCGCGGATCCCGGTGGACCTCACCAACCTCTGACCGGCACACCTTTCGGCACCCGTGGCCGGGGAACACAGGGGAACGCGTGAGAACACGCGGGCCCACGTCACCCGGCCACGGCACTCAAACTCCCAGGGTCCTGCCGTGCCCCCTCCACGTACGCGAAAAGGACGAACCATGGCAGCAGACCGGCGCATCGTCATCGCGAACTGCGCGATCGCGACCGTCGACGCGAAGGACACCGAGTACGCCTCCGGGTACCTCGTCCTCGCCGGCAACCGCATCGAGTCGCTCGGCGCGGGCCCGGCCCCCGAGGGCCTCGAGAACGTCGCCCGCCGGATCGACGCCACCGGGCATCTGGCGACCCCCGGCCTGGTCAACACCCACCACCACTTCTACCAGTGGATCACCCGGGGCCTGGCCACCGACCACAACCTGTTCAACTGGCTCGTCGCCCTCTACCCCACCTGGGCGCGCATCGACGAGCCGATGGTGCACGCGGCGGCCCGGGGCTCGCTCGCGATGATGGCCCGCGGCGGCGTCACCACCGCGATGGACCACCACTACGTCTTCCCGCGCGGCACCGGCGACCTGTCCGGCGCGATCATCCGCGCCGCCCGCGACATGGGCGTCCGCCTCACCCTCGCCCGCGGCTCGATGGACCGCGGCGAGAAGGACGGCGGACTGCCCCCGGACTTCGCCGTCGAGTCCCTCGACGACGCGCTCGCCGCCACCGAGGAGACGGTACGCCGGCACCACGACGCCTCCTTCGACGCCATGACGCAGGTCGCCGTCGCCCCCTGCTCGCCCTTCTCCGTCTCCACCGAACTGCTGCGGGACGGCGCCGGACTGGCCCGGCGGCTCGGCGTACGCCTGCACACCCACGGCTCGGAGACCGTGGAGGAGGAGAAGTTCTGCCACGAGCTGTTCGGCATGGGCCCGACCGACTACTTCGAGTCCACCGGCTGGCTGGGCGAGGACGTGTGGATGGCCCACTGCGTCCACATGAACGACTCCGACATCGCCGCCTTCGCCCGTACGGGGACGGGTGTCGCCCACTGTCCGTCGTCCAACGCGCGACTGGCGGCGGGCATCGCCCGCGTCCCCGACATGCTCGCGGCCGGCGTCCCGGTCGGCCTCGGCGTGGACGGCACGGCGTCCAACGAGTCCGGCGAACTGCACACCGAACTGCGCAACGCCCTCCTCGTCAACCGTCTCGGCCCCCACCGCGAGACCGCCCTGAACACCCGGCAGGCCCTGCGCCTCGGCACGTACGGCGGAGCCCAAGTGCTGGGCCGCGCCGGGGAGATCGGCTCCCTGGAGCCGGGCAAGCTCGCCGACCTGGTGCTGTGGCGGATGGACACCCTCGCGCACGCCTCCATCGCCGACCCGGTGGCCGCGCTGGTCCTCGGCGCGGCGGCCCCGGTCACCGCGTCCTTCGTACACGGTCGGCAGATCGTGGAGAACGGCCGCCTGCTCACGGCCGACGAGGACGAGATTGCCCGCTCCACCCGTACGGAGGCCCAGCGGCTGGCGCGCATCACCGAGCGGGGCTGAGCCCCGCCGAAGCCACCGGCCGGGAGACGGCCCTCAAGGGCGCGAAGTCCCAGGCCACGCCATGAGATTGGCGAACAGTTCGGCCTGCTCGATCGCGTCGTCCAGCGCGTGGTGCGTGTGCCGGCGCCGGGACAGCAGTTCGCGCGGCATGGTGCCCTTCGCCACCGCCCGCAGCGGCAGCCCCGCCTTGGTGGCGTACAGGGTCTTCATGTCCAGGCAGCCCGAGTGCCCGAAGGGACTGGAACCGGTGAAGCGGATCAGGTACCAGTACAGGAACGTCCAGTCGTACGACGCCGGGTAACCGCACATCACCGGCTGGGCGCCGACCGCCGCCTCACGCACCCAGTCGGTGAACTCCCGCATCGCCTCCGCCGGTTCGGCGCCCTCGGCACCGAGCCGGTCCCGGTCGAGACCGCTCACCGCCAGCGCCTCGGGCACGAACTCCTCGCTGATCGGCCGCAGTTCCCGGTAGAACGTCCGCTCCTCGGGATCGGCCGCCCGGAATCCGTCGGCGTCCTGCGTCCCGGCGACCGAGGCGCCCAGACTGAGCATGGAGTACGGCCCGGGGATGGGCCCGTCGGCCTCGATGTCGACGGAGATGTAGAGGCTGGGTCTGACACGTCGTGGAGCCATGGGACGCAAGGATCGCAGGCAGGAGAACGCTCCCGCATCCGGAATACGCCGCCGGTCAGGCCGCCCGGACCGCCGCCACCTCCTCCCGCAGCCGGGGCAGCAGGTCGTGGTACACCCCCGGGCAGAGGGTCTCGCCGTAGTCCTTGTGGCCGTAGAGCCGCGCGGACGGGATGCCGTACCGCTCGCACACGTACGCGCACAGGGCCACCAGGACGTCCCACTGCGCGTCGGGCGGTACCGCGCCCGCGTGGTAGGCGCCCTCGCACGCGATGCCGATGGCCTGGTCGTTCTGCCCGGAGGTGTGGGAGCCGAGAACGAAGTTGCGGCTTCCGGTGAGTGCCTGGAGGCTGCCGTGCCGGCCCTCGGTGATCCAGCCGCCCCGGCTGACCAGGAAGTGGTAGCCGGTGTCGACCCAGCCGTTCTTGTCCAGGTGCAGGTCCTGCACCCAGTGGGCGTGCGTGTGCGCCTGGGCGCGGGAGAAGTCGGTGGTGTTGGCGCTCACCGTGTGGTGGACGACGATCCGGCTCGGCCGGTACCGCAGAACGCCGATGGTCCCCTGCGGGGAACGGGCGTTCCAGGTGGCGGTGGAGTCGATGTCCGGCTCGACGGCCTCGGCGTCGCGCGCCTGCGCGGTGCCCGGCACGGCGCCGGCGGCGGCCAGTCCGGCCGCGCCGGCGATCAGGAGGCGGCGCCGGAGGGTGTTCTCGGGATGCACGGTCACTCCTCGGGGACGGAGGCGGGGTGGGGGAAGACGCAGGGGCCGGCGACGGACGGCCGCCGGCCCCACCGCGTGATCGCGCGTCAGGTGTTGTTGGCGAGCGCCAGCAGCCGGTCGCGGGAGCCGTTGAACTGGTTGCGGTCCACGTTGCCGGCGACACCGGAGACCGAACCGGTGCTGGTGTACTGCCACACCGTCCAGGTGGGGAAACCACTGGGGATGGTCGGCGACGCCGCCGAGGTCCAGTGCGCCACCCACAGCGGGCTCTTGGCGGACATGCCGGTCCAGTTGCCGGTGCAGGTGTTCCACCAGCTCGCCGTCGTGTAGATGACGGCATCGCGGCTCGTGCGCGACTTGTACGTGGTGTAGAAGTCGTTGATCCAGGTGCGCATCTGCGTGGTGGACAGGCCGTAGCACATGGCCCCGTACGGGTTGTGCTCGATGTCCAGGACGCCGGGCAGGGTGAGGTTGTCGCGCGACCAGCCGCCGCCGTTGTTGACGAAGTAGTTCGCCTGGGTGGCGCCGCTGGAGACATCGGGGCGCGCGAAGTGGTACGCGCCCCGGATCACGCCCGCGTTGTACGCGGCGGGGTAGTTGCTGTTGAACCGGTCGTCCTTGTAGGTGGTGCCCTCGGTCGCCTTGATCCAGGCGAACTGGATGCCGGCGCCCCGGACCGAGGCCCAGTTGACGGCGCCCTGCCAGTGCGAGACGTCGATGCCCTGGACGCCGCCGGTGGGGGCGAGGGCGCCCGATGACGGTGCGCCGGCCGGGCCGCCCTCGTGGATACGGGTGCCCACGCCCATGTACGCCTCGCCGGGTTCCACGCGGACACGGTCCCGGTCGGGCTCCGGGGCGGCGGTCGCGCCGCCCGCGGTGGTGGCCGTCAGCGCGAGCGCGGCACCGAGGACGCCGAGCGCCGTGGCGACCCGTCTGCGGGGGCCGGTCAAGGGACGGGGGACAGAGAACATGGGGACTGCCTCCTGACACATGTGGGGATGAGCGAAGGAGGTGACGCCGGCCGCTGCCACCTGGGCAGATCCGTACCTTTTGACGTGCGCGCGTCATTAGTTACGCACGTGGACTCCGCGGGTGTAAAGGGCCTCCGGTTTCCTCTGGTGGTCTGGTCCACTGTAGGAGCGGATGACCTGGAAACCCGGGAACCGGGCGGCGGAAACTTTCAGCGGGTGAAAGCCTCAGCCGGCGCATGCTGACCCTCACCCTGCGCAACCTGGAACGCGACGGTCTGGTCAGCCGTACGGTCCACGCGACGGTGCCGCCGAAAGTGGAGTACGAACTCACACCGGTGGCCCGCGAACTGCACGAGACACTGCTGCGGCTGACGGACTGGGCCGAGCGCCACCGGGTCCACATCGCCGAGTCGCGGGCGGCCTACGACACCGAGCACGCCCGCGAACCCGCCGACGCGTAGGACTACAGCCCGAGCAGGCCCGGGTCCTTCGCCAGGTCCCGGAAGACGTCCCGCGGATCCGGCACGAGCTTGCGCCGCTTGAGGTCCATCAGCCCGCCGACCGCCGTGATCTCGGCCGCCACGGTGCCGTCGGCCTTGGTGATCGTCTGCTCGATGGTGAAGACCTTGCCGCCGCTCCAGGTGAAGGTACAGCTCACGTCGGCCTCGTCACCGGCGAGCAGCTCCCGCCTGTAACGGATGGTGGTCTCCAGGGCGACCGGCCCCACGCCCTGGGAGATGAGCCCGGACTGGCTGATCCCCGCCTCCTGGAGCAGCGACCAGCGCGCGTGCTCGGCGTAGTTGAGGTACACGGCCTGGTTGAGGTGCCCCTGCACGTCGGTCTCGTATCCGCGCACGGTCACCCGGACGGAAAACGGCTCGCTCACGGTGTCTGTCCCCTTCACGCCTGCTCGGTCCGGTGCATCACCCACCGATCCTGGCACGCCCCTCACACCCGGCGCGGGGAGGCCAGCAGATAGCGCGCCCGGGTCCTCGGCTCCGTGTACTCCCCGACCTGCCAGCCGGCCCCCTCCAGCGTGGCCGCACAGGCCCGCAGCGCGGTGCCGTCCGGCTCGTACACGGCGACCGCCTCCGGCTGCGGGGTCTCGCGGACCCGGTAACCGCCCTCACCGTCACCGGCCGGGCGATGTCCGGCGGCCTCCAGGGCCAGCGCGGCGGCCTGCACCAGATGCGAACGCTCCCAGCCGCACGGCCGGTCGGTCGCACCGTCGGGATTGGTCATCCGGCGCAGCTCCAGCATCCCCTGCCAGGCACCGCGCACCTCCCGCAGCCGGGCGGGGCCCGACACGGGCGCGGCGGGCTCGCCGCCGGTACGCGCGGCGAACACCCCGGTCGCGTCCGGTGCCTTGACCGGCTCGGGCGCCGCCTCCGCCTCCACCGTCTCCGCTTCGCGCGCCCGGTGTCCCGCCGGGGTCAGGAAGTGATCGTGCGGCGGCCTCGGATGCCGGAAGGCGAGCCCGCGCTTCACCAGCGTGGCGAGCTGTGCGGGCGTACCCCGCAGCCGTCCGGTACCGGGGTCGGCGGCGTCGACGATGCGGCGCTGCGCGGCGGTGAGCGGTCGGGTCATCATCGTCCGGAGGCGTAAGGGAGGAAGGCGGCCCAGTGGTGGGGGGCGAAGGCGAGACGGGGCCCTTGTATGTGCTTCGAGTCGCGGACGTGGATCGTTCCGGGGGTGAGGGCGACCTCGACGCAGGCGGGTCCGTCGTCGGTGCTGTAGCTGCTCTTGAACCACGCCAGCTCGGTGCCGTCACTGGTCGGGGGCTTCACACTCATGTCTCTCCAAGGACTTTCTCGACGAAGGCCAGCGACTCACGTGGCGGGAGGGCCTGGGCCCGGATGACTCCGTACCGCAGCTCCAAGATCTGGATCTCCTTCCTCTCCGAGATCAGTCGGCTGGTCCGCTGAACCTCGTTGTGTGCCACCGTGGCGCCCTCCTTGAGCCGCAGCAGGTGGAAGGGGCCGCCGAGACCGGCGTTGTCCTCGCGATCCAGAGGAAGGACCTGGATCTCCACGTTCCGCTTCTGTCCGATCTCCAACAGTCGTTCGAGCTGTCGGCGCAGCACCATTCTGCCCCCGACCCGCCTCCGTAGTGCAGCCTCATCATGCACGAAGCTGAAGGACAGGTTCGTCTGCTTGCTCTCGATGACTTCCTGGCGTGCCAGTCGCGCGGTGACAAGCCGGTCCACCTCCTCCTCGGAGAACGCTGGACGCCGCGACCCGAACACTGCCCGCAGGTACTCCTCGGTCTGCAGGAGCCCGTTGATGACGGAGTTGTCATAGGCGCAGATCTCCACGGCCTCCGCCTCCAGCTTGGCCAAGTCCCGTACTTTCTTGGGGAACCGGGCCCTCTCCACCTCTTTCTTCAGCCCCGCGATCAAACCGCCCGCTTCGAGCACCCGGTCCGCCGCCTCCAGGAACTCCTCCGCCGGAGCCCTGCGCCCGCGCTCGACGGACGACACCTGCTCCTCGCTGTACCTGATGGCCGTGGCGAGACCGGCCTGGGTCATGCCCTCCCGCTCCCGGCACATCTTGATGACCTTGCCGACGGTCCGCAGCACGGCCGCCGACTCCTCGTCCGCGCCGTAAGGCTCCACACTCATGGCCCCACACCTCCGTGGGTTCAACACACGGCAGGCGCGGGACGTCACGCGTCACGACCCGGACAAGCCCGGACAGTTCCCGTACGGCGCTCCCGGGTCCGGCCGCCGGGACTGTTCACGGCGGATCCAAGTGACCACGCTGAGTGACATGAACGTCGAGATCGCCCCCGTGGACGAACACACCGGACCCGTCCGCCACTTCCGCATCCACCTCTCGGCCACCACCCGGGGCGCCCGGCTCGCCCGTCACCTGACGGCCGAACAACTGGCATCGTGGGGCTGGCCGTACGACACCGAGGCCAACCGCACGGCGTCCCTGCTCGTGGTCGAACTCGCCACGAACGCCGTACGGCACGGGCGGGTACGGGGCCGTGACTTCGCCCTGCGCCTGACCCTGCACCCGAAGGACGCCACGCTCCGTATCGAAGTCACGGACGCCCGCCCGGACCACCACCCCCCGACCTCCGGCGCGCTCGCCCCCGCCGAACCCGACACGGAGTCCGGCCGCGGCCTCCTTCTGGTCGAGGCCCTGTCGTCCCATTGGGGCACGACCGCCGGAGACCCGTACACCAAGACGGTGTGGTGCGAGGTCGCCCTGTGCTGAGCGGCGGGGTCAGGAGTTCCTGCGGTTCCCTTCCCAGCTCCAGATCGCGGAGATGCGGTGGTCCTCCTCGTCACCGGGGAGGGACAGTGGACCCACGCTTCTCTGAACCAGTAACTACGGTCCGTTGAGGCAGTCGGCAAACCTGTGGCACGTGAGTACCGTCCCGGGCAGGATGCGGCTATGCGTGATGTCCGGAGCGATCCCGAGTTGCAGGAGCTGGTTCGGCGGTTCGTCACGCCTGATCGGCGATATCTTCGGTTGGGCGGGAGCGTTTTCCGGTTGAGCGCGGTTGAGCGCTCCGCGTTTGTGCGGGATCTGGCTCAGGCTGCGTACGAAATCACTCCGGCGGAGCTCGGCGTCCTCTTTGAGGGTGGATGGCGCGAGCGCAAGACTGCCGCCTGGCTGGTTGCTGTGGCCCACAGGTCCGAGTTCCGCGAGCTCATAGGTCGGCTCCTGCTGGCCAGCGAGGGGCCGTATGCGGGCGCGGCATACTGCGTCGCCCTTGCGAAGTTCGGTACTGCAGCGGATGCCGAACTGCTCAGCGCATACCTTGATCACTACTTGTCGCGTCCCGACCTCGACTACGACCAGGCAGTCGTCCTTGGGACGCTTCTGTACCTCGATGAGATTCTCGGCTCCGAGTACACGACACGGTTCCTTGCCCCGGCCGGTCCCTGGGACCGATGGCTCGAAGTCCGGGCCGTGGCGGCTCTCGACCCGCATGACTGTCGGCAGGCCGTTGGGCAACTGTGCGCTTTCGTCGACGAGACCGCTGAGGTCTTCGCCTCGCTGGCCTGCGGGAGCTGATCATGACCGAGCGGGACATCATCCTCAACGAACTCGCCCAAGGACTGCGCCCGATGTCACAGGGCATCGAGTGGTTCGACACCCGCAGCCCGGAGGAGCAGGCCGAGATACTCCTGTTCCTGCGCCACCACTGCGTGCAGGCGCGCGCCGTCACCGAAGACGGACCGGAGAGCATCCGACGTGCCGGGCTGCGCCCGACGCACACCCCGGCGGTCTTGATCACCTGCGGCCCGATCGACCAGCAACTGGGGAAGATCGCCGGCCTCACCCCTGTCGACGAACGACGCAAGGCGTTCCGGCTACTGGTCGAGGTCCTCGCGGTCGCAGACGAACGGCGCCGCGAACGCTTCTGCTCCGGCGGATGCGGCCACTGGTGGCACAACCTGCCCGTCGCCGACGGGTGAGGACGATGGGCTCAGTGTGAGGTGGCCGGTGGTGGCGTCTTCCGGTTCGAGCGGGTCGCGCGCAGCGACGCCAGGAGGTGCAGCCGGTCCGCGTCGGCGCTGCCCGGCTCGGCGGTGAAGACCAGCATGAACGGACCGGGTTCGCCGGGCAGCGGATAGGTGTCCCAGTCCAGGACGACGTCACCGACCTCGGGGACCCGGAAGGTCTTGGTGCCGCTGACCGAGGCCCGTACGTCGTGCCGGGCCCACAGCCGCCGGAACTCGGCGCTGCGGATGCTCAGTTCGCCGATGATCGCGGTGGCGCGCGGATGGGTGGGGTCGGTGGCGACGGCGGCGCGCATCATGCCGATGTACTCCAGGGCCTGCCGCTCCCAGTCCGGGCAGCTCCGCTCGCCGGTCCGCGTGTCGTCGAACAGCAGGAGGAGCATGTTGAGCCGGTCGGGCGGGTAACCGTCCGGGCTGCCGAGCAGCACCTCTGCCATCGGGTTCCAGGCGAGCAGGTCGAGGTGGCGGCCGAGCACGACCGCCGGGGTGTCCATGACCCGCAGCAGCCGCCGGGTGCTGTCCGGAACCCTCTCCGGACGGCGGTCCGGCCGGGCGGGCACCGGCCGGCGGGCGGCACGGGCCAGACCGAACAGGTGCCTGCGTTCCGCCTCGTCGAGACCGAGCGCCCCGGCCAGCGCGTCCAGGACGTCGTCGGACGGGCGTACCTCCCGGCCCTGCTCCATCCGCTGGTAGTAGTCGGTGCTCAGCCCGGCCAGCAAGGCCAGCTCCTCGCGCCGCAGCCCGGTGACCTTGCGCCGGCCGCCCGGCTCCAGACCCACGTCCCGCGGATGCAGCCGGTCGCGCCGGGCGCGCAGGAAATCACCGAGCTCACGGGCGTACGGATGGGTCATGCCGCAAGTGTGCCTTCCCGGTGAGCACCCAAGGTAGGTCCCGCAGACCTAGGGAAACGAGAACGACCGAATCGGCCCGTACCGCTCCTAGCGTCGTAGGTCCACCCGTCGACACCCCAGGAGCAGCAGATGGCCGGATGGACCGCCGACCGCATCCCCGACCAGACCGGCCGGACCGCCGTCGTGACCGGCGCGAACTCGGGCCTCGGCCTGGTCACCGCCACCGAGCTGGCCCGCCGGGGCGCCCGCGTCGTGCTCGCGGTCCGCGACACCGCCGCCGGTGCGGAGGCCGCCCGCCGGATCGGCGGTGACACGGAGGTGCGCGAGCTGGACCTGGCCTCGCTCGACTCCGTCCACGCGTTCGCCGCGAAGCTGGCCGCCGACCACCCGGCGGTCGACCTGCTGGTCAACAACGCCGGCCTGGTCCTGCTCGGCCCGCGCCGCACCACCGCCGACGGCTTCGAGCTGCACCTCGGCACCAACATGCTGGGGCACTTCGCGCTGACCGGACTGCTGCTCGACCGGCTGGCCGCGGCGAGGGAAGCCCGGGTGGTCGGTCTCAGCTCGATCACCCACAAGAACGCGCACCTCGACTTCGACGACCTGATGTCCGAGCGGGACTACCGGGCCGCTCCCGCCTACGGCCGGTCCAAGCTCGCCACCACCGTCTTCGGCGTCGAGCTGGACCGGCGCCTGCGCGCCACCGGATCACCCGTCATCAGCACACTGGCCCACCCCGGCCTCACCCGCACCAACCTGACTCCGCGTGCCTGGGAGCACCGTGGCCGGCTCGGACAGGTGATCGCGCGGGCCGGCCTGCTGGTCACGCAGCCGGTGGAGCGGGGCGCGCTGCCGCAACTGCGCGCCGCGACCGATCCCGGTGTGCGGGGCGGCCAGTTCTTCGGGCCGTCCGGGGTGGGGGAGACCCGCGGCCGGGTCACCGAGGCCCGGCTCAGCCGGGAGGCGGCCGATCCGGCCGTGGGCAGGCGGCTCTGGGCGGCGGCCGAGGAGCTGACGGGCGTCCGCTACCTGTGAGCCGTCGCCGCTTTGGAAGGACCGCGAGCCGTCGGGGCGTTCGACGGAACGGGAGCGGGCCCTGACAACAGGACCCACTCCCGCTCCGTCCTCGGGAACGGTCGGAGAGCAGTCGACTGATCAGCCGCACTCCGATGTGGGGAGACCCGTACACCGAGACGGTGTGGTGCGAAGTGCCGCTAGGGTGACGGGCGTCGACGAGCCGGCCGAAGGGACAGTGGGGGGATGAGTGCCGTGGAGAGCTGGTCCCGGGTGATGCGTCTTCTCCGGCAGCACGCTCCGGCCGATCACGCGGATCTGCCCGGGCCCGCGACGGAAGAGATGCTCGCGTCCCGGACGAGGGGAGCTTCTTCCTGGGCGTCAGGGCGATGGAGAAGCTGTACGCGAACCGCGCCACGCCTGAGGGATGTGATCCTCCGGACCAGCCGGAGAACCCGTTCTGGCGCAACGAGTGGATCCCGTTCCTGTCGGACCAGGACGGCTGGACGGGGAAGTTCATCGACGCGCGGGACGGACGCATCGGCAGGTGGACCGTGGGTGAGATCACGGTCGTGGGGGAGTACGACACCCTGGCTGACTATTTCGCCACAGCACGCCCGGTCGGGTTCCGAAGGCGATGTTGTGACGCGACCAGGCTTTCATCTGGTCGAGCCAGTCCTGCGGGTACGGGTAAGGAGGGCAGGGATCGCCGAGGGTGGTGGCCAGTACCCGGCGCAGTGAGGGGAACTCGAACCTCTCCTGCCACGGCGAGCAGTGGCCGGTCCGGATGCCACGCCACGGCGGGCGTCCGCTTCTCCCTGTCCCACCCCAAGGCGCCTTCATAGGGGGCCGACGAGAGGCTCACGGAGCCGAGCTCGCTTTTCCGGGCCAAGGATCGATGGAAGGCCGGCACGCAGCGGCCCGACTAGGTTGAGTGCATGACAAGCCTTGATCACCCCCAACTCTCCGGGCTGGGACGGAACCCGTCGGCTCCTCAGGATGTCCTGGTACGTCTGGCTGCACACAAGGCCGGCCGACACGGGATATCGCAGCGTCGCGGGCGGCTGGAGGACGCCGTTGTCGATGCTCTGCTGACGCACGGCGACTGCAATACCGCGGTGGGCCTTCACGGGGACCGCATCTCCCCGGAGATGCGCCGCAGGATTGCCGAACATCCCGATCCGGCGATCCGCAACGCGTTCACAGACTTTGTCCGCGACATGGTCAACCGCAAGGTGCAGATCGGTATCGACGACCTGGAGGAAGCCTACGGTCAGCCTCGGGTGATGCTCGCCGGCACGCAGAGTCCGAGCCTGCGTGCCGCGGTCGCACGAGCCTGGTACGACCGGCCTCTCGCCGTGCAAGTGGAACTACTCGCAGACCCGGACCCGCAGGTCCGTGCAGCCGCCACCGAGCGCAGGAATCCGGGTGTCCCGCCCGAGTGGAGGGAGCGTTGCCTTGCCGACCCTGCGGTTCGCGTTAACGTGGCGCGCTATGCCCCACTCACATTGGAGCAGTTTGCGCAGCTCATGCGGCACAAGGAAAAGGAACTCCATCAGGCTGTCGCCGGTAACCCTCATCTGACGGCAGAGATGGTCGCCCAACTCCTGGGCCTCGACGACCCGCTCGTGCGGGTCGCGATTGCGCAAAGTCGGCATGTGGACGCCGAAACCCGGGATCGACTGTATGCGCTCGTAGAAGCCGAACGCGCGGACGGGAGCATCGAGGCGGAAGTGGCTCTGAGCTGGAACTTCGCCGAACTGGACTGGCTGCGCGAAGCGCCTCTCGACGAACGGATGAGCTATCTGGACTGCCGGCACACAACATTCCGGCGCGTACTGGCCTCCTGCCGCGACCTGCCTGAAGAGGCATGGCGTCAGCTGGACGACGACCCGGAGCTCGTAGTCCGCCGTGCTGCCGCCCGTCGGCCGAACACACCACCGGAGGTTTTGGAAGGGCTGGTCCGCGTCCACGGCGACGTACTGCACATCCGACCGCTGCTCGTCGACCACCCCAACTTCCCTCGCGACGCGCTGCGCACGTTCGTCGACGAGCCAAGCCCGAACGTGCGCTACCTCGCCCTGGAGGACCCGGAACTGCCCCTTCCACACCTTCAGCGACTCGCCGCCGCTGCCGAGCCCTTCCTGCGTCGCGGGGTCGCCCGTCACCCCAACATCACGGACGGGTTGCTGGAGCGGCTGCTCGGTGACCCGGACCCCCAGGTAGCCGACGACGCCGCTGCCAACTCTGTGCTGCAGCCGACCCAGATGTACCGGATCCTCACCGCTGCCGGCTTGTGACGCCACGAGAGGCCCAGGCCCCGGGTTTTCCCGGTTCTCGCGGAGACGGCGGTGCGGGGGCGGTGAAGACGGGCATGCCGAGGCCGACCAGTTGTGGTCGGCCGTCGGCTCCCGGACGAGGGGAGCTTCTTCCTGGGCGTCAGGGCGATGGAGAAGCTGTACGCGAACCGCGCCACGCCTGAGGGATGTGATCCTCCGGACCAGCCGGTCTGCGAGGCAGCCGGAGGCCGGCTCGTCTGGTCGTAGCCCCGGCCCGACGCACCGCCGACGCGGACGGCGCATCGCGTTCCATGGTCTACTCGCTCTCGGCGCGTGCCTTGTTGAGGGCGGCCTGAATACGGAGCCAGGTCGGATCCGTTGCGTCGGCCGCGGTCACTGTCGCAAGATCGTCCGCTTCCCATGTGCGGGTGCCGTCGGTCACGACAAGGTGCGTCTCCAACTCGGCGTCGTCGTCCGGGATCTCGGTGGTGGTCTCCGAGAACTCCACGGCCGCGGCCCTCGCGACGTCCCTGCTTGTGGCGCCGGTCGGCGCGGAACCGGTCGGCACGGACAAGAGCACCAGTTCTCCCTCGCTACCGGCGACGAGAAGCTCGCCGGTCGCGGTGGCGGCCACCACAGCACGCCCGGTCGGGTTCCGAAGGCGATGTTGTGACGCGACCAGGCTTTCATCTGGTCGAGCCAGTCCTGCGGGTACGGGTAAGGAGGGCAGGGGTCGCCCAGGGTGGTGGCCAGAGTCCGGCGCAGTGAGGGGAACTCGAAGACCTCCACCGAGTGTTCGTAGGCGTTGCCGCGGATCACCATATGGCGTCCGTCCGCGCTGAAGAGCGGAGCCTGGTAGCCGTCGCAGTCCAGGATCAACGCCCGGCGGAGCGGCCGCATCACGGCAGGCGCGGTCTCCTGGCCGACGCGCGCGAAAAAGCAGTACGTGGCCCCCTGGTTGCTGGCGAGCGTGGCGACGAGCCCGCCGCCGGGATGCTCGGCGACCCCCGTGTCCCACGGGCGTCCGGCACCGACCTTTCCGGAAGCGAGATCAAGGGCGTCCGAGCTCCCTCTCCTGCCACGGCGAGCAGTGGCCGGTCCGGATGCCACGCCACGGCGGGCGTCCGCTTCTCCCTGTCCCACCCCAAGGCGCCTTCATAGGGGGCCGGCGAGAGGCTCACGGAGCCGAGCTCGCGGAGTCGCCCCCCACCGCAGTCCCAGACGTGAACGGCCGGACGCTCGGAGTCCGAGCAGGCCGCCAGCGGAAGCCGGGGGTGGCATATCACGTGCTCAAAAGCGCGTGCACCGCTGACCGACGCACGTGCCACTACTTCGAGATCAGTCACCCCGGCACCGTAGTGCCCTCCACTGACAGAGGCGGTTGCGCCGGCCGCCCGGGTCGCTGCCGGTCGGAGGGCCTACGGGCCGCTGATGCCGGTGATGCGCTAGGTGCGGGAGAAGGGCGCCCAGCGGGAGAGGCCGAACCCGGTGCCCTCGCGCCGGATCTCGAAGGCGCCGTGGCCGGGCAGATGGGCGGGCAGTACGAGGGCGTTGTGGTCGGCGGCGTAGGCGAACATCCGCGCCCGGCTGGCGCGGGCGGTGTTCTCGTCCTCCTCGAAGCAGCTGTTGAGGTGGGGTTCGTGGATCTGGATCGCGCCGTGCATCAGGTCACCGGCGAAGACCGCGCGGTCGCCTCCGGATTCGAGGTGGATGACCGAGGAGCCGGGAGTGTGCCCGGGGGCCGGTTCGAGCCGGAGGTTGGAGTCGATGACGTAGGAGTCGTCCCAGGTCTTGACGAGCCCGGCCTCGATCACGGGGTCGATGCTGTCCTCGTAGACGTTCTGGTTCCCCCGGCCGAACACGGTGTTGTGCAGGTTCTCCGGGTGCCAGTACTCGACGTCGGGCCGCGGCATGAGGTAGGTCGCGTGGGGGAAGGTGGGGACCCAGTCGCGTCCGTCGAGCCGGGTGTTCCAGCCGACGTGGTCGTCGTGGAGATGGGTGTTGACGACGAGGTCGACGTCCTTCGGCTGGACGCCGGCCGCGGCGAGGTTCTCCAGGTAGTTCGTGTTCAGGTAGGACCAGATCGGTTGCAGCGGGCGGTACTTGCCGTTGCCCGCACCGGTGTCGATCAGGATGACCCTGCCCTCGCTGCGCAGCACCCAGGACTGGGTGGCGACGCGTGTCAGGTCGGTGCGGGCGTCCCAGTGGTCCGGGTCCAGCAGTGCGGCGTGGCGTTGCCATTCCTCGGGCTTGCTGCCGGGGAAGAACACATCGGTCGTCATCGGCGAGATGTCCGAGAACTCGATGACGCGGGTGATCTCGACGTCGCCCAGTCGGATCGTGGTGACCTGGGGTGCCGTGGAGGCGGTCGCCTCCGTGGGCGAGAGCGGCGCGGGTGGGGCGGTGGGCATGTGTCTCCCTCGTTCGAGTGCGACGCGCGGGGCCGGTTCGCGATGCGTCCGGCGGCGTCGTGGACGGCGGGTGGGACGGATACGGAGGGCGCTTGTGCCGTGATCCGTGTGATCGACTCTGAGGGCCCCGCACCCGGGTGACCAGACCCGCTCCTGCCTACCCCTGACAGGTGCAGGCGACGGACCCGGCCGCCGCGCATACTTGCCGTCATGGACCGCAGATCACCGCTCGGTGAGTTCCTGATGGCGCGGCGGGCGCGACTGGGCCCGGACGATGTCGGCCTGCCCCGGTACGGGGACCGGCGCCGGGTGCCCGGGCTGCGCCGGGAGGAACTCGCGATGCTGGCGGGGGTCAGCGCCGGCTACTACACCAGGCTCGAACAGGGCCAGTCGCTCAACGCCTCGGCCGAGGTCCTCGACGCGATCGCGACCGCCCTGCGACTTACCCCGGCCGAGCGGGAACACCTGCACGTCCTGTCGACGACGGCGAGTCACCGGAGCGGACCGGTGACGCCTCCCGAGGAGCACGCCTCCGCCGATCTGCGGACGCTGCTGGCCGCCATGGGCGACGTGCCCGCGCTCGTCATGGGCCGCCGCAACGACGTGCTCGCCTGGAACGGAGCCGGGCACGCTCTGCTCGCCGGCCACCTGGACATCGCCTCGCCCGACGACACGGACACCCGGCCCAACATGTCCCGGCTGGTCTTCCTGGACGCGCACACCCGCGCCCTCTACCGCGACTGGCCCGCCAAGGCCCGCGCCGTGGTCGGCAACCTGCGCATCATGACGGCCCGCAACCCCGATGACGGCTGCCTCGCCGCGCTGGTCGGCGAACTGGCGATTCACAGCACCGAGTTCGCCTCGCTGTGGGCCGAACACACCGTCGAGCCCTGCGGCCGCGACGTCTACGACCTGGCCCATCCGGTCGTCGGGGACCTGACCGTCACACAACAGACGTTCCACGTCCCGCAGGAACCGCACCAGTCCCTCGTCACCTTCACCGCGGAGCCCGCATCCGCCTCCTCCGCGGCGCTGACGATGCTGCGACAGGCACGCGGCTTCGGCGAGGCGCGCGGATGAGGTGCGGCGTCCTGCGGGATCCGCGGGACCCCGGACGCACCCGCACTCCGCCGGGCTGACACGACATCCGCGCCGCCGTCGAAACCTTGCCCTCCCGGTGACTTCGGCGGGGGCGCCTACCCCGTGAACTCGGGCCGTTCGTAAGGCGTCCACCAGCTGAGCAGTCCCCAGATCCCGAGCCCGAGCGCACCCGCCGCGAGCACGGCCGCGAGCCACGGGCGGCGCAGTGTGCGCAGGCCGAGCAGCCAGGCGGCGAGCGGGACGAGTGCGCCGCCGGCGGCGATGAGCGGGAGGTCGACGTAGAGGACGCTCAGGTCCCGGTGCATGCCCTCGAAGCCCCCGTGAATACTGACCCGCGCCCTCGGCGCCCAGACGAGCACCGCCACGACGGCCCCCACGGCCGCCAGGAGGATGCCCGCACAGCCCTGTCTCTCTTCTCGCATGCCTTGATCCGACGCGATCGCCCCGCCGGCGGTTCCTGGCACCCCGGACCCAGGCTTTTTGGGCTCGCCCTGCTCGACGACACGACGCGCGTACCGCATCACAATCCACCTGGTCCACGGGGTGGCTTTCGCGCGGGCTCAGCCCCGCGAACGGGGCTGTCCAAGACGGCTCCGATGCCGTGATCACACCCGCCACACCATGATCATCACTCAGGCCGGCCCAATGTCGGGACAATCCCACAGCTACGCTGATCGGGGCAGTCCACAGTGAGTGAGACCCGGGGGAAACCGTGAACCGACCGCTGCTGTTCCTCGATGTGGACGGGCCGCTCAACCCTTACGCGGCCCAGCCGGAGAGGCGTCCCGACGGCTACACCACACTCAGAGTCCCCCGGAGCAACGCTCATGAGGACGACAGGGGCCTCTCGTCCCGACGGCGCCCTCTACGTGTCTGGCTCAACCCGGAGCACGGACGAAGCCTGCTCCAGCTCGGCTTCGAGCTGTGCTGGGCCACCACATGGATGGACGACGCCAACCGGTGGATCGCGCCGGTCCTCGGCCTTCCGGAACTTCCCTTCGTCGACTTCGGCGACGTCCTGTTCCAGGAACGCCCTGATGGAGTCCACTGGAAGACCGGGCCGCTGGTGGCCTACGCAGGCGGTCGTCCTTTCGCCTGGGTGGACGACGAGCAGAGTGAGCTGGATCACACGTACGTGACCGCCCACCATCAAGGGCCCGGGCTCCTGCACCACGTCAACCCGCGGACCGGCCTGCGGGAGAACGACTTCCGCACGCTCGCCGACTTCGCCGGTCCCCTGAACACCTCACGAACCACCGGCTGAGTGCCTAGCCGGCTCTTCAGGTTGCTTCGTGCTCGGAGCCAGGGTTTTTGCGGGACAGCCCTTTTGCAGCTCCTAACGGAATGACTGAGTCGAGACTGCGTTTGACTTCCTCCGAAGACCGGTGTCAGGCAGGAGGGAGACAAAACTCCTGGTTGCACGGGGTCTCGCGCCCATAGGCTGCATACGTGATGGAGGAAGATGAGACCAACCCGGTCGTCCGCGTCGGAGGTGACCGGTATCGAACGATCAGCCTGCGCTTCCACCGGCTGACACGTTCCTTCCCGGAGGAGCGTGATGACCTGATGCGCGACTTCCTCGTGACAGCTCAAGGTGAGTCGGCGCGGATCGAGGTCATGGTGAGGACCTGGGACGGTGATGGCCTCGATGTCTTCCTTGCCGAACTGGCAGAGAGGTTCCGAGGATGGAACGGCACCAGGACCTGGCGCTCTCTTGAGAATGACCTGACACTGGCTGCCGAGCACGCGGGATCACACGTCCGGTTGACGTGGGGGCTGCATGACCGCCTCCCCGACGACGAGTGGCATTTCGAGATGACGACCATCCATGCTCCTGGAGAAGACATGCGCCGCCTTGCCATCGAGATGCGAAGCTTCCTGGAGTCCGACCCGCTGTAGTGGACGGAGGCAGCTCGGCAGTCGTCCACGGCCGGTACAGCACGCCAAGTTGTCGATCAGCAGACGAGGTTGAGAAACGCTTCGTGGATGTCGGTCCGGCGTTCCCCACGGATTCGCATACGTTGGAAGCCGTGCAGCCAGGGGAATGTCCTCTCGACCACCTACTGGTCTGGGCACCTACTGCTGGGTGCCCCATGGATGTCCGCGGTCCGTGCCATGATCCGGCCTCATGAGTGACCACTCACTTTCGCCCACCTGGCTGGCCTCCTGGGCGAGCAGGGTTTCGGAGGCCCTGGAGGCGATGACGGACGAGTTCGAACGCCGACACGGCTTTCCCCCGGGAGCCAATGAGGTCCGGCTGGCCGACTATGCCGACCAGGCCGCAGCTCGCACGCTTGCCCAGGCCGGCATCGTCCCTGCCGACCTGGTCACCTTCTACGACAACATCGGCGACGTCACCTGGGCGGACGTCGGCAACGGCTACTTCGTCGACCCGGCGGGTGATGTCCTTCTACGGTTCAAGCAGTACGGTGCTGTCGATGTCGGCGCGGACAAGGCCGGTGGCCTGATCATCGGCTCGAACGGCGGTGGCCTGTCCTATGTCGCTGGTCCTGGCGGGGTGGTCCACCGGACGCGAACGGCGTCAACGGTGCCAGACCGCGTCAGGTGCGCTGTCTCGCATAACGGACTGGTCGTCGCCCGCGACGAAGAACAAGGCCGAGGAGATGATGCGGTCGCCGGCGCGCTGGGCGCCGATTTCAAGCTGGAAGCCGTCGCAGGAGATGTCGCCGCTGGGACTAAACCGCAGGCCGGTGTCGTGCTTGATCGCGTGGGCTTCCATTTCCTGCGCGAGCTGCGACGGTACACGGCCGATGAGCCGGATTCCCTCGCAGCTCACCTGAGGGCCGAGTCGCCCGTCGACGCGTACGTAGGCCAGTTCTCCGCTCGTGTGGAAGTAGCACTCCACCGCCCCCTGACTCAGGTGTCCTGCTGGGACGGTCGTTCGGGGTGACTGCGGGCGGCCATCCAGATGGTCAGGTCGTGGGCGATGTCGTTGATGCTGGTCGAGGTGGTCACCTCGTGCTCGTTGCGGGTGGTGTCGCGGCGAACGACCTCGTAGTCGCCTTCGTCGAGCACGGCCACTGACACGAACCAGACGGGATCGTCCTCGTCGGGCTGGACGACCACGAAGGTGTTGTCGGAGTCGTTGAGGTCGCTGATCATCATGAACAAGGCGTCCTCGGACGGGTCGTCGATGCGGTCGCCGTTCTCGCTGTCCGCCACGCAGAACCGAGCCGCCATCTGCGCTCTCCCCTCTTCGCTGCGCCTGGTGGCGGCCGGCATGGCATGGGCGAGTGACAGGACGGGGGCACAGCCGTTCGCCGATCGCGGCGATCAGGACGGTGGCCTCGAAGACGAACGTGCCTTCGCCCGGTTGAAGTCCTGGCGAGCACTGAGTGGAGCCCAGTGCTCAACCTGACGCGTCAACCGTACTGTTCAAGCCGTCCACACCCTGTTGACCTGCGACCGCACAGGATGAAAGAGATTTACTGCCGGTACCCGCTCAGGAACCGTCCGATGCGGCCGATCGCCGTCTCCAGGACGTCCGTGTGGGGGAGGGTGAGGATGCGGAAGTGGTCGGGGGAGGGCCAGTTGAAGCCGGTGCCCTGGACGACCTGGATCTTCTCCCTCAGGAGCAGGTCGAGGACGAACTTCTCGTCGTCGTGGATCTTGTGCACCGCGGGGTCCAGCCGCGCGAACGCGTACAGCGCGCCCTTCGGCTTCACGCAGCTCACGCCGGGGATCTCGTTCAGCTTCTCCCAGGCCACGTCCCGCTGTTCACGCAGCCGGCCGCCGGGTGCGGTCAGTTCGAGGATGGACTGCCGGCCGCCGAGGGCGGCCTGGATGGCGTACTGGGCGGGCGCGTTGGCGCACAGCCGCATGGAGGCCAGCATGGTCAGGCCCTCCAGGTAGTCCTTCGCGTGCTGCTTGGGGCCGGTGACCACCATCCAGCCGGAGCGGAAGCCCGCCACGCGGTAGGTCTTGGACAGGCCGCAGAAGGTGAGGACGACCAGGTCGGGGGCGAGCGCGGCGGCCGAGTGGTGCACGGCGTCGTCGTAGAGGATCTGGTCGTAGATCTCGTCGGCGAGGACCATCAGGCCGTGGCGGCGGGCCAGGTCGAGGATGCCCTCGACGATCTCCTTCGGGTAGACCGCGCCGGTGGGGTTGTTGGGGTTGATGACGACCACGGCCTTGGTGCGGTCCGTGATCTTCGCGGCCATGTCGTCCAGGTCCGGGTACCAGTCGGCCTGTTCGTCGCAGAGGTAGTGGACCGCCTTGCCGCCCGCGAGGTTCGTCACCGCGGTCCACAGGGGGAAGTCCGGCGCCGGGATGAGGACTTCGTCGCCGTCCTCCAGCAGGGCCTGTACGGCCATCGAGATCAGCTCGGAGACGCCGTTGCCGAGGAAGACGTCGTCGACGTCGACCTCCAGGCCCAGGGTCTGGTAGCGCTGGGCGACCGCGCGGCGGGCGGACAGGATGCCCCGCGAGTCGGTGTAGCCGTGGGCCCGGGGAAGCATCCGGATCATGTCCTGGACGATCTCCTCCGGCGCCTCGAAACCGAACAGGGCCGGATTGCCGGTGTTCAGGCGCAGCACGCTGTGCCCCGCCTCCTCCAGCGCGTTGGCGTGCTCGATCACCGGACCGCGGATCTCGTAACAGACCTCGCTGAGCTTGCTCGACTGCCGGAACTCCATGCGCCGCTTCCCCTCACGTGGTGTTGCTTGGTTTTACCAAGTAGGAGCTTGGAAAGTCCAACAACATGTCTAGACTGCGTCGCATGTCACCACGCCGAAGCTACGACCAGTACTGTTCCGCAGCCCGCGCGCTCGACGTCGTCGGCGACCGCTGGACCCTGCTGATCGTCCGGGAACTCCTCGCGGGGCCGCGCCGTTACACCGACCTGCACGCGGACCTGCCCGGTGTCAGCACGGACGTACTGGCCTCCCGGCTCAAGGACATGGAGCGCGACGGCCTCACCACCCGCCGTCGGCTGCCCCCGCCCGGCGCGGCGTACGTGTACGAACTCACGGCGCGCGGAAGCGCGTTGCTGCCCGTGCTCCAGGCCCTCGGCGCCTGGGGCGAGGGCGAACTGGGCGAGCGGCGGCCCACGGACGCGGTGCGCGCCCACTGGTTCGCGCTGCCCCTGCTGCGCGCCCTGGAGGGCGAGGGCCTCGTCGAAGTCTGCCTGGACGAGGGGATGTTCCACCTGCGGGTCGGCGCCGAGGACGGTCCTGTGTACGGCGACGGCCCCGCCCCCGGGGAGCCCGACGCCCTGCTCTCCCTGGACACCGCCACCTGTACGGCGATCGGCCGCGGCGAACTGACCCTGGCCGACGCGGTCCGCGCGGGACGGGTCGGGGTGACGGGCGAGGGCACGCTCGCCAAGGCGCTGCGGGAGACGTGAGAGGAACGTGAGAGGAAAAGGCGGAAGGCCCGCACGGGGCGGGCCTTCCACGACGTGTCACGCGGTCGGCGGCACTCCGGGCGGACGCCCGGATCCCCGCGTCAGCCGGTAGCCGGCGACACCCGCCAGGGCGGCCAGGGCGCCGCCCGCCGCCGTCCACACCCAGCGGTCGGACCACCAGCCGGAGGTCCAGCCGTCCTCGGGCTCCAGGGCGGCCAGGACCGCCGAGTCCTCCTCCTCGTCGGAGTCGGCCCGGGCGGCGATGCCCGGCACCAGCGGTTCGGACAGCGCGCCGTCCACCGCCGCCGCGCCGCCCATGTCCTCGGACTCGACCCGCAGTTCGGCGTTCACCGGCTGGCCCAGGTCGGACGTGGACAGCCGCAGCGCCGTGAGCCGGACGTAGTACGTGCCCGGCAGCGGGTCGTTGGCCCACGGCTCCGACCAGGCGCGGACCGTGCGCAGCACGCACTCCAGCTCCACGGAGGGCGTGTCCGTCCCGGCGGTGCGGGTCTGTGCGCCGTACTGGCAGGCCTGGCGGCGGCGCAGACCGTCGTACACGTCGATCTGCCAGGTCTCGGCCGCGTGGCTCTCCGGCAGCTTCACCGTCGCGCGGACGGTGGGGCGCTGCCCGGCGTCCGCCGGGAACGACCAGTACAGGTAGTCGCCGGTGGAGGCGCGCGCGGTGGCGGTCTGTCCCTGTTCGACCTCCGTCGCCGTGCGGAACGAGGTGCCCGCGCGGGTGGGCGCCCCGTCGTCGCCGGACGCGCTCGGGGAGGGGGAGGAGTCGGCCGCGGCGGGGGCGGCGGCCAGCCCGAGGGTCAGGAGGGCGGCACTCAGTATCCGTACGGCGCGCATCAGTTGGTCCTCCAGACGGCGACCCGCCAGCGTGACAGCCAGCCCCAGACGAGACCGGCGAGGAAGCCGGTGAGGATCAGTGCGCCGAGCAGCCACCAGCCCCGGCCGAGACCGAAGGAGGCCACGTCGGCCGCGTCGTCCGGGCCGTCCACGACGTCGACCGTCAGCTCCAGTGGGAGACCGGGCGTGGTCTTCACCCCGGCGTCCGCCGAGAAGGAGTTGGTCACCGCCAGGCACACGGTCTCGGCGGCGGGCTTGTCGCTGTCGTCGTCGTCCTGTTCGGGCTTCGGGTGGCGCAGCCCGGTGGACAGCACGTCCGTACGGCCGTTGCCGGTCGCCTCGCCGCGTACGAGCTCCCGGCCGTGCACCGTGACGGCCCGCAGCAGCACGCCGTAGTCCGGGCGTACGGCGCGGTCCGCCGCCACGCTCACCGAGGCGCGCAGCTCCTGCCCGGCGAGCAGCTCCACGCGGTACCAGCGCTGCTGCCCGAACTCCTCACGGTCGGTGTAGAGGCCGGACTCGAGCACCGGCGCCTTGGCGCACGAGCCGGCGCCCTCGGTGGCCACCGGCGTCACCACGGGCTCGGCCGCGCGGTCCACCAGCTCGTTCACCCGGTCGGTGAGCTCGTCCTGGTGCTCGACCGAGGTGTACGTCCCGCCGGTCGCCTCGGCGATGCAGCTGAGCTGTTGGCTCAGCTTGGCGTTCGGGACCAGGCCGAGGGTGTCGATGGTCAGGCCGATGCCCCTGGCCGCGATCTCCCGGGCCACCTCGCACGGGTCGAGCGGGGCGCAGGTGTCCTCGCCGTCGCTGATCAGCACGATCCGCTTGGAGCCGTTGCCGCCGTCGAGGTCGTCGGCCGCCTTCAGCAGGGCGGGGCCGATCGGGGTCCAGCCCGTCGGGACGAGGGTGGCCACCGCCGTCTTGGCCTCGGTGCGGTCCAGCGGGCCGACCGGGTAGAGCTGAGCGGTGTCCTTGCAGCCTTCCTTGCGGTCGTCGCCGGGGTAGTTCGCGCCGAGTGTGCGGATGCCGAGCTCGACCTCCTCCGGCGTCGCGTCCAGCACCTCGTTGAACGCCTGCTTCGCCGCCGCCATCCGGGACTGGCCGTCGATGTCCTTGGCCCGCATCGAGCCGCTCACATCGAGGACCAGGTTCACCTTGGGGGCGTCCTGACCCGTGGGTTCACCGGCGGCCGCCCCGGCCGGGAAGGCGAGCCCGGCCGTCAGTGCGGCGAGCAGGGCACAGGCGCCTGCCACCGGCCGTTTTCTTCTGATCATCGGCGGATCCTATTGATCAGGAGTGCCGTGCTCCAAAACGAGATGTCACGGGGACCCGTACCGGAGCGGGTTGGGCAGCTCCGCCCACTGGTCCCCCGGCGCCCGCGGTGACAGCCGCATCAGCGTCAGCGCCTTCGCCGGCAGCGGGCCGTCGAGCAGGGCGGTCAGGTCCGGGGTGCGCGGCAGATCCCGTACGGCACCCTCCAGGGCCGCACGCAGCGCCGGCCCCGACCCCGCCGTCCCCGCCAGCGCGCCGGCCACCAGCGAACCGAACAGCTTGCGCCGCAGGGTGCGTTCGTCGTCCGTGACCATGCGCGCGGGCAGCTCGTCGGGGAGCGGGACACCGTGCCGGGCGAGGCGGGCGGGAGCGATCCGCAGATCGGCCAGATCGCGGTAGACCAGCCGTACCGGATCCCCGTCCGGCGCCAGCACCACGAGCAGGTTCTGGCCGTGCGCCTCCAGGGCCACCCCCAGCTCCAGCAGCCGCAGCCCGACCGTGAGCGCGAGCCGCGCGAACCGGCTCGACCAGGCGGGGGAGTCCGGCAGCCCGGTGACCGCCAGCGCCGCCACCGGGACGACCCGCTCCCCGGGCGCCGCGTACACCTCCGGCGACTCGCGCAGCACCGCCGCCAGATCGGGCGACCCGGCCGCCACCGCGCCCAGCGTGCGGGTGACGTGCAGCAGCCCGTCGGTGCGCGCCGCCACCGCCTCCCCGAAGTCCGACAGCGCCGCCGACGCGGCCACCGAGCCGAGCGAGATGTCCCGCACCGAGGACGTCAGCCGGGCGCTCAGCGCCGTCTTGACGTGCGGCCCGTCCGGCAGCGCGAGGGTGCGCAGCGCCATCAGTGGATGCGCCGTCAGCGGGTGCGCCGCCGGCCGCCCCTCACCCGTCCGCTTCAGCACGTGCGCCGCCTGCCAGGGATGCACCGGGACCACCACCCGCCCCGGCTCCCGCAGCCACCCCGGCCACACCCCCGACACCAGGCACCCGTCCTCCGGCACGGGCAGCAGCCCCAGCTCCACCACCGGCCCGTGCTCGGGTCCGTAGGCGAGCTGCTCGGCCACCGAGAAACCGGGCCGGGAACGGCAGTTGGGGTGGAACGGATGCCCGTCGACCACCCGCCGCTCCCACTGCCAGTCCCGCACGGGCCACTCCCGCGGGTGATCCGGCTGCCCCGCCCGTGACAACGCCAACGACGCGACGCTGTGCCCGAGTTCGGCGGCGAACACCTCCGCGTGCGGCACGGCCAGCTCCGCCATCAGCCGCGCCGGATCGTCGTGCACCGCCTCGTCCAGCCGTACGTCCGTGACGTACGCGGTGGTCGCGTACGGATCCGCCCGCGGGCCGCGCAGCCACCGCCCGTCCGCGAGCCGCAGGCCGAGCCCGTCGCGCCGCGTCTCCCGCCGCACGACCCACGGCAGCGGGTCGTACGCGAGACCACGCCACAGCCGGGTCAGCACGGCCGCGCGGGCGCCGGGCAGCGCGTCGGTGTACCGGGGCACGAGAGAGGGCCGTACGACGGCCAACTCGTCGGCGGTCTCGGCCTCGGCGGTGGGGGGACGGTGCACGGGCGGGCTCCTCGGTGACGCGCGGGGCGGGGCGTATGGGTGGACGATGGCAGACATACTGATCGTCCCCGTCAGGACAGACCGTAAGGACCAGAGGAACGCGTGGATCCCATGCCCCCGCCCGCGGACGACGACGCCGACGCGTACGCGGCGGTGCCGCTGCTGAACTGCCTGCTGCGCGAAGTGGCCCGGCCCGTTCCGGGAACGGGGACGGGCTCGGGGACGGGGGCGGGGGCGTATTCGACGTACCGCCTGCCCGGCACGGACCGCCTGCTGCGGGTGCGCGGCACCCGGCGCCCCACCGGACCCGAGGTCCACGCGGCGGGCGCCTGGCACCGCCTCGGCCACACGGAGCTGGTGAAACTCGTCGCCGAGGAGCTGCGCCGGCACACCGGCCTGCCCAACCACGAACTGCCCGCCGAGATGCTCGACAGCCGGGAGGCGGTGGCCGCGCTGCTCGCCGCCCGCGCCCGGGCCACCCCGCCCGACGACCCGTATCTGCGCTCCGAGCAGGCCCTCGTCACCGGCCACACCCACCACCCCGCCCCCAAGGCACGCGGCGGCGGCCCCGCGGCGGCCTGGCTGCCGTACGCGCCCGAGGCGCACGCCCGCTTCCCACTGGCGCTGCTGGGGCTGCGCGCGGACACGGTCGTGGACGAGGGGGACACCGCGGCCCTCGACCGCCTGGGCACCGCACCGCCCGGCTACCGCCTGCTGCCCGCCCACCCCTGGCAGCTGGACCTCGCGGCCCGTGACCTCGCCCCCGCCTTCGCCGACGGCCGTCTGATCCGGCTGGGCACGACCCCGTTCCCGGTGTGGCCCACGGCGGCGGTCCGCACCGTGTACGCGCCCGAGCGCGACCTGTTCCTGAAGTTCAGCCTGGACGTGCGCATCACCAACGACATCCGCCGGCTGTGGCGCCACGACCTGCTGAGACTCCGTACGACCGACACGGCCGTACGCGACGCCTTCGCCGGGTCCGACGCGGCCTGGCAGAGCGACCGGGGCCACCGCACCGCGGACTTCGCCCACGAACAACTGGCCGTGGTCGTCCGCGACGGCCTGCGCGACCACCTCCCGCCCGGCGCGACCCCCTACCTGGCCGCCGCCCTGGTGGAGGGCTTCGACGGCAACCCCCTGGCCGCCACCCCCGACCCGGGACCCTGGTGGGAGGCCTACCTGGCGCGGGTGGTCCCCCCGGCCCTGACGGCCTTCGGCGGGCACGGCGTCGTCCTGGAGGCCCACCTGCAGAACACGCTCGTCGCCATGGACCCCGACGGCATGCCGGTACGGGCCCTGTACCGGGACGCGGAGGGCGTGAAACTGCTGTCCGCGGTCTCCAGGGAGGCGGGCTGGGAACGCCTGGTGTACTGCCTGGTCGTCAACCACCTCATGGAGACCGCCGCCGCCCTCGCCGACCACCATCCCGGCCTCGACCCCTGGCCCGCTCTCCGCCGCGAGCTGGTCCGCCACGACCTCCCCGAGATCCCCGCCCTGCTCACCGCCCCGACTCTCCCGGCCAAGACCAACCTCCTGCTCCGCTGGACCGGCGCGGACGGCGCCGACGCCCGCTACCGGCCGCTGCCCAATCCACTGGCCGGCCCGTAAAGGCAGGTGAGCCCGCGGAAGGCCTGCCGTACGCTGGCCGGTGTGCTGCGCGATGTGAAGACTGTTCGCTATGTGACCCCGCTGAGGTCGGGCGGGTCCGTCCCCGGTGTCTTCGAGGCCGACGACCTCGGGACGTACGTCGTGAAGTTCACCGGGTCCGCGCAGGGGCGCAAGGCGCTGGTCGCCGAGGTGATCGTGGGGGAGCTGGCGCGGGCGCTGGGGCTGCGGTTCCCGGAGCTGGTGCTGGCGCACTTCGATCCGGCGGTGGCGGACGGCGAGCCGCACCAGGAGGTGCGGGAGCTGCACGCCGCCAGCGCCGGGGTCAACCTCGGCATGGACTACCTGCCGGGCGCGCGGGACCTCACCCCCGAGGTCGCCGAGGTCTTCCCCGTCGATCCGCTGGAGGCCGGGCGGATCGTCTGGCTGGACGCCCTCACCGTGAACGTGGACCGCACCGTCCACAGTTCCAACCTGGTGGTGTGGCCGACGCTCGGGGTCGCGCCCCCGCGGCTGTGGCTCATCGACCACGGGGCCGCGCTCGTCTTCCACCACCGCTGGGAGGGCTCCGACCCGGCCAAGGCGTACGACTTCCGCCACCACGCCCTCGGCCACTACGGCCCCGACGTACGTGCCGCCGACGCCGAACTCGCGCCGAAGGTCACCGAGGAGCTGCTGCGGTCCGTCACCGCCGAGGTCCCCGACGGCTGGCTGGCCGGTGACGCCCGCTTCGCCACGCCCGACGAGGTCCGCGAGGCGTACGTGACCTACCTCCACGCGCGCGTACGGTCCTCCCGCGCCTGGCTGCCCACCGACTTCCCCGGCCCGGACGAGCTCGCCGAGGAGAACGCCCGGCGGGCGGCGAGGACCCGGCGGGGCCGGCCGGACTGGCTGAAGCGGGTCCCCGACCTGCACGGCAAACCGGCGGCGGCCCAGGACTGGTCGGTGCACCTGGGCGGCCCGGACACCTAGGGCCCGCCCGGCGGGTCCCGCCGGAGACGCGGGGCCGGCACACCCTTCCGCACGGTCCGGTCCGCCGCCGGGCAGGCCCCGGGGTTCAGCCCTTGAGCCGTTCGTACGCCGGCAG
The DNA here is from genome assembly GCF_000721605.1 of Streptomyces sp. NRRL S-37. Taxonomy (GTDB): domain Bacteria; phylum Actinomycetota; class Actinomycetes; order Streptomycetales; family Streptomycetaceae; genus Streptomyces. The sequence continues at coordinate 36,330 of NZ_JOIZ01000025.1, read as the reverse complement.
GGTGAGGAAGTCGGCGTAGTCCTCGTCGAGGGAGACCTTCAGCAGCAGGTCGTGCGCCTGTTGCCAGTTGCCGGCCGCGAAGGCCTCCTCGCCGATCTCCGCGCGGATGCCCGCCAGTTCCTCGGCGGCGACCTTGCGGGCCAGCTCCGCGGTGACCTGCTCGCCGTTGTCGAGGACGACCTCCGCGTTGATCCACTGCCAGATCTGGGAGCGGGAGATCTCGGCGGTGGCGGCGTCCTCCATCAGGTTGAAGATGGCGACCGCGCCGACCCCGTTCAGCCACGACTCGATGTAACGGATGCCCACCTGGACGGCGTTGACCAGGCCCGCGTAGGTCGGCTTCGCGTCGAGCGAGTCGACGGCGATCAGGTCGGCCGCCGTGACGTGCACGTCCTCCCGCAGGCGGTCCTTCTGGTGCGGCCGGTCGCCGAGCACCCGGTCGAAGGACTCCATGGCGATCGGGACCAGATCGGGGTGGGCGACCCAGGAGCCGTCGAAACCGTCGTTCGCCTCACGGTCCTTGTCGGCGCGCACCTTCTCGAACGCCACCTTGTTGACCTCCGCGTCCCGGCGGGACGGGATGAACGCCGCCATGCCGCCGATCGCGTGCGCGCCGCGCCTGTGGCAGGTGCGGACGAGGAGTTCGGTGTACGCGCGCATGAACGGGGCGGTCATCGTCACCGCGTTGCGGTCCGGGAGGACGAACCTCGGCCCGCCGTCACGGAAGTTCTTGACGATGGAGAACAGGTAGTCCCAGCGGCCGGCGTTCAGCCCGGAGGCGTGATCGCGCAGTTCGTAGAGGATCTCCTCCATCTCGTACGCGGCCGTGATCGTCTCGATCAGGACGGTGGCGCGCACGGTGCCCTGGGGGACGCCCAGGTAGTCCTGTGCGAAGACGAACACCTCGTTCCACAGCCGGGCCTCCAGGTGGGACTCCGTCTTGGGGAGGTAGAAGTACGGGCCCTTGCCGAGCTCGATCAGCCGCTTCGCGTTGTGGAAGAAGTACAGGCCGAAGTCGACCAGCGCGCCGGGCACCGGGGTGCCGTCCGGGCCGGTGAGGTGACGTTCGTCCAGGTGCCATCCGCGCGGGCGCATGACGACCGTCGCCAGCTCCGCGTCCGGGCGCAGGGCGTACGACTTGCCGGAGACCGGGTCGGTGAAGTCGATGTTCCGGGTGTAGGCGTCGATCAGGCTGAGCTGGCCGAGGACCACGTTCTCCCAGGTGGGCGCGGAGGCGTCCTCGAAGTCCGCGAGCCAGACCTTCGCGCCCGAGTTGAGGGCGTTGACGGTCATCTTGCGGTCGGTGGGCCCGGTGATCTCGACCCGGCGGTCGTTCAGGGCCTCGGGGGCCGGGGCCACCCGCCAGGAGTCGTCCGCGCGGATCGCGGCCGTCTCCGGCAGGAAGTCGAGCGTGGACGTACGGGCGATCTCGGCGCGGCGCTCCGCGCGGCGGACGAGCAGCTCGTCACGCCGGGGCGTGAACCGCCGGTGCAGCTCGGCCACGAAGGCGAGCGCCGCCTCGGTGAGGACCTCCTCCTGCCGGGGCAGGGGATCGGCGTCGACGATGGCCAGCGGGGACGGCGCTGGTGCGGACATCAGCTGTCACTTCCTTCGGCGTGCGTGGCGTGGCGCCGGGAGCCGGTCGGCCCGGGGGCGGCGGGGGCGCCCGTCCGGAGGCCGGACATCTTTGGCGCAGTGGATAGTAGTTTTCTCATGGTGGAAGTTCAATGTTCTGTTGACGGTGAGATCCTCCGGGCCGGGGGAGGGTGGCGTGCGGTGCCACCCTGTTCACCCACCGCCGTCCCGGCTCACTCGAGGTGCGCCAGATCCGCCTCGGTGTCGATGTCGTACGCCTCGGCCACGTCACCGCACTCGACGAGCACGAGTTGTTCCGCGTGCTCCTTCAGATAGGCGCGTGCCCCCCGGTCGCCGGTCGCGGTCGCGGCGATCCCGGTCCAGTGCGCGGCGCCGAACAGCACCGGATGGCCGCGCACGCCGTCGTAGGCGGCCGAGACGAGCGACTCGGGGGAGTGGTGGGCGGCGAGCACCCGGGCGACCGCCTCCGGGCCGATCCCGGGCTGGTCGACCAGCGAGACCAGCGCCGCCCGCGCGCCCGTCCCGGCCAGGGAGCCGAGGCCGGCCCGCAGGGAGGTGCCCATGCCCCGCTCCCACGCGGGGTTGTCCACGAGGGCGCAGTCCGGCAGGCAGGCGCGGGCGCGCACCTCGTCCGCCCGCGCGCCGAGCACCACGTGCACCCGGGTGCAGCCGCCCGCGCGGAGGACCCCCACCGCGTGCTCCACCAGCGGCCGGCCCCGGTGCGTGAGCAGCGCCTTGGGCCGCCCGCCGAGCCGCCGCCCGCCGCCCGCGGCGAGCAGCAGCCCCACGACCTCCGCGGTGGTGTCCCCGCCCCTGTGATGTGTCGTCATACGTCCTGCATACCGCACCCGCCGCGCGGCGGCGGGACGGCGCGTGGCGGCGGGACGGCGCGTGGCGGACGCCCGGGGCCACCTCGTCACGCTGTGGAACAACTCGATGACGCAGCGGACTGGCGCGAGGGGGCCGGGGTGGCGTTTACTGGCGCGACCGGCCGGCGGGGCGCCGCGGCCGGTCGGGGAGGCGCACGACGACGTGCCAGGGGGAGGACTGTGTTGCGCAGCGTGGAGCAAAGGCGTGTGCCCGGCAGTCAGGTGGACCCACGGGTGGCGGAGCTGCGCTCCGCCGTGTCCCGGTTACGCCGTCAGCTCGCCGCCCATCCCGGGGACTTCCGGGACCGGAGCATCGCGGAGGAGGAACTCGCCGCACTGGCCGGGATGGCCGCCGCGGGCGATCCCGAGATCCCCCGGCTGCGCCGCTCCCTGCTGCTGATCGCGGGCGCGATCGGCTCGGTGAGCGCGCTGGGGCAGGGTGTGCGGGAACTGCGTGAGGCGGTGGACCTGTTCGGCCCGTCACCGCGGGGCTGACGCGAGGCCCGTCGCCACGTGGCTGACGCACGGCCCGTCACCGCGCGGGTGGACGCGCGCCCCGATCAGCTCGTGGGGCCGGTGCCCGGCGTGGCGAGCGCCTCGGAGAGTTCCGCCGCGACCTGCCGGAGCACCGGCACGATCTTCTCCGTCGCCGACTCCGTGACCCGCCCCGCCGGGCCCGAGATGGAGATCGCCGCCGCCGTGGGGGAGTCCGGCACCGGTACGGCGAGGCAGCGGACGCCGATCTCCTGCTCGTTGTCGTCCATCGCGTAGCCCAGGCGGCGCACGTCCTCCAGCGCGGCGAGGAAGCCGTCCGGTGTGGTGATGGTCCTGTCCGTCGCGGCGGGCATGCCGGTGCGGCCGAGCAGGGCCCGCACCTCCTCCGGCGGGAAACCGGCCAGCAGGGCCTTGCCCACGCCCGTGGAGTGCGGCAGGACGCGCCGGCCCACCTCGGTGAACATCCGCATGGAGTGCTTCGACGGCACCTGCGCCACGTACACGACCTCGTCCCCGTCGAGCAGCGCCATGTTCGCCGTCTCGCCGGTCTCCTCCACCAGGCGGGCCAGATACGGCCGCGCCCAGGTGCCGAGCAGCCGGGAGGCGGACTCGCCGAGCCGGATCAGTCGCGGGCCCAGCGCGTACCGGCGGTTGGCCTGCTGGCGTACGTAACCGCAGGCGACGAGCGTGCGCATCAGACGGTGGATGGTCGGCAGGGGAAGCCCGCTGCTCGCGGACAGCTCGCTCAGGCCGACCTCGCCGCCCGCGTCCGCCATCCGCTCGAGCAGATCGAAGGCGCGCTCGAGGGACTGCACGCCGCCACCGGCGGCGGACCGGGCGGAGTCGTTGGTGCTGGCGCTGGACGTCGGCACGGCGCGTTCCTTTCGGGGCCTGGCAGGAAGGGCAGAAGCCTACCCGGCGGCCGGCCGGCGGCCCGCTTGCGCGGAGCCGCGTTCTGCTGAACGGAAGTATAATTCCGCTTTGCGGAATCGTCCAGGGATGGTCGTCGATCCGTGTCGCGGGTCGATTCTCCCTTGACGGCCCGGAACCGGCGGTGAAGACTCCTTCAACAGAACGTTGAATTCCATCCGGCGGAAGGTCAGGAGGCCCCGGGTGTCCGACGCCGAACAGGTGCTGCGCTCCACACGCGTCCTCACCCCCGAGGGGACGCGCGCCGCGTCCGTCACGGTCGCCGGCGGCACGATCACCGCCGTCCTGCCGTACGACGCGCCCGTCCCCGGCGGCGCCCGCCTGGAGGACCTCGGCGACGACGTCCTGCTGCCCGGCCTGGTCGACACCCACGTGCACGTCAACGACCCCGGCCGCACCGAGTGGGAAGGCTTCTGGACCGCCACCCGCGCCGCGGCGGCCGGCGGCATCACCACGCTGATCGACATGCCGCTCAACTCCCTCCCGCCCACCACCACCGTCGGCCACCTGCGCACCAAACGGCGGGCCGCCGCCGACAAGGCCCATATCGACGTCGGCTTCTGGGGCGGCGCCCTGCCGGACAACGTCGAGGACCTGCGCCCGCTGCACGAGGCCGGCGTCTTCGGCTTCAAGGCCTTCCTGTCACCGTCGGGCGTCGACGAGTTCCCGCCCCTCGACCAGGAGCGACTGGCCCGGACCCTGGCGGAGATCGCCGCCTTCGACGGCCTGCTGACCGTGCACGCCGAGGACCCGCACCACCTCGCCGCCGCCCCGCGGCACGGCGGCCCGAAGTACGCCGACTTCCTCGCCTCACGCCCGCGCGACGCCGAGAACACCGCCGTCGCGCACCTCGTCGACCAGGCGAAACGCCGGGGCGCGCGGGTGCACGTACTCCACCTCTCCTCCGGCGACGCGCTCCCCGTGATCGCCGCGGCCAAGGCGGACGGCGTACGCGTCACCGTCGAGACCTGCCCCCACTACCTCACCCTCACCGCGGAGGAAGTCCCGGACGGGGCCAGCGAGTTCAAGTGCTGCCCGCCCATCCGCGAGGCCGTCAACCAGGACCTGCTCTGGCAGGCCCTGGCGGACGGCACCATCGACTGCGTCGTCACCGACCACTCCCCGTCCACCGCCGACCTCAAGACGGACGACTTCGCCACCGCCTGGGGCGGCATCTCCGGCCTCCAGCTCAGCCTGCCGGCCGTCTGGACCGAGGCCCGCCGGCGCGGCCACGGCCTGGAGGACGTGGTGCGCTGGATGTCGGCGCGCACGGCGGCGCTCGTCGGACTCGACGCGCGCAAGGGCGCCATCGCGCCCGGTCATGACGCCGACTTCGCCGTCCTCGCCCCCGACGAGACCTTCACCGTCGACCCGGCGGCGCTCCAGCACCGCAACCGTGTGACGGCGTACGCGGGCAGGACCCTGTACGGCGTCGTGAAGTCCACCTGGCTGCGCGGCGAACGCATCCTCGCCGACGGCGCGTTCACCGCACCGAAGGGCCGGCTGCTCACCCGCCCCCACCGACACCCGAAAGGCAGGACCGGACCACCGTGACGGCGATCGAGAGCTTCACCGGCGACGCACCCCCCTACAGCGGCGGCGACCCCTACGCGGACTACCGCACCGCCGACCTCCCCTTCACCCACCACGTCGACCTCGCCGACCGCCGGCTCGGCGCCGGGGTCGTCGCCGCCAACGACGAGTTCTTCGCCCCGCGCGAGAACCTCCTGCTGCCCGGGCGCGCCGAGTTCGACCCCGGGCGCTTCGGACACAAGGGCAAGATCATGGACGGCTGGGAGACCCGGCGCCGGCGCGGCACCTCCGCCGCACACCCCTGGCCGGCGGACGAGGACCACGACTGGGCGCTGATCCGGCTCGGCGCCCCCGGAGTCGTCCGCGGGATCGTCGTGGACACCGCCCACTTCCGCGGCAACCACCCGCGGGCCGTGTCCGTCCAGGGCACGTCGGTGGCGGGCTCCCCGTCCCCGGAGGAACTGCTCTCGGACGACGTGACGTGGACGACGCTCGTCCCGCGCACCCCGGTCGGCGGCCACGCGGCCAACGGCTTCGCCGTCACGGACGGACAGCGCTTCACCCACCTGCGCCTCAAGCAGTACCCCGACGGCGGCATCGCCCGGCTGCGCGTGTACGGCGAGGTCGTGCCCGATCCGGAGTGGCTGGCGGCACTCGGCACCTTCGACGTCGTCGCGCTGGAGAACGGCGGCCGGGTCGAGGACGCCTCGGACCGCTTCTACGCACCGGCCGTCAACACCATCCGGCCGGGCCGCTCCCGGAGGATGGACGACGGCTGGGAGACCCGCCGCCGCCGCGACCGGGGCCACGACTGGATCCGCTACCGCCTGACCGGCCGGGCGCGGATCCGCGCCCTGGAGATCGACACCGCGTACCTGAAGGGCAACAGCGCCGGCTGGGCGTCGGTCTCGGTGAAGGACGGTGACGACGGCGACTGGCGGGAGATCCTCCCCCGCACCCGCCTCCAGCCCGACACCGGCCACCGCTTCGTCCTCCCCGCCCCCGCGACCGCCACCCACGCCCGCGTGGACATCCACCCCGACGGCGGCATCGCCCGGCTCCGCCTCTTCGGCTCCCTGACCGGACAGAACGGCTGACCCTGCCCAGCCGCGGCGGCACGGGTGGGCTGGAGGTACCCCTTCTGGGGGAGGCACCCGGCGACGCCGGCAGCGAACGGACGCCCACCTGACGCGCCACCGATGAGTTGCGGGCCCCAACGGCGTCTGCATGGATGACGGCACAACCCGGAAGGCAGGAACCCGTCATGGGCAAGCTCGTAGTCACCACCTTCGTCACCCTCGACGGCGTCTACCAGGCCCCCGGCGGCCCCCAGGAGGACACCAGGGACGGCTTCGACCAGGGAGGCTGGAGCGTCCCCTACGGCGACGAGGACTTCGGCCGGTTCGTCAACGGGGTCTTCTCCCGCGTGGGCGCCTTCCTCCTCGGCCGTCGTACGTACGACATCTTCGCCTCGTACTGGCCGAAGATGACCGACCCGGCCGACCCGGTCGCCGGAAAACTGAACGCGCTGCCGAAGTACGTCGCCTCCGCCGGCCTCACCGACCCCGGATGGGCCGGCACCACCGTGCTCCGCGGTGACCTCGCCAAGGAGGTCACCGCCCTCAAGGAGCGCACCGACGGCGAGCTCCAGCTGCACGGCAGCGGCGCCCTCGCCCGGTCCCTGTTCGCGCTCGACCTCGTGGACACCCTGCACCTGCTGACCTTCCCGGTCGTCCTCGGCGCCGGGCGCCGGCTGTTCCCGGAGGGCTCGATGCCGAGCGCCTTCCGGCACACCGGCGGAGAGATCACCGCCGCGGGCGTGTCCATCCAGACCTACGACTTCGCCGGCCGCCCCGCGTACGGCTCGTACGAGCTCCCGGAGAACGCCTGACCCCGGCCGCACCGGTGGCACGCCGCCGCCCGGACGCCGCCGTCCGGACGCCGCCGCCCGGACGGCGGCGTCAGCCGGGCTTCCGGCTCTCCGCGGCGGCGAACAGGGCGCCGCTCAGCACCAGCAGGGCGATGCTCGCGAAGAGCTCGTAACCGTCGAGGAACGAGAACCGGTGGACGAACCCCCAGTCCCAGCCGGCGAACTCGCTCACCAGACCCGCCACCCCTTGCACCAGGGCGAGGAAACCCAGAACCTCCAGCAATTGCTTCATGCCATCGACTCTCGTCCGGCGGACCTCCCTCCCGCATCGGCCGCGCGGCGGGACCGTCCCGACGGAAGAGGGCGCTCCACGCCGGCCGGAGCGCCGAAAGTCTGCGGTGCCGCGACTTCGGTAGCCGATCCCGCCGGTGCGGCCGTGCCGGGACCGCCCCTTGCGTAGATTTGCCGACCGTGACTGGTGACAAGGCGGCGCAGACCGCTCCGGTGTTCACGGGGCGCCGATGGTTCTTCCCGTCCGCCCTCATCCACGAACTCGACCCCGACGCGGCCCGCTCCGGGCGACGGCCCCGGCGCACCGTGCGTGACTGGGTCGTCGACTTCACCTGCTTCCTGCTGGCCGTGCTCGTGGGCCTGGCGGGCGCCGACACGCTCCGCGACAACCACGACCTCCCGCACGCGCTGGCCGTCGCCGACCAGGTGCTCGGCGCGCTGGCGTGCGCCGCGGTCTGGCTGCGCCGGCGGTGGCCGCTCGCGCTGGCCGTCGTGATGGTCCCGGTCAGCTTCGTCTCGGAGACCGCGGGCGGCGTGGCGATCATTTCCCTGTTCACGCTCGCCGTGCACCGGCCCTTCCGGTACGTGGCCTGGGCGGGCGGTATCCAGACAGTGCTCGTCCCGCTGTACTTCTGGTGGCGCCCCGACCCCGACCTGCCGTATCTCGCCGCGCTCGTCCTCGTCGTCGCGCTGACGGCCGCGACCGTCGGCTGGGGCATGTTCGTACGGTCCAAACGGCAGCTCATGCTGAGCCTGCGGGACCGGGCGCGGCGGGCCGAGACCGAGGCGCGGCTGCGGGCCGAGCAGGCGCAGCGGCTCGCGCGGGAGGCCATCGCGCGGGAGATGCACGACGTGCTCGCGCACCGGCTGACACTGCTGAGCGTGCACGCGGGCGCCCTGGAGTTCCGGCCCGACGCCCCGCGCGAGGAGGTCGCGCGGGCGGCCGGCGTCATCCGGGAGAGCGCGCACGAGGCGCTGCAGGACCTGCGGGAGATCATCGGCGTACTGCGGGCCGGCGACGCCGACGACGCGGGCCGGCCGCAGCCGACGCTCGCGGCGCTCGACACCCTGGCCGCCGAGTCCCGGGAGGCCGGCATGAAGGTCACCCTGGACCAGCGGGTCACCGACCCGGCCGCCGTCCCCGCCTCCGTCGGCCGCACCGCCTACCGCATCGCCCAGGAGGGCCTGACCAACGCCCGCAAGCACGCCCCCGGCACGGAGGTCACCGTGTCGGTCACCGGCGGCCCGGGGGAGGGCCTCACCGTGACCGTGCGCAACCCCGCGCCGGAGGGGGACGTACCGCATGTGCCCGGCGCCGGGCAGGGCCTGATCGGCCTCACCGAACGGGCGACCCTGGCGGGCGGCACCCTGGAGCACGGGCCCGCCCCCGGCGGCGGGTTCGAGGTACGGGCCAGGCTGCCGTGGGACTGAACCGGGACCGGCCGGTGCGTGTGTCCCCGCCCCGCCCGGCCGTGATTACCTACGGCCCATGACTGCGATCAGAGTGCTCCTCGTCGACGACGACCCGCTGGTGCGGGCCGGGCTGTCCTTCATGATGGGCGGCGCCGACGACATCGAGATCGTCGGTGAGGCCGCCGACGGCGGCGAGGTCGAGGCGCTCGTCGACCGCACCCGGCCGCACGTCGTCCTCATGGACATCCGGATGCCGACGGTGGACGGTCTCACCGCCACCGAGTCGCTGCGCCGCCGCGAGGACGCCCCGCAGGTCGTGGTGCTCACCACCTTCCACGCCGACGAGCAGGTGCTGCGTGCGCTCCGCGCGGGGGCCGCCGGGTTCGTCCTCAAGGACACCCCGCCCGCCGAGATCGTCGCCGCGGTGCGCCGGGTCGCGGCCGGCGACCCGGTGCTGTCGCCGACCGTCACCCGGCAGTTGATGGCCCACGCGGCCGGCACCGCCGCCGACACCCGGCGCACACGCGCACGCGAACGCGTCGCAGGCCTCAACGACCGCGAACGCGAGGTCGCCGTCGCGGTGGGCCGGGGCCTGGCCAACGCCGACATCGCCGCCGAGCTGTACATGAGCGTGGCCACCGTCAAGACCCACGTCTCCCGGATCCTGGCCAAGCTGAACCTCAACAACCGCGTCCAGATCGCCCTGCTCGCCCACGACGCCGGCCTCCTGGAGGAACCCGGGGACCGCTGATCTCAGGTGTACGCCACCGCCGCCCCGCTCACCAGCTCCGTCGGCCGGACCGGTCTGCGCTCCCGCCGGGACAGCTCGCACGCCTCCGCGACCAGCAGCGCCTGGAGGGCCTCCCGCCCGTCGCACGGGTTGGCCCGCTCGCCCCGCACCACCTCGACGAACGCGATCAGCTCGGCCTCGTACGCGGGCCCGAACCGCTCCAGGAACCCCGTCCACGGCTTGTCCGCGGCCGGCGGCCCGGTCGGCTCGGTGGACGCGATCGGCGTACGGTCGTCCAGGCCGACGGCGATCTGGTCCCGCTCCCCGGCGAGCTCCATGCGCACGTCGTAGCCGGCGCCGTTCAGCCGGGTCGCGGTGACCGTGGCGAGGGTGCCGTCGTCGAGGGTGAGGAGCGCCGCGCCGGTGTCCACGTCGCCCGCCTCGCGGAACATGGCGGGACCGGCGTCGGACCCGGCCGCGTAGACCTCCGTGACCTCCCGGCCGGTCACCCAGCGCAGCATGTCGAAGTCGTGGATCAGGGTGTCCCGGTACAACCCGCCGGACTGCGGCAGATACCCGGCCGGCGGGGGCTCGGCGTCGCCGGCCATCGCCCGTACGGTGTGCAGCCGCCCGAGCCTGCCCGAGCGCACCGCCTCCCGCGCGCCCGTGTACCCGGCGTCGAAGCGGCGCTGGAACCCCATCTGCAGGACGGTCCCGGCCGTCTCGACCTCCGTGATCGCCTGTAACGTGCCCGCCAGGTCCAGGGCGATGGGCTTCTCGCAGAACACCGGCAGCCCCGCGCGGGCCGCCCGGCCGATCAGATCGGCGTGGGCGGACGTGGCCGCCGTGATCACCACGGCGTCCACGCCCCAGGTGTAGATCTCGTCCACCCCGGGCGCCGCCGTCTCGCCGAGCCGGTGGGCGAGGGCCTGGGCCCGCGCCGGATCGACGTCCGTGAGGATCAGGGAGCCGACGTCGCGGTGCCTGCTGAGTGTGTGAGCGTGAACGGTGCCGAGACGGCCCGTACCGATGACCCCGATGCGCATGGAAACAAAGTGGGGCCCGCGCCGCCCCCTGTCAATGCGTATGTCCGGACAACCGAACTACACGACTTCCCGTCAACAGCGCACGGGGCTACGCTCGGCCCGTGCCGAAACCAGAAATGGACCCGACCGTACAGCTGGAGCTGAGCGTGGACCGGGGCTCCCCCGTGCCGTTGTACTTCCAGCTGTCCCAGCAGCTGGAGTCCGCCATCGAGCACGGCGTGCTGACCCCCGGCACCCTGCTGGGCAACGAGATCGAGCTCGCCGCGCGGCTCGGTCTGTCCCGGCCGACGGTCCGCCAGGCCATCCAGTCCCTCGTCGACAAGGGCCTGCTGGTGCGCCGCCGCGGAGTCGGCACCCAGGTGGTGCACAGCCAGGTCAAACGTCCGCTGGAGCTCAGCAGCCTCTACGACGACCTGGAGGCGGCCGGGCAGCGCCCCGCCACCACGGTGCTGGTCAACACCGTCGTCCCCGCGTCCGCCGAGGTCGCGGCCGCGCTCGGGGTGGCCGAGGACAGCGAGGTGCACCGGATCGAACGGCTGCGGCTCACCCACGGGGAGCCGATGGCGTACCTGTGCAACTACCTGCCGCCGGGACTGCTCGACCTGGACACCGGCCAGCTGGAGGCCACCGGTCTGTACCGGCTGATGCGGGCCGCCGGGATCACCCTGCACAGCGCCCGCCAGACCATCGGCGCCCGCGCCGCCACCGCCGACGAGGCCGAGCGCCTCGACGAGCGGACCGGCGCCCCGCTGCTCACCATGCAGCGCGTGACCTTCGACGACACCGGCCGCGCGGTGGAGTTCGGCACCCACACCTACCGGCCCTCCCGCTACTCGTTCGAGTTCCAGCTGCTTGTACGGTCCTGACAATCCGGCGCGACACGCACCCGGTGCCGTCCTGATGTCAGGACAATGTGACCGGCTTTCGGTCCCCGCGCGGGGACGCCCGATGCCCGTGTTCGAGAATGGGGCGTTTGGGGCCGGTGTGGTCATCAGCCCCTTGCAGACGCAAGAGCACAGCAAGAAGGGCAAGTCCTCGTGTCACGGTTTTCGACCTGGGTGGGCATCGCGCTGGCGGGGGCGCTGAGTCTCTCGCTCGCCGGATGCAGCAGTACCGGCGGCAAACGGGCGGAGGACGCCCGCGCGGCCGCGGCGGCCCAGGGGCGGGCGGCGGTGAACACCCCCCGCTGGACCTTCGCGATGGTCACCCACGCGGGGGACGGCGACACCTTCTGGGACATCGTCCGCGGCGGCGCCGAGCAGGCCGCGGTGAAGGACAACATCCGCTTCCTCTACTCGCACGACGACGAGGCCCAGCAGCAGGCGCAGCTCGTGGACGCGGCCGTCGACAAGAAGGTGGACGGCATCATCGTCACCCTCGCCAAGCCGGACGCGATGAAGGCGTCCCTCGCCCGCGCCCGCAAGGCCGGCATCCCGGTCGTCACCGTGAACAGCGGCTCGGCAGAGTCGAAGGAGTTCGGCGCGCTCACCCACATCGGCCAGGACGAGACGGTCGCCGGCGAGGCGGTCGGCGAGGAGCTGAACGAGCGGGGCCGCAAGAAGGCCCTCTGCGTCCTGCACGAGCAGGGCAACGTGGGTCACGAGCAGCGCTGCGACGGGGTGGGGAAGACCTTCGACGGCACGCTGGTCCGCCTCCATGTCAACGGCACGAGCATGCCCGACACGCAGTCGGCGATCGAGGCCCGGCTCCAGTCCGACGCCGCCGTGGACGCCGTCGTCACCCTCGGCGCCCCCTACGCCGACACCGCCGTGAAGGCCCGCGAGGGCGCGGGCAGCGACGCCGAGATCGACACCTTCGACCTCAACGCCAAGGTCGCCGCCGGCCTGAAGGACGGCAGCCTCGGCTTCGCCGTCGACCAGCAGCCCTACCTCCAGGGCTACGAGGCGGTCGACCTGCTGTGGCTGTACCGGTACAACGCCGACGTCCTCGGCGGCGGCCGGCCCGTGCTCACCGGACCGCAGATCATCACCGCGGACGACGCCGCCGCGCTCGAGGACTACACGCAGCGGGGCACCCGATGAGCGCGACGGCTCCCGGCGTATCCCCCGATGTCTCCTCCGACGCCTCCGATGAAAGGTTTCTGCGCAGCTCTTCGCCGCTCCAGCGGCTGCTGACCAGACCCGAGCTCGGCTCCCTCGTCGGCGCGATCGCCGTCTTCTGCTGCTTCGCCCTCGCCGCCGACGGCTTCCTGCGCGCCTCCAGCCTCGGCACCGTGCTCTACGCCTCCTCCACCATCGGCATCATGGCCGTCCCGGTGGCTCTGCTGATGATCGGCGGCGAGTTCGACCTGTCGGCCGGGGTCCTGGTCACGTCGTCGGCCCTGGTGTCGTCGATGTTCAGCTACCAGATGACCGCCAACGTCTGGGTCGGCGTCGGCGTGTCCCTGCTGGTCACGCTCGCCGTCGGCGCCTTCAACGGGATCATGCTGGCCCGCACGGGACTGCCGAGCTTCATCGTCACGCTCGGCACCTTCCTGATGCTGACCGGCCTGAACCTCGGCCTCACCAAGCTGATCAGCGGCACCGTCTCCACCAGGACCGTCGCCGACATGGAGGGCTTCACCACCGCGCGGGCCCTGTTCGCGTCGACCCTCACCGTCGGCGGCACGCACATCAAGGTCACCGTCCTGTGGTGGCTCGCCCTGGTCGCCCTCGGCAGCTGGATCCTGCTGCGCACCCGCGCCGGCAACTGGATCTTCGCGGTCGGCGGCAACGAGAACGCCGCCCGCGCGGTGGGCGTCCCCGTCGCCCGGACCAAGACCGCCCTCTACATGGGCGTCGCCCTCGGCGCCTGGATCTGCGGCCAGCACCTGCTCTTCTCCTACGACGTCGTCCAGTCCGGCGAGGGCGTCGGCAACGAGCTGATCTACATCATCGCGGCCGTCATCGGCGGCTGCCTGATCACCGGCGGCCACGGCAGCGCCGTCGGCGCGGCGGTCGGCGCGCTGCTCTTCGGCATGACCAGCAAGGGCATCGTCTTCGCCGAGTGGAACCCCGACTGGTTCAAGTTCTTCCTCGGAGCGATGCTGCTCCTCGCCACCCTGCTCAACACCTGGGTACGCCGCCGCGCGGAGGCCTCGAAGTGACACGGACCGACCCCCGCCCGGCCCTCGTGGAGCTGTCCGGCGTCAGCAAGCACTACGGCAACGTCCGCGCCCTCGAAGGCGTCTCACTGGAGGTGCGCGCGGGGGAGATCACCTGTGTGCTGGGCGACAACGGCGCCGGCAAGTCCACCCTGATCAAGATCATCGCGGGACTGCACCCGCACGACGGCGGCACCCTCGCCCTCGACGGCGAGGAGACCCGCCTGGCCTCCCCGCGCGAGGCCCTGGACCGGGGCATCGCCACCGTCCACCAGGACCTCGCCGTCGTCCCGCTGATGCCGGTCTGGCGGAACTTCTTCCTCGGCTCCGAGCCGCGCAAGGGCACCGGCCCCTTCAAGCGCATGGACGTCGACCGCATGCGCCGCACCACCCGCGCGGAACTCCTCCGCATGGGCATCGACCTCCGCGACGTCGACCAGCCCATCGGCACCCTCTCCGGCGGCGAACGCCAGTGCGTGGCCATCGCCCGCGCGGTGCACTTCGGAGCGAAGGTCCTCGTCCTGGACGAACCGACGGCGGCCCTGGGCGTGAAGCAGTCGGGCGTGGTCCTGAAATATGTGTCGGCGGCACGCGACGAGGGCCTCGGCGTCGTCTTCATCACCCACAACCCCCACCACGCGTACCTGGTGGGAGACAGATTCGTCCTTCTGAAACGCGGCACGATGGTCGGCAACCACACCCGGGACGAGATCAGCCTGGACGAGCTGACGAACCAAATGGCCGGCGGAAATGAGCTGGACGATCTACGCCATGAACTGAAACGACCCTAGGGGCGCGGGGCTGTATGAACGTGCGGCTCCGCCGCGTGGGCGCGGTCAACCCCGACGCACCCGCACCCGACAACGCACCCGGGATCCATTCGGCACCCGGCGGAGCCGTGCGGCACAATCGCACACGATGAGCACCTACCGCGACTTCACCGCCCCCATCGGCTCCCGCCGCGCCCCGGTCCTGAGAACCGTCGGCACCCGTGAGCGCCGCTCCCACCTGACGGCACCCCGCGTCCCGACGGTCGGCATCGACATCGGCGGCACCAAGGTCATGGCGGGCGTCGTCGACGCCGACGGCAACATTCTGGAACGGCTGCGCACGGAGACCCCGGACAAGTCCAAGAGCCCCAAGGTCGTCGAGGACACCATCGTCGAACTGGTGCTGGACCTGTCCGACCGGCACGACGTGCACGCGGTCGGCATCGGCGCGGCCGGCTGGGTCGACGCCGACCGCAACCGCGTGCTGTTCGCCCCCCACCTGTCCTGGCGCAACGAACCGCTGCGCGACCGCATCGCCGAACGCCTCGCCGTCCCCGTCCTGGTGGACAACGACGCCAACACCGCCGCCTGGGCCGAGTGGCGCTTCGGCGCCGGCCGCGGCGAGGACCACCTCGTCATGATCACGCTCGGCACCGGCATCGGCGGCGCGATTCTCGAGGACGGGCAGGTCAAGCGAGGCAAGTACGGGGTGGCCGGCGAGTTCGGCCACATGCAGGTCGTCCCCGGCGGCCACCGCTGCCCCTGCGGCAACCGCGGCTGCTGGGAGCAGTACAGCTCCGGCAACGCGCTGGTCCGCGAGGCCCGCGAGCTGGCCGCCGCCGACTCACCGGTCGCCTACGGGATCATCGAGCACGTCAAGGGCAACATCGCCGACATCAGCGGCCCGATGATCACCGAGCTGGCCCGCGAGGGCGACGCCATGTGCATCGAGCTGCTCCAGGACATCGGCCAGTGGCTCGGCGTCGGCATCGCCAACCTCGCCGCCGCCCTCGACCCCTCCTGCTTCGTCATCGGCGGTGGCGTCTCCGCCGCCGACGACCTGCTGATCGGTCCCGCGCGGGACGCCTTCAAGCGGCACCTCACCGGCCGTGGCTACCGCCCCGAGGCCCACATCGTCCGCGCCCAGCTCGGCCCCGAGGCCGGCATGGTCGGCGCCGCCGACCTCGCCCGGCTGGTCGCCCGCCGCTTCCGCCGCGCCAAGCGCCGCCGGGTCGAGCGCTACGAACGCTACGAGCGGTACGCGGAGGCCCGCCGCACCACCCAGGAGTCGCTGTGAGCGACGAAGTCCCCCAGCGGGCGGTTCTCCCGGACGCGCCCCGCCCGGCCGAGGACCGGCGGCACATGATCCGCCGCAGGGCACTCACCCTGCTGATCATCGTGCTGCTCATCGGCGTCCCGGCCGGGTATCTGGTGATCTCCGCGAACCAGAGCCGGGCCAGCGGCAAGGACAAGGAGGCGAAGTACTCCGCGACCGGCCTCACCGAGGGCTGGCCGTCGAAGGTGCAGCGCCGCCTCTACCAGGTGCCCGTCCCGCACCCCGCCTGGTGGGTGGCCTCCTACGAGACCAACAACTGGAAGACCAGCCGCCTCTACGTCGAGTTCGAGACCACCGACGCGGGCCTGAGCGCCTTCCTCACCGGCATGGGGGTGCGGGAGAGCGACCTGAAGCGGGACGACATCACCATCAGCGAGCGCGACCGGGACGTCACCGGCTGGACGTTCGACGGACCCGGCACCTGGTCCGGCCTCGTCCACGAGCAGAAGGACCCGGCGCCCACCCACGACGTCGTCGTCAACCACGACAAGCCGGGCTATCCGAGGGTGTACGTCGTCTCCCGCACCGTGCCCTGACCCCGCCCGCCCCACCGGCCGCCGGGACCGATTGTCGGACCCCGCCCGTAGAGTCGGGGACGACTGATCCGACAGGCGGACGGGAGGTGGCAGGACGTATGAGCGAGCGGACCGTGACGGCCGGGCGGGACACCGGCGGCGCGGACGGGACGGACGTCCCCGTCCGGCTCGCGGCCGTCTTCCTCCCGGCACCCCTCCCGCGCGAGGGACGCGTCGCCTTCTACGATCCCGAGGGCGACCTTGACGGCGAAGGCCTGCCCGGACCGTCCGCCGCCTCCGCGTCGCACACCGACCTCACCGTCGTCCGCCCGCACGGCATGGGGGTGCGGCGGCGGACCACCCCGGCGCTCTCCCTCCCCGTCGACGAGGCCCTGCCGCTGCTGGTCCGCGCCCGGCACGACCCCGCGGCCCACCCCGCCACCGCCTGCTGGGGCGCCGCCGCCCTGCACGCCCTGCGGCTCACCGCCCGCGGCCGGCTGCTGCCCGGTCTGACCGCCGCCGGCCACGACGCCTGGCGCGCCGGCCCGCTCGACCCCGACGACGTGGCGCATCTGCGCGCGGTGGCCGCCGCCCTGCCCCACGAGGGCCACGCCGTCCCGCTGCCCGGCCCCGGCCCCCTCCGGCTGCCCCGGCCGGAGGCACTGGTGCGCGCCTTCCTGGACGCGGTCGCCGACACCCTGCCCCGCACCCCGGCCGCGCCGTACACCGCGGGACCGCCGTTCGCCGCACGCAAGGCGCAGCGGCTGCCCGACGCCCACGACTGGGCCGCCGAAGTCGCCGCCGGCATGGACGCCGGCGTACGGATCTCGCTCCGCCTCGACCTGTCCGCCTACGACCTCTTCGACACCGGTGAGGGCGGGGACGGCGGCGGCGCGCGTGGCGTGGGCGCCGCGATCGTGCAGGTGCACAGCCTCGCCGACCCGACCCTGGTGGCCGACGCGGCGGCCTTGTGGGCGGGCGCGGCGGACAGCGCCTTCGGTCCCCGCGCGCGGGTGGACGCCGCCCTCGCGGTGCGCCGCGCGGCCCGGGTCTGGCCGCCGCTGGACCGGCTCTCCGACCAGGACGTGCCCGATGTGCTGGCCCTGTCCGAGGAGGAGCTGAACGACCTGCTGGGCGTGGCGGCCACCCGGCTCGCCGCCGCCGGCGTCGCCGTGCACTGGCCCCGTGACCTCGCCCAGGACCTGACCGTCACGGCGGTGGTCCGCCCGGCTCCGGGCTCGGCGAAGGACGGCACCGGTTTCTTCGAGAGCGAGGACCTGCTGCGGTTCGGCTGGCAGCTCGCCCTCGGCGGCGACCCGCTCACCGAGGCCGAGATGGACGCCCTGGCCGAGGCCCACCGCCCCGTCGTACGGCTGCGCGACCAGTGGGTGCTGGTCGACCCCGCCCTCGTCCGCAAGGCCCGCAAACGGGACCTGGGGTTGCTCGACCCGGTCGACGCGCTGGCCGTCGCCCTCACCGGCCGCGCGGAGGTCGAGGGGGAGACGGTCGAGGCGGTCCCGGCCGGCGCCCTCGCCGCCCTCCGCGACCGCCTGACCGCGGGGGTGCGGCCCGCCGAGCCGCCGCCCGGCCTCGACGCCACCCTGCGCGACTACCAGCTACGGGGCCTGGCCTGGCTGGACCTGATGACCTCCCTCGGCCTCGGCGGCTGCCTCGCCGACGACATGGGCCTGGGCAAGACCATCACCCTCATCGCGCTGCACCTGAAGCGGGCCCGCACCGAGCCGACCCTGGTGGTCTGCCCGGCCTCGCTGCTCGGCAACTGGCAGCGGGAGATCACCCGGTTCGCCCCCGGCGTCCCCGTGCGCCGCTTCCACGGCCCCGACCGCACCCTGGACGGCCTCGACGGCGGCTTCGTCCTCACCACCTACGGCACCATGCGCTCCGCCGCACCCGAGCTGGCCGGGCGGACGTGGGGCATGGTCGTCGCCGACGAGGCACAGCACGTCAAGAACCCCCACTCCGCGACCGCGAAGGCACTGCGGACGATCCCGGCCCCCGCGCGGGTGGCGCTCACCGGCACCCCCGTGGAGAACAACCTCTCCGAACTGTGGGCCCTCCTCGACTGGACGACCCCCGGACTCCTCGGCCCGCTGAAGTCCTTCCGCGCCCGGCACGCGCGCGCGGTGGAGACCGGCGAGGACGAGGAGGCCGTCGAGCGCCTCGCCCGCCTGGTCCGCCCCTTCCTGCTGCGGCGCAAAAAGTCCGACCCCGGCATCGTCCCCGAACTGCCGCCCAAGACCGAGACGGACCACCCGGTACCGCTCACCCGCGAACAGGCCGCGCTGTACGAGGCGGTGGTGCGCGAGTCGATGCAGGCCATCGAGACCGCGCAGGGCATGGGCCGGCGCGGACTGGTGCTGAAGCTGCTGACCTCGCTGAAGCAGATCTGCGACCACCCGGCGCTCTACCTGAAGGAGGAGCACGAGCGCGCCGGAGGCGACCGGCTCGTGGCCCGCTCCGGCAAACTGGCCCTGCTGGACGAGCTGCTGGACACCCTGCTCGCCGAGGACGGCTCCGCCCTGGTCTTCACGCAGTACGTCGGGATGGCCCGGCTGATCACCGCGCACCTCGCCGGGCGCGCGGTCCCCGTCGAGCTCCTCCACGGCGGCACGCCGGTGGCGGAACGGGAGCACATGGTGGACCGCTTCCAGAGCGGCGCCACCCCGGTCCTGGTGCTCTCCCTCAAGGCCGCCGGCACCGGCCTCAACCTCACCCGCGCGGGCCACGTCGTCCACTTCGACCGCTGGTGGAACCCCGCGGTGGAGGAGCAGGCCACCGACCGCGCGTACCGCATCGGCCAGACCCAGCCCGTCCAGGTCCACCGCCTCGTCACCGAGGGCACGGTCGAGGACCGCATCGCCGAGATGCTGGAGTCCAAGCGCGCCCTCGCCGACGCGATCCTCGGCTCCGGCGAGGCGGCCCTCACGGAGCTGTCCGACCGTGACCTGTCCGACCTGGTGTCCCTGCGGAGGCCGGCATGACCCCCCGCCCCTCCGACGAGGCCCGCGAGGCCCTGCGCGCGGCCCGCGCGCGGACGGCCCGCGAGCCGGCGGCCACGGCCGCACCGGAGCACCGGCCCGCTCCCGATCAGCCGGCCGTCCCGCCCCCCGGACGCCCCGGCCGCGGGACCCGCCCGGGCGACGTGGCCCGCGAGGCGCTGCGGCAGGCGGTACGGGCCCGGCGCGGTACGGCGGGGCCCGCCGACGCCACGGCCCCGCACCGCGAGGACACCGGCACACCGGAAGCGGAGGACAAGGCCCCCTCCGAAGAGGGACCCCACGGCGACGGGCCGCGCCCCGCCGGCCCGCCCTCCGCCGACCCGTCGTCCGGGGACACGGAGGCCGCGGCCGACAGCGGCACCGGACACCGCGCGCCCCCACGCCCCGGGGACATCGCGCGGGAGGCGCTGCGCTCCGCGCGCGAGGAGGCGCTGCGGGCGCGTCCGGCACCCGGCGACCGGGCGACGGACGACGAGCCCCGTGCCCGGCGCGCCCCGGCACCCCGCGTCCCGCGTACGACGCGCGGCGACCGGGCCGCCGACGCCCGGGCCCGTGAGGTACGGGAGTCGCTCACGGACGCCTTCCGCATGCCCGGACCGGTGACCGAACCCGATCCGGACACCGGCACCGCTCCCGGCCCGAGCGACACCCCCGCGCCCTCCGGCGGCTCGCGCTCGCACGGCGGCCCCCCGGCCGCGGGCTCCCGGGACGGAGCCTCCGTGAGCGCCGGCCCGCCCGGCACCCCGCGGGGCACCGCGCCGCCCGCGCCCGTCACCCCCCGCTCCATGGCCGCCCCCGCCCGCGACGGCGACCTGCGCCGCACCTTCCCGGCGTTCCCGCCCCGGGCCTCGGACAGCGAGGGCTTCGCCGAGACCTGGTGGGGTGACGCGTGGGTCACGGCACTGGAGGAGGGCGCCCTGGACGCCGCCCGGCTCGCCCGCGGACGCGGATACGCCGAGCAGGGCCGTGTGGACGCCATCACCGTCACGCCGGGACTGGTCCTCGCGTACGTGCAGGGCAGCCGCCCGCGGCCGTACCGCGTACAGGTGCGACTGCGGACGTTCACGGACGCCGACTGGGAGCGGTTCCTGGACGCCGCCGCCGACCGCCCCGGCCACATCGCGGCGCTGCTGGACAAGGAGATGCCCCAGTCCCTCGCCGACTGCGGGGCGGCGCTGCTGCCCGGCCCCGGCGACCTCGCCCCGCAGTGCGGCTGCCCCGATTCCGGCCACCCCTGCAAGCACGCCGCGGCCCTCTGCTACCAGACGGCCCGGCTGCTCGACGCCGACCCGTTCGTGCTGCTCCTGCTGCGCGGACGCGGTGAGCGCCAGGTGATCGACGCGCTGTCCCGGCTCAGCGCCACCCGCGCGGCCCGCGCCGCCCGGGAGAGGGCACCGGAACCCCTGCCCGGTGTACGGGCGGCCGACGTCCTCGCCCGACGCGACCGTGAACTCCCCCCGCTCCCGGCCCCGCTGCCCCCGCCGCCGCACCCCGGGCAGCCGCCCGTGTACCCCGCGTCCCCGGGCGGCCCCGACCCGTTCGCGCTGGACCAGCTGGCCACCGACGCCGCCGCCCGCGCGCACGCCCTGCTCACCACCGGCCGTGACCCGGTCGGCCGGCTCACCCTCTGGCAGGACGCGGTGCGGCTCGCCGCCGCCCGCCCCGGCTCCGGCCTGACCGCGGCGACGCGCACGCTGTACTCCTCCCTCGCCAGAGCCGCCGGCCGCACCCCCGCCGAACTGGCGCGCGCGGTCGCCGCCTGGCGCCAGGGCGGTCCGACGGGCCTCGCGGTCCTCGAGGAGCCCTGGGACCCGCCGGCCGGCCGCTTCGACCGCGCCCGCCCGCTCCTCCTCGCCGCCGACCTCCCCGCCTTCCGCCCCTGGCGCAACCACCTCACCCACCCACGGGGCCATGTCCAGCTCCGCCTCGGCCGCGACCACCTGTGGTACGCCTACGAGTCCGAGCCGGGCCACGACGACTGGTGGCCCCGCGGCACCCCCGACCCGGACCCCGTGGGCGCCCTGACCGGTCTGGACGCACCGGCCGGCCTGTGAGACCCCGGGGTTCCTCAGCCCCGCCCGCTCGTGGGGACCGGCGCCACGGCTGCGTCGGTCTGCCGGAGTTCGGCCAGGAGCTCGCTCTGGCCGGCCAGCAGTTCGGTGAGGATCCGGCGGGCCGCGCGGAGGAGCTCGGCGACGTCGCCGCCGGCGAGGGCGTACCGGACGGTGGAGCCCTCCCGCACCGAGACGACGATGCCGGACCTCCTGAGCACGGCGAGCTGCTGCGAGAGGCTGGACGGCTCGATGTCGATGTCGGCGAGCAGGTCCCGCACCGGCACGGGCCCGTGCTGCAGCAGTTCCAGGACCCTGATGCGCACAGGGTGTCCCAGCATGCGGAAGAACTCCGCCTTGGCCTGGTAGAGGGGGACTTGCATGGGCGCGCACTCCCTGCCGCATCGGGGATGTTCTCCACGGTGCGGCGGCGCCCTCACGGACGCGCCGCCGCACGATGTGCTGTCCTTCGGAGCCGATCCTTCTCGCTCGGCCCGGCGCGCATCCACGGATTGGAGCCATGTTGATGTGATGACTTGAAGAAGTCTTCACATCGTGGGCGCGCGTCGGCCCGCTTCCCGGGTCGTTCACACCTCCAGCTGTTCCTCGACCCGCTTGAGTTGGTGGCGGGCCATCGCCAGGTTCGACCGGGACTTGTCGAGTACGAGGTACAGGAACAGCCCGCTGCCGTTCCGCCCGCTGACCGGCCGGATGAGGTGGTACTGGCTCTCGAGCGTGATGAGGATGTCCTCGATCTGGCCGGTCAGGCCCAGCAGTTCCATGGTGCGCACCTTGGCCCGGATGACATCCGTGTTGCCGGCGGCCGCGACGGTGAGATCCAGGTCCTTGCCCCCGCCCAGCGTCCCCAGGGCCATGCCGCTGGAGTAGTCGACGACGGCCGCTCCGAGCGACCCCTCGACGCCGGTCATGATGTCCTTCAGCGACACTTCGACAGTTGCCATGGACGTCTCCCTCATCTGTTGTTCCACGGGTTGCGTCGGCCTCGACGGGGCGGTGGTCCCCGCCCAGGCCGCGGTGGCACCGTAGGCAGGTGGCACCGGCCAGGAAGAACGGGTTTTCGGGGGTGACCCCTAATGACCGAATGCTTGCGCCAGGGAACTGACGTTTGACCGGGATCGGTCCGAGAAGTGACCGCGCTGTCGCACGAGACCGTGCGGCGCACACCATCGAACACGGGCACGCGCAGCCGGAGTCAGGAATCGTGGCTCCGCGGGGCGGCCACGACGCGAGCGGAGGCCCGCCCCGGAAGAGGACTGTCAGTGCCCTGCGGCAGAGTGCCGTGCATGATCAACGAAGTGGAGAGTGTCGACTGGTCGTCGATGAGGCACGCGTACGGGCCGGCCGTGGACGTCCCGGTGTGGCTCCGGGCGATGGCCTCACCCGATCCCGAGGCCAGGGAGCGGGCGTTCGGCGATTTCTACGGTGCGGCCCATCACCAGGGTGACGTGTACCCGTGCACGGTGGCGAGTCTGCCGTTCCTGTTCGCGCTGGCCGACGATCCCGCGACCCCCGACCGCGCCTCCGTCGTCGGGTTGCTGGTGAGCATCGGACGCGAATCCGTGGACCGCGATGACGGTTGCCTCCGATTCGCACCGGACGGCACCGCCTCGACGGCCTGCGCGGACGGCGCGGCGATGATGCGCGACCGCCCCGAGGCGTTCATCGCCTACACGGCCGACGCGGATCCGGACGTGCGGCGTGCGGCGATCGCGGGCCTGGGCCTCTTCCTCGACGACGCCGACCGCGCGGTCGGCGTCCTCCGCTCCCGGTTGTCCACCGCCTCCGGGACCGTCGAACGGCTGCTCGTCGTCAGGACGACGGCCGACTTGGCGCTGCGGCTGCCCGCGGCGCGGGCCGACGCCACCGCCTGGCTCCGCGGCCTGGCCGACGACACCTCGGCGGACGCCGACGTCCGGCTCGCCGCCCTCGTCCACCACGCCCGCTGCGTCCCGGAAGCCGTCGGCGACGACACCGTACCGGCGGCGATCGGCCTGTTGCGCCGGCTCACCCCCGCGCCGCGACCCGAGTCCGACGAGAAGCGGTGCCGGTCCGGTTCCGGCACCTGCGCGTGCACCCCCGCCCCTGACACGGCGTCCCCGGACACCCCGCCGCAGATCGTCGCCGCGTTCGCCGACATGGAACGGCACAACCGGGTCCACGCGCCCACCACCCCACTGCTGCGCGCTCTCCACAAGGTGCTGGACCACCGCGTGCCCGAGCGCACGGCCCTGCTCACCGAGCAGCTGCGCAGCCCCGACCCGGCCGTCCGCTTCGACGCGATCGGCATGGCCCAGGATCTGATCGGCTCCTGGCGCGGGAACCACGCCCGTCTTGTCACGCTCCTCGCGGAGTGTCTGCTCCCCGACGACTCGTACACCGCTCTGGCGGCGGCGGAGGCCCTAGGAGCCCTCGTGCCCGTCACGGAGGTCGCCCGCGAGGCCCTCGCCGCCTTCGTCGCCGCACAGCGTGCCGCGCACGGACCGGACGTGTGGGCGGCGCCCGGTGCGCTGTTGCGCCGTGCCCACCAGGAGGCTGTGCGGGCGCTGGCCCGCCTCGACGACCCGCGTGCCCTGCCCGGGCTGCTGACGGCGCTGGACACGGACGTCGACGCCTGGCGCGCCGTTCAGGTCGCGGGTTGTCTGCGGCGGGGCGCGGACGAACTGGTGCCGCGGCTGTGCCGGCGTCTCGCCACCGTCGACTTCGAGCGACAGGGGCCCGGCTTCGGCACCGGGGGTCTGGCCTCCGCGCTGGCCGAGCTCGGCGACCCGGGCGCCGTCCCCGCGCTCACCGAGGCGGTCACCGCCGCGGTCCGGCACGGGCAGTGGCACTTCGCCGCCGCCGCGCTGGAGGCGCTCGCGTCGTTCGGCACCGACGCCGTACCGGCCCTGGACGTGGTCCGCCCGCTGGCCGACGCGCCGGACGTGGCCCTCCGGGCGGCCGCCACGGCCGCTCTGTGGGCGCTCGAACGCGACCCGGCGGACGTCGTGCCCCGACTGCACGACCTGCTCGGCGGCCACTGCCACCACGAGGCCGCCGACGTGCTGGGCCGGATCGGACCGGCCGCCGTGACCGCACTGCCGCGGCTGAAGGAGATGCTGACCGCCGGCTACGAGTGGACCCGTCTCCACGCCGCCGTCGCGGTGTGGGGCATCGCCGGCGAGGCGGAGGCCGACCGTGTCATCGGCACACTGCTCGACGTGTGGGAGGAGAACGAGGCGACCGCGCACCACATCGTGATGTTCCTGGACCGCATGGGACCGTCGGCGGCACCGGCCCTGCCCCGCCTCCGGGCGGAACTCGCGCGCGCCCGCCGTGGCCAGGGCATCGCCGCCGACGAGGAAACGCAACGCGCCTGCCGCGTCCTCCGGTTGCGCCTCGCCGCGCCGCGGGACCGGGAACGGGAGCACTGGGAACTGATACCGGGCACCGGGGTGGGCCCGCTGCGTCTCGGGATGTCCCCGGCCGAGGTCGCCCACGCGCTCGGGGAACCCGCGACACCGGTCGGCGGCCCCTACGCGCAGGAGGACTTCGCCACCACGGGAGTGAGCGTCTTCTACGACGGCACGGGACACCTCGCGTGCGTCGCGCTCGGTGCCGCGACCGGCCCCCAGACCGCCCTCGCCGGCGTCCCCCTGGCCGGGCAGGACCCCGGGGAGATGGAGCAGTGGCTCCTGGAGGGCTACGCCGCCGAGCACGGGGCGACGATCCTGTTCACCCCCGACGGATCGTTCGCCCTGACCGACCTCGGCCTCCTCATCCGGACGCGACGGACCGGCGGCACACACCTCACCCGGCCGCTCCTCGTGACCCAGGACTGGTTCGCGTCGGCGTACCACCGCGATCACCTGCCGCTGGAGGACCCCCGGCCGCAGGACGAGGACAGCGGGAACCCCGAACCCCGTGGAGCGGAGTCCGCCCTCGACGGGTGACGCCTTCGGCCCCGGCGCTCCCCTCAGGGGACACCGGGGCCGAAGGCCGTGCGGGGACGCGGGCGTCAGTCGTCGTACGACAGGCCGTGACCGGTGGGGAAGAGGACCCGGGCCGGATCGTCGGCCCGCTGGACGGGCACGGGCAGCTTGCCGCGCGGCCCGACCCGGCCGGCGATCACCCGGGCGGCGGCGCGCAGTTCGACCTCGGTCCAGCAGTAGGAGACCAGGGAGGCCGGGACGTCGCCGAGGTGGGCGATGTCGTAGGGGTTGCGCACCGCGAGGTGGACGACGGGGACGCCCGTCGCGAGCAGCCGGGACACCAGGGTGCGCTGGGTGCTGGTGGCGTCGACGTCGTCGGTGGTGACCACCACCGCGTCCCGCCCCCGTGCGGCGGCCACGGCCTCGTCGATCCTCGCCGCGTCGGGCGTCCGGCCGGTGGCGAGGTGGGTGGTGCGGTATCCCAGTTCGTCGAACGCCCTGGCCAGCTCGGGCACCGTGGTGCGGGTGTCGTCGGTCGGGAAGGCCGGGCTGGCGCCGACCACGAGCAGCTTCCGCTGCCCGCGGCGCAGCGGGAGTGCCCCGTCCTCGTTGACCAGCAGGGTGGTGGTGCGTTCGGCGATCCGGGCGGCGGCGCGCCGGTGCCCGCGGGCACCGACGACCCGGTCGACCTCCTGCGAGGAGACGTAGGGGCTGCCGTCGAGCAGGCCGGTCTTCTCCTTGAGCCGCAGGACGCGCAGGACCGACTCGTCGAGCCGGTCCTCGGTGATCTCCCCGCTGCGGACGGCGGCCAGGACGCCGTGGTAGGCGACGCCGATGTCCGGCGGGAACAGCAGTTGGTCGGCACCGGCCTTGAGGGCGAGGACGGGTACGCGGTCGTCGCCGTACTTGGTGCGCACGCCCTGCATGTTGAGAGCGTCGGTGACGATCACGCCGTCGAAGCCGAGCTCGCCGCGCAGCACGCCCTGGAGGATCGTGGGCGACAAGGTGGCCGGGTCGTTGCTGGGGTCGAGCGCGGGGACCTGGAGGTGCGCGGTCATGATCGAGTCGACGCCGGAGGCGATCGCGGCCCTGAAGGGCGGGGCGTCTACGCGCTCCCACTCCTCGCGGGTGTGGGTGATCACGGGCAGTCCGGTGTGGCTGTCCTCCCCGGTGTCCCCGTGGCCCGGGAAGTGCTTGGCGCAGGCCGCGACGCCGGCCCGCTGATACCCCGTCACCTGAGCCGCCACCATGCGGCCGACCGCGCGGGCGTCGGCGCCGAAGGAGCGGATGTTGATGATGGGGTTGGCCGGATCGACGTTGACGTCGGCGACCGGGGCGAAGTTCTGGCGGATGCCCAGGGCGGCGAGTTCGGTGCCCGAGATGCGTCCGGCGGTGCGCGCGTCGGAGGGTGAGCGGCCCGCGCCGAGCGCCATCGCGCCCGGCAGTTGCGTGGCGCCGCTGCCGATGCGGACGTTGACCCCGTGTTCCTGGTCGATGGAGATCAGGGACGGCACGGGGGTGGGCAGGGCGAGCGAGGCCCGCTGCACACCGTTGCTCAAGTCCGCGATCTGGCGGGGGTCCTGGATGTTGTTCGTCCAGCCGTGGAAGTAGATGACACCGCCGATGTGGTACTTGGCGATGAGTTCGGCCACGGTGCGCACGCCGAGTTCCCTGAGGTTGCGGTCCTGGTCGAACCGGCTGGGAGAGGTCGCCGACGTGCCGTAGAAGTACGGCACGAAAAGCTGGCCGACCTTCGCCTCGACGCTCATCCGGGAGATGATCCTCTTGAGGCGGTCGTCGCGCCGGTGCGCGACCGCGGGGGTGGCCGCCACGCCCACGACGCCCGTCGCGCTCGCGGCGGCCACGGTCGCGGAGGCGAGGGCGGTTCGTCTGGACAGACTTCGGTCCTGCATGCGGACATGCTCCTTCCAGCCTTGCCCAGCAAGGGAGTTGGAGGAAACGTGCAGTGCTCCGAACAGCGGGAAACGTAGCCCGCGGACCACGGGCGGGCAAGAGGTCTAGACAAAACAGGCCGCGACGGGGGCGAGGGCTCTCCTGCCGTATGTGTGGGTGCCCTGAGCTGGGCCGACCGGAGAACCTGCCGCTTCCCGCGGTCCTCGGGGCGCCCGGTGCTCCCGCCGGACTTCCGCGTTTCTCCTGGCCGGCGGCTTGGTGGCGGGGGAGTGCGGCGGGGGCTCGGCGCACCGGAGCCCGCTTCACCCGGGTGGAGGCCCGCCGGCCCGCCCGCCTCGGCCTGCGTGCGGCCGCCGCCGGCGAACCCCGGCGCCCGCCCCTTCGCCTCACCGGGCCCGGAGGGCGTACCCACCGCTCCGGGCCCCGTACGGTGTCCTGCGACCCCCGCGCCCCCAGTCCTGCCGGTCTCCGTCCCACCGGACGACCGTGCCGGCTCCGCGACACGGCGTACGCCGGATCCCGCCACGGACGGACCGGCGGCGGGCATGACGGGTAATAGGCGGATTTTCCGGTGGTGGAAGTGGCCCACTTCCCTGGATATTGGTCTGGTACGACCGTGGCACTCCGTAATCATCATCCATGCGTGGCATGACGGTGACGAAAGGCCGATGATGACCACGACCGTCGGTGTGGAAGAGGAGTACATGCTGGTGGAGCCGGGCACGGGCCGGCTGGTGCCACGCGCGGAGAAGGTGCGGGCGGCGGTGGGGCTGGAACCGTTCGTCACCGCGGGCGAGATCCAGCCGGAACTGCTGCAGGCGCAGATCGAGGTGGCCACCCCGGTGTGCGACACGCTGGACGAGGTCGGCGGACACCTGTTGCGCCTGCGGCACGCCGTGGCCGGGGCCGCGGAGGCGCACGGGTGCCGGATCGTGGCGAGCGGCACGCCACCGCTGCGGGCGGCACTGCCGGTGCCTGTCACCGACCAGGCCCGCTACCGGGCCCTCCAGCGGCAGGCACCGCAGCTGGTGGCCGAGCAGCTGGTCAACGGCATGCACGTCCACGTCGCCGTCCCCAGCCGGTACGCCGGCGTCCAGGTACTGAACCGGATCCGCGTCTGGCTGCCGCTGCTGACCGCCATGTCGGCCAACTCTCCCGTCTGGGAAGGCCACGACACCGGCTTCGCCAGCTGGCGCACCGTGGTCTTCGGGCGCTGGCCGGTCAGTGGTGTCCCGCCGCGTTTCGCCGACGACTCGGACTACGACGCACGGGTACGCCGTCTGCTGGCGGCCGGGGCGATCGGCGACACCGGCCAGCTGTACTGGCAGGCGCGTCTGTCCGAGAACTACCCCACGGTCGAGATCCGCTGCCTCGACGTCCAGCTCCGCACGGACGAGGCGGTGATGTTCGCCGGGCTGCTGCGGGCCCTCGTCGACACCGCCCTGCGCGAGACGGCCGACGGGATCGAGGAGCCCGACCCGGATCCGGAGCTGATGGACGCGGCGATGTGGCAGGCCGCGCGGTACGGACTGAGCGGTGACCTGATCGATCCGGGAGGCGGGCCCCGGCGGGCGGAGGACGTCGTGCACAGGCTGCTGGCGCATGTCGGCCCTGCCCTGGAGGAGTCCGGCGACGGCCGGGAGGTGACCGCACTGGTTCATCGTCTGCTGCGGACGGGTACGGGCGCGGACCGCCAGCGTCACACGATGGCCGAGTACGGCCTCGACGCACTCATGACCATGATCGTCGAAGCCGGCGGCGTGCCCTGACCGCCCGGAGCGGCGGCGGAGGCGACCGGCGGCACGGCAGTCGCGGGAGGGGACGGACCTTTGTCCGGCTTCGGACGTGCGCGGCGCGGGGACGCCCGCCCGAGCGGCCGGCCCGCCGCGCGAAGGCACTCCCCGGTGCGAAATACTTTACTGATGAGCTCCCGCACGTCACCGATCAGCCGGCCGATCACGATACGGAGGGCCGTCGCGCGGGACGCCAAGCGGCTCACGCGGCTCGTGCGCGGATCAGGCGCCTACGAGGGGAAATACGCGGCGGCGGTCGCGGGCTACCGGGTCGGTCCCGACTACATCGAGGCCCACCGCGCCTTCGTGGCCGTGGAGGCCGGCGAGCAGGGAGGCAGGATCCTCGGGTTCTACTCGCTCGTCCTCGTTCCACCGGAGCTCGACCTGTTGTTCGTCGCGGACGAAGCGCAGGGACGGGGGATCGGACGGCTGCTCGTCGCGCACATGCGGTCCGAGGCCCGTGCCGCCGGGCTGGACCGTGTCAAGGTTGTGTCGCATCGTCCCGCCGAGGGCTTCTACCACCGCGTCGGCGCGGTACGGACCGGGACAGCGCTCGCCAGCCCGCCCGCCGTGCCGTGGGACCGTCCCGAATTCGAGTTCCGCATTCCTTCGGAATGACACGGTGCCGGCCGGAATGACACGGTGCCGGTTCGCGGGGTACCGGCTTCGTCCGCGGGGCGGCCGGCCTCCGCCATGCGGTGCCGGGCTCGTCACACCGGCGACGCCGAACCCTCCACCCGAGTCGAAGGCCAGGGTGTGGCCGACGCACCGGCCAGGCTCGCCCCCACCACCGCGAGTGCTCCCGCCCGCACGCATCACCCGAACCGCCGGTCGGGCGACGCCTGCCGCGGTCGCCGGCGTCGGGGGCGGGCTGCCGGCCGCCTGTGCGGGCGGGAAGGGGGGATCCCGGATCAGTAGCCGTAGATCATCTTGTAGGCGACCTCGGGGAGGAACTGGCCGGCCGTGGAGCCGGTTCCGACACCGCAGTTGCCGTCGGACTCGCCCGGCGTCTTGATCCACAGGAGCATCTCGGCGCCTCCGCCCGTCCGGGTGGGCGTGCCGATGCGGCGGCCGGAGGGGTTGCACCACTGGCCGTTGGTGCCGTTGCCGTTGCGGCTGGTGTCCACGACGAACGGCTTGGTGTAGCCGTAGCGGGCGGCCAGTTCGTTGTTGACGGCGTTGCCGTAGGCGGTGTTCTCGGCGGTGGTGACGTAGTTGGAGACGTTGAGCGAGAAGCCGTGGGCCTGTCGGAGGCCGGCTTCGTGGAGGCGCCGGGCCATGGTCGCCGCGTCGGCCCAGCGCGGGTTGCCGGCGTCCATGTAGACCCAGGTGTTGGGGGCTTGGCGGTTGAACTCGGCGAGGGCACCGGTGAGCATGGCCTCGCGTTCGTCGATCTGGGCCTGGTTCATGCAGCCGTAATCTCCGAGGGAATCCGGCTCGAGGATGACGACGGCCGGGCGGGCCGCGATGCCTCCGGCGAACTGGGCGATCCAGTCGGCGTAGGCGGACGGCGAGGAGGCTCCGCCGGCGGAGTGCCCGCCGCAGTAGTCACGGTGGTAGATGTTGTAGGCGACGAGGATGGGCAGCTTGTCCCGGTAGTCCGCCGCTCCGGCGTAGGCACCGGTCGCGGTGCCGATGGTGCCGCTCCAGGAGCCGAACCAGCGGGCCATCGGTGTGTTGGCGATGGAGGCGTTGATCGCGGCGGCCCGGCCGTCGCCGGGGTTGGCGGCCGCCCACCGCCTCGCGCTCGAGTCGGGGTCCACGTAGAACCCGTTGGTCATGGTGGTGGGGTCGGCCGCGTGGGCGGAGGGTGCGGCGGCGAAGGCCAGCGGCAGAGCACAGAGCGCTGCCATCAGTGTGCGGAGTCTGCGGCTCAAGACAGTACCTCGGTTTCGGAGGAAGTGTGCTTGGGAGCGCTCCCACTGGAAGCGGTCCCAATCGTCCGGGCGGGTGGTTGGGGTGTCAACAGTCTGTACAGCACCGGGCTTTCACAGGGAGGCGTAGGCCCTGTGGGCCGCCGTACTGGAAGCGGTCCCATTTCCTGCGTCCCTGAGCGTTCCCCGCCTGTGAAAGACTCACGGGCCATGGCAGAAGCAGCGCCGCGTCGGCATCCGACGCTCGACGAGGTGGCCGAACGCGCCGGTGTTTCCCGCTCCGTGGCCTCCCGCGCCCTCAACAACGCCCCGCACGTCAGCCGCGCCAAGCGCGAGGCTGTCGAACGGGCCGTGCGGCAACTCGGTTACGTACCCAATCCGACCGCCCGCGCGCTGGCCACCCGTCAGACGGGAGCGGCCGCCCTGGTCGTCTCGGGGGAGGATCCGTCGATCTTCGCCGATCCGTTCTTCGCCCGGGTGATCGTGGGGGCGTCGGCCGCCCTGGACGAGGCGGACCTGCACCTGATGCTGTGCCTGGCCGCTTCCGACCGCGGCCGCAAGCGGGTCGAGGAACTCCTGCGGTCCAGGGGCGCGGACGGTGTGATGCTGATGGCGCTGCGCGAGGGCGATCCGCTGACCCGGATGGCCGACGAGGCGCGGATGCCCGTCGTGTTCGGCGGGCGCCCGGTCGGTCCGGCTCCCCGGTGGTACGTGGACGTGGACAACGTCGGCGGAGCGCGCGAGGCGACCGAGCATCTGGTCTCACTCGGCCGGAGGCGCGTGGCCGTCATCTGCGGACGTCTGGACACCGAGGCCGGGCGCGCCCGGTACCGCGGCTACCAGGACGCCGTGCTGGGCGCCGGTCTCGATCCGTTCCCGCCGCTGGAGGGGGACTTCACCGAGCGCAGCGGAGCCGCCGCCATGGCCGCGCTGCTGGCGGAACACCCCGACGTGGACGCGGTGTTCGCCGCCAACGACAACATGGCGGTGGGAGCGCTGCGCACCCTGCGGGAGGCCGGCCGACGGGTCCCCGCCGACGTCGCCGTGGTCGGCTTCGACGACCTGACGGTCGCCCAGGTCGCCGATCCGCCGCTCACCACCGTCCATCAGCCCATAGAGGCTCTCGGACGGGAGATGGCGCGCATGCTCGTCGCGCTCGTCAACGGGCAGGACCCCACCCCGCTGGTCCTCCCCACCCGCCTGGCCGTCCGGGCCAGCGCCTGACTCCTCACCGTCCACATCCGGATGACAGGAGGCCGGCGTACCCCGTCGACCCTTCTCGCGCGAGTCGTGCGCCGCTTCGAAATGTTCGAAGCGGCTGATGCGGAGTCGGTGCGCCTCGATCCCGCTCCCTTGCTGATTACGCGACCCATCCTGTTCCTCGAGGAGGTGTTGACACGGCCGGTCGCCTCTCTAGTATCCGTGGGGCACCTGAAGTTTCCGAACGGCAATCGAAATTTCGAACCCCCTTCTCTGCCGAAGGAGTACCGGTGCCCAGACGATCAGGCGGACGACTGTTCCGCTTCCTCGCGGCCGCCGCGCTGACGGTGACCGCGTCCGTGACGGCCTCGGCGCAGTCCACCGCCACGGCCGCGCCGGGCAGTCCGGCGCTCACCCCACCGCTGGGGTGGAACAGCTGGAACAGCTTCGGGTGCGGGATCACCGAGGCCCAGGTCCGCCAGGCCGCCGACGCGATGGTGTCCTCGGGCATGCGGGACGCCGGCTACCGGTACGTGGTGGTCGACGACTGCTGGTTCGACCCGCAGCGTGACGCGCAGGGCAACCTGCGGGCCAACCCGACGAAGTTCCCGAGCGGGATGAAGGCCCTCGGGGACTACATCCACAGCAAGGGCCTGAAGTTCGGCATCTACCAGGTGCCGGGCGAGCGCACCTGCGCGCAGACCGTGGGCACTTATCCGGGCGCCACGGGCAGCAGGGGCCACGAGGTCCAGGACGCCGCCACGTTCGCCGCGTGGGGGGTCGACTACCTGAAGTACGACTGGTGTTCCTCGAGCGGCACGCGTGACGAGCAGGTCGCGCGGTTCACGCTGATGCGTGATGCCCTGCGCGCCACCGGCCGGCCGATCGTCTACAGCATCAACCCGAACAGCTTCCACGCCATCACGGGGTCCACGTACGACTGGGGCGAGGTCGCCGACCTGTGGCGGACGACCGAGGACCTGCTCGACATCTGGCAGAACGGCAACACCAACAGCTACCCGATGGGCGTCGGCAACGTCCTGGACGTCAACGCGCCGCTGGCCGCACAGTCCGGTCCGGGACACTGGAACGACCCCGACATGCTGGTCGTCGGCCGCCCCGGCCTGTCGCTGACCGAGTCCCGCTCCCACTTCGCCCTGTGGGCGCTGATGAGTGCCCCGCTGATGGCCGGCAACGACATCCGCACGATGTCCGCCGACGTCAGCGCGATCCTGCGCAACCCGCGCCTGCTGGCGGTGAACCAGGACTCCCGGGGCGCGGGCGGACGCAGGGTGCGCGACGACGGCGACATCGAGGTGTTCGCCAAGCCCCTGGCGGACGGTTCGGTCGCGGTGGGGCTGTTCAACCGGGGCGGGAGCGCGGCGACGGTCACCACGACGGCCGCCCAGGTCGGCCTGGGCGGAGGACCGTTCGCCCTCACCGACCTGTGGACCGGCGGCACGTCGAGCACGTCCGGGCAGATCTCGGCGAACGTTCCCGCGCACGGCGTCGCCGCGTACCGGGTGAGCGGCGGCAGCCCGCTGGCCGCCACCACCTCACGCCTGCGGGGCGACGCCTCCGGCCGCTGCGTGGACGTGGACAACGCCTCCACGGCCGCCGGCGCCGCGACGCTGCTGTGGGACTGCCACACGGCCGCCAACCAACTGTGGACCACATGGGCGGGCGGTGAGATCCGCGTCTACGGCGACAAGTGCCTGGACGCCTACGACCAGGGCACCACCAACGGCACCCGTGTCATCACCTGGCCCTGCAACGGCCAGAACAACCAGAAGTGGACCGTCGGCTCCGACGGCTCGATCCGCAACGTCCACTCCGGACTGTGCCTCGACGCCGGCGGGGCCGGCACCGCCAACGGGACCCGGCTGGTGCTGTGGACCTGCAACGGCCAGGCCAACCAGAAGTGGACCCGCGCGTGAGCGACACGGCACCGGGGCATGCCGGAGGGGCGCTGCCCGGTCACAGGGGCGGGACCGTGCCGGATGCGCACCGGCTTCCTGTTCCCCGAGCCGGCGGCAGAAGATCGTACGGACCCGGCCGCACACGACGCGTCGGAGGCACGCTCGACGGCGTGCACGGCCGGTCTGGCCGGATACCGCCTCGGGCATCACCACCCCCTCGGCCAGACTTGTTGTCTCACGCCACATGCGCACCGCTGCCGCGGTGCCCGCGCCCGGGAGGCCCCTGATGACATCGGACGTGAGGCCGGACGAGAACGGTGCGGTGGCCCCGCCCGGACGGCGACGGCCTCCCGGCGACCGCGTCGCGCTCCGCGGCGACCTGCGGTCCGCCCTGCCCGACGCCGGCGCGGCGGTGGTGGTCACGGCGCTCGTGTTCGCCCTCCTGTGGGCGCGCATGGAGTCGGGCGCTTCGGACACCGTCGCGGTCATGCCGTTCATGGACGACGCCGGCACCTACTGGATGTACCTGCTCAGCCAGGCGTTCGGCTGGTCGGGGCTGCTGTGGGCGTGGGGCACGGTCATGCTCGGCCTGCTGCTGTCGGGGCCGCGCCCCGCCCGGCTGCCGGCCTCCCGGCAGACACTGGAGCGCTGGCACCGCACCACGAGCCTGACCACGACGGCGCTGATGTTCGCCCACGCGCTGATGTTCGCGGCCGAACTCGTGCGCTACGAGACGAAGGTGGACTGGGCGGAACGGCTGTGGGCGGCCTTCGCGGACACCTTCGTGCCCGGCTGGTACGACTCCGGAACCGGCCGGGTCGCCATCCCGATCGGCCAGGGCGCCCTGTACCTGGCGATTCCGCTGGGACTGCTGTTCTACGTCCGGCACCGCATCGGAGCGAACACCTGGCGACGGCTGCACCGTTTCGTGATCGTCGTGTACGTGCTGAGCGTGTGGCACACGCTCCTG
Organism: Streptomyces sp. NRRL S-37; assembly: GCF_000721605.1. Taxonomy (GTDB): domain Bacteria; phylum Actinomycetota; class Actinomycetes; order Streptomycetales; family Streptomycetaceae; genus Streptomyces. The sequence goes on along the minus strand of NZ_JOIZ01000025.1, from coordinate 1,163 downwards.
TACGGAACCAACGTCTGGTACGGGGAATGGCCGCGCACCGTGCTGTGGCTACTGCAACTCCCGGTCGCCGCACTGCTGTTGCTGCGCCTGCTGAGACCTGCCCGGCGGGCCGAACGGCTGGGCTCCCCCGGCGGGGGCGCGGCACGGCCGGGGTGGTGGGTGCGGGCGGCGGGACGGGTCGTCGTCGCGGCCGTCGTCGTCGGGCTGGTCGTCGTGGTGGTGTCGGGCCGTGACGGCGGACGGGACCGTCCGACCCATCCGCCCGCGACGGCCCCCCACGCCCAGGAGACGGACTGACGGCCGGCACGGCGTCCCGGGGTGGGATGATGGCCGGCGACAGGGCGACGGCGGAACGAGGAAGCCGGTGTGAATCCGGCGCGGTCCCGCCACTGTGATCGGCGAGCGAGTCCCGACAGGCCACTGCCCGGCAAGGGGCGGGAAGGCCGGGACGAGCATCGACCCGAGAGCCAGGAGACTCACGCGGTCGCCTCCTCGACGGACCACCGGGGCGGATCTCCCCGGAGAGAGGAACGGCACCGCATGCCCGCGACGCCGACCGGACGAACGACGGACGACGCGAGGACCGAGGCGGCGGCCGGCCCCGTACCGTGCCGCGTCGTCGTGTGCCGCGACTGCTGCTGCGGCAGCCCCAAGGTGACCGGAGTCGACCACGCGGCCCAGACGGCACGTCTGCGCGCTCAGGTACCGGTGCGGGTGTCCGCCTGCCTCGACGTCTGTGAACACGCCAACGTCATCGTCGTCCAGCCCTCCGCGCAGGGCAGGGCCGCGGGTGCCCGGCCCGTCTGGCTCGGACTGGTCAACGACCCGGACGCGACCGAGGACATCGCCGCCTGGGCACGCGCCGGCGGGCCGGGCGTCGCCCCCCGGCCGGACATCCTCGACCTGTACACCATCACACCGCCACGACGGCGCCCGGCCCCCTGACCGCACGGACTGCGGAGCAGGGAAGGAAAAGCCGGTTCGCCGCCAGGGCGGACCGGCGTCCACCCTCAACCGCCCGCACTCCGTCACAAACTGATGGGGTAGTACGTGAGCCGTGAAGGCCACCCACGTGAAGCGGGCGTTCAAGTACCGCTTCTATCCGACCGACGCGCAGGCAGCCGAGCTGTCGCGCACGTTCGGCTGCGTGCGGAAGGTCTACA
>NZ_JOIZ01000024.1 GCF_000721605.1 Streptomyces sp. NRRL S-37 | reverse complement strand
CCACCAGCAGCGGCAGCGGCTCACTGCCGGTGACCAGTTCCCGCAGCGGATGCCGGGCCAGCACCGCGTCCACCTCCGGCGTCAACGCCGCCGCCAGCCTGGTGGCACAGGGCAGGGAGTCGTCCCTCAGGGTCTCGGCCGCGGCGAGGACCACGGCCCGTCCGTCGTCCCGCGGAACCCCGGTGGCCGCACGCTCGTGGAGGTCGGCGCCCTCCTCCAGCACCAGCCCGGTGTCGATGCCCGCCGGGACCTTGACGCCGGCGGTCCTGCGCCAGGTGGCCACGGGATCCCCCCACGCCTCGACGTGGTAGGTCCACCGGCCCGGGCCGTCCGCGACGACCTCAGCGCCCCACCGGTCACTGCCCGGCGCCAGCTCCCGCATCGGCGTGAACGGTCCCGGCCGCCCTTCGGGATCCCTCAGCACCACGTTGGCGGCCACCGCGTCGTGCCCCTCCCGGAACACGGTCGCCGTGACCTCGAACGTCTCGCCCACGACGGCCTTGGCCGGCCGCCTGCCGCAGTCCACGGACGGCCGGACGTCCCGTACCGGGACACGGCCGATGGTCCGGCTCGTCTTCATGGATCTGTGCACCTCCGCCGTGCTCGACGCCCGGGCGGACGCCCGGGCGTGGGACCAGACAGCGGCGGGAAGGTCACTGCCTTCCCGCCGGGGAGCGCCGCTCGACGGCCGGCGGTCCCCGTCGGACCGCGGCCGCCGTACGGGGCGTGTCGTTCTGTTCCTGCAGATAGGTGACGAGGGTGGTGCGCAGATACCGTTCGGCGGCGTCCGCCGCCTCCCGTGCGCAGCGCTTGCCCATCAGTACACAGAGCGTGTAGCCGGCGTCCTCGAAGGTGGCTCGTGCCGTGTGATCGGCCGGGGCCGCCAGCATCACGCGTTCCCAGGCCCGGTAGCGACGCAACTGCCGGGCGACTTCGGCTTTGGCGGGGAGCAGCATGGCGCCGTGCACCTTTCCGGGGCTCGATTCGAGGCGCGTTGTCCCGGCGGTCGGGCGGCGGCCGTGCGCGCGGATGCACGGACCCGTAACGGCGATCGAGGTCTTCACACATGGTGCACGGGTGATGACGCAACGTCTTGTTGGCTTTTCAATCACCGGGGGTGGCATGCCGCGGCCGTCTCCGTCCGGACGCCGCCCCGGGAGTCACGGGAGGGTGCTCGTGTTGCACGAACGGACCAACCCCCTCACCCTGAAAAGTGACTCAGAAGCGATACCCGCTCACGTTCTGTGTTCGGGGGCTCGCCCCGCGGGGGCGAGGAGGACGAGAGCTTCGCGTGAGGAGCCAACGACCATGAAGACCGCAGTGCCCTGCTACTACCACCTCGACGTGGAAGTCAGCCCCGAGAGGGTGGGACAGGTCAGCCGCATACTGGCCGCTCACCTCCGGTTCTGGGACCTGGAAAACCTGGTGGAGCCCGTCTGCGGCGGCGCCGAGATGCTGCTGCGGGCCATCGACGAGCACGCCACCGACAAGAACACCTCGATCGAGATGTGGTGGAACGGCCAGCACCTCATCACGGCCATCGGTGACAACAACCGCTCCCTGCGCCCCGACCAGGAGCTGCGCGGCTGCCTCGAGCACATCGCGGCGAGCAGCGACGGCTGGGGCTGCTGCGCCACCGAGAACGGCAGCAAGGTCATCTGGTTCTCGCAGCGCGCCCGCGCCGGCGAACGCGTCCCCCTCGTGCCGACCGCGCCCGACCCGCGCGAGAGCGAGGGCCTGGACCTCCCCCGCGAGGTGAGCGTCGCCACGCTCACCGGCCGGGTACGCCTGCCGGACGGCCTCCTGGAGGAAGTCCGGTGACCCGGCGACAGAACCGGAAAGGGGCGCCCGCCTGGAGCGGGCGCCCCTACCCGCTGGGCGCGTCCTACGACGGCGAGGGCACCAACTTCGCGCTCTTCAGCGAGGTCGCCGAACGCGTCGACCTGGTGCTGGTCGACGACGAGGGACGGCACACCACCACACGGCTCACCGAGGCCGACGGCTTCGTCCGGCACGGCTACCTCCCCGGTGTCGGCCCCGGACAGCGCTACGGCTACCGGGTGCACGGCCCCTGGGCCCCGGCGGCCGGCGACCGCTGCAACCCGGCGAAACTGCTCCTCGACCCCTACGCCACCGCGGTGGACGGCCAGATCGACAACCACCCCTCGCTGTACGAGCGCGCCCCGCACGGCCCCGACCCCGCCGACAGTGCCGGGCACACCATGCTCGGCGTGGTGACCGACCCCGCCTTCGACTGGGGCGACGACACCCGGCCCTGCCGCCCCTACTCCGACACCGTGATCTACGAGGCCCACGTCAAGGGCCTCACCCGCACCCACCCCGACGTCCCCGCCGAACTCCGGGGCACCTACGCCGGACTGGCGCACCCCGCGGTGATCGAACACCTCACCTCGCTCGGCGTCACCGCCGTCGAGCTGATGCCGGTCCACCAGTTCGTCCAGGACGGTGTGCTGCAGGGACGCGGCCTGGCCAACTACTGGGGCTACAACACCATCGGCTTCTTCGCCCCGCACAACGCCTACGCCGCCCGCGGCACCCGGGGCCAACAGGTCACCGAGTTCAAGGAGATGGTGAAGACCCTCCACGCGGCCGGACTCGAAGTCATCCTCGACGTCGTCTACAACCACACCGCCGAGGGCAACGAGAAGGGCCCCACCCTCTCCTTCCGGGGCATCGACAACGCCTCGTACTACCGCCTGGTGGACGGCGACTGGGCGCACTACTACGACACCACCGGCACCGGCAACAGCCTGCTGATGCGGCACCCCTACGTCCTCCAGCTGATCATGGACTCGCTCCGGTACTGGGTCACCGAGATGCACGTCGACGGCTTCCGCTTCGACCTCGCCGCCACCCTGGCCCGGCAGTTCCACGAGGTCGACCGGCTGTCGGCGTTCTTCGACCTCATCCAGCAGGACCCGGTGATCAGCCGCGTCAAACTGATCGCCGAACCCTGGGACGTGGGCGAGGGCGGCTACCAGGTGGGCAACTTCCCCCCGCTGTGGTCGGAGTGGAACGGCCTGTACCGGGACGCCGTACGGGACTTCTGGCGCGGCGAGGAACACAGCCTCGGCGAGTTCGCCTCCCGGCTGACCGGCTCCTCCGACCTGTACGCGCACCACGGACGCCGCCCGCGCGCCAGCGTCAACTTCGTCACCGCGCACGACGGCTTCACCCTGCGCGACCTCGTCTCGTACAACGACAAGCACAACGAGGCCAACGGCGAGGGCGACCGGGACGGCGAGAGCAACAACCGGTCCTGGAACTGCGGCGTCGAGGGCCCCACCCGCGATCCGGCCGTACGCGAACTCCGCGCCCGCCAGCAGCGCAACTTCCTCGCCACCCTGCTGCTCTCCCAGGGCATCCCGATGCTCTCCCACGGCGACGAACTGGGCCGCACCCAGCGCGGCAACAACAACGCCTACTGCCAGGACAACGAGACCAGCTGGATCGACTGGCGGCTCACCGGCGAACAGCGCGACCTGCTGGACTTCACCCGAAGGCTCATCTCGCTGCGCCTCGCCCACCCCGTGCTGCGCCGCCGCCGCTTCTTCCGGGGCGAGACCGTGCGCCACGCCGGCCAGCCGCTGCCCGACCTGGTGTGGCTGCTGCCCGACGGGCGGGAGATGACCGACGACGACTGGCGGCGCTCGGACGCCCACTCGGTCGGGGTGTTCCTCAACGGCGACGCCATCGCCGAACCCGGCCCGCGCGGCCGGCGCCTGGTCGACGACTCCTTCCTGCTGCTGCTCAACAGCCACTGGGAGCCCGCCGGATTCCGCCTGCCGCCCGTCTCCTACGGTGAGCGCTGGACGGCCCTGATCGACACCGCCGACCCGGAGGGCACCCCCGACGAAGCGGAGCACAAGGCCGGCGCCGTCCTCACCGCGGGCCCCCGCAGTCTGGTCCTGCTGTCCCGCCCGTCCCGCACGCCGAAGTGACCGGCGGGCCCGCGAGGCGTCAGCGCCCGCGGCGTGACGTCACCGTGAACTGGGCGCCCTCGTTGTCGCGGAGCACGGCCTCGTCGGCGCCCAGGGAGAGCACACTGCCGCCGTGCCGTTCCGCGGCACGGGCACAGGCGGCCACGTCCTTCACGGAGAAGTGCACCTGCCAGTGCGGCCGGACCGTGGGGTCGGGAGCCGACTCCGCCGCCCCCGACTCGATCCGCGCCACCACGTCCCCCTCGCTGCGCAGCACCACTTCCTCGCCCTCGTACTCCACCTCGACACAGCCCGGCTTGTCGGACGCCCAGTCGAAGACCCCGCCGTAGAAGATCGCGGCGTCGAAGGCGTCACGGGTGTGCAGCCGGACGAACGCGAGCTGCGCGCGGCGCCAGGTGGGCCAGTCGCTGAACAGCTCGCCCTCCCAGACCCCGAACGTCGCCCCGTCCCGGTCGGCCAGCAGCGCCGCGCGTCCGGGCGGCAGGGAGATCGGGCCGACCGCCGCGGTGCCGCCGCGCTCCTGCACCCGCCCCGCGGCCTCGTCGGCGCTGCGCACCGCGAAGTACGGCGTCCACGCCACCGCCATCTGCCACATGCCGGCGACGTCGGCGATCCCGGCCACCGGCCGGCCCTCGGACAGGGCGATGCGGAACCGGTCGCCGAGGCGCACCGGACGCCACTTCCAGCCCAGCACGGCCCCGTAGAACTCCTCGGTCGTCTGCATGTCACGGCTGGTCAGGCTCACCCAGCAGGGCGTCCCGAACACGGAGTGCGTCGAGAAGACCTGCGTCGCGCCGGCGGGGGAGGGCATGTCGTGGTTCATAACAGTCGCGTCCTGATCTCGTCGGCCCGGCAGCCACCCGGATGGCACCAGTGTCCGCCGGGTACCCCTCCGGGCGCCTGCCGAGTACCCCGGCGGCGGCACCGAAACGGTGGCCCCGCCGCCCCGGGCCGCCCCGGTGGCGCGGGGCGGCCGCAGTGGCGACGATGGATGGATCGGACACTGGGTGAAGGCACTCAAGCACTATGCGAAGGCACCACGAGAGCGGCACACCGGACCCGGAGGTGACCATGCCCACGGACGGGGGCGCCGACCGCATCCTCCAGCTGGAGGAGGAAGTCCAGCAGCTGAAGGACGCGGTCGTCTCGCACGCGGTGGTGGACCAGGCGATCGGCATGATCGTCGCGCTCGGACGGGTCTCGCCCGACCAGGGCTGGACCGTGCTGAAGGAGGTCTCCCAGCGCACGAACATCAAACTCCGCAACGTGGCCGACCTGATCCTCGTCTGGGGGCGCACCGGGCTCCTGCCGGCGGAGGTGCGGACGGTGCTGGAGGAGGTCCTGGACCGGCTCGGCCCCACCCAGATCCCGGGCGTGCCGCCGGAGGACTGACGCGTCCCGCCCGGCCCGCCCCGCTCAGCCGGCCTCGGCCTCGGCGAACAGTTCCTCGCGCAGATGGGCGAAGCAGCCGCTGAGCAGCCGGGAGACGTGCATCTGCGAGATGCCGAGCTGCCCGGCGATGTCGCTCTGCGTCATCCCCCGGAAGAACCTCAGGTAGAGGATGAGCCGCTCGCGCTCCGGCAGCGCCTCCAGACAGGGCCGCACCGCCACCCGGTCGACGACGGTGTCGTAGGCAGGATCGGGGCCGCCGATCGCGTCGCCCAGGGCGTAGCCGTCGGTGCCCGGCATCTCCGCCTCCAGCGACAGCGCGGAGAAGCACTCCAGGGCCTCCATCCCGGTGCGCACCTCGCTCTCGGTCAGCAGGGTGTGCGCGGCGATCTCGGCGACCGTGGGGGAGCGGCCCGGAGTGGTCTGCGCCAGCTCCTTCGCCGCGTGCCGCACCCGGTTGCGCAGGTCCTGGACCCGGCGCGGCACGTGCAGCGTCCACATGTGGTCGCGGAAGTGGCGCTTGATCTCGCCGGTGATCGTCGGCACGGCGTACGCCTCGAAGGCGTTGCCGCGCGCCGGGTCGTAGTGGTCCACCGCCTTGACCAGGCCGAGGGCCGCCACCTGGTACAGATCCTCCAGGGCCTCACCGCGGCCCCGGAAACGGACGGCGATGCGCTCGGCCATGGGCAGCCAGGCCATGACCAGCGCGTCGCGCAGCATCCTGCGTTCGGGCCCTTCGGGCAGCCGGGCCAGGCGCGCGAAGTCCCCCGCCGTGTCGGGGGCGTCGTCGTGGGGGTGCTGCTTCCTGGGACTGACGGTACGCATCACGCGCACCTCCCTGAGCGGGGTGCCGGATGGACAGACCCCGTGGGAAACGGCGGCTCGGACCACGACAGGCCCGCGGCCGGCGAAGCGGTTCCCACGGACGTGCCTCCTGTCCGAAGCACTGAGAATTCCCTTCCCCGTGATCAGTCGTTCCAAAACGCCTCCCGGAATTCGGCGGAGAAAATCACCGGAAAGCGCACGGTGTGGAATCGAGTGAATTCACCGTGTGAAATTCCCCGCCGTGGAGCGGGCGGCTCCGGCCCGGCCCGCCCCCGCCGGCGCGGACCGCCCGGGCGGCGCGCCGGTGATCACGGCGCCGGACGTGATGTGCGGCACGCCCCCGCCGGCCGCCGGCCGGCCGGCCGGGGGATTCCTCCAGCGCAGCGCTTGATCGACGATCAGACCGGGCGAACCGCCTGGCCACGGCGCATTCCGCTCATTTGACAGCGTGCCGAGGCCACAGATAGGAAACAGCGGACAGAAGTCGAGAGGTGCACTGTGTACGAGCCGAACGTGGTCGGGGACTGGCAGGAGTACGACGAGCATGCCGGTCTGCGGGTCCGCGTCCACCGTCTGGAATCCGGCGAACCGCCGAGAGGACGGGACGACGCCGCCGAGGGGCTGACGTACTTCAGTGTCCGCGTGACCGTCGAGAACCGTGGGGACCGGCCTTTCTCCCTTCACGTCGAGGACGGTCAGATCGACGTACGGACCGGCCCCGACGGCGAAAGCGCGTTCATCGACTGGCGCAATTCGCAGTTCATCGAGGGATTCGACGTCTATCCGCTGCGCCGCGCCACCGCCGTCCTCTACGCGGCCGGTCCCGAGGCGGCTCTGAGCCAGGTCGACGTCCAGGTCCAGCTGCGCGTCGACGAGGAGTGGGCCGGGCGCCGGCTGTGGGCGGGCGGCATCGGCGTGCACGAGGGGTCCGCGGGAGCGCCCGCGGGCGCGTGCCGGGAGAGCCTCGCCCAGCAGGTGAGCGTCTTCCTGCGGGAACAGGCGGAGGAAGGCACCGCCTGAGCGTCGCGTCAGTGCGGGATGCCGTCGATGATCTCGCGGGCTCCCTGACGCAGCAGCGCCACGGCGACCGAGGTGCCGAGCGTGGCCGGGTCGAGCCGCCCCGCCCATTCGTGCGCGTTCAGCCGGGTCTTGCCGTCCGGGGTGAAGACACACGCCCGCAGGGACAGTTCGCCGCCGCGGTCCACCCGCGCGTAGCCGGCGATCGGGCTGTTGCAGTGCCCCTGCAGCACGTGCAGGAACATGCGTTCGGCGGCGGCCTCGCGATGGGTGTCCGGGTGACCGAGGGCGCCGACCGTGTCGATCAGGGCGGTGTCGCCCTCACGGCACTGCAGCGCGAGGATGCCCGCGCCGATGGGCGGCATCATGGCCTCGGGGGAGAGCACCTCGCTGATCACGCCGGCGCGGCCGATGCGCTCCAGGCCGGAGACCGCGAGCAGCAGGGCGTCCACCTCCCCGGCGGCGAGCTTCGCCAGCCGCCGGTTGGCGTTGCCGCGCAGCGGCACGCACCGCAGATGCGGGTGGGTGGCGGCCAGTTGGGCGACCCGGCGCACCGAGGAGGTGCCGATCCGGGTGCCGGGCGCGAGTTCGTCGAGGGTGAGGCCGTCCGGGTGCACGAGGGCGTCACGGATGTCGTCCCGCTCCAGGAACGCGGCGAACACCGTGCCCGCCGGGAGCGGCCGGTCGGCGGGCACGTCCTTGACGCAGTGCACGGCGAGGTCCGCCGCACCGGCGAGCAGCGCGGCGTCCACCTCCTTGGTGAACGCGCCCTTGCCCTCCACCGCCGACAGGTCGCCGAGCCACTTGTCCCCGGTGGTCTTCACCGGTACGACCTCGGTGCGCACACCGGGACGGGCGGCGGCCAGCTCGGCCCGGACGCGTTCCACCTGGGCGAGCGCCATGGGTGAGTCGCGGGAGACGATACGGATCAGTTCGGGGGCGGACATGCCGACACCATAGACCCTCGAAGGGGCCTGCCCGTGCCGGGACGCCGAACGGCGTCCCGGCGTCAACGAGCCGTGTGCGGTCAGGTGTTCGGGTCGAAGGGGATGCCGGAGGGCTTGGCCGCGGCGAGGTGGGAGGTGAAGCTGCCGTCCTTCAGGCCGAAGTGGGCGCTGCCGAAGTCGTACGAGCTGAGCTTCTCGCGCAGCCCCGCCGGGTAGCCGTTCCAGCCGACCAGCGGAGGGTACTGCCAGCTGCCCCGGTGGTTCTCCGGCGGTTCGTCGCCCGGGCCCGCGAGGCGGAAGCAGTGGGTGCTGATGCCGTCCTTGTGGTAGACGATCTTCGCGTGCGTGCCGTCGAAACGGACCGCCGAGCGGGCGTGGACCGTGAAGGACCCGTGGTTGGACGTGGAGACGTACTGGACGGTGTTGTTCTGTACCCACACCACGACGTGCTCCCAGTCGTGGCGGTGTCCCCCGAGGCTGACGCCCGGCAGGGCCTGGTCCTTCTCGAAGTACAGGCCGTAGAGGACGGCGCACCAGCCGTTGTTGCACTTCGAGCGGGAGTAGCTGTTGGTGGTGTCCAGGTCAGAGGCGTCACGGCAGTTGCCGTTGAGGGCGCCAGTCGGGTTGAGGCCGGGGTTGACGGTGCCGTCCGGGCCGATCGCGGCCGTCGGGTAGCAGCCGTCGGTGTCGTAGTCGAAGGCCGGCTGGTACGTCCGGTCCAGGGCGTCGGCGTTGGCCGGCAGGGCGGGAGGGGGCGCGGCGAAGGCGGTGGCGGGGAAGGCGATGACGAGCGCGGCCGCGCCGGCCAGGCCGGTCAGCCATCTCCTGCGGTGCGTTCGGGGCGTGCTCGACGGCACTGCGTTCTCCTCATGGTCCGGGCGCAGCCAACGGCTGTGGGGGGATGGGGAGTTCAGCATTCCGGCTGGACGTATACATGCCAAGAGGATGCGGGCGTACCGCTGGTGAAGCGCGGCCCAACAATCACCGCGCCGGGTCCCGGATCGCGCCGGGGTGCCGGTCACCGCCTCCTCGGGTACGGCAGGGGCGGCGCGCCCTCCCGGGCGTGGAGACCGTGACGGACCCCGCCGGCCGGGAGGGTGCGGGTCCGGTGCCGGAAGCGGCGGCCGGCGAGGCGGGTCGGGGGTGCCGGCCGTGATCCCCTGCCCGGGTCGGGCGTGTGAGGCTGCCGTGCTGTCCTGGCGGGGGAGCCGCCGACCGCCGGCCGCGCGGGTGCGGGCGATTGATTGAGTTACGCAATGAGATGGTAAAGTGCGGTACATGTCCACCCCCGACGTCCCCGCCCCTGCGGAAGTGGCCGAGATCGAGCGCGCGCTCCACCGCCTCACCTACCTGAGTACGCGCGCACGTCAGCACGAGCGGCTGATGGCCCTGGCGGGCGTGCCGCTGGACCGGGCCGCCGTCGCGCTGCTGCGGCAGATGGCGGACACCGAGCCGATGCGGCCGGGGGAGCTGGCCGCCCGGCTGGGCGTGGAGGCCTCGCACGTCACCCGTACGGTGCAGCAGTTGCAGAAGTCCGGCCACGTCACCCGCGTCCCGGACCCCGACGACCGCCGCGCCCAGCGCATCGAGCTCACTGAGGCCGGCCGGGAGGCCATCGCCCGGATCCGGGAGGCGGGGGTCCGCGGCATGCGGGTGGCCCTGGCCGACTGGTCGCCCGACGATCTGCGGCAGCTCGCCACCCTCTTCCACCGCATGGTCGACGACTTCCTCGCCCACGCCGCCGAGGAGCCGGAAGCCGCCCGCAGCGCCTGACGGTGGACCCCGGGGCCGGTGCCGCACGGTACTTACCGTCCGGTAATATCGCGCGGCAGGCCATCAGAGGAGGAACCGTGTCCCGGTCCGAACGCTCGCCCCTGCTGCTCGCCGGCCTGCTGGCCGCCGCGGGCACCGCCCACTTCGCCGCCCCCCGCCAGTTCGATCACATCGTGCCGTGCTCCCTGCCCGGCTCGCCCCGGACCTGGACCCACGTCAGCGGCGCCGTCGAACTCGCGCTGGCCGCCGGGCTGGCGCTGCCCCGCACCCGCAAGGCCGCCGCGCTGGCCTCGGCGGCCTTCTTCGTCGGCGTGTTCCCCGCCAATGTGAAGATGGCCGTCGACTGGCGGCACCGCCCCGCCCCGCAGCGGGCCGCGGCCCTCGGCCGGCTGCCCCTGCAGGTGCCGCTGGTGCTGTGGGCGCGCGGCGTCGCCAAGGGCGCGGAGGGCCGGTCGTGAGCGGACGGGTGGAGAAGGGCGGCACGGCCCCGGACTTCGCGCTCCCGGACGAGACCGGTACCGTCCGCCGGCTCTCGGAGCTGCTCACCGAGGGGCCGGTGGTGCTGTTCTTCTACCCGGCCGCGCTCAGCCCCGGCTGCACCGCGCAGGCCTGCCACTTCCGCGACCTCGCCGCCGAATTCGCGGCGGTGGGCGCGCGACCGGTGGGCATCAGCGGGGACGCCGTCGAACGGCAGGCGGAGTTCGCCGGGCGGCACTCCCTCGGCATGCCCCTGCTGTCCGACGCCGACGGCACGGTCCGTGAGCGGTTCGGGGTGAAGCGGGGGATCGCCCTGGCGCCGACGAAACGGGCCACCTTCGTCATCGGCCGGGACCGCACCGTCCTGGAGGTGGTGCGCAGCGAACTGCGGATGAACACCCACGCGGACCGGGCACTCGCCGCGCTCCGCGCGTAGCACGGCCCCGGGCGGACCGTCGCGGTTGATGCGGGGACGTAATGGGATGATCCTGGACGAATGGATGACGCCTCCGCCGCGATGGTCGTCGATGCCCGTGGCATCGTGACGGGGTGGAGCGAGGGCGCCCGGCGGTTGACCGGACACCCGGCCGAGGAGGCCGTGGGACGGGCCGTACGGGCGCTGCTCGCCGAGGACACGCCGTCCGGCACCGCGCCCCTCCTCTCGGGCCCGGTCACGCTGCGTCACCGCGACGGCCGCCCCGTACCGGCCCGGCTCACGGTCCGGCCCCTGCTGGACGCCCGGGGCGCCCCGACCGGGCACCTGATCACCGCCGAGCCGCCCGACGCGGCGCGGACCCCGCTGGCCGCGTGGGCGTTCCAGCAGGCGTCCCTGGCGATCTCGGTCGTCGGCCCCGACCTGCGCTACCTCCTGGTCAACGACACCGCCTGCCGGCTGCTGGGCGAGTCGCAGGAGAACCTCGTCGGACGGTCCTGCCTGGACACCATGGAGGACGACGAGTACACCCGCGGCCTGGACCGGCATCTGCGCCGGGTCACCGGGACGGGCGAGCCGCTGCAGTACGAGGTCTACGCCCAGGCGCCCTCCCAGCCCCGCCCGCGCACCTGGAACATGGAGATGTGGCCGGTCGCCGGGCCCTCCGGCGAGCCGCTGGGCGCCGCCCTCGCGGCGTTCGACACCACCGAGCAGCACCGGGCCCGGCAGCGGCTGGCCCTGCTGAACGAGGCCGCGACCGCCATCGGCACCACCCTGGACGTCGTCCGCACCGCCGAGGAGCTCGTGGCGCTCATGGTCCCGGCGGTCGCCGACTTCGCCGCCGTCGACCTGCACGACTGGGTCCTCGGCGCCGACGAGCCCCCGGTCCGGCCGGACACCGGGGTCGTGCTGCGCCGGGTGGCGCACGGCTCCGCCGCCGAGGGCTCCCCCGAGGCGGTCGTGCGCCTCGGCCAGACGGACGTCTACCCGCCCTTCTCCCCGCCCGCGCGGGCGCTGCGCGAGTGCAGGGCGGTCCTCGCCCGCGCCGGCGAGCCGGACTTCGACCGGTGGATGACGGTGCGCGGCGTCCCCGCGCACGTCGCCGACGTCCACTCGCTGCTGGCCGTGCCGCTGCGCGCCCGGGGCGTCGTCCTCGGCGTCGCGGTGGCCGTCCGCAACCTCCACCCCGAAGGGTACGCCGACGACGACACCGCGCTCGCCGAGGAACTCGCCAGCCGCGCCGCCGTCTGTGTCGACAACGCCCGCCGCTTCGCCCGCGAACGCGCCACCGCGCTGGCCCTCCAGCACAGCCTGCTGCCGAGAGGGCTGCCCGGACAGGCCGCCGTCGAGGTCGCCCACCGCTATCTGCCCTCCGCGTCGGCGGCCGGCATCGGCGGCGACTGGTTCGACGTCATCCCGCTGTCCGGCAGCCGGGTCGCCCTGGTCGTGGGGGACGTCGTCGGCCACGGCATCCCCTCCACGGCCACCATGGGCCGGCTGTGCACGGCCGTGCGCACCCTCGCCGACGTGGACCTCCCGCCCGACGAACTCCTCACCCACCTCGACGACCTGGTCATCCACCTCGCCGCCGACGACCGCGAGGACGTCGGCGAGCTGGGCTCCACCTGCCTGTACGCCGTCTACGACCCCGTCTCCCGCCGCCTGACCGTGGCGGCCGCCGGGCACCCCGCGCCCGCCCTCCTGCTGCCCGACGGGACGTGCCGGCTCATCCACGTGAACGCGGGGCCCCCGCTGGGCGTCGGAGGGCTGCCGTTCGAGGCGACGGAGCTCCAGCTGCCCGAGGGCGCCGTCGTCGCCCTCTACACCGACGGTCTGATCGAGGGCCGCGACCGTGACATCGACCGCGCCACCGAGGCGTTGTGCCGCGCCCTGGCGGCGCCCGCCGACTCGCTGGAGTCCCTGTGCGACGGCGTGCTGAAGGACGTACTGCCCGAGGAGCCCGGCGACGACGTGGCGCTGCTCCTGGCCCGCACCCGGGCCCTGGGCGCCGATCAGGTCGCCACGAGGGACGTGCTGCCGGACCCCGAGGAGGTGGCCGCCGCCCGGGAGTGGGCCGGCGAACGGCTGGCCGCGTGGGGGCTGGACGAGATCGCCTTCGTCACCGAGCTCGTCGTCAGCGAACTGGTCACCAACGCCATCCGGTACGGCGTGCCGCCCATCCGGCTACGGCTGATCCGCGACCGCACCCTGATCTGCGAGGTCGCCGACGCCAGCTCCACCTCACCGCATCTGCGCCGCGCCCACGCCTACGACGAGGGCGGACGCGGACTGCTGCTGGTGGCCCAGCTCACCCAGCGCTGGGGCAGCCGCCAGACGGACGGCGGCAAGACGATCTGGGCGGAGCAGCCGCTGCCGCAGCCGTGATCCGCCGCCCGGTCCCCGTCGGCCCCGGCCCGGGTCAGAACTCCTCGTGCGCCTCCGGGTCCCCGCCGATCCGCCGGTGGGCGCGGTCGGCGATGGTGCGCATCTGGGCGGCGTCCAGTTCGAAGCCGAAGACGTCGAGGTTCGCGCGCTGCCGCCCGGGGTCGGAGGACTTGGGCACGGGGAGCGCGCCCAGCTGGACGTGCCAGCGCAGCACCGCCTGGGCCGGCGTCACCCCGTGCGCCTCGGCGACGGCGGCCACGGCCAGGTCGTCCAGGAGCGTCGAGCCACGGCCGAGCGGGCTCCAGCTCTCGGTCAGCACGCCCTTGCCGGCGTGGTACGCGCGCAGTTCCTCCTGCGGGAAGAAGGGGTGCAGCTCCACCTGGTTGACCGAGGGCAGCACTCCGGTCTCCTTCTCCAGCCGCTCGATGTGGGCGGGCGTGAAGTTGGAGACGCCGATGGACCGGACGAGCCCGTCCTGACGCAACTTGACCATGGCCTTCCAGGAGTCGACGTACTTGTCGACGCGGGGGAGCGGCCAGTGGATCAGGTAGAGGTCGACGTACTCCAGGCCGAGCCGGGCGCGGGACTCCTCGAAGGAGGCGAGGGTCTCCTCGTAGCCGTGGTGCCGGCCCGGGAGCTTCGTCGTCACGACGACCTCCTCGCGCGGGATTCCGGACCGGGCCACGGCACGGCCGACACCGGTCTCGTTGCGGTAGTTGGCCGCCGTGTCGACGAGGCGGTAGCCCATCCGCAGGGCCTCGGCCACCGACCGCTCCGCCTCGGCGTCGTCCATCGGCCAGGTGCCCAGGCCCAGGGCGGGGATCGTGGTGCCGTCGTTGAGGGTGTGGCTCGGGATGCTGCTCACCAGGGTGCCTTCCCGTCGGGGGATGTCGTCCTCCCAGCGTCGGGGACGAGGGGGTCAATGATCAACCGGAGGGGTAGGCAGACCGGTGCGGACAGCCGACGGAGCGGAGAACGCATGACGACGCACAGGGACGGCACGGGGGAGGGCACGGCGGTGGAGGTGCGCCCGGTGGCCGGGCACATCGGGGCCGAGATCACCGGTGTCGACCTCACCGGTGACCTCGACGACGCCGTGACCGCCGCCATCAGGGCGGCGGTGCTGCGCTGGAAGGTGGTGTTCTTCCGCGGCCAGCGCCTCGACCACGCCGGACACGTGGCGCTGGCCCGCCGCTTCGGCGAACCGGTCGTGCTGCCCCGGCGCGGCAAGGCCTCCCCGCCCGGCTTCCCCGAGATCGAGACCACCGCCGACCGGCTGGAGCTCGGCGGACGCTTCGGCATGGAGCACGACGAGTGGCTGCGGCGCCGCCGCCACACCCTGCTGCGCGGCTGGCACTGCGACCACGGCGCCCGCGTCGACCCGCCCGCCGCGACGATCCTGCGCGCCGAGACCGTCCCGCCCTACGGCGGCGACACCACCTGGTCGAACCTGGCCGCGGCGTACGCCGGACTCTCCGCCCCGGTGCGGGAGTTCGCCGACCGGCTGCGCGCCGAGCACCGGCTGGGGGTCGGCTACCAGGCCCGCCCCGGCGACGACGCCTACCTGCGCCATCTGCTGGAGCACCAGACCGCCTCGGAGCACCCCCTGGTGCGCGTCCACCCGGAGACCGGGGAGCGGGTGCTGTTCGTCAACGGCTACTACGTCGAGCAGATCACCGGCCTGTCCCGCCCCGAGAGCACGGCCGTCCTCCAGATGCTCCTGGAGCAGGCCACCCGGCCCGAGTACACCGTGCGGTTCCGCTGGGAGCCGGGCAGCGTGGCCTTCTGGGACAACCGGGCCACCATCCACCTGGCCCCGGGTGACACCGCCCACCTCGACCACCCGCGGATCATGCACCGGGTGATGCTCGCCGGTGACGTGCCCGTCGGCGTGGACGGCCGGCCCTCGCAGCCCCTCGCCGGTACCGCTCCGGGCCGCTGGTAGCTCACGTCAGCGGGATGGTCACCTCGTCCTCGACCGGCGGGGCGACCTCCTGCGCGCGGTGGCCGGTGGCCGCGTGACAGCGCAGCCGGATCGCCTCCGGGCTCACGTCCAGCCGCAGGAAGCACTTGAAGAACGGCGGGCTGTAGGTGGCCGACCCCGGTGAGAACAGCGACGTGTAGGCCTTGCGCACGGGCAGCCGCAGCCGCTTGCGCCGGTCGGGCCGGCGGCCGGTGCCGAGCAGCCCGGCGACCAGCCGCGTCCGGCAGGTGACCCGGGCCGGCGCGCCGGGCGCACGGGTGGGTCCGATGCCGAGGCGTTCGGCGATCACGGCCATCGCCTCGGCGTCGGTGAGGGTGAGGAGACGGCGCAGCCGCAGCCGGCGCCCGTAGAGCGCGCTGTAGAAGGCGAGGGAGTCGCCGCGCAGCGGATAGCAGCGGAAGTCCCGCTCGGTGACACCGGCGACGTCCACCCGGGGGATGGTGTGGGTGGCGTGCGTGAACGCCCCGCCGCCGCCCGCCACCACGTACTGCAGGGTGCGGCCGTCGTCCAGCCGTACCGGGTAGCGCTGGTAGTTGTGGATGTCGCCGCCGATCGCGGCCACGTAGTGGTGCGCCGGGTCGCGGACGATGTCGTCGACGGTGCCGCCGCCCTCGATCGGGCACGGGTGATACTCGCCGTCCACGTACAGGGGCGAGCCCGTGACGAGGATCTTCGGGCGCGGACCGCGGGAGACCTCGCGCAGCCACGCGCCCTGCTCGGCGTCGACCGTGCCCAGCAGCCCCGTGTCGATGCCGACGATCCGCACCGGCCCGGCGTCGACCGCCCAGTACGGCCCCGGCTGCACGGCCTGCTGCCCGGGCGCGGACCGCAGCTTCCGTGCCTCGTCCAGGCGCCCGCCGTCCCCGGCGCGCGGCCGGTGCCACAGCAGGGAGCGCAGCCAGGCGCGGGTGAGCGGGCGCGGCCGGGGCGCGGGCGGCAGCGGCGGGGCGTCGTCGCAGAAGACGCGCATGAACCCGCCGAGGTCCTCGTACCAGTCGTGGTTGCCCGGTATCGCGTAGACCGGGGCTTGGTAGTCCCGGTACGGGCGGAAGAACTTGGTGCCGTAGTCGTCGGCGCTGCCCACCGGGTAGATCACATCACTGGCGAGCACGGCGAAGGCGGTGTCCCGGCCCTCCTGGAGCAGCCCGGGCACCACCGCGTACTGGGGCTCGCCGCCCTCACCCGTGTCGCCGATCACCAGGAACGAGAACCGGTCCGGATCGTCACGCCGGATCACCTTGTCGGCGGGGGCGCCGGCCGCCTCCCGCCGGGCCACCCAGCGGGCGCGGGTGTCTCCCGTGGGGTCACCGAACCAGGAGGCCAGGACCCCGTTGCGGGCGGCCCACAGCATGCGCGGGTCGAGCCAGGAGATCTTCTCGGCCCGGTGCGGCATCAGCCGCCGGTACGTACCGTGCTCGGCGGCGCCCCAGCCGGCGCCCTCGGCGGTATCACGTGAGGATTCGGACACCAGTGCACCGTAACAACGGTGCGGCGGACGTCCGGAGAGCGGGGTGCCACCGAATCCCCTTCGTACGGAACCGAGTTGGGGGCAGTGGTCAGAAGGTGCGCGCCAACAGGCCGAGCAGCGCCGCCCAGTGACGCTCGTCCGCCTCCTTGTCGTACGCCGCCGTGTCGGACTGGGTGTAGCCGTGCGGCGCCCCGGTGTACACCTCGCAGCGGTGCCGGACACCGGCTTCCGTCAGCGCCCGCTCCAGCCGCTCGATCTGCTCCTCGGGCAGCGAGTGGTCCTGGTCGGCGTGGCCGAAGTACACCTCGGCGGTGATCCGGCCGGCCGCCAGGTGCGGACTGTCCGGCGCGTCCGTCGCCAGCCGGCCGCCGTGGAACCCGGCCGCGGCCGCCACCCGCTCCGGGTAGGTCCCGGCCGTGCGCAGCGACAGGGCCGCGCCCATGCAGTAACCGGTCACCGCCACCGGGCCGTCCGCCACCGCCGGGCACGCCGCGAGCCACCGCAGATACGCGTCGGCGTCCCGCATCGCCCGCTCGGGCGTCAGCTCCCGCATGACCGGCCCGAGCCGCTCGAAGAGCTCCGGCCGCGCCCCCGGGTCGATGAACTCGGGCAGCTCGAGCACCGGGGCGCGTCCGTGCCGGTGGAACAGGTTCGGCACCAGGACCGTGTAACCGGCCGCCGCCAGCCGGTCCGCCATCTCCCGCAGCCGCGGCCGCACACCGAAGGCGTCCATGTAGAGCAGCACCCCCGGCCGGGGACCCCCGTCGGCGGGATGCGTCAGATACGCGTCGGCGGTGCCGTCCCCGGTGGGGATGTCGACGGTCGTTCCCTGTACGGCGGTCATGATGATGCTGCCTCTCGACGGGTGTGGATCACCCCCATCGTCACACGGCCGCCGTACGCGCCGGACGGCCCGGTTCCCTCACTCGAACCGGGTGACGTCGCCCGCGCCCCGGCGTACGATCTCCGCCTCGCCGCCCGAGAAGTCGATCACCGTGGTCGGCTCGGTGCCGCAGTCGCCGGAGTCGAGCACCGCGTCCACCTGGTGGTCGAGCAGGTCCTTGATCTCCCAGCCCTGGGTCATCGGCTCGTCCTCGCCGGGCAGCAGCAGGGTGCTGGACAGCAGGGGCTCACCGAGCTCCGCCAGCAGGGCCTGGGTGACCACGTGGTCCGGGATGCGCACACCGACCGTCTTCTTCTTGGGGTGCATCAGCATCCGCGGCACCTCCTTCGTCGCGGGCAGGATGAACGTGTAACTGCCCGGGGTCGACGCCTTCACCGCGCGGAACACGTCGTTGTCGATCCGTACGAACTGGCCGAGCTGCGCGAAGTCCCGGCACATCAGGGTGAAGTGGTGCCGGTCGTCCAGCTTGCGGATCGTACGGATCCGGTCGATGCCCGAGCGGCTGCCCAGACGGCAGCCGAGTGCGTAGCAGGAGTCCGTGGGATACGCGATCAGGGCGTCGGAGCGGATGCTCTCGGCGACCTGCGCGATGGTGCGCGGCTGGGGGTTGTCGGGGTGCACGTCGAAGTACTTCGCCATTCACCGAGCTTATGCCGCCCGCGCGCCGGGACCCCGCACGCCGCCCCCGGGGCCGGTGCGCCGACGCGCCGGGATGAGCCGCGCGCACGGGTGGGGTAACGTCCCCGGCCTGGGCCGGGGACGACGAACGGACGAGGGGAAGGCCGAGGTGACAGGCCACAGGGACGGAATCCGGCAGGCGCAGCGGGAGGCCGGGGAGCATCCGGCGTGGGCGCGGGAGCTGCTCGGACACTTGCGTCCGGGCGGGCGGGACGTCCGCCGGGTCGTCGACTGGCTGGCCGCCACCGCGGACGCGGAGGCGTCCCTCCAGGACGCCGCGGGGACGCTGCTCGCCGGGACCCGGCTGCCGCTGGACGAGTCCCTCGTCGCCGACCTCGGCTCCGGCCGGATCGCCTCCGCCGCCTGGGAGGGGGAGGGGCGCCATGTGCGCCTGGTGCGGATCGGGCACCCCTCGGGGGCCCGCGTGCTGGCCGTCTCCCGCGAGACCCCCTTCGACCGGCACACCTCCGACGTCGTCACGCACACCGCCCAGGTGATCGAACTCCTGCTGACCGCACACGAGACCGCCACCGCCGGACACCGGCTGCGGCGGGCCACCGCCGATCTGCGTCTGGCGATCCTGCAGCTGCTGATGGTCGAGGACACCGTCGCCGCCCGCCGGGTCGCCGCCGGACTCTGGCCCGGCCTGCTCGACGCCGACACGGCCTGCGTCTACGTCGTCGAGTCCGCGCCCGCCCTGCGCGACCGGCTCGCCGCGGAGTGCCTGGACGCCACGCGGGAGGAGGCGCTGGTCGTGCGCTGCCCGGCGATGGACGGGCACGTGATCGTCGTCAGCCCCCGCGAGGCCACCGCCGGCGAGCTGCGGTCGCTGGTCGAACGGCACCCGGACACCTTCCTCGGCGGCAGCGTGTGGCAGAGCCTCGCCCGTACCGCCACCGCGTACGGGCAGGCCGTCAGCGCCCTGGCGGTGGCGCGCTTCCGCGCCGACAAGACGGCCGTGTACGCCGAACGCACCCACCCGGAGCGGCTGATGGACCCCGCCGCGCTGCGCGGCTGGGCGGCCCGGGTGCTGCGCCCGCTCGACGCGCTGCCGCACCACACCCGCGCCGAACTCCTCGCCACCACCCGTCTCGGCCTGGAGTTCACCGCCGTGAACACCGCCAAGGTCCTCGGCGTCAGCCGCAACACCGTACGGGCCCGCATGGAACGCGTCGAGACCATGCTCGGCGCGGACTTCGACGACGTCACCACCCGCGCCGTGGTGCACCTGGCGCTCCACACCCAGATCAACCTCCTGGACGGGCAGGCGGCCGGCGACCCCGCGGCGCCCTCACCGGGCCTCGCCGGCCTGCTGGCCGGCCCCGCCGTCGGCGGCTGGGCACGGGAACTGCTGGGACGGCTGGAGGGGGACACCCGGAACGTGCGCCGCACCCTGTGCGCCTGGATCGCCGCCGGGGGCAACGCCGAGCGGGCCGCGCGGAGCCTGGGCGTGCACGCCCAGACCGTGCGCGAGCACGTACGCAGCGCCGAACCGGTCCTGGAACGCCAGCTGCTGGCCGCCGGGACCGACCTGTACGAGGTCGTCCTGGCCCATCTGGCGGTGGGTGACCTGGAACAGCCGGTCCTCACGGACGGGTGAACCGGGCTTTTCGGACTCGGTTGTGCACGGATGAGTCCTCCGGCGGCCGCAGCGGGCACCGGTGCGGTACACACGCCCGCCCGCTGCGCATAGTTTCGGCAACACGGCGGGGGCACGACCGGAACGGGGGACCGGTCGCGCCCCCGCCTCTCACCGCTGTGTGCCTCCGGCGCGGACGGGTACCCGGCCGCCGCTGTGGAGGCCCGCCCCCGGCATCGCGCGCCGGGACGGACGGGCCCGTAACGAGCACCGCGACGAGGAGGCCCGGATGACCAGTGAGACGGAGACCGGCGGCGTCACCGGCACGCAGGACAAGGACTACAACCTGATCTGGTACGTCGAGGCGTGCCTGAGCAACGCACTGCGCCTGGAGAGCTACATCCAGGACGCCGAACGCGCCAAGGACACCGAGGTCGCCGACCTGTTCCGCAAGGCCCAGGCGGACAGCCGCAAGGGCGCGGAACTCGGCAAGGGGCTGCTGCGCGCACGCCTGAACGGCGGCTGAGCACACCGCCTCGCAAGGCCCGGCCACCGCGTACGACCACGGCGGCCGGGCCCCCGCCGTCCCGGGGCACCGCTTCCTCACCCGGCCTGGCGCAACCGGCCGCTCCCGAGTCGCCGACCGTGGTGACGCGGGGCAGCATGACCCTCGTACGGACGGCATCCCAGGGACGTCGAGCAGCGCAAGGAGCCCACGATCATGACGGACGTTTCGAGCCGGGGCCCCGCTCCGGGCGACGACCGCAAGGTACTCACCAACCGGCAGGGCCACCCGGTCTACGACAACCAGAACCAGCGCACCGTCGGCTCCCGCGGCCCGGCCACGCTGGAGAACTACCAGTTCCTGGAGAAGATCAGCCACTTCGACCGGGAACGCATCCCCGAACGCGTGGTGCACGCCCGCGGCGTCACCGCCTACGGATACTTCGAGGCGTACGGGAAGTGGGGCGACGAGCCCGTCTCCCGCTACACCCGCGCCAAGCTCTTCCAGGAGCAGGGCAAGCGCACGGACGTCGCCGTCCGCTTCTCCACCGTCATCGGCGGACGCGACTCCTCCGAGGCCGCCCGCGACCCCCGCGGCTTCGCGGTGAAGTTCTACACCGAGGACGGCAACTGGGACCTCGTCGGCAACAACCTGGGCGTCTTCTTCATCCGGGACGCCATCAAGTTCCCGGACGTCATCCACGCCCTCAAGCCCGACCCGGTCACCTTCGAACAGCAGCCGCGCCGCATCTTCGACTTCATGTCGCAGACGCCCGAGTCGATGCACATGCTGGTCAACCTGTTCAGCCCGCGCGGCATCCCGGCGGACTACCGCCACATGCAGGGCTTCGGCGTGAACACCTACAAGTGGGTCGACGCCGAGGGCAACACCAAGCTGGTCAAGTACCACTGGATGCCCAAGCAGGGCGTGCGCAGCATGACCGTCGAGGACGCGGCGAACGTCCAGGCCGAGTCGCTCGGCCACGCCACCAAGGACCTGTACGAGGCGGTGGAGCGCGGCGAGTACCCGGAGTGGGAACTGCTCGTCCAGATGATGGACGACCACGACCACCCGGAACTGGACTTCGACCCGCTGGACGACACCAAGACCTGGCCGGAGCAGGACTTCCCGCCCAAGCCGGTGGGCCGCATGGTGCTGAACCGGATGCCGGACAACTTCTTCGCCGAGAACGAGCAGATCTCCTTCGGCACCGGCGTCCTCGTCGACGGCCTGGACTTCTCCGACGACAAGATGCTCGTCGGCCGGACCTTCTCCTACAGCGACACCCAGCGCCACCGGGTCGGCCCGAACTACCTCCAGCTCCCGGTCAACCAGGCCAAGCACGCGGACGTGCGCACCAACCAGCGCGACGGCCAGATGGCGTACTTCCAGGACAACGGCGGGGAGAACCCGCACGTCAACTACGAGCCGTCGATCACCGGCGGTCTGCGCGAGGCCCAGTACCCGACCCACGACGACCAGGGCCCCGAGATCGTGGGCCGGCTCACCCGCAAGCGCATCGAGCGCACCAACGACTACCTCCAGGCGGGCCAGCGGTACTGCCTGATGGAGGACTGGGAGCGCGACGACCTGGTGAAGAACTTCGTCACCCTGATCTCCCAGTGCGACCGGGAGGTGCAGGAGCGCATGGTGTGGCACTTCCTGCTGGTCGAGACCGACCTCGGCCGCAGGGTCGGCGAGGGCCTCGGGATCATGCCGGAGGACGTCGCCCACCTGGAGCCCCTGGCGAGCCAGGACCTCACCGACGAGGACCGCAAGCGGCTGGCGAACCTCGGCGACAACCCGCCCCGTGACGTGCAGGGACTCACCATGACCCACTGCGTCCCCGACGAACGGCACGTGGTGACCCGGTGAGTCACCCGGCCGACCGCGCCACCGCGAGCGCCTGCCCGGCGTAACCGCGCCCGAACAGTACGGCGTGCACCAGCAGCGGGAAGAGCTGGTGCACGCCGACGCGCGTTTGCCACCCGTCGGCGAGCGGCGCCGCCTCCCGGTAGCCGTCCAGCACCGCCTCCAGATGGGGGCAGCCGAACAGGGCGAGCATCGCGAGATCGGTCTCCCGGTGCCCGCCGTGGGCGGCCGGGTCGATCAGGTGGACGTGCCCGTCGGCGCCCCAGAGCACATTGCCGTTCCACAGGTCGCCGTGGAGCCGCGCGGGCGGCTCGGCGGGCCCGGCGAGCTCCGGCAGCCGCGCACAGACCCGCTCGACGACACCCGCCTCACCGGCGGTGACGGTGCCGTCGTCGACCGCCCGGCGCAGATACGGCAGCACCCGGTGCTCGGCGTACCAGCCGGGCCAGTCGCCGCCGGTGACGTTGCGCATCGGGGCGAGCCCGATGTACGCCTCCACCGGGCCGCCGGGCGGCGGCGCCCCGAAGGCCGGCGCGCCGGCGGCGTGCAGCGCCGCCAGCCCCCGGCCGAACCGCAGCGCCGCCTCCCGTCCGGGCGGGCCCTGCGCCACCCGGTCGACGACCAGCCGGCGCGCGTCATGACCGTGCACCACCGGCACCCGCACCGTCCCGGCCCCGGCCAGCCAGCGCAGCCCCGCCGCCTCGGCGCGCGCGGCCCCCGCCCCGTCGGCGCTCTTGACGACCACCACCCGGCCGTCGTCGAGGACGGCCTCGGCCAGTGAGCCGGACAGCGTACGCACACCGGTCACCGCCCGTCCGGTGAACCGGGCCGCCACGGCACCGGGCCCGTCGCCGTCCGGGGCGGCCGGACCGGGAGGGAAGTTCATGGGCGGACTCCTCACGTACGGGGTGCGCGGGCGAACGGTCGTGCCCAGGGTAGGAGCCCCCGCGCACTCGCGTCCGCCGCCGGCCGGTCACGCGGGACGGTGAAATCCCGGCCGCCGCCGATCGAAGGAAACCGCGCCGGGGGACCACTCGGAGCATGACGAGTTCATCGTTCCAGCGCACTCTCACCCTGCCCGCCACGCTGTGCGAACAGGCCGCCCACCATCTGGAGCAGGCCGCCCGGCGGACCGTGGACGGTGCCGGAATCCCGCTGAAGGCGTTCCGCGCGGCCGCCGACAGCGACTACACCTTCCCGGTGTCCGTGGTGGAACAGGCGGCGGGCTGCCTGCTGGTCCTGGCCACGGAGACCGCCCAGACCGTACGGCCCTCGGCCCTGCGCACCACCATCGGCGTCGCCCTGCGCCTGCGCGACGCCGTCCAGGCCGTCCACCGGCCCGCGCTCACCACCCGCTTCTGGTGAGGGCGCGCCGCATGGTCCCCGCCCCGCGGGGAACCCGGCGCACCCCCACCGTCCACACCTCCAGGAGAAGGCATGAGTCTG
Source organism: Streptomyces sp. NRRL S-37 (assembly GCF_000721605.1). Classification (GTDB taxonomy): domain Bacteria; phylum Actinomycetota; class Actinomycetes; order Streptomycetales; family Streptomycetaceae; genus Streptomyces. Next base: position 47,816 of record NZ_JOIZ01000024.1, on the reverse strand, counting down.
TTGCGCGTCCTCGGCCGGCCGATGCTGGCGTCGATGTTCGTCGCGGGCGGACTGGACTCCGTCCGCAACCCCCAGAACGTCGCCCCGATCGCCGAGTCCGTCGTCAAGCCCGTCACCGACCGCGTCGCGGTGCTGCCGGACAGCACCGAGGACGCCGTGCGCCTCAGCGGCGCCGTCCAGGTGGTGGGCGGGCTGCTGCTGGCCACCGGACGCCTGTCCCGCCCGGCCGCGCTCGCGGTCGCCGCCACGCTCGTGCCCACGACGCTGGCCGCCCACCGCTTCTGGGAGGAGGAGGACCCCGGTCAGCGCATGCAGCAGCGCATCCACTTCCTGAAGAACCTGTCGATGCTCGGCGGCCTGCTGATCGCCGCCGACGACACCGGCGCCGCCCCCTCGCTGCTCTGGCGGAGCCGGCACGCCGCCCACGATCTGCGCCGCGACGCCCACCTCGTACGCCGGTCCGTCCGGGCCGGGGCCGTCCCCGCCGCGGCGGCCGGCCGGGTCCGGGCCAAGCTGTCCCGCTGACGCGCGGACCGCGTTAGCTTCCCGGAGCCGGGGGGACTCGTCGGCGGGTGGACCCGGCCGGGTGCCACCACGAACCGGAGGTGAGAAGGACATGGGACACGGAGGCAACGTCATCGACGAACTGGTGACCGATCACCGGGAGGTCGAGGAGCTCTTCGGCAAGATCGAGGCACTGCCGCCCGGCCACAAGGACCGCAAGACGTACGCCGACCAGGTCACCATCGAGCTGGTCCGGCACTCGGTCGCCGAGGAGGCGTACCTCTACCCGGCCGTGCGCGAGCACGTGGAGAACGGGGACGCGCTGGCCGACCGTGAGCTCGAGGACCACGCCACGGCCGAGCGGACGATGAAGGACCTGGAGGGCTGCGACGCCGGCGACCCCGAGTTCGACCGGCTCGTCGGCGCGCTGATGAGCGAGATCCGCGAGCACATCGCCGACGAGGAGCGGAACCTGTTCCCGATGCTGCGCGCCTCCTGCTCCCCGGAGGCACTCGACCGGCTCGGCGAGAAGGTCCGGCAGGCGAAGAAGACGGCCCCGACCCGGCCGCACCCGTCCGCCCCGGACAAGCCCCCGGCGAACAAGCTGCTGGCACCGGGTGCCGGCATGGTGGACCGGATCCGGGACGCGCTGAGCGGACGCGGCAAGCTCGGCTGACGCCAGGCACGCGCGAGGACCCGGAGGGAGGGGCCCGTCACACAGGTGACGGGCCCCTCCCTCCATGTCCCCGCCCTCTGTGAGCAACCGCACTCACGGCCCAAGTCCCCCGCACGAGAGCGCGTTTGACTCCCACGTCCCCCTGATCACCGGCTGCTCGGAACCGACTCGGCGGTCCCTTCTGCCACGATGGGCCGCGCCCTTCCGGGCGACGGGAGCCGCCGCGCAGCGCAGCCGGCGTTCCGCTTCCCGCGCCCCTCCGCTGAGTCCTCGGACTCGTCCCCCCGAGTAGCGCGCCTGTGTCTTCCTCGCTCCCCCCTGCCCAGTCCGGGTCCCGCTCGCCCTGGCGCTCCCTGCGGCACCGCAGCATGCGCTGGTGGTCCGTCGCGAACTTCGTGTCCAACGCCGGTACGTGGATGCAGCTCACGGTGCAGAACCTGCTGGTCCTCCAGATCACCGGGTCCGCCGCCGCCACGGGTCTGTCCATGTCCGTACAGGCCGCCCCGGCCCTGCTCATGAGCGTCCTCGGCGGCGCGGCGGTCGACCGCTGGCCGCGGAAGCTGACGGCCGCCGTCAGCCAGGCGCTGCTGGCCGTGATCGCGTTCACCACGGCCACCCTGGTGGCGCTGGACCGGCTCGACATGACGTCCCTGATGGTGCTGGCCGCCGTCACCGGCATGATCGCCACCGTCGACAACCCGGCGTGCGCCCTGCTGGGCAACGACCTGGTCCCCGCCGAGGACGTGCCCTCCGCCATCGGCGTGGGCGCGCTGGTCTTCAACGCGGGCCGGCTCGCGGGCGCCGCGCTCGCCGGGGTGACGGTCGGGTTCCTCGGCACCGCCGCCGCCTACTTCGCCAACGGCTTCTCCTTCCTGTTCGTGACCGCGGTCATCCCCTTCCTGCGCCCGGCGGCGGGAGCGGTCCGGCACGTCGTCGAGAAGGGCGGGAAGGGCGAGCGCCCGCGGAACGCCATGACCGTCCGCGAGGGGATCGCCTTCTTCGCCCGCCGGCCGCGGCTGCTCGCGCTCGCCGGGGTGACCGGCGTCAGCGCGGTCTTTGGCCGTAACTACGGGCTCACCCTCGCCGTCCTGGTCACCGGGCCGCTCGCGGGCGGCGCCGGGGCGTTCGGCACGGTGTCCACCGTCCTCGCGGCCGGCGGCATCCTCGGCGCGGTGCTCGGCGCGCGGCTGCGCCGGCCGTCCGTGCGGCTGGTCGGGGCCCTCGCGGCGACGGGGGCGCTGCTGCAGGTGGTGGCGGGGATGTCGCCGTCGCTGGCGGTGCTGCTGGTGCTGGTGCTGCCCATGGCCGTCGTGGAGTCCGTCTCCGACACCGCGGGAACGTCCGTCCTGCAGACCGACCCGCCCGCCCACCTGCGCGGACGCGTGCTCGGCGTGTGGGGCAGCGTCGGCACCGTGTGGAGCCTGGGCGGCCCGCCCGCCCTGGGCCTCCTCATGGAACTGGCCGGCCCCCGCGGCGCCCTGATCACCGGCGGCCTGATCATCGCCGGCTCGATAGCGGCAGGCCACCTCCTCCACACCCACCGCACCCGGCCCCCGGCGGTTCTCCGCCCCGAAGCCCTGGAAACAGCGGCGTAACCACAGCCCGTCCGGCGTTTGAGGACGAGGCCCGAAGGGCCGATAGGGGGTCTGGGGGCGCAGCCCCCAGGGACGGGAAGGGAAGGGGCGGCGGGGGCGAAAAAACCTCCCCGCCCACCCCCCCGTCCGCCGCCCGAAGGGCGACCCCGGCTCACCCGTCCGCCGCCCGAAGGGCGACCACCGCCCGCGCCGCCCGCCGGGCCAGCAACGTCGTGGACCGCCCGTCCAGATACGGCAGCACCACCGCCTGCCCGCCCCAGGCCCGCACCACCTCCGCCTCCGGCAGCTCCTGCACGGAGTAGTCCCCGCCCTTCACCCACACATCCGGCCGCAGCCGCCCCAGCACCACCTCGGGCGTGTCCTCCTCGAACACCACCACCGCGTCCACGCTCCCCAGCGCCGCCAGCACCCTCGCCCGGTCCGCCACCGGCGTCAGCGGCCGCCCCGCCCCCTTCCGCCGGGCGACCGACGCGTCGGAGTTCAGGCACACGATCAGACAGTCCCCGACCCGCCGCGCGCTCTCCAGCAGCCCGACGTGCCCCGCGTGCAGCAGATCGAAGCAGCCCCCCGTGGCGACCACCGTCCCCCCGCGCGCCCGCACCTCCTCCGCCAGCTCGAACGCGTCCGCGGCGGCGGCCCCGTGCGCGGGACCGGGCACGGCCGGCGCGTGCCACAGGTCCGGGTTCCCCGCCCCGCCCGCCGCGACGAACGCCGCCGCCTCGGCGACCGCCCGCTGCAGCGCCTCCTCCGGCAGCAGCCCGTCGGCCAGCGCGGCGACCGTCGTCGCGGCGAAGCAGTCACCCGCGCCGCACGGATCCCCGTCCGCCCGGAACGGCGCCGGGATCAGCATCGGCGTACCCCCGCCCGGCCGGGTCAGCAGCACCCCGCGCTCGCCGAGCGTCACCGCGACACCCGCCGCCCGCCAGCGCTCCGCCAGTTCCGTCCCGCGCGCGGCGAAGGCACCCAACGACGCCCCCGAAGCCCCCGGCACCCCCGGCGAACCGGCGCACAGCGCGACCGCCTCCGCCGCGTTGGGCGTGACCAGGCGCGCCCCCGGCACCGGCGGGTCGCCCTGGGGATGCGGGTCCCACACCAGCGGCGTGTGCCGGGCCGCGTCCTCCAGCTGCGGACGCACGGCCCCCGCGGTGTGCCGTCCGTAGTCCGCGACGAGGACGGCGTGCGCGCCCGCGAGCGCCTCGCGCACCGCGTCGTCCGGCTCGCCCGGCGTCCCGCCGCCCCGGTCGATGCGCACCACGGGCCGCCCGCCCGCCAGCACCCGCGTCTTCACCGGCAGCGTGCCGTGCAGCGGCAGCTCGAGGAGCCGGACCCGGCCGTCGAGCTCCCGGCGCACGGCCTCGCTGGCCGGGTCGTCACCGAGCGCGGTCACCAGTACCACGTCCCGGCCGCCGCGGGCCGCGAGCGCGGCGGCCAGCCCGGCCCCGCCCGGATGCCGGCGGTCACCGGTGACGTCGACGACCGGGGCGGGCGCGTCCGGGGCCAGCCGGGTCGCGACCCCCTCGATGTCCTCGTCGAGCAGGACGTCCCCCACCACCACCAGCGGCTTCGGAACGGTCATGACATCCTCCCGGGGACGGCCGCCGCACCGCGCGCGAGGGGCGCGGCCACGGCGGCGTCGAAACACTCGCAGAGCAGGTGTACGGCGACCAGATGCGTCTCCTGGACGGTCGCGGCGCTGCCCGCCGCCACGCACAGCGCGTCGTCCGCGGCCTCCGCCAGCGGGTTCGGGCCGGGCCCGGTGAGCGCCCAGACCCGCAGCCCGGCCCGCCGGCCCGTCACCGCCGCCGCGATCAGATTGGCGCTGCGTCCCGAGGTGGACAGCAGCATCAGCACATCGCCGGGACGCCCGTGGGCGGCCACCTGGCGGGCGTAGACGTGGTCGAAGCCGTAGTCGTTGCCGATGGCGGTGACGCTGGAGGTCTCCGCGTGCAGGGCGAGCGCCGAATAGGCGCGCCGCTCCCGCCGGTAGCGGCCGACCAGCTCGGCGGTCAGGTGCTGGGCCTGGGCGGCGCTGCCGCCGTTGCCGGCGGCCAGCAGCCGCCCGCCGCCGGTGAGCACGCCGGCGAGGCGTCCGCCCCAGTCGGCGATCCGGGGCAGACCGGTTCGGCGGAAGCCGTCGAGGGCCTCCTGGAGCGACCGGCAGTGCAGCCGGGCGGCTTCGAGGGCGGAGTCTTCGGTCATGGTGTCTCGGGCGCGCCGCCTCGGGGGACGGCGGCACCCGCACCTCCTTCCAACGTCGGACGCCGGCGGCTCAGCCGGTTCCGGTCGCGGCGGGCTCGGCGTCGAGGACCTCGCAGTACGCCGCCTCGGTGGCCGCGGCGATCCGCGCCCAGCCGTAGCGGCTGAGCACCCGGCGACGGCCGGCCGCCCCGCACGCCTGCCGGGCCGCCGGATCGGCGAGCAGGCCGGCCACGGCCCCGGCCAGTGCCCCGGGGTCGCCGGGCGGCACCAGCCGGCCGGTGGCCGGATCGGCGACCGTGTCGAGCTGGCCGCCGACCGCGGTGGCCACCACCGGACGGCCGCAGGCCATGGCCTCCAGCGGGACGATCCCGAAGGGCTCGTAGTCGGCGGGGCACAGCACCACGTCGGCGGAGCGCAGCAGCGCCGGCACCCGTCCGGCGTCCACCCCGCCGGTGAACCGGACCCGGCCGGCGACCCCGGCGTCCCGCGCGATGCCGCGCAGCCGCCGAACCTCCGGGTCGTCGTCGAGGAGTTCCGGCGGAGGCCCGCCGACCACCAGCAGCTCCGTACCGGGCAGCCGCGCCAGCGCGGCCACCGACACCGCGGCGCCCTTGCGCGGCACCAGCCGCCCGAGCTGCACCAGCCGGTACCGGAACGGGCCGCGCGGCGCGACGGGACCCACCGGCGTGAACCGGTCCGTGTCGACCCCGCACGGCACGACCCCGATCCGGTACGCCGGCACACCCATCCGGACCAGTTCGGCGACCTCGTCCCGGCAGGTGGCGACGATCCGGTCGCAGCCCAGCCCCACCTCGGTCTCGCAGCCGATCCGCTCCGGCGGGCTGGTGTCGGCGAGCCCTTGGTGCCGGCGCTTCACCGTGCCCAGCGCGTGATACGTGTGCAGCAGCGGCAGCCCCAGCTCCCGGGCCGCCCCCAGCGAGGCCAGCCCCGACATCCAGTAGTGCGAGTGCACCACGTCCGGGGTGCGCGCCCGCCACTCCCGGGCCAGCAGGCGCCCGAACTCGTCCATGTACGGCAGCAGCCGGTCCTTGGGGACCGGCTCGGCGGGGCCCGCCGGGACGTGGTGCACCTCGACGCCCTCGCGCAGCGTCACCCGGTCGGGCAGGCCGGGCGCGTCGCGGCGGGTGTGCACGGTGACGCGGTGGCCGCGGTCGGCGAGCGCCCCGGCCAGGGCGGCGACGTGGACGTTCTGCCCGCCGGCGTCCACCCCGCCGAGGGTGGCGAGCGGGCTCGCGTGCTCCGAGACCAGGGCGACGGACAGCACGCCCGGGGCGAGCGGGCCGGAAGCGGGGGTCATGGGCGCACCTCCGTGATCGGTCGCGGCACGGGCCGCGGCGGAATGTTCCTGGGCACCCCGGCCCACCGCCACGGCCGGACACCGGCCGCCCGCCGGAGCGGACGGGCCCGCCGGCCGCACGGCGGGCGGGCCGGGCGCCTCTCTCCCCGCGGCCGTACGACTAGGGTGCGGAGGCCCGCCGGAGGGGAGGCCGTGGCTCCCGTCGGCCGGGACGCGGCCCCGGCGGGGACGGCGGTACCGTCGCGGAGGGCCGCGACCGGGGGCGGCCGGCGGGACGGGCGGGTCACGAGGGGAGCCGTTCGCCGGCCGACGGGGAGTACGCGGCGGCGGGGGGACCGGCCCGGTGCGGGCGGGACCGCGCCGCGCGGTGCAGGGCGTGGCCGCGCAGCCAGTGCCAGGTCGCGGCGGGCGGGACCAACACGCTGGTGAGGGACATGGTGACGATCTCCTCGCGGGTGCGCGGGCCCGGCAGGATCCGGGCGAGGGCGAACTCGGCGGTCCCCGCCAGCCACCCGAGGGCACACGCCGCCGCCGTGCGCGGCCGGCCGGACAGCAGACAGCCCGCTGCCGCCAGGCCCGCCGCGGTCAGCGCCAGATGCGCGGGCAGCCGGCCCCGCGGCGCCTGTGCCCGCCGCCACCAGCCACGTCCGTGCAGCCTGGTCATCAGCACGTCGTCGGCGTTGCCCGCCTGGAGCCGTACGGAGATCCAGCGCCCGGCCGGCCGGACCGGGTGGGTGGTGGTGCGGCGGCCCTCGGACAGGACCCAGCCGGCGTCGAGCATCCGCAGCGCCAGGTCCGCGTCCTCCCGGAAGGCCCTGCGGAACCGTTCGTCGAAGCCGCCGACGGCCTCCAGCGCCCGGCGCCGGTACGCCATGTCGGCGGTGATCCAGCGGGCCCGGGCCAGTCCGGCGGTGTTCCGTTCCCAGTCGGTGGGCGGCCGGTCCGGCGGCAGCGGCACCTCGATCCGGGCGGCGATCCCGGCGGTCGCGACGCTCGCCCCCGCGAGGTCGAGCGCCAGGTCGTCGGCCCAGGTGGGGCCGGGTACCACGTCGTCGTCGAGGAAGACGATCCACGGCGCGTCCCCGGCGGCCCGCCACCCGGTGTTGCGGGCGGCGGCCGGGCCCCGCGCCCCGCCGGGCACGACGAGGGTGCGCGAGCGCAGCGACGGCGGGACGGCGGCGGTCAGCGGCGCACCGGCCGCGTCCGGGCGGTCGTCGACCACCACGACCCGTACCGGGCCGGGCCCGTCCGCCTCGGCCAGCGCCCGCAGGCACCGGCCGAGTCCGGGCCGGCCGAGCGTCGGCACCACCACCGCGTACTCCCCGTCCGGGGCGGCGGGGCCGGTCACCGGGGGACCTCGCCGTCGCCGGAGCGGAACAGGTCGCCGCGCCGGATCGCGTACGGGCCGATGGCCAGGAGGTCGACGGGGGAGGAGCCGAAGCACTCCAGGGCGTCGCGCGGATCGTCCACCATCGGCCGGCCCGCCGTGTTGAGACTGGTGTTGACGACCACGGGCAGCCCGGTCAGCCGCTCGAACTCGCCCAGCATCCGTGCCACCAGGGGCTCGCGCGCAGGATCGACCGTCTGGATGCGGGCGGTGCCGTCGACGTGCACCACGGCCGGGACGCGGTCCCTCCAGGCGGGCGCCACGTCGTGCACGAACAGCATGTACGGGCTGGGCAGCGGCCCGTCGAAGATTTCGGCGGCCCGTTCGGCGAGCACCATCGGTGCCACCGGCCGGAACTGCTCGCGCCCCTTGACGTCGTTGAGCCGCTCCAGATTGCCCGCGTGTCCGGGGTGGGCCAGCAGCGAGCGGTGGCCGAGCGCCCGGGGGCCGTACTCGCTGCGCCCCTGGAACCAGGCGACGATGCCGTTGCCGGCCAGCGTCCGGGCCACGGTGGCGGCGATGTCCGCCGGCCGTTCGAAGGGTACGGCGGCCGTCTTCAGCCACGCCCCCAGCTCCGCGTCGGACCAGTCCCGGCCGAGGTCGGCGCCGGTCATCGGCTCGGGCTCGTCACCGGCGCCGGCGGACAGCAGCAGGGCGCCGCCGAGCGCGGTGCCCGCGTCCCCGGCCGCGGGCTGCACCCACACCCGGGAGAACGGACCCTCGCGGGCGATACGGGAGTTGGCGACGCAGTTCAGGGCCACGCCCCCGGCGAGGGTGAGCACCGAGCCGTGGGTACGGCCGTGCAGCCAGCGCACCAGGTCCAGCAGGGTCTCCTCCAGGACCGCCTGCGTGCTCGCGGCGACGTCGGCGTGGTCCCGGGTCCACGGTTCGTCCGGGCCGCGCGGCGCGCACAGGTCGTGCCAGGGCACGCCGGTGGCGTGGAAGCCGCCGTCGCCGGTCGGATACACGTACCGGCGCAGTTCGGGCAGCATGCGCGGGGTGCCGTGGGAGGCGAGGGCCATCACCTTGAATTCGTCGGAGGAGCGCAGGAAGCCGAGGTGCTCGGTGAGTTCCTCGTAGACGAGGCCGAGCGAGTGGGGGAGGTCCTGGGCGCGCAGGGGTTCGAGCCGGTCGCCCACCCGGCGGGCGGCGAGGTGCGAGGCGCGTTCGCCGCGGCCGTCCAGCACCAGCACGGAGCAGTCCCCGGCGTCCGGCGCGGCGAAGGCACCGGAGGCGGCGTGCGCCATGTGGTGCGGTACGAAGCGGACGAGACCGGGGTCGAGTCCGGGCAGCGCGGTCCGCAGGAAGCCGGGTGCCTCCCGCGCGTAGGTGAGCCGCAGGTGGTCCCACGGGTCGTGCAGGCCCATGGCGTCGGCGGGGCGGGCCAACGCCGGGTCGAAGGAGTAGGCGACCGCGTCGAGGTCCTCCGGGCGCAGCCCGGCCCGCTTCAGACACCAGGCGGCGGCCCGCTCGGGCAGCTCCCAGGCGGAGAACGGCAGCGGGCGCTTGCCGTGCTTGCGCCGGGAGAACCTCTCCTCCTCCGCGGCGGCGACGGTCCGCCCGTCGATCACCAGGGCGGCCGCGGGGTCGTGGAAGAGGGCGTTGATTCCGAGGATGCGCATGGCGGACGGGCCTTTCGCTCAGCGGCGTGCTTCGGCGCGGAACCAGTCGATCGTGCGGCGCAGCCCCTCCTCGGCGGCCACCTGGGGTTCCCAGCCGAGCTTGTCGCGGGCCAGGGTGATGTCCGGGCAGCGCACGGCGGGGTCGTCCACCGGGCGTTCGATGTAGCGGACCTCCGAACGGGACCCCGCGAGCGCGATGACGAGACGGGCCAGGCCCAGCATGGTGATCTCGCCGGGGTTGCCGATGTTGACGGGGCCGCGCATGCCGTGGGCGGCCGCCGCGAGGACGCCGGCCACCGTGTCGTCGACGTAGCACAGCGAGCGGGTCTGCAGTCCGTCACCGGTCACGGTGAGGGGTTCGCCGGCCAGGGCCTGCCGCACGAAGGTCGGTACGGCGCGGCCGTCGTGGCCGCGCATCCGCGGACCGTAGGTGTTGAACAGCCGCACGATGCAGGTGTCCGTGCCGCGGGCCTCCGCGTGGGCGGTGGTCAGCGCCTCGCCGAAGCGCTTGGCCTCGTCGTAGACACTGCGCGGGCCGACCGGGTTGACGTGGCCCCAGTACCGTTCGTCCTGCGGGTTCTGCTGGGGGTCGCCGTAGACCTCCGAGGTGGAGGCGAGGACGAAGCGGGCCTCGGCGTCCTGGGCGAGCCTCAGGGCGTTGCGGGTGCCGAGACTGCCCGTCTCCAGGGTGTGCAGCGGCAGCCGAAGGTAGTCCGCCGGGGAGGCGGGGGAGGCGAAGTGCAGCACCAGGTCGGTGGGCCGGTCGACCGGCAGTTCCTGCGCCACGTTGGCCCGTACGAGCGTGAACCCGGGCCGTTCGAGCAGCGGGGCGATGTTCTCCGGGCGGCCAGTGCTGAGGTCGTCCACGCAGGTGACGGCCGCGCCCGCGTCGAGCAGGGCGGCACACAGATGGGACCCGACGAACCCCGCCCCACCGGTGACGACGGCGTGCTCCCACTTCCGCGATATGACGGTACTCATACCGCCCACCCTGACCCCGCCCCCGCCCCCCGGCACGGCCACCTGATGCAATCGAGTGAACAACAGAACGCAACCCGCACACCACCGTCCGTCCCGCGGACAGCCGCGCGCCGCGCCATCCGCGGACAGCCGCCTGCCGCGTCATCCGCGGACAGCCGCACGCCGCGCCATCCGCGGACAGTCGCCAGCCGCGCCAGCCGCACGCCGCGCAATCCGCGGGCAGTCGTGCCGCTGGGGCGGCACGGGTGGGCGCGACGGCACCCCGCAAGCGCTGGGCAGCGCAATCAACCCCCGGCCCGCCCCCACACCGGGCACCCACAAAGCACCGGGCCACGCGAAACCCCCGCACACGCGGAACCCGGCAGGAAGCCCCCGCCTCACCTCACCAGCGTGGCATCCGGATCCAGCCGGCTCAGCAGCCCCGACCGGTGAAGCCCCGCCACCGGAGCCACCAGATCCGGATGCCGCAGCAACGCCGCCGCCCGGCGATCCGCCTCATCGGGCGCCACCAGCCGACGGAACTCGACAACCACAGGCCCCTCCGCGAGCGCGGCCACCGCGAGACCGGCCAGCTCGGCATCGGCCAGCAGGCACACCGCCCAGCTCGCCACCACCTCGTCGACCCACGTACGCCACGCCTCGCCCGAGCCCTCCGCATCCGCCCCGGTCACCCAGTCGAGCCGCCCCGACCCCCCGGGCCCCGCCAGTCCGACCAGGGCGGCGTCCATCTCCGTGGGATACCGCAGCCGCGCCGCGACGGTCACCGCCTGCCGCGCCTGCGCCTCGCACAGCGCGGCGGCCAGCGCCCCGCCGGGCGCGGGAAAGGAACACGTCAGCCACTGCGCCGTCGCCGCGATGACCGGTGAGAGATCTGCTTGCACTGCCGGGCCGCCCGAGCTGCTGGGGTGAAAGGACCGCGCGGAACGCTAGCCGCCGCCCCACCCGTCCCGATATGACCCCGGCCTCCTTCGGCACGTGGCCTCGGCCACATCCGAACGGGTGACCCCGCCCCGCCCGGAGTGTCCCGCCGTCCCCCCGGGGCACCCGACGGCGATGGACGTACTCAGCCGCCCCCTGCTCGACCGCACCCTGCCTCTGCTGGCCGAGGGCTACGCCTGGCTGCCCAACCGGATGCGCGACACCCCCGGCCCCGTGGTCCGCACCCGGATCCTGGGCCGGCCCGCCCTCGCCCTGCGCGGCCCCGAAGCGGTGCGGTTCTTCTACGACGAGCGGAACGTGCACCGGCACCGCGCCATCCCCGAACCCGTGCTCGCCACCCTGTTCGGCCACGAGGCGGTGCACACCCTCGACGGCGTCGCCCACCGCACCCGCAAGTCCCTGTTCCTGCCGCTGCTCGCCCCCGGCCGGATCGCCGGCCTCGTCGATCACGTGACCGGGGCCTGGGACGAGGCCGTACCCGCCTGGGGCCGGCGCGGCTCCGTCGTCCTGTTCGACGAGGCGTCCGCGGTGCTCACCACCGGGGTCCACCGGTGGGCCGGCATACCGTTGGACGACGCCGGCGCCGAGGCGACGGCCCGCGACATGATCGCCATGGTCGACGGCTTCGCCACCGCCGGACCGCGCCACCTGAGGGCCCGGCGCGCCCGCGCCCGGCAGGAGGACCGGCTGGGCCGGCTGGTGCGGGACGTGCGGTCCGGCACGGTCACCGCCCCCGAGGACTCGGTCCTCGACCTGGTGTGCCGGCACCGCGACGCGGACGGCGGGCCGCTCGACGAGAAGACGGCCGCGGTGGAACTGCTCAACGTCGTCCGCCCGACGACCGCCGTCGCCTGGTTCGTCGCCTTCACCGCGCACGCCCTGCACAAATGGCCCGAGCACCGGGCGCCGCTGGCGGACGGGGACGTCCCGTTCACCGCCGCGTTCGCCCACGAGGTGCGCCGCTTCTACCCGTTCGTGCCGTTCCTCGGCGGTCTGGCCGCCCGGGACCTGTACTGGCGGGGCGAGTGGGTCCCGGCCGGCGGACTGGTGGTGCTCGACGTGTACGGCCAGAACCACGACGAGTCACTGTGGGGCGATCCGTACGCCTTCCGCCCGCGGCGCTTCCTCGAACGGCCCGTGGAGCGCGACGAATTGATCCCGCAGGGCGGCGGCGACCCGGCCGCCGGCCACCGCTGCCCCGGCGAGGGCGTCACCGTCGGCGTGCTGGAGGCGCTCGCGGTGCGGCTCGCCCGGATGGAGTACACGGTGCCGGAACAGAATCTCGCGATACCACTGCACCGGGTCCCGACCCGCCCGCACAGCGGCGTGCTCCTGTCCGGCGTACGCCCGCCCGCCGTCTCCTCGTGATGCCGTACCCCTGCGGCCCGTCGAGGGAATACGGCCCCGGCCGCGCCCGGGAACGGCACAGGGCCGGCGCCGGCGCCGTACGGTCATGCCGTCACAGCCGCTGCCACAGCGCCGGGGTGCCGGCGGGCGCCCACGCGCCCTGCGCCTGGTGGGTCTGCAGGCACTGGTACGTCACACCGTCACGGGTCACGGTGGCGCCCACCTCGTAGACCCGGCCCGCGGTCCACGCCTGGGCGCCGCCCTCCTGCTGCTCCGGCGCCGTCTGCGCGGCGGCGGTGGTCAGGGTGAGCCCGAAGTCGCCGAGGATCGGGTTGACCGGCTGGTAGAACGTCGTACCGCCACTGGTGCAGTCACCGGAACCGCCGGAGGTGACCCCCTGCGCCTGCGCGCCCGCGACATACGGACCGCCGGAGTCGCCCGGCTCGGCGCACACCGTCGTCCGGGTCAGCCCGTCGACCCTGCCCTGGGGGTAGCTGACGCTGGTGTCGTGCTGCTCGATGGTCCCGCAGTGCCATCCGGTGGTCGAGCCGGAGCGGCACACCGACGCCCCGACGAGCGCCTGCGCCGAACCGGTGACCTGCACCTCCTGGCCGTCCTGCGCCTTGACGTCGGGCGTGGGCGTCCACTGGGCGTTGGTCGCCACCCACGCCATGTCCTCGCCGGGGAAGACGGAGGCCTGGAAGGTGCCCTGCGGGGTGCGGTCGTACCCGGTCGTGGTCGCTCCGGCCCTGCCGCAGTGACCGGCGGTGACGAAGCCCGGCTGCTCGCCCCGGGTGACGGAGAAGCCGACCGAGCAGCGCGCGGAGTCGTCGATGTAGAAGGCGTCGCCGCCGGTGATGTCCTGCAGCAGGCGCGGCCGTGCCGTCGACATCCGGATGCCGACGTCCGCGCCCTCGAGCCCCGCGGCCTTGACGAGGGCATTGCCGGCCTCCTGACTCGTCGCCTGCACCATGATCCGGTTCTCCGGTACGTCGACGTACCAGACGGGCGTGTCGAGGGTCGGGACGCGCCCGGCCGCCGCGTCCAGCTTCGCCTTGTCCGCCTCCAGGGCGGCCAGCGTCCGCCGGACCACCTTGGCCGTGGCGCCCTGGGCCTCGATGGCCGGCACGTCCTTGGCGTCGGTGGTCGCGACCGTGAGCTCCTCGGCCGTGACGCCGCGCACCCAGGCACCGGCGAACCGGTCGCCGAGCGCGTTGCGCAGCCGGCCCGCCCGGGAACCCGCCTCGGCCTCGTTGACCAGCCGCTCGGAGGCCTGGGCCTCGTTCAGCCTCAGGTCGCGCCGGAGGGCGGCGAGCAGATGGGGCGACGGCCGGTCGGCGCCCAGGGTCTGGGCGGCGCCGGGCGTCGGCCCCGCCGCGGGCGTGGCGTCGGCCGCCGCGACACAGGGGAGGCCGGCGAGGACGAGGGCGCCGAGCGCCGTGAACGCCGACCGGCGTGCGGCCCGGGCGTGTCTGAGGACCATGCGGTACGTCTCCTTCGAGGGTGGCGGAGCTGCGGAGGCGACTCAGACTTTGCCCGGGACACCCGGCACGATGCCGGGACACGCCGGATTCACCGCATCGGTGACCCGGACGGACCCGAGTGCAGTACCGGCGTGCGCCGGCGGTCACCCGGACGGGTCACGCCGGCGTCAGTCCCGGCGAGCCCGCCTCGGTGACGAAGGAGGCGGCCGTGGAGACGGCGGCGCCCGGCGACGTCACGACCGGCACGACGCGGAAATCGGCCCGCGCGTTCTCCCGGCCCAGCTCGACGCGCACATAGCCGCGCCGGCCGTCGTAGAACCTCAGGTGCGGATTGGCCCGCATATAGGTGTCCCAGTTGGCCGGGTGCTCCGCGCCGTCGCGGCCGCTGGCGACGGAGGTGCAGGTCAGCTCCGTGCCCAGAGTGGCGGAGCCGGGGTCGTCGAAGTCGTCCTTGATGTCGAAGGCGTACGCGACGTGGACGTCACCGGTGAGGACCAGCCAGTTGGCGACACCGGCCGCCTTCGCGCCCGCGACCAGCCGGCCGCGGCCGGCGCGGTAGCCGTCCCAGGCGTCCATGGAGACCTTCGCCTCGGCGTTCAGGTCCAGTCTGCGCTGGGAGAAGCACACCTGTTGGGGCATCACGTTCCACAGCGCCGTCGACGTGCCCCACCCGTCGAGCAGCCAGCGCTCCTGGGCGTCCCCGGTGAGGGTGCGCGCCGGGTCGTCCGACTCGGGTCCTGGCACGTGCGGGGTGTCGCCGTAGGCCTGGTCGGAGCGGTACTGGCGGGTGTCGAGGACGTCGAACTGGGCGAGGGTGCCCCAGTGCAGCCGGCGGAACAGCTGGGCGTCGGGGCCCTCGGGGAGCTGGTCGGCGCGCAGCGGCTGGTTCTCCCAGTAGGCGCGGTAGGCGGCGGCGCGGCGGGTCAGGAACAGCGCCGGGTCGCTGCCGTTCTCGTCGACCGCGCCCGCGTAGTTGTTCTCGGTCTCGTGGTCGTCCCAGGTGACGACGAACGGGTGGGCGGCGTGCACGGCCCGCAGGTCGGGGTCGCTCTTGTAGAGCGCGTAGCGCATCCGGTAGTCCGCCAGGGTCGTCGTCTCGCGGTTGAACACGGCCGGCAGTACGACGTCGGTGTAACCGCGGGCGCCGCCCGCGGAGTTCACGGCGTACTCGTACAGGTAGTCGCCGAGGTGGAACACCACGTCGACGTCCTCCCGCGCGAGGTGCCGGTGTACCGTGTAGTAGCCGTCGTGGTACGCCTGGCAGGCGACCGCCGCCAGTCTCAGGCCCGCGGTGTCGGCGCCGGCCGGGGGAGCGGTACGGGTGCGGCCTGCGGGACTGATCCAGGTGCCCGTGCGGAACCGGTAGTAGTAGTGGCTGTCCGCCTCCAGGCCCTTCACGTCGACGCGCACGCTGTGGGCGTACTCGGGATACGCGAGGGCGGTGCCCCGCCGCACGACCAGGGCGAAGGACTCGTCGAGCGCCACTTCCCAGGAGACCTCCACCCGCTGCTGCCCGAGCCCTCCGTCCGGTTCGAAGGGAGCCGGGGCCAGCCGGGTCCAGATGAGCACCGAGTCGGGCAGCGGATCCCCGGAGGCGACGCCGAGCGTGAACGGGTCCTCGGTGATGCGGGCCGCGTCGAGCCGGGGCGCGGCGAAGGCGCCGCGCGCGGGGAGGTTGGTGGTGAAGGCGAGGGCGGCGGCCGCGGCGGTGAGGGTGAGGAAGCGGCGGCGGACCGGGTGCCGTGCGGCGGCGCGCAGTTCGGCGTCGTGCGGGGTGAGGGCGAGTGCGGACGACGGTCCGGTACGGCCCGACAGCGCCATGGGGTGTCCTCTCGTACGGGGCGGGCGGGGACGGACGCGAGGCGCAGGCCGGCGGTGACGCGGGCAGGCGAGCGCGACCGGGCCCCGGGCGCGTGCGGGCGACGCGGATCACGGGACACGGAGCCGGCATGGTAAGCAGACAAAATGCGCAAAAGGTGCGCGCCGGGCGGGGTGTTCACACGAGAGGACCCGTACGGACCGGCACCGGAGCGCAGAAAAGCGCCGCCGGTGCGGCCGGCGGCGCTGGGTCGGCGGGCGGGCTCAGGCGGTGGCCGCCCCCGTGCCGGCGCCCACACGGTCGCGGACCGGCAGGTGGTAGACGTGGAAGGCGCGGCCGATGACCGGCTGGGCGACGTTGCGCACCTTCACGCCCCCCGTCGTCATGCCGTGCTCGCTGCCGGCGTGCGCGTGCCCGTGCACGGCGAGATCGGCGCCGGCCGTGTCGATCGCCTCGGCCAGCAGATAGCTGCCCAGGAACGGATAGATCTCCAGCGGCTCCCCGGCCAGGGTCTCCGGCACGGGGGAGTAGTGGGTGAGGGCGATCCGGACGTCGCAGCCCTCCTCGTCCAGCTTCTCCAGCGAGGCCCGCAGGCCGTCGGCGCACCGGCGGGAGAGGCGCACGAACTCCTTCATCACCGGCTCGCCGAACTCCCCGGCGCTCGCCCCGACGAAACCGCCGCCGAACCCCTTGGTGCCGGCCACCCCGACGCGCGCGTCACCGGCCCGTACGACCGCCGACTCCCCTTCCAGGACATGGGCGCCGGCGTCCCGCAGGACGGCCGTGACCTCGTCCTGCCGGTCGTCGTGGTGGTCGTGGTTGCCGAGCACAGCGACCACGGGGACGCCCAGGTCCCGGATCTCGTCGGCCACCACGCGGGCCTCCTCGACGGTGCCGTGCCGGGTGAGGTCCCCGGCCAGCAGCAGGAGGTCGGCGCACTCGGGCAGGGTGTCGAACGCGGGACGGAGCGTGCCCCGGGTGTCGGGCCCCATGTGGATGTCGCCGACGGCGGCGATCCGGATCATGACAGTTCCTCCGCGTGGTCGGGGGACGAGGTCTCGCTGATCACGACGTCGCAGTGCACCTCGAGCCCGGCGAGCTCCTCCCGTACGGTGCTCAGGACGTCCTCGCGGCACCGGGCGGAGGGGACGGTCCCGGTGACCAGGACGTCCTTGCCGCGGACCTCGACCCGCACACCGAGTTCGCCGAGCTCGCCGGAGGCGAGACGGTCCTGGAGGTGGGCGACGCGGTATTCCGGGCTCGCCGCCGCCGGTGTGCCGCCTGCGGATCCGGCGTCGTGGGTGTTCATGAGTGTTCCCTTCCGCGGACGTTCAGATGACGTTCAGGCGTTCCAGGAGGAAGAAGAAGGCGGCCGGCATGGGCTCGTCCCCGCAGTCGCGCCGCACCCGCTCCCAGTCGACCTTCTCGCGCAGGGCACGGGCGATGGGCAGGACGGCCCCGAAGTCGCAGTGGTGCTCCGAGAAGGCGGCCAGCAGGCCGGTCAGCAGATCGGTGGGCGCCAGGACCGGCATGCGCACCGACTCCACCGGCAGTTCCGACGCCCGTCGGAGCATCTCGGTGGAGACGGGCCGGTGCGCCAGCTCGAAGATGATGTCGACGTCCTGGCCGAAGCAGGTGGCCTTGATCAGCCAGTCCTCGGGCGGGGTGTACACCGTCAGCCCGGCCTCGCGGAGCGTGGCCGCCACCGACTCGGCGTCCTCGGGCCGGACACAGAAGTCGACGTCGTGCTGGAGGTTCCCGCTGCCGCCGTGGGCGTGCACGGCGACACTGCCGGCCAGGGCGAACAGGTGCCCGCCCCGCTTGAGCACCGCGCCGACCCGCTTGGCCGCCTCCAGGATCGCCTGATTGCGGTCGCGGGGCAGCTCGGGGTCGTCCTCCTGATCCCGTGCGCCGCCGCGCACGGTGTGCGCCGGCACCGGTCCCGGGGCGTCCGTGGCCAGACGGAGCTCCCGGGCCCCCGGGGGCCGGGCGAGCGCGGCGTCCTCGCCGTTCTCCGTCATGACCACTCCCTTCGCCGGCCGGACGGTCCGCACGTCCGCTGTGTGCCTGCACCTAGTACCCGGCGCGCCCGTTCCGACACGGGCGCGGGGAAAGGCGGCGTCCTCGCCGCCGAGGGCGTACAGGAAAGGCGCTTTGTCCGGTAACGGCCGAATATGGGGGAGAAGGCAGGGAAGGTGAGGAGTGCCCGTGAGGGACTCGCCCGTGGAGGCCGACATGGAGCAGGACACGTCCCGTCCGTCCGATCTTCCGCAGCCCCTGCGGGCCGTCGCCTCGGGCCTGCGGCATCTGCCGGGCGCGGAGCAGGTGGGGAGGGTGACCGGTGGCGCCCTGGACGCGATCGGCGCGGTCTCCCCGCGCGGACGCCGGATGGCCGTCTACGCCGGAGCCGGGGTGCTCGGCGTGGCCGGTGTCGTCGAATGGCCGGTGGCGCTGACCGGCGCGGCCGTCGCCTGGCTCACCCAGCCGCGCCCCGCCCGGCGTCCCGACGGCGAAGACCCCGCACGACGGCTCGACGACGCGCCGGACGCGGAGGCGCCGGCCGACGCGGACGGACGGCACGGAACACCGGCCGACCGCCCGCCCGCGGGCCCCGGCGACCGGCTCACCCCCTCCCGCGACCGCACCGGCCGCACGGAGCGCCCCGTGCGCGAGCAGCCCGCCAAGGTGGGCGACACCACCACCGCCTCGGCCCTCAAACAGGTCGCCGACGCCACCCGCCACCACGGCACGCACCCCGACCCCTCCCGCGACCGGGACGGCCGGGCGGAGTCCCCCGCGCGCGAACAGCCCGCCGAGGCGGGCGGCGGCGCCGGGCGGTCCGCCGGTGCCGCCCGGCACCACGGCACGCACCCCGGCCCCGGCCCGGACCGGGACAACGCCCCCGGGCGGTCGCGCGACGCCCGCCACACCGGCTGAGCCACGACCAACGGGACCCCGCAGATGCTCACACGCTTCGACGTCGCCCCCCTCGCCGGGGCCGTGGCGGGAGTCGCCGCAGGCGCCGCCCGCGGCACCGCACAGGGCATGACGTCCTTCCACGGCACGACGCGCCGCCTCGGCCACGTCGCCCGCAACGCCCTCGGCGGCGGCCGGCACTGGCGGGCCGGACACCGCGTCCACCTGGCCCTGCGCCACCCGGACGGCGCCGCCGCCCCGCTCGCCCGCAAGGTCGCCGCCGAACTGCTCGATCACCCCGACGTGCTGACGGCGTACTGGGACGAGGGACTGTCCCGGCTCGTGGTGACCGCCGTGACGGACGCGGCCGGCGACCGCGTGACCGAGCGTGCCGTCGCGCTCGCCGCCCGCCTCGGACTGACCGAGGACGCCGGCCCCGAGGAGGAGGACGAGGACGGCCCGGCCCACCCCGGCGACCCCCGCGAGGTGCGGGTCGCCGCCACCGCGCTGCTGCTGGACGCCGCCGGCGCGGCCGGCGCCCTGGCCGGCCGGTCGCTGGGCCTGCCCCGCAGCCCCAAGGCGGTCACCGCCGCCGTCACCCTGCTGCGCGAGAACCCCCGCTTCCGCGCCCTGCTGCGGCAGCGGTTCGGCCGTGGCGGCATGGAACTCCTCCTCGCCGCCGCCAACGCCGCCGCGCACGGCGCCGGACAGTCCCCGGCGTCCCTGGTGCTCGACGCACTGGTGCGCACCGGCCAGCTGACCGAGGCGGCCGCCCGGGTCGCCGCCTTCGAGGCCCTGCACGACGACGTCTGCCTCGAACGGCGCACCAGCATCCCCGGCCCCGCCGGCATCCGCCCGCCCCTGCGGGTGACGCCGGCCCAGGCGTACGCGGCCCACGCCGGCACCGGCAGCGTCGCGGGCGCCGCCGCCACCCTCCTCGTCACCCACGACACCCGGGAGGCGGCCGAAGCCGTCCTCGCCGGTTCCCCCAAGGCGGCGCGCTACGGCCCCGCCGCCTTCGGCGCGGTCCTCGGCACCCACCTCGCCCGGTCCGGCGTCCTGGTCCGCAGCGCCGAGCGGCTGCGGCAACTGGAGATCGCCGACTCCCTGGTCCTGCACGCCGACGCCCTGCGCGGCCGGACGCGGCACGCCGGCGGAGAGCCCGCGCTGTTCGAGGACCCCGTCGACCCCTGCGCCGAGGCCGTCCTCGACGCGGCCCGCCGGGCCGGACTGCACGTCGTGGTCACCGGCGGCTCCGACCTGAAGGACATCACCCGCCTCGCCGACGAGGCCGCCCCCGCCGATCTGCGGTTCGGCGACGTCGTACGGGCGCTGCAGAACGACGGGCACATCGTGGTGAGCGTCGCCCGCGTGGCCGCGCACGGCGACGACGACGTGGCGGACGGACTGCCCGCGGGCGATGTGGCGATCGCCCTCACGGACGCGCGCTCGGCACTCGCCTGGGGCGCCGACGCGCTCGCCCCGAACGGACTGGCCGACGTCTGGCGCCTGCTGACGGCCGTCCCGGCGGCCCGCCGGGTCGGCCGCCGCTCGCAGACCCTGGCCCGGGCCGGCGCCGCCCTGTCCGGGCTGATGGTGGCCCGCGGCGGCACACCCGGCGGCCGGCTGTGGCAGCGGCTCACCCGGCACGCCCCCGTGAACATCGCGGCGGCGGGCGCCCTGCTCACCGGCTGGACGGAAGGCCTGCGCGTGGCCCGCGCCACGCCGCCCGAACCCCGGCTGCACGTGCCCTGGCACGCCCTGGAACCGCACGAGGCGTACGAGCTGCTGCGCGGCACCCGCACCGACGCCGGACCCACCGAGCCCACCGGACTCGCCCTGCTCGCCGAACGCTCCCGGCGGCGGGCCGCACGGCTCACCCGCACGCCCGCGGCCGCCCCCGCCCGCTGGACCTGGCAGGCGGCCGGCGCCGTCCGCCGCGAGCTCGACGACCCGCTCACCCCCGTCCTGGCCACCGGGGCGGTCGCCTCCGCGCTGCTCGGCTCGCTCGTCGACGCGCTGCTCGTCGTCGGCGCCATGGACATCAACGCGGTCGCCGGCGGCCTCCAGCGGCTGCGCGCCGAACGGGCGCTCGCCCGGCTCGCCGCCCACCAGCGGCCCAAGGCCCGCCGGCAGGACACCTCCCGGCGCACGGTCACCGTCGACGCCGCCCGGCTGCGGCCGGGGGACCGGATCAGCCTCGGCGCCGGCGACGTCGTACCGGCGGACGCACGGCTGCTGGAGACGGACGGCCTTGAGGTCGACGAGTCGTCCCTCACCGGCGAGTCGCTGCCCGTGGCCAAGGCCGTGGAGGCGACCCCCGGCGCCCCGGTCGCCCGGCGGACCTGCATGGTCTTCGAGGGCACCACCGTCGTGGCCGGCCGCGCCGACGCGCTCGTCGTGGACACCGGGGACCGCACCGAGGCGGGCCGCGCCGTCGCCCTGGCCGCCCGCGTCCCGCCGCCCGCCGGGGTCCAGGCCCGCCTGCAGGAACTGACCCGCAAGGCCCTCCCGGTGACCCTCACCGGCGGCGCGCTGGTCACCGGCCTGTCCCTGCTGCGCGGCAGCCCCCTGCGGCGTGCCGTCAGCGGCGGCGTCGCCGTGGCCGTCGCCGCCGTCCCCGAAGGGCTGCCGCTGGTCGCGACCGTCGCCCAGATGGCCGCCGCCCGCCGGCTCTCCCGGCGGGGCGTGCTGGTCCGCACCCCGCGCACCCTGGAGGCGCTCGGCCGGGTCGACACCGTCTGCTTCGACAAGACCGGCACCCTCACCGAGAACCGGCTCCGCCTGGTCCGGGTGGCCACCGCCGACGGCACCGTCCTCGCCCCGGACGCCGATGACGCCGTACCGGTCGTACGGCTCGCCGCGCGCGCCTGCCCGCAGGAGGAGACCGGCGAGGGGCGCCGGGTCGCCCACGCCACCGACGAGGCCGTCCTCGACGTCGCCCCGCCCGACACCGGCTGGACCGCCGACGGCGAACTGGCCTTCGAGGCCAGCCGCGGCTACGCGGCGGCCGTCGGCCGGGACGGCGAGGCCGCGCTCCTCGTCGTCAAGGGCGCCCCCGAGACGGTCCTCCCCGCCTGCCGGGACCTCCCCGAGGAGGCGGCCGGCACCGCCCACACCCTGGCGGGCCAGGGGCTGCGCGTCCTCGCCGTCGCCCGGCGCCCGTGCCGGGGAGCCGACGCGGACGCCGAACTCGACGCGGACCTCGCCGACCTGGAGTTCGCCGGACTGATCGCCTTCGCCGACGTACCGCGCGACACCTCGCGGGAGCTGCTCGCCGCACTGCGCCGGGCCGGCATCCTGCCCGTCATGCTCACCGGCGACCATCCGGAGACCGCCCGCGCCATCGCCCTGCAACTGGGCTGGCCCGAGGAGACGGAGGTGGTCACCGGGGACGACCTGGTCGCCATGGGCCGCTCGGAGCGGGTGCGCGCGCTGCACGGCGCCGGAGTCGTCGCCCGCGTCGCCCCCGAGCAGAAACTGCACGTCGTGGAGGCCCTGCAGCAGGCCGGCCGGGTGGTGGCGATGGCGGGCGACGGCGCCAACGACGCCGCCGCCATCCGCGCCGCCGACGTGGGTGTGGGCATCGAGGCCCGCGGCTCCGCCGCCGCCCGCAACGCCGCCGACCTGGTGCTCACCACCGGCGACCTGTCCGTCCTGGTGGACGCCGTCGGCGAGGGCCGCGCGCTGTGGCGCAGTGTCGCCGACGCGGTCAGCATCCTCATCGGCGGCAACGCGGGCGAGGTCGGCTTCAGTGTGCTGGGCACCCTGCTCGCCGGCTCCTCCCCGCTGTCGACCCGTCAGCTCCTCCTGGTCAACCTGCTCACCGACATGTTCCCCGCCATGGCGGTGGCGGTGACCCCGAGCGACGACCCGTCGACGGCGGCGCACGCCGCGACCGGCCCGATGGGCCTCGACGTCCTCGGCGCGCCCCTGCTGCGCTCCATCCGGCGCCGGGGCGTCACCACCTGCCTCGGCGCGGTCACCGCCTATCTGATCGGCCGCCTCACCCCCGGCACCGAACGCCGCTCCACCACGATGGCCCTGTGCGGGGTGGTCGGCGCCCAGCTGGTGCAGACCCTCTCCGGGCGCCGCCACAGCCCCCTGGTGTGGGTGACGGCCCTGGGCTCCGCCGCCGTGCTCGCCGCCCTCGTCCAGACCCCGGGTGTCAGCCACTTCTTCGGCTGCGCCCCGCTCGGCCCCGTCGCCTGGGCGGGCGTCGCCCTGGCCATCACCCTGTCGGCCCTCGCCCCCCGCCTGGAACGCCTCGAAGCGGTACGCCACCTGTACGACCTCGTCTCCCGCCTCGCCCCACTCCTGGGCGACTCCGCGAGGCGAACCCGCCACCTCCTGACCGACGGCATCGCCCGCCCGGTGGCCTGACCCCCTGGGACGTGAAAAGGGGGATCAGCCCAAAGGGGCGCGGGGAACTGCGCAAAGGGGGTCTGGGGGCGAAGCCCCCAGGAACGGGAAGGGAAGGGGCGGCGGGGGCGAAAAAAGACCCGCCCACCCCGACGGCGCGCGAGGCGGAACGACAAGGGGGCGCCGCCCGCCCGACGGAGAACCGCCCCGAGCGAATCCGCCGCCCCGCGCCCAGACTGGAAGTGCGGGGCGCCCCGCCGCACCCACCCGGCACCCCGCCGACGCACGGGCCACCGCACCCGGCGCCGAAACCCGCCGCAGCAGCGAGAAGGGGTGAGGATCGGCATGAAGGGCTACGTCTTCCACGGCCCCGGGCAGTCCGCCTGGGAGGAGGTCCCCGACCCGGCCGTCAAGGAACCCGGCGACGCCATCGTGCGCGTCGACGCCGTCACCATCTGCGGCACGGACCTGCACATCCTCAAGGGCGATGTGCCCGAGGTCCGTCCGGGCACCGTCCTCGGCCACGAGGCGGTCGGCGAGATCGTCGAGACCGGCGGCGACGTCCGCACCGTACGTCCCGGGGACCGCGTCCTGGTCTCCTGCGTCTCCGCCTGCGGGCGCTGCGCCTACTGCCGCGAGAGCGTGTACGGCCAGTGCCGGGGCGGCGGGGGCTGGGTCCTCGGACACTTGATCGACGGCACCCAGGCCGAGTACGTACGGGTCCCGTACGCGGATCTCTCGGTGTACCCGCTGCCCGGCGCCGTCGACAACGAGGACGCCGTGCTGCTGGCCGACATCTTCCCCACCGCCTACGAGGTGGGCGTGCTCAACGGGCGGGTCCGTCCCGGCGACACCGTCGTCGTGGTCGGCGCCGGACCCGTCGGACTCGCCGCGATCGCCACCGCCCGGCTGTTCGGTCCCGAACGCGTCGTCGCCGTGGATGTGGCCGCCTCCCGGCTCCAGGCCGCGAAGGAGTTCGGCGCCGATGTCGTCGCCGACGCGGGCGAGGGCCCCGAGCAGCTCGTCGCGGATCTCACCGGCGAGCTCGGCGCGGACGTGGTCATCGAGGCGGTGGGCGTCCCCGAGACCTTCGAGCTGTGCGCCCGTATGGTGCGGCCCGGCGGACACCTGGCCAACGTCGGCGTGCACGGCGCGCCCGCCACACTCCACCTCGAGGACCTGTGGATCAAGAACATCACCATCACCACCGGACTCGTCGACACCCGCTCCACCCCCACCCTGCTGCGGATGGCGGCCGCCGGCCGGCTGCCCACCCGCCGGCTGGTCACCCACACGTTCCCGCTCGACCACATGCAGGAGGCCTACGACGTCTTCGGCAACGCCGCCGAGACCGGGGCGCTCAAGGTCGTCCTCGGCGTTCCGCGGCACGAGGTGGTGCCCGTGCACCCGACGGTCTGACGGACGGACCGGAGGACCGGGCCGTCCGGCCCGTGCGGAAGCGGGGCGGCCGGGTCCACCCTGGAGTGAGGCGCCGTTCGTCACCCACGCGAGGAGGTGACCTCCGATGGCGAGGACGCAGGGTGCGAGGCCGCGAAGGGTGCGGCTGTGGCGGTGGCGGAGGAATCCGCTGCGCCGCCGCAGCGATCTGGCCGAGGCCTGGCTGGGGCTCGCCGCGGTCGTCCTCGCCCTGCTGCTCGGGGCGCTCTGCGGCCTGACGGCGGCCGGGGCCGTGGACGGGTCGCTCGCCGAGCGCCGGGAGCGGGCCGTCCCCGTCCCCGCCGTACTGGCCGAGGACGCCGCCGGGCCGTCCGCGGCGGTGACGGAGAACGGGGGCGGGGACGGCGGCGTATGGGCCGAGGTGCGGTGGACCGCCCCCGACGGCACCGGCCGCACGGGCCGGGCCGAGGTCGACCCGGGGAGCCCGGCGGGCACCGGGGTCATCGTGTGGACGGATCCCGCGGGCCGGCTGGTCCCCGCACCGCCCGAGGGCGCGGAGGCGCGGTTCCAGACCGTCATGGCCGGGATCACGGTCGCCGTCGCCGCCGGGGGAGCGGTCCTGTTCGGCGGATGGCTCGTCCGCGCCCGGCTGCGACTGCGGCGCCTGGACGCCTGGGAGACCGAGTGGCGCCGGGTCGAACCGTCGTGGCGCAGGCGCATGACGGGCTGAGGACGGAGCGACTCAGCGGCCGGACCCCCATTGACCTGCGGAATTGCAAAATTTAGCAATTGGCTACATGCTGTATCCGTCATACAGTCGCATCCGAAGCCGAGGGTTCGTATCCGTGTCCGTACCGCTGCCGCAGGCCGGAATCCGGTCCCGGATCACCTCGCTGCTGCCCACCCGCGCCGACGCGGACCAGGTGCGGCGCCATCCCCGCCGGGACCTGCTCGCCGGCCTGACCGTCGCGGTCGTCGCGCTGCCGCTCGCGCTCGGTTTCGGTGTCTCCTCCGGGCTCGGCGCCGAGGCGGGGCTGGCCACCGCCGTGGTCGCCGGGGCCCTGGCGGCCGTGTTCGGCGGCTCCAACCTGCAGGTGAGCGGGCCGACCGGGGCGATGACCGTGGTCCTGGTGCCCATCGTCGCCGACCACGGACCCGCGGGCGTGCTCACCGTCGGTCTGATGGCGGGCGTGATCCTGGTCGCGCTGGCGCTGCTGCGGGCCGGGGGAAGCATGCGGTACGTGCCCGCGCCGGTGGTGGAGGGCTTCACCCTCGGCATCGCGTGCGTGATCGGACTGCAGCAGATCCCGAACGCCCTCGGTGTGCCCGTGCCCGAGGGGGAGCGGGTCCTGGTGGTGGCCTGGCGGGCGGGCGGGGAATTCGTCCGCGACCCCGGCTGGACGGCCCCGGCCCTGGCGCTCGCCGTGGCGGCCGTGATGCTGCTCGGGGCGCGCTGGAAGCCGACCGTCCCCTTCTCCGTCCTGGCGGTGATCGCGGCCACCGTCGTGACGGAGGCGGCCGGCCTGGACGGGGTGCGTCCGATCGGCGACCTGCCCCCGGGCCTGCCCGCCCCCTCGCTCTCCTTCGTCGACACCGGCGCCCTGGGCGGCCTGCTCGCGCCCGCCCTGGCCGTGGCGGCGCTGGCCGCCCTGGAGTCGCTGCTGTCCGCCTCCGTCGCCGACGGCATGACCGTCGGACAGCGGCACGACCCCGACCGCGAACTGTTCGGCCAGGGCCTCGCCAACATCGCCGCCCCGCTGTTCGGCGGCGTCCCCGCGACCGGCGCCATCGCCCGCACCGCCGTCAACGTCCGCACCGGCGCGACCTCCCGGCTGGCCTCGCTCACGCACGCCGCCGTCCTCGCCGTGATCGTCTTCGCGGCCGCCCCGCTGGTGTCGCGGATCCCGCTCGCCGCCCTCGCCGGCGTACTGCTGGCCACCGCGGTCCGCATGGTCGAGGTCGGCTCGCTGCGCGCGATGGCCCGCGCCACCCGTTCCGACGCGCTGATCCTCGTCCTGACCGCCGTCGCCACGCTCGCGCTCGACCTCGTCCAGGCGGTGATCATCGGCCTGGTCGTCGCCGGCGTCCTCGCCCTGCGCGCCGTCGCCCGGCAGGCCCGGCTCGCCCCGCTGCCGCTCGACCGGGGCGACCACACGGACGAGGAGCACGAACTGCTGGCCGAGCACATCGTCGCCTACCGCCTCGACGGCCCCCTGTTCTTCGCCGCCGCCCACCGCTTCCTGCTGGAGCTGACCGAACTCGCCGACGTACGCGTGGTCGTCCTGCGCATGTCCCATGTGAGCGTGGTCGACGCCACCGGGGCCCTGGTCCTCAAGGACGCGGTGACGAAGCTGAGGCGGCGCGGCATCACCGTGATGGTGTCCGGCGTCCGCCCGGCGCACCGCCGGGCCCTCGACTCCGTGGGCGTTCTGGAACTGCTGCGGCACGAGGGCCGGGAGTACGCCACGACCCCCGAGGCGATCCGCGCCGCCCGCGACCATCTGGAACGCGACGGTGTCCTGCGGGCGGCGGACTCCCCGGTCACGGTGCCCGCGCCCGCCCGGGAGACGTCGTGACGACCTCCGTGCCGCACACCCTGCCGCACCGCCATGTGCTCACCCTGCCCACCGGGCCCGGCGCCGTGCGCCTCGCCCGCGAGACGGCCGAGCGGGCCCTGGCGGAGTGGGGCGTCGGCGAGCACCACCCGGTGGTGGGCCCGGCCCTGCTGATCCTGAGCGAACTGGTCGCCAACAGCGTCCGGCACGCGGCCGAGGTCTCCCCGCAGACGACGGTGGTCTACGCGGCGAGCGCCGACTGTCTGGTGTTCGCCGTGCACGACCGCCACCCCCACCGGCCGCGCCTGTCCGGGCCGGACGGCGCCGGGACGGGCGGCCTGGCCACGGTCGTCGAACTGACCCACGGGCTGGGCGGCACCGCCGTGGTCCGGGGCGACGACGACGGCCGGGGAAAGAGCGTCTGGATCACGCTCCCCCTGTGAGTCCGCCGCCCGCGACCACCCGGCGGCGGGGATGTACCGAGTTGCTAATGTCGGAAAGCGTCGAGGCGGACGCCGACGAACAGACGAGGCGATGGACCGAGGACCGGCCGCCCGGGCCGCGCTGCCGCGCCGGAAAGGGGACGGCACGATGACCACGCCGCTGTACCAGCTGAAGGCCGAGTTCTTCAAGACACTGGGCCATCCCGCCCGCATCCGCGTGCTGGAACTGCTCAGCGAGCGCGAGCACGCGGTCGGGGAGATGCTTCCCGAGGTGGGCATCGAGCCGGCCCACCTCTCGCAGCAGCTGGCGGTGCTGCGACGGGCGAACCTGGTGGTCGGCCGCAAGGAGGGCTCTACCGTGTACTACTCGCTGACCAGCCCGCACGTGGCGGAGCTGCTGCGGGTGGCGCGCACCATCCTGTCCGGCGTGCTCGCGGGGCAGGCCGAACTGCTCGCCGACCTCCAGGCCGCACAGGGCGGGCCGAAACCGCTGCCGTAGACGACGGTGGTCCCGGCCCGCGGGCCGGGACCACGAAGGCGTCGTACCCGGTGGGGGCGGCGCGCCCCCACCGGGGTCAGACCTCGCCGCGCCAGGCGCCCGTCTCCAGGCCGCGCCGCTCGATGAACTCCTTGAACCGCTTCAGGTCACCACCGACCTGCCGCTTGACGAAGCCGAGCTTGTCGCCCACGTTCTCGGCCATCCCCTGCGGGTCGAAGTCCATCTGCAGCATCACCTTGGTGGTGGTGTCCCGCACCCGGTGGAAGGTGACGACCCCGGCCTGCCGCGCCTCGCCGTCGACCGTGGTCCAGGCGACCCGCTCGTCCGGTATCTGCTCGGTGATCTCGGCGTCGAACTCCCGCTCCACACCCCCGACCTTGGTCACCCAGTGGGTCAGCGTGTCACCGCGCTGCTCGATGCGTTCGACCCCGCTCATGAACTCCGGGAAGCTCTCGAACTGGGTCCACTGGTTGTAGGCGGTGCGGACCGGGACGTCGACCTCGATCGATTCCTCTACCTGTGACATGCGTCGGCTACCTCGCTTTCCGATGGGGGAACGGAATGCGAGTACCTGATTCCGCGCCGGTCATTCCCGACGATCCGTCACACCGGCCGGCCGAGGGGTCACGCCTCCTCGCGGCGGCAGTGCAGGAAGAGCTGCGGTTCCGGCCGGGCGTCGGGATGGTCAGGGGCGAACATCACGCTCTCCTGCGACTCCACCGCCAGGCCCGCCCCGTGCACGAGGGCGACGACGTCCTCGGCCGCGAAACTGGTGACGCGCACGTCCTGTCCCATGAAGACGCCGTCGAACCCCTCGACGTCCAGCGGCACGGTGGCCAGCGCCAGCAGGCCGCCCGGCCGCAGCGCCCGCGCCAGCCGGCGCACGAGGTCCGACTGCTCCGCCCGGGTCATCTGCAGCAGCGCGAAGTACACGCAGACCGCGTCGAACGCACCGTCCTCGAGCGGCATCCGGCGGATGTCGGCACACCGGAACTCCGCCCCGGGCACCTGCCGGGAGGCGATCCCCACCATCACCGGGGACACGTCGACGCCCAGCACCCGGTGGCCGGCCCCGGCGAGCGCGGCGGCCGTGGGACGGCCCGTCCCGCTGCCCACGTCCAGCACCCGGCTGCCGGGCGCCAGCCCCTCGAGCAGCCGGTCCAGCGACGCCCGGTGCGCCGGTGAGGAGGCGAACGCCTTCTCGTACTCGCCGCCCAGCGCGTCGAACACCGCCGCCGCCGGTGACCCGTGATCCTCGTCGACCAAGACGCACCCCGTCCGTCGCGTACCGATGCGGGGCATCGTGCCACTCCCGCCCCGCCGCCACAACGGGACACCGGCCGTGGCGGCTTGCGGGCACGCGGACCGGCACGGCAGGGTCGGGGGCGTGCCGACTCTGCTGATCGTCCACCACACGCCCTCGCCGAACTGCCAGGCGATGTTCGAGGCCGTCCTCTCGGGCGCCACCACCGAGGAGATCGAGGGCGTCCGGGTGGTGCGGCGCGCGGCGCTCTCCGCCACCGCCGCCGACGTCCTGGACGCCGACGGCTACCTCCTCGGCACCCCGGCCAACCTCGGTTACATGTCAGGGGCGCTCAAGCACTTCTTCGACCAGGTCTACTACCCGTGCCTGGACACCACCCGGGGCCGGCCCTTCGGGTACTACGTGCACGGCGGGAACGACGTCACGGGCGCGGTGCGGGGCATCGAGTCGATCACGACGGGCCTCGGCTGGCGCCGTGCCGCCGACGGAGTGACCGTCACCGGCGAACCGGACCGGGCCGCCGTCGAGCGGTGCTGGGAGCTGGGCGCCACGGTCGCCGCGGGCCTGATGGACTGAGTCCCGCCGACGACCGTGGCGCCCTCAGGTCTCGTCCATGCGCCGTCGGTCCTGCTCGTCCCAGGCCCGGGTGTCGCGCGGCTGCGTGTACGGCTCCGCCTCCGGCGGATGGCCCCCGGCGATGGCCCGCTGCCGGGCGATCTCCGCGTCGAACTCCAGCCCCAGCAGAATGGCCAGGTTGGTGATCCACAGCCAGATCAGGAACACGATGACACCGGCCATCGTGCCGTACGTCTTGTTGTACGACCCGAAGTTGGCGACGTAGAGGGCGAACCCGGCGGAGGCGGCCAGCCAGATCACCAGCGCCAGGAAACTGCCCGGAGTGATCCACCGGAACCCCTTGACCTTGGCGTTCGGGGCCGCCCAGTACAGCAGCGCGATCATGGCGGTGACCAGGACGACCAGCACCGGCCACTTGGCGATCGACCACACGGTCAGCGCGGTGTCGCCCAGACCCAGCAGGTCGCCGGCCTGACGGGCCAGCCCGCCGGTGAACACCACGATCAGCGCGCTGATCACAGCCATCACCATCAGCGCGACCGTCACCCCGAGCCGTACCGGCAGCACCTTCCACACCGGACGCCCCTCGGGGATGTCGTAGACCGCGTTCGCCGCGCGCATGAACGCCGCCACGTAGCCCGACGCCGACCAGACGGCCAGCACCAGACCGATCACCGCCACGATCGAGCCGACGCCCGCGGTGCCCTGCAGCTGCCGCACCGCCTGGGTGATGATGTCGCGGGCCGCGCCGGGGGCGGTGAGCTGCTGGAGGTTCTCCAGCACCTTGTTCGTGGTGGACCTGCCGGTGAGGCCCAGGATCGAGACCAGGGCCAGCAGCGCCGGGAACAGCGCCAGCACGCCGTAGTAGGTCAGGGCGGCGGCCCGGTCGGTGAGCTCGTCGTCCTTGAACTCGCGCAGACTGCCTTTGAACGCCGCGCCCCACGCCCCCTTCGGCAGCTTGCCCGGCGTGTCCGGTGCTGCCCGCTCCACCTCGTCGCTGGGACCGGGCTCGTCCGTCACGTCGGTCCCGTGACCCGGACGGGGCTCGTCCGCCGCGTCGGTCCGGTGATCCGGACGGGGCTCGTCCGTCGCGCTCTCATGGGTCTGCCGGTCGTTCCGCCCCGGGATATGCAGCTTCATGCCCCTCGGGTAACCGGGGACCGGAGGGCTAAGCCAGGGATCCGCGCCCCGACCTGACCGGAAAGGGGTTGTGGGAGCGCTCCCAAGGTTGCAGGATGCCAGGCATGACCGAGTCCCCCAGGATCCGCCCGTACCGTCGCGAGGACCGGCAGGCCCTCGACGACATCTGCATCCGCACCGCGCACAACGGCCAGGACAGCCGCCCCCATTACACCGACCCCACCGTCTTCCCCGACACCTTCGCCGCGCCGTACGTCCATCTGGAGCCGGAGCTGGCGTTCGTGCTGGACGACGGCCGGGGCCGGGCGGTCGGCTACATCGTCGGTACCGCCGACACCGTCCGCTTCGCCAGGACCTTCCGGGCCGCGTGGCTGCCCCTGGTCGGCGACCGCCACCCCGAGCCGTCCGGGCCGCCGGCCACCCCGGACGAGGCCATCGCCTGGCTGCTGCACCACCCCGAACGGATGATCGTCCCGGAACTGGCCCCCTGGCCGGCCCACCTCCACATCGACCTGCTGCCCGACTGGCAGGGGCGCGGGTACGGCCGGCGGTTGATGCGGACCTTCCTGGAGGCCCTGCGGGACGGGGGAGTGCCGTCCGTCCACCTCGTCATGGCGACGGCCAACAAGCCCGCCCGGGCCTTCTACGACCGTATGGGCTTCGAGGAGATCGACGCGCCGATGGACGACTCGGTCGTCTGCCTCGGCCGTACGACGCACGATCTCGACGGGATCTGAGAGGGCGGTACGTGAGTTGATGTCCGTTTCGCTGTTTCGGGAGGGGTAGAGGCGCTGGCTGCGGTGTCGCCGGGCGGCTACGGCCGTGGCTGGGTGAACAAGCCCTGCTCGGTCTCGACCAGGATTCTGCGCTCGGCCAGCCGTTTGAGCTTCAGGCGGGTGTTGTTGATGTTGTTGGGTGCGATCTCCAGGTCCATCGCCTCGCACACCTGCCGCGCCCGCAGCGGCGCGTCGGCCGTGGCGAACACCGCCATGATCTGCTGGTAGGCCGGATGGTCCGGTAGTTCTGGGGCCGGCGGCGCAGGCGGCTGCGGATCGGGCAGCTCCAGCAGTGTCTTGCGGGTGATCCGGACCTCCTCGGCGGCCCGGCTGAGGTCGTCCAGCCGTGCGGTCAGCTGCGCGATCTGCTCTCTCGTCGCATCGGCCTGCGCGCTGATCTCCCCCTCCCGCTCCTCCAGCCGCACCAGCACCGCCCCGAGGGTCAGCTCTCCGCCGGTCATGCGGTGCGCCAACCCGCGGCGGTGGTTCCGGTCAGCCGGCGCAGTATCACCGCGGTCATCGCCCAGTACACCCGTGACTCCGAACTGCGCGGCAGGTGCTCGTAGTCGCGCACCAGCCTGCGGTGCAGCATCAAGATCCCGTAGGCGCGCTCCACGATCCACCGTTTGGGAATCGGCACGAACCCCCTCTGGGCAGGGTTGCGCTCGACGATCTCCACCTCGATGCCCACCTTCTGGCCGTGCGCGACGACGGCGTTCTTGAAGCCCTGGTCGACCAGGGCCTTCTGAACGGTGTCGGTGTCGGCGGCGACCTTGTCCAGCAGTGCGATGCCGGCGGCGTTGTCGTGCACGGACACGGCGAGCACCACGACCGCGATCACCAGGCCCAACACGTCAACGGCCAGGCCGCGCTTGCGGCCCGGTACTTTTTTGCCGCATCACGCCCCGTCGACTGTGCGGGCACCCCGGCCGCCGCGTGCACGCTCTGGGTGTCGAGCACCACCAGGCTCGGGTCCGCTTTCCGTCGGGCTTTCTCCCGCACCTGCCAGCGCAGCAGGTCATGGATGGTCCGGTCGGTGCCGTCGTCGCGCCACTTGGTGAAGTAGTACATCACCGCGCCACGTGGCGGCAGGTCGTGCGGAAGCAGGTCCCACTGGCATCCGGTGCGGCCCTGGTAGAGGAGCGCGTTGACGATCTCCCGCATCTCGTACCGGCCCTGATGGCCGCTGACCGAGCGGTGTGCGGCCTTCCAGGCGGCGATCACCGGTTCAACCAGCACCCACTGCTCGTCGGACAGGTCGGTCTTGTACGGCTTGCGCTCGCTCACGGTGTTCAGCCCAGCACGCCCGAGCACGCCCACCGGCTGAGATGCCGCAGTCCCACACGTTCAGGTGACGGCAAATCACCTAACAACTCGCATACCGCCCTCTGAGGAGGCGCTACCCCTCGTCTCGGCCTGAGGGAACGTCAAGAACGGATGCTCCGGACCCCGTCGACCCCTGAGCAACCCAGGGAGCCGTCGGAAAACAACTCACGAACGCCGAAGCGCCGTTCCACTCGATGACCTCGCGAGACAGCCCGCCTGACCAAGACCAAATCCTGAAGTTGTCCTGCGACAGCACTCAGGGCTTCGGCATGGTCAAGTCACGTCCACTTCGCGTTCAGGCGAAGTGGAGAAGTGTGAGGGGTCGGCGGGCGTCACGCGCATTGCGGCGACGGCCGGAGGCGATGTTCTCCGCGCCGTTCAGTCGCAGGGCGCCGACCGCGAGGTTGCGTCAGGTCGCCATAGCGCGGGGTGCGCTGTCGGTCCGCGCACGCGGTCAGGTCGAGGGCGACGGCCAGCGCGTGCCGCACTCCTCGCAGCCGGATCATCCGCTGTCAGCCCGAACGCCCAGCCCAGCCGCTCATCCCGTGCACGAGCGTCGTCCGCATCTGCACCTGTCTCTTCAGCCACGCAGGGGATCGTCCCCCGGCACTGTCGGCCGGCTCCGCCCGACGGTGCGCGGAGACACAGGCCACCGAGGCGCAAGGGACATGAGACAGGAACCGTCCGCTCGTGCTCCCTGCACCGCAAGTGGTCATGAAACGGACGGCAACTCCGGCCCCTACGTCAAGGGCCGATTCCCGGCACTCGCGCCGCCCCCGCCGATGACGACCCGGCCGGAGTTCGCCGCCGCGGTCCGCTCGGCCCCGCGCGACCTGCGGCGACCGCGGGCGTTGGAAGCGAACCCGCTCAGCCGCAGCCGACTCTTCGTCGACCACGGCATGCCCCTACGGGACGTGTTGTCCAACGCCATCGCCGGCCTTGTCACCAGGCGTGGCGGCGACAAGGCGCACCAGGCCGCCACCCTCGCGTTTCTGGAGGGGCACCGACCCAGGAGGCGACGGCGCGGCGGTTGAGCATGTCGTACAGCACCTATCGCCGGCATCTGGCGACCGCGACCTCGCGCATTGAGGAAAGGCCGTGGCAGCACGAGCAGACGGGTCTGCCGCTGCTCGCGCCCTGATGCGACGAGCACGGGGCACGGACGGCTGTCGGCCTCCGGTCGCAGCACCACCTTGCCCATGGTGGCCCGGGTCTCCGGCGCCAGGTGGGCCTTCGCGGCGTGGGAGAGGGGAAGGACTGCACGGCGGGACGGGACAGATCCTGAGCCGCCCGGGCGAGGGCGGTCTCCTCCAGCCGGCGGATGGCACCTGGCAGGGCGGAGAGGGGTGGTCCCACCACCATGTACGACGTGATGCCGTACGTCTCCGGCTCCGCCTCGGTGAACGTGGTGAAGTGTCCCTCGTCGGACGCCCAGCCGCAGTACAGGTACTTCCCCTCGCCGTGTCCCGACCATGGGAAGACAGCCCGCAGGGTTCGGATCGTGTCCTGGAGTCCGACACAGCGACACCGCACGATTTAGATCAAACTGAACGTTTCCGTTTAGAAGCTTTAGAGATTCCTTAGCTCTCGTCACGGGGACGCGGCTGGTATGGGCACACACACGGCACCAGAAGAGCAGCGCGAACCCACGGTGAGCACAGCACTTCCTCAGCGGGCCATGACCACCCGTGTTCCGGCCCCGCTCCTCGTGGTGGGCAGCGTCGTGAGCATCCAAGTCGGACAGGCATGCGGAAAGCATCTGTTCGGGGCCGTTGGTCCTTTGGGAGTCGTCTTCCTCAGGCTGGCTTTGACCGCAGTGGTGCTCGGTCTGGTGTGGCGGCCGGCTTTACCCAAGAGCTGGCGGGCTCGGGGGCTGATCGTGGCGCTGGGCACCGCGATCGCCGGTATGAACGTCATCTATTTGGCGCTAGAACGTCTTGACGTGGGGGTAGCCGTCACGCTGCAGTTCTTGGGACCACTGGCACTGGCACTGATCGGCTCGCGGCGCCTCATGGACTTCTTCTGGGCCGTCTTGGCGTGGATCGGGGTCTTCTTGTTCACGAACCCCGGTGGTGGGAGCGAGCTCACCGTGTCGGGGACGATCTTCGCGTTGGTGTCCGGTGCCTCCATGGCGATCTATGTGGTGCTGAACAAGAGGGCCGGTACGAGGACATCCGATGGCAGCTACCTGACGTATGCCGTCGCGTGGGCGGCTGTTCTCTCCTTGCCGACCGGTGTGTGGGAGGGCGGCGCGGAACTGCTCGAACCGTGGGTGCTGGCGGCGGGTCTGGGCGTGGCGCTGCTGTCGGCAGCGATTCCGTACACCCTGGACATGGCTGCCCTGCGGCGCCTGCCGCCGCGGACCGTAGCTGTACTGGAGAGTCTGGAGCCGGCTGTTGCGGGCCTGGCCGCAACGGTGGTGCTGGGTGAGATCCTCGCCGCAGTGCAGTGGGTGGCCATCGCGTGCGTGGTCGCTGCGTCGATCGGCGCTGTATGCACGCCCCAGAAGAAATCGAAGCGATAAGGCAGCGGGGCTCACCACAGGAACTGGGTTCGCCGAGGACCAGACGGTTGAGCTTCACCCACGTCCTGGTGGTCTTCGACCACTCGGTGAAACGCCGGTGAGCTGTCTTTCTCGGCGTCCCAACGACGCGGACGGCGCTGCTACCGTGCCTAACCCGACGTCACCGGCCCCGGCAAGTACCGCGTCGCGGACGCCGCGGGCGTGCCCCCGGGAGGGGGCACGCCCGTCACCTGCTCACCGAGGAATCGGAGTGAAGTCGCGGTTGCCGAGGTACTGCGGCCGGGGCTGCGGGGCCGCGTAGGGCTCTTCCAGGGTGTTTTCGGTGCTGTTGTAGACGATGAAGATATTGGAGCGCGGGTAGGGGGTGATGTTGCCGTTGGAGCCGTGCAGGATGTTGCAGTCGAACATGACGGCGGAGCCCGCCGGGCCGGTCACCTGGTGGATGCCGTGCTCGTTCGCCATGCGGGTCAGACTGTCGTGGTCGACCGAGCCCACGGTGAGACGGTGGACCCGCAGGGATTCCTTGTGGTAGTCGGGCGGGGTTTCGCCGACGGACGGGATGAACGTCTTGTGGGACCCGGGCATGACCATGAGAGGCCCATTGAAGTCGTAGTTGTCCGTGAGGCCGATGGAGATGCTGAAGGCCCTGGGGCGGGGCATACCGTCCTCGGAGTGCCACGTTTCGAAGTCCGAGTGCCAGTCGAACTCAGCTCCTCCGAAGGCGGGCTTGTAGTTGACACGGCTCTGGTGCACGTACACATCCGAGCCGAGTACCTGCCTGGCGATGTCGGCCAGCCGTGGCGAGTGGATGAGGTCGGCGAAGACAGGGCTGATCTTCTGCGCCTCGAAGACCGAGCGGATCTCGTTGGAGTCCGGTTCACGTACTACACGGTCGGTTCCGTGAAGGCTCGTGTCCTGGCTGAGGCGCCGCAGTTCGGCACGGTAGTGCTCCACCTCCTCAGGTGAGAGGAGGCTGTCCAGGACGAGGTAGCCGTCGCGGTCGTACTGTTCGAGCCGATCCCGGTCGAGAGGGCCTTCGGCGGTGGACCAGACGGTCGGGTCCTGACGGCGCTGAGGCCGAGGTTCGGCGACGGTGCGGGTCGGGTAGAGGTCGGTCCGTCGCGGAGTGGTCGTTGTCACGTTGTCCTCCATGTGCGGGCGAAGCGGTCTGGAGACCTGGCCCAGGGTCGTGTACTAGTGGAGTCATGATCGACTTGCGGCGGCTACAGGTTCTGCGGGCTGTTCATCAGCACGGGACGGTCACGGACGCGGCGTCGGCACTACATCTGACACCTTCGGCTGTCTCACAGCAGATCCAGGCGCTCTCCAAAGATCTCCAGGTCGTTCTGCTGGAGCGCGACGGGCGGCGGGTGCGGTTGACGCAAGCCGCTCATGCGCTGCTGCGGCACGCCGATGTCCTCTACGCCCAGTGGGAGGAAGCCACCGCCGAACTCGCCGGCTACGGGCGGGGCACGGGCGGCCTGGTCCGGATGAGTGCCTTCCCGACGGCGTTGACGGCGTTGCTGGTGCCGGCAGCGCTGTCCATTCAGCAGGAGGATCCGGCGATCAGGGTCGAGATGAGCGAGGCGGAGTCCTCGGAATGCTTCGACTTGCTGCTGGGCGACCGCATCGACATCGCGGTGGTCGTACCACTGCCCGGCAGTCCGACACCGATGGACCAGCGTTTCGACCAGCAGCCGCTCGCCGATGACCCACAAGACCTCATCGTCCCCGAAGGGCACCGTCTGGCCGACCGGGGCCCGATCGAGCTGGCGGAGGCGGCGACTGAAGCCTTCATCGCCGCTCCGGGCAGCATCGACCAGCACCAGCTGATCCTGGCCGCGTGCCAGGCGGCCGGCTTCTCGCCCCACATCGTGCACCGGGCACAGGAATGGAACGCCATCCTGTCGCTGGTCGCGCATGGCTTCGGCGTGAGTCTGCTGCCCCGATTGGCTCCCGTCCCGTTGGGAGTTCCGGTCGTACGCGTTCCCTTGCGTGGCTCCCCCATACCGGTTAGGCGCCTGGTGACGTGCATCCGCAAGGGCAGCCACGGGCAGCCGGCAGTGGCACGCGGGCTCGCGGCGTTGCGCCGAGCCGCCGCGTCGCGCAGTGACATCAACGCGTTGGCCGCCGGATGAGTGGCGTGAGATGGTCATGATGCCGAGGGGCCGGGGTGCGTGCGGTGCTGGTGATAAACGAGCGGGGTGTGCTCGGTGTGGTGATCGCTCCAGATGACGCGGCCGACCAGCAGGAGGTGGTCGAGAGCGTGCTGGACTGCTTCGACCGTGCAGACCACGCCTACCGCGGTGTCGGTCAGGACGGGCTGTCCGTGGAGCAGTGTGTGCGCCACCCCGTCGAAACGGTGGTGAGGGTCGCCGCCGGCGAACTGTTGTGTCAGGGCACGCTGCTGCCAGCTGAGTGCGTTGACGGCGAAGGCGCCCCGGCGCTCGATGTGCTGGGCCGTGTGGCTGTCGGCGGCCAGGGAGACCAGCATGCTGGGAGGGTCCATCGACAGGGAGAGCACGGCGCTGGCGGTGCATCCGACCGGGCCGGTGTCGGTGGTAGTGGTGATGACGGTGACGGAGGTGGGCAGATGGGCCATGGCGCAGCGGAAGTCTGCCGCGATGTGAAGCGGTTCGTGCTCGCGCAGTGAAGTAGTCACACGTTGTCCCTCGTTCAGGCAGCGGAGTTCAGGGCTGCGGCGATCGCACGGCGGTCCACCTTGCCGTTGGCGTTGAGCGGGAGGGCGTCGAGCCGTGTCATGGTCGACGGCATCATGTAGGCGGGCAGTCGCTGCCGTAGCCGCTCGGTCGCGGTCGAGGAGTCGGCTTCTCCGACATAGGCGGCACGCAACTCCGTCCGCACGGCAGACCTTTTCACGCTCACCACGATCGCGTCGTGGATCCCGGGCTGCTCGCGAAGCGCTGCCTCGATCTCCCCGAGTTCGATCCGGTAGCCGTGGATCTTCACTTGCTCATCGAGGCGGCCCAGATGGAGAAGCACCCCGTCGTGCCACCGAACACGGTCCCCTGTGCGGTAGTACCAGTTGTTGTCGGGCGCCTGATGCCGCTGGGAGTGGAAGGGGCGAGCACTGCTCGGGTCGGCGAAGCGCCCTGTGTCGGCCGTAGGGTCGAGATAGCCGGGGAAACGCTGAGGGCCGCGGATGACAAGTTCCCCTTCGTCCGCACGCCGTAGGTCCTGGTCCAGTATGTCGATGTCGTGACCGGGGTGCGGGGTGCCGATGGGCACTGTGCCGTTGGGCGTGATCGGCCACTCGGCCGGGTCGGCCGGCAGGCGGTACTCGGTGCAGGTGACGGTCATTTCGGTGGGGCCGTACAGGTTGGTGATTTCGCTGTGCGGCGCCGCGGTCTGCCAGGCCCGTGCCTGGGTGAGGGTCAGGGCTTCCCCCGCGAACAAACTGTGTCGCAGGGTCGGCATGGCCGACGGGGTCAGCTTGCGCAGGCGCGAGGCGAGAGAGATCAGGGACGGTACGGAGAACCAGTGGCTCAGCGCCTGATCGTTGACGAAGCGGACAGGGTCCAGCACGTCCTCGCGGCTGGGCACGACGAGTGTCGCCCCGGTGGTCCAGGCGCTGGACATGTCGAACACCGACGGGTCGAAGGTCAGGTCGAAGGTCTGGGAGATCCGGCTTCCGGGCCCGATTCCGTAGCGTTCACGCGTGTACTGGACGTAGGAGGCGACGTTGCGGTGCTTTATGGGGACGCCCTTTGGCGTGCCGGTGGAGCCCGAGGTGAACAGGATGTACGCGAGGTCGTCAGGACGAACCGGCGCGGGCGTGAACGGCCCGCCGGGCGTGGTGGAGGACAAGGACTCGCTGTTGAAGTGGATGACGGGGGCCGGCAGGCGTTGTTCGCCGCCTGCTGTGCCGTCCGCCACCACGGCGCTGAGGCCGGCAGCGGAGGCGATGGCGGTGTTGCGGGCGGCGGGGAAGGACGGGTTGAGGGGGATGACGGTGGCGCCGACCATCTGGATGGCCAGGTAGCCCGAGTAGCTGGTGACGGTCCGGTCAGCCAGCAGCCCGATCCTCGCCCCGGGGGACATCCCTTCGGCCCGAAGAGTCTGAGCGATGTACTCCGCGGCAGCCTGCAGTTGGGCGTAGGTCAGGCGGTACGGACCGGTGCGCAGTGCCTCGTGTTCCGGGTGGTGGAGCGCTGCTCGTCGGAAGTGGTCGTGGAGGGGGTGGTGAGTGGCCACAGTTGCTCCTTGTCCTCCTGCCCGAGCAAGCTCCGAGCCTCGGTTTCGGCCGCTGCCAGGCCCTGCAGGGCCGTGTCGATGAGGGAGGTTCGTGGCCGGCCGCGACGGGCGGAGTTCACCGCGAAACGCAGCGCCTTGGGCAGGCCGGACCAGCAGGAAAGAGCACGGCGCAGGGCTTGTTCACGCTGCGGGAGCCACTCCGGGCAGGGGGAGGCGAGAAGAAGATGGTATTTGTACTGGTGATGACGGGAGGCGGCCCAGAGGTCTTCCAGAACCGCAGGCTCGTCCGCGTGCGCACAGACGGCGTCCAGGTGCTCGACCAGGTAGCCGCTCACGTCGTCCGGGTCGGTGATCCACACGCCGTCTTCCGCCGTGTCGTCGGTGTCCCCTGCCGGCACCCGGGTGAACCACTGACGGGTTCCGACCGGTGAGGCGGGCACAACATGCCCGAACACCTCACGGCTGCGCCTGCGCTGCACGGGACTGAAGGCGTCGTCCGTGGTGAACAGCGCCGCCATGTCCGGGGACGACACCCAACCGCTGAAGGGGACTTGTTCCTGTCCGTTGGGGAAGAGGCCGCTGAAGTGATCATGCAGCTGCCAGAGTTCGCCGTTCCGGTGGCCGGTCGCCACCAGGAAGTGAGGGGCTGGCTCCTGACCCGGAGGTGCCCAGGGAAGCCGGGCCGCGTCGGCTGTGAACAGGACCCGGCCACGCGCCTCGACCTCGTCAGCGAGTGCCTCCAGTGCCGTGTCAAGCTGTTCCGCGCCTTTCGGTCGGAGCGCTGTGCCATCCGGCAGTTGGTCGAGGGCGGTGGCATGGTGGCGGAACGCGGGTGGCTCAGGTCGGGCGGCGGGCTGGAGCGCGAGACGTGCGGAGTACGCGAGACGGGCGGGCGCGGTGGGGTCCTCTTCGGCCAGGTAGGCCAGGAGAGCGCTGGTGTAGCAGCTCAAGCCTGCACCGGCTGCCATCGCGCCACAGCTCGTGTCGTCATGTCCGTCGACCACGTCTCCTCCTTCCTGTATGCGGGTCGGCTGGGATGAGCAAGACAGATCGGATACGGGCTGGCTGTGCCGGTGAGGTGCCGCCAGGTGAGATCTCGCCAGCGTCCTTCCCGTGCGCCGGCCTCGACTCTGATCCGCCACGGTGCGCCGGCGATGCCGGTGCCGGCGGCCTTGCTGCACGCCTCCTGAGCCGTCCAGATGTACGCGAACTGCCGGGCTTGCTCAGCGCGGGGAAGACGCCGCAGTGCGGTGGCGGCCGAAGGGGAGCAGCACCGGCGTAGGAGTGCCCGGCTCGGTGGTACGGGGACCTGTACGTCGATGCCGACCGGGTGATCGGCGACAGCGGCAGCGACCGTGTCCCCGCTGTGGGAGATGCTGACCGACAGGCACGGATGTGCGGGCACATGGGGTTGCCCTGTAGCCCGAGTGCTCAGGGGGGCGAGCAGGTCGACCCCGAGGTCGTTGAGGAGGAAGCGTGCGAGGGCACGGCCCGCCAGGTGTTCCCTGGCCCGCCACGCCGGCATGGTGCGCGCCGCCGGGCTGATGTCGGAAGGCTGCAGAACGTCGAGGGCCTCCTCCATTGAGGCGACCGCGAAGTGCAGTCCTGGGCGTGGGCTGACCGGCGTGATCATGATGCGGTGTTTCGTGTGTCCAGCAGGGTTTCGGCGTGGTCGGCGATCAGGTCCCGGAGCGTGTGGCTGGTGCCGCCGGCGATGCCGAACATCGCCGCCTCGGTCCGCAGGTGGTGCAGGCCGTCGCGTGCGAAGGCCTGAGCGCCCTGAAGGCGCGCACAGACGGTCAGGACCCGGTCGAGGGTTTCGGCTCCGGCCGCTTTGAGCAGCGCGGCGGCCGCGGCGGGTGGAGGGGCGTCCGGTGCGGGTGAGTACGTCTTTTCGCAGAGGGCGTCGAGACGTTGCTGGTCGAGCAGGACTGTGGCGAACTCCTGGCGTACCGCGGCGTTGTCCCACTGCGGGGCTCCGGCGATACGGCGCCGGGTGAGCATCTGACGTGTTTGGGAGAGGACGCGTGCGGCGAGGGCATTGGCCCACAGGCCGCTTGCCAGGCGCTCGGTGTTGATGCGGCGGGCGAAGGCCGCGAGCCCTCGTGACGGGGAGCCGATGAGGTGGTCGGTGGGCAGCCGTACTCCGTCGAAGTGGAGGGAGCCGATGCCGGCGCCGTCGAACCACAGGGTGTCGGCCGGTTCCACCCGTACGCCGGAGGCGGTGAGCGGAACGAGCAGGAGGGAGAAGTGGGTGAAGTGCTTGCCGGGCCGGCGGCGTGCCAGAACGAGGGCCTGGTCGGCGGTGAGCGCGTTGACGATCCAGCGTTTGCCCCCGGTGAGGACGAGTGTGTCGCCCTCCTGCTCGAGGCGTGTGCCCATGGCGGTCAGGTCCGAGCCGGCGGCGTCGCTGTCTGTGGCGGCCAGGGCCAGAGTGAGCTGGCCAGCCGTTGCCTCTGCCGCTGTGCGCCCGGCCAGGCTGTCGGGCGGTGCGTCAAGCAGGAGGGGCAAAGCGGTGGCGGCTTGGACGCAGAAGCTAAGCGTGACGCCCAGGGGAAGCACCGCGTCCAGGGCGGTCAGCGTGGTCCGCAGGCGCTCGGGGTCGAGTCCCCAACGGGCGTCCGGACTGGGGTCGTTGTAGAGGGCGCTGACGAGGCCGGAGGCGGCGAGCGTCTTCCAGACGTCCCGTGCGTGTGGGCAGGCGTCCGCGCCGAAGGGGAGCAGGGCCTCCTGAAGGGCCGCGGTGGCAGAGGGCGTCTCAGGCATACGTGACTTCCTGGTCCATGAGGGTCAGGGTGCCGTTGGCCAGCCGGAGCCGGTCGTTGCCGTAGTTCAGTGAGGCCGAGCGCAGGTCACGCCAGGCTCGTTCCAGGCCCAGGGGCGCGTCGCGCATGTACCCGTGGCGCAGCCCAGCGAGTTCGACGAGTTCATCCACGGCCGTGAAACACTGTTCCGAGGCCGTCACCTTGACAGTGTTCAGCAGCGTTTGCACGGCAGGTGCCGCCGGGTCACGGTCGGCCTCCTGGTAGACACACGCGGCGTGCTGGATCAGGGCGTGAGTCGTCTCCAGCCGCTGCCGGACGGTGGCAAGGCGGCTGAGCAACAGT
The DNA here is from genome assembly GCF_000721605.1 of Streptomyces sp. NRRL S-37. Taxonomy (GTDB): domain Bacteria; phylum Actinomycetota; class Actinomycetes; order Streptomycetales; family Streptomycetaceae; genus Streptomyces. The sequence continues at coordinate 4,844 of NZ_JOIZ01000024.1, read as the reverse complement.
TCACTTCGCATGTCCCGTCGGCGCCGTTCAGCGGGGCTGCGGAGCCAGGACACCGTGCGGGCCAGGGCGCCGGACGCCGTGCCGAGCCAGCAGGAGGACCAGCCCAGGTGAGCGAGGGGAGCGAAGGTGCGCACCGTGATGTCACGGAAGCCGCCGTGGTCCCCGACGACCTGGTGAGCGGGTACGGCTCCCCGCAGACGCACTGGCCGGCTGTCGGTGCCGCGCATGCCGAGCGGGTTCCAGCGGCCCGTGGGCTCTACATCGATCTGTGAGCGGTGTGCGTAGATGAGGGACACTTGGTGGGGTGAGGCCGCGTCGGGGGCCTGGGTGGTGATCAGGAAGCCGTCGGCGTACATCCCTCCTGTGACCACTGGCGCCGTCCGGTCGATCCTGAGGTGATCGAGGTCGCCGGTGAGGGGGGTGTCGGAGGTGAGGAGGTGCCCGCCGGTGCCGGCTTCCGTGGTAACGGACGCCAGGTAGAGGTCGCCGCAGGCGATGGCGGGAAGCAACTCGTCGCGCAGGCGCTCGGAGCCGTGGTGCAGGACGGCGGCGACCTGCTGGCAGTGCATGGCGAAGATCATGCCCACGGACATGCACTCACGCGAGAGGCGGGAGGCGGCCTCGAGCATGTCCGTCAGGGTCCCGCCCAGTCCGCCGTAGGCGGTGGGGATGAGGAGGCCCAGCAGACGGCTCCGGCGGAGTTCGTCCAGGGCGGCGGTTGGAAAGATCGCTTCGTGGTCTGTCCGGGCAGCGTGATCACGGACGCGGGCCAGGACCGCTTCCAGGCAGATGGCCTCGGGCGGCTTCACTGCGGCGTCCTGGGCCAGGTGGCCGGGCCGGTCGATGGTGGTCATCGCGTCGACGCTGCCGTGCGGGTGCGGGCGTCGTCCACGGCCTGCCAAAGGTGCCCGGCCGTGGAGAAGGTCGTGTCGTTGAGCTGATCGTCCTCCAGGCTGACGCCGTAGAGGTCCTCGATGTCGAACAGCACTTCGATGGCCTGCATGGAGGTCAGGCCGAGGTCACGTAGGGAGGCGTCCGCCTCAAGGGGCTGGTCGGAGGGCAGGAACCGCAGGTGGCGGCGGAGGAGGTCGGTGAAGGAGTTGTCCATGGGTGGAGTCCTTTCGTGACGGTTCAGACGGGTGAGTGGGTGGCGGTGCGGTGTACGCGCAGCCGGCTACTGTCCACGTGGGCCGTGCCGTCCATGACGACTTCGGCGGGGAGCGGATGTCCCAGGAACAGGACGAGGCTCGCGTGCAGACCGTAGGCGCCGACGTTGGGGACGCTGAGGATGTCGCCGGGTGTCATCTGGTCCATCGGAGCGGACCGGGCCCAGGTGTCCAAGGGAGTACAGAGGGGGCCGCACACCATGGCCGGCGTCTGCGGCGCATGCCCCGTGGCCCCATGGTGGTGCAGTTGCGGCCGGATGGCCGGAACGCGACGCAGGCCCGACATGCCGCCGAGGTGGTGGATACCGGTGTCCAGGACGAGTACACGCTGACCGTGCGCCTGCTTGACGTCGAGGACGCGGGTGTACAGCCGGCCGCATGTGGCGGCAAGGTAGCGTCCTGATTCGAAAGCGATGACAGGTTGCCCGTGGCGCCAGCCGGGAAAGGCGCTGTCGAGTTTTCGAGCGAGCCGGTCGGCCAGGGTCGGGAAGAGGGGCAGTCGGCCCTCATGCGCGTAGGGGGCTCCGAAGCCGCCTCCCAGATCCAGCGTCCGTAGCGGTGCGCCCAGTAGGTCTTGGACACGCTCCGCGGTGTCGATCGCGACGGTGAACTGCTCCATCAAGGAGTCTTCGTCGCTGAGGTTGGTGGCGAGATAGAGATGCAGTCCCTCCATGCGGGCGTGGGACTGTTGGGTGAAGGCGGCCGGGTCCGCTTCGATGGCTGCGATGTCGGCGCCGAAGGGCGAGGGCAGTCCCGTCATCGCCAGTCCGGCTCCGGGAGCGGCGACCTCGGTGTTCACCCGGAGGAGGAAACGTGCGGTGGTTCCGTTGCGCCGGGCGGCTGCGTTCAGCTGGCGGGCGGCGTGCGCCGAGTCCAGGGAGAAGTTCCGGACCCCTTTGGTGAGAGCCGCGTCCAGGTCGCAGTCGCGCTTGCCGGGCCCGGAGAACAGGATGTCCTTCGGTGGGACGCCGGCGGCCAGTGCGTCCTCGAGCTCTCCTGCGGAGCTGATCTCCGCGCGGCAGCCGCGTGCGTGCAGTGCGGACACCACGGCCGGGTGGGGGTTGGCCTTGAGGGAGTAGTAGAGGACGCTGGGGGCGGGTAGCTGAGCCCGCAACTGGTCACACGCGTCTCGTACCGCCGCCACGTCGTACACGTAGGCAGGGGTGGGTCCTTGGTAGCCGGCTGCGTCGGGGAGGTCAGACACTCGCGGCCTCCCTTGTCAGCTCGGTGAGACGCTTCTTGTCGATCTTTCCGTTCGCGTTCGTCGGCAGGGCCGCCATCCGGCGGCAGGAACCGGGCACTTTGTATCCCTCGATGTGCTCGCGCAGCATGTGGAGGACTTCGTGCGGTTCGGCCGTTCCGCTGGTGACCAAGAGGGCATCGGGCCGCTCGGCCGTAGGGACGAGAACCGCCGCCGTGTCGACACCGGGAAGCCGGCGGGCCGCCTCCTCGACCTCGATGGCGCTCACCCGAAAACCCTGTTGCTTGTAGACGTCGTCACGGCGTCCGTCGAAGTAGAGGTAGCCGTCCTTGTCGACGAAGCCGTAGTCACCGGTGCGCAGTTCGGGGAACAGCCCGTCGCGGCGGACGAAGCGCTCGCTCGTGGGATCGGGGCGCTTCCAATAACCGGCCATCACGTGGGGCCCGCGAACCGTGATCTCACCCTGGCATCCGGCCGGCAGGCGCTCACCGTCCTCGTCGACGGTGAAGACCTCCGTGCCGTCCAGCGGCCGGCCGACGGTGCCGGGCCGCAGCAGGTCCTCGTCGGGTTCGAGGATGGAGACTCGTTTGCACTCCGTCAGGCCGTACATCAACTGAACTCGCAGGTCCGGCAGCAGCTCCCGGAGACCGGCCAGCACTTCCGTGGGCATCGCTGCCCCGGTGTTGGTCATCAGACGGAGTTCGGGCCGCTCCTGAGGCCGGCGCCGCAGGAGGCGCAGCAGTCCTGCGGCCATGGGCGGCACGGCAGGCAGCACCGTGGCGCCTGCCGTCTTCAGGTTCTTCGAGAATCCCGGGCCGGTCTCCGCAGCCGTCGCCAGATACAGGTGAGCGCCGGCTTCCGCGGCGAGGAACACCTGGTAAAGGCCGTAGTCGAAGGACAGCGGCAGCGGACTGTAGATGACATCGCTGGAGGCGTAGCGAAGGCGCCGGGCGATGGCGCGGGTGACGAAGGAGACCTGTTCATGCGTGGAGACGACGGCTTTGGGCATGGCCGTGGTGCCCGAGGTGTAGATCAGGCAGACCGGGTCCACGGGCAGGGACGGCGTCACGGCGACGGGTGTTCCAGGGGCGGCTGTCGCCTCGCGCGTCAGTTGACTCAGGCTCGCTGTGGAGATGGCCTTGCCTGTGGCCAGGTCACGACTGCGGGTGTCGTCGGTGACGAACAGTCGCGGGTCGCTGTCGTTCAGGATGTGCGCGAGAACATCGCCGCGTACCTCCTCATGGATCACCGAGAAGACGGCTCCCAGCCGGGAGGCGGCGAACAGGAGAGACGGCAGGTGCACGTCGCATGCGCCGGTCACAACGATGCGGTCCCCGCGCCGCAGGCCGTGATCTTGCAGGACGTGGGCCATGCGGTGGCTGGCCGCGATGAGTTGCTCGTAGCCGAGTGTGCTGTTGCCGGCTGTCAGTGCCTGTGGGGCGGCAGCCGTCCGCGGCTGGTCCAGCAGATGGTGCAGCAGTGTCGTCTCCATGTCAGACCGCCTGTGTGGTGCGGGCTTCGACGGCGCGTGCGGCGAGGTCCGTCAGACGGTCGAGGTGACGCAGATTGTCGATGGTGAGGTCGGCTGCGTCGAATGTGACGTCCAGGTCCTGTTCGAGCTCCTCGACGAGGTCGACCATACGGAAGGAGCTGAAGGTGGGGTGGGCGTCCAGGGCGGGCTGGGTGCGCAGTTCGCCTGGCGCCACTTCGAGGATGCGTGCGGCGCGGCTGAGTACGGTGTCACGTAGAGACGTTTGCTCAGGCATGGGACTCCATCAGAGCCGAGTGGTGTGTGGGTCAGGTGGTCTCGCGGACAGCCCGGGCGAGCATGCGCAGTCCTTCGTCTGCTTCACCGACGGTGATGGTGAGGGGCGGCAGAAGCTTGACGACTTCGTCCTGCGGACCGGAGGTTTCCAGCAGCAGTCCGAGCTCGAAGGCGCGTCGGCAGACTTCCGCCGCACGTTCCGTGCGGGTGAATTCCACGCCCCAGACCAGGCCGCGGCCCCGGTAACGCGCTCCGTCGGCGGCGTTCTCGTCGCAGAGAGCCAGCAGTGCCTGCTCGATCTGCTCGCCCCGTGCCCTGGTCTGCTTTTCCAGCTGGTCGTCGGCCCAGTACGTGTCCAGGGCCGCGGTGGCGGTGACGAAGGCGGGGTTGTTGCCGCGGAAGGTGCCGTTGTGCTCGCCCGGCTCCCAGACGTCCAGTTCGGGCTTGAACAGGGTCAGCGCCATCGGCAGTCCGTAGCCGCTGATCGACTTGGAGACGGTGACGATGTCGGGCGTGATGCCGGCCTCCTCGAAGGAGAAGAAGGCGCCGGTACGGCCGCAGCCCATCTGGATGTCGTCGACGATCAGCAGCATGTCCTGGCGCTCGCACAGCCCGGCCAGGGCGCGCAGCCACTCGGGCCGGGCGACGTTGATGCCGCCCTCGCCCTGCACGGTCTCGACGATCACGGCGGCGGGCTTGTTGAGGCCGGAGC
>NZ_JOIZ01000023.1 GCF_000721605.1 Streptomyces sp. NRRL S-37 | reverse complement strand
CCCGAGTCCTCCCCCACCCTCGACCCCCGTCTCCTCCTCGCCCTGAAACGCCCCCCGCACGGCGACTCCGTGACCCGGCGCACGGGGCGGGCCCTGCGCAAGCTCACCTCGTCCGTGGCCCAGGACGTCGCCGAACAGACCAGGATCGCCCGCGAGTTGCAGCAGCCCGTCACCACGGGCCGGGTGGTGGCCGTCACCTCCATCCGTGGCGGTGTCGGCAAGTCCACCGTCTCCGCGTTGCTCGGGCGCACCCTCAACCACTACCGGCACGACCCGGTGCTCACACTGGAGGCGGATGCCGCGCTGGGCACCCTGCCGGTGCGCATGGGTGCGGAGGCGGTGCGCTGGACGCTCGCCGATCTCGCACCGATCCTCCACCCGTCCATGCAACTGACGGACGTGACAGGTTACTTGGTGCCGGTGTCGGACGGCGGCTGGCTGCTGCCCGCGAGCCGGGGTCAGGTCGGTCCGCCGCTCGACATGGTGTCGTACCGCAAGGTGACGCTGGCGCTGCGCCGCTACTTCGCCGTGAGCGTGGTCGACTGCGAGACGCTCCCCGGCGAGGTGGCCCGTACGGCCATGGACACCGCGCACGCCCGGGTGGTGGTCGCGCCGTCCACCGCGGAGGGCGTCGGCGCCACCCGCCAGGTACTGGACTGGCTGGCCCGGTTGCCGCACTCCGCCCTGGCCACGACGGTCGTGGCGCTGGTGTCGAACACCCCCGACACGCTCCTCGACGACAAGACGGCCGCCGGGCACCTCAAGGAGGCCGGTGTCACCGTCGTCACCGTGCCGTACGACCGTCATCTGGCCGGTGGCGGCCCCATCCGCACCGACCTCCTGGCACACACCACGCGGCAGGCCGCCCTGCGACTGGCCGCCGAGGTGATGGAGCGCGCGGTGAGGGTGCGCTGAGTATCCGGCCGACGCGCCCCGGCCCGTACCCGCCCCGCCCCTCCTCCACGACCCGCTCCCCCCTTTCCGTCACGACCCGCTCCGGAGAAGTCCGCCCGTGACCCTGAGAATCGTCCACCGGCCCGCCCGCAGCACCCGCCCCCTGGAACCCGCCCGGCCCCGTACGGTCGAGGCGCCGCCCAACCTGCCCGAGGGGAAGATCGGCAACGCGGCCACCGCGCTGCTGCCGATGGCCGGCGTCATGGGATCCGTGATCATGATGACCGTGGTCCGCAACAGCCGGTTCGCGGTGGTGGGCGCGGTCGTGCTGGTCTTCGCGCTGCTCGGTGCGGTGGCGCTGTTCCTGTCGCAGCGGGGCAAGGCGCAGCGCACCCGGCGCACGCAGCGTGAACGCTACCTGGAGTACCTGGAGGAGCTGCGGGAGGAGCTCGGCGCCGCGGAGCGCCGGCTGCGGGACGCGGAGCGGGAGCTGAATCCGCCGCCGGACGCACTGTACGACCTGGTGCGGGACCCCGCCCGGCTGTGGGAACGACGCCGCCGGGACGCCGACTTCCTGCGGGTGCGGGTCGGTCTCGGTGACGTACCCGTGCAGGAGCCGGCGATCCAGCAGAGCGGCGCCGGCGGGGTGCTGACGCCGCCGGACCCGTTCATGCTCAACGAGGCGCGCGCCCTGCAACGCCGGTTCGCGACGGCCACCGACGTGCCCTTGACGGTTCCGTTGGACCGCGCCGGGAACGTCAGCGTCGTCGGTGACCGGGAGGACGTCCTGCGGGTCGCCCGGGCGCTGCTGGTGCAGACCGCGGTGACGCACGCTCCGGACGACGTCGCGCTCGCCCTGGCCGTGCCCGGCGAGCGGCTGGCCGAGTGGGAGTGGGCGAAGTGGCTGCCCCACGTACTGGATCCGCGGGCGCACGACGGTCCGGTGGCCGCCCGTCGTATCGCGCCCGAGGTGCGGCAGCTGGCCCAACGGTTGCGGCACGAGCTGGGCCGGCGGTCCGCGTACGCGGCGGAGGTACGGCGTGGCCTGGCCGACCGGAACGCGTTGCGGCTGGCGGACCGGCTGCTGGTGGTCGTCGACGCCCACGGTGAGCCGGCCGCCGAACTCCCCCGCCCGGACTCGGCGGTCGGGCTGCCGGACATGGGGGTCACCGTGGTGCACCTCCTCCAGGAGCAGGTCCACGAGCCGGACGAGGTGAGCGTGCGCATCACCGTCCACGGCGAGCGGGCGGTCGTCGAGGACCTGCGCGGTTCCGCCGCCGGGGACGCCTCCGCGCCGGGCACCGCCGAGGGCACCGTCGACCCGGTCACCGCGGCCGGGGCGGAGGGCGTCGCCCGGCTGCTGGCCCCACTGCGGCTGTCCCCGGAGTCCGTCGCCGAGGGAAGCCCCGTCACCGGGCCGGTCGACTTCCCCGCGCTCCTCGGCATCGCCGACCCCGCCGACCTCGACCTGCCCGCCCTGTGGAAGCCCCGCAGCGAACGGGACTTCCTCCGCGTGCCCATCGGGCTGACGGACCGGCACGAGCCGGTTCTGCTGGATCTGAAGGAGTCGTCCCAGCTCGGTATGGGTCCGCACGGACTGTGCGTGGGCGCGACCGGTTCCGGCAAGAGCGAGCTCCTGCGCACCCTCGTCCTCGCCCTGGCCACCACCCACTCCCCCGAGGACCTGGCGCTCGTCCTGGTCGACTACAAGGGCGGTGCCACGTTCGCCCCCTTCGCCGAACTCCCGCACACCGCCGGGACGATCACCAACCTGGAGAATCAGGCCGGGCTCGTCGAGCGCGTCCACACCAGCCTCGCCGGCGAGGTCAAGCGCCGCCAGCAGGTCCTGAAGGACGCCGGGAACGTCGCCGACATCGGTCACTACGCCGCACTGCGCGCGACGGAGAAGCCGGACCTCGAACCGCTCCCGCACCTGTTCGTCGTCATCGACGAGTTCGGCGAACTCCTCACCGCGAAGCCGGACTTCATCGACCTGTTCCTGTCCATCGGACGCATCGGCCGCTCCATCGGCGTCCATCTGCTGCTGTCCAGCCAGCGCATCGAGGGCGGCAGGCTCAAGGGCCTGGACACCTACCTGTCGTACCGGCTGGGCCTGCGCACCTTCTCCGCCGACGAGTCCCGCACGGTCCTCGACACCACCGACGCCTTCCATCTGCCGCCCCTGCCCGGATTCGGCTATCTGAAGGTCGACACCTCCACCTACGAACGGTTCAAGGCCGGGTACGTCTCCGGCGTCCACCACGGCCCCGCGGTGCTCGAGCAGCGGGACGAGGAGCCGCTCGCCCTGCCCTACCCGGCGTACAACACCGCGGGGCGGACCGAGGAGCCGGAGGAGGAACCCGCCGCCACCCGCCGGGAGACCGGCCCGGCCGTCCTGTCCCTGATGGTCGGCCGGCTCGCCGGCGCCGCGCCCGCCGTGCGCCGCATCTGGCTGCCCCCGCTGCCGGACGCCGTCACCCTGGACGCGGTCGCCGGACCGGCCCGGGTCTCCGAGCACGGGCTGCGTCTGGCACGTGCCACGGACGGTATGCGGGTGCCGCTCGGCGTGCTCGACGACCCGGCCCGGCAATGGCAGGGCCAGTGGGTGCTGGACCTGACCACGGCCGGCGGTCACGTGGCCGTGATCGGCGGCCCCCAGTCCGGCAAGACCACGCTGCTGCGGACCCTGGTGCTGTCCCTGGCGGTCACCCACACGCCCCGCGACGTCGCCGTGTACGGCCTGGACCTGGTCGGCGGCGGCCTGTCGGCGCTGGCCGCCCTGCCGCACGTCGGCGGGGTCGCCGGCCGGGCCGACCGGGAACGCGCGGCCCGTACGGTCGCCGAGGTGCGCGCCATGCTCACCGAGCGCGAGACGGTCTTCCGCGAGCACGGCATCGACTCCGTCGACCAGCTCCGCCGGCTCCGCGCCCAGGGCCGGCTGCCGCAGCTCGGCTCCACCGACGTCGTCCTCGTGGTCGACGGTTTCGGCGCGCTGCGCGACGACTTCGCCGACCTCGACGAGCCGGTCGCCGATCTGCTGAAGCGGGGCGGCGGCTACGGCATCCACGTGGTGGCGGGCATGCTGCGCTGGAACGACGTCCGCATCGCCACCCAGTCGCTCTTCGGCACCCGCGTCGAGCTGCGCCTGAACGACCCCGCCGACTCCTCCGTCGACCGCAAGCTCTCCGAGACCCTCTCGCCGGACGTTCCCGGCCGGGTGCTGACCGACGGCAAACTGTTCGCGCAGGCCGCCCTGCCCCGTATCGACGGCTCGCCCACGACCGGTGACCTGGGCCCGGCCCTGGACGAGGCGGCCCGGACGGTCCGCGCCACCTGGCACGGCGAGCCCGCCGCCCCGGTGCGGGTGCTGCCGGCCCGGCTGCCGGCGACCCGGCTGCCCTCGCCGGCCACCGAACCGCGGCGGATACCGGTCGGCCTCGACCAGGACGCCCTCGCCCCCGTGCTGCTCGACCTCTTCGGCGCCGACCAGCACCTGCTGGTCCTCGGCGACAACGAGTGCGGCAAGACGAACCTGCTGAAGCTGATCGTCGCCGGGCTCGTCGAACGGTACTCCGACGACGAGCTGGTCTTCGGTGTCTTCGACCCCCGTCGCGGCCTGCGCGGCGTCGTCCCGGAACCGTACCGGGGCGGCTACGCCCACAACGCCACGCTCGCCTCCGCCCTCTCCACGGGCATCGCCGCCGAACTCCGGAAGCGGATGCCGGAGACCGCCGACCCGGACGCACCCGAGACCGGCGAACCCGCCTTCCGGGGCCCGCGGATCGTCATCCTCGTCGACGACTACGACATCCTCACCACCGCCGGGCAACAGCCCCTCGCGCCCTTCCTGCCGTACGTGTCCTCCGCGCAGGACATCGGCCTGCACTTCGTGCTGGCGCGCCGCACCGCGGGAGCCTCCCGCGCGCTGTACGAACCGCTCCTGACCACACTGCGCGAGACGGGCGCCACCGCCCTGGTGATGACCGGCGACCGCACCGAGGGGCAGCTCTTCCCCGGCCTGTACGCCTCCCGGCAGCCACCCGGCCGCGGCACCCTGGTCCGCCGCGGCCGGAACCACCGGCTCGTCCAGACCGCGCTGACCGGAGCCGGAGAGGAGAAGTCGTGACCAAGGACGTCATCGCCCTCACCCCGAGGATGCCGGACACCTGGGCCCTGCTGGCCGGCCTGTACGCGGGCGGCCCCGAGACGGGCGTGACCGCCGGCTCCGAAGGCGCCGTGCTGCGGCTGTGCGCCCCGGACGGCAGGCCCCTCGTGTCCGTGGAGGCCCCGCTGCTGGTCCAGGTCCCCGGGGAGGCCGAACGGCTGCTCGGACGGGACGTGCCCGTGCCCTTCTGGTGGACCGAGGTCCGGGCCTCCGGCGCCGTGCCCGAGGCCGAGCGGCTGGCGGGATCCGTGTGCGGGCGGCTCGCCCTGCTGCTGGGCGGCAGCACCTGGCCCGGGCCGGCGCCGAGCACCGAGGTCGTGGACGTGCGCGCGGCCGTCGCGCCGGACGACGGACAACCGGTCGTGGACGTCCTCACCGACAGCACGTCCGTCGTCCTGGCCGACCGGCCGGTCCTGGCCCTGACCACCTGGCTCTCCGAGGTGCTGCGCGGCACCTCCGAGTCGGGCCGTGCCCTGCAGATCGTCACCCCGCCGCACGTCCGGCTCAGTGCCCCGGCCCGTGCCACCCTCCTCCAGGTGCCCAACCGCTGGGTCGTCCAGGACCCGGATCAGGGCTACTACGACGGGCTGTCCGGGGCGGTGCTGCGCTGGCGGGAGGGGACGTTCGCGCCCGTGCCCGGGGCGGACGGCACGGCCCCGGTCGCCGAGGCGTTCGGCCGGACGTCCCCGTCGGGTGACCGGCAGCTCGTCGTGGCGTTCCGTACGACGCTCCCCGCGCACGAGGACGCCGTCCTGGGCGAAGGGCTCGAGACCGCCTGGCGCGCGCTCACCGGCTCGGCGCCGGCCGGCTGGGGCACCGCGGAACCCGTCAACCTGCCCTGGTCGCCGCGCCGGCTGACCGGTCTGGCCCGTGACCGGGCCCCCGAACCGACCCATCTGATCGTGACGGGGCACCCCGACCGGCCCGCGCTGGCGTGGATCCGGGTCACGCGGACGACCGCCGGGGTCGAGCAGGACGTGACGCTCGTCCTCGGATACGGGGAGGGTGAGGAACCGCCCCTGGAGGCGATCGCCCCGCTCGCCGGGGTGCTCGTCGCGGAGCACGGCCTGACGACGATGCTGGCCTCGGTGCGGCGGGCCTCCCGTGACCTCACCACGGGACCCGTGCTCCAGGCCCCTCCCGTCCCGGTCGCCTTCACCCTGGGCGCGCGGGACGTACGGGGCATCGGCCTCACCCATGCCCGTCGCCCGCCCGTCGAGGTACGGCCCGTCGTCCTGGGGCCCGCGTCCGAACCGGCCCTGCACTACCCGCTGGGGGACGGGTCGGACGCCGGTGCCCTCGTCGAGCTGCACCGCCTGGCGGCGCATCTGCGGGCCGGTGTGCCGGGTGCGGAGGCCTGACGGTGCGCTCCGCGCGGGACGGGACGCCAGGGCACGGGAGGACCTCTCCCCAGAGCTTCTCCCGTGCCCCGTGCCCCGCGCCCCGCGCCCCGACGCGGCGCCCGGGCCGTGCACAGAGCCCGGGACACCGCTCGGGCGGCACCCGGGCCCCGCACAAGACCCGGGACGCCGCGCGGCTCCTAGCCCGCGTGCTCCACGAACCGTGCCGCCGTCTCGGCGAGGACCTCGCGGCCGTCGCGGGACCACAGGGCGTCGTTGAAGAGTTCGACCTCGATGGGGCCGGTGTAGCCGGCCGCCTCCACGTAGCCCTTCCACTCCCGCATGTCGACCGCGCCGTCGCCGATCTGGCCGCGGCCGTTGAGGACGCCCTCGGGCAGCGGGGTGGTCCAGTCGGCGAGCTGGAAGGTGTGGATGCGGCCCTGGGCGCCCGCGCGGGCGATCTGCGCGGGGGCCAGGTCGTCCCACCAGATGTGGTACGTGTCGACCGTGACGCCGACCTGGTGGGCGGGGAAGCGTTCCGCGAGGTCCAGGGCCTGGGCGAGCGTCGAGACCACGCACCGGTCGGAGGCGAACATGGGGTGCAGCGGCTCGATGGCCAGTCTCACCCCGTGTTCCTCGGCGTAGGGGCCGAGTTCGGCGAGTGCGTCGGCGATGCGCTCGCGGGCGGCGCGCAGGTCCTTGGAGCCGGCCGGGAGGCCGCCCGAGACCAGGACCAGGGTGTCGGTGCCGAGGGTTGCCGCCTCGTCGACGGCGCGGCGGTTGTCCGCCAGGGCGGCGGCCCGCTCGCCGGGGTCGGTCGCGGTGAGGAAGCCGCCCCGGCACAGGGTCGTCACCGTCAGGCCCGCGTCGCGGACCAGTTTCGCGGCCGCCTCCACGCCGTACGCCTGGACGGGCTCGCGCCACAGGCCGACGCCCGGGACGCCCAGGTCCCGGCAGGCGTCGACGAGGTCCGGCAGCGAGAGCTGCCTGACCGTCATCTGGTTGATGCTGAAGCGGGTGAGATCGGCGGTCACGGGGTCACTCCGTACAGGTTGAGCAGGGTCCTCATGCGGTCCTCGGCGAGCTTCGGGTCGGGGAACAGGCCGAGACCGTCGGCGAGTTCGTAGGCGCGGGCGAAGTGCGGCAGGGAGCGCGCCGACTGCAGGCCGCCGACCATCGTGAAGTGGGACTGGTGGCCGGCCAGCCAGGCGAGGAAGACCACGCCCGTCTTGTAGAAGCGGGTGGGGGCCTGGAAGAGGTGGCGGGAGAGCGCGACGGTGGGGTCGAGGAGGGCGCGGAAGCCCTCCGTGTTCCCGGTGTCGAGGACGCGGACCGCCTCCGCCGCGAGCGGGCCGAGCGGGTCGAAGATGCCGAGCAGGGCGTGGCTGAAGCCCTGGTCGTCGCCGGCGATCAGCTCGGGGTAGTGGAAGTCGTCGCCGGTGTAGCAGCGCACGCCCTGCGGCAGGCGGCGGCGCAGGTCGACCTCGCGCCGGGCGTCGAGGAGGGAGACCTTGATGCCGTCGACCTTGTCGGGGTGGGCGGCGATGACCTCCAGGAAGGTGCCGGTGGCCGCGTCGAGGTCGGAGGAGCCCCAGTAGCCCTCGAGCGCCGGGTCGAACATCGGGCCCAGCCAGTGCAGGATCACCGGCTCGGCGGCCTGGCGGAGCAGGTGGCCGTAGACCTCCAGGTAGTCCTCCGGGCCCCGCGCCGTCGCGGTCAGGGCGCGGGACGCCATCAGGATGGCCTGCGCGCCGGACTCCTCGACGAGCGCGAGCTGTTCCTCGTAGGCCGCGCGGACCTCGGCGAGGGTGGCGGTGGGAGCGGTGAGCTGGTCCGTTCCCACGCCGCAGGCGATGCGGCCGCCGACGGCCTTCGCCTCGGCGGCGGAGCGGCGGATCAGCTCGGCCGCGCCCGCCCAGTCCAGGCCCATGCCGCGCTGGGCGGTGTCCATGGCCTCGGCGACGCCCAGCCCGTGCGACCACAGGTGGCGGCGGAAGGCGAGGGTGGCGTCCCAGTCGACGGCGGCCGGTGAGTCGGGGGTGGTGTCGGCGTACGGGTCGGCGACGACGTGCGCGGCCGAGAAGACTGTACGGGAGGTGAAGGGGGACCCGGGGGTGGTGGCGAGGGGCTCGGTGCGGGGCTCGTAGGCGCGCAGGGTGCCGTGCGCGTCGGGGAGGTGGAGGGTCACAGCGCGATCTCCGGGACGTCGAGGCGGCGGCCCTCGGCGGAGGACCTCAGGCCCAGTTCGGCGAGCTGGACGCCGCGGGCGCCGGCCAGCAGGTCCCAGTGGTAGGGGGCGTCGGCGTAGACGTGGCGCAGGAACAGCTCCCACTGGGCCTTGAAGCCGTTGTCGAACGCGCCGTTGTCCGGGACCTCCTGCCACTGGTCGCGGAAGACCTCGGTGGCGGGGATGTCCGGGTTCCAGACCGGCTTGGGGGTGGCGGAGCGGTGCTGGACGCGGCAGGTGCGCAGCCCGGCGACGGCGGAGCCCTCGGTGCCGTCGACCTGGAACTCGACGAGTTCGTCGCGGTGGACGCGGACCGCCCAGGAGGAGTTGATCTGGGCGATGACGCCGCCGTCGAGTTCGAAGACGCCGTAGGCGGCGTCGTCGGCGGTGGCGTCGTAGGGCTTGCCGTTCTCGTCCCAGCGCTGCGGGATGTGGGTGGCGGTGAGGGCCTGGACGGACTTCACGCGGCCGAACAGCTCGTGCAGCACGTACTCCCAGTGCGGGAACATGTCGACGACGATGCCGCCGCCGTCCTCGCTGCGGTAGTTCCAGGACGGGCGCTGGGCCTCCTGCCAGTCGCCCTCGAAGACCCAGTAGCCGAACTCGCCGCGCACGGACAGGATCCGGCCGAAGAAGCCGCCGTCGATGAGGCGCTTCAGCTTGAGCAGGCCGGGGAGGAAGAGCTTGTCCTGGACGACGCCGTGCTTGATACCGGCCGCGTTCGCCAGGCGGGCGAGTTCCAGGGCGCCGTCGAGGCCGGTGGCGGTGGGCTTCTCGGTGTAGACGTGCTTGCCGGCGGCGATCGCCTTCCTGATCGCCTCCTCGCGGGCCGAGGTGACCTGGGCGTCGAAGTAGATGTCGACGCCGTCGTCGGCGAGGACGGCGTCCAGGTCCGTGGAGATGTGCTCGAGTCCGTGCCGTTCGGCCAGCGCCTTCAGCGCGTGCTCGCGGCGGCCGACCAGGACCGGCTCCGGCCACAGCACGGTGCCGTCACCGAGGTCGAGGCCGCCCTGCTCGCGCAGGGCCAGGATGGAGCGGACGAGGTGCTGGCGGTAGCCCATGCGCCCGGTCACGCCGTTCATGGCGATACGCACCGTCTTGCGTGTCACGTCATTCCCTTCGTACGCGGTTCGCGCGCCGCGTACGCCCCACTGGTGAGCGTGACAGCAAGCGCTTTCTATGTAGAGAGAAGCTAGCCTCTGGACGGCGGTGCGGACAAGACCGCGGCGAACCGGACTTGTTCGAGGGGGCGAACAACCGCGCGGATGGCCGTAGGGTCTGCTCGGAACCACGGGTGTGGGCGTGGATGTGTACGACGGCGTACGGCGAACGCGCGAGGCGGAGGACGAGACATGACGGTGACCCTGGCGGACGTGGCGGCTCGCGCACAGGTCTCCCCCGCGACGGTGTCGCGCGTGCTCAACGGGAACTATCCCGTGGCCGCGTCCACCCGTGAACGGGTGCTGAAGGCCGTGGACGAGCTGGACTACGTCCTCAACGGTCCCGCGAGCGCGCTCGCCGCCGCCACCTCCGACCTGGTGGGCATCCTGGTGAACGACATCGCCGACCCGTTCTTCGGGATCATGGCGAGCGCGATCCAGGCGGAGATCGGCGGGCCGGGCGGGCGCGCGGGCGGGGAGAGACTCGCGGTCGTGTGCAACACGGGCGGCTCGCCCGAACGCGAACTGACCTATCTCACCCTGCTCCAGCGGCAGCGGGCGGCGGCGGTGGTGCTGACCGGCGGCGCGATCGAGGACGCGCCGCACAAGGCGGCCATGGACGCGAAGCTGCGGAAGCTGACGGACGCCGGGACCCGGGTGGTGCTGTGCGGCCGGCCGCCGGCGGCGGAGGCCGGGGCGATCGCGCTGACCTTCGACAACCGGGGCGGCGGGCGGGAACTCACCGAGCACCTGATCGGGCTGGGGCACCGGCGGCTGGGGTACATCGCGGGGCCCGTGGAGCGGACCACGACGCGGCACCGGCTCGAGGGCCACCGGGACGCGCTGGCCGCGCACCGCATCGAGGAGGACCCGCGGTGGACCGTGCACGGCCGGTACGACCGGCGGTCGGGGTACGAGGCGACGCTCGAACTCCTGCGGCGTGATCCGTCGTTGACGGCCGTGGTCGCGGCGAACGACTCCGTCGCGCTGGGGGCGTGCGCGGCGCTGCGGGAGTCGGGGCTGCGGATTCCGGACGACGTGTCGGTGGCCGGGTTCGACGATCTGCCGTTCAGCATCGACGCGGTGCCGGCGCTGACGACGGTGCGGTTGCCGTTGGCGGAGGCGGGGGCCCGGGCGGGGCGGATCGCCATGGGGCGGGAGGAGGCGCCGCACGGGGGGATCGCGTCGGTGCGGGGGGAGTTGATGGTGCGGGGGTCCACGGCGGGGCCGCGGGACTGATCGGACCTCGGTCCGGGGGCTGCACCGCCGGTGCGGGTTCGTCGGGGGTTTCGCGCAGTTCCCCGCGCCCCTGGAAAGGTGCGGGTTCGTCGGGGTTTCGCGCAGTTCCCCGCGCCCCTGGAAAGGTGCGGCTTCGTCGGGGTTTCGCGCAGTTCCCCGCGCCCCTGGAAAGGTGCGGCTTCGTCGGGGGATTCGCGCAGTTCCCCGCGCCCCTGGAAAGGTGCGTTGTCGAGTGCGGGTCGTGGGGGCTGTTCGCCGGATTCTTCGTGACTCCGGCGCGGGCACCTCCTCAGGGGCGCGGGGAACTGCGCGGTGAACCCCTGCGGATCCGTGACGCCGACACCACGGTGAGGGAGAGGAGTCGGTCCGGGTGGCGCGGGTAGGGTCCGGTTGCATGAAGCTGGCGTTCTCCACCCTCGGCGTTCCCGGGCTGCCCCTCACCGACGTGCTGGGCCTCGCGACCACGCACGGCTACCACGGTGTCGAGCTGCGCGCCCACCCCGAGGAACCCGTCCATCCGGGGCTCGGCCCCGCCGAACGCGCCGACGCGGCCGCCGGGTTCAAGGCGGCCGGCGTCGAGATCCTGGGGCTCGCCGGGTACGCCCGGGTCGCCGCGCCCGGCGAGGACGAACCCGTCCTCGCCGAGATCCGCGCCCTCCTCGACCTCGCCCGGGACCTCGGCGCCCCCTTCGTCCGGGTCTTCCCCGGCGGCGGCGAGCAGAGTCCCGAGGAAGCGGACGCGACGGCCGCCCGCCGGCTGGGCACGGCCGCCGAGTACGCCGCCGACCTCGGCGTACGGATCCTGCTGGAGACCCACGACTCGCACCGTACCGGCGCCGACGCGATCAGGGTCCTCGGCCTGGTCGGCCACCGTCAGGTGGGGGCGCTGTGGGACGTGATGCACACCTGGCTCGGCGGTGAACAGCCCGCCGAGAGCTACGCGGCCCTCTCCCCGCACCTCG
Source organism: Streptomyces sp. NRRL S-37 (assembly GCF_000721605.1). Lineage (GTDB taxonomy): Bacteria > Actinomycetota > Actinomycetes > Streptomycetales > Streptomycetaceae > Streptomyces. Next base: position 60,525 of record NZ_JOIZ01000023.1, on the reverse strand, counting down.
GCTACGTCCAGGTCAAGGACATCGCCTCCGCCGACGACACGACCCCGCTCCCGCTCGGCGCCGGTGTCCTCCCGCTGACCGACTGCGTGGAGGTCCTCTCCCGGCACGACTGGGACGGCTGGCTCTGCTGGGAGTACGAGAAGCGCTGGTACGCCGACGCCGCCCCGCTGCCCGGCCTGCTCACCCCCGGCCGGGAACACCTGGCCCGGCTGCTCGGCGAATCGGCCTGACCGGACGGGAAAACCACTGGCCGGGGCGGGCGGCGGCCGGATAGCGTCCCCGCCGTGCCTCAGCCCGTGCCCCGCCCCGCCGTCCTGCCCTCATGAGCCTGTCCCGCACGCTGATCGACGTGCGTCCCCTGCGTACCTCACCGGTCTTCAGGCGCCTGCTGATCGGGCGGACGGTGTCCGCGCTCGGCGGCTTCATGACCATGGTCACCGTCATGTACCAGGTCTGGGAGATGACGCACAGCGCGGCCTGGAGCGGCGCGGTGGGTCTCGCGCAGGCGCTGCCGCTGGTCTGCTTCGGACTGTTCGCCGGGGCCTGGGCCGACCGGGGCGACCGGCGCCGGATCTTCCTGGCCGCGACGGTCGGCCAGGCGGTCTGCTCGCTGCTGCTGGCGGTCCAGGGGTTCACCGGGAACGTGCCGGTGGGCGGTGTGCTCGCCCTGGTCGCCGCCCAGTCCGCCTGCGCGGCGGTCGGCGGTCCGGCGGCCGGTGTGTTCGTGCCCCGGCTGCTGCCCAAGGAGCAGGTGGCCTCCGGACTCGCGCTCTACCAGGTCACCGGTCAGGCGATGATGTTCGTCGGCCCCGCGCTCGGGGGCCTGCTGCTCGGCTGGTTCGGCATCGGCGTCTGCTATCTGCTCGACGCGCTGAGCTTCCTGCTGTCCTTCTACGGCGCGTTCGGTCTGCCCGCGCTGCCGCCCGAGGGCGAGCCGTCCCGTGCCGGGCTGCGCGGGGTGCTGGACGGGCTGCGCTTCCTGGCCGGCCACCGGGTGGTGCGCGGCGCGCTCGTCACCGACCTCGCCGCCACCGTCCTGTCGATGCCGGTCAGCCTGTTCCCGCTGATCAACGACGAACGGTTCGGCGGTGACCCGCGCACGCTGGGCCTGTTCCTGTCGGCGGTCGCGATCGGCGGTGTGCTGGCGTCGGCGCTGTCCGGGGCGGTGACCCATCTGGGCCGTCCCGGCCTCGTGATGCTGTGCGGGGCCGGTGTGTGGGGTGCCGCGCTGGCCTCGTTCGGGGTCATGAGCAGCCCCTGGGTCGGTCTGGGGCTGCTGGTCGTGGCCGGTGGGGCCGACGCGCTCTCGGTGCTCTCCCGCACCACGATCGTGCAGACCCGTACGCCTGATGCTTTGCTGGGCCGGGTCACGGCCGCGGAGCAGATCGTCGGGCAGGCGGGGCCGCACCTCGGCAACATGCGGGCGGGGCTGGTGGCCGGGGCGACGTCCGGGGCGGCGGCGCTGGTGGTGGGCGGGGTGCTGTGTGTGGTGGCGGTGGTGTACGTCGGCGTGAGCACGCCGGAGTTGCGGGAGGGGGCTCCCGCGCCGGAGGCGCCCTGACCCTCCGGGGGGCTGGAAGGCTCGGGGTGGTGGTGTCGTGGGGCGGGTGCGGGTGCGGGTACGTCGTGGTGGGTCGCGCCCACGCGGCGGAGCCGCATATGTCACAGCCCCGCGCCCCTCTTTGCTTCCGCGCGGTGGAGCCGCACATGTCACAGGCCCGCGTCCCTGAGGGGTGCTCGAGGGCCGGGCCCTCCAGAGCGAGATCCGTGTGCGGTCGTCCGGTCCTTCTCATCCGCCGGCCGGGGAGGCTTCCGTGCGGGTCTCCGCCCGTGCAGCGGGCTTCGCCGCCGGTCGGCGCCAGGTCACCGACGCCAGCGCCACCCCGCCCACCAGCAGGGCCGCCGCGCACCACCGCAGCGGGGTCACCGACTCGCCCAGGAACAGCGCGGCCGACGACATGCCGAAGACCGGGACCAGCAGGGAGAAGGGCGCGACCGTGGAGGCGGGGTGACGGCGCAGCAGCCACCCCCAGGCGCCGAAGCCGAACACCGTGGCGACCCAGGCGACGAAGAGCACCGTGCCCGCGCCCTGCCAGTCCAGGCCGCGCAGCGCGTCCAGGTCCCGCGACGGGCCCTCCAGCAACAGTGACAGTGCGAGCAGCGGCAGCACCGGCACGGTGCTCACCCAGATCATGAAGTTCAGGGCGTCGGGGGGTGCCGCCTTGCGGGTGAGGATGTTGGAGACGCCCCAGCAGGCCGCCGCCGCGACGACCAGGGCGAAGCCGAGCAGCGGCCCGGAGGTGCCCTCGTCGACCGCGGCCACGCCGATCCCGGCCAGCGCCACCGCCATGCCCACCAGCCGTACGCGTGAGGGGCGTTCGCCGAGGAGCGCGAAGGCGAACAGGGCGGTGAACACCGCCTGGATCTGGAGCACCAGCGAGGACAGCCCGCCCGGCATCCCCGCGTCCATGCCGACGAACAGCAGTCCGAACTTGGCCACCCCCAGCGCCAGCCCCACCCCCACGATCCACTTCCACGCCACCTTGGGCCGCCCCACGAGGAACACCGCGGGCAGCGCCGCCACCAGGAAGCGCAGGGCGGAGAAGAGCAGCGGCGGGAAGTGGCCGAGCCCGACCTCGATGACGGTGAAGTTCACTCCCCACACGGCGGTGACGAGGACGGCGAGGAACAGGTGGGAAGGTCGCATACGTCGAGGATCACCGCCCACCACACTTCAGCACCAGCGATGATTCCTGCATGGTTGGATGAAGCATCGCTAACCGATCGGGGAGCCGTCATGCTCGACCTCCAGCGGCTGCGCGCCCTGCACGCCGTCTCCGTCCACGGCACCGTCGGTGCCGCCGCCGTGGCGCTCGGCTACACCTCGTCCGCCGTCTCCCAGCAGATCGCCAAGCTGGAGCGGGAGACGCGGACGGTGCTGCTGGAGCGGGAGGGCCGGGGTGTGCGGCTGACCGACGAGGCGCATCAGCTCGTGCGTGCCGCGCGGGAGCTGCTCGCCATCGTGGAGCGGGCGGAGACCGAGCTGGAGGAGCGGCGCGGGGTGCCGGCCGGGCGGCTGACCGTCGCCGCGTTCGCGTCGGCGGCCCGCGGGCTGATGCCGCCCGTCCTGGCCGACCTGGCCCGCCGTCATCCCGCGCTCGACACGCGGCTCACCGAGATCGACCCCCATCTCTCCGTGGACCTGGTCGCCAAGGGCGCGGTCGACCTCGTCGTCGCGCACGACTGGGACATCGCGCCGCTGCCCGCCCCGGCCGGCGTGGAGCAGGCGGTCATCGGTGACGACCTGTGCGATCTGCTGGTGCCCGAGGGGCACCGGTTCGCGGGGCGTACGGCGGTACGGCGGGAGGAGCTGGGCGGTGAGCGGTGGATCTGCCAGCCGCCGGGGCGGGTCTGTCACGAGTGGCTGGTGCGCACCCTGCGCGCGGCCGGGCACGAGCCGGAGATCGTCCACCAGGCCGACGAGAACCCGACCCTGGTCGCCCTGGTCGCGGCCGGGCTCGGTATCGCGCTGATCCCCCGGCTGGGGCGCGGCCCGCTGCCCGCCGGGGTGGTGGAGGTGCCGCTGGACCCGATGCCCGTACGACGGCTGTACGCGCTGTGGCGCACCGGGGCGGCCCGTCGCCCGGCGATCGCGGAGACCGTCCGCACGCTGTGCGGGCACTGGCCCGAGGTGTCGGCGCACTCGCCCCGCTGACCCCGTCCGGCCCCCCGGTCCCGATTTCGGGGAATCCGGTCCGGCCGGGGAACCCGTCCCCGCCTCCGTCCGTCCCATGTGCGGCTGCCGGACGAGTCTCCGTGGCGCGGTGTCGGCCCTCGCTGCTGGCTGCGATCGCTGACCACCCCTCTCCGCCGTGCCGCGGCCGGCAGCACGCCGTCATCGGCGCGCCCCCTCCCTTTGCGCCGATGACGGCCCCTCCCGGTTGCCGCGCACGCCCTTGACTGGCAGAAACTTCCCGGATATTGGTGGCCTTCCGGCAGTTTCCTTCAAGCGGATCCCCGGTCCCCCGCGGATCACCTTCCAAAGGAGCGCACGTGCCCGACAGCAGCACCGGAAGCACGGGAAGCACCGCACGTCCGTCCAGACGTACCGTCCTCGCCGCGACGGCGGGCGTCACCACCGCCCTCACGGCCGGCGGCACCGTCCACGCGGCCGGCGGCCGGTCCGCGCACGACGACAGAAGGCTGCGCGCCCTCGTCTCCCGTATGACGCTGGAGGAGAAGGTCGGCCAGCTCTTCGTGATGCGGGTCTACGGCCACTCCGCCACCGACCCGGACCAGGCCGACGTCGACGCCAACCTGGAGGAGATCGGCGTCCGCACGGCCGCCGAACTGCTCGCCAGGTACCGGGTCGGCGGCATCATCTACTTCGCCTGGGCGCACAACACCCGCGACCCGCACCAGATCGCGGACCTGTCCAACGGCATCCAGAAGGCGTCCCTCGGTCTGGAGCGCGGGCTGCCCGTGCTGATCTCCACCGACCAGGAGCACGGCATCGTGGCCCGCGTGGGCGAGCCCGCCACCCTCTTCCCCGGCGCGATGGCCGTCGGCGCGGGCGGCTCCCGCTCCGACGCCCGCACCCTCGGCCGGATCGCGGGCCGCGAACTGCGCGCCCTGGGCATCCGCCAGAACTACTCCCCGGTGGCCGACGTCAACGTCGATCCGGCCAACCCCGTCATCGGCGTCCGTTCCTTCGGCTCCGACCCGGAGGCGGTCGCGGGCCTCGTCGCGGCGGAGGTCGAGGGCTACGAGTCGTCCCGCGTCGCCTCGACGGCCAAGCACTTCCCCGGGCACGGCGACACGGTCACCGACAGCCACGCCGAGCTGCCGTACATCCACCACACCCGCGAGCAGTGGGAGGAGCTGGACGCGCCGCCGTTCCGGGCCGCCGTCGCCGCGGGCATCGACTCCATCATGACCGCGCACATCGTCGTCCCGGCCCTCGACGCCTCCGAGGACCCGGCCACGCTCTCCCGCCCCATCCTCACCGGCATCCTGCGCGAGGAGCTGGGCTACGACGGGGTCGTGGTCACCGACTCCCTCGGCATGGAGGGCGTCCGCACGAAGTACGGCGACGACCGGGTACCGGTGCTGGCGCTGAAGGCGGGCGTGGACCAGTTGCTCAACCCGCCGTCCCTGGACGTCGCCTGGAACGCGGTGCTGAACGCCGTGCGCGACGGTGAGCTGACCGAGGAGCGGCTCGACGAGTCGGTCCTGCGGGTGCTGCGGCTGAAGGCGAGGCTGGGCCTGTTCGAGGACCCGTACGTCTCGCACGCCGGAGTCGACCGCACCGTCGGCACCCGTGCACACCTGGCCGCCGCCGACCGGATCGCCGAACGCACCACCACCCTGCTGGTCAACGAGGGCGGCCTGCTGCCGCTGTCCCGGCGCAGGCAGCGGAAGCTGCTGGTGGTCGGCGCCGATCCGGCCTCCCCGTCCGGCACGACGGGACCGCCGACCACCGTCCTCGCGGACGCCCTGACCGAGCTGGGCTTCACCGCCACCGCCCTGTCCACCGGCACCGCGCCGTCCGCCGCCGTCATCGCCGGGGCGGTGGAGGCGGCCCGGGACGCGGACGCGGTCGTCGTGGGGACGTACAACGTCACGGCGGCCGGCAGCCAGAAGACGCTGGTCGAGCGGCTGCTGGCGACCGGGAGGCCGGTGGTCGCGGTCGCGGTCCGCAACCCCTACGACGTGGCCCACCTGCCCGGCGTGACGGCGTGTCTGGCGACGTACTCCTGGACCGACGTCGAACTGCGGGCGGCGGCACGGGTGATCGCGGGCAAGGTGAACCCGCGCGGCACGCTGCCGGTGCCGGTGCAGCGGGCGGACGACCCGGCGACGGTGCTGTACCCGGTCGGACACGGGCTGAGGTACTAGGCGCACACGGCGCCCCCCTGCCGGACGTAGCGCGCGTACGTCACACATCCGACGCGCCTTCCCCGATGTGGTGAAAGCGCACCACATGTCTGGCGTGCCCCGGCGGACCGGGTCACGCTGGACGGGGGTGTCCGGGGGGATGACGATGCACGTGCGAAGTGGGTGGGGGACGCGCGCCGCGTTCGCGGCGGCGGTCGCGGTGCTGCTCACCGGCTGTCAGGGCGCGCCGGGCGGCGCCGGGAAGGAGGGCGGGCCGGACGGGCGGCGTACGGCGTCGCCGGCCCCGGCCCGGCAGTCCGGGTACGGGGCGGTGTTCCTCGCGATCGACGAGTGCAGTTCCTTCGGCCGGACCAGTTTCACCGAGGTGTCCTGCACGAGCGAACGGGCGGCGGCCCGGGTCGTCGCCCGTCACGACGGGACCGTGCGCGACGGGCCGCGCTGCCCGGCCACCACCGACTTCGTGCTGCACATCAGCGAGCGGCGCCCCTCCTCCGACGAGGACGGCGACGGCGCGGTGCCGCGCGGCTACGCCTGCATGCGCCATCTCCAGCCGCCGCACCCCGGTGATCCGGGCGGCGGGGGCGGGCCGCGCACCATCGTCGGCGACTGCGTCTACGACCTGGGCGACGGCAAGGTCCGCGAGACCGCGTGCGACGGCAGCGAGCAGCGGAAACCGGAGTTCAAGGTGGTGAGGGCCGTGGACGACCGGTCCGAGTGCCCGGCGTCCACGGCCCTCTATGTGCGGCTCGGCGGCACGTCACCGGTGGGCTGCGCCCGCCCGGTGTAGTCCCGCCCCGCCCCCGTCACGGGCGCAGCGTCCGCTCCTGCTCGACGTCCCGCTTGTCCAGCCTGGCGTCGAACTTCGCCAGCGGCTTCGCCGCCGCCGGGTTCTCCCGCACCGTGCTCGGGGCGACGTCCGCCCAGTCCAGGATGCGGGCCGTGGCCAGCGCCTTCTCCTCGGCGACCAGACCGGCCACGTTCGCACCGTGGTTCATGCCGGGCGCGGTGAACACGTACGAGTCACGCGCTCCCTTGCCGACACGGAACGGCTCGGCGCCCCACGGGTCGTTCTCGCCGTACACGAACAGCATGTGGTTCGCGTGGTGGCGGACCCAGGAGTCGACGTCCCGCATCACCCACGGCTCGAACTCCATGTCGATCGAGCGGGGCACGAAGTTGCGCGGCGGCTGGTAGCCGTAGCGGACGTACTTCCTCTCGATGTGCGGGAAGTGGATGGTCGGCGCGCCCATCTGCGTACCGGCCTGGTAGTAGTACGGCGTGTACGGGCTCAGGCCCTGGTCCGTGTAGAACGAGAACCCGGAGATCGTGTCGATCGAGGTCCAGATCTCGTCGTCGGTGGCGTTCTTCGCGTCCGCCGGGATCTGCTCGCAGTCGGCGAGGGTGCTGTACTGCCAGAAGCCCCACACGTAGTCGAGGACGACGGCCTCGTAGGCGCGGTCCAGGCTGCCGATGGTGTCGAAGGTGTAGCCGTTCTCGGCGGCGTACGCCTCGTACTTCTTCTCCAGTGGCGTCCGGCGCACCAGCGCCTCGCGCTGTACGGCGTTCAGCCGGTCGCGGCACTCCTTGGTGCCGACGGTGCGGAAGAAGCGGTCGTAGGCCGAGTCCTCCTTGTTCACCACGTCGTTGGGGGCGACGTAGGCGACCACGCCGTCCATGTCGCGCGGGTAGAAGCGCTCGTAGTAGGTGGCGGTCATGCCGCCCTTGGAGCCGCCGGTGGAGATCCAGTTCTCGGAGTAGATCTTCTTCAGCGCCTTGAAGATGCGGTGCTGGTCGCTGGCGGCCTGCCAGATGTCCAGCTTCGACCAGTCGGCCGGCTCGGGCCGGGACGGGGTGAAGAAGCGGTACTCCATGGAGACCTGGTTGCCGTCCACGATCTGGGTCGGCTCGGCGCGCCGCGGCGTCGTGGAGACGCTGTAGCCGCCGGTGTAGAAGACGGTGGGCCGCGCGGTGTCCTTGTGCAGCACGGTGATCCGCTGCTGGAACGTGCCCTTGGAGGGCCTGCGGTGGTCGACCGGCTGGGTGTAGTTGAGGACGAAGAAGCGGTACCCGGTGTACGGCTTCTCCTCGACCAGGCTCATGCCCGGTACGGAGAGCAGTCTCTCCTTGATGTCAGTGGTGCCGGTGGCCTCCGGCTCGGCGGCGGTGGCCGCCCCGGCCGTGCTCAGTGTGCCTATGAGCACCGTGAGCGCCAGCAGCCATCTGAGCGCCTTGCGCATGCGCACTCCCCTGTGAGACAGATGTGCGCCGGAAGCTACTGGACCAACTCCCCGCAGCACCAGGGGACATAGGGTTAACCCTCGGCCGGTGAGGGGTCAGCAGAGGATCCAGCCGGAGCTGACGGACCCCGAGCCGGTTCTCCCCTTCACCCATACGCAGCGGCGGCCTGCGTGCACGGTCACCGGTCCGGCGTGGTGCTTGTAGGTGCCCTCGTCGACGACCGGGCGGCCGCCGCGCGCCCGTACGCTCACCGACATCTTCCGTCTGGTGCCGGGCTTCTTGGCGAGGGTGACGGCGCAGACGTAGCCGCCCCGCTTGTAGACGACGACCGAGCCGGTGGAGAACGGCAGGGTGCGCACCTTGCGTCCGGCGCAGTACGTGGCGGCGTGCGCGTCCTCGGGCGCGGCGACGGCGAGCAGTCCCGAGGTGGTCAGCATCGCCAGGCCGAGCGCGAGTCGCCGGCGTATCGCTCCACTGCCCACAGTCGTCCTCCCGTACCGCGGCTGCCGCGCCAGGCGGCGTACGCGTGTACGGACGCATGACGTAGGTCGGATGGTTGCGCGCGCCCGCCCCCTGGGGGCGGGGCCGCTCCTCACGCCGGCGTCGGCACGTCCTCCCCGACGAACGTCCGCCACAGCGTGGCGTACGTGCCGCCGCGCCGCAGCAGTTCGTCGTGCGTGCCGTCCTCCGCGACCCGGCCGTGGTCCATCACGATCACCCGGTCGGCGCGGGCGGCGGTGGTCAGGCGGTGGGCGACGACCAGTGTCGTACGACGTCCTGCCAGGCGGTCGGTCGCCTGGTTGACCTGGGCCTCGGTGGCCAGGTCGAGCGCGGCCGTCGCCTCGTCGAGCAGCAGCACGTCCGGGTCGACGAGTTCGGCGCGGGCGAGCGCGATGAGCTGGCGCTGCCCGGCGGACAGGTTGCGGCCGCGTTCGGCGACCTCGTGGAGGTAGCCGCCGTCCAGGGTGGCGATCATCTCGTGCGCGCCGACCGCGCGGGCCGCCGCCTCCACCTCGGCGTCGGTGGCGTCCGGGCGGCCGTAGGCGATGGCGTCGCGGACGGTGCCGGGGAAGAGGTACGCCTCCTGCGGGACGACGCCGAGCCGGTGCCGGTAGGCGGTGAGGTCCAGGTCCCTCAGGTCGGTGCCGTCGACGGTGACCCGCCCGCCGGTCGGGTCGTAGAACCGGGCGACCAGCTTGACCAGGGTGGACTTCCCGGCGCCGGTCTCGCCGACGAAGGCGACGGTCTGCCCGGCCGGGATGGTGAGGTCGATGCCGTCGAGGGCCTCCTCGTCGTCGCCGTAGGCGAAGCGTACGTCCTCGAAGGCGATCTCGCCGCGCAGGGACGGCACGTCGAGCGGTTTCGCGGCGGTCCCCGTGGAGGCCGGCTCCCGCAGCAGTTCCTGGATGCGGCCCAGGGAGACGGACGCCTGCTGGTAGCCGTCGAAGACCTGGGAGAGCTGCTGGACGGGCGCGAAGAACAGGTCGATGTAGAGCAGGTAGGCGACCAGCGAGCCGATCGCCAGCGTCCCGTCGTCGACCCGGCCCCCGCCCACGACCAGCACGGCCGCGGCCGCGATCGAGGACAGGAACTGCACGAACGGGAAGTACACCGAGATCAGCCACTGGCCCCGTACGCGTGCCTCGCGGTAGTCGGCGCTGCGCTCGGCGAACCGGTGTCCGCCGTCCCGTTCGCGGCGGAACGCCTGCACGATCCGCAGCCCCGCCACCGACTCCTGCAGGTCGGCGTTGACCACCGACACCCGTTCCCGCGCCAGCTCGTAGGCCTTCACGCTGGCCCGGCGGAAGAAGTACGTGCCGACGATCAGCGGGGGCAGGGTGGCGAAGACGACGAGGGCGAGGCCGACGTCGAGGACCAGCAGGGCGGCCATGATGCCGAAGAAGGTGACCACCGAGACGAACGCGGTGACGAGGCCCGTCTGCAGGAACGTCGACAGCGCGTCGACGTCCGTCGTCATCCGGGTCATGATCCGGCCGGTCAGCTCGCGCTCGTAGTAGTCGAGGCCGAGCCGCTGGAGCTGGGCGAAGATCTTCAGCCGCAGCGCGTAGAGGACGCGTTCGCCGGTGCGTCCTGTCATCCGGGTCTCGCCGACCTGCGCCGCCCACTGGGCGAGCACGGTGAGCAGGCCCAGCAGGGAGGCCGCCCAGACCGCGCCGAGGGCGGTCTGGGTGACGCCCTCGTCGATGCCGTGCCGGATCAGCACCGGCAGCAGCAGGCTCATCCCGGCGTCCACGGCGACCAGGCCGAGGCTGATGAGGAGGGGGGTGCGGAAGCCGCGCAGGAGGCGGCGCAGACCGTAGGAGTCCTCGGGCCGGACGGCCTGTTCCTCGTCGACGTCGGGGACGTCGTCCGCCGGGGGCAGCGCCTCCACCTGGGCGAGGAGTTCCGGGGTGGCCGGAGTGCCGGCCAGCGCGGTGTCCTTGGGTTCGCGGTCGCCGGTCCACAGCCGGGGGGTGACCCCGCGTTCGGCGTCGAACTCGGCGTCCAGCTCGGCGCGGACCGAGGTGTCCTCCTCCCGCGGTCCGGCGGGCGGGGTGTGGCCCGGGGAGACGGCGCCGAGCTCGTCGGGGTCGGTGAGCAGCCTGCGGTAGAGGGCGGAGCGCCGCTGGAGCTCGTCGTGGGTGCCGATGTCGGCGAGCCGGCCGCCGTCGAGGACGGCGATGCGGTCGGCGAGGTTGAGGGTGGAGCGGCGGTGGGCTATCAGCAGGGTCGTACGGCCCCGCATGACGCTCTTCAGCGCCTCGTGGATCTCGTGCTCGACGCGGGCGTCCACGGCGGAGGTGGCGTCGTCCAGGACCAGCAGGCGCGGGTCGGTGAGGATGGCGCGGGCGAGGGCGACGCGCTGGCGCTGGCCGCCGGAGAGGGTCAGGCCGTGCTCGCCGACGGTGGTGTCGTAGCCGTCGGGCAGCTCGTCGATGAACCGGTCGGCCTGGGCGGCGCGGGCGGCGGCGGTGATCTGCTCGTCGGTGGCGTCCGGGCGGCCGTACGCGATGTTGTTGCGCACGGTGTCGGAGAAGAGGAAGGAGTCCTCGGGGACCAGTCCGATCGCGGCCCGCAGGGACTCGGTGGTCAGCTCGCGCACGTCGTGGCCGCCGACGAGCACGGCGCCGTGGGTGACGTCGTAGAAGCGCGGCAGGAGCAGGGAGACGGTGGACTTGCCGGAGCCGGAGGCGCCGACGACGGCGAGGGTCTCCCCGGGCCGGATCTCGAAGGAGAGGCCGTCCAGGACGGGCCGGCCGGGGTCGTAGCCGAAGGAGACGTCGTCGAACTCGACGGTCGCCGGGGCGTCGGCGGGCAGTTCCCTGGTGCCGTCGGTCAGGGACGGCTCGGTGTCGATCAGCTCCAGGACGCGTTCGGTGCCGGCGCGGGCCTGCTGGCCGACGGTGAGGACCATGGCGAGCATCCGGACCGGGCCGACGAGCTGGGCGAGGTAGGTGGAGAAGGCGACGAACGTGCCGAGCGTGATGTGCCCGCGTACGGCGAGCCAGCCGCCGAGGGCCAGCATCGCCACCTGGCCGAGGGCGGGTACGGCCTGGAGGGCGGGGGTGTACCGGGAGTTCAGCCGGATGGTGCGCAGCCGCCCGGCGTACAGCCGCCGTCCGACCTCGCGCAGCTTGCCGGTCTCCTGCTCCTCCTGTCCGAAGCCCTTCACCACGCGTACGCCGCTGACCGCGCCGTCGACCACCCCGGCCACGGCTCCCGCCTGCGCCTGCGCGTACCAGGTGGAGGGGTGCAGCCGGGTGCGGCTGCGTTTGGCGATCCACCACAGGGCGGGGGCGACGGCGAGGGCGACGGCGGTGAGCGGCAGCGACAGCCACGCCATGATCACGAGGGAGATCAGGAACAGCAGGAGGTTGCCGATGGTCATCGGCAGCATGAAGAGCAGGCTCTGGATGAGCTGGAGGTCGCTGGTGGCGCGTCCGACGACCTGCCCGGTGGACAGCTCGTCCTGGCGTCTGCCGTCGAGCCGGGTGATCGTCCCGTACATCTCGGTCCGCAGGTCGTGCTGGACGTCGAGGGCGAGCCGGCCGCCGTAGTAGCGGCGGATGTAGGTGAGGGCGTAGACGGCGAGCGCGGCGCCGACGAGGAGTCCGGCCCAGGTGGTCATGGACCTGGTCTTGTCGCCGATGACGTCGTCGATGATCACCTTGGTGATCAGCGGGACCAGCGCCATGACGGCCATGCCGCCGAGGGAGGAGCCCAGCGCGAGGACGACGTCCTTGGGATGCCGCCACGCGTATGCGGCCAGTCGCCGTGCCCATCCCCGTTGCGGTGTCACGCGGGTGCCCTCCGATCGTCCTGATCTGCCGGAAGGCACCAACGCGGCCGGCGGCGGATTTCATCCCGCCGCAACATTCAGAGGCGTACGCGGAGAGCGTAGAGGCGGGTGATCTGGTTCTCGTTCTGGTTGTCGTCGCTGACCAGGAGGAGGTTCAGGCGGCCCTTGGACCGGCCGGTGACGGTCATGCCCTCGATGTTGTCGAGGAGGGGGTTGACCTGGGGCTGCTTGGCGGTGGCGCCGAGGGTGGGGCAGTCGGCGAGGTCGGCGAGCAGGGTCTTGTCGTACGCGGTGCCGTGCCGGTCGGCCAGGTAGAGGCGGACGGTGTTGCCGACGCTGGAGGTGAAGCCGCGTTCCAGGACGAGCAGCCGTCCGTCGGGGGTGGCGGTGATCTCGGAGACGCCGTGGCCCGGGTCGATCCGGTAGGTGTACTGCGCGCCGGTGCGGAAGTCACCGTGGGCGGTGCGGCGCCAGGTCTGGAAGCGGACCTGGTCGTCGGGGTCGCCGGTGAGCGGGTACTCCATGGACGCGATCAGGGTGCGTCCGCCGGGGAGGAGGGTCAGGCCTTCGAAGGTGCCGTTGGCCCTGGCGGGGCCGTCGGGGGCGGTACGGAGGCCGTCGGGCACGGGGAGGCGGCCGAGGAGGGTGCCGTCGCGGGAGTAGCGGCGTACGGAGGGCTCGGTCTCGGAGGAGACGAGGTAGGTCCCGGTGGAGGTCCCCCCGTCCGAGCGGGGCCGGGAGGGGAGGAGGTCCACGACCAGTCCCTCCGCGTCGAGCGCGGCCCCGTTCTCGTCGGCGAGTTGGATCACGCTCTCGGGGCGCAGGGTGCGGGCGTCGAGCTGGAACAGGGCGGACCGGTCGGAGAGGGCGGCGACGGTGCCGGCGGGGGCGCTCGTGCGCGGGCGGAGCGGCGCGGGGGAGCCGTCGCCGGCGAGGGCGGAGAGGTTGCCGACGTAGGTGCCGCCGTACGTCGTCTTGTCGAGGGTGTCGGAGAAGCGGTCGACGGAGACGGACGGGGAGCAGACCCCGCCGCCGTGCGCGGCGGCGGGCCCGGTGGCCGCGAGGCAGGTGGTGGCCGCGAGGGCGGCGGTGAGGGTGACGAGGAGCGGTCGCAGACGCATGGGCGTCACCGTAGAACGGTTCGGTGACGCCCGAGGGGCCGAACCGTTAAAGATCCGCAGGGTCCGGTGGTGGCTCTCCCGGCGGCCGGCCGGGCCGCTTTCGTCGCCGCTGTCGGAACGGCCTCCCCTCACCCCTCTCACCAAAAAGCCTGAACATCTCACCCCTATCCGTCCTTTTATCACTCATTTGAGCGCAATCCGAACATTCACCCGCCAACTGCTCACGCTTTTTCTCACCATGGGGTCATGCTGCGCGACCCTCTTGCCACCGGACATGTAATCACCACCGTGCGTACGCTCATGCGCACCGATGGTCTGGACGTGTCCCTGACCGCGATCTCCCGCGCCTGCGGCACCTCCCGTAACTTCCTCTACGCGAACTGGAAGTCCGCTTCCGCTCTGCACCTGCTCGCCCTGGGAGCGGAACTCGCGAACACCCTCGACCTCACCCTCCGCAGGCATCCCGGCGACGGCACCGCCGCGGGGGTCACCCGGCATCTGACGCAGGCCGTGCGCGCCGTCCGACGGCATCCGACGACGGCCGCCGTCGCCCGGTCCTCCCGCGCGGCGATGGCGGCGGCGCACACGGCACCCGACGGTCCGCTGGTGCGGGTCGTGACGGAACACCTCAGCGATGTGCTCCACCCGCTGGTCCCGCACGGCGGGATCTGGGGTGACCCCGCGCTGCGGTCGCTGCCCTGGAAGATCCTCTGGATCGCCCGGCCCGCCGCTCTCTGCCCCGAAGCCGTCGGCGACCAGGAGCGGGAGGACACGCTGGACGGCGCCTTCGCGGAGCTGCTGCGGGATCTGCTCGCCCCCTGGACCGCCCCCACCCGGTGACAGCCGTCACGCAATCGCCACCTCCCGTCCATCCCTTCCGCCGCATGTGCATGTCACTCTCTGGGTTATCCACTTCGTGCAACCCGCGTAGATCGGACACCCCACATGCGCGCGATACGCATACGGCGCCGGAAGCCGCTGGCGCTCGCCACCGCTGTCGTACTCGCCGGCCTCACCGCTCCCGCCGCGACCGCGACCCCGGCCACGACCACGACAGCAGCAACAGCGACGAGCTACGACCCGACGTACTACGCCGACGCGATCGGCAAGACCGGCCCGGCGCTGAAGGACTCCCTGCACACGATCATCAGCGACCAGACGAAGATCTCGTACTCGGCGGTCTGGAACGCCCTGAAGGTCACCGACCAGGACCCGGACAACAGCAACAACGTGATCCTGCTGTACTCGGGCATCTCCCGCAGCAAGTCCCTCAACGGCGGTGACGTGGGCGACTGGAACCGCGAGCACGTGTGGGCCAAGTCCCACGGCGACTTCGGCACCTCCACCGGCCCCGGCACCGACCTGCACCACCTGCGCCCCGAGGACGTCCGGGTCAACTCCATCCGCGACAACAAGGACTTCGACAACGGCGGCAGCTCGTTCACCGACAGCGGCGGCAGCCTGACCGACTCCGACTCCTTCGAACCGCGCGACGCGGTCAAGGGCGACGTGGCCCGCATGATCCTCTACATGGCCGTCCGCTACGAGGGCACCGACGGCTGGCCCGACCTGGAGCCCAACGACTCCGTCACCAACGGCAGCGACCCGTACCACGGCCGCCTCTCGGTCCTGAAGCAGTGGCACGAGCAGGACCCGCCGAGCGCGTTCGAGAAGAACCGCAACGACGTCATCTACGACTCGTACCAGCACAACCGCAACCCGTTCATCGACCACCCGGAGTGGGTCGAGTCGATCTGGTAGCCGGACGCCGGTGTCACGACGGCCGGTACCGGGGCAGACTTCCTCATGGCTGACGCGACACCGAGCGATCACACACGGTCGGGGCGGCTGCTCGCCGCCCTCTGGACACTGCGGCTCCTCGCCACGCCGGAGGGACCACCTCCCGAACCCGGGGAGTTCCTCTCCAAGAAGGTCCCGGAGCATCTGCTGGACGAGGAGCTGTCCCGCCTCGCGGACCATCTCGTCCGGGCGAGGAACAGGGGAGGCGCACACTGGGAAGCTGCGGTGACCGTCTACCGGGAGCTGCCGGACCTCCTGCCGCCGTCCCGCCTGCCGCACGACACCATGAGCCCCCGCGAGCAGGCGGCGTTCTCCGCGGGCTACGCCGAGCGTCTCGCCCACGACAGGAAAGAGTTCGGCGAACTGCTGGGGTGAGGCGAGCCGGTCCGGTGGCGCCGGGCGCGTACGCCCCGCGTGAACGCGTTCGCCGCTCGCCGGAAGCACGCCGTCGGGCCTCCGGTTCGCTCCATCCGGTGGTGTGGACGGCGGCCGGGGCCGGTCGGCCCCGCCCCTCCACAACCATGGAACGGCCCCGGCGGATCCGCCGGGGCCGTTCCATGCCGTCACGCCGCCTTACTGGAGAGTGCCGTGAAGACTCGTTCCTGGTCCCTCGCCGCCGTCCTCGCCCTGACCGCGCTCCTGCTGCCCGCCCACACGGCGTCCGCCGCGCCGGCCGCGCCCCCGTCCTGCCCCGACGGGTCCGTGTGCTTCTGGAGCAAGGAGGGCTTCGGCGGCGACTACTGGGAGTGGACCGCGCGCAGCGGCTACCGCGACATGCCGCCCCGCCTCCACGACCACGTCGGCTCGGTCGTCGCGAGCACCCGGGCCTGCTTCGTGAACTGGCAGCCGGTCGAGAAGCGGGACGTCTTCAACGGTGACTGGCGCTCCCGCTACCTCGGCGACTTCGGCGGACGGATCGACGGGGTGGGCCCGGGCGCCTGCTGACCCACCGGACTCAGCCCAGGTGCGTCGGCGCGAACATCCGCAGCACGGCGGGGAGGACGACGACCGACGGACCCGGTGCGGCAAGCGCCCTGGCGAGGTCCTGTTCCAGGGTCTCGGGGCTGGTCCGCAGGCCCGGGACGCCGAAGGACTCCGCCAGGGCCACGTAGTCGGGGCGGGTCAGTTCCGTCGCCGTGGGCTCGCCGAAGGCGTCGGTCATGTACTCGCGGAGGATGCCGTAGCCGCCGTCGTCGACGATCAGCCAGGTGACGTCGAGGTCGTGCTGGCGGGCCGTGGCCAGCTCCGCGACGGAGTACAGGGCGCCGCCGTCCCCGGAGACCGCGAGGACCGGGCGGGTGGGGTCGGCGACCGCCGCGCCCAGGGCGGCCGGGAAGCCGTAGCCCAGGCCGCCGGCGCCCTGCGCGGAGTGCAGGTGGTTGGGGCCCATGGCGTCGAACGCGGACCAGGCCCAGTACGTCAGGATCGTCATGTCCCAGAAGGACGGCGAGCCGGTGGGCAGGGCGCGGCGGACCGCCGTCAGCACCTGCTGTTCCAGGGCGAGTTCCTGGGCGGCGAGGCGCTCGCGGACGCGGTCCAGCACTCCCCGTACACGCTCGGGCGCGGCCGCGTCCTCGCGGGTCTCCACCGTCTCCAGCAGTGCCTGGAGGGCGAGGCGGGCGTCGGCGTGAATGCCGAGGGCCGGGTGGTTGGACTCCAGTTTGCCGAGGTCGGCCTCGATCTGGACGACCCGGCCGCGCGGCTCGAACGTGTGGTAGTTGGAGGAGAGTTCGCCGAGGCCGGAGCCGACGACCAGCAGGACGTCCGCGTCCTGGAGGAAGTCGGTGGTGTGGCGGTCCTCCAGCCAGGACTGCAGCGACAGCGGGTGCGTCCAGGGGAAGGCGCCCTTGCCGCCGGGGGTGGTGACCACGGGCGCCTGGATCCGCTCGGCGAGCTGCCTCAGCTTGCCGGAGGCGTCGGAACGGACCACTCCCCCGCCCGCGATGATCGCGGGACGGGCGGCGTTCGCCAGCAGGTGGGCGGCGAGCGCGGTGAGTTCGGGGCGCGGGGGCAGCTCGTCGGGGGTGGCGTCCATCGCCGTCACCACCGGCAGGGCGGCCTCCGCGAGCAGGACGTCCTGCGGGATCTCCACCCACACCGGCCCGTGCGGGACGGTCAGCGCCGACTTCCAGGCCTCGGCGATCGCGGACGGGATCTGGGACTGCGTACGGACCGTGTGGACGGACTTGACCACGCCGCGGAACGAGGCCGCCTGGTCGGGGAGTTCGTGCAGGTAGCCGTGGCGGCCACCGCCGAGCCCCGGCGTCGGGACCTGGCTGCAGATCGCCAGCACGGGGGCGGAGGCGGCGGCCGCCTCCTGGAGCGCGGCCAGCGAGGTGAGGGCTCCCGGGCCGGTCGACAGCAGCAGCGGGGCGGCCTCACCGGTGATCCGGCCGTACGCGTCCGCCGCGAACCCGGCGTTGTTCTCCACCCGCAGGCCGACGTACCGCAGGCCGGAGCGGCGCAGGGCGTCGAACACGCCGAGGGCGTGCTGGCCGGGCAGGCCGAAGACGGTGGTCGCGCCGAGCCCGGCCAGGGTCTCCACGACCAGGTCTCCGCCGTTGCGGCCGGGGGGAGGGTTCAGCGCGGCCTCCGTCTGGGCGGCGGTCGGGCGGAGCACCAGGTCGTGGTCGTGGGTCACTGTGCGCGGGCCTCCGCGATCTGACGGGACATGATCGTGGTCAGCTCGTACGCCGTGTGGGACGCGGCGACCGAGGTGATCTCGGCGTGATCGTACGCGGGAGCCACCTCGACGACGTCCGCCGAGACCAGGTTGCAGGAGGCCAGTCCGCGCAGGATCTCCAGGAGTTCGCGGGAGGTCATGCCGCCGGCCTCGGGGGTGCCGGTGCCGGGGGCGTGGGCCGGGTCCAGGCAGTCGATGTCGATGGAGATGTACAGCGGGCGGTCGCCGATGCGCTGGCGGAGCTGGTCGGCGACCTCGTCGGCGCCCCGGCGGTAGACGTCCGCGGAGGTGACGATACCGAAGCCCATCTTCTCGTCGTCGGTGAGGTCCTGCTTGCCGTAGAGCGGGCCGCGGGTGCCGACGTGGGAGAGGGCGGAGGTGTCGAGGATGCCCTCCTCCACCGCGCGGCGGAACGGGGTGCCGTGGGTGTACTCGGCGCCGAAGTAGGTGTCCCAGGTGTCGAGGTGGGCGTCGAAGTGGAGCAGGGCGACCGGACCGTGCTTCTTGGCGACGGAGCGGAGCAGCGGCAGGGCGATGGTGTGGTCGCCGCCCAGGGTCATCAGGCGGGCGCCGGTGCCGAGGAGGTCGTCGGCGGCGGCCTCGACCGTCTCCACGGCCTCGTTGATGTTGAAGGGGTTCACGGCGATGTCGCCGCCGTCCGCGACCTGGGCGAGAGCGAAGGGGGAGGCGTCCTGCGCCGGGTTGTAGGGGCGCAGCAGCCGGGACGCCTCACGGATGGCGTTGCCGCCGAAGCGGGCGCCCGGCCGGTAGGAGACGCCCGAGTCGAAGGGCACGCCCACCACGGCGACGTCGGCGCGGCCGACCTCGTCGAGGCGGGGCAGCCGGGCGAAGGTCGCGGGGCCGGCGTACCGGGGGACACGGGAGGAGTCGACGGGACCGCGGGGCGTCTCGTTGCCGCTCATAGGACTGCCTTCTTTCCTGCTCTTCGCCTTGGCTCGTACATCCGCCCGCACCCGCGGGCTGCCGGTCTGTCCCGACCCTAGAGCGGCGGAAAGCACCTGCGAAGTGTACGTTTCCTCCATTCCCGCCGCACGGAATGGAGGAAGTGTCCAACATGCCGGACCCCATGGTTCCCCCCACGCCGCCCGTGCGCCTGGACGCACTCCTGGCACGCGAGGACCTCGGACTGCGCCGGGTCGCCGGGCCCGACGACCCCGGCACCGTCGTGCACTGGGCGCACGCCTCGGAGATGGCGGACCCGTACCCGTACCTGCTGGGCGGGGAGCTGCTGCTGTCGGCGGGGGTGCACATCCCGGAGGGGGCGGGCGCGGGGTACTTCGACGCGTACGTCTCCCGGATCGTGGCGGCGGGCGGGGCGGCGCTCGGGTTCGGCGTGGCACCGGTGCACGAGGCGGTGCCGGGGGCGCTGGCGGAGGCGTGCGAGATGCACGGGCTGCCGCTGCTGGAGGTGCCGCCGCGGACCACGTTCTCGGGGGTGGCGCGGGCGGTCTGGCAGCTCATGGCGCAGGCCCGTCTCGCGGAGCTGCGCCGGGTCACGGAGGCCCAGCAGAGCCTCGCCACCGCGGCGTCCCGCCCGGACCCGGTCCGCCCGGTCCTCCACCAACTGGCCCAGCGGATCGGCGGCTGGGCCGCCCTGTACACCCCGGACACCACCGAACTGGCCACCGCGGGAACCACCCCGCCCCCGAAGCCGAGACAGTCCCTGGCAGACCTGGCCAAAGTGCTACGCCCCGATACCCCAGCCGCGGGCAACCGCACCGCCCCAGCCGCGGGCAGTCGTGCCACCCCAGCCGCGGGCAGTCGTGCCGCCGCAGCCGCGGGCAATCGCGCCACCCCAGCCGCGGGCAGTCGTGCCACTGGGGCGATGGGGGTCCCCCCGCTCGAGCGAAGCCGAGAGTGGGGGAGGGTGGGCGCGGCGGCACCTGGCGAACGCCGGCGAGTGACACCCACCCCCGGCGAGCACCGACAGGCGGCGCCCACCCCCGGCAAGCACCGGCAAGCGGCACACGCACCCACCCCCACCTCCGCCAGTGACACAGTCGACGGCACCCACCTCGCCGCCTACGCCCTCGGCACCGGATACGTACTCGGCGTGGCCTCGCCACAACGCGACCCGGGCAACCACACCATCGCCTCCGTCGCAGCCGTCCTGCTCACCCTCCTCACCGCCCAGCAGCAGAGCGGCACCATCGCGGCCCGCTCCTCCGCCCTCGTACGGCTCCTGCTGGGCAGCCCACCCCAGGACGTGGCCCCGCTCCTCGGCGGAGAGCGGTGGCACGTGGTCCACGCCCGGCCGGACGGCCCCACCGCACCGGACCCCCTGGCCACCTCCGCGCTCGGCACGGCGCTCGGCTCCCCCCTGGTCGACCCGGCCGGCGAGGTCGTCCGCGTCCTGGTGCCCGCCGACCGCCCCGTGGAGCCGCTTCCCGGCTGGACCCTCGGCGTCAGCGCCGCCGCCGCCCCGCCCGACTGGCCGGACGCCGACACCCAGGCCGCCCGCGCCCTGGCCCGGGCCCGCGCCACCCGCGCCCCGCTGTTCCGGCACGGCGACCGTCCCGCCCTCGCCGACCTCGTCCCGCCGCACGACGCGGACGCCCACGCCCGGTCGCTGCTCGCGCCGATAGCGGCCGCTCCCGCCCTCACCGACACCCTGCGCACCTGGCTGTCCCTGCACGGCAGCTGGGACCGTACGGCGGTGGCGCTGTCCGTGCACCGCAACACCGTGCGGCAGCGCATCGCGCGCTGCGCGGCGCTGCTGGAGGCGGACCTGGACGACCCGGACGTACGGATGGAGCTGTGGTTCGCGCTGCGGCGGACGTGAGGGTCTGAGTAGCCGTACGGAGCCGGCTGAGTACGTGACGCACATTCCAGGAGGCGATACGCCGGAGACGCCCACAGGGCGCTGCTCCACAATGGTGGGCATGCCGATACCCGGGACACCCAGCCGCGCCGAACTCGTCGAGCACCTGGTCGCCACACGCATCGCGGGCGATGTCGCCACGCCGCGCGAGAACAACCTCTCCCACTACCGCAAGCTGGCGAACGGCGACCGCCACTTCTGGCTCGGTCTGGAGCTCGGCGACCGCTGGACCGACGAGCAGGACGTGCTCGCGGTGATGGCGGAGCGGGTCGGCGTCAACGACGACCCCGAGCACCGGTACGGGCAGGACACCATCGACCCGGAGCTGACCGTGACCGGGCTGGAGCGCATGGCCGGGCGGCTGCGCAAGGCGGCGGACGGGCAGCAGCGGGTGCTGTTCGCGACCGGTCACCCGGGCGGGCTGCTGGACGTGCACCGTGCGACGGCCGCCGCGCTGCGGGCCGTCGGCTGCGAGATCGTCGTCATCCCGGACGGGCTGACGACGGACGAGGGGTATGTGATGCAGTTCGCGGACGTGGCGGTGCTGGAGCACGGCGCCACGCTGTGGCACACCCATTCCGGTGAGCCGATGAAGGCCATCCTGACGGCCCTGGAGCGCGAGGGCCGCCCGCTGCCGGACCTGGTCGTCGCCGACCACGGCTGGGCGGGTGCGGCGGGACAGTACGGCGTCGACTCCGTCGGCTACGCCGACTGCAACGACCCGGCGCTGTTCCTCGCCGAGGCGGAGGGCACCGTCCAGGTCACGGTCCCCCTCGACGACCACGTCACCAGCCCCCGCCACTACGACCCGATGACGGCGTACCTGCTGGCGGAGGCCGGCCTGGCTCGGTGAGAACGCCCTCGCCGGCCGGGCGCGGGGGACACGCCCGGCCGACGGGGGCAGCCGGTGGACGCGAGCGTCAGCCGATGAACGGGACGGCGTCGGCGGCGTCGGCGTGCCAGTTGGTGGCGACGGGCAGGTCGACCGTGGCGGTGTCGGGGAGGCGGAGCGTGACGGCGTTCTCCTCGTCACCGGCGACCGAGAGGTGGAGCCGGTCGAACTGGATGCCGTCGTTGTTGTTGGTGCTCTTGGGGCTGATGCCGGCGTAGGCGGCGGTGGAGCCGCCGAGGACGATGTCGTCGCCGGCGCTCTGCTCGGCGGGCGAGACCGCGGTGTCGGGGGAGGAGCCGAAGGAGGCGGAGGGGAACACGCCCTCCAGGTGGCAGACGATGCCGGGCTTGGCCTTGGCGGTGATCAGGTAGTAGCCGCCCGCCTGCGTCTCGGACGTGACCTTGAAGTTCAGGTCGCTGGTCGCGCAGGGCCGGGTGGTGGAGCTGTCGGCGGTGGCCGTGGCGGTGGCGGCGCCGCCGAGGGCGAGCGCGGCGACGGCGGCCAGGGCGAGGCGGGCGGAGCGGGTGGCGAAACGAGCACGCATGGTGGTCTCCGTGGTGTGACGAGGTGGATCGGCCGGCGGGCTGCCGGGATGACCGCAGCTTGTGCCGTGGTCCGTCCCGCTCGCCACACCGGACGCCCAGCGCGGGACGCCGGAACGCTGGAACGGCCTCTGACCAGCACGGATACCGACCGCCTGGAACGGTCCGCCGGGACGCGGACCGCCGCCCGGCCCGTGCGTCGTGGAGAGGAAGAGGGCACCCGGAACCGGCTCGGAAACACGAGACCCATGCCGCACGGAGAGGAAAAAGGCGTCCGGAGCCGGCTCAGGCGCGCGGGACCCGGACCACGCCCTCCTGGATGACCGAGACCGCGAGGCGGCCGTCCTGGGTGTAGATGCGGGCCTGGCCGAGGCCCCGGCCGCCGTGGGCCGACGGGGACTGCTGGTCGTACAGGAGCCACTCGTCGGCGCGGAACGGGCGGTGGAACCACATCGCGTGGTCCAGGGAGGCGCCGACGACGTCGCCGACGGCCCAGCCGCCGCGGCCGTGGGCGAGGAGGACGGAGTCCAGGAGCGTCATGTCGGAGACGTACGTGGCGAGGACGACGTGCAGCAGGGGGTCGTCCGCGAGCTTGCCGTTGGTGCGGAACCACACCTGGGAGTGGGGTGCGCGGGGCTCGCCGAAGCGGCCGTAGGGCGGCTCGTCGACG
This sequence comes from Streptomyces sp. NRRL S-37, assembly GCF_000721605.1. Lineage (GTDB taxonomy): Bacteria > Actinomycetota > Actinomycetes > Streptomycetales > Streptomycetaceae > Streptomyces. The sequence goes on along the minus strand of NZ_JOIZ01000023.1, from coordinate 37,539 downwards.
TAGCGCAGGTCGACGGCGGCGCGGGCCTCCAGGAAGCGCTCCACGACCTCGGGGCCGAGGTGGGCGTAGCCGCGCAGGCGTTCCTCCGAGGTGGGGAGCGCGTCCGGGTCCGGGGACGGCGGCATCGGGGCCTGGTGGTCCAGGCCCTCCTCGTACGTCTGGAAGGACGCGGAGAGGTGGAAGATCGGCTTTCCGTGCTGGACGGCGACGACCCGCCGGGTGGTGAAGGAGCGGCCGTCGCGGATCCGGTCGACGGTGTAGACGATCGGGGCGCCGGGGTCGCCGGGGCGCAGGAAGTACGCGTGCAGGGAGTGGGCGGGCCGGTCCTCGGGGACGGTCCGCCCGGCCGCGACCAGTGCCTGCGCCGCGACCTGCCCGCCGAAGACGCGGGGGACGACGGCGCTGCGCGAGCTGCCGCGGAAGATGTTCTCCTCGATCTGCTCGAGGTCGAGCAGATCGAGGAGTTCCTGGAGTGCCTGACTCATGGGGTCAGTTGTATACGGCAGGGATTTCGGGCGGCTTACAGGCCCATGTCCTTGGCGATGATCGTCTTCATGATCTCGCTGGTGCCGCCGTAGATGCGGTTGACGCGGTTGTCCGCGTACAGGCGGGCGATCGGGTACTCGTTCATGTAGCCGTAGCCGCCGTGGAGCTGGAGGCAGCGGTCGATGACGCGGTGGGCGACCTCGGTGCAGAACAGCTTGGCGCTGGCGGCCTCGGCGGGGGTCAGCTCGCCGGCGTCCAGGGCCTCGGTGGCGCGGTCGGCGACGGCCTCGGCGGCGTCCACCTCGGCCTGGCAGGCGGCCAGCTCGAACTTGGTGTTCTGGAAGTGGGCGACCGGCTTGCCGAAGACGGTGCGCTCCTGCACGTACTGCTTGGCGAACCGGACGGCGGCCTTGGCCTGCGCGTAGGCGCCGAAGGCGATGCCCCAGCGCTCGGAGGCCAGGTTGTGGCCGAGGTAGGAGAAGCCCTTGTTCTCCTCGCCGAGCAGGTCCTCGACGGGGACCTTGACGTCGACGAAGGCCAGCTCGGCGGTGTCGGAGGTCTTCAGGCCGAGCTTGTCGAGCTTGCGGCCCACCGAGTAGCCCTCGGACTTGGTGTCGACGGCGAAGAGGGATATGCCGTGGCGACGGTCCTCGGCCGTCGGGGCGGCGGTGCGGGCGCAGACGATCACCTTGTCGGCGTGGACGCCGCCGGTGATGAAGGTCTTGGCGCCGTTGAGGACGTAGTGCGTGCCGTCCTCGCTGAGCTTGGCGGTGGTCTTCATGCCCGCGAGGTCGGAGCCGGTGCCCGGCTCGGTCATCGCGATGGCCCACATCTCCTCGCCGGTGACGAACTTCGGCAGGTAGCGCTTCTTCTGCTCGTCGGTGGCGAGCATCTTGATGTAGGGCAGGGCGAGCAGCACGTGGACGCCGGAGCCGCCGAACTGGACGCCCGCGCGGGCGGTCTCCTCGTAGAGGACGGCCTCGAACTTGTGGGTGTCCATGCCGGCGCCGCCGAACTCCTCGGGCACGCTGATGCCGAAGATGCCCAGCTCACCGAGCTTGTAGTAGAAGTCGCGGGGTGCCTGGCCCGCCGCGAACCACTCGTCGTAGACGGGGACGACCTCGGCCTCGATGAAGGCGCGGAGGGTCTCCCGGAACGCCTCGTGATCCTCGTTGAAAACCGTACGGCGCACTATTCGCCACCGCCCTTCCTTGCGCCTGAACCGGCGCCGCTCTCGCGTAGGTGGTTGCTCGCCGTGGGGGTCTCTCGATTGATGGCTGGGCTCCCCCCTGGCCAAGCGCTTGCTCACCCAAAATACCGGCGAGTATCCACAGCCGTCCAGAGCGCAGGCCCCGTAACGCTCGTCACTCCGCCGGGGTCACGGAGCGCCCGCCGCCGCGAACGCGCCCCGGGCCATCCGGTGCAGCAGTTCGGCGGTGCCGGTGCGGCCGGGCAGGGAGCCGGGGCGGGTCAGGTGGGGGGTGGAGTTGAGCAGGCCGAACACCGAGTGGACCGCCGAGCGGGCGGCCGGTTCGGCCAGCTCCGGGTACACCTCGCGCACCACCCCGACCCACAGCTCGACGTACTGCCGCTGCAACTGGCGCACCAGCTTGCGGTCGGTGTCCCGGAGGCGGTCCAGCTCACGGTCGTGCAAGGTGATGAGGGGGCGGTCGTCGAGCGCGAAGTCGATGTGCCCCTCGATCAGCGAGTCGAGGACCGCCTCGGGGGCCACCCCGCCGGCCTCCTTCAGGCGCCGCTTCGCACCGGTCAGCAACTGGCCGCTGATCCCCACCAGCAGCTCCGCGAGCATCGCGTCCTTGCCCGCGAAGTGCCGGTAGAGCCCGGGGCCGCTGATGCCGACCGCGGCGCCTATCTCGTCGACCCCGACGCCGTGGAAGCCGCGGTCGGCGAAGAGCCGGGCGGCCTCCTTGAGGATCTGCTCGCGGCGGGTGGGGGCGTCGGTTCTGGTGGCCATGAAGACGATTCTAGACAGCACGGTTAGCGGTCGTTAACCTGAAGGAAATGCGTTAACGCTCATTAACAAGTGAGGGGACCCGCGAGGATGCACGAGGCACCGGAGCTTCACAGCGCGGCCGATCCCGCGTCGGAGGCCTTTCGGGCCAACGAGGAGGCGCACCGCGCCCTCGTCGGGGAGCTGCGCGGCAAGCTGGCCGCGGCGGCGCTCGGCGGCGGCGAGCGGGCGCGGGCACGGCACACCGCGCGCGGCAAGCTGCTCCCGCGCGAGCGCGTGGACACCCTCCTCGACCCCGGCTCGCCCTTCCTGGAGCTGGCCCCGCTGGCGGCCGACGGGATGTACGAGGGGCAGGCCCCGGCGGCCGGCGTGATCGCCGGGATCGGGCGGGTCAGCGGCCGGGAGTGCGTGGTCGTGGCCAACGACGCCACCGTCAAGGGCGGCACGTACTACCCGATGACGGTGAAGAAGCACCTGCGCGCGCAGGAGGTAGCCCTCGACAACCGGCTGCCCTGCGTCTACCTGGTGGACTCGGGGGGTGCCTTCCTGCCGATGCAGGACGAGGTGTTCCCGGACCGGGACCACTTCGGGCGGATCTTCTACAACCAGGCCCGGATGTCCGGCGCCGGCATCCCGCAGATCGCGGCGGTGCTCGGCTCGTGCACGGCGGGCGGGGCGTACGTCCCGGCGATGAGCGACGAGGCGGTGATCGTCCGCGGCCAGGGCACGATCTTCCTCGGCGGTCCGCCGCTGGTGAAGGCGGCCACCGGTGAGGTGGTCACGGCGGAGGAGCTGGGCGGCGGCGAGGTCCACGCGCGGGTGTCGGGCGTGACCGACCATCTCGCGGAGGACGACGCGCACGCGCTGCGGATCGTGCGGAACATCGTCTCCACGCTCCCCGCACGGGGGGCTCTGCCCTGGGGGGTGGAGCAGGCGGTCGAGCCCAAGGTGGACCCGGCGGGGCTGTACGGCGCGGTGCCGGTCGACTCCCGCACGCCGTACGACGTGCGCGAGATCATCGCGCGGGTCGTGGACGGCTCCCGTTTCGCGGAGTTCAAGTCGGAGTTCGGGCAGACCCTGGTCACCGGTTTCGCCCGGATCCACGGCCACCCGGTGGGGATCGTCGCCAACAACGGCATCCTGTTCTCCGAGTCCGCGCAGAAGGGCGCCCACTTCATCGAGCTGTGCGACCAGCGCGGCATCCCGCTGGTGTTCCTGCAGAACATCTCGGGCTTCATGGTGGGCCGGGACTACGAGGCGGGCGGCATCGCCAAGCACGGCGCCAAGATGGTCACGGCGGTCGCCTGCACGCGCGTGCCGAAGCTGACGGTGGTGGTCGGCGGGTCGTACGGAGCGGGCAACTACTCGATGTGCGGGCGGGCGTATTCCCCCCGCTTCCTGTGGATGTGGCCCAACGCCAAGATCTCGGTGATGGGCGGCGAGCAGGCCGCCTCCGTCCTCGCGACCGTGAAGCGGGACCAGCTGGAGGGGCGCGGCGAGGAGTGGCCGGCCGAGGACGAGGACGCCTTCAAGGCCCCGATCCGCGCGCAGTACGAGCGTCAGGGGAACGCCTACTACGCGACGGCCCGCCTCTGGGACGACGGCGTGATCGACCCGCTGGACACCCGGCGGGTCCTGGGCCTGGCCCTGACCGCGTGCGCCAACGCGCCACTGAGTGACCCTCAGTTCGGCGTCTTCCGGATGTGAGGGGACGGACAACGATGTTCGAGACAGTGCTGGTGGCCAACCGGGGCGAGATCGCGGTGCGCGTCATCCGCACGCTGCGGTCGATGGGCGTGCGCTCGGTGGCGGTGTACTCCGACGCGGACGCCGACGCGCGGCATGTGCGGGAGGCCGACACGGCGGTACGGATCGGGCCGGCGGCGGCCTCGGAGAGCTATCTGTCGGTGGAGCGGCTGCTGCGGGCCGCCGCCCGCAGCGGCGCGCAGGCGGTCCACCCGGGGTACGGCTTCCTCGCCGAGAACGCCGCCTTCGCGCGGGCGTGCGAGGAGGCGGGGCTGGTGTTCATCGGGCCCCCGGCGGACGCGATCGCCCTGATGGGCGACAAGATCCGCGCGAAGGAGACGGTGAAGGCGGCGGGGGTGCCGGTGGTGCCCGGCTCCAGCGGCGGCGGGCTCACCGACGGGCAGCTCGCCGAGGCCGCCCGGGAGATCGGCGTGCCGGTGCTGCTGAAGCCGTCGGCGGGCGGCGGCGGCAAGGGCATGCGCCTGGTGCGGGACGTGGCGGCGCTGGCCGACGAGATCGCCGCCGCGCGGCGCGAGGCCCGCGCCTCCTTCGGCGACGACACGCTGCTGGTCGAGCGGTGGGTCGACCGGCCCCGGCACATCGAGATCCAGGTGCTGGCCGACGGCCACGGGGGCGTCGTCCACCTGGGCGAGCGCGAGTGCTCCCTGCAGCGCCGCCACCAGAAGATCATCGAGGAGGCGCCCAGCGTGCTCCTCGACGAGGAGACCCGGGCCGCGATGGGCGAGGCGGCGGTCCAGGCGGCCCGCTCCTGCGGCTACCGGGGCGCGGGCACGGTGGAGTTCATCGTCCCGGGCGGCGACCCGTCGTCGTACTACTTCATGGAGATGAACACCCGCCTTCAGGTGGAGCACCCGGTCACCGAGCTGATCACAGGGCTGGACCTGGTGGAGTGGCAGCTGCGGGTGGCGGCGGGCGAGCCGCTGCCGTTCGGGCAGGACGGCATCCGGCTCACCGGGCACGCGGTGGAGGCCCGTGTCTGCGCGGAGGACCCGGCGCGCGGCTTCCTCCCGTCGGGCGGCACGGTGCTGAGGCTGCGTGAGCCGCAGGGCGACGGCGTGCGCACCGACTCCGGGCTGAGCGAGGGCACGGAGGTCGGCAGCCTCTACGACCCGATGCTGTCCAAGGTGATCGCGTACGGCCCCGACCGGGCGACGGCGCTGCGCAGGCTCCGGGCGGCGCTGGCGGAGACGGTGACGCTGGGCGTGCCGACCAACGCCGGGTTCCTGCGGCGGCTGCTCGCGCATCCGGCGGTCGTGTCGGGCGACATGGACACCGGGCTGGTCGAGCGGGAGGTGGACGGGCTCGTACCGGACGGGGTGCCGGCGGAGACGTACGCGGCGGCGGCGCTGCTGCGCCAGGCCGCCCTCCGGCGGCCCGCCGGCGGATCCGGCTGGGCCGACCCGTTCGCCGCCGCCGACGGCTGGCGGATGGGCGGCGAGCGGGCGTGGACGGCGCACCATCTGCGGGTGGCGGGCCACGACCCGGTGACCGTGCGCGTGCGCGGCACGGCGGACGGCGGGACGGAACTGCTGCTGCCGGGCGCCGGCACCCCGGTGCGGGGGTCCGCGGGCCCGCTGGACGGGCACCGGTTCACCTGTGCGGTCGACGGCGTCACCCACACCTTCGCCGCCCTGCCGGACGGCACCTGGCTGGGGCGGGACGGCGACGCCTGGCACGTGCGCGACCACGACCCGGTCGCCGCGTCCCTCACCCGGGCGGGTCAGGCGGGCGCCGACTCGCTGACCGCGCCGATGCCGGGCACGGTGACGGTGGTGAAGGTCGCCGTCGGCGACGAGGTGGCGGCGGGCCAGAGCCTGCTGGTGGTGGAGGCGATGAAGATGGAGCACGTCATCTCCGCCCCGCACGCCGGCACGGTCACCGAACTGGACGTGGCCCCGGGCACGACGGTCGCCATGGACCAGGTGCTCGCGGTCATCGCACCGGTGGAGGAGGAGACGGCATGAACGCCTCGGAACTGGATCTGCCGATGGTCGTACCGGCTGAAGGGCTGCCCGCGCGGGTGCGGATCCACGAGGTGGGCGCGCGCGACGGACTGCAGAACGAGAAGGCGACCGTGCCGACGGCCGTCAAGGCGGAGTTCGTCCGCCGCCTGGCCGGCACCGGCCTGACCACGATCGAGGCGACGAGCTTCGTGCACCCGAAGTGGGTGCCTCAGCTCGCGGACGCCGAGGACCTGTACCCGGCGGTGTCCGACCTGCCGGTGTCGCTGCCGGTCCTGGTGCCGAACGAGCGCGGCCTGGACCGCGCGCTGGCGCTGGGAGCCCGGCGGGTCGCGGTGTTCGCCAGCGCCACGGAGTCCTTCGCCAGGGCCAACCTCAACCGCACGGTGGACGAGGCGCTGGCGATGTTCGAACCGGTGGTGCGGCGGGCGAAGGCGGAGGACATCCACGTCCGCGGCTATCTGTCGATGTGCTTCGGCGACCCGTGGGAGGGCGCGGTCCCGGTCGCCCAGGTGGTGCGGGTGTGCCGGGCCCTGCTCGACATGGGCTGCGACGAGCTGAGCCTGGGCGACACCATCGGGGTGGCGACTCCCGGCCATGTGACGGCCCTGCTCGCCGCGCTCGGCGAGGCGGACGTCCCGGTGTCCGCGCTGGCCGTGCACTTCCACGACACCTACGGCCAGGCCCTGGCCAACACGCTGGCCGCGCTCCGGCACGGCGTCACCACGGTCGACGCCTCCGCCGGCGGACTGGGCGGCTGCCCGTACGCGAAGTCCGCCACCGGCAATCTCGCCACCGAGGACCTCGTGTGGATGCTGCGGGGCCTCGGCATCGACACCGGGGTCGATCTCGACCGTCTGGTCGCCACGAGCGTCTGGATGGCCGCGCACCTGGGCCGACCCAGCCCGTCCCGCACCGTACGAGCCCTCTCCCACCAGGAGCAGTGAACGACATGGACCACAAGCTCTCCCCCGAACTGGAAGAACTCCGCCGCACGGTGGAGGAGTTCGCGCACGACGTGGTGGCGCCGAAGATCGGTGACTTCTACGAGCGGCACGAGTTCCCGTACGAGATCGTGCGGGAGATGGGCCGGATGGGCCTGTTCGGGCTGCCGTTCCCGGAGGAGTACGGCGGCATGGGCGGCGACTACTTCGCCCTCGGCGTGGCCCTGGAGGAGCTGGCGCGGGTCGACTCCTCGGTGGCGATCACCCTGGAGGCGGGCGTCTCGCTCGGCGCGATGCCGGTCCACCTCTTCGGCACCGAGGAGCAGAAGCGCACGTGGCTGCCCCGGCTGTGCTCGGGCGAGATCCTGGGCGCGTTCGGTCTGACGGAGCCGGACGGCGGCAGCGACGCGGGCGCGACCCGTACGACGGCCCGGCTGGACGAGTCGACGGACGAGTGGGTCATCAACGGCACCAAGTGCTTCATCACCAACTCGGGCACGGACATCACGGGCCTGGTCACGGTCACGGCGGTGACGGGCCGCAAGCCCGACGGCAGGCCGCTGATCTCGGCGATCATCGTCCCGTCGGGCACGCCGGGCTTCACGGTGGCGGCCCCGTACTCGAAGGTCGGCTGGAACGCCTCGGACACGCGGGAGCTGTCCTTCCAGGACGTGCGCGTCCCGGCGGCGAACCTGCTGGGCGAAGAGGGCCGCGGGTACGCGCAGTTCCTGCGCATCCTGGACGAGGGCCGCATCGCCATCGCGGCGCTGGGCACGGGTCTCGCGCAGGGCTGTGTGGACGAGTCGGTGAAGTACGCCAGGGAGCGGCACGCCTTCGGCCGGCCGATCGGCGCCAACCAGGCGATCCAGTTCAAGATCGCGGACATGGAGATGAAGGCCCACACGGCCCGTCTCGCCTGGCGCGACGCGGCCAGCCGGCTGGTGGCCGGGGAGCCGTTCAAGAAGGAGGCGGCGCTGGCGAAGCTGTACTCGTCCACGGTCGCCGTGGACAACGCCCGCGACGCCACGCAGATCCACGGCGGGTACGGCTTCATGAACGAGTACCCGGTGGCCCGCATGTGGCGCGACTCCAAGATCCTGGAGATCGGCGAGGGCACGAGCGAGGTCCAGCGCATGCTGATCGCACGGGAGTTGGGGCTGGCGGGCTGAACCCCCGGCGCCGGCCCGCGTCCAGCGTGCACGCGGGCCGGCCGCCCCGTCGACGAGGGGCCGGCACCGGATTGATCACGTGACGAACACGAGCGGCCACTGTGCGAAGTCGTCAGTACCCTGGAGTCATGGACTACGCGAAGATGCGCGCGATCGCCGAGCAGCTCGGTGCCCATGCCGAACAGCTCGAAGGTTCCTGGAGCGTGGAGATCGGACCGTCAGGCCCGATACTGGCCATGATGTGCCCCTCGAAGCGTCACGAGGGCACCATCCGGCGCATCCGCAACCAGCTCGATGAGCAGCTTCCCGCGACCCACCCCGGCTACATCTGCGAGAGCGGCCCGGAGATCGAGCACCCCGCGATCGGCCGCATGCGCCGCCCGGACGCCGTCGTCATCCCCGAGTCCGTCCTCGACGAGGAAGGTCTCGCCGTCGACGCCACGCAGGTCCTGGCGGTGGTCGAGATCGTCTCCCCGTCCAACCCGAACAACGACTACATCGAAAAGCTCTGCGAATACCCCGCGATGGGCATTCCCCACTACATGATCGTCGATCCACGCACCGGCACGATCGAGGTGCACTCGGTCCCGTGCGGGAACCGCTACAGCGACAAGGACCCGTACATCTTCGGGGACATGGTCCCGTTCGGCCCCTGGACGGTGGACACTTCCGCGTTCCGTCGCTACGGCAAGGACCGGGACGCCGGCTCTCCTGTGTGAGGGGATGCATACGGAGCCCCCTCTGGACAGATCATGAGGTTAGGCTAACCTAAGCCTGTTTCCGGCCGAGGCCGGCTCCGTACGCACGAAAGCAGACTCGCCCATGTCGAACGCCAGTACCGCCCGCTTCTCCCGTCGGGGACTGCTCGCCGCCGGTGGCGTCCTCGGACTCGGCGCCGTGCTCACCGCCTGCGGGGACGACGACGCGAAAAGCGGCGGCTCGGACGCCTCGGGGTCCGGCGAGCCCAAGTCCGGCCCCTGGTCCTTCAAGGACGACCGCGGTACCACCGTGAAGCTCGACAAGGTGCCGACGAACATCGTCGCGTTCACCGGTGTCGCCGCCGCGCTGTTCGACTACGGCATCGAGGTGAAGGGCGTCTTCGGACCGACCAGGACGACGGACGGCAAGGCCGACGTCCAGGCCGGCGACATGGACGTCAGCAAGCTGACGATCTTCGGCAACAAGTTCGACAGCTTCAACGTCGAGCAGTACGCGGCCTTCCAGCCCGAGGTGCTCATCTCCACGACGTTCGACGAGGCCGGGACGCTCTGGTACGTGCCCGAGGCCTCCAAGGACAAGATCGCCAAGCTCGCCCCGAGCGTCGCGATCTCCGTCTACGACCTCCAGATGCCCAAGCCGCTGCAGCGCATGGCCGAGCTGGCCGAGTCGCTGGGCGCCGACATGAAGGCGACGAAGGTCGTCGAGGCGAAGAAGAGGTTCGAGGCCGCCGCCGAGCGGCTGCGCAAGGCCGCGAAGGCCCGCCCGGAGATCAGGGTGCTGGCCGGTTCCGCCGCGCAGGACGTCTTCTACGTCTCCGGCTCCAACTACTCCATCGACCTGGAGTACTTCAAGGCCCTCGGCGTGAACCTGGTGGAGCCCCCGGAGGAGGCGAAGAAGGACACCGGCGGCTGGTTCGAGACGCTGAGCTGGGAGAACGTCGACAAGTACCCGGCCGACGTCATCATCATGGACGACCGCGCCTCGACCATCCAGCCCGCCGACATCACCGAGGCGACCTGGAAGCAGCTCCCCGCGGTCAAGGCCGGCCAGGTCATCGCCCGCTCCCCCGAGCCGATCCTGTCCTACGACAAGTGCACGCCGCTCCTCGACAACCTCGCCGAGGCCATCGAGAAGGCCAAGAAGGTCGGCTGACCCTCCGCCTCCCCCTGACCGCCCGGACGAGGGCGGTGGGCAACGGATGTGACGACCGGTCACTCCCGGTGCGGGAGTGATCACGGTCACGGCACGGCCCGGTGTCGCGGCGCGTTATTTAGGTTAGGCTAACCTAAGTAATGCGCCACCGGCCTTTTCCCCGCACCGGATCGTCCCCACCGGAGGACCCCCATGCGCTCGCACCTGCTCAACGACACCACCGCGGAGCACTACCGCCGCTCCGTGACCGAAGGGGTCGAGCGGGTGGCGGCCAAACTCGCCACCACCGAACGGCCGTTCACCGGCGTCACCGTCGACGCGCTCTCCCCCCGCATCGACGGCATCGACCTCGACCGGCCGCTGCACGACACCACCGCCGTGCTGGACGAACTGGAGGACGTCTACCTCCGGGACGCCGTCTACTTCCACCATCCCCGCTACCTCGCCCACCTCAACTGCCCGGTCGTCATCCCGGCCGTGCTCGGCGAGGCCGTGCTCTCCGCCGTCAACTCCTCCCTGGACACCTGGGACCAGTCGGCCGGCGGCACCCTCATCGAGCGGAAGCTCATCGACTGGACGGCGGGCCGCATCGGCCTCGGCCCGGCCGCCGACGGCGTGTTCACCTCCGGCGGCACCCAGTCCAACCTCCAGGCCCTGCTGCTGGCCCGCGAGGAGGCCAAGACCGGCGACCTGGCGAAACTGCGCGTCTTCGCCTCCGAGGTCAGCCACTTCAGCGTGCAGAAGTCCGCGAAACTGCTCGGCCTCGGCCCCGACGCCGTCGTGTCCGTCCCCGTCGACCACGACAAGCGCATGCGGACCGTCGCCCTCGCCCGCGAGCTGGAACGCTGCGCCGAGGCCGGCCTGGTCCCCATGGCCGTCGTCGCCACCGCCGGCACCACCGACTTCGGCTCCATCGACCCGCTGCCGGAGATCGCCGGACTGTGCGAGCGGTACGGCGTGTGGATGCACGTGGACGCCGCCTACGGCTGCGGACTGCTCGCCTCCCTGAAGCACCGGGACCGCATCGACGGCATCGAGCACGCCGACTCCGTCACCGTCGACTACCACAAGTCCTTCTTCCAGCCGGTCAGTTCGTCGGCCGTGCTGGTGCGCGACGCGGCCACGCTGCGGCACGCCACCTACCACGCCGAGTACCTCAACCCGCGCCGCATGGTGCAGGAACGCATCCCCAACCAGGTGGACAAGTCCCTGCAGACCACCCGCCGCTTCGACGCGCTCAAGCTGTGGATGACGCTGCGCGTGATGGGCGCCGACGGCATCGGGGAGCTCTTCGACGAGGTGTGCGACCTGGCCGCCGAGGGCTGGAGACTGCTGGCCGCCGACCCCCGCTTCGACGTCGTGGTCGAGCCGAGCCTGTCCACCCTGGTCTTCCGCTACGTCCCGGCCGCCGTCACCGCCCCCGCCGAGATCGACCGCGCCAACCTCTACGCCCGCAAGGCCCTGTTCGCCTCCGGTGACGCGGTGGTCGCGGGCACCAAGGTGGGCGGGCGCCACTACCTGAAGTTCACCCTGCTCAACCCCGAGACCACCACCTCCGACATCGCCGCCGTCCTCGATCTGATCGCCGGCCACGCCGAGCAGTACCTGGGAGAGTCCCTTGACCGCGCTTCCTAAAGCCCCCGACACCGTCCACGACTTCGTGGGCATCGGCCTGGGCCCCTTCAACCTCGGCCTCGCCTGCCTCACCGAGCCCATCGACGAGCTGAACGGCGTCTTCCTGGAGTCCAAGCCGGACTTCGCATGGCACGCCGGCATGTTCCTCGACGGCGCCCACCTGCAGACCCCGTTCATGTCGGACCTGGTCACCCTGGCCGACCCGACCTCCCCGTACTCCTTCCTCAACTACCTGAAGGAGAAGGGGCGGCTGTACTCGTTCTACATACGGGAGAACTTCTACCCGCTGCGGGTCGAGTACGACGACTACTGCCGCTGGGCCGCGGGGAAGCTGAGCAGCATCCGCTTCAACACGACGGTCGCCGAGGTGACGTACGACGAGGGCGACGGGCTGTACGCGGTGGCGACGGCGGACGGCGGGACGTACCACGCCCGGCACCTGGTGCTCGGCACCGGCACCGTGCCGTTCGTCCCGGAACCCTGCCGCGGACTGGACGGCGGCCTCTTCCACAACGCGCAGTACGTACACCGCAAGGCGGAACTGCTGAACAAGGAGTCGATCACGGTCGTCGGCAGCGGGCAGAGCGCCGCCGAGATCTACTACGAGCTGCTCTCCGGGATCGACGTCCACGGCTACCGGCTCAACTGGGTCACCCGCTCCCCGCGGTTCTTCCCGCTGGAGTACACCAAGCTGACCCTGGAGATGACCTCCCCGGACTACATCGACTACTTCCGCGCGCTGCCCGAGGAGACCCGCTACCGGCTGGAGAAGCAGCAGAAGGGCCTCTTCAAGGGCATCAACTCGGAGCTGATCGACGCGATCTTCGACCTGCTGTACCAGAAGAACGTCGAGAGCGGCGGCCGCGGCGTCCCCACCCGGCTGCTCACCAACTCCTCGCTCACCACCGCCCGTTACGAGGACGGCGGCTACACGCTCGGCTTCCACCAGGACGAGCAGGACAAGGACTTCGAGATCCGCACCGAGGGTTTGGTGCTGGCCACCGGCTACCACTACGAGCCGCCGGCCTTCCTCGACCCCGTCCGCGACCGGCTCCGCTTCGACGGGCACGGCCGCTTCGACGTGAGCCGTGACTACGCCATCGACGTCACCGGCCGCGGCATCTTCCTGCAGAACGCCGGCGTCCACACCCACAGCGTCACCAGCCCCGACCTGGGCATGGGCCCGTACCGGAACGCGACCATCATCCGCGAGCTGCTCGGCACCGAGTACTACCCGGTCGAGAAGAGCATCGCGTTCCAGGAGTTCTTCGTATGAGCATCGGTACGTTCACCGTCCGCCCCCTGGACCCGCTGCGGGACGCCGAGCTGGTGCACCGCTGGGTGACCCACCCCAAGGCGGCGTTCTGGATGATGCAGGACGCGGAACTCCAGGACGTCGAGCGCGAGTACCTGCGCATCGCCGCCCACGAGCACCACCACGCCCACCTCGGCCTGCACGACGGCGAACCGGCCTTCCTGATGGAGACGTACGACCCCCGGTACGTCGAACTGACCGGCCTGTACGACCCCGAGCCCGGCGACGTCGGCATGCACTTCCTGGTCGCCCCCACCGACCGGCCGGTGCACGGCTTCACCCGGGCCGTCATCACCGCCGTGATGGAGGAGCTGTTCGCCGACCCGGCCACCCGGCGGGTGGTGGTCGAGCCGGACGTGTCCAACAAGGCCGTGCACGCGCTGAACGAGGCCGTGGGCTTCGTACCCGAGCGTGAGATCGACAAGCCGGAGAAGCGCGCGCTGCTGAGCTTCTGCACGCGCGCACAGTTCGAGGCCGCCCGAGGAGCAACCGTATGACCCTGTCCGACGCCGTGGCGCACCTGTCCCCCCACCGCTGGGCGCGGGCCAACCGCCTGCTCATCCGCAAGGCACTCGCCGAGTTCGCCCACGAGCGGCTCGTCACACCGGAGGCCACCGGCGACGGCGGGTGGGTCGTCCGCAGCGACGACGGCCTGACCCGGTACGCCTTCACGGCGACGCTCCGCGCCCTGGACCACTGGGTGATCGACGCCGACTCGATCACCCGCCACCGGGACGACGCCGAACTCGAGCTCGCGGCCCTGGACTTCTTCATCGAGCTGCGGAAGTCGCTGGGCCTGAGCGACGAGATCCTGCCGGTGTACCTGGAGGAGATCTCCTCCACCCTCTCCGGCACCTGCTACAAGCTCACCAAGCCGCAGGTCCCGGTCGCCGAGCTGGTCGACGCCGGCTTCCAGGCCGTCGAGACCGGGATGACCGAGGGCCACCCCTGCTTCGTCGCCAACAACGGGCGGCTCGGCTTCGGCGTCCACGAGTACCGGGCGTACGCGCCGGAGACGGCGAACCCGGTGAGGCTGGTGTGGCTGGCCGCACACCGCTCGCGGGCCGCGTTCACGGCCGGGGCGGGGATCGAGTACGAGTCGTTCATCCGGCAGGAGCTGGGCGAGGAGACCGTCGAGGGCTTCCACGCCGTCCTGCGCGGGCGGGACCTCGACCCCGCCGACTACCTCCTCGTCCCCGTCCACCCCTGGCAGTGGTGGAACAAGCTGTCCGTCACCTTCGCCGCCGAGGTGGCGCGCGGGCACCTGGTCTGCCTGGGCGAGGGCGACGACGAGTACCTGGCCCAGCAGTCCATCCGCACCTTCTTCAACACCTCGCACCCCGAGAAGCACTACGTGAAGACGGCCCTGTCCGTCCTCAACATGGGCTTCATGCGCGGTCTGTCCGCCGCCTACATGGAGGCGACCCCGGCGATCAACGACTGGCTGGCCCGGCTCATCGACGGCGACCCGGTGCTGAAGGCGACGGGGCTGTCGGTCATCCGGGAGCGGGCCGCCGTGGGCTACCGGCACCTGGAGTACGAGCAGGCGACCGACCGCTACTCGCCGTACCGCAAGATGCTGGCCGCGCTGTGGCGGGAGAGCCCGGTGCCGTCCCTGGCGGACGGCGAGTCGCTCGCCACCATGGCCTCCCTGGTCCACGTCGACCACGAGGGGAGGTCCTTCGCGGGCGCGCTGATCGCACGCTCGGGGCTCGCCCCGGCCGAGTGGCTGCGGCACTACCTGCGGGCGTACTACGTCCCGCTGCTGCACAGCTTCTACGCCTACGACCTGGTGTACATGCCGCACGGCGAGAACGTGATCCTCGTCCTGGAGGACGGGGTGGTGAAGCGCGCGATCTACAAGGACATCGCCGAGGAGATCGCGGTGATGGACCCGGACGCGGTGCTGCCGCCGGAGGTGTCCCGCATCCGGGTGGAGGTCCCGGAGGACACGAAACTCCTGTCGATCTTCACGGACGTCTTCGACTGCTTCTTCCGCTTCCTCGCGGCGAACCTCGCCGAGGAGGGCATCGTGGCGGAGGACGCCTTCTGGGGCACGGTCGCGGAGATCACCCGCGAGTACCAGGCGTCGGTCCCCGAACTCGCCGACAAGTTCACCCGGTACGACATGTTCGCCCCCGAGTTCGCCCTGTCCTGCCTCAACCGCCTCCAGCTCCGCGACAACAGGCAGATGGTGGACCTCACGGACCCGTCCGGCGCGCTCCAGCTGGTGGGCACCCTGAAGAACCCGATCGCGGGGTTCTGAGCCGATAGCCGACGGGCGCTCCGGAGTACGGTCCCCGGAGCGCCCGTCACTGAAAACCCCCTCAGGGCAAACCCCTTGAGGGGCGCGGGGAACTGCGCGACCAACCCCCACCGGCCCGCGGATCCGATGAAACAATCGGTCCCATGGCGGAAATCATCCAGAAGGACGGCACCTGGACCTTCGACGGAGACACCCTGCGACTGACTCCCGGGCGGGACAAGAACGTCGGACTGCTGCGCAGGACCCTGGGTGAACTGGTGCTGCCGCTAAGGGCGTTGGCGGGAATATCGTTCGAGCAGGGCAAGAAGTCGGGACGGCTCAGGTTGCGGTTGCGCGACGGCGCCGATCCTCTGCTGCACACGGCCGGCGGCCGGCTCACCGAGCCGCACGACCCCTACCAGCTGATCGTCGACTCCGACCGCTACGGCGTCGCCGAGTACTTCACGGAGGAGGTCCGCACCGCCCTGCTGCTGGACCAGATCCCCGCCGACCCGGTCACCGAGTACCTGCTGCCCGGCCCGTCCGTGCCGCTGTCCGTCTCCGCCGGGGACGGCACGGTCAGCTTCGACGGCGAGCGCGTCCGGCTGGAGTGGAACTGGAAGACGGAGGACGCCAAGGCCGCCGCCGGCACCCGCACCCTCGCGCTGGCGGACCTGACCGGCGTGGAGTGGCAGCCGGCGGTCGGGCTGGAGAACGGCCACATCCGCTTCCTCGTACGGCACTCCCCCACCAAGGCCCCCGCCAAGTACGACCCGCACTCGGTGGAGCTGTGGGGCTTCAAGAAGGACCCGCTGATGGCGCTCGTCGCCGCCGCCGTCCAGGCCCGTCTGCCGCACCCGTCCGCGCCCGCCGACGAGCGCCCGCGGGAGCCGGAGGCCGCACCGTCGCAGGCGGCCCCGGCCGAGGACGACCACGACGCCCTGCTGCGCCGACTGCGGGAGCTGGGCGAGCTGCACCGGTCCGGGGTGCTGACGGACGAGGAGTTCACCCTCGCCAAGCAGGCGATCCTCAGGCGCATGTGAGCCGAACCCGGGCCCCGACGGTGAGCCCTGCCCGAAATCGGGCAGAATTCTTGCGAAAGCATGGCCGGTACCCCAGGATCATCGAGTGCACGACGAACTTGTTGATCATCTGACGCGGTCCACGCCCCTCAGCCGGGGCGAGGCGCTGCGCGTGATCCAGGACGTGCTCGCCTACTTCGACGAGACGACCGAGGAGTACGTCCGTCGCCGCCACCGCGAGCTCCAGGCCCAGGGCCTGGTGAACGCGACGATCTTCGAACGGATCGAGGCGGACCTCAGATACCGCGCGGTGGCCCCGCCCGAGCTCTCGCTCCGGCAACTGCGCCGCATCGTCTACGGCTAGGAACATACACATATGTGCGGAATCGTCGGATACATCGGCAGGCGCGAGGTCGCCCCCCTGCTGCTGGAGGGCCTGCAGCGTCTGGAGTACCGCGGCTACGACTCGGCGGGCATCGTCGTCACGTCCCCGAAGGCGGCCGGCCTGAAGATGGTCAAGGCCAAGGGCCGGGTGCGCGACCTGGAGGCGAAGGTCCCGGCGCGCTTCAAGGGCACCACCGGCATCGCCCACACCCGCTGGGCCACCCACGGCGCCCCCTCCGACGTGAACGCCCACCCGCACCTGGACGCCGAGGGCAAGGTCGCCGTCGTCCACAACGGCATCATCGACAACGCCTCCGACCTGCGCCGCAAGCTGGAGGCGGACGGCGTCGAGTTCCTCTCCGAGACGGACACCGAGGTCCTCGTCCACCTGATCGCCCGCTCGACGGCCGAGAAGCTGGAGGACAAGGTCCGCGAGACCGTGCGCCTCATCGAGGGCACGTACGGCATCGCCGTGCTGCACGCCGACTTCCCGGACCGCATCGTGGTGGCCCGCAACGGCTCGCCGGTCGTGCTCGGCATCGGCGAGAAGGAGATGTTCGTCGCCTCGGACATCGCCGCGCTGGTCGCCCACACCCGCCAGATCGTCACGCTGGACGACGGCGAGATGGCGACGCTGAAGGCCGACGACTTCCGCACCTACACCACCGAGGGCACCCGTACGACCTCCGAGCCGACCACCGTGGAGTGGGAGGCGGCCTCGTACGACATGGGCGGCCACGACACCTACATGCACAAGGAGATCCACGAGCAGGCCGAGGCCGTGGACCGCGTGCTGCGCGGCAGGATCGACGACCGCTTCTCCACCGTGCACCTGGGCGGCCTCAACCTGGACGCCCGCGAGGCGCGCCGGATCCGCCGGGTGAAGATCCTCGGCTGCGGCACCTCGTACCACGCCGGCATGATCGGCGCGCAGATGATCGAGGAGCTGGCGCGGATCCCCGCCGACGCCGAGCCGGCCTCCGAGTTCCGCTACCGCAACGCGGTCGTGGACCCCGACACCCTGTACGTGGCGGTCTCCCAGTCCGGTGAGACGTACGACGTGCTGGCGGCGGTGCAGGAGCTGAAGCGCAAGGGCGCGCGGGTGCTGGGCGTGGTCAACGTCGTCGGCTCCGCGATCGCCCGCGAGGCGGACGGCGGCGTCTACGTGCACGCCGGGCCCGAGGTGTGCGTGGTGTCCACCAAGTGCTTCACCAACACCACGGTCGCCTTCGCCCTGCTCGCCCTGCACCTGGGCCGCACCCGTGACCTGTCGGTGCGCGACGGCAAGCGGATCATCGAGGGCCTGCGCCGGCTCCCGGGCCAGATCGCCGAGATCATGAAGCAGGAGGAGGAGATCAAGAAGCTGGCCCTGCGGTACGCCGAGGCCCGCTCGATGCTCTTCATCGGCCGCGTCCGGGGCTACCCGGTGGCCCGTGAGGCCTCCCTGAAGCTCAAGGAGGTCTCCTACATCCACGCCGAGGCGTACCCGGCCTCCGAGCTGAAGCACGGCCCGCTGGCCCTGATCGAGCCGGCCCTCCCCACGGTCGCGATCGTCCCCGACGACGACCTGCTGGAGAAGAACCGAGCGGCCATGGAGGAGATCAAGGCCCGCAGCGGCCAGATCGTGGCCGTCGCCCACCAGGACCAGGAGAAGGCCGACCACACGATCCTCGTCCCCAAGAACGAGGACGAACTCGACCCCATCCTCATGGGCATCCCCCTCCAACTCCTCGCCTACCACACGGCCTTGGCCCTCGGCAGGGACATCGACAAGCCGAGGAACCTCGCCAAGTCGGTGACGGTGGAGTAGCAAGCGCCCCACAGGGGCGCGGGGCGTACCGATCTGCGGCCCCGCCGCGCGGGCGCGACCAGCCCCCACGCGCCCGCACAGGCCGAAATACGGGTACGGGCCCCGCGTGTTGCCAACCAGCACACGGGGCCCGTGGGCGACTTACGGAATCACGACAACCGGCCGCTTCGCCCGCTTGGCCAGCCTTCCCGCGACGGACCCGAAAACCCGCCCCACGAGCCCGTGGGTGGAACCCACGACGATCGCGTCGGCGGCATACTCCCGTCCCACCTCCTCGAGCTCATGGCAGATGTCCCCACCACGCTCGACGAGGATCCACGGCACTTCGGCCAGATAGTCCGCACAGGCCAGCTCGAGTCCGAGCACCTCCGTACGGTGGTCCGGGACGTCCACGAAGACCGGCGGCTCGCAGCCCGCCCACACGGTCGTGGGCAGCCGGTTGGCGACGTGGACGATGATCAGGCCCGAGCCGAAGCGCCGGGTCATACCGATGGCGTAGGCGAGGGCCCGTTCGCTGGAGGTGGAGCCGTCGAAGCCGACGACCACACCGTGCCGGAACGCGGGGTCGCAGGGATGGCGTGGCTCCTCCGCCGCCAGGGGTTCGGCCGCCGTGGGATCGGCGACCGGCCGCTTGCGGTCCGCGGGTTCGAAGAATTCGTGACCGGCCATGGCTGTCTCGGGGTTGTGATCCTTTGTGGGGGACGACAGTGTGCGGCGGAGCTGTGTCCGGGAAGTATCTTCCCAACCCCATACCCCCAAGGGTACGGCGGCACGCCTCCTGAGCCCAGATCCCGCACGTACCGGCAGGCGGGTCCCCCGGAGCATGCACGAGGGGCCGCCCGTCACGCAATGGTCGCTGTGCTGTACAGGTGATTTGCACAGGGTTCACTTGCCGGTGGGAGTGAACCGTCGCGGACCCGCGGCGGCCGACACCCCCGGGCCCCCGGGCCGGGCGTCGAACCCCGTGGGCCACGCCGCGGAAGTACTCCGCGGCGGCGGCCGTCCGGCAGGATCCGGAACCTTTGCGGAGCCGGCACGGGCGGTGGCGGGGATACACCGGTCAACTGACCGGTTTCCGTGCCCCCGCCCGTATCTTTTCAGCCAACTTCCGGCCGGTGTGCATCCCCCACCGCGACCACCCCCCAACCCCCGTTCGACCTGCACGAAAAGGGGTCGGCCGGCCCCGCGCACCCTACGTGGATTGGCCACTGCGACAAGGCGCACTTCCCCACACGGCCCACGAGTGCAACGCTTCGTGATCGAATGCTTCACGCCAAGTTGCCAAGTCGACAATGCGCCGGGTGGCGAACCGGCCAACGGCGCGCGACGGGACGCAGTAGATTCGATCTTGATGTCTTACGGCGGGGGACTCGTGCAGGACCGAGGGGAAACGTGCAGGAGCGACACAACCGAGGAGCCGCGACCACCGAGGGGGGCTTAGCAGTATGAGCCACGACTCCACCGCCACGCCGGAAACGGCGGTCCGGAAACTCTCCGGCCGCCGCCGCAAGGAGATCGTCGCGGTGCTGCTGTTCAGCGGCGGCCCCATCTTCGAGAGTTCCATACCGCTGTCGGTGTTCGGGGTTGACCGCCAGGACGCCGGCGTACCGCGCTACCGCCTGCTCGTCTGCGGCGGCGAAGAGGGCCCGCTGCGGACCACAGGGGGCCTGGAACTCACCGCGCCACATGGCCTGGAGGCGATATCCCGGGCGGGCACCGTCGTGGTGCCGGCCTGGCGTTCGATCACCTCGCCGCCACCGGAGGAGGCCCTGGACGCACTGCGCCGGGCCCATGAGGAGGGCGCCCGCATCGTCGGGCTGTGCACCGGCGCCTTCGTCCTCGCGGCGGCGGGCCTGCTGGACGGCCGTCCCGCGACCACACACTGGATGTACGCGCCGACGCTGGCGAAACGCTATCCGTCGGTGCACGTCGATCCGCGGGAGCTCTTCGTGGACGACGGCGACGTGCTGACGTCCGCGGGCACCGCGGCCGGAATCGACCTGTGCCTGCACATCGTGCGCACGGACCACGGCAACGAGGCGGCCGGCGCGCTGGCCCGCCGCCTGGTGGTGCCGCCGCGCCGCAGCGGAGGCCAGGAACGCTACCTGGACAGGTCTTTACCCGAGGAGATCGGCGCCGACCCGCTCGCCGAGGTCGTCGCCTGGGCGCTGGAGCACCTCCACGAACAGTTCGACGTGGAGACGCTGGCGGCACGCGCGTACATGAGCAGGCGTACGTTCGACCGCCGGTTCCGTTCGCTGACCGGCAGCGCGCCGCTGCAGTGGCTGATCACGCAGCGGGTGCTCCAGGCACAGCGCCTGCTGGAGACGTCGGACTACTCGGTGGACGAGGTCGCCGGCCGCTGCGGGTTCCGCTCGCCGGTCGCGCTGCGCGGCCACTTCCGGCGCCAGCTGGGTTCGTCCCCGGCCGCCTACCGGGCCGCGTACCGCGCGCGGCGTCCGCAGGCCGACCGGAACCAGGACGCCGAGGGCGTCCCGAGCACCGTGGGAGCCCTCCCACCGGGCCAGCCGGGCCACACGGGGCCTCAGGCCCCGCCCGCCCTGCACCCGGACAGCCCGCTCCCGCACCAGTCCCGCCGCACGGCGGCGGCCAGCGCCCTGGGCCCGTCCCTGACGGCCTCGGCCCTCCCGGGCCAGCGCAGCGCGCCGTGAGGTGAGGAACCGCGAAGCGGAACCGGACGGGACGGAGGCACCAGCCTCCGGCCCGTCCGGCCGGGACGGGTCGGCCCGACCCCCGGCCCGCGCGTGGCGAGGCTGCCTGAGCCGCGACCAGCCCGTCCGGCGATTGAGGACGAGGCCCGTCCGGGGCCGAAGCGGGGGGCCGGGGGCGGCAGCCCCTGTGACGTTCACACGAACACCGGCACGTCGCCGGAGGCGCAGCGCCCCGTAAGGTTAGACACATGAACGATCGCATGGTGTGGATCGACTGCGAGATGACCGGCCTCTCGCTGTCGGACGACGCGCTCATCGAAGTGGCCGCCCTCGTCACCGACTCCGAACTGAACGTGCTCGGCGAGGGTGTGGACATCGTCATCCGCCCGCCGGAGCGGGCCCTGGAGACGATGCCGGAGGTGGTGCGGGAGATGCACACCGCGTCCGGGCTGCTCGCCGAACTGGAGGGCGGCACGACGCTCGAGGACGCCGAGCGGCGGGTCCTCGACTATGTACGGGAGCACGTGAAGGAGCCAGGCAAGGCCCCCCTGTGCGGCAACTCCGTCGGCACCGACCGCGGTTTCCTGCTGCGGGACATGCCGTCCCTGGAGGACTACCTCCACTACCGCATCGTGGACGTGTCCAGCATCAAGGAGCTGGCCCGCCGCTGGTACCCGAGGGCGTACTTCAACAGCCCCGAGAAGAACGGCAACCACCGCGCCCTCGCCGACATCCGCGAGTCCATCGCGGAGCTGCGCTACTACCGCGAGGCCGTCTTCGTACCGCAGCCGGGGCCCGACTCGGACACCGCGAAGAAGATCGCCGCGAAGCACGTCCTGCCTGCTCAGTAGGCGGATCGGGGGGTCGTCGGGGGCCGCCGCGGAAAGCGTGCGCGAGCACCCCTTCGGACCCTGTACACTTTTTCTCGGCCGGTCGGAGAAGTCACTGACCTGAACCGACAAGGCCATGGTGGGTGTAGCTCAGCTGGTAGAGCACCTGGTTGTGGTCCAGGATGCCGCGGGTTCGAGTCCCGTCACTCACCCTCACCAGTCAGCCGGTGACCTCGTACGAGGTCACCGGCTGTACTCGTTTCCGCCACCGGGATGTCAGTGGGCCGCCCTAGGGTCGTCACCGGACGCGGGCAGGGGGTCTGCCCGTCGCGCCGCAGGGGAGGGCACGTGAGCGACGGTGTGCAGTGGATGGCCGGCATGGTGACGAGTTCCGGGTGGATGTTCGACGTGCACTTCGCGCGCGGCATCGACGCCGAGGAACTGGCGGTGCGCATGGGGGCGCGGCGCGGAGCGGCCGCCGGGCCGATGACCGACGACGAGATCGCCGGCCTCGAGTTCGACTCCTACGACGGACCGGACAGTGCCGTGGTCCGCGTCGGCGAGCACGCGGGCTGGGCGTTCGCCGTCCTCTACGGTTGCTACCTCGACCGGCTGAAGGAGGTCTCGCGCGGCGGCGTGGAGGCCGTCCACTACCACTACAACTCGGAGCACCCGCCCACCACCGTCCTGTACGCGCGCGACGGCCGCACCGTCTGCGGGTACGGGCTGTGCGAGGAGCGGATCCGCTGGGGCGAGGAATGCGACCTGTTCCTGCCGGACCTGGTGGACGCCGGAATCCTGCACCCCGACGGAGAGACGTACCAGCACACCGGCGACTACGACTACGACGAACGCAGGCGCCGCGGCCTGGCCGTCTTCGAGAAGCGCCTCGGCCTCTCCCTGCCCCGCACCGTGCTCACCGACCCCCTCCCCGTGTACGCGGTCGAGGGCTCACCGGCGGACGACTTCGAGGAGATCAGCGCGTGGGCCGGGGCCAACGGCAGACCGCTGCCGGACCGGCGCCTGGGCCTGGTCCCGGCCGGTCTGCGCAGGGACTACGAGCGGGCCACCGACCCCCGGTGGTGGGAGCGCGGGACATGGCACCGCGTCACCGCCCCCACGCTCCACGCCGAGGCGGTCCTGAAGGCCCCGGACCCCGACGGCACGGAGCACTGAGGCGTCACGACGAGGCGCGGCCCACCAGTTCCGTCGCCAGCACCATCTGGCGCCGCCCCAGTTCCCGGGAGACCGACGGGCGGCGGTCGGCGACCTCGGCGAGGAGGAGGTCGATCATCGCGCGGCCCATCTCCTCTATCGGCTGGCGCACGCTGGTCAGCGGCGGATCCATGTGGCGGGCGATGGCGGAGTCGTCGTAGCCGACCAGGGCCACGTCGTCGGGGATGCGGCGGCCCGCGTCGCGCAGGGCGTACCGGGCGCCGGCCGCGGTGACGTCCGAGGCGGCGAAGACGGCGTCCAGGTCGGGGCGGCGCTCCAGCAGGGCCGCCATCGCGTGCCGGCCGCCGTCCTCGGAGAAGTCGCCCGGTTCGATCAGCAGCTCGTCCACCTCGTGGCCCGCCTCGCGCAGGGCGTCGCGGTAGCCGTCGACGCGCCGCTGGGCGCCGTACACGTCGAGGCGGCCGGTGATGTGGGCGATGGTGCGCCGGCCCCGGCCGA
Source organism: Streptomyces sp. NRRL S-37 (assembly GCF_000721605.1). GTDB lineage: Bacteria > Actinomycetota > Actinomycetes > Streptomycetales > Streptomycetaceae > Streptomyces. The sequence goes on along the minus strand of NZ_JOIZ01000023.1, from coordinate 13,781 downwards.
TGAGGTGTTCGACGGCCTGGCGGGCGCCGCCGTAGTTGTCGGAGTCCACCGAGGCGAGCGTCTCGGCGGCCGAGCGGGGGCCGCTGATCACGGCCGGGATCTCCAGCTGGGACAGCATGTCGGGCAGCGGGTCGTCGGCGTGCACCGAGACCAGCAGCACGCCGTCCACCCGGTGGGCGGCGAGGTACTCGGCGAGCCGCTGCCGCTCCCGGTCGCTGCCCGCGAAGATCAGCAGCAGCTGCATCTGGGTGTCGGAGAGCGCCGCGCCGACGCCCCGGAGCATGTCGGAGAAGTACGGCTCGGCGAAGAACCGGGTCTCCGGCTCGGGCACGACCAGGGCGATGGCGTCCGTGCGGTTGGCGGCCAGGGCGCGGGCGGCCGTGTTCGGGACGTAGCCGAGCTCGGCGACCGCGGCCTCCACGGCGGCGCGTGTGGCGTCGCTCACCCGGGGCGAGCCGTTGATCACCCGGGAGACCGTGCCGCGGCCCACACCGGCGCGCGCGGCCACCTCTTCGAGGGTGGGGCGGCCGCCGCTCCGGCTCCGCGCTCCGTGGCTTGCCATCGGCCCCGCCTTCCGTCGTATGTCACGCTGGCCTGGAATCTAACAGCCCCGTCGGTGACGGTGGCCGCCGCCGGGAGGGCGGTGTGCGGACTACGGGCTTCCGGGGGTGGATCTCCGGCGTCAAGTTAACAGGCAGATAACTGAAGGCACTTTGCGTCGTCTGTTCCCTTGACACCCCCGCCCGGACCCGCGACTCTTCAACACATCACTTGTGGGAGCGCTCCCACAGTACCTGGTACATACACAACCCGCACGTTCCCCGCCCGAGCCGCAGCGAGCAAGATACGGGACCAACAATGCCGTTGGCCGGGGGGTCGGCACGTCAGGGCAACAGGAGGACGCAATGCGAGCACGTACCCTCCCCCTCTCCCGTCAGCGGTCGGGCGGGGGGAAGCCCATCGCCCGTAAGGCGCTGGCCATCGCGGCCGTGGTGTCGCTGGGCACCGGGCTGCTGGCCGGCTGTGCCGACGACGGCGGTAGCGACGGCGACGGATCCTCGTCCGACAGCGAGGGCAAGACCAAGATCACGATGGGCCTGTTCGGCACCATGGGCTTCAAGGAAGCCGGTCTCTACGACGAGTACGAGAAGCTGAACCCGGACATCAAGATCGAGCAGACGGTCGTCGAGCGGAACGAGAACTACTATCCCGCTCTGCTGAACCACCTCACCACCAACAGCGGTCTGATGGACGTCCAGGCCATCGAGATCGCCAACATCGCCGAGATCGTCGGCACCCAGGCGGACAAGTTCGTGGACATGTCCAAGGCCGAGGGCGTGGACAAGGCCAACTGGCTCGACTGGAAGTGGGCGCAGGCCACCACCAAGGACGGCCAGACCGTCGGTCTCGGCACCGACATCGGCCCGATGGCCATCTGTTACCGCAAGGACCTCTTCGAGAAGGCCGGCCTGCCGACCGACCGCGAGGAGGTCGGCAAGCTGTGGGCCGGTGACTGGAACAAGTTCATCGAGACCGGTGAGAGGTACCAGAAGAAGGCCGGCAAGGACACCTTCTTCATGGACTCCCCCGGCGGCCTGCTCAACGCCGTCCTCAGCAGTGAGAAGGAGAAGTTCTACGACTCCTCCGGCGAGGTCATCTACAAGACCAACCCGGCCGTCAAGAACGCCTTCGACCTGACCGCCAAGGCCGCCGAGAAGGGCCTGGTCCAGTCGCAGACGCAGTTCCAGCCGGCCTGGGACACGACGATCGCCAACAGCAAGTTCGCCACCGTCGCCTGCCCGCCGTGGATGCTCGGCACCATCAAGGGCAAGGCGAAGCCGGAGGACGCCGGCAAGTGGGACGTGGCCGTCGCGCCGAAGTCCGGCAACTGGGGCGGTTCCTTCCTGGGCGTGCCGAAGAGCGGCAAGAACGTCGAGGAGGCGCAGAAGCTGGTGGCCTGGCTGACCGCGCCCGAGCAGCAGGCGAAGCTGTTCAAGGTGCAGGGCAGCTTCCCGAGCACCCCGGGCGCGTACGACAGCCCCGAGGTGACCGGCGCGAAGAACGAGATGACCGGCGACTCCCCGATCGGTGAGATCTTCTCCGAGGCCGCCAAGCAGATCCCGACCCAGGTCATCGGCCCGAAGGACCAGATCATCCAGCAGGGCCTGACGGACAACGGCGTCATCCTGGTGACCAAGGGCAAGTCCGCCAAGGACGCCTGGGAGACGGCCACCAAGACCATCGACAACAACCTGGACCAGTGACCGAAATGGCCACCCGCCACGACACCGCCGCGCTCCCCTCCAAGGAGGGGGGCGCGGCCCCGGGCCGTCCGCCCGGGAGCTCCGCTCCCGCGGACAAGGAACAGCGACGCCGGGCCAAGCTGTCCCGGCGCTGGCAGCGCGACATGCGCTGGAGCCCGTACGCGTTCGTCTCGCCGTTCTTCCTGCTCTTCCTCGCCTTCGGCCTGTTCCCGCTGATCTACACGGGCTGGGCCTCGCTGCACCAGGTGGAGCTGACCGCCCCGACCGACATGAACTGGGTCGGGATGAAGAACTACACCCGGATCTTCGACGACGAGTTCTTCTGGAACGCGGCGCGGAACACCCTGACCATCGGCATCATCTCGACCGTTCCGCAGCTGTTGATGGCGATGGGCATCGCCCACATCCTCAACTACAAGCTGCGGGCCTCGACCTTCTACCGGGTCGCGATGCTCGCGCCGTACGCCACCTCGATCGCCGCCGCCTCCCTGGTGTTCGTGCTGCTGTTCGGCCGTGACTACGGCATGATCAACTGGGCGCTGGACTTCGTCGGGATCGACCCGGTCGACTGGCAGGGCGAGAAGTGGCCCTCGCAGTTCGCCGTCTCCTCGATCATCATCTGGCGCTGGACCGGCTACAACGCGCTGATCTACCTGGCCGCGATGCAGGCGATCCCCCAGGACCTGTACGAGTCGGCGGCACTGGACGGCGCCAGCCGCTGGCAGCAGTTCCTCCACGTGACCCTGCCGGCGCTGCGTCCGACGATCCTGTTCACCGTGGTGGTCTCCACCATCGGCGCCAGCCAGGTCTTCGGCGAGCCGCTGCTGTTCGACGCCAACAAGGGCGCGTCCGGCGGCGCGGAGCACCAGTTCCAGACGCTCGGCCTGTACCTGTACGAGCAGGGCTGGGTCAACCAGCACCTGGGCCGCGCCTCGGCGATCGCCTGGACGATGTTCGCGATCCTGATCGTCATCGGCATCATCAACCAGCTCATCTCGCGCCGGCTGCGCGCCAGCAGTTAAGGAGTTGTGGCCGTGACGACGACTGTGACGCCCCCCGAGACCACACCCGCCAAGGAGTCCAGGCGCCCGCGCCTGCCGAAGTCGGCGCGGGCCGGCGGGACACTGCACGGCGGTCCGATCGCGTACGCGATCCTGATCGTGTTCACGATCGTGTCGCTGTTCCCGCTGGTGTGGACCGCGATCGCCGCCTCCCGGGACAACCAGCGGCTGGCGGAGAACCCGCCGCCGTTCTGGTTCGGTTCCAACCTGTTCAAGAACCTGGAGATCGCCTGGAAGGACGCCAACCTCGGTGAGGCCTTCCTCAACACCACGATCGTGGCGGGCATCTCGGCGGTGACCATCGTCGTGCTGTCGACGATCGCCGGCTTCGCCTTCGCCAAACTGCGGTTCAAGGGCCGCAACGCGCTGATGCTGATCGTGATCGGCACGATGATGGTGCCGCCGCAGCTCAGCATCATCCCGCTGTACATGATGGTCGCCAAGCTCGACTGGTCCGACCAGCTCCAGGCGGTCATCTTCCCGTCGCTGGTGAGCGCGTTCGGCGTGTTCTTCATGCGGCAGTACCTGCTCCAGGCGCTGCCGGACGAGGTCATCGAGGCCGCCCGGGTGGACGGCGCGAGCAGCTGGCGCGTGGTGTGGCACGTGGTGTTCCCGGCCGCGCGGCCGGCGATGGCCGTGCTGGGCATGCTGATGTTCGTGCAGACCTGGAACGACTTCCTGTGGCCGTTCCTGGTGCTGACCCAGACCGGCAGCCCGACCGTGCAGGTGGCGGTCGCGGGCCTCGGCCGCGGGTACACCCCGGACCAGTCCCTGATCATGGCGGGTGCGCTGCTGGGTACGCTGCCCCTGCTGCTGGTCTTCACGATCTTCGGCAAGCAGATCGTGGGCGGCATCATGCAGGGTGCCGTCAAGGGCTGACGCCCGCTTCACGTTCGTACCCCTGGGGGCCGGGTCACCGCCGCCTCGGCCCCTCCCCCTCCTTCTTTTCGTACTCGTCGGTCTTCCACGACCTCCTATGGGAGCGCTTCCATGTCTGACTCCGCAACGCCGGCGACCCCGGTGACCTTCCCTCCCGCCTTCCTCTGGGGCGCCGCGACCTCCGCGTACCAGATCGAGGGAGCGGTGCGGGAGGACGGGCGCACGCCTTCCATCTGGGACACCTTCAGCCACACGCCGGGCAAGACGGCCGGCGGCGAGACCGGTGACATCGCCAACGACCACTACCACCGCTACCGCGACGACGTGGCGATGATGGCGGACCTCAACCTGAACGCCTACCGGTTCTCCGTCTCCTGGTCGCGGGTGCAGCCGACCGGCCGCGGCCCGGCCGTGCAGCGCGGTCTGGACTTCTACCGCCGCCTGGTCGACGAGCTGCTGGCGAAGGGCATCAAGCCGGCCGTCACCCTCTACCACTGGGACCTGCCGCAGGAGCTGGAGGACGCGGGCGGCTGGCCGGAGCGCGACACCGCCTACCGCTTCGCCGAGTACGCGCAGATCATGGGCGAGGCGCTCGGCGACCGCGTGGAGAACTGGATCACGCTCAACGAGCCCTGGTGCAGCGCCTTCCTCGGCTACGCCTCCGGTGTGCACGCCCCCGGCCGCACCGACCCGGCGGCCGCGCTGAAGGCCGCCCACCACCTCAACCTGGCGCACGGCCTGGGCGCCAAGGCGCTGCGCTCGGTGATGCCGGCCCGCAACACCGTCGCGCTCAGCCTCAACACCTCGGTGGTCCGGCCGCTCTCGCCGGGCGACCCGGCGGACGTGGCGGCGGCGCGCAAGATCGACGACCTGTCCGGCGGCATCTTCCACGGCCCGATCCTGCACGGCGCCTACCCGGAGACGCTGCTGGAGGCGACCTCGTCGCTCACCGACTGGTCGTGCATCCAGGACGGCGACCTGGACCTGATCCACCAGCCGCTGGACGCGCTCGGCCTCAACTACTACACGCCCACCCTGGTCTCGGCGGCCGACCCGGACGCCGAGGGCCCGCGGGCCGACGGCCACGGGGCGAGCGAGCACTCGCCGTGGCCCGCCGCGGACGACGTCGCCTTCCACCAGTCGCCGGGCGAGCTGACCGAGATGGGCTGGTCCGTCGACCCGACGGGCCTGTACGACCTGATCATGCGCTACAACCGTGAGGCGCCCGGACTGCCGATCTACATCACCGAGAACGGCGCGGCCTACGACGACAAGCCGGACGCCGACGGCAAGGTGCACGACCCCGACCGCGTCGCCTACCTGCACGGCCACCTCTCGGAGGTGCGCCGGGCCATCGCCGACGGCGCGGACGTGCGCGGCTACTACCTGTGGTCCCTGATGGACAACTTCGAGTGGGCGTACGGCTACGACAAGCGCTTCGGCGCGGTGTACGTCGACTACGTGACCCAGCAGCGGATCCCGAAGTCCAGCGCCCTGTGGTACGCGCGGGCCGCGAAGACCGGAACGCTTCCGGAGCCGGAGGGCATCTGACCGGACCCGGTTCCGGGGGAACGGGGGAACGGGGGAACGGGGGAACGGGGGAACGGAAGGCGGGGCGCGGCACCCTAGGGGAGTGCCGCGCCCCGCCTTCCCGCTTCCGCCTACTTGTAAGCGGCGAACGCCTTCGAGAAGGCGAACTTGTCCTGGAGGATCGAGCTGCAGGTCGGGTCGGCGGCCGGCTTGGTGCCGCCGGCGCACTGCTGGTCACGGGTGCCGGACCACATGGACAGCCAGCCGAGGCCCTTGGACTTCGCGAAGTTCACGAGCTGGGTGGCGTCGTCGACTGTGAAGACCTCGGTGACGACGTCGTTGACGCCGATCATCGGGGTGACGGCGACCGTCTTCCAGGCGTCGGCGTCGCTCAGCCCGAGGACGCCCTTGATCTGGGCCTGGGTGGCGGTGGCGGCCTGCTCGGCGTAGGTGCCCATGTCGCCGCTGTACGCCGGTCCGTAGTCCATCGCCATGATGTTGACGGCGTCGATCCGCACGCCGTTCTTCTTGGCGTCGGCGAGCAGGTTCACGCCGTCCTGGGTGAGGCCCTCCGGCATCACCGGGAGGGTGAAGGAGACGTCCAGGCCGGGGTGGGCCTTCTGGAGCGTGGCGATCGCCTGGGCGCGGCGGGTGTTGGCCGCCGTGTTGGGCAGGGCGCCGCCCTCGACGTCGAAGTCGACCTTGGTGAGCTTGTAGGTGTCGACGACCTTGGTGTAGGCGGCGGCGAGCGCGTCCGCCGAGGCGCAGGTGGTGCCGAGTTCGCTGCCGGACGCGCCGCCGAAGGAGACCCGGACGTCGCCGCCCTGGGCGCGCAGCGCGCCGATCTGGTTGGCCACCGCGTTGCCGCCGAGGTCGCTGACGCCGCCCCACTTGGGGGTGCAGCCGCCGCCGTCGGTGATGAAGGCGAGGTTGTAGTTCTTCACGCCGGTCGCCTCGGCGCTCGCGGCCAGGTCGAAGGCGGGGAAGAGGGAGGTGTCGACGTAGGGCGCGAAGCCCGCGTCGGTGCCGTTGCCGGTGCCGGTGCTCTGGGTGGGTTCGGCGGTCGGCTCCTCGGGCTCGGTGGGCTCCTCGGTGGGGGTCGGCCGGGTGGTGGGGGTGGGGGCGTCGGTGGGACGGCCGCTGGGTTCGGGCGTGGGGGCGCTGTCCGTACCGCACTTCGCGCCGTCGACCAGGCAGCCGGTCGGGTCGCCGGTGCCCTTGGCGACGAAGCCGACGGTGACGGACTCGCCGGCGGCCAGGCCGTCGGTGTCCCACTTCGCGGACCGCACGGTGACGTGCCGGCCGCTCACACGGGATTCGGCGTTCCACAGCGAGCCGAGCTCGGTGCCGGCGGGCAGGTCGAACTCCAGCTTCCAGTCCTGGTTCCGCTCGCCGCTGTTGTTGGTCACCACGTACTGGGCGGTGTACCCGGTCGACCACTCGCTGGTCCTGGTGTACGCCGCGCCGACACCGGCCGCCTGGGCGGTGCTGGTGAACAGGAACGCCCCGCCGCCGGCCACGGCCGCGGCGGTCACCGCGCCGATCGCCTTGTTCCTGCCGCTGATCCTGCGCCGGTGCGTGCTCATCGCGTGCCTGCCTTCGTTGCCGTTCGGGGGTGTGCGGCAGCACGCTAGCGAGCCGGATTCGGACAAAGTTCCTGATCCGGGAGGCCGTTGGGGATCTTAGGGTGCGCTTAAGGAAGGGATCGGGGACGGTTAAAGGAGGCGACCAGGCGGCCCGGTCCGCGACGGCGGCGCACGGTCCCCCGGTGCCCGCGCCGCCGGGGTTCGCGCTCCCGTCCGTCGACCTGGATCCAGATCCGCACCTCGGTCCCGCCGAGCACCGACGAGCCGATCCGTACGTCCCCGCCGGTCGACTCCGCGAGCCGGCGCACGATGTCCAGGCCGAGCCCGGTCGAGCCGTCGTTGCCGGAGCCCCGGCCGCGGGCCATCGCCGCCTCGGGGTCGGGTATGCCGGGGCCCGCGTCGGAGACCAGCACGATCACCGCGTCCTCGCCGTTGTGCACGTCGACCGCGAACGCGGTGCCCTCGGCGGTGTGCCGGAAGACATTGCCGAGCAGCGCGTCGAGGGCGGCGGCCAGGTCGGTGCGGGCCACGGGTATGCGCACCGGCCGGTCGGCGCCGGCCACCCGCCACTTGCGGCCCTCGTCCTCGGCGAGCGCCGACCAGAACGCCATCCTCTCCCGCACCACTTCGGCCGCGTCGCAGCCGGCGCCGGGTCCGGCGGCGGCCGTCTGCGGCTTGGCGTCGCGGGCGGTGCGGATGATGGTGTCCACCTCCCGCTCCAGCTGTTCGACCGCCGCCCGGGTCTGCTCGGCGGCCGGACCGTCCCCGAGGGAGGCGGCGTTGAGCCGCAGCACGGTCAGCGGCGTACGCAGCCGGTGGGACAGGTCGGCGGCCAGTTCCCGCTCGTTGGCGAGCAGTTGGACGACCTGGTCGGCCATGGAGTTGAACGCCACCGCCGCCAGCCGCAGTTCGGTCGGCCCGTCCTCGGGCACCCGGGCTCCCAGCTTGCCCTCCCCCAGTTCGTGCGCCCCCTCCACCAGCCGCTGCGCGGGCCGCACCATCCGTACGCCCAGCCGGTCGGCGACCGCGACCGAGCCGAGGATCAGCGCGACCCCGACCCCGGCGAGCACCGCCCAGGCCGTGTCGACGCCGTTGGTGACCTCGGACTCGGGCACGAACACCTCGATGACGGCGATCTCGCCGCTGCTCAGCGCGACCGGCTGGAGCAGGGCCGAACCGCCGGTGACAGGGGAGGTGGAGACACGCCCCAGTTCCCGCACGGCCGCGATGTCCTCCTCGGTGGCCCGCCGCTCCCCCATGTCGTGGGCCTCGCCGCCGTCGCCGGCCGGGATGTGCACGGCCATCGCGGCGTCGGAACCGACGGAGGCGACGACGCGTTCGAGCTGGTCGCGGTCGGTGGTGATGGACAGCGCGGGGGCGACGGCCGCCGCCTCCCGCTCGGCGTTGGAGAAGGCACGGTCACGGGCCATCTCCCGGATGACCAGACCGAGCGGCACCGCGAAGGCGACCACGACCATCACGGTCACCGCCAGCGACACCTTCACCAGGGCCCATCTCATCGCGGCGGCTCCGCTCCGGGCGTGTGCGGCACCTGCGCGGCCGGAGGCTCCAGTTTCACGCCGACGCCCCGCAGGGTGTGCAGATAGCGGGGACGGGCGGCGGTCTCCCCCAGCTTCCGGCGCAGCCAGGACAGATGGACGTCGATGGTCTGGTCGTCGCCGTAGGACTGCTGCCACACCTCGGCGAGCAGCTCCTTGCGGGGGACGACCACGCCGGGCCGTCCGGCGAGGAAGGCGAGCAGGTCGAACTCGCGCCGGGTCAGATCGAGCCGCATGCCGTCCAGTTCGGCCTGGCGGCGCAGCGGATCGACGGTCAGGCCGCCGACCCGGATGACCGGGGAGGGCGCCGCCTCCCCTCCGCCGGCCCGGGCCCGGCGCAGCACGGCCGCCATCCGGGCCGAGAGGTGCTCCACCGAGAAGGGCTTGGTCAGATAGTCGTCCGCGCCGGCGTTGAGCAGCCGGACGATCTCGGTCTCGTCGTCCCGTGCGGTCGCGATGATCACCGGTACGTCGGTGATGCCGCGCAGCATCTTCAGGGCCTCGGAGCCGTCGAGATCGGGCAGTCCGAGGTCCAGCACGACCACGTCGAAACGATGGTGGGCGACCTCGCGCAGCGCCTCCAGCGCCGTGCCCACGCTGCGCACGGTGTGCGAGGCGTCGGTGAGCTGCCGGATGAGCGCCGAGCGGACGAACTGGTCGTCCTCGACCACGAGAACACTTGCCATGCGCCGCACCGTACGCCATGCCGGGCGGACCGGGTGCGGGCCTGTGGACAACTCCGGAAACCTCCGCGGCCGCGACACTCCCGAGGTGGATGAGGCAGTATGGCCCGACGATGCGCAGAGGACTCGTACATGTACTGGCCTGGCTGCTCGCCACGGGCGCGGCGGTCACGCTGTCGTGGTGGGGTGTCAGCACGGTGATGGAGGGCACCGCCTACGACCCGCCCCGTGCCCTGCCCATCGCGGCGGCCGGGGAGAAGTCGCAGGCGGTGTCGTCCTCGACGCGGCGGCCACCGGAGGCGGAGCGGCGTTCGGAGGAGCCCGCGAAGACGCGGAAGCCGTCGGCGAAGCCCGACGGGGCGTCGTCCCCCGCACCGGCTCCGAAGCCGTCCCGGACCGCCACGCCCCCGCCCTCCCCCTCCCCCTCCTCCGCCGATCCGGCCGCCTCCGGCCAGGTGAAGGGCTATGACACCAAGGGCGGCCGGGCGGTGTTCGACCTCGGTGAGACCTCCGCGTCGCTGGTGTCGGCGACACCGGGGGCCGGCTGGTCGATGCAGGTGTGGAAGACGGAGTCGTGGATCCGGGTGGAGTTCACCTCGGGCGCGGACCGGGTGTCGGTCTTCTGTACCTGGCACGACGGGCCGCCGCGGGTGGAGATCGGCACGTACTGAGGGGTTCCGTCACGGGTGACGCGGACAGGTGGTCCCCGCCCCGTACGAACCTGTCTCCGTACGCACTTGTCCCGTACGGACCTGTCTCGTACGGCCCTGTCCCGTCACCGGGCCTCAGGCGTACGCGACACCGATGGCACGACCGCCCCGGGGCCCGTACGCGCCGGCCGGTCCGGTCACCCGAACACGGACGCGGGTGGCGCCGGTGAGGCGACCGCCGACCGGTCCGTCACGGGGGCGGCCCCGCCGGTGAAGTCGATGAGGTCCCTGCCGTGCTGGACGCGGGCCGGGTGCGGGTCGGAGGCGGCCCGGCGGGTCAGCTCGGCGATCGGCAGGGGCGCGTCGGAGGCGACCAGGACGGCGTTGCCGAAGCGTTTGCCGCGCAGTACCGCGGGGTCGGCGATCAGCGCGAGTTCGGCGAACCGGGCGGCGGCGGTGGCGATCTGGCCGCGCAGATGCGCGAGGGGCGGCCCGTCGGCGAGGTTGGCGGCGTAGACCCCGCCGGGGGCGAGGGCCCTGCGGACGTCGTCGAGGAACTCGATCGAGGTGAGGTGGGCGGGGGTACGGGCCCCGCTGAAGACGTCGGCGACGACGAGTCCGGCCCAGCCGTCCGGCACCTTGGCGAGCCCTTCACGGGCGTCCACCGAACGCACCCGGACGCGGGCCTTCGGGTCCAGCGGCAGTTCCCGCCGGACCAGGCGCACCAGCGCCGCGTCCCGTTCGACGACCTGCTGGGTGGAGCGGGGCCGGGTGGCGGCGACGTACCGGGCGAGGGTGAAGGCGCCACCGCCGAGGTGCACGGCCTGCAGGGGCTTGCCGGGCGGGGCGGCGAGATCGACGACATGGCCGAACCGGCGCTGGTACTCGAAGGACAGGTGCGCCGGGTCGTCGAGGTCGACGTGCGACTGCGGCGCCCCGTCGATCGACAGTGTCCAGCCCCGCGCCCGGTCCCGGTCCGGAACGAGCCGGGCGACCCCGCCGTCGACCTGCTCGACGACACCCTCGACGGCTGCCTGTCTACGCCCGCTGTTCCTGGCCCTTCCCATTCCCCCATTGTCCCAGGCCCCGTTCCCGGCCCCTCAGGCGCTTGAGGAGCAGGGGTACGGGGGCAGCGTCCCCGGGGCGGGACGGGTGAGGGCTGCGAGGGCGGAAACCCTCCCCGGCCCCGGACCTCACGCACCCCCGTCCGCGGCCTCGATCATCCGCTGGGCCTCGTCCAGCGCCTCCCGCAACGCCTCGGGATCCGTCGCCGGTTCCGCCTCCCCCGGAGGAAGCAGCCAGTCCGTCCCCGTCCCCGAAGGTTCCGGCGGCAGCGTCAGACCGCACCCGTCGGTCTCCGTACAGACACTGCCCGGCACGTCCCACGCGGCCGCCGTCCCCGGAGGCACCAGAAACCCCAGCGTGTCGCACCCGCCGTCATGCAGCACCGGCCCCACCGCGTCCCCCACCGCCCGCCGCAGGATGTCGACCGCCTCCAGACCCTGCCGAGCCGGAACCGTGACCACGTCACAGTCCGCGCTCGGCGGCTCAGGCAGCCCTGCCGGCCCTGCCGGTTCCGTCAGCTCTGAAGAATCCCTGCTCCGACTGGTCGTCATCCCGGCCTCCACCGCACGCATAGGGCCCCCGGTACACAGGGCCCAACGAGCCGTCACGTCAACGGCTACGACGAAAGTCCGCCGCAAAGGATGGCAGTTCATGGCAGATCACGGATGACATATCCGGATTGTTGCCAAACTCCGCGTAGTGACTCCGTCACAACAGGTACGTTCTAGCCCGCCGGAAACAGGGCAGCACACACGCAAATCGCCCCGATCCCGGCATGGTTCGACGGTTCGCAGAGAGGACCCGGCCATGGCGTCGTCAACGGTGCCCTCGTCCCAGCCCCCCCGGCCCCCGCGGCCGAACCTCGTCTTCCGGCAACTGCGCGGACCGCGCTCGCCGGCCGAGTTCGCCGCGGTGGTCCGGCGGGCCGCCCGCGAGATCGGCGAGCGGGTGAGCTGTGACGCGCGGTACGTGCACCGGGTGGAGGCGGGCGAGATCCGCTGCCCCAACTACGCCTATGAGCGGGTGTTCCTGCACATGTTCCCCGGCCGCACGCTGACCGACCTGGGCTTCGCGCCCCGCTCGTCGGTGCGCGGGCGCGGAGCGCGGACCGCCGGGGGCACTCCCCCGGCCCCCACCGAGAACCCGGCGAACGCCACGACTGAGAACAGCGGGGCGTACGAGCCGTATGAGACGCAGGACCGGTACGACACGTACGACACGCACGACCACGAGGAGAGCGACGTGCTGCGTCGCGCATTCATGACCGGCGGGGGCGCCACCGTGGCCTCCGCCTCGCTGGGCCCGTACGGGTTCGCCTCCGACGCCTCGGCGCCACAGCGCGCCGTGCGCCGCGCGGGGGCGAGCGACGCGGGTGCCCTGGAGGAGGCCGTCCGCCGCATCCGGCTGCTGGACGACCGGCACGGGGCGGACGGACTGTACCGCCGCGCGGCGGCACCCCTGCGCGCCGCCTACGCGCTGCTGGACGCGGGGACGACCCGGCAGCGGACGGCGGACCGGCTGTACTCGGGCGCCGGGGAGCTGGCCATCTCGGTGGGCTGGCTGGCGCACGACTCGGGCCGCTTCGACGACGCGCGCTCGCACTACGCGGAGGCGCTGGCGACCGCGCGGGTGACCGGGGATCCGGGTGTGGAGGCACACGCCTTCTGCAATACGGCGTTCCTCGCGCGGGACGCGGGCCGGCCCCGGGAGGCGGTACGGGCGGCGCAGGCCGCGCAGCGGGCCGCGCGCCCGCTCGGCTCCCCGCGGCTGATGTCGCTGCTGGCGCTGCGGGAGGCGGGCGGCTGGGCGGGGCTCGCCGACCGTACGGGCTGCGAGCAGGCGCTGGCCCGGGCGGGGGCCTACTTCGAGCGCGGGCCGTCGGAGGCGGACCCTGAGTGGATGAGCTTCTACGGGGAGGCCGAACTGGAGGGCCTGGAAGCGCAGTGCTGGTCGACGCTGGGCGACTGGCCGCGCGCGGCCCGGCACGCACGGCGGGCGGCGGAACTCCAGGATCCGCACTTCACCCGCAACATCGCGTTGTACACGGCGGAGCTGGCGGACGACCTGGCCCGCGGGGGCCACCCGGACGAGGCGGCGGAGGCCGGAATGCGGGTCCTGGACCTGCTGACCGAGGTCCAGTCGTCCCGGGTCCGCACCATGCTGGCGGGCACATCCCGCGTCCTGCTCCCCCACCGCCGGGCGTCAGGCGTATCGGCCTTCCTGGACCGCCACGAATCCTTCCCCCGCGCGGTATGAACAACCCGCCCCCCACCCCATAACTGCGGGCAACCGTGCCGCCGCAGCTGCGGGTAACCATGCCGCCGAGGCAACACCCCCACCCCGGCAGCTGCGGGCAGTCGTGCCGCCGCAGCTGCGGGCAGTCGTGCCTCCCCCAGTGCCTTAAGGGCCTGGGAGGTACCCCCAGGGCGGCACGGGTGGGCGATGGGGGTCCCCCCGCTCATGGGGGTCCCCCCGCTCGAGCGAAGCCGAGAGTGGGGGAGGAG
>NZ_JOIZ01000022.1 GCF_000721605.1 Streptomyces sp. NRRL S-37 | reverse complement strand
TTGAACTGCGGCGGATAGTTCTTCATGACCACGAGATGTCCGTTCTCAGATCCTCAGGATCCAGTGTCTCGTGTGTCCAAGATCAGGGGTCAAGGCCCAGGGGGGCATCGCCCACCTCCTCCACACCCACCACGGCCTGGACCTGCCCCGGACCATGCGCCCGGACTTCTCCCGCGCGGTCCAGCACGTCACCGACGCCACCGGCCGGGAGCTGTCGCACAAGGAGCTGTGGGAACTCTTCCGCACCACCTACGTCACTCCGGCGCTGGACGGCCCCGTCACCCTGACGTCCTGGAGCGCCACGGAACCGGCTCCCGGCGAGCACCGGTTCACCTGCGCACTGCGCATCGGCAGGCAGGAGCACGCCTGCCAGGGCACCGGGAACGGGCCGTTGTCCGCCCTCGCCGACGCGCTCCGGAGTGCCGGAATCACGGTCGACATCCTCGGCTGCACCGAGCACTCCACCGGCACGGGACCGGGCAGCCCCGCCGTCGCCTACGCCGAGTGCCGCGTGAACGAGGTCACCTGCTGGGGGGCCGGCTGGGACACCTCGGTTCTGACCGCGTCGGTCCACGCCGTCATGTCCGCCGTCAACCGCTCCGGCCGGGCCTCCTCGTGAGCGCGGCCCCGGTACTCCGCGTGGAGGACGTGGATGTCGTCCGCGACGGCAATCCGATTCTGCGCGAGGTGTCACTGACCGTACGAGCCGGTGAGCACTGGGCGCTGCTCGGCGCCAATGGGGCGGGCAAGAGCACCCTGCTCGGTCTCCTCGGGGCGCTCGCGCACCCCACGCGCGTCGACGGACGCCGGAGTGTGCGGGCCGACCGCCCGGCCGGACCACAAGCCGGCTGAGAAGGCCGTCGCGGCGGTGCGCTCCCACCCGAGCACACCGCCGCGTACCCACCCACAGGCCACCGTCATCCGCGACGGTCCCCACCGCACCTACTGCCTCAAGAAACGAGCCGAGGGCCACGAACCCGTCCCCGCCGTCATCGCCCTCGCCCTCGCCCTCGCCCTCGCCCTCCGCAGCAGCTTGAACCGGTCCTTAAGACTCCATCGACCTCGACACTTCGGGGTGTTCGTTCGGTCACCCGGGTCTGTACGGTGTGCGATGCGGTTCGTGGCCGGAAGGAAAAGGGCCCTTCGGGGGTAATCCTTGTGCTGACCGCGCCTCGCGCTTCCCGGAACGTTGTGTTCCTGGCGAATCAATAGCTGTGCCCGCGAGCTGAGATTTCCACGGGACGTGCGGGCAGATTCTCTGTTGTGATGAGCGGCGTGGGATTCTTCACCGCACACAGGCTGCTGCGGCGTGCTACCTTCGATCTCAGTTGCAGTTGTGGTTCCCGAAACTTCATGTGCTCTCCGGTCGTTTTTCGTACCGCCGGGAGCACTTGTGTATCCGGCTTTTTCCGGGTGGGTGATCATCGCGGCGACACGGGTTCCGCACGGTGCGGACCCCGACGCACTGCCCCGAAGGAGAAATGACATGGCTACCGGTACCGTGAAGTGGTTCAACGCGGAAAAGGGCTTCGGCTTCATCGAGCAGGACGGTGGCGGCGCCGACGTGTTCGCCCACTACTCGAACATCGCCGCCCAGGGCTTCCGTGAGCTGCTCGAGGGCCAGAAGGTGTCCTTCGACATCGCGCAGGGCCAGAAGGGCCCGACGGCCGAGAACATCGTTCCCGCCTGACGCTGACGCGCACTGTGCAGCTGGGGCCCGCATCCTTCGGGGTGCGGGCCCCAGCTGCTTGTATTTTCCGCAGTGGTTTCGCCTGCGGAAGACGGTCAGGAAATCCATGGCGCACCGCACACGGATCGCCCTGCGGGGATGCGGACGCATCCCCGTACCGCCACATCGCCGTGGACGCCCGAACACCGCGTCCGCATCGCGATCACGCCATTCATTTCGACGCCCTCGCCCGCGCGGATTTTCCGTCAGCCGGATTCGCTGTCGCGTTCCGCCGGCCCATTCCTGCAATTCCCCATGCCGCTCATCGCTGCGGGAATTCCTTGATATGTGCCGCATCGAGGAAGGTTCCGCATGAACCGCACACGCACGAACGACCGCTTCGCCCGCACCCGTGACGGCGGTGCCGCCTCCGGAAGGGGTGGCAGCCGGTCCGGCGGCCCGGCGCGCATCCGCACCGCGGCCCACCGCCGGTGCGGCCGCGCAGGACCTTCGTGCTCAGGAAACCGACCCGACTCCGCAGGAGGCACCCTTTGACGCCGCCCCAGACGCAGTCCCGCCCTGCGGCCGATGCCATGGACGCGGCCGAACCGCGGGTCTGGGAGGACATGACCGTGGAGGTGGCACTGTCCTTGATGGCCGCCGCCCGTACGGATCGTCTGATCGTCTGCGACGAGGACGGTCTGCGCACCGGCCTGGTCACACGGGCCGGGCTCACGGCCGCTCGTGACGGTTTCGGATACACGGACCGGATCCGGCTGCGTGACGTCGCCGACGTCATCGGGCCCTTCCCCCGCCGCTGACCACGAGGGCCGAGGCAGAGCGTGCGATGCGCGCTGCTGCGGGCTCGGCTTCATCTGCCGTCCCCCTGTCCGCCCGACCGACGGGACGGGCACTAGCCGAACAAGAACAGTGAGGGCCCCTACCGGCACGTGCCGGTAGGGGCCCTCACCGCGTGCCACGCCGCTCCCGGCATGGCGACGGGTCAGTGGTCGGAGTAGCTGAAGTCGCCCACGGTCCAGGCGCTGACGTCCTCGATCGCGACGCGGTACATCCCGCCCGTCTCCGGGATCCCCACCGTGCCCTGGAGGATCCGGGCGACATGGAAGTGCAGATGCGTGGGTGGCCCCTCCCTCTTCGCGGGGGCGTCGAAGACGGCGGAGAACTCGCCCAGGCGGGCGGAGTCGGTCAGCACCTCCGACACCCTCCGCCTCCACACGGCTTCGGGGGCCAGGCGGCCGGTGATGACAGCACCACCGGTGACCACGGTCAGGGACATCTGGTTGCTCTGCCCGGACTCCACACGGGCGGCGATGTCAACGATCAGCTCGTCAGGCTTCGGCATGAGATCGGATTCTATGCACCAGTCCGCCCGGGCGGCCCGGGTGGTGAAACCGACGGGCGGGACGAGCGCATACGGCTCCCCCGGTGGGCGGCTCCGGGCCTCACCTGTACGCCGGACCCGTACTGCGGGCGGTCCCCAGCGCGCGCTGACCGCACCAAGGGGACACCTCGCCGGCGAGCACAGTAAATCTGTGTCCGCCGGAGTAGACATTCACGTCTCTCGTGGTTACGATTTCTCTCGTAGACGAGATCGATCAGGGCCCGGCAGACACGAACTGCCGGGCAGCGGTACAAGCAGTACGCAGTCCCCCGTTTGCAAGTGATTGATCAAGAGGAAAGAACGGAGGAGTCGAACGCCATCAGGATCGCCCGGGCGGAAGACGCGAGCCCGGGTACCGCAGGACATCGATAGGCAGGTGGTCTCCGGTCACGCATCCGCGATCCCCGCACCCCCGTCGGAGTACCGGACGGCCGTGCGGAAACAGAAGGCCGACGCAGTACTAGGGTCGGCAGATGGTGTTGTAGTTCCTTCGGGGCCCTGGTGCCGTACGGCACCAGGGCCCCTCCACGTGTTCCACAGAGATCCACAGAGAGGTGAGATGACAGCAGACGAGTCGCTAGGCCGTCTCGACGACGACGACTACCCCGCCTACACGATGGGCCGGGCCGCCGAGTTGCTCGGTACCACTCCCGGCTTTCTCCGCGCCATCGGTGAAGCACGACTGATCACACCACTGCGCTCCGGGGGCGGGCACCGCCGCTACTCCCGCTACCAGCTGCGTATCGCGGCACGCGCGCGTGAACTCGTCGACCAGGGCACCCCGATCGAGGCCGCATGCCGGATCATCATCCTCGAGGACCAGCTCGAGGAAGCCCAGCGCATCAACGCCGAATACCGGCGTGCCGGCGGATCGCCCACTCCCCCGGCCGGAACCTGAGGTGAACGGGCCCGCCGGTATCGACGGGCCCTCACCCGCACGCACGGCCGGAACGCGACGCGCGGGAGCGGTCCCCGTGTCCGAGTGTCCGGGACCGGCCGAGCCCCCGTCCGTACGGGCCGGTGACCGCCTGGCGCGATCGGCGCGGCCCGGCCGTCGGCCGACTCACGCCGGCGGATGTCCGCCGTGGTGGGCGACCGTGATGTGGCGGTCGGGGCCGGGGTTCTCCAGTTCGTCGACCACGGCGACGGCCAGGTCCTCGGCGCTGATCCGGGACCGGCCGTCGGCGTCGACGAGCAAGGTGTCGGTGCCGCGCCGGTAACGGCCGGTCCGTTCGCCGGGCTCGAGCAGGGCCGGTGGACTCAGGTAGACGTAATCGGCACCGGCATGGGACCGGCAGGTCCGCAGCTGGGCGACTCCGGCGGCGGCGACGGCCCTGATCTCGGCGGGCACGTATGCCGGGTCGTCGGCGACCAGCAGACCGCGGTCGCCGGGGCTGCGCAACGCGCCGGCTCCGCCGACCACGAGGACGCGGATCCCGAGCCGTGCGGCCACGTCCAGCACCGTACGGGTCGCGCCGGCCAGGAACCCCTCGTCGACCGGCACGGTCCGCACGGTCAGCACGACGGCGTCCGCGGCGCCGTGGGAGGCGGAGCCCATGAGCGCCTCGCGCAGGGCGTGCGCGTCGTCCGCGCCGACCGCGACCGGCGTCACGTCCGGGTCCTGCGGCCTCCTCGGGCCCTCCGGGTGCTCACTCCCGGGTTTCCGGGAGAGGGCGAGCACCCGGTGTCCGCGTGCGCTCGCCTCGTCGACCACCCGGCTGCCGACCATCCCGGTGGCGCCCAGTACGGCGATCGTCATGCCTGTCCTCATCGGGTCCGTCCTTCTCGTATGCGGTCGTCGTGCGTTCGGTCGTCGTGCGTCCGGTCCTCTCGGGTCCGGGCCTCCGCCGGACCGCCGCGTGCCGGATCGAGCTGTGCCGCGAGCAACGCGGCGAGAGCGAGGGCGAAACCGCAGGTCTGCGGCAGGCTCCACGACTCACCCAGCGCGACGCCGATGACGGCCGCGACCATCGGGGACAGCAGGACCAGCGGTGCGGACGCTCCGACCGGCAGCTTCCCGATCCCGCGGAACCACAACGTGGACGCGATCAGTCCGCCCACGCTGCCGAGCCACAGGTACCCGGCGGCGGCTCCGGCGTCGATGTGCGGCGGCGCCCCCTCGGCCGTGAGGACGAGCGGGAGCAGGAGCAGGCCGCCCGCCGTCAGCTGCCAGCCGGTCAGGGTCAGCGGACCGGCACCCGCGGGAAGGCCCCATCGCTTGGTGAGGACGATTCCGGCGGCCATGGCGGCCGTACCGCCGAGGCCGGCGGCGACCCCGACGGCGTCCAGCCGGGCCTGCGGCCCCAGGACGACGAGTCCGACGCCGACCGCACCGAGCACGCCCCAGGTCAGCCGCCAGGCCGTCGGCCGGTCGTGGAGCAGCGCGACGGCCAGCCCGGCGACCAGCAGTGGCTGGGTGGCGCCGAGGGTGGCGGCGACACCGCCGGGGAGCCGCTCGGCCGCCACGAACAAGAGGGGGTACAGGGCACCGATGTTGAGCGCGCCCAGGACGGTGGCCTTCCACCACCAGTCCCCGCGCGGGAGCACGCGGGTGATCGCCAGCGCGAGCAGCCCGCCGGGCAGGGCGCGCAGCATCCCGGCGAACAGCGGGTGTCCGGGCGGGAGCAGTTCCGTGGTGACGACGTACGTGGTGCCCCAGGACGCGGGGGCGAGTGCGGTCAGTGCGACGGTGGCCGCCCGCCCTCCGTGGCGCGGTGGTCCCGGTGTCCGCTCGGTCGAGGTGTCCATGTGAGGAAGTCTCGGGACGGGCCCTGCCATGAGTCCAACACATGCTTGTCATCGCAGCCATGAACCAGAACGATGACGGTGTGGATCTCCAGCAGATGCGCTACGTCGTCGCCGTGGCCGAAACCCGTAACTTCACCCGCGCCGCCGAGCGCTGCTTCGTGGTGCAGTCGTCGCTCAGTCACCGGATCGCCGGTCTGGAACGGGAACTCGGGGTGAAGCTGTTCGCCCGGTCCAGCCGCCGCGTCGAACTGACCCCCGCGGGAGCGGCGTTCGTCGCCGGCGCACGCGAGTGCCTGGCCGCCGCCGACCGCGCCGCCGCCGACGCCGCCGCCGCGGCCGGCCTGGTACGCGGCCGGCTCGCCGTCGGCGTGATCGTGACCACGGCCGCCGTGGACGTACCGGAGCTGTTGCAGCGGTACCGCGCCCGGCACCCGGACGTCCATGTCGCCCTCCGGTCCGGACGCAGTGACGACCTGGCGGCGGCGGTCCGGGACGGCGACCTGGACATCGCCTTCCTCGGCATGCCGGAGAGCGAACGGCCTTCCGGTGTGGAGTGCGTCGTTCTCGCTCGTGACGAGCATGTGCTGGTGGTGCCGGCCGGACACCGGCTGGCGGGCGTTTCCGGGGTCACGCTGCGGGAGATCGCCGACGAGACGTTCGTGGACTTCGTGAGCGGGACGCCCGCCCGGGCCCAGTCCGATCAGGCGTTCGCCGCCGCGGGCCTGGTCCGCCAGGTCGCGTACGAGGCCGGTGTCGTGGAGCTGATCACCCGGCTGATCGGGCGCGGGCTCGGCATCGCGCTCCTGCCGTCGGCGTTCATCCGGCCGCGGGCCGCCGACACCCCCGGGCTGGCGCTGGTCCCGGTGGCCGACGGACCGCGCCGCGTCGAGTACCTGGTGTGGAACCGCTTCAACCCCGGCCCGGCCACCCGGGCGATGCTCGGCCTCCTCGGGTTCGGGCCTCCCTCACCGGAACGGACGCGGCACCCGTGACGCCACCCCGCGTCCGCGGTACGGGCCGGACCGGTGACGGGGCCGTCGGCATGGGCGCGCTCAGCCGTGCAGCGAGCGGTATGCCGAGACCGCGCCGGGGTGCAGGGGGACGCTGCCGGTGCCGATGAGGGTGCGGACGTCGAGGAACTGGGCACCGACCGCGTGGGCGGGGACGAGGGCGCTCGCGCGCAGGACGAGGAGGCGGGTGACCGCGTCGGCGACGGCGGGGGCCAGACCGGGGCGGCACACCAGCAGGTTGGACACGCCGATGGTGGCGACGCCGCCCGCGCCGCGGTAGGCGCCCTGCGGGAACGGCACCTCCTCCAGGCCCGAGCCGGCCAGTCCGTCGTGGCCGCCGAGCCGGGGCAGCAGTCCGGCCAGCGGCAGGAACCGCAGGCCGGGGTCGGCGTCGAGGCCGGTGAGAGTGGGCAGCGGTACGCCGCCCGCCACGAGCAGGCCCTCGACGGCGCCGGTCCGTACGGCGTCGGCCGCCTCGGCCAGCCGCAGATGGAGCACGGGGACGTCGGTGCCGGGCGACAGTCCCGCGGCGTCGAGGACGCGTTCGCCGAGGAGGGCCGCGCCCGATCCGAGGGCGCCGAGCGACACCTTGTGTCCGGTCAGGCCGGACACGCTGCGCACGGGTGAGTCGGCGCGGACGGCGAACTGGAGGTAGGTCTCGTAGAGCCTGCCGAGCGCGCGCAGGGGCACCGGGCGTTCGAAGAGGCTGCCGTCCCGGGCGGCGCGCGCGGTGTCGGTGAGGACGAGCGCGAGGTCGGCGCGGCCGTCGCGGAGCAGCTCGATGTTGGCGATGCTGCCCGCCGTGGTGCGGATACGGCAGCTCAGCCGGGGGTGTGCCCGTTCGATCTCGGCGGCGAGGAGCCGGCCGAAGGCCGCGTAGAAGGCCGTGGGCTCACCGGTCGCCAGACGCAGGACGCCGCCCGGTCCGGGGCCCTGCCGTGAGGCGTCACCGGCGAGCACGCCCCCGAGGGCGACACCGGCCGCCGATCCGGCGGCCGCGCGCAGCACGGTACGGCGGCCGGGGAACGGGGTCATGACGTACCGCCCTCGGCGGTGGCGCGCGGGACGAGTGCGCGGGCCCGCAGTCCCCGGGGCCGCGCGGGGCCGAGTTCCAGCCTGCCGCCCCGGCCGGTCAGGAGCTGTTCGGCGATCGCCAGCCCCAGGCCCGTACCGGCCGTCGTCCCGGTCCGGCGGGTCGAGCGCCAGAACCGGGTCGTGGCCTGGGCCAGCTCGTCCGCGTCCAGACCGGGGCCGTCGTCCGTCACCGTGAGGACCGCGAAGGGGCCCTCGACTCCGCAGGTGAGCGTGATCCGGGCGCCGGGGCCGCCCGCGTACTTGATGGCGTTGTCCAGGAGGATGTCCGTGATCTGGGCGAGTTCGTGGTCGGTGCAGGCGGCCGGGACCGGGGTGGCGGGGGCGTCGGTGGTGAGGCCGGCTCCGGCGCGGCGGGCGACCGGCTCCCACCGCCGGTGCTGGCCCAGCGCGACCTCGGCGGCGTCGCACCGGGCGTCCGTGCCGTCGGTCACCGTCAGTTCCCCGGCCCGGTGTTCCGCGGTGGCCAGGGCCAGCATGTCGTCGAGGAGGTTCTCCAGCCGGTCGAGCTCACCGGTGACGCCGTTGTACGTGCGGTCGGCGGAGGCGGGCAGGTGGGTGCGCAGGGCGTCGACGCGGAGCCGGAGCGCGGCCATGGGGTTGCGCATCTGGTGGGAGGTGTCGGCGACGAGCCGGCGCTGCTGCTCCAGGGCCGCCGTGACGGTGCTCGCCATCCGGTTGAAGCCGGTGGCCAGCTGGCGCAGTTCCGGCGGTCCGCCGCCGCTGGTCTGCTCGGGCGGCAGTCCCGCGGCGAGCTGGCCCACGGCACGGTCGAGCCGGCGCAGCGGGCTGACCACCCAGCGGGTGGCGGCCCGCGCGAGGGCCGTGCAGGCGAGGGCGACCAGGGCCGCCCCGGCCAGTACGGCCGCCCAGCGCCGGGCGATGTCCCGCGCGGCGGTCTCCACCGACGCCCGCATGACGACGGCCCCGGTGACCCGCGTGCCGGTGCCGGCGGGTTCGGCGAACGTGCGGTGGCCGCGGGACCAGGGGCGCAGGGGGCCCTTGGGGTGGGCGGTCTGGTTGCGCAGGGCCGCGTCGATCAGCGGGGCGACGGCCGGGTCGGCGGCCCGCATGCCGCCGGTCTGGACGACGGGGGCCCGGCGGACGTCGGTGACGACGAGCGGTTCGCCGTAGAGCTGGGTGTAGCGCCGGGCCTCGGTGACGACCGCGGAGGTGTCGCCGGTCGCCGCCGCCTGGTCCATGAGGGACGCGAAGCGGTCGAGGGCAGAGCTGCGGGCGAGCACCAGCTGCTGGGTGCGGTCGGAGGCGGTGAACAGCAGCAGCGGCACGGCGAACGCGGCGACCACGAGGATGCCGAACACCAGCAGCACGGCCTGGACCCGGGTACGCACGCGTCGGCCCCTCAGTCCCCGAAGCGGTAGCCGAAGCCGCGGATCGTGGTGAGCAGGCCGGGGCGGCGCAGCTTGGCGCGCAGCTGGGTGAGGTGGACGTCGAGGGAGCGGGAGACGGCGTGGTGGGCGTCGCCCCACACCTCGTCCAGAAGCTGCTCCCTGCTGACCGCCGTACCGGCCCGTGCGGCCAGGACGGCGAGGACGTCGAACTCCTTCGCGGTCAGGTCGATCTCCGTGCCGTCCACCCGGACGCGGCGCGCGTCGAGGTCGACCTCGACGTCACCGGCGCGGACCGTGCGCGCGGTGGGGGCGGCCGGCGCGGCGGGGCGGGACGCGGTGCGCCGGGTGACGGCCTCGATCCGGGCGAGCAGTTCGGTGAGCCGTACCGGCTTGACCAGGTAGTCGTCGGCGCCGAGCCGCAGGCCGCGCACCACGGAGCGCTCGTCGCCACGCGCCGTGAGGATCAGTACGGAGACGTCGCTGACCGCCCGCAGTCCCCGCAGCACCTCCAGGCCGTCGACGTCGGGCAGGCCGAGGTCGAGGAGGAGCAGGTCGGCGCTGCGGTGGTAGGTCAGGACGTCCCTGCCGTTGCGGACCCGCCGGGTGTCGTGGCCGTGGTCGTAGAGGACCTCGACGAGGGCCGCGGCCACCCCGTCGTCGTCCTCGGCCAGCAGGATCTGCATTCCTGCCCGCCTCCTTCCGGCCACGTTGAGGAGTCTCCGGTTCCGAATGTAGACCACGGCCGACGGTGCCCCTGGGGCGCGGCCGGACGCCCCGGGCCCCGAATGTTAAGGGGAGGTTAGTTCTGTGCCCGGTCGTCTCCTCCGCCGTGGCGGGCGGAGCCAGGCTGCAGCGGTCGAGGACGACGCACCGGAGCAGAGGAACCAGCCATGATCATCGACTGCCACGGCCACTACACGACCGCCCCGCCGGCCCTCGCGGCCTGGCGGGACCGGCAGATCGCCGGGCTCGCCGATCCCGCCCTGGCCCCGTCCCGCGCGGACCTGCGGATCAGTGACGACGAGCTGCGCGAGACCATCGAGGCGAACCAGCTGCGGCTGATGGACGAACGCGGCATCGACCTGACGGTCTTCTCGCCGCGCGCCTCCTTCATGGCGCACCACGTCGGGGACTTCCGGACCTCCGCCGAGTGGGCCGCGATCTGCAACGAGCTCTGCCACCGCGTGAGCCTGCTGTACCCGGAGCGCTTCGCGCCCGCCGCGATGCTCCCGCAGTCACCCGGCGTCGACCCCGCCACCTGCGTCCCCGAGCTGGTCCGCTGCGTGGAGGAGTACGGCGCCGTCGCCCTGAACCTGAACCCCGACCCGTCCGGCGGCCACTGGACCGCCCCGCCGCTCACCGACCGCTCCTGGTACCCCGTCTACGAGAAGATGGTCGAGTACGGCATCCCGGCGATGATCCACGTCAGCACCAGTGTGAACCCCGCCTTCCACACCACCGGCGCGCACTACCTCAACGCCGACACCACGGCGTTCATGCAGCTCGTCCAGGGTGATCTGTTCGCCGACTTCCCGGACCTGCGCCTGGTCATCCCGCACGGCGGCGGCGCGGTGCCCTACCACTGGGGCCGGTTCCGGGGCCTGGCGATGGCGCTCGGCAAGCCGCCGCTGGAGGAACACGTCCTGGGGAACGTCTTCTTCGACACCTGCGTGTACCACCAGCCGGGTGCGGACCTGCTGTTCGACGTCGTACCGGCCAGGAACATCCTCTTCGCCTCGGAGATGATCGGCGCCGTCCGCGACGTCGACCCGTGCAGCGGCCACCACTTCGACGACACCCGCCGCTACGCCGAGGCGGCCGCGCTGCCCGCCGCCGACCTCGCCGCGATCCAGGAGCACAACGCCCGCGCCGTGTACCCGCGCCTGGACGCGCTGCTCAGGCGCCAGGGCCGCTGACCGGCCCGCAGGCCTCCGTCCCCACCTCGTTCCCCCTTCCCCGAAGATCCCCGTCCCCACCCTCTCCCGAGGAGCCCCATGCCCACCGCCGCCCCCAAGACCCCGGGCTGGCTCGACTGGCACCCCAGCCCGTCCGAACCCGCCTTCCGGCTCCCTCCCGGCACCGTCGACACCCACTGCCACGTCTTCGGCCCGCAGGCCGCGTTCCCCTTCGCGCCGCAGCGCAAGTACACGCCCTGCGACGCCGGCAAGGACCAACTGTTCGCCCTGCGCGACCACTTGGGCGTCGACCGCACCGTCGTCGTGCAGGCCACCTGCCACGGCACCGACAACTCCGCCATGGTGGACGCCGTACGGTCGGCCGGTGACCGGGCACGCGGTGTCGCGTCCGTCCGCCCGGACGTCACCGAGAGCGAGCTGCTCGAACTGCACACGGCGGGTGTGCGCGGGGTGCGGTTCAACTTCGTACGGCGTCTGGTCGACGCCTCGCCCCAGGACGATCTGCGGGTGATCGCGGACAAGGTCGCCCCGCTGGGCTGGCACGTCGTCCTCTACTTCGAGAGCGCCGACCTGCCGGACCTGGAGGGCTTCTTCGCCTCGCTGCCCACCCCGCTGGTGGTGGACCACATGGGCCGCCCCGACGTGACCCGGCCGGTGGACGGGCCGGAGTTCTCCCGGTTCCTGCGCTTTGTCGACGCCGGCGACGTCTGGGTCAAGGTGACGTGCCCCGAACGCCTCAGCGTCACCGGGCCCGCCGCCCTCGACGGCGCACCGCTCCCGTACGCCGACGTCGTGCCCTTCGGCCGCCGCGTCGTGGCGGAGTTCCCCGACCGGGTGCTGTGGGGCACCGACTGGCCCCACCCCAACCTCACCGACCACATGCCCGACGACGGCCTCCTGGTCGACTACGTGCCGCGGGTCGCGGTCACGGCCGAACAGCGGCGCAGGTTGCTCGTCGACAACCCCATGAACCTGTACTGGCCCGGCGAGGAGAGCTGACCCATGCAGCAGTCACCCGTACCGCACGCCAACGCGCTGAACCGGCTGAACCGGCTGCCGATCGGCCGGTTCCACAAGGTCACCCTGGTGGCCGTCTCCTTCGCGTACTTCTTCGAGTTCGCGGACATCAACACCTTCGCGACGACCGCGCCCAAGCTGATCAAGCTGTGGGGCGTGACCATCGACCAGGTCGCCTACGTGACCTCGCTGTCGTTCGTCGGCATGTTCCTCGGGTCGATCTGCGCCGGTGCGATGGCCGACCGGTGGGGCCGCAAACGGACCCTGATGCTGACCACCGTGTGGTTCGGCGTCTTCTCGTTCGTCTCGGTGTTCTCCTGGGACATCGTGTCGCTGGGCGTGTTCCGCGTGCTCACCTCGGCGGGCCTGGCGGCGATGACCGTCGTCGCCGTCATCTACGTCAACGAGATGTACCCGGCCGCCGTGCGCGGCAAGTTCCAGGCGTACGCCATCGTCATCGGTATCTGCGGCACCCCGGCCACCAACCTCGTCGCCAGCGCGGTCGTGCCCCTCAACGACTGGTCGTGGCGGCTGGTCTACCTGTGGGGTTCGCTGGGCATCCTGCTCGTGTTCTTCACCAGGCGGCTGAAGGAGTCGCCGCGCTGGTACGAGAGCCGGGGGGAGCACGCCAGGGCGGACGAGGTGCTGCGGGAGATCGAGGCGAGCGTCGCCGCCGAGAAGGGCCCGCTGCCCGAGCCGGCGCCCCCGGTGGAGGAGACCCCGTCGACCCGGACCCCGGTGCGCCTGCTGCTGCGGAAGAAGTACCTCTTCCCGACGCTGCTGCTCACGGTGCTGTGGGTGACGCAGACCATCGGCTTCTTCGGCTTCTCCAGCTGGGCGCCCACGCTGCTCGCCAAGGAGGGCTTCAGCGTCGAGAAGTCCGTCTTCTACGTGGCGCTCACCACCGTCGGCGCGCCGCTGGGCTCCTATCTCGCGTCCCTGGTCACCGACCGCTTCGAACGCAAGTGGAGCCTGGCCGCCTTCGGTACGGTCATCGCGCTGTGCGGCCTGCTGTACGGGCTGACCTTCAACCCGGTGCTGATCATCGTCTTCGGCTTCCTGGTCAACATGTTCGAGCGCGGCTACACGGCACTCGCGTACGCCTACTCCCCCGAACTCTTCGACACCCGTGGCCGCTCGCTGGGCACCGGCGTCTCCTACGGCCTCGGCCGGCTGTCGAACGCCGCGGGGCCGCTGATCGTCGCGGCGCTCTACCAGAGCAGCGGTTACCAGAGCGTCTTCTACTTCATCGCCGGGACCTGGCTGGTCGGAGCCGTCGCCCTGGCCGTCTTCGGACCGCGCACCCGGCAGGCCCGCGCGGCCGCCCTGGAGAAGGAACCGGAGGCCGTGGCGGCGCGGTGACGTCGAGTCCCTCAACTCCCAGCGCTCAATGGCCGGTTCGCCTAGGTTGAAGGCGACTGACCATCGACCGTTTCCAGGAGGCTCGCCCGTGTCCGAGGACATCACCCAGGACCGTTCCGGTTTCGCGACACGCGCCCGGATCGACACGACCAAGCCGCACTCGGCGCGGTTCTGGAACTACTTCGTCGGCGGGAAGGACCACTACAAGGTCGACCGGGAGATAGGCGACCAGATCAAGGGGATCTTCCCCGGGCTGGTCGACGTGGCGCACACCAGCCGGCGGTTCCTGGGGCGGGCCGTCCGGTACCTCGCCGGTGAGCAGGGCGTACGGCAGTTCCTGGACGTGGGTACGGGGCTGCCGACCGCCGACAACACGCACGAGGTGGCCCAGCGTGTCGCCCCGGACTCCCGGATCGTGTACGTCGACAACGACCCGATCGTCCTCGCCCACGCGAACGCCCTGCTCACCAGCACACCCGAGGGGAGGACGGCGTACCTCGACGCCGATCTGTACGACCCGGAGGCCGTGCTGCGGGCCGCCGCCGGGACGCTCGACCTGTCCCGGCCGGTCGCCCTGATGATCCTCAACACGCTCGGCCACGTCTCCGACTACGAGCAGGCCCGTGACCTGGTGCGCCGGCTCATGGCGGGGCTCCCCTCGGGCAGTCACCTGGTGATCAGCGACAGTACGGCCACCAGCGAGGGCATGATCGCGGCCTCGGCCGCGTACAACTCGAGCGGCGCCGTGCCGTACCACGTGCGGAGCGTCGAGGAGATCGCCGGGTTCTTCGACGGGCTGGAACTGGTGAAGCCGGGCGTCGTACGGGTGCCTCAGTGGCGGCCGGACGAGGACGGCGACGGCGCGACGGCCGTGGACGCCTACTGCGGTGTGGGCCGCAAGCCCTGACCACCGGCGGCACGACGTCCGGGGCGTGCCCCCTCGGAGGCACGCCCCGGCCCCGTCCCGGCCGGCCGTGCGCTCAGGCCCTCCTCGTCCGCATGATCCGCTCCATCCGCTCCTCCAGTTCCGCCCGCTCCCGCACCGCCCGTTCCGCCTGCGCCCGGTGGTGTTCGTGCTCCGTGCGGCGCATGTGCTCCTTCGTCTCCTGCTCCACCCGGTGCCGGCGCACCTCGTGCTCCATGCGCACGCACGCCTGCTGCACCTGGAGTTCCTCCGTGTACAGCCGGCGGCTCGCGTCGAAGCGGGAGCCGAGGAGACGGTCGTACATCGTGGCGCCGCTCATGAACTTGGCGAGGACCGGGAGGGCGTCCAGGGAGAGCAGCAGCAGGTGCAGGACGACGGTGATGAAGAGGGCGAAGCCGTCGGAGTCCGCGACGGTGCGCAGGGCGTGCGCGCGGGTGAGGATGCCCTCCGAGTCGAGGCCCTCGGCCCGCCGGCGGGTCTTGGTGTCGATGGCCTCCTGCAGCAGGGGCTGGTAGGCGTCGGCGGCCCGGTTCTTCCTGGCCTGCAGGGTCTCCGCCTTGTCCCGCATGCCCGCGAGCTGCTTCTCGTACGTGTCGATCTTGCTGGTCGTGCGGTAGGAGGAGGAGTCCTTGCGGGCCCGCTCGCAGGTGATGGTGACGTCCCAGCCACCGCCCTTGCGGATCCAGTGGTCCCGGCCGCACTCCCGCTGCTCGGTGGCCATCTTGCCGTCGAGGGTCTTGTTGATCTCGGTGACCCGGCTCTGCAGGGTCTTCATGCCGGCCTCGTTGCTCTTGATCTGCTCCGCCAGCTCGGCCGGGGAGCCGGCCACCTTGAGCTGGTAGCGGGCGCACTCCGGGCGGCCGGCGGTGGACTCGCCGCCCGTGGGGTTGCAGGCGACGAGCCTGCCCCGGTAGTCGGCCACCTTCTGTTCGTTGCCGACGGCTATCTCCTGGCGGATCTCCTTGTCGAAGATCTGGAAGAGGATCGGTTCGGCGATGAACAGGCCGAGGAGCACCGACAGGAACAGCCGCAGCACCAGGGACCACTTCTTGACCGTGGTGCCGTGGGTGCTGGACACCAGCCAGCTGTCCATGGCCAGCACCACCCAGAACCAGACCGCGGCGACCCCGAGCACCGCCACCAGCGGCAGGTCGGAGCGGAAGCTGCCGAGCGCCAGCGACATGGACAGGGCGCCGAGCAGCGCGGTGTTGAGGACGAGCGCGCCGTACCAGGTGTAGCGGGTGCGCTCCTCCGGCACCCAGGACAGCAGGGCCTCGTCGATGCCGATCAGGCGGCGCAGCCGCGTCCCGGGGCCGGTGGCCGGCACGGGGACGGGGCGGCCGGTGGCCGGGTCGTCGTCGTAGGGCGCGCTGTCGGCGAGGCGCAGGGGTGTGTCAGTGGCCAAGGTCCGCCTCCGAGTCGGTGCCTCCGAGGTCCAGGTCGGCGTCGTCCTCGTCGAAGCCGGCGGGTTCGCCCTGCGGGATGCTCCGGTGGGCGGCGCCCGGGACCTCCCGGGCGGTGCCGCGCTCCGCCGCCGGCCGGCCCCCGTCGTACGAGATGTCCTGGATCCGGTTGATGTGTGCGCCGGGGTCGCTGAGCTGGCCGTCGAAGAGCCCGCGCTCGAAGGCCTGCTTGCTCAGCTGGGTCCAGGCGGCGAGCCCCTGCTGGTTCAGCTCGTGACGGTCCCGGTGCAGCTGGTGGGCGTCCTCGCGGGCCTCGTGGCGGGCCTGTACCCGGTCCTGGTGCTTCAGGTCCCAGCGGCGGCTCTCCTCGCGCTGCCGCGCGGCCTCCTCCTCGCGCGCCGCCTGGCGTTCGAGTTCCTTGCGCCGGTCGTCCTGCTCCACCTGCCAGCGCACCTCGTCCCGGTCGAAGCCGCGCCGCGTCAGCTCCTCCTCCAGCTCGGCCCGCCGGCGCCGGTCGGTGAGCTCGGCCCGGCGTTCGTCGTCCGCGTGCAGCCGCCGGGACAGCTCGTCGGCGCTGATGTCGCCCTGCCGCCAGGCGTTGAAGTCGGCGAGGATCGGGTCGGCGCCGATCAGCCGGACGTCCTCCCTGAGCTGGTCCCGGTTGAAGCGGTTGCGCTCGGCCCGCTGCGCCAGCTCGTGCCGCTGGTCCTCGGCGCCGGACTCGCGCCGGAACCGGGAGAGCAGCGTCTCGTGCTTCTGCCGGCCGTACTCCTTCTCCAGCTCCTCCTCCTGCCGGTTGCGTTCCTTGCGCAGGGCGCTGGTGTTGCGCAGCTCCTCGCGCTTCAGCTCCAGTTCGGTCTCCAGCCAGGAGCGCTTGAGGGCGGACTCCTGCTCCCACTCCTGCCTGATCCGGTCGCGTTCCCGCTGCCGGCGCTCCTCCTGGAGCTTGGCGATGTCCTCGGCGAGTTCCGCCGGGGTGAGGACCTCGACCAGTCCGTGCCGGGCCCGCAGCCCGGACAGCGGGGCGGGCCGCATCTCGTGGTACGCGGTCAGCCGGGCGTCGATCCGTTCCCGTACGGCGTCCGAGTCGACGATCGGCAGGTCGCTGCCGTCCTCGGTGAGCCCGGGGACCTCCCGCAGATGGGCGAGCAGCAGGGCCTCGATGTCGGTGACGCCGTCGCGTACGACGGCGCAGGCGTCCGTCACCGTGCAGTAGAAGGTCGTCCGTACGGTGAAGTCGCCCGCCTCGGCGGACGGGATGCGGGTCTCCACCACGACCGGGACCTCGACCCGCCGGTCGACGACCGTGACGGAGCTCGCCCCGGTCACCAGCGGGTCGTCGGGCCGCAGGTGCCCGGGGTCCTCGACGTACTCCTCGCCGACCCGGAAGACGCGCACCTGGTGCCCGGCGATCAGGGGCAGTTCGTCATCGTCGCGCACGCTGCGCTTGTTCAGCCAGCCGACGCGCTTCTCCGGCCGCCGGTACTCCCGTTGCTCGACGAGGGGATAGTTCTCGGCCATACCTGTGTCAGTCCTCCGTGCTCAGTACGGCGGTAAGGAAGGTCTCGGTGAGGGCGGCGGTCTCCGGGTCGGGGCGCACCGCGGTCCGCCGCAGGGCGGTGGCGAGGTGCTGCCGCTCCCCGGGGGCCAGGGCGGCGCCCAGGGAGCGGCCGAACCGCTCGGCCGCCGGTTCCGGTCCGGCCGTCACGGCGGTCAGGTCGCGCAGGGTGGCGTGCAGGAAGCGCAGCGCCCATCCCCGGCGCGGGCGGTTCTCCAGCACGCCCGCCCACAGTTCGGCGATCCGGTCGCTCTGTGCGGGGTCGCCGTCCAGCAGCGAGGCGCCCACCAGCCGGCCGGTCCGGGGGTCGCGGGCCCCGAGGAGGGTCCGGACGGTGTCGAGGACGGTCTCCTTGTGACGTCCGGTGAGCGTGGTGCGCAGGGCCCTGAGCCGGTACGCGAGGGGCCGCAGCACCGCGCCGGTGTCCTCGCCGCATTCCAGGAGCAGGGCGACGAGGCCGGCCAGGGCGGGCGCCGCCTCCTCGGACCGGCCGGTCAGCCGCAGCAGCACGTTCACGGCGTCGGTGGGGAACCGCACGCCGAGCGCCCCGCTGAACGCCGCGGCGGCGGCCGACCGCAGCGCCGGGTCCGGCGAGCGGGCCCAGTCGCGGCCCACGGCGAGCGCGGTGGCGGCGAGCCCTTCGTCCAGGCACATGAACTGCAGCACCAGGACGGCCGTGGACTGTCCCTCCGGTCCGGCCGCGCCGCCCGCCCAGGGGTGCAGGTAGTTCTCGGCGACCTCGTCGAACGCGGGCCGGGTGAGCAGGGCGAGCCCCGAGGCGACGGAGAGCTGCACACCGAGTCCGGGCCGGGTGCCGACGAGTTCGGTCAGCCAGTCGCGTACGCCGTTCCAGTACGCCGTGGAGCGCTTCGCCCACAGCTCCTGGAGCGCCCACTGCCGGTAGTGGGGGTGGGCGAAGACCAGCGCGCCGCGGGTGAGGGCGCCGTCCTTGCGCTCCTCCACCGCGACCAGGGTGTTGCGGCCCAGCGACAGCCGGCGGTCGGCGTCACGGCGGTGGGCGGAGGCCGTCTCCTCGTCGTTCGCCAGCGTCGGGAAGGTGGGCGCCACCCATTCCTCCAGGCGCTCCTGGCAGGTCTCGAAGTCGCGGTAGCCGACGCCGGTGACGAAGGCCAGCGTGGTGACCTCGACCCATTCGTGCGGCTCCCGCCCGGCCACGAACCAGTCCCGTACGGGCTCCGCCGCGCCGCTGCCGTACTCCTGCCACACCTCGTCCGGGTCGGCGCCCCGCGCGATCCGTTCGGCCGCCTCGGCGACCTCCGCGACCCCGCAGCCCTCCGGCAGGCCGGCCGCGGCCCGCTCGACGGTGTCCGCGGCGCACCGCGCCCGCAGCAGCCGCACCCGCAGGACGGCGGCCAGGTCCGGCAGCTCCCACGGCACATGGCGTACGGAGCCGGGGGCGTCACCCTCCACCGGGTGCACGGTGGTGATCACCAGGTGGGCGCC
This sequence comes from Streptomyces sp. NRRL S-37, assembly GCF_000721605.1. Classification (GTDB taxonomy): domain Bacteria; phylum Actinomycetota; class Actinomycetes; order Streptomycetales; family Streptomycetaceae; genus Streptomyces. Next base: position 101,909 of record NZ_JOIZ01000022.1, on the reverse strand, counting down.
GGCGTCCCGGACGGCGTCCCGGACGCGCCGCCAGTCGAAGTCCGTCGTGCCCGAGGCGGCCTCGTGCATGCGGTCGATCAGCACGTAGCCGACGCCCTTGCCGAACGTCATGCGTCGCCCGTCGGCGAGGTCCTCCAGGCTCCGGCCGGGCGAGAGCACCACGTACTCCGTGCCCTCGGCGGCCTTCGCCACGAGTGCGACCGCCGCGGACCGCTTGCCGATGCCGGGCGGGCCGACGAGCACCACCACACCGTCCTGCTCCAGGGCGGCGGCGGCCTCCTCGAAGCAGCCGGGTTCCACGTACGGGGCGAGGAGCGCGTCCGCCTCCCCCGCGTCCAGCCGGCCCACGGCGCGGCGGCGGACGCTGGCGGAGTCGCCGGCGCCGATGCCGAAGTGGGCGCCGGGGGCGTCGAGGGCTCCGTAGAAGTACTGGTTGACGCGGTTGTGGTGCACGGGGGCCGCCGCGGGGTTCTCCGGGGCGGCCGGGTCGGGCTGCTTGGGGGTGCTCGGGTCGGGCTGCTCGGGGGCGTCCTGTCCGGCCCGGGGTCCGTCGGCCCTCCCGGGCCCCTCGGCCTTCCCGGGGCTCTCGGCCTCCGCGCATCCCTGGGTCCTCCTGGGCTCCTCGGCCTCCTCGGCTCTCCCGGTTCCCTCGGCTCCCCGCTCGCTCTGCTCCTCGTCCATCCTCAGTCATCACTCCGTGTCACTTGGAGATCCCGAAGACGGCACCCGGAGCGTGGACGGTTCCGGAAATGACTTGAACTACCGTGTCGCCAGGAGCAGTTGGTGTATTCGGGGGGCGCATGTCCGGAGTTTCACCACCCTCCGCGCACCACTGCGCGGGCTCGACGGTGCCGGGGCCGGGCGCCCGCCCGTCGTGTCCGGGCACCCGGATCCATATCCGCCCCGTGTACTCCTTCTCCTCGATCCGCGCCTCGCGGAACTCCTGCGCCCGGACCGTCGTGTACGCCTCCCTGATCACGTCGTTGAAGACGGTCGAGGAGACCGCGAGGGCCATGCAGGCGTCCGGGGCCGCGTCCAGGGCCGAGCGCAGCGCGGCGCTGTCCAGCATCCGGCCGATCTCGACCGGGGCCCGGCCCTCGAATCCGTTGGCGGCCGGCACGGCCGTACCGAAGTGCACGGCCACCCGCAGCCGCAGCCATGCCTCACGCACCCTGCCGTGGTTGAACTCCCGCAGACCCGCGTCCAGATGGCGCATGAACGTGTCGACGAGGTGCGGCTCGGAGGCGCCCTCCGGCAGCACGGCGAGCACCGAGTCGCCGCCGACCTGCGTCTCCCAGTGTTCCCTCGCCAGCCCGGACGCGCCGGCCGACTCCGTCAGCAGCCTCTGGATGGCCTCCTGCAACTGCCGCTGCGTCACGACGTCGACGCGGCCGTACCCCTTGGCGTCGACCGCCAGCAGCAGCCTGCGACGGAAGGTACCCATGCTCGAACTCCCCGTTCTTTCAATGGAGTCACACCCTGGGACGCACGTCTTCGGGGACTCCGTGGCACACCGGCGCCCGCTCCCCCGAACCATGCGGACGCCGGTACGCCAGTGGTACACGTCGCGCCCGGGGGGAAACCCCGTCTAAATACGGGATGCGGAAGGGTGCGAAACATACAGCCGGCCACGGAAGTGACGGGCGGGTTCCGGTGCGCGGGGGCGAGAACAAGTCACCCGCGATCCCGGAGAAATGCCGGATCTCCGCGCGCGGACCGGGCCCCAATGGAGAGCGGGAGCCGACCACCGACCGCAGGAGTCCCCATGCCGACCACCGGAGCCGACCGGGACAGCCGTCCGGCGCGGTACATGTTCACCGCGCTGCAGACCACCCACCAGCACGCGGACGCCAAGGCGGGTGTCCTGGCCGCCGTCCAGGCGGCCCTGGTCGGCACCGCGCCGTGGTGGAGCGGGCCCGCCCTGCGCGCCGTACGGGACGGCGGAGCGCCGGGGGTGCTCGCGGGTGTGCTGCTCGCGCTGTTCCTGGGCGCGCTGTTCGCCGGCGCGGGCTTCCTCGCCGCCGCCCTGCGCCCCCGGGTGCTGCGTCCCGGGGGCGCCAACCGCTACAGCTTCGTCCACCTGGCGACCGGCCCGGACATCCTGCCGCCCGCCGCCCCGCCGGAGGACGGCGAGGAGGCCGAGGCGGCGCGGGAGCGGCGGGAGTTGTCGGGAACCGTTCGTTTCCTGGCCCGGGTGGCGGTGAGCAAGTACCGCTGTCTGACCGGGGCGGTGGTGTGCACGGCGGTGATGGGTGTCAGTGCCGGGCTGCTGGTGGTGGTGCGGCCGCTGCTGTCGTAGCCGCTGCTACTCCTCGGGGGCGAGGTCCGCGATCCGTCTGAGCCGGGGCAGGTCGCGGATGACCGTCGATCCGTAGCCGGTCTCCAGCAGCCCCTCCTCGCGCAGTTCCCGCAGCCCCTTGTGCACCGTCGTCTCGGCGGCCCCGGTGAGCGCGGCCAGCTCGGGCTGGGTCAGCCGGCAGCCCAGGACCACGCCACCGCCCACCGGGTGCCCGTAGGTGGTCGCCAGTTCCACCAGCAGCCGGGCCAGCCGCACCTTGACCGGGTAGCCGCGGAAGTCCAGGCGCCGGCGGTTGGCCCAGCGCAGCCGGTCGGCGACGATCCCGGTGAGCACGATCGCCACGTCCGGGCGCCGCATCAGCAGGGCCCGCAGGACGCCCGGCTGGAGCACCCGCGCGGTCATGGGCCCGCACGCCGTCACCGTGGCCGAGCGGGGCGCCCCGTCCATGGCCGCCATCTCGCCCACCGTGTCACCGCCCACCCGCACCGCGAGCAGCGACGCCTCCCCGTTCTCCACGCGCGCCGTCACCTTGGCGAAGCCGGACAGCAGCAGCAGGACGTGCCGGTCGTGCGCGCCCTCGCTCAGCAGCACCTGCCCCGCCTCGAACCGGGTCTCCACGCCCAGGCCGAGCAGCTCCTGCCGGGCCCGGGGCTGCAGCTTCCCCAGCAGACTGCCCGCGGGCCACCGGGCGGAGCCGGGGCTGTACGGCGGCATCGGCACGGTGGTCCCCCCGACCTGTCGGTGACCCCACCGATCCTGCCCGCCCGTCCGGCCCCGCGCCATGGGGTTAGGCTCCCGTTCATGACGACTGCGAAGAACAACGGCGCCTCTCCCCTCGATGTCGAGATCGGCGCGCTGAACGGCGGCTCCGCCTCGCTCGCCCAGTACGCGGGGCGGGCCGTGCTCGTCGTGAACGTGGCCTCCAAGTGCGGGCTGACCCCGCAGTACGCCGGTCTGGAGCGGCTGCACGAGCGGTACGCGGAGCGGGGCTTCACCGTGCTCGGCGTGCCCTGCAACCAGTTCCTCGGGCAGGAGCCGGGCAGCGCGGAGGAGATCGCCGAGTTCTGCTCGGCGACGTACGGCGTGACCTTCCCGATGACCGAGAAGGTCGAGGTCAACGGGGACGGGCGGCACGCCCTGTACGAGCGGCTGACCGGGTTCGCCGACGCCGAGGGGCACAGCGGGGACATCCGCTGGAACTTCGAGAAGTTCCTGATCGGGCGGGACGGTGAGGTCGTCGCCCGGTTCTCGCCGCAGACCGAGCCGGAGTCGGCGGAGGTCGTGGCGGCGGTGGAGAAGGCGATCGGCTGACCGTCGGCCTTGACTCCGGGGCGGGGGCGCGCGTGTCCGCCTTCGAGGCGGTCGAGGAGTGGACGGCGGCGGAGGGGCTGACGCCGCCGGGCTGAGCCGAGAGGACACGGGCCGAGCCCTCTCGGCTAGGACGGCGAACTGGTCGAGAGGGCCCTGCCGGTGGTGCTCGTGCCGGTCCGGTGTCGCCCGGTGGCGGTCGTCGGACCGGTCAGCTCTTGACCGAGGCCACGAAGGCGCTCCACGCGTCCGCGGGGAAGGCCAGCTTCGGGCCCTCGGGGACCTTGGTGTCCCCGAGTTCCAGCGCCGCCTCGGTGGTCGACCTGACCATCACGCACGCGCCGTTGTTGTTGGTGTAGGAGGACGTCGTCCACGTTTCCGTGGCGCCCAGACGAATTGCCATGTTCGCTCCGTAGCCAGATGCCGAGTCGCTGTCATCCGCCTGTGTGCTCCGACGTGAACCCACAGGACGGATTGCGCCAACCCTCGCTGGTGGTTGGCGTGATCGACGCTACTCGCCGACATCTTCTTTCGGAGCAGTCGTTCACTCGACCGGGTGGCATATACCAGGTGATACTTCCAACCTGACATGTCAACGGTGTATCATCCCGCCGCCTCCCGGCCGGTGCTCAGCGCGCGTACTCCTTCGCGAGGCGCTCGACGCGCTGCCGGGACGCCTCCACGTTCAGCGACTGGGCCCGCAGGTGCTCGTACATCACCGTGTACTTCTGCACGTCGTGCGGCTTCTCCAAGTACAGGTCGCTGGTGACGCCCTCGATGTAGACGACGCTGGAGTCGGCCGCGTCGGCGAACTCCAGGATCGAGTACTGCCCGTTGATACCGGCGTGCGCGCCGACCTCGAACGGCAGCACCTGCACGGTGATGTGCGGGAGCTGGGACAGCTCCATGACGTGCTCGAGCTGTTCCCGCATCACCTGCCGGCTCCCGACGACCCGGTGCAGCGACGCCTCGTCCAGCACCACCCACAGCCGCAGCGGGTCCTTCTCCGCGGTGATCCGGCTCTGCCGGCGCAGCCGTACCTCGACCCGCTTGTCGTTGTCCTGCTCGGACGACTCCGGCGAACCGCCCTGGACGATCGCCTCGGCGTACGCGCGGGTCTGCAGCAGACCGGTGATGATCTGGGGTTCGTAGACCCGGAGCGACTCCGCGTCCGTCTCCAGACCGATGTAGACGCTGTACGGGATGTCGCCGAAGGCGTGCCACCAGCCCTGCTGGCGCGAGTCCTTGGCCATCTGCATCAGCGACTCGACGATCCGCTGGTCCTCCACCTCGTAGACCCCGCACAGATCGCGGACGTCACGCTGGCTGATGCTGCGCCTGCCGTTCTCCAGGCGGCTGATCTTCGACTGCGACACCAGCAGCCGCTCCGCCACCTCCTCGGCGGTCATGCCCTTGACCTCGCGGAGCCGGCGCAGCTCCTGGCCCAGCCGGCGCCGCCTGACGGTGGGATTGACATTGGACGCCACGGGACGTGCACCTCCGGCTGCGTGCCTTGTACTACTTGCCACTTTGCGTGTCTGCTGTTGAGCAGATTGCCACCAAGGTGCTTCCCGCCGCTGGGAAACGGCGGATATACGACGGGTACACGCCACTTCGCGATGTGATGGCGGGAGTTGGCGTGCGCCGAGGCCGGCCGTGGGTGCGCCGAGCGGGGCGAGGGAGAACCCGTGCGCTCTCCTTCGCCCCGCTCGGACCGCGGCTCCCGTGACCGGGTCTGCCGGCCGTGGATCCGTCGGCCGTTCCGCTGCCTGCCGCCTGTGCCGTCGAGCCCTGGGGACGTACGGGCTCCCTGGGGGACGTACGGGCTCAGTGGGCCGCGGCGCGTGCCATGGATCCGCGGTGCGGTTGCGCCGGAACGCCTCGGGCGGGTTCCGGTGCGCTCCGGCCGCCGGCGGGGGCCTGCCGGCCCGCCGGGGCGGAGTTGCGGCGCGGCTGGGCCGCCACGCCGTTCTGGACGTCCATCACGGCGTGCGCGACGAGTCCGCCCATCGGGTCGTGCCGGATCAGATCCCGCAACCGGGAACGCGAGGAGCGTCCCTCGTTCCCCGGGTACAGGTGCTTGCCGAGGCCGACCGCGTGCGCCAGTGCGGCGAGCGCCGCGGTCCGCGGGTCCGGCGGGACGCCGGTGCGGATCGCGGAGTCCAGCCGGGTTCTGATCTCCCGGCTGATCTCGGTGTCCGTCGCCTGGTAGCGAGTCGTCGGCAGCACCCCGCACATCTGTCCGGCCACGGCGTGCACCATGCCGCACCGCTCCAGATGCGAGAGATAGGTCTGGCGCAGCCCGAGACGCGGCCCGCCGATCCAGTGGACCGCCCGCACCGGAGCGCCGCGCCTTCGCAGCAACTCCAACGCGCAGTCCAGTGTTGGGTCTCCAGTCGGCCGTGGCACCACCACGGCGATACGATCCCCGTCTGGGGCTATCCGTCCGGCCAGCGCCAGCTCCACTAGCTGCGCTCCGGCCAGACCGAGGTCGAGCGACTGCGGCTGCGCAGTGGTACCCGTGGTCGGGTCCAATGCCAGCAGCAGAAGCTCCTCCGGAAGTGTTCTGCGGCTCCTGCCCATCCATGCCTCCCCGCGTGGATGAATGACAGGGTGACCCCTCTCACATTGGTCTGTCGAGGGTGCGTGACCGGTTCGTAGTGGAACCAGTAGCTATGTCGTTCTCGTCTACCACGTGGGAGAAGTCCGCACACAGGACACTGGTACATGGTTCGGACAGCGCCGCGGAGTGCTGTCGCGGGCGGGCGGTTCACGGTTCGGTTGGCGCACGCGGGGCGTGCGGCACATGGAGGAGGCATCGGTGGCGGGCGAGTCCCCCGACAGGTCGAAGCAGCGCGAGTCGTCGGAAGAAACGACGTCGGGGAGCGGGGGCCCGGTTCCCGGGAAGCGGGATCCCCGACTGGCGGTGAGCCGCGAGGCCGAGTCCTCGGAGAGCCGCGGGGCCGTCGACACGGCCACCCGTGTGCTGTCGGTGCGCGAGGAGACGCCCTCCGGCACGGGCGAGGAGTCCGGCCGCCTGCGCGAGGCGGTGGCCGCGTGGGTCCGCCCGGCGGATCCGGACGAGTCCGGGACCGGGGGCAGCACCGGGGACGGCACCGGGGGCGCCGCTGACGAGGCGTCGGACGCTTCCGGGCGGGAGGACACCCCCGAGGCCGGTACGACCGAGAGCGCCGCCGACGCCGAGGGCACCTCGGACCCGACGGCCGCCGCAGAGGACCGCGAGGACGCCTCCGAGGCCGGTACGACCGAGAGCGCCATCGACGACCAGGACGAGCGCGAGACCGGGACCGAGCCGGAGCCCGGCCGCACGGACGACGCGAGCGGCAAGGCCGAGGACACCTCCGGACGGGCGGCCGACATCCGGGACCGGAAGAACACCCCCGAGGCCGGTACGACCGCGAACGCCACCGACGACCAGGACGAGCGCGAGACCGGGACCGAGCCGGAGCCCGGCCGCACGGACGACGCGAGCGGCAAGGCCGAGGACGCCTCCGAGCGGGCGGCCGACACCACGAAGCCGAAGGGTGGGGCCGAGGACGCGTCGGACGGGGCCGAGGCGCCCCGCGCCGAGGACGAGTCCGGGAGCGCCGGGACGGACGCCGCCGCGCCGGAGTCCGCCGTCTCCGCACAGGACGCGCCCCGCGGCCGGGACGGGTCCGAGGAGACCGGGCAGGACGCGCCAAGTGCCGGTACGGCCGAGGCCGCCGCCCTCGCGGGCTCGGGCGAGGGGGACTCCGAGGCGGGTTCGTCCGCGAATGGTGACGGGAAGCCGGCCGCCAAGGCCCCGGGGGCGGTCGACGACGCCTCCGACGAGGACGGCGAGGACGACCGGCGCGGTGAGGACGAACCCGGGGACGGGCCGGCGGCCGGCACCCCCAAGGCCGGTGCCGCGGGTGCGGACGGGCGGCCGAAGGCCAAGGGCCCCGTCGATCAGCCCACCGCCGTGTTCCGGACCGGGCGGCCCTCCGCGCCCGCCGTCGACCAGCCCACCACCATGCTCAAGCTGGGCGGTGCGGGCCGTGAGGCCGCCGCCGAGGCCGAGCGGACCAGCAAGTTCGTCGCGCTCAAGCGGGACGAGGACCTCGGCGGACGCAAGCCGCCCGCCTCCCCCGCCGCTCCCGCCGGGGCCACCTCCGCCCTCCCGCAGGTCGGCCCCGAGCGGACCACACAGCAGCCGCTGCCGCCCAGACCGCCGCTGGACCTGCTGGCCGAGCTGACCAACACCCCGCCGCCCCCGCAGACCCCGCTGCGGACGGCCGTGCGGCGGATCAAGATCTGGGCGCCACTGGTCGTGCTCCTCGCGATCGTCTTTGCGATCGTGCAGGCCGTACGCCCGCTGCCGGCTCCCACCCTGGCGCTCACCGCGGAGGACACCCACACCTTCGACGGCGACCAGGTGAAACTGCCCTGGCCGGGCGAGGGACAGGGGTGGATGAGCGGCGACGGCATCGGCACGATGGACCACTTCGGTGAGCAGGAGCCGGTCGCCATCGGCTCGGTCGCCAAGACCATGACGGCGTACATCATCCTGCGCGAGCACCCGCTGAAGCCCGGCGAGGAAGGCCCGAAGATCGAGGTCGACGCGAAGGCGGAGAAGGAGGGCGGCTACGACAAGGCCGGCGAGTCCACGCTCAACACCGTCAAGGCCGGTGACTCCCTCACCGAGAAGCAGGCGCTGTCGGCCGTCATGATCCCCTCCGCGAACAACATCGCGCGTCTGCTGGCGCGTTGGGACGCGGGCTCCGAGGAGGCGTTCGTCAAGAAGATGAACGACACCGCCAAGGAGCTCGGGATGACCGACACGACGTACACCGACCCCTCGGGGCTGAAGGAGACCACCGTCTCCACCGCCGAGGACCAGACGAAGCTCGGCATCGCGGCCATGAGGAACCCGGCCATGGTGGCCATCACCAGCGCGGCCAGCTGGACGGACCCGAGCGGGCAGTACTGGAGCAACTACAACGAGCTGCCGTACACGATGGGCGCGATCGGCATCAAGACCGGCTCCACCACCAAGGCCGGCGGCAACCTGCTCTTCGCCGCCCGCAAGAAGGTGGGCGGCCGGGAGATCACCGTCGTCGGCGCGATCCTCGGCCAGCACAAGGGCCCGTCGATCCTGGACACGGTCAACGAGGTCAGCAAGCCCGCGCTGCGCGCCGCCCAGGATGCGCTGACCTCGACGGAGATCCTGAAGAAGGGCACCGTCGTCGGGTACGTGGACGACGGTCTCGGCGGCCGTACGCCCGTCGCCGTCACCGAGGACGTCAAGGCGGTCGGCTGGGCCGGCCTCAAGGTGAAGCTGACGTTCGCCGGGGGCGACCTGCCGCACACCGCGAAGGCCGGCACGAAGGTGGGCACGCTCACCGTCGGCGACGGGTCGAGCGGTGCCGTCAAGGTGCCGGTCGCCCTGCAGGAAGACCTCGTGGAGCCCGGCTTCATGGCCAAGCTGACGCGTCTCTCCTGACCCGGGGACCTACGAGCCGGACGGCCGTCGCCCACCCGGGCGACGGCCGTCCGGCTGCGTGCTAGCGTCACGAAACGGGCAGGGAACAGGCAAGGAACGGGACACGGGGAGTGCCTTCAGGTGGCCACAGCGGAGCCGACACACGCCGACGACGCCGATCCGGACCCGGAGTCCGGCCCGCGAATACCTCCGGCCGGGACACAGCGGACATCCGAGGGCACTGAAGACACCCCAAGCACCTCCGGCACCCCCGCCACCTCCGGCGCGTTCATGACCGCCGTCCTCGCCGTGCGCGCCCGCATGCTGCGGCACCCGGTGCTCTCCGTCACCGCTCTCGCCGGCCTGCTGCACATCGTCTGGTTCTTCACGTTCGCCAACAGCGGCGGCGACCTCGCCGCGCAGGACGCATGGGCCGAGTTCGTCGGCCGGCACCCGGACTCGGCGTACAACCTCGCCTGGTACGGCGGGATGCACCCGGTGTCGTACAGCGTGGTGTCGCCGTATCTGATGTCGGTCCTCGGGGTGCGGACCACGATGATGATCGCGGGCACCGTGTCGGCGGGGCTGCTGACCCTGGTGCTGATGCGCAGCCGGTCGGTGCGCAACCCCCTGTGGGCGGCGCTCGCCGGGGTGTTCGCGCTGCTGTGCAACGCGGCCTCGGGGCGGGTGACGTACGGGCTCGGCACCATGTTCGCGCTCGGCGCGGTCGCCGTCGTCTTCTGCTGGCCGTACCGCTGGCGCTACAAGCGGTGGGCGAAGGCCCTGTGCGCGGCCCCGCTGGCGGCGCTGGCCACGATGGCCTCGCCGGTCGCCGGGCTGTTCGTGGGCCTGGTGGCGGTGGCGCTGTTCCTGCAGAAGCGGCGGCCGGGGGCGTGGGCGCTGGGTCTCGCGCCGAGTGCGGTGGTGGCGGTGTCGGCGTGGCTGTTCCCGTTCTCGGGGACCCAGCCGATGGCCATCGGCTCGGTGATCCTGCCGCTGATGTACTCGGTCCTGGTGTACGTCCTGGTCCCCGCGGAGTGGAGGACCGTACGGATCACGGCCGCCGTGTACGGGCTCGGGCTCGTGCTGGTCTGGCTGATCAGTTCGCAGATCGGGTCGAACATGACCCGGCTGGCGATGCTGTTCGGCGGGGTGGCGCTGGCGGCGGCGCTGCCGTTCGCGGTGCCGAAATCCCGCAAGTGGTACGCGATCGTCGTCGCCTTCGTCGGCTTCACCGGCTGGATCGGCTTCAAGACGGTCGACGACGTGGTGCGCACCACGCCACGCGCGTCCTGGGCGCGCGAGCTGGCGCCGCTGGTGAACGAGCTCCAGGAGGCCGGTGCCGGACGGGGCCGGGTGGAGGTCGTCCCGGCCCGCTCGCACCGTGAGGCGTCCGCCCTCGCCCCGTACGTCAATCTGGCCCGGGGCTGGAACCGGCAGGCCGACATGAAGCGCAACCCGCTCTTCTACGACGACACCCTCAACTCGGCGAACTACCTCGAGTGGCTGAAGCGCTGGGGCGTGCACTTCGTGGTGCTGCCGAAGGACGAGCCGGACGGTGACGGCGGTCAGCGGGAGCGGGAGCTGGTACAGCGCGGGCTGCCGTATCTGGAGCAGATCTGGGGCGACGCCAACTGGCAGCTGTTCGCGGTGGAGGCGCCGACCCCGCTGGCGGAGCCGAACACGGTGGTGGAGCGGGCCGAGCAGGGTGAGTGGACGCTGCGGGTGGAGAAGGCGGGCCGGATCCTGATCCGGGTCCCGTACTCGCCGTGGCTGGGCCTCGTCGACGCCGAGGGCGAGGCGCTGGACCCCCCGCGGGAGACGGAGGAGTCCGAGGACCGTCCGGAGGGCGAGCCGAAGACGTACGAGAACGTCCACGGCTGCCTGATGGAGACGGAGGAGGACGAGAACGGCGACACGTGGACGACGCTGCTCGCGCCCCGGCCGGGGAGGTACCACCTGGCGGCTCCGTACAAGTGGGGGGAGCGGGGTACGCCCTGCCCGGACGAGCTGCGCTGACACCGGGGTCTCCACCCCTCCGGCTTTGTTCATGACCGTGAACGAAGGTCAGCTAGTCGAACATTTTTACCTGCTCTTGACCTTACGCTTGCTTGTCGTGCTCTCGCCATCCCGCCCACGATGAGCGGGCACTTCGCGGCCTTCCCCGTCCCTACCCCACTCAGGCGAAGTGCCAACCAGCTGAGTGGAGTTCACAAGGCGGACCCTGGAAGGGGGGACATGAACAGTCTCGACTGGGCGGTGCTCATCGGCTACTTCGCCGTGATGGTCGGCATCGGCGTCTGGTCCCACAAGCGCGTGGACAACGTCAGCGACTTCTTCACGGCCGGCGGCAAGATGCCCTGGTGGCTCTCCGGCATCTCCCACCACATGTCGGGGTACAGCGCGGTGATGTTCACCGGCTACGCCGGCATCGCCTACACCTACGGCGTCACGTCCTTCGTCACCTGGTCGTTCCCCATCGCCTTCGGCATCGCCATCGGGTCGAAGCTGTTCGCCCCGCGGATCAACCGGCTGCGCTCCCGGCTCCACGTGGCCTCCCCGCTGGAGTACCTGAAGAACCGCTACGACCTGAAGACGCAGCAGGCGCTGGCCTGGTCCGGCATGCTGCTGAAGATCGTGGACGTGGGCGCGAAGTGGGCGGCCATCGCCACCCTGCTGTCGGTGTTCACCGGCGTCTCGCTCAACCAGGGCATCCTCATCACCGGCGTCGTCACGGCGATCTACTGCACCATCGGCGGCCTGTGGGCGGACGCGCTGACCGAACTCGGCCAGTTCATCATCCAGCTCCTGGCCGGCATCGCGATGTTCGTCGCGGTGGTGGCCGAACTCGGCGACCACGGCGGCTTCTTCGGGGCGTGGGACGAGCCCGAGCTCCAGGGACACGGGGAGCCGCTGGTCGGACCGTACGGCACGATCTTCCTGCTGGCGTTCCTCTTCATCAAGCTGTTCGAGTACAACGGCGGCATGCTCAACCAGGCCCAGCGCTACATGGCCACCCCCAACGCCCGCGAGGCGGAGCGCTCGGCGCGGCTGTCGGCGGTGCTGTGGCTGGTCTGGCCGGTGGTCCTGTTCTTCCCGATGTGGATGTCACCGCTGCTGGTGGAGTCCCAGAAGCCGGACGGCTCCGACTCCTACGCCCTGATGACCGAACAGCTGCTGCCGCACGGCCTGCTGGGCCTGGTCATCGTCGGCTTCTTCTCCCACACGATGGCCATGTGCTCCTCCGACGCCAACGCCATCGCGGCCGTCTTCACCCGTGACGTGGCGCCGGTGCTGTCGGAGAAGGCGCGGCTGTGGGGCGAGCGGTCGGGTCTGATCGCGGCCCGCGTGACGACGGTGGTCTTCCTCGGCCTGTCCATGGCGGTCGCGACGCAGGTCAACTCGCCGACCTTCAAGGACATCATCACGGTCGTCATCAAGTGGGTGGCCGGACTGATGGGCCCGATCGCCATCCCGATGATGCTGGGCCTGCTGCGGCCGTTCCGCCGCTCCGGTCCGACGGCGGCGCTCACCAGCTGGGCGCTGGGCCTGCTCGCGTTCTGGCTGGTGAACTACCCGATCAACTGGGCGATCGACGGCGGGGTGCCGCTGGAGTACCAGGTGTCGATTCCGCTGGCGGTCTCGCTGGTCCTGTACGTCCTGATCGGCTACGTGAAGCCGGAGGACACTCCGGAGCGGATGGCGATCATCGAGCGCGTCAACACGGACGACGACGGCTCGGCTGCCGCGGCCGCGGTGCCGTCTTCCGCGCCGGTGCGGGATCAGGCGTAGTTCTCTCGCCCCCGCCGCCCCTTCCCGTCCCGACCCCGGGGCTCCGCCCCGGACCCCGCTCCTCGAACTCCCCCGGAGGGGGTGCCCCCAGAGGGGCTGAGATCAGGCCCCCCGCGGGTACCGCGCCAGCCAGGCCGCCGACGAGCCCGCCGGTCCGTGCAGCGCGGCGCCCTGGGTCATCTCCATCGCGAAGTCGTCGGCGAGTTCCAGGATCGTGGGACGGCCCTCCAGCTCGGCCAGCCAGGCCGGCGGGAGGGCCGTCTCGCCGTGCAGCGCCCCGAGCAGCCCGCCGGTCAGCGCCCCGGCGGCGGCGCTGGGCCCGTCGTGGTTCACGGCCAGGCACAGCCCCTGCCGTACGTCCTCCCCCACCAGCGCGCAGTACACGGCGGCGGCCAGCAGCCCCTCGGCGGTGGCGTTCCCGACCAGCTCCGTGACCCGCTGCGAGGTGGGGATCCCCTGCCGTACCGCACCCAGCGCGTGCTGGAGCGCGTCCGACACCGGCTGGTGCCCCGGCCGCGCGGCCAGCAGCGCGAGCGCCCGCTGCACCGCCGTGTCCAGGCTCTCGCCCCGGGCCAGCGCGTGCACGATCACGGCGTACGCGCCCGCCGCCAGGCAGGCGACCGGGTGGCCGTGGGTCTGCGCCGCGCACTCCACGGCGAGCTGGGCGACGAGCTGCGGCTCCCAGCCGACGAGCAGCCCGAACGGCGCCGACCGGGCCGCCGCCTCGGGCCCCGCCTCACCGGGGTTCTTGGGCGCCGCCGGCGTCCCCATGGTCTCGTCGCCGAGCCCGAGCAGCAGCGTGCGGACGGGCTCCCGGCGGGCGTACAGCCACTCCTCGCGCGCCAGCCAGCCGTCGTCCTCGCGCCGCTCGTCCGGGCCCCAGTCCCGCTGGGTGGTGGCCCAGCGCAGATACGCCCGGTGCAGATCGGTCGGCGGGTGCCAGGCGCCGGTGTCGCGCCGCACCTGGGCGCGGATCAGGCCGTCCACGGAGAAGAGGGTGAGCTGGGTGTGGTGGGTGACGGCACCGCGCCGGCCGTGGGCGGGGGCGAGCTCGGTGAGGCCCTTCGCGCCGTGCGCCTGCCGTATCCCGTCGGCCGTCATCCCGTCCACGGGCGCGCCCAGCGCGTCCCCGAGGGCGACTCCGAGCAGCGTCCCGCGCACCCGGCTGCGGAAGTCCTGCTGCTCGCGCCGCCCCCACACGGGCCCGGCAGTACCGCCCACCAAGTCCTCCCGGGGCACCGTCCGTACGTACGACGCCCAGCACTGTAATCGAACGGGGACGGCCGGTTCAGGGGGTGAATCGGGATGCGGAGTGTGAGGCGTGTGAAGCGGGTGACCGGAAGGGGGCGAACAGGACCCCGCGGCACGCCGACGGTACGGAACGCGGCCTCTCGCCCGCGTCCCGGCCGGGCTCATTCCGGCCCGGCGTCCCCGGGTACGGGCTGCCGTACGGGGAAAGAAACCGCCATGCTCACCACAACCTCACGCGGCGCGTTACAGCTCACCGCCACGCTCCTCACCGCCTCCGTCGCCCTCTACATGGCGCTGGTCGCCTTCGGGAACATCACGGACTTCGGGACGAACCAGGACTTCGTGCGGCATGTCCTCGCGATGGACACCACGTTCAAGGACGAGGACCTGATGTGGCGCGCGATCACGAACGAGGGCGTGCAGGACGCCGCGTACGTCGCGATCATCGTCTGGGAGACGGCCGCCGCGCTGGTCCTGGTCTACGGCACCTGGCTCTGGACCCGCCCCGACCACGCCCGCGCCCGCCGCGTCTCCACCTACGGCCTGCTGATGGTCATGCTGCTGTTCGGCGCCGGCTTCATGGCGATCGGCGGTGAGTGGTTCGCGATGTGGCAGTCGGAGGACTGGAACGGCCTGGACGCGGCGCTGCGGGTGTTCGTCCTCAGCGGGGTGGTGCTGCTGGTCAACCACCTGCCGGTGATCCACACCGAAAAGCGCGACGCCCACTGAGGGGCCGCAGTACCTTCACCCCATGCCCCTTCCCATGAGCGCCTCCTCCGTGGAGGCGGCTCGCGCGGCCCTCCTGCGCGTGATCCCCTCGGTCTTCCCGTGGGTCCGTCATCTGTCGGCAGCCGAGCGGGAGGAGTTCGCGGCCAAACTCCTCGAAGCCATGGACGACGCGCCCGGCCGGGATCCCCACGCCGATGTCCATCGGACCGTCGTCGAGTGGCGCGCGACAGCGCGCGTCCTCGCCGAGCTCGGGGAATGACCGGCCACCATGATTATGGCATTTGCGATGCCATAATGGGGTCATGGCTGACGACGACATCGCGTTCCCTCCCGGCGACGGCCCCAGCAACGGCGTCTCCATCACCCTCACCGCCGGCACCCTGCAGGCGATCCGCGAGCGGGTCGGCAAGCGGGGTGTCTCGGCGTACCTGGAGAGGGCGGCCCAACGGCAGATCGAGCGGGATCGGCTGGACGAGCTGATCGCCTCCTTCGAGGAGGTCCACGGGCCCGCGGACCCGGGAGCCGTGGCGGCCAAGCGCGCCCGGCTCACCGGGGAGGGCTCCGGCGCGGGGGCCGCCGCGTGAGCGGTGCCCTCGTCCTGGACAGCGAAGGGCTGGCCAAGGCCGTACAGCGGGACCGTGAGGTGCACGAGTGGCTGACGGCCGCCCGGGAGGCGGATCTGCCGGTGATCACCTCCGCGGCGGTCCTGGTCGAGGTGATCCATCCGAGGATCGACGACGCCGCGCTGCGATGGACGCTCTCACGGCTGCGCGTGGAGCCGGTCACCCAGGCGCTCGCCCAGTCCGCCGCCGCCCTGCTGCGTGCCGCCGGACTGCACGGCCACACGTACGCCATCGACGCCATGCTCTGCGCGACCGCCCTGCACCACCCGGGCAGGGTGACCGTCCTGACGTCCGACGTGGAGGACATCGGCCTGCTCACCGCCGCGCATCCACGCGTGGTGGCCGAGAAGGTCTGAGTCCGCCCCGGCTACTCGACGACCCGGACCGTCGTGCCCGCCGAGCCGAAGGTCCACAGGGCCTTGCCGTCGGGCTTGGCGATGCGGATGCCGCCCGTCTGCGCGCCCGGTTCGGCGGGCGGGGGCGAGGAGCCGTCGACCGCGTTGGAGAAGGCGATGAAGACGCCGGACTTCTGGGCGAAGTACATGATGTGCTCGACCGGGACACCGTCGCTGCCGGTGGTGGCCTCGGTGCGCTTGCCGATCGTGTACGTGCCGGGGTCCGGGGTGACCGTGCCCGGCCAGACCGTGAAGGAGCGGCGGGGGGTGTCGCTGGCGTCGACCAGCCAGACCCGCTTCCGGTCGAGGGAGTAGACGATCCGGCGGCCGGTGCCCGAACCGTCCGGCACCGCCACCGGCTTCTTCTCCTCCGGCTCGGCGGACGGTTTCGCGTCCGCCGTCACCGGCGCGCTGGGCCGGGTCGTGGCGGCGACGGGCTTGGTCCCCTGGTCCGCCTGGACGGCCAGGACCACCACCGCGGCGATCGCCCCCGCGGTCAGCCCGGTCACCCAGGCCCACGAGGGAAGTCGGGCAGGCACCGGTACGCATCTCCTCAGCTACGGGTCCCGATCGAAGGCCGCCGGCTCCGGTCCGGAGGCCGCGGATCCCGATCGAACGCGGGTCGGATCATCCTACTGCCAGGATCCGCGCTTCCCCGGCCCGTCTCAGTCCGGTACCGGCAGCGGCTCCGGTCAGTCCAGTACCGGCAACAGCTCCGGAAGGTGTCCGTCGGAGGCCTCCGCCGCACGACGGCGCTCCTCGGGCACCTCGCCGTACAGGGTCGTCCGGGGCTTCGCCGGACGGCCCGCGGCCTCCGCGACCGCGATCAGGTCCTTGACCGACTTGTAGGAGCCGTAGGACGAACCCGCCATCCGGGAGATGGTCTCCTCCATCAGCGTGCCGCCGAGATCGTTCGCACCGGAGCGCAGCATCTCCGCCGCGCCCTCCGTGCCCAGTTTCACCCAGCTCGTCTGGATGTTGGGGATGTACGGGTGGAGCAGCAGGCGGGCCATCGCCGTGACCGCGCGGTTGTCGCGGACCGTCGGGCCGGGGCGGGCGATCCCCGCCAGGTAGACGGGGGCGTTGGTGTGCACGAAGGGCAGGGTCACGAACTCCGTGAAACCACCGGTCCGTTGCTGGATGCCGGCCAGGGTGCGCAGGTGGCCCAGCCAGTGGCGGGGCTGGTCGACATGGCCGTACATCATCGTCGAGGAGGAGCGGATGCCCAGTTCGTGGGCGGTGGTGACCACCTCGGTCCAGGTGGCCGCCGGGAGTTTGCCCTTGGTCAGGATCCAGCGGACCTCGTCGTCGAGGATCTCGGCCGCCGTGCCGGGGATGGTGTCCAGGCCGGCCTCCTTCGCCGCCGTGAGCCACTCGCGGATCGACAGGCCGGTGCGGGTCGCGCCGTTGACGACCTCCATCGGGGAGAAGGCGTGCACATGCATGCCGGGGACGCGTTCCTTCACCGCCTTCGCGATGTCGAAGTACGCCGTCCCGGGCAGGTCGGGGTGGATGCCGCCCTGCATGCAGACCTCCACCGCGCCCACGTCCCACGCCTGCTGGGCGCGGTCGGCGACCTGCTCCAGCGAGAGCGTGTAGGCGTCCGCGTCGGTGCGGCGCTGCGCGAAGGCGCAGAAACGGCAGCCGGTGTAACAGACGTTGGTGAAGTTGATGTTGCGGGTGACGATGTACGTCACGTCGTCACCGACCGCGGACTTGCGGACGTCGTCCGCGATCCGGCACAGCGCGTCCAGCGCGGGACCGTCGGCGTGCAGCAGCGCCAGCGCCTCCGCGTCGGTCAGCTTCGTCGGGTCGTCGGCGGCCGTGCGCAGGGCCGCGCGGACGTCGGTGTCGACGCGCTCGGGGACCATGCCGGGGGCGGCGGCCTCGCGCAGGGCGTCCCAGTCGCCGTACACCTCGTCGAAGTCGTCGCGGCGGTCGCCGGTGCGGCCCTCGGTGTCGATGGTGCGGTGCAGGTCGGTGCGGCCGGACGCGGTGAACGCCTCGTCCGGCTCCTGCCAGGGCAGCCCTTCGGGGAGCGCGTCCGGGAGGGCGAGTCCCGTCTCCGGGTCGGCGAGCGCGGCCACGTGCGGACGCAGCCGCGGGTCCAGCCACGGCTCGCCGCGCCGCACGAACTCCGGGTACACGCAGAGCCGTTCACGCAGCTCGAAGCCGGCCGCCCGGGAGTGCTCGGCCAGTTCCTCGATCTGCGGCCAGGGGCGCTCGGGGTTGACGTGGTCGATGGTCAGCGGGGAGACCCCGCCCCAGTCGTCGATCCCGGCCGCGATCAGCCGCCCGTACTCGGAGTCGACCAGGTTCGGCGGCGCCTGGAGGCAGGCGGACGGGCCGAGGACCAGCCGGGCGACGGCGACCGTGGCGACCAGCTCGTCGAGTTCCGCGTCCGGCATGGAGCGCATCGCGGTGTCCGGCTTGGCGCGGAAGTTCTGGATGATCAGTTCCTGGATGCCGTGGTGGGCACGGGAGATCTTGCGGAGGGCGAACAGGGACTCCGCGCGCTCCTCGTACGTCTCGCCGATGCCGATGAGGATCCCGGAGGTGAAGGGGACCGAGGAGCGGCCCGCGTCCTCGAGCACCCGCAGCCGCACGGCCGGCTCCTTGTCCGGGGAGCCGTGGTGCGGGCCGCCCGGCTCGGACCACAGGCGGGTCGCGGTGGTCTCCAGCATCATGCCCATCGACGGCGCGACCGGCTTGAGACGCTGGAAGTCGGTCCAGGTCAGGACGCCCGGGTTGAGGTGCGGGAGGAGTCCCGTCTCCTCCAGGATCCGGATGGAGATCGCGCGGACGTACGCGATCGTGTCGTCGTAGCCGTGCGCGTCGAGCCACTCGCGCGCCTCGGGCCAGCGGTCCTCGGGCTTGTCGCCCAGGGTGATGAGGGCTTCCTTGCAGCCGAGCGCGGCGCCCTTGCGGGCGATGTCCAGCACCTCGTCCGGCGACATGAACATCCCGTGCCCGGCCCGGCGCAGCTTGCCGGGCACGGTGACGAACGTGCAGTAGTGGCACTTGTCCCGGCACAGCCGGGTCAGCGGAACGAAGACGCTCTTCGAGTACGTGATGACACCGGGCCGCCCCGCCGCCTCAAGCCCCGCGTCCCGCACCCGGGCGGCCGACGCGGACAGGTCCCGAAGGTGCTCTCCGCGCGCCTGGAGCAGGACCGCCGCCTCGGAGACGTCCAGGGAGACGCCGTCCCGGGCACGTCTGAGGGCGCGCCGCAGGGAGTTCTCGGTGGGGCCGCCGGTTCCGGTGGTCACGGAAGTCGTCATTCTTTGAGCATACGTTCGGCGTGATCAGAGCCCCTGCCCGTCCGCGTCATGCGCCTCCCTCTTCCCCGTCCCCGTCCCGTCCTCGTCAGGCCCCTCCCCCTTCTCCGTCCACGAACGGCTGGAACGCGTCCAGCGCGCGCAGCACCCCCGCCTCCCCCTCCGGCGGAAGCTGCACCACGACCTCCTCGATGCCCAGCCCCGCGAAGTGCGCCAGCTTGCCCGCGCTGGGCAGGACGGCGTACGGCACGACCTGGAGGGCGCCGGGATCGCGGCCCGCGTCGGCCCAGGCGGTACGGAGTGCGGGCAGCGCCTCCGTCAGGCCCCGTCCGCCGATCGGCAGCCAGCCGTCGGCGTACGAGCAGATGTGCGCGAACAGCTTCGGCCCCGCCGCCCCGCCGACCAGCGTGCGCGGCCCGACCACCGGACCGCGCGGCTTCCGCACCGGCTTGGGGTGCGCGAAGCTGGCCCGCACACTCCCGAACTCCCCCTCATACGCCCTCGGTTCCTCCGACCACAGCGCCCGCATCAGCCCCATCCGGTCCCGCACCAGCTCGCGCCGGGTCCGCCACTCCACCCCGTGGTCGGCGGCCTCCTCCACGTTCCAGCCGAAGCCGAGCCCGAGCGTGAACCGGCCCCCGGAGAGGTGGTCGAGGGTCGCGGCCTGCTTGGCCAGGTCGATCGGGTCGTGCTGCGCGGCGAGCGTGATGCCGGTGCCGAGCCCCAGCCGCTCGGTGACGGCGGCGGCCTGGCCGAGCGCGACGAAGGGGTCGAGGGTGCGTCCGTACTCGCGGGGCAGTTCCCCGCCCGCCGGGTACGGGCTGGTCCGCTCGACGGGGATGTGCGTGTGCTCCGGCAGATACAGCCCGGCGAACCCGCGCTGCTCCAGCTCACGGGCGAGCCGGACCGGGGTGATCGTCTCGTCGGTGAGGAAGATCGTGACGGCTATGCGCATGAGCGGCCTTTCGTACGCGGACGAGGCCCCCATCAATACCTGCGCACATCCCGCCTGTCCATACCGACCGGTCGGAACTCCCTGGCGACTTCTCTTCCCTCCGCTCAGTGGAAGGCCAGCCAGCCGATCCCCGCGACCGCCGTGACACCGCCGACGGCCAGGTCGGCCGGCCGGTGGCGGTGCAGCGCGAGACCGAGCAGCACGGCCGTGATCAGCACGGCGGCCGTTCCGATCGCGCCTTTCAGGAGGCCGTGACTGAAACCGAACTCGTTGATGTGCCGGACGATCCAGACGAACCAGGCGAATCTCATGGTCTGCTGCCGATCTCCTTCTCCTGTAAGGAAGTTCACCGCCCCGCCCGACAGTTTCACCGTCGCGCACGGCAGTTCCCCGCCCCGCGCAAAGGTCGCACAGTACCGGCCCCGTTCTCCCGGCCGCCGGTAGGCTCACGTCACGATGACTTCTCGTGCCGAGCGCAAGTACCGGGCGGCGACCGCGTTCCAGCGCCGGGTCGGGAATCCGGTCCTGCGCCGGCTGCCGTTCCAGACCCTCCTGGAGACCACGGGCCGCGTCTCCGGCCTGCCCCGCCGGACCCCGGTGGGCGGGCGCCGGGTCGGCGGCTCGTTCTGGCTGGTGTCGGAGTTCGGCGAACGGTCGCAGTACGTCCGCAACATCCAGGCGGACCCCCGGGTACGGGTGCGTATCCGGGGCCGCTGGCACACCGGCACCGCCCGTCTCCTGCCCGACGACGACCCCGTGGCCCGGCTGCGCACCCTGCCCCGCCTCAACAGCGCCGCCGTGCGGGCCTTCGGGGCGGGGCTGCTGACGGTGCGGGTGGATCTGGACGACTGAGGACGGAGTGTGCGGGCCTTGTGACGGCCCGCCGTTCCGCGTGTGATCGCCGTCTCGCACGGCTGACGCATCTGCCATGAACGAGGCAAACTGGCGTAGTTGCTCAGGATGCATAGGGGGACTGCATGGACAGTGTGCCGCGAGGACCGGAGCAGCGGCGTTCCGGCTCCTCGACGGAGCCCGGTTCGCTGCGCTTCGGCGTGCTCGGCCCGGTGCGTGCCTGGCGCGACGGCGAGCCCGTCGCCACCGGCAGTCCCCAGCAACGCGCCCTGCTCGCCGCCCTGTTGCTGCGCGAGGGCCGTACGGCCACGGCGGCCGAACTCATCGACGCCCTGTGGGGCGAGGAATCCCCCTCCCAGGCGCTGGCGGCGGTACGCACCTACGCCTCCCGGCTGCGGAAGGTGCTGGACCCCGGGGTGCTGGTCAGCGAGTCCGGCGGCTACGCGGTGCGCGGGCTCGGCGAGGGGGCGCTGGACCTCACGGCGGCGCAGGAGCTGGCGGCGGAGGCGGAGAAGGCACGGAACACCGGGGACCTGTGCCACGCGCGGGACGTACTGAACCGGGCCCTGTCCCTGTGGGACGGCGAGACGCTGGCCGGGGTGCCGGGCCCGTACGCGGAGACCCAGCGGGTCCGCCTGGAGGAATGGCGGCTCCAACTCCTCGAATCCCGCCTGGACATGGATCTGGAACAGGGCTGCCACGCGGAGGCCGTCTCGGAGCTGACGGCCCTCACGGCGGCCCACCCGCTGCGGGAGCGGCTGCGCGAACTGCTGATGCTGGCGCTCTACCGCAGCGGCCGCCAGGCGGAAGCCCTCGCGGTGTACGCCGACACCCGCCGCCTCCTCGCCGACGAACTCGGCGTCGACCCGCGCCCGGACCTGCAGGACCTCCAGCAACGCATCCTCCGGGCCGACCCGGGCCTCGCGGAACCCTCCGCCCCCATGACGGAACCGGTGGCGCTCCCCGTCCGCCCCGCCCAGCTCCCGGCGACGGTGCCGGACTTCACGGGCCGCGCGTCCTTCGTACGGGAGCTGAGCGGCGTACTGGCGTCGGCGTCCGGCGACGAGGCCCGGGTGATGGCGGTGTCGGCGCTGGCCGGCATCGGGGGCGTCGGCAAGACGACACTGGCGGTCCACGTCGCCCACGCCGCGCGTGCCTCCTTCCCGGACGGGCAGCTGTACGTCGACCTCCAGGGCGCGGGCTCCCGGTCCGCGGAACCGGAGACGGTCCTCGGCTCCTTCCTGCGCGCCCTCGGCACGGCGGACTCGGCGATCCCGGACTCGCTGGAGGAGCGGGCGGCGCTGTACCGCTCCGTCCTGGACGGCCGCAAGGTGCTGGTCCTGCTGGACAACGCGCGTGACGCGGCACAGGTCAGACCCCTGCTGCCGGGAACGGCGGGCTGCGCGGCGCTGGTGACGTCGCGGGTGCGGATGACGGGCCTGGCCGGGGCGCACCTGGTCGACCTGGACGTGATGTCCCCGGAGGAGGCACTGGCGCTCTTCACGAAGATCGTGGGCGAGGAGCGGGTGGCGTCGGAGCGCGAGGCGGCCCTGGACGTGGTGGCGGCGTGCGGTTTCCTGCCGCTGGCGATCAGGATCGCGGCGTCGCGGCTGGCGGCGAGGAGGACGTGGACGGTCTCGGTCCTGGCGGCGAAGCTCGCCGACGAACGCCGCCGCCTCGACGAACTCCAGGCGGGCGACCTGGCGGTCAAGGCGACCTTCGAACTGGGGTACGGCCAGCTCGAGCCCGCCCAGGCCCGCGCGTTCCGCCTGCTGGGCCTGGCGGACGGCCCCGACGTCTCGCTGGCGGCGGCAGCGGCGGTCCTGGACCTGCCGGCGGAGGACACGGAGGACCTGCTGGAGTCCCTCGTGGACACGTCCCTGCTGGAGTCGGCGGCGCCGGGGCGGTACCGGTTCCACGATCTGGTACGGCTCTACGCGCGTGCTTGTGCGGAGAGGGACGAGCAGCCGCCGAGCGAGCGGGAGGCGGCGATGTCGCGGTTGCTGGACTTCTACCTGGCGACGGCGGTGGGGGTGTATGCCATCGAGCGGCCGGGAGACCGGTTGGTGGACGGGCTGGAGCCGACGGAGCATCCCGGTCTGGTCTTCACCGACGGCTCGGCGGCACTGGACTGGCTGTACACCGAGGCCTCCCCTCTGTTGGCGGCCGTCCGGCAGGCCGCCGGGACGGACCGGCTGCGCCGGGGGGTGGACCTGCTGTGGGCGGCGAAGGACCTGACCGAGTCCGGAGCCAACTCCCACCAGTACGAGACGACGGCCCGTGCCATGTGCGACGCCACTCGTGCCGCGGGCGACGCACGCGCTGCGGGAAGGGCGCGGACGGTTCTCACCGATGTGCTCCTGGTGTCCGGCCGCATTCAGCAGGCGGAGGAGGAAGCCCGGCTGGCCATGGAACTGGCCGACTCCGTGCGGGACGCCACCGCGGTCAGCTGGGTGGCCAACAACCGAGGGCTCATCTGCCTGCACCAGCACCGGTACTCAGCCGGGAAGGTCCTCTTCCACCAAGCCATCGAAGGGTTCCGGGCGACCGGCAACCGTGCGGGCGAGGCCTCCGCGCTGTCGAACCTGTCCCGTGCCCAGCTGGGTATGGGCAACATCACCGAGGCCGTGGAGATCGCCCGGCACGGCTTGGCCGTGTACCTGGAGATGGGGCGAACCATGCGACTCGCCAACGGTCATTTTGCAGTGGGCGTCGCTCTGGCCAAGGCCGGACGTCATAACGAAGCGCTCGGCCAGTTCTCCGAAGCCGTGAGCATCTTCGCCGGCCACAGACAGCGCCTTTGGGAAGGAGCGACGAACTTCCGCATCGCCGAGGTGCATCTGGCCGCTGAACGGCCATCACACGCTGCGCAGCATGCCGAGCAGGCACTGGCCCTGGGGTGCATCGGCGGCGACCGGACGCGCGGCAACGTCCTGGCTCTCCTCGGGCGAGCGCTGTCGGCCCTGGGACAGGCCGACCGGGCCAACGCCTGCTGGCGTGAAGCCGTGTCTCTTCTCGAGCAGAACAGTGCTCCCGAGGTCAGCGAGGTTCGTTCCCTCCTTACGCCAGTGACGTGACTGTCCCGCATACACAGTGCCGTTCGGGCGTTCAGCGTTCGTTTATCCCCGTCCGTCATTCTCTTCCATGTCACACCGTCGCGTCGGGGGGCAGGCGGCTGACCAGGGGCCGACCGGTTAATGTGCGGCCCCGAACACCCGTCCGATGGCCCACGGGGGAGCTGTCGGGCGGGTGTTCCATACGTGGCACCACAACAGAGGAGCAAGCCTCATGAGCGACAAGATGAAGGACGCGGAAGCGACTCCGCTGGACAACCACATGCCTGCTCCGCCGGCGGGGGAGGAGACCGTCACCACGCTCGACAACCACATGCCGAGCGAGCCGGTCGACATCACGACACTGGACAACCACATGCCGGCCCCGCCCGCCCTGGACCTCGACGGCGGCAAGTAGCCGTCCTTCCCGCACGGGGAATCGGCCGCGGCGGCGCGGAGGGGGAGCCGTCGCGGCCGATGTGTGTCCGCAAGGGGTTCTGGTCAACCTTTGACACGAACCGTTCGAATCAACTGGCTGCGCTCGCCGTACTGTCACTTCCCGTACGGATCTGCTCCCCCGCCACAGGAGTCACAGTGACCCGCACCAAGAAGGTTCTCGCCACCATCGCCCTGGTCCTCGGCATCACCGGCGCCGCCGCCGGCCCGGCGCTGGCCGACAACCACGCACCCGTCGGCCCGCAGGACAGTGTCGTGGTGACGCTCGAGAACGCCATGCCCTGACGCGTCGCCCGACCACCGATGGGGCCGAGGGAAACCTCGGCCCCATCGTCGTACGCCCGTGCCGTCGGCGGTGTCCCTCGCCATGATCGGGGAAGCGGTCGAGGACTTTCGAAGTGACCGTTGGGCCACTCGTCGGCGGGCGTCCGCTGCGGTATGCCCCCGGTCCCGTGCTGGTAAGGGGTCCGCGTGAGCATCAAAGGCGAGTGGCCCGACGGCCACCGCCGATGCACCCCGTCGGGTCAGGCGGCCGCCGGGGCGTACGTCTCCGGCTCGCACTCGGCCACTTGGGTCACGTCCGCGTCGGTGCCCACGTTCACCCTGGCCGGCACCGTCTCGCCGCCCGGTACGGCGACGTCCTGGGAGCGGGTGACGACCTCCGCGCCGGTCGCGTCCTCGAACCTCACGGTGACGGTGAAGACGCCGTCCACGGCGTTCTGGTTGGTGACCTCGACCGTGGCGTACGGGGTCTCCTCCGAGGCGCAGTCCACCAGTTCCACGCCGGCGTCCTGCCCGGACGCCGAGGCGCTCTCCTCGCCGCCCCCCGCGCCGCCGCCTGAACCGTAGTCGTCGTCATCGTCGTAGTCGCGGTGCGAGCCGCCCCCCGAGCTCGACGACGAGTCGTGGTTCTGGCCGGAGCTGCTGCAGCCGCCCCCGTCGCCACTGCCGCCGCCGTGGCCGCGGCCGGTCGAGAAACCGGTGAGGGTGAGGACGACGAGTGCCGAGACCGCTGTGAGCTTGAGTGTGTTCCCCCGGGAATTCATGGCCCTCAGGTTATCGATCTTCGTGTCACGAGCATGTCACCGTCCGGCGACCGTCGCGTACCCGGCGCAGCGACCGGTACGGGAGCCGCGCGGGGAGGGGAGGCGGCGGTCGTCCGCTGCCTCCCCTCCCCATACTCACCGCCTCACGTCGTCCGCGCCGTCCCCGTCCCCTTCTCCGCGTCCAGCGCGTACACGCAGCGGTCCTTGCTGCACGCGTACACCACGCCGTCCCGGACCACCGGGGAGCCGGTGATCTCGCCGCCGGTCGCCAGCTTCCATCTCAGGCGGCCGTCGTCGGCCTTCAGGGTGTACAGCAGGTGGTCGCTGGAGCCGAAGTGGATCCGGCCCTCGGCGACCGCGGGCGCGCCGACGATCTCGCCGCCGGACTGGAAGCGCCACTTGGGCGTGCCGGTGACCGCGTCCAGGGTGTACAGGCCCTTGCCGCTGCCCACGTGGACGTGACCGGCGGCGACCAGGACCGGGTCGACCGAGGAGCGCGCCTCGGTCGCGATGCGCCAGCGGTCGCGGCCGTCGGTGGCGTCGAGGGCGTAGACCGTGCCGAGGTAGTCGGCGAGGTAGAGGCCGCCGCCGGTGACCGCCGGGCCGGGGACGAAGGCGGGCGGGGAGAGGAAGACCGCCGGGGCCTCGAAGTGCCAGCGGACGTGGCCGGAGGTGACCTCCAGGGCGAGGACGCGGGTGCCGGCGCAGGCGTAGGCGTAGCCGTCGGGGGCGTGCGTCACGCGGACCGGGACGCCGCCGCAGGAGGCCGCGTCGCCGATCGGGTACGACCAGCGCTCGTCGCCGGTGCGGGCGTCGAGGGCGCGCAGCCGGGCGTCCTGCCAGACGTAGACCGTGCCCTCGTGGAGGGCGGGGCCGGCCTCGGGGGACTCGAAGTCGGTCTGGCAGCCGGTGATCTCCCACAGCTTCTGGCCGGTGGACGCCTCCCACGCCTGGACGCCGCCGCCGCGCGTGCCGGTGACGACGGTGCCGCGGTCGGCCTTGAGGGAGTACACCCAGGCGTCCGTGGACACCCGCCACAGGTCGCCGCCCTCGCGGGCGTCGAGGGCGAACAGGGTGGGTCCGTCGGAGGCGTGGATACGGCCGTCGGCGACCGCCATCGACCACGCGACGTCGCGGGTCTTGAAGCGGCGCCGGCCGGTGGCGACGTCGAGGGCGTGCACCTCGAAGGAGGTGACGTAGACGAGGTCGCCGTCGACGGCGGGGGTGCCCCAGACGTCGTTGGACATGCGGAAGCGCCACGGGCGCCAGCCGCCGGGCTGGTCCGGCGACGCGGCGGGCGCGGCGGGTGCCGGTACGGCCGGGTCGGCGCCGTTGACGCCGGGGCGGGGCTTGGACCAGGTGGCGGCCAGGGCGGCGGCCGGCGGGGGTGCCTTGACGGCGGCCGCGCGCATGTCGGCGACGCGCGGGCCGGGTCCGATGGGCACCATCGCGCCCGCCAGCCGTACGGGGCCGGTGTCGGGGGCGCCCGTCGGCGCGCCCACCGGCGCGGGCATCGAGGGGGGCGGCGGCGGGACGACCGGGTCGTGCCGGGGCGGCGGAGGGACGTGGGGGCGGGCTCCGCCACCGGCGCTGCGGCCGGTGGCGGGCGCGGGCCGGACCGCCGTCCGGCCGCCCCGCCGCGTCTCGATCAGGGCCACCGCCCGCTCGGGCAGCCACGCCGACGCCGTACCGCTGTCGTCGGAGCCGGAGCCGAACAGGTGCGGGGCGAGCTGGGCCTGGAGGTCGGCCGGGTTGGGCCGGGCCGCCGCCTCCATCTGCATGCAGGATTCGATGAGCGGGCGCAGCTCGTCCGGGAGGCCGTCGAGGTCCGGGCCCTCGCGCAGCAGCATGAAGACGGTCTCGACGGGGTTGGCGCCGTGGAACGGCGGATGTCCCGTGGCGGCGAAGACCAGCATCGAGCCGAGCGAGAACACGTCGCTCGCGCCGGTGACGCTGCGGGAGTCCTTGGCCTGCTCCGGGGACATGTAGGCGGGGGTGCCGACGGCGACGTTCGTCATCGTCAGGCGGGTGTTGGAGACGCCGGAGGCGATGCCGAAGTCGATCACCCGGGGGCCGTCCTCGACGACGAGGACGTTGGAGGGTTTCAGGTCGCGGTGGACCAGTCCGGCGCCGTGGATCGACTGGAGTGCCTCCGCGACGCCCGCCGCGAGCCAGCGCACCGCCTGCGCCGGGAGCGGCCCGCACTCGTTCACTATCTCCTCGAGGGAGGGCGCCGGCACGTACGCGGTGGCCAGCCACGGCACGGCGGCGCGCGGGTCGGCGTCCACCACGGCCGCCGTGTAGAAACCGGAGACCGCGCGGGCCGCCTCGACCTCGCGCGTGAAGCGGACCCGGAAGAGCTGGTCCTCGGCCAGTTCGGTCCGGACCGTCTTGATCGCCACCCGCCGCCCGGACGCCGAGCGCGCGAGATAGACCAGCCCCATGCCGCCGGCTCCCAGCCGTCCCAGCACCTCGAACGGCCCGATACGCCGCGGATCGTGCTGTGTCAGCTGATCCACCACTTGCCTGCCACCTCCCCGTACGAGTCGCGCCACCACCTGTGCCCGCGACCGTAGTGCAGCGTCTCACCACCGCACCGCCGTGGCGGCACGCACCCCGATTCTTCCTGTCCACGCCCCCGGTTGCGAACCGGCCGACAAATAGGGTGTCCAGGTTTTCATACGACACAGAGGGTGGAAACGGCTCAACGGTCCGGCGGCTCAGCGGTGCAGCAGCGCGAAGGACGCCCCCTGGTCGTCGGTGACCACGGCCGCCGTGCCGTAGGACGTCTCGAAGGGCGGGACCTGGACCCGGCCGCCGAGCCGGACCACCTCCTCCATGGCGGCCCCGGGGTCCTCGACGGCGAAGTGGACGAGGAAGTGCGGCGGCATCTCGGCGGGGAAGACGTCGGAGACCGGTGCGCGGCCGAAGTCGGGATCGGCGTCCGGGCCGAACAGGGCGGCGTGGAAGAGACCGCCGTAGAAGGTGTTGGCCGCCTGGGTGTCCCGCGTGTACAGCTGCACCCAGGCGAAGGTGCCCGGCTCGTGGCGGCGCCCGAAGCCGGGGGTGCCAATGCCCTGCCAGAGGGAGAACACCGCCCCCTCGGAGTCGGTGACGAGCGCGGTGACGCCCAGGTCGCCGAAGGGCCCCGGCGGGGAGACGACCTGCCCGCCGGCCGCGCGGATCCGCCGGCACAGCGCCCCGGCGTCCGGGGTGGCGAAGGACACCGTCCACACGGTGGGCAGCCGGCCGTCCGTCTTGTGCGCGAGGGAGGCGACGGGGGCGCCGTCCTTGAACGCCCGCACGGTTCCCTGGGGCTGGTCCTCGAAGGTCCAGCCGAAGAGCCCGCCGTAGAACCGCTTGCCCGCCTCCACGTCGGGCAGCTGCGCGTCCACCCAGCAGGGGGTGCCCTCCGGGTACTCCGACGCCCTGTGCCCCGATGCCCTGTTTTCGGCCATGCCGCCAAAGTAACCGCGCCGCCCGCAGGCCGCAGACCAGGCACACCATCCTCCAAGGGCCCGCACACCCCATTTGCAGTCGGCCGAATCGCGCTCGGATCACCCGTCGGTAAGCTGACGGCATGACAGGACAAGTGCGTACCGTCGACGGCCGTGTGGCCGGCCGGCGTGGGCAGGCGACCCGGCAGAAACTGCTCGACTGCCTCAGCGAGATGCTCAGCTCCTCCCCCTACCGGGACGTCAAGGTCATCGATGTCGCACGGAAGGCGGGCACCTCGCCCGCGACCTTCTACCAGTACTTCCCGGACGTCGAGGGCGCCGTCCTGGAGATCGCCGAGCGCATGGCCGCCGGGAGCACCGGGCTGAGCGAGCTGCTGGAGGGCCGCTCCTGGGCGGGGAAGGCCGGCTGGCAGACGGCGCAGGAACTCGTCGACGGTTTCCTGGAGTTCTGGCGGGCCAACGAGGCGATCCTGCGGGTCGTGGACCTCGGCGCGGCCGAGGGGGATAAACGTTTCTACAAGATCCGCATGAAGATCCTGAACTCCGTGAACAACTCGCTGGCGGACTCCG
This sequence comes from Streptomyces sp. NRRL S-37, assembly GCF_000721605.1. GTDB lineage: Bacteria > Actinomycetota > Actinomycetes > Streptomycetales > Streptomycetaceae > Streptomyces. The sequence goes on along the minus strand of NZ_JOIZ01000022.1, from coordinate 72,380 downwards.
TCGCCGAGCTGCAGGCCAAGGGACGGATCGACAAGGACGTGAACCCCGCGGCGGTCGCCGGCTCGCTGGTGGCCATGCTCGCGGCCGTCGCCTCCCACCAGAAAGGTTTCTCCTCCTGGGGCGTGAAGCAGGCGGAACTCAAGCCGAACCTGGCCCTGTTGGTGTACCTGGGGGTCACCGGAAAGAAGCCGCCGAAGTAGGCGGAACAGGCGCCCGGCGGCCCCCGCCGACCGGCGCGCGGATCGGCAAGTCCTGTCAGACGGGCGGTGGTTCACTCCGGTGAGCCGCCGCCCGTCGCTTTCCGCGCGATACGGGAACGGGGAACACGGCACCATCCGACCGGTGTTGTGTTCCAGCGGACCGGCCGCGGGCCGCACGTGGCCCCGAGCGGCCCCGAACGAACGAGTGAACGTCCGACGCACACGCCGCAGGAGGAACCCGCGATGGCCCTGACCCGCGAAGAGCGCGAACAGTTCCTGGCCGAGCCGCACATCGCGGCGCTGGCGGTCGACGCGGGGGAAGGCCGCGCCCCGCTCACCGTGCCGATCTGGTACCAGTACGCGCCCGGCGGCGACGTGTGGATCATGACCGGCCTGGACTCGCGCAAGAACCGGCTGATCGGCGCGGCGGGACGGTTCTCGCTCATGGTCGACCGCGTCGAACCCACCGTCCGTTACGTCTCGGTCGAGGGGCCGGTGCTCGACACCACCCCGGCCACGATCGAGCAGCTGCGGGAGATCTCCGCGCGCTACCTGCCGGCCGGCAAGGTCGAGGAGTACGTCGACTCCGCCTGGAAGAACCACGGCGCGCAGGTCGTCGTGCGGATGCGGCCCGAGCGGTGGGTGTCCTCGGACCTCGGGTCGGTGTGAGCCCGCCGGACGCCCGACGACCGGACACCCGACAATCGGTGCATGGAACCCGATCTCCACGAGCTGCTGAGGTCGCTGCGGGTGTGGGACCCGCAGGTCACCGACCTGCCTGCGTTCGACCCGGCCGCCGCGCCCGCCGAGCCGCTGCCGCTGTTCACGCGGTGGTTCGCCGAGGCCGTGGCGGCCGGTCAGACCGAGCCGCACGCCCTGTCCCTGGCCACGGCGGACGCGCACGGGCTGCCGGACGTACGGATCGTGATGCTGCACGGCGCGGACGACGACGGCTGGTCCTTCGCCACCCACGCGCACAGCCGCAAGGGCGGCCACCTCGCCGCGCGCCCGTACGCCGCGCTGGCCTTCTACTGGCCGGTGCTGGGCCGCCAGGTACGGGTGCGCGGGCCCGTCGAGGCGGCCCCGGCCGAGGAGGCGCAGGCGGACCTGCACGCCCGCTCCACCGGGGCGCTGGCGGCCGCGCTGACCGGCAGGCAGAGCGAGGTCCTCGGGTCGCCGGAGGAACTGGCACGGGCCTCGGAGGCGGCATGGGAGCAGGCACGGCACGCACCGGACACCCCGGTCCCGTCCTGGACCCTGTACCGGCTGCGGGCGGACGAGGTGGAGTTCTTCCAGGGCGAGCCCCGACGACGGCACGTACGGCTCCGCTACCGGCGCGGGACGGAGGGCTGGATCAGGGAGTCCCTGTGGCCGTGAGGCCCGGGGAGGGGCCGGGCGGGCCAGGGGGGCCGGGCGGGCCCGGATGAGGAGGACATGCGGACATTCGGGCCCGCGATCCCCGCACACGTGATCAATCCGCAACCAATTCCGCTCTTGACCGATACCCATCAACCAGGGGCGTGATTACGCTCGCGCTCATGGCCGACTCCTCCGACTCCTCCACGCCCGCGCAGCCCACCGCGCCGAACCGGGTGGACCGCCCCGTCTACGTCATCGGCGGCGGCCCGGGCGGACTCGCCGTCGCGTACGCCCTGCGCGCCCGGGGGGTGCGGGCCGTCGTCCTGGAGCGTTCCGGCCGCGTGGGGGACTCCTGGCGGCGCCACTACGACCGGCTGCACCTGCACACCACCCGGCGCCGGTCCGCGCTGCCCGGGCTGCCGATGCCGCGCCGGTTCGGACGGTGGCCGGCCCGGGACGACGTGGTCCGCTACCTGGAGAAGTACGCCGAGCACCACCGCCTGGAGATCGTCACCGGTGTCGAGGTCTCCCGGGTCGAGCGCACCCCCGACAACACCGGCTGGCTGCTCCACGCCACCGGGGGCCGCGAACTGACCGGCGCGGCGGTCGTCGTCGCCACGGGCTTCAACCACACGCCCCGCGTCCCCGACTGGCCCGGCCGGGACACCTACACCGGCGAGTTCCTGCACGCGTCCGAGTACCGCAACGCCAAGCCCTTCGCCGGCCGGGACGTGCTGGTCGTGGGCGTCGGCAACACCGGTGCCGAGATCGCCGTGGACCTGGTGGAGGGGGGCGCCTCCCGGGTGCGCCTCGCGGTGCGCACCCCTCCGCACATCGTGCGCCGTTCGACCGCGGGCTGGCCCGCGCAGTACTCGGGGATCCTGGTACGCCGGCTGCCGGTCGGCCTCGTCGACCGGCTGAGCCGGGTCCAGGCGAGGGTGGCGCTGCCGGACCTGTCGGACCGGGGGCTTCCGCGTCCCGGCTCCGGGCTCTACACCCGGGTGCGGGAGGGGGCCATCCCCGTGCAGGACGTCGGTCTGATCGACGCCGTGCGCAAGGGGAAGGTGGAGGTCGTGGCCGCCGTGGAGGGGTTCGAGGAGGGCAAGGTCGTCCTGGCGGACGGCGATCGCGTCGGTCCGGACGCGGTCGTGGCGGCCACGGGGTACGCGCGCGGTCTGGAGGGGCTGGTCGGCGGGCTCGGTGTCCTCGACGACCGGGGCAGACCGGTCGTCCACGGCGGACGCACCCCGGCCGGCGCACCCGGCCTCTACTTCACGGGGTTCACCAACCCGATCAGCGGCAGCCTCCGCGAACTCTCCCTGGACGCCCAGCGCATCGCCCGAGCGGTGGTCCGAGCAGGCGGAACGTCCCCACTCCCCGCCTGACCACACACAGCCCCTCCACGCACAGCCGCCATCCCGCCCGTCCGCGGGCAGTCGTGCCTCCCCCAGTGCCTCAAGGGCCTGGGAGGTACCCCCAGGGCGATGGGGGTCCCCCCGCTCGAGCGGAGTCGAGAGTGGGGGAGGGTGGGCTGGGGGTACCCCCTCTGGGGGAGGCACCCCGCAACGCCGGGCCGCGCGACACCCCCCGCCCGGTCCTCACCGCGCCGGCGCAGGAGCCCGCGGGGTGGGACTGCTCATCCGCGCCTACAGGGTGCCTCTGCGCCCATCCGCGCCTACACGGCCGGCGCCGGTGAAACCCCCGCCCGCCGCCGGATCACCAGCGCCATCAGCGCCGCCGCCGCGCACAGTGCCCCCGACGCGATCCAGACCACGTCGTACGACCCGAACCTGTCCCGCGCGGCACCTCCGAGGAAGGCGACGACCGCCGCGCCCACCTGGTGCGAGGCCAGCACCCACCCGAACACGATCGGGCTGTCCTCGCCGTAGTGCTCACGGCACAGCGCGAGCGTCGGCGGCACGGTGGCGACCCAGTCCAGCCCGTAGAAGACGATGAAGAACAGCATCGGCGGATGCACACTCGGCGCCAGCAGGATCGGCAGGAACAGCAGCGAGATCCCCCGCAGCGCGTAGTACACCGCGAGCAGCCGGCGCGCGTCGAAACGGTCCGTGAACCACCCGGACGCCACCGTCCCGACGACGTCGAAGACGCCGATGACGGCCAGCAGGGACGCCGCGGTCGTGACCGGCATGCCGTGGTCGTGGGACGCGGGCACGAAGTGGGTCTGGATCAGCCCGTTGGTCGAGGCGCCGCAGATCGCGAAGGACCCGGCGAGCAGCCAGAACGGCCCCGTCCGCACCGCCGAGAACAGCACGGTCAGCGCCCGCCGGGCGGCCCCCGGAACGGGCTCCGGCTTCGGCACGAACTCCTTGGCCCCGTACGGCTTCGCGCCCACGTCGGCCGGATGGTCGTGCAGCAGCAGCCAGACGAACGGGACGACGGCCAGCGCGGCGAGCGCCACGGTGACGGCCGCCGGGCGCCACTCGTACCGCGTGACGATCCAGGACAGCAGCGGCAGGAAGATCAGCTGCCCGGAGGCGGACGCGGCGGTGAGGATGCCGCTGACCAGGCCCCGGCGCTCGGTGAACCAGCGGTTGGTGACGGTCGCGGCGAAGGCCAGCGCCATGGAACCGGAGCCGAGCCCCACCAGCAGGCCCCAGCACAGCAGCAGTTGCCAGGGCGCCGTCATCCACACCGTCAGGCCCGAGCCGAGCGCGATCACGCTGAGGGCGACCGCGACGACCTTCCGGATGCCGTAGCGGTCCATCAGCGCCGCAGCGAACGGAGCGGTGAGGCCGTACAGCGCGAGGTTCACGGAGACCGCCGCGCCGATGGTCCCGCGCGACCAGCCGAACTCGTCGTGCAAAGGATCGATGAACAGGCCCGGTACGGAACGGAAGGCGGCGGCACCGATGATCGTCACGAAGGTGACGGCGGCGACGAACCACGCGCGGTGCACGCGCGTGCGGCTCGGCTTCGGGCCGCACGCGGGCGGCTCCACGACGACGGCTGTCTCGCTTGTCCGGGTCATGCCCTAGAGCTTCCGGGATCGGCCCCGCCGCAACGAGTGGCCCGGAGGACAGCATTCGCTAGGATCGGGCCATGGATCCGGTCGAGCCCCCGCACGCGTCCGCCGGCTTCCGGCCGCACCGCGTCGTCGTCCTCGCCCTCGACGGGCTGCTCCCCTTCGAGCTGGGCATCCCGCACCGCATCTTCGGCCGCCCGAAGGACGGGCAGGGCCGCCACTTGTACGAGGTGATCACCTGCTCGGTCCGGCCGCCCGGGCCGGTGGAGACCGACGCCGACTTCGCCGTCCACGTCGCCCACGGCCCCGAGGCCCTCGCCACCGCCGACACGGTGATCGTCCCGGCGTCCTACGAGCTCGGCCCGGTGTTCGAGCGGGGCGAGCTGACCGACGAGCTGGCCGCCGCCCTCGCCCGTATCCGCCCCGGCACCCGGCTCGCCTCCATCTGCACCGGCGTGTACGTCCTCGCCGCCGCCGGGTATCTCGACGGCCGGCCCGCCACCACCCACTGGGCCGACGCCGAGCGCTTCCAGCGGCTGTTCCCGCGGATCGAGGTCGATCCGGACGTGCTGTTCGTCGACGACGGGGACATCCTGACCTCGGCGGGCGTCGCGGCCGGGATCGACCTGTGCCTGCACATGGTGCGGCGCGACCACGGCGCCGCGGTGGCCAACGAGGTGGCCCGCCGTACGGTCGTACCGCCGCACCGGGACGGCGGGCAGGCGCAGTACATCGAGCGGCCGGTGCCCGATCCGCAGCAGTCCTCCACGAGCGGTGCCCGCGCGTGGGCGCTGGGCCGGCTGCACGAGCCGATCCAGTTGCGCGACATGGCCGCGCGGGAGGCGATGTCGGTCCGCACCTTCACGCGCCGCTTCCGGGAGGAGTCCGGTGTCAGTCCGGGGCAGTGGCTGACCCGGCAGCGGGTGGAGCGGGCCCGGCACCTGCTGGAGTCCACTGATCTGTCCGTGGACCAGGTGGCCCGCGACGCCGGTTTCGGCACGGCCCAGTCGATGCGGCAGCACCTCCAGGCGGCGCTGGGGGTGACGCCGACGGCGTACCGGCGGACCTTCCGGGCCGGGACGGCCGCGTCGGCCCGGGGGTGAGCGGGAGGTCGCCCACAGGCTGTGGAGAACCCGGGGCCCCGCCGGCGGTGGCGGTGCGGCGCTGTCCGCCCCGAGCACGGCAGCGCCGCACCGCTTTTCGGCTTCGGCGTTCCCGCCCAGGTTCCCCCCTCGGCCCTGGGGGAACCGACGCCGAATCACGACCCACACTCGTCGAGGACCCCCGTCGTCGGGCCCTCGCCGTCCCCTCGCGGCGAATCGCTGACGACCAGAGTGATCAAACAGTCACCGAACGTCAATACCGATTCGGGTGACAATGACCTGCTTGGGACATATGCCCTGTTGGCCGAGACCGCGCACGGAAGCACACCCGGCGCACCACGTCACACCCCCGCCCACCGACCCGGCCTCTCGTGCACCCGTGCACCTGCGAAGACGGGGGCGACCGGGCGGGAAGGGGCGCGGACAACTCTCCAAGGGCACGGGGCCGTAGCGCCGTTCGGCTCCGCCGCGCGGGCGCGGTCGACCGCAGGGAACCCGCACACCCCGGCCGCCCGAGCCCTCCCGCGCCCGCGCAGCACACGCCCCGCGTGTACTACACCGCCTCGTAGGCCAGCCCGCCGCACGCCGACGCCCCGTCGGACACCTGCCCGCAGCGGTCCAGCTCGCACCAGATCCGCTTGCCGGCGCCCTCCGCGCTCCACCCCCACCGGTCCGCCAGTCCGTCCACGAGCGCGAGCCCGCGCCCGCCCGTGGCCTCGCCGTCCACACAGCGCGGCACCGGGGCCCGTTCGCTGCGGTCGGTCACCTCCAGGCGGACGGTGGCCTCCGCGGTGTCCTCCCCGGGCAGGGAGAGCCGCAGTACGGCCGGACGGCTGGTGTGCACCACGGCGTTGGTGACGAGCTCCGAGACGAGCAGGATCAGGGTCTCGGCGAGCGGTTCGTCGGCCTCTATGCCCGAGCCGGCCAGCCGCGAACGGGTCCACTGCCGGGCCCGTCCCACCTCAGCGGGGTCGGGCCGGATCTCCAGTTGCACTTGAAGCACCTGCACCGCTCACACCATCCGAACCGGCGGACACTTGGACTCGCGCCTCACGAGGGCCACGATCGTAGCCATTTCCTGCATGGCCAGAACAACGGCCGGGACAGGGGTCACGGAACGTGAATCCCTTATGGGACAGCATGGTTGACGTACAGTCACCCCAACAAGCGCTTCGGGCATATTCCAGCGCGAAGGAGTACCCGTACGGCATACTGTGCGACGCCCGCCACGGGGAGTCGAACGGGTGCCGGCGTTTCGCCTGGCCACCCGGCGGGAAGTCGCAGGCACCGGCCGGTACGGAGCCGCCTCGGGGGCGGCTCCGGCGCGGTGCGTACGCGGGACCACTCGCATCCCACACAAGGTACCGGAGGGGACGTCCGACTTCGGGCCGTGACGAGTGCCGCACAGGACACAAGCCGGTATCAACCCTCCGTGATCATGAAAATGCCACGATCCGTGACATCCGCGCGGAGGCGTTCCACCGGGGCCACCCGGACCGTCCGGGCCACCGGAGCTACTCGGGGACGGTGAAGTAGCGGGCGAAGGACCGGACGACCTCCTCCTCGCCGATCCTGCCGTCGCCGTCCGGGTCCAGCGCGGCGGCGGCCGTACGGGCGAGGTCCTCGGGGACGCCGAGCACCTCGAGGACCCGCGCGACGCCCTCGACGCCGGCGGTACCGTCCTCGCCGGTGCCGGCGACGGCGAGCGCCGCGTGCAGGAAGGGGCGGGCGATCTCGGCGAACCGGTCCGGGTTGTCCCGCAGCCGCTTGACCGCGCCGTTCACGAACTCCTCGCGTGTGATGCGCTGGTCGCCGTCGCGGTCCGCGATCCCCGCCATGCCCTGCCAGAACGCCTCGGCGCCGATGTACAGGGCCTGGCCCCGGTCGGAGCGGGCCGCGACGGCGAACTCGGCGAGCAGCGCCTTGGCCGCTCCGCTGAAGTCCTCGCGGTCGATGTAGCCGTTGCCGTCCTGGTCGAAGCCCGCGAAGCGGGCCGCGATCCTGCGCTCGTACTCGCTGGTGACCATGTCTCTCTCAGGCCGCCTTAGGTCAGTGGGTCGTCTCGCTGGGAGCGTACGTGGTGGTGGGCCGCCGGGAAGCCGGAAAACGACGCCTGGACCAAGACCGGGGGAATAACGGGACAAGCGTGTGACACGTGCGAGCGTCGACACATGTAAGCGTCCGCGCGTGCCGTCATGCCGACAGCGGGCGGGAGTCCTCGTCGACCGCGGAGGGGACGTCCGGGTGGATCTCGAAGAGCCGGCGGACCCCGAGGGCGCCGAGCACCTTGTTGACGTGACTGCCGTCGGCGGCCCCCCGCGCGGGGAGGATCAGCCGCAGACTGCCCCGGCAGGAGCGGAGCAGTCTGCGGGAGGCTATGAGCACGCCGACCCCGCTCGAGTCGCAGAACCACACCTCGGAGAGGTCGAGGACGAGGCTGTGCCCGCCCTCGGCCACCACGTCGTGCACCCGCTGGCGCAGCACCGGGGACGTCACCAGGTCCAGCTCGCCCGAGACCCGGAGCACGGTCCACTCGCCGTGCTCCTTGTCGGTCACTTTGAAGGTCACCACCACGCCCCTCGCTCGCCGGAACGGAAGCAGTCCCTACGCTTCCTTGCAGCGCGGCTGCCCACCGGCCGTTCCCTGAAACGCGAGCCGGGAAACGGATGCCGAACAGAAAGGGCTTATTTTAGTCGTCTTCGATCTGATTCGATCGGTTCCGATCGGTGCGGAGGTGGGCGGATGCGACCCGGACGGCGTCCGACGTGGGCGGGCGGCCCCTTACCATCTACGGCTCCTCCAGGGGCGCACATTGCCATAAAGGGGCGTGCGCCCTCCTGTACGCCGACTACATTCCTGGGGTCGCAGGCGACACCGGAACCGGGACCGACCACCCCGGAACCGGGAAGGAACAGGGGGTGAGGGGCCGCATGCCGAAAACGGACGTACCGCCCCGCTGGGACCGCAGGATGCAGCAGCGGCTCGCGCGCGGGGAGGCGGCGGCCCTCGGTGAGCTCTACGACCGGTTCGCCTCGCTCGTGCACGGCCTCGCCCACCGCGTCGTCGGCGACGAACACGCCGCCGACGCCGTCACCCGCGATGTCTTCGCCCACGTCTGGGAACACCCGGACTCCTACGACCCCGCGCAGGAACCCCTGCGCACCTGGCTCGCCACGCTGACCAGCCTGCTGGCCGTACGCCGGCTGCGCACCACGGAGACCGCGGCACTCGCCCGCGGCGGCCCCGGCACCACGGAGGACCTGGAGCGCACGGTGCGGCACGCCTCGGTGGCGGCCCGCGCCGACTACATCGTCCAGTCCATGCCGGCGCCGCTGCGGGACGCCCTGGAACTGGCGTACTTCCAGCGCCGGGACTACCGCCAGACCGCCGCCGACCTGGGCGTCACCGACGACGAGGCGCGCCGCCGGCTCCGCCTCGGCCTGCAGTTGCTGGCCACCGCGCACGACACCGGGGCCCCGGGCGACCCGCCCGGGATCGGGGGCGCCGCGTGAGCGAGCACCGTGCCGGACCGCTCGTACTGGAGCACCACGTGCTGAAGTCGCTGCTGGGTGCCTGGGCGCTGGCCGCCTGCGCGCAGGCGGAGGCGGACGCCGTCGAGGAGCACCTCGGCACCTGCGGGCCCTGCGCGGACGAGGCGCTGCGGCTGCGCGAGGCGGTCGGCCTGCTCCAGCGGCCCGAGAGCCTGGACCTGGACCCCGGCCTGCGCACCCGCGTCCTGGAGGCCTGCCTGGAGCGGCGCCCGCCCCGCGTCCCCGTGCCGGAGTGGGCCGCCGCGTACGACGCCGAGACCGCGCGGCTGGACGCGCTGCTCCAGGACTTCGGCGACTCCGAGTGGCACGCGCCGGTGCGGCTGCGCTGGTACGAGTCCGACGAGGCGAGCAGCCGCCGTACCACCGTCGCCGGGGTCATCGCGCATCTGCTGACGGTCGACGGGCTGGTCGCGGTCGCCCTCGGCCTCGACGACCCGCTCGGCGACGCCACGCCCGCCCGGCCCACCCCGACGGACCGCACCGAGGCGTACTGGCGGGCGGCCCGCTTCCCGCCCACCCGCTCGGTGCGGGCGCCCTGGCGGGAGCAGAGCCACGCCCTCGTGCGGACGGTGTCCTTCACGGGCGGCGGCACCGGACGGCTGCCGGTGTCGTACGGCGACTACGAACTGCCGCTGCACGACGCGATGCTGGACCGGGCCTTCGAGTGCTGGGTGCACGCGGAGGACATCGCCGAGGCGGTGGACTACCCGTACGACCCGCCCTCCGGGCGGCATCTGCACCGCATCGTCGACCTGGCCGCGCGCATGCTGCCGGCCGTGCTGGAACACCGCCGGCAGCACGGGCTGGCCTCCCCCGTGCAACGGCACCTGGTCGCCGCCGGGGAGCCGGGGCGCAGCCTGCGGCTGGAGATCGAGGGGTCCGGCGGGGGCGAGTGGCTGATCCCGCTGGACTCTCCGGCGGCGAAGGGGTCGGCCGAGCACGAGGTGGCGCACGTCGCGCTGGACGGGGCGGAGTTCTGCAGGCTCGCGGCGGGGCACGTGTCCCCGCGCGAGGCCGCGGTGGGGCAGGTCGGAGACCGTGACGCCATTAAGGACGTCCTGTTCGCGGCGGCGAGCATGAGCCGGTTGTAGGGGCGGGTTCCGTCTCGCCGGTGAGCGCGGGTGCGTGGGAGGTTCCGCGCAGTTCCCCGCGCCCCTATGGGTACGCACAGTGGACGTACCTGTGGGGGCGCGGGGAACTGCGCGTTCAGCCACAGACCACCCGCACGAGAGCACGGCGGGATCGCCCCTTCAGGGACGCGGGGAACTGCGCGAACGGCCACGACGAGCCCGCACCCGCCGACGGAACGGGAACCCTCCGGGCTCCTAGGCGAAGACCACCGTCCGCCGCCCATTGAGCAGAATGCGCCGCTCCGCATGCCACTTCACCGCCCGCGCCAGCGCCTGGCACTCCACGTCCCGTCCGATCGCGACGAGCCCCTCGGGCGTGACGTCGTGCCCCACCCGCTCGACCTCCTGCTCGATGATCGGCCCCTCGTCGAGGTCGGCGGTGACATAGTGCGCGGTCGCGCCGATGAGCTTCACGCCCCGCGCGTGCGCCTGGTGGTACGGCTTCGCGCCCTTGAAGCTCGGCAGGAAGGAGTGGTGGATGTTGATGATCCGCCCGGAGAGCCGCTTGCACAGGTCGTCCGAGAGGACCTGCATGTAGCGGGCGAGGACGACGAGCTCGACGTCGTTCTCGCGCACGATCTCCAGCAGCCGGGCCTCGGCCTCCGCCTTGCCGTCCTTCGGCACCGGGATGTGGTGGAAGGGAATGCCGTACGAAGCCACCAGTTCGGCGAAGTCGGTGTGATTGGACACCACCCCGGCGATCTCCACCGGCAGCGCGCCGGTCCGCGCGCGGAACAGCAGGTCGTTCAGGCAGTGCCCGAACCGGCTGACCATGAGCAGGACGCGCATCTTCTCGTCGGCCCGGTTGATCCGCCAGTCCATGTGGAAGGAGTCGCCGATCGCCGCGAAGCTCGCCCGCAGCTTCTCCACGGTCACCGGGGCGTCCGCCGAGAAGTGGACGCGCATGAAGAACAGTCCCGTGTCGTGGTCGCCGAACTGCTGGCTGTCCTCGATGTTGCAGCCGGTCATGAAGAGATAGCTCGACACGGCGTGCACGATGCCCTGCTTGTCGGGACAGGACAGGGTGAGGACGTACTGGTCGGCGGGGGCCGCGGCTCGGGTGGACTGCTCGCTCATGCGGAAAAGGGTCCCACACGCGCGGTCACGGCCGGCCTGCCGTTTCGCTACGCGGACCGCGTCACGATCCGCAGCACCTCCAGGGTGCTCGGCGGTGCGTCGGGGTCGTCGCCGTCGCTCGCCGCCATCCGCACGTGCGCGTCCCGCGCGGCCCGTACCGCCTCCGGCCACCCCTCGTGCTCGAGATAGGCGGCCACCGGCGCGTCCGGACCGACCTGGTGCATGATCCGCAGCACGCGCAGCACCGCGGTGTCGACGAGCGCCGCCTCCTGGGAGTCGCGGAAGATCGTGCCGACGTACTTCTCGGCGGACCAGTTGTCCAGCCAGGTGTCCTCGACCAGCCGGTAGACGGCGTCGGTGACGTCGCCGTAGCCGTCGACCCCGGCCAGCCAGACGTCCCGCTGGAAGGCGGGGTCGGAGAGCATGTGCAGCGCGGAGCGCACATTGCTGCGCCAGCGCCACCACGGCATGTCGTTGAGTGGCATGCCGCCCATGGTGAAGGAGCGACGGCCGCGACGGGAAGAGTTCTCCGAACCTTGCACGATCGTCGATCGTACGTTTCCGCGCCACATGAGTCATACGGGACCCCGTAATTCACCCCGGCGTCACCATCCGTTGACCAAGGGTCACTCCGGGGTTGGCCGTGTGGCGGAATCGTGGGGGAGCATGACCGGCAGGCGACGCATCCGCAGCATTCTCCTCCCCCGCCTCCTCCACCGGCCCGTCAGGGCCCGCGTCCTGGCCACGGGCGCGCTGGTGGCGTGCGCGTCGCTCGCCGCGGGGTGCGGGGTCGTCCCCGGTGCCACGGGGGGTTCCGGGGACGACGGCCCCCTCACCGTGATGACGTGGGCGCCCCAGGACACCGAGGCCACCAACAAGCCCGGAATGCCCGCGTTCGCCGAAGCGTACGCCCGCTGGATCAACTCCCAGGGCGGTATCAACGGCCGTCGGCTCACCGTACTGACCTGCAACGACAAGAACGACACCGTGGCCGCCGCACGGTGCGCCCGGCGCGCGGTGCAGGAGAACGCCGTCGCGGTGGTCGGCTCCTACAGCCAGCACGCCGACTCCTTCATGCCCACCCTGGAGGGCGCCGGGATCCCGTACATCGGCGGTTACGGCATCACCACCAACGAGTTCACCAGCCCGCTGTCCTACCCCGTCAACGGCGGCCAGCCGGTGCTGCTGGCCGGTCTCGGACGCACCCTGGCCGACACCTGCGGGCCGGTCACCCTGATCCGGCCCGACACCATCGTGGGCGACCAGCTCCCCCCGCTGCTCGACTCGGGTCTGGCGGCGGGCGGGCACGCGCGCTCCGGTGACCAGCGGGCGGCGGAGGACGCCACCTCCTACGAGAGCCAGGCGCGGCAGGCCCTGGAGCGCGCCACCGCGGACACGGCCGAGCGGGGCTGTGTGGTGCCCGCGCTCGGCGACCGCACGGGCACCTTCATGGACTCCTTCCGGCGGGCCCGCGCCGACTATCCCGAGGTGCACACCGCGACCGTGCTGGGCAGCGTCGACCAGAGCACGATCGACGCGTCCGGCGGGGCGTCGGGGCCGTACGAGGGGTCGTACGTCACCGGCTGGTACCCGGCGGCGAGCGACGCCCGCTGGAACCCGATGAAGAAGGTGATCAAGGAGGAGGCGTTCGGCGACAACCGGATCGACGCCGCGGACGCCGGGGTGCAGACCACCTGGATCGCCTACACCGTGTTCAAGCAGGTCGTCGAGTCGTTGGGGGACGGCGAGGTGAGCGCCGACACGGTGAGCGGGGCGCTGGACGGCGGGCTGAAGGTCACCACGGGCGGGCTCACCCCCACCCTGCGGTGGGAATTCCAGGACGATCTCGCCGCCGTCGGTTTCCCCCGCCTGGTCAACGCGAACGTGACGCTGCAGGCGGTCGAGGGCGGCCGGCTGGTCGCGGCCCGCAAGGGATTCACCGATGTGACGAAGACGCTGCGGGACGCGGATCTGGGCTGACCCGCGGTTCCGCCCGGCCGGGCGGGACGCGGGTCAGCGGTGCCCGGTCAGAGCTGGGTCGGCTGGCGCTCGGTCAGGCCGTACCGCTTGGCGATCGCGTTCCACAGCTTGGCGGCCTTCTGCTTCTCGGTGGTCGCGGTGCCGCTGGCCTGGTTGCCGGCCTGGGTCTGGCCGGTGGAGCGGGCCTGGCCCTTCTTGCAGCCCTTCTTGCCGGCGGTCTGGTCGGCCCAGGCGGCGTAGTGGTTGTCGGCCGAGGCCGACGCCTGCCACGCCTTGGTGAGCGCGCTGGTCAGCGCCTGGTGGTCGGGCAGCTTGTCCACGGACAGACCGGAGAGGTCGGTCACGAGCTGGTTGCGCTGCCCGGCCGCTTCCCGCAGGTCCGCGGCCGCCCGGCCGAGATCGCGGCAGGCCCTCACATCGGCGACCGCGTTGATCACGGTGGTGCGGCTGTCGCCGCTGTCGGCCAGCAGCTTGTCCAGCTCGACGGCCTGTTCACGGGCCGGGTCGGCGGACGGCGAGCCGGAGGCCTCCGCGCTCGCGGGCGCGGTCGCGGACACGTTCTGGTTGCCGCCGTCGCCGTCGTCGTCGCCGTTCGGGCTGCCGAGCAGCGCGCCCGCGCCGACACCGAGGACGGCGATACCGACGCCGATCGCCGCGATGAGCGGCACGCGGGAGCCGGTGCGGCCACCGCCGCGTCCGCCCCGGCCGCCGGCCGGGGCGGTGGGACCGGCCGGGCCGGCCGGACCGCCGGGCGTGGTGCGGACGGGCGGGCCGTAGTCGACGCGCGGGAGCTGCTGGGTGGATCCGGCCGGTCCCGCGGCACCGTCGCGGAAGAGGTTGTCGAACTCGGCGGGCGGCTGCCGGCTGCCGTCACCGGGCGGCGGGGTGCCGTAGGACTGCCCGGGGGGCTGGTCGGTGACGGGGGCGATGTACTGGGTGGCCTCGGCGTCGGGGCCGCCGGCGGGCGGCAGGTGTCCCGCGCCGGACGCGTTCCGCGGGGGCATGCCGGGGTATCCGCCGGCCTCGGAGCCGTGGGCGGGCGTCTCGGGCGGCAGCGCGCCCGGACCCACCGGGGGGATGAACTGCGTCGCTCCCTCGTCGGCGGCGGGTACCGGGGGTATGAACTGCGTCGCCCCCTCGCCGTCGGCGACCGGCGGCATGTACTGGGTGACCCCTTCCACCCCGTCCGGCGCGGCGGCCGGCGGGTACTGGGGGGCACCGTAGCCGTTCTGGGCGGGGGCGCCGTAGGGGTCGGCGGGCGGCAGCGGGGCTCCGGCGGCGTACGGACCGGCGCCGCCGTGCGGAACGTTTCCGTGCGGGCCGGACGGGGTGTTCCCGCCGTACGGCGGATGACCGCCGTGGGTCTGCGCGCCCTCGGGCGGGAGCGGACCGGGGCCGCCGCCGTGGGCCGGGGCGGGCGTGTTCCGCGCGCCCCACGGGGACGGCTCCGGGGTGCCCCACTGGTCGTCGGACGGGGGCTGCCAGTCCTGGCCGGGCGGTGCGGCCGGGCTCTGCTGCCCGGGACCCCACGGCGTGTCCCAGGTCTGGCCGCCGGGCGGGGCCGAGGCGGGGAACCCTCCGCCGGAGGTGCGGCCGTCCGCGCCGCCGGGGGCGGCCGGCCCGGCCGTCATGCCCGGCAGCAGGGGTTCGCCACCGTCGGAGGGCAGCACGATGCCTTCGCGCGCGGGGCGCGCCGAGGGCTCCTCGCCCTGTCCACTCTGCGTCACCGGGACTCCTGCCAATGGGGGACCTTGTGAATCGTCGGCTCACGCTACCGGGTCCCCGGAGCCCGGTGCCACGCAGCACAGGACCTGACCTCCTGCCCTGTGAGCGCGGTAACAAAACCGGGACACCGTAAGCCGCTTGCGTCACCCCCTTCACCCCTGCCCGTCACCTGGTGGACGTCAGGCCGCCGTCTGGAGCTCCATCCGCGCCCCGAACTCCCGTACCACCGACTCCTCCCGGTACGGTTCGAGGCGCTGCTGGAGGTCCTCCAGGTACTCGGCGCCCCGGTTGGAGCGGAGTCCGCCCAGCAGCTCCACCGCCTTCAGACCCGTACTGCAGGCCTGTTCGACCTCGCGCTGCTGCACCTGCGCGGTGGCCAGCAGCACGAGGCCGATCGCCCGCCGCCGCGCCCGCGACGCCGGATGCCCCTCCAGCGCCTGGCGGGCGCACCGCGCGGCTGCCTCAGCCTGGCCGAGGTCCCGGTGGCAGTGCGCCAACTCGTCGGCCAGATAGGCCTCGTCGAAGTGCGCGATCCACACCGGGTCGTCGCCCGAGGCCGGATCGACGGCCTCCATGGCGCTCACCGCGCGCCCCGCCGCCGTCTGCGCGGCGTGCACGTCGCCCATCAGCGCGTGCCCGCGCGCCTCCGCCGCGTGGAACATCGCCTCCGCGCGGGGTGTCACGCGCCCCCGCGCGCCCTCCTGCGCCGCGCGCGCCAACTGCGCGATCTCCCGCGGGTTTCCGAGCTGTGCGGCCAGGTGGCTCATCGAGGCGGCGAGCACGTACCCGCCGTATCCGCGGTCCCCGGCCGCCTGCGCCAGCCGCAGCGCCTGGATGTAGTAGCGCTGGGCGAGGCCCGGCTGCCCGGTGTCGACGGCCATGTACCCGGCCAGTTCGGTCAGCCGCGCGACCGCCGCGAACAGGTCGCGCCCCACGGCCTCGCGGTACGACCCCGCCAGCAGCCCCGAGACGACGCTGTTGAGGTAGTGGACCACGACCGGGCGCACGTGCCCGCTGCCGTACTGGTGGTCCAGGTCCACCAGCGCCTGCGTCATGGACCGCACGGCCGCCACGTCGGACTGGCCCACGCGGGGCCCGGCGGAGCGCGCCACCTGCCCGTCGGGCGCGGAGATCAGCCAGTCGCGGCTGGGCTCCACCAGCGCGGAGGCGGCGACAGAGGACCCGGACAGGAAGTCCCGCCGGCCCACGTCGCTGCGCCACAGCTCGCAGACCTGCTCGATGGCCCCCAGTACCGTCGGCGAGAACTGGAGGCCGACGCCCGAGGCGAGGTTCTTGCCGTTGGCCATGCCGATCTCGTCGATCGTGACCGTACGGCCCAGTTTGCGGCCCAGCGCCTCCGCGATGATCGCCGGCGCCCGGCCCCGCGGCTGCTGTCCGCGCAGCCAGCGCGCCACCGACGTCTTGTCGTAGCGCAGGTCGAGGCCGTGCTCGGCGCCGCACATGTTGACCCTGCGGGCCAGCCCGGCGTTGGAGCATCCGGCTTCCTGGATGAGCGCCTGCAGCCGTTCGTTCGGCTGCCGTGCGACGAGAGGCCTTGCGGCCATTGGCGTACCCCCTGAGGCTGCGGTGCCCTGCCACGCACCGAGTTGACGTGTCTTCCGCGGCCGTACGTCTCGCGTCCCGGCGATGGATGCGGCCGGGAAGATCAATGCCCCACTGAAGTACCGACAATGCGGGACATGTGAGGATTGCCGGGGTAACGGCGGATGCCGGCCCCTCTCCTGGTTACCCACCGGGGACGCGGATCCTCCCGCGCGCCCCCGTGGATGCACCCATGCGCCCCGGACACGGAGCCGGTGCTCCTCCCCCGCGCATGCGCGTGGGCGTAACCCCTGGTGACGGCCGTAGTTGTGTTCATCGTGGAAGAGACGATCGCGGGCGCCGACGCCGTACAGATCCCGAAGCAGCGCGGGGAATCGCTGCTGGACACCGCAGTTCGCTACGCCGAGGAGCGGCACTGGGACGTGTTCCCGGGTACCTGGCTGGAGGCCGTCGAGGGGGTGCAGCGCTGCTCGTGCGGTGACGCCGCGTGCCCCGCGCCCGGCGCGCACCCGGCCCGCCCGGACTGGGCGGCCCAGGCGACCGGCAGCGCGACCGTCGCCCGCCGGATGTGGCAGAAGCAGCCGGACGCGTCGATCCTGCTGCCCACCGGGCGGACGTTCGACGCGGTCTCGGTGCCGGAGACGGCGGGGTTCCTGGCGCTCGCGCGGATGGAGCGGATGGGGCTGACGCTGGGGCCGGTCACGGTGACGCCGGACCGGCGGACGGAGTTCTTCGTGCTGCCGGGGGCGTCGGCGAAGGTGCCGGATCTGCTGCGCAGGCTGGGGTGGTCGTTGTCGTCGCTCGACCTGGTGGTCCTCGGGGAGGGGGCGTACGTGGCCGCGCCGCCCACGCGGGTCGGGTGCCGGGGGGCCGTGCAGTGGGCCTGCCGGCCGACGGCGGCGAACCGGTGGCTGCCGGACGTGGAGGAGTTGGTCTCGCCGTTGGCTTATGCGTGCGGCAGGGATCGGTAGGGCGCCTGTTGTCCCGCGGGGCTTGTGTGGTGTCGCGACCGCGGGTTCGTTGTGGCTTGTCGCGCAGTTCCCCGCGCCCCTTCGGGGGCGCTCCACTCCCCTAGGCTTCTTTGCTGACGGAAGGAGACCTGGTGGGGACTGTGGCCGTAAGTGTGCGAGGGCTGTGGAAGCGGTTCGGGGAACAGGTCGCGGTCGGGGGGATCGATCTGGAGCTGCCCGCGGGGCGGTTCATCGGGCTGGTCGGGCCCAACGGGGCCGGGAAGACCACCACCTTGTCCATGGTGACCGGGCTGCTGCGGCCCGATCAGGGCACCGTCGAGATCGTCGGGCACGACGTGTGGCGGGATCCGGTGGAGGTCAAGGCCCGGATCGGGGTGCTGCCGGAGGGGCTGCGGCTGTTCGAGCGGCTGTCGGGGCGTGAGCTGCTCGCCTACACGGGGCGGTTGCGGGGGCTGCCCGGTGCCGAGGTCGACAAGCGGGCCACGCAGTTGCTCGACGTCCTCGGTCTGGCCGGTGCCCAGCACAAGCTCGTCGTCGACTACTCCACCGGCATGCGCAAGAAGATCGGGCTCGCCGCCGCCCTGCTGCACAATCCCGAAGTCCTCTTCCTGGACGAGCCGTTCGAGGGGGTCGACCCGGTCTCCGCGCAGACCATCCGGGGTGTTCTGGAGCGGTACACGGCGTCCGGCGCCACGGTCGTCTTCTCCTCCCACGTCATGGAGCTCGTCGAGTCGCTGTGCGACTGGGTGGCGGTGATGGCCGCCGGCCGGATCCGCGCCCACGGTCCGCTCGCCGAGGTGCGCGGGGACGCGCCCTCGCTGCAGCGGGCGTTCCTGGAGCTGGTCGGGGCGGACAGCCGGGACGCCGGTTCGGATCTGGACTGGCTGGGCGGGGGTTCCCGGTGAGCGCCGTGAACACTCCCGCCGCCCTCACCTCCGTCTTCGTCCGGCTGAAACTGTCCCTGCTGCGCAACGGGCTGCGGCAGTCCGGCGGGCGGAAGGCGGCCTACATCGCCTCCGCCGTCGTCGTCCTGCTGTTCGCCGCGCTGCAACTGCTCGGGCTGATCGCGCTGCGCGGCTCCGGTCACGTCGAGTCGCTGGTGGTGCTGCTCGTGGTGGTGCTGAGCCTCGGCTGGGCGGTGATGCCGCTGTTCTTCCCCGGGGGCGACGAGACCCTCGACCCGACCCGGCTGGTGATGCTGCCGCTGCGGCCGCGGCCACTGGTGCGGGCCCTGCTCGTGTCCTCGCTGGTCGGTATCGGGCCGCTGTTCACGCTGTGCCTGCTCACCGGTTCCGTGATCGCCGTCGCGCACGGCGGGGCGGCGTTCGCCGTGGGCGTCCTCGCCGTGCCGCTGACGCTGCTGGGGTGCGTGGCGCTCGCGCGGGCGGTGGCCGCCGCCAACGTACGGCTGCTCACCAGCCGCAAGGGCCGGGACCTCGCGGTGCTCAGCGGGCTGGTGATCGCCGTCGGGGCGCAGGTGGTCAACTTCGGGGCGCAGCGGCTGGGTTCCTCCGGTCTGGAGCAGCTCGACCCGGCGGCGGACGTGCTGCGGTGGCTCCCGCCGGCGTCGGCGGTCGCCGCGGTGCACACGGCGGGCGAGGGGGCGTACGGGGTCGCGCTGGCGCAACTGGCGCTGAGTGCGGCGGCGCTGGCGGGGCTGCTCGCGCTGTGGTCGCGGTCCCTGACGCGGCTGATGACCTCGCCGGACGGTTCCACCCTCCAGGCGGCCGGGGACACGGCGGTCCGCGACCGCGCGTCGACGGGCCTGGCCCGGCTGCTGCCGCCGGGCCGCACGGGTACGGCCATGGAGCGCAGCCTGCGTTACGTCTGGCGTGATCCGAAGACGAAGGCCGCGTGGGTGACCTCGCTGGCGATCGGGCTGCTCGTGCCGGTGTTCAACGCCTGGCAGGGCACCGGCTCGGTCTACTTCGCCTGTTTCGCCTCCGGGATGCTCGGCATCCAGATGTACAACCAGTTCGGGCAGGACACCTCGGCGTTCTGGATGGTCGCGATGACGATCTCGTCGGCCCGGGACGCGTACGTCGAGCTGCGCGCCCGTGCGCTGGCGCTGCTGCTGGTCACCCTGCCGTACGCCACGCTCGTCACCGTGCTGACGACGGCGATGCTGGGCGACTGGGCGCGGCTGCCGGAGGCGCTGGGCCTGTCCTTCGCGCTGCTCGGCGCGATGCTCGCGACGGGCGCGTGGACCTCGGCCCGTTTCCCGTACTCCATCCCGCAGGAGGGCCACAGGAACGTCGCCCCGGGGCAGGTCGGGCTGGCCTGGATCTCCATCTTCGGCGGCATGGTCGCGGCGGCGGTGCTGTGCGTCCCGGTCATCGCCCTCACCGTCTGGCTGAACATCGCCGAGGGCGACGACTGGCTGTGGCTGCTGCTGCCGGTGGGCACGGCGTACGGCGCGGCCCTGACGTTCCTCGGCCTGCGGCTGGCGGCCCCGCGGACGGCCGGCCGGCTGCCGGAGATCCTGACGGCGGTGAGCAAGGGGTGAGCCGCGGTCAGTCCTCGCCCGGTGAGTCCAGGGGGCCCAGGGAGTCCAGGAAGGGTTCGATCGCCGCGAGCCAGGTCTCCGGCTGGTCGTAGTGGACCAGGTGGCCGGCGTCGGCGACCTCCGCGTACCGGCCGTGGGGCATGACGCGGACCATCTCCTGGGCCTCCGCGCGGCCGAGTTCGCCGTCGAGGCCGCGGACCACCAGGGCGGGGCAGCGCACCTGGGCCAGTTCCTCCCAGTGGGCGTCGAAGACCCAGGTCTCGCGGGAGCGGAGCATCTGGTCCGGGTCGAACACCGGACGCCAGCCGTCCGGGGACTCGGCCATCACCTCGGCGTAGAACGCGCCGCGGGCCGGGTTGGGCCGCTCCACCCAGGGGTCGTCCTCGCCGAACCACTTGCGTACGTCGGCGAGCGTGGCGAACGGGACCGGCCATGCCTTGAACCACTCCGCCCACTCGCGCTGCGAGGCGGCCCCGAGGGCGGAGGCCCGCATGTCGCAGACGACCAGCCCGCGCACCAGGTCGGGGCGTTTGGCGGCGAGCTGCCAGGCGGTCAGCGCGCCCATCGCGTGGCCGATGAGGACGGTGGGGCCGAGACCGAGCTGTTCCACGGCGGCCTCGGCGTCGTCGACGTAGGCGTCACGGGTGAAGGAGGCATGCGGGGGCTTGTCGCTGCGGCCGTGGCCGCGCTGGTCGAGGGCGACCGCGCGGTACCGCCCGGAGAGCCGGCGGGCGGTGGACGCCCAGTGCGAGGCGCGGCCCATCAGGCCGTGCAGTAACAGCACACCGGGGGCGTTCCGCCCGGCGCCCTCCGCCGGGTCGGCCCCGTTCTTGGGAGGGTCGCCGAACTCCCAGGCGGCGAGCCGTACGCCGTCCGCCCCGGTCACGTCGATGCGTCGCGCCATGGTCCTGGCACCCCCCAAGCTCGCTGCCTGTCCGCTGCCTGTGTACTGGCCCTACCCGTTGCCACCGCCCGCAGGCTATCGAATGAGCATTCGAAAATGGCCTTTTGCCCGGCAACACCCCTCGTTCGAGTGACCCCCTGCGGGGATTGATCGCCGCGGCCCGGGGGAGATCTTCATCGGGAGGCGGACCGCTCGGGGAAAACGGTCCGAGGGGGATGACCCTGAGAGCTCGGGGCTCCGGGTCAGCACAGGGGAGGACAGGCCCCGGCGCCGCGCGGCGCCGGGGCTCCTCACGTGGTCACGGCACATCGTCCCGCCCCTCCCCTGCCGGGACGACACCGCTGTCGGCCCGGCCAGAGCCACTCAGGTCATATGCCTCACGCGACAGCCTCGCACGCGAATCCGGTGAGCGCTGCGATTCGCCGCAGTGGATCCGGCATTCGGCGCGTTCACACCTCACACCGGCGGGCGCGGACCGGCCGCCCGACGTCCCGTCCCACCGGCCTGTCCAGCCTGTCCGGCCGGCCGGCCGGTCAGGGCTTGGCGACGAACACGTGCGAGGCCACCTCCGACTCCAGCTCGGCCGCCTCGCCGCTGCTGCCCACCAGCACCCCGCCCGCCGACTCCGTCACGCTGACCACCGAACCGGGCTGCACGCCCGCCCGGCGCAGCGTGTACATGAGCTGTGCGTCCGTCTGGATCGGCTCGCCGATCCGGCGCACCACGACCGTCTTGCCCCCGACGCCCGGGTCGAGGTCGGCCAGGGACACCATGCCCTCGTCCAGGAACGGATCGGCCCCGTCCTTCTCGCCCAGCTCCTCCAGACCCGGAATCGGGTTGCCGTACGGCGACTCGGTGGGGTGCCTCAGCAGCTCCAGCACGCGGCGCTCGACGGCCTCGCTCATCACGTGCTCCCAGCGGCAGGCCTCGGCGTGGACCTGCTCCCACTCCAGACCGATCACGTCGACCAGGAGACACTCGGCGAGGCGGTGCTTGCGCATCACGCGCGTGGCCAGCCGGCGGCCCTCCTCGGTGAGCTCCAGGTGCCGGTCCGAGGCGACGGACACCAGGCCGTCGCGCTCCATCCGCGCCACCGTCTGGCTGACCGTCGGCCCGCTCTGGTCGAGCCGCTCGGCGATCCGGGCACGCATGGGGATCACACCTTCCTCCTCCAGCTCGAGGATGGTGCGGAGATACATCTCCGTGGTGTCGATCAGTCCGGACATACATGCCCCTCGATGAGATCTGCGGATGGCTCTGCCGGAGGCTGGACGGCTCACCGGCGCGTGCGCTGGCCCAGGACCCAATTCTGACGCATCGGACCGACAACCGGGCCGCACCGTGGAAACGAGGGGCCGCGCGGAGGGGAAACCCCGCCGTCGGACGCCGTATTGACACGGCACTGGTCCAGACCGCACGGTGATCCGCGACACTCCTCCCCGAAGTGCCCGAAGGGATGCCGCATGAGCGACCGCACGCCGGCCGACCGGTTCCTCGACGCCGCGATCGACCTGCTGCGGCAAATCCGCGACGAGGAGGCCGAGTCCGTCACGGCGGCGGGCACGCTGCTCGCCGACACGGTCGCGGACGGTGGCCGGCTCTTCGCCTTCGGCGCCGGGCACTCCTCGCTGGCCGCGCAGGACCTCGTCTACCGGGCCGGCGGACTCGCCCTGATGAACCTGCTCGCCGTCCCGGGGGTCGTCGGCGTCGACGTGATGCCGGCCACGCTGGGCTCCGCCCTGGAACGGGTCGACGGCCTCGCGGGCGTCGTGCTCGACTCCTCACCCCTCCGCGCGGGCGACGCGCTGATCATCGTCTCGCTGTCCGGGCGCAACGCGCTGCCCGTGGAGATGGCCATGAAGGCCCGGGAGCGGGGCGTGCGGGTGATCGGCGTGACGTCGGTGGCGTACGCGGCGCAGACGACGTCCCGGCACTCCTCCGGGACGTTCCTGAAGGACCACTGCGATCTCGTACTCGACTCCCGGATCGCGGTCGGTGACGCGGAACTCACCCTCGACAACGTGCCGGCGCCCTTCGCTCCCGCGTCCACGGTGGTCACCTCAGCACTCCTGCAGTCCGTCGTGGCCACAGCGGCGGCGGTTCTCGCCGACCGCGGCATCGAGCCTCCGCTCCTGCGCTCCGGCAACGTGGACGGCGGCCACGAGTGGAACGCCCGCATCATGGACGAGTACGGCGACCGGATCTTCTACCGCCACTGACCCGGGACGACGGTTTTCCTCGCCCCCGCCGCCCCTTCCCGTCCCGAACCTGGGGCTCCGCCCCAGACCCCGCTCCTCAAACTCCCCCAGAGGGGCTGAAACTTAGCCCCTCTGGGGGTACCCCCTCTGGGGGAGTTTGAGGAGCGGGGGTCCGGGGGCAGCGCCCCCGGGGACGGGAAGGGGAAGGGGCGGCGGGGGCGAGAAAACACCTGTCAGCGGTCGTCGCCGAGAAGCCCCGCCAGATCCAGGGCCGCGGCGATGCGAACCGCCACGTCCTCCGCGTACATCGCGTCGGAGCGCTCGAACGCGTGCCGCCCCACCCCCCGCAGAAACGTCACAGCACCAAGCGACCGCCCCCGGCTGCGCAACACCGCGCACAAGGCGTGCACCGCGTCTCCCGGCCACTGCCGCGCCAGCGCCCACGCCCGCGCCTCCTCGGCCCCCATGGACCCGGCGTCCGCCCGCACCGTCCCGGCCCGCTCCACACACCGCACCGCCGGATGCCCCTCGGCGTACCGCACCGGCAGCCCCGCCCGCCCGGCGAGCCTGCTCGGCCCCGGCGCACCGGCCGGCGTGGCGGCGATCCGCACCAGCCGCACCCGGCCGGTGTCCTCCGCGCCACCGGCCACCCGGTCGATCAGCGCGTGGTCGGCGAACCCGGCCAGCGCGAAGTCCAGGTGGACCGTCACCGCCTCCGCCGGATCCTCGCACTCCGCCGCCGCACGCGCCGCGCGGTGCAGCTGCTGCGCGCGGAACCGCAGCAGCGACGCCTCCTGCTCGCCCCGCCGGGACTCGGTCACGTCCTGGAACAGCCAGCCGACCCCGAGCGGCACCGGCTCCTCCGCCAGCGGCGACGACAGCCGCACGAAGCCGCTCCGCCAGCACCGCCGACGCTCGCCCTCCGGCGTGCGCACGCTCACCCACAGGTCGGCCGGCGCGGGCGGGGCGCCCTCCGCGAGGACATGGGTGAGCGCGCTCTCCAGCTCCTCCACGCCCTGCGCCAGCAGCTCCCCCAGCGGCCGGCCCAGTACGGACGTCCGCCCCGCCCCCAGCGCCCGCGCGGCGTGCGCGTTCACCACCGCGGGCCGCAGGTCCGCGTCGACCAGGACGACACCCCAGCTCGCCTCCTCCAGCAGCGCCTCGCTCAGCGCGATCGACCGCTCCAGGTCGATCTGCGCGTGCACCTCGCTGAACGCGCAGTACACCCCCGCCGGCTTCCCGTCCGGCCCGCGCACCGCCGCGGACTGGGTCCGCACCAGCACCCGGCCGCCGTCCTTCGTCAGCAGCGCGAACTCGTCGACCTGCCGGCCCGGCGCGTCCATGGCCGACATCAGCCGCGCCTCGACCTCCTCGGCGTCCGCGCTGCGCACGGCCCACCCGGCGAGACCGGCCCGGCCCACCGCCTCGTCCGCGCTCCAGCCGAGGATCCGCTCCGCCTCACGGTTCCAGTGCGTGACCGTCCCGTGCGCGTCGAAGGCGCACAGGGCGGCGTCCATACCGTCGAGCAGCGCGGCAAGGAGATCGGAGCCGTCCGCCCCCTCCCGCGCGGGCTCGGGCTCGTCCGGCCCCAGCTCGTCGGTGGTCCCACTACGCCGGGAAGCACTCACCTGGACCCCCTGCAGGCTGCGTCCGCACGTACGGCACGACGGTTCGCTCACTTGCAATCATTCAACTTGAACGTGACTCAGCGCACATCGGGTTCCCGCAAGATTGAGAGAATCGTTGTAGGCGGTCGCCTTCGCGTGAAGCGGCCGCCCTCCCTACGCGGGGGAAGCCACCAGTCGCAGGTCGACCCACTCGTCGCGCTCGCCGTCCAGGACGTACCGCTCCCGCTCGGCGAAGCCCTTCGCCGCGGCGAACCGCAGCCCCTCCGCGTTGGCCGCCTGCACCACGGTCTCGATCTCCCCGGCCCCGAGCCCGCGCGCGTGCGCCAGCCCCTTCTCGTAGAGCGCCGCGCCGATCCCCCTGCCCCGGTGCCCGGGCAGCACCCGCGCGATGACGGTCGCCACGGCCTCCTCGCCCCGCGGGGGCCGCACCGTCGAGCAGCCGACGAGTACGTCACCGTCGTACGCGTTCTCCAGCCGGTACCCGCGCGCGAGCCGCTTCCGCGCCTCGCCGGGCGTCATGGCGGGGGGCGGCACGATCACGTTGTGGACGTGCCGCCACTGCTCCAGCAGGGCGCCGCCGTCCACGACGTCGATACGAAGATCAGTCATCCGGCAAGCCAATCGCGCCCCCGCGCGGGGGTCAACGAAAAAAGTGGTTGATACGGCGCCGATCGCTTCTTAGGGTGGCAGTACTTCGGAAAGGAGGTGGTTCGGCAGATGTATGACAACCGGACGGAAGAGGTGGCTGCGGGCCAGTAGCCCGTCGCCGTACTCGGTTCGGCGCCGGACCGGCGTGTGCGAGATACACGCAACCGGCCCAATCCAACGCAGTCACCCGACCCGCGAGTCGCCGGTAACGTCCGGCCGGCTCCTCCCCAGGGAGGAACCAGACTCGCGGGTCGCCTGCGTTCCGGGGCCTTTCCTCAGTGGACGGTGTCCGCGTAGCCCTCGATCTCGCGCGGGTCGCGCGTGCCCGGGCCGACGTAGCGGGCCGAGGGTCGGACCAGGCGGCCCGTGCGCTTCTGCTCCAGGATGTGCGCCGACCAGCCCGCCGTACGGGCGCAGGTGAACATCGAGGTGAACATGTGCGCCGGGACCTCGGCGAAGTCCAGCACGATGGCCGCCCAGAACTCCACGTTGGTGGCGAGGACCCGTTCGGGGCGGCGGGCGTGCAGCTCGGCCAGGGCGGCCTTCTCCAGGGCCTCGGCGACCTCGAAGCGCGGGGCGCCGAGTTCGCGGGCGGTGCGGCGCAGGACGCGGGCGCGGGGGTCCTCCGCGCGGTAGACGCGGTGGCCGAAGCCCATGAGGCGCTCGCCCTTGTCGAGGGCCTGCCGGACGTACGCCTCGGCGTCCCCGGTGCGCTCGATCTCCTCGATCATGCCCAGTACGCGTGAGGGGGCGCCGCCGTGCAGCGGTCCCGACATGGCGCCGACGGCTCCCGAGAGAGCCGCCGCGACGTCCGCGCCGGTGGAGGCGATGACCCGCGCGGTGAACGTGGAGGCGTTCATGCCGTGCTCGGCGGCCGACGTCCAGTACGCGTCGACGGCCGCGACGTGCTTGGGGTCGGGCTCACCGCGCCAGCGGATCATGAAGCGTTCGACGATGGACTCGGCCCTGTCTATCTCGCGCTGCGGCACCATGGGCAGGCCCTGGCCGCGCGCGGACTGGGCGACGTAGGACAGGGCCATGACGGCGGCGCGGGCGAGGTCGTCGCGGGCCTGTTCGGCATCGATGTCGAGGAGCGGTTTCAGGCCCCACACGGGCGCCAGCATGGCCAGCGCGGACTGCACGTCGACGCGGATGTCGCCGGAGTGCACGGGGATCGGGAACGGCTCGGCGGGCGGCAGTCCGGGGTTGAACGCCCCGTCGACGAGCAGCCCCCACACGTTGCCGAAGGAGACGTGCCCGACCAGATCCTCGATGTCGACGCCCCGGTACCGCAGGGCGCCGCCCTCCTTGTCGGGTTCGGCGATCTCCGTTTCGAACGCGACGACTCCTTCGAGCCCGGGTACGAAGTCGGACATCTGGCGGCTCCTTGTGAGGTGGGTGACAGATGGTGTTGTGGGGTGGGACGACCGGGTCCGGCGGTCTGCGGTCGGCGGAAGCGTGGACGGGCGTCCGGTGGATCCACGGTCCGTATCGAACGGATTCGCGGTCCGGGACGTCACCCCTGTGATGCCCGGCTGGCGGTCACCCAACCGGATCAGTGGCAGCACGATATCCCCGAGTGCCATCTTTGGGGAGAGTTCGCGGCACTCAGTGCCACCACGTGACGCAGGACACCCCGTTCCCGGGGGCTCCGCGCATACGGCAGGATGACGGCGTGACCGACCGAGACGCCGTCCCCTTCGATCTCGCCTCGATGCGCAAGCAGTACCGGACCGAGGGGCTCTCCGAGACCGACCTGGCCGCCACCCCCGTCGGACAGTTCGCGCGCTGGTTCAAACAGGCCGCGACGGACGGCGGGCTGTTCGAACCGAACGCCATGATCGTCTCGACGGCGGACGCGGCGGGACGGCCCAGCTCACGCACGGTGCTGCTGAAGCACTTCGACGACGACGGGTTCGTCTTCTACACGAACTACGACTCCCGCAAAGGCCGCGACCTGGCGGAGAACCCCCACGTCTCGCTCCTCTTCCCCTGGCACCCGATGGCCCGGCAGGTCATCGTCACCGGCACCGCGCGCCGCACCGGCCGCGACGAGACGGCCGCCTACTTCCGCACCCGCCCGCACGGCTCCCAGCTCGGCGCGTGGGCCAGCGGCCAGTCCTCGGTGATCGCCGGCCGCGCGGAACTCGACGCGACCTACGCCGGCCTGGCGGCCCGCTACCCGGAGCACGAGCAGGTCCCGGTGCCGCCCCACTGGGGCGGCTTCCGGGTGGTCCCGGAGGCGGTGGAGTTCTGGCAGGGCAGGGAGAACCGGCTGCACGACCGGCTGCGGTACGTGGCGGAGGCGGGCGGGGGCTGGCGGGTGGAGAGGCTCAGCCCGTGAGCGGGCGGGATTCCCGTGCGGGGGACGAGGGGGCGGCACTGCCGCCGGCCGGGGCGGCGGTGGAGGCCCGTGACATCGCCGCGCGGGGTGAGGTCACGGCGGACGACGTCGTCGGCGTCCTCCGCGCGGTGCGCGGGCGGGCGTGATCGCGCGGGTTCCTACAGCTTGCCCCAGAGGTACGCGGTGCGGTGGCCGTCGAGCAGCCCGGTCAGCCGGGCGCGGAAGGCGTCGGTGAGGTCGGGCCAGTTCCAGAACTCGAAGCCCAGGCAGCCGAAGGCGAGCGGGGCCTCGTCCCAGGCCCAGTCCGGAACGGCGACGGCGGTCGTGCAGGCGGGGCACTCGACGGTCGCGGCACCGGTGTCGTACCACGTCCGCATGGCGGTGCCGAAGCGCTGCCATGTCTCGTCCTCCAGGGGGGGTGGAGGCTCCGCAGCGCGGGCAGAGGGCCGCGCCCGGCATGTCCGCGCCGCTGGTGAAGCCGGTGCGGCGGGTGTGGACGGCGAGTCCGTCCCAGGGCTCGAAGTCCCAGTCGTCGGTCACCGCACGTTCCCAGTGCGGGCCGGGCGGATGTCCCAGGGGCTGTCCAAGGACGCATTTCGTGCGTTCGGCGAGGACGATGCCCTCCGCCGCGAGCCGTTCCACCACCCGCCGGGCGAGCCGGGCGGCGTCCGCCTCGTCCGCGTCGAGGTCGACGATCACCTGGAACCGGTCGCCCATGGGTCAGCCCAGCGCCTCGTCCAGCAGTGCCGCCCACTGGGCCACCACGCGCTCGCGGCGGGCCGTGTCGTCGGTGAGGAGGTTGGCGAGACCGAGGCCCCGGGCCATGTCGAGGAGGCCCTGGACGGTTTCGCGGACGCCGGGGCGGGACTCGTCGGCGCCGAGGAGGTCGACGGCGATGCGGTGGGACTCGCGGCCGACGCGCAGTTCCAGCTCGGTCACGCGCGGGCGCAGCTGTTCCTCATTGGAGGCGGCGACCCACAGGTGGAGCGCCGCGCGGAAGACGGGGCCGGTGTAGAGGCCGACCAGCGCCTCGATCACCGCGCGGCGGTCACCGGCCGCGGCGCCTTCCGGGAAGAGGGCGCGCAGGGCGGTGGAGCGCTCCTCGGCGACGTACTCGACGGCGGCCGTGAAGAGGTCCTCACGGGTCGGGAAGTGGTGCTGGGCGGCTCCCCGGGAGACGCCCGCGCGTTCGGCGACGACCAGGACCGTGGAGCCCGCCCAGCCGTGTTCGGCGAGGCAGGCCACGGCGGCTTCCAGGAGCCGCTGCCGGGTGGCCCGGCTGCGGTCCTGCTTGGGGACTCGTTCGGCACGGTCGGCCGTGCTCACACCACCCATTCCGGATCCCGTCGTTCGAGGAAGGCCGTCATTCCCTCGCGCGCGGGGGCGGAGGCGAAGAGGCGTGCCGAGAGCGCGGTCAGGTCGGCCGCGTCCCGGTCGAAGGTCTCCAGCACCCTAGCCGTGAGCAGCCGTTTCGTCTCGGCCAGGGCGTCGGGGGCGGATCTGCGCAGGCCGTCGAGGATCGGGGCGAGGACCTCGTCCACGTCGTCGCCGGCGGCGGTGAGCAGGCCGATGCGGACGGCCTCGGCGGTGTCGAGGTGTTCGCCGGTGAGGTAGTAGCGGGCCAGGGCGCGCGGGTCGGTGCGGGGCAGCAGCGGCAGGGAGATGACGGCCGGCGCGACCCCGATGCGGACCTCGGTGAAGGCGAACGTCGCCGCGTGGGAGGCGACGGTGATGTCGCAGGCGGCGAGCAGGCCGAGGCCGCCCGCGCGGACGTGCCCGGTGACCCGCGCGAGGACCGGTTTGGGCAGCTCGACGATCTGCCGCAGCAGGCCCACCAGTGCCTCGGGGGCGGGCGGGTCGCGCAGGTCGGCGCCCGCGCTGAAGGTGTTGCCGGTGTGGGTGAGGACCACCGCGCGGACGCCGGTGTCCTCGCCGGCGCCGGTGAGCGCGTCGGCCAGTTCGCCGACGAGGGTGGCGGACAGGGCGTTGCGGCGCTCCGGGGCGTCGAGACAGAGCGTTTCGACGCCCCGCGCGCGGGTGCGGCCGATCAGGGTCACGAGGGCTCCTCGCGCACCGCGCGGAGTTCACGGCGCAGGATCTTTCCGGAGGCGGCGCGCGGGACGCCGTCGATGAAGGTGACGTGCCGGATGCGCTTGTAGGGGGCGACGCGTTCGGCGACGTACGTCATGATCTCGTCCGCGGAGAGCTCCGGGGCGGACGGCCGGCGGACGACGTGGGCGTGCGGTGCCTCGTTGCCGTCGTCGTCGTAGACGCCGATGACGGCGGCGTCGGCGATGCCGGGGTGGGTGAGGAGCAGCGCCTCGAGTTCGGCGGGGGCGACCTGGAAGCCCTTGTACTTGATGAGTTCCTTCACGCGGTCCACGACGAAGAGCCAGCCTTCCTCGTCGACGTGGCCGACGTCGCCGGTGTGCAGCCAGCCTTCCTCGTCGATCATGGCGGCGGTGGCGTCGGGGCGGCCGAGGTAGCCCTTCATGATCTGCGGACCGCGGATGAGGATCTCGCCGGGCTCGCCGGGGCCGAGGTCCTCGCCGGGGTCGTCGAGGGAGACGATCCGCATCTCGGTGCCGGCGATGAGCTTGCCGACGGTGCCGGGGGGCGCGTCGTTCATGGCGTCCAGGGGGACGACGTGGGTGCCGGGCGACAGTTCCGTCATGCCGTACGCCTGGCCGACGGGCGGCAGTCCGAGTCTCCGCGAGCAGGCGGCGGCGAGGCCCGCGTCCAGGGGTGCGGCGGCGCTGACGACGTACTTCAGGGACGACAGGTCGTACCGGGCGACCAGGGGGTGCTTGGCGAGGGCCAGGACGATCGGCGGGGCCACGTACAGGCCGGTGATGCGGTGGTTCTGGATGGCCGCGAGGAACGTCTCCAGGTCGAAGCGCGGCAGGACGACGACGGTGGCGCCCTGCCGGAGCGGGGCGTTCATCAGGGCGGTCAGACCGTAGATGTGGAAGAACGGGAGCACCGCGAGGATGCGGTCGCCGGGGCCCGCGGTGATCAGCGGCTGGAGCTGGGCGAGGTTGGTGGCGATCTGGCGGTGGGTGAGCATCACACCCTTGGGGACGCCGGTGGTGCCGGAGGAGTACGGCAGGGCGGCGACGTCCTCGGCCGGGTCGATGGCGGCCTCCGGCTCGGGTGCGGTGGAAACCAACATGTCGATCAGGGAGCGGTGTCCGGGCGCGCTGTCGCAGACGAGGATCTCCTCGATCCCGCCGGCCAGTCCGGCGGCCCTCCGCGCGGTGTCCAGCAGCGGTGAGACGGTGACGATCCAGCGGGCCGCGCAGTCCTTCAGCTGCTTGCCGAACTCCTCGGCGGTGGCCAGGGGGTGCACGGTGGTGACGGAGGCGCCCGCGCGGGTGGCGGCGTAGAACGCGGTGGGGAAGGCGACCGTGTTGGGGCTGTGCAGGGCGAGCACGTCCCCCTTGCGCACGCCCGCCTCGGCGAGTCCCGCGGCGACCCGCCGGTGGAAGCGGTCCAGTTGCTCGTAGGTGAGGGTGGTGCCGTCGGTGCCGTCGATCAGTGCCGGGGTGGGTGCCGTGCATCGCAAGGCGGAGGAGGGCGCCAGGGCGGAGCCCTGGCAACCGACGACAACGCGGCGAGGTGCGGTGCCAGACCCCGCGACCCCGACAGGATCCAAACGACACCCCCTAGTACGACTTGGGGAGGCCCAGGGTCTGGTGGGAGACGTAGTTGAGGATCATCTCCCGGCTCACCGGGGCGATACGGGACACGCGCGCGGCGGTCACCAGCGAGGCGAGCCCGTACTCGCGCGTGAGGCCGTTGCCGCCGAGGGTGTGCACGGCCTGGTCGACGGCCTTCACGCAGGCCTCGGCCGCCGCGTACTTGGCCATGTTGGCGGCCTCGCCCGCGCCCGCGTCGTCGCCGGCGTCGTAGAGGTGGGCGGCCTTCCGCGTCATCAGGCGGGCCAGTTCGAGGTCGATGTGCGCCTGGGCGAGGGGGTGGGCGATCGCCTGGTGGGAGCCGATGGGGGCGTTCCAGACGGTGCGCTCACGCGCGTACGCGACGGCGCGGGCGAGCGCGTAGCGGCCCATGCCGATCGCGAAGGCGGCCGTCATGACGCGTTCGGGGTTGAGGCCGGCGAAGAGCTGGAGCAGGCCCGCGTCCTCGTCGCCCACGAGGGCTTCCGCGGGCAGCCGTACGTCGTCGAGGACCAGCTCGAACTGTTTCTCCACGGCGTGGAGTTCCATGTCGATGGGGCGCCGCCGGAAGCCCTCGGCGTCGCGCGGGACGATGAACAGGCAGGGCTTGAGCTTCCCGGTGCGGGCGTCCTCGGTGCGGCCCACGACGAGGGTGGCGTCGGCGATGTCGACGCCGGAGACGAACACCTTGCGGCCGGTGAGGAGCCAGTCGGTGCCGTCGCGGCGGGCCGTGGTGGTGAGGCGGTGACTGTTGGAGCCGGCGTCGGGTTCGGTGATGCCGAAGGCCATCAGGCGGCTGCCGTCGGCCAGGGTGGGCAGCCACTGGCGTTTCTGGGCCTCGGTGCCGAAGCGGGAGATGACGGTGCCGCAGATCGCCGGGGAGACGATCATCATCAGCAGGGGGTTGCCGGCGGCGCCCATCTCCTCCAGGACGAGGGAGAGTTCGGTGATGCCACCGCCGCCACCGCCGTATTCCTCCGGCAGGTTGACGCCGATGTAGCCGAGCTTGGCGGCTTCCTGCCAGAAGGAGCGGTTGTCGGTGCCGGGGACGTGAGGGTGGTTGGTCGCGAACGCGGCGACCGCTTCGCGGAGGGCCTTGTGTTCCTCTGATTCGATGAGGGTGTTCATCGGGACTCCTTCGTGGATACCCCGGCCTTCAGGCTGGGGTGGGGGTGCCTCCCGCTTGCGGGGGAGAAACGAAGTTCCCGCGTAGCGGGGCAGGGAAGGGCGAATCGCCTCCAGGGCGATTCGATGTGTGCGGCCACCGGCCGACAGCCTTCACTTACACGGAATCCGATACGGTGTGAGGTGTGACGCGGCAGGTCAAGCGGGCGTTCAAGTACCGCTTCCATCCCACGGACGAGCAGGCGGCGGAGCTGTCGCGCACGTTCGGCTGCGTCCGCCTCGTCTACAACAAGGCTCTGGAAGACCGCACGCGGGCCTGGTACGGCGAGCAGCGCCGGATCTCCTACGTGCAGTCGTCGGCCGCGCTGACACAATGGAAGAAGACCGGGGAACCGGCCTTCCTGTCGGAGGTGTCCTCGGTCCCGCTCCAGCAGGCGCTGCGCCACCTTCAGACGGCGTTCGGGAACTTCTTCGCCAAGCGCGCCGAGTACCCCCGGTACAAGTCGCGGAAGAAGTCCCGGGCGTCGGCCGAGTACACCCGCAGTGCCTTCACGTGGCGTGACGGGAAGCTGACCCTGGCCAAGATGACGGCGCCCCTGGACATCCGCTGGTCCCGTCCCCTTCCCGAAGGGGCGGAGCCGACCACGGTGACCGTCTCCCGCGATCCGGCGGGCCGCTGGTTCGTCTCGATGCTGTGCGAGGACACCATCGCCCCCGCGCCGGCCACCACGGCGGCGGTCGGCATCGACGCCGGGATCACCTCCCTGGTGACCCTGTCCACCGGGGAGAAGATCGCCAACCCCCGGCACGGGTGCCGCGACCGTGCCCGCCTCGCGAAGGCGCAGCGGGAACTGTCGCGGAAGGCGAAGGGCTCGGCCAACCGGGAGAAGGCCCGGCGCCGCGTCGCCAAGGTCCACGCGCGGATCGCCGACCGGCGCCGGGACTTCCTGCACAAGCTGTCGACTCGGCTCGTCCGTGAGAACCAAACGGTCGTGATCGAGGATCTGACCGTCCGCAACCTGCTGAAGAACGGCCGCCTCGCGCGCGCCATCTCGGACGCGGCCTGGACGGATCTGCGCATGATGCTGGAGTACAAGTGCGCCTGGTACGGGCGTGAACTCGTCGTGATCGACCGCTTCTTCCCCAGTTCCAAGCTGTGCGGGGCCTGCGGCACGGTCCGAGGGAAGCTGCCGCTGAACGTCCGGGAGTGGACGTGCGAGTGCGGCGCCGTGCATGACCGCGACGTGAACGCGGCACGCAACATCCTGGCCGCCGGGCTGGCGGCGTCTGCCTGTGGAGACGGTGTAAGACCTCAACGGGAGTCCTCCCGGACGGGGCGGTCGTCGGTGAAGCAGGAAACCCAGCGGGCGACCGCTGGAATCCCCCGCCTTTAGGCGGGGGAGGAAGTCAAGTGGCTCCTTCGACTGCGGGTTGTGTGTGGCTGGTCGCGCCCACGCGGCGGTAACCGCACATCGGGCACAGCCCCGCGCCCCTAGGAGGCTTCCTCCACGACCGCCAGGAGGGTGCCGGGTTCCACTTGCTGGCCCGGGGCCGCGCGGAGGGTACGCAGGACTCCCGTGACCGGGGCGGTGATCTCGTGCTGCATCTTCATCGCCTCCAGCCAGAGCAGGGGCCGGCCGGCCTCCACCTCCGTGCCCTCGGTCAGGCCCTCCGCGACGCGGACGACCGTGCCCGGCATGGGGGCGAACAGGGAGCCGGGAGCGTGCTGGGCGGTGGGGGCGGGGAAGCGGGGCAGGGCGGTGAGGGCGGTGGCGCCGACGTGGACGCGGTCGCCGTAGCGGCTGACCTCGTAGCGGCGTCGTACGCCGTCCACGTCCAGGATCACCAGCCCCGCGTCGGCGTGCACGACGTGCACCCCGTCGGCCGCGAGGCCGTCGCGCGTGTGCCGGTAGCGGACCTCGTGCTCCTCGCCCGCCATCGCGTACCGCTTGACCTGCGGCTGCGAGGGCAGGTTGCGCCAGCCACCGAAGCGGGAGCGACCGTGGGCGTCGGCGAGGGCGGCGGCGAGCGGGGCGTACGGGTCGGGGGCCGGGGCGGTCAGCTCGGGCAGGTGGCGGTCGTAGAAGCCGGTGTCCATGCGGGCTTGCGCGAACTCCTCGTGCCGCAAGGAGCGGACGAGGAGGTCCCGGTTGGTGACGGGGCCGTGGGTCACCGCCCGTTCCAGTGCGGACGCGAGCTTGCGGACGGCCTCCGCGCGGGTGGGGGCGTGGGCGACGACCTTGGCGAGCAGGGGGTCGTAGTGGACGCCGATGTCGTCGCCGTCCGTATAGCCGGTGTCCAGGCGTACGGAGTCGGGGACGGCGAGGCGGTGCAGCCGGCCGGTCTGCGGTGCCCAGTCCTGGGCGGGGTCCTCGGCGTAGAGGCGGGCCTCGACGGCGTGCCCGCGCGGGAGAGGCGGCCCGTCGCCCAGTGCGTGGCCCTCCGCGACGCGGATCTGCTCGGCGACGAGGTCGATCCCGAAGACGGCCTCGGTCACCGGGTGCTCCACCTGGAGGCGGGTGTTCATCTCCAGGAAGTGCGCCCTGCCGTCGGCGACGAGGAACTCGACGGTCCCGGCGCCGACGTAGGAGACGGCACGCGCGGCGCGTACGGCGAGGGCGTGGAGCTCCTCGGTGAGCGGTCCGGTGAGACCGGGCGCCGGGGCCTCCTCGATCACCTTCTGGTGGCGGCGCTGGAGGGAGCAGTCGCGGGTGCC
The DNA here is from genome assembly GCF_000721605.1 of Streptomyces sp. NRRL S-37. Classification (GTDB taxonomy): domain Bacteria; phylum Actinomycetota; class Actinomycetes; order Streptomycetales; family Streptomycetaceae; genus Streptomyces. Next base: position 36,989 of record NZ_JOIZ01000022.1, on the reverse strand, counting down.
CAGCACCCACACCGTGCCGTGAGTGTCGGCGAGCACCTGCACCTCGACGTGCCGGCCGCCCTCCACGTACGGCTCGACGAACACCTCGCCGTCACCGAAGGCGCTCGCGGCCTCCGCGCGGGCGGCGTTCCGCTCGCCGTCCAGGTCCGCGAGGCGCCGTACGACGCGCATCCCGCGTCCGCCGCCGCCCGCCGCCGCCTTCACCAGCACCGGCAGGTCGGCCTCGGTGACCTCGTACAGGGGCTCGATGCCCATCAGCTCCTTGGCGCGCGTCTTCGACGCCATCGCCTCGATCGCCTCCGGGGGCGGCCCGATCCACACCAGGCCCGCGTCCCGTACGGCCCGCGCGAAGCCGGCGTTCTCGGAGAGGAAGCCGTAGCCGGGGTGGACGGCGTCCGCGCCGGCCGCGAGGGCGGCCTTCACGATCAGGTCGCCGCGCAGGTAGGTGTCGGCGGGCGCCGTCCCCGGCAGGCGTACGGCGGCGTCGGCCACGCGCGCGTGGAGGGCGTCCTCGTCGGCGTCCGAGTGCACGGCGACCGTCCGGATTCCCAACTCACTGCAGGTGCGGGCGATCCGGCAGGCGATCTCGCCCCGGTTCGCGATCAGCAGGGAAGTGATCATCGGTCCCTCACATCCGGAAGACGCCGAAGCCGCCGCGCGCGCCCTCGTAGGGCGCGGTGTGGACGGCCGACAGGCACAGGCCGAGGACGGTGCGGGTGTCGCGCGGGTCGATGACGCCGTCGTCGTACAGCCGCCCCGACAGGAACATCGGCAGGGACTCGGACTCGATCTGCCGCTCCACCATGGCGCGCAGCGCCGCGTCCGCCTCGTCGTCGTACGGCCGTCCCTTCGCCGCCGCCGACTGCCGGGCGACGATGGACAGCACGCCGGCGAGCTGCTGCGGGCCCATGACGGCGGACTTGGCGCTGGGCCAGGAGAAGAGGAAGCGGGGGTCGTAGGCGCGGCCGCACATGCCGTAGTGGCCGGCGCCGTAGGAGGCGCCCATGAGGACGGACAGGTGGGGGACGCGGGAGTTGGCGACCGCGTTGATCATCATGGCGCCGTGCTTGATGATGCCGCCCTGTTCGTATTCCCTGCCGACCATGTAGCCGGTGGTGTTGTGCAGGAAGAGCAGGGGGATGTCGCGCTGGTTGGCGAGCTGGATGAACTGGGCGGCCTTCTGGGACTCCTCGCTGAACAGGACCCCCCGGGCGTTGGCGAGGATGCCGACGGGGTAACCGTGGAGAGCCGCCCAGCCGGTGGTGAGGCCGGCGCCGTAGAGGGGTTTGAACTCGTCGAAGTCGGAGGAGTCGACGATCCGCGCGATGACCTCGCGCGGGTCGAAGGGGATCTTGAGGTCGCCCGGGACGATGCCGAGGAGTTCGTCCTCGTCGTACTCGGGCGGGGCGGCCGGTCCCGGGTCGCCGTACGCCTTGCGGTGGTTGAGGCGGGCGACGACCCGGCGGGCCTGGCGGAGCGCGTCGGGTTCGTCGACGGCGAAGTGGTCGGCGAGGCCCGACACGCGCGCGTGCATCTCGGCGCCGCCCAGGGATTCGTCGTCGCTCTCCTCCCCGGTGGCCATCTTCACCAGCGGCGGCCCGCCGAGGAACACCTTCGCCCGCTCCTTGACCATGATCACGTGGTCGGACATGCCGGGGATGTACGCGCCTCCGGCGGTGGAGTTGCCGAAGACGACGGCGATCGTGGGGATGCCGGCCGCCGAGAGCCGGGTGAGGTCCCGGAAGATCGCGCCGCCGGGGATGAAGATCTCCTTCTGGGAGGGCAGGTCGGCGCCGCCGGACTCGACGAGGCTGATCACGGGCAGCCGGTTGGCGAGCGCGATGTCGTCGGCGCGCAGGGCCTTCCTCAGGCTCCAGGGGTTGCTGGCGCCGCCGCGCACGGTCGGGTCGTTGGCGGTGATCAGGCACTCCACGCCCTCGACGACACCGATACCGGTGACGAGCGAGGCGCCGACGGTGTACTCGCTCCCCCAGCCCGCCAGTGGGGACAGCTCCAGGAAGGGCGTGTCGGGGTCGAGGAGCAGCTCGACGCGCTCGCGGGCGAGCAGCTTGCCGCGCTTCCGGTGCCGTTCGACGTACTTGTCGCCGCCGCCCGCGAGGGCCTTGGCGTGTTCGGCGTCGAGTTCGGCGAGCTTGGCGAGCATGGCGTCGCGGTGCGCGCGGTACTCCGGGTCGGCCGTGTCCAGGGCGGATGCGAGGACCGTCACAGGAGGGCCTCCGGGATGTCGAGGTGCCGGGAGCGCAGCCATTCGCCGAGCGCCTTGGCCTGCGGGTCGAAGCGGGCCTGCGCGGCGACGCCCTCGCCGAGGATGCCCTCGACGAGGAAGTTCAGGGCGCGCAGGTGGGGCAGTATGTGCCGGGTGACCGGCAGGTCGCGGGCCTCGGGGATCAGCTCCCGGAACCGCTCGACGGTCAGCTCGTGCGCGAGCCACCGCCAGGCGTCGTCGGAGCGGACCCAGACGCCGACGTTGGCGTTCCCGCCCTTGTCGCCGCTGCGGGCGCCTGCGAGGAGGCCGAGGGGGGCTCTGGTGATGGGTCCCGCGGGCAGCAGCTCGGGAAGCGCGGGTTCTGGTACGTCGTCGAGTACGGCAGTGTCATGGGGCGCGTCCACGGCGATCCGGCGTCCGTCATGGAGGACGGCCACATGGTCGACGTCCCCCTGGGGGACGTACACCTCCTCGAAGACGCCATAGGGGGAGCCCTTGCCCGGTGGTGCCATCACATGGAATCCGGGGTAGCTGGCCAGTGCCAGCTCGATGGCGGCCCCGCTCAGCACCCGTCCGGCCTTCTCCTGGTCGGGATCCCGTACGACGAGCCGCAGCAGCGCGCTGGCGGTCTCCTCGGTGCCGGCGTCGGCCCGGTCGGTGCGGACCAGCTCCCAGCGCGCCTCGGCGGGCGGCGACTCGGCGAGCGCGTCACCCATCTGCTCCTTCACGAGGCGGGCCTTGGCCTCGATGTCGAGCCCGGTGAGCACGAACACGACCTCGTTGCGGAAGCCGCCGAGCCGGTTGCGCCCGACCTTGAGCGTGGGCGGCGGGGCCTCCCCCCGGATGCCTTCGACGCGCACCCGGTCGGGCCCCTCCTGCCGTAACCGCACGGTGTCGAGGCGTGCGGTGACGTCCGGCCCGGCGTACCGGGCCGCGCCGGTCTCGTACAGCAGTTGCGCGGTGACGGTGCCGACGTCGACGAAGCCGCCGGTTCCGGGGTGCTTGGTGATGACGCCGCTGCCGTCGGCGTGGATCTCGGCGAGCGGGAATCCGGGCCGCCGGAGGTCGCCGGGGCGGCGCTCGCCGAAGAAGGCGTAGTTCCCGCCGGTCGCCTGCGTCCCGCACTCCAGCACATGCCCGACGACGACCGCCCCCGCCAGCCGGTCGTACTCCGTCGGCTTCCAGCCGAAGTGCGCGACGGCGGGCCCGGTGACCAGGGCCGCGTCGGTGACCCGCCCGGTGACGACCACGTCGGCGCCCGCGCGCAGGCACTCGGCGATCCCGAATCCGCCGAGGTAGGCGTGGGCGGCGAGGCTGCCGGGGTACCGCGCGGTGAGGTCGTCGCCCTCGACGTGGGCGACCCGTACGGGGAGGCCGAGCCGGCCGGCGAGGGCGCGTACGGCGTCGGCGAGTCCGGCGGGGTTGAGTCCGCCCGCGTTGGCGACGATCTTCACGCCCCGCTCGTGGGCGAGCCCGAGGGTCTCCTCCAGTTGCCGCAGGAAGGTGCGGGCGTACCCGGCGGAGGGGTCCTTCAGCCGGTCGCGGGCGAGGATGAGCATGGTCAGCTCGGCGAGGTAGTCGCCGGTGAGGACGTCGACCTCGCCGCCGGTGAGCATCTCGCGCGGGGCGTCGAAGCGGTCGCCGTAGAAGCCGGAGAAGTTCCCGATGCGCAGGGTCACCGGGTGCCCTCCTTCGGCGGGCGTCCGGCTCCCGGCGGCCCGGCGAAGGCCTGGGCGATGTCCAGCCAGCGGTCGGCGTCGGGGCCGTCGGCGGTGAGGGCGAGGTCCGCGCGGTGGGCGCGCTGGGTGACGAGGAGGCAGAAGTCGAGCGCGGGGCCGGTGACCCGCTGGGCCGCGTCCTCGGGACCGTACGCCCACACCTCGCCCCCCGGCCCGGTGAGCTCGACCCGGAAGGGGTCGGCCGGCGGGGTGAGTCCGTGCGTCGCGTAGGCGAAGTCCCGGGTCCGCACCCCGAGCCGGGCCACATGCCGGAGCCGGTCGGTGGGTGGCCGCATCACACCGATCGCGTCCGCCACGTCCAGACCGTGGGCCCAGGTCTCCATGAGGCGGGCGGTGGCCATGGAGGCGGCGGACATGGGCGGCCCGTACCAGGGGAACCGCGCCCCGGCCGGCGCCTCCCGCAGCGCCTTCTCCAGCGCCGCGCGTCCCTCGCGCCACCGCGCGAGCAGGTCGGCGGGCGCGGACCGGGCGTACTCCTCGGCGCCCTCGTCCACGAAGGTGTGCGGGGCGGTGAGGGCCTTCTCCACCAGCGCCCGGAATCCGTCCGGGTCGGTGACGGCGAGCAGCGCGGAGCGGTCGGTCCAGGCGAGGTGGGCGATCTGGTGGGCCACGGTCCAGCCCGCGGCGGGCGTCTCCCGCCCCCACTGCTCCGCACCCGCCCCGGCCACCAGCCGGTCGAGGTCGTCGCTCTCGGCACGCAGATCGTCGATGACACGCGTCGGGTCGGCCATGAGGGGAGCATGGCAGGGGCGAATAAAACAATCAAGCGTGCTTGCTCGCTTTTACCAACCGGGGCAGCAACTCGCCCACTTGCTCAAAATATTAGCCTGCGCTAATTTCTTCAGGTGTGGCCGAACCCTATGAGCTGCGCTTCTTCGAAGACGTACTGGACTGGATCAAGACGCTCGCCAAGGAGGACCCGGAAAGCCACCTTCACGTGATAGCCGCTCTGGAACGGCTCCAGGAAGTGGGCCCCGCGCTTCGGCGGCCAACGGTCGGGGCGATCGAGAAAAGCCGCTACCGGAACATGCGGGAGTTACGTCCCCGCAACGGCGGGACGGTGAGCATCCGCATGCTGTTCGTCCTCGACCCCGAGCGGCGGGCCATCTTCCTGGTCGCGGGCAACAAGGCCGCCGGGCGCCAGTGGGCCGCCTGGTACCCCAGGGCGATCAAAGAGGCCGACGACAAGTTCACGGCATACCTTGAGGCGCTGGAACAGGAGAAGAGGAAAGGGCAGGACTGATGAACCTTGGTTCCATGGACGACCTGACGGCCGACATCACCCCCGAGAAGCGCGAACGCATCGATGCCATCAAGGCGGAGATGATCGATGCGGAGCGCGGGCACGAGCTGGCCACGCTCCGCAAGGCCCAAGGCTTCACCCAGGTTCAGGTCGCCAAGGCGATGGGCGTCACTCAGGGCCGGGTCAGTCAGATCGAGCGGGGGACCGCTCGCCTGGACACCTCGACGATGGCGGCGTACCTGCACGCGATCGGCGGCGAGCTGACCATAACGGCCACGGTGGGAAACCTTTCGGTACGGCTGTAGAGCGCGCCGGATCACAGTCCGGCGCCGTCGGCCTTCCCCCGCCCCACCTGTGTCCGCACCGCGCCCATGCTCGCCGCGATGACCAGGGCGATGGCGGCGGCCCCGGTGGCGGAGAGGGCCTGGTCGAGGACGAGGAAGCCGGCGGTGGCGGCGAGGGCCGGTTCCAGGCTCATCAGGATCGCGAAGGTGGAGGCGGGCAGGCGGCGCAGGGCGAGGAGTTCGAGGGTGTACGGGAGGACGGAGGACAGCACCGCGACCGCCGCGCCCAGGCCGAGGACCGTCGGGTCGAGGAGCTTCGTACCGGACTCGACGACGCCCAGCGGCAGGAAGAGGACCGCCGCCACGGCCATGGCGAGGGCGAGACCGTCCGCCTGCGGGAAGCGGCGCCCCGTACGCGCACTGAAGACGATGTACGCCGCCCACATGGCGCCGGCGCCCAGTGCGAAGACCACACCCAGCGGGTCGAGACCGCTGAAGCCGCCGCCGCCCAGGAGGAACACCCCGGCGAGGGCCAGGGCGGCCCACACGAGGTTGACCGCCCGCCGGGAGGCCAGCACGGACAGCGTGAGCGGGCCGAGGACCTCCAGCGTGACCGCCGGGCCGAGCGGGATGCGGGCGACGGACTGGTAGAACAGCCCGTTCATCGCCGCCATGGCGACGCCGAAGGCGATCACCGTGCCCCAGTCGGCGCGCGCGTGTCCGCGCAGCCTCGGCCGGCACAGCACCATCAGCACGAGCGCCGCCACCAGCAGCCGCAGCGTCACGACCCCGAGCGCGCCGGCCCGCGGCATCAGCGTCACCGCCAGCGCCCCGCCGAACTGCACGGAGATCCCGCCGGCGAGGACCAGCCCGACCGGCCCGAGGGAACCCCGTCCGCGCGGGGCGCCGGCCGGGGCGGGCGCGTGGCCGTGCTGCCCCGTCCCTGCTGTGGTGGACGGGGTGGTGGCGCTGGGGGTGGTCACGGGGCCTTCCAGGGACGTCGGAGCGGACACTTGCCTGTACCGAGTGTGCATCCTGATGAACCGCTCGGTCCAGAGTATTGGACCGAGTCAGTACCGTGAAGCACTTATATACCTGACCATGCGGTCCCCGTCCCGCTCAGGTCAACTCCGTTCATCACCTGGACCCAGCGGGTACCGTTCCCACCGGTGATCACCCGCGTCCGCTCCCACACCGTCCGAGGTCCCGTGCACCGACTCATCGCCCGTATCTGGCGGCTCCTGCGCCCCGTGCAGAGCCGCATCATGTGGCTGCTGCACACCACATACGTGGTGGGCGTGACCGGTGTGGTGCGTGACGACGAGGGGCGGGTGCTGCTGCTGCGGCACCGGATGTGGCCGCCGGGCCGCCAGTGGGGCCTGCCGAGCGGCTTCGCCCGCAAGGGCGAGGACTTCCGGGCGACGGTGGTGCGCGAGGTCAAGGAGGAGACGGACCTCGACGTGGAGGTGGGCCGCCTGGTCATGCTGAACAGCGGCTTCCGTACGCGTATGGAGGTGGCCTACGAGGCCCGCCTGCTCGGCGGCGAACTGCGCCTCGACCCCTTCGAGATCCTGGAGGCCCGCTGGTGCCGCCCGGACGACCTCCCGGAGGGCGTCCAGCCGGTGTGCGGACCGCTGGTACGGGGCGAGACGACTCCCTGAGCCCGACCGACGGACCCGTGCGCGCGGGCCCTTACGTCTCGGGCCGCTTCGCGGCGGAGGTCTGGAGCGGCTCAATTGAGCGCGTCGAGGACACCAAGGCGGCGACTGCTCACCTATTTCTCCAGAGCACCCGCCAGCACCTCCGCCAGGTGCCGTCCCCGTACGCCCGCCAGGTGCTCGAGCTGCGTCCGGCAGGAGAAGCCGTCGGCCAGGACGACCGCCTCGTCCGGGGCCTGGCGCACCGACGGGAGGAGCTGGTCCTCGGCGCAGGCGGCCGAGACCTCGTAGTGGCTCTTCTCGAAGCCGAAGTTCCCGGCCAGGCCGCAGCAGCCGCCGGCCAGGTCGCCGGTGAGGCCGGCCGCCTCACGCAGCCGGCGATCCGGCTCCTCGCCCAGTACCGCGTGCTGGTGGCAGTGGGTCTGGCCGGTGACCGGGCGGTTCAGCGCCGGTGGGGTCCAGTCCGGGGCGTGCCGCTCCAGGGCCTCCGCGAAGGTCAGCACCCGTGCGGCGAGCCGGGCCGCGCGGGGGTCGTCGTGGAAGAGTTCCGGGGCGTCCGTGCGCAGGGCCGCCGCGCAGCTCGGTTCCAGGACGACCAGGGGGGCGTCCGTGGCCAGGACCGGTTCCAGGAGATCCAGCGTTCGGCGCAGGACCGTACGGGCACGGTCGAGCTGGCCCGTGGAGATGTACGTCAGGCCGCAGCAGACCCGGCCCCTGCGGGCCGTCAGCAGGGAGAGGGCCGAGCGGGTGCGGGCGTCGCCGACCGGGCGGCTCCCCGGCCGCAGGGTGGGGGGCAGCGCCACCCGCAGGCCCGCCGCTTCCAGGACCCGTACGGCAGCCCGGCCCACCGACGGCGACAGGTGCTCGGTGAAGGTGTCCGGCCAGAGGACCACCAGCTCGCCCTCGCCGGAGGGCGAGCTTCCGCGTTTGTGCCACCAGCGCGTGAACGTCTCCTCCGCCACCTTGGGGATGTCCCGCTCCCGCGCGATCCCGCCCAGCCGTTTCGCCGCGTCCGCGAGCGGCCCCACCGAGGCGAGGGCGTTCGCCGCCCCCGCCGACCTCGTCCGCGCCACCCAGCCCAGCCACACCGGCAGCCACCCCATCGCGTAGTGCGCGGCCGGGCGGCGACGGCCCGCGTAATGGTGGTGCAGGAACTCCGCCTTGTACGTGGCCATGTCGACCCCGACCGGACAGTCCGAGCGGCAGCCCTTGCAGGACAGGCACAGGTCCAGGGCGTCCCGTACCTCCGTGGAGCGCCAGCCGTCGGTCACCAGCTCGCCCGCGAGCATCTCGTGCAGCAGGCGGGCGCGCCCGCGCGTGGAGTGCTGTTCCTCGCCCGTCGCGCGGAACGACGGGCACATCACCGCCGGCCCCGACACGGACGTCGTACGGCACTTGGCGACGCCCACGCAGCGCCGTACCGCCGCCGAGAAGTCGCCGCCGTCGGCGGGGTAGCCGAAGGCGACGTCGACCGGTTCGCGCGGGAGGACGGAGAAGCGGAGGTTCGTGTCCAGGGGCGCCGGGCGGACCAGCATGCCGGGGTTGAGCAGGTCGTCCGGGTCCCAGACGGCCTTCACGCGTTCGAAGAGGGCGACCGTCTCCGCGCCGTACATGCGCGGCAGCAGCTCGGCCCGCGCCTGTCCGTCCCCGTGCTCCCCGGAGAGGGAGCCGCCGTGCGCCACGACCAGGCCGGCCAGGTCCTCCGAGAAGCGCCGGAAGCGGGCGACGCCCGGCCCGGTCAGCAGGTCGAAGTCGATGCGGACGTGGATGCAGCCGTCCCCGAAGTGCCCGTACGGGGTGCCGCGCAGCCCGTGGTCCGCCATGAGGGCCCGGAAGTCGCGCAGGTACGCGCCGAGCCGGGCGGGCGGCACCGCGCAGTCCTCCCAGCCGGGCCAGGCCTCCGTGCCTCCCCCAGACTTCGTCCGGGAGGTGCCCCCAGGCATGCGCGTCGCCGTACCGCTCGCGTCCTCCCGGATGCGCCACAGCGCGCGCTGCCGTGCCGGGTCGGTGACCACCAGGGCGTCCCCGGCGTCCGCCGCGCGGACGATCGTCTCCGCACGCGCGCGTGCCTCCGCCTCCGTGTCCCCGCCGGTCTCCACGAACAGCCAGGCGCCCCCGCGCGGGAGGTCCGCGGCGGACGGCACGAGGTCCGCCGCCATGCCCTCCACGGTCAGCGGGCCGTGCTCCAGCAGCCCCGCCGCCGCCTCCGCGGCCCCGCTCTCGTCCGCGTACGCCAGCACGGCGAGCGCACGCGCGCGGGGTGCCCGTACGAGATCCACGACCGCCTCCGTGAGCACGCCCAGGGTGCCCTCCGAGCCGCAGAAGGAGCGGGCGACGTCCGCGCCCCGCTCGGGCAGCAGGGCGTCCACGGCGTATCCGGAGATACGGCGGGGGAGGTCGGGGAAAGCCGTGCGCAGGCGGGCCAGTTCGCCGTCCACCAGGTCCCGCAGTCCCGCCGGGGCGCCCGCCCAGCCCCGTCCCGGCCGCAACCGGTCCCCGCGCGGGGTGACGACGGACAGCTCGCGCACGCTGTCGGCCGTCGTGCCCCAGGCCACCGAGTGGGAGCCGCAGGAGTTGTTGCCGATCATGCCGCCGAGGGTGCAGCGGCTGTGGGTGGAGGGGTCCGGGCCGAAGCGCAGGCCGTGCGGGGCGGCGGCCTCCTGGAGACGGTCGAGGACGAGACCGGGCTGGACGACCGCTGTACGTGCCTGGGGATCGAGGGACAGCAGACGGTTCATGTGCCGTGTGAAGTCGAGCACCACACCGGTGCCGGTCGCCTGCCCCGCGATCGACGTACCGCCGCCGCGCGGCACCACGGGGACGCCGTACGTCCGGCACACCGACAGCGCCGCCGCCACGTCGTCCGCGTCCCGTGGGGCCACCACACCGAGCGGCACCCGGCGGTAGTTGGAGGCGTCCATCGTGGTCAGCGCCCGTGCGGTCGCGGTGAAGTCGACCTCGCCGCGCACGGCCGCCCGCAGCGCTGCCGGCAGTTCCCGGTGATCCGTCATGCCCTCAGGATGCCTCCGCGGAGACCGGGCGCAGGAGACGGCGCCCGCATGTCCCGCGGCGCCACGGGAAGTCCCGGCATATGCCCGAGGCGGGCGATGAGCGAAAACGGAAGCGGAATCTTCCCAAGTCGAACACGAACTCTCATATAGTGACCGCGAGTTGTGCGCAGTTGTCGGCCTCGTTCGAAAGCGACCCCGAAAACCGAGTCCGGCATTCCCGTGGAACCGCCCGAGGGCCGCGCGGACACGACGGTGCACGCCCGCGGACCGACCGAGGAACCGACCGAGGACCCCGATTGATGACCTCCCCCCTGCTCCCCGGCGACCGCCCCACCCCCCGCAGCCTGCTGCCCGTCCCGGTGCTCACCGCGGCGGTCACCGCGGCAGGGGTCCTCGCCGCCCTCTTCCTCGTCCCGGACGACGCGGTCGGCTCCGTCGTGGTGGTCGGGACGGTCGCCGCCGTACTGCTGTGCGCGGCGGCCACGGTGGCCACGTACGCCGTCCTGTCGGCGCGGGCCGCCCGGGCGCGGCTGGACGCCGTCACCCAGGACGTCGGCCGGCTGCTCCAGGAACGCGCCCGGCTGGCGGAGGAGTCCCGCCGCCAGCACGAGCGGCTGACCGGCGAACTCACCCGTGAGCGCGCCCGGTTGTCCGCCGAACTGGACCAGGAGCGCAACCACCTCGCCGAGGCCCTGGCCGCGGAACGCGACCGTCTCGCCGAGCAGCACGCCGCCGACACCACCCGCCTGACGCGGGAGCACGCCGACGAGCGGGCCCGGCTCACGGACGACCACACCACCGCGCTGAGGCGGCTCGCCGAGGAACACGCCGAGAAGCTGCGCCTCATCACCGAGGAACACGACGCCCACACCGCCCGGTCGGCCCGCGACCACGCGGAGGAGCTCGGCCGGCTGGCCGAGGAGCGGGACCGGCTCGAGGCGGACCGGGACCGGCTCGCCGCGGAGAACGTACGGCTGGCCACCCGGCTGCGCGAGACCGACAGCGCCCGGGCCGCCGCGCTGTCCGCGACCGCCAACGCGGCCGGACGCATGCAGGCCCTGGCCACCGGCATGCTCGCCGACCTGCGCGCGATGGAGGAGAAGCACCACGACGAGGAGGTCCTCGCCGACCTGCTCCACCTCGACCACCGCACCGCGCAGGCGGGCAGGCTCGCCGACTCCGTCGCCGTCCTCACCGGCGCCCGCTCCGGCCGCCGCTGGGCCCGGCCCATCGCCATGGAGTCCATCCTGCGCGGCGCCATGGGCCGGATCAGCGGCTACCAGCGGGTCAGGGTCCACTCCGCCAGCGACACCGCGGTCGCCGGGCACGCCGCCGAGGGCGTGATGCACGCGCTCGCCGAACTCCTCGACAACGCCGCGAACTTCTCGCCGCCGACCGCCGAGGTCCACGTGTACGTCGAGGAGGTGCCGGCCGGGGTCATCGTCTCCGTCGAGGACAGCGGGCTCGTCATGGGCGAGGCGCAGCTGCGCCGCGCCGAGCGCGCGGTCTCCGGCGAGTCCGCCGGACTCGGGGGCCTCACCGGCACCCGGCTCGGCCTCGCCGTGGTCGGCCGGCTGGCCCGGCGGTACGGGCTGCGGGTCTCCTACCGGCCCTCGGCCCGCGGCGGCACGGGCGTCCTGATGCTCGTCCCGCAGGACATCCTCGTACCGCCGGACGCGGCATCCCCGGTCCCGGCGGCGGGAACCGCGGCGACCGGGGGCACCACCGCTCCGGCCGGTACCCCGTCCGTTCCCGCGACCCCCGCCGCACTCGTCGAGACACTCGGCTCCGAGGGCCCGAAGGCCCCGCGGGTCCCGAAGGCCCCGCAGGCCTCGCAGGCCCCGGCGGACGAGACGTCCGGCGGCCTCCTCCAGCGCCCCGGCCACCGCGCGGAGACCGTCCCCGGCCGGCCGGAACCGGAGACCAGCCACGGCAGCACGGGCGACAGCGACACCAGCACCGGCACCAGCACCGACGCCGGTACCTCCCCGGTGGACCGCCCGGCGTCCCCCGGGAGCACCCGCCCCGCCCCCTCCTACGCGGCCTCCCGCGCGGGCGCCGACCTCGACCCCGACCCGGTGCCGACCCACGAGTCCCCGGACCGGACCGCCGACACCCCGCCCCTCGTCCTGCCCCGCCGCCGCCGGGGCCGGACCCTCGCCGAGGCGGAGCGCACCCGTCCGGGCAGCCGTGGCACCACGCCCCGGCCCGCCCCGACCGCCGAGGAGACCAAAGCGCGCACCGCCCGCTTCAGCAGCTTCCGCCAGGCCGTCCGTCCGCCCACTCCGGACGACACGGCCGACCCGGACACCGGCACCACCACCGCCCCGACCCCCGAAGCACACCCCACCCCCGCGACCCCGGAAGGCGACCCCACCTCATGACCGGCACGACGACCGCCGACGAGAAGCTCACCTGGCTGATAGAGGGCCTGCTGGAGCGGACGCCGGGCGCACGGCACGCGCTCGTGCTCTCCCGTGACGGCCTGAAACTGTGCCGCACCCCGGAGCTCTCCACCGACCAGGCCGACCAGCTCGCCGCCATCGCCGCCGGCATCCAGTCGCTGTCGCACGGCGCCTCCGTCGAGTTCGGCGACGGCAGCGGCGGCGTGCGCTCGGCGATGACCGAGTTCTACGGCGGTGTGCTGTTCATCGTGGAGGCCGGAGAGGGCGCGCACCTGGCCGTGATCACCGACGAGGACGCGGACGCCGGGCTCGTCGGACACAACATGAGCGAGCTCGTGGAACAGCTCGGCGAGCACCTGACCGCGCAGCCGCGCACCTCATGAGCAGGCCCGGCAGGGACGACTCCCCCGACCGGCTCTACACCCTCACCGGAGGGCGCAGCCGGTCCGGTCCCGACAACCCCTTCGACCTGGTGACCCTGGTCGTCGCCGAATGCGACCCGGTGCCCGGCATGCAGTCCGAGCACGCGGCGATCCTGCGGCTGACCGAACGCCCCACGGCGGTCGTGGAGATCGCGGCCGAGCTGAAGCTGCCCGTGAGCATCACCCGGATCCTGCTCGCCGACCTGCAGGCGGCGGGCCGGGTCAGCGCCCGTCACCCCCGCAAGGCCGCCGTACCCGACCCCGACATCCTGGAGCAGGTGCTCGTTGGACTCCGCAACCTCTGAGACGCGTACGCCGCTGGGCGCGTCGGCCGACAACGGCCTGAAGATCGTGGTCGTGGGCGGCTTCGGCGCCGGCAAGACGACGATGGTCCGCTCGGTCAGCGAGATCCGTCCCCTCAACACCGAGGAGACGATGACCCAGGCCGGGGAGGCCGTCGACGACATCAGCGGGGTGAGCGGCAAGACCGCGACCACCGTCGCCTTCGACTTCGGCCGCATCACCCTCGACACCCGCAATGTGCTGTACCTGTTCGGGGCGCCCGGCCAGGAGCGCTTCTGGTTCCTGTGGGACCGGCTGTTCTCCGGCACGCTCGGCGCGGTCGTCCTGGTCGACACCCGGCGCATCGACGACTCCTGGTACGCCATCGACCGGCTGGAGAAGCACGGCACGCCGTTCATCGTGGCCTGCAACGACTTCGGCGGGCCCACCTTCACCCCCCAGCAGATCCGCGAGGCCCTCGACCTCGATCCGCACGTACCCCTGGTCAACTGCGACGCACGCTCCCGGGAGTCCAGCAAGATCGTGCTGATCACGCTGGTGGAGCACATCCGGGCCCTGTACGCCGGCCCGGCCCGAACCCCCCGTCAGGAGCTGGTGTGAGTCCCGCCTCCGTCCCCGACGCCGTCCGTTTCCAGGGATCCCTGCTCCAGGACGACCCGGCCCGCGTGTACCGGGAGATGCGGCGCGAGCACGGCAACGTCGTCCCGGTGGTGCTGGACGGGGACGCCCCGGCGTGGCTGGTGCTCGGCTACCGCGAGCTGCACCAGATCACCGGCGACCCGGTGCTGTTCAGCCGCGACTCCGAGCTGTGGAACCAGTGGGAGAACATCCCCGACGACTGGCCGCTGCTGCCGATGATCGGCCGCAGGCAGCCGTCGATCCTGTACACCGTCGGCGAGCGGCACCGCGAGCGGGCCGGGATGCTGGGGAACGCGCTGGAGGCGGTCGACCCGTTCGAACTGCGCGGATACGCCGAGAAGTTCGCGGACGAGCTCATCGACGGCATCTGCTCCGAGGGCACCGCCGACCTGATCGGCGAGTTCGCGATGCTGCTGCCGGTGCGGGTGCTGGCCCGGCTCTACGGCTTCCCCGACGAGGAGGGCCCGGGCCTGGTCACCGCCCTCAACGACATGATCGACGGGCGGGAGCGGGCGCTGGCGGGCCAGACCCACCTGTTCACGTCGATGACGGAGCTGGTCGCCGCCCGCAGGAGCGCGCCCGCCGAGGACGTCGTCTCCCGGATGCTCGCCGACACCTCGGGCTTCACCGAGGAGGAGATCGTCCAGGACCTGATGGTGATGATGGCGGCCGGGCACCAGCCGACCGCCGACTGGATCGGCAACTCGCTGCGCCTGATGCTCACCGACTCCCGGTTCGCCGCCTCCCTCTTCGGGGGCCGCAACAGCGTCGCCGAGGCGATGAACGAGGTGCTGTGGGAGGACACGCCGACCCAGAACGTGGCCGCCCGCTGGGCGTCCCGCGACACCCAGCTCGGCGGCCGCCGCGTCCGCGCCGGCGACATGCTGCTGCTCGGCCTCCAGGGCGCCAACTCCGACCCCCAGGTGCGTACCGACGGCTCGGCGCTGACCGGCGGCAACAGCGCGCACTTCTCCTTCGGCCACGGGGAGCACCGCTGCCCGTTCCCGGCGCAGGAGATCGCCGAGGTGATCGCCCGGACCGGCATCGAGGTCGTCCTGGACCGGCTGCCGGACATCGACCTCGCGGTGCCGGCCGCGAAGCTGACCCGCCGCCCGTCGCCGTGGCTGCGCGGACTGTCCGAACTCCCGGTCACGTTCACACCCACCCCCGCCCTTGGAGGCTCGCTCGCATGACGGCTGGTACGGACACCACGACGACCGACACCGGACAGACCCGTATCCCCCTCGACCCCTTCGTCTCCGACCTGGACGGGGAGAGCGCGGCGCTGCGGGCCGCCGGGCCGCTGGCCGCCGTGACGCTGCCGGGCGGCGTGCCGGTGTGGGCGGTCACCCACCACGCCGAGGCGAAGAAACTGCTCACCGACCCGCGCCTGGTGAAGGACATCAACGTCTGGACCGCCTGGCAGCGCGGCGAGATCGCCCCCGACTGGCCGCTGATCGGGCTGGCCAACCCGCCCCGCTCCATGCTCACCGTGGACGGCGACGACCACCGCCGGCTGCGCACCCTGGTCGCGCAGGCGCTCACGCCCCGCCGGGTGGAGCGGATGCGGGAGCGGATCACGGAGCTGACCGAGGGCCTGCTGGACCAGGTGGCCGCCCGGCCCGGCGACACGGTCGACCTGAAGGCGGTGTTCGCCTACCCGCTGCCGATGTACGTCATCGCCGACCTGATGGGGCTCGCGGAGGAGCGGCTGCCGCGCCTGAAGGAGCTCTTCGAGAAGTTCTTCTCCACGCAGACCCCGCCCGAGGAGGTCATCGCGACGCTGACCGAGCTGGCCGGGATCATGGCCGAGACGGTGGCGCACAAGCGCGAGAACCCGGGCGACGACCTGACCTCCGCGCTCATCCAGGCGTCGGAGGACGGCGACAGCCTCACCGACGAGGAGATCGTCGCCACGCTCCAGCTCATGGTGGCGGCCGGTCACGAGACGACGATCTCCCTCATCGTCAACGCGGTGGCCAACCTGTCCCTCCACCCCGAGCAGCGGGAACTGGTGCTGTCCGGCGCGGCGGACTGGTCGGCGGTGGTCGAGGAGACACTGCGGTACGCCACGCCGACGTCCCACGTGCTGATCCGGTTCGCGACCGAGGACGTACCGGTGGGCGACAAGGTCCTCCCGGCGGGTGACGCGCTGATCGTGTCGTACGCCGCGATCGGCCGCGACGAGCGGGCGCACGGCCCGACGGCCGGCGTCTTCGACATCACCCGCGAGGTCACCAACCGGCACATCTCCTTCGGCCACGGCCCGCACGTCTGCCCCGGCGCGGCGCTGTCCCGCCTGGAGGCGGGCGTGGCCCTCCCGGCCCTGTACGCCCGCTTCCCGAAGCTGGACCTGGCGGTCCCGGCGAGCGAGCTGCGCAACAAGCCGGTGGTCACCCAGAACGACCTGTACGAGCTTCCGGTGAAGCTCGGCGGGTGAACGACACGGGTGGCGGGCGGACCTCCCCCCGGTCCGTCCGCCACCCGTTCCCTTCCGTCCCGGCACCCGTCCCCCTTCGTCCCGGCACCCGTCTCACGTCCGCCCCACCGCTCGTCTCAGCGGACGGACGATGTTTCGCCCGGGTTTCCCGCAGCCGCTAGGCTCCGGTCGTGGCTGAGATCCGGATTCCTGCTGACATCAAGCCCGCCGACGGTCGTTTCGGTGCGGGTCCCTCCAAGGTGCGGACGGAGGCGCTGGACGCGCTGGCCGCGACCGGCACGTCCCTGCTCGGCACCTCCCACCGCCAGGCCCCGGTGAAGAACCTGGTCGGCAAGGTGCGCGAGGGCATCTCCGAGCTGTTCCAGCTCCCCGACGGCTACGAGGTGATCCTCGGCAACGGCGGCTCCACCGCGTTCTGGGACGTCGCGACCCACGGCCTGATCGAGAACAAGTCGCAGCACCTCACCTTCGGCGAGTTCAGCTCCAAGTTCGCCAAGGCCGCGAAGCTCGCCCCCTGGCTCGCCGAGCCCACCGTCGTCTCCGCCGACCCGGGCACCCACCCGGAGGCGGTCGCCGAAGCGGGCGTGGACGTCTACGCGTTCACCCACAACGAGACCTCCACCGGCGTCGCCATGCCGGTCAAGCGCGTCGCCGGCGCCGACGAGGGTGCCCTGGTCCTGGTGGACGCCACCTCCGGCGCGGGCGGTCTCCCGGTCGACATCGCCGAGACGGACGTCTACTACTTCGCCCCGCAGAAGTCCTTCGCCTCCGACGGCGGCCTGTGGATCGGCGTGTTCTCCCCGGCCGCGATCGAGCGCGCCGAGCGGATCCACGCCTCCGGCCGCCACGTCCCGGAGTTCTTCAGCCTCCCCACGGCGATCGACAACTCCCGCAAGAACCAGACGTACAACACCCCGGCGCTGGCCACCCTGTTCCTGCTCAACGAGCAGCTCGAGTGGATCAACGGCCAGGGCGGCCTCGCCTGGTCCACGGCCCGTACGAAGGACTCCTCGACCCGCCTGTACACCTGGGCGGACGAGTCCAAACACGCCACCCCGTTCGTCACCGACCCGGCCAAGCGCTCCCAGGTCATCGGCACGATCGACTTCACGGACGAGATCGACGCCGCCGCCGTCGCCAAGGTCCTGCGCGCCAACGGCGTCGTCGACACCGAGCCCTACCGCAAGCTCGGCCGCAACCAGCTCCGCGTGGCGATGTTCCCGGCGATCGACCCGGCGGACGTCGAGGCGCTGACGACGTGCGTGGACTACGTCATCGAGCAGCTGTAGACCGTCGTACGCGACTGAGGGGCGCCCGGCGGACGATCCGCCGGGCGCCCCTCACGCATCCGTACGCTCTACTCCCCGGCGAACAGCTCCTCGGCGCTCGCCACGGTCAACGAGCGGTCGAGCCAGCCCTCCAGAACGTCCAGGTTCACACAGGCCATCACCCGCTCCCGGACCGCGTCGGAGACCTCGACACCCCGCGCGCCAAGCACCCGAAGCACAGCCTTGGCCTCGCCCCTCGCCTCGCCGTCGGCGTGGACCTTGTGCCACGCCTCCTCCATCACGGTGCCGTTGCCAGGGAAGACCGGGGTGTACGCCTCCATCAGCTTCCTCCAGTACTCACGGGCCGGGCCCTCGCCCAGACCCACCTCGATGATTTCCGCCCAGTCCTTGTGGGGCCCCACGACCGGCCCGACCTCATCCATTATTGCCAGCAGACCGGGGTCCTTGGCGTGTGCCAGCACCGAGAAGGCGGTGACGGGGATGTCCCGCGCCGCCTCCTCCGGATCCGCGATCAGCGGAAGGTTCTTCGGCCCCAGCACCAGCGGGAAGATCTGCATGCTGGTGTGGAAGCCACTGCCGACGCGAATGGGTTCCGCAGCCCAGGACGCCGTCGCTCTGTCCTGGCACACCACCAGCAGGACGGGCGGCAGGCGGTACTTGGCGTACAGGTACGCCAAGTAATACGTCCAGCTGTTGTGCTTCTCCTGGGCCGGCTTGCCCTGCGATTCGACCGCGAGCAGGAAACCGCCCTCTTCCCCCACCGTACGCACCCGGAAGAGGCTGTCCACCCGCCGTTCCAACGGTCTGATCTCGGTGAGATCGGTGTCCAGGCACTCGATCGAGCGGTACTCGGGAAACGTGATGCCCACGCGGGGCAGAAGGCGCGCGAACAGATCCGGCTCCTTGCGGAAGATCTGATGCAGCGTGTCATGCGGTGAACCGACCATATGTCGGAACATAGTTGGGCGTCCGTCATGTCTGCTGCAGTACGAGGGTGGGTTCAGCCGACCGAGTGAATATGTCGCCGGACTATGAGCTCGGGCTGCAGCGGATCCTGGACGGTCTCGAGGTGTTCGTCGCCGGGCGGGCCCCTCAGGGGCAGGGCGGCTGATCAGCGGTTGCGGCGGCGCAGCACCCGGAAGAGGAGCACGCAGAGGAGGGCCGCCGCGGCGGCGGCGCCGATCTTGACGTTGCCGCCGGTGCCGCCGGTGGCGGCACCGCCGCTCCCGCGCTTCTCGCCCTCGGCGCCCGCCCCCGGCTCTCCGGCGCCTCCGGGCGCGTCCTCGGCCGCGACGGGGCTCCCGGCCCCCTCCATGCCGAGCAGCAGCTTCCTGCCGTCGGTGGTGTAGGTGGCGGACTCGCCCTGCCCCAGGGGCACGCTGATCC
Source organism: Streptomyces sp. NRRL S-37 (assembly GCF_000721605.1). Taxonomy (GTDB): domain Bacteria; phylum Actinomycetota; class Actinomycetes; order Streptomycetales; family Streptomycetaceae; genus Streptomyces. Next base: position 17,943 of record NZ_JOIZ01000022.1, on the reverse strand, counting down.
GCCCCCCGCGCCGGATCTCGCCGCCGTTCCAGTCGTACCAGATGCCTCCGAGGTAGCCGCGCACGGCGAGCCGTTCGCCGTCCGGGGAGAACGCGGCGTCGGTGGCCCACAGGTCGACGGGGACGGTGGGCTCGAAGACGTTCGTCCCGGAGGCGGAGAGCTTCTCCGGGCCCTCGTACAGGTGTCCGCCGTCCTCGTTCTTGTCGATGATGTAGACCCGTCCGGTCTTCGGGTGGACCACCATCGACTCCGCGTCGCGGGCGCCGTCCGCGTACTTCACGACGTACTGCGTCGCCCGGACCGTCCGGTCCTTCAGTTCCGTCGGCTCGGGCAGCTCGTAGATCCACACGTGGGGCCAGGTGCCGCCGAGGTTGTCCCCGATGTCACCGACGTAGATCTTGTTGCCGGGGCCGATGGAGATGGCCTCGACGTCGCGGAGCGTGCCGACGCCGGAGAGCGCGATACGTGCGACCGTCTCGCCGGTGCCGCCGTCGACGGCGTACAGGTAGGGCCCGTCGTCCTGGTCGTTGTGGGTCCAGTAGACGCCGGGGTGAAGGCGGGAGGCGGCGAGTCCGCTGGACTCGGTGATGCGCGGGTCCTTGAGGGTGAAGCCCTCGTCGCCGTCGACCGCGGAGGCGGCGGGCACGGTGAGCGCACTCGTGAGGAGGGTCGCGGCGAGCAGGGCGAAGGATCGGCGCATGTGCCAAGAGTGCCATCGATCAACGCACTTCAGGGCGGGTGTCCGGACTCACATGGCGACGGATCGCGGCGGCCGGACCGATCGTCCATGATGATCGGGTGCTCAGGTTCATGCCCGTAGGTGACTCGATGACGATCGGGAGCGCGGGCGAACACACCTGGCGCTACCGGCTGTGGCGGCACCTGTGCACGGCGTACGACGGCCCCTTCACGCTGGTCGGCCCGCGCGAGACGCTGCACGACCCGTCGGCGGACGCCCCCACCTCGTACGCGTACGCCGACCCCGGCTTCCCGCGCGCCCACCTGGCCGGCTGGGGCGAGGGCTGGCAGCACATGGCCCCGCTGATCGGCGGGGCCGTGCGCTCCTGCCGCGCGGACGTGCTGCTGGTGTCGCTGGGCCTGATCGACCTGGGCTTCTACACCAACGCCGAGCAGACGGCGGAGAACGTCCGCGCCTTCGTCGCCGGGGCGAGGGCCGCGAACCCGCGCGTCCGCGTGGCCGTCATGCCGGTGATCCGCAACATCCGGGTGGAGTCCGACCCGGCCTTCGCCGAACAGGTCGCCCACTTCAACGAACTCCTGGCGAAGACCGTCGCCGACCTGGACGAGCCGGACTCCTCCCTGCTGCTGGTCCTGCCGCCGGCGTCGTACGACTTCCGCACGGACACCTACGACGGCACGCACCCCAACGAGACCGGCGAGCACAGGATCGCGGGGGCGTTCGCGGAGGCGATGTGGCGGGGGTGGGGGCTGGGCGGGCCGTACGCGGGGGCGTAGCGGCCGGGAAGTTCTGGCATATGCGCCCGCCCCCGTGCCCTACTCACCGTGCGTATCGTTGTACCGCGCGGCCGCACTCGTCCGTGGGCGGCCGGGGAGGAGCGCCACGATGACCGTCCTTGAAGACAGGATCGCCATGGCCGACGTCAACACGCAGCGCTTGGACGAGTGGTTCGAGCGGCTGGAGCGGATGCCCGTCCCCGAAGGATTCAGGGTCGAGATCGTCGGGGGCAGCGTTTACATGACACCGCAGCGTGACACTCATTGGGGGATCATCCGTCGGATCGTGCGGGCCGTCGAGGACAGGTTCGGGATGGATGTCCAGGTGTTCTCGGACGTCCGCATCGACTTCCCTGGCCACGAGAACGGCCTCTGCCCCGACGTGGCCATGCTCCGGGATTCCGCCGAGAAGGACGACGAGGGCCACTGGCGGTACGAGGACGTCGAGTTCGTCTTCGAGGTCATCTCCGAGGGCACGGCCGCCAACGACTACGGCCCGAAGAAGGCCGCCTACGCGACCGCCGAAGTGCCCCTCTACGTCATCGTCGACCCCTACCGGGGCCGCTGCTACGTCTACACCGACCCGAAGAACGGCGACTACGTCACGAGGACGCGGGTGGACTTCGGCGACGACATCGATCTGACCGGCACCGTGGCCGACCTGACCGTGAGCACCCGCGCCTTCCCCCGGGACCCGTCCCCTCTTGCATAGAGCGCACTCCAGGCCGTTGGCTTGACGACCATGAAGTACACACAGCTCGGACGCACGGGACTCAAGGTCAGCCGGCTCGTCCTCGGGACGATGAACTTCGGCCCGCAGACCGACGAGGCCGACAGCCACGCCATCATGGACGCCGCGCTGGACGCGGGACTGAACTTCTTCGACACGGCCAACGTCTACGGCTGGGGCGAGAACAAGGGCCGGACCGAGAGCATCATCGGGAACTGGTTCGCGAAGGGCGGCGAGCGCCGCGACAAGGTGGTCCTCGCGACCAAGGTGTACGGCAACATGGGCGCCGACGGCGAGGCGTGGCCCAACCACGACAAGCTGTCCGCGGTGAACATCCGCCGGGCCGTCGACGCCAGCCTGAAGCGGCTCCGGACGGACTACATCGACGTCTACCAGTTCCACCACGTCGACCGGAACACCCCGTTCGAGGAGATCTGGCAGGCGATCGACGTCCTGGTCCAGCAGGGCAAGATCCTCTACGTCGGTTCCTCGAACTTCCCCGGTTACAAGATCGCCCAGGCCAACGAGATCGCCGCCCGGCGCGGCGGCACCATCGGCCTGGTCAGCGAGCAGTGCCTCTACAACCTCGCCGAGCGCCGCGCCGAGATGGAGGTCATCCCGGCCGCGCAGGAGTACGGGCTCGGGGTCATCCCGTGGTCGCCGCTGCACGGCGGTCTGCTGGGCGGTGTGCTCAAGAAGGAGGTCCAGGGCGGCCGGCGCGCCTCCGGGCGGGCCGCCGACACGCTGGCCGATCCGTCGTCCCGCGCGCAGATCCAGGCGTACGAGGACCTGCTCGACAAGCACGGCGTCGAGCCCGGCGAGGCCGCGCTGGCCTGGCTGCTCACCCGGCCCGGCGTGACCGGCCCGATCGTCGGCCCGCGCACGGCCGAGCAGCTCGCCTCCGCGCTGCGCGCGGTCGAGCTGGAGCTGAGCGAGGAGCTGCTGACCTCGCTGGACGAGATCTTCCCGGGTCCGGGTCCTTCGCCGGAGGCCTTCGCCTGGTAGGGCGCGTACGGGGCGGGCGGCGGCGCTGATCGTCCGGCGCCGCGTACAGCGGCCGGGCGGCGGCGCTAATTGCCCAGTGCCGCCGCCAGCGCCACCACGACGAACATCAGCACGAGTACACCGGCCATGATCCGGTTACGGGTCTTCGGGTCCACGCCGTCGAGCCTAACGGGCCGCGCCCAGTGCCCACCGGGCGACCGGCGTATAGCGGGGCTGCTCGCCCGGCACCCCGGACGTCGGCAGGTCGCTGCGCACCAGCACCGCCTCGTCCACGGTCCAGGTGCGGCTGCGGAACGCGTGCAGGGCCGCCACGTACGGCCGTACGTCGACGGCGTCCCGGCTGCGGGCCACCGTCAGATGGGCTTTGTAGCGCCGGTGCTCGTCCATCGGCACGCCCGCCTTCCGCGCCGACGCCTCGGCCCGCTCGGCCAGCAGCCGCATGGTGCGCAGGTCCCCCTCCGCCCCGGTCCACAGCACCCTGCCGTGCCCGAACTGCCCGCCACCGCACAGGGCCAGCTCGAAGGGGTCCGTCCGGGCCGCGGCCCGCTCCAGCCGCGCGGTCAGCTCCGGTACGAGCTCGTCGTCGACCTCGCCGTAGAACGCCAGCGTGAAGTGCCAGTCAGCGGCTCCGCCGCGGGACCGGTCAGCGGCTCCGCCGCGGGGCCGCCCGGCCCGCCCGGTCCACCGCAGCCCGTCCGCCCCGGGCAGCCTCCGCAACTCCGCGACCTCGGCGGCGAGCTCCTGGAGCACGTCCTCGGGCGGCAGTACGGCGGCGAAGAGTCTCATGGGGCCAGTCTGCCGTCAGACCGCCGGCGTCAGCGTCTCCTGAGGCTCCCGTGGCAGGAACCGCACCTGTGGGTGCCCCCGGTGCCAGCCCACCGACAGGCGCAGGCCGCCGACCCTGGCCAGGATCAGGCCGATGACGGCCGCCGCGGCCACCGCGACCGCGCCGCCGGCCGCGAAGCCGACGCGGGCGCCGTAGGTGTCGGTGACCCAGCCGACGATCGGGGCGCCGACCGGGGAGCCGCCGAGGAAGACCATCATGTAGAGGGCCATGACCCGGCCGCGCATCGCCGGGTCGGTGGCCATCTGGAGGCTGGTGTTGGTGGTGACGTTGACCGTCATCGAGAACAGGCCCAGCGGGACCATGATCAGGGCGAACATCCACAGTTCCGGCGACGCGGCGGCCAGGATCTCCAGCGTGCCGAAGGCCAGCGCGGCCAGGATCAGCAGCCGCAGCCGGGCCGTGCCGCGCCGGGCGGCGAGCAGGGCGCCGGAGACGGAGCCGACCGCCATCAGGGTGTTGAACATGCTGTAGACGCCCGCGCCCCCGTGGAAGACGTCGTCGGCGAAGGCCGAGAGGTAGACGGGGAAGTTGAAGGCGAAGGTGCCGATGAAGCCGACCAGGACGATCGGCCAGATCAGCTCGGGCCGCCCGGTGACGTAGCGCACGCCCTCCCGGAGCTGTCCCTTGCCGCGCGGGGCGCGCTCGACGGCGTGCAGCTCGCGGGCGCGCATCATCATCAGGCCGGCGAGCGGCGCGACGAAGGACAGGCCGTTGAGGAGGAACGCCCAGCCGGTGCCGACGCCGGTGATCAGCAGGCCCGCGACGGCGGGGCCGACCAGGCGGGCGGACTGGAAGTTCGCGGAGTTCAGGCTGACCGCGTTCTGGAGCTGGCCGGGGCCGACGAGCTCGGAGACGAAGGACTGGCGGGCCGGGTTGTCGACGACGGTCGCGAGACCGAGGGCGAAGGCGGCGACGTAGATGTGCCAGACCTCGACCCGTCCCGTCAGGGTGAGGGCGGCGAGCACGAGGGAGGTGAGGGCCATCGCGGTCTGCGTGACGAGCAGCGTGGGGCGCTTGCGCAGGCGGTCGACGAGGACACCGCCGTACAGGCCGAACAGCAGCATCGGCAGGAACTGCAGGGCCGTGGTGATGCCGACGGCGGCCGAGGAGCCGGTGAGGCTGAGGACCAGCCAGTCCTGGGCGATGCGCTGCATCCAGGTGCCGATGTTGGAGACGACCTGGCCGAGGAAGAACAGGCGGTAGTTCCTGACCCTCAGCGAGGCGAACATCGAGGTCCTGCGGGCGGGGGTGTCGGGGGCGGCCGGGGTGTCGTGGGGGTCAGGTGCGGGGGCGGAAGCTGCTCCGGATCCCGTACTCAAAAGGGTTCGCCTCCTTGCTGCTGTACTGCGTGCTCAGACGTGCGCCAGTTTCTCCAGCACGGGGGCGGCGGCGCGCAGTGTCGCCCACTCGTCGTCGTCGAGTTCCTCGACCAGCGCGGCCAGGAACGCGTTCCGCTTGCGGCGGCTCTCCTCGAGCATCGCCTCGGCCCGCTCGGTCTGCGTGACGACCTTCTGGCGCCGGTCGTCGGGGTGCGGCTCCAGGCGGACCAGTCCCTTGGCCTCCAGCAGGGCCACGATGCGGGTCATCGACGGCGGCTGGACGTGCTCCTTGCGGGCGAGCTCGCCCGGGGTGGCCCGGCCGCAGCGGGCCAGGGTGCCCAGCACCGACATCTCGGTGGGGCTGAGGGACTCGTCGACGCGCTGGTGCTTGAGCCGACGGGACAGCCGCATCACGGCGGATCGGAGGGCGTTCACGGCGGCTGCGTCGTCGCCATGGCTGAAGTCCGGCATGTTCTTTAGCATAACTCATTACTCTCGCTAAGGACCACTCGGGGGGCACGCGCACGCCCGTGACCCCGGCCACTGTCACGCCGCATCACCCATACGAGTGATCTATCCGCGAATCGTGGCGCGGCGCACCGTGGTGTGCAGGGACCCTCATGCGCATGGGGACCGACGTGCTCAGCCTGCGTATCGACCACGACCTGCTCGAACGGCTCCGGGAGCATGCCGCCAAACGCGGCATGAGCGTCCAGGACTATGTCGTCCGGACGCTCATGCGCGATGACTTCGACCAGCGGTTCCAGACCGCCGTCGAGGAGACGGAGAGGTTCTACGGGGTCACGTGAGCCCCCGCGTGCACGGTCAGGTCAGACCCAGCGCCGGCATCAGGTAGTAGAAGGCGAAGACCGCCGACACCACGTACATCGCCGCCGGGATCTCCCGGCCGCGCCCGGCCGCCAGGCGCAGCACCACGAAGGTGATGAAGCCCATGCCGATGCCGTTGGTGATCGAGTAGGTGAACGGCATCATCACCATCGTCACGAAGGCCGGGATGGCGATCGTGTGGTCCGCCCAGTCGATCTCCTTGACCGAACCGGCCAGGATCAGGAAGCCCACCGCGACCAGCGCCGGGGTGGCCGCCTGGGACGGGACCATCGTGGCGATGGGCGTGAGGAACAGCGCCACCGCGAACAGGGAGCCGGTGACGACGTTGGCGAAGCCGGTGCGCGCGCCCTCACCGACGCCGGCCGTGGACTCCACGAAGGCGGTGGTGGCCGAGGCGGAGGCGGCACCGCCCGCGGCGACCCCGACGCCGTCGAGGAACAGGACCTTGTTGACGCCGGGCATCTGGCCCTGGGCGTCGGTCAGCCTGGCCTCGTCCGAGACGCCCATGATCGTGCCCATCGCGTCGAAGAAGCTCGACAGCAGCACGGTGAAGACGAACAGGATGCCGGTCAGCACGCCGACCTTCTCGAAGCCGCCGAACAGGCTGACCTGGCCGATCAGACCGAAGTCGGGGGTGGCGACCGGGTTGCCGGGCCACTCGGGGGTCGTCAGGCCCCAGGTGGGAATGTCAGCCACGGCGTTGATGACCAGCGCGAGGACCGTCATCGCGACGATCGAGATGAGGATCGCGCCGGGCACCTTGCGCGCGATCAGCACCAGCGTGAGCAGCGCGCCGAGGACGAAGACGAGGACCGGCCAGCCGGTGAGGTGACCGGTGCCGCCGAGCTGGAGCGGGACGGTGGTGTGGGCGGCGTCCGGGATGCGGGAGACGAACCCGGCGTCGACCAGGCCGATCAGCATGATGAACAGGCCGATGCCGATGGCGATGGCCTTGCGCAGACCGTAGGGGACGGCGTTCATCACGCGCTCGCGCAGACCGGTGGCGACCAGCAGCATCACGATGAAACCGGCCAGTACCACCATGCCCATGGCGTCCGGCCACGACATGCGCGGCGCGAGCTGGAGCGCGACGACCGAGTTGATGCCCAGACCCGCGGCCAGCGCGATCGGGACGTTGCCGATGACGCCCATGAGCAGCGTGGTGAACGCGGCGGTCAGGGCGGTCGCGGTGACGAGCTGGCCGTTGTCGAGCTGGTGGCCGTACATGTCCTTCGCGCTGCCCAGGATGATCGGGTTCAGCACGATGATGTACGCCATCGCGAAGAAGGTGGCGAAACCGCCGCGGACCTCACGGGACAGGGTGCTGCCGCGCTCGGAGATCCGGAAGTAGCGGTCGAGGGCGCCGGACGCGGCACCGGACCCCGGCTGCTCGGGGGTGGGGGCCTTGGTCGTGGCCGACGGGGACATGCGGAGACCTCATCACCGGCGGGCGCCCCCCGAAGCCCTTTGGTGTTTTCTACGAATGAAAGTGGTCAGAGACAAACGGATTCAGTATGAAGATATAACGCCGCCCGCGCTATCTCCGCGCGTAGAACCGTGTGGCCCCGTGCGGTCCCCGTCACGTGCCGGGCCTCGTAAGCTTGTCCGCATGGCGAAGTGGACCCCCAAGCACGAGGCGCCGGAGCCCCTGGAGGGCCCCGTGGTCGCCACCATCATCGGCGGCACGATCGTCTGGTTCGCCCTGTTCCTGGTCCAGCTGCCGTTCTACGGCTGGTTCGACGACCACGGTCACACCTGGTGGCTGTGGACCTGCCTGGCCGGCGGCGGGCTCGGTTTCATCGGCATCTGGTACGTCCGCAGGCGCGACGCCGCGATCAAGCGGGCGCGGGCCGCCGGGACGCCGGAGCCGGACCGCTCCCCCGCCCCGTCGGCCGACTGAACCCGTCCGGCCTCCGCGCCACCGCCGTACGGCCGAACCCTGCCGGTTCCGACGCCACCGCCGTACGACCACGGCATTACGGCCCTCCTCCCCCGGTCGGATCTTCCGCCGATCGGGTGGGTGAACCCCCGGATCCGCACGTACCGTCGAATGCATGACGCATCTCGAGGCGGGCGACCGGATCGATGCCGAACACCCCGCCGGGGTCACCTCGCCGGTGACCGGGCTGACGGCCGCGGAAGTGGCCGAACGGGTGGCGCGCGGGCAGGTCAACGACGTCCCGGTGCGCAGCAGCCGGTCCCTCGGTGAGATCGTCCGCGCGAACGTCTTCACCCGGTTCAACGCGATCATCGGCGTGCTCTGGCTGATCATGCTGGTGGTCGCGCCCATCCAGGACAGCCTGTTCGGCTTCGTGATCCTCGCCAACACCGGCATCGGCATCGTCCAGGAGTGGCGGGCGAAGAAGACCCTCGACTCGCTCGCGGTGATCGGCGAGGTACGGCCCACGGTGCGCCGGGACGGGACGGCCACGGAGGTCGGTACCTCCGAGATCGTGCTGGACGACCTGATCGAGATCGGGCCGGGGGACAAGGTCGTCGTCGACGGGGTGTGCGCCGAGGCGGACGGCCTGGAGATCGACGAGTCGCTGCTCACCGGTGAGGCCGACCCCGTGGTGAAGCGGCCCGGGGACCAGGTCATGTCCGGCAGTTTCGTCGTCGCGGGCGGCGGCTCCTTCCAGGCGACCCGGGTGGGACGCGAGGCGTACGCGGCGCAGCTCGCCGAGGAGGCGTCCCGGTTCACCCTGGTCCACTCCGAGCTGCGCTCGGGCATCTCCACGATCCTCAAGTACGTGACGTGGATGATGGTCCCGACCGCGATCGGCCTGATCGTCAGCCAGCTCGTGGTCAAGGACAACGAGCTGAAGGACTCGGTCGCCCGCACGGTCGGCGGGATCGTGCCGATGGTCCCCGAGGGGCTGGTGCTGCTCACCTCCGTCGCCTTCGCGATCGGGGTGATCCGGCTGGGGCGCAAGCAGTGCCTGGTGCAGGAGCTGCCGGCGATCGAGGGGCTGGCCCGCGTCGACACGGTCTGCCTGGACAAGACGGGCACGCTCACCGAGGGCGGCATGGACGTCACCGAGCTGCGGGTACTGGGGGACGGTGACGAGACGTACCTGCGCAAGGTGCTGGGCGAACTCGGCTCGGCGGACCCCCGCCCGAACGCCTCCCTGCAGGCGATCATCGACGCGTACCCGGACACCACCGGGTGGCGCCTCACCGACACGCTGCCCTTCTCCTCCGCCCGCAAGTACAGCGGCGCGACGTTCGAGGAGAACGCGGACGGCGGGGCCGTGACCTGGCTGCTGGGGGCGCCCGACGTACTGCTGGGCCCCGACGACCCGGCGCTGGCCGAGACCGGACGGATGAACGAACAGGGGCTGCGGGTGCTGCTGCTCGCCCGGGCCCGCGACGGTGTGGACGTCGACGACCCCGGTGCCGCCGAGGGCGTACGGCCGGCCGCGCTGGTGGTGCTGGAGCAGCGGCTGCGCCCCGACGCGGCCGACACCCTGCGCTACTTCGCCGAGCAGGACGTCCGGGCCAAGGTCATCTCCGGGGACAACGCGGTGTCGGTCGGGGCGGTCGCGTCCAAGCTGGGCCTGTCGGGGACGGCGGTGGACGCGCGCCGGCTGCCCGCCGACCCGGACGGCATGGCGAAGGCGCTGGACGACGGCACGGTGTTCGGACGGGTCACCCCGCAGCAGAAGCGGAACATGGTGGGCGCGCTCCAGTCGAACGGCCACACGGTCGCGATGACCGGGGACGGCGTGAACGACGTACTCGCGCTGAAGGACGCGGACATCGGCGTGGCGATGGGATCCGGTTCGGAGGCCACCCGGGCGGTCGCGCAGATCGTGCTGCTGAACAACAGCTTCGCCACGCTGCCGTCGGTGGTGGCGGAGGGGCGCCGGGTGATCGGCAACATCACCCGGGTCGCCACGCTGTTCCTGGTGAAGACGGTGTACTCGGTGCTGCTGGCGGTGCTGGTGGTGATCTCGCAGGTGGAGTACCCGTTCCTGCCGCGCCATCTGACCCTGCTGTCGACGCTGACCATCGGCGTCCCGGCGTTCTTCCTGGCCCTCGCCCCCAACAGGGAGCGGGCGCGGCCGAACTTCGTACGGCGGGTCATGCGGTACGCGGTCCCGGGCGGGGTGCTGGCCGCGCTGGCGACGTTCGCGTCGTATCTGGTCGCGCGGGAGCACTACACCGGTGCGGGTGCGCTGGAGGCGGAGACGAGCGCGGCGACGCTGACGCTGTTCCTGATCTCGGTCTGGGTCCTGGCGATCATCGCCCGCCCGTACACGTGGTGGCGGATCGGACTGGTGGCGGCGATGGGCGGGGCGTTCCTGGTGGTGCTGGTGGTGCCGTGGCTGCAGGAGTTCTTCGCGCTGAGGCTGGTCGGCACGGTGATGCCCTGGGCCGCGGTCGGCATCGCGGCGGTGGCGGCGGCCGCCCTGGAACTCCTGTGGAGACTGGTCGACCGCCGCTTTCCCGCCGGGTAGGCCCCGGGGGTTACTGCACGCCGATGTAGTCACCGGTGGCGGTGGCCTTGCCGCCGGTCGGGGAGCCGTTGAAGACGAAGCGGTAGTGGCCGCTGGCGCTCGCCTTGACGGTCGTCTTCAGGGCGCCGGTGGAGGTGGACTTGATCCCCTTGACGCTGCCGTAGGTGCTGGAGCCCTTCGCGCGGTACTGGAGGCCCACGGACTGGCTGCCGTAGCCGACGTACTTGTTGGTGTCCCAGTCGGCGCGGGTCAGCTTGCCGGTGATGGTGATGGTCGCGCCCTTCTTCACCGGCTCCGGAGCGGCGTCGACGGTCACCTTGGAGGTGCGCAGAACCTTGCGGGTGCCCACGTTCTCCAGGGTCACCTCGTCGTCCTCGGTGACCACGACGACGCCGACGCGCCAGGTACCGGCGTCCTCGTTGAGCAGTTCCTCCGGCAGGAAGGTGACGGTGGTCGAGCACTTCAGGGCGGTCGAGGAGACCTCGGTGCAGGCGGCCGCGTCGTCGGAGGCGAAGCCCCAGGTCGCGTCGTCGATCGAGGTGCCGTGGTAGATCACCGCGGCGGTGCCGTAAGCACCCAGGTCGCCGGTGTGGTTCAGGGTGTACGTGAGCGGCACGGTATAGGTGCCGGTCGTACCGACGACGACGTCCTTGTTGTTGTTGACCGACACGCCGGAGACGGTGACGTCGAGCGCGGCGGCGGCCTCCACGGAGGCGCCGCTGCGGGCGGCGGGCGCGGGCGCGTCGGCCTTGAGGTCGGCCTTGAGGTCGGCGGTGGTGTCGCTGACGGTCGCCCCGAAGGACGGCCGGGCGTCGTCGGCGGCCTGTGCGACGGCCGGCACGGCGAGGGCGGAGAGAGCCAGGGCGCCGGTGACGGCAGCCACGGTGGCATGTATGCGCATGTGTTGGATCCCCCACAGGGTGACAGTGGAGTCTGGTGACTCACATGATCCGATCCGTGGCAGGAGTGACTGGTTGTACGCCGTACGAAGGCTTGGTGGAAACGGCACCGGCAGTTCACCCTGATGCCCAGGAGGTGAACTGCCGGTATCGGAGGTCGGGTTACTTCACATCGATGAAGTCACCCGCGGCGTTGACCGCCGGGGTGGTCGAGGTGCCCGCGAAGGAGTAGCGGTAGTAGCCGTCGGCGGAGGCCTTGACGGTGGTCTTCAGCTCGCCCTTGGAGTTGGTCTTGACGGTCTTGACCGTGGTGTAGGTGCTGGAGCTCTTCTTGCGGAACTGCAGCTTCACCGACTGGCCGGTGTAGCCGGCGTACTTGCCGGTCTCCCAGTTGGCGCGGGACAGCTTGCCCGTGACGGTGATCGTCTTGCCCTTCTTCACCGGCTCGGGGGAGGCGTTGACGGTGAGCTGGGAGGCGCGCTGGACCTGGAAGCTCTTGACGTTGTCCTTCTGTGTCAAGTTGTCGTCCTTGGCCACGGCGACGGCCCACACCTTCCAGGTGCCGGCGGACGCGTTGACGATGTCGTAAGCCGGCTTCAGGGTGTAGGTGGAGGTGCAGTTCGACTTCGTGGCGTTGACCTTGGTGCACTTGGCCTCGCCGTCGTTGCCGTCGGCGATGGCCCCGGCGTCGGACTTCTCGATGGTCGAGCCGTGGAACAGGATGGCCTGTGCCCAGGCGAGGCCGGAGTTGTCGGTGACGGTGAAGGTGACGGTGACCTTCTTGGCGGCGGTGGCGCCGACGACGACGGACTTGCCGCCGTTGACCACCACGTTGGAGATCTTCGTGTCGCCCACGGATTCGTCGGCGTGGGCGGCCGGGACGGCGAGGGCGGAGAGGGCCAGGGCGCCGGAGACGGCGGCCACGGTGGCGCGTATACGCATGTGTTCCCCATGGTGGAGAGGGGGCCCCGGCTCTGGTCGTTTCGTACGGCTCGTCGTCGGCCGGGGCCCGAATGATCAGGGAGTCTGTTGACTCGCATGATCAGATGCACCGTTCCGTCACATGGTTGTACGGGAAGTGGAAAATTCGTGCGTGATTTCCCTGGCTCAGTCGAACCAGCGGTCCCGCGCCAGTTCCTCCGTCCGGGACGGGTCCTCCAGCAGTGCCGCCACCTCGAAGCGCCGGGGCCACTGGCCCGCCGCCCAGGCGAGGCCCGCGGCCACGCCCTCCAGGGTCGCCGCGTGCAGGACGCCGTCGTCCGTCAGCCGCCAGTCGATCTCCACGCCGTCGACGACCAGTTCCTCGTGCTCGACGTACGAGGCCGGGGTGCGCGGCCCCAGCAGCACCCGTACCGGCTCCGGTACGTCGTGCTCCGTGCCCTCGGAGTCCACCTCCCCGGTGACGGACTCGCTCAGCCGCCGCACCTGGAACAGCTCCGCCAGTTCGGCGGCCCGCGCCGGCCGTACGGGCAGCAGCGGCATCCCCGACGTGAACGGCAGCAGGTCGGGTGAGTCGACGACCACCGCGTCCGCGGCGTCCACCACCTCCACCCGGCCGTCGACCACGGCCCGCAGATCGTCCGGCAGGGTCACCTGCTCGGGGTCCAGCTCGGCCAGCGCGCCGTAGAGCGCGTGCAGCTGGGCCGCCGTGACCGGCCGGCCGGGGTCGGCGAGCCGGTCCAGCAGTTCGGCGGCGCCTCCCGGCTCGTCGAGCAGCGCGGCCACCGAGGTCCGTACGCCCAGCGCCCGCAGTACCTGCTCGTCCTCGAACCCGGTCGCGTCGGCCTCGTCGTACAGGCCGCGCAGCAGCGGGTCGCCGCCGGCCGCGCGCAGTCCGGCGGGGCGTCGCCCGCCGATCACCGGGTGTCCGCGCAGCCACCACGCGGTGTACGGCCGTACGACCTCGTGGGTGCCGTCGTGCAGCAGGATCCGCACGGGCTGGACGAGCGCGTCGCGCAGCGGGGGGCGGGAGAGCAGGGCGAGGGCCTGGGGCCAGCGGTCGTCGTCGACGAGGTCGAGGTCGCGCACGGCGACGATCTCGGTGGCGACGGGCGGGACGGGGCTGTCCGGGAAGCGGTCGAGGACGTCCTCGCTCCACACGTCCACGGCGTCGAGCAGGCCCGCGTCGTCGGGCTCGGCGAAGTCGCCTTCGCGCGGTTCCAGTTCGTCCGGGTCGAGGACGACGTCGGTGGCGCGGATCAGCGCGAAGCCGACCAGCACCCCGCAGGCGGCGAGCGGCTGTTCACCCCACCGCTCGGCCAGTTCGGCGTCCACGGAGGCGAGTTCGCCCTCCCGCATGACCTGGGCGAACGGCCCGCCGGGGAAGACCAGCTCGCAGGCCGGGGAGAGTTCGCCGTCCTCGTCGGGGAGGGCGAGGGCACCCAGCCACGGCTCGTCACCGGGTTCGAGGGCGGCGTCGCGTACGAGACCCAGCACGGTGTCGGCGAGTTCCTCGGCGTCCGGGGTGTCCTCCTCCCAGTTCACCGGGCCCTCGTCGTCCAGGGACGCGGCGACGGCGGCCCGCACCTGCGGGGTGGTGAGGACGGCGCGCGGGGTGGCGGGGAGCGCGCCGAGCTTCTCCAGGAGGGGGTGGGCGGCGTCCGGGTGGGCGACCTTGAGGCCGAGCCGGGCCAGCACCTCGGGGTCGGTCCGGGTGGCCTCCGCGCCGGGCAGCAGCACCTGCCGGGGGCCGATGGTGGTGCGTCCGTCGGCCAGCGGCACCGGCAGTCCGGACAGCCGGTCGGGGTCGACCCCGGCGAGGCTGTCGTACAGCCGCCGCCACCAGTCGGGGGACTTCTCCAGACCGGCCAGCCGGTCGACCGCGTCGGTGAGCGGGACGCGGGCCACGCCCAGCGTGCGCAGCTCCGCACGGCGTTCGAGACCGGCGGGCAGCAGGGTGGGGAGGACTTCGGCCAGTACCCGTACGGTGTCGGCGCCCGCGCCCTCGACGACCTCGGCGTCGCGGGGCCGCAGGGACTGCGGCAGTTCGGAGTCGTCGTCCTGCCCGCGCGGCCCGGCGGCCGGCGGCAGGAAGGACGTGCGGGGCAGCCGTTCGAGGACCGCCCGGCGCAGGGCGCCGTCCAGTTCGCCCTTGCCGAGCGGGCCCGGCACGAGGTCGATGATCCCGGCGGTCACCGGGCGCCAGTCGGCGAGGAGTCCGGCGTAGGCGTCGGCGGCGCGCTGCACGAGGAAGTCGGTGAGCGGGCCGGGGGCGGCGTGCCGGCGGGTGGAGTCCAGCGGGAAGGAGGCGATGAGCAGGGCGGGCACGCCGAGCGGCTCGTCGCTGGGGGTGGGCGCGTGCACGACGGGACTGGTGCGGGGCCGGGCGGGGCCGCCGTCGGCGTCCACGGGGACGGCCCAGGTGACCGACCAGTGGGGGCGCAGCCGCTCCTCGACGGGCCGGTCGGCGAGGAGTTCGGGGGTGAGCGGGCCGTGTGCGGCGGCGGTGCGCCAGCGGGTGGTGCCCTCCCGGCTGTCCTCGACGACGGTGAGGCCGTCCTCGTCGCGGCGGCTCACGGTCCGGGGTTCCTCGTCCCCGATCTCGACGACCACCTCCTCCAGGCCGGGCAGGGCGAGCAGCAGGGCGTCGTCGACGGCGTTCAGCAGCCGCTCGGTGAGGCCGGTGGCGGCGGTGTCGCGCAGGGGGAGGATGACGGCGGTGTCGTACGGGCCGGGCGCGGTGCCCTCGGCGGCGAACGGGAGCCGGAGCAGGGGGACGTGCCCGTCACGCCGCCGGATCTCGTCCCCGAGCCCGGGGCTGTGCCGGGCGGTGTCGCCCGCGAGTTCCCGTGCCTCGGCCAGCGACCAGCGGACCCCGCCGTGCCGTCCGACGACGGCGGGCTCGTCGGTGACGGCGAGGACGGCTGCGAAGCCGACACCGAAGCGTCCCACGGACCGGTCCGGCGCGTCCCGCTTGGCGGAGGCGCGCAGGGTGGACAGCGACTCGACACCGGCCGCGTCCAGCGGGGCCCCGGTGTTGGCGGCGACGAGGACCCCGTCGCGCAGGGTGAGCCGCAGCCGTCCCGGTACGCCGGCGCGGGCGGCGGCGTCGGCGGCGTTCTGGGCGAGTTCGACGACGAGGCGGTCCCGGTAGCCGCCGAGGACGAGGTCCTCCTCGGCGTTGGCGTCCTCACGGAAGCGGGCGGGGCTGGTGACCCAGGCGTCCAGGACCCCGCGCCGCAGACGTGCCGTACCGAACGGATCGGCACCCTCGGCGGCGGGCCGCACGAACTTGCTCACGTTCATCTCTCCTCATCGGCCCCACATCGGCGCATCGGCGCATCGGCGTGAGGTCGAAGGTACCGCCCCGCGCCGTTGCGGCGACGCGGTGTCCACGTCCCGCCGCCCCCTGTGGATGATTCAGGGTTGTGCTGCTCGAATCGCTGTCCGTCGCCGCGCTGGCCGTGGTGCTGGTGTGTGCCGTCGTCCGTCCCTTCCGCTGGCCGGAGGCGGTGTTCGCGGTGCCCGCCGCCGGTGTCGTGATCGCGACCGGCGCGATCCCGTTGGACGCGGTGCGGGAGGAGGCCGTCCGGCTCGGGCCGGTGCTCGGTTTCCTCGCCGCCGTGCTGGTGCTCGCCAGGCTCTGTGCCGACGAGGGTCTCTTCCACGCCTGCGGGAGCTGGATGGCCCACTGGTCGCGTCACCGGCCGCGCAGGCTGCTGGGCGCGGTCTTCGCCCTCGCCTCGCTGATCACCGCCGTGCTCAGTCTGGACGCCACCGTGGTGCTGCTGACGCCGGTGGTGTTCGCCACCGCCACCCGCATGGGTGCCCGTCCGGCTCCCCACGTCTACGCGGGCGCGCACCTGTCGAACACGGCGTCGCTGCTGCTGCCGGTGTCGAACCTGACGAACCTGCTCGCGTTCACCGCCACGGGGCTGGGCTTCACCCGTTTCGCGTTGCTGATGACCCTGCCGTGGCTGGCGGCGATCGCCGTGGAGTACGCCGTCTTCCGCCGCTTCTTCGCCGCCGACCTGGATGCGGTGCCCACCGCTCCGGAGGTGCCGGAGGAGCCGGTGCGGCCGCCGCTCTTCGCCCTGGTGACGGTGGCCGCCACGCTCGCCGGGTTCGCCGGGGCGTCCGCGCTCGGCGTCGACCCGGCGTGGGCGGCGGCGGCCGGCGCGACGGTGCTGGCCGTGCGGGCCCTGTCGCGCCGCCGCACCACCCCGGTGGTGCTCCTCCGCTCGGCCGACCTGCCGTTCCTCGCGTTCGTCCTCGCCCTCGGCGTGGTCGTACGGGCGGTCCTGGACCACGGCCTGGGCGACGCGCTCGGCGCGGTCCTCCCCGACGGCACGTCACTGCCGTCCCTGCTGGCCGTCGCGGGTGTGGCGGCGCTGCTCGCCAACCTGATCAACAACCTGCCGGCGGTCCTCGCCCTCGTCCCCCTGGCCGCGCCGTCCGGCCCCGGCGCGGTCCTCGCGGTCCTGCTGGGCGTCAACATCGGCCCGAACCTCACCTACGCGGGTTCCCTGGCCACCCTCCTGTGGCGCCGCATCGCCCACCACCACGCCCATGAGGTCAGCCTCAGGCGCTTCACGCTGCTGGGCCTGGCCACCGTCCCGGCGGCGCTGGTGGCGTCGACGGTGGCGCTGTGGGTGTCGCTGGAGCTGCTGGGCGGGTGAAGGGGACGGAGATCCCGGAGACCCACACCACATTCAGGCGGGTCCCGGATCGGGCTCCGGGTGACAAGCGGCACAGGCGTTCCATCCGGTACTACCCGGGATAGTGGAGAAATGGTTGAACCCAAAAGGGACATTTAGGGCTCAAGGTCGGTCGATCGGCTTGAAATGGGGGGTTTCGCCCCGTACGGACCCACTGGTCAAGAGACGTGCGTCTCACGCCCGAAGTACGGCCTTTCGTCGTAGGTCACACCTTTGCGGCTTCTGTCCGGTCCCGGTTACCAAGGAACAGCCAGCGCGGCACGGACCCGTTCCGCCGCCGGCTTCCCTGTCCCCTCACCCATGAGGTCTCCATGCTCCAGCGCGTCACGTCCCGTCTCCCCCGTACGTCCCTGAACCAGACCCGCGCCGCCGTCCTGGCCGCCGGTATGGGCGCCACGGTCGTCCTGGGAGTCGGGGCCGCGGTCGCCGCCGAGAACACGGCCGCGCCCGGCGCCGCCACCACTACCCAGGCGCAGGCCGCCGCGAAGTCGACGGCTTCCTGGACCTCCCCGGTCAAGAGCTACCAGCTGTCCGCGAGCTTCGCCCAGAACGGCGGCATGTGGGCGCACAAGCACAGCGGCCAGGACTACGCCGTCCCGACTGGCACCACCGTGATGGCCGCGCACGGCGGCACCGTCGTCAAGGCCGGCCCCAACGGCGCCGGCGACGGCCCCGCGTACGGCAACGCCATCGTCATCAAG
>NZ_JOIZ01000021.1 GCF_000721605.1 Streptomyces sp. NRRL S-37 | reverse complement strand
CTGGGAGGTACCCCCAGGGCGGCACGGGTGGGCGATGGGGGTCCCCCCGCTCATGGGGGTCCCCCCGCTCGAGCGAAGCCGAGAGTGGGGGAGGAGCCGGGAGTGGGGGAGGCACCCCGCAAGCGCCGGGCAGCGCAACCCACCCCCGCCCAGCCACGACACCGGGCACCCTGTGAGCACTGGGCCACGCAACCGGCCGTCAGGCAGCCTCACGCAGCCGCCAGATGCCCCGTCTCGTTCCAGGACTCCACCGCCGGCTCCCCGTACGCCCACCCCAGCACCGACAGGGAAGTCGGATTCAGCCGGATACGCGCCGCGAACCCGATCGGCAGGCCGAGCCAACGCGCACCGATCGAACGCAGCATGTGCCCGTGCGCGAAGACCAGCACGTCACGGTCGGCGGACCGGGCCCAGGCCACCACCTCGTCCGCGCGAGCCGTCACCTCGGCCAGGGTCTCCCCCTCCGGAACCCCGTCCCGCCAGATCAGCCACCCGGGCCGCACCGCCTGTATCTCCGCCGGCGTCATCCCCTCGTACGCCCCGTAGTCCCACTCCATGAGCGTGTCCCAGTTCTCCGCGCGGTCACCGAACCCGGCCAGCTCGCACGTCTCCCGCGCGCGGACCAGCGGACTGGTGCGCACCTCGACACCGGGCAGCCCGTCGTACGGCGCCCGGCGCAGACGCTCGCCGAGCAGCTCGGCGCCCCGCCGGCCCTCCTCCAGAAGCGGCACATCGGTCCTGCCGGTGTGCTTGCCGGACAGTGACCACTCGGTCTGTCCGTGCCGGGCCAGCAGGATGCGCGGTGCCATGGGAGACCTTCCGGGTGAAAATTCGCAGGCGGGACTCCCCCATCATCGCGCACCCTGGTCACGGGCAACCCAGGGGGCGATCCGTGCGTCTCTCAGGGCCGAGGACGTGTCACGGGGGACGCGCGCACACCGTAGAGTGGCTGGCCGCTGAACGGAGCACCGCGCGAGAACGAAGGGGGAGCGATCGGATGCCGCACACCGAGGCACCAGGCACCGAGGCTGCCCCGGCGATCCGGCTGCGCTGGTGGAGGGAGCTGCCGCTCATCGTCCTGGTGTACGCCTGCTACTCGGCGGGCCGGCTGGTCGTCCGCGGGGACGTCTCCGACGCCGTCGACCACGGCCTGGCGATCCTGCGTATCGAGAAGGCGCTGTACCTCAACGCCGAGCACCCGCTGAACCGTCTCTTCACCCGTGAGCCGTGGCTCGGCATACCCGCCGACTTCTGGTACGCGTCGCTGCACTACCTGGTGACCCCGGCGGTCCTCATCTGGCTGTTCCGCTCCCACGCGGTGCGCTACCGCGCCGCCCGCACCTGGCTGATGACGTCCACCTTCCTCGGTCTGATCGGCTTCACCCTGCTGCCCACCTGCCCGCCCCGGCTGCTCGAAGCGGGCCACGGCTTCGTCGACACGATGGCGCACTACAGCGCGTACGGCTGGTGGGGCGGCGAGGCGAGCGCCCCGCGCGGGCTCGGCGGGATGACGAACCAGTACGCGGCGATGCCGAGCCTCCACGTGGGCTGGGCGTTGTGGTGCGGAGTGATCCTCTGGCGGTACGGGCGCACGCGCCTGACGAGGACGGCCGCCGTCGTCTACCCGCTGGTGACCACGATCGTGGTGATGGGCACCGCGAACCACTACTTCCTCGACGCGGCCGCGGGCGCCGCCGTCATGGGCGCCGGCCTGCTGCTCACCCCGGTCGTGACGCGGTACGCGGACCGGGTGAAGGCCCGCTTCCTGCCCCGCGCCACAGCCGTCCCGGCGGACTCCTCCGCCACCGGTTCCCCGAATGTCAGTGCCGGATGCCACACTTCCGCGGGTGAGCGAATTCCACGGCAGCGGCACCCCGAGCCACGGTACGGAACAGGAACCGAACCGGGTGCCTCCCCCTCGGACGCGGGAGAAGGAGCTCCGGCACCGGCTCGCTGAGCTGCGCGGCCCGGAGGTCCCGGCCAAGGCGCTGGACGCGCGCGCCCTGGCCGCCCTCGCCGCCAACCCGGGCTGCAGACGGCGCGCGATCCTCGACGGCGCCGGGGTGAACAAGGCGGTGCTGGCCGACGCGTTGGGCTCACCGTCGGTCTTCGGCCAGTCCCAGTTCGCGTTCGTACGGGGCAACGCGTTCGAGGCGAAGGTCAAGGCGGACGGCGGTACGGAACTGCTGCGCCTGGCCCACGAGAAGCTGGACCGCGCGGCCGAACCGCCCGCCGGGGCGCGCGTGCCCGATCTGACCGCCCAGGGCCCGCGGGGCCGTACGGCCCGTACGGAGCTGGCGCTGCGCGAGGCCGGCGAGGCGCCCGGCGTGTGGACGCTGCTCGACCACCCGATGCTCGCCCTCGAGGTCGCGGGTTCCCCCGCCTTCCTGGAGCCGGACGCGGTGGTGGTGCACCCGGACGGCAGTTGGACGGTCGTGGAGATCAAGTCCTTCCCGATGCTGGACGGTGCCGCGGATCCGGCGAAGGTCGGCGCGGCGGCGCGTCAGGCGGCGGTGTACGTGCTGGCCCTGGAGCGGCTGGCCGCGCGACTGGACCCGGCCCCGCGCGTACGCCACCGGATCCTGCTGGTGTGCCCGAAGGACTTCTCCAACCTGCCGACCGCGTCCGCCGTGGACGTGCGCAAGCAGCGCGCGGTGACCGCCCGTCAGCTGGACCGGCTGACCAGGATCGAGGAGATCGCCGACACGCTCCCCGAGGGCACGTGCTTCTCGCCGGAGCTGCCCGCCGAGCGGCTGGCCGAGGCCGTGGAGGCGGTCCCGGCGACCTACGCGCCGGAGTGCCTGTCCGCGTGCGAGCTGGCCTTCCACTGCCGGGACCGTTCCCGCGCGCAGGGCGCGGTGACCCGCCTGGGCCGTCCGGTGCGGGCGGAGCTGGGTGGTCTGACGACGGTCGGGGAGGTGCTGGCGGCGGCCCGCGGGGAGGCGGGTGACCCCGACGACCCGGCGGTGGCGGCCTTGCGCAGGGCGGCGGCCCTGCGCGCGGAGGCGCTGGAGGCGGCGGCCCCGCTGGAGGTGGCTCCTTGTCCCTGATCGCCACCCTCGCCCGGCTGGAGGCCGTCAGCACCGGCCGCGCCCAGCCCGCCGCCACCGTCCGGCACCGGCACCTCTCCGCGCGGCCCCTGGTGTTCGTGCCGCTCATCACCGCCGGTGAGGCGGGCGCCCCGCTCGGCGCGCTGGTGGGCACCGACCGGGACGCGCCCCGGCTGCTCGTCGTACCGCAGCCGCGTGACCGTGACCTCCGTTTCGCGTTCCTGGCCGAGCTGGCCGACGTGGTGCTGCCGTACGTCGACGGTTTCGCGGACGTCGTGGAGGCCGCCGAGCGTGCCGAGACCGACCCGGAGACCGGCAAGCGGGTCAAGGTCGAGGTGGAGCTGTGCGCGGACGCGCCCCAGCTGATCGTGCCGTCCCGGGCCGGCATCGACCTCGTACGGCTCCTGGGCCGGTCCATGCGGTTCCGGCGCACGGCGGAGCAGGATCCGGAGGCCCCGTTCCCGGCGCCGCCCCGGGTGCCGCTGCTCGGGCGGTGGCTGACGCACTTCGGGGAGCGGGCCCGGGTGCCCGGTTCCTCGCTGCTGCTGGCCATGAGCGACGTACTGGCCCGGCACTGGGCGACCGGGCAGTCCTCCCTGGAGGACCAGCACCTGGGGGCGCTGCTCGCCTGGATCGACCCGCCCGAGGGACGCTCGGGAGCGGAGGCCGCGCAGGAGGCGGAGCTCGCGCGGGACGCGGCCGGCCAGTTGCTGTGCCCGCCCGCGGGCCCGGCGACCGACCCGGCGTTCGACAACAAGCTGCTCGCCCCGGCCATCGAGCGCTACGACCGGGCCCGTACGGCACTCGCGGCGGCGGAGGACGGCCTGGAGGCCGACGACCGCCTCGGCGCGCTGACCGCCGCCGAGCGGGAGATCCGCGCGCTGGTGGAGAGCCGTACGCGCCCCACGTGGGACGCGGTGTGGCGGGGCCTCGACCTGCTGGCGAGACTCCCGGAGGGGGCGCGCGTCGAGGAACGCTGGACGCGCGACCGCTGGTCGTTCACCGGCCACCGGGACCGGGTGGCGGCCGGTGAACCGCCGCAGCCGCGCCGCGACGACGCGGTCACCGCGGCCAACAAGCTCGCCACGCGCGAGCGGGAGCAGGCCCGGCTCGAGGCGCAGGAGGCGCTCGACGACCCGCTGGTGATGGCGGCCCGGCGGCTGTCCGGGGAGGCGTTCGCGGGCGAGGTGGTCGATGTGGTGATGGCGTACAGCGAGAGCAGGCGGCCGAGCCCGCGCCCGCTGGTCACCGTCCGCACGGACGACCGCCCGCACCTCGGGGAGCGGGTGCGGGTGTACCGCTCGCTGGGCGGGAAGCCGCAGACGGCGGAGTTCGTCGGCTACGAGGACGGCCCGGAGGGCGGTCTGGTGGTCCTCCGCGTCATGGACAAGATGGGCCGGGGCAAGGAGCCGGAGGAGGGCTCGGTCCCGGAGAAGGGCGACCGCGTGTGCTTCACGCTGTTCGAGCACGAACCGCGCGGCGGCGCGAAGTTGCCCGACCCGGAGGAGACACCGTGGACCCATGGCGGCCCGCCGGGTGAGGAGACCGTACCGGAGCCCGCCGATCCGGTGACCGAGGAGGACGTGCTGTGACCGCCCCCGCCCAGCAGGCCGTGTTCGACCCGGGGGCGGCCGCGACCCGCGCCACCGACGCGATCCTCCGCGACACCCTGCGCGGCACCGCGCGCGGTGTCGTCGTCGACTCCCCGCCGGGTGCCGGCAAGTCCACCCTGGTGGTGCGCGCGGCCCTGGAACTGGCGGAGGCGGGCCGCCCCCTGATGGTCGTGGCGCAGACCAACGCCCAGGTCGACGACCTGGTCCTCCGCCTCGCCGAGAAGAACCCGGACCTGCCGGTGGGCCGCCTGCACAGCAGCGACACGGACCCCTACGACAAGGCGCTCGACGCACTGGACCACGTCCGCACGTCGGCGAAGGCGGCCGATCTCACCGGTCTGCCCGTGGTGATCTCCACGGCGGCGAAGTGGGCGCACGTCAAGGGCGTGGAGCCGTGGGAGCACGCGATCGTCGACGAGGCGTACCAGATGCGCTCGGACGCGCTGCTCGCCGTGGCGGGACTGTTCGAGCGTGCGCTGTTCGTCGGCGACCCGGGCCAACTCGACCCCTTCTCCATCGTGGGCAGCGAGCAGTGGGCGAGCCTGTCGTACGACCCGTCGGCGTCGGCGGTCACCACCCTGCTCGCCCACAACCCGGAACTGCCGCAGCACCGCCTGCCGGTCTCCTGGCGCCTCCCGGCATCAGCGGCGCCCTTGGTGTCCGACGCCTTCTACCCGTACACCCCGTTCCGCAGCGGCACGAATCACGGCGACCGCAGGCTCACCTTCTCCGTCCCGCCGGACGGTTCGGCCCCGGACCGGGTGATCGACGAGGCGGCGGAGTCCGGCTGGGGCCTGCTGGAACTCCCCGCCCGCCACACCCCGCGCACGGACCCGGAGGCGGTCCACGCGGTGGCCCTGGTGGTCCGCCGCCTCCTGGACCGGGGCGGAGCGGCGACCTCCGAACGCTCCCCGGACCCCACCCCCCTCACCGCCGACCGCATCGCGGTAGGCACCGCCCACCGCGACCAGGCCGCCGCCGTACGGGCGGCCCTCACGGAACTCGGCGTACCGGACGTCACCGTGGACACGGCCAACCGTCTCCAGGGCCGCGAGTACGACGTCACGGTCGTCCTCCACCCCCTCTCCGGCCGCCCCGACGCCACCGCCTTCCACCTGGAGACGGGCCGCCTGTGCGTCCTGGCCTCCCGCCACCGTCACGCCTGCATCGTGGTCTGCCGCGAGGGAGTGACAAACCTGCTGGACGACTACCCGTCCACGGAACCGGTCCAGTTGGGCACGCTGGTGAAGTTCCCGGACGGCTGGGAGGCGAACCACGCGGTCCTGGCACACCTGTCGGAACACCGGGTGGCCTGGCGGCCTTGACCGGCAACCTCGACCGCTCGCGGCTACGGCAGCAGGGTGAGGGAGAAGGGGGCCACGGGGCGGACGACGCTGAAGTGGCGTCGGTCGAGGGTGGCGATGGCATCCGCGCCAAGTCGTTCGGCAACGGCGACGACGGAGGCGTCGACCGCGCCCAGGGGGAAGTCGGCGTACTTCTCCACCAGTTCGACCATGCGGTCGATGTCCTGGGCCGCCAAGGGAATCAAGCTGATCTGTCCGGTACGGACGGAACGCAGAAAGGCGGCCTCCGCACGGGTGCCGTGCTCACGCTCCAAGAGGTAGCAGACCTCGGTGAGCACCGGGTAGGGCACCAGCAGCGGACGGGGGGTGCGTCGCATCAGCTCGACGCAGCGGGCGTGGTCCTGGTCGTCGGTGTCGGCGGCGGCGACCAGCGCCCCGGTGTCCCAGATGATCACTCGGCTTCGCGTCCCATCTCCGCGCGGAGGATCTCACCGGAGCGAGCACCCAGGTCGCCTTTGCCGCTGGACAGCGCGCCGACGAAGTCGGGCAGCGGCCACTCCTCCCCACCGTCCTCGGCCGGAGTGCTCTCCCGCACGAGAGCCAGTATCGGCGCGACCTGCGACTCCGGCAGCCGGTCGATCAGCTCGTGCAGCTCTTCACGCAAGGTGCTCATGACGCCAGGATAGGGACAACCCACGCGGTGCGGCAGCCGAACGAGGGCGGACAAAGTCGGACACCGCATGGTCCAGCGGCCGGAAAAGCGCTCGAACCGTTCCAGGGCCGGTAAGTGCTCCAAGGCCTCTGCCCCACCCTGGTCTCGACCCTCGTACGCCACCGCAGGACCGCCTGCTGAAGGACGTCCTAGAGTTGGTCTCCCATGGCGGCCGGTTCCGGGGGATGCGGACCGCCCCCGTCCTTGATGTCCTCCTCACAGGTTCGTCCGTCGTAGGACTGGTCGTTGGGGATCAAGAGCACTCCGGCAACCCGCTCCGGGTGCTCGACGGCGAGCCAACTGTCGCCCGTGAGGCCACCGTCCCGCCTGAACGCCCCGGACGAAAAGACCACATGGCACCCCAACGCCACGCGCTCCTCATCGACCGCACAGGCGTCCACCGCGGGGCCGGAACTCTCGTCCACGCCGTCGAAGCGATAGTGGAAGTAGACCTGATCGCCTTCGGAGGGCACCTGCGGGTGGGGCTCGAGGCGCCAGTCGACGACCTCGGCGGTGACGCCGAGAGGCTGCCCGGACGTGTCCTCGACCCGCACCCTGACACCGGCCTCACCGCGCTCCGCAACCGTGTCGGTGCAGCCCCAGAGGGAAGAGCAGCCGGACAGGGCGAGAATCATCAGGGCCGACGGAGCACCGGTACGTATCCATGCGGGGAACACTCAGGTGACCTCCGGTCGTGGCGGAGCGGAGCAGTGTATCCCGGGGCATGGCAGCCGCGGGTGACAGCGACGCATGCCTGCGGCGGTGCATCCTCGTGTTCACCGCCCGCCTCCGCACCCTCGAAGCCCTCGGCAGGGAACAACGGTCCATGTTCGCGCTGCCGCACAGAAGGAAGAGAAGAGGTAGGCCTCATATGTTCCCGATGGGCGCGTTGCTGGCTGCGAGCCTGGTCACCGCGGCGGTGGGCATCGTGGTGGTCCTCATCCTGCTGAACCACCCGCCGCTGCCCGTTCCCGGGATCCACGCGCTCGTCGCCCTGATCCTGGCCTCCTCGGCGGTGGCGGTGTACTGCTACGGCTGGTTCTCCGTCACCATGGGTGGGCCTTTCCCCGAACTGTGCGCGAGCCGGAACGACGCCGGCGCCGACCTGGCGGCCGTCGAGCAGTCGTACTGGCCTCTTCGAAGCGCCTGCGTGTACTCCGACGGGTCGACCGTGGAGTACGTCTCCACGTCGGTCACCGTCTTCGTCTGCCTGCCGGCGGGTGCCGCCCTCGTCTCGGCCGGCACCTCCGTACACCTGCGCAAGCGAGCCGGAAAACTTCCCGGGTGATCTCATCGACGCCGGTTTCCCGCGCCGCACCCTGATCAGAGGAATCACCGGTGCCGCCGTCACCTTGCCACCGTAGCGGCGCTCACGGCTGCCGCGCCGCTCTCGAGGTCCCCAGCGGGGAACAGCAAGCCCATGCATACGGCCCGGACGGCTGGGAAGCCATTCACGCGGTGCCCGGGGATGTGGCCCTCAGGCCCTCTTGCGGGGGCGCGGGACAATGGACGGTGGCCCGCCCGAGACGAGGGGGGCGATCGCGACGTACGGAGGAGAAGTCATGGCGGAGCACACGCCGCGCCGGGACCAGCCGCGGCTACGCCCCGCGCCCCTGCTGTTCGAGCCCGCGGAGGCGGCCTCCGACCCCGAGCACTTCTTCGACCTGGAGTCGATCGACGATCCCCGCGCGCTGCTGGAGCGGGCGACCGAGCTGACGCTCGCGTTCCGTGCCGCCGCGGACCGGGCGACGGAGTTCCAGGCGGTGGCGGCGGCCCAGCTCGCCGACCCCCGCCGCTTCGACCGGCTGACGCCGGCGGACATCGCCGAGCGCGCCGAGTGGACCGAGGACTACGCGAAGAAGATGGTCGAGTTCGGCCGGGATCTGATGAGGGGCGGCGAGGGCGGCGGCTCCGGGCACGCCGATCCCGTATAGCGCGTACGGCCCGCCCGGTCCGTATGGCTCCCAAGGCCCGTACGGCTCGTACGGCCTTGTGCAGACGGTACAGACGCGCATCCGCATATGCCGGGCGGGCAAGATACCCCCTCCCCCGCCCCCGCGTCCCCGATTCCCGCAACCCTGCGGAAGCTTTCCCTCACTCAGGGTAGACCTGTCCGTCATGAGCAGCACACGGAATGCCTCCGGCGTCAGCGGCGTCACCCCCGACGGTGCCGCCTGGCTCGCCTCGGCGGGGACGTATCCGCGCAGCACGCTCTCGCACTGGGGGGAGCGGCCGGACGCGCCGGTCGTGCTGCCCTGCGGTGCGGTCTTCGACGTGGTGAGCGTGCCCACGATCTTCGGGCGGCGGATGCTGGACCGGATGTGGGACGAGGGGCCGGGGTCGGGGCCGGTGGCGGAGTTCCGGGGGCGGATGCTGCTGTTCGCCGCGCCCGGCACGGCGCAGCGGCTCCCGGCCCTCATGGAGTGGGAGGAGTGGGGCGCCCACGGCTCACGCACGGACGGTGTCCCGCCGCTGCTGTGCCACGGCACCGGCGACGCGGTGACCGTCCCCGCGCCCACCCCCCGTTCCGGCTCCCGCTGGCTCGTCGCCCCGGACACCCGTCACCCCTGGCTGCCGGGCCCGGAGGTGCTGCTGTGGGCGGCCGTGCGGGCGGCCCGCGCGGCCGTGCGGATTTCGATTTTTCCTCCCGCCGATCGTGATGCTAGTGTCTACGACGTCAGCAGGCGCCGCTAGCTCAGTTGGTTAGAGCAGCTGACTCTTAATCAGCGGGTCCGGGGTTCGAGTCCCTGGCGGCGCACGACACGGTGAAGGCCTCTCGCGGAAGCGAGGGGCCTTCGTCGCGTCTACCGTGTGGTGATCCTCACCGTCCACGACCCCGACGGCGTACGTCCCTCCACCTCCACCCGTACGGTCGTCCCCGGCACCGTGAAGCTCTCGCCGAGGGCGACCGGGGCGTCGGCGAGCGGCGGGTAGACCGAGTCCTCCCAGCACGCCTCGGTGTGCGGGTGGGCGTCGACGACCTCGACGGGGCCGCGTCCGGACCGGGTGCCACTGCTCACCCTGTACACCAGCACCCCCTGCCGGCAGGCCCGCATGTCGTTGCCGACCGGCCCCCGGGCCTCGAAGGCGAGCGCGCTGTCGGGGCCGGTGCGCACCACCGCGAGCTTGATGCCCCGGCCGAGCCCGAAGGAGGGCGCCCCGGCGGCGCCCGTCACCGGCGTCCCCGGTCCCGCCCCGAGCGGCTCCAGCGTCAGCCGTACCGGCCCCGCGTCCTGCACGCACCGCACCTGCCGGGCCCCCAGCCAGCCCAGCTTCCACTTGTGCCAGCCGAACAGGTCGGGGGCGAGGGCGAACTGGCTGCCCATGAGGTCCCAGTCGCCGACGTGGGTGTCCCAGTCGCCCTTGCCGTCCACGGGTCGGTGGTAGAGGTCGGGCAGGTCGAAGACGTGGCCGGTCTCGTGGGCGAGGACGAGCCGGTCCGGGGGGTGGTTCTCGAACACGGTGACGACCCGGCGGATGTCGGTGTCGTCGGCGTGCAGCGGGGTGTCCAGGTTGACGACCTTCGTGGCGTCGGAGTCCACGCCCGGCGCGTCCGGGTCGGCGACGAGGTACACGATGTCGTAGCGCGAGAAGTCGACGTGCGGGTCGGTCACGGCGAGCGCGTCCCGCAGGTAGGCGGCCCGGTCGGTGACGGTCCAGTCGCGCTGTATGGCGTACTCCGTGGAGGGGCGGGGCATGCGGAACCACTGCCGCAGGGGGTGCGGGCGCAGGGTGAACCTGCCGTAGGAGGCCCGCTCGAAGAAGTGGCTGGTGGCGGGGAAGTGGTCGGCGGTGAGTTCGGCGGGCGTGGTCAGGGGGTGGGAGTCGGGGAAGGAGAGGAAGACCATCACCGCGTCCAGGCGCCGGGCGGGGCGGGGGTAGGCGGTGTTCCAGGTGTCCAGGCCCTCGGAGTGGTGGGCGGTGGTGCGGGTGAGGGCGCAGGGTGCGGCGGAGAAGGGCTCGGTGACGGAGGGGACGTTCACCAGCGAGGTCGCCGCGAGCGCCGACATGGTGGTGCACATCGCGGCGGTGCTGCGCAGCCGGGGCCGTACGCCCGCGCCCCCCGGCGTACCCGGTACACCCGATCGGCTCAGTCGTGCCGGCCTCCGCCGGAGAGCCTCACGGCCGAGTCCTCTCGGGGTGAGCTGACGCGGCACGGGGACCTCCGGGAGACGGTTCACGGGACACCGCACCCAGACTGTGCACATTTGTCGCACTACGCCCTGTTCGGCTGCACCGGACGAGTGAGAAACGCGGATGTCCGGGCGGGACCGGCACTCCGCGCACTCACGGAACGTCACAACTGGTCGGAGGAGCACAGAAGCCGTCCACCGGCGGGCGGAAATGGTCGGACAGGGATGCGGATCCGCCCTGGAGACCGGACAGTGACTGGAAGGCCCCGGCGTGGGCCCTTATGATCGGCACACTTTCCTGAGACTCTGAGACTTTCTGCACGGACAGCGATCGAGTGCACTGCGGGAGCGAGCGGTGAGCGGAACGTCCGAAGGGCCGGCGCCCGCGGCGGAACTCAACCGGCCGACGGTCACGGAGAGTGAGATCACCACGTCTCCGTGTACGGAGGCCCCGCCCCCGCCGTCCCCGTCCCCCCCGCCGTCCCCGTCGTACCGCTCCGTCTTCACGGCCGCGCCGCTCGCCATGGCCGTCGTCGACCGTGAGGGCATGGTGACCGGCGCCAACGCGGCCCTCGCCACCCTGCTGGGCCGCGACCCGGAGACCCTGCCCGGTGCCGTCGCCGCCGATCTGGTGGACCTGGCCTCCGACGCCCGCACCTGGCACGCCTACCGGGAGCTGCTGAGCGGACGGCGGTCCCGGCTGCGCTGCACCCGTCGGCTGAAGCACCCGGAGGGGCACGCGCTGTGGGTGAGGGTGACGGTCTCCCCGCTGCCCGCCGACGACGGGGGCGTACTGCTGTCGGTCGCCGACATCGGCGACCACCACGAGCTCCAGGCGCAGCTGCGGCACCTGCGGATGCACGACCCGGTGACCCGGCTGCCCAACCGCACCCTGTTCTTCGAACGGCTGACGGCCGCGCTGGAGGCGGAGTCGTACGAGGAGGGCGGCACCGGCCGGATCGGGCTGTGCTACCTCGACCTGGACGGGTTCAAGGCGATCAACGACACCCTGGGCCACCGCGTCGGCGACCAGCTCCTTGCCGCCGTCGCCGAGCGGCTCAAGAGCTGCGCGAAGGACGCGGCCAGGACCGGCACGCCGCTGGTCGCCCGGCTCGGCGGGGACGAGTTCGCGCTGCTGGTGGAGGACTCCACCGGCACCGAGCAGCTCGCCGACCTCGCCGAGTCGCTGCTCGACGCGATCCAGGCGCCCTTCGACCTCTCCGGGCGCAGGCTGTCGGTGTCGGCGTCGATCGGGGTGGTCGAGCGGCATGCCGCCGGGACCACGCCCACCGCGCTGATGCAGGCCGCCGACACCACGCTGTACTGGGCGAAGGCCGACGGCAAGGCCCGCTGGACGCTCTTCGACCCGGAGCGCAACGCCTCCCGCGTGACCCGCCAGGCCCTCGCCTCCACGCTGCGCCCCGCCATCGACCGGGGTGAGTTCGCGCTGGAGTACCAGCCGCTGGTGGGCATGGAGGACGACCGGGTGCACGGCGTGGAGGCGCTGGTCCGCTGGAACCATCCGCGGTTCGGCACGCTGACGCCGAATCGGTTCATCTCACTGGCGGAGGAGGACGGCTCGATCGTGCCGCTGGGCCGCTGGGTGCTGCGCACCGCCTGCCGGCAGGCCCGCGACTGGCAGGTGGAGCACCCGGACGAGCCGCCGATCTTCGTCAGCGTGAACGTGGCGGTCCGCCAGGTGTGGGACTCCGACCTGGTGACGGACGTCGCCGACACCCTGGAGGAGACGGGCCTCGCGCCGGAGCTGCTGCAACTGGAGCTGACCGAGTCGGCGGTGATGGGGTCGTCCGGCCGGCCGATCCAGGCCCTGAAGGCGCTCAGCGACATGGGCGTGCGCATCGCCATCGACGACTTCGGCACCGGCTACTCGAACCTGGCCTACCTCAGCCGGCTGCCGGTGTCGGTGCTGAAGCTGGACGGCTCCTTCGTCCGGGGCTTCCAGTACGAGGAGCGCGCCGCCGCCCCGCCGAACCCGGCGGACGAGGTCATCGTCGAGGCGATGGTGCAGCTCGCCCACCGGCTCGGCCTGACGGTCACCGCGGAGTGCGTGGAGACCTCGGCGCAGGCGACAAGGCTGCGCCGGATCGGGTGCGACACCGGTCAGGGCTGGCTGTACTCCCGTCCGGTGTCGCCGGACCGCATCTCCGAGCTGCTGGGCACGCCCGGGGTTCAGGCGGGCGTGGGCAATCCGTAGGCGTCGGCGATCAGTTCGTAGGAACGCAGGCGTACGTCGCCGCCGTGGGCGTTGGCGGTGATCATCAGCTCGTCGGCGCCGGTGCGCTTCTGCAGGTCGTCCAGGCCGGTGCGGACCTCGTCGGGGGTGCCGTGGATGACGTTGGCGTTCCAGGAGTCGATGAACTCGCGCTCCATGGGGCTGAAGTCGTACGCCTCCGCCTCCTCGGGGGTGGGGACGAGGCCGGGGCGGCCGGTGCGCAGCCGGACCATGTTGAGCGCGGCGGCCAGCACCTGGCGGCGGGCCTCCTTCTCGTCGTCCGTGGCGAGCGCGGAGACGCCGATGAGGGCGTAGGGCGCGTCGAGGACCTCGCTGGGGCGGAAGGTCTCGCGGTAGAGGTCCAGGGCGGGGACGGTGTTCTGGGCCGAGAAGTGGTGGGCGAAGGCGAACGGCAGACCGAGCATGCCGGCCAGCCGGGCGCTGAAGCCGGAGGAGCCGAGCAGCCAGATGGGCGGGCGGTGCGGGGACTGCACGCCGCCGGGTGACGTCGCCTGCACCGGGCCGGGGACGGCGTGGATGCGGCGGTAGGGGTGGCCGTCGGGGAAGTCGTCGTCGAGGAAGCGGGTGAGCTCGGCGAGCTGCTGGGGGAAGTCGTCGGCGCCCTCGTTCAG
The DNA here is from genome assembly GCF_000721605.1 of Streptomyces sp. NRRL S-37. Classification (GTDB taxonomy): domain Bacteria; phylum Actinomycetota; class Actinomycetes; order Streptomycetales; family Streptomycetaceae; genus Streptomyces. The sequence continues at coordinate 188,657 of NZ_JOIZ01000021.1, read as the reverse complement.
CCGGTCGGAGCGGCGCAGGGCGGCCGCGGTGGCGCCGTCGGTGCCGGGGGCGCGGCCGAGGCCGAGGTCGATCCGCCCCGGCGCCATGGCCTCCAGCGTGCCGAACTGCTCGGCGATGACCAGCGGCGCGTGGTTGGGCAGCATCACCCCGCCGGAGCCCAGGCGGATGCGCCCGGTGTGCGCGGCGAGGTGCGCCAGGATCACGGCGGGCGAGGAGGAGGCCACCCCGGGCATGGAGTGGTGCTCGGCGACCCAGTAGCGGTGGAAGCCGCGGGACTCGGCGAGGCGGACGATGTCCACGCTGGTCCGCAGCGCGTCGGTGGCGGTCCGGCCCGCGCCGACGGTCACCAGGTCCAGCACGGAGAGCGGGACGGGTGCGGTGCCGTGGGCGGTGCCCCGGATCTCCTCTGCGGCGTCTGCGGCCATGGTGGGGTGCCTCCTGTGGGGTGTGACGTTCGCTGCGCGACGTAACAGGAGACGGTCCCCGGTTATTCCCTCCGCCTTCCCGGCACCCGGCGATGTGCACGCCCGACGATCATGCGATACGATCATCTTGCTCGCTGAGGGGGTCGCTCCCCGACAGTGGACACGCGTTGGTGGTCCAAGGAAAGACGCCCCGCTTCCTGCGGGGAGATGCAGGTGCAAGGCCTGCCCGGCGCTCGAACGGAACCCCGGCCCGCGAAAGCGGGACCGGGGTTCTTGCGTGTCCGCCGCACGACACCGCCCCCGGGGACCCCGCGGGCCGGGGCGGAAGCGCCACCCCGGTCCGCGGCGCGGCCCGGATCAGCCGAGCTTGGCCTCCTGCGCCTCGATGACGGCGGTCGGCTGCTCGAACGCCTCGCCCCGGGTGATCGCCGCGATGTTGAAGGACGAGAACGCGGCGAGCGTGGTGCCCTGACGGAAGACGACGACCTTCGTCTCGGCGGAGGTGTCGTCCATCTTGGTGCCCACCGTCCAGGCGACCGCGTCCTCGCCGGCCGCGAGCTTCTCCTCGGTGATCTTGGTGACCTGCTGCTTCTCGCCGTCGGCCGACATGCCGAAGCCCCCGGCGCACTTCTTGCCGGCCTCCCGCAGCGCGGAGAGGGTCTGCTCCGCGCCGTCGGCGTCGTAGGACCGCAGGGAGGTCATCGTCTTGGTGATGTCGAGGGAGTCGAGCATCGCCTCCTCGGCCTCCTTCTCCGTCAGTTCCGCGAGGTCCGGCATGCCCTTCTTCGCCGCCTCGGACTCCTGGGTGACGAGCCGCTGGGCACTCGCCGCCGGCTTGCCCAGCGGCACGGACGCCAGCGCCTGGGCGACGGGCTCGCACTCGGCCCGCTCGACCGTGAGGGTGCCGGGGTCGGAGACGTCGTCCTTGCCCGGCTCGACGACCTTGTGGTCCTTGAGGTCGGCCGAGGCGATCACGAGCTTCTCCAGTTCGGCGGCGGTCAGCGCCTTGGCCGCCGGAGCGCTCGACGCGGCGTCGCTCTTCGCCGCCTCGCCCCCGCCGCTCCCGCCCTTCTCGTCACCGCCGCCGCACGCGGTGGCCAGAAGGGCGAGGGCGGCCGCGGAAGCGGTCAGGACGGTACGGCGAACGACGGTGGCTCTCATGGTGTTCACTCCCTGGTTCCGGCACCCCGCGCCCAGGCGCGGCACAGGGTTCACGGGAGTGAGACCGCCGCGAGTCGATCAAGGTTGTACCGGAGCGCCCTCAGACCTGGACGATCGGCTCCCGGGTGAACAGCGCGCCCAGTTCCGGGGCGTTCACCCTGCGGTCCGCCAGCCTCAGGGCCTCCCAGACCGTGACCTGGTTGGCGGTCAGGACCGGCTTGCCCAGCTCCTTCTCCAGGGCGGGGAGGTGCGCCACCGTGTGCAGGGCCGTGTCCGGCAGCAGCAGCGCGTCCGCGTCCGGGGTGTCGGCCGCGCGGGCCAGCGCGAACAGCTCCTCCTCGCCCCAGGTGCCGACCTCCGCCGCCGTGACGATCCCGGAGCTCCGCACCCCGGTCACCTCCACGCCGCCGGCCCGCAGGAAGTCCGCGAAGAGCACGGCCACGTCGTCCGGGTAGGTCGCGCCGACGGCGACCCGCCGCGCCCCGACCTCCCGCACCGCGTGCGTGAAGGCGAACGACGTCGACGACGCCGGCATCCCCGCCGCCAGGGCGAGGCCCCGCACCTGCTCGTGAGCGCCCTCCCAGCCGTGCACGAAACCGCCGCTGGTGCAGGCCCACACCACCGCCTCGGCGCCCGAGAGGCGCAACTGCTGCAGGCCCGCCGCCAGCCGCTCGGGTGAGCCCATCTCCCGCAGCGCGTCCACCCGGTGCGCGTCCTCACCGATGTCGGTGTGCACCAGGTCCACCCGGATGTCGCTGCCCAGCAACTGCTCGATACGCGGATAGTCGTCCTCTGCGGAGTGGCCCGGGTAGAGGAATCCCAGTGCGGTCATGTCCAGCCTTCCTGCTGCTTCTCTTCCGGCACGCCGGGCACGCCGGGCGCGTCCGGGAGTACGGAGCCGGACGCCTGGCCCGGCAGTACGGTCCCGGAGCGCGCCGACGCGTCGATCAGCGCCTGATACGGTCCCACCGCCCGGGTACCCAATCGGCGCAACGCCGCCCACACGGTCACCTGGTTGGCCGAGATGACCGGTATGCACAGTTCGGCTTCGAGCTGCGGGATGACGTCGTAGGCCGGCAGATCGGTGCAGGAGAGGAACAGCGCGTCCGCCGCGCCGAGCCGGCCGCGCACCGCGGCCCGCCGCGCCATGTCCACCACCTCGCGGTAGGTGACCTTCCAGATCCGCCGGGTCAGCCCCATGTACGCGCACCCGGTGACCGTGACGCCGGCCCGCGCGACATACCTCTCCAGCGCCCGGGTGACCGACACGGTGTACGGCGTGACCAGGGCGACCCGGCGTACGTCGAGTTCCACCAGGGCTTCGAGGAGCGCGCCGGAGGTGGTGACGGCCGGGACCACGCCGGCCCGGCTCATCGCCTCGCACATCGCGCGCTCGCCGACGATCCCGCCGACGATCCCGCCGACGAAGCTGCCCGACGTACAGGCGTGGGCGACGACCTCGGGCGCGACCGCGGCGAGGGTGCGCACCGCGTCGCCGCGCGTCTCGTGCTCGCTGATCAGCCGGGCCAGGTCGAGACTCACCTCGACCGGCACGTACGGCGTGCGGGTGAGGTGCAGGGACACCTCGTCCGGCACCCAGCGCCACAGCTCGCGGTCCAGCGCGAAGCCGAAGGGGGCGACGACACCGACACCGCGTCGGCTCCCGGGGCTGATCGTGTCGCCGCACATGAGCGGGGACACGGCCGGCTGGCGGGACGAACTCGGCGAGCAGTTCGTGAAGTTGTTCGAGCTGTGGGCGGCGGGCCGGCCGCTGAGGAACGTGGTCGACAAGCAGCGCGGGTATGTACCGGGTCACTGACGTATCCAGGAGGCCGGATGTCCGAGCTCACCGAGCTGACCGCCGTACGACTCCTCGACGGTTACCGCGGGGGTGAGTTCAGCCCGGTGGAGGTGGTCCGGGCGGCGCTGGAGCGGGCCGAGGAGATCCAGCCGGAGGTGAACGCGTTCGTCCGGCTGTTCGCCGAGGAGGCGCTGGAGCGGGCACGGGCGTCGGAGGAGCGGTGGCGGCGCGGTGAGCCGTGCGGGCTGCTGGACGGGGTGCCGGTCACGGTGAAGGACATCCTGCTGCTGCGCGGCGCCCCGACCCTGAAGGGTTCGCTGACCATCGCCCCGGCGGCGGGCCGCTGGGACGAGGACGCGCCCTCGGTGGCCCGGCTGCGCGGGCACGGCGCGGTGTTCCTGGGCAAGACGACGACCCCCGAGTTCGGCTGGAAGGGCGTGACGGACTCTCCGCTGAGCGGCGTCACGCGCAACCCGCACGACCCGACGCGCACGGCGGGCGGGTCCAGCGGGGGCGCGGCGGCGGCCGTGGCGCTGGGCGCGGGACCCCTCGCGCTGGGCACGGACGGCGGGGGCAGTGTCCGTATCCCGGCCGCGTTCTGCGGGATCTTCGGGCTGAAGCCGACGTACGGGAGGGTGCCGCTGTATCCGGCGAGCGCGTTCGGCACGCTGGCGCACGTCGGTCCGATGACCCGGGACGCGGCGGACGCGGCGCTGCTGATGGATGTGATCGGCGGCCCGGACTCCCGTGACTGGTCGGCGCTCGCGCCGGCCTCCGGCTCGTTCCGGGAGGGGCTCGCGGGCGGGGTGCGCGGGCTGCGGGTGGCGTACTCGCCGTCGCTGGGCGGTCAGGTGCGGGTGCGGCCCGAGGTCGCGGCGGCGGTGCGGCGGGCGGTGGAGCGGCTGGCCGGGCTCGGCGCGTACGTCGAGGAGACCGACCCCGATCTCACCGACCCGGTGGAGGCCTTCCACACCCTGTGGTTCGCCGGTGCGGCACGGGTGACCCAGCACCTCACGCGGGAGCAGCGGGAGGTGCTCGATCCGGGGCTGCGGGAGATCCGCGGTGCCGGGGCGCGGTACTCGGCGCTGGAGTATCTGGCCGCGGTGGATGTCCGGATGGCCCTGGGGCGGCGGATGGGGCGCTTCCACGACCGCTACGACCTGCTGGTCACCCCGACCGTGCCGGTCACGGCGTTCGAGGCGGGGGTGGAGGTGCCGAAGGAGGGTGGCTGGCGCCGGTGGACGGGGTGGACGCCGTTCACGTATCCGTTCAACATGACCCAGCAGCCCGCCGCGACGGTGCCCGTCGGCACCGACGCCGACGGGCTGCCCGTCGGGCTGCAACTGGTGGCCGCCCGGCACCGGGACGATCTGGTGCTGCGGGGTGCGCACGCCGAGCGGGGGGACCCCCATCGCCCACCCGTGCCGCCCTGGGGGTACCTCCCAGGCCCTTGAGGCACTGGGGGAGGCACGACTGCCCGCAGCTGGGGCGGTGCGGCTGCCCGCAGCTGGGGCGGTGCGAGTGCTCGTAGCCGGGTGGCTACGGTGCCCTGCGGAAGCTGAGGGTTTCTTCTGCTGCGCCTGTGCGCCACAGGTTGTTGCAGGCGTCGGCCATGGGGGGCAGGCCCTCCACCACCTGGCCCCAGACGGTGCCGGGGACCCAGCCCACGTCGCCGTTGAGGAGGAGGTTGTTGCGCTCGTAGAACAGGGCCAGGTCCACGACCGTCGTACCGGGGCGGACCTCGCGGTCGTAGCCGTAGGACCGCGTGCCCAACTCGGCGCCCGCGAAGGAGAAGTAGCACAGGTCGCCCGGAATGGGGGTGACCGTCGGGTTCTCCAGGGGCGGTTCCGTGTCCGCGAAGGGCGGGAAGAGGGCGTAGATCTCGTTGCGTGCGTACTTGGCGTGGTAGACGTCGCCGGACAGCGGGAGAGATTTCCAGACGGCTTCGCAGGTGATCGGCGCCCGCTCGTCGAGCAGTCGGGCCGTGCAGCTGATTCCACGCTTGACCAGGGAGATCTCGAGATATCGGTCTGCCATGCCCCCCATCGTCCCGCGCCGGTCAACACCGCCCGACCGCCGAACGGGGCCGAAATTGGCCGGAATAACTCGCATCGCTTCGGGTAGCGGCGCCGCCATGGCTCCACCACTGCAACCACTGAGACGATTCCGGGATGCCTCCGGGCCCTCACGCCGGTCGCTGCTCGCGGGGGTCGCGGCGCTCGGCGCGCTGGGTGCCGCGGGCTGTTCCCGCGTGCCCACGGCGGCGGCCACGGGCGGCGGTGACCTGCTCGACCGGCTCAAGGCGGCGGGCGTCGTCCGGCTGGGCATCGCCGGCGAGATCCCGTTCGGTTACATCGACAAGAACGGTGATCTGACCGGTGAGGCGCCGGAGCTGGCCAAGGTCATTTTCCAACGGCTGGGCGTGGACCGGGTGCAGCCCGTCCCCACCGAGTTCGGCTCGCTCATACCCGGGCTGAACTCGCAGCAGTTCGACGTCGTGGCCGCCGGGATGTACATCAACCCCGACCGCTGTCAGCAGGTCATCTTCTCCGACCCCGACTACCAGATGCTCGACTCGTTCATCGTGCGCAAGGGCAACCCGAAGGGCCTGCACGACTACCGGGACGTCGTCAAGAAGAAGGCGAAGTTCGCCACCGGCACCGGGTACGCGGAGATCGCGTACGCCGTCGAGGCCGGGTACGAGGAGAGCGACATCCTGATCGTCCCCGATCAGGTCGCCGGCCTGAACGCCGTCGAGGCCGGACGCGCCGACGTCTTCGCCGGGACCGCCCTCACCACCCGCGAAGTGGTGAAGAAGTCGGCCAAGGCCGAGGTGACGGAGCCCTTCAAGCCGGTCGTCGGCGGGAAGCCGCACGTCGACGGCGGCGGCTTCGCCTTCCGGCCGAACGAGACCGGCCTGCGGGACGCCTTCAACGCCGAACTGCGCAAGCTGAAGAACAGCGGCGAGCTCCTCCGGATCCTCAAGCCCTTCGGTTTCACCGAGGACGAGATGACGGACATGACCGCGAAGGAGCTCTGCGGCGGATGACATCGGGTCTCTGGGAACGCGTACTCGACGGTGTCTGGGTCACCGTCCAACTGCTGGTGCTCAGCGCGCTGCTGGCGACGGCGGTCTCCTTCGTCGTGGGCGTCGCGCGCACCCACCGGCTGTGGATCGTCCGCTTCCTCGCCGGCTTCTACACCGAGGTGTTCCGCGGGACCTCGGCACTGGTGATGATCTTCTGGGTGTTCTTCGTGCTGCCCCCGGCCTTCGGCTGGCAGCTCGTGCCGCTGTGGGCGGGCACGCTGGCACTCGGCCTGACCTACGGGGCGTACGGCTCGGAGATCGTGCGCGGCGCGCTCGCCGCGGTCGACCCGGCCCAGCGTGAGGGCGGTATCGCGCTCAGCTTCACGCCCTGGCAGCGGATGAAACTGATCCTGCTGCCGCAGGCGGTGCCGGAGATGATCCCGCCCTTCTCCAACCTGCTGATCGAGCTGCTCAAGGGCACCGCCCTGGTGTCGATCATGGGCATGGGCGACCTGGCGTTCAGCGCCAACCTGGTGCGGCTGGCGCTGCAGGAGAGCGCGGAGATCTACACGTACGTCCTGCTGATCTACTTCGTGATCGCCTTCCTGCTGACCCGCCTGATGCGCGGTCTGGAGAAGAAGCTGAAGGCGGGAGTCGGCAGGACGCCGCAGAGGAAGACCGCCGCCGTGCGCGTGCCCGAGGGAAGTGGTGTCTCGTGACGTGGGACTGGAGCGCGGTCTCCGACTTCATGCCGCACTTCTGGGACGGTCTGCTGGTCACCCTGCAGATCCTGGTCCTGGGCTCGCTGATCTCGTTCGCGCTGGGCCTGGTGTGGGCGCTGCTGATGCGGGTGCCGACGCGCTGGGTGACCTGGCCGGTCGGGGCGGTGACGGAGTTCGTCCGCAACACCCCGCTGCTGGTGCAGCTCTTCTTCCTGTTCTACGTGCTGCCCGAGTGGGGCATGACCTTCTCGGCGCTGACCACCGGTGTCTTCGCCATCGGGCTGCACTACTCGACGTACACGATGCAGGTCTACCGCGCGGGCATCGAGGCCGTGCCGGTGGGCCAGTGGGAGGCGGCGACGGCGCTGAACCTGCCGCTGCGCCGGACGTGGACCGCGGTGATCCTGCCGCAGGCCGTGCGCCGGGTGGTGCCCGCGCTCGGCAACTACGTCATCTCGATGCTGAAGGACACGCCGCTGCTGATGGCCATCACCGTGCTGGAGATGCTCGGTGAGGCGCGGCTGTTCTCGCAGCAGAACTTCCAGTTCACCGAGCCGCTGACGGTGATCGGCTTCGCCTTCATCGTCATCTCCTACCTGGCCTCCCTTGCCCTGCGAGCCCTGGAGCGACGCCTTGTCCACTGACACCCACACCCCGTTCGCCAAGAAGCCGCAGAGCACGGCGGGCAGCGGCGAGCTGATCCGGCTGGAGCAGGTCACCAAGCGGTTCGGGGACCACACGGTCCTGGACCACCTGGACTTCTCCGTGGACGCCGGCAAGCACGTCACGCTGATCGGCCCGTCCGGTTCGGGCAAGACCACGATCCTGCGGCTGCTGATGACGCTGCTGAAGCCCGACGAGGGCACGGTCACCGTCGACGGGGAGCGGCTCTTCCCGGCGCCGGAGAAGCAGGTCCGCGAGGTCCGCAAGAAGATCGGGATGGTGTTCCAGCAGTTCAACCTGTTCCCGAACATGACGGTGCTGCGGAACATCACCGAGGCCCCGGTCACCGTGCTCGGCATGTCCAAGGACGCGGCCGAGGAGCGGGCACGGGAGCTGCTGGAGATGGTCGGGCTGACCGACCACCTCGACAAGCACCCCGCGCAGCTCTCCGGCGGTCAGCAGCAGCGGGTGGCGATCGCGCGGGCGCTGGCGATGCGGCCGCAGGTGCTGCTGCTGGACGAGGTGACCTCGGCGCTCGACCCGGAGCTGGTCGCGGGCGTCCTGGACGTGCTGCGGGACATCGCCCGCTCCACCGACATCACCATGCTCTGTGTGACCCACGAGATGAACTTCGCCCGGGACATCTCCGACCAGGTGCTGATGTTCGACCAGGGCCGGATCATCGAGCAGGGCGCGCCGGAGAAGATCTTCAGCGAGCCGGAGCACGACCGGACACGGGAATTCCTCAGCGCGGTGCTGTGATGACGGACCGTGAGCGGGGCAACTCCCGAGGTCCACGCCCTGGGTCATCCCCCTGGCATATGCCAGGGGGTCGGCGCCGCAGATGAGGGGGCCGCCGTCTTGTCAACACCCGCTTCCGCGAGGCCGTTCGGCGGCTATCGTGGAGGGGATTCGCTGACCGGATTACGGCCCCATACGCGAGCGCAGGGGGAAACCGTGGCGCTGAGGCACGAGCCGACCGCGTCGTACCACTCGGTCCAGGACGCGCTGCGCGTCCTGGAGGCGGTGGCGCGGCACACCACAGGAGTCACCGACACCGACATCGCCCGCGAGACCGGTCTCGGCACGGAGCGGCTGACCACGCTCCTGCGGATGCTGCGCCGCGAGGCCTACGTCGGGCAGACCGCCGACGGCGGGTACGTCACCGGAGCGGCCTTCGCCCGCCTGGGCGCCGCCGAGGGACACGAGGAGGCGCTGCGCGAGAAGCTCCAGCGCACCCTGGACCGGCTCCGCGACCGGGTGGGCGCCGCCGTCTACCTCAGCCGGTACGTCGACGGCGAGGTCAAGGTCACCCAGTACGCCGACGGCCCCACCACCCCGAAGGTCAACGAGTGGGTGGACTTCCGCTACTCCGCGCACGCCACCGCGATGGGCAAGAGCCTGCTCACCCAGCTCGACCACGACGCCCGGCGCGACCACCTCGCCCGGCACCGGATGGCCCGGCTCACCTCGCGCACCATCACCAGTGACACGCTGCTGCTCTCCCGGCTGGCGGCGCAGCCGCCCACCGTGCCCGTCCTCGACCTCCAGGAGTACGCGGTCGGCACGGTCTGCGCGGCCGTCCCGATCACGGCCGGCTCCTCGGTGGGCTGCCTGTCGCTGTCCCTGCCCCTGGCGCACGCCCACCGCCTGCGCCAGGCCGCCGAGACCCTCAACCGGAACGCGGCCCCGGTACTGCTGTCGCTGACGATCTAGCGCGCCCGGGCGGCGGCGGTGGTGGTCCGGAGCACCCTCGGGGACCAGGTAGTATTTTTCTCGTCGCCGACCGCGAGAGCGGACGGCGGGAGTCATGCGCCGCTAGCTCAGTTGGTTAGAGCAGCTGACTCTTAATCAGCGGGTCCGGGGTTCGAGTCCCTGGCGGCGCACCGAGAAGGGCCTCTCGTGGGAGCGAGAGGCCCTTTGGCGTGCCCGGGGATCCTGGGGATCAGAACGTGACGTCCGAGCAGGCGTAGAACGCGTTGCCCGTGTCGGCGACCGTCCACACCGCGAGGATCACGTGGTGTCCGCTGAGCCCGGACGGCAGCCGGCCGCTGTGCGAGAGGGTCTGCGGCGGACGCTGGCCGTTGTAGGGCACGGTGAGGAACGGCGTGAGGTTGAGGTCGGACCGGGACAGGTTGTGGTTCTGGTTCCAGCCCGGCTTGGTGACGTAGTACGTGAAGTCGGTGGTGGCGTGCATCGCCGTGAACTGCCACCGGAAGGTGTAGTTCTGGCCGCCGGACACCCGGGTCGTGGGCCAGGCGCCGCCCGAGGGGGTCTTCGGGCTGTCGAGCTGGGCGAACCGCGTGTTGTTGGCGGAACAGAGCTGTCCGTCGGCGGGGCCCGAGGCGGGGAAGCCCTTCGGGCCCTCGACGCTCTGCGGCTCCCACTGGATGGATCCGCAGTTGGCCACCGAGCCGTTCTGGCAGAGCTTCTGCCGGCTGACCGGCAGATCGGTGTAGCCGTGTCCGCTGGCACCACCGGAGGAGAGCAGGAGTGCTCCGGTCGTGGCCAGCCCCACCGCGGCTGCGTACGTCTTGGTCCTTGTGCGCATGCTGCTGCTCCTGGTGAACGTGGGGGAGTTTCCGTGAGCCGTGCAGGTAGGTCTAGACCAAGTCTGAGGTTATGGGCGCGGATTGAGCATGTCCATACCAATCACAGGGTCTGTTCCCCCGTCGTTCACGGCCCCGCCTCCCCCCGTCCCGCGCAGAACGCCACCGTCAGGTCCTTCACCAGCACCTTGCGTTCGTAGTCGTCCAGCTCCACCAGCCCCCGCATGGTCAGCCGGGTCACCGTGTCCTCCACCGAGTCCACGACCGAGCCGAGCACGCTCGCCCGGTGCTGGGCGTCCAGCGCGGCGATCCGGCGGCGGTGCATCGCGGCGGCCACCTCGGGCGCGTACTCCACCCGGACCGGCCGCACCGCGAACACCTCCAGCCCCACCGGTGCGGTGTCCGCCGCCACCAGCCGGGTCAGCGCGTCCTGCGCCGCCTCCACCGCCCCCTGGCCCGCGCCCGGCGCCGCCACCGGCACCCGCACCAGCGCCGCCTCGACGCAGGCGCGCAGATACGCCTCGTGGTCCTCGACGCCCAGCGTCGCCCGCGCGGTGTCCCGCGCCCGCCACACCACCAGGAGGGTCACCCGCAGCGCGACCCCGCTGCGGTCGGCCGCCCGCAGCGGCTCACCGCGCCAGTGCCGCAGCCGTACGTCGACCCGGCGGCGCAGCAGCAGCGGGTTGATCCACATCAGCCCGGTCCGCCGGACGGTCCCCCGGTAGCGGCCGAACAGGTCGAGCACCCAGGCCCGCCCGGTCCGCCCACGGGCCAGCCCGCCGAACCCGAACAGGCCGAGCGCCCCGGCCCCCGCGTACGCCGCCCACTGCGCGGGGCCCAGCCCCACCGCGCCGGTGCGTGCCGCCGGCCCGAGCGCCTCCGTCACCAGCGGCGGCAGCACGCCCGCCCACCACGAGGTGACCGCGCAGCCGGCCACCCCGCACACCCCGGCGAGCACCCCCACGAGGCCGGGCAGCACCCGCGCGGGCCGCTCCACCAGCTCGGGGTCGACCCGCGGGACGGCCGACCGGACCCGCCGTCCCGGGCCCACGCCCTGGCTCCGGGGAACCTTCCCGTCCGCGTCCGCCCGGCGGGCGACGACCGCCGGACGCAGCCGCACCGGCGCCGGCTCGGGGGCGTCGCGGAACAGCAGGTGGACGGGGATCTCGGTGGTGGACCCGGTATGGATCAGCCGGACCGGCCGAACGGCCGCCGAACCGTCCGCCGGGCCACCGTCCGCCGAACCGGCGCCTGTCGAGCCGCCGTCCACCGGCCCCCCGGGCTCGGCAACGCGTTCGGGGATGCGTTCGGGAACGTTCTCGGGGACGGGGGATGTCGTCGTGGTCACGCGTGCCTCCAGCCTCCGCGCCAGATGCGTCACATCGGTCACTTCCAGGGACGTCATGGGACGTCATGGGACGTCACAAGGCGTCGTCAAAGGAAAAGCCGCCGCCAGGTCTCCGGGCCCGGGAAGCCGTCCGCCGCTCCGCCCCGCCAGCCCTGGGCCCGCTGGAAGGCCTCCACATTGCGCCGGTCGGCCTCGCCCCAGCGCGGGCCCGGCCCCTTCGTGTAGTGCCGGCCGAACCCCTTCCTCACCAGCTGCCTCCCGAGCCGCGTGACGTGGCCGTTGACCGCGCCCGGCCGGAACGACGCCCGGCCCGGGTAGTCCGGCACCCCCCGCAAGCCGGAAGCGGAACCTCCGTTTGGTACGTCCCGGCCCGCGCCGGTCACCAGCAGTTCCCAGGTCAGCGGCCCCGGCAGCCCGTCCGCCGCCGCGCCCCGCCACCCCTGGGCCTCCTGGAACGCCCGGGTCGCCCCGCGGTCCGCGTCCGTCCAGCGCGGCCCGGGAGGAGCGGAGTAGAAGCGCCCGGCCCCCCGGGCGACGAGCATCCGGCCGAGCTCGGCGACGTACGCGTTCTCCGCGCCGGGGCCGAAATACGCCACTCCGGGGAACGGGATCCGGCCCGTCGGGAGGGACGCCCCCGCCCCCGCCGCGCCGTCGGTCACTCCCTTGTAGCGGTACGGGACATAACGCGCGGAATTGTTCCAGTAGGCGTACGGGGTGATCTTCCGACGGGTGTGCGGCGCGGTCTGTTCATAGGCGACGTACTGGGATCGAGTGGTGTTCACCCAGCCACCGAAAAGGACCACATGTGATCCGCCGTACGGGTCGGCCGCATGGTGGAACAGCAGGATGTCGCCCGGCCGGAGTTCGTCCTTGGTGATTCTCTCGGCGTATTTCCCGAGACTGCCGGTCCATTCGTTCCCGGGAAGCCGCCAGGCCATCGAGACATAACCCGAACAGTCCCGCCGGTAACCGTCGGACGAGTAGGAGTTCACCCCGTACGGAACCTTCCGGGTGACCCAGTTCCGGGCCCGCTCGACGATGTCCGCGCGGGTGATCGCGGGCACCCGCGCGGGGTGTGCGGGGCTCGCGGGCCGGGCCGCCTGACCGTCGGGACCGTGCAGCGGGCCCCGCGCCCCCTGCCGGGTGCCCGGCTCGTCACCTGCGGGAACGTCCGGACCGACGGGCCGCTGGGCCTGGGGGACGGCGGCCGCGGGCGCGGCGAGAGCGGCCGACGCCGCGACGGCCGCGACAAGAGCGGTCCGGTGCGCCGCCGCCGGATGGCCCGGAAAGCGGCCGGTCCGGGAATGCGGCAGAACGCGCCGCCAGTGCGCGCAGCCGGGGCAGTCGCAGTCGTCCGCCGGATCGATTTCCTCGAATACCGGAGACTCCATGCGATTCCCCTCACACTTCCGGTCGATTTCGTCACGTCCGTGCACGACGGCCAGTTTCGCAACTGTCCTCCGCACGCGCATGCTGACGGTCCGAATGATGTACGGCCGGCCGGACGAGCCCGCCGGAGACGGACCGCGGACGGCGGCCGGACGGACGGCGGTCGGGAGCACCCGCCGGGGTCCTGTAGAGTTATGCCGTCAGCGCGCGCCGCTAGCTCAGTTGGTTAGAGCAGCTGACTCTTAATCAGCGGGTCCGGGGTTCGAGTCCCTGGCGGCGCACCGACCCGACGGGCTCCTCGTGCAGACGAGGGGCCCGTCGGTTTTTGGCCGGATATACCCTCGCGGCCGTTGAACGCAACTCACTCGGCGCACGTATGCACCATCGGCCCCACGGCGCTCCCTCACCGTTCACAATGATCCCGTATGACCGGTGAACACCGTGTTTCGCATCTTGCGATCATGATGGGCACCGTAGACCCTGGGTTCTTCAAGTTACCGCGGGTTCGCGGTGATTGGGGGGCAAGAAACCGGTTGCTGGTGATGCGGGACGAGGAGTCCCGCTTTCATGAAGCGGTGCCGAGGGGGGCATCATGCAACCGGAACAGCGCTGTGCCGTGTCTATAAGGTGTGCTGACGTGGTGACAGCGGTCTGCCATTGGTACGTCTGTGACGGTCGAGGGGGACCGGACCGCACGTAAGGAAGCGACGAGGCACGCGGCGACCGCCGTGTGTTGGGGGGATGACTCATGACGTCGACGCCGACCGGCGCCCAGAGGGACGACGACCCGTCCCAGACCACCCAGCTCAGGGTGCCCGGCCACCGGAACTGGAACACGGGCGCGTTCCGCCGGATCAAGAAGACGCTGCCGAGATACGACTACGAGCACTACAGCCGGCTCTCGGGCCCCCTCACCCAGCCCGATCCGAACAGACCGTACAAGGTGCAGTACCGCTCGCTGATCTCGCAGGAGCCGCACCGCATCCGGATCGCGCTGATGCTGGCCGCCGCCCCGGTGCTGTCGCTGGTGCTGCTGTTCTGGCTGCTCCAGCCCTCGCACTGGACCGAGCGGGACTACGTGGAGTTCGAGTGGCTGCCCGCCCTCGACGTCGTCATGCTCGTCTCGATCGGTCTGATCGAGTTCTTCCGCTGCATGAACGTGCTGTCGAACGCGCACGCCACGCTGGTCGCCCGCGACCCGATCCCGGTGGTGCCCGAGAGCGGCACCCGGGTCGCCTTCCTCACCTCCTTCGTGCCCGGCAAGGAGCCGCTGGAGATGGTGACGAAGACCCTGGAGGCGGCGGTGAAGATCCGTCACCGGGGTTTGATGCACGTCTGGCTGCTCGACGAGGGTGACGACCCGGAGGTGAAGGAGGTCTGCGCGCGCCTGGGCGTGCACCACTTCTCCCGCAAGGGTGTCGCGAAGTGGAACCAGCCCAAGGGCGCACACCGCGCGAAGACCAAGCACGGCAACTACAACGCCTGGCTGGACGCGCACGGCGACGACTACGACTACTTCGCCTCGGTCGACACCGACCACGTGCCGCTGCCGAACTACCTGGAGCGGATGCTCGGCTTCTTCCGCGACCCGGACGTCGGCTTCGTCATCGGCCCCCAGGTGTACGGCAATTACGACAACTTCGTCACCAAGGCCGCCGAGTCCCAGCAGTTCCTCTTCCACGCGCTGATCCAGCGCGCCGGCAACCGCTACGGCTCGCCGATGTTCGTGGGCACCTCCAACGCCGTGCGCATCAAGGCGCTCAAGCAGATCGGCGGTCTGTACGACTCGATCACCGAGGACATGGCGACCGGCTTCGAGATGCACCGCCACAAGAACCCGGCGACGGGCCGGAAGTGGCGCTCGGTCTACACCCCGGACGTGCTCGCGGTCGGTGAGGGCCCCAACGCCTGGACCGACTTCTTCACCCAGCAGATGCGCTGGTCGCGCGGTACGTACGAGACGATCATCGGGCAGTACTGGAAGGGCTTCTACTCGCTCCCGCCGAGCAAGCTCTTCAACTACACGATGATGATCATCTTCTACCCGATGTCGGCCCTGAACTGGATCCTGGCGGCGATCAGCTGTGCGCTGTTCCTGGGCCTGGGTGCCTCGGGTGTGAACATCGACCCGGTGGTCTGGCTGATGCTCTACGGCAACGCCTCCGCCCTGCAGATCGGCCTGTACGTCTGGAACCGCCGGCACAACGTCTCGCCGCACGAGCCGGAGGGCTCCGGCGGTGTGGCCGGCATGGTGATGTCCGCGCTGTCGGCACCGCTGTACGCGAAGGCGCTGATCGACTCCGTCCTGCGCAAGAAGAGCAAGTTCGTGGTCACCCCCAAGGGTGACTCGGCCAGCCCGGACACCTGGTTCGGAACCTTCCGGTACCACTGGTACTTCATCCTGATCTTCGCCGGTTCCATCGCCGCGGGCTTCGTCTACGGGCACTCGCACCCGGCGATGGTGATCTGGGCGACCTTCGCCCTGCTGATCACCGCCGCGCCGATGTTCGCCTGGCGGCACGGCATGCGGCAGGACCGGAAGAAGCCCGGCGCCCACGCCGGGGGCGGGCAGCGGGACGCCGGACAGGCGCCCCCGCCGCCGCACATGCCCCAGCAGCAGCACGCCCCGCAGGACCGGCCCCAGTGGGCCGCCTCGCACGGCGGGCCCGCCGCGGGCACCGGGGGCGCGGCCCCCGAGAACGACCAGACCATGCAGATCGCCCTTGGTGGACTTGGGGGACGTAAGGAATGAAGGACCGTGCAGGCCGCCGTCGGGCCCGTCGACTCGCGATAGGCACGGCGGTGGTGCTGGCGCTGGCCGGAATGAACGGGCCGTGGCTGTACCGCTTCAGCACCGAGAAATACCACCAGTACAAGATCGACCAGCCCGAGTACAAGGCCGCGAACGGCAAGTGGGAGATCGTCGAGTTCCCCGAGGAGTACCGGCAGAACACCATCCACGCGGCGCTGCTGCGCACCGGCAAGGTGCTGCTCGTCGCCGGTTCGGGCAACAACCAGGACAACTTCGACGCGAAGCAGTACGACACCCGGATCTGGGACCCCGTCAAGGGGACCATCAAGAAGGTGCCGACGCCCACCGACCTGTTCTGCACCGGCCACACCCAGCTCGCCAACGGCAACCTGCTGATCGCGGGCGGCACCAAGCGGTACGAGAAGCTCAAGGGTGACGTGAAGAAGGCCGGCGGCCTGATGCTCGTCCACAACGAGAACCCGGACAAGCCGATCACCCTGCCCGCCGGCACGAAGTTCACCGGCAAGGAGAACGGCAAGACCTTCGTCTCCAAGGACCCGGTGCTCGTCCCGCGCGCCGAGAAGAAGTTCGACCCGGCCACCGGCGCGTTCCTGGGCAACACCCCGGGTGTCGGCCGCATCTACGTCGAGGCGCAGAAGGAAGGCGCCAAGTACGAGACCGGCACCCAGGACAACTACAAGGTGCAGGGCCTGACCGGCGCCGACGCGCGCAACACGTACGGCATCGCCGAGAAACTCGCCCTGGACAAGAAGGACTTCCAGGGGATCCGGGACGCCTTCGAGTTCGACCCGGTCGCCGAGAAGTACATCAAGGTCGACCCGATGAAGGAGGCCCGCTGGTACCCGACGCTCACCACCCTGAGCGACGGGAAGATCCTCAGCGTCTCCGGCCTCGACGACATCGGCCAGCTCGTCCCGGGCAAGAACGAGATCTACGACCCCGAGACCAAGGAGTGGACCTACACCGACAAGGTCCGCCAGTTCCCGACCTACCCGGCACTGTTCCTGATGCAGAACGGCAAGGTCTTCTACTCGGGCTCGAACGCCGGCTACGGACCGGACGACGTGGGCCGCGACCCGGGCGTCTGGGACGTGGAGACCAACAAGTTCGAGAAGATCCCCGGGCTGAGCGACCCGAACATGATGGAGACGTCCGGCACGGTGCTGCTGCCGCCCGCGCAGGACGAGAAGTACATGGTGATCGGCGGCGGCGGGGTCGGCGAGTCCCAGCTCTCCAGCGAGAAGACCCGCATCGTCGACCTCAAGGCCGACAAGCCGAAGTTCGTCGACGGGCCGTCACTGGACAAGGGCACCCGCTATCCGCAGGCGTCGGTCCTGCCGAACGACGAGGTGCTGGTCACCGGCGGCTCGGAGGACTACCGGGGCCGCGGCGACTCCAACATCCTCGAGGCGCGGATCTACGACACGGAGAAGAACACGTTCCGGCAGGTCGCCGACCCGCTGGTGGGCCGCAACTACCACTCGGGCTCGATCCTGCTGCCCGACGGCCGCGTGATGGTCTTCGGCTCCGACTCGCTCTACGCCGACAAGGCCAACACCAAGCCGGGCAAGTTCGAGCAGCGCATCGAGATCTACACGCCGCCGTACCTGTACGGGGAGAACGAGCAGCCCGATCTGTCGGGCGGGCCGAAGACCATCGAGCGCGGTGAGTCCGGCACGTTCACCTCCGCGGACGCGGCGTCGGTCAAGAGCGTGCGGCTGATCCGGCCGAGCGCGTCCACGCACGTCACGGACGTGGACCAGCGGTCCATCGCACTGGACTTCAAGGCGGACGGCGACAAGATCACCGTTTCGGTGCCCGAGAACAAGAACCTGGTCCAGTCGGGGTGGTACATGCTGTTCGTCAACGACGGGGAGGGTGTGCCCAGCAAGGCGCAGTGGGTGCGGGTGCCGTAGCGCTCCCGCGGGTACGGACGCCGTAGCGCTCCCGCGGGTGCGGGAGCGCTGTGGCTTGTCGCGCCCACGCGGCGGTAGCCGCACATGTCGCAGCCCCGCGCCCCTAGGGGGTTGCCTCTTCCGCCAGCTTCAGGGCGTACTCCGGCCACCACTCGCCGGCCTTCGGGCCGCCCTTGCACTCGCCGTCCGACTCCCCCGGCCGCTTCACCCACAGGTAGGCGTCGACCAGGGGGTCGGCCGTCTTCGTGGTCGGGGTCTCGCCGAGGGCGCGGCCGGGCGGGTTGCACCAGCGTTCGTCCGCGGCGCCCTCGGTGTAGGGGCCGTTGCCGTTGCGGCTGGTGTCGATGACGAAGTGCTTGCCGCCGGTCTTGGCGGAGAGCTGCTTGCCGTAGGCGATGGACTCCTCGGTGGAGTAGTAGTTGGAGACGTTCACCGAGAAGCCGTCGGCCTGCTCGATCCCGGCCCACGTGAGCGGCTCGTGGATCTGGTCGGGGTTGCCCCAGCCGGCGTTGCCCGCGTCCAGGTAGACCTTGGTGTTCTTCAGGCCCTTCAGCTTGGCGACGGCGCCCTTGAGGAGGTCGTAGCGCTCCTCGTGGAACTCGTCCGGGGTGCAGCCGTCCACCAGGTGCAGTACCGCGTCGGGTTCGAGGATCACGGTCGCCGGACGGTCCCCGATGCCCCGGGCGACACTGTCGACGAAGTCGCGGTAGGCGTCGCCGTCGGCGGCGCCGCCCTGCGAGTACTGGCCGCAGTCGCGGTGCGGGATGTTGTAGAGGACCAGCAGCGCGGTGCGGCCCGCCTTCTCCGCGCCCTCGGTGAAGCCGCGGGCCTGTTCCTCGGGGTTCTCCGGGTTGATCCACTCGGCGACGGGCTGCTGGGCGATCTTGCGGATCTGGTCGGCCTCCGCCTTCTTGCCGTCCTCGGCCAGTTGGGCGACCTGCCGTGCGGCGGTGCCGTCCGGGTTGACCCAGAACGGGGCGTACTCCTTCGGCTGCTGGGTGATCCCCGCGCCGGCGTCCGCACCCCCCTTGTCGTCCGAGGACGAACACCCGGTCATCAGTAGCGCCGCCCCCAGCACCACCGCGGCCGCCCTCCCCCCGGTGAACGCCCCGACCCCCCTGCTGCCGTACATCAAGCCCCCCTTGGGTGCACTTGTTCCATGTGCTCCGAGCCCCAATCCTGACATACGTCCCGCGACGCCCACGAGGCCGAACCGGAGCTTGTCCGCAGGCTGTTACAGCCCGGCGGCACGGGCGCGCCCGGCGGTGCGGTACGACCCCGTCAGTGGGTGTCACCTGCGGCGATCATCGGATGGGAACGTGGCGTCGTCCGCTCCTCGGGGCCGGCCGTCCGGGGGTCACCGCTCGTTTCCGGCACGGAGCCAGGCGAGGTAGTCGGCGGCAGCGGTGGCGGTGTCGTACCGGGGTTCGAATCCGGTGTCCTCGCGCAGCCGCGTGATGTCGAGCCAGTTCACGGGCCGCGCCGTGCCCGAGGGCAGCTCCCACCGGAAGCCGGGCTCGACGGACTCGAGCGCGGTGATGACGTCGGCGTTGCTGGTGGCCCGGCCGGAGGCGACGTTGTACGTCGAGTGGCGCAGTTCGTCGGTGAGCTGGAGGAGGGCGAGCGCGCGGCCGGTGTCCTTGACGTAGAGCAGGTCGAGCGCGTCCTCGGCGTGCGGCGGTGCCATGAGCCCCGTCAGGTCGGGCTCGGTCAGCCGCGCGGCGGCGTGTGCGAGCGACGGGGCGGCGAAGAACGGGTCGGGCAGGTGTCCGCCCGGCCCCCAGGTGCCGGAGATGCGCGCGTTGACGACGCTCACGCCGGTCACGTCCGACAGATGGCCGGCGAGCAGTTCGGTGATCTTCTTGAACACCGGGATGACGTGGGAGTACGCCAGGGAGAGCGGCATGTCCTCGGTGAGCGCGCCCGCGGACGCGGTGCCGCCGTAGACGCCGATGGTGCTCGCGGTCACGACGCGGCGCACCCCCCAGGCCTGTGCGGCGCGGCCGATGTTGAGGAACGCGTCGAGGGCCCGTCCGGTCGCGCCGATCGGGTCGTCGCCCGTCACCGGCCAGGGCAGGGCGACGGCGAGGTGCACGATCCCGGTGACCGGGTACTTCCGCCCGACGGCGAGCAGGGTGTCGAGGTCGGCGACGTCGCCCTGGACGACGTGCACGGGCAGGTCCGCGAGCGAGGGCGGGACCTGCGGGCTGCGGCGCTGGAGGAGGACGCACTCCTCACCCGCTTCGGTGAGCGCGCGGACGGTGTGGGTGCCGATGAAGCCGGCCCCTCCGGTGACGAGGATCATGACGATGCCTTTCGACGCGGTGCTGATTATCAGTGTTACTGACGATCAGCCTAAGCGTAAGATGGCCGCATGTCCACCGAAGCGAGCTCCTCCGCCGATCCGCACGACGTCCTGGGGTATCTCCTCAAGCACGCGACCTCGAAGTTCACGGCGATGACGGACGCGGCGCTCGAACCGCTGGGGATCGACAGCAAGGACTTCGGGGCGCTGCGCGTGCTGGCCCACCGCGAACCGACGTCGCAGCTCCAGGTGGCGCAGACGCTCGGCATCGACCGCACCACGATGGTGGCGCTGCTCGACGTGCTCGAACGCAAGGGAATCGTCACGCGCCGGCCGGATCCGGCGGACCGGCGCAGGAACGTGGTCGAGCTCACCGAGGAGGGGGAACGCACCTACGACGCCGCGCGGAAGGCGTACGAGGAGACCGAGAGCGCGTTCCTCGCGGCGGTCGGCCCGGACGATGCCGGCCGGCTCCGCCGCACGTTGCGGGCCCTGCTGGAGGCCTGAGCCGGGCGCGTACGACAGGGGGCCCGGCGGCCGGCTCACCGCCGCTCAAGCCGCGGCGGGGAAGCGGGACCGGCGTGCGCGTTCCTCTACCGCCGGCGGCGGAGGCGGGCGCCTACGGGGCTCAGGGCGCCGTCGTCGTCCCGGTCAGGTACGCCGAGACGAGCACGCCGGCCGTGCGGGGGCCGTCGGCGGGGGCGACCAGCCGGAGTTCGGCCCGTCCGGCAGGGCCCGGCCGCTCGTGGACCCGCTGTACGGCGGGCCGTTCGCCGGTGACGGCCCGGACGTCCTCCACGGTGAACTCGGCGGTCCGGGCGTCCGCGCGCCGCACCTGGAGGGTCAGGCCGGGCCGGAGCCTCTCCACGTCCGGGAGCGGGACGGGTACCGCCATCAGCGCGGTGCCGGGTTCGCCCGGCGTCACCCCCTCCGCGGACCAGACGGCCGTGTCCGGCCCCTCGTGTCCGGCGGCCACCGGCAGACGGAGGCCGAGGGCGGGGATGTGGAGGCGCTCCGGCTCCGCTGCGGGCAACGGACTGTGCGCGGGCGGCAGTTCCCCCCGGGGCGGTCGTCCGGCCGCCGCCATGTCGCCGGTCGCGATCCCGGACGTCCCGGAGGGCACGCCGGTCCGCCCGCCGCCCCACAGCCACAGCCCGAGCAGCAGCACCACCCAGGCCACACCGGCGAGCAGCCGCCCGGTGCCGGACGGGCAGCGTTCCTCGTCGGAACCCATCGCGCACCTCCAGACATGTGGAGGGTCCCGCGCGGGCCCCGGCGCCGCATCCCCGCGAGCGCGGCGATTACTCCGTAGGGGTGAACGTCGGTGTCAGATCAGGTCGACGAGGTCCGCGATGGAGTCCACGACCTTGGAAGGACGGTACGGCCAGTTCTCCACCTGCTCGGTCCGGGTCAGCCCGGTGAGCACCAGGAACGTCTGCATCCCGGCCTCGATGCCGGCCAGTACGTCGGTGTCCATCCGGTCGCCGATCATCGCGCTGCTCTCGGAGTGGGCCCCGATGGTGTTGAGGCCGGTGCGCATCATCAGCGGGTTCGGCTTGCCCGCGAAGTAGGGCTGCTTGCCGGTCGCCTTGGTGATGAGCGCGGCCACCGCGCCGGTCGCCGGGAGCGGGCCCTCGGCGGAGGGGCCGGTCTCGTCGGGGTTGGTGCAGATGAAGCGGGCGCCGTCGTTGATCAGGCGGACCGCCTTCGTCATGGCCTCGAAGGAGTAGGTCCGGGTCTCCCCGAGGACCACGTAGTCGGGCTCGTGGTCGGTGAGGATGTAGCCGATGTCGTGCAGCGCGGTGGTCAGTCCCGCCTCGCCGATGACGTACGCCGAGCCGTTCGGGCGCTGGTCGTCCAGGAACTTGGCGGTGGCGAGGGCGGAGGTCCAGATGTTCTCGATCGGCACCTCCAGGCCCATGCGGCGCAGCCGGGCGTGCAGGTCGCGCCCGGTGTAGATCGAGTTGTTGGTGAGGACCAGGAAGGGCTTCCCGGAGTCGCGCAGCTTCTTGATGAAGGCGTCGGCGCCGGGGATCGGTACGCCCTCGTGGATCAGCACCCCGTCCATGTCGGTGAGCCACGATTCGATCGGCTTGCGGTCTGCCATGTGCGGGATCTCCTGCCGTACGCGGTCCTGCGTGCGCCTCAGCCTAAACAGGCCGGGATCTTGAGGGAATGCCGGATACGGCTCGGCCTTGCGGACGGACGGGCGGTCCGGGGGCAGCGGGGCGAGGGGCGGTGTTCGCGCCAGACGGCGCGAAAGTGGCGCGAACACGTGTTGCCGCTGTGTCGTGTGCGTCGCAGCCTGAGGTGGCGGGAGCGCTCCCACGACCTCCTGTGCCCTCAGCCCCGTTCACCGGCCGTCGACAGCACACGGAAAGAAGGAGATCGTGGCTTGTCATATGCATGCCCTTAGGGTGCGGTTCCGTCTGGCGTTCGTCCTGTGCGCGCTGCTCGCGGTGCTGCCGGCCCTCGTCCCGTCCGCCACCGCGGCCCCCGAGAAGAAGGCGGACGCGTCCGCCGTCCCCCTGCCCTCCCTCAGCGCGACCACCACCCAGGTCGCCTCCGGGTTGAGACGGCCCACCGCCGTCGTCGCCCCCGACGACGGCACGGACCGGCTGTTCATCACCGAGAAGTCCGGCACCGTCCGCGTCTACCACCCGGACACCGGCCTGGAGCGGACCCCGCTGATCGACATCACCGCCTCCGTCGACGAGTCGGGCAACGAGCGCGGTCTGCTCGGCATCGCCCTGCCGTCCGACTTCGCCGACAGCCAGGACCTGTACCTGGCGTACACGGCGCTGCCCGACGGCGCGGTCACCCTCGCCCGCTACCGGCTCGACGACTCCCGCCTGGAACCCCTGCTCTCCCAGGAGCACGCCGAGTACAGCAACCACAACGGCGGCCAGCTCGCCTTCGGCCCCGACGGCAACCTGTACTGGAGCATCGGCGACGGCGGCGGCTCCGGTGACCCCTTCAAGTCCGGGCAGCGGCTGGACACCCTGCTGGGCAAGATCATGCGGATCGACGTGAGCCGCGCGTGCGCCCCGCTCGCGTACTGCGTCCCCGCCGACAACCCCTTCGTGGACACGCCCGGCGCCCGCGCGGAGATCTGGCTGTACGGACTGCGCAACCCGTGGCGGTTCTCCTTCGACCGGGCCGACGGCTCGATGTGGATCGGCGACGTCGGCCAGGGCCACTGGGAGGAGATCGATCACCTCGCCCCCGGCGCGGGCGGACTGAACCTCGGCTGGTCCTGCTACGAGGGCCTGGAGGAGTTCACGGACGGGGACTGCCGGCCCGGCGAGCAGTACACCGAGCCGGTCTTCACCTACTCCCCCTACACCGGCGGCTGTTCGGTCATCGGCGGCCACGTGTACCGGGGCCGGCAGTACGCCGACCTGGTGGGCGGCACGTACATCGCCACCGACTACTGCTCCTCCACGGTGTGGGCGCTGCGGCCCGACGGGCGGGGCGGTTACGAGCAGGCCGAGATCGGCAGGACGCCCACGCAGGTGACGTCGGTCGGCACGACCGTCGACGGGGAGTTCTACATGGTCAACGACCTGCCCGGCGGTCTGCACAAGGTGTCCTTCGCGCGGGAGGAACCCACCTGCCGGGTGGACCGTACGGTGAGGGCCTGGGGCACCGGCATGACGGTCGACCTCACCGTCACCAACACCGGCAGCACCCCGGTGAACGGCTGGAGCCTGGAGTTCCCGCTGACCCTCGACCAGACGATCGTCTCCGACTGGAACACGGACCTGACCCAGTTGAGCAATGTGGTCAGGGCGTCCGACGCCACGCACAACGCCACGATCGCGCCGGGCGCGAGCATCACGCTGGGGTACCTGGCGGAACACACGGGCGACACGACGGCACCCCCGCGGTTCACGCTGAACGGGGACGCCTGCGCGGTGGGCCGCTGACGCGCGACTGCGGGTGATCGTGCCTCCCCGGTGCCTCAAGGGCCTGGGGAGGCACCTCGCGAACGCCGGTGAGGGAAACCTCCGCCCGCCGGCCGTACGAAGGCCGCACCGAGCCTGATACCGGAGGGGGCTCAGGCTCCCTCCGGTCAGGCGTCCCCCCGCCCGAACAGCGGGGCGAGGAGCAACTGGGCGGCCCCCTCCGCGACCCCCTGCACCCCGCCGGGCGCGACCCGTACCGGCACGCCCCCGTCGCCCCCGCCCTCGCGCCGGGCCCGCGCGGCGAGAACCGCGCCGACCCCCCGTACGAACTCCTCGGGCGCGGCGGCCACGGTGCGTCCCCCGAGGAGCACCAGGTCGATGTCGAGGAGCCCGACGAGGTTCGCCGCCCCCGCCCCCAGCACCCTGGCCGCCTCGGCGACGTCACCGCGGGCGACGGCGTCCAGGCACAGCGCCTCGACGCATCCGCGGGCCCCGCAGGTGCACGGCCGCCCGTCCAGTTGGACGACCTGGTGCCCGAACTCGCCGGCGCCGGTCCTGGCCCCCCGGTACACGCTTCCGCCGATCACCAGCCCGGCTCCCAGCCCCGTGCCGAGGTGCAGGTAGGCGAAGGAGCCCCCCTCGCCGCCGACCGCCAGTCCCAGCGCCGCCGCGTTGGTGTCCTTGTCGACGACCACCGGTACGCCGAGCCGTCGCGCCAGCGCGTCCCGGAGCGGGAAGCCGTCCCACTCGGGGAAGCCGGTGACCCGGTGCAGGACGCCCTTCTCGTGGTCGAGCGGTCCGGGCAGCGCGACCCCCACCCCGAGCGGGGCCCGGTCCGCCCCGGCCGTCCCCGGCACCCGGTCCGCCCCGGCCGTCCCCGGCACCCGGTCCGCCCCGGCCGTCCCCGGCACCCGGAGCGCCTCGACGACTCCGGCCACCCGGGCCAGTACCGCCTCCTCCCCCGCGCCCAGGTCCAGCGGCGCCCGCCTGCGGTCCACCACCGCGCCGTCCAGGTCGACCAGGACCGCCCGCAGCTCGTCCCGGTCCAGGTGGACGCCCACCGCGTGGCCCGCCTCCGGGACCAGCCGCAGTACCGTGCGCGGCTTTCCGCCCGTGGAAGCCCGGCGTCCCGCCTCGGCCGCCAGTCCGTCCGCCCGCAGCCGGGCCGTGATCTTGCTGACCGCCTGCGGGGTGAGCCCGGTCCGCTCGGCGAGTTCCAGCCGGCTGATCCCCTCCGCCCCCGCGGTCCGCAGCAGGTCGAGCACGAGCGCGGTGTTGTGGCTGCGCAGGGCGAGCAGGTTCGCTCCCAGCGGGGCCCCGTGCGCGCCGTACGCACCGTGCGCCCCGCCGATGCCGTCGTTCGTCCTCTTCACCCGCCCATTCTCTCCGCTGCTTGCACTTTGGCAACAGCGTTGCGAAAGTAGGGGGCATGACTGGCACCCCTCTCCGCGTCGGCCTCGTCGGCTACGGCCTCGCGGGCTCCGTGTTCCACGCCCCGCTGATCGCCGCGACCGAGGGCCTCGCGCTCGACACGGTGGTCACCTCGAACCCCGAGCGGCAGCGGCAGGCCCGCGCCGAGTTCCCGGACGTACGCGTCGCCGCGTCCCCGGACGAGCTGTTCGCCCGCGCCGGCGAACTGGACCTGATCGTCATCGCGTCCCCGAACAGGACCCACGTCCCGCTCGCCACGGCCGCCCTGAAGGCCGGTCTGCCGGTCGTCGTCGACAAGCCGCTCTCCGGCACGGCGGCCGAGGCGCGCGGGCTGGCGGACCTCGCCGAGGAGCGCGGCCTGCTCCTGTCCGTCTTCCAGAACCGCCGCTGGGACAACGACTTCCTCACCCTGCGCAAGCTGATCGACGACGGCGAGCTCGGCGACGTGTACCGCTTCGAGTCCCGCTTCGAGCGCTGGCGCCCGCAGCTCAAGGGCGGCTGGCGGGAGTCCGGCGACCCGGCGGAGATCGGAGGTCTGCTCTACGACCTCGGCAGCCATGTCGTCGACCAGGCGCTGGTCCTCTTCGGCCCGGTGACCACCGTCCACGCCGAGGCGGACGTCCGGCGCGAGGGCGCGCAGACCGACGACGACACGTTCATCGCGCTGACGCACGCGAACGGCGTCCGCTCCCACCTCTACGTCTCGGCGACCACGGCCCAGCTCGGCCCCCGCTTCCGCGTCCTGGGCTCGAAGGCCGGTTACGTCAAGCACGGCCTGGACCCCCAGGAGGCCGCCCTGCGCGACGGCCTGCGCCCCGGTCCCGGCTGGGGCCTGGAACCCGAGGAGCTGTGGGGCCGCATCGGCGCCGGCGAGTCCCCGGTGACCGGCGGCGGGCACCCCGTACCGACCCTCCCGGGCGACTACCCCGCCTACTACGCGGCCGTGGCGAAGGCCCTGATCGAGGGCGCCCCCAACCCGGTGACCGCGCGGGAGGCGGCCGCCGCCCTGGACGTACTGGAGGCCGCGCGGCGCTCGGCCCTGGAGAAGGTGACGGTGTCGCTGTGACCACCCCGAAGCAGACCCCGGAACTCGTCCCGAGCGTGGAGGAGCTGGAGGCGCAGGAACGCCGCCTGGTCTTCGAGCGGTTCACGTACGACGACGCGTGGGCGCTCGGCTCCCTGCTGGTGGAGATGGCGCGCGAGCGCCAGGCCCCGGTCGCCATCGACATCCACCGCGCGGGCCAGCAGCTCTTCCACGCCGCCCTGCCCGGTTCCGCCCCGGACAACGACGCCTGGATCGCCCGCAAGCGCCGGGTGGTCGAGCGCTACGGCTCCGCGTCCTACCTGGTGGGCGCCCGCCACCGTGCCAAGGGCACGACGTTCGAGGCGTCCTCCCGCCTGGACCCCGACACCTACGCGGCCCACGGCGGCTCCTTCCCCCTCACGGTGGAGG
This sequence comes from Streptomyces sp. NRRL S-37, assembly GCF_000721605.1. GTDB lineage: Bacteria > Actinomycetota > Actinomycetes > Streptomycetales > Streptomycetaceae > Streptomyces. The sequence continues at coordinate 161,784 of NZ_JOIZ01000021.1, read as the reverse complement.
GCGTGGGCGTCATCGGCGCGGTGACGGTCTCGGGCCTGCCCCAGCTCCAGGACCACGAGCTGGTGGTGGAGGCCCTGGAGCGGTTCCTGGCCGGCCGCGGGTCCGCCGCCGCGTCGGGCTGAGGCCCGCCCTGCCGTGACGGGCCCTCACCGTGACGCGGTGAGGGCCCTTCGGCCACCCGGGACAGGGACGGCTCGGACGCCGGTTACCGACCGGATCCGGGCGCGGTACGCCGTCACGCCGGTGTACGCCGTGGCCGTCCGGCGGTCGCCGGCGGAGGCGACGCCCGCCCGGGCGCCGTCCGCCGCCGTCGGGCCGCCGGAGTCGCCGGAGTCGCCGCCCCGGCGAAGTGCTACGCGTCCTTCAGCTCCTGCCGCTGCCGCCCGAGTCCGGAGATCTCCAGCTCGACCACGTCCCCCGCCCGCAGGTACGGCTTCGGCTCGGGCCGCCCCATCGCCACCCCCGCCGGCGTCCCGGTGTTGATGACGTCGCCGGGATACAGCGTCATGAACCGGCTGACGTACCGCACGACCTCCCCCACCGGGAAGATCTGCTCGGCGGTCGTCCCGTCCTGCTTCAGCTCGCCGTTGACCCACAGCCGCAGTGACAGGTCCTGCGGATCGCCGACCTCGTCCGCCGTCACCAGCCACGGCCCCAGCGGGTTGAACGTCTCGCAGTTCTTCCCCTTGTCCCAGGTCCCGCCCCGCTCGATCTGGAACTCCCGCTCGGAGACGTCGTGCGCGACGGCGTACCCGGCGACGTGCGCGAGTCCTTCCTCCGCCGTCTCCAGGTACCGGGCCGTACGCCCGATGACGACCGCCAGTTCGACCTCCCAGTCGGTCTTCACCGATCCGCGCGGCACCAGCACCGTGTCGTTCGGCCCGACGACCGTGTCCGCCGCCTTGAAGAAGATCACCGGTTCGGCGGGCGGCTCGGCCCCCGTCTCGCGGGCGTGGTCGTGGTAGTTCAGCCCGATGCAGACGATCTTCCCGATCCGTGCCACCGGCGGCCCGATCCGCAGCCCCTCCCCGTCCAGCGCGGGCAGCTCCCCGCTGCCGGCGGCGGCCCGGATCCGGCCGAGCGCGGCCTCGTCGGCGAGCAGCGTCCCGTCGATGTCGGCGACGAGACCCGACAGGTCCCGCAGGACCCCCTCGTCGTCGAGCAGCGCGGGCCGCTCCTGTCCCGCCGTGCCGACTCGCAGCAGTTTCATGATTCACGTCTCCCTCGATCGCGGGCCCGCCCGATGGACACGGCCCGGATGCGGCGGTGCGCAGCCATCGGAGGACTGGTCGATCCTCCAAGCCCGCGTTCCACTCCGCAAGACCCGGTTCACGTACTGGACCTCGAAGAACCGCACCCCCGGCCACCGGCGCCCCGCCCCGCGCTAGCGGTACAGCACGGCCCGCTCCGCCACGCTCCACGTCGTGCTGGTCACCATGTACAGCGCGGCCGCCAGCGGCATGACGGCGACGGTGACGAGCGTGAGGAAGGACATGAACGGCATCACCCGGGTCACCGCCGCCAGCCCCGGCACCTGCTCCCCCTCACCGGCCGCGGGCACCGCGGGGTTGGCTGCTGTCATCCGCCGGGAGAGCCGGTAGCCGAACCAGGCGACGACGGTGGTGACGGCGAACAGCCCGACGTACACGAGTCCGGGTCCGCCGAACACCCCGCCGTTCCCGAGCGCGTCCGCCCACCGGTCGCCGAGGGGCGCCTCGAACAGCCGGTGTCCGAGCAGTTCGTTGGCCCGTCCGCCGATCGTCTCGCTGGAGAAGAGGTGGTACAGCAGGAAGAACGCGGGCAGTTGGAGCAGGCCGGGCAGGCACCCGGACAGCGGTGACACCTTCTCCCGCGCGTGCAGTTCCATCACGGCCCGTTGCAGCTTCTCGGGGTCGCGGCGGTGCTTGCGCCGCAGCTCGGCGATGCGCGGCTGGAGTGCCGCCCGTGCCTTCTGTCCGCGCGCGGCGGCCCGGGACAGGGGGTGGACGAGGAGTCGTACGAAGGCGGTGAACAGGACGATCGCGGCGGCCGCCGCGAAGACGCCGAACAGCGGCTGGAGCAGGTCGGCCAGGTGCTCGACCAGGCTGGCGAAGACGGACATGGGTGAGCCCTCCGGGGGGTCTCGTCGTGCCGGACGTACGGAAAAGACGGCATGACGACCCGCGGCAGGGCGTGGTGAACCCACAGAACCTACGGAACGTGCGGAAGGAGTGCCCTACGCGGCGGTCGCCGGGAGGGCGTGTCCCGGTGCCCGGGGTCTGGTGCGCCCCCTGGCGTCGGGGTCGCGCTGGGGCAGGAAGGCCGTACGCCGGTCACGGTCGCGTATCGCCGTGCGCACCCGCGTGGGCGCCACGGCGGGCGCGCAGCGGGCGGCGAGGAGCAGGCAGACGGTGAGCGCGGCACCGGCGGCGGCGGTCGCGGCGAGCGCGACGTCGGCCAGGGAGAGCCCGCCGGCGGCGGGCATCAGCAGCAGGACGACCTGAACGAGGGGCAGGAGCACGCCGACGAGCCGGACCGTCCGTCCGCGCATCACTCGACCCCTCCCCTCGGCACCGTCCCGGCTCCGTCCGGGCCCCGCACCCCATCAACGCCCGGCACCGCCCTGCGGTTCCCCGGGCCGGACACGCGCCGTACGGGCCGGTGCCCGGTGTCTCGGCCGCGGCGTGCCGCCGTTCCCGCGGCGGCTCAGCAGGCCGTCACGGGAACGGCGGTGACCGGCTTCCCGACGCCCTGGAGGCCGAGGAACCGGGTGAGGCGGTAGCACTGTTCGACCGGCGCGGCCCCGTCACCCTGGGACCGGGACGGGGGCGAGGACGGGGACCGGTACTGGTCCGGGTACCGGAGGAGGACGACGGCGACGACCGTCCGCTCCTCCCGGACGACGCTCCGCACGTCGGCCCACTTCTCGCCGCCCGGACGGGCAGCGGGGTCGAGGGCCTGCTGCAGACCGGCACGCGTCAGCCGGGCCGCCTCCCTCTCCTCCATCCCCTCCATCTCCTCCTGCGCGATCCGGGCCCGGTCACCGATCCAGCTGCTCCCCCCGCACACTTCGGCGTCCTGCTCGGTGACCTTCGAGGTCCATCCCGGACCGGGACGGCGTACGTAGGTGTAGGTGAAGCAGTGCTTCACCATGTCCGGTCCGACGGCGAGCAGGATGGATTCCTGCTCGACCATGGCGGCCCGCGCGGCGACGGCGGTGAACGTGCGCCGTTCCTCGTCGTACGTGATGACGGGGCTGTGCGTGTGCTTCCAGACCACGCCCGTCAACGCGTCGGTGCCGGTGTCGCCGCTCCTGGTCAGCGCGTCGGTGGTCCGGTCCGCCGCCTCGTGGGCCTGGCCGAGCAGCGAGTCGAGCGCGTCCTGCCGGCGCCGGTCGTTCTCATGCCCGGTGTGCCAGACCGTGAACCAGAAGTAGGCCAGCAGCGCGGCGGGAATCATCAGCAGTACCAGACACCCGTTGGCCAACGTCCTGCGCACGCCCCGCCCCCTCGATCGCCCGCCCCTGCCGAAGGAGGGTAGGCCCGCCGCGGCCGTCCCGTCCCCGGAGACGGCGGAACGCCCCCACCGGCCCCGGACCCCGCTCCGGCCCGCGGCCGTCCCCCTTTGTCACCCACCGGCAGTACGGTGTCACCCATGCGCCCCGACACGCCTGCCGAAAACGTCGACCACACCGCCGAAGCCGCCCGCCTGGAGCGGACCGCCGACCGCTATCCCGAGGACGCCGAGGCCCTGCTGCTGCGGGCCGCCGCCCACCGCGAGCTCTCCGGCGACCGCCCCGCCGCGACCGCCCTCTACGACCGCCTGCTGGCCTCCTCCCAGGAGCTGGACGACCCGTACCTGGTACGGGCCCTGAAGGCCTCGAACCTCTGGGAGTACGGCCATGAGGCGGAGGCCCGCGCGATCATCACCGGCATCCGCACCGCGGCCCCGCGCGACGCGGCCCCCTGGGTGATCGTCGCGGAGTCCCTGGAGGCGCACGACGAGCTGGAACAGGCGCACGAGACGTTCACCCAGGCGGTACTCCTCCTCCTGACCGGTGTCGAGAAGCCCCCGCGCGCCACCCACCCGCTCCTCTTCGGCCGCCACCGCGTGCGCAGGATGCTCGGCGCGGCGCACGACGAGTGGGACGCGCTCGCGGACACCGTCCACACCCTCCCGATCACCCTGGACGAGCTCCACGACCCCAAGCGGGTGTGGTCGCTCGGCTCGGAGAACCCGGTGGAGCTGGAGGCGGAGATCGTCCGCCTGCGCGCGGAACTGGGCGCGTACCGGGAGGCGCTGTCCCGCCCGTTCCCGGTGGCGGTACTGCATTGGCCGGCCGGCGAACTGGCGGAGCTGACGGAGGCGTACCCGTCCCTGGCGGAGGAGTACCCCTCCTACGAGGAGCACCTCGCGGCCATAGAGGCGGCCCTGCGCGAACTGGCCGCGTCCGGCACCCCGAACCTGGGCATCGTCACGGGCACGGTCCCCTCCTACGAGGCCTTCGCCGCCTCGGAGCTCGCCTCCCCCACCGACCCGACCCTCCTCCCCCAGTACGCCACGATCCTGGCGGCCCGCGGCCGGGCGGTGGCGTGGCCCCCGGAGCGGCCGGCAGCGTGCTGGTGCGGCTCGGGACGGACGTACGGGGAGTGCCACGGCGCGGAATAGCCGTGGCGCCTCCCCGGCCGTCTCCCGGCGCGTCGACACCCTCGCCGCCGGCCGGATACGGGCCCTGACCCGCCCTCCGCGCCGCAGTACGCGCAAATTGCCGGAGGCGAGCCTGCGACGTCCGGAGACCGGTCGAGTGGACCTGTTGTGGGCGCACGCTCCCGACCACGCGACTCCCGTCGAAGAGATCAGGCGGTGTCTTCTACGGGTGTGCGCCCCTGGTCACCCACGCTTCCGGTCGCCGCACACCGCCCGGTCCAGCAGGCGGACCGCGGCCTCCGTCTGCTCGAGGAAGCGCTTCTCGTCACCGAAGCGCGTGGTGAAGACAGCGGCCGCGGCCGACACCCGGCCGTCGGGTGTGACGGCGGTCTCGGAGGCGGTGCCGAAGGACGTGCCGCCGTGGTACCAGATCCCGCCCCGGCAGCCCTCGGCCGGGCGCCAGGCGAGGCCGAGCCCGTAGCGGGCCTTGCCGTCGGTGGTGTAGCCGGGCGCCGGGACGGTGGTGCGCATCTGCTTCAGCTGCTCCGGCGGCAGCAGCCGGCCGCCCATCAGGGCGCGCAGGAAGGTGTTCATGTCGCGGGTGGTGCTGATGATGCCGCCGTCCGCGCCGCCGCCCACGGCCAGCGTGGTGTCGGTGAGGTCGTCCCGGCCGGGGAACTGCGTGTACCCGGCGGCCGTCGGCATCGGCACGTACGGCGAGGTGCCCGGTATCAGCGTGTGGCGCAGCCCCAGCGGCTCGATGATCCGGTCGTGCACCTCCTGCGCCCAGGGGTTGCCGGTGGCCTTCTCGATGATCATCCCGAGCAGCACGTAATTGGTGTTGGAGTACGCCCACCGTGTCTCGGCGCCCGGGTCGTCCGCGTCCGGCAGCCAGCCGGGGGCGCGCTTCATCGCCAGGGCGACCTGCTCCTCGGGGGTCTGCGAGCGGAACCGCTGTGCGTGGAAGCGCTCGGGCGTCAGCTCCGCCGGGTCCTCGAAGGCGACGTCCGTGTAATTGGCCAGGCCGCTGGTGTGCTGGAGCAGGTTGCGCAGGGTGATGCGGCTGCCGTCGTTGCCGTTGCCGGTGACCACCCCGGGCAGCCACTGCTCGACGGTGTCGTCCAGGCCCAGCGTGCCCTCGCCGACGAGCTGGAGCGTGGCCACGGCCGTGAAGGTCTTGGTGTCGCTGCCGATGCGGTAGTAGGCGTCGAAGGGCACCCGGCCCCCGTCCTTCAGGCTCGCGGTGCCGGACCGGGCCCGCGTCTCGCGCCCGGCCGAGTCCCGGGCGAGCACCGTCAGCCCGGTGGCTCCCGTGTCCCGTACCGCGTCCGCGTCCCGCTGCAGCCGCGACCTTGCGTCCCCGCCGCCGGCGCCCACGGCCTCGGCCGTGGTGCCCGGCCCGAGAAGCGATGCGGTCCCGATCACGGCGACCCCGGCCACCGCCAGCCCCGCCCGCCACCGTCCGGACCGGCCCCACCGCGCACTCTTCGTCATCTCCATGGCCAGAACGCTACGGAGGGCCGACGCCGCGGACCATCCGGCTGGCTCCCCGGACGGGGGTGTTGCTGGCCCCCCCACCACCCGGCGGCCACCACCCTCCTCGCCGCACCGGTGGGCACCGGAGGAGTACCCGTCCTACGAGGAGCACCTCGCGGCCATAGAGGCGGCCCTGCGCGAGCTGGCCGCGTCCGGCACCCCGAACCTGGGCATCGTCACGGGCACGGTCCCCTCGTACGAGGCCTTCGCCGCCTCGGAGCTCGCCTCCCCCACCGACCCGGCCCTCCTCCCCCAGTACGCCACGATCCTGGCGGCCCGCGGCCGGGCGGTGGCGTGGCCCCCGGAGCGGCCGGCGGCCTGCTGGTGCGGCTCGGGACGGACGTACGGGGAGTGCCACGGCGCGGAATAGCCGTATCCGCGTCCGCCGTCTCCCCCGCGTGGGGGAGACGGTTCCCCCGCGCACGGGATCTTCCGCGCCGCCTTGGCGGCTGTACTGAAGGCAGCCGACGCCGAGGGAAGGACACCCGATGCGCACCTGGACGAGACGACACCTGCTGCTCTCCGCCGCCTCGACGGTCTCGACGGCCGGACTCGCCGTGACGGCGTCCGTCCCCGTACCGGCCCATGCCGTGACCGGCCCGCCTCCCCCGGCCGGCGCTCCCGACGACGCCTTCGTACGGCGGCTGGGCGCCCTGCCGGGTGTGCGGATCGTGGAGGAACGGCCGGGCGCCGAGCCGGGGTACCGCTTCTTCGTGCTCGGGCTGCGCCAGCCGGTCGACCACGCCGACCCCTCGGCCGGTACGTTCGAGCAGCGCCTCACCCTGCTCCACACCTCCGCCGAGCGCCCCACCGTCCTGTTCACGACCGGTTACGAGGCCACGCTCACGCCCCGGCGCGCCGAACCGACCGTCCTCCTGGGTGCCAACCAGCTCCAGGTCGAGCACCGTTACTTCGGCGTCTCGCTCCCCCGGCCGCCGCACGACTACTCCCACCTGACCATCCGCCAGGCCGCCGACGACCACCACCGTGTCGTCCGCGCCTTCCGCCGGCTCTACCCGGGCGCATGGATCTCCGCCGGCGGCAGCAAGGGCGGCATGGCGAGCGTGTACCACCGCCGCTTCCACCCCCACGACGTGGACGGCACCGTGGCCTACGGGGCCCCGAACAACGTCGACGACCGTGACGACTCCGCCTACCTCCGTTTCCTGGACACCGTGGGTACGGCCGCCGACCGCGAGGCGCTCCGTACGGTCCAGCGCCGGCTCCTGCTGCACCGTACGGAGCTGGTCGCCCGCTACGAGGCCGCGACGGCCGCCGCCGGTGACGGCTTCCGCATCGTCGGCAGCGCCGACAAGGCGTTCGAGGTCGCCGTCCTGCGCGTCCCGTTCATGTTCTGGCAGAACGGCGGCGGCCCGGCGGACCTCGCCGCCGTCCCCGGCCCGGACGCCACCGCCGACGAGCTGTACACCTGGCTGGACCGCACGACGGGCCTGGCCCTGTACGCCGACGCGATCGCCCGCGTGTACATCCCGTACTGGTATCAGCTCGGCACCCAACTGGGCTACCTCGGTGTCCCCACCGCCCACCTGGCCGGTCTGCTGCGCCACCCGGACGCCATCGAGCCGCGCACCTTCGTCCCCCGCGACATCCCTCTGCGCTTCGACACCGGCGCGATGCCGGACATCGACCGCTGGGTCCGCCGCCGCGGCAGCCGCCTGCTGTTCGTCAACGGGGAGCGGGACCCCTCGGTCGCCGAGCCCTTCCGCCCCGGCCCCCGCGACTCCCGTGTCCTGTGGGCACCCGGAGCCAACCACCACACCGGTATCGCCGCCCTCTCCGCGGCGGACCGCGCCGAGGCCACGGCGACGCTGACCCGCTGGGCCACCCGCCGCCCGCGGGTACCGGTCCCGTGAGCACCGCCGGCGCATCCCCCGTCACAGGAGGCTGATTGGACCGTTTCTCCATACGACACGCCGCCAGGCGGCCGTTCCGCCTGGAGAAACGGTCCAATCCTTCCCCGCACGGGCATGCCCCGGGCGCTCCCGGGGGTGTCGGCGGTGTCCCGCCGGAGCGGCCCCGCTCCCGGGGAGCGCCCGGGGAACCGCCGCACGACCGCATCCGTCTCCGTGAAGACCTGAAGTCGGCCCCGGGGGAGGCCACATGGACCAGCCATGGCTCACGATCATGCTCATCATGGCCGCCGGCGCGCTGGCCCTGGGCGTCGCGATCCTGCGCGACGCCCTGCGCCAGCGCCGGGCCCTGCACCGCCTCGGCGTCCGGGGCGTCCGCACCCGCGGCGAGGTCGCCCGCAGCGCCCGCCGCGAGGGCCCGGTCGTCCACCCCCCTCAGGTCCGCTACCAGGCCCCGCCCGTGAACAACCTCGACGCCCCGCCCACCCAGACCTACCGCCGCGCCCCCCTCAACCACGAGTCCCACCCCCTCCACGCCGGCATCCCGGTCGTGCTCCGCTACGACCCGAGGGACCCGCGCAGGGTGGTGGTCGTCCACACCAAGGACGGACGGCCGGGGAAGGTGTCGTACTCGGCGACCGCCAACATGACCTGGGGGATCTTCTTCGTGCTGTTCGGGATGGGCATGGGGGTGGCGGCGTTCCTCTAGCGACGGCGGCCGAGGGGCGTGCGGTCAGGCCGGCGCCCGGTCGCCGACGGTCACCCGCTCCCCCGGGGCGCACCGCACCAGGCGCGCCGCGTGGCCCCGGCGTCCCGCCTCCGCGAGGAAGTCCTCCAGCGGGGAGCGGAAGACCGTGTAGTCGCCGTGGTGCACGGGCAGCGCGCGTCGCGGGCGCAGCAGGTCGAGCAGGTCGGCGCCCTGCCCGGCGTCCATGGTGACCACCAGGCCGCCGGGCAGGGTCGTACCGCCCAGGTGCAGGACGGCCAGGTGGATGTCCGGGTACCGCACGGCGATCTCGCGCAGCCCGTCGTACATGAGGGTGTCGCCGGAGAGGTAGAGGACCAGCCGGACCTCCCCCGAGCGGTCGCCGAACTCCAGCATGCTGCCCATCACGGGCGGCAGCAGGACCCGCAGCGGGCCGGGCGCGTGGCGGCCGGGCAGCGAGGTGACGCGCACGGAGGAGTCCCCGTGCCGCAGGGTGCGGCTCTGCCAGGTGCGCAGCCCGGTGGCGTGGCGGAACCCGTACAGCCCCTTCAGCAGGCGGGCGGCGTGCGGGGTGGTGACGAACGGCAGGCCCCGGTCCAGCCCGCGCCGGGCCACCCGGTCGAAGTGGTCGCCGTGCAGGTGCGAGAGCACGACGGCGTCCAGGTCCTCGTGCGGGAGTTCCGCCACGTCGACGGCGGGCTCGGTCAGCCGGCGCGCGACCAGCCCGTAGCCGAGGTGGGCGAACTGCCCGCGGTGCAGGAAGTTCGGATCGGTCAGCAGCGTCAGCTCCCCGTAGCGGATCAGCAGGGTGGCGTTGCCGATGAACAGGATCTCCGCGGTGCCCTCGGGCGGATGCTGCCGCACGGCCGGCTCCCTCCGTCGTACGTGGGTCCCGTGGGAGCCGGGTGAGCGGCGGGGCCGGTTCTACACCTCCGGGCGCGTACGGTCCTCCGGGCCCGGTCAGTCGCCCGCGCGCAGCACCAGCCGCACGATCCCCTTGACTCCTCGCCAGAGCCAGCCGAACAGTCCCGCCGCCGAAGCGAGGTCGGCGGCGTCCGCGGCGGGCTCCGTCCAGTCCCTCCCCGAGCGGCACCGGGAGCAGGAACGGGGCCAACTGCGCTTGTGCGCACCGCACTTCTTGCATATCGCCATGCCCTCATTCTCCCCTGCCGCCGCACCCCCTTCCGCAACGTGGCCGGCCTCGCGCCCCTCAGCCCGGCTGTCCGTGGGAGCCCGCCTCGAGGGCCGCGCGCAGGGTGGCCAGGGTCGAGGCGACGCGGGCCAGGTCGTCAGGGGGAACCGCCCCGGTCAGCGAGGCGAGCGCGCTCTCGACGACGGGGCGGGAAGCGGCCAGCCGCTCCTCGCCCTCGGGCGTGAGACGGAGGACGGACGAGCGACGGTCCTGGGGGTGCGCGACCCGCAGGCACCAGCCCGCCGCCACCAGCCGGTCGACCGCCTTGCTGACGGCCCCCACGGTGATCGCCAGCTCGCCGACGATGTCGAGCACGCGGCACCCCGGCACGCGGTCGATGACCTCCAGGAACTCGAACTGCCCGAGCCCCAGGCCCCGTTCGGCGCGCAGCCGGGCGTTCACCGCGTTGTAGAGCCGGGTCTCGACACGGACGAGATCGACAAAGACAGAAGTGACGTGTCCCACACCAGCCTCCAATGGATTCCTGGGAATCATCTTCCACGGAATCCGGTTGGGACCGGACAGATGGATTCCCAGGAATCCATCCTCGCATCCGACCCGTGGAGGCCCGCATGTCCCGACAGCAGCGCAAGGCCCTGGACGCCGTACTCCGTTCCGCCCCTCGCGGCGAGACCCGGCCCACCCCCGAGGAGCAGCGCGACGATTTCGACGCGGCGCTCACCCGCCCCGCGCCGGAGGACGTGGTCACCCGCGAGACCGTCCTGGGCGGGCGGCCGGCCCTGGAACTGGAACCGGCCGAAGCCTCCGGCCGCGGCCGGCTGCTCTACCTGCACGGCGGCGGCTACGTCGTCGGCTCACCGGACACCCACGCGGGCCTGGTCGGCGAACTGGCCCGCCGTGCCGGGCTGCGAGCGCTGTCGGTGGACTACCGGCTGGCGCCCGAGCACCCCTTCCCCGCGGCCGTCGACGACGGGCTCGCCGCCTACCGCGCACTGCTGGCGGCGGGCACCGACCCGCGGGACCTCGTCATGGCCGGCGACTCCGCCGGCGGCGGCCTGACCCTCGCCACCCTGCTCGCGGCCCGGGAGGCCGGACTGCCGCAGCCGGCCGCCGTGGCCGTCTTCTCCCCCTGGACCGACCTCACCCTCTCCGGAGAGAGCATCCGCTCCAAGGAGGACGCCGACCCCCTCTTCACCGAGGCCGGCATACGCGCCTACGCCGATCTCTACGTCGGCACGGGCGACCGGACGCACCCCCTGGCCAGCCCGCTCTTCGCCGACCTCATCGGACTGCCCCCGCTCCTCGTCCAGGTCGGGGCGAACGAGGTCCTGCTCGACGACGCGGTCCGGCTGGCCGGCCGCGCGGGCGCCGCCGACGTCGAGGTCACCCTCGAGATCGGCCCCGGCCTCCCCCACGTCTTCCAGCACCACTACGGCCACCTCGACGAGGCGGACGCCGCCCTCGACCGAGCCGCCCACTTCCTCACCACCCACCTGGGCGCCGACCGCCCCGAACCGGTCCACTGACGCCGGTCCCGACGGCCTCAGCACGGATGTCGGCGGCACCACCGCCGACATCACGCGTCCCGTCCCTGTATCCGTGCAGCCCCTGTCCCCATGGGACCGACAGCGCAGGACCTCAGTCCCCGAGATCATCCAGGGCCGACCGCGCCGCCGCGGTGAACTCGCCGATGCGTTCGGAGAGCCGGGCCACCTCGACGGCATGACGCTCCACGAAGTGGACGTTGCCGTCCGGGGCGTTCGCCGACGCGTCACGGAAGGCGAGCAGGGTCGTCTGCGTCGACTTGAGCGTGGTGTAGACGCTCCGGGCGGCCTGCTCCACCGCCTCCGGCCCCTCGACGGCAAGGTTGGCCCACGCGGCCTGCGCGAGCGCCAGCTGCCCTTGCGCCTGCTGCAGCCTGCGATCGACCTCTTCGGTATCCCGTTCGCCCACGAACGCACGACCGGCCATCTTCAGAGCGTGCTGGCACTCGGTCGCCGGAGCGAGGAAGGCACTGTAGGCGTCCCGACGCACTTGTCTCCGCCAGTGCGCATGCTCGGCCCTCGCCTGAGCCTGCACCTGCTGCCGCGCCGACCACCCGGTGATCGCCGACGCGAGGACGGTCCCGGCCACACCGACCGTCGCTCCTAGCAACGCCGCTAATCCTTGATCCACGAAGGGTGTGTCTACCGCACTCGTCATCTCATGGCCATGCCGTTGCCTTCTGAGGCGGACGCCCATAGTTCATGGCTCCTGATCGGAAGCCCTCTGCTCCCAGTACTTTCGGTGATAACGGAAGTACTCCGGGTGGACCCGGTGGCTCTCCCTAACGGTGAGTTTCGGCAGGAGCCTCGCGCCTGCAAGATCTGATCGCACGATGACGGACCAGTCTTCATCCACTGCGATCGCTCCGATGTCGAGTCGCACGTGGCAGTTGGGGCAGAGGCACAGGATGTTGGGCTCGACGTCGGGGCCGTAATGCGGCCTCCCCAGAGGCCGTATGTGGGCGCCCTGGCTGTACGGACTACCGTCCGGGCCCGTCAGACGCAGGCCACACAGTTGGCACTCCCCGTCATAGAGTTGCTTGATCCGTTGCACGGCAGCCGTGTCCCTGATCAAGCGGCGCACTTGCATGCTGCGCGAACGCGGGAACTTCTCCACGTCCCACTGCTCGCCAGGAGACTCCTCGCCTTCCTGCTGCCCGTCTCCTTGCTCACCTCGCTCATGGTCGAGCTCTTCCAATACGTCGATGACATGCCGTTCGACCGGTGCCTGCACCTGCTCCTGGTCACGCAAGCGCCTCAGGTCAAACTGGCAGATTTCAATCGGCGAACCGTCGGGAGCCGGGTACTTAGAGATCGCCGTGCGCACCTCCGTGATCTCGTACAGGCCGTCATACCTGTAGGAGTCGAAGGGCGAATACCGCGGGTCTCCCTCGTAGCCTCGAATCACACGGATGGGATAGCCGCGCTCATAGCTGAGCAGGAGCGCAGCATTGTCCGGGTAGGACCACGACTGGCTGCGGAGAAGCCTTCCGGTGGATTCGTCTTTGTCCTTCCCCTCCGAAGCCCCCGTGTATCGGATCCACTCCCAGTGGTCCTCGTCGTCCATATAGCCGCCGTGCAGGACGATCGCATCCCCGACCTTGCTGCCATCCTTGTCGAGCAACCAAGAGATGCCCTTTTGGTTCGTTTGGTGCAGCTTTGCGTGCTGCACGTTTCTTCGTCGGTGGAAGACCATGCCCACGGGCACGCCCTCTACATGTCCGATGACGCGTTCGATTCTCACCCATCCATATTGGATCGAAGGTGATCATTTCTTGCCGAACTCCTCGCTAGCACAGCCGAGTTGTGACCACGCAGCGAACAGCTTCGGCCAACCTCACCCTGGATTGTCAGAGCGCTCTGTTACACATGAGTCGAGTTGTCCGGCGTGATCGAAGGAGTCCGTGTGTCTGAGATGGAGGATCTGTCCCAACCTGCCGCGGGCCTGTATGAGCAACTGATCACGCTCCGTTTCGAACAGAAGCTTCAGCAGCTCTCCCAACTTGGCTGGCATCCGATGAGCGAAGCCGTGGGTTCGGAGTCGGTCCCTCACGTACTTGCGCGACACGTCTCACACACCGTGCGCCACGTTCTACAGAACTTGCCGGCCGAGGAGCGCGTGCACGCGGCCAACCACATCCTGGAGTCCATCGGCACGCTGAAGGGCGCCCAAGAATGGGTGGACCTCGTCGCAGATGGCCCTCAGCAGCTCCTAGCGATCACGCGGCAGGAGGCGCCAGGAGTCTTCGCCGTACGCCCCGGCATCCCGCTCTCAGATACCGCGCTCCTGACCAACTCACCCGAGGACCCCAGCCTCGGATTCGAACTGCGCGCAGAGCTCGCTACGGCCGACCGCGTAGATCTCCTATGCGCCTTCGTCAAGTGGCACGGACTGCGGGTCATCGAGCGGTCCTTGCGGGCAGCTCATGAGCGAGGTGTACCGATAAGGGTCTTGACCACGACGTACATCGGCGCCACTGAGCGGCGAGCGCTGGACCGCTTGGTCGAAGAATTCGAAGCCGAGGTCAAGGTCAACTACGAGACCCGCTCAACACGGCTCCACGCCAAGGCTTGGCTGTTCCGACGGGACAGCGGCTACGACACCGCGTACGTCGGTAGCTCAAATCTGTCGAAGGCCGCTCTCCTCGATGGTCTGGAGTGGAACGTTCGCTTGTCCTCCGTAGCCACGCCCGATGTGATGCGGAAGTTTGAAGCAACGTTCGAGTCGTACTGGAACGACCCGTCCTTCGAGGCATACGACCCTCACACTGATGGCGAGCGTCTGCAAGAAGCGCTGGCAGTGGCTGGCGGTGCGCCATCAGTAGACCGCCCCATCACACTGTCCGGCCTTGAGGTACGGCCGTATCCCTACCAGCGGGACATGCTCGAGCGCCTCCATGTCGAGCGTGAGGTACACGACCGACACCGGAACCTCTTGGTAGCGGCAACCGGCACGGGCAAGACCATCATGGCTGCACTTGATTACAAGCGGCTCCGCGAGAGACACAAGCGCGATTTGCGCCTGCTGTTCGTAGCTCACCGCAAGGAGATCCTGCAGCAGTCATTGCGGACCTATCAGGAAATTCTGTTCGATGCGAACTTCGGAGAGTCCCTGCACAGCGGTGAGATCCCGGAGCGCTGGACACACGTCTTCGCGAGCGTTCAATCGCTCAACGCACGGACACTTGATCGTCTCGCCCCCGATCACTTCGACGTCATCGTGATCGACGAGTTCCACCACGGAACCTCACCGACTTACCGGAAGATCATCGATCACTTCCGGCCGATGGAGCTGCTGGGCCTGACTGCCACGCCAGAGCGCATGGACGGCAAGAACATTCAGGACGAGTTCTTCGATGGCCGTATCGCCGCAGAGATGCGGCTGTGGGAAGCCCTGGATAACAAGCTCTTGTGCCCCTTCCACTACTTCGGCATCAGTGACACCACTGACTTGAGCGATGTGGAGTGGAAGCGCGGATCGTACGACGTGAGCTCGCTCAGCAACGTCCTGACGGGCAACAAGGTCCGCGCTGGCCTCGTCATCAAAGCCGTCAAGGAGAAGGTGGCAGACCCACACCGCATGCGTGCCTTGGGGTTCTGCGTCTCCGTCGCTCATGCGCACTTCATGGCGGAGTCCTTCCGCTCGGCTGGCTTCAACGCCGTCGCGGTGTCCGGGGAGACGCCGGCCGATCAGCGCCGGCAAGCGCTCGCGGACTTGAGGTCTGGGACGCTCCAGGTGGTCTTCTCGGTCGACCTCTTCAACGAAGGCGTCGACGTCCCGGACGTGGACACCCTGCTCCTCCTCCGTCCGACCTCGAGCGCGACTGTGTTCCTTCAGCAACTCGGCCGTGGACTACGGCGCTCCGAGAACAAGGCCGTGTTGACCGTGCTGGACTTCATCGGCCAGCACCGTAAGGAGTTCCGCTTCGAGAACCAGTTCCGGGCCCTCACGAACCTGACGCGCAAGCGACTGCTGGACCACATCGAGCATGACTTCCCGAAGCTCCCCTCAGGCTGCGAGATCGTGCTGGAGGAGAAGGCGAAGCACACCATCATCGCCAACATCAAGGACCAACTCAGCGTCAACGTGACCACGCTGGCCCGTGAAGTCGCCGACTACGGCGAGCTCCTCCTCGGCCGCTACCTGGAGGAAAGCGGCCGAGACATCAAGGAGGTATACCGAGGGACCGGAAACTCCTGGACCGGGCTGCTCCGCCGCTCCGGCCTGATGGACCTTGAGGCACCTGGAGGAGAGGACGCCCTCCTCAGGCGCATGCCGGCGTTTCTGCATGTCGACGACCCTCTGCGGGTGAAGAGATACACCAGCATGCTCGAAGACGATGCCGTCTCCTACAGCGACCTCGATGAGCAGGGGAAGGCATACGCCCGCATGCTGTTCTTCCAGCTATGGCCGCTGGGCGGTGTCACCAGGAAAGGCTTCGCAAGCTACGACGCAGGGTTTGCCATGCTCCGAAAGCAGCAGGCCTTCCGTAGCGAGCTGCGCCAAGTCCTGGCGTACAACCTGGCCCACACTGAACACGCACCCATCCCCCTCCTCGGCGTGACCGGCGACCGGGGTATCCCGCTGACCGTGCACGCCTCCTACAGCCGAGAAGAGATCCTCCCTGCGCTCAGACAGGCAGACATCGGAGGGTTCATGCCCGGCGACTTCCGTGAGGGCGTGAGGTGGTGCGAGTCGATTGCGACGGACGCGCTCTTCATCACCCTGGAGAAGGACGAGAAGGACTTTTCTCCTCAGACCCGCTACCACGACTTCGCGCTGAGCGAGACGCAGTTCCATTGGGAGTCCCAGAACCAGACCTCCGAAACATCCCCGACCGGGCTGAGATACCAACATCACGCCACCCAGGGCAGCCAGGTACTGCTCTTCGTCCGCCGCTACAAGACCACCGACATAAACGGTGCTCAGCCATGGATGCTTCTGGGACCTGCCGAGTACCAGAGTCACGAGGGCAGCAAGCCGATGGCCATCACCTGGAAGTTGAAGCATGAGATCCCGGCGGATGTGCTGTCGTACGCCAAGGCGGTAGCGGCGGGCTGACCGTCAGCGGGAGGCGCGGGTCGCCTCCCGCTCGGCCTCGAAGTGCGCCTGTGCGCGGTCCAGGATCTCGTCCGTGTCATGGCCGTACGTCTGGAGCCAGTGCAGCAGGTCGGCGATGACGTCGATGGCGGCTACTTCTGCCGCCATCGCGCCCAGTCGACTACGCCGGGAAGTGCTGAACAGCTCACCGTCACCGTAGGAGCTGAGAACCTTGGCGGCTCTTGTGACGCGCACACCAGCATGCCCATCGGGTGCGGCGGGAGTGGTGGGAGTGGCGACAAGCTCACACCACGTCACCTTGCTGTTGTCGTACAGTTCGACGCCCCAGCGTTCCGTCAGAGCATCGACCAGCGCCATACCTCGTCCGCCTTCCGCGTCGTCACTCGCCTCTACGAGCGTGGGAAGTGCACGAGCGTCCGGGTCTCGTAGTTCGATGCGGAGGCGGGCTCCCCTCAGGGAGACAGTGAGGTTGACGGGGGTGCCGCAACCGACGTGCGTGATCACGTTGGACACGAGCTCGCTGACACACAGTTGAGCCGAGTCGCTGAGCTCTTGCAGCCCCCAGTCGCTCAACCGGGCCCGCGTAAGGCCACGCAGGACTGAAACTTCCTTTGGCTCGGCAAGGAACGGGATCCCCCAAGACGCTAGGGGGATGTTGGCGAATTCGTCCACGGTTCTACTCCTGCCTGGGACACGATGGTCACGCCTTGCAAGGTGACCCATACTGAGAGTTGCACTGGAACTCTCAAAATGGAACTCTCATTAGCGACCTACTGGAGCGCGCTATTGCCGTACGCGCCCCCGGCGCACACCGTCTGACTGCTCTTGCCAGCGGGCGGACATGACCATTCGACAAATAAGAAGGGCTTGAGACATGGCAGTTGGACCCACCACCCGGAGGCGTCAACTGGGCGCCGACCTGCGTCGACTCCGTGAACTGAAAGGGCTAACGCTGGAGGAGGCGGGAGCCCGAGTCGGTATCTCGAAGGCAACTCTCAGCCGATACGAGACCAAGGAGGGCACGGTCAAGTGGCCAGCCGTCGACGCCCTGTGCCGTGAGTACGGAGCGACAGACGAGGAACGCCTTGCACTGGTCGAACTAGCCAAGGGCGCCAAGATCCAGGGATGGTGGCGGTCCCTCGCCGACCCCATCCCCGAGTCCATGAACCTCATGCTCACTCTCGAAGACGAGGTCGTACGCGAGGACCACTACGCCTGCATGTACATCCCCGGCCTGCTCCAAACCCGCGCGTACGCCGAAGCCGTACACCGAGCTTCAGAGGTGCGGTGTGAGGAGCGCGAGGTCCAACACATGGTCGACATCCGCATGAAGCGCCAGGAGTTGTTGGACCGCCAAGAGCCACCACGCATCTGGGCCGTGATCGACGAGGCAGCGCTGCGGCGGCAGGTAGGCGGCCCGGAAGTCATGCGGAAGCAACTACAACACCTGCTCGCCTTGGCTGAACGCCCGCACATCAACGTGCAGGTCCTACCTTTTGACCGAGGCGCTCACGCAGCGGCCGTCGGTAGCTTCGCCTTCCTACGTGGACAGGCTCCCGAGCTGGACGTTGTGTACGTGGATCTCCTCGGCGGTGGGTTGTTCATGGAGAAGCCGGAGGAACTGGAGCGTTATAAGTTGGCGTTCGAATACCTCAGCGCACAGGCACTCGACTTTGAGTCCTCCACCGATCTCATCGACCGGATCAGCAAGGAGTCCTGATGACAGCACTGCCACAGCCCACCTGGTTCAAGTCCTCCTACAGCGGCGGCAGCGGCACCGAGTGCGTGGAATGCGCCTTCGTCGACGACGGCACGCTCATACGCGACTCCAAGAACGTGGAAGGCCCTGTGATCGCAGTAGGCCACGACGCCTGGGCATCCTTCGTGCAGACGATCTGGGGAAGTAAAAGCCGTTGAGGACCATCGGCGACATCCGGGCCGCTCTGCAGTCCGGGCACGGCTTCCCCGGTGACCGGGAAACCTTTGAAGTGGATCTCCAACGTGCGTTGGAGGCCTCCTCGGAGGTGGACCTCGATGCAGTCGCCGCGATGATCGTCGACTACCGGGGGCGGATCCGCCTCTGCCAGGACCCGGACTTCGGCATCGCCGTACAGGAGGGCCTCGTCCTGGCGGCACAGCTGAAGCAGAAGAATCCACGCGCGTGAGCGGTGTGATGGCGGCCGTCACCGTGCGGGGGTGAACGACGTGCTCGGGTCAGCCCAGTCAGCAACGGCCAAGGGCGGTGCGTACGTTGTCGAGGCCCTCGACTCGCCAGTGGGATCGGTCGGGCATCTGGTCGGCTGCGCGCCAGCGCCAGGCTGAGAACATCGCCCAGTTCAGGGCGCGGCAGCGGTGGACCAGGGTCTGGTCGGCTCCCGGGTAGTGGGTCGCCACTTCTTCGGGCGCGTGGGCCAGGTCGAACTCGATCGGGCCGCGGCAGCACGTGGCGAGGTCCACGAAGAGGGGGCCTCGCCTTGTGTTCAGGAGATTGCCCGGGTGGGGTTCGCCGTGCAGCAGCTGGTCGGCGACCGTGTCGGAGCTGATGGCGGCGCTCAGGTCGGTGAGGGTGTCGCTGAGGAGTGTGCGGTCGGGGTCGGGCAGGTCGGGGGACTGCTCGCGGTCGTTCACCGCTCTCAGTGCCGCGGTGACCCGGTCGGTGAAGTGCGGTGCGTCCAGACGGGTGCGGCGCAGGGCGGCGTGGTGCCGTAGGAACGCGGCCGCGTAGGCGGCCGGCGCGATCTCCGGTCCCATGGGTTCGTAGTAGGTCCACAGGGAGATGGCGAAGGTGTCGCGTACGTGGACCCTCGGGGCGACGCGGGGGTCGAGTTCGGCCACCGGAGCGCCGGTGCCGGTGAGGCGGCGGGCGACCTCCACCTCGAACTCGGAGTCGGCCAGATGTCCCGGGGGTGCGACCCGGGCCAGGGCGTCGCAAGGGAGCAGGCGCAGTGCGACGCGGTCCGAGTTGTGGATGACGACCACGTCGTCGACCGCGAGGCCCAGGTCCGACGCCGTAGCCCGTGCCGCCTCGACGGCTCGGCGGAGTTCCAGCGGTTCCATGCGGTCCCCCTCGTGAGCCCTCTCGCGTTTCCGCGGGAGATCTTCCTCCGGCCCGGCGAGCCCCGGCAACGCCTTTTGGGCCGACCGGGCGCCTGGGGCACCGCATGCGGTGTGTGGACGGGCAGGGCGGTGCCGTGACCGGGAGGGTCCCGCGTTTCCGGAAAAGGGGCCGTAGGACGGACTTCGCCGCGGACGGACTGGTATGACTGGCACATGCATGAAGAGACCGCGCAGGCCGCGATCGACACGTTCCTCTCCGCGTTCAACGCCTCGGACGACAGCTATGTGACGGGGCTGCTCTCCCAGGCGCTGACCTCGGACGTCGTCTTCTGGGGGCCGTTGGGACGCAGTGAGGGGATCGAGGCGGTCGAGCGGTTCGTGCTGGACATCCGGCGGCACCCGGCGGGAACCGGCACGATGGTGCGCTGCTCGGCGGTGGACATGCCGGACGAGTGGGCCCGGTACCAGTGGGTCTTCACCACTCCGGACGGTGGCCCCCGCCTGGCGGGAACGGACGTCGTCCATCTGAGGCGGAGCCTCATCGACCAGGTCATCGTCTTCGCGGGAGAGATCGGGCCCTCCGCGTCCTGAGCCGTCCTCGGCCCGGTCCGCTCCTGTCCGCAAGGGCGGCCCTCGGCCGCACTGATCGCCGGCGGCGCCCGGGCGTCTGCTCCGCCATGCGCTCCGCGTCCTCCGGAACCCAGGGAAACGGCACGTCGGGCCACCGTGCGGAGGCCCACGCGTCGGCGCCGCCAACCTGGCGGCACGGCTGAAGCAGGAGGATCCACGCGCGTGAGCGGTGTGATGGCGGCCGTCACCATGCGGGCTGCCCGGTGAGCGAGGGGTGTAGGAGAGGCGGCGCCGGCTGACGGAGCCCGCGAAGAGCAGGAACGGTCGCGTCACACCGCCCCGGCGTCCACCCGGTACACGATCTTCCCGTCGAACTCGGTGAAGCCCAGCGTCCGGTAGAAGGCGCGGGCGTGGGGATTGTCCCGGTCCGTCATCCACTCGACCCGGCTGCACCCGGGCCGGGCCGCCGCCAGGGCGCGGAGTTCGTTCATGAGGCGGGAGCCGACGCCCTGGCGGCGGAGCGTGTCACGGACGTAGAGCTCCTTCAGGAACAGTGAGTGGGAGGAGCCCGCGGCCGGCCAGAGGAAGGAGTAGGCGGCGAGGCCGGCCAGTTCACCGGCCGCGTCCTCCACCACCAGTGCGGACGCGAGGGGTGGCGAGCCGAACAGCGCCTCCTCCACCTGTGTCCGGCGTTCCTCCAGCGGCTGGATGTCGGTGGATCCGTAGAACCGCTCGATCTCCTCGATCAGTTCGGCCAAGGCCTCGACGTCCCGCTTGTCGGCGGGGCGGATCGTCACGGTCATCGACAGCTCCTGTTCCTCGGTCTCTTCATTCGCCCGCATCCACGGATGGTTCCGGCACGGTGGCACGGTCCGGGCTCAGGTGCCAGCCATGGTGCCGCAGGGAGCCCTGGACATGGCGGATGAGGTACTCGAGGTCCGCGCAGTAGACCGACGGGTTGCGGTAGCCGCGGGCCGTGCTGAAGCGGTGCGGGAGGTAGCCGCCGCCGCACACCTCCAGCAGTGGGCACGCCCGGCACTTCTCGGCGAGCGTGGCCGTTCCGGTCCTGCGGTGTGCGAGCTTCGGGTGCCGGCGTACCGCGTCGAAGGAGTGCCGGTGCACGTCGGCGTCGAGCCGGGAGGCGCCTTCCTCGACGGACCTCAGGGTGTCGACGTCCTCGATGGTTCCGTCGGACTCGATGACGATGCTCGCCGACGGGGCCAGTCCGAGGGTCTCCACCGAGCTCCGCACCCCGGAGCTCAGGGCCACGATGTCCTCCAGCATCCGGACGCTGTGCCGGTTCCCGTCACCGGCCAGCCAGGCGTCGTACACGCGGCTCATCCAGATCCCGTACTCGGGCAGGCCCGGATCGTTGCGGTGCGGCGGTTCGTCGTGGGTGGCGTGCGGCAGGTTGAAGTCGATCACCGGAGGTTCGAAGGAGGCCAGGTGGTCATGGACCTCGCCCGGTTCGTTGGCCAGGTCGACGACGGCCAGCAGGCCCGCGAACAGGTGCGGGCGGGAGCGCAGCAGCTCAATGCCGCGTACGGCGGACGAGGCGCTCGAACGCTGTGAACGCGTCAGCCGGTGGCGGTCGTTGGCGGCCTGCGGCCCGTCCAGGCTGACGCCCACGACGACCCCGTACTCCTCGAAGAGATCGAGCCACTCCTCCGTGATCAGTGTCCCGTTGGTCTGGAGCTCGAAGTGAACCGTCGTGGCGGTGGGGATGCCCTCCCGTACGGCGGCGAGCAGGGCGGCCGTATGGCGGGGGCCGGCCAGTAAGGGTTCGCCGCCGTGCAGGACCACGTGCACGGCGGACAGGCCGTGCGCTGCGGCGTGTTCGCCGATCCGGTGGGCGGCGGACCGGGCCACGGCCGTGCTCATCCGGGCGGGCAGGTGCCGCCATGCCTGGTCGGCGGAGTTGAAGACGTAGCAGTAGTCGCAGTCGATGTTGCAGCGGTTGGCGACCTTGAGGATGAAGGCCGTGAAAGGCGCGGCGTCCTCGCTGTGAGCCTTCAAGCGGGTGTGCTCGCAGCGGGCCACGGCCGGGTGAGGGAGGCGGCGTGGCCGCTGTCGCCCGTCCGTGCGGCTGCGGCGGACCGCTCCGTTTCGAGCCGCTGCCGCACACGGGACTCGACACGGGCCAGAACGGCACTTCCCCGCGTGGGGTCGCCGTCCGGTGAGGTCGCGGCGTGCGGGGCGGACGCTGGCGGCATACTGCGCTCCTCGTGGCGTGACCACCGGTGGGTGGCGAAGGGCGGTATCAGCTCGAAAGGTAGCAGCGGCGGGGATGTCCGGGGCACGGGGAATCCGGCCATGGTTCCCGGTCAGCCCGTTTGCGCGGCGAGCAGCGCCTGTACGGTGTCGGCCGCGGTGTCCGCGCCCAGGCGCCGGAAGATCTCCAGTGCCTGGCGCAGTGATTCCGCGGCACGCGCGGGGCCCTCGGTCATGCGGTCGCAGCGGCCCACGCCTTCCAGCGCCCGCCCTTCCTCGAGGGGACAGCGGACCTCCCTGGCCAGGCGTAAGGCGTCCGTGTAGTGGCTGCGGGCGGCCGTCGGGTCGCCGGAGGCGCGCAGCAGGTCTCCGTAGTGGTTCAGGACCTGGGCCTCACCGCAGCGGTCACCGAGGGCGCGCAGGATCACAAGGCTCTGCCCGAACGCCGTGGCGGCGCCTTCTTCCTCTCCTGCCAGCGCGCGTGCTGCCCCCAGTTCTCCCAGGGTGACTGCCTCTCCGCCGCGGCTGCCGAGTTCGCGGTAGGTGTCCAGTGCCCGTTCGAGCAGGGTGACGGCCTCGGCCGCCCGGCCCTCCATCCGGTCGAGTGTCCCGAGGTGGCGGACGCTGTTCGCCTGGCCGAAGCGTTCTCCGAGCTCCGTGTAGTGCTCCAAAGCCCGGGCGTGCATCAGGCGTGCCTGGGCGAAGTCGCCGGTGAGCCGGTGCACGACACCGAGTTCGTTGAGGGCGTAGGCCTGGTGGACGCGGTCGTCGAGGGAGCGGTAGATCTCCAGCGCCTCGTGCTGGCAGCGCGCCGCCGCCGCGTAGTCGCCCATCAGGCCGTGCACGATGCCGAGGTCGCGCAGCGAGTTGGCTTCTCCGTAGCGGTCGCCCAGCTCGCGGTAGAGCGTCAGGGCTTCACTCTGTGCTTCCACGGCCGCGTCGAAGCGGCTGCTCTGCCGGCGCACCATACCGAGGTCGGCGAGGGCGTTCGCCTGACCGAGCCGGTCACCGGCCTCCCGGTAGAGGCTGAGGGACTCGGTCTGCGCCTCGGCCGCCGCCTCGTTGTCGGCGATCATGTACCGGACGATGCCGAGCTGGTTGAGGGCTTCGGCCTTGCCGCGTTTCTCGCCCACCGCCTCGTACTCGGTGATCGCCTGCTCCAGGGCTTCGATCGCTTCGGGGTAGGCGGCCATGAAGCGCCGGATGACGCCCGACTCGGTGAGCGCCGCCGCCAGTGCACGGCGGTCGCCGGTCTGCCGGGCGGCCTCCACTGCCGTTCGGTGGAGGCCGACGGCCTGGTCCCACGGTCCGGCCTGCCGCAGGAACGGTGCCATGGCCGCGGCCATGCGGACCACCAGTCCGTGCAGCCCCAGCCCGTTCGCACGGCGGATGCAGGCCAGGACATTGGCCCGCTCGTCCTCCAGCCAGCCCAGCGCCTCGGAGCGGGACGTCAGAGGCGGCGTCTCCAGGCGGGCACCGCCGTCGGGGACCGTGGGTGCGGGGGCGCCGCCCCGCAGGATGTGCCGGTTGGCCGCGGCGAGGGCGGTCAGGTAGTAGGTCCCCACACGCCGCACTGCCTCGGTGTGTTCCATGGTGCCTTCCTCGTCGGCGAGAGCGCGGGCGTAGTCGCGCAGCAGATCGTGCAGCCGGTGACGGTTTCCGGGGTGTTCGTCGATCAGGTGGGCGTCGTACAGGGCATCGAGGTGCTCCCGCGCGGCGCTCACCGGGACCGCCGCGAGGGCCGCCCCCGTAGGGGCGTCGAGGTCGGTTCCGGGATAGCAGCCGAGGCAGCGGAAGAAGTGCTGCCGTCCCGGTTCCAGATCCCGGTACGACAGCTCGAAGGTGGCCGCGATGCCACGTTCCCCGGCCCTGAACTCGCCCAGCCGGTCACCGGCGGCCACCAGCCGTGAGCGCAGGTCCCGCACGCTCCACGACGGGTGGTGACGCAGTCGCGCCGCGAGCAGCGAGATGCCGAGGGGGAGGTGTCCGCACTGCGCGGCCAGCTCCTGGATCACCCCGCGGTCGAGTGATTCCGGCGGCCGGCCGCTGAGCCGTACGAAGAGGTCGACCGCGTGGTCCGGCGGCAGGGCGTCCACCGACACGACCACTTCCTCGTACGCCGCCAGCCGCTTCCGGCTGGTCACCAGGACGAGACAGTCACGGCCTCCCGGGAGCAGCGGTTCCAGCTGGCGGTAGCTGACCGCATTGTCCAGGATGAGCAGTGCTTTCCTTCCGGCTAGGCGGCTGCGCCACATCGCGGCCCGTGCCTCGGCGACCGCGCCCTCGTCGTCGCCCACGGGGATCTGCTGCGACGGCACGCCGGTCGCCGCCAGCAGCGAGGCCAGGGCTTCGGTGGCCTGCACCGGAGCGCGGCCTGTCGTGTGCCCGTTGAGGTTCACGAAGAGCTGCCCGTCCGGGAAGCGCTCGGACAGCACGTGCCCCGCGTGGACGGCGAAGGTCGTCTTGCCGACGCCGGGCATCCCGTCGATCACGTGGACGGGCAGGGCGGTGCCGTTGTCCTGGGACTCCCGCACGGATCGCACCAGTGCGTCCAGTTCGGCACCGCGGTCGGTGAAGGCCGCCGTGTCACGCGGTAAGGAGCGCAGGACCAGGGCTGCTCCCGGGGGCTGTGTTCCGTCGTCCGGTCCCGGTGAGGGAGCGCGTGGTGCTCCTGTGGGTGTGCCGGTCTCCGAGAGGGCCGCCAGGAGCACGGACAACCCGACCATGGCAGCGCCGAGTACGACGAACGACAGCCAGGCGTGCTCCTGCAGCCATCCGAGCCAGCCCGGCCACTGCGACTCGGACACCGCGTTGGTCACGAGCCCCACGAGCATCGTCGTCACGGCACCGCCGGCGGCGACGACGGCGATCACCGCCCCGCGCCGCGCCCTCATCCGCGGGCCGTCCACGCGTCCGCGCCCGGCCCGGACAGCTTTGCGATCACCTGTTTCCCCCGATTTCCAGCGCCCAACTGGCCCAGCGCATCAGGCAATACGGAGACGGGTCAAGGTCGCCATCGCGCCATGCTGCTGGAAGCGTCCCGGCCGGGTCAGGACATCACCCGCAGGGGGGTCAGCCTGGCCGTGCGTTCGAGGAATCGATGTCCGTGGGATGCAGCTTCACACAGCCGCTGGACCTGTGCTCCTGGCCCGTCCCGGCACAGGCCGGGAACACCCGGCCGGCTCTGCGAAACGGACGTCGTCCATCCGAGGCGGAGCCTCAACGGCGCCCCGGCACCTACTCCACCATGCGCTCCGCGTCCTCCGGCACCCAGGGAAACGGCACGTCGGGCCATCGTGCGGAGACCCACGCGTCGGTGTCGACGGCGAGGACGGCGTCGATGAAGGCCCGGGGCGGGCGGTAGGCGTGGGCGGTGACGTAGTGCGTGATGAGGTACGGGGCGGCGTAGGCGAGGCCGGGGGTGGCCGGGATGCGCAGCTCGCCGTTGCCCTCCGGGGGCGGCTCGTCCCCCGGCGGGCACAGGTCGCACTCGTGCACGCCCAGGCAGACGTTCATCCACTGGACCCGCTGGACGGCCTCCAGCTTCTCCACGAACGCCTCGGGGACCGGGCCCGTCGCGTACGGCTTGCCGGCCTCCAGCCAGCCGACGTTCAGGCGGGTGTACGCGGGGCGGTACCAGAGTCCGTAGAAGCCCGACTCCAGGTCCGTGAAGGTGTCGTCGTCCAGGTAGTCGTACGCGCTGAGGTCCTCGTAGAACACCCGCACATCGTCGCCCATGCCTTCGCTCGGCCCGGCCCCCTTCGCGGTGGAGCCCCGCCACTGGTCCTGGCTGTCAGCGGTGGGGGCTCTCCCCGGAGGCGTCCCCAGCCGTGGGCCGGGGACACTCGTCCCGCTCCGGTGCCGCCGGAAACGACGCCTCGCTCGGGGTGGTCACCAGCAGGGGCTGCCGTCGTCCTCGCGCCAGGCGATGTCCGTGACGTACATGGGCATCGTGAAGTAGCTGCCGTGGCCGCTGGAGACGCACGAGGTCTGGGGCCCCTGGTCCTCGTGGCCGACGATGACGTACGTCATCGCGACGTCCTGGGACGTCCGGTTGTAGAAGATGTGGCCGAGAGCGCTGCCGGACCATTCGTCGTCGGTCACCAGCGACGGCTCCATGTCCGTGTCGCCGTACCAGTACTCGGGCCAGACGCAGAACGTGCCCGTCTCGCAGTTCCCGGTGGACCACGCCGACGCGCTGGGCGCGGATGCCATGACACCGAGGAAGGCCGCGGGTATCGCGGCGAGGGCGAGGGACTTCAGACGCATGAAGGACTCCGATCTCAGAACGTCACTGCATGCTCACAACAATCATGTTGAAACGTCAAGCATCGCTTTTCGGCCTCCCCGGCCGGTTCGGAGCCGCCTCGACGTGATCCCGCCGGCCGGCACGGGGCGTCAGGTGGTGCGGTGGCGCTGGTAGTGGCGGGCGACGCGGACGCGGTTGCCGCAACGGGCGGCCGAGCACCAGCGGCGACGGGGGTGGGCGGGCAGGAACAGCAGGGAGCAGTCCTCGGCCGCGCAGGAGCGGACCGTGGTGATCGCCGGGTCGGTGAGCAGGTCGGCGGCGGCTTCGGCCAGCCAGGCCGCCAGCCGCGCGGCGGTCGGGCCGGTGCGGCGGGGGGTGGCGGTGACGGCCGTGCCGTTCCAGTCCAGTGCGCGGACGGCGGGCGCGGCGCCCTGGGCTCGGGTGAGCGCGTCCAGCGCTTCCGGTGGGGGCTGTTCGCCGGCGCGGGCACGGTCGAGCGCGCGGGCCGTGTGCGCGCGGATCTCCCGTACGGCCTTCAGGTCGGCGTCGGTGAGTCCGGCGGTGGCGAACTCCCGCGCTTCGGGGGACCGGCCGGCCTGCAGGAGCAGCCAGGCGCGCAGGGCGTCCGGGCCGGTCAGCAGGTCGCCGACGGACGGATGGGTGTTGACCAGGTCCAGGGCCAGGGGCTCCCCGGTCAGGGGGACGGGACCACTCATGCTCCTAATGGTACCGGCAACGCTTGACACGTTAGCCAGTCGGACGATACTTCTAATGCATCGTCAGCGAGAGAAGGGGTTAGTCATGGTTCGCTTACCGGTGGCCCGCATCGTTCACCGTCATCTCGAGGTCGACGGCGTCCGCGTCTTCTACCGCGAGTCGGTTCCCGAGCGTCCGGACGCCCCCGTGCTTCTGCTGCTGCACGGCTTCCCGTCGGCCTCGCACCAGTTCCGCCGGCTGATCGACGTCCTCGGCTCCCACTACCGCCTGGTCGCCCCCGACTACCCCGGCTTCGGTCACACCCGGGTCCCGCACGGCTTCGTCCACACCTTCGACCGTCTCGCCGACATCACCGAAGGCTTCGTACGGCGGCTCGGCCTGACCCGCTTCACCATGTACATGTTCGACTTCGGTGCCCCGGTCGGCTTCCGCCTCGCCGAGCGGCTTCCCGAGCGGATCGCCGGCCTGGTCGTGCAGAACGGCAACGCCTACCAGGAAGGCCTGTCGGACGCGGCCCGCGACTTCATCGCACTGCGCCCCGAGACCCCCGGTGCCGAGAAGACCGTCCGCGACCTGCTCACCCTGCCCGGCACCCGCGGCCAGTACGAGACCGGGGTCCCCGGCCCGGAGCTGCTGGCCCCCGACGGCTGGACCCTCGACCAGCACTTCCTGGACCTCCCCGGCCGCAAGGACGCTCAAGTGGCGCTGGCCTTCGACTACCGGTCCAACCTCGAACGCTACGACCGGTGGCAGTCCTGGCTGCGCACGCACACCCCGCCCGCCCTCATCACCTGGGGCGTCGGTGACCCGTTCTTCACCGAGGCCGGCGCCCGGGCCTATCTGCGCGACCTCCCCGACGCCGAGCTCCACCTGTTCGACACCGGCCACTTCGCCCTGGAAACGCACCTGCCCGAGATCGCCCCGCTGATCGCCGGCTTCCTCGACCGCACCTGAAGCACCGGCGCTCCCCACCGGGGGTGAGGGCCCGGAGCGACCCCCGCACAGCCGACCGGGCCCGGGGCCGGACCGGTTCGCTCCTCACCGCCCACCGGAGCGTGCGGCGCCTTCCCGTCCCGACGTGGGGACGGACCTCGACGCGGTCGCCTACGGGTGCGTGTCCGTGATCGCGATGACCTCGTCGAGGCGGTCCAGGGCCGCCTGCAGCTCGTCGACCTTGGCCTGGATGCGGTCGCGCTCGGCGCGCAGCATGGCGCGCTGGTCGGCGTCGGTGTGCCCGGAGTCCCAGCACGGAAGGAGTTCCGCGATCCTCCGGCTGGTCAGGCCGGCGGCGAACATCTGCTGGAAGAAGTGCACCAGGGTGACGGCGTCCTGCCGGTAGAGGCGCTGGCCGGACGGGCTGCGCTCCGAGAAGAGCAGCCCCTGCTGCTCGTAGTAGCGCACGGCGCGTGTCGAGACACCGGCGGCCCGCGCCACCTCGCCGATGCGGACGAGCCGACCGGCCGCGCTCTCCGTGACGGTCATGGTGACGCCCCTCACCCCGGTTCTGACGGCCGGCACTTGCCTTTGACGTTGACGTCAACTTTTAGCGTACCGGGCATGGACATCAACAACTCAGTCGCCCTTGTCACCGGAGCCAATCGCGGCCTGGGCCGCGCCTTCGCCCAGCGCCTGCTCGCACGGGGCGCCCGCAAGGTCTACGCGACGGCCCGCCGGCCGGAGTCCGTGGACCTGCCCGGGGTCGAGGTGCTGCCCCTCGACATCACCGATCCCGCGTCCGTGCGGGCCGCCGCCGAGGCGGCCCCGGACGTCTCACTGCTCGTCAACAACGCGGGGATCAGTACGGGGACCGACCTGGTGACCGGTTCGCCGGACGCGGTACGGCGCGAGATGGAGACCAACGTGTTCGGTCACCTGGAAATGGTCCGGGAGTTCGCGCCGGTGCTCGCCGGGAACGGCGGGGGCACGATCGTCAACGTCCTCTCCGCCATGTCGTGGTTCGGGGGCAGGGGCGCGGGCGCCTACCACCTGACCAAGGCCGCCGCGTGGGCCATGACCAACGGCGTCCGCCTGGAGCTCGCCGAGCAGGGCACGCTCGTCACGGCGGTGCACCTCGGCCTGGCCGACACCGACATGGCGGCGGGCTGGCCCGTGGCCAAGATCGCGCCGTCGGACCTGGCCGACGCGGCGCTCGACGGTGTCGAGGCGGGCTCCGCCGAGGTCCTCGCCGACCAGTGGAGCCGGGACGTCAAGTCGCGGCTGCCGCTGGCGCCGGAGGAGTTCAACGCCGCGATGGAGCGCGCCCTGGCGGCGCTGACGGCGGCCTGAGGGGTCCCTCGGGCCGCGCGGATTCCGGGATCGTGCCGGGGAGTTCGCGGTCGTTCGCCGTCACCGAGGCCGTCGTGATGCCGGAGGTCCCGGTCTCGGCTCCGGCTCCGGCTCCGGCGGGGGTGCCCGCGAGGGCGGGCGGGGTGAGGGCCAGGGCCGTCATCACCGTCCACGCCGTGAGGAGGTCGCGCAGGGGGCCCTTGTTCGCGTTCACGTGCCTGCCTCGTTCCTCGTTCTTTCCTCGCGGCCGGTTCCGCCGGTCGTGCGGGCACGGGGTGCGCGCCCGCCCGGGCTCCCCCGCCGGGCGGGCGCGCACCCCCGGACGCTCCGGGGCGGGCGTCACCGCCCGCCCCGGAGCGGGGTTCAGGCGATGGCCAGGCGCACCTGGGCCGAGTCCGTCCCGCCGAAGGTGAAGTCGAACTGCTCGCGGACACCGGAGCCGCATGCCTGCTTCGTGCGGTACTCGCCGTTGCCGCCGACGATGCGGACCAAGGCGCACTTGTTGTCCATGCGGATGTCCTCGAGCCAGCCGGACACCCGCACGCCGCCGCTCACGCAGCTCAGGGACCATGCGGCGACCGCGCCGTCGATCTTCGGGGACGCCGTGGACGGGCAGGTGGCGGCGCTCGCCGTGCCGGCGGTGCCGAAGGCGAGCCCACCGGCGAGGACGATCGTCGACAGCGCGGACATGACGGACTTGCGGACAGCGGACATGGAGGTACCCCTTCGGGTGGAGAGTGGTCAGGAAGCGCACCGGCGCCACGCCCCGGGCACGCCGTCCGCCGACGAGGGCGGATCGGGGTGGCCGGGGAGCGCCGGGCACAGCAACCAGACTGACCGTGGGAACGGGGTGCGGGAAGACATTCCGGGGGGTCTGCACAGGCGCATCCATGCAGGCTCCGTGCAGCCTGCGGGGAGGGGGCCTGACCTGTGGTTATGCCTGCCAGGAGGGCAAGTCGCGCATCATGCGGCACGGGAGGGCGGGCGGCATGCGGGCGGGCGGGCCGTACGGACTCCCACGTAGGCGGGCGGCCCGTCCGTACGGCCCCTCACACGGGCGGCCCGCCCCCGTACCGACGTCTCACACGGGCGGCCCGCCCCCGCGCGGACGCCTCACGCGGGCGGGCCGCCCGGTTCGCTCATGCCGGTGTGGACGGTGGCGGGCTCGTGGGGCTCTGGTAGGTGGGGGCGGCGGACGGCGGACGCTGGAACACCAGCAGGGCCAGCCAGGTGTCGACGTCCGCCCTGCCGCTCGGCCGCAGGCCGTGGTGGCTGTGGTGGCGCTGGAAGTACTTCAGGTCCTCGGCGGTCGCCGCGGTGAACTTCCCCGACACCTCCGTGCCGCCCTGGCCCGTGTTGTGCAGGAGTTCCTGGAGGGCCAGGACCGCGTGCCCGTCGGCTCCGCGCCCGAGGGGGATCACCAGTTCGGGCCAGGTGTCCTTGCCCACCTTGCCGTCGGACGACAGGTTGTTCCTGCGCTGGAAGTCCATGACGGCCTCCTGGGTCTCGTCCCCGAAGAACCCGTCCGTCCTCACCTCGTAGCCGTGCGCCCTCAGCAGGTGCTGCAGGGCGCGGCCGGGGGTGAACTGGTCCTCCTTCCGCTTCTTCAGCAGCGGCCACTCCAGCGGCGCGCCGCTCACCGGGACGGCGCCGGCCGCCACGCTGTCGGCCGCGGCCTCGGGGC
Source organism: Streptomyces sp. NRRL S-37 (assembly GCF_000721605.1). Taxonomy (GTDB): domain Bacteria; phylum Actinomycetota; class Actinomycetes; order Streptomycetales; family Streptomycetaceae; genus Streptomyces. The sequence goes on along the minus strand of NZ_JOIZ01000021.1, from coordinate 130,512 downwards.
GGGGGGCGTACTGGTCGCGCACGACCGCCCCGGCGATGAAGGCCAGTACCGTCACCGCGGCCACCAGGGCCGGCAGCACCCACCGGGAGCGTTCCGGCCGGCCCGGGGTGCCGCGCCCGTCCGTGCCGTCCGCGGCGTCGGCCACGGCACCGGCCGTGCCGGCGGGCTCCGGGACGTTGCCGACGGCCGCCGCCGCCTGGCCGCTGCTCTCCTCCAGCACCGCCCTGTACAGCTCCCGTGCCCGCTCCAGCTCCGCCGCCGGGGCGCGCAGGTGGGTGTGGAGCGCCTCCACCACCCTCGGTGGCGCGGTCGACGCGTGCTTGGGGTTGAGGTAGCGGGAGAGCGTCGTCTGGTCGATGCCCAGTTTCGAGGCCAGTGCCTGCTGTGTGGGCCGTGTGCCGCCGGGCGCGGTGCTCCCGGCCTCCTCCCACCAGCGTCGCAGCAGTCGCGCCAGCCGCTCCCCCGGCCGTCGCCCCTGGTCCTGGACCTCCGGCTCGTGCGCCATGTGTCTCTCCCCGTGGTCGTGCGGAACGGCCGGGCGTCCACGCCGCCTGCATCGCTGCATAACGGCAGGTCGATCGCGTGCATGGCGGTGAGTGCGGAGGCATCGGCCCACAGCGGCGCAGATCGTAGCGACGCCGGACGAGGGGATCCGGCGGCTCCGTCACGGGCCGTCCGGGGCTCCGCGCGGCCGTCGGACGTTCCGTGGCCCGCGACAGGGCTGCCCACGGCCCCTGCGGGGGGCCGTGCCGAACACCGGCGCGGAGCGTACACGTTCACCCGGACGTGTGCCGGTGCGGCAGCCGTCGCTCACCCACAGGGAGGACGGCCGGGCAGCGGCGGGGAGGACGATCCGGTGTCGTCCCGCGCGTCGTGTCACATGCGCGGCGGCCGTGTCGTCATATCGCTGAGGCAGTGTCCAGCAGAGAACAGGGGTGAGTCCGTATGCCGGAAGCGAGCAACGCGGCGGTGCTCGACCGTTTCCACTCCGCCGTGAACAGCGGCGATCCGGAGGTCATCGCGAAGGCCGTCGACGAACTCGTCGCGCCCGACCTGCTCTTCCACGCGCCGGTACCGATGGGCGTGACGGGTGCGGAAGCGCTGAAGCGGGTGTGGGAGGTGCTGCTGCGGGCGTTCCCCGACCTGCATGTCGCCGTCGAGGAGACGATCACGGAGGGGGACAAGGTCGTGTGCAGGAACACGGTGACCGGGACCCATCGAGGCGAGTACCGGGGGCTGCCGCCCACCGGGAAGTCCGTCGTCTACGGCGAGATCTTCATCTTCCGCTTCGCGGACGGGCGGATCACCGAGCTCCGGGGGGTCGTCGACGTCTTCACGCAACTGCGTCAGCTCGGCGCCCTCCCGTCCTGACGGGACCCGGGGGCCTGGGGACCCGGGGGCTCGTCCGTGGGGGCGGCCCCCGGGGCCGGAAGCCGGTTACGTGTCCGCGGTGATACGGGAGACCGCCTCGCGGGTCAGTGCGCGGTCGGGCGGGGTGTCGTCCAGGGCCTGGTGGAGGGGCAGGCCCTCGATGAGGGCGTCCAGTCGGCGGGCCGTGGCGGCGTCGAAGTGCTGTTCCAGGAGGGTGCGGCTGCGGCGCATCCAGCGGGCGCACAGGGCGCGGTACGGCTCGTGGCGGGCGGCCAGGGTGTAGAGCTCCTGGACGAGGATCAGGTCGCGGCGGGGGCCCTCGGAGAGGGTGTGGATCAGGTCGGTGACCGCTTCCCGGACCTGGTCGGGGGTGGTGGCGCCGGTGAGGTGGTGCTCGAAGAGGGTCACCACGTGGTCGGCGTAGCCGGTGAGGGCCTGGAGCAGCAGGTCGTCGATGCCGGTGAAGTGGTACGTCATCGAGCCCAGCGGCACCTGCGCGCGGGCGGCGATCTTGCGGTGGGAGACGCCCGCCACGCCCTCCTCGGCGATCAGGTCGAGCGCCGCCGCGAGGATGCGCTCGCGGCGGCGGGGGTCGGTGTGTCCGGTGGCCATGGCTCGCGGTCGGGGCTCAGACGGTGCGGACCGGGCGGGCCGGGTTGCCGACGGCCACGACGTTCGCGGGGATGTCCTTGGTGACCACCGCGCCGGCGCCGATGACGGAGTTGTCGCCGATGGTCACGCCGGGGCAGATGATCGCGCCGCCGCCGAGCCAGACGTTGTCGCCGATGATGATGGGCAGGGCCGCCTCCAGCTTGTCCCGGCGGGGCTGGGGCTCCACCGGGTGGGTGGGCGTCAGGAGCTGGACGTTCGGGCCGATCTGGCAGTCCTCGCCGATGGTGATCCGTGCGACGTCCAGGGCGGTCAGGTTGTAGTTGACGAAGGTACGGGCGCCGATGCTGATGTTGCTGCCGTAGTCGACGTACAGCGGGGGGCGTACCTCGACGTCCTCGCCCACCGAGGCGAGGAGCTCGGTCAGGATCGGCCTCGCCTCGGTGGGGTTCTCGGGGTAGGCGGCCTGGTAGCGGGCCGCGAGCCGCATCGCGCGCTGCTGGCGGCGGGCGATCTCCGGGTCGTCGGCGATGTACAGGTCGCCCGCGAGCATGCGCTCCAGATTCGTGCGCGGGTCGTTCGCGAAGTAGTCGTCCGTCGGCATGCGTACGATCGTACACTCCCGGGTGTACGAACGTACGCTCCGGCCGTCGGGCCCCCGGTTCAGTCCAGGTCGCCGCGCTCCACGCAGAACTCGTTTCCCTCGGGATCTGCCAGGGTGACCCAGCCTCCGCCGTCGGGGCGGGTGTGGTCGGCCAGTTGACGGGCGCCGAGTCCGATGGCGCGGGCGACCTCCTCCGCGCGGGTGCGGCCGGTCGGCCTGAGGTCGAAGTGGAGGCGGTTCTTGGCGGTCTTGCCCTCCGGTACGCGCACGAAGAGCAGACCGGGTCCGCCGGACGGGTCCGCGATCAGGGCCTCCGGGTCGCCGGGCTTGTCGTCGTCGGCGAGCGGGTTGCCCAGCATCGCGCTCCAGAACGTGGCGAGGTCGTAGGGGTCGCCGGTGCAGTCGAAGGTGATGTGGCGGATGGTGGGGTTCAACGGTCCTCCGGGGACGGTCGGTCGGTGTGATGTCCGGCCCACAGGGTGGCGGGTGGGGAGGGGCGGCGTCGAACCGTTTTGCGGGCGGTGGCGGGATCCGGACATGAGCCGGCCCCGGACACGGGTCCGGGGCCGGGTCACGTCGGGCGGTTTTCTGCTGTGCGGGGGTGTATGCAGGGGCCGTGGCCCGGCCGTCACGCCAGGGACAGCTCCGCGCGGCCGAAGAGCAGGGCGTAGCCCGGCGGCAGCTGGGCCAGGACGCGGGTGACCAGGGCGTCGCCGACCAGGTCGGGCAGGACGCTCAGGACCGAGCTGACGTCCCAGCGGGCGGTCGCCGGGGTCGCGCCCTCGATACGGGCGGCCACCGAGTCGACGAACTCCGCGGCGGTCATCTCTCGGGTCACCGGGATCTGCGAGGCGATCACTCTGGCCGCCTCCTCGGGCAGGGCGCGGGCCAGGTCGACGCGTTCGTCGCCGACGACGTGACCGCCGAGGGCGGAGAGGACGATCCGGGTGACGCTCTCCGCCTGCGCGCGTGTCGGGTACTGGCCCGACTCCTTCACCGCGTCGATCAGTCGATGCCAGCTGTCGTCCCGGGGCGCTGCGGCCGGGGCCGGGACGCCTCCGGCCGGCTTCGAGGTCGCGGGCTTCTGCGGTGTCAGCGTGGTCATCCGGTGCTTCTCTCCTTCTCCGGTTCTCCAGTGCCCCGGTCTCCGGTTCTCGCATGCCCCGGTTCTTGCCGGGCATGTGCCGTCCTGCGGGCCGGATGTGCGCGGGGGCGCGTCCCGCGGACCGTGCGGGTCCGCGGGACGCGTGGGGTGGGCGGGGTGCGCGGGCCCCGCGAGGGGGGGTCAGCCGCCGATCTGCTTGCGGCTGTCGCCGCCGGTGATCTGGATGCGGCGCGGCTTGGCCTGTTCGGCGACCGGGATGCGCAGGGTCAGGACACCGGACTCGTACGAGGCGTCGATGCGCTCCGTGTCCAGGGTGTCGCCGAGGAAGAGCTGGCGGGTGAAGGTGCCGGTGGGCCGCTCGGCGACCACGGTCTCCGCGCCCTCGGGAGCCGGGGAGCGGCGCTCGGCGCGCACGTTGAGGACGTTGCGCTCGACGTCGAGGTCGATCGTCTCGGGGTCGATGCCGGGGAGGTCGAAGTGGACGATGAAGTCGTCCCCCGCCCGGTAGGCGTCCATCGGCATCGCCGAGGGGCGGCCGGTGGCGGTGGCGCCGAAGACCTGCTGCGCGAGTCGGTCGAATTCGCGGAACGGGTCGGTACGCATGAGCATCACGGTCATCTCCTTCCGTGGGTTCATCGGTGCGATGCCCTTACGGTCTTGCCTTCTTATATAGCTCGGTGGAGGAAAGTTGACAAGCCTGGACTCAGGTTGTGTCACACGGGTGGCGGCGGACCTGGGCGCGGGGACCGCCTCCGGGAGCGCTAGCCTCGGAGTCCGGACGACCCCGGCCCGGCGGGCCGGGGGCAGTGGCAGGAGGCAGCAGGCATGACGAAGGTTCCCAGTTCCGTGGTGGCCGCGAGCGGACTCGTCGGCGGGTACGGCGTGGCCCGCTGGACCCGGAAGCGGCAGCTCGGCGGGGTCGTCCTCGCCGCCGCCGGGGCCGCCGCCGCGCAGCAGTGGCGGGAGCGGGCCGGGGGCCGGGCGGCGGGAGCGCTGTCGGTGGCGTACGTCGCCGCGTTCGCCGGGTCGCACCCGCTGGCGAAGAAGGTGGGCGCCTGGCCCGCCGTGTTCGGGGTGGCCGGCGCCGTGGCGCTCGCCTCGTGGGCGGTGGCGGACCGGCGGGGACGGGGCTGAGGGAGGGCGGCCGCGCGACGGTGTTCCGGCGACCGCGCCATGATGCCCGGGCCGGCCGGCCGACGGGCTGACCGGCCGACGGGCTGACCGGCCGACGGACCGGGTGCCCGGGCACCATGGCTCAGGATCGTTCCGCGGGGCCTACTGGCAGTACTCGTCCTGGTAGACGATCTTCAGCTGGTCGGTCTCGGTCCGCTCGCCGTCGGTGGCGTAGATCTCGGCGGTGTACTCACCGCCCGGCGCCAGCCCCAGGGAGAAGAAGACGTAGCCGTTGACGGGCAGGCTGCCGTCAGCGGGGTCACGTTCGTTCGTGCCCGGGGGGATGATCTGACGGCCCAGGTTGGCGGAGGACTTGCCCGGCAGGTTGCGGATGCCGGTCGTGATGGGTTTCGACCAGCTTCCGGACACCGGGGACAAGGCGTACGTCCATGAGAACCCACCACGGACACACAACTCCTGCCCCTCGGCCTCCAGCGTCCACGTCGAGGTCGAGGCGGACGCCGGGGACGCGCCGAGGAGAGAGAACGTCAGGGCCGAGGACAGACCGAGGAGTAATCCGGCCCCGCGACGGCTTGTTTTCATCGGTACCTCCATGATCGAGGGCATGGGGACGCACGAGGCGGTACGGCGTTCCCGCCGGCCCGGACCACCGGGCCGAGGGGGCCGGCCGCCGTCAGCGAGTGTCACCCGTGTGACGATCCTCGAACAAGGGGGTAGTTGCACTTTCAAAGACCAGTGGCCTGATGTCGCCGTCCGGTGTCCGACAAGGGTCCCGCCGCGGCCCCGCGGCCCGGTCAGCTTCCCGCCGCCCCCGCCTTCGCCCCGGCCGCCGACAGCGGGGCCGCGATGTCCTCCAGGGAGCGGCCTTCCGCCTTCACCGCGAGGAACACGGCGACCAGGCCCGCCGCGCACATCAGCCCTGCACCGATCTGGAAGGCCAGGACCGTGTCGCCGACCACGCCCGACTCCGTGAGCTTCGCGAACAGCAGGGGGCCGCTGATGCCGCCGGCGGCGGTGCCGAGGGCGTAGAAGAAGGCGATGGACATGGCCCGGGTCTCCATCGGGAAGACCTCGGAGACCGTCAGGTAGGCGCTGGACGCGCCGGCCGAGGCGAAGAACAGGACCGCGCACCAGCAGGCCGTCATCGTGGTGGCGCTGAGCGAGCCACGGTCGAACAGCCAGGCCGTCCCGAAAAGGAGCAGGCCCGAGAGCAGATACGTGCCGGAGATCATCACCCGGCGGCCGACCGTGTCGAAGAGCCTGCCGAGCAGCAGCGGACCCAGGAAGTTGCCGGCCGCGATGACGGCGAAGTAGTAGCCGGTACTGCCGGACGGGACGTCGAAGAACGTGGTCAGGATCGCGCCGAAGCCGAAGGTGATGGCGTTGTAGAGGAACGCCTGGCCGATGAAGAGGGAGAAGCCGAGGACGGAGCGCTTGCGGTACTTGGCGAAGACGGTGCGGGCGATCTCGGTGAACGTGACGTTCTCGCGCTGGTGGATCGTCAGCTCGTCCTCGACGTCGGACAGCGGCTCGTTCCGCTCGGCCTCGACCCGGCGCTCGATGTCACCGACGATGCGTTCCGCCTCCTCGTCACGGCCGTGGATCAGCAGCCAGCGCGGGCTCTCCGGGACGTGCCGGCGTACGAGGAGGATGACCAGGGAGAGGACGGCGCCGAGGGCGAAGGTCAGGCGCCAGCCGACGTTCGCCGGGAAGACGTCGGTGTTCAGGGCCAGGATCGACAGCAGGGAGCCGCCGACCGCGCCCAGCCAGAAGCTGCCGTTGATCAGCAGGTCGACGCGGCCCCGGTACTTCGCCGGGATCAGCTCGTCGACCGCGGAGTTGATGGCCGCGTACTCGCCGCCGATGCCGAAGCCGGTGAGGAAGCGGAAGAGGAAGAACCACCAGGTGTCGAAGGCGACCGCGGTGAGGGCGGTGGCAGCGAGGTAGACCGCGAGGGTGATCATGAAGAGTTTCTTGCGGCCCCAGATGTCGGTCAGCCGGCCCCAGAAGAGGGCGCCCGCGCAGGCGCCGGCGACGTAGAGGGCGGCGGCGATGCCGGTGACCTCGCCGGAGGTGATGGGCAGTCCGCTGCCCGGTTCGGACAGGCGGCTCGCGATGTTGCCGACGACCGTGACCTCCAGGCCGTCGAGGATCCACACGGTGCCGAGGCCGATGACGACGGTCCAGTGCCAGCGGGACCACGGGAGGCGGTCCAGACGGGCGGGGATGCGGGTGGTGATGGTGCGGTGTCCGGTCCCGGGGTGCGCGGTGGTCATGGGCTCCCTCCCTGACGAAGCGAAACTCCGTATGCCCTTGGGTGGGGGTTTCACGCTTGCCTTTCAGCGCCGGGGGTGCGGTGGGGCCCGGCGGGGCTTCGTGGGTGTTCGCGCAGTTCCCCGCGCCCCTTTGGGGGAGCGGCCCGTCGTGGGTTCCTGCGGGTGCGTTGGGGTTGATCGCGCAGTTCCCCGCGCCCCTGAGGGCGTTGCTGTCGCCGTTGGTCGGGAAGGCGAGGGGGAGGGGGAAGCCACGGTGGGGGCGCTTCCCAGGGGCGCGGGGAACTGCGCGACCGGCCACGACGCACCCGCGGAAACTCTCAGCAGGCCACCCCCAGGGGCGCGGGGAACTGCGCGAACAACTACGCCGCGCCCGCGGACACTCTCGGCGGGCCACCCCGAGAGGTGCGGGCAACCGCTACGCCCCCAGGACCCGTGACACCGTGTAGATCAGCAGGCCGGCGAGGGAGCCGACCACCGTGCCGTTGATGCGGATGAACTGGAGGTCACGGCCGATGTTGGCCTCGATCTTCTTCGTGGTGTGCTCGGCGTCCCAGCTCGCCACCGTGTCCGTGATCAGGGACGTGATCTCCTTGCGGTAGGTGGTGACCACGTACACCGCCGCGCTCTCCAGCCAGCCGTCGACCTTGCCCCGCACCTTGGGCTCGAGCGACATCCGGGCACCGAGCGAGAGCAGCGAGGCACGCACGCGCAGGCGCAGTTCGCTGCGCTCGTCCTCCGCCGCCGAGACGATCATGGACCGTACGGCCGTCCACACGGAGGCGATCAGGTCCTGCACCTCGCCCCGGCCGAGGATCTCGCTCTTGAGGCGTTCGACGCGGACACGGGTGTCGGTGTCGGACTGGAGGTCGGAGGCGAAGTCGGTGAGGAAGCGGTCCAGGGCACCCCGCGCCGGGTGGGTGGGCATGTCGCGCATCTCGGTGACGAAGCGCAGCAGCTCCTTGTAGACGCGCTCGCCGACCTTGCGGTCGACGAATCTGGGGGTCCAGCCGGGCGCGCCCCCGTGGACGGCGTCCATCACGGTGTCGCCGTGCAGCACCAGCCAGTCGTGCGCGCGGCTGACGATGACGTCCACGGCCCGTTTGTGGCCGCCGTCGGCGACGATCCGCTCCAGCAGCTTGCCCGTGCCGGGCGCGATCTCCTGGGCGTTGGCGCGGCGGGTGATGGCCTCGCCGACCACCGCCTGGACGTCGGAGTCGCGCAGCACGGTCAGCGCACCGCGCAGGGCCGCCGACAGTTCGGCGGTGACCCGGTCGGCGTGCTCCGGGACGGAAAGCCAGGCGCCGAGCCGGCTGCCGATGCCGACGGCGCGCAGCCGCTGCCGTACGACGTCCTCGGAGAGGAAGTTCTCCCCGACGAAATCGCCGAGGGAGACGCCGAGCTGGTCCTTCTTGGTGGGGATGATCGCGGTGTGCGGGATGCGCAGGCCGAGAGGGTGACGGAAGAGGGCGGTGACGGCGAACCAGTCGGCGAGCGCGCCGACCATGCCGGCCTCGGCCGCGGCGGCGACATAGCCCGCCCAGGGGCCGGCGCCCTGGTGGGAGGCCCACTTGGCGAGGACGTAGACGACGGCGACGAACAGCAGCAGGCCGGTGGCGGTGAGCTTCATCCGGCGCACCCCGCGCCGCTTCTCCTCGTCCGCTGGGCTGAACGTGTTCATCGCGCGGTTGGTGAAGGCTCCGGTGCGGGCATGCCGGCCTTCGGCGCTCCGGCCGGCGCTTTCCGCCGTCACCGCCGCTTTCGCCGCTTCCGCTTCCTCTGTCGTGCCGGTCCGTTCCATCCGCTCCACCCGTCCGGTGATCTCTCACACATTGTCCCTTCCTGACCGACTCCTGGAACGCGACAGGAGTTCCCGGCGTCTGTTCGGAGGGGGTTTGTCCAGGGGGATCACCTAGGGGTTCCGCAGCGGTCCCTCGTGTGAGTCTTCCCCGCCCGTGGATCATCATGGGTTCATCAGATCGGAGCCTCCCGCTCCCGTCGTCCGAGGAGAACAGACAGCATGACCCGGGGTCGTGACGGGGGCCCGCAGGCGCCTCCCGCCAAGCAGCGTGCCCTGCTCGCCGCGGTCGTCGCCGCGGTCCTGGCGGTCTCCGCCGCCATCTACGCCGGTGCCGGCGTCGGAGACGGCGACGGTACACGGGAGCGCGGCACCGTCGCCGGTGGCCATGGTGCGCGGAACGGCCCGGCCGCGCCCGCCTCCACCGGCACCTGGGCCGGCTCCTGGGCCACCTCCCCGGTCGGGGGCGAACCCGGCACCGAGACGACGGGCCTCGCGGGCCGCTCGGTGCGCAACGTCGTCCACACCGGCGCCGGCGGTACGAGCGCCCGCGTCACGCTGTCCAACCTGTACGGCCAGTCACCGCTGACCCTCACGCACGCCTCGATCGCCGTGTCCGCGGACCCGGACACGGCGGCGGCGCTCGCGGAGACCATGCGGCCGCTGACCTTCACCGGGAGCCCGACGGTCGTCATCCCGGCGGGCGGGCAGGTGGTCAGCGACGTCGTGCGCATCGCCGTCCCGCACGACGGGGACGTCCTGATCACGACGTACTCCCCCACCCCCTCCGGTCCGGTCACCTATCACCGGCACGCGCGCCAGATCTCGTACGTCGCCGACGGCGAGCACACCCGGGACACGACCGGGGCCGCGTACACCGGACAGAGCACGTTCTGGCGGTACGTGACCGCGCTGGACGTGCTGAGCGACGAGGCGGACGGGACGGTCGTCGTCCTCGGTGACTCGCTGACGGACGGCGTCACCTCGACGACCGGGGCGAACAGCCGGTGGCCGGACGTGCTGTCCGACCGGCTGCGGTCGGCCGTCGCCGACGGGCGGGACGTGCCGCGGTACAGCGTCGTCAACGAGGGGATCAGCGGGAACCGGGTGCTCACGGACGGGCTGGGGCGGCCCGCGGAGAATCCCAGTGGGCTGAACCGGTTCGAGCGGGACGTGCTGGGGCGGACGAACGTCAAGGTCGTCGTCGTGGTGCTCGGGATCAACGACATCCTGCGTCATCCGGGGGCGGGTGATCCGGACGCGATCGTCGCGGGGCTGGAGGAGCTGGTCGCGCGGGGGCACGCGCGGGGGGTGAAGGTCGTGGGGGCGACGCTCATGCCGTTCCGTGGGCATCGGGGGTACACCGGCGCGCGGGAGGACGTGCGGCGGGTGATCAACGCGGAGATCCGGGCGGGGCGGGTGTTCGACGCGGTCGTCGACTTCGACGAGGCGGTTCGGGATTCGTACGATCCGCGACGGTTCCGTTCGGAGTACGACTCCGGGGATCATCTTCATCCGAGTGACCGGGGGTATGCCCGGATGGCGGAGGTCTTTGATCTGGATGATCTGAAGGGTGGGGCTCCGGCGCGGTTGTAGGTCGCAGGGGGCGAGGGTTGGGTTTTTCGCCCCCGCCGCCCCTTCCCGTCCCGAAACCGGGGCTCCGCCCCGGACCCCGCTCCTCAAACGCCGGAGGGGCTGAAAGGGCCGGCTCAGCGGTCGTCGCGGCCGTGGGGCTCGTGTTCCCCCCGGCGGGGGTGGAGGTCCAGGTGGTCCCGGTGGGAGTCCTCCAGTTCGCGGCGGCGCTCCTGCCTGCGTTCCAGTTTCTCCCTGCGGCGTTCCTCGCGCAGGCGCTGCTTCTCCGCGCGGGGGAGCTTGCGGTCCACGCCCACCCCGCCCCAGAAGGCGAAGCCCGTGACGATCACGCGCGGGGCGCCCGGTTCACCCGGTACGCCCTCCTCACGGTGGTCGAAGCCGCCCATGACGCCGATGCCGCGCACGACGACCTCGACACCGGGCGGGACGATCACCTCCACCCCGCCCATGATCGCGACCGCGTTGATGACGATCTCGCGGTCCGCGAAGTACGCGTCCCGCAGGTCGATCTCCCCGCCGCCCCAGAAGGCGAAGCAGTTGAAGCGGCGCGGCGCCGTCCAGCGGCCCTTGCGCTGGAAGCCCGACATCACGGCCACGGCCCACGACGACGTGCCCGCGTCGTCGCCGCCGACGATCCGGTCGCGCCAAGTGCCGCTTTCTTCCGGCTGCTTGGTGAGGGACACGACCGGTGCGGACGTCCCCTGGTCCGGCAGGTCGCGGGTGATCGGCGTCAGTTCCCCGTACGTGCGCGCCTTGTACGTCGCGTCCAGCCGTTCCTCGAACTCCTCCATGTCGAGGCGGCCCTCCGCGAGGGCGTCCCGCAGGATCTCGGCGACCCGCTCACGGTCGGCGTCGGAGGCGCGGAGGTCCGGGACGGCTGCGTCATCGGTCATACCAGCAGCCTACGAGGTGTCTCCGCCGCCCGGCTACGAGAGAGCCCGCCCGGCCCGCTCCTCGTACATTCTCGCGATCACCGCCTCGATGTCCGGTTCCCGTACCGACAGGTCCACCAGCGGATACCGCTCCGCCACCCGCGCCACCAGCTCGGCCGCCGACGCCGACGCCGGGAACGCCAGCCACTGCCGGGGCCCCTCCACCCGTACCACCCGCGCGGGCGGCGGCACCTCGATCGGCGGAAGCTCCCGCTCCAGGTCCACCACCAGGGTCCGCTCGCTCTCCCCCACCTCGTGCAACCCGGTGAGCGCACCGTCGTACACCAGCCGCCCGTGGTCGATGACCATCACCCGCGAGCACAACTGCTCGATGTCCTGCAGGTCATGGGTGGTCAGCAGCACCGTCGTGGCCCGCTCGGCGTTCAACCGCCGCAGGAAGTCCCGCACCCTGGTCTTGGAGACGACGTCCAGGCCGATCGTCGGCTCGTCGAGGTAGAGCACCTCCGGATCGTGCAGCAGCGCCGCCGCGATGTCCCCGCGCATCCGCTGCCCGAGCGAGAGCTGACGCACCGGCACCTCCAACAGCTCCCCCAGATCCAGGAGTTCGGTCAGCCGGCCGAGATTCTCCCGGTACCGGGCGTCCGGGATGCGGTACATGCGGTGCATCAGCTTGTACGAGTCGATCAGCGGAAGGTCCCACCACAGCGTCGTACGCTGCCCGAACACCACCCCGATACGGTGCGCCAGCCGGGTCCGCTCGCGGGACGGGTCGATCCCGGCGACCCGCAGCCGGCCCCCGCTCGGCGTGAGGATCCCCGTCAGCATCTTGATCGTCGTCGACTTCCCGGCACCGTTCGGACCGATGTAGCCGACCATCTCCCCCCGCGCCACCGTGAACGAGACCGAGTCGACCGCCCGCACCCGGTGCCGCTCCCGCCTCAGGAAACCGGTCTTCCTGCGGACGTCGAAGACCTTCTCCACACCGTCGAGTTCGATGAAATCCTCATCCATGTCCCGCTAACTCCCCGTGCTCCGGTACGACCTGAGACCCGTCCGCCACGCCAGACCCGCCAGCACACCACAGCCCACCGCCACCAGCGGCGACGCGAAGACCGCCCACCCCGGCAGACCGACCGGATACGGCCGGCCCAGCACATGGGCGACCGGCACCCAGTTGACGAAGGCCAGCGGCAGCACGAACGTCACCCCGCGCACCAGATCCTTCCCGAACACGCTCGGCGGATACTGCAGCAGCGTCGTCCCCCCGTACGTGAACGCGTTCTGCACCTCCGCCGCGTCCTGCGCGAAGATCTGGAACGCCGCGCCCGCCACGAACACCGCCGAGAAGATCGCCGCGCCGCTGACCACCATCACCGGCACCAGCAGCACCTTCACCGCACTCCAGTCGACGTCGACCGCGGCCAGCGCCCACCCCAGCACCACCGCGCCCTGCGTGACCCGGCCCAGCCGGCGCAGCGCGAAACGGTCCGCGCCGACCTGCGCCAGCACCGGCACCGGACGCACCAGCAGCACGTCGAACGAACCGTCCCGCATCCGCGCGCCCAGCACATTCATCGAGCCCAGCAGCAGGTCCGCGATCCCGAACGCCGTCACCGACAGCCCGTACAACAGGGCGATCTCCGGCAGCGACCAGCCGCCCAACGAGTCGACCTGCGAGAACATCAGCAGGATCGCCACGAAGTCCAGGCCCGTCATCAGCAGGTTCCCGAACACCGTGAAGACGAACGACGCACGGTAGGTCATCCCGGACCGCACCCACATCCCGGCGATCAGCCCGTACGCCCGCAGCCCCTCCACGACCGCGCCCCGCTCACCCACCCTGCACCACCACCCGCCGCGTCGCCACCGACTGCAGCAGCCGCCCCGCCGCCAGCAGCACCACCGCCCACACCGCCTGGAACGCGAACGCCCCCCACGGATCCCGCTCCCCCATCAGCACATCCGCCGGCACCTGGATCTGCGCCGCCCACGGCAACGCCCGCGCGACCTCGCCCAGCCCGCCCGGGAAGGCGTTCAGCGGCAGCACCATGCCCGAGAAGAACACCCCCGTGATCATCAGCACCTGGTTGACGCCCATGCCGTCCATCAGCCAGAACACGCTCAGCGCCGCCAGATAGCGGATCGCGAAACTCACCACCGCCGCCAGCAGCAGCGTCACCGCGAACGCCAGCCACGGCGCCACCTCCGCCGGCAGCGCCATCGTGAAGAACAGCGAACCGAACACGAACGGCACCACCCCCCGCCCCAGCAACTGGAACGCCGCCCGGCCCACGTCACCCGCCAGCCACCACACCTGCAGATCCACCGGCCGGTACAGATCGACGGCGACTTCACCCGTACGGATGCGCTCCATCAGATCCCTCTCGGCACCCCCGCCCTGGATCGCCAGCGTCGCGTACAGACACTGCCCCAGCCACACATACGTGACCGCCTGCGCCTGGTCGTACCCGCCGAGCCCCGGCCGCTCCTCCCACAGCGCCAGATACGTGTACACGAGGATCAGCCCGAACACCGTGTTCGTGAACACCCCGGCCGCCGTCGCCAGCCGGTACGACGCGTACCGCCGGAAACCCCCCACCGCGACCGCCAGATACAAGCGCGCCGAGCCCACGCCCCGCCCCCCTCCCGCATCCGGCACCAAAACGCAGGAGCCTAGTGCGCCCGCCACACCCCCGGCCACGCATTTTCGTTGGGGCCATGTGTGTGACAAGCCGCGTACGCGCGCCACGCGCGGCGTCGGCGGAGACGCGCCGCCGGATGGGACAGTCTTGAATAAGAGGCACACACCACGGCGTAGTGGAACAAGCCAGGCGAAACAGGAGTCCGTGCACGACATGAGCGACGAGCCTCAGCCGCAGCCACCCGGAAAGCAGCCCGGAGAGCAGTCCGGGAAGCAGTCCGGGAAGGGCTGGGCACCGAGAACACTCCAGACGGCCGCCGCCACCACAAGGCCCGAACGCACCGGATGGCGCCGGCTGCTCCCCACCTGGCGCATGCTCATCGGCGGCCTCCTCATCGCCGCCGCGGTCGTCATCGGCGGCTTCTTCCTCGGCTACCACCTCGTACAGATCCCCGCCGCCAACGCCCTCGCCACCCAGCAGGCCAACGTCTACCTCTACGCCGACGGCTCCGTCCTCGCCCGCGACGGCGAGGTCAACCGCGAGAACGTCACCCTCTCCCAGATCTCCGAAGACGCCCGGCACGCCGTCCTCGCCGCCGAGGACCGCGACTTCTACACCGAATCCGCCATCGACCCCCAGGCCATGGTCCGCGGCGCCTGGAACACCCTCACCGGCAAAGGCAGACAATCCGGCTCCACCATCACCCAGCAGTACGTGAAGAACTACTACCTCCGCCAGGAACAGACCGTCACCCGCAAGGTGAAAGAGTTCTTCATCGCCATCAAACTCGACCGGAACCAGAGCAAGGACCAGATCCTCGAGGGCTACCTCAACACCAGCTTCTTCGGCCGCGGCGCCTACGGCATCCAGTCCGCCGCCCACGCCTACTACGGCATCGACGCCTCCGAACTCGACGCCGCACGCGCCGCCTACCTCGCCGCCCTCGTCAACGCCCCCAGCCAGTACGACGTCATCACCCACCCCGAGAACCGCGACACCGTCGAAGACCGCTGGAACTACGTCCTCGACGGCATGGTCGACGAAGGCTGGCTCACCCCCACCGAACGCGCCCGCCTGACCTTCCCCACCCCCCAGAGGACCACCGTCTCCACCAGCCTGTCCGGACAACGCGGCTACATCGTCAACATCGTCAGAAACCAGCTCGTCCAGAACGGCATCATCGACGAGAACACCCTCGACGCCGGCGGCTACCGCATCACCACCACCCTCCAGAAGGACAAACAGGACGCCTTCGTCGACGCCGTCAACGACAAACTCATGGACCGCCTCGACAAGAAGAACCGCAAAGTCGACACCTACGTCCGCGCCGGCGGCGCCTCCATCGACGTCAAAACCGGCAAGATCGTCGCCCTGTACAACGGCATCGACTACGTCAAGCAGTACACCCCCAACGCCACCCGCCGGGACTTCCAGACCGGCTCCAGCTTCAAACCCTTCGTCTTCACCGCCGCCGTCGAAAACGGCTCCCGCACCCGCGACGGCCACCCCATCACCCCCAACACCCGCTACGACGGCACCAGCGAACGCCCCGTCCAAGGCTGGCCCGGCGACCGCTACGCCCCCGAGAACGAGGACCACCGCGACTACGGCGACATCACCGTCCGCGAAGCCACCGACAAATCCGTCAACGCCGTCTACGCCCAGATGGCCGTCGACGTCGGCCCCGACAAAGTCCGGCAGACCGCCATCGACCTCGGCCTGTCCGAGGACACCCCCAGCCTCTCCGACGCCGGACCCTCCATCGCCCTCGGCGTCGCCACCGCCAGCGTCCTCGACATGGCCAAGGCCTACGCCACCCTCGCCAACCACGGCAAACACGGCGACTACACGATGATCGAGAAGGTCACCCAGAACGGACGCACCATCGACCTGCCCGACCGCCACACCCGCCAGGCCGTCACCCGCCAGGCCGCCGACACCACCACCTCCGTCCTGCGCGGCGTCGTCGAGAGCGGCACCGCCACCGCCGCCCAGACCGCGGGCCGCCCCGCCGCCGGCAAGACCGGCACCGCCGAGGAGGACACCGCCGCCTGGTTCGCCGGCTACACCCCCGACCTCGCCACCGTCGTCGCCGTCATGGGCCAGGACCCCGTCACCGCCGGCCACAAACCCCTCTACGGCGCCATGGGCCTGCCCCGCATCAACGGCGGCGGCGCCCCCGCCGAGATCTGGGGCCAGTACACCCACGAAGCCCTCAAGGGCGTACCCGTCACCCCCTTCACCCTCCGCCTCCAGCCCGGCGCCTGGAAGACCCAGCCACCCCCCGGCGACTCCAGCACCGGACCGTCCTCCCCCAGCACCCCGAACAGCGACGGCGAGGCACCGGCCGTACAACCCACCGGCCAGGACACAGCGGAACAACCCCAGGAACAGACCGACGGCACCACCACCGGCGGCGACACCGGAACCGACGACGGAACGACCACCGACGACACCGGCGACACCGACGAAGGCGACACCAACGGCGACGACAGCCCCGTCCCGGACGGCCTGCCCGGCTCACTCATCCAGAACAGCCGCTGGCCCTGACCGGCCGGCCCGCCCGCCCCTCAGTGCCCGGACGTCGCCTTCAACCCCACCACGGCCACCAGCAACAGACAGATGAAGAAGATCCGCGCCGCCGTCACCGGCTCACCCAGCACCAGCATGCCCAGCACCGCCGCCCCGGCCGCACCGATCCCCACCCACACGCCGTACGCCGTACCGATCGGCACCGTACGCGCCGCATACGACAACAGCAGCATGCTCGCCACGATCCCCGCACCCGTCAGCACACTGGGCACCAACCGGGTGAAACCGTCGGTGTACTTCATCCCCACCGACCAGCCGACCTCCAGCAGACCGGCCACGATCAACAGAACCCACGCCATGACAGACACCTCCGGGACACGAACGGAAACGGGGGTGCGTCGTCTTTGCCTTCACCCCGGTACGGCGCGTCTCGTCGGGGCCCTCACGGGTCCCCCCACCCTAGCCCGAAAACAAGAAAAGGGCTGGTGACCCCAGTCACCAACCCCTCTCCACCACCGATCTACAGGTACAACCCCGTCGAATCCTCGGAACCCTCGAAACGGTCCGCGGCCACGGCATGCAGATCACGCTCCCGCATCAGCACGTACGCCGTCCCCCGCACCTCGACCTCCGCCCGGTCCTCCGGGTCGTACAACACCCGGTCACCCGGCTCCACGGTCCGTACGTTCTGCCCCACCGCGACCACCTCGGCCCAGGCCAGCCGACGACCCACCGCCGCCGTCGCGGGAATCAGAATGCCGCCCCCCGAACGCCGCTCACCCTCACTCGTGTCCTGCCGCACGAGCACACGATCGTGCAACATCCGGATGGGCAGCTTGTCGTCCTGGGAACCGTTCTCGTGTCTCTTGGCACTCACGTCCTGAAACCTACCTGCATCCGCCCCGAACGCACGCGCTCGGGGTCATCGCCTGCGCCGACGGGACCCCAGAGCCACCAGCCCCACGACCCCCACCACCAGCACCGCCACCGGAACCACCCGCTCCAGCCGCGGCGCACCCTTCTCGTCCACGAACTGCGCCTTCACGTCACTCACCACACTGTTGACCCGGACATACGCCCGCCCCAGCGTGTGATCCACGTTCGAGACGACCCGGGCCTTGGCATCCCCCACGATCGTCTTCGGATGCACCCGCACACCGATCTCGTCCAAGGTCTCGGCCAGCACCGCACGACGGCGCTCGATGTCCGCCTCGATCTGCGCCGGGGTCCTGGTGTCCGCCGTGTCCGCCACCGTGCCGCCTCCGAAATCCACTGATACCTGTGTACCTGTGCCGGACAGTCTGTCAGCTCCACACCGCCCCGCACGGTCAGGACCCCCGGTTACCCTCGATCACGGCACCCGATCCACGCAGCGCGCACGCACGAGGAGACCCGACCGATGAGCGACCGCCTCCAGCCCGGGGACGAGGCCCCCGCCTTCACCCTGCCCGACGCCGACGGCAAGGAGGTGTCCCTGGCCGACCACAAGGGCCGCAAGGTCATCGTCTACTTCTACCCCGCCGCCCTCACCCCCGGCTGCACCAAACAGGCCTGCGACTTCACCGACAACCTGGAGCTGCTGGCCGGCGCCGGCTACGACGTCATCGGCATCTCCCCCGACAAGCCGGAGAAGCTCGCCAAGTTCCGCGAGGCGGAGTCGTTGAAGGTCACCCTCCTCGCCGACCCGGACAAGACGGTCCTCGACGCCTACGGCGCCTACGGCGAGAAGAAGAACTACGGCAGGACCTACATGGGCGTCATCCGCTCCACGATCGTCGTCGACGAACAGGGCAAGGTCGAACGCGCCCTCTACAACGTCCGCGCGACGGGCCACGTGGCCAAGATCATCAAAGATCTGGGCATCTGACCCCACTGCCCGGCCGCTAGCATGGCCGGGCAGCATCACGCGGCCGTGGTGGAACTGGCAGTCACGCTGGGTTTAGATCCCAGTGGGGTAACTCCCGTGAGGGTTCGAATCCCTCCGGCCGCACCGCCCCCCGCCTTTGAAGTGAAGGTGGGGGGCGTTTTCGTGGGTCAGCCCAGCAGCTCCCGGACCACTGGTACCAGTGCTCGGAACGCCTTGCCTCGGTGGCTGATCGCGTTTTTCTCGGCGGGGGACAGTTCCGCGCAGGTGCGGGTTTCGTCCTCCGGCTGGAGGATCGGGTCGTAGCCGAAGCCGTTCGTGCCGGCGGGGGTGTGGCGGAGGGTGCCCATCAGGCGGCCCTCGACCACTCGTTCCGTGCCGTCGGGGAGGGCCAGGGCCGCCGCGCAGGCGAAGAAGGCGCCCCGGTGTTCGTCGGCGATGTCGGAGAGCTGGGCGAGGAGCAGGTCCAGGTTGGCCTTGTCGTCGCCGTGGGTGCCGGACCAGCGGGCGGAGAAGATGCCGGGGGCGCCGCCCAGGACGTCGACGCAGAGGCCGGAGTCGTCGGCGACGGCGGGGAGGCCGGTGGCCCGGGCGAGGGCGTGGGCCTTGAGGAGGGCGTTCTCGGCGAAGGTGACGCCGGTTTCCTTGACGTCGGGGATGTCGGGGTAGGTGTCGGCGCCGACGAGGTCGTGGGGCAGGCCCGCTTCGGTGAGGATCGACCGGAGTTCGGTGATCTTTCCGGTGTTGCGGGTGGCGAGGATCAGGCGGGTCATGGGCCCAGTATCCCTGGGCCCATGCGCGGGTTCCTACGGTGTGCAGACCTTGGTGAGTTCGCCGGCGGCGTCGGTGACGGGGCTGATGTCGGGGGTCTCGTCGCCGTTCTCGATGGAGGTGCGGACGTTCTGCACGGCCTTTTCGAGGTCGTCGACGGCCTTGCTGACGTCGGCGTTGTCGGTCTTGTCGCCGATGTCGGTGAGGTTCTTGTCTATGGATTCGAGGGATTCCTCGAGCTGGGTGACGTCGTTGCCGGCGTTCTCGACGGCCTGCTGCATGTCGGTGACGCTGTCGGCGATGGCGTCGGCGGTCTGGACGCAGTCCAGTGCCTTGTCGACGGCGTCGCAGCCGGTGGTGAGTCCGGCGGTCAGCGCGACGGCCGCCAGGGTGGCGGCGACGGCTGCGGTGCGGCGTCGGCGGCTTGCGGCCATGGATCGGTCCCTCCCCTTGTCGGGCCGGTGGGCGGCCCTGGTCGTTGGCCGGGCGCCCGGGGTCGGTCCGTGCGCCCGTACTCCTTCAGACGCGGCGGCGGCCGGCGCGGTTGCCCGCACCGGCCGGCTGCCTTGGTGTTTCTTTTACCTTTCGAGGACCGTTTCAAGCGCGGCGCGCTGGGCGGCGGCGAGTTCGGTGCAGCCGGTGACGGCGAGGTCGAGGAGGGCGTTGAGTTCGTCGCGGGCGAAGGGTTCGGCTTCGGCGGTGCCCTGGACTTCGACGAAGCGGCCGTCGCCGGTGCAGACGACGTTCATGTCGGTGTCGGCTTTGACGTCTTCCTCGTAGCGGAGGTCGAGGAGGGGGACGCCGGCGACGATGCCGACGGATACGGCGCTGACGGTGCCGGTGAGGGGCTGGCGGTTCGCCTTGATGAGTTTCTTGCCCTGGGCCCAGGCGACGGCGTCGGCGAGGGCGACGTAGGAGCCGGTGATGGCGGCGGTGCGGGTGCCGCCGTCGGCCTGGAGGACGTCGCAGTCGAGGACGATGGTGTTCTCGCCGAGGGCTTTGTAGTCGATGACGGCGCGCAGGGAGCGGCCGATGAGGCGGCTGATCTCGTGGGTGCGGCCGCCGATGCGGCCGCGGACGGATTCGCGGTCGCCGCGGGTGTTGGTGGCGCGGGGCAGCATGGCGTATTCGGCGGTGACCCAGCCCTCGCCGCTGCCTTTGCGCCAGCGGGGGACGCCTTCGGTGACGGAGGCGGTGCAGAGGACTTTGGTGTCGCCGAAGGAGACGAGGACGGAGCCTTCGGCGTGCTTGCTCCAGCCGCGTTCGATGGTGACCGGGCGGAGTTGTTCGGGGGTGCGGCCGTCGATTCGAGACATGGCGTCGAGCCTAGCCGTACAAGGGATGGGGCCCCTTCCACAGGTGTGGGAGGGGCCCCGAAGGTGTGGCCGTGGGTCACATCATGTCTTCGATTTCCGCGGCGATGGGGTCGGCGTCGGTGCCGATGACGACCTGGATGGCGCTGCCCATCTTGACGACGCCGTGGGCGCCGGCGGCCTTGAGGGCGGCTTCGTCGACCTTGGCGGGGTCCACGACTTCGGTGCGGAGGCGGGTGATGCAGCCTTCGACTTCTTCGATGTTGTCGATGCCGCCGAGCCCGGCAACGATCTTCTCAGCCTTGGTGGCCATGTTCGTTCTCCCTGATCCGAACCGCTTTGTCGCAGTAACCCACAGTTGGCCCATCTTTGCGAGCGGTCCTGTCGTGGGGGCCGGATGATGGCGTCACGACTGCGGAACCGTCCCTCGGACTGGTCTACACCACCGGGTGGACTGCCGCCAAACCCGTCGTCACCGCTTTCGTCGAGGGGACCGGATGAGTGCCGAGAGTGCGGCCGGCGCCGGGAGTGCGGTCTCTCCCGCGCGGGAGCGCTGGAACCGGTTGTTCCAGGGTCTGCAGAAGATGGGGCGGAGTCTGCAGTTGCCGATCGCGGTGCTGCCGGCGGCGGGCATTCTGAACCGGCTGGGGCAGCCGGATGTGTTCGGGGACGAGGGTCTGGGGTGGACGAACGTCTCGAAGGTGATGGTGGGCGCGGGGGGTGCGCTGCTGGACGGTTCGCTGGGGTTGCCGCTGTTGTTCTGTGTGGGTGTGGCCATCGGGATGGCGAAGAAGGCGGACGGGTCGACGGCGCTGGCGGCGGTGGCGGGGTTCCTCGTCTATTACAACGTGCTGCGGCAGTTTCCGGAGGACTGTCCGGAGGGGTCGAAGGCGGTGCCGATGGTGGGCTGCCGGGTGGCCGACGGGACGGTGTCGGCATTCACGTACCAGAATCCGGGGGTGTTCGGCGGGATCGTCATCGGGTTGCTGGCGGCGTATTTCTGGCAGCGGTTCCACCGGACGCGGCTGGTGGACTGGCTGGGGTTCTTCAACGGGCGGCGGCTGGTGCCGATCGTGATGGCGTTCGTGGCGATCGTGTTCGCGGCGCTGTGTCTGTGGGTGTGGCCGCCGGTCGGTGGTGCGCTGGAGAGTTTCAGTGACTGGCTGAGCGGTCTGGGGGCGTGGGGCGCGGGTGTGTTCGGTGTGGCCAACCGGGCGTTGCTGGTGATCGGGCTGCACCAGTTCCTGAACGTGCCGATGTGGTTCCAGTTCGGCAGTTACACCAGGCCGGACGGCACGGTGGTGCATGGCGACATCAACATGTTCCTGGCGGGCGATCCGACGGCGGGCCAGTTCACCACGGGTTTCTTCCCGATCATGATGTTCGCGCTGCCGGCCGCCGCGTTGGCGATCACGCACTGTGCGAGGCCGCACCGGCGCAGGGAGGTGGGTGGTCTGATGCTGTCGGTGGGGCTGACGTCGTTCGTGACCGGCATCACCGAGCCGCTGGAGTACTCCTTCCTCTTCATCGCGCCGGTGCTGTACGCGCTCCATGCGGTGTTGACGGGGGTGTCGATGGCGGTGACGTGGGGGCTGGGGGTGAAGGACGGGTTCAGTTTCTCGGCGGGGCTGATCGACTACGTCATCAACTGGAATCTGGCGACCAGGCCGTGGCTGATCATTCCGATCGGGTTGTGTTTCGCGGCGGTGTACTACGTGGTCTTCCGCTTCGCGATCGCGCGGTTCGATCTGAGGACTCCGGGGCGGGAGCCGGAGGAGGAGGTGGAGGACGCGTCGAAGGCGTGATCTCGTAGGCTGGAGGTGGCTGTTCGAGCCCTCGGACGTTGTGGTCCGGGGGCTTTTCGGTGTGCCCGCGGGGGTTCCGTTCGAGGGTCCTGGGCGGGCACCGTGTGTAGCCCGGCGGTAGCAGGAATCGTGGGTTCCTTATGCGGCCTTCATCGTGCTACAACAGGTCTACACCACTAGTGGTGTAGACCACCACCGATGGAGGAAGTATGAGCACCGCCACCGCCTCGGCGGCCCCCGCAAAGAAGCGGGGATCCGGCCTGTTCCAGGGCCTGCAGAAGGTCGGCCGCAGCCTTCAGCTCCCGATCGCCGTGCTGCCGGCGGCGGGCATCATGGTCCGGCTCGGACAGGACGACATCTTCGGCAAGGACGGTCTGGGCTGGGACCGGGTCGCCGCCGTCTTCAACAACGCGGGCGGTGCCCTGACCGGCTCGCTGCCGATCCTGTTCTGCATAGGCGTGGCCATCGGCTTCGCCAAGAAGGCGGACGGCTCCACGGCGCTGGCCGCGGTGGTCGGCTTCCTCGTCTACAGCAAGGTGCTCGAGGCGTTCCCGGTCACCGAGGCGGTGGTCAAGAAGGGCGAGGACGTCGCCGCGACGTACAACAACCCGGGTGTGCTCGGCGGCATCATCATGGGTCTGCTCGCCGCCATACTGTGGCAGCGGTTCCACCGCACCAAGCTGGTGGACTGGCTCGGCTTCTTCAACGGCCGCCGTCTGGTGCCGATCATCATGGCGTTCGTCGGCATCGTCGTGGGCGTGTTCTTCGGTCTGGTCTGGGAGCCCATCGGCACCGGCATCTCGAACTTCGGCGAGTGGATGACCGGCCTCGGCGCCGGTGGTGCGGCCCTGTTCGGCGGTGTGAACCGCGCGCTGATCCCGGTCGGCATGCACCAGTTCGTCAACACGGTGGCCTGGTTCCAGCTCGGTGACTTCACGAACTCCGCCGGCGAGATCGTGCACGGTGACATCACCCGCTTCCTGGCCGGGGACCCGGACGCCGGTCTGTTCCAGTCGGGCTTCTTCCCGATCATGATGTTCGGTCTGCCGGCCGCCGCGCTCGCCATCGCGCACACCGCGCGCCCCGAGCGCCGCAAGGTCGTCCTCGGCATGATGATCTCCCTCGCGCTGACCTCGTTCGTCACCGGTGTGACCGAGCCGATCGAGTTCTCGTTCATGTTCATCGCCCCGCTCCTGTACGTGCTGCACGCGGTGCTCACGGCCGTCTCGATGGCGGTGACGTGGGCCCTGGGCGTGCACGCCGGCTTCAACTTCTCGGCCGGCTTCATCGACTACGCGCTCAACTGGCACCTGGCGACCAAGCCCTGGCTGATCATTCCGATCGGCCTGGTGTTCGCGGCGATCTACTACGTGACCTTCCGCTTCGCGATCGTCAAGTTCAACCTTCCGACCCCGGGCCGTGAGCCCGAGGAGGAGGTCGAGGACCTCACCAAGGCGTGAGCGGCCCCCGTACGAAGGGGAGGGCCCCGGAACCGAGTCGGTTCCGGGGCCCTCCCCCTTTGTGCCGGGCGTACTCAGATCTCGTACGTCGCCCCGGGCGCGGCCAGCCCCACCGGGCCGGTGTAGACCTCGCGGGCGTCGGTGAGGTTGACCTGCGGGTCGGTCCACGGGGGGATGTGGGTGAGGATCAGGCGGCGGGCGCCCGCGCGGGCCGCCGTCTCACCCGCCTCGCGGCCGTTGAGGTGCAGGTCGGGGATGTCCTCCTTGCCGTGCGTGAAGGCGGCCTCGCACAGGAAGAGGTCGGCGTCGCGGGCGAGGTCGTCGAGTGCGGGGCTGACGCCCGTGTCACCGGAGTACGTCAGCGTCCTGCCGCCGTGCTCGATGCGGATGCCGTACGCCTCGACCGGGTGCGCGACGCGCTCGGTGTGGACGAGGAACGGGCCGATCTCGAAGGTGGACGGCTTGACGGTGTGGAAGTCGAAGACCTCGCTCATGGAGGAGGCCGAGGGGGTGTCGGCGTAGGCGGTGGTGAGCCGGTGCTCGGTGCCCTCGGGTCCGTAGACCGGCAGGGGGGCGCAGCGGCCGCCGTCGTGCCGGTAGTAGCGCGCCACGAAGTAGGCGCACATGTCGATGCAGTGGTCGGCGTGCAGGTGGCTGAGGAAGATCGCGTCGAGGTCGTAGAGACCGCAGTGGCGCTGCAGCTCGCCCAGGGCGCCGTTGCCCATGTCGAGGAGCAGCCGGAAGCCGTCGGCCTCGACGAGGTAGCTCGAGCAGGCCGATTCCGCGGACGGGAACGACCCCGAGCAGCCGACGACGGTGAGCTTCATGAAGCAGAAACCTCCGCTGGCGGGTGTGGAGAGACGGGGGTCGTGCGGTTTGTCGAGCGTAAGGCGCAAAACCTGTGGTCGCTCCTCCGCCAGGGGCTGTTGTGGGCGAACTCACCTGTGGTGTCACCGGTTCGGCTGGAAGCGGCGCACGGCGGGACCGGGAGGGGCGCGGGGCAGGGGTGCGCGCCGGTACGGTCGGGGCATGGACACGGCCTGGTGGCTCGCGCTCGTCGCGGTGGTACTGCTCGCGCTCGTCTCCGCGCTCGTCGACGGGTGGGGGCGGGGGCACCGGTCCCGGAGGGGGCGGGGGTCCGGGAGGGGTGACGGCGGGCGGGAGTGATCTTCCGCGGGGCATGCGAAAGGGGCCGGAGTCGGGCTCCGGCCCCTTGTCGTGGCTGTGGGCTGTGGGGTTATGCCCAGAGCTGGCCTTGGAGGGTGGCGATGGCCTCTTCGGTGGTGGCGGCGGTGTAGACGCCGGTGGAGAGGTATTTCCAGCCGCCGTCGGCGACGACGAAGACGACGTCGGCGCTTTCGCCGGCCTTGAGGGCCTTGTTGGCGACGCCGATCGCCGCGTGCAGGGCGGCGCCGGTGGAGACGCCGGCGAAGATGCCCTCCTGCTGGAGGAGTTCGCGGGTGCGGGTGACGGCGTCGGCGGAGCCGACGGAGAAGCGGGTGGTGAGGACGGAGGCGTCGTACAGCTCGGGGACGAAGCCCTCGTCGAGGTTGCGCAGGCCGTAGACGAGGTCGTCGTAGCGCGGTTCGGCGGCGACGATCTTGACGTCGGGCTTGTGCTCGCGCAGGTAGCGGCCGACGCCCATGAGGGTGCCGGTGGTGCCGAGTCCTGCGACGAAGTGGGTGAGGGAAGGGAGGTCGGCGAGGATCTCCGGGCCGGTGGTGGCGTAGTGGGCGCCGGCGTTGTCCGGGTTGCCGTACTGGTAGAGCATCACCCAGTCGGGGTGCTCGGCGGAGAGTTCCTTGGCGACGCGTACGGCGGTGTTGGAGCCGCCGGCGGCCGGGGAGGAGATGATCTCGGCGCCCCACATGCCGAGCAGGTCGCGCCGTTCCTGGGAGGTGTTCTCGGGCATCACGCAGACCATGCGGTAGCCCTTGAGTTTGGCGGCCATGGCGAGGGAGATGCCGGTGTTGCCGCTGGTGGGTTCGAGGATCGTGCAGCCCGGCGTGAGGCGGCCGTCCTTCTCCGCCTGCTCGATCATGAACAGGGCCGGGCGGTCCTTGATCGAGCCGGTGGGGTTGCGGTCCTCCAGCTTGGCCCAGATCCGGACGTCGGCGGACGGCGAGAGCCGCGGCAGGCGCACCAGGGGGGTGTTGCCCACCGCGGCCAGCGGGGAGTCGTAACGCATCGCCGGTCAGGCCATACCGCCGGCGACGGCCGGCAGGATCGTGACGTTGTCGCCGTCGGACAGCTTGGTGTTGATGCCGTCGAGGAAGCGGACGTCCTCGTCGTTGAGGTAGACGTTGACGAAGCGGCGGAGCTGTTCGCCGTCCACGATGCGGGCGTGGATGCCGGTGTGCCGGGTCTCGAGGTCGTTGAAGAGCTCGGCGAGGGTGTCCCCCGTGCCCTCCACCGCCTTCTGACCGTCGGTGTACTGGCGGAGGATGGTGGGGATGCGGACCTCGATGGCCATGGCTGAGGGCTCCTGTCGGAAGGGTCTGTCGTGGGTTCGTCGGGGCGCGTGGTGGCGCGCGGCAGTTCGCCGCGGCTCACGGGTCCACGGCGTCAGCGGAAGATCAACAGATGGCGCTGTTCAGCCTGCACAGGTCGACGTGCAGCCGCGCCACGAGCAGGGTGCCCGGCGCTTTTTCGCTCACGTCGTGGAGAACCATGGGGTCATCGTATCGATTCCCGGACCGGTCTCCCGAGTGTGATCTCACGCTTCGGACACCTTTCTTCCGGGATGTGGGATCGGGGCCGTGTTCGCCGGTTCGGGGGCCGTGTCGGCCGGTGCGTCGGGGCCGGTTCAGTAGGCCTCCACGACCTTGACCTCCTCCTCCGTGACCTCGCCTTCCAGGATGCGGAAGGAGCGGAACTGGAACTCTCCGGCGCCGTCGGTGTCGGCGGTGGAGACCAGGACGTAGTGGGCGCCGGGTTCGTTGGCGTAGGAGATGTCGGTGCGGGAGGGGTAGGCCTCGGTGGCGGTGTGGGAGTGGTAGATGACCACCGGTTCCTCGTCCCGGTCGTCCATCTCGCGGTAGAGCTTGAGCAGGTCCTGGGAGTCGAACTCGTAGAAGGTGGGTGAGCGGGCCGCGTTCAGCATGGGGACGAAGCGCTCGGGGCGGCCGGCGCCCACCGGGCCCGCCAGCACGCCGCACGCCTCGTCGGGGTGGTCCTCGCGGGCGTGGGCGACGATCCGGTCGTAGAGGTCCTGGGTGATGGTCAGCATGGGGCTCAGGATAAGCAGACGGGCCGTTCCGTACCGAGGGGTGGTACGGAACGGCCCGTATGCCGGACGCCTTGAGCGGAGGGGGCAGGGGGTGCCACGAGTACTCCCTGCCCCCGGCGTCCTGGGTGGAGGTCAGCCCACCTTCTCGAAGTGGCCTTCGCCGCGCTGGGTGACCTGCGGGTTGCGGGTCTTGAGGACGGCCCAGCCGATGCCGAGGGCGACGGCCCAGCCGGCCATGACGTACAGGCAGATCCTGGAGTCCGCGTCCATCGCGATCAGGGCGGTGACGAAGAGCAGGAACGCGATGGCGATGTAGGAGCAGACGGAGCCGCCGGGCGCCGGGAAGGCGGAGGCGGGCAGGCGGCCCGCGACGACCTGGCGGCGGTAGAGGACGTGGCTGATCAGGATCATCAGCCAGGTCCAGATGCCGGCGGCGGTGGCGACGGAGGTGACGTAGCCGAAGGCCTTCTCCGGGACGGTGTAGTTCAGGACGACGCCGATGCCCATGAAGACCACGGAGGTGGCGATGCCGAGCGCCGGGGTCTTGGTGGAGGACAGCCGCTGGAAGACCTTCGGGGCCTCGCCGTTGTCGGCGAGGTTGCGCAGCATGCGGCCGGTGGAGTACATGCCGGAGTTGCAGGAGGACAGGGCGGCGGTGAGGACGACGAAGTTGACGATGCCGGCGCCGGCCGGGATGCCGATGACCGCGAACGCCTTCACGAAGGGGCTGACCCCGTCGGAGAACTCGGTCCACTTGACCACGCACAGGATGACGGTGAGGGCGCCGACGTAGAAGAGGGCGATGCGCCAGGGCAGGGTGTTGATCGCCTTGGGCAGGGTCTTCTCGGGGTTCTCGGACTCGCCGGCGGTGACGCCGACGAGTTCGACGGCGAGGTAGGCGAACATGACGCCCTGGAGGGTCATCAGGGACGAGCCGATGCCCTTGGGGAAGAAGCCGTCGAAGGCCCAGAGGTTGGAGACGGCGGCGGTGTCGCCGGCCTGGCTGAAGCCGAGGGTGAGCACGCCGAGGCCGATCACGATCATGCCGATGATGGCGGTGACCTTGACCATGGAGAACCAGAACTCGATCTCGCCGAAGAGCTTCACCGAGATCAGGTTGGCGCCGAACAGGATGATCAGGAAGACCAGGGCCGACGTCCACTGCGGGATGGCCGGGAACCAGAAGTTGATGTAGATGGCGGCGGCGGTCAGCTCGGCCATGCCGGTGACCACCCACATCAGCCAGTACGTCCAGCCGGTGAAGTAGCCGAAGAAGGGGCCGAGGAACTCACGCGAGTACTCGGCGAACGAGCCCGAGACGGGGCGGTAGAGCAGGAGCTCGCCGAGGGCCCGCATGATGAAGAAGATGATGACGCCGGCGAGGGCGTACATGACGATCAGGCTGGGTCCGGCCTTGGCGATGTTCGCGCCGGCTCCCAGGAAGAGCCCGACGCCGATCGCGCCGCCGATCGCGATCATCTGGACCTGGCGGCTGTTGAGGCCGCGCTCGTACCCCTCCTCGGGTACGGACTCCGTGTCGACCTGCGGTGAGGCCATGTGTGGTGCGCCTTTCTCCATGCCGACCCGGGCCGCTGTCGGCCTCGGATCGGGTCTCGATCCCCCCGGACTGATGGAGCTGGGCGGGCTCTGGGAGTCCGCCCGTGCCTGGCCGGCGGTCGCCGGCTCGGTGGCGCACCCGGCGGAACATACGGGTGGTGTTCGCCGGGCGGTCGTGAAGATTTATCACGGCCGCCATACTGATCACACGGGCGGTGCGTGGCGCGCCTCACAGGGAGAAGTGGACAAAAGACACCTGAAGGGCCCATACGTGCCGGGCTCTTTGACGGGATCGTTATCCGGATTTGAGTGTCCTCTGAGCGAACGCGTCAGCGGACTTTTCCGGACATCCTGTGTCGACTCACGGCATGGGGTCCCACCGCGGGTCCCACCGCGAGGTCATGGCATGAGGGTGGTGACGAGGGTCTCCTGGAGTCCGCCGAGCCACAGGTACGCCATCACCATCGGCTTGCGCGGGTCCTCGTCGGGGAGGTGGAAGAGGAGGTCGCTGTCGTCCTCGTCGCGGATCTCCAGGCGGGAGCCGATGGCCAGGCGCAGGTCGTTGAGGGCGCCGAGCCACTGGCGTGACGCCTCCGGCGACAGCCGCAGCACCGCGCCGCCCTCACCGGCCGGGGCGAGCGCGTCCAGGGAGCGGATCACCGCGAGGGCGTTGTCGCGCTTGCCGGCCCGCAGGTCGTTCTCGGTGTAGCGGCGGAACTCGGCGGAGTGGGCCCGCTGTTCCTCGGCCTCCTTGCCCCGCGGGGCGCCCTCGGGGTCGCTGTAGGCGTCCGGGAAGAGGCGGCGCAGCACGGGGTCGGAGGGGGGTTCGCTCGGGCCCTCGGTGAAGAGTCCGGCGAGCGGGTCGGCGGCGTCGTCCTCGGCCGGGCCGGGGCCGATGAGCTCCATGAGCTGCACGGCCAGGGACCGGATGATGGAGATCTCGACGTCGTCGAGGGCGACGGCCGCGCCGCCGCCGGGGAGCGGTTCGAAGGTTCCTGGCATGGCGGCGTTCGGCTGCTTCCGGTCCTGCGGGCGGGGGCGGGTCATGTCCGGATCGGTCACTTCCGGTCGTGCTGGAGGGTGGCCCACAGGCCGTAGCCGTGCATGGCCTGGACGTCGCGTTCCATCTCCTCGCGGGTGCCGCTGGAGACGACCGCCCGGCCCTTGTGGTGGACGTCGAGCATGAGCTTGGTGGCCTTGTCCTTGCTGTAGCCGAAGTACGACTGGAAGACGTACGTCACGTAGCTCATGAGGTTGACCGGGTCGTTGTGGACGATGGTGACCCACGGGACGTCGGGCTCGGGTACGGCGAAGGCCTCCTCCGCCGGTTCGGTGCGTTCGATCTCCAGGGGTGCGGGTGACGTCACACAGCCCATGCTGCCACCGCAGGGGGGTGGTCGCACAAACCGGCCCGCTGTTCCGGCACCCGGACCGAAATCGTCAAACTGACGAAATGGGGGTAGCATCCCTGGTATGAACACAGCGGACCTTGGGCTGCCGGTGGATGTTCCGTCGACGGCACTCTTCACTGACCAGTACGAGCTGACGATGCTGCGGGCCGCGCTGAAGGCCGGCACCGCCGGGCGGCGCAGCGTGTTCGAGGTCTTCACCCGGCGGCTGCCGGACGGCCGCCGCTACGGCGTGGTGGCCGGCACCGGGCGGGTGCTGGACGCGGTGGAGAACTTCCGCTTCGACCCGGGCGTGATCGGCTTCCTGCGCGAGAAGGACATCGTCGACGAGGAGACCCTGGACTGGCTGGCCGGCTACCGCTTCTCCGGTGACATCTGGGGCTACCCCGAGGGCGAGGTGTACTTCCCGGGCTCGCCGATCATGCGGGTCGAGGGCAGCTTCGCGGAGTGCGTGCTGCTGGAGACGGTGATCCTGTCGATCCTCAACCACGACTCGGCGATCGCCGCCGCGGCCTCCCGGATGTCCTCCGCCGCCGGGGACCGGCCGCTGATCGAGATGGGCGCCCGGCGCACCCACGAGCTGGCCGCGGTGGCCGCCTCCCGGGCCGCCTACGTCGGCGGCTTCGCCTCCACCTCCGACCTGGCGGCCGGCTTCCGCTACAACATCCCCACCGTGGGCACCTCCGCCCACGCCTTCACCCTGCTCCACGACAGCGAGCGGGACGCCTTCCGGGCCCAGGTCGACTCCCTCGGCGGCGGTACGACGCTGCTGGTGGACACCTACGACGTGGCCGAGGCGGTCCGTACGGCCGTGGAGGTCGCGGGGCCGGAGCTGGGCGCCGTACGGATCGACTCCGGGGACCTGCTGCTGGTGGCGCACCGGGTGCGGCAGCAGCTGGACGAGCTGGGCGCCACCGGCACGCGGATCATCGTGACCTCGGACCTGGACGAGTACGCCATCGCCTCGCTGGCGGCGGCGCCCGTGGACGCGTACGGCGTGGGGACCCAGCTCGTGACCGGCTCCGGGCACCCGACGGCGTCCATGGTGTACAAGCTGGTCGCCCGCGCGGAGTCCGCCGGCCCGAAGGCGCCGCTGGTGCCGGTGGCGAAGAAGTCCACGGGCGGGAAGACCTCCATCGGCGGCCGCAAGTGGGCCGCGCGGCGGCTGGACGCGTACGGCGTCGCCGAGGCCGAGGTGGTCGGCACCGGCCCGGTGCCCGACGAGCTGGCCGGGCGGCAGTTGCTGGTGCCGCTGATCGAGGACGGTGAGGTGATCGCCCGGGAGCCGCTGGACGTGGTCCGCGACCGGCACGCGGCGGCCCGCGCGGGCCTGCCGCTGTCCGCCACCCAGCTCTCCCGCGGGGAACCCGTCCTTCCGACGGAGTACGCGCACGGGCCGTCGGGTAGGTGAAAGCGTGCCCCCTCTGCGCGGGGCGGGGCTCCCGGTGCGCGGGCGGGGGCTTCCGGCCGCCCTGTCGTACCCCTGTCCGCGCCGTCCCCGATTCCATAGGCTCGGAGGTTCACCCGGCCGGGCCCGCCCCCACCCGACCTCACCCGATCCCACAGCCGAAGGACACCGACCATGCGCCGCGCACTGATCGTCGTCGACGTACAGAACGACTTCTGCGAGGGGGGCAGCCTCGCCGTGGCCGGCGGGGCGGACGTGGCCGCCGCCATCACCGAGCTGATCGGCCAGGCCGCCTCGGCCGGCGGCTACCGGCACGTGGTGGCCACCCGTGACCACCACATCGCGCCCGGCGGGCACTTCGCCGACAACCCCGACTTCGTACGGTCCTGGCCCGCGCACTGTGTCGCCGGGACGGAGGGGGTCGGGTTCCACCCGAACTTCGCCCCCGCGGTGACCTCGGGGGCGATCGACGCCGTGTTCGACAAGGGGGCGTACTCGGCCGCTTACAGCGGGTTCGAGGGGGCCGACGAGAACGGGACGCCGCTGGCGGAGTGGCTGCGGGAGCGGGGGGTCGGCGAGGTGGATGTGGTGGGGATCGCCACGGATCACTGTGTGCGGGCGACTGCGCTTGATGCTGCCCGCGAGGGGTTTCGCACGCAGGTGCTGCTTGATCTCACCGCCGGGGTAGCGGCGGAGACCACTGAGCGGGCGCTGGAGGAGCTGCGCTCGGCGGCCCACTCTCGGCTTCGCTCGAGCGGGAGGTACCCCCACCGCCCACCCGTGCCGCCCTGGGGGTACCTCCCAGGCCCTTAAGGCACTGGGGGAGGCACGATTGCCCGCAGTTACGCGGCACGGCTGCCCGCGGTCACGCGGGGGTTGCTGGGCGTCTGAGTAGGGCTTTTATCGGGTGCCAGAGTTCTACCGTCAGGGTGGTGTCGGGGGTGGTGCGCCATATGAGGCCGTCGGGGTGGTGGAGGACCGCGGTGATCTCGTCGGGGGTGGGCGGGGCGGCGTTGCCGCGCAGGTAGATGGAGCGCAGGCCCAGGTTGCGGAGCCTGGTCAGGGCCCGGGCGCGGTTCTGGGCGTGGACGAGGACGCGGACCCCGGCAGGGGCGTCGGCGGCGGGGCTGGGCAGGTTCAGTGCCACCACCACCGTGCCGTTCGGCAGCTTGCAGAAACCTCCTGCGGCCATGCGGTCATACCCCCGTGTCCACTGGTGTCAATAAGAGAGCCACAGGAGGCACCTAAACACGGATCGGCGGTGACCCGCCAGGGGGTCACCGCCGATCATGCTCTGACCTGCGAAGATACTATTTACCTACCCGCGGGGCCGACCTCGAGCTCGATCGTCGAGCCGTCCTTGGCCTCCTTGGTGATCTTGATCTTCGTGTTGGTGTCAGTGACCTGGACACCGCCACCCGGGTTCTCCGGGTCGTAGTAGGTGTTCGTGCGGTCGTTGAAGACCGACACGCCCTTCGACGACGGGATCCACTTCGCCACGTCCGCCTTGTGGAGCGTCATGCCCTCGGTGCGGAACTTGCTGAACGTCGCGTCGTAGGTCTGGATGCGGTTGCGCATCAGCGTGCCGTCGGACCACTTCAGCGCGGTCGGGTGCGAGTCGATCGGGAGGATCAGACCGGTGCCCGGGTGCTCGCTGGTGTTGTTGTCCGCCTGGGAGGTGTCCCACTTCCAGATCAGCAGACCGTTCTGGTACGCGTAGTGCTCGACCCAGTCCGGGCGGGACGTGTAGCCGAAGTTGTACGGGCCGACCTCGAGGGTCTCGTCGTACGACACGTACTGGCGGTTCTCGGCGATGTAGTACTGCGCGTACTCCTTGGTGAAGGACGCGCCCTGGCGGGTGAAACCGTTGGCCGTCCAGGCGGCGTCCGCGTTCTCGGCGTCGTCGGAGAAGACCGGCGTGCCGTCCGCGGTCACCGTGATCCGGTCGGCCGTGAAGCCCTTGAGGGCCACGCCGCCGTCGGACTGGTAGCGGAAGCGCAGGTCGATCTTCTGGCCGGCGTAGGCGTCGAGGGAGTACGCGAACTTCTCGTAGCCGTCGAGCGTGCCGTGCAGGGCCGGCTTGTCGCTGCCGTCGCGCGGGATCGGCTGACCGTCGACCGTTCCGTCGAGGGCGGTCCAGTTGGCGCCGCCGTCGGTGGACACCTCGGTGTAGAGGTAGTCGTAGTTGGACTCGATCTCGTACCAGCCGTCGAAGGTGAGCTCGGCGGAGGACGTGCCGGTCAGGTCGACCGAACGCGTCAGCGTGTTCTTGAGGTTGTCACCGCTGCCGCTCCACCACTGCGTCTGCCCCTCGGCGGGCGGGATGATCTCGGTGGTCACGGCCTTCTTCGGCAGCGTGACGACGAGGCCCTGCTTGTGCTTGGTGTTGTACTCGGCGACGCCCAGCTTGTGCCAGGAGTCGACGCCCGCCTTGGCGGTGTCGTAGTTCAGCCAGCCGAGCTGGAGCTTGTCCCAGGCGGTCATGTCGCCGGGCAGGTCGCCGATCTCCTTCTTCCCGGTGCCGAGCCAGGAACCGGAGGACATCAGCGTCCAGAAACCGGTGGAGTTCTCGCCGCCGGCGGTGTCGTAGAGGTCCGGCAGACCGAGGTCGTGGCCGTACTCGTGGGCGAAGACGCCGAGTCCGCCGTTCTCCGGCTGGACGGTGTAGTCGCCGACCCAGATGCCGGTGGAGCCGATCTGCGCGCCGCCGAGACGATTCTGCTCGGGGCCCGTGGCGCCGGCGTCGGTGCCGAAGGCGTACCAGCGGTGGGCCCAGATCGCGTCGGTGCCCTGGGCGCCGCCGCCGGCGGACTCGTCCTCACCGGCGTGCACGATCTGGAAGTGGTCGATGTAGCCGTCGGGCTCGTTGAAGTCGCCGTCGCCGTCGAAGTCGTAACGGTCCCACTCGTCGAAGCGGGTGACGTCCGCCTTGATCTGGGCGTCGGTGCGGCCGGCCGCCTTCTGCTGGGCGACCCAGGCGTTCAGGCCGTCGCTGACGACGTTCCACACGCTCGGGCAGTTGGTGTCGCCGCAGGCGTTGTTGCCGTAACGGGCCTCGTTGTAGGGGACCTTGACCCAGTCGGAGACCTCGCCGTCGACCGAGTAGCGGCCGGAGGACTGCTTCTCGTAGTAGGTCTTGACCGAGTCGACGCCCTTGCCGGACCCGAAGTACAGGTCCTCGAAGTGCCGCTGGTCGTAGTCCTCCTGCCAGGCGGTGGAGTTGTCCACCTTGCGGTCCGGCTTGGCTATCCGGTTGTGCAGCGGGCCGGCCTCGCCGCCGTAGCGGCTGTCGACCTTGTCGCCGAACTCGACCAGGATCGTGAAGATCTTGTCGGTCTTCTCGCGGCCGAGCTCTACGTACTTGCTGTCGCCCTTCTTGCTCTTGAGCTGGACGACCTTCGAACCGTCACGGTTCTTGACCGAATTCTTACCGGATATGACCTGGTTGAGCGCCTCTTCCCGCTGGGCCTCCTGCGTCTTGGAGAGCGGCCCCTCGAGGTCGTGCTCGACGTGGTTGTTCGCCGCCGGGTCGTGCCGGTCCACGGCGCTGGGACGCTCGGCCTTGTCAGCCGAGTCGGCCTGGGCCACGGTGAACGCAGAGCAGGTGGCGGTGACCGCCGCGAGGGCCACGCCCGTCGCGGCCGCTCTGAACGTCCAGGGTCTACTGATCACTTGAGATCCCCTCCCGCGTGCGTACGCGCGGCCGAAGGAGGTTCCGTCTGTGGAAGGTCCCGCGCGCACGTGATCAACGCGTGTAGTCAAGTGACGACATTTGACTAGAGGTTCGCCAGAAAAAACAGACCTTGACTTGAACAGTTCAACTGCACTATGCGGAGCCGTGGTCCGCTTTCCGGACACATCGGCGCGAACCCGAGCGGGCGCGTACAACCGTCCACGTGGTGGACGCCATGAATCCGTGCGCCCCCTGTGCACCGGCCCTGTCGGTCAGGTCACGCTTACTGTCCGTTCCCCTCGGGCACGCTCGCGGTTAGAGTCGTCTGGCGAAACCGCCCTGAACCGGCGGAAAGCCAGGCGGACAGCCTCCGACTCCCGAGGACACGATGGCCATGCCCCGTCCGACTGTCGCTCAGCTCGCTTACGGTTCGTGCACCGTGATCTTTTCGACGTTCGTCATGCTGCTGTTGTCCGGAGCGAGTTCGGTCGTGGGCGTCGCGGTCGTCGCCGTCTCGGCCCTCGCCCTCGGACTGCTGGTGGCCGTGACGGTCCCGCTTCCCGGCCTCCGGCGGCCCGTCGCGGTGGTGCGGCCCGCCGTGGCGGAGCGGCCCGCGGCCCCGGAGCCGGTCCGGCCGGTCCCGTCGGTACGGGCCTCCGTCGCCCCTCCGGCCCGTGAGCCGGTGCGGGAGCGCGCGGCGTCCTGACCCTCATCCGGTGCTGACCACCACGGTCTTGGCCGCCTTGTCGTGCAGGCCCTGTTTGTAGGGCCGGTCGAAGAAGCTCCAGCCGCCCGCGATCACGGTCCACACGCAGGCGCAGCAGAACGCGAACGGCAGCCACAGCACGAGGGCGCGGATCAGCGCGGTCTGCACGGAGGGGGTCGAGCCGTCGGCGAGGTCGGCCACCCGCATGCGCAGCCACTTCTTGCCCAGGGTCTGGCCGCCCCGGGCGGTCATGAAGGTGTCGTAGGCGATGTAGAGGGCCGCGGCGATGAGGGACTGCGCGAGGGAGTTGCCGACGTTGATCTCGTCGCCGTCGACGTCGTACTCGCTGACCCCGAACGGCCAGGTGAGCAGCCAGACGACGATGCCGACGAGGATCATGTCGATGATGCGGGCGAGCGTGCGCCTGCCGCTGTCGGCGAGCGGAGGCATGCCGGCGAGGGGGTCGGAGGGACCGGGGGGTCCGCCGTAGGGGCCGCCACCGCCACCGCCGTAAGGGTCGCCGCCACCGCCGTAGGGGCCGCCGCCACCGCCGTAGGGATCACCGCCGCCGGTCGGCGGTGGCGGGCCGCCGGGGGTGTCGTACGGGGAGCCCGGTCCCGGGGTGTCGGGTCCGCCCGGCGGGGGGTGCTTTCTGAACGGGTCGTCGTCCGGCGGCTGCCGGCCGGAGCCGGGGGGCGGTTCGGTGGTCATGCCCCGAGTCGACCGTGAACCCCCCGGCCCCGCATCCGGCGAGCGGCCGTCCGGAGCAGCGGCGGCGGCGATACGGGTGACGGGGGCTCAGCTTGCGGCGACGAACGTGTGCGCGGCCTTGTCGTGCCAGCACTGGTGCCAGGGCTTGTCGAACAGGCACCACAGGACGCCGACGACCCCGACGACGAGCAGTCCGGGCACGCTGTAGACGAGCCAGCGGCGCAGGGCCGCGCCGAAGGACGGCGCCTCGTGCGCCTCGATGTCCCGCACCTCGACGCCCAGCAGCCTCTTGCCCAGGGTGCGGCCCCATTTGACGGTCGGCAGCACCTCCAGGAGGACACCGGCGAGGAGGAGGACGGCGAGGACGGTGCCGAGGTGGACGGAGGTGGTGCCGTCGAGCAGCCAGACGGTGACGGTCTCGCCGGACAGCTTGGCCGCCTCGATCTTCGCGTCGATGTGGTCCAGCGCCTTCATGCCGAGCGGCACGGCGGCCACGGCGGTGACGGCGCCGAGGACGACGGTGTCCAGCAGCCGGGCGGCCAGCCGCCTGCCGAGCGCGGCGGGGCGGGCCGCGGCCTGGCGCCGGGCGGCGGCCTGGAACACGTCTTCGACGGGCGGCTTCCAGGGCGCGACGGGCGGCTCCTCACCGCCGGCCAGCCGGTGCACCTGCTGCACCCAGGAGGACTGGCCCCCGCCGGCGCCGCTCGTCAGGGGCGCGCCCGCTGCCTGCGGGGGCGCTGTTTGTGCGGGGGCGGCCGGGGCGGCGGTCTGCTGGGGGCCGGACGGGGCCGTGGCGGCAGCGGCGGCGGCGCGTGCGGCTGCCGCCTTCCCGGCCCCGAACCCGGGCCGCCCGGGGGCGGCGGAGCCCGTGTGCGGTCCCGAGGGGCCCTGTCCCGTGCGCGGGGTGACGGCGCGAAAGGTCATCGTGCCCTCGTCCGCGCGCTCCCCGCCGGGGGTCCCGGCCTCCTGCCGCGGCTTCGGCGCCGACGCCGACGCCGGTCTGCGGAACACGAAGGTGTTGCCCGAGTCGGCCGCGGCCCGCTCGTCCGGGGTGTCCGCGCCCGCGGGCCCGGCCTCCGGCGCGGAAGATGCGGAGGGCGCGGAAGATGCGGAGGGCGCGGAAGATGCGGAGGGCACGGACGGTGCGGACGGCGGGGCCGCGTGCGGCACTCTCGGGTCGGCGCCCCAGGACACCTTGCGGTCCTGGTCGCCGCCGAAGCCGGTCTGGTGGGAGCGGTCGGCGCCCCACGCCGAGGCGGGCTCGGGCCGGCTGCCGTGCTGGGACCCTGCCGGGGACGGCTGCTCGACGGGGTCCTCGTCGAAGAAGTGCGGCCCGGTCTCCTCGACGGAGGGCCGCGCCGGGCCCGCGCCGGGCGGTGGCGCGAGCGACTCGCCGTCCTTGGGCGCCGGACGGCTCGTGCCCGGCACCCAGGAGGCACCGTTCCAGTACCGGACATATCCAGGAATGGACGGGTCCGGGTAATACCCTTCGCGGGGCCTGTCGTCGCCGGGGGCCGGGGTTGGGGCGCTCATGTCCGTCGTCCCGTATCTGCTCGATGGGTGGGTCGGGGGGAACCACATCTATCAGACGCGCGGGAACCTGACCGCCCGTCCGGCCGGACCCCACTCGTTTCGGGCACCTTCGCGGTCAGAAGAGCTTGCCGGGGTTCAGAATTCCGAGCGGGTCGAACGCCTTCTTGACGGCCCGCTGCATCTCGAGGCCGACCGGGCCGAGTTCGCGCGCCAGCCACTCCTTCTTGAGCACGCCGACGCCGTGTTCGCCGGTGATGGTGCCGCCGAGTTCCAGGCCGAGCGCCATGATCTCGTCGAAGGACTCGCGGGCCCGCCGGGACTCCTCCGGGTCGGACGCGTCGAAGCAGACCGTCGGGTGGGTGTTGCCGTCGCCGGCGTGGGCGACGACGCCGATGGTGAGCCGGTACTTCTCGGAGATCCGCTCGACGCCGTCGATGAACTCGCCGAGCTTCGAGCGCGG
This sequence comes from Streptomyces sp. NRRL S-37, assembly GCF_000721605.1. Classification (GTDB taxonomy): domain Bacteria; phylum Actinomycetota; class Actinomycetes; order Streptomycetales; family Streptomycetaceae; genus Streptomyces. The sequence goes on along the minus strand of NZ_JOIZ01000021.1, from coordinate 92,059 downwards.
CACGCACACGTCGTCGATCATCGTCGTGCCCTTGACCGCTTCGAGGGCGACCAGGGACGACCGCCGTGCCTGGAGCAGCAGTTCGGACTCGGCGGCGTCCTCGGCGGGGACGACCTGGGTGGCGCCGGCGGCCTCGCACAGTGCGCCGAGCGCGGCGAGGTCCGCGGCGGGGTCGGTGGTGTCGAAGGCGGCGAGCAGCAGGGCCTCGGTGGACTCCGGCAGGCCCATGCGGGCCATGTCGTTGACGGCCTTGACGGTCGTACGGTCCATGAGTTCGAGGAGGGAGGGGACGTGGCCGCCGGCCATGATGCGGCACACGGCGTCGCAGGCGGCGGCGGAGGAGGAGAACTCGGCGGCCAGCACGAGCTGCTCGGGCGGCTTGGGGCGCAGGGCGAGGACCGCGCGGACGACGATGCCGAGGGAGCCCTCGGAGCCGACGAACAGGCGGGTCAGGTCGTATCCGGCGACGCCCTTGGCGGTGCGGCGGCCGGTGGACATCAGGCGGCCGTCGGCGAGGACGACGTCGAGACCGAGGACGTACTCGGCCGTCACGCCGTACTTCACGCAGCACAGCCCGCCCGAGGCGGTGCCGATGTTGCCGCCGATGGTGCACATCTCCCAGCTCGAGGGGTCCGGCGGGTAGGAGAGGCCGTGTTCGCCGACCGCGCGGGAGAGGGCGGCGTTGACGACGCCGGGTTCGACGACGGCGATCCGGTCGACCGGGCTGATCTCCAGGATGCGGTCCATCTTGGCCAGGGAGAGCACGACGCAGCCGTCGGTGGCGTTGGCGCCGCCGGACAGGCCGGTGCGGGCGCCCTGCGGGACGACGGGGACGCGCAGTGCGGTGGCGGTGCGCATGACGTGCTGGACCTGTTCGACCGTGCGCGGCAGGACCACCACCGCGGGGCTGCCGGCCGGGCAGAAGCTCGCCATGTCGTGGGCGTAGGAGGCCGTGACGTCGGGGTCGGTGAGGACGGCCTCGGGGGGCAGGCCGCCGAGCAGCCGGTCGACGAGGGGGCCGGCCGCCACCGTGTCTTCATCGCGTCGCGCTTCGATACGGCTCATGATCACAGCGTCGCACCGGGGGCCATCGGTGTGAACCCCGCGGAGGTACGCGCGCCCCATCGGAGTGTGATCATCCTATGTACGCGGGGTGTGACGCACAGTGTGCGCCATGACGGTGTGCGCCACGGACGACAAGCCACGTGAACCCCGGCGGCGGGTGCGCCGACGGGCGCTGCTCGCCTCGGCCGCCGGGTGCGCGGTGCTGGGCGGGGTGCTGGTGCTGCTCCCCTGGGAGCAGCAGGCATCGCTCGCGCCGGATGCGGGAGAGCGGGCGCTGGCGGCGGTCACCAGCGGGGTGCCGGCCGCGCTGCCCGACCTGGAGGCGCTGGTCGGGAAACGCGAGCGACGGGTGCGGGAGCGTCCGGGGGACGCGGAGGCCTGGGCGGTGCTCGGGGCGGCCCGGGTGGAGCAGGGGCTGCGGCTGGCGGACCCGGCGTACTGGCCGCGGGCCGAGAAGGCGCTGCGCACCTCGCTGAAGGTGCGGGCGGAGGGGAACGCCCCGGCGCTGCGGGGGCTGGCCGCGCTGGCGAACGCCCGGCGGGACTTCGCGGCGGCCCGGAAGTGGGGTGAGGCGGCGCGGAAGCTGGAGCCGAAGCGGTGGACGACGTATCCGCTGCTGATCGAGGCGTCCGCCGGACTCGGTGACGACGAGGAGACGGGGAGGCTGCTGGAGAGGCTGAAGAAGCTGCGCTCCGGTCCCGTCGCGATGGCGCGGGCGGCGGCCGTGTACCGGGACCTGGGCCGGCGGGAGGACGCGGCGGTCAAGCTGGCGGACGCGGTGTCGGCCGCCGGGGAGCCGGCCGAGCGGGCGGCGTACCTGGAGCGGGCCGGGCAGCTCGCCTGGGAACGCGGCGACCGCCAGGACGCGCTGCGGCACTTCCGGAAGGCGGTGCGGACCGACCCCGACCAGCGGGCGGCACAGGCGGGGCAGGGCAGGGCGCTGGCGGCGCTGGGGCGGACGGCGGAGGCGCTGGACGCGTACCGGACGGCGCTGGAGAAGCAGCCCCGGCCGGAGTACGCGCTGGAGCTGGGTGAGCTGTACGAGTCGCTGGGGCGGAAGCGGGCGGCGGGGGCGCAGTACGGGGTGGTGCGGGAGCGGGTGCGGGCGGCCGCCGCGCACGGGGGTGACGAGTCGCTGGTGCTGGGGCGGCTCGAGGCGGATCACGGGGACGCGAAGGCCGCCGTGCGGCGGCTGCGGGAGGTGTGGGTGCGGCAGCCGTCGACGGAGACGGCGGACGCGCTGGGGTGGGCGCTGCACCGGGCGGGGAAGCACGAGGAGGCGTTGCCCTTCGCCGTACGGGCGACCGAGGAGACGCAAGGGGGCGGCGTACGCAGTGCGCTGTACGCGTTCCACCGGGGGATGATCGAGCGCTCACTGGAGCGGTACGGGTCCGCGCGGCGGCACCTGAAGGAGGCGCTCCAGCTCAATCCGTGGTTCTCACCACTGTGGGCACCGCAGGCGAAAACAACCCTGGCCCGCCTGGGCGAACCGCCCGTCCAGGCGGGGCCCGAGTCCGACTGACCGTTCCACGGCTGGGCGCTCTGCAGTCAGTCACGCGACCGGGCCGCCGCTGCCCCTCCCCCGATCAGCCGCACGACTGGGCCGCTGCCCCTCCCCCGATCAGCCGCACGACTGGGCCGCTGCCCCTCCCGCGGGCAACTGTACGGCTGGGTCGCATCCCGCCTCCGCCCAGCCGCGGGCAGTCGTGCCGCAGGGCGGCACGGGTGGGCGCGACGGCACCTCGTCGGCGCCGGGTTGCGCGATGTCCCCCCGGACCGCACCCGCACCGTCCACTGGTGCGGGCCGGGGGCCGGTTCACTCACCGCCGTTCGCCGGGTGCCTCCCCCACTCTCGGCTGCGCTCGAGCGGGAGGTACCCCCACCGCCCACCTGTGCCGCCCTGGGGGTACCTCTCAGGCCCTTAAGGCGCTGGGGGAGGCACGACTGCCCGCAGCTACGCGGCACAGGCGTCCGCTTCAGCCCTCACAGGTTGCCGCGCTTGGCCTGCTCTCGTTCGATGGCCTCGAAGAGGGCCTTGAAGTTGCCCTTGCCGAAGCCCATCGAGCCGTGGCGTTCGATGAGTTCGAAGAAGACCGTCGGGCGGTCCTGGACCGGCTTGGTGAAGATCTGCAGCAGGTAGCCGTCCTCGTCGCGGTCGACGAGGATCTTCAGCTCGCGCAGCGTGTCGACCGGCACCCGCGTCTCGCCCGCCCACTCGCCGAGCGTGTCGTAGTACGAGTCGGGGGTGTCCAGGAACTGGACCCCGGCCGCGCGCATCTGGCGCACCGTGTGCACGATGTCGTTGGTGTTCAGCGCGATGTGCTGGACGCCGGCACCGCCGTAGAACTCCAGGTACTCGTCGATCTGGGACTTCTTCTTGGCGATGGCGGGCTCGTTGATCGGGAACTTCACCTTGAGCGTGCCGTCGGCGACCACCTTCGACATCAGCGCGCTGTACTCGGTGGCGATGTCGTCGCCCACGAACTCCTTCATGTTCGTGAAGCCCATGACCTTGTTGTAGAACTCCACCCACTCGTTCATCCGGCCGAGTTCGACGTTGCCGACGCAGTGGTCGATCGCCTGGAAGGAGCGCTGGGCCGGCGGCTCGACGATCGGGTCGGCGGCGACGTACCCGGGCAGGTAGGGGCCGTCGTAGCCGCTCCGCTCGACCAGCGTGTGGCGGGTCTTCCCGTACGTGGCGATCGCGGCCAGCACGACGGTGCCGTGCTCGTCCTTCAGCTCGTACGGCTCGGCGACGGAGCGGGCGCCGTGCTCGACGGCGTAGGCGTACGCGGCGCGGGCGTCCGGGACCTCGATGGCGAGGTCGACGACGCCGTCGCCGTGCGCGGCCACGTGGTCGGCGAGGAAGGCGCCCCACTCGGTGGACTGCTTGATCACCGAGGTGAACACGAAGCGGGCCGAGCCGCTCTCCAGGACGTAGGCGGCGGTCTCGCGGCTGCCGTTCTCCGGTCCGGAGTAGGCGACCAGCTTCATGCCGAAGGCGGTGGAGTAGTAGTGCGCCGCCTGCTTGGCGTTGCCCACGGCGAAGACGACCGCGTCCATTCCCTTGACCGGGAAGGGGTCGGCCTGCCGGGCGGTCACGTCGGGAGTGTGGTGTGTGGTCTGCGTCATAGGGGCAGCGTGGGACAGCTCCGCAAGGTGCGCAATAGTTTGCCTTTTCGCTGGACAATGTGTTCAGTCGTGCGGGCCCGTTCACGGGCTTTCTGTACAGGATGACCACTGGGGAGGGCCGTATGGCGATCGATCATCTGGACGGGCGGATCATCCTGCTGCTGGCGCGGGAGCCGCGCATCGGGGTGCTGGAGATGTCCCGGCGGCTGGGGGTGGCGCGCGGGACCGTGCAGGCCCGCCTCGACCGGCTTCAGTCGAACGGAGTCATCCGCGGATTCGGCCCCCAGGTGGATCCGGCGGCCCTCGGCTACCCGGTCACGGCGTTCGCCACGCTGCAGATCCGGCAGGGCCAAGGAGCCGACGTACGGGCCCACTTGGCGACCGTGCCGGAGGTGCTGGAGCTGCACACGACGACCGGCACCGGGGACATGATGTGCCGCCTCGTGGCGCGTTCCAACGCCGATCTCCAGCGGGTGATCGACCGCGTCGTCGGTTTTGATGGCATCGTCCGGGCCTCCACGGCGATCGTCATGGAGAACCCCGTTCCGCTGCGGATCATCCCGCTGGTGGAGCAGGCCGCGCTCGGCGAGTGAACCGACCTGGCGGAGCTGGGGTGAGCAGAGGTGAACTTCTGGGAGTACCTGGGGAGCCGGCATCAGCAGCTGCTCATCGACACCTACCAGCACGCCAGTGTCGTCTTCCAGTGCATGGTGGTGGCGACCCTGCTCGGTGTGCTGATCGGAGTGGTCACCTACCGCAGCGAGTGGGCGGGGAACCTGGCCACGACCGCCACCGCCACCCTGCTGACCATCCCGGCGCTGGCCATGATCGGTCTGCTGATCCCGGTGGTGGGGCTCGGGGTGCCGCCGACGGTGATCGCGCTGACGCTGTACGGGCTGCTGCCGATCGTGCGGAACGCGATCGTGGGGCTGCGCGGGGTCGACCCGTCGCTGGTGGACGCGGCCAAGGGCATCGGGATGTCGCGCGCGGCCCGGCTGGCGCGGGTGGAGCTGCCGCTGGCCTGGCCGCCGATCCTGACCGGGATCCGGGTCTCCACGCAGATGCTGATGGGCATCGCCGCCATCGCCGCGTACGCCTCCGGGCCCGGCCTCGGCAACCTGATCTTCCGCGGGATCGCCTCGCTGGGCAGCAAGAACGCGCTGAACCAGGTGCTCGCGGGCACGCTCGGGATCATCGTCCTCGCCCTGCTGTTCGACGCCGCGTACGTGCTGATCGGGCGGCTGACCATTTCCAGGGGGATCCGTGCCTGATCCGTCCGGTCCATCCGGTCTGCCCGATCCGCCTGGTCCTGAGGTGTCCGGGACGGAGTCCCGGTCGGTCGGGGCGACCATCGAGCTGGAGGGTCTGACCAAGCGGTACCCGGGCAGCGCGCTGCCGGCCGTCGACAACGTCAGCATGGAGATCAGGGCGGGCGAGACCGTGATCTTCGTCGGCCCCTCGGGCTGCGGGAAGTCCACCACCCTGAAGATGATCAACCGGCTGATCGAGCCGACGGGCGGCCGGATCCGCATCGGCGGCGAGGACGTCACCGACATGGACCCGGTGCGGCTGCGCCGCAAGATCGGGTACGCGATCCAGGCGAGCGGGCTGTTCCCGCACATGACGGTGGCGCAGAACATCGCGCTGGTGCCGAGGATGCTGCGCTGGCCCGCGGCCCGGGTGCGGGCGCGGGTGGAGGAGATGCTGGACCTGGTCGGTCTGGACCCCGGCGAGTTCCACGGCCGCTATCCGCGCCAGCTCTCCGGCGGCCAGCAGCAGCGGGTGGGCGTGGCGCGGGCGCTGGCGGCGGACCCGCCGGTGCTGCTGATGGACGAGCCGTTCGGCGCGGTCGACCCGATCACCCGGGACCACCTCCAGGACGAGCTGATCCGGCTCCAGCGGGAGCTGCACAAGACGATCGTCTTCGTCACCCACGACTTCGACGAGGCGATCAAGATCGGCGACCGGATCGCGGTGCTGCGCGAACGCTCCCACATCGCCCAGTTCGACACCCCGGAGGCGATCCTCACCAGCCCCGCCGACGACTTCGTGTCGGGGTTCGTGGGCGCCGGGGCGGCGCTGAAGCGGCTCAACCTGACCCGGGTGCGGGACGTGGAGATCACCGACTATCCGACGGTGACCGTCGACGACCCGGTCCAGCACATCTTCGACCGGCTGCGCTCCAGCGGCCACAACGAGATCCTGCTGCTCGACAAGCGGGGCCGCCCCTACAAGTGGCTCCGGCGCGGCGACATGACGCTCGCCAAGGGTTCGCTGGCCCGCGCGGGCACCCTGGTGCACGACACGGTGACCCGGGACGCGACCCTGCGGGACGCGCTGGAGGCGGTGCTCACCGACAACACGGGGCGGGTCGCGGTCACCGGGCGGCGCGGCGCGTACGAGGGTGTCGTGGACGTGGAGACGCTGATGAACTCCGTGCACGAACTGCTGGAGGCGGACCGCCTGGAGGCGATGGACGCCCAGCACGACCTCGAGGAGCAGCGGTCCGCGCAGACACACGCCGAGCAGGAGGGCTTCGGCGGGGAGGCGAAGGCGTGAGGGCCTCCGCTTCCGGTTCCTCCGGGCGGCGGCCCGAGGGCGAGCACGAGGTACGGGGGCATGTCTTCCGGGACGAGGGCGGCGGAGCGCCCGACGAGGCGGAGGCCCCTCCCCCGCCCCCGGCCGTGAAGCCGCCCCGGGTGACCTGGCGGAAGCTGACGTTCCTGCCGGTGGCGCTGATCGCCGTGCTGCTCGCGACCTGGCTCTGGTTCGAGCAGGCCGACCTCGACGCGCTCACCCGGAACGCGCTGTCGAACGGGCAGGTGACCAAGGCGCTGTGGCAGCACATCCAGCTCACCGTGATCTCGACGTTCTTCGTGCTGGTCATCGCGATCCCGCTGGGCGTCCTGCTGACCCGCCGCATGTTCCGCAGGGCCACCCCGGCGGCGATGGCGCTGGCCAACATGGGCCAGGCGACCCCGGCCATCGGTCTGCTGGCGCTGCTGGTGATCTGGCTGGGCATCGGCCGCAGGGCGGCCCTGATCGGCATCATCGCCTACGCCGTGCTGCCGGTGCTGTCCAACACCATCGCCGGGCTGAGGGCCAACGACCCGACGCTGCTGGAGGCGGCGCGCGGCATCGGCATGTCCCCGCTGGGTGTGCTCACGCGGGTGGAGCTGCCGCTGGCCGTCCCGCTCATCCTGGCGGGTGTGCGGACGGCGCTCGTCCTGAACGTCGGCACGGCGACGCTGGCCACCTTCGGCGGGGGCGGAGGGCTCGGCGTACTGATCACCACCGGGATCACCAGCCAGCGGATGCCGGTGCTGGTGGTGGGCTCGGTCCTCACCGTCGTCCTCGCGCTGCTGGTGGACTGGCTGGCCTCCCTGGCGGAGCTGCTGCTGCGGCCGCGGGGTCTGGAGGCGGGCCCATGAGCCGGCGTCTTCGTCTGTTCCTGGCCGGGGCGCTGCTGGCGGCGGCCCCGGGCTGCGGGCTGACCAGCGGCTCCCCCATGGTCGACGACGTGGAGCCCGGCTCGATCGGCAAGGGGAGGCCGCTGGAGGGCGCGGAGCTCACCGTCACGTCGAAGGAGTTCACCGAGCAGCTCATCCTCGGCGCGATCATGGGCATCGCCTTCCAGGCGGCCGGCGCGGAGGTCGTCGACCGGACCGGCATCCAGGGCTCGGTCGGCTCGCGGGAGGCGGTCGTCAACGGCGAGGCGGACGCCGGGTTCGAGTACACGGGCACGGCGTGGATCACCTACCAGGGCAACAGCAGGCCGGTCCCCGACCCTCGTAAGCAGTGGGAGGTGGTGCGGGACGCGGACGTGCGGAACGGGGTGACCTGGCTGGCACCGTCGAGGCTGAACAACACCTACGCCCTCGCCATGAGCCAGGCGAACTACGAGAAGTACCGCACGCGGACCCTCTCCGAGGTGGCGGAGCTGTCGAAGTCCGATCCGGGGGCGGTGACGCTGTGCGTGGAGGGCGAGTTCGCCAACCGCGCGGACGGACTGCCGGGCATGGAGAAGGCGTACGGCATGGACATCCCGGCGCGCGACGTCACACAGATGGACACCGGGATCATCTACACCCAGACGGCCAAGGGCGCCTGCACGTACGGCGAGGTCTTCACCACCGACGGGCGGATCAAGTCCATGAACCTGGTGGTGATGGAGGACGACAGGAAGTTCTTCCCCAACTACAACGCGGCGCCGACGGTCAACACCGAGACGTTCGAGAAGTGGCCGGCCATCGCGGAGGTGCTCGCCCCGGTGACGGCGAAGCTCGACAACACGGTGGCGCAGGACCTCAACGCGAGGGTGGACGTCGACGGGGAGGATCCGCACCAGGTGGCGCTGGACTGGATGGTGGAGGAAGGGTTCGTCAAGGAGGGCTAGGGGGTGTCGTTTGGATCAGGTCGGCTCCGGTGAGCGGTGCCCTGTAGCTCAAGCCGAGCGGGGTCTGGTGCCGTGCATCGCAAGGCGGAGGAGGGCGGCAGGGCGGAGCCCTGGCAACCGACGACAACGCGGCGAGGTGCGGTGCCAGACCCCGCGACCCCGACAGGATCCAAACGACACCCCCTAGCAGGCGGGGACGTTGCCGGGGTCCTTCTCCAGGGCGATCAGGGCGTCGACGGCGCTCTTGAGGGTGGTGACCGGGACCAGGCGCAGGCCCTCGGGGAGTTCGGCCCGCGCGTCGGAGCACTCGGCCTTCGGGACCAGGAAGACGGTGGCGCCGTCCCGCCTGGCCGCCTGTGTCTTCAGGGGTACGCCGCCGACCGCGCCGACGGTGCCGTCCGCGTCGATCGTGCCCGTACCGGCGACGATCCGGCCGCCGGTGAGGTCGCCGCCGCTGCCGTCGCCGTTCAGCTTGTCGACGATGCCGAGGGAGAACAGCAGGCCGGCGCTGGGACCGCCGACGTCGGCGAGCTCGAGACCGACCTCGATGCCGTCGTCCTCGCGGTTCAGGTAGTCCAGGGCGGCCCGGGTGGCCTCGTCCTGGGACTCCTCCATCTGCTCACGGTTGTACTGCTCGATCTCCTTGACGCTGTCGCCGCTGGGGTAGACGGAGTCGCGGGGCATGACCGCCTGGTCGGTGCTGAACCAGCTGTCGATGACGTCCGGGAGGCCGACGCGGGTGTCCGGGGAGGTCGCCTCGATCGTCGTCATCCGCAACTGCCCGCTGGTCCTGCGGACGGGGGCGCCGTCGATCGTGATGACCTGTGTCCCCTTGTTCTCCCCGAGCACGTCGGCGGTCAGCCCGGGCTGCGCGATGGAGAAGGGCAGCGGGGCGAACGCGGCGATGGCCAGCAGGGCGACGACGGGGGCGCCGAGCACGGCGAGGGCTTGGGGACGCGAGAGACGGGAGAACACGAAGTCAATCTAACGTGCCGCCGTTATGGGCATCCGTGCCCTTAAGGGCCTGGGAGGTACCCCCAGGGCGGCACGGGTGGGCGGTGGGGGTACCTCCCGCTCGAGCGAAGCCGAGAGTGGGGGAGGCACCCGGCAAGCACCGGTGAGTGAACCGGCCCCGGCCCGCACCAGTGAACGGTGCGGGTGCGGTCCGGGGGGACGTCGCGCAACCCGGCGCCGACGGGGTGCCGTCGCGCCCCCCCTCCCCCACTCTCGACTTCGCTCGAGCGGGGGGACCCCCATCGCCCTGCGGCACGACTGCCCGCGGCTGGGCGAAGGCGCGGAGCGCGGTCCCGCCGCACGGCTGCCCGCGGCTTGGCGAAGGCGCGGAATGCGATCCCGCCGCGCGGCTGCCCGCGGCGGCATGGGAGGCGTGGGTCCGGGCACGCCGCACGCGCGGCGCGGAGCGTCAGCGCAAGGCTTCCGCGACCTCTCGGGCCGCGTCCATCACCCGTGTGCCCACCCGCTCCGGGACGGCCTCCGCCAGCATCACCACGCCCACGCTGCCCTCGACCCCCGTCACCCCCAGCAGCGGCGCCGCCGCCCCGCACGCGCCCGCCTCCAGCTCCCCGTGCGTCAGCGTGTACCCCGGCTCGTCCGCCGTCCGCTGCCGGGCGGCGAGGATCGCCTTCCCGGCGGCCCCCCGGTCCAGCGGATGCCGGAAGCCGGCCCGGTACGCCACGTGGTAGTCCGTCCACGACGGCTCCACCACGGCCACCGCCAGCGCCTCCGCGCCGTCGACCAGCGTCAGGTGCGCGGTCGCGCCGATGTCCTCCGCCAGTGACCGCAGGGCCGGCATCGCCGCCTCCCGCACCAGTGGGTGCACCTGCCGGCCCAGCCTCAGCACACCCAGTCCGACCCGGGCCCGTCCGCCCAGATCGCGGCGTACGAGAGCGTGCTGCTCCAGCGTGGCGAGCAACCGGTAGACAACAGTCCGGTTCACGCCCAGTTTGTGGGATAGCTCGGTGACGGTCAGCCCGTGGTCCGTATCGGCCAGCAGCTTGAGGACACGCAGTCCTCTGTCGAGCGTCTGAGAGGTCTCCGCGGTCACGACGCCCACTCCTTAGTGGTGAGGTCGGCGGCCCCCTCGCGGCAGAGGCGTCACCGAGTCCCGTCGGTCACGCGCTTCAGAGGCCGCCGATCGGCCGGCGGCCCGGACGTGACCCGGGCACAGTCGCTTCACGGCTGCGCTCCGCGGCGGCGCTGCCACGGGGCGTGTGCGTAGCGTGACAGTAGCGAGCCGGTTCGGTCAGCGGAAGGCTCCGTCCAGAATCCGGTCACTCTCCCAGGGAAGTGGTTCCGTTTGTCCCCATACGCGCACACGGTGTCATCGCATGCGCGTGGCCCACTCCTGTACCTTTTCGATCCGCTGGCGCAGCTGTCCCGCCGTCGCCTCGGCCGAGGGCGGGCCGCCGCAGACCCGGCGCAGCTCGGTGTGGATCACGCCGTGCGGTTTGCCGCTCTGGTGGACGTACGCGCCGACGAGGTTGTTGAGCCGCTTGCGCAGCTCCATCATCTCCTTGTGGGAGACCACGGGCCGCCGCTCGGCGGGCAGTTCGAGCAGATCCGCCTCGGTGTCCGGCTTCTTGCGGCTGTGCGCGATCTGCCGGGCCTGCCGCTTCTGGAGCAGCAGCTGCACCTGGTCGGGTTCGAGGAGTCCGGGGATGCCGAGGTAGTCCTGCTCCTCGTCGCTGCCGGGGTGGGCCTGCATGCCGAACTCGGCGCCGTTGTACATCACCCGGTCGAAGACGGCGTCGGACTCCAGCGCCTCGAAGGGCAGCATGTCCTGCTCGCCGGTGTCCTCGTCCTGCTCCCGGTTCGCCTCCTCCATCTCCTTCTCGGACTCGGCGTACGGGTCCTCCTCACCCTCCTTCTTGGGCTTGTCGAGGACGTGGTCGCGCTCGCGCTCCATCTCGTTGGCGAAGCCGAGCAGGTCCGGGATGGTCGGCAGGAACACGGACGCGGTCTCGCCGCGCCTGCGGGACCGCACGAAACGGCCGACGGCCTGGGCGAAGAACAGCGGGGTGGAGATGGTGGTGGCGTACACGCCGACCGCGAGGCGGGGGACGTCGACGCCCTCGGACACCATGCGGACGGCGACCATCCAGCGGTCGGTGCCGCTGCTGAACGTGTCGATGTTCTTCGACGCGCCGGCGTCGTCGGACAGGACGACGGTGGCCTTGCTGCCGGTGATCTCGCGGATCAGCTTGGCGTAGGCCCGCGCGGAGTCCTGGTCGGCGGCGATGACGAGGCCGCCGGCGTCCGGGATGGCCTTGCGGACCTCGGTGAGGCGCTGGTCGGCGGCGCGCAGCACGGCCGGCATCCACTCGCCGCGCGGGTCCAGCGCGGTGCGCCAGGCCTGGCTGACGGCGTCCTTGGTCATGGGCTCGCCGAGGCGGGCGGCGATCTCGTCGCCGGCCTTGGTGCGCCAGCGCATGTTGCCGCTGTACGACATGAAGATGACGGGGCGGACGACGCCGTCGGCGAGGGCGGAGCCGTAGCCGTAGGTGTAGTCGGCGGAGGACCGCCGGATGCCGTCGTCGCCCTCCTCGTACACCACGAAGGGGATGGGGTTGGTGTCGGAGCGGAACGGCGTACCGGTGAGCGCGAGCCGCCGGGTGGCCGGCTCGAACGCCTCCAGGCAGGCCTCGCCCCAGGACTTGGAGTCACCGGCGTGGTGGATCTCGTCGAGGATGACGAGGGTCTTGCGCTGCTCGACGCGGTTGCGGTGCAGCATGGGACGCACGCCGACACCGGCGTACGTCACGGCGACGCCGTCGTACTCCCTGCCGAGCGGGCCCGCGCTGTACTCGGGGTCGAGCTTGATGCCTATCCGCGCGGCGGCCTCGGCCCACTGCTTCTTCAGGTGCTCGGTGGGTGCGACGACGGTCACCTGCTGCACGACGTGGTGGTGCAGCAGCCAGGACGCCAGCGTCAGCGCGAAGGTCGTCTTGCCGGCGCCGGGCGTGGCGACCGCCAGGAAGTCCCGGGGCTGCGTCTGGATGTACTTCTCCATCGCCCCCTGCTGCCAGGCGCGCAGCTTGCCGGCGGTGCCCCAGGGGGCACGGCCGGGAAAGGCCGGGGACAGGTGGTGCGAGGCGGTGCCGGCGGTGGTAGTCACGATCTCCGGTGGGGTGGCTCGGGTGACGCGGCTGCGTATGACAACCGGGCCACCCTACCGATGGCCCGGAGGTACCGGCGCCGCTACGCGGCCGTGCCACCCGAGGGTGGGACCGAGGTCACAGTCGGCGCGCGGAGCGCGGCAGCCGGGTGCGATCTTGGGCACGTCCGGCCCGAGCCGCTTCGTGAGGCGCGGCACATCGGGCGAGGGTGCGGGTGAGGTCGTGCGTCAGGCGAGCCGCCGGTTCAGCTCTTCACTCGCCTTCAGCACCTGTCCGGCCGCCTCGTCGAACAGCCGCGCACGCTCGTTCACGGCCGCGACCACCGCATCGTGTGCGAAGGCCCGCATGCTGCGCCCCTCCACGGCGGCACGCTCGCGCAAGGCGTCGAACTCTTCGTCGGTGAAGCACAGGTTCAGTCCGGCCATGCCCCGACGCTACTACGCGACGCCACCCGGAATTATGCCGATTTCGTCCGCACCCGCGTGGCCACCCACACCCCCGCCAGTGCCACCGCCGCCATCGGCAGGAACACCGCGGCGAAGGCGGCCGGGTGGGAGCCGGTGGCCTCCGTGGCCGCGTGGCTGACCGTGCCGCCGCCGAGGGCCGCGAAGGCGGCGCCTCCCGCGGCCAGCAGGACGACGTTGGAGAGGCCGTCGGAGATCTGGAGGGCGGCGGAGTTGGTGCCGGCCTCCTCGGGGGCGGAGAGCTGGAGCAGCAGCACGCTGGTGGAGGAGATCACCAGGCCCATGCCGAAGCAGCCGAAGGCCCAGGCGACCGCGACCGTCCAGGCCGGTACGGCCTCGATCAGCACGCTGGGGGCCGCCGCGATCGCCGCCGCCACCAGCACCATGCCGAGGGCCATCAGGCGTTCCCGGTACGGCTCCAGACGGGGCCGGGACTGGACCCAGGAGCCCAGCGCCCAGGTACCGCCGCCCGCCGCGAGGGAGAATCCGGCGAGGGTGGGGCTGAGGCCGCGCTGGGTGACCAGCATCAGCGGGACGAAGGACTCCGCCGCGATGAAGGAGCCGGCGGCGACCCCGCGCAGCAGGACGACCGAGGGCAGTCCGCGGGCCGCGCGGTAGGTGCCGCGCGGGAGCAGGCCGAGCACGGCCGGGACCAGCAGGGCCACGCCCAGGGCGCCCGGCAGCAGGGACAGCCAGCGCAGGTCCTGGGCGGCGTACTGGAGCAGGCCCGCGCCCAGCGAGATCGCCAGGGCCAGCCGGATGCGGCGGCCGTCGAAGGAGGCGGGCTCGTCCGTGTCCCCGTTCACCGGGCCGGACGCCAGGCGCCGTATCTGCGGCAGCGCGAGTGCCAGCGGGAACACCACGAGCACCGGTATGCCGAGGAACACCCAGCGCCAGCCGATGTGCTCGGTCACCGCGCCGGAGGCCAGCGGGCCGACGATCGACGGCACCACCCAGCTCGCCGCGAACGCCGCCATGATCGCCGGCCGCAGCCGCTCCGGGTAGGCCCGTCCGACGATCACGTACAGCGCGACGATCACCAGTCCGCCGCCGAGTCCCTGCACGGCCCGCCCCAGGATGAACAGCCACATCGCCCCGGCCGTCCCGGCGAGCAGCAGCCCGGCCGCGAAGGAGGCGATGCCCCAGGTCAGCGGTGCGAGCGGGCCCCGGCGGTCGGACCACTGACCGGACAGCACCATGCCGAAGAGGCTGGTCGTGAAGTACCCCGAGAACGCGAACGCGTACAGCGGCACCCCGTCCAGCTCGCGCGCCGCCACCGGCATCGCCGTGCCCACCGCCGTCGCCTCGAAGGCGATCAGCAGCACCACGGAGACGATGCCGATGCTCAGCGCCCGGTAGGGGCCGCTCAGCACGGTCTCGTCGGGGGCGGCGGCCGGAGAGGGAGCGGCGGCGGGCTCAGTGACATCGGTGACATCGGTGTCACGCGGGTTCGGGGCGGTCATGACCGCCAGCGTAAGGGCCACGACACGGTTTGACCCCTGTCGGGGGTCGGGGCCGGCACCGGGACCTTGGTCGTAGGACCGGCGCCGTCCTTCATGAACGGCGTATGGCAGTCGCATTGCGGCCCCCGGCCTTCCCTTCCCCGCCGCGCCCGGCCCCCCGTACGGTCATCACACCGGTTCGGAACGGCGAGGCGCCCCACACGGCGCCCGGCCACCGACACGGCCGTGTGCCCGAGTGGCCCAGGGACTCGCCTGCAAAGCGAGGTACGCGGGTTCAATTCCCGCCACGGCCTCCCCAGGGGCGGGGTGCTCTCCGGAGCGCCCCGCCCCTCCGCGTCAGCACCCCCTGCGGAGCGCTACAGCACGCCGCCCGCCTCGTCCTGGAACAGCTCCGTCCAGTAGTGCCAGTCCGTGTCGGGCGTCGTCCCCGTCGGGTCGATGGACGACAGCACCTGCAGCATGGTCAACGCCAGCTGGTCGTACGTGTCGCTGGTCAGCGCATGCCCCGACGCCTCGTCGATGGCGTGCTCGCGGTGGAGCAGCCAGAGGGTGAAGGCGAGCGTGGAGATGTCCGTGTTCAGGGGGTGGAGGACGCCTTCCGGTTCGCTCCAGTTGAGCACCGCGCCCGTGGTGCCGTCGACGACCAGGCTGTTGTCCTCGATGAGGTACCCCAGGCGTATCAGGTGCTCGGCGCGGGCGGGGAGGCGGGCGTCGGGGAGCTCCCGGTCGTCGGTGTAGTACTCCGCGAGGGTGCGCAGCGGAAGGTCGGTGTCCAGCTGGAAGAGGAAGCCGTCCTCCGGCAGGCCCGTCTCGCGCAGGAAGCGGCGGGTCGGCTCGTGGGCGAGCGTGGCGGGGAAGTCGACCTCCTCGAAGCGGACCACTCCGCCCCGGCCGAACTCGTCGTCCAGCAGGCGCAGGGGGAGGTCCAGGGCGAGGCCCGAGGCCGTGCCGGGGCCCGCCACCAGGGCCAGCGGCCTGATCAGCGCGGCCATCCGCCAGAACGGCGCCGGCTCGCCGTCCGCGCCCTCCTCGAAGACCGCCAGGAGCTGCCGGGAGGCCTCCGCGACCGCCTTGGTGCCGTACCGGCCCGCGTAGGCGGCGAACTGCCCTCGCAGGCCCGCCAGTTCGTCCGTCGCCGCCGCGAACCGCACCAGCGTCGGCAGGGACGGGGCGAGCGGGCGGCGGTCCATCAGGTCGGGGCGGTCGGGGAAGAGGAACGTCGTGGACACCTCGCCGGTCGCCCCGTCGAGCAGCACCGACTCCGTCTCCAGACCGGCCGGGCCCAGCAGTCCGCCGATGACCAGCTGGTCCCGCAGCTCCGCGGAGAGCCGGTCGCCGGGGCCGTCCGTCGAGTCGCCCACCGTGCGCGGGCCGCCGGGCCGGGTCAGCTCCGCGAAGCCGAACAGGCCGCTGTCGGAGGGCAGTCCGGGACCGGTCAGCCAGTCGCGCGTGGGCGCGTGCGTGATGAAGGGATCGAGGCCGGCGCCGGTGAGTGTGATCGCCGTCGCGACAGCGGTGTCGGTCGTGCTCATGATTCCCCCGCGATACGTGTGCTCGGTCCCGGGCCCGCGAACGTACCGCCCCGGGCAGGACGGCCCGGCCCTTCCGGACCCGTCGGCCGTCCCCACTTCTCGGAACACTACGCGGCACCACTGACAACGCCCCGGACCGAGGGCGGCGAACGCCACGCCCCCGTCACACAAGACGCCTGAATGACCGTTCGCGTTGCCTCCCCCGGGAGAATCACCCGAAACGGCGCTCAGCCCCCGGCCGTCACCACCGCGGCCTGCGGCCGGATCGGCAGCCGGTTCACCGGGCGGCCCGTGGCGGCCCGTACGGCGGACGCGATCGCCGCCGGCGAGGTCACCACCGGCACCGCGCTGACCGCCTTCGCGCCGAACGGCGCGACCACGTCCCGCTCCTCGACCAGCTTCACGATGTGGACGTCCGGCGCGTCCAGCGCCGTCGGGAGGGCGTACCCGGTCAGGTCGGGGTGGCGGACCAGCCCGCGCGGCGTGCGCAGGTTCTCGGTGAGCGCGGCGCCCAGGCCCTGGGTCACGCCCGCCTCGATCCGGGCGGCGAGCTGCGCCGGGTTCAGCACCCGGCCCACGTCCTGGGCGACCGCCAGCTCCACGACCCGTACCGAGCCGAGCTCGATGTCGACGTCGACCACCGCGCGGATCGCGCAGAAGGACATGCCGACGAAGGCGTCGCCCTGACCGGAGGCGTCCAGCGGCTCCGTCGGGTGCGGGCGGCACTGGGCGGTGGCCCACAGCTCCTTGCCGTGCAGCTCCTCGGCCACGGTCGTGGACAGCACACCGTCGTACGAGGTGATCTTGCCGTCGGTGATCTGGAGCAGCTCGGTGGACATGCCGAACTTGTGCGCGAGGGGCTGGAGGAGCTGGGTGCGGACCATCTTCGCCGCGCGTTCCACCGCGCCGCCCGACACCCACGTGTGCCGGCCCCGGCAGCCCGGTCCCGCCGGGGGCTGGTCGGTGTCGACGGGCGCCACGTGCACCTCGTCGACGCCGAGGGTCTCCTGGACGATCTGCCGGGCCAGGGTGGAGAAGCCCTGGCCGTTCTCCACGGCCGCGCACAGCACCGTCGCCACCCCGTCCTGGACCCGCACGGTGGCCGTGGACACCTCGTCCGCGCCCTCCGCGCCGAGCATGTGCACCATGCCGAGGCCGTAGCCCACGCCCCGGCGCACCGCGCCCGGTTCGCCCGCGCCCTCGGGGCCGCCGGGCAGCAGCCACTCGTCCTCGGGGGTGTCCTTGGGCAGCGGCGGCAGCGGGAAGTCCCGGACCGCCTCCAGGAGTTCCGCGACCGGGGCCGGGCAGGTCACCGTCTGGCCGGTGGGCAGGACGTCGCCGGTGGCCATCACGTTGCGCAGCCGCAGCTCCGCCGGGTCGACGCCGAGCTTCTTGGCCAGCTTGTCCATCTGCGCCTCGTAGGCGGCGCACACCTGCATCGCGCCCTCGCCGCGCACATGGCCGGAGGGCGGGTTGTTGGTGCGCACGGCCCAGCCCTCGATGAAGGCGTTGGGCACGACGTACGGGCCGCAGGCGAAGGCGACGGCGGCGGCCAGGGCGTCGGAGGAGGTGTCGGCGTAGGCGCCCGCGTCGAGCAGGATCTGCGCCTCGACCTTCACCAGCCTGCCCTCGGCGTCGGCGTGGTGGCGGTAGCGCAGCAGCGTGGGGTGGCGGTGGGTGTGGCCGAGGAAGGACTCCTCGCGCGTGGCGGCGAGTTTCACCGGGAGGCCGGTCTTCAGCGCCAGCAGGCCGAGCGGGAGCTGGAAGCCGCGGTCCTCGCGGTCGGCGGTGGCGCCGGGCACCCCGGTGACGACGACCTTCACCCGATCGGGTGCCAGGCCGAACGCGGCGGCGGCGGTGTCCCGGTCGCCGTGCGGGTCGGTGGAGGCCAGGTACAGCTCGACGCCGCCGTCCGGGCGGGGCACGGCGAGACCGGCCTCGGCGCCGATGGGGGCGGGGTCCTGGCGGCCGATGCGGTACAGGCCCTCGACGACGATCTCGCCGGCCGCGTCGGGGTCGCCGTGGCGCAGCGGGATGTGCCGGATCAGGTTGCCGTCGGGGTGCAGCGGTTCGGCCTCGAACGCCTGCTCGGGGTCGGTCACCGGGTCGAGCACCTCGTACTCGACGATGACGGCGGCGGCGGCCATCCGCGCGGTGTCGGGGTGGTCGGCGGCGACGGCCGCGATGGGCTCGCCGTGGTGGCGTACGACCTCGGAGGCGAAGACCGGGCGGTCGGCCGTGCCGCGGCCGTGCAGCGGGTCGCCGGGGACGTCCTCGTGCGTGACCACCGCGCGGACGCCGGGCATCTCCCGCGCGTGGGTGGTGTCGATGGACACGATGCGCGCGTGCGGGTGCGGTGAGCGCAGCACGGCCGCCCACAGCAGGCCCTCGGCCCACAGGTCGGCGGCGTACGGGAAGGTGCCCTCGGTCTTGGCGCGGGTGTCGGCGGCCGGGAGGGAGACGCCGAGCCCGTGCGGGAGCGGTTCCGGTTCGGGGGCGGCCTCCGCGGCCCGCACGGCCTGCGCGGTGGCTGCTTCGTCGGTCACGCCTGGCCTCCGTCCTCGCCGTACGGCTGGTCATGGGGCTGCTCGTCGGGTCCGGGGGTGCCGAACGCGGCGGGGTTGACACCGCCGGCGCCGGGGCCCGCCTGGTGCGGGATGCGGGGCGCTTCCGCCTCGTCGTCGGAGTCGTCCTCGCCGGAGGCGGCGTACGCCTCGCGTTCGGCGACGACCTCCTTGACGGCGTTCACCACGCCCCGGTAGCCGGAGCAGCGGCAGAGGTTGCCGCACAGGGCCTGGCGTGTCTCCAGTTCGGTGGGCGCCGGGTTGCCCTCCAGCAGGTCGTGCACGGTCATCGCCATGCCCGGCACGCAGAAGCCGCACTGCACGGCGCCGCACCGCGCGAGCGCCCGCTGCACGTCCGAGGGGTGGCCGTCCCGGGCCAGTCCCTCGACGGTACGGACCTCGCTGCCGGCCGCGGTGACGGCCGGGACCAGGCAGGACGCCACGAGCCGGCCGTCGACCTGCACGTTGCAGGCCCCGCACTCGCCCTGGGAGCAGCCGTCCTTGGCACCGGCGAGACCGAGCCGTTCGCGCAGCACGTAGAGCAGCGACTCGCCGATCCAGGCGCCGGTGACGGGCCGGTCGGTGCCGTTGACGCGGAGCACGTAGGAGGCGAGGGGGTGGTCGTCGTGGGGTGCGACCGGCTCGCCCCGGTCGTCCGGGGTGTCCGGAGCGCCGGGTGCCGTGCCGGTGTCCGGGGACCCGGCGTCGGCGGGTCCTGTCGCCGGTTCCGCGTCCGGAGCGGGCTCGGCGGGAGCCGCGGAGGGCTCCGACGGGCCCTCGGCGGCCTCGGGGGCACCGTGGGTGTCCTCGGCGGCCTCGGAGTCCTCACCGGCCCCGGGAGCGGGCTCCGGGGCGTCCTGGCCGCCGGGGTGCGGGTGCTCCCGGGGTTCGGCCGAGGCACCCTCGGCGGCGAACGGCCGGTGACCACCGGCGTGCCCGGACGGCTCCTGGGACGCGGGGCCGTCGCCCCGGCCGCCGGGCTCGCCGTGGAACTCCGCGGTGTGAGCGGGTGTGTCCGGGGCCTCCGGCGCGGGTCCGGCGTCCGGCCGCCCGTGAGCGGCATCCGCTCCGGGCCGCTCCGGCGCGTGCTCGCCGGCGGGCTGCACGGGCGTGCCCTGAGCCGGCGTCCCGCCGTACACGTCCTGACCCACGGGGGCCTCGCCCCGGTCACCGGGCTCGGCGTACGGCTGCACGGGCGTGCCCTGAGCCGGCGTCCCGCCGTACACGTCCTGACCCGCGAGGGTCTCGTCCCGGTTTCCCGGCTCGGCGTACGGAAGGGGTTCGGCGGCGGGCAGGGGCTGTCCGCCGTACGCGACCGCGCCGGGCGGCCGCTGGGGGGCGGGGGCGTCGGTGTGGGGCCGGGGGCCGGGTTCCCGCGGGTCCCGCGCGGGGGCGTGTTCGCCGCTCCGCGGCTCCTGGTCCTCGTCCTGCGGGACCCCGGGTACGCCGGGCCCCCACGGGCGGCCGATGGACTCCGTGGGCGCCCAGGGGGCGGGGGCGCCGCCCGGCAGGGTGGCCGGCGGGGTGCCGCCCCACTGCTCGACCAGGGAGGACGTGGTGAACTCGCCCGACTCGTCCGGCAGGTCGCCGTCGGCCACGGGGATCGACCACTGTCCGGTGACGTCGTGCCCCGGCGCCGGGTTCTCCGCGGCCGGCTCCTCGTAGGTCCACTGCCCGGTCGCGCCGGGGTGGTACGTGAACCGGTCCCCCGGTGCCGCGCCCGCCCCGGGAGCCTGCGGGTCGTGCCACTGGGCGCCGTCGACGGGCGCGCCGGGCACCCCCCAGGAGCCGGTGGCGGCCGGGTGGGTGCCCGCGCCGGCCGCCGGGTCGACCGTGATCTGCGGCGGCACGTAGCCGTGGCCGGGCGCGGCGAGCGGGCTCTCCATGGCGTCCAGCAGGGCGTCTATGCCGCCCTCGGGGAGGTTCACGAAGGCCGTGGCGCCGTCGTCGTAGTCGCCCTGGGGCAGCGGGTCCCAGCGGCTGCCGCCCGGGGGCGTGCCCTGTCCGTGCTGGTCGTCGGTCACGACAGCGCCCTCCCCAGTGCTCGTCGGGCCAGCGCGGCGACGGTGCGCCGCAGGTGCAGTACCGCGGGCGGAAGCGGTGGGACGGTGCCGTCCTCGCCGGGGGCGGCGTCGGGGATGCAGGCCGCGGCGACGTACTCCCCGAACGCGTTCAGTGCCTCGGGCACGATCGCGCGGTTGTTGTCCCAGTCGATGAGCTGCGCGACCCACTGCTCGGCCTGCAGGGGCCGCAGCGGCATCGGAGCTATGGCGCCCACCGCGCAGCGCACCCCGCGGCGGGCCGGGTCGAGCACCAGGGCGACGGAGGCGACCGCGCGGCCGGGGCCGGTGCGGCCGGTCGCCTTCAGGAAGACCTGGGGGGCGTGCAGCAGCGGCACGCGCACGTAGCCGATGAGTTCGCCGGGGCGCAGCAGGTCCATCCCGGCCAGCAGGTGCGACACCGGGAGTTCGCGGCGGACTCCGCCCGGGCCCGCGATGATCAGCGTCGCCTCCAGCGCGGCCAGCACCGGCAGCGCGTCCCCGGTGGGGGCGGCGGAGGCGATGTTGCCGCCCAGGGTGCCCGCGTTGCGGATGTGCGGCGGTCCGGCCGCCCGCGCGGAGGCGGCGAGCGCCGGGATGAGGGCGGCGAAGTCGGGGCGGCCCATGCGCGCGTGGGTGAGACCGGCGCCGAGCAGCGCGTGTCCGTCCAGGTACTGCCAGCCGCGGATCTCGCTGATCTTGCCGAGGCCGACCAGCGCGGCGGGCCTGAGCTGCCCGGAGTTGACGGCGGCCATCAGGTCGGTGCCGCCCGCGACGGGCACGGCGGCGGGCATCGCCGTGAGGGCCGCCACCGCCTCGTCGAGTGTCGTGGGCAGCGTCACGGCCTGCGCCGCCTGCGGTGCGTGCGTGCTCAAGTCCGGCTGCCCCTTCCCGCTGCCCCACCTGGTCCCACCTGTGCTGCCGTACGGTACGGCCTGACAGGGCGGACGTGGCAACTCTGGCACATCTTGGCAGGTGCCGAGGACGGGGGTCCGCTAGGAGGCATTCGCCCACCTCACCCCGGGCGTGGTCGATTTCTCCCCTCATCACCGATGCGCTCGGGATCGATACTCTTCAGTGACTTTTCCACCCGTTTCGCATGACCCGTTCGGGACGGACCGAACAGGTGCGCACACCCCGTTCCGGGTTCCCGGCGCCGGGCGGGCCGCCCCGCGCCGGGAACCCGGAACGGGCGGGCTACAGGCCCGGCGGCGGGCCGTCGATCGGGCGCCCCAGGATGCCCGGACGCCGCTGCCAGGGCAGCGGTCCGGTGGGCGGCCGGTAGGCGACCCCGAGGGCGTCCAGGCGCCGGTAGTGGGCGGTCATCCGCCGTTCGAAGCCGGCGAAGTCCCGGTCGGCGGGGGCGGGCAGATCGCTCCAGGCGACCTCGCAGAACGCGGCCAGCCGGGGGAACGTCTGGTAGTCGACCCGCCCCTGGTCCTCCATCACCTCGGTCCACACGTTGGCCTGGGTGCCCAGCACCCGCGCGGCCTCCTCGCCGGTCAGCTCCGACGGCACGGGCTCGAACCGGTAGACGTCCTCCAGGGTGCGCACGTACCCGATCGGCACCGGCTCGTCGGGGCCCGCGTCCTGACGGTAGTCCAGGTACACGTACTGCTGGGGGCACATGACCACGTCGTGCCCCGCGCGGGCGGCGGCGACCCCGCCGGAGTAGCCGCGCCAGGACGACACCGCGGCGCCCGGCGCCAGGCCGCCCTCCAGGATCTCGTCCCAGCCGATCAGCCGCCGCCCCCGCGCGGTGAGCCACTGGTCGAAGTGCCCGATGAACCAGGACTGGAGCGCGTCCTCGTCCGGCAGACCGAGGTTGCCGATCTGTTTCTGCGCGGCGTCCGACTCGCGCCACTGGTCCTTGAGGCATTCGTCGCCGCCGATGTGCACGAACGGCGAGAACGGTCCGGCGTCCGCGGGGAACAGTTCCAGGACTTCCTCGAGCACCCCTTCGTAGAAGCGCAGGGTGTTGTCAGTGGGGGCGAGTACGTTCGGATTGATCCCCCAGGTGTCCCAGACGGTCAGGGAGGCGGTGTCGATGACATCGGAGTTGCCGAGTTCCGGATACGCGGCGATGGCGGCCTGCGAGTGGCCGGGTACGTCGATTTCCGGGACGACGCTGATATGCCGCTCGGCGGCGTAGGCGACGATCTCGCGGATGTCGTCCCGGGTGTAGTGACCGCCGTGCGGCCTGTCGTCCCACAGCGGTGAGGCGCGGTGGCCGATTTTCGTCCGGGCGCGCCAGGATCCGGTCCCGGTGAGCTCCGGATACCGCTGGATCTCGATGCGCCAGCCCTGGTCGTCCGTCAGGTGGAAGTGGAGGACGTTGAGTTTGTGCGCCGCCATCAGATCGAGATAGCGCAGCACGCCTTCCTTGGGCATGAAGTGCCGGGCCACGTCGAGCATGAGTCCGCGCCAGCGGAAGCGGGGCGCGTCGTCGATGATCTGGTGCGGGATTCCACGGGTGATGCCGGGCCGCACGGGCGCCTTGCGGAAGGCGTCCGGCCCGAGCAGCTGGCGCAGGGTCTGGGCGCCCCAGAAGACACCGGCGGCGCTCCCGCCGGTGATCTCGATGCCCCAGTTGGTGACGACGGCGAGGCGGTAGGCCTCGGGGGCGAGCGTGTCGTCGACGCGCAGCCGCAGGCTGTCGCGGGCGTCCTCGGGGCCCGGCCGCAGCGGCAGCCCCAGGGCGGGTCCGAGTGTGGAGCGCAGCCAGCGTTCCGTGGTTTCCGTACCGGACCCGGCCCACAGTGTGGTGGCGGGGGTCAGTTCGACACCGCAGCGCATCGGCCCCTCCACGGCCCGGGGCGCGGGGACGAGATCCGTAGTCGAGGTCACGTCGGTCATGTCAGTCCTTTACCGCGCCGCCCAGTCCGGAGACCAGACGTCGCTGTACGAGTACGAAGAAGACCAGTACCGGAATCGTCATCACCGTGGACGCCGCCATGACGCCGCCCCAGTCCGGCTCGTCGGGTTTGTAGAAGACCAGCAGCGCCATCGGCAGGGTCGACTGCGAAATGTCGCTGATGATGAAGGACTTGGCGAACAGGAAGTCGTTCCAGGTGGAGATGAAAGAAAACACGCTGGTGGCCACGAGGCCCGGCAGGACGAGCGGGAAAAGGATCTGCCAGAGAAAGCGCGCGCGGCTCGCTCCGTCGATGTAGGCGGCCTCCTCCAGCGCCTGTGGAACGGCCTTCACGAACCCCCGCAGCATCCAGATCGCGAAGGGCAGGGAGAACGCGATGTGCGGCAGGATCAGCGACCACAGCGTGTTCAACTGGCCGAAGTCCCGCATGACGAAGAACAACGGGATGGTCAGCGCCTCCACGGGCACCATCTGGGCCACCAGAAACATGATCAGCAAGGTGGTCCGCAGCCGGAACCGGAATCGCGTCACGGCGGTCGCGGCGAGAAAGGCGATCAGCGCGGAGGCGATCACCACGGCGAGAGCGACGACGACGCTGTTGAGAAAGTACCGGCCGAATTCCTGCTGTCCGAACACCCGCCGGAACGAGTCCAGTGTGGGCGCGAGCGTCCAGGGCCGCGGCTCGGCCGACTCGATCTCCCCGGCCGGTCTGAAGGCGCTCAGCACCATCCAGTACAACGGGAAGGCCACCACGGCGGCGGTCAGCAGCGCCGCCGCCTCGGCCGCCGCCCGCCCCGGACGCCGTACGAACCGGCGCACAGGATTCACCCGGGGTTTCCCGTTCCGGCTCACAAGGCTCACAGTTCCTCTCCTTGGCGGCGCAGCAGTCGCAGGTACACCAGCGTCACGACGAGCAGGATCAGCAGCATCACCACGCCGATCGCCGCGCCGAGGCTGTACTGCGAGGACGCGAACGCCTGCTGGTAGGCGTAGACGTTCAGGACCAGGTTCTGGCCGGCGATGCCCCCGCCGTTCGTCATGACGTAGATCTGGGTGAAGACCTTGAAGTCCCAGATGACCGACTGGATGGTGACGACGACCAGGATCGGCCGGAGCATCGGGGCGAGCACCGAGCGCCAGATCCGCCACTGCGAGGCCCCGTCCAGGGAGGCGGCCTCCAGCACCTCGGACGGTACGGCGCGGATCCCGGCGTAGACCGTCACCATCACGAACGGGAAGGAGCACCAGACCACTTCGAGCAGGACGAGGAAGAAGGCGCTGAACCTGCCGTACGTCCACGAGTGGTCGCCGAGTCCCAGTACCCGGTTGACCGGCCCGAAGTCGGCGTCGAAGAGGAACAGCCAGACCGTGGACCCGGTGATCGCGGGGGTCGCCCACGCGCCGAGCGCGGCCAGCATCAACGTCAGCCGGGGCACGGCCCGCACGCGGGTGAGCAGCACGGCGAGCGCACACCCCACAGTCAGCGTGCACACCACACAGGCAGCCGCGAACACCACGGTGGCCAGCAACACCTGCCAGAACTGCTCATCGGCAAAGAGTTCGGCATAGTTCCCGAACCCTTCGAAGGTGGTGGGCTCACCGCCACTGACCTGGGCTTGGGTGTAGTGAAAGAGCGAAATCAGCCCGAGCTGATAGACCGGGTAGGCGAGCAGCCCTCCAAGGACGACAAGAGCGGGCGCGAGATACAGCCAGGGTGCGCTGGAGCGTCCCCGAAAGGGGCGCGGGGCTGTACTGGATCCGCGGCTGCCGCCGCGTGGGCGCGAGGAACCACGGACCACCCGCACCCGCCCGGGCTTCACAGCCCTCGAGCTCGTAGGCACGGTCATCCGGCGGATCCGAACGCCTCGTTCATCTTCTTCGCCGCGTCCGCCGAGGCGGCGGCCACGCTCTTCTTACCGCTCACGACCTCCTGGAACATCGTCGGCAGCACCAGCGACGAGTCGATCCGCGCCCACGCCGCCGACGCCGGCACGAACTTCGTGTCGGCCGCCAGCGTCTCGACGAACGGCTTCACGAAGGCCTCCTTCGCGGCCACCTGCTCCCGCACGTCGGAGAAGGTGGGCAGGAACCCCATGCCCTCGAAGAGCGCGCCCTGCGCCTCCTTCGAGGCGAGCCGCTTCATCAGGTCGACGGCGAGGGTGCGGTGCGAGGTGGACTTCAGCACGCCGAGGTTGTTGCCGCCGGCGAACGCGGGGGCGATGGACCCGGCCTCGACGCCCGGCAGCGGCACGACGGCGTACTTGCCCTTGACCTTCCCGGCCTCGACGGCCGCGTGGCTGAAGTCGCCGCCGATCGCCATGGCGGCCTTGCCCGCGGCGAAGGCGGTCACCGTGTCGTTGCCGCCCATCCCGGCGCACTTGGCGGCCGGGCAGTTGTCGTCGCCGAAGAGGGAGGTGTACGCCTCGATGCCCTTGCGGGATGCGGCGCTGTCGATGGCGGAGGCGTACGAGCCCTCCTTGCCGGTGGCGAGTTCGCCGCCGTGGGCCCAGATGAAGGGCATCGCGCCGTAGGTGTAGGCGCCGCCGACCGCGATGCCGTACAGCCCGGGTCTGGCGGTGTGGATCTCCTTCGCGGTGGAGATCAGTTCGGCCTGGGTCTTCGGGACGCCGAGGCCGAGTTCGTCGAAGACGTCGGTGCGGTAGTAGAGCGCGCGGACGCCGACGAAGTACGGGGCTCCGTAGACCTTGCCGTCGACGGTGACCGACTGTCTGGCGGTCGGGTCGGTGTCCTCGGCCTCGTCCCAGGCGCCGAACTCCTCGGTGATGTCGGCGAGTCCGCCGTCCTTCACGTAGCCGGCGGTGTCGGTGTTGCCGTACTCGATGAGGTCGGGCGCGGACTTCGGGTCGTTGAAGGCGGCCTTGATGCGCTGGGCGCGGGTCTCGACGGGGATGTACTCGACGGTGACGTCGGTGTCGTCGTGCGCCTTCTCGAACGCGGCGAGGACGGAGTCGACGACCTGTTCCTTGGGCTTGTTGTTGACCTCCTGGAAGAGCCAGACGCGGAGGGTGCCGGTCTTCTCGTCCTTGTCGGAGGAGGAGGTGCCGGAGGTCTGGGGTGCGCAGGCGGCGGTGGCGAGGACGGCCGCGACGACGGCCAGGCGGGCGGACAGCTTCATGGAGTAGCTCCTCCGAACGCGTTGCAACATATGCAATGGCGATTTCGCTGTGCACAACACACCGGAGGTTAGGGACTGGGTGAACCGCACCACAAGAGGTCTCCACCACTCCGTGACCGGCGGAAGCGCCCTGCGCAACGCGCGGACAGCACAAAGGCCCCCAGGGCACGCAAAGCGCGCCCCGGGGGCCCGAGAGGACCGGACCGACGGAGGGGAGAGGACGGACTACTTGTCGCCCTTGCCCTTGCCGTCGTCGCCGGCGCCCATGGACTCGTAGATCTCCTTGCACATGGGACACACCGGGTACTTCTTCGGGTCGCGGCCGGGCACCCACACCTTGCCGCACAGCGCCACGACGGGGGTCCCGTCGAGGGCACTCGCCATGATCTTGTCCTTCTGGACGTAGTGGGCGAAGCGCTCGTGGTCACCGTCGCCGTGGGAGGTCTGCGGCGTCGGCTCGACGAGGGTCCCCGTACCAGTCCCGCGCTCGGGCTCAAGAGTGCTCATAACTGCCAAGGGTACTGAAGCCCGCACGCATCAGTTGAGCGAAGGGTCGTCCGGATACGTGGCCACCATCGCCAGCTCGTTGCGCTGGCGGCGCAGCACCTCGCGCCAGAGCCGCTCCGGGGACGGGGAGGAGACGTCACCGGGCTCCGACTCCACGACGTACCAGGCGCCGTCCACCAGCTCGTCCTCGAGCTGGCCGGGCCCCCAGCCGGCGTACCCGGCGAAGATGCGCAGCGAGCCGAGGACGGAGGCGAGCAGCTCCGGCGGGGCCTCCAGGTCGACCAGCCCGATCGCGCCGTGCACCCGGCGCCAGCCCAGCGGCGCGGCCTCCGCGGCCGTACCGCCGGGGACGACGGCGACCCCGAGGGCCGAGTCCAGCGACACCGGGCCGCCCTGGAAGACGACACCCGGTTCGCCGGCCAGGTCCCCCCAGCCCTCCAGGATGTCGCCCACGTCCACCGGCGTCGGACGGTTGAGAACGACACCGAGGGAGCCCTCCTCGTCGTGGTCGAGGAGGAGCACCACCGCGCGGTCGAAGTTCGGGTCCGCCAGGGCGGGAGTGGCCACGAGCAGCCGCCCTGTGAGCGAGGACACCTCGGTCATGCCAGACATGATCCCGCATCTCGCTCCCGCGTGGGGAGGCAACGGGGGTACGCGAGTGAACGCAGCTCAGGGCGGACCGGAGCACGCCCGGCGCACGACGGGGGCGGTGACCCCGTGTGCCCGGCCGCAAACGCTTCGTGTTGTGACAGACCCATGACGTTCCGGGGCCCTGTCCGGGCTTACGGAAGGGGGGCCGGGGGCGATTACCCTTTCCCTTCTGGCCCCTGCCCCACTCCCCACGGAACGCGAGATTCATGACCGTCAACGACGTCGATGACGTACTGCTTGTCCACGGCGGGACCCCGCTGGAGGGCGAGATCCGTGTCCGCGGTGCGAAGAACCTCGTACCGAAGGCCATGGTCGCCGCGCTGCTGGGCAGCGCACCGAGCCGTCTGGGCAACGTGCCCGACATCCGCGACGTCCGGGTCGTACGGGGTCTGCTGCAACTGCACGGCGTGACGGTCCGTCCGGGCGAGGAGCCCGGCGAACTGGTGCTCGACCCCACGCATGTGGAGAGCGCCAATGTCGCTGACATCGATGCCCACGCCGGGTCCTCGCGGATCCCGATCCTGTTCTGCGGCCCGCTGCTGCACCGGCTCGGGCACGCGTTCATCCCGGGTCTCGGCGGCTGCGACATCGGCGGCCGGCCCATCGACTTCCACTTCGACGTGCTGCGGCAGTTCGGCGCGACGATCGAGAAGCGGGCGGACGGCCAGTACCTGGAGGCCCCGCAGCGGCTGCGTGGCACCAAGATCCGGCTGCCGTACCCCTCGGTCGGCGCGACCGAGCAGGTGCTGCTGACGGCGGTCCTCGCGGAGGGCGTCACCGTGCTGTCCAACGCGGCGGTGGAGCCGGAGATCGAGGACCTGATCTGCGTCCTGCAGAAGATGGGCGCCATCATCGCGATGGACACCGACCGGACCATCCGCGTCACCGGTGTGGACAAGCTCGGCGGTTACACCCACCGTGCCCTGCCCGACCGCCTGGAGGCCGCCTCCTGGGCGTCCGCGGCGCTGGCGACCGAGGGCAACATCTACGTCCGCGGCGCCCAGCAGCGCTCGATGATGACGTTCCTGAACACCTTCCGGAAGGTCGGCGGCGCCTTCGAGATCGACGACCAGGGCATCCGATTCTGGCACCCCGGCGGGCAGTTGAAGTCCATCGCGCTGGAGACGGACGTGCACCCGGGCTTCCAGACGGACTGGCAGCAGCCGCTGGTGGTCGCGCTGACCCAGGCGACGGGCCTGTCCATCGTCCACGAGACGGTCTACGAGTCCCGGCTGGGCTTCACCTCCGCGCTCAACCAGATGGGCGCGCACATCCAGCTCTACCGCGAGTGCCTGGGCGGCTCCGACTGCCGCTTCGGCCAGCGCAACTTCCTCCACTCGGCGGTCGTCTCGGGCCCGACGAAGCTCCAGGGCGCGGATCTGGTCATCCCCGACCTGCGCGGCGGCTTCTCGTACCTCATCGCCGCCCTCGCCGCCCAGGGCACCTCCCGCGTCCACGGCATCGGCCTGATCAACCGCGGCTACGAGAACTTCATGGAAAAGCTCGTGGAACTGGGCGCGAAGGTCGAACTCCCGGGCAAGGCCCTGGGCTGACACAAGCCGCCACACGAACGCCGATGGGGCGGTCACCCGAGTTCGGGTGACCGCCCCATCGGCGTAAGCGAAAGCGCCCCGAAGGGGCGCGGGGAACTGCGCGACCAGCCACAGCCGGCCCGCAGTTGCCCACGACGCTCTTAAAAAGGCAAGGTCACTTGCCCTTGGCGGCTTCCTTGAGCTTCGAGCCCGCCGACACCTTCACGCTGTACCCCGCGGGGATCTGAATCGGCTCACCGGTCTGCGGGTTGCGCGCGGTGCGCGCGGCCCGGTGGGTGCGCTCGAAGGTCAGGAAGCCGGGGACGGTGACCTTCTCGTCGCCCTTGGAGACGATGTCGCCGACGACCTCGGCGAACGCGGCCAGCACGGCGTCGGCGTCCTTGCGGGTCACCTCGGCGCGGTCGGCCAGCGCGGCCACCAGCTCACTGCGGTTCATGTTGTTACTCCCGTGTTCTTCTTGCCGTTGAGGCGTGCCACGCGGCGGAGCCGCATGTCGGGCACGGCCAAGCCGATGCTGCCAGGTTCCTCGGTGGGTCCCCGGACCCGGGTCCCTCGTCGGACCCTCGCGCCCAGGGACGCATCCTGCCTCTACCTGCGGCGGTAATGCCAATCCGGCACCCGCAGGAGTCGTGAGAACACCCCGGGGAGTCACACGAAGAGCGCCACGGCCCGGCCGCCACCATAGAGGGCGGCCAGGATCTCCGGGTGCCCCGACGCGCCGTTTCCAACCGGCCGTGGTGATCCTCACAGCCCTCATGGCGTCCCCGTGCCCTACGAGGCCGACGCCCCCGCCGCCTTCGCCGCGTCGCGCACCGCGCCGGCGACGGCGCCCGCGACCTTGTCGTTGAAGACGCTGGGGATGATGTAGTTCGGGTTGAGCTCGTCCTCGGTGACCACGTCGGCGAGGGCCTGGGCGGCGGCGAGCATCATCTCGGTGTTGACGGTGCGGGACTGGGCGTCGAGCAGGCCGCGGAAGACGCCCGGGAAGACCAGCACGTTGTTGATCTGGTTGGGGAAGTCGGAGCGGCCGGTGGCCACAACGGCCGCCGTCTGGCGGGCGATTGCCGGGTCCACCTCGGGGTCGGGGTTCGCGAGCGCGAACACGATCGCGTCCTCGGCCATCGCGGACACGTCCGTGCCGTCGAGGACGTTCGGGGCGGAGACGCCGATGAAGACGTCCGCGCCGCGCACGGCCTCCTTGAGGGTGCCGGTGAGGTTCTCGGGGTTGGTGTTGTCGGCGATCCAGCGCAGCGCGGAGCCGGGGGCGGCGTCGACGAGGTCGGCGCGGCCGGCGTGCACGACGCCGTGGATGTCGGCCACCACGGCGTTCTTCACCCCGGCGGCGATCAGCAGCTTGAGGATGGCCGTGCCGGCGGCGCCGGCCCCCGACATCACGACGCGGATGTTCTCGATGGCCTTGCCGGTGACCCGCAGGGCGTTGGTCAGGGCGGCGAGGACGACGATCGCGGTGCCGTGCTGGTCGTCGTGGAAGACGGGGATGTCCAGGGCCTCACGCAGCCGCGCCTCGATCTCGAAGCAGCGGGGGGCGGAGATGTCCTCGAGGTTGATGCCGGCGAAGCCGGGGGCGATGGCCTTGACGATCTCGACGATCGCGTCGGTGTCCTGGGTGTCCAGGCAGAGCGGCCAGGCGTCGATGCCGGCGAACCGCTTGAACAGGGCCGCCTTGCCCTCCATCACCGGCAGCGCGGCCTT
This sequence comes from Streptomyces sp. NRRL S-37, assembly GCF_000721605.1. Classification (GTDB taxonomy): domain Bacteria; phylum Actinomycetota; class Actinomycetes; order Streptomycetales; family Streptomycetaceae; genus Streptomyces. Next base: position 60,833 of record NZ_JOIZ01000021.1, on the reverse strand, counting down.
CGGGCCGATGTTGCCCAGGCCCAGCACCGCCGAGCCGTCCGTCACGACCGCAACGGAATTGCGCTTGATGGTCAGGCGGCGGGCGTCCTCGGGATTCTCCGCGATCGCCATGCACACGCGGGCCACGCCGGGCGTGTAGACCATGGACAGGTCGTCACGGTTGCGGATGGGATGCTTCGACGCCATCTCGATCTTGCCGCCGAGGTGCATCAGGAACGTACGGTCGGAGACCTTGCCCAGGGTGACGCCCTCGATGCCGCGCAGCTGCTCGACGATCTCGTCGGCGTGCGCGGTGGAGGAGGCCGCGATGGTGACGTCGATACGGAGCTTCTCGTGGCCGGACGCGGTGACGTCGAGGCCGGTCACCGAGCCTCCGGAGGACTCCACGGCGGTGGTGAGCTGCGATACGGCGGTTCCGCTCGCGGGCACCTCCAGCCGGATCGTCATCGAGTAGGAGACGCTGGGCGCCGTTGCCATGGCCGACTTCCTCTGCTTTTACCGTGTCGCTGAACGTGCGGTCCGATCGTCGCACCTACCCCTGAGTACGCGGTAGCCGCCCCGGATTGCGGACGTTTTGTTCATCGGATCGTGCCGTCCGGCGGAAGATTTCTTCCCTCGCACGAGAGGGATCCGGACGACGGGAGAGACGCATGTCACACAAAGAGGCCCGCGTCACGACGCGTGACGCGGACCTCTCGAACGCTTGAGTGACACCGACCCGCCATGCTCGCCTCGCGGCAAGTGGTCGCTCGAAGCGACTAAGGTTGGGCCCGGGGGCTTGGATCGGGCCGGTGCCACACCCAGGCTAACAAACGGATCCGGTATGGCCATTCCCGTGGCGCAACCGGTTTTTCCGAACGCCCCCGATCGCCTCTCACTCCCTCAGCAGATCCGGCACCCCGGCCGCGTCCGGCTCGTCGCGCTCCGCCGAGACCACGGTGAGCTGCTGCGTGGCCCGGGTCAGGGCGACGTACAGGACCCGCAGGCCGGCCGGGGACTCGTCGGCGATCTCCGCGGGGGAGACGACGATCGTCGCGTCGTACTCCAGGCCCTTGGCCTCCAGGCTGCCGAGCGCCACCACGCGGTCGCCGAGCCCGTCGAGCCAGCGCCGGGCCTCCTCGCGGCGCTGCATGGCGACGACCACGCCGACGGTGCCGTCCACGCGCTCCAGCAGCCGGGCCGCCTCCGCGCGCACGGTCTCGCCCAGCGGGCCCTCCGCGACGGAGAAGCGCGGCTCGACGCCGGTGGAGCGCACCGCCCTCGGTGACCGCGACCCCGGCATGGCGAGGGCGAGCACCTTCGACGCCAGTTCGGCGATCTCGGCGGGGTTGCGGTAGTTCACGGTGAGCTCGAAGCGGCGGCGCGGGCGGGTGCCGAGGGCCTCGTCGCGGGCCTGGGCGGCTTCGTCGGGGTCGGACCAGGAGGACTGGGCCGGATCGCCCACGACCGTCCAGGTGGCGTGCCGGCCGCGGCGGCCGACCATGCGCCACTGCATCGGGGTGAGGTCCTGCGCCTCGTCGACGATGACGTGCGCGTACTCGACGCGCTCCTGGGCGAGCCGTTCGGCCCGCTCCCGCTGCGTCTCCTCGCGCACCGGCATCAGCTCCTCCAGGCCGGTGAGCTGGTCCAGCGGGTCGAGCTCGCGCTTCCTGCGGGGGCGGGCCGGGGCGCCGAGGATCGCCTGGAGCTCGTCGAGCATCGCGATGTCGTGCACGGAGTGCCCGTCGCGCTTCAGCGCGCGGGCGACCTTGCGGACCTCGCCCGGGTTGAGGATCCGCCGGGCCCAGCGGCCGAGGCGCCGCTCGTCGGCCATGGCGTCCAGGACGGCCGCCGGGGTCAGCTCGGGCCACCAGGCGTCGAGGAAGGCGATGAAGTCGTCCTCGGTGGTGACGTCCTCGTCGAAGGAGGAGCGCAGTTCGGCGGCGAGCTGCGGGTCGGTGTGCCGGTTCCCGGCGCCGGAGCGCTCCCACAGGGCGTCCAGGAGCAGCTTGCGGGCGCGGGGGCGCAGCAGGTTGACCGGGGCGGTGCCGCCGAGGGCGGTGCGGCGGATGTCCGCCAGTTCCTCCGCCTCCAGTTCCAGGCGCCGGCCGAAGGCGACGACGCGCAGCCGCTGCGGTGCGTCGTGTCGCTCCAGCGCTCCGCGCGCGGCCTTCCGCAGCACCTTCAGCATGCGGTACGAGCCCTTGGCGCGGGCCACCGACGGGGAGTCGTACAGCGTGGCCTCGGCGCCGTCGACCAGCGAGCCGATGGCGCGGATGGCGACCTGGCCCTCCTCGCCGAGCGAGGGCAGCACGCCCTCGGTGTAGGCGACGAGCAGCGGGGTGGGCGAGACGATGAGAATGCCGCCCGCGTACCGGCGCCGGTCCTGGTAGAGGAGGTAGGCCGCGCGGTGCAGGGCGACGGCGGTCTTGCCGGTGCCGGGGCCGCCCTCGACGTACGTGACGGAGGCGGCGGGGGCGCGGATCACCAGGTCCTGCTCGGCCTGGATGGACGCCACGATGTCCCGCATGGTGTGCGTACGGGCCTGGCCGAGCGCGGCCATCAGGGCGCCGTCGCCGATCACGGGCAGCTCGCGGCCGTCCAGGGACGCGGTCAGCTCGGGGCGCATCAGGTCGTCCTCGACGCTCTGGACCCGGCGGCCCTTGGAGCGGATGACGCGGCGCCGCACGACCCGGCCGGGGTCGACCGGGGTGGACCGGTAGAAGGGGGCGGCGGCCGGCGCCCGCCAGTCGATGACCAGCGGGGCGTAGTCCTCGTCCAGGACGCCGATACGGCCGATGTGCAGGGTCTCGGCGATGTCGGCGGTGTTGTCGGGCCGTACGGCGCCCTCCGCGGGCTCGACGGCGGTGTACGCGCCGTCGGGGCCCTTCTTGCCGTCCTTGCCGGGCAGCAGGTCGATCCGGCCGAAGAGGAAGTCCTCGTACTCGTTGTTCAGCCGGTTGAGGTGGATGCCGGCCCGGAAGACCTGGGCGTCCCGTTCGGCGAGGGCACCGGGCGTGCCGACCTGGCCGCGCCGGGCGGCGTCGCGCATGAGGAACTCGGCCTCGTGGATCTTCTCCTCGAGGCGCAGGTACACCCGGTCGAGGTGTTCCTGTTCGACTCGGATCTCCCGGTCGCGAACGGAGTCGTGAACCGGATCGACCGCGGTTTCCTGTTGAGCCTGAGCGGCCACCGGGCCCCCTTCTGACGTGCTGGGCAGCCGTCAACCGTACGCGAAGGGGACCCCGGTCGGCTACGGGACCGCCCTCGCGGATCCCGCGGGGCCCGGCACGTGCTCCCTCCGGAGGGGAACCCCGGCCGCGTCGTCGCCGGCCGCCGGCGCCCTCACGCCCGCGCCCGGCCGTGCTCGCGCGGGGGCGATCTCGTCGCCCCCGCGCGAGCGGTGCCGGCCGGAACCGCGGTTCTCCTCCGGGCGGGCCCTACGCGTCGACCTCGACGAGCAGCTCACCGTCGAAGGTGATGAACTGGAAGTGGTCGATCTCGTTCGGCGCGAAGGCGGCGCCGCCCTGGACGTACAGGGGCTGCCTGGCCTTGTCCGTCTTGGCGTCGGGCAGGCCGTATCCCTCGCCGGGCACGGACCAGGAGTTCACCGTCTCGCGCTCGCCGTTCTTGCCGACGGCGACGAGCGAGCACTTCTGGGGGCCCTTGACGTTCTTCAGCTCCGAGACGATCTCGGTGCCCCAGAGCTTCTTCTCCAGGGCCACCGTCGCGGTGACCTGGGTGGTGGGGTCGGTCGCCATGATCTTGTCGGAGCTCTTGTCGAAGGCCTCCTTGGCCGGGTTGGCCGCGAGCGTCTGGTTGGTACCGCTCCCACCACCCCCTTCGTCGCCCCCGCCGCTGGCCGCGACGGCCACGAACGGCCCACTGACGATCAGCGCGCCGGCGGCCGCCACCATGTAGAAGTTGCGGCGGCGCTTGCGCGCGCGGCGCTCGGCCACCTCGTCGACCAGCTTCTCCACCACGCGCGGGGAGGGCCTGGCGGACAGCGACTCGCCCAGCGCGGGCGTCCCGGTGCCGGGCAGGTCCGCGAGCGCGGCCAGCATCGGTTCCATGCCGGCGAGCTCGTCGAGCTGCTGGGCGCACCACTCGCAGGTCGCGAGGTGCGCCTCGAAGGCGGTCGCCTCGGCGTCGTCGAGGATGCCGAGGGCGTAGGCGCCGACGGTCTCGTGCTCGTTCGGCACCGGTGATCCCTGCATGGGACCAGACATACCCGTGCCGCCCTCTCCGTATCCCCCGTAGACCCTCGTCACGCCGTCACCCCCCGCTCCTCCAGAGCCAGCTTCATCGACCGCAGGGCGTAGAAGACCCGGGAGCGGACGGTGCCGCTGGGTATGCCGAGTGTCTGCGCCGCCTCATTGACGGTACGCCCCTTGAAGTACGTCTCGACGAGTACCTCCCGGTGAGCCGGGGTCAGGTCGTCGAGTGCGTCCGACAGCGTCATCAGCCACAGCGCCTTGTCGATCTCGTCCTCCGCGGGGATGACCTCCAGCGGCGACGGATCGACCTCCTGCGGCCGGGCCTGCCGGCTGCGGTGGCCGTCGATGACGATGCGCCGGGCGACCGTCACCAGCCAGGGGCGTACCGAACCGGTCGCCCGATTGAGCTGACCGGCGTTCTTCCAGGCACGGATGAGCGTTTCCTGAACGACGTCCTCGGCGCGCTGCCGGTCTCCGGCGACCAGCCGCAGGACGTAGGCCAGCAGAGGTCCGGCGTGCTCGCGGTACAGCGCGCGCATCAGCTCCTCGTCTGGTTCCGAGGGCTGTGAGGACATGCGATGTCGGGCCCTCGCTCCACGTTCATTGGCCACGGCCGCATCCTTGCGCACGCCCACCTCCGGTGTCCGGGGGATCCCCCAGTCGGTCGCTCGACAACCGGTACGGACGTCAGGAGGCGTGTGTTCAAAGCGAGATGACAGTTTTCCACGAGGTCAGGTGACGACCGGGACATGAGCCCACAATCCCCCCGTCGGTTCTTTACATTTCCGACACAACGACATGGGTGTGATGCCGATCACAACACGAGGACGGTGAACTGCGGTGTAACCGACGTCACTTCGGCGCTCTTCCGCGGGAGGCGCTCCGACCGCCCCTTCGTGAACCGCGCGGGAGTCCCTCAGGCCCGCGCGAGTGCCGCGCGCCGGCGGTGGCGGGCGACCCGCTCCCGGTTGCCGCAGACCTCGCTGGAGCACCAGCGCCGCCTGCGCCCCCGGGACGTGTCGACGTACACGATCGGGCAGTTGTCGCCCTCGCACTGCCGCAGGCTCCCGAGCGCGACGGGGTCGGTCAGCAGCTCCACCGCGTCCCGCGCGACGGCCGCGAGCAGCGCCGCGCGGCCGGGCGGGCCGTCGAGGCGGCGCACCAGCACGCCGCCCTCACCGGGCACCGCGCGGGGCACCGGCGGCGCGGCACGGGCCAGTTCGTTGATCCGGGCGAGCGCGAGGTCGTACGCGGGGACACCGGGCGCCGGCCGGCCACGCACCAACGGGGCGAGCCACCCGCGCAGTTCGCGGAAGGCCACCGGCCAGGACGCGTCGGCGTGGGCGAGCGCGGTGCCCGCGGGCACGAGCCCGGCCCCGGTGATCCAGGCGCGCAGCACCTCCACGGAGCCGAGCCGTTCCACGGGATGGGTGGTCGCGAGCAGGTCCAGGCAGACCCGCCCGGTGTCGAACCGCAGCTCGTAGGAGGCCGCCGTGACCGTACCCAGTGCCATGTTCCTGCCACCGCCTAGGGTGGCCCCGCGCGAGGGGGGCCGGTGAGCGATCCGGGAAGCCGTTCCCCTTCCACAGTGCCCGCCCGCCCCGGCCGCCGGAACCCCCGCGCCGCGCTCAGCCCTCCCCGTACTTCGTCTCCGCCACCGGGTCCAGGGCGAGGCGGTAGCCGCGTTTGACGACCGTCTGGATCAGCTTCGGGGTGCCCAGGGCGGAGCGGAGGCGGGCCATGGCGGTCTCCACCGCGTGTTCGTCGCGGCCCGCGCCCGGAAGGGCGCGCAGCAGCTCCGCGCGGGAGACGACCCAGCCGGGCCGCCGGGACAGCGCCCGCAGCAGCGACATCCCGGCCGGCGGTACGGGCCGGAGCGCGCCGTCCACCAGGACCGCGTGCCCCCGGATCTCCACCCGGTGCCCGGCGACGGGCAACGCGCGCGCCCGCGCGGGCAGTTCCCGGCAGAGGAGCTGGACCAGCGGGCCGAGCCGGAAGCGTTCGGGCTGCACCGTGTCGATGCCGCGGGCCTGCAACGGCAGCGCGGTGACCGGGCCGACGCAGGCGGACAGCACGTCGTGGCCGAGCGCGGCGAGCAGGTCGTCGAGCAGTCCGCGTTCCCCCGCGCGGGACAGCAGGGACGCGGCGGCGGGCGCGCTGGTGAAGGTGACCGCGTCCAGGGTGCGGGCGACGCATCCGTCGATGAGACGGTCGACGGGACCGAGGTCCTCCGGCGGCAGCCACCGGTAGACCGGCACGCCCACCACCTCCGCTCCCCCGGCCCGCAGCGACTCCACGAACCCGGGCAGCGGCTCACCGTGGAGCTGTACGGCGATCCGCAGCCCGTCGACGCCCTCCTCCAGGAGCCGGTCGAGCACCTCCGCCAGGGACTCCGACGCCGGAGACCACTCCTCGGTCAGCCCGGCGGCCCGGATCGCGCCCTTCACCTTGGGCCCGCGCGCCAGGATCCGCACCCCGCGCAGCCGCGCCAGCAGGTCCTCGCCCAGCCCCCAGCCGTCGGCGGCCTCCACCCAGCCCCGGAACCCGATGGCGGTGGTGGCGACCGCGATGTCCGGGGCCTGCCCGATGATGTCCTTGGTGGCGGCCAGCAGTTCGCTGTCGTCGGCGAGCGGCACGATCCGCAGGGCGGGGGCGTGCAGCACGGCGGCTCCGCGCCGCTCCAGCAGCGCGCCCAGCTCGTCGGCCCGGCGTGCCGCGGTCACCCCCACGGTGAACCCCGCGAGGGGCCCGTGTTCCGGTGGCTGCTCTTGTTCGTCGTACATGGCTCTCGTCCCGGCTCGAGTCGGTGTACTGCGCGGAGGTGCGTCCCGCGTGCATGAAAGCGCGGCTCCGCCTCCATGCCGATCGAGCCTGTCAACGATCCATGACAGGCTCGGTTCGGCTTCATGTCACCAGTGTTACGTCACTTCGCGTCACACATCGGCGTAGCTGAGCTGCGGCTTCTCCTGCGGAGCGGCGTCCGTGTCCGTGGGCCGGGCCGCCGGGCGGCGCAGGTATACGGCCCAGGTGACCGCGAAGCAGACCGCGTAACAGGCCAGGAAGACGACGAACGCGCCGGTGCCGGAGCCGTAGGAGAGGAAGGACTGGCGGAAGGCCAGGTTGATGCCGACCCCGCCGAGCGCGCCCACCGCGCCGATCAGCCCCATGGAGGCCCCGGACAGCCGCCGCCCGTACGCGGCCGCCTCCTCACCCACGAGCCCCCTGGCCAGGGCCTTCGCCTGGAAGATGCCGGGGATCATCTTGTACGTCGACCCGTTGCCGAGGCCGGTCAGCACGAACAGCACCACGAAGGCGACGGTGAACAGCGCCAGCGACTCCCGCACGGAGGCGACGATCAGCACCATCGTCGCCGCGCCCATGGCGACGAAGTTCCACAGCGTGATCCGCGCGCCGCCGTACCGGTCGGCGAGCGAGCCGCCCACCGGGCGGATCAGGGAGCCGAGCAGCGGGCCGATGAAGGTGACGTACGCGGCTTCGAGCGGGGTGCGGTCGAACTGGCTCTGCAGCACCTGTCCGAAGGCGAAGCTGTAGCCGATGAACGAGCCGAAGGTGCCGATGTAGAGGAAGGACATGATCCAGGTGTGCGCTTCCCTGGCGGCGTCCTTGGCGGCGCCGGTGTCGTTCCTCACCGAGGCGAGGTTGTCCATGTACCGCGCGGCGAGCACGGCGGCGACGACGATCAGCGGGATGTAGATGCCGAGCAGCACGCGCGGCCCGCCGCTCGCGCCGATGATCGCGAGGGCGGCGAGCTGGATCACCGGGACGCCGATGTTGCCGCCGCCGGCGTTCAGTCCGAGCGCCCAGCCCTTCTTCCTGAGCGGGAAGAAGGCGTTGATGTTGGTCATGGAGGAGGCGAAGTTGCCGCCGCCGATCCCCGCCAGCAGGCCGACCAGCAGGAACGTGGAGAAGGACGTCCCCGGTTCCATCACGGCGAACGCGGCGACGGTGGGCACGAGCAGCAGCCCCGCGCTGATCACCGTCCAGTTCCGTCCGCCGAAGACCGCGACGGCGAAGGTGTACGGCACCCTGACCACGGCGCCGACCAGCGTGACCACCGACGTCAGCAGGAACTTGTCGGCGGGCGTCAGCCCGTACTCCGGGCCCATGAAGAGCACCAGCACGGACCACATCGTCCAGACCGAGAACCCGATGTGCTCGGACAGCACGGAGAAGAGGAGATTACGGCGGGCGATCTTCTCTCCGCCGCGGTTCCAGAAGGTCTCGTCCTCCGGGTCCCACTCCTGAATCCAGCGGCCGCTGCGGGCTGTCATGAGGCCTCCACTGCTCTCCGGGGGCGCGGGCGGTGCCGCGAGGGGCTGGTCCCGACGGTAGGGAGGGGGCGTTTCGTCGCTGTGGCAGGCGGTGACCGGCAGGGAACGTTGCGCTCACCCGGCACGGGGACCAGGTGAGAGGTACGACGGCTTCAGCGCCGCGGGGGCTGTGCGGCAGGCCCGCCCACCTGGAACCAGAGCAGCTTCCCGGCCCCTCGCCCCAGCCCGCCGTCGCCGAGGGACCACCCGCCCCAGGAGTCGGCGTACTGCTGGACGAGAAGCAGCCCACGCCCGGATTCGGCGCCGGGCCGAGCGGGCGGAACGGAGTCGCCACCGGCCCCGCCGAACGGGGCGGGGACGTACGGGTGGCTGTCCCACACGCCGACCCTCAGCCGGCCGTCGCTCAGCCCGGTGAGCCGCAGGGAGGCGGGCCCCTTGGTGTGCAGGTAGGCGTTGGTGACCAGCTCCGACGTCAGCAACTCCACGACGTCGAGAGCGTCCCGCCTGCCGTGCCCGTCGAGCGCGGCCCGCACCGTCATGCGTGCGACGCGTACCGCGCGGGGGTCATGGGGGAGGCGAAGGGCGTACACCCAGGGGTGGGGCGGGGCTACGGTGACCATGGTTGTCTCCGGGGAGTTGGAGGGACTTGGGCTCGCTCAACAACTCCGTCGGACGGTGGCGGTGCCGCAGTTTGCGGTGCACTTCCGGCTTACGGAGCGGACGGTCGAGCGTTGCGTGACCACCGTAGAGCCGATGGTTAGATGGTTCCTACGGAATCAGCGGAAACCATCCATGCTTCACTCGCGTGAGGGAGAAACGCGCCGCCTCGCGGCCGGGAGGGACACACTTTGCCGCCCACGAACAATCCGACGCTGCGGCAGCGGAGACTGGGCGCTGAGCTGCGCAAGCTCCGTGAACGGGCAGGCCTCACCGCAACTGGCGCCGGTGAACTACTCGGCGTCAACCAAGCGCGCATCAGCATGATCGAGACAGGCCGTACACCCGTCAGTGCCGACCGGATCCACTCCATGGCACACGCCTACGCCTGTCCCGACACCGCGCTGGTCGACGCGCTGGCCGCGATGACCGGGCGGCGGTCACGGGGCTGGTGGGAGGAGTACCGCGAGCATCTTCCGGTGGGCCTCATCGACCTCGCCGAACTAGAGCACCACGCGGCAGCCCTGCGTGTGGCGTTGGTCGTCCACATCCCAGCGCTGCTACAGACCACGGACCACGCCCGTGCGCTCTTCTGCGAAGCGGTGCCGCCGCTGCGGCAGTACGAGATCGAGCACCGCGTGACCCACCGCATCAAGCGGCAAGGCATTCTCCACCGCGAGGACCCACCGCCCTATACGGCGGTGATCCACGAGTCCGCGCTGCACATGGGGTACGGCGGCTCCACGACCGTCCGCGCCCAACTCCGACACCTGCTGGACATGAGCGAACTGGAACACGTCACCGTCCGGATCATCCCGTTCGGCAAGGGTTCCTTCCCTGGAACGGGACAGTCGATCGACTACCTGCTGGGTCCCGTCCCACAGCTCGACACCGTGCAGTTGGACACCCACCACGGGTGCGAGTTCCTGGACGCGGAAGCCCAGTTGAACAAGTACCGTTCAGTGCTCGACCGCATGGAGTCGAACGCCCTCAAGCCTGCCGAGTCCCGCGACCTGATCCACCGCCTCGCCCAGGAGACCTGAAGTCACCATGTCCGATTACCCATGGCGCAAGTCTTCCTACAGCCCCGACGCCTCCAACTGCGTCGAAGTGGCCACCACCCCTACCGCCGTCCTCATACGCGACTCGAAGACGACACCCGGCCCTCAACTCGACCTCTCCCCCACTACGTGGGTCGCCTTCCTCACGCACATCATGAAGTGACCGTCGGGGCCACTCGCTTCCTTGCAGGGTCGTGCCTCCACGACCCGAGCAAAGGGCGCTGCGTTCCGCTGCGCTCCACTCCGCGTCGGCTCCGCCGATGGCCCTCCGGGCCACCCTTGACTCGGCTCGCTCCAGCACGGGAGGGAAGCGAGCGAGCGGCCGGAGAAAGGCGGGGGCCCGGGCATGTCCGCGATCCACCGTCGGCTGCCGGGCCTGCGGAGTTCGCGACGCGTCCGCGCCTCGCCCGCACGCCGGGCCGTCTCGGCGGCGACCCGCACGTTCCCTGTACGTGACCGGCCACATCACCCGACGGACACGACCTCCCTGGAGGGGCCATGGTCTCTCACTGCGCCGAAAAGCGTGAGCATTCGGCGGGCTTGCGTATCCGACGCACTCATATGAGCGGGATGTGAACACTTCGGGCTGAAATGCTCACGCTTTTAGAGGGTGTCTCACGTGGTGTGAGGTTGATGCGGCATGACGCTTTGCCGTGGGTGTTGGTTTGTCGCAGCGGTTGGTTCCTGACGAACTTTGGGCGAGGTGGACTGGACCTCGGCCATCGTGGACGCGGCCTCCGTCCGCGCGAAAAGGGGGGATCGCTGACCGGGCGCAATCCGGTCGACCGGGGCAAGAAGGGCAGCAAACTGCACGTCCTGTCCGACGGGCAGGGGCTGCCTCTCGCACTTGGCGTGTCCGGCGCCAACGTTCGCGACAGCCAGGCGCTGCTGCCGCTGGTCCCGGGCGTCCCCGCCATCCGCCCCCGGCGCGGCCCGCGAAGGCGCCGCCCCGGCAGGCTCCGTGCGGACCGGAGGTCTCACGGTCCGTGACCGTGCGCTGGAGCCGGCCGGTGTGCGGGGCGACGAAGTTCGTCGTCCACACCCCGCAAGGCCGGACGGACGTCGCCGGTCAGGGACCTGATTGCCGGTCGGATGAGCACGGGTCGCCTTACGGTCACGTCCAGGATGCCGCGCGACGGCCGCTTGCCGCGATCTCGCGATCGCTCCGGCCCGCCTCACCGGCTGGGCCGGCACCGCCCGCGCCACCGGCCACTGCGTGTCGTACCCGGACCACGCGCTCGACCTCGTCCCGCCCGGCAGGTGAGAACGCGGGCGCCTTGGCCGGCTGGGAGTCTGAGGGTGCGGCAGGGATCCGGCGCGCGAGACGGCGCCGTCGGCCGGAAGCATCGCGGGCGACCGCCGGTGTGGCGTAGGACACGGGAACGCGGCCGGGCGGGCGGAGAGAAGAAGGTGTGAGTCCTACAGAACCCAGCGAGTCGTTGCGGGCGCGAGTACGGGCGGGAGACCGTGCGGCGTTCGCGGACCTGTACGACCAGAACGCCCGCGCCGTCTACAGCCATGCCCTGCGACTGACCGGCAACTGGTCGGAGGCCGAGGAAGTGATGTCCGAGACCTTCCTCGGTGCCTGGCGCACCCGGCGGTCGCTGGAACCGGACGGCGGTTCACTCACGCCGTGGCTGCTCGGCATCGCCACGCACAAGGCGCACAACGCCAACCGCGGTCTGCGCCGACGGCTCGCCTTTCTGGCACGTGCCCCGGAGCCCCGGTCGGTGGCGGACTTCGCGGACGAGACGGCCGGCCGGATCGACGACGCCCACCGCCTGGCGTCGGTCCACGCCGCCCTGCGCCGGCTGAGTCGCCGGGACCGTGAGGTGATCGCCCTGTGCGTGGGTGCCGGGCTCGACTACCGGCAGGCCGCCGAGGCACTGGGCATTCCGGTCGGCACCGTGCGGTCCCGGCTCTCCCGCGCCCGGACGCGACTGGCCCGGTACAGCGCCGGTCCGGCGTCCGAAAGAAGTGCGGAACCGCGTGAGCGTCGCGGAGAGGAAGAAGGTGAGGCCGCGATCGCGGCCCTGTTTCTGCAGGAGGAAACCCGATGAACGCCGACAACCCGCGCGCCGGCTCCGCCCGGAGCGAGGCGGAGGAATTGCTGGCTGCTTCGGCCGACTGGGACCTTCCGCCGAGCCGCCGTCTCCACTGCAAGGACCTTCTGATGCAGCAGATCGACCACGACCACAGCGCTTCCGGTGCGATGCCGCCCACCCCTTCCCGCCGCAGGCTGCCGCGCCCGGCCCTGGCGTTGCCCGTCACGGCACTGGCTCTGGCCCTGGCCGGTGCCATGGTCGTCACGTTCTCCGGCGGCGACCACGGCTCCGCACCGGCGGCCGGGCCCACCGCTTCCGCACCGGCCCGAGCCGACGGCGCAACCGTCACTCTCGACCGGATCGCCGCCGCGGCCATGAAGACGGACGCGACGCCGGTGGAGGAGAACCAGTTCGTGTACGTCCAGCGCCTGGCGCGCGAGAACAAGGGCGCCTTCGGCGGTCGTGTGGTGCTCGGTGCGGCGCACAAGGAGGAACTCTGGACGACTCAGAAGCGCGGACGCACGACCACGACCGGCTGGCTCCGGTCGAGCGGGAAGGACGCTGTGATGCCCGGTCAGCTGATCCCCGTCACGTCCGCGGCACCCGTGGGCCCCGGTCTGCGGTATCCCACCTACGCATGGCTGGCCTCGCTGCCCACCGATCCCGACGACCTTCTCGAGCTGCTGCGCACCCGGACCGTGGTGGAGAAGGGCGATTCGAAGGACGAGGCCGTCTTCAGGACGATCGGAGACCTGCTGGGCAGCGTGATCATGCCGCCCGAGACCGCTTCCGCCCTGTACCGGGCCGTCGCCCGCACCCCCGGCGTCACCTGGATCCCCGACGCCGTCGACGCGGCCGGGCGCCACGGCATCGGCATCACCCACCAGGCCTCCGGTTCCGCGACCCGATCCGTGCTGATATTCGACGAGAAGACTCTCGCCTACATCGGCTCGCAGGTGTACTTCGTCGAGGGAGCCGCGGGTACCGCGGGCGACGTGCTGTTCGGTACCGACGCCGTCATGGAACGCGGGGTCGTCGACCGGCAGGGGCAGACGCCCACCGAGGCCGCCGACTGAAGCCGACCCGTGCACGGGGACGGTCCCCAGGGGCGAGGGCGCGTGAGGCTGCGGCCTCACCCCCCGTCGGTCAACGACTTCGCGGTGACCGTGTGACTCGACCCGTCCGTGAAGGTGACGGTGAACGTGCCGGTGAGCAGGCCCTCCAGCCGGCCGTCGGGCCACCACGCGGTCCAGCGGCCGTCCTGGAGTGTGACGTGGACCGTCTTTCCGGGATCGTGCACGACCACCTTCTCGACGTCGGAGCCGGCCGTGCCGACCACGTGGTTGAACTCCTCTTCACCGCTGCCCCGGGCTCCGTAGGTGTCCAGGGCGATCCCGCGGGCGGGCAGTGCGCCCACCGGGGAGACGCTCATGACGACTTTCCCGCTGTCCGAGGCGGCCAGGCAGTGAACGGGTGAGGGCCGTCGGAAGTGTTGTCCGACGGCCCTCGCCCGTTTCGCGTGTCAGCGCCGTGACGTCAGCCCCGGTGCGCCCCGGTGCCCGGCTGGGGGCGCTTGCTCTTGCTGCCGTTCGGCCACAGGCGTGGCCTGCGCTTCGCCGCGAGGTCCTCGACCCAGCCGACCGCGAGGATCATCAGGCCGATGAGCGGCCAGACCAGGACGAACATCCAGATCGTGTAGGCGCTGTCCAGAGCGCCCATCGCCCGCTCACTCTGCATGAAGGGCAGCCGGTAGGCCAGGTCGATGATCGGGACCGTCGCCATGATCAGCAGGTTGTGCCACAGGTAGATGGTGACCGCGCGGTTGTTGGAGAGGGTCACCAGCTTGTCCCACTTGGCCAGCCGGCCGGGGAGTTCCTGCCAGGACGGGGAGTACTGGAGCAGGATCACGACGAAGCCGAACGACCAGGTGGCCTGGGCCAGCGGGATGTCGTTGAGGTCCCAGCCCTCGGAGCCCAGGTGGTTCGAGGCCCACCACAGGCCGAAGGCCATCACCAGGGACGCGCAGGACACGGAGACGTACCTCGGGATCTGCTTCAGCATGCCCTCGTGATGGGCGAAGCCCAGGATCCAGCAGCTTCCGTAGACCGCGAAGTCGGTGACCGCGTTGCCCGTTTCGCCGGGGATGGTCACCAGGCCGGTGCCGACGATCGCCGTCAGACCGAGCGGAGCGAGCAGCGTCGGCCAGGGAGCCTTGCGGAACAGCCACAGCAGCAGCGGCGACGCGATGACGAACCACAGGTAGGCGCGCAGGTACCACAGCGGTCCCACCGCCTGGTCGGCCCAGCTGCCCTCCAGCCAGTCCAGCGGGGCACCCGCCTCCCAGGGATAGGGCGGCGCGCCGATCGGCACGAGGTAGTTGAAGAGCTTGATCAGACCCCAGGCACCGCCGCCCTGGTCCGGGTCCTCGCCCGGATCCCAGCCACCCGCGAACAGCAGCACCAGCACGACCGCCGCGAACGCCCACATGGGCGGCAGGAGACGCCGGACGCGACCGCGGATCACGCTCCACGCCGGACGCTTCAGCGACCGCGCCATCAGCGAGCCCGCCAGCGCGAACATCACGCCCATCGACGGGAACAGCACCGACAGCCAGGCCCAGCCGAAGAGGTGGTACACCACGACGCGGACCAGGGCGATGGAGCGCAGCAGGTCCAGATACCGGTCCCGGCCCGGCTTCTTGGCCGCCGGGGCGGGAGCCGGCTCGGGTGCCGGCTCGGACGCGCGCTGCTGCGGGAGCGTGTACGGCGTCTCCGGGGCCGCGCCCGTGTTCCCCGCGTGCGGTGTTCCGTACGGGCCCGCCGGTTCCGGGCTCGTGCCCGTACCGGTCGTGTATCCGTGGGTCATGCCACGGGCCTCCGATCATCGCTGCGCCGGCTCTGGCTCGGTACCGCTCCGCCGACGGGCGCCTCGACGACGCCGGTGCGCCGCAGCTTCTGCCAGCGCAGGCGGCCTCCGGTGAGCGCGGTGATCCAGGACTGGAGCAGCACGACGTACATGAGCTGGCGGTAGAGGATCTGCTGCAGCGGCAGCGAGATCAGGTGGGTCATGCGTTCGCGGTCGAGGCGGAAGGCGAAGGCCGCGCAGACCGCCTGGATGGCGAGGACGCCCAGCCACGCCGTGATCGTCTTCTGGGTCGGGCCGAAGACGACGCCGTAGAGCAGGAAGACGTCGATCAGCGGGGCCAGCAGCGGGGCCACGATCATGAACAGGGAGACGAAGGGCAGGCCGACGCGGCCGAAGCGGCCGGAGGGGCCCTTGTCGATCACCGCGCGGCGGTGCTTCCAGATGGCCTGCATGGTGCCGTACGACCAGCGGTAGCGCTGGGACCACAGCTGGCTGACGGACTCCGGGGCCTCGGTCCAGGCGCGGGCGTTCTCGGCGTAGACCACGCGCCAGCCGGCGCGGTGCAGCGCCATGGTGACGTCGGTGTCCTCGGCGAGGGTGTCGTCGCTCATGCCGCCGATGGGCTCCAGGGCGGAGCGGCGGAAGGCGCCGACCGCGCCGGGGATGGTCGGCATGCAGCGGAGGATGTCGTACATCCGGCGGTCCAGGTTGAAGCCCATCACGTACTCGATGTGCTGCCAGGCGCCGATGAGGGTGTCCTTGTTGCCGACCTTGGCGTTGCCCGCCACCGCGCCGACCCTGGGGTCGCCGAAGGGCTGGACGAGTTCGCGGACGGTGGACGGCTCGAAGACGGTGTCGCCGTCCATCATCACGACGATGTCGTAACGGGCGTTGGCCAGACCCCGGTTGAGCGCGGCCGGCTTGCCCGCGTTGAGCTGGCGGATCACCCGTACGTTGGGCAGGCCCATCGCCTCGACGATGCGGGCGGTGCCGTCGGTGGAACCGTCGTCGATGACGAGGACCTCGATCGGGTGCTCGCTCGCCATCAGGGAGTTGACGGTGTTCTCGATGCACTTGGCCTCGTTGTACGCCGGGACCAGCACCGTCACCGGTTCGTTGACCGGCGGGCCCCAGCGGAAGTTCTTCCGGCGGACCCGGCGGGCGTGGATGCCGGAGAGGAGGAGCATCAGGACGAAGCGGGCGATGACCAGGGTGCCGATGATCGCGAGGCCGACCACCAGGACGTCGGTGATGTGCTCGGAGGCCTGGACCAGGAAGATCCACGCCTTGCCCTTCCAGAGTTCGGCGCCGGTGACCGGGCTGTGCGCGCTGGGCGCGTCCAGGGCCTCGGTGAGGTTGTCGAACTCGTAGCCCTTGTCCTTCAGGCCGGGCAGGAACTCGTCGAGCGCCGCGACGGTCTGGCTGCGGTCGCCGCCGGAGTCGTGCATCAGGACGATGGCGCCCTTGCCATGGTGCGGCGTGGCGCGGCGGATGATCTCGTCGACGCCGGGCCGCTTCCAGTCCTCGCTGTCGGTGTTGTTGACGACGGTGAGGTAGCCGCGGCTGCCGATGTACTCGGTGACCGGCCAGGACTCGTTGTCCATGGCGTCGGCGAAGGAGGAGTACGGCGGGCGGAACAGCGAGGTGCGGATGCCGGCCGCGCCGGTGATCGCGAGCTGGTTCTGCGACAGCTCCCAGTCGATGCGCTTGGTGGACTGGAGGGCGAGGTCGGGGTGGTTGAAGGTGTGCAGGCCGACCTCGTGGCCCTCGTCGACCATGCGCTGGACGAGGTCCGGGTAGCGGGAGGCCATGGTGCCGGTGACGAAGAAGACCGCGTGCGCGTCGTGCTTCTTCAGCACGTCGAGCACCTTCGGGGTCCAGGTCGGGTCCGGGCCGTCGTCGAAGGTGAGGACGAGGTGGTGGTCGGGCACGCTCAGGCTCTGGGGCTTGCCCGTGCGGGCGTCGATGACCGGGCCGCCCTCCAGTATGTCCTTCGGCACCTGGGTGGTGGGTGCGGGTTTCTGGACGCGGTGGTCGGCGAGGATCTCGCTGTGCACGTATCCGCGCAGCATGAGCATCGCCGCCAGGGCGACGAGGACGAGCACCGGGAGCAGCAGGCGCAGGGGTACACGGCGACGCAGGGAGCCGCCACGGGCCTGGCGAGGAGGCCGGTGACGGGGGGAGCGGGATGCCATCAGACGACGTTCTCCGGGGACTGTGCGGCGGGGGTGGTGGACGGGTCCGGCTGTGCGCCGGAGCCGTCGTCGGCGACGACCGGCTGGTCGGCGGGGCCATCGGCGCGGTCGTCGGTGCCGTTGACCTCTCCGCCGCCTGTGGGGGCGGTCGTCACGGGGTCGGGGCTCTCCGACACCGGCTGGTCCGCGGGCGGTGCGCTCACGGTGTCGTCCGAGGGTGAGGAGGAGGTGTCCTCGTCACCGCCGGCGGCCGGGTCCGTGCTGTTCTGCCCGGTCGTCGGCGGTGTCGGGTCGGTGGTGTCCGGCTGGTTCCCGGTGCCGGTTCCACCACCCGCCACGGGGGCGTTGGTGTCGGGCGCGGGCAGGGTCGGGGTGCCGGTGGTCGGCGTGCCGCCCGGGAGGAGGCCGGTGCCGGAACCGGGTGTGGTGTCCGTCCCGGTGGGCTGGGGCGTCGTCTCGACCTGACCGGCGGGCTTGTCCTCCTGGCCGGGGACGGGCATCCAGGGGGCGTCGGAGTTGCCGGACAGCAGCGTGGCGACCATGACGACGGCGTAGCCGGTGCAGGCGAGGCCGACGGCCAGGCCGATACGGCGGTAGAGCCGGCTGCGGCGGCCGGACTCGTCGACGAACACGGGACCGCCGGCGGCGTCCTGCCCGCCGCCGCTCGCCCGGCCCGGCGCGCGGCGCAGTTCCAGGCCCTCCCCTATCTGCACGGAGTCGAGCTGGACCGTCACCTCGTGCGGGTCGTGGGTGGCCGCGGCGGAGCCGCCGGCCTCCTCCTGCCAGGGGTCGCGGACGGGGGTACGGGAGGCCGTCGGGGCGCCGGAGTCCGGAGAAGGGCTCAGGAACTCGGTCGGGGCGTCGACCGCACCGGGGACGGACGACGCGTGCCCGGAGGCCGCGGGGAAGACGGCGGTCCTGGCCTCGGACGACGGGCCCGCGGAAGCCGGCGGGAAGCCGGCCGCTCCGGTGCCGAACGGCGGGGCGCCGGTCGCGCCCCGGTCGCCCGAGGGACGTGCCCCGCCCGGTCGGGGGGAGGGGTCGGCCGGCTGGCGGGGGACGCGCAGGGCGGTGGTGCGCTCGGTGTCCCAGGGAACGTCCGGCCGGCTCTCGGACGGCGCGGCCCGGTGCGGCGCCGCGGGGCGCCCGGCGTGCCGGGGACCGCCCACCGGGCTTCCGGACGGCGTCGTCCGCCTCGGCGCCGCGGGGCGCTCGGAGGTCCAGGGAGCGTCCGGACGGCCCGGCGTCGGCGCCGCGGGGCCACGGGTGTCGCCGGTCCGCGGTCCGGGCCGGACGGGGGGCTCCGCGCGGTGAGTGGTGTCGGGCAGGACCTGGGTCCTGTCGTCGCCGCCGGGGAAGACCCCGAGGCGGGCCCAGCGGTCGTCGAGGGAACCGGCGTCGCGTACGTCCGCGTCGGCGGGCTTGTCTCTCAGGGGGAGGACTCTCGTCTCACGCAGGTCCTCGTCCTCAGCGTTCCCGTCGAACGCCGGCACGGCCTCGGGCCGATTCGGTTGGGCGTCTTCTCGCCAGTTCTCCACGCGCACGCACTTCCCCCCAGAGGACACTTCCGGCGCGCGTACGACCCGAGCACCCGCCGACGGACCGGGCCCCCACCCGCTCCGAGCGCCCCGGTTATCACACTGTGCTCGGGAACCGAATGTAGCGTACGTGGAGGTCCCGTGTTCCCGGGGCGGCCGTTCGTGTCAGGAGTGAGACATCACCGGGCCGCCATCACGACAATGTCCCGCTCGGGCAGCCACCCCCGGCCCGGCAGCCGCAGCCGGCCCTCCTCGGCGGCGACGACAGCCGCCGCCCGCCACAGGGCGTCCAGAGCGGGATGAGTCAGCCCTTTCCGCCACACCAGGGACACAGGTGACAGCGGAACCGGGTCCACGAGAGGGCGCAGAACCGTCGAAGGCAGTGGCGGAAAATCGACCACGGCGAGGATCGGGTGACGCGTCCTGGCCATGATCTGCTGGAACTCCTCCTCCCCGACGGCCGGGTACGGCGTGCCGGTGGCGGCGGCCGTGATCGCCCTTCTCGTGGCCCTCTGTGCCTTTGTCCCGTTCGGGCCGTCGAACCGCTCCACCGATTCCCTCCCGGCCCATTGACGGTCACGGATCCCGCACATACCTTCACCCGTCGAAGCGCTTCGAAACCGCTTTCTGCATCCCCGCGGACCGTGCAGATGAGGACGCCCGATGGTGAAGATCACGGATGTGGCCCGGCGCGCCGGGGTCTCCCCCAGTACGGTCTCGTACGCGCTCAGCGGCAAGCGTCCGATCTCCGACGCGACCCGGCTGCGGGTGCAGGCGGCCGTCCGCGAGCTGGGTTACCGCGCGGACGGCGGTGGCCGGGGCGCGGCCGGCCACCGGTCGAAGGTGCTGGCCCTGGCGGTCCCGATGCGTTCCGGTGTCCATGTGCCGGTGGTCACCCAGTTCGCGGTGTCGGTGGTCACCGCCGCCCGCGCGCACGACCACGACGTGCTGATGCTCACCCAGGGCGAGGGCGAGGAGGGCCTCGGGCGCGTCGCGGGTGCCCGGCTGGCGGACGGGGTGATCGTGATGGACGTACAGCTCCAGGACTCCCGGCTGCCGTTGTTACGCGCGGGGTCCTTGCCGTCCGTGCTGATCGGCGTGCCCGCCGAGCCGGACGGGCTGACCTGTGTCGACCTGGATTTCCGGGCGGCCGGTGAACTGTGCGTGGACCATCTGGCGCGGCTCGGGCACCGGGTGGTGGCGCTGGTCGGCTCGCCGCCGGAGGTGTACGTGCGGCGGACCGCGTTCGCGCGGCGGCTGGTGGAGGGCTTCACGGCGGCCGCCGACCGGCACCGGCTCACCTCGGCCGTGCGTCCGTGCGGGGCCGGCCGTGACGCCGCCCGCGCGATCGCCGGGCGGCTGGTGCGTGAGCTGCCGTCGCTGACGGGGGTGGTCGTGCACAACGAACCGCTGATCGATCCGCTGATCGACGCCTTCGAGGAGCTGGGGCTGAGCGTCCCCGGCGATCTGTCCCTGACCGCCGTCTGCCCGTCCCCCGTCGCCGCGTCGGCCCGCGTCCCGGTCACCTCGGTCGCCGTGCCGTCGGCGGAACTGGGCACCCGCGCGGTGCACCTGCTCCTGCGGAAACTGTCCGGTGCCCCCGTGCCGGAGGCCACGCTGCTGCCGCCCCGGCTGACGGAACGGGCGAGCACGGCACCGCGCGGGGCGTGACCGGCCGGGGCGGCATCGGCCCGGCACCTCGGCTTCCCGGAGCGCATGACAAAGGCCCCGTCGCTCGAAGCGACGGGGCCTGTGCCCACATGGGGTGGAGTGGAGATGGCGGGAATCGAACCCGCGTCCAACGGTGCGGAACCAGGGCTTCTCCGTGTGCAGTCGGCTGTGCTTTTCTCGGCCCCGGAGATCACGCCGACAAGTCTCCGACGGGCCCAGTCACTGTGTGGTTTCCCTCTTCACCCCGTGACCGGGATCAAGGTTTAGTTCCCTAGCTGATGCCAGGATCCGGGTCGGGAACATCCCCGGGCTGACACTCCCTTAAGTAGGGGAGCCGCTGCTCGCTACCTGAAGATCAGGCAGCGAGGGCGAGCTCGCCCTGGGAGACAGATCGCTTGGAATTGGCGATTATTTTTTTCGGCCTGTGGTTTACGAGATCATGGCCGCTTCCTCGACACGCTTCCCCTGCTTCGACAGCCGCTGTCGAAACCGATCATCCCCATGTTGATTTTTCAAGTCCCTCCGAGGAGGGGGCCGCACCCGCTGTGGGTGCTGTCGCCATCGTACGTGACCAACGCGGGTCGGTGCCAGCGTATTCCCCGGCGCTCCGCGCGGGCCTACGCGCGCTGCTTCCTGCGGACCGCCGAGATCGCCCGCTCGGTCTCGCGCCGGTCCTGCTTCTCCCGGAGCGTCTGCCGCTTGTCGTACTCCTTCTTGCCCTTGGCCAGCGCGATCTCGACCTTCGCGCGGCCGTCCTTGAAGTACAGGGCGAGCGGCACGATGGTGTGGCCCGTCTCCTGGGACTTGGACTCCAGCTTGTCGATCTCCTCGCGGTGCAGCAGCAGCTTCCGCTTGCGCCGCGCGCTGTGGTTCGTCCAGGTGCCCTGGCTGTACTCCGGGACGTGCACGTTGTGCAGCCACGCCTCGTTGCCGTCGAGCTGGACGAAGCCGTCCACCAGCGACGCCCGGCCCTGGCGCAGGGACTTCACCTCGGTGCCGGTGAGGACCAGGCCGGCCTCGTAGGTGTCGATGACGAGATAGTCGTGCCGCGCCTTCTTGTTCTGCGCGATCAGCTTGCGCCCTTTTTCCTTAGCCATAGTGCCGCCCATTTTCGCACTACGGAGGGGGCCGGCGGGAAGCCGATTATCGACGGTGCCCTATCGGCCGAGCCCGCTGAGGACCGTCTCGGCCCGCTGGAGGGCCTCTTCGTCGGCCTCCAGGTCGGGGGTGAGGCCATGGCCGTCGACGCCGCGGCCGGAAGGGGTGCGGTAGTGGCCGACGGTCAGCTCGGCGACGGAGCCGTCGGGCAGCTCGGTCGGCATCTGGACCGAGCCCTTGCCGAAGGTGCGGGAGCCCACGACGACCGCGCGGCCGCGGTCCTGGAGGGCGCCGGTGAGGAGTTCGGCCGCGCTCATCGTGCCGCCGTCGACGAGCGCGACCAGGGGTCTGGTGGTGTCGCCTCCGGGCTCGGCGTGCAGGGCGCGCTGCTCGCCCTCGACGTCGTACGTGGCGACCAGGCCGCCGTCGAGGAAGGCGGAGGCGGCGGTGACCGCCTCGGCGACCAGGCCGCCGGAGTTGCCGCGCAGGTCGAGGACGACGCCGGCGCCGGCGGGGGCCTGCCGTACGGCGGTGCGGACCTCGTCGCCGGAGCCCTTGGTGAAGGCGCCGACCTTGACGACGGTCACCCCGGAGGCGAGCTCGCGGACCGTGACGGTGTCCCGGGACAGCCTGGTC
This sequence comes from Streptomyces sp. NRRL S-37, assembly GCF_000721605.1. Classification (GTDB taxonomy): domain Bacteria; phylum Actinomycetota; class Actinomycetes; order Streptomycetales; family Streptomycetaceae; genus Streptomyces. Next base: position 38,579 of record NZ_JOIZ01000021.1, on the reverse strand, counting down.
CGGCGTACGGTCTCGTGCCATGTGCGCGTGCCGCGCTCCAGACCGAGCCGGACGGTGGTGCCGGCGGACTCGCCGGTGGTCTCGCCGCGCAGTAAGGAGACGACCTCCGTGACGGGCCGGCCGTCGACCCGCTCGCCGTCGACGCTGCGCAGCCGGTCGCCCGCGCGGATACCGGCGTCGGCGGCGGGCGTGTCGTCGCCCACCTTCGTCACCTCGATACGGCCCTCCCGCTCGCGGGCCCACAGGCCGACGCCGGTGTACCAGCCGTCCAGGGCCTCCTCGAACTCCTCGTACTCGTCCGGGGAGTAGACGGCGGCCCAGCGGTCCCCGCTGCGGCTGACGGCCCGCTGGGCGGCCTCCATGGGGGAGGTTCCGTCGGCGGCGGCTTCCTCGGCCGCCCTGGTGACGTCGGCCTGGTGGCCGACGGGAGCGGCCGGACCGGTTCCCTCCGCCGTGGTCCCGCCGTCGGCCTCGGGGAGGTTGCCCGTGGCCGCGCCGGCGACGAGCACGCTCGCGAACACCAAGGTCAGGGCGGCCCCGCGGCGGATGCGGCGGGGCTGACAGAACAGGGCACGACCTGACATGCCGGTGAGTCTAGGACAACGCGAAGGGGCGCACGGCCGGTTGGCCGCACGCCCCTCTTGGCAAGAGTCACACCTTCAGGTACTTGCGCAACGCGAAGAACGCGGCCAACGCCGGCATCAGCAGACTGGTCGCGAGGATCAGCGGAAGCTTCGTCAGGACGGCGTCCCAGCCGATGAAGTTGATCAGGTTCAGCTTCTCCGACAGGGCCAGTCCGTGGTCGATGATGAAGTACCGGCCGAGCACCAGGAACCCGCACGCGAGGATGCCGCCGATGAGTCCGGCGACCGCGGCCTCCATGATGAACGGCGTCTGGATGTAGAAGCCGGAGGCGCCGACCAGGCGCATGATGCCGGTCTCGCGGCGCCGGCTGAACGCGGAGACGCGCACCGTGTTCACGATCAGCATCAGGGCGACGACCAGCATGAGCGCCATCATCGCGAGGGCGGCGATGTTCATGCCCTCCAGCAGCCCGAAGAGGTTGTCCAGGATGCCCTTCTGGTCCTGCACCGACTGCACGCCGTCCCGCCCGTCGAAGGCGGTCGCGATGACCTGGTACTTCTCCGGGTCCTTCAGCTTGATGCGGTACGACTCCTGCATCTGGTCCGGCGTCAGGGAACTGGCCAGCGGGGAGTCGCCGAACTGCTCCTTGTAGTGCTTGTACGCCTCGTCCTGCGACTCGTACGACACCGAGTCGACGACCGACATCTTCTCCAGGTCGGTCTTGATCTGACCCTTCTGGTCGTCGGTCACCGCGCCCTTGGCGCAGTTGGGGTCGGACTCGGCGTCAGCCTTGTTGCACAGGAAGATGGAGACGTTGACCTTGTCGTACCAGTAGCCCTTCATGGTGTTCACCTGGTCGTTCATCAGGAGCGACCCGCCGAACAGGGCTAGCGACAGGGCAACGGAGACGACGACGGCGAAGGTCATCGTCAGGTTGCGGCGGAGACCGACGCCGATCTCCGACAGGACGAACTGGGCGCGCATGGCGTCTGATCAAGCCTTTCCGTGGAGCGTCAGTGCTGGTAGCCGTAGACGCCGCGTGCCTGGTCGCGGACGAGACGGCCCTTCTCCAGCTCGATGACGCGCTTGCGCATCTGGTCCACGATGTTCTGGTCGTGCGTCGCCATCACCACGGTGGTGCCCGTCCGGTTGATGCGGTCGAGCAGCTTCATGATGCCGACGGAGGTCTGCGGGTCGAGGTTGCCGGTGGGCTCGTCGCAGATGAGCAGCTTGGGCCGGTTGACGAAGGCCCGCGCGATGGCGACGCGCTGCTGCTCACCACCGGAGAGCTCGCCGGGCATCCGCTCCTCCTTGCCGCCGAGCCCGACGAGGTCGAGCACCTGCGGCACGGACTTGCGGATCTCACCGCGCGACTTGCCGATCACCTCCTGCGCGAAGGCGACGTTCTCGGCGACCGTCTTGTTCGGCAGCAGACGGAAGTCCTGGAACACGGTCCCCAGCTGGCGCCGGATCTGCGGCACCTTCCAGTTGGAGACGCGGGCGAGGTCCTTGCCCAGGACGTGCACCTGTCCGTGGCTGGCCCGCTCCTCGCGGAGGATCAGCCGCAGGAAGGTGGACTTTCCGGAGCCGGAGGACCCCACGAGGAACACGAACTCGCCCTTCTCCACTTCCAGGGAGACGTCCCTGAGTGCGGGGCGGTTCTGCTTGGGGTAGGCCTTGGACACGTTGTCGAATCGGATCACGGATGCACCACGGTTAGCCGGGGGTAGATGAGCGTGACCATACGCGACCCGGGCAGGCGTGCGCAGGCACCGGTAGGGGTTGTGGAAGAGATGCGCCCTTTTGTTCCAGCGCCAGGGGTAAGGGCAGCTCCCTGAGGGCGCGGGGCCGTGACGTGTGCGGCTCCGCCGCGTGGGCGCGAGCAACCCCGACGGCGCCGCAGCCGCGAACCCCCGGAACCACCCCTCTGGGAGCGACCCGGCGCAGCTTCCGCGGGAACCTGGCACAGTGGAGGGGAACGTTCGCGAGAAGGTGGGCGTTGTTCATCTGGAACCGGTGCGAGGAGGGCGAGCGCATGACGTACGACCGGCTGGTGTGCGCGAACTGCGCCGCGCCCGTGAGCGAGGGCCGGTGCCCGGTGTGCCGCGCGAACCGCGAGCGGCTGCAGCAAGGGAACTTCTTCGCGGGACTGAACCCCATGACGCTGATCGCGCTGCTGGCGGTGCTGGTCGCGGCGGTGGCGCTGCTCGCCCACCAGACCGTCTGACGCCGGTCACGCAGACATGGGCGAAGGGCCCGGAGCGTGGTTGCGCTCCGGGCCCTTCGCCCTACGTCATGCGTACGGTGCGTACGCGCGCGGCCACCGTCAGGCGGCGGCGCCGCCGCGGCCGGACATCATGCGCGGCAGCACCCGGAAGCCGATACCGCCGGCGATCATCGTGGCGGCGCCGATCAGCAGGAACGTGGTCTCGGCGGCACCGGTCTCGGCGAGCTCCTTGCCGTCGCCGCCCTGGGCCGAGGTGGCCGGGACGTCGTCGCCGGTCTCGGTGAGGGCCGAGGAGCCCTGGTCCTGCGGAGAGGCGTTGTTGCCGCCGTCCGGGGTGGTGCCGGTGTTGCCGTCACCGTTGTCGTCCGGGGTGGGCTCCTCCTCTACGGGGTTCTCCCCGCCCGGGTTCTCCCCGCCCGGGTTCTCGCCACCTGGGTTCTCGCCACCGGGGTTCTCGCCACCCGGGTTCTCGCCACCGGGGTTCTCCCCGCCCGGGTTCTCCCCGCCCGGGTTCTCCCCACCGGGGTTCTCCCCGCCCGGGTTCTCCCCACCGGGGTTCTCCCCGCCCGGGTTCTCCCCACCGGGGTTCTCCCCGCCCGGGTTCTCCCCGCCCGGGTTCTCCTCACCCTCGTCTTCACACTCCGGGTCGACCACGAGGTCGCAGCCCGGGTCCGGCTCATCGCCGGCGGTGATGCCGATGTTGAAGTCGAGCGCCGAAGCGGCACCCGCCGCCGACAGCGAGGCACCGGCCGCGATCACGGCGCCGGCCGCGATCCGAGCGACACGGATCCGCGTCTTCTTCGTCATATGGTTGCTACCCCCAGTAGCTCATCGTCAATGAGGCCGCGCTCGGGGCGGTGATCAACGGGGGTAACTGCGATGAAACGCCCCCCGGTTCACATGCGCCCCAGAGATACGCATGCCACGCTTCACCCTTCCCATTTTCCAAAAGAACGTCAAGGCCGTTGCGTACGCGATGTCCCCCTACGCACGCTTTGCGCGAAAACGAAACTGTGAGTGTGATGTAAATCCCGGATACCACCGGACGAAAAAGGCAACCGCCGTCCAAGTGACGGCAGTTGCCTTGTCGACAAATCAGTGTTCGCGCGGGAGGTTACTTCTCCTGCTGCTTGCGCCAGCGAATTCCGGCCTCCAGGAAGCCGTCGATCTCGCCGTTGAACACGGACTCGGGGTTGCCGACCTCGTGCTCCGTGCGCAGGTCCTTGACCATCTGGTACGGGTGCAGCACGTACGAACGCATCTGGTTGCCCCAGGAGTTGCCGCCGTCGCCCTTGAGGGCGTCCATCTTGGCCTGCTCCTCCTGACGGCGCCGCTCCAGGAGCTTGGCCTGGAGGACGTTCATCGCGGTGGCCTTGTTCTGGATCTGGGAGCGCTCGTTCTGGCAGGAGACCACGATGCCGGTGGGGAGGTGGGTGAGGCGCACCGCGGAGTCGGTGGTGTTCACGCCCTGGCCGCCGGGGCCGGACGAGCGGTACACGTCCACCCGCAGCTCGGACTCGTCGATCTCGATGTGGTCGGTCTGCTCGACCACGGGGAGGATCTCGACGCCCGCGAAGGAGGTCTGGCGGCGGCCCTGGTTGTCGAAGGGTGAGATGCGCACCAGGCGGTGCGTGCCCTGCTCGACGGAGAGGGTGCCGTAGGCGTAGGGCGCCTGGACGGAGAAGGTGGTCGACTTGATGCCGGCCTCCTCCGCGTACGACGTCTCGATCAGCTCGGTCTTGTAGCCGTGCTGCTCGGCCCAGCGCAGGTACATGCGCTGGAGCTTCTCGGCGAAGTCGGCGGCGTCGACGCCACCGGCCTCCGCGCGGATGTTGACGAGCGCCTCACGGGAGTCGTACTCGCCGCTGAGCAGCGTCCGGACCTCCATCTCGTCCAGCGCCTTCCGGACCGCGGCGAGCTCGGCCTCGGCCTCCGCGCGGGTGTCCGGGTCGTCCTCCTCCTCGGCCATCTCGAAGAGCACGGAGAGATCGTCGATCCGGCCCCGGAGCGCTTCGGCCTTCCGCACCTCGGCCTGGAGGTGGGAGAGCTTGCTGGTGATCTTCTGCGCGTCGTCCGGGTTGTCCCACAGGGACGGCGCGGCTGCCTGCTCCTCGAGCACGGCGATGTCTGCCCTCAGCTTGTCGAGGTCCAGAACGGCCTCGATCGACTCCATGGTCGAGGAGAGGGACTTGAGCTCTTCGGATACATCGACGACTGCCACGCCCTCCAGCGTAACGGCTCCGCGCGTCGGCCCACGCAGTGCGGCGGGGCCGGGGCGGGGCATTACCCGGCTGGGCCCGTGGGGGCAGGGCGGCTTCCGGCCGTGGGGCGGTCGTTTGTTTCGCCCCCGCCGCCCCTTCCCGTCCCGTCCCTGGGGGCTCCGCCCCCAGACCCCCGTTCGCGCAGTTCCCCGCGCCCCTATGGGGGGTCAGGGGTTCGCGGGGGCCGAGTTCCGCGTGTCCTGGGGCGGGGCCGCCTCGTCCTCCGTCGTGGCCAGCCACGTGCCCACGCCCGCCGCCACGAGTACCGCCGCCGCCACCGCCAGGGTGAGCCGGCGGCGGCGGGTGACCGCGCGGTTGCGGGCGGAGCCCGGGCGGCGGGCGCCTGCCGCGCGGGGGGCGCGGGCCGTGCCCCGGGCGCCGCCGGCCAGCTCGTCGGGGGACGGCACCCTCATCGAGGTGTGCGTGTCACGGTTGGAGTCGGCCGGTTTCGCGCCCGGCACCAGCGGGACCGCGCCGCGGCGCCGCACCGGCGCCCCGGCGGCCGGGGCGGGCCCGGAGGACTGGAGCTCCTCGCCCGCCTCTTCCGCGGGCTCGGTGTCCGGCTCGTCCACGTCCAGCGGCGGCATCCCCGCCAGCATCGGCAGCAGCTCCCGCAGCCGCGCGCCCAGCTCGGAGGCGCGCAGCCGGGACGCCGGGGCCTTCGCCAGGCACTGCACCAGCAGCTGCCACAGCTCGTCCGGGATGCCGGGGAGGGGGACGACCGTCTCGGTGACGTGACGGCGCAGGACCGCGCCCGGGTGGCCGCCGCCGAACGGTGTGAAGCCGGCGAGCAGCTCGTACAGGACCGTGGCCAGCGCGTAGATGTCGACCGACGCGCGCGGGGGCAGGCCCTCGACGATCTCCGGGGCCAGGTAGTCGGGCGTTCCGATGATCTTCGTGGCGCGGGTGCGGCGCGGGGTGTCGATGAGTTTCGCCACGCCGAAGTCGGTGAGCAGGGCGTGGTGGGAGCCGCCGGGGCCGAGCGGGCCCTCCATGTCGAGCAGGATGTTCTCCGGCTTCACGTCCCGGTGCACGACCCCGGCCGCGTGGGCCGCCGCCAGGCCGTCGGCGACGTCGGCGACGATCGCCACGGCGGCCTCGGGGGCCAGCCTGCGGTCCCGGTCGAGGCGGGTGCGCAGGTCCGTGCCCCGGACGAGGTCCATCACGAGGGCGAGGTCGTTGCCGTCGACCACCAGGTCGCGCACGGAGACGACGTGCGGGTGCTCCAGACCGAGCAGCGCCGTCCGCTCCTGCACGAAGCGGCCGACGAGCTCCTGGTCCGAGGAGAGATCCTCACGCAGCAGCTTGATGGCGACGGGCCCGTCGGGGCCCTCGCCCAGCCACACCGTGCCGGCGCTGCCCCGCCCGAGGATCTGGTGGGCGGTGTACCGGCTGCCGATTCTCCGTGCCAAGACTGCTCCTACCGACGCGTGTTGTCGCCAAAGCTACGCGTCCGGGGCGCCGGCCTTCACAGCGGATCCGGAAATCAGCCCCCAGGTGTCGACAAATCAGTAAACAAGCTCGGTTCAGTTCGTCCCGGAGGGCACCGAGGGCTCGTCGGAGCCGCCCAGGTCCTCGAACCAGCCCGTCACCGAGCCGAACCAGTCGCTGAGCTGGTCCCAGTAGCCCTTGCCGGTGCCGATCCAGTCCTGGAGCGGGCTCAGCTCCCAGATGAGCCAGCTCGCGACGAACAGGATGAGGAGCGTGAACAGGCAGCCCTTCAGGCAGCCCAGGCCGGGGATGCGCATCGGGTTGGCGCCGCGCTGCCGGGGCTGGCGCGGCTCCCGGACCGGACGCTGCTGCTCCGGCGGCGGGGGCGGCGGGGCGTAACGCTGCGGCTGCGGCTGGGGCTGCTGCCGGCGCTGCGGCTCCGGCGGCGGGGCGTACTGCTGCGGCGGGGGCTGTTGCGGGTAGCCGTATCCCGGGCCGGGCCGCTGCTGGGGCTGCGGGCGTCGCTGCTGCGGCTGCTGCGGTTGCTGCGGCGGCTGCTGGGGGCGGGCGACCTGCCGCTGGGGGCGGCGGCGCAGCGGGTCCTCGCTCGGGTCGAGGTACTGGACCTGGGTCTGCTCGTTGCGGTCGCGGGCCGCGCGGAGCTGGCTCTGCCAGGGGTGCGGGTCCTCCGGGCCGGCTCCGGGGCCGCCGGGCTGTCCGGGCGGCACGGGGGGCATGACGGCCGTGGGGTCGGCGGCGCCCGCCGGACCGCCGGTCTGCGGCAGGACACTGGTCGCGCCGTTGGGGTCGTAGGCGCCCGCGCCGTGCGGCAGCACCTGCGTCGGGTCGGCGTCGCCGGGCGCTCCGGGCGTACCGGGTACGGGCGCGGGGGCCGGGTCGGGGGCGAGGAGCGCGCCGACGTTCTCGGCGGCGGCGATCTGCGCGGAGTTCGCGTGCACGCCGATGCCGTCGGCGACGACGCGCAGGCCGCGCGCGAGGTTCTCGGCGCTGGGCCGCTGGTCGGGGTTCTTGCGCAGGCAGCGCTCGATGACCGTCCACAGCGGGTCGGGGACCGTGGAGGGGCGGCGCGGTTCGGCGCTCAGGTGCTGGTGCAGCACCTCCAGGGCGGAGCCGCCGGAGAACGGCGGACGGCCGGTGACCAGCTCGTAGAGCAGGATGCCGGCACCGTAGATGTCGACGGCGGAGGTCTGCGGGCGGCCCTCGGCGGACTCGGGCGCGATGTACGCGGGCGTGCCGACGAACTCGTGGGTGCGGGTCAGGCCCGGGGAGTCGGCGAGGCGGGCGATGCCGAAGTCGGTCAGCATCGGGTGCATCTCGCCGTTCTGCTGCTTGAGCAGGACGTTGGCGGGCTTCAGGTCGCGGTGCACCACGCCGTCGGCGTGGCTGGCGCCGAGCGCGTCGGCGATCTGCGCGGTCAGCAGGGCGGCGGCGACGGGGGTGAAGGGGCCGTTCTCGCGGAGGTGGCGGTGCAGGTCGGGGCCCTCGACGAGGTCCATGACCAGTGCCAGCAGATCACCCTCGACGACCAGGTCGCGGACCCGGACGATGTTGGGGTGGGTGAGCCGGAGCAGGACGGACCGCTCGCGGAGGAAGCGCATCACGACGTCGGCGTCGCCCGCGAGCTCCTCCTTGAGGACCTTGATCGCGACGGTCTCGCCGGGCTGTCCGGGCACGGCCGCCTCGGCGCCCGCGGTCTCCCGCTGGCGGGCTCGCCAGACGGTCCCCGTGGCGCCGCGACCGAGCGGCTCCTCGAGGAGGTACTTGCTGCCAACCGGCCGCACGTCGCGCTCCCTGCTGCTTGCCTGGCGTACACCGTGGTCCACCGTCTTACGGAATGTTCCGACCCACTGTAGTGCCGCCGCGCGGGATACCGGCTGGTCGTCCTCGACGTGATCTCACGGTGATCTCGCGGCGGATCCTGCGCGGGTGATCCCACGACGGGTCCTACGTACCGGCCCCCGTCCGGGTTCGAAGGGTCCGAATCTTTCGAAGGAAAGACGCTCGACTCGATCCGTTGGTTGCCGCATGCCGAACGTGACCGATCTCAAGTGGGCTCGGAACGATCATTCGCTCCTCACCGGTCAGGCACTTTTGAGGGCAGAGCCGACCAATCAAGATCATTTGCTGCCGGAGGGCGGGCGCGTTGTCGGTGGCAGGTGCGAGGATGCGTGCAGTACTGGCCGTACGTGCGCGTGTGGCGGTGGGGGAGGTCCGCGGTCGGGGGATCCGCGGGGCGGTGGTGTCCCCCGCGTCGCGGGCGCTCGCGCAGAAGGGACCGCTGACGGCGATGCAGATCCGGCTGACCGTCGTAGACCCGCTGGGCCCCTCCTCCCCCGCGCGGGAGCGGGCCGCGAGCTGCGACGTGCTGGTCACGGCACCCGCGGGCACGGCCCTGGCCGCGGTCGCCTCCGCGCTGGCCGCGGCGGTCTCCGGCGGTGACGGCTCGTCCGGCTCACCGGTGCTGTACGCCGGTGACCAGCGGCTCGACGCCCAGCGCTGCACACTGGGCGAGCCGCCGCTGATCGACGGCGCGGTGCTGGCCGTGGGCGCCCCCGGCGAGCCCGAGCCACATCCCGAGCTGGACGAGGCCCCGACCCGGCTGCACGTGGTCGCCGGGCCCGACGCGGGCGGGGTGCACCTGCTGCACGGCGGCGAGATCCGCATAGGCCGTTCCGCCGACGCCGACGTGCCGCTCGACGACCCGGACGTCTCCCGGCTGCACTGCGCCGTGACGGTCGCCCCGGACGGCGGCGTCTCGGTCGCCGACCTCGACTCCACCAACGGCACGACCCTGGACGGCCGGCGCGTGGGCCCCCGCCCGGTCCGCCTCGCCCCGGGCGCGCTCCTGCGCATCGGCGAGTCGGCCCTGCGCCTGACCCCGGCGGCGGGTCCCTCCGCGCGAGCGGCCACGACACCGGACGGCGAGGGGTACGTACGGGTACCGGGGGCGCGGGGCGGGGAGGGGGCCGGGGCGTCCGGGCACGCCGGCGGTTCCCCGGGCGCCGCCGACTCCGCACGCGCGCGTGCGGAGCGTACGGAGCCGGTGTCCCCGCCGCGCGCGCGGACCCATCACACCTACGGCTCGGCGGAGTGGGCCGCCTCCGGCGACGGCGCCGGGCACGCTCCCGGCGTCCAGGACCCGCCCGGCCCGCGCACGGGCCGGGCACCGCTGGTGCCCGGGCAGGGGGGCGCGCCGGACATCGAGGCGGAGGAACGCGCCACCGGCCGGCGGGCGGTGCGCGTCGTGGCGCGCGGGGACGTGCCCCGGGTGCCCAAGGGGCGGCGCGTGTCGCAGCCCGGGCCCGTCGGTGACGAGACCCACGCGGGCAGCGGCTCCCTCGACGGCGGTTTCGGTCACGGTGCCGTCGCCCCGGGACACCGGCCCTCCGACGCGGCCCACGGCGACTCCCGGGACGAGGCACCCGCCGCCGGGCGGCACGGTGAGGTGCCGGACCGTGGCTCCTCCCGCGCGGCCGACGACGCGCAGTACGGCCGGTACGCCGACGATGCCCGTGGCGGGCGGCACGGCGGGGTGCCGGACCGCGGCCTCGTCCGGGCGGATGACGACGTGCAGGACGGGTGGTACGCCGACGATGCCCGTGGCGGGCGGCACGGTGAGGTGCCGGGCCGTGGCCCCGCCCGCACGGCCGACGACGCGCAGGACGGGCGGCGTGCCGGCCGGGGTTCCGCTTCCGTGGCCGGTGACGGGCTCGGCGGGAGCGGGGGCGGTTCCCGTACGGACACTCCTCCGCGGGGGACCGAGGTCCCGCAGCCGCCCGCCGGGCGGAAGCGGGGGGGTATCGGGGCCTGGGCCCGGCGGCTGACCGGGGGACGGCAGGAGCGGGAGGCCGCGGGCGCGTGGGACGGGCGCCGTGAGGAGCCGGGCGGGTTCACGGCCGGACCGGCCCCCTTCACCCCCGTACTGCCCGAGACCTGGCCGGACCCCGCCACGCTGCTGCTGACCGCGCTCGGCCCCGGCCCCCGGCTGTGGGAGCGCGGGCCGGACCACCCGGAGGCGCTCGCGGTGCGGCTCGGCACGGCGGACCGGCCGGCGCCGGACGGCTCGGGTCTGCTGCCCGCCGTACCGGTGACCTCGGGGCTGCGCGAGGCCGGCTCGCTGGGGCTGGCCGGCCCGCGCGAGCGGCTCGCCGGGCTGGCCCGCGCGGTGCTCGCCCAGCTCGCCGCGCTGCACTCCCCCGACGCCCTGGAGATCGTCCTGATCGCCGCGGACCGCTCCCGCCCCCTCGCGGAGCGCACCGCCGAGTGGTCCTGGCTGGGCTGGCTGCCGCACGTACGCCCGGGGCACGGCCAGGACTGCCGCCTGCTCCTCGCACACGACCACGAACAGGCCACGGCCCGCGCCGGGGAACTGCTGCGCCGGCTCGCGGACCACGCCCACGCGGCCCCCCGCATATCCGGCGGTGAAGGGCCGTACACCGTGGTCGTCGTGGACGGCGACCCCGGCGGCCCCGACGCGCGCGAGGCGGTGACGCGGCTGGCCCTGGAAGGGCCCCGGGCCGGGATCCACGTGGTGTGCCTCGCCGAGACGGCCGCCGCCTCCCCCGCGTCCCCGGTGACGGAGACCTACGAGGCGGCCTGCGCGGCGGCGCCGGCGTTCCGGCGGTGCGGGGCCGTCGCCCTGCTCAGCGGGGACGTGGCGACCGCCCTGCGGCTGCTGCGGGTCACCGGGACCGGCCCCGTCGGCCACGGCACCCTCGCCACGGTCGACGCGGTCTCCCCCGCCTGGGCCGAGCGGTTCGCGCGGGCGCTCGCGCCGCTGCGCACGGACGGCACCGACGGGGAGGGGCACGCGCACGTGTCGGCGCCGCTGCCCCGGTCGGCGCGGCTCCTCGACGAGCTGGGCCTGGCCCGGGCCACCCCGGCCTCGCTGATGGCCCGCTGGGCGGACGCGGCCGACGACACCCGGGCGCTCGGCGGACGCGTCACCGCCGTCCTGGGCGCCGGACCGCGCGGCCCGGTCACCGCCGACCTCGCCGCCGACGGACCGCATCTGCTGGTCGAGGGGCCGCCCGGCAGCGGCCGTACGGAACTGCTGCGGGCGGTCGTCGCCTCGCTGGCCGCCGCCGAGCGTCCCGACCGGCTGGCCGTCGTGCTGGTCGACGGCCGGGGCGTGCCCACGACGGACGACGCGCCCGGCGAGGACCTGCGCGTCTGTACGGACGTACCGCACGTCACCACGCACCTGTGCGCCAACGACCCGGTGCGGATGCGGGAGTTCGCGCAGTCCCTGAGCGCCGAGCTGAAGCGGCGCGCGGAGCTGCTGGGCCGGTCGGACTTCACGGAGTGGCACACCGGGCGGGAGCTGTCCGACCGTATGGTCGCCCAGCGCACGGCGGTCGCGTCCCGCGCGGAGCAGCACAACGGGGACCTCGACACCCCGCCCAGTTCGACGCTGCGGCTGCGGCCGGGCGCGGACCGGCGCAGGACGGAGGCCGCGCCGCCGCTGCCCCGGCTGGTGGTGGTCGTGGACGACCTGGACGCGCTGGTGTCCCCTGCGCTCGGTTCGCCGGGGCGGCCCGCCGCCGGATCGGTGATGCGGGCGCTGGAGGCGGTGGCGCGGGACGGTGAGCGGCTGGGCGTGCACCTGGTGATGGCCACCGGACCCTGCGCCCGTACGGCGCAGAGCGAGCCGGTGCGGCAGGCGTCGCTGCGGGTCGCGCTCGACGCGGTGGTGCCGGGCGGCGGACCGGAGGCGCCGGCGCCGGGGCGGGGGCGGGTGGTCCGGCCGGACGGGCGGGAGACGGCGTTCCAGGGGGGCCGGGTGACCGGCCGTATCCCGCGGACGGCGACGCTGCGGCCGACGGTCGTGCCCCTGGAGTGGCACCGCATGGGGGATCCGCCGGCCCGCCGGCAGGTGCGCGAGCTCGGCAACGGGCCCACCGATCTGGCGCTGCTCGCCAGCGCGTTGGAGCGGGCGGCCCGTCAGGTCGCGGCGGCGGAGGTGCCGTCGCTGCTCTAGCTCCTGGGACGGAGGCCCGTCAGTGGCCTCCCCGGTTCTCGACACAGGGGCCCATTCCGGGCTGAGGCTCGGCGTAGGCGCCGTGCACCTCGGTGGTCAGCTCGTCCTCCGTCACCCGGCCGGACACACAGACGATCCCCGTGTGCACGTGGTAGTACCCGTTGCCGATGGAGACGCCGTGCTCCTCGCCGCAGCCGAGACGGGCCAGTGCCGCCGCGACCCGCTCGTCGTCGAAGCGGCCGTACTCACCGGCGCCGCCCTCCTCGCGCACCTTCTCCAGCTCCGCGCGGATGAGCTTCGCCGACGCCGCTCCCGAGGCCCTCTTCTCCGGTGTCATCGACGCCCGCATCCGGTAGGCGTGGTTCTCGGCATAGTGCGGGGCGCCGTCCCCGCTCTGCTCCCGGCCACCGTCCGTGCTCCCGGTGGGGGACGCGGAGGACGCGGAGGGGGAGGGCAGCCCCGTGGGCGCCCCGGCGGGCTGGGCGCACTTCGGCCGGGGGCTGAAGGACGGCCGGGGACTCGACGGCTGCGCCGCCTGCCCGCCGCCCTGCTGGGTCCCGCAGGCCGTCATGGTGACCGCCAGGAGGGCGACCGCGGTGACCGATCGTCTGATGAGCATGTCCACAGCATTCCGCCCGGGGTCCGCGCTGTCATGAGTCGGGGTACTCACCGGCCCGTGACCCGTGGTCACGACGCGGTCACGATCCCCTACTTGACACGGGACGCGGTCTTGCCACCCCCACCCCCCGGGCGTAGACCAGAGCGCACGGGACAGCGCTGGGCGTTCGACGGAGTACGAAGAACGGGGCAGTGATGCGCAGGACGAGCAGGATCATCCGGACACGCAGGCCGTCTGAGAACCACCTGGCGGCCCCCCGCACCCGCAGGGCCGCCGCGGTGCTCGCCGCGGGGGTGCTCGCGGTCTCGCTCACCGCGTGCGGCGGTGGCGACGACGACAAGAGCGACGACGAGGACAAGGGCGGTGGGACCGGCGCCACCGGAACCACCGTCACCTTGCCCAAGCTGGACGGCGAGAGCCTCGAGGTGGCCGCCGTGTGGACCGGCGCCGAGCAGGCCAACTTCAAGAAGGTCCTCGCGGAGTTCGAGAAGCGCACCGGCGCCAAGGTGACCTTCGTCCCCGCCCAGGACCCGATCATCAACTTCCTCGGCTCGAAGGTCGCGGGCGGCGCACCGCCGGACGTGGCGATGCTGCCGCAGCCGGGCGCCATCAAGCAGGCCGTCGACAAGGGCTGGGCCAAGCCGCTCGGCGCCGAGGCGGCCAAGGAGCTCGGCGAGAACTACTCGCAGGGCTGGCAGGACATCGGCAAGGTCGACGGCAAGCAGTACGGCGTCTACTACAAGGCCGCCAACAAGTCGCTGATCTGGTACAACGCCCAGGTCTTCGAGAACGCGGGCGCCGCCGAACCCAAGACGTGGGACGAACTGCTCACCACCGCGCAGACGGTGTACGACTCCGGTGTCACCCCGTTCTCGGTCGGCGGCGCCGAGGGCTGGACGCTGACCGACTGGTTCGAGAACGTCTACCTCTCGCAGGCCGGGCCGGAGAAGTACGACCAGCTCGCGAAGCACGAGATCAAGTGGACGGACCCGTCCGTCAAGGAGGCGCTGACCACGCTCGCCGGGATCTGGGGCAAGAAGGACTACGTCGCCTCCGGCGCACTGGGGACCGACTTCCCGACGTCCGTGACGCAGACCTTCACCGGCGGCGACCAGCCCAAGGCCGGCATGGTCTACGAGGGCGACTTCGCGCAGGTCAACATCGGCGAGACCAAGGCGGAGGTGGGCACGGACGCGAAGGTGTTCCCGTTCCCGGCCGTCGGTGACACCGCGCCGGTGGTCTCCGGCGGTGACGCGGCCGTGATCCTGGAGGACTCGAAGGCGGCACAGGCGCTGGTCACCTTCCTGGCCTCCCCCGACGCGGCGGCGATCCACGCGAAGCTGGGCGGCTTCCTCTCCCCGAACAAGAGCGTCGACTCGTCGGCGTATCCGAACGACGTGCAGAAGAAGATCGCCGAGGCGCTGGTCGCGGCCGGTGACGACTTCCGCTTCGACATGTCCGACCAGGCCCCGCAGGCGTTCGGCGGCACGCCCGGCAAGGGTGAGTGGAAGATCCTCCAGGACTTCCTGAAGAACCCCAAGGACATCGCGGGGACGCAGGCGAAGCTGGAGGCCGACGCGGCCGCGGCGTACGGGAACTGATCCGGCGATGGCGTCGGACACCGCGGCAGGGGCACCGAAGGCGGCCCCTGCCGCTCCCAAGTCGCGCAAGAGCGTCACCGGCACCCGCACCACCGTGGCGGCGCTGTTCCTGCTGCCCGCGCTCGTGCTGCTCGGTGCGCTCGTGGTCTACCCGATCGGGTACTCCGTCGTCCGCAGCTTCTACGACCAGTCCGGCGACGGCTTCGCCGGAATCGACAACTACCGGGCCCTGTTCACCGACGACGGCATCCGCACGGCCCTGAAGAACAACGTCGTCTGGGTGGTGTTCGCGCCGACGATCGCGACCGCGCTCGGTCTGGTCTTCGCGGTGCTGACCGAACGGGTGCGCTGGGGAACGGCGTTCAAGCTGGTCGTCTTCATGCCGATGGCGATCTCGATGCTGGCCGCCGGCATCATCTTCCGCCTGGTGTACGACCAGGACCCCGACAAGGGCGTGGCGAACGCGGTGTGGGTGGGGGTGCACGACACCTTCGCCCAGTCGTCGGCGTTCCCGAAGGCGCACCCGGGCCGCGAGTCGCCGCTGGAGCCGGCCGGCGGGGGCGCGTTCATCACCAAGGGGACGGTGAGCACCGGTGGGACGGTGACGCTGCCGCTGGTCGGGGTCGCCCCCGACCTGATGCCGGACGAGGCGGAGCGGGCGGCGCCGCCGGAGCCGGAGGACGACCGGATCACCGGCACCACCTGGCAGGACTTCACCCGCGGCAAGGGCGTCGGCACGCTGAACGGCGTCGACGCGGCCGAGCTGGGCTATCCGGGGATGCGGATCGAGGCCGTCAAGGACGGCGAGGTGGTGGAGACGGCCACCGCGGGCGACGACGGCGCGTTCTCCTTCTCCTCGAAGGCCGACGGGGCCCGGCTGCGGCTTCCGGCGGGCAACTTCGCCGAGCCGTACAACGGCCTCGACTGGCTCGGCCCGTCGCTGGTCACGCCGGCGATCATCGGCTCGTACATCTGGATGTGGGCGGGCTTCGCGATGGTGCTGATCTCGGCCGGGCTCGCGGGGATGCCCCGGGAGCTGCTGGAGGCCGCGCGGGTGGACGGCGCGAACGAGTGGCAGGTGTTCCGACGGGTCACGGTGCCGCTGCTGGCGCCGGTCCTCGCGGTCGTCACCGTCACCCTGATGATCAACGTGCTGAAGGTGTTCGACCTGGTCTTCATCATCGCGCCGGGCTCGTCCCAGGACGACGCGAACGTCCTCGCGCTGGAGCTGTACCGCAAGGGCTTCGCGTCGGACCAGCCGGGCATCGCCAGCGCGATCGCGGTGTTCCTGCTGCTGCTCGTCATCCCGGTGATGTGGTTCAACGTCAGGCGGCTGCGGCGGGAGGTGCGGCGATGAGTGCGGACACCGGCGGCGTCACCAAGGCGGTCCCCGCCGTCAGGGCCGAGCGGTCGCTGGGCTCCCGGCTGAGCGAGTGGGTCAGCGGCGGACTGGTCCGCGTCTTCCTGATCGTGGTGGGCCTGTTCTGGCTGGTCCCGACGGTCGGGCTGCTGCTGGCCAGCCTGCGCACCCCGCAGGACATGGCCGCCGACGGCTGGTGGAAGGTGTTCACCGAGCCCTCGCAGCTCACCTTCGGCGCCTACGAGACGCTGCTGGAGAACGACGACATCACCGGCTCGCTGCTGAACACGGTGTACATCACCGTCCCGGCGACCGTGCTGGTGGTGGTGATCGGCTCCCTCGCCGGGTACGCCTTCGCCTGGATGGAGTTCCCGGGCCGGGACTGGTGGTTCCTGGCCGTGGTGGGGCTGCTGGTGGTGCCGGTGCAGGTGGCGCTGATCCCGATCGCCGAACTCTTCGGCAGCATCGGCCTCTTCGGTTCCGTGGCCGGTGTGGTCCTCTTCCACGTCGGTTTCGGCCTGCCGTTCGCGGTGTTCCTGCTGCGGAACTTCTTCGCGGAGATCCCGAAGGAGCTGCTGGAGGCGGCCCGGCTGGACGGTGCGGGCGAACTGCGGCTGTTCGTACGGGTCGTGATGCCGCTGGCCGGTCCGGCCATCGCCGCGCTCGGCATCTTCCAGTTCCTGTGGGTGTGGAACGACATGCTGGTCGCGCTGATCTTCACCGACTCGGGGAGCCAGCCGATCACGGTCGCCCTGCAGACCCAGGTACGGCAGTTCGGCAACAACATCGACGTCCTGGCACCCGGCGCGTTCATCTCGATGGTGGTTCCGCTGGTCGTGTTCTTCGCGTTCCAGCGGCAGTTCGTCTCCGGTGTGATGGCGGGCGCGGTGAAGTAGCGGGAACACGAAAGAAGTTGAAGGGGCGGGCCGTCACGGGTCCGCCCCTTCGTGTGACGGGCGTCCCCCGGATGCCGCAGGGCGCGTAACCAAAAGGTCTACTGCCACGACTTCGTCGCGCGGGTGTTCCGGTTCGTCGACGCCCGCCCGGAGCTCGCGCACTGGCGTCCCTTCCCGCACACCAAGACGGGTGAGCACTGCCTCGACATCCTCTCCAAGCCGGACCGGCTGCCGCCGTCCGGCAAGGGCGAGTTCTTCCGCCGTACGGCCGAGAGTTCCGGGCGCGCCGGCCGGAGGGTGTGACGGTCCCGGTGGAACTGCGGGTGCCGGAGGGGCACAGGACACGGGCGGGGCTGGTGCTGGTGGGGGTGCCGCTGCTGCTGGAGCCGGTGGTGCGGCGGGTGGTGGTGCCGGCGCAGGGGGCTCCGGTGGAGCCGGCGCGCTGAACCGTCGTATCACTCGATGAGGTGAGGCGAGGTCATGTCGTCGACCTCGCCGGGAACATACGGCAGATGCCCGAGACGCTCCCCTTCTCCCTCACCGCCCGATGAGCTCCGGAGTCCTCGTCCGGCCGGCCGTGCGCGGTGCCACGGCGCTGCGCGGCGGCGGGACCTGGCGTCCCTCCCCGTACCAGTTCTTCGGCTTCCTGTTCTGGCTCCTGATGTCGCTGGCGTACTGGAGGGTGCCGCTGTGCTGCGACGCCGGGCAGCACGCGGCGGTCGTCGAGCGCCTCAAGGACGACCTGCTGAACCCCCGGCATCCGATGGCGGACCTGCCGGGGGCGGGCAGCCCCTCCTACTCGCCGTTCGCGCTGGCGCAGGGCGTGGCGGCCCGGCTGACGGGGCTGGGCGGCTGGGAGGTGCTCAGGCTCACCGGGCCGCTGAACCTGCTGGTGCTGCTGACCGGGATCGGCCGCTTCGTGCGGGTGCTGACCCCGCGCCCCTGGGCGCCGGTGCTGGCGCTCGGCGCGATGACGCTGCTGTGGGGAGTGGAACGGGCCTGGTGGAGCGGCTACCTGAACCTGATGTCGATGACGGGCAACCTGGCCTACCCGTCGGCGTGCGCGATCGGGCTCACCTTCTGGGCGTGGGCGCTGACGGGGGCGCGGGCCCGGAACGCGGGGGCCGTGCGGTACGTGGGGCCGGGCGGGCTGCGCCCGGTCCACGGGTACGTGGTGCTGGGCACGCTGTACGGGCTGGTCCTGCTGGTGCACCCGATCACCGCGGTCGCGGCGGCGCTGGGTGCGGTGGCACTGGTCGCCGGCTGGCAGCGGCGGTGGGGGGCCGCGGTCGCCGGGCGGTGGGCGGTGACCGGGGCGGTGGCGCTGCTGACGGCCGCGTGCTGGCCGTACTTCGACGTGTTCGCGCTGACCGGGGACGACAGCGTGGACGCGCTGCACCGGCGGCTGTACCTGGACCTCGGCGGGCGGTTCGGGCTGGCGCTGCTCGGGTTGCCGGCGCTGTGGCTGCGGGCCCGGCGCACCTCGTGGCGCGATCCGCTGGTGCTGATGTTCGTCCTGGACTGCCTGGTGGTGGCGTACGGCTGGGTCGGCGGCCACTACACCTACGGCGGGATCCTCGGGCTGACGCCGGTGCCGCTGCAGTTCGCGCTGGCGGTGGAGCTGGCGGCGCCGCGGCCGTGGCCGGTGCGGCGGCGGCTGCTGGGCGGGGCCGCGGCGGCGGGGGCGTGCGCGGCGTTCCTGACCGTGCACGCGGGGGCGGTGGTGCCGGCGGGCTTCGCACGGCCGCCGGACTGGCCGTCGTACGACTGGGCCGCGCGGTACATCGGACCGGGCGAGGTGGTGATCACCGACGGCTACCACGCCGTCCACGCGCTCGCCGGGTACGGCCCGAACCTCGCCGCGCCCGCCTGGCCGGACGCCTCGCTGGACGAGGCGGAGCGGCTGCGGCGGGCGGCCGACGTGCGCGCGTATCTGGACCCCGGTGCGACCCGCGCGGAGCGGGCCGCGGTCGTCCGCCGGTACCACGCGCGCTGGCTGCTGCTGACGCCCGCGCAGCGGGTGCCCGAGGAGGCGGTGGTGGTGGCGTGGAGCCGGCGGACGGGGGAGGTGCTGGCGCGGGTGCCGGGGACTACTCGATGACGAGGTCGACGGGGATGTTGCCGCGGGTGGCGTTGGAGTAGGGGCAGACCTGGTGGGCCTGCTCGACCAGCTTGCGGCCGGTCTCCTCCTCGATGCCCTCGGGCAGCTCGACGCGCAGCGTCACCGCGAGCGCGAAGCCCTCGCCCTGCTTGCCGAGGACGACCTCGGCGGTCACCGCGGCGTCGCTGACGTCGACCTTCGCCGCCCGGCCGACCACGCCGAGGGCGCTGCCGAAGCAGGCCGCGTACCCGGCGGCGAAGAGCTGCTCGGGGTTGGTGCCCTGGCCGTTGCCGCCGAGCTCCACGGGGGCGCTCAGACCGAGGTCCAGCTTGCCGTCGGAGGTGACGGCGCGGCCCTCGCGGCCGTGGGTGGCGGTGGCGACAGCGGTGTAGAGCGCGTCCATGGAAAGGACCTTCCCTCTCGAGTCGTGGCGCGGCCGGGCCCTTCGGTTCGGTGGGTCCGGCCGCCGTACGACCACAAGTAGAGCACGCAATTGAATTGTGCGCAACCAAATGGCCCGCGAGCGCTACCCTGGAGCCATGACAGCCACCCCGAGCCCACCCCCCGCGACGGCCCCGCTGCCGGGCGCCGCGGACGACTGGCTCCGCCTCGACCAGCAGATCTGCTTCAACCTGAACGCGGCCTCCCGCGCCTTCAACGGCGTCTACCGGGTGGTCCTCAAGGATCTCGGGCTCACCTATCCGCAGTACCTGGTCATGCTGGTGCTGTGGGAGCACGGCACGCTGCCGGTGAAGAAGCTCGGCGAGCATCTGCGGCTGGACTCCGGCACCCTGTCCCCGCTGCTCAAGCGGCTGGAGACGGCCGGCCTGGTGAGCCGGGAGCGCAGTGCGCGCGACGAGCGGTCGGTGGAGGTCCGGCCCACCGAGGAGGGCACCGCGCTGCGGGAGCGGGCCCTGGAGGTGCCGCGCCGGATCATGGCCGCGACCGGCTTCGGCATCGACGAGATCCGCGACCTCAGCACCCGTCTGCACCGGCTCACGGCGGCACTGGACACGGCGGTGGCGGAGGGCGCGTAACGGCGGCCGGCGTGCGCCGCGCGCGCCGAGCGTCCTCAATGGAGGCAGGAGCAGCCCCGTGACGCGCCCGAGGACGCCATGCAGCCCCCTCAGCCCCAGGTCTCCGTCGTCGTCATCGGCTACGACGACGCCGCCCATGTGACCGACGCCGTGCGCTCGGCGCTCGGGCAGGGGCCCGCCGTACGGGAGGTCGTCGCCGTCGACGACTGCTCGACGGACGGCAGCGCCGGCCTGCTGGACCGGCTCGCCGAGGGCGAACCCCGGCTGCGGGTGATCCGGCTCCCCGTCAACAGCGGCGGCTGCGGCACCCCGCGCAACACCGGGCTCGCCGCGGTGACCTCGCCGTACGTGATGTTCCTGGACAGCGACGACGTACTGCCGCCCGGCGCGGTGGACGCGCTGCTCACCGCCGCGACCGGGGCCCGCGCGCAGGTCGCGGGCGGCCTGTGCGTGCGCCGCGAGCTGCCGTCGGGGCACGAGGAACCGTGGGAGCCGGCCCTGTACGCCGCGCCCGCCGTGCTCGCCCGCCCCGCGCTGCGCCCGCGCCTGGTCCACGACACGCTGTGCGTCAACAAGCTCTACGACACGGCCTTCCTGCGCGCGCACGGCATCCGCTTCCCCGACGGCCGCTTCCCCTACGAGGACGTCGTGTTCACCGCGCGGGTGTGGGCCGCCGCCCCGCGCGTCGCGCTGGTCCCCGGCCCGGTGTACGTCTGGCACGTCCGCCGGTCCGCGCGGCGGCTGTCGATCTCGCTGGACCGCGCGGGCGTCGACAACTGGCGGGCCCGCACGCGCGCGTGCCGCACCGCCCACACGATCCTGCTGGACGCCGGGCAGAAACGGCTGGCACGCAGGGCGCGGGCCAAGTTCCTCGACCACGACCTGCGCATGTACGCCCGTGAGCTGCCGCTGCACGACGAGGAGTACCGGCGCCGGTGGTGGGCGCACACACGGGCGTTCCTCGCGGAGTACGACGCCGCCGACCGGGCCCGCGACCCGGTCGCCCCCGGCCGGCTGATCGGGCGGGTCGTGCTGGCCTCCCCCGAGCCGTGCGACCTGCCCCGGCTGCGGGAGCTGGCGGCCCGGCCGGCCCGGCTGTGCCCGCCGTACGCCCGCGCGGCGGACGGCACGCCCTGCTGGTCAACCGCCCTGCCCGGACTCACCCTGGAACACCTGCTGACCCGTCCCGTCCCCCTCCTCCCGCTCGCCGTGGACGCGGAACTGCGCCCCCGCGCGCACGGCCCACGGCTGCGGGTGCGCCTGCACGAGCTGTACGGCCGGGTGGCACGGGCCGGACCGGTGGCGGCGGAGGTGGAGTGGCGCCACCGGGACCGGGGCGGCGCCCGGGTCCGCCGTACGGTGCCGCTGCGGACGGCCGCCGACGGCACCTGGGTCGCGGAGACGACCGTGCGGCCGGACCGGCTGGCCACGCTCGGCACGGGCACCTGGGACCTGCGGCTGCGGGTGCGCTTCCGGGACGGTTCGAGCCGCCGGGTGACCGCGCACGCGCTCGCCGGGCCGGGCCTGCTGCGCCGCTGTGTGCTGCCGAGCCGGCGGCACGGCGTGGTGCTGGTGCGGCCGTACGCCACGCACTCGGGTGCGCTGGCCCTGCGCGTGGCGGCCGGGGTCCGCGGAATCGTCCCGGTATTGCGCGGAAGGCTGTGGCGCCTGCTTCACTGAGGGTCGACCTGTTCGATTGCGGAAGCACGGGCCAACGACGAGGGGACGGCCGTCCATGACCTGGTTGATCACCGGCGGCGCCGGCTACATCGGGGCGCACGTCGTACGGGCGATGACCGAGGCGGGCGAACGGGCGGTGGTGTACGACGACCTGTCCACCGGCCTCGCCGACCGGGTGCCGGACGGGGTGCCGCTGGTGGTCGGCTCCACCCTGGACGGTGAGCGGGTGGCGCGCGCCCTCGCGGACCACGAGGTCACCGGGGTCGTCCACCTGGCGGCGAAGAAGCAGGTGGCCGAGTCGGTGTCGCTGCCCCTGCACTACTACCGGGAGAACGTGGAGGGCCTGCGGGTCCTGCTGGACGCGGTCACGTCGGCCGGGGTCCGCTCCTTCGTCTTCTCCTCCTCGGCAGCCGTGTACGGCATGCCGGACGTGGCCCTCGTGACGGAGGAGACCCCGTGCGCGCCCCTGTCGCCGTACGGTGAGACGAAACTGGCCGGCGAGTGGCTGGTCCGCGCGACCGGCAGAGCGGCCGGGCTCTCGACGGCCTGCCTGCGCTACTTCAACGTCGCCGGCGCCGCCCGCCCGGACCTCGCCGACACGGGCGTCTCCAACCTCGTCCCCATGATCTTCGAGAGGCTGACGGACGGTCTGCCCCCGCGCGTGTTCGGCGACGACTACCCGACCCCCGACGGCACCTGTGTCCGCGACTACATCCACGTCGTCGACCTGGCCGAGGCCCATGTCGCGGCGGCCCGCGCGCTGCGCTCCGCCCCCGGCCGGGACCTCACCCTCAACATCGGCCGCGGTGAGGGCGTCTCCGTGCGGGAGATGATCGACCGCGTCAACGCCCTCACCGGCCACGACCTCCCGCCCGTGGTCGCCCCGCGCCGCCCCGGCGACCCGCCCCGCGTAGTCGCCTCCGCCGACCGCGCGGCCACGGAACTGGGCTGGAAGGCCCGCCACGACATCGACGACATGATCACCTCGGCGTGGGCCGGCTGGCTGCGCCTGCACCCGCCGACGGCGGCCCGCCCCTGATGCCGACCCGCACCGAACGCGCCCTGGGCGCCGTCATCGGCTCCGCCGTGGGCGACGCCCTGGGCGCCCCCTTCTAGTGCGGCCCCGAGGGCCGGTCACTTCCGCCAGAACAGGTGGTGGGTCACGCCGCTCGGGCTGGGCACGACCTCCAGGTGGTACCGGTCGCGCAGTTCGTCGGGGGACTCCCACAGGCGCAGTCCGGACCCGAGCTTCACCGGGGAGACCACCACGTGCAGGGTGTCGACGAGGTCCGCGTCGAGGAACTGCCTGATGGTGGTGACCCCGCCGCCGAGCCGGACGTCCTTGCCCCGCGCCGCTTCTCGCGCCCGCTCGAGGACCGCGGCCGGGTCGCCGGCGACGAAGTGGAACGTGGTGTCGGAGAGCGTGAACGAAGGACGCTCGTGGTGGGTCATGACGAACACCGGGGTGCGGAACGGGGGCTCCTCCCCCCACCAGCCGCGCCACTCGTGGTCCTGCCAGGGCCCGCGCTGGGGCCCGAACTTGTTGCGGCCCATGATCTCGGCGCCGATGTTGCGCGCGAAGTCCCGGGTGAAGTAGTCGTCGAGACCCCGGCTGCCCCCGGGGTCGGTGCGCATGGGCCAGCTCGCCGTGGCGCCGGCCCACGCGAACAGCCGCTCGGGATGCTCGAGACCGAACGGCAGCTCGAGGCTCTGGTTCTTGCCGGCGGCGATGCCGTCGCTCGAGACGTTGAAGTTCTGGACTCTCAGGAGCTGAGTCACGCGTTCCTCCCGTGTTGTCGGACAACAAGGGTGAGACTCCTCGGGCCGGGAAAAGTCATCGCCGCGTCACACGGCAGTGGCCGGGACCGGCTCGCCCGGTATGTCGTCTCCCTCTCCTACGGGATCGCCGTCCAGGCCGCGAGCGGCGTCGACCGCGACGACCTCCAGCAGGTCGCCGACACCACCCTGCTCAACTGACCTCCGGCGACCTCCGCGTGACCGTGGCCGGCCACCTTCACAACGGGCGCTGACAACGCCGTACGGCGGCGGGCAGAGGGGAGCTCAGGGCGCGAAGCGCCTCTTCACAGCGCCTTCAGCGCCTCCGCCGTCGCCCGGGTCAGCGCCTCCAGGTAGCCCTTCGGCGGCTTCGGGCCGCGGATGACCACCGAGCGCCAGTACAGGGGGCCCGAGATCAGGTCGAGGGCCAGGGCGTGGTCGGCGCCGGGACGGAGGTCGCCGCGCTCCTGTGCCGCCGCGACGATCCCCCGGGCGACGGAGTCCTGGCCCTCGCGCAGCGCCTTCTGCAGGGCCTCGGCGATCTCGGGGTTGCGGGCGGCCTCGGCCTGGAGGTCGGGGAGGATCTGCGAGGCGACGGGGTGGCGCAGGGCGCGGGAGGTGACCTCGTACAGCAGGCGCAGGTCGCCCTCCAGGGAGCCGGTGTCCGGCGCGGGCAGGCCCTGGACGGCGATCGCGGAGACCAGGTCGAGGACGAGGTGCAGTTTGGAGCGCCAGCGGCGGTACACCGCGGTCTTGCCGACGCCCGCGCGGCGCGCGATCCCCTCGATCGACATCCGCGCGTAGCCGGCCGCGGCCAGTTCCTCGAAGACGGCCGCCCGGATGGCCTCCGTCACGTCCTCGCGCAGTACGGCGGCCCCGGCGGGCGCCCTGCGGCGCGGACGCGGCTGGGGCTCGTCGGCGTTCGTCGTCATGCGGACAGCATAGGCCGATACCGTCACGACGAAACGGTTGCGTTCCGACGTTCTTTCGACTTACGCTCCCGTTGCGACGGTACGGTGCCGTTCCGACGTACGACCGGCCCGTCGCCACCCCCTCTCTCTAGCGAAAGCGCCGGATGTGAGTCAGGTCCTCCACACACCTCCCCCCGCACCGGGCGCCCCGGTACCCCCCGCCGAGACCGCCCAGTACAGCCAGGCCAAGCTCGGCCAGCTCTGGCAGGTGGCGACCCCGCTGCTGAACGCGGCCGTGTACTTCTTCATCTTCGGCCTGCTGCTGGGCGCCCGCCGGGGCATCCCGCACGACGTGTACGTGCCGTTCCTGGTGACGGGCGTGTTCGTGTTCACCTTCACCCAGAGCTCGGTGCTTGCCGGGGTCCGGGCCATCTCCGGGAACCTGGGGCTGGTGCGGGCACGTGTGGGCGTTCGCGGTGGGCTGGGCGCTGCTGGCCGGTGTGATCGGCTTCGTGTACTTCTGGAAGGCAGAGGAGAAATACGGCCGTGGCTGACAGCAGCGACACCAGGATCCCCACGGTCGTCGCCGACCGCGTCGACATCGTCTACCGGGTCAACGGCACCGGCGCCGGACGCGGCTCCGCCACCGCCGCCCTCAACCGCATGCTGCGCCGCAAGCAGGCCGAGAAGGCGTCCGGTGTGCGCACGGTGCACGCCGTGCGCGGGGTCTCCTTCGTGGCGTACCGGGGCGAGGCGATCGGGCTCATCGGCACCAACGGCTCGGGCAAGTCGACCCTCCTCCAAGGACCACGACGTCCTCCTCGTCGACGAGGCGCTGGCCACCGGCGACCGCTCCTTCCAGAAGCGCTCCGAGGCCCGCATCCGGGAGCTGCGCAAGCGGGCGGGGACGGTGTTCCTGGTCAGCCACAACAACAAGTCGATCCGCGACACCTGCGACCGCGTGCTCTGGCTGGAGCGGGGCGAGCTGCTGATGGACGGACCGACGGAGGACGTGCTCAAGGAGTACGAGGCGTTCACCTCGGGCAAGGCCACGGCCCGCAAGCCGCAGCCCAAGCCGAAGGCGGTACCGGTGTCCTCCTGAGGCTCACGCCCGCGCGGCCACTTCATCGTATTGATGCCAATATGACCGAAGAGGACCGTCCGGAGCGACGAGCAGCCGAAGGAGTCCCGCGATGCCCGAGCTCAGCGTCATCGTCCACGGGCCGAACACCCAGGACCACCTGACCGGCCTGCTCGACTCCCTCACCGACCGGCCCCTCCCGGACACCGAGGTCGTCGTCGCCGCCGTCGGCGACTGGGCCCACGAGACCGCCCGGCGGCACGCCCCGCACGTCCGGGTGCTGCCCCTGCCCGACGGCACGTCCGACGCGACGGCCAGGGCGGCGGGGGCGGCGCGGGCCGCCGGCCGCTGGCTGCACTTCGTCCGCGCCAAGGACGGCCTGCCGCCCGGCAGCACCCGTACCGTCGCCGAACGGGTCGCCGGGCTCCCCGCCGCCGTGGACGTCCTGCTCCTGGACCACCTGCGCGGCACCTGGCGCCGTTCCGGGCTCCCCTCGGCGGACGGCCCCCTGCTCGCCCGCGCGGGCCGCACCGACCTCGCCCTCGACGACAGCGCCTACCTGCTGCGCCTGACCCCGCTGCTCGGCACCCGCGTCCTGCGCGCCGGTTTCTGGCGGGCGCACGAGGAGCAGCTCACCACCGACGACGAACCGCACGCGGCCCTCGCCGCCCTGCTGCTCGCCGGCCGCATCGCCGCCCTGCCGCACATCGCCCACGAGGACCGCCGGCTGCGCCCCGCCGCCCTCCCGCCGCTCACCCCCGCACAGCACTACGCGCTCGTCGACCGCTACGAGAGCCTCCTCGACCTCGCCCGCGAACGCCCCGCCGTCTACACCGTGCTCTACGAGATCATGGTCCGTGACTGCCTGCGCGCCTTCACCCGCGGCGACATGCCCGAGGACGTGGCCCGGGAGTTCTTCCACCGGGCCTCGGCCGCCGCCCTGCGCCGCCGCCCCGAGGGCCACCGGCGCCCCGCCGGCCCCGAGGGCATCCGCCGCTCCCTGCTCGAAGAGGACGCCTACGGCAGATACCGCGCCTTCCAGACCGCCAACCGGGCCCGCCGCGCCGTGCGGTCCACCGTGCGCACCGGCCGGCGCCGGCTCGGCGCACAGGTCCGCGAGCAGCAGTACCGCAGGGCCCTGCGCCGCCCCGTCGACCCCCGCCTGGCGGTGTTCGCCGCCTACTGGAACCGCGGGGTCGCCTGCAACCCGGCCGCGATCGCCGCGAAGCTCGCCGAACTCGCCCCGCACATCCACCCGGTGTGGGTGGTGACCGCCGAGAACGCCGCCCTGCTCCCGCCCGGCACCGACCACGTCGTCCCCGGCACCCGCCGCT
Organism: Streptomyces sp. NRRL S-37; assembly: GCF_000721605.1. GTDB lineage: Bacteria > Actinomycetota > Actinomycetes > Streptomycetales > Streptomycetaceae > Streptomyces. Next base: position 11,678 of record NZ_JOIZ01000021.1, on the reverse strand, counting down.
ACTGGGAGACGCTCGCCACCGCGAAGTACCTCGTCAACAACGTCAACTTCCCGAACGCCGTGGTCAAACGCCCCGGCACGGTCCACCTCCAGACCCACCACGGCACCCCGCTCAAGCGCATGGGCGTGGACCAGATGCCGTTCCCGGCCGCCGCCCAGGGCCTGGACTTCGACGCGCTGCTGGAACGCGTCGACAAATGGGACTTCAGCATCTCCGCCAACAGCCACACCACCCGCATGTGGGAGAGGGCGTACCCGTCGCGGTTCGTCTCGCTCGATCACGGCTATCCGCGCAACGACGTCTACTACACGGCCGGCGCCGACGACATCCGCGCGGTCCGCGAACGCCTCGGCATCGCGCCCGGCCGCCGGGCCGTCCTGTACGCGCCCACGCACCGCGACTACGAGGCCGGCTGGACCCCGCGCCTGGACCTCGCCGCCCTCGCCGAACGGCTCGGCGAGGACACCGTGCTGCTGGTGCGCGGCCACTACTTCTACGACGGTGCCGCCTCCCCCGCCTCCCCGCCGGCCGGCCCGCGCCGCTCCGGCCGCGTCGTGGACGTCTCGTCCTACGACCCGGTGGAGGAGCTGTGCCTGGCCGCCGACGTCCTGGTCACGGACTACTCGTCGATCATGTTCGACTACGCCAACCTCGACCGCCCGATCGTCGTCCACGCCGACGACTGGGAGACGTACCGCACCACGCGCGGCGTCTACTTCGACCTGATGGCCGAGGCACCCGGCCCGGTGGCCCGCACCCAGGACGAGCTGACCGGGATCCTCACCACCGACGCCTGGCGCGACGACGGCGCGGCGAAGGCGCGGGCCGTCTTCCGGCGCCGGTTCTGCGAGTACGACGACGGCCGCGCCGCCGAACGCGTCGTGCGCCGGGTCTTCCTCGGCCAGGACGAGGCGTCGCTGCCGCCGGTGCTGCCGCTCGGCGAACGCACCCCGGCGCCGACCCCCGAGGAGGCGTCATGAACACTCCCCGGCTCCCCGACGTGACCGTCACGGTGATCGTGCACAACGACGCCGGACGGCTCCCCCGCGCGGTGGAGTCCGTGCGCCGCCAGACCCACCGGAACATCGAGATCGTCATCAGCGACGACCACTCCACGGACGACACCCCCCGGGTGGCGCGGGCGCTGGCGGCCCGCGACGGCCGTATCCGGTACCTGCGGCTGCCGGAGAACAGCGGCGGGTGCAGCGCGCCGCGCAACCGCGCCCTGGAGATCGCGCGGGCGCCGTACCTGATGTTCCTCGACAGCGACGACGAGCTCCCGCCGGAGTCGGTCGCCTCGCTGCTCGCCGCGCACCGCGAGCGCGACCTCGACTTCGCGATGGGCGCGGTGCGGCGGATCCGGGTGGACACCGGCCGCCGCTCCACCTGGATGCCGCACCTCGTGCGCGAACGCCGCACCCTGGACGGCATCGAGGCCGATCCGCGGCTGTTCTTCGAGCACCTGTCCACCGGCAAGATGTACGCCCGCGCCTTCCTCGACCGGCACGGCCTGCGCTTCCCCGAGGGCATCCACTACGAGGACCAGCTCTTCTCGGCCCAGGCGTACTGCCTGGCGAAGCGGTTCACGATCATCCCCGAGCCGGTGTACCTCTGGTACGTCGCCCCGTACGCCGGCTCCGGCGCCGCGTCCATCTCCAACCAGCGGCATCTGATCGGCAACGTCCGCGACCGGATCCACGTCCAGCGGCTGATCGACGCCTTCCTGGCCGAGAGCGGGCACGAGGGGCTGCGCGAGGACAAGGACCACAAGTTCCTGAAGCACGACTTCCGGATGTACGCGGGCGACCTGCCCTACCGGGACGAGGAGTGGCTGGCGGCCTTCGCGGACCTGGTGAACCCGTACCTGGAGACCCTGTCGCCGGGCGCGTACGCCCGGCTGCCCCGCGCCGAGCGGGTGGTGCTCCAGCTCGTCCGCGACCGGCGGCTGGCCGAGGCCCGGTGGGCGGCCCGGGAACTGGGGGACGGTGTCGCCCCGAGGGAGCTGACCACGGGCCCGGACGGCCGTACGTACTGGGGCGGGCGGGTCCCCGGGTCGGCGGGCGCCCGCCGCGAACTGGACCTGACCGAGCTGGAGCTCGGCACCCGCCCGTTCTCCGTCGCCCGGTTCCGCCACGAGATCACGGAGATTACCCGGGGGCCCGGGGCTTCCGTCGACCTGACCGTCCGCACCTACGACCCGGCTCTGCGCCTCCCGGTCGGCCCCCAGCGCGCGAGCCTGATCGTCTCCCCCGGCCGGCGCCGCCTGACCGTCCCCTTCCGGCTCTCCCCGGTCCGCCCCGGTGTCTTCGAGGGCCGCGTCCGTCTCGACCCGGCGACCGCGCGCCTCCCGCTGAGCGGCTTCACCGGGGTGCGTCACCCGATGGTCCGCCTGACCTGCCGGGGTCACGGCAACCGGGGCCTGCTCCTGGCCCCCCTGGCCTTCCCGTCCCTGACCGCCCGCGTCCCACGCCACCGGCTCACCATCGAACCCGAGGGCCACCCCCCGGGCCGCCTCCAGCTCCGCTGGCAGCCGACCGGCCTCACGGCGACCGTGCTGCACCCGGCGGCCCGCCGCATGGCCGTCCCCCGGGTACGCCGGGCGGCCCGCCTGATGGCGAGCATTCTCAGCCCGTCCGGCGCCTGATCTCCCAGCCCGTCCGGCGTTTGAGGACGAGGCCGTTCAGGCCGAAGGGGGGTCCAGGGGCGCAGCCCCCGGGGACGGGACGGGAAGGGGCGGCGGGGGCGAAAAAACAAACCGGCCCCCCACCCCCCGTCACAGCTCAGGGCACCGCATACAGCACCTGCCCCTCCGGCCCCCGCGCCACCTCCCGCAACCCGGCGGAGCCCAGCACACCACCCCCGTCGACCACCCACCGCACCCCGTACTCCCGCTCGATCCCCCGCCGCACGGACGCCGGCGTCCGCTCCCCGAAGTACACCCGTGTAGCCGCCCCCCGGCGCTCCTCGTCCGCCAGGAAGAAGCCGGGATACCCAGGAGCGACCGTATAGGCGCCGTACGCCGGTACCTGACGGGCCGCCCGCCCCTCCGCCATGACCACGTCCCCGTACCGCACCCACGGGGTGATCCAGTGATACCCCGTCCACGGCGGCCGGTACCGGCCCTCCACCACCGCCGGCAGGGCACCGCGCGGCACCACGTACCCCAGCACCCCCGCCTGCCCCCACCCCCCGACCAGCAGCCCTCCGGCCAGCAGGACCGTCCACCCGGCACGCAGCCCCCGCCGCCCCGCCCCCACCGCCTCCAGCGCCACCGCGAGCTGCGCCGGGATCACCACGGCCGGCAGCGCACGCCCCCACGCGTAGTGGCCGCTCACCCATCCCGCCCCCACGACCGCCACCGCCAGCCCGGCGAAGAGAACCAGCGGATCCCACCGGTCCCGCCGCCACCGCGGCACCAGCGCGGCCACCCCGAGCAGCACCAGCCCGTACCGCGCGACCGGATGCCCGTACAACCCCCGGTGCACCGCGTCCAGCCCGCCCCCCGCCGCGCCGAACAGCGCGAAGAAGTCGTAGTACGGCCACGCCCACAGCACCACCGCCCCCGCCGCCACCCCGGTACCGAGCCACGGCCACACCACGCGCCGGGCCCGCCCCGCCGCGAGCACCGTGGCGGCGGCACCCACCGTGGCCACGACCCCCGAGAACTGGTGGCAGAGCAGGATCACCCCCCACAGCGCCCCCAGTCCGGTCCACACCGGCCACCCGGCCCCCCGGCGCAGCGCTCCCGCCAGCCACGCCCAGAAGTGGAAGGCGAGCCCGAGCGCGAAGGTACTCGGATACGACACCGTCAGCGCGAGCGAGTGCAGCCCCGGGAAGCCGCTCCACAGCATCGGCGTCGTGCCCCACAGCAGCAGCAGGCTCAGCAGGGCGAGCGCGGGCGCGGCCCGGTGCGCGCTCAGCGTCCGCACGTACCGCCGTACGCCCGTCACCAGCAGCGCCAGTCCGGCGACGGCGGCCAGCCGCAGCACCACGAATACCGAAAGACCCGGCCACCGGGCGACGGCACCCAGCAGCAGCGTCCACGGCGAGTAGTACGGGCTCGGCGTGTCCGCGTCGACCAGCGGGTCGCCGGGGTCGAGCGGGCTGTGCCGCAGCCGCTGCACGGTCGCCGCGTGCACGCCCAGGTCGCCGGCCCACGGGAGCCGCACGATCACCAGGACCATCAGGACGAGAACGAGTCCGGCGACGGCCAGGGCCGCGGTCCGGCCGACCACCGCCGGCCGGACCGCGGCACGGCGCGCACCGGCTTCCCCCGGTGGAGCGGACGGCAAAAATCGGACAGTCACACATAAACCCTTGCCCGGAACGGCGCCCCCGCACCGGATCCCCGCCGATGCCCACCCAAGGCACCACAACACGAGGGCGCCCCGGGCCCGACACGGCCCGGGGCGCCCTCACACGTCCGCGTCTACGAGTGCGACCGCAGCAGCGTCCGCATCGTCCGCATCGCCACCGACAGGTTGGCGAGGTCGAACGCGTCGGAGCCGTGGATCTCCTCCAGCGTGGTACGGGCCCGGCCCAGCAGCGCCGCGTTCTTCCGCTCCCACTGGGTGAAGCGCTGCTGCGGCGTCGAGGAGCCGTTGCCCTCCGCCAGCACGTCCGCGGTCACCGCCGCGTGCGCCGCGTACAGGTCCTCGCGGATCGCCGCGCGGGCCATGGACTGCCAGCGGTCGGCGCGCGGCAGCTCGATGATGCGGTCCATCAGCTGGGTGATGCGCAGCCGGTCACCGAGGTCGTAGTACACCTCGGCGACGTCCAGCGGCTCCTTGCCCGTCCGGTCGGCCACCGACACGATGTCGAGCGTCGGGAAGGCGGAGGAGAACCCGGCGACCCGGGTGGCCAGCTCGTCGGGGACACCGGCGCCGCTCAGCTCGTCGTAGATCTTCTGGTACCAGTCCAGGTCCGCGCCGCGCAGCAGCTTCGGCAGCTGGGACCAGACCTGCTCGACGCGCTCGGCGAAGAACTCCACCGTCTCCGCGAGCTCCAGCGGCTGCGGCCGGTTGTTGAGCAGCCACCGCGTACCGCGCTCCACCAGGCGGCGCGAGTGCAGCCGGATGCGGGTCTGGACGTCCGCGTCGACCGTGTTGTCGAGCGCCTCGACCCCGTCCCACACCACCGAGGCGCGGAAGATCGCGCGGGCCGCGGTCTGCGCCCGGACGATCTCCTCCAGCGACGCGCCGGTCTCCTCGCGCAGCCGGTGCAGATACGTCGTACCGCCCGTGTTGACCGTGTCGTTGACCAGCACCGTCGTGGTGATCTCACGGCGCAGCGGGTGGGTGTCGATCCGGTCGGGGAACTGCTCGCGCAGCTCCGTCGGGAAGTACGCGTGCAGCAGCACCTTCAGATACGGGTCGTCGGGCAGCGAGGTGGCCAGCAGCTCCTCGGCGACCGTGATCTTCGTGTACGCCAGCAGCACGGCCGTCTCCGGACCGGTCAGACCCCGCCCGGAGGCGAGCCGCTCGCGGATCTGGCGGTCGGTGGGCAGGAACTCCAGGGCCCGGTCCAGCCGGCCCTCGCGCACCAGGTGCTTCAGGAACCGCTGCTGGGCGTGGACCATGTCCTTCGACTGCGCCAGCGCGTTGGCGATGGCGGTGTTCTGCGCGTAATTGTTGCGCAGCACCAGCCGGCCGACCTCGTCGGTCATCCCGGCGAGCAGCTTGTTGCGCTGCTTCACGGTCATGTCGCCGTCCTTGACGAGACCGTTGAGCAGGATCTTGATGTTCACCTCGTGGTCGGAGGTGTCCACACCGGCGCTGTTGTCGATCGCGTCGGTGTTGATCCGGCCGCCGTGCGACGCGAACTCGATGCGGCCGAGCTGGGTGCAGCCCAGGTTGCCGCCCTCGCCGACGACGGAGACCCGCAGGTCCTTGCCGTCGACGCGGATGGCGTCGTTGCCCTTGTCGCCGACGTCGGCGTTGGACTCGGTGGAGGCCTTGACGTACGTGCCGATGCCGCCGTTCCACAGCAGGTCCACCGGCGCCTTGAGGATCGCCTTCATCAGGTCGGCCGGGGTCATCTTGGTGACGCCGGGCTCGATGCCGAGGGCCTCGCGGATCTGCGAGTTGACCGGGATGGACTTGGCGCTGCGCGGGAAGATCCCGCCGCCGGCCGACAGCAGCCCGGTGTCGTAGTCCTCCCAGGAGCTGCGCGGCAGCTCGAACAGCCGGCGGCGCTCGGCGTAGGAGACGGCCGCGTCGGGGTTCGGGTCGATGATGATGTGCCGGTGGTCGAAGGCGGCGACCAGGCGGATGTGCTCGCTGAGCAGCATGCCGTTGCCGAACACGTCACCGGACATGTCGCCGATGCCGACGACCGTGAAGTCCTGGGTCTGGGTGTCCACGCCCAGCTCCCGGAAGTGCCGCTTCACGGACTCCCAGGCGCCGCGGGCGGTGATGCCCATGCCCTTGTGGTCGTAGCCCGCGCTGCCGCCGGAGGCGAAGGCGTCACCGAGCCAGAAGTTGTACGACTCGGCGACCTCGTTGGCGATGTCCGAGAAGGTCGCGGTGCCCTTGTCGGCGGCGACGACCAGGTACGTGTCGTCCTCGTCGTGCCGGACGACGTCCGCCGGGTGCACGACCTCGCCGGCCACCATGTTGTCGGTGATGTCGAGCAGTGCCGAGATGAACGTCCGGTAGCTGGCGATGCCCTCGGCCAGCCAGGCGTCGCGGTCCACGGCCGGGTCGGGGAGCTGCTTGGCGACGAAGCCGCCCTTGGCGCCGACCGGCACGATGACGGTGTTCTTCACCATCTGCGCCTTGACCAGGCCGAGGATCTCCGTACGGAAGTCCTCCCGGCGGTCCGACCAGCGCAGACCGCCGCGTGCGACCTTGCCGAAGCGCAGGTGCACGCCCTCGACGCGCGGCGAGTACACCCAGATCTCGAACGCCGGGCGCGGCGCCGGGAGGTCGGGGATGGCCGTCGGGTCGAACTTCATGGAGACGTAGTCGTGCGGCACGCCGCCGCTGGTCTCCTGGAAGAAGTTGGTGCGCAGCGTCGCCTTGATGACGGTGAGGAAGGAGCGCAGGATGCGGTCCTCGTCGAGCGAGGCGACCTGGTCGAGGGCGGCGTCGACCTCTTCGAGGAGCGCGTCCACCAGCTCGTACCCGGCGCGCTGCCGGTCCGGGGACATCCGCGCCTCGAAGAGGGAGACGAGCAGCCGGGTGGTGTGGACGTTGTGACGGAGGGTGTCCTCCATGTAGTCCTGGCTGAAGGTGGAGCCCGCCTGGCGCAGGTACTTGGCGTACGCCCGCAGCACCACGGCCTGCCGCCAGGTCAGTCCGGCGCTGAGCACGAGGGCGTTGAAGCCGTCGTTCTCCGCCTTGCCGGTCCAGGTCGCCGCGAAGGTGTCCTGGAACCGCTCACGGGCGTCGTCACCGAGCTGGTCGGCGCCGGCTCCCTGGGGCATCCGCAGGCCGAAGTCGTAGATCCAGGCCACGCTGCGGTCGGCGCAGCGCAGCTCGTACGGCCGCTCGTCGACGACCTCGACGCCGAGCCGCTGGAGCACCGGCAGCACCTCGGACAGGGAGACGGCCTCCCCCTTGCGGTAGATCTTGAAGCGGCGCTCCTGGGCGCCCGCGCCCACCGGTTCGTACAGGCTGAGCGCGAAGTCGCGCTCCTCGCCGAGCTCCTCGATGCGGACCAGGTCGGCGACGGCGCTGCGCGGGGTGTGGTCGGCCTTGTAGCCCTCGGCGAAGGCGCCGGAGTAGCGGCGCAGCAGCTCGGCGGCGCGCTCCTCGCCGAACTCGGCGTTCAGCGCCTCGGCGAAGCCGTCGGCCCAGGAGCGGGCGGCCGCGACGAGGCGGGCCTCGATGCGCTCCTTGTCGGCGTCGGACAGCTCGGGCAGTTCGGTGCCCTGCGGGACGCGGACCACGAAGTGCAGCCGGGAGAGGACCGACTCGGTGTTCCAGGCGGTGAAGTCGACGCTGATGCCGCCGAGCTCCTCCTTGAGGATGTCGATGATCCGCAGCCGGACGCCGGTGGTGTAGCGGTCGCGCGGCAGGTAGACGAGGGCGGAGTAGTAGCGCCCGTACTCGTCCTGGCGCAGGTAGAGCCGGAGCCGGCGGCGCTCCTGGAGGTAGAGCACCGAGGTCACGATGGACTGGAGCTCGCCGGCCGGGGTCTGGAACAGCTCGTCGCGCGGGTAGGTCTCCAGGATCTGGAGCAGGTCGCGCCCGTCGTGGCTGTGCGGCGAGAAGCCGGCGCGCTCCAGGACCTCCTCGACCTTGCGGCGGATCACCGGCACCCGGCGCACGGACTCGGTGTAGGCGGCGGACGAGAACAGTCCGAGGAAGCGGCGCTCACCGACGACGTTGCCGTCCGCGTCGAACTTCTTGACGCCGATGTAGTCCAGGTACGACGGCCGGTGCACGGTGGCCCGGCTGTTCGCCTTGGTCAGCACCAGCAGCTTGTGCTCGCGGGCCTTGGCGCGGGCGTCGGCGGGCAGCCGCTCGAAGGAGGGGCTGACCGGGTGGCTCTCGTCGGTGACGTGGTGCGGGTCGGAACGCAGTATGCCGAGGCCGGTGCCGGGGACGGCGGCCAGCGAGTCGTCCTCGCGCAGCTGGTACTCGCGGTAGCCGAGGAAGGTGAAGTGGTCGTCGGCGAGCCAGCGCAGCAGCTCGCGGGCCTCCTCGACCTGCGGTGCGGGCAGGTCGGCGGGAACGGGCTCGCCGGGCAGCGCCTCGGCCAGCGCGGTCGCGGCCTGACGCATCTTGCCCCAGTCCTCGACGGCCTCGCGGACGTCGGAGAGGACCCGCAGCAGGTCGGCGGTGATCTGCTTGAGGTCGCCGCGGTCGGTCTCGCGGTCGATCTCCACGTGGATCCAGGACTCGACGTGCGCGTCGTGCGGCAGGTCGCGGGTGTCCTGGGGGAGGTCGCCGCCGACGGGGGCGGTGAGCACCTCGATCAGCTTGCCGGTGACGTCCCGGCGGACCACGACCTGGGGGTGGATGACGACGTGGATGCCGCGGCCCTGGCGGGTCAGCTCGTTGGTGACGGAGTCGACCAGGAAGGGCATGTCGTCGGTGACCACCTCGACGACGGAGTGGCTGCAGGTCCAGCCGTTCTCCTCGACGGTCGGGGTGTGGACACGGACGTTGGCGGTGCCCTGGGGGCGGCTCTCGGCGAGCCGGTAGTGCGAGTAGGCGGCGCCGAAGAGGTCGACCGGGTCGCGGTCGGTCAGGTCCTCCGGGGCGGTGTGCAGGTAGTAGCGCTGGAGGAACTCGAGCACGGTGTCCCGGTCGGGCATGCCCTTGTCCGTCGTCCCAGTCGGCAGTTTCCCCCCGGCCGGGCTGTTCTCAGCTACCCGGGCCGCCCTTTCGAGCAGCTCGGCCTTGGCTTCGTCCAGCTTGGTCTGCATGGTCCTCTGGCTCCTGTCGCGCGCCGTTGCGTGACGTAGAAGGAAGTACGGTCTCCGACCTCGTGGTGCGGTGGTACGACACGGGGTGTCCGGTCTGTGCCGACGCTATGCCGTGAGGTGGGAGGAGCGGGGGCTTCTCGGCCGAATTCGATGCGCCCGACGGGTGTGACGTCGCTCTCTGCGACGCCTTTCCCCGGGAGGTGCGCCGCGCCCCGGGTGCCCTCTTGGCCCCGTGCCGCCCGCGAAGACCAGCGGCCGTCGCCCGGTCACGGATGTCGTCCGTGCTCTCCGGGCGCACAGCAGGGACACCGAGGTCCCCGCGAGCTATCGCGCTGATCACGCCACCAAGGCTATCGCCCCCTACAGGCCCCCCGTCATGAGCCGTATGTGTACAAAACCAGGTCGCGAACTTTGACGTTCTGCACAGTGCACCGCCGCAGCTGCGGGCAGTCGTGCCGCTGGGGCTGCGGGCAGCCGCACCGCTCCTAGCTGCGGGCAGTCGTGCCTCCCCCAGTGCCTTAAGGGCCTGGGAGGTACCCCCAGGGCGGCACGGGTGGGCGATGGGGGTCCCCCCGCTCGAGCGAAGCCGAGAGTGGGGGAGGCACCCCGTAAGCGCCGGGCTGCGCAACACCCCCCGGCCCAGCCCCACCCCGGCACCCGCTACAGCGGCCCGAGCCCACGTCAGCGTCAGGCCGCGGCCGCCAGCCGCTCCGCCTCCGCGACGGCCTCCCGCAGGGTGTCCACCACCGGCACCCCCACCGCCTCCAGACTGGCCCGCCCATGCGACCCCCCGGTGTACAGCACCGCACGCGCCCCCGCGTGCAGGGCCGCCACCGCGTCGTCCGCCGCGTCACCGATCACCACCGTGCGCACCGGGTCGACCCCGGTCAGCGCGGCCAGGTGACGCACCATGTGCTCCGCCTTGCCGCCCCCGGACGGTCCGGTCCGCCCGTCGACCCGTATGAAGTGCGCCTCGATCCCGAAGCCCCGCACCAGCGGGATCAGGTCCTCGTGCCCGTACAGGCTGAGGATCGACTGGCTGCGGCCGGCCGACGCCCACTCCGTCAGCAGCTCCTCCACGCCCTCGGCGAGCCCGCACCGCACGTGGTGCTCCGTGTAGTGGCGGTGGAAGGTGGAGTCCATCAGCTCCCACTCGGCCGCGCTGGGCAGCCGCCCCATCAGCCGCTCGTAGAACTTGGGCACCGGCACGCAGTACAGCTCCCGGTACCGCTCCAGCGTGAGCGGCTCCAGGCCCAGCTCGGCGAAGGCCGCGTTCGTCGCTCCGATGACCGCGTCGACGTCGTGGAACAGCGTGCCGTTCCAGTCCCAGACGATGTGCGCGTCCGTGTGCATCCCCATGCCCGAAAACGTACCCGCCCTCACTGACAATGAGGAGACCCGCAGGTCAGCCCACCAGGTTGGGGATCTCCTGGGTGGCGTACCAGAGCAGTTCGTGGTCCTCCGCGCCGTCCACCGTGTACTGCGCGTCGTCGTCCCCGGCGTCCGCCGCGGGCAGCGCGTCGGCGGCGGCCGCCACGTCCGCCTCCGCGTCCGCCGCGTCCACGTGCACCGCCGCCGCCTTGGCCAGCCGTACGGCGCCGGCGACCCGCACCTCGCCGAGGGCGGCCGGGTCGAGGCCCCGGTCGGGGTCGGTCGAGGCGGCGTCGTCGGACACGTCCACGGCGACCACGACCCGGCGGCGCGGCGCACCGGCGTCCGCCGCCAGCAGCCGCAGGGAGGCCAGCGCGGCGCGGCTGAGCGCGGCGTACTCCAGCTCTTCGATGTCGTCGGAGAGGTACCACTCGCGCAGCGCGGGCGTCACGGCGTACGCGCGGAACGGCCCGTCGCCCAGCGCGCCCGTCCGGTACGCCTCGGCAAGCCCGGGAAGGGTCAGGGGGACGTAGACGCGCATGGTAGGCCGCTTTCGTGTGATCGGGGCTCCGGAAGGGCTTTCAGGATACGTGCGGGCGTCCCCCATCGGGTCCCCGCCCACACCCCCGGCCGCGTCCACCCACGTCCGGGAATTCACCCGGCACGCCCGTGTGATCACGGGGCCGGGACCCCCTGAATCACCCTGATAAGTGAATTCCCCCGCCCTTCCGGCCCGCCCTCAGCCTCCTTGCCACCGCACCGCATGCCCCCGTACAAGATCCCCAACCACGAAGTTACCGCCCGGTACAGCCCCGGCCGCTCCGGGCCCGTCGAACGGGGTCCCCCATGCGCAAGGTCATGACCAGAGCCCAGCACCGCTCTCTTATACACATCTCCGAGCCCACGAGACAGGCAGAAATCTCGTATGCCG
>NZ_JOIZ01000020.1 GCF_000721605.1 Streptomyces sp. NRRL S-37 | reverse complement strand
TCTCGTCCGTCGACGACAGCCGCAGCAGAAGGTTGTGGGCCACGTCGAAGTGGGTCTGCGCGACGGCCAGGTGAGCCGCGGGCAGCCGCCGGCGGTGGTGGTGGCGGAGCGTGTCCCGTGCCGCCCTCAGCTCTTCGTGGGCCCGGTCGGCCAGAGCCCGCTCCTCCCGGGGTACCTGCCCCCGCTCGGCCTTGGCCAGCCCTTCTCGGGCGTGCCCGTCCACCGGCCGCGGCGCGGCCTCTCCGGTCCCGCGCCCGTCGCCGGTCGTGCGCCGTCGTCGCCGTTGTCGCCGTTGTCGCCGTTGTCCGTGGCCCCTGGCCCGGAGTGCCGGGCGTCGCTCGCCATGGAGCGCCTCCTCCCGTCGTCGGCGTACGGCGCCCGTGGAAGGGCGCCTTCGACCGGCGGTGCCCGTCCCCCTGCCCGCTCGGTGGGCAGGGCTTTCGCCGCCGTTCACGCCGGACGACGGTTCACCGCCCTCGTCACCCGCGATGCCGGCGTTTCGCGGAAGGACGCCATCGGGCATGTCGTTCACACGGTGAGGCGATCGCCGATCGAGCGGGCCACCTCGGTGTGGGCGAGATACTCGACGACGTCGTGCACCCGCCCACGGGCGTCGACGACGGCGAGGCCCGTCGGCCTTCTCCGCCCCGTCCCGCGTGTCCGGCGGCGCACACCGCTTCCCGGCAGCCTCGCGGACCATCTCGTCGTCCACCGCGCGGGCCCCGGGAGAACCGGGGAACACGGCCGTCGGCGCCGCTGGGGTGGAGGGCGACGGCCTTCCACCGGTCGTCGTGGACGGGGGAGCCCGAGTTCCCGGGCTCGGTGTCGGTGCGGTGGTGGAGGAAGTCGTCCCGGCGCACCAGCGGCGCGTCGTCGCGCACCGCGACCTCCTTCAGCCACCCCGTCGGACGGCCGGGCCTCGACCCGGAATCCCGGACACGGGCCGTGCGGCCCGGGCCGGGGCGGTCGGGCTTCCCTCCAGCCCCGGACGGCAGTCACCCCGTCCGGGAGCGAGGCGGAACGACTCCTCGGCTGTGTCGCCCAGGTGCGGCCGTGACCGCGCACGGTCGTCGCGGAGGGCCCGCCCCGGATCGGGGAGCGGATCAGGCGGATGTGCCCCTGTCACGGCCAGTTGCCGCGCGCCCAGTGCAACAGGTTCGTCAGCGCGGCACCGCCGGCGGCAACGTTCTGCCGCGGTTCACCGAAATTGTCCTCGCCCCCGGAATGGGTACCGACGACATAGGGTGACCCGCTGAACCATGCGTACACCGGCGCGCCGCTCTGGCCGCCCTCCGTGTCGGCCCGGTATTCCAGTTCGACTCCGGCACCGTCGTTGTCGTCGTCGATGATCGGGTAGTTCGGGTGCATCCAGGGCCGGTTGCCGGAGTCCTTGTCCCACGGATAACCCGGCAGCGTCCAGATGGGCTGATCCTGCCAGGAACTGCTGTACGTGAGGAAGCCGAACCAGCCCAGGTTGTTGCCGAGCGGAACGGCGAGACGCATGACCGCCATGTCGTCACCCTGGGAGTGATTGCTGTATCCCCGTGCGTCGGTCACCCACGAGGCGGCCCACGTGCCGTGGACCGAAGCGCCGTCGTAGTAGGCCGGCACGAACAATGCCTTCCAGTTCGACGAACCCCACGGCACTACGTGACTGGCCGTCATGATCGTGCGGGAACCGAGGAGCGAGGCCGTGCCCCACCAGGTCCAGTTGGGGGTGCTGGCGTTCTGCCAGACGAAGATGCGGCCCACCAGACTGAGCGGGTAGGTGTTGGGGTAGTACGGCAGCCGATTGTCACCGTCGATCACCCATTCCGGACGCACCCGCATCCCGTTGCGGCGCACCAGCCGAGGCGGCTCGGCACGGGGGGCCAGGGTCGGCATCGCGGACACGGCGGTCCAGTCCGGAATGTACGCCGAATTGTCGCTCCCCGCGCTGTCGTCGGCTGCCCGGATGCCGGCGACTTCCGACTCGATGGCCTCGGGAGTGACCGGCTCCACCGCACCCACGACGATACCGAGGGTGGTGTCCGGATCGCTGACGACCAGGCGCCCGTCCTCGCCGGTGGTGACCGCGGCGGCAGGATCCCCGTGCTGGGCTGCCGACCCCAGACGGTCGAAGACGAGGTAGTTGCGCGGATCATTGAGTTCCGCGGGTGCTTCTCCCTGTTGGGGGCGGGACCGCGCGACAATGTGATCCAATGAGTCAGGTTGGTCGTTCGGCATGCTTCTCTCCTTCAATCTGGATCGGGGACTCGCACTCTGATGCCGGACCTGATCGACGGTGACCGCTGGGTGATCACGAGGGCTGTGATTTCGCGCAGATCCGCAAGGGCATCACTTGTGCAGCGGATCGCGTGTCCGGCATTCCAGTGTGTTGTCGGAATCTGGTTTCCCGCACTTCATCGGGTACGGACGAGTGAACCGTTTCGGGTGTGAACGAGACTCCGATATCGATCTTTCGTGAGGGTCCGCCGACGGAATCGGCGGGCCCTTTCGCTTTCCGGGGCCGATGCCGGGCGGGCCGGTGGCCCGGCTGTCGCTTCCGGCCCGCGAAGCGAGGTAGAAATTGGTCATGGAAGGAGAGCGGTCATTCCGCCCGAACCGGCGGTCGCGAGACCGCTTCGATCGACTCGGAACCGGCGGCTCGCGTAGCGGACCGAGGCCGGGACCGCGTTCACTGCTGAGCCCGCGCACCACGGCGGGGCAGGCGTTCCTGCTCCAGATCGTCACCGTGTTGCTGCTGGTCGGAGCCGCGGTGGTGGCCTTGGTGGTCCAGGCCGACGAGGACAGCGAGAGAGAAGCCGAGCACGTGTCGGTGACGGCGGCCGAATCCTTCGCGAACGCTCCGGGCACGGCCGAGGCGCTGGACGCCCCGAATCCGACGGCCGTCCTCCAGCCGCGTGCCGAAGCGGCCCGGCAGCGGGCGGGCGTGGACTTCATCGTGGTCATGGACACCCAGGGGGTCCGTCTCACCTACCCCGATCCGGAGGAGATCGGCAAGAAGTTCGTCGGCACCCTCGAACCGGCGCTGGAAGGACGCACCGTCGTCGAGCGGGCCGGTGGACCGGAGCTGCCCGCCGGTGAGGGGGAGGCCGTGCAGGCCGTGGTCCCGGTGACCGGTGCCGACGGCTCCGTGGTCGGCCTGGTGTCCGCGGGGATCACCGTGGAGAACGTGGGCGACATGGTCGACCGGCAACTGCCGATCATCGTCGCCGCCGGCGCGGCCGCCCTCGTGCTGTCCACCGCGGGGGCGGCACTGGTGTCGCGCCGGCTGTGGCGGCAGACGCGCGGCATGGGTCCGGAGGAGATGACCCGGATGTACGAACACCACGACGCGGTGCTGCACGCCGTGCGGGAGGGCGTACTGATCACCGGGGCGGAAGGGCGAGTACTGCTGGTCAACGACGAGGCCCGACGGCTGCTGGACCTCCCGGCGAACGCGGAGCGGCGCCGGGTGGCGGACCTGGGGCCGGACGAGGAGATGGCGCGGCTGCTGGCGTCGGACGAGCCGGTCACGGACGCGGTGCGTCTGGTCGGGGACCGGCTGCTGGCGGTGAACAAACGGTCCACGGCCCCGTACGGGGGCCGGGCGGGCAGCGTGGTGACACTGCGGGACACCACGGAGCTGGCGACGGTGACGGGGCGGGCGGAGGTGGCACGGGAGCGGCTGAAGCTGCTGTACGAGGCGGGGGTACGGATGGGCACCACGCTGGATGTGACGCGTACCGCCCAGGAACTGGCGGAGGTGTCCGTGCCGAGGTTCGCCGACGCCGTCACCGTGGAGCTGTGGGATTCCGTCCTGCGGGGCGAGGAGCCGCCCGGCGGGGGCACCGAGCTGCGGCGCACCGTCGTCCACGGCCGGGAGGGTGACTACGGCCTCTCTCCCGTCGGCGAGCCGGTCCGGTTCTCCTCCGTGGGCCCCGGCGTCGCCGCGGCGGCCGACTGCCGGGCGGTCCTGGAGACGGATCTGAGGACGTCCGACGGCTGGTGGGCGCAGGACCCCGAGGACGGGCGGCGGGTGCTGGAGCGGGGAGTCCACTCCCTCGTCGTGGTGCCGATGCGGGCGCGGGAGGCACTGCTGGGAGTGGCCCGCTTCTGGCGGGCGGACGCCTCCGCACCGTTCGAGGAGGAGGACAAGTCCTTCGCCGAGGAGCTGACCGCCCGCGCGGCGACCGCCATCGACAACGCCCGCCGTTACACCCGTGAGCACGCCATGGCCGTCACCCTGCAGCGCAGCCTCCTGCCCCGGGGCATGCCCGAGCAGAACGCGCTGGAGGCGGCCTACCGGTACCTGCCGGCCCGGGCGGGGGTGGGGGGCGACTGGTTCGACGTCATCCCCCTGTCCGGCGCCCGTGTGGCGCTGGTCGTCGGCGACGTCGTCGGCTACGGTCTGCACGCCGCGGCCACCATGGGCCGGCTGCGCACCGCCGTGTACAACTTCTCCACCCTGGACCTGCCGCCCGACGAGCTGCTGAGCCATCTGGACGAACTGGTGGCCCACATCGACACCCACGAGGCCGCCGCAGAGGAGCGGGACGGGCAGGAGATCACCGGGGCCACGTGCCTGTACGCCGTCTACGATCCCGTCTCCGGGCAGGTGACCGCCGCCACCGCGGGACACCCGGGGCCCGCGGTCGTCCGTCCGGACGGGACCGTGGCCTTTCCCCGCCTGCCGGTCTCCCCGCCGCTGGGCCTGGGCGCGGCCCTGCCCTTCGAGGCGGCGGAGCTGACCCTGCCCGAGGGTTCGGAACTGGTGCTCTACACCGACGGGCTGATCCGGGACCGGAACCGCCACCGTGACCCGGACACCGGTCTGGAGGCGCTGCGTGCCGTCCTGACCGGGTCCGACCGTACCCCGGAGGCCCTCTGCACGGCGGTGATCGAGGCCATGCTGCCCGACCGGCCGAGCGACGACATCGCGCTGCTCGTGGCCCGCACGCGCCGCCTCGCCCCCTCGGACTTCGCCGAGTGGGAGGTGGCCCGCGACCCCGCGGCGGTGGCGCCGGTCCGCGCCGCCTGCGCCCGGCGACTGGCGGACTGGGGTCTGGAGGACATCGGCTTCACCACCGAGCTGATCCTCAGCGAGCTCATCACCAACGCCGTCCGCTACGGCGGCGACCCGATCACCGTGCGGCTGGTGCGCGACCGGAACCTGATCTGCGAGGTGTCCGACGGCAGCAGCACCTCACCACGCCTGCGCCGGGCCAGGACCACCGACGAGGGCGGCCGCGGCCTGTTCCTCGTCGCCCAGTACGCCGAGCGCTGGGGCACCCGCCACACCCCCGCGGGCAAGGTCATCTGGACCGAGCAGTCCCTTCACGGCGGTGCGGCGGAAGCCGGTGACCTCGGTGCCGCCCTGCTCGACCAGTGGAACGACGAACCCCTCTGACGAGGACGGCGCCCGGACCGGACCCCGGGGTGTCGTGCGCCGGCACGGGGCCGGTGCCCGTTCGCGGCGGATCCCGCACCCGGACCACCACCGGCGCCGGCCCGGAGCGCGGCCGCGCGTGCGGGCTGTGCGCGCCGGGCCCGGGGCACCACGTCGCTGACGCCGGTGGTGGCGTCGAGCCGCAGCGTCCGGGTACCGGCCGCAGGACGCCCGGCGCGGCCCCACACCGCTTTACCGGAAGCCTGGACGTGCCCCGCCTGCCGGGTGCCACGCGCGCGGCGGAGCGTCGGGCGGGAAGGTGGTGCGGCGAGCGGCCTGCCTCCCGAGTCAGCAGGAACTGCCGCAGGACGACGAACTGCTGCCGCACGACGAGGAGCTGCCGCACGACGACGAACCGCTGCCGCACGACGACGAACCGCTGCCGCAGGACGGCGAACCGCCGCCGGAGCAGCCGCTCGACGAACCTCCGCCCGTGTCCGTCTCCCACCAGGACGGGTGGGCGGAGGAGCCGCCGGCGCCGTGCGCCGGCGTTCCGCCGTACGGGCCGGTCCCGGCACCCGGGCCGAACGCGGCCGCCCGCGCGCCCAGATCGTCCCAGGCGCGGCGCCATGCCCGGCGCACCATCCAGGTGACCACCGCGACGAACGCCAGTACGCACCCGCCCACCCACACGAACATGATCGGCATGATGTCCCCCGTTCCGCCGGGCCCGCGCACCGGCTGTCCGCAGGATGCCCCGCGTTCCGGTCACCTGAAGCGGCCTTTGAGCAAGTCCAGAGCTTCGGCTCCTCCTGCGGCGACGCCGGTCCGCCGCCCCGTCCTGATACCGGCGGTGAGCGCGTGCCGGAAGACCCGCACGGCCTCACCCGCGCCGGCGCGGTACGGGCGGGACGGTGTTGTCACCGCGTCCGCCCTTCTGTTGACAGGACGTCACACCACTCCCATCATGGGAGCGCTCCCACCAGCGGGTTCCGCCGCGCGACGCCCGTGCACGACCGCACCGCACCCCCGCACCGCTTCCTGTGCCACCGGCGCGGAACGTCCTGCCGCCGCACCGGCACTCCGCCCGTCCGGCCGCACGGCCCGGCACCCGCCGCCCCGTCCGTGCCGCCGGACCCCGAGGGAGGATCCCCCATGTCCTTACCGCAGAGATCCGGCCGGCCGGCCGGTACCGGCACCCGTCACCTCGTACGCACCGCCGCCGCCCTGACCACCGCGCTCGCCCTGCTGTCCCCGCTGAACGCCACCGGTGCCGCGTCGGCCGCCGCGTCCGAGGCCCCCGCGGCGGACGTCGACGTCCGGGTCAACACGCAGGCGTCGCTGGGCCGCCTGTCCGACATCGCGCGCGGGGTCAACACGGCCATCTGGGACGCGCACATGAACGATCCCGAGGTCGCCGGTCTGATGAAGGCGGCCGACGTCGGGGCGATGCGCTACCCCGGAGGCTCGTACGCGGACATCTACCACTGGGAGACGCACACGGCACCCGGCGGATACGTCGCCCCCGGCACCGGCTTCGACGCCTTCATGGGTACCGTCCGCGCCACCGGCGCCCAGCCGATCCTGATCGCCAACTACGGCTCCGGCACGCCCGAGGAGGCGGCCGGCTGGGTCCGGTACGCCAACGTCACCAAGGACTACGGGGCGAAGTACTGGGAGATCGGCAACGAGATCTACGGCAACGGCCACTACGGCAGCGGCTGGGAGCACGACGAGCACGCGGACAAGAGCCCCCGGGAGTACGCCCGTCAGGTCCGCGCCTACGCCGAGGCCATGAAGGCCGTCGACCCGACCGTGAAGATCGGCGCGGTCCTCACCACGCCGGGCGAGTGGCCGGACGGCATCGTGGGCGAGGGCGATCCCGGCGACTGGAACCACACCGTGCTCTCCGAAGTCACCGACGTCATCGACTTCGTGAGCGTCCACTGGTACGCGGGCGGCGCCGACACCACCGCCGAGGACGCCCTGGCGAGGCTGACCAGGCTGCCCGGCGAACTGCGCGAGGTCCGCAGCCAGCTCGACCGGTACGCGGGAGCCGACTCGCCGCGCATCGGCATCGCCCTCACGGAGATCAACACCAACACCGGCGGCGCCCTGCTCACCGCCCGCCCCAACGGGCTGTTCGCCGCCGACGCCTTCATGACGGCCCTGGAGAACGGCGTGTTCACCGTCGACTGGTGGAACACCCACAACGGCGCGGGGCAGATCACCACCGTGGACGGAGAGACCGACTACGGCGACATGGGGATGCTCTCCAGCGGCGCCTGCGCCGGTGACGTCTGCGAGCCGGCGCCCAACACGCCGTTCCACCCGTACTACGGCATGAAGATGACCAGCGAACTGGGCACCGCGGGCGACACCCTGGTCGCCGCCGCGTCCTCCGCGCAGGACGTCTCCGCCCACGCCGTGCACCGCCGCGACGGACGGCTGAGCGTCCTGCTCGTCAACAAGGACCCGGACACCGCCCGGACCGTGGACCTCGGCTACGAGGGTTTCACCCCGTCCGCCGCCGCACCCGAGGTCAGCCGTTACGCGCGTGGCGACGGCGACATCACCGACGTCACCGACGGTACGGCGTCCGCCTCCCGGGTCACCGTGCCGCCGTACGGGATGCTCACCGTCACCCTCACCCCGAAGGCCGGCACGGGGCCCGGCGCCTCCGACGCCCGGGCCCCGGGAACGCCGCGGCTGGAGGCGGTGACCGACACCACCGCGAGCCTGTCCTGGGAGGGCGCGGCGGGCGCCACCCGCTACCTGGTCCAGGAGCGCGACGGCGCGCACACCCACGTGGTGGGCGAGACCGCCGGCACGTCCGTGACCCTGCGGAACCTGCCCCCGGGCAGCACCCACACGGTCAACGTGCTGGCGGCCGACGCCTCGGGCCGGCTCTCCGGCCCGTCCACTCCGCTGACCTTCACCACCGGCACCCCGCCGGACGCCCCCTGCGCGGTGACCTACCACCGCGACACGAGCTGGGGCAACGGCTTCGTGGCCACGGTCACCGTCCGGAACCTCTCGGACACCCCGATCACCGGCTGGACCGTGGACTGGGACTGGCCGGCCGACGGCCAGTCGGTGTCCTCCGGCTGGAACGCCACGTTCCACCAGACGGGCACGCATGTACGGGTGACCGCTCCCGAGGGTGCCGGGCCGCTGGCCCCGGACGGCGGGTCGACGGCCTCGTTCGGCTTTGTCGGCGCCAACGACGGGCCCAACCCGCAGCCGACGGTCTTCCGCCTCAACGGCGCCGTCTGCTCGGGCGGCTGACGCCGGGCCCGCCCGGGACCGGCGTCAGGGTGACCTGCTCCCGGGCGGGCCGGTCTCCTCGCAGGGGGTGAGAGCGCGCGTCCATCCGGCCGCCACCCGCATGGCGCGCCCGGCGCGCAGGGTGTGGCCTGGGACGTGCGGAACGGTCCACCCACGGAGGAGACACGGAGCATGTTCGGTCAGGCGCAGGCGTTCAGCGGTTTCTCGGTCGACGACCTCGGTAAGGCCCGCCGGTTCTACGGCGAGACCCTGGGCCTCCAGGTGGAGGAGACCGGACAGGGGGACATGCGGGTGCTGACCCTCACGCTCGGCAGCGGCGCGCGGGTCTTCGTCTACCGGAAGGAGACGCACACCCCCGCGACGTTCACGATCCTCAACTTCCCCGTCGACGACATCGTGGCTGCCGTCGCCGAACTGGAGCGGCGCGGCGTCACCCTGGAGCGCTATGCGGAGTTCGACCACGACGAGAAGGGCGTCGTCCGGGTCGGCGGCGACGGCCCCGCGGCGATCGCGTGGTTCACCGACCCGGCCGGGAACGTCCTCGCCGTGCTTCAGGAGAACTGACCGAGGCCGTCGAGCGGTACGGCACGGACCGTCCGTCCCTTCCCTTCGGTCATGGACCACCCGTCCCTCCCGCTGCCGCCGGACCGGCGCGGACGGGCCGACGGCGCCTGCGAGGGCGACCGGCCGTCGTGACGGAACACCGGAATCAGATGTTCCGTCACGGGACGACAGGTCCGTTCCGGTGGGCCGCGTCCCCGTGTGTCGTCGAATACGTTTTCGGCCTTCGCGTGCTGTATGGCTAATATCAAGCCATCGACCGCTACTGTCTGGCGCGTTCTCGTCACAGGTGCGGCTGACCAGTGACGAGGAGAGTGGCCTGCGGGTGAGCGGATCGAACAGGGACGGGCGGCGCGGAGGGAACAGCGCGTGGGCCGGCCGCCGACAGAAGCGCGCGACGGACGAGCGGCCGTGGGCGGCCGGCGAACGGCGTCTGCCGCTGCGCACGGTGCTGCTGGTGCTGCTGCTCGTACCGAGCGTGGCGCTGGTCGCGCTGTGGGGCCTGGCCACGTACGAACTGGGCAACGAGTACCGGGTGCAGGCCGCCCAGCACGACCTGAAGACGACCGTGGCCCCGCGCAACGCGGACCTGTTCAACGCCCTGCAGCGGGAGCGGCGGCTGACCCAGGAGGCACTGGCCGCGCCCGAGGCGTCCCGGACCGCCCTGACCCGGCAGCGCACGGCCACCGACCGCGCCCTGCGCGCCTTCGAACCCCTGGCCTCCGCGGACACCAGCGACGGCCAGCAGGGCCTGGCCGCCGCGATCTCCCGGACCGTACGGGTGACCGACAGGCTCGCGCAGGAGCGTCGCGCGGTGGACGCCGGGACCGCCGACGAGGAACGGGCGTTCACCTACTACACCGAGGCCATCGGAGCCGGCACCGAGGTCTTCGCGGCGATCTCCCGCGGCGCCAACGGTGAGGTGACCGGCCTGTCGCAGGTCCTGTTCGACCTGAACGGGGCCGTGGACATGATCCACCGCGAGGACGCGGTGCTGGCCCGGAACTGGCCCTCGGGCCGGCTGTCCGACGAGGACCACGACCTGATCACCGACGCCGTCGGCACCCACGAGTACCTGCTCAAGTCGCGCGTGGCACCGAACCTCGACGCCGAGGAGAGCCGGCTCTACACGGCGATGACCAGGAGCGAGGAATGGCGGACGCGGGTCGAGCTGGAGGAACGGCTGCAGGCATCCGGCGGTGAGGGCGTCGTGCTGTCCCCGGCCCGTGCCAAGGAGTGGCGGACCGCGGCGGACGCCTCGACCGCCCGTCTCGAGGAACTCATCGGCGTGCACAGCCAGGTATCCGACGCCGCCGGCGCCGCCGCCGTACGAGAGCTGAAGCTGTACCTGTACTCCGTCGCCGCCCTGGGCCTGATCGCCGTCCTCCTGGTCGTGCTGATGACCTGGCGGCTGACCACGGTCCTGCGCCGGCGCGTCCTCGCCGTACATGATCAGGCGCAGGACCTGGAACAGCGGCTGCCGCGGGTGGTCACCCGGCTCGAACAGGGTGAGGACGTGGACGTGGACGCCGAGGTCCCGGAACTGTCCCCGGCCTCGGACGAGTTCGGCGAGCTGAGCCGGGCACTGAACCTGGCCAGTCGTACCGCGGTGCACACCGCGGTGCGCCAGGCGGAGCAGCACCGCGGCTTCGAGCGGCTCCTGCAGCGCATCGCGCGCCGCACCCAGCTCCTGATCGGCCTGCAGCTGAAGAAACTGGACGAGCTGGAGCGCCGGCACGAGGACCCGCAACTGCTGGAGGGCCTGTTCGACCTGGACCACCTCACCGCCCGGCTGCGCCGCTACGAGGAGAACCTGGTGATCCTCGCGGGCGGCCAGCCCCGGCGCCGCTGGCGCAAGCCGGTGCCGCTGCTGGACGTCCTGCGCGCCGCGCAGGGCGAGGTCCAGGACTACCGGCGCGTCGAGATCGACGTCGAGGGCCGGCCGTGGATCTCCGAGCGGGCGGTGGGGCCGCTGATCCACATCCTGGCCGAGCTGATGGAGAACGCGACCGCCTTCTCCAAGCCGCCGGCTCCGGTCGAGATCAAGGCGGCACCGGTCAGCCGGGGTGTCGCGGTGGAGATAGAGGACCGCGGACTGGGCATGGAGGCCGAGCAGTACGAGGCCGTCAACGCCCTGATGCAGGAGCCCCCGCAGATGGACGTGATGACCCGCGCCGACGACGTGCGCCTGGGCCTGTACGTGGTGGCCCGCCTGTCGGCGAGCCTGGGCCTGCAGGTGGAACTGCGGCCCTCGGCGTTCGGTGGCACCCGCGTCATCGTCCTCGTCCCGCAGGACCTCGTGGCCGAGCGGCCCCGGTCGGTGCCGGACGCGGCCGCCGGCCCGTCGCCCGACGACGCCCCCCGGCTCCCGCCGCGCCGGCACACCGGTCCCCGTCCCGTGGACGGCTCCCGCCGCGCGGACGGCCTGCCGGTACGGTCGCGGGGACAGGCGATGGCCGACGTCACCGCGCCGGTGCCGCCCCCCGCGGGGCCGCCGGACCCGCAGGACGGGCCCGCACCCCTGCCCCGCCGGACGCGTCAGGCCAGCCTGGTGGCCGAGCTGCGCGCACCGGCTCCGCAGGACTCCCCGGCCGCCCCGGCCCCGTCCAGCGCCCCGGCCCGCTCCGGCGCCACCATCGGCGCCTTCCAGCGGCAGTCCCGCAAGAACCGCGCCGCCGGCGCGCGGCCGTCCGCGCCCGGCACCGACCAGTCCGAACCGCCCACGAGGGAAGACCGAGGATGACTCAGCGAACCACCGCCACCGACGCAGACCTGGACTGGCTCCTCGACGGACTGGTCGACCAGGTCGCCGGTACCCGGCATGCCATCGTGCTGTCCGACGACGGCCTGGTGATCAGCCGCTCGAAGACCGTCGAACGCTCCGACGCCGAGCGCCTGGCCGCGATCGCCACCGGCCAGCAGAGCCTGGCCCGTGGTGTCGGACAGCTCTTCCAGGGTGGTCCGGTCCACCAGGTCATCGTCGAGATGGCCGACCTGTGGCTGTTCGTCACCGCGGCCGGCCGGGGCACCCACCTGGCCGTGGTCGCCTCCCAGGAGGTCGACGCCGAAGTGATGGCGGTCGCCATGCACACCCTGGTCCAGCAGGTGGGCCAGAAGCTGGGCACCGACGAACGCACCCCGCGGTCCGACCCGTCCCCGCCCGCCGGTCCCGGGGCCGGCGAGTGAGGCACTGGACGGAGGACCTGGAGGACGACGCCGACGAACCGCTGGTCCGCCCCTACACCATCACCGGCGGCCGCACCACCGCCGGCCGTGACGACCTGACCCTGATCACCCTGATCACGGTACGGACCACGTCCGGTACGGACACCGCGGCCGGCCGGCCCGCACTGCAGCCGGAACACCGCACCGTCCTGCGCCTGTGCGCGCGCAGGCCCGTCGCGGTGGCCGAGATCGCCGCCGAGCTGGACCTGCCGGTGTCGGTGACCAAGATCCTCGTCGGTGATCTGATCGACGCCGGCCGGGTACGGGCCCGGCCGCCCCTGTCCTTCGCGCACAACGGCACCCTCCCCGACATGACGATCCTTGAGGCGGTGAGAGATGGGCTTCGCGGGCTCTGATCCGGCACAGACGGCCCAGGCCGTGAAGATCCTGGTCGCCGGCGGCTTCGGCGTGGGCAAGACCACGCTGGTCGGCGCGGTCAGCGAGGTCGCGCCCCTGCACACCGAGGAGTACCTGACCCGGGCCAGTGTCGGCGTGGACGACCTGGTCGGGATCGACGGCAAGACCACCACGACCGTCGCCCTGGACTTCGGACGCATCACCGTCAGTGACGAACTGGTGGTCTACCTGTTCGGGACCCCCGGCCAGGAACGCTTCTGGTTCATGTGGAACGACCTGGTGGTCGGAGCCCTGGGAGCGGTGGTACTGGTCGACACCCGCCGTCTGGAGGTCAGCTTCGCCTCCATCGACTTCTTCGAAAGCCGCGGTGTCCCGTTCGTCGTCGCGGTCAACTGCTTCCACAACGTCCGCGACCGCACGCCCGAGGAAGTCCGCACCGCCCTGGACCTGGACCCGCAGGTTCCCCTGGTGATGTGCGACGCACGCGAGCGGACCGACGGCAGGGACGTCCTGCTCACCCTGATCGAACACCTCATGGCCCGACGCTCCGCGCCCCAGCCGGCCATGTGATCCCTGGATCGCGGTCGCCACCCCGCTCACCCGCCGATGCGGACGCGGCCGACCGCGGAGGCCGCGTGGTGAGGACGAGGGCGGCCGGCGGGACCGGCCGCCCCGCCGGGGCCTCAGCGGGCGAGGCGGATCCGGGTCAGGGTGTCCTCGGTCCGCGTGGCACCGGACGGAACCCGCCCCGCGAACCGGTCCCGAGTCCGGTCCGCCGCCCGTTCGGCGAGCCTGCCGCTCGGCCTGTTCCCGCTCGTGGCGGCGGTCGCCCTGTCCCTGGCCGTCGGCGCCGAACAGATCTCTCTCGACCGGGTCCGGCGGCCCTGTTCGCCGCCGGTACGGGACTCACGGCGCCGGCCGTCGCGGCGGCCGGCCCGATCCCGTTCGAGACGATGGCGGCCCCGCGGCCGGCGCGTCGCGTGACCCGGGCCGCGGGACCGAACGTCCTGCCCGCCGGATGGACGGGGCCCTCCTGGTGACCGCCGCCGACCTGGTCACCCAGCGGCTGACCGGCCCGGCACTGCTGCCGGTCGGCGTGCTCACCGGTGTGGCCGGCGGCGTCTACCTGGCATGGCCGCTGCGCGGTGAGCGCCGCGGCGCCCGGCTGTGAGACGCCCGCGGGACCACGGCTCGCCGGTCCGGTTTGCCGTACTACGAGTAACAAGATCAAAGTTGATGTACACGCCTCAGGCAACCGGTTGAGGCGGCATCCCATCCCCTCGCGGCGCCCATGATTTGTGGTGCCCGGACGACCGTCAGGAAGTCGAATGCAGCCGTCGCACGACCGCCTCGAGCAGGCCCGTCAGGACTACGAACAGCACCTTCAAAGCTGCCGCCAATGCGGCGCGGACGGCACGCAGTGCCCCGTGGCCAAGCATCTGAGACGGCTGTACAACAACCTCGCCAGAGCCGGCCGGTGACCACCCCACCGCCTCCCTGCTCAACCGGCTGTGCGCCGTCCACGGGCGGACCATGTCCCCACCGCTCGGCGAGATCGAGGCGGAGCCCGCGCCGCCGGTGCGGGCCGCCGGCCAGCCGGTGTGGGAGGACAGGGCCTCCGGTTTCGTCCGCCGGTCCGTGTCCCCGCCGCACGACGGGCTGCGCGGCGAACTCGCCGCGGGCCGGCTCGCGGTGTGGGTGGCGTACGAGGAACCCGGAAGGGTGCTGGGCACCGTGAGCCTCGCCCTCCCCGACAAGCCCGACAGCGCCCACCGCGCGGAACTGGTGAAGCCGATGGTGCACCGCGCGGCCCGCGGCCGGGGCCTCGGACGGCGGCTGCCGGCCGTCGCGGAGGAGGCGGCCGCCGCGCGGGGCATCACCCTGCTGCACCTGGACATCGAGACCGGCAGCCCCGCCGAGCACCTCCACCGCTCCTCCGGCTGGACCCCCGTCGGCGCCATCCCCGACTACGCGGCGGACCCCGCCGGGGTGCTGCGGCCGACGACGGTCTCCTACAAGCGTCCGGGAGCGGACCCCGCGGCACCCGCCCCCGGGTGAGTGTCAGTCCCGGCCGCTACGGTGCCTGCCATGCCGGATGCAGAAGACGTACGACGGACCGCCCTGTCCCTGCCGGACACCACGGAGAAGGTCGCCTGGAACATGCCCACGTTCCGGGTCGCGGGGAAGATGTTCGCCACCCTGCCCGAGGACGAGACCTCCATCGCCGTGCGCTGCCCCAAGGAGGAGCGCGACGAACTGGCCCTGGCCGAGCCGGAGAAGTTCTGGATCGCCGGCCACGAGGCGCAGTTCGCCTGGGTCAGGGTCCGCCTCGCCGCCCTGGAGGACGAGGACGAGCTGCGCGACATCCTCGCCGACTCCTGGCGCCAGGCGGCCCCGCCCCGGCTCCTCGAGGCGCACCCCCGGCTGGGCCTCCCGCCCGGGGAGGCGCACTCCGGGAAGAGCCCGCGGCCGTAAACGGATGCGCGATCACCGCCTGGAGTGCGGTATGGTTTCCGTGCGCGTTCGGCCGGGGGAATCCCCAGGTCAGACGGGTAACGGGACGTGGCGCAGCTTGGTAGCGCACTTGACTGGGGGTCAAGGGGTCGCAGGTTCAAATCCTGTCGTCCCGACTTGCCGAACAGCAGGTCGGAGGCCGTATCGGGGACACCCGGTACGGCCTTTCCGTCATTTCTCCGCACAACGGCCGAGCCGGGCCCCGACGGTCGCGCCGAACCGGACCGGACCGGCCCCGCCTGTCGAGCGCCACGGGCGAGTCATCGGCGAATGTCCTTGATATCGCCCTATGTCCTGTTTAACGTTCGCCGGGTAGGCGCCGCCGCGGGACGGGACACCCGCGCCGCGATCCCGGAAGCGAGGTGTGGAGCGCGTGCACGCGAGGCGCGGACGTACCGGAAGGCCGCGACGGACGCGGACGCTGGTCGCGCTGACCCTGCTGGCATCGGCGCTCGCCGCCT
This sequence comes from Streptomyces sp. NRRL S-37, assembly GCF_000721605.1. Lineage (GTDB taxonomy): Bacteria > Actinomycetota > Actinomycetes > Streptomycetales > Streptomycetaceae > Streptomyces. The sequence continues at coordinate 168,429 of NZ_JOIZ01000020.1, read as the reverse complement.
GCGGCGGCGGTGAGGACACCTCACGCCCCACCCTCGACTGGTACAACTTCCCCGACGACTCCGGCGCCCTGCAACAGGCCGCCGACCGCTGCAGCCGGGCCTCCGGCGGCCGCTACCGCATCAGCTACCACAAACTGCCCCGCGCCGCCGACGGCCAGCGCCAGCAACTGGTGCGCAGGCTCGCCGCCGAGGACGACTCCCTCGACATCCTGGGCCTCGACGTCACCTGGGCCGCCGAGTTCGCCGAGGCCCGCTGGATCCGCGAGTGGACCGGCGAGGCGAAACGCCGGGCCACCGAGGGCACGCTCCGCGTCCCCCTGCGGACGGCCACCTGGAAGGGCAAGCTGTACGCCGTCCCGTACAACACCAACATCCAGCTCCTGTGGTACCGCGCGGACCTGGTGCCCACCCCGCCGAAGACCTGGTCCGAGATGCTGACCATGTCCCGCGAGCTCGCCCGGCGGGGCGAACCGCACTACGTGGAGATCCAGGGCGCCCAGTACGAGGGCCTCACCGTCTGGTTCAACTCCCTCGTCAACAGCGCGGGCGGCTCCATCCTCGACCCGGGCGCCACCGGGCCCTCCCTCGGCCCGCCCGCCGTACGGGCCGCCTCGATCATGCGCGACCTCGCGAACTCCCCGGCCGCCGACCCCTCCCTGCCCAATCAGATGGAGGACCAGAACCGCCTGGCCATGGAGTCCGGCGTCGCGGCCTTCGAGCTCAACTACCCGTTCGTCTATCCGTCGATGAGAAGCAACAACCCGCGGCTGTTCAAGGACTTCCGCTGGGCGCCCTACCCCCGCGTCGACGCCGGCCGCCCGTCCCGGCCCACCGTCGGCGGCATCGACCTCGCCGTCAGCGCCTACTCCCGCCACCCCGGCCTGGCCTTCGAGGCGGCCCTGTGCCTGCGCAACCGGGAGAACCAGCTCACCGCCGCGCTCGAGGGCGGACTCCCGCCCACCCTGCGCGCCCTGTACGACGAGCCGGCGTTCATGAAGCAGTACCCCTTCTCCAAGGAGGTCCTGGCCTCCCTGGAGTCGGCGAGCGTACGGCCGCTCACCCCCGCCTACCAGAACGTGTCGATCGCCGTCTCCCACACCCTGTCCCCGCCGTCGGAGATCGACCCCGAGAGCGCGGTCGGCACCATCGGGGAACAGATCGACCAGGCCCTGCGATCCGAGGGCGTGATCCCGTGAGCACCATGGCACAGCCGACGAAGGGCAGGAAGGCGCTCTCCGCGGGTGCCCGACAGGAGCGCCGGCTGGGCTGGCTGCTGTGCGCGCCGGCCGTCCTCGTCATGACCGCCGTCACCGCCTACCCCATCGGCTACGCGGTCTACCTGTCCCTCCAGCGCTACGACCTGCGCTTCCCGGCACGGGCCGAGTTCGTGGGCCTGAGCAACTACGGCGCGGTGCTGTCCTCCCCGTTCTGGTGGGACGCCTTCTGGGTCACGGTGTTCCTCACCGCCGTGTCCGTGGCCATCGAACTCGTCCTCGGCATGGGCCTCGCCCTGGTGATGCACCGCACGCTCTTCGCGCGCGGCACGGTGCGCACCGCCGTCCTCGTCCCGTACGGCATCGTCACCGTCGTCGCCGCCTTCTCCTGGCAGTACGCCTGGACCCCCGAACTCGGCTACCTCGCCGAGCTGCTGCCCAGCGGCGACGCCCCGCTCACCGAACAGTGGCCCGCGCTGTGGCTGATCGTCCTCGCCGAGGTGTGGAAAACCACCCCCTTCATGGCGCTGCTCCTGCTGGCCGGCCTCGCCCTCGTCCCCGAGGAGACCCTCAAGGCGGCCATGGTCGACGGCGCCACCCCCTGGCAGCGGTTCACCAAGGTCATGCTGCCGCTGATGAAACCCGCCATCCTGGTCGCCCTGCTCTTCCGCACCCTCGACGCGTTCCGGATCTTCGACAACATCTACGTCCTCACCTCGGGCGCCCAGGGCACCGGCTCCCTGTCGATCCTCGGCTACGACAACCTGTTCACCGCGCTGAACCTGGGCATCGGGTCGGCGATCTCGGTCCTGATCTTCCTCTGCGTCGGGATCATCGCCTTCACTTTCGTCAAACTGTTCGGCGCCGCCGCACCGGGCGCGGAGGTGAAGCGCTGATGACCGCCGCCGGCACGTCCCACGCCACCCGCTGGGGCATCGTCAACGTCGTGGTGGTGCTGTACGCCCTGTTCCCGGTGTGGTGGATCGCCGCGCTGTCGTTCAAGGACCCCGGCACCCTCACCGACGGCACCTACATCCCCCGGGACTGGACCTGGGAGAACTACCGGGGCATCTTCGCGACCTCTGAGTTCACCCGGGCGCTGGTCAACTCGATCGGCATCGCCCTGATCGCCACCGTGATCGCGGTGATCCTCGGCACCATGGCCGCCTACGCGGTGGCCCGGCTGCGGTTCCCCGGCAAGCAGGTCCTCATCGGCATGTCGCTGCTCATCGCCATGTTCCCGCCGATCTCCCTGGTCTCCCCCCTGTTCAACATCGAGCGGATCATCGGGATCTTCGACACCTGGCCCGGGCTGATCATCCCGTACATGACCTTCTCGCTGCCGCTGGCGATCTACACCCTGTCGGCGTTCTTCCGGGAGATCCCCTGGGACCTGGAGAAGGCCGCCAAGGTGGACGGGGCCACGCCCGCGCAGGCCTTCCGGCTGGTCATCGTGCCGCTCGCCGCGCCCGGCGTGTTCACCACCGCCATCCTCGTCTTCATCTTCTGCTGGAACGACTTCCTGTTCGCGATCTCGCTGACCTCCACCGAGTCCGCGCGCACGGTCCCCGCCGCGATCGCGTTCTTCACCGGCAGCTCGCAGTTCCAGCAGCCCACCGGGTCGATCGCCGCCGCAGCCGTGGTGATCACCATCCCGATCATCATCTTCGTCCTGCTCTTCCAGCGGCGGATCGTCGCCGGACTGACCTCCGGGGCGGTCAAGGGATGAGCGTGAAGGCAAGGAGGCGCCGCCCATGGCCGAGATCGTCCTAGAGGGAGTCACCAAGCGCTATCCCGACGGCTCCCTCGCCGTGCGGGAGGTGGACCTCGACATCGCCGACGGCGAGTTCGTGATCCTGGTCGGCCCGTCCGGCTGCGGCAAGTCGACCACCCTGAACATGATCGCCGGCCTCGAGGACATCACCGAGGGCACCCTGCGCATCGGCGGCCGGGTCGTCAACGACCTCGCCCCCAAGGAGCGCGACGTCGCCATGGTGTTCCAGAGCTACGCCCTGTACCCGCACATGAGCGTGCGGGAGAATATGGGCTTCCCGCTGCGGCTGGCCAAGGTGGACAAGGCCGTCATCGACAGCAAGGTCGAGGAGGCCGCCCGGGTGCTCGACCTGGGCGAGTTCCTGGACCGCAAACCCGCCAATCTCTCGGGCGGACAGCGCCAGCGGGTGGCGATGGGGCGGGCGATCGTCCGCGACCCCAAGGCGTTCCTCATGGACGAGCCGCTGTCCAACCTGGACGCCAAGCTGCGCGTGCAGATGCGCACCCAGATCTCCCGGCTGCAGCGCCGCCTGGGCACCACCACCGTGTACGTCACCCACGACCAGACCGAGGCGATGACGCTCGGCGACCGGGTCGTGGTGATGCGGCAGGGCCTGGTCCAGCAGGTCGGCACCCCGGCCGAGCTCTACGACATGCCGCGCAACCTGTTCGTCGCCGGCTTCATCGGCTCCCCGGCGATGAACTTCGTCAACGCCTCCCTGACCGCCGGCGGCCTGCGCACCCCGCTCGGCGACCTGCCGCTCGACGACCGCGCGCGCCGGACGCTGGAACAGCGGCAGGCGCCCCGCGAGGTCATCCTGGGGCTGCGCCCCGAGGCCTTCGAGGACGCGAGCCTGGCCCGCGGGACGGGCGGCCCCGTCGTCACCGCCATCGTGGACGTACTGGAGTCCCTCGGCTCCGACGCGTACGTCTACTTCACCGCCGAGGGCGGCCCGGTGACCACCGCCGAACTGGAGGAACTCGCCACGGACTCGGGGCTGCGCGACGCGGGCGCCGGCGCGGCCCAGCAGATCGTGGCCCGGCTGAACGCCGCCACCCGCGCCCGCGAGGGCGCACCCGTCGGGCTCCGGGTGGACATGGCCAAGGCCCATGTCTTCGACCCGTCGGACGGGACCAACCTGACCCACCCGGAGAGCTGACGCGCTCCGTTTCAGATGACGCAGCCCGCGTGCGCCAGCGCCTGTTTCAGCAGCACCCCGTGCCCGCCCGGCATCTCGCTCTGCACCGCCTGTGACACGGCCTCCTGCGGGCTGAACCACACCAGGTCGAGGGCGTCCTGCCGGGGCCGGCAGTCACCCGTCACCGGCACGATGTACGCCAGCGACACCGCGTGCTGACGGGGGTCGTGGAAGGGGGTGATGCCCTGCGTGGGGAAGTACTCCGCGACCGTGAACGGCTGCAACGACGCCGGGACGCGGGGCAGCGCCACCGGGCCGAGGTCCTTCTCCAGATGGCGCAGCAGGGCGTCCCGGACCCGTTCGTGGTGCAGCACCCGGCCGGAGACCAGAGTCCGGCTGACCGTTCCGTCGGGCCCGATGCGCAGCAGCAGACCGACGCTGGTGACTTCACCGCTGTCGTCGACGCGCACGGGCACGGCCTCGACGTACAGGATCGGCATCTGGGCGCGTGCCATCTCCAGATCGTCGGAGGACAGCCAGCCCGGCGTGGTTTCGGTCATGTCAGACATTGCTTGATCATACTTTCAGCGGTCAGGGCTTCACGGCCACCGCGCCGTACTGCGGCACCGCGACGGCGGAGCCGGAGGCGGGGTGCCACTGCGAGCAGGACACCAGACCGGGCTCCACCAGTTCAAGACCCTCGAAGAACGCGGCGATGTCCGCGGCGCTCCGGGCGGTGATCGGGGGAGTGGCGTTCGCGTTCCAGAACTCCATCGCGGGAACCTGCAGTTCGCCGCCGATCTCGGGGTCGTACGTGGGGTGGGTGAGGACCAGGAAGCTGCCGGAGGGCACCGCCGCCATGATCCGGCGGACGATCTCCCGGGCCTTGTCGGTGTCGAGCACGAAGTTGAGGATCCCCAGCATCATCACCGCGACGGGCCGCGTGACGTCCAGGGTCCCGGCGGCGCGTTCCCGTATGGCGTCCGGATCGTGCACGTCGGCGTCGATGTAGGCGGTGGCGCCCTCGCGCGTGCCGGTCAGCAGGGTGCGGGCGTGGACGAGCACGATCGGGTCGTTGTCGACGTAGACGACCCGTGAGTCCGGCGCGATCCGCTGCGCGATCTCGTGGGTGTTGTCCGCCGTCGGCAGGCCGGTGCCGATGTCGAGGAACTGCCGCACACCGCGCTCACGGGTCAGATACGTCACCGCCCGGCCCAGGAAGTCCCGGTCCGCGCGGGCGATGTCCCGGATCACCGGGTTGATCGAGGCGACGTGGTCGCCGACCCGCTGGTCGACCTCGTAGTTGTCCTTGCCGCCGATCCAGTAGTTCCACACGCGCGCGTTGTGCGCCACACCGGTGTTCAGCCTCGCCGAGCCGCTCGGCGGGGTGTGGCTCTCACTCACGGTCTCTCCCTCTCCCTCGCCCGCGCGGCCGTGACCGGGCCGCCGCGGCCATTGTGCCGCGTGATGATCACGTTGTCCCGCGAATGGGGGAGGGAAAAGCCCAGTTGACGTGAGGTCACGTGTCCTCGGTCCGGCCGAGTGTGTCCTCGGCCACGTGCTCGTCGATCGCCGCGCGGACCAACGCCGCCGCCAGAACGGCCGGTTCGGTGCGTCCGGCGAGGGCGAGGAGCCGGTCCGGGTCCTGCGGCAGCCCCAACCGCCGTGCGCCTTCGAGGGCCTTGGCGTCCAGCAACGGTGCCACCTCCGGCCAGACACGCTGGACCTCGCGCAGGAAGATGTCGGCGCCCGCCGGGCCGATGCCGGGGAACTCCCGCAGCAGACGGCGCAGTTCGCCGATGTCGCCGTCCGCCTCCGCGCGGAGCCCGCGCAGGTCACCGCCCCAGCGTTCGGACAGCAGCCCTGCCCCGTCGCCCAGTTGGGTCGCGGTGCGCTCGTCGTAGCGCCGGTAGCCGCCCCGGCCGAGCGCGTCCACCCGTTCCTGCCGGCCGGCCTGAGCCATGCGGCAGGGATCGCGCAGCCCCGCCTCGTGCAGGGCACGGGCGGAGGCCACGGCGATCGACCCCTTGATACGGGCGCTGAGCAGGTGGGCCAGCACCAGCAGCCGGTACAGCGGCTGCGGGGTGTCCTTCAGCCCGATGCCGGCCTCCTCCGCGTACGTCCGGCCGTGCGCGCCGACGAGGGCACGGACCACCCGCTCGTCCCGGCCGGCCACGGCGGCTACGGCTTGAGCGGGTCGTGGCCGAGCGTCATCAGACGATGCCGGCGGGGCGTGTCCTCGGCCATGGGCTCGTTCTCCGGGTCCGTCTGCGCCGTGACGGTGTCCACGACCTCCTCCATCACCCGCAGATCGTCCTCGGTGAGGTCGGTGCGGCGTTTCTGCAGGATGGCGAGGACATGCTGTCCCGTCTCGCTGCCCGCCCGGTCCGGCAGCGGCTCGGTCGTCTCGTCGGCGTCGCTCACCCGCAGCCAGGCCGCCAGTTCCGCCGAGGTCATGTTCACCACGCGGTGGAAATCGTCCCACAGCGCGTCCATCTCGAGGGCGTCGCTCATGATGTGCCCCTTACGTGCGTGTGCTCCGGCGCCGTGAGGTCAGGACTCGCCGGGGAAGTTCTCCGCCTCGAACATCCAGCGCTGCTTCTCCAGGTCCGCGGTGATCGAGATCAGCAGGTCCTGGGTGACCAGGTCCGCCTTCTCGGTGGCGTCGATGCGCTCACGCAGGCGCGTGACGGCCGTGCCGAGCGCCTCCGTCATCACCTCCACGGCCTGGGAGTCGCGCAGCCAGCCCTCGTTCGGGGCCGGCAGCGAGAAGACCTTGGCGATGGTCTCCGGGCGGCCGTCCGGCGGCACACCGAGCGCCGCGGCCCGTTCCGCCACCGTGTCGGCGTGGGTGCGCGCGGCGGAGACCACCTCGTCGAGCTGGAGGTGGACGGAACGGAACCGTGGACCCACGACGTTCCAGTGCGCCTGCTTCCCGATCAGCGACAGCCCCAGCAGGTCCACCAGGGTGTCCTGGAGGGCCTCGCAGGAAACCCGGCGGGCCTCGTCGGGCAGGGTGCTCCTCACAACGGTCATGGGGTGCTGTTCCTCCTTCTCGAATCGTCCGTGGTCGTACGGAGCAGTGCCTCGCGCCCGTTCTCGCCGGCGGCGAGGTCCCGCGACGCCGGCCCCGTCGGTCCGACGGGGAAGGACGGCTCCGGGACCCCTCCCGCACAGGCCGCGCTCCGCGACCACTCCATGAACGCGCGGGTGCCCCCGGCCCCCGGGCGCAAACCCGGCCCATGGCCGGCGGGGAGCTTCCCAGAGAGCCGCCCGGCGGTCTATAGTCAAAAACTAGCGGTGCTAATTAAGGGTGATCACCGGCACCGCGGCACAACCGTCGGCATCGGTCAGGAGTCCCCTCGTGCGTCCCGTCCACTTCGCGGCCGCCCGCCGCACCCCCATCGGCAAACTGCGCGGAGCCCTCTCCACCGTACGGCCCGACGACCTCGCCGCCGCCGTGATCCGCGGCCTGGTCGCCGACGTGCCCGCGCTGGACCCGGCCCGTATCGACGAGGTCTACTGGGGCGCCGCCAACCAGGCCGGCGAGGACAACCGCAACGTCGCCCGCATGGCCGCGCTGCTCGCCGGGCTCCCCGAGTCCGTCCCGGGCGCCACGGTCAACCGGCTGTGCGCCTCCGGCCTCGAGGCCGTCACCACCGCCGCCCGCACCATCGCGGCCGGCGAGGCCGACATCGTCGTCGCGGGCGGCTCCGAGTCGATGAGCCGCGCCCCGTTCGTCCTGCCCCGCCCCGACGAGGCACTCCCGCACCGCATGGAGACCGCCGACACCCGCCTCGGCTGGCGGCTGGTCAACCCCGCGATGAAGGACCTCCACGGGATGCTGGCCATGGGCGAGACCGCCGAGGAGGTCGCCGCCCGGTACGGCATCCCGCGCGAACGCCAGGACGAGTTCGCCCTGCGCAGTCACCAGCGCGCCGCCGACGCCCGCAAGAACGGCCACTTCGACGACGAACTCCTGCCCGTGACCCGCCCGGACGGCGTGGTCGTCGACACCGACGAATGCGTCCGCGAGGACACCTCCCTCGAGAAGCTGGGCCGGCTGAAGCCGGTGTTCCGCGCCGGCGGTTCCGTCACCGCGGGCAACGCCTCCCCGATGAACGACGGCGCCGCCGGCCTGATCCTGGTCAGCGAGGAGGCCCTGAACGAGCTGGGCCTGGAGTCGCTCGGCCGCTACGTCGCCGGCGCCTCCGCCGGCGTCCACCCGGACGTCATGGGCATCGGCCCCGTCCCCGCCACCCGCAAGGTGCTCGCCCGCGCCGACTGGGCGGTCGAAGACATCGAGGAGGCCGAGTTCAACGAGGCGTTCGCGGCCCAGGCCCTGGCCTGTGTCGACCAGCTCGGCATCGACCCCGAGCGGGTCAACCCCAGCGGCGGCGCCATCGCGCTGGGCCACCCGCTCGGCTGTTCCGGCGCCCGCATCCTCACCACCCTGCTGCACCGCATGCGCCGCACCGGCGCCGGACGCGGACTGGCGACCATGTGCGTGGGCGTGGGACAGGGCAGCGCGGTGCTGGTCGAGAGGCACTGACCGGCACCCCCGGAGCCATCGGGTGAGACGGTCCTTACAAGCGTCGGATGCTTGCGCATAGCATCTGTCCTCGTAATGGACATGATGACGCCCTGGCACCTCAATGGCTGGGAATTCGCCGCGCTCGCCTTCGCCGCCCTGCTCGTCGGCTTCTCCAAAACCGCCGTCAGCGGGGCCAACACGGTCAGCCTCGCCGTCTTCGCCGCCGTGCTGCCCGCCAAGGCGTCCACCGGCGTCCTGCTGCCCATCCTGATCGCCGGGGACGTGCTCGCCGTCCTCACCTACCGCCGGCACGCCCACTGGCCCACGCTGTGGCGGCTGTTCCCGGCGGTCGCGGCGGGCGTCGTCGGGGGCACCCTGTTCCTGGTGTGGGCGGACGACGGGATCGTCCGGAGCTCCATCGGGGCGATCCTGCTGCTGATGGCCGGAGTGACGGTGTGGCGGCGGCGGACGGCCGAGGCGGAGGAGGAGCCCGACAAGGTCACCACCCGGGCCGGCCGCGCCAAGGCCCGCTCCTACGGCGTCCTCGGCGGCTTCACCACCATGGTCGCCAACGCCGGCGGCCCGGTGATGTCGATGTACCTGCTCTCCGCGGGCTTCCGGAAACTCGGCTTCCTGGGCACCTCGGCGTTCTTCTTCCTGATCGTCAACACCTCCAAGCTGCCCTTCAGCGCCGGTCTCGGCCTGATCGACGCCGGCTCGCTCCTCCTCGACGCGGCGCTCGTGCTGTTCGTGGTGCCCGGCGCGTTCCTTGGCAAGTGGGCCGTGAACAGGATCGACCAGCGGCTCTTCGAACGGCTGGTGATCGCGGCGACGGTGGTGGGCGGCGTCCAGCTACTGCTGCCCTGAGCGGGGGCCGGCCGGCTGCCGCGGTTCGCGGGGTGCCTCGTGGAAGTGGTGGAGCCGGCTCGGCGCGGCGGTACGGCCCACCGTCGCCGCCAGCTTGCGCAGCCGCCGCCAGTCCATGCGCGGCGGGGCCTGCGCGGCGCCGGGCCGCCTGCGCGGGACCCGGACGCGCAGCGCGCCGGGTGCGATGCGGCAGTGGACGGGAGCGGGCAGGATCATGGCCTCCCCGTCGACCCCGGCCTCGATCTCCGCACGGTCCGCCTCGATGACGACCTCGGTGGCGGTGACGATGGTGAGCCCGCTCGGCTCGGGGTTCAGAAGCAGGGCGGCGGCACTGATGGCGCCCTCCAGCTTCACCCCGAGGACGCCGAGCGCGGCGGAGTCGAGCCGTTCCCGCCGCCCGAGGCCGAAGGGGTCGCCGGTGCGGTACGGATTGTTGCTGACCAGCACGGCCTGCGGCGCGACGAGCGTGGTGTCCCCCGCGCGGGCGACCAGCCGGGGCCCCTGCCGGCCGGTGAGCAGGCCGGGCAGCATCTCCAGGCTGGTGCCTATCTTGTCGTCGCGGTAGGCGGGGCTCTGCACGATCGCCGCGTACGCGCCGAAGGAGGCGTTGTTCACGAACGGCTGCTCACCCGCGAAACCCAGGTCGACACGGAGCTCGACACCGTCCGTGAGCGCGTCGAGACAGGCGGCCGGGTTGCCGCGGTCGAGCCCGAGGTCCAGGGCGAAGTGATTGCGCGTCCCGGCGCTGATCACCAGGAACGGGATGTCGTGCTCCGCGGCCACGGCCGCCACCAGCGCCTGCGTGCCGTCGCCGCCGGCGGCGCCCAGCAGATCCGCGCCGTCCGCGACGGCGGCCCGGGCCAGCGCGGTGACGTCGTGCTGCTTGCCGGGTTCGAGCAGCACCACCCGGGCGCCCAGGCGCTCCGCCTTCTCCCGCAGCCGGAACCGGCCCACCTTGCCGCCGCCCGACCGGGGATTCATGATCAGCACCGGCTTCCGGGGCGGCGGCAGCCGCCGCTCCCGCACCGGGGCCTGCCCGCCGCCCGCGCCGCGCAGCGCGAACCTGCCGCTCCACACCGCCAGCACCCACAGCCCCAGGGACACCAGCAGCGCCCAGAACAGCGTCACCGCGAACAGCGCGATCAGACCCGCCGGCACACACACGGCGACCAGCGCGGACACCCACCGCAGCGGACCCCGCAGGGTCAGCGTCCACCACACGGCGGCCGCGCTGAGCCCCAGCCCCGCGACCCCGCACACCAGCAGCAGCAGGCCGCGCAGCCCGCCGTAGACGAGGGGGGTCGCCACCGCGAGCGCGGCGGCGGCCAGCGCCCCCCGCGCCGCCCATCGCTGGGCGTGATAGCCCCGCCTGCTCCACTCCACGGCCATACTTCCTCCCGTCACCCGGCGTCATCGTAGGACGTGTGCGTACGTACGTGCGGCCGGATACCGATCTTCGTCCGGCGGGCCGGTGCCGGTCGTGGCATCCGGGCCTCGTACCCTCGGCGCCATGCCCTCCCACGTCCTGGTCCTCGGCGGCACCACCGAGGCACGCGCCCTGGCCGGCGAGCTGTCCACCCGTCCCGGAACCAGGGTGACCACCTCCCTCGCCGGACGCGTACGGCGGCCGGGCGCGGTCGCCGGTGAGATGCGGGTCGGCGGTTTCGGTGGCGCCCGGGGCCTGACGGACTGGCTGCGCGAGCAGCGCGTGGACGCGGTGGTGGACGCCACGCACCCCTTCGCGGAGACCATCACGGCGAACGTGGCACGGGCCGCGACCGCGACCGGGCTGCCCCTGGTGGTCCTGCGCCGCCCCGGCTGGCGGCCGGGCCCCGGCGACCACTGGCACCCGGTCCCATCACTGGAGGCGGCGGCCGGCCTGCTGCCCCGGCTCGGACACCGGATCCTCCTCACCACCGGCCGCCTCGGCCTCGCGGCCTTCGCCCACCTGACGGAATCCCACTTCGTCGCACGCTCGGTGGAGCCCCCCGAGCCGCCCATGCCCCCGCACACACACGTCCTGCTGGCCCGCGGCCCCTTCACCGTGGCCGGCGAGACGGCCCTCCTGCGCGAGCACCGCGTCGACGTCCTGGTGACGAAGGACAGCGGCGGCGCGGCGACCGCCGCCAAGCTCACCGCGGCCCGCGACCTCGGCCTCCCGGTGGTCGTCGTGCGACGCCCGCCGCTGCCGGACGGTGTCACGGCGGTCGAGGACGTACCGGCGGCCCTGCACCGGCTGGACACCCTCACCCGGCCGTGAGCGGGACGGCTGGCCCCGTGCCCGGCCGGACGGGACACGGGCGGCCGTCACCTTCACCGAGACCCGCGGCCTTCGGGCCGGCGTGACCGCCGTCGACGGCACCCTGGGGCCCGCGCCGGCCGGCCGTGATCGTCAGGCCGCGCCCCGGCGGCGGCCGGGACACACCGGACCGGACGCTCAGCCCTCGGCGCCCTCGGCCGGTCCGCGGCGCAGCAGATACGTGTCCATGATCCAGCCCTTGCGCTCGCGGGCCTCCGCGCGGAGCCGCTCGATACGGGGGGCCGCCTCGGCCAGCGGCCCGGAGACGAGGATCTCGTCCGGCGTGCCGATGTAGGCGCCCCAGTAGATGTCGATGTCCTGGCCGGCGTACGCGCGGAAGGCCTGGTGGGCGTCGAGCATCACCACCACGTCGTCCACGCCCTCCGGGAACCCCTCGGCGAGCCGCCGCCCCGTGGTGATCTGCACCGGGCGGGCGACCCGGTTGAGCCCGGTCCGGTGCCGGGCGACGAGCGCCGACACGCTGCTGATGCCCGGTATGACGTCGTAGTCGAAGGCGACGTTGCCGCGCTCCAGGACCTCCTCGAGGATCCCGATCGTGCTGTCGTACAGCGCCGGATCCCCCCACACCAGGAACGCCCCGGTCTGGTCCTCGCCCAGCTCCTCGGAGATCATCCGCTCGTAGATGTCCGCGCGGGCGCTGCGCCAGTCCCCGACGGCGGGGGAGTAGGCCGGCCCGCCGGCCCTTCGGTCCCGCTCCGGGTCACATGCCTCGACGACGCGGTAGCCGCCCTCCGGCATGTGCGTGTCGAGCATGTCCCGGCGCAGCCGGGTCAGGTCCGCCTTCGCCTCGCCCTTCTCCAGGAGGAAGAACACGTCCGTGCTCCGCAGCGTCCTGACCGCCTGCAGGGTCAGCTGGTCGGGGTCGCCCGCGCCGATACCGATGACATGAATCTCTCGCACGCCCCGAGTCTGCCGCACGGCACCGACGGCCCGTGCACCGCACCCGGCCCTCCGTCAGGAGGCCCCCCGCAGCCGGGGCGCCCGTGCCCCCGCGTCCACCGGGGCGCCCGCCTCCACCTCGGCCGCCAGCTCCCGGGCCCAGGCGATCACGCCCGCCAGATCGATCCCGTGCGGCCGCCGACCGGCCCGCGCCGCCCATGCCTCCGCCGCACCGGCCCCGCGCCGCAGCAGCCGCGCCCCGCCGGTGACGTTCCCGCGCGCGGCGTGGGTGAGCCCCACGGCGAGCTGGGCCAGCCCCCGCCACAGCTCGCGCTCCTCCTCGGGACCGGACTTCCAGGCGTCCTCGAACACCTCGTGCGCGTGGAACGGCTTCCCCTCGTCCAGCAGCCGCTGCGCCTCCGCGACGCTCTCCTCCGGCCGCCGCACCACCCCCTCCGGCTGCCGGGGCACCCCCGGCGCCCCGTACGGCAGGGGCCGCCCGAGCCCGTCCCGCGGCCGGGCGTTGCGCGCCCGCCCCTCGCTGTCCCGGTCCCGCGCGGCGGCCGTCCGGCCCGGCGACGTGTTCTCCGTGCTGCCCATACGCCGATTGTCCCGCGCCCGGCCCGATTCGGGGTGTCCCGGGGGTGTGGGGTAAAGTGCTGTTCGCGCGATCACGCGGTTCACCGCACGTGAGCGCACCGGGACGTGGCGCAGCTTGGTAGCGCACTTGACTGGGGGTCAAGGGGTCGCAGGTTCAAATCCTGTCGTCCCGACTTGCGAGACAGCAGGTCGACGAGGCCGTATCGGAAGCTTCCGGTACGGCCTTCGTGTCGTTCCCCCGAAGCCCCTCACCGCAGTGTGATGCGCGCGGTCACCGGCAGGTGGTCGCTGCCGGTGGCGGGCAGGGCGCGGATGTGGTCGACGGTCGCCGAGCGGGCCATGACCTGGTCGATCCGTGCCACCGGGAGGGCGGCCGGGAAGCTGAAGGCGAAGCCCCGTCGCGCCACGTCCATCCGTGAGGTGAGCGGGGCCAGCCCGCGGTCGTCGGCCGTGCCGTTGAGATCGCCCAGCAGGATCACCGTCCTCAGCGGCTCTGCGGCGACGGCCTCGCCCAGCAGGCCGGCGCTCTCGTCACGCCGGGCGGAGGCGAGGCCGCCCGCCCCCACACGGACCGAGGGCAGGTGCGCGACGTACGCCGCGACCTCGCCGTGCGGCGTGCGGACCACGGCCCGCAGTCCGCGGCTCCAGGGCTCCGTGACGCCCCGCGGCTTGATGTCCAGGAGCCGGGCGCCGGTGAGCGGATGCTTCGACCACAGCCCGACGGTGCCCCGGACCGCGTGGTACGGGTAGTCCGGGGCGAGCGTCCTCTCGTACACCGCGAGCGCCGGGGCCACCAGCTCCTGCAGCGCGATGAGATCGGGCCCGGCTCCGGCCAGGGCGCGGGCCGTGCCCGCCGGGTCGGTGTTCTCGTCGCTGACGTTGTGCTGCACCACGATCAGGCCGTGCGGGCCGGACTCCCCGGCCGGCAGCAGGAGTCCGCCGAAGAGGTGGGTCCAGGCCGCCGCCGGCAGGAGCAGTGCGATCAGGGCGGCGGCCGAACGCCGCAGCAGGGCCAGGCCGAACAGCACGACGATCACCAGGCCCAGCCACGGCAGGAACGTCTCCAGCAGACTGCCCACGCGCCCCACGGAGTTGGGCACCACCCGGTGGAACACCAGCAGCCCGGCCGTCAGCACCGCGAGAACGGCGGGCACCCGCCCCCGCGTCCACACCCGTCGGCACCACGCCCCCGCGGACACCGCCGCCGCTCGCTCCACCCGGTTTCCCGCCCCCCCGCTCGTCGTTCAGGACGAATCACGGAGCGGATCGGTTGCCGACGGTTCGACGAACCGCGGGAGCCCTTGACTTGGAGCGCTCTCCAAGCGGAAGACTCCCGGTCCGTGCCCCGGAAGCCGGGGTGTGAAACGGGAGGGGACAGCCATGAAGTACCGCACCATCGGCACCGGCCCGCACCGCCGCGAGGTGAGCGTGCTCGCGCTCGGGGCGATGCTGTTCGGGTCGGTGACCGACGAGAAGACCTCCTTCGCCCTGCTCGACCGCTACGTCGAGGCCGGCGGGAACTTCATCGACACGTCCGACAACTACGCCTTCTGGACCGACGGCGGCCAGGGCGGACACAGCGAGGAACTGCTCGGCCGCTGGCGCCGCAGCCGAGGGACCGGCGACGAGATCGTCTTCGCGACCAAGCTCGGTGCCCGCCCCCTCGCCCCCGGCACCAGCTACACCGACAACCCCGAGGGCCTGTCCGCGAAGGTGATCCGCGAGTCCGCCGAACGCAGCCGCGAACGGCTCGGCATGGAACGGCTGGACCTGCTGTACGCGCACATCGACGACCACACCGTCCCCCAGCGCGAGACCGTCGAGGGCTTCGGGGTCCTGGTCGCCGAGGGCACGGTGGGGCTGCTCGGCGTGAGCAACCAGGCCGTCTGGCGGGTGGAGCGGGCCCGCGCCCTCGCGGCGGCGGCCGGCCTGCCCGGCTACGAGGTCCTGCAGTACCAGCACAGCTATCTGCGGCCCCGCGCCGACGTCCCCGACGCCCTCTTCCCCGACGGGAGCCTCGGCCACGCGGGCGCGGAGCTGGCCGGCTATCTGCGCGCCGAGCCCGCCCTCACCCTGGTCGCCTACTCGCCGCTGCTCAAGGGTGCCTACGCCCGCCCCGAACGCCTGCCCGGCGACTACGACCACCCGGGCACCCCCGCCCGCCTCGCGGTCCTGCGTGAGGTCGCCCGGGAGACCGGGGCGACACCGGGCCAGGTGGTACTGGCCTGGCAGATCGGCCACGAACTGCCGATCCTGCCGCTGGCCGGGGTGTCGACGGTGGCCCAACTGGAGGAGAACCTGGCGGCGGTGGACCTGGAACTGTCGGCGGAGCAGTGGGCCCGGCTGGACGCGGCGCACTGAACCGCCTCACGGTCTGACCAGCAGCTGGAAGTCGAACGAGTACCGGGACGCACGGTAGACGTGGGTCCCGTACTCCACCGGCCGCCCGGTGTCGTCGTAGGCCGTGCGCTGCATGGTGAGCAGGGCGGCACCCTCCCCCTCGTCCAGGACGGCGGCCTCCGCCGCGGTGGCCGCGCGGGCGCCGACGGTCTGGCGGGCGCTGTGCAGGGTGATGCCGGCCGAACGCATCATCCGGTACAGGCCGGTCGCCTCCAGGCGGGCGCTGTCGAGGCCGAGCAGGCCCGACGGGAGGTAGTTGCGCAGCAGGGCGACCGGCTGCGCGTGGGTGCGGCGCAGGCGTTCCAGCAGGACGACCTCGGCGCCCTCGGCCAGTCCCAGGGCGGCCGCCACGTCCGCGGGCGCCGGCACCGTCTCGTTGCGGATCACCCGCGTGGTCGGGCCCTGTCCGGCCGTCTCCAGGTCGTCGTAGAGGCTGCTCAGTTCCAGGGGGCGCCTGACCTGACTGTGCACCACCTGCGTGCCCACCCCGCGCCGCCGGACCAGCAGCCCCTTGTCGACGAGGGACTGGATGGCCTGGCGGACGGTGGGCCGGGACAGGCCGAGCCGCACGGACAGGTCGACCTCGTTGCCCAGCAGATTGCCGGGGGCGAGGACGCCCTGCCCGATCGCCGCCTCCAGCTGCTGCGCGAGCTGGTGGTACAGCGGCACCGGACTGCCCCGGTCCAGGGCGAAGTCCAGGGTGCTCAGCGCGGGTCCGGCCGCGGCACGTGCGGGGTCGCCGGTCTTCGCCATGGACGTACCTTCCTGTGACGGAGCGGGTGGGCTCAGAGGTGCCGGCGGCGTTCGGCGGCCTCGGCGTCGTACCGTGCGCGGGCCCGTACGGCGGCCTCGCGGGCGGACACCTCGGCCACCGGCACGTCCCACCAGGCCTCGGCCGGGGGAGCGGTGGGAGCGGGGTCGGTCTCCACGTACACGCACGTCGGACGGGAGGAGGCACGCGCCTCGGCCAGCGCGTCGCGCAGCTCCCGTACGGTCTTGGCGCGCAGCACGTCCATCCCGAGGCTGGCCGCGTTCGCCGCGAGGTCCACGGGCAGCGGGGCGCCGGTGAAGGAGCCGTCGGCGGCCCGGTGACGGTAGGCGGTGCCGAAGCGCTCGGCGCCCACCGACTCCGACAGGCCGCCGATGGAGGCGTACCCGTGGTTCTGGATCAGGACCAGCTTGACCGGGAGGTCCTCCTGGACGGCGGTGACGATCTCCGTCGGGTTCATCAGATAGGTGCCGTCGCCGACCAGCGCCCACACCGGGGTGCCGGGAGCGGCCTGCTGGACACCGAGGGCGGCCGGGATCTCGTAGCCCATGCAGGAGTAGCCGTACTCCAGGTGGTACTGGCGGGGGCTGCGCGCGCGCCACAGCTTGTGCAGGTCACCGGGGAGCGAACCGGCCGCGTTGATCACCACGTCCTCGTCGCCGACGACCGCGTCGAGCGCGCCGATCACCTGCGTCTGCGTCGGTACGGCCGTGTCGTCGTCCGCGCGGCAGGCGGTCTCGACGACCCGCTCCCAGCGCTCCTTGCCGGCCCGGTACTCCGCCTCGTACGACGCCTCCACGCGGTGGCCGGCGAGCGCCCCGGTGAGCTGCTCCAGAGCGGTGCGCGCGTCGCCGACCAGGGTGCGCGCCGCCAGCTTGTGGGCGTCGAAGCCGGTGATGTTGAGGTTGAGGAAGCGGACGTCCGGGTTCTGGAAGAGGGTGCCGGAGGCGGTGGTGAAGTCGGTGTAGCGGGTGCCGACGCCGATCACCAGGTCGGCGGTGCGGGCGAGCGCGTCGCTGACCGCCGTGCCGGTGTGGCCGATGCCGCCGAGGTCGGCGGGGTGGTCGTGGCGCAGGGAGCCCTTGCCGGCCTGGGTGGAGGCGACCGGGATGCCGGTGGCGTCCACCAGTGCCTTCAGCGCCTCCTCGGCCTCGCTGTGGTGGATCCCGCCGCCCGCGACGATCAGCGGGCGCCGCGCGGCCCGTACGGCCTGCGCGGCCGCCGCCAGCTCCGCCGGGTCCGGGGCGGGACGGCGTACGGCCCAGACGCGGTCGGCGAAGAACTCCTCCGGCCAGTCGTACGCCTCCGCCTGCACGTCCTGGGGGAGGGCCAGCGTCACCGCGCCGGTCTCGGCCGGGTCGGCGAGCACCCGCATGGCGTTCAACGCGGAGGGGATCAGCGCCTCGGGGCGGGTGACGCGGTCGAAATAGCGCGACACCGGGCGGAGCGTGTCGTTGACCGACACATCGGCCTCGACGGGGTGTTCCAGCTGCTGGAGCAGCGGATCGGCGACGCGCGAGGCGAAGTAGTCGCCGGGAAGCAGCAGCACGGGCAGGCGGTTGACGGTGGCCAGGGCGGCTCCGGTGACGAGGTTGGTGGCGCCGGGGCCGATGGACGTCGTCACCGCCTGCGCCGAGAGCCGGTTGAGCTGGCGGGCGTGGCCGACGGCGGCGTGCACCATCGCCTGCTCGTTGCGGCCCTGGTGGTACGGCATCACGTCGCGGTACTCGACGAGTGCCTGCCCGATGCCCGCCACGTTGCCGTGGCCGAAGATGCCCCAGGTGCCCGCGATCAGCCGGCGGCGCACGCCGTCGCGTTCGGTGTACTGCGCGGACAGGAACCGCACCAGGGCCTGGGCGGTCGTCAGTCGGCGGGTGGCGGCGCTCATACGGACCTCTCCGGTGCGGTGTAGAGGGGGAGTCGGGGGTCGACCGCCTGGTCCGGCCAGGTGTCGCGGATCCAGGCGTGGTCGGGGTGGTCGCAGATCAGCCAGGCGCGTTCCGGATCGGGCCCCGCCATGACGTTGAGGTAGTACATGTGGTGGCCGGGCACGGCCATGGACGGGCCGTGCCAGCCGTCCGGGATGAGGACGACGTCACCGTCGCGCACCTCCGCCAGGACGTCCGTCCCGCGGCCCGGACCGGACGGGGAGACCCGCTGGTAGCCGAGGCCGGGGGTGCCGTCGTGGCCGGCGAACTCGAAGTAGTAGATCTCCTCCAGCACGGACTCCTCACCGGGCCGGTGCTCGTCGTGCTTGTGCGGCGGGAAGGACGACCAGTTGCCGCCGGGCGTGAGCACCTCGACCGCGATCAGCTTGTCGCACTCGAACACGCCCGCCGCGCCGAAGTTGTTGACCTGCCGTGAGCAGTTCCCGCTGCCGCGCAGCTCGACGGGGACACCGGAGGCCGGCCCGTAGCGGGCGGGCAGCCGGCGGGTGCAGCGGGCGCCGGTGAGCGCGAACCGCCCGCCGCCCGCCGAGGTGACCGTCGCGCGGGCGTCGCGCGGGACGTACGCGAAGTCGGTGACACCGTCGAACACACCGGTGCGGCCGGTGAGCTCGAAGGTGTCGTGGCCGAAGTCGTCGTCGGCGGTGACCGTGCAGCCGCCGCTCAGCGGCAGCACGATCCACTCGCTGTCACCGGTGTCGAAGGTGTGCGTGCCGCCGGGCGGCAGCTCCAGGACGCGCAGGCTGGAGTGGCCCCAGCCGGCGTTCTCCGGGTTCACGTCGACGGCGTAGGGCCCGGCGAGGGCCCTGCCCGCGGGAAGGTGAGGGGTCATGGCGTGCCTCCGGGTCGCAACAGGCTTCTCACAACAGGCCGACGGCCGTGTCCACCGCCGTCTCCACACTGCCCTCGGCCGGGTAGAGCAGCGAACGGCCGACG
Organism: Streptomyces sp. NRRL S-37; assembly: GCF_000721605.1. Taxonomy (GTDB): domain Bacteria; phylum Actinomycetota; class Actinomycetes; order Streptomycetales; family Streptomycetaceae; genus Streptomyces. The sequence continues at coordinate 149,052 of NZ_JOIZ01000020.1, read as the reverse complement.
ACCATCCCCATCACGGTGGGCAGCCGCAGCGCCTTGCCCCACCGCTCGTACGCCGCCTCCTGGTCGCCGACCTCGCCGCCGAGCAGCACGACGGGCAGCGTGGAGGCCCCCAGCACCTCCGGCATGGCGTCGACGTCGTCGGTGACGGGGAGCTTCAGCCAGGTGTAGGCGGAGGTGCCGCCCAGACCGGAGGCGATGGCGATGGAGCGGGTGACGGCCTCGGCGGACAGGTCGTTGCGGACCCGGCCGTCCACCCGGCGCGAGATGAACGGCTCCACGAACACCGGCAGCCGGCGTTCGGCCATGGCGTCCACGGCACGGGCGGCGGACTCCAGGGTGGCCAGCGAGCCCGGGTCGTCGTAGTCGATACGGGCCAGCAGCTTGCCCGCGTCGAAGCCCATCCGCGCGATGTCCTCGGCGCGGTGGCCGGTGAAGCGGTCGTCCATCTCGAAGGACGCGCCGGCCAGGCCGCCGCGGTTCATCGAGCCCATGACGACCTTGTTCTCCAGCACCCCGAGGAGCAGCAGGTCCTCCAGGATGTCGGCGGTGGCCAGCACCCCGTCGACGCCCGGCCGGGACAGCGCGATGCAGAGACGTTCCAGCAGGTCGGCGCGGTGGGCCATGGCCAGCCGGCGGTCGCCGATGCCGAGCGCGCCCCGCGCGGGGTGGTCGGCGGCCACGATCATCAGCCGGCCGCTGTCGCCGATCAGCGGGCGGCGCGCCCGGCGGGCGGCGGCCTCGGCGACGGCCTCCGGGTTGCGGGCCCGGACCGCGGTGAGGTCGGGGATGCTGAGGTTCAAGGAAGGGCTCCGTTCAGGACTGGCTCGGCAGGTCCGCCGGGTCCGGCGAGGCGGCCCGCGCGAGGAGGTCCGCGACCTCCGGCTCGGTCGGCATGGCGGACGAACAGGCGAGGCGGGAGGCGACGACGGCTCCCGCGGCGTTGGCGTGGCGCATGGTCTTCCCCAGGTCCCAGCCGGAGAGCAGACCGTGGCAGAGCGAGCCGCCGAAGGCGTCGCCCGCGCCGAGGCCGTTGACCACCTCGACCGGCACCGGGGGCACCTCGGCCCGGGTGCCGTCGCGGTGCACGGCGAGCACGCCCCTCGGGCCCTGCTTGACCACGGCCAGCTCCACCCCGGCTTCCAGCAGCGCCTCGGCGCAGGCCGCGGGCTCGCGCACACCGGTGGCGACCTCGCACTCGTCGAGGTTGCCGACCGCGACCGTGGCGTGCCGCAGTGCCTCGCGGTAGTACGGGCGGGCCTGGTCCGGGTCCCGCCAGAACATGGGGCGCCAGTCCAGGTCGAAGACGGTGGTGCCGGCCCGGGCGCGGGCCTCCAGGGCGGTGAGGGTGGCCGAGCGGCTGGGTTCCTCGCTCAGACCGGTGCCGGTGATCCAGAAGATCCCGGCCGCGCGTACGGCGGCCAGGTCCAGTTCGTCGGCGTGGATCTCCAGGTCCGGGGCCTTGGGACGGCGGTAGAAGTACAGCGGGAAGTCGTCCGGCGGGAAGATCTCGCAGAAGGTGAGGGGGGTGGGGTACGCGGCGACCGGGGTGACCCAGCGGTCGTCCACGCCGAACTCCTTCAGCGCCTCGTGCAGAAACGTGCCGAACGGGTCGTCACCGGTACGCGTGATGACGGCCGCGGAACGTCCCATTCGCGCCGCCGCCACCGCGACATTCGCGGCCGATCCGCCCAGGAATTTCCCGAACGTCTCCACCCGCGCCAGCGGAACGCCGGTCTCCAGTGGATAAAGATCGACCCCGATGCGACCCATGGTGATCAGGTCGAAATAGTGTGGTGGGACGGCCATTGAGCGACGCTCCTCGAGCTGCTGGGGATGCGGGTCCCAGGGCGCCCTGCCACGGTGGGGCGAGGATTCCAGGGACCTGCCGCCTCACAGGTGTAGGTCTCGGAGGGCGGCGATGTCAATAGTTTGTACTTACATTCGGACTAGTTAGTGAAATGATGTCTTAACAAAGTATTGACACCGGGCGGTTCTGGGGATTGGATCGCGTCCCAGCGTGACCGCCGTGTTCCATGGCACACCCACGGATCTCCGAGGCACCGGATCCTCGGACTCCCGCCCCTTCCCCGCGTAGCACAGTGAGGTGCAGGACAGATGGACCGCTCTTCGCACACCCGCTCCCGCAGAATCGCGTTCGTCGCGGTCGCGGCGGCAGCCGCCCTGACCCTCGCCGGCTGCTCCAGCGGTTCCGGAGGCAAGGAGTCCGAGGAGGGCGGAGCCGACGCCTCCGCCGGCAAGGCGAACACGCCCCGCATGAAGGTCGCCCTCGTCACCCACCAGGCGCCCGGCGACACCTTCTGGGACATCGTCCGCAAGGGCGCCGAGGCCGCCGCCGCCAAGGACAACGTCGACCTCGTCTACAGCAACGACCCGAACGCCGGCACCCAGGCCAACCTGGTGCAGAACGCGATCGACCAGAAGGTCGACGGCATCGCGGTCACCCTCGCCAAGCCGGACGCGCTGAAGGCCGTCATAGCCAAGGCGAACGCGGCCGGCATCCCCGTCGTCGGCCTCAACTCCGGACTGACCGACTGGAAGGACCTCGACCTGCTCGAGTTCTTCGGCCAGGACGAGTCCGTCGCGGGTGAGGCCTTCGGCAAGAAGCTGAACGAGGTCGGCGCGAAGAACACCGTCTGCGTCATCCACGAGCAGGGCAACGTCGGCCTGACCCAGCGCTGCGACGGCGTGAAGAAGACCTTCAAGGGCGAGACCCAGATCCTCAACGTCAACGGCACCGACATGCCGTCGGTGAAGTCGACCATCACCGCGAAGCTGAAGCAGGACTCCTCCATCGACTACGTCGTCACCCTCGGCGCGCCCTTCGCGCCGACCGCGGTGCAGTCGGTGGGTGACGCGGGCAGCAAGGCGAAGGTCGCCACCTTCGACCTCAACAAGGAGCTGGCCAAGGCGATCGAGGCCGGCGACATCGAGTTCGCCGTGGACCAGCAGCCCTACCTCCAGGGCTACCTCGCCGTCGACGGCCTGTGGCTCTACAAGAACAACGGCAACTACAGCGGCGGCGGTGAGCAGCCGGTGCTGACCGGCCCGGCGTTCGTCGACAAGTCCAACGTCGACGCGGTCTCCGAGTACGCCGCGAAGGGCACTCGGTGATGAGCATGGCCCAACAGGCTGAGCCGGCGGTGGGTCCACCGCCGGCCCCCGGCCCGAAACAGAGCGACGGCCGCACCGTGCGGCGCCCGCTCGCCCTGCGGCTCCTCGCCCGTCCCGAGGTCGGCGTGTTCCTCGGCGCCATGGCCGTCATGGTGTTCTTCCTGTTCGCCGCTCCGCCGGTGCGGGACGGCGGCTCCATGGCGAACATCCTGTACCAGTCGTCGGTCATCGGGATCATGGCACTGCCCGTGGCCCTGCTGATGATCGGCGGAGAGTTCGACCTCTCGTCCGGTGTCGCCGTCGTGACCTCGGCACTGACCGCGAGCATGCTCAGCTACCAGCTCACCCTGAACGTGTGGACGGGCGTGATCGTCGCCCTGGCGGTCTCCCTGGGCATCGGCGCGTTCAACGGCTGGATGCTGGTCAAGACGGGACTGCCCAGCTTCCTGGTCACCCTCGGCACCTTCCTGATCCTGCAAGGCGTGAACCTCGCGGTGACCAAGCTGGTCACCGGCAACGTCGCCACCGACAGCGTCGCCGACATGGACGGCTTCGACCAGGCCAAGGCCCTCTTCGCCTCCACCTTCGACGTCGCCGGCGTCGAGGTGAAGATCACCGTGGTGTGGTGGCTCGTCTTCGCCGCGCTGGCCACCTGGGTGCTGCTGCGCACCAAGTACGGCAACTGGGTCTTCGCCGTCGGCGGCAACAAGGAGAGCGCCCGCGCGGTCGGCGTCCCCGTCACCTTCACCAAGATCTCCCTGTTCATGCTGGTCGGCTTCGGCGCCTGGTTCGTCGGCATGCACAACCTGTTCTCCTTCAACACCGTGCAGTCCGGCGAGGGCGTGGGCCAGGAGCTCATCTACATCGCCGCCGCCGTCATCGGCGGCTGTCTGCTGACCGGCGGCGCCGGCAGCGCGATCGGCCCGGTCTTCGGCGCCTTCATGTTCGGCATGGTGCAGCAGGGCATCGTCTACGCCGGCTGGAACCCGGACTGGTTCAAGGCCTTTCTCGGCGTGATGCTGCTCGGCGCCGTCCTCATCAATCTGTGGGTCCAGCGCCAGGCGACCCGGAGGTGACCGCAATGACCGACAAGACCCCCGGCACCCACGGCGCCGTCCGCAAGGACACCGCGCCCGCCGGCGACCGCCCCCTGGTCGAACTCCGCGCCGCCGGCAAGTCCTACGGCAACATCCGCGCCCTGCACGGCGTCGACCTCACCGTCCACCCCGCCGAGGTGACCTGCGTCCTCGGCGACAACGGCGCCGGCAAGTCCACCCTCATCAAGATCATCTCGGGGCTGCACCAGCACACCGAGGGCGAGTTCCTCGTCGACGGCGAGCCGGTGCGCTTCTCCACCCCGCGTGAGGCCCTCGACAAGGGCATCGCCACCGTCTACCAGGACCTCGCGGTCGTCCCGCTGATGCCGGTGTGGCGGAACTTCTTCCTCGGCTCCGAGATGACCAAGGGCCCCTGGCCCGTCCGCCGCCTCGACATCGACCGGATGAAGAGGACGGCCGACGAGGAACTGCGCAACATGGGCATCGTCCTGGACGACCTGGAGCAGCCCATCGGCACCCTCTCCGGCGGCCAGCGCCAGTGCGTCGCCATCGCCCGCGCCGTCTACTTCGGCGCCCGCGTCCTCATCCTCGACGAGCCGACCGCCGCCCTCGGCGTCAAACAGTCCGGCGTGGTCCTGAAGTACATCGCGATGGCCCGCGACCGCGGCCTCGGCGTCATCTTCATCACCCACAACCCGCACCACGCCTACATGGTCGGCGACCACTTCAGCGTGCTGCGCCTGGGCACCACGGAACTGTCCGCCCCCCGCGGCGAGGTCGGCCTCGAGGAGCTGACCAACCACATGGCCGGCGGCGCCGAACTGGCCGCGCTCAAGCACGAACTGGCGCAGGTCGGCGGCGTCGACACCGAGGAACTCCCCGAGGAGGGCGACCTCCAGGCCCCCGCGGCCGCAACTCCGGAAGGAAAGTCCTGACATGGCAGTCGCGCTCGACCGCATCCGGATCGGTTCCGCCCCCGACTCCTGGGGCGTCTGGTTCCCCGACGACCCGCGGCAGGTGCCCTGGCAGCGCTTCCTCGACGAGGTCGCCGAGGCCGGCTACTCCTGGATCGAACTCGGCCCCTACGGCTACCTCCCCACCGACCCGGCCCGCCTCGGCGACGAGGTGAAGAAGCGCGACCTCAAGGTCTCCGCCGGCACCATCTTCTGCGGACTGCACCGCGGCCCCTCCGAATGGGACAGCACCTGGGAACAGGTCAGCCGCGTCGCCGCCCTCACCCAGGCCATGGACGCGAAGCACCTCGTCGTCATCCCGTCCTTCTGGCGCGACGACAAGACCGCCGAGATCCTCGAAGCCCCGGAGCTCACCACCGAGCAGTGGGGCCACCTCACCCGGGGCATGGAACGCCTCGGCCGCGAGGTGAAGGACACGTACGGCCTGGACATCGTCGTCCACCCGCACGCCGACACCCACATCGACACCGAGGAGCACGTCGAGCGCTTCCTCGACTCGACCGACTCCGGCCTGGTCAGCCTCTGCCTGGACACCGGCCACTACGCCTACTGCGGCGGCGACAGCGTCAAGCTGATCGAGACCTACGGCGAACGCATCGGCTACCTCCACCTCAAGCAGGTCGACCCGGAGATCCTCGCCGACGTCGTCGAGAACGAGGTCCCGTTCGGGCCGGCCGTGCAGCGCGGGGTGATGTGCGAACCGCCCGCCGGCGTCCCCGAGCTGGGCCCGGTCCTCACGGCCGCGCAGAAGCTGGGCGTGGACCTGTTCGCGATCGTCGAGCAGGACATGTACCCCTGCGAGCCGGACAAGCCGCTCCCCATCGCCGTGCGCACCCGCCGGTTCCTCCGCTCCTGCGGCGCCTGACGAGCCCGGCGAAGGGGAGGCGAGAGCCATGGACCGGCGCGAGCCGCTGCGCGTCGCCGTCATCGGCACCGGCCGGATGGGCGCCGACCACGTACGCCGCATCGACCGGGCCGTCAGCGGCGCGCGGGTCACCGCCGTCGTGGACATCGACGCCGGACGGGCCGAGGCCGTCGCCGCGGGCGTCGACGGCTGCACCGCCCACACCGACCCGGCCGCCGCGATGGCGGTGGCCGACGTCGACGCCGTGCTCATCGCCTCCTCCGGGACGGCCCACGAGGCCGCCCTGATCGCCGCGTTCGAGCACGACCTGCCCGTCCTGTGCGAGAAGCCGCTCACCCCGGACGCGGCCTCCGCCCTGCGCGTCATGGAGGCCGAACAGGCCCTCGGCCACCGCAGGGTCCAGGTCGGCTTCATGCGCCGCTACGACACCGAGTACGTGCGCCTGAAAGCCCTGCTGGAGACCGGGCGACTGGGCCGTCCGCTGATGCTGCACAACCGGCACCGCAACGTGGCCAGCGCGCCCTTCTTCACAAGTGCGATGCTCATCACCGACTCCGTGGCCCACGAGGTGGACGCCACCCGCTGGCTCCTCGGCCACGAGATCACCGCCGTCACGGTCCTGCGCCCCACCCCGTCGGCCGGCGCCCCCGAGGGACTGGCCGACCCGCAGTTCGTCGTCCTGGAGACCGACGGCGGCGCGCTCAGCGACGTCGAGATCTTCGTCAACTGCGGCTTCGGCTACCAGGTACAGGCCGAGGTGGTCTGCGAAGGCGGCACCGCCCGCATCGGCGACGGCCACGCCCTGGTCACCCACACGGCCGGCCACTGGGGCGGCACCATCGCCCAGGACTGGACCGAACGCTTCGCCCAGGCCTACGACGACGAGGTCCAGGCCTGGGTCGACGCGACCCGGCGCGGCGAGATCACCGGCCCCGGCACGTGGGACGGCTACGCCGCGGCGGCCGTGTGCGAGGCGGGGGTGCGGGCGCTGGAGCAGGGCGGCCGGGTGGAGGTCGACCTGGTGGAGAAACCCGCGCTGTACCGGTGACGGCGGGCCCGCCCGCGCGGCTCCGGGGATTCCGGCGCGCGGGGGGCCCGGCCGGACCCGCTCAGCCCTGCCGTACCTCCTCGACGGTGACGGGACGGTGCTCGCGCAGCGACAGGGTGCACGCCTCGGCGATCCAGCCCGCCTCCAGGGCGTCCGCGACCGTGCACGGCGAGGGGAGGACACCGGCCACGACCTCGGTGAACGCGGCCAGTTCGGCGCGGTAGGCGGCAGCGAACCGGTCCATGAAGAAGTCGTGGGGAGTACCGGCGGGGAAGGCCGTGCCCGGCTCCACCGACCGCAGCGGCAGCCTGTCCTCCAGCCCCACCGCGATCGAGTCGGCGAAGCCGTGGAGCTCCATGCGGACGTCGTGACCGCGGCCGTTGTGGCGGCTGTTGGAGACCACCGCGAGGGTGCCGTCGTCCAGGGTGAGGACCGCGCCGGTGGTGTCGGCGTCGCCCGCCTCCCTGATGTAGCCGGCGCCCCGGTTGCCGCCGGCCGCGTACACCTCGGTCACCTCGCGGCCGGTCACCCAGCGGATGATGTCGAAGTCGTGCACCGAGCAGTCCCGGAAGATGCCCCCGGACGCGGCGACGTACGCGGCCGGCGGCGGAGCCGGGTCCAGCGTCGTCGAGCGCACGGTGTGCAGCGTGCCCAGTTCCCCGCTCCGTACGGCGGCCCGCGCGGCGGCGAAGCCGGCGTCGAAGCGGCGGTTGAAGCCGATCTGGACCGGCACGTCACGGCCCTCGACCGCCTTCAGTACCGCCACCCCCTCGGCCATGGTGCGGGCCACCGGCTTCTCGCAGAAGACGGGCACGCCCGCCTCCACACAGGCGAGGATCAGCGCCGGGTGGGCGTCGGTCGCGGCGGCGACGACCACGCCGTCCACCCCGGCCGCGAGCAGGGCCTCGGGGGAGTCCGCGACCTCGGCGCCGAACCGTTCGGCGGCGGCCTTCGCGGCGTCCGCGAACGGGTCGGAGACGACGAGGGACTCGACGGCGCCGAGCCCGGAGAGGGTCTCGGCGTGGAAGGCGCCGATGCGGCCGAGGCCGAGGATTCCGATGCGCATGGGGGACGGTGCTCCTTGCTTGCGGGTGCGTACGAGCGGGGTGTGCGGGGAGGTCAGTCGAGGCCGCCGAGGACGTTCTGGTCCCAGTCGATCACGGAGCCGGTGACCACCCCGGAACGGTCGGAGAGCAGCAGGACCACGAAGTCGGCGATCTCGTCCGGTTGGCCGAGCTTTCCCATCGGCAGCCGCGCGGCGGCCTGTTCGCGCCAGTCGTCCCCGGCGCCGTGGAAGGCGCGCTGGGTGGCGTCCTCGCCCTCGGTGGCGGTCCAGCCGATGTTCAGGCCGTTGATCCGGATCCGGTCCCAGCGGTGGGCGTGCGCCGCGTTCCGCGTCAGGCCGATCAGCCCCGCCTTCGCGGCGACGTAGGGCGCCAGGAACGGCTGCCCGCCGTGCGCGGAGGAGGTGATGACGTTGACGACCGTGCCGGGTGCCGCGCGCCGCACCATGTCGGCGACGGCGGCCTGCATGGCGAAGAAAGGCGCCTTGAGGTTGACCGCGATGTGCTGGTCGAACAGTTCGGGCGTGGTGTCGAGCAGCGTCCCGCGCGAGGTGAGTCCCGCGGAGTTGACCAGGCAGTCGATCCGCCCGTACGCCTCCACCACCCGCGCGACACACGCCGTGGCCTGCTCGGCGTCCGCCAGGTCGGCCCGTACGAACATCGCCTTGCCGCCCGCGGCGGTCAGTTCGGCCACCAGCGCCTCACCGGGCTCCGGGCGCCGCCCGCTCACGGCCACGACCGCCCCCTCGCGGACCGCGGCCCGCGCGACGGCCGCGCCGACGCCCTGACTGCCGCCGTTGACGAGAACGGCCTTGTCGTCGAGAAGTCCCATGCCTGCGTCCGGCTCCTCTCAGCTCTCGCGCCGCTTGGCGCCGGCCCGCAGCTCGCCCCGCAGGGTCCGCGCGGTCCAGCCCTCACGCAGCGCCCGGCGCACGACGTCGGCCTGCGAGGGCGGGGCCAGGCCCTCGACCGGCGGGTCACGGTCGAGGTTGGTGGGGAAGGGGTAGCCCTCGGCGCTCGCCGCGATCACGTTCTCCAGCCACCGCTCGCCGGCGCCCTCGCCCCGCCGCTTGAGGAGCACCGGGTACACGGCGCCCGCCACCGCCTCGCGGTCCACCGTCTCCATCGCCCGGCCGAACGCCGACGACACCTGGAGCAGGTTGGCCATGCGCCGGATGTCCGCCGAGTGGTTGGCGCCGGCGGCGTGGAACAGCGCCGGGTTGAAGAACACCGCGTCGCCCTTGGCGAGCGGCAGTTGTACGTGGTGCTCCTCGAAGTACGCCCGGAACTCCGGCAGTCGCCAGGCGAGGTAGCCGGGCTCGTACTTCTGCGAGTGCGGCAGGTACAGCGTGGGCCCGGACTCGACGGGCATGTCGCAGTGGGCCACCGCGCCCTGGAGGGTGAGCACGGGGGAGAGGCGGTGCACGTGCGCCGGGTAGGCGGAGGCGGCCTCGTTCGAGAGGAACCCGAGGTGGTAGTCGCGGTGCACGGTCTGCGCCGCGCCGCCCGGATTGACCACGTTGACCTGGGAGGTGACCTGGTAGCCGGGGCCGAGCCAGGCGGAGGAGACCAGCGCGATCACGTCGTTGGCGTAGTAGTCGGCGAACGCCTCGGGGTCGTACAGGGCCGCCTTCTCCAGGGCGTTCCACACCCGGTCGTTGGCGCCCGGTTTGGCGAAGTGGTCGCCGGCCGCGGCGCCCGAGGCGCGCTGCTCGGCGATCAGGGCGTCGAACACGGCGGTGGTCCGGTCCACCACCGCCGGGTCGGCGAAGGCGCCGCGGATCACCACGATGCCGGGGCCGTCCGCGAACGCGCGTACCAGCTCGGCCTGGACGGCACGGCGGTCGGCGAGGGCGAGCCGGTCGGCGTCGTACAGCAGCACGTTCCGCTCGACGCCACTGGCGTGCGGGTAGGCGGCGGCATCCGTCGGCTGCTCGACCAGGGCGCGGAAGGCGTCCAGATCGCAGTCCCGCTCGGACAGCCAGGCGGCCGGCGCGGGCGTCCGCTGGTGGGTGGAGGCTGACATGGGGTCGTCCCTTCGGGTCACGGAGCGACGCGACTGATGTCATTCTTGTCAGTACAAACCCTTCGAACAACCAGCAGCGAGCCATCAAAAACCCCTCAGGAGCGGATGTGGGCCATCCCTTCCCGATCCGGGAAATCGCACGTCAGGCCGGTTTGAGCGAGGCCACGGTGGACCGGGTCCTCAACGGCCGGGGCGGAGTGCGGGAGAGCACCGCGCGGGAGGTGCACCGGGCGATCGCCGACCTGGACCGGCAGCGCACCCAGGTCCGGCTGGTCGGCCGGACGTTCATGGTGGACATCGTGATGCAGTCGCCGGAGCGGTTCTCGACGGCCGTCCGGGCCGCGCTGGAGGCCGAACTGCCCTCCCTGCACCCGGCGGTGGTCCGCTCCCGCTTCCACTTCCGGGAGACAGGCCCGGCGGGGGAACTGGTCGCCGTCCTGGACCGGATCGGCCGGCGCGGCTCCCAGGGCGTGCTCCTCAAGGCCCCCGACGTCCCCGAGGTCACCGCGGCCGTCGGCCGGCTCGCGGCGGCCGGGATCCCCGTGGTGACCCTGGTGACGGACCTGCCCGCGAGCGCCCGGATCGGGCACGTCGGCAGCGACAACCGGGCGGCGGGCGCGACCGCCGCGTATCTGGTGGGGCAGTGGCTGGGGGACCGGCCGGGCAATGTCCTCACCAGTCTGTCGAGCGGGTCCTTCCGCAACGAGGAGGAGCGCGAGATGGGGTTCCGGGCGACGATGCGCGCACGGCAGCCGGGGCGGGCGCTGGTCGAGATCGCCGAGGGCCAGGGCCTGGACGCCACCCAGTACGACCTGGTCCGGGCCGCCCTGGAACGCGACCCGGGGATCCGCGCGGTCTACTCGATCGGCGGCGGCAACATCGCCACCCTGCGCGCCTTCGAGGACGCCGGACGCGAGTGTGCGGTGTTCGTCGCGCACGACCTCGACCACGACAACACCCGGCTGCTGCGCGAGCACCGGCTGTCCGCCGTGCTCCACCACGACCTGCGCCACGACCTGCGGGAGGCCTGCCACCTGGTGATGCGCGCCCACGGCGCCCTGCCGCCGGCGGGGCCGACCCTTCCCTCCGCCGTCCAGGTGGTGACCCCCTACAACATGCCGCCCCCGACGACGGTGGGGTGACGGCCGGGCGTGTAACCACATGCCGTGGGCCGGGCCTGCCTACCGTCGTGCGCATGAGGAATCCGACGCCCGAAGGCGGGCCCGAGCGGCTGATCGCGCTCGCCGACGGCGTGTTCGCCATCGCCATCACCCTGCTGGTCCTGGACATCTCCGTGCCGCAGGGGCTGGACTCCGAGGAGTTCCACCAGGCCCTGGGCGACACGCTGCCCGACCTGGGCGCCTACGGGATCAGCCTGGCGGTGCTGGGCGGCTTCTGGCGCGATCACCGGGCGATCTTCCGCACGGTCCGGCAGGTGGACGGGCAGGTGATCTCGCTGACCGTGCTCGGTCTGGGCATCGCGGCCCTGCTGCCGTTCCCGACCGCGCTGGTCTCCGAGTACGGCGACGAACGCGCCTCGGTGATCATCTACGCGGTGACGGTGGCCTCGCTCGGCGCCGTCCACCTGGCGCTGGCCGTCCTCGTCGCCCGGCGCCCCCGGCTGCGCGGCGGAGCCGCACCCGTGCGGGACGAGGGGCTCTACGCCGTCGACCTGGGGGCGACGGTGGCGGTGTTCCTGGTGACCGTCCCGCTCGCCCTGGCCGTCGGGTCCGCCGCCATGTGGTGGTGGCTGGTGCTGGTGCCGGTGAAGGTGTGGCTGGGCCGGCGCGAGAACGCCCGGTCGGAGTGACGCTTCTTTTTCTCGCCCCCGCCGCCCCTTCCCGTCCCTGGGGGCTGCGCCCCCAGACCCCATGCGCAGTTCCCCGCGCCCCTGCAGGGGCGCGGGGAACTGCGTGAGCAACCACTCACCTACCCGCACGTCCGGGGTCAAAGGGGCAGCGCCCCTTGAAGGACGGGACGGGAAGGGGCGGCGGGGGCGAGGAGATGTCAGAGCACCACCCAGGCCCCGCTCTCCGCCGACCGTGCCATCGCGTCCAGCGCCACCGCGCTGTGCACGGCGTCCGCCAACGTGGCCCCGTAGGGAACCCCCTCCGCGACGGAGCGCAGGAACCGGTACGCCTCGATCACCTTCAGGTCGTCGTAGCCCATGGCGTTCGCCGCTCCCGGCTGGAACGCCCCGAACTCCCCGTCCCCCGGACCGACGTAGACCGTGCTGACGGGCTGGTCCTGGTAGGCGGTGCCCCGGCTGACACCGAGTTCGTTCATCCGGCGGAAGTCCCAGAACACCGCCCCCCGCGTCCCGTGCACCTCGAAGCCGTAGTTGTTCTGCTCGCCGACCGACACCCGGCAGGCCTCCAGCACTCCGCGTGCGCCGGAGGCGAACCGCAGCAGGCAGTTGACGTAGTCCTCGTTCTCCACCGGGCCGAGTTCACCGCCGGCCGCGCGGGAGTGACCGGCCGTGGCGCCCGCGGGGCGGGCCCGCTCGGGCAGGAAGACCGCCGTGTCCGCGGCCAGCGAGGCGATGTCGCCGAGCAGGAAGCGGGCCAGGTCCACGCCGTGCGAGGCCAGGTCGCCGAGCACCCCGCTGCCCCCGCGCTCCCGCTCGTAGCGCCAGGTCAAGGCGCCCTCCGGGTGGGCCGCGTAGTCGCTGAAGAGCCGGATGCGGACATGGGTGACGGTGCCGATCTCACCGGAGGCGATCAGCTCGCGGGCCGCCTCCACGGCGGGCGCGTTGCGGTAGTTGAAGCCGACCGTCCCCTGGACCCCGGCCTTGGCGACCGCGTCCGCGACCGCGTGGGCGTCGTCCGCGCCCAGGCCCACCGGCTTCTCGATCCAGAGGTGCTTGCCGGCCTCGGCCATCGCGACGCCGATCTCGCGGTGCAGGAAGTTCGGGGCGGTGACGCTGACGGCCCGCACCCGGGGATCGGCGGCCACCTCCCGCCAGTCGCGGGTCGTCGAGGCGAAGCCGAACTGCGCGGCGGCCTCCTCGGCCCGGCCCGGCACCTCCTCGGCGACCGTGACCAGCTCGGGGCGGAGGGCGAGCTGCGGATAGTGGTGCCGCACGCGTGCGTACGCCTGGGTGTGCACCCGCCCCATCCAGCCGAATCCGACGACGGCGACACCCAGTGCGTCCAGCATGAAAGCCTCTCTCCGGCCCGGTCCGTGTCCTGCCCGCTCACCTTCTGCGGGCACCCACCGTCATGTCAACCGTTTGACAGGACAATCCGCGCACCGGAAACGACCACCGCAATACGGCGAACAAAATTGTTGACAATCTTGTTTGGCTAGATTTACGTTCGACAGGCACTCACTCAGGGAGGGCGACCATGCCGAACCAAGCCCGTCCGGGCACCGGGGAGCAGGCCAGACAGCTTGCGCTCGGGCAGCTGCGGGAGGCGATCCTGCACGGCGAGATGGCGCCGGCGCAGCGGCTGGTGGAGAACGAACTCGCCGAGCAGTTCGGCGTGACCCGGGCCAGCATCCGGGCCGCGCTGATCGAGCTGGAGTCCCAGGGGCTCGTGGAGCGGATCCGCAACCGTGGTTCACGGGTGCGGGTGGTGACCGTGGAGGAAGCGGTCGCCATCACCGAATGCCGCCTGGTCCTCGAAGGTCTCTGCGCGGCGAAGGCGGCGGCCGCCGTCACCGACGCGCAGGTCACCGAGCTCAAGGACCTGGGCACGGCGATGCGCAAGGCCGTGGCCGACGGCGAACCGCTCACCTACTCGGAGCTCAACCACGAACTCCACACCAGGATCCGGGAGTTCTCCGGCCAGATGACGGCCGTGGAGCTCCTGGAGCGGCTCAACGCCCAACTGGTGCGGCACCGCTTCCAGTTGGCGCTGCGGCCGGGGCGTCCGCAGCAATCCCTGAACGAGCATCTGGCCATGATCGAAGCGATCGCGGCCAGGGACCCGCAGGCGGCCGAGGCGGCCGTCCGCGCCCACCTCACCAGCGTGATCGAGGCGCTGCGCGACTGACACACGCACCGGGGCGGGCGTCACCTGTCACCAAGGAGATCTTCAGTCATGACGCATGCCAACGCGCCCGCCGCCGTCCCCCGTTCGACGCTCGTCGTCACCGCGCACGCGGGGGACTTCGTGTGGCGGGCGGGCGGCGCCGTCGCCCTGGCCGCCGCGCGCGGGGAGAAGGTCACCATCGCGTGCCTGACCTTCGGCGAGCGCGGTGAGTCGGCCAAGGCCTGGCGCGAGGGGAAGAAGCTGGAGGAGATCAAGGCGATACGCCGGGAGGAGGCGGAGAAGGCCGCAGCCGTCCTCGGCGCCGAGGTCCGCTTCTTCGACGCCGGCGACTACCCGCTGACCGAGACCCCCGAACTGACCGACCGGCTCGTCGAGGTCTACCGCGCCACCCAGCCCGACGTGGTGCTCACCCACCCCGTCGAGGACCCGTACAACGGCGACCACCCGGCCGCCCACCGCATGGCCCTCCAGGCCCGCGTCCTCGCCCAGGCCATCGGCTACCCGGGCGAGGGCGAGATCATCGGCGCCCCGCCCGTCTTCTACTTCGAGCCGCACCAGCCCGAGATGAGCGGCTTCAGGCCCGAGGTCCTGCTCGACATCACCGAGGTGTGGGAGACCAAGCGCAAGGCCATGGAGTGCCTCGCCGCACAGCGGCACCTGTGGGACTACTACACCGACCTGGCCGTCCGTCGCGGCGTCCAGCTCAAGCGCAACGCGGGCCCCAACCTGGGCCTGCCGCACAGGACCATGGCCGAGGCGTTCATGCGCCCGTACCCGCAGATCGCGAAGGAGCTGGCATGAGCGGCGTCATCGTCACCGACCCCCCGAAGACCGACGCGAAGGACGTCGAGGCGCTCGCCGGGTACGGCGTGGCCACGATCAGCGAGGCCATGGGCCGCACCGGGCTGCTCGGACCGGGGATGCGGCCCATCCAGCAGGGCGTACGGATCGCCGGCACCGCGGTCACCGTGCTCTCCTGGCCCGGCGACAACCTGATGATCCACGCCGCCGTGGAGCAGTGCGGCGAGGGCGACGTCCTGGTCGTCACCACCACCTCCCCGTCCACCGACGGCATGTTCGGCGAACTGTTCGCCACCGCGCTGCGACGGCGCGGTGTGCGCGGTCTGATCATCAACGCGGGCATCCGCGACACGCAGGAACTGCGCGAGATGGGCTTCGCCGCCTGGTCCCGGGCCGTCTCCGCGCAGGGCACGGTCAAGGCCACCGGCGGCTCGGTCAACGTGCCGGTCGCCGTCGACGGCCAGGTGATCCGCCCCGGTGACGTGATCGTCGCCGACGACGACGGCGTGGTGGTCGTCCCCCGCGAGAAGGCCCGGGAGACGGCCGAGGCGTCCGAGGCCCGGGAGAACAAGGAGGCCGCCTCCCGCGCCGCCTTCATCGAAGGCCAACTCGGCCTCGACCGCTACGGGTTGCGCGAGAAGCTGAGGCAACTGGGCGTGACCTACCAGTCGTACGACGCGTACGCGGCCGGGGAGCGGCCGTGACCGGCTCCGACGGGGTGCGCTGCACGCTGATGCGCGGCGGCACCTCCAAGGGCGGCTACTTCCTGGCCGGTGACCTGCCCGCCGATCCCGCCGCCCGCGACGACCTGCTGCTGCGGATCATGGGCAGCCCCGACCCGCGCCAGATCGACGGCCTGGGCGGCGCCCACCCGTTGACCAGCAAGGTCGCCGTGGTCTCCCGCTCGGCCGACCCGGACGCCGACGTCGACTACCTGTTCCTCCAGGTCGCCGTGGACACACCCGGGGTCACCGACCGGCAGAACTGCGGCAACATCCTCGCCGGAGTGGGCCCGTTCGCCGTCGAACGCGGACTGGTGGCCGCCGGGGACGGCGAGACGTCCGTACGCATCCGCATGCTCAACACCGGCGAACGCGCCGTCGCGACCTTCCCGACCCCGGGCGGACGCGTCGACTACACCGGCACCGCCGGGATATCCGGCGTGCCGGGCACCGCCGCCCCGGTCGTCATCGAGTTCCCGCAGGGCGAGGGCCCGCTGCTGCCCACCGGCAACGTCCGCGACACGATCGCCGGCACCGAGGTGACCTGCGTCGACAACGGCATGCCGGTGGTGCTGATCCCGGCGGCGGCGCTGAAGGTCACCGGGTACGAGACGCCCAAGGACCTGGAAGAGGACGTGAGTCTCGCCGACCGCCTCAAGGAGATCCGGCTGGCGGCCGGGCACCTGATGGGCCTCGGGGACGTCGAGGGCGCCACCGTGCCCAAGCTGACCCTGCTCGCCCCGCCCCGGCACGGCGGCGCGGTCACCACCCGCACCTTCATCCCGGTGCGCTGCCACACCTCCATCGGCGTCCTGGGCGCCGCGAGCGTGGCGGCCGGACTGCGCGTGGCGGGCGGGGTGGGGGAGGGGATCGCGCGGCTCCCCGGCTCCGGCGACCGGGTACGCGTCGAACACCCCACCGGCTTCCTGGAGGTCGACGTCCACGTCGACCCCGGCTCCGCCACGGTCCGCCGCACCGCCGTCGTACGCACCGCGCGCAAGATCTTCGACGGCACCGTCTTCCCCCGGCCCGCCGAGACGGCACCGATCCCCGCACAACGCCCTGGAGGCCCCCATGACTCCGCCGCTCGGTGACATCGCCCACGTCGGCCACGCCCAGCTCTTCACGCCCGACCTGGACGCCAGCGTCGCCTTCTTCACCGACTACCTCGGCCTGACCGTCAACGGCCGGGCCGGCGACACCGTCTACCTGCGCACCTACGACGACTACGAACACCACAGCCTGGTCCTCACCGCCCGCGAACACCCCGGCCTCGGCCGGCTCGCGCTGCGCACCTCCAGTGAGGAGGCGCTGCAACGCCGGGTGGCCGCCCTGGAAGCGGCGGGCCGGTCCGGGAAGTGGGTCGAGGACGAGCCCGGCATCGGCAGGCTCTACCTCACCGCCGACCCCGACGGCCACGAGCACGCCCTGTACTGGGAGAGCGAGCACTACCGGGCCCCCGAGGAGCTGAAGCCGGCGCTGAAGAACCAGCCGCAGGCCAAGCCCAACCGGGGCGTCGGCGTCCGCCGCCTCGACCACATCAACTTCCTCGCCGCCGACGTGCTCGCCAACGCCGAGTTCCAGGAACAGCTCCTCGGCGCCCGGCCCACCGAGCAGATCCGGCTCGACTCCGGGAGGATCGCCGCCCGCTGGCTGACCTTCACCGACAAGTCGTACGACGTCGTCTACACCGAGGACTGGACCGGCTCCTCCGGACGGCTGCACCACATCGCCTTCGCCGCCGACACCCGCGAGGACGTCCTGCGCGCCGCCGACCTCGCCATCGACACCGGCGTGTTCATCGAGACGGGCCCGCACAAGCACGCCATCCAGCAGACGTTCTTCCTCTACGTCTACGAGCCGGGCGGCAACCGCATCGAGCTGTGCAACCCGCTCACCCGCCTGGTGCTGGCGCCCGACTGGCCGCTGATCACCTGGACCGAGGCGGAGCGCGCCAAGGGGCAGGCCTGGGGCCTGAAGACCATCGCGTCGTTCCACACCCACGGCACACCACCGGTCGACTGACGAGGACCGCGCCACCGGGGGGTGGGTCGCGCACCCATGGGTCACATCCATGGGTGCGCGACCCACCCCCCAAATTGTTGCTGAGATTGTCAACAAAAGCGTTGACACTCTGGGAGCGGGGTCCTTAGCGTCGCCCCATCACACATCCCCTCCAGGCAAACTCCTCCTGGACGAGAGGAAAACAACGATGTCCTCCTCCTCCGCGCCGCCCGCCCGCGGCAGCAGACTGGCCCTGCTGGTCGTCGGCCTGTGCTGGCTCGCCGTCCTCTTCGACGGCCTGGACATGTTCATCTACGGCTCGGTCCTGCCCCACATGCTCGAGGAGAAGGCCCTCGGCATCACCTCGGCCCAGGCCGGCGACCTCGGCAGCTACGCCACCTTCGGCATGCTCGTCGGCGCGCTGACCGCGGGAACGGTCGCCGACCGCATCGGCCGCAAGAAGCTGATGGTCTCCTGCGTCGCGCTCTTCTCGCTGGCCTCCGGCCTCTGCGCGGTCTCCAGCGGCGTCGCCGTCTTCGGCCTCGGCCGGACCCTGGCCGGCCTCGGCCTCGGCGGCCTGCTCCCCACCGCGATCAGCATGGTCTCCGACTACGCCCCGCGCGCCCGCGCCGCCCTCACCATCGGCCTGCTGATGACCGCCCACCACGCCGGCGGCATCCTCTCCGCCTACGTGGCCCTGTGGATCGTCGAGCCGCTCGGCTGGCGCGCCGCCTTCTGGGTCTGTGTGGTCCCGCTCCTCTTCGTCCCCGTGCTCGCCCGGTTCCTGTCCGAGTCGCTGAGCTTCCTCGTCGCCCGCGGCCGCACGGAGGAGGCCCGCGCGCTGGCCGCCCGCTACGACGCCGAACTGCCCGCCGCCAAGGACCGGACCGCCGCCGGCGCCCCCTGGGCCAGCCTGCTCGACCTGTTCCGCGGCGGCGAGTGGGTCCAGACCCTGCTGTACTGGCTGGCCTCCTTCGGCGGCCTGCTCCTCGTCTACGGCGTCGCCACCTGGCTGCCCACCCTGATGCGCGGCGAGGGCTACGAACTCGGCTCCGCGCTCACCTTCGTCGTCCTGTTCAACCTCGGCGGCATCGTGGGCATGCTGATCGCCGGCCGGGCCTCCGACCGCTTCGGCGCCCCGCGCATCTCGGCGATCTGGTTCGCGCTGACCGCCGGCGGCGTCTTCCTGCTCAGCGTCCACATGCCGCTCGCGCTGACCTTCGTCGTCGTCTTCCTCACCGGTGTGTTCCTCAACAGCGCCCAGACGATGATCTACGCGACCGTGTCCATCGGCTCCGCCCCCGCCCACCGCGCCACGGCGGTCGGCTGGACCTCCGGCATGGGCCGCTTCGGCGCGGTCTTCGGACCGTGGCTGGGCGGCCAGTTGCTCGCCGCGGACAAGGGCGACTGGGGCTTCACGGCCTTCGCCCTGGCCGGCACGGCGTCGATGGTCTTCATCGGGATCGCCGCGCTGCGGACCACGCGGTCGGAGCGGCGGGCCGGCGAGCCGCGGCACCTGGTCACCACCGGCTGAGCCCGGCCGCGCACCACCCGACACGACCGCGGGGCGGCCCCGAGAAGGAGGGGCCGCCCCGCGGTGCGTCGCGGCTCAGCGTTCGGTGCGCACCCCGTCCAGGGCGACGGCCAGTACCCGGTCGCGCTGGGCGTCGTCGAGGAAGTTCGTCGCGGTGATCCCGGCGACCATCCGCAGCAGATCGTCGAAGGCGATGTCGTCCCGCGCCCGTCCGGCCCGCTGCGCCCGCTCGAACAGCGGACCGCCCGCCGCGTACATCGACTCCCGGCACACCAGGAAGATCTCCGACTCGCCGTCCATCGCCTCCCGGATGGCCCGCTTGGTGGCCGTGTAGTCCACGAACCGGCGCAGCCATGCGTCCAGCGCCTCCCACGGCTCCCCGCCGGCGACCTCCTCGGCGTACCGGCACAGGTCGTTCACCTCGCCCGCGTAGACGCTCTCGAACAGGTGCCGACGGGTCGGGAAGTTCCGGTAGAGCGTTCCGATGCCGACCCCGCCCGGCGGGCGATGTCCTCCAGGGAAGCCTCCGAGCCGTGCTCGGCGAACGCGTCGCGGGCCGCGGCCAGCAGGGCGTCGTAGTTGCGGGCGGCGTCCTTTCCGGCTACACCCAGGGCTTCGCCCTGCTCGCCGTCCTCTGCCTCGCGGCGGCGGGCGCGGCCCTCCTGGTCCCGGCCCGCCGCGCCACCCGCCCGGCCTCTCCCTCCGTACAGCCGGCCATCCCGGAACCGAAGCCCGGGGCCCCCGCCGTACGCGGCTGACCCGCGTCCCGATGCGGTACTGTTGACCTGCGAGATCACGCGGTTCACCGCGCGAACCGCATCGGGACGTGGCGCAGCTTGGTAGCGCACTTGACTGGGGGTCAAGGGGTCGCAGGTTCAAATCCTGTCGTCCCGACAGACAACGGGCTGTCGGCCCGGATGAGGGCCTCGCCCCACTTCGTGGGGCGAGGCCCTCAATCGTGGAGGGGCCACCGGACGGGGGAGTCCCGCATGCGGGGCGCGGGCGCGGGCGTGAGCCTGAGTCCATGGGAATCCGACCGTGGGTGACTGTCGAGGCTCCGGACCGCCGCGGTCTTCGCCGTGTCGTCGTAGGCGGGGAGACGGTGGGCAGTGCCTGGTCACTGAGTCAACTGCGGGAAATGCTCGGTCGCCTCGGTTATCCGGCGGACATGGACCTGGAGGATCCGGTGTCCGTGCGGTGGCGCGGAGGGGACAGCGGGACGTGGCCCGACCGCGCTTGGCGGAGGCACACGGTCCTCGTGCTGATGACGACGGGGATGCTCGCTTCCGTGATCCTGAACATCGTGATCGGATGGCCGGACGCCATCGGTGCCCTCACCTTCGCGCAACGAATAAGCGGGGCCCTGATCCTTGTCTCCGGTGTGGTGCAGGGTGTGGCGGTGCTCGCGGTTCTCGACTATGAGGGGACACGGCGGCACAAAAGCTCCGGAGCGGTCGTCCTCCTGGGAGTCATCATCACGGCGGCCACCGAGGGGCTTCTGCTCTTCATGTGGTTCGACGAAAAGGAATACACCCCCTATCTGCTGGTCTTCATGCCCCTTCTGGGCTGGTCCCTGTGGGCGCTCTGGCTCCTTGTCCGGGAGAGGGCGTGGCAGGGTATTCCGATCCCCAGGACGTTTGCGGCCGGTGTGGTCGTCACCGCACTCATGAGCGCCGTGAGTCTGGCGTATTCAACCATGTACCAGCCCGCGGCGGCTCCCATGCACTTCATCCTGAAGGCGGAATTCGGCGAAGCGCGGGCCGATCACAGGAATCCGCTCGTGCATGTCCCGCTGAAGCTGTACATGAAGAACGCCGGAGGCATTCCGGTCTACATCATCAACGATGACTACGCGGTGTACGGCAAAGCCGCTGAATATTCCGACGGTGAGGACCGGCTGGAGGAGTGGAGAAAGAGTCTGGACGAGGGGAGCGAGGGGGAAGCCGAACGTTACGTCGATCATTTGAAATTCACTACGATAAGCAGTGGTCAATTCTATCTCCCAGGCGACTCGCTCGATGTCGGACAGGAATACTCCATGGAGCGCGTGTTCCAGATACCGGTGGGCGCCGAGTTCGACACGGTGGACGTTTTCCTGCAGATCACGTACATGAGGAAGGACCGGGGAAAGCTGGACGTGGCCAAATTCCGGCTCGCGCACCGTTCGTGGGACAAGAAGGAGGGGCGATACTATTGTCCTCCCGAAAAATGCGGAGAAGAACTTTACTATCACGGCAGGGTGCGGCACAACAACAACCTTGTCAACGTGACGCGTAAACCACGCTATGTGACGGCGGTCTGGTCCCCCAGGGAAAGACCTGTGTATTCCATTTCGTCGTTTCACTTCAAGGGTATGGTCGACCGCGCGAAGGAGAGGAGGGACCTGGACAGATACGGTGTTTCGACGGCTTACGCCGGCATAGAGACACCCGTCGCGAAGCTGCTGGAAGAAGCGGCGGGCTGACCGGGGCCGGGGCCCTTCTACGCCTCCTCCTCGGCCATCTGGAGCCAGGTCTTTATCTCCACGCCCTGACGGTCGAGCTGCCGAGCCGACTGCAGGCAGTGAAGACCCGGGACGCCGACGGTGCCGAACAGCTTGCCGGCCGGCACGACACCGGCGAGCCCGGTGACGAGCGGCGCTACGTCGAACGGGGCGCTGTCGTACGTGTTGTTCCGCAGCTGGGCCTGGACGTCGAGGGAGTCGGAACCGGATTTCTTGGCCTTCCAGTAGTCCTTCACCCCCTCGGTCTCCCATCGTGAGGGAGACAGTTCTTCGATGCCCCGGGCGAGAGCGCGGTCGGGGACGGACCTGAAGATGGCATTGGTGCAGACTTCGGCGGCCTTGCCGAGTGGTACGTCCGGCAAGCCCTGGGCGAGGGCGGTCTTCTTCACCTGTTCGTTCAACCGGGCGATCCGCTCCTTCGCCTCTCGCCGCGCTTCCTTCCGGTCCTCGTCCGACACCCTGGGGTCACTGCTGTCCTGCAGTGACGAACTGGCTTCGTCCGCGCTCTCCGCGAGACCGTGCCGGTCCCCGTCGGATGTCTCGGACCAGCCGGCCGTCTCCAGCGCGACGCCTATCGTCGCCGCGTCCTGGCGGGACTGCTGCGCGGCGCTGATCCCTGCCCTGGCCGCGCTTTTGTCCGGCACCGGCTTCGCGCCCGTGCTCCACATCAGGACGCGGTACAGCTGTTTGATGGTGTTGGCCAGGTGGTCCCTCAGCTCCCGTGGTGTCGAGGGGTCGCTGATCAGATCCAGGACGGAGGTGCACCTCTGCACGGTCAGGACGGTCGTGGACCGCTCCTCGGGAGAAACTTTCGCGGTGCTGACCGAATTCAGCGCGGAAACCATCTGCTTCACGATCACGACCAGTACTTTCCGTATCTCGGGAGGCGTCCTGGGGTCATTGATCACTTCCAGTGCGGCAGCGATCTGCTTCGCGCTCTCGATGACTCCCTCCCTCTCCTGTGGTGGTGTCTCCTGCTCCTCGGCCTCCTGCAGGACGGTGGTCAACTGCGCCACACTCGGCGTGAGCTCTTCGGGGGCCTCTTCCGTTTCCTGGGTCAGCACTTCGGTTACTTCTTCAATTTTCTCCTTCTGTTCCACAGTGGGCTCGGGCGTCGTCCGGTCCGATTCTTCTCCGTCCTCTTCCGACCCGTCCTCGTCCGATGTTCCGTCCTGTTCCTCGTCCTCACTCGTCGGGGAATCGCCGGGTTCCGTCGGTTCCGTCGGTTCGGTCTCGTCCGAAGGAGCGTCCGGTTCCGTCGGTTCGGTCTCGTCCGAAGGAGCGTCCGGTTCCGTCGGTGGAGGCTCCGGGGGTGAGGGCTCCGTCGTCGGATCGGGCGGAGGGGGCGTCGTCTGGGAGGGTATTCCCACCGAGATCCCGTCGCCGGTGTGAGATGCCGCCGCGGCAGTCGTCAGACTTGCGGGAAACGCAAGTGCCGCAGCCACGACGGACGCGCTGACAGCGCGGGATACATGTCGTCGGGTGGTCCTGGCCATGAGGGTTCCAGATGCGGTTGGCCTCGTGCTGTGTTTCCCTCGCGCGTCCTGCCCTTTACGGGCGGTGCTGCGAAGAGATTGAAATGTGGATCGGGTGATACAGGACCGATATAATTCCACTCTTCACCCGCGCGGCACGACCCGCAACGTGAAGCCCCGCTGCCGCCGATACCCGCCGGGACCCTCCCGCGCGACGCGCCGTCGATGCCGTGCGCCCCTCGCCACCGGGCTCGGCCGCGGCCGTCCCCGGCCGCTCTCCCGGCATCGGGCCGAGGTCCGGATCTCCGCGACCAGCCACCCGTCACCCGCAGCCGCCCACGGCGGGGATCACGCCGCCCCGAACGCGGTGAAGGCCCACCCCGTGGCCCGGTGCAACGCGTCGGCCGGAAGGCCGGCGCGGGCATCACGCAGGGCCTCCGCCAAGGAGAGCCCCGTGCCGAGGGCTTCATGGAGGGCCACCATGAGGGGGACGACCGCCGCGTCGTTGACGGGCGCGCTGCACGCCACCACCCCCGCCGTGCCCAGCGGCAGCAACGCCGTGACCAGACCGAGAAGTTCGTCCGCGCCCACCGTGGCGAACCGCGCGGTGTCGCAGCAGGACAGGATGATGCGGTACGGACTGCGGTCCAGCCGCTCGAAGTCGTGCACGATCAGCGGTCCGTCGGCCATCCGCAGGGACGAGAACAGCGGACCGTCCGCACGGAACGCGCCGTGCGCGGCGATATGCGCGAGCCCCGCCCCGTCCAGCTCCCTCAGCACACGCGGCACCGTCGCGTCGTCGTGCTCCAGGACGGTCGCACCGCCGTAGCGGCCGGCCAGCTCCGGCACCTCCGCGCCGCCCGTCGCGAGCCCCGGACCGCGCACCAGCACCTGGCGGCCCCCGGGCGGCGGCGCCGTCTCCTTCGCGCGCAGCCAGCTGCTCGCCGAAGGTGACACGCTCAGCACCCGCTCCCGCAATGAGGGCAGCAGCGCCCACGGCACCCGGTGCAGCCGCCCCGGCGGCACGATCACCACCGGGCCGTCACCGAGATGCGCCGCGGCCGGACCGAGCAGCAGCTCCTCCAGCCGGCGGCCGGCCGCCTCCACCACCGGCAGCCGCGCCTGCGCCCCCGGATGGGCCAGCCGCCGCAGCCCCGCCTGTACGTGCTCGGCCTCGGTCTCCGCCGCCGCGAGCGGACCCGCCTCGAACCGCCGCACCCGCCCCCGCCCGCACAGCAGCACCTGCACCCGCCCGTCGAGCACGGCCAGTTCGACGAGGGACGTCTCGTCCCCCAGCCGCGCGAGCAGCCGGCCGACGTCGAAGCGGTCCCCGCCGTCGGGGGCCTCGCCGCGCATGTGCAGCGTCCGCGACCGGATCTCCCGCTCCAGCCGCCGCTGTTCCCGCTCAAGGGCCGGTACAGGCCTGCCGTCCATGCGGGCCTCCTCCGCGCGGGCGGCGATCTCCCGGTAGGCGGTCATGCCGCTGAGCAGCGCGCGGTCGGCGGGCGGCCGGGTGGGCGGTGCGGACAGCGCGGTGGCCCGCCAGCGTTCGCTCCACACCAGCAGCCGCCGCGGCCTGCCCGAGACCAGGCTGGCTTTCTGCGCGAGCGCGGCCAGTTCCGCGCCCTGCGCGGTGGCGCGGGCCCGCAATTCCGAGGCGCCCAGCGTCATCCGGTGGTCGTCCAGCACGTCCAGGCCGCGTCGGCACGCCTCCAGCACCCCGCGCGTGGAACCGGCGGCCTGTGCGCGCAGCGCCTGCGCCGCCCAGCCCGTCATCCGCGCGAGCGGCGGCCCGCCGTGTCTGCTCCGGGCGGCGACCGCGAGATGCCGCTCCGAGTCCGCCGTCCGGCCCAGCTCCAGCGCGATCCGGCCGGCCAGCAGGGACGCCTCGGGGGCGGCCGGCGCCCCGAGCGCGGCCAGCCGCTCCGCTACCGCCGCCGCGTCCGCGACCAGCCGGCCGGAACCGTGCCCGGCCGCGTGCCGGGCCCCGATCAGCACCAGCCGCGCGTGCGTCTCCCACCAGGTGCGCCGCTGCCCCGCGAACAGCCGCACCGCGAGCGCCGCCCGGGCGATCGCCGTCTGCGGCTCCCCCGCCAGCCGGGCCGCCCGCGCGGCGGCCAGCAGCAGTTCCGCCTTGCGCGTGGACTGCCCGCCCATCCCGTCCAGCTCCCGGATCGCCGCGTCCGCCTCCGTCAGTGCCTCCGCGGCGAGCCCGGCCGCCATCAGCACCTCGCAGCGCCGGATGTTCAGCATGAACGTCGGCGTGCCCAGCTTGGCGTACCGCTCCTCCGCCTCGTCGAGCAGCCGCAGCGCGGCCGGCACGTCGCCCGCGCGGAACGCGGCCAGCCCCCGGCTCTCCACCGCGTCCGCCTTGTCGTGCTCCTGGCCCGTCGTGTCCCACAGCGCCTCGGCCGCCGTGAAGTCGGCGACCGCCCGCTCCACCGACCCCAGCGCCAGGTGCACCGTCGCCCGCAGCGTCAGCGCCCGCGCCGTCCAGATCACGTCCTCGGCCTGTCGCAGTACGGGAATGGCCCGCCGTACGTCCTCCAGTGCCTCCTTGTGATGGCCCAGCACCCACCATGAGTACGCCCGGCGGAACAGCACCCGCGCACGGGTGTGTCCGGTGCCGCGCTCGACACCGCGCCCCAGCGCGTCCATGCCCTGCCGGGTGCGCCCCGCGTGCACCAGTGCGACCCCGAGGGTGGCGAGGACGTCCGCCTCCCGCTCGGCCGAGTCCGCGCGCGCCGCCCAGGTGCGGGCCCGCCGCAGATGGGTCAGGGCCAGCCGCATGTCGCCGAAGTCCCGTTGCCAGATGCCGATCACCTGATGGGCGACGGAGGCGTGCAGGGGCGATGGACGGTCACCCAGCACCGCTTCCGCCCTCGCCAGCGCCTCACCCGGGGCGGCGAACACCATCGGCAGCAGTTCCAGCACCGTGTCGCTTCCCGCTGTCACCCCACGATGGTAGTGGTCGGTCGTCACGCCTCACAGGTGTGACGTTGTATCAAACGCCCGCTCACCGGCTCTGCATTCACGAGGACTCCGCGGCACCGGCCGCCGTCGCACCAGTGGAGGAATGCCATGGCACCACAGCGATTCCGCGAGCAGTTCACACAGATCCAACGCTCCATGCCCGACGTCCCCCTGGCGATCGGGCCGGACGACGCGGGCGAGTTCCTCTACGAGAAGGGCGTCGTCCTCGCCCGCGACGGCGAGGAGGCCCGCGTCGTCGAGGAAACCGTCCGACGGCACTTCACCACGTTCGCCGGCCTCACCCCGGACCAGGTGCGCCGGGCGAGCCCGGAGACCAACCGCTCCGGCATCACCCGCATCCGGGTCGCCGACCCCGGCCTGGGCGACGGCAGCGGCGACCCGGCGGTCGCGGGGGCGCTGCGCGCGCTGTCGGCGGTCGAGGGCCGTGCCGGGCGCCGGCTGGTCAGCCGCAACCACGTGGTGTCGATCGCGGTCAACGCCTGCCCCGGCGACGAGCCCGTGCCCGTGGCGCCCGGCGGGCAGCCCAACCCGGCCGTCGCCGGCGCCGCCCACGACCCGGACACCGCCGTCGGCGTGCTCGTCGTCGACACCGGCCTCATGCACGACCACCGTTCCTACCCGCCGCTCGCCCACACCCGGGGCGACGCCCAGGTCGAGGAGTGCGACGGCGACGGGATCCTCCGGCAGTACTGCGGGCACGGCACGTTCATCGCCGGACTCGTCGCCGCCGTCGCCCCCAACACCGACATCACCGTCCGCGGCACGCTCAACGACGCGGGCGCCGTCCTGGAGTCCGAGTTCGGCGAGAAGCTCTTCGAGGCCGTGGACCGCGACGGCTGGCCCGACGTCATCAGCCTCTCCGCCGGCACTTCCAACGGCCGTACCGACGGACTTCTCGGCGTCGACGCCTTCATGCGGGAACTGCGGGAGCGGCCCACCCTGCTGGTCGCCGCCGCCGGCAACAACGGCAGCGCCACGCCCTTCTGGCCCGCCGCCTACGCCGGTCTGCCCGGCTACGAGAACGCCGTGCTGTCCGTCGGCGCGCTGCGCGGGGACGGCGAGTTCGGCGCCTGCTTCAGCAACCACGGCGGCTGGGTGAACGCCTACGCCCCCGGCGAGCGCCTCACCAGCGCCCTCACCGGCTTCGACACGCCCGTCCCGTACGTGTACCAGCACTCCACCTACGACGCCTGCCGCTACGGTTTCACGTACGCCTGCACGTGCCACCACCCGCGCCACACCGGCGTGCTGAGCGAGGACGGCGGCTCCGGCAAGCCGGACCAGGTGATGTTCGAGGGGCTCGCCCAGTGGAGCGGGACCTCGTTCGCCACCCCCGTCGCCGCCGGCATGGTCGCCGCCCACATGACCGCGCAGGCGGAGACCGACCCGCGCAAGGCCCGCCGGCAACTGCTCGACGCCACCACCGAGTACGCGCAAGTGCGCGGGGCGCACGTACCGGCGCTCCTTCCGTCCACCTGGCGCCCCGTGCGGGTCTCACCACCCTCGGCCCGGGCATGAGGAGCGGAGTTCTCCCTTCCACGGCGTACGATGACGTGCCGTACACGAGGGGTGGCACCGTGGAGCGTACTGAAGTCGGCGCGTTGGTCCGGTCCGCTGTCGACGGAGACGCGGCGGCCTGGAAGGCGATCGTGGAAGGGCTGGGCCCACTGGTGTGGTCCGTGGTGCGCGCGCACCGGCTCTCCGACGCCGACGCGCACGAGGTCTACCAGACCGTGTGGTTCCGTTTCGCCCAGCATCTGGGGCGGATCCGGGAACCCGACAAGGCGGGCTCCTGGCTGGCCAGTACCGCGCGGCACGAGTGCCTGAAGGTGCACAGGGATGCGCGCCGGCTGATGCTGACGGACGATCCGCAACTGCTGGACCGGGTCAGCGAGGACGGTGCGCCGGAGCAGTCGCTGCTGGAGTCGGAGGAGGCGGCGGCGCAGAGCGAACGCGTGCGGCGGCTGTGGCAGGAGTTCGAGGAACTGGGCGAGCGGTGCAGGCAGTTGCTGCGTGTGCTGATCGCCTCGCCGCCGCCCAGTTATCAGGAGGTGTCCGCCGCGCTCGACATCGCGGTGGGCAGTATCGGGCCGCTGCGTCAGCGCTGTCTGCGCCGGCTGCGGGCCCGGCTCGAGGCACGGGGGGCGGCGTGAACGACGACATGAACGATGACATGAACGACGACTTCGACAGCGGGCTGCTGGAGGAGGAACTCCGGCAGGCGGCAGCCGTCCTGGACCCGCTGCCTCCCGCCCTGCTGCAGATCGCCGTCGACGCCTACGCGCTGTACGACCTCGACGCCCGCGTGGCCGAGCTGACCTTCGACTCGCTGGTCGACGCCATCCCGGTCAGGGGCGCGACGGACGTGCCGCGCATGCTCACCTTCACCGCCGGTGAGGTGATGCTGGACGTCGAGGTGACCGCGGAGGGCCTGATGGGCCAGGTGCTGCCGCCCCGGCCGGCCCGTGTCGAGGTGCTCGGCGGCCCGCAGACCACCGTCCCGCTCACCACCGACGACCTGGGCCGCTTCACCACTGCCGCCCCGCCCTCCGGTCCCTTCGCCCTGCGCCTGCGCACCGACGACGACGTGGTCGTCACGGAGTGGCTCCGCGCCTGACCTTTTTGAGCGGGGAGTCGGGGGGCCACACCTCCTCGCTCAAAGGGGTCGCTGCGCGGCGGACCGGCGGTGGCTGCTGTGCCGGGCCCGGTTCTTCGCCCCCGCCGCCCCTTCCCGTCCCATCCCGGGGGCGCTGCCCCCGGACCCCCGCTCCTCAAACGCCGGAGGGGCTGGTATGTGCCGGAGGGGCTGGTGTATGCCGGAGGCGGTGATGCGCCGGAGTCAGTGGGAGGCCGCGTCGATCAGGGTGGCCAGCGCCGAGGCGAGCCCGCGCAGCCCCGGACCCGC
The DNA here is from genome assembly GCF_000721605.1 of Streptomyces sp. NRRL S-37. GTDB lineage: Bacteria > Actinomycetota > Actinomycetes > Streptomycetales > Streptomycetaceae > Streptomyces. The sequence continues at coordinate 119,949 of NZ_JOIZ01000020.1, read as the reverse complement.
GGGGCCGCCCGGCTCGGTCATGTAGGTGTCCCGGCGGATCTCCACCATCAGGGCGGACACCTCCGCCCGCTTGCCGTAGAACTCCAGCGGTACGTACGTCCCGGCGAACGGGCTGTCCAGCCCCGTCTCCCCGCACGGCGCGAACGCCTCGCGGGCGGCGGCGAGCAGCCCGGGCGGGGTGTGGAAGGAGTCGGTGCCCAGGCAGACCTCCGGCCGCGGACCGTCGCCGTGCAGCTCGTAGGGCAGCGGCGCGCTCGGATACGAGTGCACGTCGATGATCACGGCCCGCCCGGTCGCCGCGAGCCGGTCGGCGACGGCCTGGGTCATCGCCCGCGCGTACGGATGGAAGTACCGCTCGATCAGCGGCCCGGCGTCGAGCCCGTCGGGCCGCAGCACGTCCTTGTGCGTGGTCCGCGTGTAGACCGCGCCCATGCCGACGGCCAGCATCTCCTCCCGCTCGTCCGGGAACCGCTCGGGGTCGACGACCAGCCGTGAGAGCCGGTTCACGAACCGCCAGGGCGTGACCCCGGCCGCCCGGGCCGCCGCCTCGGCGATCGACGCGGTGTGCGAGTCGGTGATGTGATCGAGCTCCCGCTCCAGCCCGGCGTCGTCCAGCACGATCCCGGCCCGTACGTCCTCCGGTATCTCCCGCGAGGAATGCGGCACATGCAGGATCACGGGGGAGTCCGGATCACCGGAAAGGAACGCGAAGGACGACGGTACATCGGTCATGCGGTTGCTCCAAGGCATGGTCAGTGGTTCACGGCATGATCAACCGTGCCATACGGCACTGACAACGCCCCGGGAGACGGCTCCGCCCCGGCCGGGCGCAGGGCCGGCCGGGGCGGAGCACCGAGGGACCGCTCGCGTCAGCTCAGGGACGCCAGCGCCTCGTTCCACGTGGTGGACGGGCGCATGACCGCGGCGGCCTTGGCCGGGTCGGGCTGGTAGTAGCCGCCGATGTCGGCGGGCTTGCCCTGGACGGCGTTCAGCTCGTCGACGATCGTCGCCTCGTTGGCGGCGAGCGTCTCGGCGAGCGGCGCGAACGCCTTCGCCAGGTCCGCGTCGTCGCTCTGCGCGGCCAGCTCCTGCGCCCAGTACAGGGACAGGTAGAAGTGGCTGCCGCGGTTGTCGATGCCGCCGACGCGACGGGTCGGGGACTTGTCCTCGTTGAGGAAGGTCGCCGTGGCGCGGTCGAGGGCGTCGGCGAGGACCTTGGCGCGGGTGTTGCCCGTGACCGAGGCGTACTGCTCCAGGGAAGGCACCAGCGCGAAGAACTCACCGAGGGAGTCCCAGCGCAGGTAGTTCTCCTTGACCAGCTGCTGCACGTGCTTGGGCGCGGAGCCGCCGGCGCCCGTCTCGAACAGGCCGCCGCCCGCCATCAGCGGGACGACCGACAGCATCTTGGCGCTGGTGCCCAGCTCCAGGATGGGGAAGAGGTCGGTGAGGTAGTCGCGCAGCACGTTGCCGGTGACGGAGATCGTGTTCTCGCCGCGGCGGATGCGCTCCACCGACAGCTTGGTCGCCTCGACGGGGGACAGGATGCGGATGTCCAGGCCCTCGGTGTCGTGCTCCGGCAGGTACTGCTCGACCTTGGCGATCAGGTTGGCGTCGTGGGCGCGGGTGGCGTCCAGCCAGAACACCGCCGGGTCGCCGGTGGCGCGGGCGCGGGCGACGGCCAGCTTCACCCAGTCGCGGATCGGCGCGTCCTTGGTCTGGCAGGCGCGGAAGATGTCACCGGCGGAGACGGCCTGCTCGAGGACGGCGTTGCCGGCCTGGTCGACGAGACGGACCGTACCGGTGACGGGGATCTCGAAGGTCTTGTCGTGGCTGCCGTACTCCTCGGCCTTCTGCGCCATCAGACCGACGTTCGGCACCGAGCCCATGGTGGACGGGTCGTAGGCGCCGTTGGCCCGGCAGTCGTCGATCACGGCCTGGTAGACGCCGGAGTAGCTGGAGTCCGGCAGGACGGCGAGGGTGTCGGCCTCCTGGCCGTCGGGGCCCCACATGTGGCCGGAGGTGCGGATCATGGCCGGCATGGAGGCGTCGACGATGACGTCCGAGGGGACGTGCAGGTTGGTGATGCCCTTGTCGGAGTCGACCATCGCCAGCGCCGGGCCCTCGGCGAGCTCGGCGTCGAAGGACGCCTTGATCTCGGCGCCCTCGGGCAGGGCCTCCAGGCCCTTGTAGATGCCGCCCAGGCCGTCGTTCGGGGTGAGGCCGGCCGCGGCGAGCTTGTCGCCGTACTGCGCGAACGTCTTCGGGAAGAAGGCGCGCACCACGTGGCCGAAGACGATCGGGTCGGAGACCTTCATCATCGTGGCCTTCAGGTGCACGGAGAACAGCACGCCCTCCTGCTTGGCGCGGGCGACCTGCGCGGTCAGGAACTCGCGCAGCGCGGCGACGCGCATCACGGAGGCGTCGACGACCTCGCCCTTCAGGACGGGGACGGACTCGCGCAGCACGGTGGTGGAGCCGTCGTCGCCCTTGAGCTCGATGCGCAGCGCGCCGTCCTCGGCGATGACGGCCGACTTCTCGGTGGAGCGGAAGTCGTCCGCGTCCATGGTCGCCACGTTGGTCTTGGACTCGGCGGTCCAGGCGCCCATGCGGTGCGGGTGGTTCTTGGCGTAGTTCTTCACCGAGGCGGGGGCGCGGCGGTCGGAGTTGCCCTCGCGCAGCACCGGGTTGACGGCCGAGCCCTTGACCTTGTCGTAGCGGGCGCGGATGTCGCGCTCCTCGTCGGTCTTCGGGTCGTCCGGGTAGGCCGGAAGCGCGTAGCCCTGGCCCTGCAGCTCGGCGATCGCGGCCTTGAGCTGCGGGATCGACGCCGAGATGTTCGGCAGCTTGATGATGTTGGCCGCCGGCGTCTTCGCCAGCTCACCGAGCTCCGAGAGGGCGTCCGGGACGCGCTGGTCCTCGGACAGGTACTCCGGGAACAGGGCGAGGATGCGCCCGGCCAGCGAGATGTCACGCGTCTCCACGGCGACACCCGCCTGCGAGGCGTACGCCTGGACCACCGGCAGGAAGGAATACGTCGCCAGGGCCGGGGCCTCGTCAGTGTGCGTATAGATGATGGTCGAGTCAGTCACCGGGTGCTCCGCTCCACGTCTGCAACATTGCTCGACATCAAGATATCTCGTGATCGACCGGGGCTCGACAGGGGTCCGCGCCGACTTCCGGCCGGTCTCCCGCCGCGGCCCTCACCGGCGCGGCGGGAGATCACCCGGGACGGTGGGCTCAGACCGGCCGGGCGATGGTCATGTCGTCCGGTGCGGAGCCCGTCGCGGAGCCCGGTACGGAGTCCGGCGCGGCGTCCGCGCCGCGCTGCTGGGGGAAGACCACCGAGCCCTGCTGGAGCGCCACCGTCCGCGCGGGCGACGGGATGCGGATGCCCTCCTCGCGGTAGCGGCGGTGCAGGCGCTTGATGAACTCGTGCTTGATCCGGTACTGGTCGCTGAACTCGCCGACGCCCAGGATGACGGTGAAGCCGATACGGGAGTCCCCGAAGGTGTGGAACCGCACCGCCGGCTCGTGCTCCGGCACGGCGCCGGTGATCTCCGTCATCACCTCGGCGACGACCTCCTTCGTCACCTCCTCCACCTGCTCCAGGTCGCTGTCGTACGACACCCCGGCCTGCACCAGGATGGTCAGCTGCTGCTCGGGACGCATGAAGTTGGTCATGTTCGTCTTGGCGAGCTGCGCGTTCGGGATGACCACCAGGTTGTTGGACAGGTTGCGGACCGTCGTCTGGCGCCAGTTGATGTCCTCGACGTAGCCCTCCTCGCCGCTGCTCAGCTGGATGTAGTCCCCGGGCTGCACGGTCTTGGAGGCAAGGATGTGGATGCCCGCGAACAGGTTGGCGAGCGTGTCCTGCAGGGCCAGCGCGACCGCGAGGCCGCCGACGCCGAGGGCGGTGAGCAGCGGGGCGATCGAGATGCCCAGCGTCTGCAGCCCCACCAGGAAACCGATCGCCAGGACCAGGATCCGGGTGATGTTCATGAAAATGGTCGCCGACCCGGCGACCCCGGAGCGGGACTGGGTGACCGAGCGCACCAGCCCCGCCACCACCCGGGCCGCCGAGATGGTCGCGGCGAAGATGACCATCAGCGTCAGCACCTGGTTGACGCTGTGCTGCACGGTCCGGGTCAGCGGCAGCGCCGCCGCCGCGGAGGCCGCGCCGCCCGCGATCGCCGCCCACGGCGCGATCATGCGCAGCGCGTCCACGAGGACGTCGTCCCCGCGCCAGCGGGTGCGGTCCGCGTGCCGGCCCAGCCAGCGCAGCAGCATCCGCAGCAGGAACGCCGCCAGCAGGCCGGCCGCGAGGGCGATGCCGGCGTACAGCAGGTCGCGTCCGGTGAGCGCGCGGGTCACCGCTCACCCCCGGTGAACGCCCTGGCCGACGGCCGTATGTGAAGTCGTGTCACGTGTCGTCACCTGCTCGGTTTCTACGGGATGTACAGCGCGCCGGCCGTCCCTGACCGGCGGTCGGCGCGACCGCTCATCCTGCCGTATTCCGCAGGGTAGTTCGTACCGGCCCCGGCCTCCCCCCCCGCTGGTCAGATCACCTTCAGCCGCACCAGCACGGCCAGCGTCAACGCCCCCGGCATCAGCGGCAGCCACACCGTGACGACCCGGAAGGCCAGCACCACCGCCGTGGCCGGCGCGGCGGTCCCGCCCACCGCCACCAGTGCCACGACCAGCGCCGCCTCCACCGAGCCGATCCCGCCGGGAGTCGGCACCAGCGCCACCGCGACCGTCGCCGCCAGATACGCCACCGCCATGTGCGCCGGCGGCACCGGCAGCCCGAACGCCAGGCCCACCAGCACCAGCACGGCCGCCTGCAGCGCGGGGAAGGCCAGCGCCCCGCCCCACAGCGCCAGCGCCCGGGAGGGCAGGGCGTGCACCGACCGCGCCTCGCCCAGCGCCGTCCGCAGGAACGCGCCCACCGCCCGCCGCAGCCGCCGTACGGCCACGAGCGCGCCCGCCACCACGGTCAGCAGCGCGCCGGCCGTGAGCAGCAGCGGACCGAACGCCCCCTCGGGCAGCAGGGAACCGAACCGCAGCGCGCCGGGGAACGCCACCAGCAGGGCCGCCAGCAGCCCCACCCGGCCCACGGACTCCGCCAGCAGATACAGCGCCAGCGCGGCCGAGGAGCGGGCCGGCGACAGCCCGCACACCGTCATGAACCGCAGATTGACCGCGCTCGCCCCCAGCCCCGTCGGCAGCAGGTGGTTCGCCGCGCCCGCCGCGAACTGCGTGGCCAGCAGCCGCCGCCGGGGCAGCCGTTCGAGCACCGCGCCCTGCCGGGTGCACGCGGCCGCCACCCAGGTCAGACAGGTCACGCCCGCCGCGGCCAGCAGCCAGGGCCACCGGGCGGTCGCCAGGTGGGCGAACCCCTCGGCCAGCACCGACCGGTGCCGCACCGCGACCACGGTCACGAGCAGCAGCGGCAGCACGCACAGCACCCGGCGGATCGTCCCCGTCACGCCCGCCGAGGATGCCCGCCGGGCACCAACGGCGGGTTGCGGCGGCCCGGACGCCCGCTGACGGCCGGACGACGGCACCGGGCCGTCCTTGACCTCAATCACGCTTGAGGTCCTACCGTCGCCCGCATGAGCATGGAGACCACAGCGTGGACACAACTGCGCGGCATCATGACCGCCGAGGACGAGCACCGCCCTCTCAGCAGGGCGACGCTGCGCCGCATCGGCGCCTTCGCCCGCCCGCACCGCCGCCGTCTGATCCTGTTCGTGCTCCTCGGCACGGCGACCGCGGCGCTCGCCGTCGCCACCCCCGTACTCGCCGGGCGCGTCATGGACACCATCGTCTCCGACGGCGACGAGGCCACGGTGGTCCGGCTGGCCCTGCTCATCGCGCTGATCGCGGTCGTGGAGGCGGTCCTCGGCGTACTCGGCCGCAGACTCTCGGCGGCCCTCGGCGAGGAACTCATCCTCGACCTGCGGACAGCGGTCTTCGACCACGTACAGCGGATGCCGGTAGCGTTCTTCACACGCACGCGTACGGGGGCGCTCGTCTCCCGTCTCAACAACGACGTCATCGGCGCCCAGCGCGCCTTCAGCAACACCCTGTCCACCGTGGTCGGCAACCTGGTCACCCTGGTCCTCGCCCTCGCCGTCATGCTCACCCTGTCCTGGCGGATCACCCTGCTCGCGCTGGTCCTGCTGCCGGTGTTCGTGGTCCCGGCCCGCCGCATGGGCCGCCGCATGGCCGGCATGCAGCGCGAGGCCGCCGCCCTGAACGCGGCCATGGGCACCCGGATGACCGAGCGGTTCTCCGCCCCCGGCGCCACCCTGGTCAAGCTGTTCGGGCGCCCCGAGGAGGAGTCGGAGGAGTTCGCGGTCCGCGCCCGCCGGGTGCGGGACATCGGGGTGCGCACGGCCACGGCGCAGACGGTGTTCATCACCGCGCTGACCCTCGTCTCCGCCCTCGCCCTCGCCCTGGTCTACGGCCTCGGCGGCCGGCTCGCCCTCGACGGCGCCCTGGAGCCGGGCGCCGTCGTGGCGCTGGCGCTGCTGCTGACCCGGCTGTACGCGCCGCTCACCTCGCTCGCCGGGGCACGGGTGGAGGTGATGAGCGCGCTGGTCAGCTTCGAGCGGGTCTTCGAGATCCTGGACCTCGAACCGCTGATCCGGGAGCGGCCCGACGCGCGCGAGGTGCCCGAGGGCCCGGTCTCCGTCGAGTTCGACGACGTCCGCTTCGGCTACCCGTCCGCAGGCAAGGTCTCCCTGGCCTCCCTGGAGGAGGTCGCCACCCTCGACCCGCGCGGCGGTGACGAAGTCCTGCACGGCATCTCCTTCCGTGCCGAACCCGGGCAGACCGTCGCCCTCGTCGGTTCCTCCGGCGCGGGCAAGTCGACCGTCGCCCAGCTCCTGCCACGGCTGTACGACGTCGACTCCGGCGCCGTGCGCGTGGGCGGCGTCGACGTCCGCGACCTGACCGCCGCCTCCCTGCGCGCCACTCTCGGGATGGTTACCCAGGACGGTCACCTCTTCCACGACACGGTGCGCGCCAACCTGCTCCTGGCCCGGCCGGACGCCGGCGAGCCCGACCTGTGGGACGCCCTGCGCCGGGCCCGCCTCGACACCCTCGTACGGTCCCTGCCCGACGGCCTGGACACGGTGGTCGGCGAACGCGGCTACCGCCTTTCCGGCGGCGAACGCCAGCGCATGACCATCGCCCGGCTGCTGCTGGCCCGCCAGCGCGTCGTCGTCCTCGACGAGGCCACCGCCCACCTGGACAACACCTCAGAGGCGGCCGTGCAGGAGGCGCTCACGGAGGCGCTGGAGGGCAGGACGGCGGTGGTGATCGCCCACCGGCTGTCCACCGTCCGCACCGCCGACCTCATCCTGGTCGTCGAGGCCGGCCGGATCGTGGAACGCGGCACGCACGAGCGGCTGCTGGCCGCCGGCGGCCGCTACGCCGAGCTGTACCGCACCCAGTTCGAACGGCGGCCGGGGGAGGCGGTGGTGGCGTAGCGGCGCTGCCGGGCGGAAGGGGTGGGCAGCCTCCGGGCGGCCCACCCCTTCCGGCTGTTCCTACCGTGCCCGCGCGGCGGCCTCGGTCCGCTCCGGGCGCTCCGCGGCGCCGGCCCTCGTCCGCCCGGAACCACTCCGGCCACGCCCCCGGCCGCCCTTGCCGTCACCGGCGTACGCGTCGAGCACGACGGCGAGCGGCGAGGCGGTCAGGACCGATGAGTACGTGCCCACGAGCATGCCGATCAGCAGCGCGAGCGCGAAGTCGGTGAGCGAGTCGCCGCCCAGCAGGGCCAGCGCGGCCAGGATGAAGATCACACCGATACCGGTGTTGACCGTACGGGGCACCGTCTGCAGGATCGCCCGATTGGTGACCTGCGCCAGCGGCGCCCTGCCGTCCTTGCGCCACAGTTCGCGGATCCGGTCGAACACCACGACGGAGTCGTTCACCGAGTAACCGATCACGGTGAGCAGCGCGGCCAGGAACACACCGTCGACCGGCTTGCCCAGCCAGGCGAAGACACCGGTCAGGATGACCACGTCGTGCGCCAGGGCGGCCACCGCTCCCGTACCGAACATCCAGCGGAACCGGAAAGCCAGGTACAGCAGCTGGGCGCCGAGCGCCAGACCGAGCGCGATCAGCGCGTTGCGCCGCAGCTCGTCGCCGAGGCTCGGGCCGATCAGCTCGTCGCGGACCTTCTCCGCCCCGCCGCCGGCCTCCGCGACGGCGTCGGCCACCTCGACCGCCTCCGCGTTGGTCAGCTCCTCGGTGCGCACCGTCAGCCTGTCGTCCCCGGAGGACTGCACGACCGCCTGCGGGAAACCGGCGTCGGCCAGGGCCGCACGGGCCCGGTCCGGGTCGACGGTCTCACCGGTGGAGTACTCGATCAGCCGGCCGCCGGTGAACTCCACACCGAAGTTCAGCCCGCGCACCACGATGCCCGCGCCGGCGACGGCGAGCACCACGGCGGACACCGCCAGCCAGCGGCGCGGGCGCCGCATGAGCTGCGGGTCGCGGCGGGTCAGGTACGTACGGACCCGGCCGATGGAGGCCAGACCGGTGACCTTCGGACGCCGGTGCACCCAGCGGCGGGCCACGGCGAACTCCGCGAGCACCCGGGTGATCACCAGGGCGCTGATCATGGACGCGAGGACACCGATGCCCAGCGTGACACCGAAGCCCTTCACCGGACCGGACGCCAGCAGGAACAGCAGCGCCGCCGCGATCAGCGTGGTGACGTTGGAGTCCGCGATGGCGCTGAACGCGCCCTTGAACCCGGCGGTCAGGGCCGAGCGGCCGCTGGGCCGGTTGCGCCTGCCGTACTCCTCCCGGGCCCGTTCGAAGACCAGTACGTTGGCGTCCACGGCCATGCCGATGGCCAGCACGAAACCGGCGAGACCGGGCAGGGTGAGGGTGGCACCGAGGGCCGCCAGACCGGCGTAGGAGATCAGGCCGTAGCAGAGCAGGGCCAGCGTGGCCAGGACGCCCATCAGCCGGTAGACGACGATGACGAAGAGCGCGGTCAGCGCGGTGCCGGCGACGGCCGCCCAGGCGCTGGCCTCGATGGCCTCGGCGCCCAGCGTCGGGCCGACGGTCCGCTGCTCCACCGTCTCGACCGGCACCGGCAGGGCGCCGCCCTTGACCAGCAGGGCGAGTTCCTTGGCCTCGTCGCTGGTGAAGGAACCGGTGATCTGGGTGGACCCGCCGGTGATGCCCGTGCCGCAGGCGACGGACGGGTCGACCTGCGGCGAGGAGATGACCTTGTCGTCGAGCACGATCGCGATCCGGCGCTTCGGGTCCCCTGCCGGGTTGCAGGCGGCCTCACCGGTCAGCTTCGCCCAGCCCTCGCCGTCCTCGAAGTCCACGGTGACGTGCCAGCCGGCACCGCTCTGCGGGTCGAAGCGGGCCTCGGCGTCCTTCACGTCCTGGCCGGTCAGCGATGCGGCGGCCAGCCGGAGCCGTTCACCGGACTGCTCGTCGGGCAGGACGCGCTCGCCCTTCGCCCGGGCCTTGTCGGACTCGGCGGCGGCACCGAGCACCGCGTGCACGGAGAGCTGCGCGGTACGGCCGAGGACGTCGGCCGCCTTGCGCGGATCCTGTACGCCGGGCAGCTCGACGATGATCCGGTCGTCCCCGGAGCGGACGATGCTCGGTTCGGCGACGCCGAGCGCGTCGACACGGCCGCGCAGCACCTCCAGGGTGCGGTCGGTGGCCGCCCCGTCGGCCTTCACGGTTTCGGTGGAACGGGTCTCCAGCACGATCTGGGTGCCGCCCCGCAGATCCAGGCCCAGACGGACCGGAACGGTGACGGCGACGAACACGGACAAGGCGATCACGGCGAGCGCGAACAACGCCCTGACGCGGGCGGGACGTTTCACAGATGCCTCCAGCAGGCACGCGGAAAGGAGAGGAAGAGGTGAATCTCAGGTGCTGGAGGTCGAGGGCGGGGCACGCCCCAGGTCCGACGGCGTGTGCGCGGCGGCGGGCGGCGCGTGCCCGGCCGCCGGCGCGGGCCGGATCGGGCGGGGCGGGACCGGCGGCGTGTACGCCGCGGTGAGGAGCGGATGCCCGGTGGGCACCGTCCGCTCACCGGCGTCCCGCTCCGGCCTGACGAACAGGGTGCGGGCACCGACACAGGCGTCGTCACCGTACGGACGGGTGTCGGACTGGTGCGCCGAGGCGACGGCGGAGGAGGCGGGGGCGAGTTCCGCGCCGTGGATGAACCCGAGGGCCAGCAGCACGGCCGTGAACGCGGCGAGGGCCGCCGCGGCGGCCCGGGACGGAAGGGCGGAGCGTCCCCGCCGGCCGGCGGTCAAGGCTCGACGAGCCCGGCACGGATGGCGTAACGGGTCAGCTCGAGGCGGTCCCGCAGCCCCAGCTTGTGCAGCAGGTTCTCGCGGTGCCGCTGCACCGTCTTGACGCTGATGAACAGCAGCTCGGCGATCTCCTTCGACGAGTGGCCCTCGGCGACGAGCTTGAGCACCTCCTCCTCGCGCGGGGTCAGCAACCGCTCCGGCGCCTCCTCTCCGTGCCGCACCCGGTCGAGGTAGGTGCGGATCAGGGCGGTCACCGCCCCCGGGTACAGGAACGGCTCGTCCCGCATCGCGGCCCGGCAGGCGGCGACCAGGTCCCGGTCCGCGACGGACTTCAGCACGTAACCGCCGGCTCCGGCCTTGAGCGCCTGGAACAGGTACTGCTCGTTGTCGTGCATCGTCAGCATCAGGATGCGCAGCCCCGGCTTCAGCGCGGTCAGCTCGCGGGCCGCCTGCAGGCCGGTCAGCCGTGGCATGGCGATGTCCAGGACGGCCAGGTCGACGTCGTGGGCGCGGGCCATGGCGATCGCCTCCGCACCGTCCCCCGCCTCGGCGACCACTTCCAGGTCCGGCTCCCCGTCGAGGATGAGCCGGACGCCGCGCCGCACCAGCGCGTGGTCGTCGGCGAGCAGGATCCGGATCGGGGCGTCCGGCCGGTGGCCCTCGTGGATGTCCTGGTGGTTCATGACTGCTTCCTGACGGTGGGGACGGTCAGCCGGATCCGGGTACCGGCCGGCGGCGCGGAGGTCCCGTCGGGGCCCGAGATGTCCAGCGAGGCCCCGATCAGCAGGGCCCGTTCCCGCATCCCGCGCAGCCCCGCGCCCTCGCGCGCGGCCCCGATGCCGCGGCCGTCGTCGGCCACCTCGAGGACGACGCACCCGTCGGCACCGCGCAGGCTCACCTCCACGCACCGCGCCTCGGCGTGCCGCGCGGCGTTGGTCAGGCCCTCCTGCGCCACACGGTAGATCACCAGCTCCGTCTCGTGGTCGAGAGCGGGCAGGTCGGAGTCGAAGCGGCGCAGCACGCGCAGCCCGGTGTGCGTGGCGAACTCGGTGGCCAGCGAGGTGACCGCACTGACCAGGCCCAGATCGTCCAGGACGCCCGGACGCAGCCGGCGCACCAGCCGGCGCACCTCGTCGAGGCTCTCCCGGGTGATCTCCTGCGCCTGCTGCAGCTCACCGCGCAGCGGCTGGGACGCCTCGTCGGCCGCCCGCTTCAGGGCCAGCAGCACGGCCGTCATGCTCTGCCCGACCTCGTCGTGCAGCTCCTGGGCGATACGGCGCCGCTCGCCCTCCTGGGCGAGGATGGCGCGGGCGCTGCTCGCGACGCGTTCCCCCTCCAGCCGCTCCAGCATCGAGTTGAACGTGCTGACCAGTTCGGCGACCTCACCGCCACCGCGCACGGGCAGCCGCTGACCGGGACGCAGCAGGTCGACGGTGGTCATCAGCCGCGTCACCCGGTCCAGCGGGGCGAGGCCGATGCGCAGCAGGGCCGCGTTGGCGACGAGCATGACGCCGAGACCGCCCACCAGGATCACCGCCTCGGTCAGCAGCACCGGAACGGACACGGTCACCGGAGCCCACAGCAGCAGCGCGGTGGCACCGCCCAGCACCACCGCGTTGAGCCCGAAGATCCGCCAGTACAGGGACACGGAGGTCACGCCTTCCTCTTTCTCGTCTGCCTCTACTGTCGGTCACCGCGCCCGCTGACGCGTCAGTGGCCCCTCGTCCCGGCGGACACCGGCCAGCGTGCACCAGGGGCGGGCTCCGGTCGATGGGCCCCGTGCCCCATTTCCCGCGGCCCGCCCGGCCCATGCCGCACGCGGTGGGTCCTCGGACCCCGCGCGGATGGGTACCGCGCCCGATGGGCACCGGGACGGAAACGGACGAGGGTGAAGACGTCATCCGTACGTCACCGAGGAGAACCGTCCGTGTCGCTCGACCTGCCCCGCACCGAACCCCGTACCGCCCACCCGGCCGCCGACGAGGTCCGCCGGCGCCTCGAACACGCCCGCACGACCCGGCTGGCGCAGCTCAAGGCCCTCGACGAAACCGGGCAGAGTCCCGGCGACCACCTGGTGTCCAACCAGAGGGACGCCATCAAGCGGGTCCTCACGGAGATCGACGAGGCCTTCGCGCGCGTCGACGACGGCACCTACGGCACCTGCCTGGGCTGTTCCAAGGCCGTACCGCCGGAGCGGCTGGAGATCCTCCCGCACACCCGGTACTGCGTCGGCTGCCAGGGCCGCGCCTGATCCCGTCCGTCCTCCTCTCCCGCTCTGCCCAAGGGGTGCAGTGGTGACCCACCAGACCATCGGCGAGCGCGACACGGTCCTCACCCCCGAGGACCTCGCCGCGCTGCGCGAGAGCCTGCACGAGCAGCGGCTGTTCCGGCAGGAGCAGCTGCGGCAGTTCGCCGTCCACTCCTCGGACCGTGCCGACGACCGGCGCCGGGAGGCGGACGCCGCCCGGATCGAGGTGGGCGTCAAGCTCGCGGCGTCCGCCCGCATGGTGCTCGCCGACGTCGAGGCGGCGCTCGCCCGGATGGACTCCGGGCAGTACGGCACCTGTCACCTGTGCCGCCGCGCCGTCGAACGCCACCGCCTGCTGATCGTCCCCCAGGCCCGCTACTGCGGGCGCTGCCAGCAGGTGAGGGAGGCCGGCCGGTGACCGTGATCCGGCGTTCCCTCCCGGAGCCGGTACGGCACTGGCACCGGCCGCCGTGCCGGCGCTGCCCGGGGATCGCTCTCGACCTGGGCAGCGCCCGCACCCGCGCGTGGATCGCCGGGCGGGGCATGGTTCTCGACGTGCCCACCGTGACCTTCCCGGGCACCGGCGCGGTCCACCCCGTCCAGCGCGGCACGATCGTCGACGTACCGGGCACGGCCAGGATGCTGGAGCGGCTGCTCGGGCACCGGCTGCCCCGGACCGGCCGCCCGCTGGTCGTCGTCACGGCGCCGGTCCTGGACGGGCTCGCCTTCCGGACCGCTGCCCGCACGGCCGTCGAGGTCCTCCGCCCGCGCGCCGTACTGACCGTCCCGGGCGCCCGCGCGGTGGCCCTGGCGGCGGGCGCCGACCACATCCGGCCGCTGCTCGTCGTCGACATCGGCGCCCACCTCACCGAGGTGGTGCTGCTCGTGGACGGCGCGGTCACCGACGCCCGCCGCACCGCGCTGGGCACCACCGACCTGGCCGACGGCACGCCGCCCGGCGACATCACCGCGGCGGTGGCCGGCATGGTGACCGCGATGCTGCGCCAGGACCGCACCGCGCTCACCCGTACCGCCCTGCGCCGGGGCGTCCTGCTGGCCGGCGGCGGCGCGCTGTGCCCCGACATCACCCGCGACCTTCCCGCCGGCCTCGGCTGCGCGGTGCGGCAGGTCCCGTCGCCGCACACCGCCGCCGTCCGGGGCGCCGCCGGCCTCCTCGCCTCGGCGCACCAGCACCCCTCGGTCACCGGAACCGTCTGACCGACCCGACCGCCCGCGCCCCGCCACCGGAAGGAGCCCTGACGTGGCCGGCGAGACACCTCCGGCACAGCCGCCCCCGGGCCCGCCCCCGCGCCCCCTGCTGTGGCGCTGGCGGCGCAACCCCCTGCGCCGCCGCACCGACACGCTCCAGGCCTGGTTCGGCCTCGGGGTGCTGATCGCCGTACTGGCCGTGGCCCCCGTGGCCGCCGTCCTTGTCGGCGACACCGCCCGCCGGCATTACGAGGACACCGCCCGTCACCAGCACCTGACCCGGTACGAGACGGACGCGACCCTCGTCCGGGACGCCCCGCGCCACCCCGAACCGGGCTCGGACGAGGAGAAGAAGACCCGTTACCCGGTCGAGGTCCGCGTGGTCACCCGCGAGGGGCGGACCCGCACCACACGGGCGGAGGTCCGGCCGGGACTGACCGCCGGCGACACCGTACGCGTCTGGGTCACCGCCGACGGCGAGGCGACGGAACGGCCGCTGACCCGCGAGGAGGTCCGCAGCCGCACCCTGGGCTGGGCCCTCCTCGCCGCCATCGGCGTCGCCCTCACCGGTGCCGCCGCCCACGCCCTGACCGGTCTGGCCCTGCGCCGCCGCAACCTCGCCGACTGGGACACGGCCTGGGCGGAGACGGCCCCGCGCTGGACGACACCGACCTGAACCGGTGAACTGCCGGAGCCTGGCAACACGTTCGTCTCGTGCGGCCACCGCGTGACCTCTTGTCCGGGGTGCCTGGTTCCCGGCTTCCGACCTGAAGGACCGAAGGGGAGCGGAACCGTGGCCGCCGGGCGGAGGCGGCATCAGAAGCGCGTAGGCACTGCCGTCTCCGAAACTTTCGCTCACGTGATGGACGGGTTCGGTGAGTGCTCGTCTTCTGTTACGCCACCATCTCGTTCGACCGGTTCAGAGCCAGGTGTGAACTGGAAAAACGCAGACCCTTTCGCTTTTTTGATCAAGCGAAGATTTCGAAAGGCTTACCGAAACCATTGACGGTTGACGCGTGCAGACCAACACTGTGCGGCATCGAATCCCCACCGAGCCGCACAGGAGGCGCACTCCATGCACGTGTCCGCCCGACCGAGGGGCCGCAGACGCGGCCGCCTGCTGCTGAGCGTCAGAAGCGTCTGGACGGTCGCGCTGGCCGCCGTCACCGCACTGCTCCTGACCGCCACCACCGCCACCGCCGTCAACACGAACCAGACCGGCACCAACAACGGCTGGTGGTACTCGTTCTGGACCGACTCCCAGGGAACCGTCTCCATGGACCTGGGCTCCGGCGGCAACTACAGCACCCGCTGGAGCAACACCGGCAACTTCGTGGCCGGCAAGGGCTGGAGCACCGGCGGCCGCAAGACCGTCAGCTACTCGGGCTCCTTCAACCCGTCCGGCAACGCGTACCTCACGCTCTACGGATGGACCACCGGCCCGCTCGTCGAGTACTACATCGTCGACAACTGGGGCACCTACCGTCCCACCGGCGAGTACAAGGGCACCGTCACCAGTGACGGCGGCACGTACGACATCTACAGGACGACCCGGTACAACGCCCCCTCCATCGAAGGCACCAGGACCTTCGACCAGTACTGGAGCGTCCGCCAGTCCAGGCGCACCGGCGGCACCATCACCAGTGGCAACCACTTCGACGCCTGGGCGAGCAAGGGCATGAACCTGGGCAGCCACAACTACATGATCATGGCCACCGAGGGCTACCAGAGCAGCGGCAGCTCCAACATCACCGTGAGTGAAGGCAGTTCCGGTGGTGGCGGGGGCGGTGGCGGTGGCGGTGGCGGCGGTGGCGGTGGCGGTGGCGGCTGCAACGCGACCCTGTCGGCCGGCGAGAAGTGGGGCGACCGCTACAACCTCAACGTCTCGGTGAGCGGCGCCGGCAACTGGACCGTCACGATGCGGGTCCCCTCCCCGGCGAAGGTCTCCTCGACCTGGAACGTCAGCGCGTCCTACCCCGACAGCCAGACCCTCGTCGCCAGGTCCAACGGCAGCGGCAGCAACTGGGGCGCGACGATCATGACCAACGGCAACTGGACCTGGCCGACGGTCTCCTGCAGCGCAGGCTGACCTTTCAACGAGGAGGAGCACCGCAGATGACCACCGGAAAAGTCCCCCGGTCCCTGGTGTCGGGACTGGCCGTCGCCGCGCTGACCCTGGCCGGCACCGCCGGCGCGACCCTCGACGCCGCACCGGCGCAGGCCGCCGCCTGCAACGGCTACGTCGGGCTCACCTTCGACGACGGCCCGTCCACCGGCAGCACCATGAACCTGCTCAACGCGCTCAGGCAGAACGGGCTGCGGGCCACGATGTTCAATCAGGGCCAGTACGCCGCCGCCAACCCCTCCCTGGTCAAGGCCCAGGTCGACGCCGGCATGTGGGTCGCCAACCACAGCTACACCCACCCCCACATGACCCAGCTGAGCCAGTCCCAGATGGACTCGGAGATCGCCCGCACCCAGCAGGCGATCGCCAACGCCGGCGGCGGCACACCGAAGCTGTTCCGGCCGCCGTACGGCGAGACCAACTCGACGCTGCGCGCGGTCGAGGCCAAGTACGGCCTGACCGAGATCATCTGGGACGTCGACTCGCAGGACTGGAACAACGCGAGCACCGACGCCATCGTGCAGGCCGCCTCCCGGCTCACCAACGGCCAGGTCATCTTGATGCACGACTGGCCGGCCAACACCATCGCCGCGATCCCGCGCATCGCGCAGAACCTGGCCTCCCGGGGCCTGTGCGCCGGCATGATCTCCCCGCAGACCGGCCGCGCCGTCGCCCCCGACGGTTCCGGCGGCGGGGGAGGAGGCGGTGGCGGCGGCACCGCCTGTACCGCGACCCTGTCCGCGGGCAACCGCTGGGGCGACCGCTACAACCTCAACGTCTCGGTCAGCGGCGGCAGCGACTGGACAGTGACCATGAACGTGCCGTCCCCGGCGAAGGTCTCCTCGGCCTGGAACGTCAGCACCTCCTACCCCAACAGCCAGACCCTCGTCGCCAAGCCCAACGGCAGCGGCGACAACTGGGGGGTGACGATCATGGCCAACGGCAACTGGAACTGGCCGACCGTCTCCTGCAGCACGGGCTGAGACCGGGGCGGGCCGCGGCACACACCGTGCCGCGGCCCGCCCCGCGCCCGGTCAGAGATGGTCGCGGAACCAGCCGGCGGCGAGTTCGGCGACCTGCTCCAGCGCGCCGGGTTCGGGAAAGAGGTGGGTCGCGCCGGGCACCACATGGAGGTGGTGCGCCGCGGACAGCCGGCCGGCGGCCTCACGGTTGAGGCCGAGGACCGTCTCGTCGTCGCCGCCCACCACGAGCAGCACCGGGCACGCGACCAGGCCGAGCGCGTCGCCCGCCAGATCCGGGCGCCCGCCCCGCGACACGACCGCCGACACCCGTTTGGGCCGTTCGGCGGCGGCCACCAGCGCCGCCGCCGCCCCCGTACTGGCCCCGAACAGACCCACGGGAAGGTCCACGCCGTCCGGTCGCTGCTCCAGCCAGTCGACGGCATGCGCCAGCCGCCGGGCCAGCAGGCCGATGTCGAAGCGGTGCCGCCCCGTCGCGTCGTCCTCGCGCTCCTCCTCCGGGGTGAGCAGATCCAGCAGCAGGGTGCCGAACCCCGCCTCCCGCAACGCGGTGGCGACCGCCCGGTTGCGGGGGCTGAACCGTGAGCTGCCGCTGCCGTGCGCGAACAGCACCACCCCACGCGCCCCGGCGGGGATCACGAGGTCCCCGGGCAGGGCCGCCGTACCCGAGGGGACCGTCACGGACTCGGAGACCATGCCCGGTCACCTCCTCAGTCGGTGTCGTCGGTGGCGCGTCCGGCGGGCAGCAGGCCGCCGATGTCCCTGGGCAGCGCGGCGACCAGCTTCTCCGTCAGCTCCGGGGCGAGGGCAGCGTCGAGCACCTCCAGTACGGCGGCGGCCTCCCGTACGGCCCCGTCCTCGTCCGTGTGGGCCCGCCCGGCGATCCGTCCGGCGAACGTGGTCAGGTCGAAGCGCTCGCCGGAGGAGTCCTTGGCCTGCCGCATGGGCGCGGCAAGGGTGGGCGGCAGCTGGGCCGCCACGTGGTCCGTCAGCCCGGGCGGCAGCCGTTCGGCCAGCGTGCTCAGCACCGCACGGGTCGCCTGCTCGGACGATCCCCGGTCCGGGAGCCGGGTGAGAGCCTGCACTTTTCCGATGAACTCGTCATGGTGCATGAGGCGCCGTCCTTCCTCATGATGCGATCGCGTCCCTGGCGGGTACCCCGGTGCGGGCGGGTCTGTCACCGTTCGCGGCGGCGGGGCGGAGAACACCGGTACGCGCCACCGCGGGCCCCGCCCACGACGGGGGCCGCGGCATGAAGACCCCGCTACGACGACTCCCGCACCACCAGCTCCGTGGGCAGCGTCCGCTGCTGCCGGGGTTCGCCACGCTGGGTGATGCCGGTGAGGATCAGGGCCATGGTGCGGCCGATCTCCTCCACCGGCTGGCGCACCGTCGTCAGGGGCGGAGCGGTGTGGCGGGCGAGGACGGAGTCCTCGTAGCCGACGACGGCGACGTCCTCGGGCACCCGCAGCCGCCGCCGGCGCAATTCGGCCAGGGCACCGACCGCCATGAGGTCGGAGGCGGCGAAGACGGCGTCCAGATCCGGGGCGCGTTCAAGTAGCGAACACATGGCCCGGCAGGCACCCTCCTCCGTGAAGTCACCCTCCTCGACCAGGAGTTCGTCCGCGGGGACCCCCGCCTCCCGGTGCGCGGTGTGCCAGCCGGCGAGCCGGCTGCGGCCGACGTCCATGTCCAGCGGGCCGGTGATCGTGGCGATCCGGGTTCGCCCGCGGTGCAGCAGGTGCCGTACCGCCGCGGTGGCGCCCCCGGCGTTGTCGGAGTCGACGTAGCTCAGTTGTTCGCCCGCGTCGCGGCGGCCGGCCAGCACGGTCGGCAGGCCCATCTCCTCCAGCATGCCCGGCAGCCGGTCGTCGGCGTGCACGGAGACCAGCAGGACGCCGTCCACGCGGTGCGTGGCCACCGTCTCGGTGAGCTGGTCGCGTTCGGCCTGGTCGCGGACGAGCATGAGCTGAAGCTGGGTCCGGCTCTCCGCGAGGGCGCCGCTGACGCCGCGGATCAGCGCGGCGAAGAACGGTTCCGAACCGAGCCGGCTCTCCGACTCCGGGATCACCAGGGCCACCGCGTTGGTGCGGTTGGTCACCAGGCCGCGGGCGACCGAGTTGGGGACGTAGTTCAGTTCCTTGATCGCGGCCAGGACCCTCTCCCGGGCGTCGGCGCTGACGAGGTCCGAGCCGTTGACGACGCGGGAGACCGTGGTGCGGCCCACGCCGGCGCGGGCGGCGACCGTTTTGATGGTCGGACGGCGGTTGCCGCTCATGTGCTCCCCCCTGGACAGCCGCGACGGCGATGCCTGCCGCGGAGTTGACCTGCGGCAATTCTTGCAGACGCGGCCGTCGGCGCAGCACCCCCCGGGGGCGGGACGGCGGACGCGGAACCCGGAACGGGACGACAAGTTGGTTTCAAGTTATTGACAGACCTATCCGCTAGCCATGAGTCTTCGTTGCGCGGTGGGAACGTGCCCACCCCGGAATGGGTACGTTCCCATCCCTATCAGAGCCGCTGTAGTCATCGCAGAACTTGTCACTCCGATGTGTCAGCGCCGTCGCTAGGAGGAGATCCATGGGCACTTACGGTTCGTTGCGCAGGAAGGCGGTCGCGACGGTCGCGGCCGCCGGCGCGCTGGCACTGGTCGCCGCCTGCGGCGGCGGTGACGACTCGGTCACCGGCGGTGGCAAGAAGGACGGCAAGGTCACCATCACCATGGGCCTGTACGGCGTGATGGGTCTCAAGGAGACCGGCCTTCTCGAGCAGTACGAGAAGGAGAACCCGAATGTCGACATCAAGGCCGACATCGCCGGTGACGAGCAGACGTACTACACCGCGCTGCAGACCCACCTCGCCGCCGGCAACGGCCTGAAGGACATCCAGGGCATCGAGATCGGCCGGGCCAAGGAGATCACCGAGACCCAGGCGGACAAGTTCGCGGACTTCGCCGGCATGGCCGGCACCGACCACTTCCTGCCCTGGAAGCAGTCGCAGATCAGCACCGCGGACGGCAAGGTGCTGGGCCTGGGCACCGACATCGGCCCCATGGCCGTCTGTTACCGCAAGGACTACTTCGAGCAGGCCGGTCTGCCCACCGACCGCGAAGAGGTCGGCAAGCTGTGGGAGGGCGACTGGAGCAAGTACGTCGAGACCGGCCGCACCTTCAAGAAGGACTTCAAGGGCGACAAGGTGGCGTTCACGGACTCGGCCAGCGGCCTGTTCAACGCCATGGTCTACGGCTACCCCGAGCAGTACTACGACGAGAAGGGTGAGTTGATCTACGACAAGAACCCGGCCGTCAAGGACGCCTGGGCCCTGTCCGCCGATGCCGCCGAGGAGGGACTGACCGCCAAACTCCGTCAGTTCCAGCCGGGTTGGGACCCCGGCCTGGCCAACGGCACGTTCGCCACCGCCGTCTGCCCGGCCTGGATGCTCAGCCACATCAGCGAGAAGGCCGGTGAGGCCAACAAGGGCAAGTGGGACGTCGCCCGGGCTCCCAAGGGCGCCAACTGGGGCGGTTCCTTCCTCGGGGTGATCGAGCAGAGCCCGGTGAAGGAGGAGGCCAAGAAGCTCGTCGCCTGGCTGACCGCGCCGGAGCAGCAGGCCCACATCTTCAAGGAGATCGGCAACATCCCGTCCTCCGAGAAGGCGCTCCAGACCGACGACGTGAAGAACGCCACGTCGGAGTACTTCGACAACGCGCCGATCGGCCAGATCTTCGGTGCCGCCGCGCAGGAGATCCCGGACAAGCAGGTCCTCGGCCGCAAGGACGGCACGATCAAGGACACCTTCTCCCAGGGCCTGGCCCTGGTCGAGCAGGGCACCAAGCGTGACAAGGCGTGGGAGACCACCACGGAGCGCATCGAGAAGGCGGTCGGCTGACCCGACGCCCTCGCAGCCGCCCGGGCCCGCTCGGCATCCCGCCGACGGGCCCGGGGCCCGGCTCACCCATCCGCTCTCAGGAAGGAAAGTCCGGTGGCCACCTCCACCACCAAGGCCCTGACCGGCGAGGAGCCGCCGGGCACCACGGGCGACGGGAAGACCCCCCGCCGGCGCGGCGCCCTGCTGCACCGGCTGGACGTCAAGGGCGCCCCGTACGCGTTCGTCGCGCCGTTCTTCGTCGTCTTCGCCGCGTTCAGCTTCTACCCCCTCGTCTACACCTCGTGGATCTCCCTGCACGACGTGGAACTGGCCACCCTCGACGTGATGGAGTGGGTGGCGTTCGACAACTACGTCGAACTCTGGGGCGACTCACGGTTCTGGAACGCGCTGCAGAACACCATCACCATCGGTGTCATCTCCACGGTGCCGCAGCTGATGATGGCGCTCGGCCTGGCGCACCTGCTCAACTACCGCATGCGTGCCTCGCTGTTCTTCCGCGTGGCCTCGCTGGTCCCCTACGCCACCTCGGTCGCCGCCGCCGCGCTCGTCTTCACCATGATCTTCGAGCGTGACTTCGGCATGATCAACTGGGCGCTCGGCTCGGTCGGCATCGACCCGGTGGACTGGGAGGCCGACAAGTGGCCCGCCCAGGCGGCGATCTCCACCATCGTCATCTGGCGCTGGACCGGCTACAACGCCCTGCTCTACCTGGCCGCCATGCAGGCCATCCCGGCCGAGCGGTACGAGGCCGCCTCCCTCGACGGGGCGTCCCGGTGGAAGCAGTTCACCCACGTCACCGTCCCCGGCATCCGCTCCACGATCGTCTTCACCATCGTGCTCTCCACCATCGGCGCCACCCAGCTCTTCGGCGAGCCGCTGATCTTCGGCCAGGGCCCCAACGGTGTCACCGGCGGCGCCGACAACCAGTACCAGACGCTGGGCCTGCTGCTGTACGAGGAGGGCTGGAAGAACTACCAGATGGGCCGCTCGGCCACCGTCGCCTGGGCGATGTTCATGCTGCTCGTCCTCGCCTTCGCGGCACAGCGCCTGATCAAGCGCCTGCGTTCCCGTACGTCCTGACCTGGAGTCATCATGACCACCCAAAGCCTCCCGGTCCGGACCAAGACCCCGGTCCGGACCTCTGCCGAGAAGCCGGCCGGCCGCCGCCGGCTGCTGCGCCAGGGCGCCGGCCGCCAGCACCACGCCGGGCCGCTCGCCTACGTCCTGCTCGTCGTCATGGCGGTGCTGTCGATCTTCCCGCTGTACTGGACGATGGTGGCGGCCTCCACCGACAACACCCGGGTCAGCCAGACCCCGCCGCCGTTCCTGCCCGGCCCGAACCTGTTCAGCAACCTCGCCCGCGCCTGGGACGAGGCCGCGATGGGCAAGGCCATGATCAACAGCCTGATCGTGGCCGGCGTGATCGCCCTGTCCACGGTGATGTTCGCGACGCTGGCCGGATTCGCCTTCGCCAAACTGCGGTTCAAGGGACGCAACGTCCTGCTGATGCTGGTGATCGGCACCATGATGGTGCCGCCGCAGCTCGGCGTCGTCCCGCTGTTCATGATGATGTCCGAGCTGGGCTGGTCGCAGCAGCTGCCCGCCGTCATCTTCCCCACGCTGGTGAGCGCCGTCGGCGTGTTCTTCATGCGGCAGTACCTGTCCGAGGCGCTGCCCGACGAACTCGTCGAGGCCGGCCGCGTCGACGGGGCGCACTCGCTGCGGATCTTCTGGAGCATCGTGCTGCCCATCGCACGGCCCGCGATGGCCGTGCTGTTCATGATCACGTTCGTGCACGCGTGGAACGACTTCTTCTGGCCGTTCGTGGTGCTCGACATGACCAACCCGACGGTCCCCGTCGCCCTCACCCAGCTCAGCGCGGGCTACGTCCGCGACCAGTCGCTGATCATGGCGGGCGCGCTGCTCGGCACGCTGCCCCTGCTGGCGATGTTCATCGTCTTCGGCCGCCAGATCGTCAGCGGCATCATGGCCGGCGCCGTCAAGGGCTGACCCGCACCCACTCCGTCAGGCCCCGGCCTGCGAACCCCCCTCACCCCGAAAGGACTTACGTGGTCACCGCACAGCAGACCGCGTCCGCCCCGGACGCCGCCCGCACCTTCCCCAAGGGCTTCCTCTGGGGCTCCGCCACCGCCTCCTACCAGATCGAGGGAGCCGCCACCGAGGACGGCCGTACGCCGTCCATCTGGGACACCTACGCCCGCACCCCGGGCCGGGTCCGCAACGGCGACACCGGTGACATCGCCACCGACCACTACCACCGCTGGCGCGAGGACGTCGCCCTCATGGCCGAACTCGGCCTGGGCGCCTACCGGTTCTCCCTGGCCTGGCCCCGCATCCAGCCCACAGGCCGCGGCCCCGCCGTGCAGAAGGGCCTGGACTTCTACCGGCGCCTCGTCGACGACCTGCTGGACAAGGGCATCCAGCCCGTCGCCACCCTCTACCACTGGGACCTCCCGCAGGAGCTGGAGGACGCCGGCGGCTGGCCGGAGCGCGCCACGGCCGAGCGGTTCGCCGAGTACGCGGCCCTCGCCGCGGACGCCCTCGGCGACCGGGTGAAGACCTGGACGACGCTCAACGAGCCCTGGTGCAGCGCCTTCCTCGGCTACGGCTCCGGCGTGCACGCCCCCGGCCGCACCGACCCGGTCGCCGCCCTGCGCGCCGCCCACCACCTCAACCTGGGCCACGGCCTGGCCGTCCAGGCGCTGCGGGACCGCATCCGCGCCGACGCCCAGTGCTCGGTCACCCTCAACATCCACCACGTCCGCCCGCTCACCGGCAGCGACGGCGACGCCGACGCGGTCCGCCGGATCGACGCGCTCGCCAACCGGGTCTTCACCGGCCCGATGCTGCGGGGCGCCTACCCGGAGGACCTGTTCAAGGACACCGCCGCGCTGACCGACTGGTCCTTCGTGCGCGACGGCGACCTCGAGCAGATCCACCAGCCGCTGGACTTCCTCGGCGTCAACTACTACTCGCCCACCGTCGTCTCCGAGGCCGACGGCAGCGGCACCCACAACTCGGACGGCCACGGCAACAGCCCCCACAGCCCCTGGCCGGGCGCCGACAAGGTCGCCTTCCACCAGCCGCCCGGCGAGACCACCGCCATGGGCTGGGCCGTCGACCCCACCGGCCTGTACGACCTGCTGCGCCGGCTGTCGTCCGACTTCCCGGAGCTGCCGCTGATCATCACCGAGAACGGCGCGGCCTTCGACGACTACGCCGACCCCTCCGGCAACGTCAACGACCCCGCCCGGATCGCCTATGTGCGCGGCCACCTGGCCGCCGTGCACCAGGCCATCCTGGACGGCTCGGACGTGCGCGGCTACTTCCTGTGGTCCCTGCTGGACAACTTCGAGTGGGCCCACGGCTACGGCAAGCGCTTCGGCGCCGTCTACGTGGACTACCCGACCGGCACCCGCATCCCCAAGGCCAGCGCCCGCTGGTACTCGGAGGTGGCCCGCACCGGAATCCTGCCCGGCGCCTGACCGGACGGGCACGGCGGTGCACGCCGTGCCCGTGCCCGCCGTGCCGCACCGGGGACCGAGCGGCCCCCGGTGCGGCACGGCGGGCGGGCGGCGCCTCGGCGACGAGGGGACTTCGGTGGCGCCGCCGGAACGGGACCGGTCCACGCGCCGGTCCCTTTCGGGAGCGCGCCGGTTCCTCAGATGGTCGTACCGATCAGGAGGAGGCGGCGGGCGACCGGTGAGACCGCCTTCGCCGGGGCCCGCGTCACCCCGCCGGCCCCGGCCGCGCCGCCCGGCGCTCCCGCGGAATCCCCCGGCGGCCACCGGCACGCGGCCCGGGCGAAAATCGCCCGCGACGTTTCGGCTCGACCGGCCGGGTGCGGGACTCGTATGCCGTCGCGAACGGGGACTGACGCCGCGGAAGGCGGCTCATGTCCCAAGACGGCACGGTTCCGAGGGACTTCGAAATATTCGAACCCTCCTTGCGTTCCTCGGTCTTGCCCACCGCCCTCCAAGCCGCACCCGCCGACCGTCCGGAGCGGTGGGCGGCGCGCACGGGCGCCGCGTTTCCCGCCCGGCCTCGTGCCGGCGTGGCGCGGGCCGCTCTCCGGCGGCCTGCCCCGCGTCCCTCACGCCTCCCTGGGCGGAGCCGTGCTCTGCCGTACCACCAGGTGCGTCGCCAGCTCGATGCGCTGGGCGGCCGTGCCGGGGTCGTCCGGGCGGAGCAGCATCCGGGCGGCCTCCTCGGCCATGTGCCGCAGCGGCTGGTGGACCGTGGTGAGCGGCGGGCTCGACCACTGCGCCAGCGGTACGTCGTCGTAGCCGACCACCGACAGTTCCTGAGGCACCCGCAGGCCCCTGACCCGGGCCGCCTCCAGCACGCCGAGCGCCTGGAGGTCGCTGCCCGCGAAGATCGCCGTGGGCCGGTCGGGCCCCTCCAGCAGGTCCATGGCGTGCTCGAAGCCGCCCTGCACGTGGAAGTCGCCGAAGCGCATCAGCCGCGGGTCGGTCTCCAGGCCCGCCATCGCCATGGCCGAGCGGTAGCCGTCCAGACGCGCCAGTGAGCACAGCATGTCCTCGGGCCCGGTGATGATCGCGACCCGCCGGTGTCCCTGGTCGGTGAGGTGGCGGGTGGCGGCGAGACCGCCGGCCCAGTTCGCGGAGCCGACCGAGGGGACGTCCGGGTCGGGGTCGCCCGCCGGGTCGATGACGACGAAGGGGATGGCCGCCGCCCTGAGCTGGCGCTTGATGTCCTCCGGGAGGGTGGAGAAGACCAGCACGACGCCCAGCGGCCTGCGTTGCAGCACGCCCGGGAGCCACTCCGGCGCGGGGGTGTGCCGGGTGCCGCTCTCGGTGAGGACGACCGTCGCGCGGTTCTCCTTGGCGACGTTCTCCACGCCCCGGATCAGCTCCATCGCCCAGACGCTCTCCAGTTCGTGGAAGACGATCTCGATGAGCGGCGAACGGGACGCCGACTGGGCGCGACGGCGGTAGCCGTGGGCGTCCAGCAGCCGTTCCACCTTGGCCCGGGTGGCGCGAGAGACATCCGATCGGCCATTGAGGACCTTCGAAACTGTCGGCATCGAAACGCCAGCCTCTTTCGCTACCGTGGCCAGGGTGACTCTACCGTTCACCACGTCGTCATCGTGCATAGGCGCAGGATACGGCACCCCGCGTCGATAACGGTTTGGGCGAGTACTGAATCGACCGTTGACCGAAACACCGGTCTGACCTACTGTCCAGCGGCATGGACTTTCGGTGATGATGCCGAAACTTTCGAAAGGCGAACGATGAAGACACGTGCGCGCTTGCCCAGACTGGTCGCCTGCGGTGCGACGCTCACCCTCGCACTGAGCCTCTCGGCCTGCGGCGACGGGAACGGCGGGGCGTCGGCGGACGACGGCAAGATCCATGTCCTGGTCTACGGGGACGCCAGCAACAAGGTCGAGAAGCAGCTCGTCGACACGTTCAACAAGACGTCCGACGTCAAGGTCGTCCTCGACACCATCCCCGGTGCGGACTACCAGCAGAAGCTGCAGACGATCATCAGCACCCCGCAGGCCCCGGACGTCTTCTTCAACTGGGGCGGCGGCAGCATCAAGCCGTTCGTCAAGGCCGGTCTGCTGATGCCGCTCGACGACTTCATCAAGAAGAACCCGGACCTGGAGAACAAGTTCCTGCCGTCCGTCTTCAACAACGCCGTCGTGGACGGCAAGCCGTACGGCGTCCCGATGCGCGGCACCCAGCCGGTCCTGCTCTTCCACAACAAGGCGGTCCTGAAGAAGGCGGGCGTCCAGCCGCCGAAGACCTGGGACGAGCTGCTCGACGCGGTGGAGAAGCTCAAGGACGAGGGCGTCACGCCGATCTCGCTCGGCGGCGGCGACATCTGGCCGACGCAGATGTGGTTCCAGTACCTCTTCGACCGCATCGCCGGTCCGGAGCTGTTCGCGAAGGCCGTCGAGGGCGACAAGAGCGCCTGGGAGAGCCCGGACGCGAAGAAGGCCCTGGACATGATCAGGGAGCTCGTCGACGCCGGCGCCTTCGGCAAGAACTACGACTCCGTCAAGTACACCAACGGCGGCTCGGTCCAGCTCGTCGCCTCGGGCAAGGCCGGCTTCGAGCTGATGGGTTCCTGGTACTACTCCCAGCAGCTCACGGACCACAAGGACTTCGCCGAGAAGGACCTCGGCTACAGCGCCTTCCCGGCCGTCGCGGGCGGCAAGGGCGACCCGAAGAACGTCGCCGGCAACACCAACAACTACTACTCGGTGATGAAGAAGACGAAGCACCCCGAGGCCGTCGCCGAGTTCCTGAAGCTCATGTACTCCGACGACTTCGTCAAGTCGCACCTGGAGATCGGCAACCTGCCGACCACCACCAACACCGACAAGTTCATCGAGAGCGCGGGCTCCCCCGAGTACTCGCGCTTCCAGTACGACCTGGTCGCCGACGCCCCGTCGTTCCAGCTCTCCTGGGACCAGGCGTACCCGCAGAAGGCCAGCTCGGACCTGCACAAGGCCGTCCAGCAGTTCTTCAACGGACAGCTCGACACGGACGGCTTCATCAAGGCCATGCAGGCCCTCCCCACCGAGTGACGAACGGCTCATGACCACACAGATCAAGAGCGCCCGGCCCGCCGCCGGCCCCCGCAAGGGGGCCCGGCGGCGGCCGCCCGCCCCGTCCGCGACGAAGGTGGGCCGCCCCGGCTCCGCCTGGGCGCTGCCCGCCGCAGTGTTCTTCACCCTCTTCGCGATCGTCCCGCTGATCATGGTGGCGGTCCTGTCCCTCATGACCTGGGACGGGCTCAGCTCGCCCGAGTTCGTCGGCATGGACAACTGGTCGCGCCTGATGGACGACCCGGTGATGCTCAAGAGCATCTGGCTGACCCTGCTGCTGACCGTGCTCGGCGTGGTCCTCCAGACGCCGTTGAGCATCCTGCTCGGTGTCTGGGCCGCCGGCCACCAGCGCAACCGGGCCGTGCTCTCCGTCATCTACTTCATCCCGCTGCTGCTGTCCGCGACGGCCGTCTCCGTGCTGTGGCGGGCGCTGCTCGACCCGAACTTCGGCATCCCTGCCGAGGCCGGCTGGCTCTTCGGCGACGGCAACCTGTTCGGTGAACAGGCCACCGCCATCGGGGTGCTGGCGTTCGTCAGCACCTGGCAGTTCACCCCGTTCCACACCCTGATCTACCAGGGCGCCGCCCGCGCGATCCCCCAGGTGCTCTACCAGGCCGCGGAGATCGACGGGGCGGGCCGCTACCGGCAGTTCTTCCACATCACGCTGCCGCAGCTGCGCAACTCGATGATCACCTCGATGATCCTGATGATCGTCGGCGGCCTGACCACCTTCGAGACGGTCCTCATCCTGACCCAGGGCGGCCCCGGCACCGACACCACCATCAGCGCCTACTACATGTACGACAAGGCGTTCAAGAGCTTCGACTACGGCACCGGTTCCGCGATCGCCCTGGCCCTGGTCGTCGCGTCCACGATCATCTCGCTGATCGTCGTCCGGGTCTCCGGCTACGACAAGATGCGCAGCTCCATGGAGGGTGTGTCATGAGGCGCCGACCGAACTACGTGGCCGGCGTCGGCTCGCTCTTCTGGCTGTTCCTGGTCGGCCTGCCGCTGTACGTGATGCTGGCCGCGACCCTGCGCACCCGCCAGGACTACGCCGAGAACGGCCCGGTCTCCTTCCCGGACAGCTTCACCCTGGACAACTACACCGGTGCCTTCGACTCCGGTTTCGGCCAGTACTTCCTCAACACGCTCGTCGTCACCGCCTGTGTGATCGGCATCGTGCTGCTGCTGGTCCCGCCGCTCGCCTACGCGATCGTCCGCAGCCGCGGCCGGGCCACGTCGGCGGTCTTCCGGCTGTTCCTGCTCGGCCTCGCCATCCCGGCCCAGGCCGTCATCGTGCCGATGTTCTACCTGATCAGCGAAGCCGGGCTGTACGACAACCTGCTGGGCGTCATCCTGCCCACGGCCGCGTTCTGCCTGCCGATGTCGGCGCTGATCCTCAGCGGCGCGATGCGTGACATCTCCCCGGAGCTGTACGAGGCCATGGCCATGGACGGCGCCACCCCGCGGCGCATGTTCTTCCAGCTCGTCCTGCCGCTGTCGCGGGGCGGACTGTCCACGATCGTGGTCTTCTCCGCGCTCCAGGCGTGGAACGGCTTCCTGTTCCCGCTCGTCCTGACCCAGTCGGACTCCACCAAGGTGGTCACCCTGGGCCTGTACAACTTCCAGACCGCGCACGGCATCGACATCCCCGGTCTGCTGGGAGCCGTGGTGCTGTCCATGGTGCCCATCCTGCTCGTCTATCTGTTCGCCCGTCGTGCCCTGGTCCAGGGTCTGATGGGCGTCGGAGGAAAGTGACTGCCGACGTGGCCGTAGAGACCACCCCCGAAATCCCCCTCTGGAACGACCCCGCCCACCCCGTCGCCGCGAGGGTCGACGCGCTGATCGGCGCGATGACCCTTCAGGAGAAGATCGCCCAGCTGTACGGCGTGTGGGTCGGCGCGTCCGCCAACGGCGGCGAAGTGGCCCCGCACCAGCACGACATGGAGGAGGCCGTCGACCTCGACGCGCTCCTGCCCGCCGGACTGGGCCAGCTCACCCGCCCCTTCGGCACCGACGCCCGCTGGGGCCGGGTGGAGGAGACCATCGGCGAGGACCCGTACCTCGTCGGCACCATCGGCACCGCCTACGTCCAGGGCCTGGAGTCCGCCGGGATCGTCGCCACCCTCAAGCACTTCGTCGGCTACTCGGTCTCCCGAGCCGGACGCAACCTGGCCCCCGTCTCCGTGGGGCCGCGGGAGCGCGCCGACGTGCTGCTGCCGCCGTTCGAGATGGCGATCCACGAGGGCGGCGTCCGCTCCGTGATGCACTCCTACACGGACACCGACGGCGTCCCCTCCGCGGCCGACGAGGACCTGCTCACCGGGCTGCTCCGCGACACGTGGGGTTTCGACGGCACGGTCGTCGCCGACTACTTCGGCATCGCCTTCCTCAAGACCCTGCACGGCGTCGCCGCCGACTTCGCCGACGCCGCGGGCGCCGCGCTCAAGGCGGGCGTCGACGTCGAACTGCCCACCGTCAAGACGTTCGGCGCGCCGCTCGTCGAGGCCGTCACCGACGGCCGCGTCCCCGAGACGCTCATCGACCGCGCCCGCCGGATCGACCTGGACCGGCCCGAGAACCGGGAGCTGGCCCGCGAGATCGCCGAGAAGGCGGTCGTCCTGCTCACCAACGACGGCACCCTGCCGCTCGCCGCGCCCCGCCGCATCGCCCTGGTCGGCCCCAACGCGGCCGAGGGCACCGCCGTACTGGGCTGCTACTCCTTCCCCCAGCACGTGGGCGTGCAGCACCCGGACGTCCCGGTCGGCATCGACCTGCCCACCCTGCGGGAGACCCTGGCCGCCGAGTTCCCCGACGCGGAGATCACGACCGTCCGCGGTACCGGCGTCGACGACGGGGACCTCTCCGGCATCGGCGAGGCGGTGGACGCGGCCGAGGAGGCGGACATCGTCATCGCCGTCCTCGGCGACCGTGCGGGCCTGTTCGGCCGCGGCACCAGCGGCGAGGGCTGCGACGCGGAGTCCCTCGCCCTGCCCGGCGCCCAGCAGCACCTGCTCGACGCGCTGCTCGACTCCGGCACGCCGGTGGTGACCGTCCTGCTCGCCGGCCGGCCGTACGCGCTCGGCCGCGCCGTCGCCGAGTCCGCGGCGATCGTGCAGTCCTTCTTCCCCGGAGTCGCGGGCACCCACGCCATCGCCGGTGTGCTCAGCGGCCGCACGAACCCCTCCGGACGGCTCCCGGTCGGCGTGCCGCGCGGACCGGGCTCCCAGCCGACCACCTACCTCGGTGCCCGGCTCGCCCAGGTCAGCGAGGTGTCCAACATCGACCCGACCCCGGCGTTCGGCTTCGGCCACGGTCTGACGTACACGAGTTTCACCTGGAGCGACCTCGCGGTGGACGCGCGGGAGGCGGGCACGGACGGCGAGTTCGGTCTCGCCCTCACGGTCCGCAACACCGGCGAACGCCCCGGCACCGAGGTCGTCCAGCTCTACCTGCACGACCCGGTCGCCTCCGTCGTCCAGCCGGTGCAGCGGCTCGTCGGCTACACCCGGGTGGAGCTGGAGCCGGGCGAGTCCCGCCGGGTCCGCGTCACGGTCCCGGCCGACGTGGCCTCCTTCACCGGCCGCGACGGCCGCCGGATCGTCGAACCCGGTGACCTGGAACTCCGCCTCGCCGCCTCGAGCACCGACGCGCGCCTGACGGCGACGGTCACCCTGACCGGCCCCGAACGCCAGGTGGACCACACCCGCCGCTTCCACGCGTCCTTCACCCAGGAGCCGTGACCCGGA
Organism: Streptomyces sp. NRRL S-37; assembly: GCF_000721605.1. Classification (GTDB taxonomy): domain Bacteria; phylum Actinomycetota; class Actinomycetes; order Streptomycetales; family Streptomycetaceae; genus Streptomyces. Next base: position 88,836 of record NZ_JOIZ01000020.1, on the reverse strand, counting down.
CCCGCTCCGGAACCCGGCCGGCCGTCCTTCCTGTCCGTACGTGATCGAACAAGATGCCCGACCGGTCGGTTCTCCCCCACCCCGCTGTGCGCTGTCAGTGGCGGTCCGTAGTCTCGACGGTGTGGAGGGGAAAGAGAGAAACGCACCGCGGGGGCAGGAAACGGACGCGGAGGCCTGGCAGCGGCTGAGCGCCTACGCCTACCTCAGCGCGCCCGAGCGCCTGGAGTACGTCGCGGTGATGCGCGTGTTCTGCGGCACGCTGCTGGCGGACCTGTCCGTGCCCGACCTGCTCACCAGGCTGGCCGAGCGCGGCGGCCCGGGGGCGGGACTGGACGCGGAGACGCTCACCCGCAGGCTCGAGGAGCTCGTGCGCTGGGGCAACCTGCTGCGCAGCACCCACACCGTCCGGGCGACGAGCATCTCCGAGTACCAGCGCTCCCGCTCCCGCTACCAGCTCTCCAAGCTGGGGGAGCGGGTGCAGCGCGACGCGGACGAGGTACTGGCCGGGGCGGACGCGGCCCGCGAGGTGAGCAGCGAGCTGCTGGCGCTGGTCGACCGCGGTCTGCGCGAGCTCGCCGCCCTGGCCGCGGCGCCGGGCGGCGCGGACCCGCAGCAGGCACTGGAGCGGATCAGCACCCTCTTCGTGCAGTTCACCGGCTTCGCCGACTCCGTCCGCGACTTCTACGCCTACCTGGGCCAGGTGCTGGCGCGCTACGACCTCGACTCCGCCGAGTACCAGGGCTTCAAGGAACTGCTGCTCGACTACGTGGAGGCCATCACCGAGGACGTCTCCTTCCGGGCCCCGCGCATCGCGGCCCACCTGGACGCCGTCCGGCCGCACCTGCCGGCGCTGCTCGACCGCATCGACGCGCACACGGCGGGCATCGGAGCACCCGCCGACGGACTGCCCGAGACCCGCGTGCAGCGCAGCCGCGGCCGGGACCTGGCGGACTGGGAGGGCATGCGGGAGTGGTTCACCGCCACCGGAGCACACCCCAGCCAGGTGGACCAGCTGCGGGACGCCACCCTGCGCGCCCTGCGGTCGCTGCTCGCCAACGCCAAGCGGATGCTGCGCTCGGCCTCCGGCGAGATGTCCCGCCGCAAGGACCTGCTGCGGCTCGCGGCCTGGTTCGACGCCGCGGAACCGGAGGAGGCCCACGACCTGGCGGTCGCCGCCTTCGGGCTCTACGGCGCACGGCACCTGGGAGTCGCGCCCGACCCCGACCGTTCCGTACCCGCCTATGTGAGCTGGTGGACCGGGCCCGTGGTGGACGTCCCGGTGGCGCTGCGCGAGCGGGGCAGCAGATCACCGCGCGGACGCGCGGCGGCGGCCGAGGACCACGGAGAGCAGAAGCGCCGCCTCGTGGAGCAGGCCCGGCAGCAGGCCGAGGCACGGCAGACGGCGGCCGAGGAACTGCGCAGCGCGTCCGGCCGGTTCGACCAGGTACGCCTCGGCGCCCCCGCCATGCGCCTGCTGCTGGAGCTGCTCACCACCGCGCTCGGCAACGCCCGGTTGCATCGGGAGAGTGGTGATGTCCTGCTCGACGGCGCGCGGGCGGACGACGCGGACCTCGGCATCCGGCTGACCGCCCGGCGCACACCCGGCCGGTCCACGGTCCTGCGCTCCGTGGACGGCGACCTGACCGCGGACGACCTCACCGTGACCGTCGAGTACACCTCCGCACCGGCGACGGGGGAGCCGGTGCCCGCGTTGAGTGAGCCGGTGCCTGCGTTGAGCGAGCCGGTGTCCGCGTTGAAGGATTCGATGCCCTCTCTGAAGGAGCCCGTGCCCGCGCTGAACGATTCGACGCCCGCGGCGAAGGAGCCGATGCCCGAGGTCAGGGAGGCGAGCGCCTGATGCCCCTGCCCTCCGCCCACGACGTCGCCCTCGCCGCCGAACGCCGCACCGCCGCCCGGCTCCTGCTGGCACACCCCCTGGTCACCAGCACCGGACCGCACAGCGACACGTTCCCCCTGGTCCGCCGCCACGCCGACTGGCTCGCCCAGCGCTTCCAGCAGGTGTTCGGCTACCGCCTGCTGGTCGAGGCCTCCTACGCCCGGCTGTTCAAGGCGGGCCTCGGCCCGGACTCGGGCCACCGCCTGGAACGGCCGTCGACCGGTACGCCGTTCACCCCACGGACGTACGCCTACCTGGCCCTCGCCCTGTCCGTCCTCGTCACCGCCCCGGAACAGCTCCTGCTCTCCCAGCTCGTCGCCGACCTGCGCGCCGCGGCCGTCGACGCCGGAATCGAGATCACCGACACCGGACGGCAGGCCGAGCGCCGCACCCTCGCCGCCGCCCTGCGGCAACTCGTCGACTGGGGCGTCCTGGTGGAGACCGAGGGCCAGGTGACGGCCGTCGCCGAGGAACGGGACGGGGAGGCACTGCTCACCGTGGACCGCGACCTCGCGCGGGCCGTCGTCGCCGGCCCGCTCAACCGGAGCCGCGACGGCGCCGACCTCGTCCGCCGGGCCGCCGACCCCGGCTTCGGAGGACCCCGCACGTACGTGCGGCGGCGCCTCGTCGAAACCCCCGTCGTCCATCTCGACGACCTCACCGACGCCGAGCGCGAGTGGCTGCGCACCCGGCAGCGGCGCGAGGCGCAGGCCTTCTCCGAACTGCTCGGCCTGGAGGCCGAGATCCGCGCCGAGGGCATCGCCCTGATCGACACGGACGACGACCTCACCGACCTGCACCTCCCGGGCACCGGCACGGTCGCCCAGGCCGCGCTGCTCCTCGTGGAGCGGCTGGTCGAGCGGCTGCGCCCCGAGGACCCGGGCCATCCGGCGGTCGGCGGCCGGCTCGTCATCGGCGTCCCCGTCCCGGACGGGCTGCTGCCCGGCCTGCTCGACGAACTGATCGAGGAGTACGGCAGGCGCGGCACCTGGCAGCGCGGCCACCTGGAGGACCGGGACGGATTCCTCGCCGCCGTACTCGACCTCCTCACCCGGATGCGCCTGATGGCGCCCGCCGGCCCCGTCCGCGCGGACGGTCACGGCGTGCCCGAGGGATACGAGGAGACGGCGGCCGACGGCCGCTCCGTCACCGACGTCTCGGGCGCACGCGGCCAGGACCGCGCCGACGGCGGCTGGATCCTGCTCGCCGCGGCCGCCCGCTACGCCACCACGGTGGCCGTCCGGCCACGTACCGCCCAGTCCTCGACGGACGACCCCGCCAAGGAGCAGACCCGATGAACCGCCCGCCGTCCCCGCACCGCTACCGACTGCACCGCGCGGGCATCCGGAACGTCTGGCAGTACGACCACCAGGAGTTCACCTTCGGCGAGGGCCGCATGCTGCTGCGCGGCAAGAACGGCGCCGGCAAGTCCAAGGCCCTGGAGATGCTGCTGCCCTACCTCCTCGACGGCGACGCCCGCGCGCTGGACGCCACGGGAACCGGCCGCACCACCCTGACCTGGCTGATGCTCGACGGCTTCACCCAGACCAACCGGCTGGGCTACCTCTGGCTGGAGTTCGCGCGGACGGACGAGGAGGGGAACGACCGGCACCTGACCGTCGGCGCCGCCATCCGGGCGTCCCGGTCGACCAGGACGGCGAAGCCCTTCTTCTTCACCACACACCTGCGCGTCGGCGAGGACCTCGACCTCGCCCCCGCCGGCCACCCCCTCCCCGTCGACCGGCTGAAGACACTGCTCGGCCCGGAGAACGTCACCGACCGCGCCGTCGAGCACCGGGCCAGGGTCGCCCGCGACCTGTTCGGCCTCACCGACCCGGCGCGCTACCGCAACCTGCTCCACCTGCTGCACCGGCTGCGCCGCCCCACCATCGGCGACCGCATCGACTCCGGCGGACTGGTCCAAATCCTCGCCGAGACCCTGCCCGCCCTCGACGACGAGGTCGTGGAGAAGGTGGCCCGCAGCCTGGACGACCTGGACTCCGTCCGCGCCTACCTCGGACGCCTCGAACGCACCGACCAGGCACTGCGCACCTTCCTCACCGCCTACCGCGGCTATCTGCACGGTGCCCTGCGCCGCCGCGCCGACGAGGTGAGCGGTGACCTGGAGCGGCTGACGGAGTACCGCGGGGCCGCCGCCGACGCGGTGCGCGAGGCGGCGGAACTCCGCGAGCGGGAGCGGGAACTCGACGCCCGCATCGAGACCCTCGAAGGCGAGTCGGCCGCGGCCGGGACGGCCCTGGCCGCCCTGCACGCCAGTGCCGGATACCGAGGCCTGCGGGAACTCGGGGAGAAACGCGACACCGTCACCGCCCTGCACAGCGCGGCCGACACCGCCTTCAAGGCCGTCCGCCAGGCGCACCTGGGCGAGGAGGAGGCGGGCCGGCGCCTCACCGCGGAGGCCGCGCGGCTCGGTGAGGAACTGGTGGAACTGAGCACCGACCACGCCGAGTCGGTACGAGAGGCCGAGCGGTCCGGAGTGGACCCCGCGCACCTGGGGGAGCCCATGGCGACCCCCGTCGCCCCGGTCGCACCCGCCACCACGGCGGAACTGACCGCCCCGGGAGGCGACTTCCACCTGGTCCGGCGCAGCGAGGTGCTGGCGGTCGACACCGAACTCTGCGTCACCGCGCTGCACGCCTGGGACGCCCGGCTCGGCGCCGCACAGCCGCTGATCAAGAACCGCGTCCGCTTCGTCACCGAACTGGACGCCCTCATCGGGCGGTCGGAGACGGCCCACCGGGAGGCGGACGAGGCCGACGCCACCCGGGAGCGCCTGGAGGAACAGGTGGAACACGCGCGCACCCGGGCCGGACAGCGCCGGCAGGAGACCGTGCGCGAGTCGGAGGCGTACGCGGACGCCGCCCGGACGTGGACCGGCCACCTGCGGAAACTCACCGGCCTGCCCCTGGACGACGTCCTCGCCCTCGTCACGCACGACCCGGCCGACGGCCCGCTGCCCGCCCACACCCCCGACGAGGTGGCCGACACCGCCGGATCCGCCGTCGACCCCTGGCTGGCGGACCTGGCCGAGGAACGCGACACCCTCGCCCTGACCGTCCGCGCACTGGACACCGAACGCGGCGACCTGCGGCACCGGCGCGAGCAGTGGGAGCGCCGCACCGACCCCGAACCCCCGCCCCCGCCCCACCGCGCGGCACCCCGCACACCCGGCACCGGGGCACCCCTGTACCGCCTGCTGGACTTCGCCCCCGGCCTGGAACCGGACGCGCGGGCCGGGCTGGAGGCCGCGCTGGAGGCGAGCGGTCTGCTCGACGCCTGGGTGCGCGCCGACGGCACGGTCCTCGACCCGGCCACCCGGGACACCCTCCTGCTCCCCGGAACACCCGTGCCCGGTCCGACGCTTGCCCGGGTGCTGCGGCCCGTCGCCGCACCGGACAGCGGGGTGACGACGGAGCAGGTGCGACACCTCCTGGAGACGGTGGCCCTCACCGAGGACGGAGCCCCCGCCCCCGCCGCCGGCGCGCGGACCGCACCGCACACCGCGATCGGCACCGACGGCTCCTGGCGGCTCGGCATCGCCCGCGGCCGCCACACCAAGCGGACCGCCGAATACGTCGGCGCGGAGGTGCGCGCGGAGACCCGCCGCCGCACCCTGGCGGACATCGACCACAGGCTGAGCGAGGTGGAGGGCGAGCTGGAGGAGCGCCGGCACGCCCTGCGCATCCTCACCGACCACCGCGACCAGGTCGACCGCACCCTGCGCCGGCCGCCCTCGGCCCGTGGACTGACGGACGCGTGGGCCCGTACCGCCGAGGCCGAACGCGCCGTCGAGTCCCTCGCCGCGCAGGCGTCCGCCGCCGCCCGCGAGGCGCACCAGGCGCGTGCCCGCGCGGTCGCCGCCCGGCGCGAGGCCGAGGCGACGGCGAACGCCCAGGGCCTCCCGGCGGACCCGGCCGCACTCGAAACGGTCCGCCTGGCCCTCGACCGCCTCGGACAGGGCACGCGGCAACTGCGGCGGCGGATCCGCGCGGTCCTGTCCACGGCCGAGAACCACCACGGCAGCCGCACCGACTACGAGCGCGCCGCCTCGGCCCGCCGGGAGACCGAGGCGGACTACGCCGAGCCCCTGGGCCGCCTGGAGGCCGCCCGCCGCACCGTCCGCGCCCTGGAGGAGGCCCTCGGCGCCACGGAGCAGGAGATCCTCGCCGCGGAGGCCGACGCGCAGCGCCGTCTGGACGCGGTGGGACGCCAGCTGCCGCCCGCCCGGCGGGACCGCGACGACGCGCACGACCTGCGCGTACGGGCCGAGGAGGACGAGCGGAAACGGCACGAGGCCCTCGCCGCGCAGGAGACCGAGACGCTGGCCCGCGGCAGGAGACTGCGCGCGGCCCTCGCGCTGCCGGGCGTACTGAAGGGGGCGGGCCTCGACACCGGCGCGGACGGGGGAGCGGCCCTGAAGTCCCCGGACCCCGTCCACCAAGGCGTGCGGGAGCGCATCACGGCCCTGGGCCTGCTGACCGACGCCGTGCGCCGCGGCCTGGACGCCGAACGCCACGACGTCTCCGACACCACCCTCCTCAACCGCCACACCGACCTGCGCGACCAGCTCTCCGGCGGCTACGACGCGACCATCGAGGAGAGCGACGGCGTCAAGCTGTGCCGGCTCGTCGACGACCAGGGCCCGCGGGACATCGCCGAGGTCGGCGAACGCATCGCGGCCGAGGCCGCCGAGGCACGCGACCGTCTGACGGAACGCGAACGCGACGTCTTCCAGCGCTTCCTGACCGGAGAGCTGGGCGACCACCTGTCCGCACAGGTCCTGGCCGCGGGAGCCCTGGTCACCGCCCTCAACACCACCCTCGCCACGGTCCGCACGTCCCACGGCCTGGGCGTCGCCCTCGACTGGAAACTGGCCGACGGCGTGGAGGCGGACGTCAAGGCGGCCGTCGACCTCCTGCGCAGCCCCTCGGGCCTGCGCACCCGTGAGCAGTCCGACCGGCTCCGCGAGGTCCTCCAGCGCCGCATCGAGGACGCCCGCCGCGCCGACCCGGCCGCCGGATACGCGGCGCACCTGCGCACCGCCCTGGACTACCGGGACTGGTTCACCTTCACTCCCTGGGTGGTGGACGACGCGGCGCCGGGCAGCCGCCGCAAGCTCTCCGGCCGTACCGGTCTGAGCCAGGGCGAACAGCGGGTCCTGTCCTACCTGGTCCTCTTCGCCGCGGCGGCGGCGCACTTCACCGGCCTCGCCGACGCCGCCCCGCACACCCCCCGCCTCATCCTCCTCGACGACGCGTTCGCCAAGGTCGACGAGCCCACGCACGCCCGCCTCGGCCGCATCCTGGTCGACCTGGACCTCGACTTCGTCCTCACCAGCGAACGCCTGATCGGCAACTGGCCCGACGTGCCGTCCCTGCACATCTACGAGTGCCTGCGCGACCCGCACGTACGGGGCGTGGCGACGCTCCACTACACGTGGAACGGGCGGCAGCGGAGACTGATGCCGGTATGAGCGGCCCCGGACGCGCGGGCGAAGGCCCCCTGGACGCGGAAACCCTCGCCTTCCTCACCCGTCCGGGCCTCACCCGCCTCTGGACGGCCGCCCGCGCCCGCCTCGAACGCAACGGCCTCCAGCCCACCGGCACCACGAGGCTCCAGCACCTGGACGCACCGGAACGCGAGGCCCTCTCCCTCCTCCTGGCCAGACCCGTCACGGGCCCCACCGCCACGGTGGGCCTCCCCGACCTGGACGCCCGCCTGCGCGCCAGCGCGGCCGGCCGGGGCCTGGCCGCGACCCTGGAGGCGCTGGGCCCGCCCCTGACGGACCGCAGGGCGCTCCGCGACGCGTCGGCGTCCGAACGGGCCCGCGTCTGGTCGACGGCCCGGGCGGAGCTGGAAGCCACCTCCCTGGCGGACCGGCCCTGGACGGAGCGGTGGCTGGAGGACCTGCGTCGCGGCGGCACCCTCACCCGCCAGGACCCGCACACCGCGACCACGGTCGTCACCCAGGCCATCCGCACCCTGGCGACCCTCTTTCCGGAGCACCCCACCCCCGTCTCCTGGGGCCGAGGCGAACTGGCCACCCGCGCCACCGGCTCCGCCCACGGCCTGGACGACGGCACCCTGCTGTCCCGGCTGGTCCTGCGCGGCATAGCCCTGGCGCACGACACCGAGTTCCCCACCGACGCCCCCGCCCGCCGCGCCCTGTGGCGCGCGGCCTCGGTCCTCCCGGACGAGGTCTCCAGCACGGTCCTCACCTACGGCCTGCGCCCCACCGGCGGCACCTGGCAGGAGACGGCCCTGCGCGAGCGCGCCGACCACCACAGGGAAACCCACCTGACCCTGCGCGACCTGCGCGCCCTCCACCTGACGATGCCACCCGGCACCCGGGTCCACGTCTGCGAGAACCCCCGCGTGATCGAGGCCGCCGCCGGCACCGCCCGCACCGCACCCCTGGTGTGCACCTCGGGCAGCGCGACGACGGTCGTCCTCACCCTCCTCGACGCCCTGGCGGCGTCCGGCTGCGCCTTCGCCTACCACGGCGACTTCGACTGGCCCGGCATCACCCTCGCCAACCGCGTCACCCGGCGCTACGCCGCCGACCCGTGGCGCATGCGCGCCCCCGACTACGAACACCTGGCGACCCGGGTCCAGCGGCACGGCACCCCGCACCTCCCCCTCACCGGCCCGCCGGTGGAGGCCGCGTGGGACCCGGAACTGGCGTCCGCCATGGAGGCGTTGGGCATCGCCCTGCACGAGGAGGCGGCACTGGACCTGCTCCTGGAGGACCTCGGGTAAAGGGTTCAGGCGCCCCGCGGACTACGTTGGCGGACTCGCCGACGACGACAGTCGCTGCCTCCCCATGAACGCAGGTCGGCGTCGGTCTGGTGGCCGTTTCTTGCCGCCGGGGTACTGTGAAAACTCAGTCAATAAGTCGCTCACGAGAATGTGTGCGAAACGGAGTGCTGTGGCGTACCGTTGCCCGGCGATATTGAGACATCCATGAGACCGGAAGGACGCCATGGCCCAGCACGACGAGTCGGTGACCGTGACACTGGCCGGCATCGCCCGGCTCGCTGGTGTGGGGCGTGCAGCCGTCAGCAACTGGCGTCGGCGGCATGATGACTTCCCGTCCCCGGTGGCCGGCACGGACGCCAGTCCGCAGTTCTCCCTCGACTCGGTCGAGGAGTGGCTGACCAGGCATGGAAAGGGCGACACTGTCGCCAGTGGCTGGGAGCGTTTGTGGCCTCGTATCGAGGACTTGGGTGACCGGGACCGCATGGGACTCCTCATCGCTCATGTGGGCATGCAGTTGAGCAAGGGTGGTGTGGTGTCGGCGGATTACGCCGCATCGGATGTGACAGGGCCAGAGCGGGCTCTGGCAGAGGAAGCCCTTCGCCTGGCGCGGAAGGACGGCGAGAGTGGAAGCAGTGGATTTCGTTTCCTCCTGACGCGCTGGCTCGGCACGCATGTGCGACAGATCGCCACGACTCCGCCGCCCCTCGCCGATCTCATGACGGAAATCGCGCAGGTGGCGCGGGCCGGAGAACGTGTGCGTTCTGTCGTCGATCCGGCTTGCGGCACCGGAGGGCTGCTCGTCGCAGCGGCTCGTAGGTGGGCGGGTGAGGACAGCCTCGAACTGGTCGGTCATGACCGTGACCCTGTTCTCGTGAGGCTGGCGGAAGCCTGGCTGGCCTTGGAAGCGCCGGAAACAGAGCACAAGGTGCTGGCGGCCGACACGCTGCGAGACGATCCTCTGTCCCAAGCCGATGCGGACCTGGTTCTGTGCAATCCGCCTTCCAACGAGCGGGACTGGGGGCACGGCGAACTCGCCACCGACCGACGCTGGCAATTCGGGCAGCCACCCCGGACCGAGCCCGAATTGGCTTGGGTTCAGCACATTCTCTCCTTGCTGGGCCCGGAGGGTCTGGCCGTCGTACTGCTGCCGCCGGCCGTCGCCTCGCGTCGCGCCGGGCGGCGCATCCGGGCCGGGCTCGTCCGCGCGGGTGCGGTCCGCATGGTGGTGGCGCTACCGGCCGGCGCGGCCCAGCCTTATGGAGTGGGGCTTCATCTCTGGCTGTTGGGTTCACCAGCGGGGGAACACACTGCTTCTTCTGCCTTGTTCGTGGACACGGCCGATTGTCGCCACACTCCACCTACAGGACGCGGTCAAGCCGTGGACTGGGACGCCGTGCGCGATCGGATCCTGGCCGGACTCAGAGGTGACGCGGCCGAGGGGACGGTCGTGGTTCCGGTGCTGGACCTGCTCGGTGACGAGACCGATCTCACGCCGGCCCGGCACGTGCCTGCCACGGCGGCCGCCACTGCTGTGGATCTACGCCGGTCATGGACGGATTTCGACGCCGCATTGCTGGCGTTGCGTGACAGCAGCCAGGTGCTCCGCGCGCTCACCGTGATGCGTGAGCCGGGTGACCGCCTCGATGTGAGTGTGGCCGAGCTCGAGCAGACGGGTGCGGTCACTCTGGCCGCGGGAACTCCTTTGCCCGCCGACTTGCTTCAGCGCGGTCCCCGGCCTGATGAAGCGGTGCCGACTCTCACCCCCTTGCTCATGAGTGAGGGGCACGGCGGTCAGCAGTGGATGACTCCTGAGGATGTGGAGCGCCTGCACGGGAAAGGGGAACTCACGATCACCGCATTCGGCGATGTGGTGGTTGTGGGCGCCACGCAGGGATACGACGCCTGGGTGGAGATCAAAGCACCCACAGTACTGGGGCCCCATCTGCATCGATTGCGTGTCGACCCCGGACGCCTCGACCCGTTCTTCCTGGCGGCATGCCTCCGGGTGCGTTCGAACGCGCGGCGCGCGGGTACGCATGCGTCGGCGTCGTCCCGCATCGACGTGCGACGTCTGCGGGCGCTGCGATTGCCCCTGGAGGAGCAGCGGCGCCATGGTGAAATCCACCGGCAACTGGTCGAGTTCCAGCATGCCGCGGCGGAGATGAGTTCGGTGAGCGAAGCTCTGGGGGACGTTCTCGCCGGACTGTTGGCGGGCGGCGGGCTGACCGGTGGATGAGGATGTGCCACACGACGCAGGTCACCACCTGTGACACCGGGAGAACGCGTCCCCGATCAGCTGTCAGGAAGCCTTTCGAGCAGCGTCTCGACGACCTCCGTGTGTCCCCACTCGGCCAGTTCCTGAGCCACCTCGCGGCAGCGGCGTACGAGTCGGTCGGGCACCTCCGGCAGGAGTGTGCATGCCTCCAGGACGACGCGTTCCCAGGAGCGCAGGGCACCGCGTGCGTCGTCCTCTTCCGGGACCGCGCACTCGGCCGCCCCGATCCGGGCCTCCAGAGCCAGAACGTGTCCTGCCGTTCCCACGGTGGCGCCCGCCATCTCGCGCGCCACCGCGCGGTAGTGGGAACCGGCGCCTGGCCAGTCCCCCGAAAGGCGGGCGGCGTCGGCGCGGAGGAGTAGTGCCCGGAGCACATCCGGGTCGCGTCTGCCCCAGTGGTTCCGGGCGTCCGGCAGGCACCGCGCGAGCTGCTGCACGTACGGTCCCGGTCCGTGTTCGGTCAGTTCGGCCTCTGTCTGCGCGATCAGGGATCGCAGACCGGCTCGGGTGGGCCCGACCGATGACGGTCGGAGAACTGTGGGCCGACGCCGGCCGGCGGCAGCCGCCTGGCGGGTTCGGGTGTCGGACACGCCGGCCGTCGTAGTGCTCCCGGCCCTGAACGGTGCGGTGGGGTCCGGCACCAGGACCGGGCGTGGGGCCGGGGCGCCAGGCCGGGGAAGGAACGGCTGAAGGGTCGTTTCGGCCTCTGCGGCGGTAGGACGTGCGGCGGGATCCTTGTCGAGCATCCGTGCGGCGAGGTCGACGAGGCCGTTCGGGAGTCCGCCGGCGAAGGCGTCCAGGCGCGGGGCGGGGGTTTCGCAGTGGTGCCACTCGATCATGTGGTCGGGGCTGCTCATCATGAACACATGCTCCCCGGTGACCAGCCGGAACAGGGTGCAGCCGACGCCGTAGACGTCGGCTGCCGGTCCTGGGTTGCGCTCGCCGAGGATGATCTCCGGAGCTTTGTACCCGATGCTGCCGGGGGTCCGGCCCTCGGTGTGCCGGGTCGCGTCGGGGTCGGTCGGAAGAGCGATGCCGAAGTCGACCAGATGCGCGGTGCCGTCGTCGGCCAGAACGATGTTGTGCGGCTTGACATCGCGATGGACGACGCCGGCGGCGTGCACGCGCGTCAGGATGCGGAGCACCTGGACGATGACGGCGACGGTGGCGGTCGTCGTAGGACGATGGGTGACGAGGAAGTCACGGAGATTCTTCCCCTCGACGAACTCCGTGACGAGATAGGGCCTTCCGCACGCGAAGTCGTAGTCCACGAGGCGGGGAACCCCCTGGCCGCCCAGTTTTTCGTGCATCGCACGCTCTCGTTCGAACCGCTTGAAGTCGTTCGCGCCGGGGCGTGCGCCGCCGTGGCCGGCCGGTCCTTCCCAGAAGGTGCGAGCCAGGAACTTCACGGCGACGGTCCGTCCCGTCGTCGGGTCCAGCGCCCGGTACACGCTGCCCATCCCTCCGCTGCGCGGACCGCCCGTGATCTCGAATCTCCCGGCGAACACCTTCCCGGACTCCATCCTCCTGCCCTCCTTCGTGGTCAATTTCGGTTCGATCCAACGATAGTGGTGACACGTCAGTTCGCATCAAGTCATTTGACTTAGTTCACAGCGTAGGTCACTCTGGCACACGTTCTGCTCGTCGAGGCGCAAGGAGGCGCTCTCGTGACTGTTCTGGTGAATCCGCCAGGAGTGGACGGCGACGGCGCCCTGATCCGGATCGGTCCGCCGCTGTTGCGCGAAGAAGCCGACGCTTGTCCCGAAGGGCGTGCACTGCGGGCCCGCCCCCTGCTCGTCCAGCAACCCGGGCGTTCCCGTCGTAAGCCGGTCGAGGACTTCGTGTTCCAGCCGATGGATCGTCTGCTGGACGCCGTGGAGCACGAGGGCAGGACCATCGCCGAGGCCGCCGCGAACCACTGGCACGTCCGCAACTGCTCAAGCGCACACGCGGAATGGGCACGGGAAGCGGCCCGCACCTTCCTTGCCGCGCGTGACCGGGAGCAGTCGGCGCGCGTGGCCTGCGGACATCCGGCCACCTCTCCCGTGCAACCGCGCTGGGTGGGCGGAAAGAAATTGAACGCCCTCGACGCGCGGGGTGCCGACCAGTACGAACGCACCGCTTGGGGGCGGCAGTACGCGTCCGCGGACGGAACGGTCCGGGAACTCTGGATTCCGTCCCTCGGACAGGTGAAGACGGACCGTTCGCTTCAGGAGGTGATCGCCGCCGCACACGTGCTCGCCACAGGGGTCCCGGCGCGAACGCCCTACCTGGAGCGCTCCGAACCCCTCGCGTCACCGCAGCCGCAACCGAGCAGGGTCCGCGTTCTCGGCGTCGGGCTCCGTGACGGCTCCACCGCCGTGCTCGGCGACTGGGATGCCAAGGAGGCGCAACGGCTGTTCGACCTGCACGTGCGTGGCCCGATGGCCAAGGTGGCCGACGGCCGAGGCCGGCGTCCAGGGTCGGACTGTGTCCGATGCGAGGCGCTCGCCGGCTGCCGGGACCTCCCTCGTGCATCCGGCCTGCTCGGTGTGCCGGTTCCGGCCCGCCCCCGCAAACGGCGCAGTGTCTCCGTCTCCGACCTGCGGGCGTACCGGGACTGTCCGGCCGGATACCACCTGACCAGAGTGCTCAAGCTGCGTGACGGCCGGACGGAGAACGAGGCGATCCGGCGCGGCCGTGCGGTCGACGCCTGGCTCAACACATGCCATGAAGCACGGCCGCTGGTGCCCTGCCGGAACATCCCGCTGCCCGACACCTTGCCGGGGCTCGACGAGACCGAAACGCCCGCGGCCCGTGCCATGATCCGCGCGCACAGGGGCCTGTGTCCGCTGGACGGTCTGCCCGCCACGGAGCGGGTCGAGCCGCAGCGCCGCGTCGCCGTGTACGACGAGCAGGCGGATGTCGTCGTCATCGCCGCCTGCGATGTGGTTTATACGGATGACGGCGGTGTGGTGGTCCGCGAGACGAAGACCGCCGCACACCGCTTCGGGGAGCGGCGGAGCCTCGTGGAGACGTTCCCCCAGCTGGCTTTGGCGGTACTTCTGCTGGCATCCGGCGTGCTGGGCGGCGACCCCCGTCGTTCTCGGGTCGAGCTGGAAGTGCTGCGTCCGGACGGAGCACGCCTCGAGGAGCTCGACCCCTGTGACGGCCTCACCCTCGACCGGTCCCGGCAGGTCATCGCCGAACTCGCCACCGGCTGGGCTGCCGACGAGGCCTACGCGGCCGAACCCGCCCCGGACTTCCACTGTTCCGACTGCGAGGCAGCGCGCTGGTGTTCCGTGGGACGCTCCCGGCGAGCCGCCGACACCACGGGGGAGACCCGGTGACCATCGACGACCACAGTGCCGTGCCGGCCGCGAACTGGGAGGCGCACGACGGCGTACCGCTGCTGCGAACGCTCGCCACGGCGCTTCTCGCCCTGGAGGCGCAGACCGGCCTGGACTCCTTCACTCTCCCCTATCCCGCTGAGGCGCAGCGAGCACTGGACCGTACGGTGCTGGCCTGCCTGGTGCGCGGCGCCCGCCCGCCCGCCGGGCTGACGGAGCTCGTCGACCGCTGCCGGACGGTGCCGCTCGAGGACTGGCCCCTGAGTCTCCCCGCCGATCTGGTGGAGCCAGGGGACCGGCTGCTCGACGAGATCTCGGGCAGGCCCACCGAGCTGTGCCACGAGTGGGCCGGTCGGAGCCCTGACTCGGCGGCGGTCTTCCGGGACCGCGAAGTCGTCCTCGCCGCCCTCCGCCTGTGCCGTGAGTACGGGGAGGAGGACGCGTACACCGCTTTCCGCGGGCTGCTCGTGCACCGTCCGGTCCTCACGGCCGCCGAGATGTACGAGGTGACCGGCGACGTGGTGCTGGAACCCGTGCACGAACTCGTCCGGCGCGTCTACAAACCCGTGCCGGAGTCCTATGTGCGGGACGGCGCCTACACGGCCTGCGGACGGTGCCTCACCCTGCTGACTCCGGTCGGAGCGGGTGAGTGGTGGTGCGAGCGGGACCGCTGCCGTCGCCAGGGGCCGCCGCCGCCGGGCCGCCGGATCACCTACGACGGAACTCTCACGGTCAGCCAGCTGGAAAGACCACTGCGGCAGTTCGTCACCGGACCGGGGCGGGCCGAGGCCGATCTGGAACGTGAGCTGCTGGCCTTGGGGCTCCAGGTGCGGATGTGGCCCGGTTACGACGCCTACGACCTCCAGGTGGTGTTCCCCGACGGCTGGCGCTGGGCCGTCGACGTCAAGGACTGGGCACACCCGACGTTCCTCGGCCGCTCGGCCCGGCCCGTTCCCCAGGATCCGCCGTACGACGAGGCGTTCTGGGCGGTTCCGGTGTACCGGGCGGCGGCCCGTCCCCACTATGTCGCGGCCTTCGAACGTGCCCGGCCCGCGAGCGCCGGTGGCCTGCCGCTGCTGACGGATACCGAACTCGTGACCCGTGCGAAGCGACGGCTGCGCACCTGTAAAGGAGACCGCCGTGCGTGACCGTGAGAGCTGGCACCGGCCGGTGAGCCGCGAGCTGGCCCAGGTGTGGAACGGGCTGCCCGCCGGGCTCGACGGAGTGAAGCCCGTCCATGTGTGCCAGGTCGAACTTGCACTGCGTCTGCTGCAGCGTCTCGCGCCGCGAGAGCCGGCCGAGGGTGCCTACACACTCCTGGGCGGCTACCCCTTCGCCCGTGCCGCCGGCCTGGCGCACACCCGCGAGCACGACACGATGCTTATCGCCGCCCGCCACATGCTGTGGACGCTCCGGCGGGGACGTGCCTGGCATCAGGCCCTCGACGCCTACCGCCTGGTGCCCGGACGACTGCGTGCCTATGAACTACCGGACCTCCGTGAGCGGAGCGCGCCCCGACCGCTGCTGCCCACCGTGGCGGCCGGTCGTATCGCCGTGTACGACCAGGCCCTGGCCGAGGTCCCCGACTTCGTCCGCAGGCCGCTTCCCCTGGCACCGGCGGGCCGCAGCAGTTTTCGGGAACTGCGCCGGACGACGTCGGTCACGATCCCCGAGCTCCTCGTTCTGGAGGGTCCTTCCGGACACGACCTGTCCGTGGGGCGTGCCGGGGGTTCCGCGCCGCTCACCGTCACGCGGGACGAACTCGTCGACACCGCCCGATGGATGGACAGTGCCGAACAGGAGGCGGGGATCGAACGGCTGGGGAACTGGGAGGCGCGCATGGCGGACGTGCGCATCGCGCCACGGGACGCGGACGGGCGCGGCTTCACCGACGGCGACACGCTGCGGCTGGACGGCCTGCTGCATCTGGCGGGCATGGTGGGCGCCGGCAAGAGCACGCTGATGACCCTGGTCGCGGTGTGGGCCGCCCGCCGGAAGATCCCGCTGCGCACCACCATCGTCGTGGGGGACGCCGCCGAACAGTTGCGCCTGTGCGAGCTGTTCACCGCTCTCGGATTGTCCGCCGTTCCGCTGCTCGGGGCCAGCACACGCGAGACACATGTGCAGCGGCTCCACCGCCGGCTCGCTTCCCGTGGCCTGGACAACCTCCTCGACCACGATGCGCAGGGTTTCGACGAACTGAGTACGGCGTGTGTCGTGGACGCGCTCAGAGGAACGGAGGCGGCCAGACCGCTGCGCTACGCCGACGCGCCGTGCACGACCCTGTATCCGGAGCGGAACGCCCCGGAGCGAGGCGTCGGACAGGCGTCTCAGGACCCTGATCCCCTCCCCGCCGTCTGGGAACCGGGCACGCCCCGCACTGTCGAGAGCGCGCCCGCCGACCAGGAACCGAAGGGATCCCCTCACGGCTGCCCCATCTGGGCCGAGTGCCCGCGCCACCGGTCGGTCCGTGCGCAGGTCGACGCGCTGATCTGGGTGGCCAACCCGGCAAGCCTGGTGCAGAGCGCGGTGCCCTCGCACCTCAACGACGAGCGGCTGCGGCAGCTGGAGCTGGCCTGCATCCGCAGCGACATCGTCTTCGTCGACGAGGCCGATTCCGTGCAGATGAAATTCGACGAACTGTTCGCCCCATCGGCCACCCTTGTCCAACCCGGTCTCGAGTCCTGGCTCGACCGGCTGCACACGCACAAGATCGAGGAGCTCTCCCGCCAGGGACGGCTTCCCCTGACGGACCGCCAGGTCGAACAGTGGAACGCGGCCCTGGCAGTCGTCACGGTCGCCGCCGACCGGCTGTACCGTCTGCTGATCTCCGACGAGCCGCTGAGGGACTGGGTCGACACCGAGTACTTCAGTCCGTGGGCGCTCCAGGAGAAGCTCCTCGCCGACTGGTTCGACGAAGTGCCGGGCCCCGACGCCTTCCGCACCGCGGACGAACTCGAAGCGGTGGCCGACGAACAGGAGCTGTACGAAGGGTACGAGGACGACACCGACGGCGC
Source organism: Streptomyces sp. NRRL S-37 (assembly GCF_000721605.1). Taxonomy (GTDB): domain Bacteria; phylum Actinomycetota; class Actinomycetes; order Streptomycetales; family Streptomycetaceae; genus Streptomyces. Next base: position 71,538 of record NZ_JOIZ01000020.1, on the reverse strand, counting down.
GGGGACCGACAGGGCGCCCACCGCGCCCCGCGATCCGCGCCGGGACGAACTCGCCGCGCTGCTCGATGCCTTCCGCGACGACCCGCTCGGCGGCCGCGGGCGGCGCGGCACGCTCACCGACACCATGGTCGAAACCGCCCAGGACCTCCTGCACGGCCTGTCCGCCCTCCGCACCCGGGACCGGGTCCGCGGGCTTCTCGGCGAGATGCTGCGGGAGACCCCGGTCGCGGACGGTGGCCGGGTGCCGGCCGGGAAGGCGTACGAGAAATGGCTCGACCTGACCTGCCGCCGCCTGGAGTTCACCCTGCTCCTGTCCGCCCTGCACCAGCGTCTGGACCGCCTCACCCACCTGTGGCCGCACGTGGAGGCCGCGCTGCGCCTCGGTACCCAGGGCAAGGAACTGGCCCGCCGTGCCCCCCTGGACTACGCGCCGCTGATCCCGGAGGCGCCCATGGGCAACGTCCTCGGTTTCCAGTACCTCCCCGATGACCGGGAGCGTGACGAGGTCGGCCGCACCAGCGGAACCCTGCGCTTCTTCCGCTGTGCCGGCGTGGGACGTGAACTCCTCCTCTCCCTCCCGGAGCTGGGCGCGGACCGCGCGGCCGGCCGGCCGGGACCCCACGTGGTGCTGATGTCGGGAACCAGCTGGGCCGGCGAGTCCACCCGGGCCCACGTGCTCGCCCCGGTGGGGGCGGTGCTGAAACCGTCCGCCCGGTCGCTCGAAGCGGTGGCCCGCACCCGTTTCGACACCCACTTCCTCTACGACGAGGAGGGCAGGCCGATGAGCCTGTCCGGGACGGCCCCCAAGGCCCGGACCACCCAGGCGCGTGCGATCGCCGCGAAGCTGGGCCGGCCCGGCCCCGGCGGCTGCGACAGCCCTCTCGACCTGGAACTGGCCAAGGTCGCCGACGACCACCGCAAGCGGGCCCTGCTGCTGGTGGGCAGCTACCGGGAGGCCTATGCCGTCGCCGACACCCTGGACGCCGAGGAGCGGTGGCAGGGCCGGGTCCGGGTGCTCGTACCGGACGACGCCGACCTCGACCAGGCCCTGCACGGTACGGGCGTCGCGGAGGGCGGGACCACCTCGTCCACCCTGCGTCGTGGCGATCTGGCACTGTTCGCCGAGGATCCGGCCGCGGAAGTGCTGGTCGCCCCGCTGCTGGCGGTCGAACGCGGCCACAACATCCTCAACGTCCAGCGCAACGCCGCTTTTGGCACCGCGCTCTTCCTCGCCCGCCCGCATCCCCGGCCCGACGAGCTGTCCTTGTCGGTCTTCGCCGTCAACGACTGGATCAGCCGCTTCGTCCGTGACCGGCCGCGCGCCGACGACCTCCCGGGTCCCGCCACCTTCACCGAACTGGTCGCCCAGGCCACCACACTGGACCAGGCGGGCCGCGATCTGAGGTTCGCGGGCCGTCAGGAGTGGCGCCGGCTGCTGTCGCGGCGCTATATCTACTCCCGGCTGTCCCCCTGGGAGAAGCGCGCGTTCGCATGGGACCAACTGGTCACCATGTGGCAGGTCATCGGCCGCCTGGTACGCGGCGGAGTACCCGCCAGGGTCGTGTTCGTCGACGCGGCCTTCGCTCCCCGGCTCGCGCGGTCCCTCGCTCCTACGGCTTCGGGCGCCGCCGCCCCGGCCGCGGACGGTCTGCTGCGGGCCCTGCGGTCGGTCCTGTCACCGTACTTCGCCCCCGATGCCGATCCGGACGCCTTCCCCGACCCGGCCGACCCGGCACTGGCCCGGCTGCTCTACCAGCCCTTCCACGACGCCCTGCTGACCCTCGGCCACCACCGGCCCGTCCGCTGAGGCGGCCGACGCCGGCCCGCACGTCATCGCCGCATCCCTCCGAAGGAGGTTCCGCCATGCCCGTGAACTACCGCACCGTCCGCACCGCCGCCTGGCTCCCGGCCGCCCCCCTCACCACCCTCACCGCGCGCTACCGCGCCCTCCCCTTCCCCGAACAGTGGCGGGACGCGATCCTCGCCCTGTGCAACGCCGGTCGTGACCCCCAGGCGGAGCCGTACCGGACCGTGCCTACCCGCCGTCTCGAGCAGGTCCTGCAGGCCTTCGCCCCGGACGTCCTCGTGCTGCCCCGGCCGCCCTTCCACGAGCGGGGAGAGGAACCGGAGCGCTGGCTGTACGTCGCGGCGGACACCCCCGACCCGCTGCCCCCGCAGGTCCTCACCCCGCTGCTCAACCGCTGGCTGCGCGAGCTGCGGCCCGAACCGGAACACCGGGCCCTGCTCAAGGACGTCCGCGCCCAGCTCGCCGAGCACCCGCCCGAGTGGGAACCCGTCGCACGCGAACTGCTGGCCTGCGGCCGCACCCGGGGCGGCACCGCCGCGCCCGCCTCCCACCAGTTCACCCTCACCACGGATTGGCTGGCCCGCCGCGTCCTGGCCCTGGGACCGTACCCGTACGAGGGCGGGCAACTGCACTTCCGTGCCATGCCGCGCGGCCCCAGGGACCAGGGCGCGGAGCTGGTCTCGCAGCCCCTGCCGTACGAGCCGTCGCCCGGCAAGGGCACCTGGTGGTTCTCCGTCGTCCTCAACATCACCCTGCACACCGTGCCGTTCGACCCTCTGCCCCGTTTCCATCTCCACTGGTCCGTCCGCCGCTGGGCGACGCGCACGTCACCCGCGACGGGACGGGTGCGGCTGCCGTACGGAAGCCGCACCACGGTGCTGCTGCGCCCCCGGGTGCCGGTACTGCCCGGGGTGCCCCTCAGCGAGCGGTACGCCGTCGCCCAGTTGGAGCGGCGCTGGGACAAGGAACGGGGCGATTTCGCCGACGGCTGGGCCTTCGGCGGCCCGGCCGGGCTCCTCCAGGACGTCTCCCTCGGCGAACCGTTCCCCGACGCCGACGCGATCCTGACGGACCCGGAGGAGTGGCTGCGGCGCGACGCACGGGCCGGGATCGTGTACCGCACCGCGATGGGCGGCCACGAGGTCAAGGCCGGTTTGATGCCGAACCAGTGCTCGGAGCTGACGGCCTGGGCGCAGGCGGCCCTTCCCGCCGAACTGCGCACGGCACCGGACCTCACGCACACCGTGCTCGCCGCGGCCAAACCGCTCAACGCCCCGCCCTCCAGTGTCCCCAAGGCGGCACGGGAAGAGGAGGATGCCCGTCGCTGTGCCGAGCGGCGGGCGGCGGTGGCCTTCGCCGTCGGGGAACTCGACGCTCCGCGGACCGAGGACGGCCGGCCGGTACTGGAAGCACGGTTGCTGTGGCAGTCGGCCGAGATGCGGGACGCGGCCCTCGGGGCGCTCGCCACGCGGCTCGGCCTCAAGGGCGACGGCGGTTCCTTCACCGAGCAGGAGTACGACGCCGCCGACCCGGGCCGTCCGGTGGTGCACGAGTGGCAGGCGCCGGAGCTCACCGTCCGCGTGCGGTGCCTGCGGCCCGTCGTGCGCCAGGACGACGGCACCGGCCGTGCCCTGACGGCGGGCCTCGGCATCCCTGAGGGCGTACGGCGCACCCGGGAAGCGGTCGCCGCGGCCGTGGGGGAGCGGCGGACCGAGACGGCGGCGTGGCTGACCGGCGACCGGACCGGGGAAGCGCCCGCACTGGCCCTGGTGGAGATCGACCGCCCCGCCGATTTCACCTCCCGGGACCACGACCCCAAGTTCGCCCTGCGGCTCGGCTGCGCCGACGCCGGCTTCGTCACACAGTTCGTGGCGCTCCCCAAGAAGACCAAGGGATACAACTCCCTGGGCAGCATGGACCACCGGGCCCTGATGGCCTGGGACGACGGACTGCGGCAGCTGGGCGCCCGGGTCCACCCCGAGCACGGCATCGAGCAGGGTGTTCCGCAGGGAATGCGGTACGCCGCGGTCTGGATGGTCCGCAAGAACCACACCGCACGCAACCGCTGGGCCGCCGACGTCCCGGTCGCCGTCCTGGTCACCCCGCAGGCCCCCGGCAGCGGTCTGGCACGGGTCCAGGGGTGGGACCCGGACGCCGACGACGGCGCCGGGGCGTGGGTGCCGTACCCGGTCATGCTGCTCGGGCTCACCCGCCTCGCCGAGGTACGGCCCTCCGTGCCGGCGCCGCGGGCGGACGGCGAGGCGGTGCCCGCCGGACGCCGCCGCAGCTGGCGTGCCGATCGTGAGGAGCAGCGGCGGACCGCGGAGGAGTGGCTGCAGAAGGTCCGTGCGTCGCTGCGCCGCCACCCCACGATGCTCCTGGTCGACGCGCAGAACGCCCGGTCGCACTGGACCTGGCTGCAGGACGGCCGTACGGAGCGGGACCGCATCCGCGACGGGCACGCCGAACCGCGGCGGCTCGCTCCGAACCTGCGACTGGTGCGGGTGCGCACGGGGAAGGGCCGCGAGACCGCCCAGTGGTGGGGGGTGAACCCCAAAGACGGGCCCAACGGCATCGCACCGCACCTGTGGATCCCGGAGGACGAGGGAGCAGTGGGCCGGGTCTTCTACAGCACGACTCCCAAGCCCGTGCAGTTCAGTTCCTCGGCGGTGGAGGCGGACAAACTGGCGCCGCGTCCGCTCCGGATGGGCAAGCGCAAGGGGGAGCCGACCATCGACACGGGGGTGGTGGGCTGGATGCCCGCCCTCGTCGAACTGGCCGTCCTCGGCTGCCACACCGACGACGGGGACGACCCGCAGGCCCTCGCCCTCGCCGCCCATTTGCTGCGCCAGCCCCCCGACTACCCGCAGGCGCTCGCCCTGCCGCTGCCGCTGCACCTGGCGGGCCTGGGGCAGCAGTACGTGCTGCCGACGCGGCCCGAGGGGGAAGCCGATCCGGTGAGCGGCGTGGAAACCCTGATGGAAGGCGCACAGGTTCCGGCGGTCCCGCCGGAGGAGGAGGGTGCGACGGACGCCGTGGCAGATCCCGATCCGGCCACGACGGCGGCAGCGGGTCTCGCCCTCGAACCGGAGCATTCCGAACACGCCGACGAGCAGGAACAGTTGACGCTGTTCGGATTCTGATTCCGAAGGGAACAAGGTCGGCGGGAGTGTGCGGTCCGGGTGGTTGCCACGTGCGGTCAGCGGCCCGGACCACGCCCTCGCCGGCCGGCCCCCCGGGCCCAGGCCCGCACCGGTCGCGCGTCCGGACCCATCGGGTGGGTGAAGGGTCGCAGCGGGTCCACCTCCGCCCACGGCACCAGCGCCTCTTCGGGCGCCCGGCGTGCGGGCAGCCATGCGGAGAGACGCTGCCACACCTCACCCGCGTGCACGGGGCGCTCGTCGGGCTCCTTGGCCAGCAGCTGGAGCACGAGTTCCTCCAGCGCGGTGGGGATTCCGCGGCGCAGTTCCCGGGGTGGCGCGGGCGGCTTCTCCAGGATCATGCCGGGCAGCATGAGTTCGGAGTCGTGGGCGAAGACGGGCTCGCCCGTCAGCATCGCGTAGAGCAGACAGCCGAGCGCGTACAGGTCCGTGCGCGCGTCGACCGGCTTGCCCCGGATCTGCTCCGGCGCCATGCATTCCAGGCTCCCGGGGCGCTCGCCGGTCGTGGTGAGCGATGTCGTCTCGGGATCGAGGAAGGCGGCGACACCGAAGTCCAGGACCTTCACCACCCCGTCCGTGCGGATGACGACGTTGCTGCCCTTGAGGTCCCGGTGCACGACGTCCCGGGCGTGCACGGTGCCCAGGACGGAGGCGATCTGCACGCCGATCGAGGCGGTCTCCTCGATCGAGAGCGGGCCCTCCTCGACGACCCGGTCGCGGAGCGAGAGCCCGATCACGTACTGCATCACGAGGAAACGCGTACCGTTCTCCTCGCCGAGGTCGTAGACGGTCGCCAGCCCGGGGTGGTCGAGCCGGGCGACGGCCTGCGCCTCACGGCGGAACCGTTCGGCGTCGCGGGCGCGTTGTTCCTCGGTGAGACCAAGGGCGGCGCTCATGGTCTTCAGCGCCACGTCGCGGCCGAGGTTCTCGTCGTGCGCGAGCCAGACGACGCCCATGCCGCCCCGGCCGATGAGGTTCTTGATCCGGTACCTGCCGGCGATCAGCGATCCCGTGTTCATCCGCGCTGTGGCCCCGTCCCCTCCGTGCCCGTGGCGCCGCGCCCCGGGCGGTCGTCAGGGGAGAGTGTGGCACGACGGCGCGCACGGCGCATCAATCGGGAAGGTCGTGTGCGTTGACTGTGTTCACGTGACACTGTTCTAATGGTCGGGGGAGGGGCGATACCACTGGTGTCTCCACCCACTACGGTGACGTGTGGATCGCGTCGGGAACAAGTGAGGATCACGTGGACGTCTTCGGGGTGCACCGCCGACTCATCCAGGACTACAAGGAGTACACGTCCGGATCGGTGGTGATCGACGATCCGCGCATCGGCGAGAAGGTCTCCAAATCCCTTGCCGACGGAGACCAGTGGCCTGATCCCTGGCTCTCACTGAACCCGAGCTTCGAGCGCGGCGGCACCGTCGACCACCTCGTCGACGACCTGGGCCTCCTGCATCCCGAGTGCAAGCGCATCTTCCGTGTCGGCAAGGACAAGCCGGACGCGACCGTCCGCCCCATCACCTTCCACCGCCACCAGCGCGACGCCATCGAGGCAGCCGCCTCCCGGCAGTCCTACGTCCTCACCACCGGCACCGGCTCCGGCAAGAGCCTCGGCTACATCGTGCCCATCGTCGACCGGGTGCTGCGGGAGAAGGCCGCCGGAGCGCCCCCCGGCATCAAGGCGATCATCGTCTACCCGATGAACGCCCTGGCCAACAGCCAGATGGGAGAGCTGAAGAAGTTCCTCACCGCCGGCTACCGCGAAGGCGAGGAGCCGGTCACGTACGCCCGTTACACCGGCCAGGAGAAGCAGGCCGACAAGGACGCGGTGCTCGACAACCCGCCGGACATCCTGCTCACCAACTACGTGATGCTGGAACTGATGCTCACCCGGCCCGAGGAGCGCAAGCGCCTCATCGGCCGGGCCAAGGGCCTGTGCTTCCTCGTCCTCGACGAGTTGCACACCTACCGTGGCCGGCAGGGCGCCGACGTCGCCGTGCTGGTGCGGCGCGTGCGTGAGGCGTGCGAGTCGCCCGATCTGCAGTGCGTCGGCACCTCCGCGACCATGGCCACCGACGGCACCCCGGCCGCCCGCCGCCGTGCCGTCGCCGATGTCGCCTCCACGCTGTTCGACACGGAGATCCTCCCGGAGCGGGTGGTGGGCGAGACCCTGGTCCGGGCGACCGGGGACGCCATTCCCACCTCCGCCGAACTCGCCGCCCGGATACGGGAGAACGATCCTCCGCAGGAGTACGCGGCGCTCGCCGCCGACCCGCTGGCCCGCTGGATCGAGACCACGTTCGGGCTTACCAAGGTCGCCGACGAGGACGGTACGGAACTGCTGGTCCGCGCCGATCCCGTCACCATGGAGATCGCCGCGCGCGCCCTGCGGGAGAAGGCCTTCGACATCCCGAAGGAGGCGCCCGACGACGAGCCGTACACCGCCTGCGTGAACGCCATCCGCGCCACCCTGCAGGCCGGTTCGCAGGCCCGTGACCCGGAGACCGACCGGCCCCTGTTCGCCTTCCGGCTGCACCAGTTCCTGTCCAAGGGCGGTTCGGCGTACGTCTCCCTGGAGCCGGCCGAGAGCCGCTACATCACCCGCACCTACCAGCAGCGGGTGCCCGGGCAGCCGGAGAAGCTGCTTCTCCCGCTCTCCTTCTGCCGCGAATGCGGCCAGGAGTACCTGACCGTGGCCCGGGACCAGCGCGACGACGGCACGGTGGCCTTCCGCACCCGTGAGGACGAGGACGACGACCAGGGGTACCTCTACGTCTCCGCCACCAACCCCTGGCCCGAGCATCTGGGCGACGCCGTCGAGCAGCGCCGGTTCCCCGACAGCTGGCTCACCCTCGATCCGAAGAAGGCGACGACCGTCCTCACCGCGAGCCGCAGGAAGCGCGCGCCCCAGCCGGTGTGGGTGCGACCCGACGGCGAAACCGTGGACAAGGACCACAAGGACGGCCTGTACGCGGCCTATCTGCCCGCTCCGTTCCTGTTCTGCCTGGAGTGCGGGGTCAGCTACGAGGAGGTGCGGGAGCGCGACTTCGCCAAGCTGATGACGCTCGACCAGGAGGGCCGCTCCACGGCCACGTCCGTCGTCAGCGCCTCCATCGTGCGTCACCTCAAGGGCCTTCCTGCGAAGGAACTCGGCAAGGACGCACGCAAGTTGCTCACCTTCGTCGACAACCGGCAGGACGCCAGCCTGCAGTCCGGTCACTTCAACGACTTCGTGATGGTCACCCAGCTGCGCGGTGCGCTGTACCGCGCGATGCTGGAGGCGGGCAGGAAGGGGCTGCGCTGGAAGCGGCTCGGCGAGGAGGTCGTCGAGGCCATGGGGCTGGCCCCGCACGAGTACGCCAACAACCCCACCGAGGTGACGGCGCTCGCCGAGGAGACCAAGGACGCGTTGGCCCAGATCGCCGAGTACCGGCTCTTCCTGGACCTGGAGCGCGGCTGGCGGGTCACCATGCCCAACCTGGAGCAGACCGGTCTGCTCGGCCTGGAGTACGCCGGCCTCGACGAGATCGCCGAGGACGAGGAGCGCTGGCAGCGGGCCGCGGGCCCGCTGCGCACCGCCACTCCCACCACCCGCCTCGACCTCGCCCGGGTCCTCATGGACGAACTGCGCCGCCAGCGGGCCGTCGACACGCCGTACTTCACCGAGGCCAAGTTCAACGAGCTGCGCAAGGAGTCGGCGAAGCTGAACGACGCCTGGGGGATCGCCGACACGGAGGCCGCTCCCCCCGCGCCGACCGTCGCCCTGCCGCGTGCGGGGCGGCCGGGCCGCAGCCGCAGCGAGAAGAACCTCACCGGCCGGGGCGCCTTCGGCCGCTTCGTACGCAAGCCGGGGACCTTCCCCGACTGGCGGCACGACCTTTCCCTCGCCGACGCCCAGGACGTCATCACCGACCTGCTCGACGTCCTCGCCGACGGCGGTGTCCTCACCCGCGTCACCCAGGGCCGGAACGAGGACCCCGGTTACCGGATCAACCACACCGTGATCCGCTGGCACGCCCGCGACGACGACCACGGCACGGTGGACCGGCTGCGCCGCACCTACCGCACCGGGCGGGGGCCCCGCGTCAACGCCTTCTTCAAGGGGCTCTACAAGGAGGTCGCCGGCACCTTCGCCGGCCTGCACGCGGCCGAGCACACCGCCCAGGTCCACCCCGACATCCGCGAGGAGCGGGAGCGCCTGTTCAGCAAGGGGGAACCGCTGCCCCTGCTGTACTGCTCGCCGACGATGGAGCTGGGCGTCGACATCGCCAGCCTCAACTCGGTCAACCTGCGCAACGTCCCGCCGACCCCCGCCAACTACGCCCAGCGTTCCGGCCGTGCGGGCCGCTCCGGTCAGCCCGCGCTGGTCACCACGTACTGCGCCACCGGCAACAGCCACGACCAGTACTACTTCACCCGCTCCGACCAGATGGTCGCCGGCACCGTCGCCCCGCCGCGCCTGGACCTGGCCAACGAGGACCTGCTCGCCTCGCACGTGCACGCCGTCTGGCTCGCCGAGACCGGCCTGGAACTGGGCCGCTCCATGACGAAGATCATCGACGCGGACGGAAAGGCCCCCTCCCTGGCCCTGCTGCCCGAGGTGCGCGAGCAGATCGCCAACAAGAGGGCGCAGGCCCGGGCCCTGGCCCGTGCCCGTACCGTCCTCGCCGGCTGCGCCGACACCCTGCGGGACACCTCGTGGTGGCACGAGCAGTGGCTGGAGGACACCGTCAGCAACGCTCCGGGCGCCTTCGACCTGGCCTGCGGCCGCTGGCGCACCCTCTACCGGAAGGCGCTGGAGGAGCGGGAGCTCCAGCACGACAACATCCGCAACCGTACGGCGACCGGCCGCTCCCAGCAGCAGGCCGTACGCCGCCGCGCCCAGGCGGAGAACCAGATAGCGCTCCTGGAGAACCGGCAGGGCGGCGAGCGCACGGTGCTGTCCGACTTCTACCCGTACCGCTACTTCGCTTCCGAGGGCTTCCTGCCCGGCTACTCCTTCCCCCGGCTGCCGCTGGCCGCGTACATCCCCGGCACCGGCCGCACCAGCCGCGGCTACGACGGCGACTACCTCCAGCGGTCCCGGTTCATCGCGATCCGCGAGTTCGGCCCCGGCGCGCTCATCTACCACGAGGGCAGCCGCTTCAAGGTGAACCGGGTCCAGCTGCCGCCGGACACCTCCGGCGAGCTGACCACCGACAGCGCCAAGGTGTGCCAGAGCTGCGGCTACCTGTCGCCCGAGGACCAGCGCGAGGACACCTGCCCCGGCTGCCAGGGCACGCTCGGTGACGCCCGCACCGGCCTGCTGCAGCTGCACACGGTCTTCACCCAGCGCCGCGACCGCATCTCCTCCGACGAGGAGGAGCGTCAGCGCACCGGCTACGCCGTGGAGGTCTCCTACCGTTTCAAGAAGCACGAGGACGGCCGGGACGGCTCCCTGCGGGCCGAGGCCAAGTCCGCGGCCGGCGCGCTCCTCGCGCACCTCGCCTACGGCGACAGCGCCACGGTCCGGCTCACCAACCTCGGCTACCGCCGCTCGGTCGCCAAGGGCGAGATCGGCTTCTGGATCGACCCGGTCTCGGGGGAGTGGCTGGCCGGCTCCACGGGCGCCAAGGGCACCGGCGCGGCCGGCCGGGAGACCCCGGAGGAACAGGAGGGCCTGGCCGACGCGGACAAGGCGCTGCGCAAGGTCCCCGTCATCCCCTACGTCCAGGACACCCGCAACATCCTCGTGCTCCAGCTCGCGGCCCCCGTCGACCGGGACACCGCGATCACCCTCCAGTACGCGCTGGAGCGGGGCATCGAGGCCGAGTTCCAGCTGGAGGACTCCGAGCTGGACACCTGGGAGCTGCCGCCGCACGACGGCCCCCGCGAGCGGCTGCTGTTCATCGAGAGCGCCGAGGGCGGTGCGGGTGTGCTGCGCCGGCTGCAGGCCGAGCCCGACGCGCTGGCCCGCGCCGCCCGCCGGGCCCTGGAGATCGCGCACTACGACCAGGAGGGCCGCGACCGGGGCGCCGAGAAGCGCAACGGCGATCCCTGCGAGAAGGGCTGCTACCACTGCCTGCTCTCCTTCGGCAACCAGCGCCATCACCGGGCGATCGACCGCCGTCTGGTCCGCGACCTGTTGATGGAGCTCAAGGACGGTGCGGTCGGCGGCGGCCACGTCGGCCGCACCCGCGACGAGCACGCCGACGCGCTCATCGAGGGCGCCGACTCCTCCCTGGAGGAGCGGTTCATCGCCTACCTCCGCGCCCACGGCCACCATCTGCCGCAGCGCCAGCAGCTGAAGGTGAGCGAGGCCCTGTCCAAGCCGGACTTCGTCTACGACACCGGCTACGGCCCGGTCGCCGTGTTCGTCGACGGCCCGCACCACGACCACGCCGAGACCGCCCTGCGTGACGAGGAGGCCGCCGAGCGGCTGAAGGAGATCGGCTGGGAGGTCGTTCGCATCCGGTACGACGACGACTGGGCCAAGGCCGTCGCCGAGTACCCTTCGGTGTTCGGCGAGGCCCGCCGCTGACCTGCGGCGGACCTCACCACCCTCCGTGCACGGGGACGGCGCGTCACGCGCTGTCCCCGTGCGACCGGCACCCACCCACCGGCCCGACCGTAGTTTCGCCCGCCCCGACCCCGGAAGGCACCCATGACCACCGCCGCCCAGCCGACCCAGCAGCAGTACGCGGTCGGCTCCCTCGTCCACGCCCGGGGCCGGGAATGGGTCGTGCTGCCGGACTCCACGGCGGAGCTCCTCGTCCTGCGCCCGCTCGGCGGCGCCGACGACGACGTCGCGGGCATCCTGCCCGCACTGGAGCAGGTGGTCCCCGCCACCTTCGCCCCGCCCACCCCCTCCGACCTGGGCGACCAGCAGGCCGCCGGGCTGCTGCGCACCGCCCTGCGCATCGGCTTCCGCTCCGGCGCCGGCCCCTTCCGCTCGCTCGCCTCGATCGCCGTGGACCCCCGCCCGTACCAGCTGGTGCCGCTGATGATGGCGCTGCGCCAGGACACCGTCCGGCTGCTGATCGCCGACGACGTCGGCATCGGCAAGACGGTGGAGGCCGGACTGATCGCCGCCGAGCTGCTGGCCCAGGGCGACGCCCGCGGCCTGGTCGTGCTGTGCTCGCCGGCCCTGGCCGAGCAGTGGCGGGCCGAGCTGCACGGCAAGTTCGGCGTGGACGCCCGTCTCGTGCTGCCGTCCACGATCGGCCGGCTGCTGCGCGAGACGCCGTACGGCCAGTCGGTGTTCCGCCCCGACGGCGCCTACGTCGTCTCCACCGACTTCATCAAGTCCCCCCGCCACCGCGAGGACTTCCTGAAGAACTGCCCCGACCTGGTGATCGTCGACGAGGCGCACTCCTGCGTCGCCGACACCGCGATCGGCGCCTCCGCGCGCACCTCCCAGCAGCGGTACTCCCTGCTGCGCGCCCTCGCCGACCGGGCGGACCGCCACCTCCTGCTGGTCACGGCCACCCCGCACAGCGGCAAGGAGGAGCCCTTCCGCCGCCTGCTCGGCCTGCTCGACGACCGCCTCGCCACGGTGAGCTTCGACACGGAGGCGGGCCGCCGGCTCCTCGCGGAGTACTTCGTGCAGCGCCGTCGCGCCGACATCCGCGACGACTTCGGCGACGGCGCGCACTTCCCCTCCTCCCGGGACACCGCCGAGTCCCCGTACACCCTGCACCGCGACTACAAGAAGCTCCTCGACGAGGTCCTGGCGTACGCCCGCGAGACCGTGCGCGCGGCCGACGGCGCCCTCCAGCAGCGCCAGCGCTGGTGGTCCACCCTCGCCCTGCTGCGCACCCTGTCCTCCTCCCCGGCCGCAGCCGTGCAGTCCCTGAAGACCCGGGCCGGCGTCGAGGAGGCCGACTCCCCGGAGGAGGCCGACCGTACCGGCGAGCGCACCGTCTCCGACCCGGCCGACAGCGAGGGAGCCGAGTCAGCGGACGCGGTGCCCGGCGCACGGCTGCCCGCCGCGGAGACGGCCGACGGCCCCGACGCGACTCCCGAGCACGACACCTCCGAGCACGAGGACACCGCGGAGGGCGACGAGGAGAAGGCCCGCCTGATCGCCATGGCCACGGCGGCCGGGAAGCTCGAAGGCCCGACTCGCGACACCAAGCTCAAGAAGCTGATCGCCACCGTCACCGACCTCCTCGACGACGGCTACCGCCCCATCGTCTTCTGCCGCTACATCGCGACCGCCGACTACGTCGCCAAGCACCTCGCCAAGGCTCTCAACAAGAAGGGCGCCGAGCACCCGGTCGCCGTCGCCTCCGTCACCGGCGAACTCTCGCCCGACCAGCGCGTCACCCGCATCGCCGAGCTGACCGGTGCCGACGAGGACGGCAACCCGCCGGCCGAGCGCCGCGTCCTGGTCGCCACCGACTGCCTCTCCGAGGGCGTCAACCTCCAGGAGTCCTTCGACGCCGTCGTCCACTACGACCTCGCCTGGAACCCCACCCGGCACGAGCAGCGCGAGGGCCGCGTCGACCGCTTCGGCCAGCGCACCGACGTCGTCAAGGCGCTCACCCTGTACGGGGCCGACAACCCCGTCGACGGCATCGTCCTGAACGTCCTGCTGCGCAAGCACGAGCGGATCCGCCGCGTCACCGGCATCTCCGTGCCCGTGCCGCAGGAGTCCGAGAGCGCCATGCAGGCCGTCTTCGAGGGCCTGATCCTGCGCGGCGAGAAGGCGGCCTACGAACAGGAGGGCCTGTTCCCGCAGGAGGAGGCGGCCGCCGCCGAGCAGCTGGAGATCGCCTGGCAGTCCTCCGCCGAGCGCGAGAAGCGCAACCGCTCCCGCTACGCCCAGCACCGCATCAAGAAGGACGAGGTGGCCGCCGAGGTCGCCGAGGTCCGCGCCGCGCTCGGCACCGTCGAGGAGGTGCGCGACTTCACCCGCCGCGCCCTGACGGCGCTGCGCGGCATGCCCGCCCCGACGAAGCAGGGCGGCTTCACCGTTCACACCGACGCCCTCCCGCTCGGCCTGCGCGACGCCGTCTCCGCGGCGCTCGGCCCCCGCCACCCCCGCCCGGTCGTCTTCCACGACGCCCCCAGCGCCCCGCGCGGCGAGGCCGCCCTCACCCGCACCGACCCGGTGGTCGCCGCCACCGCCCGCTTCGTCCTGGACGCGGCCCTCGACGACGCCGACAAGATCCCGCAGTGGCAGCGCCCCGCCCGCCGCTGCGGCGTCGTCCGCACCAAGGCGGTCGACCGCCGTACCACGCTCCTGCTCGTCCGCCACCGCTTCCGGCTGCACCTGCCCACCCGCGACGGCTCCGTGCGCGAGCAGCTCGCCGAGGACGCCCGCGTGGTCGCCTTCCGCGGCAGCGCCACCGAGCCCCAGTGGCTGCCGGAGGACGAGGCGCTCGCGCTCCTGGACGCCCGCGCCGCGCAGAACACCGACCCGAAGTTCGCCGCCGGGCACATCAGCGACATCCTGGCGGCCCTGCACACGGTCCTCATGCCCGAACTGCGCGTTCACTCCGCCGACCTGGGCAAGAAGCTGGAGGCCTCGCACCACCGGGTCCGCACCGCCTCTCGGGCCCGCCTGGCGGGCCTGAAGGTCGTCCCGCAGGGCGACCCGGACGTCCTCGGCGTCTACCACTACCTCCCGGCCCCGACGATCCCCCAGGGAGCGGACGCATGAGCCTCGCCAGGACCCTCGTCACCGACACCGTCGCCACCGTCGGCGGCCTGCTCCCGTACGACCTCCTGGTACGGATCAAGGAGGGCAAGGAGCAGACCGGCTCCAAGCCCGCCGACTACCGCCTGTACGCCAAGGGCGACTCCGTGCGCGACGCCGCCGAGCGCTCCTGGGGCTACCTGCGCGGCGTGTGGACCGCCTACCAGGACGCGCTGGCCCGCGACGGCGCCGACGCCGATCCCGGCGTGCACGCGGTCGGCCTGACCACCGAACGCTGGCTGCTGCCCCTCTTCGAACAGCTCGGCTTCGGCGCCCTCGCACCCGTGCCCGCACCCGGCCTGCGCTCCCGCGACGGGGAGAAGGACTTCGACGTCAGCCACCAGTGGGCGCACGTCCCCGTGCACCTCACCGGCTGGAACGTCCCCCTGGACCACCGCACCCCGGAACTGGCCAAGCAGATCCCGCAGTCGATGATCCAGGAGTACCTCAACCGCTCCGCGGACTCCACCCTGTGGGGCGTGCTCTCCAACGGCCGCCAGCTGCGCCTGCTGCGCGAGTCGGCCTCCCTCACCGGCGCCGCGTTCATCGAGTTCGACCTTCAGGCGATCTTCGAGGGCAACCGCTCCGACGACTTCGTGCTGCTGTGGCGGCTGCTGCACCGCACCCGCTTCGAGCCCCGCGCCAAGGGCGAGCCGGCCGCGACCTGCCCGCTGGAGAAGTGGCGCACCGAGGCCATCGACAGCGGCACCCGCGCCCTGAAGGAACTCCGCAAGGGAGTGGAGAAGGCCCTCGTCGCCATCGGCAACGGCCTCATCACCCACCCCGACAACGCGGCCCTGCGCGACGCCCTGCGCAGCCGCGACAAGAACGTCCGCGACCACCTCCACCCGGCGCTGCTCCGCCTCGCCTACCGCCTGCTGTTCCTCTTCGTCACCGAGGACCGCGACCTGCTGCTGCACCCCGAGGCGACGGCCACCGCCCGCGACACGTACGAAAAGTACTTCTCCACGGCCCGCCTGCGCCGCCTCGCCCGCCGCGTCGGCACCCTCCACGGCGACCAGTGGCACGCCCTGACCCTGGTCGTCAAGGGACTCGGCACCCCTGGCGGCCGCCCCGAACTGGGCCTGCCCGCCCTCGGCGGCCTCTTCGAGCCGACGGAGACGGACGAGATCCTGGACGGGCTCAGCCTGTCCAACCAGGCCCTGTACGAGGCCGTACGCGCCCTGTCGGTCGTCCACGACGCCAAGCTGGGCCGACCCCGCAAGGTCGACTACCGCCACCTGGGCGCGGACGAACTCGGCTCGGTCTACGAGTCCCTGCTGGAGCTGGAGCCGCGCCTGGACGAGGGCGACACGTACGTCCTCGCCAAGCTCGACGGCAACGACCGCAAGACCTCCGGCTCCTACTACACCCCGTCCCCGCTCATCGACTGCCTCCTCGACTCCACGCTCGACCCGGTCATCGACCGGGCGGTCCGCTCCGGTACGACGCCGAAGGAGCGCGAGGACGCCCTGCTCGCCCTCACGGTCTGCGACCCCGCCTGCGGCTCCGGCCACTTCCTGGTCGCCGCCGCCCGCCGTATCGCCCGCCGTCTCGCCGAGATCCGCAAGGACGACCCCGAGCCCAGCGCCGAGGATGTACGGCACGCCCTGCGCGACGTCGTCTCGCGCTGCGTCTACGGCGTCGACCTCAACCGCATGGCCGTCGAACTGGCCAAGGTCTCCCTGTGGATCGAGGCGATGGAGCCGGGCCGGCCCCTCACCTTCCTCGACGCCCACATCAAGCACGGCAATGGCCTGCTCGGCACGACCCCGAAGCTGCTGGCCGGCGGTCTGCCGGACGACGCGTTCAAGCCGCTGGAGGGCGACGACCGCAAGCACGTCACCGACCTGAAGAAGCGGAACGCGTCGGAGCGCGCGGCCTGGCGGGCCGCGCTGCGGCGCGGGGTGAGCCAGGGGGAGCTGTTCGCCGAGGAGCCGTTCGTCCTGGGCTCCAACGCCGAGTTCGGCGAGAAGCTCTCCCTGATCACCGGTGCGGACTCGCAGGATCTGGAGGACGTCCAGGGCCAGGCCCGTGAGTACCGCGCACTGACCACGTCCCGCGACTACATCCGCGCTCTGGAGCTCGCGGACGCGTGGTGCGCGGCGTTCGTCTGGAAGAAGACGAAGACCGCCACGCCGCCCGCCCTCACCACCAAGTCGCTGCTCGCGCTCCACTCGGAGGACGGCGGCGCGCGCCTGCCGGACGGCACGCTGGAGGAACTGGAGCGGCTGCGGGAGGAGTACCACTTCTTCCACTGGCACCTGGAGTTCCCCGAGGTGTTCCGGGTCCCGGCGGACCTGGACGCGCCGGGCGTGGACGAACGCACCGGGTGGCAGGGCGGGTTCAGCTGTGTGCTGGGGAATCCGCCGTGGGAGCGGGTCAAGCTCCAGGAGCAGGAGTTCTTCGCGACCCGGAACGAGGAGATCGCGAACGCCGCGAACAAGGCGGCCCGCGAGCGCATGATCGACGCGCTGGCCGAGAGCGAGGAGGAGACGAACCGCGCGCTGCACACCGAGTTCATCGACGCCCGCCGCCTCTCCGAGGGCGTCAGCCATCTGCTGCGCGACTCCGGCCGGTTCCCGCTGGCCGGGCGGGGCGACGTCAACACGTACGCGGTGTTCGCCGAGGCGGCCTCCCTGGGGATCGCCCCGACCGGGCGCCTGGGTCTGGTCCTGCCGACGGGCATCGCCACCGACGCGACGACGGCGCCGTTCTTCTCCGACCTGGTGCGCACGGCACGGCTCGCGTCGTTCCTGGACTTCGAGAACGAGGCGTTCATCCTGAGCCGGGACGTGGACCACCGGGTGCGTTTCTCCCTGCTCACCGCCACCGGCGTGGGCACGCGGGTCGATGAGGCGTCCTTCGCCTTCGGCACCCGGTACATGGAGGACCTGGACGGCCGGCGGTTCGCCATGCCCCCGGAGGAGATCCTGCTGGTCAACCCCAACACGGGCACGCTCCCGGTGTTCCGCACCCGCCGGGACGCCGAGATCACCCTGGGCGTCTACCGCCGGGTTCCGGTCCTGATGAAGGAGCCGGACGAGAACGGCTGGGGCGGCACCAATCCGTGGGGCCTGACGTTCATGCGCATGTTCGACATGTCTAACGACTCCCATCTTTTCCGCGGCAAGGAGGAGCTGGAGGGCGAGGGCTGGCGGCTCACCGGCAATGTGTTCGTCCGCCCCGAGGAGGGGGACAAGCGGCGGTACCTCCCGCTGTACGAGGCGAAGATGCTCCACCACTTCGACCACCGCCTGGGCACGTACGAGGGTCAGACCCAGGCGCAGGCCAACATGGGCACGTTGCCGCGTGTGACGCCGGAACAGCACGACGACCCCGACTTCGCTCCACTGCCCCGGTACTGGGTGCCGGAGTTCGACGTGGACTCGGGGAAGCGGGACAAGAAGGGCAACCGGATCATGTGGCCGGGGGTTGCTACGCGGCTGGCGGACCGGGAGTGGTGGAACGGGTGGTTGATGGGGTGGCGGGACATCGCCCGTTCCACCGATACCCGCACCACCATGGCTACAGTGCTCCCGCCGTACGGTGTCGGGCACACCAACCCGCTCGTGTTCCCGAAGAGTGCAGAATCGGCTGCCCTGCTCCAGGCCTGCATGTCGTCGTATGTCTTTGACTACGTGATCCGTCAGAAGATCGCGGGCACGCACTTGACGTACGGATATCTGTATCAACTGCCGGTGCCGGGGCTCACCGTCTTCCATGAGGCACCTGGCGGAGTGCGCTGGTTCATCGATCGTGTGCTGGAACTGACATACACCAGCTGGGACATGGCCGGCTTTGCCGCAGACCTCGACTGCGCAGGTGCCCCGTTCCGTTGGAACGACGAACGCCGCGAACTGTTGCGCGTAGAGCTGGACGCGGCGCTCTTCCACCTCTACGGGGTCAGTCGCGCGGACGTCGAATACGTCATGGAGACATTCCCGGTGGTCCAGCGCGAGGATGAGGCCGCCCACAGCGGTGCCTACCGCACCAAGGACCTCATCCTCGACGTCTACGACCGCATGGCGCAGGCCCGGGCGACCGGCGGCGAGTACCGGACCGTACTGGACCCGCCGCCGGGGGAGGGGCCGCGTCACGAGGCCTGAGCAGCGTGACCTCGGGTAGGCCGGTCAGGTCCGGTCCCGCCCGAGGTCCGCGACGAACCCGGCCCATGCGCTCCGCGCGAATGCGAGCTGAGGGCCACCGCGTTCCTTGGAGTCGCGTACGTGTATGGCGGTCGCGTCGGCGGCGACCTCGACGCACGCGCCGCCTTCGCCGCTGCTGTAGCTGCTCTTGAACCAGTTCAGCCGTGCGGGCTGTTCGGTGTTCATCGGTCTCCCAGCATCTTCTTGATCAGGGTCAGCGACTCTTCTGGCGTCAGTGCCTGTGCCCTGATGCTGCCGTAGCGTGCGGCAAGGATACGTACCTCGTCCGGATCTGTGATCAGTCGGCTGATGTGCTGGACCTCCAGGTATGCCACCTGCGGCTTTCCCTTCGGGGTGAGCATGATGAACGGTCCGCCCAGACTGGGGTGTTCCTTGCGCTCCATCGGCAGCACCTGGAGCTCCACGCTGCGTAGCCTGCCGAACCTCAGCAGGGCTTCCAACTGTTCACGATGAACGTCCCACCCGCCGAGCGGGCGACGCAAGACGGATTCCTCGATGGTGAAGGTCGTGAACGGCGGAGGCCAGCGGTTGAAGATCTGCTGGCGGTCCAGCCGTGCGGCCACGCGCTGTTCGACGGTTGCCTCGTCCAGGAAAGGCTGACGCGTCCGGAACACCACGTTCGCGTGAGCCTCCGTCTGCAGGAGTCCGGGAAGGGCGAGTGAGCTGTAGTCGTGCAGCTCCACCGCCTCCTGCTCCAAGCGCGCATAGTCCTTGAACCACTCCGGATGCCGCACCCTTCGCCGAGTCTTCGCCCGCTCCACATCCTCCGCCGCCGAGGCCAGCAGACCCCCGCACTCCAGCAACCGGTCCACCGCGACCAACAGCTCCGGCTGGGGCGTCCGCCGTG
Source organism: Streptomyces sp. NRRL S-37 (assembly GCF_000721605.1). Lineage (GTDB taxonomy): Bacteria > Actinomycetota > Actinomycetes > Streptomycetales > Streptomycetaceae > Streptomyces. The sequence continues at coordinate 51,872 of NZ_JOIZ01000020.1, read as the reverse complement.
CCCGCTCGACCGAGGAGATCGTCTCCTCCCCGTACCCGAGCCGGTCGCCCAGCTCCTTCTGACTCAGTCCGGCCCGCTCCCGGGCCACCTTGATCTGCCGGCCGAGCGCCCGAAACAGGTCCGCGACCTCGTCCGTGCCGTCCGCCTCGCCGCTCGTGGGAACCCCCGCACCCGGCTGTGCTGCCATGCCGTACCACCACCCTGTTTCCTTGTACCGAGGACGAACCGGCGACGGCACGGCCACGTCACGCCCGTACGCCCGTACACCGCACCGTCCGCACCGGGACAGTCACCCTGCGTACCGTCGCGGTGCTCCTCACGGTAGGACGACTCCGTCACTCCTGGTGGGGTGAACCAGGGAACCGTCACCGCACCTGGTGAACCGACCGCTCTCACGGGTTGCCTCCGCACGTCATGCCGCCGGATGTCGGCTCACGGCGCGACAGGGCAGGTCAGAAGCGGGGTAAAGCCAATCACCGATCGGACGAAGGGAGTTGGTAAGTTTGTGCGGGCGGTGGTCGGCGGCTGCGGTGGAGCCCGCCGCGGTAGGACGGGAAACGGGGGAGCGAAGTGGTCTGGGAAGAGTGGGAGAGGTCCAAGGCCGCGGCGTCGGAGGGCCAGGCCGCCCGGATGCGGCTGAACCAGACCGGACCGGGAGGCGTCGGCGACCTGGACCTCGTGGTGCACCAGGACGATCTCGGGGCCGTCGGCCACGAGGCGTTCGTTCTCCACGGCGAGCTGAAGAAGAGGGCGGACATCGCCGGGGTGGGCGCGGACAAGAACGGATCCGGGTCCACCATGCGGGCGGCCGCCGAGCTCAAGGGGCACGATCTCGGGCTCGGTTCGGAACTGGAGTCGACCGTCGAGGTCTGGACCTCGCAGGTGAAGCACGTCCTGCAGGCCTGCGCTCACATCTCCAACCACCTCGATTACAGCAAGAAGCTGTATGCACGGGAGGACGCCAAGATAGCCGCCGAGGTCCGCAGCCGTACGGGGACGTTGCCCGTCTCGGTGCTGAACGACTACTTCAAGTAGGAGGTGCCATGGGTGGTTTCTCGTACTCGGACCTCATGGCCCTGGACCTCGCCAAGCTGGGCACGGCCGCTTCCGACTGGGCGACGATGGCCGGCGAACTGGCCGAGCTCGCGACCGACGTGCGGGACGGCCTGACGAAGAAGTCGGACGGAGCCCGCTGGAAGGGCGTCAACGCCGGCGTGACCAAGGAGTTCGTGCGCAAGACGGCCAAGGAGTTCGCGGATCTCCATGCGGAGGCCGAGAGCATAGCCAACGTCCTGACCGACGCACACGGCGAGCTGACGTATTGCCAGAGGCGGGCGCGGGTCCTCACGGACGATGCGCGTAAGGGGGACCCGGGCCGGACTCCGCCGGATCCGGGGCTCCTCGTCCTCGACGGCCCGGACGGGACGGTCCGCGTCACGGAGGCGATGTGCACCCCTGAAGGCCCCGACCAGCGAGCCAAGGACCGCATGCAGTGGTATGCGGACACCCTCACGGGGATCGTCCGGCACGCCGCCGAGGTCGACGCGGCGGCCGTACGCGCGCTGCGCAAGAGTCACGGCGGCGACCCGCACAACGCGGGCCACGCCACGTACACGTCCCTGGACGAGGAGCAGTTGCCGCGCGCGAGGGAACTGGCCGGGCTCGGCGGGGACGCGAACCCGGAGCAGCGGGCCGAACTGCGGCGCCTGTGGGAGTCCCTGAGCCCCGAGGCACGGGCACGGCTCTGGCAGGCGCAGAAGGACGACCTGATGGCGGCAGGCATCCTGAGCCCCACCATGCCGCAGATCGCGGCGGACGCCGGCTCGGGGAAGCACGGGTCCGAGTCGCCGGGCTTCGACGAGTGGGCCACCAAGCAGAAGATGGAACTGCTGACGGAGGGGGCCGACTGGCAGGGTATGACGGACGCGTCCCGCCACATGGCCCACTACCTGGGAAACAGCGGCAGTCCCATGAACCTGCCTGTGGACAAGATGTTGGCGGACGTCCCCTCCTACAAGGCGTACGTCGACGAGGCGGTCAGGCTGAGCCAGGACGACTGGCGCAGGCAGGCGCTCGACGAGTTCAGGAAGAACGGCGGGAAGCCGGTCGCCTTCCCGGTCGAGGTGAAGCATCCCGAGAGCTTCTACTTCGGGAAGGAGGTCGACACCAACTGGTTCTACGCGGTGGGCGGAGCCAACACCAACGTCACCGGTGTGGTGACCGCGGTCCCGGACGCGAACGGCAACCCCAGAATCGGCGTCGACTACCAGGTGAACGTCTGGGACCGGTACAACTGGGACGAGGGCAAGGGCGTCGACATCGGTCCGCTGGAGATCCCCGATGGGCAGATGGCCAAGCTGCACCGGGTAGGTTTCGCCCAGGAATTCGACATGGCGGGCAGCAGCAGCGTCCACCACTACGACCTCGGCTCCTCGAAGCCGAACGACGACCCGCTGCCGGGTCCCGACGACAGCAGGGACGGACGCTTGAACCCCGGCCGAGAACAACAGCAGGACCGTGCGACCGGCATGCCGGTGGGGAGGGCGGACGGGCGGTGAACGAAGTGAATCCTTTCCGGACACCCGAGGAAGACGCGAGCGGCGCCGAAGGCGGCGGTGGTCGCCGCCCGTGGCTCGTCGCCGGCGTGGCCGCGGGTGTGCTGGTCCTGTCGGGCGCCGTGGTCGCGGCGGGCCGGCTCCTCGACGGACCGGACGACGCCGGACCCGGTGACCGCCTGGGCAAGGAGGCAGCGGACGTGCGGTGGGCCGAGGGGATCACACCGGAGTGGATGAGCGAGCAGCTGCACCTCGGCATTCCGGCCACGGCCCGGTCTCCGCAGGCCGCCTACAAGGTCACTTCCCGCTTCGACACGGGCATCCTCACCTTCACCCTGACCAGGGCGGAGGCGGAGGCCTATCTGAAGCAGTACCCGCCGGAGAAGAAGTGGCTGGAACCGGCCTCCGCGCAGACCGACGCCGCACCCCACTACTTCGCGCACTTCGGACTTCCGGAACCCGAGACGCTCAAGGACGGCATGCGCTACGGCTACGTCTGTCCCGGCTCTCCCAAGGTCACGGAGGAGCAGGACATCTCCGAGAAGTATGGCTTGTCCGACAAGCAATGCGTCAGCGTGTATGTGCACGAGTACACGTCACAGCGCACACGCATCTACATCCGTGACCACTTCGAACCCGGCGTCAGCCCTCTCCCCGCGCCGCCCTCGTCGACGTCGAAGGGATGAGGGCGAACCGGCCGCATCGCACCCGTACACCACACCGTGGGTACCGGGACAGTCACCCTGCGTACCGTCCGCAGTGCTTTCCACGGTAGGACGACTCGGTCACCCTCGGTGAGGTGAACCAGGAAACCGTCACCGCACCCGGTGAACCGATCGTCGTCACAGGGCACTTCCGCATCCTGTTCCCCACCACGGCGCACGGCGCGCACACCGCACGCCGTGCCGCCGAGCGCTGGCTCGCCGCACAGCAGGAGCGGTCTGGACCCCGCACCGACGACGACAGCGAGGCCACGGCGTCCCTCCTCATCGCGGAACTGACCGCGAACGCCGCCCGGCACGGCCGGGTGCGAGGCAGGAACGCGCGCCTCGCCCTCACCCTGACGTCCGCCGCCCTCCGGATCGAGGTCACCGATGCGCGGGGCGACCGCCTGCCTGTACCCGCGGCCCCGGACGCCGACGCGGGTGAGGAGTCCGGCCGGGGCCTGCTCCTTGTCGCGACTCTCGCGGATGCGTGGGGCTGCGAGCCCCATCACCCGGGTGGCAAGACGGTTTGGGCGGAGTGCACCCGGCACGAACCCGCGCTCAAGGGGGGCGCGTGAACTTAACCGCGCTCCCATACAGGGGACTTGGGGATTGACGGTAATTGTGAACGGCCTTCACGCTGGACGGGTCAAACGTGAAGGCCGCTCACGGGGGAGGCGTCATGGAAGGCACGCCCGAGGCGGAGGACCAACTCGTCGGACTGTTCGAAGTGGCGGAGATGGCGGGGGTCGGCCGGACGGTCGTAGCGAATTGGCGCGCCCGTGACAAACACTTCCCCGATCCCGTCGCGGACCTGCGAAGCGGTCCGGTTTTCCGGGCGAGTCGGATTCAGCGCTACCTCAGACAAAGGAAGAAACTCATGGCTCCCAAAGCTCACGTCATCTCGACCATCAATCTGAAGGGAGGTGTCGGGAAGACCACGACCACGGCGGGTCTCGCGGAGTTCCTCTCCGCGGAGTTCGGCAAGCGGGTCCTGGTCGTCGACCTCGACCCGCAGACCAACCTGACCACGGTCCTGATTGGGGAGAAGAGGTGGGAGGAACTCAACGACGAGGGGCACACCCTGGCGACCCTGTTCACGGATGCCCTCCGGCCCGAAGGCGAACCGGCTGAGTTCTCCCTGGAGAAGACGCTCCAGCGCAACGTCTCGTCGGTGGACGCGGTGACGCAGGTGGACCTTCTGCCTTCGTCCCTGGACCTCATCGACGTCCAGGACCGCCTGGCGTCCATGCCGAGCGGCCGCTTCTACTCCAATAACCCCACTGATCTCCTGCGCAAGGCCATCCGCAAAATCATTGATGATTACGACTACGTGCTCGTCGACTGTCCTCCCAACCTCGGCATCGTGACGCTGAACGGTCTGCGCATCTCCGAGGGCTACATCATCCCGACCATTCCCGACGTGCTGTCCACCTACGGAATTCCGCAGATCCAGCGGCGGGTGCGGGCCTTCGCGGACAGTCTGGGGGAGAGTATCAACGAGATCGGCATCGTCATCACGAAGTACAAGGCGAACTCGACGGTCCACTGGAACACTGTCAGGGAACTTCAGAAGGACAAGAAGCTCCCTGTCGTGCTGTCGACCTTCATCCCTGAGAAGAACGACATCGCCGGTTCGGCGGAGTTCGTCGGTCGCGGTACCCTGCGGCAGAAGTATGGGTACCAGGGCGGATTCGACGCTTTCCGTGCCATGACGCAGGAGTTCATCGAGCTGGTCGAGGAGAAGGCGTGACCGAGCAGAGCGAAACTCGGCCCGACGACAACAGCCCTCTGTACGCCCAGGCGAGGGAGGCCGAAGAAGCCCTGATCAAGCTCGGTGCGTCCGATCCGGAGCTCGCGGCGACCCTTGCGCGCGTCCTCGGTGTGGTGGCGTCCGAAGCCGCACGCACGCCACGTTTCGCCCGGGCGCTGGGCAAGGCCCTCGCCCCTCCCGAGCCGCAGACCACACCCCGCCCGGTCGAACGCCCCAGGCGGAGCCGGCGAGCTCCGGGAGTGATCGAGCCGTTCACGGTGTTCGCCGAGTCCGGCGAGGCGGGGCTCCGTTCGCGCCTGGGCGAACTCGACCTCGAACAACTGCGGGACATCATCTCGGAACACGGAATGGACCACGACCGGCTGGCGATGAAGTGGAAGGACCCCCAACGCGTCATCGAACGCATCGTGGATCGCGTCGAATCGCGGACCGCGAAGGGAGCCGCCTTCCGCGGGCGGCCGGAGCAGCCCACGGCGCCGCAAGGCGAGGCCGGCGATCCGAAGGCCGAGGATCCGCCTGCGTGAAGTGAAGGAGCGCGAAGTCTTCCTTCAGGCCTCGTCAAGGCACGCACACCACAAGGCGTAGGCGCGGTCCATCTCGTCCAGCGCCGCCCGGGTGAACCGGGGGTCGGTGAAGGAGCGGTCGACGACCATCTCCGCGAGGGAGGCGAGGTGGGCGGCGACACGCTCCACGCGCTCCCGGCGGACCCGGTCCTGAACCCGCTCGAGCCGCTCCTGGCGCTCCCACAGGTCGGCGAGACTGCTGCCGGGTTCCTCCTCGTCGTCGTAGACCGAGGGCACCCGGGGCAGGAGGTCGGAGGTGAGGGCAGGGACGGGATCGAGGGACTCGGGCTCGTCCCCGCCGTCGTTGCCGAGGATGCGGTTGGCGACCGCGCGCACCGCTTCGGACCGCTCGACGCGCGCCGCCTGGGCGCGCAGAGCGCTGAGCAGGACGGGAATCTCCGCCCGAGCCCGTCGGCCCAGACCGTCCTCCAGCGCCGCCTCGATCTGCTCACCGAGGTCGGAGACCTCGTCCAGGACGGTGTTCGCCCGCCCGACCTCCTCGAACGCGCGCTGAACCGTGCGGGCGGCCTCGAAAAGGAGACTGACGTCCTCGGGGCTCGGCACGAAGCCGGGCCGGAGCCGAGCCATCACTTCGTCCAGCGGATCACCGGGCGGACCGAAGGAATCGGCCGACAACTCCAGAGCCATGCTCCACTCCCGTACTCAGGGTGCCCACGTGAGGGGCGGCATCATGCGCGACGATCATCATCTCTTTCGTAAACTCAGTCAACAGCAGTACCGTAGGCCGACGCCGACGAGGGTGGGGAGCATGCCGCAGATCGCGATCACCAACACGTTCTGGGAGGGCGTCGACCGGCTGGACCGGCCGGCCCGCGCCCGCGTCCACAAGGCGATGGCCAAGTTCCAGCAGCTGACGGTCGCGCAGCTGCACGCGGACAAGGGGCTGCACCTGGAGTCGGTGGTCAGCTCCCGCGATCCCCGGATGCGCACGATACGCGTCGACGACGGACTGCGGATCGTGCTGCTCGCGCCCGACGACGGCAGCGACCTCTTCGTCTTCGTGCACGTCGTCAGCCATGACAAGGCCTACTCCTGGGCCAAGCGGCGGCTCTACACGGTCAACAGCGTCACCCGCTGCCTGGAGGTGCGCGACCTGACCGCGATGGAGCAGATCACCCCGCTCTTCGCGCAGGAGGCCGCCGCCGCTCCCCAGCTTCTGTTCGCCCCCTGGTCGGACACCGTGCTGCGGCACCTCGGCATCGACGACGTCACGTTGCGCGCCGCCCGCACCGTCACCAGCAAGGCGCAGTTGGAGGCGTTCGGCTCGCTGATGCCGGAGGACCAGTTCGAGGCGCTGTGGCTGCTCGCCGACGGCCTCGACCCGAACGACATCTACCGCGAACTGGTCGCCGTGCGGCAGAAGGAGCCCGAGGCCGCGGACGACAGAACCGGGGACGACCTGGCCGCCGCCGTCACCCGCACCAGGAGCCGGATCGCGCTCGTCACCGGCGCCGACGAACTCGCCGACATCCTGGCCAAGCCCTTCGCGGCCTGGCGGATCTTCCTCCACCCCACCCAGCGGCGCATCGCCTACCGGCCCGCCTACGCCGGCCCGGCCCAGATCACCGGCGGACCGGGCACCGGCAAGACGGTCGTCGCCCTGCACCGCGTCAAGCACCTGCTGGACCGGGCCCCGGACACGCGGATCCTCCTCACCACCTACACCAACGCCCTGGCCCGCTCCCTGTACAGCAGCCTCGCGCTGCTGCTCGACCACGACGAGGAACTGCTCGCCCGCGTCGACGTCACCACCGTGGACGCCGTCGCCCACCGCACCGTACGGCAGCTGCGGGGCAACCCCGGTGGCGCGCTCGGCGACAAGGACGAGCGGATCCGCTGGCAGCGCCTCCTCCGCCGTCTCGACCTGCCCTGGAACGAGGCGTTCCTGTCGCAGGAGTACCGGCACGTGATCCTCGCCCAGGACCTGCGCGGCGAGGAGGAGTACCTCGCGTGCGAGCGGCGTGGACGCGGCAGCGCGCTCGGGCGGGCCCAGCGGCGACGGATCTGGCGGGCCGTCACCCTCTTCGAGGAGGAGCTGGCGCGCACCCGGTCGCACACCTGGCTCCAGGTCTGCGCCGAGGCGGCCCGGCTGTTGCGGGACAAACCCGGTGCGGGCCCGTCGTACGACCACGTCGTCGTCGACGAGGCGCAGGACCTGCACCCGGCGCAGTGGCGGCTGCTGCGCGCGCTGGTCCCGGAAGGCCCCGACGACCTGTTCGTCACCGGCGACCCCCACCAGCGGATCTACGACGCCCGGGTCTCCCTGCGCTCCCTCGGCATCGCCGTCGCGGGCCGCAGTGGACGACTGCGCGTCAACTACCGATCCACCGAGGAGATCCTGCGCTGGTCCCGCTCCCTCCTCGACAGCGAACCCGTCGCCGACCTGACCGGTGACGGCCACGACACCCTCACCGGCTACCGCTCCCTGCTGCACGGCGCCCACCCGGTGTGCGAGGGGCACGGGTCGGAGAACGAGGAGGCCGACGCCGTCGTCCGGCAGGTGCGCGGCTGGACGGAGGCCGGAGTCGCCCCGTCGGACATCGCCGTCTGCGCCCGCTTCAACACCCTGACGGGCAGGCTCGCCGACCGGCTCACCGCGGCCGGCGTCCCCGTGGTCCGGGTGCGCGACGGCGAACCGGACAGCGCGGTCGGGGTGCGGGTGTCGACGCTGCACAGCATGAAGGGACTGGAATACCGGTGTGTCGCCGTCGCCGGGGCCACCGCGAGCGCCTTCCCGTTCCCTCCGGCCGTCACCCCCGCCGACGTGGACGGCCTCCAGAACGCCACCGACCTGGCGGCCGAACGCTGTCTTCTCTTCGTCGCCTGCACCCGGGCCCGGGAGGCGCTGTACGTGTCGTACAGCGGGCGGCCCAGCGAGTTCCTGCCGGGGTGATGGTGCGACGCGGAGTTCGAGGCGACTCAGCGCGGGTTGCCGTGGTACGTGCCGATCTCGATCCGGTGACGCCGGGGCACGGCCGCGATCTCACGGCCTTCGTGCAGAACCCGGAACCACCTGTCCTCCAGCAGGACGGTGACGATCTTCCCGGAGAACTCCGCGAGGGTGCCGATCGTCTGTCCGTCCACCCTGATCTGACCCATGAAGTTGACTTTTCGGTGCGTATGAGGAGGGTCGGAACAGAGCGCGGACGGGCACGCCAGCATGTCGGCCGACGGTGGCGAAATCCTGGCGGGGGCAGCCGGGGGAAGGGACCGGGCCGTTATGGGCTTGGGCGTCGGAGGAGCGGCCGGTACGCGCTTCGGACGCAGTGTTCGTATCGTCAGCGCTGTCAGGTCCAGCCGACTGTCCGGGGTCAGCACGATACTGAAGCGGGGACCAGGTGCTTTCTGGGCCGGTACGGCGGGGAGCGGCCCGACACGGGTGGACGCCTCGCCCGGAGTCCGTGCGGGCGCCGAGCGGCCCGGTCGGGACGGCGCTGCCGGACCGCTGACCGGGATACCGAACAAGTCCCTTACAGAGACGGGAAGAGTGACTCCCTCCTGCGCGAGCCGGCCCAGTACCTCGGCGAGCGCGTCCTTGTCCGTGCCGACCAGCAGCCGCCGCAGGGCAACCAGCGTCAGGTTCCGCTCCGGACCCGCTGCGGTCAGAAGCCCGGCGTACAGCGCGGCTGACGCTCCGGCCTCGACGTCTGTCGTCATCGACGTGCCTCCATGTGCTGAACAGCGGTGTAACGAACCCTCTCGTATTGGACCACCCGCCACTGACAACGTGACAGCCGGAGCCGCATGCGGAGTCCGTGCGGCTTTGACGTGAAGGAATGGTAAAAAGGTAAACATCAGCCGGTCCGGACTGCAAGGAAGTACGGTCCGGTCGGGGAGGGAAACATGTTGGTGGATCCCACGCAGCTGCTGGACGACTGCGAACGGGCGTGGCGCGAGGCGGGGGAGCCGTCGGCCGTCGACAGGACGGACTCCGTCGTCCGGCGGACCGCGCTCGTCATGGAAGCACTCGTGGCTTACGTGCTGTTCGCGAAGCGGTCCGGTCTGCCGTGGGACACCGTGTTCACGCGCTGGCCCGCCTGCACGGTGCATGCCGTGGCGCTCAGCACGCAGAGGGAGAGTCCCGGCCTCGCGGACCTGCTGTCCGAGGCGCGGGCGCGTGTCGTCACGGCTCGTCCCGAACTCGGCCGCCGTCGTGCCGCCTCGAAAGCAGCGACGGACGATGAAGTCTGGCTCACAGCCGCACAGGAGGCGGCCCGCTCGCTGGGCTGGACCTGGCGTCCGCCGACCATCGCGGACCTGCCGGACGCCCCCTCGCTCGTCCCCGCGCCCCAGGTGGTCACGGCTCCTCCGGAGCTCCGTCTCGGGCCCGGCGCGGGCAGCGTCCTGCTGGCCCTGCCCGGCGGTCCGGACGCAGCCGGCTGGCAGCTGGCGGCCGACGGCGAGTCGTTCGCCGCGTCGCCGCCGCACTGGGTCCTGCCCGGCCCCGTCCGCCGCGTCGAGGCCACCGACCCGGCCGGCACCGTCCACGCGTCGGCCGTCGTCGACCCGGACACCGTCCTGCTGGCCTTCGCCGCCGACGGTCATCGCCTTCCCCTCGACGAGCCGCTGCCCGCCGCCGAGGTCCACCTGCTGCACGTGGGCACCCTGGAGACGGAGGGCGGGCCGGCCGCGGTCGTCGAACTGCCCACCCCGTACGGCTGGAGCGGGTGGACCCTGAGCCAGGTGTCCCTGGCCGACGTGACCCGGCTCCGTACCTCCGGAGCCGCGCCGGGCAGGTGGCTGGAGGTGGCGGTCGGGCGGTCGTTCGGCTGGGAAGGGGGTGTGACGCTGCCCTGGCTCGCCGGTGAGGACGGAGCACCGGTGTGGAACCGGCGGCCCGCGCTCCGGCTCCGGCGCCGGCCGGGGGAGCCGGAGGCACAGCACTGGCAGGTGGAGGTGCGCCGCCCCGGCCACGAGACGGTCCTGGCCTGCCGCACCGGCGCGCCCGGCGCTCTTCTCGACCCCTGGGAGCATGTTCCCGGCCCACTGCTCGGCCCGTACGAGATCCTCGTCCACCGCCCTGGGCGGCGGGGCCGGCGCCGCCTCAGCGCTTTCCTGGCCGAAGGCGTCGAAGCCACGCCTTCGGCCGAGTGGCGCCTGCTCGCTCCGCAGGGCGGACTGGTGCCGACGCGACTGGACCTCCGTAGCGGTGGACCGGTCACCGTCTCCCGGAGCGCGGTCGAGTTCGCCCCGTACGAGACCACCAGGGACCTCGTCCTGCGCGACGGTACGCGCGGGTTCCGGGTCCAGGCGCTCGTCCCGTACTCCGAGGTCCGCCTGGAACTCGACGGCAGTCCTCTTCCCTGGTCGATCCGGCCGCTCGACATCGACGCGGCCGACCTGGCGCGGGACAGCGCCCTGACCGTGCGCCTGCCCGAGCAGGCGGTGGCCGTGACCCCCGAACTGGTGCTCGTCGTCGAGGGAACGACCCTGGTCAGCCTGCAGCCGGAACGGCGCGTCCGGACCCGCAAAGGCGACCTGCGTTACTCCCTGGCCGCCCTGACGGACACCGTCCGCGACTGCGCCAAGGCCGAACTGCGGCTGCTGGTCGCGGGGCAGGACGTGCACGTCGGCACCGTCCGCACCCAGCCCATCGCGGAGGGGGTCGTACCGGACGGCACCGGGCTGCTGCTGCGCGGGCTGCGCCACCCCGGCGAGCTGACCGCCCGGCTCTACCAGGTCCTCGCCCCGTGGCGGCAACCGCTGAGCGTGCCGGTCGACGGCAGCGGTCGCATCCCGCTGTCCGCCGCCTGGCGGTCGGCCGGCCCGCTCGTCGTGAGCCTGCACGCCGGGACCCACACGGCCGACGCCGCGCCTGCCTGGCCCAGCCTGCGTGACCGCGACACCCTGGTACTGCGCCGTTCCCCCTGGACATCCTCGGTCGTCGACGGCACTGCCGCGGCCCGGACCACGGAGTACCTGGGCGGGCGCGGAACGCTGCCGCGCGGCACCGACGCCGTTCCGTACCAGTGGATCGTGGCCGCCCGCGGCCGGGACCTGCAGGAGTGCGGCGCGAAGGAGACCGCACCGGCAGAGTGCGTGCAGGCACTGGGGGAGGCCGGGCCCGACGCCCTCCTGGGAGCGGCCGACAGTTCCCTGCGCTCCGGCGAACTGGCCGCCGCGCTGGTGGGCAGCGGCCTGGCCGCCTTGCGCATCCGGGAGGTGACGGATCCGGTCGCCGTACGCCCGGTCTGGAGGCGAGCGCCCCTGTGCGCGCTGCTGCTCACGGCGCCGCTGCTGCCGTACCTGTCCGGCGACCCGGCTTATCAGATCGACGAGTTGTATCCGGAGGAGAAGGAACTCCTCGACGAGGTGGGACAGTTCCTGGGAAGCGCCGGTACAGAAATCCTGTCCGGGCAGGACGACCCCAGCCGCACCGTCGGCCGGTTCGACGGCCACGCCCGAGCCCTGAACGAGCTTCCCGAGATCCAGCAGCAGGCCGTGTGGCGCACGGCGGGTGTCGTGCCGCGCGGACTCCTGGACACCGACACCCGGACCGCGGCCGCCTGGCAGGCGTTCCGCGACCGCCGCACCCTTCAGTACTACACCGTGCGCGAGGAGTGCGAGGAATGGCTGACGGCCGTCGGGAACTTCCTCGACGACGGACATCCCCTCCTGGCCACGGCGTTCCGCGACCGGGAGCCGGGTACGCTGCGCAGCCCCGGTGAAGCGTGGATGCGGGTGCCCCAGTTCTCACTGGGATGCGCCCTGATCGCCCGAATCGCCGCTGCGGGAAACCCTCGGGCCGTCAAACTGGAGCGAGGACTGCGGTCGCTGTGGGCGTCCGTGGCCGTCCACACGCCCGATCTCACCGCCGTCGACCTGGCCCTCGCGGAATGCCTGGTCACCGCGGAGACCGTGCAGACCACCGGCTGAACCCCGCCGGAGACAGCCATACCGGCCTTCAGTCCTCGGCCATCGTCCCCGTCACACCCGCCCCGCCCGCCGCAGACCCGGAGCCAGCCCGTGCACAGCCTCGACCCGCTCGCCACGTCCACGCTGATCAGCGACACCTACCGCCGCTACCTGCGCTCCCTGCTGCCGCTGCGCGAACCCCGCCTGGCCGAGGCCCTCGCCCAGGCCATCGACACCAGCCCGCTGCTCACCAAGGGCCCCCTGCTGGAGGCCACCCCCGCCTACGCGCCGGGCGCCACCCTGAACGAACTCATCGGCGAAGGCGTACTGGACCCGGCGTTCCGGCAGCTGACGGGTCCCGCCCTGCCCGCCGACCGCCCCCTGTACCGGCATCAGGAGCAGGCACTGCGCAAGGCCGCGGCCGGACGCAACCTGGTCGTCGCCACCGGCACGGGTTCCGGCAAGACCGAGAGCTTCCTGCTCCCCATCCTCAACGCGCTCGCCGCCGAACACGCCCGCGGCACCCTCGGCCCCGGCGTCCGCGCTCTCCTGCTGTACCCCATGAACGCGCTGGCCAACGACCAGATGAAACGCCTACGCCGACTGCTCGCCGCAACCCCCCACATCACCTTCGGCCGCTACACGGGTGACACCAAGGACGACCCGCGCCGCGCCGCCGACACCTTCGAGCAGCTCAACCCCGGCGAACCGCGCCTGCCCAACGAGCTGCTCAGCCGTCGCGAGATGCGCGCCACCCCGCCCCACCTCCTGCTCACCAACTACGCCATGCTGGAGTACCTGCTGCTCCGCCCCCAGGACATGGACCTCTTCGAGGGGGAGCACGCGGGAGGCTGGAAGTTCATCGTCGTCGACGAGGCCCACGTCTACGACGGAGCGCGCGGCGCCGAACTGGCCATGCTGCTGCGCCGGCTGAAGGACCGGGTGGGCCAGGGGCGCGACATCCAGGCCATCGCCACCAGCGCCACCGTCGGCGCGGAGGAGAACCCCGCCGCCGTCACCGCCTTCGCCCAGGCCCTCTTCGACGTCCCCTTCCACTGGGACGCGGACGACCCCGCCGCACAGGACCTCGTCACCGCGACACGGGTGGCCGCGCCCGGCGGTCCCCACTGGGGACCGCTGCCGACCACCGAGTACCTGCGCCTGGCCGCCACGGCCGACCCCGGCCCCGAGATCGTGTCGGCCGCACGCATGCACGGACTGCCCGCCGACACCACCCCGGCCGCCGCCCTCGCCGCCGAAGCCGGCACCGCCGCCCTGCGCCGGGCCCTCGCCGAAGGACCCCGGCCCGTGCGCGACATCGCGCAGGCCGTCTTCCCCGGCGATCCGGTGGGACCGGCCGCCGTCACCGCGCTCATCCAGCTCGCGAGTCAAGTGACGGACACCGACGGTGCCCCCGTTCTCTCCGCCCGCTACCACCTCTTCGCACGGGCCACCGAAGGCGCGTTCACCTGCCTCGACCCGAACGGCCCCCACCTCGACCTGGCCCGCCACGAGGTCTGTCCGCACTGCGCACGGCCCTCCTTCGAGCTGGGCGCCTGCCGCCGTTGTGGCGCCGTCCACCTGCACGGCACCCTCGACGGCCCCGGTGCGCGGTCCCGTCTCGCGCACCGCAAATCCCCGGACAAGCCACACACCTGGCTGCTCCTGGACGGGGACGACTCGGGCGCCGGCGTCGACGAGGACGACGAAACCCTCGGCGAGAGCGCCAAGGGCGGACTCAGCGAACGCAGGCTGTGCACCCGTTGCGCCGCCGTGCACCCCGCCGGAACGGCGGCCTGCACGGCGGACGACTGCCGGGGGACCGAACTGCGCCGCGTCCACCAGCTCGACACCCGAGAGGGAACCCCGGCCTCCTGCCTCTCCTGCGGTGCCCGCGGACACGGCATGATCCGGCTCTTCGAGACGGGCAACGAGGCCGCGGCCTCCGTCCTCGGCACCGCCCTCTACCAGGCGCTGCCCCCGGCGACCGACGGACCCGCCGCCGCGCTGCCGGGACGTGGCCGCAAGCTGCTGTTCTTCAGCGACAGCCGTCAGGCCGCCGCCTACTTCGCCCCTTACCTGGAGGAGTCCTACACCCGTATCCAGCACCGGCGCCTGATGACCCAGGCCGCGCTGAAAGGCTGTACCGACCCCGAGGAGCCGCTGCACATCGGCGACCTCGTCGCCCACACCATCCGCGCCGCCGACCGCGCCGGCGTCTTCCGCCGCAACGACTCGCGCCAGGCCAAGCAGCGCGAGGTCGCCCTGTGGGTGATGCAGGAAGTGCTCAGCGTCGACGACCGCCAGTCGCTCGAAGGACTCGGGCTGCTCCGGGTCGACCTCGACCGCGAGCCCTTCTGGCAGCCGCCCGCCGCGCTCACCTCCCTCGGCCTGACCGACGACGAGGCCTGGTGGCTGGTGCAGGAACTGCTGCGCACCGTGCGCAACCAGGGTGCGCTCACCATGCCCGAGGACGTCGACGCGGGCGACGAGGCGTTCGCCCCGCGCCGCGGACCCGTCTGGGTCCGCTCCAAGGGGTCCGACGCCAAACGCAAGGTGATCAGCTGGCTGCCCAGTGGCGCGGGTGTCTCCAACCGGCGCGTCGACTACCTGGAGCGGGTGCTCGACGCCCTCGGACACCAGGGCGACCGGCGCGGGGCCGCCCTGGAGATCCTGGGCCGGCTGTGGACCGACCTCACCACCGGACACCTCGTCGACTGGATGAAGGGGGAGAACCAGGCCGGCATCGGCGCGGTCCGCCGGCTCGACCACGCCTGGCTGCGTCTGCGGTCCGTCACCGAGGACAGCGAGCCGCTCCACGCCTGCGACCGCTGCCGCCGCGTCGTCGCCGTGTCCGTACGCGGGGTGTGTCCCACCCTGCGGTGCACCGGCCGTCTCGAGGAGTACAAGCCGACCACCGAGACGGACGGCCACCTTCGCCGCCTCTACCGCACCTTCGACCCCGTTCCGCTGCGCGCCCAGGAACACACGGCCCAGTGGACCGGCGAAAAAGCCGCCGAGATCCAGGGCGAGTTCGTCCGTGGGCAGGTCAACGCCCTTTCCTGTTCCACCACTTTCGAGCTCGGCGTCGACGTGGGCGAACTGCAGGCCGTCGTCCTGCGCAACATGCCGCCCTCCACCGCCAACTACGTGCAGCGGGCCGGACGCGCCGGCCGGCGCGCGGACTCCGCCGCGCTCGTCCTCACCTACGCCCAGCGACGTCCCCACGACCTCGCACGGTTCGCGGAACCCCACCGGATGATCGCTGGAGAGGTCCGGGCCCCGATCGTCCCCGTCGACAACGTCCGGATCGACCGCCGCCACGCCCACTCGATCGCCCTCGCCGCGTTCTTCCGCGCCATGAAGGAGGAACGGGGCCGCATCTGGCGCACGGCGGGCGAGTTCTTCCTGCCCGACGACACCACCGGCGAGACCGCGGCCCACATCGTGCGCGACTGGCTCACGCCCGTCCCGGAGAGCGTGGCGGCCTCGATCCGCCGGGTGCTTCCCGCAAGCGTCCAGGACGAGATCGACGTGGAGTCGGGCTCCTGGATCGGTGAACTGGACCGGCTGCTGCGGGCCGCGGGACAGATCCTCGACCAGGACGTCACCGCCTACAGCGAGCGGCGCGACCAGGCGGTGGCCGCCCGGAAGTACCGGCTGGCGGACATGTACGAGAAGGTCATCCGCAACCTGACGCACCGTGACCTGCTCGGTGTCCTGGCCAACCGCAACGTCCTGCCCAAGTACGGCTTCCCCGTGGACACCGTCGAACTGCGCATCCCGCAGGACAGCGGCGCCGTATCGGGACAGCTCGAACTCACCCGCGATCTCAGTGCCGCCGTCCACGAGTACGCGCCGGGAGCCGAGATCGTGGCGGGCGGTCGTCTGTGGGCGTCCGCAGGCGTCTACCGCCTGCCCGACCGCGAACTGGTCAGCCGTTACTACACCGTGTGCGACGCCTGTGGCCGTTATGGTGAGGCCACCGAGCCCGTCGATCCCACCTGCACCGCCTGCGGCACGCTGTCCACCTCCGCGCCGCGCCGTTACGTCGAGCCGGTCTACGGTTTCGTCGCCGCGCGCGGACCCCAGCGCAACCCGGGACAGACACCGCCACGCCGCTCCTGGCACGGTGACGTCCACATGTCCACCGACACCGCGGACGTCCACGAGGGAACCACTGTCTTCACCTCCGGACACACCACGGCCTGGTCGGCGGGTGCCCGGGGCGAGATGGTCGTCGTCTCGGAGGGGCCGGGCGGCGCCGGGTACGAGATCTGCGACTGGTGCGGCTGGGGCCGTCCGCACGCGCGAGCGGCGTCCCGGGGTGCGGCACACCCCCATCTGCTGAAGGACGCGCAGTGCACCGGACCGCTCCGGGTCGTCTCCCTCGCGCACCGGTACCAGACGGACTTCCTCCAGATCCACCTCGACTCGCTCACCGCCCTCAGCGCGACGCAGGAAACCCTCCGTTCCGGTCTCTACGCACTGCTGGAAGGTGCGGCCACCCACCTGGAGATCAGCAGGGACGACATCGACGGCACGGTCCACACCGGAACCGACGGCATGCCGTCGCTGCTGCTCTTCGACACCACGCCGGGCGGCGCGGGTAACACGATCCGTATCGGCGAGCATCTCGAAGCCGTCGTCGAAGCGGCGGTCGCCCGGATGGACGGCTGTGAGTGCGGACCCGAGAGCAGCTGCTACGCGTGCCTTCGGACCTTCCGCAATGAGCGCTTCCACGAACTGCTGAGCCGCCGCGAAGCCATGGTGCTCCTGGGTGCCTTGTCAGGAGCCGGTAGCTGACCGCACGGAGGCGAAAAGTGGGAGAGAGGACAGCTTGTGGAGTAAGTGTAGGAACCACATACTGGTGCTGGAAACGATCAGTGTGACGTCGTCCCCGGCAGGTGCGGGCGACCCCCGGGGGAAGCAGTGAGTGGTCCGGACAGCAGGCTCGTGCAGACCGCGGTGATCGGGAGCCCGAACTCGGGACGCGCGATCATCCTGCCGACGGACGCCGACGAACTGCTGCGGTGGCGCCGCGGTCACCGTGCCTCCACATACTGGTGCGGAACTCAGCTCGGCGGCTGCGGCAACGAGCTTTCCGACCGCCTGTACCGGGACAAGGTCTGCCACTTCGCGCACCGGCCCCACACCTCCTGCCACCGCACGGCCACGGGCGCCAACAGCGCCGATCACCTTTTCCTCAAGGACGACCTCGCCGCCTGGACCGGAAGAATCGGGATCAAAGGACGTGCCACCTCACGAAACCTCGGGTTGGGGCCCGGCGACGCCGTTGATTTCCGTACCGGAAACGGCGGGCAGCAGCACGTACGCTTCCAGTTCAGCAAGCTCTCTCATGCCGAGTGGACCAGCATGCGTGATCGGCTGACGCGTGAGGCGGCCACCCTCGACTGGGTCCTCGGGCCGAGCACCGTGCAACCGGAAACCGTGGAAGAACTGTGCGACGAGTACGGGTATCTGCTTCGTTTCCGCTTCGAGACGCACGGCGCGGCCCGGCACATCCGTCTCCGGGCGGAGGGCCCCCAGAACAACACCGAATGGGTGCCGCTCCGGGCCTGCGCCATGACTCCCGAGGGGCTGCGGGTGCCAGGAGTCAAGCTGCGACGCCGCACCTCTGGCTTGCGACCTCTCGATGTGGCAGGTATCGCGGCGGCGCCGAGGTCGCGAGGCGGCCAGGTCCGTGCGCTGAGGGAAGCGTTGATCAACGCCGCACGCTTCCGGATCCGGCCCACCTGGGAGGCGCTGTGCCGCACAGCCGGCGGCGACCTGCTGGGGGTCTCTCCGCAGGACCGGGCCGGTCTGCTCATCGCAGTGGAGCAAGCCGGCGGAGAGGGCGCACCACTGCTGTCGGCCCTTCTGAGAACCGGAGAGGGCGAACCACCGCCCTACATCAGAGAAGTCGTCGCCGCCGTTGCCGGCGGGACACCGGCCACGACACAGGTGCTGAAGCGCTGGTGCCAGCGGGAGGCCGACCGGGCGTTCGCTGTGTACGGAATGCCGTCCCGCACCGCTCCGGCGCGTCTGGCGCTCACCGCCGACGGACGGATCGTCGCGCCGAGAGCCAAGCCGCCGGTGCAGCGGACCATCGTCCATGTCGAGGCCCGCGCCTCGGTACTGGAGGTCACACCACTTCATGAGGCTCTGCGCGGTGCACGGGAGAGACGGAACGAAAGGCTCGTAGTGGGTCTTCTCGAGCAGGCGGAAGACTCGATAGTCACCCTGCCGAAATCCGAACACATCAATCTACTGCGGGAAATGAGGACGGCACGCGACTGGCTGAACAGCGAGGTGAAGAAGAGCAAACGGAAGCGCCGGACGCTGGTGAGTCCGCAGGAGAGGGCGAAGAGGAAGGGCGGCATCCTGAGGGACGCCCGTCCGTTGCCGGTCCTCGGGAAGAAGTCCAAGAAGAGGAAGTCGTCGTAATGAACCCACGCGCCGCCCGGCATCCCGCGGGAGACTGCGGTGCACCCGTCGAACCGCCAACGGAACGCGGCGACGTTCTCCACGGCCCACTGCTCCAAGCTTTTGGCCGGGGAGCCGGGTAGCCGCTGGTCCGTGTCATGCACCGTGAGCAGCTCATCGTTGACGTCCCCGCCCATCAAGTCGAGCACCGAGTGTGCGGTCTGCTCTTCCATGAAGAGGCTATCTTCTGGTGCGCCTCTTCCCGGCCGGTCCCCTCGACGGACACATCGTGTCCCAGGGCCGCCCCAATGGCTCGGGTCTGTTGCCGGGGCGTGATGCGTTCCGGTCCGGTCAGTGCGTACGTCCGCCCGCCTGTGGTGACCGGGCTCGGTCAGCGCGGCCCGGGCCACCGCCGTGATGTCGGCGGAAAGCCTGATGCCCGCATAGTGCACCTGGATCGACGCCGCCCACCACAGGGCGTTCGAGGGGGACTATGTCGAACACAGGATCGTCCAACTCGCCCCGCTGTCCTGGAGCAGCCGCTCGACGGTCAGGTTCTCGTCGGCGGCGGGCAGGTGCGGTTAGGTTCGCACCGTTATGGAGGACACGAGCACCACATGCTCCACACACGGCGGCGCCCAATACGTCCACCGGACCTTGCTCAACGCACGCTGCAACGGCCCGGATACGGTGCTGGGCCCGTACAACGCCCGTACCGACTCCCGTGCGATCCCGCGCAGCGAGGGCCGGTTCCCGCAGAACACGGCGGAATCATGGACGGCTCGGCGCTGACACGGCAGTCGTTCGGAACGGGCCTCGTTCCTTGCCGCACCTGGATCGAACAGGTGCGGATTCACGGCTTGTGACGCGGCTGACGGCCGGACGCCCCGGTCGTCCGGAGCGAGGGGCCGCTCGCGAGGTGCGCTGCCCCGGAGACTCGGTCAGGTTTCCGGCAGGACGAGCCAGATCTCGGAGAAGGCGAGGCCGTGCTCGGACATCACCGTCCCGCAGGGGCAGCCCAACGTGGCCCGGTGCCAGTCGCAGGTCACCGTCCATGGGCCGTCCTTGCCCCCGCACTCCGGGCAGCCGACGGTTTCGGCCGCCCACACATCCCGCGCGGGTCTGGTGTAGCGACGGAATCTGCCCGCGTGACGGGCCTGCCAGGACTCGACCGGCGGTGTGAGCGGGACGGCGCCGGGCGTGTTCGTCGCGGCGAGGGCGGTGAACAGCGCGGCCAGGCCGGGGAGCAGGGCTTCGCCCGCTTCGGTCGGCGGTGCCGTGCGTTCCGTCGTGTCCGGCGCGATGCCGTACTGCGGGGCCGCCGCCGCGGGGGGCGGGTTCGGGGCCGCGTGCCAGGGCAGCAGGGCGCGGGCGACGGCGGCCAGGAGGGCGGCGGCGGGCGGACCGACGGTACCGGCGTCAAGGTGGCGGACGGCGGTCCGCAGTATGCGTTGAAGCCGTCTGTCGCGGTCCGTCGTCCTCGCTCGTACCGCTGTGCCCCGCCGGGTCGGGAGCGGGGCGGTGAGGCGGGCGAGGACGGCCCTCACCGCCTCGGCGTCGGCCGGGGACAGGCGCCACTCGCCCGCGGCGAGGAGGTGCCGGGCCCTCGCGGACTCCCGGACGAGAGCACGTGTCCACAGCGGGCGTGCCGTCGCGTCCACCATCTACTCCACCTCCCTGGCCGCACCGCACCGTCCCGTCGCCGCTCCGGCTACCCTCCGCGCATGGAGCAGGAGCATCCCCTCGTCCGTGACGTCTTCCCCGACCTCATCGCCGAACTGACCACCCTCTTGGAGGACGAGGGAGAGCGCGAGTCGGCCATCTGCGTGTGGGATGTCCGTCTGGTCGCCCTGTGCGGCTGCGGCGACGACTTCTGCCAGAGCATGTACACGGCGGTGCACCAGAAGGGTAAGCCGTACGGCGAGGGCTACCGGTGCGTACCGCTCTCGCCTTCGGAGGGCATGCTGATCCTTGATGTCGTGTACGGCCGGATCAAGTACATCGAGGTGCTGAACCGGCCGCCCATGCGCCGTCCGACCCCCTGACGCCCGTGCCGCGCGGCGGAGCGGTCCCGCCGGAACCTTCTCCGGGGCGCGGCGGCCGGGCTGTCGGAGCGGCCGCGCGGGCCGTGCCCGGTCAGGCGCGGAAGTAGTGCCCGGCCTCCAGGTCCCGAACGAGGCCGGGCCCGCTCGGCACCCAGCCGAGGAGTTCCCGCGTACGCGCGCTCGACGCGGGCATGTCGGCGGCGAAGAAGTGGCCGATCCAGCCGAAGTGCCGCTCCGCGTCCTGCGGTTCGATCGAGGCCACGGGGACGCCGACCCCTCGTCCGATGGCCTCCGCGATCTCCCGGGCGGGGATGCCCTCCTCGTCCACCGCGTGCACGAGCGTCCCCGCCGGGGCCTTCTCCAGTGCCAGCCGGGTGAGCCGTGCGGCGTCGGACCGGTGGACCGCCGACCAGCGGTTCGTGCCGTCGCCGACGTAGCCCGCGACGCCCTTCTCGCGGGCGATCGCGGTGAGGGTCGCGATGAAGCCGTGGTCCCCGTCGCCGTGCACGGTCGGGGCGAACCGCATGCTCACCGTGTGCACGCCGCGCTCGACGTACTCCAGCGCGAGGTTCTCACTGCCGCCCCGGGGGGAGTCCGGGCCGTGGAACGGTGACCTGTCCTCCTCGGTCACCGTGCGGCCCTGCGTCAGGCCGGCGATGCCGGACGCCAGCAGGAAGGGACGGCCCGATCCGGCGAGGGCGTCGCCGATCGTCCGCACGGCGGCCCGTTCGGCCCGGTTGGAGGCGGCGGGGTCGGCGAAGTCGTGCTTGTTGGCGAGGTGGAGGACGGCGTCGGCGGCCGCGGCGCCCTCCCGGATGCCGTCGAGGTCGTCCAGGTCGCCGCGGCGTACCCGGACACCCTTCGCGTCGAGGGACGCGGCCGAGGCGTCAGAGCGGGCGAGCCCGGTCACCTCGTGGCCGTTGGCGAGCAACTCGTCGACCGCGGCCGAGCCGATCCATCCGGATGCTCCGGTGACGAAAACACGCATGGGAAAGCTCTCTTCCGATGTTCGAGCCCGGTCGATGCCGACCAGGCAGGCGATGTCAGTCACTGACGTCAGCGACTGACATCACTGTAGCTGTCACGTCAGCGTCTGTCATCACTAAAGTGGGGGCATGGTGAGATGGGAGCCCGGGACACGGGATCGGCTACAGGCGGCGGCGACGGAGCTCTACGTCAGCCGCGGCTACGACAGGACGACCGCGGCCGACATCGCCCAGGCCGCCGGTGTCACGGAGCGGACGTTCTTCCGTCACTTCGCCGACAAGCGTGAGGTGCTGTTCGGGGGCCAGATCCTGCTGGAGGAGGCGTTCGTGGAGGGCGTGGCCGGGGCGGCGCCGGACGCGTCAGCGCTCGAGATGGTCGAGGCCGGCCTGTGGGCGGCGGCGCCGTTCTTCGCGGCGGAGCGGCGCGACCACTCCAGGCGACGGCAGAGGATCATCTCCGAGAACCCCGCGCTGCAGGAACGGGAGTTGCTGAAGATGGCGGGGATGGCCACGACGATCGCCGCCGCCCTCCGGTCGCGCGGAGTCCCCGACGTGACGGCCAGGCTGGCCGCGGAATCCGGGGTGACGGTGTTCGGCGTGGCCTTCGGGACGTGGGTCGCCGAGGGCGAGGAGCGGTCGTTCACCGACATCCAGCGCGAGGTGCTGGGCGAACTCGTGGCGATGACGTCCGGCGCGAGGTGACCGGCACGGCGACGGACCGTCGACCGGGCCGTGCCGACCCGCCGCGCCCCCGACCGGCGGACTGCCGAACCCACCCGCGCCGAGCGCGACGGCACCCCCTGAACGGCGACCGGCCGCCGCACGCCGCGCGTACCCGGCCAGGTCGCCGGACGCCCCGCGTCCGGACCCGCGACGGGTTCTCCGGCTCCGCGCGGGCGACACCTGGCCGCGCGTCGAGGCGTGAGCCATATCCCGTACGACCACAGGCGGTGAGCGAGAGGCGGCGGACGGCGGTGTCGGACGAACCGTCTCAGCGGGCCATCCAGCGGTCCACCTCCCGCGCCCGCGTGTCCAGGGCGTCGACGACGGCGGCCGACGAGGCCCGGACGTCGCCGGGAACCTGCACGTCGCGTCGGACGCCACCCCACACATCGCCGGCCCCTGCCGCGGGCATCTCCACCTCGATCCCCGCCCGCCGCGCGAGCGCGACCGCTGTCGCCGCGAACCCCTCGGAGAGCGTGAGGATCACGGAGTGACGTGTCTCGCGGTGCCACACGACGAGGCCGCGCACGAACTCCGCGTACGCGACCGGATCGACTTCGAGTACGTCCGGGTCACGCCAGTACCGGCCCTGGCCGATTCCCGAGGGCAGCCCGAGCTCCGCCTCGAAGACCTCCACCTGCCGCATGAAGAGGCGGCCGGCACCGTTCGAAGGGTTCCACAGTGTCTCGTCACCCAGGTCGAAGTACATGCTCATCGTCGATTCTCCGTTCCGGCCCGATCGCCCTGGCGCAGGGTAGGTGTTCAGGCGGCCGGCACGCACGCGGGTAGGACGCGGCCCCGGCGGGGCACCGCGCGTCGCCCGGTGGCGCCACGTCAGGCAGAAGATTGGAGCGTTTCTCCAGCCGACCTGCCCACCCACCTCGCCTTTTGCGCCCTCCAGGCTGGAGAAACGCTCTCATCACCAGCCGGCGGGGGTACGGAGAGGCCGAGATCCGGGGCTGGTAGAGTCGGGATCTTCGGTCGGCGTGGGCCACCGGAGTTCCAGAGGTGACACGTCTGATGACCCGTCAACGGATGAGTGACGACTCCGGCATCGCGGCGCACGAGGCGTGGAGCCTGCCCGCCGCCGACACTTTCCGAGGGCATCGGGCCCTGTGGTGGAGCGCCGGGCCGGCCGGGGAACTCGCGGTCATGCTCGTCCACCGGCGCCACCTGGAGCGCAGCCGCTACGGCAAGGGATGGCACGCATGGCGGCCGAAGAACCCGTTCACGGGCGAACTGGTCACCGTCACCGCACAGGGGGAGCGGCGCACCACGGTGGAGAACGTCCGGCTCTGGCCGAGCCACCTGGCCCTGCTGCCCGACTCCCGCTTCCTGCTGGTGAGCGGCCGTACGCCCCGGCCCGGGGCCGACGGCCTCTGGGGGCCCAACGCCATGGTGTTCTCCCCCTCGGGGACGCCCGAGAACGAGTTCTGTGTCGGCGACGACATACCCGCCCTGATCACCGACCGCCACGGAGGGATCTGGACGGCCTACGGGGACGAGGGCATCTACGGCGGTCACCCCGAGTCGGGAGCCGGTCTCGCGGGCTGGGACACCGAAGGCCGCGCGACGTGGGCCCCCGGGGACCGGCTGCCCGCCCACCCGCTGGAAGGGTGCACCGCGGCGACCGAGGGCGACCGGGTGTGGCTGGTCTGGTACACCCACAGCAGGTCGGGCACCTTCCTGACCCGCGTCACCCCGTCCACCGGTGAAGTGACCAGCCATCCCAGCCCCGTTCACCAGCCGGACGGCTTCGCCGTGCGCGGCGACCGGGCCGTGCTGACCCGCCGCGACCACGACCGGCGGACCGTCGAACTCACCCGCGCCAAGTTCGACGGCACCACCTGGACGGCGACCGACCGCCGCACACTGCGCGTCCCCGGCCGGGTCGTCGGACGCTGCGGACAGGGCCGCGACGGCACCCTCTGGCTCCGCACGGGCGACACCTGGCTGCGCATCGAGGCGTGAGCCACCGACAGGAGATGGTCCCGCCCGAGGATCCGGGCGGGACTATCCGGCCACGAGCGCCACGAACACGGCCCACTCGTCCCGGCCGACCCGCAGCACGGGCCCGTCGCCCACGGCCTTCGAGTCCCGTACGTACACGGCACCCGGGCCGGCGGCCACCTCTACGCAGTCACCGCCGTTGGTCCCGCTGTAACTGCTCTTGAACCACGCGAGGTCGCCGGGCTGCTCAATGTGCTGGTCGATGCTCATAGCTCCCCTGCCAAGCGCTCGATGAACCTGGCAGACTCCTCGGTGTTGAGGGCCTGTGAGCGCAGCATTCCATACTGGAGGCAGAACTCGCTGACCTCGTTCCGGTCGGAGCGGATGTTCACGATCCCCTGGGCCTCGATGGATACGAACTGTCGTCGTTCGACGGTTTCCAGCAGAACGATCTGGCCGTTGACCCCGCTGTGTGCGGCCCGCCGGGTCGGCATCACCTGAATGTCCACGTTCCGCATGCAGACGCAGTCCCGTAGCCGCGCGAGTTGCTCCCGCATGACGGCAGTTGGTGACGGCCCTGCGCGACGTTCTGGCCCACCATGCGCGTCTGCGATGCACGACCACATGGGAAGCCATGGCCCACACGGTCAGCCCCGAGCTGGCCGCGCACTCGACCACTGACCGCCAGACTCTCCTGGTGGCGGTCGACAGCCCGCTGCGGGAGCACGTGCCGGTCCTCTCCGTGCTCCTGCGGGAGAACGGGGAACCACTCCCGTACCTGTCCAGGGTGCTGTCCCGACTCGGTGTCCTGTACGCAGAGGTCTCGCCCCGCCTGGAGCGCTGGGTCGACATCGAGACGGAGCGGGTCTTCGCAGCCTATGGAACACCGTCGAGGACCATGCCACCGCGCATGTCGCTCGCGCCGGAAGAGCCGGCAGCCCAGCGCGGAGCGGTGTCCGCCAAGGCACAGCGCCGCCGCGTCTCGTACGCCCGAAACACTGGTGGCGCCGAGCGCCACGATGGAAAAGTCCGTGGACTCGTCGTCCGGCTCGACGAACTTCAGCCTCAGCTGAGTCAGTTCCCTCGCAAACGGGCGAAGAAGGCCGTCCGTCAGGCTCGCGCGTGGCTCGCCCTGCGTGACGGGCGGCAACTATCGTCGCGTCAGCGGAAGAGGTTCATGAGGGAGGCGCCCGAGAATCCTGTGGTCCGCCTTGAGAACGCTCTGCGGGCGGCTGAGGAAGACATCAAGAGGACGGCCTGGCTGGAGAAGTACGAGAGCAGGCTGCGCACGGCGAACAAGACGCGGTCGACGCCGTCTCCGGCGGGGGCACAGGCCGACACGGAAGACCCGGCGGATCGGCTTCCCGGCAACTGGTGACAGTGGCCGCACAAGGAGACACGATCCCTGCCGTACTTCTGAACGGTGGGCGGGTCGAGTCGGACTTCCCGCGGCGACTGACCGCAGTCGACGGCAAGGCCCCCTCTGAGGATCCCTTGCTGTCCGCTCTGGTCACGTGACCGGACGGTGGACCGGTGTTTTGCTTCCGCGACATCCTCAGGACGGCCGGTCTGGCCGTCCCGCAGACGGACGAGGCCCTGCTGAAGATCTGGCACCGCGAACAGGAGCGGGCGCACGCCGCCTACGGGAACCCTCCTCGCCCGCTGCCGCCGCGCCTGGTGCCGACGGCGTCGCAAGCCGCGTCTCCGCGCACATGATGGCTGGCGAGAGCCTATGCGCAGGGCAGGTCCGGGGCGTGGAGCAGCAGGGCGCGGGTGAGGGCGGACGTCACCGGGGCTGCGTGGTCCGGAAGTTGCCGGGCGGCCCATGCGGCCGTCAGGGCCAGGAACTCGGTCAGGTCGCGTTCCGCTCCGGTGAGCAGACGTCGCAGGTCTGCGGCGGTGAGTTCGATCACTGGACTGTCGTCCCGGTCGGCGTCCACGGTCAGGCGGACGGCGTCGCCGTGGCGTTCGGCGAGCGGGGACGGGTCGTGGCCGAAGGAAGCCCAGCCGTTCCCGTCGAGGACGTCGAACCAGTCGCCGCGTTCCTCCAGGCCGTTGCAGCAGCCCGGCAGCAAGGTGACGCCGGAGGCGGTGTCCGTGACCCGCAGGCCACCGGAGACGAAGAGGCCGTCCATGGTGAGCAGCCCGTGCAGGAAGGAGCCGAGCGGGTCCTCGGGCCGTGACGGGTGGTCGTCGGCCGCCGGTACGACGTCGTTGTGGGCGGCGATGCTCATGACCGCCGTGCCGACCTCGGCGGGCGTGAGCGCGCCGCTGAGCGGCAGGAAGCCGTACGGCTCGATCCCGGCGACGGGCCAGAGCGCGAAACCGGGGGAAGCGGCGACTTCGAGGACGGGCTGCAACACGATCACCCGGAGAGTGTGCGGCACGGCGCCTCCGTTCCGCACGGCCACCGTGCGACGGCCCCGCCGGGAGGGATCCCCGAAGATCTACAAGGAAGCCCGGCTCCCAAAACGCGTCGAGCTTCGCGCGGGCGCCGCCTACCCTTGCCGCATGGGCCACGCGAAGACCTCCTACGTCTGCCTGCCCTGTCGGGCCTCGTACAAGCAGCCCTACGACAGGGACAGGCCGCACCGGACCTGCCCCCGCTGCGCGCAGCCGCTGATCCACGTGGGGTCGGCATTCGCGGCGCCCCCGCGCCGGGACACCGCGGCCTGGCGAACGCTGTCCGTCCTCCTGCACGCCGGCGTCCGCTTCCACAAGAGCTGCTGCGGCGGGCCCGGATTCCGTCCGCGCACGCTGCGGGAGGTGCGCGAGCGGATGACGTACGCCCGCCGTACGGGCGAGCCCTTCGCCAGGGCGCTCGTACGCCGCGACGTGCCGTGACGGAGAACGCGGAACTGACACAGCTCATGACGCCGCCCCAGGCTCCCGTCGACGCCCACGGAGACTGGCCGGCGGTGGAGGCCGCGCTCGGGACGCCGCTGCCCGAGGACTACAAGCACCTCGTCGAGACGTACGGGTGGGGTGAGTTCTGCGACTACCTGAACCTTCGCACCCCGTTCGGCACGAGCAGGCACAACGGCCTCGCGTGGCAGAGCGGCACGCCGTCCGGTACGGCGGAGAGGGACCGGGAGCGCTACCCGTACCCTCTCCATCCGGCTCCGGGTGGCCTGCTGATCTGGGGCACCACCATCGACGCCGACCGGCTCTGCTGGCTCACCACCGGAACGGCCGAGAACTGGCCCGTCGTGGTGTGGAGCAGCGAAGGCCGGTACGAGACCCATCCCATGGGTGCCGCCGGGTTCGTCGAGGCATGGACCAGGGGACGCGTCGACTCCCGGCTGCTCGCGGACATGGAACCGGGGCCGGCCCCGTGGTTCAACGCGTTCCGGCCCCGCGACCACCGCTGCCTGCGCCTCACGGAGGGGCCGCTCGCCCACGACCGGCGCCTGGCGATCCTCCGGGACGCACTGACCCCGACCGCGGACCGGGGCACCTGGCGTTCCGCCCAGGGCGACTCGGGCCAGGACCACTTCGCCACCGTCGGTACCGACTGGCTGCTCACCTACGACATGTCACACCCGCACCAGATCCGGATCTCGTTCCCGCCGGAGGACGGCCCGGCGGCCCGGCGACGCCTCTTCGCCGCCGTCCGCAGGATGCGGTGCGAGGTGACCCGGATCAGCGCGTCCGACGGCGTACCGCTACCGGCCTGGGACACGGTTGTGGGCGAGGACACACGGACGTAGGCGGCGCATGCCGTGAGGGCTGATGCGGAGCGCGCCACGAACGTGGCCCACTCGTCCCGGCCGACCCCGCAGTACGGGACCGTCACCCACGGCCTTGGAATCCCGTACGTACACGGCGTCTGCTGCGGTAGCCACCTCGACGCAGTCGCCGCCGTTGGTTCCGCTGCGGCTGCTCTTGTGAAGCACGCGAGGTCGCCGGGCTGCTCGACGTGCTGGTCGATGCTCATGGCTCATCGGTCAAGCGCTCGATGAACCTGGCGGACTCCTCGGGTTGAGGGCCTGTGAACGCAGCATTCCATGTGTGGCGCAACGCGGGAGCAACCGTCCACGTTCAAGGGGAACTTCAGGTGGCCCGTCTCCCCGGCTCACGTACTCGGACGGATCTGAGTACGTGAGCGCTGTCCGACGACGGCGTGCGGCGGGAGGATCGGGGCATGCGTCAAGGACTTGTGAAACTGCTTCCCCGGTTGGCGTCGGCCCTCGTGCCGGCCGTGACGGCGTCGGTGATGTGGGCCGTGTGGCTGGGCTGGGACCAACACCGTGACGTGCACCCCGACGGCTCGTCGACCGGTCCGTACGAGGCGTGGCAGGTGATCGGGCTGGTGTCGACCCTGCTGGTGCCGGTGTGCTGGGCGGCGTTCCGGAACCACGTCGTGGGCGCGGTGGCCGGTACCACGACCGGCCTGACCGCTGCCGCCTTCCTGGACTGGTCGGACGACGCCAGCGGCCTCTTCATGGTCGGCGTGGGGATGGTCATGATCGGCAGCCTCGTCGTGACCGCCGTTGTTTCCTCCGTCATCACCTCCGTGACACGGCACGGGTTGGTGACACGGCACGGGCGACCGGTCTGAACCCGGCGGCGGAACTCGCGCGGACAGCTGCGGGGCATGGCGGCCTCCGGATGCCGCTGGATCAGTTCTCCGGCAACCCGACTCCATCAGACCCGGGGCAGACCAGTGCCGCCCGCCTTCGTCAGGGTGCAGACGCCGTCCGTGCAGTTGCGTTCCAGACGGCCGCGGGAGACGGTCTGCGCCAGGTCGATCATCCAGCAGGCCGGGCAGCCGCGGAGGGCGACCAGGCCCAGGGGTGCGGCCAGCAGGGCGGCGGGGCCGGCGAAGGGCACCAGGGCGATCGAGCCGGTGATCAGGCCGAAGCCCAGAACACCGCGCAGCAGGTGCCGGGGGACGGAGGAGACGGCGGAGCCCGCCTCCGCGCGGACGGGCTTGCCGGTTTCGGCGGTCTTCACGGTGGTGTCTCTCCTTCGGCTGCTTCCTAGGCCGCCAGGGCTTGCCGCAGAGCGGCCCGGGCCCGGTGGAGCCTCGATTTCATGGCCGCGTTGCTCAGGCCGAGCGACTGTGCGACGAGACGGCCCGGATACCCCTGGACGTCTCTCATGATCAGCACCTGCCGCTGGTCGCGGGGAAGACCGCTGATCGCGACGGCGATCCGCTCGGCGTCCAGCCGCCGCAGCACCGAGGTCTCCGCGGAGGGCGCCGGATCGCTGCCGGCCTCTTCGGCGACGGAGGCGGAGGTGAGCAGCCGTAGGTGCCGCAGGCATTCGTTGCGCACGATGCGGAACATCCAGGAGGCCAGGGCGCCGGATGCGCGGAGCGTGCCGATTTTCCGGTAGAGGATGATCAGTGCTTCCTGAGCCGCGTCCTCGGCGTCCTGCGGTGTGGCGCACAGTGACAGCGCGAACCTGCGCACATGGGGCTGCGACTCCACGATCACAGCGGTCAGCGAGCTGATGCTGCCGTCCTGGGCGGCCTTGACCAGCCGCTCGTCGGGCCAGGGGGAACTCCGGCTCATGTGTCCTGCTCGTGTCCGGTGATCTGCGGTCGTGACCGGCGCGGATCAGCCACGGCTCCGGTTCCTCCGCTTGAGCAACGTCACGCTGCACACGCAGACCAGCAGTACACCGGCCACTGCGGTGATCGCGATGGTCATGCTTCGTTCCTCCTGGTGTCCGTCGGCCCGCTCGGCCGGTTCACGGATAAGAGGCGGCTGAGGCGGAAAAGGATTCAGCGCCGTTGCGGCCGATGTGAGGACGGACCGCGCGGAGCGGTCAGCCCGTCCGTACGGGACCGTCGGCGAACGCGACCGCCAGGTCCGACTCGATGCGGGCCGCGCAGGCGCGCAGTGCGGGGAGGAGGGTGTCCCTGGTGTGTTCGGGTGGCTCGGGGCCGGCGTGCAGGGCGATGTTCACGGCTGCGACGGCCCGTCCGTCCCGGTCCCGGACCGGTACGGCCAGGGAGCGCAGTCCCGCCTCCAACTCCTGTTCGACCAGCGCGTGTTGCTCATGGGCGACCCGGTCCAGCTCTGCGCCGAGCGCGTCGGGCGAGGTGAGGGTGTGCGGGGTCAGGGCCCTGGGGTGCGAGGCGGCGATCCGGTCCCGCCGGTCCGCCTCGGGCAGGTCCGCGAGGAGGACCCGGCCCATGGAGGTGGCGTACGCGGGCAGTCGTGTGCCGGGCATGATCCGGGCGCTGGTGATCTGCTGGGCGGCGGCGCGGGCCACGTAGTGGACCTCGGTGCCGTCGAGGACCGCCAGTGAGGCCGACTCCCGTACCCGTCCTGCCAGTTCGGTCAGATGGGGCTGGGCGATGTCGGCGAGGGTGAGGGTGGACAGCCGCGCGTAGCCGAGCTCCAGGACGCGCGGGGAGGGCAGGAAGCGGCGGCCGAGCTGTTCCACGTAACCCAGTTGACGGAGCGTCAGCAGGTTGCGACGGGTGCTGGGGTACGAGAGCCCGGAGGCCTCGGCGGCCTCGGCGAGGGTGAGACCGCCGCGCCGCCGGCCGAGCGCGGTCAGGACGGCGAGGCCCCGGGCCAGTGCCTGGAGGAAGGACGGTCCCAGTTCCGGCTTGGCGTCGGCGTAGGCGGGGGCGGTGGCGGGTGGCACGGCGGTCGTCTTCGAGGTGTCGTACAGCTCGTCCGCGATGCGTCGGGCCTCCTCCGTCATCGTGGCCAGCGCCTGCGCGCGCAGTTCCCCGCCGCTGTGGCGGCTGGTGTGCGCGAGCACGCTGATCGCGCAGACGGGCCGGCCGCCGGGGTCGCGTACCGGGACCGCCAGTGCGACCAGGCCCGGGGCGACCAGCTGGTCGTCCAGTGCCCAGCCGTCCGCGTCGGCCGTCGCGGTCCAGGTGGCGAAGTCGGCCTCCGTCCGCTCGGGGACAGGAGCGGTGCGGCGCGCGGGGACGGCCGGGAAGGTCTCGTCCAGGGGGTCGGCGGCACGGCGGGCCCGCCACGCCTCGTACGTGTCGGGCCCCCATCCGGCGGCGAGTACGGCACCGGCCGCGCAGCGCTCGGCGGGCAGAAGGTCGCCGACACGGAAACCCAGGGGGATCATCCGGCCGGGCGGGACGGCCTTGCCGACGATGCGTGCGTCGCAGCCGTCGAGGACGATCGCCGAGACCGACTCGTCGAGGGCGCGGGCCAGCCGGTCGAGGCTCGGCCGCAGCGCCTGGGACAGGCCGCTCGCGTGCAGGTAGGCGTTGCCGAACTCCATCAGACGCGGGGCGGGCACGAGGTCGCGTCCCACGGCGCGCAGATGGTCGAGGTGGGTCAGGGTCGCGGCGATCCGGTCGACGGTCGATCGCGCCAGGCCGGTCGCGCGGGCGAGATCGCTGGGGCGCACGGAGTGGGGGGCGTCCGCGACGATCCGCAGCACGGCCAGCCCGCGCTCCAGCGGGCCGGCGGCTTCCGTGGGGGAGTCCGCCGGTGCCTGCGGTGCCTGCGGTGCCGCCCTCGAAACGCCCGGCGCCATGGCACTTCCTCCCGTATGTCGGCTTCCCGGCGCGTGTGGCCGTACCCGTCTCCAGGGGAACGCTACCGGCCATTGACAGCCGTCTCGGCGATCGCCCACACTCAGCGCACTCGGTCAATGAAAGTAAGTTCACTCAGCGAAAAAAGGTAGTCCGGTGTGGTGCGGGACGCGTCCCGCCGGACCGCCCCCGCCTCGCCCCTGCCCCCGCCCCTGATGAGGACTCCATGAGCACTTCCGCCCGGAGCCGCGCGGATCTCGTCCGGCACAGCGCGTACGAGTTCGCGCTGACCACGGTGCTTCTCTTCGCCGTGGTGAGCCTGATCCGCTGGCTGGCCCACCCCGCCTCGCCGCTGGCGATCGGCGACCCGGACGCCCTGTTCGCCGTCGCGGGAGTCGCGGTCGCCGCGCTCATCGCGGGCCTGATGTACTCGCCGCCCGGCCGCGGGTCCGGGGGCCACATGCACCCCGGCGTCACCGTCTTCCTGTGGTCGAGCGGTCTCTTCCCCTCCCGCGCCGTCCTCCCGTACGTCACCGCGCAGCTCGCCGGATCCGCGGCCGGTACCGCGCTGGCCGGACTGGTGTGGGGCGATGCCGTGCGCCGGGTCGGACACGGGGCCGTGCACCCCGCACCCGGGACGGGTACGGTCGAACTGTTCCTCGTCGAGGGTTCCGCGCTCGCCGCGGTCTTCGTGACGGTGGCGCTGGTGATGACCAGACCCGCCCTGGGGGCGCTGATCCCGGCGGTCATCGGCATCGGAGTGGGCGTGGTCGTCGCGACCCTGGGCACCGTGACCGGCGCGAGCATCAACCCGGCGCGCGCCTTCGGACCGGCCCTGCTCTCCAGGACGTACGAGCACTTCTGGAACTACATGATCGCGCCGGTGGCCGCCCCGGCTCTCGTCGGCCTCGCCCACCGTGCCCTGCGCACCCGCCGGGCCACCGGCCCCGCCTCCTCGCCCGCCCAGGCCTGAGCCTCACATCCCCTGACAGGAGCATCTCGTGTCCGTCTCCCGAGGACTGATCATCGACGGCCAGGAGGTCCCCGCCTCCTCCGGCCGCACCACGTCCGACACCAACCCCTGGACCGGCGCCGTCTGCGCGGAGATCGCCGCGGGCACCCCGGACGACGTACGCCGTGCCGTGGACGCCGCCGACGCCGCGTTCGAGGCGTGGGCCGCGACCAAGCCGGCCGAACGCCGCCGGATCTTCCTGCGCGCCGCGCAGTTGATGACCGAGCGCACCGAGGAGGTCGTACGGCTGATGGCCACGGAGGTCGGCGGCGCCGCTCCCTGGGCGGGCTTCAACGCCCACCTGGCCGCCGGCATCCTGCTGGAGGCGGCGGCCGAGGTCAGCCGCCCGACCGGCCAGGTCCTCGCCACCGACGCCGACGGCGTCCTCTCCACGCAGACGCGGGTGCCCAAGGGGGTGATCGCCGCGATCTCGCCGTGGAACGCACCGGTCATCCTCGGCGTCCGCGCGGTGGCGCTGCCGATCGCGATGGGCAACACCGTGGTGATGAAGCCCAGCGAGGACGCGCCGATCGCCTGCGGCCTGCTGATCTCCGACGTCCTGCACGAGGCGGGACTGCCCGCGGGCGTGCTCAACGTCGTCACCAACGACCGCGCCGACGCCGCCGAGGTGGTCTCCGCGCTGATCTCCGACCCCCGGGTACGGATGGTCAACTTCACCGGCTCCACGGAGACCGGCCGCACCATCGGCGTCCAGGCCGCCCGGCACCTCAAGCCCGCCGTCCTCGAACTCGGCGGCAAGAACCCCCTGCTGGTACTGGAGGACGCGGACGTCGACTACGCGGTGGACGCCGCGGTCTTCGGCTCCTTCATGAACGCGGGCCAGATCTGCATGTGCGTGGACCGGGTCATCGTCCACCGCTCGGTCGCCGACGAGTTCACCGCCAAGTTCGCCGCCCGCGTCCGGGCCCTGCCCTGCGGCGACCCGAGCGACCCGGCGACGGCCGTCGGTCCGGTCGTGAACGAGGCCGCCGCCCGCCGGGTCTCGGCGCTGATCGCGGACGCGGTCTCCCAGGGCGCCGAACTGGCCGCGGGCACCGGTGAGATCGAGGAACCGGGCACCCTGATCCGCCCGGTCGTCCTCACCGGGGTCACCAAGGAGATGAAGATCTACTACGACGAGATCTTCGGCCCGGCGACCGTGGTCCACGTCGTCGACGGCACCGACGAGGCCGTCGCGCTCGCCAACGACACCCCCTACGGACTCACCGCGGGCGTCATCACCGAGAACCTGGCCGAGGGCCTGGCGGTCGCCGGCCGGCTGCGCACCGGCATCGTCCACGTCAACGACCAGTCCATCGCCGACGAACCGCAGGCCCCCTTCGGCGGCGTGAAGAGCTCCGGCTACGGCCGCTTCGGCGGCCAGGCCGGCGCCGAGGCCTTCACCGACACCCGCTGGGTCACGGCACAGGTCAGGGGGCACGCGCACTTCCCGATCTGACGGGCCCCCCGGGCCGGCCCGAGGCCGGCCCGGGGCACACGGTCCCGGGCCGGCCCGAGGCGTCCTCCGGTCAGTCCTCCGGTCAGCTCTTGACCGTCGCCGCGAACATGCCCGCCTCGTACGAGCCGCCCTTCTGGTGGGTGATCACCGCGAGCCGGTTGGCCGCGTTGATCAGGGCGACCAGGGTGACCAGCGCGGCGGTCTGGTCGTCGTCGTAGTGCTTGCGCACCCGGGCCCAGGTCTCGTCGGAGACGCCCTCGGAGGCGTCGGCGAGCCGGGTGCCCTCCTCGGCGAGGGCCAGGGCCGCCTGCTCGGCCTCCGTGAACACGGTGGACTCGCGCCAGGCGGCGACCAGGTGGAGCCGGACCGCGCTCTCACCGGCGGCCGCCGCCTCCTTGACGTGCATGTCGACGCAGTGGCCGCAGCCGTTGATCTGGCTGGCGCGCAGTGACACCAGCTCCTGGGTGGACTTCGGCAGCGGCGAGTCCTGGATCACCAGGGCCGCGCCGGCGAACCGCTTGGCGAACCGGGCGGCGAGCTGGTTCTCGAACAGGTTGAATCGGTTATTCATGGTTTCGTCCTCACTCATGTTCATTTGCGGTGTTGAGCTGGTCTGAACACGAGATGCCGGAGGTTCGCTCCCTGTGACAGGAGGGAGGTGTGACGTGCGCCACCGTTCGCGTCGGCGGGGCCGGACGCCTCCGCATGAGCGGCAGTCACCCGCGCCGCGGCATTCTTCGGCCGTCACATGGCTATCGCGCGTCGGCGTGTCGGTGTACGGTCACGGGCCGATGGGCTTTGGGAGCGCTCCCATTGCGCTGCACCACGCCGCGCCCGCACGACGCGAGTCATCGCACGTATGCGCATCGCACGAGTTCGCACCGCATCAGTTCGCACTGCATGAGTTCGCACCGCACGAGGAGGAACGCTGTGAAACGCTTTTTGGCCTTACTGGCGACCTGTGCGACGGTCCTGGGCCTCACGGCGCTGGCCGGTCCGCAGGCGGCGGCCGCCACCGGCTGCCGGGTCGACTACACGGTGGCCAGCCAGTGGCAGGGCGGCTTCCAGGCCGGAGTGAGAATCACCAACCTGGGCGACCCCGTCTCCGGATGGAGGCTCGGATTCACCCTGCCGGACGCCGGGCAGAAGCTCGTCCAGGGCTGGAACGCCACCTGGTCGCAGTCCGGCTCCACGGTCACCGCCACCGCTGCCGACTGGAACCGCACACTGGCCACCGGCGCCACCGCCGACCTGGGCTTCACCGGCTCCTTCACCGGTGCCAACCCGACACCCACGGCGTTCACGCTCAACGGCGTCGCCTGCACGGGCTCCGTCGAAGAACCCCCGCCCACCCCGGGCGACGGCACCCCCGTGGACATCAACGGACAGCTGCACGTCTGCGGCGTCCACCTCTGCAACCAGTACGACCGCCCCATCCAGTTGCGCGGCATGAGCACCCACGGCATCCAGTGGTTCAGCCAGTGCTACACCGACGCGTCCCTGGACGCGCTCGCGAACGACTGGCGGTCGGACCTGCTGCGCATCTCCATGTACGTACAGGAGGACGGTTACGAGACCGACCCCGCGGGCTTCACCCGCCGCGTGAACGGCCTCGTCGACATGGCCGAGGCCCGTGGCATGTACGCCGTGATCGACTTCCACACCCTCACGCCGGGCGACCCGAACTTCAACCTCGACAGCGCGAAGACGTTCTTCACCTCCGTCGCCGCCCGCAACGCCGCCAAGAACAACGTGATCTACGAGATCGCCAACGAGCCCAACGGCGTGAGCTGGGCGGGCATCAAGAGCTACGCCGAGCAGGTCATCCCGGTGATCCGGACCGCCGACCCGGACGCCGTCGTCATCGTCGGCACCCGCG
This sequence comes from Streptomyces sp. NRRL S-37, assembly GCF_000721605.1. Taxonomy (GTDB): domain Bacteria; phylum Actinomycetota; class Actinomycetes; order Streptomycetales; family Streptomycetaceae; genus Streptomyces. Next base: position 15,452 of record NZ_JOIZ01000020.1, on the reverse strand, counting down.
GCTGGTCCTCGCTGGGCGTCTCGGACGGCTCCAGCGAGAGCGAGGTCGTCGCGAACCCCGTCGACGCCACCAACATCATGTACGCGTTCCACTTCTACGCCGCGAGCCACAAGGACACCTACCGCGCCACGGTGAGCCGGGCGGCCTCCCGACTGCCGCTGTTCGTCTCCGAGTTCGGCACGGTGAGCGCCACCGGCGGCGGAGCGGTGGACCGGGCGAGCAGCATCGCCTGGCTGGACCTGCTCGACCAGCTGAAGATCAGCTACGCGAACTGGACCTACTCCGACGCCGACGAGGGCAGCGCGGCGTTCCGGCCCGGCACCTGCGCCGGCACCGACTACAGCGGCAGCGGCGTGCTGACCGAGTCCGGCGCGCTGCTCAAGAGCCGGATCAGCACCCCGGACGACTTCCCCACGAGCTGACCTCCGACGGGGGTCCGGCCGCCCAGACCCCCGCCCCGCCGATTGGGAGCGCTCCCAATCCGTACCCCTGCTTCCGTACCTCTTACGTCCCACCCACCTCACCCCTCACCCCTCACCTCGGAGGCACAAATGCGCGCTCTCCTCGCACGATTACCGCGCCGGCCCTGGACCGCGGTCCTCACCGCCGCCGTACTGTCGGCGTCCGCCCTCACGGTGCTGCCCGCGAGCGGAGCCGAGACCGGTACCGAGACCGGCGCCGAGACCGGCTGCCGGGTCGACTACACCGTGAACAAGTGGGCCGACGGCTACACCGCACAGGTCAAGGTCACCAATCTCGGCCCCGCGCTGGACAGTTGGCGGCTGACCTGGACCTACACCGGCGACCAGCGGGTGACCTCCGCGTGGAACGCGACCGTCACCCAGACCGGCGCGTCCGTCGTCGCCGACAGTCTCGGCTGGAACGGCGCGCTGCCCACGGGAGGCGCCGCCGAGTTCGGCCTGCAGGGGACCTGGCGTTCGGCCGACCCCGCACCGAGCGACTTCGCCCTCAACGGTGTGCCGTGCGGCGGTGACGGCACCACGCCGCCCACCACGCCCCCGCCCACGACCCCGCCACCCAGCGAGGACTGCGGCGACGCCGCGCTCTGCTCGGACTTCGAGGACCAGACCGGCTCCGCCCCGTCCGGCGCCTGGCGCTTCACCGCCCCCGACTGCCAGGGCACCGGGACGGCCGCCGTGGACACCGCCGTCGCGCACAGCGGCAGCCGGTCGCTGCGGATCGACGGCCGGGCCGGCTACTGCAACCACGCCTTCGTCGCCTCCACCGCGGACCTGTCCTCGGTCGGTCCGGTCATGTACGTACGCATGTGGGTGCGGCACACCACCGCACTCCCCTCCGCCCACGTCACCTTCGTGTCCCTGCCCGACTCCTCCCAGAACGGGCGGAGCCTGCGCGTCGGCGGCCAGAACGGCGCCCTGCAGTGGAACCGGGAGAGCGACGACGCCACCCTGCCGGAGCAGAGCCCGGCCGGCGTGGCGCTGAGCAGGCCGCTGCCGACGGGAAGCTGGCAGTGCCTGCGCTTCGCGATCGACACGACGGCCCCCGGACTCGACACCTGGCTCGGCGACGAGCAGGTTCCCGGCCTGCACGCCGACGGTGTGCCGACGCAGGACGTCGACCGGCAGTGGCTCGCCCGCACCACCCCGCCCCGCCCCACCGCCCTGCGGCTGGGCTGGGAGAGCTACGGCACGGGTGACGACACCCTGTGGTTCGACGACGTGGCCGTCGGCTCCGACCCCATCGGCTGCTGACAGCTCCCCGGCCGGAATTCCGCCCCGGCGTCCCGCCCGGACGCCGGGGCGGACGGCCGTCCTCCGGACGAACCCTCCCCGCACATGTCACAGAACCCCGGCGGCCGGCGTCCTGTGTGCGGGAGACCGTGGGAAGCGAACGAACGGGAGCAGCCGGTGAAGAGCGAGGCAACAGAGCACATGGACACCGCGACCGAGGCGTTCGTCGCCCACCGCAACCTGCTGTTCACCGTCGCCTACGAGATGCTCGGCTCGGCCGCCGACGCCGAGGACGTGCTGCAGGAGACCTGGCTGCGCTGGGCGGATGTCGACCTCGCCGCGGTGCGGGACCGGCGGGCCTACCTCGTACGGATCACCACCCGGCAGGCGCTGAGCAGACTGCGTACGCTCGGCCGCCGCAAGGAGTCCTACGTCGGCTCCTGGCTCCCCGAACCGCTGCTCACCGCCCCCGACGTGGCCGAGGACGTCGAACTCGCCGACAGCGTCTCGATGGCGATGCTCCTGGTGCTGGAGACGCTCGCCCCCACCGAGCGGGCGGTGTTCGTGCTGCGCGAGGTGTTCGGCCTCGAGTACGACGAGATCGCCGGAGCCGTCGACAAGAGCCCGGCCGCGGTGCGCCAGATCGCGCACCGGGCACGGGCGCACGTCGCGGCACGCCGGCCGCGCGGGGCCGTGTCACCGGCCGAGACACGGGACGCCCTCGACGCCTTCCGGCGGGCGGTCGAGACGGGCGATCTGCAGGGCCTGCTCGACGTCCTCGCACCGGACGTCGTCCTCCTGGGCGACGGCGGCGGCGTCAAGCAGGCCGTCCTCAAGCCCGTCGTGGGGGCCGACAAGGTGGCCCGCCTGCTGCGGGGCGGACTGGGCAGGCTCACCGCCGAGGTGTCGCTGCGGCCGGCGGAGGTCAACGGCCTGCCCGCGCTGATCATCGGGCTCGACGGCGTGCTCGACACCGTCCTCGCGGTGCGCGTCGAGGACGGCCGCATCACCGGCCTCTACGCCGTGCGCAACCCCGAGAAGCTGTCCCACATGGAGAGCGAGACCGCCCTGCGCCGCTGAGCCGGCCGGGGCACCGGGTCACCTGCGCGGACCCCGATGGCGTCGCACCACCTCCGCGTACGCCTTCGCGCTCGGCTTCGGGCGGCGTTCGAAGGTGTCGCGGTCGACCTCGTGCAGCCCGAGTCGGGCGCCGTACCCGAAGATCCACTCGAAGTTGTCCATGAGCGTCCAGTGGCAGTACCCGAGGACGGGCGTCCCCGCGCGCACCTCGGCCGCGAGGTGTTCGACGGCGGCGGGGACGAACGCGGCGCGCTGCGCGTCGTCCGGGGTCTGGATGCCGTGTTCGGTGACGAGGACCGGCACCCCGGACACCTCGTGGGCGTAGCGCACGGCGCCCGCGAGGGAGGCCGGCTCGATGACGGTGCCCATCCCGTTGCGCTCACCGGCGGGCGTCACCTCGCCGTCGGGGCCGTGGACGATCCGCTCGTAGTTCTGCACGCCGATGAAGTCGTCGTGGCGTGCCTCGCGCAGCCAGTGGTCGTAGACGGCGGCACGCTTGGCGTCCCGGCGTTCCTCACCGCCGGGGAGGGCCACCTCGTCGGCGATGGCGATGGAGACGCCGACGGGCAGGTCGGCGCGGCGGGCCTTGATCGCGTCGCGGGCGGCCCGGTGCGCCCGCGTGAACGCGGCCTGGAACTCGTCCTGCCGGTGGGCGGGGATGACGTTCGCACTGGCGTAGGTGTCGCTCCCGGCGGCGTGCGCTGCCGCCTCCAGCATCCGCGTCTTGAGCGCCTCGGCCTCGGCGGGGAGCTTCGCGCCCGCCTGCAGCAGCTGCTCCAGGTTGGGCTCGTTCAGGGTGACGGCGTGGGAGATGCGGTCGCCGAAGCGCGCCATCACGCGGTCGCACTGCTCGGCGAAGCGGGCGGGGGCGTCGGCGGCGGTCCAGGAGCCGGCCGCGGCGAACCAGTGCGGTGCGGTGAAGTGGCTGAACGTCACCAGAGGGGCGAGTCCGCGTTCGAGACAGCCGTCGACCTTGCGCTCGTAGTGGTCGAGGGCCTCGGCGGAGACGACGCCGCGCTCGGGTTCGACACGGGCCCACTCGACGGAGAACCGGAAGGCGTTGAGCCCGAGGCCCGCGGCCAGGTCGAGGTCCGTGTCCCAGCGCTGGTAGCCGCGGCACGCCGGACCGCTCGGCTCGCGGAACAGCGAGGGCGTCGTGTGTTCCAGGAACCAGGTGTCACTGGCGCTGTTGTCGCCCTCGTTCTGGTGTCCCGCGGTGGCCACGCCCCACAGGAAGGTGTCGGGCAGGCTGGTGTGGGTCATGTGTGTGCTCCTCGTACTGGGTCGGGTAAGGCGGTCGTCGGGCGTCACCGCGTGGTCGCGGGGAACGGCGCGTAGAAGGTGTGCCGGCCGGGTCCGGCCTCCACGGGCTCCGCACCCGGCAGGTCGACCAGCGCGGTGACGTCGGGCGGCACGACGACGTCGACGCGCAGCCTGTCGCCCTCCCGGCTCCACCCGGCCCCGGCCCGGCCGTACGGCGTCTCGTGCTCGGCCCGGGCCCAGGTGAGGTCGCCCCCGGGGCGGGGACGGACCAGCAGCCGCCGGTAGCCCGGCTCGGCGGGGGCCAGACCGGCCACGGTGCGGTGCATCCAGTCGGCGACCGCGCCGAGCGCGTAGTGGTTGAACGAGGTCATCTCGCCGGGATTGACACTCCCGTCGGGGAGCATGCTGTCCCAGCGTTCCCACACGGTGGTGGCGCCCATGTCGACCTGGTACAGCCATGACGGGCACGCCCGCTGCGTCAGCAGCCGGTAGGCGGTGTCCACGTGCCCGGTGCCGGTCAGCGCGTCGCACACCAGGGGAGTGCCGAGGAAACCGGTGCCGATGCGGTGGCCGCGCTCCGCCACCAGGGCGGCCAGCCGGCGTCCGGCCTCGGCGCGCTCGGTGTCGTCCTCGATCAGCCGGAAGCACAGGGCGAGGGCGTAGGCGGTCTGCGTCTCCTCCGTCAGGCGTCCGCCGCCGGCGTGGAAGCGGGCGAGGAAGGCATCGCGGACCGCGTCGGCCAGGGTGTGATGGCGGACGGCGTCGTCGTGGTCGTCCAGGACCTCCGCGGTCCGGGCCAGCAGTCGCGCGGAGTGCGCGAAGTACGCCGTGGCGACCAGGGCGGACGACGTCATCGCGCGGCCCGGGTCGTCCGCCGGGGCGGTCGGGTCCAGCCAGTCGCCGAACTGGAATCCCTCGCCCCAGATCCGGTCCGGTCCGGCCAGGCGGTCGACGGCGTCGACCCAGGCGCGCATCGACGGGTACTGGGCGCGCAGCACCTCCGTGTCGCCGTAGCGTTCGTACAGCACCCAGGGCACGACGACGGCCGCGTCGCACCAGCCGGCCATCGGCGGGTTGCCGGGTGGGATCGGCACCGGGGTGATCACCGGGATGTCGGGGCTGAACACCGGGGGCACGCGCCGTTCGTCGGCGTCCTGGTCGGCGGCGAGGTCGCGCAGCCAGGAGCGCAGGAAGTCGCGGACGTCGTGGAGGAAGGCGGCGGTGGGGGCGAAGATCTGGACGTCGCCGGTCCAGCCGAGCCGCTCGTCGCGCTGCGGGCAGTCGGTGGGCACGTCGACGAAGTTGCCGCGCATCCCCCACACCACGTTCTCGTGCAGCCGGTTCAGGGAGGCGTCCGAGCAGGAGAACCAGCCCGTGCGGCGCAGGTCGCTGTGGACGACCACGGCCGTGACGTCGGCCGGGTCGAGGTCGCCGGGCCAGCCCTCGACGTCGGCGTAGCGGAAACCGTGGAAGGTGAAACGGGGTTCCCACTCCTCGCCCGTCGGGTCGCCGCGCAGGATGTAGCGGTCGGTGGCGACGGCGTGCCGCAGCGGGCGCGTGCAGAGGTCGCCGTCCTCGAGGACCTCCGCGTGGCGAAGGGTCACCGTGCGGCCGGCCTCGCCGCGGACCCGGACGCGCAGCCGCCCGACGAGGTTCTGGCCGAAGTCGAGGACCGTACGTCCGGTGGGCGAGGTGGTGACCGCGACGGGCGCGAGATGCTCGATGCGGCGCACGGGCGGGCTGTCGGCCGGGAAGAGGACGGTGGTGTCGAAGTCGACGACGTCGGCCGGCTGCCACGCCGAGTCGTCGAAGCCGGCTTCGCTGAAGCCCGCCCGCTCCCGGCGGGCGTCGTACTCCTCGCCCTCGTACAGACCGGCGGCGAGGACGGGCCCGGGGCTCCAGCGCCAGCCGTCCCCGGTGGTGACGGTCCCGGTGGTGCCGTCGGCGTACTCGAGGTGCAGTTCGGCGAGGAGCCCGGTGCGCTCGCCGTAGATGTCCCGGGTGCCGCCGTTGAAGCCGAGCAGCCCCCGGTACCAGCCGTCGGCCAGGTGGGCGCCCCAGGCGTTGCGGCCCTCACGGACCAGGGGGGTGACGTCGAAGGACTGGTAGCGGTGGCGGTGGCGGTAGCTCGTCCAGCCGGGGGCCAGGACGTGGTCGCCCACCGTGGTGCCGTTGAGCTCCAGTTCGTAGACGCCGAGGGCGGTGACCAGGAGCCGGGCCGACCGTACGGCGGTCCGCGCGGTGAACTCGCTCCGCAGCAGCGCGGCCGGGCGGGCCCCCTCGGCGGGCACGGGCATGCGGGGACTGACGACGCGTGCGGTCCAGTGGTGGTTCATGGCGCCCTTCTCGGCGGTGACGGGGGAGCAGGCACGATCATGCAGCGAATGCCTAGTGATTACTAGGCATTCGAGTGCGTGACGTGCGCCACGCGCGAGTGCCGTCCGGGGTGGTAAGTCATGCTCATGACAAGCGGGCGGAATCGCCGGGGCTCCGTGGGTCCTGAAGGGGCGTCTACAGCCCCTGCCCGTCCGTGGAGATGCCCCGCAGCAGGCGGTCGAGGTGGCCGCGCATGACCGCGATCAGGTCGAAGGACCGCCCCGAGGCCAGCCACTGCTGCAGCAGGCCCGCGTCCACGGCGACGCACTCGCGGGCGATGCCCTCGTGGTCCAGTCCGGGGAGCAGCTCGCCGCTGCCGCTGCCGGCCCGCAGCCGGTCGGCGAGCTCCGCGACGCCCTTCTCCTGCCAGGTGGTGAAGTGGTCGTGGGCCGGATGGTCGGGCGCGGTGGCCTCGGCGGTCAGCACGACCGCCAGCTCCACCATGCCGGGCATGCCGAGCGTCTCGGCCGTGTCCTCCAGATGGCAGCGGAAGGCGTCCCGCACCGAGTCGGAGACGCGCTCCCAGCGCACGTCCATGCGCTCGTGCCAGTACTCGACGACCGCGAGCAGCAGCTGCTGCTTGTCGCGGAAGTGGTGCAGCAGTCCGGCGTCGGTGATCTCGGCGTCCCGTGCGACGCGGGCGAGGGAGGTCTTGCGGTAGCCGTCCCTGCCGAAACGCAGCAGGGCGGCCTCCAGGATCTGCGTACGCCGTGCCCGGCCCGCCGTGTAGTGGCCGCGAGGTCCCCTGGGTGTCGCCATGCCAGAACAGTACCGGCGGGGCGCGGGACGGCGGCCGGCCGTGCCGGCTGTGGGCGTGCTGTGTGAGGTGGGCCACACTCTCGAAACCTAGCGGTCACTAGGTGTTCGGGTCATCATCGACCCACGCGACGACAGGTTGCCGCGCTGTCACCTCCCCGTGAACCACGCGTCACGGCAGCCCGTCCTCAGCCCTTCCCCCACATGCTCCCCCCTTCCTTCGGCACCTCCGTGAAAGGAGGGCTGGCATGACGACGTCGTCATCAAGCCCCACGGTCGACCACGCGCCCCGCGACCCCGCGGACGGGCGGTGGACACCCCGTCTGGTCCTGATCCTCATCGCACTCGCCTGGCCGACCCAGCTGCTCGCTGCGGGCGGCATCCTCGGGGCCAACGCCATCGCGGGTGTCGCCCAGGCGTTCCACACCACCCAGGTGGTGTGGTTCAGCCTGACCCTCACCCTGGTGTCGACCCTGCTCACCCCCTTCGTGATCAAGCTGGGCGACCTGTACGGCAAGCGGCGCGTCATGCTCGCGATGACGGCCCTGGGCACCCTCGGCGAGCTGCTGGCCGCGCTGGCCGGCAGCTTCTGGCTGGTCCTCGCCGGCCGGGCGATCGCCGGGTTCTACGGGCCCTTCGGCGCCCTGTCGTTCGCCGCCGTACGGGACGTCTTCCCGGCCCGGCTGGTGAAGCAGGCGAGCGGCATCATGGGCAGCAGCGTCGGCCTGGTGGCCCTCGGCTCCCCGTTCCTCGCGGGATGGCTGATCGAAGCCTGGGGGTACCGAGGAGTCCTGTGGTTCCTCGCCGTCGCCACCGCGGTCGCCTTCGCGCTGATCGCGCTGCTGGTCCCGGAGACCCCCCGGCACGCCTTCGGGTCCCGTCTCGACTGGCCGGGCGGCCTGGTCCTCGGCGGCGGCCTGACGGCCGTGGTCTACGCCCTCGGCCAGGGGCAGAGCTGGGGCTGGACGGACGTACGGACCCTGGGCTGGCTCGGAGCGGGGGCAGCCGCGCTGACCGCCTTCCTGTTCGTCGAGCGCTCCAGCGCCCACCCCATCCTGGACCTGAAGGTCCTGCGCCGCCGCCCGGTCGCCCTGGCGCTGACGGCCGGCGGTCTCGGCCAGACGGTCGCCTTCACCCTGCCGAGCCTCGCCATCCTGCTCGCCCTCTACCCCGCCATCCCGGGCGTGTCGGACGGGCTCGGCTGGACGGCCCACCACAACGCCGTCGTCAGCGTGAGCTGGAACCTGGTGATGTTCGGCACCGGCATGCTGGTCAGCCGGTACCTGCGCCGCTTCGACGCGCGCCGGGTGTGGTGCGCGGGCCTTGCGGTCATGGCCGTCGGCTACACCCTCGTGGGCTTCTTCCACGGCGACGAACTCCAGCTCGTCGTCACCTCCTGCGTCGCCAACCTCGGCGCCGGCGTGGTCGTCGCGGTGGCGCCGGTCCTGGTGATCGGCGTGGTCTCGCCCGACGAACAGGGGCTGGGCAGCGGCATGCTCAACATGCTCATCAGCCTGTTCGGCGCCGTCGTGACCGCCGGCGCCTACGCCGTCCTCGGCGCGCACAGCACCACCGTCGACGGCACCGCCTTCTACCTCGACGCCGGTTACTCCGGGATCTTCTGGCTCGGCGCCGCGGTCACGGTCGTGGCCCTGGTGCTCTCCGTCTTCATCCCGCGGCTGCGCGACCCCGAGGAGGACCCCGCCGGCGGCTGACCCCGCGGAGGGCCCCGGCCGGCGGCTGACCCCGCGCCTTCAGGGCTTCGTCAGCGACCGGAACTCGGTCGGCGTCATACCGGTGTGCTGACGGAAGAAGGCGCTGAAGACCGTCGGGTAGGTGAACCCGATGTGCTCGCCGATGGCGGCGGGCGGCAGCGAGCTGTGGATCAGCAGACGCTTCGCCTCCAGCAGCACCCGGTCGTCGATGTAGCGCTTGGCGCCGCAGCCGAGGGCGGCCCGGGTGGCCCGGGTCAGGGTGCGCGGACTGTAGCCGAGCCGGGCGGCGTAGTCCTCGACCCGGTGGGTCCGGCGGAAGTCCTCCTCGACGGCCTCGCGGAACAGCCGGAACGGCTCGCCGCCGTCGGAACGCCCCCGCCGTCGCGGGTCGGCGAGGTGGACGAGCCGGATCAGGACCACCGACAGCAGGTTCCGCACCGTCTCGACGTACGCCTCCAGCGGCAGGTCGGACAGCGCGGCGTGCTCCTCGACCAGGGCGTCCAGGAGCCGCAGCAGGGCCGCCTGCCGCGGCCCGTCCGGCGTGACGAGACGGTACGGGACGTGCGCGCCGTCCCGGATCAGCGCGTCCGTCGCGGCGCTGGGGAAGCCGGTGGGGAAGACCAGGACGGTGGCGTCGCAGCCCCGGTGCCCGTCGGGGAACTGCAGCACCTGTCCGGGCCACACCCACAGCCAGTCACCCGGCGTGAGCGGGTACGAGGTGAAGTCCACCGAGCACGCGAGCCGCCCGCCGCGGACCGCGACGACCACGTGGAACGCCGGACGTCCGGGCACCGTGAGGGGCAGCCCCCGCTCCACGGCGCGGGCGGCGAGTCCGGGCAGGTCGAGGACCTCCAGGCCCGGCGGCCTGCCGGGGGTCGGCCGGTACGACACGGCCGGGACACCGGCCGCCGCACGGCCCACGGGGAACTGTCCGTTTTCCTTCATCGCGTGCCCGAGTGTACGCAGGCCGTCCCTCCCGGCCGGTCTAGCGTGAAGGACGAGCCACGAAAGGGCGGGGCGCGAGCCGCCGACGCCCCGGACGAGTCCCATTTTCTTCTTCCTTCAACTTCTTCAACGGGAAGGACCACCATGACCATCGAGTTCGCCACCCGCTACCGCGAGCGCTCCCACATCCCGCCCGAGCCGGGCAAGCCGTACTTCATCGAGAAGGGCCAGGGCGACCGCGCCCACCTGTTCACCGACCTGTTCACCGTCTACGCCGGCGGCGAGCAGACCGAGAACACCTTCAACTTCTTCACCTGCGAGGGCCCGAAGGGCGACATCATCCCCGCCCACTCCCACCCGGACACCTACGAGGTCTTCTACATCACCGACGGCGCGGTGCGGCTGTTCGTCGAGGACCTCGAGGGCGAGCAGTACGAGAAGCTGCTCACGGCGGGCGACTTCGGGTTCGTGCCCAAGAACTGCCCGCACGCCTACCGCATCGAACGCCACCACAGCCGGATCGTCGGCGTGGCCGCGGGACCGGGCGGCACCTTCGAGCGGTTCTTCGAGAACCTCGGCACCCCCACCGACGAACTCGGCCTGCCGCAGAAGCCGTTCGTCCCCGAGCCGCACAAGTTCGGCACCGTGCCGCAGCGGTACGACGTGAACTTCCTGCCCGACCACAAGTGGCGCACCGGGAGCTGAGCGCTCCATGCCGTACCTGAAGGCACTGCTCGCCGGAGCGCTGGTCGGCGTGGCCTACGTGCTGGTGCGGACCGAGTCGCCCGCACCGCCCCCCGTCGCGCTGGCCGGACTGCTGGGCATGCTGCTGGGCCAGGCCGTGCTGGAGACCCTGTGAGCGCCGCCGGCGCCACGCGCGGCTTCCTCCGCAAGGCCGGCCTCTCCTTCGCCGCCGGTCTGCTCATGGGCGCGCTGTACTGGGCACTGGACGTCACCTCGCCCGCCCCGCCGCTCCTCGGCCTGACCGGGCTGGCCGGCATCGTGCTCGGCGAACGCGCCGCCACCGCCGTACGCCACCGCCCGGCCCGGCGCCGTCCCGCTCCTCCTCCGTCCGCCGCAGAAGATCCGTCCGCCGCAGAAGAAGGAACCCCCCGTGTCCCCTGACACCCCCGGATACCTCGACGTCCACGCCCACTTCCTCACCGACTCCTACGTCCGCCGGGCCCGCGAGGCCGGACACGAACTCCCCGACGGGGTCCCCGCCTGGCCCACCTGGTCGGCGGCCGCGCACCTGGAGCTGATGGACCGCTGCGGTATCGAGACATCGATGCTCTCGATCTCCTCGCCGGGCGTCCACTTCGGCGACGACACCGCCGCCCGCCGCCTGGCCCGCGAGGTCAACGAGGCCGGCGCCCAGGCCGTACGCGACCACCCCGGCCGCTTCGGCCTGTTCGCCTCGCTGCCGCTCCCGGACGTCGACGGCGCCCTGGAGGAGATCGCGTACGCCTACGACACCCTGCACGCCGACGGGGTGGTCCTGGAGACCAACACCCACGGCACCTACCTCGGCGACCCGGACCTGGAGCCCGTATGGGCCGAGCTCGGCCGGCGCCGCGCCGTCGTCTTCCTGCACCCCACCTCCCCGGTGTGCTGGGAGCGGTCCGCCCTCGGACGCCCCCGCCCGATGATCGAGTTCATCTTCGACACCGCCCGCACCGTCACCGACCTGCTCATGGCCGGGACGCTGGACCGCCACCGCGACCTCACGGTGATCGTGCCGCACTGCGGTGGCGCCCTGCCGGTGCTGGCCGACCGCATCGACGGCTTCATGAGGATGTTCATGCCCGAGGGCACCGCGGTCCCCGGCGCCGTCGAACAGCTCCGCCGCCTCCACTACGACCTCGCCGGACCCGCGCTGCCCCGTCAGCTCCCCGCCCTGCTGAACCTCGTCGGCAGCGACCGGCTCCTGTACGGCAGCGACCACTGCTGGACCCCCGCCGCCGGGGTGGAGGCCCACGTCGCCGGCCTGGACGCCGCCCCGGCACCCGACGGCGCCGGCAGCTGGCGCGCGCTCACCACCGCCAACGCCCGCCGCATCCTGCCCCGTACGGCCCGCTGACGTAAGGCACCCACCGTGACGTTCCCCTTCCACCTGCTGGCCCCGCCCGACCCGGCCGTGCTGCCCCTGCCGCACCCCGCGCACCCCGCCGACGGCGTACGGCTGCTGCGCGGCGCCGTCTACGCGGTCCCCGAGGGCAGCCGCCCGCTCACCGTCGACCTGTGGCTTCCCGAGGACATCCCCGGCCCCGTCCCGGTCGTGGTCTTCGTCCACGGCGGCGCCTGGCGCACGGGCCTGCGCGACGACCTCGGCCCCCGCTTCCGCCACTGGAACCCCGGCCCCTTCGCCCGGCTCGCCCGGGCCGGGTTCGCCGTCGCCTGCCCCGACTACCGCCTCAGCGGCGAGGCCCCCCACCCCGCCCAGAGGGACGACCTGGCCGCCTGCCTCACCTGGCTGCGCACCCGCGCCGCCGACCTCGGCCTGGACACCGCGCGGACCGTCCTGTGGGGGGAGTCGGCCGGCGGACACCTCGCCGCCCTGACCGCCCTCACCCGGCCCGCCGGCACCGTCTCCGGCTGCGTCACCTGGTACGCCCCCACCGACCTGCCCGCGCTCGCCGAGGACCACCCCGAGGGTGCCTACGACGCCCACGACCCGGCCGGCTTCGAGGCCCTGCTGCTCGGCGGCGCCCCGGCGGAGCGGACCGACGCGGCCCGCGACGCCAGCCCGGTCACCCACGTCGGCCCCCAGGCGCCGCCCTTCCTGATCCTGCACGGCACCGACGACACCCTGATCCCCGCCCGGCAGTCCGTCCGCCTCGCCGACGCCCTGCGGGCGGCGGGCCACGAACCCGACCTGTGCCTCCTCGACGGCGGCAACCACCTCTGGGTGGGCCTGACCGACACGGACGTCGAGGACTGCCTCACCCGCACCGTGGACTTCATCCGCCGCCGCACGGACGGCGGGTGAACCCGGGCCGCCCTCACCCGGCGGCGGCCAGGCGCCGCCGCAACTCCTCCTCCGAGACGTCCTCCAGGTGAGTCAGGAAGACCCACACGTGGCCCGAGGGATCCTTGAGGATGACGGTGCGGTCGCCGTGGAACATGTCGGTCGGCGGCTGGAGGATCTCGGCGCCGGCCGCCTCCGCGCGCTCCGCCAGAGCGTCGACGTCCGGCACGAAGACGTGCAGCGTGACGGAGGTGCCCCCGCCGAGCGAGGACGGCGCGGCGAAGGACCCGGCCTCCGCCTCGTCCACACTCGCGTCGCCCAGCATCAGCGCCGACCGCCCGACGGTGATCTCGGCGTGCAGGATCCCGCCGCCCGGGGCGTCGATCCTGAAGTCCTCACGGGCGCCGAACGCCCGCCGGTAGAAGTCGATCGCCGCGGCGGCGTCGTCGACCATGATGTGCGGGACCACGGCGTAGCGGTAACGGTCGGGAATCCCGATGTCTGCTGTGCCGGCCGCGTACTCGGCCATGACGGACCTCCTCCGAAGACACCGCCGGTCGGTTCCCGCGGCTGTGAACGAACGTAGAAGCTCAAGTCCGGTTCAGGTCAAGCGCGCGGCCCTCGCCGGTGGTTGTTCGTCGGAACTCTCCGGATGACGGACGAAGCGGGCCGTTCCGGGGCGGACCGGCGATGTGTCGGAGACGCGGACGGTCGTGGACCGTGAGCCGGTGCGCTGTGAGGCGGTGTGGACACCGGGCGTCGAACGGCACCCGGCCGACGCCGGGGAGGACCCGGGGAGCCGGCTGCCGGCGGCGGCCAGGCGGCCACCCGTCACCGTCGCACCGGGAGCACGCCATGACGCCCGCCACCGAGCGCCGCACCCACGAGGGCCACGACCACCGGCACCAGGAGAGCCGCGGGCACGTCGCCGTCCGGCGCGGCGACCACGTCGACCATGTGCGCGACGGACACATCGACGAGTGCGTGACCACCGGGCCCCGGCCGCACGAGGGCCACGGACACCGGCACGGAATCGGCTGCGGTCATGTCGCCGTGCCCCATGACGGCCATGTCGACCATGTGCACGACGGCCATCGGCACGCCGCCCACGAGGGGCACCGGGACGGCCACTGAACCACCCGGCACCGCACACCGGGCGCGGGCCGGGCACGCATCACCAACTGCTCTTGGTCACCCCCGGAAGCTCGCCCGCGTGGGCCATCTCGCGCAGGCGGATGCGGGACAGGCCGAAGGCGCGCAGGTGACCGCGGGGACGGCCGTCCACGGAGTCGCGGTTGCGCACGCGGGTGGCGCTGGCGTCGCGGGGCTGCCGGCGCAGTTCCCGCTGGGCGGCGGCGCGATCCTCGTCGGACGTCCGGACGGACGAGATGACCGCCTTCAGTTCGGCACGGCGTTCGGCGTGGCGGGCCACGACGAGCCGTCGCCGTTCATTCTTCGCGATCTTGCTCTTCTTCGCCATCAGACCTTCCCTCCCCGGGCGCGGATGCGCGCGACCGCCGCCTCGATGCCGATCGTGTCGACCGTCTTGACGCCCTTGGCGGAGAGCGTGAGCCGGACGTGGCGGCCTTCGCTCGGCAGCCAGTAGCGCTTGCGCTGGATGTTCGGGTCGAAGCGGCGCTTGCTCCGCCGGTGGGAGTGCGAGATCTGATGCCCGAAGCCGGGCTTTCGGCCGGTGAGTTGGCAGTGAGCGGACAAAGTTCCTCCTCGATGTCGATCGATGGCAGCACACTAACAGCTAGATGAAAATGAAATTCAATACCGTGTAGAGTGCGGTCCATGGCCCGTAACGAACTGCGTCCGATCATCAAACTGAGGTCCACCGCCGGCACCGGCTACACCTACGTGACCCGCAAGAACCGCCGTAACGACCCCGACCGCCTGACGCTGCGCAAGTACGACCCGGTCGCCGGGCGCCACGTCGACTTCCGTGAGGAGCGCTGAGTACCGTGAAGCCCGGAATCCACCCCCCGTACCGCCCCGTCGTCTTCCGTGACCGGGCCGCCGACTTCGCCTTCCTCACCCGGTCGACGGCCACCAGCGACCGGACCGTCGAATGGGAGGACGGCAACACCTACCCGGTCATCGACGTCGAGATCTCCTCGGCGAGCCACCCCTTCTACACCGGCACCCAGCGGGTACTGGACACCGCGGGCCGGGTCGAGCGCTTCGAGCGGCGCTACGGACGCGAACGGAGCGGGCGGTGAGCGGGGGCCGGGCACGGCTGCCGGTCGCGATCGTCGCCGGACTCCACGCCGACGCCCGCCGGGCGGCCGTCGACGAGATCCTGCGCGCGGTGCCCGGTTCGGTCGCCCTGCACCACGACCTGACGTCCGCCGTCGACGGCTCGGTGCACCGGTCCGTGCGCGACGCCGACGGCCTGCTCGGCAGCGGCGACGCGCCCCTGGTGAACGACTGCGCGTGCTGCGCGCTGCGCGAGGACCTCGTCCCGGAACTGACGCGGCTCGCGGAAGCGGGCGGTCACCGGCTGGCCGTCGTGGAACTGTGGGACTCCGTCGAACCGTTCCTAATCAGTGAGCAGGAGTGAGTCTTGGACCCATTCCTGGCCGCTGCGGACACCCCGAACGGTTTTGGATGTCCTGGTCGCCCGCGTTCTCG
>NZ_JOIZ01000019.1 GCF_000721605.1 Streptomyces sp. NRRL S-37 | reverse complement strand
ATATCTGGCGTTGACTTTTGGCACGCTGTTGAGTTCTCAAGGAACGGACGCTTCCTTCGTACTCACCCTCGCGGGCTTTCCTCCGGGCGCTTCCCTTCGTTGTTTCCAACTCTACCAGTGTTTTTCCGGCCCCCTGACCACCGTTCTGCGGACACGCAGAAGATGATCCAAAGTTAGGATCTGACGAGTTGGATTGCTGTCGAGTCAGGGGCGTCTGTTCGCGCCGCTCATCCCCGAGCAGGAGTACGACTCTACACGGGGTCGCGGACCACGTGCAAATCGATTAAGGTGTGTGGTCTAGACCTCTCGTCTAGACCACTGATCCGTACCTGTCCCCCGGAACCGGTACGTCCTATGACATACGCTGCTGAACAGCGCGCCGGAGGCAGGCAGTGACGGCGGCGTACGTACAGATCTCCACGCCTGGGAGGCTCCCCATGACCACCGTGACGTCCCCGCTCGCAGGACGGGCCATCGGACTGGCGTCCGTGCCCGACCCGGTTTTCTCCGGGGCCATGGTCGGCCCGGGTACGGCGATCGACCCCGCTCGGGAGCCCTCCGAGGCCGTCTCTCCGGTCGACGGCGTGATCGTCTCCCTGCACCCGCACGCGTTCGTCGTCGTCGACGAGAACGGACACGGTGTGCTCACCCACCTCGGCATCGACACCGTGCAGCTCAACGGCGAGGGTTTCGAGCTGCTCGTCAACAAGGGCGACACCGTGACGCGCGGGCAGAGCATCGTGCGCTGGAACCCGGCCGCCGTCGAAGCCGCCGGCAAGTCCCCGGTGTGCCCGGTCGTTGCCCTGGAGGCCACGGCGGACGCTCTCTCCGAGCTTCGTGACGACGGTGATGTGAAGGCCGGCGACACCCTCTTCCTCTGGAAGTGACGCGGCGCCGTCCCGTGACGGCCACCAGGACAACCAACGCGGCGGCGGAGCCCGCCGCTCTACCGGAGACGGGTGAGATGGAGACAACGTTGCGAGGCGTCGGTGTCAGCCACGGTGTGGCGATCGGCGAGGTACGGCACATGGGTACGGCAGTGCTCGAGCCGCCGGCCAAGCAGATCCCGGCGGAGGAGGCGGAGCGCGAGCAAGGGCGCGCCCGCAAGGGTGTGGAGGCGGTCGCGGCCGATCTGACGGCGCGCGGCAATCTCGCCGGGGGCGAGGCCCAGGCGGTTCTCGAGGCGCAGGCCATGATGGCTCAGGACCCCGAGCTGATGGCCGACGTGGAACGGCGCATCGCCGTCGGCAGTACCGCTGAGCGTGCGGTGTACGACGCGTTCGCCGCGTACCGCGAACTGCTCGCGAATGCCGGTGAGTATCTGGCGGGCCGCGTGGCCGACCTCGACGACGTGCGGAACCGTATCGTCGCGCGGCTGCTCGGGGTGCCGATGCCGGGTGTGCCGGACAGCGACGAGCCGTACGTCCTCGTGGCTCGTGATCTCGCGCCGGCGGACACGGCGCTGCTCGACCCGACGCTGGTGCTCGGCTTCGTGACCGAAGAGGGCGGCCCGACCAGCCACAGCGCGATCCTGGCCCGCGCTCTCGGTGTCCCGGCCGTGGTCGCCCTGCCGGGTGCCGGTGAACTCTCCGAGGGCACGCTGATAGCGGTCGACGGCAGCACCGGCGAGATCTTCGTGAACCCGAGCGACGAGAAGAAGGCACGGCTCGAGGCGGCGGCGGCCGAGCGCAAGGCGGCGCTGACGGCGTCGACCGGGCCCGGTGCGACCGCCGACGGTCACAAGGTGCCGCTGCTGGCCAACATCGGTGGCCCTGCGGATGTACCGGCCGCCGTCGAGGCGGGCGCCGAGGGCGTCGGTCTCTTCCGTACCGAGTTCCTGTTCCTGGACGACGACAAGAAGGCTCCTTCCGAGGAGAGGCAGACCGCGGCCTACCGTCAGGTGCTCGAGGCGTTCCCCGAGGGCCGTGTCGTGGTGCGGGTGCTGGACGCGGGCGCCGACAAGCCGCTGGGCTTCCTGACTCCGGCGGACGAGCCGAACCCGGCGCTGGGCGTGCGTGGTCTGCGGACGCTGCTCGACCACCCCGAAGTGCTGCGTACGCAGCTGACGGCGCTGGCCAAGGCCGCCGAGGGGCTGCCCGTCCACCTCGAGGTCATGGCCCCGATGGTGGCGGACCGGGCCGATGCCAAGGCTTTCGCGGACGCCTGCCGGGAGGCGGGGCTGCGGGCGAAGTTCGGCGCGATGGTCGAGATTCCGTCGGCCGCGCTGCGGGCGCGCTCGGTGCTGCAGGAGGTGGAGTTCCTGTCGCTGGGCACGAACGACCTCGCGCAGTACACGTTCGCCGCGGACCGTCAGGTGGGTGCGGTCTCCCGGCTGCAGGATCCGTGGCAGCCCGCGCTGCTCGATCTGGTGGCGCTGTCCGCCGAGGCGGCGAAGGCCGAAGGCAAGAGCTGTGGTGTCTGCGGTGAGGCCGCTTCCGACCCGCTGCTCGCGTGTGTGCTGACCGGTCTGGGGGTCACCTCTCTCTCCATGGGGGCCGCGTCCATTCCGTACGTAAGGGCGTCGCTGGCGAAGTTCACGCTGGCGCAGTGTGAGCGGGCCGCGGCGGCGGCCCGGGCGGCGGACAGTGCCGCGGATGCCCGTGCCGCCGCTCAGGCGGTGCTGTCGGGCGAGTAGCCGGGCCGGGCCGGTCGGCGATGGGTGTCCCCGAGGGGTGCCCCACCTGGAGGTGGGGCACCCCTCGGGTGTTTCCGGTTCAGTGGCGGTGGGCTTGGCCCGGTCCCTCGCCGAGGTCGGGCGGTGCGCAGTAGTCGACGTTGGACTCCGGGGAGATGAGGTCTCCGGACTCGGCGTCGGTGCAGTAGGCGTCGAAGACCTCGCCGGCGGTGAGGGGTTCGAGGCCGTAGGCGCGCAGTCGCCAGCCGTGGACGCGGTCGGGCCTGCCGGGTTCGCTGATCCGCATGACCAGTCCGCCGGGGTTCCCGGTGGCGAGGCCGACGGCCAGGACGGTGGTGAATTCGAGGGCTTCGGACTCGTCGAGTTCCATGTGGTCGGCGATGTCGTCGGCGTGCAGGACGGAGACGAGCGTTTCGGGTGGTCCGGAGACGCTGCACACGAGATGCCGCTCGCCGGGTGGGGCCGTGTCGAGGATGCGGACGAGGAGGTGCGAGGCGCGGATGAAGGCGGCGCGGCCCAGGTCCTCGCCGCACGAGGCGCAGGTGCCGAGACGAGCGAGGAGCGTGGTCGCGTACTCCCAGGTGGCGTGGCGTACGGCCTCGTCGACGAGGGTGAGCAGGAGCTCGGCCAGCGGGCGGCCGTCGTAGGGGACCGTGGGGCCGGTGGACGCGAGTGCGGCCGTGAACCGTGTGCGGCTGACGTGGCTGTCGGGGTCGAGGCCCGTCTGCGCGCAGTACTCGGCGTAGTCCTCGGGGTCGAAGAGGGCCACTGTGGTGTGGCTGCCCTGTAGCGCGCGCGTCCTGAGGAGGGCTTCCATGTGTTTGAGGTAGGTGGTGTGGTCGTCGAAGACGAAGCTGTCGTAGCCCCGCATGGCGCGGAAGTCGTGCTCGTCGGCCAGCAGGCCGATGGTGCCCGCGACTTCGCGGCGCAGGGCGCGTCGCAAGGTTCGGTGGTCGGTGTAGGCCATGTCTCCCCCTGTGCACAGTCGATCAATGCTCACTCACAGTAATCGTCGGCACTGACAACGCGTGTGCAGAGGGGGAGCCGGCCTTGTTTCCGGGACCGTCAGGCGCGCTTGCGGGCGAGTTCCTCGTAGAAGGCGAGCAGGCCGAGGTTGTCGATGGAGCCCGGGTTGACCGCCTTTTCCAGCGGGGTGCCCTGGAGGAGCCGCTTGACCGGGACCTCGATGCGTTTGCCGGTGAGGGTGTGCGGGACGCCGGGTACCTCGATGATCTCGTCGGGGACGTGACGCGGTGACAGTTGCTCGCGGATGGCCTGCTTGATGCGGCCGTGCAGGTCGTCGTCGAGGGTGGCTCCGGGTGCCAGGTGGACGAACAGGGGCATCCAGTAGCCGCCGTCGGGCTGCTCGACGCCGATGACGAGGGACTCCCTGATCTCGGGGAGGCGTTCCACGGCTTCGTAGATGTCGGCGGAGCCCATGCGGACGCCTTGACGGTTGAGTGTGGAGTCGGAACGGCCGTGGATGACGACGGAGCCGCGCGAGGTGATGGTGATCCAGTCGCCGTGCCGCCAGACGCCGGGGTAGGTGTCGAAGTAGCTGTCGTGGTAGCGGGTGCCGTCGGGGTCGTTCCAGAAGTGGATCGGCATGGAGGGCATCGGGTTGGTGACCACGAGTTCGCCGACCTCGTCGGTCAGGGGTTTGCCGCTGGGGTCCCAGGACTGCAGGTCCGTGCCCAGGCCGGGGGCCTGGAGCTCGCCGATGTGGACGGGAAGGGTCGGTACGGCTCCGGCGAAGCAGGAGCAGACGTCCGTGCCGCCGCTGACGGAGGCGATCCACAGGTCGGCCCCGTTCTCGGCGAACTCGTCGTGCAGCCAGCGGAAGCCGTCGGGGGGCAGGGGGGAGCCTGTGGTCGCGACGCACTTCACCGCGGAGAGGTCGAAGTCGCGCGAGGGGTGCACGCCGGCCTTGCGGCAGGCCATGACGTAGGCGGCGGAGGTGCCGTAGAGGGTGGCGCCGGTGCGTTCGGCGATGCGCCACTGGGCGCCTGTGTCCGGGTGGCCGGGGCTGCCGTCGTACAGGACGATCGTCGTTCCGGTCAGGAGGCCGGAGACGAGGAAGTTCCACATCATCCAGCCGGTGGAGGTGTACCAGAAGAAGCGGTCCTCGGGGCCCAGGTCGCAGTGGAGTCCGAGCTGCTTGAGGTGTTCGACGAGGATGCCGCCCTGGGACTGGACGATCGCCTTGGGCAGTCCGGTGGTGCCGGAGGAGTAGAGCACCCACAGCGGGTGGTCGAAGGGCACCTGCTCGAAGACCGGTTCGGTGTCCGCGGCGGTGAGGGCGGACCAGTCCAGGGCCCCGTCGGGGGCCTCGGTGCCGAGCAGGGGGATGTGTACGACGGCGCGCAGGGTGGGCAGTTCGCGGCGGAGTTCGGCGACGACGTCGCGGCGGTCGTGTTCCTTGCCGCCGTAGCGGTAGCCGTCGACGGTGAACAGGACGACGGGTTCGACCTGCTGGAAGCGGTCGAGGACGCTGCGGGCGCCGAAGTCGGGTGCGCAGGAGGTCCACACGCCGCCCACGGCCGCCGTGGCGAGGAGGGCGACGACGGCCTGCGGGATGTTCGGGAGGTAACCGCTGACGCGGTCTCCGGGGCGTACACCGAGGGAGCGCAGCTCGGCCGCCAGGGAGCCGACCTGGCGGCGCAGCCCGGCCCAGGTGACGGGGCGGGGATCATGGGTTTCGTCGACGTACAGGAGCGCGGCTTCGTCCGCGCGGGAGGTGGTGGCGCGCAGCGCGTGTTCGGCGTAGTTCAGCGTGGCTCCGGGGAACCACTGGGCGCCGGGCATCGAGCGGTCGCCCAGCACGCGCGCACAGGGAGTCGAGAAGCGGACGTCGAACCACTCCGTGACCGCTTTCCAGAAGGTGTCCAGCTCGTCCACGGACCAACGGTGGAGCGCCGCGTAGCCGCCCTCGGCGGGGGCGCCGTGGTGTTCGGCGGCCCATGCCTGGAACGTGGTGATCCGTGCCTGGGCGATCTGGTCCCGGCTCGGCTGCCAGAGCGGCTGGGGGTTCACGGTCGACATGGGGCGGCTCCCGGACTGTGCGCGTCGTGTGCGTCCTCCGCGCACGGGCTGGGGTGTGCGCGTGACGCGGCTGACAGGGACGATGCCATGTGATCGACTTCCGCACCAGGGCGCCCCCCACACACTCTGTGTCGTGAAGATGTGGTCCGATCACGGGTGAACGGCAGTTGAACGACACGCACGCGGGGCGCGGTCAATGGCAGGGTGAGCAGCATGGACGGTCGTGACCTGGTGCGTTCGGTGAAATCTGTCGGTTCGTTGGGGGCGGCTCAGGGGTTGCGTACCGTACGTGCAGCGTGGCGCAGGCGGCGGGCCGACGCCACCGGGCTGCCGCCTCGGAAGCCGGTGCGGGCGAGGGTGCCCGGGACCGTGCGGGAGGTGGAGCCGGGGCTCGGTGGGGGGCTGGTGAGGTTCGACCGCTCGGAGCTGCGGATCTTCGTGGCGGTGAACGGGGCGGTCTTCTGGGGCTGGGACGGGGCTGCTCCGGAGCCGTCGTACGCGCTGGCCGACCGCTGTCCCGATCCGGATCCGCGGGCCGCGCTGGAGCCGGACAAGGACGGTGGCTGGCGGGTGGTGGCCGAGCGGGTGACGGTGGGGGTCTCGCGGCACGGCGCGGTGGAGGTGCTCACCCCGGGGGGTGTGATGCTGCGGCGAGATCTGCCACCGCGGTGGTGGGAGCCGGTGGGTGGTGGTGCCGCGCACTGGATGCAGCGGTCCGAGGTGCCGGCCGACGCGCGTTTCTTCGGGCTCGGGGGGCGTGCGTCGGGTCTCCGGCTGCGGGACGGCACGTACAGGTTGTGGAACACCGCGCCCGCTCCTGCCGTCGGCCCCGGTGACGATCCGCTGTCCGTCACGATGCCGGTGCAGATGGTGGTGGCCGACGCGGGCACGCACCTGGTGTTCTACGACAACGCGTGGGACGGCACCGTGACGCTGCGGGAGGGCGAGGAAGGTGCCGGTTCGGGACACGACCGGGCCGGGACGAGTGAGCTGCGCGTGGGTGGTGGCCCGCTGCGCTGCTGGGCGATGGTGGGTGCTCCCGCGCGGGTGCTGCTCGCCTGGGCTTCGCTCACCGGCGCGCCGGCGCTGCCGCCCGCGTGGGCGCTCGGTCACCATCACGTGCGGGGGTCTTCCGGCGGCGAGGAGGAGGTGCGGCGGATCGTCGCGGGGTACCGGGAGCACGGGCTGCCGCTCGACGCCGTGCACCTCGGTGCCGAGCACTTCGATGCCCGTCGGGTGTTCACCGTGGACCAGGAGCGGTTCCCCAAGCTGCCGGTTCTCGCGGACGAGCTGCGGCACGAGGGGGTCAGGCTGGTGTCGGTCGTCGGTCCGGCGGTCGGCGCGGTGTCCGGCATCCCCGTGTACGACGAGGGGGTGAAGCTGGACGCGTTTGTGCGGGACGCCTCCGGGGAGGTCGTGGAAGGGGTCGGATGGGCCGGGGAGGTGGTCTTTCCGGACTTCACGCACGCGCGCGTGCGTGCGTGGTGGGGCGGCTTGTACACGGAGCGGCTGGCACAGGGGTTCGCCGGCGTCTGGCACAGCATGGACGAGCCGACGTCCTTCGCGGCCTTCGGTGAGCCGACGCTGCCGCGGTCGGCGCGTCATGCGCTGGACGGGCGCGGCGGTGACCATCGTGAGGCGCACAACGTGTACGGGCTGTGCATGGCCCGGGCGGCGTACGAGGGAATGCGGGAGCGGGCGCCTTCCGAGCGGCCGTTCGTGCTCTCGCGTTCCGGGTGGGCCGGTATGCAGCGTCACGGCGGGGTGTGGTCGGGTGGGGTGATGGCGGGGTGGCCCGGGCTGCGGGCGGCGTTGTCGATGGTGGTGGGGCTGGGCCTGTGCGGTGTTCCCCACGCGGGCCCGGACGTCGGCGGCTTCGACGGGGAGATGTCGCCCGAGCTGTATCTGCGTGGGCTCCAGTTGGGGGCCTATCTTCCGTTCTTCCGCACTCGTGCTGGTGCGCGGGCGGGCCGGGGTGAGCCGTGGGAGTTCGGCGCGGACGTTCTCGAGCACGCGCGCGTGGCGCTCGTCGAACGCCGGCGGCTGCTGCCGTACTTCATGACGCTGGCGCATCTGGCCCGGCGTACCGGAGCGCCGTATGTGCGGCCGTTGTGGTGGTCGGCGGCCGAGGAGCGCGCGTTGCGCGACTGCGAGGACGCCTTTCTGCTCGGTGACTGTCTGCTGGTGGCGCCGGTGCTCGCGCCGGGTGTGGAGCGGCGGGCGGTCCCGCTGCCGCGCGGGCGGTGGTACGACACGGCGACGGGCCGGGCGTACGACGGGCCGGCCCGGGTATGGGTCGACGCGCCGCTGGGGCGGATACCGGTGTTCGCGCGCGGAGGCGCCGTTCTTCCGGTACTGGGGGAGGACGGTGGTCCGGAGCTGGAGGTGTGGGCACCGGCCCCGGGGCGGACCGGGGGCGGGCTGGTGGTACCGGATGCCGGCGAGGGATGGGAGGAGCCGGAGATCGAGCGTTACACGGTGCGGTGGTCGGGTCCGCGGGTCGTCGTCGAGCGGGAGGGCGAGGACGGCGGGGTCGAGCCGTCCTGCCCGGTGCGCGTCCGCGGGGTGGGCGTCGGCAGGGGTCAGATGTAGCGGCCCTCGAACCAGGCCCGTGCGGCCAGGGTGTGCAGGGGGAAGGCGAGTTCCTCCGGGCGGCGCAGCAGGTGGCGGTCCTCGGTCTCGTCGGTCGCGGTGAAGGGCGGCAGGTCTTCCGCGGGGCGTTCCGGGAGGAGTCCGAACAGCAGCAGGTGGCCGTCGGGCGAGCTCATGGCGTCGGCGAGCCGTACGTCGCGGCTCGCCGCGCTGATACCGGTCTCTTCCTCGAGTTCACGGACGACGGCCTGGCGCCAGTCCTCCCGGTCGTCGATGTAGCCGCCGGGCAGGGCCGTACGCCCGCGCGCGGGTGCGATGGTGCGGGTGATGACGACGAGGCCGGTGCCCTGCGTGTCGTACACGGGCTGGAGGGCGACCGCGACCGGCAGCGGGTTGCGGTAGGCGACGGTGCCGCAGGAGGGGCAGGTGCGGGGCCAGTCGGAGACGCCCTCTCCGAAGGCCGTGCCGCAGCTCGAACAGTGTGAGTCCGGTGCGGCGTTGGGGGCCATGGCATGAGTTTCGGACACGCGCGGACTGTATCCGATCACGGTGGGACGTCTCCGGAGGCCGGTCAGTTGTGGCCGGTGAGTGACCTCCGGGACACCGGGAAGTCGAAATAGGTGTCCGGGTGGGCCTCCGGCTTGAAGGTGTAGTGCCACCACTCCTCGGCGAGGTTCACGAAGCCGAGGTCCTCCAGAGTGCTCTTGAGGAGCAGCCGGTTGGCGCGTTGTTCGCCCTGGACGCGTGGGTCGAGGGTGTGGCTGAGGGTGTCGAAGCAGTCGTAGCCGGTGCCCATGTCGACGGAGGTGTCGGGGAACCTTTCGTCCTCGGGGGCGAAGCAGGGGGTGAGGGGCTGTCCGGGGTGGTAGGGCCTGGTCGGTTTCGTGGGGAGTTCCACGAGGGTGAGGTCCACGGTCGAGCCACGGCTGTGGCCGGATTTCTCCGCGATGTAGCCGTCGGCGAACAGCCGGGTCTTGTCGACGTCCGGGTAGAACTCGGCCTTCATGCTCTGGTCGTCGAGGTCCTCGGCCCAGCGCACGAAGTGGTCCACCGCGCGTTGCGGCCGATAGCAGTCGTACACCTTCAGGGAGTAGCCCTGGCGCAGCAATTGCTGTTGCGCCGTGTGGAGGGCCTCGGCGGCGGGGCGGGTGAGGATGCACAGCGGCTGCCGGTAGCCGTCGACGGGTTCGCCGACGAAGTTGTGCGGGGTGAAGTAACGGATCTCCTGGATGATCGTCGGATCCACGTTGTTCAGTGCCACGAAGTCGCGGGGCGCCTTGGGTTCGGGCTTCGCCTGGGCGGTGGCGGAGGTGGCGGTCGCGGCGAGCAGGGCGGTGACTGCGGTGACCAGACCGCGTGTCGCGCGGGAGAATCGTGTCATGTCTCCTGCATTTATCAGGAGACGGCTCTTCCGGGGAAGGATTCGCCGCCGAAGGAGCCGAGTACCCGCGCCGCCGCGGAAGTGGAACTTCCGGCCGGGTGGCCGACAACCGTTGCGGCCGGCGACCTTGACGCCCCCCTGTGGCCGCCGGTGCGGGGCACCGGTCCGCACCCCGGAGAACCTTGCCCCGGCCCGCCTTCCTTCCCGCCGAGAACACACGGCACCCACGGAGCAACCGATGACCGAAAACATCCCTTGAGCACGTCATGTGGCGCATTGACTCGTTGACCCCACAACACCGTCACGGTTGCATGCTGGTGGCCCTCGGTGGGGTGCCGGGGGCGAGACGACAGTTCGGGGGGGGGAACATGGGCGTCGATGCGAACCGGGGAACCAACAGACGTGTGCGCGCCGCCTGGAGCGTGGCGGTCGCTGTCTGCGCGGTCACGGCTCTGTCCCAGGCGACACCCGCCGCGGCCGGACAGCCCGCGGCCGCGGCGGGCGCCGTCCGGGGAAGTGGGGCCGGTGTCGAAAGGATCAGTGCCGCACCCGACGGCACCCAGGCCGACGGCGACTCCGTCGACGCCTCGATCACGACCGACGGCAGCCGTGTCGTCTTCGTGTCGACGGCGACGAACCTCGTGTCCGACGGCACCGCGGACAAGCGGGTGTACATCCGCGACCAGCGGACCGGGCAGATCGAGCAATTGGGGTATCACAGGCCTTCCGGTCGGCCGACGCTCAGCGGTGACGGCGAATACGTCGCCTGGTCGGAGTGGTACATGGACTTCGTCCACATCCGCATCCACCAAGTGCGCTCAGGAGGGAGCTCGTTCACCCGCTGCGTGCTCATCTGCGACACTCCGCCGTCGTTGAGCGGGGACGGCCGCTACATCGCCGCCTCCGGCCACAACAGGTCAGGGTCGGGTGTCGTGCCCAGGCAGCGCGTCAGTGTCGAGGGGCCCGACTCCGTGGAGACCATCGCCGAGTTCGAGCACTACGTCTCGCCCGCGCAGTCCATCAGCGGTGACGGCCGCCTCGTCGCCTATCAGGACGGTCGGGCGCATGACGTCTTCGTATGGGAGCGGACCAACGGCACCACCTCCGGCCCGATCGAAGGTCCGTCCGCGGAAGCGACGCTCGTCCAGCTCAGCGAGGACGGCAGGAAGGTCGTCTGCCTCGTGGGCGACGACACCTACGTCCACGACCTGGAGACGGGCACCGCGGACCACGTGCCGAACGCCCGGGGCGTGGCCATCGACCCCACCGGCCGCTATCTCCTGTATGCCCCGAACGGCACCGCCGGGCCGTCGCTCGCACTGCGCGACCTGCGGACGGGCACCGGCGAGACCGTCTCGGACCAGCCTGCCTCGGCCGGCCCCGACGCTGTCAGCGCCGGTGGGCGCGACGTGGTCTTCCAGTCCGCGGCCGACGGCATCGTGCCCGGCGACACCAACGGCAGGCCCGACGTCTTCATCCGCCGCTTCTACTGACGCGCCCCGCCCCGGCACCGGCGGCGCCGCGCGCTCCGTCCGAGGGGGCGTGCGGTGCCGCCGGTGGGACGCTGCTCGCTTCACGTGCCGGAGGTGACCCGGCGTGCGTGTTCACTTCCGCGCGTAGGTGAGGCAGTCCACCTGCTCGTGTTCGTAGCCGACGGTGACGGCCGGGGCGTGGCACTCGAGCCCGCTGTTGTGCCGGCAGTCGGCCATCTTGCAGGCGCCGACCCTGCCGGTGGTCGACGGCTCACCGCCCTCGAGGTCGGCGCCCATGAACGTGTCGCAGACGGGACTGTCGAGGTCCCCCACGGTGATCGCCGCGGCGTGGCACGTGTGGTCGTGGTTGTAGGCGCAGCCCTCGGCCGCGCATTCGCTGATGACGGGCAGTTGCATGACGGGGGTGGCTGCCATGGCGGATCACCCTTCTCGTGAGCTCGTGCGGGACATTCGGCGCGACATCCGTCCGGGCCGGCCACTCGCGGAACGCTCCTTCCTGTCTTCCACTGTCCGCGACGGCTGAGGACGGCGCACGTCCGCGGGAGGAGCCGGCCGGAAGCCCCTGGGCCAGGGCCCGTCGTCTGGATCAGGCCGGCTGTGAGACACGGTGCGTTTTCGGCCGACCCGAGCGGGGTGATCCAAACGATCAGGCCCCAGG
Organism: Streptomyces sp. NRRL S-37; assembly: GCF_000721605.1. Classification (GTDB taxonomy): domain Bacteria; phylum Actinomycetota; class Actinomycetes; order Streptomycetales; family Streptomycetaceae; genus Streptomyces. The sequence goes on along the minus strand of NZ_JOIZ01000019.1, from coordinate 430,968 downwards.
GGCTCGGCGAGTCGGGCACGGCGATCCTGATCGTCTCGTTTCTGCTGGTCGGCATCGGTCTGCAGCTCGGCGACCCCACCGGACGTACGACGACCTGCCTGGGCGCCGCCTGCGCGGCGGGGCTCGCCACGCGCGCGCTGCGTCGCTCTCCACGCCGCGGCCCGTGCTCCGGTCGGCGGGAGTACGGGCCGCGGGTTTGCCGGCGTGTCAGGTGGTGACCGTCTGGCGTCGCTGGGCGGACTGGGCCATGGCGTGCTGGACGACGCCGATGAGGGTCTCCTTGACCGACTCGCGGTCCCGCGCGTCGCACATCAGCAGCGGTACGTGGTCGTCGAGGTCGAGGGCACGGCGGACGGCGTCGGCCGGGTAGCGCGCGGCCCCCTCGAAGCAGTTGACGCCGACCAGGAACGGGATGGCACGCCGCTCGAAGTAGTCGATGGCCGCGAAACAGTCCTCCAGACGCCGGGTGTCGGCGAGGACGACGGCTCCGAGGGCGCCCTCGGACAGCTCGTCCCACATGAACCAGAACCGCTCCTGGCCGGGCGTGCCGAAGAGGTACAGCACCAGGTCCTCGCGGAGCGTGATGCGGCCGAAGTCCATGGCCACGGTGGTGGTGTTCTTCGCTTCCACACCGGAGGTGTCGTCGACCGGGCGCCCGGCCTCGGTGAGGAGTTCCTCGGTGCGCAGCGGCCTGATCTCGCTGACCGCGCCGACGAGCGTGGTCTTGCCCACCCCGAAGCCGCCGGCCACCAGGATCTTGAGCGTGACGGGCTCGACCGGGGGCTTGCCGCGCTCAGAACGCCCGAAGATCATCGATCTCTTCTCCTGCTTGATGGGGGTCGGGCGGCGGGCCGTATCCCCCGCCGCCGGGGGTTTCGATGACGAGTACGTCGCCGGCTCCGACGTCCGCCGAGTCGCTGCCGGCGAGCGGGACGACCGTGCCGTCCGCTCGCTCGATCCGGTTGGCGCCCTGTGCGCCGGGGGCACCGCCCGCCATGCCGTACGGGGGCACTCTGCGGTGCTGGGACAGTATGGAGACGGTCATCGGCTCCAGGAAGCGGATCCGGCGCACGGCCCCGTCCCCGCCGCGCCACCGTCCGGCGCCGCCGCTGCCGCGGCGCACCGCGAACTCCTCGAGGCGGACGGGAAGCCGCCACTCCAGGATCTCGGGGTCGGTGAGCCGGGAGTTGGTCATGTGGGTCTGTACGACGGAGGCTCCGGGGAAGCCGTCTCCGGCGCCGGAACCGGAGGCGACGGTCTCGTAGTACTGGTGGCGGGCGTTGCCGAAGGTGACGTTGTTCATGGTGCCGGAGCCCTCCGCCTGGACGCCGAGGGCCGCGTACAGGGCACCGGTGATGGCCTGGGAGGTCTCCACGTTGCCCGCGACGACGGCGGCCGGCGGCTCGGGGGCCAGCATGGAGCCCGGCGGCACGATGATGTCCAGCGGGCGCAGACAGCCGTCGTTCAGCGGGATGTCGTCGGCGACCAGCGTGCGGAAGACGTACAGGACAGCCGCGTTGACCACGGAGAAGGGCGCGTTGAAGTTGGTGGACAGCTGGGCCGAGGTGCCGGTGAAGTCGATGGTCGCCCGGCGGTTCTCGCGGTCCACGCGGACGCGTACGCGGATGACGGCGCCCGAGTCGGTCTCGTAGGCGTACGCGCCGTCGTCGAGGGCGTCGATGACGCGGCGCACCGCCTCTTCGGCATTGTCCTGGACGTGCTTCATGTAGGCCTGGACGACGTCGAGGCCGAAGTCGTCGATCATGCGGCCGACCTCGTCGACGCCTTTGTGGTTGGCGGCGATCTGGGCGCGCAGGTCGGCGAGGTTGGTCCTCGGGTTGCGGGAGGGGTAGGGGGCCTCGGTGAGAAGGCGGAGGGTCTCCTCCTCGCGGAATCGGCCGTTCTCGGTGAGCAGCCAGTTGTCGAAGAGGACACCCTCCTCGTCGATGGTGCGGCTGTCGGCCGGCATGGAGCCCGGTGCGATGCCGCCGATCTCGGCATGGTGGCCGCGTGAGGCGACGTAGAAGAGGACCTTCTGGTCACTCTCCGTGCCGTCGATGGCCCTGGTGCCGAAGACCGGGGTGATGACGGTGACGTCGGGCAGATGGGTGCCGCCGTGGTACGGGTCGTTGACGGCGTAGGTGTCGCCGGGGCGCATGGCCGGGCCGCGCCGCCGGATGACCTCCTTGACGCTCGTACCCATGGAGCCCAGGTGGACGGGGATGTGCGGGGCGTTGGCCACCAGGTTTCCGTCGGGGTCGAAGAGGGCGCAGGAGAAGTCCAGGCGCTCCTTGATGTTGACGGACTGGGCGGTGGACTCGAGGCGGGCGCCCATCTGTTCGGCGATGGACATGAAGAGGTTGTTGAAGACCTCGAGCAGCACCGGGTCCGCTTCCGTGTCCGCCCGGGAACTCTGCGTGACCGTGACGCGTTCCATGACCAGATGCCCGTCGTCGGTCGCCGCGGCCCGCCAGCCGTCGTCGACGACGGTCGTCGCGCCGGACTCGGTGATGATCGCGGGTCCGGTGACGGTTTCGCCGGGGGGAAGGTCCTCGCGGCGGTGGAGGGGTACGTCGCGCCAGGTGCCGCCGGTGTGGAGGCGGACGGTCCGTGGGTTCTCGGCGCTGCGGACGGGGGTGCCCTCGTAGGGAGCGAGGGCGGAGAGATCGGGGGGTTCGGTGATGCCGGTGGCTTCGACGGAGAGGGCTTCGACGACGATCGGGCGGTCCAGCGTGAAGGAGTACGTGGCGCGATGACGTTCTTCGAAGGTGTGCCGCATCGTGCCGGGATCGGTCAGTTCGACGGTGAGGGTGGTGTCGGTGCCGTCGTAGCGGAGCTGGGCGCGGCGGGTGACCTCGACGCGCTCCTCGGGGACGTCCTCGGCGAGGAGTTCCGCGCGGGCCGCCGCTTCGAGGTCGTCGGCGGTCCGGTGGACGCCGGGCATGGAGGACGGTTCCAGGGGGACCTCGACGGAGCGTTCCCGCATGGCCGTGGTGTCGGCGAGGCCGATGCCGAGCGCGGACAGGACGCCGGCCATGGGCGGGACGAGGACGGTGCGGATGCCGAGGGAGTCGGCGACCATGCACGCGTGCTGTCCGCCCGCTCCGCCGAAGGTGGTGAGGGCGTACCGGGTGATGTCGTGGCCTTTTTGCACGGAGATCCGCTTCACGGCGCCGGCGATGTTGGCGACGGCGATCCGCAGGTAGCCCTCGGCTGCCTGCTCGGGGGTGCGGTCGTCGCCGGTCTGCTCGTGGATCTCGCGGGTGATGTCCGTGAAGCGGTCGCGGACGAGCGCGGCATCGAGGGGCTGGTCCCCGTCCGGGCCGAACACCGTGGGGAAGTGGGCGGGCTGGATACGGCCGAGCATGACGTTGGCGTCGGTGACCGTGAGCGGGCCGCCGCGCCTGTAGCAGGCGGGGCCCGGGTCCGCGCCCGCCGAGTCCGGCCCCACACGGTAGCGGGATCCGTCGAAGTGGAGGACCGAGCCGCCGCCTGCGGCGACGGTGTGGATGTCCAGCATGGGCGCGCGCAGCCGGACCCCGGCGATCTGTGTGGTGAAGACGCGTTCGTACTCGCCCGCGAAGTGCGAGACGTCGGTGGAGGTGCCGCCCATGTCGAAGCCGATGACGCGGTCGAAGCCGGCGAGCTGCGACATGCGGGCCATGCCGACGATGCCGCCGGCCGGCCCGGACAGGACGGCGTCCTTGCCGCGGAACTGGCCGGCTTCGGTGAGGCCGCCGTTGGACTGCATGAACATCAGCCGTACGTCGTCGAGTTCGTCGGCGACATGGCGGACGTAGCGGCGCAGCACGGGCGAGAGGTAGGCGTCGACGACGGCGGTGTCGCCGCGCGGGACGAGCTTCATCAGGGGACTGACCTCGCTGGACAACGAGATCTGCGGGAAGCCGATGCGGGCGGCGAGTTCCCCGACCGCCTGTTCGTGGGCGGGGTGGAGATGGCTGTGCACACAGACCACGGCGACGGACCGGATGCCGTCGTCGTACGCCTGTCGCAGCGGCCCGGTGAGGGCGTCCAGGTCGGGGGCGCGCAGGACGGTGCCGTCGGCGGCGATGCGTTCGTCCACCTCGACGACCCGTTCGTGCAGCAGTTCGGGCAGGTCGATACGACGGGCGAAGATGTGCGGGCGGTTCTGGTAGGCGATGCGCAGCGCGTCGCGGAAGCCGCGGGTGACGACCAGCAGAGTCCGTTCGCCCTTGCGTTCGAGGAGGGCGTTGGTGGCGACGGTGGTCCCCATGCGCACGGCGTCGACGGGATCGCCGGATCCGGCCAGCAGTGCGCGGACGCCCACGACCGCCGCGTCGGTGCCGCGGGTCCCCCGGCTCCCGCGGTGCCGGGGGTGTTCCGGAGCCGGGTTGTCGGACAGCACCTTGTACGTCAGCAGCCGGCCGTCGGGACGCCTCGCGACGATGTCGGTGAAGGTGCCGCCTCGGTCGACCCAGAACTGCCAGCCTGTCACGTCAGTACCCCGCTTCCGCGCCGGTCACAGCGCCCGGAGGCCGTTGATCACGTCGCGCAGAATACTCTCGTCCGGCAGCTCGGCCGGGGGTACCGGCCGGTTCACATGGACCCATTCCGATTCCACGAGGTCTCCGACGAGGACCCGGACCACTCCGATCGGCAGATCGAGTTCGGCGGAGAGTTCGGCGACCGTCTGCGAGGTGTCGCGGCACAGTTCGACGATGTCCACGTGCTCCGGAGAGAGCGTCGGATCGTCCTCCGGATCGCCCGCGTGCGGCTCCGTGACGACCACCGCGATCAGGTCGAGGCGGTGCTGGGCCGCACTGGTGGTGCGGCCCCGCGTCATGGCGTACGGACGGACGACCGGTCCGGCCTCGTCGTCGAACCAGTGGCTCCTGCCCTGACCGTCAGCGCTCATGTCATCCCACTACCCGCCCGAGGGCAGATCGGTGCGCGGAGCGGTACCCAGATGCACACCGACCCGCTTCACGAGGAGCGTCATCTCGTAGGCGACCTGTCCGACGTCCGAATCGGCGTCCGCGAGGACGGCGAGGCAACTGCCGTCACCGGCGGCGGTGACGAAGAGGAACGCCTCGTCGAGTTCGACGACGGTCTGCCGGACGTCGCCGGCCTCGAAGTGGCGGCCCACGCCCTTGGCGAGGCTGTGGAAACCGGAGGCGACGGCGGCCAGATGCTCGCTGTCCTCCCGGGTGAGGTCCTTCGACGCGCCCGTGGGCAGACCGTCGCCGGAGAGCACGATTGCCTTGCGGATGCTGGCGACGCGGTCCACCAGGTCGTCGAGGAGCCAGTTCAGCTCGCTCTTGTCGGTCGTGGTGTGGCCGGTGGCCCTCGGTGCGGTCATCGACCGTCCCCCTTGTTCGTTCGTCGTGGTGCTGTGCCGCTGTCGGCTTCGTCGCCGGCGGCGTTCTCCTCGCGGCCGCGCTGCCAGCCGCGCTGGAGCGAGGCCATGCGGCTGCGGACTTCGTCGGCATCCCGTTCAACGGGCCGGGCCCTGTTCTCGTTCCGGGGTTCGGCACTGCGCTTGAGCTGCGGGGCGAGGCTGGCCTGCCGTACACGCCGGGGCAGCGATCCGCCGTCGGGCCGTACGGCGTCGGTGTCCGTGCCGTCCGCGGCCGACGAGGGGTCGTCGGGGCCGCTCGCCGCGACGGCGGGGCGGCGGGTGCGCTGGGGCAGGCCGTCAGGAGGATCCGGCCGGTCGTCGCGCGCGGGGCCGGAGGGCGCCGGAGTGTCGCTCCGGTCCTCGGCTCCGGTCCCGGGGCGGGAGGGGCCGGGGCTCCGTCGGCGGGCGGGCAGCGGAGGCAGTGACTCCGCGTCCGGCTGTTCGCGCTCGGCGTCGGAGGAGAGCCGTTCGGTGCGGCGGCGTGCGGGGAGCGGGGACGGTGCCTCCGCGCCCGGGCGGCCGGGACCCCGGCGTCCCGCGGGGTCCTCACCGCGGCGGCGGGCGGGCAGCGGAGACGCTGCTTCCAGGTCGGGCCGGGTGGAGGCGGCGGGCGTGTCCTCCTCGTCCGTGCGCTCCGCGCGGGCACGTGCGTCGCGGACCGGACGCCCGTGGGAGCTGACCAGCTTGGGTGCTCCCCTGCGGGTCAGCGGGACCGGGGCACTCCCGTCGTTCCCGCCCGGGTCCGCGCCCTCGGGCGTGTCGGGGGTCTGCTGATGGTACTCGTGGCCGGGCCGCTCCTCCTGGGTGCCGGTGAGGGAGCGTCGGGGGCTGAAGAGGCCGCCGCGCCGGCTGTCCTCGGCGCCCAGGGCACCGGGGAAGCCGTCGAGCGCGTCCAGGTCGACGGGGGTCTCCAGTTCGACCGGCCCGTCCAGCAGCGAGGCGGGGAGCCGGGGCAGCTGTACGGGCACCTGGGAGAGCGCGGCGCGGCGGCTCTCCTCCGGTTCGCGGTCCGTGGAGCGCCGGGGGCGGTCGAGGCGGAACCCGACGCCGTTGGTGTCCGGGACGTCGTCCGTCAGCAGCGCGTCGGGGATGAAGACGACCGCTGTGGTGCCGCCGTACGGGGAGGGCTGCAGGGAGACCCGGACGTTCTGGCGCTGGGCAAGGCGGCTGACCACGAACAGTCCGAGCCGGTCGGTGTCGGAGAGTTCGAACTCGGGGGTCTCGGCGAGTCTGAGGTTGGCGTCCAGGAGGGCGTCGGCCGTCATGCCGAGCCCGCGGTCGTGGATCTCCAGGGTGAAGCCGTTGGCCACGCGCTCGCCGAGGACCTGGACGGCGGTGTGCGGCGGGGAGAACACCGTGGCGTTCTCCAGCAGTTCGGCCACGAGGTGGGTGAGGTCGGCGACGGCCGGGCCGGTGACGGCGACCCTCGGCAGCCGACGGACCTCGATGCGTTCGTAGTCCTCGACCTCGGCGACGGAGGCGCGTACGACGTCCATGAGCTGGACGGGCTTGCGCCACTGCCGGGAGGGTGCGGCGCCGGAGAGGATCACCAGGCCCTCGGCGTGCCGGCGCATGCGGGTGGTGAGGTGGTCCAGCCGGAACAGGTCGGCGAGTTCCTCGGTGTCCTCGGTCCGGCGTTCCATGGTGTCCAGCAGGGTGAGCTGCTTGTGCAGCAGGACCTGGCTGCGGCGGGCGAGGTTGACGAACACCTCGGAGACACCGGCGCGCAGTTCGGCCTGCTTGACGGCGGCCTCCACGGCGGCGCGCTGGAGGGTGTTGAGGGCCTGGCCCACCTCTCCCATCTCGTTCTTGTCGTACTCCAGGCGCGGGACCTCGGTCTCGACGTCGACCTGTTCGCCCGCCGAGAGGCGGCGCATCACGCTGGGCAGCCGCACACCGGACGCCTCATGGGCCTCCAGGCGCAGCTTCCGGAGGTCCCGGACGAGTCCGCGGCCCACGCGCATGGAGAGGACGAGGGAGACCACGAGGGCGATCAGTCCAAGGACACCGGCGATGACGGCCTGGGTGATGACGCCCATGGCGACGGGGCGGACGCGGTCCTGGTAGCGGTCGGCGGCTTGGTCGTTGAGGGTGCCGAGTTCGGAGAGCACATTGCCGGCGGCGATGTCCCAGCTCTTGGCCGTGATCCCGCGGGGCTCCCCGGCGCCGGAGGAGACGGCCGCCTCCTCGCCGACGCGCAGCGGGGCGGACGCGGCGTTCTTCCAGAAGGTCTCGTAGCGGTCGCGTTCGGACGCGGGGAGCTGCGGCAGACCGGAGTCGTACATCAGGGTGCGCTGGGCCACGAGGTCGGAGATCTCTCGCACTTCGGCACGGGACAGTTCGCCGACGATCAGGGCGGAGCCGAGCAGGGCGTCCTCGCGGGAGAGCAGTTCGCGGGCGCGGGCCAGACCGACCAGGGCGCGGTACTGCTTGTCGAGCTCGACGTCGTCGACCACGTGCAGACTGGCCAGCAGGATGTAGCACGGGTCGATCAGCCGGTTGTAGAGGTCGAGGGCCTGGGAGCGGTTGACGGTGCCGTCCTCGACGCTGCGGCGCAGGGACTCGATGCCCTCGAAGGAGTCCAGTACCGCGCCCAGTTCGTCGGAGTCCCCGTGCATGGCCTCGCGCACATCGGTGTCCGTCGCGCTTCTGCGGACGGCGGCGACCGCGTCGTCGGTGGCGGCGCGACTGCGCCGGAGTGCGGCGAGGCCGTCGGAGGCGCGGGGGTCGGCGAGATGGACGAGGGTCTGCCGGCGTTCCTGCTGGAGGACGCGGACGGTGTCCTCGACGGGGTAGCCGACTTCCTCCATCACCGACGACACGTCGAAGAGGTGGCTTGCCTCGCGGCCCGTGAGCACCGTGGTGAAGGCCCAGATCGTCGTCAGGGACAACAGCGGCACGAGAAGCAGCGCCACGATCTTCCGGCGGATGGACTTCCCGCGAAAGCGCATGGCCTCCCCCAGCTCGGCCCCCGACCGGCCGGGGGTACACATGTGCGTCAACAAACGGCGCGAGCCTACTACCGCGCCGGGGCGAACTCGAAGAGCCGTCCGGAAGCTGTAGTTCCGTACCAGGGGCGGGAGATGGGGAGTTGTCCGGGCATTGCGGGAGATTGCCCACCGGAACCGGGGGCACCTTCCCGGAGCCGGTCTCCGGGACAGGAGAGGACGGTTGGCCGGTTTCTTTCCCGACCGGGAATCTTCACGACGTGCCGTTCGTCCTTCTCTGTGGGAAATGGGGGCGGAATCGGCCACAAGAGCCGTGGCCCGCACCTGGGCGGCGTAGAACGGCGCAAGCCGGGCAGCCACTGGAGAACCGGGTCTTCGGACACGAGTGAGCGGTCTGCTGGCGGTGGGGAGTGACACGTTGATGGGCACGGCGGAGCGGCGCGAGGCGCCCGAGGAGGGCGCGGCGGCGCAGGTGACGACGCGGTCGGATGCCGGGGCGCCCGGACCCGGTGCAGCCGCGTCCGGGCGCGGACCGGCCGGCGCACGCGGCGCCGCGGCGCGGGAGAGCGGAGGGAGCACAGGCGGGTCCGGCAGGAAGGCCTCCTACCGGCCGCTGTGGGTCGAGGAGCCGGCCCGGCGGCGCCGGTTGCCGGATCCGGTGCGGACGGCGGCCGTGCGGGCGGTGCTCGTCATCTCGGTGACGCTGATTCAGGCCATGGTGGCCTTCCTGTGCACGCTGGCCGAGTCCTGGCTGGCGTTCCCCATGGTCATCAGCAGTGTCGTCAGTACGATCCTGGCGACCTGGGGAGTCCTGGACGTCTGGGTGACCCGTCAGGTCTGGAATCAGCGCAATGGCGTGGTGTCCGCGCCCAGCAGCACCGCGCGGGCCCTGCGGCGCGAGCGGCGCCGCGCCCGCCGTCAGCAGCGGGCCGCCCAGCGGACACAGGCTCGAATACGCCGGCGGGGCGGGACCGGGCAGCTGTCACACCCGTGAGACCGCTCGCTCGCCGGGACGCGGGCCCTCGGTACGCTGAAGTCGCGCAGGGCGCGCCGGCAGGCGCCCTGCGCAACGGTTACCGACAGATGGTGAGAGCCGAGCCATGACCGGCGAGCGGAAACAGCCCAGGGGGAACGGGAGGGGCACGACGAGTGCCGTGCAGTCGGTGGACCGTGCGGTGAGCGTGCTGGAGATCCTGGCGCGGCACGGCGAGGCGGGTGTCACGGAGATCGCCGGCGAGCTGGGCGTGCACAAGTCCACGGCCTTCCGGCTGCTCGGTGTCCTGGAGAACCGCGGTCTGGTGGCCCAGACGAAGGACCGCGGCAAGTACCACCTGGGTGCCGGTGTGCTGCGCCTCGCGGGGGCGGCCGCCGTGCGGCTGGACATCTCGCAGGAGGGCGTCCCGGTCTGCCGGGAGCTCGCCGACGAGCTGGGCGAGACGGTGAACATAGCGGTGCTGGACGACGACGCCGCCGTCAACATCATGCAGGCCCGGGGCACGGCGTCGGTCACCGCGCAGAACTGGCTCGGCAGGCGCACCCCGCTGCACGCCACCGCCGGCGGCAAGGTGTTCCTGGCCCATCTGCCACCCGCCGCTCGTGAGAGCCGTCTCGCGCGCCCGCTGCGCCGGTTCACGGAGCGGACGATCGTCGCGGCGTCGGTGCTGCGCGGTGAGCTGGAGACGGTGGTCGAGCGGGGGTACGGCGCCACGCTGGAGGAGCTGGAGCTGGGACTCGCGGCCGTCGCGGCACCGGTCCGCTCGCACGACGGCACGGTGATGGCGGCGATCAGTGTCTCCGGGCCGGTGTACCGGCTGCGTGCGGACCGGCTGCCCGAGTTGGGCAGCCGGACGGCGACGGCGGCGGCCGAGCTGTCCCGGCGCATGGGCTACGGCTTCTGAGCCTCGTCCGGGGTGCTGCCTGATCAGCCGCTCGCCGCCGCGGGCCGCTTGAACATGCGGGTCGCCGTGATCTCGCTGTGCGCCTCCTCGGCCGGGTCCTGCTGCGGGAGCCCCGGCCGGAGGTGTTCCTCCACGCTGATGTACTTCAGGCCGGCCCGCAGGTCGGCGTCGTTCCGCAGCCGGATGACCAGCGGGAACTCCGCGAGCGCCGTGGTGTCGAACAGACCGGTGGTGTACAGGAGCTGGACGCCGAGCGCGTCGGAGACCGCGCGCTGGAGCTCCAGGAGGTAGGTGGCGTTGGCGCGGCCGATGGGGTTGTCCAGGAACAGCGTGCCGGCGTGGCGGTGCTTGTCCCGGCCGCGGTCGTTGGAGCGCAGTGCGGCCATCGTGCAGTACAGGGCGATGGCCGCGGTGAGCAGCTGGCCGCCGGAGAACACGTCACCCATCTGGCCGACGGGGACGCGTTCGGCGCGCAGTACCGCGTCGGGCTTGAGGATCTCGACGGCGACGCCCTTGGGCTGGAGGGCGGCGGCTACCCCGCGCAGCAGCAGGGACATGCCGTCGCGCCGCAGGTCGGAGTTCTTCTTCACGGCCGCCCGGGTCGCCTCGTCGACGACCTCACCGAGCCGCTCGGTGAGGGTGGCCTGGTCGGGTTCCTCGAAGCGGATGCGCAGGAATTCCTGTCCGGACCACTCGCCGAGCCCTTCCGGCAGCCGGGACAGCCGCTGGGCGGAGCGGAGGGTGGCGAGGGCGGACTCGACCAGGCCCCGCAGCCGGTCCACGATCGAGTCGCGGTTGCGCTCCAGCTGCTCCAGCTCGTCGGTGAGGACCCGCAGCCGGGGCGCGAAGGCGTCCGCCCACTTCTGGGCGTGTTCGGGCAGCGCGGAGGCGGGCAGTTCGCGGATCTGCTGGCGTGCGGGGGTGCGGACCTGCTCGTAGCGCGTGGAGTTGGCGTGCCGGACGAGGACGTCGCTCGCCTCGCGCACGGCGGACTCGGCGGCGGACAGGTCCGCGGCGCAGCCGCGCAGGGAGCGGCGGGCTTCGGCGGCGGACTGCCGGGCTTCCTCCAGGCCGCCCGGATAGGGCTCGGGCTGCTCCTGCTCCTCCTCGCCGGCGTGCTCGCGCAGCAGATCGCGGAGCATGGCGGCGATCTCGTCGAAGCCGCCGGCCGCGTCCTCGGCGGCGCGGTGGGCGTCGAGGAGTTCGGCGTGGGCCTCCCGGGCCCGGCTCAGGGCCTCGCTGCGGGAGGCGAGTTCGGTGGTGGCGGTGCGCAGAAGGGCCTGCGCGTGTTCGGCGTCGCGCGGCAGCAGGTCCTCGGGGAGTTCGGTGTGCGCCTCACCGTCCTCGGGCGCGAGCCGTTCGGCCTCGCCGCGCAGCCGTCCGAGCTGCTCGCTCGCGCCGGACATGCGGGTCTCCAGGAGCTGCACCAGCTCCTCCGCACGGGCGGCGGCGGCCTGCCGGCTGGGGCCGTCGGAACCGTCGGGCGACTGGAGCAGCTGCTCGGCACGGGTGCGGACCTTGTTGCTGAGCCGGTCCAGTTCGGCCCGGGCGGCGCTCTCGTCGCTCTCCGCGCGGGCCTGTTCGGCACGCAGATCGGCGCCGACGCCGACCTTCTCGTACACCTGGGAGGCGGCGCGGTAGGCCTCGCGCAGGGCCGGCAGGGAGGACTGCGGCGCGCCGGCGCCGTCCTCGGGCACGTCGTCGGGGGCGCCCGCGATCTCGGAGCGTTCGGCGCGCAGCGCGCGGGCGGTGCGGCGGGCGTCGTCGGCGGCCCGCTGGGCGCCGCGCCGGTCCTCGTCGGCGGCGCGCGCCCGTTCCAGACAGGTCTGGGCGCGGGCCTCCGCCTCGGTCGCGTCGTCGGCGAGTTCGCGCAGCTTGACCTGCCAGCCGGCCCGTTCGCGCAGCCGGAAGGCGAGTCCGGCGAGGGCGTCGGCCGCGCGCCGGGCCTTCTGCGCGGCTTCCTGCCGCTCGTCACGGACGCCGACGGCCTCGGCGGCGGCCTCCTCGGCCTCCGCCCGCACGGTGCGCGCCTCGGCCAGTTCGGCCTCGGCCTCCTCGGCGAACGCCCGTGCCTCGTGGGCCGTGGCGGCCAGCTCCGTGAGCCGCCCGGCGGGGCAGCCGGTGCGCCAGGAGGCGAGCCTCGCGGCCAGCTCCCGGTCCTTGCCGAGCCGGGCGGCGAGCGCGCGGATCTCCTCGTCCCGCTCGGTGGCCCGGGCGCGCAGGGTCTGCCGTTCCTCGTCGGCGGCGTGCTCGTCGTGCATGGCCGGGTTCGGCGGTACGAGGAAGACGTCCCCGGTGTCCGTGTCCGGCGCGGGGGTGGGGGCGAGCAGGGCGGCGGCGGTGCCGACGGCGACGGCGGACCGGGGCAGCAGGGCGGCGTCGCTCAGTGCCTCGCGGGCGCGGAGGTGGGAGTCGGGGTCGGTGATGATGACGCCGTCGACCAGCTCGGGGCGGGCTGCCAGCACGCGCGCGTGGTCGGCGGGGGCGACGGCCTGGGCGAGGTAGCGCCATCCCGGGAGGGCCGGGATGCCGTGCTCGCCGAGGAACTCGACCGTCGCTAGCACGTCCGGGCCGGGCGGCAGCAGCCCGCCGTCTCCGAGGGCGCCGAGGATGCGGGCGTCGTCCGCGGCGGCGGTCCGCAGGTCGAACAGCTGCCGCTCGGCGGAGGAGACGGCGTCGTCGAGCAGTTCGCGCAGCTCGTCGGCGAAGCGGTCGAGTTCCTCGGCGGTCAGGGCGCCTTCGCCGAAGGAAGGCCCGGCCTCCGAAGCGTCCGCGGCACGGTCCGTGTCCGTGCGCTGTCCCGGCACGCCGGCCCGCCGTCGGCCGGTGGCTCCCGGCAGGCTCAGCAGTTCCGCCAGCCGCTGTTCGGCGGCGAGGTCCTCGGCCGTGCGGCGCTCGCTCTCGTGGGCGCGCTCGGCCGCCGTGGCCGCGTCCGCCGCGCGGGCCGCGGTGAGTTCCGCGCGGCTCTCGGCGGCGGCCGCCTCGCGCGCGTGCTCGGTGGCCCGGCGGGCCGCCTCGCGGGCGGTGTCCCAGGCGGCGACCGCCGTCTTCTCGGCGTCGCTGGCCGCGAGCGCGGCCCTGGCGGGGTCGGCGTCGGGGGCGCTGTCGTCGAGCCAGCCGGCCCGCACGGCCTCGGCGGTCTCCTGCTCGACCTCGGTGAGCCGCTGCCGCAGGTGCCCTACCTCGCTGCGGGCCCGCTGTGCCTCGGTGGCGGCGGCGGTGGAGTCGCGGTAGGCGCCGTCGCTGACCTCCTGGAGGGCGGCGGAGCGCTCCTCCTCCTCGTTGGCGAGGTCCTCGGCGTTCCGCGCGGCCGCGTGCAGGGCGCGGACGAGGTCGACGGCGGCCTTGGCGCGCGCGGCCAGCGCGGGGGCCGCGTCCCGCTCGGCCTCCTGGATGGCGGCGGACACCCTGGCGACACGGTCGGCGGCGGCGCGGTGGCGCAGCACGGCCTCGGCGGCCTGCCAGGCCGCGTACAGGGTGCGCGCGTCGGCGAGTTCGCGTTTCTGGGCGGCGGCGGACTTCTCGGCGGCGGCGAGCGCCAGGGAGGCGTGCCGGTAGGCGAGTTCGGCGGAGATCAGCGCGCTGTGCTCGCGTGCCGACTCGGCGTGGGTGACGGCGTGCGCGGCGGCGGTGACCCGCTGCGCCAGGTCGGCCGCGCGGACGCGTTCCCGGGCGCCGCGCGCGGAGAGCCTGCGGGCCAGGGTGCGGGTGCGGCGCTCGGCGGCGGTGTGGATCTCCCGCGCGCGGGTGCGGGCCTCGGCGGCCTCGACGATCCGGCCGAGCAGGTCGGCGGATCCGGCGGTGAAGTCGCGTTCGGCGATCAGTTCGGCGCGCCGGCCCAGTTTGTTGCCGAAGCCGCCGACCAGGTCGGCGAGTCCGTCGGTGTCCCGGGTGTCGGTGACGGCGCGCAGCAGCAGATCGGTGAAGTCGGAGTCCTTCTTGACCGCGAAGAGACCGGCTGCCTCGCCCTCGTCGGCGTTCATCTCCCGCTGGTAGCGGAAGAGTTCGGGGTCGAGTCCCAGCTCGCCGAGGTGCTCGGTCCAGCGCTCGTGGATCTCCTCCCAGTGCACCTCCAGGTGCGGGTAGTTCTTGCCGGCCTCCGTGAGGGCGTCCCGGAAGCCCTTCATGGTGCGGCGCCGTCCCCGCGCGCCCGACTGGCCCTCGACGGGCGGCCGTACGGCCGTGGACTCGGCGACGGGGAGGTTGTCCAGGCTGAGGCCGGGGCCGGGCCGGAAGGAGTACCAGGCCTCGGCGAACTTCCTCGGGTCGTTGGAGACCTGGCGGCCCCGCCACTCGCTGGCCTTGCCGACGACGACGCACTCGCCGGTCTGCACGTGCTGCCACTCCAGCGCCACGTGGCCGCAGTCGTCGGCGAGCAGGAACTTGCGCAGCACACCGGAGCTGGCGCCGCCGAGGGTGTTGCGGTGGCCCGGGAGCATCACGGAGAAGATCAGCTTCAGCAGGACCGACTTGCCGCCGCCGTTCTCCAGGAAGAGCACCCCGGCGGGCGCCGGCCGGCGCGGCGGGCCGACGGGCTCCTCCTGGAAGAACTCCGCCTGCGTCGGCGCGGGGTCCGGCACGGGCCCGCCGACACCGCGCAGGTCGAGCACGGTGTCGGCGTAGCGCGCACCGGCCGGCCCGATGGAGTAGAGGCGGACCCGGGACAGCTCGTACATGGCGGACTCTCGTGAGGCTTCGTGAAACGGGGGTTCAGGCGGAGTGGAACGGCAGGCCGGCGTCGGCGACCAGCTCCAGGTCGTCGCCGTCCTCGGGCGGCAGCAGGGTGGGCGTCCCGTCGGTGACCGGGACGACGCCCAGCTCCAGCAGCTCGGCCATGGCGGCGCCGCCCGCCATGTCGCGGACCTGGAGCTGGTAGCGGGCCGTGGTGCGGTACGTGCCGCCGTTGTCGTCGCCGGTGCGCTGCAGGAAGCCGGAGTCGGTGAGGAAGCCGACGGCCTTGGCGACGATGCCGGTGGTGGAGCCCGCGAGCCGGCGCGCGTCCTTGGTGGCGCCGGTCGAGCTGCGTCTGGCCCAGATCCGCCACGCGGCCTCCAGGCCGGGGGCGTCACTGGCCGGGTCGGTGTTCTCGCCCTGCTCCGCGGCCCGCTCCTCCAGGCGGTGGCAGGCCTGGCGGACGAAGGAGTCGACGCCGTTGACCGTGACGCGCCCGATGTAGCCGTCGTCGGCGAGGTCCTCGGGGCGCGGGAAGGCCATGGCGGCGACGGCGAGGTGGGCGAGCCCGTGCAGGAACCGGTCGCCGCCGTCGGCGGAGGTGCGGCGCGCGTAGTCGCCCATACGGACGGCGAAGACGGAGTCCTCGGCGGCGGTGACGGCCATGCCGGCGCGCGGGGACACCTCCAGCACGATCAGTCCGAGGCCGGTGGCCACGGCGTCGGCGAGCCGCGCGAACGGCGGGTCCTCGCGATAGCGGCGCAGCAGGTCGGCGTACTCCTGGTCGCGGGCGGGCTGGAGCTTGGGCTGGAGGCCGAAGGCGACGAGCCGTGCGGCGTCGGCGGCGTCGGCGGGTGTGACGGCGGCGCTCGCCGGTGCGGCCACGGCCTCCGGCTCACTCCACTCGACGTGCTCGGTCACGGTCGGGGCTCCTTGCTCTGGGACAGCTCGGTACGGACTGCTCGCTCCGTCATGCCGCCTCCGACCGGTCCGCGGCCATCCCCGCCGCGTCCAGCAGGGCCGTGCCGACGATGAGGTCGGCGCCGCCGAACTCGGGGTCGTCGAGTTCGGTTCCGTCGTCCACGGCGAACAGCAGTTTCGGTTCGCCCTGGCGGTAGGCGGTGCCGACCGGGGGGCTGGCGGCGTGGATGGCGAGCAGGGCGACCAGGTAGGGCAGTTCGGGGTCCTGGCGGCGGGCGTCGGCGAGCAGTCCGGACAGCCGGCGCGGTGCGTCGGCCGGCAGGTCCAGCAGCTCCGTGGCGGCCGCCAGCTGCTCCTCGCTGAAGCGGCTGTCGTCGGGCGTGGCGATCAGGTCGGGCTCGGGCATCTCGGCGCCGAGGTGTTCGCGCTCCACGGGCGGTGTCAGCAGGATCTCGACGAGGTCGGCGACCCGGACGGAGACCGGGGTGCGCAGTCCGGTGCCGTGGGCGAAGAAGGCGTCGGTGACCCGGGCCGCCCGCTCCACGGGCAGCGGCAGCAGGGGCGCGAGGAGGTGGCCGTAGAGGTCGGTGCCCGAGACCGACGTGGGGGTGGCGAAGGCCTGCCGGTCCTGTTCGGCGCGGAACAGCGGGCCGGCCTCCAGCAGCCGGGACTGCAGCTGGGTGTGGCGCCGGATGCAGTCCTTGACGATGTCCACCAGCTCGGCCGCCCGGCGCTTGTGCTCGGGGTCCTCGGACTCGTCGCGGGCCTTGCGGATGTTGGTGAGGATCGCGTTCTCGTGGCGGTAGCGGTCCGCCACGTGGTCGAGGGCCTCGGCGATCATGTCGGGCACGGCGCTCAGCCAGTCCACCGCGCGGACGTTGCGGCGGGTGGCGTCCAGGGCCCGGCGCAGGGTCTCGGAGTACTGCACGGTCCGGTAGCGGGCCTGCTCGGCGGCGAGCTGGGCGTCGGCGAGCCTGCCCCTGCTGATCAGCACCTCCAGCTTGACCTCGGCGGCGATCTGCGCGCTGGTGACGTCGGTGTCCAGGGCGCCGACCAGGACGTTGACCGCCTCGTCGGTGGTCCTCAGGTACACCGTGCCGCCGGGGCCGGGGACCTCCTCGATCAGCTTGAAGTCGTAGTCGCGGCGCACATAGGTGCCGTCCGCGCCGAACATGCCGTACACCGCGCGGAAGCCGCGGTCGACGCTGCCGACGTTGATCAGGTTCTCCAGGACCCAGCGGGCCACCCGCTCGTGCTCGGCGGCGGGACGGTGCGGGGCCTGGGCGGCGATGCGCGGGACGATCCGGGCGACTATCTGGTCGTGGTCCGCGCCCGTGTCGAAGTCCATGTTCAGGGTGACGAGGTCGATGGCCGCGAGGGCGATCTCCGCCATGCCGTACACCGAGTACTCGCCGGCGAGGTTGGCCTTGCGGGCGTCGAGGTCGTGCAGCGGCGCGGTGCACGCGAGCGCGCGCAGCCGCCGCGCCAGCCCTTCGTCGGCGGCCGGGCCCGGCGCGGGCCGCGGCCCCGCGCTGAGCTGGGGCGGAACGCTGTCCGTCGTTGCAGGCGAAGTCACGGTGCACAGACTAGGTCCTCGGTCTGACAACGACCCAAACGACCGTGTTGCGCCCCGGCGCGACGGTCGTCACACCGCCGGCCGGCCGTCCTGTCCGTCCTCGCCGACGCGCCGCCGGTACACCTCGACGACCCGTTCCAGCGAGACCTCGAGGTAGGCCGCCAGCAGTGCCTCGGCCTTGTCGCGGTCCCCGTCCTGAAGCGCCTGAAGAATCCCGACATTGCGGGCGATGTACGGTTCGTGCAGTCGCCGGGGTTCGTCCACGACGTGGAAGGCGAGCCGCAGTTCGGCGAAGACGCTGCGCATCAGTTCGTCCGTGCGCTCACTGGCGGCGAGGGCCACCAGTTCCCGGTGGAAGTGGATGTTGGCCGTACCCACACCGTTCCAGTCACCTTCGCGCGCCGCCGTACGCCCCTGTTCCACCACCTCGGTGAGCGCGTCGAGCGGGTAGGGCGGGTCACCCAGTCCGCGCACGACGGCGCACTCGACGAGGCGGCGGGTGCGGTAGATGTCCTCGACGTCCTCGACGGTCAGCACCCGGACGAACACGCCCCGGTTCAGCTCGTGGACGAGCAGCCGTTCGTGCGTGAGCAGCCGGAACGCCTCGCGCAGCGTGTTGCGGGAGACGCCGAGCGCGCCGCCGATGCTGTCCTCCGACAGCCGCGTGCCGGGCGGGAAGTAGCCCTCGGCGATCCGGCTCCTGAGGATGTCCGCGACCCGCTCGGCGGTGCTGGTGCGGCCCAACAGGGCACGGTCGTCGGCCAGTCCGCCCATCTGCTCTGCCATGCCGGAATTCAATCGCACGCGGAAGGACGAGACAACATGGGTATTGAAGGATCGTTCAACGATCCTCTACCTTGCTGGACAGTGGCACGGCTCACTCCTTCCCGCACCCTCCGTCCTCTCTCTGCGAGGTGCCCATGAGCACGCCCCCTCCACCGCGGGCCCTGACCGACACCCCACGCCCCGTACCGCCCGAACACGCCTCCGGCGACGGGGCGTTCGGCTGGCTGCGCGCACTGGGGCCGCGCGGCCGGCGCGCCTTCGGCGGCGCGTTCGGCGGCTATGCCCTGGACTCGTACGACTACTTCACGCTGCCGCTCACGATGGTCGCGTTGTCGGCGTACTTCGGTCTGGACAGCGGCCAGACCGGCCTGCTCACGACCGTCACCCTGGTGGTGTCCGCGGTCGGCGGCGCCCTCGCCGGTGTGCTGGCGGACCGCGTCGGACGGGTCAGGGCACTGCTGCTGACCGTGATCACGTACGCGGTGTTCACCGTGGCCTGCGGCTTCGCGACCGACTACGAGACGCTGCTGGTGTTCCGCGCGCTGCAGGGCCTCGGCTTCGGCGGTGAGTGGGCGGTCGGCGCGATCCTGGTCGCCGAGTACGCGAGCGCCAGGCACCGGGGCCGCACCCTCGGCGCGGTCCAGAGCTCCTGGGCCGTCGGCTGGGCGCTGGCCGTGATCGTGTACACGGTCGTCTTCTCGCTGGCCGGCGACGACCTCGCCTGGCGCGTGATGTTCTGGACCGGTGCGCTGCCGGCGCTGCTCGTGGTCTGGGTGCGCCGCAGCGTGCAGGACGCTCCCGAGGCGGCCGCCGCGCGGGAGACGAGCGCCCGGAAGGGCTCCTTCGCGACGATCTTCCGGCCGGGCAGGCCGGGAGCACCGGGCCTGCTGCGCACCACGCTCTTCGCCGTGCTGCTCTCCACCGGCGTCCAGGGCGGCTACTACACCCTCGCCACCTGGGTGCCGACCTATCTGAAGACGGAGCGCGACCTGTCGGTCGTCGGCACCGGCGGCTATCTGACGTTCCTGATCTCGGGTGCCTTCATCGGCTATCTGACCGGCGGCTACCTCACCGACCGGCTGGGCCGCCGGCGCAACATCTGGCTGTTCGCGCTGCTGTCCGCGATCTGCATCCTGGCGTACACGAACATCCCGAACGGTGCCAACACCGTGATCCTCGTGCTCGGTTTCCCGCTCGGGTTCTGCATGTCGGCGATCTTCAGCGGCTTCGGCTCCTATCTGAGCGAGCTGTACCCGACGGCGGTGCGCGGTACGGGACAGGGCTTCACGTACAACACCGGACGTGCCGTGGGCGCCGTCTTCCCCACCACGGTCGGCTTCCTGGCCGACGGCTGGGGCGTGGGCGGGGCGCTGGTCTTCGGCGCGATCGGCTACGGCCTCGCGGCCCTGGCGCTGCTGGGGCTGCCGGAGACACGCGGGAAGGAACTGGAGTGACCCACACCGACGACCGTCCGCCGACCGCGGTGGACGACCACCCTGTGATCCTGGCCGACGAGCACGCGCGCGCGTGGAGCCCGCGCACGGCGCGCGCCCGCTTCCGGGAGGGGCTGGCGGGTCCCACGGCCGGTGTGGCCGCGGGGCACACACAGGCCAACCTGATCTCGGTGCCCGCCGACTGGGCGTACGACATGCTGCTGTTCTGCCAGCGCAATCCCAAGCCCTGTCCGGTCCTGGACGTCACCGACGCCGGGTCCGCGGCCACCGTCCTCGCCCCGGACGCGGACCTGCGCACCGATCTGCCGCGCTATCGCGTGTGGGAGCACGGCGAGTTGGTGGACGAGCCGACGGACGCGCGGGCGCACTGGCGCGGTGATCTGGTGTCGTTCCTGATCGGCTGCAGCTTCACGTTCGAGTGGGCGCTGGCGGCGGCAGGTGTTCCGGTCCGGCACGTCGAGCAGGGCCGCAACGTTCCCATGTACGTGACGAGTTGGCAGTGCCGTCCGGCGGGCCGGCTGCGCGGGCCGATGGTGGTGTCCATGCGGCCGGTGCCGCCCGGGCACCTCTCCGCGGCGATCCGGGAGAGCAGTCTGCTGCCGGCGGTGCACGGCGGTCCCGTGCACTGCGGTGACCCCTCCGGGCTGGGCATCGACGACCTCGGCCGGCCGGACTTCGGCGAGCCGGTGGACTTCGAGCCGGACGACATCCCGGTGTTCTGGGCCTGCGGGGTGACCCCGCAGGCCGCGGTCATGGCCTCCCGTCCGCCGTTCGCCATCACGCACGCACCGGGGCAGATGTTCCTCAGCGACGCCCGCGACGAGCAGTTCCGCGTGGCCTGACCGGCCTGTGCGGCACAAGGCAGGAGAAACGAAGGATCCATGACGTCGATCGATCTGAACGCCGACCTCGGCGAGGGGTTCGGCCGCTGGCGGCTCACCGACGACGAGCGGCTGCTGTCCGTGGTGACCAGCGCCAATGTGGCGTGCGGTTTCCACGCCGGGGACGCGTCCACCATGCGCCGCGTGTGCGAGCTCGCCGCCGGGCGGGGGGTGCGGATCGGCGCCCAGGTCTCCTACCGGGACCTGGCCGGGTTCGGGCGGCGCGCGATGGACGTGCCGCCCGCCGAACTGGCGGCCGAGGTCGCCTACCAGATCGGCGCCCTGGAGGTGTTCGCCCGCGCGGCGGGCGCCCGCGTGGCGTACGTCAAACCGCACGGGGCGCTGTACAACCGGGTGGTGCGCGACGAGGAGCAGGCCGGCGCGGTCGTCGACGGGGTGCTCCTGGCGGACGCCGCGCTGCCCGTGCTCGGTCTGCCCGGCTCCCGGCTGCTGGAACTGGCCCAGAAAGCGGGTCTGCCGGTGGTCACGGAGGCGTTCGCCGACCGGGCGTACACCGACGGGGGCGCGCTGGTGCCACGTGGTCAGGAGGGCGCCGTGGTCACCGACCCGGAGTCGGTGGTGGCCCGCTCGGTGGACCTGGCCCGCCACGGGGAGGTCGACGCGCACTCGGGACGGCGTATCGAGGTGCGGGCGCGTTCCCTGTGCCTGCACGGTGACACGCCCGGCGCGGTGGACCTGGCGCGACGGGTGCGTGACGCGCTGGAGGCGTCCGGGGTACGGGTGGAGGCCTTCGTATGAGGGTGCTGCGCGTCGGCGAGGACGCGCTGCTCGTCGAGGTCTCCTCGGGCGACGAGGCCCAGGCGCTCCACGCGGAGCTGCTGCGGCGCCGCGCGGAGGGCTCGTTGCCGGCCGGTGAGATCGTCCCGGCGGCGCGCACGGTGCTGCTCGACGGCCTGTCCGATCCGGCCCGGCTGGCCGCCGAACTGACCTCCCTCCGTCTCCCGCCCGTGTCCCCGTACGCGCGGGAGACGGTCGAGATCCCGGTGCGCTACGACGGCCCGGACCTCGCGGACGTCGCCGCGCACTGGGGTGTCCCCGCGCGGGAGGTGGCCCGCGTCCACGCGGGCACCGAGTTCCGTGTCGCCTTCTGCGGGTTCGCGCCCGGCTTCGGCTACCTCACCGGTCTGCCGGCCCGCTACGACGTGCCCCGCCGGGCCACTCCGCGCACCGCCGTCCCGGCCGGCTCGGTGGCGCTGGCGGGTCCCTACACGGGCGTGTACCCGCGGTCCTCGCCGGGCGGCTGGCAGCTGATCGGTACGACCGATCTCGTGCTGTGGGACCACGCGCGCGTGCCGGCGGCGCTGCTCTCCCCCGGCACGCGGGTGCGCTTCGTCCCGGTGACGGGGTCCGCGGCATGACGGACCGCGCGCTCGCCGTCGTCCGTGCGGGAGCCCTCACCACCGTGCAGGACCGGGGCCGTCCTGGACACGCCCATCTCGGCGTCCCCCGTTCCGGGGCGCTGGACGGGCCCGCGGCGGCGCTCGCCAACCGGCTGACCGGCAACCCGCCGGACGCGGCCGTCCTGGAGACGACCCTCGACGGCTGCTCCCTGCGGCCCCGTTCGACGGTCACCGTGGCGGTCACCGGGGCTCCCTGCCCGGTCGCCGTGGACGGACGGCCGGCCGCCTGGGGAGCGCCGGTGCGCGTGCGTGCCGGGTCCGTGCTGGACGTCGGCGCGGCGTTCTCCGGCGTACGCGCCTACGTGGCCGTCTCCGGCGGGATCGCCGTCGAACCGGTGCTGGGCAGCCGCTCCACGGACCTGCTCTCCGGTCTCGGCCCGGCGCCCCTCACGGACGGTGCCGTGCTCCCCCTGGGAACGCCCGGGGAGCCCCACGCGCGCGTGGACGCCGCCCCGCAGCCGGCGCCCCCCGACGAGCTCGTGCTGCGGGTGACGCCGGGCCCGCGCGACGACTGGTTCACCCCGGCCGCCGTACGGCTCCTCACGTCCCGCGCGTACCACGTGTCGCCGGCGAGCAACCGCATCGGACTGCGCACGACCGGACCGGCCCTGGAACGGGCGAGGCGGGACGAACTCCTCAGCGAGGGCATGGTGCTGGGCGCGGTCCAGGTGCCGCCCGACGGCACGCCGGTGGTCTTCCTCGCCGACCATCCGACCACCGGGGGCTACCCGGTGATCGCGGTCGTCCGCCCCGCCGATCTCCCGGCCGCCGCGCAGGCACGCCCCGGCACACCGGTCCGCTTCGTCGCCGTACGGCCCCGCCGACGCCTCTCCGGCGGATGACACCCTGGTCGCGTGCGAGACAGGGAGGCGCCGGCACCGTGGTCCTCCCCGCGCGGGAGGGCAGGTGTGCCCCGTGTCCGGACGGGTCAGGCGGCACCCGGGCGTCGTTCCCCCGTCGACAGCGCGGCCAGGGCGGCCGAGACGGCGGCGGAGGCACGCAGGTCGAGGCGGACGCTGGTGCCCCGCGCGCGGTGGCGCATCTCGTCGGCGGCCAGGGAGAGCAGTTGCGGCAGGAGGTCGGTGCACCGGCGGGCCACCCAGCCGGTGCCGGCCGTGGCCAGCCACCGCAGGCTCGCCCACGCGGTGGGTGCCGGGGAGTCCGGTTCGGGCGAGGGGGCCGGCCCGGTCGCGAGGCCGCGTTCCGTCAGCAGCGCGTGGAACCGCACGGCCAGTTGCCGGTGTCCCGGCTCACCGGGATGCAGCCGGTCCGCGCTCCACATCGACCGGTCGCTGATCCAGTCCCCCTCGCAGGCGTGCAGATGCGCCGCACCGTAACGGTCGGACAGGGCGTGCACGACGGTGTTCACCGCCCGTTGCCGCCGGGCCAGCGGGCGGGCCAGCGCGCCCGGCAGCCCCAGCATCCCGCCCGGATCGGGCAGGCACGCGGTGAGCAGCACGGCGCCCTGCCCGGTACAGGCCGCGTACACCTCGTCCAGCCGGGCCGCCACGTCATGGATGTCGAAGGTGCGGCGCAGGGTGTCGTTGACGCCGACGACGACGGAGACGAGGTCGGGCCGCAGTTCCAGCGCGGCCGGCAACTGCCGTTCGAGCACGTCGCGCGTCTGTGCCCCGCTCACCGCGAGGTTGGTGAACCGCACGGGCCCGGCGCACAGCGACGGCGCGAGCAGCGCGGCCCAGCCGCGCCGTCCGCCGCCGGTACGGTCCCCGACGCCCTCGGTCAGCGAGTCCCCGAGGGCCACGAACCGCAGCGGTCTCACGACAGCCCCCGGGACGCGACCTGCCGTACCGGGGGCACGGCTCCGCCCGCCGTCACCGGCGCGTCGAGGGCCGCGAGGAAGGCCGCCACGGCCGTCCCCCAGCCGAAACGCTCCGCACGCGCGCGTGCCGCCGCGCGCCGGACCTGCTCCGCCCGTTCCAGCAGGAGCTCGACGGCGTCCGCGAACGCCTCCCCCCGGTCCCCGGCGACCGCGCCCGCCGGGCCGATGACCTCCGGAAGCGCCGAGGACGCGCTCGCCACGACGGGCGTACCGCACGCCATCGCCTCCAGCGCGGCGAGCCCGAAGGTCTCGGCGGGCCCCGGTGCCAGGCACACGTCGGCGGACGCCTGGAGCGCACCCAGCAGCCTCCGGTCGCGCACGTGCCCCAGGAAGGTCACCGGCAGGCCGCGCTCCCGCGCGCGCTGTTCGAGCCGTGCCCGCAGAGGCCCGTCCCCGGCGACCACCAGCACCGCGCGCCGTCCGCGCCGCAGCAGCGCCTCCAGCGCGTCCAGCGCGGTCCCGGGCCGTTTCTCCGGGGAGAGCCGGGAGCACATCACGAGCAGCGTCTCCGGCACGCGCGCGTGCCGGGCCCGCAGCCCCGGGTCGTGGAGCGCCGGGTGCCGTTCCACCAGATCGACGCCCAGTGGGGCCCGTACGACATTGCGGGCCCCGATGCGCACGAACTCGCGTGCGGCGAACTCGGTGGTGCACACCACGCGCGCGTACGCGTGTGCGGTGCGCGTGTTGAGGGCGTCCGCGGTGCGCCGGGCGGCCGGCTCGGGCAGTCCCCAGGTGCGCAGCACCCCGTCGGCGGTCTCGTGGGAGACCATGACCGCCGGGACGCGGGCCCGGCGGGCCCACCGCCCGGTCCAGCGCAGGGTCGTACGGTCGGACACTTCGAGCCGGTCGGGGGCCAGGTCCTGGAGCAGGGCGGCGATCCGCCGTCTGTCGGTGAGGACGCGGTAGCCGCCGGTGCCGGGCAGCAGCGGGCCCGGGAGGGTGATCACCCGCCCTTGCTCGGTGTCGTGGTCGCTCTCCCGTTCGCCGGGGACGATGAGCACGGGCCGGTGTCCCGCCTCCAGGTAGCCCTTGCCGAGTTCCCGCAGCGCGGTGCGCAGTCCTCCGGAGGCGGGCGCCACGAAGTTCGCCAGCCGCACGATCCTCAGTGAGAGGCTCATGCCGCCACCGCCGTCCTGCGTCCGGCGCGCACGTCGGCGTAGTGGCCGATGAGCTGGTCACCGACGGCCGCCCAGGTGCGGCCCTCGACCGCCGCGCGTCCTGTCGCCCCGTACGCGGCCCGCAGGGCGGGATCGGCGGCCATGGACCACACCGCGTCGCGTACGGCGGCGGCGTCGCGCGGGGGGACGAGGAGTCCGGTGCGGCCGTGCGCGACCAGGTCCAGCGGGCCGCCCACGGCGGGGGCGATCACGGGTACGCCGCTCGCCATCGCCTCCTGCACGGTCTGGCAGAAGGTCTCGAACGGTCCCGTGTGCGCGAAGACGTCCAGTGAGGCGAAGATCCGCGCGAGGTCCTCGCCGGTGCGGCGGCCGAGGAAGGCCGCGCCGGGCAGTGCCTGCTCCAGGGCCGGCCGGCTGGGTCCGTCGCCGACGACCACGACCCGCACGCCGGGCAGCGTGCCGACCCCGGCCAGCAGCTCGACCTGCTTCTCCGGGGCGAGCCGGCCGACGTAGCCGACGATCAGCTCGCCCTTCGGGGCGAGGGTGCGGCGCAGGGCCTCGTCGCGGAGGCCGGGCCGGAAGCGGACGGTGTCCACACCGCGCGGCCACAGCCGGACCCGGGGCACGCCGTGTGCCTCCAGGTCGCGCAGGGCGGCGCCGGACGGGGCCAGGGTGACGTCAGCGGCCGTGTGCACGGAGCGGATGCGCCGCCAGGCGGCCGCCTCGCCGGCGCCCACGTACGTACGGGCGTATCCGGCGAGGTCGGTCTGGTAGACGGCGACGGTGGGCAGGCCCAGGCGGGCGGCGGCCGCCATGCCGCGCACGCCGAGGACGAAGGGGCCGGCCAGATGGACGACGTCGGCCCGGTGCCCGGCGATCGCGGCGGCCAGGCGCCGGCTGGGGAGGGCGACACGGACCTGGGGGTAGCCGGGGAGGGGCAGGGAGGGAACGCGGACGACGGGGCAGGGCACTCCGTCGCCGGGTTCGTCGCCCGCGACGGCGGGGGCGACGACGAGGGGGGTGTGACCGCGGTCGACGAGGTGCCGGGCGGTCTGGAGCGCGCAGTGGGCCACGCCGTTCACATCAGGCGGAAAGGACTCGGTGACGATGACGACACGCATACCGGTGTTGTCGCCGCGCCGGACGTGGTCACGTCAACGTGGATCTTTCCTCGCGGGAAACGCGCTGTGAGCGTTGCCTCCCTCACCCGCGCAGGTCAGGCGGCATCCACGCACACCTGACCCACGGGTCACCCGTCGTTCACACCACGCGGGCGGAAGGGATCACACGGCGGTCCCCTCCGGGCCGATCCGGCTGCGTACGGCGGTCTGCACCTCGGCCTCCTCGGCCGGGTCCGCGGCGAGCCGGCGCAGGCGTTCGACGACCCGGGTGTCCCCGGTCTCGGCGTGCCGGGCGGCGATCTCGCGGGTGGTCTCCTCGCAGTCCCACAGGCACTCGACGGCGAAGCCGCTGCCGTAGGAGGGGTCGGTCGCGGCGAGGGCGCGGGCGGCTCGGCCCCTCAGATGGGACGAGGCGGTCTCGCGGTAGACATGGCGGAGCACGGGGGCGGCGCAGGCGATGCCGAGGCGTCCGGCGCCGTCGACGAGGGTCCACAGGGTGGGCGCGTCGGGGCCCTCGCCCCGCACCGCCTCCCGGAGCGCCGCGAGGACCAGGTCGCGGTCCTGCAGACCGCCCCGGCAGGCGAGGACCCGGCCGGCGGCGGCGCCGAGCGGGTCGGGCCGGCGGGCCCAGCCCCGCGCCCGGTCGACGGCGGCGAGACTGCGCATGCGTTCGAAGGCGTCGACGGCGGCCTCCACCACGGCCGTCGAACCGGTGGCCACGGCGCCCTCGATCAGGGCGAGGGCGTCGGGATCGTCGCTGTCGGCGAGGTAGCGCAGGGCGGTGCACCGGGCTCCCTCGGTGCCGTCCTGGGCAGCCCGGACGATCTCGGTCCGGTCCTCGGGGCCCGCCACGGCGGCGAGGCAGCGGGCGGCCGGGACGTGGAGCGCGGCGCCGCGCTCGACGCCCTGCTGGGCCCACTCGAACACCGCCTGGACGCTCCAGCCGGGGCGGGGCCCGCCGGGGCGCATCTGCCGCTGCCAGCGGTCGAAGGACCCGGCCTCCTGAGCGGCGCGCACGCGTGTGGCGACGGATGCGCGGGGGTCGTCGGCCCACAATCGCCAGGGCCGTGGCTCGAAGGCGTCGCGGACGGTGGCGGCGAGTTCCGCCTCGCCCTCGGCGTCGGTGGCGAACCGCGCGAGGACCGGGACGGCCAGGGCGCGCAGGCCCGCGTCGTCGTCCCTCAGGGCGAGCTCGTCCAGGGCCCAGGCCCAGTTGGTGCCGTGGGCGGCGTACCTGCGCAGCAGGTCGAGGGCGTCCCGCCTGCCGTAGGAGGCGAGGTGCCCGAGGACCGCGAGGGCGAGTCCGGTGCGGGACTCGTCGGTGTCGAGGACGTCCTCGGGGTCGAAGAGGTGGGCCTCGATCGCGTCCAGTTCGCCGTGCAGATCGAGGTAGAGGCGGGCGTAGTAGAGGGAGCGGTTCTCCACCTGCCAGTCGTGGCGCGGGTCGCGCAGCACACAGTGGTTCAGCGCCGCGAGCGCTTCGGAGCGCGGGGCGGTGAGCGCGTGCAGCGTGCCGTCGCCACGGCCCCGCTGGAGCAGGCCGAGCAGCGTACCGCTGGGCGCTATGACCGGATCGAACATGGGAAACAGCCTCACATCAAGCGTCGACGCAACCGGGGACCTGCGTTACCTGGCCGCGTGACAACACGTCGGGGCGCCCGCCGTTTCCTGCTTGCTGTAGACCATCTCTCTCTGCCTCTCGTCGGTGGCCCATGCGGACCGCATCACGGCCCGCGCGGTGCGGCAACACCTGCCCAGCCATCGCGTCCGTGAATCACGTCGTCATGATGACCCGGCGGTCACATCTACCGCGACCGAAATTTCGGCGGCCCTGTACCGCCTCCCCCGTTTTCCGTGTCGTCGCTGGTCAGAGCGGGTCGCTCAGCGCTCGCCGAACAGGTCGAGCAGTTCCGTACGACCGAACATCCGGGCCGTGTCGACGGCCGAGGGGGTGCCCGCGGACGGGTCCGCGCCACCCTTCAGAAGGGCCTGGATCACCTCGGTCTCGCCCTTGAAGACCGCTCCCGCGAGTGGCGTCTGACCCCGGTCGTTGACGCGGTCCGCGTCGGCGCCGCGCTCCAGCAGCGCGCGCACCGCCTCGGCGTGACCGTGGTACGCGGCGAGCATCACGAGGGAGTCGCCCCGGTCGTTGGTGAGGTCGGCCGGCACGCCCGCGTCGACGTAGGCCACGAGCTCCTCGGTCCGGCCGCGCCGGGCCAGGTCGAAGATCTTGGTCGCCAGCTCCACGACCTCGGGGTCGGGGGCATCGGTCATCGCCGGACCGCCTCTCACTGCACATGCTTCACGCATCGGGGACAGGACGTACGTCTGCGAGCGGTGCAGAGCCGTACGGGTGAATCGCCAGAGTACTGGCTCACCGGGCACATGACCCGTCACGCCCGCGGCAATGATCATGGCAGACCCATTCGGATTAAATGACGGGAATCGACCCAGTTGCACCTTTTATCGTATGGATACATTCTGTGAGTCTGGCAGTACTCATGGTGACTGTCCCCGCGAACCAGGAGAACTCACATGATCGTCTCTATCTCATGCGTGGTGCTGCTCGGCATCGTCGTCTTCATCTTCTTCCGCAAGGACGGACTGAAGGCGTCGCACGCCCTGGTGGCGATGCTCTTCGGCTTCTATCTGGCCAGCACGGCCATCGCACCCAGCATCAAGGCGGGCGGCGAAAGCCTGGCCGGCCTCCTGGGCGGATTCAAGTTCTGATCCGCCCGACCCCGCACCGCCCGTCCGTACGCACCCTCTGGAGACAGCAGTGGCCCGGCGCCCACTCCCCCGCATCCTGAGCAACGGCGGCGCACAGCTCGCCCGGAGCCGGGAACTGGCCAGGACGGCGGCCGACGGCGCCACGGACGTCCTCCATCCGCTGATCACCATCACGCGCGGTCTGCGCCGGCTGGCCTCGGCCGGGCGGCGCAGGTGGGCCGACACGCCCAAGGACCGGCGTGGCGCGCTGCTCTTCCTGGTGGCGTCGGTCCTGCTGGTCGTGGCGCTCGCGCCGTACGGTCCCCTGCTCGCCGTCATCACCCTGATGGCGGCGGCGGCCTGGCAGGGCCGGGACCGCGCCCCCTCGGCGCCCGCCGGCCCCGACGCGTCACAGACCCAGCGCCTGAAGTCGCTCTACGAGGCCCTGGTGCCGTACTTCTCCGCCGCCGAGGACCCCGAGCCGCTCTACGCCCACGGCGGCGACTGGGGGAAGGTCTTCTCCGAGTACGCGTTCGACTCCACCGGCCGGATCGCGCACCTGGTGATCGGCTATCCCGCCTACTTCACCGACGGCGAGCCGGAGTCACGGGCGCGGATCGAGCATCTGC
This sequence comes from Streptomyces sp. NRRL S-37, assembly GCF_000721605.1. Lineage (GTDB taxonomy): Bacteria > Actinomycetota > Actinomycetes > Streptomycetales > Streptomycetaceae > Streptomyces. Next base: position 401,615 of record NZ_JOIZ01000019.1, on the reverse strand, counting down.
TCGGCGCTAAATCGGGGCGGGGCCGCGAGTACCACTTCGCGTGGGACGAGGAGGCCAACCAGCTCACGGTCCGCGTCCTCGCCCCCCTGCCCACCGACATCGCCGCCCAGCCCTTCGTCACGGCCCCCGGTGAGACGGTCCTCGGCTTCACCGATCCCACCGGGGTGCAGCGGACGCTGCCGCTCACCCACGGCGCCCACGGCGAGGAGCGGCGCGATGTCCCGCCCGTCGTCTGGCGCACCGGCATCCGCTCCACCGAGCCCCATCTGCTCGTGGCCGGCCAGCCGGGCAGCGGCACCTCGACACTGCTGCGCTCGATCGCCCTGCAGGCCCTGCACCACGGCGACGTGGTGATCGTCGACGGCGGGGGCACCGGCGAGTACGCCTGCCTGACCGGCCGGGACGGCGTGCTCGCCGTGGAGTGCGGGCTGACGGGGGCGCTGACGAGCCTGGAGTGGGCCGCGCACGAGACGGAGCGCCGGCTGATCGCGGCCAACCGCGCGCACCAGGCGGGCGACCCGCCGCCCGAGGACACCCGGCGTCCCCTGTGGCTGCTGCTGGACCGGCCGAGTGCGTTCACGCACCTGGCCGCCGCGGAGGGCCGCGAGGATCCCCAGTCGCTGCTCCAGGTTCCGCTGCGGCACGGCCGTCCGGCGAACGTCACCGTGGTCGTCGCCGAGCAGCTCGACGGTCTGGAGGGCCTCAGCGATCCGGTACGGCAGCACACGCGCGCGCGTGTCGTCCTCGGACCCGCGACGGTGGAGGAGCTGAGGGCCGTTCTGGGAGCGCCGCCGCACACCACGCCGGTCGACCAGGTCCCGCCGGGGCGCGGCTACGCCCGGCTGGGCTCGGGACCGGTCCACCGTCTCCAGGTTCCGGCGACGCCGGATCCGTACGACGACGCGACCAGTGAGGCGGAGCGGCAGGCGGTGCTGGATCTGTTGCCGCCGCGGACGACGCCCGCGGACGAGAAGCCGGAGCGGCTGGAGGCGGGGGTGGCGGAGGCTGTGCGCCTCGACAAGGCGGCGCGGGAGAAGGCGGCCGGCGCCGGGACCGAGGGGGCGGCGGAGGCACCCGCCGAGGCGGCGGTGGCGGAGCCCACCGCCTGATGTGCCGCGCCGTTGACGCGTCGGTTCTCGGCGTCCGGTGACGCCGGCTCGGCCGAGTGCTCCCGGGCCGAGGCCGAACGGGCGGCCGGCCCGGCCGGGCGAGGCACGAATCCGCCGACGGGCTTCGGGCGCGGCACACCGGCCGGCCGCCGGGGGTGCCGTGTGGCACGTGCCGCTGCGCCCACCCGTGCCGCCCCAGGGAACCTCCCAGGCCTTCGAGGCACCGGGGAAGGCACGGCTGCCCCGGCCGCAGGGACATCGTCACCTCTCTGAACGTCCGCACGGCCGCGCGCGGTCGAACCGGCGCCGGCACCCCTGGTCACGCCACGAACGTGCGGGGGGTTTCCGTACCGGACGTGCCGCCTGTCTCCACGATGCGGGCTGCCGCGGAGAGGCGTACCGCCGCCTCCTCCGCCACCGCGCCGCCCACCGTGAAGGGGAGGCGTACGTAGCCCTCGAAGGCTCCGTCGACGCCGAAGCGGGGTCCTGACGGGACCCGGACGCCCACCCGTTCGCCCGCCTCGGCGAGGCGGGAGCCCGAGAGGCCGCCGGTGCGCACCCACAGGGTGAGTCCGCCGCGCGGTACCTCGAACTCCCAGTCGGGCAGCTCCCGCCGTACCGCGGCCACCAGCTCGTCCCGGTTCTGCCGGGCCTGGGCACGCCGCACCTCCACCGCCTGTTCCCAGCCACCGGCGCCGAACAGCCAGTTCACGGCCAGCTGTTCCAGCACGGGCGTGCCCAGATCGGCGTACGCGCGTGCGGCGACGAGGCTGCGGATGACGTCGGGTGCCGCGCGTACCCAGCCGATGCGCATGCCGGCCCAGAAGGCCTTGCTCGCCGAGCCGACCGTGATCACCGTGGACCCCGCCGGGTCGAAGGCGCACACCGGGCGCGGCATCTCCACGTCCGGGTCGAGCCACAGCTCGCTCATCGTCTCGTCGGCGACCAGCACCGTGCCCGCGGAACGCGCCGCGTCCACCAGGCGGCGTCGCTGGTCCTCGTCGGCGAGCGCACCGGTCGGGTTGTGGAAGTCGGCCACGACGTACGCGATCCGGGGCGCCGCCTCGCGCAGCACCTGGCGCCAGCGGTCCAGGTCCCAGCCGGTCAGTCCCTCGGCCATGGCGACGGGGACGAGCCGGGCCCCGGCCTCCCGCATCAGCTGGAGGATGTTGGCGTAGGACGGCGACTCGACGGCGATGCGCTCGCCGCGTCCCCCGAAGAGGTGGCAGATGGCGTCGATGGCGCCCATGGCGCCGGTCGTCACCATGATCTGCTCGGGCATGGTCGGGATGCCCCGCGCGGTGTAGCGGTCCGCGATCATCGAGCGCAGCGCGGGCAGCCCGGCGGGATAGTCGCCGTGGGTGTGCGCGTACGGCGGAAGCTCCTCCAGCGCGCCCTGGACGGCCCGGGTGAGCCAGGGCTCGGGCGCGGGCAGCGCGGCACAGCCGAGGTCGATCATCGAGCCGAGGGCTTCGGGCGGCAGCGGTTCGAGTCCCCGCGCGGGTACCGGATTGCCGGCCGGGACCGCGGTCCAGCTGCCCGCGCCGCGCCGTGACTCCAGGAACCCCTCGGTGCGCAGCGCCTCGTAGGCGGCGGCCACGGTGGTGCGGCTGACGGAGAGGGCGAGGGCCAGCTCCCGCTCGGCGGGCAGCCGCGCGGCCACCGGGACGCGCCCTTCCAGCACCAGCAGGCGGATGCCGTCGGCGAGCGCTCGGTAGGCGGGTGGGCGGCGGGTCCCCGGACCGGCCGGACGGTCTTGCTGGGAGTTGAGCAGCCGGGCGAGCTGTGCCGCACCCACTGCGGAGGTCCACTGTGCCACGAGAATCAGTCCACCTTCCCCGGATTGGCCATGGATGACATCATCAACCAAGCCACAGGGTGTCATGCGTCGGTCCACTTCCACCATAGGGGGCACGTTTTGGCCAGGTACTCCTCCCGGCACGGGCATCTCACCCGGCGGCTGTTCCAGCTGTACGCGGGCCTGGCGCTGTACGGCGCGAGCTCGGCGCTGCTGGTGCGGTCGGGACTCGGCCTCGAACCGTGGAACGTGCTGCACCAGGGCCTGTCCGAGCGGACCGGACTGTCGATGGGCGTGGTGCTGACGCTCTTGGGCGCGGCGGTGCTGCTGCTGTGGATCCCGCTGCGTCAGCGGCCGGGCCTCGGCACCGTCTCCAACGTGCTGGTGATCGGCGCGGCGATGGACGCGGCTCTGGCCCTGATCCCCGACGCGCACGCCATGGCCGTACGCGTGCCGCTGATGGCGGCGGGCATCGTGCTCAACGGCGCGGCGACCGGACTGTACATCGCGGCGCGCTTCGGCCCGGGCCCGCGCGACGGACTGATGACGGGACTGAACCGGCGCACCGGGGTGTCGGTCCGCCTGGTCCGCACGGCCATCGAGATCACGGTCGTCGTCACGGGCTTCCTCCTCGGCGGCACGGTGGGCGCCGGCACCCTGCTGTACGCGGTGACGATCGGCCCGCTCGCCCAGCTCTTCCTGCGCGCCTTCGCCGTCCCCTCGACATCCGGCGGCAGCACGGTCGTCGCCGGCGGTCGGCCACGGCGCGCGATACTGCGTCCGTGACCCCGCGGATACGCCACCCCTACCTCGACCGTCCCGGCCCGATCGCCTTCGCCCACCGGGGCGGGGCGGCGGACGGCCTGGAGAACACCGTCCGGCAGTTCCGGCGCGCCGTCGAGGCCGGCTACCGGTACATCGAGACCGACGTCCACGCCACGCGCGACGGCCGGCTCGTCGCCTTCCACGACGCGACCCTCGACCGGGTGACGGACGGCGCGGGCCGGATCGCCGATCTGCCGTGGCGGGACGTGGCGCACGCGCGCGTGGCGGGCGAGGAACCGGTCCCCCTGTTCGAGGAACTCCTGGAGACCTTCCCCGAGGTGCGCTGGAACGTCGACGTGAAGGCCGAACCGGCTCTCCTGCCGTTCCTGGACCTCGTCGGGCGCACCGGTTCCTGGGACCGGGTCTGCCTCGGCTCGTTCTCCGAGGCCCGCGTGGTGCGCGCCCAGCGGCTGGCCGGTCCCCGGCTGGCCACCTCCTACGGCACCCGGGGCGTGCTGAACCTGCGGCTGCGGTCCTGGGGGCTGCCGGCCGCGGTACGCCGGTCGGCCGTCGCCGCCCAGGTCCCCGAGCGGCAGTCGGGCATCCAGGTGGTCGACCGCCGATTCGTACGGACCGCCCACGCGCTCGGGCTCCAGGTGCACGTGTGGACGGTCAACGAGGCGGAGCGGATGCACCGGCTCCTGGACCTCGGGGTGGATGGCATCATGACCGATCACATCGACACACTGCGCAAGGTCATGGAGGACCGCGGCGTCTGGGTCTGAGACCCCGCGCCCGGCCGCCTCCGCGCGCTCACGGGGAAGCGAGGGCACGGGTGGACACCGACACCGTGCGGTCAGCGGCGGGGGACGAGGCCACCGGCCGGCGGCGCGAGCAGCACGGCTGGTACTTCTACGACTGGGCGTGCTCCGTGTACTCCACGAGCGTGCTCACCGTGTTCCTCGGCCCCTATCTGACCTCGGTCGCCGAGGCCGCGGCGGACGCGGACGGGTTCGTCCACCCGCTGGGCATACCGGTGCGCGCGGGCTCCTTCTTCGCCTACTCGGTCTCCCTGTCGGTGATCCTGGCCGTGCTGGTGATGCCGCTGGTGGGGGCCGCCGCCGACCGCACCGGCCGCAAGAAGCCGCTGCTCGCGGCCGCCGCGTACACCGGGGCCGCGGCGACGACGGGCATGTTCTTCCTCGGCGGCGAACGCTATCTGCTCGGCGGTCTGCTGCTGGTGGTGGCGAACGCGGCGCAGTCGGTCGCGATGATGCTCTACAACTCCTACCTCCCGCAGATCGCCCCGCCCGAGGAGCGCGACGCGGTCTCCTCGCGCGGGTGGGCCTTCGGATACGCGGCCGGGTCCCTGGTCCTCGTCCTGAACCTCGTCCTCTACACCGGTCACGAAAGCTTCGGCGTCTCCGAGGGGACGGCGGTGCGCGTCTGCCTGGCGTCGGCCGGTCTGTGGTGGGGTGCCTTCGCGCTGGTGCCGCTGCGCCGGCTGCGCGACCGCCGCGCTCCCGCGCGGGAGGCGGCCCTGCCGGGCTTCCGGCAGCTCGCGGCGACCGTCCGCGACATGCGCCGGCACCCGCTGACGCTGGCGTTCCTGCTGGCGTACCTGGTCTACAACGACGGCATCCAGACGGTGATCACCCAGGCCTCGGTGTACGGCTCCGAGGAACTGGGGCTCGGACAGTCGACGCTCATCACGGCCGTGCTGCTGGTCCAGGTACTGGCGGTGGCGGGCGCGCTGGCACTGGGCCGGCTGGCCCGGCGGTACGGCGCGAAGCGCGCGATCCTCGGCTCCCTGGCCGCCTGGACCCTGACCCTGGCCGCCGGGTACTTCCTGCCCGCTGAAGCCCCTGTGTGGTTCTTCGTGCTGGCGGCCGGAATCGGTCTGGTCCTCGGCGGCAGCCAGGCGCTGTCCCGCTCGCTCTTCTCCCATCTCGTACCGCCCGGCAAGGAGGCCGAGTACTTCTCCGCGTACGAGGTGAGCGACCGCGGGACGAGCTGGCTGGGGCCGCTGCTGTTCGGCCTCACCTACCAGCTCACGGGCAGCTACCGGGACGCGATCATCTCCCTGGTGGGCTTCTTCGTCCTGGGATTCGTCCTGCTCGCGCGGGTGCCGGTGCGGCGGGCGATCAGCGAAGCGGGCAACCCGGTTCCCGAACGGATTTAGCGCTGAGCGCGAAAGGGCTGTAGTGTACGCGTTTGGCCTGCCAGGCGTACCGTTACTGCGCGTCAAAGATGCCGAACGCTGAGTCGCATCTCCTTATGGGTGTGACAAACCGGACGTCGGGGGGTACTGCACTGGTTGACAAGGCTGCGGCTACGACGGCGACGCATGACCCGGATCGGAACTCGGGACGGGAATCTTTACCGCCGCCCGGACGTTGACCGGATGACGACGACAGCGACACCTGTCCTGTGGGCGACAAGCCCGGGAGGCACGATTCATGAGTGAGCGAGCTCTTCGCGGCACGCGCCTCGTGGTGACCAGCTACGAGACGGACCGCGGCATCGACCTGGCCCCGCGCCAGGCCGTGGAGTACGCATGCGAGAAGGGGCACCGCTTCGAGATGCCCTTCTCGGTCGAGGCGGAGATCCCGCCGGAGTGGGAGTGCAAGGTCTGTGGTGCCCAGGCACTCCTGGTGGACGGCGACGGCCCCGAGGAGAAGAAGGCCAAGCCCGCGCGTACGCATTGGGACATGCTGATGGAGCGGCGCACCCGAGAGGAACTCGAAGAGGTCCTCGAGGAGCGTCTCGCCGTTCTGCGCTCCGGTGCGATGAACATCGCGGTTCACCCCAGGGACAGCCGAAAGTCGGCTTGATCCCGCCGGGGACCTGGGCGAGGCCACACACGCACAGCGGCACACAGGACCGCGGGCGCCGTACATCTCGTACGGCGCCCGCGGTCCTGTGTGCGTGCGGGCCCGGCCGCCCTCAGCGGGTCAGTGGCGGGCGCGGTCCCTGCGGGGTGTCCCCCGGAGCGCCTCCGGGTTCGTCCCGGACGACCTCGCCCTGGACGACCTTGCCGTCGGGCCGGCGCATACGGGCCTGCTGGAAGACATCTCCGAGGGAGCCCCGCGCGGTCTCGCGGAGCTTGCGCTCGAAGGTCCGCTCGGCGTGACGGCTCACGGCCTTCTGCACCGGCGGCACCAGCAGGAGCAGCCCCACCGCGTCCGAGATCACGCCGGGGATGATCAGGAGCAGGCCGCCCAGCATCGTCAGGCCGCTGCCCTCGCTGTTCGGCCGGGCCTCGGACAGCATCCCGCCCTGCTGCTGTTGCAGCGTCTCGGTCAGGTTCCTGAAGGCCCGCCGACCGGCCCGCTTGATGACGGCCGAGCCGAGGACGAGGCCGGCCACCAGGATCAGGAAGACCACCAGTCCGTTCGACGCCCCGGCGACCATGGTGAGCAGCCAGATCTCCAGCACGAGCCATGCGGCGACACCCAGCGGCAGGAAGGTGCGCAGCCGGGAGCGCCGGGGCCGGGCGGGATACGGGGTCTGAGCGCCAGTCGTCATGCTCCCAGTGTGCCTGGGCCCGGCTCAGCGCGGGATAAGCGGGATCACCGGGACCCCCGGGCTGAACAGACGGTCGTACGCCTACGCTTCGGACCGCTTGACGTCCGGCTCGGGCTGCTTGACGTCCAAGTCGGGCCGCTGTTTGTCGTCGCCGCGTCCGAGGACCTTGCCGACCCTCTCCCCCACACCCCACGCCGTGACCCGCCACAGCGCCTCGACGAGGATGTCGCGGCTCATCTTGGAGTCGCCGAGCTCGCGCTCGACGAACGTGATGGGAACCTCGACGACGTGATAGCCGGCCTTCACCGCGCGGCGGGCCAGGTCGACCTGGAAGCAGTACCCCTGGGAGGCCACGTCCTCGAGGCCCAGGCCCTCCAGCGTCTCGCGGCGGAAGGCGCGGAAGCCGCCGGTGATGTCGCGCAGCGGCAGGTCGAGCGCCACGCGCGAGTAGAGGCTGCCCCCGCGCGAGATGACCTCACGGGACTTCGGCCAGTTCACCACCCGGCCGCCGGGCACCCAGCGCGAACCGAGCACCAGGTCGGCGCCCTTGAGGGCGGTCAGCAGACGGGGCAGCTCCTCGGGCTGGTGGGAGCCGTCGGCGTCCATCTCGATCAGTACGCCGTAGCCGTGCTCCATGCCCCAGCGGAAACCCGCGAGATAGGCCGCGCCCAGGCCTTCCTTGCCCTTGCGGTGCAGCACCTGGACGTGGTCGTCCCCGGCGGCCAGTTCGTCGGCGAGCTTGCCCGTGCCGTCGGGGCTGTTGTCGTCGGCCACGAGAACGTGCGCCTCGGGAACGGCCTCGCGCACCCGGCCGACGATCGCCTTGATGTTCTCCGCCTCGTTGTAGGTCGGGATGATCACCAGAGCCGTGCCGAGCGGGCCGAAGTTCCGCCCCTGGGATCCTGCCGCGAGGGTCCCGTCGCCGTCGTTCACTGCTGCCCCTTCATGTCCTGTGCGCAGGGTCCCACCATAGTGGGCACGGCCCGCGCCGACGTGACGGGACGTTCATATGGTGGTGTCGTTTACCGAAGATCGGGTAGGAACATACTTTTTGGGCGTGCGGGAGAGAGCGCGGGACAGCGGATGGGGGCCCGGCGCCCTTCGGGCCGGCCCGGGACCCGCCGGCTGCGGATCGGCCTGGAGCCGTTGTCTACTGAACGCCCGGGCCCCATCCGGGGGTCGCACCTCCCCGGCCGGTCGGCCCGTCCCTCGGTACCGTGCCGCCGCTGGGCCTGGTTCCCGGGGACGGTGCCCCGGTGCGGCGCACCGTCCCTGACCCAGCGGTACCGACACGAGTGGCCGGACGTTCTCCGGTCGGGCGTCGGTGGTGGACCCGGCCGAACCTACCGGCCTCCCGCGGCCGCCTGTCAACAGTCGTCCGGCCTGCGCGATGCGGTTCGCATACCTGGTCGGCGAGGAGGAGGCGCAGGTCGCGGGAGAAGGGCGCGGCACATGATCGTCACCGCGCCGCCCGCGTGGATCACTCGCCCGGCCGTACGAACACCGTGCGCCCGCCGACCACGGTCCGCAGGCAGACCGGCAGGTCACGGCCGGGGGCGAGGTCGGGCAGGCCGGGGGTGCCGGAGCGGGGGTCGGTGGACCAGCGCGCCACCCGGTCGTCGGGTGCCTGGACGACGAGTTCACCGGTGTGCCAGAGGGCGTAGTCGGCGGGCGCGCCGGGCACCAGGACGCCCGCGTCGTCGCGTCCGACCGCCCGCCAGCCGCCGCGCGTGTGCGCGGTGAACGCGGCGCGCACGGAGACGCGGTGCTCCGGTGTGCGGTGGAAGGCGGCGGCCCGGACCGTGCCCCAGGGGTCGAGGGGGGTGACCGGACTGTCGGAGCCGAAGGCGAGCGGGACGCCGGCGCGCAGCAGCGCCGCGAAGGGGTTGAGGGTACGGGCCCGCTCCGCTCCCAGGCGCCGTGCGTACATGCCGTCCTCGCCGCCCCACAGGGCGTCGAAGGCGGGCTGGACGGAGGCGGTCAGGCCGAGTTCGGCGAAGGCGGCGACGGTCTCGGGGGTGAGCATCTCGGCGTGCTCGACGCGGTGCCGGGCGGCGCGGACGCGGGCGAGGCCGAGTGTGCCGGCGGCGGCCCGCATACCGTCCACGACGGTGCTCACGGCGGCGTCACCGATGGCGTGGAAGCCTGCCTGGAGGCCCGCCTCGGTGCAGGCGACGACATGGGCGGCCACGGCCGCGACGTCCAGGTGGGCGGTACCGGTGTGAGCGGCGTCGGCGTACGGCTCGTGCAGGCACGCGGTGTGCGAGCCGAGGGCACCGTCGGCGAACAGGTCGCCCGCGGCGCCGATCGCCCCCAGTTCCTTCGCCTTGGCGACGTCCTGTTCGGCCCAGTAGCCGACGACGCGCGGGCCGCTCTCCTCGGCGGCGAGCCGCAGCAGCCCGGTGAAGTCGTCCTCGGAGGAGATCTCCGGGCCCCCGCACTCGTGGACCGTGCCGATGCCGAGGGAGGCGGCGTGGGCGAGGGCGGCGCGCTGGGCCTCGGCGCGCTGGGCCGGCGTGACGGCGGCCAGGGCGGCGGCGCGCACCGCGTGGTGGGCGTCCCCGGTGAGCGGGCGGTCCTCGCGGGTGACCACGACCGGGACGAGGTCGAGGAGCGCCGTGGTGACGACCGCGGAGTGGACGTCGATCCGGCTCAGGTAGAGGGGACGGCCTCCGGTGGCCTCGTCGAGTTCGGCGCGGGTCGGGGGACGGCCGCCGGGCCAGCGGGCGGCGTCCCAGCCGTGGCCGAGGAGGACCCGGTCGTGCGGGCGGGCGGCGGCGAACTCCCGTACGCGGGCCAGTGCGGCCTCCAGCGAGGGGGCGGTGGACAGGTCGAGGCCGGTGAGGGCGAGGCCGGTGGCCGTGGTGTGGACGTGCGCGTCGGTGAACGCGGGGGTGACCAGCGCGCCGTCGAGGTCGATCACCTCGTCGACGCCGTCCGCGAAGGAGTCGGCGGCGCCCTCGGAGCCGACCCAGGCGACCTGGCCGCGCTCGACGACCATCGCGGTCGCGAAGGGGTCGGCGGGGCTGTGGACCTCGCCGCGGCGGAGCAGGAGGGTGCGGGGTGGGGCGGTGCGTTCACTCATGTTCCACAGTTTCGCGCGTCGTGCGGGGCGCTCCGCATGCAGGGCCGTCTCCGGGGGCGACGCGTCCCGTCCGTTCCCCGCCGGTCCATTGTGATCGCCCCCGCCGCCCCTTCCCTTTTCCCGTCCCTCCGGGGGCGCTGCCCCGGACCCCCGCTCCTCGAACTCCCCCGAAGGGGGCACCCCCGGAGGGGCTGAATCCCAGCCGAACGGGCTGGGAGTGGCGCGGCGTTCAGATGCGCGGCGGACGGGCTTCGTACGGGGTGGAGAGGACCACCGTCGTGCGGGTGGAGACGCCTGCCAGCGAGCGTACGCGAGCGAGCAGTTCCTCCAGTTCGTGCGGTGTGGACACGCGCACCTTGAGGATGTAGTTCTCGTCGCCCGCGACGCTGTGGCAGGCCTCGATCTCGGGGACTCCGGCGAGGCGGTCCGCGATGTCGTCGGGGGCGCTGGGGTCGAAGGGTTTGACCGAGATGAAGGCGGTCATGGGCAGGCCGACGGCCTCCGGGTCGACGACCGCGGCATAGCCGCGGATGACGCCACGCTGTTCCAGCCGGCGCACCCGCTGGTGCACGGCCGACGTGGACAGGCCCGTGGCCTTGCCCAGGTCTGTGTAGCTCATCCGCCCGTCCTTGACGAGCAGCTGCACGATCTGTCGGTCCAGCTCCTCCATGGCGCAAGAACCTACAGTGCGCTTGATCTCCTCGGACACCTGAGCCGTCCAGGTCATGCCTGGTTCGTGATGTGCCGGAGGCCACCGCGCGCGGTCCGGGGGGACAAAGCCCCCGCACCGGGCACCCGCACCTGGCATGTGACGAACGACACACCCTTCGGGCGGTCTCCGTGATGTTCCCGTGATTACCCCGAAGGGGGGACGGGAAGTGCTTGCTGTGGTCGAGGCCGCAGTGCCTTCACGGCCCAGCCCGAGGGGGAGAACCCAATGCAGAGTCTTAAGCGCCTTGGTCGTACCACGTCCAAGCGGCAGCAGCCGGTCGTCGAGCTCGACCCGGAGTACGTCGAACCCGACGTCCCGGACGAGGAACTCGACGCCTACGACACCTTCGAGATGTACCGGGTCGTCTGCCCGGACTGCGCGCAGCCCATCGCCCTGCTCGCGGACGAGGACACCCTGCCGGAGCACGCGCTGTGCGCCTCGCCGTGGAACCCGTTCGGGCTCACGGTCTGCGCCGGCACCGGCCGCCGGGCCGCCGAGGCGCGGCCGGCCGACGAGTCCGTCACTCCCCAGGAGCAGGACACGGCCCTGCTGTTGACGCTCCCTCAGGGACTCGACTGGCGCACCCAGCCCTTCTCGCACGTCGGCGGTCCGGGCTCGCGTCCGATCCGGGTCCCGGCGATGCGGCGGCACGCCGCCTGAGCGCGCACCGGTGCGGGGGCGACGCGGTCCGCCGCCCCCGTCCGCGCGGGACGGCCGCGAACGCACGTCCTGTTCCGGGGGGGCGGTGACCCGTCCGGCCGCTCCCGCGTTGCCCGGGTATGACGACCCCCACGCACTCGACGACCGGGCGTCAACGCCGCGTCTTCGTGCCGCCGCCCGCGGAGGCGGTGGCACTCGCGCCGCCCCGGCTCCCGGATCCGCCGATCTACCGCGATCTGATGCGGACCTGGGCGGACCGGGGCCGCACGCTGCCCGGGCGGCACGACTCGGAGTGGACCCGGCTCACCGCGCCCTGGCGGGGGCTCGACCCGCTCAGCGGGTCTCCGGGCCCGCGAGGTGGCGGGCGATGACCATCCGCTGGATCTGATTGGTGCCCTCGACGATCTGCAGGACCTTGGCCTCACGCATGTAGCGCTCGGCGGGGAAGTCCGCGGTGTAGCCGTAGCCGCCGAGGATCTGCACGGCGTCGGTGGTGACCCGCATCGCCGTGTCGGTGCAGTGCAGCTTGGCCATGGCGGCCTGCTTGGCGAACGGCCGCCCCGCGTCGCGCAGCCGGGCCGCCGTCAGATACAGCGCGCGCCCCGCCTCGATCTGCGTGGCCATGTCGGCGAGCATGAAGCGCAGTCCCTGGAAGTCGGCGATCGGCTTGCCGAACTGCCGCCGCTCGGCCGCGTAGCCGAGCGCCTCGTCCAGCGCCGCCTGGGCCAGGCCGATCGCGCAGGCGGCGATGCCGAGCCGGCCGCCGTCCAGCGCCGACAGGGCGATCGCGAAGCCCTGCCCCTCCTCGCCGATACGCCGCGCGTCGGGGACCCGGACGCCGTCGAGATGGACCTGGGCGGTGGGCGAGCCCTTCATCCCCATCTTCTTCTCCGGCACGGCGGCGCTCAGCCCCTCGGCGTCACCGGGCACCAGGAACGCGGTGACGCCGCGCGGGCCCTCCTCGCCGGTACGGGCCATGACGGTGTAGAAGTCGGCGATGCCGCCGTGGGTGATCCACGCCTTGGTGCCGGTGATCACCCAGTCGTCGCCCTCGCGCACGGCCTTGGTGCGCAGCGAGGCCGCGTCCGAGCCCGAGGCGGGCTCGGAGAGGCAGTAGGCGCCGAGCAGGCCGCCACCGAGCATCGCGGGCAGATGCTCGGCCTGCTGCTCCTTGGCGCCGAAGGCGGCGAGCGCGTAGGAGGCCAGGGTGTGCACGCTGACGCCGAGGCCGACGGTGAGCCGGGCCGCGGCGAGCTCTTCGAGGACCTGGAGGTAGACCTCGTACGGCTGGTCCCCGCCGCCGTACTCGGAGTCGTAGGGGAGGCCGAGCAGGCCGGACTCGGAGAGCAGGGTGAACAGTTCGCGGGGGAAGCGGCCCGCGTCCTCCTCCTCGGCCGCCCGCGGGGCGACCTCGCGCTGCGCGATGTCGCGGACGAGCGAGATGAGGTCCCGGGCCTCGTCCGTGGGCAGTTGCCGGTCCACCGGCTGCGGGGCGCGGTCGGGCATGGCGACGCTCTCCTCCCTGTTCGGGCACATCGGCGTGCGCCTTGGGTGGGGGCGGCTCCGCCGGGGTCGTATCGGTGCCTGGCCGATGCTCGCACTTCCGGGTCTCGGAAGCTGCTGACCAGCGGCTGTGCGCTGCGAGTATGCCCGATCGGCCGCAGCAAGTCACCAGTTAACGACCGCTCACTCGAAAAAGTTTCCACGCCCTCGCCGAACGGAACATTCCGCCGAGAGGCGGCACCCGGAACGGGAAACCGATCAGGGGCCGGGGCCCGTCTCAGGTGTCGCGGCGGGCGGGCGCCGGGGCCGGGTGGGCGGGGTCCAGCTCCTCGATGGCGCGCATGGCCCCGCCGAGCGTCTTCACCAGCAGCTCGGTCATGGTCTCGCGGGACAGTTCACCGCGGTCGATCCAGGCGAGCGCGGCGCCCTCCACGCTGCACACCCAGGCCAGCAGCCCCATCCGCGCCACCGGCGCGATGTCCGTACGGCCGTAGGCGCCCTCGGCGATGGTCGCGACGATGGCCTCGCGCACTCCGTCCCGGATGGCGTGCACCTCGGTGTCGAAGCCGACGCCGCCGCTGACGATCGCGCGGTAGGCGGCCTGGTTGTGCTCGGCGTACCGCAGATAGCTGTCGACGGTGCGGTGCACCCGCTCCACGGGCGGCAGTCCGGCACCGCTCGCGGCGAAGCCGACCAGGCCGGCCACCGAGTCCTCGATGATCGCCAGGTAGTAGCCGCGCTTGGAGTGGAAGTAGTAGTAGATGAGCCCCTTGGCGACCTGCGCCTGACGCGCGATGTCGTCCATCGAGAGCGCGTCGTACGACGTGTCCGCGAACAGCCTCCGCCCGATGGCGATGAGTTCGGCGCGGCGCGCGGACGAACGCTCGGTACCGCGCGCCGCGGGGCGTACGGCGGACTGCCGGCTGATGTTCAATGTCGACCCAGGTCTTCCTGCGGGCGGTGGGACATCCCGCCGCAGTATGTCAGGTCGTCCTGAAGGCTCGGGCCGGTGACCCCGCGGCCTGGGGTTACAGCAGTCCCAGCTGGGTCACGAACATCGCGAGGACCACGACGAGGGTCCATCCCATGGCGTGTTCGAGGATCTTCGGGCCGTCCTCCCGGGGGCCGCCGGTGCGGGCGCGGGTGACGGTGGCTGCGTTCGTGGTCATGTCTTCTCGCCGGTCTCCGTGGTGCGGTGGACTCCCCCTGTGACTGACGTCCACTTTGCCACCGTGAACGGCTTGTGCGACCGAGACGTCGGTCACAGGCGTCCGGCGGCCCCGGCCCGTCCGGGGCCGCCGGCGGGCCGGCTCAGCGCACGCCCACCGCCGCGAGCGCCTTGCGCTGCCGCGGGGTCGGCCGGGCCGGGAAGTAGAGGTAGCAGACCCCTCCGGTGCCGGACACCACCTTCCCGGAGGCGTTGTACCGCTTGGTCCGCAGCCAGATGTTCTCCCACTCGCGCCGCCGGTAGACACGGCGCACGGCCGCGTTGTCGTCCGAGGCGGGGTCGTTGGCGATCACATCGCCGTCGGCGGTGAAGCCGATCACCGTCATCAGGTGCCCGGAGGTGCCGTACCCCGCCCCGGTCAGCTCCTGCGCCAGGAACGACTGCGACGTGATGGCCGGGATGCCCGCGGCGACCAGCGTCTCCAGGTCGGTGAGGGAGCCGAGGCGGGTGACCACGCCCGCCAGTCCGTCGAAGGTGGCCGCGTAGGCGGCGTTGAACGGCCAGTTGCCGCAGCCGGCGTACTGGTGGTCGTACGTGTACCGGGCCGCGTGGCAGATCTGCGGGTCGGCGTAGGACGGGTCGACCCAGGAGAGCTGCTCCTCGGTGAGCCGGCCGCCCCAGTACTCGATGATCATCTGCGAGGAGGTGGGGCTGCACCAGGCCTCGCCGCCGTTGTCGTACTCCGGGTACTGGCCCTTGTGGATCTCCTGCGAGTAGCGCGGGACGATCAGCTCCTTGGCGAGACCGGGCCGGGAGGCGGGGACGGTGAACCGGTCGGGGACGTCGGAGCCCATCGCGCCGAGCCGCCACACGGTCGGGGTGAGCCGGGTGCCGGGGCGGCGGTGGAGGGTCAGCCGCAGCCGGTACGCGACGACGCGCAGGCCCGAGGCCGCGTCGTCCACGGAGAGCGTGTCCGTCCAGACGGTGCTCTTCCCGTCGCTCTGGCCGTCCACCGAGGTGCGCCGGATGTCCTGATCGCCGGCGGCCCAGCGGCCCATGACGTACCAAGGGGTGTCCGTGCCGTCGGAGTAGGTGCCCTTCAGCTCGGTCTGGAGCCAGGTTCCCGCGGGGGTGTGCGCGTTCCAGGAGGCGATGACCTCCGTCGCCGGAACCCCGAGGCGGTGCACGGGCGAGGTCCAGGTCGCGTACTCCCAGGCGGCCGTGCGGCCGGTGTGCGGGTCGGTGTAGTCCGTGGTGCCGGCGGGCCTCGCGATCAGAAGGCCGGGGCGGACACCGGCGACGGCACGGGTCCCGACGGCGGTGCCGCCGCGCCAGTCGGTGTACGAGGTCCAGAACCGGTTGTCGACGGGGCGGGCGGCGGTGTCGGTGGCGTGTCCGGCCGGGGTGCCGGCCGTCGGGGTTCCGGCGGACGCCGGGCCCGCGCTCCCGGCGACGGCGGTGACGACCGCCGCGGCCAGGAGGGATCTGCGGGACGGCAGTTCGGCTCTGCTCATGGGTGGGGGACCCCCAGGTGTCGGAGTCGGGACGGGACCACAGCACGGCCGGACGGACGGCGTGCGTCCGCCGGCTGGAACGGTCGTGCGCCCACTATGAACGCAGCCGGGCGGATCCTGCCAGCACCCCGGCCGTACCACGCCCGGCCGACATGGGACTCGACCAATGGCGGGCCCCCGGTGGACCCGCCCGGCCGAGGGCCCGTCCGTCCGGAGGCCGTCCGCCCGAGGGCCTAGAGTGCTCCGGTAAGCCCTCCCTCCTCTCCCCCAGGAACCAGCCATTCACGATCTCGCCTCCCGCATCCGCCGGCTCACCCCCTCGTGCGGCCCGGTCCGGCTCGTCGGCGTCGACGGGCACGCCGGCTCGGGGAAGTCGACGTTCGCCGTACGGCTGGCCGAGGCACTGGAGGGCGCCCCGGTGCTGCGGCTCGACGACATCGCCAGCCACGCCGAACTGTTCGACTGGACCGGGCGGCTGCTGAGCCAGGTGATCGAGCCGCTCGGCCGCGGCGAGACCGCGCGTTACTCCCCCTACGACTGGCGGACCCGCCGCTTCGGACCGCCCCGCCCACTGCCGCCCGCCCCCGTGATCGTCGTGGAGGGCGTCGGCGCGGGGCGCCGGGCCCTGCGCCCGTATCTGGCGCTGCTGCTGTGGATGGACCTCTCCCCGGAGGAGTCCTGGTCGCGGGGGCGGGCCCGCGACGGCGCGGAGCAGCGGGAGTTCTGGGACGGCTGGGTCCGCGCGGAACACGAGCACTTCGCGGGTGACCCCTCACGCCCCTTCGCGGGGCTTCTGGTGCGGCAGCGCCCTAAGGGATACGAGCTGCTTCCCGGGCCCGCCGGGACGGGTGAATCACCCCCTCCACTCACGCAGGGTGATGACTCACCCGCGTTGTGGTGAACCTGTGAAGAGCGGTCCCGGACAAGTTGCCGGAGTGCCCCAACTCCGCTTGACCGGGGGCGCGTACAGGTCTTACGTTCTCAATGTGCGGCCCTTCGGAGCCGCCGGCAGACGCGAAGCCCCCGGTTGTTCCCCCGTGATCGGGGGCTTCGTTCTGCCCTCTTCACGCTTTTCGGACGCTCAGCGGCATATGACGATCACTCTGGGTCACCGCACAGGGTCCGCGCTCCCCCTCCCACCTCGCCCTTCGGCGGGTACGGCACCCTACGGACGTACCGCCGCCGCGGGTACGATGCCCTCGGTGCGACCTGTGGACGCTACTTCGCGCACCTTCCAACTCCGGTCCGCGGTACAGCGGTTCGACCAACGGGAGCCGACGGACGAGGGCCGGCCGGCACACCGACGGGGGCACGGTTCGTGGGGGACGTGATGGACTTCGGCACGCAGGGCCCGCAAACCCCGGCCGACCTCGCCTGGCTGCGGGGCGTGGACGCCTACACGATGGGCGCCTATCCGCAGGCGGAGGAGGAGTTCCGGGCCGCGGTGCGGATCGACCCGGGGATGGCCGACGGCTGGCTCGGACTGCACGCGCTGCGCGTCGACACGACGACCGCGCTGCTCAGGATGTTCCGGCACCGGGAGCGCTTCGGCGAACAGCGCGCCCGCCACCGCCGCACCCTCAACTCCTGGTACTGGCTGGGCTGGTGGGTGCAGCCGGTGCTGGAGAGCCCCCGCGATCTGCTGCTGGCGCACGCCTCCCACTGGCTGGACGGACGCCACGTCCCCGAGCTGGACCGGGCGCTGGCCGGACTGCCCCCGGTGGACACCGATCCGCAGGTCCGCTTTCTGCACGCCTGCCGCGCCTACCTGGTCAAGGACTGGGAGCAGCTGGTCCGGTACACGGACTCCCTCGTCGAGGACCCGCTGCTGGGCATCGAGGCCGGCCTGTTCGGCGGCATGGCACGGGTGCGGCTGGAGATGTACGGGCAGGCCGAACCGCTGCTGTCGGCGGCGTTGATGCGGTGCCGCAGCGAACAGCCGCAGCGCAAGGAGCTGCGCTACTGGCTGGCCCGCGCCCACGAGGGGACCGGCCGCAGCGCTGCCGCACTCCCCCTGTACCGGGCCGTGCACCGGGTCGATCCCGCCTTCATGGACACCTCCGCCCGGCTCGCCGCGATCGCCGAGGGCGACGGGTACGACGACTCCGCCGATCTCGCCGCGATCACGCTCACCGGGACCGGGCAGGACGTCATGGACGGCCCCGACATGCTCGATCCGCTGTTCGGCACCGAGGGACGCGACCTGCGGCTGTCCGAGCCCGAGCCCGTGCCGGGTCCGCTGCCCCCGGTCACCGCTCCGGCTGTGCGGGAGCGGACGGGTTCCGGGGCGTCACCGCTGCCCACCGGGCCCACGGACCCCGCCTTACTGGAGGAGGCGCTCGCCGAACTGGAGCGCATGGTGGGCCTGGAGCCGGTGAAGCGGCAGGTCAAGGCGTTGTCGGCACAGTTGAACATGGCGCGGCTGCGGGCCGGGCAGGGGCTGCCGGTGCAGCCGCCGAAACGCCACTTCGTCTTCTCCGGGCCGTCCGGGACGGGGAAGACGACGGTGGCCCGCATCCTCGGCCGGGTGTTCTACGCCCTCGGGCTGCTCGGTGGTGACCATCTGGTGGAGGCCCAGCGGGCGGATCTGGTCGGTGAGTATCTGGGGCAGACCGCGGTGAAGGCCAACGAGCTGATCGACTCCGCGCTGGGCGGGGTGCTGTTCGTGGACGAGGCGTACTCGCTGTCCAACTCCGGGTACGGCAAGGGGGACGCGTACGGGGACGAGGCGCTGCAGGTGCTGTTGAAACGGGCGGAGGACAACCGGGATCACCTGGTGGTGATCCTTGCCGGGTATCCGGAGGGGATGGACCGGCTGCTCGCCGCGAACCCCGGGCTGTCGTCGCGGTTCACGACCCGGGTGGACTTTCCCTCGTACCGGCCGCTGGAGCTGACCTCGATCGGGGAGGTGCTGGCGGGGGAGAACGGGGATGTGTGGGACGAGGAGGCGCTGGACGAGCTGCGGTCGATCGCCGGGCACGTGGTGGACCAGGGGTGGATCGACGAGCTGGGGAACGGGCGGTTCCTGCGGACGCTGTACGAGAAGAGCTGTGCTTATCGGGATTTGCGGTTGTCGGTGTATCCGGGGGCGCTGACTCGGGATGATCTGGCTACGTTGCGATTGCCGGATTTGATGCAGGCGTACGGGGAGGTGCTGTCGGGGCGGGGGCCGGCGGACCCACCGGGGCTGTGAGGCCCCGGTGGGTGGGCTGGCGGGGGGGTGTCAGCTCGCCCCGCTGGAGGGGTGCCTCCCCCACTCTCGGCTTCGCTCGAGCGGGGGGACCCCCATCGCCCACCCGTGCCGCCCTGGGGGTACCTCCCAGGCCCTTGAGGCACTGGGGTCACCTCTCGGTGGGCCGGGTCGCGTACCTCGCCCACCAGGAGTTCCAGGACGTCCTCCAGGGCCACCAGTCCCAGGACCTTGCCGGAGGGGTCGGAGACCTGGGCCAGGTGGGTCGCCGCGCGGCGCATCACCGTGAGGGCGTCGTCCAGGGGGAGTTCGGGGCGGAGGGTCGTCATCGGGCGCCACAGGCGCTGCGGGACGGCGCGGTCGGAGTCCTCCAGGTCCAGTACGTCCTTGACGTGCAGGTAGCCCATGAAGGCACCGCTGTCCGCGGCCACCGGGAACCGGGAGTACCCGGTGCGGGCGGTGAGCTCCACGATCTGCCCGGGGGTGACCGCGGGCGTGACCGTCACCAGTGACTCGCGGTCCAGCAGGACGTCCGTCACCGGGCGGGAGCCCAGTTCCAGCGCGTCCTCCAGGCGCTCGGCCTCCTCGGGGTCGAGGAGGCCCGCCTGACCGGAGTCCTCCACCAGCCGGTTGAGCTGTTCGCTGGTGAAGACGGCCTCGACCTCGTCCTTCGGTTCGACGCGGAACAGCCGCAGGACGGCCTGGGCGCAGGCGCCGAGCGCGATCGTGACCGGCCTGCACAGGCGGGCGAACCAGACCAGGCCGGGGCTCAGCCACAGCGCGGCCTTCTCGGGGGCCGCCATCGCCAGGTTCTTCGGGACCATCTCGCCGATGACGAGGTGGAAGAAGACCACCGCGGCGAGCGCGATGACATAGCCGAGCGGGTGGATCATGCCGTGCGGCAGGCGCATCCACGCGAAGACCGGCTCCAGCAGACGGGCGACCGTCGGTTCGGCGACCGCGCCCAGGGTCAGCGAGCAGACGGTGATGCCGAACTGGGCCGCCGCCATCATCTGCGGCAGGTGCTCCAGGCCGTACAGCACCCGACGGGCGCGGGCCGTGCCGAGCGGTTCGACCTGGCTGCGGCGGACCGAGACCAGCGCGAACTCGGCGCCGACGAAGAAGCCGTTGGCGAGCACGAGCAGCGCGGCGAAGAGGAGTTGCAGCACGCTCATCCGGCCACCTCCACCAGCGGCAGCGGGGCCGTTCTGACCAGGCGGACACGTTCGGCGCGGTAGTGGCCGACCCTGCGGACCGAAAGCCGCCAGCCGGGCAGTTCCGCGCGGTCGCCGACGGCCGGGATCCGGCCGAGCAGATCGGCGACCAGGCCGGCCACCGTCTCGTACGGGCCCTCGGGCACCTCCATGCCTATGCGCCGCAGGAGGTCGACCCGGGCGCCGCCGTCCACGTCCCAGGCGGGGTTGCCGTCCTCGGGCGGGGCGGGGGCGAGTTCGGGGACGTCCTGTCCGTCGTGCTCGTCGCGCACCTCGCCGACGATCTCCTCGACGATGTCCTCCAGCGTGACGACGCCGGCCGTGCCGCCGTACTCGTCGACGACGACCGCGATGGGCTGCTCGCTGCGCAGCCGCGTGAGCAGCGGTCGTACGGGCAGGGTCTCGGGGACGAGCAGCGCCGGGCGGGCGATGCGGCCCACGGGGGTGCGCAGCCGGTCGTGCACGGACACCGCGAGGGCGTCCTTGAGGTGCACCATGCCGACGATCTCGTCAATCCGCTCCCGGTAGACGGGGAAACGGGACAGACCGGTGGCCCGGGTCAGGTTGACCACGTCCTCGGCGGTCGCCGAGGACTGCAGGGCGCTGACCTTCACACGCGGTGTCATGACGTGCTGTGCGGTCAGTCCGCCGAGGGACAGGGTGCGGACGAAGAGGTCCGCCGTGTCCTGTTCCAGGGCGCCGGCCCGGGCGGAGTGCCGGGCCAGGGAGACGAGTTCGCCGGGGGTGCGGGCGGAGGCCAGTTCCTCGGTGGGCTCGATGCCCAGGGCCCGCACCAGACGGTTGGCCACGGCGTTCAGCCCGGCGATGACCGGGCGGAAGAGCCGGGCGAACACGTGCTGCGGGCCGGCCACGAAGCGGGCGACCTGCAGGGGGCGGGACACGGCCCAGTTCTTCGGCACGAGTTCGCCGATCACCATCTGCACGGCGGAGGCCAGCAGCATGCCGACGACCACGGAGACACCGGATACGGCGCCCTCGGGGACACCGATGCCGGTGAAGGGGCCGTGCAGCAGTCCGGCGAGCGCCGGCTCGGCCAGCATGCCGACGACGAGGGAGGTGATGGTGATGCCGAGCTGGGTGCCGGAGAGCTGGAAGGAGAGCTCCCTGAGCGACTCGACGACCCGGCGGGCACGCCGGTCGCCGCCCGCGGCGGCCTCCTCGGCGTCCGGTCGCTCGACGGTGACCAGGCCGAACTCGGCGGCCACGAAGAATCCGTTGGCCAGGATCAGCAGGAAAGCGGCTGCCAGAAGCAGCAAGGAGGTGGTCATGATGCCGCCGCCTCCGCATGCGCGCGGACCTGGAGACGCGGGTCCGCGCTATGTCGGCAGGGGGCGGCGCAGGTACTACAGGACGATCCGTCCATCGCCGGAGAGGGTCACTCCTCGGATAGCTGGAGCCCCTGTGCACCGGGCGGGGCGGCAGGGGCACAGGCGCGGTCGTCGCGCCTGTGCCCACCAGATTAATCAAGACATGGGCGACTGTGGCAGGTGGACGTCCCCGATGTCTCCCGGAGCCGGGCCCCGGGCCGTCCCCGAGGGATGGCTCCGGGTCAGCTCCGGGGTGCCTCGGGCCCGGCCGTGGAGCGGACCTCGATGAGCGCCCGCAGGGCCCGCGCGTCGGCGACGGCCCGCTGTCTGGCGATGCCCGGCTGGATGCCGAGCGCGGGCAGGCTGGTGCCGTCGCTGAGGTCGAGGAAGACCCAGGGATCACCGGAACGGAGGTTCACCTGAAGGATCTCCGCCCATTCCAGGCGACGCCGGCTCACGATGTTGACGACGGTGACGCCCGTCTCGTCGGCGACGACCTTCGGCCGGGCCAGCAGAAGCAGCACGCCGGCCAGCAGCGCGGCGGTGAACACGAAGCTGATCCGCTCCCCCGGGCTGAGCTGCTCCAGCAGCAGCGCGATCAGGGTGATGACCACGAAGAGCGCGGCACCGGCCGTGAGCAGCACCGCGCGGGTGCGGCCCGGGCGGAAGGTGACGGGCAGGTCGGGCAGCCGGCCCGCGGTCGTGTCGGACATCGTGGTGCTCCGGGTCCGGTCAGAGGCGGCAGGCGTGGATGGCCGTGGTGAGGATGGCGCGGGCGCCGATGTCGTACAGGTCGTCCATGATCCGCTGGGCCTCCTTGGCGGGGACCATCGCGCGGACGGCGACCCAGCCCTCGTTGTGCAGCGGGGACACGGTGGGGGACTCCAGGCCCGGGGTGAGGGCGACGGCCTTCTCGAGCTGTTCGACGCGGCAGTCGTAGTCCATCATCACGTACGTCCGGGCGACCAGGACTCCCTGGAGGCGGCGCAGGAACTGCCGCACCTTGGGCTCCTCGCCGTCCGCTCCGGTGGTGGGGGTCCCCCCGGGCGAGTGTGTTCGAGCCCGGGGGAGGATGACGACGGCCTCGGACTTCATGATCGGTTCGCCGGTGATCTCCAGGCCGGCGTTGCGCAGCGAGGTGCCGGTCTCGACGACGTCCGCGATGACCTGGGCGACACCGAGCTGGATGGCGGTCTCGACGGCGCCGTCGAGGTGGACGACGGAGGCGTCGATGCCGTGGTCGGCGAGGTGTCCCGCGACGATGCCCTCGTAGGAGGTGGCGATCGTCTTGCCCTTCAGGTCCGCCAGGCCGCCGAGGGTGCCCGGCTTGGTGGCGTAGTGGAAGGTGGAGCGGGCGAAGCCGAGGGGGAGGATCTCCTCGGCGTCGGCGCCGGAGTCGATCAGCAGGTCGCGGCCGGTGATGCCGATGTCGAGCTGTCCGGAGGCGACGTAGATGGCGATGTCACGCGGGCGGAGGTAGAAGAACTCGACCTCGTTCGCCGGGTCGACGATCCGCAGTTCCTTGGACTCGCGGCGCTGCCGGTAGCCGGCCTCATGCAGCATCTCCCCCGCGGGGCCTGACAGGGAACCCTTGTTGGGGACGGCGATGCGCAGCATGAGGTCGGCTTCCTTCGTGTGAGGGGGTGTGTCGTGGACGCGGGGATTCACAGGTGGGCGTAGACGTCGTCGAGGGAGATGCCGCGGGCGACCATCATCACCTGGACGTGGTAGAGCAGCTGCGAGATTTCCTCGGCGGCCGCTTCCTTGCCCTCGTACTCGGCGGCCATCCAGACCTCGGCGGCCTCCTCGACGACCTTCTTGCCGATGGCATGGACGCCCTTGTCGACCAGCTCGGCGGTGCGGGAGGTGGCGGGGTCGCCGTGGGCGGCCTTCTGCTGGAGCTCGGTGAACAGCTCCTCGAACGTCTTCTTGGACATGGTGGTCCTTACCCTACGCGGTGACGGGGGCTGCTCACCGCCAGGGCTCGGATACCGAACGCAAGCAGGCCGCGGTGGCCACCGCGGCGGTGACCGCCTCGTGCCCCTTGTCCTCGCTGGAGCCGGGCAGCCCGGCGCGGTCCAGGGCCTGCTCCTCGTCGTCACAGGTGAGCAGGCCGAAACCGACGGGGACACCGGTGTCGACCGAGACCTGGGTGAGGCCCTGGGTGACGCCCTGGCACACGTAGTCGAAGTGGGGCGTGCCGCCCCGGATGACGACGCCGAGGGCGACGACCGCGTCGTAGCCGCGGCCGGCCAGGACCTTGGCGACGACGGGGAGTTCCCAGCTTCCGGGGACCCGGAGCAGGGTCGGCTCGTCGATGCCGAGGTCGTGCAGGGCGCGCAGGGCGCCGTCCACCAGTCCGTCCATCACCTTCTCGTGCCACTGCGCGGCGATGACGGCGACCCGCAGGTCGCCCACGTCGCGTACGGACAGTTCCGGTGCACCCTTGCCGCTCACGTCTCTCCTCGCTGTCTGTCGTTACTGGTTGCCGCAGGCGGGCACGGTCGGCGTGTCCAGCCAGGGCAGGTCGTGGCCCATCCGGTCCCGCTTGGTGCGCAGGTAGCGGAGGTTGTGCTCGCTCGCGGTGACGGGCATCGGCTCGCGTCCGGTGACCTCGATGCCGTGGCGGGCGAGCGCGTCGGACTTGTCGGGGTTGTTGGTCATCAGGCGGACGCCGCGGACACCGAGGTCGGCGAGGATCCGCGCGCCGGCGCCGTAGTCGCGGGCGTCGGCGGGCAGGCCGAGTTCGAGGTTGGCGTCGAGGGTGTCCCGGCCGCGCTCCTGGAGTTCGTAGGCGCGCAGCTTGGACATCAGGCCGATGCCGCGTCCCTCGTGTCCGCGCAGGTAGACCACGACTCCGCGGCCCTCGGCCTGGATGCGCTCCAGGGAGGCGTCGAGCTGGGGGCCGCAGTCGCAGCGCCGGGAGCCGAAGACGTCGCCGGTGAGGCATTCGGAGTGGAGGCGGACGAGGACGTCCTCACCGTCGCCGAGGTCGCCGTGGACGAGGGCGACGTGCTCGATTCCGTCGACGGTGGAGCGGTAACCGTACGCGGTGAAGGTGCCGTGGGAGGTCGGCAGACGGACCTCGGCCTCGCGGCGGACGGTGGGTTCGGCGGAGCGGCGGTAGGCGATCAGGTCCTCGATGGAGATGATCGTCAGGCCGTGCTTGCGGGCGAAGGGGATCAGCTCGGGCAGCCGGAGCATGGTGCCGTCCTCGCCGGCGATCTCGACGATGGCGCCGGCCGGGCGCAGGCCGGCGAGGCGGGCCAGGTCGACGGCGGCCTCGGTGTGACCGTTGCGCACGAGCACGCCGCCGGGGCGGGCGCGCAGCGGGAAGACGTGTCCGGGGCGGACGAGGTCGGTGGGTTCGGCGGTGCCGCTCGCCAGCAGTCGGAGCGTGGTGGCGCGGTCGGCGGCGGAGATGCCGGTGGTCACGCCGTGGGCGGCGGAGGCGTCGACGGAGACGGTGAACGCGGTCTTCATCGACTCGGTGTTGTCGTCGACCATCTGCGGGAGGCGCAGCCGGTCCAGCTCCTCGCCCTCCATGGGGGCGCAGATCAGGCCGCGGCACTCGCTCATCATGAAGGCGACGATCTCGGGGGTGGCCTTCTCGGCGGCGACGACGAGGTCGCCCTCGTTCTCGCGGTCCTCGTCGTCGACGACCACGACCGGGCGGCCGGCCGCGATGTCGGCGATCGCCTGCTCGACCGGGTCGAGCAGGAGGTCCTCGACGCCGTCGGTGCTGTACAGGATCGGTGCCGTGCTCATGCGGGCGCTCCTTCCAGAGTGGGCCGCGCGTCGCGGGAGCGCAGCCACCAGTCGCGCAGTCCCCACAGGACGAGCGCGCCGTAGATGACGTAGACGAAGCCGGAGAAGGCGAAGCCGTTGGCAAAGTTCAGGGGGACGCCGACGAGGTCGACGAGCAGCCAGGCGAACCAGAACTCGACCATGCCGCGGGCCTGCGCGTACATGGCGACGATGGTGCCGACGAAGATGTAGGCGTCCGGCCAGGGGTCCCAGGACAGGGACGGGTAGAGGGTGAACAGCCCGCCGACGGCGAGGGTGCCGACGGCCGCGGCGCCCACGAGGAGAAGCCGTTCGGGGTTGGTCGCGAACCGTACGGCGACGGAGCCGTCCTGCGCCTGTCGCCGGCCGCGGTTCCACTGCCAGAAGCCCCAGGCGGCGACCAGCATGACGACGACCTGCTTGCCGGCGCTGCCCGAGAGGTGGGCGGTGGAGAAGGCGGCGAAGAGGATCAGACCGGAGACGAACTGGGCGGGCCAGGTCCACAGGGAGCGGCGCCAGCCGAGCGCGAGGGCGATCAGACCGATCACGTTGCCGAGCATGTCCGACCATTTGATGTGCTGGCCGAAGAGGGTGAAGGCCTCGGAGTTGAGCCAGTTCACCGGGAAGCCCCCTCACCGGCGACGCGGTCGCCGAGCATCCGCTCGACGTACTTGGCGATGACGTCCACCTCGAGGTTGACCGGGTCGCCGGGCTGCTTGAGGCCCAGGGTCGTCAGGGCGAGCGTGGTGGGGATCAGGCTGACGGTGAAGAAGTCGGGCCCGGCGTCGACGACGGTGAGGCTGACGCCGTCGACGGTGATGGAGCCCTTCTCCACGACGTAGCGGGAGAGGCCGGCGGGGAGGGAGATCTTCACGATCTCCCAGTTCTCCGACGGCTCGCGCCCGAGGATCTCGCCGGTGCCGTCGACGTGCCCTTGGACGATGTGGCCGCCGAGGCGGGAGCCGACGGCCGTGGGGCGTTCGAGGTTGACGCGGGAGCCGACGGCGAGGACGCCGAGGCTGGAGCGCTTCAGGGTCTCCGCCATGACGTCGGCGGTGAACTCGTCGCCCTCGTGCTCGACGACCGTGAGGCAGACACCGTTGACGGCGATGGAGTCGCCGTGCTTCACGCCTTCGGTGACGACGGGGCCGCGCAGCCGGAAGCGACAGGCGTCGTCGAGGGTTTCGACGGCGGTGATCTCGCCCAGCTCTTCGACGATTCCGGTGAACACTTCCCGGGTCCTCCTGCCTCTTCGGGCACGGACTCCGGGGCTGTCGATGACGACAGAAACCGCAGGCGACGACACCGGGGCGACGCCGGACAAAGTCCGCCCGGAGGGCGAACCGGTACGGCGACGCGCATGGATGCCCGCCCGCCGCGCACTGCCTCCCATCCGGACTTTAACCGTCGGTCCAGGAATTTCACCTGGTCAACCGGTCGCTGGAGGCGACCGGGTCGCGGACTGTAACCGCCGGTTCGGACTTTCACCGACCCCGGAGTGCGCTGCTACTGGTACGGGGCCAGTCTGCCACGGCCGGCCGCACTCCATGCGGGCGAGGAGTGTGGAGTGGCTCACAGGAAGTGACACGGAGACCGCCGAGGGTCCCGCGAGGAGCAACTCCCCCGCCGGGAAGCCTCCTTGACAGCCCGCCCAATTGGCCCATACCTATTGACGCTTTGGTCTAGTCCTCTTAAGGTCCGAGCCACCTTCCCCGGAGAGGAACCCCCCTGTGCCGTCCCCCTGCCACCGTCTCGCACGCCGCCGGCCATTCGACTACGCGACCTCGGCTCCGGGGAACGCCTCCGACCGGTCCGGTTTCGGCACCGAGGTCATCAGCAGCGACCACACGGGCGGCAATGTGGGCGGCCTGAAGGGCGACTTCCACCGGGTGTCACTGAAGCTGCCGGCATGGCAGTCGCCGGCACCGGGCGCGACGCCGCCCGGCGAATGGGGGGTCTGGCGGGACCAGGGAGCCTGCTGACCCTCCCGGAGAACCGGCCCGGCGGCGGTGACGACGGCCCTTGCCCGCCGCCGGGCCTCACCACGCGCGGATGCGCCCAGTACCGGACCCGGAGAAGCTGGACTCCGTACGGGGCGGGTCCCCGGACCGATGTCACATCCGGCGGTGGTCGATCCGTCCCAGACGCGGGGCGCTCCGTCGGGGAGCGCCGGATACCCGGAGGGACGGAACAGCATGAGCACGATCCTGGTGACCGGCGGTACCGGAACGCTCGGCCGGCACGTCGTCGCACGGCTGCGGGCGGGCGGACACGAGGTGCGGGGGCTCAGCCGGCACGCTCAGCCGTACGCCGTCGATCTGCGCGAAGGCGGGCCGGCGCTGGACGAGGCCGTCACGGGCGTGGACACGATCGTGCACTGCGCGTCGTCACCGCGCGGTGGCGACGAGGAGGCCGCGCGGAACCTGATCGCGGCGGCCCGGGGGGCCGGGGCCGGACACCTCGTGTACATCTCGATCGTCGGTGTCGACCGGGTGCCGTTCGGCTACTACAAGTCCAAGCTGGCCGTGGAGCGGCTGGTCGAGGAGTCGGGGCTGGGCTGGACGGTGCTGCGCGCCACCCAGTTCCACGACCTGGTGTTCACGGTCCTTCAGGTCATGGCCAGGATGCCGGTCCTGCTGCTGCCGGCCCGGGTGAAGAACCAGCCGGTCGACGTCACGGAGGTCGCGGACCGCCTGGCCGAGCTGGCCCAGGGCGCGCCGGCTGGCCGCGTCGACGACATGGGCGGTCCGGAGGTCCGGACGTTCGACTCCCTGGCCCGCGCGTATCTGAAGGCCACGGGCCGCCGCCGCGCGGTGGTGAAGGTCCCGCTGCGCGGCGCGTCCTACGACGCCTTCCGCGCGGGCGGCCACCTCGCCCCGGAGCGAGCGGTCGGCAAGGGCACGTTCGACGAGTACCTGGCGAAGCGGTGCGCGGTGAGCGCCGCGCGGCGACCGCCGGTGAGCGGGACGTCCGTCCGCGACCGGACGGGGTGAGCACCGGTCCGGCCGACGACGTCCGACGGCCGGGAGCCGGGCGTCCTGCCGGACGTGCGGTGCGGTGTCGTCTGTCGTCCGTGGCGCCGTCGTGGCTGGTCGCGCCCACGCGGCGGTAGCCGCACGTCAACACGGCCCCGCGCCCCTTCAGGGCGCTGCCGTGGCCGCACGTCGGTACGGTCCCGCGCTCTTCGGGGCGCTGCCTCAGTGTCCGGGTACGCCGAACAGTTCGTCCTGGGCGCGGTCGCGGGCCGTCAGGAGGGCTCCGCGGAGTACCGCGCCGCCGCCCAGGGTGCTGGGCCGTACGTCGGCGGGCAGGGGGGACAGGGCGGCCAGGCGGTCCCGTACCCGCGCGGCGAGTGCCTCGCCGCCGGCCTGGCCGATCTCGCCGCCCAGGACCACGTGGCCGGGGTCGAGCAGCGCGACCACCGAGGCGACGCCCACCGCGATCCGGTCGGCCAGGGTGTCGAGGAAGCGTGCCTCCGGGGAGGCGGGCCCGGCCGACGCGACGGCCGTCCGTACCGCGCCCGCCGCCGGCGGCTCGATGCCCGGCTCCGCCACGACGCCGTACTCCTCCGCCAGCTCCGCGACCGCCGCCGCCCCCACCAGGGAGTGGTAGCCGCCCGCGCAGTCGGTGGCCGAGGGCAGACCGCGGGTGCCCGGGACCGGGAGGAAGCCGATCTCGCCCGTACCGCCGGAGGCACCCCTGCGCAGGGTGCCGTCGAGGATCACGGCGGCGCCGGTGCCGTGGCCCAGCCACAGCAGGACGAAGGTGTCCCGGTCACGGGCCGCGCCGTCGCGCTGCTCGGCCAGCGCGGCGAGGTTGGTCTCGTTCTCCACGCTGACCCGGGCCTCGGGGAACCGTTCCTGGAGTACGGCGACCAGGCGCCGGTGCCACTCGGGCAGGCCCGTGGAGTCGCGCAGTTCGCCGCTCGCGGGGTCGATCAGCCCGGGGGCGCCGATCCCGACGGTGTGCAGCCGGTCGGCGCCCGCCTCCTTCGCCGTCCGCTCGACCAGCGCGACCGCCTGTTCGACCGCCGGTCCGGTGCCCGCCTCCCCGGTGATGGGCAGGGCGGCCTCGGCCAGCACCTCGCCGACGAGGTCGGAGACGACCACGGCGACGCCCTCGGTGCGGACGTCCAGCGCGGCCAGGTGCGCCCGGTCCGCGACGATGCCGTAGAGCTTGGCGTTGGGGCCGCGCCGCTGCTCCCCCGCCTCGCCGGCCACCGTGATGAGCCCGGCGGCGGTGAGCCGCTCGACGAGGTCGGCGACGGTCGGCCGGGACAGTCCGGTCAGCTGCTTCAACTGCCCTGCGGTCAGCGGGCCTTCCTGCTGGAGCAGACGCAGGGCGAGCCGGTCGTTGATGGCTCTGGCGGTGCTCGGGGATGCGGCCATGCCGGGATCCTTCCAGATCGGCGGGGCCGGCCGGCGCATGCTCCGTCCCCGGATACCCCATATCTTTCAGGCAGGGTTCCTGATAGTTTACGGCGGCGCAGACGGAAACCGACGGCCGGGAGGGGCGGGACGATGAGCGCAGTGGTCCATCAGCAGCGCGATGTGAGGCGGGCGCGGTACGCCGTGGCCGCCGTGTTCGCCGTGCACGGCGCCGTCACCGGCTCGTTCGCCACCCGCGTCCCCTGGATCCAGGACCATGCCGGGGTGAGCGCCGGGCAGTTGGGCCTCGCGCTCGCCTTCCCCGCGCTCGGGGCGTCCCTCGCGATGCCGCTCGCGGGAAGCGTCAGCCACCGCTTCGGTGCCCGCACGGCGCTGCGCGGTCTGATCGCGCTGTGGACGCTCGCGCTGATCCTGCCGTCGATCGCCCCGAACCTGCTCACCCTCTGCCTGGCCCTGTTCGTCTACGGTGCCACGGCCGGCATGTCCGACGTGGCGATGAACGCGCTGGGTGTGGAGGTGGAGAACCGGCTCGACAAGTCGATCATGTCGGGGCTGCACGGCATGTGGAGCGCCGGCGCCCTGGTCGGCTCGGCGGCCGGCACGCTCGCCGCCCACCTGGGCACGGACGCCCGGCTGCACCACGCGCTCGCGGCCGCCGCCCTGACGGTGGCGGGCGTGACCGCCTGCACCTGGGTGCTCGACCTGCAGCCCGCCGAGGACGAGGAGCCGCCGCCGCGGTTCGCGCTGCCGCCCCGCTCCGCGCTGCTCATCGGCGCGATCGGCTTCTGCGCGGTGTTCGCGGAGGGCGCGAGCCTGGACTGGTCGGCGGTCTACCTGCGCGACCAGCTGGAGACCTCGGCCGGTCTCGCGGCCGCCTGCACCACCGGTTTCACGCTCACCATGGCCCTCGCCCGGATCGCCGGGGACCACGTGGTGGACCGCTACGGCGCCGTGCGCACGGTCCGCGCGAGCGGCGCCGTCGCCCTGCTGGGCGGACTGCTGATCGTGTTCGCCGGGCACCCCGCGGTGGCGATGGGCGGGTTCGCGCTGATGGGGCTCGGCATCGCGGTGGTCGTGCCGCTGTGCTTCGCCGCCGCCGGCCGCAGCGGCTCCAACCCGAGCCTGGCCATCGCGGGCGTCGCGACCATCACCTACACCTCGGGCCTGGTCGCCCCGAGCGCGATCGGCCTGCTGGCCCAGGCGACCAGTCTGATGGTGTCGTTCGTCCTGGTGACGGTGTTGTCGTGCGGCATCGCGGGCTTCGCGGGCGTGCTGCGCGCGGGAGACCGTACGAAAGTCACGCGTCCGGAAGCAGCAGTTCCCGAGCCCCGTCCCTGAACGTCTCGCTCCAGGGGGCCGGGCGCAGGGTCGTGGCGTCCAGCCGCACCAGCACCCGGCTGCCCCGCGCGTAGGTCACCGCCCCGTCCTGCGAGCAGAAGCGGAAGCCGTACGTCAGTCCGGTCCTGCCGAGCCGCTCCAGCCACAGGTGGACCGCGTACGTACCGGCGCGGGTCACCGGGGCCTCGTAGCCGATGCGCAGCTCCCGGACCGCGTTGCAGGCGTCGCCGGCCGCCGCCCAGTCGCCGTCGAAGCGGACGCCCTTCTCCTGCCACAGCTCGGTCCACGCCCGCTCGACGAGCAGCGGATAGCGGGCGTTGTGCAGCAGTCCCAGCGCGTCGAGGTCGTCGAAGTGGACGGTCACGGGGATCAGCCGGCCGTGGAGCAGGGCGGGGGCGAGCGGGGCTTCGGCGGTCACGGGCGGGACTCCTGGGACGTACGGGATGAATGCCGCTTACATCGAACAGCGGCGCTTCCTCATCCTAAGCAGACGCTCAGCCGGGTCGGCCATGCCCGTCCGCCTGTACGAAGCACCGCTGCCCAGCCCGCACAATGGTCCGGACACGCTGCACGTACGACGAAAGCGACAGCTCATGAATCTCGGCGTCCGGTGGAAACTGCACGGCGACGGACGCACCCCGGCCCCCGGCGCGGTGGTCCGCCCCGACGAACGGCTCTCCTGGCCCCGCACGGCGGGACTGGGCGCCCAGCACGTCGTGGCGATGTTCGGCGCCTCCTTCGTCGCGCCGGTGCTCATGGGCCTCGACCCCAACCTCGCGATCATGATGTCGGGCGTCGCGACGATCGTCTTCCTGCTGGCCACGCGCGGCCGGGTGCCCAGCTACCTGGGCTGCTCGCTCTCCTTCGTCGGCGTCGCCGCGGTCATCCGGGCCCAGGGCGGCTCCAGCGCCACCGTCACCGGCGCGGTGTTCGTGGTGGGGGCCGCGCTGTTCCTGGTGGGTCTCGCGGTACAACGCTTCGGGGCGCGGATCATCCACGCCGCGATGCCGCCGGTCGTGACCGGCGCGGTGGTGATGCTGATCGGCTTCAACCTGGCACCGGTGACCGCCTCCACCTACTGGCCGCAGGACCAGTGGACCGCCCTGTCCGTGATGCTGTTCACCGGGCTCGCCGTGGTCTGCCTGCGCGGCTTCTGGTCCCGCGTCGCGATCTTCCTCGGACTGGTCTTCGGATACGCCCTGTCCTGGGCGCTCGACCGGGTCTTCGGGAAGATCCACTCGGCGGACGCGAGCGGCAAGGTCACCGACCACTGGCGCCTGGACCTGTCCGGCGTGGGCCAGGCCGATTGGATCGGGCTGCCGACCCTGCACGGCCCGTCCTTCGAGTGGTCGGCGGTCCTGGTCGCCCTGCCGGTGGTCATCGCGCTGATCGCCGAGAACGCCGGGCACGTCAAGGCGGTCGGCGAGATGACCGGCGACGACCTCGACGACAAGCTCGGCACGGCCATCTCCGCCGACGGCGTCGGCTCCATGCTGTCCACCGCGGTCGGCGGCCCGCCCAACACCACCTACTCCGAGAACATCGGCGTGATGGCCGCGACCCGCGTCTACTCCACGGCCGCCTACTGGGCCGCCGCCGGCTTCGCCCTGCTGTTCGGCGTGTGCCCGAAGTTCGGCGCGGTCGTGGCGGCCGTCCCGGGCGGGGTCCTCGGCGGGATCACCGTCATCCTGTACGGCATGATCGGCCTGCTCGGCGCGCAGATCTGGACCAACGCCAAGGTGGACCTGCGCAATCCGCTGAACCTGGTGCCGGCCGCCGCGGGCATCATCATCGGCGTCGGCAACGTCTCGATGGAGTTCACCGACACCTTCTCGCTCAGCGGCATCGCGCTCGGCACGCTGGTCGTCATCACCGGCTACCACGCGCTGCGCGTCTTCGCGCCCGCCCACCTCAAGACGCAGGAGCCGCTGCTCGACGAGGGCACGTCCTCCTACGACACCGAAGACACCGAGGGTGATCAGCGCGCCAAGTCGTAGGCGTACGACGGGGTGAAGGTGCCCGGCGCCCCCTTGCAGCCGTCGGACTCCCCCGGCAGCTTCACCCACAGGTAGGCGTCGATGCCGGCCTCCCCGGTGCTCAGCGTCGGGGTCCGGCCGATCTTGCGGCCCGCCGGGTCGCACCACGCGCCGTCCGCCGGGGCGCCGTTGCCGTTGCGGCTGGTGTCGATCACCGCGCCGAGGCCCGGCGGTCCGCCGAGGGCGTCGAGCACGGCACGGTCGTAGGCGACCTCGTCGGCGGTGTCATGGAAGTTGGAGACGTTGCTGAAGACGCCGTCGGAGGAGGCGGCCGAGGCGGCCCCGGCCTGCCGCAGCAGGGCGGCCTGCTCGGTGGGCGCGCGCCAGCCGGAGTGCCCGGCGTCGAAGTAGACCCGCGCCCGGGGGTTGGCTTCCTTCAGCACCCGGCCGGCCCGGGCCAGCGAGGCGAAGCGGTCGGCGCGCCGCCCGACGGAGAGGCACTCGGACTGGGCGATCGCGTCGGGCTCCAGGATCACGATGACCTCGCCGCCGCCCAGTCCGGCGGCGAACCGGTCGATCCAGGCGTCGTAGGCCGCCAGATCGGGTGCCCCGCCCTCGGAGTACCCGCCGCAGTCGCGGTCGGGGATCGCGTACGGCACGAGGACCGGTGTCCGGCCCCGTGCCGCGCCGCCCGACGTCACGGCACGCACCCGGGAGGTGATCGTCTCCGGGGAGTGGTCCGCGAACCACACGGCCGCCGGCTGGTCGGCTATCCGGGACTCGATGACCGCGCGGCGCGGGTCGCCGGGGTGGGACCGCACCCAGTCCAGGACCTGGGAGTCGGGGTGGCGGTAGAGGCGGGTGGACACGGGGGCGGTCCGCCGCTTCTTCCCGGTCCCGGACGCGGACGCCTTCGGGCTCGCCTTCTCCGCCGGACCGGCCGTGGGAGAAGGGGACGTCGTCGCCGACGGCGAAGGCGAGGGCGGGAGTGACGGCACGACGTGCAGCGGTTCCGGGCGGGACGAGGAGGTCACCGCGGGGCGTGCCTCGTCCATGCCGCGTCCGTCGCCGACCGCCGACATCATCCCCGTGACGGTGCCGACCGCGACCACCACGGAGGCCGCCGCGACCATCGCGCCGCGCCGGACGACACGCCGGCGCTCGGCCCTCCGCGCGGACAGGCGCTGGGCACGCGGGCCTGACACAGTACTGCTCCCCCTCCCCCACGACGGGCACGTTCCCCCGTTCCGGGGAAGCGCCGGGCCCGCCGCCACTGGTTCCACCCTAAAGGTGCGACTCTGCGCTCATGCCGCAACGCGAACAAGTCCTCACACCTGTGGACGGGGTCGTCTCCCGTATGCGCGCGCTCGACGCGGCCCTGCCCGCGCGGGACGGGGTCGCGGTGTTCAACCGTGTCTACCTCACCGTCACGGAGGCCGTGGACTGGCGGATCGACGCGGGCCGGTTCCCGGACGCGCGGGCGGCGATCGCGCTGGACGTACGGTTCGCGGAGCGCTATCTGGCGGCGGTGGACGCGGTGTCGCGGGAGCGGCTGCCACCGGCCTGCTGGCGCCCGCTGTTCCAGTTCCGCCGGCACCCCGGCGTACGTCCGCTGCAGTTCGCCCTCGCGGGCGTCAACGCGCACATCGGCCACGATCTCGCCCTCGCCGTCGTGGACACCTGCCGTACGCTCACCTGCGAACCCGTCGACCTGGAGGACGAGTTCGACCAGGTGGGCGAACTCCTCCTCTCGATGGAGGACCGGATCCGCGAAGAGCTGACCCCGGGCCCCGAACTGCTGCGGATCGCCGACCCGCTGACCCATCTGCTGGGCGCGTGGAGCCTGGAACGCGCCCGGGACGCGGCCTGGACGGCGGCCCGCGCCCTGTGGGCACTGCGCGGACTGCCGGACATCGCCGGGGAGTTCACCGAACGCCTGGACACGGCGGTGGGCTTCGCCGGCCGCATGCTGCTCACCCCGCTGCCGGACTGACCCCGCGGCGGGGAGGCGGGCTCAGTCCTCGGGGAGCTCCACCGGGGCGATCTCGTCGTAGAGGTCGCCGGGGCCCGGGTTGGTCGGGTCGGTCTCGCCGCCGAAGTGGTGCATGACGCCCCAGACGGCGTTCAGCGCGGTCTGGACGGCGCCCTCCGCCCAGCCGGCCGTCCAGGAGATGTCGTCGCCGGCGAGGAAGATGCCCCGCTTGTCCTCCGGCAGCGCCTCCTGCATGAAGTGGGTGAACAGACGGCGCTGGTAGCGGTAGTGGCCGGGCAGGTTGGCCTTGAACGCGCCCATGAAGTAGGGCTCGTTCTCCCAGGAGACGGTCACCGGGTTGCCGATGATGTGCTTCCGGATGTCGACCTTGGGGTAGATCTCGCCGAGCGACTTCAGCATGACCTCCATCCGCTCGTTCGCGGACAGCGGCAGCCACTTCAGGCTGTCGTCGCACCAGGTGTAGGAGAGGCAGATGACGGCCGGCTTGTCGGGGCCGTCGTCGAGGAGGTACGTGCCGCGCGTCATGCGGTCGGTGAGCGTCATCGACATGACGTCCCGGCCGGTCTCCTCGTCCTTGTCCAGCCAGAACGGCCGGTCCACCGGCACGAAGAGCTTGGAGCTCTCCATGTAGTGGGTGCGCTCGATCGCGGTCCAGTGGTCGATCGGGAAGAGCGAGTCGTCGCAGGCGATCTTCGAGAGCAGCATCCAGGACTGGGCGGTGAAGATCGCCGCCCGGTAGGTGCGGATGTCCCCGTCGGCGTCCGTCACCGTGATCCGGTTGCCGGCGGTGCGGTTGAGCCGGGTGACCGCCGGGCGGGGTTCGCCGTCCTGGTGCAGGGACTTCAGCGAGGTGCCGTACGGCCAGTGGACGATCTTCTCCGGCTCGCGCTCCCACAGGCGCAGGGGCAGCTGCTGGGAGCCGCCGACGATGCCGCGGTGGTGGTCGTCGGCCTCGGTGTAGACGACGCGGAGGATCTCCAGGATGGAGTTGGGGAAGTCGGTGTCCCAGCCGCCGGTGCCGAAGCCGACCTGGCCGAAGATCTCGCGGTGGCGGAAGGACTTGAAGGCCTCGGAGTCGCAGAGGAAGCCGTAGAAGGTCTGGTTGTCGAGCTTCTCGACCAGCTTCGCCCAGATCTCCCGGATGCGGGGGACGTCGCGCTCGCGCAGGGCGCGGTTCATGTCGGAGAAGTCGGCGCCCTCTTCGAGGCACTTGCCCCAGGCGTCGGCGACGTCCCGGTAGACCTGGGGCAGGTCGTCGAGGGTCTCGGCGTAGTGCGACTCGCCCTTGAGGTCGACGACGGTCGACGGCGTCGCCTCGGCGAGGGGATTGGGGAAGGGACGGGTGTGCAGTCCGACCAGGTCGATGTAGTGCTGGAGCGCCGTGGAGGACGGCGGGAAGCGCATCGCGCCCATCTCGGCGGTCAGGGAGTCGTCACACCCGTCGAAGCCGACGGTGCGCAGCCGCCCGCCGATCCGGTCCGCCTCGTACACGACCGGCTTGAGGCCCATCTTCATCAGCTCGTACGCGGCGACGATGCCGGACAGGCCGCCGCCGATGACGGCGACCTCGGTGCCGTGCTCGGTCGCCGGTATCTGTCCGAGGCCCGCCGGGTGGGCGAGGAAGTCGTCGTACGCGTACGGGAAGTCCGGGCCGAACATGGTGATCGGCGGCTGCTGCTCGTCGGCGTGCTCGATCGCGTTGGGCACGGTGGACGTCATGGGGTACGGACTCCTTGCACGGGTGAAGCGGGGGTGGGGGCGGGGTTCAGACGAGGGACCCGTAGAGGCCGGGGCGGCGGTCGGCCAGATACGGGTTGTCCTCACGGGAGGCGGCGAGGAGGACGGGGTCGGCGTCGGCGACGACGAGTTCCTCGGTACGGCCGGCCCGGGCGCGGGCGATTCCGTCGGGGGCGGCGAGCGTGGACAGGCCCACGAACTCGAACTCGCCCTCCTGGCCGACCCGGTTGACGTACGCGATGTACATCTGGTTCTCGAACGCCCGCACCGGTACGACGGACTCGGCGACGAACTGGAACGGGTGCAGCTGTGCCGTGGGCACCAGGAGGAGGTCGGTGCCGGCCAGCGCGTGGGCGCGCACGTTCTCCGGGAACTCGACGTCGTAGCAGATCATCAGGCCGATGGTGAGGCCGTCGAGCTCGGCCTGTACGACGGTTCGCTCTCCCGGGGTGAAGTGGTCCCGCTCGAAGCAGCCGTAGAGGTGGGTCTTGCGGTAGTTCGCGAGGCGGGTGCCGACGGCGGAGATGAGCTGTACGGAGTTGAAGACGCGCTCGCCGTCCCGCTCGGGGTAGCCGTAGGCGATCGCGAGGCCGTGCCGGGTGGCGGTCTCCGCGATCGCGTCCGCCGCGTCGCCGTCGGCGGGCTCGGCGAGCCGGCCGAGGTCGTCGCCGATCGCGTACCCCGTGAGGAACAGCTCCGAGGTGACGAGCAGCCCGGCGCCCGCGGCGGCGGCACGGCCGGCCGCCTCGTCGAGGACCTTGAGGTTCTCGACGACGGATCCGGGGCGGCCGGAGCTCTGGAGCAGGGCGGTGCGCATGCGTGTTCCTCACCGGTACGCGGGGGTTTCGGGGGGTCGGATAGACCGTACGGGCGGGCGGCTCGGGGGGACAAGACGGAGCCGTTGCGCGTCGGTGAGGGGTTTGTTGCGTGCGGGGTGGGGGTGGCGGCGATTCGTTGCGCGGTGCTTGTCGCTTCCGCGGTGGGTTCGGAGGGCGGCGCTGTGTGAGGTGCCCCGGCGTCGGTGCGGCCCGGGGGGTGAGGTTGCGCGGCCCGGCGCTTGCGGGGTGCCGTCGCGCCCACCCGTGCCGCCCCAGCGGCACGACTGCCCGCGACTGACGCGGCTGACGCGGCTGACGCGGCAGGCGACTGCCCGCGGGAGCGGCGGCATGCGGCACAGTCGCCCGCGGTTACGCGGGCACAGCCGCCTGCGGCAGGAAGGGGTCGGGGCGGGGGTGGTCGTCCTCAGTGGTCGGTGTGTCCGCGGCCTGTGGCCCCTTCGAGGAACGTGATCCGCGTCGGTCCGGGGACGGACGGCCCCGGACCGGCCGCCCGCCGCGGGCGCTACGGCGGGTCCTCACGTACGGCGTGTCCTGATGGCCCCGGTGAGCAGCAGGGCCGCCGTCGCCAGGTAGGGCAGCGCGAACACCGCGAAAGCGGTGCTGTGGGCGCCGCCCGAGGCGATCAGCGCGTAGCCGCCGTAGACCGCCACCGTCGCCAGTTCCGTGCCCAGGCCCGCCACCGAGGTGAGGGTGGCCCGGCCGGTGTCCTCGATGCGCCACTGGAGACGGGCGTCGGCCAGCACCGTCGCCGCTTGGAAGCCGCCGAAGGCGAGGGCGACGAGCCCCAGCCCCCAGGGGGTGCCGTCGGCCGCTCCGGCGGCCAGGGCGAGACCGGAGCCGGCCAGCAGCGCGGCGAGCCCGGCCGTGCCGAGCCGCTCGCCCTCACCGGCCAGCAGGCTTCCGGCGGTGGCGCCGGCCCAGATCAGCAGGAGCAGGTAGGGAACGGTCCCGTCGGCGGCCCCGGTCTCCCGCACCAGCAGGGGCGTGTACTCGTCGAGGGCGCCCCATACCGCGCCGACGGCCGGAACGAGCAGCAACGCCCCGCGTACGGACCGGTCGGCGCGGGCCCCGGCGAGCCCGGCCCGCAGGGTCGCCGTCCAGTTCTCGTGCCCGGTCTTCGGCGAGCGGTGCTCGGGGAACCGGAGCGCCGTGGCCGCCGCCAGCAGGCACACCAGCACACTGGCGGCCCCGACGGCGGTGTGACCGCCCCAGGTGAGCACGGGGCCGGCGAGTCCCATCGCCGCCATCACCGCGACCAGCCCGGCCGCACGGGCCCGGCCCATGATCCGGGCGTAGCGGCCGGCCGCGTCGAGCCGTTCCAGTTCGTCGTAGACCAGCGCCTCCAGCGCACCGGAGCCGAGCGCCCCGCCGGCGCCCCACAGCACGAAGCCGAGGGCGAAGGCGCCGTACGACGGGACGAGCACCCACAGGGCGAAGCCGGTGGCGGTGAGCAGCGGGCCGAGCCACAGCAGCAGCCGGCGCGAGACGGCGTCGGCCCAGGCACCGGAGGGGACCTCCAGCAGCACACCGGTGACCGACCAGAGGGCGAACAGGGAGGAGATCTGCCCGACGGACAGGCCGGTGTCGCTGAACAGCAGCGCGTACACCGGGTAGAGCAGGACGAAGTCTTCGAGGAACGCGTAGCCGTACAGCGTGGTCGTCAGCCGTCGCACGCGGACGTCGGAGGCACGC
The DNA here is from genome assembly GCF_000721605.1 of Streptomyces sp. NRRL S-37. GTDB lineage: Bacteria > Actinomycetota > Actinomycetes > Streptomycetales > Streptomycetaceae > Streptomyces. The sequence continues at coordinate 362,292 of NZ_JOIZ01000019.1, read as the reverse complement.
GTGGGCGTGAGAGTCATGAGACCTTCCCGTAGGGGCGGTTCGGACACCGGACGTCGAGGACGTACGGCGGCCGAGGCGGTCCTCGGGAGGCGCGGCCGGTGGATCAATGTCGCCAGGTCATGACCTCATGCTAGACCGGCCGTACGGGGTCCCGCCCGGTGTTTCCGCGGTCGGAGCTCACCTCACCGTTCCCGGGCGGGGAGCCGGGGCGGCAGCACGACGTCGCCGCTGCGCTTGAGGCGTTGCCAGGGCAGCCGGTACCCGTTGACCGCGGTGAGGCAGGCCTGGACGAGCACCAGGTACATGAGCTGGCGGTAGACGATCTGCTGCAGCGGGAGCGTCCACAGCGGCCGGAGGCTCTCACCGTCGAGGCGGAAGGCGTAGGCCGCGCAGACGGTCTGCACGGCCAGCACACCGGCCCACGCCAGCATCGTGCGGAGCGGGTTCCCGAAGACCAGGCCGTAGACGGTCAGCAGGTCGATCAGCGGGGCGAGGAGCGGGGTGAGGATCTGGAAGACGGCCAGCAGGGGCAGCCCCAGGCGGCCGAAGTGTCCCGCGTGGCCGCGCTCGACCAGCGCGTGCCGGTGCTTCCACGCGGCCTGCAGGGTGCCGTAGCTCCAGCGGTAGCGCTGACGCCACAGTTGCCGCAGGGTGGCCGGCGCCTCGGTCCAGGCGAGCGCGTCCTCGGTGTAGCGGACCTCCCACCCGGCCCGGTGCAGGGCCATGGTGATGTCGGTGTCCTCGGCGAGGGTGTCGCCGCTCATCATCCCGGCGTCCCGCAGGGCCGTGACGCGAAAGGCCCCGACCGCGCCGGGGACGGTCGGCATGCAGCGCAGCAGGTCGTAGGTGCGGCGGTCCAGGTTGAAGCCCATCACGTACTCGATGTGCTGCCAACGGCCCAGCAGGCCGCGGCGGTTGCCCACCTTGGCGTTGCCGGCGGTGGCGCCGACGGCCGGGTCGGCGAACGGCTGGACGAGGCGGTGGACGGTCGAGGGGGCGAAGACCGTGTCGGCGTCGAGCATGACGACGAGGTCGTGGGAGGCCCGCCGGACGCCGGCGTCGAGGGCCGACGCCTTGCCGCCGTTCGGCCGGCGGAGCACCGTGGTCCCCGGGAGACCGAGCGACTCGGCGACGTCGGCGGTGCCGTCGTCGGAACCGTCGTCCACGACGATGATCTCCACGAGGTGATCGCTCGCGGCGAGCGAGCGGAGCGTCTTGGCGATGCACAGTCTCTCGTTGTACGCGGGGACGACGACGCTGACGGGCCGGGTGACGGGCCGGCCGGCGCCGGGGGGCGGGCGACGGTGGACGTGGTGGTGGGCGAGGACCAGCATCAGCGCGCACCGTGCGAGGACGAGCGCCCCGACGACCAGCAGCAGCACGCCCACGGCCGACACCGCCGTGTCCGACACGGCCACGGCGGCCACGAACGCCCGGCCCTTCCACCGGGTTCCCGTGTCGACGGGGCTGGTGAGGCCGTCGGTGCCGACGAGGCCGGCGACCGTGGTGAAGCGGTAGCCCTGGGCCTGGAGCCGGGGGATCAGGATGTCCAGCGCCCGGACGGTCTGCGACCGGTCCCCGCCCGAGTCGTGCAGGAGGACGACCGCTCCCCGGCCCGGCACGTGCGGTGTGGCCGCGTCGGCGATCGCCCGCGCGCCCGGACGCCGCCAGTCCCTGGTGTCCTGGTCGACGAACGCCAGCACGTAGCCCTTCTCGCCGAGACGCCGGGCGACGGACCAGGCCGGCCCGTCCAGGGCGGTGGTGGTCGAGGAGTAGGGCATCCGCAGGAGCGAGCTGTTGACGCCCCCGGCTCCGGCGAGGGCGAGCTGGGTCAACGCCAGTTCGCGGTCGGTCTCGGCCGCGGACAGGGTGGCCAGGTCCCGGTGGGAGAAGGTGTGCACCCCGATCTCGTGACCGGAGCGGATCAGGTCCCTCAGGATTCCGGGGTGGCGCACGGCCTGCCGGCCGGTGACGAAGAAGGTGCCGGGCGCGCCGTGGCGGTCGAGGACGGCCCGGATCCGGGGTGTCCAGACGGGGTCGGGACCGTCGTCGAAGGTCAGGACCACCGTTCTGTCCGGTGCCCGGTAGGTGTGCGGGGGGTCCTGGGTGGTGTCGACGACCGGGCCTCCGCCGGTGACCTCCCGGGGGACGCCGGCGGCCGGTTTCCCGGCGCGTCCCTCCTGGTCCCCGGAAAAGCCCCGGGTCGTGTATCCCTCGACCAGGAGCACCGAGACGACGAAGGCCAGCAGGACGAGTGGGACGACGACGCGGAAGCGGTGCCGGGACGGCAGGGGCGCCCGGGTCCGCCGCGGCCCGGGTGTCGCCGGCGGGGGACGGACCGGCCGGCGGCGCATCAGGGGGTCCCGGTCACGGGCGCGTCACCGCCCGGGGAGTCGGAGGGTGCCTGCGGCGGCTCGGACGGGCCGGGGGGTGGGGTGGGCGGGGGGGTGTCCGGCGGGGGCTCCGGGGCGGGCGGCTCGTCCGTCCCCGGGGGCGGACCGTCCGGGGGCGGTTCAGGGGCGGCTTCGCTTCCGGTGCCGGGACCGGGTGCGGACGGATCGTCGGGGGCGGGGGCGTCGGGCTCCTGCGGTGCCGGCGGAACGCCGGTCGTGGGGGAATCCGGTTCGGCCGGGACCGGGGGCACCGGTCCACCGGGGACGAGCGGGGCCGCGGGGGTGAGGAGCGGACCGTCGGGCGGCGTGAACAGGGGAACCAGCGGGGAGCCCGGGCCCACCTCCGTGCCGGCGTCGCTCCGCCCCGGGTCGAGTACACCGCCGGGCGGCCGGGGTCCGTCGTCCGGTCCCCCTTCCCGGTCCGGCACCGACGGGGCCGTGGCCTCTCCGGGCAGGGGCGGCAGCAGGACGCCCGGGGCGAACGGGGTCGCCCCCATGAGGCTCAGTACCAGCACCATCAGGTACGCGGCCGCCAGCCCGGCCACGCCGTATCCGGTGCGCCGGAGCATCCGCGCGCGTCTGCCGGTGGAGTCGACGAACACGGGGAAGCACGGATCAGCCGGGGAGACGGTCCGCATATGTCCGGAATCATCCTGACTCCGCATGGAGTCAGCGTACGCCGGGACGGGCCTCCCTACGCGGGCGATCCCGACGAGAACCGGCGCAGCAGCGGGGACAGCACCAGCACGGACTTCGTCCGCTCGACGAACGGCTCGCCCGCGATGCGTTCCAGGACCCGCTCGAAGTGGCGCATGTCGGAGGCGAAGACCTGGGCGACCGCGTCCGCGTCACCGGTGACGGTGGAGGCGGCCACGACCTCCTGGTAGCGCTCCAGTCCCCGCTGGATGGTCTCCGGGGAGGTGTTGCTGCGGCAGTAGATCTCGACGAACCCCTCCGTCTCCCAGCCGAGGGCAGCCGGGTCCACCCGTACGGTGAACCCGGTGATGGCCCCGGTGGCGCGCAGCCGGTCCACGCGCCGTTTCACGGCGGGTGCGGACAGGCCGACGAGCTGGCCGATGTCCGCGTAGGAGCGGCGGGCGTCCTCGGCGAGGGCGTGCACGATGCGTTCGTCGAGATCGTTCAGCACTGCGGGTGGTTCACTTCGCTTCTGGTGCGGCGGGGGCGGCGAGCCGGGAGCGGCGGTGGCCGTACAGGAAGTAGAACACGAGCCCGGCGGCCATCCAGACACCGAAGACCACCCAGGTGATCGTGGACAGGCTGCCCATCATCCACAGGCAGAAGGCGAAGCCGAGGGCCGGCACGAGCGGGGACAGCGGCACGCGGAAGGTGCGGGGCATCTCCGGACGCGTCCGGCGCAGCACCACGACGGCGACGTTGACCAGCGCGAAGGCGAACAGGGTGCCGATGCTGGTGGCGTCGGCGAGCTGGCCGAGCGGGATGGCGGCGGCCAGCACGCCGCAGAAGAGGGAGACGATCAGGGTGTTGGCGCGGGGGGTGCCGGTCTTCGGGCTGACCTTGCCGAACACCTTGGGCACCAGTCCGTCCCGGGCCATGGCGAACAGGATGCGGGTCTGGCCGTAGAGCACGGTCAGGACGACGCTCGCGATGGCGATGACGGCGCAGAACGCCAGCAGGGTGCCCCAGAAGCCCTGCCCGGTGACCTCGCGCATGATCTGGGCGAGCGTGGCCTCGGAGTCGGTGAACTGCCGCCAGGGCTTGGCGCCCACGGCGACGGCGGCGACCAGGACGTACAGCGCGGTGATGATGACGAGCGACAGCAGGATCGCGCGGGGCAGGTCGCGCTGGGCGTTCTTCGCCTCCTCGCCGGCGGTGGAGGCGGCGTCGAAGCCGATGTACGAGAAGAAGAGCGTCGCCCCGGCGGCGCTGACGCCGGCCATGCCGAGCGGCATGAAGTTCTCGTAGTTGCCGGAGCGGAAGCCCTGGACGCCGATGGCGCAGAACAGCACCAGCGCGCCGATCTTCACGACGACCATGATCGTGTTGGCGCGGGCGGACTCGCGGGCGCCGCCCATCAGGAACGCCATGGCGAGCAGGACGACGATCAGCGCGGGAAGGTTAAAGACGCCGCCGTCGCCGGGCGGGGCGGAGAGCGCGTCCGGGATGGTGACGCCGATGGTGCCGTCGAGGAGTTCGTTGAGGTACTCGCCCCAGCCGACGGCGACGGCGGCGACCGAGACCCCGTACTCCAGCATCAGGCACCAGCCGCAGACCCAGGCGACCAGCTCGCCCATCGTTGCGTACGCATACGAGTAGGAGGAACCGGAGACCGGGATGGTGCCCGCCAGCTCGGCGTAGGAGAGGGCGGAGAAGAGGGCCGTCAGACCGGCGATGACGAAGGAGAGCGTGACGGCCGGACCGGCCTTGGGAACGGCCTCGCCGAGGACGACGAAGATGCCGGTGCCGAGGGTGGCACCGATGCTGATCATGGTCAGCTGCCACAGCCCGAGGGACCGCCGCAGGGAGCCGCCCTCACCCTGGCCACCCTCCGCGACCAGGTGTTCCACGGGCTTGCGGCGCATCAGGCGCGCGAGGGGGCCCGGGGACGGCGGGGCGGCGGGGCGGCCGTTGTGCGGGGGTGCGCCTTGGTCGAGCACGCGCTGACTCCTTTGTCGCTGCCGGTCTTCCGAGGCAGGGGACCGACGGCGTCCCGCGACAGCCGGGACCCGTCGAGCGGAGTCCCCGCCACACACGTACAGCGCGTAACCCTACGAGGTTCTTCGTTGCTCCTGAAATGCAGCAACCTTGCGCACCCCCGCAAGATCATTGCGTTGCGGGCGGGGACGCGGATGTTCGTTGCGCGGGGGCTTTCGACCGTTGCGCACCGGCCCCCGCCGGCCCCCGGGACGGGGCCGGCGGGGGCCGGGCGGTGGTGAGGGGCCGGCGGGGGCCGGGCGGTGGTGAGGGGCCGTCAGCTCCAGCTGGCGTGCAGCGGCTTGCCCTCGGCGTAGCCGGCGGCGCTCTGGACGCCGACGACGGCCTTCTCGGCGAACTCCTCGAGCGATCCGGCCCCGGCGTAGGTGCAGGAGGAGCGGACGCCCGCGATGATCGAGTCGATCAGGTCCTCGACGCCGGGCCGGGCGGGGTCGAGGAACATGCGGGAGGTGGAGATGCCCTCCTCGAACAGCGCCTTGCGGGCACGGTCGTACGCCGACTCCTCGGAGGTGCGGTTGCGCACGGCACGTGCGGAGGCCATGCCGAAGGACTCCTTGTAGGGGCGGCCGTCCGCGTCGTGCTGGAGGTCGCCCGGGGACTCGTAGGTCCCGGCGAACCAGGAGCCGATCATCACGTTGGACGCGCCGGCGGCGAGCGCCATCGCCACGTCGCGCGGGTGCCGGACACCGCCGTCGGCCCACACGTGCTTGCCGTACTTCCTCGCCTCGGCGGCGCACTCCAGGACGGCGGAGAACTGCGGCCGGCCGACGCCGGTCATCATGCGGGTGGTGCACATGGCGCCGGGGCCCACGCCGACCTTGACGATGTCGGCGCCGGCCTCGATCAGGTCGCGGACGCCCGCGGCGGCGACGACATTGCCGGCGACGATCGGCACCCGCGGGTCGAGGTCGCGGACCAGCTTCAGCGCGCCGATCATCGACTCCTGGTGCCCGTGCGCGGTGTCGATGACGAGCGTGTCGACGCCGGCGTCCAGCAGCTGCCGGGCCTTGCCGGCCACGTCGCCGTTGATGCCGACGGCGGCGGCGATGCGGAGCCTGCCCCGCTCGTCGGTGGCCGGGGTGTACAGGGTGGCGCGCAGGGCGCCCTTGCGGGTCAGGATGCCCGCCAGACGGCCGTCCTTGTCCACGGCGGGGGCGTAGCGGCGGTTGGCTCCGTCGAGGGTGTTGAAGGCCTCGCGCGGGTCCGTGTCCGCGTCGATGAGGATCAGGTCCTTGGACATGACCTCTTCGAGCTGGGTGAAGCGGTCCACGCCGGACAGGTCGGTGTCGGTGACCACGCCGACCGGCTTGTGGTCCCCGTCGACGACGACACCGGCGTTGTGCGCGCGCTTGGGCAGCAGGGCGAGCGCGTCGGCGACGGTCTGGTGCGGGGCCAGCACGATCGGGGTGTCCAGGACGAGGTGGCGGCCCTTGACCCAGGAGACGACCTCGGCGACCACCTCGATCGGGATGTCCTGCGGGATGACGACGAGTCCGCCGCGCCGGGCCACCGTCTCGGCCATGCGGCGGCCCGCGATGGCGGTCATGTTCGCGACGACCAGCGGGATGGTGGTGCCGGTGCCGTCCGGCGAGCTGAGGTCCACGCTCTGCCGCGAGCCGACCGCGGAGCGGCTGGGCACCATGAAGACGTCGTCGTACGTCAGGTCGTACGCGGGCCGGATGTCGTTGAGGAAACGCACGTGCTGCACATCCCAGTCGATCAGAGGTGGCCCCCGGACAGGTCAGCCAGGGGGAAGAGCACGTACTTCATTGTCCCATGACGACCGGAACGCCCGCCCCGGGCAGATCGTCCAGGCTGGTCAGAGCCCTGCTCGGAGGATCCTCCAAGGGTCGGGGCGCGGTGGGCGACGGCGTCCGGTACGCCGCCCCGGCGGACACGTCCCGCGCGGCCGCCCGCTCCGCGGGACGCGGCCGCCGCGTACGACGGTCAGCGGCGCCCGCTCCGCGGCTCCCCCTCTCCGGACGGTGCGACCGGAGAGGGAGTCGGCGGGGCGCCCCGGTCGCGGCCGAACCGGTCGGTGGGAGCAACCGCGTCCGTACCGGGGCCGCGAACCCCCGAAGCCGCCGGAGACGGCGCCCTCCCGGTCGTACGGGACGGGGCCGCCCGCGTCGACGAGCTCCGGGGTGCGGCATCCCTCGGCGGGCGGGCCGGCCGCCCGGACGGTGTCCGTGCCGCCGGTCCACGCGGGCGCCGGCCCGTCGTCACCGGCGGACGAGCGGGCGGCCGGCGGAGCGAGCGGACAGCGGGCGGGACACGGGAGCAGTGCCTGTCGCGCGGCACCGTGCGGCCGGTGCCGCCGGGCCCGCCCCGCCTCACCCGCCGTCAGGCGCCGTCCGGGTCCGCGCGGTTGAGGGCGGACCGCGGGGTGGGCCCCGCCGTCATCAGGTAGTCCGCGGCCGACGTGTCCGTCACCAGGCTGGTGACCAGACCGGAGCGCAGTACGGCGTCGATCGCGGGCCCCTTGCGCTGTCCGCCCGCGATCGCGACGACCTCGGGCACCCGGCGCAGCTGGTCGGTCTTGACCGTGATGCACCGCTCCCCCAGGTCCCGGCCGACCCGGCGCCCCTCCGCGTCGAAGAGGTGCGCGGACATCTCCGCGGCGACCCCGAGGGAGGCGTAGTGCGCCCGCTCCTCGTCGCTGAGCATGTCGTGCACCGTGGAGATGCCCGGCTCCCAGGAACCGATGGAGACGCAGGCGACGGTGACCTTGTCGAAGTACTCGAAGGCCCGCGCGATCCCGGTCTGGTGGCGCAGCGCCTGGGCGGTGGCCGCGTCCGGCAGCAGCATCGGCGCGTAGATGGGGTGGGCGTCGCCGCCCGACACCTGCGCGGCGCGCCGCACGGCCTCCACCGAGCCACGCTCGGCGGTCCCGGCGTCGTAGACGCCCGTGAGCTGCACCACCGTGCAGGGCGGCAGCCGGTCCAGGGCCGCCGCCATGTGGATGGTGGAGCGGCCCCAGGCCAGGCCCAGCACATCCCCTTCGTTGACCAGCTCGCCGAGCAGGTCGGCGGCCACCTCTCCCAGGTTCTCGGGGTCGGGTGTCTCCTCGGCCTCGGCCGGGGACTCGACCACGACGGCGTGCCTCAGGCCGTACCGGGCGCGGAGCGCGTCGGAGCGCTCCGCGTCCAGCTCGGCCGGCACGCGGATCTCGATCCGTACGAGATCCCGTTCGAGGGCGGTCTCCAGGACCCGGGCCACCTTGAAGCGGCTGACGCCGAACTCCTCGGCGATCTGGATCTTGGATTTGCCCTCGAGGTAGAAGCGGCGGGCCATGGCCGCCGCCTGCACCAGCTCAGCGGGTCCCATCCGCATGGCTGACCGGCCCGCCGACATACCCGACACGGCGATCTCCTCACTGCTGTTCACACTCTGGATTCGCCGTTCATCCTTGCAGATCCGGCGCGGTCGATCAGCCCTCCCGGGCGCCGTTCATGTTCCTGATGCTCAGTGGTCGCATGCCCACGACGCCTTGGCCGTCGCGGCCTCGGCCTGGTTGCGCAGCGCACGTACCGCCTCGGCCGGGTCCGCCGCCCCGTACACGGCGGAACCCGCGACGAAGACGTCGGCGCCGGCGTCGGCGCACCGCTCGATGGTGGACGCCGAGACCCCGCCGTCGACCTGGAGCCAGAGCTCCAGACCGTGCTTGCGGATCAGCTCGCGGGTACGGCGGATCTTCGGAAGCATGATGTCGAGGAACGCCTGCCCGCCGAAGCCGGGCTCGACCGTCATGATCAGCAGCATGTCGAGCTCGGGGAGCAGGTCCTCGTACGGCTCGACGGGGGTCGCCGGCCGCAGCGCCATGGAGGCACGGGCGCCCTTGGCGCGGATCTCCCGGGCGAGCCGCACGGGCGCGGTGGCCGCCTCCACGTGGAAGGTGACCGAACCGGCCCCCGCCTCCACGTACTGGGGCGCCCACCGGTCGGGGGCCTCGATCATCAGATGGCAGTCCAGCGGGGTGTCCGTCGCACGGGCGAGCGACTCCACGACCGGCACGCCGAGCGTGAGGTTCGGGACGAAGTGGTTGTCCATGACGTCGACGTGGAGCCAGTCGGCGCCGGCCACCGCCTTCGCCTCGTCGGCGAGGCGGGCGAAGTCGGCGGACAGGATGCTGGGACTGATCTGCGGGGCCATGCACCAAGCGTGCCATGTCCCGCGGGCGTTGCCCGCACCGGTCCCGCGCGGGCCGGCCGTGCTCGCCCCGGTTCGACCGCCGTACCGGGCGTGCCGGTGCCGCCGGCCACCGGGACGAACCCGTCCGGCACCACCGACCGCCGGAACGAACCCCGCCCGGTGCCTCGGCCCGGTCGCCGCGACCGGTGGCGCGGTCACCCCGGGCGCGCTCCCGGACGCCTTCGTCGTGCGGTCGGTGCCGGCGACGTCCCTGCCCCGGTTCCCGGACGCGGACCCAGTGGTGTGGCGGCCGGGAGACGGGCGTCAGCCGGTGCGGCGGATGAGGGCCAGGTACATCGCGTCGGTGCCGTGCAGATGCGGCCACAGCTGTACGTCGGGGCCCTCGCCGAGATCCGGTACGCCGGGCAGCAGCGGCCGGGCGTCGATCAGGTCGGCCTCCGGGAACTGCTTGAGGAGGTCGGCGACCACGGCCCGGGTCTCGGCCAGGTGCGGGGAGCAGGTGGCGTAGCCGACGACACCGCCGACCCGTACGGACTCCAGAGCGGTGCGCAGCAGACCGCGCTGGAGGGGGGCGAAGCCGTCCAGGTCCTCCGGGCGGCGCCGCCAGCGCGCCTCGGGGCGGCGGCGCAGGGCGCCGAGGCCGGTGCACGGCACGTCGACCAGCACCCGGTCGAAGCTGCCGGGCCGCCACGGCGGGCGCGTCCCGTCGGCGGCGACGACCTGGTACGGCCCCGGGTTCCCGGCGAGCGCCCTCGCCACCAGGCCGGCCCGGTGCGGCTGCTTCTCGGAGGCCAGCAGCACGGCGCCCCGCTCGGCGGCGAGCGCGCCCAGCAGCGCGGCCTTCCCGCCCGGTCCGGCGCAGCCGTCCAGCCACATCCGGTCGGGCCCCTCGACGGGCGCGTTCGCGAGCGCGAGCGCGACGAGCTGGCTGCCCTCGTCCTGCACCCCGGCCCGGCCCTGGGCGACCGCCGGGACGGCGCCCGGCTCCCCGCCCTCGGTGAGCCGCACCGCGTACGGCGACCAGCGGCCGGCGACCGCGGCCTCCTCGTCGAGCAGTTCGGTGGCGGTCGCCCGCCCGGGACGGGCGACCAGGGTCACCTCGGGCCGCTCGTTGTCGGCCCGCAGCAGCTCCTCGATGCCGGCGCGTCCGCCGCCGAGGGAGTCCCACAGCGCGGAGACGACCCAGCGGGGGTGCGAGTGCACCACGGCGAGGTGGTCCTCGGGATCCTCGTCGTAGGGCGGCGCGACCCGCTCCAGCCAGCCGTCGAGGTCGTCCTGCGCGATCTTACGCAAGACGGCGTTGACGAACTTGGCGCGGCCGTCGCCGAGCACCACCCGGGCCAGTTCGACCGTGGCGGACACGGCGGCGTGCGTCGGGATGCGCGTGCCCAGCAACTGGTGCGCGCCGAGGTTCAGCACGTCCAGCACCGGCGGGTCCACCTCGCGCAGCGGCCGGTCGACGCAGGCGGCGACGATCGCGTCGTACGTCCCCTGGCGGCGCAGCGTGCCGTACACCAGCTCGGTGGCCAGCGCCGCGTCGCGCGCGTCGAAGTCGCCGTTCTCGCGCGCCTTGCGCAGCAGCGGGGGCAGGACGAGGTTGGCGTACGCGTCCCGCTCGTCGACGGCCCGCAGGGCCTCGAAGGCGAGGATGCGGACGGGGTCCTTCTGGGGCCGGCGGTAGGGCTTGGCGGGCCTGCGGGGCCGACGGGGCTGGTCACTCACGAAAAAGGTGCTCCGGATGTGGGGTGAAGTGCGCTCTCCAGCCTACGTCGTGGAGATCCGGGGGCGTCAGGCGCCGACGGTCTCCCCGGCGGTGATCCGCACCCCGCGCGCCCAGTCCGCCGCCCGCATCGGCTTCTTGCCCTGAGGCTGCACCCACAGCAGCTCCACGGCGTACGAACCGGTGCCCACGTACACGTTGTTCTTGCCGGCGGACAGCTGCCCGGGCGCGAGGTCGGTCAGGTCCGGTACGGGGGCGGCCTGGACGATCTTCAGCCGCTCGCCCCGGAAGGTGGTCCAGGCGCCGGGCGCGGGGGTGCAGCCGCGCACCACGCGGTCGACACGCAGCGCCGGGGTGTTCCAGTCGACGCGGGCGTCCTCGACGGTGACCTTGGGGGCGAGGCTGACGCCGTCGGCGGGCTGCGGTACGGCCTTCAGGGTGCCGTCCTCGATGCCGTCCATGGTGGCGGCGAGCAGCCCGGCGCCGGCGAAGGCGAGCCGGGTGAGCAGGTCGCCGCTGGTGTCGGTGGGGCGGATCTCCTCGGTGATGGTGCCGTAGACGGGCCCGGAGTCGAGGCCCTCCTCGATGAGGAAGGTGGCGGCGCCGGTGATCTCGTCGCCGGCCATGACGGCGTGCTGCACGGGTGCGGCGCCGCGCCAGGCGGGCAGCAGCGAGAAGTGCAGGTTGACCCAGCCCCGGGCGGGGATGTCGAGGGCGGCCCTGGGCAGGAGGGCGCCGTAGGCGACGACGGGGCAGCAGTCCGGCGCGATCTCCTCGAGCCGCTCCAGGAACTCGGGGTCCCTGGGCCTCACCGGCTTCAGCACCTCGATCCCGGCCTCCTCCGCCCGCTCGGCGACGGGGGAGGCAACCAGCCTGCGCCCCCGCCCGGCGGGCGCGTCGGGCCGCGTGACGACGGCGGCCACCTCGTGCCGCCCGGAGGCGAGAAGAGCGTCCAGTGCGGGAACGGCGACCTCGGGGGTACCGGCGAAGACGAGCTTCATGGGGTGCTTGGGGCCTCTCGGGCGGGGACGGACACGGCAGCGCACCAGTCTATGGGGCGTGTGCCACGGGGACGTACGGGCACGCATCGCGGGGACGTACGAAGGGAAAGCCGCCGACGGCGACGCGGCCCCACGGGAGACGTCCGCCTCTCGGCCCACCGGAAACGGGGGGTGCGCGGACGGGAGACCCGCCGAGGCCGGAGGCCGAGGCGCACACCTCCACCGGGGGCGTACGCATATGCCGCCACGCCCCCACCCCGTGACCTGCGGAGCGCTCCCGCGTTGGTCAGCGAAGAGTTGACCACGGGCCCCGACACGGGCTCGATTCCTTTCACGCCGGTTCGAGAGGCTTGTTCATGGCCGACCACGCAACCCACGACGCCCAGGCTCGGGCCAGCCTGCACTTGCTGGTGCGGGACATCGAGCGGGTCCGCCGGCAGGTGGACGCGTTGCGCACGCTCACCGCCCAGTTGGGCAACGTCTACCGCCCGCGCCGCTCCGGGCCCTCCACGGGCTTCGTCGTCTACGGACGCGCCCCCGCCCCCACGGTCCGTCTCGCCCAGGAGCTGCGGGACAGTGTCGAGACCCTGGTCACGGCGGCCGTGGACTTCGACCGTTCCCTGGGCTTCTCGTGGGACGCCGTGGGCTCGGCGCTCGGGGTCACCAAGCAGGCGGTCCACCGCCGCTACGGCGCCCGCCGTGCCGCCGCCCAGGCGTCGGCGGCCGGCGAGGCCGCCGCGGAGGTGCCGGGCGCACGCGCGGTGAACGCGGTCGCCGGCGTCACCACGGTGCCGGCGGGCCCCGCGGCCCACTCCATGCCGACCCAGCCCACGGCCGGCAGTCCGTCCCTCCGCGACGAGCCGCGCTCGACGGCCTTGCCCTCCCCCCGCAACGGCTGAGCCCCCGCTCGCCGCACCGCACTCCGCCCTCCCGGACGCACCGCCCCCGGGAGGGCGGGGCACGTCCCGGCGGGTCCGGCCGATGTCCTCGGCAGCCGACCCTCCGGAGGCGGCGACACGGACCCACACAGGAGCATCCCCGCCCCCGGGAGGGCGTGCACACCCCGACAAGGGCCCGCCGGTGTCCTCAGCCGATGTCCGGAGGGTCGACGCGGACCCACACTGGGGTGTTCCCGCCGCGGGCCATACGTGCCGCCTGGGCCGACTTCAGCGCGGCGGTCAGCGCGGCGCCGTTGCCGGGAGGCACCCGGACCAGTGCCCGGTCCCAGTGCTCGCCGGGGGGCGGCGCGCCCGGCCGGCGCGGGCGGCCCGCCGGGGTGACCGGCAGGGGCACCGGGCCCAGGATCTCCGCCCGCGCGGGCAGCTCCACCGCGCGGAGGAACTCGGCCACCGCCTCGCCGGGCCCCGACACCGCCGCCATCCGGGACACCGGCGGGAATCCCAGTTCGCCCCGCTCGGCCAGTTCCCGTACCGCGTGCCCGACCGGGTCCCACCGGACCAGCGCCTGCACGGGCCGCAGGGTCGGCTCGGCGACCACGACCACCGTGCCGCCCTCGGACTGCGGCCGGACCAGTGCCGCCGCGCCGATCCAGCGGCGCAACGCGTCCTCCCCGGCCCGCAGGTCGGGCCGGCCCAGCATGGCCCACCCGTCCAGCAGCAGCGCCGCCGCGTATCCGCCCTCGGCCACCGGCTCCGCGCCGGGGGTGCTCACCACCAGCGCGGGTGTCCCGGGCACCGTGTCCAGCACGTGCTCGCGCCCGGAGGTGCGCACCGGGACCGCGGGGAAGGCGCGGCCCAGCTCCTCGGCGGTCCGCCGGGCCCCGACCACCTGGGCCCGCAGCCGGAACCCGCCGCACTCGGGGCAGTGCCAGCCGCTCTCCTCGCGCCCGCACCACTCGCACCGCAGCTCGTCGGCCCCCTGTGCCTGCAGCGGCCCGGAGCAGTGCCGGCACCGCGCGGGGGTCCGGCAGCCGGCGCACGCCATCCGCGGCACGTATCCACGGCGGGGCACCTGCACGAGCACCGGCCCGTGCCGCAGCCCCTCCCTGGCTGCCTGCCAGGCGAGGCTCGGCAGCCGCGCCGCGCGGGCGGCCTCGTCACGCGCGAGGTCCCCGTCCCCCACGGTCCGCACCAGCGGCGCGGCGGCCCGCACCCGCTCCCTCCCGGCGACCAGCGGCCGGGCCCAGCCGGTCTCCACGAGCTGGGCGGCCTCCACGGTGCAGTGCCGGCTGCCCAGCAGGAAGCCGCACCTGTCCTGCGCCGCCCGCAGCAGCAGCACCTCACGGGCGTGGGGCTGCGGGGCGTGCGGCTCGCTGTGGCTGTCGTCGCCGTCGTCCCAGACGGCCACGAGTCCGAGGTCCCGCACCGGTGCGAACATCGCCGCCCGCGTCCCGATGACGGCCCGTACGGATCCCCGCCGCACGGCGAGCCACCGCGCGTACCGCTTCTCCGGTCCGGCGTCGGCGGTGAGGACCGCGTGCCGGCCCTCCCCCAGCAGTCCGGTGAGTGCCGCGTCGGCGCGGGCCACGGCCCTTCCGTCCGGCAGGACGACCAGCGCGCCGCGCCCGGAGGCCAGGGTCGCGGCGACGGCCCGGGCCAGTTCCTCGCTCCAGCCCGGCCCCGGCAGCGCGTTCCACACGGCCCGTGGGGTGCCTCCCGAGGCCAGCGACTCCAGGAAGGCGGGCCCCTGCTCGTACCGCTCCCAGGAGCCGGGTACGGGCGCCGGGGGCGGCGGCAGCGGGTCGGGCGAGGGCCGCTGCTCGGCGCGGGCGTTGCGCGGCGGCACGGCGAGCTGGAGGACATCGGCGAGGCTGCCCGCGTACCGGTCGGCGACCGCGCGGGCGAGGCCCAGCAGCTCCTCGTCCAGCACCGGTTCGGGCGAGACCACCTGCGCCAGCGCCGCCAGGGGACCCGAGTAGTCGGACTCGGCGAGCCGCTCGACGAGGAACCCGTCGATCAGCCCGCCGCCCTCGCGCCGGCCCTCGCGCACCCGGTGCCGTCCGGCCCCGAACCGCACCCGCACCCGCACCCCCGGCTGCGCGTCGGCGTCCAGCTCCTCGGGCACGGCGTAGTCGAAGTAGCGGTCGAGGTGGAGCACGCCCTTGTCGACGAGGACCCGGGCGACGGGCAGCTCCTTGGCGAGCGCGGCGCCGCGCCAGGTACGGGGTTTGGCCCGGGGCGCCTTGGCCTTGCGCACGCTCTCCCGGATGAGCGCGAGCTGCTCGGGCGGCGCGCCCTCCGCACCGCCGTCCGACTGTCCGTTCTCGCTGCTCACGCCTGCATTCTTACCAAACGCCACTGACAGCGACGCCGGCCCGAGGACGAGCCGGGTACGGATCACGAACGCCCGAGGGCGCTTCTGCCTTGGACCACTCGGCCATACCGGTCCGGGACCGGCAGCAGGATTCGAACCTGCGAGGGTTGTCACCCGGAAGTATCCGTGCCCTTCGCACCGGGCCGTGGCGTCGCCGCACTCACAGCGTAGGGCTTGCTCCCGTGGAGTGCGCGGGCCTTTGCGGCGGAGCGGCTCCGTACGCGCCGAGGCCCGGCGGCCCCTCGAAAAGGGGTGCCGGGCCTCGGGAGAACCGCGGGGCGGCCGGACCTACAGCCCCGCCGCCTTGCGCAGGGCGTCCACGCGGTCGGTGCGCTCCCAGGTGAAGTCGGGCAGCTCACGGCCGAAGTGGCCGTAGGCGGCGGTCTGGGCGTAGATCGGGCGCAGCAGGTCGAGGTCCCGGATGATCGCGGCCGGACGGAGGTCGAAGACCTCGTCGATGGCCTTCTCGATCTTCTCGGTGTCGATCGTGGCGGTGCCGAAGGTCTCGACGAACAGGCCGACCGGCTCCGCCTTGCCGATGGCGTACGCCACCTGGACCTCGCAGCGGGCGGCCAGGCCGGCCGCCACCACGTTCTTGGCGACCCAGCGCATCGCGTACGCGGCCGAACGGTCCACCTTGGAGGGGTCCTTGCCGGAGAAGGCGCCGCCGCCGTGGCGGGCCATGCCGCCGTAGGTGTCGATGATGATCTTGCGGCCGGTGAGGCCGGCGTCGCCCATCGGGCCGCCGATCTCGAAGCGGCCGGTCGGGTTCACCAGCAGCCGGTAGTTCTCGGTGTCGAGCTTGATGCCCTCGTCCAGGAGCGCCTTCAGCTCCGGCTCCACGACGAACTCGCGGATGTCGGGGGCGAGCAGCGACTCCAGGTCGATGTCGGAGGCGTGCTGCGAGGAGACGACCACGGTGTCCAGACGGACCGCCTTGTCACCGTCGTACTCGATGGTGACCTGGGTCTTGCCGTCGGGGCGCAGGTAGGGGATGGTCCCGTTCTTGCGCACGTCGGAGAGGCGCTTGGACAGGCGGTGCGCGAGGAAGACCGGCAGCGGCATCAGCGTCGGCGTCTCGTCCGTCGCGTAGCCGAACATCAGGCCCTGGTCGCCGGCGCCCTGCCGGTCCAGCTCGTCCTCGTCACCCTCGACGCGGGCCTCGTAGGCGGCGTCGACGCCCTGCGCGATGTCCGGGGACTGCGCGCCGATGGACACCGAGACGCCGCAGGAGGCGCCGTCGAAGCCCTTCTTCGAGGAGTCGTAGCCGATCTCCAGGATCTTGTTGCGCACCAGCGTCGCGATGTCCGCGTACGTCTTGGTGGTGACCTCGCCGGCCACGTGCACCAGACCGGTGGTGATCAGGGTCTCGACGGCGACCCGGGAGGTCGGGTCCTCACGGAGGAGTGCGTCGAGAATGGTGTCGCTGATCTGGTCAGCGATCTTGTCGGGGTGACCCTCGGTCACGGACTCCGAGGTGAACAGACGACGGGACACAACGCTCCCTGGGGTTGCAGCGGCTGCTGGCTGATCATTGGCGGACGGCGGGGGCTGCACCCGACGCCGTCCGTGGAACAGTTTATCGGTCGCGCTTCGCCACGGGTCCCCCCGTCTCGTCTCGCGAGAGCGCTGTGACCTGCGGCACGGGCATTCTGCCCATGCCGAGCGAGGTTGACCAGAGGCGCCACGCCCCGAAGGACGAGGTTTCGGGAACCGGACGACGAAATGAATCACTCATCCGAGGCGTTCGGCCACCAGGTCCCATACGGTTTCGGCCAGGGCTTCCTTGGGGCCGTGCGGGACGGGGGTCTCGCTGCCGTCGGTGCCCAGCACCACGGCCTCGTTCTCCTCGGAGCCGAAGGTCTTGCGTTCCCCCACCTCGTTCACCACCAGCAGATCGCAGCCCTTGCGCTTCAGTTTGGCGCGGCCGTTGGCGAGCACGTCGTCGGTCTCGGCGGCGAAGCCGACGATCACCTGCCCGGCGCGCGTCCGGTCGCCGGAGATCTCGGCGAGGATGTCCGGATTCCGTACCAGGGTGATGGGCTCGGGCTCCCGGTCGTCCTTCTTCTTGATCTTGCCGGTGGCGTAGGCGGCCGGCCGGAAGTCGGCGACGGCCGCGGCCATGACCACGGCGTCCGCGTCGGCCGCGGCGGTGAGGACGGCCTCGCGCAGCTCCACGGCGGTCCCCACCCGGACGAGGTCCACGCCCGCCGGGTCGGGCAGGGCGGTGTTGGCCGCGATCAGTGTGACGCGGGCGCCGCGGGCGGCGGCGGTGCGGGCGAGGGCGTAGCCCTGCTTGCCGGAGGAACGGTTGCCGAGGAAACGGACGGGGTCGAGGGGCTCGCGGGTGCCTCCGGCGCTGACGACGACATGCCGGCCCTCGAGGTCGGGCTCGGTGACGCCGCGGGCCAGCACCCGGCGGCAGACCTCGAAGATCTCGCCCGGGTCGGGCAGCCGGCCCTTGCCGGTGTCGGCGCCGGTGAGACGGCCGACGGCCGGTTCGATCACGACGGCGCCGCGGCGGCGCAGGGTGGCCACGTTCTCCCGGGTGGCCGGGTGCTCCCACATCTCGGTGTGCATGGCGGGGGCGAAGACCACCGGGCAGCGGGCGGTGAGCAGGGTGTTGGTGAGGAGGTCGTCGGCCAGGCCGTGGGCCGCCTTGGCGAGCATGTCGGCGGTGGCGGGGGCGACGACCACCAGGTCGGCGTGCTGTCCGATGCGGACGTGGGGCACCTCGTGGACGTCGTCCCAGACCTCGGTGGAGACCGGGTTGCCGGAGAGCGCGGACCACGTGGCGGCGCCGACGAAGTGCAGCGCGGAGGCGGTGGGGACGACCCGGACGTCGTGTCCCGACTCCGTCAGCCGCCTGAGCAGCTCACAGGCCTTGTACGCGGCGATGCCGCCGCTGACCCCCAGAACGACCTTCGGCTTGTCCACCGTCTCTCCCCGGACCTCGGAAATGTGCGAGCACCCCCATGAGACACCACAGGCCCGGCAACGTGCTGCCGGGCCTGTGGAAAAGTCAGCTGCAGTCAGCTGATACGACGTACCGACCGATTACTGAGCGGGGCCTTCGACGGCCTCGGAGGTCAGCAGCCCCGCGTTGATCTCGCGCAGGGCGATCGAGAGCGGCTTCTCGTGGACATGGGTGTCGACGAGGGGACCGACGTACTCGAGCAGACCCTCGCCGAGCTGCGAGTAGTACGCGTTGATCTGGCGGGCCCGCTTGGCCGCGTAGATCACGAGGCTGTACTTCGAGTCCGTGGCCTCGAGGAGCTCGTCGATCGGCGGGTTGATGATGCCCTCGGGCGCGGAGATGGAAGAGGACACGCTCTACCTTCCGATGGATGGGAAAGATTCAGTCGGCGCGATGGGTGAACGATTGCTCACGATCACACGACGTTCATCAAGGCTAGCAGCTCGCGGGCCACGTCCTCGACGGAGGTGTTGACCAGGGTGGTGTCGAACTCCGGCTCGGCGGCCAGTTCGGTCTTCGCGGCCTCCAGCCGGCGCTCGATGACCTCGGGCGACTCGGTGCCCCGGCCCGTGAGCCTGCGCACGAGCTCCTCCCAGGAGGGAGGAGCCAGGAACACCGACTGGGCCTCGGCCATGGACTCGCGGACCTGCCGCGCGCCCTGGAGGTCGATCTCCAGCAGCACGGGCACCCCCGCCTCCAGGTGCTCCAGCACCGCCGCGCGGGGAGTGCCGTAACGGTTGCCGGCGAACTCGGCCCACTCCAGCAGCTCGCCGTTGGCGATCAGCTTGTCCATCTCCTCGTCGGTGACGAAGAAGTAGTGGACTCCGTGCTGCTCCCCGGGGCGGGGCGCCCGGGTCGTCGCCGACACCGAGAGCCAGACCTCGGGGTGTTCCTTGCGCATATGGGCGACGACCGTGCTCTTGCCGACCCCGGAGGGGCCGGAGAGCACGGTCAGCCGCGGACGTTCAGTCATGCAGCGATTATTCCAGCAATCACGGGATGTCCGGGACGCCGGTCCCGGAACGCCCCGTACTCAGGAACCGGTGCTGCCGAACTCGCGCTCCAGGGAGGCGATCTGGTTGGACCCGAGACCACGCACGCGGCGGCTCTCGGAGATGCCCAGCCGCTCCATGATCTGCTTGGCGCGGACCTTGCCCACGCCCGGCAGGGACTCCAGCAGGGCGGAGACCTTCATCTTGCCGATGACGTCGTTCTCCTGACCCTGCTTGATGACCTCGTGAAGCGAGGCGCCGGAGTGCTTGAGTCGATTCTTGACCTCGGCCCGCTCCCGGCGAGCCGCGGCGGCCTTTTCGAGCGCGGCTGCGCGCTGTTCAGGGGTAAGGGGCGGAAGAGCCACGCCTACGTCACCTCGGATGTCGAACTGTCGGATACGGACCGGTGAGGAACCTAGTCGCCCCACACCTGGGGAGTCACGAACGACACCGTCGCCCGTTCACTCTCCGTCGGAGACTAGCGGCCAACTCCGCCGGAGTCAGCGAGAACTGCGGAAAAGTCCTGGTCAGCCTCCGTCAGGCCGGACATTTAAGACATAATCCCCTGGATTTGAGGATGTATCCAGAGTCCGGCGACCATGGATTCCCTCGTCGGCCGGTTCAGGCCGCTGCCACGGCGGCCCTGATCTCCTCCGCGAACCGCTCCGCGGCGTCACGCAGAGCGACCGTGTCGGGACCGTGGCGCAACACTCCCCGGCTGACGTTCGGCACCACGTTGCGCACCGCGCCGCCGAAGACCGCCGGGAGATCGGCCGCCGTGGCCCCCTGCGCGCCGATACCGGGCGCGAGGATCGGCCCGCCCATGTCCAGGTCGTACGAGGAGAGGTCGCCGAGCGTCGCGCCGACCACCGCGCCGAAGGACCCGAGCGGCTCCTCGCCGGCGTTCTCGACGGCCAGGTGCCCGAGCACGGTCGCCCCGACGGTGCGCCCGTCGGCACGGATCGCGTGCTGGACCTCGCCGCCCTCCGGGTTGGACGTCAGCGCCAGCACGAACAGCCCGGTGCCGGTCTCCCGGGCCAGCGCGACGGCCGGGCTGAGCGAGCCGTAGCCGAGGTACGGCGAGACGGTGAGCGCGTCGGAGAACAGGGGCGCGTCCTTGTGCAGGAAGGACTCGGCGTAGGCGGCCATGGTGGAGCCGATGTCACCGCGCTTGGCGTCCATGACGACCAGCGCGCCGGCCGCCCGCGCCTCCTGGACCGTCCGCTCCAGGACGGCGACACCGCGCGAGCCGAAGCGCTCGAAGAAGGCGCTCTGCGGCTTCAGCACGGCCACCCGGCCGGCGACCGCCTCGACGACGGTGCGGCTGAACCGCTCCAGGCCCGCCACATCGTCGTTCAGGCCCCACTCGGCGAGCAGGGAGGCGTGCGGGTCGATGCCCACGCACAGCGGGCCGCGCTCGTCCATCGCGCGGCGCAGCCGCGCGCCGAAGGGTTCCGTGCCGGTCATACCGTCGTCCTCACATCGGCGCCCACCGCGTCGGCGAGCGTGGCGTACGGGCTGGTGCGCAGCCGCGCGGCGAGCCCCTTGTGCATGGCACGGCCCCAGAAGGGGCCTTCGTAGATGAACGCGCTGTACCCCTGGACCAGCGTGGCACCGGCCAGAATGCGCTGCCAGGCGTCCTCGGCGCTCTCGACGCCGCCGACGCCGACCAGGGTGATCCGGTCGCCCACGCGCGCGTAGAGGCGGCGCAGCACCTCCAGGGAGCGTGCCTTGAGGGGGGCACCGGAGAGGCCGCCGGTCTCCTGGACGAGGGCGGGCGAGGACGTCAGGCCGAGGCCCTCGCGGGCGATGGTGGTGTTGGTGGCGATGATGCCGTCCAGGCCGAGTTCCACGGCGAGGTCGGCGACCGCGTCGACGTCCTCGTCGGCGAGGTCGGGGGCGATCTTCACCAGCAGCGGCACCCGGCGGGCGGGCACCGTACGGTCGGCGGCCTCGCGGACGGCGGCGAGCAGCGGGCGCAGGTGGTCCACGGCCTGCAGATCGCGCAGTCCGGGCGTGTTCGGGGAGGAGACGTTGACGACCAGGTAGTCGGCGTACGGCGCCAGCCGCTCGGCGGACTTCACGTAGTCGGCGACGGCCTCGTCCTCGGGGACGGCCTTGGTCTTGCCGATGTTGACGCCGACGACCGTCCTGAAGACGGGCGTACGGGAGGCCAGGCGCGCGGCGACGGCGAGCGAGCCCTCGTTGTTGAAGCCCATGCGGTTGATCAGGGCCCGGTCGGCGACCAGGCGGAACAGCCGCTTCCTGGGGTTGCCCGGCTGCGGTTCCCCGGTCACCGTGCCGATCTCGACGTGGTCGAAGCCGAGCATCGCCATGCCGTCGATCCCGACGGCGTTCTTGTCGAAGCCGGCGGCGAGGCCGAAGGGGCTGTGCAGACGCAGCCCCAGGGCCTCGGTGCGCAGTTCCTTGTGGCGGGGGGCGAGCACGGCGGCGACGAAGGTCCGCAAGCCGGGGACGCGCGCGACGAGACGGATCCAGCGGAAGGCCAGGTGGTGGGCCTGTTCCGGGTCCATCCGTTTGAACACCAGATTGAAGAAGAGTTTGTACATGGAGCCGAATCCCTCATGTGAGTGATGGCACGGCGCGGCGCCACAGCCTGGGCTGCCCACACCCGGCCGGGTGCCGGGTCTACCGCCGGGCCGGCGGGAAGTGATGTCTGTGGAGCTGGTGTAAGACCGTCGGGCAGTCTCCCTGTCCCTCGCCTTAACCGGGACGGCGGTCGGCGTCGAAGCAGAAAGCCCTGTGGGCGACCGCAGGATTCCGTCCTGACGGAGCGGAAGAGGTCAAGAAGAGGGGGACACCGTGTATCCGCTATCCGGTGTCCCCCTGATTCTCAGCAGCGTCAGTCGCGGGCCGCGGTCAGGTGTTCCGCGTGTTCCTGGAGCGAGCGGACGCCCACGTCGCCGCGGTTGAGCGCGTCGATGCCCTGGACGGCGGCGGCGAGCGCCTGGACCGTCGTCAGGCAGGGCACGGACCGGGCCACCGCCGCCGTACGGATGTCGTAGCCGTCGAGGCGGCCACCGGTGCCGTACGGGGTGTTGACGATGAGGTCGACCTCGCCGTCGTGGATGAGCTGGACGACGGTCTTCTCGCCGTTCGGGCCGGGGCCCTCGGACTGCTTGCGCACGACCGTGGCGTTGATGCCGTTGCGCCGGAGGACCTCGGCGGTGCCGGAGGTGGCCATCAGCTCGAAGCCGTGGGCGACCAGCTCCCGCGCGGGGAAGATCATCGAGCGCTTGTCGCGGTTGGCGACCGAGATGAACGCGCGTCCCTTGGTCGGCAGCGGTCCGTAGGCGCCCGCCTGCGACTTGGCGTACGCCGTGCCGAAGACGGAGTCGATGCCCATGACCTCGCCGGTGGAGCGCATCTCCGGGCCGAGGACGGTGTCGACGCCTCGGCCGTGGATGTCGCGGAAGCGGGACCACGGCATCACGGCCTCCTTGACGGAGATCGGCGCGTCCAGCGGCAGCTCGCCGCCGTCGCCGTTCGCCGGGAGCAGCCCCTCGGCGCGCAGCTCGGCGACGGTGGCGCCCAGCGAGATCCGCGCGGCGGCCTTCGCCAGCGGCACCGCGGTCGCCTTCGAGGTGAAGGGCACGGTGCGCGAGGCACGCGGGTTGGCCTCCAGGACGTACAGGATGTCCCCGGCCAGCGCGAACTGGATGTTGATCAGACCGCGCACGCCGACACCGCGCGCGATGGCCTCCGTGGAGGCGCGCAGCCGCTTGATGTCGAAGCCGCCGAGCGTGATCGGGGGCAGGGCGCACGCCGAGTCGCCGGAGTGGATGCCGGCTTCCTCGATGTGCTCCATGACACCGCCGAGGTACAGCTCCTCGCCGTCGTACAGGGCGTCCACGTCGATCTCTATGGCGTCGTCGAGGAAGCGGTCGACGAGCACCGGCCGGGAGGGGCTGATCTCGGTCGACTCGGCGATGTAGGACTCCAGCCGGGTCTCGTCGTAGACGATCTCCATGCCGCGTCCGCCGAGCACGTAGGACGGGCGGACGAGGACCGGGTAGCCGATCTCGTCGGCGATGGCCTTGGCCTCGGCGAAGGTGGTGGCGGTGCCGTGCTTGGGGGCCGGCAGTCCGGCCTCCTTGAGGACCCGGCCGAAGGCGCCGCGGTCCTCGGCGGCGTGGATGGCCTCCGGGGAGGTGCCGACGATCGGCACGCCGTTGTCCTTCAGCGCCTGCGCCAGGCCGAGCGGGGTCTGGCCGCCGAGCTGGACGATCATGCCCGCTACCGGTCCGGCCTGCCGCTCGGCGTGGACGATCTCCAGGACGTCCTCCAGGGTGAGCGGCTCGAAGTAGAGCCGGTCGGAGGTGTCGTAGTCGGTGGAGACGGTCTCCGGGTTGCAGTTGACCATCACGGTCTCGTACCCGGCGTCGCTCAGCGCGAAGGAGGCGTGGACGCAGGAGTAGTCGAACTCGATGCCCTGGCCGATGCGGTTCGGGCCGGAGCCCAGGATGATCACCGCGGGCTTCTCGCGGGGCGCGACCTCGGTCTCCTCGTCGTAGGAGGAGTAGAAGTACGGCGTCCGCGCGGCGAACTCGGCGGCGCAGGTGTCGACCGTCTTGTAGACCGGGCGGATGCCGAGGGCGTGCCGCACCTCGCGGACGACGTCCTCGCGCAGGCCGCGGATCTCGGCGATCTGCTGGTCGGAGAAGCCGTGCCGCTTGGCCTCGGCGAGCAGCGCACTTGTCAGCTCGGGGGCGGCGGCCAGCTCGTCGGCGGTCTCCTTGATGAGGAAGAGCTGGTCGACGAACCAGGGGTCGATCTTCGTGGCGTCGAAGACCTCCTCGGGGGTGGCGCCCGCGCGGATGGCTCCCATGACCGCGTTGATCCGGCCGTCCGTCGGGCGGACCGCCTCGCGCAGCAGCTCGTCCTTGTCGCCGGGCTCGCCGACGAAGGTGAACTGGCTGCCCTTCTTCTCCAGGGAGCGCAGCGCCTTCTGGAAGGCCTCGGTGAAGTTGCGGCCGATGGCCATGGCCTCGCCGACCGACTTCATGGTGGTGGTGAGGGTGGAGTCGGCGCTCGGGAACTTCTCGAAGGCGAACCGGGGGGCCTTCACGACGACGTAGTCGAGCGTGGGCTCGAAGGAGGCCGGGGTCTCCTGGGTGATGTCGTTGGGGATCTCGTCGAGGGTGTAGCCGACGGCGAGCTTGGCGGCGATCTTGGCGATGGGGAAGCCGGTCGCCTTGGAAGCCAGCGCCGAGGAACGCGACACGCGCGGGTTCATCTCGATGACGATGACGCGGCCGTCGACCGGGTTCACCGCGAACTGGATGTTGCAGCCGCCGGTGTCGACGCCGACCTCGCGGATGATCGCGATGCCGACGTCGCGCAGGGTCTGGTACTCGCGGTCGGTGAGCGTCATCGCGGGCGCGACGGTGATCGAGTCGCCGGTGTGCACGCCCATGGGGTCGAAGTTCTCGATGGAGCAGACGACCACGACGTTGTCGTTCTTGTCGCGCATCAGCTCCAGCTCGTACTCCTTCCAGCCGAGGATGGACTCCTCCAGGAGCACCTCGGTGGTCGGCGAGAGGGTGAGGCCCTGCCCGGCGATGCGGCGCAGCTCCTCCTCGTCGTGGGCGAAGCCGGAGCCGGCGCCGCCCATGGTGAAGGAGGGGCGCACGACGACCGGGTAGCCGCCGAGCGTGTCGACCCCGGCGAGGACGTCGTCCATGGAGTGGCAGATGACCGAGCGGGCGGACTCGCCGTGCCCGGTCTTCTTGCGGACCTCCTCGACGACCTCCTTGAACAGGTCGCGGTCCTCGCCCTTGTTGATGGCCTCGACGTTGGCGCCGATCAGCTCGACGCCGTACTTCTCCAGGACGCCGTTGTCGTGCAGCGAGATGGCGGTGTTGAGGGCCGTCTGGCCGCCCAGGGTGGGCAGCAACGCGTCGGGCCGCTCCTTGGCGATGATCTTCTCGACGAACTCGGGGGTGATCGGCTCGACGTAGGTGGCGTCGGCGATCTCCGGGTCGGTCATGATCGTCGCCGGGTTGGAGTTGACGAGGATCACGCGCAGACCCTCGGACTTCAGCACGCGGCACGCCTGGGTGCCGGAGTAGTCGAACTCGGCGGCCTGGCCGATGACGATCGGGCCGGAGCCGATGACCAGGACGGACTGGATATCGGTGCGCTTAGGCACGCTGGCCCTCCATCGGGACTGAGCTCATCAAAGACGTGAAGCGGTCGAACAGGTAGGCGGCGTCGTGCGGGCCCGCTGCCGCTTCGGGGTGGTACTGGACGCTGAAGGCCGGGCGGTCGAGCAGCCGGAGGCCCTCCACCACGTTGTCGTTCAGGCAGACGTGGGACACCTCGGCGCGGCCGAACGGGGTCTCGGAGACCTCGTCCAGCGGAGCGTCGACGGCGAAGCCGTGGTTGTGCGCGGTGACCTCGACCTTGCCGGTCGTACGGTCCTGCACCGGCTGGTTGATGCCGCGGTGGCCGTACTTCAGCTTGTAGGTGCCGAAGCCGAGGGCGCGGCCCAGGATCTGGTTGCCGAAGCAGATGCCGAAGAGCGGGGTGCCGCGCTCCAGGACCGCCCGCATCAGGGCGACCGGGTGGTCGGCGGTGGCGGGGTCGCCGGGGCCGTTGGAGAAGAACACGCCGTCCGGGTTCACGGCGTAGACGTCGTCCACGGTCGCGGTGGCCGGCAGGACGTGCACCTCGATGCCGCGCTCGGCCATGCGCTGCGGGGTCATGCCCTTGATGCCGAGGTCGACGGCGGCGACCGTGAACTTCTTGTCGCCGATCGCGGGGACGACGTACGGCTCGGTGGTGGCGACCTCGGAGGACAGGTCGGCGCCCTTCATCTGGGGCGCCTCCTGGACGCGGGCCAGCAGCGCCGCGTCGTCGCGCACGGCGTCGCCGCTGAAGATGCCGACGCGCATGGCGCCGCGCTCGCGCAGGTGGCGGGTGAGCGCGCGGGTGTCGATGCCGCTGATGCCGACGACGCCCTGTGCGGCGAGCTCCTCGTCCAGCGAGCGCCGGGAGCGCCAGTTGGAGGGTGTGCGCGCGGGGTCGCGCACGACGTAGCCGGAGACCCAGATCCGCTTCGACTCGGCGTCCTCGTCGTTGACGCCGGTGTTGCCGACGTGCGGGGCGGTCATCACCACGACCTGGCGGTGGTACGACGGGTCGGTGAGGGTCTCCTGGTAGCCGGTCATGCCGGTGGAGAACACCGCTTCGCCGAAGGTCTCCCCCACCGCCCCGTAGGCACGGCCGCGGAAGATCCGGCCGTCCTCCAGGACGAGTACGGCGGGAACCTTGCTGGTTCCCCTGGTGGAGGTTGTCATCGTGCGCCTTCCGTCTTGTTGATCATCTGGTTCAGGGCCTCGGCCCATGCGTGGTGCTCGGCCGCGTGGTCGGAGCGGAAGCCGGAGTCGATCTGCCGCTCGCCGTGCGCCCAGGTCACGATCAGCAGGCCGCCCTCGGTGAGGACCTTGCCGGCGATGCCCTTGTCGAGCCGGGCTCCGCGCAGCGCGTGGACCGGGACGAAGAAGTCGTTCGCCCCGGGGCGTACGACGTCCAGTCCGGCGTCCGTCAGCGTGAGCTCGGCCCTGCTGCGGGTGCCCAGGCCGTGCGCCACGATGCGGTCGAGCCACTGACCGGCGGTGGTGGAGCCGTGGTAGCGGCCGCTCATCGTCAGTCTCGCCGGGCCGGGGTCGTCCGGCACGGTGGGCAGCTCGGGCAGGTCGCCCTGGAGCGTGCCGCGCCACTTCCAGCCCTCGCGCATCAGCCAGTAGACGAGCGCCACGAAGAGGGCGAGTCCGACGACCCAGCCGATCCGGGCGGCCCAGTCGGTCACTTCCGCCGATTCCTTCCCGGCGGCCAGCAGGAGTACAGGTGTCACGTGAGCTTCCCGTCGACGAGCGTGGCCTTGCCCCGGAGCCAGGTGTGCGTGACACGGCCCGGCAGCTCGCGGCCCTCGTACGGGGTGTTGCGGCTGCGCGAGGCGAAGCCCGCGGGGTCCACAGGGCCACGGTATGCCGTGTCGACGAGGGTGAGGTTGGCGGGCTCACCTGCCGAGACGGGACGGCCGTGGCCCTCGGCCCGTCCGATGCGCGCGGGCGTGAAGGACATGCGGTCGGCGACGCCGGCCCAGTCGAGCAGGCCCGTGTCGACCATGGTCTCCTGGACCACCGACAGCGCGGTCTCCAGGCCGACCATGCCCATGGCGGCGGCGGCCCACTCGCAGTCCTTGTCCTCGTGCGGGTGCGGGGCGTGGTCGGTGGCGACGATGTCGATGGTGCCGTCGGCGAGCGCCTCGCGCAGCGCCGTCACGTCGCGCTCGGTGCGCAGCGGCGGGTTGACCTTGTAGACCGGGTTGTACGACCGGACCAGCTCGTCGGTGAGGAGGAGGTGGTGCGGGGTGACCTCGGCGGTGACGCGGATGCCGCGGGACTTGGCCCAGCGGACGATCTCGACGCTGCCCGCCGTCGACAGGTGGCAGATGTGGACGCGGGAGCCGACGTGCTCGGCGAGCAGCACGTCCCGCGCGATGATCGACTCCTCGGCGACGGCCGGCCAGCCGCCGAGTCCCAGCTCGGCGGAGACGACGCCCTCGTTCATCTGGGCGCCCTCGGTGAGGCGGGGCTCCTGCGCGTGCTGGGCGACGACGCCGCCGAAGGCCTTCACGTACTCCAGGGCGCGGCGCATGATCACGGCGTCGTGGACGCACTTGCCGTCGTCGGAGAAGACGGTGACGCCGGCCGCGGACTCGTGCATGGCGCCCAGCTCGGCGAGCTTCTGTCCCTCCAGGCCGACGGTGACGGCGCCGATGGGCTGCACGTCGCAGTAGCCGGACTCCTGGCCGAGCCGCCAGACCTGCTCGACGACGCCGGCGGTGTCGGCGACGGGGAAGGTGTTGGCCATGGCGAAGACGCTGGTGTAGCCGCCGCTCGCCGCCGCGCGGGTGCCGGTCAGGACGGTCTCGGAGTCCTCGCGGCCGGGTTCGCGCAGGTGGGTGTGCAGGTCGACCAGGCCCGGCAGGAGCACCTTGCCGCCGGCCTCGACGACCTCGGCGCCGTCGGCGGACAGGCCGGTGCCGACCTGTGTGATCGTCTCGCCGTCGATCAGGACGTCCTGCGGCTCGCCGCCGAGCACCTTCGCACCGCGGATCAGGATCTTGCTCATCGTTCTTACTTCTCCTCGGTGGTGGTACGGGCGGGGGCGACGGCGGGTTCGTTGCCGCCCAGCAGCAGGTAGAGGACGGCCATCCGGATGGACACGCCGTTGGTGACCTGCTCGATCACGGTGCAGCGGTCGGAGTCGGCGACGTCGGCGGTGATCTCCATGCCGCGGACCATCGGGCCGGGGTGCATCACGATGGCGTGCTCGGGCATCCGCGCCATGCGGTCGCCGTCGAGGCCGTAGCGGCGCGAGTACTCCCGCTCGGTGGGGAAGAACGCGGCGTTCATCCGCTCGCGCTGGACGCGCAGCATCATCACCGCGTCGGACTTGGTCAGCGTCGAGTCGAGGTCGTACGACACCTCGCAGGGCCAGGTGTCGACGCCGACCGGGAGCAGGGTCGGCGGGGCGACGAGGGTGACCTCGGCGCCGAGCGTGTGCAGCAGGTCGACGTTGGAGCGGGCGACCCTGCTGTGCAGGACGTCGCCGACGATCGTGATGCGCCGTCCTGAGAGGTCCTGACCGAGTCCGGCGTCCCGGCCGACCAGCCGGCGCCGCATGGTGAAGGCGTCCAGCAGGGCCTGGGTGGGGTGCTGGTGGGTGCCGTCGCCCGCGTTGATGACGGCGGCGTCGATCCAGCCGGAGGTGGCGAGGCGGTACGGGGCCCCGGAGGCGCCGTGCCGGATGACCACGGCGTCGACGCCCATGGCCTCCAGGGTCTGGGCGGTGTCCTTCAGGGACTCGCCCTTGGAGACGCTGGAGCCCTTGGCGGTGAAGTTGATGACGTCCGCGGAGAGCCGCTTCTCGGCGGCCTCGAAGGAGATCCGGGTGCGGGTGGAGTCCTCGAAGAAGAGGTTGACCACGGTCCGGCCGCGCAGGGTCGGGAGTTTCTTGATCGGCCGGTCGGCGACCCGGGCCATCTCCTCGGCGGTGTCGAGGATCAGGACGGCGTCGTCGCGGGTGAGGTCGGCGGCCGAGATGAGATGGCGCTGCATCTGTCAGGCTCCGTAAGGCAGTTCAATGAGGCGAAATCGGGCAGACGGGTACGCGCGTGGGCGTGCCGGGCCGGCGCACGCGGTCGGCGTGCGCTCCGCGGTGCTACTGGGCGGTCCGCTTGGCGCCGAGCAGCACGGTGTCGCGACCGTCCTCCTCGGCGAGCAGGACCTTGACCGTCTCCCGCAGCGACGTGGGGAGGTTCTTGCCGACGTAGTCGGCGCGGATGGGCAGTTCGCGGTGGCCGCGGTCGACGAGGACGGCGAGCTGCACCGCGCGGGGGCGCCCGATGTCGTTCAGCGCGTCGAGGGCGGCGCGGATGGTGCGGCCGGAGAAGAGCACGTCGTCGACGAGGACGACCAGCTTGCCGTCGATGCCGTCACCGGGGATCTCGGTGCGGGCCAGCGCACGCGGCGGGTGCATGCGCAGGTCGTCGCGGTACATGGTGATGTCCAGCGAGCCGACCGGGACCTTGCGCTCGGTGATCTGCTCGAGCTTGGCGGCGAGCCGCTGGGCGAGGAAGACGCCTCGGGTCGGGATGCCGAGGAGCACCACGTCGTCGGCGCCCTTGGCGCGTTCGACGATCTCGTGGGCGATGCGGGTCAGTACCCGCGCGATGTCGGGGCCTTCGAGAACGGGCCTCGCATCGGACTGCGTGTTCTGCGTGTCCATGTGAAACGGACCTCCTTCTCCGCCTCACGGGACGGACTTTAAAGGACGTCGGATTGCGTCGCTCAGGCTATCAGGTCGGGATCCGCGCGGAGCGACACCCCCGATCACCCCAATGGCGTAGCCGATCTTCGCTACCACGGAAGAGTCGGTGTGGACCATTCGGCTTGACGCACGAGAGTAACGCTGCGTAACCTCACAGTGAGTTACCAGCCGCGCGGCATGGAAACCAGCCAGAGTCGCGTCGACACAGTGCCGGGGAGCTATATGTCCAGCGAATACGCCAAACAGCTCGGGGCCAAGCTCCGGGCGATCCGCACCCAGCAGGGCCTTTCCCTCCACGGTGTCGAGGAGAAGTCCCAGGGCCGCTGGAAGGCGGTCGTGGTCGGTTCGTACGAGCGCGGCGACCGCGCCGTGACCGTGCAGCGCCTCGCGGAGCTGGCGGACTTCTACGGCGTCCCGGTGCAGGAGCTGCTGCCGGGTACGACCCCGGGCGGCGCCGCCGAGCCGCCGCCGAAGCTGGTCCTGGACCTGGAGCGGCTGGCCACGGTGCCGGCCGAGAAGGCGGGCCCGCTGCAGCGCTACGCGGCGACGATCCAGTCGCAGCGCGGCGACTACAACGGCAAGGTGCTCTCGATCCGCCAGGACGACCTGCGCACCCTCGCCGTCATCTACGACCAGTCGCCCTCGGTCCTCACCGAGCAGCTGATCAGCTGGGGCGTCCTGGACGCGGACGCGCGCCGCGCGGTGGCCTCCCACGAGGAGGCGTAACCGCTCCGCGGGGACGCAGAAACGTGCCGCCGGGGTGGCCGGAACCATGAGGGTTCCGGCCACCCCGGCGGCCTTTTGCGGGTCCTGTCGTACGCCGTGAGGGCAGCACCCCAAGGGGCGCGGGGAACTGCGCGACAAGCCACGGTCGGCCGGCAGCCGCCGGACATCGCCGCGCCTCCTACGGCGCATGGGCACGAGAACGCCGGCTACGCCTCGCGGCGAAGCGACGGCTTCAGCTCCTTGAGCCGGCCCAGAAGCCCGTTCACGAAGGAAGGCGACTCGTCCGTCGAGAATTCTTTCGCCAGCTGCACCATCTCGTCGAGGACGACCGCGTCCGGGGTCTCGTCGACCCAGATCAGCTCGTACGCGCCGAGACGCAGGATGCTGCGGTCGACGACCGGCATCCGGTCGATCGTCCAGCCGACCGAGTACTGGGAGATCAGCTCGTCGATGCGCTGCGCGTGCTCCGCGTAGCCCTCGACGAGCTGCATCGTGTACTCGCTCACTGGCGGCTGCCGGGTGTCGGACCGGGCGTGCCGGACCCAGTCGGCGAGGACGGTCAGGACCTCGGCGCCGCGCTGGTCACCCTCGAAGATGATCTGGAAGGCGCGTTTGCGGGCCGTGTTGCGGGCAGCCACGGTTAGCTGTTCACCCGGCCGAGGTAGTCGCTGGTGCGGGTGTCGACCTTGATCTTCTCACCGGTGGTGATGAAGAGCGGGACCTGGATCTGGTGACCGGTCTCCAGCGTGGCCGGCTTGGTGCCGCCGGTGGAGCGGTCGCCCTGGACGCCCGGCTCGGTCTCCTGGATCGTCAGCTCGACGGCGGCCGGGAGCTCGACGAAGAGCACCTCGCCCTCGTGCTGCGCGACGGTGGCGGTGAAGCCCTCGACGAGGAAGTTGGCGGCGTCGCCGACGGCCTTGCGGTCGACCATGAGCTGGTCGTAGGTCTCCATGTCCATGAAGACGAAGTAGTCGCCGTCCATGTAGGAGAACTGCATGTCGCGCTTGTCGACGGTGGCCGTTTCGACCTTGACGCCGGCGTTGAAGGTCTTGTCGACGACCTTGCCGGAGAGCACGTTCTTGAGCTTGGTGCGCACGAAGGCCGGGCCCTTGCCGGGCTTGACGTGCTGGAACTCGACGACGGACCAGAGCTGGCCGCCTTCGAGCTTGAGCACCATGCCGTTCTTGAGGTCGTTCGTGGAAGCCACGGTTGCGGAATCTCCTGGACTGGACTGACGTGGACGACGGCCGGGGCCTGCGCCCGCGCCCAGCGTGGGGCTAGAGCGCGAGCAGCTCCTTGGTCGTGATGGTGAGTAGCTCGGGTCCGCCGTCCGCCTCGGGGCGCACGACGAGCGTGTCATCGATCCGGACCCCGCCCCGGCCCGGGAGGTGGACCCCCGGTTCGACGGTGACCGGCACACAAGCGTCCAGTTTACCCATGGCCGCGGGGGTCAATTGAGGGTCCTCGTCGATTTCGAGTCCGACGCCGTGGCCGGTGAGCGCGGGGAGGGCCTCGGCGTACCCGGCGGAGTCCAGTACCTGGCGGGCGGCCCGGTCCACGTCGCGGCAGGCCGCGCCGGGAACGAGGGACTCGCGTCCGGCCCTCTGGGCGGAGAAGACGAGGTCGTAGAGCTCGATCTGCCAGTCCGCGGGGGCCGTGCCGATGACGAACGTACGGCCGATCTCGCAGCGGTAGCCGCGGTAGGTGGCGCCGAGGCAGACGGAGAGGAAGTCGCCCTCCTCGACGCGGCGGTCGGTGGGACGGTGTCCGGGGCGGCCGGCGTTCGGGCCGGTGGCGACGGAGGTGGGGAAGGCGGGGCCGTCGGCGCCGTGGTCGACGAGGCGGCGTTCGAGTTCGAGGGCGAGGTGGCGTTCGGTGCGGCCGACGAGGATGGACTCCAGGAGTTCGCCGAGGGCCTGGTCGGCGATCTCCGCGCCGATGCGGAGGCAGGAGATCTCTTCCTCGTCCTTGACGACGCGGAGCTGTTCGACGGCGCAGCCGATGCCGGCGAGGCGGAGGCGGGGGGCGGCGTCGCGGATCGCACGGTGGCGGGTCACGGTGAGGTGGTGTTCCTCGACGGCGAGGGAGTCGATGTCCTGGCCGGCGGCGAGGCCGGCGGCGACGACGGCGGCGTCGCCGCCGATGCCGGGGACGACGTGGACGCGCAGGGATTCGTCGGGATGGCTCTGGGGGGAGCGGTCGTCGGGCGGGGCGGCGCAGACCAGTAGGTCCTCGGTCCTGCCCAGCAGCAGCACGGCGCCTTCGGGGGCGGCGCCTGCGAGGTAGCGCACGTTTGCGGGCCGGGACACCAGCGCCGCCGCGCTGCCGCCCGCGTTGCAGCATTCCCGTAGCCGGGTACGGCGGACCGCGTAGACCTCTGACATTCTTCGAGCGTAGGAGTGGTGGCTGGATGTCGCCGGTCGGGCGGGGCCGAGTGGGGGTGCGGCGGGGGCGCGTGCGGTCGCGTCGTGGGGTCGGGGGTGTGGGGGTGCGGCTCGCCCGCCGCAGTCGCGCCCCTCCGGTGCCGCCACAGTGAACCGGGCGGGGACCAGGTAAGCGGCGGGCTCCGCCGCACCCCCACACCCCGCTCCGGTCCGTCGGCGTCTGCGGCACGACCCGGCAACAGCAATACCCAGCCGCGGGCAGTCGTGCCTCCCCAGAGCCAGAAAGGGCCTGGGAGGTACCCCCCAGGGCGGCACGGGTGGGCGATGGGGGTGTCCCCCCGCTCAAGCGGAGTCGGGAGTGGGGGAGGCACCCCGCGGGCGCGGCTCGCCACACCCCGCCCCCGGGCACCACCGACTGGCGAGCAGTCGTGCCCGGTTGCGGGCAGTCCAGCCGTGCGTCCGGTACCTCTGGCCCTCAGGGCGGCTGCTGCGGCAAAGGGGGCGGCTACAGGAACTCCGTGTTCACCACTGCGGAGGGCTCGCTATCGCGCGGGTCAGGACGTCGTCCAGGACGCGGGCCGTTTCCGGTATGTCCAGCTGGGAGTTGTCGATGATGGGGAGTCCCGAGCCGTACCAGCCGGCCATCCGGCCGTGGATACGGGCGACTTCCTCGTCGGTGAGCCGGCGGTTGCCGGAGCGTTCCGCGTTGCGCTCGAGGACGATGTCCAGGCCGGGGAGGAGGACCACGGGGAGCAGGCCGGGGCCCACGTGCCGCTTCCAGCCGCCGAGGCCGACGACCGGGCGGTCGGGGAAGACCGCGTCGTCGAGGATGCACGAGATCCCGTTGGCGAGGAAGTTGCGGGCGGCGAAGCCGCAGGTGCGGCGGGCCAGGCGGTACTGCGCCTCGGAGTGGTCGTTCCACCCGGACTGCGGGTCGGCGAAACCGGAGCGGACCCACTCGCGTACGTCGTCGAGGCTGATGTGGGCGGTCGGCACCCGGCGGTGGTCCGCCCAGTACTTGGCCACGCTCGTCTTGCCTGCGCCCGCGGGACCTATGAGCAGTACGGCGATGATCGTGCCGGCCGGGTCGGGCGCCGTGGGGGCCTGCGGCGGGCTGGGCATGGCGACCGGGCCGCCGGGCGGCAGCGGTACATGGCCGGTGGTGTCCGGCGGCGGGGGCATCGAGGCGTGCCGCGGGCCCGCGGGGGGCGGACCTGCGGGGGGCGGGGTGGGGCGCGATGGGGCGCTGACAGCGGGGGTGACCCGCGTGCTACCGAACGGTACCGCCCCCTGCCGTCGTTGTGTGAACGGCCGGGGGCGGGGATGAGTGCCCGGGCTACTCCCCGACCTCGCCGTACGCGGCGAGGAGGACGGCCGGGTCCGGGCCTTCGAACACCGTGGGCTTGGCAAGGCCGTCGAGGACGATGAAGCGCAGCAGGTCGCCGCGGGACTTCTTGTCGACCTTCATGTTCTCCAGCAGCTTGGGCCACTGGTCGTAGCGGTAGTGCAGGGGGAGCCCCACCGACTCGAGGACCGTGCGGTGGCGGTCCGCGGTGGCGTCGTCCAGGCGGCCCGCGAGGCGGCCCAGTTCGGCGGCGAAGTGCATGCCGACGGAGACCGCCGCGCCGTGGCGCCACTTGTAGCGCTCGTTCTTCTCGATGGCGTGGCCGAGGGTGTGGCCGTAGTTCAGGATCTCGCGGAGGCCTGATTCCTTGAGGTCGGACGAGACGACCTCGGCCTTGACCCGGATCGAACGCTCGATCAGTTCCGCGGTGTGCGGGCCGGACGGGGTACGGGCGGCCTGGGGGTCGGACTCGATGAGGTCCAGGATCACCGGGTCGGCGATGAAGCCGGCCTTGATGACCTCGGCGAGCCCGGAGACGTAGTCGTTGACCGGGAGGGAGTCCAGGGCGGCCAGGTCGCACAGGACACCGGCGGGCGGGTGGAAGGCTCCGACGAGGTTCTTGCCCTCGGCGGTGTTGATGCCGGTCTTGCCGCCCACGGCCGCGTCCACCATGGCGAGCACGGTGGTGGGGATCGCGATCCAGCGGACTCCGCGCAGCCAGGTCGCGGCGACGAAGCCGGCCAGGTCGGTGGTGGCGCCGCCACCCACGCCGACGATGACGTCGGTGCGGGTGAAGCCGGACTGGCCCAGCGCCTTCCAGCAGTAGGCGGCGACCTCGGCGGTCTTGGCCTCCTCCGCGTTGGGCACCTGGATGGCGACCGCCTCGTAGCCCTGCTCGGCCAGGTCCGCGCGGAGCGCGTCGCCGGTCTCGGCGAGGGCTTCGGGGTGCACGATCGCGACGCGCTTGGCCTTCGAGCCGATCAGTCCGCCCAGCTCACCGAGGAGCTGACGGCCCACCAGGACCTCGTAGGGGTCGGTGCCCGCCGTGCCGCCGATGGCGATCCGCGTCACTGCCTCGCTCATGCTTCCTTCAACTCCAGTGCGTTCAGGGCGGCTTCCGCGACCTCTTCGGGGGTGCGGCCGTCCGTGGGTACGACGGCCGTGGCGACCTCCTCGTACAGGTGGCGCCGCGCCTCCATCAGCTCGCGCCACTGCTTGCGCGGGTTGACCGCGAGGAGTGGGCGGGCGACGTTGAGGCCGGTGCGCTTGACGGCCTCCTCCACGTCCATCGAGAGGTAGACGACGCGCTGTCCGGCGAGCAGGGCGCGCGTCTCCGGGTCGAGGATCGCGCCGCCGCCGAGCGCCAGGACGCCGTCGTGCTCGGTGAGCGCCGTGCGCACCGCGCGCTTCTCGACGGCACGGAAGGCGGGCTCGCCCTCGTCGACGAAGATGTCGGCGATGGTGCGGCCCTCGGCGGTGACGATGTCGTCGTCGGTGTCGCGGTAGGCGACGCCCAGCCGCTCGGCGAGCAGCCCGCCCACGGTGGACTTGCCCACGCCCATCGGGCCGACCAGCACGATGACCGGTGAGTTCATCGGATGGCCAGGTTCTCGAGGTACGACGTCACGTTGCGGCGGGTCTCGGTGACGCTGTCGCCGCCGAACTTCTCCGCGACCGCGTCCGCGAGGACCAGGGCCACCATCGCCTCGGCGACGATGCCGGCGGCCGGCACGGCGGAGACGTCTGACCGCTGGTGGTGGGCCTGGGCGGCTTCCCCGGTGGTGACGTCCACGGTCTGCAGGGCGCGCGGCACGGTCGCGATCGGCTTCATCGCCGCCCGCACCCGCAGCAGCTCGCCCGTGGTGAGGCCGCCCTCGGTGCCGCCGGAGCGGCCGGAGACGCGCCGGATGCCGTCGGGGGTGTTCACGATCTCGTCGTGCGCCTTCGAACCCGGCACCCGGGCGAGCTCGAAACCGTCGCCGATCTCGACGCCCTTGATCGCCTGGATGCCCATGAGGGCGCCGGCGAGACGGGCGTCCAGCTTGCGGTCCCAGTGCACGTGCGAGCCCAGGCCCACGGGGACGCCGTAGGCGAGGATCTCCACCACGCCGCCGAGGGTGTCGCCGTCCTTGTGGGCCTGGTCGATCTCCGCGACCATCGCCTTCGACGCGTCCGCGTCCAGGCAGCGCACGGGGTCGGCGTCCAGCCTCTCGACGTCCGCGGGGGTGGGGTACACGCCGTGCGGGGCCTTGGCGGAGGCCAGTTCCACGACATGGCTGACGATCTCGATGCCGGCCGTCTCCTTGAGGTACGACCGGGCCACCGCGCCCAGCGCCACGCGGGCGGCCGTCTCACGGGCGGAGGCGCGCTCCAGGATCGGCCGGGCCTCGTCGAAGCCGTACTTCTGCATGCCCGCCAGGTCGGCGTGGCCAGGGCGGGGGCGGGTCAGCGGGGCGTTGCGCGCCAGGCCGGCCAGCACCTCCGGGTCGACCGGGTCGGCCGCCATGACCTGCTCCCACTTCGGCCACTCGGTGTTGCCCACCATGACCGCGACCGGGGAACCGAGGGTCAGACCGTGCCGGACGCCACCGAGGAAGGTGACCTCGTCGCGCTCGAACTTCATCCGGGCGCCGCGACCGTAGCCCAGCCGCCGCCTCGCGAGGTGGTCCGCCACCATGTCCGTGGTGACCGGTACGCCGGCGGGAAGGCCCTCCAGCGTCGCCACGAGTGCGGGACCGTGCGACTCCCCCGCGGTCAGCCAGCGCAACCTGCTCAACGGTGCTCCTCAATGCTCGCGCCCCGGTACTGCCCTGCGTACACGTGTCCTCGTGCACGGCTGCGGCGTGACGGGGTGCGCGGCCCCGGTCCGCCACCTCCGATCCTCCCACGTCCGGGCCGGGTGTCCGGCCGCCGGTCCATCAGGCGGACGGGCGGGAGCACGGGCCGGGCGGCGGAGGGATCAGGCCTGGCCGTCACCCCGACGGGGCTGGGGCGCGTAGGCGCCGAGGAAGTCGGCCCCGCTCGGCTGCGGAGCACGGGCACCCTGGTGGCCGGCGTCGCCGCCCTGCTGCCGCGGCGCGTACGGGCCGAGATAGTCGGCGCCGCTCGGCTGCTGGACGGCCTGCGGCGCGGGCCGGTTCTGCTGCGGCGCGTACTGGCCCAGGTGGTCCGCGCCGCTGCCCTGGCCGTACTGGGCCGCCGCGTGGATCGGCCGGCCGTCGCGGACGGCACGGCGGTACGCGATCTTGCGCTTGATCTTGACGACCCAGGACGCGACGACGGCGAGCACGATCAGGGCCAGCACCGTGATCTGCACCCAGTCGGGCAGGAAACCCAGCACGGACTCGAAT
Organism: Streptomyces sp. NRRL S-37; assembly: GCF_000721605.1. Classification (GTDB taxonomy): domain Bacteria; phylum Actinomycetota; class Actinomycetes; order Streptomycetales; family Streptomycetaceae; genus Streptomyces. The sequence continues at coordinate 324,422 of NZ_JOIZ01000019.1, read as the reverse complement.
ATCTGGGACTTCACCGACGCCAGCGGCATACCTGCGGACATGGAACGCGTTCCCCTCCCCTGTGCTCCGCCCCCTGCGGAACCGAGGGTGGATCCTAGCGGGCCGCGAGCGCCCGCTCGCCCGCTTTTCGCATGGCCTCCAGCGGGGCCGGTGAGCGCCCCGTCATCTGCTCCACCTGGAGCACCGCCTGGTGCACCAGCAGGTCCAGCCCGCTGACCACGGCACCCCCGTACGCCGACCAGCGAGCGGCGAGGACGGTCGGCCACGGGTCGTAGAGCACGTCGAAGAGGGCCGTGGGGCGTTCCGGGACGGCCTCGGCGAGGGTGTCCGTGACGCCGGCCGGAGTGGTGCTGACGACCAGCGGGGCGTGCAGGGCCTGCTCCGCGTCGTCCCAGGCGGCGATGCGGACCGTGACGCCGAGCCGCTCGGCCCACTGCCGCATCTCCGTCGCGCGGGTCTCGCTGCGGACGTACACGGTGACCTCGCCCGAGCAGATCCGGGCCAGCGCGGCAAGGGCGGAGGAGGCGGTGGCGCCCGCGCCGATGACGGCGGCGGACTCCACCTTGTCGATGCCGTGCTCGCGCAGGGCGGCGATCATTCCGGGGATGTCGGTGTTGTCGCCGGTCCGGCGGCCGTCCGGCGTGAGGACGACCGTGTTGACCGCCTCGACCGAGGCCGCGGTCTCGCTGACCGAGTCGAGCAGCGGGATCACCGCCCGCTTCAGCGGCATGGTCAGCGACAGCCCCGCCCACTCGGTGCCGAGCGTGTCGAAGAAGCCGGGCAGGGACTTCTCGTCGACTTCGAAGCGGTCGTACGTCCAGCCCTCCAGGCCCAGCTCGGCGTAGGCGGCGCGGTGCAGCACCGGGGAGAGGGAGTGGGCGATCGGGGAGCCGAGTACGGCGGCCCTGCGGGCGGCGGGCATCAGTTCTTCCTCGACGCGTTGAACTTCTCGACGAGCTTCTCGTGCTCGGCGATGGTCTTGGCGAACTCGGTCTCGTGCATGCCGTCCGTGGCGACGAAGTACATCCAGCCGTCGCTCGTCGGGTTCAGCGCGGCCTGCAGCGCCTCCTCGCCCGGGTTGCCGATCGGGCCGGGCGGCAGGCCCGCGTTGGTGTACGTGTTGTACGGGTCGGGGTTGCTGTTGATCTCCGACTCGGAGATGTCGATCTCGCTCTGGCCCAAGAGATAGTTGAAGGTCGAGTCGAACTGGAGTTTCCGGTTCGTCTCGGTGTTGGTGGTCTTCAGCCGGTTGTAGATGACCTCGGACATCTTGCGGAAGTCGTCGTGGGTCTTGCCCTCCGCCTGGACCAAGCTCGCGACCGTCACCAGCTCCCACGGCCCTTCGAGACCGAGGCTCTCGGCCTTCCCCTCGAAGTTCAGCTCCTCGTACTTCTCGGTGGCACGAGCCACCATCTGTTTCAGCACGTCCTCGGGCTTCTGCCCCTTGGCGACGGCGTAGCTGGACGGATAGAGGAAGCCTTCGAGCGGGTCCTTGACGTCCTCGTGGTTCACGGCCCAGTCGGGCAGGCCGAGGGTCTTCCACTTGGTCTCGGCGACCTTGGCCGTGGTGCCCTCGTCCACCTTGAGACGCTTGTCGATCAGCTCGTAGATGGCGATGTTGCGCTTGCCCTCGGCGATGATCAGGTTGTCGCGGCTCTTGGGGCTGAGCATCAGTTCGACCGCGCTCGCGGCCGACATCTCCTTCTCCAGCGTGTAGACGCCGTCCTGGATGGTCTTGCCCTCCGGGTTGGCCGCCTGGGCCGCGACGAAGGCGTCGACGCTCTTGACCACGCCCATCTTCTTGAGCTCCTGGCCGATGGCGTATCCGCCGGCGCCCTTGGGGATCGTGACGGTCACCTGCTCGCCGTTGCCGGCCCCCGCGAAGTCCGGGGCGCTGCCGAAACGATCCTGGTAGAACTGGTAGCCGAAGTATCCGACACCGGCGATGCCGCCGCCGAAGACCACGACCACGACGAGACAGGCCAGGCCACTGCGTCGCTTCTTCTCCTTGCCGCCCCGGCCCCGGCGCTCGCCGCGCCCGCTCCGGTCGTCCGGCTCGCCGTCGGGGCCGTCATCGTTGTCGCCGGGGGCGTCGTCGTCGCCACCGCCCGCGAAGAAGGCGTGTTCGCCCTGGTCGGGGCCCGGGTCCCAGTCGGTCTCCGGCTCGGGTTCGGCACGGCGGCGGCCGGGCGGTTCGGGCGGCGGGTAGGCGTCGGGGGTGCCGTAGTGATCGGGCTGTTCCCCGCCCCCGCCGTACGTCCCGGCCTGCTGCGCGTACGGGTCCGCCGGGCCGGCCGCGTAGGGGTCCTGCGGGTAGGAACCCGTGGGCCAGCCGTTCTGGTCGTACTGCGGCTGTTGCTGCTGCTGAGGATCGTACTGCTGCTGGTCGTACTGCGGCTGCTGCTGAGGATCGTACTGCTGCTGGTCGTACTGCGGCTGTTGCTGCTGGTCGTACTGCGGGTACTGCTGCCCGCCGTACCCGTGCTGCTCACCGGTGCCCCAGTCGCCGTACTGCTGCTGCGCCTGCGGCTGCTGCGGATACTGCTGTGGCTGGCCGCCGTAGGGGGACTGCTGACCCTGCTGGGTCTGCTGTCCGCCCCATCCGCCGTCCCCGTACAACGGGTCGTCCGGATGCCACGGTTCGGAGCCCTGGCCCCGGCCATACTCAGTCATCGATCCCCTAGAGCCGCGAGGCGGTGGTCGCCCGGCCACCTGAAGACCACGGCTCCCGTACCGCCTCTCTCTGTGCGGCGGCTGTTCGAACACCGTCCGCATGGCGCGGAACGTTACCGTATCGCGATCAGATGACCACTTCGACGCCCTCACCGGGTGGTCTGCCTGACACCCGTTCGGATTCAAGCGCCTGCTGAAGGATGATCACAGCGGCCGCCTGGTCGATGACGGAACGTCCCTTCCTGGACTTCACGCCCGAGGCGCGCAGTCCCTGACTCGCCGTCACCGTCGTCATGCGTTCGTCGACGAGTCGTACCGGAACGGGAATGATCATACGGGCCAGCTCCTGCGCGAACCCCCTGACCTTGGCCGCGGCCGGGCCCTCGCCCCCCTTGAGGGAGCGGGGGAGACCGACGACGACCTCGATCGGCTCGTACTCCTCGACGAGCTGCCGCAGCCTGCGGTGGGCGGCGGGGACGTCCCGGCCGGGGACGGTCTCGACCGGCGTGGCGAGGATCCCGTCGGGGTCGCACGAGGCGACCCCGATACGGGCGTCCCCGACGTCGATCGCGAGACGGCGGCCCCGGCGCATCGCCGGGCCGTCCGTCTGCTCGTTCACCGGGTCGTTCACTTGGCGGTGTCCGCCACGAGCCGCTCGACGGCGTCGACGGCCTCGCCGACGGCGGCCGGGTTCTGGCCGCCGCCCTGGGCGACGTCCGGCTTGCCGCCACCGCCGCCGCCGAGGGTCTTGGCGGCGGTGCGGACCAGGTCACCGGCCTTGAGGCCGCGCTCGCGGGCGGCCTCGTTGGTGGCGATGACCGTCAGCGGCTTGCCGTTGTTCACGGTGAACAGGGCGACGACGGCGGCCCGGCCGCCCTGGATGCGGCCCCGCACGTCGAGGACCAGCTTGCGCAGGTCGTCCGGCGTGGTGCCGTCGGGGACCTGGCCGGTGACCAGGGCGACGCCACGGACGTCCTTGGCGGACTCGGCGAGACCGGCGGCGGCCTGGAGGACCTTCTCGGCGCGGAACTTCTCGATCTCCTTCTCGGCGTCCTTCAGCTTGCCGAGCATGGCGGAGACCTTCTCCGGAAGCTCCTCCGGGCGGCCCTTGATCAGCTCCTGGAGCTGGGCGACGACCGTGTGCTCCCGGGCGAGGAAGTTGTAGGCGTCCACGCCGACCAGGGCCTCGATACGGCGCACACCCGAGCCGATGGACGACTCGCCGAGCAGCTTGACCAGGCCGAGCTGGGAGGTGTTGTGCACGTGGGTGCCGCCGCACAGCTCCTTGGAGAAGTCGCCGATGGTGACCACGCGCACGCGCTCGCCGTACTTCTCGCCGAACTCGGCGATGGCGCCCTGCTTCTTGGCCTCGTCGATGCCCATGACGTCGGCGCGGACGTCGAGGTCGCGGGCGAGCACCTCGTTGATCTTCTGCTCGACGTCGGTCATCACGGCCGTCGGTACGGCGGACGGGGAGCCGAAGTCGAAGCGGAAGCGGCCGGGCTGGTTCTCGGAGCCGGCCTGCGCGGCCGTCGGGCCGAGGGCGTCGCGCAGGGCCTGGTGGGTGAGGTGGGTGGCCGAGTGGGCGCGGGCGATGGCCGTGCGGCGGCGGCCGTCGATGGAGGCGTGGGCCTTGGCGCCGACGGTGACCTCGCCGACCTGGACGACGCCCTTGTGGACGTAGACGCCCGGGACCGGCTTCTGGCAGTCGCGGATCTCGACGACGGCACCGGTGTCGACCTTGATGCGGCCGGTGTCGCCGATCTGGCCGCCGCCCTCGGCGTAGAACGGGGTGCGGTCGAGGACGATCTCGACCTCGTCGCCCTCGGTGGCGGCCGGCGAGGAGACGCCGTCGACGAGGATGCCGACGACCGTGGACTCGCCCTCGGTGTCGGTGTAGCCGATGAAGTCGGTGGCACCGGCGCGGTCGGCGATCTCGCGGTAGGCGCCCATGTCGGCGTGGCCGGTCTTCTTGGCCTGGGCGTCGGCCTTGGCGCGCTCCCGCTGCTCCTTCATCAGGCGCCGGAATCCCTCCTCGTCCACGGAGAGCCCCTGCTCGGCGGCCATCTCCAGGGTGAGGTCGATCGGGAAGCCCCAGGTGTCGTGGAGCAGGAAGGCCTTGTCGCCGGCGAGGACCGTGCCGCCGGCGGCCTTGGTGTCGCTGACGGCGGTGTCGAGGATGTTGGTGCCGGCCTTCAGTGTCTTGAGGAAGGCGTTCTCCTCGGCGAGGGCGACCTTCTCGATCCGCTCGCGGTCGGTGATGAGCTCGGGGTACTGCTGCCCCATCATCCCGATCACGACGTCGACGAGGTCCTTGACGACCGGACCGGTGGCGCCGAGCAGGCGCATGTTGCGGATGGCGCGGCGCATGATGCGGCGCAGCACGTAGCCGCGGCCCTCGTTGCCGGGGGTGACACCGTCGCCGATGAGCATCACGGAGGTGCGCATGTGGTCGGTGACCACGCGGAGCGAGACGTCGGAGGCGTGGGCGTCGCCGTAGGCCACGCCGGTCAGCTCGGTGGCCTTGTTGATGACGGCCATGGAGGTGTCGATCTCGTACATGTTCTGCACGCCCTGCAGAATCATGGCGAGCCGCTCCAGGCCGAGGCCCGTGTCGATGTTCTGGCTCGGCAGGTCACCGAGGATCGGGTAGTCCTTGCCCGGGCCCTCGCCCCGCTCGTACTGCATGAAGACGAGGTTCCAGATCTCCACGTACCGCTCGTCGTTGACGGCGGGGCCGCCCTCGGCACCGAACTCGGGGCCGCGGTCGTAGTTGATCTCGGAGCAGGGGCCGCAGGGGCCAGGGACGCCCATGTCCCAGTAGTTGTCCTTCTTGCCCAGGCGCTGGATGCGCTCGGACGGGACACCCACGACGTCGTGCCAGATCCGCTCGGCCTCGTCGTCGTCCTGGTAGACGGTGATCCACAGGCGCTCGGGGTCGAGGCCGTAACCGCCCTCGTCCTGGGAGCTGGTGAGCAGCTCCCAGGCGTACTTGATGGCGCCTTCCTTGAAGTAGTCACCGAAGGAGAAGTTGCCGCACATCTGGAAGAACGTGCCGTGGCGGGTGGTCTTGCCGACCTCTTCGATGTCGGGGGTGCGCACGCACTTCTGCACGCTGGTGGCGCGGTCGAAGGGCGGCTTGACCTCGCCGAGGAAGTAGGGCTTGAAGGGCACCATGCCGGCCGGGACGAGCAGCAGAGTCGGGTCGTCCGCGATGAGCGACGCCGACGGGACGACGGTGTGCCCGCGCTCCTCGAAGAAGCTCAGCCAGCGGCGGCGGATCTCGGCCGACTCCATCAGTGGTCCTCATTCCGGTTGTACGGGTACGTCGGATACGTCGGGTGCGTCGGGCCCTCGACGTACTTGGGGGTGGTGCGGTTCTCGATGACGGCGTAGCCGCGGGGGGCGGGGAGTTCGCGGTCGACGGGGGCGGCCAGGCCGAGCGCGTCGCCCAGTTCGGCCTCGCGCCGGGCCATGTTGTCGCGGACCTCGAGCGCGAAGTCGACCGCGCGGTCCTTGAGCCGGCCGCCGGCCTCGATCGCCTTGTTCGCCGCGCTGACGGCGAGGTGCTCGGGCGTCAACTGCTTGATCTTGCGGTTGACCTTGGTGGTGGCCCACACGCCGGCGGCGACGCCGGTGGTGAACCAGAACGTTCGGCGGAACATCGCTGGGTCAGTCCCTCTTTCCCCGGGTCCGCTTGTCACGCCGCGCGCCCGGGACGGTGCGGCCCACGATCACGTCGCGCCTCGGCTCCCTGGCCGGGGTCTCGTCCTTGCGGCCGCTGACGGCGCGGCGCACTCCGTAGCCGAAGGCGGCGACCTTGACCAGGGGGCCGCCGAAGGTGGAGGCCACGGTGGTCGACAACGCGGAGGCGTTGGAGGTGACCTCCTGGACGTCGGAGGCGATCGCGTCGACCCGTTCGAGCTGGGTCTGCGCGGAACGCACCGCCGCCGAGGCGTCCGCCAGCAGGGGGACGGCCTGGTCGGTCACGTCCGCCACCAGCCTGGTGGTCGCCCGGAGCGTCTGGGCCAGCCTCGCCAGCGCGACGGCGAGGAAGGAGACCAGGATCGCCCAGAACACGGCCACCAGGATTCCGGCCACCTCGCCACCGGACACTGTGTGCACCCGCTCCCTTGAAACGCGCCTGAACATCGAGAAAGTCGTGGGTCGAGCCTATCGCGCCGGTGACGGGACTCCGTACCGGATTACCGTCCGCCACCGCCGGAGTCGCGGGAGGCGACGACGAACCCGCCGCCTCGCCCGCCCGAAGGGGCGGGGAGACGGCGGGTTCGGGATACCGCGCGCCTGCTGGGGTCAGCGGGCGTAGTACTCGACGACGAGCTGCTCGTCGCAGATCACCGGGATCTCCTTGCGGTTCGGCTCACGGTCCAGGCGGAACGCCAGGGACTTGAGGTTCACCTGGAGGTAGCGCGGGGTCTCACCATCGGGGGCGAAGCCGCCTTCACGGGCGATCGTGAAGAGGGTCTTCTCCTTGGAACGGTCGCGGACCTGCACCACGTCGTCCGGGCGGACACGGAAGGAGGGCTTGTCGACCTTCTTGCCGTTGACCTGGATGTGGCCGTGGACGACCATCTGGCGGGCCTGGTAGATCGTGCGGGCGATGCCCGAACGCAGGACCAGCGCGTCGAGACGGCGCTCGAGCTCGATGATCAGGGCCTCACCGGTCTTGCCCTGCACCTTGGAGGCACGCTCGTAGGCGCGGACGAGCTGACGCTCGGAGATGTCGTACTGCGCGCGCAGACGCTGCTTCTCCAGCAGACGGACCTTGTAGTCCGAGTTCTGCTTGCGGCCGCGGCCGTGCTCACCCGGCGGGTAGGGACGGGCCTCGAAGTACTTGACGGCCTTCGGGGTCAGCGCGATGCCGAGGGCACGCGACTTCTTGACCTTGGGGCGGGACTGGTTCGCCACTTCTCTTCCTTTTCCTTTTCGGCTGCCTCAGGGTTACGGGAGGTCGCATCCGCAGCCGGGGAATTCCCATCGGGCCCGCGAGGGGCCTGGTGGGCAGCCGCTCCCCTGGACTGGGCACATACGTGCAGCACACGAACGGCCCACCGACCGGTCCCGGGACTGACGGGGGTGGTGGGCTGCCCGCGACACCTACGACGGTGCGCGACGCTCCTGGATCGAAGATCCGGCTGGGTGTCCCGCCTGAGGCGCCGACCGGAGCCGGACACGGGACTCAGCACTCCGGCAGATTCTACAGGGTGGTCAGGACCGCTTCCGACCGAGGTGCTTCCTGGTCCACTCCACCGCGTCCGCGTACCGCGCCTCCGCGCCGTGCCGGGTGGGCTCGTAGTACGTGCGGTCCTTCAGGGCGTCCGGCGCGTACTGCTGTGCGGCGATGCCCTCGGGCAGGTCGTGCGGGTAGGTGTAGCCCTTGCCGTGCCCGAGCTTCGTCGCGCCCTTGTAGTGGCTGTCCCGGAGGTGGGACGGCACGGGTCCGGCCAGCCCCTTGCGTACGTCGTCCAGGGCGGCGCCGATCGCGGTGGTGGCGGCGTTGGACTTGGGGGCGAGGGCGAGGGCGATGGTGGCGTGGCTGAGGGTGAGGGCGGCCTCGGGGAAGCCGATCATGGCGACGGCCTGGGCGGCGGCGACGGCGATCGGCAGCGCGTTCGGGTCGGCGAGGCCGATGTCCTCGCTGGCGGAGATCATCAGGCGGCGGGCGATGAAGCGGGGGTCCTCGCCGGCCTCGATCATGCGGGCCAGGTAGTGCAGGGCGGCGTCCACGTCGGAACCGCGGATGGACTTGATCAGGGCGCTGGCGACGTCGTAGTGCTGGTCGCCGTCGCGGTCGTACTTCACCGCGGCCCGGTCGACCGTCTCCTCCAGCGTGGCCAGGGTTATCTCCGGCTCGCCCTTGTCGAGCGCGGCCCCCGCGGCGGCCTCCAGGGCGGTCAGCGCGCGGCGGGCGTCGCCGCCGGCGATGCGCAGGAGGTGGTTCTCGGTGTCCTCGGGGAGGGTGACGGCGCCCTTCAGGCCCCGCTCGTCGGTGAGGGCGCGCTTCAGCAGGTCCCGGATGTCGTCGTCGGTGAGCGGTTCGAGGGTGAGGAGGAGGGAGCGGGAGAGCAGCGGGGAGATGACCGAGAAGTAGGGGTTCTCGGTGGTCGCGGCGATCAGGGTGACCCAGCGGTTCTCCACGGCCGGGAGCAGGGAGTCCTGCTGGGCCTTGCTGAAGCGGTGGATCTCGTCGAGGAAGAGGACGGTCTCCTGGCCGTACCCGCCGGAGGCGCGGCGGGCGCCGTCGATGACCGCGCGGACCTCCTTGACGCCCGCGGTGATCGCCGACAGCTCGACGAAGCGCTTGTTGGTGGCCTTGGAGACGACGTAGGCCAGGGTCGTCTTGCCGGTGCCGGGCGGGCCCCAGAGGATCACCGAGGAGGGGCCCGCGGGGCCCGAGGCGCCCTCACCGACCAGTCTGCGCAGGGGGGAGCCCGGCTTCAGCAGGTGTTGCTGGCCCACCACCTCGTCGAGGGTACGCGGGCGCATCCGGACCGCCAGGGGGCTGCCGGTCGGGTCCTTCTCCTGGCGTTCTTCTGCTGCGGCGGTGAACAGGTCGGGCTCCACGCTGAAACCCTAAGGCACCGCACCGACAGCCCGGGGCGAGCGGTCAGCTGGTCCAGAACTCCCACCAGCGGGTCAGGATCAGCATGCCGATGATGCCGATGTGCAGGACCGGCATGACCCAGGTGAACTCGCCGAAGAAGCTCTTCAGCCAGCCGGGGGCGGGCAGGAAGCCCTGACGGACGTTGAACGACGTCACGTACCAGAACATGATGATCGTGGCGACCCAGGCCAGGCTGCACCACAGGCACAGGGCGTTGATCCGGTACAGGGACTGGAACATCAGCCAGGCGCAGAAGCAGACGCCGAAGAGCGTGCCCGCGTTGAAGGTGAGCCAGTACCAGCGCGGGAAGCGGGCCCGGGCGAGCAGGCTCATGCCGACGCAGACGACGATGCCGTAGGTGACCAGGCCGAGCATCGGGTTGGGGAAGCCGAAGACGGAGGCCTGGTCGCTCTCCATGACGCTGCCGCAGGAGACGACGGGGTTGAGGCTGCACCCGGGGACGAACGTCTCGCCCTTGACCTTGGCCTCGAGCAGTTTGAACTTGTCGAGCGTGATCACCCACGCGGCGAGCACACCGGCGGCGCCGGTGATCACCATGAGCAGGGCGAAGGCCCGGCTCGCGCCCTCCGTGCGCGGCGCGGAGGCGGCCCGCTGCGGTGCGGCCGGGGGTTCGGGATCCATGTCGACGTCCCTGACTGTCGTCTTGCTCATCACGCCGATTCCGTCACTGGGGTGTGGACCTGCTTCGGGCAGGGCCATTGTGCCGTACGGGACTGTGGGTTCGCCGTTGTGCGGACATAAGTGCGTACCGGCGTTCGCCCGTGGGCGTGCGGTTTCGGCCGCCGTCCGGGGGACGGCCGTGCACATGCTCCGCTCAGGATCATCCGGCCGGGTGAATCGCCCGCAGGTGTTGACGGCGAAGGCGCCGGTGCCCCGCGCGGGGCACCGGCGCCTTCGCCGGTACGACGGGTCAGCCGAGCCGTGACTCCAGCTCCGCCACGATCTCGTTGACGCCGACCGCCGTCTGCTCGCCGGACTCCATGTCCTTGAGCTGCACCACGCCCTCGGCGAGGTCGCGGTCGCCCAGCACCAGGGCGTAGCGGGCGCCCGAGCGGTTGGCGGCCTTCATCGCGGCCTTGAGGCCCTTGCCGCCGTAGGAGAAGTCCGCGGCCACGCCGTTCTTGCGCAGTTCGATGACCTTCGCGAACAGCACCCGGCGGGCCTCGTCGCCGAGCGGGACGGCGAACACGCTGGTGGTGGCGGGGAGTTCGAGCTCGACGCCCTCCGCCTCCAGGGCCAGCACGGTGCGGTCGACGCCCAGGGCCCAGCCGACGGACGGCAGCGCGGGGCCGCCGATCATCTCGGACAGGCCGTCGTAGCGGCCGCCGCCGCCCACCGCGGACTGGGAGCCGAGGCCGTCGTGGACGAACTCGAAGGTCGTCCGGGTGTAGTAGTCGAGGCCGCGGACCAGCTTGGGGTCGTCCTCGAAGACCACGCCCGCCGCCGTGATCAGCTCGCGGACCTCCTCGTGGTACGCCTTGCAGGCGTCGCAGAGGTAGTCGCGCAGCAGGGGCGCGCCGGTGAGCTGCTTCTGCACCGACTCGCGCTTGTCGTCCAGGACGCGCAGCGGGTTGATCTCCGCGCGGCGCAGCGTGTCCTCGTCCAGGTCGAGGCCGCGCAGGAAGTCCTGCAGCGCGGCCCGGTACACCGGGCGGCACTCCTTGTCGCCGAGGCTGTTGAGCAGGATGCGGAAGTTCCGCAGGCCCAGCGAGCGGTACGCCTGGTCGGCGAGGATGATCAGCTCGGCGTCGAGCGCCGGGTCCTCCGCGCCGATCGCCTCGGCGCCGACCTGGGAGAAGTGGCGGTAACGGCCCTTCTGGGGGCGCTCGTAGCGGTAGTACGAGCCGGAGTACCAGAGCTTGACCGGGAGGTTGCCCGCCTTGTGCAGGTTGGCCTCCAGGGCCGCGCGCAGCACGGAGGCGGTGCCCTCGGGGCGCAGGGCGAGCCGGTCGCCGCCCTTGGTCTCGAAGGCGTACATCTCCTTGGTGACGATGTCGGTGGACTCGCCGACACCACGCGCGAACAGCTCGACGTTCTCGAAGCCGGGCGTCTCGATGTAGCCGTAGCCGGAGCCCCGCAGCGGGGCGGCGATGGCCTCGCGGACGGCGAGGTACTTGGCGCTGTCCGGCGGGATCAGGTCGTACGTGCCCTTGGGGGCCTTGAAGGTGCTCACGGAAGGTCTCGTCACATTCCTCGTCGGGGAGCCTCGGTGGTGGCTCCCTGGCCGGCGGCCACCTGCCGCAGATACGGGTTGGTGGCGCGCTCCTGGCCGATGGTCGTCTGGGGGCCGTGGCCGGACAGCACCACGGTCGAGTCGTCGAGCGGCAGGCACACGCGGACCAGGGACTCGAGCATGTCGTCCATGGAGCCACCCGGCAGGTCGGTGCGTCCGATGGAGCCGGCGAACAGCAGGTCGCCCGAGAACATGACCGGCGGGATGTCCGCCGTCTCGGGCAGGCCGAAGGTCACCGACCCCTTGGTATGGCCCGGCGCGTGCGCGACGGAGAACGTGAGGCCCGCGAGGTCCAGTCGCGTGCCGTCGGTGAGCTCCCTGACGTCGTCCGGCTCCCCCACCGTCAGCTCGCCCATCAGCGGCATGCCGATGGCGCGGCCGATGCCCTTCTCGGGGTCGCGCATCATGTACCGGTCCTCGGGGTGGATCCAGGCCGGTACGTCGTGCGCTCCGCACACCGGGACGACCGAGGCGACGTGGTCGATGTGGCCGTGGGTGAGGACGACGGCGACGGGCTTGAGCCGGTGCTTGCGGACCGCCTCCGCCACACCGTCGGCGGCCTGGTGGCCCGGGTCGATGATCACGCACTCCTCACCGGCGGCGGGGGCGACGAGATAACAGTTCGTCCCCCAGGCCCCGGCGGGGAACCCGGCAATGAGCACGATCGTCCTTCGTTTGTGTCGGTACGGGAGGCTTGCGACGGGGCTGCGCCCGTGGTCAGAGCCTACCGGCGCTGCCGATTCCTCAGCGAACCCATATACGGTACGGGGCACACGCAGGCGGTCGGCTCACCGCACGCACGCACGCGTACCGGCCGGCACACGAGACGCATGAGGAGAGAATCCGGTGGTCAGCCAGGAGCAGCGGCGGCGTCAGCTCGCCCGGGAGAAGTTCTTGCGGCAGCAGCAGCGGCGCACCGAAGCACGGCGGAAGTCGCGGGTGCGCAACTCGGTGATCGCGTCCGTGCTCGGTGTGGTCCTCGTGGGCAGCGGCGCGCTGTACGCGACCGGGGCGCTGGAGCAGGGCGACGACAAGACCAACGCGAACGCGGAGGTCACGCCGAGCGCCGCGCCGACCAGCAAGGCTCCGGACCCGTGCGACAAGCCCGCCGAGGGCAAGGTCAAGACGGAGACCTGGAAGAAGGAGCCGGCGGTCGCCATCGACAAGTCGGCGAAGTACACGCTGAAGCTGGACACGACCTGTGGCGGGATCGACGTGGCGCTGAAGGCGTCGGCGGCCCCGCACACGGTCAACTCGTTCGACTTCCTGGCGAAGAAGGGCTACTTCGACCACAGCAAGTGCCACCGGCTCACCACGAGTGGCATCTACGTGCTGCAGTGCGGTGACCCGACGGGCACCGGCACCGGCGGTCCCGGCTACACGATCCCGGACGAGAACCTGAAGGACAAAAGCCTGAAGGACAACATCTACCCGGCGGGCACGGTCGCGATGGCCAACACCGGGCAGGCGAACAGCGGTGGCAGCCAGTTCTTCCTGGTCTACCAGGACAGTCAGCTTCCGCCCAGCTACACCCCGTTCGGGACCATCTCGGACGCCGGCATGAAGGTGCTGAAGAAGATCGCCGACGCCGGGGAGAACACCGGAGCGGGTGACGGGGCGCCCAACGCGACGGTCGTGATCGACAAGGCGACCGTCACCAAATCCTGACCCCCAACTGCGAAATTTCGGTCGCGCGGGATGCGGACAGGCATCCCGTCGGTCGCCTATGTTGGCCGTGACGAAACTGTGGACGATGCCCGGGGGAGCTTCGAGGCCCCCTCGACGGCATCATGTGGAGGAGGCGCTGTGAGCAGCGACCCGTGGGGCCGCGTCGACGAGACGGGGACCGTGTACGTGCGTACGGCCGACGGCGAGCAGGTCGTCGGTTCCTGGCAGGCCGGCTCCCCCGAGGAGGCGCTGGCCTACTTCGAGCGCAAGTACGAGGGCCTGGTTGTCGAGATCGGCCTCCTCGAGAAGCGAGTGAAGACCACCGACCTGTCGTCCAAGGACGCCCAGGCCGCGATCGGGCACCTGCGCGAGCAGGTGGACGCGCACCACGCGGTCGGCGACCTGGAGGCCCTCAGGGCCCGGCTGGACAAGCTCGTGGAGCTGGTGGAGGCGCGCCGCGAGGAGCGCAAGGCGCAGCGGGCCAAGCAGTCCGACGAGGCGCGGCACGCCAAGGAGGCGCTGGTCGTCGAGGCGGAGGAGCTGGCGCGGTCCGACCAGTGGCGGGCCGCCGGTGAGCGGCTGCGGGCGCTGGTGGACACCTGGAAGGGTCTGCCGCGGCTGGACCGCAAGTCGGACGACGAGCTGTGGCACCGGTTCTCGCACGCGCGGTCGGCGTTCTCCAAGCGGCGCAAGCAGCACTTCGCGCAGCTGGACGCGCAGCGTGAGGAGGCCCGTCAGACCAAGGAGCGGCTGGTCGCGGAGGCCGAGTCGCTGTCGGGCTCGACGGACTGGGGGCCGACGGCCGCCCGCTACCGCGACCTGATGGCGGAGTGGAAGGCCGCGGGCCGCGCCCAGCGCGAGCACGAGGACGACCTGTGGAACCGCTTCCGCGGCGCCCAGGACGTCTTCTTCGCCGCCCGCAGCTCGGTCTTCGCCGAGCGGGACGCGGAGCAGGCCGAGAACCTCAAGCTCAAGGAGGAGCTGGCCGAGGAGGCCGAGAAGCTCCTGCCGATCACGGAACTGAAGGCCGCGCGGGCCGCGTTCCGCGGGATCAACGAGCGCTGGGAGGCCATCGGCCATGTGCCGCGGGACGCCCGCCCGAAGGTCGAGGGCCGGATGCACGCCGTGGAGCGGGCCCTGCAGGAGGCCGAGGAGGCCGAGTGGCGCCGGACGAACCCGGAGGCACGCGCGCGTGCCGCGGGTCTGACCGGTCAGCTCCAGGCTGCTGTGGACAAGCTGAAGGGCCAGATCGAGCAGGCCAGGGCGCAGGGCAACACCGCCAAGGCGGAGAAGCTGGAGCGGGAGCTGGAGGGCCGCCAGGCCCTGCTGGACCAGGCGCTGAAGGGTCTGCACGAGTTCGGCGGCTGAACCCGCGCACGGCATGCGAAAGGGGGCTCCCGTACCCGAGGTACGGGAGCCCCCTTTCGCGTGTGCGCCGTCCGCTACGTGCGGTTGCGGGCCGAGGTCACCCGGTAGACGTCGTAGACGCCCTCCACGCCGCGTACGGCCTTCAGGACGTGCCCGAGGTGCTTGGGGTCGCCCATCTCGAAGGTGAAGCGGGAGGTGGCGACGCGGTCGCGGGAGGTCTGGACGGCCGCGGAGAGGATGTTGACGTGCTGGTCGGACAGGACGCGGGTGACGTCCGACAGCAGCCGGGACCGGTCGAGGGCCTCGACCTGGATGGCGACCAGGAAGACCGAGGACTGGGTGGGCGCCCACTCGACGTCGAGGATCCGCTCGGGCTCCCGGGACAGCGAGTCGACGTTGACGCAGTCGCTGCGGTGGACCGACACACCGCTGCCCCGGGTCACGAACCCGATGATCGGGTCGCCGGGCACCGGCGTACAGCAGCGGGCCAGCTTCACCCAGACGTCCTCGACGCCCTTGACGACGACACCGGGGTCGGCGCTGGAGCGGCGCTTGCGGCTGCGGGCCGGCGGGACCGACTCGTCGATCTCCTCGGTGGCCGCTTCCTCGCCGCCGAGGGCCTGGACGAGCTTCTGCACGATGTTCTGCGCGGAGACATGGCCCTCGCCGATCGCCGCGTACAGCGCGGAGATGTCCGAGTAGCGCATCTCGTGCGCCAGCGTGACCAGCGAGTCGCCGGTGAGGATGCGCTGGATCGGCAGGTTCTGCTTGCGCATCGCGCGGACGATGGAGTCCTTGCCGTGCTCGATGGCCTCGTCGCGGCGTTCCTTGGAGAACCAGGCGCGGATCTTGTTGCGGGCGCGCGGTGACTTGACGAAGCCGAGCCAGTCGCGGGAGGGGCCGGCGCCGGCCGCCTTGGAGGTGAAGACCTCCACCAGGTCGCCGTTGTCGAGGGTCGACTCCAGCGGTACGAGGCGGCCGTTGACCCGTGCCCCGATGGTGCGGTGGCCGACCTCGGTGTGGACGGCGTAGGCGAAGTCCACCGGGGTGGCACTCGCGGGCAGCGCTATGACGTCACCTTTGGGGGTGAAGACGAAGACCTCGTTGCGGGAGAGGTCGAAGCGCAGGGACTCCAGGAACTCGCCGGGGTCCTCGGTCTCCTTCTGCCAGTCCAGGAGCTGCCGCAGCCAGGCCATGTCGTTGAGGTGGTCGTCCTTGCCCTTGCCGGACGACCTGGGCGCGTCGGAACGGACCTTGGAGGCGCCTGCGACGGCCTCCTGCTTGTACTTCCAGTGCGCGGCGATGCCGTACTCGGCGCGGCGGTGCATGTCGAAGGTGCGGATCTGCAGCTCGACGGGTTTGCCGCCGGGGCCGATGACCGTCGTGTGCAGCGACTGGTACATGTTGAACTTGGGCATCGCGATGTAGTCCTTGAACCGGCCGGGGACCGGGTTCCATCGCGCGTGCACCGTGCCGAGGGCCGCGTAGCAGTCGCGGACGGTGTCCACGAGGACGCGGATGCCCACCAGGTCGTAGATCTCCGCGAAGTCACGGCCGCGGACGATCATCTTCTGGTAGACGCTGTAGTAGTGCTTGGGGCGGCCGGTGACGGTGGCCTTGATGCGGGCGGCGCGCAGGTCCTGCTGCACCTCGTCGGTGACGATGGCGAGGTACTCGTCGCGCTTGGGGGCGCGCTCGGCGACGAGGCGGACGATCTCGTCGTACATCTTGGGGTAGAGGATCGCGAAGGCGAGGTCCTCCAGCTCCCACTTGATGGTGTTCATGCCCAGGCGGTGGGCGAGCGGCGCGTAGATCTCCAGGGTCTCGCGCGCCTTCTTCTCCTGCTTCTCGCGCTTGAGGTAGCGCATGGTGCGCATGTTGTGCAGGCGGTCGGCGAGCTTGATGACCAGGACGCGCGGGTCCTTGGCCATGGCGACGACCATCTTGCGCACGGTCTCGGCCTGCGCGGCCTCGCCGAACTTGACCTTGTCCAGCTTGGTGACGCCGTCGACGAGGAGGGTGACCACGTCGCCGAAGTCGCGGCGCAGGTCCTCCAGGCCGTACTCGGTGTCCTCGACGGTGTCGTGCAGCAGTCCGGCCATCAGGGTGGCCGGGTCCATGCCGAGCTCGGCGAGGATGGTGGTGACGGCGAGCGGGTGCGTGATGTACGGGTCGCCGCTCTTGCGCTTCTGGCCGCGGTGCCAGCGCTCGGCGACCTGGTAGGCGCGCTCGATCTGGCGGAGCGTGGCATTCTCGATCTTGGGGTCGTTGCTGCGGACGATCCGCAGCAGCGGTTCCAGGACCGGGTTGTACGGGTTGGCGCGCTGGACGCCGAGCCGGGCGAGGCGGGCGCGGACACGGTTGGAGGAGCCGGAGCGCGGCTGGCCGGTGTTCGGGCGGGCCAGGGACGCTGGGCGCTCGGGCGGGGCCGGCTTGGGGCGCGGCTGCTCGGGCTTGTCGACCGGCGTGGACTGGGCGTGCTGGACCGGCCCGCGCGTGTCGTTCTTCGCGTGGGGCGCGCTCGGCGCGGGCTTGGCCGCGGCCGCCGAGGCGGACTCGGGCTTGGCGGCGGTCAGGTGCTGGGCCTCGTCTGGCAAGAGGGCTCCTCGTGCGCGATCCGGGTCCCCCGGTCAGGCTCCGGAGACCCCATGGTAGCGATCCCGTGCCCGCGGATCGCCTGCGGGCGGCTGTGAGGACGGTCTACTCCTGGAAACACCCGAGGCGGGCACCGGATTCCTCCGGGCCCGCCCGAGCGGTGTTCCCTGTGCGCGGTTCGTGTGCGACGGCGCTGGTCAGACCGTGAGCAGCGCCTCCAGCGGGGCGCCGGCCAGGGCCGGTTCCAGCCGGGCGCGGCCGCCGAGGAAGCCGAGCTCCATCAGTACGGCCAGACCCGCGACCTCGGCACCCGCCCTGCGGATGAGCTGGACCGACGCCTCGGCGGTACCGCCGGTGGCGAGGACGTCGTCGACCACCAGAACGCGGTCGTCGGCGCTCAGGTCCTCGGCGTGCACCTCGATCTCGGCGGAGCCGTACTCCAGGTCGTACGCCTGGCTGAGGGTGGCTCCGGGGAGCTTGCCCGCCTTGCGTACGGGGATGAAGCCGAGGCCGGCGCGGACGGCGACCGGGGCACCGAGGATGAACCCGCGGGCCTCCAGGCCGACGACCTTGGTGGCGCCGGTGGCGCGGGCGATGTCGGCGAGGGCGCCGCTGAGCGCGGAGAACGCCGCGGGGTCCGCCAGGAGCGGGGTGATGTCCTTGAACATCACGCCCGGCTCCGGGTAGTCCGCCACGTCCCGGATGCGGCTGAGCAGCAGCTCTCTGATCCCGGTCATCGGCGCTTCCCGGAGTTACGGCCCCGGCCGCGGGTGCGGGCGGCCGACTGGCCGCGCGGGCCGACGACCGCGGGTGCGGCGTCCTCGGGCTCGTCGTCGTGGTCCTCGCCGGTGACCGGGGCCTCCTGTGTCCCGCCCTCGGCCGCGCCCTGGGCGCGCTTGGCCAGGACGCGCTTCTTCAGCGACTTCATCGCCGGCTCGCGCTCCTTGAGGTCGGCGACGAGCGGGGTGGCGATGAAGATCGAGGAGTACGCACCGGCGGCGAGGCCGACGAACAGCGACAGCGAGATGTCGTTCAGCATGCCGGCGCCGAGGACACCACCGCCGATGAACAGCAGGCCCCCCACCGGCAGCAGCGCGACCACCGTGGTGTTGATGGAGCGGACCAGGGTGCTGTTGATGGAGCGGTTGGCGATCTCGCTGTAGGTCCAGCGGGTCTGCTTGGTGATGTCCCTGGTCTGTTCCTTGAGGCTGTCGAAGACGACGACCGTGTCGTAGAGCGAGTAACCGAGGATGGTCAGCAGACCGATCACCGTGCCCGGCGTGACCTCGAAGCCGACGAGGGCGTAGATGCCGACAGTGATGGTGATGTCGTGGATCAGGGCGACGAACGCGGCGAGCGCCATGCGCCACTCGAAGGCGATCGCCAGATAGATCACGACCAGGATCATGAAGATGCCGAGGCCCTGCCAGGCCTTGTTGGCGATCTGTTCGCCCCAGCTCGGGCCGACCAGCTCGGCGTTGATCCGCTCGTCGTCGACCTTGAGGTCCTCGGCGAGCTGGTCCTTGATGCCGTCCGAGGTCTTGGTGTCGATGCCCGCGACCTGGATGCGCAGGCTGCCGTCACCGAGCTTCTGGACGATCGCGTCGTGACCGGAGGCGTCCTCCGCGTACTCCTCGGCCTGGGCGACCGAGACGCTCATGTTCTTCGGGGTGGTGAAGACCGCTCCGCCCTGGAACTCGATGCCCATGTGCAGGCCGCGCACCGCCAGGCCGAGGATGGCCGTGATGGTGATCAGGATGGAGATGCCGTACCAGATCTTGCGGTTCTTGACGAAGTCGTAGCCGACCTCGCCGTGGTGCAGTCGGGCGCCGAGGGTGCCGAGCTTCGACATCTCTCACGCCTCCTTCGTCTGGGCAGGGGCGGAGGGACGGCGGGTACGGCGCAGGGGCGGCTTCGCGCCCAGCGCCTTCGGGTCGAGGCCGGACCACTTGTGGCCGCTCGCGAAGAACGTGCGGCGGGCCATCAGCGTGAGCAGGGGCTTGGTGAAGAGGAACACCACCACGACGTCGAGCACGGTGGTCAGGCCGAGCGTGAACGCGAAGCCCTGGACCTTGCCGACCGTGACGACGAAGAGCACCGCGGCGGCGAGGAACGACACGAAGTCGGAGACCAGGATGGTGCGCCGGGCACGCGGCCAGGCCCGCTCCACGGCGGGACGCAGGGTGCGGCCCTCGCGGAGCTCGTCCCGGACCCGTTCGAAGAACACGATGAACGAGTCCGCCGTGATGCCGATGGCGACGATGGCACCGCACACGGCCGGCAGGTTCAGCGCGAAGCCGATGGCCGGGCCGAGCAGCGACATGATCACGTAGGTGAGCGCGGCGGACACCAGCAGCGACAGGATCGCGATGAAGGACAGGCCGCGGTAGTAGACCAGCAGGTAGAGGACGACCAGGGCGAGGCCGATGGCACCCGCGATCAGACCGGCCTTCAGCTGCTCACCGCCGAGCGCGGCGGTGACGGTGGTGACGCTGTCCTCGCGGAAGGTCAGCGGCAGGGCGCCGTAGGACAGCATGTTGGCCAGTTCCTGCGCCGACTGCTGGTTGAAGTTGCCGGAGATCTCGGCGTTGCCGCCGGTCAGGGCCTGGCTGACGTACGGGTCGGAGACGACCTCGTTGTCCAGGACGATGGCGAACTGGTTCTGCGGGGACTGGTTCTTGGCGAGCTGGCCGGTGATGTCGGCGAACTTCTTGGCGCCCTTGTCCGTGAAGTCCATGGTGACGACCCAGCCGGCACCGGTCTGGGTGTTCAGGACGGCGCTGGCCTCGTCGACGTCCGTGCCGTCGACCGCGGCGGGGCCGAGGATGTACTTCTGCCACTGGCCCTGGGAGTTCTGGCCGCAGGCGACGGTCGAGTCGCTGGACTTGGAACCGTCACCGGCCTTGGCGCGGACGCTCTCCTTGGTGCAGTCGAGCGCGGCGTACTGGGCCTGGAGCTTGCTGTCGGCGTCGCCGGAGGTGCCGCCGGTCGCGGACGCGGAGGGGCTGGCGCCGTCCTCGGCCGTGCCGCTCGGGGAGGCGGACGGCGTCTCGTCGGCCTTCAGGGCGTCGGTGACGGCACGGCCCTGGGTGGTGGCGCTCGCCGACGGGGAGGAACCGTCGGTCGCCTTCTCCGTGGCCTTGTCGGTCGCCTTGTCCTTGCCGGAGTCCTGCTCCGAGCCGTCGCCGGTCGCGCTGGGCGTGGGAGCGGCGCCGCCACCGGCGAGTTCGGTGGCGATCACAGGACGGAAGTAGAGCTTGGCGGTGGTGCCGACCTGTTCCCGGGCCTGCTTGGAATTGGTGCCCTTGGGAATGTTGACGATGATGTTGCGGTCACCCTGCGTCTGGACCTCGGCCTCCGAGACGCCAAGACCGTTGACACGCCGCTCCATGATGGAGACCGCGGTGTTCATGTTGGTCTTGTTGATCGCGGACTCCTGGCCGGCCTCGGGGACCGCCGCCAGCGTGATGCTCGTACCGCCGGCCAGGTCGATGCCGAGACGCGGAGTGGTGTGCCCGGAGGCGAACATCCCTCCGGTGAGCGCCACGATGGCGATCAGGATCAGAGCGAGCGAGCGCCACGGCTTACTCGTGGCGCTCGCGTTCCGTCCCTTTTTGACTGCTGCCACCTTCTCGTACTCCCTCTCGGGCCGCCTCGCGCCGGATCGGCGGGCGGGCGGCCATGACATGGTGTCGGGACTCCGTGCGAGTCGGGCATGTCCCGGGGCGCGCGGGCAGCACCCGCGCGCCCCGGGCCACGACTACTTCGCGTCGGAGTCGCCGTCGGACTTCTTCGACTGCGCGTCCGCCTTCACCTCGTCGGCGTCGGCCGGCTCGTCGGCCGCGTCCTTCTTGCCGAGGTCGACAGGCGTGTCGTCGGAGGCGGCGGCAGCGTCGGAGGAGTCGTCGGTCTCGGTGAGGGAGGAGGCGTCGTCGGGGACGACGTCGGCGTCGGACTTCAGGTCGTGCTCGATGCCGTGGACGATGCGGTTGTACTCCTCGTCGGTCAGGACGGCACCGATCGAGTTCTTGGCGAACAGCAGCTCCACACCCGGGCCGGCGTCGAGGAGGACCGTGTCCTCACTGACCTCCTTGACCGTGGCGTACATGCCCCCGATGGTGCGGACGCCGGAACCGGGCTGCATCTGGTTCCGCATGTCGATGGCCTGCTGCTGCTTCTTCTTGGCCGACCGGGTCATCAGGAACATGGCCCCGATGAGCACAATGAACGGGAGGAGGGTCAGGAGACTCACGGGTCGGAACTTCCTTCACACGACCGCGATGGTGAACGGCCTGATGGTTGGGGGTGTGTACTGCCGCCGGCGAGGGTGGCATCGGCGGAGTCTAAGCGAGTCCGCGCGCAGGGAACAACGCTCAGCATGGCACCGGGGTTCCTGCCCGGGCCATCGTCCTCGCCGTCACGCCCCGAACAGGTCCCCTTGTCCGTTTCCGGAGGTCCCCGGGCGGGGCGGCGTGAGGCCGAGATGCGCCCATGCCGCCGGGGTGGCGACCCTCCCGCGCGGGGTGCGGGCGAGCAGGCCCTCCCGTACGAGGAAGGGTTCGGCCACCTCCTCCACGGTCTCACGTTCCTCCCCGACCGCGACGGAGAGCGTGGACAGGCCGACCGGTCCGCCGCCGAACAGCTTCAGCAGGGCTTCCAGTACGGCCCGGTCCAGCCGGTCGAGGCCCCGGGCGTCGACCTCGTAGACGGCGAGGGCCGCCGCCGCGATGTCCTTGGTGACCAGCCCGTCGGCCTTGACCTGCGCGTAGTCCCGGACGCGGCGCAGCAGGCGGTTGGCGATGCGGGGCGTGCCGCGGGAGCGGCCGGCGATCTCCGCGGCGCCGGCCGGGTCGATCTCCACGTCGAGGAGGCTCGCCGAGCGGTGGACGACCCGCTCCAGCTCGGCGGGTTCGTAGAACTCCATGTGCGCGGTGAAGCCGAAGCGGTCGCGCAGCGGGGGCGGCAGCAGGCCGGCCCGGGTGGTGGCGCCGACCAGGGTGAAGGGGGGCAGTTCGAGGGGGATGGCGGTGGCGCCGGGGCCCTTGCCGACGATCACGTCGACGCGGAAGTCCTCCATCGCCATGTAGAGCATCTCCTCGGCGGGCCGGGACATGCGGTGGATCTCGTCGAGGAAGAGCACCTCGCCCTCCTGGAGGGAGGAGAGGATCGCCGCGAGGTCGCCGGCGTGCTGGATGGCGGGGCCCGAGGTGATGCGGATGGGGGCTTCCATCTCGGCGGCGATGATCATCGAGAGGGTGGTCTTGCCGAGGCCGGGGGCGCCGGAGAGCAGCACGTGGTCGGCGGTGGCGCCCCGCGCGCGGGCGGCGCGCAGCACGAGGTCGAGCTGCTCGCGGACCTTCTCCTGGCCGATGAACTCGCCCAGGTCCTTGGGGCGCAGGGCGGCCTCGACCGCCTGGTCCTCGCGGTCGGCGACGGAGCCCACCAGCCGCTCGCCGGTGGCGTCGGTGCCGGTGGTGTCGTCCCAGTTCATGTGCGTGTGCCTCAGCTCTCCGTACGGGCTATCGGGCGCGGTTCAGCGTCTGCAGGGCCGCCTTCAGCAGCTGCCCCACCTGCGGGGTGCCCCCGGCGGCCTCCGCCTGGGGTGTCACGGCGGACACGGCCTCGTCGGCCTCGCGGGTCGCGTACCCGAGGCCGATCAGGGCGGCGTGCAGCTGGTCGCGCCAGCCGCTGGTGACCGGTGCGCCGACGGCGGGGGCGCCGAGCGGCTCGCCCAGGCGGTCCTTGAGCTCCAGGAGCAGCTTCTGGGCGCCCTTCTTGCCGATGCCGGGGACGGCGGTCAGCGCCTTCTCGTCCCCGGTGGCCACGGCTCTGCGCAGGGCGTCGGGGGTGTGCACGGCGAGCATCGCCTGGGCCAGCCGGGGGCCCACTCCGCTGGCGGTCTGGAGCAGCACGAAGACCTGGCGCTCGTCGTCGTCGGCGAAGCCGTACAGGGTCAGCGAGTCCTCGCGGACGACCAGGGAGGTGGCGAGTTTCGCGGGCTGTCCGACGCGGAGCGTGGAGAGCGTGTTCGGTGTGCACTGGACGGCCATGCCGACCCCGCCGACCTCGATCACCGCGGTGTCGGGAGCGAGGGCGGCGACCGTGCCGCTGACGAAGGCGATCATGTCGTACGGCCTTTCGATGCGCGCGGGGCGTGTGGTGCGCGGGGGGTTCTGGAGGCGTGCAGGGCGGCGGCCCGCTGGAGCCGGTTCTGCGCGGGGGCGCGCCAGATGTGGCAGATGGCGAGCGCGAGGGCGTCGGCGGCGTCGGCGGGCTTCGGTGGCGCGTCCAGCCGCAGCAGCCGGGTGACCATGGCGCCGACCTGGGCTTTTTCGGCGCGGCCCGAGCCGGTGACGGCGGCCTTGACCTCGCTGGGCGTGTGCAGGACGACGGGGATGCCGCGGCGGGAGGCGCACAGGATGGCGACGGCGCTGGCCTGGGCGGTGCCCATCACCGTCCGCACGTTGTGCTGGCTGAAGACGCGCTCCACGGCGACGACCTCGGGCCGGTGCTCGTCCAGCCACTGTTCGAGGCCCTGCTCGACGGCGACGAGGCGGTGGCCGAGGTCGGCGTCGGCCGGTGTGCGGACGACGCCCACGCCGAGCATGGTGAGCGGCCGCCCGGCGACGCCCTCGACGACGCCGACACCGCACCGGGTCAGCCCCGGGTCCACCCCCAGTACGCGCACGTGCCGGCCCTTTCCCTCGATCACCTGTTCGTGCAGGCTATCGGGTGCCACTGACAGCGCGGCGGGGCGGGGGGGGGGGGGCGGGGGGGCCCCCCCCCGGGGGGGGGGGGGGGGAGCCGGTCGACCCGGAGGCGGGCACCGGCCGCGCCGGACGCCTGGTCGCCCCGGACGAGGGGGTCCGCACGGACACCATCGCTGAGCACCTCGAAGTTCTCGCCGAGGTCGTTGACCTCCTCGGCGCCCGCGTCCAGGACGGCGGCGAGGACGTCGTCCTCGGTCAGCTCGCCCTTGGGGACGATCACCACGCCCTTGCGGTTGAACAGGTAGGACACCGAGCCCGGGTCGGCCATGGAGCCGCCGTTGCGGGTCATCGCGACGCGCACGTCCGAGGCGGCGCGGTTGCGGTTGTCGGTGAGGCACTCGATGAGCACCGCGACACCGTTCGGACCGTAGCCCTCGTACATGATCGTCTCGTAGTCGGCGCCGCCGGCCTCGAGACCGCCACCGCGCTTGATGGCGGAGTCGATGTTCTTGTTCGGCACCGACTGCTTCTTGGCCTTCTGGACGGCGTCATAGAGCGTGGGGTTGCCGTCCAGGTCGACGCCGCCCATCCGCGCGGCGACCTCGATGTTCTTGATCAGCTTCGCGAAGAGCTTGCCGCGCTTGGCATCGATCACGGCCTTCTTGTGCTTCGTCGTGGCCCATTTAGAGTGGCCGGACATCTGCCTGTCTCCTTCGCGTAACCCATCTCTGCAACGAACGCAGGAATCCTACAAGGACTCGGCCGCCCGGTACGCGCGCACCATGTCGACGAAGAGGCCGTGCACGCGGTGGTCGCCGGTCAGTTCCGGGTGGAACGACGTGGCCAGCGCGTTGCCCTGGCGGACGGCGACGATGTGGCCGCCGTGCTCGGCGAGCACCTCGGCGCCGGCGCCGACGGACTCCACCCAGGGGGCGCGGATGAAGACGCCCTCCACGGGACCGTCCTCGACGCCCTTGACGTCGACCGCGGCCTCGAAGGACTCGTTCTGCCGGCCGAAGGCGTTGCGGCGCACGATCATGTCGATGCCGCCGACGGTCTCCTGGCCCGAGCGCGGGTCGAGGATCTTGTCGGCCAGCATGATCATGCCGGCGCAGGTGCCGTAGACGGGCATGCCCTCGCGCACACGCGCGCGGAGGGGCTCCATCAGGCCGAAGAGGACCGCCAGCTTGGAGATCGTGGTGGACTCACCGCCGGGGACGACCAGGCCGTCGACCTCGGCGAGCTCCTCGGGACGCCGGACCGGCCTGGCCACGGCGTCGGCCGCGGCCAGGGCGACGAGGTGCTCCCGTACGTCGCCCTGGAGGGCCAGGACACCGATGATCACGGTCACCAGCCGCGGTTGGCGTAGCGCTCGGTCTCGGGGAGGGTGTCGCAGTTGATGCCGACCATGGCCTCGCCGAGGTTGCGGGACGCGTCCGCGATGATCTTCGGGTCGTCGTAGAAGGTGGTCGCCTTGACGATGGCGGCGGCACGCTTCGCCGGGTCGCCGGACTTGAAGATGCCGGAGCCGACGAAGACGCCCTCGGCGCCGAGCTGGCGCATCAGCGCGGCGTCGGCCGGGGTGGCGACACCGCCGGCGGAGAAGAGGACCACGGGGAGCTTGCCCAGCTCGGCGACCTCCTTGACCAGCTCGTAGGGGGCGCGCAGCTCCTTGGCGGCGGCGTACAGCTCGTGGTTGTCGTAGCCGCGCAGGCGGGCGATCTCGTTCTTGATCTGGCGCAGGTGGCGTACGGCCTCGACGACGTTGCCGGTGCCGGCCTCGCCCTTGGAGCGGATCATCGCGGCGCCCTCGGCGATGCGGCGCAGGGCCTCACCGAGGTTGGTGGCACCGCAGACGAACGGGGTGGTGAACGCCCACTTGTCGGAGTGGTTGACCTCGTCGGCCGGGGTGAGGACCTCGGACTCGTCGATGTAGTCGACGCCGAGGGACTGCAGCACCTGGGCCTCGACGAAGTGGCCGATGCGGGACTTGGCCATCACGGGGATGGAGACGGCGTCGATGATGCCCTCGATCATGTCCGGGTCGGACATCCGGGCCACGCCGCCGTCCTTGCGGATGTCGGCGGGGACCCGCTCCAGGGCCATGACGGCGACGGCGCCGGCGTCCTCGGCGATCCTGGCCTGCTCCGGCGTGACGACGTCCATGATCACGCCGCCCTTGAGCTGCTCGGCCATGCCGCGCTTCACGCGGGCGGTGCCGGTCTCGGGACCCTGGTTTTCGGAGAGCGTGCTGGACACGAATGACCTCACTGAGGGGAAGGAGGGGGTTTCTGCAGCACTGAGGAAACGTGAACGGACCAGGCCACAGCAAGGGCCAATGAGAAGCCGGTGGATCCTTTTCGGTCGGTGGCGGTCCGGCCGGGTGGCCGGATCCCGCCGTCACGCGGCTCGCTCGACCAGGGCGGCCGGCGGCTCGTCGTCCATCTCGAAGGCCATCGGGAAGGGCGCGTGGCCGGCCAGCCGGAACCAGCGCACCTTGCGGTGCCGGCGCAGCGCCCGTGCCGCCCGTACGGCGTCGTTGTGGAAGCGCCGGGCCATCGGCACCCTGCGCACCGCCTCGGCGAGCTCCAGGGCCGCCTCCTCGCCCCCGGGGGCCTCCCGGACCGCGTCCACCTGCTGCGCGTCGCCGAACACCGCGCGCAGCGCCTGGCTGAGCTCGCTCTCCGCGACCTCGCGCTGCTCCTCGACCGACTGCCGCGCGGCGTGCGCGGCCTCGTAGAGCACGATGGACGCGGCGGGGTCGAGCACGCCCGAGGTGGCCAGTTCCTGCGCCACGGAGGCACGGCGCAGCAGTTGGGCGTCGAGCGCGGCCCGGGCGGCGTCGATCCGGGCGTGCAGCCGGTCCAGGCGTCCCGCCGTCCAGCTCAGGTAGAGGCCGATGACGACGAGGGCGACGAGGATCCAGATGAGGGTTGCGGTCACGGGCGGCAAGGCTACCGGGGCGCTCTCAAGGGGCTGCGCCCCCGGACCCCTTGCGGCCTGAACGGCCCCGTCCCCGGGACCTGTCCGCCCCTTCCCGCCGTCCGCCCGGAGGGCGGGCCACGCGCCTGGGATCCCCCTCCGCGGGAGGACGTGCCGGGCGTCGCGCGGCGGGCGGGAACGGTCCGGGCAGGCTCCGGGGCCCGCCCGGCGGATCAGGCCGGAGGGAACCGGCGGCGTCTTGCGGCCCAGGTGAACAGGGCGATGGGGTCTCCCGTTCGC
Organism: Streptomyces sp. NRRL S-37; assembly: GCF_000721605.1. Classification (GTDB taxonomy): domain Bacteria; phylum Actinomycetota; class Actinomycetes; order Streptomycetales; family Streptomycetaceae; genus Streptomyces. The sequence continues at coordinate 297,307 of NZ_JOIZ01000019.1, read as the reverse complement.
CTGGACCGCACGGTGGAAGAGCGCGTCGACGCGCCGGGCCCCTCCGGGGAAGGGCGTACCGGCCCTCGCGCCCGCGGCATGGTCCGCCGGGCAGGTCCCTAGTCCCGTGCCAGGCCGAACCGTGCCCGCAGGCCCGTCGCGCGGTCGTCCGTCGCCACCGCCGCCGCGCCCGCCGTCACCGTCTCGTACACCGACAGGATGTCCGCGCCGACCGTCGACCAGTCGAAGCGGCGGACGTGGGCGCTGCCGCGTTCGCGGAGCTCCGCGCGGCGCTCCGGGTCCTCCAGGAGCCGTACGGCCGCCTCGGCGAGGGCGTCCGCGTCCTCGTTGGCGAACAGCTCGCCCGCCGCTCCCCGGTCGAGGACCTGCGCGAACGCGTCCAGGTCGGAGGCGAGCACCGGCGCACCCGCCGACATCGCCTCGACCAGGACGATGCCGAAGCTCTCCCCGCCGGTGTTGGGCGCCACGTACAGGTCGACGCTGCGCAGGAAGCGGGCCTTGTCCTCGTCGCTGACCATGCCGAGGAACTCCACGCGCGGGCGCAGTTCACGGGGCAGCGACTCGACCGCCTCCTTCTCGTCGCCGCGTCCGGCGACCAGCAGGCGGGCCTGCGGACAGGCGGCGAGGATCTTCGGCAGGGCCTTCATCAGCACCGGCAGGCCCTTGCGGGGCTCGTCGATGCGGCCGATGAAGCCGATGGTGCCGCCCTGCCACTCCGGCTTGGGCTCGGCCTTGGCGAAGAAGTCGACGTCGACGCCGTTCGGGATGACCACCGCGTCGCCGCCCAGGTGCTCGACGAGGGTGCGGCGGGCGTACTCGCTCACCGCGATCCGCGCGCTGATCTTCTCCAGGGCGGCCTGGAGGATCGCGTACGCGGCGATCATCGCGCGGGAGCGCGGGTTGGAGGTGTGGAAGGTGGCGACGATCGGTCCCTCGGCCGCCCAGCAGGTCAGCAGGCCGAGCGAGGGCGAGGTCGGCTCGTGGATGTGGACGACGTCGAAGGCGCCCTCGTGCAGCCAGCGCCGTACCCGCGCGGCGGACAGGAAGCCGAAGTTGAGCCGGGCCACCGAGCCGTTGTACGGCACCGGCACCGCGCGGCCCGCCGAGACGACGTACGGCGGCAGCGGGGTGTCGTCGTCGGCCGGGGCGAGGACGGACACCTCGTGACCGAGCCGGATGAAGTACTCGGCCAGGTCGCGGATGTGGAACTGGACGCCTCCCGGCACGTCCCAGGAGTACGGGCAGACGATGCCGATCCTCACGAGGTTCCCTTCCGGTCCTGCCCGGGGGCGGTCGCGGGGTCCCGCGCGGGGTCCAGGTCCCTCAGCCACAAGCGCTGCAGCATGTGCCAGTCCTCCGGATGGTCGGCGATCCCCGTGGCGAAGGCGTCGGCCAGCGCCTGTGTCATGACAGACGTCTTCTCGGCGCGCGTGCCTGTCCCGGGGACCTCGACCGGCGGGTGGACCCGGCCCCGCATCACCGGCGAGTCGTCGTACCAGAGGGTCACCGGCAGCAGCCGGGCCCCGGTCTGCTGGGCGAGCAGGGCGGGTCCGGCCGGCATCCGGGCGGTCTCGCCGAAGAAGCCGACCTCGACACCGGAGGAGGACAGGTCGCGGTCGGCGACCAGGCAGACCAGTCCGCCGTCGCGCAGCCGCCGGGCCAGGGTGCCGAAGGCGGAGCCGCCGCTGTGCGGCAGCACCTCCATGCCGAGGCCCTCACGGTAGGCGACGAAACGGTCGTACAGCGTCTCCGGCTTCAGCCGCTCGGCGACGGTGGTGAACGGTATGCCGAGCTTCGTGGTGACCCAGGCGCCGGCGAGGTCCCAGTTGGCGAGGTGCGGCAGCGCCAGGACGACGCCCTTGCCGGCCGCCATGCCGTCGGTCAGGTGGTGGAGGTCCTCGGCCTCGAAGCCGCTCGCGACACGCTCGGGGCTCCAGGCGGGCAGCCGGAAGGACTCCATCCAGTAGCGCAGGTACGACCGCATCCCCGCGCGGGAGAGTTCGGCCAGCCGCTCCGGGCCCGCGTCCGGCACGACGCGCGCGTAGTTGCCCTCCAGCCGGAGCACGCCCTTGCCGCGCTGCTTCCACGCGAGGTCGGCGATGGTCCTGCCGAGGCGCGCGGCGACCGGCTCGGGGAGTTTCTTGACGGTGCCCCAGCCGGCGCCGTACAGGGCGTCGGCCAGCCGCTCCTGGGCGCTCACTTCGCGGCCTCGCTCCCCCGGGCCTCCGGCCGCTCCGCGGCCTCCGCCTCGGCGGACTCGCGGCGCACGGTGACCACCCGCTGGATCAGCGTGACCAGGCTGCCGACGGCGACGATCCACAGGGCGACCGGCAGCAGGTACTGGATGCCGGGTACACCGAACGCGTGCAGGCCCGCGAAACCGGCCGCGACCAGCGAGACCACCAGCCGTTCGGCCCGTTCGACCAGCCCGTTGACGGCGACCGGCAGGCCGATCGACTCGCCGCGCGCCTTGGTGTACGACACCACCTGACCGCTGGCCAGGCAGAAGATCGACACCGCGCACAGGGCGATGTCGTCACCGCCCCCGGCGTACCAGAGGGCGAAGCCGCCGAAGATCGCTCCGTCGGCGACCCGGTCCAGGGTGGAGTCCAGGAAGGCGCCCCAGCGGCTGGAGCGACCGAGCTGGCGGGCCATGTTGCCGTCGACGAGGTCGGAGAACACGAACAGCGTGATCACGACCGTGCCCCAGAAGAACTCGCCCCTGGGGTAGAAGACCAGCGCGCCCGCGACCACTCCCGCGGTGCCGATGAGCGTGACCGTGTCGGGGCTGACCCCCCGCCGGATGAGAAACGCGGCGAACGGTGTGAGGACACGCGTGAAGAATGCACGCGCGTACTTGTTCAGCATGGCCTTCCCGACGGTCGGTGGCGCCGCACGGCCCCTGCTGGCCACCCGGCGGGCCCAATCGTAGCCACGCGCACGCGCGGGCGACGGCCGTACCCCCGTCTGTATCGCGATGCACCGCGTCGTCACCGCACACGCGGGCGCAGCGTACCTCGTCGTGCACCACACACACGGGGCCCGACGGGAAGTCCCGTCCGCACCACGATGCACGGGGTGTGCCCCGGGATCGCGTCGTTCGTATGGACGCACCGTGACAGAAGTGGAAAGCTCGAATGACAGCGGGCTTCGCCGGAGCCGCACGCGGGTCCGGCGCCCACAGTTGCCCCACCCTGCAGTCGCACGGGAGGCAGGATCGTGACTCCGCTCCCCGCCCAGAGGAGGGGGCTTCCAACCTGAGGGTTGCGGTCCAGCCCGAACCGATCCCTTTCGGGACGAACGGAAAAGTACCACAGAGCAGGGAAGCGATTCCCCCACCGGCTGAAGTCGGCGGTCCCCTCGTTAGGAGACTGATGGGCGACAAGGCGCACACACACCCCGGGGCCGCCGGCAGGGCTCAGGCGGCCGACCACCCCACGTCCGTACGGAATGTGGTGCTGGTCGGCCACTCCGGATCGGGCAAGACGACCCTGGTGGAGGCCCTCGCGCTGACCGCGGGGGCGGTGAACCGGGCGGGCCGCGTGGAGGACGGCGGCACCGTCTCCGACTACGACGACATCGAGCACCGGCAGCAGCGCTCCGTACAGCTCTCCCTGGTGCCCCTCGAATGGGACGGCATCAAGGTCAACCTCCTGGACACCCCCGGATACGCCGACTTCGTCGGGGAGCTCAGGGCCGGTCTGCGGGCGGCGGACGCGGCCCTCTTCGTCGTCTCGGCCTCGGACGGCGTGGACGGCACCACCCGCATGGTGTGGGACGAATGCGCCGCGGTCGGCATGCCGCGCGCCATCGTCATCACGCACCTGGAGGCGGCCCGCGCGGACTTCGAGGAGATGACCCGCGTCTGCGCGGAGACCTTCGGCGGCGACGACCCCGACGCCGTACTGCCGCTGTACCTGCCGCTGCACGGCCCGGAGGGGCCCGACGGGCACGCGCCCGTGACGGGCCTGACCGGACTGCTGTCGCAGAAGCTGTTCGACTACTCCACCGGCGAACGCAAGGAGTCCGAGCCCGGCGAGGACCAGCTCCCGCGGATGGAGGAGGCACGCGGCCGGCTCATCGAGGGGATCATCGCCGAGAGCGAGGACGAGACCCTCATGGACCGCTACCTCGGCGGCGAACAGATCGACGTCAAGACCCTGGTCGAGGACCTGGAACGGGCGGTCGCGCGCGGGGTGTTCTTCCCCGTCCTGGCCGCCGCCCCCGCCACCGACGGCGCCCGCCAGGGACTCGGCACGGTCGAACTGCTGGAACTGGTCACCGGCGGCTTCCCGACCCCGCTGGAGCACGGCACCCCGAGCGTGACCACCGTCGACGGCACGCCGCGCGAGCTGAAACCGTGCGACCCCGACGCCCCGCTGGTCGCCGAGGTCGTGAAGACCTCCTCCGACCCGTACGTCGGCCGGATCTCCCTGGTCCGGGTCTTCTCCGGCACCCTGCGCGCCGACCAGACCGTCCACGTCTCCGGACACGGGCTCGCCGACCGCGGCCACGAGGACCACGACGTCGACGAGCGGATCGGCGCCCTGTCCACCCCGTTCGGCAAACAGCAGCGGCCCGTCTCCCACGTTATCGCGGGCGACCTCGCGTGCGTGGCCAAACTCAGCCGCGCGGAGACCGGCGACACCCTGTCCGCCAAGGACGACCCGCTGCTCGTGGAGCCCTGGGACATGCCCGACCCGCTGCTGCCGCTGGCCATCCAGGCGCACAGCAAACCCGACGAGGACAAACTCTCGCAGGGCCTGTCCCGGCTGGTGGCCGAGGACCCGACGATGCGGCTGGAACAGAACCAGGACACTCACCAGGTGGTGCTGTGGTGCCTGGGCGAGGCGCACGCGGACGTGGCCCTGGAACGGCTGCGCAGCCGCTACGGCGTCCAGGTCGACGTCGTACCGCACCGCGTGTCGCTCAGGGAGACCTTCGGCGGCAAGGCGGCCGGACGCGGCCGGCACGTCAAACAGTCCGGCGGACACGGGCAGTTCGCCATCTGCGAGATCGAGGTGGAGCCGCTGCCGAACGGCTCGGGCATCGAGTTCGTCGACAAGGTGGTCGGCGGCGCCGTACCGCGGCAGTTCATCCCCTCCGTCGAGAAGGGCGTACGGGCCCAGGCCGTCAAGGGAGTCGCCGCGGGACATCCGCTGACCGACGTCCGCGTGACACTCCTCGACGGCAAGGCGCACTCCGTGGACTCCTCCGACGCCGCGTTCCAGACGGCCGGCGCGCTGGCCCTGCGGGAGGCGGCCGCGGACGCGAGGATCCACCTGCTGGAGCCGGTGGCCGAGGTGAGCGTCCTGGTCGGCGACGACTACGTCGGCTCCGTGATGAGCGACCTGTCCGGCCGCCGCGGCCGGGTGCTCGGCACCGAGCAGTCGCCCGGCGGACGCACCCTCGTCAAGGCCGAGGTCCCCGAGATCGAGATCGGCCGGTACGCCGTCGACCTGCGCTCCCTCTCGCACGGCACCGCCCGGTTCAGCCGCCGGTACGCGCGGCACGAACCCATGCCGTCGAACGTGGCGGAACGGGTCAAGGAAGAGGCGCGTACCGCCTCGTGACCGGCGACGGGCGCCCCCGGGAGACCCCGCGGGCGCCCGCGTACGCCCCTCGCACCGGGACGGCTTCGGAATGCCTCACTCCGTGATGGCGGACGGCTTCGGCCGTCCGCCTACGGACGACGGCGGGTACGGATACGCTGAAGACCTGATCAACAGGTGTGCGCAGCAAGGAAGTAGGGAAGGCCGCAAGACGACAGTCGCGGCGATCGGGGGCGGGAATGACCGTTGAGAGCGGTTACGCGGATTTCTTCGGTCCGCAGGTGCCGCGCACGGGCGACGAGGGGCAGACGCCGACGTTCGCGCTGGCCTCGGCGGCCTACCGGGACAACGAGGCCGAGGAGATACTCAAGGCCAACAGCGAATGGCACAAGTCGGCCGTGAGCGCACCCAGGCTGAAGCTGTTCCGGCCGAACCTGGGCGAGGCGTTCTCCAGGGCGATCATCGACCGGATGCTCGGCTCCGGCCGCGCGCCACTCATCCAGTCCTTCGGCGCCCAGCCGCAGGTGGTGGTCGAGCACTCGCTGGCGGCGCACCGCATCCGCCGCGAGCGGGACAACTGGCTGAGCGCCATCATGGTCCTGTGCGGACTGCTCTTCCTGCCCGGGCTGCTCGTATGGCTGCTGGTCTTCCAGATCCGTACGACGATGTCCAGGCGCGAGGACAAGCGGGCGGGCGCGCTGGCCACCACCCTGCTGGTCGCGGTGGGCGCCCTCGCCGTGCTCTTCCTGATCCGCATGCCGTTCGACGGCTTCTGGGGCTGGTACGCGCGCGCGGCGGTCGTCGCCCCGGTGGTGGGCTGGTTCTGGGCCAAGCGGATCTGCGAGCGCACGGCGAGAGACCTGCGCGAGCGCTGGGCCGCCCTGCTCTCCGGCAGCAGCGTCGGCGCCAAGGTGCCCGAGGCGGTGCCGAGCAGCCCCGGTGAGACGGCCGCCGAGCAACTGCGCCAGTCCCTGGCCCGGCTCAGCGCCGAACAGCAGTCCAACTCCGTCTTCTACGCCGGCCCCAAGGGCATACTCGGCATGGGCACCCGCTGGGGCAGCTGGCAGCTCGCCGAGGACCTGGTGCCCGCCGACCCGGACCGGGAGATCAACCCGTTCCGCAGCTGGGACGTCATCAAGGCCATCTACGACCGGCTGCGGATGCTGGAGCGCGGGCCGCTGCACACCGGCGGCTTCCCCAAGCCGTCGGTACGGCACTGGATCGTCACACCCATCGGGGAGAACGCCGACGCGGTCTCCCGGCCCGAGGGCACGGACGTCGAGGCGTACCAGGTCAAGCCGCACGCGATACAGGACATCTGCAACAAGCAGCAGTTCGGCGCGGGCGACCGGCACTACCTGGGCGTGCAGTGGACGCTGTGGGACGGCCAGCTGGTGCTCACCATGCTGATCACCGTGACCGTGCTGCACGAGACGCTGCGCATCGAGGTCACCGGGCATGCGCTGGGGCCGGTGCACTCGCTGTTCACCAGCAAGCCGGCGGCCAAGGAGAAGCAGGTCCAGAAGTCGGTCAGGTTCTGGGAAACCCGGACGGTGAAGCTCCCGCTGGTCGACTCGGACGAGGTGGTACGCCTGGCCGCGCGGGCGCCGCTGACCTGGTACCCGCCGCTGCTGTACTGGCTGGGCGGCAAGCTGAGCCTGCCGGAGCCGTTCGGCCTGCGGCACGCGTGGGCGGACAGGCCGTGGCGGCACCGGTTCATGGCCGACGACGCGTTGCGGGCAGCCACACCGGTGCTGCGGGTGGTGCACTCGGCGGCGATCAAGGTGCTGGAGGAGAACGGGGTGGACACCACGAAGTTCGGTGCGCGGTCGTCGTCCCTCAGCGCCGCGGTGCAGGAGGCCGCGCCCAAGAAGGCCGACGTGTACGACGCGTAGGCCTCCGGCGGTCGGGCGGCTGCGGGTACGTCGCGGTGACGGGGTCTGAGGGCTGCGCCCCCAGACCCCCATCGGCCTGAACGGCCTCGTCCTCAAACGCCGGACGGGCTCGTTTATGCAGGCCACGCCTCCGCGAGCATCTTCCTCGTGTCCGCCAGGAGCTGGGGCAGGATCTTCGTGTGGCCGATCACGGGCATGAAATTCGTGTCGCCGCCCCAGCGCGGGACGACGTGCTGGTGGAGGTGGGCGGCGATACCCGCGCCCGCGACCGTGCCCTGGTTCATGCCGACATTGAAGCCGTGGGCGCCGGACGCGGTGCGCAGAGCCGTCATCGCCTGCTTGGTCAACTCGGCCAGCTCCGCCGTCTCCTCCACGGTGAGGTCCGTGTAGTCGGCGACATGCCGGTACGGCACGGTCATCAGGTGGCCGCCCGTGTACGGGTAGAGGTTGAGCACCGCGTAGACCCGCTCGCCGCGCCGCAGGATCAGCCCGTCCTCATCGGACTTGGCCGGGAGGGAGCAGAAGGGGCAGCCGTCGTCGGCGCCCGGGCCGCTCGGCTTGTTCTCGCCCTGGATGTACGCCATCCGGTGGGGCGTCCACAGACGCTGGAACGCGTCCGGCGTCCCCACCCCCAGCTGCTGCTCCGGCTCACTCGTCATGCGTGCAGCATATGGCTTCGCCGGAGGACCACGGAAAAGGCCCCCGGGATCACTCCCGGGGGCCGAACCCCGCGCATGCGGGGAACTACTCACACCTGAATACGGCGCTCCACCACGTCAACGAGCTTCGCCAGCGCCTGGTCACGCGGAATGCCGTTCTCCTGCGAGCCGTCTCGGTAGCGGAACGACACCGTGCCCGCGTGCATGTCCTCGTCACCGACGATGATCATGAACGGGACCTTCTGCTTCTGCTGCGTGCGGATCTTCTTCTGCATCCGGTCCGAGGAGGAATCCACCTCGACGCGCAGTCCCTTCCGCCGTGCCTCGCCCGCGAACTCCTCCAGGTACTGCACGTGGGCGTCACCCACCGGGATGCCCACCGCCTGGACCGGGGCGAGCCACGCCGGGAACGCGCCCGCGTAGTGCTCCAGGAGCACCGCGAAGAAGCGCTCGATGCTTCCGAACAGCGCGCGGTGGATCATGACCGGGCGGGTCTTGGAGCCGTCCGCGGCGGTGTACTCCAGGTCGAAGCGCTCCGGCAGGTTGAAGTCGAGCTGGATGGTCGACATCTGCCAGGTGCGGCCGATGGCGTCCTTGGCCTGGACGGAGATCTTCGGGCCGTAGAAGGCGGCGCCGCCCGGGTCCGCCACGAGCTCCAGGTTCTGCTTCTCGGCGACCTGGCGCAGCGTCTCGGTGGCCTCTTCCCAGGCCTCGTCGGTTCCGACGAACTTCGTCTCGTCCTTGGTGGACAGCTCCAGGTAGAAGTCGGTCAGGCCGTAGTCGCGCAGCAGGTTGAGGACGAAGGTGAGGGTTTTGTCGAGCTCCTCCGACATCTGCTCGCGGGTGCAGTAGATGTGCGCGTCGTCCTGGGTGAAGCCGCGGGCCCGGGTCAGGCCGTGCACGACGCCCGACTTCTCGTACCGGTACACGGTGCCGAACTCGAACAACCTCAAGGGCAATTCCCGGTAGGACCGCCCGCGCGCGTCGAAGATCAGGTTGTGCATCGGGCAGTTCATGGGCTTGAGGTAGTAGTCCACGCCCTCATCGAGCTGCATGGGCGGGTACATGCCGTCGGCGTACCAGTCCAGGTGACCCGAGGTCTCGAAAAGTTTCCCCTTCGTCGCGTGCGGGGTGTAGACGAACTCGTAGCCCTCCTCCTCGTGCCGCCTACGGCTGTAGTCCTCCATGACCCGGCGGATGATGCCGCCCTTGGGGTGGAAGACGGCGAGGCCGGAGCCGATCTGCTCCGGGATGGAGAACAGGTCGAGCTCGGAGCCGAGCTTGCGGTGGTCGCGCTTCTCGGCCTCGGCGAGGAACTCCAGGTGCGCCTTGAGCTCGTCCTTGGTGGGCCAGGCGGTGCCGTAGATGCGCTGGAGCTGCTTGTTCTTCTCGCTGCCGCGCCAGTACGCCGAGGCGTTGCGCATCAGCTTGAACGCCGGGATGTTCCGGGTGGTGGGCAGGTGGGGACCGCGGCAGAGGTCCTTCCAGCACAGCTCGCCGGTCTTGGCGTCCAGGTTGTCGTAGATCGTCAGCTCGCCGGCGCCGACCTCGACGTCCGCGCCGTCGTCGTGCGAGGCGGAGCCCTTGAGGCCGATCAGTTCCAGCTTGTACGGCTCGTCGGCGAGCTCCTCGCGGGCGGCCTCGTCGGTCACCACGCGGCGCGAGAAGCGCTGACCGCGCTTCTGGATCTCCTGCATCTTCTTCTCGATGGCCTTGAGGTCATCGGGGTGGAAGGGCTTCTCGACGTCGAAGTCGTAGTAGAAGCCGTCCTTGACCGGCGGGCCGATGCCCAGCTTGGCCTCGGGGAACAGCTCCTGCACGGCCTGGGCCATGACGTGCGCGGTGGAGTGGCGCAGGATGTTGAGACCGTCCTCGGAGGAGATCTCGACTCCCTCGACGGTCTCGCCGTCCTTGACCTCGTAGGCGAGGTCCTTGAGCTCACCGGCCACGCGCGCGGCGATGACCGAGCGCTCGCCGGCGAAGAGCTCGGCGGCCGTAGTGCCCGTCGTCACCACGCGTTCTTCCCGCTCGGAATCGCGTTGGATGATCACACGGACGTCTGACACCGGTCTCTCCTGACTGAAGGCTGTGGTCGCGGCGCCATACCGGAGCGCACGCATGGGTGCGATCGTACCGACCCCGGGCCGCTCACCGCGAAATCATTCCCCGCAGCAGGGACCGCAGGCCTCTCCGAAGAAGGCCGCGGTCTCGGCGTTCGCCTGGAGCGCCTTGTGCAGCCGGTCCCGTTCGGCGTCGTCGACCTGGACCGGTGCGACCTCCTGGACATCGGTGAGCCGGCGGAAGCCGCCCCGGCTCTCCAGCCGCCCGCACACCCGCACGGGCAGGCCCACGAGGTGGGCGTGCCCGGCGATGCGGTAGTTCTCCTCGTCGAGGGTGATCCGTACCTGGCCGACCTCCGCCCCGGCGAGCACCCGCAGCCGGATCATGCCCTCGCCACGGGGGACGGAGCGGTACATCCGGACGACCGTGCCGGTGATCCGCACGGTGACGGACGGTTCGGCGTGCTGGTAGCGCAGGCCGGCCTCGAGCAGGACGGGCAGGTCGCCGGGTGAGAACTCGACGGGTTCGGCACGGGCGGCGCAGCCGTCGGGCACGCCGGCCGCCGGGGACCAGGCCACGGCGATCCGGGCGCCCTCGGTGCCCCGGACCAGGGCGACGAGGGCCTCGGTGAGTTCATGGCTGACGCCGGCGGTGACCGCGGTGTCGAAGGCGTCCATGCCGCCGGTGGCGCGGCGGTAGTCGATGGCCTCGCGGGCGGCGTGCAGGGCGTGGTGGAGGCGGACGGCGAGGGAGCGGCCGGTGGCGACGGGGGCGTAGGCGGTCAGCCGGCGTCCGCCGGGTGCGGGTCCGACGAGGACGGCGTCGAGCGCGGCGGCGGCCGGGCGGCGGTGCCGGGCGCCGTGGAAGCCGGCGCGTGCGCGGGTGGCGAGTGCGGCGGCGAGGAGGGTCCGGCGGGCGGCGGAGCGCAGCTGCTCCTCCGTGGTCCAGGGGGTGGCGTCGCCGGGTCCTGCCGGTATGTCACGCGACCAGTGGATCTCGTCGCTGGGTACGGCGAGGGCGAGCAGGATGTGGCGGGCGGAGGGGGCCGCGCTGCGGGTCAGGGCGAGCAGGGCCTCGGCGAGCAGGTCGTCGCTGTCGGGGAAGGCGCGGCCGGCCGGTACGAGGAGGCTGGTACCGGTGCCCGGACCGGGTGGGGTCCAGCGGCCGTAGTGTCCGGCGGCGCCGCCGCGCCGCTGCCAGCCGTGCCGGTGCAGGAGGGCGGTGAGCACGGCGGGGTCGACCTCGGCGGGCTCGGGCGGGCGGCCGTCGAAGGCGGTGTCGGCGGGATGCGGTCGTACGGGCCTCAGGGGTTCCCCGGTCGGGCGGTGCGTCACGGTTTTCCTCCCGTCCCGACCCGCGTCATGATCTCGCACAGCGCCCGGTCGTCGAAGATGCGTGAGGTGGGGATCCGTACGGTGGTGCGGTGCCGCCCGGTGACCGGGTGTCCGGCGAGGTTGGTCCAGTAGCAGCAGTGCCGCAGGTCGAGCCGGTCGTGGCCGGCGCGCAGCCAGTCGTCCTGGGAGCGCGGCACGATCATCACGACCAGGATCTTGTGCACCGAGACCGGGGTGCGGGCGAGCTTCTCCAGGTGCGCGTTGTCCAGCGTGAAGGAGAAGAAGCGGCCCGGCGGGTGGGGACGGAGCTGGTAGGTGGCCTTGAGCTGCACCTTGATGGTGACCTCGTCGTCGACGACGTGCCCGGCGGCGCTGTGGCTGACGTGCCAGTCGATGCCGTTGTCCGGGAACGGCTGGGACAGTGAGCAGCCCGCGGCGGCCGCGACGGCGTGCAGATAGCCGACCTGCAGTGTCTCCATGCAGGCGGTGGTGGCGAGAGTGCCGCGAGTGGGTGGCGTGCGCTCGGGCAGCAGCCCGCCCCGTTCGGGCTGCGCGATGGCCATGGCCGACAGCCTTCCAGAACAAGTGTTTCCCCGCTGCGGGTCGTTGAACTGCGAGGACCCGTACTCCTGTTGTCTCCTTCCGGCGTACGGCGCAAACAGGCCGGGTATCACCGGTTCGGGCAGTGGACGGCGCGTCCACTGCCGCTGGTGGACGAGGGGTTGTTGGGTATGGCGTGCTGGTACGAAGGGCCGTTGGCCGCTTTCGACACGGAGACGACGGGTGTGGACGTCGAGACCGACCGGATCGTGTCGGCCGCTCTCGTCGTGCAGGACGCGCCGGGCACCCGGCCGCGGGTGACCCGCTGGCTGGTGAATCCGGGGGTGCCGGTGCCGGCCGCGGCGACGGAGGTGCACGGACTGACGGACGATCATCTGCAGCGCAACGGCCGCTGGCCGGCGCCGGTGATGTACGAGATGGCCCAGGCGCTGGCCGAGCAGGCCAGGGTGGGCCGGCCGCTGGTGGTGATGAACGCGCCGTTCGATCTGACGTTGCTGGACCGGGAGTTGCGGCGGCACCGCGCGTCGTCGCTGGACCGCTGGTTCGAGCGGACGCCGCTGCTGGTACTGGACCCGTGGGTGCTGGACAAGCACTTGGACCGCTATCGCAAGGGCCGGCGCACGCTGACCGATCTGTGCGCGCACTACGGGGTCGAGCTGGAGGGGGCGCACGACGCGGCGGCGGACGCCGTGGCGGCGCTGGAGGTGACCCGGGCGGTGGGGCGGCGTTTCGCGTCCCGGCTGGAGCGGCTGTCCCCCGCCGAGCTGCATCCCTTGCAGGTGGTGTGGCACGCGGCGCAGGCGCGGGGGCTCCAGGCGTGGTTCGCGCGTACGGGCACGGACGAGGTGGTGGACCCGGCGTGGCCGCTGCGTCCGGGCCTGTCGGCGGCGGCGTGAGAGCACCGCGGGAGATGCAAGAAGCCGGTCCGTCGGGGACGGACCGGCTTTCCCGGTGGGCGATACTGGGTTCGAACCAGTGACCTCTTCGGTGTGAACGAAGCGCTCTCCCACTGAGCTAATCGCCCGGGAACGCACTGAACAATACAGGTCCGGGGAGGGTTCCTTCAAACCGCTTGCAGGTGGGCGGCCAGGCCGCGCCGGCCGGCCCGCATCATCAGCGCGTGGTTGGCGCGGAGGAGGGGCCGTCCGGGCACGGCGAGCAGGCGCAGCAGCGGCTTGCGGACGTCGACCTCCTGCTCGTAATGGGCGAGGCAGCCGTGGGGTCCCAGGCGGGTGACGGTCCAGCGGGCCCATCCGTCGAGGTCGCCGGAGAGGCCGGCCTCCAGGATCCCGGTCTCCGGGTCGCGCCGGCCCGCCCGCACGGTCGAGGTCAGGTCGTACGGCAGGAGGGAGCGGATCGTGACGATCCCGCTGGTGTCGTCGAGTCTGGTGACGTCCCGTACCTGGGGCCACCACAGGGGGTAGTCCTCGATCCGCTCCAGGACGCGGTAGACCACCGGGGCGGGCGCGGACAGGGTCCACAGACTGCGGAAGCGGTGATGGTTCCAGTCCATGGTCGCCGTGTTCCCGTCCGCGCCCGTTGTGTGCGTCTACGGCATCCGGTCCCCGAGCAACGACAGCAGCTCGATGGCGGCGAGGCCGTAGAGCGCGGTGTCGTTGGTGGACACCCAGGTGGCCTCGGCACCGGCGACCAGGGCCGTCGGGCCGTCGATCTTCTCGGTCCTCCAGGGTGCCGATTCCTTGTAGCCGTCGGAGTCGTAGAACTTCTGCCAGGCCCTCTCGGCGAGCTTCTCGTCGCCGGTCCGTACGGCGGCGTAGGCGTCGAGGCGGGAGTGGCCCTGGAAGAGGATCAGGCTGCCGAAGTGGGAGCCGTAGCGGGCGGTCTGTTCCGTCTTGCTCGCGTTGAAGTAGCGGCAGTAGTCGTAGTAGGCCTCGTTGAACTCCGGCATGTCGACGAGGTCGATGAGTTCGGCGCAGAGTTCGTTCAGGCCGAAGACGGCCGACAGGTGGGAGACCTCGACCTTGGGGGTGTCGGCGACGGCGAACCTGCCGGTGTCGAGGTCGTACAGGCCGCTGCCCTGGACGAAGCCGTTGGGCTGGGCGGCGATGGTCTCCATGGTGGACAGGACGCGGGCCTTGGCCTTCTCCCACTGGGGGCCCTTGCGTTCCCACTCGGTGAGCCAGGCGGAGACCAGTCCGCTCCAGTCGGTGCCGAAGCCGATCGACAGGGCGTTGCGGTCGGGCGTGTACGGCTCGGTGCGGATCTTGCGCAGGGGGTCGAGGGCGAGGAAGGTCTCGTCGGAGTCGACGCATGCGTGCATGAGGTCGCCGACGCGTTCGTCCGCGGTGAGGAAGTAGTAGTAGCGGCGGTAGGTGGTGTTGGCGATGCGCTGCTGTTTGGCGCTGTCGGCGAAGTGCTGGACGCCGTGGCGGGTGCCGAGGCCGGCCCATTCGCCGATGTGGTAGACGTCGACCTCGCCGGTGTGGCGGGTCATCGCCTCGGCGAAGCGGAAGATGTCGGCGCGGCCGGAGCGCAGGTACGCGTACCAGAGCCACAGGTCGGGTGAGAGTTCGGAGTTGTCCCAGGCGTAGCCGCCGACGTCGTAGCGCCACTGGTGCCGGACGGTGTCGTAGGTGTGCATGATGTCGCCGTAGTCCCAGAAGCCGTACCAGCGGCGCTGTTCCACCTGGTCCTTGTAGTAGGTGAAGAGGAAGTCGAGATGGTCCTCGATCCTGGCCTTGGCGGCGGTGGAGCGGTCCGGTTCGGCGAACAGGCCCTTGCCGAAGACGCCCGCCGTGATGAGCTGCCTGGGCGGGGCGGCGAGCTGCGGGAGGACGCGGACGGCCTCGACCTGTTCGGTGAGCTTGTCGGCGCTCGGGGTGGACGCGTTGGCCCAGAAGAGGAGTTCGGAGGTGCGGGCGATGCCGTACGGGGTGCCGAAGCCGGGTTCGTAGTCCTCGTAGGTGATGTTGAGGCCCTCGAGCTGTTCGGGGAAGGTGTCCTGGCCCATGCCGTCGTGGTAGAAGCGCAGGTCCATGGGCTGGGCCTCGGGTGACCAGAGCCAGAGGGTGACCTCGGCCTCGTCGGTGTGGGCGTCGCGGATGTCGAGCTGGGCGGGGTGCTTCTCCCAGAAGTCGCGCAGGCCGAAGGAGAGGCCGCCGCCGACCCCGCCGACGTAGCCGAAGCCGGAGGCGCGCCGGCCGCCGCCGGCGCCGATCCAGCCGTAGCCCTTCTTGGTGCGCTTGCGCACGGTGAAGCCGTCGGCGGAGAGCTGGGAGAGGGTGTAGTCGCCCCATTCGGGGATGTACTGGAGGCGGGTGGTGACCCGCTGGTCCCAGGTGGCGGGGTCGGGGAGCTTCTCGCCGGCGAACTGGGCGGCCTGGACGGCGGCACCGGGGTCGCGGCGCAGTCCGGTGATGCCCTTGACGGCCTCGCGGAGCAGGCCGGTGCCCTCGCCGCCGAGGCGGATGTGGCGGTCGTAGGACTCGTCGCGCAGGGGGACGGTGAAGCGGACGCCGAGGCCGCGGATGAAGTCGCCGCTCGCCTTGCCGGGCTCCTGCTTCGCGTCGTAGGTGATGGTGTGCACCATGCGGAAGGAGTCGGCGCCGGCGTAGAAGTAGAGGCGGACGGAGAAGGGCAGCAGGCTGCGGTGGCCCTTGCGGTGCTTGCCGTCGATGCGGACGACCGCGCGGACGGGGCCGTCCTGTTCGACGGTGACGTCGGTGACGGCGCCGTCGAAGCGTTCGGTCCTGACGGTGGTCTGGTCGCCGTCCTCGTACTCGGGCTGGCGCAGGACGACGAGGCGGCCGTCGCGGGCGATCTCGGTGGAGCCGCGACGGACCGATCTGACGATCGTGGAGCCGGACGTGCCGATCCTGGCGGTGATGACGCCGGTGGAGACGTCGATGGTGCCGCCGCGCTTGTCGACGGTGATCTTCTTCTCGGGTGCGGCAGGTGTCCCGGTGGTCAGGGTGAGCTTGCCGGAGCCCGAACTCACGGCGTGTGCCGTCCACTTGAGGGAGCCGTCGGGCCAGTAGGCGAGCGGCCAGGACTGGACGGGTACGGACTTGCCGTCGGCGTCGGTCAGCGCGAAGGTCTGGTCCTCCTGGTGGGCGCCCTTGGGCCAGGGCACGCCGACGGTGGAGCCGGGGGCCGCGCCGAGGCCGCCGTCCTCCAGCCAGTCGAGGGTGACCGGGTCGGCGTCGGCGGTTTCCGCGCGGGGTGCGGCGGCGGCGTTCTGCGTTCCCAGGGCCCAGCTGAACTGGGCGGCGGCTCCGGCGACGGCGGCCGCCTTGAGCAGGGATCTGCGGGGGATGGGGGACATGGCCTTTCCTTTCCGTTGCGACACCGCAAGGTGATGTCAAGGGCATGACAGAGAGAGGTCCGGCGGCGGAGCGCCGGCCTCGGGAAGGGGCACCGCCCGTCAGCGGTGCCGGTACCGCTCCTCCACGGCGACGGCCGCCGCCGCGACGGCCCCCAGGACGGGGACCGCCAGCGGCGGGACGAACCCCGCGGACAGGGCCACCACGGCCAGCCCGCAGACGACCAGGAAGGATCCGGCGGGGTCGAGCACGGTGCGCCGCCCGGCGTCCGCGAGCAGCGCCCGCCAGGTGGTGCCGGGCGCCCAGACGGCGGCCGCCCGCAGCAGGGCCACGGCGGCCCCGATCAGCGCGAGGACACCGACGGCCCCGACGAGCGGCCCGCCGGGGAGTCCGGCCCGTACGGCCAGGACGTCCACCCACACCGCGGCGGCCACCGCCCACCCGGCGAGCCCGACGGCCCACCCGCCGCGCACGGCCGCGCGGAAGTCCCGGGTGAACTCCCGCAGGCCGCCGCCCTGGTGGGTGGTACGGCGCCGCAGGTGCCGCGCGCCGGCGGCGAAGGCCGCGGGGTAGGTGACGACCCCGAGGCAGGCCACGGCGATCCACACGCCGGTGAGCAGGCACTCGGCGAAGACCCCGAAGCGCTCGCCGAACACGGACTCCCTGCGCGCGGTACGGGCCTTCACGCGTGCTTGCGCCATGGTGACCGCCTCAGCCCTTCAGTCCGGAGGTCGCCATGCCGTCGATGAGGTAGCGCTGGAAGGCCATGAAGAAGGCGATGACCGGCACCAGCGCCACCAGCGACATCGCGATCATGCTGCCGTAGTTGGAGACGCCCTCCTGGTCGCGGAACATCATCAGGCCGAGCGAGACGGTGTACTTCTCGGGGGTGTTGAGGTAGATCAGCGGCCCCATGAAGTCGTTCCAGGCGTTGATGAAGGTGAAGATGGCGCTGGTGATGATCGCGGGCCGGCTCAGCGGCAGCACGATCGACCAGTAGGTGCGCAGATGCCCGCAGCCGTCGAGCTTGGCGGCCTCGTCCAGTTCCCTGGGCAGTCCGCGCATGAACTGCACCATCAGGAAGACGAAGAAGGCCTCCGTGGCCAGGAACTTGCCCGCGACGAGCGGCACCAGGGTGTCGGTGAGCTCCAGGTTGCGGAAGAGCACGTACTGCGGGATGAGCAGCACGTGGTACGGCAGCAGCAGCGTGCCGATCATCAGCGTGAAGAGCAGGTTCCGCCCGGCGAACCGGATCTTGGCGAAGGCGTACGCGGTCAGCGAGCTGGACAGCACGACACCGGCCACGGCGAGAACCGCGTACACCAGCGAGTTCCAGAAGAAGCTGCCGATGGAGATGCCGGAGATGCCGTCGGCGAGCCCGGAGAAGTTCTCCCAGACCGGCGCGGTGGGCAGCAGGTCGAGGCTGGCGATGATGTCCTTGCTCGGCTTGAACGAGGCGCCGACCACCCAGACCACGGGATAGAGGACGACCGCGAGGACGAGGAGCGCGCCCACGTGCCAGGCGATCGATCCGAGGCGCCGCCGCTCGTTCGCGGCGGGCAGGGCGGGGCTGGTGGCACTGGTCACTTGGCGGCCTCCTCGTAGTGCACCCACTTCTTCTGCGACCAGAACAGGACCGCCGTCACGAGCGCCACCGCGACCACCAACGTCCAGGCCATCGCGGAGGCGAAGCCCATCTGGGCCTCCTTGAAGCCCTTCTGGTAGAGGTAGCAGGTGTAGACGAGCGTGGCGTCGGCGGGCCCGCACCGGGTGTCGGAGACGACGTAGGCGGAGCCGAACACCTGGAACGCGTGGATGGACTCCAGCAGCACGTTGAAGAACAGCACCGGGGAGATCATCGGCAGGGTGACGTTCCAGAACCTGCGCAGCGGTCCGGCACCGTCCATCTCGGCGGCCTCGTACAGCTCCTGCGGGACCTGCTTGAGGCCGGCCAGGAAGATGACCATGGGCGCGCCGAACTGCCAGATGCTGAGGGCGACCAGGGCGTAGATGACGTAGTCCGGGTTGCCGATCCAGCCGCCCACGTCGAACCCGAGGACCTTCTGCGTACGGTCCACGACCGCGTCGTCCGAGAACAGCGCCCGCCACACGAAGCCGACGGAGACGCTGGCGCCGACGAGCGAGGGCATGTAGAACGCGGCCCGGTACAGGCCCTGTCCGCGCCGCTTCTGGGCGAGCAGCAGCGCGACGCCGAGCGCGAGCAGCAGTTTCAGGGGGGTCGCCACGACGACGTACTTGAGGGTGACCTCGACCGACTTCTGCCAGCGCGGGTCCTGGAACATCGTCGTGAAGTTGTCCAGGCCGATCCACTGGGGCGGCGTGAACAGGTTGTAGCTGGTGAACGCGTAGTAGAGCGACGCGATCATCGGCCCCGCCGTGAGCAGCAGGAACCCCGCGATCCACGGCGACATGAACAGGTAGCCCGCGAGGGTCTCGCGGCGCCGCCCGCGCCGCCCGGCGGCGGGGGCGGCGGGCCGCTTCCCGGCCGGGCGCGCGGGCGCTTCCTTGACGAGCGTCATGGTGGTACGTCCCCTCAGCCGGCGAACGCGGCCTTGGCCTCGCCGAACAGTGCCTTGGCGGCGTCGGCCGGCTTGGTCTTGCCCTGGGCGACCTCGCCGCCGATACGCAGGAACGCGGCCTCGATGACATCGGCGCCCGACGGGTGCGGGGTGATCTTGCCGAGGACGCCGGCCTCGGCGACCTGCTCCTCGTAGGCCGCGACACCCTTGTTGTTGTCGTCGGCGGGCGTGAACGCCTCGTACTGCTCGGTGGTGGCGAGGATGCCCCGGTCGTAGCCCATGATCTTGCCGACCTCGGGGTCGTGGACCATGAAGTCGATGAACTGGGCGACCTCCTTGGGGTGCTCGGTCCCGGAGAAGGCGCTCAGCATCAGCGAACCGAGGTACTGGCCGGTGGCCTTGCCGTCCGTGGTGGGGATCGGTGCGAGCCCGTAGTCCGACTCGCCCTCGCCCTCGTAGCGGATGGAGAAGTTGTCCCAGGTGAACTCGGACGCCGCGAGGCCCGCCGAGAGCGCGGACTTGGGCTTGACCTGCTCGACCTTCTTCGGGTCGGCGACGAGCCCGGACCGTACGCGCTTGTAGCCGTCCTCCCACCACTGCGTCAGGTCGTCCTCGGTGAAGCCGAGGTCGGTGTCCGTGAAGAAGGCCTTGCCGTTCTGGCGCAGGTAGAGGTCGTAGAGGTACATGATGCTGAAGTAGCCGGTGTCACCGGCGATCTTCAGCTTGTCCTGGATCGTCTGCAGCGCGTCGAAGTACTCGTCCCAGGTCCAGCCGAACTTCGCCTCCACGCCTGCCTTCTCGAAGGCCTTGAGGTCGATGACGAGCGACATGGTGTTGGCGCCGACGGGGACGGCGATCTGCTTGCCGTCGACCTGGCCGTTGGCCAGGACGCCGTTGCGGAAGTTCTCCAGGCTCAGATTCCCCGCGTCGGCCTGCGACTTGAGGTCCAGCAGAACACCGCGCTTGTCGTACTTACGCAGGAAGCCGACCGCATTCTGGAAAACGTCCGGCGGATTCCCGCCGGAGGCCTGGGTCTGGAACTTCTCCCAGAACGCTTCGTAGTCGGTGAATTCAGGCTTGATCTTGATCTTCGGGAACTTCTTCTCGAAGAGCGCGATCGTCTTCTTGATGGCGATGGTGCGCGGCTCGCCACCCCACCATGCGTAACGGATCGTCACCGCCCCGTCCCCCGAGCCGCTGCCGCCACCGCAGGCGGTGGCCGTCGCGCCGATTCCCGCGACGGCCAGCGAGGCCCCCGCCGCTTTGAGGATCGTCCGCCTCTCCACATTCCCGCCCTGCTGCATATGAGCCTCCCCGCGACGTTCGCGTCCGCCTCATGAATCGTTTCAAGTAAGCGCTTGCTGGCACAAGTTACGGAGGGCCTACGGGCGCGTCAATGATTCGGACAGGAATTCATGGGCGCCGCGATCCGGCACCGGCGGCGGCCGGCTCGCCCGCAGGGCTCAGCCCGGGCGCAAACGCCCAGATGACAGCCCCGCGACCGACCGGCCGAACATGCCGGAGCCCACCGGGACGGGTACGGCGGAAGGTCACGGTTGGATGAAGACGGCCGGAAGCGGAAGGCCCCGGGGACACCGGAAGGGCCCTCGCCCGGCGACACCCGCCGCGGACGCGCCACGCCGGCCGCACACGACGAGGCGGCCCGGCTCACCAATCGTGAGCCGGGCCGCCTGATGATCCGGTGGGCGATACTGGGTTCGAACCAGTGACCTCTTCGGTGTGAACGAAGCGCTCTCCCACTGAGCTAATCGCCCGGACGCAGGAAGAACATTACCCCATGTCAGGGGGTGCCCGTGACCAGCGGGGGCCGGGTCGCGCGACCCCCGCCGCGGATCACTGGTCCTTGATCTTCCAGGGCATCTGGAGACCGAACTTCCACAGGTAGATCCCGGCCAGCACCGCGATGATCACCACGCCGATCGAGGTCAGGATGATGTTCCGGCGCCGCACCCTGGGGTCCAGGGCGCGCTGCGCCGCCTCGGTGACCTTGCGCTTGGTCCAGCGCAGCACCAGCTGGGCCCAGACGAACTCGGTCGCCCAGATCGCCATGCCGCCGAAGATCACGACCCAGCCCGGTCCCGGCAGCGGCAGCATGATGATGCCGGCCACCACGACCGCCAGGCCGACGATGAAGACGCCGACCTGCCAGCTCAGATGCAGCGCGCGGCGCGCCTTGATGAATTCCGGTGCCCTCGAGCCGAGCCCCCGCTCGACCTCGCTCTCGCTGTCGTCCACCGTCGCCCCGTGGGCCGCCACGGCGGCCTCGCCAGGCTTGTCACTCCCCGTGTTCATGCAGCCAAACACTACCTGAGCGAAAGACACCACCGGAATGGGTGATGGGCGCGAACGATCTTTCGGCCGGAAGAGTTACGTAATCCCACACAAAACACTCAGAGGGGTTTACAACGGCACCGTAGGTGGCATGTCGATTTGGCCGACGTGCGAATCCCCGAGCGCACACTGAGCGAAAGGCCCTGGCGCTTATGAACACCACGGTCAGCTGCGAGCTGCACCTGCGCCTCGTTGTGTCGAGCGAGTCCTCCCTGCCTGTCCCCGCAGGCCTGCGGTACGACACGGCCGACCCCTACGCCGTGCACGCCACCTTCCACACCGGAGCCGAGGAAACCGTCGAGTGGGTGTTCGCCCGCGACCTCCTGGCCGAGGGACTTCACCGCCCCACGGGTACCGGCGACGTCCGTGTCTGGCCGTCGCGCAGCCACGGTCAGGGCGTCGTCTGCATCGCCCTGAGCTCTCCGGAGGGGGAGGCCCTGCTCGAGGCCCCGGCAAGGGCCCTGGAGTCCTTCCTGAAGCGCACCGACGCCGCCGTGCCGCCCGGCACGGAGCACCGGCACTTCGATCTCGACCAGGAGCTCTCGCACATCCTGGCGGAAAGCTAGGCGAGGCTCGCGAAGCCGCCCGGCGCCGTCGACTCGGGGAGACGGCTCGGGCCCGGACAGCCGCATATGGCTCACACAGAACGGCGCCGACACCGCGGGGTTCCGCGGGCGGCGCCGTCGTGCTGTGCGCACGCCGAGCCGGTGTCGGCCGAACGGGTGATCGGGAACGACGGCCGGTCTCCGCGCGTTGCACTCGAAGCCATGTGCGGAGCGGGGAGGTACGGGGTGCGCCGGAGCCACTACCATCGGCCAGCATCGGCGGGCGCCTGCCCGACCCCCAGGCCAGGGAGCGAACTGTGCTGATCACCCATGACACCCGGTGCGCGCTCGACACCGTGGTGGACCTGGTGAACTCCGCGCCGGAGGACGACACGACACCGGAGGGACTGCCGGACGTCGCGGCCCTCGAGGAGTTCGTGCGGCGGCACGAGGTCAGCGAGGTCGGGGTGCTCACGGAGTTCGACCTGGCCGCGGTGCGCAAGATCCGCGGCCGGTTCGCGTCGGTCTTCGCCGCTCCGGACGCCCGCGCGGCCGCCACGCTGATCAACGAGCTGATCGCGGCCGCGGGCACCACGCCCCGGCTCACCGACCACGACGGCTACGACTGGCACGTGCACTACTTCGCGCCCGGCGCCTCCGTGGCGGACCATCTGGCCGCCGACTGCGGGATGGCGCTGGCGTTCTTCGTGGTCGCCGGGGAGCAGGAGCGGCTGCGGCGCTGTGAGGCTCCGGACTGCCGGCACGCCTTCGTCGATCTCTCCCGCAACCGTTCGCGCCGCTACTGCGACAGCCGCACCTGCGGCAACCGTCTGCATGTGGCCGCCTACCGGGCGCGGCGCAAGGAGGCGGCGGGCTGACACCCACGCGGGCGAAGCCGCTCGATGCCGTGCCGACGCGGTCCCGACGGGTGACGCCGGGTACCGCGGGTACGGCTCACAGCCACAGCAGATCGTGCAGGGCGGCCATGAGCAGCAGACACCCGATCACCGCCAGGAAGATCATCAGCGGTGGCTGGGAAAGGGCGAAGAGGCATCCGCGCGGCTCGTCCTGCTGCGGCGCGGCATCGCTCTGTGT
Organism: Streptomyces sp. NRRL S-37; assembly: GCF_000721605.1. Classification (GTDB taxonomy): domain Bacteria; phylum Actinomycetota; class Actinomycetes; order Streptomycetales; family Streptomycetaceae; genus Streptomyces. The sequence goes on along the minus strand of NZ_JOIZ01000019.1, from coordinate 274,430 downwards.
CGTGTCCAGCATCTCGCGGCGATGATGACGCATCGGGAGCGCCCGACGCGATCAACGCTCACGGAGTGAGTGTTGATCGCCGATTCCGCGATCTACGGTTCGGATTGTGATCATTTCCGGGCGCTCACGGACCCACTGTGACGTTTCTGCCGGTCGCGCGCATTCACCCGTGGCGCGCCACCGTCATATGCCGTGCTTCTTGAGGATGGCCTCGATGTCGCTGAAGTCGTCCTCGCCGCGGGAGGCGGCAGCGGGACGGGCCGCCGGGCGGGACCCCTGGCCCAGGGAGGGCGCGGAGGCCCCGGGAGCCACCGCCTCGGGTCGCGCCGCGGCCCGCGCGGCCTTGCGCTCCTTACGGGTGCCGCCGCGCCGGCGCTCCACGGTGCGGGTGGTCGCGAACAGCACCCAGGACAGGCCAAGCACTCCGAAGCCGGCCCATGCCGTCGGGCTGAAGGCGGTGTCGGCCAGCCAGTCGACGGCGCCGGCCATCACCAGGCCGAGGGGCACGAGCGAGTAGGCGGCGATGCGGGCGGCCGCGAGGAAGCGCTTGCGGTAGGCCGTGACCGCCGCGATGCCCAGGCCTGCCGCGGAGACGGCGGAACAGACGGTCTCGGCAATCATCCGGTCCTCCAGGCAGGTGGGGTTGCTGTGGCGCTTCGTCCCTTCCATCCTGCACCTGTGGGGCCCGGCCGGGCCATGCTCCGGCCGGACATCAGGGACATCTCCGGGTCGGTGATCCTCCGCAGGTGCGAGCACCGGTACGGCCGGGGGCGCGGTGACCGGCGTGTTCCCGGCACCCGGCGCCGGCGCTCCCCCGCCAGGGGCTGCCGCCCCCGGACTCCCGCTTCGGTCCTGAACGGGCCTCGTCCTCAAGCGCCGGACGGGCTGGGACGCGGCCGCCGAACGAGCTGGAAAGACACTCCGGACGGACTGGGACGCAGCACCGGACAGGCTGAAGAGACGCGGGACCGGACCAGGACATGGTGCCGGAGGGCCGGAGGGACGCACCGGACGGACGGAGGACGGCCCTTCGGACGTCTGATCGGGTGGTCCGGAGTCCGACTGGGAGGTTCGGGGCCCGGCTGGGAGGTTCGGGGCCCGGCTGGGAGGTTCGGGGCCCGGCTGGGAGGTTCGGGGCCCGGCTGGGAGACTGTGACCATGAGTGACTCCTCCCCCGCCCGCCCCGCCGCCCCCGTCCTCGACGTCTGGTGCGAACTGCAGTGTCCGGACTGCCGGAGCGCCCTCGACGACCTCCGTGCCCTGCGGGCCCGCTACGGCGACCGCCTGGAGCTGCGGCTGCGGCACTTCCCTCTGGAGAAGCACAAGCACTCCTTCGCCGCCGCCCAGGCCGCCGAGGAGGCGCTGGAACAGGGGCGGGGATGGCCGTACGCCGAGGCCGTGCTGGAACGGGTCGAGGAGCTGGACCGCCGGGGAGAGGGCTTCCTCGTCGAAATCGCCCGGGAACTCGGCCTGGACGCGGAGGAGTTCGACACCGCGCTGATCGACGGACGGCACATCCTGATCGTGGACGCGGACCAGGCCGAGGGCAAGGCGATCGGGGTGACGGGCACCCCGACGTACGTCATCGGCGGTGAGCGCCTCGACGGCGGCAAGAGCCAGGAGGGCCTGCGCGAGCGCGTCGAGGAGATCGCGGACCGGCTGCTGGCCGAGCAGGAGGGCTGACCCCGGGCTCCGCGGGTCCCGCCCGCCGTCACAGGAGCGGCTTGTACATCGAGTACTGCGTCGTGCCGTAGCCGAGGGAGTCGTAGAGCCGCTCGGCCGGGGTGTTGCCGGCGAACACGTTGAGGCCGATGGTCCGGTTCCCCGCGGCGACCGCCTGGGCCTCGGCGAGCAGCATGAGCGAGCGTCCGTGCCCCCGGCCGCGGTGGGCGGCGTCGGCCTCGACGTCGAAGACGTAGGCCTGTTCCCCGCGCACCGACAGCCACAGGGTACCCACGGGCGTGCCCTCGTGTTCGAGGACGCTGAAGAGCATGTCCTCGGTGGCGTGGCCGTCGGGCAGCAGCGCGGCCTGGTCCTTCGCCACCTTGGCCCGCGCCTCGGCCTCCGGCACCCCGCGCCGGATCCAGTCCCCCGCGTACTCCTCCAGGCTCTTGGCCGACCAGGGCCCGAACTCGTCCTCGGTCATGGGCCGGGCCGTGCTGCCCTCCGGAAGCACGGGCGGGGTGTCCGCGAGGGCCTTCTCCATGGCCCGGTTGCGTACGACGTAGCCGAGCGCCGTGGCCAGCCCGAGGGCGGCCCGGGCGTCGGCGGGGACCGTCGCCTCGATGCGGCGGCACCCCCAGCCGCGCGCCACCTCCTCCGCGGCGAGCGCGGCCACCGTGCCCCGGCCACGCCGGCGGTCCGGCTCCTCGATGAGCAGGCTCGTGATCCGGGCGACGGCATCGCCGAAGACGGGATGGGTGCCGAGATCGACCGCCCCGACGGGACGGCTGTTCACGCACACCTGGTAACGGCGCGAGCGCGTGCCGTCGGGGTTCTGCTGAAGCGGCTCGGCCGGCCGCAGGGTGGTGGTCATCAAGGGTGTTCTACCCGTTGCCGCACCCCAGATCAGCTGATTTTCGGATCCGTCACGGATCGAGGTCGGCCCCGGAGCGCTCGTCGAAGATCCGCATGGCCTTGGCGGTCACCGGGCCGGGGGCGCCGGGCAGTTCGCGGCCGTCGACGCGGTGCACGGCCTGGACGTCGCGCAGGGTGGAGGTGAGGAAGACCTCCTCGGCCCGCTCCAGCACGTCCAGCGGCAGGTCGGTCTCCTTGGCGCCGGTCCACTCGACGGCGAGGGCCCGGGTGATGCCGGCGAGGCAGCCGGAGGCGAGCGGCGGAGTGTGGAGCTCGCCGTCGAGGACGACGAAGACGTTCGACCCGGTGCCCTCGCAGAGCTGTCCGACGGTGTTGCCGAACAGCGCCTCGGACGCGCCCCGCTCGTGGGCGCGGGCGAGCGCGACGACGTTCTCGGCGTACGAGGTGGTCTTCAGGCCGGTGAGCGCGCCGCGTTCGTTGCGGGTCCAGGGGACGGTGATCACGGCGGTGGAGTCGGGGCGGCGGGTGGTCTCCCCGAGGGCGGCCACGAGGGTCGGGCCGTGCTCGCCGCGGTCGGAGCCGAGCGGGCCGTGGCCGCCGGTGTAGGTGAGGCGCAGCCGGCCGAGCGGCATCGGGTTGGCCTCCAGGACGGCGGCGCAGGCGCGGCGGACCTCGTCGAGGTCGGGGTCGGGCAGCCCGAGCCCGCGGGCCGACCGGGTCAGCCGGTCGAGGTGCCGGGTGAGGGCGAACGGACGGCCGTCCACGGCCTTCACCGTCTCGAAGACGCCGTCGCCCACGGTCAGTCCGTGGTCGAAGACGGAGACACGGGCGGACTCGGTGTCCCGCAGCCCGCCGTCGAGCCAGATCTTCACCTCTGGGTCCCTTCACTCGTCTCGTACGTCCCCGACGCTACCGCGAGCAGCCGGGAGGCCTTCAGTTCGGTCTCCCGCCACTCCCCTTCGGGGTCGGAGCCCCAGGTGATCCCGGCGCCGGTGCCGAACCGCAGGACGGCGTCGCCGTCCGCGGTCCGGTCGATCCAGAAGGTGCGGATGCCCACCGCGAGCACGCCGGTGCCGCGGTCGGCGTCGACCCAGCCGATACCGCCGCAGTACGGGCCGCGGGGCGCCGTCTCCAGCGCGTCGATGATCCGCAGCGCGCTGGACTTGGGCGCGCCGGTGACGGAGCCGGGCGGGAAGGCGGCACCGAGCAGCTCGGGCCATCCCGCGCCGCCTCGCAGCTCGCCCCGCACGGTCGACACAAGGTGGACGAGACCCGGGTGCTTCTCGACGGCGCACAGGTCGGGCACGGTCACCGTGCCGATGTCGCAGACCTGTCCGATGTCGTTGCGGACCAGGTCGACGATCATCACGTTCTCGGCGTAGTCCTTCTCCAGCAGGTCGTCCTCGGTCCGCCCGGTCCCCTTGATCGGCCCGGACTCGACGACCCGTCCCTCCCGCCGCAGGAACAGCTCGGGCGAGGCGGTGGCGATCTCCACTCCGTGGCCGGGCAGACGGATCGTTCCGGCGTACGGGGCCGGGTTCCCCCGGGCGAGCAGGGCGGTGAGGGCGTCCACGTCGGCGCCGGCCGGCACGGGCGCGGACAGGACGCGGCAGAGGTTCGCCTGGTAGACCTCGCCGGCGGCTATGCGGTCGCGGATACGGCGTACGGCCGTCGTGTACGCGTCCCGGTCGAGCGAGGACGTCCAGTCACCGGCCGCCGGCCCCCGCCAGGCCCCCGGCACGGGGGCGGGGACCCGCTGCTCCCGGACCTCCTGAAAGCGGGCGCAGGTCAGGCGGCCCTCGAAGTCGGCGGCGACGGCCCAAAACCCCGTGGAATCCAGGGCCGCGGGGTCGTCGGTGACGTCGAGGAGTCCGGTGGCGACGCGGTCGCCGAAGCGGGCGAGAGGTGTCAGGTCCAGCACGAGGCGAGTCTATGGCGGGCGCGGTTCCGGCGGCCCGGGTACGTCCGTGAGCGGGCGCAGCGCAGCACGCTGCACAAACGGGTTTTTGTACTGGCCCCGGAATCCGCTAGAGTTCAGTTCGTCGCCGGGACGCGCAAGCCGACCGAAACGACAGGCGGACGTAGCTCAGTTGGTAGAGCGCAACCTTGCCAAGGTTGAGGTCGCGAGTTCGAGCCTCGTCGTCCGCTCGAAGGAAGAGGGGGCTTCCCGGTCCCCTACACTCCTGGTGGAGTGGCCGAGAGGCGAGGCAACGGCCTGCAAAGCCGTCTACACGGGTTCAAATCCCGTCTCCACCTCCACGGACGATTAGCTCAGCGGGAGAGCGCTTCCCTGACACGGAAGAGGTCACTGGTTCAATCCCAGTATCGTCCACTCGGATCTCCGGATCCTGGATCTTCGGATCCCCCGCGCGATTAGCTCAGCGGGAGAGCGCTTCCCTGACACGGAAGAGGTCACTGGTTCAATCCCAGTATCGCGCACGCAGTGCCCATGATCCGCTCCATGGAGTGGTCGTGGTCCCGAGGACGATTAGCTCAGCGGGAGAGCGCTTCCCTGACACGGAAGAGGTCACTGGTTCAATCCCAGTATCGTCCACACCACCCGAAGCCCCCGGTCCCGCGACCGGGGGCTTCGTCGTGTCTCCGTGTGTCTCCGTCAGCTGGAGAAGAGCATGTGCCCGAAGCTCTTGTGGCGGTGGTGGCCGTGGTGGCCGCCGTGCGGGGCACCCCAGGCGGGGGCCGGCGCGGCGGGGTAGGCCTGCGGGGCGGCGGGCGGGGCCGGCGGCGCGGGCTGCGACCACTGGGACTCCAGCCGGGTCAGCGACTCCAGCTCGCCGTAGTCGAGGAAGATGCCCCGGCACCCGCTGCACTGCTCGATCTGGACACCGTTGCGGTTGTAGGTGTGCATCGGGGCATGGCACTTCGGACACTGCATGATCGATTCAACTCCTGGCCGGTCGTTCCTGCTTCGCGTATCGCCAGGACAGACTCTGCCCGGCTGCGGGTCGGTTGCACCCTACGCCGGGAAACTTCCACTCACCCCGTCGGGAAGGCGGGACCGACGGAACCCATGCGCGCGCAGGCGTCGACCAGCGACCGCTCCACCTCGTCCAGGGGCCGGCCGGCCGCGACGGCCTTGGTGACGGCACGGGCGGCGGTCTGGGCCGTGAGGGCACGGGCCGGGACGTCCAGCACGGTCCAGGGGTCGCCGTTGGACGGTACGGCCGGGCCGCCGGCCGCGCGGTAGGCGGTCAGGAAGCGGTGCCACTCGTCGGGGGCGAGCAGTCCGCAGGCGTACCAGGCCGCCGGGCGGGCCAGGTCCCATGCCGGTACGCCGGTGCCGAGGTCGTCGACGTCGATGAGCAGCCAGGGGCCGTCGTGCGCGGGGTGGCGTATGAGCTGGCCGAGGTGAAGGTCGCCGTGGCAGAGGGTGGTGGTGTCCGGCATGGGGGCCTCACCGCGGGCCCAGGGCGGGAGGGCGGCCCAGGCGTGCAGGACGGGGGCGGTGGCGGGGTGCCGGGGGGCGGTGGCGCGGATGAGGGCGATGGCGCGGGCGGCCTTGGCGGGGCCGCGCATGGGGGGCACGGCGGTGGGGGCGGGGGCCCGGTGGAGGCGGGCGAGGAGGGTGGCCGCGGCTTCCCAGGGCGCGGCGTCCGGGTCGTCCGGATCCACGGGAGTGCCGTACGGCCAGTGGGTGACGAGTCGTCCGTGCAGTTCGGTGGGGGCCGGGGTGAACGGGGGAAGGAGGATGCCGGGGAGGCGGGTGGCCACGGTGAGACGGAGGGTCAGCTCGGTGGGGTCGGCGTCGGGGGCGTGGGCCTTGGCGACGGTGTCTGCGTGTCGTACGACGGTGGCGTCCTCGCGGACGGCGAGGGTGGTGGTGGTGCAGTGGCAGGTGCGGGGGCTCGCGTGGGCCGCTGCCGTGACGTGGGCTGTCAGGGCGGGGAGGAGGTCCGTGGTCACGGGGTGAGGGTACGGGGAGGTTGCCGGGGCGGCGTGGCCCCGCGCTTGCGGGTGCTCCGGGTCGGGGTGGGCCGGGGGTGTTCACGCGGCCCGGCGCTTGCGGGGTGCCGTCGCGCCCACCCGTGCCGCCCTGGGGGTACCTCCCAGGCCCTTAAGGCACTGGGGGAGGCACGATTGCCCGCGGATGGCGGATGGCGGCCTGCAGGGGCACGGAGCGCGGGCAGAGCAATGCCGGCGCAGCTCCCCAGCTGCGCCGGCATTTTTGCCGTCCGCCGCACCCCCGTCCCCACGGGGTTTCATGGGTGGATGTCCCCGCCCGGACCGCTCTTCCGGGCCTGGGGTCGCTGTTCAGCGCCCCAGCATCTCGCCCACGGACGACGCCTGTGTGGCCACCGTCTCCCACCCGTCGAAGACGAGGAGGAGCAGGACCGCCAGAGGAAGGGCCATCAACGTCGCCACCAGCGGATGACGACGACCCTCGCCGCGCTCCCGCGTGCGGATCAGTGTCCGCGGTGCCGTGTACGCCATGGTCCCTCTCCTGGCCGTTTCTGTTGTCGTTGACAGCGGCGGGCGTCTGACCTCGGGGGACGAGTGCTGCACCCGCCGCTTGACCTCAAATCTAGGCGCCACGCCCTCTCCCGACGTCATGCCCTCGTACCGATTGCCGGGCCTCCCGGAGGATGAGCCCTTCCCCACGGCGTACTCCCCTGGGTGGAGACGGGGTCCTACGTCTCAGGGACATCCCCGAAGGGCCGCCCGCTCTGCCCCGCTTTCTCCGAGCCGTCCTCCCGCGGCACCGGCTGCTCCACCAGCGCGAGCACCCGGTTCGCCATGAACCGGGCGGTCCGCACGACCGTGCCGCTCCGGGTGACTTCGCTCACTTCGACGACCCCCCGCCGCACCGCCGTCTCCACCCGGCGCCCCGCCCTGCTCGCCACCACCTCGTACGTACGCGTCGTGTCCCCCGCGTCCACGACGATCTCCACACGGTCACCCTTCATGCGATCAATCCCCCTTCGCCGTCGGGTGGTTGGAAGCACCGGCCGCGCGAACCAGGTGTGCCCGCGCGCTCCCTGACCACTCTTCAAGTCTCCCACCCACCACTGACAATCCACCGCTCCGAGAGGGCGCGGCCTCTGCGCACGGGCGGCCGTGGAAACGTAAGCTGTGGCACGTCACAGGACCGGGCAGCGGGGATGAACATGGCGATGATGCGCCTGAGGCGCGAGGACCCGCGCGTCGTCGGCTCTTTCAGGCTCCACCGACGACTCGGCGCGGGCGGGATGGGCGTGGTCTACCTGGGCTCCGACAAGAAGGGGCAGCGGGTCGCGCTGAAGGTCATCCGGCCCGATCTGGCCGAGGACCAGGAGTTCCGCTCCCGGTTCGCGCGCGAGGTCTCGGCGGCCCGCCGCATCCGCGGCGGCTGTACGGCCCGGCTGGTGGCCGCGGACCTCGAGGCGGACCGTCCCTGGTTCGCCACGCAGTACGTACCGGGACCCTCGCTGCACGACAAGGTCGCCGACGAGGGGGCGCTCAGCGCGGCCGACGTCGCCGCCGTCGGCGCGGCCCTCTCCGAGGGGCTGGTCGCCGTGCACGAGGCCGGTGTGGTGCACCGGGACCTCAAGCCGTCCAACATCCTGCTGTCCCCGAAGGGGCCGCGGATCATCGACTTCGGCATCGCGTGGGCGACCGGCGCGTCGACGCTCACGCACGTCGGCACGGCGGTCGGCTCCCCCGGCTTCCTCGCCCCGGAGCAGGTGCGCGGCGCGGCCGTCACCCCGGCCACGGACGTGTTCTCGCTGGGCGCCACGCTCGCGTACGCGTCGATGGGCGACTCGCCCTTCGGGCACGGCAGTTCCGAGGTGATGCTGTACCGCGTGGTGCACGAGGAGGCCCAGCTGCACGGCGTCCCGGACGCCCTGGCCCCCCTCGTCCGCGCGTGCCTGGCGAAGGACCCCGAGGAGCGGCCCAGCACGCTCCAGCTGTCGCTGCGGCTCAAGGAGATCGCCGCCCGGGAGGCCCAGGGCCTCGCCGACGTGCGTCCGCCGGCCCCGCGCGGTGCCGAGACGGAGCGGCCCACCGGACGCCTCGCGGACACCTACCCGGAGCGGGCGCAGCGCCGGCAGGGCGGTCAGGGAACCCCGCCACCGCGCGGACGCGGCCCCGCGCCCAGGAACAGCGGCTCCTCCCCCGGACGGAACAGCCGGAGCGTGCCCCCTTCCCGGAGCGGTGGCCCGCGCGACAGCTCCCCGCGCGGAGGCGCTCCGTCCCGCAAGGGACCGCGTCCCACGCCGGCGTCCCGGAACACCACCCGGTCCGGTACCGGCACCGGTGCCCGCCGTCCGGGGCCCCGGACGACCGGGACCGGCCTGCGGCCCGCCAACCCGCGACTGCTCAGGCAGCGGCTGTTCGTGTTCGTCGTCGTGACGCTGGTCGTCGCGCTGGGCATCACGCTGGTGCAGGGCTGCCAGGGCCCCGGGTAGGGGCCCGCCGGCACGGCACCGGCCGGGCCGCTATTCCCGCGGGCGCCCGGTGGCCACCGCGTAGAAGGCGACCGCCGCGGCGGCTCCCACGTTGAGGGAGTCGACGCCGTGCGACATCGGGATGCGGACCCATTGATCGGCGGCGGCCAGGGCCCGGTCGGAGAGACCGGGCCCTTCCGCGCCCAGCATCAGCGCCACCCGGTCCATGCGGTGCGGTGCCACCTCGTCCAGGGGCCGGGCCTTCTCGCCGGGGGTGAGGGCGAGCAGCTCGAACCCGGCCTCGCGCACCGCCTCCAGCCCCTTGGGCCAGGTGTCCAGGCGGGCGTACGGCACGGAGAAGACCGCGCCCATGGAGACCTTGACGCTGCGGCGGTAGAGGGGGTCGGCGCAGTCCGGGGAGAGCAGGACGGCGTCCATGCCGAGGGCCGCCGCGGAGCGGAAGATCGCGCCGATGTTGGTGTGGTCGTTGACCGACTCCATGACGACGACGCGGCGGGCGGTCCGGAGCACGTCGGCCGGTGCGGGCAGCGGTGTGCGCTGCATGGAGGCGAGCGCGCCGCGGTGCACGTGATAGCCGGTGACCTGTTCGGCGAGCGCGGGGTCGACGACGTACACCGGGGCGGTGGCCCGGTCGATGACGTCGCGCATGACGTCGACCCACTTCGCGGACAGCAGCATCGACCGCATCGCGTAGCCCGCTTCCCCGGCGCGCCTGATGACCTTCTCGCCCTCGGCGATGAACAGGCCCTCGGCTGGTTCGCGGCGGCGGCGCAGTTCTACGTCGGTCAGGCCGGTGTAGTCGTGCAGCCGCGGGTCGGCGGGGTCGTCGACGGTGATGAGTCCGGCCATGTCACGCCGTCCCGCGCGGGCCCACGGCGACGACCTCGCCGATGACGATGACGGCCGGCGGCTTGACCTCCTGGGCGACGACCGTCTCGGCGACCGTGGCGAGGGTGGCGTCGACGCGGCGCTGGGCGGCCGTGGTGCCCTCCTGGACGAGGGCGACCGGGGTGTCGGGGGACTTGCCGCCCGCCACCAGGGTCTCGGCGATCCGGCCGATCTTGTCGACGCCCATGAGGACGACGAGGGTGCCGGTCAGCTTCGCCAGGGACGCCCAGTCGACCAGGGAGCGCTCGTCGTCGGGGGCGACATGGCCGCTGACCACGGTGAACTCGTGGGCCACGCCCCGGTGGGTGACGGGGATGCCGGCCGCGCCCGGAACCGAGATGGAGCTGGAGATGCCGGGGACGACGGTGCAGGGGATGCCCGCTTCGGCGAGCGCCTGGAGTTCCTCCATGCCGCGGCCGAAGACGTACGGGTCTCCGCCCTTGAGCCGGACCACGGACTTGCCCTGCTTGGCGTGCTCGATCAGCGCGTTGTTGATGGCCTCCTGGGCCATGAACCGGCCGTAGGGGATCTTCGCCGCGTCGATCACCTCGACGTGCGGCGGGAGTTCGGCGAGCAGGTCGCGGGGGCCGAGCCGGTCGGCGATGACGACGTCGGCCTCGGCGAGCAGGCGGCGGCCGCGCACGGTGATCAGGTCCGGGTCGCCGGGGCCGCCGCCGACGAGGGCGACGCCCGGGGTGCGGGTGCGGTGGTGCGGGGCGACGAGGGTGCCGTCGCGCAGGCCCTCGACCACGGCGTCGCGGATGGCGGCGGTGTGGCGCGGGTCGCGGCCGCGTGCCTTCGTCGTGAGGACGGCCACGGTGACGCCCTCGCTGGAGCCGGTGGCGGGGGTCCACGCCGTGGCCGCGTCGGCGTCGTCCGAGCGGACGCACCAGACGCGGTGTGCTTCCGCCTCGGCGGAGGCGCGGGTGTTCGCGTCGGTGTCGCCGGTGGCGATGAGGGCGTACCAGGCCTGCGCGAGGTCGCCCTCGGTGTAGGGACGGCGGTGCCAGGTGATCTCGCCGGCGTCCGCCATGGCCTCCACGGAGGGGGTGGCCTCGGGGGACACCAGGTGGATGTCGGCACCGGCGGCGATCAGGGCGGGGAGGCGGCGTTGGGCGACCTGGCCGCCGCCGAGTACGACGACCCGGCGGCCGGTGAGGCGGAGGCCTACGGGGTAGGCGGGGTGTTCGGCCATCAGGTGAGGCTCCTCGGGCGAGCGGTGGGTCAGCGGGCACGCTGCGGCTTCGGAGCGAGCCTGACGTGGGAATTTTATGCGCGCGTCCGGTGGGGGCCGGGGTGGGTGTGGTATTTCCCCCAGCCCGCCCCTTCCCGGAACCGGGGGCGCCACCCCCGGCCCCCGCACGTGCGGGTGGGTGGGCGGCTGTGCCCACCCGTTCCGCCTGGAGGTACCGCCCGGACCCTTGAGGTACTGGAGGGGGAACGACTGCCCACAGCCGCCGGGGCTACTTCTCGGTCACCCCTGCCGAATCGAAGGTCGCCACCTCGTGCATGGCCCGTGCCGTGCTCTGCACGAGCGGAAGGGCCAGGAGGGCGCCCGTGCCCTCGCCGAGGCGGAGGTCGAGGTCGACCAGGGGGCGCAGGCCCAGTTTGTTGAGGGCGGCGACGTGGCCGGGCTCGGCGCTGCGGTGGCCCGCGATGCAGGCGGCCAGGACCTCGGGGGCGATGGCCCGGGCCACCAGGGCGGCGGCGCCGGCGCTGACGCCGTCCAGGATCACCGGCGTGCGCAGCGACGCGCCGCCGAGGAGCAGGCCGACCATGGCGGCGTGCTCGAAGCCGCCGACGGCGGCCAGGACGCCGATGGGATCGGCCGGGTCCGGCTGGTGGAGTTCCAGGGCGCGGCGCACGACCTCGGTCTTGCGGGCGAGGGTCTCGTCGTTGATGCCGGTGCCGCGGCCGGTGACCTCCGCCGGGTCGGCGCCGGTGAAGACGGAGATGAGGGCGGCGGACGCGGTGGTGTTCGCGATGCCCATCTCGCCGGTGAGGAGGGCCTTGTTGCCGGCGGCGACCAGGTCGCGGGCGGTCTCGATGCCGACCTCGATGGCCTTCTTGGCCTCCTCGCGGGTCATCGCGGGCCCGGTGGTCATGTCGGACGTACCGGCGCGGATCTTGCGCGGCAGCAGACCGGGGGTGGCCGGGAGGTCGGAGGAGACGCCCACGTCGACGACGCAGACCTCCGCCCCGACCTGGGCGGCGAAGGCGTTGCAGACCGCTCCCCCGCCGAGGAAGTTGGCCACCATCTGGGCGGTGACCTCCTGCGGCCAGGGGGTGACGCCCTGGGCGTGCACCCCGTGGTCGCCGGCGAAGATCGCAACGGCCGCGGGTTCCGGGATGGGTGGCGGGCACTGGCGGGACAGGCCGGAGAGCTGGGCGGAGATGATCTCCAGCATGCCGAGCGCCCCGGCCGGCTTGGTCATGCGCTTCTGGCGCTCCCACGCCTCGCCGAGCGCCTTGGCGTCCAGCGGGCGGATCTGTGCGACGGTCTCGGCGAGCAGGTCGTGGGGGTCCTCTCCGGGCAGAGCGCGGCGGCCGTACGTCTCCTCGTGCACGACCCAGGACAGCGGGCGGCGCTTGGACCAGCCGGCCTGCATCAGCTCGGGCTCGTCCGGGAACTCGTCGACGTAGCCCACGCACAGGTAGGCGACGACCTCGAGGTGCTCGGGGAGCCCCAGCGCGCGGACCATCTCGCGCTCGTCGAAGAAGCTGACCCAGCCGACGCCGAGGCCCTCGGCGCGGGCGGCGAGCCAGAGGTTCTCGACGGCGAGCGCGGAGGAATACGGCGCCATCTGGGGCTGGGTGTGGCGGCCGAGGGTGTGCCGGCCGCCGCGGGTCGGGTCGGCGGTGACGACGATGTTCACCGGGGTGTCGAGGATGGCCTCGATCTTCAGTTCCTTGAACTGCTTGGCCCGGCCCTTGGGGAGGGACTTGGCGTAGGCGTCGCGCTGGCGCACGGCCAGTTCGTGCATGCTGCGCCGGGTCTCGGCGGAGCGGATGACGACGAAGTCCCAGGGCTGCGAGTGGCCGACGGAGGGCGCGGTGTGGGCGGCCTCCAGGACGCGGAGCAGCACCTCGTGCGGGATCGGGTCGCTGCGGAAGCCGTTGCGGATGTCCCGGCGTTCGCGCATGACCTTCAGGACGGCCGCGCGCTCGGCGTCGTCGTAGCCGGGTGCGGCCGGACCGGTGGGCCGTGCGGCTTCCGCGTCCACGCCGGCGCCCTGGGTGTCGAGGTCGTCCGGGTTCTGCGCGGGTTCGGCGTCCGCCTCGTGGGGTTCCCCGGCGGGGGCTGCCACGCCCTGGGGCGGGGTCGGCGCGAGGTGCGGGGTGGCGGGCACGGTGCCGTCCACGGGGACGAACTCGCCCACGGGCCGGTCCGGCTCCGGGAAGACGGTGCCGGTCAGGGGGGCGGCGGGGGTCTGCTGGGGGCCCTGGACCGCGCCCGTGTCGATCACGGGGGTGGCGTCGGCCGCCTCGTCGGCGGCATGGGGGGCCTCGGGCGCGACGGCGGCCGGGGCCTCGGGCGCGGGGGTCTCCGCGAGGGCTTCGTCGCCCGCCGCTCCGGGAACAATCTCTTCCGCTTCGACAGCGGGGGGTACGGCGGTGTCGGCGCCCGGCGCGGGGGCGTCCGGGGAGGCTTCGGAAACCCCGTCGTGCTCCGGAGCGAGAGCCTCCGCGCCCGTCACCGGAACGGCCTGGACGGTCTCGGGCTCCTCGGCGGCGCCGGCACCCAATGCCTGGACGGCCTGAGGTACTTCGGCCGTCTCACCGGCCTGCGGCACCGCGGCATCGGTACCCGACGTCCGAACGTCCTGAACGGCCTCGGCCACCTCGGCACCCGGCACCTGAACAGCCTGGTCGGCCTCGGCCGCCTCACCGGCCTGCGCCGCGACGGCCTCGGCACCCGGCACTTGGCCGGCCTGAGGGACTTCGGCCGTCTCACCGGTCTGCGGCACGGCGGTCTCGGCACCCGGCATCGGAACGGCCTGAGACACCTCAGCCACCTCACCGGCCTGCGCCGCGACGGCCTCGACACCCGGCGCCTGAACGGCCTCGGACGCCTCGGTCCCCTGTGCGGCGGCCTCCGGTCCGGGCTGCTGAACGGCCTGCGGTGCCCCGGCCTCCTGGGTCTGGTCCGGTGCGGTGGTCACCGCACCTGGTGCCTGGGCGTCCTGCGGCGCTTCGGCTCCCTGCGCGGGCACGGCGGTCTCCGCGCCCGCCGCCTCGCCGGCCTGGGGTGCCGCGGGGGCGGGACCCGGTACCTGAGCGCCGTGGGAAGCGTCCGCCCCCGGAACGTACGCGGAGACGGCAGCCTGAGCGGGGTCCGGCTCGGCGACCGGTGCCTGACCGGTCTGCGGCGCCTCGGCCGCCGGGGCGTGCTCCGGCTCCGTGGGCCCGGTGCCCGGCGTCTCGGCGGCCGGGGGTGCCTCCGGCTCCGGAGCAGCGGGCTCGGGTACGGGCGCCTGGGCCGCCTCGGCGGGCTGCGGTGCTCCGGCCCCCTGCGCGGGCTCGGCGGCGGACGTGCCGGACGGACCGTGATCCGCGGCCGGAACCGGGACGGGCCCCTGTTCCCCGCCCTCGGCCGGGGCACCCACCGCGACGGCGGCGACCGCGCCCCCGGTGTCCTGCTGCACCGCCCCCGCCTCCGCGGCGACGCGGGTGACGACCGCCTGGGCCGCGTCCATCGGCTCCGAAGCCGGAACCGGAGCCGGAGCCGGAACAACCGTTTCGGCGGCCGTCGTGGCCTGCGCGCCCCAGGGCGCCGCGGCCTGCGGTACCGCCGCCTCGCGCGCGTGCGGGATGTCGAGGTACTCGGGGCCGAGGGACGGCGGGCCGGCCTGGCGGGCCGGCACGTCGGCGGGACCGCGGTCGGCGAGGGAGCGCACCGGGCCGGCGTTGACGTGGGGAATGGGCGGGCCGAGGTGCAGCGGGCGGCGCGGTGCCGGCTGCGGCGGCTCGGGGAGCCGGACGCCGCCGAGGTCGACCGAGCCGCTGTCGCGGCCGGCCGTCTCGTGCGGGCCCGGCTGGTGCACGGTCTCGACGACCGGCTCGGGCGCGGGCGGGGCGATCTCGTTGCCCCAGGCGCTCTGGGCGCCGGGCAGCAGCAGGTCTTCTTCCTCTGCGGGACTGTCGGAGAGGTAGGTGTACGCGTCGGGCGCGGGGACGCCCGGCTGCTCCACCATGCCTGCGTTCTCCGGCAGTCCCTCGCCCGGGACCTGGCCGGTGTCGGTCATGCGTACCCCTCGCCCATCGGTTAGTGCTCCTACGACCAGCTCACCCGGAACGGCGCACCGACCGCCCCACACTGAAGAACGAGCGTGCGTCCCCAGCGGCACGAACGGCGCGTCCGTAAAAGGCGACAAAGCCCTTCACCGTCATTCTCGCGGCCGTACGGCCGTCGCGTCAGCTTGATCGGCGACGGTTCCGCTGTGGACTGCGCCACGTTGCGCGTCCTCCGGTTCCTGCTGTACCACGACCCACCCCAAAACGGGCGCGCTTTTTGGACATTGGCCGACGAAGCGCCGGGTGTCCGGGTGCGGTACAACGATCGGCCAGCCTACCTCGCGCGGTCGGACAATCCGATCACGGGGACGGGAATCGGATCAGCTGTCGCGCGCGGGCAGCACCCCGCTGAGCAGGAACGCGACGCTCCGTTCCTTCTCCGTCCAGGCCTTGGTGTCGAGTTCGACGGACTGCAGCAGGGCGCACTCCACCTGGTAGCCGTGTTCCGCGAGGTTCCGGCCGACGAGTTCGGCCCCGTCGCGGGTGGCGGCGTGCGTGACGATGCGTTGCGGACGGCGGTCGGCGACCGCGGAGACGACGGCCGCTCCCCCGCCGCCGACCCGGACGACGTCCGGCTCGGGGAGGTTCTCCAGGACGTGCGGGGCGGTGCCGTGGACGATCTGGAGCTGGACCCCGTACCGGCGGGCGGTGGACTCGGTGCGGGCACAGGCGTCCGGGTCGCTGTCGACGGCGATGACGGCGGCGCCCGCGCGGGCGGCATCGGTGGCGAAGGCGCCGCTTCCGCAGCCGATGTCCCAGACGAGGTCGCCGGCCCGCGGTCCGAGCCGGGCGAGTTGGGAGACGCGCAGCGGTTCCCGCTCGCCCTCGCCGAGGTCGCCGCCGTACTCCCCGGCCGGCAGCGACCAGCCGCGGGGGCCGGCGGAGGGGTCGCGTCCGGCGATCCAGCCGCCGGGCTCACCGGCACCGGTCCGGCCGCCGACGACGATGACGACATTGGGGTCGCGCCAGGTGTGGTCGGCGGCCTTGTCGGAGGTGACCACGCTGACCCGCTCGCGCTCGGTGCCGAGTTCCTCGCAGATCACGAAGGTGCGGTGGACGCCCTCCATGAGCAGGCCCAGTTCGGCGGGTCCGGCGCCGGGCGAGGTGAGAACCGCGACCTTGGTGTGGGCCCGGCACACATTCACCGCGCGTCGCAGGGTGCGCGGGTGTGCGACGACCACGTGGGCGTCGTCCCAGGGCATTCCGGCGCGGGCGAAGGCGGCGGCGACGGAGGACACGCCGGGGACGACCTCGACCTCGAGGCCGAACTCGGGTGCGCGCAGGGTCCGTACGACGCCGAAGAAGCCGGGGTCGCCGTCGGCGAGGACGACCGCGGTGCCGCGGTGGGCGGCGATGCGGCGGGCGGCGAGGGCGACGGAGCCGAGCCGGACGCGTTCGGCACCGGGGGGCACCTCGGGAAGTGCCAGATGGTGGGCGGCGCCGGCCACCAGTGTGGCGGCGCCCAGCGCGGCGCGGGCCGCGGCGGTCAGCGGCGAACCGTCCCAGCCGATCACCGTGACCCGGTCGGCCATCGTCGTCAGTCTCCTGGGGTCTGCGCAGGTCGTCGTCGGCTGTCCCGCCACGGGGCGGGCTCCGTGAGACTACCTGGTGCGACCGGGGTCCGCGCCGCCGGTACCTCGTGCGAAGGTCAGTTCCAGTCCGGGTACGGGGTGAATCCGCCGGTGCCGGCCAGGTGTCCGTCCGCGCCCTCGATGTCCTCGGGCAGCAGGCTCCATACGATGAAGTCGGTGCGTACGTCGCTCCAGCCGCCGCCCTCGGTGCGGACGTGGGCTATGCAGGCACCTCTCAGCACGCCCTCGCTGATGCAGCCGATCTTCTGGGCGACCTGCTGGGAGGCGGTGTTGTCGGCCGCGGTGCGCAGCTCGATGCGTTCGAACTTCTGGTCGTTGAAGAGCCACCGGGCGGTGGCGAGCGCCGCCTCGGAGGCGTAGCCCTCGCCGCGCGCCCAGGGGGCGATGATGTACGACAGCTCGGTGGAGCGCACGTGCCAGTCGGTCTTGGCGAGCTGGATGACGCCGACCAGGCGCTGGGTGAGGAACTCGGTGACGGCGAGGTCGAGTCCGTTGCCCCGGGCGCGTTCGGAGGGGGCGTACTCGGTGATCCAGGTGCGTGCGGCCTGTTCGGAGAAGGGCTGCGGGACGTCGGTCCAGGCGCCGACCTGCTCGTCGTTCATCATCTCGGCGAGGGCCGGGACGTCGTCCGTGTCGAAGGGACGCAGCACCAACCGCTCCGTGCTGATGGAGATGCTGGGGAAGGTGCTCGTCATGCGCCGCTCCGTAACCTGAGGGACCGTCGGGTGCTGCTGAACTGCCCAGCATGCAGCATGAAGGCACCGAACCGCACCACGGGGTCCGCTCCGGTACGCGGAGGGGACCCCGTGGGTGCCGTGCGGGTCGCGCCGGTCAGAACGAGGCGATGACGGACCCCGCGTACTTGTCCTCGATGAACTTCTTCACCTCGGGCGAGGTGAGGAGTTCGGCGAGCTTCTTGACGCGCGGGTCGTCCTCGTTGCCCTCCTTGACGACGAGGAGGTTCACGTTGGGGTTGTTCTCGGCGGACTCCAGGGCGATGGCGTCCTCGGCCGGCTTGAGGTCGGCCTCCAGGGCGTAGTTGCCGTTGATGACGGCCGCGTCGACGTCGTCCAGGGAGCGCGGGGTCTGGGCCGCCTCCAGCTCCTTGAACTTCAGGTTCTTCGGGTTCTCGGTGATGTCCGCGGTGGTGGCCGCGGTGCCGACGCCGTCCTTGAGGGTGAGGAGCCCGTTGGCGGCGAGCAGCTGGAGGGCGCGGGCCTCGGTGACGGTGTCGTTGGGGACGGCTATGGTCGCGCCGTTCTTCAGGCCGTCGGCCTTCTCGGTCTTCTTCGAGTACAGGCCGAGCGGCTCCAGGTGCACCGAGGCGACGGACTTCAGGTGGGTGCCGTTCTTCTTGTTGAAGTCCTCGAGGTAGGGCTCGGTCTGGAAGTAGTTGGCTCCCACCGAACCGTCCTCGGTGGCCGTGTTCGGCGTGACGTAGTCGGTGAACTCCTTGACCTCCAGGTCGAGGCCGGCCTTGTCGGCGAGGTTGTCCTTGACGTAGGTGAGGACCTCGGCGTGCGGGACGGGCGTCGCGGCGACGACCAGCGGCCCGGAGGTGTCGGAGGCGGCGTCCTTGTCCGAGCCGCAGGCGGTGAGCCCGAGGGTGAGGGCTCCGGCGGCGAGGACGGCGGTGGTGATCTTGGCGGTGTTACGCACGAAAAGTGCCTTTCCTTGGGTGGTGCGGCCCCTTGGATCAAGGGGTGCCGGCGCGAAGCGCCGTCGTTGAGGGGTGGTGGTCGGGCGACTTGGATCAAGGGGTGCCGGCGCGAAGCGCCGTCGTTGAGGGGTGGTGGTCGGGCGACGGGTGGGCCGTACGGGGAGTCTTCGGCGGGGGTGCTACGCGACCTTGCCGACGTCGGCCGCGGCGGGCTCCTCGGCCTTGAGGAGCCGGAGCCTGGGCGAGGAGCCGGAGCGGCCGCCGCGGCGGTGCAGGGCGCGGGCCGCGTAGTCGCCGGCGAACTGGATGAGGGAGATGGCCACGGCGAGGACCGCGACGGTGATCCACATCAGGCCGGTCTCGAAGCGCTGGTAGCCGTAGCGGACGGCGAGGTCGCCGAGTCCGCCGCCGCCGACGGTGCCGGCCATGGCGGAGTAGCCGATGAGCGCGATGACCGTGGTGGTGGTGGAGGCGATCAGCGAGGGCAGCGCCTCGGGGACGAGGACCTTGCGGACGATCGTCCAGGTGTTGCCGCCCATCGCCTGCACGGCCTCCACGAGCCCGTGGTCCACCTCGCGCACGGCGGTCTCGACGAGCCGCGCGAAGAAGGGGATGCCGCCGATGGCGAGCGGCACGATCGCGGCCTCGCTGCCGATGGTGGTGCCGGTGACCCAGCGGGTGAAGTTCATCAGGGCGACCATGAGGATGATGAACGGCAGCGAGCGGCCGATGTTCACGATCTGCCCGATGACCTTGTTCACCACGGTGTTCTGGAGCAGTCCGCCCTTGTCGGTGAGGACCAGCAGGATGCCGAGCGGAAGGCCGCCGACGACGGCGATCAGGGTGGACCAGCCGACCATGACCAGCGTCTCGGTACAGGCCTGTTCGAGCAGCGGCTGCATCTCGGACCAGGTCACTTGGTCCCCTCCTTCACCAGTGCGGGCTCTTCCCGGTTCACGACGTCGATCTGCAGGCCCTGTTCGCGCAGGAAGCCGACGGGGACGACGTTGTCCTCGTAGCGGCCGGGCAGTTCGATGCGCATCCGGCCGACCTGGAGGCCGCCGACGGTGTCGATGGCGGCGCCGAGGATCGATATGTCGATGTTGTAGGTGCGCGAGAGCTGGGAGATGACCGGCTGGGTCGCGCTCTCGCCGTGGAAGGTGACGTCGAGGACGGTGCGGTCGTCGCCGGAGGCCTCGCCGCCGACCGGGAAGAGCGCGGCGGCCAGTTCGGAGCCGGGGGTGGCGAGGAGTTCGGTGACCGTGCCGGACTCGACGACGCGGCCGTTCTCCATGAGGGCGGCCGAGTCGCAGACCGACTTCACGACGTCCATCTCGTGGGTGATGAGCAGGACGGTGAGGCCGAGCTGCCGGTTGAGGTCGCGCAGGAGCCGCAGGATCGAGCGGGTGGTCTCCGGGTCGAGGGCGCTGGTGGCCTCGTCGGAGAGCAGCACCTTGGGGTCGCCGGCGAGGGCGCGGGCGATGCCGACGCGCTGCTTCTGGCCGCCGGAGAGCTGGGCGGGGTAGGCCTTGGCCTTGTCCGCGAGGCCCACCAGGTCGAGCAGTTCCAGCGCCTTGCGGGAACGTTCCTTCCCCGACGTGCCGAGGATCTCCAGCGGCAGTTCGACGTTGTCCTGCACGGTGCGCGAGGAGAGCAGGTTGAAGTGCTGGAAGACCATGCCGATGCGGCTGCGCGCCTGCCGCAGTTCCCGGCCGGCCCGGGGGCCGCGGCCGGCGAGCGCGGTGAGGTCCTGGCCGGCCACGGTCACGGTGCCCGAGGTGGGGCGTTCCAGCAGGTTGACGCAGCGGATGAGGGAGGACTTGCCGGCGCCGGACTGGCCGATGACGCCGTAGACCTCGCCTTCGCGGACGTGCAGGTCGACGCCGTCGAGGGCGGTGACCTCGCGGCCGCGTGAGCGGTAGACCTTGGTGAGGCCCGAGGTGGTGATCACGTGGGTATCCGTCACTGTCGAGTGCGCGGCGCGTCGTGGGCGCCGGGCACGAGGCATTCAGGGTCGAAAGCAGCCGGGCGGCACGGATCTCGGTGGGGCGTGGCGGTGGAGACCGCGGAGAAACGTGCGCGCGGGGGCGTGGCTCAGTCGCACATGCGGGGGAGGCGGGCGGACATGAGCGGGCTCTCGCTTCGGGGCGCGAGGCTCAGATGGTGCGGGGGCCCTCTGTCAGGCGCACATTCGGCGACACATACACCGGGCGCCGGGCGTCATGGGCGCCTCGGTCGCGGGGATGCGGTCGCTCGTCGTGGTCATGCGATCAGTAAAGCAGACGTTCACTCCTGACCGGACACGGCTGTCCGTATTCTGGACAGCCGTGGACAGTGGCACGCCCACGTCAGGGACGTACGGAGATCTCCACTCCCCCGTCCGTGACCAGTGCGGACAGGGCCGAAAGGTCCTTCACGACGAGGTCGGCGGTCAACTCGTGGGCCCGGTGGGTTGTGGCCAAGGCCACGGTGGTCATGCCGGCGGCGCGGCCGGCCTGGAGCCCTGCGGGGGCGTCCTCGAAGACGACGCAGTGCGCGGGGTCGACGCCGAGGGTGCGGGCGGCGAGGAGGTAGGGCTCGGGGTCGGGCTTGCCGCGGGTGATGTCGTCGGCGGCGACCAGCGTCTTGGGCAGGATGCCGACGGCCTCCAGACGGGCCTCGGCCAGGCGCCGGGTGGCGGAGGTGACGACGGCCCAGCGCTCGGCGGGCAGCGCGGCGAGGAAGTCCTCGGTCCCCGGCAGCAGTTCCACGCCGCCGTTGGGCACGTCCTCGACCTCCAGGTCCTCGATCCGCGCGACCGCCTCCGGCACGACACGGGCGGGCAGCAGATCGGCGGCTATCTCCGCGGCCGGCCGCCCGTGCAGCTCGACGCGTCCGAACTCCTCGGCCGTGATCCCGTACTCGACGGCCCACCGCGTCCAGCAGCGGTTCACGGAGGCGAGGGAGGAGACGAGGGTTCCGTCGTTGTCGAACAGCAGGGCCTGCGCATGGATGGTCATGCCATCGACCTTACGGGCCCGCCGAGCCTTGCCGGATCCCCCGGCCGTGGTGATCATCACGGCATGAGACCCGAGGTGAGCGCCTTCGTGGCGGACGGGCCGCTGCCCGACGAGGAGTCCGGGGAGGAAGCGGAGATCGACCGCAGGGCGCGGCAACTGGAGGCGATACCGCGCCCGCTGGACCTCGCCGAGGCGGAGGCCCTGGCCGGCTGTTTCGGACCGGACGACTGCTACGGGGTCGCCTGGACGATGGTCCACCTGATCGAGACCGCCCCGGGTCCGGTGTACACGCCGGAACCGGCGTCCGACGCGGGCGCGCACGCGCGGATCCGCGGGTGGGCGGTCGCCGCCGGGCTGATCACGGAGGACACCGGGCCCGGCGCTCCCGGGGGCGGGGACAGCGGGGGTTTTCCGGCGTAATAGGGTCACTGCCATGCTTGATGTCCTGACGGTGGTGACCGGTGTCGCCGCGTTGCTGCTCGGCGCCTGGTGCGGGTGGGCCGCCTACCGTGACCAGCCGACGAAGGACTGGCACTTCATCGGGATGGCCGTGGTCACGCTGCTGACGCTGGCGCAGCTGGTCGTCGGGATCGTGCAACTGGCCCGGGGCGAGAAGCCGGAGCAGGGCACGACGATCTTCGTGGCGTATCTGCTCGGCGCGTTCGCGTGCGTCCCGGCGGCCGGCTTCATGTCGCTCGGCGAGCGCTCCCGCTGGGGTTCGCTGACGGTCGCCGCGAGCGGTGTCGTGCTGGCCGTGCTCGAGGTGCGGCTCCATGACATCTGGGGAGGCTGAGGTGGCCGCGACGCGGGAGAAGCCGGCCAGGACGCGGCTGATCGGCGGTCCGGGACTGCTGCTGGTGTGGCTTTACGGGGTGATGGTCGTCGGCGCGGTGTCGCGTTCCGCGTACCAGATCGCCACCGAGTTCGACCGGGCGCCGCTCGCCTACTCACTGTCGGCGGCGGCCGGCGTGGTCTACGGCTTCATCACCTACACCCTGGTGCGCGGCGGGGAGACGGCCCGCAGGGCGGCGCTGGTGTGCTGCGCCGCCGAGCTCGTGGGCGTACTGACCGTGGGGACCTGGACGCTGGTGGAGCCGTCCGCGTTCCCCGACGCCACCGTGTGGTCGGACTACGGGATGGGCTATCTCTTCATCCCGGTGCTGCTGCCCCTCACCGCGCTGTACTGGCTGCGCAGGGCACGGCCGGAGCAGCGGCCCGCGTCCTGATCAGGCGGTCGTCGCGTAGGCCTGCGCCTGCTTCTCCAGGACGATCATCGGTACGCCGTCGGCGCCTTGGGAGGTGCCCACCCGCTGGTAGCCGACCTTGCTGTACAGGCTCAGGTTGCTCTCGCTGCGGTGCCCGGCGTGCAGGCGGAAGGTCCTGGCGCCGCGCTCGTCGGCGAGGGCGGACTCCGCGGCCCGCAGGAGACGCGCGCCGATGCCGTGTCCCTGGAGACGGGGGTGGACACAGAGCTTGCCGATCGCGGCGGCGCCGTCCTCGGTGATCCTGCCGTGCACCGAGCCGACGATCTCGTCGCCGAGGCGGGCGACGAAGACGCAGTCGGCGGCGACCTCCTCGCGGACCGAGTCGAGGGTCTGGACGAGCGGGTCGATGCGGTAGTTGCCGTAGAGCGCCGCCTCGCTCTGGAAGCACAGGTACTGCAACCTGAAGATTTGCTCCGCGTCCTGCCCGGCCGCCGCAGAGATGGTCACGCTCATGCCCATGTGCGCATGCCTCCCGCTCACCTGATCACCTGTTGTCCCTCACTCCTATCCCCGTCCTCAGCGCGCCGCAACCTCCTGTGTGAGCAAACGACGCAGACATCCCAGGCATCTGGAACGTTCCGGGCCGATACTGCCCTGTGAGATACCCAACTCCCCCGCGATCTCCCGGTATGTCGGGTCATGCGGGGACAGCAGCGCCTCCATCAGTTCCGGGCAGCGGCCGGGCAGCCGTCGTACGGCGTCCCGCAGGGCACGGCGGCGGGCGGCGGCGAGTGCGAGACCTTCGGGGCCGTGGCGGCCGGTGTCGGCGGGGTCGCCGGTCAGCGCCGTCTCCCGGCGGGCGCCGCGGCGGGTGCGGCGGGCCTCCGCGCGGACCGCCCGGCGCAGCCAGCCCGGAGGGTCGGACGGCGGACCGCAGGTGCCGAGACGCTCCAGGAGGCGCAGCCACACCGCCTGTTCCAGATCGCCCGGTTCGGTCCCGGAGCCGAGCGCCTCGGCGGCGGCCTCCGCGGTGAGCAGCGGACGCAGGGAGACGACCAGCTCGTACGCCGGGACCGGCTCGTGTGTCATACGCGCAACGACTCGGCCGCTCCGGGCGGGGTTGCCCGGAGCGGCCGAAATCCCCCCTTTCGGGGCGAAGCGGGTCAGTTGTTGACGAAGTCCTCGCGGGCCAGCAGTCCGGTGTCCGGGTTGTCGGTGAAGACGCCGTCGATGCCGGTGGCGAAGTACGCCCGGTAGGCGCCGAAGACGTCGCCGTAGGCGTCGGGGTCGGTGCCCTCGCGGAAGTCTGCGGGCAGGAAGGGGTTCTCGTTGCGCAGGGTGTAGGGGTGCAGGATCAGGCCCGCGCGGTGGGCGTCCCGCACCAGCGTGGTCGGCTCGGTGAGCCGGCCGGCCGCGTCGCGCGGGATGACCAGGTCGAGAGTGGGGCCGATGCCCTGGGCGTAGCCGGCGATCTCCCGCAGGCCCCTGCGGGTGACGAGGTCGGCGACGGTGCGCGGGTCCCCCGTCTCGACGAAGTCCCAGGGGCGGGTGGTGGCGCCGGAGAGGAGGACGACGAGGGGGTTGTCGACCAGTTTGTTCAGGCGCTCGACACTGGTCGGCTCGAAGGACTGGAGGATGACCGGCGCGTTCTTGTCGTCCTTGCCGTGCCGGCGCAGCAGCTTGGCGACTCGCTCCTCCAGGTCCAGTCCCAGCTTGCGGAAGTAGGTGGGGTGCTTGAGCTCGGGGTAGATCCAGACCTGCTTGCCGCGCTTGCGGGTCTGCTCGTCCTGCCAGCGCAGCACCTCCTCGAAGGTGGGGATCTCCCAGCGTCCGTTGTAGAGGGTGTTGTGCGGGCGGTTGGCGGGGATGCGCTCCACCGCGCGGAGCCGCTTCAGCTCGGCGAGGGTGAAGTCCTCGGTGAACCAGCCGGTGACGGAGGCGCCGTCCAGCGTCTTGGTGGTCCGGCGGCCGGCGAACTCGGGGTGGTCGGCGACGTCCGTGGTGCCGCCGATCTCTGGTTCGTGGCGGCAGACGAGGTGGCCGTCCTTGGTGGGGACGAGGTCGCCGGCCTCGACGATGTCCGCGCCCATGTCGAGGGCGAGCTGGTAGGCGCCGAGGGTGTGCTCGGGCCGGTAGCCGCTGGCCCCGCGGTGGCCCACGATGGTGGGGACGGGCAGGCTCTTCAGTCCCCGGCCGCCGCCGGGCCGGTGGCCGGCGGCTCTCGCGGTGCCGCCCAGGGCCAGGACCGTTCCGGAGGCGCCGAGCACGGCCGCGCCGAGGAGGGCCCGCCGTCCGGTTCCGCCCGCCTGTTCGTTCGACTCCCGCGTTGCCATGAGGGTCCTCCTGATGTCGGCTCGTCCGGTGCGGGGCGATCGTAGGTGCGTGCGGATGACGCACGGGAGACCCCGGGCCGAACACACGGGTGATGTCGCGTGACGTACGCCCCTCGTGCGAATGACGTACGTCTGTCGTATTCCGGTGGTAATGTGACGGCTCGTCCGGTTGGACGGGACGGAGCGGGGCACCCGTGCGGTGTGCGGCCCGGGCGAGTTGCGTCACAGTGTGACGGCCGTGTCGCTCACCGGCCGCGGGCGGGCCGCCGCAGGTGAACCCGGGTCAAGAGTGAGTAAGACCTCGGTGAACTCCCACGATCTCGATGTGCGCAACCCCCCGGGCCGCGAGTAATGTCCTCACCTGCACAGACTCGTACGGCATGAACCGACGTCCGTTCCCCACCGGAGGGCCCGTTGTCCCGCTTCGCGCTCATCAAGGCAGTGCTCGGTCCGATCATGCGCCTGATGTTCCGCCCACAGGTGGAGGGCGCGGAGAACATCCCGGGCGACGGTCCTGTGATCCTGGCCGGCAACCACCTGACGTTCATCGACTCGATGATCCTGCCGCTCGTCTGCGACCGCCAGGTCGTCTTCATCGGCAAGGACGAGTACGTCACCGGCAAGGGGTTCAAGGGCCGGCTGATGGCGTGGTTCTTCACCGGCGTCGGCATGATCCCGGTCGACCGCGACGGCGGGCGGGGCGGGGTGGCGGCGCTGATGACCGGGCGCCGGGTGCTGGAGGAGGGCCGGATCTTCGGCATCTACCCGGAGGGCACCCGCTCCCCCGACGGCCGCCTCTACCGGGGCCGTACCGGCATCGCCCGGCTCACCCTGATGACCGGCGCGCCGGTCGTGCCGTTCGCGATGATCGGCACGGACAAGCTGCAGCCGGGGGGTGCGGGTCTGCCCCGGCCGGGCAAGGTGACGGTCCGTTTCGGTGAGGCGATGGAGTTCTCCCGGTACGACGGGATGGGGCGTGACCGGTACGTGCTGCGGGCGGTGACCGACTCGGTGATGACCGAGGTCATGCGGTTGTCCGGGCAGGAGTACGTGGACATGTACGCCAGCAAGGCGAAGGCCGCATAAGCGCAGGGCGGGGGCTGCGGTCGCACTGCGGGTGCGGATGGATCGTGGCTGGTCGCGCAGTTCCCCGAGCCTCTTCGGGTTGGCTGTTCAGCCGGTGACTCCAAGGTTCCGGCTCTTTCAGAGCCGTTGGTTCCGGAGCATGAACCACGCGGCTGCCGCCGCTGCCAGGAGGACCGCCGCTCCTGTGCCCGCTGCCAGGGCGAGGCCGTCGACGAAGGACTGGCGGGCCGCTTCCAGCATCGGCCGGGCCGTGCCGGCAGGCAGGTGCGACGCCGCTTCCACCGCGCCGCCCAGGGACTCGCGGGCCTTTGCCGGGGTGCCCGCCGGGCCGGTGAAGCCGCGGTAGACGCCGGTCACGATGGACCCGAGTACGGCGATGCCCAGGGCCGCGCCGAGTTCGTACGCCGTCTCCGAGACGGCGGAGGCGGCGCCCGCCTGTTCCTTGGGGACGCTCGAGAGGATCACGTCGGCGGTCACCGTGAAGGAGAAGCCGGCGCCCAGGCCGACCACCAGCAGTGCCGTCCCGAGCAGGGGGTAGCCGGTGGACTGGTCGATCACCGTCAGCGCGGCCAGGGCCAGGCCGATGGCGGCCAGGCCGCCGGCGACGACCGAGCGCACCGAGAAGCGGCGGGCGGTCCGGCCGGCGATCAGACCGGCCGCCACCGCGCCGACCGCGGCGGGCAGTTCCGCGAGGCCCGCCTCGAACGGGCGACGCCCCTGGACCAGTTGCAGGTACTGGGAGAGGAAGAACACCAGGCCGGACAGGCCGAGGACGGTGAGCAGGTCGGCGAGCACCGCCCCGCTGAATCCCCGGCCGCGGAACAGCCGCATGTCCAGGAGGGGCTTGGGGAGGGCGAGCTGGCGGCGGACGAACAGGTACAGGGCCGTCGCGCCCAGCAGGCCCGCCGCGAGGGCGGGCGCGGCGGGGCCGTGGCTCGCCGTCTCCTTCACCGCGTAGACCACGCCGATCATGCCGGCCAGGGACAGGGCCACGCTGGTCAGGTCCCACGGGCCGGGTTCGGGGGTGCGGGACTCCGGCAGCAGCTTGCTGCCGACGACCACCAGAACCGCCATGACCGGCAGGTTGATCAGGAAGACCGAGCCCCACCAGAAGTGCTCCAGCAGCAGCCCTCCGAGGACCGGTCCGACCGCCGTGCCGGCGGAGGCGGTCGCGCCCCAGATGCCGATGGCGAGGCTGCGCTCACGCGGGTCGTGGAAGAGGTGGCGGATCAGGGCGAGGGTGGCCGGCATCAGGGTGGCCCCGGCGACGCCGAGCAGGGCGCGCGCCGCGATCATCACCTCGGGCGTGTGCGCGTAGGCGTTGAGCACGGAGATCACGCCGAACGCGGCGGCGCCGTACAGCAGGATCCGCTTGCGGCCGACGCGGTCGCCGAGGCTGCCCATCGACACGAGCAGTCCGGCGAGCACGAAGGAGTAGACGTCACCGATCCACAGCAGCTGGGAGCCGGTGGGTGCGAGGTCCTCGCTGATGTACGGGGTGGCGAGGCCGAGGACGGTCGCGTCGACGGCCACCAGCAGGACGGCGAGCACGAGGACCGACAGGGCGAGCCAGCGGCCGGGGCGGCGCGTCTCCTCGGTCGTGGTCCGCGGCCGTATGGCGCTGGTCATGATTCCTTCCCCGGCGCCGGTTCCTCCGGGCGTCGTACGCCGCCGAGCAGCAGCTCGACGATCATGTGGGTGAAGTCCTTGGGGGCGACCCGGCCCTCGGCCACCGCCCAGGCGGCGGAGGCGAGCAGGCCGTAGAGCGCCTCGGTGAGCCAGGCCGGGGTGAGGTCGATGCGGAACTCGCCGCTCGCCTGGCCGCGCCGGAACAGCGCGGCGATGCGCTCGTCGATCGCGGCCCAGCCCTCGTTCTGCTCCTCGCCCTCGAACAGCTGGTTCTCGGTGTAGAGGAAGGCGAGCAGGGGGGCGTGCGGTTCGATCGCGGCGACCACGCGGCGCACGGCGTCGGCGGCCGGCCCCTCGTCGGGCCGGGCGGCGGCCAGGGCGGCCTCGCACTCGGCGATCCCGAGCGCCTCCAGCGCCCGGACCAGCGCGTCCCGCCCGGCGAACTGCCGGTGCAGGGTGGCGCGGCTGATCCCGGCGGCCTTGGCGACCTCGTCCATGGTCGCGGTGGATCTACGGGTCAGCAGGGCGGCGGCACTGCGCAGCACGTGGTCACGATCGACAGCCATGAGACAACTGTACTCCATGCGAGACACGAATGTCTCATTCAGGGCGTACGGGTCTCACGGCTGTCGTGCGAGGAACGGCCGGGCGGTCAGTGCCAGGGCAGCTCTCCGCGCCGCTCCCAATAGGCCCGGGGCTCCTCGGCCAGGGCGGTCAGGCGGGAGAGCTGGTCGTCGGTGAGGTCGACGGCGGCGGCGTGCAGGTTGGAGGTGAGCTGGGCGGTGGTGGCCGCGCCGGAGAGGACCACACCGGCCCACGGCTGCCGCAGGACCATCGCGAGGGCGACGGCGTCACAGCCGAGCCCGGTCTCCTCGGCGACGGCCCGCAGCGCCTCCGGGGCGTGCGCGGCGGCGAGCCGGCCGTTGGCCATGCCCTCCTTGACGATCACGGTGAGCCCGGCGTCACGGGCCTCGGCGAGCGCGGGCCCGGCGGAGGTCTCCAGGACGTTGTACGTCGACTGGACGGTACGGAAGAGGGGCTCGCCGTCGACCGTGACGGCGAGGGCGGCGCGGATGGCGTCGGCCTGGGCCGGGCCGCTGGTGGAGAAGCCGACGGTGAGGCCCCGGCCCGCCGCCTCCGCGAGCCGGGCGTGCAGCTCCTTGTCGGTGAGGGCGGGGCTCTCGGGGGTCACCGAGTGGATCTGGTAGAGGTCGAGCCGGTCGCCGAGCAGTGCCTCGGTCTCGGCGCGCTGACGCTCGTACGCCGCGAGGGAGTGGTCCTTGACCTCGTGCCGCTCGGCGTCGGTGGTCCAGTCGGCGGTGTAGGTGTAGCCCCATTTGCTGCCGATGACGACGTCGTCGGCGTCGGTCCTCTTCCTCAGCCAGTCGGCGAGGAACTCCTCGGAACGGCCGTAGGAGCGGGCGGCGTCGAAGTAGCGGACGCCCTGGGCGTAGGCGGCGTCGAGGAGTTCGTGCGTACGGGTGCGCAGCGTCTCGACGCCGCGGTCCTCTCCGAGGTCGGCGTCGCGGCCGAGGTTGATGTAGCCGGGGCGGCCGACGGCGGCGAGGCCGAGGCCGATGTGGCAGGTGGGGGTTGTCGCTGTCGCCAGTCGGGCGAAGGGCATCGCGGGCTCCGTCGGTCGGGTCCGGTTCGGCGTTCCGACCAACGTAACCCGCGATGACCTCGGCTTCGCCCAAGAGCTGGGGTGCTGCGGCTGTTTCGCGGGTGCGCCGGGGTTCTTCGCGCCCGCGCGGCAAAGCCGCACATCGGTACGGCCCCGCGCCCCTGAGGGATGTCGCCCTACCGCTTCTTCGCCGTTGCCCAGGCATGCTGGCCGGCCACGTCCCGCTTCACCTCGGCCAGCTGGACCGCGACCGCGCTCGGGGCCGTGCCGCCCCGGCCGTCGCGGGAGGCGAGGGCGCCGGGGACGTTGAGGACCGAGCGGACCTCCGGGGTGAGGTGGGCGGAGATCTTGGCGAACTGTTCGTCGGTCAGTTCGTCCAGTTCCTTGCCCTCGGACTCGGCGACCTTGACGCACTCGCCGGCCACCTCGTGCGCGACGCGGAACGGCACGCCCTGCTTGACCAGCCACTCGGCGATGTCGGTGGCGAGGGAGAAGCCGGCCGGGGCCAGTTCCTCCATGCGCTCGCGGTGCACGGTGAGGGTGGCCATCATGCCGGTGAAGGCGGGGAGCAGGACCTCCAGCTGGTCGATGGAGTCGAAGACCGGCTCCTTGTCCTCCTGGAGGTCGCGGTTGTACGCGAGAGGCAGCGCCTTGAGGGTCGCCATCAGGCCGGTCAGGTTGCCGATGAGGCGGCCGGACTTGCCGCGCGCCAGCTCGGCGATGTCCGGGTTCTTCTTCTGCGGCATGATCGACGAGCCGGTGGAGAACGCGTCGTGCAGGGTCACGAAGGAGAACTCCTTCGTGTTCCAGATGATGATCTCCTCGGCGACCCGGGAGACGTTCACGCCGATCATCGCGGTGATGAAGGCGAACTCGGCGACGAAGTCGCGGGAGGCCGTGCCGTCGATGGAGTTGGCGGCGCTGCCGTGCTCGAAGCCGAGGTCCTCGGCGACCGCCTCCGGGTCCAGGCCGAGGCTGCTGCCCGCGAGCGCTCCGGACCCGTACGGCGACACCGCCGTGCGCTCGTCCCACTGGCGCAGCCGCTCGGCGTCCCGGGACAGTGCCTGGACGTGGGCGAGGACGTGGTGGGCGAAGAGCACCGGCTGGGCGTGCTGGAGGTGGGTGCGGCCGGGCATGGCCACGTCCGGGTGGGCCTCGGCGAGGCCGACGAGCGCGTCCTGGAGGTCGGCGATCAGACCGCCGATGACGCGGGCGTGGTCCCGCAGGTACATGCGGAAGAGGGTGGCCACCTGGTCGTTGCGGGACCGGCCGGCACGCAGCTTGCCGCCGAGGTCGGGGCCGAGGCGCTCCAGCAGGCCGCGCTCGAGGGCGGTGTGGACGTCCTCGTCGGCGATGGTGCCGGTGAAGGAGCCGTCGGCGACGTCCGCTTCGAGCCGGTCGAGCCCGGCGATCATCCGGGTCAGCTCGTCCTCGGTGAGCAGGCCCGCCGCGTGCAGCACGCGGGCGTGGGCGCGCGAGCCGGCGATGTCGTAGGGCGCGAGCCGCCAGTCGAAGTGGACGGACGCGGACAGCTTCGCCAGGGCCTCGGCGGGACCGTCGGCGAAACGGCCGCCCCAGAGCCGTACGTCACCGCTGTTGCTGCTCACTACCTGCACTCCTCGAAGAAAGTGATGTACAAACGCGCCCCGGAAGGGGCGCGGGGGACTGCGCGGTCAACCACGACGGACCCGCAGTCCCCCTCCCCCAGCAACCGGACCGGTCAGGCCAGATCCCGCTTCGCGGCGATCTTCGCCGACAGACTGTAGATGTCGATGAAGCCCTTCGCCGCCGCCTGGTCGAACGTGTCGCCCGTGTCGTACGTGGCCAGGTTGAAGTCGTACAGCGACGACTCCGAGCGCCGGCCGGTGACGACGGCGCGGCCGCCGTGCAGGGTCATCCGGATGTCGCCGTTGACGTGCTGGTTGGCCTCGGCGATGAAGCCGTCCAGGGCGCGCTTGAGCGGGGAGAACCACTGGCCGTCGTAGACCAGTTCGCCCCAGCGCTGCTCGACCTGCCGCTTGTAGCGGGCGAGCTCGCGCTCGACGGTGACGTTCTCCAGCTCCTGGTGGGCGGTGATCAGGGCGATCGCGCCGGGGGCCTCGTAGACCTCGCGGGACTTGATGCCGACGAGGCGGTCCTCGACCATGTCGATCCGGCCGATGCCCTGGGCGCCGGCGCGCTCGTTGAGCTGCTGGATCGCCTGGAGGACGGTGACCGGCTTGCCGTCGATGGCGACCGGCACGCCCTCCTTGAAGGTGATGACGACCTCGTCGGGCTCACGCGCCACGGCGGGGTTCTGCGTGTACTCGTACACGTCCTCGATCGGCGCGTTCCAGATGTCCTCGAGGAAGCCGGTCTCGACGGCGCGGCCGAAGACGTTCTGGTCGATGGAGTACGGGGACTTCTTGGTGGTCGCGATCGGCAGGCCCTTGGCCTCGCAGAAGGCGATGGCCTTGTCGCGGGTCATGGCGTAGTCGCGGACCGGGGCGATGCACTTCAGGTCAGGGGCGAGGGCGACGATGCCGGCCTCGAAGCGGACCTGGTCGTTGCCCTTGCCGGTGCAGCCGTGGGCGACGGTGGTGGCCCCGTGCTTCTGCGCGGCGGCGACGAGGTGCTTGACGATCGTCGGCCGGGACAGCGCGGAGACCAGCGGGTAGCGGTCCATGTAGAGGGCGTTGGCCTTGATCGCCGGGAGGCAGTACTCCTCGGCGAACTCGTCCTTGGCGTCCGCGACCTCGGCCTCGACGGCACCGCAGGCGAGCGCGCGCTTGCGGATGACGTCCAGGTCCTCGCCGCCCTGGCCGACGTCGACCGCAACGGCGATGACCTCGGCGCCCGTCTCCTCGGCGATCCAGCCGATGGCGACGGAGGTGTCCAGACCGCCCGAGTAGGCGAGTACGACGCGCTCGGTCACGGGTTTCTCCTTACAGTGCATTCGCTGACATGCATGAGTATGCAGTAGTCCGCATGAATCGTCAATCTGCTCGCGAATCCGGGGCCGGGTTGAACGCCGGAAACCGCTTTCGCGTACTTGTCGCCGGACGCAGGCGCCGCGTCGGACCGATCGAGACAGCACGACACACACCCGTGACACCCCGACCCGAGTGAGGCATCCGCATGTCCAGGGCCCTTCCGAAGTACAGCAAGCGCCGCGTCGGCTTCATCGGCGGCGCCGCCGCGCTGGCACTGTCCGGCGCGGTGATCGCCGGCTCCGCCCCCGCGATCCCCGCCACCGCCCAGGCCGAGGTCGACCGCAACCTCGGCGACCTCGACAAACAGATCGCAACGCCATCCTCGGCCCCCTCGAGGACAAGCGCGTCGCCGCCATCAACCGCATCGCCACCGCCATCGGCCGCACCGCCGAACGCCCCGCCGGACTCGACGCGCTCGCCCCGTGCTCGCTCGACGCACAGGGCGCGGCCGGGCAGGACGAGGCGGGCGCCGGCGAGGAAGCGACGACACCGCCGGCCAACGCCATCCTCGGCCCCCTCGAGGACAAGCGCGTCGCCGCCATCAACCGCATCGCCACCGCCATCGGCCGCACCGCCGAACGCCCCGCCGGACTCGACTCCCTGGCCGCCTGCACGCTCACCAAGTGAGGTGACAGGCGCTGTGGCCGCCCCGTACATGCGCCGGCCGGGGCGGCCACGGTATTTCCCCGGCCGATCACCTATTGCTTAGACAAACGAAAGACCTGGTCCCATAATCGGTGGACATGGGAAAGACCTATGAGCGCATAGACGGCCGCCTCCGCACCTTCATCGAGGAACAGCCGGTCTTCTTCACCGCCACCGCCCCCCTGTCCGCCGACGGCACGGTCAATCTCTCCCCCAAGGGGCTCAAGGGGTCCTTCGCGGTCCTCGACGAACTCACCGTCGCCTACCTCGACTTCGCCGGCTCCAACGCCGAGACCATCGCCCACCTGCGGGAGAACGGCCGGATCACCCTGATGTGGTGCGCGTTCCAGGGGCCGCCGAACATCGTGCGCGTGCACGGCCGCGGCGAGCCCGTCTTCCGGGACGACCCCCGCTTCGGGGAACTGCTCACCCACTTCCCGGACATCGACCCCTCGCTCCACGGCCTGCGCGCCGTCGTCGTCGTGACGGCCGAACTGATCCGGGACACCTGCGGATACGCGGTGCCCTTCATGGCGTACGAGAGCGAACGGGACCTGCACGAGAAGCGGTTCGCGCGGGAGGACGACGCCTCGCTCGACGCGTACTTCACCAAGAAGGAGCACGTCGCGACCAGCCTGGACGGACTCCCCGGGCTGCCGTTGCCGCTGCCCCCCTCCCCTGCCTGAGCCGTGTGCCCAGGTGCCGCCCCCGCCGTCGTACTCCGCCTCGCCGCTGAGCCGCGCATCTCCTCTGAACACTCCCGCGTGACGGCACGTATGTGTGGGCCAAGGGTCAAGTCCCCACGGAGGAACCGTGACCACCACGCTCGCCGGCGGCCGTGCCGCCCGCCGCCAGACGATGCGCCGCATCCGCCCGCGCCGCTCCCCCGCCGTTCCCCTGCTGCTCGCCGTCGGTGCGGGCGCGGTGGCCGTGCTGTGGTTGTGGTGGACCAGCACACCGTCCATCGCGGACACCACCGGGAAGATCATCGCCGCGGGCCGGATCACCGGCCTGCTGGCCGGCTATCTGATGGCCCTGGTGGTACTCCAGATGGCGCGCGTACCCGCGCTGGAACGCCGGGTGGGCTCGGACCGGGTCGCCCGCTGGCACGCGATGAGCGGCCGCTACACCGTCAGCCTGGTCATCGCGCACGTCTTCCTGATCATGTGGGGCTACGCCCGGCAGGCGGGCAGGAGCCTCGCCGACATCGTGCAGCAGACCATCACCTCCATCAACACGCTGCCGGACATGGGCAAGGCCGCCATCGGCACCGGTCTGCTGTTCGTGATCGCCTTCCTCTCCATCGGCCCGGTCCGGCGCCGGCTGCCGTACGACGGCTGGTACCACGTGCACCTGCTGACGTACGCGGCGGTCTTCCTGACGTTCTGGCACCAGATCACCACCGGCAACGAGTTCGCCGTCGAACCGACCGCGAAGACCTTCTGGTACGGGCTCTACGGCGCCGTGACCGCGCTGGTCCTGTGGTACCGGATCATCACCCCGGTACGGCTGAACCTGCGGCACCGGATGCGGGTCGAAGCGGTCATCGAGGAGACACCGGGCATCGTGTCCGTGCTGATCGGCGGGCGCCGGCTGCACCGGATGGGCGCGGAGGCCGGGCAGTTCTTCCGCTGGCGGTTCCTGGCGCCCGGGATGCGCTTCAGTTCCCACCCGTACTCGCTGTCGGCGGCGCCCCGCCCGGACATGCTGCGGATCACGGTCAAGGCGATCGGCGACCACACCTCACGGCTGCGCGAGCTGGAGCCCGGCACGAAGGTGTGGGCGGAGGGCCCCTACGGGGCGCTGACCGCGCAGCGCCGCAGCCGCGGCAAGGTACTGCTGGTGGCGGGCGGGGTGGGCATCACCCCGATGCGGGCACTGTTCGAGACGCTGCCCGGCGCCTCCGGCGACATCACCCTGCTGTACCGGGCCAACAGCACCCAGGACCTGGCGTTGTGGGGCGAGCTGGCGAAGATCGCCGACGAGCGGGGCGCCCGGCTGATGTACGCGGTGAACAGCCCCGACGGTGAACGCCCCGACATCTCGGCGGAGAGCCTGCGCCGGAAGATCCCGGACGTCGACCGCCACGACGTGTTCATGTGCGGTCCGCCCGGATTCGCGCAGTCGGTGTACGAAGCGCTGCGCGAGGCGGGAGTCCCCGCCCGGCGCATCCATCACGAGTCGTTCGAGATTTGAACCCTCCCCCACCCCGTCAGAGCAGGGGATTCCTGGCTCGAGCAGCTCATTCGCTCAGCGAACGAAAGAGTCTGACGCTCTCAGCACCAGCCGGGACGGAACCTGCCCGGTTGCCCGTCAAGACAAAGGAGTTGCGTGTGCTTGGTTCTCGCACCGCACGACAGTCATCGTACCCGGACTTGAGGACGGTCTGTCGCCTTCTGGGCGAAATCACACGCCTCGACCTGCTCCCCCGGCGTCCGTATCACCCCCGGGCTGAAGCCCAGGGCTTCCTCGGAGGTTCCAGGTGAAGAAGAGTCACCCCGTCCGGCGTGCCGTGCTCGCGACCGCCGCCACCGTGTCCGGCATCGTGCTGCTGCTGTCGCTGAAGCCGGCGTCCGACCCCGGCTCGGCCGCCGCGGCCGGCGGCGCGGTCCCGCCCGCGGCGGCCCAGTCGCCGCAGGGCGGCGCCGCCCAGCCCATCGGGGACGGCACCGTCACCGGTGACGCGGCGCAGACCCAGTACGGGGCGGTGCAGGTCCGGCTGACGGTGAGCGGCGGGAAGATCATCAAGGCGGAGGCGGTACAGGCGCCCAAGGGCGGGCAGAGCGACCAGGTCACGTCCAACTCCGTGCCCCGGCTGAACCGGGCGACCGTGACGGCGCAGAGCGCGGACATCGACGTGGTGTCGGGGGCCACGTACACCAGCGGCGGGTACAAGAAGTCGCTGCAGTCGGCGCTGGACAAGGCGCGGGCGGCCGGGTCCCCGGGGGCTTCCGGATCGGACGGTGCCGGGAGCGCGCAGGCGCGGACCGTCACCGGGGACGTGGCGCAGACGCAGTACGGGCCGGTTCAGGTGCGGATCACCGTCAGCGGCGGGAAGATCACCAAGGCGGAGGCGGTGCAGACGCCCAAGGGCGGGCAGAGCGACCAGGTCAACTCCGCCGCGGTGCCGAAGCTCAACCAGGCGGCGGTGGCGGCCGGGGACGCGGGGATCGACGCGGTGTCGGGGGCCACGTACACGAGCGCGGGGTACAAACAGTCGCTCCAGTCGGCGCTGGACAAGGCCGGTGACTGACACGGTGGCCGAACCCGCCGAGGCTCCCGCCGCGGTGCGTCACGTGGAGGAGACGATGGGGACCGTCTTCTCCCTCGACGTCCGCGGCGGGGATCCCGCCGCGGTGCGCGCGGCGCTTCAGGAGGCGGTCGCGGGACTGCACCGGGTCGACGAGGTGTTCAGCACGTACCGCGACGACAGCCAGATCTCCCGGCTGGCGCGGGGTGAGCTGAGCGTCGGGGAGTGCGATGCCGAGGTCGCCGAGGTGCTGGAGCTGGCGGCGGAGGCGGAGCGGGTGAGCGAGGGCTGGTTCAGTCCGCGTTACCGGGGGCGGCTCGATCCGACGGGCGTGGTGAAGGGCTGGGCCACGGAACGGGCGGCGCGGCGGCTCGCCGCCGCGGGGGTGACGGGGGTGAGCGTCAACGGGGGCGGGGACGTCCAGTTGCTGGGTGGGCCGGGGGCGGGGCGGCCGTGGCGGGTGGGGGTGTCGGACCCGTTGCGTCCGGGCGGTCTCGCCGCGGTCGTCTCCGCGGCGGGTGCCTCGGAGCTTGCTGTGGCGACGTCCGGCACGGCCGAGCGGGGCGATCACATCGTCGACCCGCGCACGGGCCGCTCCGCGGTGACCGACCTGGTCGCGGTGACGGTCGTGGCCCCTCGCCTGACGTGGGCGGACTGCTGGGCCACGGCGGCGTTCGCGATGGGGTCGCGGGAGGGACTGCGGTGGCTGGAGTCCCTCCCGGACGTCGAGGCCCTGCTGATCACGGCGGGCGACGAGGTGCGGTGCACCGGGGGGCTGGCGGGCTGGCTGGGGTGAGCGGCGCTCCTGGGCGAGCGGCGCTCCTGGGCGAGCGGCGCTCCTGGGCGAGCGGCGCTCCTGGGCGAGCGGCGCTCCTGGGCGAGCGGCGCTGTTGGGCGAGCGGCGCTGTTGGGCGAGCGGCGCTGTTGGGCGAGGTACCGGCGTGTCACTCACCCGCACCAGCAGGGTGCCTCCCCCACTCTCGGCTTCGCTCGAGCGGGGGGACCCCCATCGCCCACCCGTGCCGCCCTGGGGGTACCTCCCAGGCCTTTAAGGCACTGGGGGAGGCACGACTGCCCGCGGCTGCGGGGCCTTCTCAACGGGGAGTACCGCAGTCCCCAGGGGCGCGGGGAACTGCGCGACCAGCCCCATACGACCTGCGGGGCCGTACCGGAGTGACCCGCGGAGCGCTCAGTGGCCGTTCTGGGCCAGGCGGAGCAAGTGGTCCGCCAGGGCCTGCCCTCCCGTCGGTTCCCGGCTGATCAGCAGCAGCGTGTCGTCGCCGGCGATCGTGCCGAGGATGTCGTGGAGTTCCGCCTGGTCGATGGCCGAGGCCAGGAACTGGGCCGCACCGGGCGGGGTCCGCAGGACCACCAGGTTCGCGGAGGCCTCCGCGGAGATCAGCAGCTCCTGCGACAGCCTCCGCATCCGCTCCTCCTTCGCGGATCCCCCCAGCGGCGCCCGGGGGGTGCGGAAACCCCCTTCGCTCGGCACCGCGTAGATCAGGTCGCCGTCGGTGTTGCGGATCTTCACCGCGTTCAGCTCGTCCAGGTCCCGCGACAGCGTCGCCTGGGTGACGCTCAGTCCGTCGTCCGCGAGCAGCTTCGCGAGCTGGCTCTGCGACCGCACCGGCTGCCGGTTGAGGATGTCCACGATCCGGCGGTGGCGTGCGGTGCGCGTCTGCGGCACGGCGGGCCCGGCCTGCTGGCCCTGGTCCTGCTCCTGGCTCATCGTCGTCTCATTCTCCGGATCGTCCTTCCCCGCCCGCCGTACCGGCCTGGTCCAGGATGCCGGGCAGTGCCCCGAGGAAGGCGTCCACCGCGTCGTCCCCGAGGTTCAGCGGCGGCATCAGCCGTACGACGTCGGGGGCGGGCGCGTTCACGAGGAATCCGGCGTCCTGAGCCGCCTGTTGCACCTGGGGCGCGAGCGGCTCGGTGAGCACGATACCCAGGAGGAGGCCCGCGCCCCGGACATGGTCGATCAAGGCGTGGCCGGATCCCTCGATCCCGTCGCGGAGTTTCTCGCCCTGCCGCTTGACGTTCTCCAGCAGCCCTTCGTCCTCGATGGTGTCGAGGACGGCGAGTCCGGCGGCGCAGGCGACCGGGTTGCCGCCGAAGGTCGTGCCGTGGTGGCCGGGCCGGAGCAGGCCGGCGGCGCGGCCGAAGGCGACGGTGGCGCCGAGCGGCAGGCCGCCGCCGAGCTGCTTGGCGAGGGTGACGACGTCCGGCAGGACGCCCTCGTGGGCCTGGTACTCGAACCAGTGTCCGGTCCGGCCGATGCCGGTCTGCACCTCGTCGAGGACGAGCAGCGCGCCGGTGGCGGCGGTGATGGCGCGGGCCGCCTTCAGGTAGCCGGCGGGCGGGACGACGACGCCGAGTTCGCCCTGGATGGGTTCGATGATCACCAGGGCCGTCTCCTCGGTGACCGCGGCGGCCAGCGCCTGCGCGTCACCGAAGGGCACGTGGGTGACGTCGGCGGGCAGCGGCTGGAACGGCTCCCGCTTGCCGGGCTGCCCGGTGAGCGCGA
Organism: Streptomyces sp. NRRL S-37; assembly: GCF_000721605.1. GTDB lineage: Bacteria > Actinomycetota > Actinomycetes > Streptomycetales > Streptomycetaceae > Streptomyces. Next base: position 235,786 of record NZ_JOIZ01000019.1, on the reverse strand, counting down.
GGGCGCCCATCGTGCGGCCGTGGAAGGCGCCCTCGGTGGCGACGACGTGGGTCCGTCCGGTGAGCCGGCCGATCTTGAAGGCGGCCTCGTTGGCCTCGGCGCCGGAGTTGCAGAAGAAGACCCTGCCGTCCCGGCCGAAGAGCCGGAGCAGCCGCTCGGCCAGGGCGACGGTCGGCTCGGCCATGAAGAAGTTGGAGATGTGGCCGAGGGAGCCGATCTGCCGGCTGACGGCCTCGACGATCGCCGGGTGGGCGTGGCCGAGGGCGTTGGTCGCGATGCCGCCGACGAAGTCGAGGTACTCCGTGCCCTCGGCGTCCCAGACCTTCGGGCCCTTGCCTCGTACGAGGGGCAGGCGCGGCGTGCCGTAGTTGTTCATCAGCGCGCCCTGCCACCGTGCGGTGAGTTCTGCGTTGGTCACGACTCCCCCTGTTCGTCGGGCACGACCATCGTGCCGATGCCCTCGTCCGTGAAGATCTCCAGCAGGATCGAGTGCTGGACCCGGCCGTCGATGACGCGGGCGGTGGTGACGCCGTTGCGTACGGCGTGCAGGCAGCCCTCCATCTTCGGCACCATGCCGGAGGACAGCTCCGGCAGGAGTTTCTCGAGCTGGGAGGCGGTGAGGCGGCTGATCACCTCGTCGCTGTTCGGCCAGTCCTCGTAGAGTCCTTCGACGTCCGTGAGGACCATGAGGGTCTCGGCGCCCAGTGCAGCAGCGAGTGCCGCAGCCGCCGTATCAGCATTGACGTTGTAGACATGGTGGTCGTCCTGGGAGCGGGCGATGGACGAGACGACCGGGATGCGGCCGTCGGCCAGCAGGGCCTCGATGGCGCCGGTGTCGATCTCGGTGATCTCGCCGACCCGGCCGATGTCGACGAGTTCGCCGTCGATCTCGGGCCGGTGCTTGGTGGCGGTGAGGGTGTGCGCGTCCTCGCCGGTGAGGCCGACGGCGAGCGGTCCGTGCCGGTTGAGCAGCCCGACCAGCTCGCGCTGGACCTGCCCGGCGAGCACCATCCGTACGACGTCCATGGCGTCCTCGGTGGTGACGCGCAGGCCGGCCTTGAACTCGCTGACGATGCCGTGCCGGTCGAGGGCGCGGCTGATCTGGGGGCCGCCGCCGTGCACGACGACGGGCTTGAGGCCGGCGTGGCGCAGGAAGACGACGTCCTGGGCGAAGGCGGCCTTGAGGTCCTCGTCGACCATGGCGTTGCCGCCGAACTTGATGACGACGGTCTTGCCGTGGTGGCGGGTGAGCCAGGGCAGCGCCTCGATGAGGATCTGGGCCTTGGGCAGCGCGGTGTGCTTCCGCGTGGGTCCGTTGGTCATGACGAGTACGCGCTGTTCTCGTGGACGTAGTCGGCGGTGAGGTCGTTGGTCCAGATGGTGGCGCCGGCGTCGCCGGCGGCGAGGTCGGCGACGATGTGGACCTCGCGGTAGCGCATGTCGACCTGGTCGCGGTCCTCGCCGACGCCGCCGTTCTTGCACACCCAGACGCCGTTGATGGCGACGTTGAGTTCGTCGGGCTCGAAGGCGGCCTTCGTGGTGCCGATGGCGGAGAGGACGCGGCCCCAGTTGGGGTCCTCGCCGTGGATCGCGCACTTGAGGAGGTTGTTGCGGGCGATGGAGCGGCCCACCTCGACGGCGTCGTCCTCGGTCGCGGCGTTGATCACCTCGACCTTGATGTCCTTGCTGGCGCCTTCCGCGTCCCGGATGAGCTGCTGGCCGAGGTCGTCGCAGACCTGCCGTACCGCCTCCGCGAACTCCTCGTACTCCGGGGTGACCGCGGAGGCGCCGGAGGCGAGCAGCAGCACGGTGTCGTTGGTGGACATGCAGCCGTCGGAGTCGACGCGGTCGAAGGTGACCTTGGTGGCGGCGCGGAGCGCCTTGTCCAGGGTGGCGCTGTCGACGTCGGCGTCGGTGGTGAGGACGACGAGCATGGTGGCGAGGCCGGGGGCGAGCATGCCGGCGCCCTTGGCCATGCCGCCGACGGTCCAGCCTCCCCCAGACTCCGTCCGGGGGGACCCCCAGGTGACGACGGAGGTCTTGTGGACGGTGTCGGTGGTCTTGATGGCGATGGCGGCCTTCTCGCCGCCGTGCTCGGAGAGCCGGGCGGCGGCGGTCTCGACGCCGGGGAGCAGCTTGTCCATGGGGAGCAGGACGCCGATGAGTCCCGTCGAGCAGACGGCGATCTCGCCCGCGCCGGTGCCGAGCACCTCGGCGGCCTTCTCGGCGGTGGCGTGGGTGTCCTGGAAGCCCTTCGGTCCCGTGCAGGCGTTGGCGCCGCCGGAGTTGAGGACGACGGCGGTGAGCTGCCCGCTCTTGAGGACCTGCTCGGACCAGAGGACGGGTGCCGCCTTGACGCGGTTGGAGGTGAAGACGCCGGCGGCGGCGCGTCGGGGGCCGTTGTTGACCACGAGGGCCAGGTCGGGGTTGCCGTTCTCCTTGATCCCGGCGGCGATGCCCGCCGCCGTGAATCCCTTCGCTGCCGTCACACTCACGGCGCAACTCCGATCGTCGTCAGCCCGGTGGCCTCGTCGAGGCCCAGGGCGAGGTTCATGCTCTGGACGGCACCGCCCGCGGTGCCCTTGGTCAGGTTGTCGATGGCGCTGATCGCGATGATCCTGTCCGCGGCGGCGTCGTACGCGACCTGGAGCTGAACGGCGTTGGAACCGTGGACGGACGCGGTCGCCGGCCACTGCCCCTCGGGGAGCAGGCGGACGAAGGGCTCGTCGGCGAAGGCCTTCTCGTAGGCGGCGCGCACGGACTCGGCGGTGACGCCGGGTTTCGCCTTCGCGGTGCAGGTGGCGAGGATGCCGCGGGGCATCGGCGCGAGAGTCGGCGTGAAGGAGACGGAGACCCGCTCGCCCGCCGCGGCGCTGAGGTTCTGGATCATCTCGGGGGTGTGCCGGTGGCCGCCGCCCACGCCGTACGGGGACATGGAGCCCATGACCTCGGAGCCCAGCAGGTGCGGCTTGAGCGCCTTGCCGGCGCCGGAGGTGCCGGAGGCGGCGACGATCACCGCCTCGGGTTCGGTGAGGCCGGCGGCGTACGCCGGGAAGAGGGCGAGGGAGACGGCGGTGGGGTAGCAACCGGGCACCGCGACGCGCTTGGACCCCTCCAGCGCGGCGCGGGCGCCCGGAAGTTCGGGCAGGCCGTAGGGCCAGGTGCCGGCGTGCGGGGAGCCGTAGAACGTCTCCCAGTCGGCGGCGTCCTTCAGCCGGAAGTCGGCGCCCATGTCGATCACGAGCACCTCGTCACCGAGCTGTTCGGCGACGGCGGCGGACTGGCCGTGCGGCAGCGCGAGGAAGACGACGTCGTGCCCGGCGAGCGCCTCGGGCGTGGTCGGCTCCAGTACGCGGTCGGCCAGCGGCAGCAGGTGCGGCTGGAGCGCGCCCAGTCGCTGCCCGGCGTTGGAGTTGCCGGTCAGGGCACCGATCTCGACCTCGGGGTGTGCGAGGAGCAGACGCAGCAGCTCACCGCCCGCGTATCCGCTCGCTCCGGCCACCGCCGCACGTACCGCCATGGAAAACCCTCCTCCTGGATGGCATGACTATACGTTTCCATGCACGTTTATGCAATGCGGTCCCGAAACGATCCTGCGGCGGCCGCCGGCGGCGGGGATCAGGCCAGGGCCATCAGGACGGCGGCGATCACGAGGGGGGTGAGGAGCAGGGCGGCGAGGTGTCCGAGCAGGGAGCGGGCCATGCCGAGCACGGCGAACAGCGCCGCCCCGCCCAGCAGCCAGCAGCCGAAGATCCGCAGCGCCAGGTCCTGCGCGGCGGTCTCCTCCTCGCGGGTGGCGGGGTTCCCGATCCCGCCGATCGCCAGCCACAGGAGCACGCCGCCCACCAGGACATCGCCCGCCACGACGAAGGGTGCGACGGACCTGTCGGCCCGCCGCACCCCCTTCCAGACCCTCACGACGCTCATGGGTACGGGAGCGTAGCCCGCCGGTCTCCCGGCGGGCCGGTGGGTCACCGCTGCTTGATCCGCAGGAACGTCACCGAGTGCGCCGGGAAGGTGTACGTGAACTTGCTGTCGACGCCCCGGAAGGTGGAGGTCACCGGGGTGACCGGGGCGTCCGTCTCGGTGTTGACCGCGTCCGCGTCGGCGGCCAGGGTGGTCACGCGGGCCTTGGAGGAGACCCTCGCGCCGCCGAGGTCGATCGCGGTGCGGGCCTCGGACGGCTGGGCGTTGACGACCTTGACGATCAGGTCGCCGGTGCGGGCGTCCTCGGTGACCACCTGGCGGAACGGCTCGGCCGGCTTGTCGTCGGTGAAGCTGCCCCATTCCTGGCCGTCGAGGGAGAGGGTCACCTGGCGGCCCCGCACCTTGACGTCGATGTCGTAGGCGCGGCCCGTCTCGATCGAGCCGGCCTTGGAGATCAGCGTCGACTTGCCGCCGTCCGAGGCCTGTTCGACGGCGGTCTGGGTGTTGTTCCAGCCGCCGAGGTTCCACCAGTAGTAGTTGCCGGTGTCCTTGACGCCGAAGGCGACGAGGAAGCCCTCCTTGCCGGCCTTCTTGGTGGCCTTCACATGGAGGTCGTAGTCGTGCCAGGCCGGGTCCCCGGCCGTGACCAGGGTGTTCTCGGCGGCCTCGTCGGTCTGCACGTACTGCCCGTCCTGGACGCTCCAGCTTCCGCCGCCTTGGTGCGTCCACTTCGAGGTGTCACCGGAGAAGTCGTCGGTCAGCAGCGTCGTGCCGTCGGCGGCGGTCACCCTCACGTCGTCGTACGCCGCGCTCGTCGCCCACGTCGACAGGCCGACGGCTCCGGTGAGGGGGCCGCTGACGTCCGGGGTGGTGCTCGCCTCCGACGGGACGACGCGGTCGCCGGTGTTGGTCATGAACAGTTTCTGGACCTCGTAGTTGGCCGAGCCCCAGGAGGCGTGGTTGTTGAACCAGATCATGTCCGGGGACCACTGGACGTAGTCCTCGTTGGCGAGCAGCGGCGCGTACGAGGCCAGTTTGACGATGTCGGCGTTGCGTTCCAGGCCGGTCATGAAGGCGGCTTCGGCGAGGCCGTTCTTCCAGGCGTTGCCCTGGGAGGCGTACTCGCCGAGGAAGACCTTGGGGCCGTTCCTGTCGTAGGAGTCGTAGCGGTCGTTGTTCTGCAGGAACCACTGCGGGCTGTTGTAGTAGTGCTCGTCGACCATGTCGACGCCGCCCTCGCGGTTGAGCTGCCAGGCGGTGTCGAAGGTGGTGCCGGAGTCGTCGGGGCCGGAGTTGGAGATCACTGTGATGTCCGGGTGCTCCGCCTCGATGGCGGCGCGGAAGCGCTGGAAGCGGGCGAAGAACTCGCGCGGCAGGTTCTCCTCGTTGCCGACGGCGATGTGGGTGAGGCCGAAGGGTTTGCGGTGCCCCATCTCGGCGCGGACCTTGCCCCAGGTGGAGGTGGCCGGGCCGTTGGCGAACTCGATCAGGTCGAGGGTGTCCTGGATGTGCCGCTTCAGCAGCGCCTCGTCGTCGGTGGCCCTGTTCTGGCCGCAGCCGGTGACCAGCGCGGGGACGACGGGCAGCGGCATGGCGCCGATGTCCTCGGCGAAGCGGAAGTACTCGTAGTAGCCGAGGCCGTAACTCTGGTTGTAACCCCAGAAGTTGGCGTTGGTGGCGCGTTCCTCGACCGGGCCGACGGTGTCCTTCCACTGGTAGGAGCGCTTGCGCTGCCAGCCGGAGGCCTCGCTGTAGTCCTCCATGGAGCCGGTGTTGACCAGGCAGCCGCCGGGGAAGCGGACGAAGCCGGGCTTCAGCGCGGCGATCTTCTCGGCGAGGTCCTCGCGCAGGCCGTTCGGCTGGTTCTTGTAGGTGTCGCGCGGGAAGAGCGACACCATGTCGAGGGCCGCCGCCTCCGTGGTGGCGACGGCGAGCCGGCCGCGGTTGCTGGTGCGGGACGCCTTGAAGGTGGTCTCGTACTTGGCCCAGCCGCCCTCGACGGCCACCTTGCGGGCCTTCGCGAGCTCACCGGCGGCGTCCTTCAGCGTGACGGTGAGGGTGGTGGCGGTCTCGGCGCGGGCCCACACGGAGAAGTCGTACCGCTCCCCCTCCTCGACCCGGACGCCGGTGTTGTAGCCGGAGTTCGTGACCGACGAACCGGCGCCCAGGGAGAGGTAGTTGCGGTTGCGCTCGTTGAGTCTGCCGGAGTCGTTCACCACCTCGGCCGCGCCGCCCACCGACCAGGAGGTCAGGGGGGTGTAGGAGCCGTTGTCGGCGGTGGAGTACTCGAAGGACCGGTTCTGCACGAGTTCGGCGTACAGACCGCCGTCGGCGGCCCGGTTGATGTCCTCGAAGAAGACGCCGTACATCGTGTCGTCGATCTCCGCGCCCTCGGCGTCCGGGTCGACGGTGATCGTGTAGTCGGCGGTGTCCTCGGCGTGCGCGGGGGCGGGGACGAGGGCGGTGGCCGTCAGGAGGGCGGTGGCGGTGAGACCGAGTCTGAGGCGGGTGCGGTGGCGTGCTGTGCGTGACATGGACACTCGGCGGCTCTCTCTGGGAGTGGGTGACTCTAGGAGCTGTTCGGTATATCGGTCATTGGTCAGCACTTCGAACGGCAAGATAGGGAGGAGACAGGAGCACGTCAATGGGGCGTGCGGCGACGGACACCACGCGGGAACGAGGCGGGATGGGTGAGTTCTGGCCAGTGCCCGACACACTGGGCTACCTGAGCGGCCGCTGGCGGGCGGAACGGACCGTGCGGGATCTGGCGGGCGGCGAGGAGGGGCGCTTCGAGGGGACGGTCGTCTTCGGCCCGCTGGAGGGCGGCGGCCTGCTGCAGCGCGAGTCCGGCGACTTCACCTGGCGGGGCGTCACCCGGCCCGCCGAGCGGACCCTGCGCTTCCTGCCCGGTCCGGGCGGCACGGCGGACGTACGGTTCGCGGACGGGCGCCCCTTCCACGGCCTGGACCTCTCCGCGGGACGGTACGTCGCCGACCACCCCTGCTCGGCCGACCTCTACCGGGGCGAGTTCACCGTCCGGGACGCCGACCACTGGCGGACGGTCTGGCGGGTGCGCGGTCCCGCCAAGGACCTGGAACTCATCACCGGCTACGCACGCGTGGGCTGAGCGGACGCCCCTTCGAGGCGAAGGCTCCAGCGACCCGCCCGGCCGGTGACGCCGATCGCCGACAGCGAGCGGACGTCGATGTTCCAGTACGTGGCGGGCGGGGCCTTGAGCACGTACACCAGGGCCGCGCGGATCACCGACGGCTCGGCCACCGCGACGATCCGGCAGCCGTCCTCGACCGGCCGGGTGTCGAGCCAGCCGCCGACCCGGCCGATGAAGTCGAGCAGTGACTCACCCCCGTGCGGGGTGGACCGCGGGTCGGCGAGCCAGGCGTCCACGGCCCCCGGTTCCCGGGCCATCGCCTCCCCCAGGGTCAGCCCCCGCCAGCGGCCCATGTCGCAGTCGCGCAGGGCGAGTTGCACCAGTGGCGCGTATCCGAGCCCCTCCCCGGTGGCGCGGCTGCGCGGGGCCGGGGAGCAGTAGCGCAGATCGGCCGCGGCGAGTGGCAGCAGTTCGTGCGCGGCCCGTTGCACCTCGCTCCAGCCGGCCCGGTCCAGCGGCCGGTCGTCCTCGAAACGTTCGGCGAGCACCGAGGAGCTCCCCGCGGCGGCGACGAACGTGACCCGAAGTGCCATGCGGGGATCGTGGGTCTCCGGGGTGCGCGGGTCAAGGGGTGTCACCGAGCCGTCACTCAAGGTGCATCCAGGTTTACCGACTGGTAAGGACGCGCCGGACAAGTGCCCCGAAACGCTCCGTCATCCCTCGATGAGCGCCATCCAGTGGTCGGGCCGTTCCAGTGGCCGGAAACCGAGCCTGGCGTAGACCCCGTGCGCGTCGTGCGTGGCCAGCATGATCCGCTTCACCCCGCAGGGCCGCAGCTCCTCCCGCACGGCCGCCACCAGGGCCGTACCGATGCCCTTGCCGCGCACCGACGGGTCCACGTACACGTCGCACAGCCAGGCGAAGGTCGCCCGGTCGGTGACGACCCGGGCGTACGCCACCTGCTCCCCCGAGAGGGTGTCGTACACGCCGAAGTTGAGCGAGCCCTCGATCGCCCGGTCCTGCTTCTCACGGGAGCGGCCCAGCGCCCAGTAGGCGTCGGTGGACAGCCACCGGTGCACGCGTGCGGCGTCGATGCGGGCGGGGTCGGTGGAGATCTGGTAGCCCTCGGGCAGGCGCGGGGAGTCGGTCATGACCGGATGCTCGCAGGCCGGGCGGGGCGGCGTCGACCCCTTATCCCAGCACCTCGTCCCAGGCGGCGCGCAGCCGCCGTACGCCCTCGGTGATCTCCCCGGTGCCGGCCACCGCCGCGAAGCTCAGGCGGAGGTGGCCGGCCGGGGGTTCGGCGCTGAAGTAGGGGCGGCCGGGGGTGACGGCGACGCCCGCGCGCAGGGCGGCGGCGGTCAGGGCGGACTCGGACGTGCCGTCGGGCAGCCGGGGCCACAGGTGGTAGCCGCCGGAGGGGATGTGCGGCAGGGCGAGTCCGGGCAGGTGGAGGCGGAGCGCGGCGGTCATCGCGTCCCGGCGGGCGCGCAACGCCACCGAGATCGCGCGCAGATGGCGCGGCCAGGCGGCCGAGCCGACGAGCTCCAGGGTGGCCTCCTGGAGGGGCCGGGGCACGAAGAAGGTGTCGACGACCTGGATGGCCCGCAGCCGTTCCAGGACCGGGCCGTGCGCGGCGAGCGCGCTCACCCGGAAGCTGGGCGAGGTCGCCTTGGTCAGCGAGGAGACGTGCACCACCACCCCGTCGGGGTCGTCGGCGGCCAGCGGGCGCGGCAGCGGGCCCGCGTCCTCGTGCACCAGCCGTCGCACGAAGTCGTCCTCGACCACGAAGGCGCCCGCCTCGCGGGCGATGCGCAGCACCTCGCCGCGCCGCTCGGGGGCGAGCACGGCGCCGGTGGGGTTCTGGAACAGCGGCTGGCAGACGAAGACGCGGGCGCCGGTCGCGCGGAACGCGTCCGCGAGCAGTGCGGGCCGTACGCCGTCCGCGTCCACCGGGACGGGCACCGGGCGCAGTCCGGCGGCGCGGGCGATGGCGAGCATGCCGGGGTAGGTGGGCGACTCGACGAGGACGGGGGCGCCCGGCGGGGCGAGTGCGCGCAGGGCGGTGGTCAGCGCGGACTGTCCGCCCGCGGTGACCAGCACGCCCGCCGCCGTGACCGGCCCGCCGACGCTGCGCGCGAACCACTCGCGCAGTTCGGGCAGCCCTTCCATGGGCGGCCGTCCCCAGGCGCCCGGCCGGCGTCCGGCGCGGGACAGTGCCGCCGCCATGGCCCGCTCGGGCTGGAGGGAGGGGTGCAGATAGCCGCCGTTGAACTCGATCACCCCGGGCGGCGGGGCGGCCAGCGAGACCAGCACCCCGGAGGCGTCCACCGAGCGCGGTACGAGGTCGGGGGCGCCGTCGGCGCTGAGGGCGACCTCCTGCCAGGAGGTGTCCCCGGCGGGCGCGGCCGTCGCCCGGGGCCGCGCCCGGAAGGCACCGGCGCCGGGCCGGGTGACCACCAGGCCCTCGGCGGCGAGCTGTGCCAAGGCCCGGGAGACGGTCACCGGACTCACCCGGAACCGCTCCACCAGGGCCCGACTGGAGGGGAGCTTTCCACCGGGAGAGTAGCGGTCCAGCTCCCTCCGCAACTGTTCCGCCAGTTCATCGACGCTGCTACGCTCATGCATGAGAGCACAGAGTAGCGCTACCACCACATCGCCGATAGCAGTCGCCGCCCCCCGCGACCGCCGCGGCCTCGGCACCCTCCAGGCCGCCCTCGGCGTGATCGCCTTCTCCCTCACCTTCCCGGCCACCGCCTGGGGTCTCGAAGGCTTCGGGCCCTGGTCGCTGGTGGCCGTGCGCAGTGTGCTCGCGGCGTTCATCGCCGGCGGCTGTCTGCTCGCGCTGCGCGTGCCGCCGCCGGACCGGAAGCACTGGCCCGGACTCGCGGTGGTCGGCGCGGGGGTGGTGCTCGGCTTCCCGATGCTGACCACCCTGGCGCTGCGGACCTCGACCACCGCGCACGCGGCCGTCGTGGTGGGCCTGCTCCCCCTGACCACAGCGCTGCTGTCCGCCCTGCGCGTCGGCTCCCGCCCCTCGCGCGCCTTCTGGACGGCGGCCCTCGCCGGGGCCGCCGCCGTCGTGGCGTTCACGGTGCAGCAGAGCGGCGGCGCGCTGACCGCGGCCGACCTGTACCTCTTCGCCGCGCTGCTGGTGTGCGCGGCCGGCTACACCGAGGGCGGCAGGCTGGCCCGGGTGATGCCGGGCTGGCAGGTGATCGGCTGGGCGCTGATCCTGTGCCTGCCGCTCACCCTGCCCGTCGCCGCGGTCGCGCTGAGCGTCGAACCGGTGGAGCTGACCGCCCACAGCGTGACCGGACTGCTGTGGGTGGCGGCGGGCTCCCAGTTCCTCGGGCTGATCGTCTGGTACCGGGGCATGGCGGCCATCGGCATCCCCAAGGCCAGCCAGTTGCAGCTGGCCCAGCCGCTGCTCACACTGGTGTGGTCGGTGCTGCTGCTGAACGAGCAGCTGACGGTGGCCGCCCCGCTGACGGCTGCGGCTGTGCTCGTGTGCATCGCCGTCACCCAGCGGGCACGCGGTGGAGAGGAGGCCCCGATGCGCGCAACCGAGGGTGACCAGCTTGTCCAGCACGGCAGGGTGGTCGGCCAGCACGACAAGGTCGGAGAGATCGTCGAAGTGATGGGCCAGGAAGGGAACCCGCCCTACCGCGTCCGCTTCCAGGACGGACACGAGGGCGTGTGCTCGCCGGGCCCCGACACCGAGATCCGGCACAAGGCCCCACAGCACTAGATCAGCGCGGGGGGTTCGCCGGCCGCCGGTAGTGGTCGGCGACCACCCGCGCCATCGCCCCGACCGGGTCGGCCGTCACCTCACGGGCGGCGAAGAAGACGTGCCCGCGCACCTCGGGGTGCTCGGCGGCCAGCGTGAGGTGGCGGGAGAGTTCGGCCGGGTCCCGCCAGGCCGCGGGCTGGGCCGGGTCACCCGCCTTGTAGAGGGCCTCCCCCACGTACAACCGGGTCCCGGAGCCCCGGACGACCTCGGCCCACCAGGGCAGCAGCTCGGCGTAGTCGGCGGCGGCGAAGCCGATGTTCCAGTACAACTGCGGGCAGATGTAGTCGATCCAGTTCTCCCGGGCCCACCGGCGGGTGTCGGCGTGCAGGTCGTCGTACGTCTGCACGCCCGCGTGCGTGGCGGAGCCCCGCTCGTCCACGTCGGCGTTGCGCCACACGCCGAAGGGGCTGATGCCGAAGCGGGTGCCGGGCCGGATCTCCCTGACCCCGGCGGCCGTCTCGCGCACCAGCCGGTCGACGTTGTCCCGCCGCCAGGCCGCCCGGTCCGGGAAGCCGCCGCCGTGGGTGTCGTAGGCGAGGTCGTCGTCGAAGGTCTGCCCGGCCACCGGATACGGGTAGAAGTAGTCGTCGAAGTGGACCGCGTCGACGGGGTAGCGGCGCACCGCGTCGAGCATCGCCTCCCGGACGAAGGCGCGGACCTCGGGCAGGCCCGGGTTGTAGTAGAGCCTGCCGCCGTACGGGACGGTCCAGCCGGGGTTCCGGCGGGCGGGGTGGGAGGCGGTGAGCCGGCCGGGATCGGTGTGCATAGCCACGCGGTACGGGTTGAACCAGGCGTGCAGTTCCAGACCGCGGGCATGGGCCTCCGCGACGGCCGTGCCGAGCGGGTCCCAGCCGGGATGGGCGCCCTGGGTGCCGGTGAGGTACCGCGACCACGGCTCGTACGGTGAGGGCCACAGCGCGTCGGCGGTGGGCCGCACCTGGAGGATCACGGTATTGAGGCGGTCGCGGACGGCCGCGTCCAGGTGGCCGAGCAGTTCGGCGCGCTGCCGCGCGGCGCTCAGCCCCGGCCGGGAGGGCCAGTCCCGGTTGGTGACGGTGGCCACCCACATGCCCCGCATCTCACCGGCCGCCGCGTCCGGCACCGCGCGCCGCGGCGGCGCGGCCGACGCCCGCGGCACCGTCGCCAGCGCGGCCACCGCCGCCGTCGCGAACATCCTGCGTGACACCCGCCCCATCGCGCCCTCCCCTGGAACACCGGCGACCCCCTGGCCGGATGCGGTCCCGCGCCCAGGATGCCCCACCCCCGCGATCGATCATCGATACTTCGGAGTAACGTGCACGGACGGAGCAGGACCCGGGACCCGGCGACCTGCCACGGCCACAAGCAGGAGCGAAAGGACCGATGTGACCGACATCGAACGCGTCGGAGTGGTGGGCTGCGGTCAGATGGGTGCGGGGATCGCCGAGGTGTGCGCCCGGGCCGGACTGGACGTCAAGGTCGCCGAGACCACCGGCGAGGCCCTGGAGATCGGCCGCACCCGGCTGTTCAACTCCCTGTCGAAGGCGGCCGAGCGCGGCAAGATCTCCGCGGAGGAGCTGGAGTCCACGCAGGCCCGGCTGAGCTTCACCACGGACCTCGGCGAGTTCGCCGACCGTGACCTGGTGATCGAGGCCGTGGTCGAGAACGAGCAGGTCAAGACCGAGATCTTCCAGGTCCTCGACCAGGTGGTGACCCGGCCGGACGCGATCCTGGCCTCCAACACCTCCTCCATCCCGCTGGTGAAGCTGGCGGTCGCCACCTCGCGGCCCGACCACGTCATCGGTATCCACTTCTTCAACCCGGCCCCGGTGCAGAAGCTGGTCGAGCTGATCCCGGCCCTGACCACCTCCGAGGGCACGCTGAGCCGGGCCCAGGTCTTCGCCGAGAAGGTGCTGGGCAAACACGCGATCCGCGCCCAGGACCGCTCCGGCTTCGTGGTGAACGCGCTGCTGATCCCGTACCTGCTCTCCGCGATCCGGATGTTCGAGTCGGGCATCGCCAGCCGTGAGGACATCGACAACGGCATGGAGATGGGCTGCGCCCACCCGATGGGCCCGCTGAAGCTGTCCGACCTGATCGGCCTGGACACGGTGGCCTCGGTGGCGTACTCGATGTACGAGGAGTACAAGGAGCCGCTGTACGCCGCTCCCCCGCTGCTCCAGCGCATGGTCGACGCGGGCCGGCTGGGCCGCAAGTCCGGCTCGGGGTTCTACACTTACGGCTGACACGGCGGCCGTGGGCCCGGTCCGGGGGTTCCGGGCCGGGCCCACGGCCGTTCCCGTCGGCCGACGGCTACTCGTCGCTCACGGCTTGTTCTTCACGACGCTTTGCTGTCGCACTCGTCCGATTTCTCGACCTCCTCGGTGAAGGAGACGATCAGACGCTTCATGGCGTCGGCGTCCCTGTGGCCGGAACCGTAGGCCTGGATCCCGGTGTAGAGATCCTGCTTGTACTTCTCGTCGACGCAGTTCTCCGTCTTGCCGAACGCCTGCCAGCCGGAATACACGTACCGCCCCTCGTCCGCGGTCTCCTCCACCCGCTCGAGGGTCTGGCTGCGGAGGAAGTACGCCGTGTCATGACCGCCCTGCCACCATTTCTGGACCGTTCTGACGGCGAGCTTCCCGTCCACGGACACGTCGCACCAGATCGACGCGGGGTTGACCTCGGGCTCGGCGGAGAGCTTCTTCCCCGGCGGGAGGAACGGGGTGAGTTCCTCGGCGTCGACGCGTATGCCGCAGAGAGTGTCCGGCACGGAGTAGTCCCGGGTCTCTTCGTCGGCGCCGCATCCCGTGACCGTGGGGGCCACGACGGCGAGAACGACGGCGGCGAGCACAGGACCGGGGCGTGGTCCGGGAACCGGTCGACGGCGGGTCATGGTGGTACCTCTCGGGAGCTGCTCGGTATCCGGGGGCGGCGACTTGGTCAGGACGTTGTCCGGCTGCCCGGGGCACGGCCGTCGACGATCGCCCGGGCGTTGGAGAGGTCCCGCTGGTCGACGCTGAGGTCACCCGCCTTGTCGGGCGTCGTCGGGGCCGAGCCCGGGCCGGAGTCGCCGGGGTACTGGCCGAGCTGCGTCTGCGTCGCGCCGCCCTGTCGGCGTTCCATCGCCCCGGCCTTCAGTCGGTCCCGCTCGTCCCACGCCACCGACCTGCTCCTCCACCCCTCGAAGTCCCTCGTCGGCAGCCCGCTGAACGGCCCCGGGGCCGCCAGCGTAGTCATTTCGTCCTGAAGTTCGGAACTGCGGCCCCGGGTCTCCGCAGAACATGCTCCGGAGCCGGAGCCGTCGGCCGGCCTCCTCATCCCGTCGGCAGGCCTTCTCTCCCGACCGCCCTTGGATGACCGCCGTTGCGACTCCGGCCGGGCGAAAACCCTAGGACCTGCGATCGGCCATCGCCGCCCAGAAGCGGCGCAGTTCCCGGACACGCATGCTGACCCAGTAGGGCGTCCCCCTGAAGTGGATCCCGGACAGCAGGGCCTGCTGCTGGAGGCAGAAGGGTTCGCGGAGCTCGGCCCGGAGCCACACGCCCTGCGGCGGGTAGGGGCAGAACTTGAACTTGCAGGTGGGCAGGCAGGTGGTACCCGGTGCCGGCGGGGCCGAGGTGCCGACCGTCAACTCGGGGTGGAGCGGGGTCCGGTCCTCGGTGACGCAGGGCGGAAGCGACATGCCGGGACGATTCCACTTCCTCAGCCGCTCCTCGATGTGACGACCAGGATCACGGCCAGCTCTCCGCAGATCTTCGTCGCAGTGGCGTAGGAACTCCACCTGCGCCATTTCCTGGGCCGGGTGATGCCGCGGTGGGCCTCCAGACGGGTGAGCAGCCTGTGCCAGTGACAGCGGAAGGCCTGTCCGCCCCTGGCGCTCGTCCGCTTCAGCGGGCCCCTCTTCCGTGTGTTGCGCGGCCGTGTCTTTCCCGGCACGTGCCGGACGATCTGCACCATCGTGTCTCTTCCTCCCGGGATTCGGCCGGAGCCGGCGCCCGTGGCGAGGGGGGATCGTGCGCACCGTCCCCGAAGGGGTGTCCGTGAACCGCGGCCCGCCGTTCGCGCCCCTTCGTGCCCGGTCGGCACCGCCCCGCGGAGCCGTCGGTGCGGTGGGCGCCGCCAAAGGCGCCGGGACCCTACGGGGTGGGGGAGGTTCCGGTCAGGGCGGCGCCCAGACGGTTCCTGATCCGGCCGCGCATCGAGGCCATGGTGAAGCCCTCGGGATCGATCTTGCCGGGCTGCCACTCCCGGTGGCCGATCACGCTGCGCTCGGTCCAGCCGTGGGCCCGGCAGACGGCGGCGGCCGCCCTCTCGATCGCCTCCAGCTGCGCCTCGGGCCAGGGGTCGATGCCGTTACCGAGGTTGATCGCCTCGAAGCCGTAGAAGTGCCGGTTGCCGTCGGTGTTGGCCTCGTTGTCGGGGGGCAGGGCGGTCTCGTCGATCACCGCGCGCAGGACGTCGTCGTCGCCGAGTCCCGCGTGGTTGGCGCGGCCGTTGCCGACCAGGTGGACGGTGCCGTCCTTGGCGATGACCCCGTGACACAGGGGCCCGGGCAGGGTGGAGTGGCCGTCGTAGCACAGCTCGACGCTGTTCTTCGTGCCGGTGGTGACCGTGTGGTGGACCATCACCCCGTGGACGGGGCCCCAGGGCCCCTTGTGGTTGCGGTTGTGGGTGCGCCACGACCGGTGCTCGACGACGATGAGCCCTTCGGCGCGCAGCGAGTCGAGGAGCCGGTCCGCGGACATGGGGACGGCCATGGCTCTCCTCCTTGGGAGCGGGGTGCGCGGGAGGTCACCTCGGCGGAAGGCGTCCCGCCGGGGGCCCGGAAGGTCCTGAACCGGGTTCCTCCGGCGCGGTGGACTACGAGTGTTCCGGGTGGTGCGTCACCGCCGTGTGACGGCCGCGTGGTCCCGGCCCCGGCCGGTCACCCCCCGTCGGGGTCGGTGAGCATTCCCTCCAGCCATTCCCGGACCGTCCGGCACACGGCGTCGACCCGGACGAGCGTCATGCTGCGCTCGGCTCCGGAGACGATGTCGTCGGTCAGGCGGACGTGCGCCCGCAGGGGCTGGGCGGAGCCTTCTTCCACCCAGACCCGGATGATCATCACGCCGGTGCCCGATGCGGCCATGCCCCTCACCGTCCAGGCGGGCCGTCACCGTGGCGTGACCGGGTGAGGCCGGCGACCAGCCGGCGCAGCCGCTCGGTCGGCTCCAGCCCGAGTTCGTCGTGCAGGCGCCGCGCATGGCGGACGTAGGCGTGGAAGGCCTCGGAAGGGTTTCCCTCCGCCAGGTGGGCCCGGACCAGACACACCTGGCCGCTCTCGCGCAGCGGATCGGCGTGCACGGCCGCCTGCGCGGCGGTGACGGCCTCGGCGTACCGTCGCGCCGTGATCAGCCGTCCGGCCAGTGTCTCCAGGGCGTGCAGCCGCAGTTGCCGCCAGTCCTCCGCTTCCAGCAGCGCCCAGTCGTCGTACCAGCCGGGCAGCAGGTCGGCGGAGAGGACGTCGACCATGTCCAGGACGGACCCGGGGAGCCGGCCGGCGTCGGCGGGGGCGAGGATGCGGTGGGCGGTCCTGCGGGCGTCGTGGAGGTCGACGGTGGTGCCGCGCGCCAGGCGTACCTCGGCCGGGCCGATCTCCAGGGCCCGCCGCCCGGCGTGGTGCATGCGCGCCAGGGCCGAACGGAGGCTGGCGTGCGCACCGTGCTCGGACGACTCCGGCCACAGCGTGCCCGCGATCAGGGGGCGGGGGACCGCCGCCCTGCAGCACAGGGCGACGAACGCCAGCACCCGCTCCGACCCTCCGGGGACGGCTTCGGGCTCCCCGCTCACCCAGAGTCCGAAGCCTCCCAGGACACCGATGCGCACCCCGGTCCCGGCCCGCCCGGAGGCCGCGGAAGCGGAAGGGACCGGAAGGGCCTGCCGCGGCGCCCTCGGGCCGGCCGCGCCGTGACCGTCCCCGCCTCCCGGCCGCCCCTGCCAGGACGCTGCCCCCGGTCGCGGGTTCCCCGTGTGCTCCCCGCTCCCTGTGCTCCGCTCCCCGCCACGCCCTGTCGGGCCTCCCGCGAGGGCGGGCGCCGGCCGGTCAGGGAACGCACCGCACGAAGGCATGGGACCGCGGGAAGGAAGTGATGCGGTGAGCGCGGACGACGCCCCCGGCGCGGTCGGAGGGGACTTCGTCCCCTGTGGCCTGTTCGACGTAACCGGTGCGGTCGCACCCGGCGCACGTGGCCGGGCCGACGCGGCCGTCGGCGTTCTCTGCCCCCTGGAGGGCGAGCACGTCCGCGTGGATCTCACGCACCGCCGCTCCGGTGTCCGGCTTCCGGGACCGGCTCCGCTCGACGCTCCGAACGCACGTGTCCGCGGCAGCGGGGGCGGCACCGTCCTCGAACCGCCCTTGGGCGAAGGGGTTCTTGACGTCGAAGGCGGCCGACCGCGGCGTTGTGGACACGGGCCCTCCCACGATCACGGACTCGGCACCGCCGGAACCGGTGGTGGAGGGCGTACTCGCGTCAGGGTGTCCGAGGCCTGGTGCCGCCCGCCTGCCCTGGTCCACGGGCACGCCCACGGAGTCCTACGAACAGTCTCCGCCTGCCACGGGACCGCGGCAAGGCAGGGACGTTCCGTCAGCGCGGTCCGGGCACCCCGGTCACCGGCGTGCACGACGGGTGGTCGCGGGCCAAAACCGTCGGGCGGAACCGGCCGACCGCGTCCGGGCAGCGGTTCCGGGCCCGCGGTGGTCGTCCCTCGTGCGGGCGCCGGGGCCGGCTCAGGGCGTGGCGTCCTGGCCGAGCCGGAGGTGGTGCAGCAGGAGTAATGCCGCCGCCATGCCGGCGGCCGGGACCTCGCCGGCGGCGACCAGGTCGGGGACCACTTTCAGGGGCACCCACTCCCGGCGGTCCGACTCGAAGTCGTCCACGGGGTGCCCGACGTACTCGCCCTCGCCGGACCAGTAGACGTGGTGCCGGGCGTCGGTGAGGCCGTTGGAGGGCTCCACGGTCATCAGGTGGTGCAGCGGTCCCGGCCGCCAGCCGGTCTCCTCCTCCAGCTCCCGCGCGGCGGCCCCGGCGATGTCCTCGCCGTCCTCGACCACTCCGGCCGCGAGTTCCCATCCCCAGCTGTCGGTGATGAAGCGGTGGCGCCACAGCAGGAGGACCTCGTCGGCCTCGTTGACCACCGTGGCCACGGCGACGGGCCGCAGCCGGATGAGGAAGTGGTCGAGATGCCGGCCGTCCGGCAGCTCGACATCCGCGAGATTGACGCTGAACCAGCGGTTTGAGTACACAGCCTGTTCGTTTCGCTTCACCCACTGCACGGTTCTGCCACCTTCCGACGGGTAGGGGGCAATATCGCAGCAGCGGCGGCCCGGCAGGCAGGCGCACGGGAGGCAGCCCAGGGCGCAGCGGCGGGCGCGGCGGAAGCGCGCGGCCGGGCACGGGGAGCCGTGGGCCGCGCCCGTGCTACAGCGGTACGCGCAACGCTCCGTCGATGAGTTCGGCCGCCTCGGCGGTGCCCGCGCAGCCGCTGCGGACGAGGTGCTCGCGCACCTCGCGCAGTCTGTCCCGCAGCCGCTGCGACTCCATTCCCCGGGCCTGCTCGGCCATCCGCACCGCGACGGCCACCGCCTTGTCGGCGTTCCCCTGGCGCAGTTCGATGGTGCTCAGCATGGCCAGCCGGTGCACCCGGCCCCGGTCGTGCGCGGGGTTGTCCACGGCCGCCGCCGCGTGCTCCCCGGCCGCCGCCAGCTCGCCGAGGCTGAGCAGCGCCTCCGCCACCTGGACGTTGACCAGGCCGGGCTGGACATAGCCGGTCTCGTCGGGCTCGGTTCCGCGCCGGATCCGCTCGGCGGCCCGCTCGGCCCGCCGGATGCAGGACAGCGCGCTGCCGCCGTCGCCGAGGTGCGCGTACGCCTTGGCCTGCATCGCGTACAGGTCGGAGGCGAGGGCCGGGGTGATGTCTGTGCCGGCGGCGCGCAGCGCGGCCTCCGCGAAGGCGACGGCCTGCCGGTACTCCCGCAGGTACAGCGACTGGTTGACGAGCAGCGCGATCACATAGGCGCCGAGCCCCCGGTCCCCGCTGGCCTTCGCCAGGCGCAGCGCCTGGTGGAAGTAGCGCTGGGCGAGGCCGTGCGCGTCGGAGTCGTACGCGCAGATGCCGGCGACCGCCACCAGGCCGCCGGTGGCGCGGTGCAGTTGGCGGCCGGTGGCGTCGGTGTAGCGGCCGCGCAGCAGCGGGGCGGCCTCGGTGGTGAGGAAGCCGACGATCCGGGCGCGGGTCGCGACGCCGCCGGCCTTGCGGTACATCTGCTCGTAGTGGGTGCGGGCGGCACGCAGCATGTCGAGGTCGCCGGGGGTGACCCGGTGCCGGCCGCCACGGGAGACGTCCACGTCCTCGGGCGGGTTCTCCCACTCCCATACGGGCATGACGGCGGGCGTGCCGGTGACGGCGGGGGCACCGAGTATGTGCGGGCGCCGCTGCTGGTCGGAGCGCCACAGCGCGGTGGCCCGCTCGACGAACCCGGAGAGCGAGCCGGTGTGCGGGACGGACGGCTCGCCGGGCACGCCGAGGCCGATGTCGTCGAGGGTGACCTGGCGGTGCAGCCGGGCGGCGAGCACCTCGCAGATCAGGTCGGGCACCTGTCCCCGGGGCCGCTGTCCCTTCAGCCAGCGCGCCACGGCGGTGTGTTCGTAGCGGAGCGACAGGCCGCGCGCCCGTCCGGCCTGGTTGACGTGGGCGGCCAGGCCCGCGTGCGAGATCCCGGCCTCGTCGAGGATCGCGTCGAGCAGAGAATTGGGCTGCATTCAGGGCCCCCCGGTGGCTCGGTGCCGGACAGAGTAGTGGCCGCGCGTTCACACGGGGTGTGAAGGGAGTGCTCGAATCCGCAGTGTGCGCGCGCTGTCGCCGAACGTGTCCGGCCGGTTGACTGAAATGCCTCGAAAGAGGCCGGCCGGGCCGTCGGCTCCCCCTCGTACAGTGCGACGGCCCGTTCCACGCCGTCCGCCCTGCCGCCTGCCCGACACTCCGTGGCGGGGCGGACGGCGTGGTGCCGCCGGTCATGCCGGGGACTGGAGGTGGGTCGTCGAGTGCGGTTGCGCGGTGGCCGGCCACGTGGTGGCGTGCGGTTCCGTGGGGGTGCCTCCCACCTGCCGCTCGTTCCTCAGGATCAGCAACGCCACGTCGTCCTTCGGCGGGCCGGCGGTGTGCCGCAGCAGTGCCGTGAGGACCGTGCGCAGTACGGACCGGGGGGTGAGCGGGTGCTCGCGCGCGGCCTCGGTGAGGACGTCCCGCAGCGGGAAGAACCGGCCCTCGGTGTCCCGTGCCTCCTCGGCTCCGTCCGTGTACAGGACGAGCGCGTCGCCGGGCGGCAGGGGCCCGCAGGGCACGACGGGGAGTTCGGCCGGCAGCGGGAACGGGCCGAGCGGCGGGAGCGGATCGGTGCGGGCGAGCGGTTCGGCCCGTGCGCCGGTCAGCAGATACGGCCAGGGGTGGCCGCAGTTCAGGGCCCGTACACCCCCGTCCGGGAGGACCTCCAGCAGCAGGACGGTGACGAACTCCTCGCCGGGCGGGCCGTCCTGGGCGGCGCCCGCCGGGTCGTGCCCGCCGCGGGCCCGCTCCCGCAGGTGCCGGTCCATCGCCCGCTCCAGCCGGCGCAGCACACCGGCGAGTTCGGCCTCGTCGTGGGCGGCCTCGCGGAAGCTGCCGAGGACGGCGGCGACGGTCGTCACGGCTCCGAGCCCGTGGCCGCGGACGTCGCCGATGACGGCCCGTACGCCGTGCTCGGTGGCGACCACCTCGTACAGGTCGCCGCCGATCCGGGCTCCGGGGTCGGCGGAGAGGTGGACCGCGGCGGCGGCCAGGCCGTCGACCCGCGGGGGCGGAGGCCGCAGCAGCGCGCCTTGCGCGGCCTCCGCGGCCCGGCGGACCAGCCGCAGCTCGCGCAGCAGCCGGCGCCGGACGTGCATCACCAGGCCGGTGACAATCGCGCACATCACGGCGCTGCTGACGAGGCGCGCGCCGAGGGCTTCGTCGTAGGCGAGCGGGCAGGTCAGCCGGTAGGCGACCGCGGTGGCGCCCAGGGCGGTGGGCACCGCGAGGGTGGGTACCCGTGAGGACAGGAACCGGGGTGGCACCCTGCGGGGAGCCCCAGGCTTGAAACGGATCATGCCGATGGCCCCCCATATAGGCCCGGACAGCGCAGACCGGCCTCGAGAGGCCGGTCTGATTCTGTCTACCGTGTGGCCTGATCCGGACGTATCGGCCCGAATAGTCACCCGAACGAGTGAGGTGACCGGTGGGGTGAGGGGAACGGGGGGCGTGGGAGGCGTGCTGTGCGCCTCCCACGCCCCCCGTTTCCGGTGGTTATCGGCCCCCCGTGGGCCGGCCTCTGTGCGGTTGTCCTCGTGGGCGGCTGGGGGCTTTTGTGTTTTCGCCCCCGCCGCCCCTTCCCGTCCCGTCCCCGGGGGCTGCGCCCCCGGACCCCCTTTGTCCTCAAACGCCGGACGGGCTGATGGTGCCGGACGGGCTGAGAGTGGCGGACAGGCCGGGAGTGGCGGACGGGCCGGGAGTGGCGGGCGGGCCGGGAGTGGCGGGCGGGCTGATTGGGCTGGGCGGGCCGAAGTGGGTGCTAGCCCCTCAGGACCGCTCCGGTGCGGTCGCCCGCCAGGGTGACCGCCGATTCCCGGGCCGCCGAGGCCTCGTCGACGGTCAGGGTGCGGTCGGTCGCGCGGAAGCGGAGCGCGTAGGCCAGGGACTTGCGGCCCTCGCCGAGCTGCTCGGCGTTCTCGTACACGTCGAACAGGCGGATGGACTCCAGCAGTTCACCGGCGCCCTCGCGCAGTGCCGCCTCGACGTCCGAGGCGGGCACGAACGCGTCGACGACCAGCGCGACGTCCTGCGTGGCGACCGGGAAGGTGGAGATGCCCGGCGCCTGCGGGGTGTCGTCGCCGACCTGCTCCAGGGCGTCCAGGTCCAGCTCCATCGCGCAGCTGCGCGCGGGCAGGCCCAGGGTCTTCAGGACGCGCGGGTGCAGCTCGCCGGCGTGGCCGATGATCCGGTCCTCGCCGTCGACGGTGATCGTCAGCTCGGCGCAGCGGCCCGGGTGCCACGGCCCGTACTGGCCCTTGCGGACGCCCAGTTCGGCGCCGGCCTCACGGGCGACGGTCCGGGCGGCCTCCACCGCGTCGGCCCAGTCGGCCGCGCGGCCCTTGCCCCACCAGCCGGCCTGCTCACGGGCGCCGGCCAGCACGACGGCGACGTGCCGCGGCTGGTCGGGCAGCGCGGCGTCCAGCGCGGCGATGTCGGCCTCGCTGGGGCGACGGTCGACGGGCAGGTTCGCGGCGACCCGCTGCTCCTCGCGCGGCCGGAAGACCAGGCCGGTCTCGAACAGCGCGAGGTCGTGCGAGCCCCGGCCGTCGTTGCGGCGCAGCGCGCCGAGCAGGCCCGGCAGCAGCGAGGTGCGCAGCGCGGGCTCCTCGTCGTTGAGCGGGTTGACCAGCTTGACGACGCGGCGGGCCGGGTCGTCGGTGTCCAGGCCGAGCTGGTCGAAGACCTGCTCGCTGACGAACGGGTAGTTCAGCGCCTCGACGTAACCGGCCCCGGCCAGGGCCCGGCCGATCCGGCGGTGCAGGCGCTGGCGGGCGGTGAGGCCCCGGCCGGCCGGCGGCCTGGGCAGTGTGGAGGGCAGGTTCTCGTAGCCCTCCAGCCGGATGACCTCTTCGGCCAGGTCGTTGGCGTCGGTGAGGTCGGGCCGCCAGGACGGCACGGTGACGATCAGCTCGTCCTGGCCGTACACGTCGCAGCCGACCTCCTGGAGGCGGCGTACGACGGTCTCCCGGCCGTAGGTCACACCGGCGACCTTGTCCGGGTGGTCGGCGGGGACGGTGATGGTGTGCGGCGCGGTCGGGGCGATGACCTCGGTGACGCCGGCCTCGGCGGTGCCGCCCGCGAGCAGCACCAGCAGGTCGACGGTGCGCTGCGCGGCGGCCGCGGTGGCCTGCGGGTCGACGCCGCGCTCGAAGCGGCGGGACGCCTCGGAGGACAGCTTGTGCCGGCGGGCGGTGCGCGCGATGGACACCTGGTCGAAGTGGGCGGCCTCGATCACCACGTCGCCGGTCGACTTCTCGAGGTCGTCGTGGTCGGCGATCTCCGTGTCCGCGCCGCCCATGACGCCCGCGAGACCGATGGGGCCGCGGTCGTCGGTGATGACGAGGTCCTCGGCGTGCAGCTTCCGCTCGACGCCGTCGAGGGTGACGATCTTCTCGCCCTCCTCGGCCCGGCGCACGCCGATGGTGCCCTGGACCAGGGAGCGGTCGTAGGCGTGCAGCGGCTGGCCGAGCTCCATCATCACGTAGTTGGTGACGTCGACGGCGAGCGAGATCGGGCGCATGCCGACCTTCTGCAGCCGGCGCTTCAGCCAGATCGGGGAGCGCGCCTCGGGGCTGAGGCCGGTCACCGTGCGGGCGGTGAAGCGGTCGCAGCCGACCGGGTCGGAGACCTTCACCGGGTGGCCGAAGGCGTTGGGGCCCGGCACGTCGAGGAGGGCCGGGTCGCGCAGCGGCAGGCCGTAGGCGATGGCGGTCTCGCGGGCGACGCCGCGGATGGACAGGCAGTCGCCGCGGTTGGCGGTGACGGCGATGTCCAGGACCTCGTCGACCAGTTCGAGGAGCTCGATGGCGTCCTTGCCGACCTCGGTCTCCGGCGGCAGCACGATGATGCCGTGAGTGCCGTCGTCGCCCATGCCCAGCTCGTCGCTGGAGCAGATCATGCCGTGGGACGTCTTGCCGTAGGTCTTGCGGGCGCTGATCGAGAAGCCGCCGGGCAGGGTGGCGCCGGGGAGGACCACGACGACCTTGTCGCCGACGGCGAAGTTGCGGGCGCCGCAGACGATCTCCTGCGGCTCACCGGTGCCGTTGGCCTGGCCGACGTCGACCGTGCAGAAGCGGATCGGCTTCTTGAAGCCTTCCAGCTCCTCGATGGTCAGCACCTGGCCGACGACGAGGGGGCCCTTGAGGTCGGCGCCGAGGTGCTCGACGGTCTCGACCTCGAGTCCGGCCGAAATGAGCTTGGCCTGTACGTCACGGCCGGTCTCCGTCGCCGGCAGGTCGACGTACTCCCGCAGCCAAGAAAGCGGGATCCGCATCAGATCTCCATCCCGAACGGCCGGGTGAACCGGACGTCACCCTCGACCATGTCTCGCATGTCCTCGACGTTGTGGCGGAACATCAGCATCCGCTCGATGCCGAACCCGAAGGCGAAGCCGCTGTACTTCTCCGGGTCGACGCCGCAGGCGGTGAGCACCCGCGGGTTGACCATGCCGCAGCCGCCCAGCTCGATCCAGCCCTCGCTGGAGCAGGTGCGGCAGGGCCGGTCGGGGTTGCCGACGGACGCGCCCTTGCAGACGTAGCAGAGCATGTCCATCTCGGCGCTCGGCTCGGTGAAGGGGAAGAAGTTCGGCCGCAGCCGGGTCTTCATCTCCGCGCCGAACAGCGACTGGACCATGTGGTCCAGGGTGCCCTTGAGGTCCGCCATGGTCAGGCCCTCGTCCACGGCGAGCAGCTCGACCTGGTGGAAGACGGGGGTGTGCGTGGCGTCCAGCTCGTCGGTGCGGTACACCCGGCCGGGGCAGATCACGTAGACCGGCAGCTCGCGGTCGAGCAGGGAGCGGATCTGCACGGGCGAGGTGTGGGTGCGCAGCACGACACCGGACTCGGTGCCGCCCTGCGGGCCCTGCACGAAGAAGGTGTCGGCCTCGCCGCGGGCCGGGTGGTCCGGGCCGATGTTGAGGGCGTCGAAGTTGAACCACTCGGCCTCGACCTGGGGGCCCTCGGCGACCTCGTAGCCCATGGCCACGAAGATGTCCTCGATGCGCTCCGAGAGCGTGGTGAGCGGGTGGCGGGCGCCGGCCGGGACGCGGTCGTAGGGCAGCGTGACGTCCACGGCCTCCTCGACCAGGACGCGCGCGTCGCGCTCGGCCTCGAGTTCGGCCTGGCGGGCGGCGAGGCCCTTGTTCACGGCACCGCGCGCCTGCCCGACGCGCTTACCGGCGTCGGCCTTGGCGTGCGGCGGCAGGGCGCCGATCTCGCGGTTGGCCAGCGACAGCGGGGAGGTGCCGCCGGTGTGGGCGACCTTGGCCTCCTGGAGCGCGTCGAGGGAGTCCGCGGCGGCGAAGGCGGCGAGCGCCTCGTCCCGCATGCGCTCGATCTCTTCCGGTTTCAACGCCTCGACCTCGACAGGGTCGTACGACTTATTCGGTGCCGACATCTCTTCCCGTGCTTCCGATTGGCTGGCTGATGGTCCCCGTACCGACTCGTGGACAGTGCGTCACGGTTCTCGGGACACAAAGGTGCCAATGGCCGAGTCTAACGGTGCCGGGGTGGGCGAATGCGCCCGTGGGGCCGGATCTCAGGTGAGATACGCGGGGGCCGCCACGGGCAACGTAAATCGGAACTGCGCGCCGCCGCCGGGGGCGCGTCCGACCGTGATGGTGCCGCCGTGGGCCTCGACGATGCCCTTGACGATGTACAGCCCGAGGCCCGTCCCGCCGCGCTTGCTGCCCCGCCAGAAGCGGGTGAAGACGCGGTTCATGGACTCCTCCGGAATGCCGGGCCCCTCGTCGCTCACCGTGACCGACGTGCCGGTGTCCTCCCGCTCGCGCGGGGACGCCGAGGGCGTGATGTCGATGGTGACAGTTCCCTCGCCGTGGCGCACCGCGTTTTCCAGCAGGTTGCTGAGCACCTGGTCGACCTTGTCGGGGTCGGCCCACAGGCCGGGCAGCGGGTGCTGCACGCGGAGCAGGAACCGGTCGGCCTGCTGTCCGGCGGCGACGTAGGCCTGGATGTGCCGTCCGACGGCGGCCCCGATGTCGACGGGCTGGCGGCGCACCTCCAGGCGCCCGGAGTCGATGCGGGATATGTCGAGCAGCTCAGCGATGAGCCGGGTGACCCGGTCGGCGTCGGCGTCGACGGTCTCCAGCATCAGCCGTTTCTGGTCGTCGGTGAACCGCTCCCACTTGGCGAGCAGGGTGGCGGTGAAGCCCTTGACGGAGGTGAGCGGGGAGCGCAGTTCGTGGGCGACGGTGGCGATCAGCTCGGCGTGGCTGCGCTCGGTGCGGCGCCGGGCCTCGGTGTCGCGCAGGGTGACGACGACGCGGCGGACGGGGCCGGTGGGTTCGGCGCGGACATAGCGGGCGGAGACGAGGACCTCGCGGCCGCCGGGGAGCAGCAGGTTGCGTTCGGGCTGGCGGACGCGGATGGCGAGGCCGCCGTAGGGGTCGGTGAGCTGCCACCAGCGGCGGCCCTCCAGGTCCTCTAACGGCAGGGCGGTCTCCAGCCGCTGTCCGAGGGCCTGCCCGGCGGGGACGGCCGTGATGCGGACGGCCGCCGCGTTGAAGCAGATCACCCGTCCGTGCTCGTCGGCGACGACGAGTCCGTCGGGCAGCTGGTCGGGGTCGAGGCCGAGTTCGGCGAGATCACCGGGCCGGGGCGCGGGCGGGCGCGCCGCCCGCTGTGCTCCCGGTGCGCTGCTCGTGCCGACGCTCATCCCCGTACCCCACCTCTCGAACGTCTTCGGGGCGCCCCGTGCTCGAGTCCTGCCGAGAGCTTGGGGGAGGGTCCCCGAGCTGGTCACCCTACTAGTTCCCGGTGACGGAACGGCACCCTCCGGCGGCGCGCTGTGCACGTGCCGACGCGTAGAGACATACGGCGGCGGCGGTGGCGAGGTTCAGGCTCTCCGCCTTTCCGTGGATGGGGACGCGGACGACGGCGTCGGCGAGGGCGCGGGTCTCCTCGGGCAGGCCCCAGGCCTCGTTGCCGAAGACCCAGGCGGTGGGCCCGCCCATGGTGCCCTTGTCGAGCTCGTCGTCGAGGTCCCGGTCGCCCGCGCCGTCGGCGGCGAGGAGGCGCACGCCCGCGTCCCGCAGTCCGCTCACGGCCCGTTCGACGGGGACGCCGACGGCGACGGGCAGGTGGAACAGGGAGCCGACGGAGGCGCGTACGGCCTTGGGGTTGTACAGGTCGACGGAGGCGTCGGTGAGGACGACGGCCTCGGCTCCGGCGGCGTCGGCGCAGCGCAGCACGGTGCCGGCGTTCCCGGGGTCGCGGACGTGTGCGAGGACGGCGACGAGCCTGGGCCGGGCGGCGAGGATCTCCTCGAACGGCGTGTCCAGGAACCGGCACACCCCGACGAGTCCCTGCGGGGTGACGGTGGTGGAGATGTCGGCGATGACGTCCTCGGAGGCGAGGTGGATCCGGGCGCCGGCGTCGCGGGCCCCGCCGATGATGTCGGCGTACCGCTCGGCGGCCTCGACGGTGGCGAACAGCTCGACGAGCGTGTCCCCGTGGCCGGCGGCCTCCCGCACGGCCTGCGGCCCCTCGGCGAGGAACAGCCGCTCCTTCCCCCGGAAGTTCCGCTTGCCGAGCCGCCGGGCGGCGGCGACACGGGAGGAACGGGGAGAGATCAGCTCGGGGCTGACGGGGGCCATTTTCTTCGTCACCTTCGGGAGTACTCGACACGCGGCCGTGCGGCTTCCCCAGGGGCGCGGGGAACTGCGCGACCGGCCACAACGGACCCGCGGCCGAACGGCGGCCGACGAACCGAACAACAGGACCCGCAAGCTTTCAAGCCTGCGGGTCCTGGAAACTCACGTCGGCTTCAAGCCAACGCAGTGCTCACGCGGCCTTCGGCGCGTTGACGTCGGCCGGAAGGGCCTTCTGCGCGACCTCGACCAGCGCCGCGAAGGCGGTCGCGTCGTTGACGGCCAACTCCGCGAGGATCTTGCGGTCGACCTCGACGTTCGCGGCCTTCAGGCCCTGGATGAAGCGGTTGTACGTGATGCCGTTGGCGCGGGCAGCGGCGTTGATGCGCTGGATCCACAGCTGGCGGAAGTCACCCTTGCGCTTCTTGCGGTCGTTGTAGTTGTAGACCAGCGAGTGGGTGACCTGCTCCTTGGCCTTGCGGTACAGGCGCGAGCGCTGACCGCGGTAGCCGGAGGCCTGCTCGAGGATCGCCCGGCGCTTCTTGTGGGCGTTGACTGCCCGCTTGACGCGTGCCACTTGTTAACTCCTTGTAGCGGGGCCGTGGTTGTCCTCACACGACCCGGTATCGATGGGGTCCCGGTCCTGCCGTACGGCGCTCAGTGGCGCCCGTACGTCACTTGCCGAGAAGCTTCTTGATCTTCGCGGCGTCGCCCGGGGCCATCTCGGCGTTGCCGGTGAGGCGACGCGTCACGCGGGACGACTTGTGCTCGAGCAGGTGGCGCTTGCCGGCGCGCTCACGGAGCACCTTGCCGGAGCCGGTGACCTTGAAGCGCTTGCTGGCACCGCTGTGCGACTTGTTCTTCGGCATAGCGCCGTTCTCTCCTCGTCGGTGGCGCTCCGGTGCCCGGTCTTGAGAACCGGGCACGGTGGAGCGTCGTACTTGTTTCGGTTGCTTCCTGGGGCTCACACCCCCGGGAGTCACGCCTCGGCAGGCTCCTCGGCCGGCTGGGCCTCGGCGTCCGCGGCGTTCTGCGACTTGCCGGGGTTGGCCTTCGCCTCCGCCTTGCGGGCTTCCTGCGCCTGGCGAGCCTCGGCCATCGCCTCGGTCTTCTTCTTGTGCGGACCGAGAACCATGATCATGTTGCGGCCGTCCTGCTTCGGGTTCGACTCCACGAAACCGAGGTCCTGGACGTCCTCCGCGAGACGCTGCAGCAGTCGGTAGCCGAGCTCCGGCCGGGACTGCTCGCGACCACGGAACATGATCGTGATCTTGACCTTGTCGCCCTGCTTGAGGAACCGGACGACGTGACCCTTCTTGGTGTCATAGTCGTGCGGGTCGATCTTCGGCCGGAGCTTCATCTCCTTGATGACCGTGTGCGCCTGGTTCTTGCGCGCCTCACGGGCCTTCATGGCCGACTCGTACTTGAACTTCCCGTAGTCCATGAGCTTGCACACGGGCGGACGGGCGTTCGCCGCGACCTCGACGAGGTCGAGGTCGTACTCCTGCGCAAGCTCCAGGGCCTTGGCAAGCGGGACAATCCCGACCTGCTCGCCGCTGGGACCGACAAGTCGCACCTCGGGAACGCGAATCCGGTCGTTGATGCGGGGCTCGGCGCTGATGGATCCTCCTCGGTAGCACCACGCGACGGTCTGGCGGACAGCCGCGTAACGTCTGTATGCGTAAGACCTAACCGCGCCGAAGCAGAAAAAATGCCCCGGACGATCACAGGCGGGGTTCCTCGAACTACCGGAACACCGCCACGGGGACCGCGGGGCGTGCTTTCGGGCGGATCGCCGCCTCGGGGACGGGACCGCCTGACCGGTGACCCGCCGCCCTGAGGGCGGCCAGGTGGGAGTTCGAAGCCTCCACTTGTGGGCCGGGCTCGCGTGCCGTGAGACATACGGGTCCGACCGGTCGTTACACAAGGTTAGCAGCTCCGGAAGGCGCGCGCTAACCGCGTGCCTCATGCCTCCTGCCGTCAAGGGGACACGCGTCTGCGCCTATCGTGTGGGGCATGAGTGACACCTCCCCCTCGGACACCCCCGAGTCCTCCGCGGACGCCCCCGAGACCTCCGGCAACCCCGACTTCGACGCCATGGCCCGCGACATCGCGGAGGTCCCGGCGGTCGAGGTGATCGTGACGGTCGCCGTCAACCTGATGAGCGCCGCCGCCGTGAAGCTCGGTCTGACCGAGGAGGGCGACACGTACAAGGACCTGGACGAGGCCCGCAAGCTGGTGCACGCGCTGGCCGGTCTGCTGGACGCCTCCGCGACGGAGATCAGCTCGTTCCACGCGGCACCGCTGCGCGACGGTCTGAAGTCGCTCCAGCTCGCGTTCCGCGAGGCCTCCCTGGTCCCGGACGAGACCGGCCAGGGCCCGGGCGAGAAGTACACCGGGCCGCTCTACGGCTAGGACGTCAGGGACGTACGTACAGGGGCTCGCCCGGAGGCGTGGTTCCGGCCGGCAGGACTGCCAGGTCGAGGCCGCGCACCAGGCGGGCCCTCAGTGTCTCGTCGGCGGCCAGCCGCTGGGCCACGGCGCGGGCGGCCTCCGCGGTGGGCGCGGCGGGGTCGAGGACGAGGGCGAGGGTGCCGTCGGCCTGTCCCGGCCCGAGGTGGGCGCGCAGCACGGCGGGCTCCGCGGCGACGGCGGCCCGTACGGCCTCGACGACGGCCGGGTCGGCGAGCGGGTCGGTGCTGGTGCGGCCCTCGGCGAGGGCGAGCAGCGCGGGGCCGGTCAGTTCGAAGGGCACGGGCCCGGCCAGGTCCAGGACGACCGTGTCCGCCTTCTCGTGCGCGGCGGCCTGCAGGGCCTGGTGCAGGGGGACGGCGACGGGGCGGGCCGCCGGGTCCCAGCGGGCGAGCGACTCGGTGGAGGTGAAGGCGGGCAGGGCGGTGCGCCCGCCGGCCTTCAGAGTCGGTACGGCCATGTCGCTGGTCTTCTCGCGGCGCAGCCCGTTCTCGTCCTCCTCCACCTCGCCGAGCAGGGCCACGACGGGGACGAGCAGCCGGGCGCCCTTGAGCGCCTCCAGGACGGGGCCGACAGCGTCGCCGTCCTCGGCCCAGGCGGCGAGCGCGGCGCTCAGCCGGGGGTCGGCGGAGCCGTCGTCGTCGCGGAACGGGGAGTCGGGAATGTTCTTGTTCGCCACGGTCACCGACCCTATCGGGGGGTGGACGGCGCGTTCCTCACCGGCCTCTCACCGGAATCCGAGCCGGCTCTCAGCCCCGTCCCACGGTCCACACAGCGACCGCCCCGACCATCGCGGCCATGGACTCCTCCAGCAGACCGCGGCGGCGCCGTCGTGCCCGCCGGTCCCGGCGCCGTGCCCTGGTCTCCCTCGCTCTCGTCCTGGCCGCCGTCGGGGGCGGTACGGCGGCGGGGGCGAGGTACATGACCTCGTGGGCGCACCCGCGGGCGGCGGAAACCGTATCCTCGTCGGCCTCACGGGCGGTCGAAGGGGAGGAAGCGGCGGTGGACCGGGACGCGTTGCTGGCGGCGGCCATGGGATCGGTGGACGTGGCGGACGGCGCCGAGATATCGGTGGCGGTGCTCGACCCGGACTCCGGGGAGGGCGCCTCGTACGGAGGGGGCGCCTTCGACACGGCGAGCATCGTCAAGGTCGACGTCCTGGCGGCGCTGCTGCTCCAGGCACAGGACGCGGGGCGGACGCTGACCTCCGAGGAGCGGACGTACGCCGCCGCCATGATCGAGAACAGTGACAACGACTCCACGTCGGCGCTGTGGCGGACGATCGGGACGGCGGACGGGCTCGACGCCGCGAACGAGCGGTTCGGGCTGACGGGGACGGCGGGCGGGGACGGCCCGCTGTGGGGGCTGACGCAGACCACGGCGGCCGACCAGATCGCGCTGCTGCGCCAGGTGTTCGACGCGGAGGGTTCGGAGCTGAGCGAGGCCTCACGGGCGTATGTGCGGGGGCTGATGGAGCGGATCGCCGTGGGGCAGCGGTGGGGTGTGTCGGCGGCGGCCGACGGCGCGGGATGGGCGTTGAAGAACGGCTGGCTGCGGCGGAGCACCACCGGGCTGTGGGTGATCAACAGCATCGGGCGGGTCACGGCGGGCGGCCACGGCTACCTGGTGGCGGTGCTGTCACGGGGCAGTGCGACCCGGGAGGAGGGGGTCGCGCTGACCGAGGCCGCGGCGCGGGCGGCGGTGTCCGTGTTCACCGGGGACACCGCGGGTGACCCGGCCGGGGCTCAGGCCTCGTCGTAGGAGCGGGTGCGGCGGCCGCGCCACAGGACCACCGCGGCGACCAGCAGCACACCGCCCGCGCCGCCCGCCAGGGGAGCCGCCCAGCCGGCGGTGTCGTCGTCGGAGCCGGCGGTGTCCGGGCCGGGGCCGAAGTACTTGTCGCCGTACGCCGCCGCCTTCAGGCCTTCCGGCTCCAGCCGGGACGCGGCCTCGATCGCGGCGGCCGGGTCGATGAAGCCGAAGCCGCGGGAGTCGTCGCGGCCGTCGGCGGGGGCGTTGCGGGCGGTGTCCTCCAGGAGCCGCTTGATCTGGGCCGGGGCCAGGTCCGGGTGGGCGGCCTTGACCAGGGCGACGGCGCCGGAGACGAACGCGGCGGCGGCGCTGGTGCCCCAGCCCTCGTAGTACTTGTGGTCGGGGTCGGCGATGATCACGTCGACGCCGGGGGCGCTGACCGTGGCGTACCAGCGGCGGGTGGAGAACGGGGCGCGGGTGCCGTAGCGGTCGACGGCGGTGGCGGCGATGACGCCGGGGTAGGCGGCCGGGTAGGAGACGTGGTCGCCCTTCTCTCCGCCGTTCCCGGCGGAGGCGACGACGGTCACGCCCTTACGCAGGGCGTACTGAATGGCCTGGTCCTCACCGGGTTCGGGGTGCGCGGAGGCGGAGTCGTCGCCGAGGGAGAGGTTGATGACGTCGGCGCCGTTGTCGGCGGCCCAGCGGATGCCCTCGGCGAGGGCGTTGCCGCGGGTCTTGCGGGCCTCGGCGCGGGCGTCGTCGCCGTCCTCCAGGATCACGCGGACGGGGAGGATCTTCGCCTCGGGCGCGATGCCCATGACGCCGTCGGCGTTGCCGGGGCCGTGTCCGTGGCCGGCGATGATGCCGGCCATGGCGGTGCCGTGGCGGGCCCAGGCGCGGTCGCCCTCCTTCGCGCCGAAGCCGACGAGGTCCTTGCCGGTGAGGACGTTGCCGTCGAGGTCGGGGTGGTCGGCCTCGACGCCGGTGTCCAGGACGGCGACGGTGACGCCCGCGCCCTTCGTGGTCTGCCACACCTGCTCGGTGTGCATGGCCTCCAGGGACCACTGCCGGGCGCGGATGCCGTCGGCGTGCGCGGTGGTGGCGGGGACGAGTACGAGGGCGGTGGCGAGGAGGCCGCCGAGTGCCGCCGCGGCGGGGCGCCGGCCGGTGACGGGCCTCATGACGGCTGCTCCGTGACGGTGCCGGCCTTCTTGCGCAGGCCGCGTTCGACGCGGTCGGCGAGGCCCTGGGTCTCGTGGCCGAGGCCTGCCTGGGCGGGGGCGGTGGTGGCTCCGGACCGCATGGCGTCCTCGGCGGGTTGCGGGGTGTCGACGGTGCGGCCGTCGGCCCAGCCGGAGACGGCGTAGACGACGACGGGGGCGTCCGTGAGGACGGAGACCGTCCAGGTGGCGCGCTGTGCGGCACCGAACCCGGCGGCGGCGGTGCCCTGCGCGGCGTACGGCAGGGGCATGAGGTCGGTACGGCGGTCCAGGCGTTCCTTGTCGAAGCGGCGGGCGAGGGAGGTCATGGCGGCGGCGTCGGTCTCGGTGAACAGCAGGCCGACGGTGGTGACATGGCTCTGGGTGGCGTCGGTGTAGGTGGCGCGCAGCAGGCGCTCGCAGCCGACGGGGGCGAGGACCTTGTGCAGGAGGGCGTCGAAGGCGTCCTCGCAGCCGCTGTCGGGGGCCACGGCGATACGGGTCCAGGTCCGGTCGGCGCCGCCGGGGCCCGCGCCCTCGCCCTGGAGGGTGGGCGGGAACAGCTGGTCGACCGGGATGCTGTGCCACAGGTCCTGGGCGGCGGCGAAGCCGGTCCGGGCGCCCGGCCCGTCGGGGTCCCCGGCGAGCCAGCTTCCGGTGACGGCACCGCCGATGAGTCCGGTCCCGAGGACGAGACAGGCGGCGGCCGCGACGGCCTGCGACCGCCCCCGCCGCCCGAGCGGCCGGGACCGCGCGCCCTCGTCGTATCCCTCGGGCTCCCCGAACGACACCACGGGCCGCCCCGCTCCGGGCGTACCGCCCGGCACCATGGGGGCGCTCCAGGAGAGCGCGGGATCGGGCCCGTCCGCCGGGCCCGCGTCGGCCGGCGCGTACGCCCCGGAACGGCTCGCGCCGTCGGCGCCGGACGCGGGGTTCACTCCGGGGCGGCGCTCCTGACCGGCGCCCGGCCGCGTGTCGGACGCCGGGGGCGTGCCCGGTGACGCGGGCCGCACGACGCGCAGGCGGGTGGTGGTCTCCGACGGGGTTTCGGGAGGGGTGGCCGTGCCACGCGCGGTGGGCTGCGGCGGTACGGAGGGCGAGCCGCCCGGGGCCCGTGTCCCCCGGCCGGCGGTCGGCGGCGTGTCGGGGAAACGGGCGGAGGCACGCGGGGGCGGGGGTGCGACGGGGCCCGTACCGTCACCGGGACCCGGAGAACGCGGCGGACCGACCCTCCCGGCCGGCGGGCGCACGGTGTCACGGGACCCCAACACACCGGAACCACCGGAAGTACGCCCACGAGCCGCCCGAGGTCCGCCCACGAGGACCAGCCCCGCCATCGGCCTCCGTACGGGCGGAATCCTCCGCCGACGGACGCGCGGGTTCACGGGGGCCGAAGAGACCGGAGCCGCCCGAGGTCCGCCCACGAGGACCAGCCCCGCCATCGGCCTCCGTACGGGCGGAATCCTCCGCCGACGGACGCGCGGGTTCACGGGGGGCGAAGGGGCCGGAGCCGCCCGAGGTGCTGCCGCGGGGGGTGGTGGGGGTTTCCGGCTGTTCCGTCGGCCTCGGTGGGTGTGCGGGGCGCGGGGGGACGGTGGGGCGCGGGGGGTGGGAGGCGCGGCGCGCTTCCGTGCTCATGCACCCCCCGTTCCGTCGTGCCCGCCCGGCAACGGACTCGTCCCGGGTAGAGATACCCGCACGGACGACGCGTCATCCCGGCCCGGACCTCCGTCCGGCGCCGCTCCGCCGTCGTGCGTGCGCGTCACTCTACGGCGTGGTCCGCGTCGAACGGGAACCAGTCCGCACGGCCGCGGCATCTGCCCGGAACATCCCCTACCGTGCGGTAATCACGTCTGGCAGGCTGCGCTCATGACTGCGCGCGCCGCCGACCGGGCCCGTTACGACCGGGCCACCGCCCACCTCGACGCCCCCTTCGCGATCGTGGACCTGGAGGCCTTCGACGCCAACGCGGAGGATCTGCTCCGCAGGGCCGGCGGGAAGCCGGTCCGGGTCGCGAGCAAGTCCGTACGCTGCCGCGCGCTGCTCGAACGGGCCCTGGCGCGGGACGGTTTCGCGGGCGTCATGTCGTTCACCCTCGCCGAGTCCCTGTGGCTGGCCCGCTCCGGTTTCGACGACGTCCTGCTGGCCTACCCCTCCGCCGACCGCGCCCGCTACGCCGAGCTCGCCGCCGATCCCAAGCTCGCCGCCGCCGTCACGGTCATGGTCGACGATCCGGCGCAGCTCGACCTGATCGACGCCTCCCGCGCGGGCGGCGGTGAAGTGGTGCGCGTCTGCCTGGAGCTGGACACGTCCCTGAAGCTGCTCGGCGGGCGGGTACGGATCGGCGCCCGGCGTTCCCCGCTGCACTCCCCCGACCGGGTCGCCGAGTTCGCGCGCGCGGTGGCCCGGCGCCCCGGGTTCGCACTCGTCGGGATCATGGCGTACGAGGGTCATGTGGCCGGTGTCGGCGACGCGGTGGCCGGGCGGCCGCTGCGGTCGCGGGCGGTGCGGCTGATGCAGGCCGTCGCGCGCCGTGAACTCGCCGAGCGGCGGGCCGCGGTGGTGCGGGCGGTGCGGGAGGTCGTACCGGATCTGGAGTTCGTCAACGGCGGTGGCACGGGCAGTGTGCAGCACACCGCCGCGGAGGACGCGGTCACCGAGATCGCGGCCGGTTCGGGGCTGTACGTGCCGCGTTTGTTCGACAACTACACGTCGTTCAGCGGGCGTCCGGCGGCCCTGTTCGCCCTGCCCGTCGTACGGCGGCCCGGTGTCGGCGTGGTGACGGTGCTGGGCGGGGGCTATCCGGCGTCGGGCGCGGCCGGCGCGGACCGGCTGCCGGTGCCGTATCTGCCGGAGGGGCTGCGGTACGACCCGCAGGAGGGGCCGGGCGAGGTGCAGACGCCGCTGCTGGGCTCGCCCGCCGACGACCTGCTGATCGGCGACACGGTGTGGTTCCGGCACGCCAAGGCGGGCGAGCTGTGCGAACGGTTCGACGCGCTGCACCTGGTGGAGGGCGGTGCGGTGACGGCCACCGTGCCGACGTACCGGGGTGAGGGTCACACGTTCCTGTGACGCCTCAGTCCGCCGGGCCGATGCTGCTGCCGACGCCGCCGCCGGAGGCCGTGTCGGTGACCGAGCGGATGCCCTCGGTGATGCGGTCCATGCCGGCGAGGGGCGGGCCGTCCTGTCCGGCCTCGAAGACGTAGCGGACGAGGACCGGGGAGCCGGTGCCGACGCTGGAGGGGAACACCAGTGACTGCACATAGCCGCCGGGCCCCTTGACGGTGGTGACGCGCCACCGCACGAGGTAGCCGGCGCGGCCCGCCACCGCGACCGGGCCGGACTTCACGACCTCGTGGGACTCCAGTCCGCCGTAGGGGCGCCGGCCGAGGGCGTCCTTGTCGAAGGCCGCGTCGGCCGCGTCGGAGATGTCCTCCTCGGCGAGCGCCCGGGGCGAGGTCTCGTCGTTCTCGGTGACGGTGCGGGAGACGACGAGGCCGTGCCGGCAGAGGCTGCCCTCGCCGGGGCAGTCGTGGGTGCCGTCGGTGGTCATGACGACGTCGTCCTGGGTCACGTTCTCGGGCCGGACCCAGCCGTCGAGGAGCGGGAAGGTGATCCCGTTGAGCTGGTCCTCGACCACGTCCGGGTCCCCGGCGGGCGGCTCGGACGCGGACGGTGACGGCGACGGGGACCCGGGGGCGGACGTGCCGGCCGTCGGGCCGGTGCGCGTCTGCGGGTCGCCGTCGTCCCCGCCGAGGAGCACCACGCCGGTGACGACCACCGCGGCCAGCACGGCCCCGGCGGTGGTGAGCGCGACCGCCTTCGTGCGGCCGGTGCCGCCGGCGGACGGAGCCGGCGGCGCGGCGGGGGCGCCGGGCGTGCCCCGGTGCTCGGTCCAGGCCGTGCCGTCCCACCAGCGTTCCAGGTGCGGTGCGTGCGGGTCGCGGTACCAGCCGGGCGGGGGCGTCATGCTCATCCGGGCACTGTAACGACGAGGGCTACAGGGGGGTGACGTACGCCCCCGAGATCCCGCCGTCCACGAGGAAGTCGGTGGCGTTGACGAAGGAGGAGTCGTCGCTGGCCAGGAAGGCGACGGCGGCGGCGATCTCGTCGGCCTCGGCGAACCGGCCGAGCGGGATGTGCACCAGGCGGCGGGCGGCGCGCTCGGGGTCCTTGGCGAACAGCTCCTGGAGGAGCGGGGTGTTGACCGGGCCGGGGCACAGGGCGTTGACCCGGATGCCCTCGCGGGCGAACTGCACGCCGAGTTCGCGGGACATGGCGAGGACGCCGCCCTTGGAGGCCGTGTACGAGATCTGTGAGGTGGCCGCGCCCATCCGGGCCACGAAGGACGCGGTGTTGATGATGGAGCCCCTGCCCTGGCGCCGCATGTAGGGGAGGGCGGCCTTGCAGCACAGGTAGACGGAGGTGAGGTTGACCTCCTGGACCCGTTTCCAGGCGTCCAGCCCGGTCTCCAGGATGGAGTCGTCGTCGGGCGGGGAGATCCCGGCGTTGTTGAAGGCGACATCGACGCTGCCGTAGGTGTCGTACGCGGTCTTGAACAACGCCTCGACCTGCTCGGGGTCGGTGACGTCGACGTTCACGAAGATGCCGCCGGTCTCCTCGGCGGCGGCCTTGCCGCGTGTCTCGTCCACGTCCCCGCAGACGACGTGCGCGCCCTCGGAGGCGAGCCGACGGGCGGCGGCGAGGCCGATGCCGCTGCCGGCTCCGGTGACGACGGCGGTGCGGCCGACCAGTCGGCGGCAGATGTTCTCTTCGCTCATGTGCCCTCAGGCCTCCGTGCTGATGAAGACGTTCTTGGTCTCGGTGAAGGCGGCCAGCGCGTCCGGGCCGAGCTCGCGGCCGACGCCGGACTGCTTGAACCCGCCGAAGGGGGTCCAGTAGCGCACGCTGGAGTGGGAGTTGACGGACAGGTTCCCGGCACGGACCGCCCGGGAGACGCGCAGGGCGCGGCCGACGTCCCGGGTCCAGATCGAGCCCGAGAGTCCGTAATCGGTGGCGTTGGCCAGGCGTACGGCGTCGGCCTCGTCGTCGAAGGGGAGGACGACGGCGACGGGTCCGAACACCTCCTCGACGGCGACGCGGTCGTCCGGGCCGACGCCGGTGAGGACGGTGGGCGGGAACCAGTAGCCGGGGCCCTCGGGGGCCTTGCCTCGGATGCCGTCGAGGCTGTCGGGGACGTAGGAGCGGACGCGGTCGAGCTGGGTGCGGGAGATCAGCGGGCCCATGTCGACGTCCGCGTCGCCGCCGGGGTCGCCGACGCGGACGGCCTCGATCGCGGGGGCGAGCAGCTCCACAAAGCGGTCGTGCACGGAACGTTCGACCAGGATGCGGGTGCGGGCGCAGCAGTCCTGCCCGGCGTTGTCGAGGAAGGACATGGGGGCGGCGGTCGCGGCGGCCTCCATGTCGGCGTCGGCGAAGACGATGTTGGGGCTCTTGCCGCCGAGTTCCAGGGTGACCCGCTTGAGGTGCGCGGCGCCCTTGGTCCACACCTGCTTGCCGACGGCGGTCGACCCGGTGAACACGATCTTGGCGACGCCGGGGTGTTCGACGAGGGCGTTCCCGGCGACGGGGCCGTGTCCGGGGAGCACCTGGAACAGACCGTCGGGCAGGCCCGCCTCCAGGGCGAGCCCGGCGAGGCGCAGGGCGGTGAGGGGGGTGGCCTCGGCGGGTTTGAGGAGCACCGCGTTGCCGGCGGCGAGGGCGGGCGCGGTGCCCCAGGCCGCGATGGGCAGGGGGAAGTTCCAGGGGGCGATGACGCCGACGACGCCGAGCGGTTCGAGGAAGGTGACGTTCACCCCGCCCGGGACCGGGATCTGGCGACCGGTGAGGCGTTCCACTCCCCCGGCCGCGTAGTCGAGCAGGTCGCGGACGTTGCCGGCCTCCCAGCGGGCGTTGCCGAGGGTGTGGCCGGCCTCGCGGACCTCCAGCCGGGCCAGCTCCTCGACGTGCTCGTCGACGACGGCGGCGAACCGGCGCAGCAGCCGGGCCCGGTCGGCGGGGGCGAGGGCGGCCCACGCGGTCTGCGCGCGGGCGGCGCGTACGACGGCGGCGTCGACGTCGGCGGGGGTCGCGGCCGGGACGGTGGCGATGACCTCCTCGGTCGCGGGGTTGCGTACCTGGAGCTCGGGGGGCTGGTCGGACACGGGGGCCTCACATGCGTTCGAAGGAGCGGCGCAGCTCCCAGTCGGTGACCGCGGCGTCGAAGGCGTCGGTCTCGACGCGCGCCATGTTGCGGTAGTGCGCGACGACCTCGTCGCCGAAGGCCGCCTTGGCGATCGCGCTGTTCTCCCACAGCTCGGCGGCCTCGCGCAGGGTGGTGGGGACATGTGCGAAGCCGGCCGTGTAGGCGTTGCCGTGGCAGGGCTCGGGCAGTTCCAGTTTCCGCTCGATGCCGTACAGCCCGGCCGCGACCATGCCGGCCACGGCGAGGTACGGGTTGACGTCGCCGCCGGGCAGCCGGTTCTCGAAGCGCAGGGAGCGGCCGTGGCCGACCACGCGCAGCGCGCAGGTGCGGTTGTCGTGGCCCCAGGCGACGGCGGTGGGGGCGAAGGAGCCGGGCTGGAACCGCTTGTAGGAGTTGATGTGCGGGGCGTACAGCAGGGAGAACTCGCGGAGCGCGGCGAGCTGCCCGGCGAGGAAGTGGCGCATGACCTCGGACATGGCGTCCGGTACCGCGGCGGAGTCCGGCATGGCGGTCTCGCCGTCGAGGCCGGCGAGGGAGAGGTGGATGTGGCAGGAGTTGCCCTCGCGCTCGTTGTACTTGGCCATGAAGGTGAGCGAGACGCCCTCCTGGGCGGCGATCTCCTTGGCGCCGGTCTTGTAGACGGCGTGCTGGTCGCAGGTGACCAGGGCCTCGTCGTAGCGGAAGGCGATCTCGTGCTGGCCGGGGTTGCACTCGCCCTTGGCGGACTCGACGGTGAGTCCGGCGCCGGCCATCTCGTTGCGGATGCGGCGCAGCAGGGGCTCGACGCGGCCGGTGCCGAGCACCGAGTAGTCGACGTTGTACCGGTTGGCGGGGGTGAGGCCGCGGTAGCCGGCGTCCCATGCCTGCTCGTAGGTGTCCTTGAAGACGATGAACTCCAGCTCGGTGCCGACCTGGGCGGTGTAGCCGAGGGCGGCGAGGCGGTCCAGCTGGCGGCGCAGTATCTGCCGGGGGGCGGCGACGACCGGGGTGCCGTCGGCCCAGGCGAGGTCGGCGACGACCATGGCGGTGCCCTCGTTCCACGGCACCCGGCGCAAGGTGTCGAGGTCGGGGTACATGGCGAAGTCGCCGTAACCGGTCTCCCAGGAGGACATGGCGTAGCCGTCGACGGTGTTCATGTCGGCGTCGACGGCGAGCAGGTAGTTGCAGCCCTCGGCGCCGTGCCGGAGCACCTCGTCGAGGAAGAAGCGCGCGGCGAACCGCTTGCCCTGGAGGCGTCCCTGCATGTCGGGGAAGGCCAGGACGACGGTGTCGATCTCACCGCCGGCGACGAGAGCGTGCAGCTCCTCGGCGGTGAGCGGGGGTGTGCGGTCTGCCACGGGAGGGCCTCCTCGGGCTTCTGCAGGCTTCTTCGAGCTTCTTCTGGCCTTCTTCGGTCGAGCCAGGAGCCTTAAGGTATTGCCGGGAACCATTGCTTGGGAAGGGGGCGCGGCCGGATGCCGGACGACGCGGCCGGGGCGGTCGGGGACCGCCTGGCACCGGTGCTGCGGCAGGTCCGCGCGGGCAACGGCTTCGAGGAGGCGCTGGAGCAGATCCTCCAGGTGGTGCGGCTGGGCCTGGTGGCGGCCGGGGAGCGGCTGCCGGCCGAGCGGGAGCTGGCGGAGCGGCTGGGGATCAGCCGGGTGACGCTGCGCGAGGTGCTGAAGGTGCTCCAGGACCAGGGCCTGGTGGAGTCGCGGCGCGGCCGGTACGGCGGAACGTTCGTGCTGCCCCGCCCGACGGACACCGGGGAGGAGGAGCTGCGGCGGCGGATCGCCGGGGTCGACATCGAGGACGTGCTGCGTTTCCGGGAGGTGCTGGAGGTGGGCGCGGCGGGGCTGTGCGCGGCGCACGGGCTGACGGAGGAGCGGGCGGCGCGGCTGCGTGCGGCGCTGTCCGGCACGCGGGACGCGCCGCTGGGCGACTACCGGCGCCTCGACACGCTGTTCCACCTCACCCTGGCGGAGCTGTGCGGCTCGCCGACGCTGACCGCGCAGTACGCGGCGGTACGGGCGACGGTGAACGGCCTGCTGGACTGCATCCCGCTGCTGGTGCGCAACCTGGAGCACTCGCAGCGGCAGCACGCGGCGCTGGTCGAGGCGGTGCTGGAGGGGGACGCGGACGGGGCGCGGGAGATGATGCGCGAGCACTGCGCGGGGACGGCGGCGCTGCTGCGGGGCTTTCTGGCGTGAGGGCGTGACGCCACACGGATGGTTTACCGCGGCTTAACGCACGGGGCTTGCGCTCGTGGCGCACACACCACGAAGGTATGGGCCCACAAAGGTCTGGATCCGTTCCATTGCCCCCTGCCGTCGCCGCCCCCTGGGGAGTCGCCTTGTGAGCCTTCCGTCCGCGTCCCGTGAACCCGCCGATGAGCCGGACGACTACCTCGAACGCAGGAAGCTGCGCCGCGGCAGCGCCGGCTGGCTGCTGCTGACCGGCCTCGGCGTCGCCTATGTCGTGTCCGGCGACTACTCGGGCTGGAACTTCGGCCTGGCCGAGGGCGGCTTCGGCGGCCTGGCGATCGCCATGGTGCTGATGGGCGCCATGTACACCTGCATGGTCTTCGCCCTCGCCGAGCTGTCGTCGGTCCTGCCCACGGCCGGCGGCGGCTACGGCTTCGCCCGCCGGGCGCTCGGACCGTGGGGCGGCTTCCTCACCGGCACCGCGATCCTCATCGAGTACGTCCTCGCGCCCGCCGCGATCTCCCTCTTCATCGGCGACTACGTCGAGTCACTGGGCCTGTTCGGCCTGGAGTCCGGCTGGCCGGTGTACCTGGCCTGCTTCGTGATCTTCATCGGCATCCATCTGTGGGGCGTGGGCGAGGCGCTGCGCTTCAGCTTCGTCGTCACGGGCATCGCGGTGGCGGCGCTGGTCGTGTTCGCGCTGGGGGCGCTGCCCGAGTTCGACGCCTCCTCGCTGGACGACATCCCGGTGGATTCCTCCGCGTTCGGCGCGAGCTCCTGGCTGCCGATGGGGCTGCTGGGCATCTGGGCGGCGTTCCCGTTCGGCATGTGGTTCTTCCTGGGCGTGGAGGGCGTACCGCTGGCCGCCGAGGAGACCAGGGAGCCGGCCCGTACGCTGCCGAGGGCGATCCGCTGGTCCATGGGCATCCTGGCGGTGCTGGCCGTGGTGACCTTCTTCGCGGCGGCCGGGGCGCGCGGCTCGGCGGCGGTGCAGGAGGCGGGCAACCCGCTGGTGGAGGCGCTCCAGCCGGACGGCGAGGCGACGGCGCTCAGCCGGATCGTGAACTACGCGGGCCTCGCGGGGCTGGTCGCCTCGTTCTTCTCGCTGATCTACGCCGGCTCACGGCAGCTCTTCGCGCTGTCCCGCGCGGGCTACCTGCCGAGGTTCCTCTCCCTCACCAGCCGCCGCAGGGCGCCCTACCTCGGTCTGCTGGTGCCCGGCGCGATCGGCTTCGCGCTGGCCGCCGGGTCCGGCGACGGCGCGCGCATGCTGAACATCGCCGTCTTCGGCGCGACGATCTCGTACGCGCTGATGTCCCTCTCGCACATCGTGCTGCGCCGCCGGGAGCCGGAGCTGCCGCGGCCGTACCGCACGCCGGGCGGGGTGCTCACCTCGTCGGTGGCGCTGGTGCTGGCCTGTGCGGCGCTGGTGGCGACGTTCCTGGTGGACGTGACGGCGGCGTTCATCGCGCTGGCGGTCTACATCGTGGCCGTGGCGTACTTCGGTCTCTACAGCCGCAGGCACCTGGTGGCGAAGGCGCCGGAGGAGGAGTTCGCGGCCCTGGCGGCGGCCGAGGCCGAGTTGTCACGGGACTGAGGTGCGGGAAAGGTGACCGGCATGACGGCCAGACCACTCATCGGCATCAGCACGTACGCGGAGTCCGGTGTGCGCTGGGGAGTGTGGCGGCTGGACGCCGCGCTGCTGCCGGCCGGCTATCCGCGGCTGGTGCAGCGGGCGGGCGGACTGGCCGCGATGCTCCCGCCGGACGCGCCAAAGCGCGCGGCGGCGGCCGTGGCCCGGCTCGACGGCCTGGTCGTCGCGGGCGGCCCGGACGTGGAACCCGTCCGCTACGGCGCCGAGCCCGACCCGCGCACGGGACCGCCCGCCCGGACCCGGGACGCCTGGGAACTCGCCCTGATCGAGGCGGCCCTGGACCGCCGGATCCCGCTGCTGGGCATCTGCCGCGGCATGCAGCTCCTGAACGTCGCCCTGGGCGGCACCCTGGCCCAGCACATCGACGGCCACGCGGAGGGTCCGGGCGTCTTCGGCCACCACCCGGTCAAGCCGGTCCCCGGCACCCTCTACGGCGGCATCGCCCCGGAACAGACCTCCGTCCCCACCTACCACCACCAGGCGGTGGACCGCCTGGGCACGGACC
The DNA here is from genome assembly GCF_000721605.1 of Streptomyces sp. NRRL S-37. GTDB lineage: Bacteria > Actinomycetota > Actinomycetes > Streptomycetales > Streptomycetaceae > Streptomyces. The sequence continues at coordinate 192,537 of NZ_JOIZ01000019.1, read as the reverse complement.
TGATCCCGTCGGCGTACGCGGAGGACGGCACGGTGGAGGCGATCGAACTCCCGACATCCCCGTGGGTCCTGGGCGTCCAATGGCACCCGGAAATGGGCACCGACCTACGCATCATGCAAGCCCTGACCAACGCCGCACAGCCGCTTCCCGCGGGAAAGCAGCCCGCCCTCCGCGGGCAGTCGTGCCTCCCCCAGTGCCTTAAAGGCCTGGGAGGTGCCCCCAGCGGCACGGGTGGGCGCGACGGCACCCCATGAGCGCCGGGCAGCGCAACCCACCCCCGCCCAGCCACAGCAAGGCTCACCCCCGCGTCAGCGACAACAGATCCCGCGCCGGCCCCGTGGGCCGATGCCCCGCCGGCCACACCGCACGCAAATCCCGGGCGAGGGCGATCCCGTCGACAGGAATCCGCACCAGCCGCCGCATCGCCAGCTCCTCCCCCACCGCGAGTTCACTGAGCACCGCCGGCCCGGCACCGCCGACGGCGGCCGCCTTGACCGCCGTCGTGGAGGAAAGCTCGATCAACGGCCGGGCCAGTCCCCCGAGCGCCGCGTCCAGAACCTGCCGCGTCCCCGACCCCTTCTCCCGCAGGATCAACGGCGTGCTCGCCAGCTCCTCCGCCGCGATCGGCCGCCGCCGGCGGGCCCACGCGTGCGACGGCGCCGCGACCACGATCAGCCGGTCATGGGCGATCACCGCGGAGTCCAGCCCCGCCGGCACCGTGAGCCCCTCCACGAACCCCACGTCCGCCTCCCCCGCCAGCAGCCGCTCCGCCACCGCCGCCGAGTTCCCGGCCAGCAGCGACACCGCCGTGTCCGGCCGGTCCGCGCGCAGCGCGAGCAGCCACCCCGGCAGCAGGTACTCGGCGATCGTCATGCTCGCCGCCACCCGCAGCCGCGAGTCCCTGCGGTCCCGCAGCGCCTGCGCGCCCGCGTCGAAGGCCTCCGCCGCCTCCACGATCCGCCGCGCCCAGTCGGTGACCAGCGCCCCCGCGTCGGTCAGCCGCGACCCGCGCGGCGAGCGGTCGACGAGCGCCACTCCGAGCTGTCGTTCCATCGACCGGATCCGGCTGCTGGCGGCGGGCTGGGTGATGCCCAGCTCCCGCGCCGCCCCGCCCAGGCTCCCCAGCCGCGCCACCGCCAGCAGCAGCTCCAGCGCCCCGAGGTCCGGCACCCGGTGAGCCAGGGACCCCGGGCTCGCGGAGCGGTGCCCTGGAGGGTCGTGGTCATCCGTTGTGCTCATAAGCCCAGCTTATGCCGCCATAGAGGAGGGCTCCCTGGTGGCGGCGCCCCGCCGGTCCGACCGTATGACCATGGTCACCGCAACCCGGCCCTCGCCGCCCCTCCCCCGTGCCACCGCACGGCCCCCGCGTGCCACCGCCGTCCGTCACCTCGGACCCCACTGGTACGCCTGCGTGATGGGCACCGCCATCGTCGCCGGAGCGGGCGCCGCGCTCCCCGCGCACGCGGCCGTCCCGCGCCCCGTGCTCACCGCCGTCTGGGCGCTGTCCCTCGCCCTCCTGGCGGTCCTGCTCGCCGCCCGCGCCCTGCACTGGGTCCACCACCGCGACCGGGCCCGCGCCCACCTCCTCGACCCCGCCGTGGCGCCGTTCTACGGCTGCCTCTCCATGGCCCTGCTGGCCGTCGGCGGCGGCGCCCTGTCCGTCGGGCGGGACTGGACCGGGCTGCGCGCGGCCGTCGTCCTCGACGCCGTGCTGTTCACCGCCGGTACGGCCGTCGGGCTGGCCGCCGCCGTGGCCGTCCCGTACCTGATGGCCGTACGCCACCGGGTGACGGCGCGGGAGGTGACGCCCGTCTGGCTGCTGCCGCTGGTCGCCCCCATGGTGTCCGCCGCGCTCGGGCCCCGCCTGGTGCCGTACCTCCCTCAGGGCCAGCCCCGCGCGACCCTGCTGCTCGCCTGTGTCGCAATGTTCGGGCTCAGCCTCCTGGCCACCCTGATGACGCTGCCGCTGGTCTTCGGCCGGCTGCTCACCCACGGTCCGCTGCCCCTCGCGCTCACCCCGTCGCTGTTCCTGGTGCTCGGTCCGCTCGGCCAGTCCACGACCGCCGTCGGCGCCTTCGCGGACATCGCCCCGGGGGTCGTGCCGACGCCGTACGACGAGGGCTTCCGGGTGCTCGCCGTCCTGTACGGAGTGCCCGTCACGGGGTTCGCGCTGCTGTGGCTCTGCCTCGCCGCCGCGCATGTCGTACGGGCGTGGCGGCGGGGCATGCGCTTCGCGATGACGTGGTGGTCGTTCACGTTCCCGGTCGGCACCTGTGTCACCGGCGCCGGGGCCCTCGCCTCGCACACCGGGCTGCTCGTCTACGACGTCCTGACGCTCGCCCTGTACGCCCTGCTGGCCGGTGCCTGGGCCGTCGCCGTCTGGTGCACGGCGCGCGGCCTGTTCAGCGGCGCGCTGCTCGCAGGGCCCGCCCCAGCACCGCCGGCGCCCCGGTCAGCGACGGCCCGTACCAGGTGAGGTGCCGGCCGTCGCCGAGGGCGCAGGGCAGGCCGCCTCGGCCTCGTCCAGCCGGCGGGGGCGGGCCCGTACCCTGCACGCCGTGAGCACCCGGTCCGGTCCGCCGAAGGCCTGGGACAGTGTCCGTACCTCGGTCACCAGCACGGTCGAGGCCCGCCGCGCGCAGGGCCGCCAGACGGCCTCCGTCAGCGACGGGACGAGGGAGACGACCCGGGCGGGGCTCATCGGCGGGGCTTGTCCCGCAGCGCCTCGATGTGCTCGGCGACGGCGACGACCAGCAGCCGGGTCTCCGGGACCGTGGCCCGCCAGCGGTGCCGGACGCCTCCGGTGAGGTACAGGGTGTCGCCGCGGCCGAGGCGGTACGCGCGGCCCTCCGCCTCGATCTCCACCGCGCCGTCCGCCACGTACATCAACTGGTCGTTGCGGAACTGCAGTTCGCGGCCGGCGTCATGGTCGCCGGTGAACTCGGAGGCGTGCATCTGGTGGTGACCGCGCACCAGGGAGCGCACCCGCGGTTCCGCCCACGGCTCGGCGCCCTCGGCACGGACGACGTCCACGCTGCACGCCGGGTCGGCGGCGGCGAGGAGCTCCACGGCGGTGGTGCGCAGGGCGTCGGCGACCTTCTCCAGGGAGCTCTGGCTGGGACGCGCCCGTTCGTTCTCGATCTGGCTGAGGAAGGGAACCGACAGGCCGCTGCGCTCGGCCACGACGGCGAGGGTGAGGTCCAGCGCGCGGCGTCGCCGCCGCACGGCCGCGCCCACCCGCAAGGGCTGTTCCTTGTGGTCGCCCATCGCTCCGGCTCCCTCCTCCGCCGATCGTCCCGCACCCCGTGCGCCGCGGACCCGGCGCGCTCCTTCTCGTGGGTTGTCTGCACCCTACGCATGTTCGGCAAACCGTTTCAGGCGCCTGCCACGTCGCCGTCGCACGCGACCGGCGCCGACCCGCCGGTTCACGCCAGCCGCTCCGGGGGCCCCTCGGTTCCCCCGGGGCGCGATAAGGGGTGTTCCCGCCATTGTTCCCCTCACCCGGCGGAAGGTCACCAGGAGGCCCGGGGAGAGCATCACGCTCCGTGGTTGTCCGGATTCCTGCCGTGTTCCCGTCCGGTTCCGGACATGCCCGAGGGGCGGGCCCGGCCGCGCCGTCAGGTGCGTGGCCGGGCCCGCCCCTCGGGCGGCCGGTGCGGCGGTCGCCGCGGAGCCGTCTACCGCGGGGTCATCCGCTCCACCATGTCCGGGTGCTCCTCCAGCCAGGCGGCGACGGCCTCCTCCTCGTGGCCCTGGCCGCGGTTCTTGATCTCGGCCTCCAGGCTGCCCAGCTCGTCCTCGCTCATGTGCCAGCCCTTGATCCACTTCGTGAGCTCGGGGTACTGCCCGGGGAACTTCTCGCTCGCGATGGTGCGGATCGTGTTGCCCTCGCCGAAGGCCTTCTCGGGGTCCTTCAGCTTGGTCAGCTCGTACTCGCTGTAGGCCCAGTGCGGCGACCACAGGGTGACCGCGACCGGCTCCTTCTTGGCGAGGGCGCGCTTGAGCTCGGCCAGCATCGCCGGCGTGGAGCCGTCGACGACCTCGTACTCGTCCTCCAGGCCGTAGCCCGGCAGGACCTCGTTCTTGAGCAGCTGCATCTCGCCGGTGCCCGGTTCGATGCCGATGATCCGCCCGTCGAACAGGTCGGCCTTGCCCTTGAGGTCCGCCAGGGACGTGACGTCCTTGACGTACGAGGGGACGGCGATCTCCAGCGAGGTGGGCTCGTACCAGGTGCCCAGGTCGGTGAGGTCGTCCTTGCTCTTGTCCCAGTAGTTCTTCTGCGCGTGCGGCAGCCAGGCGTCGAAGTTGAGGTCGAGGTCACCGGAGGCGAGGCCGGTGTAGACCGGGCCGACCTCCATCTGCTTGAGGTTCAGCGTGTAGCCGCGACGCTCCAGGACGTTCTTCCACAGGTAGGTGACGGCGATGTCCTCGTCCCAGGGGAACCAGGCCACGTCCAGCGGCCGCTTCGCCTCGGCGGGGGTGTCACCGGAGCCCTGGACCGGGGCCAGCTCGTCGACCACGCCGGGGTTGGCCTTCAGCCAGGTGCGGACGGCGTCCTGCTGCCTGCCCTTGCCTGCCTTGTTGATCTCGGCCTCCAGGCCGGTGAGCTCCTCCTCGGTCATCGAGAAGTCCTTCAGCCACTTCCCGACGAGCGGGTTGTCGCCGGCGAAGCCCTTGCGTGACACCGTGTGCACGCCGTCGCCCTTGCCCCAGCTTCCCTTGGGGTCCTTCAGCTTCTTCAGGTCGTAGTCGCTGTACGCCCAGTGCGGCGACCAGAGCGTGACGACGACCGGTTCCTTCTTGCTGTAGGCCCGCTTGAGCTCGGCCAGCATCGCCGGGGTGGAGCTGTCGACGACCTTGTACTCCTTGTCCAGGCCGTACTCCTTGAGGACCTTGTCCTTCAGCAGGCCCATCATGCCGGCGCTGGACTCGATGCCGGTGATCTCCCCGTCGAAGAGGCCGGCCTTGCCCTTGAGGTCCTCCAGGCTGTCGACGTCCTTCATGTACGACGGGACGGTCAGCTCCAGCGACGTCTCGCCGTACCAGGAGCCGAGGTCGTCGAGCCGCTCGCCGTACTTCTTCCAGTACGCCTCGTGGGTGGTGGGCAGCCAGGCGTCCGTCTGGAAGTCGACGTCGCCCTGTGCGAGGGCGGTGTAGAGCGGGCCGGCCTCAAACTGCTTGGCCTCGACCTCGAAACCGCGCCGCTCCAGGATCTCCTTCCACAGGAAGGTGGAGGCGACGCCCTCGTCCCAGGGGATGTAGCCGATGGTGACCTTCTTGCCGTCGCCGACCTTCTCGCCGCCGGCGGTGGTGGTGGTCTTGGAGCCGCTGCCGCCGAAGATCCCCATGCCGCCCGCGACCAGGGCGAGGACGACGACACCGATCACGGCGACCTGCGGGCGGGGCCGGTAGGACCAGACCCTCAGTCCCTGCGCGGCGCGTGCCTTGGCGGCGGCGCGCCGGCCGAGCGGGGAGACCTGGGTGCCCAGGGCGCTGGTCATGCGGTCCAGGTAGATCGCCAGGACGACGATGGCGATGCCGGCCTCGGCGCCGAGGCCGATGTTGAGCTGTCCGATGGCCTCGATGACCGCGCCGCCGAGTCCGCCGGTGCCGACCATGCCGGCGATCGCGGCCATGGACAGGCCGAGCATGATGACCTGGTTGACGCCCGCCATCACCGTGGGCAGCGCCAGCGGGAGCTGCACCCGCAGCAGGGTGTCGCGGGGGGTGGTGCCGAACGCCTCGGCCGCCTCGACCAGTTCCTTGTCGACCTGGCGGATGCCCAGCTCGGTCATGCGCACGCCCGGGGCGAGCGCGAAGATCAGGGTGGCGACGATGCCCGGGGCGGAGCCGGTCCCGAAGAACAGGATCGCCGGGATGAGGTAGATCATCGCGGGCAGTGTCTGCATGAAGTCCAGGACCGGCCGGACCACGGCGCTGACCCGGTCCGAGCGGGCCGCCCAGACGCCCACCGGCACCGATACGACCAGCGCGATCACCGTGGCGACGATGACCAGCGCCAGCGTCACCATCGAGTCCTCCCACAGCTCCATGGAGTCGAGGAAGGCGAAACCGAGGAAGGTGAGGACACCGGCGAAGGTGCCGCGCAGCCAGAAGGCGATGACCGCGAAGATGCCGCAGAGGATCAGCGGTTCGGGGGCCTGGAGGACGGCGTTGACACCGTCGTAGGCGCCGGTGAAGACGGCCTTGAAGAAGTCGAACAGCCAGCTGACGTGGGCGAGCAGCCAGTCGACGGCGCTGTTGACCCAGTCGCCGAGCGGAATCCTAGGCACGGGCCATCACCTTCTCGCCGCCCTTGTCGCGCGGGGTGTCGCAGACCCCGGGGTCGGACTCCTCGTCGCCGAGGAAGCCGACGAGGCGCTGCCGGGGCACGACCCCGACGAGCGCGCCCTCCTGGTCCAGCACCGCCACCGGGTGCGGTACGCGGGCGCTGATCGCGCACAGGTCGGTGAACGGTGTGCCGGGCGTCGCGGTCTCGCAGCCGCAGTCGGCCTCGTCTCCGCGGACCTCGCGGTCCATCACGGCGCCGGCGGTGAGCACGCGGGAGCGGTCGACGTCCTGGGTGAAGGAGGCGACGTAGTCGTTGGCGGGGCGGATCAGGATGTCCTGCGCGGTGCCGATCTGCACGATGCGGCCGTCGCGCATCACCGCGATCCGGTCGCCCAGGCGCATGGCCTCGTTGAGGTCGTGGGTGATGAAGACGATCGTCTTCTTCAGGGTCTTCTGCAGTTCGAGGAGCTGGTCCTGCATGTCGCGGCGGATCAGCGGGTCGAGGGCGCTGAAGGACTCGTCCATCAGCAGCAGGTCGGCGTCGGTGGCGAGCGCGCGGGCGAGACCCACGCGCTGCTGCATGCCGCCCGACAGCTCGTCGGGCCACGACTTCTCCCAGCCGGCCAGGCCGCACAGGGCGAGCGCCTCGTCGGCGCGGCGTTCGCGCTCGGCGCGGGGCACGCCCTGCACTTCAAGACCGTAGGCGGCGTTGTCGCGGACGCTGCGGTGCGGGAACAGCGCGAAGTGCTGGAAGACCATGCTGATCTTCCGGGAGCGGACCCGGCGCAGCTCCCGGTCGGACAGCGCGGTCAGGTCCTGGCCGCCGAAGCGCACCTGTCCGGCGGTGGGCTCCAGCAGACCGTTCAGCATCCGCAGCAGGGTGGACTTGCCGGACCCCGACAGACCCATGACGACGAAGATCTCGCCCGGCTCCACCGTGAACGAGGCGTCGATGACGGCGGCGGTGGTGCCGTCGGAACGCAGCTCCTCACGGTCGGTCTTCTTCTGGCGCAGTCGTTCGACCGCCTGGTCCGGTCGTCTGCCGAACACCTTGAACAGATGCTCGGCCTCAAGCCTGGATGACACGCGTACCTCTTGTCTCGACGGCAAAGGACAGGAGCGACGCCCGGCGGACGGCTCACGCGGTCCCAAACAGTTGAATCTGTAACCGGCATCGCTCCGGGGCCGCGCCTCCCCGGTTTTGCACAGGGCAAACGTTTTCGTGTGACGCCTCACACAGGTCGCGCATAGGGCAGGCTGTTGCGTCATACGCAACTGGGCAGTCGTGCCGCAGGGTGACGGAGCCCCGCTCGAGGGGAGCCGAGAGCGGGGGACGGCGGGCGCGGCGGCACCTCGCGAACGCCGGGCCGCGGAAACCCACCCCCGGCCCACGCCGGCGTACCCGCGCTGTCAGCGGTGTGCGGCATGATGCGGTGCGTGACCGGACGACTCATGCTTCTCGACACCGCTTCCCTGTACTTCCGTGCCTACTTCGGCGTCCCGGACTCCGTCAGGGCCCCGGACGGCACCCCGGTGAACGCCGTGCGCGGACTGCTCGACTTCATCGACCGCCTGGTCAAGGACCACCGCCCCGACCACCTGGTCGCCTGCATGGACGCCGACTGGCGCCCGAAGTGGCGGGTGGAGCTGATCCCCTCCTACAAGGCCCACCGCGTCGCCGAGGAGCGCCCGGCGGGCCCGGACGAGGAGGAGGTGCCCGACACGCTCTCCCCGCAGGTGCCGGTCATCGAGAGCGTGCTCGACGCGGTGGGCATCGCGCGGGTGGGGGTCGCCGGGTACGAGGCGGACGACGTGATCGGCACGTTCACCGGCCGCGCCGGCGGACCGGTCGACATCGTCACCGGTGACCGCGATCTGTACCAGCTGGTGGACGACGCGCGCGGGGTGCGCGTGCTGTATCCGCTGAAGGGCGTCGGCACGCTCCAGGTCACCGACGAGGCCGTGCTGCGCGAGAAGTATGGGGTGGACGGCGGGGGGTACGCGGATCTGGCGCTGCTGCGCGGTGATCCGAGCGACGGTCTGCCGGGTGTGCCGGGCATCGGGGAGAAGACGGCGGCCAAGCTGCTGGCCGAGTTCGGCGACCTGGCCGGGATCCTGGCGGCCGTGGACGACCCGCGGGCCAGGCTCACGCCGTCGCAGCGCAAGCGTCTGGACGAGGCGCGGCCGTATCTCGCGGTCGCCCCGAAGGTCGTCCGGGTCGCGGACGACGTCCCACTCCCGGACGTCGACACGGCGCTGCCCCACGGGCCGCGTGACCCGGCCGGGGTGGAGTCCCTGGCCGCCCGCTGGGGTCTGGGCGGCTCGCTGCAGCGCCTGCTGACGACCCTCTCGGCGTGAGCCGCGCACAGCGCTGAACCGGGCGGGATGTCCGCCGACGAGGTGTCGACCGGGACCGAGGTGCTAGCTTAGGTAACCCTAACTATGACAGCTGGGAGGCTCCTCATGGCAGAGCGACCGGTACGCGCACCGCGCACGCCGCACACCGCTGAGGTCGTCCGCACCGAGCGGCTGACCCCGCACATGCAGCGCGTGGTGCTCGGTGGTGAGGGGCTCTCCGATTTCTCGGCGGACACCTGCACGGATCACTACGTCAAGCTCCTGTTCCCGGCCGCGGGGGCGGCGTATCCGGAGCCCTTCGACCTCCAGCGCATCCGTGAGGAGCTCCCGCGCGAGCAGTGGCCGGTGACCCGGACGTACACGGTGCGCCAGTGGGACGCCGAGCACCGTGAGCTGACCCTGGACTTCGTGGTCCACGGCGACGAGGGCCTGGCCGGCCCCTGGGCGGTGAACGTCCGGCCGGGCGAGGTCGTCCGGTTCCTGGGTCCCGGCGGCGCCTACGCGCCCGACCCGGCCGCCGACTGGCACCTGCTCGCCGGTGACGAGAGCGCGCTGCCCGCGATCGCCCGCTCGCTGGAGGCGCTGCCGCACGGCGCCAGGGCGTTCGCCTTCCTGGAGGTCTCCGGCCCCGACGAGGAGCAGAAGATCGACTCCGATGTGGAGGTCCGCTGGCTGCACCGTGGCGCCCGGCCCGTCGGCGAGGCCCTGGTGGAGGCCGTCCGGGGTCTCGACTTCCCGGAGGGCCGGGTGCACGCCTTCGTCCACGGCGAGGCCCACTTCGTGAAGGAGCTGCGCCGTCTGCTGCGGGTCGAGCGCGGCATTCCGCGCGAGGACCTGTCGATCTCCGGTTACTGGCGGCTCGGCCACAACGAGGACGGCTGGCAGGCCTCCAAGCGCGACTGGAACGCCCGCATCGAGGCGGAGCAGGAAGGCGCGAAGACCTCCGCCTGACCTTTTGACCGCACGGTCACGGTGCCGGTCCGGTGGGGCTGGCGCAGCGCCCACCGCGGCACGCGTTCCGGGAGACCGTACGCGCCTGCGCCCCACCGAAGTCACAGGCAGCCGCACGCCGCCGCGATCCGCGGGCAGCCGTGCCACTCCCGGCGATCCGCGGGCAGCCGTGCCACTCCCGGCGATCCGCGGGCAGCCGTGCCACTCCCGGCGATCCGCGGGCAGTCGTGCCGCAGGGCGGCACGGGTGGGCGCGACGGCACCCCGCAAGCGCCGGGCAGCGCAACCCACCCCCGGCCCACACCCACACCGGGGCACCCGCACAGCGCGCCCCGTACGTCCGCCCGGCGGGCCGATCGAGTGAACCGTGGCCCATCGGGCCGCGCCCGGCGGCGTGGCGGGCCGGCCGGAGGCGGGGCGCTGCCCCAGGATCCGGCCGCGTGGCACACACCTTCGACGAGCTCGTGGCCAAGCAGCGCGCGGCGGACGAGGCGCACTCCCGGGTCCGGCACCTGCGGGACGCCTACGGCCCGCCCGCCCGGACCCAGTGGAGCGCCCGCCAGACCGCCACCTGGGAGACCGCCTGGCGGGCCTGGCGCGACCTCGCCCGTGACGTCCGCCTCGCGGTGACCGAGTACGCCCGGGCCGAGGGCAGACCGCTCCACGAGGTCGAGGCGGAGCTGAGACGGGCGACCGGGAACCACGGCTGAGCGGCCCCGTACGCTTGCCCGGTGTGAGACGCAGACGGCCGGCCCCGCCCTCCCCCCTGCCGCAGCGCGACGGTGTGGACCCGGTACGGGTCCGGCTGCCCGCCGGGGACCGGTGGGCCACGGTACGGGAGCACCTGGCGCAGCGGCTCTCGGCCGCCGGCCCCGGGGTCGTGGACGGGATGTTCGCCGCGGGCCTGATCGTCGGGGCGGACGGACGGTCCGTACCGGCGGACACCCCGTACGCACCCGGCATGTACGTGTGGTTCCACCGTGAGCCGCCCGCCGAGGTGCCGGTGCCGTTCCCGCTGGAGGTCGTGCACCGGGACGAGCACATCGTCGTCGTCGACAAGCCCCACTTCCTGGCCACCACCCCGCGCGGCGGCCACGTCACCCAGACCGCGCTCGCCCGGCTCCGCCGTGAGCTGGGCGTCCCGGAGCTGGGCGCCGCGCACCGCCTGGACCGGCTCACCGCGGGCCTGGTGCTGTTCACGGTGCGGCCCGGGGAGCGCGGGGCCTACCAGACGCTGTTCCGCGACCGGCTGGTGCGCAAGGAGTACGAGGCCGTCGCCCCGTACGACCCGGCCCTGGACCTGCCCCGGACCGTGCGCAGCCGGATCGTGAAGGAGCGGGGGGTGCTGACCGCCGAGGAGGTCGAGGGCGAGCCGAACGCGGTGACGCGGATCGAACTCGCCGCCCACCGGGCCGACGGCCTCGGCCGGTACCGGCTGGTGCCCGGCACCGGGCAGACCCATCAGCTGCGGGTGCACATGAACGCCCTGGGTGTGCCGATCCTCGGCGATCCGCTGTACCCCGAGGTGGCCGCCCCCGTCCCGGCCGGTGATTTCCGGCGTCCGCTGCAACTGCTGGCGCGGAGGCTGGAGTTCACCGATCCGGTGACGGGTGCGGAGCACCGGTTCACCAGTGGCCGGGTGCTCGCGGCATGGTCCTCGTACGAGGACTGGGCGACCGGTCAGTAACCGCGCCACCAGCGCAGGAAGCGTTGCCAGGCGCCCTGCGGCGGGGCGGGTTCCGTCACCGGCGGCACCGGTGCGGGGGACGGCGCGGGCGGCTCGGCGCCCGGCTCGGGCAGCGCGGGGGACACGGTGGCCGCCGGCCGGTTCACGCCGATGTGCCAGTCCTGCTGCGGGGGCGCGTCGTTCTCGTGGCTGGGCCGCTGCAGCACGTCCTGTTGCGGCCGGGGTGTGAAGTGGACGGGCAGCTCCACGAGATGTCGCGAGGCGATGGACTCGGTGAAGGTCAGCCGCTCCTCGTCGATGCTCAGTTCGACGTCGGGCAGCCGCATGAGCAGGGCGTCGACACCGACTTCGGCGACCACGCGGCCGATGTCCTGGCCGGGGCACTCGTGCGCGCCCCCGCCGAAGGCGAGGTGCGAGCGGTTGCCCTGCATGTCGGCGGTCGGGTCGGGGCGTACCCGGGGGTCGACGTTGGCCGGCGCGGGTGCGAACAGCAGGGCGTCGCCCTTGCGGATGCGCTGGCCGCCGAGCTCCGTGTCCTGCTTGGCGTAGTAGGCGAAGATGGTACTGAAAGGCGGTTCGTCCCAGAGCAGTTGTTCCACCGCCTGGGGCACGGTCATCTGGCCGCCGTTGAGCTGGGAGCGGAAGCGCGGGTCGATCAGCACCTGGCGCAGCACGTTGGCGAGGAGGTTGGCGGTGGCCTCGTAGGCGGCGATGAGCACCACGCGGAGGTGCTGGGCGATCTCCTCGTCGGTCAGTCCGGCCGGGTGCCTGACGAGGTGGCCGGTGAAGTCGTCCAGCGGCTGGGCCCGGCTGCGGGCCGTGAGGCGTTCCAGGGCCTCCATGACGTAGGCGTTGCTGGCGATCGCGGTCTCGGTGCCCCTGATCATGTCGCGGGCGGCCTCGACCATCCGGTCGTCGTACTCGTCGGGCATGCCGAGGACGTGGCACATCACGGCCATGGGCAGGTGCTCGGCGTACTGGCCGACCAGCTCGGCCTCGCCCGCCTCGCAGAACCGGTTGACGACGCGCTGCACGCTGCGGTTGACGTGCCGGCGCAGGCCGCGGAAGTCGGTGGCCGCCACGGCGGCGTCGATGGCGCCGCGCAGCCGCCGGTGCTCGTCGCCCTCGGCGTGGGCGCACATCGGCTGCCAGGCGATGTGCGGCATCAGCGGATGGTCGGGCTTGACCAGTCCTTCCGCGAGCGCGGACCAGATGCGGCTGTCCTTGCAGTACTGCGCGGGGGTGCGCACCAGTTGCTGGCTCTCGGCGTGGCCGAGGACCACCCACACCGGCACGTCGTCGTGGATCAGCGCGGGTGCCACCGGACCGTGTTCGGCCCGCAGTTCCTCGTACAGCTTCTTCAGGTCCTCCGACTCGTGCAGCCGGCTCAGCCCGCCGGGGCCCTTGCCGTGTGCGGGGCAGCCGGGGGGCGGGCCGGGGCGGGGGGCGTCCGTTCCGGCCGGGGAGTCTCCCGTCAGGGAGGTGGGTTCAGGCGTCACAGTGGTCGCTCCGAGGGGGAAAGCGGGGTCCGGTGCGGGAGAGGGATCCCGGGGTCAGGTGAGCGAGCCCGTCATGGCGAGCGAGTGCAGGAACCGCATCAGGGTCATCAGCACGTCACGGCTGGAGGCGCGGCGCCGCACGTCGCACTCCATGATCGGGATCTGCTCGGACAGGTCGAGGGCGGACCGCAGGTCCGCGATGGGGTAACGCGGGGCGTCCGGGAAGGAGTTGACGGCGACGACGAACGGCACACCGCGCTCCTCCAGCCGCCCCATGACGTCGAAGCTGACTTCGAGGCGGCGGGTGTCGACCAGCACGACCGCGCCGAGCGCCCCCTCGAACAGCCCGTTCCACAGGAACCAGAAGCGCTCCTGGCCGGGGGTGCCGAACAGGTACAGCACCAGCTGGTCCGTGATCTTGATACGGCCGAAGTCCATGGCGACCGTGGTGGCCGTCTTGGACGCGGAACCGAAGTTGTCGTCGACCCCGACGCCGGCCTGCGTCATGGTCTCCTCGGTGGTCAGCGGTTTGATCTCGCTGACCGAGCCGACCATGGTCGTCTTGCCGACCCCGAATCCGCCCACGATCACGATCTTCACCGCGGCCTGTGCCGTGTGCGGCAACTGGTCCTCGGCGCGGGGGCCCGGGATGGTCTCAGAGCCTTTGAAGTCCATGCATCACCGCTTCGAGAAGGGAACGGTCGGGCAGCGCCTTGCGGACGATCGGGGAGCGCGCCTGGACCAGTTCCGCCGCCAGCATCTCGGTGATCAGCACGGTCACCGCGCTGAACGGCAGGTTGAGATAGGCCGACAGCTCGGCCACGGACAGGGGGGCGGCGCAGAGCCGGAGCAGCGCCGCCTGCTCGGGGCCGGCGGAGGGCGGGGGGTCCGGGGAGCCGGCCACGATCAGCGTGACGAGATCGAGGTCGGCGCGTTCGCCGTCCGGTCCGGTGACGACGTACAGCCGCTCCGGGTTGCCGCCCTCACCCTCCTTCCTGGCCGGTGCGGCCGGCTGCGGAGGGGGGCCCTCCTGGGGGAAGCGCCTCTGGCGTCGCGGAGGAGTCATACGGTCTGCCCGTTCCGTCGGGGCGGACTGGTCAGATGGGCGCCGATACGGACGACGAGGTCGCGCATCATGCCACCCATGCGGCCCGGTTCGCAGGTCATGTCGGAGAGCACCGCGAGGTAGGCGTTGGCGCCGGCCGCCATCAGGTAGAAGTAGCCCTCGTTGATCTCGATGAGCACCATCTTCATCTCACCGTTGCCGTACGGGAGTTCCTGGGCCACGGCCCCGGCGAGGCTCTGTACGCCCGCACAGGCCGCGGCGACCCGGTCGGCGGCGTCCGGCTCGCCGCCGTAGCGGGCGATGCGCAGACCGTCGGCGGAGAGCACCACGATCATCTCGACGCCGGGTACGCCGTCGGCGAGCTCCTTGAGCATCCAGTCGAAGTTGGCTCGTTGCTGGATCACTTGAGGTCCCCCTCGTCATCGGCCTCGGTGCGGGCCGGTTCGTTGATGAGATGCAGGTAGGCGGTCGGGTTCCGGGTGAAGTCGGTGGTGGGGACGCCCGGGTCGAGGCCCTTGCGCATGCCTTCCCAGAAGGCGTCGACCCACAGCCCGGGTTCGCGGTCGTCCTGCTTCTTCTCGGGCTCGGGCCTGGCCCAGATGTCGTGGTACTCCTCGCCCCGTTCCCTGGCCTCCCGCTCGGCCCGTTCGGCGGCCGCCTGCTCGGCGTACCGCTGGTGGATCGGGGTCTTCACCCGGCTGCGGCGCTGGGGCAGTCCGCCCGCGGTCCACTCGGTGACCTCGGGGACGTCGTCCTCCATGGAGACGGTGGCGGGGATGCGAGGGCTGGTGGGGCGGCGCTTCTTGGGGGTGCGCTCCGGGCCCGGCAGGGCGTCGACCGGACGGGGCACGGAGGTCGCCCCGATGCCGTGGGCGAGGCCCACGCCGGGTTCGTCGGTGATCATCTCGCTGGGGACGACGAGGACGGCGCGGACGCCGCCGTAGGCGGAGGCGCGCAGCGAGACCTGCATGTTGAAGGCGGTGCAGAGGCGGCCGACGACGGCGAGGCCGAGGCGCGGGTTCTCCCCGATCTCCTGGAGGTCGGTGCCCTTCTGGGCCTGTTCGAGGATGCCCTCGATGCGGGCGCGGGCCTGCTCGTCGAGGCTGACGCCGGCGTCCTCGATCTCGATGGCGACGCCGGTCTGCACCTCGGTGGCGGTGACGCTCACCTTGGAGGTCGGCGGGGAGTAGCGGGTGGCGTTGTCGAGGATCTCGGCGGCGGCGTGGATGACCGGTTCGACGTAGATGCCCTTGATGTTGATCTTGGCGATCGACTTCAGGTCGATGCGGCGGTACTCGAGGATGCGGGACATGGCGCCGCGCAGCACGCTGTAGAGCGCGACGGGCTTGGGCCACTGGCGTCCGGGACGGCCGCCGCCGAGGACGGAGATGGAGTCGGCGAGGCGGCCGATCAGCGCGGTGCCGTGGTCGATGCGCAGCAGGTCGTCGAAGACCTCGGGGTTGCGGCCGTGGTCCTCCTCCATCTCGCGGAGTTCCTTGGCCTGCTGGTGGACGATCGCCTGGACGCGGCGGGCGATGCTGACGAAGGAGCGCTGGGCGGAGTCGCGCAGGTTCTCCTCGTCGTCGATGATCTTGAGCATCGTCCGCAGCATCCGGAGCTGGTACTCCGGCAGGTCGCGCCAGGCCGGGTTGAGCCGGGGCAGGGCGCGCAGCACCTCGTCGGGGTCGTTGCCGCTGTGCAGGTGGTGCAGGGCGGCGGGGGCGACCTGGTTGATGAAGTGGTCCGTCTCCGTGTCGTGGGCGGCGATCCTGGACTCCAGGTACGCACGGTGACGTTCGTGCTCGGCCCGCGCCTCGCGCAGGAACCGGCCGCGGCGCACCGCCTCGGCCGCGGCGGCGGTCACCAGCAGGGTCGCGACGGCGCCGCACACGCCGACGGCGATCCGGGCGGGCTCCGTCACCAGGGCGACGGCGGCTCCGGTCGCCGCGGCCATCACTATGGCCGGCAACAACAGCACGCGTGTGTGGGGAAGTTGGACACTCGCCATATGAGCCCTCTGAAACGAATCGACTGACGGCCGGAAAACGTGCACATAGGGGAACAAGCGCACGAATTCATCTCAACTCGGTGCGCTGCGGGCGAGCTTAGTCCGACAGGATCATCGCCATGTCATATTCGCCGAGTGCCGGAAAAGGCCCCTGGGACAGGAGTACGCTCAGGTCGTTTACACGCTGCGCGGCTGTTCGAACACCATCCGTCACCGCGCCCAGACGTACGAAAACCACTCACCGTAAGGGGTGAGGAAGCGCCTCGGGCTCCTCGATCCTGCCCACGGAACCGGGCGGTGACGCCCTTCGACGAGGGCGCGAGAAGGCAGAAGCCCGGCGCGCACGGGGCGCACCGGGCTTCTTCAGGGCTTCCGGGCCGAGCCCTCAGCCCACGGACGAGTAGGCGACCACGCCCCGCAGCAGTCCGTCGACCGCCTTGCGGGCGTTCCTGCCGACCGTCGAACCCTCGGCGGACGGCGCCGCGGCCGAGATCTGCCCCAGCACGTCGATGACCTGCTTGCACCAGCGTACGAAGTCACCGGCCGGCATCTCCACCTCGCGCAGCACCTCGTCCAGGCCCTTGCCGGACGCCCACATGTAGGCGGCCCAGGCGAAGCCGAGGTCGGGCTCACGCTGGCCCACGCCCTCCGTCTGGCTGATCCGGAAGTCCTCCTCCAGGGCATCCAGCCGGCCCCAGATGCGGACCATCTCACCGAGTGCCGCCTTCGCCCGGCCCGACGGCAGCTTGGGCGCCATCGCGTCGTCGGCGACCCGGGCCTCGTACACCAGCGCCGACACGCACGCGGCGAGTTCGGCGGGGGCGAGCCCCTCCCAGACGCCCTCGCGCAGGCATTCGCTGGCCAGCAGGTCCAGTTCGCCGTACAGCCGGGCCAGCCGCTTGCCGTGCTCGGTGACCTCGTCGCCGCGCAGGTAGTCCATCTCGGTCAGCAGCGCGACGATCCGGTCGAAGGTGCGGGCGATGGTGTTCGTCCGGCCCTCGATACGGCGCTCGAGCTGCGAGGTGTCACGCAGCAGCCGGTGGTAGCGCTCGGCCCAGCGGGCGTGGTCCTCACGGTCCTGGCAGCCGTGGCACGGATGCGCCCGCAGCGCCTTGCGCAGCCGGGCGATCTCCCGGTCGTCGGCCGCCGGGGAACCCTTCCTGCGGTGCCGGTCCGGGACGATGTGCCCGGCCTTGGTGCGCAGCGCCGAGGCGAGGTCCCGGCGGGACTGCGGGGAACGCGGGTTGAAGGACTTCGGGATCCGCATCCGCTCCAGCGCCTCCACCGGCACCGGGAAGTCGACCGACGCCAGCCGCTTGACCTGCCGCTCGGCGGTCAGCACCAGCGGGCGCGGGCCGTCGGCGTACTCGTAGCCGCGGTGGCCGTTGGACCGGCCCGCCGGCAGCCCCGGGTCGAGCACCAGCGCCAGCCCCGCGTACTTCCCGGTGGGTACGTGGATGACGTCACCGGGCTTCAGCTTCTCCAGCGCGACGGCGGCCTCCGCACGCCGCTGCACCGCGCCCTGCCGGGCCAGTTCGTTCTCCCGGTCCTTCAGCTCCCGGCGCAGCCGCGCGTACTCCTCGAAGTCGCCGAGGTGGCAGGTCATGGACTCCTTGTAGCCCTCGAGACCCTCCTCGTTGCGCTGCACCTGACGCGAGATGCCCACGACCGACTTGTCCGCCTGGAACTGCGCGAAGGACGTCTCGAGGAGCTCGCGCGAGCGGTGCCGGCCGAACTGCTCGACCAGGTTGACCGCCATGTTGTACGACGGCCGGAAACTGGAGCGCAGCGGATAGGTGCGCGTGCCGGCCAGTCCCGCCAGGTGCTCGGGGTTCATGGCGCGCTGCCACAGCACGACCGCGTGGCCCTCGACATCGATGCCGCGCCGGCCGGCCCGGCCGGTCAGCTGGGTGTACTCGCCGGGGGTGATGTCGGCGTGCTGCTCGCCGTTCCACTTGACGAGCTTCTCCAGGACCACCGAGCGGGCGGGCATGTTGATGCCGAGCGCGAGGGTCTCGGTCGCGAACACGGCCTTCACCAGCCCGCGTACGAACAGCTCCTCGACGACCTCCTTGAACGTCGGCAGCATGCCCGCGTGATGGGCCGCGATACCGCGCTCCAGGCCCTCCAGCCACTCGTAGTAGCCCAGGACGTGCAGGTCCTCGGCCGGGATGGAGGCCGTACGCTCCTCGACCAGGGCGCGGACCTTGGCCCGCGCCTCCTCGTCGTTGAGCCGGAGGCCCGCGTACAGGCACTGCTGGACGGCGGCCTCGCAGGCGGCGCGGCTGAAGATGAAGGTGATGGCGGGCAGCAGACCCTCGGCGTCGAGCCGCTCGATGACCTCCGGCCGGCTCGGCGTCCACACCCGCGAGCGCTGCCGGCGCTCCCGCTCCCGGTCGGCCTCGCGCGTATTGCCCCGCCCGCGCTTGCGGTCGCCCCAGGACGGGCGGCTCGCCTCCAGGCGGGCCATGCGCGTGAGGTCCGGGTTGACGGCCTTCTTGCCGCCCTCCGCCTCCTCGAACAGGTCGTATATCCGGCGTCCCGCCAGCACGTGCTGGAACAGCGGCACGGGCCGGTGCTCGGAGACGATCACCTGGGTGTCGCCGCGGACGGTGTCCAGCCAGTCGCCGAACTCCTCCGCGTTCGACACCGTCGCCGAGAGCGACACCAGGGTCACCGACTCGGGGAGGTGGATGATCACTTCCTCCCAGACGGCACCGCGGAAGCGGTCGGAGAGGTAGTGCACCTCGTCCATCACCACGTAGCCGAGGCCGAGGAGGGTCCGCGACCCGGCGTACAGCATGTTCCGCAGCACCTCGGTGGTCATCACGACCACCGGGGCGTCGGAGTTGACGCTGTTGTCGCCGGTGAGCAGGCCCACCTTCTCCGTGCCGTAGCGGCGGCACAGATCGGCGTACTTCTGGTTCGACAGCGCCTTGATGGGTGTCGTGTAGAAGCACTTCTTGCCCTGCCGGAGGGCGAGGTGGACGGCGAACTCGCCGACGATCGTCTTGCCGGAGCCGGTGGGCGCGGCGACCAGCACGCCCTTCCCCGCCTCGAGCGCCTGGCAGGCCTCGATCTGGAAGGGGTCGAGGCCGAAGTCGTACATCTCGCGGAAGGAGGCGAGCGCGGTGGCCTGCTCGGCAGCGCGCCTGCGCGCCGCCGCGTACCGCTCGGCCGGTGAGAGGTCCTCTGTCATCGTGCTTTCGAGCGTACCGGGCCGCACCGACAACAGGACGATCATTATCCGGAACCGTCCCTGCGAGCGGCGGGGCCGCCCGGTTCAGGGGCCGACGACCCGCAGCGCGCCCGGCACGCAGCGCGCGGTCAGCGGCAGCGGACCCACCGGCTCCCCGTCCGCGTACCCGGTGACCTCCTCGGCGGCCAGTTCCACGCTCGCCGCCCGCAGCACGGTGATCGCGGGATGGCCGACGTGCGTGCCCCGGTACACCCGGGGGAAGACCCGCAGCAGCGTGGCCCGGCTGCACTCGCCGACCACCGTGATGTCGAACAGCCCGTCGGTCAGGTCCGCGCCGGGGCAGATCCGCATGCCGCCGCCGTACGACGGTCCGTTGCCGACGGCGACCAGCGCCGCCTCGACCTCGCGGACCTCGCCGCCGTCGAGGGTGATCCGGTAGGGCAGCGGACGGAAGGCGGCCAGCTCGGCGACCATCGCGACGTCGTACTTGACGCGGCCGAGGGGCAGCCGCATCCGGTTGCCGCGGTCGTTGACCCGGGAGTCGAAGCCGGAGGCGAGCACGGCGCCGAACCAGCGGTCGCCGACCCGGCCGAGGTCGATGTCGCGGACCCGGCCGCACTTGAGGGCGTCGGCGATCATCCGGCCGGCCGCGGCCGGTTCCCGCAGGGGCATGCCGAGGGCGCGGGCGAAGTCGTTGCCGGTCCCGGCGGCGACCAGGCCGAAGGGGGTGCCGGTGCCGACGACGGCCTGCAGGGCGAGGTTCGCCATGCCGTCGCCGCCGACGGCGATCAGGGCGCCGGTGCCCTCCTCGACGGCGGCGCGCGCCCGGTCCAGGGCGTCCTGCGGGTCGTCGCCGAGCACGGTCCGCACCGAGAAGCCGGCGTCCCGCAGCGCGGAAGCGGCCGGCCGCGCCGCGCGGGCGCCCCGGCCGCGGCCCGCGGTGGGGTTGACGAAGAGGGTGATCTCGCTGGTCACGGGGATGACCCTATGAGCTGCGGGGCGGTCCTCAGGTCACGTCGTCATAACCGTTGACCCGGTCCTTGGTCGCCTGCTCGGGCAGGGCGGCCACGGGTTCCACCGGATCGATGGACTCCGGGGTGAGGTCCAGCTCGGACGCCTCGTCGTCGGCGGGGCCCTGGGATTCCCTGCGGGCCCGCCGTTTGTCGTTGAGCAGCGAGAACGCCACGGCGACGAAGTAGAGGACGACGATGGGTCCGGAGAGGGCGATCATCCCCACCGGGTCCGTGGTGGGCGTCGCGACCGCGCCGAAGACGAAGACGCCCATGACGACACCGCGCCACCAGCCGGCCATGCGACGGCCGGAGACGATGCCGACCAGGTTCAGCATGATGAGCAGCAGGGGGAGCTCGAAGGCCAGGCCGAAGACCAGCACCATCCTGATGGTGAAGTCGAGGACCTCGTCGAGCGAGAGGATGTTGGCCGATCCCCCGGGGGTGAGGCTGAGCAGCACCTTGATGCTGACGGGGAGGATGACGTACGACAGGTAGGCGCCGCCGGCGAACAGCGGAACCGCGGCCGAGACGAAGTAGTAGGTGTACTTCTTCTCGTGCTTGTGCAGCCCGGGGGCGACGAAGGCCCAGAGCTGGTAGAGCCACACAGGGCTGGAGACGATCAGGCCGGCCATGAGGCTCACCTTGATCGTCGTGGTGAACGGCGACGTCAGCGTGTTGAAGGAGACGATGGCGCAGTTACCACCGTCGCTGTTCGTCAGGTTCTCGCATTTGGGCACCGGCTCCGCGAGGAACTGCATGAGCTGCTCGCTGTAGAACGCGGCCACGATCATCACCACGACGATCGCGACGACGGCCTTGGCGAGCCGGTTGCGCAGCTCACGCAGATGTTCCACGAGGGGCATCCGCCCCTCGGGATCCCTCTCCTGCTTGCGGGCAGACTTGAGCAACCCACGTTCCCATCTCGTGCGGCGGGCCGGAGTTCACCGGCCCTGCGTCAGCGCTTGGTCGTGTCCGTCGGCTCCGTGACCGGGCGGGAGCTGGTCACGTCGCCGGGGGCGGCCTGGATGGTGCGCTGCGCCGGGGGCTGCTCGCCGGGGACCGGCGGGTCGGCGGGGGCGGCGGACTTGTTGTCGTCCTTCATCGCCTTCGCCTCGCTCTTGAGGATGCGGGCGGACTTGCCGAGCGACCGCGCCATGTCCGGGAGCTTCTTCGCGCCGAACAGCAGGATGATGACGACGAGGATCAGAATGATCTCGGTGGGGCCGAGCCGTCCCATAAGTCTTTACCTTCTCACCGAGGCGGGTGGGTGGGTGGCTGTCCGACCGGCCGGACATGCGTCCGAACGACGGTGCTGACAGCGATCGTAACGCTCAGGGGTGAACGTCCGGCAATCCCTGTGCGTACTCCCGTCCGCGGTCCGGGCCTCGTTCTCCGGTCCGCGATCAGCAGCGTACCTGCCGGGACCCGCACGGTGACAAGGGCGAAGCCGCGCCGGGAGCCGGCCGGAACCGCTCAGAGGGACTCGGCGGAGCGGGCCGCGCCGGCCGCCGCGCGCTCCAGGTCCTCCGCGGCACGGCCGATACGACGGGCCGAGTCCGTGACCTGCCTGCCGAGCCGTTCCGCCTCGACGAAGACCCTGACGGCGAACACCCCGAGCACCAGCAGACCCAGGAACCCCACCGCAACCGCGCACATCGGCCAGAACATGAGGGCGAGCCTAGACGGTCGAGTGCAGCCGCAGTGTCCGGACCCCGCCGCCGGTGAGCAGCTCCACGATCCGCTCCCCCGCCGGCTTGCGGACGGCCGCCCCGCACGCGGGGCAGGTGAAGGAGTAGAACGTGGTGCGGCTGCTGGCGCCGATGGCCAGGCGCAGCGCGCTCGCGGCGAGCTCGAAACGCTCCCGGCAGTCCGGGCAGCCCGCCCGGAACCTCACCGGGGCCACATTCCTCATCCCCGCGAACGCGGACGCCGCCGTCATGGTCCGCGTACCGGACGCCGCCGACTCGCTCAAAGCCCTCGCTCCTGCCTGTCGTCCTGTCCGTCCCGCACCGTGTGCGGGGCCGGTCATCCGGCCGCCTCGACCCCGTCGTACGCCGCCAGCGCCTCACGGGCCGCCTGCCGGGCGCTGTCGGCCAGCGCACGCGGCTCCACGATGCGGCCGTCGCGGCCGAGCCGCAGGGCCAGCCGTCTGAGCGAGGCCGGGTCGGGCGTGCGCAGAGTGATACGCAACCCGCCGTCGGGAAGCTCGTCCGCGCTGTCGTGCGGGTAGTACTCGGCGACCCAGCGGCCGCCCGGCCCGACCTCGACCACGACCTCGGGATCCTCGGCCGCCGGCTGCACCAGCGCCTCCGACAGGTCCCGCAGCTCGACCTCGGGCGGCGCGGACGGCTCGTCGAGGATGCGGATCTCGGCGACCCGGTCGAGCCGGAAGGTACGGCGCGCCTCGGAGCGCCGGCACCACGCCTCGACATACGTGTGCCCGACGCTGACCAGGCGGATGGGGTCGATCTCCCGCTCGGTGACCTCGTCGCGCGCGGGCGAGTAGTAGCGGATCCACAGTCTGCGGCGCTCGGCGATGGCCCGGTCGACGTCCGCGAAGACACCGCCCTCGGACTCGAAGGTCACCGACAGCCGGGCGCTGGCGCCGGCCGCCTCGCCGGCCGCGGTCTCCACCTTCGCGGTGGCCCGCAGCAGCGCCTGCCGGTCGCCCTCGCGCAGCCCCGGCAGCGTGGCCACGGCGCGGGCGGCGACCAGCAGCGCGGTGGCCTCGTCGGCGGCGAGCCGCAGCGGCTCGGCCGCCTCCGCGCCGAGGGCGGCCGGATTGTGCCACCAGATGCGCTCACCGTCGGTGTCGATGTCCAGCAGATCGCCGCCGCGGAAGCTGGTGCCGCACATGGGCAGCACGTCGAGGTCGGAGACCAGCTCGTCCTCGGTGATCCCGAAGGCGCGCGCCACGTCCTCGATCCGCGCGCCGGGACGCTCCCGCAGATACGTCACCAGGGAGAGCATCCGCCGGGTCTGGTCGATGGCGTTCACGGGCCTGACCGGTTTGCCTGCCACGTCCTTCTCCGCTCCCCCTCAGCCCTTGGCCACGGCACGCAGCCGGTCCATCACGTCGGCCCGCAGCTCGGCGGGCTCCAGGACCACCACGTCCGGTCCGAACTCCACCAGCCAGGCGTCCAGGCCGTGCCCGTACGGAATCTCCAACTCGTCCCAGCCGTCACCGAGTTCCCGCACCACGGTGGCCTTCGCCCGAAGGGGGTAACCGGCGTCGGAGCGCAGCCGGATCCGCGCCGAACGGTCCGCGCTCTCCCCCGCCCAGCTCGCCACGGTCTCCCGCACGGTGACGACGTCCGGCACCGGGACGGTGAACCGGCCGCCGCGCGAGCGCACCTTCCCGGTGATCCGGGAGAGCCGGAAGACCCGCTCGGCGCCCCGGTCGCGGTCCCAGCCGGCCAGGTACCAGTGGCCGCGCCAGCACTCCAGCGCCCACGGTTCGACGTGCCGCTGTCCGGGCTGGGCGGCGTTGGCCTTGCGGTAGTCGAAGACGACAGGACGGCGGTCGCGGCAGGCCAGCATCAGCGGCTCGAACGCGGCCTCGTGCACCGGGATGCGCGGCTCCAGCGCGCCATGGGCACCGTACGGGTCGACGTCCTCGGGCAGACCGGCCGCGCGCAGCTTCTGCAGGGCGCCGCTGGCCGCTCCGGCGAGCCGGGCCTGCTGCCACACCTTGGCGGCGAGCCCGAGGGCGGCGGCCTCCTCGGCGTCGAGGGTGATGGGCGGCAGCCGGTTGCTGTCGCGGCGGGCCAGGTAACCGACCTCGCCGTCGAGGTTCTCCACGGTCTCGATGACCAGTCCGAGTTCCCGCAGATCATCCTTGTCGCGTTCGAACATGCGATTGAAGGAGTCGTCGGAGCCCGCTTCGAGGTAGGCCTCGATCGACTCACGCAGCTCACGCTTGCTGAGGGGCCGGCGCGTCCCGAGCAGACACAGCGCCAGATTCATCAGCCGCTCGGCCTTGGCAATGGCCATCGACCCGCTTCGCCTCCCTATGGTGCTTACGAGCGACGACCGTACCGCCCCGAGGTGGCGCGGTAAAAGCCGGAGGCCCATGCCCGGACAGGCATGGGCCCCGGATGATCGGCTCCGGTCGGATCAGACGCCGAGCAGGTCGACCACGAAGATCAGGGTCTCACCGGGCTTGATCGCCGGGGTGGGGCTCTGGTTGCCGTAGGCGAGGTGGGCGGGGATGGTCAGCTGACGACGGCCGCCGACCTTCATGCCCTGCACGCCCTGGTCCCAGCCCTTGATGACCCGGCCGCCGCCCAGCGGGAAGCGGAAGGGGGTGCCGCGGTTCCAGCTGGCGTCGAACTCCTCGCCCGTGCTGAAGGCCACACCGACGTAGTGCACGGTGACGGTCTGGCCCGCCTTCGCCACCTCGCCGTCGCCCTCCCAGATGTCCTTGATCTCGAGGTCCGCCGGGGGCTCGCCGCCCGGGAAGTCGATCTCGGGCTTGTCGATGCTCACTTGTTCTCTCCTTGTTGCGTGACCTGCGTCAGGAACAGTCTCACAGACTTTCCGGGTCAGACGGTGCCGAGGATGTCCACCACGAAGACCAGGGTGTTCTTGGCCAGCTCGCTCTGGGGGTTGGAGCCGTAACCGAGAGAGGGCGGGATCACCAGCAGGACCCGGTCGCCCACGTTCTTGCCGACGAGGCCCTGGTCCCAGCCGGCCACCACGGCACCGGTGCCGATCTGGAACGCGGTGGCGCCCCCGTGGTCCCAGGAGGAGTCGAACTTCTTGCCGTCCTCCCACTTGACACCGGTGTACTGGGCGATGAGCCCCTGACCGGCCTCGACCTTCTTGCCGTCGCCCTTGATCAGCACCTGCTGCTCGAGCTCCTTGGGGGCCTTGGCGCCCTTGGGGACGGTGATGGTCGCCGCCTTCTGCGACGGGGCCTTCACCTCCGGCATCCCCTCCTCCGGGGCCGCCTGCTCGCCCTCGACCTCGGCCTTGGCGTCGACGGCGGCGGCACCGACCGGGTCGACCACCCAGATCAGCACGTCCTTCGCGGCGATGCCGGACGAGGTGTTCAGGTTCTCGCCGATCAGCTCACCCGCGGTGCCCTGCACAAGGATCCGGCTGCCCGGCTTCTTGCCCTTCAGGGCGTCGAGGACCTTGGGGGGCAGCTGGCGGCTCTGCTTGCCCACCTGCTCCACGGACTGCTGATGGGGCGCCTTGCCGTCCGCGGCGGGCGCGGCCCAGGTGCCGCCGAGTTCCTGGTCGCCGCCCCACTTCTCGACCGTCCAGTCCAGCCGGACGTAGTCGGAGGCCTTGATCGCGGTGCCGCTGCCCTCCGAGACCGTCTCGACGACGGTCTTCTCGGACGGCTCGCCATCCTCGGGAACGGAGATCTCGGGCTTCTCCCCGGCCTTCCCGTCGACCTGTGCGACGCCTCCCGTCTTGTCGCCGTTGCTGTCGTCGTCCGACCCGCACGCGGCGGTGAGCAGCAGTGCGGGAACGGCCAGCAGCGCCGCGACGCGTCGTTTCATGTTGTAGTTCATCAGTCTCACTGGAATCGGGGGTGGGGGGCAATGGCCGCCACTCTACGACGTACCTGCCCCGCACGCGGCTCACGCCGGGACACGCCGTGGCCATGAACGCCGTGCGAGCCCACGACCAGCGCCCGCCGCCGCCCTCCCTCCGGAAAAACGCCCGAATGCCCGGAGACCGAGGGGCCTCCGGGCATCGGGCGCCGTACCCGCTCACATTCCGGCGATCAGCTTCTCCACGCGTTCGTCCACCGAGCGGAACGGGTCCTTGCACAACACCGTGCGCTGGGCCTGGTCGTTCAGCTTGAGGTGCACCCAGTCGACGGTGAAGTCACGGCGCTGCTCCTGGGCCCGCCGGATGAAATCGCCCCGCAGCCGGGCCCGAGTGGTCTGCGGAGGAACGGACTTGCCCTCGAAGATCTTCAAATCGTTGCAGATCCGGGCCGCTTGTCCCTTTTTCTCCAGCAGGTAGTACAGACCCCGCCGACGGTGGATGTCGTGGTAGGCGAGGTCTATCTGCGCGACCCTCGGGTGCGACATCGTCATGTTGTGCTTGGCCCGGTACCGCTCCAGCAGCTTGTACTTCATGACCCAGTCGATCTCGGTGCCGATACGGTCGAGATCCTCGGCCTCGATCGCGTCCAGCGTACGGCCCCACAGCTCCAGCACCTGCTCGACGGTGCCCGTGCGGATACCCCGGCGCTCGCAGAAGTCCAGCGCCTTCTCGTAGTACTCGCGCTGCACCTCCAGCGCGGAGGCCTCCCGGCCGCTGGCCAGACGCACCTTCCTGCGCCCGGTGATGTCGTGGCTGACCTCGCGGATCGCCCGGATCGGGTTCTCCAGGGTGAGGTCGCGCATCACGGTGCCCGCCTCGATCATGCGCAGCACCAGGTCGGTGGCGCCGACCTTGAGCAGCATGGTCGTCTCGGACATGTTCGAGTCGCCCACGATGACGTGCAGCCGGCGGTAGCGCTCGGCGTCCGCGTGCGGCTCGTCGCGCGTGTTGATGATGGGCCGCGAGCGGGTCGTCGCCGAGGAGACGCCCTCCCAGATGTGCTCGGCCCGCTGGCTGACGCAGTACACGGCGCCGCGCGGCGTCTGCAGCACCTTGCCGGCACCGCAGAGGAGCTGCCTTGTCACCAGGAACGGAATGAGGATGTCCGCGAGCCGCGAGAACTCCCCGTGCCGGGCCACCAGATAATTCTCGTGGCAGCCGTACGAGTTGCCCGCGGAGTCGGTGTTGTTCTTGAAGAGGTAGACGTCGCCCGCGATTCCCTCCTCGTGCAGGCGTCGTTCGGCGTCCACCAGGAGTCCCTCGAGAATGCGCTCGCCGGCCTTGTCGTGGGTGACCAGTTCGGTCACGTTGTCACATTCCGGCGTTGCGTATTCCGGATGTGACCCCACGTCGAGATAGAGGCGGGCGCCGTTCCGCAGAAAGACATTGCTGCTGCGGCCCCATGACACGACACGGCGGAAGAGGTACCGCGCCACCTCGTCAGGCGACAGGCGGCGCTGTCCCCTGAACGTGCACGTGACGCCGTACTCGTTCTCCAGCCCGAAAATGCGGCGGTCCATGAGGGAACATTACGCCCGATCCCCCGACCTGAAACGAGGTTCGACGGCACGATTCGGATCATTTTCCGAACGGGCCGCGACCACCGCTCTCCCGGCGGGAACTGCCAATACCCGTCCGGTGGCGATCAAAACCAGCAGCGACACACCACCCGCGACCCCCGGCACGGCGAACCCCCACAGCGCCCCGCCCGCCTCGACGACCGGACCGGTGAGACCCGTTCCGACCGACGCGCCGACGGTGAAGGTGGTCACCAGCCAGGAAAACGCCTCCGTGACCGTCCCGCGCGGCGCGTGCCGGTCCACGAGCACGAAGGCACAGGCGATGGCCGGCGCCAGGAAAAACCCCGCGACCACCATGAGCAACGTCATGGCCACCGCACCCGGCATCAGCATCAGCGGCAGGTAACACACAGCCAGAAGGGCCACCAGCACCCGCAGTCGCCGCGCGGGCTCACCGCTCCACTGCCGCGCGCCGTACACCACCCCGCCGATCAGGGCACCCAGCCCGATCCCCGCCATCAGCCAGCCGTACACCCGGTCGCCGCCGTGCTCGTCCGCGTACGACACCGCCGCCACCGTGATGGACCCCAGCGCCATCCCCACGGCCAGAAAGGCACCCAGCAGCGCGAGCAGCCCCGGCGAGCGCAGCGCACCCAGCCAGTGCGCCTCGCGCGGCGCCGACCGCCAGGCCCGCGAGGGCGGCGAGACGACCACGGAGAGGGCGCCCAGCACCCCGATGACGTTCAGCACCAGCAGCGCGGCCTGCGCCGACCACCACGAGGCGCACACCGTCACCAGCAGCGGCCCGACGGTGAACATCACCTCCTGCGCCACTGCGTCCATGGCGTACGCCCGGTGAACATGGTCCTCCCCGGGCAGCACGGACGACCACAGCGCACGCAGCCCGCCCTCCAGGGGCGGCGTGAAGAGCCCCGCGGCGGCGACGGCGCCATAGGCCACCGCCGGCGACCCGATTCCCACGAAGGCGAACACGGCCATCGCCAGCGCCGACAGCACGGCGGCCGGCAACTGCACCCCCGGCTGCCCGCGCAGATCCACCAGCCGCCCCAGCACCGGCTGCCCCACGGCGTTGGCGACGCCGTACACCGCCGCCAGCGCGCCGGCCAGGCTGTACGTACCGCCCTCCGCGCGCACGAACAGCACGATCGCGATGGCGGCGGTCGCGTTGGGCAACCGCCCCACGAGCGTCCCCACGAGCAGCCGGGTGGCGTGCCGCGCCCGGAGGATCTCCAGGTATCCCGTGGCCATGCGGGCCCCTTCACTGGAAGTTTTACGTATAACTAAGCTCCCCATACGTACCATGTCCGCTGTCCACCAGTCCAGACGAAGGAGCGGCCCGACGATGCCCCGAGCCGGCACCCGCCCCACGAGCCGGGACGTCGCCCGGGCCGCCGGCGTCTCCCAGGCCGCCGTCTCCCTAGTCCTCGGCGACAAGTGGCGCGGCCGGGTCTCCGAGACCACGGCCGAACGCGTCCGGGAGGCCGCGCGCACCCTGGGCTACCGCCCCAACCTGGCCGCCCGCAACCTCCGCCTGGGCCGCACCCGCACCGTCCTCCTGGTCGTCCCCGCCCTCACCACGGAGTTCTTCGCCGGCGTCTACACCGGCGCCGCCCGGGTCGCCGCCCGGCACGGCTTCGGCGTCGTCCTCTACCCCTCCCCCGAAGGCATCGGCCCCGCCCGCGACCCCTTCGCGTCCGCACAAGCCGCCCTGGACGGCGTCATCGCCTCCTCCATGGCCGCCGAAGCCCTCACCGCCATCCGCGGCGAGGCACTGCCACTGGTGATGCTGGACAGCGACCCCGAGGCCAGCGTGGGCACCGCCACGGTCAACCTCGACATCGCCGACGGCGTCCACCAGCTCACCGACCACCTCCTGGCACGGGGCCACCGCCACTTCCTCCACCTGGCGGCCGACGTGGCGTCCTGGACCTTCGAGGTACGCGCACGGGAACTGGCGGCACGACTGCGGGAGGTTCCCGCAGCGTCGTTGCGCACGGCACGGGCACCGATCTCGATCAAGGGAGCGGAAGCGGCGGCGGAGGCCGCGCTCCGCGAGGCGGCGGCGACACCGGACCGCCCCACCGCCGTGGTCTGCGACGACGACCACCTGGCGGCCGGCACGTACAAGGCCGCACGGCGTCTGGGACTGCGTGTCCCCGAGGACCTCTCCGTCACCGGCCTGGACGATCTGGCCCTCGCGAGCGCGATCGACCCGGAGCTGACCACGGTGCGGTTGGACGCGGAGCTTTTCGGCGAGCGGGGGATGGAAGCGCTGCTGGCGGTCCTGGAGGGCCGCGCCCCCGCCGCGGGCGACATCCCGGTCGAACTGGTGGTACGGGGGTCCACGGCCCCCGTACCCCGCTGAGGGCCGCGGCGGCCCTCCGTGCCGGTGCCGAGCGGGGCGGGCTCGCAGCCCGGCGGCTTACGGGGTGCCCCGCGCTGGTGCCGGCCGGGCGGGTTTACACGACCCGGCGTCTCGCGAGTGCCCCGGTGTTCGGCGTGGGCCGGGGGTTGCGCGGGCCGGCGCCTCGCGGGTGCCCCGGCGTGGGTGCCGACCGGGGGTGCGCGGCCCGGCGCGTGTTGCGGGGTGCCCCGCATTGGTGTGGGCCGGGGGTGGCTTCACCTGCGCTCGAGCGGGAGGTACCCCCATCGCCCACCCGTGCCGCCCTGGGGGTACCTCCCAGGCCCTTGAGGCACTGGGGGAGGCACGACTGCCCGCGGATTGCGCGGCATACGACTGCCCGCGGAGGGCGGGGCGGCGGCGGTAGCGGTAGTCGCGTACGGCGGGGAGGGGACGGGGCGGGGGTGGCCGCCCGCAGTGGCTGGCGCGTCCGCGCCCCGCGCCCCCTCCGGCGAGCGCAGTCGCGCCAGTCCGAGGACGGACACCCCCGACGCGGCCCCGACCCACCCACCAACCGTGGGCGCTACCCCAGCCCCCACCGAAGCCGCACAGGCGCCGCAGGCATCCACCCCCCGGACCGCAAGCCACACCACAGGCGCAAGCCCCGCCCGCCGGGCGAAAGCCGCACCGCGGGCATCCCGTCCACCGGGCCGAACGCCACACCGCAGGCGCTGCCCCAACCCCACCGGACCGAAGCCGCGCCGCAGGCACCTCGCAGGCGTCAGACGCACACCCCCACTACTCGACGTCCCCGCCGGAGTCCGTCTCGGCCTCCGCCTCGGAGGCCGTCTCCGCACCGCCCGCCTCCAGCAGACGGGACAACTGACGCCCTCCGATCCGCTTGAACTTCCGCTTCTGCGGCCGCGTACGGTCCAGCACCGCCACCTCCAGCCGCTCCGCGGGAATCTCCCGCTCACTGCCATTGGTGTCCCGCGACAACGCCTGCACCGCCAGCCTCAGCGCCTCCGCCAGCGTCATCCCGTCCCGGTGCCGCTGATCCAGATACCCGCTGATCTGCTCCGCGTTACCCCCCACCGCCACCGAGCCGTGCTCGTCCACGATGGACCCGTCATGCGGCAACCGGTAGATCTGGTCGAACTCCGGGGTCTCCCCGACCTCGGCCACCACCAGCTCCACCTCGTACGGCTTCTCCCCCACACTCGAGAAGATCGTCCCCAGCGTCTGCGCGTACACGTTCGCCAGACCCCGGGCCGTCACATCATCCCGGTCATAGGTGTAACCCCGCAGATCGGCGTACCGCACGCCCCCGATCCGCAGATTCTCGTACTCGTTGTACTTACCGGCCGCGGCGAACCCGATCCGGTCATAGATCTCGCTGAACTTGTGCAGCGCACGGGACGGGTTCTCACCGACGAACACGATCCCGTCGGCATACTGCAGCACCACAAGGCTGCGACCACGCGCGATCCCCTTCCGGGCATACTCCGCCCGGTCCGCCATCGCCTGCTGAGGTGAGACATAGAACGGCGTCGACACCGGTTATCCGTCCCTTTCTGTCGAAGTCACTGGACCACCAAACAACCGAACAACCCGCCCGCACGACCTACAGCAACGAGGCCCGCGGACCGTCCGGCTGCTCCAGCCGCCGCTCCAGCACCGACCGGGCGATGCCGGACGCCTCGTCCTCGGTGAGCCGGCGGAAACCGTCCTCGGTGATCACGGTGACGATCGGATAGATCCGGCGGGCGACATCGGGACCACCGGTCGCCGAGTCGTCGTCTGCCGCGTCATACAGCGCCTGCACCACCAACGTGGTGGCCTCGGCCTCACTCAGATCGTCCCGGAACAGCTTCTTCATCGCACCGCGCGCGAAGATCGACCCGGAACCCGTCGCGGCGTACCCCTGCTCCTCCGAACGCCCGCCCGTGACGTCGTAGGAGAAGATCCGCCCCTTCTCCCGGTCCACGTCGTACCCCGCGAACAGCGGAACGACGGCCAGCCCCTGCATCGCCATGCCCAAATTCGAACGGATCATCGTCGACAGCCGGTTCGCCTTGCCCTCCAGCGACAGCTGCGCGCCCTCGACCTTCTCGAAGTGCTCCAGCTCCAGCTGGAACAGCTTCACCATCTCCACGGCGAGACCCGCCGTACCGGCGATCCCCACCGCCGAGTACTCGTCGGCCGGGAACACCTTCTCGATGTCCCGCTGCGCGATGACGTTCCCCATGGTGGCCCGCCGGTCACCGGCGAGCACGACCCCGCCGGGGAACGTCACCGCCACGATCGTCGTCCCGTGCGGTGCCTCGATCACACCCTTCACGGGCGGCAACGACCTCTTGCCCGGCAACAGCTCCGGCTGGTGCTCGGAGAGGAAGTCCATGAAGGAGGAGGATCCCGGCGTCAGGAAGGCAGCCGGTAGACGCCCGGTGCTACGAGTGTTGGCTTCCACGCGATTCCTTCCACGTATGCGGCAGCCCGCCTTATGGCATCGGGCCGATCCTTGAACTGCCCCAGCGCCGCGTTGCAGCTGAAGCACAGTACGCCACGGACCCTACCCGTCTCATGGCAGTGATCCACATGCTTGGCCGGGGCAGCAGGGCATATACAGCAGATGCCTCCCTGGGAGGCGATCAACTCGTCACGCTCGGCTTCGGTGATGCCGTACTGGCGCTTCGGATGACCTGCGCGCCCCTCGGCGGCTCGGCAAGCCTTGCAACGCGTCGACAACCCGTCCGACGCGGTCGCATTGCGGTGCCACTCGCTCCACGGCTTGACCTCATCGCACTTAAGACAGAGCTTGTACCCCTCGGGCACCTCTGCCTCGGGGCGGACTTTCCGCCCCAAGGCCTGCTGACGCGTCCGGTGATAGTGCGACGCGCAATCTCGACAGTGTCGCTGCAGGCCGTCCAGGTTTGACCGCTTGCGGGCGAAGGCTGCGCGCGGCTTGTCCTCACCGCACCGCGCGCAGCGCTTCAGATCCTCTTTCGATGCCAACTCCGAAGCCCCCCAGCCTTCGATTCGAAGGCTATTCGCCGCCCTTTTGAACAAATGAACGAACGAAGTCCTCGGCGTTAGCCTCCAAGACATCGTCGATCTCGTCCAGGACGTCGTCCACGTCCTCGCTCAGCTTTTCCTGACGCTCCTTGAGGTCCTCCGAAGCCTGCGTCTCCGCCGCCTGCTCCTCGACCTCCTCCGTGGACCGGGTGGCCTTCTGCTGTCCGCCGCCGGTGTCCTTGGTCGCCATCACCCTCACCCCGCTCGGTTCGCCCGACACACTTGCTCGGTCAAGATCAGACCCTACTCGCCGGGTCCGACAATGCCCCCGCAGTTGCTCCAACGTACGGGGACCATCTCGATGATTCCCGGACCCGGCGTTTTCCACCCTGTCCGGCCGGTCCTTCCCGGGTGTCCCCGGTACCCGCTCAGTTTCCCGACAACACCCTGACCAGGTCTTCTGCCGTGCGGCAGCGGTCCAGGAGCTCCTTGACGTGATTACGCGTTCCGCGAAGCGGTTCCAGGGTTGGGACCCGCTGGAGTGAGTCCCGGCCCGGCAGGTCGAAGATCACCGAGTCCCAGGAGGCCGCCGCGACGTCGTCCGCGTACTGCTCCAGACAGCGGCCGCGGAAGTACGCGCGGGTGTCCTCCGGAGGCTTCGTGCGGGCCCGCTTGACCTCTCCCTCGTCCAGCAGCCGCTTCATCCGTCCCCGGGCCACCAGACGGTTGTAGAGGCCCTTGTCGGGGCGTACGTCGGCGTACTGCAGGTCCACCAGGTGCAGCCGGGCGGCGTCCCAGTCGAGGCCGTCCCTGCGCCGGTAGCCCTCCATGAGTTCCCGCTTGGCGACCCAGTCCAGCTCGCCGGCCAGGCTCATCGGGTCGTTCTCCAGCCGTGTGAGCGTGTCCTCCCAGCGGAGCAGCACGTCCTTGGTCTGTTCGTCGGCGTCCGCTCCGAACCGTTCCTCGACGTATTTGCGGGCCAGCTCGTAGTACTCCATCTGGAGCTGTACCGCGGTCAGGGTCCGTCCGCTGCGGAGTGTGACCAGGCGCTTCAGGGAGGGGTCGTGGGAGACCTGGTGCAGGGTCCGTACCGGCTGGTCCACGGCCAGGTCCACCGCGATGAATCCGTCCTCGATCATGGACAGGACCAGTGCCGTGGTGCCCAGTTTCAGGTAGGTCGAGATCTCGGACAGGTTCGCGTCGCCGATGATCACGTGGAGTCGCCGGTATTTCTCGGCGTCGGCGTGCGGTTCGTCGCGGGTGTTGATGATCGGGCGCTTCAGCGTGGTCTCCAGGCCCACTTCGACCTCGAAGTAGTCCGCGCGCTGGCTGAGCTGGAAGCCGTGTTCGTGGCCGTCCTGGCCGATGCCGACGCGGCCGGCGCCTGCGAAGACCTGTCGGGAGACGAAGAAGGGCGTCAGGTGGCGCACGATGTCCGAGAAGGGGGTTTCCCGCTTCATCAGGTAGTTCTCGTGTGTGCCGTAGGAGGCGCCTTTGTTGTCGGTGTTGTTCTTGTAGAGGTGGATGGGCTGGGCGCCGGGGAGCTGTCCGGCGCGTTCTGCCGCTTCGGCCATGATCCGTTCGCCGGCCTTGTCCCAGAGGACGGCGTCACGGGGGTTGGTGACCTCGGGGGCGCTGTACTCCGGATGGGCGTGGTCGACGTAGAGCCGTGCGCCGTTGGTGAGGATGACGTTGGCCAGGCCGATGTCCTCGTCGGTGAGCTGGCTGGTGTCGGCGGCCTCGCGGGCGAGGTCGAAGCCTCGTGCGTCCCGCAGCGGGTTCTCCTCCTCGAAGTCCCAGCGGGCCCGGCGGGCCCGGTGCATCGCGGCCGCGTAGGCGTTCACGATCTGGGACGAGGTGAGCATGGCATTGGCGTTGGGGTGGCCGGGGACGGAGATGCCGTACTCCGTCTCGATGCCCATTACTCGCCGTACGGTCATGCGGCCCTCCTTGCCCGGCGGCGTCCCCGGTCGGGGGCGCTGCTGTACCGCCGGCGCTCCGGTGCGTGTGCGGTGCCCGTCCCCGCACTGCGCGACTCGGCGGTACGGAAGAGCCTAGAACGCCTTTGCGCTGGTGGGGAGATCATTTGCGTCATTGCTGTGCTCCAGCCGTGGCCCGGAAAGCAGTCGGCTGCGGGTACCCGTTGGGGGCACCCGCAGCCGCCCTGGCTTTTACAGGTACTGTCCGGTGTTCGCCACCGTGTCGATGGAGCGTCCGGTGTCGGAGCCCTGCTTTCCGGTGATGAGGGTGCGGATGTAGACGATCCGCTCGCCCTTCTTTCCGGAGATGCGGGCCCAGTCGTCCGGGTTGGTGGTGTTGGGCAGGTCCTCGTTCTCCTTGAACTCGTCCACGCAGGCCTGGAGGAGGTGGGAGACGCGGAGGCCCTTCTGGTTCTTCTCGAGGAAGTCCTTGATCGCCATTTTCTTGGCGCGGCCCACGATGTTTTCGATCATGGCGCCGGAGTTGAAGTCCTTGAAGTAGAGGACTTCCTTGTCGCCGTTGGCGTAGGTGACTTCCAGGAAGCGGTTTTCCTCGGATTCGGCGTACATCTGTTCCACGGCGGTCTGGATCATGCTCTGGACCGTCATGGCCTTGTCGCCTCCGTGCTCGGCGAGGTCGTCGCCGTGCAGGGGGAGGCGTTCGGTGAGATATTTGCCGAAGATGTCCTGGGCCGCTTCGGCGTCCGGGCGTTCGATCTTGATTTTCACGTCCAGGCGGCCGGGCCGCAGGATGGCGGGGTCGATCATGTCCTCGCGGTTGGAGGCGCCGATGACGACCACGTTCTGCAGGCCTTCCACGCCGTCGATCTCGGCGAGGAGCTGGGGGACGATGGTGTTCTCCACGTCCGAGCTGACGCCGGAGCCGCGGGTGCGGAAGAGGGATTCCATCTCGTCGAAGAAGACGATGACGGGGGTGCCCTCGCTGGCCTTCTCCCGGGCTCGCTGGAAGACGAGGCGGATCTGCCGCTCGGTCTCGCCGACGTACTTGTTCAGCAGCTCGGGGCCCTTGATGTTGAGGAAGAAGCTCTTGCCGGCGGCCTGGCCGGTGACCTCGGCGACCTTCTTGGCCAGCGAGTTGGCGACGGCCTTGGCGATGAGCGTCTTGCCGCATCCGGGGGGTCCGTACAGCAGTACGCCCTTGGGCGGCCGCAGTTCGTGCTCCTTGAACAGGTCGGGGTAGAGGTAGGGCAGCTCGACCGCGTCGCGGATGGCTTCGATCTGGCCGCCGAGGCCGCCGATCTGTTCGTAGCCGATGTCGGGGACTTCTTCGAGGACGAGTTCCTCGACCTCGCTCTTGGGGACGACCTCGTAGACGTATCCGGAGCGGGGTTCCATGAGGAGGGCGTCGCCGGGGCGGATGGTGACGTCCAGCAGCGGCTCGGCGAGCCGTACCACCCGTTCCTCGTCGGTGTGCCCGAGCACGAGTGCCCGTTCGCCGTCCTCGAGGATCTCCTTGAGGGTGACGATGTCGCCGACGCGCTCGAATTCCATGGCCTCGACCACGTTGAGCGCTTCGTTGAGCATCACTTCCTGGCCGCGTCGGAGTTCTTCCAGTTCGACGCTGGGACTGACGTTCACCCGGAGTTTGCGGCCGCCGGTGAAGATGTCGGCGGTGCCGTCCTCGTTCGCCGCGAGGAAGACTCCGAAGCCGGCCGGGGGCTGTGCGAGTCGGTCGACCTCCTCCTTGAGGGCCACGATCTGGTCGCGGGCCTCGCGGAGTGTGCCGGCGAGTCGTTCGTTCTGGGCGGACACGCCGGCCAGGTTGGTCTGCAGCTCGACGATCCGCTCTTCGAGAATCCTCGTGTGTCGCGGAGAGTCGGCGAGCTTGCGTCGCAGGACGGCGATCTCCTGCTCAAGGTAGGCAATCTGCCCGGCCGGGTCGTCGGACCCGCGTCCCGGGCGGATGCCGCGGTTCATGTCGTCGTCGTGGGCTGCCACGGTCCTCACCTCCTCCAAGGGGAGCTGGACGCTTCCAGACCCTACCTGGGCGGGTGTCGATTGAAACCCCTAGATCACAAAGACGGTCGGGGTGTGTCCGATCTTCACCCTTGCGCTCTCCCTCACGCCAGGGGAATACCCACCGAAGATGATTGGAATCCAGGCGGGGGTAGGGTCGACGTGTTCAACACCCGTCGGAGCTGGCCGGATTCCCGTTCGGTTCGACGCAGGAAACGGCAGGAGAGATGAGCGTGCGGCAGGAGACCGGAGTCGGTGGCGAGGCCCTGGAGGTCTGGATCGACCAGGACCTGTGTACCGGTGACGGCATCTGCGCCCAGTACGCGCCGGAGGTGTTCGAGCTGGACATCGACGGTCTGGCCTATGTGAAGAGTCCGCAGGACGAGTTGTTGCAGGACAGGGGGGCGGCAACGCCGGTGCCGCTGCCGCTTCTCACGGATGTGGTCGACTCGGCGAAGGAGTGTCCGGGCGAGTGCATCCACGTCCGTCGGGTTTCGGACGGCGTCGAGGTGTACGGGCCGGACGCCGAGTGACCGGTGTGATGCGACGCGTCACGGCTGTCTGATTTATCACACTTAGGGGTGTGTGCCCTGCCGTGCGCCCTCGCGCGGGTCACACGCTCCTGGCGTCGGACGGGGCGGACCGTACGAACGCGCCGTCCTGCCACCGCCATTTCACGTTCTCGTGCACATCGGGGCAGCAACTGGGCACGTCGGCGGAGGAGTAGCCGAAGAGCACGGCGGTGACCTCGCCGTCACGTACGGCGAAGTCGCCGACGTTGGTGCGGTCCTCGGGGCCGGCGAGGGTGGCGACGACGCGTGGTGCCGTGCCGCTCGCGCTCCGGGTGAGGACGTACACGCTGTCGGGCGGGGTGCCCATCGGGGTGTCGCAGTGGACCACGGCCACCGTTTCCGGGCGGCCGTCGCCGTCGAGGTCGCCGGACGCCTTCTTCTTCACCACGGCTTTCACCTTGCCGCAGTCGAGTGGGAACTCGACGGCCGCGGGGTCCGGCGGGGTGATGTGCGCCGGGGCGCTCTTCGTGTGCGGTCCGGGCGGCGGGGCCGCGGTGGCGGCGTCGGGCCCCAGGACCGGGGAGAGGGCCACGACACCGGCGAGGGCCGTGGCGGTGGCGACCCAGTGGATGGGCCGGGTGTGCGTGTGGGCGAGCTCCGGGACGGCGGATGGCTGCACGAGGAGTGTCTCCTGTGAGGGCTGTGCCGGTGGGGGTGGCCAGCATCGTGCCACACGTCACAGTGGGGAGGGAACGGCGGGGGTGTGCGCTTCCGGTGCAGGGCGGGAAGGGTTTCGTCCTCCGTGCCGTCGGCCGGGTCGTCGGGTCAACGTGAGGACGCCGTGGCGCAGTTCCGGGCGGTTGCCGGGAACTGCGCCACGGCGCCTGTTCGTTGTGGGGGTGGCGGGCCGCGTCAGCGGGCGGTGCCTCCGTCGGCGTTGGGGCCGGCGTAGTCCTCGCCGTAGGCGCCCTTGGCGGGGCGGCGGCGGCGCATGGGCGGCTCGACGCCGTCGGCGAGGCGGCGGGCGGTGAGGAGGAAGCCGGTGTGGCCGATCATCCGGTGGTCGGGGCGGACGGCCAGGCCCTCGATGTGCCAGTTGCGGATCATCGTCTCCCAGGAGGTCGGCTCGTTGAAGCAGCCGATCTCGCGGATGGACTCGACGGTCCGGGCGAGCTGGGTGGTGGTGGCGACGTAGCAGCAGAGGATGCCGCCGGGGACGAGCGCCTTGGAGACGGCCTCCAGGCACTCCCAGGGGGCGAGCATGTCGAGGATGACGCGGTCGACGTCGGTGTCGGACAGGTTGTCCTGGAGGTCGCCGACGGTGAGCTGCCAGGCGGGGTGCGGGCCGCCGAAGTAGCGCTCGACGTTCTGCCGGGCGATGTCGGCGAAGTCCTCGCGGCGCTCGTAGGAGTGCAGCATGCCCTGGTCGCCGATGGCGCGCAGCAGGAAGCTGCTGAGCGAGCCGGAGCCGACGCCGGCCTCGACGACGCGCGCGCCGGGGAAGATGTCGGCGAAGGCGAGGATCTGCCCCGCGTCCTTGGGGTAGACGACGGCTGCCCCTCGGGGCATGGACAGGACGTAGTCGGGGAGCAGGGGGCGCAGCGCGAGGTAGGCGACGTTCCCGGTGGTGCGGACAACGCTGCCCTCGGGAGCGCCGATCAGTTCGTCGTGGGGGAAGGAACCCTTGTGGGTGTGGAAGTTCTTCCCGGCCTCGAGCGTGAACGTGTAGTGGCGGCCCTTGGGGTCGGTCAGCTGAACCTGGTCCCCGACCTTGAAGGGCCCGCGCCTGCGGGCGGCACCGGTCGGTTCGGACATGTGAACAGCCTACCCGTCCCGGGAGGGGGCGCCGACCACGGCGGGTGCGGGCGGGAGGTTCAGCTGGGCCGTGCCATCGCCTTTACGAAGGCGCGTTCGACGTCGGCGGCGGACAGGACGCCGTAGATCTCGCCGCTGTCCTCGACGACCAGGTACTCGGTGGCGGGGGTGGCGCGCAGGGCGTCCAGGAGGTCCTCTCCGGCGAGCTCGGCGGAGACGTGCATGCCGTCGGTGAGGTCCTGGGCGAGTCCGCCGACGGGTACCCAGGGGCGGCGGTGTTCGGGTACGCCGACGATGGCGGCCTCGCGGACCAGGGAGAGGGGGACGCCGTCGGGGTCGACGACGACCAGGGCGCGGGCGCCGGCGGCGTTGGCCCGGCGGAGGGCCTCGGAGAGGGGGGTGTCGGTCTCGACGGGCACCGCGCGGCGGGTGAGGTTGCGGGCGCGCAGTTCTGGGAGGTGTTCGCGCAGCCGGGCCATGCGCAGGCTGTTGCCGGCGCCGGTCCAGATGATCGCGGCGAGGATGGCGGCGAGCAGGGCGTCCAGGACGGTGTCCATGCCCACGTTGTCCACGGCGTCGGAGCCGAGGGCGCCGGACTGGGTGAGCAGGGGGAGGCCGATCAGGACGGCGACGGCGAGGGCGCGGCCGACCCAGGCGGCGGCGATGGTGCCGGTCATGGGTGTGCCGCTGATCGCCCAGACGACGGCGCGGAGCATGCGGCCGCCGTCCAGGGGGAGGCCGGGCAGGAGGTTGAAGACGGCGACGATGAGGTTGGAGACCATCAGGCCGGCCAGCAGGACGCCGGGGACGCTGCTGGGGTCGACGGCCAGCAGTCCGAGGTAGAAGAGGCCGGACAGGACGAGGGAGAGCAGGGGGCCGACGAAGGCCAGCACGAATTCGCGGCCGGGGGTCTCGGCCTCTTTCTCGATCTCGGAGACGCCGCCGAAGAACTGGAGCTGGATGCGGCGTACCGGGAGTTCGAAGCGGAGGGCGGCGAGGGTGTGGGCGAGTTCGTGGACCAGGACGGAGGCGTAGAAGGCGACCGCGAAGAACAGGGAGACGAGGTAGCTGGCGGCGCCGAGTTCGGGCAGTACGCGGTCGATCTGTCCGCCGAAGACCCAGGTGATGAGGATGGCGACGAGGAACCAGCTGGGTGCCACGTACACGGGCACTCCGAAGGGGCGTCCCATCAGCAGCCCGCCCCGCTGTTTCTCCTGCGGCCGCTGTGGCGGCTTCGCCTGTCCGGCACCGGAGTGAGCCGGCGTCCGTCCTCCGCCGCGTTCGCCGCCGGGGCCGCCCGCGGGTGCGGGGGGTTCGCCGGGCCCGGCTCCCGGGGACCTCGGCTCCACGGGAGCGTCGGCAGGTGCCTGGGGGCCGGTGCCAAGGCGGCTGTGGAGCTGTTCGCCGCCGGGGCCGCCCGCGGGTGCGGGGGATTCGTCGGATGGGGTGTCCGAGGGGTGCGGGTGTGCGTCGGCGGGGCGGTCCGTGGGCGTGGAGTCCGCGGCCGGGGGCCCGGGGTGCTCGGGCCCGTGGGCGGAGGGCTCGGGGGCCGGGGGTCGAGGGCCCGTGTGGTCGGGCGACTCGTCGTTGCCGGGTCGCGGCTGTCCGCGCCCGCCGCTTACGTCCACCGGTGTCCCCTCGTTCGCTGCGTCTCCCGCGCCTGCCGGACGGGAGGATCTCGTGTCGATGGTATGCGGCCTGCGCCGGGCGTTCCGCCCCGGCACCCTGTCTCTTCCCCTCCTTCCCCTTCCCTCCCCGTCGTCACGCATGGCACCCGCGGCCGTCGGCGTACGCGCTGTCGGTGGCGGGCCGTAAGGTCTGTGGGCATGGAGACGAGCATCGAGGGCGAGGAGCGGGCCGACGGCGGCGGCCCAGGCACCGTGGGCGTACGCGTGGGCACGGCCGCCGCCATACCGCCTGCGTCGCTGTCGCCTTCGCGTGCGAGTGACTTCATGCAGTGTCCGCTGCTGTACCGGTTCCGGGTGATCGACCGGCTGCCGGAGAAGCCGAGCGAGGCGGCGACCAGGGGCACGCTGGTGCACGCGGTGCTGGAGCGGCTCTTCGACGCCCCGGCCGCCGACCGCACCGTGCCCCGGGCGAAGTCGCTGGTCCCGGGGCAGTGGGACCGGCTGCGCGAGAGCAGGCCGGAGGTCATGGAGCTGTTCGCCGACGATCCGGAGGGCGAGCGGCTGGCGCGCTGGCTGGCGGAGGCGGAGAGGCTGGTCGAGCGGTGGTTCTCGCTGGAGGATCCGAGCCGGCTGGAGCCCGCCGAGCGGGAGCTGTTCGTCGAGGCGGAGCTGGACTCCGGGCTGAGGCTGCGCGGCATCATCGACCGGGTGGACGTCGCGCCCACCGGCGAGGTGCGGATCGTCGACTACAAGACGGGCAAGGCGCCCCGGCCGGAGTACGCCGAGGGCGCGCTGTTCCAGATGAAGTTCTACGCCCTGGTGGTGTGGCGGCTGAAGAAGGTGATCCCGCGTCGGCTCCAGCTGGTGTACCTCGGCAGTGGTGACGTGGTGACCTACGATCCCGTGCTCGCGGATCTGGAGCGGGTGGAGCGCAAGCTGATCGCGTTGTGGGACGCGATCCGGCTGGCGACCGAGACGGGGGTCTGGCGTCCGCGTCCGACGAAGCTGTGCGGCTGGTGCGACCACCAGGCGCACTGTCCGGAGTTCGGCGGCACTCCCCCGCCGTACCCCCTGCCGGTGAGGGCGCCCGAGTCCGGCGGGGTCCGGCAGGGCAGAATGGGGCCGGACTAGCGAAGGAGACTTACGTGGCCATCCGCGTCCTACTGGTCGACGACCAGCCGCTGCTGCGCACCGGGTTCCGGATGATTCTGGAGGCCGAGCAGGACATCGCGGTCGTCGGCGAGGCCGGAGACGGCCTCCAGGCTTTGGACCAGGTGCGGGCGCTGCAGCCCGATGTGGTGCTGATGGACATCCGCATGCCGCGGATGGACGGGGTGGAGGCGACCCGGCAGATCACCGGGCCCGAGCGGGACGGGCCGGCGAAGGTGCTGGTGCTGACGACGTTCGATCTCGACGAGTACGTGGTGGAGGCGCTGAGGGCGGGGGCCAGCGGCTTCCTGTTGAAGGACGCCCCGGCCAACGAGCTGGTGCAGGCGATCCGTGTGGTGGCCGCCGGTGAGGCGATGCTCGCGCCGAGCATCACGCGCCGGCTGCTGGACAAGTACGCCACGCATCTGCCGTCCGGTGACGAGCCGGTGCCGGACACGCTGCACACGCTGACCGAGCGTGAGGTCGAGGTGCTGAAGCTGGTGGCGCGCGGGCTGTCCAACGCGGAGATCGCCGCGGATCTGTTCGTCAGTGAGACCACCGTCAAGACACACGTGGGGCACGTCCTGACCAAGCTGGGGCTGCGCGACCGGGTGCAGGCGGCGGTGTACGCCTACGAGAGCGGGCTGGTGCGCCCCGGCGCGCAGTAGCGCGGTACGGCGAGGGCGCCCTTCCTGGCGGGAAGGGCGCCCTCGTCGTTACGGGTACGGCGTCAGTTCTTGCTCAGTTCCCAGAACCGGAACACGGTGGAGGCGTCGAGGCAGTACTCCAGGCCGTACACGCCGTCCCGGACGACCGCGTACTGCTTGGCCTGCCAGAGCGGGAGGACGGGGATGTCCTCGGCGACGATGTCCTGGATCCGGCCGAACTCCTCGTCGGTGGCGGAGCGGTCGCTCTGGGCGGCCGTGCGCGGGAGGAGCGAGTCGGTGATCGGGCCGGCGTCGTAGTTGTTGTGCAGTACGTTGCCCTTGCCGAAGAAGGGGCCGGTGAAGTTGTCGGCGTCCGGGTAGTCGGGCACCCAGCCCTTGACGTAGACGCCGTACTCGCCGGCCGCGATGTCCTTCTCGTACTGGGCGAAGGGGACCGACTTGACGTCGGCGTCGAAGAGTCCGCTGGCGTTGAGCTGTCCGGCGATCGTCTTCAGTTCCTGGTCGGTGGTCGGGCCGTAGCGGGACGGGGTGGACCACAGGGTCAGCCTCACCTTGCCGGTGATGCCCTCCTCCTCCAGTGCGGCGGCGGCCTTGGCCCGGGAGGGGCGGGCGCCGTAGGTGTCGAAGAAGGCGGTGTTGTGGCCGCCGATGCCGGCCGGGACGATCGAGTACAGCGGGCTGGCCGTGCCCTGGTGGACGTCCCGGACGAGGGCATCACGGTCGATCAGATGGGCGATGGCCCGGCGCACGCCGGGTTTCCCGGCGACCGGGTCGTCCATGTTGAAGACCAGGTGCTGGACCTCGGCGCTGCTGCCCTCGACGATCTCGACGCCGCCGGTGCCGTCGTCGGCCCGGTCGATGTCGTTGATGGCCTCGGCGGTGAGGCCGCGGTAGGCGATGTCGACCTGGGCGTCCTGTACGGCCTTCTTCAGGGCGTTCTGGTCGCCGTGGAAGAACTCCAGGGTCACGCCGGAGTTCTTGGTCTCGGCGCTGCCCCGGTAGTGCTCGTTGACGGAGAAGACGGCGCGGTCGTTGGCGAACGAGTCCAGCCGGTACGGGCCGGAGCCGACCGCCTCCCCGTCCTCGCGCAGTCCGTCGGCGTCGTACTCGCGGTGGTCGACGATGGCACCGGCGCCGGACGCGATCTTGCCGGGGAAGGTGGCGTCGGGTGTGTTGAGTTCGAAGACGACCGTCTTCTCGTCAGGGGTGCTGACCTTCTCCAGTGTGGGGAACATGATCGCGGGCCCGGCGGGGTCGTTGATCTTCAGCATGCGGTCGAAGGAGAACTTCACGTCCTTCGAGGTGAGCGGGTCACCGTTGCTGAACTTCAGTCCGTCCCGCAGGGTGCAGCGGTAGACGGTGGTGCCGGTGTCCGCGAAGCCGCAGCTCTCGGCGGCGTCCGGCTGCGGCTCGGTGGCTCCCTTGGGGAAGCCGAGCAGCGACTGGAAGACGTTGTTGAACAGCAGCCAGGAGCCGGGGTCGTAGCCGGAGGCGGGGTCGGTGGCCAGGATGTCCTCGGACATCCCCACCACGATGCCGGAGCCGTCGGCCCCCGTGTCGCCGCTCTCGGCGCCACAACCGGTCAACAGGCCGGAGGCCAGCCCCGCCACGATGGGCAGGACTGGCCACGGGTTACGCAAATTCACGTGCTGTGCCTTGTCGTTCTTGCTGCCCGGATCGCGTCGGCGGTCCGGGGTCGTGCGGTTTCGTCACTCGGTGACGCCGCGCGCGAGCTCCCAGAGCTGGAGAGACGAGGAGGAGTTGATCGCGTAAGCGGTACCGGTGACGCCATCGCGTGCGGCGATGTACTGCTTACCCTGCCACAGCGGGATCAGCGGGACCTCGGTGGCGACGATGTTCTGGATCTCCGCGAGGCTGTCGGAGGCGGACAGCCGGTCGGCCTGGCGGCGCGACTCCGGGATCAGATCGTTGATGATCTTGGGGTTGGCGTAGGGGGAGCTGAGGAAGTTGTCCTCGCCGAGGAAGGGGGCGGTGAAGGCGTCGGCGTCCGGGTAGTCGGGGAACCAGCCCATGCCGTAGACGTCGTACTTCTCGTTCTGAGCGGCGGTCTTGAACTTGTTCCAGGTCTCGCTCTCGATGTCGGTGTCGAACAGACCGCTGTCGTTGAGCTGCTTGCTCAGCTGCTCGAACTCCGTCTTGGCGGCGGGGCCGTAGTGGTCGTTCGTGTAGTGCAGCGTCAGCTTCACCGGGGTGCTGACGCCGGCCTCCTCCAGCGCCTTGCGGGCCTTGGCCACACTCGGGTCGCCGTACGTGTTGAAGAACGCGTTGGTGTGCCCGGTGACGCCGGCGGGGACCAGCGAGAACAGCGGCTCGGCCTGGGAGCCGTAGACGTTGCCGATCAGCTCGCTGCGGTTGATGACCTGG
Source organism: Streptomyces sp. NRRL S-37 (assembly GCF_000721605.1). GTDB lineage: Bacteria > Actinomycetota > Actinomycetes > Streptomycetales > Streptomycetaceae > Streptomyces. Next base: position 147,888 of record NZ_JOIZ01000019.1, on the reverse strand, counting down.
GCCATCGCCTGGCGGACGGCCTTGTCCTTCACGGTGGGGGCCTCGGTGTTGAACGCCAGGTACCGGATCTCCAGACCGGGCGACTCGACCAGCTCGATCTCGTCGTCGGTGGCGTTGCCGAGTTCTTCGATCTGCTCCGGCGACATGGTGCGGGTCGCCATGTCGATGTCGCCCTTCTCCAGCGCCGCGACCATGGCCTCGGAGCTGTCGTAGGAGACCATCTCGACCTTGTCGTTCTTCACCTCCAGCGCGCCCTTGTAGGAGGGGTTCTTGGTGAAGGTGGCGCTGACCAGCGTGTCGCCCTCGACCTTGCCCTCGAAGGTGTACGGGCCGGAGCCGTCGACCTCGAAGCCCTCGCGCAGCGCGCCCTTGTCGTAGGAGTCCGCGTTGACGATGCCGGCGACCGGGGTGGACAGCTTGTAGGGGAAGGTGGCGTCGGCGCTCTTGAGGTGGAAGATCACCTCGCGGTCGCCCTGCGTCTCGACGGTGTCGATGATGGACAGCAGCGCGAAGACACCGCTGTCGCCCTCGAGGGAGAGGGCGCGCTCGATGGAGAACTTCACGTCCTTGGCGGTGATCGCCTCGCCGTTCGAGAACTTCAGACCGTCGCGCAGGGTGCAGCTGTAGCGCTCGTTGCCGGCGTCGGTGAATCCGCAGGACTCGGCCGCCTCGGGCACCGGCTCGCCGTCGCCCCGGGGCTGGACCATCAGGGTCTGCACGGTCTGCCGCAGGATGTTCCAGCTGCCGACGTCATAGGCCCAGGCCGGGTCGAGGGGCGCGGGGCCGTCCTCCTTGGATGCGGTGAACCGGTCCGTGGTGCCTACGACGATCGCTTCGCCGTCTCCGCTCCCGCCCTCGCTGTCGCCACAGGCGGCGAGCACCGGGGCGAGCAGGCCCATCGCGGCCGCCAGCACCAAAGTCTTGCGGTTCATGCTCGAGTTTCTCCAGGACTGTCGACTCCGTGTATCCGGCATACGGGGGTTGTCGCAGCGGAACACGGGGATGGGGGCGAGGTTCTCGCGATGACATTAGTCCGCGCCCGCAGGAGGGTTCACAGCCCCCGGAGTTGGGGGCACATCACGCAGTGAAACCGGGTGTGAACGCACCGGTAAAGGTGACCGGGGAATGATTGGTGCAGCTTCTCATGAATCAGGACACAAGGGCGTAGCGGCGACTTCCGAAATGGTGCGGAAGGCACAGGAGGACATCGTTGTCGACCCCCCTTCATGTGGCGAACCTCACATGTGAAAACGGGCTCGCCGGTACTGGAATTCGGCCACCGGCAAGCGGGGCGAATTCTTCGGGCCCGGGTGTCCGGGCCCGGGAAGCCGAGCGGCGGGAATTCCGGCGGTAACACCGCTGCGCTGGGTGAACGCCTAGCGCATTTCCGTCATCAGCCCGCGCAGGAATGCCAGGTCCACGACTTCCAGGGAGGGTACGACCGTCCGCCGGGCGGCGGGCACGATCGGGCCCACCGAGGGCACCGCGACGACCTGGCAGCCCGCCGCCTCCGCGGCGGCGACACCGGTCACGGTGTCCTCGACGACGGCGCATCGCACGGGGTCCACGCCGAGCCCGGCGGCGGCCGCGAGGTACGGGTCGGGGTGCGGCTTGGTGCGCGGGACCTCGTCGCCGGCGACCGACAGCGCGAAGTGGTGGGGGCCCAGCGTCTTCAGCACCCGGTCGATGATGCGCCGGTGGGAGGCGGAGACGAGCGCCGTGGGGATCTCGTGCTCGGACAGTTCGGCGAGCAGTCGCGCGGCGCCCGGCATCAGCGGCAGGGCGTGGTCGATACGGTCCTCGAAGCCGTCGTTGAGCAGCACCGTCAGCTCGGGCAGGCCGATGTCGGCGCCGGTGGCCTCGATGAGGAACCCCGCGCTGCGGGTCATGGGGCCGCCGACCACGACATGGCGCCAGGAGTCGTCCAGGGTGTGGCCGAGGGAGGCGAAGACCTCGACCTCGACGTCCCACCAGAAGCCCTCGGTGTCCACCAGGGTGCCGTCCATGTCGAGGAGGACGGCCTGCAGGGCCGAACCCTCGGCCGTCTGGGTTCCGAGCGCGGGGACCGTACTGGTCATCCGCGTACCTCCTTCACAGGGACGACCAGGCCGGTTCCCACGGGGGAACCGGCCTGCGGTGGACCGACCAGTGTACGTCGTGTGTGCGCGGAACGCCCGGTGCGGCTCCTGGTGCCTCAGCGGGCGTTGAAGTACTTGGCCTCCGGGTGGTGGATGACGATGGCGTCCGTGGACTGCTCGGGGTGGAGCTGGAACTCCTCGGACAGGTGCACGCCGATGCGCTCGGGTTCGAGCAGGGCGGCGATCTTGGCGCGGTCCTCCAGGTCGGGGCAGGCGCCGTAGCCGAGGGAGAAGCGGGCGCCCCGGTACTTCAGGGCGAACATGTCCTCCATCGCGGCCGGGTCCTCGTGCGCGAAGCCGAGTTCGGAGCGCACGCGCGCGTGCCAGTACTCGGCGAGGGCCTCCGCGAGCTGTACGGAGAGCCCGTGCAGCTCCAGGTAGTCGCGGTAGGCGTTGGCCTCGAACATCCGGGCGGTCTCCTCGCCGATCCTCGAGCCGACGGTGACCACCTGGAGGCCGACCACGTCGGTCTCGCCGGACTCCTCCGGGCGGAAGAAGTCCGCCAGGCACAGCCGGCGGCCGCGGCGCTGGCGCGGGAAGGTGAAGCGGGTGCGCTCGTTGCCCTGCTCGTCCAGGATGATCAGGTCGTCGTCCTTGGAGACGCACGGGAAGTAGCCGTGGACCACGGCCGCCTCCAGCAGGTTCTCCGTCTGGAGCCGGTCGAGCAGTCCGCGCAGCCTGGGCCGGCCCTCGGTCTCGGCCAGCTCCTCGTAGGTCGGCCCGTCGCCGGTGCGGGCCTGCTTCAGGCCCCACTGGCCCTTGAACAGGGCGCCCTCGTCGAGCCAGCTCGCGTACTCCTTGAGCTGGATGCCCTTGACGACGCGGGTGCCCCAGAAGGGCGGGGTGGGGACCGGGTTGTCGGTGGCGACGTCGGAGCGGACGTGCCCTTCCTCGGGCCGTTCCTCGATCTCCACGGTGGCCGCGCGGACCCGGCGCTGCTTCAGCTCGGGCAGCTTCGCGCCGGGCACGCCACGCTTGATGCCGATGAGGGCGTCCATCAGGCGCAGGCCCTCGAAGGCGTCGCGGGCGTAGCGGACCTCGCCCTGGTAGATCTCGTGCAGGTCCTGTTCGACGTAGGCGCGGGTGAGGGCGGCGCCGCCGAGGATCACCGGGTAGTCGGCGGCCAGGCCGCGGGTGTTGAGCTCCTCCAGGTTCTCCTTCATGATCACCGTGGATTTCACCAGCAGCCCGGACATGCCGATGACGTCGGCCTTGTGCTCGTCGGCGGCGTCCAGGATCGCGGAGACCGGCTGCTTGATGCCCAGGTTGACCACGTTGTAGCCGTTGTTCGACAGGATGATGTCAACCAGGTTCTTGCCGATGTCGTGCACGTCGCCGCGGACGGTGGCCAGCACGATGGTGCCCTTGCCGGCCTCGTCGGTCTTCTCCATGTGCGGCTCGAGGTGCGCGACGGCCGTCTTCATCACCTCGGCGGACTGGAGCACGAACGGCAGCTGCATCTGGCCGGAGCCGAACAGCTCGCCGACCACCTTCATGCCGTCCAGGAGGGTGTCGTTGACGATGTCGAGGGCCTTGCGGGTCCGGAGGGCCTCGTCCAGGTCGGCCTCCAGGCCGTTCTTCTCGCCGTCGATGATGCGGCGCTTGAGGCGCTCCTCCAGGGGCAGCGCGGCCAGTTCCCCGGCCTTGTCGGCCTTGAGGGATTTGGCGGTGGCGCCCTCGAAGAGCGCCATCAGCCTCTGGAGCGGGTCGTAGCCCTCGCGGCGCCGGTCGTAGATGAGGTCGAGGGCCGTGGTGACCTCTTCCTCGCTGAAGCGGGCGATGGGCAGGATCTTCGACGCGTGGACGATCGCCGAGTCCAGGCCGGCCTTGACGCACTCGTCGAGGAAGACCGAGTTCAGCAGGATGCGGGCGGCCGGGTTGAGGCCGAAGGAGATGTTCGACAGACCCAGCGTGGTCTGCACCTCGGGGTGGCGCTTCTTCAGCTCGCGGATGCCCTCGATGGTGGCCAGGCCGTCCTTGCGGGACTCCTCCTGGCCGGTGCAGATGGTGAAGGTCAGACAGTCGACGAGGATGTCCTCCTCGCGGATGCCCCAGTTGCCGGTCAGGTCGTCGATCAGCCGCTCGGCGATCTCGACCTTCTTCTCGGCGGTACGGGCCTGGCCCTCCTCGTCGATGGTGAGCGCGATCAGGGCGGCGCCGTGCTCCTTGGCGAGCTGGGTGACCTTGGCGAACCGGGACTCGGGTCCGTCGCCGTCCTCGTAGTTCACCGAGTTGATCACCGCGCGGCCGCCGAGTTTCTCCAGGCCGGCCCGGATGACGTCGACCTCGGTGGAGTCCAGGACGATGGGGAGGGTGGAGGCGGTGGCGAAGCGTCCGGCCAGTTCCTCCATGTCGGCGACGCCGTCGCGGCCCACGTAGTCCACGCACAGGTCCAGCATGTGCGCGCCCTCGCGGATCTGCTCGCGGGCCATCTCCACGCAGTTGTCCCAGCGGCCCTCGAGCATCGCCTCGCGGAACTTCTTCGATCCGTTGGCGTTCGTCCGCTCGCCGATCGCCAGGTAGGAGGTGTCCTGGCGGAAGGGGACGGTCTGGTAGAGAGAGGCCGCGCCGGGCTCCGGGCGCGGGTCGCGCTCCGCCGGGGCGAGGCCGTGCACGCGCTCCACGAGCTGCCGCAGGTGCTCGGGCGTGGTGCCGCAGCAGCCGCCCACCAGGGACAGGCCGTAGTCGCGGACGAAGTTCTCCTGGGCGTCCGCGAGCTCTGCCGGGGACAGCGGGTAGCGGGCGCCGTCCTTGGTGAGTTCGGGCAGGCCGGCGTTGGGCATGCAGGACAGCCGGGCGCGGGAGTGGCGGGCCAGGTGGCGCAGGTGCTCGCTCATCTCGGCCGGGCCGGTGGCGCAGTTCAGGCCGATCATGTCGATGCCCAGCGGTTCCAGCGCGGTGAGGGCGGCGCCGATCTCGGAGCCGAGGAGCATGGTGCCGGTGGTCTCGACCGTGACCGACACGATCAGCGGGACCTCGAACCCGGCGGTCTCCATCGCGCGGCGGGCGGCGATCACGGAGGCCTTGGTCTGCAGCAGGTCCTGGGTCGTCTCCACCAGCAGCGCGTCCGCGCCGCCGGCGAGGAGGCCCTCGGCGTTGCGCTGGTAGGCGTCCCGGATGGCGGTGAAGGTGGTGTGGCCGAGGGTGGGCAGCTTGGTGCCGGGTCCCATGGAGCCCAGGACCCAGCGGGTGCGGCCGTCCCGTGCGGCGTACTCGTCGGCCGTCTCGCGGGCGATGCGGGCGCCCGCCTCGGACAGCTCGGTGACGCGCTCCGAAATGTCGTACTCGCCGAGGGCGGTGAGGTTGGCGCCGAAGGTGTTCGTCTCGACGCAGTCGACCCCGGCGTCGAAGTACTCGGAGTGGACCGAACGGACGATGTCCGGGCGCGTCAGGTTCAGGATCTCGTTGCAGCCCTCGAGGTTCTGGAAGTCCTCGAGCGTGGGGTCCTGGGCCTGGAGCATGGTGCCCATGGCTCCGTCGGCGACCACCACCCGGGTGGCGAGCGCCTCGCGGAGGGCGGACACACGGGTCCGGCTGTCGGCGGAAGGGGTCTGCGGCAACGAGGCCATGAAAGGGGCTCCCTCTGGGTGCGACGGCTGTCGGCTTTGCGGCTGCCGGGAATCCCCTCACGGAGCGTCCCCGGCTGGGCGCACCACGCCAGGGTATCCGGGACCGCTCCCTGATGTTCAGGGCGTCCACGGGGCGGACGATGATGGCCGACAACCGACGCATGGGGTACGGGTGGCGGAACCGATCACGACCGACCATTGGCGAGAGGTCGGCATCGACCGGTAGTGTTCGACAATGCCGAACGGCGGCAGCGGCGCGTCGTGGGTAGGCGGCCGAAGGGGACGGAGGCAGTACGGCGATGGCACGGAACATCCAGTCGCTCGAACGGGCGGCGGCGATGCTGCGCCTGCTGGCGGGCGGCGAGCGACGGCTCGGCCTGTCGGACATCGCCTCGTCGCTGGGCCTCGCCAAGGGCACCGCCCACGGCATCCTGCGTACCCTTCAGCAGGAGGGGTTCGTCGAGCAGGACGACGCCTCCGGGCGCTACCAGCTGGGCGCCGAGCTGCTGCGCCTGGGCACCACCTATCTCGACGTGCACGAGCTGCGGGCGCGCGCCCTGGTGTGGACGGACGACCTGGCCCGCTCCAGCGGCGAGAGCGTCTACCTCGGCGTGCTGCACCAGCAGGGCGTGCTGATCGTGCACCACGTCTTCCGGCCGGACGACAGCCGGCAGGTCCTGGAGATAGGGGCCATGCAGCCGCTGCACTCCACGGCCCTGGGGAAGGTGCTGTCGGCCTACGACCCGGTGGCGCACAGCGAGGCCCTGGAGGCCGACCGCAAGGCCTTCACCGACCGCACGGTGTGCGACCCGGACGACTTCGAGCGCGTCCTGGACCTCACCCGCGCGCGCGGCTACGCGGCGGACGTGGAGGAGACCTGGGAGGGTGTCGCCGCCGTCGCCGCCCCCATCCACGACCGGCGGCGCATGCCGGTGGGCGCGGTGGGCATCACGGGGGCGGTGGAGCGGCTGCGCCGGGACGGCGAGCTGCGGCCCGAGCTGATCGCGGCGGTACGGGACTGCGCCCGCGCGGTGTCGCGGGACCTGGGCGCCGGGCGGTTCTGAGCGGAACACACGGGAGGCCGGGACGCCGTAGTGCGTCCCGGCCTCCCGTCGTGCCCCGGGGCGGACAGACCGGGCGCGAGTCGGCGCAACCGCCGCGAAGATCGACAACTCGGGACGCTCCATAACGATCGCGTTTTCGACAACCAAACTCTTGACGCCCGCGAGGTGCCGGGAAAGACTCCCGTCCATCGGTCGGCATTGTCGAACACCTACCGGCAATACGAGTTAGAGTGTGACAACGCCAAGGGCCGGCATCGCTCTCACCCCTGAGGGCGCCAATCCCCGGTGGGACCCGGGGGTCGGCTTCCCTGGACGAAGGACAAAGGAGTCGCGGGTGTCCAGCTCCGACATCTTCATCGGCGAGACCATCGGTACCGCCATACTCATCCTGCTCGGCGGCGGTGTGTGTGCCGCCGTGACGCTGAAGGCCTCCAAGGCCCGTAACGCCGGCTGGCTCGCCATCGCCTTCGGGTGGGGCTTCGCCGTCATGACGGCGGTCTACATCGCCGGACCGCTCTCCGGCGCCCACCTCAACCCGGCCGTCACCGTGGCGCTCGCCCTCAAGGACGGCGAGTGGGGCAATGTCCCGGTCTACTTCGCCGGAGAGTTCCTCGGCGCGATGATCGGCGCGGCTCTGGTCTGGGTGGCCTACTACGGCCAGTTCCTGGCCCACCTCACCGACCAGGAGATCGTCGGCGGCCCGGGCGCGCAGACCACCTCCGCCAAGGCGGTCGAGGCGCAGGAGAAGGGCGCGGGCCCGGTGCTCGGCGTCTTCTCCACCGGCCCGGAGATCCGGCACACGGTGCAGAACCTCGCCACGGAGATCGTCGGCACCTTCGTACTGCTGCTCGCCATCCTCACCCAGGGCCTGAACGACGCCGGCAACGGCCTGGGCGTGCTGGGCGGTCTGATCACGGCGCTCGTCGTCGTCTCGATCGGTCTGTCGCTGGGCGGCCCGACCGGTTACGCCATCAACCCGGCCCGTGACCTCGGCCCGCGCGTCGTGCACGCCCTGCTGCCGCTGCCGAACAAGGGTGGTTCCGACTGGTCCTACGCCTGGATCCCGGTGGTCGGCCCGCTGATCGGCGGTGCCCTCGCGGCCGGCCTCTACAACGTCGCCTTCGCCTAGTCGACCAGGTCGCCGCCAACGGCGAATGTTGTAGAAGCGCCGTACATACAGCCCCGTAACCCAAGGAACCCCAGGAGCACACAGTGACCGACGCCCACACCGCCGGCCCGTTCATCGCCGCCATCGACCAGGGCACCACCTCCTCCCGCTGCATCGTCTTCGACCGCGACGGGCGCATCGTCTCCGTCGACCAGAAGGAGCACGAGCAGATCTTCCCCAAGCCCGGCTGGGTCGAGCACGACGCCACCGAGATCTGGACCAACGTCCAGGAGGTCGTCGCCGGAGCCGTCGAGAAGGCCGGCATCACCCGCGACGACATCAAGGCCATCGGCATCACCAACCAGCGCGAGACCACCGTACTGTGGGACAAGAACACCGGTGAGCCGGTCCACAACGCCATCGTCTGGCAGGACACCCGCACCGACGCCCTCTGCCGCGAGCTCGGCCGCAACGTCGGCCAGGACCGCTTCCGCCGCGAGACCGGCCTGCCCCTGGCCTCCTACTTCGCCGGCCCCAAGGCCCGCTGGCTGCTCGACAACGTCGACGGCCTCAAGGAGCGCGCCGAGGCGGGCGACATCCTCTTCGGCACCATGGACACCTGGGTCATCTGGAACCTGACCGGCGGGGTGAACGGCGGCCACCACGTCACCGACGTCACCAACGCCTCCCGCACCATGCTGATGAACCTGCACACCATGCGGTGGGACGAGAGGATCGCCGAGTCCATCGGCGTCCCGTTGACGATGCTGCCCGAGATCCGCTCCTCCGCCGAGGTCTACGGCGAGATCACCGGCGGCCGGCTGGGCGAGCTGCTCGGCGGCATCCCGGTCGCCTCCGCGCTGGGCGACCAGCAGGCGGCCCTGTTCGGCCAGACCTGCTTCGCCGAGGGCGAGACCAAGTCGACGTACGGCACCGGCACCTTCATGGTGATGAACACCGGCGACAAGATCATCAACTCCTACAGCGGCCTGCTGACCACGGTCGGCTATCAGATCGGCGACCAGAAGCCGGTCTACGCCCTGGAGGGCTCGATCGCCGTCACCGGCTCCCTGGTGCAGTGGATGCGCGACCAGATGGGCCTGATCTCCACCGCCGCCGAGATCGAGACCCTCGCGCTGACCGTCGAGGACAACGGCGGCGCCTACTTCGTGCCGGCCTTCTCCGGCCTGTTCGCCCCGTACTGGCGCTCCGACGCCCGCGGTGTGATCGCCGGCCTCACCCGGTACGTCACCAAGGCGCACCTCGCGCGCGCCGTCCTGGAGGCCACCGCCTGGCAGACCCGTGAGATCGCGGACGCCATGACGAAGGACTCCGGTGTGGAGCTGACCGCCCTCAAGGTCGACGGCGGCATGACCTCCAACAACCTGCTGATGCAGACGCTCTCGGACTTCCTGGACGCCCCCGTGGTACGCCCCATGGTCGCCGAGACCACCTGCCTCGGCGCCGCCTACGCCGCCGGCCTCGCCGTCGGCTTCTGGAACAGCACCGACGACCTGCGCGCCAACTGGCGGCGGGCCGCCGAGTGGACCCCCCGCATGGACGCGGAGACCCGCGACCGTGAGTACAAGAGCTGGCTCAAGGCCGTCGAGCGGACCATGGGCTGGCTCGAGGACGAGGAGTAAGAACCGCCATGACCAGCCAGTCCACCCTGCAGTCCGTGCCTGCCCTGGGGACGCACCCGGCGTCCGGCTCGAACCCGAGCCGCGCCGAGACCCGGGAGCAGCTCTCCAAGGCGTCGTACGACCTCCTCGTGATCGGCGGCGGCATCCTGGGCATCTCCACCGCCTGGCACGCCGCGCAGTCCGGCCTCAGGGTGGCCCTGGTGGACGCCGGCGACTTCGCCGGCGCCACCTCCTCCGCCTCCTCCAAGCTCCTCCACGGGGGCTTGCGCTACCTGCAGACCGGCGCGGTGAAGCTGGTGGCGGAGAACCACTTCGAGCGCCGTGCGGTCTCCCGCCAGGTGGCCCCCCACCTGGCGAACCCGCTCACGTTCTACCTCCCCGTGTACAAGGGCGGGCCGCACGGCGCGGCGAAGCTCGGCGCCGGTGTCTTCGCGTACTCGGCGCTGTCCGCCTTCGGCGACGGCGTCGGCCACCTGCTCTCGCCGGCCAAGGCCGCGCAGGACGTGCCGGAGCTGCGCACCGACAACCTCAAGGCCGTGGCCGTGTACGGCGACGACCAGATGAACGACGCGCGCATGGCGCTGATGACGGTCCGCGCGGCCGTCGAGGCGGGCGCGGTCGTCCTCAACCACGCCGAGGTGACGGGTCTGCGCTTCACCCGGGGCCGGGTCACCGGTGCCGAGCTGCGCGACCGGCTCTCCGGCGACGAGTTCGGCGTGAACGCCCGGCTCGTGCTCAACGCGACCGGCCCGTGGGTCGACCACCTGCGCCGCATGGAGGACCCGGACGCCGCGCCGTCCATCAGGCTGTCGAAGGGCGCCCACCTGGTCCTGAAGCGGACCTCCCCGTGGAAGGCCGCGCTGGCCACGCCGATCGACAAGTACCGGATCACCTTCGCCCTCCCCTGGGAGGACATGCTGCTGCTCGGCACCACCGACGAGGAGTTCGAGGGCGACCCGGCGGACGTCGCGGTCACCGAGAAGGACACCGCGCAGATACTCGACGAGGCCGCGTTCTCCATCCGCGACCAGCAGCTCGACCGTGACCTGATCACGTACGCCTTCGCCGGGCTGCGGGTGCTGCCGGGCGGTCCCGGGGACACGGCCAAGGCCAAGCGGGAGACGGTCGTCACCGAGGGCCGGGGCGGGATGCTGTCCGTCGCGGGCGGCAAGTGGACCACCTTCCGCCACATCGGCCGTACGGTGATGCGCAAGCTCCAGGAGCTGCCCGGCCACCCGCTGGGCGACGACTTCGAGCCGGTCGCCTCGCTGCCGAAGAAGCTGCCGCTGCCGGGCGTGGCCAACCCCCGCGCGGTGGCCCACCGGCTGCTGGTCGACGGTCCGGCGCCCGGCCCGCGCATGGCGGCGGACACCGCCAGGCACCTGGCCACCCACTACGGTTCGCTGGCCTTCGACATCGCCCGGCTGGCCAACGAGGACCCGGCGCTCGCCCGGCGCGTCCACCCGGACGCCCCGGAGATCTGGGCGCAGGTCGTCTGGGCCCGGGACCACGAGTGGGCCGAGACGGCGGACGACGTGCTGCGCCGCCGTACGACGCTGACGATCCGGGGCCTGGCCACGGACGAGGTCCGCGCCGACGTGCAGGAGATCCTCGACAAGAAGTGACCCGCCGTCCCCGGCTCCCCCGCACGGGAGCCGGCCCGTACATAATGGGCTGGATACATCGGAGGTCTGGCCCGCAGGGAGGCGCGGTATGGCAGTGACCGACGAGGCGATCGAGAAGATCAAGGGGATGATCGTCTCGGGTGCGCTGCGTCCTGGCGCCCGGCTGCCCAAGGAGAGCGAGCTGGCCGCCGAGCTGGGGCTGTCCCGCAACTCGCTGCGCGAGGCGGTGCGCGCGCTGTCGCTGATCCGCATCCTGGACGTACGGCAGGGCGACGGCACCTACGTCACCAGTCTCGACCCGCAACTCCTGCTGGAGGCGCTGAGTTTCGTCGTCGACTTCCACCGCGACGACACGGTGCTGGAGTTCCTCGCCGTGCGCCGCATCCTGGAGCCGGCCGCGACGGCCCTCGCGGCCACCCGGATCGGCGAGGAGCAACTGGACGCGCTGTCGGAGCAGTTGGACAGGCTCGGTGACGAGCCGTCGGTGGAGGACCTGGTCGCCGCCGACCTGGAGTTCCACCGGGGCATCGTGCGCGGCTGCGGCAACTCCGTGCTGTGCTCCCTGCTCGACGGTCTGTCCGGTCCCACCACCCGGGCCCGGATCTGGCGCGGGCTCACCCAGAAGGACTCGGTCGGCCGCACCCTGCGCGAGCACCGGGCCATCCTCGCCGCCCTGCGGGACCGGGACGCGGAGGCGGCGCGGTCCTGGGCGACGGTGCACATCGCCAGTGTGGAGCAGTGGCTGCGGTCCACGCTGTGAGGGGTGTTTCCCGGCGTCCCGCGGGGCAGTGATGGGGTCACTCCCCTTGTGAGGGGGCTGCGGGCGCCCCGCGGGCACGCCGTAAGGTTGGGGCGTACGCGAGGGCACGTCGGAAGGAGGCGCTGGGTGATCGAGCTCGAGGGGGTTCCCGAGCTGATCGACCCGGTCATGGTGGCCGCGTTCGAGGGCTGGAACGATGCCGGTGACGCCGCCTCCGCCGCGGTCGCTCATCTGGAGCGGGAGTGGAAGGGCGAGGTGTTCGCGGCGCTGGACGCCGAGGACTACTACGACTTCCAGGTGAACCGCCCCACGGTGTTCATGGACGGCGGGATCCGCAGGATCACCTGGCCGACGACGCGGTTGTCGGTGGTCCGGGTCGGCGGCGAGAAGCCGCGCGACCTGGTGCTGGTCCGCGGTATCGAACCGTCCATGCGGTGGCGTTCGTTCTGCAACGAGATCCTCGGCTTCGCGCACGAACTCGGCGTGGAGCTGGTGGTCGTGCTGGGCGCGCTGCTCGGGGACACCCCGCACACCCGGCCGGTCCCGGTCAGCGGGACCACGTCCGACCCGGACCTGGCACGCCGCATGGATCTGGAGGAGACCAAGTACGAGGGTCCCACGGGCATCGTCGGCATCCTCCAGGAGGCGTGCACGCATGCGGGCGTGCCCGCGGTGTCGCTGTGGGCGGCGGTCCCGCACTATGTGTCGCAGCCGCCCAACCCGAAGGCCACGCTGGCCCTCCTGAACCGTCTGGAGGACCTGATCGACGTGCGGATCCCGCTGGGCGAGCTGCCCGAGGACGCACGCGCCTGGCAGGTGGGTGTGGACCAACTGGCCGCGGAGGACAGCGAGGTGGCCGAGTACGTCCAGACGCTGGAGGAGGCCCGGGACACCGCCGAGCTGCCGGAGGCGTCGGGCGAGGCGATCGCCCGCGAGTTCGAGCGCTATCTACGGCGCCGTGACGGGGCGTCGGGTCCGCCCGGCGGGCACGCCACGGCCGACGGCTCGGACGGTACGTCGTACCGGCGGGAGGGTCCGGGCGGGCGCGGCCGTCCGCCGAGGCCGCCGAAGCCGGAGACGGACCCCGATCCGGGCTCGGGTTCGGACCCGGGATCGGACTCGGGTGGCGACGAGTCGTCGGAGGACTGAGCGAAGGGGCGCCCCGTGGTGGACGGGGCGCCCCTTCGTCGTCGCGTCCGGTTACAGCGCCACGCCGAGCAGTGCGTCCACCGCGCGGGAGACGACGCCGGGCGCGCCGGTGTCCGTGCCGCCGCTCTCCTCCTGGAGGACGGTCCAGCGGTCGACGGCGGCCAGCGCGGCCGGGGCGTCCAGATCGTTGGCCAGCGCCTCGCGGATCTCCTCGACCAGCGCCTCGGCGGGCGGGCCGTCGGGGCGGGAGACCGCGGCGCGCCAGTGGCCGAGGCGGGTCACGGCGTCCTGGAGGACCTGGTCGGTCCACTCCCAGTCGGCGCGGTAGTGGTGGGCGAGCAGCGCCAGCCGGATCGCCGCCGGGTCCACGCCGTCGCGCCGCAGCTGGGACACGAAGACCAGGTTGCCCTTGGACTTGGACATCTTCTCGCCGTGCAGGGCGACCATGCCGGCGTGGACGTACGCCTTCGCCATGGGGAACTCGCCGGTGAGCGCCTGGGCGTGCGAGGCGCCCATCTCGTGGTGCGGGAAGACCAGGTCGGAGCCGCCGCCCTGGACGTCGAAGCCCATGCCGAGGTGGTCGAGGGCGATGGCCACGCACTCGATGTGCCAGCCGGGGCGGCCCCGGCCGAGGGAGCCGCCGTCCCAGCTCGGCTCGCCCTCGCGGGCGGCCATCCAGAGCATCGGGTCGACGGGGTTCTTCTTGCCCGGACGGTCCGGGTCGCCGCCGCGCTCGGCGGACAGCAGCCGCATGGCGGCGGCGTCGAGGTGGGAGACCTGGCCGAAGTGCGGGTCGGACTCGACGGAGAAGTAGACGTCGCCGTCGAGCTCGTAGGCCGCGCCGAGGTCACGCAGCCGTTCGACGAGGGGGACGATGCCGGGTATCGCCTCCACGGCGCCTATGTACTGGCGCGGGGGCAGCATCCGCAGGGCCGTCATGTCCTCACGGAACAGCGCGGTCTCGCGCTCGGCGAGCTCGGCCCAGTCGAGGCCGTCCCGGTCGGCCCGCTCCAGCAGCGGGTCGTCGACGTCGGTGACGTTCTGGACGTAGTGAACCTGCCGCTTGGTGTCGAGCCACACGCGCTGTACGAGGTCGAACGCGTTGTAGGTCGCCGCGTGTCCGATGTGGGTGGCGTCATAGGGGGTGATGCCGCAGACGTAGATACGGGCGACGGGACCGGGAGCCGAGGTGATCAGGCCGCCGGTCGCGGTGTCGTGGATCCTCAGGTCGCGGCCCTGACCAGGCAGGGCGGGGACCTCGGAAGCGGGCCAGGCATGCATGTCATGAGCCTAACCGGACCGCGGTTCGGAAAACGAACGGGAGCGGGCCGGATGACCGGGAAGGCACTCTTGCGCCGCGGCGTCCGGTGTGCAGCCGGTCTTGTTCCGGAGGGATGGCCGCCCGTGCGGACCGGGCTGCCCCCGTTCCGGACGGGCTGCCGTCCCGCTCCGGACAGACCGCCACCCGGCTCCGGACGAGCCGCCGCCCCGATTCCGGACGGGCCGCCGTTCCGTTCAGACCCAGGCCCAGGGATGACCGGCCGACCGCCGCCCGGCTCCGGACGAGCCGCCCCCTCTGGACAGGCCGCCGTTTCGTTCAGACCGGGGGCCAGGGGATGGCCGGCCAGTCGCCGCCCGGTTGTGGGTGGGTGCCGGTGGTGAGGAGGGTCTCGACGCGCGCGCGGGTGGCGTCGATCTCCGCGCGGGTGATGAGGGGGGTCAGGGCGGCGGTGAGGGGGCCGGTGTCGGCGAGGGCCGTTCTGAGGCCCTTGAGGACGTCCAGCGCCTCCGCGGTCAGGGGCTCCCCCGCCCAGCCCCACAGCAGGGTGCGGAGCTTGTCCTCGGCGTTGAAGGTGACCCCGTGGTCGATGCCGTACAGCAGGCCCTCGGCGGTGGGCAGCAGATGGCCGCCCTTGCGGTCGGCGTTGTTGATCACCGCGTCGAGGACCGCCAGCCTGCGCAGCCGCTCGTCGTCGGCGTGCACGAGCAGCGCGGTGCGGCCCTCGCCGACCTCGGCGAAGCCGATCGCCTTCCAGCCGGGTTCCGGCTCCTCGCCGTCGACCAGGGCGAGGAGTTCCGCGCCGGGCGCCGTCTCGATCCAGAGCTGGCACATGCCCTCGCCGTAGGGGCCGTCGCGGAGCACGGTGGGCGGGACGAGGCCCCAGCCGGTCGCCTCGGAGACCGCGTAGGCGGCGACCTCCCGCCCGGCGAGCGTGCCGTCGGGGAAGTCCCACAGGGGCCGCTCCCCGGCGACCGGCTTGTAGACGCAGGCGGCCTCGCGCCCCTCGTGGGTGACGGTGCAGTACAGCGCCGCGTTCGACGCCTCACGGATGCGTCCGCGCACGGTCAGCTCGCCCTCGGCGAGCAGTACGGCGGCGGCCGGGTCGGCGGCCGTCACGCTCCGCGGCGGTATCCGTTCTGGCGCGGACATACGTGTCCTTCCGGGTCGAGCGGGAGGCTGCACAGCGGGCACGGCGGCCGCCCGGCGTTGACGATGTCGAGGGCGCGCTTGGCGAAGGCCCGGGCCTGCGCGCCGGTGAGCCGGACGCGGAGCATCGGGGGTCCGTTCTCCTCGTCCTGGAGCAGCCGCTCCTCGGCCTCGGCGAGGTCCTCCTCGGAGTCGGCGTCCAGTTCGACGAGCGCCTGCGCCTCGACGATCATGCGCTGCTCCTCACCGTCCCAGGCGAGCGCCATGGTGCCGACGCGGAACTCCTCCTCCACGGGGGTGTCCAGCGGGGCGCTGTCGGTGGTCTCGGCCGGCGTCATCGCGGGCACCGCGGCGCTGCCGCCGCTGCGGCGCACGACTTCGTCGAGCAGTTCGTCCATCCGCTCGGCGAGCGCCGCGACCTGGGTCTTCTCCAGAGCCACGCTGGTCACCCGGGAGCCGGCGGAGGCCTGGAGGAAGAACGTACGGCGCCCTGGCAGTCCGACCGTGCCGGCCACGAAACGTTCCGGTTGGTCGTAGAGGAACACCTGACGGGACACGTCCTGTCTCCATTGAGAGTCGTGGGTTAAGGGCGGCTGTGTGCACGGGGACGCACTCCTGCGAACGCTTCACCCTACTGCGCCCGACGATCACGGTGCGCCCGCGCCGCCCCCGACCGTGGCGTCACCGGCCGGCGGTTCCTCGCGCGGCGCCAGGGACGCGAAGTCACCGGTGTCGCCGAGGCGGACGAGAAAGGGGCGCAACCGTGTGTAACGGATCGCGGTGATGGAACACGGTTCAACGGAAATCCGCTGGAAGAGGTCGAGATGAAGTCCGAGTGCGTCCGCGACGAGAGACTTGATGATGTCGCCGTGCGAGCACATGAGGTACACGGCGTCGGCGCCGTGATCGCGTTCCACACGCGCGTTCCATTCGCGCACCGCCTCGGCGGCGCGTGTCTGCATCGCGCGCATGGACTCCCCGCCGGGGAAGGCCGCCGCCGACGG
Source organism: Streptomyces sp. NRRL S-37 (assembly GCF_000721605.1). GTDB lineage: Bacteria > Actinomycetota > Actinomycetes > Streptomycetales > Streptomycetaceae > Streptomyces. The sequence goes on along the minus strand of NZ_JOIZ01000019.1, from coordinate 131,400 downwards.
GTGTGCCTGCACCACCTCCATCAGGGGCTCGTCCTTGAGCTCGACGAGTTTGCGGCCGGACCAGTCGCCGTAGTGGCACTCGCCGATGCGGTCGTCGGTGTGCGGGGTGAGACCGGGGCGTTCCTCCAGCAGCGGCCGGATCGTCTCCTGGCAGCGCTGGAGCGGGCTGGTGACGATCTCGGCCAGCGGCAGCCCGGCGAGCCGTCCGGGCAGGGCGGCGGCCTGGGCGGCGCCGCGGTCGTCGAGGGCGACGCCGGGCGTCCATCCGGCGAGCAGTCCCTCGGTGTTGGCGGTGGAGCGTCCGTGCCGGACCAGGAGCAACGTGGGCATGCGGCCCAGGGTAGGCGTACGCGCGGGTGTGGTGTCCGCCGAGAGAGAGGAGAGTGCGTTTCGTGATCGTCGACTGTGCCATCTACCGGGAGGGGCATCGGTCGGAGGGGCCCCAGGACTTCTCCGACGCGCTGGACGAGGCGCGGTCGGCCGGGGGGTTCGTCTGGATCGGGCTGCACGAACCGACGGCGGACGAGTTCGACCTGGTCACGCAGGAGTTCGGCCTGCATCCGCTGGCGGTCGAGGACGCCCTCAAGGCTCATCAGCGGCCCAAGCTGGAGGTGTACGACGACTCGCTCTTCGTGGTGCTGAAACCGGTCGTGTACGAGCCGCGGAGCGACACGGTCTCCTCCGGCGAGGTCATGATCTTCCTCGGTGACTCCTTCGCGGTGACCGTACGGCACGGCGAGGGCGCGCCGCTCAAGGCCGTACGGCGGCGGCTGGAGCGGGAGCCCGAGCTGCTGGGCGAGGGGCCCACGTCGGTGCTGTACGCGATCGCCGACGCCGTCGTCGACCACTACCTGGACGTGGCGACCGAGCTGCAGACCGACCTGGAGGAGCTGGAGGCGGAGGTCTTCACCCCCGACGGCGGGGGGTCGCGGCACACCGCGTCCAAGATCTACAACTTCAAGCGGCAGATCCTGGAGTTCCGCCGCGCGACCGGGCCGCTGGCGCTGCCGATGACGCGACTGGCGGGGGTGGGCTCGTACGGGGCGGGGGTGCCGTTCGTGGAGGACAGGGCGCGGCCCTTCTTCCGTGACGTGCACGACCACCTCACCCGGGTGAACGAGTCCGTGGAGGGGCTGGACCGGCTGGTCTCGGACATCCTCTCGGCGCATCTGGCGCAGATGAGCGTGCGGCAGAACGACGACATGCGGAAGATCTCCGCGTGGGCGGCCATGGCCGCGATCCCCACGATGCTCGCGGGGATCTACGGGATGAACTTCGAGCACATGCCGGAGCTGCGGTGGGAGTGGTCGTATCCGGTGGTGATCGTGGTGATGGTGGCGCTGGAGGTGCTGTTGTTCCGGCTGTTCAAGCGGCGGGGGTGGATGTGAAGGGCTGTGCCGGTGGCCGGTGGTCCGTGACCGGCGGCCGACAACCGGTCACCAGCGGCCGGTGACCGGTCACGCGAGCTCCGGTTCCGGGGTCACGGGGCCGCCGAGCGCGTCGCGGCGGGCGGGCGTCCTGAGGGAGACCATGCGGCGCCAGCCGCCCAGGCGTTCGTACGCGTACACCGCGTGGATGCCCGCCGCGAGGACCGCCGCCTTGGGCCCGGACCAGCCGAGGATGCGGCCCATGCGGGCCATCACCGCCAGGCTGACGTCCCGGTGGACGCGGATCTCCGCGAGCGCGCACGCGCGCAGGGTGCGCTGGATCTCGCGGCCGTGTCCGGCGTACGCGAGGCGCAGCAGTTCCTCGTGGCAGTAGGCGAGGTGGTTGTCCTCGTCGTCGGAGATCATCCTGACCGCGCGGCCGAGGTCGGGGTGGTCGGCGAAGTGCCTGCGGAGCAGGGTCATCTGCTCGGAGGCGCGTTGTTCGGTGACCCTGCTGTGGGCGAGGTAGGTGACGATGTCCCGCACGGTGAGCGGTTCGTCGCGCTTCAGCCGGCTGTGGGCCAGACCGATGCCCTTGTTCTCGAGGAGCATCGTGTAGTCGGTCTCCGGGGGGACCGGGACGGGTTTCAGGCCGCGCTTCCTCATCAGGGCGTTGAAGATGCGGCCGTGCTTGTCCTCGTCGGCGCCGTGTCTGGCGATCTTGGGGGCGAGTTCGCGCTGGGTCCCGGGGACCAGCGCGGCGATCCGGGCGTTCTCCCAGCCGCCCTGGGACTCGCCGCTCGCGGCGATGGAGCAGAACAGGGCGAAGGACTCGTCGTTGTCGAGGATCTCCTGGAACAGACTCTTGGCCGAAAGCATGGTGGGCCACCTCTCCGCGGGCTTTCACGGTTCCGAAGTTCCGCAAAGGAAGAGTCAAGTGCGCGGGGGGCGGGGCGGCAACAGGTGCGCCGGGCGGCTCCGCCGAAAGGGGTACGGGGCGGGGGCGCGGGAGCGTGACCGGGTGGGCCGGCGGGCGTTGGTGTGGGTGACGGCCGTGGCGGGGTGGACCCCCGAGCCCCCACCACGGCCGTGAGGACTACGCGAGGCCCGCGCGTTCCAGGGCCTCGGTGCCGGCGCGGAGCGATGCCAGGCGCTCGTCGAGCGTGAAGCCGGCCGGGGCGAGGGTGAGGGTGGTGACCCCGGCGGCGGCGTAGGCCTTCATCCGGTCGGCGATGCGGTCGACGGAGCCGAGGAGGGTCGTCCGGTCGATCAGGTCGTGGGGGACGGCCGCTGCCGCGCCCTGCTTGTCGCCGGACAGGTACTTGTCCTGGATCTCGGCGGCCTCCTGCTCGTAGCCCATGCGCCGGGCGAGCTGGTTGTAGAAGTTCTGCTTGCGGCTGCCCATGCCGCCGACGTACAGCGCGGTGTAGGGGCGGAAGGTGTCGGCGAGGGTGGTGACGTCCTTGTCGTCGCCCACGGCGAGGGGGACGGTGGGGCAGATGTCGAAGCCGTCGAGGGTCTTGCCGGCCTTCTCGCGGCCCGCGCGGAGGTGCTTGACGGCGGTGTCCTCGAGGTGGTCGGCGGAGGGGAAGATCAGCAGGGCGCCGTCGGCGATCTCGCCGGTCTGTTCGAGGTTCTTCGGGCCGATGGCGGCGATGTAGAGGGGGATGTGCTCGCGCTGGGGGTGCACGGTGAGCTTGATGGGCTTGCCGGGGCCGCCGGGGAGGGGGAGGGTCCAGTGCTCGCCGTCGTGGGTGAGGCGTTCGCGGGTCATGGCCTTGCGGATGATCTCGACGTACTCGCGGGTGCGGGCCAGCGGCTTGTCGAACTTGACGCCGTACCAGCCCTCGGAGACCTGGGGGCCGGAGACGCCGAGGCCGAGGCGGAAGCGGCCCTGGGAGAGGGAGTCCAGGGTGGCGGCCGTCATCGCGGTCATCGCGGGCTGGCGGGCGGGGATCTGGAAGATGGCCGAGCCGACGTCGATGCGCTGGGTCCGGGCGGCGACCCAGGTGAGGACGGTGGCGGCGTCGGAGCCGTAGGCCTCCGCGGCCCAGCAGACGGCGTATCCGAGGCGGTCCGCCTCCTGGGCCACGGCGAGGTTGTCCGCGTCCATTCCGGCACCCCAGTAGCCGAGGTTGATCCCTAGCTGCATGGCGGCTTTCCCCTTACCGATGAGTAACGTCGTTGGTGCGGAGACCATATACCTCCGGTGGGCGGGCGGGAGGACCGCGGCGCGGCTTTCGGCCCGGCGGGGGCGGGGGACCTGCGCCCGCCGGGCCGGAAATCCGTTGTCCACAGGCCCTCCCACCTCGCGCTCCGGCCAGTAATCTCGGCGTTCATGGAGCAGAGGCATCTCGGCCGTACCGGCCTGCGTGTGTCCCGGATCGGGCTCGGGACCCTGACCTGGGGTCGGGACACCGACGAGCACGACGCCGCGGACCTCCTGAAGACCTTCTGGGAAGCCGGCGGGACCCTCGTCGACACCGCCGACGTGTACGGCGACGGAGAGTCCGAGTACCTGCTCGGCAGGCTGATGGAGGGACTCGTCCCCCGCCGGGACCTCGTCATCTCGACGAAGGCCGGGAGCGTACCCGACCCGGACCGCCGGTTCGACGGCTCGCGCGGTCATCTGCTCTCCGCCCTGGACGCCTCGCTCGCCCGCCTCGGCACCGACTACGTCGACGTGTGGCACGTCCACGCCTACGACCCCGCCACCCCGTTGGACGAGACGCTGGAGGCGCTCGACATCGCCGTCGGCAGCGGGCGCGTGCGCTACGCCGGTGTCTCCAACTTCTGCGGCTGGCAGCTGGCCAAGGCGGCGACCTGGCAGCTCGCCGCGCCGGGCGCGCGGACCCGGCTGGCGAGCACCCAGATGGAGTACTCGCTGCTCCAGCGGGGCGTGGAGCGCGAGGTCCTTCCCGCCGCGCTCGATCTGGGCATCGGGCTGCTGCCGTCCTCGCCGCTCGGCCGGGGCGTACTCACCGGCAAGTACCGCAACGACGCCGCGCCGGTGGACTCCCGGGGCGCCTCGGAGCATCTCGCCCCGTTCGTCGCGCCGTATCTCGACGACACGGCGAGCCGCATCGTGGACGCCGTGACCACGGCGGCGGACGGGCTCGCCGTGACCGCGCTGCAGGTGGCCCTCGCCTGGGTCCGTGACCGTCCCGGTGTGGCCGCCCCCATCGTCGGCGCGCGCACCGCGCGGCAGCTCACGGCGGCGTTGTCAGTGGAGGCGCTTAGTCTTCCTGACGAGATCTGCCGGGCGCTCGACGACGTGTCGGCGCCCGTGCACCGCTATCCCGATCACGACTGGAGCACGCTGTGAGCACGGAGCCGCCCGAGACCGCGGAGGACGCCGAGGAGCCGGGGACGCCCGCCGAGGGCGCGCAGGTGTCCGAGGGCGCGCAGGTGTCCGAGGCCGAGGCGGAGCTGGTCGCGCAGCGTGTGGAGCGGGAGCGGATCGAGCGGCGGAAGGCGGAGCGGCAGGGTCCGATCGAGGCCGGGGGCAAGCTGAGCGGCACGGCCGCGGATCTGCTGGCCGCCGTGCGGGCCGTGGAGAGCGGTGAGAAGCCGGCCACCACCGTGTTCGAGGAGGCCGGGACCGCGCCGCGGCGGCCCGCTCCCGAACCCGTGCGGCGGGCACCGGAGGCGGCCCCCCGCCCGGTGGCTCCGGCCGCCGGTGCCGTCGAGGACGTGCGGGGGGTGCTGGTCCAGGGGGGTGCGCCGGAGGGGCTTGCCGTCCAGGCCGCCGGTGTGTTCGGGGACGGGGGCGCCGATGTGCTGCGCGCCGATCCCTGGCAGTTGCTGCGGGTTCCCGGGGTGCGGCCCGAGCAGGCGGACGGGTTCGCCCGTGCGCTGCTCGGCGCCGGGACGGGGCCGGACGACGAGCGGCGGGGGCGGGCGGTCACCGTGTGGCTGCTGGAGCAGGCCGCGCTCGCCGGGCACACCGTGCTGGAGATGGCCGCGCTGGTCACCGCGCTGGGGCGGCAGGGGGTGCCGGAGCCCGAGGAGGCCGTGCGGGACGCCGCCTCGGAGGGGGACGTGCTCGTTTTCCAGGACGCCGCCGGCGAAGCCGGTGACGCCGGGGAGGACGAGGAGCGGCCGGTCCGGGTGCTGGTGGGGCTGGAGCGGTATGCGATGGCCGAGGAGAGTCTGGCCGACGGGCTGGCCCGGCTGGTCAACTCCGTGACCGGGCCGGACGGCGCGGGTGAGGAGTGGGAGCGTGCGGCCGCCTCGGCGGAGGGTTCCGCGGGTGAGCTGATCCGGGCGGTCGCCGGGCACGGGCTGGTGCTGCACACCGGTGGGGAGGCCTCGCTGGCCGATCCCGCGGCGCTGGTGAGCGCCGCGCGAGGTCTGGGGCTGCGGGTCTGGGCCGCCGCCCACGGTCCGGTGGGGCGTGCCCGGTTCGCGGGACTGGTCGAGGGGGCCGGGGTCGCCACCGTCGCGGGGCTGCTGTCCGGTGCCGAGGGGCCCGGGCGGGACGCCGACGGGGCGCTGGACGTGGATCTGCTGGTGGTGCTCGACGCCCCGCAGCTGGACGTGGAGACCGCCGCGCTGGTGACGGAGTCGCTGCCGGACGGGGCGCGGCTGGTGCTGGCCGGTGATCCGGGAGTGCTGTGGTCGGTGGGGCCCGGGCGGGTGTTCGCGGATCTGCTGGCGGCGCGGGTCTGCCCGCAGATCGCCTCACGGCGGCCGGATCCCGGCCCGCTGGGCGAGCTGGTCTCGGGGATCGGGGTCGGCGAGCTGAACCAGGTGGCGGCGCCCGGCAAGGAGGTCGTGATCGTGCCGGTGCGGGACGCGGGAGAGGCCGTGCACCGGACCGTGCAGCTGGTGGCGGACTCGGTGCCGCGCGCGATCGGGGTACCGGCCGAGGAGACCCGGGTGATCACCCCGGGGCACGGGGGCGCGGTGGGGACGCGTGTGCTGAACGCGGCGCTGAAGGAGCGGCTGAACCCGGGGCCGGGGCGCTTCGGCGGGTTCGATCCGGGTGACCGGGTCGCCTACTCCCCCGCTCCGGGACGTACGCTGCCGGGCCGCGTGGTGCGGGCCGACGGCGAGGGGCTGCACCTGGAGTGCGGGGGTGAGGAGATCGTCGTACCGAGGGAGCGGGTGGAGTCGTCCGTGCGGCACGGGTGGGCGCTGACCGCGCACCAGGCGGTGGGCTGCCGGTGGCCCGCGGTGGTCGTAGTGCTGCCCGGTGACGCCGTGCCGGCGCTGAGCCGGCCCTGGGTGTACACGGCGTTCAGCAGGGCCGACCGGCATCTGTCCGTGGTGCACGGCGTGGAGCAGGCGCTGCCGCGCGCCGTGGCCGAGGTGACGGCGAAGCCGCGGACCACCCGGCTGCCGGAGCTGCTGGCCCCGCAGGTGCCGGTGGCGGAGGGCTGATCCCGGCCCGTGCGCGGGCGGCGGCACCGGGGGTGCCGCCGCCGTGCGGGGCGGGTGCGGTCAGCGGTCCGCGTCGAGGGGTTCCAGGTCCCCGTCCTCGTCCAGGCCCGGATCCAGCTCGTCCTCCAGGTCCTCCTCGTCGTCGTCGAGGTCCCCGTCGTCGTCGAAGACCGCGCTGACGTCGAAGCGGCACACCACCTGCTGCGGGTCCACCTGCTCGAACGGCGCCTCCAGCCACTCGCCGGGTTCCGCGGGGTCGTCCGATGCCGTCACCCAGAGCGTGGAGTCGCCTTCCTCCAGACCGAACTCCTTGTGCCGGGAGGCGATCTCGTCCGGCTCGAACTCGCCGAACAGCAGGCCGAGCGCGCCGTGGACGGTGCCCGACGCCTCCGAGGTCTCGTCGTCCGCCGCCTCGATCCGCTGGGCGTGCGCGCGCAGCCGCTGGGGTTCCACGACGGCGTAGTCGCGGCGGATCAGCACGCTGAGCGCCGCCGGTTCCTCGGGACCGGTGTAGGGCGGCGCGTCCTCCGCGCCGGGGATCTCGAAGGGGGTGACTTCGTCATAGCGGTCGTAGAGCAGTTCGTCGTACGTCTCCGCGGCCGCGGCCAGCTGGTTGAACGCCTCGTAGACGGCCGGGTCGTCCTCCCCCGACCGGCGTTCGACCGCGGCCAGGTGGCGGTCGAGCGCGGTCTTGACCGCCTCGGCGGCGGCGCGTACCTCGGCAGCGGTGGGCTGCGCAGCATCAGACATAGTGCAGACGCTATCCGTACCGGGGCCCGGCCCGCACAATAGATGCGATGCCGGAATACGAATTTGTCGACGTGCACGTACCGCGCGGGGTCTCCCGCAAGGAAACGACACGTCTGCTGACGGACCATGCAGAGTACGGTCACTGGGAGTTGTACCGCCTGACGCTGATGCGTGACGGCAGTCGCAGGGTGCGGCTGCGGAGGCGGATCATCCGCCAGGTGCGCGCCACCTGGTGATCTTCGACACCCGACCGGAATCACACGACGGAGCGGACCCCGCGGTCGCGGGGTCCGCTCCGTGTGTCCGGTGTCACGCGGCGGTCCGTGCCTTGCGGTAGAGGACCGCGCCGGCGAGCAGCGCGCCCGCGCCGACGGGCAGGACGAGACCCATCGGCAGCTCGCTGCCGGTCTGCGCGAGCTGCGCGTCGTGCCGGGGCTGGGTGAGGGAGTGGACGCCCGGCCGGTCGCCGGCCGAGGGGCGGTCCGGGGTGCCCGGCTCGTCACCGGGGTGCCCGGGGTCGCCGGGGTCACCCGGGTCGCCGGGCTGTCCCGGGGTGTCGTGGCCCGGGTCGCCGTTCGCGCAGTCGTTGCCCTCGGTGGCGTTTCCGGCGCCCAGGATGTCGACACTGTCGCCGCAGACGTTCACCGGGACGTGGATCGGTACCTGGACGTGGTTGCCGGAACCGACGCCGGGCGAGCCCTCGGCGTACCCGTCGGCGTGCGCACCGCCGTGGCCGCCATGACCGCCGTGGCCGCCATGACCGCACGTTCACCGGCACGTGCACCGGCGCCTGCACCACGTTCCCGGACAGCACACCGGGCGAGCCCTCGGCGTACCCGTCGGCGTGCGCACCGCCGTGACCGCCCGAGTCGCCGTACCCGTCCGGGTCGCCGTACGTTCACCGGCACGTGCACCGGCGCCTGCACCACGTTCCCGGACAGCACACCGGGCGAGCCCTCGGCGTACCCGTCGGCGTGCGCACCGCCGTGACCGTCCGAGGAGGAGCCACTCTGGTTGGCGCAGGAGTTCCCCACGGACGGATTGAGGACACCGACGACGTCGACCGTGTTGCCGCAGACGTTCACCGGGACGTCCACCGGCGCCTGCACCGTGTTCCCGGAGAGCACGCCGGGTGAGCCGGCGGAGTGGCCCGTCGCGCCGGAGTCGGCGTGGGCGGCCCCGCTCGCGGCGGCGAGTACGCCCGTGGCGGCCGCCATCGTCATCAGGCCCTTGCGGGTGACCTGTCGCATTGCTGAAATCCCTGCCTTCGACCTGGTGCCGGGAATCGGTGTTCCGACGGATTCCCGGTGTTCCGACGTTCGGTGAGACCGGTCGGCCCCGGAGCGCATGGCGCGCGCTCCGGGGCCGACGGGCTCGAGCCCTCAGCGGGCATGCCCTAGAGGGCGAGGCACAACGTCACTTGTTGATGCAGACGTTGCCGAAGGCGGGGTTCAGCAGCCCGATCACGGAGATCGTGTTGCCGCAGACGTTCACGGGGACGTGGATCGGGGCCTGCACGACGTTGCCGGAAAGGACACCCGGGGAGTGCACGGCGGCACCCTGGGCACCGGAGTCGGCGGCGGCCATGCCCGCGCCCGCGAGAACCAGACCACCGGTGGCGGCGGCGACGGCGACGACCTTCTTCAGCATTATTCCTCCTTGTTGGCAAAGCGATCCAAAGTCGCGGATCACATCACGGCTAACGAGGACGGAGTAATGAGGCTACGAGCTTATCGTCGCATTCACTCTTCTCAGTCAACTCCGCACGTATGGACGATTATTGAGGTCATCGGGTAACCGTCTCAGCTCGCGTCGAGGAAGCGGTCGAGCACCCGCACGCCGAACTTCAGGCCGTCCACCGGCACCCGCTCGTCGACCCCGTGGAACATGCCGGCGAAGTCCAGCTCCGGGGGCAGCTTGAGGGGCGCGAAGCCGAAGCCCCGGATGCCGAGGTCGTCGAAGGACTTGGCGTCCGTCCCGCCGGAGAGCATGTACGGGACGGCCTTCGCGGCCGGGTCCTCGGCCACCAGCGCGGACTGCATCGCGTCCACGAGGGCTCCGTCGAACGTGGTCTCGACGGCCTTGTCGGAGTGGACGTCCTCGCGCCGCACCTTCGGACCGAGGATCCGGTCGAGGTCGGCGAGGAACTCCTCCTCGTGCCCGGGCAGGAAACGGCCGTCCACGTGTGCGGTCGCCTCACCCGGGATGACGTTGACCTTGTAGCCCGCGCCCAGCTGGGTGGGGTTGGCGGTGTTGCTCAGCGTCGCGCCGATGAGCTTGGCGATGCCGCCGAGCCTGGCGAGGGTCCCCTCCATGTTCTCCGGGTCGAGCTCGGTCCCGAGGGCGTCACCCAGCTCGTCGAGGAAGGCCCGGGTCGTCTTCGTGACGCGGACCGGGAACGTGTGCCGGCCGAGGCGCGCGACGGCCTCCGACAGCTCGGTGATGGCGTTGTCGCGGTGGATCATCGACCCGTGCCCGGCGGTGCCGGCCACGGTCAGCTTCATCCAGTGCATGCCCTTCTCGGCCGTCTGGATCAGATACAGCCGGCGCTGCTCGCTGACGGTGAACGAGAAGCCGCCCACCTCGCTGATCGCCTCGGTGACGCCCTCGAAGAGGTCCGGGTGGTGGTCGACCAGGTGGCGGGCGCCGTACGTCCCTCCGGCCTCCTCGTCGGCGAGGAAGGCGAGGACGACGTCGCGCGGGGGCTTGCGTCCGCTGCGCATCCGGTCGCGGACGACCGCGAGGGTCATCGCGTCCATGTCCTTCATGTCGACGGCCCCGCGCCCCCACACGCATCCGTCGGCGATCTCGCCGGAGAAGGGGTGGTGGGTCCAGTCGTCGGCGTTGGCCGGTACGACGTCGGTGTGGCCGTGGATGAGCAGCGCGGGCCGGGACGGGTCCTCGCCCTCGATCCGGGCCACCGTGGAGGCGCGCCCCGGGTGCGACTCGAAGATCCGCGGTTCCAGGCCCACCTCGGCGAGCTTCTCGGCGACGTACTCGGCCGCCTTGCGCTCGCCGGGGCCCGAGTGGTCGCCGTAGTTGCTGGTGTCGATCCGGATCAGCTCGCGGCAGAGGTCCACGACCTCGTCCTCACCGGTGACGCTCCTGGCCGTGTCCGTCTCGCTCACGTGCTTCCTCCCGCTGCTGGTGTTCCCGCTGGTGGGTCCTCCCCTCATCCTCTCTCCCCCGCGGGCGCGCCCCAAGACCCGGCCCGGTCCGCCATGCGCCGTTCACGTGACGGCGCGGCCGGGCGGGGGTGATCGGCCACCCCGGAACACCTGGTAATGTTTACGTCGTCGCCACGGGGGAAACCCCGCGCGACAGACACCTTGTCCGGGTGGCGGAATGGCAGACGCGCTAGCTTGAGGTGCTAGTGCCCTTTATCGGGCGTGGGGGTTCAAGTCCCCCCTCGGACACATGAAGCGCGAGGGCCGCGACCACGAGGTCGCGGCCCTCGGGCGTTGTCGCGGAGGCCGACCATGACCACACGTTCCTGCCCCTGCGGGCTCCCCGAGGCGTACGAGGACTGCTGCGGGCGCTTTCATTCCGGGAGCGCCGCCGCCCCCACCGCCGAGCGGCTGATGCGGTCGCGGTACTGCGCGTTCGTGCGGCGGGACGGTACGTATCTGCTGCGGACCTGGCATCCGCGGACGCGGCCGGAGCGGATCGACTTCGATCCCGGGATGCGGTGGACCGGGCTGGAGGTCCTGGACACGAGCGACGGGTCCGCCTTCCACTCCACCGGGACGGTGACCTTCCGGGCCTCCTACCGGGGCGGTTCGCTGCACGAGCGCAGCCGGTTCGAGCGGGTCGACGGGGCCTGGGTGTACGTCGACGGGGAGTTCCTGGACTGACCTCCACGGGGGCGTCCCCGTACGGCCGTCAGGGCGCCAGGATGTCCAGTTCCTGGAGGGCGCCCTCGGTGATCTCGCGGGTCAGTTTCTCCGCGCGGGCGGGGTCGCGTTCGCGGACCGCCTCGGCGAGCTGGACGTGGAGGGTGACGGCGGCGGGGTCGGGGTCCTCGAACATCACGTCGTGGTGGGTGCGGCCGGACAGCACCTCGGCGACGACGTCGCCGAGGCGGGCGAACATCTCGTTGCCGGAGGCGGTCAGGATCACGCGGTGGAACGCCACGTCGTGGAGGAGGTAGCCCTCCAGGCGGTGGCCGCTGGAGTTGGCGACCATGCCGAGGGCGCACTCGGTGAGTTCGGCGCACTGCTCCGGGGTGGCGTGGCGGGCGGCCAGGCCGGCCGCGACGGGCTCGATCGCCGAGCGCAGCACCGTGAGGGAGCGGAGCTGGCGGGGGCGGTCCGCGCCGGCCAGGCGCCAGCGGATGACCTGGGGGTCGTACACGTTCCACTCGTGGGGCGGCAGGACCGTCACGCCCACACGGCGGCGGGACTCGACCAGGTGCATGGACTCCAGGACGCGGACGACCTCGCGCATCACGGAGCGCGACACGTCGAAGCGCTGTGCGAGTTCGTCGGTGCGCAGGACGCTGCCGGGCGGGTACTCGCCGGCGGTGATCTCGGGGCCGAGGGTGTCCAGTACGCGGCCGTGCAGCCCCCGGCCCGTGGTGCTCATGCACTCAGAGTACGGGGCGGGTCACGGGAACAAAAAGTCAGACTTATATGTCACAGACTCTTGAATTCGTCGTACCTAATGAGCTTCAGTTGCGTCGACATCAGGTGTCGACGAAGACAGCGGACAGTGAGGCAGCGATGAAGACCCCCCATGTCGTCGTGGTCATGGGCGTCGCGGGCACCGGGAAGACCACCATCGGTCCCCTGCTCGCGGCCCGGTTCGGCGTCCCGTACGCCGAGGGCGACGACTTCCACCCGCCGGCCAACATCGCCAAGATGTCGGCCGGTACCCCGCTCACCGACGACGACCGGTGGCCCTGGCTGGACGCCATCGGCGACTGGGCGCACGGCCGGGCCGGTCTCGGCGGGGTGGTCAGCTGCTCGGCGCTGAAGCGGTCGTACCGCGACCGGCTGCGGGCCGCCGCGCCCGGCGTGCTCTTCGTGCACCTCTCCGGTGACCGCGCGCTCGTCGAGGACCGGATGTCGCACCGGCAGGGCCACTTCATGCCCACGGCGCTGCTCGACTCCCAGTTCGCCACGCTCCAGCCGCTGGAGCCGGATGAGGCCGGAGTCGCCGTGGACGTGACGGGCAGCCCCGAGGAGATCACCGCGCGGGCGGCCGCCGCCCTGGACGCCCTCTGAGAGCCGGCCCCGTAGGTCCCTGACCGGACCCCCAGTTCCCGGGGCGCCCCCACCTCCCCGGTTTCCTCCCCAACCCGTAGAAACAAGGGAACCACCGTGACCAGACTCAGCGTTGAGATGCTGGCAGCGGACGCACCCGAGCCGATCACCTCGGCCGGCCACGCCCAGCTGGGCATCGCCGTGCTCCTGGGCATCGCCGTCATCGTCCTGCTCATCACCAAGTTCAAGCTGCACGCCTTCCTGTCGCTGACCATCGGGACGCTGGCGCTCGGCGCGTTCGCCGGCGCGCCGCTCGACAAGGTGATCACCAGCTTCAGTGCCGGACTCGGCTCCACCGTCGCCGGTGTGGGCGTGCTGATCGCCCTCGGCGCGATCCTCGGCAAGATGCTCGCCGACTCCGGCGGTGCCGACCAGATCGTCGACACCATCCTCGCCAAGGCGAGCGGCCGTTCCATGCCGTGGGCGATGGTGCTGATCGCCTCGGTGATCGGTCTGCCGCTGTTCTTCGAGGTCGGCGTGGTGTTGCTGATCCCGGTGGTGCTGATGGTCGCCAAGCGCGGCAACTACTCCCTGATGCGCATCGGCATCCCGGCGCTCGCCGGTCTGTCCGTGATGCACGGTCTGGTGCCGCCGCACCCCGGTCCGCTGGTCGCGATCGACGCCGTCGGCGCCAACCTCGGTGTGACGCTGGCGCTGGGCGTGCTCGTCGCCGTACCGACGGTCGTCATCGCCGGTCCGCTGTTCTCGAAGTACGCCGCCCGCTGGGTGGACGTCCCGGCCCCGGAGCGGATGATCCCGCAGCGGCCCTCCGAGGACCTGGAGAAGCGTCCGAGCTTCGGCGCGACGCTGGCCACGATCCTGCTGCCGGTCGTGCTGATGCTGGCCAAGGCGCTGGTCGACATCGTCGTCGACGACCCCGAGCACCACGTGCAGCGTGTGTTCGACGTGGTCGGCTCCCCGCTGATCGCGCTGCTCGCGGCCGTGCTGGTCGGCATCTTCACGCTGGGGATGCCCGCCGGGTTCAGCAAGGAGCGGATCTCGTCCCTGGTCGAGAAGGGGCTCGCGCCGATCGCGGGCATCCTGCTGATCGTCGGCGCGGGTGGCGGTTTCAAGCAGACGCTGATCGACACCGGTGTGGGACAGATGGTCCTGGAGATCTCCGAGGACTGGTCGATCCCGGCGCTGCTGCTGGCCTGGCTGATCGCGGTGGCGATCCGGCTGGCGACCGGTTCGGCGACGGTGGCGACCGTCTCGGCGGCCGGTCTGGTGGCGCCGCTCGCCGCCGACATGTCGACCACGCACGCGGCCCTGCTGGTGCTGGCGATCGGTGCGGGTTCGCTGTTCTTCAGCCATGTCAACGACGCCGGGTTCTGGCTGGTGAAGGAGTACTTCGGGCTGAACGTCGGGCAGACGATCAAGACCTGGTCGGTCATGGAGACGATCATCTCGGTGGTCGCCGGTGCTCTGGTGCTGCTGCTGTCGCTGATCATTTAGCTGTTCGTTCAGCTGAGCATTCGGCTGAGGACCGTGCGCGTACGGCCCACCCGCTCCCCCTCGGGGCGCGGGTGGGCCCGTGTCGTTCCAGGGCGCCGGAGTCTCAGGGGCGCCACAGCGGGTGTTCGCGCTCCGCCCAGTCGCGGTCGACGGAGCCGGTGCGCATGCCGCGCCGGGCCTCGGGGTCCGCCAGGGCCATGCCGATGTGCCCGGCGAGGACGATGCCGATGGTCAGCGCCAGCCAGTCGTGGACGAAGGTCGCGCTGGTGCGCCACACCAGCGGGGTGAGGTGGGTGAACCACATCAGCAGTCCGGTGCCGAGCATCACCAGGGTGGCGCCCGCGATCCAGGCCGCGTAGACCTTCTGGCCGGCGTTGAACTTGCCCGCCGGGCGGGACGCGGGGCGCTTGTCGCGGCGCAGGGCGGCCCGCAGCCAGACGCGGTCGTGCGGGCCGAAGCGGTTGAGGCGGCCCAGGTCGGCGCGGAAGGCGCGGGAGGCGAGAGCGGCGAGGACGGGGACGGGCAGGGCGAGCCCGGACCACTGGTGGAGGGTGACGACGAGGGCGCGGCGGCCCACGAGCTGGGCGAGCTGGGGGAGGTAGAGGCAGGCGGCCGTGGCCACGCAGACGCCCATCAGGACGGCCGTGGCGCGGTGTGCCCACCGCTGGGCGCGGCCGAAGCGCCGTACGGCGGTGGCGGTGGGCGGGGCGTCAGCTCGTAGGCTCATCGTCGCGTCCGTTCGAGCGGCCGACCCAGGCGTCGATGTCGTAGCCGCGCTCCTCCCAGTAGCCGGGTTCGACGTCCTCGGTGACGGTGATGCCGGAGAGCCACTTGGCCGACTTGTAGAAGTACATCGGGGCCACGTAGAGGCGGACCGGGCCGCCGTGGGCGTGGCCGATGTCCTCGTCCCGCATGCGCAGGGCGACCAGGACGTCGGCGCGGCGGGCCTGGTCGAGGGTGAGGCTCTCGGAGTAGGCGCCGTCGAAGCAGGTGAAGCGCACCGCGCCGGCCGAGGAGCGTACGCCCGCGGCGTCCAGGAGCCGGGACAGGCGCACCCCCTCGAACGGCGTGTCCGGCACCCGCCAGCCGGTGACGCACTGGACGTCGCGGACCATGCGGGTCTGCGGCAGGGCCTTCAGGTCGGCCAGGGTGTAGGAGGCGGGGCGGTCGACGAGGCCGTCGACCGTGAGGCGGTAGGTGCCGGCGTTCTTCCGCGGGACGGAGGAGGTGACCGAGTAGTAGCGGAAGCCGCCGCCGTTGGGGAGCAGTCCGGTCAGGCCGGTGGGGTCCTTGTCGGAGGCTCCGGCGAGGAAGGATTCCAGGCCGCGTTGCAGGGTGGGCGCGGTGGCCACGCCAAGGGCGCCCAGGCCGAGGGTGCCGAGGAAGACACGGCGGCCGATGGGCCTGCCTCGCGCGTCCCCCTCGTCGGGGGGCGGTGGCGGCTGTTCGGGGTTCACTCCTCCATTCGAGCACCCGCGTCCCCGTCGGACCAGGGAACGCGGGTGCCCGTCAGATTTCCGTAATCAGCTCCCCTACGAGGTGCGCTCGGCCTCCTTCTCGAGCTGGAACGCCTCGTTGCCGAGCCCGATACGGGCGTGCTTCTCGGGGGCGCGGGCGCGCAGGACCGCGCCCTGGACCAGGCCGGCGACCAGGGCGAGCCCGATGATGCCGGGGAGGAGCCAGCTCAGCGAGGAGTCGGGGCCCGCGCCGACCAAGACGTCGAAGTCCTTGACCGTGTAGCCCGCGATGACGGCCAGGGCGATGCCCGCCAGCGCGGAGGTGGCCAGCCGCCAGCCCTGCGCGCCCGCGGCGCCGCGCCGGACGAAGAAGACGACGACGGACAGGGAGGCGATCGCCATCAGCACGATCACGCCGAGCGCGCCGACGTTGCCGCCCCAGGTGAACAGGTGCAGGACCGGAGCGGTCGGGTCGCCGGTGGGCTTGTCGTCGGTGAGCGCGAAGGCGAGGACGAGCACGGCGGCGATGACGGTCTGGAGCAGGGAGCCGGTGCCGGGGGCGCCGCTGGTGCCGGTGGTGCGGCCGAAGGCGGCGGGCAGCAGGCCCTCGCGGCCCATGGCGAAGGCGTACCGGGCGACGACGTTGTGGAAGCTGAGCATGGCCGCGAACATGCCGGTCACGAAGAGGACGTGCAGGACGTCGGTGAAGGTGCCGCCCAGCCGGTCCTCGGTGAGGAAGAACAGCAGGCCGGCGCTCTGCTCCTGGGAGGCGCCGATGATCCCGGCGGGGCCGGTGGCGACGGTGAGCGCCCAGCTGCTGAGGGCGAAGAAGACGGCGACGCCGGTGACCGCGAGGAACATCACACGCGGTACGACCTCGTGCGGCTTGCTGGTCTCCTCGGCGTAGACGGGGGCCTGTTCGAAGCCGAGGAAGGCGGCGATGCAGAAGCACAGGGCGGTGCCGACGCCGGCGCCGGTGAGCGTGTCCGGGTCGAAGGCGTGCAGGGACAGGCCCTCCGTGCCGGGGTCGGCGACGGCGGCGATGTCGAAGACGACGACCAGCAGCACCTCGATGACCAGCAGCACGCCGAGCACGCGCGCGTTGACGTCGATCTTCAGCCAGCCCAGCGCGCCGACGGCGAGGACGGCCGCCAGCGCCGGTATCCACCAGGCGACCTCGAGGTCGGCGTAGGTGGCGAGGAGGCCGGAGACCTCGAAGCCGAAGATGCCGTAGATGCCGACCTGGAGGGCGTTGTAGGCGACGAGCGCGACCAGGGCGGCGCCCGCTCCGGCGGTGCCGCCGAGTCCGCGGGAGATGTAGGCGTAGAAGGCGCCGGCGTTGTGGACGTGCCGGCTCATCTCGGCGTAGCCGAGGCTGAAGAGGACCAGTACGACGCCGAGGATCACGAAGAGCAGCGGCTGGCCGACGATGCCCATCACCGCGAATGTGGTGGGCATGACACCTGCGACCACCATGAGGGGGGCGGTCGCGGCGAGGACGGAGAGCAGCAGGCCCCCCGTGCCGAGGCGGTCGGCACGCAGGGCGCGCTCCTGTCCCTTGAAGGTGCTGATGCCGTCGGCTGCCGCTCTGCTCCTGCTCGAAGTGCTCGAACTGTCCGTCGTCATCTCGAGACCGTCCTTGGTCGGTGGTGGTTGCGGTGGGCGGGGGGGGTGGGGTCGGGGTCAGACCGTGCCCAGGGCTGCGGCACGGGCGGTGCGGAAGGCGGTCAGGGCGTCACGGTCGGGGTACGACCAAGGGGTGGGTGTGGCGTGGTCTCCGATGCGGTGGAAGAGGGCGGCGGCCTCGGCGCCCCGGCCCTCGCAGACCTTGGCGTGGGCGAGGAAGTTGAGGTCGACCAGGCGGCGCGGGTGGCCTTCGTGCTCCCACTCCAGCCACCAGTCGAAGGCGGCCCTCATCACCTGCCGGGCGCGGCGGCCGACCCAGTGGCCGGAGGCGACCGGGTCGGCGGGTTCGTGCCCGGCGGCGGCCAGGGCGCGGTAGCGCTCGGCGTGCGCGATGACCGGCAGGACCGCCAGCGGGGAGTCGGCGGGCGCCTGTTCGGCGGCCCAGCCGGCGAAGTCGTACACCTCGTGCAGCGGGTCGGGGCCCGCCTCCACACGGCGTTCGGCGAGCCAGGAGACCACCAGGTGGTGGGCGTGGTGGTGGTCCGCGTACCGGGTGCGGATCTGCTCGAAGAGCCGGACCACGTCCCCCTCGGCCCCCTGGGCGCACTCCAGCAGGAGCAGCCCGAGCCAGGGGGTGGGGTCGGCGGGCACCAGCTCCGCCGCCCGGTGACAGGCCTCGCGGGCACGGGCCGGCTTCTCCTTGCCGCGCAGCGCGCGCCGCACCTGGGCCAGGGCGAGCAGCACGGACGCGTCAGCGGAGTCGGGTTCGGCGAGCAGCCACTCGCGGGCCCAGGCGGCGCAGTACGTCTCCCGTGCGAGCACCGTGATCCGGTGGCCCCGGCGGTCCCAGTCCTCCCCCGTACGGACCAGCAGCGAGCGGGTGTTCTGCCAGCGGCCCTGTGCCAGCGCGGTCCGCGCGGTGACGAGTTCGGCGTCGTCGAGGGCCTCGTCGAAGGCCTGTGCCGCCCGTCTGCGGGCGCGGCCGAGGGGAGGCGGGGGTGGGGGCACCGCGGGACTTCCTCACGCGCTCTTCTTGTGGTCGCCGGCTCACGGCGGGTGGCCGGTGCGGCAGTGGTCGGCTGCCGATTGCCATGAGCTGATCACAGACAGCAAACCGTCAGCCAACGGATCACGTCAAGGGCGTCCCGGGTGTTACTCGCGTCAACTGTGGTCATGAACGGGCTACTTGTGACATCCGGGGCCGGAAGGCCACCCGGATGGAGTATGCGGCCGGGCACGGACCGCCGCTGCTTGGATGGACGTATGAGTGCTGAGGAGATCATCGACATCGTCGACGAGAACGACCGGGTGGTCGGACGGTCCCCGCGCGGGGAGGCCTACGCGCGGGGGCTGCGCCACCGCTGCGCCTTCGTCCTCGTCCGGGACGCCGAGGGGCAGATCTTCGTCCACCGCCGCACCGCGGCCAAGCAGGTCTTCCCCTCCCTGTACGACATGTTCGTCGGCGGGGTCGTCGGCGCGGGCGAGAGCTACGACGAGGCGGCGCTGCGGGAGGCCGAGGAGGAGCTGGGCGTGAGCGGGCTGCCGCGCCCCGAGCACGTCCTCACGTTCCTGTACGACGGCGGGGCGGGCCGGAGCTGGTGGTCGGCGGTGTACGAGGTGCGCTGCGACCGGCCCGTACGGCCGCAGCCGGAGGAGGTGGCCTGGGGGACTTCCTGCCGGAGGCGGAGCTGGAGCGGCGGCTCGGGGAGTGGGAGTGGACTCCGGACGGGCTGGCGGCGTATCGGCGGCTCACGGCGTACCGGGCGGGGCGGGCCGAGGGCTGAGGGCTGAGGGCCGGCCGGGGGCTTCGTCCCCGGCCGTCGGACCGGTGCCGGGGGTGGCCCCGGTAGGGTCGCGGCGTGATCGATTTTGTGCGGAACGTTCGGTTGTGGTTCGCGCCCGGCGAGGTGCGGCGGGAGGGCGACACGCCCGACTACCGGTTCTCGCTGGCGAACGAGCGGACGTTCCTGGCCTGGCTGCGCACCGCGCTCGCGTTGATCGGGGGCGGGTTCGCCGTGGACCAGTTCCTGCCGGATCTGCGGTGGGGGTGGCGGGTCGGGCTGGCGCTGGCGCTGCTGGCCGCGGGGGCGTTGTGCGCGTTGCGGGCGGTCAACCACTGGGTGCGGTGCGAGCGGGCGATGCGGCGGGGGGAGGATCTGCCGGTGTCGCGGTTCCCGGCGCTGCTGAGTCTTGTGGTGGCGGTGGTGGCCGGGGCGATGGTCGCCGTCGTGCTCTTCGGGTGGGACGGGTGAGCGGGGTGACGGCGGCGGGCCGGGCCGCGGAGCGGGATCCGGGGCTGCAGCCCGAGCGGACGCGGCTGGCGTGGCGGCGTACGACGTTGTCGGCGACGGTGGTGGCCGTGCTGGCCGTGAAGGCGGCGTTGGCGGGTGGGGTGTCGGTCGTCGGGGTTGTCGCGTGTGTGTTGTGCTGTGGTTGTTGGGTGGGGTTTCTGTTGGTTGCCCATCGGCGGATTCGGGGGCTGGCGGCCGTGAATGAGCCGGGGGCGCTCGGTTCGCCGTGTGCGGCAGTCGTGGTGGTCTGCACGGTGGCCATGGCCGGGTGTGGGGCGGTGCTTGTCGGGGTGGGGTGAGGTGAGGCTCGGTGGTTTTTTCGCCCCCGCCGCCCCTTCCCTTCCCGCCCCTGGGGCTGCGCCCCAGACCCCCTTGTCCTCAAACGCCGGACGGGCTGTTCAGTGCCCCAGGCGGGCTGTTCAGTGCCGGGCGATGCTATGCGCTCACCGTCACCACGATCTTGCCCCTGGTGCGGCCCTCCTGGTTCAGGCGGTGGGCGTCCGCCGCACGTTCCAGGGGGAAGGTCTCCGAGACGTGGACGGTGACCGTGCCCTGGTCCGCCAGGTCGGAGAGGTGCTGGAGGTCCCGGGGGTCGGGGCGGACGAACCAGTAGCGGCCGCCGTAGCTCACCACCTCGGGGTCGGTGATCGAGGCCAGGCGGCCCTCGGGGGCCAGCAGGTTCGCGGAGGATTTGAGGGCGTCGCCGCCCACCGAGTCGAACACCGCGTCCACGCCCTCGGGCGCCAGTCCCCGTACCCGTTCGGCCAGGCCCTCGCCGTAGGTCACCGGCTCCCCGCCCAGTCCGCGCACGAAGTCGTGGTTGCGCTCGCTCGCCGTACCGATGACCCGGGCGCCGAGGTGGGCGGCGAGCTGGACGGCGATGGACCCGACACCGCCGGCCGCGGCGTGCACCAGGACGGTCTCGCCCCGCTTGACCTCCAGGACGCGGTGCAGCACCTGGTACGCGGTGAGCCCCGCGAGCGGGAGGCCGGCCGCCTCCTCGAAGGACAGGGCGCGCGGCTTGCGCGCGAGGGCGCGGACCGGGGCGGCCACGTACTCGGCGAAGGTGCCGCGCGAGAGGACGTCCTCGCGCACATAGCCGATGACCTCGTCGCCGACGGCGAACTCCGGTACGGCGGGACCCGGCTGGACGACCACGCCCGAGACGTCCCAGCCGGGAATGACCGGGAACACCGGCTGGAGGACCGGGTCGAGATAGCCCTCGCGGCACTTCCAGTCGACCGGGTTGACGGCCGCCGCCCGCACCCGCACCAGGACCGAGTCGGGGCCGACCCTGGGGTCGTCGGCCTCCCCTAGTTCCAGCACTTCGGGGCCGCCGTACCGTGAGTAGCTGATCGCCTTCATGAGTCCGACCCTCCGGGCTCCGCGCGTACGGCGCAAGCCGAATGGGCCGATATACGCCGTTCGCGTGGTGGCCGGGCGAGGCCCGGGAGTCACGAGCGCCTATCGTGGCCCCGATCACGTTCGATCGCCGCTCTGGACGGCATACCGACCGGTCGGCATCATAAGGCGGGTACTGTTTCCTGCCCGTAGGAGCGACGATGAGCCCCGACCACCCGCCCGGACTCGATCTCGACCGGCTGCGCGGCCTGCTCGAACGGGAGCAGCCCGGCCTGGTGAACGGCCCGCTCACCGGCCGGCTGATCGAGGGTGGCAGGTCGAACCTCACGTACGCGGTCTCCGACGGCACCTCGAAGTGGGTCGTCCGGCGTCCCCCGCTCGGCCATGTGCTGGCCACCGCGCACGACATGAAGCGCGAGCACCGGGTGATCAGCGCGCTGCACCCGACCGCCGTGCCGGTGCCGCGCACCGTGCTGCTGTGCGAGGACGAGGAGGTGCTCGGGGCGCCGTTCTACGTCATGGACTTCGTCGAGGGCACTCCGTACCGGACGGCCGGCCAGCTCGCCCCGCTCGGTGCCGAGCGCACCCGGGGCGCGGTGCTGAATCTGGTCGACACGCTGGTCGAGCTGCACGCCGTGGAGCCCGGCGAGGTGGGGCTCGCGGACTTCGGCCGGCCCGAGGGGTTCCTGGACCGGCAGCTGCGGCGCTGGGGCAAGCAGCTCGACGCCTCCCGCAACCGGGAGCTGGCCGGGATCGACGAGCTGCACGCGGCGCTCGGCCGCTCGCTGCCCGTCTCCCCCGCGCCGGCCGTGGTGCACGGCGACTACCGCCTCGACAACGTGCTGATCGGCGAGCACGACGAGATCAGGGCCGTCCTGGACTGGGAGATGTCCACGCTCGGCGATCCGCTGACGGACCTGGGGCTGCTGGTGATGTACAGCATGCCGCTGGGCATGCCGGACTCCCCCGTCTCCACGACCGCCGAGGCGCCCGGGCACCCCACGCCGGCCGAGCTGATCGAGCGGTACGCCGCGCGGTCGGGGCGCGACGTCTCCGCGGTGTCCTGGTACACGGCGTTCGCCTGGTTCAAGCTCGCCGTGATCCTGGAGGGCATCCACTACCGCTACACCCTGGGCCGGACGGTCGGGCGCGGCTTCGACCGCATCGGTGATCTGGTCCCGGTCTTCATCCGGCACGGACTGACCACTCTTCAGGAAGGCTGACCGACCATGGACTTCGCGTTCGACGCGCGCACCGAGGAGCTGCGCGCCAGGCTGCTCGCCTTCATGGACGAGTACGTGTACCCGGCCGAGGCGGTCGCCCACGAGCAGCGGGCCGGGCTGGACTCGCCGTGGGAGAACGTCCCCGTGGTGGAGGAGCTGAAGGCCGAGGCGCGCCGGCAGGGGCTGTGGAACCTGTTCCTGCCCGACTCCGAGCACGGTGCCGGGCTCACCAATCTCCAGTACGCGCCGCTCGCCGAGATCATGGGCCGCTCCCCGCAGATCGCGCCGACCGTCACCAACTGCGCGGCGCCCGACACCGGGAACATGGAGGTGCTGGCGCAGTTCGGCGACGAGGCGCAGAAGAAGCAGTGGCTCCGGCCGCTGCTGGCCGGTGAGATCCGCTCGGCGTTCGCGATGACCGAGCCGGACGTGGCCTCCTCCGACGCCACCAACATCACCACGCACATCGAGCGGGACGGCGACGAGTACGTCATCACCGGCCGCAAGTGGTACATCTCCGGGGCGATGCACCCGGACTGCGCGATCTTCATCGTGATGGGGAAGACCGACCCGGACGGGGCGGACATCCGCCGCCAGCAGTCCATGGTCCTCGTCCCGCGCGACACGCCGGGCGTGACCGTCAAGCGCGCCATGCGGGTGTTCGGCTATGAGGACCACTACCACGGCGGTCACGCCGAGGTGGTCTTCGACCACGCGCGCGTGCCGGTGTCGAATCTGATCGGCGAGGAGGGCGGCGGCTTCGCCATCGCGCAGGCCCGGCTCGGTCCCGGCCGGATCCACCACTGCATGCGGCTGATCGGCATGGCCGAGCGGGCCATCGAGCTGATGTGCCGCCGCGCGGTGTCGCGGGACGCCTTCGGCAAGGCGCTGGCGCGGCAGGGCGTGGTGCAGAACTGGATCGCCGACGCGCGCGTGGCCGTCGAGCAGCTTCGGCTGCTGGTGCTGAAGACGGCCTGGATGATGGACACCGTCGGCAACCGGGGCGCCCACACGGAGATCCAGGCCATCAAGATCGCCACCCCGCGCACGGTCGTCGGCATCCTCGACCGGGCGATCCAGCTCTACGGCGCGGGCGGCGTCAGCCAGGACTTCCCGCTGGCCGAGCTGTACGCCGGCGCCCGCACGCTGATGATCGCCGACGGCCCGGACGAGGTGCACCAGCGGTCGCTGGCCCGCCGGGAGCTGAAGAAGTACCTGTAGTTCCGAGGAACGGTGTGTGGCCCGCCGGTACTGCCGGCGGGCCACACACCGTGTGGGGTGTTCTCAGGGGCGCAGGGCGCGCAGCAGCAGGTCCGCCAGGTGGTCGGCGACCTCCTGGGGGCTGAGCGGGCCGTCGGGGCGGTACCAGGTGGACAGGTGGTGCACGGAGCCGAAGTGGTAGTCGACCACCAGGTCGGCCGGGGTCGCCGTGGAGAAGACGCCCTCGCGCTGTCCCTCCTCGATCAGCGCGCGGAAGCGTTCGTGGTAGCGGCGGCGCTCGGCGCGCACCTGCTTGTTCTTCTCCGGGCTGAGGTGGTGCATGGAGCGGAAGAAGATCGACGCGTCGTCGAGGTTCTCGATCGTGGTGACGACGACGTCCGCCGCCGCGCCGCGCAGCCGCTTCTCGACCGGCTCGTCGGCGTTCGCGAACTGGTCCAGGCGTTCCTGCTGGAGGCGCAGCACGCGCGCGTACACCTCGTGCAGCAGGTCGTCCTTGGAGCCGAAGTAGTGGTAGAGCGCCCCCTTGGTGACGCCTGCCGCCTCGACGATCTCCTGCACCGAGGTGCGGTCGTAGCCCCGCTCGGCGAAGAGCCGGGTGGCGGCGGCCAGGAGCCGCTGCGGCACAGGAGTCCCGTCACCGTCCGTCGTCCTGGGCACTGCCGCCACCCGCCTTTCCGTGTCGCTGCTAGTCGTCGTGAGTCAGGGAACGCAGTTCCCGCCGGAGGATCTTCCCACTGGCCGTCTTCGGCAGGTCCGGCAGGATCTCCACCTGGCGCGGATACTTGTAGGCGGCCAGTCTCTCCTTGCAGTACGCGGCGAGTGCGGCCGGGTCCGTCTCGGCGCCGGGGCGCAGGCTGATGAAGGCCTTGACGGTCTCCCCGCGGTAGCCGTCGGGGACGCCGACGACGGCGGCCTCGCGCACCGCGGGGTGGGTGTAGAGGACGTCCTCGACCTCGCGCGGCCACACCTTGAAGCCGGACGCGTTGATCATGTCCTTCTTGCGGTCGACGACGTACAGCCAGCCCTCGGGGTCCACGAAGCCGATGTCGCCGGTGCGCAGCTCGCCGTCGGGGAAGGTCTCGGCGGTGGCGTCGGGCCGCTGCCAGTAGCCGGGCACGACCTGCGGTCCGCGTACGACGATCTCGCCCTGCTCGCCGAAGGGCAGCTCCTCGCCCCGGTCGTCGACGATCCGTACGACGGTGTCGGGGCCCGGTACGCCGACGGCGAGCGTGCCGGAGGCCTCGTCGACGGGTGCTTCCAGGTGCGGCGGGACGGAGGCGCAGGGGGCGGTGCACTCGGTGAGCCCGTAGCCGTTGCGGATGTAGGGCCCGAAGCCGGCGCGGAACTTCTCCACCAGGGCGGGCGGCAGCGGGGCGCCGCCGGAGGAGATCACCCGGAAGGAGGAGAAGTGGTCGCGGCTCACGTCGGGGTGGGCGGCCAGCGCCATGAAGGCGGTGGACGGGCCGACGGTGTAGTGCGGCCGGTGCTCGGCGAAGGCGTCGAGGACGACGCCGGCCTCGAAGCGGTAGGCCAGGACGAGGGTGCCCGCGCTGTTGAGGCAGGCGCCGAGCTGGCAGACCATCCCGGTGATGTGGAACAGGGGCGCGAGGGCGAAGTAGACGGGTGCCTCGGGCAGGCCGAGCCCGGTGCGCTGCCGCTCGGCGTTGTACATGATGTTGCGGTGCGTGTTGGTGGCGCCCTTGGGGGTGCCGCTGGTGCCGGAGGTGTAGCTGATCAGCGCGGTGTCGCCGGGGGCGGGGTCGCGGTCCTTCGGGGCCGGGTGTCCCTGGCGGGCGACGGTGGTGAGGTCGTCGGCGTCCGGGGCCTGCGGGAGCCGTTCGAAGGTGAGCACGCGCGTGTCGCCGCGGGTCTGGAAGTCCAGCTCGCAGCCGGTGAGCACGATCCGCACCGGCGAGTCGGCGGCCGTGTCGCGCAGGTACGACTCCCAGGCCCGGTCGGAGCAGATCAGCGCGGCCGCGCCGGCGTCCCGCAGGACGTGTGTCACCTCGCCCGACTTGTACATCGGGTTGACGGGCACGACGACCGCGCCCGCCTTCCAGGCGCCGAGCAGGGCGAGGACGAAGTGCGGGGAGTTCTGCAGCAGGATCGCCACCCGGTCGCCGCGCTCCAGTCCGCGCGCGGCGAGCCGGCCGGCGAGGGAGTCGCTGAGCTCGTCGGCCTCGCGGTAGGTGAGGCGGCCGTCGAAGTAGGCGAGGAAGGCGCGGTCGGGGGTCTCGGCGACCGCGCGGCGCAGGGCGTGCACCAGGGAGGCGGCGGGGTCGACGGGGGCGCGCTGGGCGTCGGTGAGGAGGGCCAGCCAGGGCTGGGCGGCGTAGCGGGAGGCGGTCACCGGTTCGCCTCCCACTGCTGCTGGAGGCGGTTCATGCCGGCCAGCCAGCGGTCCGGCTCGGTGGCGCGGGCCCGGTAGTACTCGGCGACCTCGGGGTGCGGCAGGATCAGGAAGCGGTCCTCCTCGATGCCCCGGAAGAGGGCGTCGGCCACGTCCTCCGGTTCGATCGCGGTCGGTTTGAGGACGAGGTCGCCCGCGCTGCCGCTGGCATCGAGCATGTCGGTGCGCACGCCCTGCGGGCAGATCGCGTGGACCTTCACCCCGCGGTGCCGGTACGTCAGCGACAGCCACTCGGCGAAGGCGTAGGCGCCGTGCTTGGTGACGCTGTAGGGGGCGGTGCCGATCATGGTGAGCAGTCCGGCGGCGGAGACGGTGGAGACGAAGCGGCCGCTGCCGCGCTCCAGCCAGTCCGGGAGCAGCGCGTGCGCCGCGCGGACGTGCGCCATGACGTTGACGTCCCAGGAGAGCGCCCAGCCCTGCTCGTCGAGCGGTGCGCCGGGCTCCCCGCCGTCGCGGCCGACGCCCGCGTTGGCGCAGTACACGTCGACGGTGCCGCCGAGTGCGTCGCGGGCCTCGGCGACGGTCGAGGAGGCGTCGCCCACGACGGCCAGGCCGCCGATCTCCTGGGCGACGGCCTTCGCGCGGTCGGCGTCCAGGTCGTTGACGACGACCTTCGCCCCCTGAGCGGCGAAGCGGCGGGCGAGTGCCGCCCCGATGCCGCCCCCGGCTCCCGTGACGACCACCTTCGCACCCTGCACGGCTTGCACCATCGGTCTCCTTCGACGCGGCTCCCAGCGGTTCCGGCGTCAGACTAACCGGTCGGTATGCCCGGTGGAAGGGGTGTCCCGCGCGGGGCCGGTCCGGTTCGTTCCCCGGAACGGCCGGGCGCGCTAGCGTGCGTGCGCATGACACCCGCCACGATCACGGAGGTCACCGCATGAAGCTGTCCAGACGGAGCCTGCTGGCCACCACCACGGCCGCGGTCGCGGTCTCCGCCGCGCCGGCCGCCGCCGCTTCCGGGCCGGGGCGCGGGGGCGGCCGGGGGCTGCGCACCGGGTTCGAACGGCTCGCCGCGGACGGCTACGGGCTGCTCGACGGGCGGCGCGTGGGCGTGGTCACCAACCCGACGGGTGTCACCCGGGACGCGCGGCACATCGTCGACGTGATGCACGCCGACGACCGGGTGGACCTGGCCGCCGTCTTCGGCCCCGAGCACGGCTTCCGGGGCACCGCCCAGGCGGGCGGCTCGGAGGGCCGCTACGACGATCCGGCGACCGGCCTGCCGGTCTACGACACGTACCTGAAGAGCGGGCAGGCGCTCGCCGACGTCTTCACCGCGTCCGGCGTGGACACGGTCGTCTTCGACATCCAGGACGTGGGCGCGCGGTTCTACACGTACATCTGGACGCTGTTCGACTGCATGGAGGCCGCCGCGCTCGCGGGCAGGCGGTTCGTCGTCCTGGACCGGCCGAACCCGGTGACCGGGCGGGCCGCGCTGGGTCCGGTGCTGCACGAGGAGTTCGCGACGTTCGTCGGGCGGCAGCCCATCTCGCAGGCGCACGGGATGACGGTGGCGGAGCTGGCGCTGCTGTTCAACGGGGAGTTCCTGACGGCGCCGGTGCCGCTGGAGACCGTGCCGATGTCGGGCTGGCGGCGGTCGGACTTCTACGACGCCTCCGGGCTGCCGTGGGTGCCGCCGAGCCCGAACATGCCGACGCCCGAGACGGCGCTGGTGTACGCGGGGACGTGCCTGTTCGAGGGGACGAACCTGTCGGAGGGGCGCGGGACCACCCGGCCGTTCGAACTGCTGGGGGCGGAGGGGATCGACGGGCGCTGGGCGGAGGAGGCGAACGCGCTGGGGCTCGCGGGCGTGCGCTTCCGGGAGGCGTACTTCGCGCCGGTGTTCTCCAAGTTCCAGGGGAGGACCGTCGGGGGTGTCCAGGTGCACGTGCACGACCGGGAGGCGTTCGACCCGGTGCGGACGGGAATCGGGCTGCTGATCACCGCCAAGCGGTCGTGGAGCGGTTTCGCCTGGCGCCCGGACCACTGGATCGACAAGCTCACCGGCTCCGCGCGCGTACGCACCATGATCGACGCGGGCGCGGACACGGACGAGGTGGTGGCCGGCTGGCAGGAGGAGCTGGCGGGGTTCCAAAGGACACGGCGGGAGTACCTGCTGTACCGCTGAGAGCGGGGGCGGTACGGGACGGCGGCGGGCGGCGGCCCGCCGCCGTTTTGCGCCGGGCGTGCATATCGGCGGGGTCTTCAGGAACCCGTGGAAGTTCCCGGGAGTTCTCAGGCTGACGAGGAGCGGCCGCTCCCCGCGGGGAGGGCACGGAGCGGGTTACCGTCGGTATCCCCGTGAACGACCACAACTGAAGCAGGGATCACGGGAGTTGCCCCGTGAGTCCCCGCGGCCGGCTGATGGGGGCCATCGAAAAAAGGATGGAGCCGATTCGCGTGTCGATACGTCTATTCGGCGACGTCCGTTCGACGACGCCGAAGTGACCGGATTACAGGTGCAGGTGTGACGGAGGTGCAGGACGATGGCCGGTTTCCGGAGTCTGGCGAGACAGGTCCGAGATCCCCGGTGCGATCTGGCGCTGCGGCGCTATTCGCTGCGCAAGTGCCTTGAGCGGTTCGCTCCCTACGGGCACCGGGCGACCTGGGACCATCTGTGTGCGCGGGCCGGGTTCGATCCCGAGGACCGCTCCGTCGACCCGGCGCGGCTCGTGGCCGCACTGGACGAGCTGGAGGAGGCCCGGGCGGTCTGGCTGGCCTATGAGGTGGAGTTCGCCGACCGCCGCAGGAAGGAGAAGCACGACGGGCTGCGCAGGCCGGGCAGTGTGGACGACTGGCACCGGCTGACCTGGGGCGGTTTCGGTGTGGCCTGGTGCGACGATCCGCGGGTGCATCCGCGCGAGCCGCTGGCCGAGGTGCTGCGGCGGCTGATAGCCGCGCTGGAGCGCGAGCCGGGTACGGTCTGCCCCGTGTGCCGGGGGGAACGGCTCATGTGGCGCTTCGACCTGGATCACGAGCCGTCGACGGGGCCGGTCTGCACGGACTGCGGGATCCTGGTGCCGCGTCCCGTGCTCACCCCGGCGGCCCTGGCGGACGCGCGTCGGGCGAGGCTGCTGGTGTCGGCCTGAGGAGTGGCGACGTGCCGCGGCTGCGGGGGCCTGAGGAGTGGCGACGTGCCGCGGCTGCGGGCGGATGTGCCCCGGGGCGCCCGGCGACGCACCGCGGCTGCGGCAGTCAGGGGGTGGCGGGGCGGGGGTGTGGGGGGTGTTCGGGGAGCAGGCGGGAGCCTGTCAGGCGGTCGCCCGAGATGTCGTTCGGGTTGGACAGGACGCAGCTCTCCAGTGAGAGGCAGCCGCAGCCGATGCAGTCCGTGAGGTGGTCACGCAGGCGGTTGAGCTGCCTGATGCGTTCGTCCAGCTCCGAGCGCCACGCCTCGGAGAGGTGCGCCCAGTCGTCCCGGGTGGGCGTGCGCCCCTCGGGCAGCTCGGCGAGCGCCTCGCGGATCGTGGCGAGCGGGATGCCGACACGCTGGGCGGCGCGGATGAAGGCGACCCGGCGCAGGGTGTCACGGCTGTAGCGGCGCTGATTGCCCGAGGTGCGGCGACTGCCGATCAGGCCCTTGGCCTCGTAGAAGCGCAGGGCCGAGACGGCGGCGCCGCTGCGGGCGGAGAGCTGGCCGACCGTGAGCTCGTGGATCTTCTCGGGTATCTGGGGCACTCCCCGAACCCTACCCACCCGTCCGGCGGCCGGCCGTCGTTGACAGGGGACGTCCGGCACACCATGCTAAGCAGTTGCTTAGGCATGCGCACACCGATGCGCTGCGACTCCGCGACGCGAGAGGCCGGGACATGGCAGAGCCGAGGATCTTCACGTCCGTCGACGACCTGAAGGCGGCGGTGGGCGAACAGCTGGGGTACACCGACTGGCTGGAGGTCGACCAGAAGCGGATCGACCTGTTCGCCGAGGCCACCGGGGACCACCAGTGGATCCACGTCGACCCGGAGAAGGCCGCGGCGGGGCCGTTCGGGACGACCATCGCGCACGGCTATCTGACGCTGTCGCTGCTGCCGCTGTTCGGCCCGCAGCTGATCTCCGTCGAGGGCGTGAAGATGGGCGTCAACTACGGCACCAACAAGGTGCGCTTCCCCGCCCCGGTCCCGGTCGGCTCGCGGGTGCGCGCGACCGCGACGATCACCGCCGTCGACGAGGTGCCGGGCGGTGTCCAGGTGGCCACGGCGTTCACCGTGGAGCGCGAGGGCGGCGACAAGCCGGTGTGCGTCGCCGAGTCGGTGGCCCGCTACTACCTCTGAGCGGGGCCGGCCCCCCGGGCCCCGACCATCCTGAGCACGAGGTCGGCGTAGAGCGCGCCGACCTCCTCGGGGGTGCGGGGACCGTCGACGTTGAACCAGCGGGCCACGTCGATGCACAGGGAGAGCACGGCGAGCGTGGTCCCCTGGACGTCGATGACGTCGAACTCGCCGGAGCGCACGCCCTCCTCGATGATCCCGCGCACCTCGGCGTCGACCTGCCGGCGCAGTCCGAGGATCTCGGCGCGGGCGTCGGGGCCGAGCGAGTCGAGTTCGTACTGCACGACCCTGGCGGTGGTCCGGCCGCCCGCGTGCCAGCGGACGAAGGAGCTGACCGCCTCGGCGAGCCGCTCACCGGGGGTGCCCTCGGCGCGGGCCGCCGTGCGCAGGATCTCGACGGCCTTCTGGTGGCCGATCCTGCTGATGCGGTGGAGCAGCTCTTCCTTGGTCTTGTAGTGGATGTAGAGCGCGGCCGGGCTCATCCCGGCGCGGCCCGCGATGTCGCGGGTCGTCGTGGCGTGGTAGCCGCGCTCCGCGAACGCCTCCACGGCGGCGAGCAGCAATCGCCGGGCCGCGTCGGGCGTGACCTCACCCCACGGTTGCGCCTCGGCGCCGGCCGACTCCTCCGCCGTACTCATCGCTCACCTCATTCGCTGGCAGGGACACCACCATACCGGCAAGGGTGAGCGCTCGCTTAGCGCGCCCGTCGTCACAGCTTCTGCAGCGGGTCGTACTCGGAGAGCATCTTCTCCAGGCGGGCCTGGTCGACCCGGTTGACGATCTGCCCGGCCTCCTGGCGGTCGCGGATGACCTTGGCCAGGGTGAAGGCGGAGGTGACGAGGTACAGGACCGCGATGCCCAGGAAGGCGCGGACCCAGGCGTCGGCCTCGAGGTTGAAGATGCCGACCGCGGTGGCGCCCATGGCCACTCCGAAGGACGCGACGGCCTGGCCGTAGAAGGCGGCCGTGCTCTGCTGCTTGACCGGTGTGTCGCTCATGGGGAAAAGGATCGGCGGATGTGGCCGCGGCCACATCCGCTCGGCTACTCAGGCATGTACTCAGAAGGCCGAGACCCCGGTCAGGGCGCGGCCGATGACCAGCTTCTGGATCTGGCTGGTGCCCTCGTAGAGGGTCATCACGCGGGCGTCGCGCAGGAGTTTTCCGGCCGGGTACTCGTCGATGTAGCCGTAGCCGCCGAAGACCTGCAGGGCGTTGTTGGCGGCGCGGACGGCGGCCTCCGAGGCGAAGAGCTTGGCCTTGGAGGACTCGACGGCGAAGGGCTTGCCCCGGTCGATCAGGTCGGCGACCCGCCAGGTGAGCAGCCGGGCCGCGTCGACGTCCACGGCGATGTCGCTGATCAGCTCCTGGACGAGCTGGTGACGGGCGATGGGCTTGCCGAACTGCTCCCGCTCCCCCGCGTAGCGCACGGCCGCGTCCAGGGCGGCCTGCGCTATGCCGACACAGCCGGCCGCGACCGACATGCGGCCCTTGGCGAGGGCGGACATGGCGACCGAGAAGCCCTTGCCCTCCTCGCCCAGCATCGCGGAGGCGGGCACGCGCACGTCCTCGAGGACCAGTTCGGCGGTGGCCTGGCCGCGCAGGCCCAGCTTGCCGTGGACGGGGCGGCGGGTCAGGCCGGGGGTGTCGGTGGGGACGAGGAAGGCGGAGACGCCCTGGTGGCCGGGGGCGTCGGTGGAGCGGGCGAAGAGCAGGACGACGTCGGCCCAGGTGCCGTTGGTGATGAACATCTTGGTGCCGTTGACGACGTAGTCGTCCCCGTCGCGGACCGCGCGGGTGGTGAGGTTGCCGGCGTCCGACCCCGTGCCGGGCTCGGTGAGGCCGAAGCAGCCGACGTACTCCCCGGAGGTGAGCCCCGGCAGCCAGGCGTGCTTCTGCTCCTCGCTCCCCCAGGCGGCGATCGTCTTGGCGACCAGGCCGAGGGAGACCGAGACGATGCCGCGCACGGAGGAGTCGCCGCGACCCAGCTCCTCGGTGACCAGGCAGTACGCGAGGTGGTCGCCGCCGCTGCCGCCGTACTCCTCGTCGATCGTCAGCCCCAGGAAGCCGACCTCGCCGAGCTTCTTCACGATGCCGCGGTCGACCTCCTCGGCGCGGTCCCAGGCGGTGGCGTGGGGCACGACCTCGCGCTCCACGAAGTCCCGGGCGAGCCGGCGGACGGCCTCCTGCTCCTCGCTGAGCTCCAGGTTCATACCGAGTCACCCCATGTGAGATCCATGCGACACGTACGCATTTAAATTAGCACTGCTAGTTTCCAGGTGCAGCCCTACTATGTGCGCCATGGCCCGACCGCGCAAGCCCTTGCTGAGCACCGACCGGATCGTCGGTACGGCCCGTGCGCTGGTGGACGCGGAGGGCCTCGCGGCCGTCTCCACGCGCCGGCTCGCCGCGGAACTGGGGGTGAGCGGGCCCTCGCTCTACAACCACTTCCGCACCAAGGACGAGATCCTGGAGGCGGTCGCCGACTCGGTGAGCGCGCTGGTCGACCTGTCGATGTTCGAGGACGGCCGGGAGTGGCGGACCGCGCTGCACGACTGGGCGGTCTCCTACCGGGCCGCGCTGCGCGACCACCCGAACATCGTGCCGGTCCTGGCCCGCGGTCCGGGCCGCCGTCCGGCCGCGCTGCGGCTGGCCGACGCGGTCTACGGCGCGATGGTCGAGGCCGGCTGGCCGCCCGCGCAGGCCACCTCCATCGGCGCGCTGATGCGGTACTTCATCATGGGCTCCGCGCTCGGCTCGTTCGCCGGCGGCTTCGTGGACGACGCCAGCGCCTACGACCCCGCCGACTACCCGCACCTCGGACAGGCCCACCTCCTCGCCGAGCAGCAGGAGAAGATCGACGAGCGGGCCTTCGAGGCGGGGCTGAGGGCGCTGCTGGACGGGCTGGCGCTGCAGTACGAGCAGGTGCGGGCCGGCGCCTGAGCGCTCCGCGGGGGTGCGGTGATGTGCCTGTGCCTGTGCCTGTGCCGTCGATCGTCCGCGGCGCCGTCGTGGCTGGTCGCGCAGTTCCCCGCGCCCCTTCAGGGCGCCTTCGTGGCCGGTCGCGCAGTTCCCCGCGCCCCTTCAGGGTGCCTTCGTGGCTGGTCGCGCAGTTCCCCGCGCCCCTCCGGGGACCCCGGACGCTTCGGTGAGGGCCGAAGTGTCCGTGCCGCATGCTGGGGGGCATGACCACCAAGGACCCCCGGGCGGCCGGTCTCGCGCGGCTCGCCGCGCTGGCCGCCGACGAGACGCGCGCCGCATGCCTGCTGGCGCTGATGGACGGGCGGGCCTGGACCGCGGGCGAGCTGGCCCGGCACGCCGGGGTGGCCGCGTCCACGCTGAGCGAGCACCTGGGCAAGCTGGTCGCGGGCGGGCTGCTGGCCGAGGAACGGCAGGGGCGGCACCGGTACGTACGGCTGGCCGACGCGCGGGTCGCGCACCTGGTGGAGGACCTGGCCGCGCAGGTGGCTCCGGACGCCGCCGAACGCCCGCGCACGCTGCGGCAGGCGGGCGCCGGGTCGGCCATGGCCCGCGGACGCACCTGCTACGACCATCTCGCCGGACGGCTCGGCATCGCCGTCACGGACGCCTTCACCGCGCGGGGACTGCTGGTCCAGGAGACCGGGTTCTCTCTCACCGACGCGGGACTGCGCTGGTTCGGTACGGCGGGCATCGGCCTCGGCCGCCGCGGCCGGCGCCCGCTGGCCCGCGCCTGCCTCGACTGGACCGAACGCCGCCCCCATCTCGCCGGAGTGGCGGGCGCCGCCCTGTGCCGGCACGCCCTGGAGACGGGGTGGTGCGTGCGCATCGGCTCCGAGCGGGCGGTGAAGGTGACGGAGGCGGGCGAACGCGCGCTCTCCGAACTGCTGGGGATCGACGCGGAAGCCCTCCGCTGACCGGTAAGCCCCCGTCCGGAATCCGCGAGCGTCCCACCCTGACCTCCTCCTAGCCTCGGGAGCATGATGCACGTCCCCACCCCCCGTTCCGACCGGATGCTCGCGGCCTGCGCCGCCGGTGTCACCGTCGTGCTGTGGGCCTCCGCCTTCGTGTCCATCCGCAGTGCGGGAGCCGCGTACTCACCAGGGGCGCTCGCGCTCGGGCGGCTGCTGGCCGGGGCGCTGACGCTGGGCGTGTTCTGTCTGCTGCGGCGGGAAGGGCTCCCGCCCCGGGCGGCCTGGCGGGGGATCCTGATATCGGGGCTGCTCTGGTTCGGGTTCTACATGGTGGCCCTCAACTGGGGCGAGCAGCAGGTCGACGCCGGTACGGCCGCGCTGGTGGTGAACATCGGGCCGATCCTCATCGCCCTGCTCGGCACCCGGCTGCTCGGGGACTCGATGCCGCCGAGGCTGCTGGCGGGGATGGCCGTGTCGTTCGCCGGCGCGGTGACCGTGGGGCTGTCGATGTCCGGCGAGGGCGGGTCGTCGGTGCTCGGCGTGGCGCTGTGCCTGCTGGCGGCCGTGGCGTACGCGGCCGGGGTGGTCGCGCAGAAGCCGGCGCTGGGTGCGGCGAGCCCGCTGCAGGTGACGACGTACGGGTGCCTGGTGGGGGCGGTGGCCTGTCTGCCGTTCGCCGGGCAGCTCGTGCGGGAGGCCGCCGAGGCTCCGGTCACCGCCACGCTCAACATGGTCTACCTGGGCGTCTTCCCGACCGCCCTCGCCTTCACCACCTGGGCCTACGCCCTGGCCCGTACGACCGCGAGCCGGATGGGCGCGACCACGTACGCGGTGCCCGCGCTGGTCGTGCTGATGTCGTGGCTGGCGCTCGGCGAGGTGCCGGGCCCGCTCACCCTGGTGGGCGGTGTCCTGTGCCTCGCGGGCGTGGCGGTGTCACGGTCCCGGTCGAGGGCCTCGGCACGGGCGGCCGCGGTCCCGGTCGCCCGGGAGGAGACCGCCCGCGAGCCGCGCTAGAACACCACCAGTGCCCGTCCGCCCTTGCCGGCCAGCATGGTGTCGAAGGCGGCCGGGATGTCGTCCAGGGCGATGTGTCCGGTGACCAGGGCTTTCAGGTCGAGACGGCCGGCTCGGACGTGTTCGGCGAGGACCGGCAGGTCGCGGGCCGGGTCGGAGTTGCCGTAGACGCAGCCGGAGAGGGTGCGGCCCCAGTGGAAGATCTCCAGGGCGTTGAAGGTGACCTGCTGGTCCTTGCCGCCGATGCCGACGACCGTGGTGCGTCCGCCGCGCCGGGTGGATTCCCAGGCGGTGCGGATGGTGACCGCGCGGCCGACGCACTCGACGGCCACGTCCACGCCCTCCTTGCCGGTGAGGGCGCGGATCTGCCGGGGGGTGGTGTCGGAGGCGACGAGGTAGTCGGTGGCGCCCGCGGACCGCGCGAGTTCCTCCTTCTCCGGGGAGACGTCGACCGCGATGATCGTGGAGGCGCCCGCGATCCGGGCCGCCTGGAGGGCGGCGAGGCCCACTCCCCCGACGCCGAACACCGCGACGGTCTCCCCCGGGCGCACCCGCGCGGAGTGGTGGACGGCGCCGTAGCCGGTGAGCACCGCGCAGCCCAGCAGGGCGGCGTCGGTGAGCGGGACGCCGTCCGGGGCGGGCAGCGCACAGGAGACGGGCACCACCGTCTCCTCGGCGAACGCGGCCACGTTCAGCCCCGGGTACAGGTCGGTGCCGTCGTCGGCGCGGCGGGCGTGCACCTCGGCGGCGCCGGCCAGGGCGCCCGCGCACAGCCAGACCTCGCCGCGCGCGCAGGCGGGGCAGGTGCCGCAGGAGGGCGCCCAGTTGAGGACCACGCCGTCACCGGGCGCGACCCGGGTGACGCCCTCGCCGACGGCGACGACCGTGCCGGCGCCCTCGTGGCCGAGGACGGCCGGGACGGGCAGGCGCATGGTGCCGTCGGACAGGGACAGGTCGGAGTGGCAGACCCCGGCGGCGGCGAGCCGGACGCGGACCCGGCCGGGGCCGGGGTCGGGCAGGTCGATCCCGGTGATCTCCAGCGGGGCACCGACGGCGGGCAGAACGGCGGCTCGTACGGCCATGGTGGATTCGACTCCCCTAGAACTGGAGGGACTTGGTCTGCAGGTACTCGGTCAGGCCGTGGGCGCCGAGTTCGCGGCCCACACCGGACTGCTTGTAACCGCCGAAGGGGGCCAGTGGGTTGAAGCGGCCGCCGTTGATGTCGACCTGGCCGGTCTCCATGCGGCGGGCGAAGGCCACCGCCTCCGCCTCGTCGCCGGCCCAGACCGCGCCGGCCAGGCCGTAGACGGTGCCGTTGGCGATGCGCAGGGCGTCGTCCTCGTCGTCGTAGCGCAGGACCGACAGGACGGGGCCGAAGATCTCCTCCTGGGCGATGGTCATTTCCGGGGTGACGTCGGCGAAGACCGTGGGGCTGACGTGGTAGCCCTTCTCGTGCGGGGAGTCGGGGCCGCCCGCGACCAGCCGGGCGCCCTCGGCGACACCCTTGGCGATGTACCCGCGTACGCGTTCTTGCTGCTTGGCGTTGACGAGCGGGCCGATGCGGTCGCCGTACTTTGCGGCGGCGGCCGCGGCGAGCTCCACGGCCTCGTCGTACCGGTCGTGGTGGACCAGCATGCGGGTCCAGGCACTGCACGTCTGGCCGGAGTTGGACATGACGTTGGCGACGCCGACGTTGACCGCGCGGGCCAGGTCGGCGCTGGGCAGGATGACGTTGGCGGACTTGCCGCCGAGTTCCAGGGCGACCTTCTTCACCATGCCCGAGGCGATGGCGCCGATGCGGCGGCCGACGGCGGTGGAGCCGGTGAAGGAGACCAGGTCGACGCCCGGGTGCTCGGCGAGGGCCTGCCCGGCCACCGGGCCGAGACCGGTGACGAGGTTGAACACGCCCGCCGGGATCCCTGCCTCGTGCACGGCCTCGGCGAACAGCCGGGCGACCAGCGGGGTGTCCTCGGCGGGCTTGACCACGATGGTGCAGCCGGCCGCGAGGGCGGGGGCGGTCTTGGCGACGATCTGGTGGAGCGGGTAGTTCCAGGGGGTGATCGCGCCGACCACGCCGACGGGCTCGTGGAACACCGTCGAGTTGCCCGCCTTCTCCTCGAAGGCGTACGTCGCCGCCAGCTCGGCGTACGAGCCGGCCACGGCGATCGGCACGCCCGCGTGGACCGCCTGCGAGAGCTTGAGGGGTGAGCCGAGTTCGGCGGTCACCGTCCGGGCGATCTCGTCCTGCCGGGCCACGAGCACGTCCCGCAGCGCGGCCAGCCGGGCGGCGCGCTCGGCGGGCGGGGTGGCGGCCCAGGCGGGGAGGGCGGCGCGGGCGGCGCGCACGGCGGCGTCGACGTCCTCCACGGTGCCCGCGGGGACGGTGGCGATCACCTGTTCGTCGGCCGGGTTCACCACCTCGATCACGTCCGGGCCGGCGGCGGGGCGCCAGGCGCCGTCGATGTACATGCCGTCGTGTGCCTTCATCGCGCTTCCTCCGGGGCGGGGCGTCGGTGTCCGACCGCTCAGTTCGTGCGAGCTCCTAAACTAGCGATGTTAGTTTTCCCGCGCCAGAGGTCTCCTCACGACCGTGTCACTTCACTCCTCCAGGTCGGGCAGCCGTGCCGGATTCGGGCAGATCCGCTCGCCCTGCTGGTCGAAGACGAAGAGATGGGCGAGGTCGACCAGGAGCGGCACCTGCATGCCGTGCCGGAGGCGGATGTCGGGGGTGGTGCGGACGATGAGGTCGCCGGGGACGCGGGGCTCGGCGGAGGCGGGGACCTGGTCCGGCCGTCCGGAGCGGTCCAGCGTCGCCACCGGGCCGGCGCGCAGCGCCCCGGCGCGTTCCCGCAGCCGGTGCAGGACCGTGCCCTCGCGGCGGCGGCGCCGGGCCGGGCGCTCGGGCCGCGGGCGCGGGGCCTCCAGGTCGGGGACGACGGCGGGACGGGAGCCGGTGTCGAAGTGCACGAGGACCTCGTGGCCCTGGAACTCCAGGTGCTCCACCAGGCCGGTGAGCGCCACCTCGCCGGTCCGCGCGGCGGACGGCTTGGCGATCCGTACGGCCTCCGAGCGCAGGCCCACGATGACCTCGCGGCCCTGCTGCACCCGCAGCAACTGGTGGTCCAGGGAGAGCGGTTCGGGCAGCCGCAGGAACTGCTTGCCGAGGCTGATGGTCATCGCCCCGTCGAGCGGGGCGCGCACCAGGCCGCGCAGCAGATTGATGCGCGGGGTGCCGACGAACGCGGCGACGAAGACGTTGCTCGGCAGCCCGTACACGGTGCGCGGGGTGCCGACCTGCTGGAGGACGCCGCCACGCAGCACGGCGACGCGATCGCCGAGCGACATGGCCTCGGACTGGTCGTGGGTGACGTAGACGGTGGTGACGCCCAACTCCCGGGTGAGCTGGGAGATCTCGGCGCGCAGCCGGTTGCGGAGCTTGGCGTCGAGATTGGACAGCGGCTCGTCCATCAGGAAGGCGGAGGGGTGACGGGCGATGGCCCGGCCCATGGCGACGCGCTGGCGTTCCCCGCCGGAGAGCTGGGCGGGGAAGCGGTCGAGGAGGTCCTCGATGCCGAGCATGCGGGCGGTGGCGTCCACGCGCGGGGCCGGGTCGGCGCCGGGGGACTCGATGCGGAGCGGGAAGCCGATGTTGTCGCGGCCGGTCATGCTCGGGTACAGGGCGAAGTTCTGGAACACCATCGCCATGTCCCGGTCGGAGGGCGGCAGTTCGTTGCCGTACTCGCCGTCGAGGAACAGCCGGCCCTCGTCGATCTCCTCCAGTCCGGCGATCATCCGGAGCACGGTGGACTTGCCGCAGCCGGAGGGGCCGAGCAGGACGAGGAACTCACCGGGCGCGATGTCCAGCGACAGCCGGTCCACCACGCGGACGTCTCGCGTGTATGCCTTGCTCACGTCGTGCAGGGAGATGGCGCGTGTCATGAGGGTGCCCCCGGGGGCGGATCTGGGCGCTGGCGCTCCGCGTTCGGAACGCCCCGCACGGGTCGCACGGGGCGTATGGGTCACGGAAGCTAACGGAAAGTAGCGGCCGGGGGAAGATGCCGGGCGGGATCGGGGCGCTCCGGTCCAGCAGGTGAGAAAGCGGACGTCCGGATTCAGCGGACGTCCTGGCCCTCCGGGGTGACCGGTGTTCCGCGTCAGTCGTCTCCACTGCTCCCGTCGTCGCCGCTTCCCGAGCGGCCGCTCGAACGGCTCGACCGGAGCAGTTCGCCCGCCGCCAGGGTCGCCCTCGCCACTCCGCGGACCCAGCGCGGACCGCCCCGGGTCGCCCAGACGACGCAGACGCATCCTCCGACGACGAGAACGAGGACAACGGACAGGACGAGCAGAAACATGTGGTCCCCCTCTGTGTGTGCACGGCACATGTGCGCACGGGCCCGCCTCTCGATGGGCGGCATGTGCGATCGCGCCATCCTGCCAGTGCGGACGCGCCCGCCGGGCACCGGCTAGCGAGCCGTACGGCGCCGGGGGCGGGCCCCGGTGTCCTTCCGGGGGGACGGCGGGTCCTCCGCCGGCCGGGACGGGGTGCGCAGGGCGACGCCCGAAGCCAGGAACAGCAGCGCGCCCAGCATCACGAACGGGGCCGCCACGCCCGCGACCCCCGCGATCAGGCCCGCCGCCGCGGGCGCGGCGACCTGGCCCAGGCGGTTGCCGGTGAGGCGCAGGGCGAGGGCGGTGGAGCGGGCCTCGGCGGGGGCGGCCTGGACGACCGTCGTCATGGACAGCGGCTGACCGACGCCCAGGCAGAAGCCGAGGACGGCCAGGACCAGGGCCAGCGCCCAGACCGGCAGCGGCAGCGCGAGGCCCGCGCACAGCAGTGCCGCCAGCAGGCAGGTCACCGTCAGCAGCACCGTGCGGCCGAGCAGGCGCAGCAGCGGGGTGAGGACCAGCCGGCAGGCGATGGTGGCCGCCGCGCGGAGGCTGAGCAGCAGGCCGATGACGGCCGGGTCGATGCCCCGGTGCTCGCCGACCACCGGGAGGTAGGCGGTGAGGATGTCGGTCGCGGACAGCACGGCCAGGCTGATGAGGATGCCCGCGGGGACGCCACGGGCGCGCAGGATGCCTCGTACGGGCACCCGTGCGCCCTGCCCCGTACGGGGTTTCAGGTCCCCGGGCCGCTCTATGCGCCACAGCGAGGTGAGCGCGACGGCGCCGCCCGCTCCCGCCGCCAGCAGGGCGAGCGCGCTGGTCCGGGCCATGTCCGCGCCGATCAGCGCGCCCGCCGCGATGGGGCCGACCAGCTGGCCGAGCGAGGCGCCGATGGTGAAGTGGCCGAAGTTGCGGTCCTGTTCGTGCGGCGCGGACTGACGGGCGACGAGGGACTGCGCGCCGATGACGAAGCAGAGGTGGCCGAGGCCCATCACCCCGCTCCACAGGGCCATCGTCCCCAGCGATCCGGCGAGGCCGCTCAGCGCGCAGCCGCCGGAGATGAGCACCACGCCGGCCGGGAGCAGGGGCGCGCAGCGGCCGTGGTCGGTGCGCCGGCCGAGCGGTACGGCGGCGAACAGCGGCAGCAGCGCGTACACGCCCGCGATCACACCGACCGCCCGCTCGTCCGCGCCCAGCGCGAGCGCCCGGTAGGAGACGGCGGGCCGGGCCATCGACACCGCCCCCTGCGCGAAGCCGAAGGCGATGACGAGGCGGAGCAGCCAGCCGCGGTTCCCGCCGGGCGCCATGATCGGGTCCTTCCTGACAGAGTGGTCCGGGTGTCCGGTTCAGATGATGCCGAACAGGATTCCGGCCGCGAGGATCAGCAGGCAGATCAGGGCCGCCCACTTCACCACGAACCGGGTGTGGTCGCCGAACTCGACCTTGGCCATGCCGACCAGGACGTACACGGCGGGGACGAGCGGGCTGGACATGTGCAGCGGCTGGCCGACGAGGGAGGCGCGGGCCATCTCCAGCGGGGAGACGCCGTGCGCGGCGCCGGCTTCGGCGAGGACGGGCAGGACGCCGAAGTAGAAGCCGTCGTTGGACATGAAGTAGGTGAGGGGCAGGCTGAGCACGCCGGTGACCAGGGCCATGTGCGGGCCCATGCCCTCGGGGATGACGTCCACCATCCACTCGGCCATGTGGTCGACCATGCCGGTGCCCTGGAGGACGCCGGTGAAGACGGCGGCGGCGAAGACCATGCCGGAGACGTTGAGGACGTTGTCGGCGTGGGCCGCGAGCCGGGCCTTCTGGTCGGGGATGTGCGGGAAGTTGACGGAGAGCGCGAGGGCGGCGCCGAGCAGGAACAGCACCGGGATCGGCAGCAACTCCATGATCATGGAGGT
The DNA here is from genome assembly GCF_000721605.1 of Streptomyces sp. NRRL S-37. Taxonomy (GTDB): domain Bacteria; phylum Actinomycetota; class Actinomycetes; order Streptomycetales; family Streptomycetaceae; genus Streptomyces. The sequence continues at coordinate 90,125 of NZ_JOIZ01000019.1, read as the reverse complement.
GAGCAGGGCGACCGTGAGCAGCGCGTTGAACCAGTACAGCCTGGGGCGCAGGGTGGGGCGGTTCGGGTCGAGGCCCTGGAAGTCGTCGTCGTCCTCCGCGTCGGCGTCGGTACCACCGGTCGCGGTGGTGTGCTTCCCCGAACCGGAACCGGAACCGGAGCCGCCGCCCGCGCCGACGAGGACCGTCTCCGTCTCCTCGGCGTTCTCCTTCACCAGCGCCTCGTCCAGCGTCAGCACGCCCAGCCGCCTGCGCTCGCGCAGACCGAGCACGTAGGCGAGGACGACGACGCCCAGCAGGCCGACCAGCAGGGCGGGGATCATCGGGACGAAGATGTCGCCGGCGTCGAGCTTGAGCGCGGTCGCCGCGCGGGCCGTGGGGCCGCCCCAGGGGAGGGTGTTCATCACGCCGTTGGCCATGGCGGCGACGCCGGTCATCACGACCAGGCTCATCTTCAGGCGCTTGTACAGCGGATACATCGCCGAGACGGTGATCATGAAGGTGGTGGAGCCGTCGCCGTCCAGGGACACGATCGCGGCGAGCAGTGCGGTGCCGACGACGATCCGCATCGGGTCCGCCTTGCAGAAGCGGAGGATGCCGCGGACGATCGGGTCGAAGAGCCCGACGTCGATCATCACACCGAAGTAGACGATCGCGAACATGAGCATCGCCGCGGTGGGCGCGAGGCTGGACACGCCGTCGATGACGTAGTCACCGAGGTGGGCGCCCTTGCCGACGAACACGCAGAACAGCGCGGGGATCAGCACGAGCGCCGCGATCGGCGACATCTTCTTCAGCATGATCAGGACCAGGAAGGTCGCGATCATGACGAAGCCGAGGATGGTCAGCATGAGTGGACACCTAACGTTCGCCCTTGAACTCCCACCAGGGCCGGCGGTGCGTCGACGTTAGGTTCCGTAAAGCGGCGTTAACAAGACGTTGACCTGCGAGCAATAAGCGCAAAACCCCAGGTCACAGCTTTGCTCAGGTCAGAGCGCGGAACGTTTCGGTCACGGCGGCGTCCAGCGGGGCCACCTCGACGGGGATGCCGTTGAGGACGGCGTTGCCCGACAGCGGGTCGAGGAGGCTGCCGTCGAGGAGCTGGTTGACGTTGGCGCCGGGGTCGGCGGCGGCGTGCCGCGTGCGGGTGCCGGGCCGGTCGTGCCCCCAGCCGTGCGGCAGGCTCACCACCCCCGGACGTACGACGTCGGTGACCTCGGCGGGCGCGGTCACCTCTCCCCCGGCGCCCTTGACGCGTACCGGCTGTCCGTCCCGTACGCCGAGGCGTGCGGCGTCCTCGGGGTGGAGGTGCAGGGTGCAGCGGTTGGAGCCGCCGGTGAGGGCGGGCACGTTGTGCATCCAGCTGTTGTTGGAGCGCAGGTGGCGGCGGCCGACGAGGACGAGTCCGGCGGGGCGTTCGCCGAGGGCGGCGCGCAGCCGGGGGAGGTCGGCGGCGATCGGTTCCGGGAGCAGCTCCACCGTGCCGCTGCGGGTCTTCAGCGGCCGGGGCAGCCGCGGGCGCAGGGGGCCGAGGTCGATGCCGTGCGGGTGGGCGAGGAGTTTCTCCAGGGTGAGCCCGTCGGGGTCGGCGCCGAAGCCGTCGCCGTACGGGCCGAGGCGCAGCATCATGTCGAGGCGCCGTTCGGGGCCGTTCTCGCCGGTGAGCAGGGCGGCGAGCTCCTTGGGGTCGCGGCCGTGGACCGGGGAGTGCGGCTCCCGGACCGCCTTGGCGAGGGTCTGGTCGGTCACCAGGGCGTCGACGGCGCCGGGGTCGGCGCCGTGCGTGCCGGTCGCGGCGAGGATCAGCCGGGCCAGGATCTCGGTCTCGGCCATCCGGCCGGGCTCCAGGGGGACGGCGGGGCGGGTGTAGCGGACCTGGTTGCGCACGGCGAGGGTGTTGAAGGCGAAGTCGTGGTGCGGGCTCTGCGCGGGCGGGGGCGGCGGCAGGACGACGTCGGCGTGGCGTGAGGTCTCGTTGAGGTACGGGTCGACGCTGACCATGAAGTCGAGTGAGCCGAGCGCCTTGTCGAGCCGGTCGCCGTCCGGGGCGGAGAGCACCGGGTTGGCGGCGACGGCGACGAGCGCGCGGATCGGCTCGCCGTCGTCGGTGGGGGTGTCGATCTCCTCGGCGAGGGCGGACAGCGGCAGTTCGCCCTTGGCCTCGGGGTGCCGGCTCACCCGGGAGTGCCAGCGCCCGAGGGCGAAGCCGCGGCCGGGTCCGGCGGGGCGCGGGGTCCTGTCGGTGGCGGCCTGCGGGAAGAGGGCGCCGCCGGGCCGGTCGAGGTTGCCGGTGAGGATGTTGAGGACGTCGACGAGCCAGCTGGCGAGGGTGCCGTGCGGGACGGTGCAGCTCCCGATGCGGGCGTAGACGGCGGCGGTGGGGGCGGCGGCGAGTTCCCGGGCGAGGGTGCGCAGGGTGGCGGCGTCGACGTCGCAGGCGGGGGCCACGGCCTCGGGGGTGAAGTCGCGCAGCGCCGCTTCGAGTTCGTCGAGCCCCGTCAGGTGCGGTGCCAGTTCCCCGGGGTCGGCCAGGCCCTCGTCGAACAGGGTGTGCGCCAGTGCCGCGAGCAGCAGCGCGTCGGTGCCGGGGCGGACGGCGAGGTGCCGGTCGGCGAGGCGGGCGGTGCGGGTGCGGCGCGGGTCGACGACGGTGAGGGTGCCGCCGCGGGCCTTGAGCGCCTTGAGCCGGCCGGGGAAGTCGGGGGCGGTGCACAGGCTGCCGTTGGACTCCAGGGGGTTGGCGCCGATGAGCAGCAGGTGGTCGGTGCGGTCGAGGTCGGGTACGGGGATGGCGTTCGCGTCGCCGAAGAGCAGTCCGCAGGCGACGTGCTTGGGCATCTGGTCGACCGTGGAGGCGGTGAACAGGCTGCGGGTGCCGAGCCCGGCGATGAGCACGGGCGGGTAGAGGGCGCCGGCCACGGTGTGGACGTTGGGGTTGCCCAGGACGATGCCGACGGCGTGCGGTCCGTACCGCTCGACGACGGGCCGTATCCCGGCGGCCACGGCGTCGAACGCCTCCGCCCAGGTGGCCTCGCGCAGTTCCCCGTCGACGCGGACGAGCGGGGCGCGCAGCCGGTCGGGGTCGGAGTCGACGGCCCCGAAGGCGGCGCCCTTGGGGCAGATGAAGCCCTTGCTGAACACGTCGTCGCGGTCGCCGCGGGCGCCGGTGACGCGGCCGTCGTCGATGGTGAGCGTCAGGCCGCAGGTGGCCTCGCACAGGGGGCAGATACGAAGGGCGGTGCGGGACACGGGTCCTCCCGGGTGCGGCGGCTGCGGTGGCGCGCGGACGGGCCGAGCATACCGACCGGTAGGCATGGAGGGGAGGGGTCGGCCCGGGAGGCGCTCGGGGCCGGGTTCAGTCCAGCGTCCGGGCCAGATGGGCCCGCAGCATCTCGCGCAGTTCGCCGATGATCTTCTCGTCCCCCTCGGGCGCCATCCGGAAGGCCAGGTGGACGAGGGCGTCGGCGGTCTCGACGGCGACGAGAACGGCGCGGCGCAGGTCGTCGTCGGCCGCGTGGCCGAGGTGGCCGGAGAGCAGGTCGGTGAGGCGGTCGGCGACGCGGTGGTTGGGTTCGGTGCGGCGGGTGCCGACGGGTATCTGGTTGCCGAAGTCGACCAGGGAGAAGCCGGGGGCGGTGCGCTTCATGTCGAGGTACTCGTCGAGCACGACGTCCATGGCGTGCCGCCAGCCCCGGTCACCGGTGACCGCGATGCGTTCGGTGACCCGTTCCGTGAAGCGCTCCAGGTTGCGCTGGGCCAGCGCGTCGGCCATCTGGCGCTTGTTGCCGAAGAAGCGGTAGACGGAGCCGATGGGCACGCCGGCGCGCTCCGCGACCGCGCGGGTGCTCAGGTCGTCGTAGCCGGCCTCGTCGAGGAGTGCGGCGCAGGCGTCGAGGATCCTGGCCAGCCGTTCGGCGCTGCGCCGCTGCACCGGCGCTCGGCGGAGCGATGTCGCGTGGGGCACGGGCCTCATCATGCCCGCTCGTCCCCGCCCGGGGAACCTCACCCTCCGCCAGAGCCCCGCCGGTCCGCTCCGCGCGCCGGCTCCGGGGGGGCCGTTCCTGTCGGCGCGGCGCCCGGTTCCCGGTCCGACACGGTGATGTCGGCCGTGCTCTCCACGGGTTCGCCGTCCACGGCCCACACCGAGCCGTCGTCGGCGTACAGGCGGGCGGTGACGTGGTGCGTGCCGCGCGGGACGGAGTCGCCGGGGAGGTGGTACTCGGGGGTGCGCAGCAGGGCGACGCGGCGGCCGTTCAGCTCCAGGTGCGCCAGTCCGCGGCCGGCGACCGCGCGCCCGCGGGTGCCGTCCGGGGAGAAGCGGAAGTTGCGCACGGTCAGCCGTACGTCCCAGCCGCCGTCGGTGTCGGGGGTGACCTCGACGCCGACGGCGGGCGCGTCCTCCTCGTCCACCTCGCGGTAGGGGCGCCCCGCCCCGTCCCGCTCGTCCAGGAGTTCACCGGCCGGCGAGGACGGCTTCCCGTCCTCGCCCCGGGCATCGCTCGGACCGCAGCCCGCGGATCCGGCCAGGAGTGCGACACAGACCGCGAGCGCGGTGATCAGGCTCCGCGTCCACGACATGCCGGGGAGCGTAGAACACGGGTACGACCTCGCGGATCCCCCTGAAGTCGGGTTCCGTGTCCTCCGCCGAGAGGAGGAGGGCGGAGGGGGAACGGAGATCGCGGCTTCCCCTTGCGCCGCGGAAACCGCAATCCTACGGTGTTCCATAGGAATCCGACCGCAAGGGAGCACCGGGCATGAGCGATGGGGGCACCACCCGCACGAGCACGTTCGAGCGCGAGGGAGCGCGCAAGATCGCCGAGGGGCTGGAGCACCTCTCCGGTTTCGGCAATGAGCACAGCTCCGAGGCGGTCCCGGGCGCCCTGCCCGAGGGCCGCAACGCGCCGCAGCGCGCACCGCTCGGGCTGTACGCGGAGCAGCTGAGCGGTACGGCGTTCACCGAGCCCCGCGCGGAGAACCGCCGCTCCTGGCTGTACCGGATCCGCCCGTCGGCCGCCCATCCGGCGTTCACCCGCACGGGCAACGGGTCGCTGCGCACCGCGCCCTTCACCCAGACCGTGCCCGACCCCAACCGGCTGCGCTGGAACCCGCTGCCGGAACCCGCCGAGGGGACGGACTTCCTGGCCGGTCTGTGGACCCTGGGCGGCAACGGGGACGTCACCCAGCGCAGCGGCATGGCCGTGCACCTGTACCACGCCAACGCCTCGATGGACCGGGTCTTCGGTGACGCCGACGGTGAGCTGCTGATCGTCCCCGAGCGCGGCGGGCTGCTGCTGCGCACGGAGTTCGGCCTGCTGCATGTGGAGCCGGGACACATCGCGTTGATTCCTCGTGGGGTGCGGTTCCGTGTGGACCTCCTCGAGGACTCTGCCCGCGGTTATGTGTGCGAGAACTACGGGGCGCCGTTCCGGCTCCCCGACCTCGGCCCGATCGGCGCCAACGGGCTGGCCAACGCCCGGGACTTCCGGGCGCCCGTCGCCGCGTACGAGGACGTCGAGGGGCCGGTGGAGGTGGTGAACAAGTTCTGCGGCAACCTGTGGTCGGCCACGTACGACCACTCCCCGCTGGATGTCGTCGCCTGGCACGGCAACCATGTGCCCTACGCCTACGATCTGCGCCGCTTCAATGTGATGGGCACCATCTCGTACGACCACCCGGACCCGTCGATCTTCACGGTGCTGACGTCCCCGAGCGACACCCCGGGGCTGGCCGGGGTGGACTTCGTGGTCTTCGCGCCCCGCTGGCTGGTGGGTGAGGACACCTTCCGGCCGCCGTACTTCCACCGGAACGTGATGAGCGAGTACATGGGCCTGATCGAGGGCGCGTACGACGCGAAGGCGGAGGGCTTCGTGCCGGGCGGGGGCTCGCTGCACAACATGATGTCGGCGCACGGCCCGGACCGGGAGACGTTCGACCGGGCGAGCGCCGCGGAGCTGCGCCCGCAGAAGATCGACGACGGCCTGGCCTTCATGTTCGAGACCCGCTGGCCGGTGTCCCTGACCCCTCAGGCGGCACGGGCGGACCACCTCCAGCAGGGCTACGACGGCGTGTGGCAGGGACTCGAGCGTCACTTCCAGCCGTTGCACTGAACGTTCCCCGACCGGTACGGATAGCCCGTGACCTCCTTCGCTCCGGATTCGATCGTCCTGAACCGCAAGTTGCCGCTCTGGTACCAGGTGTCGCAGTCGCTGCGCGCCTCGATCCTCGGCCGCTCGCCCCAGGACCCGCTGCGGCTGCCCACCGAGGAGCAGCTCGCCGGGCACTACGGGGTGAGCGTGCTGACCATGCGGCAGGCGCTGAAGGAGCTGGAGGACGAGGGGCTGATCACCCGCCACCGCCGGCGCGGCACGTTCATCGAGCCCGGCGCCCGGCGGGGCGCCCCGGTGCGGCTGCTGGGCTCGGTGGACGCGATCGTGGCCCAGCAGTCCGGCATGACGACCGAGTTGCTGGAGCACGGTCCGGCGCCGGTGCCTGCGGAGCTCGCCGAGTACTTCCCGGACCTGTCCGAGGCGGCGGCGTACCACCGGCTGCGCGGTGACGAGAAGACGGGCGAGCCGACCAACCACGCCCGCAACTGGGTCCGTCCCGAACTGGCCGCCCGTATCGACCCGGGCGACCTGCTGCGGTGGCCGATGACCAAGGTGCTGCGGGACGTCGTCGGCGCGGACATCAGCCGCATCACGGACACGGTGGAGGCGCGGCTCGCGGACCCGGAGACGGCCCGGCTGCTCCAAGTGCCGTTGCTCAGCCCGATCCTGCACTACACGGGCGTCACCTACGACACCGACGGCCGTCCCCTGGACGTGGCCGTCATCCACTACCGGGGCGACCGCTTCTCCTTCACGGTGACCCTGGACGCCACCTGATCCGCCACCCCCCACAGGCCGTACGATGCCCTGCGTGACGCACGACGACGCTCCGCTGCTGGCGGACCTCATGCCGTGGTCCGTCGCACCGCCGCGGCTCGGCCGGGGGTGGCCGGCGGCCCCCGACGCGGCGTCCCTGAAGGCCCGTTGGGACGCCCTGGTGAAGGCCGAGGGGCCGGACCGCGAGGCACTGTTCGAGCCGACCCGTTCCCGGACGCCGCACACCGCGGTCGGCCGGCTGCCGGGGCAGAGCGGCGGCACGGAGAGGCTGGCCCGCGCGTCGGGTCCGTGCCCCGAGCCGGTACGGGTCCTGTACGCCCCGTTCGACGAACAGTGGCTGATCCCCGACCAGCGGCTGATCGACGCGGCCCGGCCGGAGTTGTGGCGGGTGGCGGACGAGCGGCAGATCTTCGTCGTGGAGGCGGGCACGGCCCGGGACCTCACGGGCCCTCCCCTGCTGGCCACGTCCCTGCCGCCGCTGCTGCGCACCGGCCGCGTCCGCCCGCTGTACCGTCGGCCGGGCGCCGCGGAACCGAACCTGGCTCCGGGCCTGACGGAACACCTCACCGCCCGGCTGGACCGGGACACCTCGCCGGTGGACGTCCTCGCCTGGACGATGGCGGCGGCGCGCGCCACGCCCGCCGGGCCCGCGGTGCCGCTCACCGGGGACGCCGGCGTGTGGGACCGGGGCGTCGCGGTGGGCCGCCGGATGCTGTGGCTGTCGCGGCGCGACGGGGAACGGCCCAGGCTCCCCGGCGGGCGCCGCCCGTACGTGCGCGCCCCGCTGCCCTCCCGGCCGGTGACCGTGGACTACGACCGGGACGGGGAGACGCTGCTGCTCGACGAGGGCCGCATCTCCCCGGTGCCGTCCGGGGCCTGGGACTTCGAGGCCGGCGGGGTCCGGGTGCTGGAGCAGTGGTGCGCGGCCCGCACGCGGCCGGCCGAGCCGGGCACCCTGGCCGCGATCGGGCCGGCCGGCTGGCCGCAGGCCTGGACCTCGGAGCTCCTGGAACTGATCACGGTCCTCGCCCTGCTGGCCGAACTGCGCCCGGAACAGGAGGCGCTGACGGACGCCGCCCTCCCCGACCCGGTCACACCGGCCGAGCTGCGCGCGGCGGGCGTGCTCCCGGTGCCGCCCTCCGCACGCCGCCCCGCCTCGGTGCTGGACGCCCACGAGGAGGGGCCGGAGGGCCAGCTCGCGCTGATCTGAGGGTCAGCCGCGGGGCTCGAAGCCGTCCAGCACCCGGCCGAGCGCCCGCTCGAACACCGCCTCCAGGTCGATCGGCCCGGCGTCCTCCGCGAAGGCCGCCGCCATCCGCGGGTACGCACCGCTCGCGATCCGGCCGCCCAGGTAGGCGATCCGGACCGCGTCCTCCTGCTCCTGCGACCAGGGCAGCGAACGGGTCCGCTCGGCGGTGGCCAGCTCGTTGGAGACGTAGGTCGTCACGACGCCGTTCAGCATCGCGATCAGCTCCAGCTTCGTGCCGTAGGGCTCGGGGAGCGGGTCCAGGCAGGCCAGGCAGTGTTCGAGGAACCGCAGGGAGTTGGGGCTGAAGCCGTACACCGGTGACATCAGCCGCGGCAGCCAGGGGTGGCGGTGCATCAGCGCGCGGGTCCGGTGGGCCACCTGGAGCATGTCCGCGCGCCAGTCGCCGCCCGGCTCCCACAGTTCGTGCTCGCCGCCGACCGCGTCCACCATCAGCTCGTGCAGGTCCTCCTTGCGGGGGACGTAGTTGTACAGCGACATCGTGCCGCAGCCCAGTTCGGCGGCGACGCGGCGCATGGAGACCGCGTCGAGGCCCTCCGCGTCGGCGATCCGCACCGCCGCCGCCGCGATGTCGGCGCGCGTGTACGCCGGTCGCGGTCCGCGGCCGGTGCGCTCGGGGCGCGCCCAGATCACGTGGGGTTCGGCCGCTCGGCCCGCCATCGTTCATCACCTCGCCCACCATCGTAGTTACGTACACCGTACGTAGTGCGCTATGGTCGTCTCATGACTACTACGTACGCTGTACTTAGTGAGGGTCTGGAGAAGCGCTTCGGGGAGGTCCATGCCCTGCGCGGGCTGGATCTCGCGGTGGCCGAGGGCACGGTGTGCGGGGTGCTCGGGCCCAACGGCGCGGGCAAGACCACGGCCGTACGGCTGCTGACCACGCTGCTGCGGCCCGACGCGGGATCCGCGCGGATCGCGGGCCACGACCTCGTACGGGAGGCCGCCGCCGTACGGCGCGGGATCGGCGTCACCGGGCAGGACACCTCGATCGACGGGGACCTCACGGGCCGCGAGAACCTGCGGCTGTTCGCCCGGCTGCACCGGGTGGACGGGGCGGCCGCACGGGCCGCCGAACTGCTGGACCGCTTCGGGCTGACGGAGGCGGCCGACCGGCCGGCGTCCGGCTGGTCGGGCGGTATGCGGCGCCGGCTGGACCTGGCGGCGAGCCTGATCCGCCGTCCCGAGGTGCTGTTCCTGGACGAGCCGACGACCGGGCTCGACCCGGCCAGCCGCACTCTCATCTGGGACGTGGTGCGGGAACTGGCCGGTGAGGGCACGACCGTGCTGCTCACCACCCAGTACCTGGAGGAGGCCGACCGGCTCGCCGACGACATCGCCCTGGTGGACCGGGGCCGGGTCGCGCACACCGGCTCGCCGGCCGAGCTCAAGGCGCTGGTCGGCACGCACGCCGAGGTGGTGGTGGCGGACGCGGAGGCGCTGACGGCGGCGGCCGGGGTGCTCGACCGGATGACGGGCGCCCGGCCGTCCCTGGACCGGGAGCGCAACGCCGTCGGCGCGGTCACCAAGGACCCGACCCTCACCCTCCCCCACCTGGTGCGCACGCTGGACGCGGCGGGCGTGCCGCTGCTCGACGCGAGCCTGCGGCCTCCGACCCTCGACGACGTGTTCCTGCGGCTGACCGGCGGAACCGGCCACCACCCCCTCGACGACAAGGAGCGTGCCGCATGAGCACGTTGGCGTACGACGGCACCGCGATGCTCGGCCGGCAGCTGCGGCGGATGCGGAACAACCCGGGGCTGCTGATCCTCACCCAGACGATGCCGGTCAGCATGCTGCTGTTCTTCGGCTACGTCTTCGGCAGCGCGCTCGCCGTACCGGGTGCGGAGTACCGGTCCTTCCTGGTGCCGGGACTGCTGGTGGCGACGGCGGCGGGCGGGGTCATGACCGGCATGTTCCAGTCGGCGCAGGATGTCCACCGGGGGGTGACGGACCGGTTCCGCACGCTGCCGGTGAGCCGGGCGGCCGTGCCGGTGGGCCAGGCGGCGGCGGACGTGCTGGTGACGGCGGCCGGGACGGTGCCGTTCCTGCTGGTGGGGCTCGCGGTGGGCTGGCGGGTGGAGGGCGGCGCGCTCTCAGCCGCGGGTGCCGTCGCCCTGTTGCTGCTGTTCCGGTTCGCGTGCGTGTGGATCGGGATGTTCCTCGGTCTGCTCACCCGGAACGAGGAGGCGGCCGGTCAGCTCGGCGGGGCGACCTTCCTGCTGCCGCTGCTGTCCAGCGCGTACATCCCGACGGCGGGGCTGCCGGACGGGTTGCGTACGGTCGCGGAGTGGAATCCGATCAGCGCGGTGGCGACGGCGCTGCGGGACCTGTTCGGCAACGCGCCGGTGCCCGACGGGGCGGCCTGGCCGGTGGCGCATCCCGTCGCGGGGTCACTGGGGTGGTGCGCGGTGCTGCTGGTGGTGTTCGTACCGCTCGCGGTACGGCAGTACGGGCGCGGGAGGGGGTGAGGTCCCGGGGCGGATGTCAGGTCCCTGCCAGGATGGAACCGACCGGTGTGCCCCCGGAGCGCTGCCGGGCGGGAACGGGGGCGCCGGCATGGGGAGGTGCCGGTGTCGGGTCGGGCGCCGGAGGGCCGCCGCGTGCCGTGGGGATGACGGACGGGGCGGGGCGCCGCGCCGGGACGGAGGTGGACCGTCCGGGCGCCGGCGCTACCGGCTGCCGAACAGGGAGCGGCGCAGTCGGCGCAGCGGGGCGAAGAGCGAGACGCGGCTCGCCCGGGCCCGCGCGCCCCTGGCGCCGCGGTCGTGCGCGGTGTCACGCGCGATGAGCTCGCGCATCAGCGACGTCGCCTCGGCCGTCTCCCGCTGCGGGACCGCGGGGCCCCCGAGAACCGAGAGATGGCGGTCGAGGCGCGAACTGGTCGCGCTGCTACCGCACGTGATCGCAGGGACCCTGGCCCTGCTGCGCACCGTTATCTGTTCCATGTCACTCCCCACCCGTACGAGTCCACCCGGCCCGGGCAGGGTAACCCTATCGCCCCGTTCGGGCACTCGTGTATCGAGGTCACAGGATTCACCTTCCCCATAAGGGGGTTGACGAACACGCGTCGATTACTCTCCGAATCCGACCGTTTTCAGGGCGAGTTGGATGACGGGTTGCGAAGTGGGGCGCGGTGACCCGCCATCAGGTTCGACGGTCACGGCGAGTGACGTCGCGGCGGTGTCGAGGCCGGAGGCGATCAGGGGCGTGTCGCCCTCGAACAGCCCCAGGGAACGCGGTCGTGCGTCCGGGCCCATGAGCCAGAGCTGGCGCACACGTCCGTTCGGGGGGTCGTCGTATCCGCCGAGGGTGACGACCGCACTGCGGGTCGATGCGGAGGCGATCACTCCGATCGTACGGCCCCGCGCGTCCCGGCCGCTGCTCACGCGGGCGTCCGGGGCGGCGAGAACGTGGGCGATCTCACGTGACCGGTCGCGTTCGGCGGCCAGTCGGTCCTGGGTCCGGTCCGCCTGGACGGCGAAGAGCGCGGCGACGACGAGCGCCGCGGCGGCGGTGGCCGTGGCGAACGGCACGAACAGCGGCGCACGGCGCCGCTCGCGGGGGTGCGGCGGGGGCGCGGCGCCCCAGACGTGCGGTGGGAGCCGCGTGTCACGCGCGCGTGCCGGTTCCCGGGACGCGGCTTCCTGCGGGGTGGTCCGTACGGCGGCCATGACCCGGTCCCGCAGCGCGGCGGGCGCGGGGGCGGCCGTGGACCAGGCGAGGCGGACGGCGTCCTCGGCGAGGGCCCGCACCTCGGCGGTACAGCGGGCGCAGGACTCCAGGTGCTTCTCGAAGCGGACGCGTTCGGCGGGTTCCAGGGCGTCGAGGGCGTAGGGGGCGGCGAGGGAGTGCGGGTCCCCGCGGCGCGCCAGTCGGTCGAACAGGCTCATGCCGCGCCTCCCAGGCAGTCGCGCAGGCGGGTCAGTCCGTCGCGCATACGGGTCTTGACCGTGCCCAGCGGCAGCGACAGCCGCTCCGCCACCTCGCGGTAGGTGTAGCCGTCGTAGTAGGCGAGGGTGACCGACTGTCTCTGGAGCGCGGTGAGGCGGTCCAGGCAGCGGCGCACCCACTCGCGTTCGAGTCCGGCCTCGACCTCCTCGGCGACCTGGTCGAAGGCGGGTTCGTGACCGCGCCGGGCCTCGCGCCGCTCGCGTTCGCCGGCCGCGCGGGCGCTGCGCACCCGGTCGACGGCGCGGCGGTGGGCGAGGGTGAGGACCCAGGACAGCGCGCTGCCCCGGCCGGGGTCGAACCGCGGGGCGGAGCGCCAGAGTTCGAGCAGCACCTCCTGGGCCACCTCCTCGGACTGGGCGGAATCGCGCACCACGCGCCGCACCAGCCCGTACACCGGCCCGGAGACCAGTGCGTACAGGTCCTCGAACGCCTTCTGGTCACCCCCGGCCACCAGCGTCAGCAGCTCGTCCGCCTCCAACGCGCCTCCCCCTCTCCAGGCCCCTGCGGGCCGCCCGGTCACACGAGGCCTGCGCGGCGAGCGAGCCTCCGGACGGTAAGTACGGATCGACGGACCGAAAACGCGGGCCGGCAGCGAGAAATGCTACGGGCGTACGGGTCCGGCGGGAGGGGCCGGAAGAAATTCCGAACTCCACCAATCCGGCCCGTCGTCCGCTCCGAAACCCAGTGCGTCAAGGCAAGTCGGCACTGAGGACGGACGGCATGACAACTGACTCCAGGACCGGTGCGGGACGCGGGAGTCTCGCGACCCTGATCTGCGGGGCGCTGGCCGCCGGGGGGCTCGCGGCGGCCGGCGTGACCGCGCTGGAACCCGAGGCGGCCTCCGCCTCCAGCCACCGGGAGGCCCCGCTGATCTCGGGCACCCCGCAGTACGACAACACGGACCTGTACGCGTTCGTCAGTCCCGACAAGCCGGACACGACGACGATCATCGCGAACTGGATCCCCTTCGAGGAGCCGGCCGGCGGGCCGAACTTCTTCACGTTCGCCGAGGACGCGCAGTACGACATCCACATCGACAACAACGGGGACGCGCAGGGCGAGCTGCTCTTCCGCTACACGTTCAGGACGCACACGAAGAACGACAAGACGTTCCTGTACAACACCGGCCCCGTCACCAGTCTGGACGACCCGGACCTCAACATCACGCAGACCTACGACATCGAGCTGCTGAAACTGAAGGACCAGCACGCGGTGTCCCGCACGAAGATCGCGGACGACGTGCCGGTCGCACCGTCGAACGTCGGCAAGGCGTCCATGCCGGACTACGGCACCCTGCGCGAGCAGGCGGTGCGCGAACTGGCGGGCGGGACGACGACGTTCGCCGGGCAGGCCGACGACCCGTTCTTCCTGGACCTGCGGGTCTTCGACCTGCTGTACGGCGGGAACCTCTCCGAGGTCGGCAACGACACGCTCAAGGGCTACAACGTCAACTCCCTGGCGCTCCAGGTCCCGACCCACCTGATCACCGAGTCCGCCGACCAGCCGGTCGTGGGCATCTGGTCGACGACGCAGCGCAAGAACGCCGAAGGACACTTCGTGCAGGTGTCGCGGCTGGGCAACCCGCTGGTCAACGAGGTCGTCAATCCGCTGAAGGACAAGGACACGTTCAACGCGTCCGCGCCGTGGGACGACGCGCGGTTCCTGAAGAACGTCACGGAGCCGGAGCTGCCGAAGCTCATCGAGGCGATCTACAAGATCCCCGCGCCGGACGAGCCGCGGAATGATCTCGTCGACGTGTTCCTGAAGGGCGTCGAGGGGCTCAACCAGCCGCCGCACGTGAAACCTTCGGAGATGCTGCGGCTGAACACGTCCATCGAGCCGGCCGCCGAGCCGAAGCGGCTGGGCGTCCTGGACGGGGACAACGCCGGCTTCCCCAACGGGCGCCGGCTGACGGACGACGTGATCGACGCCTCGCTGCAGGTCGTCGAGGGGGAACTGGTCGGAGCGAAGAACGACCTGGGGGACGCGGTCGACGCCAACGACAAGGAGTTCGGTGCGGCCTTCCCGTATCTGGCGAACCCGACGGAGGGGTCGCGCGGCCCGCTCGCGAAAGGCGTGGACGGCGGCAACGACGTACGCAACCAGCTCGGTGACGCGCTGCGGCCGGCCGGCGCGGACGGGGCCGACAACACGACCCTGATCGCCGCGTCCGCCGGTGCGGGAGCCGGCGGGCTGCTGCTGATCGGCCTGGCGCTGGCGTGGTGGCGCCGGATGCGCGGCCGGGCGTACTGACCCTGATCGGCGCGGCCCGTCCCAGCGGCACGGACCGCGCCGCCGAACACCGAGGAGAGACCATGGCTCCGCGTACGAACGACAGCGCCGGCGACGACGAGCGGGCGGCCGCCCCGCCGGCATCCTGCCCCGGCGGAACACCGGACGCCCCACGGCCGCCCACCGGGGGCGGGCCGCCGGCCGGGGCACCGGAAGAAGGGCACGCGGTGAAGCCGCGTCGGGAACAGCCGGACGCGCGCGGAGCGGCGCGGGAACACGAGCCGAAAGCCACCCGCGACGCGGAAACGGAACACGATCCCAAGGCCACCCGCGGCACGGAGCCCACCGGCCGTGCACAGACGGAGACCGGTCACCGCGCGGAAGCACGACACGAACCCAAGGTCGCCCGCGGCGCGGAACCCACCAGCCGTGCGCGGACGGAGAGCGAACCGGGGACCGGTCGCCGCGCGGAGGCGGAACGTGCCCCGGAAGCCGGGCACGGGACGGGAAACGGGCGCGGGGCGGACACCACCGGCCGTGTGCCGGCCGAGGACGGGACGGAGGCCGCCCGGCACCCGCGGGCGGAGCACGTGCCGGGCGCCGGCCGGCGTCCGGAGGCGGAGCCCGGCCACCGGGTACCGGGTGGGGATCCGGCGGCCTCCGCCGGGGCGGGTCGCGCCGGGGCGCGGGGCGCGGCCCTGCGGCGGTTCGCCGCTGCCGCCCGGCGGGGGCGGGGGCCGCGTGTCGTCTCATGTGTCGTCCTGCTGGCCGTCGCGGTCACCGCCGGGAGCGTCGCGATGGGAGGCGGGCGGGACGAGGGACGGGCCGGGGCGGCCGGTGCCGCGCCGGCGGCCGTCGCCGGGGTGCTCGCCGGAGGTGATCTCGGGGCCGGAATCCGGTCGTTGCAGGCTCATCTGCGGGCGCAGCCGAAGGACTTCGGCGGCTGGGCGACGCTCGGGACCGCCTACGTCGAGCAGGCGCGGACCCAGGGGGACCCCTCACGCTATCCGCAGGCCGAGCGGGCGCTCGAGCGTTCCCTCGCGCTCGCCCCCGGCAACGAGCAGGCCCTCGCCGGGCAGGCCGCCCTCGCCGCCGCGCGGCACGACTTCACCGGCGCCCTGGCCCACGCCGACCGGGCCCTGGAGCGGAACCCCTACAGCGAGCGCGCCCTGTGCTCCCGTATCGACGCGCTGGTCGAGCTCGGCCGGTACGAGGAGGCCGCCGGCGCCGCCGCCACCGCCGACCGCAGGCGGCCGGGGGTACCCGTGTTCACGCGGTACGCGTACGTGCGGGAGCTGCGGGGCGACGTGCGCACCGCGCGGGAGGTGCTGCGACGGGCCCTCGACAGCGCGTCCTCGCCCGGGGACGTGGCGTACGTCGCGACCGCGCTGGGACAGCTCGCCTGGAACCAGGGCGAGTACGGGACGGCTCTCACGCACTACGCGCGGGCGCTCGCCGCCGACGACGGCTACCTCCCCGCCCTGGAGGGCCGGGCCCGCGCGCAGGCCGCGAGCGGTGACCGCGCGGGCGCCATCGGGACACTGGAGCAGGTCGTCGTCCGCTCCCCTCTGCCCGGCCCGCTGGTCGCGCTCGGCGAGCTGTACGAGGACCGGGGCGCCGACGGCGACCGCGCGAGGGCACGCGACCAGTACGCCCTCGTCGACGCCTGGACCGCGCTGGCCCGGGCCGGCGGGGTCGAGGCCGGCCTGGACACCGCGCTCGCCGCCGCCGACCACGGGAACGCCGGTGAGGCGCTGCGCGCGGCCCGCGCGGAGTGGGACCGGCGGCACAGCGTGCACACCGCGGACGCCCTCGCCTGGGCCCTGCACGTCAACGGCCGCGACGAGGAGGCCCTCCCGTACGCCCGCCGCGCCACGGCCACCGGCTACCGCAACGCCGCCTTCCTCCACCACCGAGGCATGATCGAGAAGGCCGCCGGGCACGACCGCGCCGCCCGCCGCTCCCTCACCGCCGCGCTGGAGCTGAACCCCGGCTTCTCCCCACTCGGCGCCCGCGCGGCCCGCGCCGCGCTGAAGGAACTGGAGGGAGCACGGTGAACCTCCGCCGCCGCGTCGCCGCCGGTGCCGCCGGCCTGACCGCCGCCTGCGCGCTCGCGCTGGTCCCGGCCACGGCGGCGAGCGCGCACCCGCTCGGCAACTTCACCGTCAACCGCCACGACGGGCTGGTGGTCGCACCCGGTGAGCTGCGCGTCCACCACGTCGAGGACCTCGCCGAGATCCCGGCTGCCCAGGCGGGCCCGGACCTCGAACGGCTGGGCGGGGACGCCTGGGCCCGGCAGCGCTGTGCCGCGGCTGCGCGGGACAGCGAGACGCACGTCGACGGGCGGGCGTTCCCGCTCACCGTGCGCGCGGCGCACGCGCGCGTGCGGCCCGGTCAGGCGGGGCTCGACACCCTGCGCGTGGAGTGCAGGCTGACCGCGCCCCTCCCCGAGGGCGAGACGGTCGGCCTCCGCTTCCGCGGGGCGGGCGCGTCGTCCGGGCCGGGCTGGCGGGAGATCACCGCGCGGGGCGACCGTACGACCCTCATCGCCTCGGACGTACCGACGGCCTCGCCGTCCGGCGAACTGACCCGGTATCCGGAGAAGCTGCTCTCGTCCCCGGCCGACACCAGGACCGCGGCCCTGCGCGTCCGTCCGGGCGGTCCGGCGCTGACGGAGGCGGGGGCGGAGGCCGACGCTCCCGCCTCCGCCGTGCTCCCGCGCGGTGCCGACCGCTGGACCCGCGCGCTCGACGACCTCGTCGCCCGGCGCGACCTGACCGCGGGTTTCGCCGCGCTCGCGCTGCTGATCGCCGTCGGGCTCGGCGCGATGCACGCGCTCGCCCCCGGCCACGGCAAGACGCTCATGGCCGCGACGGCGGCGGCGCGCGGGGGCGGGGCCCGGCTGCGGGACGTCCTGCCCATGGCCGCCTCGGTCACCGTCACCCACACGCTCGGCGTGGTCGCCCTGGGCCTGCTGGTCACGGCCGGTTCGGCCGCCGCGCCCTCGGTGATCGCCTGGCTGGGCATCGCGAGCGGGGCACTCGTCACCCTGGCCGGCGTGAGCCTCGTACGCCGGGCCCTGCGCCACCGGAACCACGCGCACCATCACGACCACGGGCACGAGCACGAGCACACGCACACCCATACGCACGGCGGTCACACCCACACCCATCCCACCGCCCCCACCCTGCGCGGCACGGTCCTGCTCGGTTTCGCCGGCGGGCTGGTGCCCAGTCCGTCCGCCGTCGTGGTGCTGGTCGGCGCCGCCGCGCTCGGCCAGGCCTGGTTCGGGCTACTGCTCGTCGTCGCGTACGGCGTCGGGCTGGCCCTGACGCTCACCGCGGCCGGGTACGCGGTCGTGAAGGCGGGCAGCGGGGTGACCAGGCTGCTGGCCCGGCGCCCCCGCTGGACGGCGGCCCCGTGGGCGACGCTCGTGCGCCGGAGTGCGCCCCTGGGATCGGCGTTCGTCGTCGTGGCCCTGGGTGCCGGATTGGTGTTCAGGGGGGCGGCATCCGCACTCGGCTGAGCTACTTTCATGAGGAAAGGGAGAATTCGCCCGGATGCGAATGGGGGCGCCGTGTCCGAAGAACCGGGCAGTGAGCGGGTGGTCGCGGGCCGGTACCGGCTGCTGTCACCGCTGGGTGAGGGCGGCATGGGCACCGTGTGGCGGGCCCGCGACGAGCTGCTGCACCGCGAGGTCGCCGTCAAGGAGGTGCGCGCCCCGGCCGGACTGCCGGCGTCCGACGTGGAGCGGATGTACGCGCGGCTGGAGCGGGAGGCGTGGGCGGCGGCCCGGATCGCCGACCGCAACGTGGTGACGGTGTACGACGTGGCGATGGAGGACGGCCGTCCGTGGATCGTCATGGAGCTGGTGCGCGGTCTGTCGCTGGCCGAGGTGCTGGACGCGGAGGGACCGCTGTCCCCGCGGCGGGCCGCGCACATCGGCGCGGAGGTGCTCGCCGCGCTGCGGGCCGCGCACGGGGCGGGGGTGCTGCACCGGGACGTGAAGCCGGCCAACGTGCTGATCGCGAACGACGGGCGGACCGTGCTGACCGACTTCGGGATCGCCATGGTCGAGGGCAGCTCGGCGCTGACCATGACCGGGGAGGTCGTCGGTTCGCCCGAGTTCCTCGCGCCGGAGCGGGCGCTGGGGCGCACGCCGGGGCCCGAGTCGGACCTGTGGTCGCTCGGCGTGCTGCTGTACGCGGCGGTCGAGGGCCACTCGCCCTTCCGTCAGGACACCCCGCTCAGCACGCTGCGGGCGATCGTCGACGAGGAGTTGCCGCCGCCGCGCCGGGCGGGTCCGCTCGCCCCGGTCGTCGAGGGGCTGTTGCGGAAGGATCCGGCCGAGCGGCTGCCGGCGGAGCGGGCGGAGCAGGACCTGCGGCTCGTCGGGGCGGGGGGTGATCCCCGCGCGGACACGGCGCGTCCGGTGCCGTACACCCCGACGGTGGCCGCGCTGCCGCAGCCGGGGGCGTACCCGTCCGCTCCCCCGCCGCCGGTCACGGGAGCGCCGGCGGCGACCACCGCGGTCACCCGGCCCGGACGCGACCGGCGTGCCGCGGTCGCCCTGGTGGCGGGTGTGGTGGTCCTGGCCCTGGCGCTGGCCGGGCTGACGTACGCGCTGCTGGACCGCGGGGACGACGGACCCGACGCCAAGGGCACCAAGGGCCAGGCGAGTTCGCCCGCGCACACCGGCGACGACGAGGACGACGGCGGCGGGACGCCGGCGACGGACGGTCCGGCGCCGTCCCCCACCGCGAGCGAGGGGGAGGAGAAGTCCACTCCCCCGCCGCAGACGGTGTCGGTGACGGTGACCGGCGCGCACACGGAGTACTCCGGGAGCTGTCCGCCGGCGCACGCGCTGGCGCCCGCGTTCACGGCGACGTTCACGGTGGGGCGGCTGCCGGCCGAGGTCTCCTACCGCTGGGTGGCCGAGGACGGCTCGGTGGACGATCCGGGCTGGCGGAAGCTGTCGTTCCCCGAGGGGGACGGGCGCACGAAACAGGACACGGTGGTCGTGACGACGTACTCGGAGACCGGGACGTTCGAAAGCGGGATCGGTGTGGAGGTCCGGGAGCCGGTGCGGACGGTCTCCGAGACGGTGCCGTTCTCGGTGACGTGCGAGGCGGAGACCCCGACGGGCGGGGCCTCCGCTTCTCCTTCCGGTTCGGACGACGGGTACTGACGGGCGCTGACGAATACGGACGCCGGCGGGTCAGGCCGCGGCGTCGAGGACCGGCAGATAGCCGCCGGACTGTCCGGCGGCCGTCGGGTGGTACGAGTTGCCGATGTTGAACCAGTCCACGCTGTGCAGCCAGGAGCTGCCGGAGCAGATCTCGTGGCCGGTGAAGGCGGGGCGGACGTCGCCGAAGGTGAAGCCGTGGGCGCCGGCGCGCCGGGCGATGGCGTTGTCGAGGTGGTCGGCGGCGTCGTTGATCGCCTTCCGCTTGGTCTCGGAGAGACCGACGCAGGAGGTGCCGAGCTTGTAGAAGCGGGGGTAACCGAGCACCACGACGTGGGCGTTGGGGGCCCGGTCGCGGATCGCCGAGTAGACGCTGTCGAGCTTGCCGGGCAGCGTCGAGTCGACGTACGCCCTCGCGGTGGCGATCCGCGAGAGGCAGGAGCTGTCGGACTGGAGCACACAGGTCGTCATGACGTCGGAGAACCCGGCGTCGTTGCCGCCGACACTGATCGAGACCAGGCCGGTCGAGGTGGAGAGCGGGCCGAGCTGCCCGGAGAGGACATCACCCGTTCGGGCGCCCGAGCAGGCCGTGAAGTGGAAGGACGAGGGTGAGTTGGCGGCCTTCCAGAGGTAGGGGTGGGCCTTCGTGCTGCGCTTGCAGTCGCTGCCGTCGGAGATGTAGCTGCCGGCTCCGACACCGGAGGCGTAGGAGTCGCCGAGCGCCACATAGCCGCCGGCTGCGGCCTGTTGGGACGCCTGCGCCGTCGCGGCCCCGGTGAGGGCGGTGGTGGCGGCGAGGAGGAGCGAGCCCAGGAAGAGGGCAAGTCGGGAACGTCTCATGGAACCTCCCTTTAGCAGGATCTCTGCCGCAACCGTGGTACCAACTACGCGTGTTGACCGGAAGTGTCCATGCCAAGACTGTTACTGTTCGATCCTGGACCAAAACCGGCTGTAAGGACTTTTACGCCCTTGACGGCTCCTACGGGGTGCGCCACATTGAAGTCCGTCATCCGACACTTCGGGGGGAAAAGTCGGCCATGCGGAAACACGCATCACGGCAAGAGACTTACGTAACGGCCAAAACTCCGAAAACGTGATCGACCGTTTCAGGTCTTGCCATTCGGGTTCAATCGTCAATACCGTCATACATCTCACCCGCATCGGTCCGTCAGTACGCGGCTCCAGGGGAGGGCTCAGGACCGCGACGAACCGGCGCGGGGCGCGGTAGGGGGGTGCCGTGCTCGGTGACCGCATCGGTGACCGGGCCGTGCCGCGCGGTCGGCCGCCATTGCCGCGGCCGGCCAGTTCTGCCAGCTCACCTGACGTGCACGTCAGCACCATCGGCGTGCCCGTGGGGTGAGAACCCCCCTTTCGAACCGGACGAACAGCCGGGCCGCCCGAGGGGCGGGCGGTCCACCGGACGAGAGGGACCAGACTCATGAGTTCCGTTCTGCAGCCGGCGACCGAGGATCAGGATCCGCCGACCGCCCGCACCTACCGGCCCGTCTCCTCTCACCTGGCCATCGCGCCGCCGGTGAGCGTGGTGATACCGGCCATGAACGAGGCGGAGAACCTGCCGTACGTCTTCAAGACGCTTCCCGACTGGATCCACGAAGTGGTCCTGGTCGACGGCAACTCCACCGACGGCACCGTCGAGGTGGCCCGCGAACTGTGGCCCGCCGTCAAGGTCGTCGGACAGCGCGGCAAGGGCAAGGGGGACGCGCTGCGCTCCGGGTTCGAGGCCTGCACCGGCGACATCATCGTGATGGTCGACGCGGACGGCTCGGCCGACGGCAACGAGATCGTCAGCTACGTCTCCGCGCTGGTCTCCGGCGCGGACTTCGCCAAGGGGTCCCGCTTCGCCAACGGCGGCGGCACCGACGACATGACGTTCATCCGCATGCTGGGCAACCGGGTGCTGTGCGCCGTCGTCAACCGCAAGTTCGGCGCGCGGTACACCGACCTCTGCTACGGCTACAACGCCTTCTGGCGGCACTGCCTGGACAAGATCGACCTCGACTGCACCGGCTTCGAGGTCGAGACCCTGATGAACATCCGGGTCGTCAAGGCCGGCCTCAGGGTGCAGGAGATACCCAGCCACGAGTACCTGCGCATCCACGGCACGAGCAATCTGCGCGCCGTGCGCGACGGGCTGCGCGTGCTGAGAGTGATCCTCGGGGAGCGCTCCAACCGGCGTGCGCTGCGCCGGCGCCCGCGCCCCTCGCCGCTGCTCGACACGGTGCGGGGGAAGGTGTCTTGAGAGATCCCGGCACCCCGGGCGTCTCGGTCGTGATCTGCGCCTACACCGAGGACCGCTGGGAGGATGTCCTCGCGGCGGTCGCCTCGGTACGGGCGCAGTCACGGCCGGCCCTGGAAACCCTGCTGGTCGTCGACCACAACCGGGGCCTCCTGGACCGCCTGGGCAAGGAATACAAGGAGACCGACGACGTGCGGGTGCTCGCCAACGCGGGCCCCCGCGGCCTGTCCGCCGGCCGCAACACCGGGATCGCCGCCTCACGCGGCGATGTCGTCGCCTTCCTCGACGACGACGCGGTGGCCGAACGCGACTGGCTGAAGCACTTCGCCGAGGCGTACGACGATCCGCGCGTGATGGCGGTCGGCGGGCGCACCGAGCCCGTCTGGGCGTCGGGCCGGCGTCCCGACTGGTTCCCCGAGGAGTTCGACTGGGTGGTGGGCTGCACCTACCGGGGTCTGCCGCGCGGGCGGGTGCGGGTGCGCAACGTGCTCGGCGGCAACGCCTCCTTCCGGCGCGAGGCCTTCGACGCGGCGGGCGGCTTCGCCACCGGCATCGGACGCGACGGGAACAAGCGCCCGCTGGGCGGCGAGGAGACGGAACTGTGCATCCGCCTCAGCCGCGCCCGCCCCGACGCGGTCCTGCTGATCGACGACCGCGCGGTGATCCACCACCGGGTGCCCGAGGTCCGCGAGCGCTTCCGCTACTTCCGTACGCGCACCTACGCCGAGGGACTGTCGAAGGCGCTGGTGGCCCGCAGCGTGGGCGCGGAGAAGGGACTGGAGTCCGAACGCCGGTACACCACCCGCGTCCTGCCCGCCGGGGTGGCGCGGGGGCTGCGCGACGCCCTGCTGGCCCGTCCGGGCGGCGCGGGGCGCGCGGGGGCGATCGTGGCGGGGGTCCTCGCGGCGGCGGGCGGCTATGTGGTGGGGAGCGTACGGGCCAGGCGGGGCGGGGTCACCTTCTCCGTGGTGGGGACCGGGGAGGGCGGCGGCCGTGACTGACGTACGCGTGCCGATCCTCATGTACCACGCGGTCACGGCCGATCCCAACGAGGCGACCCGCGCCCTGTCCGTGACCCCGGAGGCGTTCGCCGAACAGATGGCGGTGCTCGCGGACCGGGGCCTCACCCCCGTCACCACGGCCGAACTGGCCGCGCACTGGCGCTCGGGCCGCCCGCTGCCCGCGCGGCCGGTCCTCGTCACCTTCGACGACGGCTACGAGGGCGTGCACCGGCACGCGCTGCCCGTGCTCGCCGGGCACGGCTTCCCGGCCACCCTGTTCGTCACCACGGGCTGGCTGAGAGGGCCGTACGACACCGGCGGCGGCCTGGACACCATGCTCGACTGGGACCAGGTGCGCGAACTGGCCGCCGCGGGCGTCGAGATCGGCGGGCACAGCCACAGCCATCCGCAGCTCGACCGGCTCGACGAGGACCGGCTGCGCTCCGAGCTGATCCTGTGCAAGGAGATCGTCTCGGACCAGCTCGGCTCCGTACCCGCCTCGTTCGCGTATCCCTACGGCTACTCCAGCCGCCGGGTGCGCCGGGCGGTGCGGGAGACGGGGTACGCCCAGGCGCTCGCCGTCGGCAACGGTCTCGCCCGCCGCGCCCAGGGGCCGTACGCCCTGCGGCGGGTGACGGTACGCAGGTCCACGTCCGCCGCCGAGTTCGAACGGCTGGTGGAGGGGCGGGCCGTCGCGCGTACCTTCGCCCGGGACCGCGCACTGACCAAGGGGTACGCGATGGTGCGCCGGGCCCGGCAGGCACGGCGGCTGATCCGCCGGCCGCCGGGCTGAGGCGTGGACGGCCGTCCGTGCGCACCCGGGAAACCGGGTGCGCACGGCGCCCGGGTGACCGATCATGGCGGCATGTCCGCGCAACCGCACGACGCACTGCCGATCCGGCTCAACGTCGACGACAGCGACTCCCCGTCCGATGTCGTCGACGCGCTGTTCCTCGGCCGCTTCGCGACGGGCGAGCAGCCGTACTCGCACGCCGTCACCATCGACCGCGTACGCTCCGGCGCGACCCTGCTGCCCGCGAACGCGCGGGTGCTGCGGACCGCCAGGGACGACGACCGCAGCGCCACTCTGGCCGAGGGTGAGGGCTGGACCCTGCTGGTCTCCCGCTGGAGCCGGGGCGCCGACGTCACGGTCACCGCGACCAGCGCCGAACTCGCCGCGAGGATCCTGGACGAGACCACCGACGGCGCGGCGGACGAACCCGAACCGCAGCCGGAGAACGTCACCATGGGCTTCTGGTACGTCTCCCCGCGCCGCGGCCCGCACCGCACCACCCGGCAGATCTCGGCGGGCACCTGGGAGGAGATCCGGCCCAACTACACGGCGCCGGTGGCGGACGCCATGGGCCGTCTGATGAAGACCACCCCCGAGGACATCTCGGGCCGGCTGCTCCTGCTGCACGGCCCGCCGGGCACCGGCAAGACCTCCGCGCTGCGCACACTGGCCCGGTCCTGGCGGGACTGGTGCCAGGTGGACTGCGTGCTGGACCCGGAGCGGCTCTTCTCCGACGTCGGCTATCTGATGGACATCGCGATCGGCGAGGAGGACGCGGCCGGCAAGGGCCGCTGGCGGCTGCTGCTCCTGGAGGACTGCGACGAACTGATCCGGGGCGAGGCCAAGCACACCGCCGGGCAGGCGCTGTCCCGGCTGCTGAACCTGACGGACGGCCTGCTCGGCCAGGGCCGCAACGTCCTGGTGGGCGTCACCACCAACGAGGACCTGGAACGCCTCCACCCGGCCGTGGTCCGCCCCGGCCGCTGCCTGGCCCGCATCGAGGTGGGCCGGCTGACCCGCGCGGAGGCGGTGGACTGGCTGGGCGCCGAGGAGGGCGTGGGCCGCGAGGGCGCGACCCTGGCCGAGCTGTACGCCCTGCGCCGCGGCACCTCCCCGACGTCCCTCCCGGAACCCCGGGGCGACGCGGACGCGGGCCTGTACCTGTAGGCGCTCCGGAGGACCGGCACAGGGCGAGCGACACAGCCGGAACTCACCGACCCCCTCAGGGCACAGGGTGAGCTACACAGCCGACGCTCACCCGCGCCCCTAGGGGCGCGGGACTGTGCCAACTTGCGGCTCCGCCGCGCGGGCGCGACCAGCCACAACGGCCCCGCAGCCGAAACGGAACCCCCACCGCGACGGCGCTCACGCCCCGTAAGCCGCACGCAGTGCGTCCCGCACGGCAGCCAGTGCCTCCTCCTCCGAGCAGCCGAGCCGCCGCGCCCTGGCGGCGAACTCCTGCGCCCCGGAGGCCAGCTCCCGCTCCGCCGCCGCCCCCGCGGCGGCGATCAGCGTCCCGTTGCGCCCCCGCGTCTCGATCACCCCGTCCGCCTCCAGCGCCCGGTACGCCTTGGCCACCGTGTTCACGGCGAGCCCGAGCGTCTCGGCCAGCCCCCGCACCGTCGGCAGCCGGTACCCCACGGGCAGCGCCCCCGACCGTGCCTGCTCGGAGATCTGCGCCCGTACCTGCTCGTACGGGGGCGCGCCGTCGTCGATCCGGATCTTCAAGGTCACGGCCCGATTGTCGCGCACCCCGGCGAAAAAGAGGAGGCGCTCCGGGCGCGGCCCCCGTAGCGTGCGCCTCCATGACAGTGTCCGTCCGCGATCTTCGCCCCGACGCCCGCGCCGACCTGGAGGGCTTCGCCCGCGTCCGGCACGCCGCGCTGCCCTTCATCCTCGTCACCCCGGAGTCCCTGGCCCACGACCTCACCCGTCTCCACCCCGACGCCCACTACCGCCCGCTGGTCGCCGTGGCCGACGGCGAGGTGATCGGCATGGCACAGGTGCACCTGACCCACGAGAGCACCGAGCCCGGCCAGGGCAACATCAACGTGTACGTGCACCCCGGGCACACCCGCCGGGGCGCCGGGACGCTGCTGGTGCGCGCCGCCGAGGAGCACCTGGCCGCGCACGGGGCGACCCGGCTGCTCTCCTGGGTGGTGGACGAGCCCGGCAACCGCGCCTTCGCCGAGGCGCACGGCTACCGGGCGAGCCGCTCCGCCCACTTCCTCCGCCTGGACCTGGCGAACGGCACCCTGCCCCCGCTCCAGGACCCGCCGCCGGGCGTGGAGCTGCGCCCGGGCTCGGACTTCGCCGGTGACCCGCGCCCGCTGTTCGAGCTGGACGCGGAGACGACGGCGGACGAGCCGAGCGACGTGGACCACGAGTTCACGGACTACCAGGCCTGGCTGGAGGAGACCTGGCGGCACCCCCTGTTCAGCCCCGGACTGACCACGGTGGCGCTGGTCGACGGCCGTCCCGCCGCGTTCTCCGCGGCCCGCACGGACGGCGGCACCCGGTACGGCACCGTCATGACCGGCACCGCCCGCGCCCACCGCGGCCGGGGTCTGGCCAAGCTCGCCAAGAACGACTCCCTGCATCGTGCCCGCGCGGCCGGGTACACGGAGGCGTTCACGGGCAACGACACCGGGAACGGGCCGATGATCGCGATCAACCAGTGGTTCGGGTACGAGATCTGCGGGACGGAGGTGCGGTATGTCCGCGCACTGGGCTGACGGGCCGACGCGGGTGGAAGTGGTCCTCGTCAAGGCGGGACGGATGAAGATCCGCTACCCGGCCGAGCTGCTCGCCGACGACGGCACCCGCGCCACCGTGCGCGCCCCGTGGGCGGGGGACGGCGTGCGCGACTTCGGCTTCGTCCGCTTCGAGCCCGGTGACGTCTTCACGGAGCACTACTGGCGCGACCGGTGGTACTCGGTGAAGGAGGTCCGCGCCGCCGACGGCACCCTCAAGGGCCACTACTGCGACATCACCCGGCCGGCCGAGCTCTCCGGCGGCCGGCTGGTCGTCGAGGATCTCGACCTGGACCTGTGGGTCTCCGCGGACGGCACGGACGTACGGCGGCTGGACGAGGACGAATTCGCGGCGAGCGGTCTGCTCACCACGGATCCCGAGGCGGCGGCCGCCGCGGTGGCGGCCCTCGACGAACTGGACGCCCGGGCCCGCGAGGGCGGGTTCGCCGCGCTGCTCGCCTGAGGGCACCGGGTCAGTCCGGGACCGCGACCACCGCGTACCGCTCGTCGTCCACGTCCCGGCCCCACAGCGCCGTCTCCCCGGACAGCGGCTCCACGTCCACCCGCCCGCCGAGCGGCGCCAGGAGGGCGGTGAGCCGCCCGGCGGGTATGCCGACCGGGCTCACCGTCCCCCACACGCCCTCGACCAGCACCAGCCGTCCGCCCGGGCGCAGCAGGTCCCGCCAGTGCCGCAGCGCCCGGTCCGGTTCGGGCAGCGTCCACAGCACATGCCGGACCAGGACGGCGTCGTAGCGCTCCTCGCCGACCGGTGGTGCCGTCGCGTCGCCGACGAGGAACACGGCGTCACGCCCGGCGAGCTTCCGCCGGGCGAGCGCCACCATCGCCGGGGACCGGTCGACGCCGGTCACCCGGTGTCCCCGCTCGGCCGCGAGGCGGGACAGGCTGCCGGTGCCGCAGCCGAGGTCGAGGACGTCGCCGGGCCGTCCCGGCAGCCAGGTTTCCAGCCGTGCCGCCCAGGCCGCGCGCACCCGGGGGTCGCGCAGCCCGTGGTCCGGCTCCTCGTCGAACGCGGCGGCCTCCGCGTCCCAGTCGACACCGTGTGTGCCCGCCCCGTCACCGTCGTGAATCGTCATGGCCCCAGAGTGACACCCCCCACTGACAATCGATTCGTGACAGCGGCCACAGACAGAACGGGACCGATGAGGAACTCTCCCCCGAAAGGTCTGCCTCCGTGAGAACACGGAACCCGGTGGACCCTGAAGGAGGCAGCCATGCGCCGTGTCACCGTGCAGAAGCCCCCGAGGAGGACGGACGTCCGCCGGATCCGTGAGGAGGCCGACGAGCGCCCCGCGGGACGGCCCGAGGTCCGCAAGGACATCGCCCGCACCTGGTGGCCCGACGGCTGACCGCCCGGACACCCGCCCGATCCGGGCACCTACCTGATCCCAGCCTGAGCACTCCCTTAACGCGGCCATAAGGATCTCTCTCCGCGGCCTTCGACAGGCGATTCCGCCGGTTCGGGGGGCTAGTTTCTGAGCCACCCCCCACGGGATTCACCACCCCCCACCCGATCCAGTGATCGCTGTCGAGGAGTTGCTGCCCCATGCCCGCACGCCGCAAGGCCGCTGTCGTCACCGCCGTCGGTCTCGTTCCGCTCGCCCTGACCGGGCTGTCCGCCGCGCCGGCGTCCGCGCACGGCTCGATGGGCGACCCGGTCAGCCGGGTCTCGCAGTGCTACGCCGAGGGCCCGGAGAGCCCGAAGTCGGCGGCGTGCCGGGCGGCGGTCGCGGCCGGCGGCACCCAGGCGCTGTACGACTGGAACGGCATCCGCATCGGCGACGCCGGCGGGCGCCACCAGGAGCTCATCCCCGACGGGAAGCTGTGCAGCGCCGGCAACGAGGAGTTCAAGGGGCTCGACCTGGCCCGCGCCGACTGGCCGACGACGAGCGTGAGCAGCGGTTCCCACACCTTCAAGTACCGCGTGACCGCCCCCCACAAGGGGACCTTCAAGGTGTACATCACCAAGCCCGGCTACGACCCGTCGCAGCCGCTGGCCTGGGACGACCTGGACCTGGCGAACCCGGTGGCGACCTCCACCGACCCGGCCGCCTCGGGCGGCTTCTACACGTTCACCGGCACTCTCCCCGAGCGCTCCGGCAAGCAGTTGCTGTACGCGGTCTGGCAGCGGTCGGACAGCCCGGAGGCGTTCTACTCCTGCTCGGACGTCACGTTCGGCGGGTCCCAGGCGGGCGGCTCGCAGGCGGGCGGGGACCAGGCAGGCGGGAACGGGGCAGGCAGTGGCGGTGAGGCCGCCGGCTCGGGAGACACCCCGAAGGAGGCCGCCGCCCCGGCGCCTGCCGCCTCCGCCCCGTCCGAGGAGCAGATCGAGGCCGGTGCCGACAAGTCGACCGTCGAGAACCACGGACACGGCGACGACGACCCCCACACCTCGGCGGAGCCGGCCGCGGCGGACGACGGCACCACCCCGGAGGCCGCCGACGACGGCACCACCGGCAACCAGGTGAAGGCCGCGGGGTCGTCGCAGAACCTCGCGGAGACCGGCGGCGACGGCAACACCCCGTACCTGATGGTCGGCGGCGCGGCGGCGCTGGCGCTCGGCTCGGCGGCGCTGTTCGCCTCCGCGCGGCGGCGCGCGACGACCGGGCGGCACGGCCGCTGAACCCGCCCCGGGGCCCTGTCCGGCGGCTCAGGCCGGACAGGGCCCCGACGCGCGTGTCCGCGTGGACACGTGTCAGTCGAAGACGGAGGCGCAGGTGGTGGGCTCGGCGTGGGCTGGGTCGAGGGCGTTGGCGACCTCGTGGAAGGCGACCCGGTCGAACAGCCCGATCGCCAGGTGCTCGGACAGGTCGAGCGGGCAGAGGTCCTGGAGCAGGACGTTGCGCACGTTCGGTCCGGTCAGGTATCCGCTGCGGTAGGGGGTGACGACCTCGTCGTACCGGGTGGCGATGACGGTGTAGCGGACGCCGGGCACCGTGTCGCCCCCCTCGTTGAGCCTGGTGAGGAAGTCGGAGCCGGCGACCTGGTCGGCGAGGGCGGGGGTGGCCTCGCTCAGCAGGTCCTCCGCGCCGGGGAAGTACGGCAGCAGCCGGGTGAGGCCGCTCAGGGTGGTGCCGTGGTTGCTGGGCGCGATGCCGACGAGGGCGTTCACCTCGTCGGCTCCGCCGAGGAACTTGAGGTAGTGACGCGGCATCATGCCGCCCTGGGAGTGGCCGACGAGGTCGGCCTCGGCGGCACCGGTGGCGGCGAGCACCTCGTCGACGAAGGCGTCGAGCTGTTCGGCGGACTTCTCGGTGGGGCCGAGGCCGTGGAAGAAGGGGACGCCGGGGAGCTGTCCGTAGTCGAGGGAGAAGACACAGTAGCCGCGGTGCTTCAGGTAGGGCGCGAGGCCCAGCCAGTTGTCGACCGCGTTGCCGAAGGTGCCGTGGACCAGAACCACGGGGCGGGGGTGGGCGGCGGAGGGCGCGCAGGACCAGTCGTTCCAGCCCGAGGCGGGCGCGGTGGCGGCGTGGGCGCCGGCGGCGGTGGGGAGGGTGAGGCCCGCGGCCAGCAGCAGCGCGGCGAGGGGTCTGATCACTCGCTTCCAGGGCAGCATCGCGTGATCTCCTTGCGGTACGGGGGAAGGGCGGGGGCCTTGCTCCCTGTGATCCGGATCACGAGGACACTGTTCACTCGTCAAGTTACGGGCGAGTAGTAAAACGGGGAAGTTACGCGTCGGTAAAAACTTCCGTCACCGACCGGCGACGACACGCCCTCACCTGATAAGGCGTCACCAAACGGGGCGAATCGGCCCGTCGGGCGCGATGCGCAGCAGCTTCCACGCCAGTTCGCGCACCTCCGCCTCCCCCAGCACCTCACCCCAGGCGCGTACGGCCTCCGCCGCCGCCTCCTCGGCCGCCCTGGTGCAGGCCCACCCCGCCTCGGTCAGCACGACGAGCCGGGCCCGCGCGTCCGCGGGGTGCGGGCGCCGCTCGGCGTACCCCTTGCGCACCAGCTCGTCGACGAGCTGGCTCGCGGCCTGCTTGGTCATCCCGAGGTGGACCGCGAGGTCGGTGACCGTCGCGCCGTCCGGGGCGAGCCGGGTGAAGGCGAAACCGTGCGCCGGCCGCACCCCCTCGAAGCCGCGGGCGACCACCCCGTCATGGATGCGCCGGGTGAGCTCGCCGGCGGCGGCGAGCAGGGCGGCGGACAGGGAGACGGCCTCGGAGTTCTGCACGGGGAGATTCAAGCACCTTGACCAAAAGGTCAAGCAGCTTGACTATATAGTCAAGCTGCTTGACTACCGAAGGAGATCATCGTGCCCGTCGTCCGCCCGTCCGACGCCGTCGTCCACGAGATGCACGGCGCCCGTTTCGTCTCGTACGCCGCCCCCTCGACCGGCAGCGAGGAGCTGTGCGCCTGGCGGGGCGAGATCCCCGCCGGCACCAGGGCGCCCGCGCACACCGTCAACCGGGAGGAGATCTTCCATCTGCTCTCCGGCGAGCTGCTGGTCACCCTCGACGGCACCGCCCACCGCGTCACCGCCGGCGACACGGTGATCATCAACCCCGGCGCGACCCTCGCCGTCGAGAACCCGGCCGCCGAGGTGGCCGTCTCCTGGGTCACCACGTCCCGCGGCCTGGAGGCGACCCTGGCCGACGGCACGCGCGTGGTGCCGCCGTGGGCCAACTGAGACCGGCCCGTCCCTCCGCGCGGAGGGACGGGCCGTCACAGGGGGGCGGGGTTCAGCCGATCTGGGTACCGGTCGCCGAGAGGGCCTCCGTCACCGGCTGGAAGAAGGTCGTACCGCCCGAGGTGCAGTCGCCGCTGCCGCCGGAGGTGAGGCCGACCGCGCTGCTGCCCGAGAAGAGCGAGCCGCCGCTGTCGCCGGGCTCGGCGCACACGTCGGTCTGGATGAGACCGTTGACGATGTCGCCGTTGCCGTAGTTCACGGTGGCGTCCAGACCGGTGACCGTGCCGGAGTGCACCTGGGTCGTGGAGCCGCTGCGGGTGACCCGCATGCCGACGGTGGCCTCGGCGGCGCCGGAGATCGCCTGCGTGGAGCCGTCGTAGAGGTTCACCTCGCTCGGGTGGGCCACGTCGGCGGTGTACTTGACCAGGCCGTAGTCGTCGCCCGGGAAGCTGGAGTCCGCGTTCTCGCCGATCACGGTGCCCGAGGAGTCCGACCAGGTGGAGATCCCCTCGGTGCAGTGCCCGGCGGTGAGGAAGTGCGGCTCGCCGCCCTTGGTCACGTTGAAGCCGAGCGAGCAGCGCCCGCCGTTGCCGGTGATGGCGTCACCGCCGGCCACGAAGGGCTTGTACTCGCCCTTGGTGCGCTGGAGTTCGGCCTTGGCACCCAGCCCGTCGACGACCTTCGTCAGCGTGGCCCACTCGGCCTCGGAGACGGTGCGGTCCGCGGTGACGACGACCTTGTTGGTGGTCGGGTCGGTCACCCAGGCGGTGCCCGGGATGGTGGCGTCCCGCTTCAGGGTGGTGCGCGCGCTCTTGAGCTCGGCGAGGGAGTTCGCCACGACTCTCGCCTCGGCGCCGGCCGACTCGACGGTCTCGGCGGCGGCCTCGTCGAGCACGTTCACCACGAGGGCCTTGCTCTTCGCGTCGTAGTACGTTCCCGCCGCGTCGGCGCCCAGGTCCTGGGCGAGCGTCGAGGCGAGTTTTCCGGCCGCTCCGATCGAGAGGGTCCGGGGCGCGGAGTCCGCCGGGACCTCGCTGGCGTTCGCAGTCTGGAAGGTGACCGCGCCGGCGGCCAGTGCGGCGATGCCCGCACCCGCCATGACCGCACGTCGCCTGGGTATGCGTCGGTGCTTCAACTCACGTCCTCCTGTGGGGGGACGGCCCGGGGAGGTTGTGGGGACCCCACCGGACCGGAAGGTGTACGGCGACGGGGGCAGAACACAGAAGAAGCCACGCCCGTGCCGGTCGAACGGCGCCTACTCTTCCGAACCCTGCGGGGAGCACACAAGGTCGACTTCAGGACGCGCGTACGGCAACAACCGTGCGCCCCCTATGTCCTGACTGGTCATGGACACGCAGGGTGGTTCGCACTGCAAACGCTACGGGGGAGTAACCGGCGGTACGGTACGCGGGATTCCGTCGTGGCTTGAATTCGACCCTCCGCACTCGTGGCAAGAACGAGCCCCCGCACGGCGATCGCGTGCGGGGGCTCGTGGTGCTGCCGACTGCGGGGGGACTCGCGGGACCGGTGGTACCGGCCGGTCCCGGCGATCCGCTCCTAGTAGACGCTGACGCCGTAGGCGCTCAGGGCCTCCGTCACCGGCTGGAAGAAGGTCGTACCGCCGGAGGAGCAGTCGCCGCTGCCGCCGGAGGTCAGACCGTACGCGGTGCCGTTGCTGCCGTAGAGCGCGCCACCGGAGTCGCCGGGCTCGGCGCAGACCGTGGTCTGGATGAGACCGGAGACGACGTCGCCGCCGCCGTAGTTGACGGTGGCGTTCAGGGCGGTGACGCGGCCGCTGTGGGTGCCGGTGGTGGAACCGTCGCGGATGACGGTGGTGCCCACGCTCGGGGTGGCCGCGCGGGTGATGTCCACGCCGTTGGCGGTGCCGGGACGGCTGACGGACCCGGTGTACCGGACGATGCCGTAGTCGTTGCCCGGGAAGCTGGAGCCGGCCGTCGAGCCGATGGCCGTGGTGCGCGCGGAGTTGGAGTACCAGGTGCCCGCGCCGTCGGTGCAGTGACCGGCGGTCAGGAAGTACTCGGCGCCGCTGCTGCTGCGGACGTTGAAGCCGAGGGAGCAGCGCCAGCTGCTCGCGTAGATGGCGTCGCCGCCCTGGATGAGCTTGCTGATCTTGCCCGGGGTGCGCTTGACGGTGATCGCCGCGGCGTCGTCCCCGGCCTCCCGCTTGATCTTGTCGATCTCGGCCTGGGAGACGGTGCTGTCGACGGTCAGGAGCACCCGGTTGGTCTTGCTGTCGACGGCCCAGGCGGTGCCCGGGACATCGGCCTCCAGCACCGAGCCGCTCACGCTCTTCAGTTCGGCGGAGCTGAAGGTGGTGGGGGTCTCGGCCGCGTTCGCGCTGGGGACCACGATCGCGGCAGCGGCCACGAAGCCGGTGGCTACGGCGATCAGCCGAGTCCGTCTCGAGATGCCGCTACGGGGGGTGGTGCGCTTGATCCTCACTTCTCGTTCCTCCACAAAGGAAGTAGGGGGCCCTCGTGGGGTTGTGGGCCCGGTGAGGCGCAGCCAGGGAGCCGGATGCCCGGATTCCGAACACGCCGTGCCCCTGACAAGCGCTGTGGGCGAGTATTCGGCCGACCGACCGTTCGGCGCAAGGGTGCCTTTTGGACGTGGACCTTTGAACCGTCTAGGAGATTTGGTCCGGGTGCGGGACCGCGTCACCCGTGGTCACCCCTCGCGGCACGACCGGTCGAACAGCCGCGCGTTGTCCGGAACTCGTCCCTCCGGATAGCCGGTCCGTCAGCAGCCGCAGTCGCACCCGCAGTCGCAGCCGTCGCAGCAACCGTCCTCACCGCAGCAGTTGCAGCACTCACAGCAGTTGCCGCAGTCGCCGCACCCGCTGCAGTCGCAGTTGGCGCAGGGTCCCTGCTTCTGCTCCCGGCTCCAGGGATCCTCATAGGTGCCGCAGCACAACTGGCAGGTGCAGGCGAGCCCCAGCCACACGGCGCAGCCGGCCAGCAGTCCGCGCCGGTCGCGGCGCGGCGGCTCGGGGGGCAACGGGCCACCGGGGGTGCCGGGAGGCGCGTAGGGGCCGGTTCCGTGGGCACAGGAGACCGTACCGAAGGCGCGATGGACGGAGTTGGGCAATTCATGGACGAGCAGCCGGTGCGCGAGACCGCCGTCGGTGAACTCCACTTCACGCAGCGCGAGCCGGATGCCGTGCACCGCGTCGTCGGCGAGCCGGCGGGCCTCCTCCAGCGGGGTTCCGGTGGCGGCGAGCGGGTTCCAGGCACCCGAGGCCGCGTCGGCCTCCCGGTCCTCCACCGCGTCCAGGAGGTGCGCGAGGCGCCCGAAGAGGCGTCCGGCCTCCGCGAGCGGTACGGCGTTGCCCGGCCGGCCGGCCAGCACCGCGGTGTGCGCGAAGGCCGCGGCCGTCGCGGTCTCGGTCGGCTCGGTGACGGTGAGGACCGGGGTGCCGGGCCCGGCGAGGGTCTCGATACCGGTCTGCCGGTCCACGGCGTCGACGAGGACGGCGGTGTCGAACCCGACGGCCGAACCGGCCCGCGCCCCCGCCCGGTCCCAGCTCGCCGCCACCCGCCGCGCGGCGAGCGCGACCGGCCTTCGTGCCAGCATCCCGTCGCCGTCGGCGACGTGGTCGCGCACCTTGGCGGAGGCGAGGACGAGGGAGACGGCCGCCGCGAGCCGCGCGCCCTCACCGTGCGCGACGGACGCGGTGCGCATACCGCGCAGCGGGCACGGTCCGGCGGTGCGCCGTCCCGCCTCCGGGCGCTCCGCCTGAGCCTCCGTCAGGACGGATATGAGAAGGCCGTCGTAGTTGGTGACGATCCGCGCGAGCTGCCCGTGGTCCCCGCGCAACGCGAGACACAGTCCGCACAGATGGGCCGTCCACTGGGCGGTGAGCTTCTCCCCGAGCCGGTGCCGACACGGCCTGACCATTCCGAACACGACGTCCCCCCGTGCAGTTGTACGACGTTCAGCGGCGGCATCGTATCGGCCACGGTGTTCACCCGTACGCACCGTTCCTCACCCGTACGCCGGGAAGAATCATATTTCACTCACAGTCAGCAGCCGTTTACACCAGGACCCTTGGGAAACCCGGACTCTCGACGGATCAGCTGTGCACCAGTACCGTCACAAACCCCCCGCGCGGCGTCTATCCACTTGGCGCGACCTCCGCATCATGGACGACCATAGGGATGCGGAAAGCAGAAAAAGACCGCTGTGAGAGGAGGCGTCCATGGGATCGGTACGCAAGGCGAGTGCCTGGCTCGGCCTCGTCGACGACAACGAAGACGAGCGTTACTACGACGACGACTACTCCGACGGGACCGAGCCCGGCGAGGCCTGGGTCACCGATCCGCGGGTCAAGGTGGCCGCGGACGTCGCCGAGGAGAGGGGGCGCCGGATCGGCACGGTCACCCCGGACAGCTTCCGGGACGCCCGCGCCATCGGTGAGCTGTTCCGCGAGGGCGTTCCCGTCATCATGAACCTCACCGCCATGGACGCCGGTGACGCCAAGCGCGTCGTCGACTTCGCCGCGGGCCTGATCTTCGGTCTGCGCGGTTCCATCGAGCGGGTGTCGAACCGGGTGTTCCTGCTCAGCCCGGCCGACACCGAGGTCGTCAGCGGTGAGCCGGCCGCGCACCGTTCGGACGGCTTCTTCAACCAGAGCTGAGGCAGGGCCGCTCACCGGCCCTGCCTCCCCGGAGGCTCACCGGAAGGCGTCGAGTCCGGTGAGCGCCTTGCCCAGCACGAGCTGGTGCATCTCCACGGTGCCCTCGTAGGTGAGCACCGATTCCAGGTTGGTCGCGTGCCGCATCACCGGGTACTCGAGCGAGATCCCGTTGGCACCGAGGATCGTCCGCGCCGTGCGGCAGATGTCGATGGCCTCGCGGACGTTGTTGAGCTTGCCGAAGCTGACCTGCTCGGGACGCAGGCGGCCGGCGTCCATGCGCCGCCCCAGATGGTGGGCGAGCAGAATCCCCTTGTGCAGTTCGACCGCCATGTCGGCGAGTTTGGCCTGGGTCAGCTGGAACCCTCCGATGGGCCGCCCGAACTGCTCCCGTGACTTCGCGTAGTCGACCGCCGCCTCGAAGGAGCTCCGCGCGGCGCCCATCGCGCCCCAGACGATCCCGTACCGGGCGTGCGAGAGGCAGCTGAGCGGGCCCTTGAGGCCGGTCACCTCGGGCAGCACGGCGTCGGCGGGCAGCCGTACGTCGTCGAGGACCAGCTCGCTGGTGACGGAGGCGCGCAGCGACCACTTGTGCTTGATCTCGGGTGCCGAGAAGCCGGGGGCGTCGGTGGGTACGACGAAGCCGCGGATCCCGTCCTCGGTCCCCGCCCACACCACGGCGACCCCGGCCACGGAGCCGTTGGTGATCCACATCTTGCGCCCGTTCAGCACCCAGTCCCCGCCGTCGCGCTTGGCGTGGGTGCGCATCGAGGCGGGGTCGGAGCCGTGGTCGGGTTCGGTGAGCCCGAAGCAGCCGATGACCTCGCCGGACGCCATCCGGGGCAGCCATCGCTGCTTCTGCTCCTCGCTGCCGAAGCGGTGGATGGCGTACATGGCGAGCGAGCCCTGCACGGAGACCAGCGAGCGGATCCCGGAGTCGGCCGCCTCCAGCTCCAGACAGGCGAGTCCGTACTGGACGGCGCTCGCGCCCGTGCAGCCGTAGCCGTCGAGAGACATGCCGAGCGCGCCGATCCCGCCGAGTTCCCGGGCCAGCTCCCGGATGCCGGGCAGCTCGCCCTTCTCGTACCAGTCGGCGACGTACGGGAGCACACGGTCGGCGGCCCAGGCGCGCACGGTGTCCCGGACGGCCAGGTCCTCCGGCTCCAGCAGGTCGTCGAGGCCGAGGGGGTCGGCGGGGTCGAAGGGGGGCAGCTTCGCGGACGCGGACATGGGGGCATCCTCCGGGAACGACAAAACTAGCAGTGCTAGTTACGGCTCTGGGCCGACGTTACGCGGCAGTCTCCCGCACGTCCACCCCGCGCCCCCACCCGCGCGGCGCTCGTCGCCGCTCGTCGAGAGGCGGACCTTTCCCAGGGGTGCGCCGCCGTCGGCGACCTGCGGTGGACGGGGCGCGCGGGCCGCTGCGACGACGAAGGACCGCGCGTGGACACGGACGACCGCGCGTGGACGCCGGGCGACGAAGGACCGCGCGGGACCGCACGCGGACACCGATGGCGGCCCGCCCCCACGGGTGATGCCCACCTCCTGACCGACGGTGAACGGGTGGTGCGCGGACGGGAGACCCATGCGGTCACACCGAGACGCGTGACTCCACCGCTTCCCGCGGCGCGGGCACCTCCGCGGCCGCCGCCTCGCACTGCATCGCCCGCGGCAACCTCAACGCCATCAACGCCCCGAGCAACAACAGCCCCGCGCTGACCAGCAACGTCACATGCAGCCCGTGCACAAACGCGTGCCGCGCCGCATCCCGCAGCGCACTCCCCGCCGGTCCACCGAGCCCGTCGGCCACCTCATAGGCCTCTCCCAGCGAGTGCGACGCCGCCGAGGACGCCGCTTCCGGCACCCCGGGCACCCCGGCGAGGCCGGGTCCGTACGCCGCGTTCATCACGCTGCCGAGGAGGGCGATCCCGATGCCGGCACCGAGCTGGTAGGAGGTCTCCCCGATCGCGGCCGCCCCGCCGGCCCGGTCCGGCGGGGCCTCGCTGAGCATCGACTCGTAGGCCCCGAACAGCGTGGTCTCCAGGCCGAAGCCGAGCAGGACGAAACCGGTGAGCAGCAGCGGGGCGTTGTCCTGTCCGCCCATCGCGGTCAGGACCACCACCGCGGCGGCCGTCAGGCAGAAACCGGAGCAGACCATGCGGCGCGGGCCGAACCGGCGCAGCATCCGCGCCCCCGCCAGGCCCGCCGCCATCGCCGCGATCGTCAGCGGCAGCAGGCGCAGCCCGGTCTCCAGCGGGGAGAGCCCGAGCACGAGCTGGAGGTACTGGGCCGCGATCAGTTCCAGGCCCACCAGGGCGAGCATCGCCAGCACGATGCAGCCCACCGACGTACTGAACGCCGGCCGGGCGAACATCCGCAGGTCGACCAGTGGATGCGTACGGCGCCGCTGCCGGCGCACGAAGGCGGCCAGCAGTCCGGCGCCCACGAGCAGCGGCAGCACGGTCCACACGCCGGCGGCGGAGGCGCCGCCGCCGAGCCGCTTCACGCCGAGGACCACCGCGAACAGTCCGGCGGCGGCCATCAGCGCGCCGGCCACGTCCCAGGGGCCGTCGCCCGCGCCCTTCGACTCGGGCAGCAGGATCCGCCCGACCGGGAGGCTGACCAGCATCAGCGGGATGTTGACCAGGAACACCGAGCCCCACCAGAAGTGCTCCAGCAGGAAGCCGCCGAGCAGGGGGCCGACCGCCGCGCCCACGGCGGCGACCGCGCTCCAGATGCCGATGGCGAGGGCCCGTTCGCGCCGGTCCGGGAAGACCTGGCGCAGGATCGACAGCGTCGCCGGCATGATCATCGCGCCGCCGACGCCGAGCAGCGCCCGTGCCACGATCAGCACCTGCGCGGTGTCCGCGAGGGCCGCCATGCCGGAGGCGACGCCGAACAGGGTGTAACCGAGCAGCAGGACGCGTCTGCGGCCGATCCGGTCGCCGAGGGTGCCGAAGAGGATCAGCAGCGAGGCGCAGACCAAGGGGTAGGCGTCGACGATCCAGAGCAGCTCCATCGCGCCGGGCCGCAGGTCCTCGGTGACGGCGGGGACCGCGACGTGCAGCACGGTGGCGTCGACGGCGACCAGCAGCAGGCTGACGCAGAGGACGACGAGTACCACCCAGCGGTTGGCACCGGCCCCGGCCGCCCGACGGCGCAGCGCGGCGGCGGCCGTGGTCGTCCCGGACATGTACACGTACCTCCCAGATGTTCCCTCGCGATCGGCGGGCTCACGGGGTCGGGGACTCCCCCGTGACTCGGCCGGAGAGGAGCGGTGGCCTCCGGCCCGCGCAGCGAACGGCGAGTGACACGTCAGAGTACGCGAGTGGGAGCCGGGGCCGAGTGGCGGGCGTCTCACAGCTCCGGCGGATCGGTGTGGCGTACACCACTTTCCCCGTCCGGGGCGCATGCCTTCCCCCGTCCGGGTCACACGTCCCGCCGGGCCGGGCGGTTCCGCTCCGGGTCGATAATCGGGCGCGTGAACGATCTCGACACGCGCGTCGTCCCGGCCCGCGCCGGTGCGCTGCGCCGGGCCGCGCCGGCGCTCCTCGGGTACGCCGCCGTGCGTGCCCTGGGCCTGGTCGTGCTGGCCCTGTGGAGCGGGGCGTGCGGCAAGGACGCGTACACCCTGCTGACCGCCCGCTGGGACTCGCTCTGGTACGCGGGGGTCGCCGAGCTGGGGTACGGCCACGAGGTGCGGCTGCCGGGCGGGGACGTCCATTCCGACCTGGCGTTCTTTCCGCTGCTCCCGTGGCTGGAGCGGCTGGTGACGGCGGTGTCGCCGTTGTCGTACGCCGACGGGGGCTTCGTGGTGAGCGTGCTCGCCTCGCTCGCGGCGGCCTGGGGGATCTTCGCGGTGGCCGACCATGTGCACGGGCGCCGGGCCGGGGTCTGCGCGGTGCTGCTGTGGGCGGTGCTGCCGGTCGGGATCGTGCAGTCGATGGCGTACAGCGAGTCCCTGTTCACCGCGCTCGCCGCGTGGTCGCTGTACGCCGTGCTGACGGGGCGCTGGGTGACGGCGGGTGCCCTGGCGGGCCTGGCGGGGCTGACCCGCCCGGTGGGGCTGGCGGTGGTCGCGGCGGTGTGGGCGGCGGGCATCGCCGCGTTCCTGCGGGAACGCACCTCCGCGCGGGAACGCTCCTCCCCCGCGCGGGAGCGGACCTCTTTCGCGCGGGATCGCAGCGCGGTGCCGGAGGACGGCGCGCGGGCCGGGGAACGCGCCGGCGCGCCCGGGATCGCACAGCGCACACAGGTGCCGGAGGGCGCCCCGTGTGCGACGGACACCTCCGGTGTGCGCCTGCGCCGGGCGCTCGGCATGCTCCTCGCGCCCCTCGGCGCCGCCGGTTACGTCCTGTGGGTCGGGTACCGGACCGGCGACGGGCCGCTGGGCTATCTCGACGTGCAGGCCGGCTGGCGGAACGGCTTCGACGGGGGGTATGCCTTCGCCCGCTTCGTCGCCGCCATGTTCACGTCGTTCCCGTCCGCCCTGGCGGGCCTCGGACTGGTGGCCGGCGTCGGCCTCGTGGTGTGGCTGTACGCCGTCTGCGTACGACAGCGCCAGCCCCTCCCCCTGCTGGTGTACGCCGGGGTCGTCACCGCGCTCGCCCTGGGCGCGTCGGGCTACTTCGGCTCGAAACCGCGGCTGCTGCTGCCCGCCTTCCCCCTGCTGCTGCCCCTCGCCCCGGCCCTGGCCCGCCTGTGTACGCCCAGGTCCGCGCTGGTCGTGGGGGCCGTCGCGACGGCCTCGGCGGTGTACGGGGCCTTCTGGCTGAACGGCTCCGGTCCGCCCTGACCCGCCCCACCCCGCCCCACCCCGCCCCGAGCGGCCGATGAGCGCCGAGGAAATTCCGCACCAGCCCCCGGTGAACGAATTCAAAAGCGCGATAAAACCCTCCCCCGGAATGATCAAAGGAATTGAAGTCCGCAGCATCCGGGGTTTGCGGATTCGCCGGAGATAAAGGCCCTCCTGAGAGGAATGCCACATCACATCGTCATCACAAAGAGGCTGATTCGACGGGGTTCCGCGCTCACTCGCTGTAACGTCGATTGGGTGCGTACCGAACCGAAGCCCACCCGCCTGGACCGGGTGTTCGCGAGGCTGGATCGTGAGCCGGAACGACCGGCTCTCATCGGCATGCCGCGAATGAGCCGGCACCGGATGGTGCTGTTCGGCGCCGCCCTGGCCTTCTACCTGGCGATCGTGTGGGCCGTACTGATCACCTCCTGGCTGGTCCGGCTGGACTGGCAGGTGATGTTCTTCCGCCCCTATCAGCAGTGGCCCGAGATCCACGCCTTCGTCGACTACTACGTGGTCCTCGGCCAGCGCGGCCCGACGGCGGTGATGGTGGCGGCCTGGCTGGGCTGGCGCTCCTGGCGGCAGCACACCCTGCGTCCGCTGCTCGCCCTCGGGGTCTCCCTGCTGCTGCTCAACGTCACCGTCGGTGCCGCGAAGTACGGCATGGGGCGCCTCGGACCGCACTACGCGACCGAGATCGGCTCGAACGAGATGTGGCTCGGCGGCGACATATTTCCCAGCGGCCACACCGCCAACGCCGTGGTGACCTGGGGAATCCTGGCCTATCTGGCCTCCACCCCGAGAGCGCGCCGCTGGCTGTCCGCGCTGTCGGCCGTGACCTCGCTCGGCGTGGGGCTGTCCACCGTCTACATCGGGACCCACTGGCTGAGCGATGTGATCCTGGGCTGGGTGGCGGGCCTGCTGATCCTGCTGGCACTGCCCTGGTTCGAGCCGGTCATCGCCCGCGCGGAGGCACGGATCCTCGCCCTGCGCGCCC
The DNA here is from genome assembly GCF_000721605.1 of Streptomyces sp. NRRL S-37. Classification (GTDB taxonomy): domain Bacteria; phylum Actinomycetota; class Actinomycetes; order Streptomycetales; family Streptomycetaceae; genus Streptomyces. The sequence continues at coordinate 48,701 of NZ_JOIZ01000019.1, read as the reverse complement.
GCCGGCGGGCGCCCCGGGGCGACACGGAGAAGGCCGGCGCTCCCGGGCGGCCCGTCGCGCTCAGGCCGCTCCCCGGCCGCGCGGACACGGCCCCCGAGCCGGTTCCCACGGGCCGCCCTGCCTCCCGGTCGCCCGCCTATCTGGCGCCCGGGCCGCATACGACCCGCGCGGAGCGCTCCCCGGTCACCCCGGCGGGCAGTCGCCGCCCGCAGCACGCGGAGCGCCATCCGCGCGGTACGACGTCGGCCGGCCGCCCCTGACGGGCGCACACGCGACGGCCCCGGTTCCGGTGAGGGAACCGGGGCCGTCGCCGTGTGTCAGCCCTTCCAGGCGCGCGCCACCAGGCCGTCCTTCACCTCGAAGTTCAGCCGGCCCACGCGGTACTCCATGGTGATGATCGTCCCCGGGGCCAGCGCCCGCACGGTCGACCAGCCGCGCTCCCGCGCGAGGTGCTCCGCCCGGTCCGCCGCGAGGCCGACATAGGCGTCCGGACTGTCGTGGGGTTCCGCGGAGGGTGTCGGAATGGGTGCCATGCGACCACGCTATGCCCTGGCCCGGAAGCGGGGAAGCCGGAGGCGGGAACACCCGGATGGATCCCCCGGCTGTCACACTTCTGTCACAGGATCACGACAGGCGTTCGTGACGGTGGCCGTCACCCGGACGGACGGTTCGGTACGCCTTCCGCAGGCATTCGAACGTAATTCCCGCGTGTCACACCACGAGCGTGATTAACTCCGGCGGAAAGTGCCGGGGGAAGTACTCCCGGGCCCCATTCCTTTTCCGCCGCCGCGCACGACCGCGCACGCCTGTGCGCACAGAAAACGCGCGTTTCCGTCACACGATCCGCCACGTCCTCTGTCGGTGACCGGCAGGGGCGAGCATCATGGCGTGGGCCCGGGGTACATGGGGCGCGGGCTCCCGGCGGGGCCCGGCGCGCGAGGAGCGAAGGGGCGAGCGATGGGGACGCAGACCGTCCGGGCGGCGGCGCGACCGGCGCGCCGGCAGCGGCGCGGGCAGCTGGTGATCGACTGGCTGACCACCACCGACCACAAGAAGATCGGCCACCTCTACCTGATCACGTCGTTCGTGTTCTTCCTGATCGCCGGCGTGATGGCGCTGCTGATGCGCGCCGAACTGGCCCGGCCGGGCCTGCAGCTCGTCGACAACCAGCAGTTCAACCAGATGTTCACCCTGCACGGCACGATCATGCTGCTGCTGTTCGCCACGCCCAGCTTCGCCGGCTTCGCCAACGAGCTGATGCCGCTGCAGATCGGGGCACCCGACGTGGCCTTCCCCCGGCTGAACATGTTCTCGTACTGGCTGTTCCTCTTCGGCGGGCTGATCGTGCTCGCCTCACTGGTGGTCACCGGGGGCCCGGCCGCCTACGGCTGGTTCGCCTACGCGCCGCTGAACAGCATGGAGTACTCCCCCGGCCTCGGCCCGGACCTGTGGATCATGGGCCTCGCGCTGTCCGGCTTCGGCACCATCCTCGGCGCGGTCAACTTCATCACCACCATCGTCGGGATGCGCGCGCCGGGGATGACGATGTTCCGGATGCCGCTGTTCACCTGGAACACGCTGTTCACGTCGATCCTGATCCTGCTGGCGTTCCCGGTGCTCGCGGCGGCGCTGCTGGTGCTGGAGGCGGACCGGCGGTTCGGCTCCCAGGTCTTCGAGGCCGCCAACGGCGGGGCGCTTCTGTGGCAGCACCTGTTCTGGTTCTTCGGCCATCCCGAGGTCTACATCATCGCGCTGCCGTTCTTCGGGATCGTCACGGAGATCATCCCGGTCTTCAGCCGCAAGCCGCTGTTCGGCTATCTGACGCTGGTGGGCGCCACCATGGCCATCACGGGCCTGTCGGTGGTGGTGTGGGCGCACCACATGTTCGCGACCGGCGCGGTGTTGCTGCCGTTCTTCTCCTTCATGAGCTTCCTGATCGCGGTGCCGACGGGTGTGAAGTTCTTCAACTGGACCGGCACCATGATCAAGGGGTCGCTGTCCTTCGAGACGCCCATGCTGTGGGCGACCGGGTTCCTGGTGTCGTTCCTGTTCGGCGGGCTGACCGGGGTGCTCCTCGCGTCGCCGCCGCTGGACTTCCATGTGACGGACTCGTACTTCGTCGTCGCGCACTTCCACTACGTGGTCTTCGGCACCGTCGTCTTCGCGACCTTCGCCGGGTTCTACTTCTGGTGGCCCAAGTTCACCGGGAAGATGCTCGACGAACGGCTCGGCAAGATCCAGTTCTGGACGCTGTTCGTCGGCTTCCACACCACGTTCCTGGTGCAGCACTGGCTGGGCGCGGAGGGCATGCCCCGCCGTTACGCCGACTACCTCGCGGCGGACGGCTTCACCGCGCTGAACACCGTCTCCAGCATCGGCGCCTTCCTGCTCGGCATGTCCACGCTGCCGTTCCTCTACAACGTCTGGAAGACCGCCCGGTACGGCGAGAAGGTCGAGGCCGACGATCCGTGGGGGTTCGGCCGCTCCCTGGAGTGGGCGACCTCGTGTCCGCCGCCCCGGCACAACTTCACGACGCTGCCCCGGATCCGTTCGGAGTCGCCCGCGTTCGACATGAACCATCCGGAGTACGCGGCGGTGACGTCGCAGCCCGAGCCGAAGGGCGAGCAAGCCGGCACCGAGCCGCGCTGACCGCGCCGAGCGGCCCGTCCTTCCAGCGCCGCGGACAGCCGCTGTCCTGGATCAGGGCTCGTAGGCCAGTTGCGGTACCTCGAAGCAGGTGCGGTTCATGTCGCCCTGCGACACCCAGCCCTCGCCGTCCCGCCAGCGGGCCACGGACAGACAGGTCCGGCTCGTGGCCGGCGGCTCGGGCGAGCGTGCGAACGAGACGGGCAGCAGCAGTCCGCCCGCGGTGTAGTCCCGGGCGCGGTTCACAGAGGCGTCGACGCACGCGCGCGTGATGCCCGTACGGGCGCAGGACCGCGCCGCGTCGGTGAACCAGCGGGCGGCGGCCCAGCCCTCCAACTGCCACTGGGAGTGCGTCTCCAGGCCCTCGGTGGCGTCCCGGAACGCGCGTACGGCCGGGTGGCCGGTGTCCTCGAAGTTGCGGCTGGAGCCGGTCGCCCACAGGGCGTTGCGGCAGTGCGGCGCGTCCTTGTAGTCCTCGGCGACGGTGGACGTCCAGTTCTGCACGTTGGTGACCTTGGCGGTGACCCGGGCGCCGACGTCGTCCATGGCCCGGCACAGGCGGGCGTTGCCGTGGCCGTCGATGGCGTCGAAGACCAGGTCGGCGCCCTGCTGCTTCAGGTCGGCGGCCACCGCGCGGAAGTTGGGCAGCGCGAAGTCGACCTGCTCGGTGACCACCTTGTAGCCCTCGGCTCTCAGGCCGCGTTCGACGAGGCGGGCGTAGGAGGCGGACGCGGACTGGTTGTAGGAGACGACGGCGGCCGTGCGGGCGCCGTGCTCGCGCTTGAAGTAGCGGTACACCTCGGTGCCGCCGTACAGCCTGCCGTCCCAGCCGGGGGTGCCGTTCCTGGGCGCGTCGCTGCCGTAGACGCCGTAGAGGTGCGGGTAGGTGTCGTAGGCGGCGCCGATGGGCTGGCCGCCGATGTCGGGGACGCCCGCGCGGGAGACGCGGGGGGCGCCCGCGTAGTCCAGGGCGGTGGTGGCGACCAGGGCGACGACCTTCTCCTCGTCGACCAGCCGGTGCACGCACTCGTTGTTGCCGGCGCCGCTGCCGCCGTCGTCGCACTGCCGCACCTCGACGCGCCGGCCGTCGATGCCGCCGCGCGCGTTGAGCCGGTCGAACCACGCCGTCGCGCCGTCGCGCGGGCCGGTGAAGGCGCCGCCGCCGACCGGGCTGGTGGCGCTGGCGACGATGCCGACGCGGATCGGCTCGCCGGCGTCCCGGGCGGTCGCGGACGGGCGGTCGTCGTGCTCGAAGTCGCTCTCCGGCAGGCGGCTGCCGCAGGCCGCGGTCAGGGCGAGGAGCGCCGCCGCGGCGAGGGCCTCAGCAGCCCGGGATGTCCGGGGGTGTCTCATCGCCGCTCAGCCGCACGAGCGCGCACAGGGACTTGACGGAGACCTTCCAGGTGCCGTCGTCGTCGACGGCGACACCGGAGGCGTCCGGGAGGGCGGTGGCTCCCCTGAGGGTCAGGGTGAATGTCACGTCCGCCTCGGTCGGTGAGGTGAACGTGATCTCGGTGACCTTCGCCTTCACCTGTCCGACGCGGTTGTCGCCGCTGAACGCCTCGAGCACCGGGCCCAGCAGCTCACCGTTCTGCAGGAGTTTCTTCTTCTCGTCCACCGGGGTCTCGGGGTCGAAGAACTTCTCCCAGTTCTGCCGGATCTCCTGTTCGGCCTCCGCCTGGTTCGCGGGCGCGCTGCCCGGTGCGTTCGTCGTCCGCTCCGCCGACGGCGTGGAGGTCCCGCTGCCGCCGCCGTCGCCGCACGCCGTAAGGCCCGGTGCCAGGAGCAAGGCCAGGGCGGCGGCCAGCGCCGCGCCCCGTCCCGCGGTCCGCGGTCCGCGCCTTCCCGCCCTCGTACTCCCCCGCCCGATGCCATTGCCGAGAACCATCTGGCTCACCAATCGGGTGTCGGTCCGGGGCGTGTGCGCCCGGTGCTTTCAGGGTCGGGTCCCAGGGGGCATAGTGCAAGCCATGCGGACTGCCCGACTCCGGATTGCGCACCCCGTCCTCCGGGCGGGCTGGGCCGCGCTCGCCGCCGGCGCGGTGTTGTGCGTCATCGGCTGGTACGGCGTCTCGGGCGAGCGTCACACCGCACGGCAGCTTCCCTACCTGGCCTCCTGCAGCATCCCCGGAGCCGCGCTGATCGTCGCCGGGGCGGTGCTGCTCGCCCGCGGCCGGGACGCGCTCGCCGCCACGCGCGGGGAGGAGCCGTACGGCCCGCCCGCCGCCGGGCCGGCCGGCGCCGACGAGCCGGGACGGCCGGCCGGCGGGCCGGTGGCCGTCAGCGCCGAGACGCTGATGGTGCCGGGCGGGACGCTGTGGCACCGCGCGGACTGCCCGCTGGTCGCGGGGAAGGCGGAGGCGGTCCCGGTGGACGGGAGGCTGATCGCGGGCGGTGAGCTGGCGCCCTGCCCGGTCTGCGAACCCGCCGACGGGTCCGGCTGAGGCCTCGCCGGTGTCCTCGCTGACGTACGACCTCACGCTGGCCGGCCTGTCGGTGGGCGCCGCGGCGGCGCTCACCGGGATCGGTCTGATCGTGACGTACCGGGCGACCGGGGTGCTGAACTTCGCGCACGGCGCGATCGCGATGGTGTGCGCCTATGTGCTGCGCGGCCTGGTGGTCGACCGGGGCTGGCCGCTGTGGCCGGCCGCCGCGCTGACGCTGCTGGTGGTGGCGCCGGGGACCGGGGTGGTACTGGAGCGTTCGGTGTTCCGGCCGCTGTCCGTGCGGGGCGGCGATCCGGCGCGGGCGCTGGTGGCGTCCCTCGGGGTGTTCGTCCTGCTGGTGGGCGGGGCGGCGCTGCTGTGGGGGCAGGGGGCGCGGGACGACGCGCCGGTGCTGGTGGCGGCGGAGCCGTGGGGACAGCTGGCGGTGGTGGCCGTGCTGGCCGCGGGGGTCGGGACGGTGATCCGCCGGACGCGGTTCGGGCGGGAGCTGCGGGCCGTCGTGGACGACCGGCGACTGGCCGTGCTCACCGGTGTGGACGCGGACCGGGTGGCGGCGGCGGGCTGGGCGTTCGGCTCGTTCACGGCCGGTCTGACCGGCGTGCTGCTGGCACCGTACGTGCGGCTCGACCCGTACGGGCTGCCGCTGCTCGTGATGGAGGTGGTGGCGGTCGCGGTCGCCGCGCGGATGCGCGGCCTGACCGTGGCGGTGGTCGTCGCGCTCGGCGTCGGGGTGGCGCAGAGTCAGCTCACACGGCTGCACCCGTCCGGATGGGGCGAGCCGTTGCTGCAGGCGGTGGGCGCCAACCTGTTCGTGGTGGCGCTGCTGGTCACCGCCCTGGCGCTGCCCGGAGTCGGCACGCGCGACGCGCTCCCGCACCCCGCCGTCGCCGCGCGGGTGCCCGCTCACCCGGGCGCCTGGATCGTGGCCGGGGTGCTGTTCCTGCTGCCGCTGGGCCTCGCCGGGCGTGATCTGCACACGGCGGTGCAGGTGCCGGCGCTGGGTGTGGTGCTGCTGTCGCTGGTGGTGGTCACCGGCCGGGGCGGGCAGATCTCGCTCGGGCAGGCGGCGTACGCGGGTCTGGGCGCCCTCTTCACGGCGCTGCTGGCGGCCGGCCGCTTCCCCGGCCTGCCCCGGCTGCCGGAGCTGGCCGCGCTCGCGGTGGCGGTCGTCCTGGTGGCTCCGCTGGGCGTGCTGACCGGCTGGCCGGCGATCGGCCGCCGCGGGCTCGCGCTGGCGCTGGCGACGTTCGCGGTGGGCGTCGGGGTGAGCCGTTTCGTCTTCGACCAGCCGTACGCCACGTCCGGACTGTCGCTGGGCCGCCCGGCGGGCTTCGACGACGACCGCGCGTACTACGTCCTGGAGCTGGTCCTCCTGGCGTGCGCGCTGCTCGCCGCCTGGGCACTGCGCCGGGGCCGTACGGGGCGCGCCCTGGCGGCGATGCGGGACCACGAGTCCGGGGCGCGGGCGGCGGGCGTGCGCGTCCCGTCGCTGAAACTCCTCGCCTTCGTGTCCGGGGCGGCGCTGGCCGCGCTCGGCGGCGGCATGCTCGGCATGGGGCTGCGCGCCTTCGACCCGGCCGCGTACGACCCCGTGCGGGGCCTGCTGTGGTTCGCCGCGGTGGTGGTCCTGGGCGCCGACAGCACCCTGGGCGCCCTTCTCGCGGCGGCCCTCCTGGTCGGCCTGGACGCGGGCACGCGCGGGGGTGTGGCGGCGGCGGTGATCGGCGTCCTGGCGGTCCTGTCCGGCCGCTTCCCGGACAGCCCCCGCGAAGCCCTGCGCGACGCGGCGAACCGGTTCCGTGTCCGGCCCCGCCCGGCACCGGCCCCCTCGGCCGCACACCTCCGCACCCGCCCGCGCCCTCCGGGACCGCCACCGGGGCCGCCCCGGATCCCGGCGGGCGCGACGGCGACGGGCACCGGGCCGGAACCGGACCCCAGGGCCGGCTCCCACGGCACCGGCACCCGGACCGGGCTGCCGGAACGGACCCCCACCCGGACCGGCGAGCCGGGCGCGAAGCCCCTCGGCCGCCCCGAAGCCACCGGCGGACCACGAACGGCGGCAGGCAGGCCCGCCGACGGCCCGGCACGACGGCAGGACGCCGCGGAAGCCACCGGGGACGAACACCCCACCGGACAGCCGCCGGGACACCCGCGCGAAGAACAACCGGCCCCCGAAGAGCCACCGGGCCACGAGCCCGCACGACGGCAGAACGGCACGGACCGAGAAACCACCGGGGACGAACACCTCACCGGACGGCCGCCGGGACACCCGCGCGAAGAACAACCGGCCCCCGAAGAGCCACCGCGCCACGAGCCAGGACGACGGCGGGGCGATGCGGAGGCCACCGAGGGCGAACGCCCCGCCGGGCAGGCCCGGGAGTCGCCCGGCCGGGGGGTGCCGCCCGCCCCGGCGCGCCGCTCCGCGGAGCCGCAGGCGCCTCACCGGCCCCCGGCCGCGGGTACCCCCGCGCCGGTGCGTGGGGGCGGCGGCGAGGTCCCGGTGGGACGCCGGCACGCGGGGCCCTCCGCACCGGCCCCCGGCCCTCCGGTGCTCGCCGCCCGCGGTCTGCGGGTCCGGTACGGCGGGTTCACCGCGCTGGACGGGGTGGACCTGGACGTCCCCGCCGGGCGGGTGACCGCCGTCGTCGGGCCCAACGGGGCCGGGAAGAGCACGCTGTTCCACTGTCTGGCGGGAACCCTGCGTCCCGCGCGGGGGTCGGTCTCGCTCGGCGGGCGGGACATCACGCGGCTGCCCGCGCAGGCCCGCGCCCGGCTCGGGATCGCGCGGACGTTCCAGCGGCTGGCGGTCTTCCCGACGCTGACCGTCGCCGACAACGTGCGCGTCGGCGCCGAGCGGGGCCGGCCGCGCGATCCCGGCGCGGTGGAGCGGACGCTGCGGCTCTTCGGGCTCGACGGGCCGATGAGGGCGCGGCCCGCCGCCGGGCTCCCCACCGGGACGCTGCGCCGGGTGGAGGTCGCGCGGGCCCTCGCCGCCGCCCCGCGCGTGCTGCTGCTCGACGAACCCGCCGCCGGTCTCGACACCGCCGAGGTCACCGCGCTGGCCCGGATCCTGCGGGCGCTGGCCGCCGACGGCACGGCCCTCCTGGTCGTCGAGCACGATCTCGACCTGGTCGCCGGCCTCGCCGACGTCGTGCACGTGATGGCGGCGGGCCGGATCGTCGCCTCCGGACCGCCCGGGAGCGTCCTGGGCGCCCCCGGGGAAACGGCCGGCCCATGACCGTGATCTCCCTGCGCCGCGCGCGCGTGCGGTACGGCCCGCTGGAGGCCCTGCACGGCATCACCCTCGCCGCCCCCGGCCCCGGCGTCACCGTGCTGCTGGGCCGCAACGGCTCCGGCCGTACGACCGCCCTGCGCGCGCTGGCCGGTGACGTGCCGCTGTCCGGCGGGGCCGTGGTGTGGGACGGACGGGACGTGACCGGTGTGCCGGCGTACGAGCGGGCCCGGCGCGGGCTGTGCCTGGTGCCGGAGCGGCGGGCGGTGTTCGGTTCCCTCACCGTGCGGGAGAACCTCGCCCTCACCGCCCCCGACCCCGCCCGCGCCCTCGACGTCTACCCGTCGCTGCGGCCGCTGCTGGAGCGCCGGGCCGGCACGCTCTCCGGGGGCGAGCAGCGGATGCTGGCCCTGTGCCGGGTGTTGTCGCCGCGCGCGCGTGTGGTGCTCGTCGACGAGCCCGCCCAGGGCATGTCGCCGGCGGTCGCGGCCCGCACGTACGCGCTGCTGGCCGCGCTCGACGCGTGCGTGATCGTCGCCGAGCAGCGGCTGCCGCCCGCCCTGCACGGCCGCCGGTACCTGCCGCGCGGACGGCGAGGGGAGCGGTTCTCCGGGCGGAGCGGCGCATACGCGGTGTGTCGCCCGGAGAACCGCCCCCCTCGGTGTCCGGGGACGGGATTCGCCCCCGGCGTCCGGCCGGACGAACGGCCGGGGCCCGGGGCCCGCGTCCGGAGGGCGGGCCCGGCGACGGCTCAGACGTCGAGGCGCTGTCCGGGCACGATCACGTCGGGGTCCCCGCCGATGACGGACTTGTTCGCCTCGTACAGGCGCTGCCAGGTCGTGCCGTACCGCGCGGCGATCCCGCTCAGGGTGTCACCCGCGCGGACGGTGTGGTCGCCGCGGGACGTGTTGCGGTCCGTGTGCCCGGAGGGTGTCGAAGTCCTGGCCGGCGCCGACGGCTTCGACCGCTTCGACGGGGCCCGCCACGTGGTCACCGGGTCCGCGGCGGGTGCGCTCCCGGACGCCCCCGCGCGTGCCGAGCAGGTCGGCCAGGCGCCCCAGCCCTGGGCGCGCTGCACCTTCGTGGCGACCGCGATCTGCTGGGCCCTGGTGGCCCGGTCGGCCGTCGGCGCGTAGGCCGTGCCGCCGTAGGCGCGCCATGTGGAGCCGGAGAACTGCAGTCCGCCGTAGTAGCCGTTGCCGGTGTTGATGTGCCAGTCGCCGCCGCTCTCGCACTGTGCGATGCGGTCCCACACGCCGCCGTCCGCCGCCGTGGCGGTCCCGGTCGCGGCGAGCAGTCCGAGGGGCGCGAGCAGGGCCGCGCCGGCCAGGACGGCCGTCGTACGGGTCGTGCGGAGGTGGTCGCGGGTGTTATCGGCACATTCGGACATGAAGGTCCTTCCCGAAGGACTCGGGGTCCCCGAGGCGGAGTGCCGCCCGCCGCGTCATGGGACGCGTGGGCCGCGCTCGCCCCGTCCGCCTTCGGGTCGTGCGGTGGTGCCCTGTGGTGCGGTCGGCGGACGTACCCGAGCGGTGCTCGCTGCACACGGCGGAGGAATCTAAGGAGCCTCCGGTGCCGGGATCAACCAACGTCCTGTTGTGCCAGGCCAGTTGCCGCTTACCTCGGGTAGCGGCGATTTTCGGTCACCCACTTCATTCCCTGATTTCGGGATTTGTCGGCCAGCGGGCAAGGCGGCCTGTGAGCCACCTCACCTTCTCAACGGCATTGCGACGACGGGTAGTTGACGATGAGTGGCGGATTCCGCGCCGAGCGTGACCGTGTGCGCCGGTTGGTTCGATTCCGTTCGCCCTGGGGCGTGACTACCGCCACAGATCGCCCGTTGTCTTCTTCATGAGCCGGGGACCCGCCCGGACCACGGGCCGGGAGCCACCCGGCCTCGCCACGCACCGCATCCCGAGGGAGCCACCCGTGCCGCGCATGCTCGACGTCAGCGACGAGGTACGCGCCGAGATCGGCGACGAAGAAGCAGCCCGCCTGCTCGCCGGAGAGTCCGCCCCGGGCAGTTACGACTGCACCTCCTGCCGCACCCCGGGCGACCCGGAACAGGAGCGCACCAGCACCGTCCTGTTCATCGGCGACGAGACCGCCGTCCTCGCCTTCGCCCACGCGGGCTGCCTGCCCTCGCAGGTCGTCCAGGTCACCGAGGAGCAGCTCCAGGGGGCCGTGCGGGCCATCGGCGGCGACACCGGGGAACCGGCGCCCGCGCAGGCCGCCCCCGAACAGGCCGTGCTCGGAGTGACCAGCGGACTGGTCCTGATCTCCGGGGAGTTGCACCCGGCGCTGGTCGTGGAGCCGACCGCGCCGGTCGCGCGGCCCGGTTCGTCCGGGACCGGCGACGACTTCCTGCCGCTCCTCATCGAGCAGGGATTCATGCCGCTGACCGAACTGTCGGCCGTACCGCCGGTGCTGCACGGCTGGTCGGTCCTGCTCGCCGCGGGGCAGCTGCACGCCGTGCTCCAGCCGAACCCGGCCGGCGGCCGTCCGGTGGCCTGGTGGCAGGCGCACCAGCCGCTCCAGGTCACCGACGGCTGGCGGTCGGCCGCCAACAAGCACCAGCAGGTGCTGATGTTCGCGGCGCCGGTCGGTTCGATCGGCCGCCAGCCGCGCGAGGACCTGCTGCGCGACGCACTGGACAAGGCGGCGGCGAACGGCAAGCTCGTCGCCGCGGCGCTGCCGCTGGCGGGCCTCTGACCGGCCCGGCGGACACGGCACCGCCGGACAACCGGCGAAAGCCGTAAAAATGCCGCATCCCTTACGGCACGGGGTCGTTTGGACATACGTGCACGCATACGACGTTCCCCGCCGCCAGTCCCTCGCCTCGGTCCCCGCACCCGTGCGCCCGGAGCGGGACTCCCGGAGCGGCCTCTCGGCCACGCCGATCTACGACGCCCTCTACACCGAGTACGTCAAGTCCTTCCGTTCGCTGCCGGGTGACCGCAGCGGCGAGGAGGAGCTGGGCTTCACCGCCTTCGGGAACATCCCGCGCGGTGCGGGCTCGTACGGCGGCCGCGGCCCGAGCACGTTCGGCGCCTCCCTCGTGAGCGGTGCCCACGGCGCGGGGGCGGGCGGCCGGCAGGGCGCCGGGCCGCAGTGGCAGCGGGTCGGCACGGTCGGCAGGACCGCCTCCGGGATGCACCACGTGCCGGCCGGACTGCCGCCGGCCCCGCGCAGAGGCGCCTGACCCGGGCACGGCGAAGGGGCGGCCCCACCGGGACCGCCCCTTCGTCATGCCCGCCGTCGGCTACTTCTTCTTGCCGCGCTTCTCCCGCACCCGCACGGAGATATGGATCGGCGTCCCCTCGAAGCCGAACTCCTCCCGCAGCCGGCGCTCGATGAACCGCCGGTAGCCCGCCTCGATGAAGCCGGAGGCGAACAGCACGAACCGCGGCGGCTTGGTGCCGGCCTGGGTGCCGAACAGGATGCGCGGCTGCTTGCCGCCCCGCACGGGGTGCGGGTGGGCGGCGACCAGCTCGCCGAGGAAGGCGTTCAGCCTGCCCGTCGGGACTCGCGTCTCCCAGCCCTCCAGGGCCGTCTCGATGGCCGGGACCAGCTTCTCCATGTGCCGGCCGGTGCGCGCCGAGACGTTCACCCGCGGCGCCCACACCACCTGGCCGAGCTCGGTCTCGATCTCCCGCTCCAGGTAGTAGCGGCGCTCCTCGTCGAGGGTGTCCCACTTGTTGAAGGCGAGGACGATCGCGCGGCCCGCCTCCACGGCCATGGTGACGATCCGCTGGTCCTGCACCGAGATGGATTCGGCGGCGTCGATGAGGACGACGGCCACCTCCGCCTTCTCGACGGCGGCGGCGGTGCGCAGCGAGGCGTAGTAGTCGGCGCCCTGCTGGAGGTGGACGCGCTTGCGGATGCCTGCCGTGTCGACGAACTTCCAGGTCTTGCCGCCGAGTTCGATCATCTCGTCGACCGGGTCACGGGTGGTTCCGGCGAGTTCGTTGACGACGACCCGCTCCTCGCCCGCGACCTTGTTCAGCAGCGAGGACTTGCCGACATTGGGCCTGCCGATCAGGGCGATGCGGCGCGGACCGCCGACCGCGGTGCCGAAGGTCTGTGCCGGGGCCTCCGGCAGGGCCTCCAGGACCTGGTCCAGCATGTCGCCGGTGCCGCGGCCGTGCAGCGCGGAGACCGGGTGCGGCTCACCGAGGCCCAGGGACCACAGGTAGGACGCGTCGGCCTCGCCGCTCGGGCCGTCCACCTTGTTGGCGCACAGCACGACCGGCTTGCCCGCCTTGCGCAGCAGCCGGACGACGGCCTCGTCGGTGTCGGTCGCGCCGACCTTGGCGTCCACGACGAAGACGACCGCGTCGGCGGCCTCGATCGCGTACTCGGCCTGGGCCGCCACGGAGGCGTCGATGCCGAGGACGTCCTGCTCCCAGCCGCCGGTGTCGACGACCTTGAAGCGGCGGCCGGACCACTCGGCCTCGTAGGTGACGCGGTCGCGGGTGACGCCCGGCTTGTCCTCGACGACCGCCTCACGGCGGCCGATGATGCGGTTCACCAGGGTCGACTTGCCCACGTTGGGACGGCCGACGACGGCGAGCACGGGCAGCGGACCGTGGCCCGCCGCCTCGATGGCGCCCTCGACGTCCTCGAGGTCGAAGCCCTCCTCCGCGGCGAGCTCCATGAACTCCGCGAACTCGGCATCGCCCAGCGCCCCGTGATCGTGCTCGTGCGCACCCTCGTACGCGTCCGAGCCGTCGGGCTGGATGTGGTCGTTCATGAAGTCCGTACCTCTGCGTTCATCGTGGCGATCGGTGGAACGCCCCGTGCACGGGGCCGGTCCACTACTCAGTGTCGCCTAGCGCCCGGTGAGGCGCCTGGCGTTTTCCAGGTGGGCGGTGAGCTGTTTCTGGATGCGTTCGGTCGCCTCGTCCAGCGCCTTGCGCGTCCGTCTGCCGCTGCCGTCGCCCGCGTCGAAGGGGTCGCCGAAGACGACGTCCACGCGGGAACGCAGCGGGGGAAGTCCCTTGATCAACCGTCCGCGGCGCTCGGAACTTCCCAGGACGGCCACCGGCACGATCGGCGCTCCGCCGCGTACGGCGAAGTAGGCGAGCCCCGCGCGGAGCGAGGCGAAGTCGCCCTCGCCGCGCGTGCCCTCCGGGAAGATGCCGAGGACGCCGCCCTGCTCCAGTACGCCCAGCGCCCGGGAGATCGCCGTGCGGTCGGTGGTGTCGCGGTCCACCTTGAGCTGGCCGATGCCGGTCAGGAACGGGTCGAGCGGGCCGACGAACGCCTCCTTCTTGATCAGGAAGTGCGTCGGCCGGGGTGCCACGCCCATGACCATGGGGCCGTCGATGTTGTGGGAGTGGTTCACGGCGAAGATCAACGGACCGGCCGTGGGCACCCGCCAGGCGCCCAGCACGCGCGGCTTGAACAGCCCGTACATCAGGCCGACGCCGATGCGCCGGCCGACCTCGGCGCCGCGCTCCGATGGGACGTCGGTCACTTCCCGGCCCGCTTCTCCTCGACGAGGGTGACGACACACTCGATGACCTGCGCCAGCGTCAGCTCGGTGGTGTCCACCTCGACCGCGTCACCGGCCTTGGCCAACGGGGAGGTCTTGCGGCCGGCGTCGGCCGCGTCCCGCTTGATCAGGGCCTCGCGGGTGGTGTTCAGGTCGGCGCCCTTGAGCTCGCCGCTGCGGCGGGCGGCACGGGCCTCCGCGCTGGCGGTGAGGAAGATCTTCAGGTCGGCGTCGGGCAGCACGGTGGTGCCGATGTCGCGGCCCTCGACGACGATGCCGGTGACGGCGGAGGCGGCGATGGACCGCTGCAGCTCGGTGATCCGGGTCCGCACCTCGGGGACCGCGGAGACCGCGGAGACCTTGGAGGTGACGTCCTGTCCGCGGATCGGGCCGGCCACGTCGACACCGTCGACGGTGATCGTCGGGTCCTGGGGGTCCGTACCGGAGACGATCTCGGGCTTCCCGGCGACGGCGGCGATCGCGGACGGGTCGTCTATGTCGATGCCGTTGGTCACCATCCACCAGGTGATCGCCCGGTACTGGGCGCCCGTGTCCAGGTAGCTCAGGCCGAGCTGCGCCGCCACGGCCTTCGAGGTGCTCGACTTGCCCGTGCCGGAGGGGCCGTCGATGGCGACAATCACGGGCTGGGCGGCGCCGTTTTCCACGGAGGAACACCTTCCTGGTGCGGTGGAGTGGTGTGTGCGGGGCGCGGACACGCCCCGCACCAGATTACCGGCCCCCCGGAACCCTTCCGACAAGCGGACGATCCGGCCCTCCGGGGGACGGGCCGCCCCCGGGTCCTCCCCCGCCCCGGACCGTCACCGGCGTACACCCGTCACCGGCGGCTCCGTCACTGGCGGATCGCCCAGCCCCGCTCCCGCAGCCCCGCGGTGAGGGCCGGGGCCGCCTTGGGCTCCACCATGAGCTGGACCAGGCCGGCCTGCTGTCCGGTGGCGTGCTCGATGCGGACGTCCTCGATGTTGGCGCCGGCGCGCTCGGCGTCCGCGAAGATGCGGGCGAGCTGGCCGGGCTGGTCGTCGATGAGCACCGTCACGGTCTCGTAGACGCGCGGCGCGGAGCCGTGCTTGCCGGGGACGCGGACCTGCCCCGCGTTGCCGCGGCGCAGCACGTTCTCGATGCCGGTGCTGCCCTCGCGGCGCTTGTCCTCGTCGGAGGACTGCAGCGCGCGCAGGGCGCGCACGGTCTCCTCCAGGTCGGCGGCGACGTCCGTGAGCAGGTCGGCGACCGGGCCGGGGTTCGCGGAGAGGATGTCGATCCACATCCGGGGGTCGGAGGCGGCGATCCGGGTGACGTCCCGGATGCCCTGCCCGCACAGCCGTACGGCGGCCTCCTCGGCGTGCTCCAGGCGCGCGGCGACCATGCTGGACACCAGGTGGGGCATGTGGGAGACGAGGGCCACGGCCCGGTCGTGGGCGTCGGCGTCCATCACGACGGGTACGGCCCTGCAGTACGAGACCAGCTCCAGGGCGAGGTTCAGCACCTCGGTGTCGGTGTCCCGGGTCGGGGTGAGCACCCAGGGGCGCCCCTCGAAGAGGTCCCCGGTGGCGGCCAGCGGGCCGGACCGCTCACGGCCGGACATGGGGTGGGTGCCGATGTACGGGGCCAGGCCGAGTCCGCGTTCCTGGAGCTCGCGGCGCGGTCCGCCCTTGACGCTGGCGACGTCGATGTAGCCGCGTGCCGCGCCGCGCCGCATCGCGTCGGCGAGCACGTCGGCCACGTGGGCGGGCGGGGCGGCGACGATCGCCAGGTCGACCGGCCCGTCGGGGGCCTCGTCCGTGCCGGCGCCGAGCGCGGCGGCCGTACGGGCCTGCTCCGGGTCGTGATCGGTGAGGTGGACGACGACGCCCCGCCGGTTCAGGGCGAGCGCGGCGGACGTGCCGATGAGTCCGGTGCCGATGACGAGTGCGGTTCTCACTGGGCGATGTCCTTGCGCAGGGCGGCCGCCGCGCCGAGGTAGACGTGCGCGATGTCCGCGCGGGGCTTGTCGCACTCGATGTGCGCGAGGACCCGGACGACGCGGGGCATGGCGCCCTCGATGTCCAGTTCCTGGGCGCAGATCAGGGGGACGTCGACGATGCCGAGCTTGCGGGCGGCGGCGGCCGGGAAGTCGCTGTGCAGGTCGGGCGTGGCCGTGAACCAGAGGCTGATCAGGTCGTCGGTGTGCAGGCCGTTGCGCTCCAGGATCGCGGTGAGCAGCGCGCCGACCTGTTCCTCCATGTGACCGGCCTCGTCCCGCTCCAGCTGGACGGCCCCCCGGACCGCGCGTACCGCCACGACGATGCTCCTTGCTGACGTGCCTGTCTGTCGTTCGGTCGTCCAGCGTAGTCAGCCCGCGCGGGGGCGGCGCCGGGCGCCCGCCCGCTGAGACGGGCGGTGTGCACTTTTCATGATGTTTTGTCGTGAGTTGCTTCTTGTTCGGCGGATTCGGTGTCAGGATGCGGGAACCGCGATCTCCGGGAGTGACGACATGACCTCTTGTGCAACACGCCGCACGGTTCTGCTCGCGACGGGTGCGGCGGCCCTGGCCGCGGGCTGCGGCTCGGACGGCGGCAACGGCGGAGACGGCGGAGGCGGCAGCAGGGGCGGCACCTCGTCGGAGGCCGCCGGGCGGGAGCTGATCCCGACCGCCGACGTCCCGGTGGGCGGGGGTACGGTCCTCCCGGACGAGAAGATCGTGGTCACCCAGCCGCGGGAGGGCGACTTCAAGGCCTTCTCGGCGATCTGCACCCACCAGAACTGTGTCGTGGCCGACGTCGCGGACGGCACCGTCAACTGCGCCTGCCACGGCAGCCGCTTCCGGATCACCGACGGCTCGGTGGAGCGGGGCCCCGCGACCCGGCCGCTGCCCGAGAAGCCGATCGCGGTGGAGGGAAATTCGATCCGCCGAGCGTGATCCACCGCGTACGCTCCCGGGCATGCGCCCCGAGACCCTGGTCGGTGACCACACGATCTACGCCTGTGTCATGGGTTCGCGCGCCTTCGGCCTGGCCACCGAGGGCAGCGACACCGACCGCCGGGGTGTCTTCCTCGCGCCCACTCCCCTGTTCTGGCGCTTCGAGAAGCCGCCGACGCACATCGAGGGCCCGGCCGAGGAGCAGTTCAGCTGGGAGCTGGAACGCTTCTGCGAGCTGGCCCTGCGCGCCAACCCCAACATCCTGGAGTGCCTGCACTCCCCGCTGGTGGAGCACGCCGACGCCACCGGCCGCGAGCTGCTGTCCCTGCGTGAGGCGTTCCTCTCCCGCAAGGTCCACGAGACGTTCACGCGGTACGCCCACGGCCAGCGCCGCAAGCTGGAGGCGGACGTCCGCGCGCACGGCGCCCCGCGCTGGAAACACGCGATGCACCTGCTCCGCCTGCTGATCAGCGTCCGCGACCTGCTCCGTACGGGCACCCTCACGGTCGACGTGGGCGAGGAGCGCGAGCCGCTGCTCGCGGTGAAGCGGGGCGAGGTGTCCTGGTCCGGGTTCGAGGCGCGGATGACCCGTCTGGCGCGGGAGGCCGAGCAGGCCGTCCACCGCAGCCCGCTCCCCGCGGAACCGGACCGCCGGCGCGTGGAGGACTTCCTCGTCCGCACCCGCCGCGCCTCGGCCCTCCGGGCGGGTCCGTACGACGAGGCCGCGCGGGGCGTCGTACGCGGCGGGAGCGCCGGACAGGGCTGACGCGGCCCGCGCCCCGTCCGGCGGTCACCGGTCTCGGGCCGGGACGGGCGTCGCTCAGGCGTCCCAGAGCGTTCCCAGCGCCAGCAGCTCGTCCCGGTACTCGATGCGGCCGGCCCAGTCCGCCGGCCAGGCGTCCGCGCCCAGGTACGCGCCCGCGAAGGCGCCGGTGAGGCAGGCGATGGAGTCGGAGTCGCCCGCGGTGCAGGCGGCGCGGCGCAGGGCGGTGAGGGGTTCGTCGACGAAGAGGAGGAAGCAGAGCAGGCCGGTCGCCAGGGCCTCCTCGGCGATCCAGCCCTCGCCCGTGGCCAGGCAGGGGTCGGTCTCGGGCGAGACGGTGCGTACGGCGTCCTGGAGGCGTTCCAGGACGGTCAGGCACTCGTCCCAGCCGCGCGCGATGAAGTGCTCGGGGGTGGGGTCCTGGGCGCGGGTCCACAGGTCGCCGAGCCAGGACTCGTGGTAGCGGGTGCGGTTGTCGTAGGCGTAGGAGCGCAGCAGTCCGATCAGACCGGTCGGCTCGGCGCCTTCCGCCAGCAGCCGTACGGCGTGTGCGGTGAGGTCGGAGGCGGCGAGCGCGGTGGGGTGGCCGTGGGTGAGGGCGGACTGCAACTGGGCGGCACCGGCGCGCTGTTCGTCGGTGAGGCCGGGGGCCAGGCCTATGGGGACGACGCGCATGTTGGCGCCGCAGCCCTTGGAGCCGGTCTGGCTGGCGTCCTGCCAGGCCCGGTCCTCACGGGACAGGAGATAGCAGGCCTTGAGGCAGGTGTTGCCGGGGGCGCGGTTGTTCTCGGGCGAGCGCCACCACTCCACGAACTCCTCGCGCACCGGCCGCGCCAGCCGCTTCGGGGCGAGCGGTCCCCGGTCCATGGCCGTGCGCAGTCCCCTGCCGAGCGCGAGGGTCATCTGGGTGTCGTCGGTGACGATCGCCGGCCTGGGCAGGTCCATCCCCCGCCAGGGACCGAACTTCGCGAGGATCGACGGCACGTCGTTGAACTCCGTCGGGAAGCCCAGCGCGTCCCCCAGGGCGAGCCCGGTGAGCGCACCCGTGGCGGCGCGCTTGGTGACGGTGGTCGTGGTCATGCGGGGCGTCCTTCCGGAGTGGGCCGGAGCAGGGGCGGGTGGAGGGTGGCGGCGGTGCCCGCGCGGTAGAGGGCGGCGGGTTTGCCCCGGCCGCCGGTGAGGCGCGCGGCGCCGGGTACGGCTTCGACGAAGCCGGGGGTGGCGAGCACCTTGCGCCGGAAGTTGGGGCGGTCCAGGGCGGTGCCCCATACGGTCTCGTAGACCTGTTGCAGCTCGCCGAGGGTGAACTCGGGCGGGCAGAAGGCGGTGGCGAGGCAGGTGTACTCGAGCTTGGCGCCGACGCGGTCCCGCGCGTCGGCCAGGATCCGGCCGTGGTCGAAGGCGAGCTCCCGCGCGGAGTCGTACGGCGTCCAGCGGGCCTGTGCCGCGTCGCTGCCGCCGTGCGCCTCGGGGGCGTCGGGCAGCAGTGCGGCGAACGCGACGGACACGACCCGCATGCGGGGGTCGCGGTCGGGTTCGCTGTAGGTCCGCAGCTGCTCCAGATGCAGCCCGGACACGTCCGTCAGCCCGGTCTCCTCGCCCAGTTCGCGCCGCGCGGCGCTCTCGGCGGACTCGTCCGGCTGGACGAAGCCGCCGGGCAGCGCCCACCGTCCGGCGTACGGCTCCTGGCCGCGCTCGACGAGCAGGACGTGCAGGGCGCCCGCGCGAAGGGTGAACACGGCGAGGTCGACGGTGACGGCGAAGGGTTCGAAGGCGTACTTGTCGTAGCCGTCCATGACCCGCACCCCCTTTAATAGTCGCAGTGACTATTAAAGGGGGTGCGGGCCGGGT
This sequence comes from Streptomyces sp. NRRL S-37, assembly GCF_000721605.1. Taxonomy (GTDB): domain Bacteria; phylum Actinomycetota; class Actinomycetes; order Streptomycetales; family Streptomycetaceae; genus Streptomyces. Next base: position 29,351 of record NZ_JOIZ01000019.1, on the reverse strand, counting down.
GCACAAGCCCTTGCAGGCTCTTTAGAGGTCGACCTCCTGCATCAGCATCCCGACCTCGGTGTTGGACAGCCGCCGCAGCCAGCCCGACTTCTGGTCGCCCAGGGTGATCGGCCCGAAGGCGGTGCGCACCAGCTTGTCGACCGGGAAGCCGGCCTCGGCGAGCATGCGGCGCACGATGTGCTTGCGGCCCTCGTGCAGGGTCACCTCGACGAGGTAGTTCTTGCCGGTCTGCTCCACGACCCGGAAGTGGTCCGCGCGGGCGTACCCGTCCTCGAGCTGGATGCCGTCCTTGAGCCTCTTGCCCAGGTCGCGCGGGATCGGGCCCACGATGGCCGCCAGGTACGTCTTCTTCACGCCGTACTTGGGGTGGGTCAGCCGGTGCGCCAGCTCGCCGTGGTTGGTGAGCAGGATGACGCCCTCGGTCTCGGTGTCGAGCCGGCCGACGTGGAAGAGGCGGGTCTCGCGGTTGGTGACGTAGTCACCGAGGCACTGCCGGCCCTCCGGGTCCTCCATGGTGGAGACGACACCGGCGGGCTTGTTCAGCGAGAAGAACTGGTACGACTGGGTCGCGACGGTCAGGCCGTCGACCTTGACCTCGTCCTTCTCCGGGTCGACCCGCTTGCCCTGCTCCAGGACGATCTCGCCGTTGACCTCGACGCGCGCCTGCTCGATCAGTTCCTCGCAGGAGCGCCGGGAGCCGTAGCCCGCGCGGGCGAGCACCTTCTGCAGCCGCTCGCCCTCCTGCTCGGCGCCGGGGAAGGTCTTGGGCAGCTTGACGTCCTTCTTGCCCGCGTACCGCTCGCGGTTGCGCTCCTCGGCCCGCGTCTCGTACTCACGGGACGTGGCCGGGACCGAGCGCCCCCGCTGCAGGGGCCTCTTCGGCCCGCCCTTGGCGCCTCCGCGGGCCGTGGGCCCGCGGCCCGACTTGGGGCCCTCCTGGGTGGCGCCGGGGCCGACGTCGTAGCGCCGCTCCTCCGGACGCGGCTTCTTCGGACGGCCGCCCTGCTGGTTGTCGCGGTTGCCGCCGAAGCCGCGGTGGCCACCGCGGCCACCACCGCTCCCGCCGCTCCCGCCGCGGCCGCCGCTGTTGCCACCACGGCTCCCGCCGTTGTTTCCGCTGCTGTTCCTGCCGCTGCTGCTTCGCATCAAAGTTCCGTCTTGTCGTCTGCGTCCTCGGAATCCGGGGCGTCCGGATCGAACGACGGGACCCCTTCCAGCGTCTCGGCCTCGATCGCCTCCGCCTCGGGGAGGAAGGGCGCGAGCTCCGGGAGCTCGTCCAGACCGCGCAGGCCCATCCGCTCCAGGAAGTAGTTCGTCGTCGTGTACAGGATCGCACCTGTTTCGGGTTCCGTGCCCGCCTCCTCGATCAGACCGCGCTGCAGGAGGGTGCGCATCACGCCGTCGCAGTTGACCCCGCGCACGGCGGAGACGCGGCCGCGGCTGACCGGCTGCCGGTAGGCGACGACCGCGAGGGTCTCCAGGGCGGCCTGGGTGAGCCGGGCCTGCCGGCCGTCCAGGACGAAGCCCTCGACGGCGGCGGCGTACTCGGGGCGGGTGTAGAAGCGCCAGCCGCCCGCGACGAGACGCAGCTCGAAGCCGCGGCCCTGGACGGTGTACTCGTCGGCGAGCGCGCGCAGCGCGTCCGCGACCTGGTGCCTCGGGCGCTCCAGGACCTTCGCCAGGTGTTCCTCGGTCGCGGGCTCGTCCACGACCATGAGGACCGCCTCCAGGGCGGGCCTGAGGTCGAGTTCCGCGACGGTGCGCGGTCCGGCGGGGGTGCCGGTCGTCTCCTCGTTCACGGCTTCCTCTCCTCCTCGGGCTGCTCCGGCGGCCGGTCGAACTCGTCGGTGACCGCCGGCGCGGCGTCCCCGTCCCCGCCGGTCCAGCGCACGGTCAGCTCGCCGAGCGCGGCCTCCTGGTCGAGGGCGACGGCCTTCTCGCGGTACAGCTCTAGCAGGGCGAGAAAGCGGGCCACGACGGTCAGGGTGTCGTCCGTATCCTCGACGAGGGCCCGGAAGCTCGCCTCACCGAGTTCCCTCAGCCGCGCGACGACGATCCCGGCCTGCTCCCGCACGCTGACCAGCGGCGCGTGGATGTGGTCGACGTACACCTGCGGCTCGGGCCTGGGCTGCATCGCCTTGACGGCGAGCCGGGCGAAGCCCTCGGCGCCGATGCTGATGACGACCTCGGGCAGCAGCTCGGCGTGGTGCGGTTCGAGTCCGACGGTACGGGGATGGCGGCGGTCCTCGTCGTCGAGACGCCGGCTGAAGATCTCGGCGATCTGTTTGTACGCGCGGTACTGCAGCAGCCTCGCGAACAGCAGGTCCCGGGCCTCCAGGAGGGCGAGGTCGGCCTCGTCCTCCACCTCGGCGGCGGGCAGCAGCCGGGCCGCCTTGAGGTCGAGCAGCGTGGCCGCCACGACCAGGAACTCGGTCGTCTCGTCCAGGTCCCAGTCGGGTCCCAGGGCCCGGATGTACGCCATGAACTCGTCGGTCACCCTGGACAGCGCGACCTCGGTGACATCCAGCTTGTGCTTCGAGATCAACTGCAGCAGCAGATCGAACGGCCCCTCGAAGTTCACCAGCCGGACCCTGAACCGCCCGTCCTCGGCGTCGCCCGCCTCCGAAGCCCCGTCTCCGGGCTCCGTCCCGGGCACGACGGTCACGTCCTCTGCCACGACCACCGGCTCGGCCGGCGAGAAGTCCCGCGCGGGAGGTTCGGTACCCGGTGTGGTCCCGGGGGTGCCGTGGGCCGGACCCGGTTCCCCGCGCCCGGCGGTCCCGCTCTCCGGCGAGGGATCCGCGCCCTTCTCGGGCGCCTCCCGCCCGGACGCCGACGCTCCCGGCCCCCGGCCCAGGGTGCGGCGGCGGGGCGGCCGGGCGCCGGGAGCGGGTGCGTCGTTCGAGGTCATGGCCTCCGCAGGCTACCGCTACCGGCCCCGCAGACGTCGTACGAGGATGCTGGCGTCGCCCCGGCTCTCCAGGTCGGCGAGGACCACGGCGACCGCCTCGCGGACGATGCGGCCCCGGTCCACCGCCAGCCCGTGCTCGCCGCGCAGCACCAGGCGCGCGTGTTCGAGGTCCATCAGCTCCTCGGCGGACACGTACACGGTGATCTTCTCGTCGTGCCGCTCCCGGCCGCTGGGCCGCCGTGCCGCCGCCCGCCCCCGCTTGCCGCGCTGGGCCGCCCCGTCCTGCGCCGGCGGGCGCCGTCCGGCACCCGCCGCGTCGCGGCTGCGGGACTCCCCGGCCCCGTCCGGCTCCGCGTCCGCCGCGACGTGCTCCGCGCCCTCGCCGCCCTGTGCGGGCACCGACTGCGGCGCGTCCTCCACGGCGGCCGCCGCCGCGTCGCCCTCCCCCGCGGGTGCGGGGACACGGGCGTCGCCGTTGGCCTGGCGCCGGGGGGTCGACGCCTGGAGCGCCATCCCCCCTGTCGTACGGAAGAGTTCGTCGGCCCCCGGCAGACTCACTCGGCGTGACACCGGGCGAGCACCTCCCTGGCGAGCTGGCGGTAGGCGGCGGCACCGACGGAGTTGGACGCGTACGTGGTGATCGGCTCGCCGGCGACCGTGGTCTCCGGGAAGCGGACCGTGCGCCCGATGACCGTGTGGTAGACGTGGTCGTCGAACGCCTCGACCACCCGCGCGAGCACCTCACGGCTGTGCACCGTGCGCGAGTCGTACATGGTGGCGAGGATCCCGTCGAGCTCCAGGTCGGGGTTGAGCCGCTCCTGGACCTTCTCGATCGTCTCGGTCAGCAGCGCCACACCGCGCAGCGCGAAGAACTCGCACTCCAGCGGCACGATCACCTTGTGCGCGGCGGTCAGCGCGTTGACCGTGAGCAGGCCGAGCGAGGGCTGGCAGTCGATGACGATGTAGTCGTAGTCGTCCATCAGCGGCTTCAGTGCCCGCTGCAGCGTGGACTCGCGCGCGACCTCGCTCACCAGCTGCACCTCGGCCGCCGACAGGTCGATGTTGCTGGGCAGCAGGTCCATGTTGGGGACCGCGGTCTTCAGCAGCACCTCGTCGGCCGCCATGCCCCGCTCCATGAGCAGGTTGTAGACGGTGAGGTCGAGCTCCATCGGGTTGACGCCGAGACCGACCGACAGCGCGCCCTGCGGGTCGAAGTCGACGAGCAGCACCCGGCGTCCGTACTCCGCGAGCGCGGCGCCCAGGTTGATGGTCGACGTGGTCTTGCCGACGCCGCCCTTCTGGTTGCACATCGCGATGATCTTCGCGGGACCGTGGTCGGTCAGCGGACCCGGGATCGGGAAGTACGGCAGCGGGCGCCCGGTCGGGCCGACGCGCTCACGGCGCTGGCGCGCCGCGTCGGGCGCGAGCGTGGCCGCGTACTCGGGATCGGGCTCGTACTCGGCGTCGGGGTCGTAGAAGTGCCCCTCGGGCAGTTCGTCGTAGTCGGCGAAATGGTTGTGGGGCGCGCCACTTCCGTCGCCGGCCATGGCGTTCACGTGATGGCCATCCATGCTCTGGGGTGCTGGTTGAGTCACCACCGAAGTCCGGTGACTCCGGTGGGCTGCGAAGGTGCGCACAGCCACGGAGCCGACAGCAGCGGATCCCGCGGGCTCCTGGTCCGGCGCAGGCATTCCTGGGTGACCACCCCCGGGAGTAAATGTCGACTCATTCACAAGTCGTCTTACCTCCTTGGTGACCAGGAAACTTCTAGACAGGTCAGCGTGGCACCATGCCGACGATTGGCGACTCTATGGCGTGTCGGCCGTCCGCAGCAACACAATCCGCCGGACCCGGCCCGATGTGTCGGCATTGAAACATCCCTCTGTCAAGGGCGTACGACCGTCGCACGGCAGGTTTCACGGGTGTGCGAATCGGTAGAAGGGTTACGTTCGAGGCGAGTTGTCCCGGAAACAGGAAGTGACCATACACACATCCGGCCGGACCTTGTCGGGCAAGGTCCGGCCGGGTACGTGACGTTGACGGCGGAAGTTGACGTATCGCCTTTGCCGGTCGACGACTTGGTCGACTTACCGCCCTGGCCGCTCAGCCGAGCAGGGAGGCGAGCTCCGTGTGCTCCAGACCGTGTGCCTCGGCGACCTCCTTGTAAACCACCTTGCCGTCGTGCGTGTTGAGTCCCTTGGCGAGCGCGGGGTCGCGGCGCAGCGCCTCCACCCAGCCGCGGTCGGCGAGTTCGACGATGTACGGCAGCGTGGCGTTGGTGAGCGCGTAGGTGGAGGTGTTGGGCACCGCGCCGGGCATGTTGGCGACGCAGTAGAACACCGACTCGTGGACCTTGAAGGCCGGCTCGGCGTGCGTGGTCGGGTGGGAGTCCTCGAAGCAGCCGCCCTGGTCGATCGCGATGTCGACAAGGACACTTCCGGCCTTCATCCGCGAGACCAGCTCGTTGGTGACGAGCTTCGGGGCCTTGGCGCCGGGAACGAGCACCGCGCCGATCACGAGGTCGGCCTCCAGGCAGGCCTTCTCCAGCTCGAAGGCGTTGGAGACGACGGTCTGGATCTTCGTGCCGAAGACCTTGTCGGCCTCCTTGAGCTTGTTGATGTCCTTGTCGAGCAGGGTCACGTGGAAGCCCATGCCGATGGCGATCTGCGCGGCGTTCCAGCCGGACACACCGCCGCCGATGACGACGGCCTTGCCGGCCAGCACGCCGGGGACGCCGCCGGGGAGCACACCGCGGCCGCCGTGGGCGCGCATCAGGTGGTAGGCGCCGACCTGCGGGGCCAGCCGGCCCGCGACCTCGGACATCGGGGCGAGCAGCGGCAGCGCGCGGCCTGGCAGCTCGACGGTCTCGTAGGCGATGGCGGTGGTGCCGGACTCCAGGAGGGCGTCCGTGCACTCCTTGGACGCGGCCAGGTGCAGGTAGGTGAAGAGGGTCTGGTCCTTGCGCAGGCGGTGGTACTCCTCCGCGATGGGCTCCTTGACCTTCAGCAGCAGGTCGGCGGCGGCCCAGACCTCGTCGGCGGTGTCCAGGATCTGTCCCCCGGCGGCGATGTACTCGCCGTCCGGGATCGAGGAGCCGACGCCGGCGCCGCGCTCGATGACGACCTGGTGGCCGTGGCGCACCAGCTCGTGCACGCCGGCGGGGGTGATGGCCACCCGGAACTCGTTGTTCTTGACTTCGCGGGGGATGCCGACCTTCACGTGGATCACGGTCCTTGGCTCAGAGGGTATGGGGGTATTGCTGCACATACCCGGGCACGCACGGGCACACCGGGAGAGACCGCAGAGGATGGCGCGGCAGAGCCAGTCTAATGAAGGTGTTCCCGCTGTCTAGCCTTTCATTGCTTCAATCTTCAGCGGATGGGCTACGGATTTCGTAGGCGTTAGCTCCGTGTTCCGGCTCGGAGTCGTCCTCCATGGCCTCCTCTGCCAGCATGCGCTCGGCCGCGCCCCGGTGCAGCGCGGCCGACGCGGGGTCGCCCAGATGCCCGAAGGAGTCGGCCAGCCGCAGGTGCAGCGCGGCCAGCAGGCGGGTGTCCTCGGCCCGGCGCGCCCATTCCACGGCCTCCTGGCAGGTGCGCAGCGACTCCTCGAGCCGGCCGGCGTACTCCTGCACCCGGGCCAGTTCGCTCAGGGCCCGCGCCTGTGCGGCCACGTCCCCGTGCCTGCGGTGTCCGGCGACGGCCGCGCGCCAGTCGCGCAGCGCCTCGCCGTAGCGGCCGGCGTAGGTGTGGGCGGCGCCGATGCGGCCGTAGAGCCGGGCGGCGTCCTCGCCCTCGCCGCGGGCCAGCCGCTCGGCCAGGGCGCGGCCGAACCAGTCGGCGGCCCGGTCGTAGTCCCCGAGTTCCAGATGGGCGCCGCCCACGGATTCCATCGCGCGGCCGGTCGCGTACGGGTCGTTCGCCTCGCGTCCGGCGTCCAGCGCGGCCCGGTAGCGTCCCAGGGCGTCGGCGGTACGGCCGGTACGGGCGTCGAGGTCGCCGAGGTTCAGCAGGGCCGCCGCCCGCTCGCGGGGCAGGTCGCGGCGCTCGGCGACGTCGAGGACCAGGCCGTGGATGTCATACAGGTCGCTCGCGGCGGCCTGGGTGCCGACGTGCGCCACCATGGCCCGCACGAGCTGGGCCATCAGGCGCCGGGCGAGGGTGTCCAGTTCCCCGTCGGCGACCGCGAGCCGCGCGGAGGCCAGCAGGGCGGGGCGGCGCGCGCGCAGCCAGTCGGCGGCGGCCCGCGGGCCGGGGAAACGCAGGGCGCTCGGCATGCCGAGGAGCAGCTCGCGCGCCCGGGGACTGTCGGTCTCGGTGATGGCCCGGCACGACTGGAGCAGCCGTACGGTCCGCTCCAGCATCCGGGCGCGGGCCAGCCGCAGCTCGGCGGGCCGCTCGTAATCCTCGGCGAGGGCGCTCAGCAGGGGCTGCAGACAGCCGGGCACCTCGTACTGCGGCAGCGGCGGGCCGTCCACCGGGTGCAGCAGCCCGTGGGCGGCGAAGTCGTCCAGGGTGGCGCGGGCGGACTCCACCGGGCAGCCGGCGAGGGCGGCGGCGGTGTGCGGGTCGACCAGACCGGCCGGGGCGAGGCTGAGCAGCCGCAGGGTGTGGGCGGCCGGCGCGGGCAGTGAGGCGTGCACGAGCCGCAGGACGCGGCTGACGACGGTGTCCTGGCCGGGGTCCGTGTGCAGTTGCTTGGCGAGGTCGGCGACGGCGGCCTGGGGCCGGGCGGCGAGCCAGCCGCCGGCCAGCACCAGGGCGGCCGGCTGGCCCTGGCACTGCTCGGCGAGCCGTTCGGCGGCCCGGGGGTCGACCGTGATGCGCACCGATCCGGTGAACCGGGACAGCACCTCCACCGCGGATTTGGTGTCGAGGCCGCCGAGGGTGCAGGGACGGACGTCCGCGATGCCGGTCAGCGGCCCCGAGGAGACGGCGACAGCCAGGCAGTCCGGGTTGTCCGGCAGCAGCGCGTCGACCTGCTCGGCGTCGGCCGCGTCGTCCAGCAGGAGCAGTACCCGGCGGTCGGCCAGCGCGGTGCGCAGCGCCTCGCTGAGCTCGTCCCCGGTGGCTCCGGCCGGGGCGGGCACCGCCAGCGCGCCGAGCAGTTCCCGCGCGGCGCGCTCGACGGGCACACGCGTGCCGTCGGGTTCGCTCAGCCGGGCGCGCAGCACGCCGTCGGGGTAGCGGTCGGCGACCTGGCGCACGAGTTCCCCGGCGAGGGCACTCCGGCCCGAGCCGGGCCGGCCGGCGATGAGCAGGACGCGTGCGCGGGGCGCCTTGCGGCCGGAGAGGGTGTCCAGTCCCGCGCGCTCGATGTCGGCGCGCAACTCCTTCAACTCCCTGGTACGGCCCAGGAATCGACCCTCGTCGGCGACGTCCCGAAGGAACCGCACACCGTCCGGGTCCACCGCCTGATCCGTCACGGGCCTCACTCCCGTCCCACCGCGCGCGCAAGCCCGCCGGGGCTCCGGACCGGGCGTTTTCCAGAGCCTAGTTCACGCTGCGCGACGTTCCGTGAGGAGCACTGCGGCAGGGCGGGACTCCCCCCGATCGGATCAACCGATCGTAAGACCGTCAGCCCGGTGGCACCGGGGACATCCACCCCTCCGGGGGAGTTCGAGGAGCGGGGTCCGGGACGAGAAGGAGCGGCGGGGGCGGTCAAGGGCACCCCCGCCGGCGTCACTCCCCGAACGGCCGCAGCGCGGGACTGTGCCGATACGCGGTTCCACCGCGCGGGCGCGACCGGCCACGACGAAGCCGCGGACACCCGGTCACGCCTCACGGCGTCCCGTCGGCGTCAGGCCTCGAACGGCCGCGCCGGCCACGGCGCCTGAGCCGGACGCAGCGCGTCCAGGCCGTCGCCGGCCCGCGCGGCGACCAGCGAGAGGACGCCCACCACCAGGCAGTTGTTGTGCAGCTCGCCGGCGAGCACGCCGCGCACCAGTTCCTCGACCGGGACCCGGGCCAGCTCCATGTCGGCCTCCTCGTCCTCGACCACGAACCGCTCGCCCTCGGCCTCGGACAGCCCCCGCGCGAGGAAGATCCGTACGGCCTCGTCACAGCCGCCGGGCGTGGTGTAGACGTCGGTCAGCACCCGCCAGTCCTCCGCCTTGACGTGCGCCTCCTCGTACAGCTCGCGCTGGGCGGCGTGCAGCGGGTTCTCGCCGGGCACGTCGAGCAGGCCGGCCGGGATCTCCCACAGCCGGTGGCGCACGGGGTGGCGGTACTGGCGCAGCACCAGGACCCGGTCGGCGTCGTCGAGGGCGAGGACGGCCACGGACCCGGGGTGGACCTGGTAGTCGCGGTGGACCACGCTTCCGTCGGGCATGACCACGTCGTCGGTGCGGACGGAGGTCTTGTTGCCCGTGAACGGGGTCTCGCTCCCGCGGACCTCCCACTCCTCCGGGGTGTCCTTGATCGTCATGGCTGTCCTTCCCGACGTACGGCGGCCGTGCGCGTGCCGTGCGTGAACATGGGCGAAAAAGTGGCCGGGGCGCGCACCTTTTGAGAGTTCGCGCCCCGGCCACCGTACAACCGGGTGTGTTACTTCGAGATCTTCCGCTCGACCGCGGCCTTCACCAGACCCGCGAAGAGCGGGTGCGGACGGGTCGGACGCGAGCGCAGCTCCGGGTGCGCCTGGGTCGCGACCAGGTACGGGTGGACCTCGCGCGGGTACTCGACGTACTCGACGAGCTTGCCGTCCGGGGAGGTGCCGGAGAAGACGATGCCCGCCTTCTTCTCCAGCTCCGCGCGGTAGGCGTTGTTCACCTCGTAGCGGTGCCGGTGGCGCTCCTCCACGTACTCCTTGCCGTCGTACACCTCGCGCACGATGGAGCCCTCGGCCAGCTTCGCCGGGTACATGCCGAGCCGCATGGTGCCGCCCATGTCGCCCTCGCCGGCGACGATGTCCATCTGCTCGGCCATGGTGGAGATCACGGGGTGGGCGGTGCCCGGGTCGAACTCGGTGGAGTTGGCGTCGGAGACGTCCGCGAGGCTGCGCGCGGCCTCGATCACGATGCACTGCAGGCCCAGGCACAGGCCCAGCAGCGGGATGCGGTTCTCGCGGGCGTACTTGATCGCGCCGACCTTGCCGAGCACACCGCGGTCGCCGAAGCCGCCGGGGATGCAGATGGCGTCGACGTCACCGAGCTGCGCCTGGGCGCCGGCCGGGGTCTTGCAGTCGTCGGAGGTGACCCACTTGATCTTCACGCGGGCCTTGTTGGCGAAGCCGCCCGCGCGCAGCGCCTCGGTGACCGAGAGGTAGGCGTCGGGCAGGTCGATGTACTTGCCGACCAGGGCCATGACGATCTCGTGCTCGGGATTGTGGACGCGGTCCAGCAGGTCGTCCCAGGTCGTCCAGTCCACGTCCCGGAACGGCAGGTCGAGCTTGCGCACGACGTAGGCGTCCAGGCCCTCGGCGTGCACGACCTTCGGGATGTCGTAGATCGAGCGGGCGTCGGGGCAGGCCACCACGGCGGCCTCGTCCACGTCGCACATCAGCGAGATCTTCCGCTTGATCGCGGTGGGCACCTCGCGGTCGCAGCGCAGCACGATCGCGTCCGGCTGAATGCCGATGTTGCGCAGCGCGGCGACCGAGTGCTGGGTCGGCTTCGTCTTCAGCTCGCCCGAGGGACCGATGTACGGCAGGAGCGAGATGTGCACCACGAACACGTTGTCCCGGCCGACCTCGTGCCGGACCTGGCGGACGGTCTCCAGGAACGGCAGCGACTCGATGTCGCCGACCGTGCCGCCGACCTCCGTGATCACCACGTCGACCTCGTCGGTCGCCATGCGGCGGATGCGGTGCTTGATCTCGTTGGTGATGTGCGGGATGACCTGCACGGTGTCGCCCAGGTACTCGCCGCGCCGCTCCTTGGCGATCACCGTCGAGTAGACCTGGCCGGTGGTGACGTTGGCCGAGCCGTCCAGGTCGCGGTCGAGGAACCGCTCGTAGTGGCCGATGTCCAGGTCGGTCTCGGCACCGTCGTTGGTGACGAACACCTCACCGTGCTGGAAGGGGTTCATCGTGCCCGGGTCGACGTTGAGGTACGGGTCGAGCTTCTGCATCACGACGCGCAGACCCCGGGCCTTGAGCAGCATGCCCAGGCTGGAGGCGGTGAGCCCCTTGCCGAGCGAGGAGGCGACACCCCCGGTGACGAAGATGTGCTTGGTCGTCGAGGATTTGGGCGGCATGGCCAAGAGGGGGCTCCCGTGGTCGCGGCTTGTGGGTGCGGTTCCGGGGCTTTCTCGCCCACCGGTCCACGGGCTACCAGCGTATCAGCGCCGCGGAGGGATGGCGCCCGGCCACGCTCCGCGCACGCGCCGCCACGGGCGAGCACCGCACACGGGACCCTCACCCGTTGGTCACTCGTTCGGCGGAGCCCGGTTGTCCGGAGCGGCACACAGATCATCTACGTGCGTCGTATCCTGCTCGGACATTCACTGCCGAGCCCGGCCGGTCGAACGGCACCACCCCCGCCCGTGACCTCCGGAACAACGTGAGCTCGTCAGTTCGTTGAGCAGAGATCGGCATTTTGCATGCAAGGCTGGGCGACTGCTTTGCTTCACAGCTCAACGACGCAATTCAAAACCCCTTGACCGCACCAAGCGACAACCCCTTTGCGGGGTGACGTGGCCGTTCGACTGGAGTTGCACGTGGCCGGGCGCATCGAAGACTACGCACTCATCGGAGACATGCAGACCGCCGCGCTGGTCTGCCGGGACGGCACGGTGGACTGGCTGTGCCTGCCCCGTTTCGACTCCCACGCCATCTTCGCCGGTCTGCTGGGCACCGAGGAGCACGGCTTCTGGCGGCTGGGTCCCGCGCACGCCGACGACGCCGAGCCGCCCGCGGCGACCCGGCGCGGCTACCGCGGCGACTCGCTGATCCTGGAGTCCGAGTGGGACACCCCGCGCGGCACGGTCCGGGTGACGGACTTCATGCCCCCGCGCGACGGCGCCCCGCAGCTCATCCGGATCGTGGAGGGCGTCTCGGGCCGGGTCCCCATGCGCTCGGCGCTGCGGATGCGGTTCTCCTACGGCAGGATCGTCCCGTGGGTGCACCGGCACGAGGGACGCACGGTCGCCGTCGCGGGCCCGGACTCCGTGTGGTTCGACACCTCCGCGCCGACCTACGGCGAGTCCCTGACCACGTACGCGGACTTCACGGTCGCGCCGGGCGAGCGGATCGCGTTCACCATCTCCTGGGAGCCCTCGCACAAGCAGCCGCCGCCGCTGCCGGAGCCGGAGCAGTCGCTGGAGGCGACCGAGGAGTTCTGGCGCGAGTGGGTGGAGCACTGTACGTACCACGGCCCCTACCGCGAGGCCGTGATCCGCTCCCTGATCACGCTCAAGGCCCTGACGTACGCCCCGACCGGCGGCATCGTGGCCGCGCCCACCACCTCCCTGCCGGAGGACATCGGCGGCGTCCGCAACTGGGACTACCGCTACACCTGGCTGCGGGACGCGGCGATCACCCTGTCGTCGCTGCTGCGCACCGGCTACCGCGAGGAGGCCCGCGCCTGGCGCGAGTGGCTGCTCCGCGCGGTGGCGGGCGACCCGGAGAACCTGCAGATCATGTACGGCATCGCCGGTGAGCGCGAGCTCGGCGAGGCGGAGCTGGACTGGCTGCCCGGCTACGAGAACTCGGCCCCGGTCCGGGTGGGCAACGGTGCCGCGCACCAGCTCCAGCTCGATGTGTACGGCGAGGTCACCGAGGCCCTGCACCTGGCCCACATGACGGGTCTGGCCCGCAACGACTACGCCTCGCTGCTCCAGCTCAAGCTGATCCGCTACCTGGAGAAGCACTGGCAGGAGCCGGACGAGGGCATCTGGGAGGTGCGCGGCCCGCGCCGCCACTTCGTGCACTCCAAGGTGATGGCCTGGGTCGCCGTCGACCGCACCATCAAGCTGATCGAGTCCGGCGACGCCGACGGCCCGCTGGAGCAGTGGAAGCAACTGCGCGACGACATCCACCGGGACGTGTGCGAGAAGGGCTACGACAAGGAGCGCAACACCTTCACGCAGTCCTACGGCTCGAAGGTGCTGGACGCCTCCCTGCTGCTGATCCCGCAGGTGGGCTTCCTGCCGCCGGACGACAAGCGCGTGATCGGCACCGTCGAGGCGATCCAGCGCGAGCTGTCCACCTCCGACGGCTTCATCCTGCGCTACCCGACGGAGGGCGAGGACGAGGGCGTCGACGGCCTGCCGGGCGACGAGGGCGCGTTCCTCGCCTGCTCGTTCTGGATGGCGGACGACCTGGCGATGATCGGCCGGGTGGACGAGGCGCGGAAGCTCTTCGAGAAGCTGCTCTCCCTGCGCAACGACCTCGGCCTGCTGGCGGAGGAGTGGGACCCGCGCCTGCAGCGCCAGGTCGGCAACTTCCCGCAGGCCTTCAGCCACGTCCCCCTCATCGACACGGCCCTGCGGCTGACGGCCTCGGGGGCGTACGGGGGCTGAGGCCCACGCGTCCCGGAACGCCCGGCGGCGGTGACGGCCGCCGGCCCGGGCGGCACCCCCTAGCCCGGCGCGAGCGCCGTCAGGGTGCGTTCCCCGTCGGGGTCGCCCGCCGTGGCCGGGACCAGGGCGATCTCGTCCAGCCCCGCCGCCGCGTAGGCGTCCATGCGGGCCCGTACGGTGCCGGGGGTGCCGATCAGGCCGACCGTGGCCGCGGCCTCGACCGGCAGGGCCCGGAGCAGCGTGTCGGCGTCGGCACCCGTACGGGCCAGGTCGACGGCCTCGCCGAAGCCCGCCGCCGCGAACATCTCGCGGTAGCCGGGCACGGTGAGGTAGCCGACGACGCTGCGCAGGATCTGGGTGAGCGAGGCGGGGTCGGGGTCGACGGCGGCGGGCACCCAGGCGGCCAGCCTCGGCGGGGTGCGGCCGGCCCGCTCGGCCGCGTCGAGCATCTTGGCACGCAGGACGCGGACCTGTTCCGGGGAGACCACGTCGAGGAGCATCCGGTCGGCGTGCGCGGCGGCCGCGGCGATCGCCCGGTCGCCGAACCCGGCCACCGTGAGCGGGCCGCCGGGCGGCTGCTGCCGGCGCCGGAACCCGCTGCCGGGCACGACCGGCTCGCCGGGCTTCCCGTGCAGCAGCACCCGCAGGGCGGCGGCCGTCTCCTCCAGCACGGCCGCGGGGCGGACCCGGGGCCGGTCGTGCACGCCCTCGACGACCCGCTTGCTGGACGTGCCCAGCGCCACCCCCACCGGGCGCCCGGTGACCGCCGCCGTCGAGGCGGCGCCCCGCGCGAGGCTGTACGCGTCGCGCACCGACACCGCCATCGGACCGGCGGTCAGGGCGACCCTGCCGGTGGCCCGCCCGACCGCCGTGGCCAGCACGAACGCGTCCCAGGTCGGCCCCTCGCCGAGCCACACCTCGCCGTATCCGAGCCGGTCGGCGAGCGCCGCCACCCGCAACGACTCGTCGACGGGCCTGTCGTCCTCACGCGCCGCGGCGACCACACTGATCTCCATGGTCACGCACTACCCCTTCGACGTCATGCGAACCCCGGCTGTCCGGGCGACATCCGCGCAGGTAGCGTCCCCGTATGGAGAGCGGATACGACACCCGGGGCGCCGGGATCACCGTGCGGCGGGCGCTGGAGCTGCCCGGGCTGCGCGGCGGGCTGCCGGAGGTCGTGGCGGGCGCCGACCGGCTGGGGCGCACGGTGCGCTGGGTGCACGCCGGTGAGGTGCCCCACGTCGCCTCGCTGCTCAAGGGCGGCGAGCTGCTGCTGACCACCGGGTACGGACTCGGCACCCGCCCCGCCGACCAGCGGACGTTCGTGCGCACACTGGCCGAGCGGGGCATCGCGGCCCTCGTCGTCGAGCTGGGCCCGCGCTTCCCCCGGCTGCCCGCCGCCCTCGTCGACGCGGCCAGGTCGGCGGGGCTGCCCCTGGTCCAGCTGCACCGCGAGGTGCCGTTCGTGACGGTCACCGAGGAGATCCACACCGAGATCGTCAACGGGCACTACGCGCTGCTGCGACGCGCGGAGGAGGTGCACCGCCGGTGCACCGGAGCGCTGCTGGGCGGCGGCGGGGTCCCGCGGGTACTGGAGATCCTCGCCGGGTTCACCGGCAACCCGGTGTTCCTGGAGGCGGCCGACGGACGGCTGCTGTACGCGGCCGGCGAGGGACCCGAGGGCGCGGACCCGCTCCAGGTGTGGGAGGGGCTGCGCGACCGGCACCGGGACGACCCGCCGGCCGGTTCGGCACTCGTGGACGTGCCCGGCGGCGGCCCCGGCAGCGGCGGCGTACGGGCGCGGCTGGTGCTGCTTCCGGTGCGCAGCGCGCCGGAACCGGTCCACCGCATGGCGGCCGAGCGGGCGGCCGGCCTGCTCGCCGTGGTGCTGATGCAGGCGCGTCAGGAGGAGGAGCTGGCGGCGCGGGGGCGCGGGGACTTCCTCACCGACCTCGCCGAGGGCCGGGTCGGCGCGGCGGACGCGCCCGCGCAGGCGCGCGTGCTGGGCTTCAGGCCGGGGACCGGACCGCTGCTGCCGGTGGTGATGCGGCTCGGCGACGCGCTGTCCCCGCAGGGTGGCGGCTGGGCGGTGCTGTCCCGCGCGGTGGGCGAGGAACTGGCCTCGCTGGGGGTGCCCGTCCTGCTGGGCGTGCGGCCGGTGGAGGGGCGGGTGCCGCTGCTGCTGGGCCTGCGCGCGGAGGCCGAACGGCCGGCGGTCGCGGACCGGGTGGCGGCGGCGCTGCGGGCGGGCGTGGAGCGGGCGGGGATGCTGCGGCCCGGGGGCCGGCCGCCCGTCGTGGTGGTCGGGCCGGCCGGCGGCTGGGCGGCGGCGTCCACGGGGCTGCGGCACGCGGCGGAGACGGCGACGGCGGCGCAGGGGCTGCCGGACCGCCCCTGGTACGACGCCCGGCGGCTGGACATCGACCTGCTGCTGTGGCGGCTGCGCGACCACCCGGACCTGGCGGACTTCGTGGACCGCGCGATCGGTCCGGTGCTGGACCACGACCGCCGTTCCAAGCCGCCGCTGCTGCCCACCCTGGAGACCTACCTGGCGCACGCCGGACGCAAGGCGGAGACGGCCCGCGAACTCCATCTGAACCGGCAGACGCTCTACAACAGGCTCGCCCGCATCGGCGAGTTGCTGGCCACCGACCTCGACGACCCGCACACGGTCCTGACCCTGGGCCTGGCCCTCCGCGCCCGACGCCACGTGCCCTGAACCCGGGAACCGCCACCCCGGAACGGCCCGCATCGGCGAACTGCCGGCCACCACCCCGACACCCCGCACACACCCCCGGCCCCGGCCCTGGCCCTACGCCCCCGACGACACCCGCCCCGAACCCGGAGGCCGCCGTCTCAGAGCGGTCTGATCTGTGTCAACTCGTCGTACACGCTCAGCACTTGGGCGACCGTCTCGTCCTCGGTCGGCCAGGTGGCGGCCTGCCGCACCCCGCGTTCCCTGAGCAGTTCCCGGCGGTCGGGATCGTCCAGCAGCCGTACGACGGCGTCCGCGAGCGCCCGCGCGTTGCCGTACGGGACGAGTTCGGCGGCGTCTCCGACGAGTTCGGGGATGCCGCCCACCTCGGTCGCGACGAGCGGCACGCGCGCGTGGAGGGCCTCCTGGGCGAGCGGGGAACGCGACTCCCAACGGCTCGGCAGCAGGGCGATGTCGGCGGCGGCCAGCAGATCGGTGATGTCGTCGCGCCGGCCGATGAGCCGGACCGGCAGTTCCTCCTTCTCGATCCGGCGCTGGAGTTCGCCGCGCAGCGGCCCCTCCCCGGCGAGCACCACCAGCGGTACCGGGTCGAGGCGCCGCCACGCGTGTGCGGCGTCCAGCAGGACGTCGTAGCCCCGGTGCCGTTCGAGGGAGCCGACGGCGATGAGCAACGGGCGGCCGACGGCGCCGAGTTCGGCCCGGATCTTGGGCCGCAGCCGGTCGGGGTCGTCCGGCATCGGGGAGGAGCGGGGCCCGGGGAGGGACACGGCGGCCAGCCGGGCGTCCCGCGCGCCCGCGCGGCGCGCCCGGTCGACGAGGGCGGAGGTCGTCCCGAGCACCACGGTGGCCGCCTTGACGACCCGCCGCTCCAGTACGCGCAGGAAGTGGGCGCGCGGGCCGTCGGCGTGCGCCCGGTCGTGCCAGGTGACGACGAGCGGGGTGCGCCGTCCGCTCAGGGCGAGCACGGTGCGGAAGGAGGCGTGCAGCCCGTGCGCGTGGACCAGGTCGGCGCCCGTGCAGGCGGCCCGGAGCGCGGCCACCGACCCCGGGTCGCTGCTGCGCGGCACGTGCACGTGGTCGGCGCCGACGCCGGTGAAGTCGTAGGTGTGATCCGCCTCGACGGGGGCGCACACCGTGACCCGCACGCCCCTCGCGACGAGCCCCGCGGCCAGCGAGCGCACATGGGCGCCGCCGGCGGCGTTGCCACCGCCCAGCACCTGCACGGTGCGCAGCGGTGAGTGGCTGCTCACGGGGGTCACGTGGCCGGGCTCCTGGTTCGGTTCGTGCGGTCCCGAAGAACGTACGGAAGGATCGGGCGATGTCCTCGCCCTGCTCCGTCAAGGATGCCAGGCCGTACGGCCGTTCCGGCAACGCCGACGTCACGGGCCCGGGTCCGCGCGGAACAACATGTCACCCACACGAGTGACGGAGCCTCACCCTCCTCCGGCTACACGTCCGCCCGGGCCGTCGCCAGCAGCTCCTCCGCGTGGGCCCGGGCCGTTTCGGAGTCCTCCTGGCCGGCGAGCATGCGGGAGAGTTCGCGGATGCGGTCCTCGCCTTCGAGCACCTTCACGCCGGACCGGGTGACCGAGCCGTCGTTGGTCTTCTCCACCAGCAGTTGCCGGTCGGCGAACGCGGCCACCTGCGGCAGGTGCGTGACGACCACGACCTGCGCGGTCTTCGCCAGCTTCGCGAGCCGCCGGCCGATCTCGACCGCCGCCTTGCCGCCGACACCGGCGTCGACCTCGTCGAAGAGGTACGTCGGCACGGGGTCCGTGCCCGCGAACACCACCTCCACGGCCAGCATCACGCGCGACAGCTCACCGCCCGACGCGCCCTTGGCGATGGGCCGGGGCGGCGCTCCGGGGTGCGGGGCGAGCAGCAGCTCCACCTCGTCCACGCCCGACGGCCCGTAGGCCACCGTGCGCCCGTCCACCTCGACGCCCTCCGGGTCCTCGGTCTGCCGGATGTCGAACGACACGCGCGCGTGCGGCATGGCCAGCGAGGCCAGCTCGGCGGTGACCGCCGACGCGAACCGCTGCGCCGCCTCCGTCCGCGCGTCCGTCAGCTCCTGCGCCAGGGCGCCCAGCTCCGCGCGGAGCGCGTCCCGCTCGGCGGTCAGCTCCCCGATCCGCTCGTCGTCGCCGTCCAGCTCGGTCAGCCGCGCGGCGCTCTGCTCGGCCCACGCCAGCACCGACGCGATGTCCTCGCCGTACTTCCGGGTCAGCGCGGTGAGCGCGGCCCGCCGCTCCTCCACCGCCGCCAGCCGCAGCGGATCGGCGTCCAGGTCGTCGGCGTACCCCGCCAGCTCCCCGGCCACGTCCCGCAGCAGGATGCCGACCTCCCCGATCCGGTCGGTCAGCGCGGCCAGCGCCGGATCGTGCGCCCGTACGGCCTCCAGCGCCCGCTGGGCGCCCGCGACGAGCGTCCCGGCGTCCACGCCCTCGGGGTCCTCCGGATCACCCGCGAGCGCGGCGTGCGCGAGGGCCGCGGCGGACGCCAGCGCCTCGGCGTGCCCGAGCCGCTCGGCCTCCTCCGCCAGCTCCACGTCCTCGCCCGCGCGGGGCTCCACGGCGGCGATCTCCTCCAGCCCGAAGCGCAGCAGGTCGGCCTCCTGGGCCCGCTCACGCGCGCGCGTGGTGATCTGCTCCAGCTCCGTGGTCACGGCCCGCAGCCGCTTGTACGCCTCGCCGTACTTGCCGAGCGGCACGGCGACCGCGTATCCGGCGTACCGGTCGAGCGCCTGCCGCTGCCGGGACAGCTTCAGCAGCCCCTGCTGGTCGGTCTGCCCGTGCACGGCCACCAGCTCGTCGGCGAGCTCGGCGAGCAGCCCCACGGGCACGCTCCGCCCGCCCAGGTGCGCCCGTGACCGCCCCTCGGCGGAGACGGTACGGCTGACCAGCAGCGTCCCGTCGTCCAGCTCGGCCCCGGCCTCCTCGGCCCGTACGACGGCCGCGGCGCCCTCGGGCACGGCGATCCGTCCCTCGACCACCGCGTTCTTCGCGCCGATCCGCACCAGGGCCGCATCCGCCCGTCCACCCAGCAGCAGGCCCAGGCTGGTGACCACCATGGTCTTGCCCGCACCCGTCTCACCGGTGACGGCGGTGAAGCCGGGCGACAGCTCGACAACAGCGTCGTCGATGACCCCGAGCGACCGTATCCGCATCTCCTCAAGCACGCCCCCGACCTTACGAGGTCCGAGCCGGGGAGTGCGACCGCCCCGCCCTTGTCACCCAGGCGAGTGGAAGCGCCCCCTCAGGGCGCGGGGCTGTATCGACATGCGGCTCCGCCGCGTGGGCGCGAACAACCACACTCGACCCGCACCCGCCGACACTCCGAAACCACCCCATCGAGAGGGCTAATGAGGCGCCCCACGCCACCCCGACACGGGCAGAGCGAATTTCGCGACCAACCGGTCGGTGAAGGAAGCGTGGTGCAACCGGGCCAGCCGCACCGGCACGGCCCCCCGCCGCACCTCCACCCGCGCCCCGACCGGCAGCTCGACGGTCCGCCGCCCGTCGCACCACAGCACCCCCGGGGGGACGTGCGGCAGCATCTCCACCGCCAGCACCGAGTCCGGCGAGGTCACCAGCGGCTTGGCGAACAGCGCGTGCGCCGAGATCGGTACCATCAGCAGCGCCTCGACCTCCGGCCACACCACGGGCCCGCCCGCGGAGAACGCGTACGCCGTCGATCCCGTCGGCGTGGCGCACACGATCCCGTCGCAGCCGAACCCGGTGACCGGCCGCCCGTCGATCTCCAGGACGACCTCCAGCATCCGCTCGGCGGACACCTTCTGCACGGCCGCCTCGTTCAGCGCCCAGTCGGTGTGCACGATGTCGCCGTTGCGGTGCACCACGACGTCGACGGTCATCCGCTCCTCGACCTCGTACGCCCGGCTCACCACCCGGTCGACGACCTTGTCCAGGTCGTCCCGCTCGGCCTCGGCGAGGAACCCGACCCGCCCGAGGTTGACGCCCAGCATGGGCACCCCGGAGGCGCGGGCGAACTCGGCGCCGCGCAGCAGCGTGCCGTCACCGCCCAGGACGATCAGCAGCTCGCAGTCGTCCAGGCACTGCGGGGTGGCCTCCTTGACGGTCTGCACGTCGTCCGGGAGCGGCAGGTCGCGGGCCTCGTCCTCCAGGACCCGTACCCCGAGACCGGAGCGCAGCAGCCCTTTGACCACGAGTTCGGCGCTGCGGATGGCCGCGGGCCGCCCTGTGTGGGCCAGCAGGAAAACAGTACGAGCTCGGTTCTGTGTCAACGCGGCCCCTCCGCCACAGCACGGTCAACGTCGGCCGGGTCCAGTTCCGGAGCCCCGGCCCGCAGCCACAGGAAGTATTCGACATTCCCGGAGGGTCCGGGCAGCGGACTCGCCGTCACGCCCTTCGCTCCGAGCCCCAGCTCCCAGGCCTTCGCGGCCACTCCCCGCACGGCCTCGGCACGCAACTGCGGGCTGCGGACGACTCCGCCGCTGCCCAGCCGCTCCTTGCCCACCTCGAACTGCGGCTTCACCATCATCACCAGGTCGGCGTCCGGCTTCACGCACCTCTTCAGGGCGGGCAACACCAGTCCGAGCGGGATGAAGGACAGATCCCCCACGACAAGATCCACAGGCTCCCCATCGATGACCTCGAGCGTCAACTCCCGTACGTTCGTACGGTCCTTGACGGTGACGCGTTCATCGTTGCGCAGACTCCAGGCGAGTTGTCCGTATCCGACGTCCACGGCGACCACGTGCGCGGCCCCGGCCCGCAGCAGGACGTCGGTGAAGCCACCGGTGGAGGCGCCGGCGTCGAGCGCCCGCCGCCCCTCGACGGCCAGCCCCAGCGGCACGAAGGCGTCGAGGGCGCCGGCCAGCTTGTGGCCGCCGCGCGAGACGTAGTCCGGGTCGCCCGCGTCCTCGGTGACGACGATCGCGGCGGCGGTCTCCACCTGGGTGGCGGGCTTGGTCGCGACCGTCCTGCCGACGCTGACCCGCCCGGCGGCGATCAGCTGGCTGGCGTGCTCACGCGAGCGCGCGAGCTTACGGCGGACCAGCTCCGCGTCGAGACGGCGGCGTGCGACTCCTGCCACGTTCGGTTCAGCTCCTGTGTTCGTGTGCCGGTGAGGGCCCCGGAGGTCCCGGGGGTCCCGGGCGGGCGTCGAGCGCGGTGAGCGCGTCGCGCAGCCCCCGGTGTACATCCTCGTACACCTCGGCGTGGCCGTCCGTGGCGAGGTGGTCGGCGTCGGCCAGCCGCGCCACGTGGGCGTCGATGCCGGGATGCCCGGTGGGGGTGCGCGGCACGTCCAGGGGTGCGGGGGCGGCGGGACCGTCGTCCTGGGGCGGCGCCTGCCCGGGCTCCGGCTCCGGCACTGTGTCGTTCATGCCCCGACGCTACCGCGAACGGCTGCGGTACCGTCGTCCGCGATGGCCACGATCGAGGAGTGCCGTACCGCACTCGACACGTTTTCGGACAGCATGGCGAGCGCCGAGGGGGACGTCCGCGCGGCCCTGGCGATGGACCGTTCGGTCAGCTGCCACATCACCGATCTGGACGTGACCTTCGCCGGCCGGCTCACCGGCGGCCGGATCGAGGTGCACGAGACGTTCCCCGGCCCGCCGCGCGAGAGGGCGCAGATACGGCTCGCGATGACGGGCGACGACCTGCTGGCCCTGGTCGACGGTGAACTGCACTTCGCCAGGGCCTGGGGGTCGGGCCGGGTACGGCTCGAGGCGGGGCTGCGCGACCTGTTCCACCTCAGGAAGCTTCTGTAGCGACCGCCTTCCGTGCCGGGTCCTTCGCCCGCGCGGTGCGGGCCGCCGGCACCACCAGCGGGGTGCCCGTCTCGGGATCGTCGATGACCTGGCAGCGCAGCCCGAAGACCTCCTCGACCAGACCGGCGGTGACGATGTCCTTCGGGGCGCCCTGGGCGATGACCTTCCCCCCGCGCAGGGCGATGAGGTGGGTGGCGTACCGGGCCGCGTGGTTGAGGTCGTGGAGGACGGCGACGAGGGTGCGTCCCTGCTCCTCGTGCAGGTCCGCGCAGAGGTCGAGCACGTCGATCTGGTGCTGGATGTCGAGGAACGTGGTCGGCTCGTCGAGCAGCAGCAGCGGGGTCTGCTGGGCCAGCGCCATGGCGATCCACACGCGCTGGCGCTGACCGCCGGAGAGTTCGTCGACGTAGCGTTCCGCGAGCTCGGCGACGCCGGTGCGGGCCATCGACTCCTGGACGACGCGCTCGTCCTCGGCGGACCACTGGCGCAGCAGGCCCTGGTGCGGGTAGCGGCCGCGGCCCACCAGGTCGCCGACGGTGATGCCGTCGGGCGCGATGGACGACTGGGGCAGCAGGCCGAGGGTGCGGGCGACCTTCTTGGCCGGCATCGACTGGATGACCTGCCCGTCGAGCAGCACGCGCCCCTCGCTCGGCTTGAGCATTCTCGACAGTGCCCGCAGCAGCGTCGACTTGCCGCACGCGTTGGGGCCGACGATCACGGTGAAGGAGTTGTCCGGTATCTCCACCGACAGCTGTTCGGCGATGACCCGCTGGTCGTAGGCCAGGGTGACGTTCTCGGCGGACAGTCGGTTCACGGTGCTCCTTCGGTGGTTCGTCCCGCTGCTGGTGGTGGCGCTCATATCCGGCCCGCCCTGCGCTCGGTGACCAGCAGCCACAGCAGGTAGACACCGCCGAGCACGCCGGTGACCACGCCCACGGGCAGCTGCTCGGCGCCGAACGCCCGCTGCGACACCCAGTCGGCGGTGACCAGGAGGGCGGCGCCCATGCACAGCGACGCGGCCAGGTTGGGGCCGGGCGCACGGGTCATCCGCCGGGCGAGCTGGGGCGCGGTGAGCGCGACGAAGCTGACCGGTCCGGCGGCGGCGGTCGCGGACGCGGTGAGCAGCACGGCCGACAGCATCAGCAGCAGCCGTACGCGCTCCACGCGCACGCCGAGGGCGTACGAGACGTCGTCGCCCATCTCCAGCATCCGCAGGCCGCGCGCGTTGGCGAGGACGAGCGGTACGAGGACGGCGCACAGGGCGAGCAGCGGCCAGACCTGGTCCCAGTCCCGGCCGTCGAGGGATCCGGTCATCCAGACGACCGCGCGGGCCGCGTCGACGATGTCGGATCTGGTGAGCAGGTAGCCGTTGACCGCCGTGACGACCGCCGAGACGCCGATGCCGACCAGGACCAGCCGGTATCCGTGCACGCCCCGCTTCCAGGCGAGCGCGTAGATGGCGAACCCGGTCACCAGTCCGCCGGCGAGCGCGCCGAGGGCGACCTGGCCCGCGGTCCCGGAGAACAGCACGATCACCGTGAGGGCGCCGGCCGTCGCCCCCTGCCCGAGGCCGAGCACGTCCGGGCTGCCCAGCGGGTTGCGGGAGACGGACTGGAACAGCGCGCCGCCGAGCCCGAGGGAGGCGCCGACGAGCAGCCCGACCAGGACCCGGGGCAGCCTGAGTTCGTTGACGATGAACTCCTGGCCGGGATTCCCCTCGCCGACGAGCGTCCTGAGCACGTCGGCGGCGGGGATCGGGAAGTCGCCGGTGCCGATCAGCACCACGCTCGCGGTGAGCGCCGCGAGCAGCAGCAGGACGGTGACGGTGAGGGCGCGCACGTCCAGCCGGACCGAGAGGCCGCCGGGAGTGCGCACCGCGCGGTTGGTCTTCACAGCTGGGCCGTCCTCCGCCGTCGTACGAGAAAGATGAAGACCGGGCCGCCGAGGATCGCGGTGACGATGCCGACCTGGAGTTCGGCGGGCCGGGCCACGATCCGGCCGATGACGTCGGCGCCGAGCAGCAGCACGGGCGACAGGACCGCGGCGTACGGCAGGATCCAGCGCAGGTCGGGTCCGGTGAAGGAGCGCACGATGTGCGGCACCATCAGGCCGACGAAGACGATCGGCCCGCAGGCGGCGGTCGCGGCCCCGCACAGCACGGTCGCGGCGAGCATGGACAGCGCGCGGGTGCGGTTGAGGTTGGCGCCGAGCGCCTTGGCGGTGTCGTCGCCCATGGCCATGGCGTTGAGCGGCCGGGCGAGCGCCAGCGCCAGGAGGGAGCCGGCGAGCAGGAACGGCAGCACCTGGACGACGGTCGAGTCGGTCCCCGAGGCCAGCGAACCCACCGTCCAGAAACGCATCCTGCCGAGCGCCGCGTCGTCGAGGATCATGACGGCCTGGAGGTAGCCGTACAGCGCCGCGCTGATGGCCGTACCGGCGAGCACCAGCCGCACCGGCGTCGCGCCCCGGCTGCCGCCGAGGAACCACACCAGCGCGCCGACGGCCGCCGCCCCGAAGAAGGCGAACCACACGTATCCGGACAGCGAGGTGACGCCGAAGAAGGTGATGGCGGTGACGACGGCGGCGGACGCGCCCGCGTTGAGGCCGAGCAGTCCGGGATCGGCCAGCGGGTTGCGGGTGAGAGCCTGAAGAACCGATCCCGCCAGGCCGAGCGCGGCGCCCGCGAGTACTCCGAGGACGGTGCGTGACAGTCTGTCGGCCACGACGATGTCGCCGTAGGTGCCCGAGTCCTCGAACAGGCCGTGCCAGACCTGCTCCAGGGACAGCTCCTTCGCCCCGATCGCGATGCTCGCCAGCGCGACGAGCACCAGGATCACGACGGAGAGGAGCAGCCCGAGGACGCGTATCGCCCGGCGGTTCGGGGGCGCGGGGGCGGTCTCCGCGCGCTGTTCGGGGGGACTCTCGACCAACACGCGGTTAGGTTAGCCTACCCTCCTAATCGATCATGATCCCGAGGCCCGGCCCCCGGGTGAATACTGTCGGCGCATCCGCGGTGCGCCGCCTGGCGAATCGCTCCCCTCGGTGTCCTGCGACGGGATGCGACAGCGGCATCCCAAGAGGGAAAACGGGGCTCTCACAGCCCCAGCCGGGCCAGCGCCTTCCCGCCGTCCAGCTCGCACGCGCCGTCCCCGGCCGCCGTCCACGCCGCCGCGCACAGCGCGCGCAACCCGTCCAGCGCGCCGCCGTCGCCCTCCAGCTCCAGCTCCCCGGCCCCGGCCGTCGCCGTCCAGCCACCGCACCGGAACCCGTCGCCCGCCCCGATGACCTCCGGCTGCCCGGTGAGCATCCCGCGCAGATCGGCGTCGACATACGTCGGCCGGTGCCGCGGCGGCGCGGCGAGCAGCCGCGCGCCGTCCGTCACACCGGTCAGCACCAGCAGCGAGTCGACCTCGCCGTTGAACGCGCCCTCGATGTCCGTGTCCAGCCGGTCCCCCACCACCAGCGGCCGCTCGGCGCCCGTCCGCAGGATCGTCTCCCGGTGCATCGGCGGCAGCGGCTTGCCCGCGACCTGCGGCTCGGCACCCGTGGCGATCCGTACGACCTCCACCGCCGCGCCGTTGCCCGGGGCGATGCCCCGGCCGCCGGGAATCGTCAGGTCGGTGTTGGACGCGAACCACGGCAGCCCGCGCGCCACGGCGTACGACGCCTCGGCGAACCTCCCCCACGTCAGCTCGGGCCCGCCGTATCCCTGGACGACCGCCACCGGATCGTCGTCCGCCGACTCCACCGGCACGAGCCCCCGCTCCCGCAGCGCCACCCGCAGCCCCTCGCCGCCGATCACCAGCACCCGGGCGCCCTGCGGCACCTGCTCGGCGACCAGCCGCGCGACCGCCTGCGCGGAGGTGATGACGTCGCCGGCCTCCGCCGGTATCCCCAGCTCGGTCAGATGGGCGGCCACCACGTCCGGGGTGCGCAGGGCGTTGTTGGTCACGTAGGCGAGACGCATACCGCCCTCGCGGGCGGTGACCAGCGACTCGACCGCGTGGACGATCGCGTTCCCGCCCGCGTACACCACACCGTCGAGGTCGAGCAGCGCCGTGTCGTACGCCTCGCTCAGGGCCTGCCCACTGCCCTCGGGCCTCGTCCTGACGCTCCGGCTCATTCGCATCGCTCCTCGTTCGACGGCTTTCCCCCGATCATCCCCCATGCCACCGACACCCGTACGATGCCGGGATGAACACTGCAGGTCACTCGACGGCAAAGGCGCCCCGGGGCCTGGAACTCACCCCGTTCCGAGGCCTTCGTTACGACCCGGACCGGGTCGGCAGCCTGGCCGCCGTGACATCCCCGCCGTACGACGTCGTCGTCCGCCCCGACGGCCTGCACCACCTCCAGTCCGCCGACCCGCACAACATCGTCCGGCTGATCCTCCCCGAGGCCGGCACGCCCGAGGCGCGCAACGCCCAGGCCGCCGACACGCTGCGCCGCTGGCGCGCGGAGGGGGTCCTGACCGCCGACCCGGAACCGGGCCTGTACGTCTACGAGCAGCGCGACGGCGACGGCATGGTGCAGCGCGGCATCATCGGCGCGCTGCGCGTCTCCGACCCCGGCGAACGGCTGGTCCTGCCGCACGAGGACGTCATGCCGCACATCGTCGCCGACCGCGCGGACCTGATGCGGGCCACCTCCGCGAACCTGGAACCCCTGCTGCTCACCTACCGAGGCGACGGCGGCACTGGCGGCGGCGAAGCGACCGTCACGGCCGACCTGATCGAACACACAGCCGCACGATCGCCCCTGCTGGCGACCACCACGGAGGACGGTTTCCACCACCGGCTGTGGTCCGTCACCGACCCCGCCGACCTGGCCGCGGTCCAGGAGGAACTCGCCGGGCACCAGGCGCTCATCGCCGACGGCCACCACCGCTGGGCGACCTACCGCCGTCTCCGCGCGGAGCACCCCTCCCCCGGTCCCTGGGACCACGGCCTGGTCCTCCTGGTCGACACGGCCCGCTATCCCCTGCGGGTGCGCGCCATCCACCGGCTGCTGCACGACCTGCCGGTCGCGGACGCCTTGGCCGCCCTCGACGGCCTGTTCCACGTACGCCGTCTCGACGTGCCGCTCGCCGAGGCGATGGACGCGCTGGGCGAGGCGGCCTCGGCGGGCAACGCCTTCCTCCTCGCCGGGGACGGCGCCTTCCATCTCGTCGACCGCCCGGATCCGGGGCTGCTGGCCCGCACCGTCCCGGCCGACCGCCCGGCGGCCTGGCGCGCCCTGGACGCGACGGTCCTGCACGCCACGCTCCTCGACCACGTCTGGCGCGTCCCCGACTCCCCCGCCCACATCGCGTACATCCACGACACGGCGGCCACGGTCGAGAAGGCGGAACGCGACGGCGGAACGGCCGTCCTGCTGCACCCGGTGCGCGAGGACGTCGTCCGCGACCTCGCCCGCCAGGGCGTCACGATGCCGCGCAAGTCGACGTCGTTCGGCCCGAAGCCGGCGTCGGGCCTGGTCCTGCGCGCGCTCGACCTATGACGAAGGGGCGGGTCTCCGCAAAGACCCGCCCCTTCCTGTCCGCTCCGTGCTGTGCCCCGGACGTCAGTCCTTGTCGTCGTCCTCGTTCACGGTGCCGCCGGTCTCGTCCTCGGTCCGGTCCTCGTCGAGGGCGTCCATGAACTCCACGCCGTCCAGCTCGGCCAGCCGGTCGGAGGCGTCCGTGCTGCCGTCCCGGTCGGCCTCCACGGCCTTGGCGAACCACTCCCGTGCCTCGTCGCTGCGGCCGGCGGCGTGCAGCGCGTCGGCGTAGGCGTAGCGCAGCCGCGCGGTCCACGGCTGGACCGAGTTGGACGCCAGCTCGGAGCTCTGCAGCGTCACGATCGCCGCGTCCAGCTGCCCCATGTCACGCCGGGCGCCGGCCGCGACGAGCCGCATCTCGACCTGCCCGGCCTTGTCCAGCTTCTGCACCTCGGGCGCACCGGCCATGTCCAGCGCCTTCTCCGGCCGGCCGAGCCCACGCTCGCAGTCGGCCATGAGGGGCCACAGCTCCACGGTCCCGGTCATCCGCCGCGCGGCCCGGAACTCGGCGAGCGCCTCGGCGTACTTCTGGTTCGCGTACGCGGCGAACCCGGCGGCCTCCCGTACGGCGGCGACACGCGACGCCAGCCGCAGGGCCACCCTGGAGTAGCCGTACGCGCCCTCGGGGTCCTCGTCGATCAGCCGGGCGACCATCACCAGGTTCTTGGCGACGTCCTCCGCGAGCGTCTTGGGCAGGCTCTGCAACTCCTGCCGTACGTCCTTGTCGATCTCCTCACCGGTGACGTCCTCGGGGATCGGCAGCCGCTTGATCGGCTCGCGGTCGCGGTCGCGGTCACGGTCCTCACGGAAACGCCCGCCACCGTGCCGGTCGTCCCGGCCGCGGAACCCACCGGGCCGCCCGCCTCGGTCGTCACGCCGGGGCCCACGTCCGCCACGGTCGTCCCGGCCGCGGAAGCCCCCACGGTCACCGCCCCGGCTGTCCTCACGCCGGCCGAACCCGCCACGCTCACCGCGCTCACCACGGTTGTCATCACGGCGGAACCCACTACGGTCACCGCGGTCGTCAACGGTCACCGCGGTCGTCACGACGCGGCCCACGGTCACGGTCACGGTCGTCCCTACGCCCGAACCCGCCACCACGATTGTCGTCACGGCGGTCGTCAACGGTCACCGCGGTCGTCACGACGCGGCCCACGGTCACGGTCACGGTCGTCCCTACGCCCGAACCCGCCACCACGATTGTCGTCACGGCGGTCGTCACGACGGAAGGACGAGCGCTCACCACGATCGTCACGACGGAACGCGGGGCGGTCACCGCCCCGGTCGTCACGACGGAAGGAAGGACGGTCGTCCCTCCGGTCATCGCGACGGAAGGCGGGACGGTCACCGCGGTCGTCACGACGCGGCCCACGGTCACGGTCACGGTCATCCCTACGCCCGAACCCGCCACCACGATTGTCGTCACGGCGGAAGCCACCGCGCTGTTCGCGGTCATCGCCTCGTCGATCGTCGCGACGGTCGTCACGACGGAAGCCGCCGCGGTCGCGGTCTCCGCCTTCACGACGGGTCTGGCCACCGCGGTCGTTGTCGCGACGGAAACCGCCACGATCCCCGCGCTGGCCGCTCCGGCCATCGCGGTCACCACTGTCCCGTCGCCGCTGGTCGCGCTCCGGTCGGTCGTCGGGAGAGTTGGTGGACATCGGTGACTCCTGTCTTCGGCACTGCACCCACAGGGTCCCCCCTGCAGTACCATCGGCGCTGTAAGGCTTAGCTTCCGGGTTCGGAATGTAACCGGGCGTTTCCCCTACGCTATGACCACCGAAACCCTAATGGTTTCGAGCGAACAAGCACACTTTTCTTTTGTCTGTTCTGCTCAAAGCCGACAACGGTCGTTGTCTCAGAACTAACACAGTGGACGCGAGCAACTGAGGACAAGCCCTCGGCCTATTAGTACCGGTCAACTCCACACGTTACCGTGCTTCCATATCCGGCCTATCAACCCAG
>NZ_JOIZ01000018.1 GCF_000721605.1 Streptomyces sp. NRRL S-37 | reverse complement strand
GCTTCAAGAGCCCGATCGACTACGAACGCGAGTACCGAGCCACCCTCGCCGAGGGACTGGCCGCATAGATCGTCTCCACGCTGCGAGGGGATTGACACGTGGCCCGCGAGCAGGATCGCGGTCGCTTCCCAGACCCTCGTGTACGACTTCGGCACCACCACCTGGTACCTGTGCCTGGAAACAGGCTGGTACTACAACGGTGGCGGAGACTCCGCCATCAGCATCGGCTACGACATCAACCGCGCTTGCGGCGGGGATCACTGGTATGCCAACAACACCGGCTCATACGCCCAGGACATCGGTGGCACGTGGCGGGGCGGGTGGATTCCGTCCGGCAACGAGTGGATCGCAGGGTCGGGCCTAGCCGCCGGCAAGCCGCCGGCCGAGCCGAAGCGCAGCGCGACCGAAGCCATCAAACTGGGTGAGGTCCGGCTCGGGAGCCCGACCGGCCCCAAGCTCACCGCGGCACAGCTCCAGCCGCGCCCGGGCACCGAGTCCTCCCGGAGGTCGCTCGTTCCGGTGCCTGGCATTACGGTAACCTCGCCCGGCCGGTAATCCTGCGCGGGCGGCACGTTTGGTCTGTGTGAGGCCAGGCAGAGAGTCCAGAGCGATACGCGCACGGCCTCTGCCCGGCCCTCTTGAAGTTTCCCCGTGATCTTGGACACTCGTTGGTTATGCCGCGAGGGTGTGTTGATGCCGCTGCCTGGTCTCGGCCGGGGTGAGGTAGCCGAAGATCTTGTGCTTGCGTAGACGGCGGCGGTTGTAGAAGGTCTCGATGAAGGTGAAGATCTCGGCGCGGGCGGTGGCCCGGTCGGGCCAGGTCCGGGTTCCGATCTCTTCCTTGAGCAGGGCCCAGAAACTCTCCGCCGCGGCGTTGTCGAAACACGATCCGGTGCGTCCGCAACTCTGCCGCAGCCCCAACTCCTGTATTCGGTCCCGGAATTGTGCCGATGTGTACTCGCTGCCGCGATCACTGTGGATCACGCATCCGGGCTCCAGGCCGCCTCGACCGTAGGCCATGTCGAGGGCATCGACGACGAGCTCGGCGCGATGGTGGTCGGCCATGGCATAGCCGACGACCTCGCGGGTGGCCAGGTCCAGCCAGCAGGCGAGGTAGAGCCAGCCCTCGGCCGTCGGGAGATAGGTGATGTCGCCGACCAGCTTGATCCCGGGACGCTCGGCGTGGAAGTCACGGCCGATCAGGTCCGGGGTCGGCTTCGCCTTCACGTCCGGCCGGGTCAGCGAGCGGCGCTTGCGGCGGGTGACGCCGCGGATGTCACGCTCGCGCATGACACGGGCGATGCGCTTGCGGTTCACCCGCCGCCCCAGACGCCGCAGCTCGGCGTGGATGCGCGGGACGCCATAGGTCCTGCGGGAGGCGATGTGGAGCACGGTGATCTCGTGGGCGAGCGCGTCGTCGGCCGCCTGGCGCTCTCGGCGGGCGGCCCCGGCCTCGCGCCAGGCGTAGTAGGAGGAGCGGGCCACGCGCAGCACCCGGCACAACAGCACGATCGGGTAGTTCGCCTTCTCCGCGTGGATCAACCGGTACAACGTGGTCACCGGTCGCTCTCCTTCACGAAGAAGGCCGTCGCTTTTTTCAGGATCTCGATCGTCTGCTGCTGTTCGCGGTTCTCTCTGCGGAGCCGGCGCAGTTCCTCACGCTCCGCGCTGGTCAGCTCGCCCGGGGCGCCCTCGCCCTGGTCGGCCTTGGCCCGGCGGTACCAGCCGCGCAGGGACTCGGAGCTGATGCCGAGTTCCCGGGCGACGGCGGTGACCGTCTTGCCCGAGGAATCGACGAGCGCGATTGAAGCTTCCCCTTGATGCTGGACACCTGGAAACTGGGACGTGAGGTTCCAGAGGAAGTAGTGCCAGGTGGGAAGCAAGAGCAACCGCAGCAGGCGGTACACGGAGGAGTTCAAACGGGACGCGGTCGCCCTCGTCCGCTCCTCCGGCAGGACCGTCACCGAGGTGGCCCGGGAACTCGGGGTCAGCGCCGAAGGGCTGCGGAACTGGGTCCGGCAAGACCAGGTCGACCGCGGTCAGGGGGTGCCGGGCGAGCTGACGACGGCCGAGCGGGAGGAATTGCGCCGACTGCGGCGGCAGAACCGTGAGCAGGCCGAGACGATCGAAGTGCTGCGAAAAGCGGCGGTCTTCTTCGCGAAGGAGAGCGATCGATGAACGACGTGTACGCGTTCATCGAGGCGGAGAAGACCACCCACACCGTTGCTCTGCTGTGCCGGCTGCTGAAAGTGGCCCGCTCCTCGTTCTACGCCTGGCGGTCCGGTGAACAGGCCCGCCAGGCGAGGCAGGCCGCCGACGACGCCCTGGCCCACGAGATCACCGTGCTGCACATCGCCTCCCGGCACACCTACGGTGTCCCCCGGATCCACGCCGACCTGCGCCGGCTCGGCCGCCGGGTCAACCGCAAGCGGGTGGAGCGGGTCATGCGCGAGCGCGGTATCACCGGGGTCACCCGGCGCAGGCGCCGGAGTCTGACCCGTCCGGCGAAGCGGGCCGTGCCGGCGGTCGACCTGCTCGGCCGCGACTTCACCGCACCCGAGCCCGGCACGCGGCTGGTCGGCGACATCACGTTCATCGCCACCGACGAGGGCTGGCTCTACCTGGCGACCTGGCTGGACCTGGCCACCCGCGAGATCGTCGGCTACTCGATGGCCGGCCACCACCGGGCGAGCCTGGTCGTCGACGCGCTGGCGATGGCCGCCGGCCGTGGCCGGCTCCAGCCCGGCTGCATCGCGCACTCCGACCGCGGATCGGAGTACACGTCCGAAGAACCACGCGGAGAGATACGCAGGTTGGGACTGCGCCAGAGCATGGGAAGAACAGGGTCCTGTTCCGACAACGCCGCCGAGTCCTTCTTCGCGGTCCTGAAGGAGGAGATCGGCACCCGCCGCTGGCCCGACCGGGCCACCGCCCGCACCGAGATTTTCGCCTTCATCGAGACCTTCTACAACCGCAGGCGGCTGCGGAAACACCCGCACTGGGGCTACCTGACCCCGCTGGAGATCAGGCAGCGACACGATCAAAGACACGCCCTCGCGGCGTAAGTATGGAGTGTCCAGCATCACGGGGAAAGTTCACTACAGACAGCCCGCCCTGTTCGACGGTTTGCTACGACGTAGGACGCCGGGATCGGAAGCTGTCCTTCACGACTCCATCTGGCTCGGTCGATCCCAGACCGAGCAGGGCGGCGAGGCGATGCCGGCGGGCGAAGGACCCCTGCGCCACTGTCAGCGGTGTGGACGGCCCAGATGACGCAGAAGGTGCGGCTGTTCAAACTGCGCGAGTAGGTGGTCGTCGTCTCCTCGCTGACAAGGGAGCCGCTCGCAGCGAGGATGTCGACGGGATCGCGGGGCTCGTGGTCACTGTCGAGACGCTGGATGGAGCGGGCAGTTGGTCCACCGCCATCGAACTGCCCGTCGCTGTCGACACCGAGCAGGGTCCACGGCCCAGCAGGCCCTCGACCGGTGCGCGTCAGCGCCTGTGACGAGAGGAACCGTGATCGACCGGGGATGACATGGAACGGGCGGGCCGTCGAGAAGCCACTGGATCGCCTGGCGGGCCAGCCCGTCGCCGGCTTCGGACTCGACCGCGACTCACTGCTGGTGTGCAACTGCTGGGACCGCTTGAGGGGCCGAGTGACGCATCGCTGCTTCCGAAGGAGAGGCTCGGGGTTCAGGTTGCTTGACGCGAAGTCCAGGTCGGGTACACACCCGCCCAGTACATCGCTTGTCGGATTCCCTCGAGCAGCACGCATCGTCACTCCTGAGCGGCCACCACGGGACGAGCCCGTCGGCTCCAGAGTCGGCATCAGCGAAGCGCTGTAGCGCCGAGGGCGCCTCACGAAGGGGCGAGTGGAGAGGGCGCCGCTCTGCCACCTACCTGACGACCCATCAGAAAAGTCGGCAAAAGGTCAGCATTGGTTCGCCTGAAGCTGCCCGCAGATGCCCATGCCTTGGGAACTGCGGACAGCTTCAGAGAGACCTGAGAGGCAGGAACCGAAGCCCGTGCCAGGGGGTTGGCCACGTCGCCGGACAGGCGCAGCGGCGATCCTGAGCCCCTTGATTCGAGACTCACGTTTCCGCAGGTCAGCGCATCCTTCCTCGCGGCTTCAGGGGTGCGTTCGGCAGCTCCGGCGCGGGCAGTGGAGCCCCGTCGTACCCCTGCACCTCGCCGAAACGGGACCCCTTCGTCCAGTCCTCGCGGGCCTGGACGATGTCGTCGTGCGACCGGCCGATGAAGTTCCACCACATGACGATCTCCTCCTGGAAGGGCGGCCCGCCCAGGAGCAGCAGCCGGGCCGGGACCGTCGCCCGGTTGGCCAGGGTGAGGGCGGTGCGGCCCGGGGGCGCGTATCCCAGTTCGGCCGGTCGCAGGAGCGTGTCGGCGAGGAGGACGTCGCCGCTGTCGACGAGGACTCCGTGTTCGAAGCCGGGGTCCACGTCGAGGGTCACGCGGGCGCCCGGGTCCAGGGTGATCTCGGCGCCGAGCAGGGGGGTGAAGGTGCGCACCGGTGAGGTGTCGCCGGCGAGCGTGCCCAGGAAGACGCGCGCCTCGCCGCCGTCCAGCGCGAGCGGGGAGGGGACGTGGTGCTGGAAGTCCCGCGCCGTGTCGCGGTGTTCCGCGGGCAGCGCCACCCACAGCTGCGCGCCGTGCAGGATCCGGGTGCTCCCGGTGGAGACCTCGGAGTGGCTGATGCCGTGCCCGCCGGTCATGAGGTTGAGTTCGCCGGGCCGGACGAAGGCGTGGCTGCCGAGGCTGTCGCGGTGTTCGATCTCGCCGCTGAACAGCCAGCTGACGGTCTGCAGGCCGGTGTGCGGGTGCGGCGGCACCCGCATGCCCCCGGACTCGGCGATGTCGTCGGGACCGTAGTGGTCGGCGAAGCACCACGCCCCGATGAGGGTGCGCGCCCGCTGGGGCAGGGTCCGCCGCACCCGCATGGCCCGGGGGCCGCCGAGGGGTACGTCCCTCGGGGTGAGGATCTCGATGCCCGGCGGGGGCGGTCCGTCGACGTCCGCGCCGCAGAGCGCCTCCGTCGGGTGCGTTTCCGTGTTGCTCATGGCCCGATCCTCCACCACCACAGAAAAGTTCGGAATTCAACTTTAATGGGTCGATCATAGGCCGGACGCCCCGGGATCGCGCGCCGACGGCCGCGGGCCGTCGGCCGTCCGCGCGAATCCGCGGGTGGGCCGTCTGCGAGGATGGACGCGACCGCTCGTCGTACGAACAGGAGCCCGCACGGTGTCACCACAGCACGAAGCCCCCGCGGCCTCCACGGCTCCCGGGGGCCGCGAGGACCTCCGGGCCGATTGCGCCAACTGCTTCGGCCTGTGCTGCGTGGCCCTGCCCTTCGCCCGCTCCGCCGACTTCGCCGTCGACAAGGCCGCGGGGCAGCCGTGTTCCCACCTCCGGACGGACTTCCGCTGCGGCATCCACGAGCGGCTGCGCGACAAGGGCTACTCCGGCTGCACCGTCTTCGACTGCTTCGGCGCCGGGCAGAAGGTGTCCCAGGTCACCTTCGGCGGCACCGACTGGCGCCGGGCGCCGGAGTCGGCGCGCGCCATGTTCCAGGTCTTCCCCGTGATGCGGCAGCTGCACGAGCTGCTCCGGTACGTCGCCGAGGCCCTCGGCCTCGCGGCGGCCCGGCCCGTCCACCGGGAGCTGCGGCGGGCGCTGGACCGGATCGACGGCCTGACCCGCGGCAGCGCCGAGTCGGTCGCCGCGCTGGACGTGAACGCGCTGCGCGGCGAGGTCAACCCGCTGCTGCTGCGGGCGAGCGAACTCGCCCGGGCCCGGGTCCCGGGCCGCAGGAGGAACCACCGCGGAGCCGATCTGATCGGTGCCCGGCTGTCCGGCGCCGACCTGCGCGGGGCGAGCCTGCGCGGCGCCCTCCTCGTCGCCGCCGACCTCGCCGGGGCCGACCTGCGCGACGCCGACCTGATCGGTGCCGACCTGCGCGACGCGAACCTCGGCGGCGCCGATCTCACCGGCGCCCTCTTCCTCACCCAGGCGCAGCTCGACGCGGCCCGGGGCGACGCGGCCACCGTGCTGCCCCCCGCCCTCAGCCGGCCCGCCCACTGGTAGGCGCGGGCGGTCCGGACAGTCCGGCGAGCACCTTGTCGGGGGTCAGCGGGAGTTCGCGGAAGCGGACGCCGGTGGCGTGGTGGACGGCGTTGCCGATGGCGGCCGCACTGCCCACGTTGCCGATCTCGCCGATCCCCTTGCTGCCCATCGGGTTGAGGCGGGTGTCGTCCTCCTCGATCCAGTGCGCCTCCACGGCGGGCACGTCGGCGTGCGCGGGCACGTGGTACGACGCCAGGTCGGACTCGGTGAAGTCGCCGAACGCGGCGTCCATCGTGCTGCCCTCGGTCAGCGCCATGCCCAGCCCCATGACCATGCCCCCGATGAACTGGGAGCGCGCGGTACGGGCGTTGAGGATCCGTCCGGCGGCGAAGACCCCGAGCATCCGGCGCACCCGGACCTCGCCGGTGACGGAGTCGACGGTGACCTCGGCGAAGTGTGCGCCGAAGGCGTGGCGGGCGTAAGGGCTCTCGGCGTCCGCCCGGCCCGTCGTGTCGGCGTGGGCGGCGATGCCCTCGTCGGGCAGCCGGCCGGTGAGACCACCGAGCCGGCCCGCGAGCCTGGTGCACGCGTCGTGCACGGCCCATCCCCAGGAGGCGGTTCCGGAGGACCCCCCGGCCAGGGACGCGGGCGGCAGGTCGCTGTCGCCGATGTCGGCCCGTACCCGGTCCAGGGGCACGCGGAGGGTGTCGGCCGCCACCTGGGCGAGCACGGTGCGGGCTCCGGTGCCGATGTCGGTGGCGTTGACGCGGACGACGAAGGTGCCGTCCGGCAGCGCCCGGGCCTCGGCGGCGGACGGCTGCACGAGGACGGGGTAGGTGGCCGCCGCGACGCCCGTGCCGATCAGCAGGGGTCCCTCCGCCCGGGTACGGGGACGGGGGTCCCCGTGGTCCCAGCCGAAGCGGCGCGCGCCCTCGCGCAGACACTCCGTGAGGTGCCTGCTGCTGAACGGTTTGCCGCTGTCCGGTTCCCGCTCGGGTTCGTTGAGGAGGCGCAGCCGTACCGGGTCCATGCCGAGGGCTGTGGCGAGTTCGTCCACCGCCGACTCCAGGGCGTACATGCCGGGGCATTCGCCGGGGGCGCGCATCCAGGACGGGGTCGGCACGTCGAGCCGGACCACTCGGTGGAGCGTGCGGCTGTTCGGGGTGGCGTACATGACGCGTGCGGGGACCGCCGCCTGCTCCACGAACTCCTTGACGCGGGAGGTGTGGGTGACGATCTCGTGGGTCAGGCCGGTCAGCCGGCCGTCGTCACCGGCGCCGAGGCGAAGCCGGTGCAGGGTGGGGGCCCGGTGGCCGACGAGTGCGGGCATGTCGCGGCGGGGCAGGGCGACGGTGACGGGCCGGCCGGTCTCCCGGGCGGCCATGACGGCGAGGACGACGTCGGGGCGCGGGGTGCCCTTGGAGCCGAAGCCGCCGCCCACATGGCCGGTGTCGACGGTGATCCGGTCCTCGGGCAGCCCGAACAGCGCGGCGAGCGTGGCGCGCACCGCGGTGCCGCCCTGGCTGGAGGTGTGCACGACGAGCCGGTCGCTTTCCCAGCGGGCCGTACTGGTGTGGGGCTCCATGGGGTGGTTGTGCAGCGGCGGCACACGGTAGGAGACGTCGACCCGGACGGGGGCGGAGGCGAGGGCGCCGTCGGGGTCTCCGTACTCGCGGCGGGCCGGGTGGCCGGCGTTGGCGGTCTCCGGCTCGTACACCCCGGGATGGTCCGCGGTGAGGGTCACGTCGTGCTCCTCCGCGGCGTACTCGATCCGGACGGCCGCGGCGGCGGCACGGGCCTCCTCCGGGGAGCGGGCGACGACGAGTGCGACGATCCAGCCGCGGTGCGGCACTTGGGGGTCCTGGAGCACGGCGAGGGTGGGGTCGTCGGGCTCGGTGAGCCGGGGGGCGTTCTCGTGGGTGAGCACGGTCAGGACGCCGGGCGACTCCAGGGCGGCCGTGGTGTCGACAGCCGTCACCCGGCCGCGGGCGACGGTCGCGGGGACCGGCCAGGCGTGGGCGCGGTCCGGCAGGGGGTGCTCGGCGGCGTAGCGGGCGCCGCCGGTGACCTTCTCGCGCCCTTCGCGGCGTTCGGCCGGAGCGCCCAGCGCGGTACCGGTGCCGGTCATGAGTCCTCCGTGAGGTGTCGGGGGCGCCGGGCCTGCGGTGCGAGCCGGGTCAGGACGTCCACGGCGAGATTGCGGGCGAGGGGCACCTTGTGGCCGTTGTCGCGCAGCGGCCGGGCCGCCTCGAGTTCGAGGTCCACGGCGCGGGCGAAGGAGTCCGGGGTCGCCGGGGCGCCGCGCAGTGCCGTCTCGGCGCGTTCGGCCCGCCACGGCTTGTGGGCGAGCGCGCCGAAGGCGAGCCCCACATGGGCGATCGTGCCGTCGTCCGCCGTGTCCAGGACGGCGGCGACCGACGCCAGGGCGAAGGCGTACGAGGCGCGGTCGCGGGCCTTGCGGTAGGCGGAGGGCAGGGACGCCGTGGCGGCCGGCAGTACCACGCCGGTGATCAGTTCGCCGGGCCGGATCTCGGTGTCCCGCTCCGGGTGGTCGCCGGGGAGCCGGTGGAACCGGTCCGCCGGGACGTCCCGGGCCCCCTGGCCGCCGTACAGTTCCACGCGTGCGTCCAGGGCGGCCAGGGCGACCGCCATGTCCGAGGGGTGGGTGGCGACGCAGTGCTCGGAGTGGCCGAGGACCGCGTGGTCGCGGTGGGTGCCCTCCCGGGCGCCGCAGCCGCTGCCGGGCGCACGCTTGTTGCAGGGTTTGGACAGGTCCTGGAAGTGGGGGCAGCGGGTGCGCTGGAGGAGGTTGCCGCCGGTGGTGGCGGCGTTGCGCAGCTGCCCGGAGGCGCCGGCGAGGAGCGCCTGGGACAGGGCGGGGTAGCGGTCGCGGACCAGAGGGTGGGCCGCGAGGTCGCTGTTGCGGACGGTGGCACCGGCGCGCACGGAGCCGTCGGACAGTTCCTCCACCGTGTCCAGCGGCAGCCGGCTGACGTCGACGAGGACGTCGGGGCGTTCCACGCCCAGCTTCATCAGGTCGACCAGGTTGGTGCCGCCGGCGAGGCAGCGGGCGCCGGGATGCGCGGCGAGCGCCTCGGCCGCCTCCTCGACGGTGCCGGCCCGCACGTATCCGAAGGGCTTCACTCAGATCACGTCCTCGACGGCCTCGACGATGTGCGGGTAGGCGCCGCAGCGGCACAGGTTGCCGCTGAGCCGCTCGCGGATCTCGGCGGCGTCCAGCGCGACGGGCCGCCCGGAGGGGGCGGCGGGGTCGGTGACGTGGGAGGGATGGCCTGCCTCGGCCTCGGCGAGGGCGCCGACGGCGGAGCAGATCTGCCCCGGTGTGCAGTACCCGCACTGGAAGGCGTCCCGGTCGAGGAAGGCCTGCTGCAGGGGGTGCAGACCGTCGCCGCCGTCGGTGAGGCCCTCGACCGTGGTGACGTCGCGGCCGTCCAGGGAGACGGCCAGGAGCAGGCAGCTGTTGACGCGGCGGCCGTCGACCAGGACCGTGCAGGCCCCGCACTGGCCGTGGTCGCAGCCCTTCTTGGCGCCGGTGAGGCCGAGGTCCTCGCGCAGGACGTCCAGCAGGACCCGCCGGTGGTCGAGGCGGAGGGTGTGCGGTGTGCCGTTGACCCTGAGTGCGGTGTCCGAGCGGTGCTCGGGGGCGGGCTCACTGCTCATGGCGGGGTGGCCTTCCGGACGGGGCGGACGGTCAGCCGGCGGCGTTGTCGACACGGAGCCGTACCTGTTCCTCCAGGCGCCGGAGGCTGGAGTCCAGGGCATCGCCGACGGCCTTCTCGCCCGGATCGTGGCTGTCCTCGAAGAAGGAGAGGTGCACCGTGACCTCGCTGGCCCCGCTGCCGATGCCGGCGACCTGCAGCCAGCCGGTGTAACTGCCCTGCTCACGCGTGCCCCATTCGAGCCGCATCTGATCCGGCTGGGCACGGAACAGCGCGGAGGTGTCCTCGTCGGAGCGGTCCTCGTGCACGGTGACGGCGGGCAGCTCCTCGGCGTGCACGTGCAGGGCCTCGGGCAGCCAGTCGCCCATCTGCTCGACGTTGGCGGCCTGGTCGAAGACGTGCTCGGGTGATGCGGGCATCGTGTGCGAACGCTCGTACTCGGTCATCGCGGTACCGTCTCTCGTCTCGGTTGTCCGGCAGGACCGGGGGCCGCCGTGCGGGCAGCCCCCGGATGCGGCGCTATGCGTTGCCGAAGACCGCCTTCTGCACCTCGTCGGGGCCGTCGAACCGCTTGGTTCCGGTCTGCCCCAGCTTCTTGACGAGGGTGTCGTCCGCGCCGTTGCTCTTCGCCACGGAGACGAGGTCGTCCTGGCCGGCGGGGTATTCGGCGCCCTTGAGGGCCTTCTGCAGGTCGATCGGGCTGAGGTCGGCCATGGCAGCCTCCCGTGGTGGAGCGGCGCGGCGTGTCCGCGCGGGGACGGGGCGGGTACCCAGGGCGCGCGAGGATGATTCAGCCCTGGTTCCCGGCCACGGACCGAGTAGGAGGTGCCGCCGGTCCGAGTACGCGTACTCAGGCGCGGGGAGTCCCTCGTGCCCGAAGCTGGCCGGCAGGAATCCCGTCTGCCGGAAGGACGTCCCTTGCTCAGCCGTGCCGCCGCCGTCCTGCTGCCGTTGTTCGGGCGGCTCACCGTCACCCGTGAGACCGACGGGCCGTTCCCCGCGGGCAGTGTCTTCGTCGCCAACCACGACTCGATGGCCGATCCGGCACTCGTACTGGCCGCCCTGCGCGGGGCGGGCGTGACACCGGTCGTCCTGGCGACGGCGGGGCTGTGGCGGGTGCCGGTGCTGGGGCGCGCCCTGTCGAAGGGCGGGCACGTTCCCGTGCACCGGGGCTCGGCCCGCGCGGCGGACGCGCTTCGGGCCGCGGCGGAGGCGGTGCGGTCGGGACGCCACGTGCTCATCTACGCGGAGGGGGGCCTGCCGTCGCGCCGGGACGCGGGGTGTGCCGCGCCCCGGCCGTTCCGTACGGGTCTGGCGCGGCTGTCGGCCGCGACCGGCGCGCCGGTCGTCCCCGTGGGCCAAGTAGGGGCCCGGCGGCTGGCCTCCGGGCCGGCCGTGAAGCAACTGGCCGGTGTGCTCACCGCCCCGGTGCGCCGTCCGCGTCTCCATGTCCACATCGGCCGTCCCGTGCACCTGCCGCCCGGCACGGCGGCCGGGACGGCGACGGCGCACCGGGCGGTGAGTGACGCCTGGCGGCGGGCCGCCCGGGCCGTGGGCGAGCCGGCCCACGAGGGCTGACCGGGCGGCTACCGGTCGCCCGGGTCGGTGCGGCCGGCCAGGCGTTCGTAGCGCTGCCGGGCGGCCTGCGGGCTGCCCAGGCCGAGGCCGAAGGCGATCTCCGGCCAGGTCATGCCGCGTCCACGCGCCATCTCCAGGAGTCCGGCCTCCAGCTCGTCCATCTCCGCGCGGGCACGCGGTACGAGGCTCAGCGCGGCGGTGATGTCCGCGTGGTCCACCTCGGGCTCACCGTCCTCGGGCAGCGCGGCGCCGCTGAGCAGGAAGGCCACGAGCCGGACCGCCTCGTGCGGACCGATCACTCCGGGGTGGATCTGGCGGCGGCGCTGCGCGTCCGTGGCCGCGTGCCGCTCGGCGATGCGGAACAGGGAGGCGTGCACCCGCTGGACGCGCGCCGCGTCGGAACTCGGCGGTGTGAAGGGGTCGTCGGACTGTTCATGAGTCTTCGCAGGCATGACACGAGCATCCCGGAATGAACATTACGTTGTCAACGAAAAATTTTCTCCCGGAGTCCGATGACTTTCCGCACCCCCGCACGTCTGCATCTGTGACAGGCCGCCCACCGACCGGGGCACGGACGAGACGAGAGGACAACACCATGAGCGCCGAGCCGACCACCACGGACAACGCCTTCTCCTACCACCTGACCCGCACACTGGACGCCCCGGTGGGCAGGGTGTGGCAGGCGTGGACCACTCCGGACCGGTACGCCCGGTGGGCGTACGCCGTTCCCGGCTCCGTCGAGATGGACGTACGGCCGGGCGGCGCCTGGAAGGCCACCATGGTCACGCCGGACGGCGGCGAGGTCCCGCTGACCGGGTCCTACCTGGAGGTCACCGAGAACCGCCTGCTGGTGGTGGGGATGGACGTGCCCGGCAGGCCCGAGCCGTCGGTGATGACCGTGGAACTCGCCGAGGACGGCGGCCGGACGCGGATCGCGCTCCGCCAGACGTGCGACACGGCGGAGGAACGCGACATGGCCGAGCAGGGCAGCACCATGCTCCTCGACGGCCTGACCGCCTTCCTGGCCGAGGAGGCCTAGGCCGCGGACCGGGCTCGCGTGGTCGGACTCGCCCGCTGGTGCGAGTCTGGGGTGGACAGGTTCCGAGGACGAGAGCCCTGGAGGGAGACCGATGGGACGGGACGTCCCGGCGCTCACCTTCACCCGCGAGGACCGCCGCCGCTACCGGATCAAGATGCAGGAGTGCCTGGAGACGTTCGCGCAGATGCTGCGCGAGTCGCGCTTCGAGGCCGAGCGGCCCCAGGTGGGGCTGGAGATCGAGCTGAACCTGGTCGACGACCGGGCCGAGCCCGCGATGCGCAACACCGATGTGCTGGAGGCCATCGCGGACCCGGCCTGGGCGACGGAGCTGGGCCGGTTCAACCTGGAGATCAACATCCCGCCGCGGCGGCTCACGGCAGGCGGCCCCGACTCCTGGGAGTCCGAGATCCGCGACGCGCTGAACCACGCGGAGCGGCGCGCCGGGTCGATCGGCACCCGTCTGATCATGACGGGCATCCTTCCCACCCTGCGCCAGGAGGACGTCGGTGAGGGAGCGCTGTCGGAGAACCCGCGCTACCGGCTGCTCAACGACCAGATCTTCGCGGCGCGCGGGGAGGACCTGCACATCGAGGTGACCGGCATCGACCGGCTGCGCACCTACGCGGACACGATCACCCCGGAGGCCGCCTGCACCAGCACGCAGTTCCACCTCCAGGTGTCCCCGGAGCAGTTCGCCGGCTACTGGAACGCGGCGCAGGCGATCGCCGGCGTCCAGGTCGCGCTCGCCGCCAACTCCCCCTTCCTGTTCGGCAAGGAACTGTGGCACGAGACCCGGATCCCGCTGTTCGAGCAGGCCACGGACACCCGC
The DNA here is from genome assembly GCF_000721605.1 of Streptomyces sp. NRRL S-37. Taxonomy (GTDB): domain Bacteria; phylum Actinomycetota; class Actinomycetes; order Streptomycetales; family Streptomycetaceae; genus Streptomyces. Next base: position 108,614 of record NZ_JOIZ01000018.1, on the reverse strand, counting down.
CCGCAGGAGATCAAGGTGCAGGGGGTGCGGCCCCGGGTGTGGTTCGGGGAGCGCTGGATCACCAGCGTCTTCGACCTCTTCGAGGAGAACCTGCGCTACTTCCCGGCCCTGCTCCCGCTGTGCGACGAACAGAACCCGGCGGAGACGCTGGAGCGCGGCGACATCCCCGAACTCGGGGAGCTGACCCTGCACAACGGCACCATCTACCGCTGGAACCGCCCGGTCTACGCCGTCGCCCAGGACAGGCCCCACGTGCGGGTGGAGAACCGGGTGCTGCCCGCGGGACCGACCGTGGCCGACACCCTCGCCAACGGCGCCTTCTACTACGGACTGACCCGCGCCCTGGTGGAGGAGGACCGCCCGGTCTGGTCACGGATGTCCTTCTCCGCCGCCGAGGACAATCTGCGGACGGCGGCGCGGTACGGCATCGACGCCCGGCTGTACTGGCCCGGGATGGGCGAGGTGCCCGCCTCCGAACTGGTCCTGCGGCGGCTGCTGCCGCTGGCGCACCGCGGCCTTGAGCGCTCCGGCATGGACGACGCCTGGCGGGAGCCGCTGCTCGGCGTCATCGAGCAGCGCTGTGTCACCGGCCGCAACGGGGCGGTGTGGCAGAAGGAGATGTTCCACCGCATCGAGGACTCGGCGCACTGCGGCCGGCACGAGGCGCTGCGGCGCATGACGCAGCAGTACATCGACTACATGCACCTCAACGCCCCGGTCCACACCTGGCCCGTGGAGTGATCCGGGCGGGCGCACGGGCCGGGCCCGCGTACCCGCCTGCCCGGCCGGCGGTTGAACGGCGGGCACCGGTGCGCCGCCCGGGTGGCCCGGGGGCGCTTCGGCGCCGACGGCCGGCGTCAGCGGCCGGTGGTGCGGTCCAGGAGCGCGGTCACCTCGCGGCGCACCTCGTCCCGCACCTCGGCGGGCAGTGATCCCAGGTCCGTACGGTCCAGGGCCCGCAGCACCTCCTCGGCTCCGGTGTCGCAGGGCGTGGTCCCGCTGACCACCTCGTAGCCGTCCCGGACGGCGACGAAGAGACGGTGGGCGCCGTCGCCGTCGGTGTGCACGGCGGTGGCGACGACGAGGGGCGGCGGCCCGCCCGCCTCACCGTCCGCCTTGTAGTATCCGCTGGCCACGGGGTCGCGCCAGCGGATACCGAGCAGCAGAGGGCGTTTGGCCACCACTTCGGCCAGGTCGGTCTCGTAGGTGCCGTCCCGGTCCAGCACGGTCGCCCGCGCGTCCAGGACCAGCGCCGCGGGCAGCAGACAGCGCAGGGTGCTGCCCACGATGTTGCCGCCGACGGTGGCCGTACGGCGCACGGCGCCGGTGCCCACGGTGGAGGCCGCTCGGCGCAGCACGTCCGGCACCCGGTCGTCCACCTGGTGCAGCAGGACGGCGGCGCCCAGCGCCTCGCGTTCTATGAGGGTGGCCTGGGGCAGCTTGCGCAGGGACATCGCCTGCTCGGGGAAGCCGTCGCGCTGCCAGAGGGCCCACACGAGGGTGGCTCCGCCGACGGGCACCGCTCCTTCGGCCAGATACCGCTGGGCTTCGGACAGGGATGTGGGAAGACGCAACAGCACGACGGTCGACCTGCTTTCCTGAACGGGGCCGGGAAACCACGGCGTTCCACGGAGTGATCACGAGCACTGCATTGTCCGCACCCGTGCGGGGGCGCATACAGGGCTCACGGGTTCGCCGAGTGCGCCCGCCGGCGGTCACTGGAGCCGGCGGATCTCCCCGCGCACCCGGTAGAAGCCGCCGGCCGCCGGGTGCAGCGCGTCCACGACGTAGCGTGCGCCGGGCACCCGTATCGCCCGCGGGAACTGCACGTTCCAGGAACCGTCGTAGCCGTCGGACACGACATGGACGCGCAGCCGGCCGTTCTGCTGCACGCACTCGACGACGACGGCACCGGTGGGGGCCTGCGCGACGGTCGCCACCGCGGTCGCGGCCGTGGCCGGCGCGTAGGTCGGCAGGGCCGCGGCGAGCTTGACGTCCCGCGCGACCGGCACCGTGCCCTGCTGCGCCGCGGTGACGGCGGCCTCGCTCGCGTCCACGCACACCAGGGAACCGTCCGTGGTCACCAGGTAGAGCCGCTCGTTCCGGTACTGCATGGACAGTGCCGATCCGCCTCCCGTGCCGAGCTTCCACAGGCGCGTGCCGTCCCGGTCGAAGCAGTAGACGGACGACGCGGCGTCACCGGCGAAGACGAACCGTCCGCCCGGGGAGGTGGCGCAGGAGTACACGGCGCTGTCGCAGGCGTAGGTGGCCTCGATGGCGCCGGTCGCCTTCGACAGCCGCTGCACTACGCGGTGTGCCGTGCCGGCGTAGACGGTGTCCTCCTCCTGCCAGCCGAACAGCACCCCGCCGCGGGTGGGGGTGTGCCACAGCTCGCCGCCGCCGTCGGGCGCGTAGGCGGTGACGCCTCTGTGGTGGCCGTGGTAGACGGCCCGGTCGTCGGCGCGGACCATCCAGGCGTGCTCGCCCTGGCTGCGGCGGGTCCACTGGTGCTCGTCCTCGTGGTCGATGACGGTGAGGCGGCCGTCGCGGTCCGAGACGTTCAGCACGCCCTCGTGGATGTCCAGCCAGAAGATGTCGACGTCCGCGGCGATGTCGTAGGCGGCGAACGGCAGCTTCGAGGAGAGGTCGTAGACCCGGCCGTCGTCACAGCCCGCGTAGATCCAGAAGTCGTCCGCGACCAGGCACTTCACCCCGTCCGGCAGGCTGAAGCGGGCCAGCACCTCGCCCTCGTGGTCCAGGGTGAAGACGTCACCGGACTGGTTGCCGACCCAGCAGCGGTCGTCGTCGACGTGGATGCCGAACGCCGAGGAGCCGGTGCCGAACCGCCACAGCACGGGGGCCACGGCGCGCGCCGTGGACGGGGCCGAGGCCACCTGACGGCGGGTCACCGCGCGCGGGGCCCGCTGCCCCCGCACCGCCGGCTCGTAGCCCTTGCGGACCTTCTCCCCCACCTTCTTCGCCGCGGCGGCCTGCGCCTTCGCGACCGTGGGGAACGTCGTCGTCTGGGTCTGCCCCGCCGCGCCGATCCTGCCGTAGCGCACCGTCACCGTCTGCCCGTCGACCGTCACTTCGTAGAACTTGTGCGCGGCGCCGTCCTCCTGCGACAGCTCCAGATACGTCGTCGACACCGTGGAACCAGCGGACATGGCAAACCCCTCCCCAGACGGAACCCGCGGCCGTTCCGCCGGGTCCTACTGATCAAACCGTAGGCGCAGCCACTGACAATGGGGTCGGTCGTCGCCTCCGACCGGCCGCCCCCGCACGAACGAACGGACCCATGAACGCAGTAACGCTGCTGGACGTCCTGCTCGACGCCGCCCGCCGTGCCCCCGACCAGGTGATCGTCCATGTCCGGGGGGACGGCGCGGAGACGCCCGTCACCTTCCGGCGGCTGCTGGAGGACTCCTTGCGGGTCGCGGGCGGTTACCGTGACACGGGAGTCGCGCCGGGCACCTGCGTGCCGGTGGTCGCGGACCGCGGCGAGGACTTCCAGCCCCTGTTCTGGGGCGCGCTCGCGGCCGGTCTGGTGCCGGTGCCGCTGGCGCCCGACGTGCGGCGGGTCCGCCCCGTGTGGGAGCACCTCGGGCGTCCCCCGGTCGCGGTGGACGAGGCCTGCGCGGACATGGCCGGCGAACTCCCGGACGGTGCCCGGGTCCTGCGGCTGGAGGAGTTGCGGACGTCCCGCGCCGTCGGGTCGCCCGCCACCGCCGCCCCGGACGACCTGGCGTTCCTGCAGTTCTCCTCCGGCAGCACCGGGGCGCCCAAGGGCGTGGAGCTGACCCATGCCGCCGTGCTGGCCAACCTGCGCCAGCTGACCAGGGCCGCCGCGCTCACCGACCGGGACGTGGTGGTGAGCTGGATGCCGTACTTCCACGACATGGGGCTCATCGGCACCCATCTGGCGCCGCTCGCCGCGCGGGCCAGACAGGTGCGGATCGCCCCGCTGTCGTTCGCGAAGAACCCCCGGCTGTGGTTCGAGGTGGCCGCCGCGCACCGGGCCACCCTGCTGTCCGCCGCGAACTTCGCCCTGGCGCTGACCGTCCGCCGGGTCCCCGAGGAGGTGTTCGCCGGGCTCGATCTGAGCACGGTGCGGCTGATCCTGGTGGGCGCCGAGCCGATCTCGCCGGCGGTGTGGCGGGACTTCACCGCCCGGACCCGGCCGTCCGGGCTCGACCCCCGGGCGGCGACGCCCGTGTACGGGCTGGCCGAGGCGACCCTGGCCGTCACGTTCCCGCCGCCGGGCGAGGTGGCCGTGCCCGTCGCCCTGGAGCGTGCCGCGCTCAGCCGCGGGCGGGCGGTGGAGCGGGAACCGGGCGGTGACGCCGTGGAGTTGATGGACGTGGGGCTGCCGGTGCCGGGGTGCTCGGTGCGCGTCACCGACGACCGGGGCCGTCCGCTGGGCGACCGGCGGGTGGGGCACGTCGAGGTGCGCGGTCCGCAGGTGGCCCGGGGGTACCACGGTCTGCCGGAGGCGACGGCGGCCTCCTTCGCCGACGGCTGGCTGCGCACCGGTGACCTCGGTTTCCTGCGGGACGGCCGGCTGTGCGTCAGCGGCCGGCACAAGGACGTGCTCTTCGTCAACGGCCGTACGTTCCACGCCCCGGACATGGAGGAGGTCGCGGCGGCCACGCCCGGGGTGCCGCCGGGGACGACGGTGGTGGTCGGGTCGACCGACCCGGTGACCGGCGGGGAGCGGGTGGTGGTGTTCGTGGCCTGGGCCCGGCCGCCGCGTTCGGCGGCCGGGGTGCTGGACCGGGTGGCGGGGCGGGTGCGGGCGGCGCTGGGCCACGACGACGTGCGGGTGTTCGCGCTGCCGCCGTCCGCCTTCCCGCGCACGACCAGCGGCAAGGTGCAGAGGCGGCGGATGCGGTCGCGGTTCGAGGAGGGGGCGTACCGGCCCACGGCCGCCTCCGGGGCAGTCCCGGCGGTCCCGGCGGCTTCGGAGGGCCAGGCGGTCCCGGAGGGCCAGGAGTCGCCGGGCCCGTCCGGGGATCCGGCGCCGGCGCCCCGCTCCCGCGCGCAGGTGCGGGGCGTGGTGCGGGAGGTCTGGGCGAAGGTGCTGGGGATACCGGAGCAGTCGTTCGGGGACCGGGACCGGTTCGCCGAGCTGGGCGGCGGCTCGCTCAAGGCGATGGAGGCGCTCGCCGAGCTGGAACGGGCGCTGGACGTGACGCTCGGGCCGGCCGTGATGCGCGACGACACGGTGGCCGCCCTCACCGACCACCTCCTGGACGCGGCGGGGCGACGGGCGTCCGGGCGGCGGGAGACCGGGGGCGGTACGTCGTCCCGGGGCTCCGGGACCGCCGTGGTGGGGCTGGCCTGCCGGTTCCCCGGCGCGGATGCGCCGGAGGAGTTCTGGGAGCTGCTCACCGCCGGCCGCGACGCCGTGACGGGGGTGCCCGCGGGCCGCTGGGGCACGGTTGGGACGGCGGCGGAGGAGGAGGGGCGGTGGGGTGCCTTCCTGGACGACCCCGCCGCCTTCGACGCCGGGCACTTCGGGATCGGCGCCGAGGAGGCGCGCGCGCTCGACCCGCAGGCCCGGATCTTCCTCGAACTCGCCCACGAGGCGCTGGAACGCGCCGGATACGCCGGGCCGCGCCGCCGCGGCCTGCGGATCGGCGTCTTCGCCGCCGTCGGCGACAGCGGCTACCGGCAGGTCCTCGCCGAGGCCGCCCCCGGCGGTGCGCCGCCGGGGGCGGCCGCCCTGACGGGCAACCTGCCGAACCTCGTCGCCGCCCGCGTGGCGCACTGCCTCGACCTGGACGGCCCGGCGCTGGCCGTGGACACCGCCTGCTCCTCGGGCCTGGTGGCCCTGCACCTGGCCCGGCGCAGCCTCGCGGACGGCGAGTGCGACCTCGCGGTCGTCGGCGGCGTCAACCTGCACCTGACCCCGGCCGCGCACCATTCCCTGGAGGCGGCGCAGGCCCTGTCGCCGACCGGGCGCGGCCGCGCCTTCGGCTCGGCGGCCGACGGGTTCGTACCGGGCGAGGGCGGTGCGGCGCTCGTCGTACGACGGCTGGCTGAGGCCCACCGTGACGGTGACACGGTGCTCGCCGTCGTCCGCGGCACCGCCGTCAACAACGACGGCGCGTCGCTGAGCCTGATGGCGCCCAATCCGCTGCGCCAGCGGGAGGTGATCACCCGGGCGTACGAGGACTGCGGCGTCGACCCGGCGTCGGTGACCTACGTCGAGGCGCACGGCACGGGCACGGCTGTCGGCGACCCGGTCGAACTGCGGTCCCTGGCCCATGCCTTCCCGCCCCGCCCGGACGGCCGGCCCCGGCTGCTCGGCTCGGTGAAGACCAACATCGGGCATCTGCTGAACGCGGCCGCGCTGCCCTCGCTGGTGAAGGTCGTCCTGGCCCTCGGCCACGGCCGGCTGCCCGCCTCGCTGCACCACACCCCGCCCTCGCCCGCGCTGGAACGGTCCGGGTTCGCCCTGGTCACCGGTGAGACGGCCTGGGTGTCGGACGGGCCGCGCAGGGCGGGCGTCAACGCCTTCGGCTTCGGCGGCACCAACGCGCACGCCGTCCTGGAGGAGGCCCCGCCCGCGCCGGCGCGCCCCGAGAGCCGGGCGGCCGACGGGCCCCGTCTGCTGACCCTTTCGGCGGGCAGCGCGGAAGGGCTGGAGGCGTGGACGGCGCGGCTCGCGGAGCATCTGCGCGCGCACCCGGAACTCGACGAGGCCGACGTCTGCGCGACGGCCGGCGCGGCGCGCGACGAGCGGCCCCACCGGTTCGCGCTCGTCGCCGACGGCGACCTGCCGGAACGGCTCGCCACGGGTCGGGACGCGGTGACCGGGACGGTGACGCACCGGCCCCGGACCGTCTTCGTCCTGCCCGGTCAGGGCGGCCTGCGGCCGGGTCCGGGCGCGGCGCTGTACGCCACGGCCCCGGTGTACCGCACCACGCTCGACGAGGCGTCGGCGCTCGTCGGAAGGGTCTGCGGGCGGGAGTTGACGGACTGGTGCGTCGACGCGGACGTGACCGAGGACGACCTGGCCGCGACGGAGGTGGCGCAGCCGCTGCTGGTGGCGCACGGGGTCGCCCTCGCCCGGCAGTTGACCGCCTGGGGCGTAGGGCCCGACGCGGTCGTCGGGCACAGCGTCGGCGAACTCGCGGCCGCCTGCGTGGGCGGAATGCTGTCCCTGCGCGAGGCGGTCACGTTCGCGGCGGAACGGGGCCGGCTCATGGGCGGGTCGACCGCGCCGGGCGCCATGGCGGCCGTACTGGGCGCCGGGGAGCGGGAGGTGGCCGCCCTGGTGGACGCCTCCGGGGGTGAGCTGGCGGTCGCGGCGTACAACGGGCCGGGGCGGCTGGTGATCTCCGGCGTCCCCGGCGCGGTCCGCGAGGCGTCGCGTCGGCTCATCGAACAGGGCGTGGCCGTACGTCCGTTGCGGGTGTCGCGCGCCTTCCACTCCCCGCTGATGGAACCGGTCGCGCAGGCCCTGGCGGACGCGGCGCGCGGGCTGGCGCCGACGGCGCCCACGACGCCGGTGATGAGCACGCTCACCGCCGCGTGGCAGCCCCCGATGACCCCGGACCACCTGCGCGAACACGCCCTGCGTCCGGTGCGGTTCGACCGTGCGGTGGCACGTCTGGTGGAGGAGGGGTACGACACGTTCGTGGACCTCGGCCCGACCCGGACGGTCACGGCGGACGGCGATGTCCTCGTGGTGTCCGCGGTCGGAGCGGCGGGCGGGGCACGGGAGTTGCTGGAGACCGTGGCACGGCTGTGGACCCGGGGCGTACCGGTGGACCGTACGGCACTCGACGAGGGCTGCCGACGGGTCCCGCTCCCGCCGTACCCGTACCGGCGACACACCTACTGGCCCGGGCCCTCCGTGCAGGGCTTGTTGTATGACGTCGTGTGGCAGGACACGCCAACTGCGGGCAGTCGTGCCGCTGGGGCGATGGGGGTCCCCCCGCTCGAGCGAAGCCGAGAGTGGGGGAGGGTGGGCGATGGGGGTACCTCCCAGGCCGTTCAGGCACTGGGGGAGGCACCTCGTGAGCGCCGAGCGGCGCGACCCCACCCCCGGCCCGCCCCGACGCGCCCCGCCGTCGTGGTGACCGGTGCGGACCCGACGGCGGTACGCCGGCTGGCGGACCGGCTCGCCGTCCAAGGGGCGGACGACGCCGAGGCCCCGGACACCGTGATCCTCCTCGCCGGAACGGCCCGGCCGCACACGGTGACGGATCTCGAGCAGCACCAGCACGAGGCGGTCACGGCACTACGGGAAGCCCTCACGCTGCTCGACCGCACCGGCGCCCGCCGCCTGCTGGTGGTGACCCGGGACGCGCACGTCACGGGCCACGGCCCGGAGGCCCCGGACCCCGCCCAGGCGATCCTCGGCGGGCTCGCCCTGGCCGTGCCCCAGGAGTCCACGGGGGTGATCGCGAACTGGATCGACCTCTCCTCCCTCGACGACGAGGAGCAGCACCTGCGGGCCCTGCTCGCCGAGGTGTCCGCGCCGCAGGCGGAAGGAGCCGTCGCCTGGCGGGCCGGGCGGCGCTCGGTACGGGCCGTCGTGCCACGCGCCGAGAGGGAAACGGCCGACGGGGACCGGCTGCCCGCCGACGGCACGTTCCTGATCACGGGCGGCGCCGGAGGCATCGGCTCCGCACTGGCCCGGCACCTCGCGGACCGGGCCCGCCCCGTCCTCGTACTGGCAGGACGCTCCCCCCGCCCGCCCCGGGGCCTGCTGGAGGAACTCACCGCGCTCGGCGCCGACGCCCGCTACGTCAGGGCCGACCTCACCGTCCCCGACGACGTCGAACGGCTCGTCGCCGGGCTGCCCCCGCTGGACGCCGTCTTCCACGCGGCCGGAGTCGCCCGGCCCGGCAGTCTGCGCGGCACGGCCGTGCGGGAGACGGCCGACGCGCTGGGCGCGAAGACGCTCGGCACCGTCCTGCTGGCCGAGGCGCTGGACCGGCACGGTCAGCGCCCCGGGGTGTGCGTCGCGTTCTCGTCGGTGTCGTCGGTGCTGCCCGGCCTGGCCGGCGCCCTGGGCGCGTACGCGGCGGCGAACGCCTTCCTCGACTCCTTCGCCGGCGCCGAGCGGCGGGCGGGCCGCCCGTGGCTGTCGGTGAACCTCGGTCCGTTCGGCGAGACGGGCCTCGCCGCCGGGGGCGCCGGCGGTCTCGCGGCCGGCGCGGGCCGGCCGCTGGCGACGGCGCCCGCGCTGGCGGCCCTGCGGTCGGCCTGCGGCACGGACGTGGCGCAGTTGGTGCTCGCCGATCTGACGCCCGTGGCGCCTTCCGCCGCGCCGGTGCCGCCGCCCACGGCCGACGGGGCGCGCGGGCGGACCCCGGCCTCCTCCGGTACGGCCGCCGTACTGCGGGAGCTGCTGGCGCGGTCCCTCGAGGTCCCGCCGGCGGCGGTCGACGACGACACGCCGTTCCTGACCCTCGGCCTGGACTCGCTGGGCGCCGTCGATCTCGTCAAGCGGCTGGAGCGGGAGCTGGGGCGGTCCCTGCCCACCACGCTCTTCTTCGAGCACCGGACGGTGCGCGAACTCGCCGCCCACCTCGACGGCCAAGCCCCGGACCGCCCGGACGGCGAGCCCTTCGCGCTGACGCCCGTCCAGCTCGCACTGCACACCAGCAGCCTGCTCCACCCGGACGTCCCGGCCCGCGGTCATCTGCGGCTGACGGTCCGCGGCCCGCTCGACACCGGCCTCCTCGGCCGTGCGCTGGCGCACCTGGCGGAGCGGCACGGCATGCTGCGGCTGCGGGTGGACACCTCGGGCGCACGGCCGGCGCAGCGGGTGGCGGCGCCGGTTCCGGTGGCGGACTGGTACGAGGTGCTCGACTGCGCCGCCGAGGACGTGGCCGGCGTCGAGTCCGCCGTGTGCAACCGGCCCTTCGACCTGACGGCGGGCCCGCCGGTGCGCGCCGTACTGCTCCGCCAGGAGCCGGAACTCGCACACCTCCTGCTGGTCGTGCACCACGCGGCCGCCGACGGGTACAGCCTCAACGTCCTCGCCGAGGAACTGTGGACCTCGTACACCGCGCTGTGGCACGGGGAGCCCGCACCGCCGCCGGTGCCGCCTGCGCCGGACTTCGCGCGGTACGCGGCGGGCACGCGGCGCTCCGGTGTGCCGGACGCCGTCCGGCACTACTGGGCGGAGCGTCTCGCCGCGCGCGGCGCGCCCCTGCGGCTGCCCTACGACGGTGATCCCGACGCTCCCGCGACCGGCCCGATCGTGCAGCACCACGGCGCGTTCGACGCGGAGGCGAGTGCCGGTCTCGAACGGCTCGCCGCCGCGCACGGCGTGTCCCTGTTCCACCTGCTCCTCGCCGCGTACGTGCGCTGCCTCGCACGGTGGACGGGGCGCCGGGACGTCGCCGTGAACGTGGCCAGGGCGGGCCGCGACGACCGGTTCGACGGAGTGGAACGGCTCGTCGGTCCGCTCGCCGACACCCTGCCGCTGCTGTGCGAGGTGGACGACGGGGAGCCGGTCGTGGCGCTGGCGGAGCGGCTGCGCCACCGGTGGCTGGAGAGCGAGCGGCACGCCGGGGTGAGCAGCCTGGACCTGGCCGGCCTGCTGCCCGGCGACGGTGCCGGACCCCGCACGGTGAGCCCGGCGGGCTTCAGCTTCGCCCGGTTCCCGGCCGCGGCGGCTCCCGGCTGCCCGGTGGAGGTGCGGGCGACCGCGGCCGGCACCGGGTCGGCGACGACCCGGCTGTCCTTGCTGTGCTGGGCGGACGGTCCGGTGCTGCGCGTGTCGTGGAACTTCCCGGCGCCGCTGTTCGAGCGGGCCACCGTGGCCCGTCTGGACCGGGAGTTCCGCGAAGAGCTGGCGGCCGCCTCGCGCACTCCCGCCGCACCGGTGCCGTCCCCCCGGCCCGGCGGACCCGTTCCCCTGGTCACCCGGCTGCTCGACCGGTTCCGTGCGCACTCCGGCGCGATCGCCGTCGACGCCGGGGAGGCGTCCCTCACGTACGGGGAACTCGACCGCGCCTCCGCCGCTCTCGCGGCACGGCTGCGTGCCGACGGCGTCCGTCCCGGCGACCTGGTCGGGCTGCTCACCGAGCAGGGCGCGGACACGGTGGTGGGTGTGGTGGGCATCCTGCGGGCCGGGGCCGGCTGGGTCCCGCTGGATCCGGAGCACCCCCGGACGCGGCTGGCCGGTCAGCTGACCCGTACGGGCGCCTCCATGGTGGTGTGCCACTCCCCCACCCTGGGCCTCGCCCGGGCCCTGACCGGCGTACGGACGGTGGCGGTCGACCCCCCGCCCGCCGACGCCCCGCCCGCCGACGACGGCCGTCCGGTCGCCGTCACGCCGGATCCCGGGGCGGTCGCGTACGTCATCTTCACCTCCGGGTCGACGGGGCGCCCGAAGGGGGTGCCGGTCACCCACCGGGCGATGGAGAACTACCTCGACTGGGCCGTCGGCACCTTCGGCTACGGCCCCGACGACCGTCTCGCGCAGACCGCGTCGCCGTGTTTCGACGCCTCGGTGCGCCAGTTGCTCGCGCCGCTGATGGTGGGCGGCACCGTGGTGACCGTGCCCCGGCACCTGCTGCGCGACCCCGAGCTGCTGCTGGCGCACGTGGAGCGGGCGCGGGTGACCGTGTGGAGTTCCGTTCCGACGCTGTGGGAGCAGCTGCTGTCCGCCGCCGAGGCACGGGCGGCGCGGGGCGCGGCGCCGGTGGACCTGTCGGCGCTGCGCTGGGTGCACGTCGGCGGTGAGGCGCTGCCCGTGGAGCACGTGCGGCGCTGGTTCGACCTGTTCGGCGGCGGCACGCGCATCGCGAACCTGTACGGGCCGACCGAGGCGACCGTCAACGCCACCTGCCACATCATCGAGGCACGCCCGGACGACGGGGTACGGCGGCTGCCGATCGGGCGGCCCGCGGCCGGTGCCCTGCTGGAGGTGGTCGACGACGGCGGTGCCGTGTGCGGGCCGGGTGAGGCCGGGGAGCTGCTCATCGCGGGCACCGGTCTGACCTCCGGTTATCTGGGCGAACCGGAGCTGACCGCGCGGGCGTTCACGATGCGCGGGGGGCGGCGCTGGTACCGCAGCGGGGACCGGGTGCGCCGGTCGGCGGACGGCGTCCTGGAGTTCCTGGGGCGGCTCGACGACCAGGTGAAGATCCGCGGGAACCGGGTGGAGCCGGGCGAGGTGGAGGCGGCACTGCAGACCTGCCCCGGTGTCGGGCGGGCCGTGGTGCTCGCGCACGAGGGGCGGCTGCTCGCCTTCGTCACCCCCCGGACGGGGGCCGAACCGCCGGTCGCCGGTGAGGTGCGCCGGCATGTTGCCGGGCTGCTGCCCTCGTACATGGTCCCGGCGCGGATCACGTGCGTCGACGCGCTGCCGCTGACCGGAACCGGCAAGGTGGACCGGTCGGCGCTGCCGGCGGCGGACCCCGGTCCGGACGTGTCGTCCGGTGACGGGAGGACTCCCCCGGCCACCGCGACCGAGCGGCGGCTGGCGGCGATCTGGTGCGAGGTGCTGCGGGTGAGTGCCGTGTGCCGGGAGGACGACTTCTTCGAACGGGGCGGTGATTCGCTGCTCGTCCTGCAGGTGTTCGCGCGGCTCGCGGAGCGGGCGGGGCCGCTGCCCCGGCCGACCGTGATCTACCGTCACCGCACCCTCGCCGCCCTGGCGGAGGCCGTGGACGCCGCCGCGGGAGGGACCTCCGAGGTTGCGAACTCCGCTGCGGAAGGGAACTCCGGGGCCGTGAACTCCGCCGCCGGAGGGAACTCCGGGGCCGTGAACTCCGCCGCCGGAGGGGACTCCGGGGCCGCGGACGCCGCGCCCGTCCCGGCCGGTGACCAGGACCCCGGCCCGTTCCCGGTCACTCCCGGTCAGCGCGGGTTCCTCCTCGCCGAGGCGCTCTCGCCGGGCGGCGGAACGTGGCTGGCGCGGCTCCGGCTGTCCGGGCCGCTGGATCCGGACCTCTTCCAGCGGGCGGTGGACGTGCTGGTGGAGCGCCACGGCATGCTGCGCACCGTCTTTCCCGCCGGTGCCCGGCCTCCCGTGCAGCAGGAGCTGCCCCGGTCGCTGCGGCTGCCGGTCGACTTCGAGACAGTCGCCGGGCCCGCCGAGGTGGACGAGCGGGCCGCGACCGAGGCGGAGCGACGCCTGGAACCCTGGGCGTGGCCGTTGATACGCCTGCGGGTGCTCACCCTGGAGCCGCGGGAACACGTCCTGCTGGTGCACGCGCACCATGTCATCGGCGACGGCTACAGCTCGGCCCTGCTGATACGGGAACTCACCGAGGTGTACGACCGGTTGGCGGGAGGTGCCGTGCCCGGACCGTCCGCGCCGCGGGCCGGCTTCCGCGACCACGTCCTGGCGGCGGCCGGGTCCGGCGCCGGCGCACCGGCCACGGCGGAACGCCGGGCCCGGGCCGGCCGGCTGAACGCCCCGTACCGGCCGCCGGTGCTGCGCACCGCCGCCGTGGGCGGCGGCCGGCGTTTCGAGTCGGCCGGGTTCACGCTCGACGCGACACTGACGGCCGCCCTGCGCAAGGTCGCCTCGGCCGCGCGGACCACGCTGTACGCCCCGCTGCTGACCGCCTACTACCAGGAGCTGACGGCGGTGACGGGCCGGCCGGACCTGATCGTGGGCCTGGCGGTCAGCGGCCGGGACGGTGCGCTGCCCGACGCGCACCGGATCTTCGGGCCGTTCGCCGGCGCCGTACCCGTGCGGCCGGCCGGCGCGGCCGACGCTCCCCTGACGGAAGGGGAGTTCGGTGACGCGCTGCGCCGGATCGTGGCGGAGGCGGAGGAGGCGCGCGCCCACGAGGACGTCGTTCCCCGGCACGCCGACGGTCTGCCCGTGACGTCGCAGTTCTTCTTCACCCACCTCGACTTCGCCGCGCTGGCCCCGCGGGGCGACGGTGTGCTGCGGGTGGAGTGGGAGGCGGCGGACAGCATGTTCCTGCCGCCGTCGTCGGCGACGGACCTGTTCATGGCGGTACGGCCGGACGGTGACGGGCTGCGGGTCACGGTACGGGGCAGCGCCGCCGCGTTCTCGCCGGACGCGCTCGACGGCTTCGTCCGCTCGGTGCGCGGCCGTCTGGTGCGGGCGGCCGGGAACCGCCGGGTCGTGGTGCCCCCGCCGGGGAAGCGGCGGGGGACGATGGACGCGGCTCTCGTCGGCTATCTGCCGGCGCCGGAGCACCTCGCCCGGCTGGCCGGCCTGCCCGAGGCGGCGCTGCCCCGGGCCGAGATGCGCGCCCTGCTGTTCCCCGACGGCGGGCCGAGGCTGCTGGAGACGGTGCGCACGCCGCTGGGCCGGTCGGGTTTCGTGTGCGTGCCGCTGTTCGCCGACGAACTCGGGCGGGGGGCCTCTCTGGTGGACCACACCGCTCGCGCGGTGTCGCTGGCCGCCTCCCTCGGCGCACGCTGTGTGTCCCTCGCCGGGATGATCCCGTCGCTGACCGGGTACGGCTTCGACGTGCTGCGGCACCGGCAGTACCCGGCGGCAGTGACGACGGGGCACGCGGCAACGGTGGTGTCGGTGGTCAAGGCGGTGCACGCGGCGCTGGACGCGACCGGCCGGGACCTCGCGGACCTGGAGGTGGCGTTCGCCGGACTGGGTTCGATCGGCGCGTCCTCGCTCGAACTGCTGCTGTCACTGGCCGCCCGCCCGCCCCGGCGTCTGCTGCTGTGCGACGTGCGCGGCAGCGGGCCCCGGCTGCGGGAGCTCGGCCGCCGGCTGCGGGAGCGCGGGCTGGCCGGCGAGGTGGAGGCCGTCGAGGCGCAGCGGATGCTGCCGGACGCCGTGCACGCCGCGGATCTGCTGGTGACGGCGGTGAGCGGGGCGACGGCGGTACTCGACGTCGACCGGCTGCGGCCCGGTGCCGTCGTGGTCGACGACTCCTTCCCGCACTGCTTCGACACCGGACGGGCCCTGGCCCGGATGCGGGAACGGGGCGACGTCCTGGTCGTGGGCGGCGGGCTGCTGCACGTCGGCAGCACCGGCCGGGAGGTCGCCGACGACCTCCCGGCCGCGGCGGCGGCCGGCTACCTCGCCCAGCCCTGGATCGAGGGAACCCTGGCCTCCTGCCGCACCGAGTCCCTGCTGCGCGCCTCGGACGACCGGCTGCCGCTGGTGCACGGCTTGGTGGACGCGGCGGTGGCACGGGCCCACTGGGACGCCATGGAGGAGGCCGGGGTCACGGCGGCACCGCTGCACCTGCTCGGTCACACCGTCGCCCCGGCGCCGGGCGCCGGACTGTCCGAGCCGCCGTCAGATACCGAACTCCGCGGGTGACAGGCCGAGAGCCGAGCAGGCGTCGCGTACGGCGTACTGCTCGGCCGGCTCGAAGCTGCCGTCGGCCCCGGCGACGACCATGCCGGTCTGGACGACGGCCCGGGCCTCGGCCGGCTTCTTCGCCGCCTTGGCGATGTCCTCCAGCGCCCGGGCCTTGCCCAGCTCGAAGTCGGCCGTGAGCCGGTCCACGTGCTCGTTGAACCGCTTGCGGAGCTGGTCCGCGGGGAAGTTCTGCAACACCTCGTTGGAGACGATCAGTTCCTCCACGCGCTGCCGCTCGGCCGGGTCGACGCGTCCGTCGGCCGCGGCGACCAGCGCGCACATCGCCATGCTGGCGTCCCGGTAGGCGCCGCTCTTGAGCTCCGCCTTGGCCGACGCGAGCTGGGACTTGAACAGCCCCATCAGCTGGGCCTTGGAGCCACCGCCCGAGGAGGAGCCGTGCCCGTGCTGCTGTCCGCTCCCCGTCCGTGCGCCCTGGGACTGCTGGAGGGCCCTGGCCTGTTCCTTGAGCCGGTCGAACATCGCCACTTGGTGCCACCTCTTCTGTCGCTGTCACGGTCCGTCCGGTCAAACGGACGCGGCCGCGACCATGTTCCCGGACGGCAAAAGAAAAGCAAAGCAACCCCGGAAGCCGACCGGGTCGCGTACCTCCTTCCGCTGATCGTTCACGGCCGCTCCCCCCGCGTTCATCCGCGCCGCCCAGGATGCGCCATGGGCATGCCCGCATCAGCCGGTGTGCCCTTCATCGTGCGGCGAACAGGGAGGGCGGCTGCTGATGCGGACAGGACAGCGGCGAAGACGGCAGGGCGGCGGATCCGGGGCGCGGCTCATGGGAGTGGTGCTCGCGGCGCTGCTCCTGGCGAGCGGCACCACGGCGGCACAGGCGGCCCCGAAGCCGCCCGCGGAGCAGACGGGTCCGGAAGCGGAGTCGAGCCTGCCGGACCTGGTCCCGCGTGACGGGACCTATCTGGAGGGCACCGAACACCTCGCGGCCACACCGACACTGGCCGGTGACTCCGTGACCAGGCTGGCGGTCGACGGGAAGAAGGTCGGCGCGGAGCGCACGGTCGGGGTGTCCCGGCTCACCTTCGACGTCGGCTCCAACTCGACGGAGGCCCGCTACCACAACCACATCGTGGTCAACGGCGACTACCGGGCCGACATCGGCGACCTCGTCAACGAGCGGGGCACGATCGAGATACCCAACGAGCACCTGGTCAAGGGCGAGAACACGATCGAGGTCGTCGCCGGGACCGTCGAGAGCTCCTGCGGCACCAACCACGACGACTTCGTGCTCTCGGACATCGCCCTGGAGCTGCTCGGCGAGCGGGCCGACGGCGAGGAGAACGAGTACACCTACTCCTTCGGCGACGGCAGCTGCGGCACCAACACCAGCCTGCGGACGAAGGCGACCCTCACCTTCTTCGCCCTGTCCGACCCGCGGGGCACCACCGGGCTGCGCGCCGACCTGGACACCACGAGGCTCCGCAACGGCGCCCACGTCCTCAGCGCGACCACCGCGTCGGGCAAGACGGTCGAGAACGACGTGACCGTCAACAACGCGCCCGCCGGCGCGCCCCGGCTGCTGCCCGAGGACGGCACGCTGGTGGCCGGCCCGCGGACGGTGTCCGCGAGCCTTCCCGCCGGAACCGACGGCGGCGTCAAGTCGCTGACCGTGGACGGTGCGGCGCCCGTCACCGAGGCGCACCTGGGCAGCGGCGCGGCCGTCTTCTCCTTCGACGTCGGGTCGAACTCGATCGACGATAAGTACGACAACCACCTGTTGGTCAACGGCAAGCGGATCGACCTGGGCGGCACCTGGGTGAGCCAGCGGGTGGAGATCGCGATCCCGGCCCGTCATCTGATGCCCGGGGACAACGTCATCAAGGTCGTCACCAGCGCGTACCGGGAGAGCTGCGGCGACAACCGCGACGACTTCGACATCGCGCGCCTCGGACTCGCCCTGGACGGCGGCACCGTCACGGGCCGGGACATCGCGGACTCCTACGCCCTGGGCGACGGTTCCTGCGGCAGCGGTGACACCCGGCTGCGGGAGGCCGAGCTGCACTACTCGATCGACGCCCCGGCCGTGCACGTCAGCGACACCCTCGGCACCGGAACCGCCACCCTCGGCTTCACCGTGGGCGGCAACTCGATCGAGGCCCGCTACGGCAACCACGTCCTGGTGAACGGCCGCAAGCAGGTGCTGGAGAGCGACTTCGCCGGACGCCACGTCGACCTGGCCTTCCCCAACGAGTGGCTCGAACCCGGCTGGAACACCGTCGACTTCGTCGCCGGCACGTTCCCCGCCTCGTGCGGGGACAACCGTGACGACTTCGCCGTCTCCGGCATCACCCTCACCCCGGCGAGCGGCACCGCCGCCGGACGGATGCTCAAGGGCTCGTACAGTCTGGGGGACGGGAACTGCGGGGACAACGTCAACCCGCTGACCGAGATCGACCTCGAGTTCTTCGTCGAGGGCCCGGCCCAGGGGCTGCGCGCCGACCTCGACACCCGGCGGATCGACGACGGCGCGCACACCCTGGCCGCGGTCTCCCGGTCCGGGAAGAAGGCCACGCGCACGCTGGTCACCGACAACTCGGCGCCCGAGGTCACCACCAGTGTCCCGGCCGCCGGGCAGCGGATCACCGCGTCGGTCGTGCTCGACGTACGGCTGGAGGACGCGTCCGGCGTGGTCGAAGGACCGTCGGTGAAGCTCGACGGCAAGCCGGTCGAACCCGGCACGGCCATCGGTCCCGGACTGTCCGCCGGCGCCCACACCCTGTCGGTGTCCGGCACCGACGGCCTCGGCAACACCGGCACCCGCGAGGTGAGGTTCACCTCCGCCGGCATCCCGGACACGCCCAAGGGCCTCACCCCGAAGGCCGGCACGACCGACGCGGGCCGCAGCGTCCGGCTGTCGGCCGAGGTGGCCGAGCCCGACGGGGGCACGGTGAGCGCCACGTTCTCCGAGGCCGAGATCCTCACGCCGCGGCAGGTGTACCAGGGGACCGCGGACGCCGTCCCCACGACGCTGCGGGTGCCGGGCGAGCGCCGGGTGAAGGCCACCGGCCTCGCGCCCGCCGACGGCAGGATCCTCGACGCGCCCGCCGCCCAGGAGGTCACCTACCAGCGCTTCGACGTCCCGGTGAAGGGCCGTACCGACGCGCCGGTGCTGCGCTGGGAGGGTGTCATCGACCCCGAACGGCTCGCCGCGCTGCGCGTGTGGAACACCGCGGCGAAGCGCTGGGACGTGCTGACGAGCGCCCGGGGCGCCGCCGACGGGAACACCGTGCTCACGGCGGTCGTCGACCGCGCGTACGTCGACCGGCAGCGGGTGCATGTCATGGTGACCGGGGAGGACCCGTTCGCCGACGACATCGAGGCCGGTGACCCGGACCGGTTCGCCGACCCGGACTCCTACGACTTCTCGATCGTCCACTTCACCGACACGCAGTACCTCTCCGAGGGCGCGGTGGAGCAGGAGACGGCCGCGGAACGCGCGGTGTGGGAGAAGGCGTACGGGGACGTCACGCGCTGGATCGCCGCCCACAAGGACGAGCGGAAGATCGCGTACGTGGCCCACACCGGCGACATCATCGAGAACAACATCCGCAAGCCCGCCGACGAGGCCACCCAGCGGCAGGTCGTGGGCGAGATGGAGGTGTCCTCCCGGCAGCAGCGGATCCTCGACGACGCCGGCGTCCCGAACGGTGTGATCGCGGGCAACCACGACAACCAGTCGGGCACCGAGAACGGGCCGGACGCCCTCTACAACCGGTACTACGGACCGGACCGCTACCAGGCGCTGTCCGACGGCTGGCGGCACGCCGAGTACGGCGGCCCCTGGAAGCCGGGCGACAACCAGAACCACTACGACCTGTTCTCCGCCGGCGGTGTCGACTTCGTCGTCGTGGGCCTGTCGTACGGGGTGACGAAGGAGGAGGCCGCGTGGGCCGCCTCCGTCTTCGCCCGCTACCCCGACCGCAACGGCATCCTGCTCTCGCACGACTACCTCGCGCCGAGCGACAGCCCGGACGGACGCGGCGCCCGGTTCTCCGCGCCCGACGGAGCGATGCTGTACAAGACGGTGGTGCAGGACAACCCGAACGTGTTCCTGATCCTCGCCGGTCACGAACACGGTGTCGGCACCAACGTGAAGCCCAAGGTGGGCGAGGTGTCCCACGGGGTCGTCGAACTCCTCGCGGACTACCAGTTCTACACCGTGTCCGCCGACCGGCTCGGACTGACCGAAGTGGGCGGCTACCAGCCCGACGACCAGCTCCGGTTCGGTTCGAGCTTCTTCCGGATGCTGCAGTTCGACGTCGACCGGTCCGAGCTGACGGTGGACACCTACTCGCCGCTGCTCGACGAGTTCGGCGCCACCGAGTACGACGCGGACCACCGCTACGACGGCACCGAGGACAACATGGTGCTGCCGGTGGACCTCGACACCCGCACCACGTCGTTCAGGACGGACTCGCTGGCGCTGTACGACCCGGTGCGCGTCATCGGCCGGGACAGGGCCGGCTCCGGTGGGACCGCCTCGGTGACCTGGAGGAACCTCAAGCCGGGCACGGCCCACGCGTGGTTCGTCACGGCGCGTTCGGCGGGCGGCGGCGTGACCGCGTCCGAGCCGAGCGTCTTCGTGACCAAGGACGCGGGCGGCCGACCCGGCGACTGGGGCCCCGGCGTCCCCGGCTACCCGTGGTTCACGTCCGCCGGAACCCGGCGGTGACCGGCTGAGACACACCGCTGCCCCGGACCGGCCGGTCCGGGGCAGCGGTGTGTCCGGCACCGTCGGTTCAGCCGACGGTCCACTTCTGGTTGGCCGCGCCGGTGCAGGTCCAGATCTGCAGCCGGGTGGCGTTGGCGGAGTTGTTGCCGGTCACGTCCAGGCACTTGTCGGCCTGCGGGTTGACGATGTCGCGGGCGGCGGTGACGACCCATTTCTGGGCGGCGGTGCCGTTGCAGTCCCACAGCTGGACGGGCGTACCGTCGGCCGTGCCGCCCGAGGCGACGTCCAGGCACTTGCCGAGGGCGCGGATGGTGCCGTCGGAGCCCACGGTCCAGTTCTGGGCGGAGGTGCCGTTGCAGTCGTAGAGCTGTACGGGGGTGCCGTTGGCGGTGTTCGCCCCGGCGACGTCGACGCACTTGCCGGCCAGACCGCGGATCGCGCCGCCGGTGGACGAGTCGCCGGTCGTCACCGACACGTGGTCCACGACGAGTTGCTGCGGGAAGGCGGTGGAGCCGTCCGGGTCGCCGGGCCAGTAGCCGCCCACCGCCAGGTTGAGGA
Source organism: Streptomyces sp. NRRL S-37 (assembly GCF_000721605.1). Classification (GTDB taxonomy): domain Bacteria; phylum Actinomycetota; class Actinomycetes; order Streptomycetales; family Streptomycetaceae; genus Streptomyces. The sequence continues at coordinate 88,068 of NZ_JOIZ01000018.1, read as the reverse complement.
TCAGGAAGTACGGCTTGTTGAACACCCACTGCTTCCCGCCGAGGTCGGCGGGGGTGCGCCGCTGGTAGACGTTGCCGTCCACGGACCAGGTGATCGAGTCCGGTGCCCAGTCGACGGCGAAGGTGTGGAAGGCGTCCGCGAAGGCCTGGCCGCCCGGCAGGGTGTAGCCGGCGCCGATGCCGCCGGAGCCGGAGTAGCCGGGGCCGTGGATCGTGCCGTGGATCGTGGAGGGTTCGAAGCCGACGTTCTCCATGATGTCGATCTCGCCCGAGTCCGGCCAGTTGACCGGCGTGCCCAGCATCCAGAACGCGGGCCACATGCCCTGCCCGCGCGGCACCTTCATCCGCGCCTCGACGTGCCCGTACTGCGCGGTGAACCTGCCGGAGGTGTTGAGCCGGGCCGAGGTGTACTGGCAGGTGCCGTACCAGCACTGGTAGTTGGCCGGGTTCTCCTTGCGGGCGGTGATGACCAGGTGGCCCTGGCCGTCCAGGGCGGCGTTCTTGTTGCCGGACGTGTAGTACTGCCGCTCGTGGTTGTTGACGTTGTCGCCGGTCTCGATCTGCCACTTCGAGGAGTCGACCGCGGCGCCGGCGGGACCGTCGAAGGTGTCCGAGAAGGTCACGGCGGCCGCGGCCGTGGCATCGGCCGGTTCGGCCGTCGCGGTGCCCGCCGCACCGGAGGCGACGAGCGCGGCCGACATCGCGGTGATCAGCCATCTGCGGAGTCTGCGCGGAGAGGACATGGCTCTCCCTTTCCGTACGGCGACCCGGATGTACGGGTGCGCCGACCGTGGTTGTGGGGGTGGAGGTACAACCACTTGATTTAAGAAGTGAGATAAGGCGGCGTCAAGAGTCTGGTCCAGACCAGATGTCGGAGGCGCGCGGGAGACCGCCGCCGGGCCCTGTTCAGGCCGTCGTGCCCCGTTCAGGCCGTCGTGCCCCACGAGGTCCGGTGCGCGCAGGCGGGGTCGTGCTCGGTCGCGCACGACGTCCACCAGCGTTCGCAGCAGGCGGCCTCCACCTCGGCCTGCGCGACCGCGGCGGCCACCGCGTCGCGCCACGCGGCCCGGCGCCCCTGCCGTTCCCGGAGGACGGCGACGGCGCGCCGCTCGTCGGCGATGACCGTCTCCCGCACGATCCCGATCACGGGGGCGAGGGAGGCGACCGCCATCGCGAGGGTGGTCCACAGGGGGACGGTGCCCCAGGTGCGCACGGTGCAGAAGGAGAGCCAGAGGGCGACGGCGACGTACAGGGCGGTGAGGGTGCGGCTGCCGCTGCTCATGGCCGGTTCTCCTTCACGGTCCGTCCGGTGGAACACCGGATGCCCCGGATGCGCGCGGATATGACTCCCTGACGACGAATTCACTCAACTACCTTTCCGTACAGTCGAGTTGTTACCCTGCCGCCCTGCCGTGGGCCACACTGTTCACGTGGGGGCCGGCCGTTGGGGAGCGGGGGCGGGACATGATCGCGCACAGACCGGTTGTGGCCGCGGTGGCGGGGACGCTGATGCTGGTGGGGTGCACCGGTGGCCCCGACGGGGACACCGGCGCCCGGAAGCCGTCACAGGGAGGCGCAAGCACGACGGGTGAACCGGGTTCCGGGCCGTCCTCCTCCGGTCCGTACACCGTGGCGGAGGACCGGGCACCCGCCACCCGGGCCGAGGCGGTCGAGTTCGTGCGCGGACTCCCCGTACGTCCCGACTACTTCGGCGTCGGTTTCCGCAAGGGCGAGCCGTACGAGAGCGATCCGTCCCGGTGGGCGGTGCTCGGCGACGACTGCCTGTGGCGTCGCGAGCCGCTGCCGGACGGGGTGCCGGCCAGTCTCACCCGGGCGTTCGTGCTGCCGGCGACGAAGGACAAGGAGCCCGTGTACGTGTCCCTCACCGTCACGCGGAGGAACCGGTGCTCGGCGGCCGCTTCCTCGCCGAGGCGGAGGGCTGGATGGTGGGCACCGCCTACGCCGACGCCGGCGCGGACCCGCACCTGCGGGCCTTCGCCGCCGCCCACCGCGAACGTCACGGCGACTCCCCCGCGCCCTGGGCGGCCGAGGCCTACGACGCCGTGCGGTTCGCCGTCCACGGCCTGGCCGACGCCGGCGCCGACGGCCCCTCCGCCCTCCGCTCCGAACTGCTGCGCGCCCCTTGGCAGGGCATCACCCGCCGGTTCTCCTACGATCCCGGCGGCCAGTTCTACGCCGCCGACCGGGACGGCGGCGCCTTCCTCTACCGGATCGGCGGCGGCGCCGCGCACTTCGTCGCCCGCGCCGACGACATCGGCGCCGGAGGATGACGGGGGCAGCAGGTCAAGGCGCCGAACGGGTGCGCTACATTTTGCTCGCCCTTGACCGCGATCACTCACCCTACGGAGCCGGCAACCCCATGAGCGACATCGTCAACGGACTCGGCCGGGCCACCGCCTACGGCGCACTCGGACTGGTCCTGCTGGTCCTCGGCATCGTCCTGGTCGACGTGCTGACGCCCGGAAAGCTCGGCCGGCAGATCTGGCAGGAGCGCAACCGCAACGCCGCGCTGGTGCTGAGCTCCGCGCTGCTCGGCATCGGCGGGATCGTGTTCACGTCGATCTGGACGACGTACGAGGACTTCGGCAAGGGGCTGGCGTCGACCGCGGCGTTCGGTGTGCTGGGGCTGGTGATGATGGCCGTGGCGTTCCTGGTGGTGGACCTCATCACCCCGGGGCGCCTGGGTGCCACGCTGGTCGAGCCCGAACCCCACCCGGCGGTCTGGGTGACGGCGTCCTGCAACCTCGCGGTCTCCGCCGTCATTTCGGCGTCCATCGCCTGACCGGGGTGCCCCCGTACCGCCCGGTCTCCGCGTCCCGGGACGCGGAGACCGGGCGGTGGCGTCTCACGGACGGCCACGGGTGAGCGCGGCCGGCGGCGTCGAGGAGCCGCCGGTGACCGTGGAGCCGAAGGTGGTCGTGGAGCCCGGCGCGACTTATCAGGAGCATGCCAATCACATCGGCGGGCTCGCTCCGGACCGATTCTTCCGGACCCCTGTCGGAAGCCGGAGGCGCCCGTGATCTGTGCTGATACCGAAGGCCTCACCTCGAAACACCACGTCGGCGCGGAGTGCGGTGCGTGAGATCTTCTCCCGGCCTACGACCGTACCGTCGCCTCGGTCGGCAGCAGGACACGCATTCGGCCACGGGCGCTCGCCCGTGGCCTGACCGGACCACGGCGCAGCCGCCCCGCACCCCGGTCAGGCCACGCGGGCGCGTTCCCGTACCGGGCGGGCCGGCTCGGGCCGGGTCCGGGGGGCCGGTTCGGCGCGCGTGGCGGACTGGGCGCGGGCGGCCGACTGGGCGCGGGTGGCGGTGCGGACGCGGTACGTCGTGCGGTTGGGGTCCACGACGGGCTCGCCGAGGGTGATCCGCCCGGCCGCGTGCAGCGCGTCGCATTCGGCGGTGGGCAGGGCGGCGTAGCAGCCCCCGGTGCCGGTGGCCGAGTCGAGCGGGCGCCAGTAGCTGTACCTGCGGCGGCCGTTGGCGTACTCGGTGACGTACGTGGGAGTGCGGGGGTCGGAGATGATGCGCAGCACGTCGGTGCGGGGGGTGCCGGCCGGGGGGCGCGGACGGGAAGGGACGGCCGGGAACTCGGTCGTTATCGGTCCGCCGCGACGCTGGTCCGGTCGGCGGCGCGCGGCCGGCAGGGCGACGAGGGCGTGGGGACGGTCGACGGTGGCGAGCATCAGCAAGACCTTTCCGGAGCCGGGATACGAGACCGTCTACCCAGCGCGGCGCCGGAGTTGATCTCCTTTTCCGATCATTGTGCAACCTCACACCGACAACGCGCGGACGCCACGCCCAAGTTCCCCGTCGGCGTGTTCGTCCCGGCCGGTCAGGCGCCCGGTCCCGGGTCCGGGCGGACCGCCGCGTCGATGCCGGCGCGCGCCGCTTCGAGCTGGGCTGCGAACGCGATGCCGAGGAAGAGGGCGACGGCGGTGAGGTTGGCCCACAGCAGCAGTGCGATGAACGCGGTGAGCGGCCCGTACAGGGCGCCGAACGCCCCGCTGCCCTCGACGTACAGGGCGAGCAGCCACGTCGCCGCGACCCACAGCAGCAGGTGCACGGCCGAGCCGAAGGCCAGCCAGGTGTAGCCGGGCTGGGTACGCCGGGGTGACCAGCGGAAGATCACCGCCGAGGCGACCCACGCCAGCGCCAGTCCCACCGGCAGCTCCAGCACGGTCCACCACCCCGAGCCGCCGGATCCCCCGGCCACCTCGGCCACCGCGTCGCCCACCGCGTCACCGGTGACGAGCACGACGAACCCGAGGACCAGCGGCAGGCCCGCGGTGAGCGCGAGGAGGACGGCCCTGCCGTACTTGCGGGGGAAGGGGCGGTCGCGTTCGATCCCGTAGATGCGGTTGGCGCCCCGCTCGATCTGGCCCATGGCGGAGGCGAGGTTCAGCAGGGCGAAGCCCAGGCCGAGCCAGAGCGCCAGCGCGCTCCCGACGTCGTCGTGGGCGCTGCGCCGGGTCCCCTCGAAGGCGTCCTCGACGATGTCGGCACTGGCGCCGGGCACGATCCGGCCGAGGGTGAGCTCGACGACCCGGCCCACGCCCTCGGTGTGCACGGAGGTCGCCAGGCCGACCAGCGCCACGGTGAACGGCACCAGGCCGAGGACGACCTGGAAGGCGAGCGCCCGCGCGTGGGAGAAGCCGTCCGCGTAGCGGAAGCGGGCAAAGGAGTCGGTCAGCAGCCGCAGGCCTCCGTAGTGCCGCAGCGCGGCGAACGCCTCGTCGCCGGAGAGTTCCTCTCCGATCATGTCCCGGGTCTGCGGGACGTGGACGACGGTTCCCATACGTGGACACTCCTCGCGTCGAGTGGCTCTGCTCCTCTCTTTGATGGCCCGTTTCCCCGATGTCACACCCGCGGCGGCGGGTGTCGTGGCGCGTGCGGTGGGGACGGCACGGCGACGGCACACGGTGGTCGTGCCCCCCGGCCGGCCCACCCGGACGGATCCCGTACGGGTGGGCCGGCCCTCGGGGTTTCCCCGGGAGGTCCGTGGGCGGTGGTGTCAGGGCGCGTCGTCGAGCGGGTCGTGGCCCCAGTTCATCAGCGAGTGGCGCCAGCGTGTGTCGCGTACGTCGCCGGACGGGCGCTGGGCGAGGTGGCGGCGGATGTAGCCGACGACCTTGCGCATGTGGGCGTAGTCGTCGTCGGAGAGGTCCTTCCTCGCGGTGCGGAGGATGCCGACGATGCGGCGGCCGGACGCGTGGCCGGTCGACTCGCCGCCGTCCGCGTGCTGACCCGCGCCGCGGGACTCCTCCGTGCCGAGCCACTTCTCGAGGTCGGCCGGCTTCATGTTGACCAGCTCGCGGAACTCGTCCCAGGTCTCGTCCTCGCGGTCCTCCTCCACGGCGCTCACTTCTTCTTCCTGAGCGCGGAGGGCTTGTGGACCGCCGGCTTGCCCGACTTCCCGCTGCGCACCTCGTACTGCGGTTCCTCCTCGGAGGCGGCGACCGTGCGTCCGGCCGCCTCGGTACGCTCGGTGATCTTCTTCTCGACCTTGCCCGTCGCCTCGCTGCCGTGGCTGCTCCAGGCGACCTCGTCGCCCTTGTGGAGATCCTTGCCCCGGCCGGTGCCCTTGCCCATGTCCAGCGCCTCCTTCGGTGGCGGTCGGCTCGCTTCCACCCTGGTGGCACGGCGGACCGCGCGCATCTCGGGGGCGGCACACGTCCGGGCCGGCCCCAAAGGGCCGGCCCGGATCAGCGGGGCGGGGGGATCAGACGAGGTCGAACCGGTCGAGGTTCATGACCTTGTCCCACGCCTTGACGAAGTCCCGCACGAACTTCTCCTTGGCGTCGTCGCTCGCGTAGACCTCCGCGAGCGCGCGCAGCTCGGAGTTCGATCCGAACACCAGGTCGGCACGGGTGCCGGTCCACTTGACCTCGCCGGTGGCCGCGTCGCGGCCCTCGAACACGGTCTGGTCCTCGGACGTCGACTTCCACGTGGTGCCCAGGTCGAGCAGGTTGACGAAGAAGTCGTTGGTCAGGGTGCCGGGGGCCGTGGTGAACACGCCGTGCGACGTCTGCCGGTGGTTGGCGCCCAGCACCCGCAGGCCGCCGACCAGGACGGTCATCTCGGGGGCGCTCAGCGTCAGCAGGTTGGCCTTGTCGAGCAGCAGGAACTCGGCGGGCAGGCGGTTGCCCTTGCCGAGGTAGTTGCGGAAGCCGTCGGCGGTCGGCTCGAGCGCGGCGAAGGACTCCGTGTCCGTCTGCTCCTGCGCGGCGTCCACGCGGCCCGGCGTGAACGGGACCTCGATGTCGACGCCGCCGTCCTTGGCGGCCTTCTCGACGCCCGCGGCGCCGGCCAGCACGATCAGGTCGGCGAGCGAGACCTGCTTGCCGCCGGTCTGCTCGGCGTTGAAGGACTCCTGGACGCCCTCCAGGGTGCGCAGCACCGTCGCCAGCCGGTCGGGGTCGTTGGCCTCCCAGCCGCGCTGCGGCTCCAGGCGGACGCGCGCGCCGTTGGCGCCGCCTCGCTTGTCGCTGCCGCGGAAGGACGAGGCCGACGCCCACGCCGTCGACACCAGCTCGGACACCGGCAGACCCGAGGCGAGGACCCGCTCCTTGAGGGCGGCGACGTCCGCGGCGTCGATCAGGTCGTGGGTGCGCTCCGGCAGCGGGTCCTGCCACAGCAGGGTCTCGGCGGGCACCTCCGGGCCGAGGTACAGCGACTTGGGGCCCATGTCGCGGTGGGTGAGCTTGTACCAGGCGCGGGCGAAGGCGTCCGCGAACTCGTCCGGGTTCTCCAGGAAGCGGCGCGAGATCGGGCCGTAGACCGGGTCGAAGCGGAGCGCGAGGTCCGTGGTCAGCATCGTCGGCTGGTGGCTCTTCGACGGGTCGTGGGCGTCGGGCACGGTGCCGGCCCCCGCGCCGTCCTTCGGCCGCCACTGGTGGGCGCCCGCGGGGCTCCTGAACAGCTCCCACTCGTAGCCGAAGAGGATCTCGAAGAAGCTGTTGTCCCAGGTCGTCGGCGTGTTGGTCCACGTCACCTCGAGACCGCTGGTGATCGTGTCGCCGCCCTTGCCGGTGCCGAAGGTGCTCTTCCAGCCCAGGCCCTGCTCCTCGAGGCCGGCGGCCTCGGGGTCGGCGCCGACGTGGTCGGCGGGGCCCGCGCCGTGGGTCTTGCCGAAGGTGTGGCCGCCCGCGATCAGGGCGACGGTCTCCTCGTCGTTCATCGCCATGCGGCGGAACGTCTCGCGGATGTCGCGGGCCGAGGCGATCGGGTCCGGGTTGCCGTTGGGACCCTCCGGGTTGACGTAGATGAGGCCCATCTGGACGGCGCCGAGCGGGTTCTCCAGCTCGCGGTCGCCGGTGTAGCGCTCGTCGCCGAGCCAGGTGGACTCGGGGCCCCAGTAGACGTCCTCCTCGGGCTCCCAGACGTCCTCGCGGCCGCCGGCGAAGCCGAAGGGGGTGAAGCCCATCGACTCCAGGGCGACGTTGCCGGAGAGGATCAGCAGGTCGGCCCAGGACAGGCTCTTGCCGTACTTCTTCTTGACGGGCCACAGCAGGCGGCGGGCCTTGTCGAGGTTGGCGTTGTCGGGCCAGCTGTTGAGCGGGGCGAAGCGCTGCTGGCCGGCCCCGGCGCCGCCGCGGCCGTCGCTGATGCGGTAGGTGCCGGCGCTGTGCCAGGCCATGCGGACGATGAGAGGGCCGTAGTGGCCGAAGTCGGCGGGCCACCAGTCCTGGGAGGTGGTCAGCACCTCGGCGATGTCCCGCTTCACCGCCGGGAGGTCGAGGGCCTGGAACGCCTCGGCGTAGTCGAAGTCCTCGCCGAGCGGGTTCGCCACGGCCGGGTTCTTGGCGAGTATCTTCAGGTTGAGGCGTTCGGGCCACCACTGGCGGTTTCCGCCGCCCTGGGTGGGGTGCGGGGCGCGCCCGTGCGCGACCGGGCAGCCACCCGCCTCCTCCGTCTTGGGGTCGGTGACGATCGCGTCATGGTTCTCGGTCATGGGAGTCCTTCCGGGCGAAGAGCTTCGCGCAGTTCAGGTACTGCGGGAGGTGGAACAGTCGGGGCACAGGCCCCAGAAGACGACCTCGGCCTCGTCGATCACGAAACCGTGACCGCCGGACGCGGTCAGACAGGGCGCGTCACCGACCGCGCAGTCGACGTCGGCGACGGCACCGCAGGAACGGCACACCACGTGGTGGTGATTGTCCCCGACCCGGCCCTCGTAGCGGGCCGGGCTGCCGGCCGGCTCGACACGGCGCACGAGCCCCGCCCCGGTGAGCGCGTTCAGCGCCTCGTACACCGCCTGCAGGGAGACGTGCCCCGTGCGCCGGCGCACTTCGGAGGCGATCGCCTCGACTCCGAGGTGGCCGCCCTGGCGGACGGTTTCGAGGAGGGCGACGCGGGCCGCCGTCGCACGGAGCCCCGCACCGCGGAGCTCCTCGGCTGCGGTCGACGGCCGGGATGCGGTCATGCGCCGAACCTATAGGCCCAGACACGAATAATTCCAGAGAACGAACCGGTCCAGTCTTGGGGCGTGTCCGGTAACTGCGGGTGGCTCCCGGGTTGCGTGAGCCGTCTACGCCGACGCGGCGGCGTGTCGTCGTAGACGAGCAGCCCGTCGGCGCGCAGGCGTGCGCCCGGCGTGGGGCTGTGCCACGTGTGGCGTCCGTCGTGCATCAGGTGACGCACCGGCACCTGGCGGGCGAGAAGGGCGAAGTCGGCGACGATCCGCCGGTGGCACCGCCACCACACGGATTCGCCGCACATCACCGCGGTCGGCTCGCGGGCGGCCTGATCCAGCAGGGTGTCCATCGCGGTGACGAACTCGGGGGTGCGGGTGTGGGCGGCGTAGCCGCGGAAGGAGGCGTTGCGCCAGACGGTGTCGGGCGAGTCGGGCGGGAGCTTGCGGAAGCCGCCCAGGTCCCGTTCCCAGCGGTAGGCGATGCCGGCCTCGGGGAGCCATGCGGCCAGCCGGGTCCGTGCCAGGTCGGGGTCGCGACGGCTGCCGGGGCCGATCCGCACGTCCACGACGGCGGAGATCCCCGCGTCGCGCAGCAGTGCGGTCAGTGCTTCCCGGTCCGCGGTGCCGTGGCCGAAGGTCGACAACTCGCGCGGGGTCATGGGGCTCCTCCTGGCGGCCGGGTCAGGCGGCGGGCTCCAGGCGGACGCAGCACCGGCCCGGTTCCGGCGCCAGACGGGCCTCGAACCCCGTTTCACCGAGCCCTTCGAGGACTCCGCGCATCAGGTGCAGGTTCATGCCGCACACCGTCTGCGTGTGCGCGCGGGCCAGCGCGTGGAAGGGACAGTTGCCCAGGACGACGGACCCGCCGTCGTGACGCGGCTCGAAGCCGTATCGTTCCAGTACACGGAGGACCTCCCTCCCGTCGCCGTCCGTCCCCAGCCGTACACCCAGTTCCCGCGCCCTGCGGTGCAGTACGTCGCGCACGGGTTCCCCGCCGGCGGCGGATTCCTCCACGGCCTGGGCGAGCAGCCGGCCGGCGAGTTCGTAGCGCCGGTCCGGGAGGCTGACGGCGATCTGCGCGGCCGAGCGGCGGTAGAGCTTGGCCGGGCGGCCCGCGCCCGGACCGCTGCGTCCGCTGCGCCGGACGTGGAGCACGTCGAGCAGGTGCTCCGCGGCCAGCCGGTCCAGGTGGAAGGCCGCGGTCTGCCGGGCCAGTCCGAGCGCCTCGGCCGCCTCGTCCCGGCCGACCGGGTGGCGCCGGCCCACCACGTAGTCGTAGAGCCGCCGACGGGTGGGCTCATCGAGAGCGGCGATGGCCGAGATCGCCGCGATGTCCCTGTCGCGTACTTCTTCCGTGTCATCCACGAACACCAGTGTAAAAGCAACAGCCATTGACTAAAGAGAGGATCGGCGCTTCTATCGTTAATGAGACTTGTCTTTAGAAGAAGGGTGCAGGCCATGGCCTCCACAACCACGAGCGGCACGTCGGTCACGCCTCGGCGGGCCGCCCTCACCGACCCCGGCTACCAGGCGTTCGTCATCCTGCGCACCGGCTTCACCGTGGCGCCGGTCCTGTTCGGACTGGACAAGTTCGCGAACCTCCTCGTCGACTGGCCCGCCTACCTCGCGCCGTGGATCGACGACATCGTCCCGGGCAGCGCGCAGGCGGCGATGTACGCGGTGGGAGTGATCGAGATCGTGGCCGGCGTCGTCGTGGGCATCGCGCCGCGCTTCGGGGGCTGGCTGGTCGCCGGCTGGCTCGCGGGGATCATCGTCAACCTGCTGACGCTGTCCGGTTACTACGACGTCGCGCTGCGCGACTTCGGGCTGCTGCTGGGCGCGGTGGCGCTCGCGCGGCTGGCCCAGCGGTACCACCGCACCGGTCCGACGGCGGCCGGTGGCGGTCAGTAGAGGACGCGCAGGGCTCCGGGCAGCACCCCGACCGTGACGGGGAGGACCGCGTCGACCTCCCCGTCGGTGCCGTAGGGAACGTCGCGGTCGGCCTCGATGCGGATCTCACTGCCCCGCAGGATCCGCACCTGGGGCCGGCGCACGTGGGTGCCGGTCCTGAGCTCGTTCATCAGGGCGAAGAACAGCCTCCGGGGCGCCTCCTCGATCATCACGACGTCCAGCAGACCGTCGTCCACGCGGGCGTCCGGCGCGATGACGCGGCCCGAGCCGTAGTAGCCGGAGTTGGCGGCCACCACCGTGTAGCCGGTGTGCGGGTGCTCCTCGCCGTCGACGGTGACCCGGTAGCGGGCGGGCCGCCAGGCGGTGACGGCCCGCAGGCCACCCGCGTAGTAGGACGCGGAGCCCTTGAGCAGCCGGGACCGGTTGGCGTGGCGGTTGGCGAGCGCGTCCACCCCGGCGTAGACGCTGCCGAGGACGACGGTGCGGTCGTGGACGGCCGAGGTGACCTCGACCGTGTCGACCCGCCGCGGCTCGGCGCGGAGCAGGACGCGGGCCAGGGCCGCCGGGTCCCGGGGCACTCCCAGCGCGCGGGCGAAGTCGTTGCCCCGGCCGGCCGGGACCAGGCCGAGGGTCGCGCCGGTCCCGCTGAGCGCACCGCCGATCCCGCCCGCGATGCCGTCCCCGCCGACGGCGAGGACGATCCGCCCCTCCCGCCCGGCCTCGCGGGCCAGTGCGCGGGCGTGGGCGAGGCTGCGGCTGTACTCGGTCCGCAGGTCGGCGCCCTCCTCGCGGAGGTGCCGGGCCAGGGCGAGCAGGGCCGCCGCCGCGGTGGCCGCGCCCGCGGTGGGGTTGACGACGGCGGTGAACTGGCGCATCGGGGTGCCTCCGGGCGGGCCGACGGGACGGGGAAGGGCGGTCAGGGGTGCGGGTCAGTCGGCGGTCAGGGGTGCGGGTCGGTCGGCGGGCAGCAGGACGCCGGGGTTGAGCAGCCCCGCCGGGTCCAGTCGCCGCTTCACGGCACGCAGGGCGTCGATGCCGAGCGGGCCCGCCTCGCGGACGTACCAGTCCCGGTGGTCGGTGCCCACCCCGTGGTGGTGGCTGATCGTGCCGCCGGCGGCGAGGATCGCCTCGCCCGCGGCGTGCTTGGCGCGGGTCCAGTGCGCCACGGGGTCCTCGCTCCGGGCGCAGACCACGGTGAAGTAGAGCGAGGCGCCGTTCTCGTAGACGTGGGAGATGTGGCACATGACCAGCGGTGGGGTGCCGGCCCCGGTGAGGGTGGCGGTGAGCGCCTCGCGGACGGAGGCGTACAGCCCGGGGAGACGGGACCAGAAGGCCGCCGTCTCCAGTGTCTCCGCGAAGGCCCCGGCGTCCAGGAGCGCGTCGCGCAGGTACGGTGCCGAGTAGCGGCCGTGCGCCCAGCGCCGGCCCGGCTCCTCGCCCAGGGGGCTGCCGCCGCACGCGCGCAGGACGGCCCCGGCGCGCTCCCTGCGGTACTCCGTGTCCTCCTCCGTGCCTTCGTACCCCGCGATCGCCGCGCAGCCGGTGGCCCGTGGTGCGCCGGAGCCGATCGCGTCCGGGTCCGCCAGACCGATCAGCGTCTCGGTCTCGTCGGACAGGCGCAGCACGGTGGGCCGCGGTCCGTCCTGGGCGAGCCGGCGCAGGGCGGTGGTCCCCTGCTCGAACGTGGGGAAGTGCCAGCCCTCGTGGACGCGGGCCCGCGGGACGGGCCGGACGCGTACGGTCACGGAGGTGATGACGCCGAACGCGCCCTCCGAGCCGAGGACGAGCTGGCGCAGGTCGGGTCCCGCGGCCGAGCGCGGGGCGCGGCCGGTGTCGAGGGTGCCCTCGGGGGTGGCGAGGGTGAGGGAGAGCACCATCTCGTCGAAGCGGCCGTAGCCGGCGGACGCCTGGCCGCTGGAGCGGGTGGCGGCGAAGCCGCCGATGGTGGCCCACTCGTAGGACTGGGGGAAGTGGCCGAGGGTGAAGCCGTGTCCGGCGAGCAGTTCCTCGGCCCGCGGGGCACGGAGGCCGGGCCCCAGGGTGGCGGTGCGGGAGACCGGGTCGAGGGCGAGCAGGCCGTCCATGCGCCGCAGGTCCAGGGCGACGAAGGCGCCGCGCGGTTCGGGGGCGAGGCCGCCGACGACGGAGGTGCCGCCGCCGAACGGCACCAGCGGCAGGCCGTGTTCGGCGCACACCCGCAGGACGGCGAGGACCTCGTCGTGGCCGCCGGGCAGGAGTACGGCGGCCGGGACGGCGGCGAGGTCGCCCTCGCGGATGCGCAGCAGGTCGGGGGTGGACTTGCCGCGGGTGTGCCGGATGCGCGTGTCGGCGTCGGTGCGGACGTGGGCCTCGCCGCCCAGGGCCGCGATCAGGGCGCGGCGTGCGGCCGGTGCCAGTGGGCTCTCGGGGACGGCCAGGTCCTCGATGGCCACGGGTCCGGTCTCGCTCGGCTTCACACCGAGCAGATCGCGCAACAGCCCGGTCACCGTGTCGGGCAGCGGCCTCGCCTCGGCCGGGTCCCCCCAGCCGCTCCACAGCATGTCCATGACTGTCGTCCTCACCGGTTGGTCGGAATGAGCGGGGCCGTCGAGGTCGCCCGATGGCCGCCATGGCGTTACACTGTGACACATGACGCCTATTCGTCACAACGGTTCCGGCGGTCCGGACAACGACGCGGTGCTCGACGCGGTGCGGGACTGCGTCCTGGCCGTCGGGGTCCGCCGCACCACGCTCACCGACGTGGCCCGCCGCGCCGGGGTCTCCCGGATGACGCTGTACCGGCGGTGGCCCGATGTGCGGTCGCTGGTCGGCGACCTGATGACCCGGGAGTGGATCGCGGTGGCCACCGGGGCGATCCCGGAGCGCGAGCCCGGTGTGCCCACGCGTGAGGTGATCACCGAGGGGCTGGTGGCGGCGGTCCGCGCCTTCGGTGCCCATCCGCTCTTCCGGAAAATCCTCGACGTGGACCCCGAGCTGCTCCTGCCCTATGTGCTGGACCGTCGCGGGGCGAGTCAGGAGGCCCTGCTGGAACTGCTGGCCGGCTACCTGCGCGAGGGGCACGCCGACGGCTCGGTGCGCGCCGCCCACCCCGGACGGCAGGCGCGGTCGGTGCTGCTGATCGTGCAGTCCTTCACCCTGTCCCTGCGGACCATGACCGACGAGGACGACCCCGAGCTCGCCCCCGAGGCGTTCCTCGGCGAGCTGCGCGACATCCTGGAGAGGACCCTCACGCCATGAACTCCGCCGGGGGCCCCGCCTCCGCCTCCTCCCTGTCCGCCGGCCGGCGCGCGCGTGAACTGGCCGGCTCCGTCGGCGGCCCCGTCGTCGACGTGCTGGTCGTCGGCCTCGGCGCCACGGGCGCCGGGGCGGCGCTGGACGCCGCGGCGCGCGGGCTGGACGTGGTCGCCGTCGACGCCCACGACCTGGCCTTCGGCACGTCCCGGTTCAGCAGCAAGCTCATCCACGGCGGGCTGCGCTACCTCGCCTCCGGACGGCTCGGCGTCGCCCGCGAGAGCGCGGTCGAACGCGGGGTGCTGATGGAGCGCACCGCGCCCCACCTCGTAGCGGCCCAGCCGTTCGTGCTGCCCCTCACGCCGCTGGTCTCGCGCGGTCAGGCCGCCCTGGCACGGGCCGGGTTCAGGGCCGGCGACACACTGCGCCTGGCCGCCCGCACGGCACGGGCCACCCTGCCCCCGCCGCGCCGGCTCTCCGCGGTGGAGACCCTTCACCTCGCGCCCGCGCTGCGGCGCGACGGTCTGCGCGGCGGCCTGCTGTCCTGGGACGGCCGGCTCACCGACGACGCCCGTCTGGTGACCGCCCTCGCCCGTACGGCCGCGGGGCGCGGGGCGCGGATCCTGACCCGGGTCCGGGCCCTGGAGCTGACCTCGACGGGCGCCCGCGTCCGTGACGAACTCACCGGCGAGGAGGGCGGGATCCGCGCCCGCGCGGTGATCAACGCGTCCGGTGTCTGGGCGGGCGGACTCGTCGACGGCGTCCGGATACGGCCCTCCCGGGGCACCCACCTCGTCCTGCGCCCCGAGAGCCTCGGCCCCCTGACCGCGGGGCTGCACATCCCGGTCCCCGGGGAGAGCGACCGCTTCGTCCTCGTGCTGCCCCAGGACGACGGCCGGGTCTACGTCGGTCTCACCGACGAACCCGTGGACGGCGACATCCCCGACGTCCCCGGGGCGCCCGAGACGGACATCGGCTTCCTCCTCGACGTCCTGTGCTCCGTCCTGCACGCGCCGGTCCGCCGTGCCGACGTGGCCGGCGCCTTCGCCGGACTGCGCCCGCTGCTGGACACGGCGGCACACTCCGGTACGGCGCCGAGGACCGCCGACCTCTCACGGCGCCACGCGGTGCTCACCTCGTCCGAGGGCGTCGTCACCGTCGTCGGCGGCAAGCTCACCACGTACCGGCGGATGGCCGAGGACGCCGTCGACACCGCCGTCCGCGTCCGGGGACTGCGGGCCGGCCCGTCTCCCACCGCGTCCCTGCCCCTGGTGGGCGCCGCGCCGCCGCACGTCCTCGCCCGGCTGCCCGCGCCCCGCCGTCTCGTCCGGCGCTACGGCACCGAGGCACCGGCCGTGCACGCGCTCGGCGCGCGGGACGCCCGGCTGGGCGAGCCGGTGCTGCCCGGGTATCCGGTCACCGGCGCCGAACTGCTCTGGTCCCTGCGCCACGAGGGGGCGCTCGACGAGGAGGACGTGCTCGACCGCCGTACCCGCATCGGGCTGGTCCCCGCCGACCGGGCCACGGCGCTCGACGCGGTGCGCGAGATCGTCGACGGGGCTCTGTCACAGGGTGGTTGAGCTTCGCGTCAGCGGCCGTGGACACCGACCTCGCGGATCGAGTACCCCCACTCGGTCCCCCGGTCCAGGAACCGCACACGCAGGTGGCGGGCCGGCGCGGGGGTGAACACGGCCGTATCCAGGCCGCCGTCGCCGGAGGTGGTGGACCAGACGGTGCGCCAGTTCGTGCCGTCGGTGGAGAGGTCGACGCGGTACGACGTGCCGTACGCGCGTTCCCAGTCCAGGGTGACGCGCCCGACCTGGTGGGTGGTGCCGAGGTCGACGCGGAGCCACTGGTCGTCGCTCCAGTCGCTGGCCCAGCGGGTGCCCCGGTCGCCGTCCACGGCCCGGCCGGGCGCGTAGCTGGTGAACGGGTTCCACTCCGCCGAACTGGCCGTGGCCGTCGCGCCGTCGGCGAGGTTCACCCCGGCCCGGTGCCGTTCGGAGGCGCCCCAGGTGCCGAGGTAGGACTCGGCGCCCCTGAAGAGGTCGTCCACCACGTGCTGCCCGCCGACGCGCCGGATGTCCTCGATCCAGTCGGGGACGAGGCCGTAGTGCGCGGCTCCGTCGGTGTTCAGGTCCCAGGTGCGTTCGCCGGTGGTCTGGCGGTCGAGGACGGAGCCGCCGTCGACGCTGCGGAAGGGGTAGGTGACGGGGTTCGGGGCGTCCGCGCCGCGCGGGGCCGGCCAGCCGCCGACGCCGTTCATGTCCGTGCCGTAGCCGTAGCCCACGCCGTACTCGTCGCGCAGCGCCTCGGTGCGGTCCGCCTCGTCGACGAATCCCTCCGAGCCGTGCATGTACTGGGCGACGAACCCGCCGAGGCCGTAGACCCGCTCGGTCCAGTCCAGGTCCATCCAGCTGTGCGACGAGATCACGCCAGGGTAGGACGCGGCCTCGAAGATGTCGAGCACCCGCCCGGTCGCCTTGACGCTCATGTGGTCGATCTCGAGCATCATGTTGCGTTCCATCATGCCGCGCACGGCGTACTCGCCGAGTTCGGTGAGCCCGCGGACGTTGCACCGCGCGTCCTCGTCGTACGACGGGACCTCGACGCCCGCGGGGAGCTTCTCCTCGGCCCGGGGCGCGGACGCCAGACCGATGGGGTTGTCGTGCTGGGGGCCGGCGCACGTCTCGGTCCGCCAGAAGGTGCCGGTGGACAGGAACTGCCCGACGTTGATCGCGGTGCCGAGCGCGCCCTCGTCGAAGCGCACGCCGCACAGCGCGTTGTCGAACTTGTGGCACAGGAACATGCTGCGCACACCGAGCGCGTACAGCTCGTCCAGTCCGGCGTCGATGTCGGCCCGGTCGCACTGCGCGATGTCCAGGACCTGCTTGCACCCGAAGGGTTCGGAGGTCTCGACGCCGAGGACGACCGCGAGCTTGCCCTGCGCGATGACGTCGCGGGCCTGCGCGCTGTCGGTGACGATCCGGAACCAGCCCTTGCCCGGCCCGCCGTACATCCCGTCGACGTAGGCCTGCATGTCGTACGTCAGCTTCGCCTGGAGACGGATGGAGGTCATCTCGTCGCAGCCGCGGTCCTTGAAGAAGTACACGGAGCAGATCACGCCGTTGGTGACGAGGTCGTTGACCATGACGCGCTGTCCGCCGCGCCAGGCGCGTTCGATCCAGGCGTAGTAGTTCTGCTGGTGGGTCAGGGAGTCGTGCGCGGGCCAGTCCTCGAAGGTGGGCCAGCCGACCGGGTCGTGCTTGCCGTCGCCGCCGCCCGTGATGAAGTCGAAGACCGCCAGCGAGCCGTCGGGGTAGTGCTCGGGGCAGTCCTTGAGCGCGTCGGCGATCCCCTTCGCGGAGAAGGGCCTGCCGCAGATGAGCCGGCCGCCGAACGCCTCGTTGGCCATGACGTGGTTGTGCGCGTCGACGAACCCGCGTACCTCACCCGCGGCGTTCGTGCCCTTGAACGGCTCCCCGGTGACGCCGATCCCGGAGTCGGGCGCGGGCCGGGCGACCGGATCCCACCAGTCGCCGGCGGCGGCGGAACTGGACGTGGGCACGAGGGCCGCGGCCAGCACGAGGAGGAGCAGCGATACGACCCCGAGGTGTCGTCGGGTGCGGTACGTGGTCATGACGCACGTCCCTCCGTCGCGGAGTTGTCATGGCCGGTGCAAAGCCATGGGGGGAGAATCGCTACTGGCGCGTACGGCGTCAAGTGCCCGCGCGTCACCCGTCCGCTCCGGACCCTCGCGAGAATCCGCGGACCGCGGCGTCACCCCGTGGCTCCCGCCCCCTTCGCCCCGGGACTACCCCTTGCCGCCCGTCTCGTAGTGCAGGGAGATGGAGCGCAGGACGTCGGCGGAGGAGACGTCGGTGCGGCCCTCGTCGTGGATCTCGGCGAGCTGGACGAAGGCGAAGGTGAGCGCGGAGGTGATCTGCACGATGGCGGGGCCCAGCTTCTCGGTGACGATCTCCGCCACCTCGCGCGCGCTCGCGTCGGCCGGCAGCTGGATCCGCGGCAGCATCTCCTCCAGGAGCTGGGCGACGGCTCCGCTCCCCGACACGTCGGCGTCCGGGTCCGCGCGGAGCCGTCGCCGCATCTCGAGGGCCTCGGTCAGGATCCCCACACCCCGCTGCATGATCTCCCGCTGCTCCATGGGCACAGCCTAGACATGGACTGGCCCGGCCGAACCGCTTCTGACTATCATCCTTTACATATATGAATGAGAGTTTTGTCCATCGAGGGCGGCCACCGCGCGTACGGGTGCCCTCGCCCGAGTGAGTGATCCATGTCCCGCACCGGCTCCACGGACGACGGCGACGAGCTTCTGGTCAGGCTCGGGACGCTGACGGCACAGGCGCGTGCGCTGGCGGAGGTGCAGCGCTCCCGGGTGGAACTGGCCATCGCCCTGCAGCGCGGCATGCTGCCGAGGGGGCTGCCGGTCGCCGACGGTGTGCGGCTGGCCGTGCGGTACTCACCGGCGTACCAGGGTCTCAATGTCGGCGGTGACTGGTACGACGCCTTCACCATGCCCGACGGCCGGATCGGTCTGTCGATCGGCGACGTCCAGGGGCACAACATCGAGGCGGCCGCCTTCATGGGGCAGGTCCGGGTCGGGCTCCGGGCGCTCGCCTCCGTCGACAGCGAACCGGGCGAGCTCCTCGCCCGGACCAACGAACTGCTGCTGTCCCTCAGCTCGGACCTCTTCGCCACCTGCACCTTCATGCGGCTCGATCCGGTCACCCGGCTGCTGGAGAGCGCACGGGCCGGGCATCTGCCGTGCGTGTGGGCCACCGCGGACGGCCGGTCCGGTGTGACCGAGGACGAGGGAGGCCCCCCGCTGGGGATCCTGTCCAAGGCGGCCTATCCCGTCACCCGGTACCGGCTGGACACGGGCGGGGTGTTCGTGATGCTCACCGACGGGGTGGTGGAGGGACCCTCCATGCATCTCGACGAAGGGCTGGACCAGGTGGTGCGGCTGGCGGGCATCGCCGCGGTCGCGCGCATGGACACGGACGCGCTCGCCGCCGCCGTGATCAAGCAGGCGCAGCGGGTGGGGCACGACGACGACGCGGCCGTCATGGTGCTCGGGCACGACGGACCGGCCACTGCGCCATAGGGGCGCAGGCCCGTGCGTCTCGCCTCGCCGACGCGGCGGCCTCGGTGTCTGATGGCGTGTGTGGTGGCTCGCCAGGACCTTCGCACACCGGCTGTCTTCGTGCTCGAGACGCTGGTCGTCGCCGCCTGCTACTACGCGGGGGGACGGCTGGGGCTGCTGCGCGAGCTCCACATCGGCGGTGCGGTGGTCTCACCCATCTGGTCGCCGACGGGAGTGGCCGTCGCCTGTCTGCTGATCTTCGGGCTGCGCTGCTGGGTGGGCATCGCGCTCGGCGCCCTGCTGATCCTCATGCACCTCACCTCGCTGCGACTGTCCTCGCTGGGCGTCCTCGTCGGCAGCACCGCCGCGCCGGTGTGCGGATACCTCCTGCTCCGCAGGGTGGGCTTCCGCAGCGATCTCACCCGATTACGGGACTGTCTTTGTCTGGTGTTCCTCGGCGCCTTCCCGGCGATGCTGATCAGCGCGACCGCCGGCGCCGCTCTTCTCGTGGCCACGGGCGACCTCCCGCTGCGGAACCTCTGGGTGGTGTGGCTGGCGTGGTGGGTGGGTGACGCGATGGGCGTCCTGCTCGTCACCCCGGTACTGCTCACGCTGTACCGGGTGCGTGCGCCGGTGCGCTGGTCGAGGTGGAAGGAGGCGGTGGGGCTGGCGGTGATCGCGGGCGTCCTCGTCCCGCTGGCGACGCGCAGCCCGGCCAGTCTGCTGTTCAGCATCTACCCGCTGCTGGTCTGGGCGGCCCTGCGGTTCCAGCTCGCGGGCAGCATGATGTGCGCCCTGTTCGCGTCCGTCATGGCCACCATCGCGGCGACCGATCACATCGGACCGTTCGAACAGCTGACCGAGGTGGAGGTTCTGGTCAACCTTCAGGCGTTCAACGGGGCGTTGGCGCTGACCGCGCTGTTGCTGTCGGCGGTGATCACCGAGCAGCACAACACGCGGCGCTCCGTGGAGCGGGCCTGTCAGGAGCTGGTCGAGGTGCTGGAGCATCTGACGGCGGGGGAAGCGGCGACCCGGCCCCCGCGGGACGAGGACGGCCGACCGCGGGACGAGGGCTGACTTTTCCTCGCCCCCGCCGCCCCTTCCCCTTCCCGTCCCCGGGGGCGCTGCCCCCGGACCCCCGCTCCTCAAACGCCGGAGAGGCTACATCTCAGCCTCTCCGGCGTTTGAGGAGCGGGGTCTGGGACGGAGCCCCAGGTTCGGGACGGGAAGGGGCGGCGGGGGCGAACACTATGAACGTAAACACCGGCTCCATGGCCCTCCCGGACCGGGGTTCCTAGCATCCTGGCCCATGCGCAACAGATCACGTCATGTCACCCGCGTTCCCCGACCGCCCCGTTCCCGCCGAGGCCGCCGACGGGCGGTGGGCCCGGTCCTCGCCGTCGCCGCCCTCGGCGCACTCGTCCAGGCACCGGCCGCCCAGGCCGAGAGCACCGGCCCGGCCCCCGTCACCTGCCCCGCCGGCCTGGCGGAGAAGGCCACCTGCTACACCGGCCGGGACACGAACGGCGCGTACTACGCGATCGCGGTCCCCGAGCACTGGAACAGGAAACTCGTCGTCCACGCCCACGGCGGCCCCGATCTGGGCGACGGGTCCGACCCCGAGCGCGGTGTCGAGGACCTGGAGCGCTGGCAGGTCATGGTGGACCAGGGCTACGCCTGGGCCGGTTCGTCGTACCGCCGGGGCGGTTACGGCACACGGATGGCCGCGACCGACACCGAGAACCTCCGCCGCCTGTTCACCGAGGAGTTCGGCCGGCCGCGGCGGACGTACCTCCACGGCCAGTCCTGGGGCGGCAACGTGGCCGCCAAGACCATCGAGATGTACGGCGGCGCGAACGGCCCCTACGACGGCGCGCTGCTCACCAACGGCGTCCTCGGCGGCGGCTCACGGGGCTACGACTACCGGGTCGACCTGCGCGTCGTCTACCAGTACTACTGCCAGAACCTGCCGCGGCCGAGCGAGCCGCAGTACCCGCTGTGGCAGGGCCTGCGCCCCACGTCGACGCTGACGACGGCCGGGCTGCGCGCCCGGCTGCAGGAGTGCACCGGATACGCGTCCCCGCCCGAGGAACGCACCGCGCTCCAGCAGCGCAACCTGGACGACATCCTCGCCGTCACGAAGATCCCCGAGCGCACCCTGGAGTCGCATCTGCGGTTCTCGGTCTTCACGTTCCGGGACATCGTGCACAAGCGGCTGGGTGACCGCAACCCGTTCACCAACGAGGGCGTGCGGTACTCCGGTTCGCACGACGACGCGGCGCTCAACGCGGGCGTGGAACGGTTCACCGCCGATCCGACGGCCGAGCGCGACCTGTCCTACGACAGCGACCTCACCGGCAAGGTGAAAATCCCGGTGCTCACCCTGCACGCCGTCGACGACCCCACCGCGTTCGTCGAGCACGAGGCGGCCTACCGTGACACGCTCGCCGGCGCCCACCGGGACCGGCACCTGGTGCAGACGTTCACCGACGAGCACGAGCACAGCGCGCTGAGCACGTCCGAGTACGCCAACTCCATCGCCGCCCTGGACCGCTGGGTACGCACCGGTGACCGGCCGACACCGCGGTCGGTCGCCGCGTCCTGCGCCGCGTTCGACCGTACGTATGACACCGG
Organism: Streptomyces sp. NRRL S-37; assembly: GCF_000721605.1. GTDB lineage: Bacteria > Actinomycetota > Actinomycetes > Streptomycetales > Streptomycetaceae > Streptomyces. Next base: position 66,747 of record NZ_JOIZ01000018.1, on the reverse strand, counting down.
GTGCTTCTACGAGCCGGAGTACCGGCCGTCGTCGTACGCCTCGCGTGTCGAACCGCGCCCGGGCGGTACGGCGTGGCCGGCCATGACAGCCGCGCGGGAGAAGGCGTGGAGCCGCGTCGAAGGGGTCGGCATCGCGCCCTGACCCGCGCGGCCGGGCGGGCCGCTCACCGGCTCAGCGAGGCGGCGTCGCCCATGACGATCACCGGGTGCCGGTCCGGGTCGAGGGTGCGCAGGAGTTCCTCCATGTGGCGCTCCGAGAGGCTGACGCAGCCCTGGGTGGGCCCCTGGTGGTCGACGTGCAGCCAGATGCCGCCGCCCCGGTCGGCACCGAGCGGACGGGCCGGGTCCAGCGGGGACGTGCCCGGCTCGCGGTTGTAGTCGATGGCGATGACGTAGTCGAAAGAGCCTTCCAGCGGCTCGCCCTCGAAGCCGGTGCCGTCGACCGCGAACCCCTCCGACCGGTCGTACGGCAGCTCGGTGCCGGGATCGGGCAGCAGCCCTCCGGCGTCGGTGAGGGTGAACACGCCGATGGGTGAGCGGAGGTCGCCCGCCCAGTGGACGTCGGTCCAGCCCTTGAGGGCGTTGTGCGCGGGCCATGCCGGGCCGCCCTCCCATCCGGAGCCGGTGTGCTGGTACAGCACGACCTCCGAACGGTTGGCGTCCTTGCCGCGGCCGGTGACGACGACCACCTGGCGGGCGGTCGCGGGGATCCACGCCCGGGTCCGGGGGCCGAGGCCGGGGATCCGGGCGGGCGGCCGTGTCCGCGCCGCGGCGCCGGGCCGGCCCTGGGCGGGGCCGGCGGAGCCCGGCGTGGCGTCGGCGGTGCCGGGCGCGGTGCGGGCCGTGCCCGGTGCGCCGCCCTCCGGTGCGGTGGCCGCCGGGGTGCCCCGCGCCGTGGTCCCGGTGTCCGCCCCGCATCCGCTCAGAACCGCCAGCACGGCGAGGGCGACGGCCGCCGGCACCGCCCGGCCGCGCACACGGACGAGGGCACGGTACGGAGCACGGTGACGCGGACCGGGCGGGCAGTCGATCGATGAAGCCATGTCCTCAGCCTGACTTCGACTTCCCGGAATCGCGTCAGCTCCCCGCGCGAGTCCGCCGAAGTCCCCCATCTGCGCTGCCCGGGAGGAGCGCGGGAGGGGGGCCGTCCGGGTGACGGGCCCGCACTCCGAGTGGAGTACGGGCCCGCCGGACGGAGTGGCGCGCGGGGCCGGCGCTACCGGTTGATCACGAACTGCGAACCGGGTTCGATCAGCACGTCCCCTTCGGCCGAACCGGTGATGGTGACGTCCGTCAGGGTGGCGCTGCCGCGGGCGCCGCTCATGGCGAGGATGCCGGACCCGTTGTTGGACCTGTCGATGGTGACGTCGGTGATCCGGGCGTCCGGCACCGCTCCCCCGCCCGTCTTGAACTGGATGCCGTCGTAGGTGGAGTCGTGGATGTCGGTGTCGCGGATGACCACGCCGGGGATGTCCGGCCCCTGGGCGAACAGGGTGATCGCCCCGAACTCCTGGTCCTCGTTCCAGAAGGCGCCGCCGGCGCGGTACAGGCCGTTGTCGGCGATGAGGGTCCGTCCGGAGAAGGGCAGCGGGTCGTGGTCGGTCGCCAGCATGATGCCGGGGTAGTTCATCGTGTCGTACACGAGGTTGCTCTCGACGGTGTTGCCGTAGCCGCCGTAGACCGCGATGCCGTTGGCGCGCCAGGGCAGTTGGACGGTGTTGTTGCGGAAGTGGTTGTCATGGCCGATGTCGACCGACGGGTCCTTGACGTACTTGCTGGCCCACACCGCGAGCGCGTCGTCGCCGGTGTTGCGGAACGACGAGTTCTCCACCTCGGAATTACGTGTTCCGTTGGCGAGGTTGATGCCGTCCGCGTAGGTGTTGCGGATCCGCATGCCGCTGAATCGCAGTCCGTCGGCCGGACCCCACAGCTCGGGGATGTTGCTGTGGTCGCGGCCCACCCAGACACCGACGTTGGCGTGTTCGATCCACACATTACTGATCTTCGTGTTCTTGCCGAACCGGCCGTTGAGGCCGACCCCGCCCTCGGCTCCGCCGTCGCCGCCGCGGATGGTGCCCGAGCCGAAGATCGCGATGTCCGAGATCGTGGTGTTGTCGTCGATGTCGAAGCCGAAGTTGCCCTCGTGGGGGTGGTTGATGCCGCCCGCCTGGTGCGGGGGTGTCAGCGTGTGGAGCTGGGAGTGCCACATGCCGGCGCCCCTGATGGTGACGTCGCGGATGCCGACCTGGTTGTACTGGCCGCGGTTGAGCGGGTCGTCGGTGAGGATCTTCTGTTCCTGGCGCCACTGGCCCGGCGGGATCCAGACACAGCCGATCTGTCCGTTCTGGTCGGCGGTCACGGCGCGCTGGAGGGCGTCGGTGTCGTCGATGCCGTCGTTGGGCACGGCGCCGTACTCGGTGATGGGGACGCATCCGGCGGGCTTCTCGGCGGGCGGGGCCACCTGCTCCAGGTCGACCAGGTCGACGACGTAGAAGGCGGCGGTGTCGCCGGCGTCGCGCTGGAGCCGGAAGACGGTGCCCGCCGGGTAGGTCGCGTCGAGCAGCGCGTGGGACTCGTCGAACAGGCGGCGGGCGTCGCCGCCGGGGGTGTTGGTGAGTCCCTCGGGGTCGTCGGTGGTGCCGTACAGCCAGCTGTGCTTGGAGCTGAGGCCGATCTTCCGCACGAACTCGCCGTCGGCGTAGAGGCTGAGGGTGGCTTCGGTGCCGCCGCCCGCGGGGGCGTCGGGGACCGAGTTGCGTACGACGACCGAGTTGGTCGGGCCGCTGGAGGTGAACTGGACGTACTGGCCGGTGGAGTCGAGGCGGACCGACTCGCGTCCGGAGGACTCGGTGGCGAAGTTGGTGTGGCCGAAGGTCCGCTTGGCGTCGGCGGTGAGGAGGGTGCCCCGGTAGGTGCCGTCCTCGGCCTCGTACTCGGTGTACGGCACGGCGGCGCCGCGGCCGACCACGATCGGGCGGGTGAGGATGTTGTTGTTCTCGTCGGTCTCGTCGACGGTGTCCATGGCGTCCGCGGTGGCGGTGAGGATGCTCGCGCCGCCGGTGGCGGTCCAGGTGCCGCTGACGCGGACCTCGGCGGTGGCGCCGGCGGCGAGGGTGCCGGCGGTGCCATCGAGGGCCCTGTCGCCGACGGCGAGACGGGTCACGGAGCCGGCAAGGGCCGCGGCGGTGCCCCGGTTGTGCACGGAGACGGTGAAGGAGACCGGCGCGCCCGTGGCGGGGCTCGCCGGGTCGGTTCCGATGCCGGTCACCTCCAGATCGGGGCCCGGGCTCTGCGCGACGGTCAGTTCGCCGGTCGCGGTACGGCTGTTGTTGGTGTCGTCCTGCTCGGGGACGGTGTCCGTGGGGTCGACCACGGCGGACACGGTGTAACTGCCCCGGGCGCGCCGGCCCACGTCCACGGAGACGGTCGTGGAGGCGCCCGCGGCGAGCGCGCCGACGGGGGCGCTGCCCGCGACGGTGCCTTCCAGGCTGACGTCGAGGGTGGCGGCGGCGGACGCGGCCGACCCGGCGTTGCGTACGGTCGCGCGCACGGTGACGGCGTCCGTCTCGGTGGGGGACGCCGGTGTCCAGGTGAGGTCGGAGACGACCAGGTCCGGGTGGGGTGCGGCGGTGCCCATGACCTGCAACTCGGCGACCTGGGCGCCGTATCCGGCGGAGTTGTGGGTGAAGTCCAGCCGTACGTCGGCGTAGCGGCCGGTGACCGGGATGGTGACGGTGTTGCCGCCGGTGCCGGGGTCGAAGGTGTAGTCGGCGCGGGCCTTCAGCGAGGTGAAGCCGTCCGACGCCTGTCGCCTGCCCAGGACTTCGATGCTCTGGGTGCGTTTCGCCCAGGCGGCGTCGGGGTTGAGTTTGACGACGACACCGGTGAGGTCCGCGTCGGCGCCCAGTTCGACCGTGAGGGTGGCGGGGTGGCCGTCGGACTCCCAGTAGGTGCCCACCTGACCGTCGTTGGCGTGGGGCGCCACGAACGAGTGAATCGTGGAGGAGGCTTCGATCGGCTTGCCGAGCGCCAGATCGGTGCCGTCGGCCGGTGGTTCCTCCGGATCGCCGCCGTCGTCGTCGCCGTAGACCTCGATCTCCGACAACTGGGCCGCGTTCCAGCCGGTGTTGGCGCTCACCCGGACGCGGACGTGGCGCACGTCGCGGGCGGGGAAGTCCACGGTGACCGTGTTGCCGCCGTCGGGGTCGAAGCGGTGGGCGGCGGAACCGGACAGCGCGGTGAAGGAGGAGCCGTCGGTGCTGCCCTCGACGGAGAGGGTCTGGGTACGGACCTCCCAGCCGGTGGGCAGCTTGAGGACGACCTGCCCGGCCTCGACGGTGCCGCCCAGGTCGACGCGGATCCACTGCGGGAAGGCCCCCGCCGGGCCCTCCCAGTAGCTCAGTTGGCTGCCGTCGGTCACGTGGGCGGCGGGGTAGCCGGCGTGGGAGCCGCCGGCCGTGGCGCTCTTGCCGAGCGCCATGTTGGGGCCACGGACCGCCGTCGACGCGGCGGCGGCCGTACCGGGCGGGAGGCCGACGGCGACCAGGCCGGCCAGGAGCAGGCCGGTGATCGTCCGCAGGCCGAAACGCTTACGTCTCATGAAGTCCTCGTTCCGCGGCGGGTGCTCGGGCGGGTGGCCGGCCAGGCAGTCGGTGCTCCTGCCATGGATCGCCATGGACAAGTACGGCTTTTGCGTTGAGGAGTTGATTTCTTGCGGCTTCCGGATTGAAGTTTCCGGCTCGCATCTCTCTTGTCAATGGCGTGCGCACCACGTTCCTCAAGTCCGGGCCGTCCCTCGTGCCGCGTGGGAACGTCAACCGGGGACCGCGCAGAAGAAACGGTCAACCGTGCTCGGCCGTACCATGGCTGGCCACCGAGGGAACCAACGGGCAGAAAGGGGCACCGCCATGTCCGAGAACTCGACCGCGGCCACCGACCTCACCTCGCAGTACTCCGCTCAGGTCGCGGGTGATCTGGAGCGCAACGTCAAGGAGCAGGAGCGGGTCACCGCGGAGATCGCCGCGCTGCAGGAGCAGTTGGCCGTGCTTCAGCACGACCACACCGTGCTGGTGAACATGCGGCAGGCACTGGGGCTCGTCCAGACGCCCGCCGAGACCGTGGGCACGTCGCGGCCGGCGGACGTGCCGGAGGGCGTGGGCGCGCCGGAGGCCGCCGCGGTGCCGGACGGTGCGACCGTGCCGGCGCCGCGCGGCAAGGGGGGCGCCACGTCCGGTACCGCGTCGCAGGCCACACCGGTCACCGGGCCGGGCGCGGAGAAGCCGAAGCGGGCGAGGAGGACGGCCGCCGCGCGCGCCGCGTCGGGTAAGCCCGCCGCGTCGGGGAAGTCCGCCACGTCCGGGAAGTCCACCGCGTCGGGGAAGTCCACCGCGTCCGGGAAGTCCACGCGCAAGCCGCCCGCCGCGAAGGCGGACGGGCCCAAGCTGGTCGAGCTCGTCCGCCGGCACCTGGAGGAGCAGCGCGAGCCCCGCTCGGCGGCGGAGATCGCCGGCGCGCTCGGACAGGCCCACCCCGAGCGCGCCGTCAAGACCACGGTCGTGCGCAGCACCCTGGAGGGCCTGGTCGCCCGCAACCAGGCCCAGCGCACCAAGCAGGGTTCGTCGGTCTTCTACACCACGCCCGACAGCACCGGGCAGGCCCCGAAGGCCGGGGACGACGCGCGGTCCTGACGTCGCCTCGGCCGTTCACCGCTCCGTGTGGCGCACCTCCACCGGCTCGAAGGCGATCCGGGTACGGGCCGTGCCGCCGGCCCAGACGACCTCGGCCGTCCCGCCGTCCACCCGGACCTCCTCGACGGCCTCCGACAGGGGCGCGGCGTCCGGGTCCGCCGTGAGGGAGGCCAGGGCGATGTGCACGGAGGTGCCCGCGCACTTGCCGGTGAGGCGCGGGACGTGGGCCCAGCGGGTCCAGGCCGTGCCCTGGGGTGCGCGGACCGGGGCGGGGGACGGGTCGTCCCAGCCGTACAGGCCGTACAGGGCGGAGGTCAGCGGCTCCTCGGGGCCGGTGGCCCAGCCGGTGTGGGTGACACGGGCTCCCTCCGGCGCCCCCACGACGCGGTGCACGCGCAGCTCGTGGCGGCCGCGCGCCACCGTCACGCTCTCCACCCGCAGGCCCGGGACCATCGGCGGACCTCCGGTGAACACGGGGCGGTGCCACGAGGCCGCCCAGCCCCAGCCGTCGCCGTGTCCCGCGCCCAGGGGGTGGATACGGCGGCGCACACTGGGCCGGCCGCCGGTCTCCACCGACAGGTGGTTGTCGGCGACGTTGCCGGGTGCGGTGGGGCCGGTGCGGGTGGAGTAGGCCTGGCGTCCGTAGTGCGGGTCGTCCCCGTCCGCCGTCTCGCCCTCGTGCGGGCGCACGTGGTCGCTGCCGTGGTTGTGCAGCCGTACGATCCCGTCGGCGCGGGTCGCCTGGACGAGCAGTCCCGGCGCCGGCAGCGCCAGCACGCGGTCGGACTCCTCCACCGGTGCCGGCTCCTCGCGGGCCGTCCAGAACGCGTGGCCGGCGGGGGCGAGCAGGGCGACGAAGGCCTTCGACGCCCAGTACGGTGACGCCGGGCCGGAGTAGCCCTGCAGACTGGCCTCGTGCGGGCCGTACCAGCCCAGGCTCAGCAGGCCGTCGGCGGTCAGCGCGCCCCGGTCCAGGAAGTGGCGCAGGCTGCCGCTGGCGATGCGCCGGGAGGCGCCCGGGGCCAGCGGGGTGTGGCCGGTGACGGCGCCCAGCGCGACGGCCGCCGAGGCGGCGAAGCGGTACGTCAGCGACCGGCCGAAGTGCAGCGGCGCCCCGTCCGCGCCGGACATCAGGGCGTAGCCCTCCAGATGGGCGCGCAGCCGTGCGCCGTGGAGGGCCGACGCCTCCTCGTCGCCCGCGAGATGGGCGTCGAGGACCGGGTACAGGTGCAGGGCCCAGCCGTTGTAGTGGTCGAAGGCGCGTCCGTCCCCGTCGGCGTACCAGCCGTCGCCCCGGTACCAGCCCTCCAGCAGGTCCAGCGCCCGCCGCCGGGCCGCCGCCGTCTCGGCGTCGCCGCGTCCGACGGACTCCAGGAACCCGGCGACCGTGTACGGGAAGAGGTACCAGTTGTTGGGTGCCGGGGTGTGCCGCAGCGCGCCCCGCAGCCATTCCTCCGCGCGGTCCTGCACACCGGGGTCGAGCCGCTTCCACAGCCAGGGCGCGGTCAGCCGCAGGCCGAGCGCGACGGACGCCGACTCGACCATGGGCTGGCCCTGCACGTCGTGGTCGAGGATCAGCGGCCAGGACTCGGTGTCGTCACGGCCGGGGGTGCGGGTGCCGGCGGCGAGTCCGCTCGCGTACCGCTCCAGCAGTCCGTGCGGATCGTCCCCGTCCGCGCCCGCGACACGGAAGGCGGCGGCGAGGAACGTCCTGGCGTAGCCCTCGAGTCCGTCGGAACGCACTCCCGAGCGGGAGGGGCGTCCCGGCAGGTCCAGCAGCGCGCAGCCGGGGGTGCTCCAGCGCCAGGCCGCCGCGAGGAGCCCGTCGGCCACGGCCTCCCAGTGGGCGCGGGTGTAGCCGGTACGGGGGCTGAGATCGTGGTCGTCGGCGGGCAGTTCGAAGGGGGTGCTCATGCCAGGAAGGCCAGCCTTTCGCGTCGTACGGGGTGGAGGAAGCCCTCGCCGGAGGTCCAGCGCGCAATCTCGGAGAGGGCGAGATCGGCCAGCCGGCGCCACTCGTTGCCCTGGGAGCCGGCGAGGTGGGGGGTGAGGAGGACGTTGTCGCACTCCCACAACGGGTGCTCGGGCGGCAGGACTTCGGGGTCGGTCACGTCGAGCACGGCGCGGACGCGGCCGGCCAGCGCGGCGTCGGCGAGCGCGTCCTGGTCGACGATCGCGCCGCGCGCGGTGTTGATCAGTACGGCGCCGGGGCGCATGGAGCCGATCAGTTCGCCGCTGACCAGTCCGCGGGTCTCGGGCAGCAGCGGGGTGTGCACGCTCACGGTGTCGCTGCGCCGGAACAGTTCGGTCAGGCCGACGCGTTCCACGCCGAGTTCCCTCGCCCCGGCCTCGTCGACGAACGGGTCGTACAGCAGCACGTCGACGTCGTGCGGGCGCAGCAGGCCGATGACCCGGCGGCCGATGAGGGAGGCGGACAGGATGCCGACGGTACGGCGGTGGTTGCCGACCGAGCGGGAGGTGCGCAGCCAGTCCGGCCGGGTGCGCGAGGCGCGGTAGTCGCGCGCGCTCTCCAGGACCTGTTTCCCGGTGAGCAGGATCATGGCGAGGGTGTACTCGGCGACCGGGACGGCGTTGGCCGCGGCGGCGGAGGACACCTCGATGCCGCGTTCCCAGCAGGCGTCGGTGACATGGCCGCGTACGCTGCCCGCGGTGTGCACGACGGCCCGCAGCCGGGGCGCCGCCCGCAGCACGTCGGCGTCCAGGGGCGGGCAGCCCCAGCCGGTGACCAGCAGCTCGACGCCTTCGAGCACGGTGCGGGCGCGGGGTGTGGTCAGGTCGTCCAGGACCGGGAGCGGTGCGAGGTCGCACAGCGCGGCGAGGGCCGTGAGCGACTCGTCGTCGAGGACGGCCGAGGCGACGTCCGGGGACATGGCCAGTGCGGCGCGGGGGCGGGGGCCGGGCGTGGGCTCGGTCATGGTGACGGCGGAACTCCTTGTGCGGGCGGGGTCACTTCACGGCGCCGGCGGTCAGGCCGCTGCGCCAGAAGCGCTGGAGCAGGGTGAAGGCGAGGATGAGCGGCAGCACGGCGAGCAGGGACCCCATGATGACGACGGGGTAGTACTCCGGCGAGACGGACGCGGAGCTGTTCCACTGGTACAGGCCGAGGCTGACGGGATACAGGTCCTGGTCGGACAGCATCACCATGGGCAGGAAGAAGTTGTTCCAGATCGCGGTGAGCTGGAAGAGGAAGACGGTGACCAGGCCGGGTCCGAGCATCCTGAACGCCACCCGGGCGTAGGTGGTCAGCTCGCCGGCGCCGTCCACCCGCGCCGCCTCCAGCACCTCGTCGGGCACGTATCCCCGCGCGAAGACGCGGCCGAGGTAGACGCCGAAGGGGTTGAACAGCACCGGGACGAACACCGCCCAGAAGGTGTTGACCAGGCCGGCCTCGGAGGCCATCAGGTACAGCGGCAGCGCGAGCACCGTCTGCGGCACCATGACCGCCGCGAGGACCAGGCCGAACAGCTTCTCCTTGTGTCGGAAGCGGTACTTGTCGAAGGCGTAGCCGCAGGCGACGCTCACCAGCGCGCCGAGGGCGGCGCCGAGGACCGCGTACAGCAGGCTGTTGACGTACCAGCGGCCGTACAGCCCGCCGTCCATGGCGAACAGGTCCTTCAGGTTCCGCAGGAAGGAGAAGTCACTCAGGGAGAGCAGGTCGCTGCCGAACAGCGCGTCGCGGTTCTTCGTGGCGGCCAGTACCAGCCACAGCACCGGCAGCAGCGTGTAGAGGACGGAGACGGCGACGACCGCGTTGACGGTGGCGCGGCCCAGCAGCCCCGGGCGGAGCGGGGAGCTGTCGGTGGCGCTCATCGGGCCTCCTCCGGGGCGTCGGCGCGGCTGGTGAAGCGGGTGACGCCGTAGGACAGGGCGATGGTGCAGACGAGCAGGACGACCGAGGCGGCCGCCGCGAGGCTGTAGTTGTTGCGGGTGAAGGCCGCGTCGTAGATGTACATGCTCGGCGAGAACCGCGAGTTGATCATCGGGGAGGACTGGCTGAGCAGCATGGGCTCGGTGAAGAGCTGGAGCGCCCAGATCAGGGTGAAGATCGCGACCATGACGACGGAGGCGCGCACCAGGGGCGTCTTGACCTGGAGCGCGGTGCGCACCGGTCCCGCGCCGTCCACCACGGAGGCCTCGATCACCTCGCGGGGCACGGCCTGCAGGGCGGCGTAGAAGACCACCATGTTGTAGCCGAGGTTGCTCCACAGGGCGATGTTCACGATGGACGGGATCACCGTGTGGATGCCGAGGAAGTCGAGGGTGATGTCGCCCCGGGCGAACAGTTCGATGACCGGGCTGATGCCGGGCGTGTAGAGGTACAGCCAGATCAGGGCCGCGATGATGCCGGGCACCGCGTGCGGCAGGAACAGGCCGAGCTGGGCGAAGGCGCGCAGCCTCACCACTCCGGAGTCCAGCAGCAGGGCGAGCGCGAGCGCGCCGGCGACCATGAGCGGGATGTAGATCAGGCAGTACAGGGCGACGGTGCCGAGCCCGCTCAGGAAGGTGGGGTCGGTCAGGACGGCGGCGTAGGAGCGCAGGCCTACGAAGACGGTGCGCTCGGGGCCGAAGCCGAGGCCGGGCTGGTCGTCGCTGTAGAAGCTGAGGTGGACGGCCGTGCCGACGGGGATCAGGAAGACGGTGACCAGCAGGGCGAAGAACGGTGTCATCAGGACGCCCGCGGCGGTCAGTTGACGGCGCCTGGCCGCTCTGCGGGCACGCCGGCCCGACGCGGAGGGGGCCGGGGCGCCGGCGCGGGAAGCGCCGGCCGGCACCCGGGCGGGGGTGGTCGTGGTCATGGGGTGTCACCTGCCTTTCGTCGGCTCAGGTGCTGTGCTGGGTGGTGGACAGGCCCAGGGCCTTGAGGTCGGGCATGGTGCCCTCCTGGGCGGTGCGCAGGGACTCGACGAGGGTGCCCTGGCCGCCGCCGACGCGGGCGAAGGAGTCCTGCATGACCTTCTGCGTCGCGCTCATCCGCGGTCCCCAGAGCCAGTTCCCGCCGATCTTCCCGGCCTCCTGCTCGAACAGGGTGTAGATGTCCTGCCCGTCGTAGTACGACCGGTCGAAGGCGTCCCGGCCCACGGAGACCAGGCCGGGTGCGGCCGGGTACTGGCTGCTGGTGCCGCTGGAGAGGCGGGCGCGCAGGGCGTCGGGGTGGGAGACCTGCCACTCGATGAACTCCATGGCGGCCTCGGGGTGCCGGCTGTCCTTGGTGATCGCGAAGGTCGAGCCGCCGTGCGTGCCGACGGAGGGGTTGCCGGTGTCCCACTGCGGCAGCGGTGCGATCCGCCACTGCCCCTTCTGGCCGGGCCGCGCGTTCATCTGCGCGCCGGCGTCCCAGGCGCCGCTGAGCCGGGTGAGGACCAGACCGTCTCCGATCTGGGCGTCGGACTGCCGGCTCTCGACGGCGTTGACGAAGACGTCGTCGCGGTCGATGAGTTGCTGCCAGTAGGCGGCGACCTTCCGGGAGGGCGCGTCGGCGAGGGAGACGTTCCAGGCGCCGCCCGAGGTGTCGAACCACCGGGCGCCGGCCTGCCAGGCGTACGCGGCGAACTGGGTCATGCCGTCGGTGGGGAACAGCACCAGCCGCCGGCCGGGGGCTTCGCGGCGGACGGTCGCGGCCTGCTCGGCGAACTCGTCCCAGGTGCGGGCGGCCTTCAGTCCGTACCGGTCGAACAGGTCGGCGCGGTAGTGCATCACCATCGGCTCGACGTCCAGCGGCACGCTGAACACCCGGCCCTCGAAGGTGGTCAGCCCGAGCGCCTGCGGCAGCAGCTTGCGGCGCAGGCGCTCGCCGACCAGGTCGGTGATGTCGCGGGCGACGCCGTCGATGGCGTACCCGGGGACCTGCGGATACTCGATGGTGGCGACGTCGGGCGCGTTGCCGGCCCGGGCGGCGTTGCTGAGCTTGGCGTAGCCGCCCTGCCCGCCGGAGGGGATCTGCTGGAACTCCACCCGGACGGTCCGGTGGGTGCGGTTGAACGCGTCGACCACTTCCTGGCTGCCGCGCAGGGCGGACCAGAAGGTGATGCGCGTGGTGGAGCCCGTGCGCGCCGACGAGGCACCGTTGTCTCCGCTGCAGGCGCTCACGGCTCCTGTCAGGGGTACGGCGGCCGTCGCGGCGAGCACGGACCGGCGGCTGGGTCGTCCGGGCATGGCGCCTCCCGCGGCTCCTGCGTGTCGGGGGACACGGCTGTTCGGGACACGGGAATCCTCAACGCTTCACGGCAAACGGTCAATAGACCGATCAGAAGAAAATGAAACGTTCAAACGCTCATCACGTTCACGCGTCCACCGCACTCAGCGCGTTCACCGCGTTCATCCGGTGACGCCGCTCCACGCCCGGGTGGATCCGCGCACGCTCAGCGTCGGCAGCAGCTCCGTCCGCCGCACCGGTCCCCCGCCGCCGCGCGGGGTGCCGAGCCGCTGGAGCAGCAGCTCGGCCGCGGCCCGTCCGACCTCGGCCTTGGGCGGGGCGACGGCCGTCAGCGGTGTGGTACCGAGTCCGGCCACCACGTCGTCGTACGCCACGACCGAGCAGTCCTCCGGCACCCGTACGCCGTTGTCCGCGAGCCGCTGGACGAGCATCAGCGCGTCCACGTCCCCGTGCAGCACCGCCGCCGTGGCCCCCGTCTTGCGCAGCAGCGCGGACAGGTCCGCCGTCTCCTGTTCCGTGTACGGCCCGTCCTGGCCGGCCTCCGGGGCGCACAGCGTCCACGCCCACTCCTCCACCAGCGGATGCGCGTCGGCGATGCGGGCGCACGCGGCGCGCAGGGTGCGCGCGGTGGGGCTGTCGTCGCGGGTGGCGAACACGATCCGCCGGTGGCCGAGCCCCACCAGGTGCTGCACGGCGAGGTGGACGCCGTAGGCGTGGTCGGAGCAGACCGAGTCCATCGCGTGCAGCGCGCCGCCCGGCCGGGGGCGCCGCTCCATCAGCACCGCGGGCACGTCCAGCGCGGCGAGCCAGCCGTAGTCGCCCTCCTCGTCGGCCCGGGTGCGCCAGCGCGGGGCGAGCAGCAGGCCCGTGGCGCCGTCCGCGAGGGCCCGCTCCACCAGCGGCCGTTCGGCGCCCGCCACCTGCGGCGCGATGTGCAGCGCGATCCGCTTCCCGGCCGTCTCCAGCACCGAGCGGGCGCCGTGCAGCGACTCGTACAGGTAGCTGTGGCGCTCCGGGACGACGACGGCCACCGTGTCGCCGTCCGGCACCGGGGCCGCCGGCAGGTCCTGGGCGGCGAGGGCGGAACGCACCACGCCGTGACCGCGCCGCAGCCGGCCCTCCCGGGCCAGCTCCTCCACGTCCCGCCGCACCGTCACCACCGACACCTGGAGTTCGGCGGCGAGGTCGCTCACCCGCGCCGAACCCCGCGACTCGACGGCGGCCAGGATCCGCTGCCTCCTGAGTTCGACCGGCTCCCGCATGAGGCCCCTCCCCGTACCAGGATGTTCGTTTGAACGATACGGGCATCATAACGATCGTCACAGGCGCGGGAGTCCGCCGAGCCGCCCTCCGCGTCGGGGACGAGGACAGCGGTCCGTCGGCTGTGCGGCCCGCGGGCACTTCCGGGGCGGGACCTCGGACGGTGAGGGGGTGCGGCCGTTCAGCCGAGGGCGGTCACCTCGACGGCGAGGTCGTTGTCGACGGTGTAGTAGGGGCGCACCGCGGACCCGCCCGCCGTGACCCGCGGGTAGACGAACACCGTCTTGCGGTCCGCCACGTCGTCGAGGAGGCGGCCGACCCTGGTGAGCGGCGCGTCGGCGGCGGGGCGGAGGAAGACGTCCCAGATCCGGCTGTCGGAGGCCACGAGGTCCTCGCAGGCGATCGTGAAGGCGAAGCCGCCGTCCTCGGCCGGCCGTACGGGGACGCCGTGCAAGGTGTCCTTGGTGCCCCGCAACCGCAGCACCGCCCGGGCCCCTTCGGAGAGTTCGGCTCCGTGCAGACGGGCGCGGACCGTCATCGTCCCGTCGGTGATCTCCACGGGGCCCGCCTCCGCGTGGGCGGTGCGCAGCCAGGTCCGTATCGCGAGGAAGCCGTCCTTGGTGGTGTACGGCACCCGGACGGCCACCGGTGAGGGCCACCGGCGCGAACCGCCGTCGACGAGCGCCCGCAGGTCCCGCGGGCCGGGGCGCAGCCGCTCCCGTGCGGCGTCCGGACCGGGCAGCAGATATGTGTCCCAGCGGCCCTCCGCGAGCCGGGGCAGCGCCTCCAGCACGGCCCGGAACTCGCCGTCGGTGCCGTGGGGTTCGAGGTCGAGGGCGCGGGTCGTCTCCTCGGGCCGGCCCTTCCTGGGGCGCAGCACCAGCAGCAGCCGGGGGCGCGTGGCCGCCGGTGGCCGCAGGCGGAAGGTGATCCGGCCGTCGGCGTCGACGGAACAGTGGGTGCGCGGGGCCGTGTTCATCGGCGTCCCTTCCGTACGGTGCGCAGCGCGTTCGACGCGGCGGCGCGGGCGAGGTCGCGGGCGGCGTGGCCCCGGCTGACGAGGGTGTGCTGTCTTCCGCCGTACTCCGCCGTACCGCGCCGTCCGCCGCCGCGGGCCTCGATCGCATCCTGGAAGAGGCGCTCGGCGTGGGCGACGACCGGGCCGGGGGCGAACCGGTGCGCGTTGGCCACGGCCGCCTCGCCCATGCGGCGGCGGCGCTCGTCGTCGCGTACCAGGTCGAGGAGGGCGGCGGCGAAGGCCGCGCTGTCCCCGACCGGCACCAGCCGGCCGTCCTCGCCGTCCTTGATGATCTCGCCGGGCCCGTAGGGGCAGTCGGTGCTGACGAAGGGCAGTCCGCAGCGCATCGCCTCGACGAGGGTCATGCCGAACGGCTCGAAGTTCGAGGCCGCCACGCCGATCGAGCCCTTGACCCACTCGGCCTCCATGGGGATCGCCGCGCCCATCAGGAAGACGTTGTTCCACAGGCCGAGGCTCTCGATCAGGGCGCGCAGCCGGTCCTGTTCCTCGCCCTTGCCGTAGATGCGCAGCTGCCAGTCGGGGTGTTCGGCGGCCACCCGGGCGAACGCCTCGATGATCAGGTCGAACCGCTTGACGGGGACCAGCCGGCCGGCCGCCACCACGACCTTGGCGGTGCCGTCGGCGATGGGGAGCGTGGGGTCGGGGACGCTGTTGGGGAGGGCCTCCACCCGCACGCCGGGCAGCCGCATCTTGCGCCGGTAGGAGCCGGCGTCGGCCTCCGTGACGGTGGTGAGCACGTCGAGCCGGCGGTAGGCGCGGCGCAGCGCGGTGCGCAGCGCGGGCGGATGGTTGTCGAGGGTGAGGTGCTCCTGGCCGACGCGTACGACGCGCTCCGGGGCCTGGAGGGCGAGGTGCACGTTGAGTCCCGGCCGGGTGCCGACGACGACGTCGGCGTCGATGTCCGCCAGGCACTCGGCGATCCGCTGGTCCGTCAGTTCGCTGTACTGGTGGTGGCGGTACTCGGCGGCGGGGAACACCTTGGCGGGTCTGCCGTGCAGCGGGTGGTCCTTCTCCTTCCGCAGATCCACCAGCGCCCGCAGCCGTACCCCGGGGTGCGGGGTGAGATTGGGGTGCTCCCGGTGCCGCAACACCGAGACGATCTCCACGTCGTGCCGTTCGGCCAGTGCGGCCGCCAGGTTGAACGTGGTGGTGATCGTGCCTCCGATCCCATAGGCGTTGTGGATCAGAAAAGAGATCTTCATAGCGGTCTAGACCGCATGAGACGTTCAGGAGTTGTCTGCTGTTATCAGTTTGTTGCTTCGATGATCACTGTTGTTGAACTGCCGGATTCCCGCGCTGGATCCGCATGCCGGGCCGGCGGCGGTGGACGGTGAGGTAGGTCAGTCCCTCGGGGCCGGCGGTGAGGCTTCGGGTGGACCCGTGCGGGAGCCAGGTCAGCGCACCGGCGGAAAGGGCGCGGGGGCCGTCGGGGGCGGTGAGGGTGCCGTGGCCGGCGAGGACCAGCAGGAGGACGTCGAGGTCGGGCTCGCGGTGGGTGTCGACCCCGCGCCCGGGCGGGATGCGGACGACGTTGGCGTCGAGTTGGCGGCCCGGCTCGGCGAGCCGCCACAGGGCGCCGGCGGACGCGTCGTCGAGGGCGGCCAGGGCGGCCGTGTCGCACAGGACCCGCGGGAGCGGGAGGTCCTCGCCGGGGGTGTCGCTGCTGTCCGACGTCATGGGATGTCACCGTTCCGGGTGCGTGGACGCGCCGGCCGTCCCGGCCGCCCTTCAAATGCGAACCTAGCATGCGTATTTGGGTGGTGCCGGTCACGGCCCGCCGTCCACCGCCCACCCGAGCGGGTACGGCTGCGGTTCGCCGGCGGGGGGCTCGCCGCCGGCCTCGTTGAACGCGGTGAGGGCGCCGACCAGCGCCGCCCGCTGCGGCGGGGCCAGCCGCTCGACGATCGCGGCGATCTCGGCGCGGCGCCGCGCGGTGACGTCCTCGACCGTGTGCCGGCCCTCCTCGGTGAGCCGCAGCAGGGTCTCCCGGCGGTTGGCGGGGTTGGTCTGCCGGTCGGCCAGGCCGGCCGCGATCAGCCGGTCGACCATGCGCATCGCGGTGGACGGGGCGACGTGGAGCAGGTCGGCGAGCGTGACCAGCTTGGTGGCGCCGCGGGTGGAGAGCACCATCAGCATCCGGAACTGCGGCAGCGTCACCCGGTCCTCGACCGCGGCGAGGGAGCGCGCGGACACCGCCACCAGCAGCCGTGAGGCGGTCAGCACCGCCCGGGTGACCGCCTCGACGTCGTCCCTGGCCCCGCCGGAGGGTTCGTCCCGATGCATGGGTCCTTTGTACCTCGCGGTGCCCACCGGCCGTTCACCCGGTGGGGGCGGGCTCCTCGTCCTGGTGACGGTGGTAGCGCAGGAGGAGCATCGCGGCGTCGTCTCCGGGCGGTCCTCCCGCGTGCTGGACCAGATCCTCGCGCAGGGCCTCCAGGGCGCGGTGCGCGTCGGGTTCCTTCAGCAGGTGCGCGCGCTCGCCCAGCGGGTAGAAGCGCCCGTCCCGGTCGCGGGCCTCGGTGACGCCGTCGGTGTAGAGCAGCAGTTGCTCACCCGGGGAGAACGCCACCCGGTAGGGCTCCGGTCTCGCGGCACCGTGCGCGGACAGGCCCAGCGGCAGCGCGAACGACGGCGGCTCCGGGAAGTCGGTGCCGCCGTCACGGCGCAGCAGCATCGGGGCCGGATGGCCGTAGTTGAGGAGGACGACCTCCTGGCCGGCGCCGATCTCCGCGAGGATCGCGGTGACGAACCGCTCGTCCTCCAGCTCCCGGGCCACGCTGCGCTCCACCCGCTCGCCCAGCTTGACGAGGTCCGGCTCGTCGTAGGCGGCCTCCCGGAAGGCGCCGAGGACCACGGCGGCCGTCTCCACGGCGGCCAGGCCCTTGCCCTGCACGTCGCCGAGGATGACCCGGACGCCGTGCGGCGAGGCCACCACCTCGTAGAGGTCACCGCCGATCCGCGCCTCGGCGACGGCGGACGTGTAGGACACGGCCGCCTGCACGGGGCCGACGGTCAGCGGCACCGGCCGCAGCAGCACCCGCTGGGCGACCTCGGCGATCGACCGCACGCCGGCCAGTTCCGCCTCCCGGCGCGAGCGCATCACCGCGGCGGTGACACCGACGCCGGTGACCCCGGCGACCGACGCCATGGCGGTGTAGCCGCGGCGCGCCGGGAACAGCTCGTTGTACAGGCCCAGCCCGGCACAGAGCAGCAGCGCCAGGACGCCGATCACCGCCGTGCGGCGCCAGCCCCCGACCAGGCCCGCGAAGGCGGGACCCAGCGACACCAGGGGAAGCAGTCCGACTCCCGGACCGGCCACCACGTCGACGACCGCGATCACCGCCATCACCACGAACGGCATCCAGGCCAGCGCGGACGGCGCCCGCCGGTCCGATGGCGGTTTCTCGTCGGTCATGTCCTGCTCCAGCGGTGTCGAGGGCACTCGAGAGCCGCCCGGTTCCTCCGCAGACGCCCCTCCCCCATCTTTAGACTATGCAAAGGTCGGCCGCTCCGTGTTCCTCCCGGGCGGACCTTTATCCGATCGAGTCCGCACCCGGGCCGCACCGTCTCAGCCATGTGTTCGGTTCCGCGGGCCGCTGTTCCTTCGTTTTTGCGCTGTGCAATGATCCTGGCGGGATCCCCGAAAGGAATGAACGGACGTGACCGCGCAGAGGCCGGACGACGGCGGGACGCCGGAGGAGCGGGACGGTACGCCGGCGCTGCCCGAGGACGTCTGGCAGCGGTTCCTCACCGACAACGAGCGCGCCATCCGGGCCACCGCCCCCAGGGAGCCCTCCGCGCTGCAGCGGACACGGCCGCACACCGGCGGCGGCGTGCCGCGGGAGGACGCCGGCGTCGAGGCGGTCGGTGATCTGTGGCAGCCCGACGATCCGTGGGACGGACCGTCCTGGCGGGAGATGGACCGGCGCGCCAGGCTGCGCCGCGCCGGCCGCGTGGCGGGCACCGCCGCCGCGATCGCCCTGGCGCTGGGCGCGTGGTCGCAGCTGTCCACCGGTGCGGGCACCCCGGCCGAGGCGCCCGGCGACACCGTTCTGCAGCAGTCGGAGGAACTGCCTCAGGAGCTGCCCACGGCGACGTCCCGGTCGCCGGAACCCGCCTCCCCGGCCCCGTCCGCCCCCGGCGTCCGAACCGGCTGACGCGCCCCGGCCACCGCGGCGGGTGACCGGGGCGTGCCCGTCCGGGTGCGGCTCAGTCGCTCAGTGCCGCGAGGACCACGGCCTTGGCCTCCTCCTGCACCCGACGGAGGTGCCCGGGCCCCTGGAACGACTCGGCGTAGATCTTGTACACGTCCTCGGTGCCGGAGGGGCGGGCGGCGAACCAGGCGCTGTCCGTGGCCACCTTGATGCCCCCGATGGACGCGCCGTTGCCCGGCGCCTCGGTGAGCACCGCGGTGACCGCCTCCCCGGCCAGGGTGTCCGCGGTGACCTGGGCGGGGGACAGCTTCGCCAGACGGGCCTTCTCCTCACGGGTCGCCGGGGCGTCGATCCGCTCGTAGGCGGGCTCGCCGAAGCGGGAGGTGAGCGCGGCGTAGTGCGCGGAGGGCGTCTTCCCGGTGACGGCCGTGATCTCGGACGCGAGCAGCGCCAGGATGATGCCGTCCTTGTCGGTGGTCCACACCGAGCCGTCCCGGCGCAGGAAGGAGGCCCCGGCCGACTCCTCACCGCCGAAGCCGAGGGTGCCGCCGGCCAGTCCGTCCACGAACCACTTGAAGCCGACGGGCACCTCGACGAGTTCGCGCTTCAGGTCGGCGGCGACCCGGTCGATCATCGCGGAGGAGACCAGGGTCTTGCCGACGCCGGCGGCGGACGGCCACCGCTCGCGGTGCGCGTAGAGGTAGCCGATCGCCGTGGCGAGGTAGTGGTTGGGGTTCATCAGCCCGGCGTCCGGGGTGACGATGCCGTGCCGGTCGGCGTCGGCGTCGTTGCCGGTGGCGATGTCGAAGCGGTCGCGCTGCCCGATGAGGGACGCCATCGCGTGCGGCGAGGAGCAGTCCATCCGGATCTTCCCGTCCCAGTCCAGCGTCATGAACCGCCAGGTCGGGTCGGTGAGCGGGTTGACCACGGTGAGGTCGAGCCGGTGCTGTTCGGCGATCCGGCCCCAGTACGCGACGGACGCCCCGCCCAGCGGGTCGGCGCCGATCCGTACGCCGGCCGCGCGGATCGCGTCCAGGTCCAGCACGCTGGGCAGGTCCGCGACATAGGTGCCGAGGAAGTCGTACCGGCCGGTCCCGGTGGCGGCGAGGGCACGGGCGTACGGGATGCGGCGGACGTCCTTGAGGCCGCCGCGGATGATGTCGTTGGCCCGGTCCTGGATCCAGCCGGTGGCGTCCGAGCCCGCGGGGCCGCCGCTGGGCGGGTTGTACTTGAACCCGCCGTCGGCGGGCGGGTTGTGGGACGGGGTGACCACGACACCGTCCGCGAGGCCCGTGGCGCGGCCCCGGTTGTGGGTGAGGATCGCGTGCGAGACCGCCGGGGTCGGGGTGTAGCCGTCGGCGCTGTCGATGAGCACCGTGACCCCGTTGGCCGCGAACACCTCCAGGGCGGTGACCCGGGCGGGCTCGGACAGCGCGTGGGTGTCGGCGCCGAGGAAGAGCGGCCCGTCGGTGCCCTGGCCGGCGCGGTACTCGCAGATGGCCTGGCTGGTCGCGGCGATGTGGTCCTCGTTGAACGCGGCCGTCAGGGACGAGCCGCGGTGCCCCGACGTCCCGAAGGTGACGCGCTGCCCCGGATCGTCGGGGTCGGGGCGCAGTGCGTAGTACGCCGTGACCAGCCGAGCGACGTCGACGAGATCCTCGGGGCCGGCCGGGCCGCCGGCTCGCTCGTGCTGCATGTGCCCACTCCTCCGCATGGGTCGATTCTTCGCTTGCGGAGACATCTTTCCTCTTCGGGGCCGCACCGCGCGAGCGGGGTCCGGCTCCGCGCCGTCCCGTCCCGCCGCCCCGGTGTCAGATCCGGCCGCCGGTCAGCCGGGTGAGGGGGCCGTGGGTGTGGCGTTCGGCGCGCCGGCCCACCGCGTAGGAGGCGGCGGTCAGCGCGGTCAGGCCGGCCGCGGCACCGGCGGCGACGAGCCTGCGGTTGGCTATCACCGTCCAGGCGGTCTTGGCGCCGGCGGCGACCTGGCCCGAGGTGGCGACGACCGCGCGGCGGCCCGCCTCGACCCCCTTGGCCGCGGTCTGCGCGGCGCCGCTCGCCGCCCGGGCCGCGCGCCCGGCGCCCGACGCGGCCGCTGACGCCGCGTCACCCGCCTTGCCGGCGGCGGGGGCGGTCGCCTTGCCCGCGGTCTCCTTGGCCTTGTCCGCGGCCTCCCGCGTCTTGGTCGCGGCGGACCGGGCGGACGTGGTCTTCTGCTGCGCGTTCTTGTTCTGTTCACTCATGGACACCGACTTGCCGCTGGTTTCCGCGGCAAACACGTCACCTGGGGTGGGCGGCTATCCGGCCGGGGCCGGTATCCGTTCCAGCACACCTCCGGCGAACACGTCGTACAGCGGCAGCGTTTCGAGGTGGACGTAGCCGATGTGGCAGTCGCAGGCGGCGAGGGGGCAGGGGCGGGGGCGCAGCGCCTCGCGGTAGCTGCCGTCGTAGAGGTTGCCGAGTTCGGCGCGGACGAAGTGGCAGCGGCGGACCGTGCCCTCGCCGTCGACCGAGATCACGGACTCCCCCGTGCGGCAGGGCAGGCCCGCGCTGGCGTGGGGGCGGCGGCTGTAGGGGAAGAGGGGGTCCAGCGCGGTCCACACGCCGGCCTCGGTGTCGTCGTAGGTGTGTCCCTCGGCGGCGTTGACCCACAGGTACACCTTCTCGGGCAGCTCGGCGCGCAGCCGCCGGGCCGCCTCCAGGTGGTCGGGCAGTCCGACGACGCCGACGCTGAACCGGACGCCGAGCCGGTCCAGTTCGCGGCACTTGGCCAGGAAGCGGTCGTAGGGGGTCTGGCCCGGGTGGTACGTGCACCACAGGGCGAGGGTGTCCAGGTCGGCGCCGGCGAGCCAGTCGGTGCGGCAGCTGAGGTTGGTCTGGATGGCGACGCGGCGGATGTGGGGGTGGTGGGAGAGCCGGGTCAGGGTGTCGCGGTACCAGGAGCGGACCAGGCCCTCGCCCCAGGGGGTGAAGAGCAGGGAGAGCCGGTCGGTGGTCTGCGCCTCGGCCCAGTCGGCGAACCTCTCCAGGCAGGCGCGGTCGGTACGGAGTTGCTCGCGGCTGTCGCGCCGCTTGGCGAACGGGCAGTAGGGGCAGTCGTAGTCGCAGGAGGCCAGCGGGCCGCGGTAGAGGAGGGTCAGGTCCATCGGGCGGGTCTCACTTCCGCTCGTAGGCGGCCATGGCGGCCCGTACGGCCGGGGAGAACAGCTCCGGGCCGATGGCGTCGGAGTGGGCCAGGCCCTCGGGGGTCAGGCGCAGCAGCGCGGTGTCCTGCGTCAGCCAGCCGCGGCCGGCGAAGCGGGAGAGTTCCTCCGGGAAGTCGTCCGCCGGGGTGCGGCCGTCGAACCGGGCGCGGTAGCCGTCGAGGTCGAGACCGTCCGCCTGGAGCAGGGACTGCAGCAGATGTCTGCGGCGCGCCTCGTCGGTGTCGATGCGGCGGCCGTACTCGGCGTGGGCGAAGTCGGCGGCCGGGCGGGAGACGTAGTCGTCGACGATGCCGCGGATCTCGTGCATGCCGACGGCGTAGTCGAAGGAGTAGTGCAGGCCCGCGGTGTAGGAGCGGGCGCCGCAGCCGAGTCCGATCATGCCGTCGGTCTGGCAGGCGTAGTCGTCCGCGCCCTGCGGCGGGGCGTCCGCGCGGCGGAACATGCGCATGGACCGCTGCTCGTAGCCGTGGGCGAGGAGGTGGTCGCGGCCCAGGCGGTACAGGCGCAGCCGTTGTCCGTCCCAGGCCGGGTCGGGGTCGCCGGCGCGGCGGCCGAGGCCGGTGAGGGGGCGTATGTAGAGGGGGTAGAGGTAGAGCTCCTCGGGGTGCCAGGCGAGGGCGGCGTCCAGGGAGCGCAGCCAGGTGTGCTCCGTCTGGCCGTCGATGCCGTAGATGAGGTCGATGTTGAGGACGGGGATCCGGGCGTCGCGGACACGGCCGAGGGCGGCTTCGACGTCGGCGCGGCGCTGGGGGCGTACGGCGGCGCGGGCCTCGGTGTCGTCGAAGCTCTGCACGCCCAGGCTGAGGCGGGTGGTGCCGCGCGCGGCCAGTACCTCGAGCCGGTCGGCGGTGGCCGTGGCGGGCGAGGCCTCCACGGACAGCGGGACCGCGCGCAGGTCGGCGCCCATGCGGTGTTCCGCGATGTCGCACAGCCGCTCGAGTTCGGCGGCGGTGAGGAAGGTGGGGGTGCCGCCGCCGAAGGCCGCGGTGGCGAACCGTACAAATGCGCGCTCTCCCAGGGCCTCGCGCACCGTCGTCGCCTGTCGTTCCAGGGCGTCCAGGTAGGCGCCGGTCAGGCCGTCGGGGGCGCCGATGCGGGTGAACAGGTTGCAGAAGCCGCAGCGGATTTCGCAGAACGGGATGTGCAGGTAGAGGGAGAGGGCATCCTTGGGTTCGCCGGCCCACAGGGTGTCGAGGCGGGGGCGGTCGGCGAGCCGCCGGTAGGCGGTCTTGTGCGGGTAGGCGTAGACGTAGCTCTGGTACGGGCTCGCGGGCGTGTCGGTGCCGGTCGTCCGGGCGGGCGTGGCGGTGGTCATCGGGCGGCCTCGGCGGGGGTGGGGTCCAGGAAGAAGTGGGCGTAGGGCACGGTCCACACGGACTCGTGGCCGATGCGGTGGCCGGTGTAGCCGTCGTCGCCGTAGGCGGTGCCGTGGTCGGAGCAGACGACGGCGAAGCAGCGGCGCCGGCTGCTCGCGGCGGCGAACAGCCGGCCGATGTGGCGGTCCACGTACTCCAGGGCGGCGGCGTGGGTGGCGCGGGTGTCGCCGTCCTCGCGGGTCGCGCCGGGCCGGTGGAACCAGTTGGGCTGGTGCAGTGCGGCGACGTTGACGAAGAGGAACAGGCGCTTTTCTTGGGGGAGTTCGCGGACGACGTGTTCCGCGCGGGTCACCTGGGCCTCGAACGACGTGGGCGAGGTGACGCCGAACTCCGGCTCCCAGTGGGACTCCTGGAACAGGCCGGGCAGCACCGAGCCGAGCGGGCCCCGCTTGTTGAAGAAGCCGGTCCCGCCGACGCACACCGTGCGGTAGCCCTCCTTCGCGAGGCCGGACACCAGGTCCGGGGTGTCGTACACGAAGGTGCGCGCGGCCGTGGTCTCGCTGCCGGCGAACCGGGCGGCGAACAGGCGTGGATGCGGGCCGGGTGCGGCGGGTGTCGGCAGGAATCCGGCGAAGATCGCCTGGTGGGAGGCGTAGGTGAAGCTGCCGGGGGCGTGCCGCCGCTCCCAGCGGCCGCCGGGCAGGTGGCGGGCCAGGTTCGGGATGCGTCCCTGGGCGGCGAGTTCGGCGGCGACGTCGTGGCGGAGGGTGTCGAGGGTGACGAGGAGGATGTCGTGGCTGCCGACGATCTCGTTCATGTCCGGGTGGTCCGGTGCGGCGGCCCCGTGGGGGCCGGGCACGGGCGTCGGTTCAGGCGCTGACATGGGTGGTTCCCGTTCTGTACTGGTGGTGCGGGTGGGACGGGCCGGTGGTGCGGCGCAGGACCGCCGCGACCTGGGCCGCGTAGGTGTCGAGGCCCTCCGCCCCGCTGCCCGGCAGTCCGGTGAGGCGGGGCAGCAGGTCGCCGAAGGCGTTGACCTCGCCGACGGCGAACCGGCGCCAGCCGACGGCCGGGAGCAGGTCGACGCCGACGCACAGGGTGCGCGGGAAGCAGGCCGCCGCGCGCTCGCACACGGCGAGGACGTCCGCCCACCGGCCGCCGGCCGCCGCGACGGCGTCGCGCACCGCGTCGAGGTCGCCGCGGGTGCCGCCGAGATGGAGGTTGGTCAGGGGTGAGGTGCTGGTGCGCACGACGGCGTGGGTGGCGCGGCCGGCCACCACCACGACCCGCAGATCGGCGGCGCGGCCCCGCTGGGAGGCCTTGGGCAGCCAGCGCTCCAGGTGGAGGCCGTCGGGGGCGAGGGCGTCCACGACGGCGGCGATGTCCTGCTCCCGCTCGTAGCGGCGCACCCTCAGGGAGTTGAACAGCCTTCCGTCCTCGGTGAGTTCGACGGAGGTGGTGGCCCTGACGCGTCCGCTGCCCGACGCCTCGACGGCGAGCACCCCGGAGGCCGAGGAGCCGTGCGCGAGCTTGACGAAGAGCCTCGGCATGCGGTGCTCGCGCATGACGGTGCGTACGTCGTCCCAGCCGGTCACCCGTACGGCGTCCGGGCCGGAGGTGGGTGACCCGGGCACGGGGACGCCCGCCGCGTCGAGGACGGTGTGGCAGCGCCGTTTGTCGAACAGGACGGCCAGTTCGTCCACATCGTCGAGGCGGGCCCCGCCCCGCAGTCCTCGGACGGCCCCGGTGAACCGCTCGTACCAGCGTGCCGAGCCCTCCACGCGGGTGGGGTCGTCGACTCCTCTCAGCAACCGGTCGACCTCGGGATTCTCGCCGGGCGAATCGAGCCGGACGGTCTCGTCGGCCGCGAAGTCGGCCCCGCCCTCGCGCAGCACCCGCTCCCAGGGCACGACGCGTGGTGCGGGCAGTCCGGCGGCGCGGGCGGCGTCGGTGAAGAGGGCCGTCCTGCGGTTCTCGGGGTTGCCCACGACGGCGAGGCGCACGGGTGCGCCGCCCCGCCCCGGGTCACTCCCCGACCGCGACATACCGGTCCTCCGGGCGGCGTGCCCTGCGGCGGGCGGGGGTGAGGCCGAGGACCGGGATGTGCGGCCCCAGTGCTTCGCGGACCCGGAGGGTCATCTCCTCGCTCATGAAGTGGTGCCCGAGGTCGAGCGCCCGCAGATGGGTCAGCGGCTGCCCCGAGAGCAGCGCGGCTCCCCCGTCGTCGCTGAGCGTGCCCATGCTCAGGTCGAGGGAGTCCAGCCCCGCGACCACGGGCGCGGCGGCCACGGCGGCGGCGATCTCGTCCTGGATGTCGCTGTCGCACAGGCCCAGGTGGCGCAGCGCCCGGCCGCGGCCCAGCATGTCCAGGAGCGCCCGTACGTCGTCGGCGGTGCAGTCACCGCCGTACCAGGCGGTGCCCAGCCACAGCTCCAGGTGCTGGAGGGCGGGGAGGTCACAGGCGGCGAGGCCGCGTACCGGCTCGGGCGGCAGCCCGCCGGACTCGACGCGCAGTGTGCGCAGTTCGGCGTGGCGCAGCGGCTCGATCACCAGGTTCTCGGCGCCGCGCAGGCCCAGTTCGCGCAGGCCGGGCCAGGCGTGCAGCACCCGGCCGATGTCGCCCTGTTTGATCCAGGAGATCTCCGATTCCTCGGACTCCACGTCGCCGAGGAAGACCGCCCGCAGCCGGGGCAGCCGGTGCGCGTCGGCGGTGATCAGGTCCAGGACGGGGCCGATGCCGTGCTCGTCCCACTCCTGCCACCAGGGGCCGATGACCAGGGCCACGACCTCGTCGGTGTCGACCCGGTCCATGAAGGAGCCCCACCGCTCCTCGAACGGGACGTCCCAGTCGGCGGCGAGCCGCCAGGCGACGGAGGCGGGCGGGGGCAGCCCCGGGCCGGGGCCCGGCTCGCCCTCGGGGCCGTCGACGCGGTGCACGGGCAGGCCGTGGAAGTGCTTCAGGTGGGAGGGGTAGTAGCCCATGCGGGTGCTCACTCCCCCACGGAGACGAAGCGGTCGCCCTCGTCCTCGTCCTCGCCCGCGTCGTCCGGGTCCAGGTCCACCTCGACGCCCGCCGCTTCCAGCGTGTGCTGTACGCGTTGCCGGACGGGCTCGCTCAGGTAGTTGTGGTGCAGGTCCAGCTTCTTGAGGTGGGTGAGCGGCTGGCCGCCGAGGAGGGCGGTGGCACCGTCGTCGCCGAGGGTGCCCATGGACAGGTCGAGCACCTCCAGCCGGGCGACGACCGGCGCGGACGCCATGGCGGCGGCGATCTCGTCCTGGATGTCGCTGTTGCGCAAGGCCAGGTGCCGCAGCCGGGGCAGCCGGGCGCCGGAGAGGATCGGCTCCAGGTCGGCGACCTCGGTGTCGGCGCCGTACCAGGAGGTGCCGAGCCACAGGTCGAGGTGTTCCAGCGCGGGCAGTTCACTGGCCGCGGCACCGCGGACGACGTCCACCGGGAGACCGCCGCTCTCCACGACCAGTTTCCGCAGCTTGTCGTGGCGCAGGGCGGTGAACGCCAGGTCCTTGCCTCCGCGCACACCGAACTCCTCCAGGTCCGGGAAGGCCGCCGGCAGGGGTGTCACGTCGGTCTGGGTGATCCAGGAGATCTCGCACTCCTCGAAGTGCATGTCCCCGAGGAACAGCGCCCGCAGGCCGGGCATCCGGTCACGCGCCGCCACCAGCGCCTCGACGATGTCGGCGGAACTCCTCTCGTACGCGTCCTCCCAGGCGCCGACGATCAGGGCGCGGACCCGGGTGGTGTCGACCGCGGAGCGGAAACGGGCGAAGGCCTCGGTCCACTGCTCCTCGGCGTCGTAGGAGTCGACGGTGATCCGCCAGGCCACGGCCTCGGGTCCGGGCAGCTCACTCGGTGTCTCGCCGGGCCCGGGAAAGGTGAAGGCGGGAAGGCCGTACAGCTCCTCGAGGTGGCCACCGATGGTCATACGGGCTGCTCCTGTCGTGCGACGCGGGAAGGAAGGCGGTGCGTGGGCGAGGCCGTCACGGGGCACGGGGTGCGGGCCCTTCGGCGGTGCGTGCAGCAGTTCTACCAACAGGGACTGACAACGCCCGGCGGCGGGTCCGGTGACGGTCCGTTGTCAGTGCCGGCCCCTACTGTCCGTACATGGGCTCCGGAGCACCGTGTGCCGCCGGCGACCCGGACGGCCCGGGAGGGGGTGGCGTGGACGTTCGGTCTCGGAGCCGAGGCGTACGAGCCGCTGGAGGAGACGTGAGCCCGTCCGGCCGCCCGAGGGCTGACTCCGCCCGCAGGGGGTAGGCGGAGAACGGCAAGGACGACCCGGACCACGGAAGGGAGCAGCCATGCCGAGCATGGTGGAGCGCATCAAACAGTTCGCCAGGAGCCCTCAGGGGCGGCGCACGGCCGAGCAGGTGCGGCGGGCGGCGGCCGACCCCCGGCGCCGGGCCCAGGCACAGCGTCTGCTGGGCCGGCTCCGCGGCGGCCACCGCTGAGCCGTTCCTCCTTTTTCCGCTTCCGCGCGGTCCGGCACCTCCCCGTCCGGGCCGCGTGGCGACGACCTGGAAGGATCTGATGGACGAGTCGTCGGTCCGGACGGTGGGCTGGGCGCGCTCACTGCCGATGGACCACGAGGTGAAGGCGGCCCGCGAGTGGGCACGCGAGCACCTCGTCGCGCTGGGCTGGGACACGGCCGCCCCCGAGACGGCGGACGACGTGCTGCTGACCGTTTCGGAACTGGTCACCAACGCGCACGTCCACGCCCGCAGCAGCGCGCAGCTGGTCATGTCGTGGGACGGCCGTTGTCTGCACATCTCGGTGCACGACAGGTCCGCCACCCTGCCGACGCCCCGCGGGCCGAGCGCCGAACGTGTCGGCGGACGCGGCATGCTGCTGGTCGACGCCCTGGCCGACACCTGGGAGGCCCGCCCCTGCCCCCACGGCAAGACCGTCACGGCCTGCTTCCGGCTGCCGGAGGGGACGGGGCACTGACCCGCCCCGTGCGCGGCGGGCGACAGGCCCTGGGACCGGCCGGTCCGCCCGGAAGCGTGCCGGGAACGGGGGCGGGCGAAGAACAGGGGTGAGAGATCCGCCTCGGGGTACGCGGCCGCCCGGCGGGCACGTCGTCACCCGGCCGGGTTGATTTCGGGGATACGGATGGGAGACCGTGGCAACGAATCCGGTTTCCCGGCAGAGAGGTGGTGGGGTGCGCACGACGCGTGCCTGCGCTTGTGATTCCTTCCCCCGGTTCACCCGCCCGCCCGCATGACACGGAGGTCCGTACCGGTCCGACGTGGAAGGACGCCCCCTACCCGGTCGTGGTCCTCGACGCGAGGGGCACGGTCGTCGACCTGAACCCGCCCGCCCGGCTGCTCCTGGCGGACCATCACGACGGAGACGGTCCACGGGACGTGGTGCCGTCCTGGCTGGCGGACGCGCACCGCCGCCTCACCGACGAGACGGACATCACGCCGGCGGCCACGCCCGCCACCGGGGAGATCGGCGACCGGTTCTTCGAGGCGCGTCCCGGCCCGCTCGCGGACGAGGGCGTCATGTGGTGGCTGGTGGACCGCACCGGCCACCGCCGCGCGGAGACGTCCCTGCGCAGCGCCCGGGAGCAGGCGGAGATCCGCGCCATGGTCTCCAGCACCCTGCTGGCGTCGTTGAACGTGCCGCGCTGCGCGGAGGTCGCGGCGCAGCTGGCGGCCGAGCACCTCGCCGACGCCGCGCTGATCGTCCTGCCGCCCGTCGGCCGCCGCCACAGCGTCACCCACGCCCTGCGCGGCGGGCCCGCGGAGCACACCTCGCGTCAGTTCGACGCCCGTGACGTCCCGGGCCTGGACGAGGCCCTTCAGGGTTTCCCGCCGGTGCCCGCGCGCTGGATCGACCCCGGCGCCCTCCCCGACTGGGTCGTCCCGGAGGGCTTCGGCGGGCCCGTCGGCTCCGTCATCGTCACACCGCTCCCCGGGCACGGGGTGTCCGCCGGCGCGCTGATCCTGCTCCGCGTCGGCACGGAGCGGGCCTTCACCCCGGACGAGGAGGCGTTCGCCCGGCTCTTCGCCGCACGCGCGGGCACCGCGCTGTCGGCCGCGCGCCTGTACGGCGAGCAGAGCGCGATCACCACCACGCTCATGCGGGAACTGCTGCCGCCGGTCCTGGAGAACCTGCACGGGGTGGACTACGCGGGACGCTACCGCGCCGCCAGCGACCACGAACGGATCGGCGGTGACTTCTACGACGTCCACCCCGGGGCGGACGCCTCGCGGGAGACGTTCGTCGTGCTGGGCGACGTGGCCGGCAAGGGACTGGACGCGGCGGTCCTGACCGGGAAGATCCGCAACACGCTGCACGCGCTGCTGCCCCTGGCCTCCGACCACCAGCAGGTCCTCACCCTGCTCAACGGGGCCCTGCTCACCTCGCACCACACCCGCTTCGCCACCATGGTGCTGGCCTCCGTCAAGCGCGAGGGCCGCCGGGTGCGGCTGAGGCTGACCAGCGCCGGGCACATGCCCCCGCTCATCGTCCGCGCCGACGGCCGGGTCGAGGAGGCGGCCACCCACGGCACCCTCGTCGGCGCGCTCCCCTCCGTCACGGTGCGGACGGCCGAGGAGGTGCTCGCGCCCGGGGAGACGTGTCTGCTCTACACCGACGGCATCACCGAGGCCCGCGGCGGGCCGCTGGGGGACGAACTGTTCGGGGAACGCCGTCTGCGGCAGGCGCTGGTGGAATGCGCCGGCCTGCCGGGGGAAGCGGTCGTGGAGCGGGTGCAGATGCTGGCCGCCCAGTGGCTGGGCGGCGGCGGCCACGACGACATGGCCGTCCTCGCCATCAGCGCACCGCGCACGGCGCCGCCCACGGGCACCGGCGAGACTCCTGGGAGAGACACGTGAGCACGGACCGCCCGTCGACCGCCGTTCTGCGCGACGAACTCTGGCGGGCGGTGCTCGAGGGCACCGAGTACGACGCCGTCGACGTGGTGCGTGCCGGGCTCGACGCGGGGTGGGAGGAGGAGACCCTGCTGCTCGACGTCGTCGCGGCGGTGCAGAGGAAGATCGGTACCGAATGGGCCGCCGACCGCATCACCGTCGCCCAGGAGCACGCCGCCACGGCCGTCAACGAGCGTGTGATCGCCACCCTCGTCCACCGTCCGGCGGCGGGCAGGCCCGTCCCCCCGCACCGCGGGCGGGTGACGGTCACCTGCGTCGACGGCGAGTGGCACGCCTTCCCTGCCCGGCTCGTCGCCGAGGTCCTGCGGCTGCGGGGCTGGCAGGTGGACTACCTGGGCGCCCAGACGCCCACGCCCCACCTCGTCGCCCACCAGCACCACACCGGATCCGACGCCGTCCTGCTCTCCGGATCGATCCCCACCCACCTGCCGGCCGCGCACGCGGCCATCACCGCCTGCCAGGCCGTCGGAGTGCCCGTGCTCGCCGGGGGCAGGGCCTTCGGCGAGGACGGCCGGTTCGCCCGGGCCCTGGGGGCCGACGGGTGGGCCCCGGACGCCCGCGGCGCGGCCGCCGCGCTGGAGGCCGGTCTGCCGCGCCCCACGGCGGTCCGGCAGGCGGTCGACGACCTGCCGCACCTGGCGGACCAGGAGTACACGATGGTGGTCCGATCCCGCAGCCGCCTGGTCAAACAGGTGCTGGCGGACCTGGAGAGCCGGTTCCCGGCCATGCGCGGGTACGACGACGCGCAGCGGGAGCGGACCGCGGAGGACCTGGTCCACATCCTCGACTTCCTGGCCACCGCCCTGTACATGGACGACGCGGAGGTGTTCACCGAATTCCTGGGGTGGACCTCCGAGGTGCTCGCGGCACGAAGTGTTCCGGTGCACTCCCTGGTCACCGGGCTGGACATCCTCGCGGAGCAGTTGCACGACTTCCCCCGCGGCCTGCGCATCGTCCGCGAGGGCGCGGCCGGGCTCCGCGACCGGTCCGCCGGGCCGGTGGTCCGCGGCACCCCCGTATGAGCGCGCCGCGCCCCACCGGTGTCCGCCCCTCGGCGGACCCGCGGACCGCGACGCTGACCGTGCGCGTCGGGGGCGAACTCGACGACGCCTGCGGGGCGGAGCTGACCGCCGTCGTGGTGGCGCACCTGACCGGGCCGGCCCCGCCGCGTGCCGTGCGGCTGGACTTCCGCGACCTGACGGGCGTCGACCGGCTGGGCCTGGCCGCGCTGCTCATGGTCGGCCGGCACAGCAGTGCCGCCCGCGCCGTCCTGCACCTGGACCACCGGCCTCCCTTCCTGGAACGCCTGCTGCGGCAGACCGACGTCCTCGGACACCTCACCTCGGCGGGGACGGGAGCCGAGTAGTCCGGTCCCGGCCGCCGGTTCCCCGCCGGTCCGCGGGCCGCCGGCCCAGTGCGGCCAGGGACCGCAGCAGGGCGCCGCGTCCCCGGTCGGGCACCGTCCACAGGGTCTGTCCGCGCACCCCCCAGCGTTCCAGCAGCGCGTTGGCGGCGAGGAACCCGGTCGTCGCCGCGCGTTCCATCAGCGCGACGGGCAGGTCGGTGCGGACCAGGTCGCCGGCCATCGTCACACCGGGCTCCGGGGTGCGTACCGTCGGCCGGCCCGTGTGGCCGCCCACGGGGAACAGGGGGCAGTCGGCCCGCCACTCGTGCCGGGCGTCGACGACCGTGGCCGCCCGGGTCTCCGGGTAGACGCGGTGCAGTTGTGCGGTCAGCCGCTTCCGCTCGACGTCCCGGGAGGCGTCCGGGTCCAGGGCGTACGCGTGGAGTTCGACCACGGAGCCCCCGGTGCGGGCGGCCCAGCGGGCCGCTTCGTCCTCGTAGCGCTCCAGCACGCTGATGTTGTCGAGGCCGGCGTATCCGCTCGTGCCCAGGAACGCGGGCCGGCCGGGTGCGACGGGCCGGTCCAGCCACAGCCGGCTGACCAGGAACGGCGGGGCGGTGCGCAGGCCGGCGATGCGTTCCCGCCACGGGCCGTCGCCCAGCCGCCCGGAGCGGGCGACCAGGGCGCGCAGTCCCGCGGTGTCGAGGGCGAGGACGACGGTGTCGTGACGGCTCTCCTCCCCGGTGGTGGCGACCTCGTAACCGCCGTCGCCGGTGGGGGCGATGTGCTCGACGGCCGTGGCGGTGCGGATCCGGGCGCCGTGCCGGCGCAGGTAGCCGGCCAGGGGGTCCCACAGGGCGGCGGGGAAGGGCGCGTCGGGCACGTCGAACAGCAGCCCTTCGGCGGAGCCGAGGAAGTAGATGTGGAACATCAGGACCATCTCGGCGGCCGACAGCCCCCGGGGGTCGGCGAAGAAGCTGCGGGAGAACACCTCGAAGGCCAGGTGGCGGGCGCTGTGCGGGAAGCGCACGGCGTCGAGGAAGTCGTGGGCGCTGACGCCGTCCAGGCGCTCGTACACCTCGGGCACGCGCACGTCGAGCAGGTCGAGGGCCGCGAGCGGTCTCATGCGGCGCAGGTCGCGCGCGCGGAAGGACGGGCTGAGGGCGACGAAGCCGAGCGCGCTCCACGGCGGGGTGCGCGGGACGTGGCGGAAGCCGTCCCGCAGTCCGTCGGCATGCCGCAGCGGGTAGTCCGGCAGGCCGGTGAGCCGCTCCAGGCCGGGGTCGGTACGGCGCAGCAGGCCGCGCAGGTTGTAGTACTGGCGGAAGAAGGCGTGGAAGCCCCGGCTCATGGTCGCCGGGGTGCCGTCCGCCAGGCGGGTGGGCCAGCCGCCGACCCGTCCGCCCAGGAAGGGTTCGCGCTCGTAGAGCGTCACGGCCACGCCGCGTTCGGCCAGCGCGGTCGCCGC
The DNA here is from genome assembly GCF_000721605.1 of Streptomyces sp. NRRL S-37. GTDB lineage: Bacteria > Actinomycetota > Actinomycetes > Streptomycetales > Streptomycetaceae > Streptomyces. The sequence continues at coordinate 34,182 of NZ_JOIZ01000018.1, read as the reverse complement.
GGCCAGGCCGGCGATGCCGCCGCCGACGACGGCGGTCGTCGGGCGGGCGCCCTCGATCCGGCGTGTCCCGGGCGGGGGCGTGAGCACCCGGGCGCGGCGGTCCCGGCCGTGCCGGGTGGCGTCAGGGCGGCGGAAGGGGGTCATCCCTCGTCCTCGCTCTCCGTGCGGGGCCGTCGGCCGACGAAGGTGTGGGTGATGCCCGTCTGCCATCCCGGCAGGGGCAGCGTGCGCACCGCCTCGAAGCCGGCCGCGCGCAGCCGGCCGGCGAAACGGCCGGCGGTGTCGAACTCCACGACGCTGCGCCGCAGATGGCGGTAGAGCTCGGCGTCCCCGAGCACGCCGGCCGCCGGCTGGACGATGCCGCGGCACACCAGGTTCCACACCACGCGGTCCGCGCGGCGTCCGCCGAGCGTGTACTCGTGCACGCCCAGTCTCCCGCCGGGGGCCAGCAGACCGCGCACGGTGGCGAGCACGGCGTCGGGATCGGAGACGTTGCGGAAGAGGTAGGCCGCGAACACCGCGTCGAACGGTCCTTCCACCCCGGCCTCCGCCAGCCCTTCCGCCGGCGCCCGGACGAAACTCACCCCGTCCGGCCAGTTCTTGGCGGCGGCCCGTCCGAGCATGCCGGCGGAGGCGTCCACGGCCACGATCCGCGCGCCCGGCAGCACCGTGGAGAGCGCGGCGGTCGACGCGCCGGTGCCGCAGCCGAGGTCCAGGACGCGCAGTCCCTCGCCCCGCCGCGGCAGTCCCAGCCGGCGTGCCGAGCGGCGGAGGTGGGCGTGGTAGCCGGGGTTGGCGGCCACCAGGGTGTCGTAGCCGCGGGCGGCGTGGTCGAAGGCGGCGGCGAGCTTCTCGTCGCGCAGCAGGGTCATGCGGTCTCCTGGTACAGAGGGGCCGGGTCAGGGGCCGTCGAAGGGGCGGCGGGGCAGGGCGGGCAGTTCCAGCGCCGAGCGGAGCATGGGGCCGATGGGGGCGCGCAGGCCGACGGCGAGGTCCTCGTGGAGCCGGGTGCGGCCGTCCAGGAAGCGCAGCAGGCGCCGCATGGGCACCCGGGTGAAGAGGCGGGAGAACAGCGCGGGTCCGTCGGCCCGGCCGCTGTCCAGGGCGCGCAGCAGGACGGCGTCCATGGCCCGGGAGCGGGCCGAGTGGGCAGGGGGCGGTACGGGGACGCGGCCCTGGCGGAGGGCGGTGGCGACCGCCCTGGTCTGCCGTTGGATCCCGGCGAAGGTGTAGCCGGTCGAGGGACGGGTGGCGCCGCCCGCGGCACCGATGCGGAAGACGGAGGCACCGACCCGGCGGGGGATCGGGGCGTCGGTCATCGGGATGACGCCCGTCTCGGTGGACAGGATCCGCAGGCCCCCCAGCCGGAGGACGTCCTCGGTGTACCGCCGTACCGCCGACTCGTAGCCGTCGGCGGTGAGGGGGCGCCGGGAGAACTCGGTGTACTCCACCAGCGCCTCGCGGGGGCCGACGGGCAGGACGTAGCCGAAGGACAGCCCGTCGGCGGGCTGGGGGGTGCGGAAGTCCATCAGGTCGGCGGTCCGGGGGTCGAAGACCGGGTGGGCGGTGCGGACGTACCAGCCGTGGAAGTGCTGCAGCAGGGTGGTGCGGGCGGCCGGCAGGCTGCCCGGGGGGCGCGAGTCGAACACCCAGCGGACCCGCAGAGTGCGGGCGCCGGCGTCCCGCAGCCGGACCAGGGCTCCCCCGGGCACGTCCTCCACGGTCTCAACGGCCGCCTCCAGCCGGCGGACCGCCGGGCTGGAGGCCAGGTCGTGGCCGACCAGGTGCTCGAAGTCGTCGGAGCGGATCATCTTGTAGCGCAGCGGCGCGATGTCCCCCTCGGCCGCCCGGCCGGAGGGGGGACGCACCCGCAGATGCCGCCAGGCCGCCGTGACGGCGGCGTCGAAACGGCCCTCGCCCGCTTCCCAGAAGCACCAGGTGCGGCGCGGGGGACGCAGCGGGCCGGGCGGGGCGTCCACCAGGACGACCGACGGCGCAAGGGTCCCCGGCACGGTCCGTGACAGGCGGTGGGCCAGGGACAGTCCGGCGGCTCCCGCCCCGACGATCGCCACGTCGGCGTCCAGCACGACGGCACGCTCCTCCCGCTCATCGGCACCCATGTCCAGCATTCCTGCCTGTGTGCCCGTTCGGATGCGGGTCACTCGAAGGTGTGAGGAACCGCTTCCGGTGAGACAGGGCGCGCAGGGGGAAGGCATGCGGCGGCGGTTCGCCGGACCGTTTTTGTCCGTACCGCGTCCGCACGCGGTACGCGGGCGGAAAGGCACCGGGCACGGAACGATCGGCGTTCAGGACGAGAGGAACCGGGATGGGCCGTACACAGGCGCAGGATCACGACCCGGCAGGGCCGCGGCTCGTCGGGGGGCCGGTGCCGGTGTCGGCACCCGGCCCGCCGTACGGCACGGAGCACCCCCTGCCGCCGCCGGACACCGAGGACGCGTCCGCCGTGGACCGGGACGTGTCCGGCGCGGTCGGCCGTGTGCTCGATCACGTGCTGGCCGACCGGGTGGCCCGCGCACATGACGTGGACCCGTTGTTCGGCGACGACGTGGCCGGACGCGTCGCGCACTTCACCCGTACGGGCGGCAAGCGCACCCGCTCGCGTTTCCTGTGGTGGGCGCTGCGCGCCTGTGGCGGCGAGGGCGCCGCCACGGTCGGGGCGGCCCTGCGGATCGGCGCGGCGCTCGAACTCCTGCAGACCTGCGCGCTGGTCCACGACGACGTGATGGACGGCTCCGCGCTGCGCCGTGCGCGGCCCACACTCCACGTCGACGTCGCCGCCCAGTACGCGGACGCGGCACCGGCCGGACGGGCCGGACGCCTCGGCGACGGGACCGCGATCCTCGCCGGCGATCTGGCGCTCGTATGGGCCGACGACCTCCTGGCCGAGACGCCGCTCGAAGGGGACGCCGGGCGGGCGGTGCGCCGGCTCTGGAGCGACATGCGCACGGAGATGGTGGCCGGCCAGTACCTGGACCTGCACGGCCAGGCGACGGGGGCGCGGTCCCTGCCGCGCGCGCTGCGCGCCGCCCGGATCAAGAGCGCCCTGTACTCGGTCGAACGGCCGATCGCCCTCGGTGCCGCGCTCGCGGGCGCGGACGACGGCACCGCGGCGGCCCTGTGCGCGGCCGGGCGCTGTGTGGGCACGGCGTTCCAGCTCCGCGACGATCTCGACGACGTCTTCGGTGATCCGCGGCGCACCGGCAAGCCGACGGGCGGGGACATCGGCGAGGGGAAGCAGACCTGTCTGGTGGCGGTCGCCCACGCGCGGGCCGAGGCGGCCGGCGACCGCCGGGCCCTGGACGTACTGGACCGCTCGCTCGGCCGCGGCACGCTCACCGAGGAGGGGCTGGAGGAGGTGCGGGAGGTGCTGACGGGCACCGGGGCGCGGAGCGCGGTCGAGGCGATGATCGGCCGGCTGGTGGCCCGGGGGCTGCGGCACATCGACGGTGCCCTCCTCGATCCGCACGGCGGGGAGCGGCTGCGGCTGCTGCTGGCCTCCGCGGCCGGTGAGGGGCCACCGCGGGACGCGCACCCCCGCGGCACCCGGCCGGGGCCCGCGCGGGCGGCCGGCGGCCGGAAGACCGGCCGGTGACCCGCACCGTGACGGGCCGCACGGATCATGTCGTCGTGGTGGGGGCCGGCCTGGCCGGACTGTCGGCGGCGCTGCACCTGCTGGGCGCGGGCCGCCGCGTCACCGTCGTCGAACGGGACGCGCTGCCCGGCGGACGGGCCGGGCGGACGGTGCTCGACGGGTACCGGCTCGACACCGGGCCCACCGTGCTGACCATGCCCGACCTGGCCGACGAGCCGTTCGCCGCGGTCGGCGACAGTCTGCGGAAGCGGGTGGAGCTGGTCCCGCTGCACCCGGCGTACCGGGCCCGCTTCGCCGACGGCAGCAGCCTCGACGTGCACACCGGGGCCGAGGCGATGGCCATGGAGGTCGAGCGGTTCGCCGGCGCCCGTGAGGCCGCCGGCTATCTGCGGCTGCGCGACTGGCTGGAGCGGCTGTACCGCGTCCAGACGCACCGCTTCATCGACGCCAACTTCGACTCCCCGCTCGGCCTGCTGAACGCCGACCTCGTACGGCTGGCGGCGCTGGGCGGTTTCGGGCGGCTGGACGCGCGCATCGGGCGGTTCCTGCGGGACGAGCGGCTGCGCCGGGTCTTCTCCTTCCAGGCCCTGTACGCGGGCGTCCCGCCGGCCCGGGCGCTGGCCGCGTACGCGGTCATCGCCTACATGGACACCGTCGCCGGCGTGTACTTCCCGCGCGGCGGGATGCACGCGCTGCCGCGCGCCATGACGGACGCCGCCGCCGACGCGGGCGCCGGCCTGCGGTTCGGCCACGAGGTGACCCGGCTGGAACGCTCCGGCGGGCGGATCACCGCCGTCGTCACCGACCAGGGCCGCATCCCCTGCGACGCGGTGGTCCTCACCCCCGACCTGCCCGTCGCCTACGCGCTCCTCGGCCGCGCGCCGCGGCGCCCTGTACGGCTGCGGCACTCCCCCTCCGCGGTCGTGCTGCACCTCGGCACCGACCGGACCTGGCCGCAGCTGGCGCACCACACCCTCTCCTTCGGCGCCGCCTGGCGCACCACCTTCGACGAGCTCACCCGCACCGGCCGGCTGATGAGCGACCCGTCGCTGCTCATCACCCGGCCCACCGCGACCGACCCGTCCCTCGCCCCGCCGGGACGCCATCTGCACTACGTCCTCGCCCCGTGCCCCAACACCGACATCGGTCCTGGCCCGGCCGCCTGGACGGACCTGGCGCCGGGCTACCGGGACGCGCTGCTGCGGGAGCTGGAGCGGCGCGGGCTGGCCGGGCTCGGGGCCGCCGTGGAGGCGGAGTGCGTGGTGACGCCCGCGGACTGGCACGCGCGGGGGCATGCGGCCGGCACGCCGTTCGCCACGGCCCACACCTTCGCCCAGACGGGCCCGTTCCGGCCCCGCAACCTGGTCCGCGGCACCGAGAACGCCGTACTGGCCGGCTGCGGTACCACCCCCGGTGTCGGCGTGCCGACCGTGCTGCTGTCCGGGAAGCTGGCCGCGGCACGGATCACCGGCGGCCCGCGGCCGCCGCGTCGCCCCCTCACCCCCACGCAGGAGGTCCCCGTATGACCGACCGTGAACTCGACGCGGCCGGCGTCACCGATCCGGTGCTGCGCGAGGCCTACCGCCACTGCCGCGCGCTCAACGCCCGGCACGGCAGGACATACTTCCTCGCCACCCGGCTGCTGCCCGTCGAGCGGCGCCCCGCCGTGCACGCCCTGTACGGCTTCGCCCGCTGGGCCGACGACATCGTCGACGCGCTCGGCACGGGGGCGGACACCGCACGCCGGGACGCCGGACTCTCCGCGCTCCAGCGGGAACTCGACAAGGGCCTGCGGGACGGGAACAGCACCGAACCGGTGGTGCGGGCGGTCGCCGACACGGCGCGCCGGTACGGCATCGACCACGGGCACTTCGCCGACTTCATGACCGCCATGCGCTCCGACCTGGTGGTCACCGACTACGCCGACTACGCGGCCCTGCGCCGGTACACGCACGGTTCGGCGGCGGTCATCGGACTGCAGATGCTGCCCGTGCTCGGCACGGTCGTCCCGCGCGAGGCGGCCGCGCCGCACGCCGCGGCCCTCGGGGTCGCCTTCCAGCTCACCAACTTCCTGCGGGACGTGGGCGAGGACCTCGACCGGGGGCGGGTGTACCTGCCCGCGGACCTGCTCGCCGCGCACGGCGTCCACCGGGCGCTGCTGCGCTGGTGCCGGGAGACCGGCCGCCACGACCGGCGGGTCACCGCCGCGCTGAGGGAGTTCGAGGCGCTGACGCGGGGCGTGTACCGGGAGGCGGCACCGGGGCTCGCGATGCTGGAACCGGTGTCCCGGCCGTGTATCCGCGCGGCGTTCGTGCTGTACGGCGGGATTCTGGAGGCGGTGGCGCGGGACGGCTGGTCGGTGCTGCACCGGCGGGCGGTGGTGCCGCGCCGGCGCCGTGCCGTGGTGGCCGCGGACGGGCTCGCCCGGGTGGCCGCCGCCCGGCTGCGGGCCCGCGGCGGCGCCCGGCGCCCGGACGCCCGCCCGCTCACCCCGTGCCCGCCGGTTCCCGGGGAGGCCGCGTGAGCACCGGATCCAGGAGGGAGCGCCGCCGCCTGCCGCTGTCCCTGCGCCGGCGCCCGGTGCCGTGGGAGCGGCAGCGTCCCACCTGGCGCGAGGCCCGGCCCACCGTCATCGCCGGGGCGCTGAAGCGGGCGCAGGCGCGTCCGTCCGGCAACTGGTACGTCGTCGGCGCCTCCCGCGACATGGGCGGTGACCGTCCGCTGGCGCGGACCGTGGCGGGGCAGGAGGTGGTGGTGTGGCGGGACACGGCCGGCCGTCCGGTCGCCGGGCCCGGGATCTGCCCGCATCTGGGCGCTCCGCTGCGGGACAGTCCGGTGCGCTGCGGCACGCTGGTGTGCCACTGGCACGGACTCGCCCTGGACGGCGGGCCCTTCGCGGGCTGGGAGCCGTTCCCGGCGTACGACGACGGCGTCCTGCTGTGGGTCCGGCTGGACGCGGTGGGCGGCGAGGCGCCGCTGGACGCGCCGGTGGTGCCGCCGCGGCCGGACCCGGCACGCGCCCTGACGGCGGTGTACACCGGTGCGGGGGTCTGCGAGCCCGAGGACGTCGTGGCCAACCGTCTGGACCCCTGGCACGGGGCCTGGTTCCACCCCTACTCGTTCGTCGACCTCACCGTGGCCGGCGCGCCGGACGGGAGCGGGGACGGGGACGGCTTCACCGTGGACGTGTCCTTCAAGGTGGCGGGGCGGCTGGTGGTCCCGGTGCGGGCGGTGTTCACCGCCCCCGAACCGCGCACGGTCGTCATGCGCATCACCGAGGGCGAGGGGGTGGGGTCCGTGGTGGAGACACACGCCACTCCCCTGGGGTCCGACGACCGCGGGCGGCCCCGGACTGCGGTCGTCGAGGCGGTGGTGGCGGCGTCCGGCCGTCCGGGATTCGCCCTGGCGCGCGGTGCGGCGCCGCTGCTGCGTCCGCTGGTACGGGCCGCCGCCGGGCGGCTGTGGCGCGACGACCTGGCCTACGCGGAGCGCCGCTGGTCGTTGCGTTCCTCGGGGCGTTTCCCGGGCTGAGCGGACGCACCCGGTCAGGTGCGTGTCCGGGCCCGGTCGGCCTCGCCGCCGGCGCCGAGGAGCCCGGTGTGCCGCATCGGGTCCTCGGCCTCCAGCCGGGCCAGTTCCCGGCGGGCCACCCGCAGCACGACCGGGGGCAGCGCGGCACGCGCCGCCTGGGCCAGGCGCAGCCAGCGGGGCACGTAGACGGCCGTGCTGCGGTGTTCCACCGCGTCGGCGAGCCGGGCGGCGACCTGGTCCGCCGGGTACAGGCGCCGGGCCGGCGGCGGCATGTGGCCGCGCAGCTCCCGCAGCACGGGGTGGCGGTCCGCGTCGCGGATCATGTCGGTGTCGGTCCAGTTCACGTAGCCGATGCCGACGGCGACGCCGTGGTGCGCCACCTCGGCGCGCAGGGAGTGGGCGAAGGCCTCCACGCCCGCCTTGGAGGCGCAGTAGGCGCTCATCATCGGGGCGGCGCCGATCGAGGCCAGCGAGGCGACCTGGAGGTGGTAGCCCTTCGTCGCCAGCAGGTCCGGCAGGAAGGCGCGGGCGGTGGCCGCGCTGCCGGTGAGGTTGACGTCGATCACGCGGCGCCACAGGGCCGGGTCCGAGGTGACGAACGGGCCGCCCTCCGCGACGCCGGCGTTGGCGACGACGGCGGAGGGGGTGCCGAGGTGCGTCCTGACCTGTTCGGCGGCCCGCTCCAGCGCGGCGTCGTCGGTGATGTCGAGCTCGCCCGCCCACGTCCGCGTGGGCAGGCTCTCCGCCACCGCCTCCAGCCCGGACCGCTCGTGGCCGAGCAGCGCGATCCGGGCGCCGCGCCCGGCGAGGTCGCGGGCCAGGGCGGCGCCGATCCCGCGTGCGGCGCCCGTGACCACGACGGTACGGTCGCGCAGCGGGCCGCCGCCGCTCACCGGTCGTCCCCTTCGCCGGGCCGCGGGCCGGTGCCGGGGCGGGCGGTGTGGTCGGGGTGGCCGGCGGTCCGGCGGGCCTCCTTCATCTCGGCCTCGTAGAGGTGGTCCCGGCCGTCGGCCAGTTCCTCGACGGCGGCCTGCTCGAGCTCCTTGAACGGGCGGTAGTACGTGGTGTCGTAGGCCTCGACGATCTGGAACGTCCAGTGTCCGGGGATCACGTTGCGGCCCAGCACCTGGGTGCGCACCGTCTCCGCCCAGTCCGGGTGCCCGGCCTTGCGCAGCAGTTCGACCGCCCGGTCGAGTTCGAGGTCGGCGGTGCCGGTGAGCTGGTGGAAGCTGTAGAGGTGGCCGCGGGCCCGCTCGGTCGTCTCCAGTGCCTTCGACAGTGAGCCGAGCGCCTCCACCGTCTCGTCGCTCACCCCTTCGGGGCGCCGGTGGGCGAGGTCGGGGCCGTCGTCGTGTGAGGTCATCGTCCCGTCTCCGTCGGTCGTGGTCGTGGGGGTCGTGCGCGCCGGTCATCCACCGCCGCTGCCGCCCGCGCCGGGTTGCCGGCGGCCGGTGCGGTCACGGCGGGCCAGCAGCCGCTGCGCCCCGGCCAGTCCCGGCGCGAGGGACCGGCGCAGCGCGGCGCGTGCGGCGTTGGCGCCCGGCGCGCCGTGCACGCCGCCGCCCGGGTGGGCGCCGGCGGACGCCAGGTACAGGCCCTTGACGTGGGTCTCGGGGCGCCCGGTGCCGGGGGTCGGGCGGAAGAAGAGCTGCTGGTGCATGGCCGTGGTGCCGCCGTTGATGGCGCCGCCGCGCAGGTTCCGGTCGAGGGCCTGGAGGGTGGGCGGGGCGAGGACGCGCCGGGCCCTGATCGTGGACCGGAAGCCGGGCGCGAAGCGTTCCACCTGGCGCTCCACGCGGTCGGCCATGAGCTCCTGCTCCTTGGGGTCCCAGGCTCCCGTGAGCGAGTCCCCGCCCGCGTCGCCGGTGACGTCGTGGGGCACGTGGGTGTAGGCCCACGCGGACTCGGTGCCCCGCGGGGAGCGGGACGGGTCGGCGGTCGTCATCTGGCCGAACAGGCAGAAGGGGCGGTCCGGGACGGTGCCGGTGGCGAGCTGGGCGGCGAAGCGGGTGAGTTCGTCGAGGCCGTCCGCGAGGTGGACGGTGCCGGCGCCCGCGGCCTGCTCGCAGCTCCAGGGCACCGGGCCGTCCAGCGCCCAGTCGACCTTGAAGGTGGCGAAGTCCCACTGGAAGCGCCGCAGGTCGTCCAGTGTCTGGGCGGGAACGTCCTCGGGGCCGAGGAGTTCGCGGTACAGGGCGGGCACGGCGACGTCCGCGAGGACGGCGCGGCCTGCCGCGAACGTCTCGCCGTCGGCCGTGCGCACCCCCGTCGCCCGGCCGTCGCGTACGAGGATCCGGTCGACGTGTCTGCCGCAGCGCAGCACCCCGCCGCGCGACTCCAGCCGGCGTACCAGGGCCTCGGTGAGGGCTCCGGCGCCGCCGGCCGGCACGGGGAAGCCGTAGGTCTGTCCGAGCATCGTCATCAGCCAGCCGAAGCCGCCGCTGCCCGCGGCCTCCGGTGCCAGGTCGGCGTGGAGGGCGTTCCCGGCCAGCAGCAGCCCTCCGCCCTCGCCCCGGAACTCCTCCTCCGCCATCCGGCGCACCGGCAGGACCAGGGTGCGCGCCATGCGCAGCCCGCCCGTGCCGCGCAGTTTGACGGCCAGCCGGAGCCCGGAACGGACGGGCGGGAAGGGGGTGAACAGGGCGTCCAGGAGGTCCGGCCTGAGGTTCTCCCACATGTCGTGCAGACGGTGCCAGGCGGCCCCGTCGCCCGGTGCGAAGGCCTCCAGCGAGTCGGCGGTGACGTCGACGCGACGGTCGAGGACCGCGCACCGGCCGTCGCTCAGGGGGTGCGCGACCACGTGCGGGGCGTGGCTCCAGCGCAGCCCGTGACGCTCCAGGCGCAGTCCGGAGACGACCGGGGAGGCGGCGGCGAGCGGGTAGAAGGAGCTGCAGAGGTCGCTGACGAACTCGGGGTCGGTGCCCCGGTCGTGGCGTACGGCCCCGCCGGGCTCCGGCTGTTCCTCCAGCACCTCGACGCTCCAGCCGGCGTCGGCGAGCAGGTTGGCCGCGACCAGTCCGTTGGGGCCGGCCCCGATCACCACGGCGTCAGGCACGGGCGCCTCCCTCGCCGGGGGCCGGTGACACCACCTGGCCGAGGGGGCGGCGCCGCTCGGTCTCGGCCGCGTCGGTCTCACAGATCTTCGCCAGTCTGGCGAGCATGGCGCGGTGGCGGATCTGGATCAGGGCCTCCACGGCCACGTTGTGCACCGTGCCGCCGGCGCCCCGCAGGGGGTGTTCGTCCACGATGACCAGGCAGTGGTCGCCCCAGGGGCGCAGTTCGATGGCGATGCGGGCGGTGCCGAGGGGGCCGGCCTTGGCCTCGAGTTCCAGTACCTCGCCGGGCGCACAGCGCCGGACGACGGTCTCGTTGGTCAGGTGCAGGGGGCCGAGGCGGACCTCGTAGCCGATCGCCGAGCCGAGGCGCGGCCACTGTCCGCGTACCGGTTTCGACGAGGAGGTGCCCACGACCCAGTCCGCGTACCGGGTGCCGTCCTCCAGGACGGACCAGACGGACTGCGGGCTCGTCCTGATCAGGTGATGGCGGACCGCCACTTCGGCCTCCCGTGTCCGTGAGTGATGTCGGTCTGCACTGAGTGCCCCTCCTCGGTGAGGTCAACCGGGGGCGTGGCCGGTGCTTGCGGGTGTCCCGTGCTGGTGGGCCGGGGGGCGCGCGGCCCGGCGTTTGCGAGGTGCCCCTTGTCGGTGTGGGCCGGGGGCGGGGTTGCGCGGCCCGGCGTTTGCGGGGTGCCGTCGCGCCCACCCGTGCCGCCCTGCGGCACGACTGCCCGCGGCTGGCGCGGTCGGCGCGGCTGACGCGGCTGACGCGGCTGGCGCGGTCGGCGCGGCTGGCGTGGTCGGCGTGGTGAGTGTGTTCGGGGTCAGGGGGGCGTGTCGTGGGGCGGGGTCAGGGCCCAGCGGATGACCGCGGTGACGGTGGTGCCGAGGGGGCGTACGCAGACGCCCTCGGCCGGGGGTATGCGGGGCAGCCACAGCGCGCGGGAGGCCCAGACGGGGAGCAGGGAGACCGAGTTGGCGGCGAGGGCGCCGTACGGCAGTCTGGCCAGCAGGGGGACGGGCGGGCGGAGCAGCAGGAAGCGGGCGGTGGAGCGGGCCTCGGGGGTGGCGCGCAGCTCGCCGCGGTAGGCGGCCAGCCGCTCGGCGAGTCCGGCCCGGTCGACCGGCGGGTCGGGCACGCCGAGCGCGGTGGCGATCCTCGCCATGTCGGCGACGTACGCGTCGCAGCCCTCCTCGTCCAGGGGACGGGCTCCGTAGCGCTGGTGGGCGCGCAGGAACATGTCGACCTCGGCGATGTGCACCCAGCACAGCAGGCGGGGGTCGGACGCCCGGTACTCCTCGCCGTCGGCGGTGGTGCCGCGCACCGTCTCGTGGACCGCCCGCACCCGGTCGACGGCCCGCTGGGCGCTGTCGGCGGTGCCGTACGTGGTGACGGCGAGGAAGGTGCTGGTCCGCTGGAGGCGCCCCCAGGGGTCACCGCGGAACCCGGAGTGCCCGGCGACGGCGGCCATGGCCAGCGGGTGGAGCGACTGCAGCAGCAGGGCCGACAGCCCGCCGATGAACATCGACGCGTCCCCGTGCACCCTCCTGACCGGCCGGTCGGGGCCGAACCAGCGCGGGCCGGGCGTGTCGTGGATGCGTGTGCGGTTGTCCGGGCCGTCCGGTCCGGCGACCCGGGAGAAGATCGCGTGACCGATCCGGTCGCGCAGCAGCGAGCCGCCTTCCGTCAGCAGTCCCATGGCCCGCTCCGTCTCCTCGCGTCCGGGACGCCCCGGGTACCCGGCCGGACGGTCAGGGAACGTCGCCCCTCCAGTCGTACACCCGGGCGCCGGTGTCGCGGGGCGCGTACACCGCGCGTCCGCCCGCGCCGTAGCGGCCCATCTCGGTGGGCAGGCCGACGCCGTGCCTCAGTTCCGTCTCGCTGCGGCCGGTGACGTCCAGCAGCAGACCGTCCAGCGGGCCCCCGGCCAGCTCCACGTACGACCTCCCGTCGCGCGGGCCCGGATCGTCGTGGTCCGCGCCGTAGACCCTGCCGCGCATGAACTCCCGTTCGTCCATACCGGCAGGATGGCATCCGGCACTGACAGCAGCCGGGCCTACGCCTCGTACACGCCCGCCGCCCAGGGTTCCGGCGCCCGTCCCCCGCTCCAGGCGAGCAGGGCGTCGCGGTTCACGCACACGATGCCGCACTGCTCGGCGTACTCGACGGCCGGCGCGGTGAAGTCGCTGGTGGTGACGACGAGGGCGACGTCCGCCTCGTGGACGGTGAAGCAGGTGCCGCCGAAGCGCTGGAGGTCCTGCGAGCCCACCTTGTTGTCGTCGCCGTAGCGCTTGCACTGGACGACGAGGCGACGGCCGTCGGGGGTCAGGGCCGTCACGTCGGCGCCCAGGTCCCCCGCTCCCCCGACGACCTCCACCCGCGTACAGCCGTCCCGCACGCACAGCTCGGCTATCGCCGCCTCGAACTCATCGGGGTCCAGGAGGGCGTAGTCGTACGTCTCCCCGGGGGCCTGGACGCCGTCGTCGTACGCGCGGGCCGGCGCCGGTGCCGGTGTGTCCAGGGCGTCGAGCGCCGTCGTCGTGGCCTGTTCCAGGGCCTCGCCCGCCCGGCGGGCGATCCTCGCCGCGGACAGCCGCCGCCGTCTGCGTCCGTGGGCCAGCAGAGTCGCGACGGCCACGCACAGCAGGACGACGACCCACACCGGGCGCCGCTGCACGGCCGGGGCCAGCGCGCGCGCCGCGAAGCCGGCGGCGATCAGGGCGGTGGCGAGCAGGCCGAAGAACACGGCCGTGGCCCGCAGGTCGAAGCGCCGCCCGCAGTGTGTCGGACGCGTACGGCGCTGGGGCATGGTCACCATGGTGGTTCCTCTCTCTGGCGGCCGGTACGGAGTGCGCCCGGGGTCCCGCGGACCCGCGAAGATCACGTACGCCGTCTGCCCCGGATCGGGCCGTTCACCGGCGTGCCGCACAACGGCGCGGGGTAGGGGCGGTGTGTGCTGACCGCAAGAACCAGGGAGGCGGACGGTGGACTGGCGGAATTTCGCCCGGCAGATGGCCTCCATGGCGCGTGATCTCCTGGCCGAGCACACCCTCGACTCGACCCTGGAGCGGATCTCGCGCACAGCGGTGGAGCTCGTCGACGGCTGCGACGCCTCCGGGATCCTCGTCCTGCGGGGGGACCGGGTGAGTTCGCTGGCGCCGACCGAGCAGCTCGTGGCCGACAGCGACCGCCTCCAGGAGCGTCTGCGCGAAGGCCCCTGCTTCGACGCGGCCCGGCCCGACCGGGCCGAACGCGTCTTCCGCATCCCCGACTTCACCGCGGTCCCCGAACGCTGGACGTCCTTCGTGCCGCGCTGCCGGGAGCTCGGGGTGGGCAGCATGATGGGTTTCCTGCTGTACACGCGGGAGGAGGAGCTGGGGGCCCTCAACATGTACTCCCGCAGGCCGGGCATGTTCACCGAGGACAGCGAGACGGCCGGCTGGCTGCTGGCCTCCCACGCGGCGGTCGCCTTCTCCACCGCCAGGGCCGACGCCCAGCTGCAGGACGCCATCGCCACGCGGCATCTGATCGGCGAGGCGATGGGCATCCTGATGGGCCGCCACCGGGTCACGGAGGACCAGGCCTTCGACATCCTGCGCACCCGGTCCCAGCGCACCAACACCAAACTGCGCGAGGTGGCGCGCCAGGTCTGCGAGACGGGCGGCCCGCGGCGGTGACCGTCCGACGGCAGGCGCTCAGCGGCCGCCGGTCCAGTCGTGGGCGACGTCGATCACGAGACGGCCGTCGAACCGCAGTACCCGGAACGGCAGCCGCGCCCGCACACCAAGCCCGATCTGGGTCTCGCCCTCGAAGCTGCCGGCGAACCGCGCGTCCCTGAACGTGCGGTACCCGGTGAGGTCCACGCCCGGCAGAGGACGTCCGGCGCGCGCGGGGTAGGTGGGCTCGCCGGTCTCGGGGGCGTACGCGGGCGCGGCCACCCGCACCTCGAGGACGGCGCCGCCGGAGACGGGGACGTGCCGGCCCGATCCGTCCTGGTGAAGGCGGTCGACGTACCGGACCGAGTAGCCGATGCCGCCGAGGGGGGCGCCGGGCAGGTCGACGACCATGCGGTCGTAGCAGGCGTGCCGTCCGGTCCTGACGTCCCGTACCGGTGTGGCCGTGCTGTCGGAGCCGGCCTTGGGCAGGCTGCCCCAGTCGGCCTGGCACGCCGTGGCCCGGGCCGCCGTCGGCTGGCCGGCGACGGCCGGGACGGCCGCCGTGGTCAGCGCGGCGCCCACGAGCACGAGAGTCGCACAGATTGTTCTCTTTCGAAGCATTTTCTGCCCCCTGGGCTCATATCCTTCTGGTATCGGGTGAGACGACCGGGATGACCCAAAGGTTGCGGCTCCGCCGCGCCGGACCGTCCGGCATGACACATCCTGGTGGGAAGCGAACGGATGTCCCGTGCGTCCACGCCGGGAGGACGCGACATGGATGATGCAGCCGCCGCACCGCGTGGGGAGCGGCCGGCGGGCGTGCCCGGCCGCGGCGCCGGGAAGGGGCCGGACGCGGAGGAGCCCCGGACGGCGCGTCCGGCGGCCCGGATCGAGGACGCGCTCGCGGAGCCCGTGGTGGCGGCGGTCCAGGACATCGGCGGATACGGCGGACTGGTGTACCTGCGCTCGCGGGACCGGCGCTCGCTGGTGCTGTGCGTGGTCGCCGGCGTTCCGCGGTCGCTGCTGAGGACCTGGTGGCGGGTGCCCGTGGGCGGCGCACTGCCCATGTCCGAGGCGTACCGCAGGAACGAGAGCCTGTGGCTGCCGGACGAGCGGGCCACGATGCTGCGCTTCCCGCAGTTCACCGCCGCGCTGCCGTACGCGTTCGGCTCCGCCTTCCACCCGGTGCACGTCGACGGCGAACCCGTGGGCGTCCTGTCCGTCCTGCGGTCGGCCGCCGGGGAACCGCCGGCCGAGCGGGTGGTGCGGGCGGCACTGCACGACGCCGGGCGGGACATGGAGGAGCGCCTCACCGAGTTCGCCCGCCGGATGCCCGGCAGGGAGGGCGCGGACGCCGTCGCGTACGGCATCGACTACGACGACCAGCCGGTCAGTGTGAAGCTGCCCGCCCCCTCCCTCGGGGCCGTGTCGGTCGGCATGATCGAGTGGGACCTGGACAGCGACCGCTGGTCGGGGGACGACGACGCGCTGTCCCTCCTGGGCGTCGCCCGGGAGGAGTTCGGCGGCACCACGGCGGAGGTCGAGGGCCGGGTCTCCCCCGACGACCTGTACGAACTGCGGGCGGGCCGGCGGGAGGCGGCGGACACCGGGCAGATCAGGGGCCGGCACTTCAGGGTCCTGGACGAGGCCGGGGACGACGGACGGATCCGCTACCGGCCGGTCGAACTGTGGGGGCACGTCGTACAGGCGGAGGGGGCCGCCCGGCTCCTGGTGGGCGCCCTCGTCGACGCGGTCGGCGGGGTCACCGCGGCGGAGGCCGCCGAGCGGCTGCCCGACGGGGTGTTCTCCCTGGACCAGGACGGCCGGGTCGTCTACGCCAACCGCCGTTGCCAGGAACTGCTGGGCTACGACCTGGAACACATGCTCGGCCACTATCCGTGGGAAGTGCTCACCTGGCTGCGCGATCCGGCGTACGAGGACCGCTACCGGGCGGCGATGCTGTCGCAGGAGCCGGTGTCGTACCTGGTGCAGGACCCGGACGGCGTCTGGCTGGGGTTCGTGCTCTATCCCGGGGTGCACGGGCTGACCGGCCGCGTCTTCCGCACCAGCGCCCCCGCCGGGGCCGAGCCGGGCCGGTTCCTGACACCGGCCGGCGGGAACGCGACGGCCCCGGAGCCGGTCGCGACGGCCCGCGCGGGAGCCCTCTACCACGTCGTGCAGATGGCCAGTGTGCTGACCGAGGCCGTCACCGTCCGGGACGTCTGCCTGGCCGTCGCCGAGCAGCTGCTGCCCGCGTTCGGCGCGCAGGAGATCGCCCTGTACACGATCCGGGACAACCGGATGCACCTGCTGTGGGAGTCCGGTTATCCGGAGCACTTCCTCGACGGTTTCGAAGGGGTGCCGCTCAACGCGAACCTGCCCGGTGTGCATGCCCTGACCACCCGGCTGCCGCTCTTCTTCGAGTCGCCGGAGGCACTGGTCAACGCCTACCCCCAGCTCCTCCTGGACCCGATGAGCGCCTGGGCGTTCCTGCCGCTGATCGCCTCCGGCCATCCGGTCGGCTCCTGCATCCTCGGCTGGAGCACGCCGCACCGGTTCACGCCCGAGGAGCGCACCGCGCTGACCGCGCTGGGCGGGCTGACCGCGCAGGCGATGGAGCGGGCCCGGCTGTACGACGCCGAGTCCGCCGTGGCGCGGGGGCTGCAGGAGGGGCTGCTGCCGCACCGGCTGCCCGCCATCGACGGGCTGCTCACCACCGGCCGCTATCTGCCGGGCACCCAGGGCATGGCCATCGGGGGCGACTGGTACGACGTGATCAGGACCGGGCGGGGGGTGGCGCTGGTCATCGGTGACGTCGAGGGGCACAGTGTCGGGGCCGCCGCCGTCATGGGGCAGCTGCGCAGCGCGGTGCACGCCTTCGCCGCCAGCGGCCGGCCGCCGCAGGAGGTCATCACCCACACCAACCGGCTGCTGGCGGAGCTGGAGACGGACGTCTTCGCCACCTGCTGCTACATGGAGCTCGACCCGGTCACCGGCCGTGTCCTGGCCGTCCGGGCGGGCCATCCGCCGCCCCTGCTGCGCCACCCCGACGGGCACACGGAGAGCCTGGACCTGCCCGGTGGGGTGCTGCTCGGGGTGCAGCCGGAGGCCGTCTACCCGGTCACGGAACTCACCCTGGCGCCCGGCAGTGTTCTCGCGCTGTACACGGACGGGCTGGTGGAGGTCCCCGGCGGTGACATCGAGACGGGCATCGAGGTGGTCCGCCGCTGTCTGGCGCGCAGCCGCGCCGACTCGGTCGAGGAGCTCGCCGACCGGCTGGTCAGGACGGCCCGCCGGACCGAGGACCGCCCGGACGACGTGGCGCTGCTGCTGACGGCGTACGACCGGCGGCCCGGCCCCTGACCGCCGCCCGGCCGCCGATCGCCGGACGGGTGTGCGCGGGGCGCGAAACGGGAGGACGGTGATGCCGGCGGCCTGCCGCGCCCGGCGGCGGGCCCCGCCGAGGGGTACGCGCACGCCTCCCGTACCGGCGGAGGCGTACGGCGCTCCTCCCGCGTACGGGGACGCGGCGGCGGCCTCACAGGCAGTACCGCACCAGCCACTCGTCCGCGTCGTAGGCGTTGCGGGCCGGGTCCGGCGCGACGGCCGGGCGCTCCTCGACCATGTCCTCCGCCCTGACCGGCTCCGGGAGGCGGCCGAAGCGGGCGTGGCGCGCGGTCGCCGCCCCGTCCGTCTCCTCGTGCGTGCCCACTGTCCCCTCGTCCACGGCGACTCCCCTCTCGCGGCCTCGGCGTCAAGTGTCACACACCGGCGGCAGGAAGCGTGGCTTCCGTCACAGCCGACCGCGACCGGCACCGGGCCGGACGGCCGGCCGGGGCGCGGTCGCTCCCGTCCCGGCCCGGGGCTCCGCCTCCGGGAACGGGAAGGGGGCCGGCGGAGGCGAGAACGGTCGAGGTGCCGGGGCGACGGTGCACGCCTGTAATGGAGGAGGGACCGGGAATCGCCCGGCCGGGCGGAGGGGACATGCCCATGCCTTCCAGGCGCGGCACGGCAGGTGCGCGGGCGGGTGTCCTGCGACGGCTGGGTGAGTGGTGCGCGCACCACTTCGTCGTGGTGATCGTGGCATGGCTCGTGGCCCTGGTGGCCCTGCAGGTCGCGAGCCGCTCGGCCGGCGGATCCTACTCCGACGACTTCACTCTGCCGGACACCCAGTCCCAGCAGGGCGTCGAGGTCCTCCAGCGGCACGATCCACAGGCCGGGGGCTACAGCAGCCAGATCGTCCTCCACGACGACCAGCGGCAACTGACCGCCCTCGGCGGTCAGATGTCCACCGCGGTCGGCGACCTGGAGAAGCTGCCGCACGTCCTGTCCGCGCAGAATCCGCTGTCCGCACCCTCCTCCGGCCCGTCGGGACCGGACGTCGGACCGCTGTCGTCCGACGGGAGGACGGGCTACATCACGGTCCGTTTCGACGTACAGCCCTCGACCCTCGGCGACGGCTACCTGCACGGGGTGGACGACGCCGTACAGCCGCTGCGGGAGGCCGGCGCGCAGGTCGAGTACGGCGGGCCGCTCGGCGAACTGGCCCGGCCCGCCGCGGACGACCGGGTGAGCGAGCTGATCGGCTTCGCGGTGGCGATCGTCGTGCTGCTGGTCGGCTTCGGGAGTGTGCTCGCCGCCGGGATCCCCCTGCTGACGGCGCTGATCGGGGTGGTCGGCGGGCTCGCCGTCCTCGGACTGCTGGCCGCCGCGTTCACCTTCGCCACGGTCTCGCCGACGCTGGCCACGATGATCGGCCTCGGCGTCGGCATCGACTACGCGCTCTTCCTGATCACCCGGTACCGGCAGGACGTCATGGACGGCGAGGATCCGGTACGGGCCGCCGGGCACGCCACCGCCACCAGCGGGCGTGCCGTGCTCGTCTCCGGCTGTACGGTGATCATCGCGCTGGCCGGTCTCTCCGTGTCCGGCGTCTCCTTCATCTCCAAGCTCGGGCTGGCCGCCGCCGTCACCGTCGTCTCCGCCGTCGCCGGCGCGCTCACCCTGGTGCCGGCCCTGCTGGGCCTGATCGGCGGGCGCATCGACCGCTACCGGGTGCGCCGGCCGGTGGCCGAGACCGGCGCCGGGCCCGGTGCGGAGCCCGGCGGCACCTGGCACCGGTACGCGCAGCGTGTGGAGCGCCGGCCGTGGTGGTTCCTGGCGGCGGGCGTCGCCACGATCGCCGTGCTCGCGGTCCCGGTGTTCTCGATCCAGCTCGGTCACATCGGTGACGGCGCCGACCCCACGTCCTTCACCGACCGCCGTGCCTACGACCTGATGACCGACGCCTTCGGTCCCGGTTCCAACGGCCCGCTCACCGTCGTCATCGACCAGTCGTCCGTACCGGACTCCCAGCGGTCCGATCTCGCCTCGCAGGCGCAGAAGACACTGGACGGCGTCGCGGGGGCGGCCGCCGTCACCCCCCTGACGCCCACCCAGGACGGCGACGTGCTGGTCGGCACGGTGTACTCGACGGCCTCCCCGCAGAGCGCCACGACCACCGGCCTGACCAACCGCCTGGTGGACGACACCCTGCCGGACGCCGTACGGGGCACGGACGCCGCCACCTACGTCACCGGGACGACGGCGGCGCAGATCGACTTCCGGGACATCGTCGCCGAGCGGCTGCCGCTGATCATCGCCGTGGTGGTCGCCCTGGCCTTCCTGATCATCCTCGCGGTGTTCCGCGGTCTGCTCGTCGCCGTCAAGGCGGCCGTCCTCAACGTGCTCTCCATCACCGCCTCGTACGGCGTCGTCGTCGCCGTCTTCCAGTGGGGCTGGGGCGGGCCCGCGCTCGGGGTCTCCGGCACGGTGCCGATCGAGAGCTATGTGCCGATGATGATGTTCGCCATCATCTTCGGCCTCAGCATGGACTACGAGATCTTCCTGCTCTCCCGCGTCCACGAGGCCTGGCTGCGCACCGGGGACGCGAAGGCGTCGGTCGCCCATGCCCTGGAGATCACCGCGCGGGTCATCACCTGCGCCGCGCTGATCATGGTGAGCGTGTTCGCGGCGTTCGTCGTCAGCGATGACGTCGTGGTCAAGATGCTCGGCCTGGGCCTGGCGGTCAGCGTCCTCATCGACGCCACCGTCGTACGGCTGCTGCTGGTGCCGGCCGTGATGACCCTGCTGGGGCGGCACGCCTGGTGGACACCGCGGTGGCTGGACCGGGTGATGCCGCACATCGACGCGGAGGGGGAGGGAAACGCGAGACGGCAGGCCCCGTGAGGGGTCCTGCCGCCGTTCACGTGTCGCGGGGGACCGGGCCCCCGCCGCGGGGGATCAGGCCGCGCCGCGCCGCACGCTGCGCAGGACGAAGAATCCGAAGATCACCAGCACTCCGCCGATCGCGGCCGGCCAGAGCTGGGCCCCGGTCTCGGCGAGGCTGCCGCTCTCGCCCTGTGCCTCGGCCTGGTTCTCGGCCTCGAGCTCGGGGAGGCTGCCGGGCACCTCGGCGGCCTGGGCCGCCTGACCGCCGTCGTCCTGGCCGCCCTCGTCGCCGCCGTCCTGGTTCCCGGCGCCGGCGCCGTCGGCGTTCCCGGCCGGGGTCGAGGCCTTGACGTCCGGCTGCTCGGTGGCCGGGTCCCGCGACGGCTCCTCCTGCGCGCCGTCGTCCTGGTTGCCGCCGTCGGCCTGGTCGCCGCCGTTGTTCTGGTCACCGCCGTTGTTCTGGTTTCCGTCGTCGTTCTTGCCGTCGTCCTGGTTGTCGTCGCCGCCCTGGGCCGGGTCGTCGGGCGTGGCCGTGGGCTCCTCGGGCTGCTGCGGCTCCTCCGGCTGCTGAGGCTCCTCGCCCTGGTCGCCGCCGTTGTCACCGCCGTTGCCGTTGTCGCCACCGTTGCCGTTGTCGCCACCGTCGCCGTTGTCGCCGCCGGCGCCCGCGCCGCAGGTGCGGCCCTCGTTGATGCAGGCGACGACCTCGTTCATCAGGTCCTCGTCGAAGACATTGATGAAGTCACCGTGGTCCGTGATCGGCTTGTGCAGCTGCTCCGGGAAGGAGTCCACCGCGAACAGCGGAGTGGTCTTGCCCCCGTCGTCGAGGCTCGGCGCGTCGACGTCGTAGACGATGCGCTGCACCAGCTGCGGCACGGCCTTGAAGCCGGCCGGGCAGTTGCCGGCCTCGTCCGCGAACGCCATGTGCGTACGGTGGTTGGCGCTGTCGATGTTGCGGCCGTCCCAGCAGCTCTGGAAGTCGAAGCTGCGCACCACGTCACTGCCCTGCGGGCACAGCGGGTACTTGTCCGTCATCTGCCGGTCCTCGAAACCGGTGCAGCTCCAGGAGGCGTTGGCGTTGGCGGGGCCGTTGACGAACGACTTGGCGTCGCCGGTGATGATGCGCAGCAGCCGGGGCATGGCGGTGACCTCGCCCTGCGGGTTGCCCTCGAAGGTCAGCGTGACCTCCTTGGGCGTGACGATCTCACCGGCGTTGCCCTCGATGCCGCCACCCGGGGACTGGGCGTCCTGCTCCTGGGTGCCGTTCTGCAGCCGCAGCACGGGCCAGTAGTACGCCGACTTGTCGCCCTGGTCGGCGCAGCTCGTCTCCGCCTGCGCCAGGTCCTCGTCGCTGGAGAAGGCGTTGGTGGCCTGGTTGCCGATGTAGTCGTGGAAGTGGTGGGCGCCGTTGCTGACACCCGGTGCGGCGATCACGTTGTCCGAGTTGAACAGGCCGTTCTCGTTGACACCGCACTCGCTGGTGAAGGTGCCGCGGGAGGCGTTCTCCGTCTGCTCCGGCTCGGTGACGTTGGGCTGGACGCTCTCGATGTCGACGTAGTCGCCGGCGACCGGCCCGTTGCCGGCCTGACCGCCGTTCCCGCCCTGGTCCTGGTCCTGCTGGTCCTGCTGGTCCTGCTGGTTCTGGTCCTGCTGGTCCTGGCCGTCGCCTTCGCCGCCCGCCTGCTCGCCCTCGTCGCCGGCGCCCTCCTGCCCGGCGTCCGGCTGTGCGGCGTTGCCGGACTCGCGCACGGCGCAGTCGGCGAGCTCCTCGAGGCCCTCGGGCCGGTCCCCGACCCGGTCGATGGCGGTCCCGATGCGGGCGAGGGCCGCGGCACGCTTCTCCTCGAGCGGCTTGGCGATCGCGTTCTTCGCGAAGCCCGGGTCCTGGCGGAGCGCCTCGGCCGACTCCCCGATCCGCTTGTACGCCTCCGCGATCTGCGCGTCCAGGCCGGCGAGTTCCTTGTCCACCTCCGCCCGTGCCTCCTCCGGCACCGACGTCAGTTCGGTGGCCACGTCCGGGCAGTCGATCGTGGCGCCCGAGAAGACCTGCGCCTGGCCGCCCTGCCCGCCCTCCTCCGTCGCGGAGGCGTAGACGTTGGCCGCCATCATCCCGCCGCCGCCCAGGATCAGGGCGAACGCGGCGAGAGTCGCGCGCTGTTTGGGGCGTCTGCGTGTGTTGCGTGCCAAGGCAGTACTCCTACGCTTTCGTTGCGGGGGGTGGGCAAGGGATTCCCACGCCCCATACGTAGGCGGGCCACAGCGTGTTCAAAGGACTCGCGGTTTCTTCGCGGAATCCGGGAAAGCCCCGGTGCCGTACGCACCGGTCCCCGCCGGACTCACGTGGTTCGGCGGGGACTTGGGGACGGGAGCGGTGAAGTGCCGCTGATTCAGCCGAAGTTCACGTCACTGCACAGGAAGTACGTCTGGTCCATGTGCGAGGCCTGCCAGATCGTGTAGACGATGTGGCGGCCGCTGAGGCCGGAGGTGCTCACCGGGACCGAGTAGTTCTGGCCGGGCGTGTACGAGCCGGTGCGGGCCACCTGCCGGAGGTCGTCCCAGCCCAGCTGCTCGGTGGTGGGGTCGAAGCCCTGCCGGGTGACGTAGACGAGGAGGTAGTCCGCGCCGTGACTGGCCTGGTCGTGCAGCCTGACGGTGAAGTCGTCGGCCACGTCCGTCGTCTTCCAGGCGCCCACCGCGTCGAGGGAGTCGTAGCGCCCGCCCTCGGTGTGCCCGCCGCTGCAGAGTTGGCCGTCGGGGATCACGGCCTGGAAGTTGCCGGCGGAGCCGTTGCGGTAGAGGCCGTTCCAGTTCCACATGGCGTTGGGGTCGTCCTGCCACGCCTGCCAGCACATCGGGTCTTCCTGCGCCATCGCCGGGTTCTGGAAGTCGCTCCCCCAGCGCTGCCAGCAGCCGTAGTTGCGGGACGCGGGGTCGATCACCGAGCCGTGGGCGACGGCGGTACCGCTCCAGGGGACCAGACAGAGCAGCGCGGCGACGATCACGGTCAGGGCGAGCGGCAGACGGGACCGGAGCGGCAATTTAGCATGACCATGCCAAGTCATGGACTCCCTCTTTCCACTGTGGGGGCCGTGGGGGTGCGGGTACG
Organism: Streptomyces sp. NRRL S-37; assembly: GCF_000721605.1. Lineage (GTDB taxonomy): Bacteria > Actinomycetota > Actinomycetes > Streptomycetales > Streptomycetaceae > Streptomyces. The sequence goes on along the minus strand of NZ_JOIZ01000018.1, from coordinate 11,009 downwards.
CGCCCCCGCAGCGACCATGGGAGCGCTCCCACTGCACAGGCTGCGCCCGTCCGGGCGGAGCGGCAACGCGCATTCGCGCCACTTCCGTACGGGCGGTGGCGTGTTCGACGCGTTCGACGCGGACGGGCGCCGGCCCCTCAGTGGGCGGTTCGTGAGTCTTTGAGTGGATCTGCTGTCGCCTGATGGTGTGGTGGTGGGGCGGAATCTGCCGGTCCACGGTTGTTGATCTGGTGATGTGACCGGGTGAGTGAACGCAAGCCGTATCCGAGTGACTTATCGGACGAGCAGTGGTCGTTGATCGAGCCGGTGATCACCGCGTGGAAGGACCGGCATCGCTCGGTCAGCGGCCATCAGGGCGCCTACGACATGCGGGAGATCGTGAACGCGATCCTCTACCAGGGGCGGACCGGCTGCCAGTGGGCCTATCTCCCGCACGACCTTCCGCCCAAGAGCGCGACGTACTACTACTTCGCCGCCTGGCGGGACGACGGCACCGACCAGGTCATCCACGAGCTCCTGCGCTGCCAGGTCCGTGAACGCGCCCGCCGATTAGAGGACCCGACCCTGGTGGTGCTGGACACCCAGAGTATCCATGCAGCCGCCGGGGTCCCCGCCTCCACGACCGGCCATGATCCGGCCAAGCGGGTGCCCGGCCGCAAACGCGGCCTGGCCGTGGACGTCCTCGGCCTGGTCATCGCGGTCGTCGTCCTCGCCGCGAACACCCATGACAACGCCGCGGGCATCGTCCTGCTGGACCAGGTCGCCGAGCACACCGGCGGCACCGTCCGCAAAGCCCTGGTCGACCAGGGCTTCAAGAACCAGGTCGTCGTGCACGGCGCCGGCCTGGGAATCGACGTCGAGATCGTCCAACGCAACCCGCAGGTCAAGGGGTTCGTGCCGCAGCCGAAGCGGTGGAGGGTCGAGCAGACCTACGGAATCCTGATACTGCACCGGCGCCTGGTCCGCGACTACGAGCACCGCCCCTCCTCCTCCGCCTCCCGCGTCTACTGGGCGATGACCCACGCCATGACCCGACGCCTCACCGGCACGAACGCCCCCACCTGGCGCGCGGAGCAGGCGGCGGCGTGAACATCCGGCCCCTGCTCGACGCCCTGGACCTCCAGGAAGACGCCGCCCAGGCCCTGGCCGACGGCCTCCGCGCATAGATCGACGACCTGCAGACCCGGCTGCGGGAGGCCGAGACACACCTGGAGCACCTCGCGATCACCCGCACGACCGTCACCGGCCTCGCCGACCGGCTCCCGGCCGGCCCGCCGGAGCTGCCCGAGCACCCGGACTACCCCCGCATCCTCGCCGCCTTCAACCACGCGACCGGACCGCTACGGGCCAAGGACGTCTGCGAAGCCCTCGGCCACGAACTGCTGCCGAAGAACGTCGAAGGCACCCGCGCCAAGCTGAAACGCCTGGTCAAACTCGGGATCCTCACCGAGGCCGACACCGGCAACTTCGCCAGGAAGCAATAGTCACCGCCACGACCAGCACCCCTGACACAACCCTCACCCGGAAACGGGCATCACCTCACGAACCGCCCACTAAGAGGTAGTCCCCGCAGGGGGCTTGGACCACGAGCATCATCGGTGATCAAGTGATCGCTCTTGACGTCGACTGCGAGCGTCAGCACACGTCAGTCTTCTTTGAGGGCTCAAGGCCCGGATCGTCGGCAGACGTTGTGCTGACGCCGGCGGCCGACGTCGAGGAGGCGCCTTCAGCGCCTCAGCTATCGCCCATTACTGACTTCGGCTCGTCAGGGTGAGGCTGGTTCGTCGAGGGTCAGGCCGGTTCCTGCTATGAAGCCGTCGAGGGTGTCGGGCCGGTACTGAAGGCGTTTGAGCCGGTTGCGTACGAGTGCTTCGAGCCGGTCCAGGGCGACGACGGCGAGGTTGGCCAGGCTGCGTTTGACGTGTGCCCAGACCCACTCGACGGGGTTGAGGTCGGGTGAGTAGGCGGGCAGCAGGAACACCGTCAGCCACTTCCGCTCGGCGATCAGCTTGCGCATGGCGTGGGAGACGTGGGTGTTCAGGCGGTCCCAGACCAGCACGATGGGCGCCTTGACGAGCTGGTGGACGCCGTCGATCAGTGCGATGAAGTCCCGCTCGCCCATGCTGCGGCGCGTGCTTTTGCCTGCTCGATGGGTGCGTAGGCGGTGGCAGAGCCGGGTGCGGGAATCCGGCCGCATGGCGATCAGCCCGGCCACCGACAGGCGTCCCGAGCGTCGGCCGCTGACGGTCACGACCGGGGTGCGGCCGCGCCGGCCCCAGGTGCGTCCTTTGGGCGGCCGGCGGGTGAAGCCTGCCTCGTCCTCGAAGCAGATGTAGCCTCCGCAGGCCGCCCGGGCTCTTTTACCTCCGCCCAGGTCGCCTCCTTCCAGACGGTGACGGCCTGCTCGTCGCGCTCGGCGACCCTGCGTGCGGGGACCTGCGGGCTGAAGCCGAGCCGGTGCATCAGCCTCGTCGCCCCGGAGACGCTGTAGGAGACGTGGAACTTCCGGCCGATCAGCGTGGCCACCCGCGCCGCGGTCCACACCTGGTCCTCCGCCCAGCCGTGCGCGGCCGGACCCTGCTCCAGATACCCGGCGAGCTTCTCCAGGCAGCGCGGGGACAGACGGCACCGCGACCCGCTCGGGCCACGGGAGGCCAGAGCCTGTACACCGCCGTCCCGCCACAACTGGTGCCACTGATAGGCCGATTTCAGGCTCACCCGCAGCCGCCGTGCCACCTCCGGCGGCTTGATCTCCTGCTCGAACAGCTCGGCCGCCTGCATCCGCACTGTCTCACGGCGCTGCCGACCCGCAGGGGTCAGCCCGCCCCCATCCGCATACCTCACACACCACGAAGTACAGCCACCACACCGATCCCGTCAGGGACTTCGAGGTGATTCACCCTAACGAGCCGAAGTCAGTAGATCGTCGGCCGGAAGCGCGGCATCCTCACCGACACGATCGGCCTCATACTCGCCGTGACTGTCACCGCCGCCGGCCTGTCGGAGAACGCCCTGGGAATTCGCCTCCTCGACCAGGCAAAGGAGACGTACCCCACCATCTCCAAGAGCTGGGTCGACACCGGCTTCAAGAACGCCGTCGTCGAGCACGGCGCCCGCCTCGGAATCGACGTCGAAGTCGTCAACAGGAACCCAGAGGCCCGCGGCTTTCAGGTCGTGAAAAGGCGCTGGGTGGTCGAGCGGAGTATCGGTTGGATCATGATGCACCGCCGCCTTGCCCGCGACTACGAGACCCTCACCGCCAGCTCCGAGGCCATGATCCACATCGCCTCGCTCGACAACCTCACCAGACGCATAACGGACGAGACGACACCCACCTGGCGAGGAACGTACTAGGACGTAAACGGCAAGTTGCCCACTTCAAACGCCCTCTCAGATGCCCGAGACGGACCCGACCGCGGCCGCCGCACTCGCGCGCCTGATCGTCACCGGTCTGCGGGCCCGCGGCACCGTGTGCCCGGACGAAGTGACCGCCTGGGACATCGGCGCCGGCGACGCCGGCGACCTGTGGGTGCACGGCATCGGGGTGGACGTGCATCCGCGCCGTGGAGAGCACTTCCAGTAGGGCTTGGTCAGGTTTGTATGGGTGTGGGGATGTCGTGGTGGCAGGTGGGGCCGGCGCCGCGTCTTTTGGGTCTCGGGCCAGTCGTTGCAGGGTGCGGAAGGCATGGGCGGCGGAGACGAGGGTGACGTGGTGGCGCCGGCCGTTCCAGGTGCGGCCTTCGAACTGGCCCAGTTCCAGGCTTGTTTCATCTCGCGGTAGTCGTGTCCGGTGTGCCGGCGGAGTTTGGCCGGCCGTACCAGCGTGGCCAGGGGCATGCCGGAAGGCAGGTTCGACAGCCAGAACTGCACCGGTTCGCTCTCACCGGCGGGCCATTCGGCCAGCAGTCACCGCTCGGGCGGCTCCGGACCGCCGGTGGCCCGGCGGATGCCGCGTCCGGCCGGGCGGATGCGCAGGGCGACGAGCCGCGAGTACATGCGCTTGAAGCCGCTTTGGCCCTTGCCCGGCCAGGATCCCTCCGGCCAGGACACCGGGCGTGCGGCCGCCTTCCAGGCCACGATGACCAGCTCCTTCACGGTCTGCGCGGGCTCGGGGTACTGCATTTTCGGCGGACGTCCGGTGCCCGCACAGGCTGGCTGGACGGGCTGGGCCTCGGCCGGATGAGCGGTGGGGCGTGCTCTCCTCACACTCGGCACTCGCCCACCTGCGCAACGGGCGTACCGATGTCCAGCTCGCCACCGGATTCGGCGTCGGCACGATCACCGCTGCATCACCGAGGCCATCGGCCTCCTGGCCGATCTCACGCCCACCTGTCGGCGTACAGGCGAACGTGCACCACCGCAGGCCGTGTCCGCGGTCACCCGGGCCATGGGCAACGGTGAGGCGATCGCCCGCAGGGTCATGGACCTGGTCAGGCCGGCTCTGGTGGTGAAGGTCCGCTCGTCTCCATCGAGTCGGTGGAGACGAAGTCCGACCGCCTCGCCTTCCTGGGCGAGGCCTGGACCGTCGGCCGGGAATTCAGGGGAACCTTCCGCATGGACGCCGGTCCGTTCCGCCCGGAGGAGGGGCCGACGGTCAGGTGTCGAGGGCTTCGGTCATGGCGTCGAGGTCGGCCAGGAGGGCGGTCAGCCGACGTGCAGGGATGCTTTTGATCATGCGTTCCTCGATGGCGTATACGGCATTGCGGGCGGTGTGCAAACGCCGCTGCCCGGCCGCGGTGAGGTGGATGGGCAGGGCGCGGCCGTGATCGGTGCTGGCCGCTCGGGTGATCAGGCCGGCGTCCTTGAGGCCGCGCAGGACGACGTTGGCGGACTGCCGGGTGACGAAGGTACCTCGGGCGAGGTCGGCGTTGGACAAGCCGGGATGTTCGTCGAGGAGTTCCAGGCAGGAGTACTGGGGGACGGTGAGGTCGTGTTCGCGCAGGGCCTTGTCCATGGCGCTGCGCAAGGCGGCCGAGGCCTTCTTGAGGCGGTATCCCACGTGCTCGGTGACGTCCTCGGCTGGATGCGGCGGTGGGACAGGCGCACGGTCTTCCATGTCAGCATTTTGACATGCCGTGCGGTCGGCGTCTACGTTCGCCTATGTCAAAGTTCTGACATGCAAGTTCCGGAAACCACCCTTGGAGGCACCATGACCGCCACCGTCGAAGGCCCCGATTTCGTCGCCCTGCAGGTGAGGGACGTACCGGCTGCGGCCGCGTTCTTCGAGGAGCGACTCGGGCTGCGGCGGGCCCCCGGTGGGCCGGCCCACGCGGTCGTCTTCGCCACCACCCCGATCCCGTTCGCCGTCCGCGAGCCGCTGCCCGGCGTCGACCTGGACGATGTCGTACGTCCCGGCCTGGGCGTAGCGCTGTGGCTGCGCACCACCGACGCCCCGGCACTGCGCGAACAGCTCCTCGCCGCCGGCACACAGGACGTCACCCCGCTGCAGGACAGTCCCTTCGGGCCGACATTCTCCTTCACCGGCCCCGAGGGCTACCGGCTCACCGTGCACGGAGGCTGACCGTGAAGGCCGTCGTCCCTGCCGCCCGGGGCCCGTTCTCGCTCGCGGCGAGCCCGTGCTTCCCGGAAGGCTTCACCCCGGCCCTCTGCCGGCAGGCACGCGACGGGGTGCTGTGCCTGGCCTTGCGGTCCAGGAACTCGGTGTAGGCGCGGGGCAGAAGCCAGGTCGAACCGGACCGGGCCAGCAGCTGGAGGGGCCGGGTGCCTGCGATGTTCCGCAGGTGCCGGGCCTGGCTGCTGGAGGCGACGAACTCGTCCCACGTCAGGCCCCCGGGCAGTCCGTGGCCGCCGATGACTCGCCAGTCGCCCCACTCGTCGTGGGGACGGCTCTCCTGGACCAGCTTGTGACGGGCCCGGTCTACCATCCACGAGCTCAGCGTGCGCCATCAGTCGGGCCGGCGGCGTTCCTCCGGGGCGCGCTGCGGGAGGTCGCGGTACGCGGCAGCTGCACGTCGACGACGTCACCCAGGTCCACGTGCAGGCCCGCCAGGGCCTGGTCGGCGGAACGGACGTCCCGCTCGTCGTACATCCAGCGCATCGTGTGCTTGCAGCAGCGCACTGCTGTGTCGCCGAAGAGGACGCGGACGTGCTGCCGCAGGCCAGGCATGTGGAGGAGCTCGTCGGGGTCCAGCGGCACCGTGGCGTCCCGTGTCAGGTCCGCGAAGAGGGAGCGTGCGCATTCCCGGTCGACCTGTTGGACGCGGGTGAGCGTGGTGTGCAGTCCCTGCCGGTTCCCGGCCGCGTGTTCGAGCCGGCACCAGTCGCGGTGGAGGAGTTCGGCGGCGTTGTCGACGTCGAGGCCGGTCGCGAGGGCCTGGCGGGCGGCGCTGAGGTCGTGGTGGGGACCGGGGGCGGTGCGGTGGATGGCCACGGTGTGCGCCACGTCGACGATCCGGGGGCATCTCCTGCTGGTAGGGCTCGGCCCACGGCAGCGGGGTGCCACCGAACGGTTTGCCGCGTACCGGTGAGAGTGCCCGCTCGAGGTCGGGTAGGCCGCGGCCGGGCCCGAGGGCAGGGCGCGTTCGACGAGCTGCAGGAAGCGGGTCCAGGCGCATCGGACGGCGGGGGAGAGGCGGTAGGGGTCTTGGCCGCTCTTGCGGCACGGCACGTAGGGATTGCGTCGGGATCGTTGCCCAGCGAGCGGCACAGGCCCTGCATACGGGCGTTGAGGGTATCCAGGTGCCAGGGGTGGGCGGGGTCCATGTCGGCACACGGGGTCTCGGAGCTGCGCCCGGGCCGGAAAAGGAGCAGGACGGCGAGCTGGGCCAGCCGGGGGCCGTGGCCCCCGGCACGATCCGCGGGTTCAACGGTCCGTCGGTCTGGGCCGACGTCGGCGCGGCCGTGGTGGGGTCGGTGGCGGTGGCTGAGGTGTCGGGCGTCTGAGCCGGCGAGGCGGAGGGGGCGTTGCTCCTGGTCTGCGGTGCCGTCGGAGCTGTCGCGTAGGGGGAGCGCTCTTGGCTGGGCTGTTCGGCAGGCGGACTGCTCGGCGGCGCGGGGGCCGCGAGGTGGCGGGGCCGGGGTGCGGTCTGGAGGACGAACAGCACGCGGGGGAAGACCGGATACCAGCGCACCCGGCCGGGCTCCGCGGCGACGCGCCGGCCGGCGGGCTGGGCCTCGTACTGATGCAGCCGCGCGTACTCGATCAGCTTCACCGCCAGCCGCTCACCGCTCATGGTGGCGCGGCCGACCTCCACGAACGCGCGCAGCTTACGCCGCTGCTCGCCCTTGACGAGCGTGTAGTGCAGGACGGCGTCGGCCACCACCCGTTGTCCTTCACCGGCGGGTATCGGATGCGAAGGCCAGATGGGCGCGCACCACGGTCAGGGTGTGCGCCGTCTTCAGCGACGCCGCCGTGGTGGAGGCGATCGGGCAGGGCGGCCGCCCCCCGCAGGACCGGCAGGTCCCTCGTCGGACGCGCGCCGTCGGGCGTGAGGTACCGGGCATGGGCGGGGGAGCGGTCCGAGCCGGGCAGCACCGTGTGGTCGACGAAGCCGTCGGAGCGCAACTTGTTCAGGGCGCGGGAGATCAGCTGCCATGTGCCGTCCGGGCGCAGCACCCGGCGCAGCTGGCCGGTGGTGGCGATGCGGTGCTGAGCGAGGGCAATCATGAGCTGATCGCACAAAGCTGCCCCCGTCACCGTGCGCCGGACCGGTGATCATCCAGCTGCCTCACCTACGGAATTGCGAGAGGTGCAGTCCGCCGGCGCTACCGCCATGAAAAGGTTGATCTTTAAACCGTGAATGACTTCGTAAAGAATTCACTGCTGAAGCGTGGCTGAAAATGTTGAACGATGCGATGTGACGCACATCACAGGTCGAGGCCACGCCCCCGTTGGGTGGCGACGCCGGCACTCCCGGGTCGTAATAAAACTGGCGAGTAGGAAATTTCTCGCATAGTGCGCGAAAGTGGCTGGGATTGCGACAGTTTCAGTCGATTTCCGTCCCGGCGGGCTTGGGTTGATGAATTTCGGGGATTCGGGGTCCCGTATTTCGGGTGCTGCGGCGACGGCTTGACAGTGCAAATGCGTGCACAGATCATGTTGTTGGTCGGCGGCAACTGGCCGGCTCGAAGGGAAAAGCCAGGGAAGGATTGCTTCCTCGATGAGCGGCTCTTACTTGCTTCGTCCGCCAGAAGTGGGCGATGCGTCACGTATGTGGCATCTTGTGAATCGCAGTGAAAATCTCGACCGGAACAGCCTTTACAGCTACTTGATGTGGTGTCGTGACTTTTCTGAGAGCTCTGTCGTCGCGGAGCGAGAAGACGGCGAAGTCATCGGCTTCATCACGGGCTATCGCAGGCAGGAAGTGCCTGACGTGCTGTTCGCCTGGCAGACGGCTGCGGACCCGGAAGATCGTCGTCCCGGCCTTCCCGGGGCGATGCTGGAGACTCTGCTGCGGCGGGCGGGAACTCACGGCGTGACCCACCTGGAAACCACGGTGAACCCTGGCAACCGCCCCGTCATCATGATGCTGGAAAAGTTCGCGAGCGATACGGGCGCCTCCGTGGAGCGGTCCACACTCTTCGACGCGTCCCAGTTCCCGGACGGGCATCCCAGTGAAGTTCTCTACCGAATAGGCCCGATCCGGTTTTCCAGTCTGTGATAGCAGCTGATAACTCTGACGAGAGAGGTCATTCGATTGGGTAGTCGAGGCGATGGAGAAGTCGAACTGCTCGCACTCGTTCGCCGTCGGCCGGTGCCAGATATGTCAGCGGACCGCCTCCTTGAGGCGAATTTGGAACAAGACCTCGGTATGGATTCGATGAAAATCATCGAGCTGCTTGAGGAGGTCGAAGAACACTTCGGCTTTTCGATCGCGGACGAGGACCTCGCGCACCTCCGCACGGTGCGCGACTTATGGTCCGCAATCGATAAGAGCGCGGCGACGTCACAGGCGTAGGGAGAAAAGCACGTGATAGTGAAGAATGTCGACGACATCACCGGAAGCGACCAGGACGTCCGCACCACCCAATGGCGCAGTCGACGGCTGCTCCTGGCCGGCGATGGTCTGGGCTACTCCCTGCACGACACCATCGCCTACGCCGGAGCCGAGTACACGCTGGAGTACCTGCACCACCTGGAATCCGTGTATTGCATCGCCGGAGCAGGAGAGATCGAGGACCACGCCACCGGCCGGGTCCACCCGCTCCGCGAAGGCTCCCTCTATGTTCTGAACGAGCACGACCGGCACACCCTGAGGGCCTCCACCGAGATGCGGTTCCTCTGCGTGTTCACGCCGGCAGTGACAGGCGCGGAGGTCCACGACGAAAACGGGGCTTACCCACCGCCAGCCACCCAGGACACGCCGAGCACCACGGTCATCACTGCCGAGAACGCACCCTCATGAGTCGGTGGCAGCCGATCATCGAGGGCATTGATGCGACCGCCTTCGACTGCATACAGGCGAACATCGCCGTGCTGGCCGACAGCGTGCACAGCAGCGGAACCCACCGCCTGCTCGGCGCCCCGCTACGCTTTCACACGACTGCGTCGCCGGTCACGTCGCTGCCCACGGTCGAGCCATCGATCGACCAGCACGTGTCAGACGCGCACGTCCTGGCGGGGATACGGTTGCGGAACATCAGCCGGCCGAGTTCCGTCAGCGGCGCCTTCCGCCTGCTCGATGCGCCGACCTCGCCACAGCACGCCATCTACGTGGTGGCAGACGCCTACGCGCTGCCCTGGTGTCCCTACGCCGGTCACGCCCACATGGACCACAGCTTCCTGCTCCTGCGCCGGGACGAGGAGAGTGTGGAAGTGGTCGACGCGTACCACAACGACACCCCCTACGGTCCTGCCAGGCCATCGGCATGGGTGATCAGCCGCGGGGAGTTCGAGGAACGACTGGCAGGGCAGAGCCTACGCGTCGGCGAGGTCGAGGCGACGGCACCGCAGCGACCCGGCATAGCGCACACGCTTCAGCGCAACGCCTCCAGCCTGAGCGAAGCGAGCCACCTCATGCGCGTCTACGTGCAGAAGTACCAGGACTACGACGACCCCTCGACCGCCGCCGAGGCGCTGCTGCTGGAGGGCTGGCTCCTTGCGCGTTCACGCCGCCTGCACGCGCAGTGGCTGACGCACACCGTCCCTCACGAGGTGTGTGAACCGTTCATCCGCCACACCGATGCCTGGGCCAGGTTCGCCGGCCAGTGCTATCTGGCCGTGCGCCGCCTGCGACGCGGCAACACACCTCCTGAGGGCTTGCACGAGGTGCTGCTGTCCCTCCTGTACGAGGACGTGGACCAGGCCCAGCGCCTGTCAGAGACCTCCTCCGCGTCAACCACCGCTGCTTGACGACCCTCCGGGAGTACGCATGACCATCATGCCGCCCGCCTTAAGCGTCTTCGAGACCTTGGAATCCGAGGTGCGTAGCTACTGCCGCGACTGGCCGGCGGTGTTCGACCGCGCGCACGGGCCCTACCTCACCGACGAGGACGGCCACACCTATCTCGACTTCTTCGCCGGGGCCGGTTCGCTGAACTACGGGCACAACAACCCCGTGCTGAAACGGGCCCTGCTCGACTACCTGGAGCGCGACGGCGTCACCCACGGCCTCGACATGGCCACCACGGCCAAGCGCCGTTTCCTGGAGACCTTCCAGAACCTGGTACTGCGCCCGCGTGACCTGCCGTACAAGGTCATGTTCCCGGGCCCGACGGGCACCAACGCCGTGGAGTCCGCGCTGAAGCTGGCCCGGAAGGTGAAGGGGCGCGAGGCCATCGTGTCGTTCACCAACGCCTTCCACGGCATGTCGCTGGGCTCGCTCGCCGTGACCGGCAACGCCTTCAAGCGGGCCGGCGCCGGCATCCCGCTGGTGCACGGCACGCCGATGCCGTTCGACAACTACTTCGACGGCCGGGTCCCGGACTTCCTGTGGTTCGAGCGACTCCTCGAGGACCAGGGCTCCGGCCTCAACAAGCCCGCCGCCGTGATCGTCGAGACCGTGCAGGGCGAGGGCGGCATCAACGTCGCCCGGCCCGAGTGGCTGCGC
>NZ_JOIZ01000017.1 GCF_000721605.1 Streptomyces sp. NRRL S-37 | reverse complement strand
CCACCAGCAGCGGCAGCGGCTCACTGCCGGTGACCAGTTCCCGCAGCGGATGCCGGGCCAGCACCGCGTCCACCTCCGGCGTCAACGCCGCCGCCAGCCGGGACGCCGCCGGACGGCTCTCGTCGCGCAGGGCGTCCACGGCGGCCAGGAGGACGCCTCTGGACCCGGAGTCGGGCACCTGGGCGGCCGCCCGCTCGTGCAGCCGGGCGCCCTCCTCCAAGACGACCTCGGTGTCCATGCCCGCCGGGATCTTGATCCGCGCGTGGTGCCGCCAGGTGGTGACCGGATCGCCCCACGCCTCCACGGTGTACGTCCACAGCCCCGGCTCCCCGGCGGTGACGGTCGCCCCCCACCTGTCCGTGCCGGGCGCGAGCTCCCGCATCGGCGTGAACGGTCCCGGCCGCCCCTCGGGATCCCTCAGCACCACATTGGCGGCCACCGCGTCGTGCCCCTCCCGGAACACGGTCGCCGAGATCTCGAAGGTCTCACCGGTCACGGCCTTCGCCGGCCGGCGCCCCTGCCGGACCATCGGCCGGACGTCGAGGACGGGAATGCGCCCCACGGCGGTCGCAGGGGCCGGTGCCGCGGGGGCGGGCGGCGGGGGGCCGGTCTCGGCCGGGCGGGCCGGAAGGGATCCGGCGCCGCGCTTCACGGGGGTCCGGGCGGCGCCCGGTGCCGGAGGGGATGACGAGTGGTGCTTGGCGGGCATGACCGCTCCTGTCCGCGTCAACGTGGGTGGGCGGATGACTGTGGGGAGGTGGGTCCTGCGTGGTGCTGCTGAGGGAGTACCCGCAGGAGCCTTCCCACACTGTTCGGGTGGGCAACCCGGCACTTTGTTAACTACTCACGCGTATGTCGACATACAAGACCGGCCCCGTCCGCAGGGGGCGGGGCCGGTCGTCGGTGGGCCCGCTCCCACGGCCGCCGGTGCCGTCCGGTGCAGCCCCGGACGGCCGGCGCCCGGCGCCCCGCGCGGGAGCCGCTACGCGCGCGGAACCTGGAGCAGCCGGTCCGGCGAGCCGGGCCCGCGCCCGGCCACCTTCCCGCTCGCCGCGCCCTCGACCAGCGCGTTCGCCACCTGGGCCGGGGTTGCCCGCCGGTGCTCGGCGAGATACAGCGCCGCCGCGCCCGCCACGTGCGGGGCCGCCGCCGACGTACCCGAGGAGGTGGCCCGCGCGGTGTCGCTCGCGGCGGAGGCCGAGGTGACCGACACCCCCGGGGCGAACAGATCGAGCGCCGAGCCGTGGTTGGAAAAGGCCGGTTTCTTGTCCTGCCGGCCGGTCGCGCCGACCGTGAGGGCCTGCTTCACGCTCGCCGGCGAGTACAGCGCGGCCGGCCCGCCCTCGTTGCCCGCGGCGACCGTATAGGTGACCCCGGAGGCGATGGAGGCGCGGACGGCGGCGTTCAGTTGTGCGTTGTACGGGCCGCCCAGGCTGAGGTTGGCGACGGCGGGCTTCCTCGCGTTCCGGGTGACCCAGTCGATGCCGGCGATCACCTGGGCGGTGGTGCCGGCGCCGGTGTCGTCCAGGACGCGTACGGAGACGACGTCCGCCTTCCCGGCGACCCCGTACGAGGCGCCCGCGATGATCCCGGCGACCTGCGTGCCGTGTCCGTTGCCGTCCTGCGCGATCCGGTCGTTGTCGACGAAGTCCCAGCCGTGGCGGGCCCGTCCGGCGAACTCCTCGTGCGTGGCCCGTACGCCGGTGTCGATCACGTAGACCGTCACCCCGGCGCCCGCCGGCCCCGGCCGGGTGTAGCGCCCGTCCAGCGGGAGATCCCGCTGGTCGATGCGGTCCAGGCCCCAGGGCGGGGGACTCTTCCGGGTGCGGTCCGACGCCACCCGGGTGTCCTGGACGACCGAGGCGACCCGCGGGTCGGCGGCCAGGCGCCGGGCCTGTTCCGCGTCCGCACGTACGGCGTACCCGTTGAGCACCGTGCCGTAGGTGTGGCTGACTCTCGCCCCGTATCTCGCGGCGAGGGCCCGGCCGGCCGCCGAGCCGGCCGTCGTCCCCTCCTTCAGCGTCACCAGATAACCGCCGGTCACGGAGCCGGGTGCCCCGGCGCCGAGTATCCGTCCCTGAGGTGCGGAGTGCGCGGGCGGGACGGCGGCCGAGACCGCCGCGGTGCACAGCACCGCCGTCATGACCCCCGCCCGGCGCGCACGCCGTCCGCGTGTCCGTGCCATGGTCCGGGTTCCCCTCCTCCACTCGGCGCGTCCGGCACGGGCCGGTACGCCAAAGGGGAAGCGTCTCGTGCGGGACGAAGCGCGACAAGAACGCCCATGGGGGCGGAATCGGCCATATCCGTCGTGAAGTGAATCGTTTGACCGGGCACGTGAAGGTACCCGTGTCCCCCGGCCTCCCACGCGGACCGTGTCCGCGCCGGTACTGTCGGCAACGACGCCCGGACGCACACCGCGTCTCTCACGAACGCGCCGAGGTGACTTGTGAAGGCGATCCGTCGATTCACCGTCCGACCCGTGCTCCCCGAACCCCTGCGCCCCCTGAGCGACCTGGCCCGCAATCTGCGCTGGTCCTGGCACGCCGGGACCCGTGACCTGTTCCGCTCCGTCGACCCCGAACGCTGGGCCGCCGCCGGCGACCCCGTACGGCTGCTCGGCAGCGTGGCGGCCGAGCGGCTCACCGAGCTGGCCGACGACCGTGACTTCCTGGACCGCCTCGATACGGCCGCCGCCGATCTGGACGCCTATATGACCGGTGACCGCTGGTACCAGGAGCAGACCGACCGGCTGCCCGCCGCCGTCGCCTACTTCTCCCCGGAGTTCGGCATCACGGCCGCCCTGCCGCAGTACTCCGGAGGACTCGGCATCCTCGCCGGCGACCACCTCAAGGCCGCCAGCGACCTCGGTGTCCCCCTCATCGGCGTCGGACTGCTCTACCGGCACGGCTACTTCCGCCAGTCCCTGTCCCGGGACGGCTGGCAGCAGGAGCACTACCCCGTGCTCGACCCCAACGAACTCCCCCTGGACCAGCTCGAGGAACCCGACGGCACCCCCGCCCAGGTCACCCTCGCCCTGCCCGGCGACCGCTCCCTGCGCGCCCGGATCTGGCTGGCCCAGGTCGGCAGGATCCCGCTGCTCCTGCTGGACTCCGACGTCGAGGAGAACGGCCTCGGCGAACGCGGGGTGACCGACCGGCTCTACGGCGGCGGCAGCGAGCACCGGCTCCTCCAGGAGATGCTGCTCGGTATAGGAGGGGTCCGCGCGGTGCGTACGTACTGCGCGCTGACCGGGCACGCCGCGCCCGAGGTGTTCCACACCAACGAGGGCCACGCCGGCTTCCTCGGCCTGGAGCGCATCGCCGAACTGCGCGCCGACGGGCTGGACTTCGACGCGGCGCTGGAGGCGGTCCGCGCGGGGACCGTGTTCACCACCCACACGCCCGTCCCGGCCGGCATCGACCGCTTCGACCGCGAACTGGTCGCCCGGCACTTCGGCCCGCACGCCGAACTGCCCCACATCGAGGTCGACCGCGTCCTCAAGCTCGGCACGGAGAGCTATCCCGGCGGAGAGCCCGGCCTGTTCAACATGGCCGTGATGGGCCTGCGCCTGGCCCAGCGCGCCAACGGCGTCTCCCTGCTGCACGGCAACGTCAGCCGCGAGATGTTCGCCGGACTCTGGCCGGGCTTCGACCCGGAGGAGGTGCCCATCACCTCCGTGACGAACGGGGTGCACGCGCCCACCTGGGTCGCCCCCGAGGTGTTCCGGCTCGGAGCCCGGCAGATCGGCGCCCAGCGCACCGAGGAGGCCCTCAGCGTCGGCGACTCCGACCGCTGGGACTCCGTCGCGGACATCGCCGACCGGGACATCTGGGAGCTGCGCCGCTCCCTGCGCGAACTGCTGGTCCTCGAGGTGCGCGAGCGGCTGCGCGCCTCCTGGCGGCAGCGCGGCGCCGGGACGGCCGAGCTGGGCTGGATCGACGGGGTGCTCGACCCGGACGTGCTGACCATCGGCTTCGCCCGGCGCGTCCCGTCGTACAAACGGCTGACGCTGATGCTGCGCGACCGGGACCGGCTGACGGACCTGCTGCTGCACCCCGAGCGGCCGGTGCAGATCGTGGTCGCCGGCAAGGCGCACCCGGCGGACGACGGCGGCAAGCGGCTCATCCAGGAGCTGGTCCGCTTCGCCGACGACCCGCGCGTACGGCACCGGATCGTGTTCCTGCCCGACTACGGCATGGCGATGGCGCAGAAGCTCTACCCCGGCTGCGACATCTGGCTGAACAATCCGCTCCGGCCGCTGGAGGCGTGCGGGACCAGCGGGATGAAGGCCGCGCTCAACGGCTGCCTCAACCTGTCCGTCCTCGACGGCTGGTGGGACGAGTGGTTCCAGCCCGACTTCGGCTGGGCGATCCCCACGGCGGACGGGGCAGGGACCGATCCGGACCGGCGCGACGCCATAGAGGCCGCGGCGCTGTACGACCTGCTGGAGCAGCGGATCACCCCGTGCTTCTACGGCCGGGGGCAAGGCGGGCTGCCGGACCGGTGGATCGAGATGGTGCGGCGGACCCTGAGCCTGCTCGGGCCGAAGGTGCTGGCCGGGCGGATGGTCCGGGAGTACGTGGAGCGGCTGTACGTGCCCGCCGCGCACGCCCACCGTGCGATGGACGCGGACGCGGCGCGTGCGCTCGCCAAGTGGAAGGCGCGGGTGCGCGCCGCCTGGCACGGGGTGGCCGTCGACCACGTCGAGACGTCCGTGACGGCGGCCACCGCGGAGCTCGGCAGCACGCTCGCGCTGCGGGTACGGGTGGGGCTGGGCGGCCTGAAGCCGGAGGACGTCGAGGTGCAGGCGGTGTCCGGGCGGGTGGACGGGGAGGACCGGATCACCGGTGCGACGTCCGTGCCGCTGAAGCCGGTGGGCGCGCCGGACGCGGAGGGGCGCTGGGTGTACGAGGGGCCGCTGGCCCTGGACCGTACGGGGCCCTTCGGGTACACGGTGCGGATCCTGCCCAGCCACCGGCTGCTGGCGTCCGGTGCCGAGCTGGGGCTGGTCGCGGTGCCGTCGGAGGACGTGGTGGAGGCGGCGGGGCTGCTGATGCGGTGAGGCCCCTCGGGGCGGGCGACGGCGCGGTGCCGAGGGGCACCGCGCCGGGGCGTGGGGGGAGGGGGTGCGGGATCGGCCCGCGCCGGGGTGTGGGGGAGTGAGGCGTGGGATCAGCCCGCGCCGGGGTGTGGGGGAGTGAGGCGTGGGATCAGCCCGCGCCGGGGCGTGGGGGGTGAGGCGCCGGATCAGCCCGCGCCGCAGCTGCCGACCGATGGTGCCGGGCTGGAGGGCCCGCTGGCGGTGAAGCCGAACGACGTCGACTGTCCCGCGCTCAGGGTGCGGTTGTGGCCGGCCGGGGTCACGGTCACCACGTTCCCGCTCCTGCTGGCGGTGCCGTTCCAGAGCGAGACGATCGTCTGGTTGCCGGCCAGCGTCACCGGCACGCTCCAGCCGGAGACGCCGCCGCTGCCCGCGGTGATGGTCACCTCACCGTTGAAGCCGTTGTTCCACGCGTTGGTGGTGCGGTAGGTGGCGCTGCAGGCACCCGGCGGCGGTGTCGTGGGAGTGCCCCCGTCGCCGCCGTCGCCGCCACCACCGAGGGTGACGTTGGAGCTGCCGGTGCTCTGGTAGCCCTCGGTGGCCATGATCATGTAGTAGGTGAAGGCCCCCATCGGCATCCCGGCCGCTTCCCAGGCGTCGAAGTGCGTGCCGGTGTGGATGGTGCCGCTGGACCGCTTGCTGTTCCGGACGCTCCAGTACTGCTGGAAGGTCCGGGTGCCCTCCACCGACGGCGCGTTGGTCCGCGTGGACTCGTAGATCGTGTACGTGCCGCCGTCGTCGTTGACCGTGCCGCGCCGCTGGCCGGCCGACCCGGGGTTGTACGGGCCGTGGTTCTCGACGATGTAGTACTCCACCAGCGGGTTGGAGGTCCACCCGTACAGCGCCAGATAGCCGTTGCTGCCCGGGTCGAACGTGCCGGAGTAGGTGACGCTCCGGCGGCTGCCGTTGCTCCAGCCGAGGCCGCCGACCCAGTTGTTGGTGTTGCTCCACCGGCTGCTGTACTGCCCGGCGGCTCCCAGCGTCATGGTGACGGAGCCCGGGTCGTCGGTCCAGAAGGAGTAGTAGTACCCGTTGTACGTGCCGGTCGCGTTGCTGGTGAGGACCTGGTCGGCCCGTGCCGTGCCGGGCAGCAGCAGTCCGGAGCCCGCCGCTGCCGCCAGTGCCCCGGCACCGCCGAGGACGAATCGTCTGCGGCTGACCGGACGTGGGCCGAAGCCGTGGGGGGATTCGCTCATGGGACTGTTCCTCCTCGTGAAGAGCACATCAGTGACGGGGAGACACGCCGAGCACGCCTCGGCGCTCACCAACGAGGTGACAGGGGGCAGGTCCCGCGTCTGCGACGGGGGACCGCGGAGCGCCACAACAGTCTTCCGCGGGAGAGGAGTTGTCAATGGTTTCGTAATGTCCCCGAAAGTATTCGGTGCCGTGGACCGTTGCCGTAACTGGGGCGAGGTGGATGCGTCGGGCGCCGGTGGAGGGGGTGTCGGGGGCCTCACCGGCGCGGCGGCTCGAAACTTTCGAACCCTTTCCGGTGTCACCGTCCGGGCGTCAGTCCTCCTCGACGCCCCGCGTTGCCAGGCGGCGCAGCACCTTGCCGCAGCGGCGGGCGTACGCGTGCTGCATCGCGCGGGTGGCCGGGCCGCCCGCGCGGGAGTACCAGCGGGCCGGCCGGCTGAACGCCTCCACGGTCAGCCACACCGTGCCGTCGCCGGTGCGGTCCACGACGAAGGACTCCTCGCCGCACTCGGGGTGCCCGGCCAGGGTGCCGTACGCCCAGCCGGCCCTGCGGTGCTCCTCCACCGTCCACACCACCCGGCAGGGCGCCTTCACGACCCCGGCGAGGGTGATGGTGACGTCGACGTCCGGGGCCGCGCGGTCGGCGGCGGTCTCGACACCGACCCCCAGTTCCCGGTGCAGCTCCCAGGTGAGCAGCGCCTCGGCCGCCTGCCGGAAGACCGCCTGGCCCTCGCCGAGGCGGGTGCGGACGCGCATCGGGTGGAAGCCGGGAGGGCAGGAACCGGGTTCCCGGGTCGCGCCGACGTGGTCGTAGGTGAAGTCCGCCGAAGACATGGGACCCAAGAGTAGGGCGGCGCCCACGCCTTGGAGAAAGGCGGGGCGCCGCTCGTCGCACTCGTTCCCGGTTTACGGGAAGGTGAGCTTCCAGCCGTTGATGTAGCCGGTGTCGTACCGTGCCCGGTCCTGCACCCGCAGTCGCCAGGTGCCGTTGGCGGCCTCGGAGGAGGCGTTGACCGTGAAGGTCTGGTCGATGTTGTCCGCGGAGCCGCCGCTGCGGTTGCGCAGGTTGTACACCGTGCCGTCCGGAGCCAGCAGGTCGACGATCAGGTCACCGCTGTAGGTGTGCACGATGTCGACCGCGACCTGGAGGTTGGAGGGCGCGTTGCCCGTCCGCCCGGAGACGGTGATCGAGGACGTCACCGCGGAGCCGTAGTCCGGGATGGACACGTCGGTGTCGCTCTCGAAGGACGTACCGCCGCCGCCACCGCCGCCGTCGGAGCGCGAGCCGACGTTGATGGCCGCCCACGCGTCCTGCACCGCCTTGTACTCGGCGCTGTCCGTGCCGTACAGCTCACCGGTCGCCGCCAGGGTGCCGGTGCGGGCGCCCGCGTAGTTGGTGGTGGAGGTGAACTTGGTGGTCAGCGCGCGGAACCAGATCTTCTCCGCCTTGGCGCGGCCGATGCCGGTGACCGGGAGGCCGTCCGAGGTGGGCGAGTCGTAGCTGACACCGTTGATGGTCTTGGTGCCGCTGCCCTCGCTCAGCAGGTAGAAGAAGTGGTTGGCGGGGCCGGACGAGTAGTGCACGTCGACGTTGCCGATACCGGAGTACCAGTAGTCCTTGGACGCGCCGTCCTTGCTCGGCTCGTCCATGTAGCGCAGCGGGGTGCCGTCGCCGTTGATGTCGATCTCCTCGCCGATGAGGTAGTCACCGACGTCGGAGGAGTTGTTGGCGTAGAACTCGACGGTCGAGCCGAAGATGTCGCTGGTCGCCTCGTTGAGGCCGCCGGACTCGCCGCTGTAGTTGAGGCCCGCGGTGTTCGAGGTGAGGCCGTGGGTCATCTCGTGCGCGGCCACGTCGATCGCGGTGAGCGGGTTGGCGTTGCCGGAGCCGTCGCCGTAGGTCATGCAGAAGCAGCTGTCGGACCAGAAGGCGTTGACGTAGTTGTTGCCGTAGTGGACCCGGGAGTAGGCGCCCGTGCCGTCGCCGCGGATGCCGCTGCGGCCGTGCACGTTCTTGTAGTAGTCCCAGGTCAGCGCGGCCCCGTAGTGGGCGTCGGCGGCGGCGGACTCCGCGTTGGAGGGGCTGCCGTTGCCCCAGACGTCGTCGGAGCCGGAGAACAGCGTGCCGGTGCCGGAGGTGCCCCGGTTCAGGTTGTACGTCTTGTGCCCGCCGCGCGCCCCGTCGGTGAGGTTGTACGACGACCCGGACTGGGTGGTGGTCAGGTCGACGGTGCCGCTGTAGACGGTGTGGCCGGTTCCGTTCCGGACGGCCTGCCACTCGTACAGCTTCTCGCCCGTGGTGGCGTCGGTGACGACGTGCAGCTCCTGCGGGGTGCCGTCGTGCTGGAGGCCGCCGACGACCGTCTCGTACGCCACGACCGGCTCGCCCCCGGCGGCCCAGACCACCTTGCGCGGGGCGCGGTCGACGTCGGCGCCCTTCGCGTCCTCGGCCTTCGCGGCGGACAGGGCCTGCTGCTCGGCCTTCGCGGCCGGCACCTCGGCGGTGGTGGTCGCGGGCTTCACCGCGGCCCGGGTGGCCTTGACGACGGCGTCGGCCTCACCGGCGCTGTCGCCCTGGACGACCAGATCGCCGCCGAGGACGGGCAGACCGTCGTAGGTGCGCTCGTAGCGGACGTGCACGGTGCCGTCGCGGTCCTTGAGGACGTCACGGACGACGAGCTTCTCCTTCGCACCCAGACCGAGGTCCTCGGCGGTCTGCGCCTTGGTGGCGTTCGCCTCCCGGATCAGCGCGGCGCGCTGGGCGGGGGTGAGTTTGACCGACTCGGAACCCGGCTTCGCCTTGCTCGCCGCCGCCGGTGCCTGCTCGGGGGCGGCGGTGGCGCTGCCGGACTGCACGGCCGTGGCGATCAGCGCGGCCACCCCGGCGAGGGCGACGGCGGCGGCACGGCGGTGCGTGGCGTGGGGGGTGCGTCTGTGGGACGGCCTGCTTCTCAACGCTGACTCCTTCTGCGGGGCCGCGGATCGCGCGGCCTGGGGAGACCGGACGGCGGGTGGGCCGGCCGGGCAGAACGGAAGTGCCATTCGCTGTGGCCGCGGGGCAGCGGTGGGGTGGTGCTGCGGGGTTGCTGTCGAGCGGCCGTGGGAAGAGTGGCAGGGGATCGCGGTTTCTGTCAGGAGCGCGTCAGGAATTTGGCCGGAAACCGTTCGTTGTCCGGGAGTTCGGGTTCGGTATACGAACAGTTGGGGGTGGGGGTGCGGGCGGGGTGGGATTCGGTGTTTTTCGCCCCCGCCGCCCCTTCCCTTCCCGTCCCTGGGGGCTGCGCCCCCAGACCCCCCCTATCGGCCCTTCGGGCCTCGTCCTCAAGCGCCGGACGGGCTGGTTGTGCCGGACGGGCTGGAATCGCCGTGCCAGGAGTGCCACAGGCTCGCGTACGCCCCGCCGGCCGCCACCAGGGCGTCATGGGTGCCCAGTTCCGTCAGGCGGCCGTCCTCCATGACGGCCACCCGGTCGGCGTCGTGGGCGGTGTGCAGGCGGTGGGCGACGGCGATGACCGTACGGCCCTCCAGGACGGCCGCCAGCGCGCGCTCGGTGTGCCGGGCGGTCGTCGGGTCGAGCAGCGCGGTGGCCTCGTCGAGGATCAGCGTGTGCGGGTCCGCCAGCACCACCCGCGCCAGCGCGAGCTGCTGCGCCTGCGAACCGTCGGTGGCATGACCCCCCTCGCCCAGCTCCGTGTCCAGCCCGTCCGGCAGCTCCCGCACCCACGCCTCGGCGCCGACCACGGCCAGCGCCGCCCACAACTCCCCGTCCCCGGCGCCCGGTTCGGCGATACGCAGATTGTCGCGAACCGACCCGAGGAACACATGGTGCTCCTGGGTGACCAGCACCACCTGCCGCCGCAGCCGCTCCGGGTCCAGGCCGGACACCGGCACCCCGCCCACCGTCACGCTTCCCGCGGTCGGCGCGTCCACGCCCGCCAGCAACCGGCTCAGGGTCGTCTTGCCCGCACCGGACGGCCCCACCACGGCCAGCCGTTCGCCCGGAGTCACCGTCAGATCGACCCCGCGCAGCACCTCGCCGCCGCCGTCATAGGCGTAATACACACCCGTCACGTCGATGCGGTCGTCGGCCGGATCCGGACTGTCGCCCCGCTCCGCCGCGCGCGGCGCCCGCGCCAGCCCTTCCACCCGGGCGAAGGAGGCACCGCTGGCCTGCAACTGCTCCAGCCGCATCAGCACCTCGTCCAGCGGACCGCTCAGCTGCAGCAGATACAGCGAGGTCGCCACCACCTCCCCGAGGCTCACCGCACCCCGCCCGTGCAGCCACCCGCCGATCAGCAGCACCCCGGCCACCGGCACGATGTACGACACCTCCACCACCGGGAAGAACACCGTGCGCAGGAACAGCGTGCGGAACCGGGTGCGGCGGGAGGTCTCCAGCGCCTCCCGGCCGGCGCGGATCCGCCGCTCCTGGAGCCGGAACGCCTCCACCGTGCGGGCCCCCGACGCCGTCGCCGCGACGGCCTCCGCCACGTCCGAGTTCGCCGCCCCCTCGGCGAGGTAGGCGTCGCGGGCCCGGCGCAGATACCAGCGCAGCACGCACCAGATCGGCGTCAGCCCGAGCAGCCCGAGGAAGCCCAGCAGCGGGTTCACCACCAGGACCGCACCCATCACGAACAGCGACTGCACGGCGTTGACCAGCAACGACGGCCCGGCGTCGCGCAGGGTCGTACCGACGGCGGTGACATCGGCCGTCCCCCGGGCCGTCAGATCACCCGTGCCCGCCCGCTCCACCACCGACGAGGGCAGCGCCAGCGCCCGGTCCACGAACCGCTCCCGCACCCGCGCCAGCGTCCGCTCCCCGAAACGGTGCCCCACGAACCGGGCCCAGCGGGACAGCAGCAGCTGCGTGACGGCGCACAGCAGGATGACCGGCGCCAGCCGGTCCACCACCGCCGGCCCGCCGCCCTCGCGCACCTCGTCGATGATCCGCCCCAGCAGCCAGGGCCCGGCCAGCCCCACCACGGCCGCCAGCCCGTTCAGCGCCAGCACACCGGCGACGGCCCGCCCGTCCGCCCGCACCAGCTCCGCGGCGGCCCGCCGCACATCGGCGGGCCCGGCCAGGGGCAGTCGTTCCCCGCTCATCCTGCGACCTCCTCGGCGGTGGTCTCCCCGGCGTCCCTGGCCACCAGGTCCCGGTAGGCGGGTTCGTGGTCGAGAAGTTCCTGGTGGCTGCCGCTCGCGGCCACCTTCCCGTCGACCAGGAAGATCACCTCGTCGACCCGCGTGAGCATCAGCGGCGAGGTGGTGGCCAGCAGCGTCGTACGGCCCCCGCGGGCTTCCCGCAGCCGGTCGGCGACCGTGGCCTCGGTGTGCGCGTCGAGCGCCGACGTGGGCTCCACCGCCAGCAGCACCTCCGGGCCGGCCAGCAACGCCCGCGCCAGCCGCACCCGTTGCCGCTGACCGCCGGAGAGACTGCGGCCCTGCGCGGACACGACCGAGTCCAGCCCGTCGGGCAGGCCCCGCACGATGTCGTCGGCGGCCGCCGCGCGCAGCGCGCCCAGCACGTCCTCGTCGGACGGATCCCCGAGCCCGGCCACCACCTCCCGCAGCGGACCGGCGAACAGGTCCGCCTCCGCGTCGGCGACCAGGATCCGCTCCCGCACCCGCGCGAGCGCGATCTCGTCCAGCCGGACCCCGCCCCAGGTCACGTCGGACGGCGCGTACCGGCCCAGGCGGTCCACCACGGCGAGCGCGTCGGCGGGACGCGCGGCGGTGAGCGCGGTCAGCCGGCCCGGCAGCAGCCGTACCCCCGACTCCGGGTCGTACAGCACCGAGGGCTCGGCCGGGGCGTCGGCGGTGGCGGCGTCGGCCGGCGGCTCCAGCCGCAGCAGCGCCGTCACCCGCCGGGCGGCCACCACACCCCGGCTCAGCTGGTATCCGCACTCGACGAGGAACATCACCGGCCACACCAGTACGGTCACATAGCCGTACACCGACACCAGTTCGCCCACGCTGATGTGCCCTTGCGCGGCCTGCCGCGCCGCGATCCAGGTCACCCCCGCGAGGAACAGCGTCGGCAGCCCCGCGGCGAGCGCCTGCATCCAACTGGTCACGGCCCCGACCCGGTAGCCCTGCTCCCGCAGCCGCCCCGAGTCCCGGCGGAACGCCTCGGAGACCAGGTTCTTCCCGCCCAGCCCGCTCAGCACCCGCAGCCCGCCCGCCAGATCACCGATCCGCGCGGTCAGCACACCCTGCCGCTCCCGGTACTCCGTCTCCGTGTCCTGCAGCCATCCCGCCAGCGGTCCGACGGCGAGCCCGACCACCGGCACCCCGAGCAGCACCACCAGCGCCAGCGGCGGCGACACCGACCACAGCAGCCCGGACACCACCAGATACGCCACCACCGCGCCGACCCCCGGCCCGACGGCCGTGAGCGACTGGGAGATCATCTGCACGTCGCCCACCCCGATGGTGACGACCTCCCCGGCCCCGGCCCGCCGCTCCAGCGAGGCGCCCAGCCGCACCGTCTGCCCCACGACCACCTTCACCGTGCGGAAGTTGGCGTCCATCCGCACCCGCGTCATCGTGCGGTGCCGCATGACACCCAGCCACGCGTTGACCACGCACACCACGAACAGGGCACCGGTCCACCACGCCAGCGCCCCCATGTCCCCCGGCTCCAGCCCCTCGTCCACGGCCCGGGACATCGCGTACGGCGTCGCCGCCAGCAGCACCATCCACACGCAGCTCAGCACCGCCCCCGCCGCACACCGCCCCGGCTGCCGCAGCACCAGCCACCACAGATACCGGGCCCCGCCCCGCCGCTCGGGCGTACCGGGATCCTCGTACGCGTCGATCACCGCTCGTTCTCCCCCTGTGCGCCGTCGCGGTCAGGCCAGACTGTCCCGCCAGGCCCGGTGCAGGTCGGCGAACCTGCCCGTGCCGGCGATCAGTTCGGCCGGGCTGCCGTCCTCGACGATCCGGCCGTGTTCCATCACCAGCACCCGGTCGGCGATCTCCACCGTCGACAGCCGGTGGGCGATCACCACCGCCGTACGGCCCTTCAGCACCGTCGCCATCGCCCGCTGCACCGCCCGCTCACCGGGGATGTCCAGCGAGCTGGTCGCCTCGTCGAGGATCAGCACCGCCGGGTCCGCGAGCAGCGCCCGCGCGAAGGCGACCAACTGGCGCTGGCCGGCCGAGATACGGCCGCCCCGCTTGCGTACGTCGGTGTCGTAGCCGTCGGGCAGCGCGGCGATGAAGTCGTGCGCGCCGATCTCCTTCGCCGCCTGCTCGATCTCCTGGCGGGTGGCGTCCGGCCGGCCGATCGAGATGTTCTCGGCGACCGTGCCGGAGAACAGGAACGCCTCCTGCGTCACCATCACCACCTCGCGCCGCAGATCACGTCCCGTGAGGTCGCGCAGGTCCGTCCCGTCGAGCAGCACCCGGCCGTCGGTGGGGTCGTAGAAGCGGGCGAGCAGCTTCGCCAGCGTCGACTTGCCCGCGCCCGTCGAGCCGACGACGGCGACGGTCTGCCCGGCGGGGAGGGTGAGGCCGAAGCGGGGCAGCACCTCACCGCCGGTGCGGTACGCGAACCGGACGTCGTCGAAGACGACCTCCCGGCCGGGGAGCCCGGGGCGCCGCTCCGGCAGCTCGCGGGGGGCCGTCGGCTCGGGCACGGACGGGGTCTGCGCCAGCAGGCCGGCGATCTTCTCCAGCGAGGCCGCCGCCGACTGGTAGGAGTTGAGGAACATGCCGAGGCGGTCGATCGGGTCGTAGAGGCGGCGGAGGTAGAGGACCGCCGCCGCCAGGACGCCCAGTTCGAGGCTGTCGTCCGCCACCCGGTAGGCGCCCCACAGCACGATCAGCGCGACCGTGGTGTTGGCGGCGATCCGGGAGCCGACGACATAGCGGGCCATCTCGAGCAGCGCGTCGCCGTTGGTCCGCTCGTGCCGCCGGTTCAGCACCGCGAACTCGGCGTCGTTGGCGGCCTCCCGGCGGAAGGCGCGCACCGGCCGGATGCCGTTCATCGTCTCGACGAACTTCACGATCACCGCCGCGATGGCCGTCGACCGCTTCCGGTACACCCGCCCCGCCCGCCGCCGGTACGACCGTACGAGCAGGTACAGCGGCACGAACGACGCCACCGCGACGGCACCGAGGCCGAGGTCCAGCCAGAGCAGCAGCACCGAGATGTAGACGGCGGAGAGGATGACCATGACCAGTTCCTGCAGGCCCTCCTCCAGCAGCTCCCGCAGCGACTCGACGTCGGTGGTGGAGCGGGAGATGAGGCGGCCCGAGGTGTAGCGCTCGTGGAAGTCGACGCTGAGCGCCTGCGCGTGCCGGAAGATACGGCCGCGCAGATCGAGCAGCACGTCCTGGCTGACCCGGGCGGAGGCGGTGACGAACCCGTACTGCAGCGCGCCGGCCGCCACCGCGCACAGCAGGTAGCCGACCGCCACCGCGATCAGCGGCCCGTTGTCGTCGCCGCGGAACGCGGGCACGGCCCGGTCGATGGCGTACGCCACCAGCAGCGGGCCGGCCTGCACGGCGGCCTGCTGGAGCAGCAGCAGGAGCGCGGTGACGGCGACCCTGCCGCGCAGGGGGGAGAGCAGGGAACGCAGCAGTACGCCGGTGGCACCCGGGGGAGTGGGCAGCTGGTCCCGGTCGAAGGGGTCGTCGGACGGCGGGGTCCGGTCGTCGTCCTCGTCCCGGGCGGGGGCGGGGGCGGTGGTGGTGGTCGCCGTCATCGCTCGTCGTCCTCCTGGGTTCCCGCGGGGGCGCCGGACATGAGGTGCGCGTACTCGGGGTTGTCGCGCAGCAGTTCGTGGTGGGTGCCGACCGCGGTGATCCGGCCGCCGGAGAGCAGGGCCACCCGGTCGGCGAGGAGGACCGTGGAGGGGCGGTGGGCCACGATGAGGGCGGTGGTGTCCGCGAGCACGCGCCGCAGCGCGGCCTCGACGGCGGCCTCGGTGTGCACGTCCAGGGCCGACAGGGGGTCGTCGAGGACCAGGAAGTCGGGGCGTCCGACGACGGCGCGGGCCAACGCGAGGCGCTGGCGCTGGCCGCCGGAGAGGCTGAGGCCCTGCTCGCCGACCTGGGTGTCGGTGCCCTGGGGGAGCGCGTGGGCGAAGTCGGCCTGGGCGACGGCGAGGGCGCGCTTCAGGTCCGCCTCGCCGTCCCCGCCGCCCATCAGTACGTTCTCGCCGACGCTGGCGGAGAAGAGGGTGGGTTCCTCGAAGGCGACGGCGACGCGGGAGCGGAGCTCTTCTCTGGACATCTCGGTGATGTCCGTGCCGTCGAGGGTGATGCGGCCCTCGGTGACTTCGTGGAGGCGGGGGACGAGGGCGGTGAGGGTGGTCTTGCCGCTGCCGGTGGCGCCGACGAGGGCGAGGGACTCGCCGGGGCGGATGTGGAGGTCGACGCGGTGCAGTACGGGGGGTGAGCCGTCGGGGGCGTCGGGGTAACGGAAGGTGACGGCGTGGAAGGCGAGGCCGGTGTTGCTCTCCCGCGGGCAGTCGTGCCGCTTGGGCGGCACGGGTGGGCGCGGACGGCGCCCGGTAAGCGCCGGGTCGCGCGACTCCCCCGGGTGCAGATCACGCCGCTCGGCGCTTCGAGGTGCCTCCCCCACTCTCGGCTTCGCTCG
Source organism: Streptomyces sp. NRRL S-37 (assembly GCF_000721605.1). Taxonomy (GTDB): domain Bacteria; phylum Actinomycetota; class Actinomycetes; order Streptomycetales; family Streptomycetaceae; genus Streptomyces. Next base: position 292,521 of record NZ_JOIZ01000017.1, on the reverse strand, counting down.
AGCGGGGGGACCCCCATCGCCCACCCGTGCCGCCCCAGCGGCACGACTGCCCGCAGCGGCGGCGGACCCCGCAGCTCCGGCGGACTGCGGCTCGGCTGGGCCGGATTCCGGCTCTGCGTCCATGACCTCGAAGTAGCGTTCCGTCGCCGTTGCCGCCTCCTGGCTCATCGCCAGCAGGAAGCCGATCGAGTCCACCGGCCAGCGCAGCGCCAGGGCCGTCGACAGGAACGCCACCAGCGTGCCCGCGGACAGGTCACCGTCCGCAACCCGCACCGCCCCCAGCACCAGCGCCGCCCCGATGGCGAGTTCCGGCAGCGTCACGATGACGCCCAGGATCGTCGCCAGCAGCCGCGCCTTGTGCAGCTCCGTCCCGCGCAGCTTCCCCGACAGCTCCCGGAACGCCCGTGCCTGACTGCGGTGCCGCCCGAACCCCTTGATGATCCGGATGCCGAGCACACCCTCCTCGACGACCGTCGTCAGATCACCCACCTGGTCCTGTGCCAGCCGCGCCGCGCCGGAGTACCGCTTCTCGAACACCACACACGTGACCATCACCGGCACGGCCGGCACCAGGATGACCAGCCCCAGCGTCCAGTCCTGGACCAGCATGATGATCACGCCGACCAGGATTGTTACCCCGTTGACCAGCAGAAACGTCAGCGGGAAGGCCAGGAACATCCGCAGCAGCATCAGATCCGTCGTGGCCCGCGACAGCAGCTGCCCCGACGGCCACCGGTCGTGGAACGCGATCGGCAGCCGCTGCAGATGCCGGTACAGACCCGCCCGCATCTCCGCCTCGACATGCGTCAGCGGACGTGCCACCAGCCACCGCCGGAGCCCGAACAGCAGCGCCTCCGCCAGCCCGAGCAGCAGCAGGTACAGCGCGCCCAGCCACACCCCCGCCGGATCCCGGTCGGCGACCGGCCCGTCCACCATCCACTTCAGGACGAGCGGGATGACCAGCCCGATGCAGGAGGCGAGGATCGCGATGAACGCGGCGGTGAACAGCCGCGCCCGCACGGGCCGTACGTACGGCCACAGCCGCAGCAGCGTACGCACGGTGGAGCGGGGTTCCGGGGGAGAAGGTGTAGTGGGCATCAGCAGCGAGCCTACGGATCGCCACTGACTCTGCCCACCGGGTTTCGGCCGGACCACCCTCCGCCACTGGTCCTACGACCTGCGGCTACGGCGAAGTCGTACGCACCGCGTCAGCCGTACGGCCGATACCCGTTCGTGTGTCACGGGCGGTCAGGTCCGCACCCGCAGCAGCAGCACCGTCCGCCCCGGCACCGTGATCCGTGTCCCCGCGCGGTGCTCCACACCCGGCGCCCGGTCCTGCTCCTCCCGTCCGGTGTCCACGACCACCTCGTACCGCTCCGCCCACGGCGGCCCCGGCAGCTCGAACTCCACCGGGTCGTGTCCCGCGTGCAGGACGGCCAGGAAGCTGTCGTCGAGGATCTGCTCCCCGTCCTCGTCGCGCCCCGGGATGTCCCGCCCGGAGAGGTACATGCCGAGCGTCGCGGCCGGCGCGTACCAGTCGCCCTCGGTCATCTCCGTGCCGCGCGGGGTGAACCACGCCAGGTCGCGCAGCCCGTCCGCGGAGTGCGCGCGGCCGGAGAAGAAGGCCCGGCGGCGCAGCACCGGATGCCGGTGGCGCAGCGCGATCAGCCGGGAGGTCAGCTCGAACAGGGGCCGCCAGTCCGGGTCGTCGAGCAGCGTCCAGTCCACCCAGCCGATCTCGTTGTCCTGGCAGTAGGCGTTGTTGTTGCCGCGCTGGGTGCGGCCCATCTCGTCGCCCGCGACCAGCATCGGCACGCCCGTCGACAGCAGCAGCGTGGTCAGCAGGTTCCGCAGCTGCCGCCGCCGCAGCGCTCGTACGTCCTCGTCGTCCGTCTCTCCCTCCGCGCCGCAGTTCCAGGACCGGTTGTCGTCCGTGCCGTCCCGGTTGCCCTCGCCGTTCGCCTCGTTGTGCTTGCGCCCGTACGACACCAGGTCGCGCAGGGTGAAACCGTCGTGCGCGGTGACGAAGTTGACCGAGGCGTACGGCCGCCGCCCGCCCCAGGCGTACAGGTCGCTGGAGCCGGACAGCCGGTAGCCCATCTCCCGGACGTCCGGCAGCGCGTGCCGCCAGAAGTCCCGCACGGCGTCGCGGTAGCGGTCGTTCCACTCCGTCCACAGGGGAGGGAACGCGCCCACCTGGTAGCCGCCCGAGCCCACGTCCCACGGCTCGGCGATCAGCTTCACCCGGCGCAGCACCGGGTCCTGCGCGATCACCGCGAGGAACGGCGACAGCATGTCGACGTCGTGCATCGAGCGGGCCAGCGCCGCCGCCAGGTCGAAGCGGAAGCCGTCGACACCCATCTCGGTCACCCAGTAGCGCAGGGAGTCCGTGATCAGGCGCAGCACGTGCGGCTGGACGACGTGCAGGGTGTTGCCGCAGCCCGTGTAGTCGGCGTACCGGCGGGCGTCGGGCTGGAGGCGGTAGTAGCCGCGGTTGTCGACGCCCTTCAGGGAGAGCGTGGGGCCCAGCTCGCCCGCCTCCGCCGTGTGGTTGTAGACCACGTCCAGGATCACCTCGATCCCGGCCGCGTGCAGGGCCCGCACCATCCGCTTGAACTCGCCGACCTGCTGCCCCGTCGTCCCGGAGGCCGCGTAGCCGGCGTGCGGGGCGAAGTAACCGATGGAGTTGTAGCCCCAGTAGTTGCGCAGACCGCGGCGCAGCAGATGGTCCTCGTGCGCGAACTGGTGCACCGGCAGCAGCTCCACGGCCGTGACACCGAGCCGGACCAGGTGCTCGACCGCCGCGGGGTGCGCAAGACCCGCGTACGTGCCGCGCAGCTCCTCGGGGACGCCCGGGTGCAGCTTGGTGAAGCCGCGCACGTGCAGCTCGTAGATCACCGAGTCCGCCCACGGCGTCTTCGGCCGGCGGTCGTCCGCCCAGTCGTCGTCGTCATGGACGACCACGCCCTTGGGGACGTACGGCGCCGAGTCCCGGTCGTCGCGCACCGTGTCCGCCACATGCTGCTCCGGCCAGTCACGGACGTGCCCGTACACCTCGGGCGGCAGCGAGCTGTAATCATTCCCTTCGGCCCCGTCCACCGCACGCGCGTACGGGTCGAGGAGCAGCTTCGCCGGATTCCAGCGGGCGCCCGTCCACGGGTCCCAGCGGCCGTGCACCCGGTAGCCGTACCGCTGCCCCGGCAGCACACCCGGCACGAAGCCGTGCCAGATCCCGTGCGTCAGCTCGGTCAGCCGGGCCCTGCTCTCCCTGCCCCGCTCGTCGAACAGGCACAGCTCGACCCCCTCCGCCCCGCCCGCCCACAACGCGAAGTTCGTCCCCGCCACCCCGTCCGGACCGGCCCGGAACCGGGCGCCCAGCGGCGTCGGCCGGCCCGGCCGCACGGGCACCGTGGGCACGGGCGGCACCGGCCGCGCGCCGTTGACGACGGCGGCCGGGCGCCCGTTCCCGGTGGCCCGCTCCGCGGCCACCGCCTCCTGCTCGGCTGCGCTGGACACCTGTCAGCCTCCCGCGGCTCGTGAGGGGACGGCGGCGGACAGGGGTGTACGGCCCTTTTCATCGGCTCGGCCGCGGCTCCCCGGTGCGTCGTCCTCCCCCTGTTCTGCCCAGAGCGCGCCTCGCACTCACGTTTCCCGGGGGGCGGCATGGTCGTTTCCCGGAGGCGAGGCCCGTCGTTGGGCACCGCGTGAGGTACGTACAAGGGCGCGCACGGCGCGCGAGGGCCGTGCTGGCCGCCGTAGTGACATGGGCAGGACTGCTGACCGGAGCCGCCGGCTGCACCGCGGACGGCGGCGTCGGCGTCGGCGGGGCGTTCGGGCCCCCGCCCGCCGAGGACGTCATCCGGGTGACACCCGCCGACGGCAGCAAGGACGTACGCCCCGACTCGGCGCTGCGGGTGCGCGTGCCGGACGGACGGCTGGAGTCGGTGAAGGTCGTCGCGGAGCAGGACGCGCGGGAGTCCCCGGTCCCCGGGCGGATCTCCGCCGACGGGCTGACCTGGAAGCCCGACGACGCACGGCTGGTGCTGGCCGCGAAGTACACCGTCGACGCGGTGGCCGTGGACGGCGACGGCCGCCGCTCCGCCCGGCACACCACCTTCACCACCTTCGTCCCGGAGGAACGCTTCATCGGCTACGTCGCGCCCGAGGACCGCTCCACCGTCGGCACCGGGATGATCGTCTCCCTGGAGTTCAACCGGAAGATCACCCGCCGCGCGGCCGTGGAACGCGCCGTCCGCGTCACCGCCCGCCCGCCCGTAGAGATCCGCCCCCATTGGTTCGGCGGCACCCGCCTCGACTTCCGCCCCGAGCACTACTGGAAACCCGGCACCAAGGTCACCGTCGACCTGAACCTGCGCGACGTCGAGGGAGCGCGGGGCGTCTACGGCCTCCAGCACCGCACCTTCACCTTCACCGTCGGCCGCAGCCAGGTGTCGGTGGTCGACGCCGCCGCGCACACCATGCGCGTACGACGGGACGGGGAGCTGCTGACCACCGTGCCGATCACGGCGGGCGCGCGGAAGACACCCACGTACAACGGCAAAATGGTGATCAGCGAGATGCTCGAGGTCACCCGCATGAACGGCGCCACGGTCGGCTTCACCGACGACGACGGCAAGGGCGAGTACGACATCCCCGACGTCCCGCACGCCATCCGCCTGACCAGCTCCGGCACCTTCCTGCACGGCAACTACTGGGCCGACACCGACGTCTTCGGCGACTCCAACGTCAGCCACGGCTGCGTCGGACTGCGCGACGTGAAGGGCGGCGGGGCGGACACCCCGGCGGGCTGGTTCTTCGACCGCAGCCTCGTCGGCGACGTCGTCGAGGTCGTCAACAGCGAGGACAAGAAGGTCGCCCCCGACAACGGCCTCGGCGGCTGGAACATGGACTGGAAGGAGTGGAAGGCGGGCAGCGCGTTGAAGTGACTCCTCCGGCGGGCCGTTGAACTTGGAACGGAACGGTGACAAACCCGTCGCCTCGAACCCCTCTGGCCTGTGGTTACTATGCCCGAGCGCGCGAGGGGCGCGCGGGGGCGCGGGTCCGGCTGGGACTGGGCCCGCCGAGGGGAGAAAACAAGTGAACGTGGGGCCCATATCGGGGGCGGCGCCGGTCGGCGCCCGGGGGCGTGGCGGCCGGAAGCTGGCGGCACTGGCGCTCGGCGTGATGCTGGCGGTGACCGCCTGTGGCGGCGGAGGCTCGGACTCGGGCACCGGCCCGGGTGACGGCAAGGGCAAGGGCAAGGACTCCACCGCGGCGCAGAGCAAGCAGTCCGAGGCCGTGGTCGCCATCGCGCCCGAGGACGGCAAGAAGTCCGTCGAGACCAGCGGCGCGCTGAAGGTGAGCGCGAGCAACGGCAAGCTGACCGAGGTCGTCGTCAAGAACCCGGACGGGGACAAGGTCGAGGGCGAGATATCCGGCGACGGCGCCACCTGGACGCCGTCCACCCATCTGGCCGCCTCCACCAAGTACACGGTGCACGCGGTCGCCAAGGACTCCGAGGGCCGCACCGCGGCCGAGGACTCCAGCTTCACCACCCTGACGCCGAAGAACACCTTCATCGGGCACTTCACCCCCGAGGACGGCTCCAAGGTCGGCGTCGGCATGCCGTTCTCGCTGCGCTTCACCCGGGGCATCACCAACCCCGAGGACGTCGAGAAGGCCATCCGCATCACCACCGAGCCGGCCGTCGAGGTCGAGGGCCACTGGTTCGGCAACGACCGCCTCGACTTCCGCCCGGAGAAGTACTGGAAGGCCGGCACCAAGGTCACCGTCGACCTCAACCTCGACGGGGTCGAGGGCCGCGACGGCGTCTACGGCGAACAGTCCAAGAAGGTCTCCTTCACCATCGGCCGCGAGCAGGTCTCCGTCGTCGACGCCAAGAAGCTCACGATGAAGGTCATGCGCGACGGCAAGCTCCTCAAGACCGTCCCGGTCACCACCGGCGCCCCCGGCTACGAGACCTGGAACGGCAAGATGGTCATCAGCGAGAAGCTGACGGTCACCCGGATGAACGGCGAGACGGTCGGCTACGGCGGCGAGTACGACATCAAGGACGTCCCGCACGCCATGCGCCTGTCCACCTCCGGCACCTTCCTGCACGGCAACTACTGGGGCGGCGACGCCTTCGGCAACCGCAACGCCAGCCACGGCTGCGTCGGCCTGCGCGACGTCCGCGGCGGCTGGGACAAGGAGGCCCCGGCCGCCTGGTTCTTCAACCAGTCCCTGATCGGCGACGTCGTGGTCGTCAAGAACTCCAACGACGCCACTATCGCCCCGGACAACGGCCTCAACGGCTGGAACATGTCCTGGGAGAAGTGGAAGGCGTAAGCCCCACACGAACAGCCCCGCGCCCCGTCAGGGGTGCGGGGCTGTTCGCGCCGTGCGGCTTTACCTGGGACTGTTCCCGGGCTCGGATGCCGACTACGGGACTATCCCCGCAGGTGCGGGGAGCGGACTGGGCCGGCAAGGCCCCCTTGCACGACGAGAGAAGCAGGCCGGGGGTCGGCAGCCTGGCCAGGGACACGACCCGGTGCTGCGCTGGGAATGCCGCCTCGACTGAACTGCGCGGCAGGTCCCGCAAGCCCTCGGCTGGGTGGCCGGGGGCTTGTCGTTTGTGATCACGCGGCAGCCTTCCTCGCTCCAGATCTCTTGGTGCCGGTGAGGCGGAATCACAGAAAGCGCCCGAAAACCGCCTCCGCTCCCGATAAATTGCAGGTCGCTCAGCCTGCTCCCCGCACCTGCGGGGATGGCCCCGGCTTTCCTGCGGGCACGTCCGCCACGATCCGCTGCTCCCCGCACCCGCGGGGATGCTCTCATGCGGCCCCGCCGTCGCCTTTTCCCCTGCCGACCGCGAAAAGGGGCGGAGTGAGTGCTCACTCATTGACGGAGTGAGTGCTCACTCCGTACTCTCGGGGGCATGACAGAACCCAAGGAGAACCAGACCACCCGCCGTCGCGCCGCCGCCATGTCGCCGGAGCGGCGCCGCGAAATGATCATCCAGACCGCGATCCCGCTGATCGCCGAGTACGGCGCCGCGGTGACGACCGCGAAGATCGCCCGTGCCGCGGGCATCGGCGAGGGCACGATCTTCCGGGTCTTCGCCGACAAGGACGAACTGCTGCAGGCCTGCGTGGCCGAGGCGCTCTCCCCCGAGCACGCGGTCCGCGAGCTCGACGCGATCGACGTGTCCCAGCCGCTGCCCGACCGGCTCGCGGAGGCCGCCGAGGCGCTACAGGCGCACATGTCCAGGATGGGCGCGATCATGGGCTCGCTGGGGCATCGCGGCGGCAAGCACCCCGGCACGGTGCGCGGCGCGGGCCGCGACGAGTCGACGGCCCGTATCCGCGCGGCCCTCGCGGAGCTGCTGGAGCCCGAGAAGGCCGCCCTGCGCCGGCCGCCGGAGCAGATCGCGGCCCTCTTCTTCGGGCTGCTCTTCGTCCAGCCGCGTACGCAGGACGAGCCCGACCTGACCCCGCGGGAGCTGGTGGAGGTCTTCCTGCACGGGGCGCTCTCGGGAAGCGCCGAGTGAGCGCGCGCAGAAGGCGCCTGAGGGTCACGGCCCTGGCCGTTCTGGCTCCCGTCCTGGTGTGGCTGGTCACGGACCCGCTGCTGGGGCACCGGCTGCGGATCGCCGACGGCGAGCGGACGCTCGACATCGGCGCCGTGCCCGTGGCGGTCGTCGCCCTGCTCGCGTCGCTCTCCGGCTGGGGACTGCTGGCCGTCCTGGAGCGGTCCGGGGTGCGGCGCGCCCGCGCCGTCTGGACCGGGATCGCCGGTGCCGTACTGGCCGTGTCCTTCCTGCCGCTCACCGGCGACGGCATGGACGGCGGCACCCGGGCCGCGCTGGCCCTGATGCACCTGGCGGTGGCGGCGGTGCTGATCCCCGGCCTGACCGGCAGGGCCTTCGGGGTGGGATCCGGCGCGGAGGCCGGGCGGCCGGAGGTGTCCCCGGGTGTGAACGCCCGCTAACCTGCGGGGCATGACCGTACATCTCGAAGTCGCCGAAGGCGTCGGCACGCTGCGGCTGGAGCGGCCGCCCATGAACGCGCTGGACGTCGCCACGCAGGACCGGTTGAAGGAGCTCGCCGAGGAGGCCGCGCGGCGCGAGGACGTGCGCGCCGTGGTGATCTACGGCGGGGAGAAGGTGTTCGCGGCGGGCGCGGACATCAAGGAGATGCAGGCCATGGATCATGCGGCCATGGTGCTGCGGGCCCGCGCTCTTCAGGACTCCTTCACAGCCGTGGCCCGTATCCCCAAGCCGGTCGTGGCCGCCGTCACCGGGTACGCGCTCGGCGGGGGCTGTGAGCTGGCGCTCTGCGCCGACTACCGGATCGCCGGGGAGAACGCCAAGCTGGGGCAGCCCGAGATCCTGCTCGGGCTCATTCCCGGCGCGGGCGGCACCCAGCGGCTGGCCCGGCTGATCGGTCCCTCCAAGGCCAAGGACCTCATCTTTACGGGCCGCCAGGTGCGGGCCGACGAGGCGCTGGCGCTCGGTCTGGTGGACCGGGTGGTGCCCGCCGACGAGGTCTACGCGCAGGCGCACGCGTGGGCCGCGAAGCTGGCCCAGGGGCCGGCGATCGCGCTGCGCGCGGCCAAGGAGTCGGTCGACACCGGCCTCGAGACGGACATCGACACCGGCCTGGCCGTCGAACGCAACTGGTTCGCGGGCCTGTTCGCCACCGAGGACCGCGAGCGGGGGATGCGCAGCTTCGTGGAGGAAGGGCCGGGCAAGGCGAAGTTCCTGTGAAATCCCGTACGCAACCTTGCAATTGACGAGATGTCTGATTACGGGTCCCTCGATGGGGCGGTTTATGGGAGCCTTAGAGCACCCTTAAGCCGTTCGTGTCGAGGGAGTCCGTCGATTGCCTGATTGCGAGCCGTTTCCCCAGGTCGGGCGGGATTCCGGGGGCTCCGAAATGCCATCGGCATATGCCGAAGGCCCCCTGCCGGACAGGGGCGTACGGGGGGCGTATTCCCCCGGAACGGCCCCCGAGGGTCCCTCGGACGGCCATGATGGGGGCATGGCGGGGCTGGATGGCAGGGAACAGCCGCGGGGAGACGGACGTGCGACCGCGTCGCACTGGTCGCCGACGGTCGAGGACGAACGCGCGCTGAAGGCGCTGGAGTTGTTCGGCAACCCGACGGAGGCCGAAGTTCCGCTCCCGTCCCGTCCCGAGTCCGCCGCCACCGCCCGCCGGCTCGCCCAGGTGGTCATCCTGCGGGAGTGGGGCCTCACCGCCAGGACCGCCGAGGACGCCGTCCTGCTCGTCTCCGAACTGGTCGGCAACGCCGTACGGCACACCGGCGCCCGCGTCTTCGGCCTCCGCATGCGCCACCGGCGCGGCTGGATCCGGATCGAGGTCCGCGACCCGTCCCGAGGACTGCCCTGTCTCATGCCCGTCCAGCCCATGGACACCAGCGGCCGGGGCCTCTTCCTCGTCGACAAGCTCGCCGACCGCTGGGGCGTGGACCTGCTGCCCCGCGGCAAGACCACCTGGTTCGAGATGCGCGTGATGGACCGCTGAGGGTTCCTGCGGGTGTCCGTCCGTCACCCGCGATCCTCGGGCCTCCCCACCGGCGGGAAGGCCCGTCGGTGGGTGGTCGCCGCACTGGAGTCCCAGGTGGCCCGATAATCTGACCTGCGTCAGTGAGACGGCAAAGCACGAGATGAGGGGCGGACCGGTGGCGGACATCGAGGAAGCGCGCAAGCAGTTCGAGCGGATCGACACGGACGGGGACGGGTTCGTCACCGCTGCCGAGTTCAAGACCGCCCTCGCCCAGGGCGGGGACTGGAACGTCACCGAGGCGGTCGCCGAGGCCGTGATCAAGTCCCGGGACCTGAACGGCGACAAGCTCCTGTCCTTCGACGAGTTCTGGGCGCACCTGAGCAAGTAGGTCCGGAACAGCCCGCCCGTTCCGGGGGTTGACGCCGGTCATGGTGGTTCCCGCGGGGAACCGGAGCGGACATCGATCCCCGGAAGGGCGAGGCGAGCGGACATGAGGATCGGCATCATCGGGGCGGGCAACATCGGGGGCAACCTCACGCGGCGGCTCACCGCCCTCGGCCACGACGTCTCCGTCGCCAATTCCCGCGGCCCCGAGACGCTCACGGAGCTGGCCGAGGAGACCGGCGCGACGCCCGTACGGGCCGAGGACGCGGCACGCGGCGCCGAGATCGTCGTCGTCACCGTCCCGCTGAAGGCCGTACCGGACCTGCCGTCCGGCCTGTTCGACGAGGCCGCCGACGATGTGGCCGTCATCGAGACCGGCAACTACTATCCGCGGCGGCGCGACGGCAGGATCGCCGGCATCGAGGACGAGGGCCTCACCGAGAGCCGCTGGACGGAACGGCAGCTCGGCCACCCCGTGATCAAGGCCTTCAACGGTACGTACGCCCAGGACATTCTGGACCGCCACCGCCCCGCCGGCGACCCCGACCGCCAGGCGCTGCCCGTCGCCGGCGACGACGAGGCGGCCAAGCGGAAGGTGCGGGCCCTGATCGACGAGCTCGGCTTCGACACCGTGGACGCCGGCGGCATCGACGACTCCTGGCGCCAGCAGCCCGGCACCCCGGTCTACGGCCTGCGCGCGGGCGTCGAGGCCGTCACCAAGGCGCTGGCGGAAGCCTCCCCGGAGCGCAAGCCGGAGTTCCGCGGCTAGGCGTCCGGGGCCGGGCGTCCGCGGCTAGGCGTCCTCGGCCCACTCCTTCAGCGCCGACCTGCTGGGGAAGTCCGCGACGTTCTTGTCCAGCGGGTCGTCGGTGTACTGGTGGAAGCGCCACTCCGCCTGGATGCGGGGCTTTCCGGCGGTGACGTAGTCGGCGATCCAGAGGCCGTCGCCGTCGTAGGACGTCGTGTCGACGTTCAGCCAGAAATTCCGGTTGCAGTACAGGATCACCCTGTGGTGCGGGCGCAGCTCCTTCACCTTCTTGATGAAGCGGTCCTTCTCCGCGTTGCTCGCATGCGTGCCCTCGCCCGTGGTCTCCCAGTCGACCGCGAGGATGTCGCCCCGCTTCTCCGGGGTTCTGCGCACGAAGTACTCCGCCTGGGCCGTGAGGTTGCCCGGCCAGAGGAAGTGGTAGAAGCCGACGACCAGGCCGGCGTCGCGGGCCCGCTCCGTCTGGGCCGAGAGCTTGGGGTTGGTGTACGAGCGGCCCTCCGTCGCCTTGATGAAGACGAAGGACAGGCCGTCGGTGTCGTACGAGGACGGCTGGTACGCACTCACGTCGATGCCGCGCAGCATGGGGCTCCCTGAGGTGCTGGTGGGGGGAGGGGAGTCGGAATGATGTCTTCCCCACCCTGGCACGGGCGACCCGTCCGGCGGGCGGAAAGTCCGGTCCCGGCGGCCACTCACGCCCCTGGTGTCACTCCGATGTCGGTTTCCCGTCATGTTCCGCTCACTTCGCACAGATGAACTAGCCGGAGAAGTGACGTGAGTCGACGGACGATGAGAGCGCGGAGAGACGACATGGCCGAACCGGCCGAGGTGACGGCGTTACCCGCGCCGATCGACACGCTTCTCGCCGCCGCCGTCGCCCGGCGCTTCTACCTGGAACAGCGGTCGAAGGTGGAGATCGCCAAGGAGCTCGGCATCAGCCGGTTCAAGGTGGCCCGCCTCCTCGACGCGGCCGTGGCCCACGACATCGTGCGCATCGACATCACCGTCCCGGCCGAGATCGACGTCCCGCTCGGACGGGCGCTGGCCGAGCGGTTCGGGCTCCGGCACGGCATCGTCGTCAACCTGGGGCGCGGCGAGGGCGGTACGGCGGCGCCGGACCCGTGGCGGAGCGGGCGCTGGCTCGGCACGGCGGCGGCCCGGCTGATCTCGGAGATCGTGGAGGAGGGCGACGTCCTCGGGCTGGACGGCAGTCAGGCGGTGGACGCGCTCAGTGAGGCGGTCACCCGGCTGCCGCCGTGCGACGTGGTCCAGCTCACCGGGGTGCGCGGGCGGGACCTCGCCCATGACGCCGCGATCACCGCGGTCCGCCGTACGGCCGCGGCGGGCGGGGGCCGGGCGTTCCCGCTCCACACCCCGTTCCTGCTGCCCGACGCGGTGACGGCCGCCGTCCTGCGCAGCCAGCCCGCCACCGCCGAGACACTGGACCGGTTCGGCCGGGTCACCAAGGCCGTCGTCGGCATCGCGGCGTGGGACGCCCCGCACTCCGCGGTGTACGGCGCCCTGTCCGAGCGGGAGCGGGAGACGCTCCGGGAGGCGGGGGCGTGCGCCGAGGTGGCCGGCCACGTCCTGGACGCCGCGGGCCGGGTGATCCCCACCGAGCTGAACGCCCGCACGATCGCCGTCAGCGCCGCCGAACTCCGTGGCGTCACCGAGCTGATCGGCGTCACGGCCGGTGAACGCGGCACCGGGGCGGTCCGTGCCGTACTGGGCTCCGGACTGCTCACGGGAGTCGTCACGGACGCCACGACCGCGCGCCGCCTCCTCTGGCGCGACGACCCGGACGACCCGGACGCACTGATACGGACCGCACCCGCGCCGTCGTCCCGATCCACCGAATGAGGACAGCGATGAGCCAGCAGGACGAGGCGCTTCCGCCCGTTCCGGACGACATCCGCGAGGCGGGCCGCCTCGCCCCGGACCACTGGCTGGGGGTGGTCGACCCGATGTGGTCCGGGGAGGGGAAGCCCCCGGAGTGGGCGATGACCGGCCGGTGGCGCTCCGGACTCGACGGCGAGATCGTCGAGTGGGAGGACAACCCCGACTACCGGCCGTCCCCGCGCGCGCTCGGCTGGCCCGAACCGGAGGACGAGGTGGACCGCGCCGTCCAGCTCGCGTCCACCGGATACGGGCCCGGCGAGGCGGTGCCGGCCGCGCTGGCGGGGCGTGAGGTGGCCGTGCTGACCGCGCCGGGCGGCGGTCCGCTGAGTGCGACGGCGCCGGACGGGACGCCGGTCGTGCCGGTGTTCACCTCGTCGGTGTTCCTGCACACGGCGGGGCGGTTCGGCTTCGAACTCGTCGGCGTCGACGACCTCGTGACGCGTGTCCCCGAGGGGCACGCGCTGTATCTGAACCCCTCGGCCGCGGTGGGCATGCTGCTGGACCTCGACGCCGTACGCGACGCGGTCCGGGGCGGCGCGGGGGAGCGGCCCGTCGCCGCCGCCGCGCCCGCGGGCCGTACCGCGCGGGTGCTGACCGAGGCCGTTCACCCGGTGCGGGAGACGGACGCGTGAGCCGCTGGTCGTCCGTGATGCGGGGGCGTGGGCGCAGGTCAGGATCCGGCAGGGGCGTTACGGCGAACCCGGCCGGCGGTGCGAACGGCACTGTGGCCCGAAGCGTCGGCGGGCCGCCGGTCGAGGACGTCGACGGCGTGCTGCTGGTGCGCTCGGTCGAGGACGACTCGTTCCCGCTGGACGTCGTGGCCGAGGTGGCGGGCGCCGTCGGGCGGGAGGAGGACGTCGTCACGGTGATCGTGGGCTCCGCCGCCGGGGGCGGGGCGCCCGACGCGGACCACTGGGCGCGGCTGGGCGCGCTCCTCGACTCCCTCCGCGCGCGGGGCACCGGCCGGGTCCGGCTCGTGATGTCCGGCGCCGGTGCCGACCGGCCGGACCGGCCCGGTGTCGCCCGCAGGATCGCGGACGCCTGGGAACTGGAGGTGACGGCCCCGGACGGGGCCGTCCTGATCACGCCCGGGGGCACGCTCTTCGTCCACGGCGACGGCCGGACCTGGTGGCGGTTCGCACCCGGCGCGGAGCCCCGGAAGGCGGGCCGGCGCGCACCGGCCCCCGCCTGGGAGGAGGCGCTGGACGGGGTGCCCGCGCGCACGGCCGGCGGCTGTGTCGTGGACCGTGTCCCGGCGGGCGTGGTGATCCGCCCGGCCGAGGCGCCCGGACCGGCCCCCGACGACCTGTGCTTCTCCGTGCCCGTCGACATCGAGCGGCTGACGGTGGTGGTCGGTGCCCCGCAGGCGGAGGACGTCGGCGCCGACGAGGTCGCCGCCGTGCTCGCGGGGCTGCCGGAGGCGGAGCGCGCCCGCGCACGGCTCGCGCCCGGCGGCCGGCGCGACCTGCTGCGGCTCGGGCAGTCGGTCGCCGACCGGCTGGGCTCCGAGGTGGAGGTGCTCACCGGCCTGCCGCTGCTCGACGACCACGCACCGCCCGGAACTCCTCCCCGGCCCACACTGGTCGGGCTGGACGGGAGGCCGAGCTGGCGGCCGTTCGTGTCGTCCGTGGTCTGCGGACCGGTCGACTCCGAGGGGCGGGCCCCCGTACCCAGGCCGGTGGGGCTGCACCCGCCCGACTGGATCCTCGGCGGCGGCGAACGGGGGACGGTACGGCTGACGGACCACTGGCAGGCGACGGTGACCCGGGCCGGTCTCGCCCTGTGGGCACCGGGCGGGCCCCGTCCCGGGCCGCTCGGACCGGCCGTCGACCCGGAGGCGTGCGCCATCGAACTGGGCATGCCGGGGCAGCCGTTGGACGACTCCCTGCTGCCCGCGCTGTCCCGTCTGGTGCGTGGTCTCGGCACCGACGTCCGCGCACGCACCACCCTCCTGGTCCGCGGCAGACTCCTGGCGGGCGACGGCGCCCTCCGCCGCCTGGCCGCCGAACACGGCATACCGAACATCCGTTACGTCACCTCCGGCCGCCCCGCACGCCCCGCCCCGGCGGGCGGCCGGCCGGCCACGGTCACGGAATCCGGCCGTGTACCGCCGCCGTCCGCCGGGGCCGGCGCGGGCAGGGCCGCCGCCGGCCCGTCGGCTGCCGGGTCCGGTGGGGCTTCGCCGACCGTGGCCCACGGGCCCGGTACGGCCACCGCCGCTCCGGCCGCTGGAACTGCCGCCGGGGTGAGGCGTGGGCCCGGCAAGACCGCTGGTGGCGAGTCCGGTGGGGTGGCTCATGGGCCGGGTACGGCCGCTGCCGGGTCGGGTGCTCCCGGTGGGGCCGGTGCCGGCCCGCGGGTCGGTGGGGCCGGCCGTGCTGTGGCGCCTGGTGTTTTGGGCCGGGGGCCGGGTGCTGGTGCCGAGTCCGGTGGGGCTTTGTCGTCCGGTGGGGTGGCCCATGGATCGGATACGGCCGCTGCCGTCCGGTCTGCCGGGCCGGGCGCCGGGGCGGCGCGTAAGCCTGGGACGGCTGAGGGCGGCCCTTCGGCCGCTGAGCCCGGCCGGGTGCTGCCGCCCGGTGAGGCGGGTGCGGCCGCTGCCCGGTCGACTGCCCGCCCTGACGGTGAGGCTGCCGTCGAGCCCGGGGCGCCGGAGGCCGCGTCCGGTGCGTCCCCGGAGGCTCCCCAGAGCGGTGGGGCCGGTGCGGCCGTTGTCCGGCCGACTGCCGGTCCTGACGGTGGGGCCGCCGAAGCGACTGGTTCTTCGGCCGCCGGGTCCGCCGCGTCCCCGGATGTCCGGGTGGACGCGGACGCGCCCGGCCGTCCGGCCACCGGTGCCGGGGGAGCGGGGGGGGCGCCGTCGGGTTTCCCGCCGGAGGGTGCCGAACCCGAGGAAGCGGAGCGCGGGGCGTCCGTGCCTGCCGTGTCCTCGGAGCCCCGCCCGGAGGGGCGGCCCGCCGAGAGGACCGCGACTGCCGTGTCGCCGGAGGCCGGGGCCGGTGCCGGGAGCGAACCGGAGGCTTCCCGGCCCGGCGCGGCACCGGACGGCGGGGCGGGTTCGGGGACCGTGGGGTCCCGGTCCGCCTCCTCGGCCGGGGCGCGCCCCGGAGCCGACGATGCCGTCGGTGGGGCGGGGCACGCCGCCGATGAGCGGGGCGGTGCGAGGCCGGCCGGCGACCGGGCCGTACGCGCCGAGGCGTCAGAAGGTCCGCGAGGCCGGAGCGGTGAGGCGTCGGCGGGTCCGCGGGGCCGGAGTGCCGAGGCGCCAGGAGGTCCGCGAGGCCGGAGCGGTGAGGCGTCGGCGGGTTCGCGAGGCCGGAGTGGTGAGGCGTTCGTGCCGGGCCGTGTCGCCCTTCCGTTCGTGCCCGGGCATGTCAGCGGGGCCGCCGAGCGTGCCGCGTTCCGGGACGCCGCGGCCGGTGACTGGGAGGGGCACGCAGCCGCCGTGTCGCGGGTGCTCACCCGGATGCCCGCCCTGCGCGGTCATGAACTGGAGGCCGCGCGGACCGACCTCGTCGCCGCGCACGCCTACCTCACCGCCGGGGAAGGACCCCTGCACCACCGTGAGGTGATCCGGGACCTGCGCACCGGCGAGGGACGCCTGCTGCCCTACGCCGGGTGTCTCGCGTCCGCGCTGCGCCGGCTGCCCTCCTACCGGGGCGTGGCCCTGCGCGGCGGGGACGCCGACGGCCCCGTACCGGCGGCCGGCACGCTGCTGCACGACCCCGCCCCGGTCAGCGCCCTGACCGGAGCCTCGGCGCTCCCCTCCGGGGCCCCCGTCCGCTACGCGATCTGGTCCGTCACCGGACGCAAGGTACGGCAACTGATCGACCGGCCGGGCGGGCCCCCCGAGGCGTACGAGGAGATCATCTTCGTGCCGGGGACCGGCTTCCGGGTGCTGGGGGTACGGACCGTGCCCGCGGGCCCCTCCGTCGTCCTGCTGCGGGAGCTCCCCGGGAACGCGACCGCCTACATGGACGGGGCGGAGGAGCTGAGCGGGCTGGACCTCAAGGCCCTCACCCACCTCGAGGAGGCGCTGGCCAAGGGCTTCCGCCCCGGTGACGGCCCGCAGTGGCCGGAACGCTGTTCCGGGCCCGTGGGCCAGGACGGATAGCGAGCGGGGCGCGCCGCACGACCACCTGTCACCCACAGTCCCTATCGATCAGATCGAGGAGAACGATGGCACGTCAGAACAGACCGCCCGCTCCCGACGGGCCCGACGGCACGGGCGGTTCGTCCGTCCGCAGGGCCGTCTCCCTCGGGTCGGCGTCGGCCGACCCCGGCCCGATGCTGGCACCGGCCGCACGGCGTACGGCCGCACCGGAACCCGGCGAGGGCGACACCGGGGGAACCGGGGAGGCGGCGGAGACGGCCCGGCCGGCCCCGGAAACCCCCGACACCTCCGGACAGCCCGCCACCACGGCCGCCGCGACCGGGGAACCGGACACGGCGGCCCCCGCGTCCGCCTCGCGGGAGCGGCCGGAAGCGGAGAGCGGGAGCGCCGCCGAGCCGGCCGCCACGGCCGCCACGGCCGCCGGGGCCACCGGGGTGGGCGGAACCGCCGCGGTCGCCGCGGCCCGGGCCGACGGAACGGGCGCGACCGCCGCTGCCGCCGCCGGTGCGGACGGGCCGCCGTCCGGGAACCCGAAGAAGCCCCTGCTCGCCGCCGCCGGCATCGCGGGCGTCGTCCTCCTCGCCGTGCCGCTGCTGATCTGGGCCACGGACGACTCGCGGCAGCAGAAGAAGGAGAACGTGGCGGTGGCCGCCGGGTCCGACACGCTGCTGGAGGAGGAGCCCCTGGAAGTACCGAAGGGCGACTACGCCCCGGCGGAGCCCACCCCGGAGCCCTCGACGAAGAAGCCGTCCGCCGAGCCGAAACGCGTCGTCGAGAAGGCGCCGCCGGTGGTGAGTTCGGCGCCCCCGGTCAGCGAGTCGCCGAAGGCGGAGAAGAAGAAGACGGAGAAGAAGAAGGAGGAGGCCCGGACCGAGAAGCGCGAGGCCCCCGTGGTCCCGCCGAACACCGCCGCCTACGCCGTCCAGCGGCTGGCCGCCTCGGATCCCGGCCGGCACATCTGCTACCGGGTGTACAGGAAGGGCGCCGGCTGGACCACCCCGAGGTGCGACGGGGCCATGTCGGGCCAGGGGCTGCCGATCACGGCCATCAACATCGCGGTGGTCGGCGTCAAGAGGGTGTCCGCCAACGAGTTCGTCCAGAAGGACGGCTGGACGACCCCGTGGTCGGGTGCGGCCGACGGGACGGACCTGACGCTGGGCAGCGCGGCCTCGAACGCGCCGAACCTCAGCGGTTACGCCATCGGTGTCGAGGACGGCAACGTCTGCCACCACCACAAGCTCGGCGGGCACGACTGGGGCGCCTACATGTGCGAGTCGTCCGAGGGCTGGAGGTTCGGCGGGTCGCTGGACCCGAAGGTGTGGCTGGAGTCCGTCAAGTTCAACGTCTGAGGGGCGCGACAGCGCGGTGGACGCCCGCCGGCACCGGCCGGCGGGCGTCCGTCCGTCCTCAGCGCGTCACAGCGCGGCCTGCTGCCGCCGGGCCGGCGGCAGGTCCTCCGGCAGCAGCGTCGTGAGGTCGGCGAGACTGGGCGACGCCAGCCCGCCCAGCCGGCGGGCCTGGCTCGTCATCATCGTCTCCAGCAGTTGCCGGGCGAGCCGCGCGTTGCCGAAGGACCGGTCGCGCGGGATGGCGTCCACATGGGCGCGCAGCGCCTCGACGGTGGCGTCGGCGCACTCGTACCCGGAGGCGGCGGCATGCTTGGACACGATGGTGACCAGTTCGTCCGTGCTGTAGTCCTCGAACGTCACGAACTTGGAGAACCGGGACGTCAGACCGGGGTTGGAGGCGAGGAAGCGCTCCATCTCCTCGGTGTATCCGGCGACGACGACCACGATCTCGTCGCGGTGGTCCTCCATCAGCTTCAGCAGGGTGTCGACGGCCTCGCGGCCGAAGTCGTTGGAGGAGCCCTCGGGGGTCAGGGTGTAGGCCTCGTCGATGAAGAGCACCCCGCCCAGCGCGCTGGTGAAGACGTCCTTGGTGCGCTGGGCGGTGTGGCCGACGTACTGGCCCACCAGGTCCGCCCGCGCGACCTCCACCAGGGAATCGCGGGGGAGTACCCCCAGCGAGTGCAGGAGCCTGGCGTACAGCCGGGCGACGGTGGTCTTGCCGGTGCCGGGCGGCCCGCTGAAGACCAGGTGGTTGCTGATCCGGGGGGCGGGCAGCCCGGCGGCGATCCGCTGCCGGGCGTTGGTGAGGAGACTGACCAGGTCGGCGACCTCCCGCTTCACGGCGGCGAGCCCCACCATGGCGGTGAGTTCGGCCATCGGGTCGGAGGCGTCGGAGGTGTCGCCGGCGTCCTGTGCCGTCCCGCCGACGGCCGCCGCCTCCGCGTCGCCGACGTCCTGCGGCAGCAGCAGCGTCAGATCGCTCTCCGCCGGGTCGGTCATGGCCGCGAGCCGGAACGCCTGCCGGTCCACCATGTCCTCGAACACGCCGCGGGCCGCACGGCCGTTGCCGAAGGTCGCGTCGCGCGTCATCTGCTCGAAGCGTACGGCGAGGGCCTCCCGGGTCAGCGGCCCGAGCTCGAACTGGTGGCGCCGGCAGAGGCTTTCGGTGATCGTCACCAGCTCCTCCACCGCGTAGTTGCCGAACTCGATGGTGCGGGTGAACCGGGAGGCGAGGCCGGGGTTGGCGGTCAGGAACGACTCCATCTGCTCGGAGTAGCCGGCCGCCACCACGACCACGTCGTCGCGGTGGTCCTCCATCAGTTTCAGCAGGGTGTCGACGGCCTCGCGGCCGAAGTCGTTGGACGTTCCCTCGACGGTGAGCGTGTAGGCCTCGTCGATGAACAGCACGCCGCCCAGCGCGCTGTTGAACGCCTCGGTGGTCTTGATGGCCGTACCGCCGATGACCTGCGCGACGAGATCGGCGCGGGCGACCTCGACCAGGTGTCCGCTCCTGAGCACGCCCAGCTCCGCGAGGATGCTGCCGTAGAGGCGGGCGACGGTGGTCTTGCCGGTGCCGGGCGGCCCCGCGAAGATCAGGTGCCGGCTCATCGAGGGGACCGGCATGCCGAGCCGGCGCCGCCGCTCCGCGAGCTGGTTCAGGTTGACCAGCGTGCTCACCTGGTGCTTGACGTTGTCCAGGCCGACGAGCGCCTGCAGTTCGGCCAGCGGGCCCTCGGGTTCCTCCTTCGTGCCGGGGCCGCCCGGGGCGCCGTCCTCGCCGGCGATGTCGGCCGACTCGCCCCAGCTGTCCGGGAGTCCGTTGTCCGCGCTGGTCAGCAGTTCGACCGTGAGCCGCTCGCTCGCACGGCTCTGGCGCAGTCCCGCACCGCGGTTGTCGCGTACGACGCACCGGGTGACGTCGACCGGTTCGGCGCTGTCGATCCGTACGCCGTCGCCCGTGCTGCCGGTGATCTCACAGGAGTTGAGGGCGGCCCGGCCGCCGCGCGACACCTGGACGCCGTGCGCCCTCGAGCCGTGCACCCGGACCCGCTCCAGGGTGATCTCCGCGCCGTCCCGCACCCCGACACCGGCGTCGGCGCTGTCGCCGATCTCGCAGTCCCGCAGGGTGCCCCGGCCGCGTTCGCCGACGAGGAGGCCCGAGCGGGCGGCGGAGGTGAGGACGGTGTCGCTGATCTCGGGGTCGGAGTCGTCGTCGATGTGCAGCGCGCAGCCGCCGGCGGACTCGATCTCGCAGTGCTCGAGCCGGCCGCGGGCGTCGTCGGTGAACTCGACGCCGTGGCCGCCGGAGCCGGTGACCCTGGCGCGGCGCAGCAGGGGGTTGGCGGCGGAGCGCACCGAGACGCCGACGCCGGCCGCGTCCAGGACCTCCAGGTGCTCGAACTCGGCGGTGGAGTCGTCCCAGAGCTGCACCGCCCCGCCGGTGTCGGCGCAGTCGCTCACCACGGTGTCCCGCAGCAGCGGGGCGCCGCCCTCGACGACCCGTACGGCGGCCTCGGTGGAGCCGTGGAACGAGCAGCCCTCCAGGGTTCCGCGCGAGCGGTCCAGGACGAGCAGCCCGCTGGTCTTGGTGCGCCGGGTGACGCACCCGCGCAGCACCGGGTCGGCCCCGCCGGAGATGACGATGCCGCTCTGCGCGATCGACTCGAAGGAGGTCTCCTCGATCTCCGGGCGGGACATGCTGGTCACCAGCAGGCCCACCGAGGTGTGGTGCACGGCGCAGCGCAGCACGCGCGTCGAGCTGTGGCCCTCCAGGGCGATGGCCGGCTTGTCGGTGCCGGAGATGTCGCAGCCCTCCACGGTGCCGCGGGCCTCGCCGCTCGCCAGGACGCCGTTGGCCCGCGCGCCCCGGATGCGGCAGTCGCGCACCAGGGGCCCGGCGCTCTCGCCGATGACCACCGCGGAGGTGCCGAAGTTCTCGAACACGCAGTCCTCGACGATGCTCTCGGACTCCGAGGAGTCGACGAGGCCGGCGCCGCCGGGGTTGCCGATCCGGCAGCCGCGGGCGGCCAGCGAGCCCTTGCCGCGGACCAGCAGCGCCGTCCACCCGGAACCGGTCACGGTGCAGTCGTCGAGGGCGGCCTGGCCGGCCGGTACGTCCACGACCGCGGCCTCCTTGTCGCGGCCCCGCAGGGTCAGGGCGCTGAGCATCACGGCGTCGGCCATGAGGGTGACGGCGGTGCCGTCCCGCGGGCAGAGCTCCACGGTGCCCGGCTCGCCCTCGCCGACGATCGTCACCCGGTGCCGGATGACGAGGTTCTCGGCGTAGCGGCCGGGACGGACCCGGATCACCGCCCCGGTGCGGGCCTGGGCCAGTGCCTCACCGATCGTCTGGAAGCCGTCCGACCGTTCCGGGCCGACCGTGAGTATTTGCCGTGCCACGCCTCGAACCTCCTTGTGCTGTCGCCTGGTTGGCGTTGTGCGCCGTACATCTTGTGTGCTTATCATGCGGCTCATGCGGAATGTCATGAAACGTCGGGGCGCGGGCCTCGTGCTGGCGGTCGCCGTGGTCCTGCCGGTCACGGGCGGGCCGGCCCTCGCCGTCCCCGCCGCGCCGTCGGCGGGCCCCGGTGCCGGCGATCCGGGGGCCACGCTGCTGCCCCCGCTGCCCGTCCGGCTCGGCGAGGACAACCCGTGCACCGGGGCCTCGGAGCAGACGGCCACCGGGGCGGCGTGGTCGCAGACGGCGCTCGGGCTGTCCCGGGCCCAGCGGATCTCCCGGGGGGAGGGGGTGACCGTCGCGGTGGTCGACAGCGGGGTCGCCACCGGCGTCCCCGGCCTGTCCGGCAGGGTCGAGTCCCTCGACGGGGCGGCCGAGGACTGCGTGGGCCACGGCACGTTCGCCGCCGGCCTGATCGCCGCCGCACCGCAGACGGGCAGCGGCATCACCGGGGTCGCCCCGCAGGCGGAGATCCTCGCCCTGCCCGGCACCGACGACCGGGGGGTGCCCTCCGTGGAACGCGTGGCCGCCGGCATACGGACGGCGGCGGACCGCGGCGCCCAGGTCATCTACGTCGGCCAGACGCTGCGCACCGGCAGGTCCGAACTCACCGCCGCCGTCGCCTACGCCACCCGGCGTGACGCGCTCGTCGTCGCCCCGGCCGCTCCCGACGCCGTGGCCCGTGAGGAGAAGGGGCCCGACGGCGAGATGCCCGAGGGGCCGTACTGGCCGGCCGCCGCACCCGACGTGCTCGCCGTCGTGGACTTCGGCCCCAGTGGCGTACGGCAGAAGAACGCGCCGCCCGCTTACGAGCCCGACCTGTCCGCGCCCGGCAGCGAGATGGTCAGCGTCGGCCCGGAAGGCTCCGGCCACTACATCGGCTCCGGCGCCTCGCTGGCCGCGGCGGGCGTCGCCGGCGCCGCCGCCCTCGTCCGCGCCTACCACCCCGACCTCAAGGTGTTCGAGGTCGCCCGCCGCCTCGTCGACACCGCCTACCCCTCGGACACCCCCCGCCTGGACCCGTACGCGGCCCTGTCCCTGGTCCAGGACCACGCGAAGCCGTCCGCGCAGGCTCCCGCCCCCGCCCGGATGCCGGCGCCCGCCGACCCCACTCCCCGCACCCGGGCCCTGACGATCGCGGCCGTGGGTCTGACCACGGTCCTCCTCCTGGCCGCCCTGGCCGTGGTCATCCCCCGAGGCCGCACCCGCAACTGGCGCCCCCCGACAACTCCCTAGCCACCACGCGACCGCGGACAGCTCCACCGCTGCCGCGACCGCGGACAGCTCCACCGCTGCCGCTCCCGCGGGCAGTCGTGCCGCTGGGGCGGCACGGGTGGGCGCGACGGCACCCCGCAAACGCCGGGTCGCGTAAACACCCCCCGGCCGGCACCCACACCGGGCACCCCGCGAACCCCGCCCCACCCCGCACGGACGCCTCACGGCGCAGGGGCGCCTCACGACGCGCCCCCCACAAGCCCCGTCTGCACCTGCAAGGTCTTCCGCCGGGCGATCCGGATCGCCCGCCCCGGAATCAGCTCCCGACCCTTCACGCTCCCGAACAGATACCCCTCGCTCGGCGGACACGACATCAGCAGCCCCGGCGTGTTGACCTCCTGCAGCCGCCGCAGCAACGACTCGTTCAGCCCCCGCCCGGCCCCCGCCGAGGACCGCGCCACCACCAGGTGCAACCCCACCTCGTGCCCCAGCGCCAGATGGTCGAGGAGCGGAGCGAACGGCTGCGTCATCGGCCCGCCGCCCACCATGTCGTAGTCGTCGACCAGGATGAACAGCCGCGGCCCCTGCCACCAGTCGCACAACCGCATCCGCGACGGCGCGATGTCCTCCCCCGGCACCCGCTGCTTGACCGCCCGCGCCGCCCCGTCCACCAGGTCCCGCAGCATGTCCAGCGACACCGCGTGCCCCAGCCGGTACGCCTCGGGCACGCTCTCCACCAGCTCCCGCCGGTAGTCCACCGTCATGATCCGCGCCTCGGCCGGCGTGTACCGCTCGGTGATGCCGCGCGCGACCAGCTTCAGCAGGTTCGTCTTGCCGCTCTCCGTGTCGCCCACCACGATCAGATGCGGGTTCTCGGCGAAGTCGTGCCACACCGGCGCCAGTTCGTTCTCGTCCAGGCCGATCGCGATCCGCAGCCCGTTCTCGCCCTCCGGCTCCGGCAGCTCCTCCACCGGCAGCGTCGAAGGCAGCATCCGCACCCGCGGCGCGGCGGGCCCCGTCCAGTTCTCGGCGATCGCGGCGACCAGCCCCGCGACCCCGTCCGCGAGGTCGTCGGCGTCCTCGACCCCGTCGACGCGCGGCAGCGCCGACAGGTAGTGCAGCTTGTCGGAGGTCAGCCCCCGCCCCGCGCTGCGCGGGATCGCCG
The DNA here is from genome assembly GCF_000721605.1 of Streptomyces sp. NRRL S-37. Lineage (GTDB taxonomy): Bacteria > Actinomycetota > Actinomycetes > Streptomycetales > Streptomycetaceae > Streptomyces. The sequence continues at coordinate 268,645 of NZ_JOIZ01000017.1, read as the reverse complement.
CCGCCTTCCGGGAGTCGATCTGCGAGTCCATCGGATCGCCCATCCGCAGCTCCAGCCGGGTCCCGGTCTGGTCGCGCACCGACGACGACAGCTCCACCCAGCGGGCGGTGGTGACGATCAGGTGGACGCCGTAGTTGAGCCCGCGGGCGGCCAGCGCGTTGAAGGTGGGGATGTGCCGGTCGAAGTCCTGGCGCACGGTCGCCCAGCCGTCGATGACCAGGAAGACGTCCCCGTGCGGCTCGTCGGGGAACTCACCCGCCGCGCGCCGCTTGCGGTACGTCGCCATGGAGTCGACACCCTGCTCCAGGAAGAACCGCTCCCGCCGGGCGAGCAGGGTGGTGACCTCCGCGATCGTACGGCCCACCCGCTCGGTGTCCACCCGCGCCGCGACCCCGCTCATATGGGGCAGCCCGTCCAGTGAGGCCAGCGTGCCGCCGCCGAAGTCCAGGCAGTAGAACTGCACCTCGCGCGGGGTGTGGGTGAGGGCCAGCGCGGTGATGAGGGTCCGCAGCAGCGTGCTCTTGCCGCTCTGCGGCCCCCCGGCGATGGCCACGTGGCCCCCGGCCGCCGACAGGTCCACGGTCAGCAGGTCGCGCAACTGGTCGAAGGGCCGGTCGACCACCCCCACCGGCACCGTGAGCCGTCCCCGCAGCGGCCAGTCGGCCGTGGTCAGGCCGTACCGCGGGTCGGGTGCCAGCGGCGGCAGGATCTGGTCCAGGGTGGCCGGCCGGCCCAGCGGCGGCAGCCACACCTGGTGGGCGGGCGGCCCCGCCCCGCGCAGCCGGTCGAGCGCCACCGACAGCAGCGTCTCCTCGCCGTCGTCCCCCTCGCCCTCCGGCTCGGGCCCGGTCCCGTCGGGCTCGCCCGCCAGGTCCGGGTCCGCGGGGGCGCGCGGCACCACCCACTCCGCCGTCCACGGCACCACCTGCCGCGCCACCTGCGCCTGCACCACGGCCCGGCGCCGCTGGTACGGCCCCGAGACGTACGCGGCCCGGAACCGGGTCAGCGCGTCGACACCGCTCTTGAGGAAGCCGGCACCCGGCTGCGCGGGCAGCTCGTAGGCGTCCGGCACACCGAGCACGCCCCGGCTCTCCATCGCGGAGAACGTCCGCAGACCGATCCGGTACGACAGATGGCTCTCCAGCTGGTGCATACGGCCCTCGTCCAGCCGCTGCGAGGCCAGCAGCAGATGGACGCCGAGGCTGCGCCCGAGCCGGCCGATCATCACGAACAGCTCCATGAAGTCGCGGTGCGAGGCGAGCAGTTCGCTGAACTCGTCGACCACCACGAACAGGCTGGGCAGCGGCTGCAGCGGCGTCCCGGACTGCCGCGCCTTCTCGTACTCCAGCGCGGAGGTGTAGTTGCCCGCGGCGCGCAGCAGCTCCTGCCGCCGGATCAGCTCCCCGTGCAGGGCGTCCTGCATGCGGGCGACCAGCGCCACCTCGTCGGCGAGGTTGGTGATGACCGCCGAGGTGTGCGGGAGTTCGTCGAGGCCGAGGAAGGTGGCGCCGCCCTTGAAGTCGACGAGGACGAAGTTCAGCGTCTCGGAGGAGTTGGTCAGCGCGAGGCCCAGCACCAGGGTGCGCAGCAGCTCGCTCTTGCCGGAGCCGGTCGCGCCGATCAGCATGCCGTGCGGTCCCGTGCCGCCCTGCGCGGACTCCTTGATGTCCAGTTCCACGGGCCTGCCCTCACCGCTCACCGCGATCGGCACCCGCAGCCGGGCGCTGCCGGTCGCCTTCTCCCACAGCGTGGCCGGGTCGTGCCGGTGCAGGTCGGGGATGTTCAGCAGCGAGGTCAGCTCGACGTCGTCGGCGAGCGGCTTGGAGTCGTCGCCGCCCACGCTCATCCGGTACGGCGCCAGCAGCCGGGCCAGCGCCAGCGCGCCCACCGTGCCCAGCCGGTCGGGCCGGCCGAGCACCGTCGACTGCTCCTTGCGGTCGCGGTCGGTGCGCACCAGCGCGACCCCGGCCTCGTCCACCTCCAGGCGCAGCGTGGTCCGGCCGGGCTTCCACGCGAGCGCACCGGTGAGGTCGAGCACCACCGCGTTGCGGAACCCGTGCCCGTCGAAGCGGTGCCCGGCCGGCACCGTGCAGCCGTCGATCACGACGACCGTGTACGGCTCCTCACGTCCCGGGACCGCGTCGGGGTCGGCGCCCGGCCGCTCCAGGAACTCCGCGCCGAGCAGGTTCTCCAGCTCGGTGAAGGCCGAGGCGATCAGGCGGGCCGGTCCGGCGCCGTCCTCCTCGTGCCGGTGCAGGCTGTGCGGCAGCCACTTCGCCCACTCCCACTCCGCGCGCCGCTCGTCCGAGACGCACAGCGCGATCCACAGGTCGTCGGGGGAGTGGAACACCGCCAACTGCGCGAGCAGGGCCCGCGCCTGGGCCCGTATCCGCTCCTCGTCCCCGCGGAACAGCACCTTCGACCAGGCCCGCAGATAGATCGCGATGGGCTGGTCGCGGACGGTGGAGTAGGCGCGGGTGAAGCTGCGCAGCGCGTGCGCGCTCAGCGGCTCCAGGTCCTCGACGGGCTTGGTCGACAGCGGCGTCAGCTTCATCGCCAGGCGCTGGTCGCCCACGCCCATCCGCACCTCGGCGAAGTCCTCGTCCGACGTCCGCCGTTCCCACAGCCGGGTGCTGCGCACCAGCGACGACAGCGCGTCGGGCTCCGGGTGGCGCCAGGCGAGGGCACGCTGCTGCTCCACGATGGACGTCCGCACGATGCGCCGGGTCTGCCGCAGATAGCGCAGGTAGTCGCGGCGCTCGCCCTTCATCCGCTGCTTGCGCTCGCCGTTGCGCCGCATGACCTGGCCGAGCATCATGCCCGCCGACGCGATCACCATCACACCGAGCGCGATGTAGATGAATCCGCCGCTGCTCCGGCTCATCCCCGGCCGCATGAACATCAGCATCATGGAGACCGACATCAGCGCCATCGGCAGATACGTCCACACCGCGGAACTGTCCGGCACGACTTCCGGAAGCGTGGGCGGCTCCTGGAGACTCAGCTCCCCCGACGGCATTTCCGGCCCTTTGCGGCGGGCCGGCCGGCGGAACAGGATCACGCTCAACGAACGTCCTCCTCAATGATTTCGGAAGGAATTCCGGGGGGACTCCGCGAGAACGTCGCGGGTTTTACCGTAAAGATTCAGAGTCCCGCGCGGCGGCGTCGGGAAAATGGCCGGGCGGCGCCGTGAAGCTGAACTCCCGGAGTGGTGTTGCGAAAAGCCCGGCGTACGGTCAAACTCGTCGGCGCATGCCCCGTCCGACTTTTCCGTCGCGTTCGGCGACCGACCGGTGTGCCGCTGCCACCTTCCAGCCACCGCGTATCCCGTGGTCCGCCAGAAAGTGTGAACCCCGAAGCCATGACCGACATTCAGACGGCAAGCCTGTGCCGCGTCACCGTACGTGCTCCGGCCAGGACCGTCGACCTGGCCGTGCCCTCCGACGTCCCCGTCGCCGATCTGCTGCCCACAGTGATCGGCTACGGAGGGGACGACCTGGAGGAAACCGGTCTGGAGCACGGAGGTTGGGTGCTCCAGCGGCTCGGCGGTCCACCGCTCGACCCCGAGAGTACCTTGGACTCCCTCGGCCTGCGGGACGGAGAGGAGCTTTATCTGCGCCCGCGCACCGAGGCGCTGCCCGAGGTGCACATCGACGACCTGGTCGACGGCATCGCCGACGGCATGAGCCGCAGACCGCACGGCTGGAGTCCGGAGGCCGGCCGGCGGCTGCTGCGCGGGCTGGCCGCGGCCACCCTCGCGCTGGGCATCGTGCTGCTGGCCATGCCCGGCACGGCGGGCTGGATACGGGCGGTCGCCGCCTCGGCCGCCGGACTGCTGCTGATCGCCGGGGCGGGCTCCGCCTCCCGTGCCGTCGGGGACGCCGGAGCCGGTTCGGTGCTCGGCCTGATGGCGGCCCCCTACTTCGCCCTGGCGGGCTGGCTGCTGCCCGGCGGCGACCTGGGCGGCGCCGACGGCGAGGCCGTCCTCGGCGCACGGCTGCTGGCGGCGTCCGCGGCCGGCGGCGCGGGCACGATCCTCGCCCTGGCGGCGGTCGGCGTGTACCCGGCGCTGTTCATCGGCGCGGCCTGTGTCGCGGCGGCGGGCGCGCTCGGCGCCGCCCTGATCACCCTGGGCCTGGAGCCGCAGCAGGCGGCCGGTGTGGTGGCCGTCGTGGTGGTGCTCTTCGGCGGGTTCGTCCCGTCGCTGTCGTTCCGGCTGGCCGGCATGCGGATGCCGCCCCTGCCCACCAACGTCCAGCAGCTTCAGCAGGGCATCGACCCGTACTCCTCCTCGGACGTCGACGCGCGCTCCGCGCTGGCGGACGGCTGGATGACCGCCCTCTACGGCGCCATCGGCCTGGTCTGCCTGCCCTGTCTGGCGGCCCTCATGGCCGCGCCGGGCCTCGCCGAGATCCTCACCGTCGTGGCCTTCTCCCTGCTCCTGCTGCTGCACAGCCGGGGGCTGGGCAACGTCTGGCAGCGGCTGGCGCTGACCTGCGCCGGGGCCTGGGGCGTGGTCCTGCTGCTGTCCGTGTCCGCGCGCTCCCTCGCCCCGGCGGACCGGCTGACCCTGACGGCCGGGCTGATGGGGCTGGCCGCCGCGATCATCATCGCCTCGTGGACGGTGCCCGGACGGCGGCTCGTCCCGTACTGGGGACGCGCGGCCGAGCTGCTGCACTCACTCGCCGCCCTCAGCATCCTGCCGCTGACGCTCTGGTCGATGGGCGTCTACGGCTGGCTCCGCGGCATCAACGGCTGACCCGGGAGACACGGCGACATGCACAGCAAGCGCGACCAAGTACAGGCGCACCTCTTCATCATGGGCCGGCTGGCCTCGGCCATGCTGCGCTCGGAGCCCGACGCCCCGGAGAGCCCGCTGGGCCGGACCAACCGCGGCGCCGCGATCGGCGTGATCATCGCCGTGCTGGTGTGCGCCGGCGCCTTCGTCTTCGGGCTCATCCAGCCCGGCGGCAACGACTCGTGGCGATCGGGGGAGAACCTGATCGTCGACAAGGACACCGGCGCCCGCTACCTGTACCTGGACGGGCGGCTGCGCCCGGTGCGCAACCACGCGTCGGCCCGGCTGGTCACCGGCGGCGAGATCGGCGTGACGACGGTGGGCACGTCCTCACTGGCCGGCACCCCGCACGGAACGCCCCTCGGCATCCCCGACGGGCCCGAGGCGCTGCCGGGCACGGGCGACCTGGACCGCACCCCGTGGCTGGTGTGCTCCGACGTCCTGCCGCGGACGACGGGCGTCGTCACGACGACCACGACACTCGCCCTCGGCGCCGACGCCCCGCAGGACGTGCCCGGTGGCCGGCGGCTGGGTGAGGACGAGGGCCTGCTGGTCACCGGCCCGGACGACGCCGTGTACCTGCTGTGGCAGGGCAGCCGGCTGCGCCTGGACGAGCGGGCGAAGGCGGCCGAGGCCCTCGGGTACGGCGACGTCACCCCGCGTCCCGTCTCCGCGGCGTTCCTCGACGCCTTCCCGCTGGGACCGGACCTGGCCCCCGCCGACGTGCCCGGCCGGGGCGGGAAGGGCCCCGAGCTGGGCGGGCGGAGCACCAGGATCGGGCAGCTCTTCAAGGTCGACGTCCCCGGCTCCGCCGCCCGCTACCACCTGCTCACGCGGGAGGGCCTCGTCCCCCTCACCGACACCGGCGCGACCCTCCTGCTGGGCGACCCGCTCACGCGGGAGAAGGCGTACGGCGGTGAGGCCGCGACCGTGGTGACGCTTGGCGCGGACATCCTGGCCGGGCATCTCGCCCCGGACACGCGGGGCCCGGGGACGGAGAGGCTGCCCGCGAAGCCGCCGAGGGCGGTCGCCGTCGCCACCGGCTCCGTCTCCTGCGCGGAGGTCGACTCCACGGACTCCGGTGTGCGGGTGGGCGTTTCGGTGCTGCCCCGAGGCGCCCTGCCCCCGGCGGTGCAGGCGCCGGCGCCCGAGGTCGAACCGGGCTGTCTGAAGGTCGACTCCATCGCCGTACGAGCGGGGAAGGGCGCGCTGGTCAGAGCGTTGAGCGCGAGCGGCAGCGCACTGGGCGACACCACGTACCTGGTGACGGACGAGGGCGTGAAGTACCGGCTGCTGTCCCAGGAGGCGGTGGCGGCGCTGGGCTACGAGGGCGTCGAGGCGCGGACGATGCCGTCCCCGATGCTGGCCATGCTGCCCAGCGGCCCGGACCTGACCCCGGAGGCGGCGGCCGAGGGCGAGGCGAGGGTGACGCTGCGGTGCCCGCGGACATAGGGGGTGAGGACCCCCGCCGGGAAGCAGCCGTCAGGGAAATTCTTGGCGTCCCGCGGTCACCTCACGTTCAGCCGGGCGCTCGGCTCCACCCCGACGAGCGGCGCGGATGCCTGATCTGTCCGGCTGGATCCATCGCGCCGCTCACTTGAGCGGCATGAATTCCGGGTCATGGCTCAATTGAGCTTCCCAGTAAGGGACTTCGCGGTTCCGGGGGAAATTGCCAAACAAGTTGCGGCCTGCCTAGCATCTGGTCGTCCCATGGCCCCGAGAGCCAGTCGCGATCGCTGGGACGCCCTGTCTGCCCGCAGGGTGACATGGGGCCGCAGCCCGGTGAGTCTCGCCGAAAGGGAGTTTCCTCATGGCCATGCAGCAGTCCGAAGAAAATGCCACCCGTAATGGGATCATGGCGCTGGAACAGGCATTCTCCAGTATTCAGACCCGTCAGCAGGACGTCCGGACCACGATGGAAACGCTCGCCTCGAACTACGGCGGCGCGGACGGCGGCAAGTACAAGAAGCTTCTGGAGCAGTGGGACGGGCACGTCGACACCATCCTGATCAACCTGGACCGGATGGTCGACGAGCTCAACAACACCCTCACGGAGCACGGGCTGGTACAGGGGTCCACCAGCGACGCGATCGACAAGGAGTACTCGCGCTCCACGCAGGTGTTCGACGAGCTCAACGGCACCAGCACGTCGTCGAGCTGACCTTCGGCGCACCCACCAGGCGCTGACCCTTCCCCACTCGTCATTCCCCCGGTGAATCGAGGACTCTGATGGACTTCTCCGACGGCTACATCTACGTCGACTACAACCATGCCGAAGGTGCGGCGGACGACATGATCACCCAGTCCCAGGCGATCATGGAGATTCTGTCCAACCTGGAGATGGAACTGGCCGAACTCCGCAACAGCTGGATCGGTGACGACCGGGACGTCTACAGCGAGATCCAGAAGAAGTGGGACAACGCTGTCGAGAACATCAAGAACCTGCTCGCCAACCACTCCGGTCTGCTCACCGAAATCTCCGCCAACTACCGGTCCACGGAGCAGAACCTCTCGCAGCGGTGGGGCGACATCAGGATCGGCAGCCGCTGACGCCGGCCGGTGACGGAAGGATGATCACGTGGCCGTCACGGTCCTCGACAGCACGTTCCTGAAGAACTTCATCAACAACCAGGTCGACAGCTTCCGCACGACGCTGGAGAACATCCTCAAGGACAGTCCGACCGCCGGCCCGGCGATCTCGTTCATCGCGGACAGCATCTCGACCACGACGATCCTGTCCTCGAAGCCGCTCGTCATCGGCCCCATGGCCGAGGAGAACAGCGTGGTCGGCGGGGGAGCCCTGAACAAGGTCATCCGGCAGGGCGCGAGCGAGGTCGAGCGCATCCTGGAGGACCAGACGGTTCTCTTCGAGGACCTCGAACAGGCCTTGTGGGACACCATCAACGAGCTGGCCAAGAGCCAGGGCAAGAATCTCGAGAACATCACCGCGGACGAGTTCATGGACATCTTCGAGGATGTCGACAGTGATCTCGACAATCCGGGCGGTACCGAAGAGGAAGAGTAGCGGAGTTCGGCGATGGCCAACCCCGAGGACAACAACGACGACTACTGGAAGAAAGCAGTCGACCTGCTCACCGGCTACGTTCTGCCGGAGCGGAAGACGTTGTTCGACACCCTCAAGGGCAACGACGGCATCCCGATGATCCACGTCCGGGTGGAGGACGAGGGCGGCCCGGGTTATTCGTCGGGTTTCCTGTCCTCGGGCGGTTGGGGCACGCACAACACCAACTACACCATTCCGTACTACCAGCCGGCCGGAAACGGTACGGACGTCTCCGAAGGCAGCTACCTCTACCGGTACCGCGTGTACATCACCTTCCTCGCCACGCCCGCGGCCGCGCCGCCGAGCGGGGAGGACGTGATCGCGAAGTTCGAGAAGACGAGCAAGGTCCTGATGGACAAGGGCGGCTCGAACAGCGAGGGCGAGAAGCTCGACTGGGACACCAGCGCCCTGGTCCAGTACATCTACGGTTCCAAGGCCGCCCTCGATCAGCTGACGATGTGGCCCTACTCCACCCATGGATTCGAGAACCGCGGCATCAAGGTGGGCGACGGTACCTACGTCGATCTGCTCACCTTCACGAAGACGGCCCAGGCGTTCGACCGGGTCGTCAAGTTCTTCGAGGACAGCGCGGTCACCATCGGCAAGTGGGACACCGAGAACATCGGAGAGGGCAGCGACTCCTGGGACGGCACGTCGGCCGCCATCTTCAAGGAGCTCATCCACAAGCTGGCCCGGAACTACGAGGGGTACGCCGACCAGCTCGACGGCAAGGGCAGTGACGGCGCCGGGGTCACCATCGACACGGTGACGGTGAGGTCCGAGCCGGCCCGGGCGCTGGCCACGGCCCAGGGCGTCGTCCTCGAGCAGGCGCAGAATCTGCGCGACGCCTGGGTGGCGTGGAGGGCCGAGAGCAATCCGCAGCGCTGGCTCTACGACATGCTGCAGGACGCTCGGCTGAAGCTCTTCGACACCCAGTTCGACAAGACGGACATCGACACGGTGTCCAGCGGCGGCGGGCCGTACACCACCTGGAACAACTACGTGGTGTCGACCGCCGGCTTCCGGAACGAGATCGTCATCGGGGAGAAGTCGTACGGCAAGCCGAGCGACATGACCACGTGGAAGGCGATCGCCGACGAGGCGGTGCGCCGCTGGGAGCAGTCCGTGCAGGACTGGCTCAGCACGAAGGGCGCCGAGGCCATCGTGGCCATCAACAAGGCGTTCAAGGAAGCCGAGAAGGCGTTCGACACCAGCATCACCGACAGGGACGACCGCCCCCTCTCCGAGATCTCCGCCAAGGAAGAGGCCGACGCCGAGAAGAAGAAGGCGGAGGCCGAAGCGGCGGCCGCCAAGGCGGCGGCGGAGAAGGAGAAGGCGGAGGCCAAGGCCGAGCGGGACAAGGAGAAGGCCGAGGCCGAGAAGGAGAAGGCCGAAGCCAAGGCGGCGGCGGAGAAGGAGAAGGCCGAAGCGAAGGCCGAGCGGGACAAGGAGAAGGCCGAGGCCGAGAAGGAGAAGGCCGAGGCCAAGGCGGAAGCCGAGAAGGAGAAGGCCGAAGCGAAGGCCGAGCGGGACAAGGAGAAGGCCGAGGCCGAGAAGGAGAAGGCCGAGGCCAAGGCCGAGCAGGAGAAGGAGAAGGCGGAGGCCAAGGCCGAGCAGGAAGCGGCCAAGGCGGAAGCCGAGAAGGAGAAGGCCGAAGCCAAGGCCGAGCAGGAGAAGGAGAAGGCCGAGGCCAAGGCCGAACAGGAAGCGGCCAAGGAAGAGGCCGAGAAGGAGAAGGCCGAAGCCAAGCGGGAGGCCGAGCAGCAACAGCAGTTCATCCTCGCGCAGAACCAGAAGGCGCAGGACGAGGCGAAGAAGGAGCGGGAGCGGGCCGCGGCCCAGGCCGAAGCCGACCGCGCCGAGGCCAAGGCCGAGCAGGAGGCCGCCAAGGAAGAGGCGGCGAAGGAGAAGGCGCAGGCCAAGGCCGAGCAGGAGGCCGAGAAGGCCGAGGCCAAGCGCGAGCAGGAAGCGGCCAAGGCGGAGGCCGAGAAGGAGAAGGCCGAAGCGAAGGCCGAGCAGGAGGCCGAGAAGGCCGAGGCCAAGCGCGAGCAGGAGGCCGCCAAGGCGGAGGCCGAGAAGGAGAAGGCGGAGGCCAAGGCGGAGCAGGAGGCCGAGAAGGCCGAGGCGAAGCAGGAACAGGCGGCCGCCAGGGCCGAGGCGGAGCGCGAGCAGGAGGCCGCCAAGGCGGAGGCCGACGCCGAGCGGGAAGCCGCCAAACGGGAACAGGCCGACGCGCGGGCCGACGCGGAGGCCCGGCAGGAGGAGGCCCGCCGCGAGGCCCTGCAGGAGAAGCAGCAGGCCAGGCTGGACGCCGAGAACGCCAAGGCCGACGCGCAGGCCGACTACGAGCAGCAGAAGGCCGAGGCCCGCGCCGAGCGCGACGCCGCCCTCCAGGACGCCGACCGCCAGGAGGCGCAGGCACGCCAGGAGTACGAGCAGGAGAAGGCCGAGGCCCAGGAACAGCGGGACCAGGCGCGCCAGGACGCCGAACAGGAACGCGCCGAGGCACGCCAGGAGTACGAGCGCGAGATCGCCGCCGGCACCCCCGAGAACGAGGCCCGCGAGGAGTACGACCGGCGGATCGCGGAGATCGACGCCGCCGAACGGGAGGCCCTCGACCGGGCGGACGCCGCCGAGGCCGACGCCAGGGCCGAGTACGACCAGGCGAAGGCCGACGCCCAGGCGGAACGCGAAGAGGCGCGCACCGAGGCCGAACAGGCGCGCAAGGACGCCAAGGCCGAGTACGACCGGCGGATGGGCGACATCCAGGCCGAGTACGACCGGATCAACGCCGGCGACAAGGACATCGACGAGCTGATCCGGCAGCGCATCGCCGACCTGCCCGAGCCTCCCGACCTCTCCGCCTACAACGGGGGCGGCTCCACGGGCTCCGCCGGCTCCGCGTACTCCTCCGTGTTCGACGACAACCTCTACAACCAGGACGACCTCGCCTCGGCGCTCGGGCGTCCGCAGAGCGACGGCGCCCTGGCGGGCGCCTCCGCCGACGGCACCGGCACGGGATCGGGCTCGCCGGGGATGTACCCGCCGATGATGCGCGGCGCCGGCGGCGAGGCCGGCGGCAGCAGCGGCGAGCGCACCAGGACCGTCATCGAGCCCACGGTCGGCCGCTCCGGCCGGACGGTTGCCGCGCAGACCGTCGACGACGAGGAGCACCGCGTCGTCCCCCGGTCCACGCAGACCAGCAGCAGCACGCCCTTCATGCCGCCCATGGGAGGCATGGGCGGAGCGGGGGAGAGGCCGCAGACGGAGAGCGGGGACAGGGAACGGACCACATGGCTGGCCGAGGACGAGGACGTCTGGGGCACCGACGAGGGCGGCGCGCCGCAGGCCCTGGGGCGCTGAGGGGAAGGGGAGGACCGGGATGAGTCAGCCGATGGAGGACCGGGTGGCCCGGGCGATGGCCCACCTCAAGGCGGCGGAGGAGGCCGCGGCCTCGGCACGGGCCGAGCTGGACACGGCGTCGGCCACCGCGCGTTCGGCGGACCGGTCGGTGCGGGTCTCCGTCGGCGCGAAGGGCGAGCTGACCAGCCTGGAGTTCCTCGACGGCAAGTACCGGACCATGGCCGCCGCCCAGCTCTCCGCGGCGGTGCTGGAGGCCGCGAACACGGCGCGGGCCGAGATGGCCCGCCGGGTCGTCGACCTGCTCGACCCGATCACCAGGATGACCGCGCGCGGCGCCGCCCCGGAACGGATGGGCGTCGACTGGGAGTCCCTCTTCGGCTCGCTGATCGCCGAGACCTCCGTGGCGAAGGGGCCCACGGCGATGAGCAGGCTCCGCGACGAGATCGTCGAGGACGAGGACGAAGAAGACGACAAGGGACGGCAGGGGGGCGCGTAACCATGGCCGGCAACTACTCCGCCGACATCCAGGCGATTCTGCAGAGTTCCAGGTACCTCGCCGACGCCGTCCGCTACGGCGACGAGATGCTGCCCCGGTTCGAGAACGGCTGCGCGCAGTACTCGGGCTGGTGGGGCGAGGAGGGCGGCGACGACGACTTCGCCAACGCGGTCGGCGAGCAGGTCCGGCGCGAACAGCAGCAGGTGGCGGAGACGGTCCTGGCCGTCACCGGCGGGTTCATGACGCTGGTCGACGCGGTCGCCGCCGAGGCCGACCACGTGCAGCGGCCGCAGACCCAGGCGCTGGACGACATCCAGGCACAGGGCTCGGAGAGCGAGACCAGGCGCTGAATGGCGATCATGTTCTCGCCCGCCCTGCGGGAGTTCCTCGAGGTCTATGTGGGCGCGAACGTCGCCACCGGCAACGAGGACCTGGGCTTCGCCAGCCGCAACCCCTACAAGCGGCTGGCGGACGACGTCAGGGACCTGTCCGATGCGATGAAGGGAGCGATCTCCACCGTCGGGAACTCGCTCCCGCCGCGGATCGCCGACCAGTTCATCGCCGCGATGAAGCTCTTCGTCGACGACAACGGGCAGAACCATCTGCAGAAGTTCTCCGACGAGCTCCGGGAGATCGGCTCCCAGCAGATCGACCGCTCCATCAAGCTGTCCGAGGCGAAGTACCAGATCCTCATCGAGTTCATCCTGATGAACATCGAGCTGGCGCTGATCGCCGCGCTGGCGGTCTTCACCGGCGGTACGTCGCTCACCGAGATCGCCATCCAGAAGGCGCGCACCGCGCTCACCATCCTCCTGCTCCTCCAGCGGCTGGGACACGCCATCCCCACGCCGCTGTCGGTGCTGCTGGAGGCGATCCAGGAGGCGTTCGTCGCCTTCGCCTCGCAGCTGATCTCCATGACCGCGCCGGACGACCCGGAGCGCCGGCGTTACAAGTTCGACTGGAAGGACATCGGCCAGTCGGCGGTCGCGGGTGCCTTCGCCGGACTCTTCGGAGGCATCTTCGGTGAGATCGGCGGAAAGTTCATCAACAAGTACTTCAAGAACAACAACTTCTGGAAGGAAGCCTCCGAACTCCCGTTCAGCTTCCTCAACGAGGGGCAGGCGGAGACCTTCGCCGAGGCCTTCACCGGTCTCATCTTCCTGGGCTCGTTCACGCTCAACCCCGGCACGTTCCTGAGCGCCGGCCTCAGCGGCCTCATCTTCGAAGCGGCGTCCACGGGCGCGGAGTTCGGCGGCAAGTGGCTGAACAACAAGTTCTTCCAGAACCTCGACTTCGGCCCCGACGGCGTCAACGACCTGCCGGGCGGCGGCAACCGGTACGACCGCGACAGCGGAAGCGACCCCACGAACACGTACGGGAACCGGTACGGGAACAACCCGTACGAGAACAGCCCGTACGACAGCGCCTACGACGGCCCCGGCACGTACCAGGACACCTACGACGTCACGGACTCCCCCTCCGCCTCGCCGTACCGGCCGTACGACTCCGTCTCCTCCGCCGACGACATCAGCGACACCTCGTCGGTCTACAGCGACACCGCGTCGGTCTTCAGCGATGTCAGTGACATCAGTGACATCAGTGACGTCTCGTCCCTCTCCTCCCTCCCGGACCCGGACCCGGCCGGCGGCGTCACCAACCCCGCCACCAGCCCCGTCAACCCGTATCAACTCCCGGGCATAACCAACGCGTTCAAGCCGTCGTACGCCACCTCCGTGCCGAACGCGTACGACGACGCCTACCGGGACTCCTTCGCGGACACCCCGGGCATCGACACCGACACCGACACCGTCTTCTCCACCCTCAACCCGCCGGCGACCCGGACCCCGGAAACCGACCGGACCGACGACACGGACCGCTCGCTGCCGTTCAGCAGGCCCTCCACGGTCGGCTCCTCCGTCCCGGAGCCGTCGTCGACGCGGACGGGCAGCGGCGCCCTCACGGCGGACGGGACGGAGCGGCAGGACACCCCCGCGCCCCACGCGACCCCGGCCGCACCCGCTCCGTCGGGCACCGCGTCCCCCGGCGGCCACGCCTCGCCGAACGGCGCCACCCCGCAGCCACGGCCGCAGACCACACCCTCCGACGACCCGGCCGCCACCCCCGACCCGTCGCACGCGGACACCCTCGGCACGGACGACGTCCGTACCCCCGGGACCGAGGAGTCCGGGCGTTCCGGACCGTCCACCGCGGCGCCGAAGACCGAGCCGCACCGGGACACCTCCGACGTCCCCGAGCCCCACCGGACCGTCCGCACCGAGTCCGGGGACGTTCCGGCCACCCGGCCCGTCACCGTCGACGAGACGCCGCTCAGCTCCCCGGCGCCGGGCGGGCTCCCCGCGGACCTGTCCTCCGAGCCGGGGTCACCCGACTCGCTCGACATGATCATGGACTGGGAGGACGGCCAGGACGCGTCCGAGTCCGAGTCCGGGAGCGAACCCGGGCCGGACCCGGCCACCGAGGCGCTGTACGACCGGCTGCTGGCGGACGTGTTCGGCCCCGACATCGCGGCGAACCCCCTCCACCCCGCCCTCCGCGACACCCTCGCGCACCTCGACCAGCTCCGGCAGGCCGTTCCCGCGCTCCGCGGCGGCCCGCTCGACCTGGACGCCGTGACCCGTCAGGTACTGCTCCTGGACCCCGCCCATCCGGTGACCCACGCGCAGCGCGGCGAGCTGTTCCGGGTCGCGATGGACCCGGCGATGGAGTCGGCGGGCAGCCTGGCCGCCCTGGCCGCCTTCCACCTGGAACTGCGCGGCGTGCTGTCCCCCACCCAGGCGCTGACCGCCGACGACGGCGGCGTGTGGGGCCGCAACTGGACGAACGCCAGGATCCCCGACCTCGACCTCACCGAGGTGGGCAAGGTGGTCCGGCAGCCCGACGGCACCCTGGGCCGCGGCGACGTGCGGCCCGCGCCCTGGCACCGGCCCGGTGAGCCGAAGCCGTACGTCGTCATGGCGGAGGGCGACCACCGGCGGATCGTCGTACGCGGCCACGACGGCGCCCCGCGCCAGGTGCCGATCGACGTGTTCGCCGAACTGCTGGCCCGCGACCCCCGGCTCGCGGCGCTGCCCCCGGGCACCCCCGTGGTGCTGCTCGTCCCCGACGCCGGCGCCCGCGGCCTGGACCTCCCGCGCGAGGCGGCGGACCGGATCGGCAGGGACGTCTGGTCGGCCAACGGCGCCGTGAAGGTGTCCCCGCAACAGGACCCGTCACAGCCGCACGTCGTCTCCCTGCTGTTCGGGCAGGGGCTGCCGCACGCCGACTGGATCCGCAGCACCCCCGGCCAGGTGCTCGACCCGGCGGAGCGCGAGAACGCGCCGGAGTGGGAGCGCGAGGTGCTGTCGCACAGCGTCGTCGACGGGGGCGCGACCATCGGCAGGGGCGTGTTCGAGGACTCCGAGGCCCCGCGCCGGATCGCGGCGCTGAAGCTCGCGACCCAGTCGTCGGAGCTGTGGCACTACGACCCGGTCACCAAGGAGGAGGCCAAGGACGACGAGCCGGTGCCGTTCGCCGGCAAGCCGGTGTACGTCTTCGGCGGCCACGCCCGGTCGGGTGCGACCCGGGTGCCGACCACGACGGACCCGAGGCACCACACCCGCGGGCCGGCGACCGGCGGGATGCTCAGGCGGCGTGCGAGCCTGGCGCAGCTCCCCGAGGACCACAGCGTCCTGATGGAGGCGTGCTCGAGCGCCAAGCCGCCGGGGATCGTCCGCACCCGCAGGGGCGTCGACGACACCTTCGTCCCCGACCCGCTGGCGGTCCTCAGCGAGAGCCAGCACGTCGCCAACGAGACCGGGCGCACGGTGTACGGCGGCACCCACATGGTCAGCTTCGCGACACGACCGGACGGGACGTTCGTCCACCGCCTCTACACGGACTCGCGGGGGCGGCGCGGGAAGTGGGTGGAGCACCGGCCGGAACCCGTCGGCGAACTGCTCGACGACCGCGCCCGTGCGGCCGGCCTGCACACGGACCCCGAGCAGCCGGTCACGGACGCCACCCGCGAACGGACCCTGCGGCTGGTGCGCGCGCTGCGGCTGGCCTTCGGCGCGGCGATCGAGGACGACAGCCGCTACGGCGACCTCCTCGCCGGGATCGGCGCGCTGGAGACCATGCGGGCGGCCGACCCGGCCCTGCGCGACCTCGCCCCGTTCTCCATGGACCTGTTCGAACGCGCGGTCCACGCGGGCCGGCCGGGTGACACCGGCCCCGACGCCTACCGGGGCCTGCTCACCGATGCGGCCGACGCCATGCACCGTCGGCCGGGCGCCGTGCTCTCCGACTTCGTCACCCTGCCCCACGTCACCGCCGCCGCGCAGCGGCTGGGCGGTCCGACGGACCAGGACCTGGACACCGAGGCCGCCCGCGTCCTGCACCTGGACGACGGCCCCGCGGCCGTCGGGGAGCCCGAGCGGGCCCGGCTGTTCTGGGCGACGGTCAAGGCCCTGGAGTGGGAGAGCCGGACCCCCGACCCGGACGCCCTCACCGGCAGGGTGCTGCACCTGGACCGGCCCGACCCGGCCCGGCGGCCCGAACTGCTCGACCTGGTCGCCCAGGCGGCGGCCGTCGGCGTCGACGTGGACAACCCGGTCGAGCTGGGCGCGTTCCACCTGGAGACCCTGGGCGCCCTCGCGCCCCGGACCCAGTTGCTCGACCTCGACGGCGTGCCCACCGGGCGGCGCTGGGCTCCGGCCCCGCCGGACACGGTCACGACCACGGCCACCGACCGCGTCGTCGTCGCCGCCCCGAAGCAGGGCGGCGGCTACCAGGCGGTGGGCCAGGAACGCCCGCCGTGGAGCGTCCCCGGCGGATCGCCGGCCTACCTGGTGTGGGCGGGCGGCGGCCGGGACCACCTCCTCATGACGCTGCCCGGCGGCTTCCGCGCCCGGGTCCCCTACGACGAGGTCGCCGAACTGCTGGCCCGCGACCCGGTGCTCAACACCCGGCCGCAGGAGACCACGGACATCGTCCTGGCCGTCCCGAAGGCGGCCCCGGCGGCCTCCACCGCACCGGCCGGCGGCGGCACCCCGGGCCCCGATCCGCGGGCCGTCGTCAGCGCCGGGACCGGCCGTGCCGTGTGGGCCTCGCAGGGCAGTGTGAGCCTGGCCCCGACCGGACCGTCGCGGCCGTACGTCCCCTCCCTCCTGCCCAGCGCGCCGGGGCGTCCCGCGGCGGCCGACTGGGCGGCCGTCCGGCCCGGCGACCCCACCGCGCCCGGCGCCGGCGGCACCGGAGCGGACGACGTCACCTTCGCGGACCGCCCCGCGACCGAGGTCCCGGCCGAGCCGCCCGCCGCGCTCGCCGACCTCCTCGACCCCGGACCGGTCGGGGGCCTCGAGACCCCGTTGCCGAGCCTGGACGGCCTGCTGGAGGGTTTCGACGCGCCGCTGTCGGACCACCAGGACGACGACGTGGACGACGACCGGGCGCAGGAGCCGACCCCGGAGGAGGCCCGGCACCGGGAACTGCTGGTGGACATCTACGGCCCCGACGTCATGTCGAGCCCCCTGTACCCGGACATCCGCGACGGGCTCGCACGCCTCGACCGGCTCCGCCGGAACGACCCCCTGCTGGACTTCGGCCCGCTCGACCTGGACGCCGTGGCCCGCCGGGTGCTGCTCCTGGAGCCCGCCGATCCGGTGACCGACGTGCAGCGCGCCCGGCTGCTGGGGCTGGCCTCGGCACAGGAGGCACGGACGGCGGGCGGCCTGGCCGCCCTCGCCGCGCTCCACCTCCGGCGCCAGGGCGTGCTGTCGCCCACCCACGCCCTGACCACCGGACCCGACGGACGCCCCCGCGGCCGCGACTGGACCCGGGGCAAGGGCGGGCTCGACGACCTGGACCTCACCCGTACGGGAAGGACCGGGCCCCGGGCCGACGGCAGCCTGTCACGCGACGAGGTGGGAGCCGCGCCCTGGTACCGGCCCGGCGGCCCGGACCCCTACGTCGTGCGGGCGGACGGCGACCGTGACCAGGTCGTCGTCCGCGGCCACGACGGCGCCCCGCGCGAGGTCCCCCTCGACGTGTTCGCCGAACTCCTCGCCCTGGACGCCGAGTTGAACGGGCTCCCGGCGGACGTGCCGGTGCTGCTGCTCGTCTCCGACGCCGGCGGGGGCGGCCTGGAGCTGCCGCGACGGGCGGCGGACCGGACCGGCAGGGACGTCTGGGCGGCCAACGGGGACGTGGGCGTCGCCGAAGGCCCGGACGCCAACGCCTCCCACCCGTACGTCGTCCCCCTGCGGACTGCCTGGGGCAGCGACCGCACCGACTGGATCCGCAGCGTCCCCGGCCTGCTGCCCGACCCCGCGGAGTCCGCCCGCGCCCCCTTCTGGGAACAGGACCTGCTGTCCCACACCATCGTCACCGACCAGGGGGCGACCGGCAGGGCCGTCTTCAGGGACGGCGACCGCGCACGGCTGATGCGGGGGATCCGGCACGCGACGACGGCGACCGAGCTCTACCACGTCAACCGGCAGGACGGGACCTGGGTCAAGGACGACGAGCCGGTCCCGTTCGCCGGCGAGCCGGTGTACGTCTTCGCCGGGCACGGCTTCCTCGGCGAGACGGAGCTGCCGACCCGGTCGAACCCCCGCCACCGGAAACGGGACCGGGCGGTGGGCGGCATGCTCGGGCGCCGTCCGAGCCTGACGCGGCGCCCCAAGGACCACGCCGTCCTCATGCAGGAGTGCTTCGCCGCGACACCGCCGGGCATCACCCGCAGGCGCAAGCTGGTCACGGACACGTTCGTCCCCGACCCGCTGGCCGACACCAGCCAGAGCCAGCACGTCGCCAACGAGACCGGCCGCACCGTCTACGGCGCCACCCAGGAGGTCGGCTTCAAGTTCGGGAAGGACGGTGGGGTCGCCCACTACATCATCACGGATTCGCGGGGCCGGCGCGGGAAGTGGGTGAAGCACCGGCCGGAACCCGACGACGCCGCGCTCGACGACCGCGCCCGCGCGGCGGGCCTGCACACCGACCCGGTGGGACCGGCGTCGCAGGAGGTCCGCGAGCGGACGCTGCGGCTGGTGCGCGCGCTGCGGCTGACGTTCGGGGTGGCGATCGAGGACGACAGGCGCTACGGCGAACTCCTCGCGAACATCGGCGCACTGGAGTCCCTGCGCGCCGCCGACCCGGCGCTGCGCGACACCGTGCCCTTCTCCCTGGACCTGTTCGAGCGCGCGGCCCGCGAGATCCGCACGACGGAACACGGCGACCCGGACGGCGACCTGGGACCCGACGCCTACGAGGACCTGCTGGCCAGGGCCGCCGACGCCGTGCACCGGAACCCCGGCGCCGTGCTCACCGACCTCGTGACCCTGCCGCACGTGATCACCGTGGCGGAAGGGCTGGACGGCCTCACGGACGAGGAAGTGAACGAGGAGGCGGCCCAGTTCCTGGGGTTGGACCCGGACCAGGTGGTCATCGGGGCGTTCGAGCGGGCCCGGTTCTTCTGGGCGACCGTGAAGGCCCTGGAGTGGGAGAGCCGGACCCCCGACCCGGTCGCCCTCACCGGCAGGGTGCTGCACCTGGGCCGACCGGACCCGGACCGGCTGTCCGACCTCCTGGACCTGGTGGCGCGCGCGGCGGCCGTCGGCGTCGACGTGGACGACCCGGTCGCGCTGGGCGCGTTCCACCTGGAGACCCTGGGCGCCCTCGCGCCGGACACCCTGCTGTTCGACGACTCGGACGCCCCGGCCGGCCGGAGCTGGGCGCCGGGTCCGCCGGCCGCGGCGGTGGACGTCAACGCCGCCCTCGTCATGGCGGCGACCCCGGACGGCGGCCACCGTCCGCTGCGCCGGGCGAAGACGCCGTGGACCACCGACACCACCAAGCCCGCCCCGTACCTGGTGCGGGGCGAGGCCGGTCCTGACCACCTCACCATGGAGCTGCCCGGCGGATTCCGCGCCCAGGTCCCCTACGAGGAGGTCGCCGAACTGCTCGCGGTGGACCCGGCGCTGAACGACTTCCCGCGCACGGCCGACATCGTCCTCGCCTCCACGACCCCCACCCCGCCCCCGGCCCCGACGGATCCGCAGGTCACCGACCGGCGGGCCCTCCTCGGCGCCGGGACCGGCCGCGGCGTGTGGACCTCACCGGGGCCCGTGGGCCTGCTCGCACAGAGCGACCCGTCGCTGCCGCACGTCCTCTCCCTGCTGCCCCTGGCGGACGGCCGTCGTCAGCAGGCCGACGACTGGTCGGCCGCCCGGCCGGCCTCCGCGTCCCCGGCGGACGCCCACCTGTCACCCACCACGGCCACGGCCACGGCCGGCAACGAAACCGTCACTCCTCCCGGCCCGCCCCTGCCCCCGAAGCCGGACCCGACGACGGCCCTCGTCACACTGACCACCGAGCCGGTCCCGGCGTCTCCGGACGCCCCGCTCCTCGACCCCGCCATGGGACCTCCACCGGTACGCCGCACCCCGGCCCGGTTCCCGGACGGCCGGCGGATGCCCGCGTACGTCGACGACCTCCCGTCGCTGCTGCCGCCCGACCTGACCGCCGCCGAGGTCGACCAACTCCTCGCCAATCCGAGCACGTTCGGTCAGAGCACGGTCGCCCTGCGCGGTGTGGAAGAGGCCCTGGACACCGTCGACCGCGAACTGGAGCGCAGGCCGGACGCCCGGCCCGCGGACGGCGCAGGGCTGCTGGACGACGTCCGCAAGACGCTCCGGGAGAAGCCGAAGACGCTGGCGGACGGCCAGGGACGCCCCTTCCCCTACGTCACCGCGGACGGAAAGAAGCGCGTCCTGTGGGTCAGGGCGCGGCACTACGGCACCTGGGCCCCGTTCGACGACGGCATCGGCGACTCGACGAAGATCGACAGCATGCACCGGGCGGCCGCGACCTTCGGGCTGACCAAGAACATGCAGGCCAACTCCCAGTACGGCCTCGGCGGACCGATCGGCCCGGCGGGCACCGCGGCGTTCGGCGGCTTCGGCCGGCTCGCCCTGCGCTTCGGCTTCATCAACAAGGTCGGCTACACCCTGACCGACCAGCGCATGAACCAGATGGAGACCCGGACGCTGGACAAGTCGCGGGCGTTCCTGGACGACATCCACTACGAGTTCCGCGTCACCGACCTCGCCGGACGGGTCGTCACGGGCATCGACCCCGAACCCGGCACCACCCCCGATCCCGAGAGGGACCGGGCCGTACCCGCCCGGTTCTCCTTCGGTATCCGCAAGGGCCTCCTGGTCCGCCTGCCCGACAGCGTCACGAAGATCCCGAAGCCGGGCCGGATCCCCCGCTCCATCGACCTGGACCGCAACTCCCAGTACCGCTTCGTCCGCATCGAGGGGTTCGGCCCCGTCGCGGCGATCCGCGACTGGGCGGCCGGGCAGATCGGAGCCCTCCCCGGCAGTACCGCCTACACCGAACTGGACGTCTTCTTCTCGGCCGACAGCTTCCAGCGGCACGGCGGCACCATGGCGCGCGGCCGCATCACCACCCCGCCGCTGTTCGCCGACGACAAGAAGAAGTCACCGCTGGGCGTCTTCGTCGTGGAGGAGCTGATCCCGCAGAAGGCGATCCTCGTCGGCGAGACCGACCAGGCCGAGATGCGGGACATCAACACCTCGACGGTCCGCAGCGAGCGCAGCCGGGCCGACGGCAGGAGCCTGCTGCTGCAGGCCGTCGCCGGCCCCGCCTTCAACTTCTTCGACCCCGGCACGGCCCCCTTCGACCTGCGGCTCCAGTTCGGTCCGACCGTCCAGTACTCGTACGCGAAGACCTGGTCGGTCGGACTGGGCGCGGCCGGCACCCTCAAGTCGGCCGGACAGGTGAAGGGCCCCAGAACCGCCCTCTACCTGGTCGTGAAGTCGGTACGGGTACGGCGGGCCGGCGACGACGCGCCGCCGACGCGCTTCCTCACCTGGAGCCTGGACCGGATGACCAGTGCAGAGGCGCGGCGGCTGGCCGGCTGGGACGACGGGACCACCCTCGCCCTGCGCAACGGCGCCGCACCGCCGTTCGTGCCGCCCTACCTGACCGTGGACCGCCCGCGCACCCTGGGCATGCACCGGGTGAAGGAGTTCACCTTCGACGACGGCCTGCGCACCCGGGTCACCCCGGACGCCGCGGACGGCGTCGGCCGCACCCTGCTGGACCAGTTCGCCGACGGCGTCGTCGACGCCCTCGCGCACCTGAACCAGGATCTGGTGGTGCCCCTCGACCAGCTGCTGCCGCCGAACCTGCCGAAGGGCTGGCGCACCCGTTTCAACGACCTGCTGGGGCGCAGGCCCGACCAGGTGCTCCAAGCGGCCCGGAGCCTGCCCGTGCCGCCCCGGTGGACCGATCCCGTCAAGTACCGGATCGCGCTCCAGAACACCCTGCAGATCCTCGGTGTGCTGTCCCAGCAGAGCGTCACCGCGAACCTGGAGGCGCTCACCACGGTCGGCCTGCCGGTCAGGCTCACCGACCCCGACTCCGTCGGGACGGTCTACTACACCCTCCGCGTGCACGGGAGCCTGACCGGGCGCCGCTACGAGGGCAAGGACGTCGACGAGGGCATGCGCTTCAGCGCCCAGGGCGTCGACCGGATCGACGGCCAGACGAGCGTGAAACGAGGCGTGGACCTGGGCTTCGAGGGCACGTTCTCGGGCCGTGACAACATCGTCGACGAGACGGCGGGCCTGCGCCGGAACACGCTCGGGCTGACCCTCGGCGCCCGCCAGGGATGGCAGTGGGAGGCGGAGACCACCTTCGGCTCGACGGTCACCAACGAGCCGATGTCGGTGACCAACCAGCCCACCCACCTGTACCGCTACGACCTCGCCCTCACCGCGAGCCTGAGCGGCTACTGGCGGCCCCGCGGCCTGATCCGCGGTCTCGGCCTCGGTCTGCCGGGACTGCTGGTCCTGGACGAGCCGGTCAACGTGCTCTTCGGCCGGACGCCGCAGGGCCGGCTACGGGGTGGTGGCCCGATGACCGGGCAGGTGCTCATCGGCGTCCCCGTACAGCACACGCCCCAGGCGGACCCGCACGCGGACGGGGCGCTCAACCCGTACCTGTCCGACGAGCCCGCCCCCACGCCCATGAACACCGAGCGGGCCCTCGCCCTGGCGAAGGGCGACCTCGTCCTGCCCGCGGGCCCCGACGCGCAGCAGCCCGCCGGACGGCTCGCCGACCGCGGGACACCGCAGTTCAAGGAGTTCCGGCAGCACCCGTTCGTCATCGTGAACGTGGTGCTGTCGCCCACGCTGACCGCGGAGGTGGACCGGGTCCTGCGGGCGGCGTCGGGCAGCGCCTGGCAGCTGGTGAAGGAGGGCGCCCCCACCCGGGACGCCATCGTCCGCACCTTCACCCCCCAGCACCTGACGTCGGGCTTCGACCAGAGTTCGGGGCCGCTGGGCCTGGTGGGCAGCGGCCTGCTGGGCAAGGGGCCGTACGGCGAGCTGTGGGGAACCTTCCGCTACACCACGACGGTCGGGAATCTGCGCGCCCTCACCCCGCCGATGTCCATGGACACCGAGATGACGCTCGGCGGCACCCGCCAGGCGGCCGGCAAGACCAGCAACAGCACCAGTTTCGTCTTCGGCGGCCAGCTGGTCTACTCCGTCGCCCAGAACCCCGGACACGGACTCATGGGCGCGTACGGAATCGTCGCCAACCCCGTCTCGAGAACCGGCACGCACAGTCTCAGCGTCGTCCGCACCGTCGTCGCGGACATGAACCGCAAGGGCTTCACCCACCAGGTGCTCGTGGCCGGCGATGTGCAGCACTGGTTCGCGCTGTTCTCCAGCCGGCTGGGCACCGGCCGCGTCGGAACGGCCGCGGCGGGCAGCGCCCTCGTGCCGCGTTCCCTCGCCGGGGCCGCGGGGACCGCGCTGACCAGCCCGGGCGGTCTGCTGGGGCACCTGCCGGAGAAGAGCGCCCACCGGATGGGGCTGATCGACGACGGGCTGGGCGACGTCCCCCGCTACACGAGCCAGGCCTGGACACCGCAGCCCTGGATGCGCGGCACCGCCTTCGGCACGTACGCGGTGAACGCGCTGGACCCCACCGACGTACTGCTCGCGTTCGACAAGCGGATCGGGAGACTCGGGCTCGACGACGAGAGCCGGGAGCGGATCCGGCAGCTGGTGACCGGCCGCGCCACCCGGGCGCTCAAGGGGGAGATGACGACCACCGGCCCGTCGACCCTGGTCAAGGCCGGCGGCTGGGGCTGGGACAGCACCCGGATCGGCAGCCGGCGGGTACGGGTACGCGTCGAACTGATTCCCGGGACACCCGTGTTCGACGGACTCGACCACAGCGCCGAGATGGAGGAGAACCGGCGGGCGATCGAGACCGCCCAGCGGAACTCCGAGTTCTCGGCCGGCGCCGACCTGGGCCTCCTGACCAGCCAGATGGTGTACACCGGCAACCCCCAGGTCCCGGCCGCCGGACCCACGTACACCGAGGGCGGCTCGAACCGGAAGACGGTCGCCTCCAGCCACACGGTCACCACCGTCACCATCTACCGGGCGGCGTCCACCGAACCGCACGCGGAGGTCGTCACCCCGTACCGGATGCGCATCACCCTGGAGGCCGACGACACCCCCCACACCGGCGGGCCGGCCGACCCGGACCTCCAGGAGGCGGAGTCCACGGCCCTGGACCGCTTCCGGGGCCGGCTGACCATCGTCGAGGAGGACGACGCCGGCGAGCTGCGCGAGCACGTGCCGCTCAGCCTGATGGAGCCGGCGCCGTCACCGACGGGTGCGGACGGGACCGGCACCTCCGGGGCCGGCCGGCGGCTGCCCGCGCCCGACCCGGCGGCCGACCCCGCCCTGGCCGGCCCGCCCCGCCCGGTGCCGCTCTCCGAGGTGGAGGGGAAACTGACGGTCCGGGACGGGGACGGCGTCACCCGGACGTTCACCTTCCCCGAGAACGGCATGCACCCCCGCGGGATCATCGGCATCGAGAACATCCGCATGGCCGGCGACCTCCTCCTCACCAAGGCGTACGACGTCGGCTTCTCCCTGCGGGCCCTGGAGGCCGGGAACGACCCCGACGACGCCACCCTCACCGAACTCCTGCGCCACACCAGGGACACCGGGCTGACCCGCCTCGGCACCGGCTCGGCGCAGGCACTGGAGGACGGCACCAGCTCCACCGCGGTCACGGCGTTCTTCCCGCGCACCACCGAACCGGACGGCTACCAGGTGGCGGGGCTGACCGAGAAGTCCCTCGTGGGCACCGACACCGGGCAGCTGACGCTGCGCTCGGCGCCCGACTTCAGCCGCGCGCTGCTGCTGACGGTCGCCGACGGCAAGAAGCTGGAGGTGCTCAGACGGTACGGGGACAACGCCGGCACGTCGTCGTCCGTCGAGCACAGCCAGTCCTCGAGCCTCGGCGGCGGCTTCCTGTACGACTCGCCCGCCAACGCGGGCTTCAACCAGATCGGCGCCTTCGGCCCCGGCCCCAACGACCTCGACGGTGACGTCATGCCGGTCGGGGACGACCACCTGACCTCCCGCAACCTCAAGCCCAAGACGGGCCGGTCCTTCCTGTTCGCCGTCCCGGCCACCTGGATCGGCGTCGGCGACGTGCACCGCACCATCCTGGACTCGAAGCTCGCCAACCGGATCCGGGGCGGGACCTTCGCCAAGGCCCGGTCGGGCCCGCAGGCGATGGAGTCCGAGGCGTACGTCGTCACCTGGATCCGGGAGGACGTCGCCCGCGAGCTCAGGATCATCACCGACACGAACTTCCCCGAGCGCGTCGGGAAGGCGTGGGACGCGGTCGAGAGCGCGAGCAAGGCATGGGTCGACGCCGACAAGGCCTACTGGAAGAAGCGGCGCGCCTCCGCCGGGCTGCGCGCCGACCTCGACGCCGCGCAGGCCGCCCTCGACGAGGCCGCCGGGGTCGCCCGCGCGGCCACGCGCCCGGTCGACCTCGCCCGGAAGGGCGTCGAGGACGCGGACCGGGCCCTGGCCCAGGCCGAGGCCGACGCCCGCCGGGACCACGGCATCGCGGACGCGAACGTGGCCGCCGCGCAGGCCGAGGCCGACGCGTTCGCCGATGACGAGTACGCCCAGCCCGAGCACGACGGCTGGGCGGAGATCCTGCGGGACGAGCGGGACGCCGCTCTGGCCCGCCTGGCCGCCGCGCAGGAGGCCGCCGGGACACTGCGGAAGGCGGCCGACCTGCGGCTGGAGACCGCGCGCACCGAGAAGACGCTGGCCGACGGGCGGCTCGACGCGGCCCTGCTGTCCGCGAAAGCACCCGGCCGGGCCCTCGACGAGGCCACCGCCCGCCGGGACACGGCACGCGACGCCTTCGACACCCGGCGCGCCGAACTCGACGCGCTCAGGGACACGGCGGAGAAGGCCGCGGCGGAGTACCACCGGGTACGGTCCGGGACGGACCAGCTCACCCGCTGGCACCGGCTCGCGGCCACCGCGGAGGGCCGGGCGGAACTGGACGGTCTCCCCGAGCCGCCCGCGGTGACCTACCAGGCCCCGCCCAAGGCGCCCAAGCCCAAGCCCCCGGCACCGCCCCGCTACACCAGGACCGCCACTGGTCTCACCTCGCCGACGGGTCGGACGTACACGCTCCACGACGTACCGAGGGACGGCGACGCGTTCTTCCGCGCGCTCGCCCAGGGCCTCGAGCGTGCCGCGCCGGGCCTGCTGGCCGCGCAGGGCATCGACCCCGCCGATCCACGGGCCGTGTCCGACCTGCGCCGCAGGATGGCCTCCTGGCTCACCGACCACGCCGACGACGAGCTGCTGGCCGCCGTCGCTCCCGACCACACCGACGCGTTCACCGCGGAGGAGATCGCGGCGGCGGGCCTGGACCTCGGCACGGACACCCCCGCACGCCGTGAGTTCGACGGCCTCGGCGGTCTGATCCCGCACGCCGCCGACCTGACGCCCGAGGTGCGGGCCGAACTGGCGATCACCCAGCTCCTCCGCCGGGGCGACGCCCCGTCCGAGGCCGGCTGGAACCACGCCGCGTCCGACCTGCTCCCGCTGCTCGCCGCCCGCACCTTCGGCGTACACGTCACGGTGGTCGGCGGCGACGGCACCTTCCAGGACTTCACCCCCGTGAACCCGGCGGGGAACCCGGCCCTCACCCCGCTCGTCGGCACCTCCCCCCACGCCGGCGCACAGGTGGTCCTGAGCCTCGACGACCGCCACTACCAACTGGCCCTGCCGACAGAACCGACACCCCCGAAGCCGGCACCGCTGCCGAAGGGCACGGATCCCCTTACGAAGGGCACGGCTCCCCTCGGGACGGGCACGGATCCCCTCGCGAAGGGGACGGACCTTCTGGGGACGGGGACGGACCCTCTGGGGGAGGGCACGGGCCCACTCGGGACGGGCACGGCTCCCCTCGGGACGGGCACGGCTCCCCTCGGGACGGGCACGGATCCCCTCGCGAAGGGGAAGGAGCCGCTCGCGAAGGGGAAGGACCCCCTGCCGAAGGGGGTCGAACCCCCGCCCAAGGGCACGGAAGTCCCGGAGCCGGGTGCGAAGTCGACGGCGTCGAAGCAGAAGGGCGCCGGAACGTTCTCCGAGCCGGAGAGCGACAACGGTCCGGCCAGGGGCCGGCGCGTGCCGGTGCCCCGTACGGGGGAGTGCCTCCTGTACTCCTTCATGGCCGGCGACCCCGTGCACATCCGGAGCCGGCTGCCCGGACTCGCCGCCACCGACCGCGCCGCGTACGACTGGCTCGGGAACCCCGGCGCGGTGCGCGGCGAACTGCTCCAACGGGCCGTGTACGGCGCCGGTCGCGGTCCCTCCCGGGTCGTCCTGCGGGCCATGCGGTCCTACGTGGAGGGCTACGTGGGCCGCAGCGGCGGACGGCTGCACCCGCAGATCGTCGGACAGTTCCGGCAGACGGTCGCCGACGAGTTCGCCGCCCGCGTCCAGAGGATGGACCGGGCCGGGATGCTGGCGCTCCTCGCCCACCACGGCATCCGGCGTGTCCCCGTGGCCGAGGCCCTCGACCCCGCCGACCTGGCGAGACGGTACGTGGACGCCCGTATGGCCGCCCGCCCCGCCGACCCGAGAACGTCCCCGGAGGACGCCCGGGCCGTACTGGCGGCGGAGGCCGAGGACCTCAGCCCGCGCCAGATGTTCGACCACCTCGCGCGGCACGACCTGCTGCCGACCCCCGACGACCTCGACGACACCGCCCTGGCCCGTCTCCTCCGTACCGCCTACACCCAGAGCACCGCGCCGCTGGACGACACGGAATCGGCCAGGCTCATGGACGCCGTCGCCAACTGGGAAAGCCGCTGGGGGACCCCGGAGGGAGAGATCTTCCTGCCCCTGCTCGCGCACGCGTTCGATCTGCGGGTCGACGTGGTGCGTTCCTTCCCGTCCGGTGCCCGCCGGATCAGCGGCGCGGGACCCGACAACGCCACCCGGCAGACGGAGGTCTACTACAACGGCGTCGACCACTACGACGGCAGCGACGCCGGCGCCCGCGACCGGTTCGGCGACCCGGTCCTCCCGAAGCGGATCAAGGACGAGGAACGCGACCAGGACGGCGACGTACGGCTGAACCCGCTGTGGGTGCCGCTCGACGAGGTGGACTCGGACCTGCTGATCACCGGCAACCGGGACGCCGTATGGCTGTACACGGTCACCGATGACGGGCGGGTGATCCTGGGCACGGAGGCCCTGAGCGGCATCATCACGCCGGAGCAGTTCGACGCGCTGCTGGCGGGCATGCGGGAGAAGAACCCCGACCTCACGGCGGAGTCGCTGCGCGACGCGCTGGACGGGCTGGGCCACACCGGCATCGCCGCCGGCCACGTCGCCGCCGGCGAGGAGGGCGCCGGCCGGACGCTGCCGGGGCGCAGCCGGGTGTCCGGCGAGTTCCGCTGGAGCGCGGAGCTGCGTTCCTGGGTGGTGAACGACAAGTCGGGCCGCTACATGAGCGAGACGGTCCGCCCCGGCCTGGACGCGGCGGAGGCCGCCGGCTGGCTGACCAACGTGGCGGCCCTGTTCAGCGCCCGGCTGGGCGTCGTCGTACGGACCGACCAGGTGAAGACCGCCGCGGCCGTCCCCGCCCCGCCTCCGCCGAAGGACCCCCCGCCCGCGCCCCCGCCCCCGCCGTCGGCCCCCACGGCCACCCCGGCCGTCCCGTCGGCCGACGACACCGGCAGGCTGGACGTCGCCCGCCGGGTCGGCACCGTACTGCACGGCCTCGGTCACCCCGTGGTGCTGGCCGGAGCCGCCCGCGGCCGGGTGCAGTTCGGGCAGACCCGGCCGTTGGGCGCCGTGGAGTTCCACCTGCCCGCCCCCGCCCTGCCCTCCGCCGCCGGGATCCGCGCGGCGCTGGAGCGGGAGCTGCCCGGAGCGCAGGTGCGGATCCGGGCCGTCAGAGACGCCGGCCGGGTCCTCGACCTGTCGGTGGACGGCGTCGACCTCACCCTGACCACGGTGGACCGCCCGTCCACCGGCACGGTCACCGTCGACGGCTTCACCGTGCCGGCCCCCGCGGACTCCCTCGCCGACGCCGCCCTCGCCCTCGCCGCCGGAACCGACCCGGAACTGCGCGCACGCGACCTCCTCGACCTGCTGTGGGCGCTGCACCGCACCCCCGCCGACGGCGGCCCCCGTACGGTCGCGCCGGTCCTCGCGCACGCGGACGCCTACCGCGCCGCACACCCCGCCGGCGCCGCCGACTCCCTCGCCGTACGGCTCAGCGAACTGCTCGACTCCGCCGCCCTCGACCCCGAAGCCCTCGCACGTCACGAGGAGACCTGGCGCGCCCTCGGCATCACCGACGCGGAACTCACCGACCTGAAAGCCGAGTTGACCGCGCTCGCCGATGAGCTGCGGGTCCTTCCGGAGGTGACCGCGGACCCGGTCCGGGCGCTCGCCGCACGGCTGCCCGGCCTGTCCACCGCCGACCGCGCGGCGGCGCTGGCGTCGCTGCCGCCCGCGCACCGCGAGCGGCTGGCCACCGACCCCGTACTGGTGGACGCCCTGCGCGACGGGCTCGACCCGGCCGAGTTCGCCACGGTCGCGGCGCGCCTGATGACGCAGGTGCCCGACGGGGTCGAGCAGCCCGTCTCCGCCGGAGACCGGGCCCGCGCCCAGATCGCCCGGATGCTGCGGGACCCCGAGGTCGCCGCGCGGCTGCTCAAGCGCGGCTCACGGGTCGTGGTGGTGCCCAAGGGCGAGGCCCTGACCTCGCTGGACGCCTTCCGCTTCCTGCGGGGCGCCGTCTCCGGCGACGGCCGCCCCTGGGACGACGTCCGCGGCGTCGGCACGCGCACCGCGGCCGTCACCGAGGAGAACCTGCTCGGCGAACGCACCACCGTCGGCACCGGCGAGTCCGCCTATCCCGACGGCTACTCGACCACCCTGCACGAATTCGCCCACACCATCCACCAGTACGGTCTGGACCCCGTCGACCGGCAGCGCATCACCAACACCTTCCGCACCACCACCCGGGCCGGCGAGGCGGGCAACTGGCCCGACGGCCCCCTCTACAGCCGTGACGCCGACGGCCGCCGCAGCGCCCCCAACTACAGCAGCCGCAACGAGCTCGAGTTCTTCGCCCAGCTCACCAACGTCTACCTCATGGCCAACGGCGGCGACGACCCCTACACCGGGCTGCCCCGCACCAACGCAGGACCGGAGTGGGTGCGCACCCGCCAGCCCGCCCTGTACCCCCTGCTGCGCCGGCTGTACGGCGAGGGCCCCAAGCCCCGCCCCCGTCATCCGCGCAGTGTCGAACCCGCCCGTCCGCGCGGAGTGCGCGCCGCGGAGGTCAACCCCGTCGACGCCACCGACGTCGAGAACGAGGCGCTGGCCCGCGCCCGCGCCCTGTGGGACGTCGCCGAGGGCGGCCCGGGCGACGGCAGCGACTCCTCCGTGGCCGTGCGCGCCCTGTGGGACGGCACCACCGGTACGTACACGCCCCAGCCGCACACCCCCGCGCCGTTGCCGTCGCCGTCCCCCGACCCGGCGCCGCAGGCACGGTCCGCCGCCGCACCGCCGCCCACCGACGGCGCGGTCCAGCAGCGCCTCCAGGAACTGCGGGCGCTGGTCGACACCACCTTCGGCTCCCAGCCGCTCACGCAGGAACTGCGCGACGGGCTGTTCCACTCGCTGCGCGTGATCGAGGCCGCGCGCACCCGGCACCCGCGCCTGGGCCGCGGCCCGCTGGACCTGGCCGGCATCACCCGGACGCTGCTGCACCTGCCGTCCGACGCGCCGGTGGACGCGGCCCTGCACTACGACGCCCTCACCCTCGCGAGCAGCGCCCACCGCCGGGGCCGCGGCGGCAGCCTGGACGCCATCGCCGCCTACGGGCTGACCCGGCGGCACGGCTACCCGCAGCAGACCCTGCTCAGCGGCGACGACAACACGCCGTACGGCAGGAACTGGACCGGACGTTCCGGCATCCGCCTGAACACGGACGTCGTCGCCGACCCCCGCGGCGTCCACCCCGCGCCCTGGAGGCCGGACGCCCACACGGTGCTGGCCCAGCGGAACGACGAGGGACTGCTGCTGGCGGACGGAACACCGGTGTCGGACGAGGAGTTCGCCGAACTGGTGCTGCACGACCCGGCGCGCCGGCCGGGCGCGCCCGTGGTGATCCTGCTCGCCGACGAGGACGGCCGCAACGAGACCCTCGCCCGGATCGTCGCCGACCGCACCGGCACCCGCGCCTGGTTCAGCTACGGCGACCTGCGGCTGGAAACGGCCCCGGACGGCCGCCGGGTGCCGGTCCTGGCCCCGCCCGCCTCCGGCGAGCCGGCCGGAGCCTGGATCCCCGCCGACCCCGGACTGGTCCCGGACGACCCGGAGGCCACCGTCAGGGCCGCGAACGGCACCCTCTTCCCCGACACCGACATCCACTCGTATCCGCTGGTCACGGTCGACGGACAGACCCTGACCGGGCGGGTGTTCCTCGACGCGCACGACATGGCGATGCGCGACGAGGCCATGCGGGTGGTGTCCGCCATCCGGCACCACACCCTCGTCATGGAAGGGCTGCCCGGCGTCTACGCCGGGAAGCAGAGCGGCCTGCTGCCCCTGCCCCGGAGCCTGGCCGACGCGTACATCGCCGTCGGCCACGGCGACAGCGGACGCACCACCCTGGCCCGCCGCAGCACCCACGCCAACCAGGCCGTGCACCCCAAGCAGCTGGGCCGGGTGCTGGCGCGGCGCAAGAGCCTCCAGGCGCTGGCTCCCGACCGGCCGGTGTGGCTGCTGATCTGCGAACTGTCCATGACGCGCCCCGACCAGGACCTGCTCACCCACCCCTCCTCCGCCCAGTACGTCGCCAACGAGGTCCGCCGCACCGTCTTCACCGTCGACCGGCAGATCACACCGAGCGAGGCCGACGGCGGCCTGCCGCCCCACCTGATCGTGTACGACGACCCCGACAACCCCGCCGGTCACATAGGGGAGTTCCCGCCCGAGCCCAGGACCGCCGCCCTGGACGCCCTGGCGGACCTGGGCGGACTGCCCGACGGCCTGCCGGGCCGCACCGACCGCGCCCTGCACTGGGTGCGGGCCCTGCGGCTGACCCACGGTGTGCACATCGACTCCGACCCCGCCCGGGAGGCGGAGTTCCACGAACTGATCGAGGGCTTCGGCGCCCTCGAAAGGCTCCGGTTCCGGGCGGCCGGCAACGCCGATCCCGGCCTGCTCACCTGGGGCGGGCTCCAGCACATCGCCGGCCGGTACGCCACCCGGCAGGGCTGGGACCGGACACTGACCGCCGGCCTGCTGGCCCACCTGCTGCACGCCGCCCGCACCGGCCGGCTGCACCCCTCCGACGCCGCGGCCCCCACCGCCCCCGCCGCGCCACCGGCCGCCACCGTCCCCCCGGCCCCGACGCACACGGTGCCGCTGTCGGGCCCCGACCCCGACAGCGACCTCGCCTCCGATGCCGGCCTCGACGACGCCTCCGACGACGACCTCGCCTCCGATGCCGGCCTCGACGACGACGAGGCCGGGAGCACGGCGGTACCGGACGGCGCCCGCCCCGTCGAGCCCGCCCCGGCGCCGTCCTCCTCCCGGTCCCGGGTCGCCTTCGAGCACCGTCACCGGGACATCACCGACCCGGACCAGCGCCGTCGGCTCGCCGGCCTGGCCGAGCAGATCGTGGTGTCCGGTCTGCGGGACCTCAGGGCGGGACTCCGGCTCCCCACGATCACGGTCACCGGCTACAGCAACGGCCCGCGTTTCGCCCTGTCCGGTGGCGCCGTCGAGCACGCCGAGACGGTCGGCCGGCAACGGGCGGACGCCGTACGCGCCTTCCTCCTCGACGAGATCCGGCGTCAGCTGGAGCTCAACGAACAGGCCGTGCGCGACGTCGCGGACGTACGCGGCGGCACGGTCCGGGCCGAGGACTTCACGGTCGTCACGGAGAGCGGCGGCCGGGACATCAGCGCCGTCGGCCCGATCGACGGCGCCACCGGGCGGGCGGCACGGCGGCAGGCGGTCGTCACGGTCGACCGCTCCCCCCTGTCGGAGGCCGTAGCCCGGCTTGCGGAACTGAGCCCGGAGGACTTCGGCCGGCCGGACTACTCCACCGGCCCGGACCGGCTCGCCGGGAAGCTCCTGCACCTCGACGACAACCCCGGGGACGACCCCGACTCGGACGACGACTCGGACAGCGATACGGACAGTGATACGGACGGCGGGTCCACGGACTCCCCTCCCGCCCCGGTGCGCTTCGACGTCGACGACCTGTCGCACCGCGTACGCATGCTGTACGAGCTGACGGCCGAGGCGATGGCCGCCGGCCGGGCGACCAACACGGCGTCACTGGCCGCGTACCACCTCGGCCGGCAGGGCCTGCTGTCCGACACCACCCGCCTGACCGCACCCGACGGCACCCCGCTGGGCCGGAACTGGACGGGCCGGCCCGCCCAGGACGTGGACACCTCCTCGTACGACGTGGTGGACGGTGACGACCGGGACCCCCGCCCGTCCCCGTGGACACGCCGCCCCGGCGCCCCCCTCCCGTACGTGATCGGGACGAAGGCCGGCGACCACACCGAGATCCGGTTGGTCCTGCCGGACGGCAGCAAACGGTGGCGGCTGTCACCGGAGGAGTTCGCCGAACTGCTGGCACAGGACGGGGAGCTGGCGGGCCGTGAGGACGCCGCCGAGGTGGTGCTCGTCTCGCCGCACGCCGGTGCCATGGGACTGGACCTGCCGCGCAGGGCCGCGGCCCGGGTACGCAGGACGCTGTGGTCGCACAGCGGCGAGGCCGCCCTGAAGCCGCACCCCGACACCGGCCGGCACCGCGTCGAGGTGACCGACGACCGGTACATGGGCGACGAGTCGGCGGGCGAGCCGGCGGACACGATGATGGGCGAGCCGGTGGGCGAGTGGATCGCCAGTGACCCCGACGACCTGGGTCCGGACGGGGGACGGCCGGACCCCGGGGAAGGCGTCCTGCACACGAGCGCGGGGAAGACCCTCCCGGACGCGGACGTCATGTCGGTCACCCTCACCGACGAGGGCCGGCCCGTCGGCCGCGCGGTGCTCAACGAGACCGACCTGCTCCGGTTCGAGCCGTGGTTCCAGGACCTGGTCCGGTCGACGGAGTGGTCCGTCTACGACCCGGTCACCGGTGAGCCGGTCGGCGACCCCCGGCCGGTGCCGTGGCAGGGCCGGAAGCCCTACTTCCTCGTGGTCCACGGCGTGCCGGGACAGACCCTCATGGTCGAGCGGATGTTCCAGAACAACGTCCCGGTCCCGGGTTCGGAGACCGGTGGTTACCTCCGGCGGCGCCCGAGCGTGTCCCGGCTGGACCGGGACACCCCGATCGTGCTCCTGTCCTGCTGGGGGAGCGGACCGGAGGGACACACCGAGGCCGCCCTGAAGCGGAGCGCCCCGTTCGTCCCCGACCCGCTCGCCGTCTCGTCGGCGGCCCAGGACGTCTCCAACGTGACACGGCGCGAGGTCTACGCCCCCGACAGGCAGCACCTGAGCCGCTACACGAGGGGGAAGAAGGGGAGGCTGCACGACCACGGGATCGGCACCACACCGGCGAACGAGCCGGTGGACATGAGGAAGCTGCGCCCCGAACCGCTCCCCGGCGAACTCGACGCCCTGGCCGAGCGGGCCGGCCTGGGGGCGATCCCGGATCTCACCACGGCGACGGCCCGGGACACGGCGCTGCGACTGGTCCGCGCCCTGCGGGCCACGTTCGGCGTCGACGTGGAGAACGACAAGGACGATCCGGCCGGCACGTACGTCCGGCTGCTGCGCGGCATCGGCGCCCTGGAGGTCATGCGCCGCGGGGACGGGAACCTGCGGGAGTACGGGGAGCTGACGCTCGACCTGCTCGACCGGGTCACCCGCGCGCACCACGGCCTGACGACCGCCCCCGGTACCCGGCCCGCGCCGCCCGGCCCCGACGCCGTACGGACGATGCTGGAGGCCGCGTCGGCGCGCCTGTCCACCGACCCCCGTTCCGCGCTGCCCGACTTCGTCCCCCTGCCCTCCGTGGACCGGGCCCGCGAACTGATCGGCCGCCACGACCCGGACCGGTGGACCCGACGGGTGCTGGGACTGCACCCGTCGGCGGACATCACCGCGGCCGACCGGCAGAACGCGCTGTGGGCCACGGTCCAGGCCGTGGAGAGCGTGGAGAACCACCCCGACCCCGACGCCCTGACGGCGAAGGCGCTCCACCTGTCCACCGGCGAGGACCCGCGGGACGAGGAGGCCCGGCGGACGGACCTGCTCCTGCTGGCGGCCACGGCGGCGGCCCTCGGCCGCGACGCCTACGACCCCACCGCGCTCGCCGCGTACGACCTCGAACGCCACGGAGCGCTGGACGGCCGCACCCTCATCACCTCCGCGAACGGCACGAAGGCCGGCCGCAGTTGGACGGGGAAGCCCGCACCGAGCCGCATGTGGGCGGACCGCTACGTGCTCTCACCCGACGGCGGCCTGGGCAACAGCCGCGGGGTCCTGGCTCCCTGGCACCGCAAGGGCGCAGGGAAGAGCGGCCATCCCGGTGGATACGTACTGGACATGAGCGGCACCACCCCGGGGCGGGTCGACATGCCCTGGCCGGACGGCACCACCCGCCCGGTGCCCTACGAGGAGATCGCCGAACTGCTCTCCCACGACCCCGTCCTGGCGCAACTGGACCGGGACGTCACGGTCGTCCCCGTCGGGGTGGGGACAGGCGACACCGCCCTGGCCGAGGCGATCGCCGCCCGGACGGGGGCCGCCCGGACGGTGTGGCTGCCGACGCGGCCCCTCCGGATTCTCGACCGGCGGCCGGCGGTGAACGAGAGCCTCCTCGTACTGACCTCACCCCAGGACGACCCGGCAACCCACTGGTCACAGACCCACCCACCCGCGCCCGCACCCACGGCCCAGCCCTCCGCTCCCGCCCTCGACGTCATCGCGGCCGGCGGCGACCCCCCGCTCCAGGCGCCGCCGTCCGAGGAGGCCCGACGCCGGTGGATCGCCGGCCAGGTGAAGGCGGACGACCTGCCGGGCGGCTCGCCGGGGTTCACCGGCGCCGACCTCGTCACCCTGGACGAACTGAGGGACGCGGGCATCGAGATCACCCCCGGAATGGACGTCGAGGCGCAACTCGGCGGAGGCGTCCGGGGCAGCGGACTGCCACCGCTCGACCAGGTGCGGCTGCTGCTGACCCGTCCCGGCCCGTGGCCGGACGCCTTCGACGCCGTCACGGCCGCGGTGTCGCGCCGGATCTGGCGCTCGGCGTTCACGGCCTTCGAGACCGCGACCCCGGCCCCGGACGCCGTCCGGGCGTGGGACACGGCCCTCGGGCTGCTTCTGCCGGGCGACGCGGACTCCGTGCTCGCGGACTGGCGGTACGCGGCGGAGGCGTACCGGGACGCGGTGCGCCGGCTCGCCGACCTGCTGGCGGCGGAGGGAACGGACCCCCGCACGGTCGAGCGCCTCGCCGCCCGGTTCCGGGAGATCCTCGGACTGCCGCCCCTCGGGACGGCGAACACGGACGAAGGCGAACACGGGTGAACGAGATGAGTGACCGGAGCGGGACGACGACGATGCCCACACCCCCCGACGACATCGTCGAGGCCGCACGGCTCGTGCCGGACCACTGGATCAGCATGATCGACCCCGGCTGGGACGGCGAAGGCGTGCCGCCGGACCGGGTCGTGGTCGGCCGCTGGCGCACGGGAGCGGCCGGCGAGATCGAGGAGTGGGAGGACAACGAGGCGTACCGCCCCTCCCCGGAAGCGCTCGGCTGGCCCGAGCCCACCGACGACGTCGACGCTGCCCTCCAGCTCGCGGTCACCGGGTACGGACCGGTCGAGGACGCCCTGCGCGCCCT
Organism: Streptomyces sp. NRRL S-37; assembly: GCF_000721605.1. Classification (GTDB taxonomy): domain Bacteria; phylum Actinomycetota; class Actinomycetes; order Streptomycetales; family Streptomycetaceae; genus Streptomyces. The sequence continues at coordinate 231,637 of NZ_JOIZ01000017.1, read as the reverse complement.
GGCCACCGCAGAGGTGGCGGTGCCGACCCTGCCGGACGGCACACCGGTGACCGCCTCCGTCGGGGACGGCAGACTCGTCGTCCCGGTCTTCACCGCCCCGCCCCACCTCGACGCGGCAGGCGGTTTCGCCTCCGAACGCGTCACCGTCCCGGCCCTCCTGGACCGCCTCCCACCCGGCCACGCCCTCTACGTCAACCCGGCCGGCCCGGCGGGCACGGTACTGGAGCCCGATCAGCTCGCGGAGACGATCACGGACAGAACACGACCGGACGACACACCCGGCCCTCCTGATGCCCTCGGGTAACGGTCCCCTTGCCCGGCGCGACGCACATCACGCCGTGCCCGCGCGCAGGCGGAGCCCGCCGAGGGCATGAACCTCACCGACACCGCTCGGTCCCGGCACCCGGGACTCGACGCACAGGGGCCGGGGCCTGCCCCTTCAGCACTCGATGATGTTCACCGCGAGCCCGCCCCGGGCCGTCTCCTTGTACTTGACCGACATGTCCGCGCCGGTGTCCTTCATCGTCTTGATGACCTTGTCCAGGGACACCTTGTGCGAGCCGTCGCCGCGCATCGCCATCCGGGCCGCCGTGACCGCCTTCACCGCGGCCATGCCGTTGCGCTCGATGCACGGGATCTGCACCAGACCCCCGACGGGGTCGCAGGTCAGGCCGAGGTTGTGTTCCATGCCGATCTCGGCGGCGTTCTCCACCTGCTCGGGGGAGCCGCCCAGCACCTCCGCCAGCGCGCCCGCCGCCATCGAGCAGGCGGAGCCGACCTCGCCCTGGCAGCCGACCTCGGCGCCGGAGATCGAGGCGTTCTCCTTGAAGAGCATGCCGATCGCGCCGGCCGCCAGCAGGAAGCGGACCACGCCCTCCTCGTCGGCGCCGGGCACGAAGTTCATGTAGTAGTGCAGGACGGCGGGGATGATCCCGGCCGCGCCGTTCGTCGGGGCGGTGACGACCCGGCCGCCGGCCGCGTTCTCCTCGTTCACGGCCATGGCGTACAGGGTGATCCACTCCATGGCGAGGGCCTGCGGGTCCCCCTCGGAGCGCAGCTTGCGCGCGGTGTTCGCGGCGCGGCGGCGCACCTTCAGGCCGCCCGGCAGGATGCCCTCGCGGGACATGCCCCGGTCCACGCACGCCCGCATCACCCGCCAGATCTCCAGCAGGCCCGCGCGGATCTCCTCCTCGCTCCGCCAGGCGCGCTCGTTCTCCAGCATCAGGGCGGAGATGGACAGGCCGGTCTCCCGGGTGAGGCGCAGCAGCTCGTCGCCCGTGCGGAAGGGGTACTTCAGGACCGTGTCGTCCAGCACGATGCGGTCCGCGCCGACCGCGTCCTCGTCCACGACGAAACCGCCGCCGACCGAGTAGTACGTCTTGGTCAGCAGCTCCGTACCGGAGGCGTCGTACGCCCACAGGGTCATGCCGTTGGCGTGGTACGGGAGCGCCTTGCGGCGGTGCAGCACCATGTCGTCGTCGAAGGAGAACGCGATCTCGTGCTCGCCGAGCAGCCGGATCCGGCCACCGTCCTTGATCTTCTCCACCCGCTCGTCGGCCGACTCCACGTCCACCGTGCGCGGCGAGTCGCCCTCCAGGCCCAGCAGCACCGCCTTGGGCGTGCCGTGGCCGTGGCCGGTGGCGCCCAGGGAGCCGTACAGCTCCGCCCGGACCGAGGCGACGGAGTCCAGCAGGTCCTCGTTGCGCAGCCGCCGGGCGAACATCCGGGCCGCCCGCATCGGGCCGACCGTGTGCGAGCTGGACGGGCCGATGCCGATCGAGAAGAGATCGAAGACCGAGATGGCCACGGGAGGACTCCTAAGGGTTCGGCGGACGACGCTGTCCACCGGGAAGGGGTGGTTCAGAAGAGGGGGTCGTCGGTGCGGCGGTACATGGTGCGGGGCACCGCGCCCACCGACCCAGTGTGCGCGATGCCCCTGATGTTCGTACGTGGGAAAGCGTACGAAATTACTGCAGACCGGGGTACAGCGGGTGCTTCGCGGCGAGTGCCGTCACCCGGGCCCGGAGCGCCTCCACGTCGAAGGACGGCTTCAGCGCCTCGGCGATCACGTCCGCGACCTCGGCGAAGTCCTCGGCCGTGAAGCCGCGGGTGGCCAGGGCGGGCGTACCGATGCGCAGGCCCGAGGTGACCATCGGCGGGCGCGGGTCGTTCGGGATCGCGTTGCGGTTGACGGTGATGCCGACCTCGTGGAGGCGGTCCTCGGCCTGCTGGCCGTCCAGCTCGGAGTTCCGCAGGTCGACCAGGACCAGGTGCACGTCCGTGCCGCCGGACAGCACGTCCACGCCCACGGCCTTCACATCGTCCTTGACCAGGCGCTCGGCCAGGATGCGGGCGCCCTCCAGGGTACGGCGCTGGCGCTCCTTGAAGTCCTCGGAGGCGCACACCTTGAAGGCGACCGCCTTGGCGGCGATCACGTGCTCCAGCGGGCCGCCCTGCTGACCGGGGAAGACCGCGGAGTTGATCTTCTTGGCCAGCTCGGCCGTGGAGAGGATCACACCGCCGCGCGGGCCGCCGAGGGTCTTGTGGGTGGTGGTCGTCACGACGTGGGCGTGCGGCACCGGGTTCGGGTGCAGGCCCGCGGCGACCAGGCCGGCGAAGTGCGCCATGTCGACCATGAGGTACGCGCCGACCTCGTCCGCGATCCGGCGGAACGCGGCGAAGTCGAGCTGACGCGGGTACGCCGACCAGCCGGCCACGATCAGCTTCGGCTTCTTCTCCTTGGCGAGGCGCTCGACCTCGGCCATGTCGACCTGGCCGTCGTCGCCGACGTGGTAGGCGACCACGTCGTAGAGCTTGCCGGAGAAATTGATCTTCATGCCGTGGGTCAGGTGCCCGCCGTGCGCGAGGTTCAGGCCCATGATCGTGTCACCGGGCTTGAGCAGCGCGAACATCGCGGCCGCGTTGGCCTGCGCGCCCGAGTGCGGCTGCACGTTGGCGTGCTCGGCGCCGAAGAGCTCCTTGACCCGGTCGATGGCGATCTGCTCGATCACGTCGACGTGCTCGCAGCCGCCGTAGTAGCGGCGGCCGGGGTAGCCCTCGGCGTACTTGTTGGTGAGGACCGAGCCCTGGGCCTCCATGACCGCGACCGGGGCGAAGTTCTCCGAGGCGATCATCTCGAGGGTGGACTGCTGGCGGTGCAGCTCGGCGTCGACCGCGGCGGCCACCGCCGGGTCGAGCTCGTGCAGGGGGGTGTTCAGAAGCGACATGCGGCTACGGCTCCTCAGCCCGCGATGTGGGCGTCGTACTCGGCGGCGGTCAGCAGGTCGGCCGGCTCGTCGGCGACGCGCACCTTGAACAGCCAGCCACCCTCGAAGGGAGCGGAGTTCACCAGCGACGGGTCGTTCACCACGTCCTCGTTGACCTCGGTGATCTCACCGGTGACCGGGGAGTACAGGTCGCTGACCGACTTGGTCGACTCCAGCTCGCCGCAGGTCTCGCCCGCGGTCACGGTGTCACCGACCTCGGGGAGCTGGACGAAGACCACGTCGCCGAGCGCGTTGGCCGCGTGCTCCGTGATACCGACCGTCGACACGCCGTCCTGGGCGGCCGACAGCCACTCGTGCTCCTTGCTGTAACGCAGCTGCTGGGGGTTGCTCATGGCCTGAATTCTCCTGTACGCGGGGGACTGCTGATGACGGAGGGGACTGCGGTGCGGCGCCGGTGAGCAGGCACGGCGTGCTCACCTCACGCGCGGAAAGTCGTCTACGACGGTGTCACTTCCGCCGCTTGTAGAACGGCAGCGCCACGACCTCGTACGGCTCGTGGCTGCCGCGGATGTCCACGCCGACCCCCTCGGTGCCGGGCGCCGCGTGGGAGGCGTCGACGTACGCCATCGCGATCGGCTTGCCCAGCGTGGGGGAGGGGGCGCCGGAGGTGACCTCGCCGATCACCTCGCCGCCGGCCACGACCGCGTACCCGGCGCGCGGGACCCGGCGGCCCTCGGCGACCAGGCCGACCAGGACGCGGGGCGGCTCGGAGGCGGCGCGCCCGGCGGCCTCGGCGAGCGCCGCACGGCCCACGAAGTCGCCCTCCTTCTCGAACTTCACCACCCGGCCCAGACCGGCGTCGAAGGGCGTGAGGGAGGTGCTCAGCTCATGGCCGTACAGCGGCATGCCGGCCTCCAGACGGAGCGTGTCCCGGCAGGACAGCCCGCAGGGGACCAGGCCCGCGCCCTCGCCCGCCTTGGTCAGCGCCTGCCACAGCTCCACCGCGTGCTCGGGCTTCACGAACAGCTCGAAGCCGTCCTCGCCGGTGTAGCCGGTACGGGCGATGAGCGCGGGCACACCGGCGACCGTGCCGGGCAGGCCGGCGTAGTACTTCAGGCCGTCCAGGTCGGCGTCGGTGAGCGAGGCGAGGATGGCGGGGGACTCGGGGCCCTGCACGGCCAGCAGCGCGTAGGCGTCGCGGTCGTCGCGGACCTCGGCGTCGAAGCCGGCCGAGCGCTCGACGAGCGCGTCGAGCACGGTCTGCGCGTTGGAGGCGTTGGCGACCACCATGTACTCGGTGTCGTCCAGCCGGTAGACGATCAGGTCGTCCAGGATGCCGCCGTCCTCACGGCAGATCATGGTGTAGCGGGCGCGGCCCGGCCGCACGCCGCCGATGTCGCCGACCAGCGCGAAGTCCAGCAGCTCGGCGGTCCCCGGTCCGGTGACGGTGATCTCACCCATGTGCGAGAGGTCGAAGAGGCCGGCCCTGGTGCGGACGGCGTTGTGCTCGTCGCGCTCGGAGCCGTAGCGCAGGGGCATGTCCCAGCCGGCGAAGTCGGTCATCGTCGCGCCGAGCGAACGGTGCAGGGCGTCGAGCGCGGTCCGGCGGGGTTCGGTACTGCTCATCGGTCGGTCTCCCAAGGCGATGGGGTCCCCTCGCGCGAGTTCGTTCGAGCGTGGGGAGGGCGAGGACGTTCCTCCCCATCTGTCATCGGAACCTGAGAGGTTCGCCATGACGCCCCCCGCGGGGACGGTCCTGACTTGCACCTTGGGTGGAGCCACCGGAGCACTGCTGCATGCCCTTCGGCGGCCCGCTTTTCAGATGTGCCTCGCCCGCGCGGTAACGGGGCCTGAGAGATTCAAGGGAGGGACTTGCTCCTTCGGCGCCCCGGCGGCAAACGGTGCCGGGGACTCTCCCGCGCGGATTCAAACGGCCGGTATGCAGTTGGCGCGCACATCATTGCACGCATCGCGGGGGCGCGGCAGGGGGACCCTTCCCAGGGGGCGCACCGGGTGTGCGGACACCGTCACGGACAGCTGTGACACGCCTGTTTCAGGAAACGGACGGAAACGACAGACACTCGGCATTACCTTCTCTTTACACTCGGCGGGGATCGGTACTCGTACCCGGCCCCAGGGGAGGACGATCACGGTGAACAGGACCACGGCGTGCGCCACCACCACGGGCGTCGCGCTGCCCCAGCAGCCGGCCGCCCAGGCCCGTCGGGCCCGCGGCGCGCTGCCGGCGCCCGTCGTCCGCGATCTGCGCGCGCGGGCCGGCCGCAGCCCGCGCGCCCTGCTCTTCGGGCCCCGGGACCTCGTCGTGGTCACCGGGCTGCCCGGCAGCGGCAAGTCCACCCTGATGCGGCGCACGGTGCGCGGCACCCGCGTCGACTCCCAGGACACCCGGGACCGCTGGGACCGCCGCATGCCGCGCTTCCTGCCGTACGCGGTCTACCGCCCGCTGGTCCGCCTCGCCCACTACGCCGGACTGCGCCGCGTGCTGCGGACCGGAGAGCCGGTCGTCGTGCACGACTGCGGTACACAGGCCTGGGTGCGCCGCTGGCTGGCCCGCGAGGCCCGCCGCCGGGGCGCGAGCCTGCACCTGCTGCTGCTCGACGTCACCCCGCAGCAGGCCCTGGCCGGCCAGCGCGCACGCGGGCGCGGTGTCTCCCGGTACGCGTTCCTGCGGCACCGCGCGGCGAGTGAGCGGCTGCTGCGCGCGGTGGAGCGGGGCACGCCGACGGCGGGCGCGGGGTCGGCGGTCCTGCTCGACCGGGACGCGGCGGACGCGCTGCGCCGGATCGGCTTCACGGGCTGACCGGTAGCCTTTCCAGCCACAGCAGTGGTTCCAGGCAGCAGGCGGTAGGCAGATGGATTTCCCGGCGGACTTCCCGGCACAGACGCACCCCCATCCGCACGGAGGATGGCCCGGCAACGAGCTGGAGGAGGTGCTCTCCGCCTCCCTCGGCGTCCCCTCGGCGGGCGGCAGGATCGTCGAGGTGCTGGGCCGCAGCTTCGTCTGGATCCCGCTGCCGAACGGCGGCGGCCCGGACAGCGGCCCGCTGGACCTGCCCACCATGGAGATCGACGGCCAGGCCCACGTCCCCGTCTTCAGCTCCGAGGAGCAGTTCCGCCAGGTCGTCGGCTCCCACATGCCGTACACGATCGCGCCCGCCGTCGAGTTCGCCCGCGGCCTGCCACCGCAGGCCGGGATCGCGGTGAACCCCGGCGGCGTGGTCGGCATCCCGCTGCCGCCGCCGGCGGTGGCCGAACTCTGCCGGGCCGGACACACCCCCCTGGACGGCGCGGCGGCCGGCGGCCGGGTCCGGCTGTTCGAACCCGACTGGCAGGACGACCCCCTGGACTTCCTCGCCGCCGCCTCGGCGGAGTTCGACGCCCTCGGCGTGGTGACCACCGCCCGCCGCTGCCTCGCCGCGATCGAGACGGCCGACCCGGTCCTCTTCGTCGGCGTGGAACTCTCCCGGTGGGAGGGCGACGCCCGCACCCTCCCCCTGAACGCCCTGGGCCGGGCCCTCGGCCGCACCCCCACCCCCTGGCCGGTCAACCTCATCGTCCTGGACATCGCCCAGGACCCGGTCGGCGACTGGCTCCGCACCAAGGTCCGCCCCTTCTACCAGCGCCAGCAGTAACCCCCCCAGGGGCGCGGGGCTGTATCGATGTGCGGCTCCGCCGCGCGGGCGCGACCAACCAGGACGCACCCGCACCCGCCGGACAACGCGCAGCCCCGAGCTCTTCCGCGAGCTTGCCGCAACGCAGCCAGGCAGCCCGCTGCACAACGTCGGCTTAAGCTAGGTCCATCCGCTGGCGAGGTACGGAGGGGCGATACAAGTGAGCGCTGGCACCGCGGCGACCGGACAGGTCGAGCACATGCTGCGCCAGGTGACGCCCGGGCGTTACGACGCGTACGAGGCACTGCTGCGCGCCCTCGCGACCCCCGCCTCCGGCCAGGTCTGGATGCTGCTCTGGCACGGCCAGGCCGGCTCCCCGGACGCCCAGTACGGAAACATGGAGGTCGACGGCTTCGGCTACGCGCCCTGCGTCACCTCCGCCCAGGAGCTGTCCGCCAGCGGCTGGAACCGGTCGTACGAGGTGGTCGACGGCCTCGAAGTGGCCCGCGCGCTCTACCCCGACCGCTACGGCCTCTGGCTCAATCCGCACGCCCCCGGCGGCGGCGTCGGCATCCCCTGGCTGGACCTGCGCCGGATCGCCGGCGGCCTGGACCGCCAGCCCGCCGGACCGCTGCGGCTGTCCGAACCGGCCATCGCGATCCCGCAGTTCTACGCCCTCCTCGCGCAGAACGCCCACCGCACCCCGGCCGTCCGCGCCCTGCGCCGCGCCTGGGTGCAGCCCGCGCTGGGCGCCCCGTACCTCGCCATCGGCCTGGACGTGTACGACACCTCCCCGCCCGCCGTGGACGCCGTACGCGCGATGATGCGGCAGTCCCTCGGCGCGGTCCCGGACGGACTGCCCGTGTCGACCGTCGCGATGTCCGACGAGTACGACCCGGTCGCGATGTGGCTGCGCGTCAACTCCCGGCCGTTCTACGACCGCGAGGCCCACGCGGCCCCCGCCCAGGCACCCGCCGCCGGGTACGGCTACCCTCCGGCCCGTGGGGTCCACTGACGGAGTGACGGGCTTCCGCCGGCCGCGCCGACGGCATCCGTGATCTTCACGCCGTGGGCACATTTCTTCGCGCGTAGACAGCGGTGAATCGTCACGAAGATCATCGATTACGCCGTTGTGTCCCAACTGTCAGACGTCCGAAGGGTGTTACCCACTGTTCGGATAACGGAATCCCATGCAGTGCATCACGGTTGTGCATACTTTCCCGGTCAGGCCTGGCGGGTGATCGTGAAGACGCTGAAGACTCCCGACACAGATGCCGGATCGTTCGATCCTGTGATCGAAAGCAAGTTGACAAAGCCGTGATCAACGGCGGGTGTAGGCCGGTCACCACCGGCGAGAGGGGTCAGGTCACTGTGACCGCACCGATCGAGACCACCGGGGCACAAGCCGAGGTACAGCCCGAGGCTGTCCTCGACGGTGCCGACAAGGGGCAGATCGAGGGTCGTTCCCTGGGGCAGATCGCCTGGTCCCGTTTCAAGAAGGACAAGGTCGCCGTGGCCGGCGGGGTCATCGTGGCCCTGCTGATCCTCCTGGCGATCCTCTCCCGCCCGATCCAGGCGATCTTCGGCCTGGACCCCAACGTCCTCAACCAGGATCTGATCGACCCCAACACCTCGCTGCCCAAGGGCGACTTCGGCGGCATGAGCTGGGACCACCCGCTCGGTGTGGAGCCGAAGTTCGGCCGGGACATCGCCACCCGCATCCTGGAGGGCTCCTGGGTCTCGCTGGTCGTCGCCTTCGGCGCCACGCTCCTGTCCAACACGATCGGCGCGATCCTCGGCGTGGTGGCCGGCTACTACGGCGGACGCGTCGACACGATCATCAGCCGTCTGATGGACACCTTCCTGGCGTTCCCCCTCCTGCTGTTCGCGATCGCCATCTCGGCGACCCTGCAGGGCGGCGCCTTCGGTCTGGAGGGTCTGCCGCTGCACATCGGCGTGCTGATCTTCGTCATCGGTTTCTTCAACTGGCCCTATCTGGGCCGCATCGTCCGGGGCCAGACGCTGGCCCTGCGTGAGCGGGAGTTCGTCGACGCCTCCCGGGGGATGGGGGCCAAGGGGCCGTACATCCTCTTCCGGGAGCTGCTGCCGAACCTCGTGGGTCCGATCATCGTCTACTCGACGCTGCTCATCCCGACCAACATCCTTTTCGAGGCGTCCCTGAGCTTCCTCGGTGTCGGCATCCAGCCGCCCCAGGCCTCGTGGGGCGGCATGCTCAACCAGGCGGTCGCCTTCTACCAGGTCGATCCCCAGTTCATGATCGTGCCGGGTCTCGCCATCTTCGTGACCGTCCTGGCGTTCAACCTGCTCGGCGACGGTCTCCGTGACGCTCTCGACCCGCGCAGCCGCTGACCAGCGGCTGCCACGAGAGTCCAAAGTTTTGCCACCAATGGAGGGGAAGCAGACCATCATGCGAAGGTCAGCGCTGGCCGCGGTCGCGGCCATCGGCAGTGCGAGCTTGCTGCTTTCGGCTTGCAGCAAGGCCGATGACAACTCGGACAGCAACGGAAAGAAGTCGGCTGAGGCCAACGCAGCGACCAAGGGTGTCGTCAACGCCTCCACCCAGAAGGGTGGGACGGTCACGTACGAGTACTCGGACGTCCCGGACTCCTTCGACCCCGGCAACACGTACTACGCGTACATGTACAACCTCAGCCGGCTCTACGCCCGCCCGCTGATGACCTTCCAGCCCGGTGCGGGCGAGGAGGGCAACACGCTGGTCCCGGACCTCGCGGCCAGCAAGGGTGTGCCGAGCGACGGCGGCAAGACCTGGACGTACAAGCTGCGTTCGGGCCTGAAGTACCAGGACGGCACTCCGATCACCTCGAAGGACGTCAAGTACGCCGTCGAGCGCTCCAACTTCGCGCGTGACGTGCTCTCCCTCGGCCCGAACTACTTCCAGCAGTTCCTCGAGGGCGGCGACAAGTACAAGGGCCCCTACAAGGACAAGAGCCCCGAGGGCCTGAAGTCCATCGAGACGCCGGACGACACCACGATCGTCTTCCACCTCAACCGCGCCTTCCAGGAGTTCGACTACCTGGTCGCGACGCCGCAGACGGCCCCGGTGCCCCAGGCCAAGGACAAGGGCGTCGACTACGTCAAGAACATCGTGTCCTCCGGCTCGTACAAGTTCGAGAGCTACGAGGAGGGCAAGCAGGTCGTCCTCGTCCGCAACGAGAACTGGGACGCGAAGACGGACCCGCTGCGCAAGCAGTACCCGGACAAGATCGTCGTCAAGCTCAAGGTCAACGCCGAGACGATCGACCAGGACGTCCAGGCCGGCACCGCGATCGACCTCGGCGGCACGGGCGTCCAGGCCGCCACGCAGGCGAAGGTCGTCAACGACGTCGCCCTGAAGGCCAACACCGACAACACCTACGGTGGCCGCCTCGTCTACATGGCGATCAACACCCAGGTCGCCCCGTTCGACAAGGTCGAGTGCCGCAAGGCCGTCCAGTACGCCGTCGACAAGGTCTCCGTGCAGACCGCCCTGGGCGGCCCGATCCGCGGTGACATCGCCACCACCGTCCTGCCGCCGGACATCCCCGGCTACGAGAAGACGGACGCCTACGCCACCGCCGGCAACAAGGGCGACGTGGCCAAGGCCAAGGAGCAGCTGAAGGCCTGCGGCAAGACGACCATCAACACCAACATCTCGGCGCGCAGCGACCGCCCGCAGGAGATCGACGCGGCCACCGCGATCATCGCCTCGCTGAAGAAGGTCGGCATCAACGCCAGCCTGAAGCAGTACCCGTCGGGCAAGTACTTCACCGACCAGGTGGGTGTGCCGTCGTTCAACAAGAAGCAGAACATCGGTCTGCACATGATGCAGTGGGGTGCCGACTGGCCGTCCGGCTACGGCTTCCTCCAGCAGATCCTGAACGGTGACGCGATCGGCACCTCCGGCAACACGAACCTGTCGTACCTCGACGACAAGCAGATCAACGAGACGCTCGGCAAGGCCATCGCCACCGAGGACGCCGCCGAGCGCAACTCGATGTACGCCCAGATCGACAAGCGTGCGATGGACCAGGCCGCCCTCGTCCCGCTGACCTACTTCAAGGTCCTGCTGTACCGCCCCGCGAACTTCACCAACCTGGTGTCGTCGTCGGCCTGGAGCGGTCAGTACGACTACCTCAACATCGGTACGACCAAGAAGTAGCCCCGGAAGGCAGGTGAAGGCTTTGGTGCCCGCGGGCTTCGCGGCCCGCGGGCACCAGCGCCGGTCCCCGTGATCTCGTATATCCTCCGTCGGACGTTCGCGGCAGTGATCCTGCTGCTGGTCGTCACCGCGGTCACCTTCGCGATCTTCTTTTTGCTGCCGCGGCTCGCCGGCCAGACCGCCGACCAGCTCGCGCAGCAGTACATCGGAAAGAGCCCGACGAAGGCGGACATCCTCGCGGTCAAGCAGAACCTCGGTCTGGACCAGCCCCTGTACGTCCAGTACTGGCATTTCATCAAGGGGATCGTCAGCGGCGCCACCTACAACCTGGGCCCCACGACGGCGCAATGCAACGCGCCCTGCTTCGGCTACTCCTTCAAGAACCACGTCGAGGTGTGGCCGCAGCTCACCTCGCGCCTCCCGGTGACCCTCTCGCTGGCCGGCGGTGCCGCCGTGCTGTGGCTGCTCTCCGGTGTCCTGATCGGCGTGATCTCCGCGCTCAAGCCCCGCAGCGTCTTCGACCGCACCTTCATGGGCGTCGCGCTCGCCGGTGTCTCGCTGCCCATGTTCTTCACCGGCAACCTGGCGCTGCTGCTGTTCACCTTCCAGTGGCCGATCTTCGGGCGCACCTACGTACCGCTCACCGAGAACCCGGCCCAGTGGGCCAACACGCTCTTCCCGGCCTGGTGTTCGCTGGCCCTGCTGTACTCCGCCATCTACGCGCGGCTCACCCGCTCGGGCATGCTGGAGACGATGAACGAGGACTTCATCCGCACGGCCCGGGCCAAGGGTCTGCGCGAGCGCAAGGTCGTGACCCGGCACGGTCTGCGGGCCGCGCTGACCCCGATCATCACCGTCTTCGGCATGGACCTCGGCCTGCTGCTCGGCGGCGCCGTGATCACCGAGAAGGTGTTCTCACTGCCCGGCATCGGCCAGTACGCGGTACAGGGCATCACCGACAACGACCTTCCCCCGATCCTCGGCGTGACCCTGCTCGCAGCCTTCTTCGTCGTGATCGCAAATCTCCTGGTGGACCTGCTGTACGCCGCCGCCGACCCTCGCGTGAGGCTCTCGTGACCGAACTCTCCAAGACCGGGGCCGCCGTGGGCGAACCCACGAGCTCGCCCTCGAACGCGCCCGACGCGTTCCTCGCGGTCCGCGACCTCAAGGTGCACTTCCCCACCGACGACGGCCTGGTCAAGTCCGTCGACGGGCTCAGCTTCGAGGTGGAGAAGGGCAAGACCCTCTGCATCGTCGGCGAGTCCGGCTCGGGCAAGTCCGTCACCTCGCTCGCGATCATGGGCCTGCACCGGCTCGGCTCCCGCGGCAAGAACGTGCGGATGTCCGGCGAGATCTGGCTGGGCGGCAAGGAGCTCGTCTCCGCCGACCCGGACGAGGTGCGCCGGCTGCGCGGCCGCGAGATGGCGATGATCTTCCAGGACCCGCTGTCCGCGATGCACCCGTACTACACGATCGGCAACCAGATCGTGGAGGCGTACCGGGTCCACCACGACGTCAGCAAGAAGGTCGCGCGCAAGCGGGCGATCGAGATGCTCGACCGGGTCGGCATCCCCGAGCCCGACAAGCGGGTCGACAACCACCCGCACGAGTTCTCCGGCGGTATGCGCCAGCGCGCGATGATCGCCATGGCGCTGGTCAACAACCCCGAACTGCTCATCGCGGACGAGCCGACGACCGCCCTGGACGTGACCGTCCAGGCGCAGATCCTCGACCTCGTCCGGGACCTGCAGAAGGAGTTCGGCTCCGCGGTCATCCTCATCACCCACGATCTCGGCGTGGTCGCCGAGATCGCCGACGACGTCCTGGTGATGTACGGCGGCCGGTGCGTGGAGCGCGGCTCGGTCGACGACGTCTTCGAGCGGCCGCAGCACCCGTACACCTGGGGTCTGCTCGGCTCGATGCCGCGCGTCGACCGCGAGACCTCCGAGCGGCTCATCCCGGTCAAGGGCTCGCCGCCGAGCCTGATCAACGTCCCCTCGGGCTGCGCCTTCCACCCCCGCTGCCCGTACGCCGACCTCCCCAAGGGGGATGTCACCCGTACCGTGCGCCCGGAGCTCCAGCCGGTCGGCAGCGGGCACTTCTCCGCCTGCCACCTCTCGCCGGAGGACCGCACGCGGATCTGGACCGAAGAGATTGTGCCGAAGCTGTGAGTGAGACCAAGAAGACGGACGCGACGACGGTCCCGGCCCAGGCCGCCGCTCCCGAGGAGCGCGAGGTGCTGCTCAAGGTCGAGGGCCTGCAGAAGCACTTCCCGATCCGCAAGGGTGTCCTGCGGCGCCAGGTCGGTGCGGTCAAGGCCGTCGACGGCATCGACTTCGAGGTGCGCAAGGGCGAGACCCTCGGCGTGGTCGGCGAGTCGGGCTGCGGCAAGTCGACCATGGGCCGGGTCATCACCCGGCTCCAGGACCCGACCGGCGGCTCGATCAGCTTCGAGGGCAAGGACATCACGCGGCTGAACACGGCCGGGATGCGTCCGCTGCGGCGGGACATCCAGATGATCTTCCAGGACCCGTACGGCTCGCTGAACCCGCGGCACACCATCGGCGGCATCGTCTCGGCGCCGTTCCGGCTCCAGGGCGTGGAGCCGGAGGGCGGGGTGAAGAAGGAGGTCCAGCGGCTCCTGGAGCTGGTGGGCCTGAGCCCCGAGCACTACAACCGCTACCCGCACGAATTCTCCGGCGGCCAGCGCCAGCGCATCGGCATCGCCCGCGCGCTGGCCCTGAAGCCGAAGCTGGTCGTCGCGGACGAGCCCGTCTCCGCGCTGGACGTGTCGATCCAGGCGCAGGTCGTCAACCTCATGGACGACCTCCAGGAGGAGCTCGGCCTGACGTACGTGATCATCGCGCACGATCTGTCCGTCGTCCGGCACGTCTCGGACCGGATCGCGGTGATGTACCTGGGCAAGATCGTCGAGCTCGCCGACCGCACCTCGCTGTACGAGACGCCGATGCACCCGTACACCAAGGCCCTGATGTCGGCCGTGCCGGTGCCGGACCCGAAGCGCCGGGGCACCAAGAGCGAGCGCATCCTGCTCCGGGGTGACGTGCCCTCGCCGATCTCCCCGCCGAGCGGCTGCCGCTTCCACACCCGGTGCTGGAAGGCGACGCAGATCTGCACGACCACGGAACCGCCGCTGAAGGAGCTGCGGCCGGGCCAGCGGGTGGCCTGCCACCACCCGGAGAACTTCGCGGACCAGGCTCCGCAGGACGTCGTCCTGCTGACCGCCGCCAAGGAGGCGGCGGCGACGGTCCCGCAGAAGGCGCCGGCGAAGTCCGCGGAGACCTCGAAGTCCGAGGAGACCTCGGCGGGGGCGGCGGCGGACGCGGAGGGCACGAAGCCGAAGGCCTCCGAGCCTGAGGCGGAAGCCGGCTCCGAGGCGAAGCCGGCGGAAGCCGAGTCCGAGGCGAAGCCGGCGGAAGCCGAGACCAAGGCGGGGGCGGCGGAGGCTGAGTCCGAGGCGGGGCAGGCGGAAGCGGAGTCCGAGGTGGAGTCGGCGGAGGCCGAGACCAAGGCGGGGGCGGCGGAGGCTGAGTCCGAGGCGGGGCAGGCGGAAGCGGAGTCCGAGGCGGGGCAGGCGGAAGCGGAGTCCGAGGTGGAGTCGGCGGAGGCCGAGACCAAGACGGAGCCGGCGGAGGCTGAGTCCGAAGCGGGGCAGGCGGAGGCCGAGTCCGAGGCGGGGCAGGCGGAAGCGGAGTCCGAGGCCGTGAAGGCCGAGGCCGCCGCGTCCGGCCCCGCGGAGACGGACGCCCCCGGGACCGACACCGACACCGACGCCGGGCCTCTGACCAAGGAGAAGTAACCCAGCTTGACCGCGAGCCCCCGCCTTCGTTTGTAAGGCGGGGGCTCGTTCACGGGTGAGAATGGCAGGGTGCTCCAGCAACTGTTCAGTCCGTCCGTCCTGCACACGCTCGACCTGATCGGCATCTTCGTCTTCGCGATCTCCGGCGCCCTGCTGGCCGTCCGCAAGAACTTCGACGTCTTCGGCATCGCCGTACTCTCCGAGGTCACCGCGCTCGGCGGCGGCCTCTTCCGCGACCTGGTCATCGGCGCCGTACCGCCCGCCGCCTTCACGGACCTGGGGTACTTCGTCACCCCGCTGCTCGCCACGGTCCTGGTGTTCTTCCTCCACCCGCACGTGGAACGCATCCAGACCGGCGTCAACGTCTTCGACGCGGCAGGCCTCGGCCTCTTCTGCGTCGTCGGCACGACCAAGGCGTACGACTACGGCCTCGGCCTGACCGCCTCCGCCTGCCTGGGCCTGGCCACCGCGGTCGGCGGCGGTGTGCTGCGCGACGTGCTCGCCAACGAGGTGCCGTCGCTGCTGCGCTGGGACCGCGACCTGTACGCCGTCCCGGCCGTCGTCGGTGCCGCCCTGACCGCGCTGTGCATCCGCTACGACGCGCTGAACGCGGGGACCAGCGGTGTCGCCGTGGTCACGGCCTTCGTGCTGCGGCTGCTCGCGATGCGCTACCACTGGCGGGCCCCTCGCGCATGGCACCGCCGCTCG
Source organism: Streptomyces sp. NRRL S-37 (assembly GCF_000721605.1). Taxonomy (GTDB): domain Bacteria; phylum Actinomycetota; class Actinomycetes; order Streptomycetales; family Streptomycetaceae; genus Streptomyces. The sequence goes on along the minus strand of NZ_JOIZ01000017.1, from coordinate 216,070 downwards.
ACGGTCCAGGAGGAGTAGTTCCCGGGCACACCGGCAAAGCTACCGCTTAGTATTATCTTCTTGTACTGTTCAGCCATGCCAGAAGCAGCCTCCGCCCAGTCCGTCAGGGCCACCATCGGCGCCAGTGAGTTCGACCGCGACACCGCTCTCACCCCGCGTGCGCCCGGTGTCTACGACATCGACCTCTCCGCCGACTGGACGATCTTCAACGCCGTCAACGGCGGCTATCTGCTGGCGGTCCTGGGCCGCGCGCTCGCGGACACCCTGCCGCACGCCGACCCGTTCACCCTCTCCGCGCACTATCTGACCGCCTCCCGGCCGGGCCCGGCCGTCGTCCGCACCGAGACCGTGCGCACCGGACGGACCCTGTCGACCGGCCAGGCGTCCCTGTTCCAGTTCGACGAGCAGGGCCGCGAGGTGGAGCGCATCCGTGTCCTCGCCTCCTACGGTGATCTGGACTCCCTGCCCGACGACGTCCGTACGACGGCCGAGCCGCCCGCGATACCGCCGATGGAGCAGTGCTTCGGAGCGGAGGACGGCCCCGCCCCGGTCGACGGCGGCTCCGCCATCACCGAGCGCCTGATGCTCAAGCTCGACCCCTCAACCCTGGGATGGGCGCTCGGGCAGCCGTCCGGCAAGGGGGAGATGCGGGCCTGGTTCGGTCTCGCCGACGGCCGGGACCCCGACCCGTTCGCGCTGCTCCTCGCGGTGGACGCCCTGCCGCCGACCGCCTTCGAGCTGGGCCTGACCGGCTGGGTCCCCACGGTGGAGCTGACCGTCCACGTCCGCTGCCGCCCCGCTCCGGGCCCGCTGCGCGTCTCGGTCACCACCCGCAACCTCGCCGGCGGCTTCCTGGAGGAGGACGCCGAGGTCTGGGACAGCGAGGACCGCCTGGTGGCCCAGTCCCGCCAACTGGCCCGGGTCCGCCTCTGAATCCAGCCTCGCCGGGGGTGCCCCCGCTCGAGCGAAGCCGAGAGTGGGGGAGGGCAGGGGCGGCGGGGGCGAAAAACCCCCTCACCCGCCCCCACCCACCCCGCCGTCCAGCCAGTGCGCACGCCCGATCCCGATCAACCGCATCCGACGCTCGGCCATCCGGACCACCCGCTCCCGCCCGGCCTCCCTCGCCGGAGCCTCCAGCAGCGCTGACGCGGTGACCAGCATCTGATCCACGTACAGCTGAGCCAGCATCGCCAGATCCTCCTCCCCCCACCCCGCGGACACCGGATCCTCCGCCAGCGCCTCCGCCACCTCCGCGGCGAACAGCGCGAGCTGATCCCGTATCGCCTCCCGCACCGCCCGCACCCCGCCGTGCCGCTCCCGGGCGATGAACCGCACATGCGCCGGATGCGCGTCGACGTGCCCCGCGATCAGCCCGACGGCCCGCGCGACGCGTTCCTCACCGTCCCCGGTCGTGGACACGATCGTCCGGATCATCGGGTGCAGACCGCCCAGCGCCTCCTCGACCAGCGCCACCCCCAGATCCTCGATGGACCGGAAGTGCCGGTAGAAGGCGGTCGGCGCCACCCTCACCGCACGGGTGACCTCACGCAGCCCCAGACTGCTCAGGCTCTGCTCCTCCAGCAGCTCCAGCGCCGCGTCGAGCAGCGCCCGCCGGGTCTTCCACTTCTGGGCCTGCCGGACGCCGAGGGTGTGACTCATGCCATGCAGTTAACAACTGTTCTCCGTCATGGGAAAGTCATGGGCCGCGCTAGCCTGGGAACTCAGTGAACAACTGTAGCTACAACCGTTCACCGAATCTGGGGGATCCACCCATGCTGTTCCTCGTCGCAGCGCTGCTCCTGCTGGGCGTCGTCCTGGGCGCCGTCGTCCACGCCCCGCTCTCCTTCTCCCTCGTCACCGGTGCCGTCATCGTCGTATGGCTCGGTGTCTTCGCCCTGCGCGAGCGCCACGGCCGCGGACGCCGCGGCCCGGCGCACTGACCCGCACCGGGCCGTCCGAACCCCGTCCCTCCGACCGTGGGAGCCGATCACCATGCATCTGACCGCACCGGCCGCCCGACGCACCGGTTTCCGTGACGCCGACGGCATGGCCGTCGCGTCCTTCGTCCTGGGCCTGCTGGGCCTGCTCGTCCTCAACGTCGTCCTCGGCCCGACCGCCGTCGTGCTGGCGGCCGTGGCGCTGTGGCGGGGCACGGCCCGACGCGGCCGGGCCTTTTTGGGGCTCGGACTCGGCGTGGCCGACCTCCTCGTCCTCGCCGTGTTCGTCCAGGCGGACCACACGATCTCGTGGAGCTTCTGAGCGGGCGGCACATCCCGGCCAACCGTGATCCGTGGCCGCCGCACGGGGCCCCGTAGAATCGGCCCCACCATGGCTTACCTCGACCACGCCGCGACCACCCCGATGCTTCCCGAGGCGGTCGAGGCGCTCACCGCGCACCTGGGCGTCACCGGCAACGCCTCCTCCCTCCACGCGGCCGGCCGCCGCGCCCGGCGCACCGTCGAGGAGGCCCGCGAAACCCTCGCCGAGGCCCTCGGCGCCCGGCCCAGCGAGATCGTGTTCACCTCCGGCGGGACCGAGGCCGACAACCTCGCCGTGAAGGGGCTCTACTGGTCCCGCCGCGCCGCGGACCCGGCCCGCACCCGGGTCCTCGCCGGCCCCGTCGAGCACCACGCCGTCCTCGACGCCGTCCACTGGCTCGGCGAGCACGAGGGCGCCACCGTCGAGTACCTGCCGGTCGACTCCCACGGCCGGGTCCACCCGGACGCCCTGCGCGAGGCCATCGCCCGCAACCCCGACGATGTCGCCCTCGCCACCGTCATGTGGGCCAACAACGAGATCGGGACGATCCTGCCGGTCCGCGAACTCGCCGAGACCGCCGCCGAGTTCGGCGTGCCGCTGCACTCCGACGCGGTCCAGGCCTTCGGCCAGGTCCCGGTGGACTTCGCCGCGTCGGGGCTCGCCGCGATGACCGTGTCCGGCCACAAGATCGGCGGCCCGTACGGCATCGGTGCGCTGCTCCTGGGCCGCGAGCACACCCCCGTGCCCGTCCTCCACGGTGGCGGCCAGGAACGCCACGTCCGCTCCGGCACCCTCGACGTCCCGGCCGTCGCCTCCTTCGCGACCGCCGGGCGGCTCGCCGCCGAGCGGCAGGAGTGGTTCGCCCGCGAGATCGGCAGGCTGCGCGACGACCTGGTCACCGCGGTCCACGAGGCCGTCCCGGACGCCATCCTCGGCGGCGACCCCGCGCCCGGGGGGCGTCTTCCGGCCAACGCGCACTTCACCTTCCCCGGCTGCGAGGGCGACTCCCTGCTGCTCCTCCTGGACGCCCAGGGCATCGAGTGCTCCACCGGATCCGCCTGCACCGCCGGCGTCGCCCAGCCCAGCCACGTCCTCCTGGCCACCGGGGTGGACCCCGACCTCGCCCGCGGAACCCTGCGTTTCTCCCTGGGCCACACCTCCACGGAGGCCGATGTGAAGGCCGTGGCCAAGGCCATCGGCCCGGCGGTGGAACGGGCCCGCGCGGCGGGACTGACCTAGCCCGCCGTGGCCGAAGCCGAAGGGCTGGGACGAGCCTGCATCGTGCGGGCGCGGCGGACCAGCTTCATGTAGCGGTCCCAGTCCCAGTGGGGGCCCGGGTCGGTGTGGTCCGTGCCCGGGACCTCGACGTGGCCGATGATGTGGTCGCGGTCGACCGGTATGCCGTAGCGGGCGCATATGCGGGCCGTGAGGCGGGCCGACGCCTCGTACATCTCGTCCGTGAAGTCCTCGGGGCGGTCCACGAAGCCCGCGTGCTCGATGCCGACACTGCGCTCGTTGTAGTCGCGGTTGCCCGCGTGGTAGGCCACGTCCAGCTCGCGGATCATCTGGGTGACACGGCCGTCCTGGCCCACGATGTAGTGCGAGGCGGCCTGGTGGTCCGGGTCCTGGAACGCCTGCACCGCGCTGTCGAAACTGCCCTGGGTGACATGGACGATCACCATGTCGACGCCGAAGTCGTCCGGCCGGTCCGCGCGGCGCCAGTTGGCGTCCGAGGCCGCCACCCAGCGGGCGCCCGCGTAGTCCACCACACCCTGCTCGCGCGGCTTCTCGACACCCGGCACACGCCACCACAGCCGCGCCAGCTCGTCCCGCGCCAGCGCCGCCGTGCCCGCCGCCGCCACCACCCCGCCCACGATCAGTGCCCGCCGCCCGATGCGCCGGTCCCCGTCCTCGGATGCCTTCTGTGCCCCCATGTGATCTGGAACGGATATCCGGCGGCCGCGGTTCCCACGCCCCCGTACCCTGGAGGGGTTATGACTGAGACCTCGCAGCGCTCCCGCCCCCTCCGCGTCCTGGCCGCCATGTCCGGCGGCGTCGACTCCGCCGTCGCCGCCGCCCGCGCGGCAGAAGCGGGCCACGACGTGACCGGCGTCCACCTCGCGCTCTCCGCGAACCCGCAGTCGTTCCGTACCGGCGCGCGGGGCTGCTGCACCATCGAGGACTCGCGCGACGCCCGCCGCGCCGCCGACGTCATCGGCATCCCGTTCTACGTGTGGGACCTCGCCGACCGCTTCCGCGAGGACGTCGTCGAGGACTTCGTCGCCGAGTACGAGGCCGGCCGCACCCCCAACCCGTGCCTGCGCTGCAACGAGAAGATCAAGTTCGCCGCCCTGCTGGACAAGGCGCTGGCGCTCGGCTTCGACGCGGTCTGCACCGGCCACTACGCCCAGGTGATCCTGCGCGAGGACGGCACCCGCGAACTGCACCGCGCCTCCGACATGGCCAAGGACCAGAGCTACGTCCTCGGCGTGCTCGACGACCGCCAGCTCGCCCACGCGATGTTCCCCCTCGGTGACACGGTCACCACCAAGGAGGAGATCCGCGCGGAGGCCGAGCGCAGGGGGCTGGCCGTCGCCAAGAAGCCCGACTCGCACGACATCTGCTTCATCGCCGACGGCGACACCCAGGGCTTCCTCGCGAACCGCCTCGGCAAGGCGGAGGGCGACATCGTCGACGAGTCCGGCACCAAGGTCGGCAGCCACGAGGGCGCGTACGGCTTCACCATCGGCCAGCGCAAGGGCCTGCGGATCGGCACCCCCGCCCCCGACGGCAAGCCCCGCTACGTCCTCGACATCTCCCCGGTGACCAACACCGTCACCGTCGGCCCCGCGGCCGCCCTCGACGTCACCGCCCTCACCGCGATCAAGCCCCGCTGGTGCGGCGCCGCCCCCACCGGCCCCGGCACCTACACCGCCCAGCTGCGCGCCCACGGCGGCGAGACCGAGGTGACGGCGGAACTCGTCGACGGCTCCCTGGAGGTGTCCTTCGCCGAGCCCGTCCGCGGCGTGGCCCCCGGCCAGGCGATCGTCCTGTACGACGGCACCCGCGTGGTCGGCTCGGCGACGATCGCCTCGACCGTGCGGGCGACGGCCGGAGTGGCCTGAAGGCACTCCTTCGGGCCCGGCGAGGGAAGAATGCGGTCAACGTTCGATGACGAGCTCTGGCGTATCCCGAGGAGTCGTTTTAGGCTCGACCGTGCGGATTACCCGCACGTAGGAGCCTAAGGCGGCGAACCAGGTACCCGCCTCGTCTGGAGGTCGGCCGTGCTGCTCAGTTTTCGGGTGGCCAACCACAGGTCCATCCGGGAGGAGACCGAACTCTCCCTCGTGGCCACGGAACTCAACGAGAGCACCGCCCGGCAGACCGGCGCCCGTTCCGAGGGCAAGCCGGTGTCCGTGCTGCCGACGGTCGGCATCTTCGGGGCCAACGCCTCCGGCAAGAGCAACGTCCTGGACGCCCTGCGGTTCATGCGAAAGGCGGTGCTGGAGTCCTTCGCGGACTGGGGCAAGAGGCCCGGAGTGCCACGGGAGCCGTTCGAGCTGGCCTCGGAGGCGCAGGACGAGACCAGCCTCTTCGAGGTGGACCTCCTCCTCGGCAAGCAGCCCGTCCGCTACACCTACGGCTTCGAACTGTCCGACGACCGGGTGGAGGCCGAGTGGCTGCACGCCTACCCGTCCGGGCGGCGCCAGGTGTGGTTCGACCGAGAGGCGGACCGCCCGGACGACGAGGGCGGTGAGTTCCGCTTCCCCGGCAACGGGTTGAAGGGTCACAAGGACGTGATCGTCGCGTCCACCCGCCCCGACGCCCTGTTCCTGACAGCCGGAGCCACGCTCAATCACCCAGCGCTCTCAGCGGTGCACCGCTGGTTCGTCGACAACCTCTGGCTGGTGACGTCCGGCGCGGATGTTCCCCATCGGACGGAGTGGACCCGTACGCGGCTCACCGACCGCAAGAACGGCGCCGAACTGCGTAAACGCATCGGTGCGATGCTGGCCGCAGCGGATCTGGGGATCACCGGTCTGACCCTGGACCCCGAGAGCGGCGAGGTACAGCTCCTGCACCGCAGCGTTGACGGCACTCCCCGTCCTCTGGACTTCTGGGACCAGGAGTCCTTGGGCACCCACGCCTGGTTCGCCTTCCTGGGGCCCCTCTTCCACGTCCTGGACCAGGGCGGGGTGCTCCTCGCCGACGAACTCGACTCCAGCCTCCACCCGATCCTCGCGGCGGAGGTCATCCGCCTCTTCCAGGACGAGGAGGCCAACCCGCGCACCGCGCAGCTGGTCTTCACCACGCACGACGCGACCCTGCTGGGCCCGTCCGTGGTGGAGCGGCCGCTCGACCGCGACCAGGTGTGGATCGCCCTCAAGAACGCCACCGGCGAATCCCAGCTCTACCCGATCACGGCGGCCCGCAAGGCTCGCCGCGACGACAACCTGGAACGCCGCTACCTGCACGGCCACTACGGCGGCGTCCCCCGATTGACCAGCGGCGAGATCGCACGGCAGATCGCACTCATCGAAGAGGGGCTGCGGGCAACAGCGTGAGCAGGGGACCACAGGACCACCAGAACCGGAACCAGCCGCGAGGCCGCCGACGCCGCCGCGACGCCGACGACGCCAGACCGCTGCGCCGGCCGCCCCAGTCCTACGAGGACGAGTCCCGCCGGGTGGTCTACGTCGCCGCCGAGGGCGAGAAGACCGAACGGGACTACATCGCGCTGCTGAACAAGACCTACGGCGAACCGAAGAAGTTCTTGCTCAAGTTCCACGGGGCCAGGAACGGGCTGCGTCCCACCGAGGTCGTGAAGAAGGTGATCGAGTCCGCCTCCGACCCGGCGGACGAGAAGTGGGCGCTCTTCGACCGTGACGCGCAGGACAGCCGCGACCAGGACATTCCCGACGCGATGCGTGAGGCCGCAGCCCAGGGCGTCCAGGTGGCGCTCTCCCACCCCTCCTTCGAACTGTGGCTGCTCCTGCACTTCCAGCAGTTCACCAGCCAGGAGGGAGGCGTGAACGACACCGTCCTGCGCCGACTGCGCGAGCACCGGGACGCCAAGGGCTTCGCGGAGTACGACAAGGCCTCCGGTGATCGCGGAAAGGGCCTCGACGACCAGCGCGGCCAGTCGCTCCTGGGGCGGGAGAAGGACGCCGTACGCAATGCCCGCAAGCTCGTGAGCCTGTGCTCGCACGGTTCGTGCTCGGCCCGGAACCTCGTGCACGCTCCGATTCCCGGACCGCGTACCGAGAGCTACGAGGAATGGACCCGCCGCAGCGGCCACGCCGAGAACTGCGACCCGCTCAAGCGCGACCCGTCCACCGACGTCTGGCGGCTCCTCGTCCACCTGGGGATCGTCGAGGACGAGACGTGGGCCCGGTGAGGCCGGGAATCGTCCGCGGTCCGACGGGCGATTTCTTACGGGCCGGCCGACCGGACTAGGCTGCCGGGGTTCTCCAGAATCCCGACGGCGCACGAAGGACCGGTCCGTGGCCAGACTGACCCTGCCCCAGCTCGAACGGCATCTGTTCTCGGCCGCCGACATCCTGCGCGGCCGCATGGACGCCTCCGAGTACCGGGACTACATCTTCGGGATGCTCTTCCTGAAGCGTTCCTCGGACGAGTTCCAGCCGGAGTGGGAGCGGATCTACCACGCGGAGCTCGAGAAGCCGGGCAGGGACGAGAAGGACGCCCTCGCCCGCGCCGACGACCCCGAGAGCTACCCCCGCGTCTTCTACGTGCCCCAGAAGGCACGCTGGTGGAAGGGACCCCACAAGTACCACGAGCCCCTGGAGACGGGCGGCCCGGTCCCGGAACCGGAGCCGGGCATCTCCGGCCTCACCGAGCAGGTGGGCGAAGGGCTCGACCAGGCGCTGGCGGCACTCACCGGCTCCAACGAACGGCTGGCGGGCGTCACCTCCCACATCTCCTTCAACGACACGGTCGGCACCAAGTCCCGTTTCACGACGGTCGAACTGCGCGCCTTGATCCGGCACTTCAGCCTCTACCGGCTGCGCAACGAGGACTTCGAGTTCCCGGACATGCTCGGCGCCGCGTACGAGTACCTGCTCGCCCGCTTCGCCGACTCGGCGGGGCAGCGCGGCGGTGAGTTCTACACCCCGCGCGAGGTCGTGCGGATGATGGTCCGCCTCGTGGACCCGAAGGAGCGGGAATCCGTCTACGACCCCTGCGCGGGCTCGGGCGGCATGCTGATCGCCGCGCGGGAACACGTCGAGGAGCACGGCGGGGAGCCGCAGCTGCTGTCCGTCAACGGGCAGGACAAGAACGGCCCTTCCTGGTCCATGGCCAGCATGAACATGGTGCTGCACGGCATCCGCGAGTTCGATCTCCAGCTCGGCGACACCCTCACCGAGCCGCTGCACTGGCGGCCGGACGGCAGCAAGCAGCTGCGGACCTTCACCAAGGTGCTGTCGAACCCGCCCTTCTCCCTCCCCTACGACAAGGACGAGGTCGAGAAGGCCGAGGAGGCGCACGGCACCCGGATGAAGTGGGGTTGGGCGCCGGAGACGGGCAAGAAGGCCGACCTGATGTTCGTCCAGCACATGATCTCCGTGCTGGAGCACGACGGCGTCGCCGCCACCGTCATGCCGCACGGCGTGCTGTTCCGGGGCGGCAAGGAACGCGACATCCGCAGGGAACTGCTGAAGGACGACTGCGTCGAGGCGGTGATCGGCCTCGGCCCGAACCTCTTCTACGGCACCGGCATCCCGGCCTGCATCCTGATCCTGCGCAAGCCGCACCGCAAGCACGGCGACCGGCAGGGCAACGTCCTCTTCATCAACGCCGACCGCGAGTACCGGCCGGGCAAGAACCAGAACGTCCTCGGCCCTGAGCACGTCGAGAAGATCGTCACGGTCTACCGCGACTGGACCCCGATCGACGGCTACGCGCGCGTCGTCAGCAGGGACGACCTGCTGGCCGCCGACTGCAACCTCAACATCCGCCGCTGGGTCGACAACTCGCCGGCCGCGGAGCCGCAGGACGTGCGCGCGCACCTGTACGGGGGTGTGCCGAAGGCGGAGATCGACGCGAAGAGGGAGGCCTTCGAGGCCTACGGCGTGGACCTGCCGTCGCTCTTCGCGGCGCGAGCGGACGACGAGGACTACGTCGACTTCCTGCCGGAGGGGCCTGACGCCACGGCCGAGCGCATTCCGGGCCTCGCGGTGGCGAAGGAGCGCGAGCTGGGTGAGGCGTACGGGAAGTGGTGGGCCGAGCAGGCCGAGCATTTCTCGAACCTGAGTGTGGACCGGCAGCCGATGCGGTTGCGGGAGCGGCTGGTCGCCGGCTTCCGGGCGGCGATCGAGCCGGTCGGCATCCTGGACCGGTACGAGACGGACGGGATCGTCGCCGACTGGTGGGCGTCCGCGCGGTACGACGTGAAGGCGCTGGCTGCGGGTGGCTACGAGCGGGTGCTCGACGGCTGGGTGGAGACCGTGGAGACCATGGTCAACCCCGTCGTCCCCGACGAGGACGAGAGCGAGGGCGGACGGCCCCGCCGCGGCCGGTCCAAGTCCACGGTCACCACGGCGGACAAGCGCCGCGCGCTGGACGAGTCGGTCGTACGGTCCCTCATCCCCGAGTTCCTGGCGGAGGTCGCCCGCGCGGACACGGCGCTGGCGGAGGCGGACGTGGCATACAAGGAAGCGGTGGCCCGGCTGGCGGAGGTGCAGGGGCCTGCGACCTCGGACGCGGACGGCGACGAGGAAGAGGCCTCCGAGGGGGAGGTGCCGGAACCCGAGGCGGCCGACCCTGAGGAGATCGCCGCCCTGGAGAAGGCGGTCACCCAACGCCGCAAGGAGCGCACGGCGGCCTCGAAACACCGGTCGGCCCTGGACACGAAGTTCCTGCCGGAGCTGAAGGCGGCGGCTGAGATGGCCAAGGCCGAGGACAGCGGACAGCGCGTTGTCCTCGAGGTCCTCGGTGAGGGCCTCTCCACCCGCCTGGGCGCGATGTCTGCCGCAGGCCGCCGCGAACTGGTCACGGCCTTCCGCCGCTGGGCCGAGAAGTACGCGGTGTCGCTGGCGGAGCTGGAGGCGGACAGCGAGGGCGCGGCGGAAGAGTTTGGGGCGTGGCTGAAGGAGCTGGGTTATGGGCGGTGAGGTGCGTGCAACGACGTATCCGGAAGTTCCGCTGAAGGACCTAGTGACGCGTATCGAGACCGGCTGGAGTCCGGTCTGCTCCTCGAAACCGCCTGGCCTGGATGAATGGGGCGTGATCAAGCTGAGTGCGATCACGACCGGGAGATTTATTGAGACTGAGGCCAAGGCGTTCCTTTCGGGATCTTTTCCCCGTACGGAGTTTGAAGTGCGCGCTGGCGATGTCCTCATGGCCCGTGCTAATGGAGTAAAAAGCCTTGTCGGAGTTGCGTGTACTGTAAGAAAGGTTCGGCGGCATCTGCTGCTTCCTGACCTGGCTTTCCGGCTTGTTTCAAATCCTAGTAAAGTAGACCCAACCTTCCTCGGGCTTGCTTTGTCGTCTGCTGGGCTGCGCGACCAGATCGAAGCGGCAATGAGGGGAACAAGCGGGCAGTACAAGATTTCCAAGGCTGACGTTCGACATTTGCGTGTTCCTCTGCCTAACTTTCACGAACAGCAGAGGATTGTCGCTGCTCACGCGGTGATGGAGTGGCGAATCGCAGCGCTGGAGCGTGTGCGGGACAAGTTCAGGGCTGCCGAGACTGCATTGGCTGCTGAGGTATTTGCCAACGTGGGATCACCCTGGCCCACCGCCCGCTTGGAGTCGATCGCAACGGTCGCCGCTGGTGTGACATTGGGCTCCGAACCGGTCGGAGAAGGGACCGTGGAACTTCCCTATCTGCGTGTCGCAAACGTATTGGACGGAAGGATCGATACGGCCGACCTGAAGCGGGTGCGCATTCTCCGTTCGCAATACGAGCGTTTCGCACTAAGCAAGGGCGACCTGCTCCTGACGGAAGGCGGAGACCTGGACAAGTTGGGTCGAGGTGCGGTTTGGGATGGACGTATCGACCAGTGCTTGCATCAGAATCACGTCTTCCGGGTGCGGTGCGGAGAGGAGATGTCGCCGGACTTCCTCTCGTTGTACACCTCGTCCGATGTCGGCCGTTCCTATTTTCAGCGGGTCGGCAAGCAAACCACGAACCTTGCGTCCATCAATTCCACTCAGGTGAAAAACATGCCGGTCCCGGTGCCGTCGCTCGCCGAGCAGGAGAAACTACTCGGCCCGATCCGTTCGATTCGGTCTCGTGTTGCTGCGGTGGACCGCAAGTTGTCCAAGCTCCGCGTGATCCAGCAAGGAGTTCTGGAAGACCTTCTGAGTGGCAGGGCCGTTGCTGGTCAACGCGGTGAGGCCTCACGTAGTTGAGTGACAAGGGCGGCGAACGCGGCGCGGCTGGTTCTGATAACCAGCTGCGGGCGGGTGCTGTTTCGTATCGCTACGTCGCCGTCCTCGTCGGCGACGGCGATTTCCACGCAGTTGTTGCCGCCCCCGCCGCAGAATGACGAACGCTTCCAGTCCAGTGCGGTCACCGCTCCAGTCCTCTCACAGTTCGTGTGCGATGGAACGGATGAGCTTCTGGGATGCGTCGGGTGACAGCGCCGTCCGTTCCATCAGGTCCAACAGCGAACGATAGTTCGCCAGTGGCGTCGGGGCATCCACGAAGGTGGCGCCAAGGGCCGTGTCGAGCTGGACGGTGTCCAACTGCGGTACGGAGCCCTCGGCGTAGAGGACGGACTGTCCGGCACCGTGGAAAGCGCCGGCGCTGAACGGGATCACCAGCAGGGTGATGTGAGGACGGTCAGCTGCGTCGGCCAAGCGGTTCAGCTGCTTGCGCGCCACCTCTCGGCCTCCGAACTGCAGCCGGAGAGCGGCCTCGTGGATGATGCCGACGTACGGTGTCGGGCTGTCACCGAAGAGGACGGCCTGTCTGCCCATGCGGTGCGCAACGCGCAGCTCCACGTCGAGGCGGGGAAGTTTCGGCACCGTGAACTCGAAGATCGCCCGCGCGTGCTCCTCGATCTGCAGCAATCCGGGCAGGTGCACGGTCTGAGCAGTGCGGATGCGGGTGGCGTAGTGCTCCACTTCAGAGACGTCGAGGTGGCCCTCGGGCAGCTTCCCTCGGTACTCGTCCCACCAGTGACGGACGCGTCTGGTGTCCGCGATCGAGGCGAGGGCCTCTACGAGTGCTTCGTCCGGACACTGGTAGTGGCAGGCGAGTTGGCGTACACGGTCGCCGCTGACCGTCGTCCGTCCGGCCTCGATGTTGGACACCATCGTGCGGTCCGCGCCGAGCATCGAGGCGGCCTCCTGGATGGAGACGCCTGCCTGCTCGCGCAAGCGACGTAGTTCCGCGGCCAGACGTCGCTGTCGGCCGGTCGGTGAGTTCCGTGGCGCCATGAATCCTCTTTCGTGCGAGCGCGACGCAGTCTGTCAGGTAGGCGTATTGCGGTCTAGTGAGCAGCTAATTGATTCACTCATTCGTGAAATTTGACTCACATGTGAGTCAACTGGCCTTACGGTGTGAGCCGTACCGCTTGCTGCCCACCCGGCGGAAGCGCACCGCCCGCCCTTCTCCGTCCCGGGCCCAACGGGAAGGCGCGCGGCGGCAGGCCACCGCCGGGTGTCGTGGGCCCGGACCCATGCCGTGGGGGCGCCGTACGGGACACCCCACCGACCAACCCCGACGAACCGACACCGTGACCGTCGCACCGCGAACCCGCACACGCACAAGGAGGTGACGCGTGAAGAACGCGGAACCGGAACACGAGCAGACCCCCGAACCGCCCCGCCGGGACGACCACGTCATCCCCAGCCCACCCCTCATCCCGTTCACCGAACCCTGGGAGTACGAGCTGCACTTCCCCCGCGACCCGCGCGGGCCGGCCGTCGCCCGTACGACGCTCAAGGCCGTGCTCGGGGCGCACGGGCTGGGGGAGTTCACCGACCGGGCGGAACTGCTCACCTCCGAGCTGACCACCAACGCAGTCCGCTACTCCCTCGGGCCCGCCACCGTGCGGCTGTGCTGGACGAACCCGGTCCTGCGGGTCAGCGTGATGGACACCTGTCCCGTGTTCCCCCTGCCGCTGGTGCAGGACGGGCCGGACGCCGAGCGCGGGCGGGGGTTGCTGATCCTCGACCTGCTGGCCGACGCGTGGGGCGGATGCAGCCTCGGGGAGTCGCTGTTCGGAGTGGGCGGCAAGACCATCTGGTTCGAGCTGGTGCTCGGCGGAGGTGATCCGCCGCCCGGCGGCGGTACCGGCGACGGCATCACGCCGAGACCGCCCGTACTGCCGGTGCTCGCGGCCTGAACGGCCACCCCGGCCCACCCTCCGAAAACCGTGAACACTTGCCCGGCAAGTGTTCACGGTTTCGTGACGGCCCATCCCATGCCCCACCAACCGGTTGGCCGGATATGCCACCCCACTCACGCTCCTCCTGACGTCAACCGCCTGCGCAGGTAGGGTGATCCGCACCTCTGTTCACGATGGTGTGGGCGGTGCGTACGGCGACGGGCGGGGCAAGGGGAGCCGGTGGCGGAACAGCCGGAGTACGTGAAGGTCGAACGGCCGCTGATCGAGCAGCTGGAGGCCATGGGGTGGGAACACCTGCGGGGCGCGCCCCCGGGACAGCCCGCCACCCGACCCGAGGACTCCGGGCGCAGGTCGTTCACCGACGTCGTCTACGCGGACCGGTTCCGCAACGCCGTGGCCCGGATCAACGTCCGCCCGGAGGACGGTACCTCCTGGCTCACCGCCCAGCAGCTCGACCACGTCCTCGCCCGCGTACGCGGCACCGCTCCCGGTCAGGGCGCGGCCGGGCGGGGCGTCACCGCGAACTTAGAAGTCACCCGGCTGCTGAGGGAGGGCATTCCCGCCCGGACGATCCCCGGCTGGACCAAGGGCGACCCCGAGCACGTCCGACTCGTCGACTGGGACGGGCGGTTCGAGGACGGCAACGACTTCCTGGCCGTCTCCCAGTTCCGGGTGGAACGTCTCGGCGCCCCGGCCGCCACCCCCGACCTGGTGCTGTTCGTGAACGGCCTGCCCTGGGTGGTCGTCGAGTGCAAGGCGCCCGTGACCAGCAGCCGCAAGGACGCGCGCTTCGCCCTCGACCAGGCGGTCATGGAGGTCATCGCCTACGCGGGCACGGACGCCACCGCCCCCGTGGCCGAGTTCACCCGCTTCGCGCAGCTGCTCGTCGGCACCGACTGGACGCACGCCGAACTCGGCACCGTCACCGCCGAGGCCGAGCACTTCGCGCCCTGGCGGACCGTGGTACCCGCCCGGGAGGCGGAGGTCAAGGCCGAGACCGGGGTCCCGGAGGACCGGCAGCTCTCGGCGCAGCAGACGCTGGTCGCCGGCGTCCTGCGGCCGGCCCACCTCCTCACCCTCGTCAGGGACTTCACGACCGAGACCCGGCACGGCTCGCGCACCGTGAAGGCCGTCGGCCGCTTCCAGCAGTTCCGGGCGGTCCACGCGATCGCCGCGACGCTCCGCGAGCGCCGCCGGGCCCTCGACGCGGGGGAGGACGTCCACCAGCGCGGCGGGGTCGTCTGGCACACCCAGGGCTCCGGCAAGAGCCTCACCATGGCCTTCCTCGTCCGTCACCTCAGGAGCACCAAGGACCTGCGCGGACACAAGGTCGTCGTGGTCACCGACCGCATCGACCTGGAGAAGCAGATCCGGCGCAGCCTCGCCGCGGCCGAGGAGAAGATCTACCGCTCGGGCTCGGTCCCACAGGCCCGCCAGTACCTCGCCGTCGACGTCCCCGACCTCACCCTGGTGATGCTCCAGAAGGCGCGCCGGGACGACACCGCCTGGGACGGCCGCGAGGAGAAGCTCGCCGAGACGCCGGACGAGCAGGACGTGGTCCAGAATCACGTCGCCAACCCCGGGCACGACATCGTCGTCCTGGTCGACGAGGCGCACCGGGGACATCACGCCTGGCAGCACGCCCGGCTGCGCGCCATGCTGCCGAACGCCGTCCTGGTCGGCTTCACCGGCACCCCCATCCTCAGCAAGGCGCGCAAGACCACCGAGGACATCTTCGGAAGCTTCACCGACACCTACACCCTGCGTGACGCCGAGACCGACCGGGCCGTCGTCCCCGTGCGCTACGAGGCCCACCACGTGCGCCTGGAGGTCATCGAGAAGGCCGTCCTGGACGCCTCCTTCGACGTGGAGGTCCCCGCCAATCCGGAGCAGCGGGAGCGGGTCCTGCGGAAGTTCGCCCGCAAGAAGGAAGTCCTCGAAACACCGTCGGTGATCGCGGACAAGGCCGAGCACATGCTGCGCCACTGGGCGCGCACCGCGCTGCCCGACCGGTTCGGCGCACAGGTCGTGACGGTGTCCCGTAAGGCGGCCGTCCGCTACCGCGACGCGCTGCTCGCCGCCCGGGCCCGCCTCGTGGCGGAGCTCGACGCGCTCGACCGCGACCTGGCGTACGACCCGAGCGGCTACGACACGGCCTCCCCCGAGGAACGGGAACTGCTGGACCTGCTGCCCCACAAGACCCTGCTCCGCTCCATCGACGCCGCGGTGGTCATCTCCCAGGCGTCCTCGGGGCCGACCCCCGACCCGGAGGACTGGAAGACCTGGACGGCCAAGTCCCGGCAGGACGCGTACATCACGCGCTTCAAGCGCGGACTCGGTGACCCGCGGGCCGCCGCGGACGATCCTTCCTGGGAGGCGACGACGCACGGCAGACCCGTGGATGTCACGTACCCCGGAGGCCCTGGCACGTCGGGCGACCCGTGGCACGCCGACCGGCCCGACGCCCGGGACGACACAGCACGGGCCGAGGACGACGACCCGATGGCCTTCCTGGTCGTCCAGTCCATGCTCCTCACCGGCTTCGACGCCCCCGTCGAGCAGGTTCTCTACCTCGACTGCCCGCTCTCCGGCGTCGGACTGCTCCAGGCGGTGGCCCGCACCAACCGCCTGTACCCGCACAAGGCATGGGGCCAGGTCGTCGACTACATCGGTGTCGGGCCTGAGCTCGCCCGTTCCCTGACCGAGTACGACGAGGCCCACCTGCGCGCCGTGTACGGCTACGAGGACCTGTCCCTCGACCACCTGAGGCCGGACTACGAGGGTGACCAGCCGGTCCGCGACCGGATGTGGCTGGAGACCGAGGCCGCCGCCGACGACCGCCTGGCCGACCTGCGCAAGCAGATCACCGAACTCCTCGCGGACCGGGGCGTCACCTCGCTGGCCGACCAGCGGCAGCGCGACGACCTGCTCGCCGCGCTCGCCGACCCCCTGCTGCTGGGCGAGTTCGACGAACTCGTCCGCGACTTCCTGACCGCGCTCAACGCCGTGCTGCCGAGGCCCGCCGCCCTGAAGTACGAGACCGACGCGCGCCTGCTGGGCGAGACCCAGTACCTGGCCCGGCAGCGCTACCTGGACGGACGCGACGACTTCAGCCCGCGCCGCTACGGCGCCAAGGTGCGCCGGCTCATCTCCCGCCACCTGCGGGTCTCGGGCATCGAGGAACGTATACCGTCGGTCGAGCTGTCGGCGGCGGACTTCATGGAGCGGGTGGACGCCAACCCGGACCCGCGGACCAGAACCGACTACATGAGGAGCAGGATCCGGCTCCACATCGACGCCCGCCTCGGCTCCGACCGCACGCTCCACCAGCGGTTCAGCGCCCGGTTGGAGGAGATCGTCCGCCAGATGGGCGACGACTTCGAACAGGCCGCGGCCGCGCTCGCGGCCCTGCGCACCGATGTCCTCGCGGCCGAGGACGGGGACCACGTGGACGTCGGGGACGACCGGGTGCGCGAACTCGACCGGTGGACGGAACAGCCGGTCTACAGGCTGTTGAAGGAGGCCTTCGAGGAGACCGGGACGCCGGAGGGAGTCGACCTCGTCCAAGGGACCCTCGACCTCACCGCCGAGATCGCGCGGCTCGTCGGCTCCCAGGACTTCGTCGTGCTCGCGGACACTCAGATCAGGGTGCGCCGGGAACTGCGCGTCCACCTGGAGGAGGACCTGCACGTGGACTGGGCGCGGGGCGGTCCGCTCGCCGGGGACCTGGTGGAACTCGCCCGCGACCGGCACGCCGACTTCCTGCGCTACCGGCGCCGGACCGACTGACCGCCACGGACCACCCTCGCCCGAGCCGTTCCGCCCGGTGGTAGGAATGGCGGGTGACCGGCCCCGTCCATCCCGCCCAGCAGGCGATCGCAGCCCTGCCGCTCCCCGACGAGTGGGAGTGGGAGCTCGTCGTCCGTCCCCGGCGCCGGACCCTGGGCATCGACGTCGCCCCGGACGGCGGTGTGCGCTTCGCCGTGCCGCCGGACGCCGATCCCCGCGAGGTGGCCGACGCCGTGCGGTCCCGGCTGCCCCGGCTCGCGGACGAGGTACGGCGCCGGCGCGAGCGTCCCGCCGAGCAGGTCAAGGAACTGGTGGACGGGACGGGCTTCGCCTACCTCGGCCGCCGTCACCGGTTGCGGATCGTCCCGGCGGGCGAGGGGCGGCGGGTGCGCCTGAACCAGGGCTGGCTCGAGCTGCCGCGGCCCACTCACCGGCGGGCCGGCGGGCAGGCCGTCATCGAGTGGTACAGGGCGTGCGGCAGTCGGTGGCTCGCCGTGCGCGCGCCCTCGTACGCCGGAATGATCGGTGTGTCACCGACGGCCCTGGAAGTGCGCGACCTGGGTTCCCGGTGGGGTGCCTGCGCCCCCGACGGCACCATCACCGTCCACTGGGCCGTCCTGCAGTTGCCCGCCGCACTGGTCGACCTCGTTCTCGTCCACGAACTGTGCCACTTGCGGACGCCCGGGCACGGTGCCGCGTTCCGCGCGCTGGTCCGGCGCATCCTGCCGGACGCCGACGAGCGCGAGCGCCGTTTCGCGGAACAGGAACCGGAACTGTGGCGCGGCGCGGTGAAGTAGCACGGCCGCCCCGCCGGCGGACCGCGCCCGCACCGCTCACCGCGTGAAGAACTCCGCCAGGACCGGGGCCAGGACGTCCGGTTCGACCATATGGGTCTGGCCCTCCAGGGTGCGGTACGTGCCCCGGGGGACGGACTCCGCGATCGCCCGCGCGGCCTCGCGCATCCACGCCGGGCTCGCGTCGCCCGCGATCGACAGCACCGGCACGCCGACCGACGCCAGCAGTTCGCGCGGCACGCTCCCGTCGCCCATCACGGCGTCGTCGTACGCGAGACTCGGCGCGAGCGACTCCATCCCGGCCCACATCGGCGACTGCCGCGCGCCCTGGATGACGTCCTCACCGAGGCCGGTCAGCCGCAGGAACAGCTCCACCGCGTCCCCGCGCCGTCCCTCGGCGAGCGCCGCCGTCAGCCGCTCGGTGTACCGTGCCCGCTCCCCGAGATCCTCCTCGGACATCGCGTACGGCGTCTCGTACACGCAGACGCGGCGCACCGGAAGTCCGCTCGCCGCCGCCCTGAGCGCCAGCGCGCCGCCCGAGGAGACGCCGTACAGCGCGGCCTCACCGCCCACCGCACCGATCAGCGCCGCCAGGTCCTCGACCTCGCGCTCCACCGCGTACGGCGCCGTGTCCCCGCTGCCGCCCCGGCCCCGGCGGTCGTACACGACCACCCGGAACCGCTCCGAGAGACGGGCCGCCAGCGGGGCCACCGTGCCGCCCGTCGACATCGCACCGCTGACGAGAACGACCGTGGCACCCCGCCCGGCGCTCTCGTACGCCAAGGGGGTGCCGTCACGCGAAGAGATGTTCTTGTCCATGTCACGCCAGACTGCCGCACGGCACGGCGTTCATCGGTGAGGCGGGCGGCGCGTTCGCCCAGCACAACCCGTTTACGGGATCAGCCGACTTCCACCTCGTAGAAGCAGAGGTGGTCCTTGATCCGCGCGACGTCCGGCTTCGGCTCCGGGTACGCCCAGACCAGGTCCGCCGCGTCCGGCAGCGACCAGTAGGAGGCGGTGCCCTTGAAGGGGCAGTGCGTGTGCGTCTCCGAGGGCGTCAGCAGGTCGAGCCGTACGTCCGCCGGGGGGATGTAGTACCGGTCCGGACAGCCCGTCTCCCTCAGCAGCAGCGCCCCGTCGCTCTCCGCCAGCACCTGCCCGCCGCGCACCACGCGCACGTGCCGGTCACTGTCCTCGATGGTGATGCGATGGCCCGTGGTCACGATCGTTCCTCCTCGGGTGGCCGATTCCGTGAGTACAGCGCACTCCGGAGCGGACTTCTTCCCGGGAGGGATCCGCAGGAGGACGAAAGGACCCGTACGGTGGGTCCGTGAACATCTGTGTCTTTCTCTCCGCCGCCGACCTCGACGAACGCTACACACGCCCCGCGCGGGAATTCGCGCGGCTGCTCGGCAAGGGCGGGCACACGCTGGTGTGGGGCGGCTCCGACGTCGGCCTGATGAAGGTCGTCGCCGACGGTGTGGAGGAGGCGGGCGGCCGGCTCTGCGGCGTCTCCGTGGAGTTCCTCGCGGCGAAGGCGCGCGACGGCGTCGACGAGATGGTGATCGCGCGTGACCTCGCCGAGCGCAAGCGGCTGCTGCT
Source organism: Streptomyces sp. NRRL S-37 (assembly GCF_000721605.1). Taxonomy (GTDB): domain Bacteria; phylum Actinomycetota; class Actinomycetes; order Streptomycetales; family Streptomycetaceae; genus Streptomyces. The sequence goes on along the minus strand of NZ_JOIZ01000017.1, from coordinate 196,302 downwards.
GGAGAAGGCCGACGCGGTGGTCATCATGGTCGGCGGCACCGGCACCCTCGACGAGGCGACCGAGATCCTGGAGCTGAAGAAGCACGGACACACCGAGAAGCCGGTGGTGCTGCTCAACACCGCGGGCTTCTACGACGGCCTCAAGGAGCAGTTCCGCCGCATGGAGGACGAGGGCTTCCTGCCCCGTCCGCTCACCGAGCTGGTGTTCTTCGCCGAGGAGCCGGTGGGCGCACTGGCCTACCTGGAGGAGAGCCTGGGCGCAAAGTGACCGCCCGATGATGCGAGCATGGCGGGCATGGCTACACATGTGATCACCGGAGCGGGCTCCGGCATCGGCGCGGCCGTCGCCCGCCGCCTGCACACGCGCGGCGACGAACTCGTCCTGCACGCGCGCGACGCGGGCCGGGCGAAGGAACTGGCGGCGGAGTTCCCCGGCGCCCGCACCCTCGTCGGCGACCTGGCGGACCCCGACAAGCTCTCCTGGGCCTTCTCCCACCAGTCGCTCCCGGATCGGGTGGACTCCCTCCTGCACATCGCCGGCGTGGTCGACCTCGGCCCGGTCGGCGAGCTGACCCCGAAGACCTGGCGCCACCAGCTCAACGTCAACCTGATCGCCCCCGCCGAGCTGACCCGGCACTTCCTGCCCCAGCTCCGCGCGAGCCGGGGCCACGTGATCTTCGTCAACTCCGGCGCCGGCCTGGCCGCCCACGCCGACTGGTCCGCCTACGCCGCCTCCAAGCACGGCCTGAAGGCCCTCGCGGACTCCCTGCGTCACGAGGAGCACGGCAACGGCGTCCGCGTCACCTCGGTCTACCCCGGCCGCACCGCCAGCCCCATGCAGGCCAAGGTCCACCAGCAGGAGGGCAAGGAGTACGACCCCGCGCGGTGGATCGACCCCGAGTCGGTCGCCACGACCATCCTGACGGCCCTGGACCTCCCGGCCGACGCGGAGATCAACGACCTGACGGTCCGACCGGGGCGGTGACCATTCGGTAGGAACAGCCCCTCCGGCGTTTGATCGGTAGGAACAGCCCCTCCGGCGTTTGAGGAGCGGGGGTCCGGGGGCGGAGCCCCCGGGGACGGGACGGGAAGGGGCGGCGGGGGCGAAAACCTCCGGCCGCCCACTGCGTACGCTTCTCGGGTGAGCGAAAACAGCCAGTTCAGCTTCGCCCCCGCGACAGGGATCGGCTCCATGCCGGGCGGGGACGCCCGAGAGGCCGCCAAAACGGTCACCGGCAGCTTCGAGACCTTCCCCCACCTCCCCGAACTCCCCGCCCGCGGCCCCGGCGCGGACATGATCGGCCGCACCGCGGGCATGCTCGTGGAGCTCTACGCCCGCGTGGAGCCCAGTGGCTGGCGCCTCGGCGACCGCCCGGGCCGCGACACCAAACGCGCCCGCTCCTGGCTCGGCGAGGACCTCGACGCGCTGGAGGAGTTCACCCAGGAGTACCAGGGGCCCCTGAAGGTCCAGGCGGTCGGCCCGTGGACGCTCGCCGCCGCCCTGGAGCTGAAGAACGGCGAGGCCGCCCTCTCCGACCCCGGCGCCTGCCGCGACCTCGCCGCCTCCCTCGCCGAGGGACTGCGCCTCCACCTCGCCGAGGTGCGGCGGCGCGTGCCCGGCGCGCGGCTCGTCCTGCAGCTCGACGAACCCTCCCTCACCGCCGTACTGCGCGGACAGGTGCGGACCGCCAGCGGCTACCGCACCCACCGCGCGGTGGACCGGCAGATCGTCGAGGCCACGCTGCGGGACGTCGTCGGGGTGCACGACGGCGGGCCCGTCGTGGTCCACTCGTGCGCACCGGACGTCCCGTTCGCCCTGCTGCGCCGGGCGGGCGCGGCGGGGATCTCCTTCGACTTCTCCCTCCTCACCGAGCGTGACGACGAGGTGATCGGGGAAGCGGTGGAGAACGGGACCCGGCTGTTCGCCGGTGTCGTCCCGGGCACGGACGGACCGTTGTCGGACCCGGGCGGTAGCGTCATGGGTGTCAGGACGCTCTGGCGCAGGCTGGGGCTGCGGCCGGGACTCCTCCCGGAGGCGGTCACGCTCACCCCGGCGTGCGGACTCGCGGGGGCCTCCCCGGAGTACGCGCGCAGGGCCCTCGCCCAGTGCGTCCGGGCGGCGAGATCCCTCGCGGACAACCCAGAGTGACGGGAGGACATACGGTGGCCGGCGACAAGCAAGCGGAGACGACGAGCGTTCCCGCCGAGGCGCGGGAGAAGCACGCCAGGCTCGCTGAGCAGATCGAGGAGCACCGCTTCCGGTACTACGTGAACGACGCCCCCGTCATCAGCGACGCCGACTTCGACCGGCTGCTGCGGGAGTTGGAGGCGCTGGAGGAGGAGCATCCGGAGCTGCGCACTCCGGATTCGCCGACCCAGAAGGTCGCGGGGGCGTACGAGACGGAGTTCACCTCCGTGCAACACGTCTCGCGGATGCTCTCCCTCGACAACACGTTCAACGACGACGACCTCGCCGCGTGGGTGGACCGCATCCAGCGCGAACTGGGCACACAGAAGTACCACTTCCTGTGCGAGCTGAAGGTCGACGGCCTCGCGGTGAACCTGACGTACGAGAATGGCCGCCTCACCCGGGCGGCCACACGTGGTACGGGCCAGACCGGCGAGGACGTCACGGCCAATGTCATGACGATCGCAGAGATCCCGCACCGTCTGAAGGGCGATCACGTTCCGCGGCTGGTCGAAATCCGCGGCGAGATCTACTTCCCGATGGAGGCTTTCGCGGGACTCAACGCGCGCCGGGTGGCGGCAGGAGAGAAGCCCTATGCCAACCCCCGCAATTCCGCTTCGGGTTCACTGCGACAGAAGGACCCCAAGGTCACGGCGACGTTGCCGCTCCACATGGTCGTCCACGGCATCGGTGCCCTGGAGGGCTTCGACGGCATGACCCGCCTCTCCGAGGCGTACGACCTGCTCAAGAGCTGGGGCCTGCCCACCTCCGAGCACAACAGGGTGGTCGACGACCTCGCCGGCGTACGGGAGTTCATCGCGTACTACGGAGAGAACCGGCACTCCGTGGCGCACGAGATCGACGGGGTCGTCGTCAAGCTCGACGAGATCTCCCTGCAGGGCCGCCTCGGCACCACCTCGCGCGCCCCGCGCTGGGCCATCGCGTACAAGTACGCGCCCGAGGAGGTCAACACCAAACTGCTCGACATCCGCGTGGGGGTGGGCCGTACGGGCAGGGTCACGCCGTACGCGCAGGTCGAGCCGAAGACAGTGGCCGGATCCGAGGTCGAGTTCGCCACCCTGCACAACCAGGACGTGGTCAAGGCCAAGGGCGTCCTCATCGGCGACACGGTGGTGCTGCGCAAGGCCGGTGACGTGATCCCCGAGATCCTCGGTCCGGTCGTCGACAAACGGGACGGCAGCGAGCGCGAGTTCGTGATGCCGGCCGAGTGCCCCGAGTGCGGTACGCCGCTGAAGGCGATGAAGGAGGGCGACGTCGACCTGCGCTGCCCCAACGCCCGTACATGCCCGGCACAGTTGCGGGAGCGGCTGTTCTACCTGGCCGGGCGCAAAGCGCTGGACATCGAGCACTTCGGCTATGTCGCCGCAGCGGCGCTGACCAGGCCGCTGGAGCCCGCGGAGCCGCCGCTGCGGGACGAGGGCGACCTGTTCGACCTCACCATCGAACAACTGCTGCCCATCAAGGCGTACGTCCTCGACCAGGACAGCGGGCTGCCCAAGCGGGACCCGAAGACCGGTGAGGAGAAGGTCGCCACCGTCTTCGCCAACCAGGAGGGCGAGCCGAGGAAGAACGCGGTCGCGATGCTGGCGAACATCGCGGCGGCCAAGGAGCGTCCGCTGGCGCGCGTGCTGACCGGTCTGTCGATCCGTCACGTCGGCCCGGTCGCGGCGGAGGCGCTGGCCCGTGAGTTCCGCTCCGTCGACCGCATCGAGCAGGCCACCAAGGAGGAGCTGGCGGGCACCGAGGGGGTCGGCCCGACCATCGCCGCCTCGCTCAAGCAGTGGTTCGCCGAGGACTGGCACCGGGAGATCATCCGCAAGTGGAAGGCGGCCGGTGTCCGTATGGAGGACGAGGGCTCGGGGGAGGACGAAGGGCCGCGTCCGCTGGAAGGGCTCACGGTCGTGGTGACCGGAACGCTGGAGAACTTCACCCGGGACGGCGCGAAGGAGGCGCTGCAGAGCCAGGGGGCGAAGGTGACCGGATCCGTCTCCAAGAAGACGTCGTTCGTCGTCGTGGGTGACAACCCCGGTACGAAATACGACAAGGCGATGCAGCTCAAGGTGCCGGTTCTGAACGAGGACGGATTCGCCGTCCTCCTCGGACAAGGGCCAAAAGCCGCGGCGGAGGTCGCTCTTTCGGCCGAGGAGTAGCGGTTGAAGGCCGGCCGATCGGCGCATATCAGATGCATACGGGTGGCTGGGGCGCATTCGGGCAACCGTCGGCGACCGGTGCCCGTACAGGCCTTCCGCGGCCTACTGTTGAGATGTGCGCCTGCCGTGCCCAGCCGCGGTCGGAGCAACCCCGTACTCGTGAGGGGTCCGGGGTAAGGGCTTTCCACCGCGGAGCCGCTGAGAGTCGTCGGGCATCGGGCCGCGTGGCGTGGGCACCGCCGGCTGGGAGAGGGACGGGAATGGAACCGACCGAGAGCGCCGCCCCGGGCTCACGGCCGCGCCTGCGCCGCATGGCGGTCGCATGGCTGCGCGGCCGTGAGGACGGGCGGCCCGCGGGGCGGCCGGGCGCGAAGGAGCGCACTGGGGCGCGTACCGCGGACGCGCGCGGGACGGACACGCGCGGCGTCGGGCAGCAGGCCGCCGGGCACGGTCCCGGGCTGGCCGAGTTGTCCGAGGCGGACGCGGAACGGCACCCGTCCTGGCCCGCGTTGCCCACGGCGGTCGTCGCCGCGGCCGGGTTCGTGCTGGGCGCCGGCTTCCTGCGGGCGTTCACCGGAGGGCACGCGCTCTTCCCGTCCGGCACCGTCGGCTGGTCGCTGGCGGTGCTGACCGGAATCATCGTCGGTCATCTGGTGATGCTGGGCCGCTCCCGGTGGTGGGGCGGTACGGGTTCCGGCGCCGCCCTCACCCTCGCGGTGCTGCTGTCGTACGGCTGGGTCCCGGCCGGGATGGTCAGCCTCACCGTCGTCGTGCTGGTCGGCGTGGCCCGGCGGGGCCGCTGGCGGCAGGGCGTGCTGCACGGTGCGGTGGACCTGCTCGGCATCGGCGCCGGGGCGCTGGTGCTGGCCGCGTTCGGCTGGGTGCCGTCCGTCGAGTCGCCGGCCGCCCCGGACACCTGGACGCCGTACACCGCCCCGGGGGTGGTGCTGGTCGCCGCGGTCTATCTCGCGGTCACCCGCGGTCTGCTGTGGTACCTGCACACCCCCCGCGCGGGGCTGCCCACCGTGGCCCGTACCGCACTGGTCCGGCAGGGTCTGGTCGCTGTCGCCCTGCTCGGCATAGCGCCGCTGGTGTGTGTGGTCGCCGACGCCAAACCGGTGCTGCTGCCCCTGTTCTCCATTCCGCTGATCGCCCTCGACTCCACGCTGTGGATAGCCCGCGCGCGGGCCGAGGAGCAGCTGCGCGATCCGCTGACCGGACTGCCGAACCGGCAGTGGCTGCTGGAACGCATCTGGACCGCGCTGGACGACGCGGAGCGGATCGACGCCCGTGCCGCGCTCATGCTGATCGACCTGGACCGGTTCCGGTCGGTCAACGACACCCTCGGGCATCTCGCCGGCGACCGGCTGCTGCTGCAGATAGCCGACCGGCTCAGACTCGCCCTGCCGCGCGGAGCGGAGGCCGCGCGGCTCGGCGGTGACGAGTTCGCCGTCTTACTGCCCGTCGCCGAATCCACGACGGCCGCCACCCGCGTCGCCCGCTCCCTCGTCGCCGCCCTCAGCTCCCCGCTCGACCTCGACGGGCTCACCCTCGTCCTGGAGGCGAGTGCGGGGGTCGCCGTCTTTCCCGACCACGCGGACGACGCGGAGGGGCTGCTGCGGCGGGCGGACGTGGCGATGTACCAGGCCAAGCGGGACCGTACGGGGGTCGAGGCGTACGAGTCCAAGCGGGACTCCAACACCCCTGACCGGCTGGGGCTGCTGGGGGATCTGCGGCGGGCGCTGGACGCCCGGGAGGTCGAGCTCCACTACCAGCCGAAGGTGCGCTTCGACGGGCAGGTCGCGGGGCTCGAGGCGCTGGTGCGGTGGGTGCATCCGGAGCGGGGGAAGGTGCCGCCGGACGAGTTCATAGCGATCGCCGAGTCGTCCGGGCTGATGCCGCACCTCACCGAGTACGTGCTGGAGACCGCGCTGGAGCAGGTCGCGCGGTGGCGGGCCCAGGGGCTGTTCGTGCCGGTCGCCGTGAACGTGTCCCCGCGCGACGTCCATACGGCCGGTTTCGCGGGCTCCGTGGCGGCGCGGCTGGCCCGGCACGGGGTGCCGGCGGGGGCGCTGCAGCTGGAGATCACCGAGCATGTGCTGCTGGAGGACCCGCAGCGTGCGGCCGACACGCTGAACGCGTTGACCGGGCACGGGGTGAAGATGTCACTGGACGACTTCGGCACGGGGTACTCGTCGCTGGTGCATCTGCGGCGGCTGCCGGTGAGCGAGCTGAAGATCGACCGGTCGTTCGTGGCCCGGCTGGCCGTGGACACCGAGGACGCGGAGATCGTGCGGTGCACCATCGATCTGGCGCATTCGCTGGGGCTGCTCGTCGTCGCGGAGGGGGTGGAGGACGACGAGACGTGGGAGCGGTTGCGCGATCTGCGCTGTGACGCGGTGCAGGGCTGGCTGGTGGCGGCGGCGATGCCGCCGGACGAGACCACGGCCTGGCTCCTCGCCCGCGGCTCCCGCGGCTGGCAACGCCCGGCCGCCGCGTTCCCGGCCGCGACGACCACAGCCGACGAATAGCCCGCGCCGGGTGGGTGTCGTGCCTGCGGTGCGGCTGTTCGCCTCGGTGGGGGTGAGGGGCTTGCGCCTGTGGTGCGGCTGTTCGGTCCGGTGGGTGGGATGCCTGCGGCGCAGCGTTCGGTCCGGTGGGGGCGTGTGTAGCGCCCACGGCCGGTGGGTGGGTCGGGGCCGCGTCGGGGGTCTCCGTCCTCGGACCGGCGCGACTGCGCTCACTGGAGGCAGTGCCTTAAGGGCCTGGGAGGTACCCCCAGGGCGGCACGGGTGGGCGATGGGGGTACCTCCCGCTCGAGCGCAGCCGAGAGTGGGGGAGGCACCCCGTAGCGCCGGGCTGCGCGAACACCCCCTGGCCCGCACCGGCACGGGGCATCGCACAAGACGCCGGGCTGCGAAGCCACCCCGCCCGGCGGGCAGCGAGGGCCGCCGCTCCCGCCGCTCCCGCAGCGGGCGGGGAAACGCCGAGCGGCGCCCGGCGGGGCGGGCCCGGGGAAAGGGTTTCACGGGCACAGCTCCCCGCCCCATAGGATTGGCCCCAAACCACACACACTCACCCCAGAGGATCGCTGCATGCCTGGCATTACGCGCGAGGAGGTCGCCCACCTCGCCCGGCTGGCGCGTCTGGAGCTGAAGCCCGAAGAGCTCGACCACTTCGCGGGCCAGCTCGACGACATCATCGGCGCGGTCGCCCGCGTCAGCGAGGTCGCCGACCAAGACGTACCGCCGACCTCCCACCCGCTCCCGCTGACGAACGTCATGCGACCGGACGAGGTCCGTCCCTCGCTCACCCCCGAGCAGGCGCTCTCCGGCGCCCCGGCCCAGGAGCAGCAGCGTTTCAAGGTGCCGCAGATCCTGGGGGAGGAGTAACCCGCCATGAGCGATCACATCATCAGGCTCACCGCCGCCGAGACCGCCGAGAAGATCGCCTCCGGCGAGCTCACGGCCGTGGAGGTCACCGAGGCGCACCTGGCCCGCATCGAGGCCGTCGACGAGAAGGTGCACGCCTTCCTGCACGTCGACCGCGAGGGCGCCCTCGCGCAGGCGCGCGCCGTCGACGAGAAGCGGGCCAAGGGGGAGAAGCTCGGTCCGCTGGCCGGCGTCCCCCTCGCCCTCAAGGACATCTTCACCACCGAGGGCATCCCGACCACCGTCGGTTCCAAGATCCTCGAGGGCTGGATCCCGCCGTACGACGCGACGCTCACCAAGCGGCTGAAGGCCGCCGACGTCGTCATCCTCGGCAAGACCAACATGGACGAGTTCGCCATGGGGTCCAGCACCGAGAACAGCGCCTACGGGCCGACCGGCAACCCGTGGGACCTCACCCGGATCCCGGGCGGGTCCGGCGGCGGTTCGTCCGCCGCGCTCGCCTCCTTCCAGGCGCCGCTGGCCATCGGCACCGACACCGGCGGTTCCATCCGCCAGCCGGCCGCCGTCACCGGCACCGTCGGTGTGAAGCCGACGTACGGCGCCGTCTCCCGGTACGGCATGGTCGCCTTCTCCAGCTCCCTGGACCAGGGCGGTCCCTGCGCCCGTACGGTCCTGGACGCCGCCCTGCTGCACGAGGTGATCGCCGGGCACGACCCGATGGACTCCACCTCCATCGACGCCCCGGTCCCGCCGGTCGTCGAGGCCGCCCGCAACGGCTCGGTCGCCGGCATGCGCGTCGGCGTCGTCAAGCAGTTCCGCGGCGAGGGCTACCAGGCCGGTGTCGTCCAGCGGTTCGACGAGTCCGTCGAGCTGCTGAAGGAGCTGGGCGCCGAGGTCGTCGAACTGGACTGCCCCTCCTTCGACCTGGCGCTCTCCGCGTACTACCTGATCGCGCCCTCCGAGTGCTCCTCCAACCTCGCCCGCTTCGACGGCCTGCGCTACGGCCTGCGGACCGGCGACGACGGCTCGCACTCCGCCGAGGAGGTCACCTCGCTCACCCGTGAGGCCGGCTTCGGCGACGAGGTCAAGCGCCGCATCATGCTCGGTACGTACGCCCTGTCGAGCGGCTACTACGACGCGTACTACGGCAGCGCCCAGAAGGTCCGCACCCTCATCAAGCAGGAGTTCGAGCGGGCCTTCGAGCAGGTCGACGTGATCGTCTCCCCGACGACCCCGACCACCGCCTTCGCGATCGGCGAGCGCGCCGACGACCCGATGGCGATGTACCTCGCCGACCTGTGCACCATCCCCACCAACCTGGCGGGCAACGCGGCCATGTCGCTGCCCTGCGGCCTCGCCCCCGAGGACAACCTGCCGGTGGGTCTGCAGATCATCGCCCCCGCCATGAAGGACGACCGGCTCTACAAGGTCGGCGCCGCCGTCGAGGCCGCCTTCGTGGAAAAGTGGGGCCACCCGCTGATCGAGGAGGCACCGTCGCTGTGAGCGCACTGTCCAAGGCCAAGGGATTCAAGAAGTCCAAGTCCGGCCTGTACGTCTCCATGGCCACCTCGGCGTTCGGCGCCGTCGGTGTGTACAAGCAGATCAAGAAGGCGCGCGGCGAGAAGGACACGCTGCGGCTGCTCGACGCCGTCGTGACCGGCGCCGCCGTCATCACCAACCTCGCCATCCTCTACCGCGAGGTGAAGCGCCTCGGCGACGACGACGTCCTGCTGGGCTGAGAGGGAAGTTTCACCGTGACCACCACGACTGACCTGGTGTCGTACGAGGACGCACTCGCGTCGTACGACCCCGTCATGGGCCTCGAGGTCCATGTCGAACTCGGCACCCGGACCAAGATGTTCTGCGGCTGCTCGACGGCGCTGGGCGCCGACCCGAACACCCAGACCTGCCCCGTCTGCCTCGGCATGCCCGGCGCGCTCCCGGTCGTCAACGCGACCGGCGTCGAGTCGGCGATCAAGATCGGTCTCGCGCTGAACTGCGAGATCGCCGAGTGGTGCCGCTTCGCCCGGAAGAACTACTTCTATCCGGACATGCCGAAGAACTTCCAGACCTCCCAGTACGACGAGCCGATCGCCTTCGACGGCTACCTCGACGTGCAGCTGGAGGACGGGGAGACCTTCCGCGTGCAGATCGAGCGCGCCCACATGGAGGAGGACACCGGCAAGTCCACGCACGTGGGCGGCGCCACCGGCCGTATCCACGGCGCGTCCCACTCCCTGCTGGACTACAACCGCGCCGGCATCCCGCTGATCGAGATCGTCACCAAGCCGATCGAGGGAGCGGGCGAGCGCGCCCCCGAGGTCGCGCGGGCCTACGTCCGTGAGCTGCGCGAGCTCATCCGGGCGCTCGGCGTGTCCGAGGCCCGCATGGAGATGGGCCAGATGCGCTGCGACGTGAACCTGTCGCTGCGCCCCCACGGCACCGAGAAGTTCGGCACCCGCAGCGAGACGAAGAACGTCAACTCGCTGCGGTCCGTGGAGCGCGCCGCCCGGTTCGAGATCCAGCGCCACGCGGCGGTGCTCTCCTCGGGTGGCACGATCATCCAGGAGACCCGGCACTTCCACGAGGACACGGGGTCCACGACCTCGGGCCGTGTGAAGGAGGAGGCCGAGGACTACCGGTACTTCCCGGAGCCCGACCTGGTGCCGGTCGCCCCGTCCCGCGAGTGGGTCGAGAAGATCCGCGCCGCCCTGCCCGAGCTGCCGCTGGTGCGCCGCAACCGGCTCCGCGAGGAGTGGGGGATCTCCGGCACCGACATGCAGGCCATCCTCAACGCCGGTGCGCTGGACCCGATCGTCGCCACGATCGACGCCGGTGCCGACGCGGCCTCCGCCCGCAAGTGGTGGATGGGTGAGCTGGCCCGCGCCGCCAACGAGTCCGGCAAGGGCCTCGACGAGCTGGCGATCACCCCGGAGCAGGTGGCCCGGGTCGCCGAGCTGGTCGTGAAGGGCGATCTGAACGACAAGCTGGCCCGTCAGGTCATCGAGGGCGTCCTCGCCGGTGAGGGCACCCCGGACGAGGTGGTCGACAAGCGCGGTCTGAAGGTCGTCTCCGACGAGGGTGCCCTGGGCACCGCCGTCGACGAGGCCATCGCCGGCAACCCGGGCATCGCGGACAAGATCCGCGGTGGCAAGGTGGCCGCGGCCGGTGCCCTGGTCGGCGCGGTCATGAAGGCCACGCGCGGGCAGGCCGACGCGGCCCGCGTGAAGGAGCTGATCCTGCAGAAGCTGGGCGTCGACGAGGGCTGATCCCCGAAGACGGCGAGAGGGGGCGCATCGGGTTCGATGCGCCCCCTCTCTCATGGGGTCATGCCGTCACGCGGTCAGACGCGGCGGCCCACCACGCGTGCGAAGCCCAGCGTGCGGCCCCGGTCCGAGCGCAGCATGTCCGCGCTCTCCCGGCTCATCCGCACATGGAACTCCTCCGTGCTCTCCTCGGCGACGACGTCGCACCAGAGCAGCCACTCACGCCAGCCGTCCTCCAGCCAGTCGGCCGTCTCCACGTCCACGGCCCCGCTGCGGGTCCAGTGGCGGCGCCACCAGGCGGGACTGTGGAAGCACCAGAACGCGGGGTCCCAGTACGGCTTCATGTGCTCCGGCGGCTCGGTGCCCTCGATCTCCTCGGGCATCGACGGGACGACGACCCCGATCCGCCCGCCGGGCTTCAGCAGCCGGGTCAGCGTCGGCAGGTAGAGATCGTCGGTGCCGAAGTACTGATACGCGTCGACGGAGACGATCGCGTCGAAGCTCTCCTGACCGAAGGGCAGGTCGTGGGCCTCGGCGAGGACCGGGAACACCCGGTCGGCGACGCCCGCCTCCGCGATGCGGCGCGCGTTGTCGTCCGGCTTGATCCACAGGTCGGCCGCGGTGACCTGGACGCCGTACTCCCTGGCCAGGAAGACCGACGTCATGGCGCGTCCGCAGCCCAGGTCGAGCACGCGCGCACCGGGGCGCAGGGTGTCGAGGCCGAGGGCCGGGGCGAGCCACTCCAGCAGCCACAACGCGTGCGGGCCCATCGCGTTCTCGATGGTCCAGCGGGCGTCGTAGGCGCTGCTGCGGGGGTACCGGGGCAGGGTGAGGCGGCTAGCGAGGTCGTCGTGCGGGGTGTTCGATGTGATGTCCGACATCGGTGAACGGGCTCCTTGGGGCCGTGAAGAGGGAAAGGGTCGCGTCGGAGATCGGACGGACAAGCATCAAAGCACCTGCTTCGGTCGGCGGCGGACTGCCGTGGAACGTCGGAGCGGCGGACGATAGCAGCCATTCCCGCACCCCCGCATCCGGGTTTCCGGGCCGCGGGCGTTACGCTCCCGCGCCATGAGTGGACGTACCGATTCCGACGACCCGACCGCGGACGTCCGGGCGGAGGACACCGCACGGGGCGACGAGGCCGCGCGGGAGGTGCGGCGCGCCCGGTGGGCCGCGGCCGGTGCCGGGGCCGTACTCGCCCTCGCGGGCGCGGCCGCCGCTCTGCTCCGTCTCGCGGGTTCCGCGCCGGCCCTCGTCCCCGTCGCGTACGCAGGTGGAGCCGCCGTCTGCGCCCTCGCCGCGGTGCTGGGCTCCCGGGGGCGGACCCGCAGAGCGCTGTGGCTGCTGGTCGCGGGGCTCATGACCATGGCGCTGGGGGACCAGTCCGACTGAGCGGTGCCGCCGCTCGCACCGATGTGAACGGAGATGTGAACAAGGACACGAAAGCGACAAACGATCAGTTGTGCCTGCAAGAGTGGCCGGTGCGTAGCTCATGCGTTCTTTGCGGGATGTTCGGTCCGTGTACGGCTGTTCCCGGTCAAAGATCCACATCTCAGTCACTCCGGGAGCACGTTCCGTGGCAGCCCTCGCATGCTGGTGTGTCCGACGCCGGCTGATCACCGTTCTGCTCTGGCTCCTCGCCCTCGGCGGTGTCTCCGCCGGAGCCTTCGCCGCCGGCTCCGCCTACTCGAACGACTACGAGGTGCCCGGCACCGAGTCGGGGCGGGCCGCCCGGCTGCTGGAGGAGGGCTTCCCCGGCCTCGGCGGCGACAGCGACACCGTGGTCTGGCACACCCCGTCCGGCAGCGTCCGGGACCCCGGCGTCGAGCAGGCCATGACCCGCACCCTGGACCGGATCGGGGACCTGCCCGGCGTGGCCGCCGTGAGCGGTCCCTACGACGGCCAGGGGGCCGGCCGGATCAGCGCGGACGGCCGCACCGCCTACGCCACGGTCACCTTCGACGACCGGTCCGAGGACATCGACGCGGGCGAGGCCGCCGCCGTGGTGGAGACGGCCGAGGCCGCCCGGACCGACGGGCTCCGCATCGAGCTGAGCGGCAGCGCCGTCGCGCTCGGAGAGTCCTCCGGCGGGCACACGGCCGAGATCGCCGGCGTGGCCGTCGCCGCCGTCGTCCTCTTCCTCGCCTTCGGCTCGCTCGCCGCCGCGCTGCTGCCCATCGCCACCGCCCTGGTCGGCGTCGGCACCGCCTACGCCGGGATCGTGCTCCTCGGGCACGTCATGACCGTCGCCGACTTCGCCCCCATGCTCGGCATGCTGGTCGGGCTCGGCGTCGGCATCGACTACGCGCTGTTCATCGTGACCCGGCACCGGCGCGGACTGAAGCGCGGCCTCACCGTCACCGAGGCCGCCGTCCATGCCGTCGCCACCACCGGGCGGGCGGTCGTCTTCGCGGGCGCCACCGTCTGCGTCGCCCTGCTGGGCATGCTGATCCTCCGGCTGAACTTCCTCAACGGCGTCGCCATAGCGGCCTCGCTCACCGTCGTCCTGACCGTCGCCGCCTCCGTCACCCTGCTGCCCGCCCTGCTGAAGTACATCGGCCTACGCGCGCTCAGCCGCCGGGAGCGGCGCCGGCTGGCCGGGCACGGGCCCGAGCCGGAGCTGCCGACCGGGTTCGCCGCCCGCTGGTCGGCGTTCGTGGAGCGCCACCCCAAGCCGCTCGGCGCAGTCGCGGTCGTCGTCATGACCGTCCTCGCACTGCCCACCCTCTCCCTCCACCTGGGCACCTCCGACCAGGGCAACGACCCCGAGACGTCCACCACCCGCCAGGCCTACGACCTCCTCGCCGACGGCTTCGGCCCCGGCGTGAACGGCCCCCTCACCCTCGTCACCCCCGTCGACGGCGCCGGGGACCGGCTCGCCCTGGACAACCTCGGCACCACCCTGCGCGCGACCGAGGGCGTCGCGTCGGTGTCGCCCGCGGCCTACGGCACGGGCGGCGACACCGCGTACCTCACCGTCGTGCCGGAGTCGTCCCCGCAGTCGGAGCGGACCAGTGACCTGGTCGACCGGCTGCGCGACGACGTCCTGCCGCGGGCCGAGTCGGGCACCTCGCTCGATGTGCACGTCGGCGGTGTGACGGCCGGATACGACGACTTCGCCGACGTCATCGTCGGCAAGCTGCCCCTGTTCGTCGGCGTCGTGATCGGCCTGGGCTGTCTGCTGCTCCTGCTCGCCTTCCGGTCCCTGGCCATTCCGCTGAAGGCCGCCGCGATGAACGTGGCCGCCGTCGCCGCCGCCTTCGGCGTCGTCGTCGCGGTCTTCCAGTGGGGCTGGGGCAGCGAACCGCTCGGCCTCGGCAGCGCGGGCCCCATCGAACCCTTCCTGCCCGTGATCATGGTGTCGGTCCTCTTCGGGCTCTCCATGGACTACCAGGTCTTCCTGGTCGGCCGGATGTACGAGGAGTGGCTGGAGACCGGCGACAACCGGCGCGCCGTCCGCGTCGGCCTCGCGGAGACCAGCCGGGTGATCAACTCCGCCGCCGTGATCATGATCTCGGTCTTCCTCGCCTTCGTCCTCACCGGCGACCGGGTGATCGCCATGTTCGGCATCGCGCTCGCCGCGGCCGTCGCCCTCGACGCCTTCGTCCTGCGCACCCTGCTCGTCCCCGCCCTCATGCACCTCCTCGGCGGCGCCAACTGGTGGCTGCCCCGCTCGCTGGACCGGATCCTGCCGCGCATCAGCATCGAGCCGCCCGAGGCCCGGACCGCCCATGAGAGGCTGGCCGCCGCCACGGACGCCGAGGCGGCGGACGTACTGGCCGAGGAGGAGCGGCAGCGGGATGTACGCGATACGACTGGGTGACGACGGAGCCGAACTGCGCCCCCTGGAGCCCTGGCACGCCGAGGAGTTCCTGGCCCATCTGGACCGGGGCCGGGAGTTCGTCAACCGGTACATCCCCTTCGGCTCCCGGGCCACGGACGTGGCCGGCGCCCGCGAGGTGCTCCAGCGGTACGCCGACGGGCGCGCCGCCGACACCGCCTCACTGCACGGGCTGTGGCTGGACGGCACGCTCGTGGGCGGGGTGCTCACCCTGAACTTCGACGCCGGGAACGGCACCTGCGAGGTCGGCTGCTGGCTGGAGCCCGCCGCCACCGGGCGCGGGCTCGTCACCCGCGCGATGCGGGTGCTCATCGACTGGGCCGTCGAGCAGCGCGGCATCCACCGGGTCGAATGGGTCGCGGCGGCCGGCAACGAGCCGAGCATCGGCGTCGCCCGCCGGCTCGGCATGACCCGTGACGGTGTGCGCCGCGAGGCCCACCTCCACCACGGGGTGCGCCACGACCTGGAGGTGTGGTCCGTGCTGGCCCCCGAGTGGCGCGCGGCGCGCGACGATCGTTAAGCGGACTCTCAGAGAGCGTCCGTACGGTGCGGGGCATGGGAACCAGGACAGTGGACGAGACCGGAGCCGGCACCGGGCACGACGGGACGGCGGTGGACGCCACGGAGCCCGACGACGTCGACACCGGCACCGACGTCGTGGAGACCGGACCCGCGGTGGACAAGGAGGAGGGCCCCTCCGGTGTCGGACAGGGCGCCGCCGCGGTCGTCTCCGCGGCGCTCGGCCTCGTCTCGCTCACCGGTGGCTGGCTGGGCACGGTGGCCGCCGCCCGCGAGACCCTCATGGGCCAGCTGGAGACGGCCGCGGACGCGGGCGTCGCCACACAGGTCAAGGAGGTGTACGGCGACGCCTGGCACACCAGCGCGCTATGGGCCGGCCTGTTCGCGCTGACCGCGCTGATCGTGGGCGTGGCGGTGCTGGCGCGGCCCGCGTTCGGGACACCCGGCCGTACGGTGCAGGCGCCCTGGGTCAAGTCGGTCGCCTGGGCGGGTGTGTCGCTCGGTGTCATCGGGCTGCTGCTGGCGGTCCTGAAGTACACCGACGTACTGCTGGGACTGCCGGCCACCGGCTGACGTCCGTCCGTGAGGGGGCCTCCGGGTGCCGGAGGCCCCCTCACGCGTGTCTCAGGAGGCCAGCACCGCGCGTGCCCCGGTGATGATGGCCGCCAGCTCCTCGGTCTCCGGCGCGGTGAGGGGCGTCAGCGGCGGGCGGACCGGTCCGGCCGGGATGCCCTCCAGGGTGACCCCGGCCTTCACCAGCGCCACCGCGTACCCCGGGACCCGCTTGCGCAGCCGGACCAGGGGGTGGAAGAAGACGCGCTGCAGCGCGTCGATCCGCTTCTGGTCGCCCTCCTCCACCGCGCGGTGGAAGGCGAGGGAGACGTCGGGGGCGAAGGCGAAGGCCGCCGACGAGTACAGCTTCACGCCCAGTGCCCGGTAGGCGAGCTGGCTGGCCTCGGCGGTGGGCATGCCGTTGAAGAACTGGAACTCCTTGCCGGTCCCGTCGAGCGCCTCGCTCACGGCGGGGATGATCCGCGCGAGGAGGTCGAGGTCGCCGGTGCCGTCCTTGAAGCCCACGACGGTGGGCAGCTGGGCGACCGCCGCCGCCGAGCGCTCGTCGAAGCGGGCGTTGGCCCGGTTGTAGACGATCAGCGGCAGGGCGGTCTCGCCGGCCACGTCGCGGGTGTAGGCGACGAGCCCGTCGGCGGGGGCCTCGACCAGGTAGGGCGGCATGAGCAGCAGACCGTCCGCACCCGCCTCCGCGGCCGCCCGCGCGAACCGGCGGGCCTGGCCGAGGGCACCGCCGGCCCCCGCGTACACCGGGACGCGTCCGCCCACCGCCTCGACGGCGGTACGGACGACCGCGCCGTACTCCTCGTGGTCCAGGGCGTGGAACTCGCCGGTGCCGCAGGCGACGAAGACTCCGCCCGGGCCGGCGTCCACCCCGCCCGCGATGTGCCGGCGCAGGGCGTCGAGGTCGACGTCACCGGATGCGGTGAACGGGGTGACGGGGAAGAAGAGAACGCCGTCGAGCATGGGTGGTTTCCTACTCTGGGTGAGGGACGGGAGGGGTGGAGTCAGTGGCCGGGAGAGGGGGCGCGCACCACGTTGGTGAGCGCGTCCCCCCGCTCCAGCCGGCCGATGTTCTCGGCGATCTCGGTCGCGCGAGCCGCGAAGGTGTCGGCCGTGTGGCCCGAGTGGTGCGGGGTCATCACCACGTTCGGCAGGTCCCGGAAGGGCAGCCGGCTCGGTGCGTCGGGCGGGCCGGCCCACCACACGTCCAGCGCGGCGCCCGCGATGGTGCCCGAGCTCAGCGCCTCGTACAGCGCCTCCTCCTGGACGACCGGTCCGCGGGCGACGTTGACCAGCAGGGCCGCCGGGCCCATGGCCTTCAGCTCGGCGGGGCCGATCAGTCCGCGGGTGGCGGGGCTCAGCGGGACGGTGACCACCACGATGTCGGAGTCGGCGAGGAGGTCCGGGAGCCGGTCGTCGCCGCCGATCCAGTCGGGCCGCAGGTCCGCGGGGTACGGGGCGGCGGGGTCGCGGCGTACGGCGCGGACGCGGAGGCCGGCCGCCTGGCACAGCCGGGCGACCTCGGTGCCGGTCTCGCCGAAGCCGACGATGCCGACCCGGCGGCCCTCCAGGGTGGTCCCGAAGGACAGTCCGGGGTCGACCGCCACGTTGCGCCACCGGCCGGCGCGCAGGGCGCGGTCGGCGCCCAGGACGTCGCGGGAGAGCATCAGGACCGACATCAGCACGTGCTCGGCGATGGAACGGCCGTGGTGGTGGGTGGTGGCGACCGTCACCCCGGGGCGGAGCGCGTCCAGCGGGATGCCGTCGTAGCCGGCGCCGACGACGTGGACGAGCCGCAGCCGCTCCGCGCGCCGGGCGTCCTCGGGGCTCAGCTTCGAGCCGACGTAGACGTCGATGTCACCGATGGCCTCGGAGAGCCGGGCGGCGTCCCAGTCGAAGGCCTCCAGCCAGTCGTGGTCGCCCCGGGTGGACGCCTTGAGCCGGTCGTGGAAGCGGCCGAGGATGCGGTGGTTCAGCAGGATGCGCATCGGCCGTTCACCACCGGGGGGTCTTGGCCGAGAAGGACGGTTCGAAGCGGCGCATGTAGCCGGTGTCGTCGCGGTCGCGCAGTCCGCAGTCGAGGTACTGCCGGTGCAGCCGGGCCAGGGCGTCCCGGTCCAGCTCCACGCCGAGACCCGGAGCCGTCGGCACGGCGAGCCGGCCCTCGCTGAAGCGCAGCGGCGTGGGGTCGACGACGTCCTCGTCGGGCCGCTTCCAGGGCCAGTGCGTGTCACAGGCGTAGGTCAGCCGCGGGGTCGCGGCGGCCAGGTGGGTCATGGCGGCGAGGCTGATGCCGAGGTGCGAGTTGGAGTGCATCGACAGGCCGAGGCCGAAGGTCTCGCAGATCGCGGCGAGCTGTCCGCAGCGGCGCAGTCCGCCCCAGAAGTGGTGGTCGGACAGGACGATGCCGACGGCTCCCTTCGCCACCGCCGGGGCGAGGTCGTCGAAGGAGACCACGCACATGTTGGTCGCCAGCGGGGTCGAGGTCCCGCGGGCGACGGCGGCCATGCCGTCGATGCCCTCGGTCGGGTCCTCCAGGTACTGCAGGACGCCGTCCAGTTCCCGGGCGACGTGCAGGGACGTTTCCGTGCTCCAGGCCGCGTTGGGGTCGAGCCGCAGGGGGAGCTCCGGGAACTCCTTGCGCAGCGCCCTGATCGCCGCGATCTCCTCGTCGGGCGGGAGGACGCCGCCCTTGAGCTTGATGGAGGTGAAGCCGTAGGTGCCGATCATGCGGCGGGCCTGTTCGACCAGTCCCGCCGGGTCGAGGGCGGGGCCCCAGTCGTCGTCCTCCTGGCCGGGGTGGGCGCCCCACTTGTAGAAGAGGTACGCGCTGTAGGGCACCGAGTCGCGGACCGCCCCGCCCAGCAGGTCGCTGACCGGGCGGCCCACCAGCTTGCCCTGGATGTCCAGGCAGGCGACGTCGAACGGGGACATGACCCGGTCCACGGTGCTGCTGCCCGTGACCATGCCGGACATGCCGTCGCCGCCGGTGGTGTCGCCGCCCAGGGCGCGGGCGGTGCGGGCGATCAGCTCGTTGAGGCTCCACACGTCCATGCCGGTCAGGGCGTCGGCGGTGCGCCGCAGCCGCTCCAGGTGCACCGTGCCGCCGTACGTCTCACCGACGCCGCTGACACCCGACTCGGTGGTGATCTCCACGATGGTGCGCAGGGCGTAGGGCTCGTGCACCCCGACCGTGTTCAGCAAGGGATAGTCCCGGAAGGCCACGGGGGTCACGGTGACGCCGGCGATCCGCTCTGAGGTCCGAACCATGCATGCCATCCTCATATGTAGTCGGCGTTCTCATTTGTAGACAGCCGGATGCGGCGGTGTCAATGGGCGGGCCCCGGCACCGGGGTGAGCAGGACCCCCTCGGTCATGAACCGCTCGACGTTGCGCAGCACCAGGTCACCCATGGCCGCGCGGGTCTCCCGGGTGGCGCTGGCGATGTGGGGGAGCAGGACCACCCGGTCCGACTCCAGGAGCGCCCGCGGCACGTTCGGCTCGTCGGCGAAGACGTCGAGCGCCGCTCCCGCGATCCGCCCCGCCTCCACCGCCGCGACCAGGGCGGACTCGTCGACGACGCTGCCACGCGCGACGTTCACCAGGTGGCCGTCGGGGCCGAGCGCGTCCAGGACCGCCGCGTCGACCAGGCCCTCCGTGCCCGCGCCTCCCGCGACGGTGACGACGAGCGCGTCGCACGCCCCGGCCAGCTCCCGCGCGGTGGGCAGGCGGCGGTACGCGACCCCGGGCACCGGCGTGCGCGAGCAGTACGACACCTCCACGCCGAACCCCTCGAGCCGGCGCGCCACCGCCCGGCCGATCCGGCCCAGTCCGAGGATGCCGACCCGCTTCCCGCTCACCCGCGTGGCCAGCGGGAACGGGGCCGCGCTCCACCCACCGGCGCGTACGTACCGGTCGGCCGCCGACAGCCGGCGCATGACGTCGATCAGCGCGCCGACGGCGAGGTCCGCCACGCAGTCGGTGAGCACGTCCGGGGTGTTGCTGACGTCGATGCCGCGCGCCCGGGCGCGGACCACGTCCGTGGTCTCGTAGCCGACGCCGAAGTGCACGATCGCGCCCAGCCGCGGCAGCGCGTCCATCAGGGCGTTCCCGACCCCGAACCGCGCGCTGGTGACGGCGGCGGCCACGTCCGCGCCCCGCTCGCGCAGGAAGCGCTCCGGATCGGGCAGTTCGTGCAGGCGCACCGTGTGGTGCCGCTCGGCCAGGGACCGTTCCAGGCCGGGGAGCAGCGGGGACACCTGCAGCACGGTGGCCGGTCCGGTGGGTGAGTCGGGGGTGGTGCGGGGGCTGGGCATGGTGTTCTCCTGTTCTCCGGCGAGTTCCGGAATGTGGCACTCCGCTCGGCGCCGCGAGAGGGCCCGGGCCCGGACGGGATGGCTGCGGGAGGAGAGCGGTACGGAGATCCGTTCCCGCGCATGTCTTGACGCTGCCACGGTGCCGGTTTAGCTTCGGCGTTCACAGATGCGGACCGAGTACGCAAGTGTAGACAGCCTCTCGCGGTCGCCGTACGTGGAACGCGACACACCAGCACTCACCGGAGACAGGGCCGACAATGAAGTTCTCCGTTTCCTCCCCTCCGCCCACCGGGCGAAGGCGCCTGCGCGCACCGACGGCGGCACTCCTGGCGGGCACGGTGCTGCTGTCCAGCGGCTGCGCCGTGGCGGGCAGCACCGCCGGTGACGCCGGCCGCGCCGACGGCCGCACCCTGCGGGTGGTGCTCACCCAGGAACCACCGACCCTGGAACCCTGCGAGGCCTCGCTGACCGGCACCGGCGTCGTCGTCCGGTCCAACATCACCGAGCCCCTTGTCGAACGCGACCCCGACTCCGGCGAACTCCACCCCCTGCTCGCCACCGGCTGGAGACAGACCGGTGACCGCACCTGGACCTTCGACACGCGCGAAGGGGTGACCTTCCAGAACGGCGAGCCGTTCACCGCGCGGGATGCCGCCTTCTCCATCGACCGGGCCGTCAACTCCGACCTCGCCTGCAACGTCGAGGGCTACGTCTTCGGCGACGACGACCTGAAGGTGAAGGCGGAGAGCGACACCCGGCTGACCGTCACCACCGAGCGGCCCGACCCGATCCTGCCGCTGCGTCTGAGCTTCGTGGAGATCGTGCCGCGCACGACGGACGCCGAGGCCAAGGTCCGCATCCCCGTCGGCACCGGCCCCTACGCCGTCAGCTCCTGGCAGCCCGGAGCGGCGATCAACCTCAGCCGCTACGACGACTACTGGGGCGACGCCCCGCACTTCCCCCGCGCCCGCTACGTCTGGCGCAGCGACGCCAGCGTCCGCGCCGCCATGATCGACAAGGGGGAGGCGGAGATCGCCGTGGCCCTCGACCCCGTCGAGGCCGGGAAGGACACCACGGTCGCCTACCCCAACAACGAGACCACCGCACTGCGGCTCGACGGCCGCGAGGCACCGCTCGACGACATCCGCGTACGCCGCGCCGTCGACCTGGCCGTGGACCGGGACGGCATCATCGACGCCCTGCTCGGCGGACTCGCCGAACCGGCCGGCCAGCTCGTCCCGCCCGGAGTGGTCGGACACGACGAGAAGATCGAACCGACCCGGCAGAACGTGGCCGAGGCCAAGGCCCTGATCGAGGAGGCCGAGGCCGACGGCGTACCCGTCGGCCGGCAGATCACCCTGGTCGCCCGCAACGGCATGTTCTCCGGAGTGTCGGAGACGGCCGAGGCACTCCAGTACCAGATGCGGCGGATCGGACTGAACGTCAAGGTCCGGATGGCGGACACCGCCACCCAGCTCCAGTACCAGCTCCGGCCGCTGCCGAAGAACGTCGGACCCATCGCCCTGCTGATCATGCACGGCAACCAGGCCGGTGACGCGGCCTTCACCACGAGCCAGTACCTGCTGAGCGACGGACCCCAGTCCACCTTCGGCACCGAGGAGCTCGACCGGCGCATCGCCGACGCGGGCGCGCTCTCCGGCGAACAGCGGCAGCAGGCCTTCGCCGGTCTGCTCGCGGACCAGAACAGGTCGGTCGTCCAGTACGCCCACCTGGCCCACATGAGCGGACTGCTCGGCCTGTCACCGTCCATCCGGTACGAGCCGAACTCCGCCACCGGCGACGAGATGCGGCTGGCCGAGGTCGGCCCGGCGAAGGCGGGACAGCACTGACATGATCACCTTTCTGCGCAAACGCGTCCTCTCCAGCGCCGTCCCCCTGGTGTGCGTGGTGCTGGGCGTGTTCTTCCTGGCCCGGATGACCGGCAACCCGGTCGACCTCTACCTCCCGCTGAGCGCCACCGCCGAACAGCGCGCGGAGTTCTCCGCCGCGCAGGGCTTCGACCTCTCCGTCCCGGCCCAGCTCTGGAACTACCTCGTCGACGCCGCCCACCTGGACTTCGGCACCTCGCTGCGGACCGGGCAGTCCGCCACCGAGATGGTCTTCGACGCCTTCCCCGTCACCCTCCAGCTCGCCGGCGTCACCATGCTCCTCGCGATCACCGGAGCGGTGCTGATCGGCAGCCTGGCCGCCTACCGGCCCAACTCCCTGATGGACCGGATCGCCAGCCTGCTGTCGATGACGGCCGCCAGCATCCCCGACTTCTGGTTCGCCGTCATGGGCGTCCTTGTCTTCGGCGTCAGCCTCGACCTGCTGCCGACCTCCGGCACCCTCGGCGGACCCGAGATCTGGGTGCTGCCCGTCGCGACCCTGCTGATCCGCCCGTTCGGC
The DNA here is from genome assembly GCF_000721605.1 of Streptomyces sp. NRRL S-37. Classification (GTDB taxonomy): domain Bacteria; phylum Actinomycetota; class Actinomycetes; order Streptomycetales; family Streptomycetaceae; genus Streptomyces. The sequence continues at coordinate 173,627 of NZ_JOIZ01000017.1, read as the reverse complement.
GTCCTCGTCCAGGTGGTGCGCGGCAGCATGGTCGCCGCGCTCTCCGCGCCCTACGTCAAGATCGCCCGCAGCAAGGGCGCCACCCCCCGGCGGGTGATCTTCGGTCACGCCCTGCGCAACGCCGTGACGCCGGTGCTGACCGTCGCCGGCGACCTGACGGTGGGCCTGGTCAACGGCGCCGTCATCGTGGAGACGATCTTCGGCTGGCCCGGCATCGGCAAACTCATGATCGACTCCATCCTCCAGCGCGACTTCGCCGTCCTCCAGGCCGCCGTCCTGATGACCGCCGTGACGATCTTCGCGCTGAACATCCTCGTCGACGTCTGCCACGCGCTGACCGACCCCCGAGTACGTCAGGCGGTGCCGGCGTGAGCGAAGGAAGCATCATGACCACAGCGGAGACCGCCACCGCGGCCGGTACCACCCCCGTCCGGAAGAACCCGCCCCGCTGGTGGCGGCTGCTCGGCCGGGACCGCGCCGCCGCCGTCGCCGCCGTCGTCCTCGCCGTGGTCCTCCTGGTCGCCCTCTTCGGCCGGCTGTTCATCGGCGACCGAGCACAACGCCAGGACCTGGACGCCTCCCTGCGGGCACCCTCCCTGAGCGACGGCTTCTACGGACTGCTCGGCACCGACGTCCTCGGGCGCAGCGTGCTGGCCCGGCTGATCGACGCGGCCGCCACCACCTTGTCCGTGGCCGTCCCCGCGGTGCTCTGCTCCCTGGTGATCGGATCCGCGATCGGCCTGTGGGCCGGCTACCACGGGGGCCGCCGGGAGAGCGTGGCGATGCGTGTCGCCGACGTCATCCTCAGCTTCCCCTCGCTGCTCATCGCGGTCGTCGTGCTGTACGTCTTCTCGCCCTCCGCGATGAACATCGTGCTGATCCTCGCCGTGGCCCGCATCCCCGTGTACCTGCGCACCTCCCGCGCGGAGGCGGCCGAGCTGCGCAGCCGTCTCTTCGTCGACGCGGCCCGCACCTTCGGCACCCCCGGCCGGCACATCATCCACCGGCACATCCTGCCCATCGCCCTGCCGACGCTGCTGACCGTCGCCACCCTCGACTTCTGCTTCGTGATGCTCACCGAGTCCTCGCTGAGCTTCCTCGGCATCGGCATCCAGCCCCCGGACGTCAGCTGGGGCCTGATGGTCGCCCAGGGCCGGCAGTACCTCCAGACCGCCTGGTGGATCACGGTCCTGCCCGGACTGGCCATCGTGCTCACCACCGTGTCCGCCACGGTGCTCGCCGCCTGGGCCCGCATCGCCACCGACCCCGCCCAGCGCTGGCGTCTGACGCTGCCCCGCAAGCGCCGCGGAGCCTCCGCCGCCGTACCCCCGGAGATGATCCCGTGACGACCACATCCGCACCCGCCCCGTCCGCCACCGGCCCGGCCCTCGACGTCGAAGGGCTGTGCGTGGACCTGAGCACCGCCTCCGGGACGGTACGCGCCGTCGACGGCGTCAGCTTCAGCGTCCACCGCGGCCGCACCCTGGCCCTGCTCGGCGAGTCCGGCTGCGGCAAGTCGATGACCGCGCTGTCGGTCGTGGGCCTGCTCGACCCCGCCGCCGAGGTGACCGGGGGCGCCGTACGGGTCAGGGGCGAGGACACCCTGCGGATGAGCGCGGCCGAGCGCCGCAAGCTCGCCGGACCCGTCCTGTCGATCGTCTTCCAGGACGCCCTGACCGCCCTCAACCCGGTGCAGCCGGTGGGCCGGCAGATCGGCGAACCGTTCCGCATCCACCGCGGGCTCTCCCGGCGCGAGGCGCAGGAGAAGGCGATCGAGCTGATGACCCGCGTCGGCATCCCCGAGCCGCGGCAGCGGGCCAAGTCCTACCCGCACCAGTTCTCCGGCGGCATGCGCCAGCGGCTGCTGATCGCGATGGCCGTCGCCCTCGACCCCGACGTGCTCATCGCCGACGAGCCGACCACCGCCCTCGACGTCACCGTCCAGGCCCAGATCATGCGGCTGCTGCGGGACCTCCAGGACGAACGGGACATGGCCGTCGTCCTGATCACCCACGACCTCGCCGTGGTCGCCCAGCGCGCCGACGACGTCGTCGTGATGTACGCCGGAACGGTCGTGGAGCAGGGCACGGTGCGCGACGTCTTCTCCGCGCCCCGCCACCCCTACACCCGCGGACTGCTCGACTCCGTCCCCGAGGACGCCGAGCGCGGACAGCCGTTGCCCGCCGTCCCCGGCAGCCCGCCCGAACTGAGCGCGGTGCCGTCCGGCTGCGTCTTCCAGGCCCGCTGCCCGCTGGTGCGGGAACGCTGCGTGTCGGAACGGCCCGCCCTGCGCGCCACCGGCGACGGACGGTCGGCCGCCTGCCACTTCTCCGAGGAGCTCGACCGTGACTGAGTCCCGCACCACCACCGAGACCACCGGACCCGGGACCGCGGAACACCCGCCGCTGCTGGAGGTCCGCGGCGTCACCAAGTCCTTCGGCAGCGGACGCCGCCGGCTGACCGCCCTCGACGGAGTGGACCTGCGGCTCGGCCGGGGGGAGACCCTCGGGCTCGTCGGCGAGTCCGGCTGCGGCAAGTCCACCCTCGCGCGGGTACTGCTCGGACTGGAACGGCCCGACGCGGGCACGGTCCGCTACGGCGGCGTCGACCCGTTCGCCCTGCGCGGCAAGGAACTGCTGAACTGGCGCCGCCGCGTCCAGATGGTCTTCCAGGACCCCTTCGCCTCGCTCAACGCCCGCATGTCGGCCGCCGACCTGATCGGTGAGCCCTGGCGCACCCACAAGGACGTCGTCCCGGACGCCAAGGCCCGCGAGAAGCGGATCCGCGAACTGCTCTCCCTGGTCGGACTGCGGGAGAGCGACGCCCACCGCCACCCCAACGAGTTCTCCGGCGGACAGCGCCAGCGCATCGGCATCGCCCGCGCGCTCGCCCTCGACCCCGACCTCATCGTCTGCGACGAACCGGTCTCCGCCCTCGACCTGTCGGTACAGGCCCAGGTCCTCAACGTGCTCTCCGAACTCCAGTCCCGGCTCGGCGTCGCCTACGTGTTCATCTCCCACGACCTGTCCGTGGTGCGGTACATCTCCGACCGGGTGACGGTGATGTACCTGGGCAAGGTCATCGAACAGGGGGAGACCGAGGACGTCTTCGACCGCCCCCAACACCCCTACACCGCCGCGCTGATGTCGGCCGCACCGGTCCTGGACGCCACCCGCGCCGCCCACGACCGGGAGATCCGGCTCAAGGGCGAGATCCCCTCGCCCTTCGACATCCCCTCCGGCTGCCGCTTCCGCACCCGCTGCCCACGCGCCGAGGACACGTGCGCCACCGAGGCGCCCCCGCTCGTCGTCCGCGAGTCCGAGGGAGACGGCGACGACCACACCGCCCTGTGCCACTTCCCCCTGGAGGCGCGGCCCGCGTGGGCGTGACCGGCGCGGAGTTCGCCCTGCTCTCCCTCACGGTGGGCGTCGGCGCGGTGCTCCAGGTGTCCGTCGGCTTCGGCCTGGGCATGATCGCCGCGCCGGTGTTCGCCGTGGTCGACCCGACCCTGGCGCCCCCGGTGGTGCTGCTGCTCGCCGCCGGGGTGACGGCGGCGGTGCTGGTGCGGGAACGGGGCTCGGCGGACCTGCGCGGCTGCGGCTGGGCCCTCGTCGGACGGGTACCGGGCACGGCCGCGGGCGCGCTGCTCGTGGCGGTGCTGCCGGCGAAGTACCTCGCACTGCTCATCGCCGGAGTGGTGCTCACCGGCGTCGCGGTGAGCGCGGCGGGATACGTACCCCGGGCGCGGCGCTCCTCGGTGTTCCTGGCCGGGATGGCGTCGGGGCTGATGGGCACGGCGACCTCCATCGGGGGCCCGCCGATGGCGATGGTGTGGCAGCGGCTGAGCGGGCCCCGGCTGCGGGCCACGATGAGCGCGTTCTTCCTGGCCGGCTCACTGATGAGCCTGGTCGCGCTGGGCGCGGCGGGGGCGGTGGGTGCGCACACGTTCCAGCGCACGGTGCTGCTCGCGCCGGCGGCGGTCGCCGGCGTACTGCTCGCCGGCCCGCTGACCCGGCGGCTGAACGCGTGGCACACCCGTACGGCGGCCATGGCACTCGCGGTCGCCGGCGCGGCGGGGCTGGTGGTGGAGCAACTGAGGCCTTAGACGGCCTGAGTACCTCCTAAGGCCCCGCCCCGGCCGGAAGATACGGAACCCTCCCGATGTGGCGGACCCGCCTGGGAGACGAAGGTGGAGGCATCGCAGAGAGCGATGACCGACACCGAATCCTCCGGGGGAACACACCATGTTCGAGTACGCCCTTTACCGACTCCGCCACGACGATTTCGTCCGCCAGGGGGAGGAGCACCGCCTGGCCCGGGAAGCCGCCCGACTCCGCCGCACCGCCCGCCGCACCACCAGGAACACCGAGGCGGAAAGCCATCCCCGCCGCCACTGGTTCGCCCGAGCCGCATGACCACGGCCCGGCAACGGCACGACAGCCGGCCGCCCCCGCTCTCGCGGCCGGTCGCACCGCCTGCCGCCGCAGCCGCGGGCAGTCGTGCCGCTGGGGCGGCACGGGTGGGCGCGACGGCGCCCCGTAAGCGCCGGGCTGCGCGACAAACCCCCGCCCAGCGCCAACGCGGGGCACCAGCACAAGCCCCGGCCCGCGGGAGCGCACCGGGCACCCACAAGCCCCGGCCCGCAGGACCACCCCATCCCACACCGGGCACCCACAAGCCCCGGCCCGCAGGACCGCCCCCGCCCACAACAAAAACCGGTCACCCCTTGCCGGAAGGCCATGCGATGCTCAGGACCGTGGAGACCAAGTCCATCAGTCCCGTGTTCGTGGGCCGCAGCACCGAGCTCGGCACACTGAACACCGCCCTCACCCGAGCCGCCACCGAGCCCCAGGCCCTGCTCATCGCGGGCGAGGCCGGTGTGGGAAAGACCCGCCTCGTGGAGGAGTTCGCCGCCGTGGCCCGCCGCCGCGGCGCGATCGTCGCCCTCGGCGGCTGCGTGGAGATCGGCGCCGACGGCCTCCCCTTCGCCCCCTTCTCCACCGCCCTGCGCCAGCTCCGCCGCGAACTGCCCGACCAGCTCGCCGCCGCCGCCTCCGGCCAGGAGGAGGAACTCGCCCGCCTGCTCCCCGAGATCGGCCCCGCCGCCCGCGAGATCCGCCGCGACGAACAGGGCATGGCCCGTCTCTTCGAGCTCACCGCCCGTCTGCTGGAGCGCGTCACCGCCGACCACACCGTCGTCCTCGCCCTGGAGGACCTGCACTGGGCCGACGCCTCCACCCGCTACCTGCTCGCCTACCTGTTCCGCACCCTGCGCACCGGCCGCCTCGTCGTCCTCGCCACCTACCGCTCCGACGACATCCACCGCCGCCACCCCCTGCGCCCCCTCCTCGCCGAACTCGACCGGCTCCGCACGGTCCAGCGCGTCGAACTCGGCCGCCTCAACCGCGAGGAGGTCGGCCGGCAGATCGCCGGCATCATCGCCCGCGAACCCGACCCCGACCGCGTCGACGACATCTTCGAACGCTCCGACGGCAACGCCTTCTTCGTCGAGGAGCTCGCCGTCGCCTCCGACGAGGGCTGCTGCGCCGGCCTCACCGACTCCCTGCGCGACCTCCTCCTCGTCAGGGTCGAGAGCCTGCCGGAGAGCGCCCAGCGGGTCGCCCGGATCGTCGCCGAGGGCGGCTCCACCGTCGAGGACCGGCTGCTGGCCGCCGTCGCCCGGCTCACCGAGGACGACCTCATCGAGGCCCTGCGGGCCGGCGTCAACGCCGGCATCCTCACCCCCGCACCCGACCGCGACGGCTACCGCTTCCGCCACTCCCTGGTCCGCGAGGCCGTCAGCGACGACCTGCTGCCCGGTGAACGCTCCCGTCTCAACCGCCGCTACGCCGAGGCCCTGGAGGCGGACCCCACCCTGGTCCCCGCCGACGAGCGGGTGACCCGCCTGGCCAGCTACTGGTACCACGCCCACGACGCGGCCAAGGCCCTGCCCGCCGTCCTCGACGCCTCCGTCGAAGCCCGCCGACGCCACGCCTATTCCGAGCAACTGGGCCTGCTGGAAAGGGCGATGGAGCTGTGGGACGCCGTCCCCGACACCGTACGGGCCACCCTGCGCCCCCTCGACCACGCCGAGGTCTACCCTCCCCCACCGCCCGAAGGGCGTGGGGGGACCCCCAGTGGCTGCGACCCCGGAACGACACCGCTGCGCTACCTCGACCTGATGGCCGAGGCCGCCGTCGCCGGACGCCTCTGCGGGGAACGCGAACGCTCGATGAAGATCACCAAGCGGGCGCTGCGCCTCCTCGACGAGGACCCGGACCCCCTGCGCGCCGCCTGGTTCTGGGTGCAGCGCTCCCGGCTCACCCAGGGCCTCGCCCGCGGCGACGGCTGGAACGAACTCGGCACCGCACAGGACCTGGTGCGCGGACTGCCGCCGTCCGAGGTGCACGCCGAGGTGCTCGCCTCCGCCGCCGGCTGGTCCATGCTGCACGACCCCGGCCCGGACGCCATGGCCGCCGCCGAACGCGCCGTCGAGTACGCCCGCATGGTCGGCGCCCACGACATCGAGCTCAACGCCCGGCTCACCCTCGGCGGCCTCATGGTCGACGCCGGTGACATCGACACCGGACTCGCCGAGATGTACGAGGTCAAGGACCGGGCGACCGAACTGGGCATGGACATGGTGGTGGCCCGCGCCTATGTGAACCTCCCGTCCGTCCTCGAAGGCGTAGGCCGCTCCGAGGAGGCCGCCGGGCTCCTCCACGAAGGCGTCCACGTCACCCGCAGGCTCGGACTGCTGGACTCCGAGGGCTGGGTGTGGGGCAACCTCGCCGAGTCCCTCCACACCCTCGGCCGCTGGGACGAGGCGGCCCGCGCCGCGGCCAACGCCCAGCGCCTCGAACAGAGCGCCAAGCCCCGCGCCGGGGGCTCGATGCGCCTGGCGTACCTCGCGTACGACCGCGGGGACATGGCCGAGGCGGCCCGCCGGCTCGCCGACGCCCGCACCTTCTTCGGCACGCACGACCCGATGCCGCAGTACGCCCTCCCCATGAAGTGGGTCGCCCTCGGCATCGCCGCCGCCGAGGGCCGCCTGGCCGACGCCCGCGCCGAGCTGCTGGACGCCCTCGACACCGGCCTTCCGCCCGGCACCCAGCGCTACGGCTGGCCCCTGCTGCTCGCCGCCACCACCGCGGAGGCCGACGCCCACGGCGTCCCGGCGACCGAGCCCGGCCGCCCGGAGATCCTGGACCGGATCCGCGCGGCGGCCAGGACCCTGACGACCGGCGTGCCCGTATGGCAGGCGTACGACCTGTGGCTGCGCGCCGAGCTGCTGCGCGCCGAGGGCAGGACCGCGCCGGACGCGTGGTCCGCGGCCGTCACGGCGGTCGAGCCACTGGAGCGGCCCTACGACCTCGCACGCGTCCGGTTCCGGCTCGCCGAGGCGCTGCTCGCCACCGGCGCGGGCGACGACGAGCGCGCCCGCGCCACGGAACTGCTGCGGCTGGTGACCGCCGTCGCCGGCCACCTCGGTGCCGCCCCACTGGCCCGGTCCGCCACACTGCTGGCGCAGCGCGCCCGCCTCGCACTGTCCCCCGCCACCCGCGAGCCGGCCCCCGCCGCCCCGGCCGACGCGCTCGGCCTCACCAGTCGCGAGCGCGACGTCCTGCGCCTGGTGGCCGCCGGCCACACCAACCGCCGTATCGCCGAGACACTCTTCATCTCCCCGAAGACGGCCAGCGTCCACGTCTCCAACATCCTCGCCAAGCTGGGCGTCTCCGGGCGGGGAGAGGCGGCGGCGGTGGCACACCGGCTCGGTCTGTTCGCGGCGGAGACGGGTGAACGACTGGCGGCGGGACAATAGGTGTGCGACCCACTCGTCCCTGGAAAGGGGAGCGATGTTCAACGCTTTCGAGGAACTGTTCGCCCCCGGCCGTAAACACACCCGCGATGAGCAGAACCGCCTGGAGCTGACCCGGGAGGACGTCGGCGACGCCGACCCCGGACGCGGGCCGATAGACCTCGCGTCCGGAAAGGTCACCGTGCGCCCGCCGGCCGTCCCGGAGGAGGAACCCGACGGGACGTGAGCGCCGCTCAGCTCACCTCCAGCTCCAGGATCCGGTCATCGTCCTTCTCCGGATCACCCCGCCCGTCCGTGTTGCTGGTGACCAGCCAGAGCTTGTCGCCGCCCGCCGGGACCACCGTGCGCAGGCGGCCGTACTCGTCCTCCAGGAAGGCCTCCGGTTCCGCCGAGGCCTCCGTGCCCTTCAGGGGGATGCGCCACAACCGCTCGCCGCCCAGGCCGGCCATCCAGATCGAGCCCTCGGCATAGGCGATGCCGCTGGGGGAGGCCTCGTCCGTGGTCCACTGGTCGACCGGATTGTGGAAGCCGCTGTCGTCCGACTCGCCCTCCGCCTCCGGCCAGCCGTAGTTGTCGCCCGGCTTGATCGCGTTCAGCTCGTCCCAGGTGTTCTGGCCGAACTCCGAGGCGAACAGCCGCTGCCGGGTGTCCCAGGCCAGTCCCTGCACATTGCGGTGGCCGTACGAGTACACCGGGGAGTCGGGGAACGGGTTGCCCGGGGCCGGCTCACCGTCCGGGGTCAGCCGTAGGATCTTGCCGCCCAGGGACTCCTTGTCCTGGGACAGACCCGTGTCACCGCTCTCGCCCGTGCCCGCGTACAGCATCCTGTCCGGGCCGAAGGCGATCCGGCCGCCGTTGTGGATCTCGCCCTTGGGGACGCCCCGGAAGACCGTGTCCGGTGCGCCGAGCTGCTCACCGGCCGGTTTCTCCTCGTCGTAGATCATGCGGACGATGCGGTTGTCGGAGGCCGAGGTGAAGTACGCGTAGATCATGCGGTCCGAGGCGTACTCGGGGGAGAGGGCGATGCCGAGCAGGCCGCCCTCGTCGGACGGCGACACCCCGGGCACCTCGCCCACCTCGGTCTTCTCACCGGTCTTCCCGTCGACCCGGGTGATCGTCGCCTCGTCCCGGGAGGAGACCAGCAGGTCGCCGTCGGCCAGCGGGGCCAGACCCCAGGGGGTGCTCAGGCCCGTGGTCACCGTGCGGACCACCTTCACCGAGCCCTTCGCGGGCGGCGTCTCCTCCGCGCTCCCCTCCGGCGACGACGACCTCGTCGCCGTATCGCCCGGGGTGGCGCCGGCGTCCGAGCCGCCCGGCGGTCCCCCGTCGTCGGAGGAGCAGCCGGCGCTCAGCAGGAGCGCGGCGGCGGCCAGTACGGCCGTCACGGCTCGTCGTTGCACGATCTCGTCCCTTCGACGCGGCGGGTCCTACCTGTCATACACCGCTCGCGCCTTTGAAGTTCCCGATCGCGCAACCCCGAACCGCGAGACCGCCGCCGGTCCGCCGGTCAGTCCCACGAACCCTGCGCCGCGGGCAGCTCCGCGATCTCCGCGAGGTCGCGCTCCGTCAGGCGCAGGTCCGCCGCGGCCGCGTTCTCCACGACCCACCGCTCCCGCTTGCTGCCGGGGACCGGGATCACCTGGCGGCCCCGGCCCAGCACCCAGGCCAGCGCCACCTGCGCCGGGGTGACGTGCCCGCCGTGCCGGCGGGCGACGCGGCGCAGACCGGCCACGATGGGCTGGTTCGCGGCCATCATCTCGGCCGTGAAGCGGGGGTGCCGGGCGCGCAGGTCGTCCGCCTCGAAGCCCACGCCGGGCGTCAGCGTCCCGGTCAGGAAGCCGTTGCCCAGCGGCATCGCCGCCAGGAAGCCGATCCCCCGCGACGCGCACCACGGCAGCAGCGCCCGCAGCGCCTCCGGCGACCACACCGACAGCTCCGCCTCCACCGCGCTCACCGGAAAGACCTGCTGCACCCGCTCCAGCTGCCGGATCGTCACGTCGTACAGCCGCGCCCCCGGCCGCCGCGCCGAACGCGCCCCCACCGCGCACAGCCCCAACGCCCGCACCTTTCCCGCCCGCACGAGCTCCGCCATCGCACCCCAGGTCTCCTCGACCGGGACCTCCGGGTCGGCGCGGTGCAGCTGGTAGAGGTCGATGACATCGGTCTGGAGCCGGCGCAGCGACGCGTCGCAGGCCCTTCTCACGTAGCCGGGGCGGCCGTTGGCCACGATGTGCTGATCGCCCACCAGCAGTCCGACCTTCGTGGACACGAAGGCGTCGGAGCGCCGCTCCCTCAACACCCGCCCGAGCAGCAGCTCGTTGGTGAAGGGACCGTACATGTCGGCGGTGTCGAGGAGCGTCGAGCCCGCGTCCAGCGCCCGGTGCACCGCCCTGAGCGACTCCTCGCCGCGCTGCCGGGACGTGCTGTAGCCCCAGCTCATCGGCATGCACCCGAGTCCGACGGCCCCCACCGCGAGCGCCCCCGCGCCGATCGTCCTGCGCTCCACCTGGTCGTGACCCTCCCTCTCCGGCCCCCAACCTAACCTCTGCCCTTCCGCACTCCTGAACTAGCCTCCGGACCATGAACGCTGCTGACGTATGGCTTCCCATTCCGCCGGACGAGATCGAGGGCCTTCCCGAGGGGCCGCACTACCGTTTCTGGGACGGCGGTGAGGAGTTCCCCGCCGACCCGGCCGACTGCGTCTTCTACGTCGTGCCGTACATGAGGCCCGCCGAGGTCGGTGTGCGGCCGATGCCCCTGATGCGCTCCGTCCGCGTCGTACAGACCCTGTCGGCCGGCACCGACCACGTGGAGCCCGGTCTGAGGCACCTGCCCGCCGGCGTACGGCTGTGCAACGCGCGCGGTGTGCACGAGGCCAGCACCGCCGAGCTCACGCTCACGCTGATCCTGGCCTCCCTGCGGGGCATCCCCGATTTCGTGCGGGCACAGGACAAGGGGGAGTGGCGCGGCGGGTTCCGGCCCGCGCTCGCCGACAAGAACGTGCTCATTGTGGGATACGGCTCGATCGGTGCGGCCATCGAGGACCGGCTCGTTCCGTTCGAGCTCGCGCGGGTGGCGCGCGTCGCGCGCTCCGCACGCACCACGGAGCGCGGACCGGTGCACCCGCTCGCCGAACTGCCCGCCCTGCTCCCGGAGGCGGACGTCGTCGTCCTCTCCACGCCGCTGACCGAGACCACCCGGCATCTCGTGGACGCCGGATTCCTGGCCCGGATGAAGGACGGCGCCCTGCTGGTGAACGTGGCCCGCGGCGGCGTCGTCGACACCAAGGCCCTGCTCACCGAGCTGGAGAGCGGCCGCATCACCGCGGCCCTCGACGTCACCGACCCCGAACCGCTGCCCTCGGAACATCCCCTGTGGCGGGCGCCGGGCGTCCTCATCAGCCCGCACGTCGGCGGACCCACCTCCGCCTTCCGGCCGCGTGCCGAGCGGTTGCTGGTCGATCAGTTGCGCCGTCACCTGAACCAGGAGGAGCCCGGCAACGTGGTTCTGGTGACGGGATCGGGGGACCTGTAGTCCACTTCGAGTACCGTCCGCGTTTTTCCGGACGCGGTGGGTACTCATATATCGATTGATCGTTACGGAGCGTAGAGAACCTATGTCCCTGAGTGACGATACTGGTGTATCGTCCCGACAGGGGCCGCGCCGCTGACCATCGGCGCGGGGGCAGGGCACTGCGGACAGTGAGGGGGGCGACGGGCGATGCACGGCCTGGGGACGAGCGATCCGACGCGGCGGAGCCATCGGCGACGACCGTGGCGCACGGCCGCGCGCTGCCGCGGCCACCACATCCGGTGCGGCGACCCTCACGACGGTTCCGACCGCCGGAACGGTTCCGACCACCACCCTCACCGGCACGGCAGCCGCGGAAGGCGCGCCCACCCGGTGCACCGGCGGCGAAGGGAGTGCTGTCCGGATCATGCCGGGGACACGGGACCCGGCACTCACCCCTTCACCGCCCGAAGGGGCGTGGGCGTCCCCGGCATGATCCGGACGACACCCCCCGAGGGCCCGGGAGCGGAGCGGACCGGGAGGTACCGGTGAGTGCGCCCACCCCCACCTCCACGCTCGACGGAGCGCTGCGGCAACAGTCCGCGCCGACGGCGCCGGCGGCCGGCGCACCGGCCGCCGGCCGCCGGCCCGGTCCGGCCGCCCAACTCGTTCTCGCCCTGGTCTGCGCGGCCTACGCCGTCGGCGCTGCGTTCGGCTGGGGGTCGGAACAACTCGCTTTGATCATGGGCGATTTCGGACTGAGCGTGGCGGCCGGTGCCGCCGCCGTGTCCTGTTTCGTCTACGCCCGCAGCCCCCACACCCGGTTCCGGCCCGCCTGGCTGATGTTCGGCCTCTCCTCGGCCATGGCCTCCCTGGGCAACCTGGTCTGGGGGTGGTACGAGGTCGTCCTCGGGCTTCCCGTGCCCAGCCCCAGCTACGCCGACCTGTTCTTCCTGTGCTTCGCGCCGCCCGCCATCGTGGGACTGCTGGTGCTCGCCAAACGGCCCGCGAACAAGGCCGGCTGGGTCTGTCTCGCCCTGGACGCCTGGCTGATCGGCGGTTCCCTGCTCACCCTCGCGTGGAGCCTCGCGCTCGCCCAGGCCGCGCGGGCCGAGGGGCCGGACGTCGCGCACACCGCGCTGTCACTGGCGTACCCGCTGCTCGACATCGTCCTGGTCAGCATGGTGCTCGCGCTGCACTTCCGGCGCTCGGCGGTCAACCGGTCCGCGGTCAACACCGCGATCGGCGCGCTCGCGCTGACCGTCATGTGCGACGCCCTGTTCACCTCTCCGCTGCTGCACGCCGACTACCGCTCCGGACAACTCCTCGACGCGGGCTGGTTCGCCGGCTCGCTGCTCCTGGCGTACGCCCCCTGGACCGCGCCCCGCGGCGGACGGCCCGAGCGGGAGGGGCACACGCGCGTGGTCCGCGAGCACCTGCCCGGACGGTACGCCACTCCGGACCACCATCACGGCCCGCCGCCCGGCGAGCACGCCCGGTACCCGCTCTCCCGGCCCATCACCGGCTCCCTCGCCGCGCTCACGCCGTACCTCGCCGCGGCCGTATGCACCCTGGGGATCCTCTACAACGTCCTCAACGGCCGCAGCGTCGACCGCGTCGTGCTGCTCACCGGGGGCACGGTGGTGCTCGCGCTCGTCGTGCGCCAGGGCATCATGCTGCTCGACAACATCACCCTCACCCAGGAACTGGCGCAGAAGGAGAACCACTTCCGCTCCCTGGTGCAGGGCTCCAGCGACGTCATCATGATCGCCGCCCCCAGCGGCATCCTCCGCTACGTCTCCCCGGCCGCCGCCGGGGTGTACGGCAGGCCCGCGGAGGAGCTGGAGGGGACCGAACTGGCCGGTCTCATCCACCCGGAGGACCTGGGCTGCGTCGTGCACGAGGTGCGCCGCTTCCTCGCCGCCAGCCCGGTCGAGGAACCCACCACCCGCATCGAGTGCCGCTTCCGCTCCGGCGACGGCGGCTGGCTGAACGTCGAGTCGACCGTCAACCGGCATCACGGCGGCCTGATCTTCAACAGCCGTGACGTGACCGAACGGGTGCGGCTCCAGGCGCAGCTCCAGCACAACGCGGAGCACGATCCGCTCACCGACCTGCCCAACCGCGCCCTGTTCACCCGGCGTGTCCAGCAGGCGCTGTCCGGCCGCCGCGCCTCGGACCGCGGCGCCGCCCTCCGAGGCACGGCGGTGCTCTTCATCGACCTCGACGGCTTCAAGGGTGTCAACGACACCATCGGGCACCAGGCCGGGGACGAGCTCCTCGTCCAGGCCGCCCGCAGACTCCAGGACGCGGTCCGCAAGGGCGACACCGCCTCCCGGCTGGGCGGCGACGAGTTCGCGGCCCTGATCGTCGGCGACGGCGTCCGCGACCGGGACGCCCGCGAGCGGCACATCGTCGAGCTCGCCGACCGGCTGAGAGCGACCCTCTCCCAGCCCTACGTCATCGACGGCAACGATGTCCGGGTCAACGCCTCCATCGGCGTGGCCTTCGCCGAACCCGGCCTCGGCGCGGGCGAACTGCTGCGCAACGCCGACCTCGCCATGTACCGGGCCAAGGCCGCCGGCAAGGGCCGGGTGGAGCTGTACAAGCCGCAGATGCAGCAGGACGTGGTGCGCAGGGCGGAGCTGGCCACCCGGCTGCGCGCGGCGCTGCACCACGGCGAGTTCGCCCTGCTGCACCAGCCGGTGGTGTGCCTGGAGGACGGCCGGATCACCTCGGTCTGCGCCCAGGCGCGCTGGCGCTCCTCCCAGGGGGTGCTGTTCACCCCCGCGGAGTTCCTGCGTGTGGCCGAGGACAGCGAGAAGACCGCCGAGCTGGGCCGCTGGGTGCTGGAGGAGGCCGTCGAGCAGGCCGCCGAACGGCACCTGACCGGTCTGCCCGTCCCGGTGGCCGTCCGGCTGAGCGCGCACCGGCTCCTCGACCGGTCGCTGCCCCTGGGCTCGATCGAGGCCCTGCTGACCCGGTACGGGCTGCCGTCCGGCTCCCTGATCGTCGAGCTGGCCGACACCGATCCCAGGGTGTCGCTCGACGAGCTGGAGCGCCGGCTGACCGTGCTCAAGCGGCTCGGCGTCCGGATCGCGCTCGACGGCTTCGGCGGCGGCTCCGCGGCGATCACGGCCCTCAGGCGGCTCCCCGTCGACGTGCTCAAGCTCGACCGGGGCCTGGTCGACGGCGTGGTGGAGTCCGCACGGCTGCACAAGATCACCAGCGGGCTGCTGCGGATCGCCTCCGACCTCGGTCTGCAGTCCGTGGCCGTCGGCGTGGACCTGCCCGAGCAGGTCGCGGCCCTGCGCGCGATGGGCTGTACGCACGGGCAGGGCAAGGCCTTCTCCGGGCCGCTGGACGAGTACCGGCTGCGCAGGGCGCTGACCGCCGGGCACTACCCGGTGCCGCCCGGACCGGCCGAACCCGTGTTCGTCGGCGGGGGCTCCGGGGTGTACTCCACCGGAGCGACCGCCGTACTCCAGGGCGGTACGGCACTGCGCTCACATCGTGAGACTCCCGTCCCACCCACTTGACAGTGGGTGTGCGCCGGGGGGAGGGTCAGTGCCATGCGCACCCGAATTCTCGTACTTGGAAAGCGCGTCGGCTGACGCTGAGCCTCGACCGCTCAGCGACCACCACCCGGCGCGCTCCCCTCGCTTGCCTTACGGCACGAGGGGTTTTTTGTTGCACAGGCACCCGCCGAGCAGCACGCGTGACCCGCACAAACTTCGCAAAGACCCTCAGCATCGAGAAGAGAATGCCGATGACCGAGCAGGCCACCGGGGCCCATCACCCGCAGCCCCGGCCCCGATCCGGAGGACAGTCCGCCCCCGTCGAGCACGTCACGGGCGCACAGTCCCTCATCCGCTCTCTCGAGGAGGTCGGCGCCGACACGGTATTCGGCATTCCCGGGGGCACCATCCTGCCGGCGTACGACCCCCTGATGGACTCCACGCGGGTGCGCCACGTGCTGGTCCGCCACGAGCAGGGCGCCGGTCACGCGGCCACCGGTTACGCCCAGGCCACCGGCAAGGTCGGGGTCTGCATGGCGACGTCCGGTCCGGGCGCCACCAACCTGGTCACCCCGATCGCGGACGCGCACATGGACTCCGTGCCGCTGGTCGCGATCACCGGGCAGGTGGTGTCCAAGGCGATCGGCACGGACGCCTTCCAGGAGGCGGACATCGTCGGCATCACCATGCCGATCACCAAGCACAGCTTCCTGGTCACCAAGGCGGAGGACATCCCCCGGGCGATCGCGCAGGCGTTCCACATCGCCTCCACCGGCCGCCCGGGACCGGTCCTGGTCGACATCCCCAAGGACATCCTCCAGGCGAAGACCACCTTCTCCTGGCCGCCCGCCATGGACCTGCCCGGCTACCGGCCCGTCACCAAGCCGCACGCCAAGCAGATCCGCGAGGCCGCCAAGCTGATCACCGCCGCGAAGCGGCCGGTCCTCTACGTCGGCGGCGGCGTCCTCAAGGCCCGCGCCACCGCCGAGCTGAAGGTCCTCGCCGAACTCACCGGAGCTCCCGTCACCACCACCCTGATGGGACTCGGCGCGTTCCCCGACAGCCACGAGCTGCACGTGGGAATGCCGGGCATGCACGGTTCGGTCACCGCCGTCACCGCGCTGCAGAAGGCCGACCTGATCGTCGCCCTCGGAGCCCGCTTCGACGACCGCGTCACCGGCAAGCTGGACAGCTTCGCCCCGTACGCCAAGATCGTCCACGCCGACATCGACCCGGCGGAGATCGGCAAGAACCGCGCCGCCGACGTGCCGATCGTCGGTGACGCCCGCGAGGTCCTCGCCGACCTCGTCCAGGCCGTCCAGAAGGAGCACGCCGAGGGCAACCGCGGCGACTACACCGCCTGGTGGAACGACCTGAACCGCTGGCGCGAGACCTACCCGCTCGGCTACGACCTGCCCGAGGACGGCTCGCTCTCCCCGCAGGCGGTCATCGAGCGCATCGGACAACTGGCGCCCGAGGGCACGATCTTCACGGCCGGCGTCGGCCAGCACCAGATGTGGGCCGCGCACTTCATCCGGTACGACAAGCCCGCCACCTGGCTGAACTCCGGCGGCGCCGGGACCATGGGCTACTCGGTCCCGGCCGCCATGGGAGCCAAGGCCGGCATGCCCGACCGCACCGTCTGGGCGATCGACGGCGACGGCTGCTTCCAGATGACCAACCAGGAGCTCACCACCTGCGCCCTGAACAACATCCCGATCAAGGTCGCCATCATCAACAACGGCGCCCTCGGGATGGTCCGCCAGTGGCAGACCCTCTTCTACAACCAGCGGTACTCCAACACGGTGCTGCACTCCGGCCCCGGGGCCGGCACCGTCGAGAAGAGCGCCGGCACCCGCGTCCCCGACTTCGTGAAGCTGGCGGAGGCCATGGGCTGCTACGCGATCCGCTGCGAGGACCCGGCCGACCTCGACAAGGTGATCGAGGAGGCGAACTCGGTCAACGACCGCCCGGTCGTCGTGGACTTCATCGTCCACGAGGACGCGATGGTGTGGCCGATGGTCGCCGCCGGCACCTCCAACGACACGATCATGGCCGCCCGGGACGTCCGCCCCGACTTCGGCGACAACGAAGACGACTGAGAGCCGTCAGGACTTTCAAGCAGAGGAAGCAGATCATGTCCAAGCACACGCTCTCCGTCCTGGTGGAGAACACCCCGGGCATCCTGGCCCGGATCGCCGCCCTGTTCTCCCGCCGCGGCTTCAACATCGACTCGCTCGCCGTCGGCGTCACCGAGCACGCCGACATCTCCCGCATCACCATCGTGGTGAGCGTCGAGGAGTTCCCGCTGGAGCAGGTCACCAAGCAGCTCAACAAGCTCGTCAACGTGCTGAAGATCGTCGAGCTCGAACCCGGGCAGGCCGTCCAGCGTGAACTCGTTCTGGTGAAGGTGCGCGCCGACAACGAGACGCGCTCCCAGATCGTCGAGATCGTCCAGCTGTTCCGCGCCAAGACCGTGGACGTCTCCCCGGAGGCCGTGACCATCGAGGCCACCGGCAGCAGCGACAAGCTGTCCGCCATGCTCAAGATGCTGGAGCCGTTCGGCATCAAGGAGCTCGTCCAGTCCGGCACGATCGCGATCGGACGCGGTGGCCGTTCCATCACGGACCGGTCGCTGCGCGCCCTGGACCGGTCGGCGTAAGACGTAAGACCCGGAACGGGCGGCCGGCCGCGAAACGGCCGCCCGTATTCCGAGACTCCGAGACTTCCCTTCCCCTCACCGGCATACGGTGGGACGCAACACCTGCACTCAAGGAGAGAACCCAGTGGCCGAGCTGTTCTACGACGCCGACGCCGACCTGTCCATCATCCAGGGCCGCAAGGTCGCGGTCATCGGTTACGGCAGTCAGGGCCACGCCCACGCCCTGTCGCTGCGTGACTCGGGTGTCGACGTGCGCGTCGGTCTGCACGAGGGCTCCAAGTCCAAGGCGAAGGCCGAGGAGCAGGGCCTGCGCGTGGTGAGCCCGGCCGAGGCCGCCGCCGAGGCCGACGTCATCATGATCCTGGTCCCGGACCCGATCCAGGCCCAGGTCTACGAGGAGCACATCAAGGACAACCTGAAGGACGGCGACGCGCTGTTCTTCGGGCACGGCCTGAACATCCGCTACGGCTTCATCAAGCCCCCGGCCGGCGTGGACGTCTGCATGGTCGCCCCCAAGGGCCCGGGTCACCTGGTGCGCCGTCAGTACGAGGAGGGCCGCGGCGTTCCCTGCATCGCCGCCGTCGAGCAGGACGCCACCGGCAACGGCTTCGCGCTGGCCCTGTCGTACGCGAAGGGCATCGGCGGCACCCGCGCCGGCGTCATCAAGACGACCTTCACCGAGGAGACCGAGACCGACCTGTTCGGCGAGCAGGCCGTGCTCTGCGGTGGCACCGCGGCGCTGGTCAAGGCGGGCTTCGAGACGCTGACCGAGGCCGGTTACCAGCCGGAGATCGCGTACTTCGAGTGCCTGCACGAGCTGAAGCTGATCGTGGACCTCATGTACGAGGGCGGCCTGGAGAAGATGCGCTGGTCGATCTCCGAGACCGCCGAGTGGGGCGACTACGTCACCGGCCCGCGGATCATCACCGACGCCACCAAGGCCGAGATGAAGAAGGTCCTCGCCGAGATCCAGGACGGCACGTTCGCCAAGAACTGGATGGACGAGTACCACGGCGGTCTGAAGAAGTACAACGAGTACAAGCAGCAGGACTCCGAGCACCTGCTCGAGACCACCGGCAAGGAGCTGCGCAAGCTCATGAGCTGGGTCGACGAAGAGGCGTGAGCCTCACGCCCGGAGGGCCGGAGCGGGATGCTCCGGCCCTCCGGGCGAACCCGGGGTAACGTCGGTGGTACGGCGTTGTCCAACCCGTCCCCCACGGACGGGTGATCCTTCCGAAGCGGCGTAAGACGACGCCCTCGGCGCCACTAGACTGCTGTACAACAAACGCGTCAGGCCCACAGCGTCGTGCGTCTTCCACGCGGCTAGCACTTCTTCACCGCCTGCGGCCGTCGGGACGGCCGTCCGCATTGGACTTGTGAGGACTCACGTGAGCTCGAAACCCGTCGTACTCATCGCTGAAGAGCTGTCGCCCGCCACCGTCGACGCACTCGGTCCGGACTTCGAGATCCGCCACTGCAACGGCGCGGACCGTACCGAGCTGCTCCCGGCCATCGCCGAGGTGGACGCGATCCTGATCCGCTCGGCCACCAAGGTCGACGCCGAGGCGATCGCCGCCGCGAACAGGCTCAAGGTCGTCGCCCGCGCCGGCGTCGGCCTGGACAACGTCGACGTCTCCGCCGCCACCAAGGCCGGCGTGATGGTCGTCAACGCCCCCACGTCGAACATCGTGACCGCCGCCGAGCTCGCCTGCGGTCTGATCGTCGCCACCGCCCGCCACATCCCGCAGGCCAACGCCGCGCTGAAGAACGGCGAGTGGAAGCGCAGCAAGTACACGGGCGTCGAGCTCGCCGAGAAGACCCTCGGTGTCGTCGGCCTGGGCCGCATCGGCGCGCTGGTCGCCCAGCGCATGTCCGGCTTCGGCATGAAGGTCGTCGCCTACGACCCCTACATCCAGCCCGCGCGGGCCGCGCAGATGGGCGTCAAGGTCCTGTCGCTGGACGAGCTGCTCGAGGTCTCCGACTTCATCACCGTCCACCTGCCCAAGACCCCCGAGACCGTCGGCCTCATCGGCGACGAGGCGCTGCGCAAGGTCAAGCCGGGCGTGCGCGTCATCAACGCCGCGCGTGGCGGCATCGTCGACGAGGAGGCGCTGTACTCGGCGCTCAAGGAGGGCCGCGTCGCCGGCGCCGGCCTCGACGTGTACGCCAAGGAGCCCTGCACCGACTCGCCGCTGTTCGAGTTCGACCAGGTCGTCTGCACCCCGCACCTCGGCGCCTCCACCGACGAGGCGCAGGAGAAGGCCGGTATCGCCGTCGCCCGCTCGGTGCGCCTCGCCCTCGCCGGCGAGCTGGTCCCGGACGCGGTGAACGTACAGGGCGGGGTCATCGCCGAGGACGTCAAGCCGGGTCTGCCGCTCGCCGAGCGCCTCGGCCGCATCTTCACCGCGCTCGCCGGTGAGGTCGCGGTCCGCCTCGACGTCGAGGTCTACGGCGAGATCACCCAGCACGACGTGAAGGTCCTCGAACTCTCCGCGCTCAAGGGCGTCTTCGAGGACGTCGTCGACGAGACGGTGTCCTACGTCAACGCCCCGCTGTTCGCCCAGGAGCGCGGTGTCGAGGTCCGGCTGACCACCAGCTCCGAGTCGGCCGACCACCGCAACGTCGTCACCGTGCGCGGCACCCTCTCCGACGGCGAGGAGATCTCGGTCTCCGGCACGCTGGCCGGTCCCAAGCACGTCCAGAAGATCGTCGCGGTCGGCGAGTACGACGTCGACCTGGCGCTCGCCGACCACATGCTCGTGCTGCGCTACGAGGACCGTCCGGGTGTCGTCGGCACCGTGGGCCGTGTCCTCGGTGAGGCGGGCATCAACATCGCCGGCATGCAGGTCGCCCGTGCGACGGTCGGCGGCGAGGCGCTCGCCGTGCTGACCGTCGACGACACGGTGGCCGCCGGGGTGCTCGGTGAGCTGGCCGCGGAGATCGGGGCGACGTCCGCCCGGTCGGTCAACCTGGTCTGAGGTACCCGGGGGCAGCGCCCCCGGGTACCTCGCTTCGGGTCTGGTTCTCACACGCCGGACGGGCTGAGCCGCTCAGCCTGTCCGGCGTTGTCCATGTCCGCGCGGACCCGGATCCGTCGCAGCCCGGCCGCCGCCAGTCCCGCCGCCCCCAGGAGCAGCACCGCGCCCGCGATCGCCGCCGCCTGCATCCCGCCGGTGAACGCCTCGTGGGCCGCCGTCGCCAGGGCGTCCCCCGCGCGCCCCGGCAGTCCGGCGGCGACGGCCAGCGCGCCGCCCAGGGTCTCCTGGGCCATCGCGGGGGCCGCGTCCGGCATCTCGTGGCGGTAGACGGCCGTACCGATGGAGCCGAGGGCGGCCATCCCCAGCGCACCGCCGAACTCCGTGCCCGTCTCCAGCAGGGAGGACGCGGCCCCCGCCTTCTCGACCGGCGCCGAGCTCAGGGCCAGGTCGGTGAGGAGCGACATCACGACGACGATGCCCGAGGCCATCACCCCGCACGCGGCCAGCACCAGCCACAGCGAGTCCGGCCCGGCCAGGGCCAGCAGCCCGTAACCGCCTGCCGAGATCACGAAGCCGGCCGTCACGACGTACGCGCGCTCCACGCCCCGCTGGACGAGCCGGGCGGCGACCGGTGCGGCGGCGCCGATCAGCAGCGACGGCAGCAGGCTCCACAGCGCGGCCTCCAGCGCGCTCTTGCCGAGGACCGACTGCAGGTACTGGGTGGTGAAGTACGCCGAGCCCATCATCCCGAAGGCCGACAGGGTGTTGAGGGTGAGCGCGGGGGTGAAGCCGTGCCCGCGGAAGAGGGCCGGCGAGATCATCGGTGAGGCCGTGGTGCGCTGCCGGTGCACGAACAGCACCGCGAACAGCAGGCCGACGGTGATCGAGACGACGTAGCGGACGTTCCAGCCCTCGGAGGGCAGTTCCTTCAGGCCGTAGACCACGGGCAGGACCGCCGCCATCGACAGCGGGACGCTCAGCAGGTCGAAGCGGCCGGGGGAGGGGTTCTTCGACTCGGGGAGCAGCACCGGGCCGAGGACCAGCAGCAGGGCCATGGCGGGCAGGTTGACCAGGAAGACCGAGCCCCACCAGAAGTGCTCGACGAGGACGCCGCTCATCACCGAGCCGAGCGCGATCCCGGCCGTCATCACCCCGGACCACAGTCCGATCGCCTTCGCCCGCTGGGCGGGGTCGGTGAACATCGTGCGCACCAGCGCCATCGTCGACGGCATCAGGGTGGCGCCGCCGATGCCGAGGACCGCGCGGGCCGCGATCAGCGTCTCGGCGGTGTGCGCGTAGGCCGCGAGGAGCGAGGCGGCGCCGAAGGCCGCGGCCCCGAGGAGGAGCAGCCTGCGGCGGCCGACGCGGTCGCCGAGGGCGCCCATCGTCATCAGCAGGCCGGCCAGGACGAAGCCGTAGATGTCGAAGATCCACAGCTGCTGGGTGCCGCTCGGTTCCAGGTCGGCGCTGATCTCGGGGATCGCGAAGTAGAGGACGGAGACGTCCATCGAGACCAGCAGCAGCGGGAGCATCAGCACGGTGAGCGCGGTCCACTCGCGGCGGCCGGCGCGGGGCGGATTCGTTGTCATGGCGGTGACTGTACGCACGTCTTATACGCTTGTCTAGGACGGCCGTTTAATACGTGCGTATGGAGGGGTGGGTAAGGTGACGCCATGGGACACCGTGAGGATCTGCTGGAGGGCGCCAGGCGCTGCCTGCTCGCCAAGGGCTTCGTGCGCACGACGGCGCGGGACATCGTCAAGGAGTCGGGGACCAACCTGGCGTCCATCGGCTACCACTACGGGTCGAAGGACGCGCTGCTCGCGCAGGCCTATGTGTCCCTGGTCGAGGGGATGGGCGGCGCCTTCGAGGGTGACGGGACCGTGGACGAGACCGTGCCCGGCTCCCTGGAGCGGTTCGAGCGGGTGTGGTCGAACATCATCGGCACCATGAAGGAGCCCGGCTCGGTGTGGCGGCTCAGCATGGAGGTCCTCGCCCTCGGCGACCGGCTCCCCGAGGTCCGCGACCATCTGGCGGCGGCGCAGCGCGAGGCCGGGCGCGGTCTGGTCCCGCTGCTGATGGGCGGCCGGGAGGAGGACGTGTCCGACGAGACCGCGGACACGGTCGGCGCGTTCTACGTGACCCTGATGACGGGCCTCATCGCCCAGTGGACCTTCGACCCGAAGTCCGCGCCCGACGGCGGGCGGCTGACCGCCGGCCTGCGCCGGGTGATCGGGGCCGCCACTACAGGCGGGCGGCCTTGAGCGCCATGTGCAGCAGCAGCCGGTCCTCGCCGTCGTCCAGGTCCAGGCCGGTGAGCTGCTCGATCCGCGACAGCCGGTAGTACAGGGTCTGGCGGTGGATGCCCAGCTCGGCGGCCGTGCGGCCGGCCTGGCCCGCGCGGTCGAGGTAGACCTCGGCGGTGCGGGCGAGTTCGGCGTGCGCGGGGGAGAGCAGAGGGCTGACGGCGGGGTCGCGGGCGGCGCCCGGGGGCAGCGCGGTCAGCAGCCGGAACGGGCCGATCGACGCCCACCGGGCGACCGGTCCGAGCCGGGGTTCGGCCAGCGCCGCACGGGCCGACGCCGACGCCTCCTCCCAGGCCGCGCCCAGGTCGGCGAGACCCGCTCGGGGCGCGGCGATCCCGGCGGCGACCGGGGGACCGCCCGACCCCGCCCGCTCCAGCAGCCGTGAGGCCGCCGTCGTCGCCGGGGCCAGTACGTCCGTCGAGCGCAGCCGCAGCAGCAGGGCCAGCGACAGGGCGGTGGCACCCCACGGCAGGGTGCACAGCGCCGTCGCCCCCGGCACCGTACGCACCGAGGGGGCGTCGTCCGGATCGGTGGCGGGCCAGGGAGCGACACAGACCACCGTGTACGGACCGTCGGCGCGGCCGCCCAGGGCGGTGCGCAGCTCGGCGACGGCCATCTCCCGCTGCCAGTCCCGCTCCGCCGTCAGCACCGCGCGCAGCTCCCGCGTGAGGTCGGCGCCGTGCTGGGCCTCGTCCGCGAGCAGCGCGCCGATCCGCGCCGTCACCCGCATGGCCGCGTCCAGCTGCCGCTCCGAGGGGCCGGGGTCGTAGTCGAGCAGCCAGACGTAGCCGAGGACGACTCCCCGATGGCGTACCGGCAGGCAGATCCGTCCCCGGTGCACGCCCGCCTCCGGGGTGCGCGGGATGCGGACCGGGCCGGTCGCGCGGGTGATGCCGAAGCCCTCGAACCAGGCGCGGACGGCGGCCGTCGAGCGGCGGGTCAGGATCGAGCGGGTGCGCACCGGGTCCAGCGCGGACGGATCGAGGTCGCCCTCGCTGTCGTACGCCCCGAAGGCGATCAGCTCGAAGTCCCGGTTCTCCAGGGTCGCCGGAGCGCCCAGCAGCTCCGAGATCTCGTCCACCAGCTCCTGGTAGTCGTCCCTGTGTTCCGATGCCACCCGGGCATTCTGCCGCAAAATTCCAACGCCTTCATACATCTGTCTGAGATCTGCGGCACGGATGCGTGACAGCTGTCGATGGTCCACGATCGGGGGCATCCGTAGGTTTCACGGTGGTTCTCCGTGCCGTACCCGAAGCGTCGGGTGACGGCCTCATGCAGCTTGTGGAGGTGCCCCGTGCTGGGTCCCGTGATTCTCGCCGCGTCGCGCAGCGACCGGATGCGACGCCTGATCTCGGCGGCCCCGGTGACCAAGCAGGTCGTCGACCGCTTCATCCCCGGGGAGACCGTCGACGAGGTCCTGCCGATCATCCGGGAACTCACCGGCAACGGCCTGGAACTCACCATGGACGTCGTCGGCGAGGACATCACCACCCCCGAGCAGGCCGCCGCCGCCCGCGACGCGTACCTGGAGCTGATCGGCCGGCTGAAGCCGCTGGAGCTCGGCCCGCGCGCGGAGATGTCCGTCAAGCTGTCGATGTTCGGCCAGGCGCTGGACGGCGGCCACGAGCTGGCCCTCGCCAACGTCCGCCCGGTCGTCGAGGCCGCCGCCGGGATCGGCACCACGGTCACGCTGGACGCCGAGGACCACACCACCCTCGACTCGATGTTCGCCA
Source organism: Streptomyces sp. NRRL S-37 (assembly GCF_000721605.1). Lineage (GTDB taxonomy): Bacteria > Actinomycetota > Actinomycetes > Streptomycetales > Streptomycetaceae > Streptomyces. The sequence goes on along the minus strand of NZ_JOIZ01000017.1, from coordinate 149,101 downwards.
TCCACGAGGAGCTGCGGAAGGACTTCCCGCAGACCGGCTGTGTCATCCAGGCCTACCTCTTCCGCACCGAGGAGGACGCGCGCCGCCTCGCCGCGGCCGGCAGTCGCGTACGGTTGGTGAAGGGCGCCTACAAGGAGCCCGCCGAGGTCGCCTACCAGCAGAAGCACGAGATCGACAAGGCGTACGTGCGCATCCTGCGGACGCTGATGGAGGGCGAGGGCTACCCGATGATCGGGTCCCACGACCCGCGCCTGATCTCCATCGCCCAGGAGCTGGCCCGCACCGCCGGACGAAAGCTCGACGAGTACGAGTTCCAGATGCTCTACGGCATCCGCGGCGACGAGCACCTGCGACTGGCCGCCGAGGGCCACCGCATGCGCGTCTACACGGCCTACGGCACCGACTGGTACGGCTACTTCATGCGCCGCCTGGCGGAGAAGCCGGCGAACCTGCGCTTCTTCCTGCGGAGCATGGTCAGCCGTGGCTGAGACAACTCGGCTGTGCCGCCGCCCGGCTCCGGCCGGGGGTCCGGGGGTTGCCCCCCGGGAAGGCACAGTATGCGCCGCTTGGCGGAGAAGCCGGCGAACCTGCGCTTCTTCGTCCGCAGCATGATCACCAAGGGCTGACACCACACCGCTCACGACAAGGAGTTACGCCACCCATGGACGCTGTGACCCAGGTCCCCACCCCCGTCAACGAGCCGGTGCACGGCTACGCACCCGGGTCGCCCGAGCGCGCCCGGCTGGAGGCCAAGCTCAAGGAGCTGGCCGACAACCCGATCGACCTGCCCTGCACCATCGGCGGTGTCAAGCGGATGGGCGGCGGCGAGCGTTTCGACGTCGTGCAGCCGCACAACCACAAGGCCCGCCTGGGCACCTACGCCAACGCCACGCAGGCGGACGCCCGGGACGCCATCGACGCGGCCCTCGCCGCCGCGCCCGCCTGGCGCGCGATGGCCTTCGACGACCGTGCGGCGATCATCCTGCGCGCCGCCGAGCTGCTGGCCGGCCCCTGGCGCGAGACCATCGCCGCCTCCACCATGCTGGGCCAGTCCAAGACCGCCCAGCAGGCCGAGATCGACAGCCCCTGCGAGCTGGTCGACTTCTGGCGCTTCAACGTCCACTACGCGCGCGGCATCCTCGCCGAGCAGCCCCCGGCCAACTCCCCGGGCGTGTGGAACCGCCTTGACCACCGCCCGCTGGAGGGCTTCGTCTACGCGATCACGCCGTTCAACTTCAGCGCGATCGCCGCCAACCTGCCCACCGCGCCGGCCCTCATGGGCAACGTGGTGGTCTGGAAGCCGTCCCCGACGCAGACCCACGCCGCCGTGCTGCTGATGCAGTTGCTGGAGGAGGCGGGTCTGCCCAAGGGCGTCATCAACCTGGTCACCGGTGACGGCCTGGAGGTCTCCGAGGTCGCCCTGAACCACCGGGACCTGGCCGGCATCCACTTCACCGGCTCGACCAAGACCTTCCAGCACCTGTGGAAGACGGTCGGCCAGAACATCGAGAAGTACCGCACCTACCCGCGCCTGGTCGGCGAGACCGGCGGCAAGGACTTCGTCGTCGCCCACCCGAGCGCCGACCGCGCGGTGCTGAAGACCGCCCTGACCCGCGGTGCCTTCGAGTACCAGGGCCAGAAGTGCAGCGCCACCTCGCGCGCGTACATCCCGGCGTCGATCTGGAACTCCGGCTTCAAGGAGGAGTTCGCGGCCGAGGTCGACGGCATCAAGATGGGTGACGTCACCGACCTGTCCAACTTCATCGGCGCCGTCATCGACGCGCGGTCCTTCGCCAAGAACAAGGCCGCCATCGACCGCGCCAAGGAGGACGCGGCCTGCACGATCGTCGCGGGCGGCTCCTACGACGACTCCGAGGGCTGGTTCGTCCGCCCGACCGTCATCGAGTGCGCCGACCCGGAGAACGAGGTGTTCCGCACCGAGTACTTCGGCCCGATCCTCGCCGTGCACGTCTACGAGGACGACAAGTACGACGAGATGCTGACCCAGATGGAGTCGGTGTCGGACTACGCCCTCACCGGCTCGGTCATCGCGAACGACCGCGCGGCGGCGGCGTACACGATGGAGAAGCTGCGCTACGCGGCCGGCAACTTCTACATCAACGACAAGTCGACCGGCGCCGTCGTCGGCCAGCAGCCCTTCGGCGGCGGCCGTGCCTCCGGCACCAACGACAAGGCCGGCGCCCCGCAGAACCTGATGCGCTGGACGCTGACCCGCGCCATCAAGGAGACGCTGGTTCCGCCGACCGACTACGGCTACCCGCACATGGGCTGACGCCCACCCCGACCCCGGACGGGCCAGGTCACCCCCCGACCTGGCCCGTCCGGTGTTTTCGCAGGTGGGAGCGGTGTGACCGGGTTCGCCGTCTCAGATAGTAGGAAGCCCGAGTAATTGTGCAGACAGATGCGGTCCGCTCCTCTAGCTTTGTAGGAGCCGAACGAATCGCTCGATCAAGCGAACGGCGGTCGTGAGCCGGACCCCGCGCAGGCAACCCCTGCGGTCCGCCGCTCCCCGCCCCACTCGGCGTCTCGCAACCCCCTTTCCGTACTCCACGTATGCCGAAGGAGTCGATGACCCATGGCCGAGACGACCGTCCGCCGCCGCGTCCGTCACACCTCCCGCACCAGCGAATCCGACCGCAGGAACGCCGCCGCCGCGCTCCAGCGCGCCCTCGACCGCAGGGACAACGGCGGTTCGACCGGCCACTGACACGCCGGTGGCGTCCGTATGCCGGACACCGCATGTCATCCCGTGGGACGAGGAGTAGGGTGCCCGCATGTCTCGCAGCATCAATCTCGCAGTGATCCCCGGTGACGGCATCGGCCAGGAGGTCGTGGCCGAAGGTCTCAAGGTCCTCTCCGCCGTCCTTCCGCAGGATGTGAAGCTGGAGACCAAGGAGTACGACTTCGGCGCCAAGCGGTACCACGCCACCGGTGAGACCCTCACCGACGCCGACCTCGACGAGCTGAAGCGGCACGACGCCATCCTGCTCGGCGCCATCGGCGACCCGTCGGTCCCCTCCGGCGTCCTGGAGCGCGGCTTCCTGCTCAAGCTCCGCTTCGCCTTCGACCACCACGTCAACCTGCGTCCGTCGAAGCTCCTTCCGGGTGTCGCCACGCCGCTCGCCGGCCAGCCCGAGATCGACTTCGTGGTCGTCCGCGAAGGCACCGAGGGCCCCTACACGGGCAACGGCGGCACCATCCGCAAGGGCACGCCGCACGAGGTCGCCACCGAGGTGTCCGTCAACACGGCCTTCGGAGTCGAGCGCGTGGTCCGCGACGCCTTCGCCCGCGCCCAGGCCCGCCCCCGCAAGAAGCTCACGCTGGTCCACAAGAACAACGTGCTGACCTTCGCCGGCCACCTGTGGACGAACGTCTTCAACAAGGTGGCCGAGGAGTACCCCGAGGTCACCACCGACTACATCCACGTCGACGCCGCGACGATCTACCTCGTCACCGACCCGGCCCGCTTCGACGTCATCGTCACCGACAACCTCTTCGGCGACATCATCACCGACCTCGCCGCGGCCGTCTCCGGCGGCATCGGCGTCGCGGCCTCCGGCAACATCAACCCGGACCGCGTGTACCCGTCCATGTTCGAGCCCGTCCACGGCTCGGCCCCGGACATCGCCGGCCAGGGCAAGGCCGACCCCAGCGCCACGGTCCTGTCCGTCGCCCTCCTGCTGCGCCACCTCGGTCACGACGCCGAGGCGGCCCGCATCGAGGACGCCGTCTCCGCCGACCTCGCGGAGCGCGGCGGCCTGCCCGCCCGCTCCACCTCGCAGATCGGCGACGCGCTCGCCGCACGAGTAGCCGGCTGACCCGGCGCCCCTCGACACCACTCGAAGCCGCCGGGTCGCATCCGCACCCGGCGGCTTTCCCTGTCCCCGCCGGGTGCCACCATCGACCACCGGGCCGCATCCACCCTGTTCCGTCCGCCGTCGCCTCCGGGCGATAATCGGACGCGGAGCCGCGGAATGAGGGAATGCTCGGACGTCCTAGTACTGGCCACCGGCCGTACGGGAGTGTGCGCGGCCCGTCACTACAACCGGTGAAGGACAACCACTCATGACGACGCCCACGATCGAGCTCAAGCCCTCGGCGCACCCGCTCTCGGACGCAGAGCGCGAGGCGATCCTGGCCAGCCCCGGGTTCGGCCGCCACTTCACCGATCACATGGTGACGATCAAGTGGACCGAGGGCCGCGGCTGGCACGACGGCCAGCTCGTCCCGTACGCGCCGATCCCCCTCGATCCCGCGACCACCGTCCTGCACTACGCGCAGGAGATCTTCGAGGGCCTCAAGGCCTACCGGCAGCCCGACGGTTCCGTCGCCACCTTCCGTCCCGAGAAGAACGCCGAGCGCTTCCAGCGCTCCGCCAAGCGCCTCGCGATGCCCGAGCTGCCGGTCGAGACCTTCATCGAGGCGTGCGACGTCCTCGTCGCCCAGGACCAGGCGTGGGTGCCGGCGCACGGCGGCGAGGAGTCCCTCTACCTGCGCCCGTTCATGATCGCGACCGAGGTCGGGCTGGGTGTGAAGCCCGCCAACGAGTACCTGTTCCTGGTCATCGCCTCCCCGGCCGGCGCCTACTTCCCGGGCGGTGTGAAGCCCGTCTCCATCTGGGTCTCCGAGGACCGTGTCCGCGCCGTCCCCGGCGGCATGGGCGACGCCAAGACCGGCGGCAACTACGCCGCCTCCCTGCTCGCCCAGGCCGAGGCCGCCACCAAGGGCTGCGACCAGGTCTGCTACCTCGACGCGGTCGAGCACCGGTGGGTCGAGGAACTCGGCGGCATGAACCTGTACTTCGTGTACGGCGACAGGATCGTCACCCCCACCCTCAGCGGCTCCATCCTGGAGGGCGTCACCCGTGACTCCCTGCTGGGCGTTGCCCGCGACCTCGGCTACGAGGCCGTCGAGGAGCGCGTCTCCGTCGAGCAGTGGCAGCGCGACTCGGAGAACGGCACCCTCACCGAGGTCTTCGCCTGCGGTACGGCGGCCGTCATCACCCCGGTCGGCACGGTCAAGCGGGCCGGCGCCGAGTGGCGGCAGAGCGGCGGCGAGCCCGGCGAGGTCACCACCCGGCTGCGCCAGGCCCTTCTCGACATCCAGCGCGGCACCGTCGAGGACAAGCACGGCTGGATGCACCGGCTGGGCTGAATCCCCCGCGGGTGAACACACACCGCCCGCATCCTGAGACGGATCGTGAGCACGGGGGCAGCTTGTGCCAGACTGCCCCCGTGCTCTCGTTCGCCACGATTATTGGCAGCAGGCGCGCCGGTCCGCAGTGACCGCACGTACGACACGGTACGGGCGGACACCGTCGTCCTCGACCCGCGCGCAGACCTCTCGCACCCGCGAGGGGTTTTTCTGTTTCCCGGCCCCACCCGCGGCCGGGAACGGGGCGCGAGGGACCATGGGGGAACGGTGGAACCGGTCATTCCGGTAGACCGAGATCAACTCAGGAGCCTTCAGACCATGACCGCAACCAGCGAGCCCGACGACTCGTTCCACGTCTTCGACACCACCCTGCGCGACGGCGCCCAGCGCGAGGGCATCAACCTCACGGTCGCCGACAAGCTCGCCATCGCACGGCACCTGGACGAGTTCGGCGTGGGCTTCATCGAGGGCGGCTGGCCCGGCGCGAACCCGCGGGACACCGAGTTCTTCGCCCGCGCCCGGCAGGAGATCGAGTTCCGGCACGCGACGCTGGTCGCCTTCGGCGCCACCCGCCGCGCCGGCACCAGCGCCGCGCAGGACCCCCAGGTCAGGGCGCTCCTCGACTCCGGCGCACCGGTGATCACGCTGGTCGCGAAGTCCCACGACCGCCATGTCGAGCTCGCCCTGCGTACCACCCTCGACGAGAACCTGGAGATGGTCCGCGACACGGTCTCCTTCCTCACGGGGGAGGGCCGCCGCGTCTTCGTCGACTGCGAGCACTTCTTCGACGGCTACCGCGCCAACCCCGAGTACGCGAAGGCGGTGGTCCGCGCCGCCTCCGAGGCCGGCGCCGACGTGGTCGTCCTGTGCGACACCAACGGCGGCATGCTCCCGGCGCAGATCCAGGCCGTGGTCGCCACCGTGCTCGCCGACACCGGCGCCCGGCTCGGCATCCACGCCCAGGACGACACCGGCTGCGCGGTCGCCAACACCCTCGCCGCCGTCGACGCGGGCGCCACCCACGTCCAGTGCACCGCCAACGGCTACGGCGAGCGCGTCGGCAACGCCAACCTCTTCCCGGTGGTGGCCGCGCTGGAGCTGAAGTACGGCAAGAAGGTCCTCCCGGACGGCCGGCTGTGCGAGATGACCCGCATCTCGCACGCCATCGCCGAGGTCGTCAACCTCACCCCCTCCACGCACCAGCCGTACGTCGGTGTCTCCGCCTTCGCGCACAAGGCCGGACTGCACGCCTCCGCGATCAAGGTCGACCCGGACCTCTACCAGCACATCGACCCCGAGCAGGTCGGCAACACCATGCGGATGCTCGTCTCCGACATGGCCGGGCGCGCCTCCATCGAGCTCAAGGGCAAGGAGCTCGGCATCGACCTCGGCGGCGACCGCGAACTGGTCGGCCGGGTCGTCGAGCGGGTCAAGGAGCGCGAACTCAAGGGCTACACGTACGAGGCGGCCGACGCCTCCTTCGAGCTGCTGCTGCGCGCGGAGACCGAGGGCGGGCCGCTGAAGTACTTCGACGTCGAGTCCTGGCGCGCGATCGTCGAGGACCGCCCCGACGGCACCCACGCCAACGAGGCCACGGTCAAGCTGTGGGCCAAGAGCGAGCGCATCGTCGCCACCGCGGAGGGCAACGGCCCGGTCAACGCCCTGGACCGCGCCCTGCGGGTCGCCCTGGAGAAGATCTACCCGCAGCTCGCCAAGCTGGAGCTGGTCGACTACAAGGTCCGCATCCTGGAGGGCAAGTACGGCACCCAGTCCACCACCCGCGTCCTGATCTCCACGTCCGACGGGGCGGGGGAGTGGTCGACGGTGGGCGTCGCCGACAACGTCATCGCCGCGTCCTGGCAGGCCCTGGAGGACGCCTACACGTACGGGCTGCTGCGGGCCGGGGTGGAACCGGCCGCGTAGGGAGCACCGAGGACGACGGGCCCGGCGGGTCCGGTGGGCCTGCCGGGTCCGGCGGGACGGCACAGGAATTCCCGCCGGGCCCGATGTCTGTTTACCACCCATTTGGGTACGTGCGAACGTATGGAGGCCGCACCGACGCGTATCCACATACGTCTGATACGCCTGCTGATCATGCCGGTGGCCGCCGCACTGGCGGTCCTGATGGCCGGTGCGCCCGGGGCGCAGGCGGCCACGGACCTTTCCGAGATCGCCCGCGCACTGCGCGAGAGTCCCGTCTACGTCGACCCCGGGGCCCGGGACATCCTGGCGGAGTCCGACGCCGAGGCCCTCGCCGACAGGATCGAGGACGCGGACGAACCCGTCTTCGTGGCGGTCCTCCCGGCGGACTACCCGACGCGGAACCTCTTCCAGAACCTGCGCACCGAGACCGGCGTCACCGGTCTGTACGGCATCCGCCTCGGCGACGAGTTCGACGCGCGCGCCGACAGCAGTGTGCTCAGCAACCAGGGTGTGCGGAACCTGGTGACGTCCGTACAGGGCGCCGGCGACGCCAAGGCCCAGCTCAACGACTTCGTCGACAACGCGCTGCGCAGCACCGGCGGCTCCGCGCCGGACTCCTGGAGCGACGGGTCCGGCGGTGGTGTCCCGGTCGGCGGGCTGATCACCGTCGGAGCGCTGGTCGCGGCCGGCGGCGCGGGCATCTACGCGGTGTCCCGCCGCAACCGGCGGCGCCACGAGGAGGAGCGGCGGGCCGCGCTGGAGAAGCTGCGGGTGATGGTGGACGAGGACATCACCGCGTTCGGCGAGGAACTCGACCGCCTCGACTTCCACCCGGCCGAGCCCGGCGCGGACGACGCGATGCGCGCGGACTACGAGCGCGCGCTGGACGCCTACGACAAGTCCAAGTCGTTCATGGCCGCTGCCCGCGAACCGGAGGACGTCCGAGCCGTCACCCAGGCCGTGGAGGACGGCCGCTTCGCCCTCGCCTCCCTCGCCGCGCGCCGGGAGGGGCGCCCGCTGCCGGAGCGCCGCCCGCCCTGCTTCTTCGACCCGCGCCACGGCCCCTCGGTCGCCGACGCCGTCTGGACGCCGCCGGGCGGTGCCGAGCGCGAGGTCCCGGTGTGCGCGGCCGACCGGGCCCGGCTGGCCGACGGCCTCGACCCCGCCGTCCGCGAGGTCGACACCGAGTACGGGCGCCGCCCCTACTGGGACGCCGGTCCCGCGTACGGCCCCTGGGCCGGCGGCTACTTCGGCGGCGGACTGCTGCCCGGCCTGCTCGTCGGCACCATGCTCGGCGGCATGATGGCCGGTCCCGCCTACGCGGCCGACTACGGCGCCGGCTATGGCGACTTCGGCGGTTACGAGGGCGGCGACGTCTCGGGCGCGGACTTCGACGGCGGGGACTTCGGTGGCGACTTCGGCGGGGGCGGAGGCTTCGGCGGAGGCGACTTCGGAGGCGGCGGCGGGGACTTCGGGGGCGGCTTCTGACCGCCCGGCGGATCCCGCCTCGGCCATCCGCGTTCCACCGCGTACCGCTCCCCGGCGGCATGCCACCACCCGGGCGGCGACGCGCCGCCCGGGGCGGCGAGACCGGCCCGCCCGGGATCCAGCCCGAGCCGCCGCAACGCCTCCACGTCGACGGACACGGTGATCCACCCCCGCCACCGCCCGTCACGGTCCGGCCCGCACGCGTGATCCAGCCGCAGCTCCTCCGCGGTGAACGGCATCCAGTCGATCCCCCGCTCACGCAGTCAACCGCACACGGCCGCCCAGGGGCGAAGGCGACCCGGCAGGTTCTCGTACTCGGCGACGACGACCCACCCGGGCCGTGAGAACGCTCCACTGACCGTCATACCGGCCATGATGCGCCTTTCCTGTGACCCCGGTGCGCCGAGCGCCCGCCTTCCCCTGCGGGGACGGGAGGCGGGCGCGCTCAGAAGGCGGCACCGGGCGGGGCGCCGCGCCGGCGGGATCAGGCGTTGCGGATCGCCGAGATGTCGAAGTTCAGCTTGATCTTGTCGGAGACCAGGACGCCGCCCGTCTCCAGTGCCGCGTTCCAGGTCAGGCCCCACTCGGAGCGCAGGATCTCCGCCTTGCCCTCGAAGCCGACGCGCTCGTTGCCGAAGGGGTCCTTCGCGGCGCCGTTGAACTCCAGGTCGATGGTGAGCGGCCGGGTGGTGCCCAGGATGGTCAGGTCGCCGGTGATGCGGTAGTCGTCGCCGCCGAGGGCCTCCGCCCCGGTGGTGCGGAAGGTCATCGTCGGGAACTCGTCCGTCTTGAAGAAGTCGGCGCTCTTCAGGTGGCCGTCACGGTCGGCGTTGCCCGTCTCGATGCTGTCCATCACCACGTCGAGGGTGGCGGTGGACTTGGCCGGGTCGGCGCCGTCCAGGTGCAGCGTGCCGGTGAAGTCCTGGAAGCTGCCCTTGACGTTGGTGACCATGGCGTGCCGGGCGACGAAGCCGAGCGTGGAGTGCGCGGGGTCGATCGTGTACTCGCCGGTCAGCGCGGCCAGGTCCGGGTTGACCGCGGTGGTGGTCGCGGTGGCGGTCTCGTCGTCCTTGCGGCCGAAGATGCCCATGGTGTCCTCCTGCGGGAGTGAGGTTTAATGTTCAACTAACCTGATGAAGTCCACCGTAGACCCATTCTCTTTAACTTTCAACATGTTTGGCGAAGGTGGCGGGATTGGGCCGCCGCGACGGGTGGTACCCACCGGTCGTGTCCTCGGTCGCGGTCCTGGTGGAACTGGTGCGGCGCGATACGTCGGGCGGCCAGGTGAAGTGCTGGGAGCACTTCGCGCGGAGCGCCGCCCGCCTCACGGAGCGCCTGCCCGACGGCTCCGGCGGCACACCCCTCGACCTGACCGTCTACTTCCTCGGCGAACGCGAACGGGTCGAGCGGCTCTCCCCGCACGTCCGGCTCGTCATGCTCCGGCCGGTGCTCAGCTCGGCGGCGACGCGCTCGGCCGACCGCGCGGAGGACGTCTGCGACCTCGCGCCGTACCACCCGCGGCTCGCCGCCCTGCTGCCCCGCCACGACGTCTGGCACCTCACCCACGGCTTCGCCTTCGCCGCCACCGCCGTACGGCTCCACCGCCGCGCGGCCCGGCGGCCCGCCCCACGGCCCCGGCTCATCGGCTCCGTGCACACCGACGTACCGCTGCTGGCCTCCGTCTACGCCCGCTACCTGGCCGGGCGGTGGCTGCCCGGGAGCCATCCGAGGGTGGAGGAGCTGCTCGCGGACCGGGCCGAGAACGCGCTGCGCCGGCGCCGGGACCGGCTGCTGGAGCCCTGCGAACGCGTCCTCGTCCCGACCCCGGAGGGCCGCGCGGAACTCGCCCGCGTCCTCGGGCCGCACCGGGTCGCCCTGTTGCGCCGGGGCGTCGACCACGAACTCTTCCGGCCCGACCCCACCGCGCGGGACTGGCTCGTCCGCGCGTACGGCGTCCCGGCAGACCGCCCGCTGGTGCTGTTCGCCGGCCGGCTGGACGCCAGCAAAGGCGTGCCGCTGCTGACCGAGAGCGTCCGGTTGCTGCGCGCCCGGGGCGACGTCCCGCACCTGGTCATGGCGGGTTCCGGCGCCGAGGAGGACGCCGTGCGCCGCGCGCTCGGCCCGGACGTCACCCTGCTCGGGCCGCTCCCGCAGGACCGGCTGGCACGGGTGTACGCCGGCTGCGACGTCTTCGCCTTCCCTTCCCGTACGGAGACCAGCGGCAACGTCGTCGCCGAGGCGATGGCGTGCGGCCTGGCGGTGGTCCTGCCCGAGGGCGCGCGCACCACCCGCTGGCTGGCCGCGCCGGGCCTCGACGGCATCGTCGTCCCGGCCGACTCCCCGGCGGCCTGGGCGGACGCCCTGCACCCGCTGGTCGGGCGGCCCGCCGCGCGGGAAGCGGTACGGCGCCGGGCCGTGGAGACGTCCAGGACCGCCCACCCCACCTGGGACCGCGTACTCGAGGAGGACCTCCTCCCGGTCTGGACCCGGCCGCCCCGCCGGCCCGGCTCCCGCACCACCTGAGCCGCCCGGCCCGAGGCACCCGGACACACGCCGTGGGCGATCGCGCAGTTCCCCGCGCCCCTCAGGGGCGCGGGGAACTGCGCGAAGGGGGTCTGGGGGCGGAGCCCTCAGGGACGGGAAGGGAAGGGGCGGCGGGGGCGAAAAACCCTGCCGCCGGGGCCCGGTCACCCGTCGGCGGCCCGGTGCCGGCCGTGCGACGCCGCGACGACCGGCGACGTGTCCAGGGCCGCGATGCCCGCGGCCACCAGGGCCAGACCCGTCAGCGTCACCGCCGAGACCGGCAGGCCCGTACGGATCGTCTCGTCGAAGAGGAACATGCCCATGGCCACCGCGACCACCGGCTCCGTCACGTCCAGGACCGTCATGGTCGCGGCCAGCGGGCCCTGCTGGAAAGCGCTCTGGATGAGCAGCAGGCCGCCCACACTGGCCGCGACGAGGGCGTAGGTCTGCCAGGCGGCCAGGGCCGCGGGCAGCCCGTGCCGGAGCCGGTCCACCGTCGCGGCCAGCAGGACGGACTGGGTGCCCATCACCGCCCCCGCGGCGAGCGCCGTCGCCGAGGCCCGCCACGGACCGGACAGCACCCGCGCGGCCGCGAGCGCACCGCACACCACGGCCGCGACCGCGCCGACGGCCGGCAGCCAGGACAGCGGGCCGGCCGCCCGGGGGTCACCGCCGTGCGGGCGGGCGGAGAGCAGCGCCAGCGCCAGCCCCGCCGCCACCGCGAGCGTGCCGGACCACTCCCGCCGGCCCAGCCGCAGCCGGTACAGCCGCGCCGACAGCGGGACCGCGAAGACCAGCTCGGCCACGATCAGCGGCTGCACCAGACTCAGCGGCCCGAACGCCAGCGCCAGCGACTGGAACCCGTACGCCACCACGGCCAGCCCGATCCCGCACAGCCACAACGGATCCCGCGCCAGCCGGCCCAGCAGCCGCGCGGTGAGCGCCTCCGCGTCCGGCCGCGCGGCCGCCGCCCACTGCTGCAGGACCCCCGCGACGGCGAAACACACACCGGCGGCGAGCGAGGCGAGGACGGCGACCGCCATGACGGAAGAGCCCCGGGAGCGGACTAGTCGGGTGTCCGGCCGGTCGGCGCGCCCCGCGTCGCCCCCCGCGTGTGGACGTAGAGCGTGCGCCGGTCGCCGACGTCGAGGCGCTGGGGGAGCGGCAGCTCGTGGCGCACCGGCCGCGCGTGGTCGGCGAGTTGCCGGCGCGGGTTGTAGACCTGGTTGAACTTCCACAGCATGCGGGCGAAGTTGGTCTGCCCGTGCAGCAGGTTGCGGCCGAGCACGCGCGCCGCGCCGAACGCCGTGCGCACCCCCAGGTGCTTGCGGTTGATGACCGCCTGGGTGCGCACCAGCTCCTCGTAGAAACGCTCCAGCGGCAGCGTCGTCGGCACCACCGCGTGCTGGATGTCGAAGAGGCGGTAGTCGCGGGTGGTGAGCCGGCGCGACTCGGTGTGCCAGATCTCCGTACCCGGATACGGCGTCATCACCGTGAAGTGCACGATCTCCGGCACGGCCAGCGCGAACTCCCGCACCACGCGGAAGCGTTCCTCGTCCCAGGCCGGATCCACGATCAGGTTGATCGCGACCTTGATGCCGAGCCGGCGGGCCGTCTCCAGGGCCTTCAGGTTCTCGTCCGGGCTGACCCGCTTGCGGTACAGGTCGAGCCCTTCGGCGTCGATCGCCTCCATGCCGAGGAACATGTAGCGCAGCCCCAGCCGCGCCCACCGCTCGAACACCTCGGGATGGCGCAGCAGGACGTCGGCGCGCGTCTCCAGGTAGTACTTCTTGCGGATGCCGCGCCGCTCCACCTCGGCGGCGATGGCGTTCCCGTGCTCGGGCCGGATGAACGCGACGTCGTCCACGATGAACACGTTCGGCTCGCGGATCCTCGCCAGGTCGTCCGCCGCCGCCTCGGGCGAGGCCTTGCGGTAGCTGCGGCCGTAGAACGTCCACGCCGAGCAGAACGAGCAGTCCCAGGGGCAGCCGCGGGTGAACTCGATGGACGCGCACGGGTCGAGCTCGCCGATGAAGTAGCGGCGCCGGCCGCGCATCAGGTCGCGGGCCGGGAGCGGTCCGTCGATGCCGTGCAGCATCAGCGGCGCCGGCCCTCGCCCGGCCGCCGTGACGACGCCCGGCACACCCTCCACCCCGCCGTCGCGCACCGCCTCGAGGAGCGGCGCGACCGCCGGTTCCCCCTCGCCGCGGACCACCGCGTCGACCGCGCCCTCCGCCTGTTCGATGACCTTCTCGGCGACGAACGAGACACTGTGCCCGCCGAAGAACACGAAACAGTCCGGCACCTCCCGCTTCACCCGCGCGGCCAGCGCGATCGCCTCGGGAATGTTCGCCAGGTAGTTGAGCGAGACGCCGAGCGCCTCCGGACGGAAGGACCGCACCTCGTCGCGCAGCCGGTTCACGCCCAGCACCTGGAGGTCGACGACCCGGACCTCGTGACCGGCCTCGCGGGCGGCGCCCGCCACCCGCTCCAGGCCCAGCGGTTCGAGCCGGAGGAAGATCTCGGAGTACATCAGGGCACTGGGGTGGACGAGCAGCAGACGCATGGGGACCTCGCCACGGGGTCGGACGGACCGGGTACGGAAGGGCGTCCCCTTCGTATCCCGGCACACGCGGCGGCGTCCCCGCCATACGCCCGCCTGGACGTACCCCGCGGCCCGCAGGAGTGGTCCTGCGGCGCGGCGCGCCGGCCCCCGTGAGCACGGACGCCGCCCTCCGGCAGAGGCGGAAGCGGGGCGGGCGGACGGGCTCCAGCGCTGGCAGGGTGCACCGGAGTGGGGGTGTCCTGGAAGCCGAGGATCCGCAGCGACAGCGCATGGGAGACCGACTCGTGACCACCACCGGTTCCGGTTCCACCTACGACCCCCCGGCGGACCCCGCACCCGGTGCCGTGGCCTCCGCCGCGGCGGCGGCACGCGGCCACGGGCCGCCGCCGCGCACCGGCCGGCGCGTCGCCCTCGTCACCGGCGCCTCCTCGGGCATCGGCGCGGCCACCGCGCGGCGCTTCGCCGCCGGGGGCTGGCAGCTGCTGCTCAGCGGCCGGGACCGGGGGCGCCTCGAGGAGACGGCGTCCGGCACCTCGGCGGTCCTGCTGCCCGCCGACCTCGCCGCGCCGGACGGGGCCAAGATGCTGGCACAGGCCGCGCTGCGGGAGACCGGACGCGTCGACGTGCTGGTCGCCGGGGCGGGCATCGGCTGGGCCGGGCCCTTCCTGACCATGCCGCACACCGACATCGACCGGGTGCTGTTCCTGGACCTCAACGCGACGCTGCACCTCGTACGGGAGGTGCTGCCCGCCATGGTGGCGGCCGGCGGCGGCCGGGTGGTGCTCGTCGGCTCGGTGGCCGGCTCGGTCGGCGTACGGGAGGAGGCGGTGTACTCCGCGGCCAAGGCCGGGCTCGCCGCGTTCGCCGAGGCGCTCCGCCAGGAACTGCGCGGTACGGGGGTGGGGGTGACGCTCGTCGTGCCCGGCCCCGTGGAGACGGGCTTCTTCGCCCGCCGCGGCACGCCGTACCGCCGCTCCCACCCGCGCCCCACCTCGGCCGGCCGGGTCGCGGCCGCCGTCTGGAACGCCGTCTCCCAGGGCCGCGACGACACCTACATCCCCGCCTGGCTCGCCCTCCCCTCCCGGGTGCGCGCCCTGACCCCCGGCCTCTACCGCAGGCTCCTCGACCGCTTCGGCTGAGACCCCGGCGGGGAGCGGACCACCGCCCCCGCTACGCTCCGGATGAGCGGACCGACCCGAACGGGTGCATGCGCCTCACATGAATGTGAGGTGGCTCTCAGGTGCCGTCTTTGTGCGACCCCCACAAGGGGGATGCCCTCTGAGCAGTCGGAACGGCTGCATACCGCCGGGGTTCTGTTCAGGGGTACCAGGAAAACACCCCGGAGACTGTGAGGAGTCGACGGCTCGCATTTCCAGGTCGGCTTCGTAAGGTCACTACATGACCGTTTTGGATGAGGCGCCGGGTGAGCCGACCGACGCGCGCGGACGCGTGGCCGAACTGCACGAGATCCGTGCGCAGGCACTGGCCGGCCCGAGCGAGAAGGCGACCGAGGCGCAGCACGCCAAGGGCAAGCTGACCGCGCGGGAGCGCATCGAACTGCTGCTGGAC
Source organism: Streptomyces sp. NRRL S-37 (assembly GCF_000721605.1). Classification (GTDB taxonomy): domain Bacteria; phylum Actinomycetota; class Actinomycetes; order Streptomycetales; family Streptomycetaceae; genus Streptomyces. The sequence continues at coordinate 133,857 of NZ_JOIZ01000017.1, read as the reverse complement.
CCGGGGTCCTTCCGCGAGGTCGAGCAGTTGCGCCGGCACCGGGCCACCGGCTTCGGTCTGGAGGAGAAGAAGCCGTACACGGACGGTGTGATCACCGGCTGGGGCACGGTGGAGGGCCGCACGGTGTTCGTCTACGCCCACGACTTCCGGATCTTCGGCGGCGCGCTGGGCGAGGCCCACGCCACCAAGATCCACAAGATCATGGACATGGCCATCGCGGCCGGGGCACCGCTGGTCTCCCTCAACGACGGCGCCGGCGCCCGCATCCAGGAGGGCGTCTCCGCCCTCGCCGGGTACGGCGGCATCTTCCAGCGCAACACCAAGGCGTCCGGCGTCATCCCGCAGATCAGCGTGATGCTCGGCCCCTGCGCGGGCGGCGCGGCCTACAGCCCCGCCCTCACCGACTTCGTGTTCATGGTCCGCGACACCTCGCAGATGTTCATCACCGGACCGGACGTCGTCAAGGCGGTCACCGGCGAGGAGATCACCCAGAACGGCCTCGGCGGCGCGGACGTGCACGCCGAGACCAGCGGCGTCTGCCACTTCGCCTACGACGACGAGGAGACGTGCATCCACGAGGTGCGCTACCTCCTCTCCCTGCTCCCGCAGAACAACCGGGAGAACCCGCCGCGCGTGGAGTGCGCCGACGCCGCGGACCGCCGCGGCGACGTCCTGCTCGACCTGGTCCCCGCCGACGGCAACCGGCCGTACGACATGGCCAAGGTCATCGAGGAGATCGTCGACGACGGCGAGTACCTGGAGGTCCACGAGCGCTGGGCGCGCAACATCATCTGCGCCCTGGCCCGGCTGGACGGCCAGGTCGTCGGCATCGTCGCCAACCAGCCGCAGTCGCTGGCCGGCGTGCCATCGGCGCCGACCTCACCTACGCCTGGCCGACGAACGAGATCGCCGTGATGGGCGCGGAGGGCGCGGCCAACGTCATCTTCCGGCGTCAGATCGCCGAGGCCGAGGACCCCGAGGCCATGCGGGCGCGCATGGTCAAGGAGTACAAGTCCGAGCTGATGCACCCGTACTACGCCGCCGAGCGCGGACTGGTCGACGACGTCATCGACCCGGCCGAGACCCGCGAGGTGCTGATCCGTTCGCTGGCGATGCTGCAGACCAAGCACGCCGATCTGCCGTCCCGCAAGCACGGCAACCCGCCGCAGTGACCCGGCGGACATCTCTCCCAGGGAGACCGATAGCCATGAGCACACCTGACATCCGTGTCGAGAAGGGCGACGCCGGGCCGGAGGAGGTCGCCGCGATCACGGCGATCCTGCTGGCCAGGGCCGCCGCCCGGCCGGCGGCTCCGGCCCACCACGGCCGTGCGCGGGCCGGCTGGCGCCGCCTGGAACGCGAAGGCGGCTTCCGAGCCCCCCACAGCTGGCGCTGACCCCAAGAAGGGCCCCTCCACAAAAGGAGGGGCCCTTCTTCACACCCCGGCAGGGGCACCGCCCCAGGGGCGCGGGGCTGTGACGATATGCGGCTCCGCTGCGCGGGCGCGACCAGCCACGAACTGCCCGCACCTGGCATGCGCGAGCGGCCACCCTCCAGGGGCGCGGGGAACTGCGCGACAAACCACAGACTGCCCGCACCCGGCATGCAACAGCCCCCGGCAACCCAGTGGCCGCAGGGGGCGTTGCGCCGCTCGGCGCCGGCGAGGCGCCGCCCGCAGGCGGCGGCATCCGTCAGCGCAGGCGCGCCATCAGCGCGTGCTCCACGAGAGTGATCAGCGCCGACTTCGCGTCGGCGCGATGCCGCGCGTCGGTGGTGATGATCGGAGTGTCGGGCCCGATCTGCAGCGCCTCGCGCACCTCGTCCGGCTGGTACGGCTGCAGGGTGATACGGCCGAAGTCCATGGCCACCGTGGTGGTGGTCTTGTCCCCGGTGTGGGTGAGGTCGTCGATGCCCGCCGAGGCGGACGTCATGACGGCTTCCGTGCGCAGCGGGTTGATCTCCGAAACGGCCCCGACGAACGTGGTCTTGCCCACGCCGAAGCCACCCGCCACCACGATCTTCGCCGAGGTGGTGGAGCGGGAAGGACCGCCGCTAGAGCTTGCGAAGTCCACTGAGCACCCTTTCGAGCAGTGTCACGTCTGGCTGGCCGCCGGCGTTCTCGTCGCCGCCGGGCTGATGGATGGCGACCAGTCCCGCCTCCGCCAAGTCGGCGACGAGGATCCTGGCCACACCGAGAGGGATCGTCAGCAGGGCCGAGATCTCGGCCACCGACTTGATCTCCCGGCAGAGGGTGCAGATCCGCTGATGCTCGGGCAGCTGGCCCTGCATCTGGTGCGGCTGCGCGGTGGTGTGCACCAGCGCCTCGATGGCGAGCTGGTACCGCGGCCTGGTGCGGCCGCCCGTCATCGCGTACGGGCGCACCAGGGGATTGTTCGACGCCCCGGCGGGCGTCGGCTCGGGTGCCCGGCGTTGCGGCTGCACCGGCTGGATGCGCGGGGCGTGCGGCTGGTCGTACGGCGAAGGGCCGGGGCCCTGCGGCGCGTACGGCTGACCGTGGTGGGGCGCGGAGGGGTATCCGTACCGGTTCTGGGAACCGTCGTGCTGGCCCTGGGCGGGGCCGTACGACCAGTTGCCCGCGGATGAACCGTCTGGGGGTGTTGCCACTTTCTCCTCCTCCGACTGTGCCTGGCACCCATCGCTGTGGAGCCGCGTCCCGAAACCTTACGGCCCCGGAACGCCAAAACGCACCGTCTGTCCTCTAGTTGAGAAGGCTCCCTTGGAGCTCTGCTCGAAGATCCGGGGTCAGGACCGTACCGGCCCGGTCGACCAGAAGGGCCATCTCGTACCCAATGAGGCCGATGTCCGCCTCGGGATGTGCGAGAACCGCGAGCGACGAGCCATCAGAAATGGACATGATGAACAGGAATCCCCGCTCCATCTCCACAACCGTCTGGTTCACGCTGCCGCCCTCGAAGATCCGGGAGGCGCCTGCCGTCAGAGACGTCAGGCCGGAGGCGACGGCAGCGAGCTGGTCGGCGCGGTCGCGCGGAAAGCCTTCGGACATCGCCAGAAGGAGTCCGTCGGCGGAGACCACCACCGTGTGGGACACCCCCGGGGTGTTGTCCACGAAGTTGGTGATCAACCAGTTCAGGTTCTGTGCCGCCTGGCTCATCGGGCTCACACTAACGCTCCTGGTTGTAGGTGCTGTCAGAACCGAAGCCCTGACCGTTCGTTTCACTGCCCGCGCTGCGGCCCTTTTGGACACCGCGACGCAGGTTGCTCAGCCTGCCCCGGACGTCTTCCGGGGCGCGGGAGACCTGGGGGCCTCCCTGGGGGGTGGCCTCGGCGGCTCCCTGGACCAGATTGGCCTTGGGGACGCGCCGCGGCAGACCGGAAGAGGTCACTCCGCCGGCCTTGGGCTTCCGGAGCGACGATGCCTGCTGCCAGTGCTCGTCGTTCGCCGAACGCCAGCCGCTGTCGCCGTTGCCCTCCGGAGTGGAAGCCGGCGGCTCCTGGTCCATACGCCGCGCGCCGCTCGAGCCGTTCGCGCCGCCCGCGGTGGATCCGCGGCGGGGAAGCCCGGCGTCGGTCAGCGGGTGGACGTCGGAGACAGCCGGTCCCGGACGGTCGAAGCCTACGCTGTCCTGCTCACGTGCGTCAGCGGCCTGCGTATTTTCCGATTCCGGGGCCTGAGCAGGGTACTGGTCCGGGTAGCCGTTGTGGTAACCGCCCTGCTGCGGCCAATCGTCCTGGGCCGGCTCCGCGTAGGAGGCGTCCGGGTAGCCGCCGTTGGACGGGAAGGCGTCGTTGGACGGGAAGGCGTCGTTCCGCGCCGCCCCGCCGTCCGGCGCGTAGAACCCCTCGCCGTACGTCTGCTGCTGCTGCGGTTCCTCGTACGCCGTGTGCTGCCCGTTGTCGTACGCCTGCTGGTCGTACCCGGCGGTCTGCTGCTCCTGGTAGCCGGCGTCGAAGCCCTGGCCGTCGCCCTGGTAGCCCTGGCCGTCGTCGTAGCCCTGCTGGGCGGCGAACCCGTCCGGGTAGGCGGGCGCCTCGGGGGTCTCCTGGGCGTTCGCGGCGGCCGGCTCGGGCTGCGCCTGGGACTCCAGGGCCGCCCGGCGCTCCTCGCGCATCAGGGAACGGCCGACCGGGTCCAGGTCGCGGATGTCGTCCGGGACCTCGTAGCGGCTGTCGTCGAAGCCCAGCTCCGCGGCGGTGCGCAGCGGCTGGCGGCCGAAGTCCTCACCCTGGAAGTTCTGCTCCGGGATGATCTGCGAGACCGTGAACTCGTCGCGGTCCGGCTGCTGCTCGCCGCCGCCACCGTGGGTGATCGCGTCCGGCAGCATGACCAGCGAGGTGGTGCCGGCCTGCTCGCCCGAGGGGCGCAGCTGGACCCGGATGCCGTGCCGGTCGGACAGCCGGCCGACCACGAACAGGCCCATGCGCTGCGAGATCGCGGCGTCCACGGTCGGCGGGTTGGCCAGCTTGTGGTTGATGTCGGCGAAGTCCTCGGCGGTCAGGCCGATGCCCTTGTCGTGGATCTCGACCATCACGCGGCCGTCGGGCAGACGGGTCGCGGTGACGCGGACCTTGGTCTGCGGGGAGGAGAACGTGGTGGCGTTCTCCAGGAGCTCGGCGAGCAGGTGCACGAGGTCGGTCACCGCGCGGCCGTGGATCTCGGCCTCGGGGACACCGGACAGCTCGATGCGCTCGTACTGTTCCACCTCGGAGGAGGCGGCGCGCAGCACGTCGACCAGCGGCACCGGCTGGTCCCAGCGGCGGCCGGGCTCCTCGCCGGCGAGGACCAGGAGGTTCTCGCCGTTGCGGCGCATACGGGTCGCGAGGTGGTCCAGGCGGAAGAGGCTCTCCAGCTGGTCCGGATCGGCCTCGTTGTTCTCCAGGTCGGTGATCAGGCTCAGCTGGCCCTCGATCAGCGACTGGTTGCGGCGCGACAGGTTGGTGAAGATCGCGTTGATGTTGCCCCGCAGCAGGGCCTGCTCGGCGGCGAGCCGGACGGCCTCGCGGTGGACCTGGTCGAAGGCGCGGGCGACCTCGCCGATCTCGTCGGTGGTGGAGATCGGGATCGGCGCGACCTTGGTGTCGACCCGGCCGGGGTCGGTACGGGAGAGCTGGTCGACCAGCATCGGCAGGCGCTGCTCGGCGATGCCGAAGGCGGCGTTGCGCAGCTGGCGCATGGAGCGGCTCATCTGGCGGGCCACCATGCCGGCCAGGATGAACGCGGCGAGCAGGGCGATGACGACGGCGGCACCGGTGATGAGGGCGTCGCGCTGGGCGTCGTCGGCGATCTGCGCGGCCTCGCTCACCGCGCTGTCGGTGAGGTCGGCCTCGATCTCGCGGTAACCGTCGAACTTGAGGGTGTTCACGGCCCACCAGTTGGCGGGGGTGATGCCCTGGGCGGCGAGTTCGGCACGGGCGGACGCCTCCGTGGAGGGGAGCCGGCCCAGCTCGGAGATCATCGTCTCCGTCTTCGCGGGCGGCGCCACGTAGTCCGGGTCCCGCTGCTTGGCGTCCCGGGCCATCGCCGTGCCCTCGGCCTCGATCCGCTGCGCCGTCTGCTCCAGCTTCTCCGCGTCGGCCTCGGTGCCACCGCCCCGGTACTCCTCGACGGCGATGCGCTCGAGGTAGGCGTACGAGGAGAGGGCCACGCGCTGGCTGGCGAGCTGGCTGTCGGTCGGACCGGGCTTCACCAGCAGGTGCATGCCGATGGAACGCTCCAGCGACAGGGCCGACTTGGTCAGCGAGATCGCGTAGACCGTGCGTCCGTAGCTGGTGATGTTGCCGGTGCCCAGACCGAGGTCGTTGGCGAACTCCATCAGGGGGTGGGCGACGGCGACGTAGCCCTCCTCGGTCGCGACACCCTTGAGCTTGGAGGTGTACGCGGCGGCGCGCAGCGTGGCCAGCTGGGGCTCGACCTTGCGGAACAGGTCCATCCGGCGCTTCAGGCCGGGCTTGTCCGGCATGCTCTGCGCGGCCTCGTCGAAGGCGTCGGCGGCCTTGTCGGTCGCGGCGCGGGCCTTGGTGACGTCCGGGTCGCTCGTGCCCTTGCCCTGCAGCAGCGGAACCGCGGTGACGTCCCGCTCGTTGTAGAGGGCGTCGGCGTAGGCGAGGGAGGCCTGCACCAGACGCGCGGTGTTCTCCGCGTCCTCGGCCTCGTTCCAGGTGTCGATCGAGCCCTTCACCTGGAAGCCGCCCATGACCAGGCCGACCAGCACGGGTATGAGCAGGATCGCGTTCAGCCTGGTCGTCACGCGCCAGTTGCGCGGGGAAAGGCGGCCTCCGCTCTTGGCGGGTGCGGCCGTCGGTTCGGGACCGGGCACGGGGGCGGGCGCCGCTGTGCGCGGCGGCGGCGTGAAGTTGCCCCGGGCCGACGACGGCTCGGGACTGTTCTTGCTTCGCCTCACTCGACCAACAACCTCTCGGCGGTCGGCACCATCGTTGTGCCGCTGTGTCTCAGAGCCCGGTGTGCCATCGACTGTGGAGTACGTCTTTGACTATTGGGCAGTTCAGGCATTCCAGCATGCCGACCAGAGCTCTTCCAAACATGGGAGGGCGGGGAATCCGAGTGATGTAAGTCCTAGATAAAACGGTCATACAGAGCGAGCACCGGCAAAAGGCGGTTCGTTCGTGCGCACAGCGGTACCGCGCGACCGCGTCGCGTGTCGGTCTCCTCCGATTCCTCTGCCGAAACGTTATGAACACCGGGGCCGGCGGTGTCAAAGGACACAGCCGGCTCCGGGACGTCTACGACAACTGCTGTATGTCGCCTCTTTTTCCGGCTTTACCTGAGACGCGCCATGAGAGCGTGCTCGACCAATGTGATCAACGCACTCTTCGCATCCGCCAGGGTGATACGGCCGAAGTCCATGGCCACCGTGGTGGTGGTCTTGTCCCCGGTGTGGGTGAGGTCGTCGATGCCCGCCGAGGCGGACGTCATGACGGCCTCCGTGCGCAGCGGGTTGATCTCCGAAACGGCCCCGACGAACGTGGTCTTGCCCACGCCGAAGCCGCCCGCCACCACGATCTTCGCGGACGTGGTGGCACGGTTCTCGGAGACCGTCCCGCCGTTAGAGCTTGCGAAGTCCACTGAGCACCCTTTCGAGCAGTGTCACATCGGGGGCGCCGGTCGTCTCGTCGCCGCCCGGCTGGTGCACGGCGACGAGTCCCGCCTCCGCCAAGTCGGCCACCAGGATCCGGGCAACACCCAGTGGCATGTTGAGCAGCGCCGAGACCTCGGCGACCGACTTCACCTCACGGCACAGATGGCAGATGCGCTGGTGCTCCGGAAGGAGTCCCATGAGCGCTGCCGGATCGGCCGTCGTACTGATCAGTGCCTCGATGGCCAGCTGATAACGCGGCCTGGTCCGGCCGCCGGTCATCGCATACGGACGCACCAGCGGCTGGTCGCCCTCGTCCTCGTACGGTTCCGCGTACGGATCATGAGAGGCGGTGGGCGGGGTCATGGGTCCTCCGGGCGGGACAGCAAGTCGGTCGGTCAAGCCGTCTGACGGGGCCGGTGGGGGGATTGTGGCGGCCGGACGGTGATTTGGTGAGACGGGTGGTGCCGGGGCCGATCAGTGGAGCAGACTTCCTTGTAGTTCGGCGCGGAGGTCCGGGGTGAGGACCGCTCCCGCGCGGTCGACCAGGAGCGCCATCTCGTAGCCGACGAGGCCGATGTCGCACTCGGGGTGCGCGAGAACGGCCAGGGACGAGCCGTCGGAGACGGACATGAGGAAGAGAAATCCTCTCTCCATCTCGACGACCGTCTGGGCCACGCTGCCGCCTTCGAAGATCCGGGAGGCGCCGGCCGTCAGGGAGGTCAGTCCCGAGGCGACGGCCGCGAGCTGGTCCGCGCGGTCGCGCGGGAACCCCTCGGACATGGCCAGCAGAAGACCGTCGGCGGACACGACGACGGTGTGGGACACCCCGGGGGTGTTGTCCACGAAGTTGGTGATCAACCAGTTGAGGTTCTGTGCCGCCTGGCTCATCGGGCTCAACTAACGCTCCTGCTGGTGAGTGGGGTTCGGGAAGCTGCCGGTCTGGGTGGTGCCGGCCTGACGACCCTGTGCGATACCCCGACGGAGATTGGTCAGCCGGCCGCGCACGTCATCGGGGGCGCGCGAGACCTGAGGACCGCTCTGGTGCTGTTGCTGCTGAGCCGTGCCCGGGACGAGGTTCGCCTTGGGCACCCGGCGCGGCAGGCCGGAGGTGGTGACGCCGCCCGCGGCCGGCTGCCGGACGCGTTCGGCCTGCCGGACCAGCTCGTCGTTGGGCGAGCTGCGCCAGGCGGTGGCAGCGGACCGCTGCGGGCCGGTGGGGCCCTGCGGCTGCTGCGGCTGCTGCGGCTGCTGGGGCTGGTGCTGCTGCTGGGGTGCCGGAGCCGAGGCGTTGCCCTGCTCCTGCCCGCCACCGTGGAACCAGTTGGTCTCCAGCGTGTCGTACAGCGGCGTACGGCCGTCGCCCGGACCGGACGCGGGCGGCAGCGCCCACGCGTCGGACACCGCGCGCCCGTCGGGCCGCTGCGCGGCACCGCCGGGGCCCTGCTGCGGGGCCGGCGGACGCGGGGCGGCCGGGCCGGCTCCGTGCGTGCCGTTCGGCTGCGGACGCTCGTACTGGCCGGTGACGGCCGGGTCCGCGGCGTTCGGACGCTCCGGGAGGGAGTGACGGCCCGTGGCACCGTTGTCCTGGCCCGGCATCTGGAACTGGCCGGTGGAGCCGTTGTCGTAGCCCTGCGGGGCGGGGAACCGGCCCGTCGCGGCCGGGTTCTGCCCGCCCGGACCACCCTGCGGGGCGCCGAAGATGTCACCGCGGAGGAACGGATCCGTGTTCTGGGAACCGTTCGCGCCGGGCCGGGCGTACGAGCCGGTGTCCTGGGCGCCGTTCGCGCCGGGCTGGGCGTACTGGCCCGTGTCCTGGGCACCGTTCGCGCCGGGTTGGGCGTACTGGCCGGTGTCCTGGGCACCGTTCGCGCCGGGCTGGGCGTACTGGCCGGTGTCCTGGGCACCGTTCGCACCCGGCTGGGCGTACTGGCCCGTGTCCTGGGCACCGTTCGCGCCGGGCCGGGCGTACTGGCCCGTGTTCTGCGGGGCGCCGTAGGCGGGCGCACCGGGGTTCTGACGGTCGTCGAACCGGGGCATCTCCGCCGTGGCACCGGGGCCCTGCCGGTCGTCGAACCGGGGCATGGCCGAGGTCCGGGCGGTGTCCGGCTCCTCGTGACCGCGCGGGGCGTCCAGCGAGGCGCGCGGCACCGGCGGCTGGGCGTTCTCGTCGCTCCAGCTCGGCATGCGCGGCTGCTGCTGGTCACCGCCGGGCAGCTCCGGGCGCGCACCGCCGCGCGGCGGAAGCTGCGGACGGCGGGAGCGCTCGGGCTTTCCGCCGCCGCGCTGCGGCGGCACCTGGCCGCGGCCGCCACCGAAGGCGTCCTGGTCCTGCTGTCCGTTCGGACCCGCGGCCTGCATGCCCTGCTGCGGGGCACCGGGCGCCTGGCCGCCGAAGCCGGCCGGAGCCGGACGGCCCTGCGGAGCCGCACCGGGAGCACCCCGGTCGAACAGCGACGGCGTGGAGTTGGCCGGCTGGCCCTGCGGCCCCCGCGCTCCGTCGGGCCGGCCCACGCCGTCCCGTCCGGGCAGCGCGGCCCGCGGACCCTGACCGGCACCGAGCCGGCCGCCACCGGGCGCGCCGGCGCCGAGGGCACCGCCCGCGGACTGGCCGGCCCCGGCGGCACGCCGTGCGGCCGCGGCGCCCGCGGCGGCCTGCGCGGCGGCGGGACCACCGCCGCCCGCACCCGGCTGACCCGGCTTGCCCTGCGGCTTCTTGCCGCCCTGGGCGACGTCCACGGGCAGCATGACCAGCGCGGTCGTACCACCGGAGTCGGACGGGCGGAGCTGGATGCGGATGCCGTGACGCTGCGACAGCCGGCCGACCACGAACAGACCCATGCGGCGGGAGACGGAGACGTCCACGGTGGGCGGCGCGGCGAGCCGCTCGTTGATCGCCGCCAGGTCCTCCGGCGACAGACCGATACCGGTGTCGTGGATCTCGATCAGCACCCGGCCGTCGGGCAGCGCGTGACCGGTGACCTTGACCTTGGTCTGCGGCGAGGAGAACGATGTCGCGTTCTCCAGCAGCTCGGCGAGCAGGTGCACGAGGTCGTTGACCACGCGGCCGGCCACTTCGGTGCTCGGCACCGAGGCCAGCTCGATGCGCTCGTACTGCTCCACCTCGGACGCGGCGGCACGGAGCACGTCGACCAGCGGGACCGGACGGGTCCACCGGCGGCCGGGCTCCTCACCCGCGAGGACGAGGAGGTTCTCACCGTTACGGCGCATACGCGTGGCGAGGTGGTCGAGCTTGAACAGCGAGGAGAGCTGGTCCGGGTCGGCCTCGCGGGACTCCAGTTCGGAGATGAGCGAGAGCTGACGCTGGATGAGGCCCTGGGAGCGGCGCGAGAGGTTGGTGAACATCGCGTTGACGTTGCCCCGCAGCAGGGCCTGCTCGGCGGCGAGGCGGACCGCCTCGCGGTGCACGTCGTCGAAGGCCGCGGCCACCTTGCCGATCTCGTCCCGGGAGTGCACGCCGACCGACTCCACGGACGTGTCGACGTCCTGCGGGTCGGACTCGGAGAGCTGCTTGACCAGCTCGGGCAGGCGTTCCTGGGCGACCTTGGTGGCGGTGTCCTCCAGCCGGCGCAGCGAGCGGATCATGGAGCGGGCCACGACGAAGGCGCCGACCAGCGACACGCCGAGCACGAGCAGGATCAGCACACCGGAGATGATCGCGTCGCGCTCGGTGGCGCTGCGCAGCTCACGGGCCTGCTGTTCCATGTCCTCGAGCAGATAGAGCTCGATGTTCTTCATCTGCTGGAGCTTGATGGAGCTGTCGTCCAGCCAGTCGCGGTAGGACCGCGCGCCCACCGAGGTCAGGCCGAACTCCGAGGCCAGGGCACGCCCGGCGTACTCGTCGGTGGCCTTGATCGTGCTGTTGCCCTCCTCGATCGGCAGCAGCAGCTCGGTGGCGGCGACATCGCCGTAGATGCTCTTGAAGCTGCGGATCTCGGACTTCTGGCTCGCCAGCGCGGACTCGGCGTAGAGCCGGTCGTTGTCGGAGAGCTTGCCCTTGGTGGTGTTGCTGGTGGGCAGCGCCGCGGCGAGGACCGCGCGCTGGATCGACGCGTACTCCTTGGCGGAGGAGAAGGACGCCAGGGCACGGGTGCGCTGGATCATCTCGGGGTTGCTGGTGGCCTCCGCCATGTCCTGCGAGAGCTCGACCAGCTTCTCGATCAGGCGGTGGTAGCCCTCGACGGTCTGGGTGGAGTTCTCCTCCGACTGGAACGCCGTGTTGCGGATCTTCTCCAGCTCGCCCAGTTCACCGGCGAGCTGCACCAGGTTGTCGCGGACGCCCTTGAGGTTGCCGTCCTTGCTGGCGTCGTCGATCTCCTCGGAGCTGTCGATGAAGAGGTTGCGCGCCCGGTCGGTCTTCTCGCGGTAGCCCTTGACCGAGAAGTCCGTGGCCTTGCCGCCGTGCGCCAGCGGGCCGGCCGACTGGTCGCGCTCCTCCTGGAGCGCGTGGGCCAGTTCGGTGGCCTGCTTGGTCATGTCCGTCAGCAGCTTCATGTTGTCGAGCTGCTGGATGTCGTCCAGCGACTGGTTGATACGCAGCGCGCCCAGCGAGGTGGCCGCGACCACCGGGAGGGCGAGCAGCGACACCAGACGGGTCGAGATCCGCCAGTTCCGCAGGGCTATTCGCGGCCCCGGGCCGGCCGGACCCTTCGGGGCGGCCGGCGCCGGACCCGACGCGGCGGCGCCGGTGCCCTCACCGCCCTTCCCGGCCGCGTCCGGGCCCTGGTTCTGGGCGTGCTGGGGCGAGGAGCCGACGGCCTTGGGACCGGTCCCGCCCTGCGGCTCCGGCTCTGCCGAAGCGCTGCCATCCCTCTTGAAACGTCCCTGCACTAGCGTCGCAACCTCTGAACCAGGCACCCCTCCGCGTGAACGGCGAGGCACGGTGTCGGCGTCATGGGGGCGCCCTGAATACGCCCCGTGGTGGTCGTGAGTGACCGGCGCTGGTTCCCCCTTCTCGCCCGCCACTCGGCGCGTCTGTGCGCCCCCTGTGCGCCGGCTCGATCCTGCGGCGGTTCCGTGGAATTCCAGCACAGTGCAGGATCTCCAACAAGGCCCACGGGCTTACCCGTGAGATACGTGACACCGCGTGAGTGATGAGTCACCGCGGGTAGAAAGGGATCCCCTCCATAAGGGACGTATGTCCGCGAGTCGGCGGGCCCGTCCGGGTGTCCCAGTCGCCATGATCAGGAGCGGAATGGTGGCTTCAGGTGGTGAATGTCCGATTCCGTCTCCTCGGGGATCGAGTCGGAATGGGTGATTTGTCCAGCAATCCGTGAGCAAACTCACACCCTGATCGGGGGCTCGGCCGAAGTCGGCGGGGAATCCCATGTTTAGCCTGACGCTTTACAGGGATGGCAAAACCGACAAGCCGCGCCCTCACCGGGGTCACATACCCCCTCCGGGCGCCCGTGAACAGGACAGGGTCAAGTAAACAGTGAAGACGACGATGATGTTCCACAAGATCGCCAACCCGCGGCGCACCACGCTGGCCCACCTCGACGGCGCCGATGAACTGCGGACACCGGTCCAGCAGGAGCACACCGTCGACCTCCCGGCCCAGACTGCCAACCCCAAGCGCACCATCCTCATGGAGATCCCGGCCGCGGCCGCCGCCGCGGAGTGACACCGGTCCATACGCGCACCGGCCGCGAAATACTCAAGGGGCGTCCCCACGGCGACGGGGACGCCCCTCGTCATTGCGCGGGGCGCGGACCCCTGCCGCGTTAGCCTGGGGCGTCAGACGTCAGCCGATTCGGTCAAGGGGACAAGCATCCCGTGCGCATCGCCAGATTCTCCATCGACGGGAACGTCGCCTTCGGCGCGGTCGAGGGCGAGAAGCAGGACGAACTCGTCCTGGACATCATCAAGGGCATCCCGTTCGCGGACTTCGAGCTCTCCGGCACCAAGGTCCCGGTGAGCAAGGTCAGGCTGCTGCCCCCGGTGCTCCCCAACAAGGTGGTGGCCTTCGGCCGCAACTACGCCGAACACGCCAGGGAACTCGGCAACGAGGTGCCCGACGCCCCGTTCGCCTTCTTCAAGCCCTCCACCTCCGTCATCGGCCCCGGCGACGAGATCCAGTACCCCTCCTTCTCCCAGGACGTGCACCACGAGGCCGAGCTGGCCGTGGTCATCGGCCGGATGTGCCGCGAGGTCCCGCGCGAGCGCGTCAAGGACGTGATCTTCGGCTACACCTGCGCCAACGACATCACCGCGCGCGACGTCCAGAAACGCGAGAAGCAGTGGGCCCGGGCCAAGGGCTTCGACACCTCCTGCCCGCTCGGCCCCTGGGTGGAGACGGACATCGACATCGCCGCCGCCGGCGACCTGACCATCCAGCTCACGGTCAACGGCGCCCAGCGCCAGCTCGGCCGCACCAGCGAGATGATCCACTCCATCGAGGACCTGATCGTCAACATCTCCGAGGCCATGACGCTGCTCCCGGGCGACGTCGTCCTCACGGGCACCCCGGCCGGGGTCGGCCCCCTCAACGTCGGCGACGAGGTCGCCGTCACCATCGAAGGCATCGGCACTCTCACCAACAAGGTTGTCAAGCGTGGCTAGCGCATCCGGCACTCCCTCCCCCAAGTCCTCGACTCCGCTCGGACAGGGGGTACCCCCACGCGTCCGTTTCTGCCCGTCGCCCACCGGTAACCCCCATGTGGGCCTGGTCCGCACCGCCCTGTTCAACTGGGCGTTCGCCAAGCACCACGGCGGCACCCTGGTCTTCCGCATCGAGGACACCGACGCGGCCCGCGACTCCGAGGAGTCGTACAACCAGCTGCTCGACTCGATGCGCTGGCTCGGCTTCGACTGGGACGAGGGCCCCGAGGTCGGCGGCCCGCACGCGCCGTACCGCCAGTCGCAGCGCATGGACCTCTACAAGGACGTCGCGGCGAAGCTCCTCGACGCCGGCCACGCCTACCGCTGCTACTGCTCCCAGGAGGAGCTGGACAGCCGCCGCGAGGCCGCCCGCGCCGCCGGAAAGCCCTCCGGCTACGACGGCCACTGCCGTGAGCTCACCGACGCCCAGGTCGAGGAGTACAAGGCCCAGGGCCGCGAGCCGATCGTCCGCTTCCGGATGCCCGACGAGACGATCACCTTCACCGACCTGGTCCGCGGCGAACTGACCTTCACCCCGGAGAACGTCCCCGACTACGGCATCGTCCGCGCCAACGGCGCCCCGCTGTACACGCTGGTCAACCCGGTCGACGACGCCCTGATGGAGATCACCCACGTCCTGCGCGGCGAGGACCTGCTCTCCTCCACCCCCCGCCAGATCGCCCTCTACAAGGCACTCACCGAGCTGGGCATCGCCAAGCGGACCCCCGCCTTCGGCCACCTGCCGTACGTGATGGGCGAGGGCAACAAGAAGCTCTCCAAGCGCGACCCGCAGTCCTCCCTCAACCTCTACCGCGAGCGCGGCTTCCTCCCCGAGGGCCTCCTCAACTACCTCTCCCTGCTCGGCTGGTCGCTCTCCGCCGACCGGGACGTCTTCTCCATCGACGAGATGGTCGCCGCCTTCGACGTCGCCGACGTGCAGCCGAACCCGGCCCGCTTCGACCTGAAGAAGTGCGAGGCGATCAACGGCGACCACATCCGCATGCTGGATGTGAAGGACTTCACCGAGCGCTGCGCCCCCTGGCTCAAGGCCCCCTTCGCGCCCTGGGCCCCGGAGGCCTTCGACGAGGCCAAGTGGGCGGCCATCGCCCCGCACGCGCAGACCCGCCTCAAGGTCCTCTCCGAGATCACGGACAACGTCGACTTCCTGTTCCTGCCGGAGCCGGTCTTCGACGAGGCGTCCTGGAACAAGGCCATGAAGGAGGGCTCCGACGCCCTGCTCCGCACGGCCAGGGAGAAGCTGGAGTCCGCCGACTGGACGTCCCCGGACTCCCTCAAGGAGGCCGTCCTGGCCGCCGGCGAGGCCCACGGCCTCAAGCTCGGCAAGGCCCAGGCCCCGGTCCGCGTCGCCGTCACCGGCCGCACGGTCGGCCTGCCGCTCTTCGAGTCCCTGGAGGTCCTGGGCAAGGAGCAGACGCTGGCGCGGATCGACGCGGCCCTGGCGAGGCTCGCCGCGTAACCCGCAGGCCGTGAAGGGGCGGCGCCCGGAACCATCCGGGCGCCGCCCCTTCCCGTTCCCGGACGCCGCCCCGGCCCCATGGCGTCCCGCGCGGTCGCCAGGGACGTGAACGCCGCGCCCGTCGGGGGATGACCCCCGGGGCCCCGGCCGGTCCGGCTGTACCGTCGGTGGCATGCCGATCAAAGCCGTCGTCTGGGACGTCGACGACACCCTCTTCGACTACACCACCGCCGACCGCGAGGGCGCGCGTGCCCATCTGCTGGCCGAAGGGCTGCTGGACGGGTACGCCTCCGTGGAGGAGGCGCTGGAGCGGTGGCGGGAGGTGACGCGGGAGCAGTGGGCGCGGTTCGCCGCGCGGGAGGTGGACTACGAGACACAGCGGCGCGACCGCACCCGGGTCTTCCTCGGGCGGGAGATGACCGACGCCGAGGCCGACGACTGGGACCGGCGGTACGTCACGCACTACGAGTCCGCCTGGAGCCTCTTCCCGGACGTGCTGCCCGTCCTCGACGCCCTCGCCGCCAGCCACCGGCACGCCGTGCTCTCCAACTCCAGCCTCCACGTCCAGGACCGCAAGCTGCGCGTCCTCGGCGTCCACGACCGCTTCGAGGCCATCCTGTGCGCCGCCGAGCTGGGCGTCTCCAAGCCCGAGGCCGGCGCGTTCCTCGCCGCCTGCGACGCGCTGGCGCTGCCCCCGGATCAGGTGGCGTACGTCGGTGACCACCCGGAGATCGACGGCCGGGGCGCCGCGGAGGCCGGGCTGCTGTCGGTGTGGATCGACCGCGGGAAGGAGTGGGTGGCCGTCGAACCGCCGGTGGGACCGCGCCGTATCGCCTCCCTCGCGGAACTCCCGGCGGTACTCGCCGCCGATACCCGTTTTGGAGCCCCGTCCACCTTCGGGTAATGTTCTTCCTGCGCCGAGGGGAGCGGGCCGGAAGGCCGGAGCCCCTAGCGCGAAACTAGAACAAGAACCCCTCAGGGGCTTGCGTTCCAGTGGCCTATGGTGTAATTGGCAGCACGACTGATTCTGGTTCAGTTAGTCTTGGTTCGAGTCCAGGTAGGCCAGCTCGCAGAGCTCATCTGCACCGCGGATCTCATCCGCAAAGCCCCCGTTGTGTAGCGGCCTAGCACGCTGCCCTCTCAAGGCAGTAGCGCCGGTTCGAATCCGGTCGGGGGTACAGATCCTTCCCGCGAGGACGGTCAGGGTAGCTCCCGCCGTATTCGACGCAGGATCGCTAGGGCCCCCGTTGTGTAGCGGCCTAGCACGCCGCCCTCTCAAGGCGGTAGCGCCGGTTCGAATCCGGTCGGGGGTACTGACTGGTCTAAACCATCATTGGTCTATGGTGTAATTGGCAGCACGACTGATTCTGGTTCAGTTAGTCTTGGTTCGAGTCCAGGTAGACCAGCAGGATCCGCGGCAACGCGTGATCCACGCCCCCGTTGTGTAGCGGCCTAGCACGCCGCCCTCTCAAGGCGGTAGCGCCGGTTCGAATCCGGTCGGGGGTACACAAGCGAAAGCCCTCCACCTCGGTGGGGGGCTTTCGGCGTTCCAGGATGTGCGCCCGGGAACCGGAGAACGGACCCGCCGCGGCGTTGAGGCGGGCCCGTACCCACGGGACGAGGGGGGTCAGGAGCGGCGCAGCGCCTCGGAGAGGCGGCCGGCGGCGTCGATGACGGCCTGGGCGTGCATCCGGCCCGGGTGACGGGACAGGCGCTCGATGGGGCCGGAGACCGAGACGGCGGCCACCACCCGGTTCGACGGCCCGCGCACCGGCGCGGAGACCGACGCCACGCCCGGCTCGCGCTCACCGATCGACTGGGCCCAGCCCCGGCGTCGCACGCCCGAGAGGGCCGTCGCCGTGAACCGGGCACCCTGCAGGCCCCGGTGCAACCGCTCCGGCTCCTCCCAGGCCATCAGGATCTGCGCCGAGGAACCGGCCTTCATCGTGAGCGTGGAACCCACCGGCACCGTGTCCCTGAGGCCCGACAGGCGCTCCGCCGCGGCGACGCAGATGCGCATGTCCCCCTGGCGGCGGTAGAGCTGGGCGCTCTCGCCGGTCACGTCGCGCAGGTGCGTGAGCACCGGGCCCGCCGTGGCGAGCAGCCGGTCCTCGCCCGCCGCCGCGGCCAGTTCGGCCAGGCGCGGGCCGAGGATGAAACGGCCCTGCATGTCGCGCGCCACCATGCGGTGGTGCTCCAGCGCCACAGCCAGGCGGTGGGCCGTGGGTCGTGCCAGTCCGGTGGCCCCGACCAGTCCCGCGAGGGTGGCCGGACCGGACTCCAGAGCGCTCAGGACGAGGGCCGCCTTGTCCAGAACGCCGACGCCGCTACTGTTGTCCATGCAACGATACTTGCGTCTCACTCTGTGAAACGCAAGTTCAATTTTCCGTGGAACCCGCCACTCTGGAGGCACGGAAGCAACGAGGCCCGTGGACCACCGGGCCTGGCGGCGGACGCCCGGAAGCAGGGGGTGCGGGCGCCGTCTCCTCACAGATCTAGTTGGACCGGCGCACCACGGCCGGCCGGAGGGACAGCGATGGGTAGGACACTCGCGGAGAAGGTCTGGGACGACCATGTCGTCCGGCGCGCCGAGGGCGAGCCCGACCTCCTCTTCATCGATCTGCACCTGCTGCACGAGGTGACCAGCCCGCAGGCCTTCGACGGCCTGCGCAAGAACGGCCGCCCGGTGCGCCGTCTCGACCTCACCATCGCCACCGAGGACCACAACACCCCCACCCTGGACATCGACAAGCCGATCGCCGACCCGGTCTCCCGGGTCCAGCTCGAGACGCTGCGCAAGAACTGCGCCGAGTTCGGCGTCCGGCTGCACCCGCTGGGCGACGTCGAGCAGGGCGTCGTGCACGTCGTCGGCCCGCAGCTCGGCCTGACCCAGCCCGGCATGACCGTCGTCTGCGGCGACTCGCACACCTCCACGCACGGCGCCTTCGGCGGCCTCGCGTTCGGCATCGGCACCTCCCAGGTCGAGCACGTGCTGGCCACCCAGACGCTGCCGATGGCCCGCCCGAAGACCATGGCGATCACCGTCAACGGCGAACTGCCCGAGGGCGTCACGGCCAAGGACCTGATCCTGGCGATCATCGCGAGGATCGGTACCGGCGGCGGCCAGGGCTACGTCCTGGAGTACCGCGGCGAGGCCATCGAGAAGCTCTCGATGGAGGCCCGGATGACCATCTGCAACATGTCGATCGAGGCCGGCGCCCGCGCGGGCATGATCGCCCCCGACGAGACCACGTTCGCCTACCTGGAGGGCCGTCCGCACGCCCCGAAGGGCGAGGACTGGGACGCGGCCGTCGCCTACTGGAAGACGCTGAGGTCCGACGACGACGCCGAGTTCGACGCCGAGGTGGTCATCGAGGCCGCCGAACTGTCGCCGTTCGTCACCTGGGGCACCAACCCCGGCCAGGGCGCCCCGCTTTCGGCCTCCGTCCCCGACCCGGCTTCGTACGAAGACGCCTCGGAGCGGCTCGCCGCTGAAAAGGCCCTGGAATACATGGGGTTGGAGGCCGGCCAGACGCTGCGCTCCATCAACGTGGACACCGTCTTCGTAGGTTCCTGCACCAACGGCCGCATCGAGGACCTGCGCGCCGCCGCGGACGTCATCAAGGGCCGCAAAGTCGCCGACGGCGTGCGGATGCTGGTCGTCCCGGGCTCCGCGCGGGTGGGCCTGCAGGCCGTCTCCGAGGGCCTGGACGTGGTCTTCAAGGAGGCCGGCGCCGAATGGCGGCACGCGGGCTGTTCCATGTGCCTGGGCATGAACCCCGACCAGCTCGCCCCCGGTGAGCGCTCCGCCTCCACCTCCAACCGCAACTTCGAGGGCCGGCAGGGCAAGGGCGGCCGCACCCACCTGGTGTCCCCGCAGGTCGCCGCCGCCACCGCGGTCCTCGGCCACCTGGCCTCCCCGGCCGACCTCGCCGCCGCCGACGCCCGTACGCCCGCTGGAGTCTGATCAGTCATGGAAGCATTCACCACCCACACCGGCCGGGCCGTCCCGCTGCGCCGCAGCAACGTCGACACCGACCAGATCATCCCCGCCCACTGGCTCAAGAAGGTGACCCGGGACGGGTTCGAGGACGGGCTGTTCGAGGCCTGGCGCAAGGACGCGTCCTTCATCCTCAACCAGCCCGAGCGCGAGGGCGCGACCGTGCTGGTCGCCGGCCCCGACTTCGGCACCGGCTCCTCCCGTGAGCACGCCGTCTGGGCGCTGCAGAACTACGGCTTCAAGGCCGTGATCTCCTCCCGCTTCGCCGACATCTTCCGCGGCAACTCGCTGAAGAACGGTCTGCTGACGGTGGTCCTCGACCAGAAGATCGTCGACGCGCTGTGGGAGCTCACCGAAGCCGACCCCACCGCCGAGATCACCGTCGACCTCCAGGCCCGCGAGGTGCGCGCCGGGGACATCACCGCCTCCTTCGAGCTCGACGAGAACTCCCGCTGGCGGCTGCTGAACGGGCTCGACGACATCTCCATCACGCTGCGGAACGAGGCGGACATCGCCGCGTACGAGGCGAAGCGCCCGTCGTTCAAGCCGAGGACGCTCACGGCCTGACCCGCGCCACGGCCGAAGTCCTCGCCAGAGGGCGACTTTCGGCCACCGGACCACCCCTCCCGTACCCCCGATCGCCCCGATCGGGGGTACGGGCATGTCTGCACCCGTTCGGCCCCGCGTGCCACCTCGACATCCCTCAACTTGCCACGTTAGGAAGCTGGTTGCCGGGGTACACGTGTCACGTGCCGGTGATCTTCGCGTGTGTCCGGACGGCCGTCCGAGGCGGCAGTTGCCCCCTGCGCAGGCGACAACTCGCCCCAGATGGCACAATCTGTGCATGGAACACGACGGCCAACTCCAGCTCCATGCGGCGGTCGCGGTCCGGCTCAAGGAAGCGCACGCGAAGGTGCGCGCACTGCAAGTCCCGGAGGGCGTACGGATGGCGCTGACCCGGAAGCTGCTGGTCATTACGGCCGCGGCCAAACATGATCTCGCCGGTGCGGCAAGGCGTCTGGAGCGGTTCACCGAGGACCTCGATGAGGGTCGATTCCCCGAAGAGGAACGCTGAACCAGTCGAGACAACCGAGTTCGTTGCGGCACAAGGGTGATTAGCCCGTTTCGTGTTTGATTTGCGGTATATATCTGCCTAACGTGCGAAAAAGCTTGAACACATTCGTTCTGGCGATGTCTCCGAAGGGGAAGACGTGAACAAGGCGCAGCTCGTAGAAGCGATTGCCGACAAGGTGGGCGGCCGCCAGCAGGCCGCCGAGGCTGTCGACCACGTACTGGACGCCATCGTCCGCGCGGTCGTCGCCGGGGAGCGGGTCTCGGTCACCGGCTTCGGTTCGTTCGAGAAGGTCGACCGTCCGGCCCGCTACGCCCGTAACCCCCAGACGGGCGAGCGGGTTCGGGTCAAGAAGACCTCCGTTCCGCGCTTCCGCGCGGGCCAGGGCTTCAAGGACCTGGTGAGCGGCTCGAAGAAGCTGCCGCGCGGGGGTGAGGTCTCGGTCAAGAAGGCACCCAAGGGCAGCCTGACCGGCGGCGCTTCGGCCACGGTCAAGAAGGCCGCCGCGAAGAAGACGACGGCGAAGAAGGCCGCCACCGCGAAGAAGACGGCGGCCAAGAAGGCTCCGGCGAAGAAGGCCGCCACCAAGACGGCGGCGGCCACGAAGACCACGGCCAAGAAGGCGCCCGCCAAGACCGCGGCGACGGCGAAGACCACCGCCGCGAAGAAGACGGCCGCGAAGAAGGCCCCGGCGAAGAAGGCGACGGCCACGAAGGCGCCCGCCAAGAAATCCACCGCGCGCAAGACCACCGCCAAGAAGACCACCGCCCGCAAGAAGTAGCGGGCAGGGTCCCGTCCCCTCGGACAAGCGGCACTCACGCGCCGGGCCGGACTCCCTCGGGAGCCCGGCCCGCGGTGTGTGCGGGAGCGACCCGGATGGTCAGAACGTCTGGAGCGTCACCAGCGTGATCCGCCGGTCCCCGCCCTCGCCCTCGGTCTCGATGCGCACCCGCTGCCCGGGACGCAGCAGCAGCAGACCCCCCGCGTCGAACGCCGGGGCGTCGAAGGGCACCGGCGTGCCGTCGTCCAGGAGCACCTGGCCGCTGCGGCTGTCGGGGTCGTAGGTGTACGCGGTGGCCTGCATGCCGGCAGCCTACTGCCCGGTGAGGAGCGACCGCGCGGCGACCGCGGCCGTGCGGGGGCCCACCCCCAGTGCCAGCGCCGCCCGCAGATCGTCGCCGGTGTCCACGTCCTGCCGTACCGAGTCCACACCGTCGAGACCCAGTTCCACGGCCCCGGATTCCCGGTGCCGGGCCCGGGAATCCGGGCCGAAGAACGGGCGCAGTTCCCGGCCCCGGCTCGCGGCCAGCAAGGTCGTGCCGACCCCGGCGGAATCGGCGAGGAACGCGCGCGGGAATGCGGCGGCCGTATCGAGGACACGGGCCAGTTCCGCCGGGCGGAGCGCCGGAAGATCGGCGTTGAGGGCCGCGACGCACGCCGCGCGGCGAACGGCACCCGCCACCGCCGCGCCATGGGCGAGGGCCGCGTTCAGACCGCCGCGCGGCTCGTCCGGGACGATTCCGGCACCCAGCGCGGCCAGCTCCCGGGAGGCGAGGGCGTCGTCCGTGACGACCACCACATCCCGTACCGCCGGGCACTCCAGCGCGGCGGCCACCGTGTCCTGGGCGAAGGCGAGCGCGAGACCCGGGCGCAAGGCGTCGTCCGCGGTGTCCGAGAGCCTGCTCTTGGCCCGGTCCAGCGGCTTCAGGGGTACCACCAAGGTCCACTGCACGAGTGTCGCGTCCCTCTCTTGTCGCGGTCATTGTCACCCGGCACACCGGGGAGCCGGGGGGCCGGGGCGTACGGTGTTCTCGACAGACCGGTGGCCCGGGGCGACACTTGTGCGGCCCGCCTGGCCTCCGGGGCCGGGCCCCGGGCCTGACATTCGGAACAGGAAGGTGTACTCGTGCCGCGCCGCAGAATCGGCTTCTGGTACCGCTTCGCCGCGGTTCTCTGCAAACCGCCGCTGGTGGTTCTGCTCAAGCGGGACTGGCGCGGAATGGAGAACATTCCGGCCGAGGGTGGATTTATCACCGCGGTGAACCACAATTCGCACATCGATCCCTTCGCCTACGCGCACTTTCAGTACAACACCGGGCGCGTTCCGCGATTCCTGGCGAAGAGCGGGCTTTTCAACAAGGGATTCATCGGCGCCGCGATGCGCGGCACCGGGCAGATCCCCGTCTACCGCGAGAGCACGGACGCGCTCAGCGCCTTCCGCGCGGCGATCGACGCCGTGGAGCGCGGTGAATGCGTCGCCTTCTACCCCGAGGGCACCCTCACCCGCGACCCCGACGGCTGGCCCATGACCGGCAAGACCGGCGCCGCGCGCGTCGCCCTGCAGACCAAGTGCCCCGTGATCCCGGTCGCCCAGTGGGGCGCCAACGAACTGCTGCCGCCGTACGCCAAGAAGCCCAGCCTGCTGCCGCGCAAGACGCACCGCGTGCTGGCCGGGCCGCCGGTGGACCTCGACCGCTTCTACGAGCGGGAGATGACCCCGGAACTGCTCAAGGAGGCGACGGAGGTCATCATGGCGGCCGTCACGCGCCAGCTGGAGCAGATCCGCGGTGAGAAGGCCCCCGGGACGCCGTACGACCCGCGCCGTGAGCGGATCGAGCAGCGCCGCAGGACGCACACGCAGAAGCGGGAGGAGCGGGCACGGAGCACCAGGCCCACCGCGCGGGAAGAGGGGCTGGGCACGTGAGCGAGCCGGTCAAGGCGGCCGTCTTCGGCACCGGATCGTGGGGGACGGCCTTCGGCATGGTCCTCGCCGACGCGGGCTGCGACGTCGTGCTGTGGGGACGGCGCCCCGAACTCGCCGAGGCGGTCAACTCCACCCGCACCAACCCCGACTACCTGCCCGGGATCGAACTCCCGAAGAACCTGCGGGCCACCGCGGACGCCGCCGAGGCCGCCCGCGACGCCGACTTCACCGTCCTCGCCGTCCCCTCCCAGACCCTGCGCGGCAACCTCGCCGAGTGGGCGCCGCTGCTCGCGCCCGGCACGGTCCTGGTGTCGCTGATGAAGGGCGTCGAACTCGGCTCCGCGATGCGGATGAGCGAGGTGATCGACGACGTCGCCAAGGTCGGCGCCGACCGCATCGCCGTGGTCACCGGCCCCAACCTGGCCCGGGAGATCGCCGCCCGGATGCCGGCCGCCGCCGTGGTCGCCTGCACCGACGAAGGCGTCGCCCGGCGGCTCCAGACCGCCTGCCACACCCCGTACTTCCGGCCGTACACCAACACCGACGTCATCGGCTGCGAACTGGGCGGCGCCGTGAAGAACGTCATCGGTCTCGCCGTCGGCATCGCGGACGGCATGGGGCTCGGCGACAACGCCAAGGGCTCGCTCATCACCCGCGGCCTCGCCGAGACCACCCGGCTCGGCGTCGCCCTCGGCGCCGACCCGCTGACCTTCTCCGGCCTCGCGGGCCTGGGCGACCTGGTGGCCACCTGCTCCTCGCCGCTGTCGCGCAACCACACCTTCGGCACCAACCTCGGCAAGGGCCTGACCCTCCAGGAGACCATCGCGGTCACCCAGCAGACCGCGGAGGGCGTCAAGTCCTGCGAGTCGGTGCTGGACCTGGCCCGCCGGCACGGCGTCGACATGCCGCTCACCGAGACGGTCGTCTCCATCGTGCACGAGGGCAAGCCCCCGGTGGTCGCCGTCAAGGAGCTGATGTCGCGCAGCGCGAAGCCCGAACGACGCTGAGCGACGGCCCCCTCCGTTCGGCCCACGCGCGGCGTTGCGGGCGCTGTGTCCCGGCCCTACGGGCGGGTACGCTCATCGCGATATGAGCACCGAGAACCTCTCCCAGAGCCCCGAGCAGCCGTCCCGCAAGCCGCGTGTGGCCGTCGTGTTCGGCGGGCGCAGCTCCGAACACGGGATCTCCGTGGTCACCGCCGGCGCCGTCCTCAAGGCCATCGACCGGACCACGTACGACGTCCTGCCGATCGGCATCACCACGGACGGCCGCTGGGCGCTCACCGCCGACGAGCCGGAACGCATGGCGATCAGCGACCGCCGTACGCCCACCGTCGACCAGCTCGCCGAGTCGACGGAGGGTGCCGTGGTGCTCCCCGTGGACCCCGCCAGCC
Source organism: Streptomyces sp. NRRL S-37 (assembly GCF_000721605.1). Classification (GTDB taxonomy): domain Bacteria; phylum Actinomycetota; class Actinomycetes; order Streptomycetales; family Streptomycetaceae; genus Streptomyces. The sequence continues at coordinate 109,517 of NZ_JOIZ01000017.1, read as the reverse complement.
GTGAAGTCGTCTACAGCGAGCCGGGTTCGGTGCCCAAGGCGCTCGGCGAGGTCGACGTGGTCTTCCCGGTGCTGCACGGCCCTTACGGCGAGGACGGCACCCTCCAGGGTCTCCTGGAGCTCTCCGGTGTCCCCTACGTCGGCTCCGGTGTGCTCGCCTCGGCCGTCGGCCAGGACAAGGAGTACATGAAGCGGGTGTTCACCTCCTTCGGGCTGAAGGTCGGCCCGTACGTGGTGATCCGGCCGCGCGAGTGGGAGCGGGACGAGTCCGCCGCCCGCAAGAAGATCGTCGACTTCGCCGGCGAACACGGCTGGCCGCTGTTCGTGAAGCCCGCCCGCGCGGGCTCGTCGATCGGCATCACCAAGGTCGACGACCTCTCCGGCCTGGACGAGGCGATCGCCGAGGCCCGGCGCCACGACCCGAAGATCCTCGTCGAGGCGGCGCTGCGCGGCCGTGAGATCGAGTGCGGTGTGCTGGAGTTCGAGGACGGCCCGCGCGCCTCGCTGCCGGCCGAGATCCCGCCGCCCGACGCGCACGCGTACTACGACTTCGAGGCCAAGTACATCGACTCCACGCCCGGCATCGTGCCCGCGCCGCTGACCGACGAGGAGACGGCCGAGGTGCGGCGGCTCGCGGTGGAGGCGTTCGACGCCGCCTCCTGCGAGGGGCTGGTGCGCGCGGACTTCTTCCTCACCGAGGACGGCGAGTTCGTGATCAACGAGATCAACACCATGCCCGGCTTCACGCCCATCTCGATGTACCCGCAGATGTGGCAGGCCACCGGGATCGGCTACCCGGAGCTGGTCGACCTGCTGGTGCGGGCGGCGCTGCGCCGGCCGACCGGGCTGCGCTGAGCCGCCCGACCGCACGCTTCACACACGCTCTCAGAAGGCGATCCCCTCGGGGATCGCCTTCTTCAGGGCCGGGGCCAGATCGATCAGGACGCCCGTGCTGTCCCGTCCGTCGGCCACCTCGACCTCGACGTACGCCTCGCGGTTGGCGGTGGTGAAGCGCTGCACGCCGTCGTCCCGCGTCTCCATGAGCCAGTCGACGCCGTTCACCCCGCCCGGCACCGCGTCGGCGTCGTTGCCGTTGGCCACCTTGGGATCGGCCATCTTCGGGGGTCGCTCGACACCGCACCGCAGTATGATCGCCACGCCGCCCCAGCCCGCGGTCAGTTCGGACGTGGGTTCGGGATCGTCGCGGCTCTCACCGTCCACCTTCGCCGGCAGGGCCTTGTCCAGGTTCTGGCACAGCTTGGTGACCTTCGCGTCCGGGCTGGGAACCGCCGCGGACGCGCTGTCGTCTGCCGAGGAGCAGCCCGCGGCGGCGGTGATCAGCACCGCGAACGCGGACAGGACGGTGCACCGGTGGCGGAAGGAGTTCACCGGCACAGGGTAGACGGGGGCTACAGATGGACGACCGGGCAGGTCAGGGTGCGGGTGATGCCGTCCACTTGCTGGATCTTGGCGACCACCATGCGGCCCAGGTCGTCGACGGTGTCGGCCTGGGCGCGCACGATCACGTCGTACGGTCCGGTCACGTCCTCGGCCTGGATGACTCCGGGGATCTTGCCGATCAGCTCGGCGACGGTCGACGCCTTGCCGACCTCGGTCTGGATCAGGATGTACGCCTGTACCACGGAACCTCCAGGGCGGCCACGAGGATCATGTGGGGAAAAGGAACGCCACGGTATCGCGTCGCCGCTCCTCGCGGGGAGACCCGCGGGAACCGGGCCTTGCGCGCCGGGGTACAGACACGAGAGAAGTTGACGGTCACTTCGACCGTAGCGAGGACTCGAACACCTCGCGACCGGGCACGGACAGGGATAGAAGGGTCGAAAGGGAAATGAAGGGCACTGTTGGTGAGCTCGGCGAGTTCGGGCTCATCAGGGAGCTCACCTCCCGCCTCACCACCACCCCGGCGGTCCGGGTCGGCCCCGGCGACGACGCCGCGGTGGTCTCCGCGCCCGACCGCAGGGTCGTGGCCAGCACCGACATCCTGCTGGAGGGCCGGCACTTCCGCCGCGACTGGTCCACGGCCTACGACGTCGGCCGCAAGGCCGCCGCGCAGAACCTCGCCGACATCGCCGCCATGGGTGCCGTGCCGACCGCGCTGCTGCTCGGCCTCGTCGTCCCCGCGGAACTGCCGGTGACCTGGCCCAGCGAGCTGATGGACGGACTGCGCGACGAGTGCCAGGTGGCCGGTGCCGCGGTCGTCGGCGGCGATGTCGTACGCGGCGACACGATCATGGTGTCGATCACCGCGCTCGGTGACCTGCGCAACCAGGAGCCCGTCACCCGGGGCGGCGCGCAGCCCGGCGACCTCGTCGCGGTGACCGGCTGGCTGGGCTGGTCCGCGGCCGGGCACGCGGTGCTCTCCCGCGGGTTCCGTTCGCCGCGCGCCTTCGTCGAGGCACACCGGCGCCCCGAGCCGCCGTACCACGCGGGGCCGGCCGCCGCCGGGCTCGGCGCCACCGCGATGTGCGACGTGAGCGACGGGCTGATCGCCGACCTCGGGCACATCGCCGAGGCCAGCAAGGTCCGTATCGACATCCGCTCCGGCGCGATCGACATCCCCTCGCAGATGAACGACATCGGCCAGGCCGTCGGCGTCGACCCCATGCAGTGGGTGCTGACCGGGGGAGAGGACCACGCGATCGTGGCGACCTTCCCGCCGGACGTGAAGCTGCCCGCCCGCTGGAAGGTGATCGGCGAGGTGCTCAACCCGTCGGCGCTGCCCCAGGTGACGGTCGACGGGGCGCCCTGGACGACCCAGGGCGGCTGGGACCACTTCGGGGACATCGAGTCATGAGCGCGCCGCCCGGGGTCCTCACCGTGGCCGGCTCCGACTCCGGCGGCGGCGCCGGCATCCAGGCCGATCTGAAGACGATGCTCGCGCTCGGCGTGCACGGCATGAGCGTGCTGACCGCGGTGACCGCGCAGAACTCCCTCGGTGTGCAGGGCGCCTGGGAACTGCCCGTGGAGGCGGTGCGGGCCCAGTACCGCAGCGTCGTCGACGACATCGGGGTGCGGGCGGTCAAGACCGGCATGCTGTCCTCCGCCGAACTCGTCGAGGCGGTGGCCGACTTGATCGCCGGCACGGACGCGCCGGCGGTCGTCGACCCGGTGGGGGTCTCCAAGCACGGGGACCCGCTGCTCGCGGCCTCCGCGCTGGACTCCGTACGGACGAGGCTGCTGCCGGTGGCGACGGTCGCCACCCCGAACCTGGACGAGGTGGCGCAGCTCACCGGTGTACGGGCCGAGACGGAGGGCGATCTGCGCCGGGCGGCCCGGGCGGTGCTGGAGTTCGGGCCGCGGTGGGTGGTGATCAAGGGCGGCCATCTGTCCGGCGACGCCGTGGACCTGCTCACCGACGGCTCCGAGGAGCACTGGCTGCGCGCCCCGAGACACGACAACCGCCACACCCACGGTACGGGCTGCACCCTCGCCTCGGCGATCGCGTCGGAACTGGCGAAGGGCCACCCGGTACCGGAGGCGGTGAGGACGGCCAAGTCCTACGTCACCGGAGCGATAGCGTCGGGCTTCGCCCTGGGCGCGGGCATAGGCCCGGTCAACCACGCCTGGAACCTGACCCCACCCCACTGACACGACCAGCCACCCGCCGTTCCCGCGGGCACCCGCGTCAGTCGCGGGCAGTCGTGCCGCAGGGCGGCACGGGTGGGCGCGACGGCACCCCGTAAGCGCCGGGCTGCGCAGCCCACCCCCGGCCCACACTCATGCCGAGGCACCTCACAAACGCGCCGCCCCACAGCAAGAAGCCGGCCCACCCCAAGGTGGACCGGCTCAGTGCGGCGAAACCGACGATGGCCGCGCGCTCAGCGAAAGCGTCAGCGCGAGACCTTGCCGGCCTTGATGCACGAGGTGCAGGCGTTCACGCGCTTCGGCGTCCCCCCGACCACGGTACGCACACGCTGGATGTTCGGGTTCCAGCGACGGGGCGTACGGCGGTGCGAGTGGGAGATGTTGTTGCCGAAGCCCGGCCCCTTGCCGCAGACGTCGCAGTTGGCAGCCACGGGTCACTCCAAAGACTTCAGATGCACTTACGGATGATCCCGGCATGCCGGGATCGAATTCCGGGCTCCAGGAGCCCTGTGGAATCTGAGTGGCGTTACCGGGGAGAGGCCCGATCGGATCGGGCAACCGGAGCAGCATACAACGGCTGCACCCGTAGAACGAAACTACCACGGGGGCTCAGAGGCCCGCCTCCGGCCCTCTTCCGGCGGGCGGCCTCCCACGGTCTACGCTGCCTGCCACGGCCGGCAGCTCAAGGAGGCGCAGGTGGCGCAGGTGCCGCAGACATTCTTCGATGCTCTCGCGGTGCGCTCCTGGTGCGGTCTCGCGCTCGAGGCGCTGGGACGGGCCCGTGAGGAGATCGACGCGATCAACGTCTACCCGGTGGCGGACGGGGACACCGGGACGAACCTCTATCTGACCGTCGAGTCGGCGGCCGCGGCGGTGGAGGCGGTGTTCGAGGGGCACGAGGCCGGCGGGGACCGGCGGCCGGCGCTCGCCGACGCCGTACGGGCGATGGCGCACGGTGCGCTGATCGGCGCCCGCGGCAACTCCGGGACGATCCTGGCGCAGCTGCTGCGCGGCATGGCCCAGGTGCTGGCCGGCGACGGGGCCCCGGCGCACGCCGACGGACAGGGACTGCGGACCGCGCTGCGGCACGCGGCCGACTCCGCGCGTCAGGCCGTCGCCCACCCCGTCGAGGGCACGGTCCTCACCGTCGCCTCGGCCGCCGCCGACGCGGCCGGCCGGGCGGAGGGCGACTGCGGGGCGGTGGCGCGGGCGGCCCACGAGGGAGCCCGCGCGGCACTCGCCGAGACCCCGGCCCGGCTGGCCGTCCTCCGGCGGGCCGGAGTGGTCGACGCGGGCGGCAGGGGCCTGGTGGCGGTGCTCGCGGCACTGGTGGAGACGTTCACGGGGGAGGCGCCGCGGGCGATGCCGGCGGTGGGGGGCCCGTGGAGCGGCTCCGTACGCGTCACCGGTCCCGGGCCGCACGCGCGCGTGCGGCATGTGGCCGGGCCGCCCGCCGGGGACGGGGCGGACCCGGGGGACGGGGCGCGGCGCCCGGCGCGCGCGGACGCGCGTGGAGATCTCCCCCAGGGAGCCGCCGAGCCCGCCGGACCCGGTGAGTGCACCGACGCCGGGGCCGTACCGGGGGCCGGCGGTCCGGCCTTCGAGGTGATCTACCTGCTGGAGGCCGGGGACGCGGCCGTCGCGCGGCTGCGCGACCGGCTCGACGCGCTGGGCGACTCGCTCGTGATGGTCGGCGGGGACGGACTGTGGAACGTCCACGTGCACGTCGACGACGCGGGCGCCGCCGTGGAGGCCGGGGTCGAGGCCGGACGGCCGTACCGCATCCGGATCACCCACTTCGGCGCGGGGGACGTCCACACCACCGGCGCGGAGCCGACGGTGCCCGGGGAACGCGCGCAGCGGGCCGTCGTGGCCGTGGTGCCCGGAGAGGGCCTGGCGGGGCTGTACGCCGAGGCGGGCGCGACGACCGTGCTCGCCCGTCCCGGGGAGCCGCCCGCCAGCGGCGAACTCGTCGAGGCCGTACGGCGCGCGCACGCGCGGGAGGTGGTGCTGCTGCCCAACGACGCCGACCTGCGCCACACCGCCGCCGCGGCGGCCGAGCAGGTCAGGGCGGAGGGGGTCAGGGTGGCCCTCATCCCGACCCGCTCCGCGGTCCAGGGCATCGCGGCGCTCGCGGTGCACGAACCGGAGCGCCGCTTCGACGAGGACGTGGTGTCGATGACGTCGGCGGCGGGCGCGACCCGCTACGCCGAGGTCACCGTCGCCGAGCGCCAGTCCTGGACCATGGCGGGCATCTGCCAGGCCGGGGACGTCCTCGGCCTGGTCGACGGGGACGTGGCCGTGATCGGGCAGGACCTCACGGCCACCGCGGAGGCCGTCCTGGACCGCATGCTCGCGGCCGGCGGCGAACTGGTCACCCTGGTCCTCGGCGACGACGCCCCCGCATCCGTCGCCGCCCGCCTGGAGACCCGCGTCCGCGAGGGCTACCTCGCCGTCGACACGGTGGTGTACCACGGCGGCAGACAGGGCGCCCTGCTGCTCATCGGGGTGGAGTGACCTCCGTTGTCAGTGGTGTGGTGTCCAATGGATGCCGTGCCCGCACTGGAAGAACCACTGAAGAAAGTGCTCGGCCCCGCCACCGCGAAGGTGATGGCCGAGCACCTCGGCCTGCACACCGTGGGCGACCTCCTGCACCACTACCCGCGCAGATACGAGGAACGCGGCCAGCTCACCCACCTCGCCGACCTCCCCATGGACGAGCACGTCACGGTGGTCGCCCAGGTCGCCGACGCCCGCCTGCACACCTTCGCCTCCGCCAAGGCCCCGCGCGGCAAGGGCCAGCGCCTGGAGGTGACCATCACGGACGGCAGCGGCCGGCTGCAACTGGTCTTCTTCGGCGCCGGAGTCCACAAACCGCACAAGGAACTCCTGCCGGGCACCCGCGCGATGTTCGCCGGCAAGGTCTCCGTCTTCAACCGCCGCCTCCAACTCGCCCATCCCGCGTACGAATTGCTGCACGGTGACGCCGAGGAGACGGTCGAGACCTGGGCCGGCGCCCTCATCCCGATCTACCCCGCCACCACCAAGCTGGAGTCCTGGAAGATCGGCAAGGCGCTCCAGACGGTCCTGCCCAGCGCCCAGGAGGCCGTCGACCCGCTCCCGGAGTCCCTCCGCGCGGGCCGCGGACTGGCCACCCTCCCCGAGGCCCTGCTGAAGATCCACCGCCCGCACACCAAGGCGGACATCGAGGACGCCCGCGCCCGCCTCAAATGGGACGAGGCCTTCGTCCTCCAGGTCGCCCTCGCCCGCCGCCGCCACGCCGACGCGCAACTCCCCGCCGTGGCCCGCCGCCCCAAGCCGGACGGCCTCCTCGCCGCCTTCGACGACCGCCTCCCCTTCACCCTCACCGAGGGACAGCAGAAGGTCTCCGCCGAGATCTTCACCGACCTCGCCACCGAACACCCCATGCACCGCCTGCTCCAGGGCGAGGTGGGATCGGGCAAGACGATGGTCGCCCTGCGCGCCATGCTCGCCGTCGTCGACGCGGGCGGGCAGGCGGCGATGCTCGCGCCCACCGAGGTGCTCGCCCAGCAGCACCACCGGTCGGTCACCGAGATGATGGGGGAGCTGGCCGAGGGAGGGATGCTCGGGGGAGCGGAGACCGCCACCAAGGTGGTGCTGCTCACCGGATCCATGGGGGCGGCGGCACGGCGCCACGCGCTGCTCGACCTGGCCACCGGAGAGGCCGGCATCGTCATCGGCACGCACGCGCTGATCGAGGACAAGGTGAAGTTCCACGACCTGGGCCTGGTCGTGGTCGACGAACAGCACCGCTTCGGCGTGGAGCAGCGCGACGCCCTGCGCGGCAAGGGCAAACAGCCCCCGCACCTGCTCGTCATGACCGCCACCCCCATCCCGCGCACGGTCGCGATGACGGTCTTCGGCGACCTGGAGACCTCCGTCCTCGACCAGCTCCCGGCCGGCCGCTCGCCCATCGCCAGCCATGTCGTACCGGCCGCCGACAAGCCGCACTTCCTCGCCCGCGCCTGGGAACGGGTCCGCGAGGAGGTCGCGAACGGCCACCAGGCGTACGTGGTCTGCCCGCGCATCGGTGACGAGGAGGACGACCCGAAGAAGGCCGGCAGGAAGAAGCCCCCCGAGGGCGAGGCGGAGAAGCGGCCCCCGCTCGCCGTCCTCGACATCGCGGAGCAGCTCGCGAGCGGGCCGCTGCGAGGGCTCCGGGTCGAGGTCCTGCACGGGCGTATGCAGCCCGACGACAAGGACGCCGTCATGCGCCGCTTCGCCGCCGGGGAGGCCGACGTCCTGGTCGCCACCACCGTCATCGAGGTCGGTGTCAACGTCCCCAACGCCACCGCGATGGTGATCATGGACGCCGACCGCTTCGGCGTCTCCCAGCTCCACCAGCTGCGCGGCCGGGTCGGCCGCGGCTCGGCCCCGGGCCTGTGTCTGCTGGTCACCGAGATGCCCGAGGCGAGCGCGGCCCGGCAGCGGCTGAACGCCGTCGCCGCCACCCTCGACGGTTTCGAACTCTCCCGCATCGACCTGGAGCAGCGCCGCGAGGGCGACGTCCTGGGCCAGGCCCAGTCCGGCACCCGTTCCAGCCTGCGCATGCTCGCCGTCATCGACGACGAGGAGATCATCGCCGAGGCGAGGGAGGAAGCGGCGGCGGTGGTCTCCGCCGACCCGGACCTGGCGCGTCTGCCCGCCCTGCGCACGGCCCTGGACGCACTGCTGGACGAGGAGCGGGAGCAGTACCTGGAAAAGGGCTGACAGACTGGGACGGTCACCGACCAGCACCCACCGACAAGGACCAGAGGACATGACTCGCGTGATCGCCGGCGCGGCCGGCGGACGCCGCCTGGCCGTTCCGCCGGGACAGGGCACCCGCCCCACCTCCGACCGCGCACGCGAAGGCCTCCTCTCCACCTGGCAGTCCCTGCTCGGCGGCCCGTTGGACGGCGAACGCGTCCTCGACCTGTACGCCGGCTCCGGCGCCGTCGGCCTGGAGGCCCTGTCCCGAGGCGCCGGACACGTCCTGCTCGTGGAGGCCGACGCCCGCGCCGTCCGCACGGTCCGGGAGAACGTGAAGTCGCTCGGACTCCCCGGTGCCGAGGTCGGATCCGGCAAAGCGGAACAGATCATCCGCACCGCGCCCCCGCACGGGCCGTACGACATCGTCTTCCTCGACCCGCCCTACGCCGTCCCGGACGACGATCTCCGCGAGATTCTGCTCACACTCCGCTCGGGGGGCTGGCTCGCCGAAGAAGCCCTCGTCACCGTGGAGCGCAGCACCCGAGGCGGGGAATTCACCTGGCCGCCCGGCTTCGAGGGGATCCGGGCCCGCCGCTACGGCGAGGGAACGTTTTGGTACGGTCGCGCCGCCTCTACGTGCGAAGACGCACGATGACCGGACCGGAGAGCGAGGGATCACAAGTGCGCCGCGCCGTATGCCCCGGGTCGTTCGACCCGATCACCAACGGACACCTCGACATCATCGCCCGGGCCTCCCGGCTGTACGACGAGGTCTACGTCGCGGTGATGATCAACCAGTCCAAGAAGGGCCTGTTCGAGATCGAGGAGCGGATCGACCTGATCCGCCGGGTCACCGCCGAGTACGGCAACGTCCGTGTGGAGGCCTTCCACGGCCTGCTCGTCGACTTCTGCAAGCAGCGCGAGATCCCCGCCATCGTCAAGGGCCTGCGCGCGGTCAGCGACTTCGACTACGAACTGCAGATGGCCCAGATGAACAACGGCCTCTCGGGCGTGGAGACCCTCTTCGTCCCCACCAACCCCACCTACAGCTTCCTGTCCTCCTCGCTCGTCAAGGAGGTCGCGGCCTGGGGCGGCGACGTCTCCCACCTGGTGCCGCCGGAGGTCCTGACGGCCCTCACCGAACGCCTGCGCCAGGACTGACCGGCCGCCCGGTGTCCACCGGACGCCCCAGCGCCGTACAGTCGTCCCGTCCGTCTCCAACACAGCTGTAGAGAGTGGCGAGCACACGGTGGACGTGCAGAAGAAGCTCGATGAGATCGTCGCCGCGGTCTCCAGCGCCCGGTCGATGCCCATGTCGGCCTCGTGCGTGATCAACCGCGCCGAACTGCTCTCGATGCTCGAAGAGGTGCGCGCGGCGCTGCCCGACTCCCTCGCGCAGGCCGAGGAACTGATCGGCGGCCGGGAGCAGATGGTCGAGCAGGCCCGCCAGGAGGCCGAGCGGATCATCGAGGGCGCGCACGCGCAGCGCGGCTCCCTGATCTCCGACACGGAGATCGCCCGCCGCTCCCAGGCCGAGGCCGACCGGATCCTCGAGGAGGCCCGCAAGGAGGCCGAGGAGGTCCGCGCGGAGGCCGACGACTACGTCGACTCCAAGCTGGCCAACTTCGAGGTCGTCCTCACCAAGACGCTCGGCTCGGTCGGCCGCGGCCGCGAGAAGCTGCTCGGCACCGGACCCGGCCTCGACGAGCAGGGCTACGAGGACGAGGACGCCCCCGAGCGCAGCCACGACCCGGAGACCCTGCGCCGCAGCGCCGACGAATACGTCGACGTCAAGCTCGGCGCCTTCGAGGCGGTCCTCGCCAAGACCCTGGAGGCGGTCGGGAAGGGCCGGCAGAAGCTGCACGGCCGGATCGCCAGCGACGACCTCGGCGCCCTCGCCGACGACACGACGACCGTCCAGCACTCCAGCGACGCCGACTACCTCGCCGACCTCGCGTCCCTCGCCGAGCAGGACGCCGCCCCGGCCAGGCAGGCCGAGCCGCAGCAGCAGGCCTACGCCCAGCCGGAGCCCGCCTACGGCTACCAGCAGCAGTACGACGGCGGGCAGGACGCCTACGGGTACCAGCAGGACGCCTACGGCTACCAGCAGGCCGACCCGTACGCCGCCGCGTACCAGGGCTACGACGCGCAGGGGCAGGCGTACGACCCGAACCAGGGGCAGCAGGCCGGGCACGACCAGCAGGCGCAGCAGGGCTACACCCTGGACGAGACCAGCCTCTTCGACACCAGCATGATCACGCCCGAGCAGTTGCGGGCCTACGAGCGCGAGCGGGGTCTGTAGGGGCGGATTGGGCCGAGAGCGAAAGGTCCAGTATCCTGGCTCTTCGGTCGCGCTTACGTCCGCGATCCACGCTGCCCGGGAACATCGCGGGGCAGTGATATCTCTGAGCTCGAAGACCGAAAGCAGGAATGGCCCTGAACGCCCGCCTCGACCACCGCAACCCCCTCGTGTTCGACACACACGAGCTGGGGCGGCGGCCCGGTGCGCTGCAGCGCCTGACCCGCACGGTCGACGCTCCCCAGGACTTCGGGATCAAGGACGTCATCGGAGTGCCGGAAGGCGCCCCGGTGGAGCTGGAGCTCCGGCTCGAGTCGGTCATGGAGGGTGTGCTCGTCACAGGCACCGCCCGTGCCAAGGCCGAGGGGGAGTGCGTAAGGTGTCTGGAGCCGCTGGAGCGGGAGCTCGAAGCGGACTTCCAGGAGATGTTCTCGTACCCTGACGCCGACGACCGGGGCCGCGTGATCGCGGAACCGGGCGACGACGCCGAGGACGACGAGGACAGGCTCTTTCTCGAGGACGGCCTGTTCGACCTCGAGCCTGTGCTGCGTGATGCGGTGGTGCTCGCACTGCCGATGCAGCCGGTGTGCCGGGAAGACTGCCCGGGTCTGTGCTCCGAGTGCGGAGCACGGCTCGCCGACGACCCGGACCACCACCACGATGCCGTCGACATCCGTTGGGCGGCTTTGCAGGGACTCGCCGGTTCACTCGGAGACGGCGAGAAGGACGAGATGAGCGGCGCCGAACCGGGCGTCGACGAGAAGCAGGAGAAGTAGCCGTGGCTGTTCCGAAGCGGAAGATGTCGCGCAGCAACACGCGCCACCGCCGGTCGCAGTGGAAGGCTGCGGTCCCCACCCTGGTTGCGTGCGAGCGCTGCCACGAGCCCAAGCTGCAGCACATCGCGTGCCCGTCTTGCGGCACTTACAACAAGCGCCAGGTCCTCGAGGTCTGAGCGGCTGGTGAGAGGCACTGTGTCGACGCCGAAGAAGAACTCAGCGGACCACCAGGCCTCGTCCCACACGCTTCTGGAAGGGCGGCTCGGCTACAAGCTCGAGTCCGCCCTTCTGGTGCGTGCGCTGACCCACCGTTCCTACGCGTACGAGAACGGCGGTCTGCCGACGAACGAGCGGCTGGAGTTCCTCGGGGACTCCGTGCTCGGCCTCGTCGTCACGGACACGCTGTACAACATCCACCCCGACCTGCCCGAAGGCCAGCTGGCCAAGCTGCGGGCCGCGGTGGTCAACTCGCGTGCGCTGGCGGAGGTGGGCCGCGGGCTCGACCTGGGCTCCTTCATCCGGCTCGGCCGCGGTGAAGAGGGCACGGGCGGCCGGGACAAGGCGTCCATCCTCGCCGACACCCTGGAAGCGGTGATCGGCGCCGTCTATCTCGACCAGGGCCTGGACGCGGCCTCCGAACTGGTGCACCGCCTGTTCGACCCGCTGATCGAGAAGTCCTCGAACCTCGGAGCCGGCCTGGACTGGAAGACCAGTCTCCAGGAGCTCACCGCGACCGAGGGACTCGGCGTGCCCGAGTACCTGGTCACGGAGACCGGCCCCGACCACGAGAAGACCTTCACTGCTGCCGCCCGCGTCGGAGGCGTCTCGTACGGCACCGGCACCGGCCGCAGCAAGAAGGAGGCGGAGCAGCAGGCCGCCGAGTCCGCGTGGCGGTCCATCCGGGCCGCGGCGGACGAGCGCGCCAAGGCGGCGGCGGAGGCCGAGGAGGTCGTCCGGACCGCCGAAGCCGATGCCTCCGGCAAGAGCGCCGACGCCCCGTCGGCCTCCGCCTGAAAGAACAGCGCGACCCGAGCGCCCGCCCCCCGGACCGGAGGCGGGCGCTCGTGGCGCCAGAGCCTGTCCGGCCGTCCGGGCCGGAGCCGTCCGGGGAGCACCTCGACGCGACGGGGCCCCGCGCACGGGGAGAGACCGGGCGCGGCAAGCGGCCGACCGCCGACGCCCTCCGGACGGCTCTCAGTACACCGGTCCTTGGAGGGGACACCATGCCCGAGCTGCCCGAGGTCGAGGTCGTACGGCGCGGACTCGAGCGGTGGGTCGCCCACCGGACCGTCGCCGACGCCGAGGTGCTGCACCCGCGCGCGGTACGCCGTCACACAGCCGGCGCCGACGACTTCGCGCACCGGCTCGAGGGGCACCGCATCGGCGTCCCCAGCCGCCGCGGCAAGTACCTGTGGCTGCCCCTGGAGGACACCGGCCAGTCGGTCCTGGCCCACCTCGGCATGAGCGGCCAGCTGCTGGTCCAGCCGCACACGGCACCGGACGAGAAGCACCTGCGCGTCCGCGTCCGCTTCACCGACGCCCTGGACACCGAACTCCGCTTCGTCGACCAGCGCACCTTCGGCGGCCTGTCGCTGCACGACACCACCCCTGACGGACTGCCCGACGTCATCGCGCACATCGCCCGGGACCCCCTCGACCCGCTCTTCGACGAGGAGGCGTTCCACCAGGCGCTGCGCCGCAGGCGGACCACCATCAAGCGGGCCCTGCTCGACCAGTCACTGATCAGCGGCGTCGGCAACATCTACGCCGACGAGGCGCTGTGGCGGGCCCGCATCCACTACGAGCGCCCCACGGCCGGCTTCACCCGCCCCCGCACCCTGCTCCTGCTGGGCCACGTCCGGGACGTCATGAACGCCGCGCTCGCGGTGGGCGGCACCAGCTTCGACAGTCTCTACGTCAACGTCAACGGGGAGTCCGGCTACTTCGACCGGTCCCTGGACGCGTACGGCCGTGAGGGTCTGCCCTGCCGCCGCTGCGGTACGCCGATACGCCGACGGGCGTGGATGAACCGCTCCAGCTACTTCTGCCCGAGGTGTCAGCGGGCGCCGCGCGTCTCGTCGTAGCGCTCGCGCGCCTCGAGTACGGCGTCCATGCTGCCCTCCACGCACTGGATGAGGGCCAGCAGACGCCGGGCGACCTCGTGGCCGAGCGGAGTCAGTTCGTAGTCCACGCGGGGTGGGTTGGTCGGCTGGGCCTCGCGATGCACCAGCCCGTCGCGCTCCAGCGCGTGCAGCGTCTGGGAGAGCATCTTCTCGCTCACCCCCTCGACCCGGCGGCGCAGCTCGTTGAACCGGAGCGAGCCCTCATGGAGCGCGCCGAGGGTCAGCGCGCCCCAGCGCCCGGTCACATGCTCCAGCGTGCCGCGGGACGGGCACGCCCTGGCGAACACGTTGAAGGGGAGCTCCTGCTCCTCCGGGCGCTGCGTGGTCGTCATGGGTCAAGCCTACTTCAGAGCAGCGCTAACCAACAGGTTGCACTAACCAGAAGTTAGTGCTTTCCTTTTCGCAGCGCTGGCGAGCCGCTGCTTCGCCTGTTCTCTCGCTTCCCCAAGAGTCCTTCCAAGGAGCGTCCACCGTGACCACCCCTGTCGTTTCCATCGCCCATCACTCCGGCTTCGGCCACACCGCCGTCCTCGCCGAAGCCGTGCGCACGGGTGCCGCCGACGCCGGTGCCGAGGTGCATCTGATCGACGTCGGGACGATCACCGAGGAGCAGTGGGCGATCCTGGACCGCTCGGACGCCATCGTGTTCGGCTCCCCGACCTACATGGGCACCGCCTCCGCCGCCTTCCACGCCTTCGCCGAGGCCACCTCGAAGCGCTGGGGGGACCAGGTGTGGCGGGACAAGCTCGCCGCGGGATTCACCAACTCGGGCTCGAAGAGCGGCGACAAGCTGCACACCCTGCAGTTCTTCCAGATCCTCGCCGCGCAGCTCGGCATGCACTGGATCAACCTCGGCCTGCTGCCGGGCTGGAACAACAGCACGGCTTCGGAGAACGACCTCAACCGCCTCGGCGTGTTCGCCGGCGCGGCAGCCCAGACCAATGTCGACGAGGGCCCGGACGCCGTCCACAAGGCCGACATCGCCACGGCGGAGCACCTGGGCCGAAGGGTGGCCCGGACCGCCGAGATCTTCCTGCGGGGCCGGGCGGCCGTCGCCGCGTGACACGAAGGCGCGTGACACGAAGGACGGCGGGCCGGGGAGATCCCGGCCCGCCGTCCTCCGTACTCGTCGCGTACCGCTAGTACCCGAAGTTCTGGGTCCACCACGGGCCGCCCGACCCCATGTGGACGCCCACGCCCAGCGTCTTGAAGTCGCAGTTCAGTATGTTCGCCTTGTGGCCGGGGCTGTCCATCCAGGCCTGCATCACGGCCGCGGCGTCGGCCTGGCCCCGGGCGATGTTCTCGCCGCCCAGGTTGCTTATGCCGGCCGTCTTGGCCCTGTCCCACGGGGTGTCGCCGTCGGGGTCGGTGTGGTCGAAGAAGCCGCGGTCGGCCATGTCGGCGCTGAACGCCGTGGCCAGATCGGTCAGCTCGCCGCTCGCGGTGACCGGGCTGCACCCCACCTTGGCCCGCTCCACGTTGACCAGCCGGAGCACCTCGGCGCCGGCGACGGCCTCCGCGGACGAGGGGGCCGGGTCGCTCGTCCTCTCCTCCGGCTCCGGCTCCGGCGTCGCCTCGCGGGGCGGCGTCTTCTCCGCGGTCTTCTCGGGGGCCGCCGCGGGCTCCTTCTTCTCCGGGGCCTTCTTCTCCGGAGTCTTCGTCGGCGCGGCCGGCGTCGAGGCCGACGCGGAAGGTTCGGGCGAGACGGAGCGCTCGGCGTCACGGCTCGCCGGGGTGCCGGCGTCGCGGCTCGGGCTCTCCAGGCTGCCGGACGTGCCGCCCTGCTCACTGGGCGAGTTGGTCGGCGCGCCCCCGGCCTGCACGCTGTCACCGGAGGTGCTGTCGCCGCCGAGCCGGTAGCTCTCCAGACCGGGCACCGCGCCCGTGGCCACCGCCACCGTGCCGAGGGCCACCGCGGCGGAGACACCGAGCAGGCCGGTACGGACCGGGGTCGCGGCCTTCTTCTTCCGGCGCCGGTGTCCGTCGGGGTGGGGCGCGTCGTCGCCGGGCGCGGGACCGTCACCGGGGAAGGCGTGGCCGATCCGGTCCGTGGCGGGGCCGATCAGGTCCGGGCCGGTCGAGAAGTCGGCGCCCGGGAAGCCGCCGCGGGTGAGGTCGCCGCCCCCGGCGGGGGTTCCGGCGCCGTCCATCGCGTAGAGGTAGGACTCGCTCCTGGCGTACGTCTCGGCGTACGCCTGCGGGTTCAGATACGGCGCGGTGCCCATCGTGGGCGGGCCGTCCCCCCGGTCGCCCCCCGGAAGCGGGCCGCCGTAGCGGGGATCGTCGTGGGTGACCCCGGTGGCGCGGCCCGTGGCGGCGCGGCCGGCGGCGGAGCGTCGGTGGCGTCCCATGTCCTGGCCTTCCTCGTCCTTGCGGTCGACTCGTGCTGGCGACCAACCCGAAACCCGATGATCACGAAACTCACACCAACGAGTGAGTTTCATATGAGATTCATGGCTGGGGACGCTACCGCATGGCGCATGGGCCAGGTGTGCCCCAAGTGACTTTGTCCGGTTAGGTTGCAGCCATGAGCGAGGATGTGCGCATGGTCGCCTGGGTGCGCGGGCGTGTCCAAGGTGTGGGTTTCCGCTGGTTCACCCGGGCCAAGGCGCTGGAGATCGGCGGCCTGAGTGGTTTTGCTCTCAATCTGGGCGACGGCAGGGTCCAAGTGGTCGCCGAGGGCGCCCGCGAACGCTGCGAGGGACTGCTCGACTGGCTCCAGACCGGCGACACGCCCGGACGCGTGGACGGAGTCACCGAGATCTGGGACACACCGCGCGGCGGCTACGAGGGCTTCGCCATCCGCTGATCCCGCGCGCTCCGGCGGCCCCGGGCGCCATGGGCGGTCCGCACGACGAGCCCTCCCCGACGAAAAAGTCCTGGTGATTGCCGAGAAGGGCTTGCCGTGGGCGGCGCCGGCCGTCAAGATGATCGCCACGTCCCGAGGACCCGTGAGACTCGCGCCGCCGCCGTCAGCCGGCCGTGCGCGCCCGGTTGTCCGCCAATACGGGGCGTGATCGTGTTGACCCTCAAACTTTTTGGTGAGACGCTGAAAGCCCCGCGCACCTTAGCTGTTTGGCATGGCTGAACGGCAGTACAACTCCAGGCAGGCCAAGCACCGCGGGTGCGAATCCCTCACGACCCACACCGCATCGGTCGGTCACTCATTGTGGAGGACCATCCATCATGGCAAAGGCGCTTCTCGGTTACGTCGGCGGCTCCGACCCGCGACTCCTCGCCGAGATGCGACGGCTCCAGCAGCGCGTCCAGGACCTGGAATCCGAGCTCGTACGGATCCAGGCGGAGAAGGACGCGCTGGCGGCTGCCGCTTCTCACGACAGGATCATGGAGAGCGTTGACGCACACCAGGCGGAGCCTGCGCTCACCTGATCACTGCACGGCTGATCACTTCACCGCCGCACGAAACCGCTGTACAAACAGCACAGCAGTGGTCGGGCCCGCCCGTCACCACCGCCGAGCAGTCAGAATTGCAAGGGACGCCCCGGCGTCCCTTCTTTCTTTCCCGCCTCCGTGATCCCGCT
This sequence comes from Streptomyces sp. NRRL S-37, assembly GCF_000721605.1. Lineage (GTDB taxonomy): Bacteria > Actinomycetota > Actinomycetes > Streptomycetales > Streptomycetaceae > Streptomyces. Next base: position 92,438 of record NZ_JOIZ01000017.1, on the reverse strand, counting down.
CCGGTGCCCGCACCCCCGCGCACGACGCTCGTTGTCCCGCGCATCCTTTCACCCTCTTCAACGTCTGGTCTGCCCTGCGCGTTCACCCGCGAAACCGCGCGTTCATGGAGTGGGGTCCGCCCGGCGGGTAAAGTCCGGCGGCGTGCACCTCAAGGCCCTGACCCTCCGCGGCTTCAAGTCGTTCGCTTCCGCGACCACGCTCCGGTTCGAGCCGGGGATCACGTGCGTCGTGGGTCCGAACGGCTCGGGCAAGTCCAATGTCGTGGACGCGCTCAGCTGGGTCATGGGCGAGCAGGGCGCCAAGTCGCTGCGCGGCGGCAAGATGGAGGACGTCATCTTCGCCGGCACCACCGGCCGCCCCCCGCTGGGCCGTGCCGAGGTGTCCCTGACCATCGACAACTCCGACGGCGCCCTCCCCATCGAATACGCCGAGGTCACCATCACGCGGATCATGTTCCGCAACGGCGGCAGCGAGTACCAGATCAACGGCGACACCTGCCGGCTCCTCGACATCCAGGAACTGCTCTCCGACTCCGGCATCGGCCGGGAGATGCACGTCATCGTCGGCCAGGGCCGGCTCGACTCCGTCCTGCACGCCGACCCCATGGGCCGCCGCGCCTTCATCGAGGAGGCCGCCGGCGTCCTCAAGCACCGCAAGCGCAAGGAGAAGGCGCTGCGGAAGCTGGACGCGATGGGCGCCAACCTCGCACGGGTGCAGGACCTCACCGACGAGCTGCGGCGCCGGCTCAAGCCGCTCGGCCGCCAGGCCGCCGTCGCGCGGCGGGCCGCCGTCATCCAGGCCGACCTGCGCGACGCGCGGCTGCGCCTCCTCGCCGACGATCTCGTACGGCTGCGCGAGGCACTGCGGGCCGAGATCGCCGACGAGGCCGCCCTCAAGGAGCGCAAGGAGGCGGCCGAGGCCGAGCTGGGGAAGGCCCTCCGGCACGAGGCCCACCTGGAGGACGAGGTACGCCGGCTCGCCCCGCGGCTGCACAGCGCCCAGCAGACCTGGTACGAGCTCTCCCAGCTCGCCGAACGGGTGCGCGGCACGATCTCGCTGGCCGACGCGCGCGTGCAGAGCGCGACCTCCGCGCCCCCCGAGGAGCGGCGCGGCCGGGACCCGGAGGACATGGAGCGCGAGGCCGCCCGCGTCCGAGAACAGGAGGCCGAACTGGAGGCCGCCCTGGAGGCGGCCGAACGCGCCCTGGAGGACACCGTCGCCCACCGCGCGGAGCTGGAACGCGAACTCGCCCAGGAGGAACGGCGGCTGAAGGACGCCGCGCGGGCCATCGCCGACCGGCGCGAGGGGCTCGCCCGGCTCACGGGACAAGTGGGCGCGGCCCGTTCGCGTGCCGCCGCCGCCCAGGCGGAGATCGAACGGCTGGCCGTCGCCCGGGACGAGGCCCGGGAGCGGGCCGTCGCCGCGCAGGAGGAGTACGAGGCCCTCCAGGCCGAGGTCGACGGCCTCGACGCGGACGACGCGGAACTCGCCGAGCTGCACGATGCCGCCAAACGGCGGCTCGCGGACGCGGAGGCCGCCCTCACCGCCGCCCGTGAGGCGGCCACCGCCGCCGAACGCGGCCGCGCGGCGACCCGGGCCCGCCACGAGGCCCTCGCCCTCGGCCTGCGCCGCAAGGACGGCACCGGTGCGCTGCTGAGCGCGAAGGACCGCCTCACGGGGTTGCTGGGTCCGGCCGCGGAACTGCTGACGGTGACGCCCGGCTACGAGGTACCGCTCGCGGCCGCGTTCGGCGCGGTGGCGGACGCCCTCGCGGTCACCTCACCGTCCGCCGCGGCCGAGGCGATCCGTCTCCTGCGCAAACAGGACGCGGGCCGGGTGACCCTCCTCCTGGCGGAAGCAGCCGAAGCAGCGCCCCCGAGGGGCGCGGGGAACCGCGCGACCGACCACAGCGAACCCGCGGCCGCCGACGAACCCGCGGCCGCCGGCACACCCGCGGCCGCCCTCCCCGCCGAACACCTAGTCAGCGGACCCCCCGAGCTCATGCCGGCCGTGCGACGGCTGCTGCACCGCGTCGTCGTCGTCGGCACCCTGGAGGACGCGGAGGAAGTCGTCGGCGCCCACCCCGGCCTCACCGCCGTCACCGCCGAGGGCGACCTGCTCGGCGCCCACTTCGCGCAGGGCGGTTCCGCGGGCGCCCCCAGCCTGCTGGAAATACAGGCGTCCGTGGACGAGGCCGCCGCCGAGCTGGCGGAGCTGGCCATACGCTGCGCGGAGCTGGCCGAGGCGCAGGAGGCGGCCACCGGCCGGCGCCGGGAGTGCGCGGCCCTCGTCGAGGAACTCGGGGAGCGGCGCCGGGCCGCGGACCGGGAGAAGTCCTCCGTCGCCCAGCGGCTCGGCCGGCTCGCCGGCCAGGCACGCGGTGCCGCCGGGGAGGCCGAGCGGGCCGAAGCCGCCGCGGCCCGGGCGCAGGAAGCCCTCGACAAGGCGCTCGTCGACGTCGAGGAACTCGCCGAGCGGCTCGCCGTCGCCGAGGAGGCGCCGTTCGAGGAGGAGCCCGACACCTCCGTACGCGACCGGCTCGCCGCCGACGGGGCCAACGCCCGCCAGACCGAGATGGAGGCCCGCCTCCAGGCCCGTACGCACGAGGAACGGGTCAAGGGGCTCGCCGGACGGGCCGACTCCCTCGAACGGGCCGCCCGCGCGGAACGCGAGGCACGCGCGCGTGCCGAACAGCGCCGGGCCCGGCTGCGCCACGAGGCGGAAGTCGCCGGGGCCGTCGCCGCCGGCGCCCGCACCCTCCTCGCGCACGTCGAGGTCTCCCTCGCCCGCGCCGACCAGGAGCGCACCGCCGCCGACACCGCCAAGGCCCGCCGCGAGCGGGAACTCGCCCGCGCCCGCGCCGAGGGGCGCGATCTCAAGGCGGAACTCGACAAGTTGACGGATTCAGTTCACCGGGGCGAGGTACTCGGCGCCGAGAAACGGCTGCGGATGGAGCAGCTGGAGACCAAGGCGCTGGAGGAACTGGGTGTGGAACCGGCCGGGCTGGTGTCGGAGTACGGACCGCACCAGCCGGTGCCGCCCTCGCCCCCCGCCGAGGGCGAGGAGCTGCCGGAGGACCCCGAGCACCCGCGCAACAGGCCCCGGCCCTTCGTACGGGCCGAGCAGGAGAAGCGCCTGAAGGCCGCCGAGCGCGCCTACCAGCAGCTCGGCAAGGTGAACCCGCTCGCCCTGGAGGAGTTCGCGGCACTGGAGGAACGCCACCGGTTCCTCAGCGAGCAGCTGGCGGACCTGAAGAAGACCCGCGCGGATCTGCTCCAGGTCGTCAAGGAGGTCGACGAGCGCGTCGAGCAGGTCTTCACCGAGGCCTACCGGGACACCGCGCGCGAGTTCGAGGGCGTCTTCTCCCGGCTGTTCCCGGGCGGTGAGGGACGGCTGGTGCTGACCGACCCCGACAACATGCTCACCACGGGCGTGGACGTCGAGGCGCGTCCGCCCGGCAAGAAGGTCAAGCGGCTCTCCCTGCTCTCGGGCGGCGAGCGGTCGCTGACCGCCGTGGCGATGCTCGTGGCGATCTTCAAGGCCCGGCCCAGTCCGTTCTACGTCATGGACGAGGTCGAGGCCGCCCTCGACGACACCAACCTCCAGCGGCTGATCCGGATCATGCAGGAGCTGCAGGAGGTCTCGCAGCTGATCGTGATCACGCACCAGAAGCGCACCATGGAGGTCGCCGACGCGCTCTACGGCGTCTCCATGCAGGGCGACGGTGTGTCCAAGGTCATCAGCCAGCGGCTCCGCTAGACCGGCACACAATCTTCAAGTCCTGAACGATCTTTACTTCCTCACGTCTTAAAACTCACAGCACACGGCCTATTGACTTCAAAAGTTGAAGGCATAGTCTCTGCAATGTTGTTTTTACCTTCAGGTACCTTCAGCTGGACCTCGAAGGGCTGACCCCCATCCGGCGATGTTGCCGGTGGCCCGAGGAGTACACGTGACCAGCACAGCGCAGGCACAGAAGTCAGGAGCCAGGACGGCTCACCCCGAACATCTCGGGCACGTCATCTTCATCGCGGCGGCGGCCGCCATGGGCGGTTTCCTCTTCGGCTACGACAGCTCCGTGATCAACGGCGCCGTCGAGGCCATCCGCGACCGCTACGACATCGGCTCCGCCGCGCTCGCCCAGGTCATCGCCGTCGCCCTGATCGGCTGCGCCATCGGCGCCGCGACCGCCGGCCGCATAGCCGACCGCATCGGCCGCATCCGGTGCATGCAGATCGCCGCGGTCCTGTTCACCATCAGCGCCGTCGGCTCCGCGCTGCCCTTCGCCCTGTGGGACCTCGCCTTCTGGCGGATCGTCGGCGGCTTCGCCATCGGCATGGCCTCCGTCATCGGCCCGGCCTACATCGCCGAGGTCGCCCCGCCCGCCTACCGCGGCCGGCTCGGCTCCTTCCAGCAGGCCGCGATCGTCGTCGGCATCGCCGTCTCGCAGCTGGTCAACTGGGGCATCCTCAACGCCGCCGACGGCGACCAGCGCGGTGAGCTGATGGGCCTGGAGGCCTGGCAGGTCATGCTCGGCGTCATGGTGATCCCGGCCGTCCTCTACGGCCTGCTCTCCTTCGCCATCCCCGAGTCCCCGCGCTACCTGATCTCGGTGGGCAAGCACGAGCGCGCCCGGCAGATCCTCGAAGAGGTCGAGGGCAAGGACATCGACCTGACCGCCCGCGTCACCGAGATCGAGTCGGCGATGCACCGCGAGGAGAAGTCCAGCTTCAAGGACCTGCTCGGCGGCAGCTTCTTCTTCAAGCCGATCGTCTGGATCGGCATCGGCCTGTCGGTGTTCCAGCAGTTCGTCGGCATCAACGTCGCGTTCTACTACTCCTCGACGCTGTGGCAGTCGGTCGGCGTCGACCCGACGGACTCCTTCCTCTACTCCTTCACCACGTCGATCATCAACATCGTCGGCACCGTCATCGCGATGATCTTCGTCGACCGCATCGGCCGCAAGCCGCTCGCGGTCATCGGCTCCGTCGGCATGGTGATCGGCCTGGCGCTGGAGGCCTGGGCCTTCTCCGCCGACCTCGTCGACGGCCAGTTGCCCGCCACCCAGGGCTGGGTCGCCCTGATCGCCGCGCACGTCTTCGTCCTCTTCTTCGCCCTGTCCTGGGGCGTGGTCGTCTGGGTCATGCTCGGCGAGATGTTCCCCAACCGGATCCGCGCCGCCGCCCTCGGTGTCGCCGCCGCCGCGCAGTGGGTCGCCAACTGGGCCATCACCGCGAGCTTCCCCTCGCTGGCCGACTGGAACCTGTCGGTCACCTACGTGATCTACACGGTCTTCGCCGCGCTCTCCATCCCGTTCGTCCTGAAGTTCGTGAAGGAGACGAAGGGAAAGAGGCTGGAGGAGATGGGCTGAGCCGACGGCCCTCCCGAGTCCGGGGAGAAGGACCCAAGTCCCCGCTGTCCCTCTCCTCGTCCCCTCACCGCCGCCCTCGCCCGGGTCACCCGGGCGAGGGCGGCGGCGTGTTCTCCCCGGGGACCGGGTGCCGGGCGTGCCTCCGCGGGTCCCGCGCGTAGAACGAACGGCCTCGTGGGAGGTCACGCCATACTGGGGCTGTTATGGACATCGTCATCCTTGCTGTAGTCATCGCCGTGGTCGTGCTCGGCGCGCTCGGCGGGCTCATCGTCGGCAGCCGGCGCAAGAAGCCGCTGCCCCCGCCGCCGCCCGCCGCGCCCGACATCACCGCCCCTCCGGCCGAACCGCACGTCGGCGAAGAGGCCGAGACGCCGCGGGAGGAACCGCGGCGCACCATAGAGGAGGTTGATCTTCCGGCGGGCGCGGGTCCCGTCGTCATCGAGGAACCGCCCGCCGCCGAGGCTCCCGAGATCGAGATCCCGGAGCCCACCGCCGGCCGTCTGGTCCGGCTGCGGGCCCGTCTCTCCCGTTCGCAGAACGCCCTGGGCAAGGGCCTGCTCGTCCTGCTGTCCCGCGAACACCTCGACGAGGACACCTGGGAGGAGATCGAGGACACCCTGCTCACCGCCGACGTCGGTGTGCAGCCCACCCAGGAGCTGGTCGAGCGGCTGCGCGAGCGCGTGAAGGTGCTCGGCACCCGCACCCCCGAGGAGCTGCGCGGACTGCTCCGCGAGGAGCTGATCACGCTGGTCGGTCCCCGGATGGACCGCACCGTGCACACCGAGAACGCGGCCGGCGGCCCCGGCATCGTGATGGTCGTCGGCGTCAACGGCACCGGCAAGACCACCACCACCGGCAAGCTCGCCCGCGTCCTGGTCGCCGACGGCAACACCGTCGTGCTCGGCGCCGCCGACACCTTCCGTGCCGCCGCCGCCGACCAGCTGCAGACCTGGGGCGAGCGGGTCGGCGCCCACACCGTGCGCGGCCCGGAGGGCGGTGACCCCGCCTCCGTCGCGTTCGACGCGGTCAAGGAGGGCAAGGAGATGGCCGCCGACGCCGTGCTCATCGACACCGCGGGGCGGCTGCACACCAAGACCGGCCTCATGGACGAGCTCGGCAAGGTCAAGCGGGTCGTGGAGAAGCAGGCCCCGCTGGACGAGGTGCTGCTCGTGCTCGACGCCACCACCGGGCAGAACGGTCTGGTCCAGGCGCGGGTGTTCGCCGAGGTCGTCGACATCACCGGCATCGTGCTCACCAAGCTGGACGGTACGGCCAAGGGCGGCATCGTGATCGCCGTGCAGCGTGAGCTGGGTGTGCCGGTCAAGCTGATCGGGCTCGGTGAGGGGGCGGACGATCTGGCGCCGTTCGAGCCGGAGGCGTTCGTGGATGCCCTGATCGGGGAGTGAGGCCCTGACTCCGGCTCCGTCGGACGGATTCGGCAGACGCGAAGAAGCGCCCGCCCTCTCGGGGGACGGGCGCTTCGCCCTGTCCGGGGGTGCCCCGGCGTAGGGGCGGGCCGGGGGTGGTTCGCGCTGCCCGGCGCTTGCGGGGTGCCTCCCCCACTCCCGGCTTCGCCCGGGCGGGGACCCCCATCGCCCTGGGGGTACCTCTCAGGTCCTTGAAGCACTGAGGGGACCGCCCGCGGGAAAGGGCGGGGGCGGCGGTTACGTCCCCGACCGGTGCGCCACGTACGCCAGCGTGCCCAGCAGCAGGCGGGCCTCCGGCGGGCGGGTCGCCGAGTCCAGGGCGGGGGAGCGGAGCCAGCGGACCGGGCCCAGGCCGCCTCGGTCGGACGGGGGTGCCGTGATGTGCGTGCCGGGTCCGAGGCCGCGCAGGTCCAGGGCGGCCGGGACGTCCCAGCCCATGCGGTAGAGCAGGTCGGGGAGCGCGGCGGCGGCGCCGGGGGCGACGAGGAAGTGGGCGCGGCCGTCCGGGGTGGCGGTGACCGGGCCGACCGGCAGGCCCATGCGCTCCAGCCGGGCCAGGGCGTGGCGTCCGGCGGCCTCCGCGACCTCGATCACGTCGAACGCCCGCCCGACCGGCAGCATCAGCGAGGCCCCCGGGAACTCCGACCAGACCGCGGTCACCTCGTCCAGCGGAGCCCCGGCGCGGATCACCGGCGCGTGGTCCAGCGGATGCGCGCCCGGTGCCCGGCAGTCGGCGCGGCCGCAGGAGCAGGTGCCCGCGGCGGCCCGGACGCCCGGCACCACGTCCCAGCCCCACAGCCCGGTGTACTCCGCCACGACGGTGCCGTCCGAGGAGCGGCTCCGGCGACGCGAACCGGACCGGATGTCGCGGATGCCCCGACTGATGCCGATCGTGAAGCCCATGCCCCCTCCAACGGGTCCGACGTACCGGTGGTCACGTAGCGAACGCGGAAAGTGACTCTCTGTTTCCAGCTTCCCGGCGTCGTTCCGCTCAACCGGCGCTTCGAAGCGCCCAGGGTGGTGCGTCCGGCGATGTGCGCCCCTCGGTGCATCGCTGCATCCACTCTTGGCTGTCCGGTGTCAAGTGAATCGCGGGACGGCAACGGTGAGTTCATTCGAAGGGGTGGCGAATGGTGGCGATTGCGGTTCCGCCATGGTGGGACGGGTGATCGTAGGGTTACTTTGTGTGCACGGCTTCTTGGGGCACATGCACTCGTGGGTATGCCGGAGGCAACTCGGCTTTCCGTTCGAAGGGTGACAATCGTCGGACGGGCGGCCCCGATGACCGGCATTCTGATAGGGCTTGGCGCAATCGGCGACAAGTGGTCTTCAGGGATGGGGGCGTTCCAGTGAGCGGCAACGGCGGTGGCGGGACGAACGCGACGAGTGCGGAGAAACGCCCGAACGAGCTGCTCGCCTCGTGGTTCGTCCGCAGCGGCTGGTCCAAGGGCGAGCTCGCCCGCCAGGTCAACCGCAGGGCCCGCCAGCTGGGCGCCAACCACATCTCCACCGACACCTCGCGCGTACGCCGCTGGCTGGACGGCGAGAACCCGCGCGAGCCGATCCCCAGAATCCTGTCCGAACTGTTCTCCGAACGCTTCGGCGTCGTCGTCTCCGTCGAGGACCTGGGCCTGCGCACCACCCGCCCGGCACCCTCCGCGACCGGCGTCGACCTCCCCTGGACGGGCCCGCAGACCGTGGCCCTGCTCAGCGAGTTCTCGCGCAGCGACCTGATGCTGGCGCGGCGCGGCTTCCTCGGGAGCTCGCTGGCCCTCTCCGCGGGCCCGTCCCTCATCGAGCCCATGCAGCGCTGGCTCGTCCCCTCCCCGTCCGCCACACCGGCCCGGCCCGAGGCCGACCCGGTGTCCTCCGCCGCGCGGGCCCGCGGCCGGCTGTCCAAGCCGGAGCTGGACCTGCTGGAGACCACCACCGTGATGTTCCGGCAGTGGGACGCCCAGTGCGGCGGCGGCCTGCGCCGCAAGGCGGTCGTCGGACAGCTGCACGAGGTGACCGACCTGCTCCAGGAGCCCCAGCCCGAGTCCACCACCCGGCGCCTGTTCAAGGTCGCCGCCGAACTCGCCGAACTGGCCGGCTGGATGTCGTACGACGTGGGGCTCCAGCCCACCGCGCAGAAGTACTTCGTGCTCGCCCTGCACGCCGCCAAGGAGGCCGGCGACCGGCCGCTCGGCTCGTACGTGCTGTCCAGCATGAGCCGGCAGATGATCCACCTCGGCCGGCCCGAGGACGCCCTGGAGCTGATCCACCTCGCGCAGTACGGCAGCCGGGACTGCGCCAGCCCGCGCACCCAGTCCATGCTGTATGCGATGGAGGCCCGCGCCTACGCCAACATGGGCCAGCCCGGCCGCTGCAAGCGGGCGGTGCGGATGGCCGAGGACACCTTCGCCGAGGCCGACGAGTGGGACGAGCCCGACGCCGACTGGATCGGCTTCTTCTCCGAGGCCGAGCTCTACGCGGAGAACGCCCACTCCTACCGCGACCTCGCCTACGTCGCCGGCCGCAGCCCCACCTACGCCTCGCTCGCCGAGCCGCTGATGCGGCGGGCCGTGGAGCTGTTCGGCAAGGAGGGCGGCGAACACCAGCGCTCCTACGCCCTCAACCTGATCGGCATGGCCACCGTCCACCTGCTGCAGAGCGAGCCCGAGCAGAGCGCGGCCCTCGCCACCGACGCCATCAAGGCGGCCAAGAAGGTCCGTTCCGAGCGCGTCAACACCCGTATCCGAAAGACGGTCGACACCGCCGTACGCGACTTCGGGGACCTCGCCGAAGTCGTCGAACTCGGCGAGCGGCTCGCGGTCGAGCTGCCCGAGTCCGCGGAGGCGGTCTGACACCCCCGAGGTACCGCTAGGCCCCGGCCGCGGCCGGCCCTCCCGAACCGCCCGACTCGGCTCCCCCATGCCAGGTCATTCGGAGGCCGCCGCGGCCGGTCGTGTGTCTCCCCGGCCACGGCTCACCGCCGTACACCGAAGGTTGCGCCACGATAACGATCGGCGCGCCCCGGATCCGGCAGTTCATCGACCCGTAACACGCCGGGTGCCTTCGTCACGGCGGCGAAACAACGAGGGGCTTCCACCGAAACGGCGCTGCGCCAATCTCATGGCGCATAACCGGCCCACCCCTCAATCCGCTCAAGGCTTCGCCCGCACGGGGCCGTACCAACGACGAGGAGACGCCGATGGCACCAGCCATCACCCTGGCCGCAGACGCGCCCACGCTGTCCGCCGCCAACACAGGGTTCATGCTCATCTGTTCCGCCCTGGTGATGCTCATGACCCCGGGTCTCGCCTTCTTCTACGGAGGCATGGTCCGCGTCAAGAGCACGCTGAACATGCTGATGATGAGCTTCATCAGCCTCGGCATCGTCACCGTCCTGTGGGTGCTGTACGGCTTCTCCATGGCGTTCGGCACCGACGCCGGGAGCGTCATCGGCTGGAACTCCGACTGGGTCGGACTGAGCGACATCGGCCTGACGGAACTGTGGGACGGCTACACCATCCCCGTCTTCGTCTTCCTGGTCTTCCAGCTGATGTTCGCCGTCCTCACCCCCGCGCTGATCAGCGGTGCCCTCGCGGACCGCGTGAAGTTCACCGCGTGGGCGCTGTTCATCGCCCTGTGGGCCACGATCGTCTACTTCCCGGTCGCGCACTGGGTCTGGGGCGCCGGCGGCTGGGCCTTCGAGCTGGGCGTCATCGACTTCGCCGGCGGTACGGCCGTCCACATCAACGCCGGTGCCGCCGCGCTCGGTGTGATCCTGGTGATCGGCAAGCGCGTCGGCTTCAAGAAGGACCCGATGCGCCCGCACAGCCTCCCGCTGGTCATGCTCGGCGCCGGTCTGCTGTGGTTCGGCTGGTTCGGCTTCAACGCCGGCTCCTGGCTCGGCAACGACGACGGCGTCGGCGCGCTGATGTTCGTCAACACCCAGGTCGCCACCGGTGCCGCCGTCCTCGGCTGGCTCGCCTACGAGAAGATCCGCCACGGCGCCTTCACCACGCTGGGCGCCGCCTCCGGCGCGGTCGCCGGTCTGGTCGCCATCACCCCGGCCGGCGGCGCGGTCTCCCCGCTCGGCGCGATCGCCGTCGGTGTCATCGCCGGTGTGCTGTGCGCCATGGCCGTCGGCCTGAAGTACAAGTTCGGCTACGACGACTCCCTCGACGTCGTCGGCGTCCACCTCGTCGGCGGCATCCTCGGCTCCCTGCTCATCGGCTTCTTCGCCACCGGCAAGGGACAGTCCGACGTCGCGGGCCTCTTCTACGGCGGCGGCCTGGACCAGTTCTGGAAGCAGTGCGCCGGTGTCTTCGGCGTCCTCGCCTACTCCCTGGTCGTCTCCGCGGTCCTGGCCTTCCTCCTCGACAAGACCATCGGTATGCGAGTCTCCGAGGACGACGAGGTGGCCGGCATCGACCAGGCCGAGCACGCCGAGACCGCATACGACTTCAGCGGCGCCGGCGGCGGCGCGGCCCGCACCGCCGCCACCGCCCCCGTCGCCCCGGCCGAGAGCAAGAAGGTGGACGCATGAAGCTCATCACCGCCGTCGTGAAGCCGCACCGGCTCGACGAGATCAAGGAGGCCCTGCAGGCCTTCGGAGTACACGGACTGACCGTCACCGAGGCCAGCGGCTACGGGCGCCAGCGCGGCCACACCGAGGTCTACCGCGGTGCCGAGTACACCGTCGACCTGGTGCCCAAGATCCGCATCGAGGTGCTGGTCGAGGACGACGACGCCGAGCAGCTCATCGACGTCGTGGTCAAGGCGGCCCGCACCGGAAAGATCGGTGACGGCAAGGTCTGGTCGATCCCGGTCGAGACGGCCGTACGGGTGCGGACCGGCGAGCGCGGTCCGGACGCCCTCTGACACACGAGAACGGGAGCCGCCGGGTGACGAGTACGGACGTGACGAAAGAAGCAGAGGACTCGGGACCCGGCGGCTACGCGGCGGCCCGGCTGCGCCTCCTCACCGAGGAGGCGCGGTCCGGGCCGCCGCGCCGCAGTGCCCTCGCGGACCTCACCGACGACTGGCTCGGCGGACTGTTCGCGGCGGGCGCGCAGGAGGCGCGCGGAGTCTCCCTGGTCGCCGTGGGCGGCTACGGACGCGCGGAACTCTCCCCGCGCAGCGACCTCGACCTGCTCCTGCTGCACGACGGCACCGCCCCCGACGCGGTCGCCGCCCTCGCGGACCGCCTCTGGTACCCCGTCTGGGACCTGGGCCTCGCCCTCGACCACTCCGTCCGCACCCCGGCCGAGGCCCGCAGGACCGCGGGCGAGGACCTCAAGGTGCAGCTCGGACTCCTCGACGCCCGGCACATCGCCGGCGACCTCGGTCTCACCACCGCCCTGCGCACGGCGGTCCTCGCCGACTGGCGCAACCAGGCGCCGAAACGCCTCCCCGCCCTGCGGGAGCTGTGCGAGGAACGTGCCGAACGCCAGGGCGAACTGCAGTACCTCCTGGAACCCGACCTCAAGGAGGCCCGCGGCGGACTGCGCGACGCCACCGCCCTGCGTGCCGTGGCCGCCTCCTGGCTCGCCGACGCCCCGCGCGAGGGCCTCGCCGACGCCCGCCGCCGGCTCCTCGACGTACGGGACGCCCTGCACCTGACGACCGGGCGGGCCACCGACCGGCTCGCGCTCCAGGAACAGGACCAGGTCGCGGCCGAACTGGGCGTGCTCGACGCGGACGTGCTGCTGCGGCAGGTCTACGAGGCCGCGCGGGTCATCGCCTACGCCGGTGACGTCACCTGGCGCGAAGTCGGCCGCGTCCTGCGCTCCCGCGCGGTGCGGCCCCGGCTGCGCGCCATGTGGGGCGGCGGGAAGCCGGCGCCCGAGCGCTCCCCGCTGGCCGAAGGGGTCGTGGAACAGGACGGCGAGGTGGTGCTCGCCCGCGCGGCGCGCCCCGAACGCGACCCCGTGCTCCCCCTGCGCGCCGCGGCCGCCGCCGCCCAGGCCGGACTCCCGCTCTCCCTGCACGCCGCACGGCGCATGGCCACCGGCGCACGCCCCCTGCCCACGCCCTGGCCCGCCGAGGCACGGGAACAGCTCGTGACCCTGCTGGGCTCCGGCCGCCCCACCGTCGAGGTCTGGGAGGCGCTGGAGGCGGAGGGCCTGGTCAGCCTGCTGCTGCCGGACTGGGACCGGGTGCGCTGCCGTCCGCAGCGCAACGCCGTGCATCTGTGGACCGTCGACCGGCACCTCATCGAGACCGCCGTACGCGCCTCCGCGTTCACCCGCCGCGTCAGCCGCCCCGACCTGCTGCTGGTCGCCGCGCTGCTGCACGACATCGGCAAGGGCTGGCCCGGCGACCACTCGGTGGCCGGCGAGGTCATCGCCAAGGACGTGGCCGCCCGCATCGGCTTCGACCAGCACGACGTCACCGTGATCGCCACCCTCGTACGCCACCACCTCCTGCTGGTCGAGACCGCCACCCGGCGCGACCTGGAGGACCCCGCCACGGTGCGCGCGGTCGCCGACGCCGTCGGCGCCCAGGGCACCCTCGAACTGCTGCACGCCCTCACCGAGGCGGACGCCCTCGCCACCGGGCCCGCCGCCTGGTCGTCCTGGCGCGCCTCGCTCGTCACCGACCTGGTCGAACGGGTCTCCGCCGTGCTCTCCGGAGACGCCCCGGACGGGTCCGAGGAGGCCGCGCCCACCGCGGAACAGGAGCGCCTCGCGATCGAGGCCGTCGCCACGGGTGCGCCCGTGCTGTCCCTGCGGGCCCAGACCGAGCCGCCCGCCGAGCCCTCCGGCGGCCCCGAACCCCTGGGCGTGGAACTGCGCATCGCCGTACCCGACCAGGCGGGTGTGCTGCCCGCCGTGGCCGGGGTGCTCGCCCTGCACCGGCTGACCGTGCGGACCGCGGAGCTGCGGGCGGTGGACCTCCCGGACGGCGTGGACGGCTCCGTGCTGCTGCTGGACTGGCGGGTCGCCGCCGAGTACGGCTCGCTGCCCCAGGCGGCCCGGCTCCGCGCGGACCTCGTACGCGCCCTCGACGGCAGCCTGGACATCGCCGCCCGCCTCGCCGAACGGGACGCCGCCTACCCGCGCCGCCGGGGCATGATCGCCCCGCCGCCGCGCGTGACGGTCGCCCCCGCCGCCTCCCGGCACGCCACGGTGCTGGAGGTCCGCGCGCAGGACGCGCCGGGCCTGCTGTTCCGGATCGGGCGGGCGCTGGAGGACGCGGCGGTACGGGTGCGGAGCGCGCATGTGAGCACGTTGGGGGCGAACGCGGTGGACGCTTTTTATGTGACCTTGCCGGACGGCTCGCCTCTTCTCGCCGAGGAGGCGGTGTCGATGGCCCGGAAACTGGAGGAGATGCTGCGGGCGTGACCTCATGGACGTGTTACGCGTTGAGAGGGAGTATCCCCGCGTATGCGGGGGTGGTTCCCCCGCTCAGCACGTTCTGAAGACGGTCAAGGACCTTGTCCCCGCCTGCGCGGGGTTTCCCCGTCCCTGCCCGCTCTCCGCAGCGGGCAGGGACGGTTTACTTGCCGGGCCGGATACCCTGGAGGGCGACCCACACCACCGCCGACGCGAGGACCTAAGCCGCCGTGTTCGATACTCTCTCCGATCGCTTGTCAGCCACCTTCAAATCCCTCCGGGGCAAGGGCAGGCTGTCCGAAGCGGACATCGACGCCACGGCACGCGAGATCCGCATCGCGCTCCTCGAGGCCGACGTCGCGCTGCCTGTCGTCCGCACGTTCATCAAGAACGTCAAGGAACGCGCGCTCGGGGCCGAGGTCTCGAAGGCGCTCAATCCCGCGCAACAGATCATCAAAATCGTCAACGACGAGCTGATCACCATCCTCGGCGGCGAGACCCGCCGCCTGCGCTTCGCCAAGCAGCCGCCGACCGTGATCATGCTGGCCGGTCTGCAGGGTGCCGGTAAGACCACCCTCGCGGGCAAGCTCGGCCGCTGGCTGAAGGAGCAGGGCCACTCGCCGGTGCTGGTCGCCGCCGACCTCCAGCGCCCCAACGCCGTCAACCAGCTCAGCGTCGTCGCCGAGCGCGCGGGCGTCGCCGTCTACGCGCCCGAGCCGGGCAACGGTGTGGGCGACCCGGTGAAGGTCGCCAAGGACTCGATCGAGTTCGCGAAGACCAAGGTCCACGACATCGTGATCGTGGACACCGCCGGCCGCCTGGGCATCGACCAGGAGATGATGCAGCAGGCCGCGGACATCCGTGACGCCGTCTCCCCGGACGAGATCCTGTTCGTCGTCGACGCCATGATCGGTCAGGACGCCGTCAACACCGCCGAGGCCTTCCGCGACGGCGTCGGCTTCGACGGCGTGGTGCTCTCCAAGCTCGACGGTGACGCGCGCGGTGGTGCGGCGCTGTCGATCCGGCAGGTCACCGGCAAGCCGATCATGTTCGCCTCCAACGGCGAGAAGCTCGACGACTTCGACGCCTTCCACCCGGACCGGATGGCCTCCCGCATCCTCGACATGGGTGACCTGCTCACCCTGATCGAGCAGGCGGAGAAGACGTTCAGCCAGGAAGAGGCCGAGAAGATGGCCTCCAAGCTGGCGTCGAAGAAGGGCCAGGACTTCACCCTGGACGACTTCCTGGCCCAGATGGAGCAGGTCAGGAAGATGGGCTCCATCTCGAAGCTGCTCGGCATGCTCCCCGGCATGGGCCAGATCAAGGACCAGATCAACAACCTGGACGAGCGGGACGTCGACCGCACCGCCGCGATCATCAAGTCGATGACCCCGGCCGAGCGCCAGGAGCCGACGATCATCAACGGCTCGCGCCGCGCCCGTATCGCCAAGGGCTCCGGTGTCGAGGTCAGTGCCGTGAAGGGCCTGGTCGAGCGGTTCTTCGAGGCCCGCAAGATGATGTCCCGCATGGCCCAGGGCGGCGGCATGCCCGGGATGCCCGGGATGCCGGGCATGGGCGGCGGTCCGGGCCGGCAGAAGAAGAAGCAGAAGCAGGCCAAGGGCAAGCAGCGCTCCGGCAACCCGATGAAGCGCAAGCAGCAGGAGCAGGAGGAGGCCGCGCGCCGCGCCGCCGCCGCGGAGGGCGCGGGCGCCTTCGGGCTGCCGCAGCAGGGCGGCAAGGACTTCGAGCTGCCCGACGAGTTCAAGAAGTTCATGGGCTGAGACCCACGCCGGTACGTCACCGGGGGCGCCCCTCGCGCGAGGGGCGCCCCCGGTGACGTGTCTCAGGGCGTGCGCGCGACGAGGTACCGGAACACGTTCGGCATCCACACGGTCCCGTCCTGCCGCTGGTACGGATGCAGGGCCTCCGCCAGTTCCTTGTCGACCTGCGCCTGGTCCGTGGCCGTGACCGCCGGGTCGAACAGCCCGGTCGACTTCAGCCCCCGTACCGCGCTGTCCGCGTCGGCGTAGCCGAACGGGCAGGCCACCCGCCCGGAGCCGTCCGGCCGCAGCCCCGCCCGCGCGGCGACCCGCTCCAGGTCGTCGCGGTCCGTGGGGCGCCAGGTGCCCGCGCCGCGCAGCGGCTCCGCCAGCTTGGTGGCGACCCGGAGCACGGACGCCGTGGCACACCGCTCCGGCGGGCCCCAGCCGGCCAGCACCACGGCCGCTCCGCGCCCGGCGAGCGGCACCGCCTCGGCGAGCAGACCGGCCAGCCCCTCCGCGTCGCCCGCGAGGCAGCCGATCGGCTCGAAGGCGGTCACCACGGTGTACGCGTCCGTACGAGCGGCCTGGGCGGGTGAGCCGTGCACGATCCGGTGGCCGGCCCGCGCGTGTGGCTCCCGCTGCTCGTCGGGCAGCAACCGCTCCCGCGCGAGGGCCAGCCGGTCGGCACAGGTGTCGACACCGGTGACCGCGGCACCGCGCGAGGCCGCCATCAGCAGGGCCAGCCCGGAGCCGCAGCCGAGGCCGAGCAGCCGGGTCGCGGATCCCACGTCCAGTCGCTCGTAGACGGCCTCGTAGAGCGGTACGAGCATCCGCTCCTGGATCTCGGACCAGTCACGCGCGCGTGCACGCAGGTCCACACGGGGGAGGGCCTCCGTGCGAGGCGGGTGCTGCCGCACGAGCGTAGGTGTCATAGGTAAGCGCCCCAATCAGCCGAGAGTTGCCGCGGTTCCCCGTTCCCTGGCCCCCGTGCAGTGCGCCCGCACACCCCCCGTATGCCAGGAAACTCCGCCCTCGTCGTGTCGTCCAGTGGAATGCGGCCGCGGCCGGCAGTCGGCTTGTGCCAGTGGCAAGAATTCACATTCCGGTAATCCCGGACCGTCCGGTCCGCCACGGCGAAGCCACCCGTACGCCGGTTCCGGCCAAGGTCCACGGAACCGGGAACGGCTTGTGGCGGGGCGGTGCGCGGTCGCGGGGGCGGACCCGGTAACGTCGCGCCCGTGGCGTGCCCGCCGAGCCGGGCGCCGGGTCCCCGCGAGAGCGACCGAAACGCCTCTTGCGTACCCCGAGGGCCTCACGCGCGCCGCCGCGCGGAGACCGCTTACACGTGGGGGCGTACGTCAGCCTACGTACCACCTTGAGGCGAGCTGCGAGGCTTCTCCGCAGATCAGCGCACCCGTACTCGTCAGGACGCATCAGCGGCAACTGACGGGTACGTGCAAATTATTTGGGATGCCCCGGAATCGGAACACAGAGGCACCCAGGCTCGTTGTCATTACGTGAGCACGACACAGACACCACCTGTTCTCGCCGCAGAACTGGCGCAGGCGTGGGCCGACATTCAGCGGTACCACCCCGAGCTGCCCGATCTTGCCGCGCCCGAGTCCCTGATCGGGGAGTCGTCGTCCGCGTGCGGTCACGAACTCTCCTTCGAACGACTGCTGCACGAGGCAGTCCACGGCGTCGCCGCCGCGCGCGGTGTACGCGACACATCCCGCGCCGGCCGCTACCACAACCGCAGATTCCTCGCGATCGCCGAGGAGCTGGGCCTGGACCACCCCGAGGAACCGCATCCCAGCAGCGGCTTCTCCCTGGTCACGCTCACCCCCGAGGCGAAGCGCCGCTACCGCCCGACGACGGAGCGCCTCCAGCGCGCCCTGAAGGCCCACTCCGCGGCGACCGCGGGCGACACGGCCCGCAGCTTCCGCGGACCGGCCGCGCGGCACGGCTCCTCCGGGGGCGGCGTCCGCGTCAAGGCCGTCTGCGACTGCGGCCGCAACGTCCGCGTCGTCCCCTCGGTCCTCGCCCAGGCCCCCATCGTCTGCGGAGGCTGCGGCAAACCCTTCCGGATCCCGGAAGTGGTGGCAGCGGCGAGCTGACCGTCTCAGGCATCTCGTGGGTGCCGGAGACGCGGAGTGGCCATCGCTCGTGCCGCCCTCGCGCCCACCCGTGCCTCCCCCAGTGCCTTAAGGGCCTGGGGGAGGGTGGGCTGGGGGTACCACCCCTGGGGGAGGCACCCCGTAAGCGCCGGGCCGCGCGGACATCCCCCGGCCCACATCGGCGCGGGGTATCCCGTACCGCGCCGCGCGACCCGCACCGGCGCCGGGCGCCCGTCGACCGCGCCCACCCCTCGGTCACCCCCGCCCCACAGGGTGTGGCAGAATGGCTAGCTGTACTCGACAGCCGAACAGGACCCCTCTCTCCTCCGGCTGACGCGTCCATCGGGCACTCGGGTACCGCAACCCCACGCGGCACATCCCGTCGTGCCCAACCACGTCAAAATCAGGAGAGTCCACTCCCGTGGCAGTCAAGATCAAGCTGAAGCGTCTGGGCAAGATCCGTTCGCCTCACTACCGCATCGTCGTCGCCGACTCCCGTACCCGCCGTGACGGCCGGGCCATCGAGGAGATCGGCAAGTACCACCCGACGTACAACCCGTCGGTGATGGAGGTCGACGCCGAGCGCGTGGCGTACTGGCTCGGTGTCGGCGCCCAGCCGACCGAGCCCGTGCTCGCCATCCTGAAGAAGACCGGCGACTGGCAGAAGTTCAAGGGCGAGCCCGCCCCGGCCCCGCTGCTTCAGGCGGCCGAGAAGCCCGCCCGCCCGTCCTTCGAGGCGCTCGGTGGCGAGGACGAGGGCAAGGGTGAGGCCATCACCCAGAAGAAGAAGGCTGAGAAGAAGGACGAGGCCGCCGCCGAGTCCGCGTCGACCGAGGCCTGAGCATGCTCGAGGAGGCTCTCGAGCACCTCGTGAAGGGCATCGTCGACAACCCTGACGATGTGCAGGTCGCCTCGCGCAACCTGCGTCGCGGGCGCGTGCTCGAGGTCCGGGTCCACCCGGACGACCTCGGCAAGGTGATCGGCCGCAACGGCCGCACCGCACGCGCTCTGCGCACCGTCGTGGGCGCCATCGGCGGCCGCGGTGTCCGTGTCGACCTCGTCGACGTGGACCACGTCCGCTGACGCCGAACGCAGCACCGGCTCGGGCCGGGGAGGGCCACTGGGCCGTCCCCGGCCCGCAGTCGTATGAGCCGTGAACGGCTCGTCGCAGTCCGACAGGAGAACAAGCACAGTGCAGCTGGTAGTCGCTCGCATCGGCCGCGCCCACGGCATCAAGGGCGAGGTCACCGTGGAGGTCCGTACCGACGAACCGGAGCTGAGGCTCGGGCCCGGTGCCGTCCTGACCACCGACCCCCCCTCCGTCGGGCCACTCACCATCGAGACCGGCCGCGTCCACAGCGGCCGCCTCCTGCTGCGCTTCGAGGGCGTCCGCGACCGCAACGCCGCCGAGGCCCTGCGCAACACCCTCCTCATCGCCGACGTCGACCCGGACGAGCGGCCCGAGGACGAGGACGAGTACTACGACCACCAGCTGATCGACCTCGACGTCGTCACGAAGGACGGCGAGCAGGTCGGCCGGATCACCGAGATCTCGCACCTGCCCACCCAGGACCTCTTCGTGGTCGAGCGCCCCGACGGCACCGAGGTGTACGTGCCGTTCGTCGAGGAGATCGTCACCGAGATCGACCTGGAGGAGCAGCGGGCCGTCATCGACCCACCGCCGGGACTGATCGACGACCGCGTAGAGGTCGCCTCGTCCCGGGACTCCGGAGACGAGGCGTGATGCGGCTCGACGTCGTCACGATCTTCCCCGAGTACCTCGAACCGCTGAACGTCTCCCTCGTGGGCAAGGCACGCGCACGCGGTCAGCTCGACGTCCACGTGCACGATCTGCGCGACTGGACGTACGACCGGCACAACACCGTCGACGACACCCCGTACGGCGGTGGCCCCGGCATGGTCATGAAGACCGAGCCGTGGGGAGACGCGCTGGACTCGGTCCTGGCGGACGGCTACGAGGCGGGCTCCCGCGAGCCGGCCCTGATCGTCCCCACCCCCAGCGGCCGTCCCTTCACCCAGGAACTCGCCGTCCGGCTCTCCGAGCGCCCCTGGCTGGTCTTCACCCCGGCCCGCTACGAGGGCATCGACCGCCGTGTCATCGACGAGTACGCCACCCGGATGCCCGTGTACGAGGTGTCCATCGGTGACTATGTGCTGGCCGGCGGGGAGGCCGCGGTCCTCGTCGTCACGGAGGCCGTCGCACGGCTGCTCCCCGGCGTCCTCGGCAACGCCGAGTCGCACCGCGACGACTCCTTCGCGCCCGGGGCCATGGCGAGCCTCCTGGAGGGCCCCGTCCACACCAAGCCGCCGCGGTGGCGCGGGCGCGGCATCCCGGACGTGCTGCTCAGCGGCCACCACGGGAAGATCGCCCGCTGGCGGCGCGACGAGGCGCTGCGCCGGACCACCGCCAACCGGCCCGACCTTATCGAGCGCTGCGAGCCCGGGGCGTTCGACAAGAAGGACCGCGAGATGCTGTCCATCCTGGGCTGGGAACCGGATCCCGCCGGAGAGCCGTACGGCCGATTTTGGCGCAGGACCGGCGGCGTGGAAGAATAGGCCGCTGCTGTGCGTCGTCCGGCGTGCGCCCCTGCCGCAGGGGGACACGACGCCCGTCCCGAACCGCACGGCATCGACCCCAGCCTCTAGTTGCCGTTGATGACCTGCGGCATCAGCGAAGAAAGCAGACGAAATGTCTCACCTGCTCGACTCCGTCGACTCCGCGTCGCTGCGCAGCGACGTCCCCGCCTTCCGTCCCGGCGACACCGTGAACGTCCACGTGCGCGTCATCGAGGGCAACCGCTCCCGTGTGCAGCAGTTCAAGGGCGTGGTCATCCGCCGTCAGGGCGCCGGCGTGCGCGAGACCTTCACGGTCCGCAAGGTCTCCTTCTCCGTCGGCGTCGAGCGCACCTTCCCGGTGCACACCCCGATCGTGGAGAAGATCGAGCTCGTCACCCGCGGTGACGTCCGCCGCGCCAAGCTGTACTACCTGCGCGAGCTGCGCGGCAAGGCGGCGAAGATCAAGGAGAAGCGCGACAGCTGAGCGCTTTACCGGCGTCATATCGCGGCCGGATAGCATCTGGCCCCGATGGACACCGAAGCACAGCCGACGGAGCGCGACCGCTCCCTCCCCCCGGCCGGACCCGAGAACACCTCGGGGACGGCGGGGCCGGAGGGGCGGTCGCGTTCCGCGTTGGTGTCGCGCTTCACGCCATGGCTGCCCGGTGGGCGGATTACCCTGACCCTGCTGCTCTGCCTGCTGTTCCTGCTGGCGGTGAACACGTTCGTGGCGCGGCCGTTCCAGATCCCCAGCGGATCGATGGAACACGGATTGAGGGTCGGGGACCGCGTGCTCGTAAACAAGTTGGCATACCGCTTCGGCGCCGGGCCGCGGCGCGGTGACGTGATCGTGTTCGACGGCACCGGGTATTTCGGTGACGCCGACTACGTCAAACGGGTCGTCGGGGTGGGCGGGGACCATGTGGTCTGCTGCGACGCAGAGGGGAGGATCCGGGTGAACGGCCGGTCGGTCGACGAGTCGGGCTTCCTGTTCCCCGGCGACAGCCCCTCCACGGTGTCCTTCGACGTCGTCGTGCCCGACGGGCGCCTGTTCGTCCTGGGCGACCACCGCAGCGACTCCAGCGACTCCCGCGACCACCTCGGCTCGCCCGGCGGCGGCATGATCCCGGTCGACGGCGTGATCGGCCGCGCCGACGGGATCGTATGGCCCTTCGACCACGCCACCCGGCTGCACCGGCCCGACGCCTACGCGCGCGTGCCCGCCCCGGAGACGGACGCGGCGGAGGACGCCCATGGGTAACCGCGGCAAACCCCGCGGCGTCCCGGACAGCGCCGCGGAGAACCTGCTGCCCACCGGCTCCCGCCGCGCGGCCGGTCCGAGCCCCGGACGCAGCCGGGCCGAGCGGCGCAAGCTCCAGCGCAAGGTCAAGCGGCGCCGCAGGCGCAGCGCCGTCAAGGAGATCCCCCTCCTCGTGGGCGTCGCCGTGGTGATAGCGCTGGTGCTGAAGACGTTCCTCGTCCAGGCCTTCGTCATCCCGTCCGGCTCCATGGAGCAGACGATCCGGATCGGCGACCGGGTGCTGGTCGACAAGCTCACCCCGTGGTTCGGATCCAAGCCGCAGCGCGGGGACGTCGTCGTGTTCAAGGACCCCGGCGGCTGGCTCCAGGACGAGCAGACCACGCCGAAGAAGGACGACCCCGTCGGGATCAAGCAGATCAAGGACGGTCTCACCTTCATCGGACTGCTGCCGTCCGAGAACGAGAAGGACCTCATCAAGCGGGTCGTCGGCGTCGGCGGCGACCGCGTCCAGTGCTGCGACAAGCAGGGCCGGGTCACCGTCAACGGCGTCCCCCTGGACGAGGACTACCTGTACCCCGGCAACGCCCCGTCCACGACCCCGTTCGACGTCACCGTCCCCGAGGGGCGGCTGTGGGTGATGGGCGACCACCGGGCGAACTCCGCCGACTCCCGTTCCCACCAGGACACCGATTACGGCGGCACCGTCTCCGAGGAGGAGGTGGTGGGCCGGGCCATGGTCATCGCCTGGCCGCTCGGCCACTGGAGCACCCTGGAGGAGCCTGCGGCCTACGCGTCCGTGTCGGACTCGGCGCCGGGGTCGACCGCGGCCGCCCCGCTGTCGCATAGGGTTGCCCCGGACGGTCCCGATGGAATGGTCCAGCTCCCGAGCCCTGCGGAACTCCCGCTCGTTATGGGAGTGGTGGGCCTGCGCCGGGCATGGCGCGGGCGGCGGCAGAGAGTGAGGAGTTGGCGTGGGGGATGCGGCGGTTGGCGCACGGTCCGGGCGCGGGGGCGAGGAACACCGCGGACGTCCCGTGGGAGCGGCGGGTCCGGGGGCTGACGACTTCGTGACCTCCGGGAACGGCTCCCCGGCGGGTGACGGTGACGGTGACGGACCCGGGGACGGACACCCCTCCACGGCGCAGGGCGGTTCGGGTGACGGCAGCCCTCAGGTGCAGCGGCCCCGCTCCTTCTGGAAGGAGCTGCCGATCCTGATCGGTATCGCGCTGGTGCTGGCGCTGCTGATCAAGACGTTCCTGGTGCAGGCGTTCTCCATCCCCTCCGACTCGATGCAGAACACCCTCCAGCAGGGCGACCGGGTGCTCGTCGACAAGCTCACCCCCTGGTTCGGCTCCGAGCCCGAGCGCGGTGAGGTCGTGGTCTTCCACGACCCCGACAACTGGCTGGCCGGCGAGCCGACGCCCGATCCGAACCTCCTGCAGAAGGCCCTCAGCTGGATCGGTCTGATGCCGTCCGCGGAGGAGAAGGACCTGATCAAGCGGGTCGTCGGGGTCGGCGGTGACACGATCGAGTGCAAGGGCACCGGCCCGCTGAAGGTCAACGGCACGGCGCTGGACGAGCCGTACGTGTACCCCGGCAACACCCCGTGCAGCCAGGACGACCAGGGCGGCCAGTTCAAGGTGAAGGTCCCCGAGGGCCACATCTGGGTCATGGGCGACCACCGGCAGAACTCCCGGGACTCGCGCTACAACCAGGGCGACAAGAACAACGGCATGGTCCCCGTGGACAAGGTCGTCGGCCGCGCCGTCGTCATCGCCTGGCCGGTCAACCGCTGGACCAACCTGCCCGTCCCGGACACCTTCGACCAGCCCGGCCTGGCCGCCGGACCGTCGCCCGCCGCGGTCCTGACGGCCGCGCCCCAGGGACTCGCGCTCGCGGGCGCGGTGCCGCTGGTGCTCTGGCGGCGCCGGCGGCACGGCGTCGCAGAGGGCCGCCGGGAGGGCTGACCCTGTCCGGTACCGCCGGGTAGGGTGCCGCCCATGAGTGGTCAGAGCACGACGCGTACGGTCCCTGGCACCAGGCGCCCGGGCAGCGGGACCGGGCAGCGTCTGTCCGGGCTGGCCGTGGCCCTGGGCCTGGTGATGTTCCTCGGCGGATTCGTCTGGGGAGCGGTGCTGTACCGGCCGTACACCGTGCCCACCCCGTCGATGGAGCCGACGATCGGTGCCGGTGACCGGGTGCTGGCCGAGCGCATCGACGGCGCCGACGTCCGCCGTGGTGACGTGGTCGTCTTCACGGACACGACGTGGTCGGACCTGCCCCTGGTGAAGCGGGTGGTCGCCGTCGGCGGTGACACGGTCTCCTGCTGCCGGGACGGCAAGCTGGAGGTCAACGGCGAGGAGATCGACGAGCCGTATCTCTCCGAGGGCACGGCGGCCGAGTCCGGCGCCATCCCCGAGGTGACCGTGCCGAAGGGGCGCCTGTTCCTGCTCGGTGACGAGCGCTCCGGGTCGCTGGACTCCACGGCCCATCTGACCGACGCCGCCGACGGCACCGTCTCCCGCGACGCGGTCCAGGCCAGGGTCGACGCCGTGGTCTGGCCGGTGAACGGCATGCTCGAGGCGCCCACCGGCTTCGAACGGCTCGGCGCGCTCTCCTCGCCGGGCCCGCTCAGGACCGTCGTCGCGCTGGTGATCGCCGGTGCGGTGCTCATTCTCGGCGGGGCCGCGTACGGTCCCTTCGCCAAGCGGGCGGACGCGTCCCGGACCCGGGCCGAGGCGGGGACCGCCGGTGCCCGCTGAGCCCGTCCCGGCGGCCGGGGAGTCGTACACGGGCGGACTGCGCAGGGTCGCCCGGGTCGTCCTGCTCGACCCGCGGGACCGCATCCTGCTGCTGCACGGCCATGAACCGGACGACCCGGCCGACGACTGGTGGTTCACGCCCGGCGGTGGTGTGGAGGGCGACGAGACCCGTGAACAGGCCGCCCTGCGGGAACTCGCCGAGGAGACCGGCATCACCGAGGTCGAACTCGGACCCGTGCTGTGGCGGCGGAGGTGCTCCTTCCCGTTCGCCGGCCGCCGCTGGGACCAGGACGAGTGGTACTACCTCGCCCGCACCACCCGGACCGAGACCGCGGCCACGGCGCTGACCGAGCTGGAGCGGCGCAGTGTCACCGGATCCCGCTGGTGGACGTACCCGGAACTCGCCCGGGCGCATGAGACGGTGTATCCGACCAGACTCGCCGGGCTGCTGCGCACGCTGCTCGACGAAGGCCCCCCGGCCGGACCCGTGACCCTGGACACCGAAATCGTCCAGTGACGCCCGGGACTGGCGCACAATGGTGGGATCGCACGGCTGAAGGGGAACATGCCATGAGCGCCGAGGACCTCGAGAAGTACGAGACCGAGATGGAGCTCAAGCTCTACCGGGAGTACCGCGATGTCGTCGGTCTGTTCAAATACGTGATCGAGACCGAACGGCGTTTCTACCTCACCAACGACTACGAGATGCAGGTGCACTCGGTCCAGGGCGAGGTGTTCTTCGAGGTGTCGATGGCGGACGCCTGGGTCTGGGACATGTACCGGCCGGCCCGGTTCGTGAAGCAGGTGCGCGTACTGACGTTCAAGGACGTGAACATCGAGGAGCTCAACAAGAGCGACCTGGAGCTGCCGGGCGGGTGACCGCCGTACTCGTGCGGGTGACGGAGTTGTCCACAGTCGCCGAGTTCCGCACCAAGATCCACTCCGTCGGGCGGGATGCGTGACCGTTGGCGCCGGAGGTGGTGCCGACATGAACGCACAGAACCCGCGGAACACGAACGCACAGAACACGCGGAGCACACAGAACACGCGGAGCACACGGAGTGCGCGGGACTCGCACCGGGCACGCAGCGCACTCGGCAGGTACGGCGAGACACTGGCCGCACGGCGGCTGACCCAGGCCGGGATGACGGTCCTGCAGCGCAACTGGCGGTGCGGCAGGACCGGCGAGATCGACATCGTGGCCCGCGACGGGGACGCCCTGGTCGTCTGCGAGGTGAAGACCCGCAGGGCAGGACCCTTCCAGCACCCCATGGAGGCGGTCACGGCGGCCAAGGCCGACCGTCTGCGGGGCCTCGCCGAACGCTGGCTCCAGGAACACGGGGGAGCACCGCCCGGCGGTGTCCGCATCGACCTGGTCGGCGTGCTGCTGCCGGCCCGCGGCGCACCCGTGGTCGAGCACGTCCGGGGGGTGGCCTGACATGGGGTTCGCGCGTACGTGCTCGGTGACGCTGGTGGGCGTCGAGGGCGTGGTCGTGGAGGTCCAGGCCGACCTGGAGCCCGGGGTCGCGGCCTTCACCCTGGTGGGGCTGCCGGACAAGAGCCTGACGGAGAGCAGGGACCGGGTCAGGGCGGCCGTGGTCAATTCCGGCGGCGAGTGGCCGCAGAAGAAACTCACCGTGGGACTCAGCCCCGCGTCGGTCCCGAAGGCCGGCAGCGGCTTCGACCTGGCGGTCGCCTGCGCCGTGCTCGGCGCCGCCGAACGGATCGATCCGCGGGTGCTCGGCGACATCGTCATGATCGGCGAGCTGGGTCTCGACGGCCGGGTGCGGCCGGTGCGCGGCATCCTGCCCGCCGTACTGGCCGCGGCCGACGCCGGATACGAGCAGGTGGTGGTGCCCGAGTGCGCCGCCGCAGAGGCCTCACTGGTGCCGGGCGTGTCCGTCCTGGGCGTCCGCAGCCTGCGCCAGCTGATCGCGGTGCTCACCGACGAGCCCGTGCCGGAGGAGGACGCCGGGGACCGGACGCGCCCCGACCCGCTGCTGGCGGGGCTGCGCGCCCCGGGCACCGGGACGGACACCGGGATGCACGGCGTCGGCCCGGCATCGCACGACCAGGGCCCTGACTTCGCGGACGTCGTGGGCCAGCTCGCGGCACGGACGGCCGCGGAGGTGGCCGCGGCGGGCGGACACCATCTTTTTCTCGAGGGACCGCCGGGCGCCGGCAAGACGATGCTCGCGGAGCGGCTGCCGTCGATCCTGCCGCCGCTGGACCGGCAGGCCTCGCTCGAGGTGACGGCCGTGCACTCGGTGGCGGGACTGCTCCCCGTGGACAAACCCCTGATCGACACGGCCCCCTACTGCGCCCCGCACCACTCGGCCACCATGCAGGCACTCGTCGGCGGCGGCGGCGCCACGGTCCGGCCGGGAGCGGTGTCCCTCTCGCACCGGGGCGTCCTCTTCCTGGACGAGACCCCGGAGTTCAGCGGCAAGGCCCTGGACGCCCTGCGGCAGCCGCTGGAGTCCGGACACGTGGTCATCGCGCGCAGCGCCGGTGTCGTGCGCTTCCCGGCGCGCTTCCTGATGGTGCTCGCTGCCAACCCGTGCCCCTGCGGGCGCTTCTCGCGGACGAACGAGCAGTGCGAGTGCCCGCCCTCGGCGATCCGCCGCTACCAGGCCAGGCTGTCCGGGCCGCTGCTCGACCGGGTCGACCTGCGGGTCGAGGTCGACCGCGTCACCCGTGACGAACTGACGGCGGGCGGCACCCGGGGCGACACCACCGCCACGGTCGCCGACCGGGTGCGCGCGGCCCGGGACCGTGCCGCGGCACGGCTCGCCGGCACCCCGTGGCGCACCAACAGCGAGGTCCCCGGACGGGAGCTGCGCAGCCGCTGGCACGCCGCCCCCGGCGCCATGGACGACGCCGAGCGGAGCCTGGAACGGGGCATGCTCACCGCCCGGGGACTCGACCGGGTCCTGCGGGTCGCCTGGACCGTCGCCGACCTGGCCGGCCACGAGCGGCCCGGCGCCGTGGACGTCGCCCTCGCCCTGCAACTGCGCACCGGCGTCCCGCGCGGGGTGCCCATGGCCATCGGGGCGGGGGTGTGAGCGCCGTGGAGGGACCCGGCGAAGAACCGCTCGGCCGGGTCTTCCTCACCCGGGTCGTCGAACCCGGTGACGAGACCGGCGGCCGCTGGGTGCGGGAGCTCGGCGTGGACGCCGTGGTGCGACGGCTGCGGGAACGGGGAGACCCGCTGCCGGGGGTGAGCGGCAAACGGTGGGCCGGGCTGCTGGCCCGGGCCGAGCGGGCCGACCCGCACAGGGACCTCGCCGTCGCACGGGACGCCGGAGTGCGCTTCGTGGGCCCCGGCACCCCGCAATGGCCCGGACAGCTCGACGACCTGGGCGACGCCCGGCCGCTCGGGCTGTGGGTGCGCGGGGGAGCGGACCTGCGGATGTGGGCGCTGCGCTCGGTCGCCGTCGTCGGCGCCCGCGCCTGTACCGAGTACGGCGCGCACATGGCCGCCACCCTCTCCGCCGGCCTCGTCGAACGCGGCTGGATCGTGGTTTCCGGCGGCGCCTACGGGATCGACGGCGCCGCTCACCGCGGTGCCCTCGGCTCGGGCGGCGCCACCATCGCCGTACTCGCCTGCGGAGTCGACCGGTCCTACCCGCGCGGCCACACCGGGCTGATCGGCAGAATCGCCGAACAGGGACTGGTCGTCGGCGAGTTGCCGCCAGGTGAGCACCCGACACCGAGCAGGTTCATCCTCCGCAACAGGGTGATCGCCGCGCTCACCCGGGGCACCGTCGTCGTCGAGGCCGCCCACCGCAGCGGCTCCCTGGTGACCGCCCGGGCGGCCCGCCGGCTGGGACGCCACACGATGGGAGTGCCGGGGCCGGCCACCAGCGGGCTCTCCGCCGGGGTGCACGAACTGCTGCGGCAGGACGCGGTGCTGGTCACCGATGCCGCCGAGGTCGTGGAACTGGTCGGTGACATGGGTGAACTCGCGCCGGAACGCCGGGGGCCGGTGCTGCCCCGGGACCTGCTCGACCCGGCCGGCCGGCAGGTCCTCGCCGCGCTGCCGGGGCGCGGAACGGCCCGGCCGGAGGAGATCGCGCTCGCCGCGCAGACCACCCCGGACGACGCGATCGCCAGACTGTACGAACTGCGAGCACTTGGTTACGTCGAACGACACGGCGACGGCTGGAAGTTGACGCGCCAGGCGATGATCCCGGTCCGGGACGGTCCCGGGCCTCGCTGACACAGCGTGTTCGGCCGTCCGGGGGAACCCCGACACCCCTTGGAATTTACGTCAGTTGGGCTACCCCGTCGATCACTCAGAGCGATGGGTGTGACCCGGTGGAACGGCACCCGGAACGAATCTGCGCACGGTCCCACCTCGCTTCTTCGCACACCGCGACGCCGTAGTCACGCTACGCTCACGAGGATCCGACACGGACAGGCAAGGACAGGCACCCAGACATCGGACAGACAGCGCATCCAGGCAGCACCAGTCCACGGCAGAACGGCACAAGGCGACGAATGCCCCAGCACACCTCCGGGTCCGACCGGGCGGCGATCCCCCCAGCCGCCCGCGACGGTGGCAGCGTGCGGCCGCCCGCTCCCTCGACGCTCGACGAGCTGTGGCGGTCGTACAAGGCGACGGGGGACGAAAGACTGCGTGAGCAGCTGATCCTGCACTACTCGCCGCTGGTGAAGTACGTCGCCGGCCGGGTCAGTGTGGGGCTGCCGCCCAATGTCGAGCAGGCGGATTTCGTCTCCTCCGGGGTCTTCGGGCTGATCGACGCGATCGAGAAGTTCGACGTCGACCGGGAGATCAAGTTCGAGACCTATGCGATCACCCGCATCCGGGGCGCGATGATCGACGAGCTGCGGGCGCTGGACTGGATCCCGCGCTCGGTGCGGCAGAAGGCGCGCAACGTGGAGCGCGCCTACGCCACGCTGGAGGCGCGGCTGCGCCGCACGCCCTCGGAAAGCGAGGTCGCCGGTGAGATGGGCATCACGGTGGCCGATCTGCACACGGTTTTCAGCCAGCTGTCGCTGGCGAACGTCGTCGCCCTGGAGGAGCTGCTGCACGCCGGGGGCGACGGCGGCGATCAGCTCAGCTTCATGGACACCCTGGAGGACACCGCCGCCGACAACCCGGTGGAGGTGGCCGAGGACCGGGAGCTGAGGAGGTTCCTCGCGCGGGCCATCAACACGCTGCCGGAGCGGGAGAAGACCGTGGTCACGCTGTACTACTACGAGGGACTCACCCTCGCCGAGATCGGCAATGTGCTGGGTGTGACCGAGAGCCGGGTCAGCCAGATCCACACCAAGTCCGTGCTGCAGCTGCGCGCGAAACTGGCGGGTTTCGGCCGCTGAGCCCCTCCGGCCCGGAGCGGACCGGTCCTCTGGCCGTCACGGGCGGGGCGTCCGTACAGTGGACGACGTGCCAAGGATTCGAGCGGCCTCCGTGGCCGAGCACCGGTCGATGCAGCGAGCCGCCCTGCTGGACGCGGCACGCTCCCTGCTGTCCGAGGGCGGTACGGAGGCGCTGACCTTCCCGGCCCTCGCCGAGCGCACCGGCCTCGCGCGTTCGTCCGTGTACGAGTACTTCCGCTCGCGGGCCGCCGTGGTCGAGGAGCTGTGTGAGGTCGACTTCCCGGTCTGGGCGGCGGAGGTCGAGGCGGCGATGGCGGCCGTCGGCGGCGCCGAGGCCAAGATCGAGGCGTACGTCCGCAAGCAACTGGAACTGGTCGGGGACCGGCGGCACCGCGCCGTGGTCGCGATCTCCGCGAGCGAACTCGACGCCGGCGCCCGGGAGAAGATCCGCGCGGCCCACGGCGGCCTCATCGCGATGATCGTCGAGGCCCTGGCCGACCTGGACCACGCCGAGCCCCGCCTCGCGGCGATGCTCCTCCAGGGTGTGGTCGACGCGGCCGTACGCCGTATCGAGCTGGGCGCGGCGGAACATCCCGAAGCGATCACGGAGGCGGCCGTCTCGATGGTCCTCGGAGGCGTACGCGGCTGACGCCCCGCCACGGCGGCGTCTCCCCTGGCCCCTCCTCCGGCTCTGCCGCCGGGCCCCTTCCTCCGGCTGCCGCCGAGCACTCTTCCCCGGCTTCCGCCACCCCGGACCGCCATGGACCACGCCTGATCCGGCCCCACGGCCCCGGCGTGACCGCGCCCGTCGGTGGTCGCTCCTCCGGGGCCGTCCGGGGGCGTGATCCGGTTCCTGTGGTCCTGTACCGGCGTGGGTGTCTTCGGTCCGGCCGTGCGGGGGCCGGCCGGTGCCGGCCGGGTCCGGCCCCACGGCTCCGGTGCGGCCGCGCCCGTCGGCAGCCGTTTCTTCGGGGCCGTCCGGCTCCCGCGGCCCCGTACCGGTGCGGGACGCGCCCGGTCCGGTCCTGGCCCGGGTGTGCGCTTCTCAGGCAGGCATCGGCACCCCGAGCACCGGCAGCAGTCTCGACGGACCCCTGCGCAGGAGCCATGGAGGGAGCAGGGTGAGCGGATCCAGGTAGGTGTCGTTCCTCAGCAGGCCCCAGTGGACGCAGGGGGCCGTGCAGTGGGAGCCCGTGGGTTCCACCGCGCCGATCACCTCGCCCGCCGTCACCTCGTCGTCCTCGGCCACCGACGCGCGGACCGGTTCGTAGGTGGTGCGCAACGGGGGATCGCCCGTGCCGGACAGCTCCACCGAGACGACGCCCTTTCCGGCCACCCGGCCCGCGAAGGAGACCCGGCCCGCCGCCACCGCCCGTACCGGTGTCCCCGGTGGAGCCGCCAGGTCCACGCCCCGGTGCCCGCGCCCGTACACCGTCGCCGGCGGCTCCCAGCCGCGCAGCACCCGTGGCCGTACCCCCACCGGCCACGCCCGTCCGACGGCCGGCGTCCCGGCGTCCCCGCCCGCCGGCGCCACCCCTCCCGCCCCCGTCGCCGACAGTCCCGGCGGAGGCGGGGCCAGCAGCGCCGCCAGGGTCAGGACCACCAGAAGGACCAGTCGCGCACACGCCCTCGTGAATGCACTCTTTCGCATGCGGAGGAGCCTTCCGGACATCCGTGATCACCGCCCGGACCCGTGGACCACCGGCCGTTTGTGGACAACGGCGTCACCCGGCACCTCGCGGGTCCCGTACACTTCTGGTGGCGACCCGGGCCACCGGGTCGACTTCGCACGCCCCGACATCAGGACCGGTCACGGCCGGACCCCGGATGTCAGCGCCCCTCGGTCCTTCGTGGCAACGGCGCGTCGCGGGCGTCAGGCGCGGAAGCCGTCCGGCATCCGCGGCACAACCGAGAAATTCAAGGAGATACGGCCATGGCCGTCGTCACGATGCGGGAGCTGCTGGAGAGCGGCGTCCACTTCGGTCACCAGACCCGTCGTTGGAACCCGAAGATGAAGCGCTTCATCTTCACGGAGCGCAACGGCATCTACATCATCGACCTGCTCCAGTCGCTGTCGTACATCGACCGCGCCTACGAGTTCGTCAAGGAGACCGTCGCCCACGGCGGCACGGTCATGTTCGTCGGCACGAAGAAGCAGGCGCAGGAGGCCATCGCCGAGCAGGCCTCCCGCGTCGGCATGCCCTACGTCAACCAGCGCTGGCTGGGCGGCATGCTCACCAACTTCTCGACCGTCTACAAGCGTCTGCAGCGCCTCAAGGAGCTCGAGCAGATCGACTTCGAGGACGTGGCCGCCTCCGGCCTCACCAAGAAGGAGCTGCTGGTCCTCTCCCGCGAGAAGGCCAAGCTGGAGAAGACCCTCGGCGGTATCCGCGAGATGCAGAAGGTGCCCAGCGCCGTCTGGATCGTGGACACCAAGAAGGAGCACATCGCGGTCGGCGAGGCCCGGAAGCTCAACATCCCGGTCGTCGCCATCCTCGACACCAACTGCGACCCCGACGAGGTCGACTACAAGATCCCGGGCAACGACGACGCGATCCGCTCCGTCACCCTGCTCACCCGCGTGATCGCCGACGCCGTCGCCGAGGGCCTGATGTCCCGCTCCGGTGTCGCCGAGGCCGGCAAGGGCGAGAAGGCCGCCGGTGAGCCGCTGGCCGAGTGGGAGCGCGACCTGCTCGCGGGCGAGAAGAAGGCCGAGGAGGCCGCTCCGGCCGCCGCCGAGGCCGAGCAGCCGGCTGAGGCCCCCGCCGCCGAGGCCGCCCCGGCCGCCGAGGCCGAGCAGGCCTGACCGCCCCGTCAGAGCCGATGACGGCGGGAGCGGTGACAAGTGATCCGCTCCCGCCGTTCACCCGTGGATCGGCGGCGCGTCACGTACCTGCCCTCAAGTAGGTCCTGATCCCGCGGATCTCCGAACCTCCAGACTTCGAGAAAGACTCACAGACTCATGGCGAACTACACCGCCGCCGACGTCAAGAAGCTCCGGGAGCTCACCGGCGCCGGCATGATGGACTGCAAGAAGGCGCTGGACGAGGCCGAGGGCAACGTCGAGAAGGCCGTCGAGGCGCTCCGCATCAAGGGCCAGAAGGGCGTCGCCAAGCGCGAGGGCCGCTCCGCCGAGAACGGCGCCGTGGTCTCGATCATCGCCGACGACAACTCCTCCGGTGTCCTCGTCGAGCTGAAGTGCGAGACGGACTTCGTCGCCAAGGGCGAGAAGTTCCAGGCCGTGGCCAACGCCATCGCCGAGCACGTCGCCAAGACCTCCCCGGCCGACATCGACGCCCTGCTCGCCTCCGAGATCGAGGCCGGCAAGACCGTCCAGGCGTTCGTGGACGAGGCCAACGCCAACCTCGGCGAGAAGATCGTCCTGGACCGCTTCGCGCAGTTCGGCGACGGCTACGTGACGGCGTACATGCACCGCACGATGCCCGACCTGCCCCCGCAGATCGGTGTCCTCGTCGAGCTCGACAAGCCGAACGCCGAGATCGCCAAGGGCGTCGCCCAGCACATCGCCGCCTTCGCGCCGAAGTACCTCTCCAAGGAGGACGTGCCGGCCGAGGTCGTCGAGTCCGAGCGCCGCGTCGCCGAGGAGACCACCCGCGCCGAGGGCAAGCCCGAGGCCGCCCTGCCGAAGATCGTCGAGGGTCGCCTCAACGGCTTCTTCAAGGACGCCACGCTGCTCGGCCAGCCCTACGCGCTGGACAACAAGAAGTCCGTCCAGAAGGTCCTGGACGAGGCCGGTGTCACCCTGAAGCGCTTCACGCGCATCAAGGTCGGCATCTGAGTCCGCACCGCGACGGGCGCGCGACCCCGATAGGGTCGACAGCAGTCGTTCGGACACGCGTCCACGCGACGGCGCGTGCCGGACGACAGCAGATCTGACGAGGAGGCCATTGCCGCATGGGATGAGAACCACACCCCACCGGCAATGGCCTTCTTCGTATGTGCAACACGTGAAAGAGGCGGGAACCGACGATGACCACCAAGGCTGAGAAGAGCGACGACGGCAAAGTGAGCGGCCGGTTTC
The DNA here is from genome assembly GCF_000721605.1 of Streptomyces sp. NRRL S-37. Taxonomy (GTDB): domain Bacteria; phylum Actinomycetota; class Actinomycetes; order Streptomycetales; family Streptomycetaceae; genus Streptomyces. The sequence continues at coordinate 58,446 of NZ_JOIZ01000017.1, read as the reverse complement.
TGCTGAAGCTGTCCGGAGAGGCCTTCTCCGGTGGCGGGGGGCTGGGCGTCGACCCCGACGTGGTGCACGCCATCGCGCGTGAGATCGCGGCCGTCGTGCGGGACGGCGCACAGATCGCGATCGTCATCGGCGGCGGCAACTTCTTCCGCGGCGCCGAACTCCAGGTGCGCGGCATGGACCGCGCCCGCTCCGACTACATGGGCATGCTCGGCACCGTGATGAACTGCCTCGCCCTCCAGGACTTCCTGGAGAAGGAGGGCGTCGACTGCCGCGTGCAGACCGCCATCACCATGGGGCAGGTCGCCGAGCCCTACATTCCGCTGCGCGCCGTACGGCACCTGGAGAAGGGCCGTGTGGTCATCTTCGGCGCCGGAATGGGCATGCCGTACTTCTCCACCGACACCACCGCCGCCCAGCGCGCCCTGGAGATCGACGCCGAGGCGCTGCTCATGGGCAAGAACGGTGTGGACGGCGTCTACGACTCCGACCCGAAGACCAACCCGGACGCCGTGAAGTTCGACGCGCTCGGCTACGGCGAGGTCATCACCCGGGACCTGAAGGTCGCCGACGCCACGGCCGTCACGCTCTGCCGTGACAACAGCCTCCCGATCGTCGTCTTCGAACTCCTGAAGGAGGGCAATATCGCCCGCGCCGTCAAGGGTGAGAAGATCGGCACGCTGGTGGGCGACCAAGCCGGCCGCAACTGACCGGGGGATGGACAATGTCCTGCCGGTCGGGAACCGTGCAGGAAGAAGACGCGACGCAGCCGGCCGCAACCCCTGACCAGGAACCGCGGCCGGGCCTACTCAAGACACGCAGGAGCAAGTGGTGATCGAAGAGACCCTCCTCGAGGCCGAGGAGAAGATGGAGAAGGCCGTCGTGGTCGCCAAGGAGGACTTCGCCGCGATCCGCACCGGCCGTGCGCACCCGGCGATGTTCAACAAGATCGTGGCCGACTACTACGGCGCGCTGACGCCGATCAACCAGCTGGCCTCGTTCTCCGTGCCCGAGCCGCGCATGGCCGTGGTGACCCCGTTCGACAAGAGCGCCCTGCGCAACATCGAGCAGGCGATCCGCGACTCCGACCTGGGCGTCAACCCGAGCAACGACGGCAACATCATCCGGGTGACGTTCCCCGAGCTCACCGAGGAACGCCGCCGTGACTACATCAAGGTCGCCAAGACCAAGGGCGAGGACGCGAAGGTCTCCATCCGTTCCGTCCGCCGCAAGGCCAAGGACGCCATCGACAAGATGGTCAAGGACGGCGAGGTCGGCGAGGACGAGGGCCGCCGTGCGGAGAAGGAGCTCGACGACACCACCGCGAAGTACGTCGCCCAGGTGGACGAGCTCCTGAAGCACAAGGAAGCGGAGCTGCTCGAGGTCTGATGAACGACTCTTCCTGGGGGACGCCGCAGACCGGGTACTGGGGACCGTCCGACCACGGGCCCGGCCAGGGGGCTGCCCCGGCGGGTCCCGCGTACGATGCGCACTACGCGCAGCACACTCGCCCCATGCCCGTCGTGCCCGACGTACCCGAACACGGCGGAGACCAGGATGTGGAACGGGGGGCCGCTCGGCTGGGCGGCCCCCCGTTCCGAGACGAACCGACGCGGGCCCGACCCCTTCCCGGGGAGGTGCCGCAGAATCCGGAGCCCATGCCCGACGCCCCGCAGCCGGCACCCGCACCGCAGAAGAAGAGCGCGGGGCGCGATCTCGGTGCCGCGATAGGCGTCGGCGTCGGACTCGGCGTGGTGATCGTCGCGTCGCTGTTCGTCGTCAAGGCCGTCTTCGTCGGCGTGGTCGCTGTCGCCGTGGTGGTGGGCCTGTGGGAGCTGACGTCGCGGCTGCGGGAGCGCAAGGGCATCAAGGCGCCCTTGGTGCCGCTCGCACTGGGCGGTGCGGCCATGGTCGTCGCCGGGTACGCCCGGGGGGCCGAGGGCGCGTGGGTCGCCATGGCGCTCACCGCGCTGGCGGTGCTGGTCTGGCGTATGACGGCGCCGCCCGAGGGCTACCTCAAGGACGTCACGGCGGGTGTCTTCGCGACGTTCTACGTGCCGTTCCTGGCGACCTTCGTCACGATGATGCTCACCGCCGACGACGGCCCGTGGCGCGTCCTGACCTTCCTGCTGCTGACGGTCGTCAGCGACACCGGCGCGTACGCGGTCGGCTGGCGCTTCGGGAAGACGAAGCTCGCCCCGCGCATCAGTCCCGGCAAGACCCGCGAGGGCCTGCTGGGCGCGGTGGCCTTCGCGATGGCCGTCGGCGCGCTGTGCATGCAGTACCTGATCGACGACGGCGTGTGGTGGCAGGGCCTGCTGCTCGGCCTCGCGGTCGCGGCCAGCGCCACCCTGGGCGACCTGGGCGAGTCCATGATCAAGCGCGACCTGGGCATCAAGGACATGGGCACCCTGCTCCCCGGTCACGGCGGCATCATGGACCGCCTCGACTCCCTGCTGCCCACGGCACCGGTGGTGTGGCTGCTGCTGGTGATCTTCGTCGGATCGGGTTGACGGCGAACAGGTACTCTGGAAGGGCTCGCGGTGTACTGCGGGCCCTTTCGTACGTCCCCGCCCCGCGCGGGTCGTCTCCCGGCCCAGGCACAGAGGTGCCGCCGTCCCCGCCTGTGCGGAGTCGCCAGGCCCCCATCGTCCTGAGGAGTTGCCCGACCGTGGCCCGTCCCGTTCCCGGTGAGCTCACCTTCGTCGCCCCCCGCGGAGCCAAGAAGCCGCCGCGGCATCTCGCCGATCTCACGCCCGCCGAGCGGAAGGAGGCGGTCGTCGCGGCCGGTGAGAAGGCGTTCCGCGCCAAGCAGCTCTCGCAGCACTACTTCGCGCGGTACGCGCACGACCCGGAGCAGTGGACCGACATCCCCGCCGGTTCGCGCGGCAAGCTGCGGGAAGCGCTGCTTCCGGAGCTGATGACGGTCGTACGGCACCTGTCGACCGACCAGGGCACCACCCGCAAGACGCTGTGGAAGCTGTTCGACGGGACGCTCGTCGAGTCCGTGCTGATGCGCTACCCGGACCGGGTGACCATGTGCATCAGCTCCCAGGCGGGCTGCGGCATGAACTGCCCGTTCTGCGCGACCGGGCAGGCCGGCCTCGACCGGAACCTGTCCACCGCCGAGATCGTGCACCAGATCGTGGACGGGATGCGGGCGCTCAGGGACGGCGAGGTGCCCGGCGGCCCGGCGCGGCTGAGCAACATCGTGTTCATGGGCATGGGCGAGCCGCTCGCCAACTACAACCGGGTCGTCGGGGCCATCCGCCGCCTCACCGACCCCGAGCCGGACGGCCTCGGGCTGTCACAGCGCGGGATCACCGTGTCCACCGTCGGTCTCGTCCCGGCGATCCACCGGTTCACCGGCGAGGGCTTCAAGTGCCGGCTCGCCATCTCGCTGCACGCCCCCGACGACGAACTGCGCGACACCCTCGTCCCCGTGAACACGCGGTGGAAGGTGCGCGAGGTCCTCGACGCCGGGTTCGAGTACGCGGCCACGTCGGGCCGGCGGCTGTCCATCGAGTACGCCCTCATCCGGGACATCAACGACCAGGCCTGGCGCGGTGACCGGCTCGGCCGGATGCTCAAGGGCCGCCCCGTGCACGTCAACCTCATCCCGCTCAACCCCACCCCCGGCTCCAAGTGGACCGCCTCCCGTCCCGAGGACGAGAAGGCGTTCGTGGAGGCGATCGCCGCGCACGGTGTACCGGTGACGATCCGGGACACCCGTGGGCAGGAGATCGACGGGGCGTGTGGTCAGCTCGCCGCGAGCGAACGGTAATGTGACCCGAGTAAGAACATCTGCATATTCCGACAGGGGAGCGCCACAGCGCTGAGAGTGCGGCACCGGCCGCAGACCCTCCGAACCTGGCCCAGGTCATTCTGGGTAGGGAGATCGGTCATCACTCGAGCTGTTGCGCCCTGCCCGGGACCCCTGCCCAGGGGTCCCGGGCAGGGCCGCGTCTCTTCCTGGTCACTCCAGGAGGAATCAAGTGGGCATCACCAAGAAGGTCACGGTCCTGGCCGTCGGGCTGGGGCTGGTCACGCTGTCCGCGTGCGGGTCGTCCGACGGCGACGACGCGAGCGGCGGGGGCGGGTCCAGGACCGTGACCCTCGTCAGCCACAACTCGTGGGCCGTGTCGAAGGACGTCGTCGCCGCCTTCGAGAAGCAGTCCGGATACAAGCTCGAGGTCCTCGAGGACGGCGACGCCGGGCAGGCCGTGAACAAGGCGATCCTGACCAAGGACAACCCCCAGGGCGACGTCCTCTTCGGCGTCGACAACACCCTGCTCTCCCGAGCCCTCGACAACGGGCTGTTCCAGCCGTACGAGGCGAAGGGATCCGACCTGGTCCTCGACGCGTACCGCGTGGACCAGGACAAGCACCGGGTCACCCCCGTCGACACCGGCGACGTCTGCGTCAACTACGACAAGGCGTGGTTCGCCGAGCACGACCTGACCCCGCCCAAGAGCCTCGACGACCTGGCCAAGCCTGCCTACGAGGACCTCCTCGTCGTCGAGAACGCCGCCACCTCCTCGCCCGGCCTCGGCTTCCTGCTCGGAACGGCCGCCGAGTACGGGGACGAGGGCTGGCCGGACTACTGGAAGAAGCTCAAGGCCAACGGTGTGAAGGTGGTCGACGGCTGGGAGCAGGCCTACAACGAGGAATTCTCCGGCTCGGCCGGCGGCAAGAAGGCCAAGGCCGACCGGCCGCTGGTGGTGTCCTACGCCTCCTCGCCGCCCGCCGAGGTCGTCTACGCCGACCCGAAGCCGAAGACCGCGCCCACCGGCGTCGCCGAGGGCACCTGCTTCCGCCAGGTCGAGTACGCGGGGCTGCTGAGCAACGCGAGGAACCCCGAGGGCGGAAAGGCCCTGCTCGACTTCCTGGTCGGCAAGCAGTTCCAGGAGGACATGCCGCTCAACATGTTCGTGTACCCGGTGCTGGAGGGTGCCGAGGTGCCCGAGGAGTTCACGGAGTTCGGGCCGCAGGCCGAGGATCCGGAGACCATGGACCCGGCGAAGATCGCCGAGAACCGTGACCAGTGGGTCAAGTCGTGGACCTCGCTCGTACTGAAGTGACGCGGAGCGCGGCGCGCCGGCGCGGGAGCGCGGCGCGGCTCGGCCTGATGGCCGCGCCCGTCGCGTTCTTCGCCGTCTTCTTCGCCTATCCCGTCACCGCGATCGTCGCGCGCGGACTGAAGACCGACGGGACCTGGCACCTCGGGCGGATCGGGGACGTACTGGCGCAGTCCGACGTCCGTCAGGTCCTGTGGTTCACCACCTGGCAGGCCCTCGTCTCCACCGCCCTCACCCTGCTGATCGCCCTGCCCGGCGCGTACGTCCTCGCCCGCTTCGACTTCCCCGGCAGGCAGGTGCTGCGGGCCGTGGTCACCGTGCCGTTCGTGCTGCCGACGGTCGTCGTCGGTACGGCGTTCATGGCGCTCGTCGGACGCGGCGGACTCCTCGACGAGCTGTGGGGCGTGCGGCTGGACACCACCGTGTGGGCGATCCTGCTCGCGCACGTCTTCTTCAACTACGCCGTCGTCGTACGCATCGTGGGCGGGCTCTGGTCCCAGCTCGACCCGCGGCAGGAGGAGGCCGCGCGGATGCTCGGCGCCTCCCGGTTCGCGGCCTGGCGGACCGTCACCCTGCCCGCGCTCGCGCCCGCCGTGGCCGCGGCGGCGCTGATGGTCTTCCTGTTCACCTTCACCTCCTTCGGCGTGGTGCAGATCCTCGGCGGACCCACCTTCTCCACCCTCGAAGTGGAGATCTACCGGCAGACCTCGGAGATCTTCGACCTGTCCACGGCCGCCGTCCTGACGATGATCCAGTTCGTCGCCGTGGGGGCGATCCTCGCCCTGCACGCCTGGACCGTACGGCGCCGGGAGACCGCGCTGCGGCTGGTGGACGCCTCGGTGACCGCGCGCCGGCCGCGCGGCGCCGGACAGTGGGCGCTGCTCGGCACGGTCGTCGCCACCGTCGCCGTCCTGCTCCTGCTGCCGCTCGCGGTGCTGGTGGAACGGTCCTTCGGTGCCGCCGGTCTCGGCTACTACCGGGAGCTGACCCGGGACGACGGAGGAGTGTTCCTGGCCGCGCCGATCGAGGCGGTCGGCAACTCGCTCCAGTACGCCGTCGCCGCCACCGCCATCGCCGTGGTGATCGGCGGTCTCGCCGCCGCGGCACTGACCCGGCGGGACGCGGGACGGCTGGTGCGCGGCTTCGACGCGCTGCTGATGCTGCCGCTCGGGGTGTCCGCGGTGACCGTCGGCTTCGGTTTCCTCATCGCCCTCGACGAGCCGCCCCTGGACCTGCGCGCCTCCTGGATCCTGGTCCCGCTCGCCCAGGCGCTGGTCGGCGTCCCCTTCGTCGTACGGACCATGCTGCCGGTGCTGCGGGCCGTGGACGTACGGCTGCGGGAGGCGGCGGCGGTGCTCGGGGCGTCGCCGTGGCGGGCGTGGCGGGAGGTGGACCTGCCGCTGGTGCGGCGGGCGCTGCTGATCGCGGCCGGGTTCGCGTTCGCGGTGTCGCTGGGCGAGTTCGGGGCGACGGTGTTCATCGCGCGGCCGGAGAATCCGACGCTGCCGGTCGCCGTGGCACGGCTGCTGGGGCGGCCCGGGGACCTCAACTACGGCCAGGCGATGGCCCTGTCGACGATTCTGATGACCGTGTGCGCGGTGGCGCTGCTCGTCCTTGAGCGGCTGCGGACCGACCGGACCGGGGAGTTCTAGATGCTGCTGAGTCTTCAGGCCGCGACCGTCCGCTTCGGGGGACGGCCGGTGCTGGACGCCGTCGACCTGGGGGTCGCGGAACACGAGATCGTGTGCGTGCTCGGCCCCAGCGGCAGCGGCAAGTCCACGCTGCTGCGGACGGTGGCCGGACTGCAGCCCCTCGACTCCGGGCGGGTGTCGCTCGACGGACGCGACCAGTCGGGCGTGCCCGCGCACAGGCGCGGCGTCGGGCTGATGTTCCAGGACCACCAGCTCTTCCCGCAGCGGGACGTGGGCGGCAACGTCGCCTTCGGCCTGCGTATGCACGGCGCGTCGCGGAGCGAACAGGCGCACCGCGTAAGGGAGTTGCTGGACCTTGTAGGGCTGCCGGACGCGGCCGGACGCGCCGTCGCCGCGCTGTCCGGCGGCGAGCAGCAGCGCGTCGCGCTCGCCCGCGCCCTCGCGCCCCGCCCCCGGCTGCTGATGCTCGACGAGCCGCTCGGGCAGCTCGACCGGTCGCTCAGGGAGCGTCTCGTCGTCGAGCTGCGCGAACTGTTCGGCCGGCTGGGCACCACGGTGCTCGCCGTGACGCACGACCAGGGTGAGGCGTTCGCGCTGGCCGACCGGGTGGTGGTGATGCGGGACGGACGGATCGCCCAGTCCGGTACGCCCCTCGAGGTGTGGCGGCGTCCGGCCGACGCGTTCGTGGCCCGCTTCCTCGGCTTCGAGAACGTCGTCGAGGCGACGGTGGGCGACGCTGTCGCGGTGACCCCCTGGGGCAAGCTCCCCGTCCCCGAAGGTGCCCCGCAGGGCGCGCGGACGCTGCTCGTCCGCCCCGCCGGTGTCCGCCTGGTCCCGGCCGGTGAGGGCCTGCGCTGCACGGTGGTCGCACGCACCTTCCGCGGCACGCACGTCGCCGTCCACCTCCAGCCCGAGGACGCGCCCCGCCTGGAGGCGGCCTGCGCGCTCAGGACCGCGCCGGAGGTCGGGGACGAGGTCGGGGTGGAGTTCGACGCGGCGGAGACCGCCGTGCTGGGGTGAGCGCGGCCGCCTGGGGCGTGCGGCATGACACCACGCACGCATGACCGTTCCCGCGAGAAGATCGCGCACCGGGTGGGGCGGTCCCGCCGCGCCGGACGCCGGGCCGGAGCGGGCGGCGTCCGGCGCGGCGGCCGGTGACGGAAGCGGCCCGCCCCCGGGAGGGGACGGGCCGCCACTGTGTGCGTGAGGCGTCAGCGCTGGCTGCTCGCCCCGCGGCGGCGCATGCCGAAGAAGACCGCGCCACCGCCGGCCACGACCAGGGCGGCCGCGACGCCGGCGATCAGGCCGGTGTTGGAGTTGGCACCGGTCTCGGCGAGGTTCGACTCACCGGCGGGGGAGGGCGCGTTGCTCGAGGTGTCCGCCGGAGCGGCGCTCTCGCTCTCCGACTCCGAAGGAGTCGGCTTCGGCGCCTCCTCGGCCGGGGTGGAGGAGGACTCCGACGGGGTCGGCTTCGGCGCCTCCTCGGCCGGGGGCTCCTCCTCCGTCTTGCAGGCCGTCGCCGGGGTGACCAGGTTCGGCTTGATGTCCTCGTCGACGTAGGGCTTCGCGTCGACGTGGATGCGGTACTCGGCGTTCGGCTTCCAGTCCTCCTCGAAGGTGATGGTGGTGCCCTCACGGGTGCCCTTGACCACCTGCTCGCCGACCTGCTTGTCCTGCAGGAACACGGTGATGGTGGCGGGAACGCCGGCCGGGTCCTTGTCGGTGACGGTGATGACGCCCTTGTCACCGACGCACTTGGCCTCGGCCGAGAACTCGCTGATGTTGCAGGCCGCCGCGCTGCCGGCGACACCGATCGCGAGGGCGGCGGACGCGGAGACGACACCGAGGGCGCGCACGGAGCGCGCGACGGTACGGCGGGATACGGACAGAACTGCCACGTTTGTCCTTACGAGAGAGCGTAAATGAGGGGGGTGAAGGGAGCGTTGACGGAGCATCAGCACTCCCATGTGGCTCTCAGGTCTATAAGCGCCGCATAAGTAGTGTCAACGCATATGCCTACAGCGGGACCGGGCTTTGCCTTTTTATTAACCGCCCAGACGTTTCAGGGCCTCCGGGGCCTCCTCGATCCGGTCGACCAGGGCGATCCGGGTCTCCATCGAGCGCTCCCGGGCGAGCGACCGCAGCAGCGGCCAGGCAGGCAGTCTCTCCGTCCAGTGCGCCCGGTTCACCAGCACCATGGGCGTGGGCTCACCGCGCGACCCGTAGTAGTTCGGCGTCGCGTTGTCGAAGATCTCCTGTACGGTGCCGGCGGCGCCCGGCAGGAACACCACGCCCGCGTCGCAGCGGGCCAGCAGTCCGTCCTCACGGGTGGCGTTGGCGAAGTACTTCGCGATGTGCGAGGCGAAGGCGTTCGGCGGCTCGTGGCCGTAGAACCAGGTGGGGATGCCGATCGAGTGGTTGCCCTTCGGCCAGCGGGTGCGCACCTCGAAGGCGGCACGCGCCCAGTCGGTGATCGACGGCGTGAACGAGGGCGCACGGGCGAGGAGTTCGCAGGCCTCGTCCAGCATGACGTCGTCGTACGGGGCCGCGTAGGCACCGAGGTTCGCCGCCTCCATCGCGCCCGGACCGCCGCCCGTCGCCACCGTGAAACCGGCGTGGGTCAGCGCCCGTCCGAGCCGGGCGGCACCCCGGAACTCCTCGGTGCCGCGGGCCATCGCGTGACCGCCCATCACGCCCACGACCCGCGCCCCGCGCAGGAGTTCGTCCAGGGCGTCGGACATGGAGTCGTCGTGGACCGCGCGCAGCATGGAGGCGAAGATGTCGCCGTCCGCCTTGGTCCGCTGGAACCAGGCGTAGGCCAGCGCGTCCGGGGTCGCCTCGTAGCCCTTGTCGAGCGAGGCGAACAGGTCACCGGGCGTGTAGAGATGCCCCCGGTACGGGTCGAAGGGCAGGCCCGGGACGGGCGGGAGCACCAGGGCGCCGTCGGCGCGGAGCTTCTCCGCCGCGTCGGGGCGCATCGGACAGCCGAGGAAGACGGCCCCGGCGGTGTCGTGGGTGAGCAACTCCCGTGTCCGGTCGGTCAGATCGACGGACTGGACACGGAATCCGGAGAGCGTGCCGCGGGACGAGACGATCGCGTCGAACTCCTCGAGCGTCTCTATCTCGCGGTCCCCGTGATGGACGGCATGGGCGGGACTCGTCTGCACCCGCCCATGCTAGGGGGTGTCGTCCAGGGCCCGGGTCGGCCGCCGACGACAGCGCCGCCCGGGGCCCTTCGGGAGGGTGCTGCCGGGGCCCGCGCCCCCGGCGGGACCCGAACGGCGCCTCCTGGAGCCCGCGGGGGCGTCAGCCCTGCACCGCGGCCGGGTCCATCCAGATGACCTCCCAGGTGTGGCCGTCGAGGTCGTCGAAGGCGCGGCCGTACATGAAGCCGTGGTCCTGGGTCTCGCCGGTGACCGAACCGCCCGCCGCGACGGCCTTCTCCACCAGCTCGTCGACCTTCTCCCGGCTCTCCGCGCTCAGCCCCAGCAGCACCTCGCTGCTCTTCGTGGCGTCCACGATCTCCTTCTTGGTGAACCCCGCGTACTTCTGCTTGGTCAGCAGCATCGCGATGATCGTGTCGCTGATCACGACCGACGCGGCGGTCTCGTCGCTGAACTGCGGGTTGATCGAGTAGCCGAGCTCCGTGAAGAACTTCTTCGAGGCGTCGAGGTCGTCGACGGCCAGGTTCACGAAGATCATCTGCTGGTACATGGCGGGGCCTTTCCCGTTCGGTTCCGTAGCGTTCGTGGGGGTAGACCGGGGGCCCGCGCGGAACTCATCGGCCCGCGAAGATTTTTTCGAACCGTTTTTCCGACGGGGCGTCAGCGGGCCAGCGGCCACGCCGACAGCTCGGCCACGACCAGGGTCAACGGCCCGAACAGGGCCAGCAGCACACCCGCGCGGAGCGCGGCGGCCCGGCGCAGCGTCCCCGTGGCCGCCCCGAGGCGCCGCAGCGCGGCGGTGGTGCCGGCGCGGGCCTGCCTGGCCTCGACGGCGGCCGTCAGCAGTGTCGCCGTCGTACAGCCGGCCACCACCAGCACCCCGAGCATGACGAGCGGGCCGGCGGGGGCGTCCTCGCGGTCGTGCAGCGAGGCCATGGCGTACGCGGCCGACAGCACCGCGCAGACCACGCCCAGGGGGCGTCCGACGCGGGTGGCCTCGGTCATGAGGACCCGTCCGGCCAGCAGCCGCAGCGCGCCGGGCCGCGCCGTCTGCAGCAGCCTGCCGCACAGATGGGTGAGGCCGGGACCGGCCAGGGCGAGACCGACGGCGGTCAGGGCCAGACCGAGCAGCGCGGAGGGCCGGTCACCCGGCGCGCCCCCGCCGCCCGTACGGCTCGCGAGGGCCTCCACGGCCAGGCCCACCGCCAGCACCGCGATGCCCCACGGCAGTCCGGACGGCGGGGTGAACGGCACGGTGGTCCCGGCGTCGGCGGGCTCGGTGCCGCCAGTCGTCCCGGCAGCCGTCCCGGGGGCCTCCTCCGCCGTGTCCTCCCGCTCCGGTGCCGCCGCGGCCGTACGCCGGCCGCGGGCCGCCGCCCCCAGGTGCTTGCCGAACCGTCCGTACGCCCCGAACGACTCGCGTACCGCCGTGCGCCGGTACGCGCCGAACCTGCCGTACGTCCGCCCCGCGCGGGCCGCGCCCGCCGCCGGCTCGCGCGGCCGCAGTGCCACCGCCACGGCCGCCGACGCGCTCAGCGGCACGAGTGCCAGCAGGGTCAGGGCGGCCGGCAGCGGAAGCGGCCGGCCGGTGGCGAGGTAGTCCGCCGTGGCGCCGTCGGAGGGCAGGGCGGTGAGGTCGCCGCGCAGGTGGAGGAAGACCAGCAGGGCCAGCAGTGAGCCCAGCGCGCAGGACAGCGCCGTGGTGGCCGCAGAGACCGCCATCAGCCGGACGGGTCCGAGACCGATCGCCGACAGGCCGGGCCGGGGCCGGGTGCCCGGATCGGTGCGGGCGACCGCGATCGCGAAGTACACCGTGGCCGCCAGCGGGACCGCGCACCAGGCGAGCCGGAGCGCCGAGGAGGCCGGGTCGGAGTGGCCCAGCGCGTGGCCGAGGGTGCTGAGCAGCAGGAAGCCCGTGCCCGCGGACGCGGCCGTGACCAGGAGCCGCCGCACCTGGACGGCGGTGTGGGCGCTTCGGGTCAGACGGAGAGCGAGCACGCCGCCCGGCCTTCCGTCTCGGCCGCTCCGGCGACCGGAGGCAGATGTACGGTGCGCACCCGCCGCCCGTCGAGCAGCGACACGGTGCGGTCGGCGAGGGCCGCGGTCTGCGGGTCCTGGGTCGCGAGGACCACGGTGATGCCGTGCGAGCGGGCGGCGGTGGTGAGCGTGCGCAGTACATGGCCGCGGTCGACGCGGTACAGCGGGGCGGTCGGCTCGTCGGCGAACAGCACCGCGGGCGCCGGGGCGAGGGCGCGGGCGATGCACACCCGCTGCCGCTCCGCCTGCGTCAGCTCCCCGGGGTGCCTGCGGGCCTTGTCGCCGATGTCGAGGCGCTCCAGCCACTCCAGGGCCGCCGTCCTGGCGCGGCGCCGGTCGGTGCCGCGCAGCATCAGCGGCAGGGCGGTGTTCTCCCGGACGTTCAGCTCGGGCACCAGCACCGGTTCCGGGTCGATCCAGCCGAAGTGGTCCCGGCGCAGCCGCTCGCGGGCGACGGGGCTCATGGTGTGCACGGGCACGCTGTTGAACCAGACCTCGCCGCTCTTCGCGGGCAGCAGGCCGGACAGACAGCGCAGCAGGGTCGTCTTCCCGCTGCCGCGCGGGCCGCCGACGGCGAGGATCTCGCCCTCCCGGACGCCGAGCGAGACCCCGCTCAGTCCGGGTGAGCCGTCGTCGTACCGGTGGTGCAGGGCTCGCGCCCAGAGCACGTCGTTGTCCGGTGGGGCCACCATGGGCGTACACCTCGGTTCAGATCAGAAAGTGCCGTGCTGTGTCCCCCGTATGGGGGAACGAGAGCGCAGGCCGCCGGTCACGGTCTCGGTTCCACGTATCGTTGTGCGTTGTGGACAGCGCGTCGCGAGAACCAAGCACGTGCTGCCTCCTTGGCGTTGCTGCCGTCCGGGCTGGGCTCAACCCGGCTGGTGTCGATCGCGTGAGACTCCGTTGTTCGCTGAACAACGGAGCAGCGTGAGCCAGGAAGTCCCGTCGTCCAGCGAGGGGGCGGAGTCAATGGGCACGCTAGGCAGGCCATGGCACGAGGCCGGACAACAACACGGCCCCGTGCCGTCCATTCTCACTCGAACGGGCGGCACGGGGCTGGTGTTGATCATCCAGAAGGAAGATCGGAACCTCCAACGGCCTACAGCTTGGTCCAGGCCTCCGAGAGGGTCGCGCGCAGGATCTGCTCGATCTCGTCGAAGGTCTCCTGGTTCGAGATCAGCGGCGGGGCGAGCTGGACGACCGGGTCGCCGCGGTCGTCGGCCCGGCAGTACAGGCCGTTCTCGAAGAGCTTCTTCGACAGGAAGCCGTAGAGCACGCGCTCGGTCTCGTCGGCGTCGAAGGACTCCTTGGTGTTCTTGTCCTTGACCAGTTCGATGCCGTAGAAGAAGCCGTTGCCGCGGACGTCGCCGACGATCGGCAGGTCGTGCAGCTTCTCCAGGGTGGCGCGGAAGGCGCCCTCGTTGTCGAGCACGTGCTGGTTGAGGCCCTCGCGCTCGAACAGGTCGAGGTTGGCGACGCCGACCGCCGCGGAGACGGGGTGGCCGCCGAAGGTGTAGCCGTGCAGGAAGGTGTTGTCGCCCCGGTAGAACGGCTCGGCGAGCCGGTCGGAGACGATGCACGCGCCGATGGGGGAGTAGCCCGAGGTCATGCCCTTGGCGCAGGTGATCATGTCCGGCACGTAGCCGAACTTGTCGCAGGCGAAGGTCGTGCCGAGCCGGCCGAAGGCGCAGATGACCTCGTCGGAGACGAGCAGCACGTCGTACCGGTCGCAGATCTCGCGCACCCGCTGGAAGTAGCCGGGCGGGGGCGGGAAGCAGCCGCCCGCGTTCTGCACCGGCTCCAGGAAGACGGCGGCCACCGTGTCCGGGCCCTCGAAGAGGATCTGCTGCTCGATCTGGTCGGCGGCCCAGCGGCCGAACGCCTCCGGGTCGTCGCCGTGGACCGGCGCCCGGTAGATGTTGGTGTTGGGCACCTTGTGCGCGCCCGGGACGAGCGGCTCGAACGGCGCCTTCAGGGCCGGCAGTCCGGTGATGGACAGGGCGCCCTGCGGGGTGCCGTGGTAGGCCACCGCGCGGGATATGACCTTGTACTTGGTCGGCTTGCCGGTGAGCTTGAAGTACTGCTTGGCGAGCTTCCAGGCGGTCTCCACCGCCTCGCCGCCGCCGGTGGTGAAGAAGACCTTGTTGAGGTCGCCCGGCGCCTCGTGCGCGAGCCGCTCCGCCAGCTCCACGGCCTTGGGGTGGGCGTAGGACCACACCGGGAAGAAGGCCAGCTCCTGGGCCTGCTTGGAGGCGGTCTCCGCGAGCTCCTGACGGCCGTGGCCCGCCTGCACCACGAACAGGCCCGCGAGGCCGTCGAGGTAGCGCTTGCCCTTGTCGTCGTAGATGTGGGTGCCCTCGCCCCGGACGATGGTGGGGACGGGGGAGTTCTCGTACGAGGACATGCGGGTGAAGTGCATCCACAGGTGGTCGTACGCGGACTTGCTGAGGTCGTCGGTGCTCACGGTTATCGGGTTCCCCACATGTAGGTCTGCTTCTTGAGCTTGAGGTAGACGAAACTCTCGGTGGAGCGCACTCCGGGGACGGCCCGGATGCGCCGGTTGATGACCTCCAGGAGGTGGTCGTCGTCCTCGCAGACGATCTCGACCATGAGGTCGAAGGAGCCCGCGGTCATCACCACGTACTCGCACTCGTCCATGGCGGTCAGCGCGTCGGCCACGGACTCCACGTCACCCTCGACGTTGACCCCGACCATCGCCTGGCGGCGGAAGCCCACGGTGAGCGGGTCCGTGACGGCGACGATCTGCATCACGCCCTGGTCCAGCAGCTTCTGCACCCGCTGGCGCACGGCCGCCTCCGACAGGCCCACGGCCTTGCCGATGGCGGCGTACGGCCGGCGGCCGTCCTCCTGGAGCTGCTCGATGATGGCGAGGGAGACGGCGTCCAACTGGGGACCGCCGCCGTTCTTGGACTCGCGGGAGTCCCTCGGGTCTGCGCTTCGACTGGCCACGGTGCCACTGTGCACGACGTATCGACAGTTCTGCAAGGCTCGATCGATGAATTTCGTTGTCTGAGGCGTCTCGGCTTGCGGATTTCGCAGGAGTGGAGCGGGTGGGGGTGTTGAAAACGACAGCCGTCGGTCTAGGGTGGGTGTCTCAGAGGCTGGACACTCGACATTCTCGACACCCCAGACACCTCGGACACCCACAAGGAACACCAGGAGGGCCTGCAGTGAGCACCGAGCTGCGTCGTCTGCGCAACTACATCGGCGGTGAGTTCCGGGACGCCGCCGACGGACGGACCACCGAGGTGGTCAACCCCGCGACGGGCGAGGCGTACGCGACCGCTCCGCTGTCCGGGCAGGCGGATGTGGACGCCGCGATGGCGGCCGCCGCCGAGGCGTTCCCCGGCTGGCGCGACACCACCCCGGCCGAGCGCCAGAAGGCCCTGCTGAAGATCGCGGACGCCGTCGAGGAGCGCGCCGAGGAACTCATCGCCGCCGAGGTGGAGAACACGGGCAAGCCCACGGGGCTGACCCGCACCGAGGAGATCCCGCCGATGGTGGACCAGATCCGCTTCTTCGCGGGCGCGGCGCGGATGCTGGAGGGCAAGGGCGCCGGCGAGTACATGGAGGGACTGACCTCCTTCGTGCGCCGTGAGCCGATCGGCGTCTGCGCGCAGGTCGCCCCCTGGAACTACCCGATGATGATGGCCGTGTGGAAGTTCGCCCCGGCGATCGCCGCGGGCAACACCGTCGTCCTGAAGCCCTCGGACACCACCCCGGCCTCCACGGTCCTGCTCGCCGAGATCCTCGGCTCGATCCTTCCCAAGGGCGTCTTCAACGTCGTCTGCGGCGACCGCGACACCGGCCGCCTCATGGTCGAGCACCCCACCCCGGCGATGGCGTCCATCACCGGTTCGGTGCGTGCCGGCATGTCGGTCGCCGAGTCCGCCTCCAAGGACCTCAAGCGGGTCCATCTGGAGCTGGGCGGCAAGGCCCCGGTCGTCGTCTTCGAGGACACCGACATCGCCAAGGCCGTCGAGGACATCTCCGTCGCGGGCTTCTTCAACGCCGGCCAGGACTGCACGGCCGCCACGCGCGTGCTCGTCCACGAGTCCATCCACGACGAGTTCGTCACCGCGCTCGCCAAGGCCGCCGCCGACACGAAGACCGGCATGCCGGACGACGAGGACGTGCTCTTCGGCCCGCTCAACAACCCCCACCAGCTGGGGCAGGTCGAGGGCTTCATCGAGCGGCTGCCGGCGCACGCGCGCGTGGTCGCCGGCGGCAAGCGCGTCGGCGACAAGGGCTTCTTCTACGCCCCGACCGTCGTCTCCGGCCTGAACCAGGACGACGAGATCGTCCAGAAGGAGGTCTTCGGGCCGGTCATCACCGTCCAGTCGTTCACCGACGAGGACCAGGCCGTCGCGTACGCCAACGGCGTCGAGTACGCGCTGGCCTCCTCGGTGTGGACCAAGGACCACTCCCGCGCGATGCGGATGTCCAAGAAGCTCGACTTCGGCTGCGTGTGGATCAACACCCACATCCCGCTGGTCGCGGAGATGCCGCACGGCGGCTTCAAGAAGTCCGGCTACGGCAAGGACCTCTCGGCGTACGGCTTCGACGACTACACGCGCGTCAAGCACGTGATGACGTCGCTCGACGGCTAGGCGCCGAAGCCTCGGCCCCGGACGGTGCGCCACCGTCCGGGGCCGAGGTGTTCCCAGGGGCGGACCCCATTTTTGAACATGTTCAACTCTCGGCGTACGCTGCTGCCATGAGCGACAGAGCCGCCCTGCTCAAGGGCATCCGCGCCTGGCTGGCCTTCTTCGTCGTCTGCCTGGTGCTCAGCGGCGCCACGGCCTTCCCGCTGGTGCACGAACTGCGCTGGACCGAGGACGTGCTGCGTTCACTGGGCGCTCCGGAGCACCTTCCCGGCCTCATGGAGTGGATCGAGCGCGTACGGGACGGCCTCGACGCCGCCGACGCCGAGTACCCCTTCCTCCTCTACGGCACCGACTGGCTCGCCTTCGCCCACCTCGTGATCGCCGTCGCCTTCTACGGCCCCTACCGCGACCCGCTCCGCAACATCTGGGTGATCGAGTTCGGCATGATCGCCTGCGCCGGCATCATCCCGCTCGCGCTGATCTGCGGACCGGTCCGCGGCATCCCCTTCTGGTGGAGCGTCATCGACATGGCCTTCGGGGTGTTCGGCGTGATCCCGCTGTACGCCGTACGCCGTAGGGTCAAGCAACTGGAGGCGCTCACGCCGGACCCGGCACCCGCCCTCGCTACCTGAGGGCGGCCGCCTTGATGCGCTCGGCGACCGGGTTCGCCGTCGTGTCCTTCGCATCGGTGTCGGAGAGCGAGTACACGAGGGTGAAGCTCAGGTCCTCGGTCGCGGCGAGCATCGTGCTGTAGCCGGGGCGGGCCCCGCTCTTGCCCCAGTAGACCGTGCCCCCCAGCTCCAGGCGGGTCAGGCCCGCGCTGTAGGCGGCGCCCTCGATGTCCGCCGGGACCGTGAACATCTCCCGCAACTGCGGTTCGGGCACGATCTGTCCGCGGAAGAGGGCCGTGACCAGCCGCTCCAGGTCGGCGGTGGTCGAGATCATGTCCCCGGCCGCCCAGCGGTCGGCCACGTTCCACTCGGTGACGTCGACCAGCCGGCTCGTCCCGTCCGGCCGTTCGACTCGCTGGTAACCATGGTTGTGGGGTCCCCGGATACGCGGGTCGGTGCCGGGGAAGTACGTGTGCTGCATCCCGGCGGGACGCAGTACGAGCCGGGTCACCTCGGAGGCGTACGAGTGCCTGGTCACCTTCTCGATCAGCAGGCCGAGGATCGTGTAGTTGATGTTGAGGTACTGCTGCTCGTCACCGGCGGTGAACGCCGGGCCCTGCGCGACCGCCGACTTCACGACCCGCCACGGGGTGAGCGTGTCGTAGCGGTGTGCGTACTGCTCCTCGAAGGTGTCCCCCCAACTGACGCCCGGCTTGATGCCGCTGGTGTGGTTCAGCAGATTCCGCACGGTGACGGGCTTCTCGAACTCGGGGCCGAGCAGGCCGGGGAGATAGCGCTCGATCGACGCGTCGAGGTCGACCTCGCCCTCGGCCGCGAGCCGGAGGACGGCGGCGGCCGTCACCACCTTGGTCGTCGAGCCGGCCCTGAACCGCGCGTCCGGGTCGGCCGCCCGGCCGCTCGCCAGGTCCCGCACCCCCGAACTGCCCTGCCAGGAACCCTCGGTACCGCCCAGCCGGACGAGCGCGGCGGTCGCGTCTTGGTCGGGCAGCCCTTCGATCGCCTCGCACAGCGCCTGGTGGGACGGTGCGGTGGTGCACACGGGCGCCCGCGGGGCGGGGGAGGCGAACGCGGGCGCGGCGAGCGGGCCCGCGCCCAGGGCGAGGACGAGGGAGGCGGCGAGCAGGGTGGTACGGCGGCGGACGTGCATCGGCTGCTCCTCGGGGGAGTTCGGCGGAAGGACGTGATCATCCTCCGGCCGTGCGGGCCGCCTCGGGATCGTCGTCAGGGAGGGCGCCCGCCCTGGTGCACCCCCGACCAACTCCCCTGTGTGTACAAGGGAGTTGTCAGGGGTTGCCCCTAAGGTGCCTGCCGCCCCGGCCGGTTCCCGGCCGCACGCAGCGCGCACAGGACGTCGACGCGGTTGGTGGTGATCGAGTCGACGCCCAGGTCCAGCAGACGGCGCATGGAGCGGCGGGTGTCCGGGGTCCAGACGGAGAGCAGGTAGCCGGCCCGGTGGACACGGTCCGCGAGAGCGCGGTCGACCAGGCTGAAGCGGTAGTTCAGCCAGCGCGGCCGGATCGCCTCCAGCAGACCGGCGCGGGCCGGCGCCAGCGTCGTACGCGTGAGCGCGATCTCGGCGGACGGGTCCGCCGCCCGCACGGCGAGCATGGCGGGGGCGCCCGCGCAGTAATAAACGCGGTCCTGCGCGTCCCGCTCCCGTACGGCGTCCACGACCCGGCGCACCGCGCGGACGCCGGGTTCGCCGGGCAGGTCGATCATCACCCGGCCGCCGTCCGTCGCCGCCAGCGCGTCGGAGAGCGTGGGCACCCCGCCGTCCGTGACCCCGCGCACCTCCTCCCATGACAGCGACGACAGCGGACGGTCGTGTCCCCAGAGCCGCTTCAGCGTGCCGTCGTGGAGCAGCACCGGGACACCGTCCCGGGTGAGGCGTACGTCGACCTCCACCGCGTCCGCGCCCCGGTGGAGCGCGGACCGCAGCGAGGCGAGGGTGTTCTCGCGGACGCGGTAGGGGTCGCCGCGGTGGGCCACGGCGGTCACGTTCTGCATGGCGGGACCTTCGCGGGTGGTCAGGAGGCGAGCCAGGACGAGGTGTAGGCGTCGATCTCGGCGGCCAGCCGCGCCTTGCCGGCCGGGTCCATGAACGACGCCTCGACCGCGTTCTTCGCCAGGCCGGCCAGTCCCCGCTCGTCGAGCTCCAGCAGCCGCGCGGCGACCGCGTACTCGTTGTTCAGGTCGGTGCCGAACATCGGCGGGTCGTCGGAGTTGACCGTGACCAGGACACCGGCCCGCGTGAACTCCTTGATGGGGTGCTCGTCGAGGTCGGCCACCGCGCGGGTGGCGATGTTGGAGGTGGGGCACACCTCCAGCGGGATGCGCCGCTCCGCCAGGTGCTGGAGCAGCTTCGGGTCGCGGGCGGAGCTGGTCCCGTGCCCGATGCGCTCCGCACCCAGCTCGCCCAGCGCGTCCCACACGGTCTCCGGGCCCGTGGTCTCGCCCGCGTGCGGCACGGAGTGCAGTCCGGCGGCGATCGCGCGGTCGAAGTACGGCTTGAACTGCGGCCGGGGCACGCCGATCTCCGGCCCGCCGAGACCGAAGGAGACCAGGCCCTCCGGGCGCAGCCGGTCATCGGTGGCGAGCCGCGTGGTCTCCTCGGCGGACTCGAGACCGGCCTCGCCGGGGATGTCGAAGCACCAGCGCAGCACGGTCCCGAGCTCGGCCTCGGCCGCCTTGCGGGCGTCCTCGATCGCGTCCATGAAGGCACGCTCGTCGATGCCGCGCCGGGTGGAGGAGAACGGGGTGATGGTCAGCTCGGCGTACCGCACCTGCTGCCGGGCCAGTTCACGGGCCACCTCGTAGGTCAGCAGCCGTACGTCCTCGGGGGTGCGGATCAGGTCGACGACGGACAGGTACACCTCGATGAAGTGGGCGAAGTCCGTGAAGGTGAAGTAGTCGGCCAGGGCCTCGGGGTCGGTGGGGACCTTGGAGTCGGGGTGGCGGGCGGCCAGCTCCGAGACGATGCGGGGGGAGGCGGATCCGACGTGGTGCACGTGCAGTTCGGCCTTGGGCAGCCCGGCGATGAAGGCGCGCAGATCGCGCGGGACGCGCGGCTCGACGAGACGGTCGGTCAAGGTTCCTCCCCGGAACGGCGCCCCCGGGCCGCACGGGCGGCGGGACGCGGATGATCGGCTGATCGGTGACTCGGGGTCATCGTAGGCGGTCGCCGAAGGGGGTGCGGGGCGGCACGGGGCGGCGGAGCCGTAGCATGGCCGGACGATCGAGGCCGAGGGGGAACTCCAGATGACGGACGCGACGCAGCCGGGCGGGGACACGGGCGCCGACGACCCCTGGGCGCCCCCGGAGGGCAGGCCCTCACTGGACAAGGACCGCACGTCCGGCGCCGGCCGGCCGCCGCAGCCACCGGCCACGCCGACCGTCGCCGACGGGCTGTCCGCGCCGCAGCCGCCGTCCGTGCACAACCAGCCCACCATCGCCGGGATGCCGGGTGCCGGCTACGTCCCGCCCGCCGGCGCCACGCCCCCGGGCGGCGCCACGCCCTTCGACACCCAGGGCTCCGCGCTGCCCCCGCCGCCCGTCGCGCCCACCGGCCCCGGCGCACCCGGCGGCTACGGATACCCCGGCTACCCGCCGGGCTACGGCTGGCCCGGCATGCCGGGCCAGCGGCAGAACGGCATGGGCGTCGCGGCCATGGTGCTCGGCATCCTGGCCTGCTGCCTGTTCTGCTTCTACGGCGTGGTCTCCGTCGTCCTCGGCGTCCTCGCCATCGTCTTCGGCATCAAGGGCCGCAAGAAGGCCGAACAGGGCCTCGCCGACAACCACGGGCAGGCCCAGGCCGGCCTGATCACGGGCATCATCGGCCTCGTCCTCGGCATCGCCGTGATCGTCCTGATAGCCATCGGCGTCGTGGCCGCCATCAACAGCGAGGAGGACAGCTGGGAGGACGAGGACTACTACGGCGCCCACCGCCCGGCCGTCACCGCTCCCGCCTTCCGCTGACCGCACCGGTCGCCGAGGACCGACGGCCCGAGCCCCCGCACAGCGGGCTCGGGCCGTCGGCCTTTCGCGGGTGGGTCAGAGCGCGAGGCCCGTCAGGACCATCACCCGCTCGTAGGTGTAGTCGTCCATCGCGAACCGCACGCCCTCACGGCCCACACCGGACTGCTTGGCACCGCCGTACGGCATCTGGTCGGCGCGGTAGGAGGGCACGTCACCGATGACCACACCGCCGACCTCCAGGGCCCGGTGGGCCCGGAAGGCGGTCTGCAGGTCGTGTGTGAACACGCCCGCCTGGAGGCCGTACTTGGAGTCGTTGACGGCCGCGAAGGCCGCCGCCTCGCCGTCCGCCTTCTGCACGGTCAGCACCGGCCCGAAGACCTCCTCACGGGAGATCGTCGCGTCGGCCGGTACGTCGGCGAGCACGGTCGGCGCGTAGGAGGCGCCGTCGCGCTTGCCGCCGGTGAGGAGGGTGGCGCCCGCGGCGACGGCCTCGTCGACCCAGGCCTCCACGCGCTGCGCGGCGGCCTCGCTGACCAGCGGGCCGACGTCGGTGGCGTCGTCGTTCGGGTCGCCGGTGACCTGCGCCTCGACGGCGGCGACGATGCGCGGCAGCAGCCGGTCGTACACGGAGGCGTCGGCGATCACGCGCTGCACCGAGATGCAGGACTGGCCGCCCTGGTAGTTGGAGAAGGTCGCGATGCGCTGCGCGGCCCGGTCCAGGTCCTCGTCGCGTCCGAAGTCGGCGAGGACGACGGCCGCGCCGTTGCCGCCCAGCTCCAGGGTGCAGTGCTTGCGCGGCACCGAGTCCATGATCGCGTAACCGACCGTCTCGGAGCCGGTGAAGGAGATCACCGGGAGGCGCTCGTCCTGGACCAGGGCGGGCATGCGGTCGTTGGGGACCGGGAGGATGCTCCAGGAACCGGCGGGCAGCTCGGTCTCGGCGAGCAGCTCACCGAGGATCAGGCCGGAGAGGGGCGTGGCGGGGGCCGGCTTGAGGATGATCGGCGCGCCCGCGGCGATCGCGGGGGCGATCTTGTGGGCGCACAGGTTCAGCGGGAAGTTGAACGGCGCGATGCCGAGGACGACGCCCTTGGGGAAGCGGCGGGTGAAGGCGAGCCGGCCCTGGCCGCCGGCGTCGGTGTCCAGGCGCTGGGCCTCGCCGCCGTTGAAGCGGCGGGCCTCCTCGGCGGCGAAACGGAACACGGAGACCGCGCGGCCGACCTCTCCGCGGGCCCACTTGACCGGCTTGCCGTTCTCGGCGGAGATCAGATGGGCGATCTCCTCGGTGCGCTCGGCGAGGCGGCGGCTGACGTGGTCGAGGGCGGCGGCGCGGACGTGGGCGGGGGTGGCGGCGAAGTCCTCGCGGACGGCGTGGGCGGCGGAGACGGCCTCTTCGACCTGGGCGTCGGTGGGGACGCTCACCGTGCCGACGGTGCGGCCGTCCCAGGGGGAGGTGACGTCGAAGGCGGTCTCGCCGGTGGCCTGGCGGCCGGCGAGCCAGAAGGCGGTGGTGGAAGTCATGTGCGGGTTCCGGCCCTTCCGTGGTGGGGGTGTGCGGGTGGGTTGCCGGTTCCACGGTAGGGCGGGGGGAAGGGGGCGGAGTTTGGCCGAGTCGTAGTGGTGGGGGTGTGGGGGTTCTACGGTTTGGCGGGGTGGGGGCGCTACTCCGTCGTCGTCGCCTTCAGGGACAGCCACAGCTCCATGCGGGTGTCCGGGTCGTCCAGGGAGCGGCCCAGGATCTCCTCGACCCGGCGCATGCGGTAGCGGAGGGTGTGGCGGTGGACGCCCAGGTCGGCCGCCGCCGCGTCCCACTGGCCGTGGCGGGAGAGCCAGGCGCGCAGCGAGGCGACGAGGTCGCCGCGGCCCGTCGCGTCGTGTTCGCGCAGGGCGCGCAGCAGCCCGTCGGCGAACGCCCTGACCGCGTCGTCGGCGAGCAGCGGCAGCACCGAGCCGGCGGCCATGTGCTCGTGCTCCACCAGCACCCTCCCCCGCCGCCGCGCCACCGAAAGAGCCTGCTCGGCCTGCTTGTAGGCGGTGGACGCGGCGATCGGGCCGGCCGGTGCGGACAGTCCGACGACCAGTTCGTCGTCGGCCTTGCGGGCCGCCTCCCGCGCGGCGGCGTGGTCGCAGCAGGCGGCCACGGCGGCGCCGCCGTCGCAGGCCAGTATCACCAGCCGGTTTCCCTCCGGTACGGCCAGGACCACCTCCCCGGAGCGGGCGGCGGCGGCCTCCGCGGCCTCGGCGAGGGCTCCGAGGGCGTCCCCGTTCGTCTCGCCCCCGGCGGCCACGATGATCCGGAAGGGCGCGTCGAGAAGGCCGCCGTACAGGTCGCCGGCGACCGCGCGGGCGTGGTCCGGCTCCCCGGCGAGCAGCATGCGCAGGACGGCGGCGCCGATGCGCTGCTCGGCGGCGTGCAGGGAGCGGGAGCGTTCCGTGATCAGGGTGAGCAGGGCGATGGCGGAGTGGACGGCGTACCGCTCGGCGGTGCCGAGGGCGGCGGCCGTACCGACGGCGAGCGCCGCGCGGGGGCGCCGGCCGGTGCCGAGGGAGTGCAGTTCGACCCGGTCCTCGTTCTCCGGGCCGGCCACGACCGAGGAGGCGGGCGCGGGCCGCTCCCGCAGCCGGGTCACGTCCGGGGTGAGCCGCGCGGCGCGCCGGCCCGCCCACTCCGGTGCCGCGGCCACGACGGCGCCCGAGGCGTCGTACAGCGCGGCCCACCCGTCGACCTGCGCGGCGAGCGCGGCCAGCAGCCCCTCCGGGCCCTCCGTCAGAGCCTGTCTCGTCAGTTCCCGCTGGGCCGCGAAGCCCGCGGTCACCGCGCGGTACTGGTCGGCGGCGATGGCGGCGGACACGGCCTTGCTGATCGCGAGGAAGGGGGTGCGGCGCGGCACCTCGAGGAGCGGCAGGCCCTCCTCCCGCGCGGCGTCGACGAGGGCGTCGGGGATGTCCTCGTAGTGGACGCCGACGGCGAATCCGAGGCCCACGACTCCCGCCCCGACCAGCCGCCGCACATAGCGGCGCATCGCCTCCCGGTCCTCCGCGTCGAGTTTCAGCGCGGTGATCAGCAGGAGTTCCCCGCCCTCCATGTAGGGCACGGGGTCGGCGAGCTCACTGGCGTGCGCCCAGCGGACCGGCGCGTCGAGGCGGTCCCCGCCCGCGCGCACGGTCAGCTTGAGCGCGGAGTGGTGGACGAGCGAGGCGAGCGTCGGGGGCATGGGTGCCGTGAGCCTTCGGGTCTGCGTCGGGTGGGTGAGAACTCGGTGATCTTTTGGCCGCCGCGTATGAACGGCCTGTGTCGATTCTGCCTCACTGTACGGTCCCCGGCCGCCCCGATCGGCCGGCTCACTCCCGCAGGTCCACCAGCAGCGGCGGCGCGTGCTCGCCCTTGACGTCGGTCAGCGACAGCACCGCGTGGCCCGCCGGTACGGCATGCGCCAGCTCCGACGCCGACCACCGCTCCCGCTCGACCTGCCGCACGGTGACCGCCCGCGCGGTCGGCGCCTTGCCCGTGATCGCCCGCCGCAGGGCGTGAGCCGCCTTGCCCGCAGGGCTCTCCGCGATGATCTGCCGGTCGGTGACGTCCCGGGCCTCGGTCCACTCCTTGCCCCACACCTCGGCGAAGTCCTGCCCGTCCCACGGGGTGACACCGGACAGTGCCATCCTGCACCCGGTGGCCCCGAGCAGCGGCCCGCGCAGCGGCCTCGGTACGTCGTCCAGGGTGCGCAGCGTCAGCACCGCGCCCGCGTTGGCGGACCGCAGCCGCTGGATGCCCCGCACGGCCTCGGGGGTGACCACGCCGGCCGCGTCGTCCAGCACCAGACAGGCGAACAGGGAGCGGTCCTCGCGCACCGTCACGCTCGCCGTGAACTGGGCGAGGACCAGCCGCGCCAGCATCCGCGAGGCGTCCGCGTGCCCGCGCTGGGGCAGGTCGACGCGTACCCGCACCGGGTGGTCCAGCGCCTTGAGCGAGAACGGCCGGGACTGACCGGAGGTGTCGAAGAACCCCGCGAAGGCCGGCCGGTCCAGCAACGCCACCCGGTCGGCGAGGGTGCCGCCGACATCGCCCGGATGGGCCATCTGCCGCTCCCGCGCGTCGAGTTCACGCAGCAGCGACTCCTGGCCGGCGGCCTGGAGCCCGCTGCGCAGGGCGGCCAGCGGGCCGGGGGCGCCGTCGAGGAGCTGCCGCAGCTCGGGGACGGACGGGAAGCGGCCGTGCACCGCGCGGAACGGGCCCAGGAGCTGGGCGAGGACGGTGGTGGAGCGGCGGCTGTCGCTGCCCGGGTGCGGATCCGCCAGGTCTCCCACCAGCGCCTCGGCGAGTACGGCCGCGGCCTCGTCGGGGTCCGTGGTGCCGCCGTACAGGTCGAGGTCGTAGACCGACTCGGGATTGCCGATCCGCACGACGACGTCGTACGCGTCGCTGTCGCCGAGCCCCGCGCCCGCCGCGCCGACCACGACCACGGCGGCCTTCCCGGCCAGCGCGTGCAGGCACAGCGACTCGGCGAGCGGCCGGACGACACCGCCGGTCTTGCCGGAACCGGCCGGTCCGACGGCGAGGAGCGAGGTGCCGAGGAGTTCCGGACCGAGGGCCAGGCCGGTGCCGCGGTAGGCGTAGGGGTTGCGGGGGTCGTCGGCGGTGGTGCCGATCCGTACCTGCCCGGTGAGCAGGTCGTGGCGGGCCTGCCGGGCGGGCAGGTCGCGCGCGCCGGAGGGATGCGGGCAGGCGGCCGCTCCGTCCGCGAGCACGGCTCCGGTGAAGGCGGCGAGGCTGTGCCGGCCGTTGCGCACGCCCTGCCAGGCGCGGGCGATACGGGCCTGGTCGACGTCCCGCATCAGCCCGGCGCGGGCGTCGGCGGCCAGCCGCTCGGCGGCGTCCGTGGCGCCGGCGGCGCGGAGGGCGGGCCAGGCGGCGGGGTCGGCCTCGGGGGTGGGCGGGCGCTGGTCCCGCACGGGGTCACGGCGCCAGGCGGGCGGGCCGTAGCGGCGCCAGATCTCGCTCCAGCGGCCGAGACGGCCCACGCCGACCATGATGATCCCGGCGATCAGCACGTAGTAGGCGTAGACGACCACGACGGCGCCGAAGCTGTGGGGCTCCGCCCAGGAGTCGGGGATCATCGCGTAGAGCGGCAGCAGCCACCAGCCGCCGAGGTAGCCGTTCCACAGCAGCGACCAGATGAGCCAGCCGACGAGGAACGCGATCAGGGCTCCGCTGAGCAGCTGGCGTCCGGGGACACGCTCCGGTTCCTCCTCCGGGCGCGGCCGGTGGCCGAACCGCCATACGCCGGGGAGGGCCTCGGGGCGGGGGGCGCGGAGCCAGGCGAGGAACGCGGAACCGTCGGGCGGCGGGGGCACGCCCGGGGCCCTCGTGGGGCGCGGGGGCGCCGTCGGTACGTCCGGTGGGCCCGCCGGGCGCGGGACGGGGTGCGCATGCGTGCCCCGCGCGTCCTGGGTACCGTCGCTGTTCATCGCCCTTGCCCCCTGAGCTGCCGCTCCATCCGCCATCAGCGAGTCAATCTAACGCCCTGACAGGGCGAGTTCACTGTTTACGTGGCCGGGCACCGGGAGGGGGTGGTTCCACCGGGCCGCGCCCCGGGGCCCCACTCAGGCCCGTGAGGACCGAAGGAGGCACGACTGCCCTCGGCCGGCGTATGTCCATCGCGGACAACCGGGAACCCCCGACAACGCCCACATGGAGCATGCCCAGCCCCCTCCAGCGGCCCTAGCCTGCGAGAAAAGAAGGAAAAGCGTCCGAAACACCCCCCAGGAGCCCCGCATGACCGCACTTCCGCAGGAGCGCCGCGTCGTCACCGCCATCCCCGGCCCGAAGTCGCAGGAGCTGCAGGCCCGCCGCACCGCCGCGGTCGCGCAGGGCGTGGGCTCCGTACTGCCCGTGTTCACCACCCGCGCGGGCGGCGGCATCATCGAGGACGTCGACGGCAACCGGCTGATCGACTTCGGTTCCGGCATCGCCGTGACCTCCGTCGGCGCCTCCGCCGAGGCCGTCGTCCGCCGCGCCTCCGCCCAGCTCGCCGACTTCACCCACACCTGCTTCATGGTCACGCCGTACGAGGGCTACGTGGCCGTCGCCGAGGCGCTCGCCGAGCTGACGCCGGGCGACCACGCCAAGAAGTCCGCGCTGTTCAACAGCGGGGCCGAGGCCGTCGAGAACGCCGTCAAGATCGCGCGTGCGTACACCAAGCGGCAGGCGGTCGTCGTCTTCGACCACGGCTACCACGGCCGTACGAACCTCACCATGGCGCTGACCGCGAAGAACATGCCGTACAAGCACGGCTTCGGCCCGTTCGCGCCCGAGGTGTACCGCGTCCCGGTCGCCTACGGCTACCGCTGGCCGACCGGCCCGGAGAACGCGGGCCCGGAGGCCGCCGCGCAGGCCATCGACCAGATCACCAAGCAGGTCGGCGCCGAGAACGTGGCCGCGGTCATCATCGAGCCGGTGCTCGGCGAGGGCGGCTTCATCGAGCCGGCCAAGGGCTTCCTGCCCGCGATCAGCGAGTTCGCCCGGGACAACGGCATCGTCTTCGTCGCCGACGAGATCCAGTCCGGCTTCTGCCGCACCGGCCAGTGGTTCGCCTGCGAGGACGAGGGCATCGTCCCGGACCTGATCACCACCGCGAAGGGCATCGCCGGCGGTCTGCCGCTCGCCGCCGTCACCGGCCGCGCCGAGATCATGGACGCCGCGCACTCCGGCGGCCTGGGCGGCACCTACGGCGGCAACCCGGTCGCCTGCGCGGGCGCGCTCGGCGCCATCGAGACGATGAAGGAGCTCGACCTCAACGCCAGGGCGAAGAACATCGAGGCGATCATGAAGTCCCGCCTCACCGCCATGGCCGAGAAGTTCGACGTCATCGGCGACGTCCGCGGCCGGGGCGCGATGATCGCCATCGAGCTGGTCAAGGACCGCGCCACCAAGGAGCCGAACCCCGAGGCGACGGCCGCGCTGGCCAAGGCCTGCCACCAGGAGGGCCTGCTGGTCCTGACCTGTGGCACCTACGGCAACGTGCTGCGCTTCCTGCCCCCGCTGGTCATCGGCGAGGACCTGCTGAACGAGGGCCTCGACATCATCGAGCAGGCGTTCGCGCGCATCTGAGCCGGCATCGGGGCAGGTGAGACGCCTGCCCCGGGCCGCCGGGACCCACGAGCGGCAGAGCGTGTGAAGAACGTGTGCGAGGTGGATGACAGGAGCCCGTCGGCCCTGTCGCGGGGCCACCCCCTGCCGTAGGTTTCTCCACGGATGAGAGATACACCCCGCCCGCAGGGGACTGTGGGCGGTTTCAGGCCGAGGCCTCCCCAGCTTCGACCTGGTCGTGCCCTCGCGCACACAACCGGGGCCCGAGGGCCTCGGGTCTCCTCATGATCGGACGGTCGCCCGCCCCACACCCCCCGGGGCGCGCGACGTTCCGGTCCGGACGGCCGTCCGGGCACCTCATACGGCAAGCCGTTCCAGAAGGGCCAGTGCATACCCCCCCTTTGCACTGGCCCTTCGGCACGCACCGGGCCCCACCTGCGAAGCTGTGCACCATGCTGCTGCTGGGACCGCCCGTTCTCCTCTTCGCGCTGATCACCTGGCAGGTCGTCGCCGACGGCCCACTGGTGGGCCTCGACGAGCGGCTGAGCCGGGAGCTGGTCCACCCGGACCGGGCCTCCGAACTGCTCGCCGACCTCGGCAACGCCCAGGTCGCCCTCCCCGTCCTGGTGATCGCACTGGCGTACGCCGCCTGGCGCGGGCGTGCCACAGGTATGGACCGCTGGTGGCTGCCGCCCGCCGCCGGGGCCCTGGCGATGGTGCTGGTGCCGGCGCTGGTCGCCCCCCTCAAGGAATGGACCGACCGCCCCGGCACCCCGGCCGTGCCCCCGGCGGCCGGCTACTACCCCTCCGGACACACGGCCACCGCCGTCGTGGCGTACGGCGTGGCGACGCTGCTGCTCCTGCCGCTGCTGCGGTCGCCGGCGGTCCGGCGCGTGCTGGTCGCGGCCTGCGCCGTCCTGGTCGCCGGCGTCTCGTTCGGGCTGGTGCGCCGGGGCTACCACTGGCCGCTGGACGTGGCGGCCAGCTGGTGCCTCGGCGCGGTACTGCTGATCTCCCTCCGGCTGTCGCTCAGCCGAAGTAGCCGTCGAACGTCCGCTGGAACTCCCAGCCGCCGAACCGGTCCCAGTTGATCGACCAGGTCATCAGCCCGCGCAGTCCGGGCCACGTTCCGTGGGTCGCGTAACCGCCGCAGTTCGTGCGCTTCGTCAGGCAGTCGAGGGTCTTGGTGACCTCGGCCGGGGACACGTGCCCGTTGCCGGCGTTGGTGGTGGCCGGCATGCCGATGGCGACCTGGTCGGCGCGCAGCGGCGGGAAGACGTTGTTCGCGTCACCCGCCACCGGGAAGCCGGTGAGCAGCATGTCCGTCATCGCGATGTGGAAGTCGGCGCCGCCCATCGAGTGGTACTGGTTGTCCAGTCCCATGATCGGCCCGGAGTTGTAGTCCTGGACGTGCAGCAGCGTCAGGTCGTCGCGCAGGGCGTGGATGACCGGGAGGTACGCGCCCGCCCGCGGGTCCTGGCCGCCCCACTTGCCGGTGCCGTAGTACTGGTAGCCGAGCTGGACGAAGAAGGTCTCCGGGGCCATGGTCAGCACGAAGTCGTCGCCGTACTTGGCCTTCAGGGTCTTCAGCGCCGAGATCAGGTTGACGATCACCGGGGTCTTCGGGTTCCTGAAGTCCGTGTCGTCGGCGTTCAGGGAGAGGGAGTGGCCCTCGAAGTCGATGTCCAGGCCGTCGAGTCCGTACTCGTCGATGATCTTCGAGACGGAGGAGACGAACATGTCGCGGGCGGCGGTGCTGGTGAGCTGCACCTGGCCGTTCTGCCCGCCGATGGAGATCAGCACCTTCTTCCCGGCCGCCTGCTTGGCCTTGACGGCCGCCTTGAACTCGGCGTCGCTCTCCACACCGGGGCACTCCGCAGCCGGGCAGCGCTCGAAGCGGATGTCGCCCGAGGTGACCGAGGTCGGCTCGCCGAAGGCCAGGTCGATGACGTCCCAGCTGTCGGGGACGTCGGCGAGGCGGGTGTAGCCGGAACCGTTGGCGAAGCTCGCGTGGAGGTAGCCGACCAGGGCGTGGGCCGGGAGGCCGGAGTCGCCGCCGCCGGAGTCGGGGGTGCTCGTGGTCGCGGTGACGGTGGCCGAACGGGCCGACTCACCCGCGTCGTTCACGGCCGCGACCTGGAAGGCGTACGCCGTCGAGGGCGACAGCCCGGTGACGGTGGCCGACGTCCCGCTCACCGTCCGCACCTTGGTGCCGTCGCGGTAGACCGCGTAGCCGGTGGCGCCGGACACGGGTGACCAGGACAGGGCCACGCTGGTGGAGGTGACGGTGCCGGCCCGCAGACCGGTGGGCGGGGCGGGCGGCTGCCCGGTCTCGCCGCCGGGACCGATCAGGGTGATGTCGTCGGCGTGATAGGCGCCGGTGCCGTACCAGCCGTGGGTGTAGATGGTGACGCGGGTGGTGGAGGGGCCGGTGCGGAAGGTGGTGGTGAGCCGCTGCCAGCCGGGGGCGGACTGGGTCCAGGTGGAGACGTCGGTGGTGCCGGTGCCGCTCGCGCCCAGATAGACGTAGCTGCCCTGGACGTGACCGGAGAGCGTGTACGAGGAGTCCGGTTTCACGGTGACGGTCTGCGCGCAGCGGGCGTTGTCGGCGCCCGACGGGGTCGCCTTCAGTGCCGAAACGCCACTGTGCACAGGCGAGTTCACCGTCGTGCCGGCCGTACAGCTCCAGCCGTCGAGGCCGGACTCGAAGCCGCCGTTCCTGGCGAGGTCCGCGTCGGCCGCGCGGGCGGCCGACGACAGCGCGGTCATACCGGTGGCGGCGAGGGCGGTGGCGGTGAGCAGCGCCACGAGGGGCCGGCGCGCGAGAGGTCTGGAGCGGTCCACAAGGGCCTCCGGGCAGGGGGGAATGGGAGGGCGGAGCGCGCTCAATTTGGTCCAGACCAATTCGGTTGTCAAGCCCCCGCGCGGCTCGGCTGTCGAAGCCGAGGCCCAGCCGGTCCGTCGTCCGCAGCCGCGGATCGCGCCGCCCGGCCCGCGCGTCCGCCGGCGGGTCCGGCATCACCTCGGCCCCGAAGCGGGTGGCGTCGACGCCGAGCCCGGTACGGCCCGCCGCGTACGCCACCTTCGACGGCTCATGGCGCCAGGGGCCATGATGTCGACTCCCCGCGGTGCTTCATGCCTTCTGCCGGTTGCGGCGTTTTCCGATGACCATCGAGGCCAGTACCAGCAGGACGGCGAGGGCGAACATGGCCGTACCGATCACATTGATCTGCACGGGAGTTCCGCGTTGCGCGGAGCCCCATACGAACATCGGGAAGGTGACGGTCGAGCCGGCGTTGAAATTGGTGATGATGAAATCGTCGAAGGAGAGCGCGAAGGCGAGCAGCGCGCCCGCCGCGATGCCGGGGGCGGCGATCGGCAGGGTGACCCGGACGAACGTCTGGAACGGGCCGGCGTACAGGTCCTGTGCGGCCTGCTCCAGCCTCGGGTCCATCGACATCACGCGCGCCTTCACGGCGACCACGACGAAGCTGAGGCAGAACATGATGTGGGCGATCAGGATCGTCCAGAAGCCGAGCCGGGCACCCATGTTGAGGAACAGGGTGAGCAGCGAGGCAGCCATGACCACCTCGGGCATCGCCATCGGCAGGAAGATCAGCGAGTTCACCGCGGGGCGGGCGCGGAAGCGGTAGCG
Organism: Streptomyces sp. NRRL S-37; assembly: GCF_000721605.1. Taxonomy (GTDB): domain Bacteria; phylum Actinomycetota; class Actinomycetes; order Streptomycetales; family Streptomycetaceae; genus Streptomyces. The sequence continues at coordinate 26,541 of NZ_JOIZ01000017.1, read as the reverse complement.
GACCAGCGCGAAGGCGATCATCGTGCCGAGCAGGGTGGCGCCGAGCGTCGCCCACAGGGCGAGCTGGAGGCTGAGCGACAGGGAGGCGCACAGTCCGGAGACGCCGCAGGGGTCCTTCCACGCCTCGGTGGAGAATTCCTGCCATGTGTAATTGAAGCGCCCCTTCGGACGATTGAAGGAGAACACGGTGACGACGACGTTCGGCAGGAGGAGATAGGCGAGGGTCAGCAGTCCCGCGATGACGACGAAATGGCGCTTGAGCCAGTTGACGAAGGTCATTTAAACCAGATCCTCCGTGCCGGACTTGCGGATGTAGAGCGTGACGACGACGAGGATCGCGGCCATCAGGAGGAACGAGAGTGCCGCGGCCGTCGGATAGTCGAGGATCCGCAGGAACTGCGACTGGATGACATTGCCGGCCATGCGGGTGTCGGTCGAGCCGAGCAGATCCGCGTTGATGTAGTCGCCGGACGCCGGGATGAAGGTCAGCAGCGTGCCGGAGACCACGCCCGGCATCGACAGCGGGAAGGTGACCCTGCGGAAGGTGGTCGACGGCCTGGCGTACAGGTCGTTCGCCGCCTCGTGCAGCCGGGGGTCGATGCGTTCCAGCGAGGTGTAGAGCGGCAGGATCATGAACGGCAGGAAGTTGTACGTCAGACCGCACACCACCGCGAGCGGGGTGGCGAGCACCCGGTCGCCGGCGGTCCAGCCGAGCCACGCCGTGACGTCCAGGACGTGCAGGGTGTTCAGGGCGTCGACCACCGGGCCGCCGTCGGCGAGGATCGTCTTCCAGGCGAGTGTGCGGATCAGGAAGCTGGTGAAGAACGGCGCGATCACCAGGATCATGATCAGGTTCCGCCAGCGTCCCGCGCGGAAGGCGATCAGATAGGCCAGCGGGTAGCCGAGCAGCAGGCACAGCACGGTCGCGGAGGCCGCGTAGAGCACCGAGCGCACGAACTGCGGCCAGTACTCGGACAGCGCGTCCCCGTAGGTGGCGAAGTGCCAGGTGACCCGGTAGCCCTCCTCCAGGGAGCCCGTCTGCACGGACGTGGAGGCCTGGTAGATCACCGGCAGCGCGAAGAACACGAACAGCCAGAGCAGACCGGGCAGCAGGAGCAGGTACGGCGTCCAGCGGCCCCGCCCGCGCGGTGGCTTCCGCTCCGGCGGGGCGGGCGCCAGGGGTGGCGCCTCGGTGACCGTCGTCATCGGGCGACCTCTTCCCCGGCCGTCCCGACGCCCGCGTCGATGTCCTGTGCCGCGTCCAGTCCGAAGGTGTGCGCCGGGTTCCAGTGCAGGACCACCTCGGCGCCGGGCACCAGCCGGGGATCGCGGTCGATGTTCTGGACGTAGACCTCGACGTCGGAGCAGACCGGGCTGTCGACGACGAACTGCGTGGACACGCCGATGAAACTGGAGGCGGCGATCCGCCCGGTGATCCGGTTGCGGCCCTCGGGTATCGCGCCGGCGTCGTCGGCGTGGGTGAGGGAGATCTTCTCCGGGCGCACCCCGACCAGCACCTTGCCGCCGGCCGTCGTGGGCGCGCTGGTGCGGGCACTGGGCAGGACGAGCTTGCCGCCGCCCGCCCTGAGGACGATCCCGTCGCCGGACGTCGCGTCGACCTCGGCCTCGATGAGGTTGGAGGTGCCGAGGAAGTTGGCGACGAACGTGGTGCGCGGGTTCTCGTACAGGTCGGTGGGCGAGCCGAGCTGCTCGACGCGGCCGGCGTTCATCACGGCGACCGTGTCGGCCATGGTCATGGCCTCCTCCTGGTCGTGCGTGACGTGCACGAAGGTGATGCCGACCTCGGTCTGGATGCGCTTGAGTTCGAGCTGCATCTGGCGGCGCAGCTTCAGGTCGAGGGCGCCCAGCGGCTCGTCGAGCAGCAGCACCTTGGGGTGGTTGATCAGCGCGCGGGCCACCGCGACGCGCTGCTGCTGGCCGCCGGAGAGCTGGTGCGGCTTCTTGCGGGCCTGCTCGCCGAGCTGCACCAGCTCCAGCATCTCCTCGACCTGCTTCCTCACGCTCTTGATGCCGCGCCGGCGCAGACCGAAGGCGACGTTCTCGAAGATGTCGAGGTGCGGGAAGAGGGCGTAGGACTGGAAGACCGTGTTCACCGGCCGCTTGTACGGCGGCAGCGCGGTGACGTCCTGGTCGCCGAGATGGACGGTGCCGCTCGTGGGCTCCTCCAGGCCGGCGATCATCCGCAGGGTGGTGGTCTTGCCGCAGCCGGACGCGCCGAGCAGGGCGAAGAAGGAGCCCTGCGGCACGGTCAGGTCGAGCGGGTGCACGGCGGTGAAGGAGCCGTACGTCTTGCCGATGCCGGTGAGGCGGACGTCCCCGCCGCCCTGGCCGGCCGTGGTGGTGTCTTCGGTCGTCTTCATCTCGTCACGCCCCGGTGAGCTTCGCGAACTTCTCTTCGAATTCCGTCTCTTCCTCGGCGCTCAGGGAGCGGAAGGCACGGGACTTGGACTGCATGGCCCGGTCGGGGAGGATCAGCGGGTTGTCCGCCGCGTCCTCGTCGATCTTCGCGAGCTCGTCCTTCACTCCCTCGACCGGGCAGACGAAGTTGATGTAGGCGGCGAGTTCCGCGGCCGGCTCCGGCTCGAAGTAGTAGTCGATCAGCCGCTCGGCGTTGGCCTTGTGACGGGCCTTGTTGGGGACGAGCAGGTTGTCGCTGGACATCATGTAGCCGCTGTCGGGGACGAGGAAGTCGATGTCCGGGTTGTCCGCCTTGAGCTGGACGACGTCCCCGGCCCAGGCCACACAGGCGGCGAAGTCGCCCTTGCTGATGTCCGCGGTGTAGTCGTTGCCGGTGAACCGGCGGATCTGGCCCTTGTCGACGGCCCTCTGCAGACGGGCGATCGCCCCGTCGTAGTCGTCCGCGGTGAACCTCTCCGGCTCCTTGCCCATGTCGAGCAGGGTCAGGCCCATGGTGTCGCGCATCTCGGTGAGCAGTCCGACCCGGCCCTTGAGCTTCGGGTTGTCCAGCAGGTCGGAGAGGGTCCGCACCTCGACGCCGTCGAGCGCCTTCTTGTTGTAGGCGATGACGGTCGCGATGCCCTGCCAGGGGTAGGAATAGGCGCGGCCCGGGTCCCAGTCGGGGCTGCGGAACTGGGGCGACAGGTTGGCGAAGGCGTGCGGGAGGTTGGCCGGGTCCAGCTTCTGCACCCAGCCGAGACGGATCAGGCGGGCGGCCAGCCAGTCGGTGAGGACGATGAGGTCGCGGCCGGTGTCCTGGCCCGCGGCGAGCTGCGGCTTGATCTTGCCGAAGAACTCGGTGTTGTCGTTGATGTCCTCGGTGTACGTGACCTTGATGCCGGTACGTTCCGTGAACGCGTCCAGCGTGGGGTGCGCGTGCCCGCTGTCGTCGACGTCCATGTACTCGGTCCAGTTGGAGAAGGTGACGGACTTCTCCTCCTTCGAGTGGTCCTCCGCCGGGACACCGCCCTGGGTGTTTCCGGCCGGGGGGATGCCGCAGCCGCTCAGCGCGCCGAGACCGCCGGCCGCGAGCGCGCCGCCCGCGGAGGCGCGCAGCACGGACCGGCGGGACAGGGCCGCCCTGCCGGTGCGGAGGCTGCGCCGCACGGCGGCCGCCTGGGCCGGTGAGAGGCGGTCGGGCTCGTACTGCTCCATGCGCGTGGTGCCCTTTCGGGAGGGTGGCCGCGGGTCGGGCGGCCTGGCTGCTATCGGTCCCCGAAGATGGTGCGGTGCCAGTCCTTGCGGACCACCGCGGTGTTGTCGAACATGACGTGCTTGACCTGCGTGTACTCCTCGAACGAATAGGCGGACATGTCCTTGCCGAAGCCGGACGCCCCGAAGCCGCCGTGCGGCATCTCGCTGATGATCGGGATGTGGTCGTTGATCCACACGCACCCGGCCTTGATCTCACGGGTGGCGCGGCCCGTGCGGTACACGTCCCGGCTCCAGGCGGAGGCGGCGAGTCCGTACGGGGTGTCGTTGGCCAGCGCGATGCCCTCGTCGTCGGTGTCGAAGGGCAGGACGACCAGCACCGGACCGAAGATCTCGGACTGCACGACCTCGCTGTCCCGCGGTGCGCCGACGATGAGGGTGGGGCGATAGTACGCGCCGTCTCCCAGCTCGCCCAGGGGTGCCTCGCCGCCGGTCACCACGCGCGCGTAGGCGCGCGCCCGGTCGACGAAGCCGGCCACCCGGTCGCGCTGGGCGTGCGAGACCATCGGGCCGAGGTCGGTGCCGGGGGCGAACGGGTCGCCGAGCCGGACGGTCTCCATCAGGGCTGCGGTGCGCTCGACGAACGCCTCGTGGAGCGGACGCTGCACGTACGCGCGCGTGGCGGCCGTGCAGTCCTGGCCGGTGTTGATCAGCGCGCCCGCGACCGCGCCGTGGACGGCGGCGTCGAGGTCGGCGTCGTCGAAGACGACGAAGGGGGCCTTGCCGCCCAGCTCCAGGTGGAGGCGCTTGACGGTGGCGGTGGCGATCTCGGCGACCCGCCTGCCGACGGCGGTGGAACCGGTGAAGGAGACCATGGCCACGTCGGGGTGGCCGACCAGGTGCTCGCCCGCCTCCTTGCCGGTGCCGGTGACGATGTTGATCACACCGTCCGGGATGCCCGCGTCGGTGGCGGCCTGCGCGAAGAGCAGCGAGGTCAGCGGGGTGAGCTCGGAGGGCTTGAGGACGACGGTGTTGCCCGCGGCGATCGCCGGGAGGATCTTCCAGGCGGCCATCTGGAGCGGATAGTTCCAGGGGGCGACGGAGCCCACGACGCCGATCGGCTCGCGGCGGACGTAGGAGGTGTGGTCGCCGGAGTACTCGCCGGCCGACTGGCCCGTCAGGTGGCGGGCGGCGCCGGCGAAGAAGGCGATGTTGTCGATCGTGCCCGGTACGTCGAACTCGCGGCTCAGCTTCAGGGGCTTGCCGCACTGAAGTGACTCCGCGCGGGCGAAGTCCTCCGCGCGGTCGGCGACGACGGCGGCGAACCGGTGCAGGGCGTCCGAGCGCTCGCCGGGGGTGGCGCCGGCCCAGCCCGGGAACGCCTCCCGCGCGGCGGCGACGGCCGCGTCGACGTCGTCGGGGCCGGCGAGTCCGTAGGTGTACACCTCCGCGCCGGTGGCCGGGTCGACGACCGTGTGGGTGCGGCCCGAGGTGCCCTTCGCCGGGCGGCCCGCGATGAACTGCGCGCCGTCCGCGAACCGTTCCTGGGCGGGAAACCGTTCCGGGGTGGTGCTGCCCGGGTTGTGCATGTCGCTCTCCTCCGTGTCCCCGAGGGGGCGGCGTGGCTCCAGCTCGATTTGAGTGCCGATCCTGACAGAACGAGTGGGCTCCAACAAGTGATTCCGTTGTTGCCTTTTGGTTACGCGACGAAATCTGTCGACCGGGTGCCTAGTGGTCACGGAAAAGGCAGGACGGAGTGTCGGTGGTTGCTGCCAGACTCACGCCGACGGACGCGGAAGCCGCCCCCGCCGCCCTTACCCGTCCCATCCCGGGGGCGCTGCCCCCGGACCCCCGCTCCTCAGACGCCGGAGGGGCTGTCCTTTTCAGCCCGTCCGGCAGAAATTCAGCCCCTCCGGCGTCTGAGGAGCGGGGTCTGGGGCGGAGCCCCGGTTTCGGGACGGGAAGGGGCGGCGGGGGCGCATCACACCGCGAGGAGAGGAGCACGGGACCGATGGACTCACGGGAGAAGCTGATCGAGGCGGCCCGCACCGGAGCGAAGGTCAAGTACCTGCACTTCTGGGGGCACCGGCCGTCACCGGACGGCCGGACCGGGCCGAGCTGCCTCAGCCAGTGGTGGCCGTCGCCGTTCACGGTGGACGGAGTGGAGTACGCGACCGCCGAGCACTGGATGATGGCGGCCAAGGCCCGGCTGTTCGGTGACCCCGAGGGGGAGCGGCGGGTGCTGGCCGCGGGGCACCCCTCGCAGGCGAAGAAGGCCGGACGGCTGGTGCGGGGCTTCGACGAGGAGACGTGGCACCGGGAGCGGTTCGGCATCGTCGTGGAGGGCAGCGTGCACAAGTTCGCGGCCCACGACGGCCTGCGGACGTTCCTGCTGGGCACGGGCGAGCGCGTCCTGGTCGAGGCGAGCCCGGTGGACCGGGTGTGGGGCATCGGCCTCGCGGCCGGCGACGAGGGGGCGAGCGACCCGGAGCGCTGGCGGGGCCCGAACCTGCTGGGGTTCGCGCTGATGGAGGCCCGGCGACGGTTGCGTACGGGCTGAGCGGGGCCTTCGTGCACGGTGGATCGGTCTCGCGATCGGCGACGGATCCTGCGCGTTGGGGACCGGACCTGCTGGGGTGCGCGTTGTATGGGGCCCGGCGACGGTCGCGTACGGGCTGAGCGGGGCCTTCGCGCACGGTGGATCGTTTTCGCGGTCGGGTCGGCGACGGATCCTGCGCGTTGGAGGGCCGGCGACGCCTGCGCACCGGCTGAGCGGAGCTCTCGCGCAGGTCGGAGGGCCGGTCCGACGTGGACCGGCCCTCCGCCGGGACGGGCGTTCAGGACGCGGCGCCAAGGCCTCCCATGACACTGGCGAACAGCAGGATGCCGAGCAGCGGCAGGATCACCGTGGCCACGATGCCGCAGATGAGCCCGGCGGTCGCCGCGCCCTTGTTGGTGGCCTCGCCGCGTTTGGCCTTCCCCCGGCCGACGGCGCCGAAGATGATCGCCAGGATGCCCAGGATCACGCCGAAGAACCACAGGAAGAAGGTGAGGCTGCAGACCAGGCCGATGATGCCCAGCACCAGCCCGGTGGTCCCCATGCCGTTGCTCGGCTGCACGGGCATCATGTAGCCGGGCGCCTGCGGGTAGGGCGCGGGGGGCATGCCCTGCGGAGCGGGACCCGAGGGGTAGCCGTAGGACGGGCCGGACTGCGGATAGCCGTAGCCGGGGCCCGGTTGCTGCGGGGGCTGTGACGGCGGCCCGAACCCACCGGGTGCGGGGTTGCTGCCGGACATGAAAAAGGTCTCCCCTCCGTTAAAACTGACCCCGGCATCATATTGACTTCACTCCTCTCCCGGAGCGGTCCTCCGGAAGCGGCCTTCCGGGGACGAAGCACCGGGGCCCGGCACCGATGCCTTCGGTGCCGGGCCCCTTCCTGGTGCCGGCCGCGTCCGGACCCTCAACCGGAGAAGCCGACCCGCGCGACCCGCAGCGGGCCGCGCAGCCGGAGCCGCACGTCGTGCACGCCGTCGACGACGGCGAAGGACGCGCGGAGCGTGGTGTAGTCGTACGGGCCGGACGTGGCCGCCCGCGGCGACAGTTCGGCGAGCACCGGCCCGCCGTCGAGCGCGACCTCGGCCGTGCCCTCGCCGGACACCTCCACGGTCACCTCCGTCACCCCGCCGCCGAAGTCGCACCGGCGGAAGAGGAGTTCGCCGTCCTTCCCGGCCGCGGCGGTGACCGAGTCGCCCGCCGCCTTCGTGCGGTCGACGATCTCGACCCCGCTCTGCTCGTCGAAGTCGACGGCGTCCAGGCCGCGTTCGAGGACGGGGCGCGGGACGGCCGGCTCGCCGTCCAGGGTGACCGTGGTCCGTGCCCGCACGTCCTCGCTGGATGCCCCGGCCAGCAGCTCGTACGCCCCCGGCTCCACCCGCCACCGGCCCACCGCCACGTCCCAGAACGCGAAGGCGGACAGCGGCAGCACGAAGGACAGCCCGGCCGTCTCCCCGGGCGCCAGCGTCACCCTCCGGTGCGCCAGCAGCTCACGGCGCGGACGCGGCACCGACGGGTCCACGGCCCGCGCGTAGAGCTGGGGCACCTCGTCGGCGGTGACGTCACCGGTGTTGGTGACGGTGAAGGAGACCCGCACCGCCGACCCGTCGGCGTCGGCCGTCAGCTCCCCGTAGGAGAAGTCCGCGTACGACAGGCCGTGCCCGAAGGGGAACAGCGGCGTGCCCTCGAAGTACAGATAGGTCTGCCGGCCGCCGATCACGTCGTAGTCCAGGAGGTCCGGCAGATCGGCGTCGTCGGCGTACCAGGTCTGCGGCAGCCGGCCGGCGGGGGAGACGTCACCGGCGAGCACCCGGGCCAGCGCGGTGCCCGCGGCCTGACCGCCGTGCGCGGTCCACAGCAGCGCCGGGAGGTCCGCCGCGTCCACCGCGTACGGGTAGGCGGAGGTCAGCACCAGCACCGTGTCCGGGTTGGCGGCGCGCGCCGCGCGCAGCAGCCGCTCCTGCTGGGCGGGCAGCCGCAGCGTCGTACGGTCCTCGGTCTCGCGCCCGTTGATGTGCGGGTCGTTTCCGGCGACCACCACGACCACGTCGGCGCCGGCCACGACGCGCGTGACCGCGTCCTGCCCACGCTCGACGACGGTCAGCTCGAAGACCTCGGGATCCTCCTCGGCAACCTTCACGCCGTCGGCGGCGACCCGCACATGGCGTCCCGTCCCCAGATGCCTCAGGAGGTGACCGTCCCCGTGCGGTTCCAGCCGGAACGTCTCCTGCACGACCCAGCCGCCCGGCTGGTCGGCGGAGGCGCGCACGTACCCGTCCTCGGCGACCGAGAGGTAGCGGCCGTCGGGCGCCCGCAGGGTGAGCACGCCCTCGCCCCAGTCGACCAGGGCGAGCTCGGTGCCCTCCGCGTGAGCGGTGAGCGGCGGCAGGTCGGTGCGGCCCGCGAGCAGCGCCGGGTCGAGGGCGCCCTCGGCGCCGCGCGCCGTCTCGGACGCCTCGGGGGCCGGCGGGACGTGCAGAAACGTACCGGCGGAGGTCTTCAGCAGCACCCGGTCCACCCCCTCGGCGAACTCCACGCGCTCGGCGCCGAAGCGCTCGTAGAGGCCCTCCAGCGGGGTGGAGCGGTGGATGAGGCCGCCGCTGTACCAGTCGAGCTTGCACTCGTCGGCGAGCAGCCCGACGACCGCGATACGGGTGTCCGGGGCGATCGGCAGCGGGCCGTCGTTCTTCAGCAGGACGATCGCCTGCTCGGCGGCCTCCCGGGCGAGCGCCCGGTGCTCCGGGGTGTCGAAGGGCTGCTCCCCGGCGTACGGGTCCGCACCCGGGTCGAACTCGCCGAGCCGGAACCGCACCGAGAGCTGGCGGCGTACGGCCGTGTCGATGTCGGCCTCCGTCAGCAGGCCTTGCTCCAGCGCGCCCCGGACACGTCCGATGATCGTCGAGCTGTCGGTGCCGTGGTCGGTGAAGCTGTCGACCCCGGCCCGCAGGGCCGCCGCGGTGGCCTCCTCGTGGGTGTCGAAGTAGTGCTCGGAGTCGACCAGGTTGGACGGCGCGCCCGCGTCCGAGCAGACCAGCAGGTCCTGGTCGGTCCAGGTGCGCAACTGTTCGCGCAGATACGGGGAGACGTGGTTCGGGCGGCCGTTGACCAGGTTGTACGCCGGCATCACGCCGGCCACCGCGCCCGCCTCGACGGCGTCGCGGAAGGCGCGCAGGTCGTACTCGTGCAGCACGCGCGGGCGGACGGAGCTGGACGTGGTGTCGCGCTCCGTCTCGTTGTTGTGCGCCAGCCAGTGCTTGAGGACGGGGGCCGTGCGCCAGTGGACCGGGTGGTCGCCGCGCAGGCCGTGGGTGTAGGCGGTGGCGATCGCCGAGGTGAGCCTCGGGTCCTCCGAGTAGCCCTCCTCGTTGCGCCCCCACAGCGGGTGGCGCAGCAGATTGACGGTCGGGGCCCAGACGTTGAGGCCGACGCGCTCGTCGCGGGCGCGCATCGCGCGGGTCTCGCGGGACACGGCCTCGCCCACCCGGCGCACCAGTTCCTGGTTCCAGGTGGCGCCGAGGCCGACGGCCTGGGGGAACACGGTCGCCGGGCCCATCCAGGCGACACCGTGCAGGGCCTCCTGGCCGGTGCGGAAGGCGGCGATGCCCAGGCGCTCGACGGCCGGCGCGAACTGGTGCAGAAATCCGATCTTCTCGTCGAGGGTGAGCCGCGACAGAAGGTCGTCGATGCGCTTCGCGAACGGCAGATCCGTATCGCGGAAAGGCGGCCTAGGCGGCGTTTGTGCGGTCACGTGGATTCCCCTCGGGATGGAGCGACGAGGCGCTTTCGAAGCGCTTCGATGCTCATTCGGGGCGGGGGTGGGTGTCAAGTGATCCGAGGGTACGGATCGCACGCCCCGTACATGATCCATGAGCAGTGTGCCTGCATCGCCATCGTGCATACATCCGAGGAATCTTCGATACGACCCTTGTGTGCCCCTGACTGTTCACTTAACCTCGCAGCAACATCGAAGCGCTTCGACTGCGAGGCCGCCTTTCCGGCGCACCTTCCGCCGAACGACCGCTTCGGCTCAGCCAGTTCCACTGAAGACACCGCAGCCGACGGCCACCGCCGGGTGTCCTGGTGCGCCATGAAGGGTTGACGCAATGACGCCGAACGCCGCCCCCCGCTCCTCCGGACCCAGCCGGAGAGGCTTCCTCGCCTCCACAGCGGTCGCCACCGCGGCGGTGGCGGGAGGAATGCCGCTGCTCGCCGCGTGCGGCGGGTCCGACGGAGGTTCCCGGGACGGCACCACGTCGAGCAAGGACGCCAAGAAGATCCTCCCGGCGTACGTGGCGAGCAATGTGGTCACGCCCGACATCCCCAGCAAGAACGGTTCCGCGGTCGGCTTCACCGGCAAGCTCGACCTGGCGGGCCTGAAGACGTCGGTGCCCAAGAAGCTCGGCAAGGGCGGCAAGGTCACCGTCATGTCGCCGTTCTGGGGCTCCCCGCCCAAGGACGACAACGCCTACTACACGTCGATGAACGACCTCATCGGCGTCGACGTGGTCTGGCAGAACCAGGACGGCAACACCTACGACCAGAAGCTCGGCGCGGTCCTCGCCTCCAGCGAGGTGCCCGACGTGGTGGTCGTGCCCGGCTGGAACATGACGGGCAAGATCCCCAGCGCCATCATCGGCAAGTTCGCCGACCTCGGCCCGTACCTGTCCGGCGACGCCGTCAAGGACTACCCGAACCTCGCGGCGATCCCCACCGACGCCTGGCAGCGGTCCATCTTCGGCGGCAAGCTGCGCGGCCTGCCCATGCCGTCCTCGTACGTCACCGGCATCGTGCCGCTCTACCGCCAGGACATCTTCGAGAAGGAGGGCTACGAAGTCCCCCGCTCCTGCGACGACTTCATGGCACTGGCCAAGGAGGCCACCAACGCCAAGGCCAAGCGCTGGGCCTGCCTGGACATGAAGTGGACCGCCTTCAACGCCTTCGGTGTGCTCTCCGGCAACGAGAAGTCGCTCGGCTGGCACGAGATCGGCGGCAAGCTGGTCAACCGCATCGAGACCGAGGAGTACCTCGAGGCCCTGGAGTGGACGCGCAAGCTGTTCGCCGCCGGCGTCGTGCACCCCGACGCCGAGCTGGGCAAGAGCAACGCCACCGACCCCGGCCCCAAGTTCGCCGCCGGCGAGTTCCTCATCTACAACCAGGACATGTCGCAGTGGTGGAGCCGCACCGCCGAACAGGCCACCCAGAACCCCGAGTTCAAGATCTGGGGCATGGACATCTTCGGCCACGACGGCGGCGACCCCACACTGTGGGCGCAGAACCCGGCCGGCATCTTCGCCTTCGTCAACAAGAAGGCCTCCGAGTCCGTGATCCGCGACGTGCTGGCCGTCGCCAACGTCACCGCCGCGCCGTACGGCACCAAGGAGTACATGGCCACCAACTACGGCGTGGAGGGCACCCACTACACCGTCAAGGACGGCGTGCCCACCAAGACCGACCAGGGCAACATCGACGTGATGAACGCCTTCGTGATGATCGCGAGCCCCGCCGCGACCATCGCCCACCCCGACTTCCCCGAGGTCGCCAAGGGCCAGGTGGAGTGGCAGCAGCGGATGGGCGCCTTCACCAGGAAGCCCTCCTTCTACGGCATGCAGATCACCGAGCCCGCCCGCTGGACCAACCTCGCCAACGACTTCGAGCAGCTGGAGGACGACGTCGTCCGCGGCCGCAAGAAGATCAGCGACGTGCAGCAGGCCGTCTCCGACTGGAAGAGCAAGGGCGGCGACGAACTCCGCGACTGGTACAAGAAGATCCTCGACGAGAACGGCTCGGCGGCCGGCTGACCAGGTAGCGAGGCAAGGAGAACCGCCGTGTCCCACAGCACGGTGCCTCGGACCGACACCGAGGCCGCAGAGAAGGAGAACCCCCCGGCGGCGCACGGCGGCGCCACCGGGGCAGCGAAGAAACCGCCCGCCGGGAAGCTCAGCCTCCGGCTGAGGCTCAGACGCGACCGCGTCCTGCTGCTGATGACGCTGCCCGCCGTGCTGCTGGTGCTGCTCTTCAACTACGTGCCGATCCTCGGCAACGTCGTCGCGTTCCAGGAGTACGACCCCTACATCAGCGACAACGGGGTCGTCTCCATCCTGCACAGCCCCTGGGTCGGCCTGGAGAACTTCCAGCGGATCTTCGAGGACTCCGCCTTCTGGAACTCGGTCCGGAACACGCTGGTGCTGTTCTTCCTCCAGCTCGTGCTGTACTTCCCGATCCCCATCCTGCTCGCGCTGCTCATCAACAGCGTGGTCAGGCCGCGGGTGCGGGCGGTCTCACAGGCCATCCTCTACCTGCCGCACTTCTTCTCCTGGGTGCTGGTCGTCGCCGTCTTCCAGCAGCTGTTCGGCGGCGCCGGACTGCTCTCCCAGATCCTGCGCGACCACGGGTACGACGGGCTCAGCCTGATGACCGACCCGGAGACCTTCAAGTTCCTGATCACCGCGCAGAGCGTGTGGAAGGACGCCGGCTGGGGGATCATCGTCTTCCTCGCCGCGCTGGCCTCGGTCAGCCCCGACCTGTACGAGGCCGCCGCGATGGACGGCGCCAACCGCTGGCGCCGCATGTGGCACGTCACGCTGCCCGCGCTGCGCCCGGTGATCGCCCTGCTGCTGGTGCTGCGCGTCGGCGACGCCCTGACGGTCGGCTTCGAACAGATCCTGCTGCAACGCGACGCCGTCGGACCGGGAGCCGCGGAGGTCCTCGACACCTTCGTGTGGTGGAACGGCGTGCGCAACCAGGACTTCGGCTACGCGGCCGCCGCGGGACTCGTCAAGGGCGTCATCAGTCTCGGCCTGGTCCTGATAGCGAACAAGGTGGCCCACCTCATGGGCGAGCAGGGGGTGTACAAGAAGTGACCGCCGTCATCGACAAGCCCGCGCGGACTCCCGGCCGGTGGGCGGCTCCGCCCCGGCCGGTGTGGGAGGAGGCGCCCAGCCGGGCCGGACTCGCCGGCAAGGGACTGGTCCTGCTCCTCGCCTGCCTGGCCATCCTCTTCCCGCTGTGGATCGTCGTCGTCACCAGCCTGTCCTCACGGAAGACCATCGACGAGGCCGGCGGGCTGGTGATGATCCCGAAGGACATCACCTTCGTCGCCTACCAGGAACTGCTCAGCGGCGGCCAGGTCACCCGCGCCACGCTCGTCAGCATCGGTGTCACCCTCGTCGGCACCCTCTTCTCGATGGCGGTGTCCGTGCTGTGCGCCTACGGACTGTCCCGCAGCGGATCCGTCGGCCACCGCTGGATCCTCATGGTGCTGCTGGCCACGATGTTCTTCAGCGCCGGCCTCATCCCCACCTATCTGCTCGTGCAGTCCCTGGGCCTGACGGACAGCTACCTCGCGCTGATCCTGCCCAGCGCGATCAGCGTCTTCAACATCCTGGTGCTGCGCGGCTTCTTCATGGGCATCTCGCAGGAGCTGATCGACAGCGCCCGCATCGACGGCGCCGGCGACCTGCGCATCCTGTGGCAGATCGTGCTGCCGCTGTCCCGCGCGGTCGTCGCGGTGATCACGCTGTTCTACGCCGTCGGCTACTGGAGCGCCTGGTTCAACGCCTCCCTGTACCTCAACGACCAGGACATGCTGCCCCTGCAGAACGTCATGATCCAGCTCGTGCAGAAGCAGGAGGCGCCGGTCGGCCTCGGCCAGGCGATCAAGACCGGTGAGCTGTCCGGTCTGGCCGTGCAGATGGCCGTCATGGTGATGGCGCTGCTGCCGGTGGCCGTGCTGTCGCCGTTCGTCCAGAAGCACTTCAAGAAGGGGATGCTCACGGGGGCGGTCAAGGGCTGACCGCCCTGCCCCGCCGGGGCCGCGTCGTGCTTCATCGGCCACGGGTCCGTCGTGGCGGGCCGCGCGGTTCCCCGCGCCCCCGAGGTACTCCGCTCAGCCCCCGACCACGAGGTCCCCCATGCCCAGTCTGAACGACGCCACCCGCGGCCGCCTCCTCTACGGCGGCGACTACAACCCCGAGCAGTGGCCCGAGGAGGTCTGGCACGAGGACGTCCGCCTGATGAAGGAGGCCGGCGTCAACTCCGTCACCCTCGGCGTCTTCTCCTGGTCGAAGCTCGAACCCCGCGCCGGGGAGCGGGCCTTCGGCTGGCTGGACCGGCTGATGGACCTGATGCGCGACCACGGCATCGGCGTCGTCCTCGCCACCCCCACCGCCTCCCCGCCGCCCTGGATGGGGCACCTCCACCCGGACACCCTGCCCCGTGACGCGGAGGGCCGGACCGAGTGGTGGGGCGGACGCCAGCACTTCTCGCACTCCAGCGCCACCTACCGCCGCTACGCCGCCGAGATCACCGAGGACCTGGCCGCCCGCTACGCCGGCCACCCGGCCCTCACGATGTGGCACATCAACAACGAGTACTGCACCTACGACTGGGGCGACGAGGCCGCCGCCCGCTTCCGCACCTGGCTGCGCCACCGCTACGGCACCCTCGACGCCCTCAACACCGCCTGGGGCACCGCCTTCTGGAGCCAGGGCTACGGCGACTGGGCAGAGGTGCTGCCGCCCCGCCACGCGCACTACCTGAAGAACCCCACCCAGGTGCTGGACTTCAAGCGCTTCACCTCCGACATGCTCCTGGAGTGTTACACCGCCGAACGCGACATCGTCCGCCGGCACACCCCGCACCTCCCGGTCACCACCAACTTCATGCCGCTGTGGGCCGGCCAGGACGCCTGGCGCTGGGCCGAGGAGGAGGACGTCGTCTCCGTCGACCTCTACCCCGACCCGCGCGACCCCCTCGGCGCGCAGAGCGGCGCCCTGGTCCAGGACATGACCCGCTCCCAGGCCCGCGGACCCTGGATGCTCATGGAGCAGGCGGCCGGAGCGGTCAACTGGCGCCGGGTGAACCACCCCAAACCGCGCGGCCTCAACCGGCTGTGGTCCCTCCAGGCCGTGGCGCGCGGCGCCGACGCCGTCTGCCACTTCCAGTGGCGCCAGTCCCGGCAGGGCGCCGAGAAGTTCCACTCCGGGATGGTCGGCCACGCCGGCGAGCGGGGACGTACGTACCAGGAGGTCAAGCGGATCGGCGCGGACCTCGCCCGGATCGCCCCGCACACCGCCGGCACCGGGATCACCGCCGACGTCGCCGTGCTGCACGACTGGCACTCCTGGTGGGCCGGCGACCAGGAGGCCCGCCCCTCCCACGAGGTCGACCACCCGAAGGTCCTGAGCGCCTGGCACCGCGCCCTCTGGCAGGCCCACCTGACCACCGACTTCGCCCACCCCGCACACGACCTGACCGGCTACCGGCTCGTCGTCGTCCCGCAGCTCTACCTCCTCACCGACGAGGCCGTCGACAACCTCCTCGCCTACGTACGCGGCGGCGGCACCCTCGTCTGCGGCTTCCTGACCGGCGTCGCCGACCAGGACGACCGGGTCCGGCCCGGCGGCATGGACGCCCGGCTGCGCGAACTGTTCGGCATCCGCACCCTGCACGAGTGGTGGCCGCTGGACGCGGGGGAGACCGCCGACTGCGAGGGTGGCCTGCGCGGCACCCTGTGGTCCGAGGAGCTGGAGCCCGACGGCACCGCCGACGAGACCGTCCGCTACCGGGGCGGGGAACTCGACGGACTGCCCGCCGTGCTGCGCAAGGGCCGCGCCTGGTACGTCTCGACGCTCCCCGAACCGGAGGCGCTGCGCGCCCTGCTGACCCGTATCGCCACCGGCGCGGGCGTCCGGCCGGTGCTCGACGGGCTCCCGGACAAAGTCGAGGCGGTCCGCCGCGGTGAGCTGCTGTTCCTGCTCAACCACGACCGCGAGCCGGTCACCGTGGACGTCCCGGGAACCCACCACGACCTGCTGACGGAGGACACCGTGACCGACCGCATCACCCTCGGCCGCTACGGCGTGGCGGTGCTGAGGCCATGAGCGCCGCGCCCGTCCACGGAACCTGGGAGCCGCGGCCGGCCGCCCGCTGGGAGGACGCCTTCCTGAGCGGCAACGGCCACCACGGCGCCCTCGTGTTCGGCGATCCGGACGACGACCGGACCGTCGTCACCCATCACACCCTCGTCCGCCCGGGCGAGGGCGAGGGCCACGACCGGCTGCCGCCCCGGCTCGCCGACGGACTGTCCGGCCTCCAGGACCGGCTGCTCGCCGGCGACACGACCGCCGCCGAGGACTTCACCGACGGCCGCCCGCTGCAGTGGGTGCGGCCCTTCCACCCGGCCTTCCAGGTCCGCGTGCGCCGCCCGGACGGCGACCCGGACCCGGGCGGATACCGCCGTACGCTCGACTTCGCCACCGGCGTCGCGGAGGCGACCCGCACCGGCTGGACCAGCCGGGTCTTCGTCTCCCGCGCCGACGACGTGATCGTCCAGCACATCACCGGCCCCGGACTCACCCTCGACGTCCTGCTGGACCACCGGCTCCCGGGCGTCCCCACCGGCCTGGGCGTCGGCCACGGCGCCGTCCTCACCCCCGAGGGCGCCCTGCTCAGCCTGCGCGCCCGCTACCCGGGCACCGACCTCGCCTGCACCGGCGTCACCGTGGTCGCCGTCACCGGCGGCCGGACGGCGCTCGCCCCGCCGGGCCTGCGCGTCGAGGGCGCCCGGTCGGTGCTGCTGCTCACCCGGGTGCGGCGGCACACCGGGGAACTCGACGTGGTCGCCGAGGGCCGCGCCCTGCGCGATCTGCTCGCCTCCGGCACCCCGTACGACGACCTCCTCGCCCGCCACCTCCCCCTGCACCGCACCGCCTACGAACGCGTCACCCTGGACCTCGCCGCCGACCCGGACGAACGCGCCCTGCCGGGCTCGGAGCTGCTCACCCGGCCGCGCGGCGCCGCCCTGCTCGAACGGCTCTTCGCGGCCGGCCGCTACCACCTGCTGTCCTCCAGCGGCCTGTTCCCGCCCCGGCTCACCGGACTGTGGACCGGCGACTGGGACACCGCCTGGTCCGGCGCCTTCACCCACGACGCCAACCTCAACCTCCAGACCGCCTCCGCCGCCGCGGCGGCCCTCCCCGAGGTCACCGGGGCACTGGCCGCCCTGGTCCGGCGGCAGCTGCCCGACTGGCGGGACAACGCCCGCGCGGTCTTCGGCACCCGGGGCGTGGTCGCGCCCGCCCACAGCGACGGCGAGTCGGGGCACTCCTACCACTTCAGCCGCGAGTACCCGCTGCACCTGTGGACCGCAGGCGCCGACTGGCTGCTCAAGCCCCTCGTCGACCACGACGAGACCCGCGGCGCACGCGACCCGCACACCGCCGCCGCGCTCGCCGAGGTCGCCCTGTTCTACGAGGACTTCCTCACCCGCACCGACGGCGAGGGCCGGCCGGTCGTCGTCCCCTCCTACTCGCCCGAGAACCGGCCCGCCAACGCGAGCTGGGGCACCGTCAACGCGGCCATGGACCTCTCCGCCGCCCGCCACGCCCTCCTGACCGCCGCCGCGTACCACCCGGAGCACGCCGACCGCTGGCGCGCCCTCGCCGACCGGCTGCCCCCGCACCGGATCAACGCCGACGGGGCGCTCGCCGAGTGGGCGTGGCCCGGGCTGGAGGACTCCTACGACCACCGCCACCTCAGTCACCTCTACGGCGTCTGGCCCCTGGACGAGATCACCCCCTACGACACCCCCGAGCTGGCCGCCGCCGCCCACCGCGCCCTGGAACTGCGCGGCGCCGAGAACGACTCCGCCCACGGCCATCTGCACCACGCGCTGATCGCGGCCCGCCTCCGGGACGGCGAGAGGGTCGCCCACGCGCTCGGCCAGGTCCTCGACGGCGACTTCTTCCACGCCTCTCTGATGAGCGCGCACTACCCGCACCGCCACGTCTACAACGCCGACGCCGCCCACACCCTGCCCGCCGTGCTGATCGAGGCGCTCGTCCAGTCCACCCCCGACCGGCTGGTCCTGCTGCCGGCGCCGCTCCCGGCGTACCCGAGCGGCGAACTGCGCGGCATCCGCACCCGCTTCGGCGCCTCACTCGACCTCACCTGGTCCCCGGACGGCGCCACCGCCGTCCTGCGGCCCACCCGCACCCACCGCATCGACCTGTGGACTTCCGCCGGCGCCGAACCGCTCGACCTGGTCGCCGGAGAAGACCGCGTCCTCACCACGAAGGCGCGGTGACCCCCGCAATTCCCCCCACCCATGGAAGGAACGCCATGGCACCAAGCACCCTGAGCAGGATCACCAAGACCCTGCTGGCGCCCGCCCTCGCGCTCGGCGCGACGGTCGGACTCGCCTCCGCCCCCGCACACGCCGCCGTCTGGAACTCCTGCGACCAGTGGGGCAACACCAGCCTCAACGGCTACACCCTCTACAACAACATCTGGGGCTCCGGCGCCGGCGCCCAGTGCGTCTGGGCCAACTCCGGCACCAACTGGGGCGTGTGGGCGAACCACCCCAACACCGGCGGCATCAAGTCCTACCCGAACGCCAAGAAGGTGATCAACAAGTCGATCACCTCCCTGTCCTCGCTCACCAGCAGCTACAAGGTCACCGTCCCGTCCTCGGGCGCGTACAACACCTCGTACGACATCTGGGACACGGACTACGACTACGAGATCATGCTCTGGGTCAACTACAACGGCGCCGTGGGCCCGCTCGGCTCCTCGCAGGGCACCGTGAGCCTCGGCGGCCACACCTGGAACGTCTACAAGGGGAACAACGGCGCCAACGAGGTCTTCTCGTTCCTGCGCACCTCGGACTCGAACTCCGGCACGGTCAACATCCTCCCGATCCTCAGGTGGATCAAGGACACCAAGGGCTGGATGGGCAACGAGACCATCGGTGACGTGCAGTTCGGCTACGAGATCACCTCGTCGTCCGGCGGCCTCGACTTCCGCACCGACAACCTGACGGTGTCGGGCGGTTAGGCACCGCGTCTCCGCGCCGCCCGCACCGGTCGTCCGGTGCGGGCGGCGTGTGGCGCCATGGCGCCGCGAGTGACGGCGGGCTGGTGGGCTACTGGGCGGGTGCCGGGCCCGAGCTGGCGCGGACGGTCAGTTCGGGCGCGATCAGCACGACCTCGTCGCCGCCCCGCCCGTCGAGCTTGGCGACCAGCTGTTCCACGGCGAGCCGGCCCATCTCCTGCGCGGGGACGGCGACCGACGTCAGCCGCACCGAGGCCTGCACGGCGACCTGCTCCGGGCAGATCGCGACCACCGAGACGTCCTCGGGCACGGCACGGCCCTGCTGGCGCAGCAGGGCGAGCAGCGGTTCCACCGCCGCCTCGTTCTGCACGACGAAGCCCGTGGTGCCGGGGCGTTCGTCGAGGATCCGGGCGAGCGTCACGGACATCGCGTCGTACCCGCCCTCGCAGGGCCGGTGCAGCAGCCGCAGTCCCAGCTCCCGCGCCCGGCCGCGCAGCCCGTCCAGGGTGCGCTCGGCGAAGCCGGTGTGCCGTTCGTAGACCGCCGGTGCCTCGCCGATGACGGCGATGTCGTGGTGCCCCCGCTGGGCGAGATGCTCCACGCACAGCGCACCGGTGGCCTTGAAGTCGAGGTCGACGCAGGTCAGGCCGGTGGTGTCGGCGGGGAGACCGATCAGCACCGCCGGCCGGTCGGTCTCCCGCAGCAGCGGGAGGCGCTCGTCGTCGAGTTCGACGTCCATCAGGATCATGCCGTCGGCGAGTCCGCTGCCCGCGACCCGGCGCACCGCGTCCGGGCCCTCCTCACCGGTGAGCAGCAGCACGTCGTACCCGTGGGTGCGGGCCGTGGTGGCCACCGCGATGGCGATCTCCATCATCACCGGCACGTACATGTCCGTACGCAGCGGGATCATCAGCGCGATGATGTTGGACCTGCTGCTGGCCAGGGCGCGGGCCCCGGCGTTCGGGTGGTACCCGAGTTCGCGGATGCTCCGCTCGACCCGCTGCCGGGTGTTCACGGAGATGGACCGCTTGCCGCTGAGGACATAGCTCACCGTGCTCGCGGAGACTCCGGCGTGCTGGGCGACCTCGGCGAGGGTGACCATCCAGTCTCCAAGCGTGTGAAGCGCTTCGACAATGCGCGCGATATACAGGGGGTGGGTGAGGGTGATCCGACAGTAGCTTCACAGGATGACGGGTGTCCATAGGCTGTCGAAGCGCTTCGACAGCTTTCTCCGAAGCCGGGTCGGACCGCAGAGGGTGTTGAAGGAATTGTCCCTCACTCCCACCCGCCCCCCGAGGGCGGGAGAGTCGGCCGTACGGCCGCACGAAGGGTGGCGGAGCGGCTACGGATCGGGTACATACGATCGGGTAGCACCAGTCGGTAATGTAATGACACCGTCCCCTTCGCGGCGAGGTGAGCCTCATGTCCGCAACACCCGAGTCACCCCCGTCCCCGTCCCGGCCCACCGTCACCGAACGTGAGGCCCGCCAGGTGGCCGAGGCCGCCCGGGAACAGGACTGGCGCAAGCCCAGCTTCGCCAAGGAACTGTTCCTCGGCCGCTTCCGGCTCGACCTGATCCACCCCCACCCCCTCCCCGCCGACGAGCACGTCCAGCGCGGCGAGGAGTTCCTCGCCAAGCTCCGCGACTTCTGCGAGACGAAGATCGACGGCGCCCGGATCGAACGCGACGCCCTGATCCCCGACGACGTGATCACCGGGCTCAAGGAGCTCGGCGCCTTCGGCATGAAGATCGACACCAAGTACGGCGGCCTCGGCCTCACCCAGGTGTACTACAACAAGGCCCTCGCCCTGGTCGGCTCCGCCAGCCCGGCGATCGGCGCGCTGCTCTCCGCGCACCAGTCGATCGGCGTACCGCAGCCGCTGAAGATCTTCGGCACGCGGGAGCAGAAGGAGACGTTCCTGCCGCGCTGTGCCCGCACCGACATCTCGGCCTTCCTGCTCACCGAGCCGGACGTCGGCTCGGACCCGGCACGCCTGGCCACCACCGCCGTACCCGACGGCGACGAGTACGTCCTCGACGGGGTGAAGCTGTGGACCACCAACGGGGTGGTCGCCGACCTCCTGGTGGTCATGGCGCGCGTACCGAAGTCCGAAGGCCACCGGGGCGGCATCACCGCGTTCGTGGTCGAGGCGGCCTCCGAGGGCGTCACCGTGGAGAACCGCAACGCCTTCATGGGCCTGCGCGGACTGGAGAACGGCGTCACCCGCTTCCACCGGGTCCGCGTCCCCGCCGCCCACCGCATCGGCGAGGAGGGCCAGGGCCTGAAGATCGCCCTGACCACGCTCAACACCGGCCGGCTGTCCCTGCCCGCGATGTGCGTCGGCTCCGGGAAGTGGTGCCTGAAGATCGCCCGCGAGTGGTCGGCGGCCCGGGAGCAGTGGGGCAAGCCGGTGGCGCTGCACGAGGCCGTCGGCTCCAAGATCGCGTTCATCGCGGCGACCACCTTCGCCCTGGAGGCCGTGGTCGACCTCTCCTCGCAGATGGCCGACGAGGACCGCAACGACATCCGCATCGAGGCCGCCCTCGCCAAGCTGTACGGCTCGGAGATGGCCTGGCTGATGGCCGACGAACTGGTCCAGATCCGCGGCGGACGCGGCTTCGAGACCGCCGCGTCCCTGCAGGCGCGCGGCGAGCGGGCGGTCCCGGCCGAGCAGATGCTGCGCGACCTGCGCATCAACCGCATCTTCGAGGGCTCCACGGAGATCATGCACCTGCTGATCGCGCGCGAGGCCGTCGACGCCCACCTCTCGGTCGCCGGCGATCTGATCGACCCCGAGAAGTCCCTCGGCGACAAGGCGCGGGCGGGTGCGGGCGCGGGCCTCTTCTACGCCAAGTGGCTGCCGAAACTCGTCGCGGGCCCCGGACAGCTCCCCGGCTCCTACGGCGGGTTCAAGCACGGCGTCGACCTCTCCGGGCACCTGCGCTACGTCGAGCGGACCTCCCGCAAGCTGGCCCGCTCCACCTTCTACGCCATGTCCCGCTGGCAGGGGAGGATGGAGACCAAGCAGGGCTTCCTGGGCCGGATCGTCGACATCGGCGCCGAACTGTTCGCCATGAGCGCCGCCTGTGTCCGCGCGGAGCTGCTGCGCGGCCGGGGCGAGAACGGCCGCGAGGCCTACCAGCTCGCCGACGTCTTCTGCCGCCAGGCCCGCATCCGCGTCGAGGAACTCTTCGGCCGCCTGTGGACCAACACCGACGACGTCGACCGCAAGGTCGTCAAGGGCGTGCTCTCCGGCACGTACGCGTGGCTGGAGCAGGGTGTCATCGACCCCTCGGACGACGGCCCCTGGATCGCGGACACCACACCCGGCCCGAGCACCCGGGAGAACGTGCACCGTCCGGTCCGCTGACGGCGCACGACACCACGGCACCGAAGGGAGGGCGGCCCGGGATCCGCACCCGGTCGCCCTCCCGCCTCCCGTCGCGATCCGTCAACTCCGTTGCCGCCGGGGCTTTTTCCTGTTTCGCGGGCCATGTCCCGGGGCCTTGGGTGTTTGCTTACCCTTCCTTGCCGTTCCCTGTTCGAACCTTGCCTCGTTCGTTGCGGTCGATGGCGAAAGGTGGATGACCTCCCACACCTGATGAGGGGTCATCCGCATGTCTTCCCGTCGCATACGCGCGGCTGTCGTCTCCGCGATCGCCGCCCTCACGGCCGTCACGGCGACCGCCTGCACCGCCACCGCCTCCGCCTCCCCGGACGACAAGGCCCAGGAGGCACCGCACTGGAGCTACGAGGGAGCCACCGGCCCGGAGCACTGGGCCTCGCTGAGCGAGGACTTCGCGGCCTGCGGGAAGGGCCACGCACAGTCACCCGTCGACCTCGACGAGGACGTCGCCGTCGAGACGGACACACCCGTCACCGTCCACTACAAACCCGTCACCGCGGACATCGTGAACAACGGCCACACCGTCCAGGCCGATGTCTCCGCCGGCAGCGGCATCGTCGTCGACGGCACCACGTACCGGCTGCGGCAGTTCCACTTCCACCTCCCCAGCGAGCACGCCGAGGACGGCGAGCACGCGGCCATGGAGATGCACTTCGTGCACGAGGACGACCAGGGCGGGATCGCCGTTCTCGCCGTGCTGATGAGGGCGGCGAAGGGCCACTCCGCCTTCACGGACCTGTGGAAGCACCTTCCGGCCGAGGAGGGCGGGCGAAGTCACCTCACCCGGCCCGTCGACCTCACACGGTTCCTCCCCGGCGACCGCGACCAGTACCGCTACGAGGGCTCGCTGACCACCCCGCCCTGCACGGAGGGCGTCAAGTGGACCGTGCTGGAGAACCAGGTGCGTGTCACCCCGGGGCAGGTCGCGGCGTACCGGGAGCTGTTCCCGAAGAGCAACCGTCCGGTCCAGCCGCGCAACGACCGCGAGGTCGACCACGTCGACCGCTGACCGGCGAGGCGGGAAGGACGATGGATCATCGGACCGGGGCACGGAGCCGGGCTGCCGGGGCGGGACCCCGGCAGCGGTCGCGACCCGACACAATGGGGTCCATGACCGACGCTCCAGCCCCCCTCGCCGACCCGCACCTCGTCTACGACCCCGTGGCGGGAGACGGACCGAAGGACGTGGTGATCCTCGGCTCCACCGGGTCGATCGGCACCCAGGCCATCGACCTCGTACTGCGCAACCCCGACCGCTTCCGGGTCACCGCCCTGTCCGCCCACGGCGGCCGGGTCGCCCTCCTCGCCGAGCAGGCCCGCCGGCTGCGGGTGCGTACGGTCGCCGTCGCCCGCGAGGACGTCGTACCGGCGCTGCGCGAGGCGCTCTGTGCGCAGTACGGGGCGGGGGAGCCGCTGCCCGAGATCCTCGCCGGACCGGACGCGGCCGCGCGGCTCGCCGCCTCCGACTGCCACACCGTCCTCAACGGCATCACCGGATCCATCGGTCTCGCCCCGACCCTCGCCGCCCTGGAGGCGGGCCGCACCCTCGCGCTCGCCAACAAGGAGTCGCTCATCGTCGGCGGACCGCTGGTGAAGGCGCTCGCCGAGCCCGGTCAGATCATCCCGGTCGACTCCGAGCACGCCGCCCTCTTCCAGGCGCTGGCCGCCGGCACCCGCGCGGACGTCCGCAAACTCGTCGTGACCGCCTCCGGCGGCCCCTTCCGCGGCCGCACCAGGGAGCAGCTGGCCGACGTCACCGTCGAGGACGCCCTCGCGCACCCCACCTGGGCCATGGGACCGGTCATCACGATCAACTCCGCGACCCTCGTCAACAAGGGCCTGGAGGTCATCGAGGCGCACCTGCTGTACGACATTCCCTTCGACCGCATTGAGGTCGTCGTGCACCCGCAGTCGTATGTCCACTCGATGGTTGAGTTCACGGACGGATCGACACTGGCCCAGGCGACGCCCCCCGACATGCGCGGGCCGATCGCCATCGGCCTCGGCTGGCCCGAACGGGTCCCCGACGCCGCCCCGGTCTTCGACTGGAGCAAGGCGTCCACCTGGGAGTTCTTCCCCCTCGACAACGAGGCCTTCCCCTCGGTGAACCTCGCCCGGCACGTCGGCGAGCTCGCGGGAACCGCCCCGGCGGTGTTCAATGCCGCGAACGAGGAGTGCGTGGAGGCGTTCCGCGCCGGCACGCTGCCCTTCAACGGGATCATGGAGACCGTCACCCGGGTCGTCGAGGAACACGGCACCCCCGCGACGGGAACCTCACTGACCGTGTCGGACGTCCTCGAAGCGGAGACCTGGGCACGGACGAGGGCCCGGGAACTGACCCACCGGACGGCGAGCGCGGAGGCGCGTGCATGACGACCCTGATGTTCATCCTCGGCATAGTCGTCTTCGCGGCCGGCCTGCTGTTCTCGATCGCGTGGCACGAGCTGGGCCATCTGTCCACGGCCAAGATGTTCGGCATCCGCGTGCCCCAGTACATGGTCGGCTTCGGCCCCACCATCTGGTCGCGGAACAAGGGCGAGACCGAGTACGGCGTCAAGGCGATCCCGTTCGGCGGCTACATCCGCATGATCGGCATGTTCCCGCCCGGCCCCGACGGCAGACTGGAGGCCCGCTCCACCTCCCCGTGGCGCGGCATGATCGAGGACGCCCGCTCCGCCGCCTTCGAGGAGCTCAGGCCCGGCGACGAGAAGCGCCTGTTCTACACGCGCAAGCCGTGGAAACGGGTCGTCGTGATGTTCGCGGGCCCCTTCATGAACCTGATCCTCGCGGTGGCGCTGTTCCTCACCGTGCTGATGGGCTTCGGCATCCAGCAGCAGACCACCACCGTCAGCTCGGTCTCGCAGTGCGTGATCGCGCAGACCGAGAACCGCGACGACTGCAAGAAGTCCGACCCCCAGTCCCCGGCCGCCGCCGCCGGGATGAAGGCCGAGGACAGGATCGTCGCCTTCGGCGGCGTCCGGACCGACGACTGGGACACGCTCTCGGACCTCATCCGTGACAGCGCCGGCCAGCAGGTGCCGATCGTCGTCGAACGCGACGGCCGGGAGGTGACCCTCCAGGCGAAGATCGCGACCAACATGGTCGCCAAGAAGGACGGCAACGGCGCCTATGTCGAGGGCGAGTACGTCAAGGCCGGCTTCCTCGGCTTCAGCGCGGCCACCGGTGTCGTCCGACAGGACTTCGGGGACTCCGTGGTCTGGATGACCGACCGGGTCGGCGACGCCGTCGACTCCCTCACCGCCCTGCCGTCGAAGATTCCCGCCCTGTGGGACGCGGCCTTCGGCGACGGCCCCCGCGAACCCGACTCCCCGATGGGCGTCGTCGGCGCGGCCCGGGTCGGCGGCGAGATCGCCACCCTCGACATCCCCGCCTCGCAGCAGCTCGCCATGTTCGTGATGCTGCTCGCCGGCTTCAACCTCTCCCTGTTCCTGTTCAACATGCTCCCGCTGCTCCCGCTCGACGGCGGACACATCGCGGGAGCCCTGTGGGAGTCGCTGCGCCGCAACCTCGCCAAGGTGCTGCGCCGCCCCGACCCCGGACCGTTCGACGTGGCGAAGCTGATGCCGGTGGCCTACGTGGTCGCGGGGATCTTCGTCTGCTTCACGCTCCTCGTCCTGATCGCGGACGTGGTGAACCCGGTGCGGATCTCCTAGGACCGGCTCACGTCACCCGCCGTTCACGACGGCCCGGAACCCTTGGGGTTCCGGGCCGTCGCCCTTTGGGCGGGTTTACGGGCGCGATGTGCTGGAGCGTTGGCCATTGCCGTAATCTCGGAGCCCGGAGCCCGCTGCTCACGGGGAGCCGGACCTAGATCCACGACTTGGGGTTGCACAGCAGATGACTGCGATTTCTCTCGGCATGCCGTCCGTTCCGACCAAGCTCGCCGAGCGCCGGAAGAGCCGGCAGATCCAGGTCGGATCCGTGGCGGTGGGCGGGGACGCCCCCGTGTCCGTGCAGTCGATGACGACGACGCGCACGTCCGACATCGGCGCCACCCTCCAGCAGATCGCCGAGCTCACCGCCTCCGGGTGCCAGATCGTCCGGGTCGCCTGCCCCACCCAGGACGACGCCGACGCCCTCCCGGTGATCGCGAAGAAG
>NZ_JOIZ01000016.1 GCF_000721605.1 Streptomyces sp. NRRL S-37 | reverse complement strand
CGCGCCCCCCCCGGACAGCGCCGACCGCCGTACTTCGCACGGAACGCCGCCGGGCCTTGACCGGCGGCGTCCGGCTGTCCGCGGCGGGAACGCGGACATCGGCGCCCACGCGCGGGCCGCGCCCCCGCGGTTCCCGCCGCGGGGCGCGGGAACCGGTTCCCGGGCCCGCGCGTTGGCCTTTCACGAGAGATCCGTGAAAGGACCCGCGGGGGGAAGGGGGCGCGGACCGTGCGAGCGATCAGCGGACTCTGGCGCTGGCGGCACAACCCGTTGTGCCGCGGGACCGACCTGGCCGAGGCCTGGGTGGCGTTCACGGCACTGCTGCTCGTCCTCGTCGCCGCACCGGTGGCCGGTGTCCTCGTCGGAGGCGCCGCCCAGGACGCCCTGCAGCGTTCCGTCCGCGCACAGCACCAGTCCCGGCACCTGGTGACGGCCACGGTGGTGCGCGAGCTCGCCCTCTCCCCGTCGGCCGCCGACCCGGAGATCTCCGCCGGCGGGGATCCGCGCCACCGCGTCCTCGCCCACTGGACCGCGCCGGACGGCACCGAGCGGAGCGGGCCGGTGCCGACCCGCCTGAGGGACCCCCGCCCGGGCGACCGCTTCCGGATATGGACCGACGGGCACGGGAGAACGGTGGCCCGTCCCCTGGACACCGCGACAGCCACGACGCACGCCGTGCTCGCCGGCCTCGGCGCCGCCCTGGCGACCGCGGCCCTCGTCGAGGGCCTCAGACGGCTGGCCGTCCGGCGCATGGTCCGCCGCCGGTACGCGCGGTGGGACCGGGCGTGGGAGAAGGCGGGCCCGGACTGGGGCAGGACCGGGACCGGCAGCTAGGGCCGCGGCCCGGACACGCGGCCCTCGACGACGTTCCGGCTCCGGTCAACCCGGTGCCCGCGCGCACGCTACGGTGGTCCGGCCGAACCGATCGGCGGCAGCACACGCGCGAACGAGCCACGTACGACAAGGTGGGGGCACAGTTACGCCATGGCACAGGGCACGGTCCAGGTGACGCACACCGGCACATCGAGGTGGCGGCGCCGCACGGGTGAGTACGCATCGCTCGCCGCCGCCCTGGAGGCCGCGGCCGAGGGCGACGTCCTCACCGTCGCTCCCGGGACCTACCGGGAGAACCTCGTCGTGCAGCGGGCGGTGACCCTGCGCGGCCCCGAGGGTTCACCCGGCTCGGTGCGCATCGCGCCCCCGGACGGCGTTCCGCTGACCGTGCGCGCCTCGGCGGTGATCCAGGACCTGCACGTGGAGGGACAGGACACCACCGCCCCGGCCGTGCTGGTCGAGGGGGGCACCCCGGAGCTGCGCGACATACGGGTGGTCACCCGGTCCGCGGCCGGCATCGAGGTGCGCGGCGGCGCCCGGCCCACGGCGCGCCGCTGCACGGTCGACAATCCGGCGGGCGCCGGCATCGCCGTACTGGACGGCGGGGGCGGGGTGTTCGAGGAGTGCGAGGTGGTCGCCGCGGGGCAGGCGGGGGTCGCGGTGCGCGGCGGTGCCCATCCGCGCCTCGAGCGCTGCCGGGTGCACCACGCCTCGGGCTCGGGACTGACCGTGACCGGGGAGAACTCGGCGCTGGAGGCGGTGGGTTGCGAGGTCTACGAGGTACGGGGCAGCGGTGTCCAGGTCACCGGCCGCGCCACCGCGCACCTCACCGACTGCGATGTGCACCGGACGACCGGGGACGGCGTCACGCTCGACACGGACGCGGTGCTGACGCTGGCCGACTGCCGGATCCACGACATCCCGGAGAACGCGGTCGACCTGCGGTCCCGTTCGGTGCTCACGCTGACCCGCACCAGCGTGCGGCGGTTCGGCCGCAACGGTCTGTCGGTGTGGGACCCGGGCACGCGCGTGGACGCCAACCAGTGCGAGATCTTCGACAGCACCGGTGACTACCCCGCGGTGTGGGTGAGCGACGGCGCCACCGCCGTACTGGACTCCTGCCGGGTGCACGACGTGCCGGACGCCCTGTTCGTGCTCGACCGCGGTTCCCGCGCGGACGTCGTCGACAGCGATCTGACGCAGGTGCGCAACACGGCCGTGTCGGTGAGCGACGGCGCCACCGCGCAGCTCGACGACTGCCGGATCCGGGAGGCGGCGACGGGCGCCTGGTTCCGCGACCACGGCAGTGGCGGCACCCTCGCCGGCTGTTCCCTGGACGGCGTGCAGACCGGCGTGATCGTCACCAAGGGCGCCGACCCGACCGTCGAACGCTGCACGGTCGACTCCCCCGCCGAGGCCGGTGTCTACGTCTCGGCCGGCGGCCGCGGAACCTTCGTGAACTGCCGGGTCACGGGCAGCGGCGGCTACGGCTTCCATGTGATCGACGGCAGCCGTACGACGCTGCGGAAGTGCCGTACGGAGCGCTGCGCGCGCGGTGGATACGAGTTCGCCGAGGGCGACGCGGCGTCCGGTTCGGGCGGTCCCGTCGTGGAGGACTGCACCAGCGACGAGAGCGGGAGCCTGAAGCCGGCGGCGGCACCGGAGCCGGCCGCCGTGCGGACGGTGAGCCACACCACCGGCCTGCTGAGCTCCGTTCCCGCCGCCCGCACGGCCGAGCCGGCACCCCCCGCCCCCGCTCCCGCCCCTGCGCCGGAGACCCGCACCTCCAAGGCCGTGCTCGGGGAACTCGACGCGCTGGTGGGCCTGGAGAGCGTCAAGCGCGAGGTGCGCGCCCTCACCGACATGATCGAGGTGGGCCGGCGCCGGCAGCGGGCGGGCCTGAAGGCAGCGTCGGTCAAGCGGCATCTGGTGTTCACCGGCTCCCCCGGCACCGGCAAGACCACCGTGGCCCGTCTGTACGGCGAGATCCTCGCCTCGCTCGGGGTGCTGGAGCAGGGGCATCTGGTCGAGGTGTCCCGGGTCGACCTGGTCGGTGAGCACATCGGCTCCACGGCGATCCGCACCCAGGAGGCGTTCGAGAAGGCGCGCGGCGGTGTGCTGTTCATCGACGAGGCGTACGCGCTCTCCCCGGAGGACGCCGGGCGCGACTTCGGCAAGGAGGCCATCGACACGCTGGTGAAGCTGATGGAGGACCAGCGGGACGCGGTGGTGGTGATCGTGGCCGGTTACACGGCCGAGATGGAGCGGTTCCTGTCGGTCAACCCGGGTGTGGCGTCCCGTTTCTCACGGACGATCACCTTCGGCGACTACGGCCCCGAGGAGCTGCTGCGGATCGTGCGGCAGCAGGCCGAGGAGCACGAGTACCGGCTGGCGCCGGGCGCCGACGAGGCGCTGCTCGCGTACTTCACCGACATCCCCAAGGGGCCCGCGTTCGGCAACGGACGCACCGCGCGGCAGACCTTCGAGGCGATGGTCGAGCGGCACGCGAGCCGGGTGGCCCAGCTCGACGAGCCGACCACCGACGACCTGACCCTCCTCTACGCCGAGGACCTGCCCGCGCTGCCCTGAGCGCCGTCGGGCTCCTCCGTGTGCCGGGGCGCCGGTACCCCGGGACGCAGGCGGGCGAGCAGCCGGCGCCGTTCCTCGGCGAACGCCGGGTCGGCCTGGTAGTCGGAGTGGCCGAGGATCGGCGCGGGCAGGGGGTGGGACTCGGTGCGGCCGTAGGCGAGGGGGTCCTGGAGCGCGGGGCGGTCCACGGCGGGGCCGCAGTCGCCGGGCAGCCGCATCGGTCCGCCGATGGGGTCGGTGCGCCGGTGGAGGTTGCGCCAGCAGTCGACCTCCCGGTGCAGGGAGCCGAGCGCGTCCGGTCCGAAGTGGGCCGGGAACCAGCGGCCGTACAGCCGCTCCAGCGGGGAGCCGTAGGTCAGCAGCGCGACGCGTCTGCGGGTGGACGGCGGGAGCTGCCAGGCCGTGGCGGCGGCGAGGACGCTGCCCTGGGAGTGGCCGGAGATCACCAGCCGGCCGCCGGTGGCCCGGGTCCAGGTGGCGATCCGCCAGGTCAGGTCGGGCACCGCGCGCTCGGCGTAGCAGGGCGGCGCGAAGGGGTGCGCGGCGCGCGGCCAGAAGGTGCCGACGTCCCACAGGATGCCGATGGTGCGCCGCGCGGAGGCGTCCTTGTAGGCGCGGCGGCCCGAGGCGACGAGGAGGACGAAGCCGAGTCCGATCAGCCAGGAGCCCAGCGCCTGCGCGGTCTCGGCGGCGCCGTGGACGACGGCGTGCGAGCCCCGGGTGGCCTCGCCGGGTGTCCTGTCGGTGGTCAGGGCGCCGACGAGGGCGCCGGCGCCCAGCAGCAGGGTCGCGGCGGAGGTGACGGCGAGGACGCGCGGCGCGCGGTCGGTGAGGGCGGCCATGGCGCGCACGGAGGCGATACGGCGGGTGCGGCCGGGGTCACCCGTCTCGCCGGGGTACTCGCGTTCCACGGCGGCGCGCTCCGCGCGTGCGAGCCGCCAGGCGCGCCGGGCGAGCCAGCCGCACAGCAGCAGCACCAGGACGAGCAGCGGCGGGATGACGGACGCCTGCCAGGTGAGCAGCACGGGCGGGCCGGGGATCGAGGTCCCGGTGCCGTCCAGCCAGTCGGAGACCCGCTGGGAGACACCGCCGGACATGACGCCGCCCAGCGCGCAGGCGAGCATGGCGACCGCCGGTCCGGCCAGGCCCCGCATGGCGGCGCGCCGGTCGGGGGCGGTGCGGTGCAGGCTGTGGGCGACTCCGGCGAGCACGATCACCAGCAGGCCCTGGGCGAGGGCGAGGGCACCGAAGGTGGCGTCGCCCGGCAGCCTGCCCGCCGACTCCCAGCCGGGGCGCTCCCACCCGGCGTAGAGCAGGGTGAGGGCGAGCAGGGCGAGCGCGGCGAGCGGCAGGTACCGCACCAGGCGCCGGTCGAGTCCGGCGTCCAGCCGGCGTTCGGAGCGGCCCCGGCGGCACACCACCCCCACCACGGCGCACGCCCCGGCGGCCAGTGCCGCCTCCAGGAGCACACCGAGGACGGCCAGGACGGCCGGGCCGCCCGGCTCGCGGTCGTGGCGGGCGGCGGCGGAGCCGACCGCGGCGGCGACGGTGAGCAGTCCCGCGGCGGTGTGCGCGGCACGCAGCCGGGCGACCAGGCGCCGGCCGTACCAGAAACCGGGCCGGCCCAGCGCGGTGCGCCCGCCGTCCTCCTCGGGCTCGGGGTCGTGGGTCATCGGCTGCTGGGACTCGTACGCGCTCCAGGTGCGCAGGGACAGCAGCCACAGCAGGCCGGTGAGGGCGGCGGGCACCAGGGCGGCGAGCGCCAGCCTGCGGCCCGGCGCGCTCCACCAGCCGCCGTCGGACATCACGGGCGAGAGGAAGCCGAGCCAGGAGTGCCGTTCGGCGCACGCGCGGGTGCCCGCGCACTGCCAGGCGGCCAGGTCGAGGGCGACCTCGCAGACGGCCGCGACGAGCAGCACCGTCAGACTGAGTCCGGCCAGCCGCACCAGCAGCCCGTACAGCCGGACCGTGCGCCGGCGGCCGTGGGCGGTGGGGCGCATCCAGTGGGCGAGGTTGACCACCATGAAGGGGAGCAGCAGCAGCCACAGGGCGCGGGTGCCGTTCCCGGAGGTGAGGTTGCACCAGACGTAGGCCTCGGGGACGGGCCCCTCGCGCCGTCCGGCGGGCCGGTGCTCCGCGTCGGCGTCGTCGGCGCGGCGGAACACGGCGGCGATGTCGTCGCCGGTGATCCGCACCGTGCGCGGGTCGTCGAGCATCTCCTGGGGGGTGGTGCCGCCCACCCCGTGGACCAGGAGTTCCAGGGCGGTCCCGTCGGTGCCCTCGGCCGGTCTGTTCCGCTGCGCGTTCTCCACTGATCCGCACTTCCCCCGTGACGCCCCGTCGGCTCCGTCCGTGCGGGCACAGGATCTCCCGTACCGGAACGGCTCACACCTCTCGTCACGTAATCTCCCCGATCCGTGGGACAGGCAAGCGGCATGCGAAGCATCAATGACATGCGCGCGACGAGTCACCGATGGCGCCGCGCGGGGCACGGCATGCGAGGATGGGACGTCCGCGCACCGATGACGGTCGGAAACCTGCTCGTCGCGGAGGGTGCGGGGCGTGTCGGACGGTTTGCGGCGAAAGGACCGGAGCGTACGTGAGCGAGAATCAGAACCTGCTCGCGGAGCAGCGGCGCACCCTGATCCTCGACGAGGTCCGGCGCCGGGGCGGGGTCCGGGTCAACGAGCTGACCCGCAAGCTCGGCGTGTCGGACATGACGGTCCGCCGCGACCTGGACGCACTGGCCCGGCAGGGCGTGCTGGAGAAGGTGCACGGCGGCGCGGTCCCGGTGGTGGAGGCGAGCACGCACGAGCCCGGGTTCGAGGCCAAGTCGGGCCTGGAGCCGACCGCCAAGGAGGACATCGCGCGGGCGGCGGCCGAACTGGTCTCCCCCGGCGCGGCGATCGCGCTGTCGGGCGGTACGACGACCTTCGCGCTGGCGCACCGGCTGGTGGACGTCCCGGACCTCACGGTGGTCACCAACTCGGTACGGGTGGCCGATGTGTTCCACGCGGCGCAGCGCACGTCGGGGACCCGGCAGGGCGCGGCCACGGTCGTCCTGACCGGCGGGGTGCGCACGCCGTCCGACTCACTGGTGGGGCCGGTGGCCGACCAGGCGATCGCGGCGCTCCACTTCGACCTGCTGTTCCTCGGGGTGCACGGGATATCGGTGGAGGCGGGGCTGTCCACGCCGAACCTCGCGGAGGCGGAGACCAACCGGCGTCTGGTGCAGTCGGCCCGGCGGGTGGTCGTGGTCGCCGACCACACCAAGTGGGGCACGGTGGGGCTGAGTTCGTTCGCGTCCCTGGAGCAGGTCGACACCCTGGTGACGGATTCCGGGCTGCCCGCGGAGGCACGCGCGGAGGTGTCCGAGCATCTGCGGCGGCTGGTGGTGGCGGGCGAGCCGGAGGAGTCCGCGAAGACCGCGGACCTCTGACGGGCCCGTCGTCCGTGGTGCGCCCGCCTGCGGTCAAGTCCGGTGTATGTCGAGGAGGTTGTGTCCATGGCCCACCGTCTGCGCCCCGTGGGGCACGAGTTCGTGGCGACGGCACCCGTACGACTGGTCTTCGGGCGGGAGATCGCCGCCGCGCCGGAGCGGGTCCACCGTGCTCTCGCCGGGGACGTGAGCGGCTGGACGGAATGGTTCGGGCCGGTCACGCTGGCCCGCCCCCTCGACGACGGGGCGGGGCGTGAGATCCGGCTCCGGGGCGGCGCCCGGTTCCGTGAGACGGTCCTGGTGGCCAGGGAGCCCGAGGTGTACGCCTATCGCGTCGACGTGACGAACACGCCGGGCGCCCGGGCCCTGGCCGAGGAGTGGCTGCTCACCCCGGCCGGGTCGGGCACGCGGGTCCGGTGGACCTTCGCGGCCGACGGCACGGCGGCCTTCCGGCTCGCGCTGAGGGCCGCGCGCCCGGGGCTGGGCCAGACCTTCCGCAACGCGCTGGCCGCGCTGGACCGCCGCCTGGCGGGGTAGCCGTCAGTCGGGCCAGACCCCGGTCCGCAGCAGGGAGTCGATCGCCGCCGTGTACGGCGCGATGTCCAGGCCCTGGCCGGACAGCCAGGCGTCCGAGTAGTACTTGTCCAGGTACCGGTCCCCCGGGTCGCACAGCAGCGTCACCACGCTTCCCCGCCGCCCGTCCGCCACCATCTCCGCGACGATCTTGAGCGCGCTCCACAGCCCGGTGCCGGTGGAGCCGCCCGCCTTGCGGCCGATGACCCGCTCCAGGGCCCGTACCGCGGCGACACTGGCCGCGTCGGGCACCTTCATCATCCGGTCGATCGCGCCGGGTACGAAACTCGGCTCCATACGGGGCCGTCCGATGCCCTCGATCCGGGAGCCTCGGTCGCAGGCGACGCCCGGATCGCCGGTGGTCCAGCCCTGGAAGAAACACGAGTTCTCCGGGTCGGCGACACAGACGCGGGTGTCGTACTGCATGTAGTGGACGTAGCGCGCGAGGGTCGCCGAGGTGCCGCCGGTGCCGGCCGTGGCGACGATCCATGCGGGTTCCGGGAACCGCTCCAGCTCCAGCTGACGGAAGATCGATTCGGCGATGTTGTTGTTGCCCCGCCAGTCGGTGGCCCGCTCGGCGTAGGTGAACTGGTCCATGTAGTGGCCGCCGGTCTCCGCCGCGAGGGCGGCGGACGCCTCGTACATCGTGCGGGGGTCGTCCACGAAGTGGCACCGACCGCCGTGGAACTCGATCAGGCGGCACTTCTCGGCGCTCGTCGTGCGCGGCATGACGGCGATGAAGGGCACACCGATCAGCTTCGCGAAGTACGCCTCCGACACGGCCGTGGAACCGCTGGACGCCTCGATCACCGGGCGGCCCGGACGGATCCAGCCGTTGCACAGCCCGTAGAGGAAGAGCGAGCGGGCCAGCCGGTGCTTGAGGCTGCCGGTGGGGTGGGTCGACTCGTCCTTCAGGTAGAGGTCGATACCCCACCGCTCGGGCAGCGGAAAGCGCAGCAGATGGGTGTCGGCCGAGCGGTTGGCGTCGGCCTGCACCCTGCGCACGGCCTCTTTCAGCCAGGCCCGGTAGGAGGCGTCGCTGTGGTCGACGTCGAGGGTGGCACCGGTCAGGGTCTGTCGGGGAGTGCTCACGGCGGGGCTCCTTACGCTGAGCACCGACGGCGTACCGCGCGGCCGGCACCCCGATCATAGACACCATCCGCACCGTCCCTCACCTGCATAAACACTCCTTTGAGCCGCTCAAAGACTCCCTGGGGCGCGCAACGTGGCGACAGGGGGGCGCATTGGCGCGAGTGCACCCCGGGCCCCGGGGAACGCCGACGCGCGCACTGGTGCTCGACGGCGGGTGCGGGCAGACTGCACCGGCGTGAGCAGGCCCCGTACGGGGGCACACTGGAGCTGGGCAGGAGCCGGCCCGTGGAGCACGGTCCGGCACACCGACGCGCACAAGGGGGCGGGTGGCATGGCGGAGCCGGAGTTCACGGCCACGGGCGTGCGGATCGGCAAGCGGCTGCGTTCGCTCACCCGGGCCGGCCAGGTCCGGATCAGCGAGGGCCGGCTGGAGCTGCTCACCAGCTACGGCAGCGAGATCGACAGCGCGCCGGTGCAGGCGGTACGGGCGTCCAGGCCCTGGTTCGCGCCCGAGGACCGGGCGCTCGCGGACCTCAACGGCAACCGGTACTCGCTGACCCTGGGCGATCACGACCCCGCGCCGGGTGAACCCGGCCCGCCCGCCGCCAGCCGTTTCATCGAGGCCGTGCGCCGGGCGTCGGGGCGCGGCGCCTGAGATGTCCGTGACTTGCGTCACTTCGCCTCGTACGTCACGCTGGTCTCACGTCACTCTGGGTTTACCGGCGATAACGCTGCGAACCAGCCCGCCGGCCACGACAGCAGGCGGCAGTGTCACGCAGGCGCCCTGCTGGATCCGTCTTCCGTGTTCTTCCGGACCTCACGTCGGGGAGTCGCAGCCGTGATCACTCACCCAAGCAGGCACTGCGCGGTGGAGCTCCAAGCCCTGCCGTCGCGGATCGGCCAAGTCCGCAGAATCGTATCTGCACAGTTGCGTTACTGGCATATGGACCCGTTGATAGACCGGGCATCGCTCGGTGTGACGGAGCTGTTGTCCAACGTCCACCGGCACGCCCGGCCCGACAAGACGTGCACCGTCGAGATCGAGCTGCTGCTCGACCGGCTCAAGGTGTCGGTGCGCGACCACGACCCTCGGTTGCCGGTCCTCGCGGACGCGGGCCCGCTCGCCACGTGCGGGCGCGGGCTGGCGATGGTCGCCGCGATGAGCGAGAGCTGGGGCGCGGTGCCGGACGGCGAGTCCGGCAAGATCGTGTGGTTCACCCTGCCGACACCGTCCGCGACCGCCGCGCCCGCCGGGGACCTGCAACCGCGGATCACGGCCGGCGAGCCCGCCGGCCACCGCTTCGCGGAGATCGCCCTCGTGGAACACACCACCGAGGACCACCACGCCGAACGGGCCCCCGCCCGCTCCGCCGTCCCCGGCTGACCGGCACCGCACCCGCGGGCGATCGTGCCTCCTCCGGTGCCGTACAGGCCCGGGAGGCACCCCGCGAGCCCCGTCCCGCGCCGGAGGTCGTGCCGGTCAGCGTCCGCCCCTCCCACC
The DNA here is from genome assembly GCF_000721605.1 of Streptomyces sp. NRRL S-37. Taxonomy (GTDB): domain Bacteria; phylum Actinomycetota; class Actinomycetes; order Streptomycetales; family Streptomycetaceae; genus Streptomyces. Next base: position 286,135 of record NZ_JOIZ01000016.1, on the reverse strand, counting down.
ACGCCGGCCGAACTGCTCCTCCAGGACCGACGACCGGCGCCAGTACTCGTCCTCGTCGATCTCGCCGGAGGCGAAGCGGTGGCCGAGCACCGCGAGGGGCGAGGTGTCCTCCGCCGTGAACCGTCCGGGGCCGGTACCACGGTGCCCGCGCCACGCCGTGCGGCGCAGCAGGGCGATGCCGCCGCCGATGACCAGGGCCCAGATCAGGGGGAAGAGCAGGATCCACGGGCCGGGCCCGCCGTCGCCGAAGTGCGCCAGGATCTGCATGATCGTCCATCTCCTCGGATACGCCGTCACGTCGCTCCTTGTGCGACGTCTTCCGAGCATCGCCCCGCGAGCGGGCCGGGGCGTCGTACGGCCGGCGGCACTGTGCGTACCTCGCGGGGAGTACACGGACGGCCGCGTCCTGCCGAGGAGCACCCGGCTCCTCGGAGCGGGCACGCGCCCGAAGGGGCCTGGAGCGGTCGGGCGCGGGCCGGGGCAGGTGCGTCACCCCCTCGCGGGGAAACCGGACTTCGCGGGTGGGGGTCAGCCGCCCGCCTGGTCGCTGTCCTTCAGCGCGCCCCAGCCGTGCCAGCGGTCCACCTCGAGCCACCCGCTGACCCTCGTCCGCTCCCGGTCCGGGTACGGCTTGCCGGTGTAGTGGCGGGAGAGGCGGTCGATGTCGGCCAGGTCCTCGTCGTCGTGGATCTCGGTCACCCGGCCGATCAGGGTGACGTGGGTGTACCAGTCGTCGTCCAGGACGGTGAGGGTGACGCGGGGGTCGCGGCGGACGTGCTTCAGACGGACCCGGCCCTCGTCGAAGTTGACCAGCGCGCGGCCGTCCTCCCACAGGTACCAGGTGGGGGTGGACACGGGCGCGCCGTCGGAGCGCAGCGTGGCCATGACGCAGGGGTTGGGCTTGCGCAGCAGTTCCTGCGCCTCGGGGGGAAGCGGGGGCTTGGACACCACGGACTCCTTCGTGTTCGCTGCTCGGCCGGTCAGGTGGTGGGGTCGTCGTCGAAGCTGGCGTAGTAGGCGGCGGCCATGTCCTCGTCGCCGTGGCCCCGGGCGCCGGCCCGCTCGAGCCGTTCGGCGCTCGCGGCGGCCACGTCCAGGCGGACCCCGTGCTGTTCGCCGGCCCGCACGATCAGTCTGGCGTCCTTCGCCGCGGTCGTCACGGCGAACTGGGCCGGGGACAGCCGCCCGTCGAGGATCATCCCGGCCTTGGCGTGCAGGTAGCCCATGTCGAGCGGGCCCCCGGCGATGAGGTCGAGGAAGCCGTCCGGTGCGACGTCGAGCGCCTTGGCCAGGGCCAGGGCCTCACCGGCGGCGGTGGTCGCGGCGAGCACCCAGCTGTTGGCGACCAGTTTCAGGCGGGTCGCGCCGGCCGCGGCGCCGTCCTCCCCGGCCCACACGGTACGGGCGCCCACCGCGTCGAACACCGGTGTCACCCTGTCCCGGCCCTCGGCCGGTCCGGCGGCGAGCACGGTGAGCTGTCCGGCCTCGGCGGGCTGGCGGGTGCCGAGGACCGGGGCGTCGTAGAAGAGCAGGCCGTGCTCGCGGGCGAAACCGGCCAGTTCGGCGACGCCCTCGACGCCCGCGGTGGTGGACTGCGCCCAGACGGTCCCGCCGCGCAGGGCGGGGGCGGCCTGACGCATCGTCTCCAGGGTGGCCGGGCCGTCGTACAGCATGGTCAGTACGACATCGGCGGACTCGACCGCCTCGGCGGGGGTGCCGGCGATGTGCGCGCCGTCGGCGGCGAGCGGTTCGGCCTTGGCGCGGGTGCGGTTCCAGGCCCGTACGGTGTGCCCCGCGCGCAGGAGGCTGCGGGCCATCGCCGCGCCCATGATGCCGGTCCCCAGGACGCTGACGGTGAGCTTGTCGGTCATGACTCCGCTTTCTGTCTGTCGGGTCGCCTTATCGCACCAGTGCCCCGAGAGGATCGTCCAGCACCGGCTGCCAGGCCAGTTCCGCCGCGCCGACCAGGCTGTTGTGATCCAGGGTGCAGGGGAGGATGGGGACTCCGCCACTGCGGCCCCACAGGCTACGGTCGGCGACGACGGCGCGCAGCCGGTCCGGGTCGGCCTCCAGCAGGGTGCGGTGCAGTCCGCCGAGGATGATCCGGTCCGGGTTGAGGATGTTCACCAGTCCGGCCAGGCCCAGGCCGAGGCGGTCGATGAGGGACTCGGTGGCGGTGCGCACGTCCGGGTCGTCGTACTGGCCGCGGATCAGGTCCTCGGCCTGCTTCAGCAGGGAGAACTCGGGGCCCGGCGCGCGGCCCGCCGCGGTGAGCAGGGCCAGCGGGTCCGCCTCGACGTCGAGGCAGCCTCGGCTGCCGCAGTGGCAGGGGCGGCCCTCGGGGTTGACGGCGAGGTGGCCGACCTCCAGGGCGAGTCCCGAACTGCCCGAGTGCAGGCGGCCGTCGAGCACCAGCGCGCCTCCCACTCCGCGGTGGCCGGTGGCCACGCACAGCAGGTCGCGGGAGCCGCGCCCGGCGCCGTGCCGGTGTTCGGCGAGGGCGGCGAGGTTGACGTCGTTGGCCGCGAAGGCGGGCCCGTCCAGGCCGGCCGCGCGCACCTGCTCGGCGAAGATCTCCCGCACCGGGGCGCCCGCGGGCCAGGCCAGGTGCAGGGGGTTGAGGGCGAGCCCTTCCGGTTCGGCCACCGCCGACGGCACGGCGAGCCCGGCGCCCACGCACCGCCGTCCGGTCTCCTCCAGCAGTCCGGCGCCGGCCGCGACGACGGAGCCGAGCACCTTCGCGGGGTCGGCGTCGACGACCTCGCAGCCGGGCGCCGTGGCGACGATACGGCCGCCCAGCCCGACCAGGGCCGCCCGGAAACCGTCGGCGTGCACCTGCGCGGCGAGCGCCACGGGCCCGTCCTCGGCGACCGAGAGCCGGTGCGAGGGGCGCCCTTGCGAACCGGCCGCCGCGCCGGGCCGGGCGTCCACCCGGATCAGCCCGAGCGCCTCCAGTTCGGCGGCGACCGCGCCGGCCGTCGCGCGGGTCACGCCGAGTTCGGCGGTGAGCACCGAGCGGGTCGGCGCGCGTCCGGTGTGCACGAGCTCCAGTGCGGGTCCGAGCGCGCCGCGCCCCCGGTCCAGCCGCGTTCTCGAGGTGGTCCCTTCCCCCGCCGGCCGGGGGTCCGCCTTCCCGCTCATGAGGGCGAGTCTCCCATGATCCGCAACCGGGGGCGGACTACAGACCACTGACCCTCAGCGTGATGTTCAGCCTTCCGGCCAGTCCCAGCTCGGGCGGTGCCGTGCCCTCGTGCACCCGGGGAACGCCGTGGTACGCGAGCCGGGAGGGCCCGCCGAAGACGAACAGGTCGCCGCTGCGCAGCTCCACGTCCGTCCAGGGGCGGTTCCGGGTCTCCGTGTTGCCGAAGCGGAAGACACAGGTGTCGCCGAGGCTCAGCGACACCACGGGCGCGTCCGCCTTCTCGTCGCTGTCACGGTGCATGCCCATGCGGGCGTCGCCGTCGTAGAAGTTGACGAGCGCGATGTCGTACGCGGCACCGCGCGCGGCGTCCGCGCCCAGCGCGTCGGTCACCGCGCGGCGGCCCAGTTCGCCGAGCCGGCCGGGGAAGGGTTTGACCGGGGCGCCGTCACCGTCGACGACGGTGCGGGCGTAGCCGTACGGGTACCAGTGCCATCCGAGGCACACCTGCCGGGCGGTCATGGTGCCGCCGCCGGGCGTGCGGACGGTGCGCAGTCCGGCGGGCGGGCGGGCCCACTCCCGGCACGCCTCCAGCAGTTCGCGCTGCTCCCGCGCGTCCAGCCAGTCCGGCACGTGCACCGCGCCGGACGCGATCTCGCTCCGTGCCCGGGGGAACAGCTCGGCGTCCATGCCTCCCATCCTGCCCGACGCGCCCTGAGCTGCGGCTGGGCTAGCCTGGTCGGACGATGAACGACCGTATGACGACCGCGTGGGGCGAGCCGGTGCTGGCCAGGTTCCCCGAGGACCCGAGGGACAGGCTGCGCGCCTGGGACGCGTCCGACGAGTACCTCCTCAGGCATCTCGCCGACCGGCGGGTCCCGCTGTCCGGCGCGGTCGTGGTCGTCGGCGACCGCTGGGGCGCGCTGGTGACGGCGCTCGCCGCGCACCGGCCGACGCAGATCACCGACTCCTGGCTCGGACAGGAGGCGACCCGCGCGAACCTGGCCCGCAACGGCGTCGAGCCGGGCGCGGTACGGCTGCTCACCACGCAGGATCCCCCACCGGCCCGGATCGACGTCCTGCTCGTCCGCGTGCCGAAGAGCCTGGCACTGCTGGAGGACCAGTTGCTGCGGCTGGCGCCGGCGGTGCACGAGGGCACGGTCGTCGTCGGCACCGGCATGGTGAAGGAGATCCACACCTCGACGCTGGACCTCTTCGAGCGGATCCTCGGCCCGACCAGGACCTCGCTCGCCGAGAAGAAGGCCCGGCTGATCCTCTGCACGCCCGACCCCGCGCGGGAGCGCCCCGCGAACCCCTGGCCGTACCGCTACACGCTGCCCGACGGCATCGGCCCGGTGTCGGGCGCGACGGTCGTCAACCACGCCGGCGTCTTCTGCGCCGACCGTCTCGACATCGGCACCCAGTTCTTCCTGAGGCACCTGCCCGCCGGCAAGGACGGCGGACGGGTGGTGGACCTGGGCTGCGGCAACGGCGTCGTCGGTACGGCGATGGCGCTGGCGGACCCGCGCGCCGAGGTGCTGTTCGTGGACGAGTCGTTCCAGGCGGTGGCGTCCGCGCAGGCCACGTACCGGGAGAACGACGTGCCCGGACACGCCGAGTTCCGGGTCGGCGACGGCCTGTCGGGCATACCGGCCGGCAGTGTCGACCTGGTCCTGAACAACCCGCCCTTCCACTCCCACCAGGCGACCACCGACGCCACGGCCTGGCGCATGTTCACCGGCGCCCGGCGCACCCTGCGCCGGGGCGGCGAACTGTGGGTGGTCGGCAACCGTCACCTGGGGTACCACGTGAAGCTGCGACGGCTGTTCGGCAACAGTGAAGTGGTGGCGTCGGACCCGAAGTTCGTGGTCCTGAGGGCCGTGAAGCGCTGACTCAGGACGGTGCCGGGACCGCGCCCAGCGCCTCGATGACCGCCGTCACCGTCCGCGTCATCGCCTCCCGGCCCGCCGTGAGGTAGCCGCGGGAGTCGACCGCCTCGGGGTGGTCGGTGAGGAACTCCCTGAGCGCGCCGGTCATGGCGATGTTCAGGGCCGTTCCCACGTTGACCTTGGTGATGCCGCCCGTGACCGCCGCGGCGAGTTCGTCGTCGGGGAGGCCGGAGGAGCCGTGCAGGACGAGGGGGACGTCCAGGGTGGCGGCCAGCCGTCCGAGGAGGGCGTGGTCGAGGGCGGCGGTGCGGGTGGTCATGGCATGGGTGGTGCCGATGGCGACGGCCAGCGCGTCCACGCCGGAGCCGGCGACGAAGGCGCGGGCCCGGTCGGGGTCGGTACGGGCGCCGGGCGCGTGGGCGTCCGGCGCGGGCCGGCCGTCCTTGCCGCCGATCTCGCCCAGCTCGGCCTCGATCCACAGCCCTCGGCCGTGGGCCCAGTCGACGGCGGCCCGGGTCGCGGCGAGGTTGTCGGCGTAGGGCAGCCGGGACGCGTCGTACATCACGGAGCCGAATCCGGCGTCCGGGGCCTGGCGCAGCAGGGTGTCGCTCCGTACGTGGTCGAGGTGCAGGGCGACGGGGACGGCGGCGTGTTCGGCGGCGGCGACGGCGGCGCGGGCGAGCGGGAGCAGCCGGCCGTGGCGGAACCTCACGGCGTTCTCGCTGACCTGGAGGACGACGGGGGCGTTCGCCGACTCGGCGCCGGCGATGACGGCCTCGACGTGTTCGAGGGTGATGATGTTGAACGAGGCGACCGCCGAGCGGTGGGCGGCGGCGCGGGTGACGAGCTCGCCGGTGGTGGTGAGGGGCACGGTCCGTCCTTTCCGGCGGGTCAGGGTGCGAGGACGACCGAGCGGGTGAGGTGGCGGGGCCGGTCGGGGTCCAGGCCGCGGGCCGCTGCGACGGCGACGGCGAGCCGCTGGACGCGGACGAGTTCGGCGAGCGGGTCGAGGGTGCCCTCGATCCACAGCCCGCCGGTGTCCCGCACCTGCCGGGCCAGCCCCTCGGGGGCGTCGCCGAGCATCCAGGTCGCGGTGGTGGAGGTGGTGATGCTGATGGGTCCGTGCCGGTACTCCATCGCCGGGTAGGCCTCCGTCCAGGCGAGGGCCGCCTCGCGCATCTTCAGTGCGGCCTCGTTGGCCAGGCCGACGCTCCAGCCGCGGCCGAGGAAGGTGAACTGGGCGCGGTCCACGAGCCCTTCGGGCAGCGGGTCGGCCAGCGCCGTGCGCCCGTCCTCGACGACCGCGTCGGTGTGCAGGCCCAGATGGGCGCGGAACAGGGTGAGGGCCGTGGTGGCGAACCGGGTCTGGACGACGGAGCGTTCGTCCGCGTGGTCGAGGACGACCGTCTCGTCGGCAAGTGACATCACGGGGGCGGCCGGGTCGGCGGTGACCGCGGTGGTGCGGGTGCCGCCCTTCAGCCGGCCCAGCAGGCCGAGGACCTCGGTGGTGGTGCCGGAGCGGGTGAGGGCGACGACACGGTCGTAGGCGCGATGGTACGGGAACTCCGAGGCGGCGAAGGCGTCGGTCTCGCCCTGGCCCGCGCCCTCGCGCAGGGCCGCTACCGCCTGCGCCATGAAGTACGAGGTCCCGCAGCCGACCACCGCGACCCGCTCCCCCGCCGCCGGGAGCACCGGGGCGTGGGACGGGGCCTGCGCGGCGGCGCGGCTCCAGCACTCGGGCTGACTGTTCAGTTCGTCCTCGACATGGGTCATGCCGCACCCCCGAAGGCTCGATGCTCGTTCTTGCAACATTGAGCGAGGTTTCGAGCAAAATCAAGCATCAGGTCGAAGGGCGGGTGCGTTAGGGTCGCCGAGGACCGAAGGAGATCCGGGGAGACCGGGAGAGACGACGGGAGGGCGGATGTCGCGGGACGCCCGCTGGAAGGCGCTGCTGGAGCTGCTCGTCGAGCGCGGCCGGCTGGACGTCGAGGAGGCGGCCGGCGAGCTGGCGGTGTCGGCCGCGACGATCCGGCGCGACTTCGACCGGCTCGCCGAGCAGCAGATGCTGGTGCGCACCCGTGGCGGCGCGGTGGTGCACGGGGTGTCGTACGAGCTGCCGCTGCGCTACAAGACCGCGCGGCACGCCTCCGAGAAGCAGCGCGTCGCGAAGGCGGTGGCGGATCTCGTCGCACCGGGCGAGGCGGTCGGGCTGACCGGCGGTACGACCACCACGGAGGTGGCGCGGGCGCTGGCCGTGCGCGGGGACCTCGCCTCGGGCTCGCCCGCGCTGACCGTGGTGACGAACGCGCTGAACATCGCCAACGAGCTGGCCGTGCGCCCCCAGTTCAAGATCGTGCTGACCGGCGGGGTGGCACGGGCCCAGTCGTACGAGCTGGTCGGGCCGCTCGCGGACGGGGTGCTGGGGCAGATCACCCTCGATGTGGCGGTGCTGGGTGTCGTCGCCTTCGACGCCGTGCACGGGGCGGCGGCCCACGACGAGGCGGAGGCGGCGGTGAACCGGCTGCTGTGCGAGCGGGCCGAGCGGGTGATCGTGGCCGCCGACTCCAGCAAACTGGGCCGGCGGGCGTTCGCCCGGATCTGTACCGCCGAGCGGGTGGACACCCTGGTCACGGACACGGGCGCGGACCCGGAGGCGGTGGGCCGCTTCGAGGAGGCGGGACTGCGGGTCGTGCTGGCCTGAGCCGGTCCGGCCGAAGCTGCCTAAGCTGGCAGATGAGCACGGCGTGCCGGCCCAGGGAGGCTGCGATGGACGCGATGGCCAGGGAACAGGACGGGTCCGGGGCGCGCCGGTACGTGCCGATCGCCGACCACGGGCTGATCGGTGATCTGCGCAGTGTGGCGCTGGTGGGGACCGACGGCACCATCGACTGGTACTGCTGTCCGTCCTTCGACGCGCCGAGCGTGTTCGGGGCGATCCTGGACGCCGAGCGGGGCGGCTGCTTCGAGCTGGCGGCGGCCGTGCCGGCCCGCACCAAGCAGTTCTACTTCCCTGACACCAACGTGCTGATCACCCGGTTCTTCACCGAGGACGGGGTCGGTGAGGTGCAGGACTTCATGCCGGTCGGCGGCACGCCGGCCGACGAGGCCCGGCACCGGCTGATCCGGCGGGTGCTGTGCGTACGCGGCTCCGTGCCGTTCCGGGCGCTGGTGGCGCCGCGGTTCGGTTACGGCTCCCGCCCGCACACCGTGCGGCTGACCGGCGGCATCGCGGTCTTCGACTCCGGGGAGCTGTCCCTGGCGCTCACCGCGACCGTCCCGATGGAGACCGACGGGCCGGACGTACGGGCCGAGTTCAAGCTGACCGAGGGGGAGACGGCGGTGTTCGCCCTGGACCAGGCCGGTCCGGAGGTGACCGTGGACCGCTGCGAGTGCGGGGAGGCGGAGCGGCAGTTCGGCGCGACGGTGGCGTACTGGAGGCGGTGGCTGTCCTCCTCGCGGTACCGGGGCCGCTGGCGGGAGATGGTGCACCGCTCCGCCCTCACCCTGAAGCTGCTCACCTACGCGCCGACCGGGGCGATCGTGGCGGCGCCGACGACCAGCCTGCCCGAGGAGCTCGGCGGGGAACGCAACTGGGACTACCGGTACGTGTGGGTGCGCGACGCGGCGTTCTGTGTGTACGCGCTGCTGCGGCTGGGCTTCACCGAGGAGGCCGAGGCGTTCATGGGGTTCGTCTCCCGGCACATCAGTCCGGGAGACCGCAAGGCCTCCGGCCCGCTGCAGATCATGTACGGCATCGACGGCCGCACCGACCTCCCCGAGCGTGAACTCGGCCATCTGGAGGGGCACTGCGGCTCGGCACCGGTCCGCGTCGGCAACGCGGCGGCCGACCAGCTCCAACTGGACGTCTACGGGGCGCTGATCGACTCCATCTACCTCTACGACAAGTGGGCCGAGCCCGTCTCCAGCGAGCAGTGGGACCATGTGACGGCGCTGGTGGACTGGGTGTGCGCGCACTGGGACCAGCCCGACGAGGGCATCTGGGAGACGCGCGGCGGGCGGAAGAACTTCCTGTACTCGCGCCTGATGTGCTGGGTGGCGATCGAGCGCGCCGTCCGGATGGCCAACCGGCGGGGCCTGCCCGCCGATCTCCCCCGCTGGCAGGCGAGCCGGGACGCCGTCTACCGGCGGATCATGGACCGCGGCTGGTCGGCGTCGCGCCGGGCCTTCGTGCAGCACGAGGACGGGGAGGTGCTGGACGCGGCGGTGCTGATGATGCCGCTGTCGAAGTTCATCGCGCCGACCGACCCGAAGTGGCTGTCGACGCTCGACTCCCTCACCGAGGACCTGGTGTCCGACTCGCTGGTCTACCGCTACGACCCGCTGGCGAGCCCCGACGGACTCCACGGCGACGAGGGCACGTTCTCCATCTGCTCGTTCTGGTACGTCGAGGCGCTGACCCGCGCCGGGCGGCTCGACGAGGCGTCCCTCGCCTTCGAGAAGATGCTGACGTACGGCAATCATCTCGGCCTGTACGCCGAGGAGATCGGCCACACAGGGGAGCAACGGGGCAACTTCCCGCAGGCGTTCACCCACCTCGCCCTGATCAGCGCCGCGTTCAACCTGGACCGGGCCCTGGGCTGAGGCGCCGCGGGCATGCGGGCGGGCGGGGTCCCGGTCGGGGCCGGCGCGGTGACCACGGACCGGCCGGCCGGGGTGGGCGAGCTGGTGCGGATGGATCATGCGTACCGTGGGCACCTGGTGATTCGTCCACGATGCCATCGCGGGAGAGACAGATGAGCGAGCCGCCCACCACCGACCACCAGGACGTCACCCGTCCGCTCACCGGGCCGGTGCCGCCCGCCGACGGACTGCGCAGGGTCGCCGCCGCGGTCCTCGGCGACCTCAGGGCCGTGGACGGCGCCCTGTACGCGGCGGTCGCCGCCACGCCGACGCCCACGCTCGACCGGGCGCTGCGCAGGCTGTCCCACACGGCCGACCACTCGAAGATCTCCTTCGCCATCGCCGGGGTCCTCGCGCTGGGCGGGGCGCGGCCGCGGCGGGCGGCGCTGGCCGGGGTCGGCGCCATAGCCGTGGCGTCGGCGTCGGCCAATCTGCTGGGCAAGCGGCTGGTTCGCAGGGCCCGGCCGGACCGGGAGGCGGCGCGGGTGACCGTGGACCGGCACGTGCCGATGCCGACGTCGGCGTCGTTCCCCTCGGGGCACACGGCGTCGGCGGTCGCGTTCGCGACGGCGGTGGGCACGGTGCTGCCCGCGGCGTCGGTCCCGTTGGGGGCGCTGGCGTGCGCGGTGGGGTACTCGCGGGTGCACACGGGGGTGCACTATCCGGGTGATGTGGCCGCCGGGGCGATCCTGGGCATCGCCAGTGCGGCCACCGCGCTGGCCGTGGGCGCGGCCCGGCTTCCGGCGTCGTACGCCCCGCACCGCACGCGGTTCCCGCGCCGGCCGTGACCCGCGGCCGCCGGTGACGGTGGCGGGGCCCGGTCCGCCGGCCGCGGTCCCGCGCCGCGGGCTCAGCCCGAGCGGGCGACGACCTGTCCGATTACGGAGCAGCGCCTCTCGCACTGCGGGCAGGTCGCCTCGCCGAAGGCATGGGTCAGGGCGTGCGCCACGTCCTCGTGGCCGTCCGCCAGGGCCAGCCCGTGGAGGCGGCGGCCGAGGCCGTCGAGGGCACCGGGGGCGGCCGGGTGGAGAGGGAGGGTGTCGACGCCGTCGGAGAGGGCGTAATCCTCCGACGTGCTGAAGAAGCCCCGCTCGCCGATGACCACCCACAGCGCCGCGGAGCAGTCCTCCTCAGGGCATTCGAGCTCGTACTCCTCGCTGACGACGCCCCAGAGCAGCTCCTCGCCCCAGTGGATGTCGCCCTCCAGGTTCAGGACCGCTTCGAGCAGGTGGCAGTACTCGGCGCGGTCCCTGGTGGTCCGGCGCCACCGGTGGGCGGCGGCCAGCAGGCGCGCGACCTCGGGTGCGTACCGGTCCCGCAGGTCCCGGGGCCCGTGCCGCTGATCGGCCTGGACGAGGACCGCGCCGGCCAGGTGGAGGGCCGAGGCGGCGGTGTGGGCGTCGTCCCCCTCGGCCATGGCCGTCAGCGCGGGCAGCACCAGCGGGTGGGACGCGTCGATCGTGCCGTTGTGGTACAGCTCCGTCCAGAGGTCGCTCCAGGCCCGGCCGTCCCGGTCGGCGGCGGCACGTTCCAGCAGGGCGGCTTCCCGGCCGGAACCGGCTTCGTCCGCACGGGGATCCGGGGAGTCGTTCGTCACCCGCGCCATCCAAGCAGACTCCGCCGGGCCGGCGGCACCGGGAGGGTCCCGGCGCCGTCCGTGCGGGCGGCGGGTTCACCCGCCCCCGTACGGCACGGTGGCCCCCGGCAGCCCGTACTCGTCCCGCCGCCCGCACATCCCGTACCCGCCGCGCCGGCTGGGCTCCGCCTCGTACGCCGTCGCCCCGGCCAGATGGGTGAAGTCACCGCCCTCCAGCGCGTCCAGCTGCGCACCCGTGCGTTCCGCGGCCGCCAGTGCGCCCGCCCGCCACACCTCCCTCCATACCGGCACCCGTTCCCGCACCAGCCGCGCGGCCGTCCGCAGGAACTCCCGGTACGGTCCGTCGTCACCGGCGCGAAGCGCCTCCCGCAGCACGAGGTACCCCTCGACCGCGAGGTCCCGTCGCCGCCGCGCCGCCGCCTCCGCACTCGGGCCCGTACCGGCCGGAAGCATCGCGGCGTCCGCGTACCGTCCGGGGTCGGCCAGCACCTTTGCCGGGAAGGTGAACACGGCGTCCCCGGCCTCCGGCAGCCCGTTGTTCTGCATCAGCACCGTGACCCGCAGATCACCGCCCTGCACCATCCGGTGCACGGTCCCCGGCGTGAACCACGCGAGCGTCCCCGCCTCCAACGGGATGTCCCGGTACCCGCCGGAACTCAGCGTCTGCACGGCGCCCCGGCCGCCGGTGACGACGTACGCCTCCGTGCACACCGTGTGCAGATGCGGGCTCCCCCCGCACACCCCGTCCGCGGCCTCCCACGCGTACGCGCTCAGGTGCGACAGCCCCACGGCCCCCGGCAGCGGCGCACCGCCCCCGCTCACCAGGGCAGCCCGTCCAGATACGACGCCACCCGCGCCCGGTCCCACGCGCCGTCCGCGACCACGATCCGGTAGCGGTACGAGAAGGACTCCCCCGGCGGCAGCGCGAACTCCTCGAAGAACGCCCAGGAGAACGCCACCGAGGGAATGGGCTCCGACCGCACGAACCAGTGCGAGGGATGAACGGCGGTCCTCCCGTCGAGGTTTTCGGGCGCGTGTGCGAAGACCAGTGTGGAGTGGGCGTCCACGTCATCGTGCTCGGTGGTGAAGGCGAGCCACGGTCCTTGCGTCCCCATGAGCGTCCCGGTTCCGGCCTCGGCCCCGAACACCGCACCGCCGGTGAAGTCCCGGGCCCCCCGCCACTGCAGCCCGGTGTACCCGGCCATCTCCCGCCCCGCGGTGGTGGGGGACCCGAACACCAGGTCGACATCCCGCGCGTTGCTCAACCGGATCGACCAGTCGAGCACCCACGCCCCGGCCTGCTCGTCGACCGAGTGGACGCTCAGCCCGCGCTCCTCCCGCGCCCACTCGTCCCCGCCGTTCTCCACCCAGGTGAGCTCCTCGACGAGATCGAGACGCTCGTCCCCGACGGCGAACCCGGAGAACCCGTCGTGCCGCATCGACCCGACGCGTTCGGGCAGGGGCAGGTAACCCCGGCCGTGCACATACGAGTTGCCGCCCCAGAAGTTCTGTCCGGACAGGTGGCTGGCCGTCATCTGCAGCCCTTTGTGCCAGCGGTGGTCGTTCGGCCGGTACCCGGTCACCGTACGCCCGCCCAGCGTCCGCACCGGATGGGCGTACGGCTTGCGGGACTCGAACGCCTCGGGATCGGGCCGGTAGACGTACCGCAGGATCTCCGTACCCCCCGCGGCCGTCACCACCACGGCGTCGCCGATCTCATGCGTGACGCGGATGCTCATGCGTGCTCCTCGGGTGCCCAGTCGGAGTGGCCACCGTGCATGGCCGTGTAGAACGGGTCACCGGGGCCGATCTCCCCGGCCCGCACCGGCCGCCCGGTGAACGCGGCCTTGTACAGCGCGGCGGCGAACTCGAGGGTGCTCCGCGCCTCCGCGCCGCTCCCCGGCGGTCGCGTCCCGGCGTCACAGGCGTCGAGGAGGGTGCCCAGCTGCGCCGTGTGCGAACTGGGCACGTCCCGCGGGGGCGTGCGCCACGCCGCGGCACGCTCGGCGGGGACGTGCCGGGCCGGGGTGTAGGACCAGTCGTCGTTGCCGTGCCCGTACAGGTGGGTGAGTTCGACCGTCGCGTCGGCGCAGTCGACACGGATCCGGCTCACCTCGTCCGGGGAGAGCACGCTGTTGACGACGGTCGCGAGCGCGCCACCCCGGAAGCGGACCAGGGCGGTGGAGACGTCCTCGCTCTCGGTGTCGTGGACGAGGCGCGCCGCCATGGCCCGTATCTCCTCCCACTCGCCGAGCAGGTGCAGCAGCAGGTCGTACTGGTGGATGCCGTGCCCCATGGTGGGCCCGCCGCCCTCGGTGGCCCAGCGTCCGCGCCAGGGCACGGAGTAGTACGCGGCGTCCCGGTGCCAGGTGGTCTGGCAGTGCGCGACCAGCGGGGCGCCCAGTTCACCGCCGCGGATCAGTTCACGGGCGTGGGCGGCGCCGGAGCCGTAGCGGTGTTGGAAGACCACGGACGCGTACGCCCCCGACGTCTCCTCGGCGGCCGCGATGTCGTCGTACTCGGCGAGCGACAGGCACAGCGGCTTCTCGCACAGGACCCAGGCGCCGGCCTTGAGCGCGGCCACCGTCTGCTCCCGGTGGAGCGAGGGCGGGGTCCCGATCAGCACCAGGTCCGGCCGTACGGCGTCCAGCATCGCGCTCATCGAGGTGAACCCGGCGACCTGCTCCCCGGCGGTCGCGCGGAAGGCGTCGAGCCGGCCCTGGTCCACGTCGACGGCGGCGACCAGTTCGGTGCGGTCGGCGTGGGTGCGCAGCGCGGGCAGATGGCCGCCGCTGACGATGGCGCCGGTGCCGACGACGGCGACACGGCGGCGGACGGGGGACAAGGACATGCGGCGCTCCTCGGAACGACGGCGAAGGCAGACCGGAAAGCGTTTCAGAAAGCGCTTACCCCGACGGTCGACCCTAGGCCCGCCCGCAGCCGGGGACAACCCCGTGCCCCGTATCCGGGACCGGTCGGAACCGAAGCCGAAACCGGATCCGCACCCCTTACGCCCGCGCCTCACCCCCCGGCCGCAGTCCCCCGTCCCGCCCCAGGAACCGGTACCGCCGCTCGGGCCGCCCCGTGGACCCGTACCGCAGCGACACCTCCACGGCGCCCATGGTGTGGAAGTACTCCAGGTACCGCCGGGCGCTGACCCGCGAGACCCCGGTCAGAGCGGCGCACTCGGTGGCCGACAGGGTGCCGTCGGTCTCGCGCAGGGTGCGCTCGACCAGCCCCGCGGTCTCCGCGCTCATGCCCTTGGGCAGCACCGGTGACACCGGCCCCGCCGCACCACCCGCCAGCACCCGGTCGACGTCCGCCTGACCGCGCACCACCGTACCGAGCAGCCGCCCGCGCTGCACGGCGTAACGCTCCAGACGTCCCCGCAGGTCCTCGAAGTCGAACGGCTTGAGCAGATAGTCGACGACCCCGTGCCGCACCGCGCCGCGCACCGCGTCCGCCTCCCGGGCGGCGCTGATGACCATCACGTCGCAGTCGTGCCCGGCGGTCCGCAGCCGGGGGATGACGTCGAGACCGAAGAGGTCCGGCAGATACAGGTCCAGCAGCACCAGATCGGGACGGAGTTCGTCCACGGCGGCGATGGCCTGCTCCCCCGTCCCCGCGACACCGACGACCCGGAACACGTCGAGGCGGTCGACGTAGGCCCGGTGCACCCGGGCCACCCGGAAGTCGTCGTCGACCACGAGCACGTCGATCGTGTCGGCTGTCGCGGGCGCGGGGCGGCCGCCCCGACCACTGTCCATCTGCTTGCTCCTTCCGCCACCGCGTCGGTGAGGTGACCGGAACCGCCCATCATGGCCCCCACCTGCGGCTGAGGAAAGAGACGTGCGCCACTGACGCACCCGTGCTGACGCAATGACCACAACCTCCATTGCTTCCGCAAGCGCGACAGCCCGGCGGCGTGCGGGCACCATGTGGCCCGCGTCACCCTCCCCCGCGGGGCCTGGCGTGATCCCAGACGACCGACCGACAGGTGGTGGCTTTCGTGCGCCTGCGCACACCCCTCGCCCTGCTCGGGGCCGCCGTGCTCCTGCTCGTGGGCCCGCCGCTGCTCACGACCGGCAGCGGCACCGAGACCGGCACGCAGATCCCGGGCCTGCGCTTCATGGTTCCCAACACACCCGGCGGCGGCTACGACATCACGGCCCGTACGGCCGCGAAGGACGCCGAGGACGCCGGACTCACCCACTCCGTCGAGGTGTTCAACCTGCCCGGCGCCGGCGGCACCGTCGGCCTGAGCCGGCTGGTGAGCGAACACGGCAACGGCAAGCTCGCCATGTCGATGGGCCTGGGCGTGGTCGGCGCCGTCCGCTCCAACGACACGCCGAAGACCCTCGCGGACACCACTCCGATCGCCCGGCTCACCGAGGAGCAGGACGTCGTCGTGGTCGGGAAGAACTCCCCGTACAAGACGGTCGACGACCTGATCGGCGCCTGGAAGGAGAACCCCGGCAAGCTCCCGGTGGGCGGCGGGTCCTCCCCCGGCGGGCCCGACCATCTCGCGCCGATGCTGATGGCGCGGGCGGCCGGCATCGCGCCGAAGGAGGTCAACTACATCCCCTTCGACGGCGGCGGCGAACTGCTCGCCTCGATCCTCGGCGACAAGGTCGCCTTCGGCGTCTCCGGGGTCGGTGAGTACCTCGACCAGATCAAGTCCGGCGAACTGCGCCTGCTCGCGGTCACCGGCCCGCAGCGCGTCGCGGGACTCGACGCGCCCACGCTCCAGGAGGCGGGCTACGACGTGAGTTTCACCAACTGGCGCGGCATCGTCGCCCCGCCCGGCCTCACCGACGCCGAACGCGACAAGCTCGTCCGCCTGGTGCGGGAGCTGCACGACTCGGACGAGTGGCGGGAGTCGATGAAGCGCAACGGCTGGGACGACGCCTTCCTGACCGGCGAGGAGTTCGGCGCGTTCCTGGACGCCGAGGACAAGCGCGTGGTCTCGGTACTGAAGGAGCTCGGACTGTGACGACGACCACCGACGACAACACCCCCGCCCCCACCGCCGCACGCCGCTCCTGGCTCCGCGACCACTCCGAACTCGGCGTCTGCGTCCTGCTGCTGGCCCTCGGCGTGCTCGTCCTCACCGACGCCCTCACCATGGACGTCGACATCACCCAGCGCGGGCCGGTCGGCCCGAGGACCGTGCCGGTCGTGGTCGGTGCGGGCCTGCTGGTCATCGCCGCGCTCCTCGCCGTCGACGTGCTGCGCGGCGGCCGGGGGCAGGCCGAGACCGGCGAGGACGTCGACCTGTCCGAACCCGCCGACTGGCGCACGGTGTCGCTGCTGGCCGGCGTGTTCCTGGGGTCCGCGGTGCTCATCGAGCCGCTCGGTTTCCCCCTCGCGGGCGCGCTGCTCTTCTGGGGCGCGGCCTTCGCGCTCGGCAGCCGCAGACCCGACCGCGATCCGCTGATCGCGGCGGTGGTCTCCTTCGTCACCTACGCCGTGTTCAACAACCTGCTCGGAGTGCCGCTGCCCGGCGGTCCGCTGATGGGAGTGCTCTGACGTGAACGCCCTCAACTCCCTCATGGACGGCTTCGGTACGGCCCTCACCCCGCTCAACCTGCTGTGGGCCGCCGTGGGCGTGCTGCTCGGCACCGCGATCGGCGTCCTGCCCGGCATCGGCCCGGCGATGGCGGTGGCGCTGCTGCTGCCGGTGACGTACGGGCTCGAGCCGACCGGCGCGTTCATCATGTTCGCCGGGATCTACTACGGCGCGATGTTCGGCGGTTCGACGACCTCGATCCTGCTGAACACGCCCGGGGAGAGCGCGGCCGTGGTCGCGGCCATGGAGGGCAACCCCATGGCCAAGTCGGGGCGCGGCGCGCAGGCCCTCGCGGCCGCCGCGATCGGGCACTTCGCCGGCGGCATGGTCGGCACGGTCCTGCTGGTCGCGCTGGCTCCGACGGTCGCCGATCTCGCGGTGGACATCGGCGCCCCGGACTACTTCGCCATCATGGTGCTGGCGTTCATCGCGGTGACGTCGGTGCTGGGTTCGTCCCGGATCCGGGGTCTGGCCTCGCTGCTGATCGGTCTGACGATCGGCCTGGTGGGCCTGGACCAGATGACCGGCCAGCAGCGGCTGACCTTCGGCTCGCTGCAACTCGCCGACGGCGTCGACGTGGTGATCGTCGCGGTGGGCCTGTTCGCCATCGGCGAGGCCCTGTGGGTCGCGGCGCACCTGCGGCGCCGGCCGCCGGAGCCGATCCCGGTGGGCCGGCCGTGGCTGGGCCGCGGTGATCTCAAGCGCACCTGGAAGTCCTGGGCGCGCGGCCCGTTCATCGGC
Organism: Streptomyces sp. NRRL S-37; assembly: GCF_000721605.1. Taxonomy (GTDB): domain Bacteria; phylum Actinomycetota; class Actinomycetes; order Streptomycetales; family Streptomycetaceae; genus Streptomyces. The sequence goes on along the minus strand of NZ_JOIZ01000016.1, from coordinate 268,559 downwards.
TTCCCGTTCGGGGCGATCCCGGCGGGCGGTGCGGAGATCCCGACCTTCCTGTCGTACGTCACCGAGAAGCGGCTGTCGAAGCACAAGGACGAGTGGGGCAAGGGCGCCATCGAGGGTGTCGCGGGCCCGGAGTCGGCCGCTTCGGCCTCGGCGGCGGGCACGCTGGTGTCGATGCTGACCCTGGGTCTGCCGACCACAGCGGTCGCGGCGGTGATGCTGGCCGCGTTCCAGCAGTACGGCATCCAGCCCGGTCCGCTGCTGTTCGAACGCGAACCCGACCTGGTGTGGGGTCTGATCGCCTCGCTGTTCGTCGGCATGGTGCTGCTGCTCGCCCTCAACCTGCCGCTGGCGCCGGTGTGGGCGAAGCTGCTGCGCATCCCGCGGCCGTACCTGTACGCCGGGATCATGTTCTTCGCGGCGGTGGGCGCGTACGCGGTCGGCGGTGAGGTGATCGACCTGGTGATCCTGCTGATCATCGGCCTGATCGGGTTCGGCATGCGGCGGTACGGGCTGCCGGTGCTGCCCGCCGTCATCGGGGTGATCCTCGGCCCGGCCGCCGAACAGCAGTTGCGCCGCGCCCTGCAGATCAGTGACGGCAGTGTCACGGGTCTGGTCGACACACCGTTCTCGGTGATCGTCTACGCGGTCGTCGTGCTGCTGCTGGCCTGGCCGCTGGTGCGCAAGGCGCTGCCCCGGAAGGGTGCCGAGGTCTGATCGCCCGCGGGGCGGCGTGTCCCGGCGGCGCGGGGAAGGATCACGCCGGCCGGTGCGTCCGCCGGCCGGCGGATCCCTCCGCGGCAGGGGACGCGCGACCTGGCACTCGAGGACGCGTCCGGCCCGCGGGCCGGCGTCGTCCGGCGGCCTCGGGCACCGGGGCGCTCGGCGCGCCGCCGGTCGTACGACGTGGTGGCTCGTCCGCGCCGTCGCCGTACGTACTCCGGGCGGCGACGGCGCCTCGGCCGCGGTGGACACCGGGCTCACCGCGGCCCGGCCGGCCCGGCCATGCCCGCCGCGGTGAGCCGGGGTTCCCGCTGCTCGCGGGGCCTGTCCGTCCGCCGTGTCAGGTGTCCGCCCCCGTGGCGGTGTGCCACGGCACGAAGGCGTTCGTCAGGCCCGCGAGGGCCGGGCGCAGCTCCGGGTGGTGGCGCAGCAGCACCGTGATCATGCTGTTGTCGTCGATCCAGGCCAGGCCGGCCTTGGAGTACACCTCGGGGGTGTAGTGGTCGGTGAAGAAGCGGTCGCTGTTCAGCCGGCGCGAGGCCATCAGGACGAAGACGCGGAACGCCGTGTCGCTGAACGCGAACCCGGCCGGCCGCCTCTCCGCGTACAGCCCGACCATGAGGTCGACCTTCTCGATGTCGCCGTCGTAGAGCCGCTCGATCTGCTCCGCCCACACCGGGTCGTCCGTCAGCTCGTCGAAGTCCGCCGTGGGCCGCAGCCGCAGCAGCCGCCGGAACTCGTTGTACCGGGGGACGCCCAGTTCGCGGGAGCGCAGGATGTCCGTGGCGGCGAGGTCCTGCAGATGCCCGTCCGGGCGCTCGAACTCCTGGAGGAACCTGGGGAAGTTGTGCAGGGTGACCAGTCCCGGGTGGAGCGTGCCGAAACTGTAGAGCAGGTCGGCCGTCCCGGTGGTCCGCAGGATCTCCAGCGCGCCGGGCCCCGAGATGTCGCGGAGGGTGCAGTGCCGCAGGGTCCGGTCGTCGGTCACGGAACGCAGATGCCATGCGTCACGGATGAGCGGGTGCATCCGGTAGACGGCGACGAACTCCTCGGTGAGGGAGTACGGGACGCCGTAGTGGTCACGGGCGCCGCCGGGGATGCCGCTGACGACCTCGCTGCGGCTGATCCGGCCGAACAGGTCGTGCACGCGTTCGCCCGCGAGGCCCCACCAGTTGGCGCGCAGCGCCTTGACGGTCGTGGGGTGGCTGATCACCGCCGGTGTCCACTCCACGGTGTGGATCTTGGCGAGGAGGGCCGCGTTGACCAGCCGGGCGCGCTGGAACAGCTCCTCGTCGGCCCACGACGGGTACGCGTCGTGCAGGTGGTCGCAGATCGCGTTGTGCTCCCGGGCGAACAGGTCCTGCATCATCGCGAGTCCCAACCAGAACCCGGGCACGCGGGAGGGGTCCGTGGGCGACGGTGACCGTTCGTCGTCCCACAGACGGATCCTGCCCCTCTCGCCGGTGCGCGTCAGCCGCTGTGCGGTCTCGTCCGCCCCGTAGATCTGTGAGGCGTCCCACCAGTGGGAGGAGACGTTGACACGGGTGTCGGGCGTCCCGGCGGGTGCCCGCGGGTCCCGGGTCGGGTCGTCCGGCGTCCGCATGATCCGCATGGGCCGTTCCGGCCAGGGATCGTCGTCCGTGAGCGGTACTTCCCAGGGCCGTTCCGTGGGACTCGTGCCGTGGCTGAACCAGTCACGGACCATGAACTGGAGCCAGGCGGCGACCAGCGAGTTGACCGACTCGGCCGGGATCAGCTCGTCGCGGGTGAGCAGGGCGCTGCTGACCTCGCGGGGACTCGGCCGGGACAGCACGTCCTCGGGGGTGGCCGGGCCGATCCTGTCCAGGGGGATGTTCCGGCCGAAACGGGTGCCCGCCATGCCCATGCGCGGCTCGTCGAGGTCGTTGTAACTGCCGTCGGCGGTCCGGTTGACCCGGTGGCTCCCGGAAGGCGGCCCGATGCCGGGCGGATTCACCGAGGGCAGGGAACCGGTGTCGTGGAGGTTCTCCTGCCGGAGCCTGACCCGCAGTCCCAGGAGAGCCAGCAGACCCGGCAGGACGGGCAGCCGGTCCCAGCCGACGCGCCGGTCGACGTACTCGGCCCCGCCGGTGACGATCCGCCAGAAGAGGGACGTACGGTACCCGGCCGTGGAGGGCCGTCCGGCACGTCGTTGCTCGGTCAACGTAATACTCCTTGCTCCGCCGCCGCTTCCGTCACCAGCCCGTGGAACGGTGGGCGCGGGAGGTCCCGGCGGCGGGCAGCGTGCCGGCGGCCGGGACGGCGGTGGTCGGCTCACGGCCGGAACCGGGGTGCCGGGTGAGCGGGACCGGGAAAGGGGGGTTTCCGACACGCCCCGCGATCCATGCTAGGAGGGGACTCGCCCACCCGCACGCCGAGGACGGCGGCGTGACCGGCCGACGCGCGCCGCCCACCCGATCGGCCTAGTGTGGTCGGAGGGGGGGTGACTTGCCGCGGGGCCGACACGAGGAGAGCACGATGGGCAGCGTCGCCACGAACACCTTCCCTACGTACCGGGCGGTCGCCAGTTTCGAGCGGGCCAGGGAAGTCGCCCGCACGACCTCGCCGTTCACCATCGAGGTCCGCTTTCTCGGCGGACTGACGAGCACTCAGCAGGATGCCTTCGCCACGGCGGCCGACCGCTGGGCCAGGGTCATCGTCGGGGACCTGGACACCGCACTCGTCGGCGGTGATGTCATCGACGACCTGCTGATCGAAGCCGAGGGGGTGGACATCGACGGTCCCGGGCAGATCCTGGGGATGGCCGGGCCCACCGACTTCCGCGACGAGTCCGCCCAGTTCGGCCGGCTCCTGCCGGCGAAGGGCGTGATGAGGTTCGACTCCGCCGACCTCGCCGTGATGGAAGCGAACGGCACACTGGTCGACGTCATCACGCACGAGATGGGACACGTCCTGTGCATCGGCACCCTGTGGAGCGACTTCGGCCTCCTCAAGGGCGCCGGCAGCCGGAACCCCACCTTCGTGGGTGCGGGCGCGATGGCGGAGTTCGCCGCGCTCCTCGGCGAGAAGGACCCGGTCCCGGTACCGGTCGCCAACTTCGGCGGCCCCGGAACCCAGGACAGCCACTGGCGCGAGGCCGTCTTCGTCAACGAACTGATGTCGCCGTTCATCTCCGGTGCGCACAACCCGCTGAGCCGGATGACCGCGGCGAGCCTCGGCGACATGGGCTACCAGGTCGACCTCGAGGGCGCCGAGCCCTACGAACTCCCGGACCTGCTCCAGATCGCCAGGGAAGGCGCCCTCGTACCGCACACGGCGCCCCTGGGCGACGGCATGATGCTGCCGGTGGTGCCCACCCGGTTCCCCGCCGCGACACCGTAGGGTCACCCCCGCCCCGGGCCGCGGCGGTCACCGTCGTACGGCTGTCGCGGCCCGCCCGGCCCGGCCCTCTCCTCGCACCCGGTGACGGAGAGGTCCGCGGCGCGGAGTCCGGCCTCTCGTGGCACCCGCCTTGCCCCGGCCTCTTGACGCGTCAATGACAACGATGGCTTGATGTTCCGCATGGGAGCGCTCCCACATCCTTCAGGGAAGGGGAACAACCATGCGCGACATCCGCCTCCTGGGCATACGCACGCTTCCGTTACTCGGCCTGCTGGCCGCCCTGCTCCTCCCCGTGGGCGTGACCGCCACCCCGGCCGCGGCAGCCGCACCGGCGGCGGCCGGCCCGGTGCGCGTCATGCCACTGGGCGACTCCATCACCGGATCGCCCGGCTGCTGGCGGGCCCTGCTGTGGAACCGGCTGCTGGACGCCGGGTACACGGACGTCGACTTCGTCGGCACCCTGCCCGCGCAGGGCTGCGGCGTGGCGCACGACGGGGACAACGAAGGGCACGGCGGCGAACTGGTCACCAACGTGGCGGACCGGAACCTGCTTCCCGCGCGGCTGGCGGCAACACTGCCGGACATCGTTGTCATGCACTTCGGCACGAACGACGTCTGGAGCAATATCTCCCCCGACCGCGTCCTCGCCGCCTACACCAGGCTCGTGGGACAGATGCGGGAGTCCAACCCGGACATGCGGGTCCTCGTCGCCCAGATCATTCCCATGAACCCCGGCACCTGCGCCGCCTGCGCCCAGCGCGTGGTCGACCTCAACGCCCGGATCCCCGCATGGGCCGCGGCGACGAGCACCGACCGCTCCCCGGTGACCGTGGTCGACCAGTGGACGGGATTCGACACGGCCACCGACACCTACGACGGCGTCCACCCGAACGACGCCGGCAACGAGAAGATCGCCGCGCGCTGGTTCCCGGCCCTGGCCGCGCTTCTCGACCAAGGCGTCCCCGGTGATCCCGGTGACCCGGACGAGCCCGGTGACGCCACCTGCACCGCCTCCTTCCGCGCGGTCTCCACCTGGCAGGGCGGCTACCAGGCCGAGGTGACGGTACGCAACACCTCCGCCGCTCCCGTCACGGGCTGGACGGTGACGGTCGTACCGGCCGACGGCGCCCGTGTCGGCCAGGTCTGGAACGGCACCCTCGGCACGGCCGCCGACGGCACGGCCACCGTCACCCACGCGAACTGGAACGGAGCCCTCGCCCCCGGCGCGAGCGCCTCCTTCGGCTTCATCGCCACCGCCCCGGCAACCTCCTCGGCCCCGGCGGCGACCGTCGACTGCACGGCCGTCTCCTGACGCACGGCACGGACCGACGCGCGACGCGCGACGCACAACGCACAACGCACAACGCACAACGCACAACGCACAACGCACAACGCACAAGCAAGGACAGCCGACCACACTCCCACGGAGCCGCCATGAGACCCCGTACGCCCCCCTCCCCACGAGCCGTCGGCCTGCTCGCCGCCCTCCTGGGACTCCTCCTCCCGTTTCTCGCCTTCACCACTCCGGCGCACGCGGCGCCCACCGGCTTCCGCGTCGAGAACGGCCGGCTCCTCGAAGCGTCCGGGAACGACTTCGTGATGCGTGGTGTCAACCACGCGCACACCTGGTACGCCGACCGGATCGGCTCGCTGGCGCACATCAAGGCCAAGGGCGCCAACACCGTGCGCGTCGTCCTCTCCAGCGGCGACCGCTGGACCCGCAACGACGCCGCCGACGTGGGAAACGTCGTCGCACAGTGCAAGCGGAACCGGCTGATCTGCGTCCTGGAGGTGCACGACACCACCGGCTACGGCGAACAGAGCGGAGCGGCCACCCTCTCCCGGGCCGCCGACTACTGGATCAGCGTCCAGAGCGCCCTGGCCGGCCAAGAGGACTACGTGATCGTCAACATCGGCAACGAGCCGTACGGCAACACCGGTTACACGGCCTGGACTGCCGACACCAAGGCGGCGATCCAGAAGCTGCGCGACGCCGGGTTCGACCACACGCTGATGGTCGACGCCCCCAACTGGGGCCAGGACTGGGCGTTCACCATGCGGAACAACGCCGCCTCGGTCTTCGCCGCCGACCCGGACGCCAACACCGTGTTCTCCATCCACATGTACGGCGTCTTCGACACCGCCGCCGAGATCAGCGACTACCTGGGGCGCTTCGTCTCCGCGAAACTTCCCATCGTGGTCGGCGAGTTCGGCCACAACCACTCCGACGGCGACCCCGACGAGGACACCATCCTGTCCGTCACCCGGCAGCTCGGAATCGGCTACCTCGGCTGGTCCTGGAGCGGCAACGGCGGCGGCGTCGAATACCTCGACATGGTCACGAACTTCGACCCGGACCAGCTCACCGGCTGGGGCGAGCGTCTCTTCAACGGCGCCGACGGCATCGCGGCCACGTCCGAGGAGGCCGCGGTCTACGGATCCGGCCCGGGCGACGACACCACGGCCCCGACCACTCCCGGCACCCCGGCCGCCTCGGCGGTGACCGCCTCGTCCGCGACCCTCACCTGGGGCGCCGCCACCGACGCGAACGGTGTCACGGGCTACGACGTCGTGCGGATCAGCGGCGGCGCGGAGACCGTCGTCACCACGACGGCCGGCACCTCCGCCACCGTCACCGGCCTCACCGCGGACACGGCCTACACCTTCGCCGTCTACGCCCGGGACGCCGCCGGCAACCGTTCGCAGCGCTCCGCCACGGTGACCGTCACCACCTCCTCCGGCGGCACGACGGGCGCCTGCGCGATCGGCTACCGGGTGACCGGCGAGTGGCCCGGCGGCTTCCAGGGCGAGGTCACCGTCCGCAACACCGGCAGCTCGGCGGTCAACGGCTGGACGCTGACCTGGACCTTCCCGGCCGGCCAGCGGATCACCAACATGTGGGGCGGCACACCGACGCAGAGCGGTTCCGAGGTCAGCGTCGCCTCCGCCCCGTACACCGCGTCGATCCCCGCGTCGGGCTCGGTCTCCCTGGGCTTCACGGCCTCGTGGACCGGCGCGAACCCCAGTCCCACGGCGTTCGGCCTGAACGGCGCGGACTGCTCCGTGGTCTGACGGACCGCTGCCCGGAAGGCGTCCTCCCCCCTTCCGGGCAGCCGGTTCAGACGAGATGGGCGAAGACCACCAGGTTCTCGGTGTAGTCCTTGGCGGCGCGGTCGTACTCCCCGGCGCAGGTGATGAGCCGCACCTGGGCGTCGGGGGTGTCGGCGTACACACGCTCGTCGGGGAAGTCGTCCTTCTCGAAGTACTCCTTCTCGTCCACCACGAACGTCGCCTTGCTGCCGTCGGCGCGCAGCACCCGGAAACGGTCGCCCTTCTCCAGTTCGCTGAGCCGTACGAACACGGCCGGGGACGTCGTCGTGTCCACGTGCCCGGCGATGATCGCCGTACCGCGTTCGCCCGGGGAGACACCCTTGGCGTACCAGCCGACCAGGTTGGTGTCGTGGGGCGGCGGTGGTTCGAGCCGGCCCTTGCTGTCGATGGCGAGGTCGGTGAAGGGGGCGTCGACGCCGATGTCGGGGATGAGCAGCCGCTTCGGCTTGGAGCGCGGCAGGTGCTCGGCCGCCGGCTCGCGGTGGGCGGGGGCGGACGGTGCGGCGGAGGCCGCGGATGCCGCGCGCGGGCCGTGCGCGTCGTCGGGAGGGCCCTCCCCTCCGCCCATCAGCGTCGCGACCAGCAGCAGGCCGGCTCCGCTCCAGAAGACCGCCGTCATGGCGGCGCGCAGCCGCCGCCGCATCGGCGACGCCTGATCGGTTTCGAGGGGTGAAGGGGGACTGGCCGGCATCGGGGGGACCACCTCATTCGGACACGGCACACGGACGAGCGAGCGGGGCCGTCATGACGTGCGGGGCACGTACGACGGCCCCGTCTATGGAGCCGGGCATGGCTCAGGCCACGCTCCCGGCGCCCTTCTTGCGGCGCAGCGCGTATGCGCCGGCGCCGAGGACCGCCAGTGCGGCCAGACCGCCCGTGGTGACACCGGGATCGGCGAGTCCGCCGCCGCCGGTGTGCATCCCGCCGTGCGGCTTCTCCTCCTTGCCCCACTCCTTGTCGTGCTTGCCGCCGTAGGACTCCTCGCTGCCCGAGTCGTCCTTCTCCTTGTACGTCTCGGGGTCGTACTTCGAGTCCTTGGCGGTGCCCCAGTCCTCCTCGTTCACGACGGCCAGGGCCCCACCGCCCGTGTGCACGCCGCCGTGCGGCTTGTCGTGCTTGCCGTAGTCCTTGTCCTTGCTCTCCTTGCCGTAGTCCTTGTCCTTGCTCTCCTCGTCGTACCCCTCGTCCTTGCTCTCCTTGCCGTAGTCCTCGTCCTTGCTCTCCTCGTCGTACCCCTCGTCCTTGCTCTCCTTGCCGTAGTCCTCGTCCTTGCTCTCCTTGCCGTAGTCCTCGTCCTTGCTCTCCTTGCCGTAGTCCTCGTCCTTGCTCTCCTTGCCGTGCTCCTCGTCCTTGCTCTCCTTGCCGTACCCCTCGTCCTTGCTCTCCTCGTCGTACTCCTTGCTGTGAGAAGACTTGTCGTAGCCCTCGTCGCCCGAGTGGTCGGCGTAGGCTGCGGGCGCGGCGATGGCGAGGGCCGCCGTGGCCGTCGCGGTGGCGAGCACCATGCGGGCAGAACGCATTTGGGAGTCCTTCCACGGGAGACTGGGCAGCTGACTCCTCGTCAGCACGGATGTCCCGGCCTCCGGCATGATCCACGTTCGTCCACGGTGTCCGGCCCCACCATCCGGGGCGATCACACGGGTTAACGTCCTCACTCCTCCGGCGGCACACCGGCCGCATCCGCCCCTTTCCGGCTCCTCTTGCCGCAGGTCGCGGCGCTGCCTAACCTGACTTTGTGCCGTTGATAAACAAAACCCGTTCGCACAGCGTGGTGCCGGGTACCGATCTCGTCCGACTCCGTCTCGCCCTGACCGCCTTCTTCGCCCTCGACGGCTTCGTCTTCGCCGGCTGGGTGGTGCGCATCCCCGCCGTCAAGGAACAGACCGGCGCCTCCGCGAGCGCCCTCGGCCTGGCCCTGCTCGGCGTCTCCGCCGGGGCCGTGATCACCATGACGCTCACCGGCCGCCTGTGCCGCCGGTACGGCAGCCATCTCGTCACCGTCGTCTGCGCGGTCCTGCTCTGCCTGAGCGTCGGGCTGCCCCCGCTGACCCGTTCCGCCCTCGCGCTCGGCGCCGTACTGCTGCTGTTCGGCGCGGCGTACGGCGGGATCAACGTCGCCTTCAACAGCGCCGCCGTCGACCTGGTGGCCGCGCTGGGGCGGCCCGTCATGCCGAGTTTCCACGCCGCGTTCAGTCTGGGCGGCATGATCGGCGCGGGGCTGGGCGCCCTGGTCGCCGGTTCGCTGTCGCCCACCCGGCATCTGTGGGGGCTTGCCGCCGTGGGGCTGCTCGTGACGGCCGTCGCGGGGCGGACGCTGATGCGGTGCGAGCCACTGACCCCGGCGGACACGGAACGGACCGGGCAGGGCGCCCCGCGCCGGCCGGACCGCCGTACCCGCACCCTGGTGATCGTCTTCGGGCTCATCGCGCTGTGCACCGCGTACGGCGAAGGGGCGCTGGCCGACTGGGGCGCGCTCCACCTGGAGGAGGACCTCGGCGCCTCGCCGGGTGCCGCGGCCGTCGGGTACTCCTGTTTCGCGCTGGCCATGACGGTCGGACGGCTCTCCGGGACGACGCTGCTGGAACGGCTGGGACGGACCCGTACCGTCCTCGCCGGCGGTTCCACCGCGGCGGCCGGCATGCTGCTCGGCGCGCTCGCGCCGTCCCTGTGGGCGGCCCTGCTCGGTTACGCGGTCACCGGCCTCGGGCTCGCGAACCTGTTCCCCGTGGCCGTCGAGCGGGCGGGCGCGCTCGCGGGGGCCGGCGGGGTCGCCACCGCCTCCACCCTGGGCTACGGCGGCATGCTGCTCGGCCCGCCCGCGATCGGCTTCATGGCGGACTGGTTCAGCCTCCCGGCCGCGCTGACCAGCGTGGCGGTCCTGGCGGTGGTGGCCACCGCCATCGGCTTCGCCACCCGCCACGTGCGCGCGGACTGACTCCGTCCGGCCCCCGGGCCGTCCGGGTGGCGTCGGGGAGGGCCTGATCGGATGCGCGGTGCCGGGGTACCCGGACGACGACGTCCGCCGGTTCTCCATCGGCGGGCGCCGGTGTCCGCCGGTTCTCCATCGGCGGGCGCCGACCGTACGACCGCCCCTCCACGGACCCGGGAGAGACCGTGACCGAGCAGCAGAATCCCGTCGATCAGCACCCGACCCCCGACTTCCCGTCCCAGGACCAGCCGCATCCCGGCTGGACCGGTCCCATGGACCCGCCGCCGGACCACGGGGAGGACTCCTACCGTGGCAGCGGCCGGCTGGCGGACCGCACGGCCGTGATCACGGGCGGGGACTCGGGGATCGGCCGGGCGGTCGCCCTGGCGTTCGCCCGCGAGGGCGCCGACGTGGTCTTCACGTACCTGGACAGTGAGAAGGACGACGCCGCCGAGACCGCGCGGTGGGTGGAGGAGGCCGGCCGGCGGGCCGTTCCCGTCGCGTGCGACGTCCGGGAGGAGGAGAACTGCCGGGCGCTGATCGACCGCGCGGTCTCGGAGTTCGGCCGGATCGACATCCTGGTGAACAACGCGGCGTACCAGATGTCGCAGCCCGACGGCATCGAGGCGATCTCCACCGAGCAGTTCGACCGCGTGATGCGGACCAACCTGTACGGCATGTTCTGGCTGTGCAAGCTGGCCGTGCCGCACATGCGGGAGGGCGGCAGCATCATCAACTCGGCCTCTGTGCAGGCTTACAAGCCGAGCCCGCACCTGCTGGACTACGCCACCACGAAGGGCGCCATCGTCACGTTCACCCAGGGGCTGGCGCAGATGCTGATCGAGCGGGGCATCCGGGTCAACGCCGTGGCGCCGGGGCCGGTGTGGACGCCGTTGATCCCGGCGACCCTGCCGGACACCGCGGAGTTCGGCAAGCAGGCGCCCATCGGACGTCCGGCCCAGCCGGCCGAGATGGCCCCGGCGTACGTGTTCCTCGCCTCGCAGGAGGCGTCGTACATCACCGCGGAGATCGTGAACGCGACGGGCGGGACCCCGCTCCCGTAGACCCGGCCGGACGTCCGTACGGCAGACTCCTGCCCATGGACACTGCCTGGTTCCTGGAGACACTGGAGAAAGAGGGCCAGTTGCTGGCCGACGCCGCGGAGCGGGCCGGCACGGACGCCGCCGTGCCGACCTGCCCGGGGTGGCGTACGCGGGACCTGGTCCGGCACACCGGTGTGGTGCACCGGTGGGCCGCGGCCTTCGTCGCGGACGGGCACGCCGCGCCGCGTCCGATGGGTGAACACCCCGCGCTGGACGGCCCCGCGCTCATGGCCTGGTACCGCGACGGTCACCGCCGCCTGGTGGACACCCTGGCGGGGGCGGCGCCCGGCGTGGAGTGCTTCACCTTTCTGCCCGGACCGCCCTCCTCGCTCGCGTTCTGGGCCCGCCGGCAGGCGCACGAGACGACCGTCCACCGGTTCGACGCCGAGTCGGCACGCGGCGGCACGCCGTCGCCGGTCGCCACGGATTTCGCCGTGGACGGTGTCGACGAGCTGCTGCGCGGGTTCCACGCCCGGCCCAAGAGCCGGGTGCGCACCCGGACGCCCCGTGTCCTGCGGGTGCGCGCGACCGACGCGGACGCGGTGTGGACCGTACGGCTGTCCCAGGAACCGGCCGTGACCAGCCGGGGCACGGCCGGGGACGCGGAGTGCGAACTGGCCGGACCCGCCGATCAGTTGTATCTCGCGCTGTGGAACCGGGTGCCGGTACCGGCGGTGTCGGGTGATCCGGAGCTCGCCGCGCTGTGGCGGGAGACGTCCGCCGTGGGCTGAGGACCCCGCCGGTCAGCCGTCGGAGAGCATCCGGGCCAGCACCGCGCGCTGCACGGGCAGTACCTCACCGTGCAGCGCGCGCCCCTTCGCCGTGAGCGACACCCGTACTCCCCGCCGGTCCTCCGGGCACGTCCCGCGCTCGGCGAGGCCCTCCCTCTCCAGCCGGGCGACCAGCCGGGAGAGGGCGCTCTGGCTGAGATGGACGTGCTCGGAGATCTCCTGGACGCGGTAGGAGCAGCCGCCCGGTCCGGGGCCCTGCGCGAGGATGTCGAGGACCTCGAAGTCGCTGGCGCACAGGCCGTGTCCGTGCAGGGCTCGGTCGATCTCGCACTGGGTGCGCGCATGCAGCGCGAGCACGTCCCGCCACCGTTCCACGAGTGCCTGTTCGGCCTGCTTCGCCGCCATGGGCGCACCGTAGCAGGCATGTGCGTACGAGTCTTCCGAGCACACCTTCTCTCCACTCACCACCCCTGTCCCCGACGGACGCCGGACCCGGCCGCAGGGCACCTCGCCGCGAGGGCGGCCGGGGTCCTTGCCCGCCGGGGCGCGCGCCTGTTTGACTCCTCGGGTGGCCGGATGCGGGGGGCGGGCGTGACGGGGTACGGGGGACGGCGGAGCCAGGCCGAGCGGGACGCGATCACCGTGGAGACCGGGTACGCGCTGTGCAGCGCGGCGTTCGCGGCGGTGGTCGTCCTCGGGGCGGTGGCGGGGCCGGCGCTGCTCTTCGAGCTTCCGGGCCTCTTCGAGACGGTGCTGTACCACACCGGACTCGTGCTCGCGGCGGTGCTGTTCGCCGTCCGCACGGTATCCGTGCTGGTCCGGTTCCGGCGGGCGGGTCAGCCCAGCCAGCCCGGCCGCACCAACCCCGACTCGTAGGCCAGCACCACCAGTTGGGCCCGGTCGCGGGCACCCAGTTTCACCATCGTGCGGCTGACGTGGGTCTTCGCGGTGAGCGGGCTGACGACCAGCCGGCGGGCGATCTCCTCGTTGGACAGGCCGATGCCGACCAGCGCCATGACCTCCCGCTCCCGCTCGGTGAGCCCGGACAGGGCGCCGGCGGCGGCCGGTTCCTTGGAACGGGCCGCGAACTCGGCGATCAGCCGGCGGGTCACCCCCGGCGAGAGCAGGGCGTCGCCCTCCACCACCGCCCGCACCGCGCGCAGCAGTTCCTCCGGCTCGGTGTCCTTGACCAGGAAGCCCGAGGCGCCCGAGCGGATCGCCTCGAAGACGTACTCGTCGAGCTCGAAGGTGGTGAGCATGACCACCTTCACGTCCCCCAGGTCCTTGTCCCCGGTCACGCGGCGGGTGGCGGCCAGGCCGTCGAGCGCGGGCATCCGGATGTCCATCAGCACGACGTCGGGCCGCAGTTCGCGGATCAGCCGCACGGCCTGAGCGCCGTCGGACGCCTCCCCCACCACCTCGATGTCCGGCTGCGCGTCCAGCAGCGCGCGGAATCCCGCCCGGACCAGTGACTGGTCGTCGGCGAGCAGTACGCGGATCACCGGTCCTCCTCGGCCTCGATCGGCAGTACGACGAGCACCCGGAAGCCTCCGTCCGGGCGCGGGCCCGCCTCGATGGTGCCATTCAGCGCGGCGGCCCGCTCCCTCATCCCGGCGAGCCCGTTCCCGCTGCCGCCCGCGTCGGCGCCGGTGGCGGGCCCGTCGTCGTCGACGCGCAGCCGCAGCCGCCCCGCGTCCCGTTCGATCCGCACCCGTGCCTCGCGTGAGCCCGAGTGCCGTACGACATTGGTAAGGGCCTCCTGGACGATGCGGAAGGCCGCCAGGTCCGCGCCGGGCGGCAGATGCGGCGGCTCCCCCTCGACCGTCACCGTGAGGCCCGCGCTCGCGGCCTGTTCCACCAGTTCGGGCAGCCGGTCCAGGCCGGGCGCCGGGGCGCGCGGCGCGGCGCCCGGCGCGCGCAGTGTGTCGAGCACCTGACGCACCTCCCCGAGCGCCTCCTTGCTCTTGGCCTTGATGGTGGTGAGCGCGCTGCGCGCCTGCTCCGGGTCGCTGTCCAGCAGGGCGAGACCGACGCCCGCCTGCACATTGATGACGGAGATGCTGTGCGCGAGGACGTCGTGCAGTTCGCGGGCGATCCGCAGCCGCTCCTCGTCCGCGCGCCGCCGTGCCGCCCGGGCCCGCTCGGCCCGCTCCCGCGCCCACTGCTCACGGCGGATCCGGGCCAGTTCCGACACCGCCACGAGCGCCACCACCCAGGTGGCGATCACGATCTCCTGGTTCCAGGAGGGCGCCTCGTCGCCGGAGGGCGGCAGCCGTCCGTACAGCACATGGGCGATCAGCGCGTGTCCCGCCCAGAACGTCCCCATCGCCGCCCACGCGGCATGCCGGTGCCCCGAGACGACGGCACTGAAGCAGGCGACGGCGACGGTGAGGAACACCGGTCCGTACGGGTATCCGGCCCCGGTGTAGAGCAGGACGGCGGCCACGGTGGCGAACACGACGGGCACGGGGTGACGCCCGCGCCACAGCAGAAGCGCGCCCGCCAGGAACAGCAGGATCCGCCCGAAGGGGTCCAGGGCGACCCGCTCGCCCTCCTGGGCGTGCTCGGCGAAGCCGGAGCCGGCCAGCACGAACACCGTGAGCAGCACGGTGGAACGCCAGGGCCACCGGGGGCGCGGGGTCTCGCCGCCTTCGGTGGCTGCGGCTCCATGGGCTCCGTGGGCTCCGAAAGCCCCGTCGTCCTCGTGGGCCCGGCGGATCCCGCCGGGCGGGCCGTGCCGGAACGGCCGCCGCCCCGGGCGCCACCACCCCGGCGGCCCGCCGCCGGATCCGCGCTGCTCGTCCATGTCCGTCACGCTAGACGCCGGACGCCCGGTGCGGCGTCGGCCCGGCGTGGTGATCACGCGTACTCCCGGCGGAGTACGTCCGTCCGCCCGGCCTCCTACGACGGCCCGACGGCGGGTCCGCCCGGTGCGGCCAGGGGACCCTGCTGCTGGTGCACCAGCCCCACGGAGTGCGCGAGCTGCCCCACCGCATGGCGGAAGAACGTGTCGCGGTCCTCCACCACCCGGTTGAACTGCCCGAACAGCTCGAACCCGATCAGCCCGAACAACTGGGCCCAGGCGGCCACCATCGTCACCACCACCTCGGGCGGCAGGTCGGGGGCGAGGTCGGCGGCCATGCGCACGGCCTCGGGCCTCAGCTCGGCCGGCAGCGGGGGTTTGGCGAGGCCGAGGCCCTGGTGCGCCTCGCGGAGGATGCCGATGATGACGAGGGCGGAGCGGGCGGCGGCCGGCACGGTCGTCTCGGGCGCGGTGTAGCCGGGCACCGGTGTGCCGTAGATCAGCGCGTACTCGTGCGGGTGCCCGAGCGCCCAGCGGCGCACGCCCTCGCACACGGCGGTCCACCGCCGCACCGGTCCGACGTCGGCGGCCGCGTCCCGGGCCTCTTCGGCCGCCGCGCCGAGGGAGTCGTAGGCGTCGATGATGAGCGCGGTCAGCAGGTCGTCGCGGCTGGGGAAGTAGCGGTAGAGCGCGGAGGAGGCCATGCCGAGCTCGCGGGCGACGGCCCGCAGCGAGAGCTTGACGGCGCCCTCCTTCGCGAGCTGGCTGCGGGCCTCTTCCTTGATGGCCGCGGTGACTTCGATCCTGGCCCGGGCACGGGCGCCATGTGCGGTGCTGCTCATGCGGACCAGTGTTCCATGAATCCAGAGCAGTGCACACAAACAAGAGCGGTGAACGCATACGAGAGCAGTGCTCTTGCTTTGCCGCACCGGCATCGTGCAGACTGAAGGCACACCGCGAGAGCAGCGCTCACAAAAGAGAGCGCCGCTCTCACCACCGCTTCGACCCGGGAGTCACCGATGTCACCGTCCGCGCCGTACTACCTCAAAGGCAGCCCCCTGGCCATCCGGTTCAACAGCGTCATCGGCTGGCTGGCCCGGCACGGCGTCAGCCTCGCCGGAACCGCGGAGATGTCCGTCCGCGGCCGCAAGAGCGGACAGATGCAGCGCATCCCGGTCAACCCGCACACCCACGACGGCGAGCGGTACCTGGTCTCGGCGCGCGGTCACTCCCAGTGGGTGCGCAACATGCGCGCCGCCGGCGGCGGGGAGCTGCGCGTGGGACGCAAGGTCCGCGCCTTCACGGCCGTGGAGCTTCCCGACGAGGAGAAGCTCCCGATCCTGCGGACCTACCTGGAGAAGTGGGGCTGGGAGGTGAACCAGTACTTCCAGGGGGTCACCGCCCGGTCCTCCGACGAGGAGATCGCCGCGGCCGCCCAGGACCACCCGGTCTTCCGGATCACCGTCAGGAGCTGACCTCGTCACCCGCGGGACGCCGGTCCAGCGCCATCAGCGCGCGGTGCGCCAACGGGTGGGTGCGGACCAGCTCGCCGAGCGTCGTCGAGCCCTGCGTGATGTCCTTGAACGCCTTCCAGGCCGGGCGGAAACCGGTGAGGACCGCGTGGAACACCCCCGGACGCCGCTCGAACGCCGCCAGCATCCGCTTGCCGACGCTCATCTCCACGCCGAGCCCCGCCTTGACGGCGAAGGCGTAGTTCAGCGCCTGCCGGCGCGTGTCCACCGCGTCGTGCGCCTCGGCGATCCGCACCGCCCACTCCCCCGCCAGCCGGCCCGAGCGCAGCGCGAAGGAGATGCCCTCGCGGGTCCACGGCTCCAGCAGCCCCGCCGCGTCCCCGCACACCAGCACCCGCCCCCGCGACAGCGGCGAGTCGTCGGCGCGGCAGCGGGTCAAGTGGCCGGAGGAGATGCTCGGTTCGAAGCCGGCGAGGCCGAGCCGCCCGATGAAGTCCTCCAAGTAGCGCTTGGTCGCCGCGCCTTCGCCCCGCCGCGAGATCACACCGACGGTGAGCGTGTCCCCCTTGGGGAAGACCCAGCCGTAACTGCCGGGCATCGGGCCCCAGTCGATGAGCACCCGCCCCTTCCAGTCCTCGGCGACCGTCTCCGGCACCGGGATCTCCGCCTCCAGGCCCAGGTCGACCTGGTCCAGCTTGACGCCGACGTGGGCCCCTATGCGGCCGGCGCTGCCGTCCGCGCCGACCACGGCCCGCGCGAGCACCGTCTCGCCGCCCTGCAGGACGACGGCGACCGTGCGCCGGTCCGGTACGGCCGAGCCGTGCTGCTCCACCCGCTGCACGGCGACGCCGGTGCGCAGCTCGGCACCCGCCTTCTGCGCGTGCTCCACGAGCTGCTGGTCGAACTCGGGCCGGTTGATCAGCCCGAACAGCATCTGCCGGGAGCGGCGGGTGCGGCTGAAGCGGCCGTTGTGGGAGAACGTCACCGCGTGCACCCGGTCCTTGAACGGCAGCTCGAAGCCGGGAGGGAGCGAATCGCGGGAGGGGCCGATGATGCCGCCGCCGCACGTTTTGTAGCGCGGCAGCTCCGCCTTCTCCAGCAACAGCACGCGCCGTCCCGCGACCGCCGCCGCGTAGGCGGCCGAGGCCCCCGCGGGTCCCGCGCCCACCACGACGACGTCCCACACCTGCTGTACGTCGTCCGCCGAAGAGTTCTCGCTGCTCACGATGGTCTACTGCTCCCGATCCAGCCGCCTGCCGCTGATGTCCTCCCGCATCCTACGGCGGCGATCACCTCGGGCCACTGTGGGAGGATCGGCGGCGTGGGTGCCCCGTACACGGGTCCTCACGCACACCGCGCGATCATCTCGTACGAAGATGTCCGCGGAAGTTCCAACGTCGCACCCACAAGGAGCGTGCCCATGTCGTCGAATCCGGTCGCCGCGACCGTCGCCTCGCTGATGCCCAGGGCGAAGGAGGAGCTCGCCGAGCTGGTGGCCTTCAAGTCGGTGGCGGACTTCGGCCAGTTCCCGCGCGAGGAGAGCGAGGGTGCCGCGCGCTGGATCGCGGACGCGCTCACCGCCGAGGGCTTCCAGGACGTGGCGCTGCTCGACACCCCGGACGGCACGCAGTCGGTGTACGGCTGTCTGCCGGGCCCGGAGGGCGCGAAGACCGTGCTGCTGTACGCGCACTACGACGTGCAGCCGCCGCTGGACGAGGCCGGCTGGGCCACCCCGCCGTTCGAGCTGACCGAGCGCGACGGTCGCTGGTACGGGCGCGGGGCCGCCGACTGCAAGGGCGGCGTGATCATGCACCTGCTGGCGCTGCGCGCGCTGAAGGCGAACGGCGGCGTCCCCGTGCACGTCAAGGTGATCGTCGAGGGTTCGGAGGAGCAGGGCACCGGCGGCCTGGAGCGGTACGCCGAGGAGCACCCCGACCTGCTGACGGCCGACACCATCGTGATCGGCGACGCGGGCAACTTCCGCGCCGGTCTGCCGACGGTCACCTCCACCCTGCGCGGCATGACGCTCGTCCGGGTGCGGATCGACACCCTGGAGGGCAACCTGCACTCCGGCCAGTTCGGCGGGGCCGCGCCGGACGCGCTGGCCGCGCTGGTGCGCGTACTGGACTCGCTGCGCGCCGAGGACGGCTCCACCACCGTCGACGGGCTGGCCGGCGACGAGACGTGGGACGGACTGCGGTACGACGACGAGCAGTTCCGCAAGGACGCCAAGGTGCTGGACGGTGTGGAGCTGATCGGTTCCGGCACGGTCGCCGACCGCATCTGGGCGCGCCCCGCGGTGACCGTGCTCGGCATCGACTGCCCGCCGGTGGTCGGCGCCACGCCGTCGGTGCAGGCGAGCGCCCGCGCGCTGATCAGCCTGCGGGTGCCGCCGGGCGTCGACGCGGCCGAGGCGACGAGGCTCCTGTGTGCGCACGTGGAGGCGCACACGCCGTGGGGTGCGCGGGTGAGCACCGAACAGATCGGCCAGGGGCAGGCGTTCCGCGCGGACACCACCAGCCCGGCCTACCAGGCCATGGCCGACGCGATGGCGGTCGCGTACCCGGGCCAGGAGATGCAGTACGCCGGCCAGGGCGGCTCGATCCCTCTGTGCAACACCCTCGCCGCCCTCTACCCGAAGGCGGAGATCCTGCTCATCGGCCTGAGCGAGCCGGAGGCCCAGATCCACGCGGTGAACGAGAGCGTCTCCCCCGACGAACTCGAGCGGCTGTCGGTCACGGAGGCGCTGTTCCTGCGCACCTACGCGTCCGGCGCGAACTGACGCCGAGGGGAGCGGTCCGCCGCTCTGCCGACAGCAGAGTCCCCGTCCGCGGGCGGGGGCTTCGCCCTACGGTCGTCCCATGGACGTCGTAGAGCTCCACCCCCGCCTCCATCTCCTGCGCTTCCCCGTCGGTCAGGCGTACCTCTGGCGCGACGGCGGGGAAGGGCACGAGGAGGGGCTGACGCTGATCGACGCGGGGCCGGCGGGTTCCGGGGCGGCGATCGCCAAGGCCGTGACCGCGCTCGGCCGGCACCCACGGGACGTACGCCGCGTGGTGCTCACCCACTTCCACGAGGACCACGCCGGCGGGGCGGCCGAGGTGGCGGCGCTCACCGGTGCCGAGGTGCTGGCCCACCGGCTGGACGCACCGCACGTACGCGGTGAGGTTCCGGGTCCGCCCCCGGTGTTCGAGGAGTGGGAGCGGCCCCTGCACGAGCGGGCGGCGCGGCTTCTCCCTCCGGGAGACTTCGAACGCCCGGCCAGGGTCGTGGAGCTGTCGGACGGCGACGTCCTCGACGTGGGCGGCGGGGCGCACGTCGTGCACGTGCCGGGACACACGCTCGGCAGCGTCGCGCTGCACCTGCCCCGGTACGGCGTGCTGTTCACCGGCGACACGGTGGCCGCCTCGCCCGTGGACGGCACCGTGATGCCGGGCGTGTTCAACCTCGACCGGCGGCAGGTCCTCGCCGCCTGTCACCGGCTGGCCGCTCTCGACGCGGAGGTGGCCTGCTTCGGCCACGGCGAACCGGTGACCGAAGGCGCGGCCCGGGCACTGCGTGCGGCGGTGGACCGGGCGGACAGGGGCGCGGCGGAAGCCGGCGGAGCGGGCCGGGTCCCGGACTGACCGACGGCCTCAGCCGACCGGCACCCCGGCCTCCAGGTACATCGCCTTCCCGCGTTCCCGTGCCCGCAGCGCTCTGCGCAGCCGTTCGTAGCGGACCGGGGGCAGCAGATCGGCGGCCTCGGCCTCGGAGGCGAAGCGCCAGCCGCGCAGTTCCGGGCCGGGCAGCAGGAGGCGTCCGGCGGCCGCGGAGTCGAGACGGCCGCCGTCGAAGAGCAGCCGCAGGCCGCCGAATCCGGGCGGCGCGGGCGGCTCCCAGTCGACGACGAGGAGCGCCGGTACGTCGTCGAGGCGGATCCCGGTCTCCTCGGCGACCTCGCGCATGCCCGCCCGCGCGGGAGCCTCACCACGTTCCACGACCCCGCCCGGGAACTCCCAGCCCGGCTTGTAGGTCGGGTCGACGAGCAGCACCCGGTCCTGCTCGTCGAAGAGCAGCACCCCGGCGGCGACCGTCTCGGCGGTGGGCTCGGGTGTCTGCACGATGTCGCAGGCCGGCGCCTCCCCGCTGCCGACCGCCTCGGCTATCCGCAGGGCGGTCTCGTAGGGGCTGAGGGTTCCGCTGTCGACCGGGTAGGCGTCGGCGGTGAGCCAGGCGGCGAGGGCCGCCTTGTACGGCTCGATGTGGTCGTACGACCATTGCCGGACGCGTATCTCTCCGTCGGGGAGGTCCGCCGGGAACTCACGGGCGGCTATGCGCTCGCGCAGGATCGTTTCCGCCGGGGCGAGGAGGACATGCCTCACCGGTATGCGCCGGGCGGCGAGCCCGCCGAAGATCTCGTCGCGGTACTCCTGGCGCAGCAGGGTCATGGGGACCACGAGGGTCCCGCCGAGCTCGGCGAGCATCGCGGCCGCCGTGTCGATCACGAGTCGTCGCCAGATCGGGAGGTCCTGGAAATCGCCGACCTCGGCGAGGCACTTGGGCGGGAGCAACCGTTCCAGTGCTCCGCCGATGACCTCGGGGTCGAAGAGCGTGCTGTTCGGGATCAGCTCGATCAGTTCGTGCGCGGTGGTGGTCTTTCCCGCACCGAACGCGCCGTTGACCCAGACGATCACGTTTCCCCCTCTTCTGTTGGCCCCCTGTGGCTTGCCCGCTCCACCCTGCCACGGAAACCAGATCCGGGAGAGAACGCACGAGAACGGCACCGGCGCCCCTGTGGTCCCAGGGGCCGCCGGCGCCGTACGGCCGTGCCGTGAGGGGTCCTGTCAGGCCTTGGTGCCCCGGTCGACGTCCAGGTCCAGGGTGTTGTCCTCGGCGACGGTCCGGTCGAGGGTGCCGAGGGTGTCGTCGACGCCGAGCGGGGCGGCACCGTCGGCGACCGCGTGCGACGGGGTGACGGCCGCGACGACGAAACCGGTGGCGAGGGAGGCGAGGGCCAGCATGCTGCGCTTCTTCATACCCGCCACAACGGCCGGAACGGCCCCGAGGTCACGCGCGCGGTTCCCGGGCCCCGGCCGCCCGCCGTCCCGCGGTCCTCAGACCCCCGCCACCGCCGTGTCCGTCCTGCCCGCCAGCGCCGCCGCCGCCGCGCCCACCAGGCCCGCGTCCGTGCCCATCCGGGCCGGGGCCACGGCGAGGCGCTGGACGAAGGACAGGGTGGCGTACTCGGTGAGGGCCTTGCGGAGGGGGGCGAAGAGGACCTCGCCCGCCTTGCCCACGCCCCCGCCGATCACGGCGATGTCGATCTCGACGAGTGTCGCGGTGGCCGCGATCCCGGCGGCCAGCGCCCTGGCCGCCCGCTCGAAGGACGCCACGGCCACCGGGTCCCCGGCGCGGGCAGCGGCGGCCACCGCGGCGGCGGAGGTGTCTCCGTCCGGGCCCGGACGCCAGCCGTCGTCCAGGGCGCGGCGGGCGATGTTGGGGCCGCTCGCGATGCGCTCCACGCAGCCGCGCGAACCGCACGGGCACAGGTCGCCGTCGAGGTCCACGCTGATGTGGCCGATGTGGCCGGCGTTGCCGGTGGGCCCGGGGTGCAGCCGGCCGCCGAGCACCAGGCCGCCGCCGACCCCGGTCGAGACGACCATGCACAGCGCGTTGTCGTGGCCGCGGGCGGCGCCCTGCCAGTGTTCGGCGGCCGTGATCGCCACTCCGTCGCCGATCAGCTCCACGGGCAGGCCCCCGGCCGCCTCCCGGACCCGGGCGACGAGCGGGTAGCCGCGCCAGCCGGGCACGTTGACCGGGCTCACCGTGCCGGCGGAGGCGTCCACGGGGCCGGCGCTGCCGATGCCCACCGCGCCGGCGTGGTGCCACAGCGGGGACGCGGTGAGCTCACCGAGCACCGCCTCGACCGCCCGCATCACGGTCTCACCGTTCTCCCGCGCGGGCGTCGGCCGCTGGGCACGGACCAGGATCCGGCCCTGGCCGTCCACCAGCGCGCCCGCGATCTTGGTGCCGCCGATGTCGAGCGCGGCCACGAGGTCGGTGTGCATCAGTGTCGGATCTCCCCGTTGAAGCATCAGAAAATCGCCGAGAACGACCATGTGCGAGCACGAGGCAACACATGGAGCACGAGCAACGGTCCGGTCGTACGGCGAGGTGTGGGCCGGAGTGTGCGTTGGACAGTGTCTCCCGAGCCTGACAACGTTGTCCAGGCTCTATGCTCGACGCCACATCCTCATACAAGCCCATGGACCTATCTCATCCCGTGGCCGACAGGACAGGACACCGCACCGTGCCGGAGACGACCCGCCGCACCGACCGCGTCCCAGGGACCCGTTACGGCAACCGTCCGACGATGAAGGACGTGGCCGCGCGCGCCGGCGTCGGGCTCAAGACGGTCTCCCGTGTGGTCAACGGCGAGCCAGGTGTCACACCGGAGACGGAGCGCCGTGTCCAGGAGGCGATCGACGCGCTCGCCTTCCGCCGCAACGACAGCGCCCGCGTGCTGCGCAAGGGCCGCACCGCCAGCATCGGTCTGGTCCTGGAGGATCTCGCGGACCCGTTCTACGGGCCGCTGAGCCGGGCGGTCGAGGAGGTGGCCCGCGCGCACGGCGCCCTGCTGATCAACGGCTCCAGCGCGGAGGACGCCGACCGCGAGCAGGAACTGGTGCTGGCGCTGTGCGCCCGGCGGGTGGACGGTCTGGTGGTGATCCCGGCCGGGGACGACCACCGCTATCTGGATCCGGAGATCAAGGCGGGCGTCGCCACCGTCTTCGTGGACCGTCCGGCCGGGCGCATCGACGCGGACGTCGTCGTGTCGGACAACTTCGGCGGCGCCCACGACGGCGTGAGCCACCTGATTGCGCACGGTCATCGCAGGATCGGCTTCATCGGCGACATGCCCCGCATCCACACCGCGGCCGAGCGGCTGCGCGGCTACCGGACCGCCATGGAGGACGCGGGGATAACGGTGGCGGACTCCTGGATGTCGCTGGGCATCACCGACCCGGAGCGGGTGCGCCGGGCGGCCGAGGAGATGCTCTCCGGACCGGACCCGGTCACCGCGATCTTCACGGGCAACAACCGGGTGACGGTCACCGTGATCCGGGTCCTGGCCGGGCACACCCGCCGGGTCGCCCTGGTCGGCTTCGACGACATCGAACTCGCCGACCTGCTCCAGCCCGGTCTCACGGTCGTCGCCCAGGACGCGGCGGCCCTCGGCCGGACCGCGGCCGAGCGGCTCTTCCGCCAGCTGGACGGCACCCTGCTCACCCCGGAACGCATCGAGCTCCCCACCCGGCTGATCACCCGCGGCTCCGGCGAGCTGCCCCCGGCGGACTGAGCGGGCGGTGCCGTCGGAGGAGGACCGCACCCTGCGGGCGCTGGGGCTGGAGAAGGCCCCACGCGAGCACCCGCTGCTGTATCCGGGCGCCTGGCCGCGGGATTCGGGGCTGCTCGACGGAAACCGGCTGCTGCCGCTGGACCGCCTGGTGTACGAGGACCGCGTGCCCGTGCTCGCGGTCGGCTCCAACGCCTGTCCCGGTCAGCTGCGGCACAAGATGGCCGAGTCCGGGGTCATCACACCGGTGCCCATGGTGCGGACGCGGGTGACGGGCGTCGGCATCGGTGTCTCGGCGCACGTCAGCCGTATGGGCTATGTGTCCCACTCGCCGGTCCGCGCCCCGGGGACGGTGCGGGAGCTGTTCGTCCTCTGGCTCGACGCCCGGCAGCTCGCGGTGGTCGACGCGAGCGAGGGCGCACCGCGGCCGGACGGCAACTTCCACCGTGCCTGGCTGCCCGCACCCGATGTGCGCGTCGAACTCGCCGACGGCTCCGTGCTCCCCGGCGCGTACGCGTACGTGAACCGCCACGGTGTGCTGCACGACGGCACCGGTGTCCCGCGCGCCCATCCGGGCCAGCGGGCGCTGCTCACCGATCTGCTCGCGCACGTGCCCGGACTGCGGGAGCTGTTCGGCGCCTCCCCCGAGGAGTTCTGCGCGCGGGCCCGCGCCGACCTCCGGCTGTGTGCGCGGGGCACCCGGCTGTTCGCCGAGGAGGGGCTGGTGACGGTCTGCGGCCTGGAGCGGTATGCGGGGTCCGGGCGGTACGGACGTCCTGGCACCGGCGCGTCACCGGCACCGCTGCCGAGGCGGGGGCACGGGTGACGGGTCAGGGCCGGGTGTCGTCGGGTTCCCAGCGCAGCAGGTCGCCCGGCTGGCACTCGAGCACGTCGCAGAGCGCGGCGAGGGTCGTGAAGCGCACCGCCTTGGCGCGGCCGTTCTTGAGCACCGCCAGATTGGCCGGTGTGATGCCGACGCGTTCGGCGAGTTCACCCACGGACATCTTCCGCTTGGCCAGCATCACGTCGATGTCGACGGCGATCGGCATCAGATCACCTCGGCCAGTTCGGCCCGCATCCGCGTCGCCTCGACGTCGCGCGCGACGGCCTGCGCCAGCAGCATCCGCAGGACGAGCACGACCAGGGCGATGCCCAGGATCGCCAGACCGGCCCCGCCCAGCAGTGCCACGATGCCGGGGGCCACGGCCTCGCCGGGCGCGAGGAGCGCTCCGAGCGCGAACACCAGCAGCGCCGCGGCGACGAACGCGCCGATGACGGTGTGCACGTAGCGGAAGGCGGCGTGGGAGAAGACGGTCCCGCGCCGCGCCATCGTCACCAGCCGCCAGACGCAGACCAGGACGACCTGGGCCGTCATGACCCCGAGGACCACGACGAGGAGGAGCGGGACGCGCAGGTACGAGTACTCCGCGTCCAGCCCTTCGAGGTCGCTCGCCATCAGCGGCACCATCACCGCCTGGATCCCCAGGGAACCCGCCAGCAGCGTCACCATCACGATGCGCAACGCGACCACGGTCAGCCGTCCCATCGCTCCTCCTCGAATCGAATCACGATGGAAAACTATCGAAATTCGATAGGTGGGGCAAGCGGGTGCGACCAGGACTACCGTGCGAGGACCTCCAGGTCGGCGCGGGACAGCGAGGTCGGGCGCGCCACCTCGGCGGCGCCCAGGGCGCCGCAGTCCAGGCCGCGCAGCAGGTGTCCGGCGAGGGCCTTGGCGGTGGCGGGTTCGTCCATGATGTCGCCGCCGGCCCGGTCGGCGTACCGGGCGAGGCGGGCGGCGGCCTGCGCGAAGCCCTCGCGGTAGAAGGCGAAGACGGCCGCGTAGCGGGTGGGGAGGTGGCCGGGGTGCATGTCCCAGCCCTGGTAGTAGGCGCGGGCGAGGGCGCGGCGGGTGAGGCCGTAGTGCAGCCGCCAGGCGTCGTGGACCCGCTCCGTGGGGCCGACGGGCAGCACGTTGGTGGAACCGTCCGAGAGGCGTACGCCGGTGCCCGCGGCGGCGACCTGCATGACGGCCTTGGCGTGGTCGGCGGCCGGGTGGTCGCTCGCCTGGTGCGCGGCGGAGACGCCGAGGCAGGCGCTGTAGTCGTAGGTGCCGTAGTGCAGCCCGGTGGCGCGGCCCCCGGCGGCCTGGATCATGCGGGCGACGGTGGCGGTGCCGTCGGCGGCGAGGACGGCCTGGCTGGTCTCGATCTGGATCTCGAAGCCGATCCGGCCGGGTTCGAGGCCGCGCGCCTCCTCGAAGGCGCCGAGGAGGCG
The DNA here is from genome assembly GCF_000721605.1 of Streptomyces sp. NRRL S-37. Classification (GTDB taxonomy): domain Bacteria; phylum Actinomycetota; class Actinomycetes; order Streptomycetales; family Streptomycetaceae; genus Streptomyces. The sequence goes on along the minus strand of NZ_JOIZ01000016.1, from coordinate 242,714 downwards.
GGCCATGGCGGTGACCTGCTCGGGGTACGTGACCTTGGGCAGGGTCAGGACCAGCCCGTCGGGCAGGCCGCCGGCCTCCGTGAGACCGGTGAGGAAGATGTCGAGGGTGCGGATGCCCCGGTCGCGGACGGCGGCCTCCAGGCACTTCACGCGGATGCCCATGTACGGAGCCGCGGTGCCGGCCGCGTACGCCTCGGCGATCAGCCGGGCCGCACGGGCCGCGGCCTCGTCCTCCTCGGCGTCGGGGCGCCTGCCGTAGCCGTCCTCGAAGTCGACACGCAGGTCTTCCACCGGCTCGCGCTCCAGTTTGGCGCGGACGCGGCCGTACACGTCCTCGGCCAGGTCGTCGCCGAGCCCGAGGACGGCGGCGAAGGAGGCGGCGTCCGGGGCGTGTTCGTCGAGCGCGGCGAGGGCCCGGTCGCCCCAGGTGCGGAGGGTGCCGGCGGCGAAGACGTCACCGGGGACGTAGACGGTGTGGACGGGCTGACGGGTGCCGGGGTCTCCGGGGTAGCGGCGCTCCAGTTCGGCGTCGACCGGTGCGAGGGAGGCGCCGATCTCCTCGGTGACGGCGCCCGCGAGACTTGTCGCCACCCGCTCCTGCCGCCCCTGGCCCATCCCACACCCTCCCGAATTCCGCAATACGGAATCAACAATCCGTTGAATGAAGTTATCGGGCCTCCCTCCCCCGGTCAACACCCGTCCTGCGCCCCGGGTCCGCTCCCCCGCCTCCTCACGCTCACGCCCGTCCGGCACCGTCCGCCCGTGCCGGAGCGCCTCCGCCGCTCTCCCGTTCTCCAGTACAGCACCGGCCCGGGCGTCCTTCCCCGGCGGTGACGCGCCGAGGCCCCCGCGACCGGAGCGGTCGCGGGGGCCTCGTACGGCTCGGGGTGATCAGCCCTTGCGGGTCTTGATCTCCTCGGTGAGCTGCGGCACGACGTCGAACAGGTCGCCGACGACGCCGTAGTCGACCAGGTCGAAGATCGGGGCCTCGGCGTCCTTGTTGACGGCCACGATGGTCTTCGAGGTCTGCATGCCGGCGCGGTGCTGGATCGCACCGGAGATGCCGGAGGCGATGTAGAGCTGCGGCGAGACCGACTTGCCGGTCTGGCCGACCTGGTTGGTGTGCGGGTACCAGCCGGCGTCGACGGCGGCGCGCGAGGCACCGACGGCCGCGCCGAGCGAGTCGGCGAGCGCCTCGATGATCGCGAAGTTCTCCGCGCCGTTGACACCGCGGCCACCGGAGACCACGATCGCGGCCTCGGTCAGCTCCGGACGGCCCGTCGACTCGCGCGGCGTGCGGCCGGTGACCTTGGTGCCGGTCGCCTGCGCGGAGAAGGTCACCGACAGGGCTTCGACCGCGCCCGCGGCCGGGGCGGCCTCCACGGCGGCCGAGTTCGGCTTGACCGTGATGACCGGGGTGCCCTTGGAGACACGGGACTTGGTGGTGTAACCGGCGGCGAACACCGACTGGGTGGCCACCGGGCCCTCGTCGCCGGCCTCCAGGTCGACGGCGTCGGTGATGACGCCCGAACCGAGACGCAGCGCCAGGCGGGCGGCGATCTCCTTGCCCTCGGCGGAGGACGGGACCAGGACGGCGGCCGGGGAGACGGCCCCGACGGCGGCCTGCAGCGCGTCCACCTTCGGGACCACCAGGTAGTCGGCGTACTCGGCGGCATCGTCGGTGAGGACCTTCACCGCGCCGTGCTCGGCGAGCGCGGCGGCGGTGTCACCGGCCCCGTTGCCCAGCGCGACGGCGACGGGCTCGCCGATGCGGCGGGCCAGGGTCAGCAGCTCCAGGGTGGGCTTGCGGACGGCACCGTCCACGTGGTCGACGTAGACGAGAACTTCAGCCATGGGACTTCTTCTCTCCTGCTTGCGAAGTGTGAGGGGCGGGAAGCGAGTTGAGCCTCGCGGCTCAGACGAACCTCTGGCTCGCGAGGCCGTGTCAGACGAACTTTCGCTCCGCGAGGAAGGCGGCGAGCTGCTTACCGCCCTCGCCCTCGTCCTTGACGATCGTGCCGGCGGTGCGGGCCGGACGCTCGGCCGCCGACTCGACGACCGTGTAGGCGCCCTCCAGGCCGACCTCGTCCTCGTCGATGTCGAGGTCGGACAGGTCCCAGGACTGAACCGGCTTCTTCTTGGCCGCCATGATGCCCTTGAAGGACGGGTAACGGGCCTCGCCCGACTGGTCGGTGACCGACACCACGGCCGGCAGCGAGGCCTCGAGCCGCTCGGAGGCGGTGTCACCGTCGCGGCGGCCCTTGACCGTGCCGTCCTCGACGGACACCTCGGACAGCAGGGTCACCTGCGGCACACCCAGACGCTCCGCCAGCAGCGCCGGCACGACGCCCATGGTGCCGTCGGTGGAGGCCATGCCGGAGACGACCAGGTCGTAGCCGGCCTTCTCGATCGCCTTGGCCAGGACCAGGGAGGTGCCGATGGCGTCGGTGCCGTGCAGGTCGTCGTCCTCGACGTGGATCGCCTTGTCCGCGCCCATGGACAGCGCCTTGCGCAGGGCGTCCTTGGCGTCCTCGGGGCCCACCGTCAGGACGGTGATCTCCACGTCGTCGTCGGAGTTCTCCGAGATCTGCAGCGCCTGCTCGACCGCGTACTCGTCCAGTTCGGAGAGCAGACCGTCCACGTCGTCACGGTCGACGGTCAGGTCATCGGCGAAGTGCCGGTCGCCGGTGGCGTCGGGCACGTACTTCACGGTGACAACGATCCTCAAGCTCACGCCGGCTCTCCTACTGCATCGTCATTTCTGGCTGCCTGCCTGCACAGGCAGCATAGGCGCCTGAAGCGGGCGGTCCCGGCCGGGGCGGCCCGCGCTCCGACCGAAATATTACTCGTCAGTACACCCAGTTCTTTCCCGCTAAGCAAGCGCTTTGAACTGTGACCTTCGCAACGCAGCGTAACCGGAACTCGACGGGTCCGCGACCAGGGGGAGCCCCGCCTCAGTCGCGCAGGCCGCTGAAGCGTCCCTGGTGGTAGAGGAGCGGACGGCCGCGGCCGGTGGGGTCGCCGAGCAGGACCTCGGCGATCACGATCCGGTGGTCCCCGGCGGGCACCCGGGCCACCACCTCGCACACCATCCAGGCCGGGACGTCGTCCAGCACCGGAACCCCCTCCGGCCCCTCCTGCCAGGCGGTGGCCGGACCGAAGCGGTCGGCGCCGCTGCGCGCGAAGGTCTCCGCCAGCTCCCGCTGGTGCTCCCCGAGGACGTGCACGCCGACGTGGCCGCCCGTCGCGATCGCCGGCCAGCTGGAGCTCCCGGTACCGATGCCGAAGGAGAGCATCGGGGGCTCGGCGGAGACGGAGGCGAGGGAGGTGGCGGTGAAGCCGACCGGTCCGCGGTGGCCGCGCGCGGTGATCACGGCGACGCCCGCCGCGTGCCTGCGGAAGACGGAGCGCAACAGCTCGGGCGAGGCGGGCCGGGCGGTGCCCGGGCCGGACGTGGCCGTCATGAGAACGTCCTTCCGCGGGAGGTGACGAACGGGTTCGCGGCTGCTCACCGGCCCGGTCGGCGCACACGCGCGGCGCGGGCGGCGACCGCCGGGCGGCCGGGTACCCGCCGGAGGCGAAGGAGTTCCGAAGGCATGGGGTCAGGCTGACGACGGGTGGCACGCACAGTCAAGTCGCTCCCGTGATGTGGGAGATGCCTCACCACGGCCCGGCCGGCCCTCACAGGGCCTCCCCGAGCGCGGCAATCACATCGGCCTTGCGCGGCTGTCCGGTCGCGCGCCGTACGATCCGGCCTGCCGCGTCGAGGACCAGCACCGTCGGCGTCCTCACGATCCCCAGACGGCGTACGAGGTCCAGACGGGCCTCGGCGTCGATCTCCACGTGGGCCACACCCGGCACCAGCGCGGCCACCTCGGCGAGCACCCTCCGGGTCGCCCGGCAGGGCGCGCAGAAGGCACTGGAGAACTGCACCAGGGTGGCGCGCTCCCCCAGTCCGGCCTCCGGCCCGGCCCACGGTTCCGGCATGCCGGGCCGTCCTCCGTCGTCCCCGTCCCGCACTCGCGCACTCCTCTCACGGATCACCCGTCGACGATGTCCAGCACCGCCGGGGGCGCGGGCATTCCCGCCCGTACGCACAAAGTCCGAGGTGGATCAAGGGGTGGACGTGACGAGAATCTCGCCGACGACAGGCACCAGGGCTGGTTCACCGGCCGTTCTTCGGGCACCATCTGCGACAAGCCGTAAAACCTACGGCTGCGTAACTTCGACTGGGAGCCTCCTTCCCAGGCAGAGAAGGAAAGGTTTCCGACCCGCCCATGGCAGAACTCGTCTACCGGCCCGTCGTCGGTTTCGCCCGCACCTTGTTCAAGGCGTGGGACCTCAAGATCGACTGCCAGGGGTCGGAGAACATACCGCGCTCGGGCGGCGCCGTGCTGGTGAGCAATCACATCAGCTACCTGGACTTCGTCTTCAACGGCCTGGCGGCGCTCCCCCAGAAACGACTCGTCCGTTTCATGGCGAAGGAGTCCGTCTTCCGGCACCGGATCTCCGGTCCGCTGATGCGCGGCATGAAGCACATCCCGGTGGACCGCGAGCGGGGCGAGGCGGCGTACGAGCACGCGCTGCGGTCGCTGCGGTCGGGGGAGATCGTGGGCGTCTTCCCGGAGGCGACGATCTCCCAGTCGTTCACGCTGAAGAGCTTCAAGTCGGGTGCCGCGCGCCTGGCCCAGGAGGCCGGCGTGCCGCTGGTCCCGATGGCGTTGTGGGGCACGCAGCGGCTGTGGACGAAGGGACACCCGCGCAACTTCGGGCGCAGCCACACCCCGATCACCATCCGCGTGGGCGAGGCGATCGAGGCGTCCAGGGACAAGTACGCGGGCGCGCTCACCCGGCAGCTGCGCGAGCGTGTGCAGGAACTGCTGGAGGCGGCGCAGCGGGCCTATCCGGTGCGCCCCAAGGGCCCGGACGACACCTGGTGGATGCCGGCCCACCTCGGCGGCACGGCCCCGACCCCGGAACAGGTCCGCGAGGCCGAGGCACGCTGACACCACCGCGGCCGGCCGCGCCGCATCTGCCCGCTCTCCGCGGGCAGTCGTGCCGCAGGGCGATGGGGGTCCCTCCGCTCGAGCGAAGCCGAGAGTGGGGGAGGGTGGGCGCGACGGCACCCCGTCAGCGCCGGGCTGCGCTGTTCCTCCCGGCCCGCACCAACACCGCCGGCGCTTGCTGGGTGCCGCTGCGCCCACCCGTGCCGCCCTGGGGGTACCTCCCAGGCCCTTAAGGCACTGGGGGAGGCACGACTGCCCGCAGCTACGGCAGTACGTCGGTGCGACTGCCCGCAGCTACGGCAGTACGTCGGTGCGACTGCCCGCAGCTACGGCGGTTACGGCAGGCTGCTCTCGTCTCCCAGTACGGTGGGGAGCGTCCGCCACAGGTGCGGGCGGTCGGGGGCGGACCTCAGGGCGTTCAGTACGACCGGGTGCGGCGCGGCGTACAGGACCGGGTGGTCGGTCTCGCCGGACGCCGGATCGGGAGCGAAGGCCAGCCGCTCGCCGTCCAGGGAGAACCGCGCGTCCACCCCGGGCTTGTTGCCCCGCGGGTCCTGCCGGTGCCAGGTACCGCGGAACCGCACGGCGACCAGGCCGTGCACGACGCCGAGATTCTGGTAGCACAGCGCGGTCGGGATGTCCTCGGCCCGCAGCAGCGCGGCCAGCGCGTGGGCCTTGGCGTAGCAGACGCCGGTGCGCTGCTCCAGGACGTCGGAGGCGCGCCAGGTGACCCGGGGATCGCCGGAGTCCTGGGAGTGCGGGATGGTGTCGCGCACGAACTCGAAGGCCACCCGCGCATATTCATACGAGTCGGCCACTCCTGCGGCAAGCCGCGCCGCCGTCTCGCGGACCAGCGGATGGTGATGGTCGATCGCCTCGTCGGCGACCAGATAGGCGGAGAGGTCCGGGTTTTCCTGGATCAGCTGCATGCCGTCAGAGCATAAGTACGCGACCGACCGGCAGTCAATGCATTTCCGGTCGACCGCATACCTATGCATGCACCGCTAGCGGGCCATCTCCTCCTTGAGTGCGGCCACGAACACGTCCACGTCGTCCTCGGTGGTGTCGAAGGCGCACATCCAGCGGACGTCGCCGGCCGCCTCGTCCCAGAAGTAGAAGCGGAACCGCTTCTGCAGGCGTTCGCTCACGTCGTGCGGCAGCCGTGCGAAGACCGCGTTGGCCTGGACCGGGTAGAGGATCTCCACGCCGTGCACGGCGCGCACGCCCTCGGCCAGGCGCTGGGCCATCTCGTTGGCGTGCCGGGCGCTGCGCAGCCACAGGTCACGGGCGAGCAGGGCCTCCAGCTGCACCGAGACGAAGCGCATCTTGGACGCGAGCTGCATGGACAGCTTGCGCAGGTGCCTCAGGTGCCGGATGCCGTCCGGGTTCAGCACCACGACCGCCTCGCCGAACAGGGCGCCGTTCTTGGTGCCGCCCAGCGAGAGCAGGTCGACGCCGACCGCGTTGGTGAAGGTGCGCAGCGGCACGTCCAGCGTGGCGGCGGCGTTGGCCAGCCGGGAGCCGTCGACGTGCACCTTCATGCCGTGCGCGTGGGCGTGCTCGCAGATGGCGCGGATCTCGTCCGGGGTGTACACGGTGCCCAGCTCGGTGGTCTGGGCTATGGAGACCACCTGCGGCATCGCGCGGTGCTCGTCGTCCCAGCCGTACGCCTGCCGGTCGATCAGCTCGGGGGTGAGCTTGCCGTCCGGGGTGGGCACGGTGAGCAGCTTGATGCCGCCGACCCGCTCCGGGGCGCCGCCCTCGTCCACGTTGATGTGGGCGCTCTCGGCGCAGATCACCGCGCCCCAGCGGTCGGTGACCGCCTGGAGCGCGACGACGTTGGCACCGGTGCCGTTGAACACCGGGAACGCCTCGGCGGTGGGGCCGAAGTGGCTGCGGATCACCTGCTGGAGGTTCTCGGTGTACGCGTCCTCGCCGTACGCGACCTGGTGCCCGCCGTTGGCCAGGGCCAGGGCGGCGAGCACCTCCGGGTGGACCCCGGCGTAGTTGTCGCTGGCGAAACCGCGGACGTCCGGGTCGTGATGACGACGCGCGTCGGTCCTCGGTGGGTTCACGGCTTCTCGGTCAGCCACAGACGGTTTCCGTTCACTTCCGCGGCGGGCTTGTCCCAGACGCCGACGATGGCCTCGGCCAGGTCCTTGACGTCCGTGAAGCCCGCGAACTTCGCGTTGGGGCGGTCGGCGCGCATCGCGTCGTGCACCAGCGCCTTCACCACCAGGATCGCAGCCGCCGACGTCGGCCCCCGCTCACCCCCGGCCTTGCGGAAGTAGTCGGCCATGGCCAGCGTCCACGCCTCGGCGGCGGCCTTGCCGGCGGCGTAGGCGGCGTTGCCCGCGGTGGGCCTGGTGGCGCCGGCCGCGCTGATCAGGACGTACCGGCCGCGGTCGCTGCGCTGGAGCGCCTCGTGGAAGGCGAGGGAGGTGTGCTGCACGGTGCGCACCAGCAGCAGCTCCAGGAAGTCCCAGTCGTCCAGGCTGGTCTTGGTGAAGGTCTCGCTGCCGCGCCAGCCGCCGACGAGGTGGACCAGGCCGTCGATCCGGCCGAACTCCTTCTCGGTGCGGGCGGCCCACTCGCGGGTGGAGTGCAGGTCGAGCAGGTCGACCGTGTCACCGGTGACGGTGGCGCCGCCGTGCGCGTAGCGCGCCGCGTCCACGGCCTCCGCCAGCCGCTCCGGGTCGTTGTCCGAGCCGACGACGGTCGCCCCCGCCTCGGCCAGCCTGAGCAGTGCCGCCCGGCCCGCGGGTCCCCCCGCTCCGGCCACCGCGATCACCGCACCGTCGAGCGCCCCGTTCCCCATGGTTCCCGCCTCCTGAGCAGTTGTGGTCCGGCGATCGCTCACGCGGCGACCCGCTCGGCACCGTCCGCCGTGATGCCCTTGGTCGAGGCGATCACGTTCTTCAGCTTCTTGGACAGTGCCTCATAGAACATGCTCAGCGGAAACTCGTCCGGAAGCACGTCGTCGACGAGCTTGCGCGGCGGCTGCGTCAGGTCGAGGGCGTCAGGGCCCTTGGCCCACGTGGAGCCCGGGTGCGGGGAGAGGTAGGAGGAGACCAGCTCGTACCCGGCGAACCAGTGGACGAGCTTGGGGCGGTCGATGCCGTCGCGGTACAGCGTCTCGATCTCGGCGCACAGCTGGTTGGTGACCCGCGGGGCGCGCTCCCAGTCGATGGAGAGCTTGTTGTCGGTCCAGCGGACGACATCGTGCTTGTGCAGGTAGGCGAAGAGGAGCTGGCCGCCGAGGCCGTCGTAGTTGCGTACGCGCGCGCCGGTGACGGGGAAGCGGAACATCCGGTCGAAGAGCACCGCGACCTGCACGTCACGGGCCTGCGGGACGCCGTCGCCGGCCAGCTTCACGGCCTCCTTGAAGGCGGTGAGGTCACAGCGCAGCTCCTCCAGGCCGTACATCCAGAACGGCTGGCGCTGCTTGATCATGAACGGGTCGAACGGCAGGTCGCCGTGGCTGTGGGTGCGGTCGTGGACCATGTCCCAGAGCACGAACGCCTCTTCGCAGCGCTTCTGGTCGTGCACCATCGCGGCGACGTCCTCGGGCAGCTCCAGGCCCAGGACGTCGACCGCGGCCTCGGTGACCCGCCGGAAGCGGGCGGCTTCGCGGTCGCAGAAGATGCCGCCCCAGGTGAAGCGCTCGGGGGCCTCGCGCACGGCGATGGTCTCGGGGAAGAGGACCGCGGAGTTGGTGTCGTAGCCCGCGGTGAAGTCCTCGAAGGTGATGCCGCAGAACAGCGGGTTGTCGTAGCGGGTGCGCTCCAGTTCGGCCAGCCAGTCGGGCCAGACCATGCGCAGGACGACCGCCTCGAGGTTGCGGTCGGGGTTGCCGTTCTGCGTGTACATCGGGAAGACCACCAGGTGCTGGAGGCCGTCCACGCGGTTCGCGGCCGGCTGGAAGGCCAGCAGCGAGTCGAGGAAGTCGGGCACCTCGAAGCCGCCCTCGGCCCAGCGGGCCAGGTCCTCGGCCAGGGCCTCGTGGTAGGCGCGGTCGTGCGGGAGCAGCGGGGAGAGCTCTTCGACGGCACCGGTCACGGTGCGCACCGCGCGCTCGGCGTCGGCGCGGTCCGGGGCTCCGTCGGCGTCGAAGTCGATCGAGCCGTCCTTGGACTGCCAGGGCCGGATCCGCTCCACGGCATCCTTGAGCACGGGCCATGCCGGGTGCTCCACCACCCTGGTCGCCGGAGGAACCTGTCCCTCGGCACCCACCTGCACAAGAATTTCCGTCATGTCCCATCCTCCACAGGAGAACCTCGCGTAAGAGGACCGTATACATATGGGGTTTCTCCCAGCAAGGGACACCTCAGGAAATTATCCTGCCTCACCCCGGGCTTCACCGCATTTTTTCCTGTGTGCCACCGGGGTGGGCGGCGGTGTCTGCGATCCGGGTTCAGCCTCTGGACGCGGCGGGCACAGGCGATACGGTCCAGGAGGGCCGTAGGGACGCGGCCCCCCGCCGCCGTCGACGGAAGCGAGTCGGATCTTGAACTTCCTCACCATCGGTCACCGCGGAGTCATGGGTGTCGAGCCCGAGAACACCCTCCGGTCCTTCGTCGCCGCCCAGGAGGCGGGACTCGACGTCATCGAACTCGACCTGCACCTGAGCAAGGACGGCGCGCTCGTCGTCATGCACGACACGGAGGTGGACCGCACCACGGACGGCACGGGCGCGATCGCCGACAAGACCCTCGCCGAGCTGCGTGCCCTGGACGCCGGGCGGGGCGAGCGGGTTCCCGTCTTCGAGGAGGTGCTCGACGCCGTCCGGGCGCCGCTCCAGGCCGAGATCAAGGACGTCCAGGCCGCCCGCGCCCTGGCCGAGGTGATGAACGGACGGGACCTGGCCGAGCGGGTCGAGGTGTCCTCGTTCCACGACGAGGCGATCGCGGAGACCGCCCGCCTGGTGCCCGGCGTCCGTACGGCGCTCATCGCGAGCCGGTACGACACCGGCATCGTGGAGCGGGCGGTCGCGGCCGGGGCATCGACCGTCTGTCTCGACATCCGCCGGCTCACCCTGGAGACCGTGGAGCAGGCGCGGAAGGCCGGGCTGCGGATCATCGGCTGGGTGGTGAACACCCAGGACCACCTCAGACTGGTGCGGGCCCTGGGACTCGACGGTGCCACCACCGACTACCCGGAGATCAAGCGCACCGGCCGCTTCACGGCGTGAGCCGTCAGACCAGCTCCTTCACCAGCAGCTCGAACTCCAGGTCGTCCCGCTGCGGAATGCCGAAGCGCTCGTCGCCGTACGGGAAGGGCGTCATCCGTCCCGTACGGCGGTAGCCGCGCCGCTCGTACCAGGCGATCAGGTCCTCCCGCACGGAGATCACCGTCATGTGCATCTCGCTCACGCCCCAGGTCTCACGGGCCTGGCGTTCCGCCTCCGCGATGACCGTCCTGCCGAGTCCGGCGCCCTGGAGGGCGGGGCTGACCGCGAACATCCCGAAGTAGGCGTGCGCGCCGCGGTGTTCCAGCTGGCAGCAGGCGACCACGCGCCCGGCGCGCTCCACCGTGAGCAGCCTGCTGTCCGGCGCCTTGATGACCTCCAGCACGCCCTCCGGGTCGGTCCGCTGCCCCTGGAGGATGTCCGCCTCGGTGGTCCACCCTGCCCTGCTGGACTCGCCCCGGTACGCCGACTGGATCAGCGCGACGAGGGCGTCCACGTCGGCGTCGGTCGCGTCGCGGAAGGTCAGTGCGGTGTCGGTGGCGGATTCCATGGGCATGTCTCCGGTTCTCCTGGGCGCCTTCCGGCGTGGCTCGGGCGGGAACGAGACTAACCCGGCCACTACGCTCGGCCGCATGGTGCACGTACTGAGCAGCCGCGTCCTGCTCCGCCCCACCGACCCCGACCGCTCCCGCGCCTTCTACGGGGAGCGGCTGGGCCTCGCCGTCCACCGCGAGTTCGGCACCGGACCGGAACGCGGCACCGTCTACTTCCTCGGCGGGGGGTTCCTGGAACTCTCGGGCCGCGCGGAGCCCTCCTCGCCGCCGTCCTCGTCCCCGGACGTACGGCTGTGGCTCCAGGTCGAGGACATCGCGGCCGCGCACGAGGAACTGGCGGCCGGGGGCGTCGACATCGTCCGTCCGCCGGTGCTGGAGCCGTGGGGCCTGCTGGAGATGTGGATCGCCGACCCGGACGGCACACCGATCGTGCTGGTCGAGATCCCGGCCGAGCACCCGCTGCGCTACCGGCCGGGCGTCTAGGCGGCATGCGCCCGGCCCCGGCCGGTTCCGGGCCGGGGCCCGGGGCCGGGCTCGGCGTGCCGGGAGGGACGGAAGGTGAGCCGGGGGCGGGTCCGCGGCCGTCACGCCCGCAGCGCGCCCAGGCGTCCTTCCAGCTGGCCGAGCAGCTCGCCGAGCAGGGTGGCGAGCTCGCCGAGCTCCGGGCCGTCCAGACCGGACAGGACGGCGGTCTCGTAGGCGAGCTGCGCGGGCAGGATGCCGTCGACCAGGTCGCGTCCGGAGTCGGTGAGGCGGACGTGGGCGACCCTGCGGTCACGGGTGTCGCCGCGGCGTTCCACCAGTCCGCGTTCGGTGAGCTGCTTGAGGCGTTTGGTGACGGCGGCGCCCGAGGAGAAGGTCTCGCGGGCCAGCTCGCTGGGTGTCAGTTCGTGGCCGGTGCGGCGCAGCGCGCCCAGCAGGTCGAACTCCGGGCGGGTCAGTCCGGCGCGGCGCAGCGGGGCGTCCTCCGCCTGCTGGAGGAGGGCGGCGCAGCGGTTGATGCGGCCGATGACCTCCATGGGGCCGGTGTCGAGGCCGGGGTGGACGGCCCGCCACTGCCGGACCACGGCGGCGACGGTGTCGCCCCGCGAGCGGCCGGGCGCGTCCCCGTCGGCCGTCTCCGGTTGCTCGCCGCCGGCCGCCGCCGGTCCCTCGGTCGCCGTCATGGCCGTACGTCCTCCGTGTTCGTGCCCGTGCCGGGGTCCGGGAGCAGTCCCTGGCGTCGTACCGTCGCCGCGAGCGTACGGTGTCCCGACTGCTCGGCGAGCACGACCCGCTCCTGGGCCGGTGCGCGCTGCCACCACTCGCCGGACGCGGCGTCGGCGGCGGCCCGCAGGTCGACCAGGGCGGCGGCGAGGTCGCGGCGGGCCGCGTCCAGGACGGCGGGGGCGGGCCGGGGCCCGGCCAGGAGGCGCGCGGCGTGTTCGCGTGCCCGGTCGGCCGTGGTGAGCGCCCGCTCCACGCGGTCGCCCGCCCGCCGGTTGGTGACGGCCACGGCGGCGGCGAAGCCGACCAGGGCACCGACGAGGGTGTCCACCGCGCGCTCGGTGATCAGGTCGCCGGGCCGCTGGTAACCGGCGAACTCGGTGACGAGCAGCGCGAGCGGGGTCACGCAGACGGTGCCGAGCCAGTAGTTGCGGCCGATGAGCGCCTCGGCGCCGAAGTTGCACAGCAGGCAGCAGAGCACGAGGGCGAGCGGGCCGAGGTGGGCGACGGGGACGAGGGCGGCGAAGAGCAGCACGCCGACCAGGTTGCCGGCGACGCGCTGGACGGCCCGGTTCCAGGTGAGGGTGACGTTGGCCTGGTAGAGCGAGGCCGCGGTGACCAGGGCCCAGTAGGGGCGGCCGATGCCGAGGGCGAGGGAGGCGTAGCCGGCGAGGGCGCAGCCGAGGGCGGTGCGGACGGCGATCGGGGTGAGCGGGCCGAGCCTGGTCCACAGGGGGCGTGGCGGGGTGGCGCGCTCGGCGGCCACCCCGAGGAGTTCGGCGGCGTCCGCGCGGGGGTCGTCGGTGCGCGGGACGGCGCCGGTGCCGCGCAGTGCGCCGGCCCAGGCGCGCAGGCGTTCGGGGTCGGCGTCGGCGGGCGCGGCGAGCGCGACCTCCGCGCGGACGACGAGCCGTTCGAGGGCGCGGCGGGTGGCGGAGGGCCGGTCGCCGGTGGAGAGCAGGGACTGCCAGGCGGCCTGCACGGCGGCGTAGGCGGCGGCGCGGGCCCCGGTGTGACCGTCGCCGGTGCCGCCGGTCCCGGCGTACGCGGCGGCGGCGTTCAGCGCCTGGGCGGTGGCGCGGCGCTCGGGGCCGTGCGGCCGGAGCGGGGCGGGTGCCATGCCCACCAGGTAGGCCCAGACACCGGCCGCGGCGGCGAGCGCGAGATGGCCGGGGACCTGTCCGAGGGTCTGCGGCACGAACAGCGAGGCGGAGCTGACGAAGGTGAGGATCACATGGCCGGGCGGGCCGACGCGGGTGGCGTCGCACAGCGCCTTCTGCACGGCGGCCAGGACGGCGCCGACGGTGACCAGGACCACGGCGTTCCGGGTGAGGGAGGCGGCGGCCAGGGAGACGGCGAGGCCGCCGAGCATGCCGAGCACCACCCACGCCAGCACCCTGGCCCGGGCGGCGTACGGGCGGTTGTGGGCGTAGAGGGCGCACAGGGATCCCGCCATGGTGTACATCGCGAGGTCGAGCCGGCCCAGGGCCACCAGGAGCAGGCTGGGCGGCGCGACCGCGGCGACCACGCTGAGGGCCGGCTTGAACCAGATGTCGGAGGGCCGCCCGAGGCGCAGCGCGGCGGCGAGCGGGAGGCGCCGGGCCGCCCGCGGGGTGGAGGTGGGGGGAGTCCTGCTCATGGAAAACAATATTAACAGGTGTTTTACCAGTGAAATATAGATGCCGGGCTGCCGCACTCCCCCGGGCGCTCCCCTCGCACTCCCGTGCGCTCGGGTGTCCGTCGCCGGGACCGGGCATGCCATGACCGACCGTCGAGCGGGCCGAGGGGGAGGTTCGGGTGCACGGACCGGTGTCGTCCGGCTGGCTGCTGGTCGCGCTCTGCGCGGCGACCGGCGCCTACTGTCTGCTGCGCATGCGCAGCCATGTGGTGGAGCAGCGCCGCGCCGCGGGCGGCGAGGCGCTCATGGGCTTCGGCATGGCCGTGATGGCCGTGCCCGCGGCGGTGTTCACCCCGCCGGTGTGGGCCTGGCCGGCCTACGCGGTGGTGTTCGGCGCGGCCGGGCTGCACGCGCTGTGGGCGGCCCGCACCGGCGCGCGCCATCTGCACCATCTGATCGGCGCCGGGGCGATGGTGTACATGGCGGTGACCATGGCCGCCTCCGCCGGGCAGGGGCAGGGCCACGGGCACGGCGGCTCGGGCATACCCCTGCTGACCGGGGCCCTGCTGCTCTACTTCGTCGCGTACGTGCTCACCGCCGGCATACGACTGGTTCCCGCGGCCGCCGGGACGGGGGGCGGCCTGGGCGCGGGCTGGGGTGACCGGCCGGAGCTGGCGCGGGCCTGCCGGCTGTCCATGGGGATCGCGATGGTGGCGATGCTGCTGACGATGTGAGGGCGGAACACACCGCGCCGCGGCGGCCGTTGTCTGCGTCACTTCGGTGCGCCCGCCCGTGCCCTCGGGCGGCCCGCGCTCATAGGCTGCACGCATGATCCTCCCCGCGGTCCTGCTGCTGCTCGGCGTCCTGACCGCCGTCCTGGGTCCCCGGCTGCTCGCCCGGGCCGACTGGCCGGACCGTGAACCGGTGGTGGCGCTGTGGGCGTGGCAGTGCGTGATCGCGGCGGTGCTGCTGTGCTGCGCGCTGGCGATGACGTTCAGCGCGGCGGCGGCCTGGCGGGCGGTGGGCGGCCAGGTGTTCGCCACCGCGCCCCGTGCGGTCGTGGAGGCGTACGCGCTCGGTACGGCGGGGCTCTGGGCGCAGACCACCGCGGTGGCACTGGCGTGCGGCGGGCTGTGGAGCGCGGCGATGCTGGTCCGGGAGGTCGTACGGGCCCGCGCCCGGCGCCGGGCGCGTCGCGCCGAACTGCGGGTGCGGGCACCGCTGCTGCCCGGGGAGCGGCCGGACTCCGACCGGCTCGTGGTCCTGGAGGGCGAGCGGCCCGACGCCTGGTGGCTGCCCGGCATTCCGCCCCGGCTGGTCGTCACCACGGCCGCGTTGCGCCGGCTGAAGGGCAGGCAACTGGACGCCGTCCTCGCCCACGAGCGGGGGCACGCGCAGGCCCGGCACGACTGGCTGCTGCACTGCTCCTCCGCGCTGGCGGGCGGTTTCCCGCAGGTGCCGGTGTTCGCGGCGTTCCGCGACGAGATGCACCGGCTGGTCGAACTCGCCGCGGACGACATGGCGTCCCGCCGCTTCGGCCGGCTGACCACGGCCCTCGCGCTGGTGGAACTCAACGAACACCGCAGGGTGTTCGGCGGCCCCTGCCCGACCCCACAGGCCCACGTCCCGGCCCGGGTACACCGCCTGCTCACTCCCCCGGACCGACTCACCGCGGCACACCGCCTACGGCTCACGGCGGTGGCGTCGCTGGTCCCGGTGATCCCGGTACTGGTGGCGTTCGTACCGGGCCTGCACGCGCTCCGCTAGCCCGCCCCGCCTCCGCACCCCGTCCCCCGTTCCCGCGGGCAGTCGTGCCTCCTCCAGCGCCTCAAAGGCCTGGGAGGTACCCCCAGGGCGGCACGGGTGGGCGATGGGGGTACCTCCCGCTCGAGCGCAGCCGAGAGTGGGGGAGGCACCCCGCAAGCGCCGGGCCGCGCGACCCCACCCCCGGCTCACACCGACACGGGGCACCCCCTAAGCACGCCCGGCCGGGGCGAGCCCGGAAAAAACCGGCGGAGACAGGACACTGGCCCCGGACGCGGGCGTTCGGAGAGGATCGCCTCATGCACACCCCCCACACCGAATCCCCGCCCAGGCCACCGGAGCACCGCCCGGTCACCCTGCCCACCGGAGTGCTGGCACTGTGCTCGGCGCTGCTGCTGACACTGGTCGGCGCCGAATGGCGCCCGCTGCTCGAACTGGACGCCGACATCGCCCGCACCACTCACCGCTGGGCGGTCGAGGAACAAGGGCTGACGCAGACGTCCCGCGTCCTGACGGACTGGGTCTGGGACCCCTGGACGATGCGGGTGCTGTGCGGTGTGGCGGCGGCGCTGCTCGCCTGGCGGTACGCGGCCTCCTGGTCGGCACTCTGGCTGGTGCTCACGGTCGCCGTCGCGACAGTGGTGCAGCAAGGGCTGAAGGCCGCGCTGGACCGCGCCCGCCCGGTCTGGCCCGACCCGGTGGACTCCGCGCACTACGCGGCGTTCCCGTCGGGGCACGCCATGACCGCGACGGTCGTCTGCGGTCTGCTGCTGTGGCTGCTGCACCGCCACGGGGCGGGCCGCGTCCTGTGGCGCACGGCGCTGGCCGTGGCGGTCCTCTCGGTGACCGGCGTCGGTCTCACCCGGATCTGGCTCGGCGTCCACTGGCCCACGGACGTCCTGGGCGGCTGGCTGATCGGTGCCCTGCTGGTGGCGGCGGCCGTGACGGTCCACCGGCGGCGGTGTCCGGCGCGCCGCTGAGTCCGGGCATTCCCGAACCGGTGGCCCGAGGCTACTTTCGCCGCGAACAAGACCGTTCACCTCGGACGATCCCCCGCGTCGCCCGAGGTGAACGGCAACCCGGAGGAGCCCGTCAAGGGGCCTCTCCGGACGCGCTGAGTATAGTTGGCTGGCAGCCAGTCAACGCAGGAGTCCAGCATGTCCCCGCGCAGCGCCCTGGTCAATGAAGAGTTGCGGAGGCGTTCGAAGGAACGGCTCCTGCACGCCGCCGTCGAGCTGGTCGACGAGCACGGGTACCAGGCCACGACGCTGGGCGACATCGCCGACCGGGCGGGCTCCGCGCGGGGCCTGGTGTCGTACTACTTCCCGGGAAAGCGCCAGCTCGTGCAGTCCGCCGTGCACCGGCTGATGCACCGCACCCTGGAGGAGGCCCTGGAGCGGGAGCCGCGCACCGAGGACGGCCGGGAGCGGATGGCACGGGCCATCGACGCGATCCTGGGCCTGGCGCGGGACCGGCCGGTCCTGATGCGCCAGCACATGGCCGGACTGCTGCAGGCCGAGGGTTTCCTGCCCTGCCCCGAGCAGCGGCGGCTGGCCGAACTGCTGAGGGACACCGTCACCCGGCACGGCTCCCACGACGTCGACGCGGACTACCCGATGCTGCGCGCCCTGCTGATGGGCGCCGTGTACGCGGCCCTGATGCCGGGCGCGCCCATGCCGGTCCCGGTGCTGCGCGCGGAGCTGTTCAAGCGCTACCGGCTCGACTGGGAGATGGGCGTCCCGCCGGACACCGAGGTGCCCGGCGGGACGTGCGGGAAGGACCGGACGGACATGGCCCGGTTCTTCGCGATAGAGCCGGACGCTCAGTCGAAGTAGTCCGGCTGGGTCTGCGTGTTGAGCTCACGCAGGTGGACCCGGCGGGCCGGGTCCGTACGCCGGTCGTCGATCTTCAGGACGTCGAAGCCCTTGGCGATGTCGTTCGAGTAGATGTAGCCGTTGTAGTAGTACGCCGACCAGGAACCGCCGGTGACGAGCTGGTCCGTGGAGAGCGGGCCCCGCTCGAAGTAGGCGATCTCCTTCGGCTTCGAGGAGTCGGTGAAGTCCCAGACGGAGACGCCGCCCTGGTACCAGGCCTGGACCATCAGGTCCTTGCCCTTGACCGGGATCAGCGAGCCGTTGTGGGCCACGCAGTTCTCGGTGTCCGCCTGGTGGCGGGGGATCTTGAAGTAGCTGCGGAAGACCAGCTTCTGCCGGTCGCCCTTGCCGACGATGTCGTAGATGCCGTCCGCGCCGCGGTTCGGGCCGATCTCCGCGTTGCAGGTGGGGCTGCCACCGCCGCCCAGCTCGTCGGTGAAGACGACCTTGTTCGCCTTCTGGTTGAAGGTCGCCGAGTGCCAGAACGCGAAGTTGACGTTGTCCTGCACCCGGTCGATCACCTTCGGACGCTCCGGGTCCTTGATGGAGAACAGGATGCCGTCGCCCATGCAGGCACCGGCGGCCAGGTCCTTCGACGGCAGCACGGTGATGTCGTGGCAGCCGGTGGTCTTGGAGACACCCGGGTTGGTGGGCCCGCCGGGGTTGCCGCCGCCGTCCGGGCCCTCACCCGGGAACAGCACCGGGAAGCCGACCAGCGCCGCCTTGTGCGGGGCCTTGCGCGGCACCTTGATCACCGAGATGCCGTCGTGCGGTGGCTGGCAGTCGGGGTAGGCCGCGTTCGGCGAGTACGACGAGACGTAGATGTAGACGTTCTTGCGCTCGGGCACCAGCGTGTGGGTGTGCGAGCCGCAGGCGGTCTCGACCGCGGCGACGTAGCGCGGGTTGCGCTTGTCGCTGATGTCGAAGACCTTCATGCCCTCCCACGAGGACTTCTCGGTCGCCGGCTGGGTGGTGCTGTTGCAACTGCTGTCGCTGCGCGAGGAGTCGGTGGACAGGAACAGCAGGTCGCCGGAGACGGAGATGTCGTTCTGCGAGCCGGGGCACAGCACCTGGGCCACCGTCTTCGGCGCCTTCGGGTTGCTGATGTCGAAGATGCGGAAGCCGTCGTAGTTGCCGGCGAAGGCGTACCGGCCCTGGAAGGCCAGGTCCGAGTTGGTGCCGGACAGCGCGTCCTTGGGGATGTTGGCCACATGCCGGATGTTGTCGGAGTGGACGACCTCGTCCTGGGCGGGTATCTCGCCGCTCCGGATGGCCGCGCGCGCCTCCGCCTGGTCGCTGCGCGACACCTCCTTCTCGGCGGCCGGCGAGTCCCCGGGGTCGGGGATCGCCGCGGCCGGCGCGGCGGTGAGCAGCGCGGCCAGCAGTCCGCCGGCCGCCGCGGCAACTCCCAGCCGTCTGCGCCGGGTTCGGGAAACACTCAACAGGATCACTGTTTTCCTCCCTGGTTCCGTTCACGTCGGAACGGTTTCGCACCGGCAGTATCGTCGTGGACATGCTCATACCAACAGGGGGCAACACACTTGCAACGAAGTTTTTTGATCACTGACGCGCGGAAGGTGCTAGGACGGTCGTCGACACTCACGAGGTGTTCCGCCATACGCCTGCCACAGGAGGTCCTTGTGCACTACCGCCGTGCGTCACGCGTGTCCCGCATCGCGGCCGGGCTGACCGCTCTGGCCGTACTCGGGCTCGTGGGCTGCGACTCCGGCACGGACGACACCAAGTCGACCGCCGCCGCCGGGCCTTCGGTCATCGCGCCGGGTGAGCCCGGGGAGGCCAACCGGACCCTGTCGGCCGAGGAGGCCCAACGGCAGCGCGTCGAGGACGACTCCCCCAACGCGGCGGACGTGTCCTACGCGCGGATGATGATCCAGCACCACGCGCAGGCCCTGGAGATGACCGGACTGGTGCCGGACCGCGCCGAGTCGTCGAAGATCGTCAAGCTGGCCGAGCGCATCGCCGCCGCGCAGCAGCCGGAGATCAAGGCGATGAAGGGGTGGCTGAAGAGCCACGACAAGGCGGAGCGGGACGACGGACACGGGCACGACCACGCCACGATGCCCGGAATGGCCACACAGGCCCAGCTCAAGCAGTTGCGCGCGGCCGACGGCAAGGCCTTCGACCAGCTCTTCCTCACCCTGATGATCACGCATCACCAGGGGGCGATCACCATGTCCACCGAGCTGAAGGGGCAGGGCAACAACATCCGGATGGAGGAGATGGCGGACGACGTGGTGGCCCAGCAGACCAGCGAGATCAGCCGGATGCGCGACCTGATATGACGGTGCGCGGCACGCCGTGACGGCGGCCGGCGCCCCGGCGGGGCGGCCCGGTGCCCGGCGGAGCGGCTCAGCGCCGGGCGTGCCGCGAGGGCAGCAGCCCCGCGTCGCGCGTCCGGCCGATGAGCCTGAGCGCACCGCGCCGGCTGTACCCGGTCTCGTCCATCACGGCGAGGACCGGATCGGCTCCCCGCTCCTGCGCCGCGCGGTACGCCCCCGCCACGAGACCGTGTTCCCGCGGCCCCCTCGGCCGGTCGGGACGCTCCCGGTGCGCGCCCGTACCGGAAGCGTCCCCGGGGTCCGGCTCGGGCTCGGCGCCGCAGGCCCGCGCCAGTGGCCCCTCGATCCAGTCGGCGAACAGGGCGAGGTCCTCCAGGGCCAGCGCGGGCCGGGCCCGTACGTCCTCGACGCAGACCCACCCCTCGCACACCGTCGCCAGCGCGTCGATGCGGGCCCCGTCGCCGAAGACCAGCCGCACATGGAGCCACCGGGTCGCCCGCTCCCCCTCCCGCACCTCCCACGCGGGCCACACGGACACCGCGCCCTCCGCCGGAGAGCGATCGGAAAGATGAAGAAAAGATGCCTCAAACACACACGCAACGTAATCGCGTGATCAGTTTCCCTCCGTAGAACACGCGCCCCGGACGGCGGACGGCACCCTGTCAGCGGAGCGTGGGCGGTGCCCTGCCGGAGACAGCAGCGATCTCCTGTCGATCCCCGGGTAAGGAGTTCCGCCGCGCCGCGTGTCGCCGTCATCGGTTCCGGGCCGAGCGGGTGCTACACCGCCCAGGACCTCGTCCAGCAGGACGCCCGGGCGCGCGTGGACGTCCTGTACCGGCTGCTGGGTCCGTACGGCCTGGTCCGCTGCGGGGTGCCGGCCGGGCCGGACTCCGGTGGGCACTGCGCCGGGATCCCCGGCTCCCGCACACACCGGCGAGCGATCGCCCCCGGGGGGAACACCCGCACGCCGAGCGGGCGGCCGGCAGCGAGCCGCCCGGCGGTGGCCGGGTCAGCCGGTGCCCTGGCGAAGGGACTGGCGGGCGGCGGCGGCGAGCACGCAGTCGAGCAGGCCCGGGAAGAGGTCGTCCAGGTCGGACCGGCGCAGGCCGTTCATCTTGGCGGTGCCCTCGTAGACCTGCCGGATCACACCGCTCTCGCGCAGCACCCGGAAGTGGTGCGTGGTGGTGGACTTGGTGACCGGCAGGTCGAACTGCGAACAGGTCAGCTCGGCACCCACGGCGGCGAGTTCGCGGACGATCCGCAGCCGTACGGGGTCGGAGAGCGCGTGCAGCACGCCCTCCAGCCGGATCTCCTCGCGCGCCGGGTGCGGCAGATCGCGGCTGCTGGGTGCGGGGACGGCGGTCGTCACGGCGGCTCCAGGTGCGGTCCGGGGAACCTCATTGTACGAAAGGCATCATAGTTTGACACCTCCCGTATTACGATGCCTATCGTACGAGCCGATCCCTCCTCTGGTCCCCCGCCGAACGGAGTCCGACGTGAGCACGCTGTTCCAGCCCTGCACCCTGCGCGACGTGACCATCCCCAACCGGGTCTGGATGCCGCCGATGTGCCAGTACTCGGCCGCGCCCGAAGGGCCCGGGACCGGCGCGCCCGGCGACTGGCACTTCGCGCACTACGCGGCCCGCGCGGCCGGCGGCACGGGCCTGATCGTCGTCGAGGCCACCGCCGTGTCGCCGGAGGGCCGGATCTCGCCGTACGACCTCGGCATCTGGAACGACACCCAGGTCGAGGCGTTCCGCCGGATCACCCGCTTCCTCGTGTCACAGGGCACCGTCCCCGCCGTCCAGCTCGCGCACGCCGGACGCAAGGCGTCGACCGAGCGGCCCTGGAAGGGCGGCGCGCCCGCCGGGCCGGACGCCCACGGCTGGCAGCCGGTGGCTCCGAGCGCGGTCGCCTTCGACGAGCGGCATCCGGTGCCGGACGAGCTGTCCGTCGAACAGATCCATGAGATCGTCGAACAGTTCCGCGCCGCCGCGCGCCGCGCGCTCGCCGCCGGGTTCGAGATCGCCGAGATCCACGGCGCCCACGGCTACCTGATCAACGAGTTCCTGTCCCCGCACTCCAACCACCGCACCGACGCCTACGGCGGCTCGTACGAGAACCGGACGCGGTTCGCGCTCGAGGTGGTGGACGCCGTGCGCGAGGAGTGGCCGGACGACAAGCCGCTGTTCTTCCGCATTTCGGCCACGGACTGGCTGGAGGAGTCCGGCTGGACCCCGGACGACACCGTCCGCTTCGCCTCCGAGCTGCACGCCCACGGCATCGACCTGCTCGACGTCTCCACCGGCGGCAACGCCTCCGGGGTCCGCATCCCGACCGGGCCGGGCTACCAGGTCCCCTTCGCCGCGCGGGCGCGGAACGAGACGCCGATGCCGGTCGCCGCCGTGGGACTGATCACCGACGCCGAGCAGGCGGAGAAGATCGTGGCCAACGGCGAGGCGGACGCGGTGTTCCTCGGCCGCGAGCTGCTCCGCAACCCCTCGTGGGCCCGGCACGCGGCCCGTGAGCTGGGCGGCGAGGTCCACGTGCCGGACCAGTACCACCGCTCGGTCTGAGCCCGTACCGCCACCGACGCCGGCGGCTCGGGGTGCTCCTCGCGCCCCAGCCGTCGGCGTCGGTCTTTCCTGGCCGAATGTGACCCTCGCGGGGCGTTGACTAGAAAGCGCTTACCCCATACGTTTCCCGTTCAGCAGCGTGACCCGCTCACGGCAACGGACCGGGCATGCCGCGCACCATCACGAACGTCGTTCACGTACTTGGTCCACACCCCCACACCACGACAGAAGGAACGACATGACTTCCGCGAAACGACCACGCGCCCGCGCACTGACGGGCGCACTCGCCACCCTGGGTCTCTCTGTTGGCATGGTCATGACCACCGGCGCCTCCCCGGCGAGCGCCGCCACCTGGCCGACCGCCAACGGCAGCCAGGGCGTCTCCTCCACCATCTCCGTGTCCGGCACCAAGGACTACGGGATGAAGCGCCTGTACGGCACCGGCGACCTGGGCTCCGGCAGTCAGGACGAGGACCAGGGCCCGATCCTGGAACTGGCGAACGGCGCGGTCCTGAAGAACGTCATCCTGGGCGCCCCCGCGGCCGACGGCATCCACTGCAAGGGCTCCTGCACGCTGCAGAACGTCTGGTGGGAGGACGTCGGCGAGGACGCCGCCACGTTCAAGGGCACGTCGTCGGGGTCGGTCTACACCGTCAGCGGCGGCGGCGCCAAGGAAGCCAGCGACAAGGTGTTCCAGTTCAACGGCGCCGGAACGCTGAACGTGTCGAACTTCGCGGTCAAGAACTTCGGCACCTTCGTCCGCTCCTGCGGCAACTGCTCCAAGCAGTACAAGCGGACGATCAACCTCAACACCATCGAGGTGAACTGGAAGGGCAGCAGGCTCGCCGGCATCAACACCAACTACGGCGACAGCGCGACCCTGCGGAACATCACGATCATCGGGGACAGCAGCAAGAAGATCGTCCCCTGCCAGAAGTACATCGGCAACGACGACGGTGACGAGCCGAGCAGCAACGGCTCGGGCGCCGACGGCACGTACTGCAAGTACTCCTCGTCCGACATCACCTACCGGTAACCCCCCACGGGCAGCGGCCGTACGAGGCGTCCCGCGCGGCGTCTCGTACGGCCGGCCGGCCCCTGTACGCCCTCACGCGCCTCCCACGCGGGAACGCACCTCCCCCGTCAGCTCCCGCCGGTACTCCCCGTAGGCGGACCGCAGCGCGTCGCCCGGCCAGCCGGCGGGCAGCAGGGCGGGGGGCAGGACGGGGTCGGCGAGCAGATGGCGCACGACGGCGGCGAACGCGGTGAGCCGCTCGGCGGGGCGAGCGGCGCGGTCGATGTGGCCGAGGAGCGCGCGGGCCGTACCGGACCAGGTGTCCAGCGGCCACAGACGCGCGGCGAGCTCACGGGCGGGCCGGCCGGGGCGGGCCGTACAGCGTTCGGCCACCTCGTCGAGAGCGGCGGGCAGGCCGCGCTCCAGATTGGCGGGACGCAGCCACACGCCCTCACGGAGTTCGGCGAGCCGGAGGGCCGCCAGCCGGGTGCGCAGGTCCGCGCGTTCGGCGGGCCCCCGGCCCGTCGCGGTGATCACCACCAGTTCCCAGTCGCCGTCCCACGCGCGTGTGCGCGGTTCCACGGACTCGTCCTGGCGGCGCTGGCGTTCGAGCAGCCGTTCGCTGAGCCGGTAGCCGGTGTCCGTGCGCCGCAGGTCACCGGCGGCGACCATCCTGCTGAGCGCCGCGCGGAGCGTGGACCCGCCGACGTCGAAGCCCTCCACCAGCCGCCCGAGCTCCCTCGCCGACAGCTCCGGAGGGTGCGTACCGAGCAGCAGGCTCAGCACGACCGACCGCGCGGACAGCGGGCGCGGCCGGGGGTCGTCCGGTGGAGCCGGGTCGTTCCTCCGCATGGGGCCGTACTCTACGACGTCGATCATGTTGCATGATTGCTGCGACTGTATTGATAGTGCAACACTCGGGTCATGGCCCCCACACTCGCGGATGAGCGGCAGCAGGACTCCGGCGCACCCGGCGGCGCCACCCACGACGTCACCAATCAGCCCCCTCCCCTGGCCCCTTACGACGCCTCCGACGACATCGCCCTGCTGGAGGGGCTGCGGCGGGAGGGCGCCGGCTGGGCCGAGGAGGAACTGCGCCGGGCCGGCAGGCTGGCCGGCAGCGCGCAGGTGCAGGAGTGGAGCGATCAGGCCAACCGCCACGGGCCCGTCCTGCGCACCCACGACCGGTACGGGCACCGTGTCGACGAGGTGGAGTTCCACCCGAGCTGGCACCACCTGATGCGCGCGGCCGTCGCCGAGGGGCTGGCCGCCGCGCCCTGGGCGGACGACCGGTCCGGCGCCCATGTCGTCCGTACCGCCAAGGGACTCGCGTGGGGGCACACCGAGGCGGGGCACGGCTGCCCGACGTCCATGACGTACGCGGCGGTGCCCGCCCTGCGCCGGCAGCCGGAGCTGGCGGCGGTGTACGAGCCGGGGCTGACCAGCCGGGAGTACGAGCCGGACCTCGGCGTGCCGGCCGGGAAGCGCGGCCTGCTGGCCGGCATGGGGATGACCGAGAAGCAGGGCGGCTCCGACGTCCGTACGAACACCACGTCGGCCGCTCCGACCGCCGAGCCGGGCGTGTACACCCTGCGCGGCCACAAGTGGTTCACGTCGGCGCCGATGTGCGACGTGTTCCTGGTGCTGGCGCAGGCCCCGGGCGGGCTGTCGTGCTTCCTGGTGCCGCGCGTGCTGCCCGACGGCACCCGCAACAGCTTCCGCATCCAGCGGCTGAAGGACAAACTGGGCAACCGTTCCAACGCCTCCTCCGAGCCCGAGTTCGACGGGACCGTCGCCTGGCTGGTCGGCCCGGAGGGGCAGGGTGTGAAGACCATCATCGAGATGGTCAACTGCACCCGGCTGGACTGCGTGATGATGTCGGCGGCGCTGATGCGCAAGACGCTCGTCGAGGCCGGCCACCACGTGCGGCACCGCAGCACGTTCGGGGCGCGGCTGGTGGACCAGCCGCTGATGCGCAACGTGCTGGCCGACCTGGCACTGGAGTCCGAGGCCGCCACGACGCTCACCCTGCGCCTGGCCGGAGCGGCCGACCGCGCGGTGCGCGGGGACGCCGGGGAGGCCGCGTTCCGCCGGATCGCGACGGCGGTCGGGAAGTACTGGGTCACCAAGCGGGGCCCGGCCTTCACCGCCGAGGCCCTGGAGTGCCTGGGCGGCAACGGCTACGTCGAGGAGTCCGGGATGCCCCGGCACTACCGCGAGGCCCCGCTGCTGTCGATCTGGGAGGGCTCGGGGAACGTCAACGCCCTCGACGTGCTGCGGGCGCTCGGCCGGGACCCGGCCACCGCGCAGGCGCTGTTCGACGAACTCGCCCTGACGCGCGGGGCGGACGCCCGGCTGGACGCGGCCGTGGCCGGGCTGAAGGACCGGCTGGCCGAGGGGTCGCAGGCGGGCGCCCGGCGGCTGGTGGAGCGGATGGCCCTGGCCCTCCAGGGCTCCCTCCTCGTCCGGCACGCCCCGCCCGCCGTCGCCGACGCCTTCTGCGCGACGCGGCTGGGCGGCGACTGGGGGCACGCCTTCGGCACCCTGCCCACGACGGCCGGCCTGGACGCGATCCTCGGCCGCGCACTGCCGGACGGCGGCTGACCCCGTCGTCCGGCCACCGCGCACGGGCATCCCCGTCCCCGTCCGCACAGGCTCCGACCTGCGGCGACGCCGGTCCGGGGGTGACTGTCAGTGGTGGGGTGCAGACTGGCCGGTGTCCTGGATCGAGGGCGTCGACGAAGACGTCGCGGAGGTGGTCGGCATGACCGAGGTACTGCTCGCCGTGGGCACCCGCAAGGGCCTGTTCATCGGGCGCCGGCGAGGTGACGCCTGGGAGTTCGACGAGAGTCCCTACTTCAACGCGCAGGCCGTGTACTCGATCGCCGTCGACACCCGTGGCGCGAGTCCGCGGCTGCTGGTCGGCGGGGACAGCGCGCACTGGGGCCCCTCGGTGTTCCACTCCGACGACCTGGGCCGCAGCTGGACCGAACCGGCCCGGCCCGCCGTCAGGTTCCCCAAGGACACGGGGGCTTCGCTGGAGCGGGTCTGGCAGCTGCACCCCTCCGAGGCCGAACCGGACGTGGTGTACGCGGGGACGGAACCGGCCGCGCTGTACCGCTCGGAGGACCGCGGGGAGACCTTCGAACTGGTCCGGCCGCTGTGGGAACACCCCACGCGGGCGAAGTGGGTTCCGGGCGGCGGTGGTGAGGGCCTGCACACCGTGCTGACCGACGCGCGTGATCCGCGCGCCGTGACGGTGGCCGTCTCCACGGCGGGCGTGTTCCGCACCCTGGACGGCGGCGCGAGCTGGGCCCCGTCCAACTCCGGGGTGTCCGCGGTGTTCCTGCCGGACCCGAACCCGGAGTTCGGGCAGTGCGTGCACAAGGTCGCCCGGGACGCGGCGGACCCGGACCGGCTGTACCTGCAGAACCACTGGGGGGTCTACCGCAGCGACGACGCGGGCGGGAGCTGGACGGACATCGGCGAGGGCCTGCCGTCGACGTTCGGCTTCGCGGTGGTGGCCCATCCCCGTCGCGCCGGCACCGCGTACGTGTTCCCGATCAACGCCGACTCCGACCGGGTGCCGGCCGGCCGGCGCTGCCGGGTCTTCCGGACGGCGGACGCGGGCAGGAGCTGGGAGCCGCTGACGGCGGGGCTGCCGCGGGAGGACCACTACGGCACGGTGCTGCGCGACGCGATGTGCCACGACGGCGCGGACCCGGCGGGCGTCTACTTCGGCAACCGCAACGGCGAGGTGTACGCGTCCGCCGACGACGGCGACAGCTGGCGGCAGTTGGCGGCACATCTGCCGGACGTGCTGTGCGTACGGGCGGCGGTCGTCGCGTGAACCGCGTGAGCCTCATGAGGATCCCGTCCGGTCCTGGCCACTGGTTGATCTCCGCCGCCGTCGCGGCAGTAAGGTGACGCCCGTGGCACCACGACCCTTGAATGAAATCGTCGAAGCGGGCTGGGCGAAGGCCCTGGAGCCGGTGGCCGAACGGATCGCCGGGATGGGGGACTTCCTGCGCGCGGAGATCGCCGCGGGACGCACCTATCTCCCGGCCGGGGCGAACGTCCTGCGCGCCTTCCAGCAGCCCTTCGACGAGGTACGCGTTCTGATCGTCGGGCAGGACCCGTACCCCACCCCGGGGCACGCGGTGGGACTGTCGTTCTCGGTCGCGCCCGAGGTGCGGCCGCTGCCGGGCAGCCTCATCAACATCTTCCGGGAGCTGAACACCGACCTGGGTCTGCCCCAGCCGTCGAACGGCGACCTCACGCCGTGGACCAAGCAAGGTGTACTGCTGCTGAACAGGGCGCTGACGACGGCCCCGCGCAAGCCGGGCAATCACCGTGACAAGGGCTGGGAGGAGGTCACCGAGCAGGCGATACGGGCGCTGGCCGGCCGGGGCAAGCCCCTGGTCTCCATCCTGTGGGGGCGGGACGCCCGCAACTGCCGTCCGATGCTGGGCGATCTGCCCGTGGTGGAGTCGGCCCACCCGTCGCCGAGGTCGGCCGACTACGGCTTCTTCGGCTCCCGCCCGTTCAGCCGGGCCAACGACCTGCTGATCCGCCAGGGCGGCCAACCGGTGGACTGGCGCCTGCCGTGACCGGGCCCGGTTTCCTCGCCGTGGACTCCGGGGGCTCCGGCCTGCGGGTCGCCGTCGGGGCCGCCGGGCGCGGGCCACTGGCCCGGGGCGCCTCCGGGGAACCGGTACGGACGGGGGCGCGGGGCATCGACCCGGGGCACCTCATGGAGCAGCTGGTCCCGATGGCGCGGTCCCTGTGCGCGGAGGCCGGGGTCGAGGGGCTGGAGGCGGCCGTCGTCGGGGCCGCGGGACTGGCCAGTCTGGGGGACGCGCTGCGCGCGGAGCTGCCGGGGGCGCTCGGCCGTGCACTGGGGGTGCGGCGGGTGGTGCTGGCCGCCGACGCCGTCACCGCGTACGTCGGTGCCCTCGGGGCGCGGCCCGGTGCCGTGATCGCCGCCGGTACGGGGGTGATCGCGGTCGGCACCGATCTGACCGGCTGGCGCCGGGCGGACGGCTGGGGGCACCTGCTGGGCGACTGCGGTGGCGGCGCCTGGATCGGAAGAGCCGGTCTCGAGGCGGCACTGCGCGCGCACGACGGGCGGGAGGGCGGCTCCGCGCGGCTGCTGGCGAGCGCCGAGGACCTGTTCGGTCCGGCGGCCGGACTGCCCGGGCGGCTGTATCCGCGGACCGACCGGCCGGCCGTGCTCGCCTCCTTCGCGCCCCGGGTGGGCGCGTGCGCGGCCGACGGCGACCCCGTCGCCGTGGCGGTGCTGCGGGCCGCGGCCCGGCACATGGCCGGCTCCGCCGCGGCCGTGTGCCCGGCGGCGGGCGAGCGGGTGGTCGGTCTCACCGGTGGCCTGTTCCGGATGGGTGCCGTGCTGCTCGGACCCCTGGACGAGGAGCTGGCCGAGCGGCTGCCGGGGGTGCGGCGGATCACGGCCGAAGGGGATCCCCTGCACGGGGCGGTCCGCATCGCGGAGGACCTCGCCGCCGGCTCGTTCACCCTCCCGGGCGACGAGAAGCTGCTGTGTGCGACGGGTCCGGCAGGTGAGGACGTCACCCGCGCGGCCGACGTCCGTACGTAACTCATCAGACAAAACCGGACGGATACCGCTCACCCGCACCCTCCCCGAACAGAGGAGCCCGGGAAACCACTAACATGCGGCAACATGAGCACCCCCACTGGGCCCGCGTCCGGCCTGCCAGTACGAATGCCGCGCCCCCGTCAGCCGGGGCGGCACCGCCGTCCCGAGCCGCTGGTGGCTCCCGAGGACGCGCCCGCGCTCGTCCTCGCCGTGCCGGGTGCGCCCAGTAGTGCCACCCGCTCGCTCGCCGACGAGGTCGTGAGCATCGCCCGTTCCGAGCTGCCCGGTCTGGACGCCCGGATCGGCTACCTCGACGGTGACGACGAGGAATTCCCGACGCTGCGGTCCGTCCTCGCGTACGCGGCCGAGGAGCGCACCGCCCGCTTCGAGCAGGCCCGCGACGCCGGCATGGACGTCAAGGAGCCCGACGGCCCCGTCGCCGTCGTCGTGCCGCTGCTCGCCGGCCCGGACAGCTCGCTGCTGCGCCAGATCCGCCAGGCCGTGATGGACAGCCGTGTCGCCGCCGAGCTGACCGATGTGCTGGGCCCGCACCCGCTGCTCGCCGAGGCGCTGCACGTGCGGCTCTCCGAGGCCGGTCTGGCCCGCGCCGACCGTGCCCGCCTGTTCACCGTGGCGACCGCGGCGGACGGCATCATCCTGGCCTCCGTGGGCGGTGACGAGGCCGTGCAGGCGGCCGGGATCACCGGCATGCTGCTCGCCGCGCGCCTCGCCGTGCCGGTGATGGCGGCGGCCCTGGACCAGGAGGGTTCCATCGCCTCCGTGGCCGAGCAGCTCCGTGGCTCCGGCTCGCAGCAGCTGGCGCTCGCGCCGTACCT
Organism: Streptomyces sp. NRRL S-37; assembly: GCF_000721605.1. Lineage (GTDB taxonomy): Bacteria > Actinomycetota > Actinomycetes > Streptomycetales > Streptomycetaceae > Streptomyces. Next base: position 213,163 of record NZ_JOIZ01000016.1, on the reverse strand, counting down.
GATCGGCCCGGAGATCGACGCCGGCCTGATCGAGGAGGCCGCGAAGGAGGCGGAGTGCTCCGCCGCCGAGGCGCTCGGCCCGTACCCGGCGATCGGCAAGCTGGCACTGGCCAAGTACACGACCGCGCTGGGCATCGCCCCGCAGCAGGCGCAGAACACCCCGGCCCACTGACCCGGCCGGCTCTCCCGCACGACGCCGGAAGGGCCCGCTCCACGTACGTGGAGCGGGCCCTTCGTCATGTCCCCTCGGGCTCCGGCCGGCCGGTGACCACGCAGGACGCCGCGGGTACCGGGACCGAGCCGGCGCGCCGCGGCACTCCCGTGTCCGGGTCGAGCGCGAACCAGGTCACGTCCCCGGAGCGTTCGTTGGCGACGTACAGGACGCCGTCGGAGACGGTGATCGCGCGGGGCCAGTGACCGCCGCAGGGGACGGTGGTGAGCAGGGTCAGCGCCGTCCCCTCCCCCTCGACCGCGAACACCGACAGGACGTCCTCGCCGCGGGTCGCGGTCCACACGAAGCGGCCGTCGGGCGAGACGGCCACCCCGGACGGATAGGCGTCGCCGGCCGGGGCGCCGGGCAGGACCGGGATCTCGGCGAGCGGTCTGAGCGCGCCGCCGGCGGCGTCCCAGCGGCAGACGACGAGGGTCGGGCTGAGCTCGTTGAGGACGTACGCGTACGCCCCGTCCGGGTGGAAGGCCAGGTGCCGCGGGCCCGAGCCGGGGCGCAGGGCGATCTCCCGGTGCGGTGCGAGCACGCCGCCGGCCAGGGTGCAGACCCGTACCGAGTCCGTGCCGAGGTCGACGCCGACCGCCCAGCGGCCGCTCGGGTCGGGCTGCACCTGGTGGGCGTGCGGGCCCTGCTGGCGCTGCGGGTGAGGGCCGGAGCCGCTGTGCCGGAGCACCCCGGACACCGGTGCGAGGCCGCCGTCCGGGCGGACGGGGACGACGCTGACGCTGCCGGAGCCGTAGTTCGCGGTGAGGACGTGTCCGGCGAAGAGGCTGAGGTGGGTCGGCCCGCTGCCGTCCACCCGCACCTGGCGTCCGGCCGGCCGCGGCCCGTCCGCGGTCACGCGGAACGCGGCCACGGAACCGTCGGCCGTCTCGCTGACCGCGTACAGCATGCGGCCGTCGGGCGACAGGGCCAGGTAGGACGGGTCGGGTACGACGTCCACGGTGCTCAGGACGGTCAGCGCGCCGCTGCCGGGGGTGATGGCCGCGGTGACGATGCCGGGGCCTCCCGCCGCCGTGAACGACCCGATGAACGCCCGCCGTCTGCCGTCCGCCACGGCTGTCCCCTCTCGTCCTGTGCCGACCGGGGTGACGGTAGCAGCCGATCACTTCAGGTCTAGACCAGAGAGCCGCCCGGTGCGTCCGCGCGTGTCAGGCCCCGACCAGCGGGGAGCCGGACGGCGCACGCAGCGGCGCGGCCAGCTCGGCGAGGGCGCGTTCCAGACCGTGCAGATGGGCCAGGGCGGGTTCCGTCCCGGCCGGGGAGGTCCGTACGGCGATGTCCCGGCCGCCGGTGAGCGCCTCGACGGCGGCCTCGACCCGCCAGCAGGCGGCGGCCAGCCGGGCGTCGTGCGAGGCCTCCGGGTCGGCGGCGACGGCGACGAGGCCGCGGATCTCCCGGGCGCAGTCGTCGAGCAGGGCGAGCACCCGCCGGGCGCGCCGCTTACGGCCGAGCATGGGGTTGAGCGGATGCACCAGCGGGGCGACCGAGAGCCGCACCCGGGCGAGCAGTTGTTCCAGTTCCGCCACCACCGGCGCCGGGTCGGCGTCCGCGGCCCCGGCCAGCCGTGCGGCCGCCTGGGCGGTGCACGCGTGGACGCAGCGCAGGGCCCGCTGGATCCAGGCGTCGGTGACGCTGTGCGTGGTCACGGGCAGGACGAACGCCACCGCCAGCACGGCGCCGAGCGCGCCGACGGCGGTCTCCGTGAGCCGGAGCGCCAGCAGACCGGGGGTGAGCACGCCCAGCAGGCCGTAGAGCATGGCGGCGAGCACCGTCACCCAGAGCATCATCCAGGTGTAGGACACGGCGGCCGTGTAGAAAATGCCGAAGACGGCGACGGCGACGACCAGCGCGGTCAACGGCCCGTCCCCGTGTGCGGGGACGGCGACGAGGAACGCGAGCCCGACGCCGATGACGGTGCCGAGCACCCTCCGGAAGCCGCGGACCAGGGTCTCGCCGCGCGAGGCGGTGTTGACGAAGACCCACCAGGTGGCGCCGACGGCCCAGTACCAGCGCTGCCCGGACACCAGCTGGCCGACGACCAGGGCGAAGCCCGCGCCGGCGGTCGCCTGGACCGCCTGGCGGGTGGTCACCCGGGCCAGCCCGGTGCCGGCGGGCGGCGCCGGCACGGCGGCCGGGGGCAGCCGGCGCTCGTAGCACCACAGTCCGAAGCGCACCGCGGCCGCGGCGAGCACGGACAGCAGGAGGGAGGCGTACAGCTCGGGGAGCTGGGCGGTCCTCGCGTGCAGGAACTGCGCCACGAAGTAGGTCATGAAGGCGAAGACGCCGAGGCTGTGGCCGCGCGGGCCCCAGCGGCGCGCGTACACGCCGAGTCCGACCACGGCGAGGAAGGTGAGGTCGCGGGCGACCGGGTGGTCGTGCAGCACGGCCGCGGCGGCGAGCACCGGCAGGCCGACGGCGGGCAGCAGCGCCGTGGTGAGGGCCTGTCCGCGGACGGTGGCGTCGGTGACGGTGAACAGGGCGAGCAGCGCGGCGAGCCCGCCGGTGACGGCACCGGTGAGCGAGTGCCCGGCCAGGCCGCAGACGACGACGGCCAGACCGATGCCGAGCACGGCCCGCGCCGCGAAGCGCAGCCGGATCCGGCCCGGGTCCGGAGCCATGAACACCCTTTTCAGCACGTACCGCCCCCTGGAACTCGTTGGTGTGCGCCGTGGCACGAAAAAGGCGCCGCGGGGTCCGCAGCGCCATCGACCCCTCCATATCAGCATCTCTTCCACCACTGGCTCAACCGAGTCCCGCAGGAGTGGGCCATTGGTACAGTGTTCGCGGCATTCCTACGGCCGTCCAAGTGCCAATGGCCGATACGGGGACACTTCGGATCTCATGGCCGTGGACGAGCTCGACACCCGCATCCTGCGGCTGCTGCTGGAGCAGCCGCGCACCAGCGTGCGGGAGTACGCCCGCATCCTCGGGGTCGCCCGCGGCACCCTTCAGGCCCGCCTGGACCGCATGGAGCGCGAGGGGGTGATCACCGGTACCGGCCCCGTCCTCTCCCCCGCCGCGCTGGGCCATCCCGTCCTCGCGTTCGTGCACATCGAGGTCACCCAGGGGCACCTGGACGAGGTGGGCGACGCGCTGGCCGCCGTACCGGAGATCGTCGAGGCGTTCTCCACCACGGGCGGCGGTGATCTGCTGGCCCGGGTGGTGGCGCGCGACAACGCGCACCTGGAGGACGTGGTCCAGAAGCTGATCAGCCTGCCCGGCGTGGTCCGCACCCGCACCGAGGTGGCGCTGCGCGAGCGCGTCCCGCACCGCCTGCTGCCGCTGGTGGAGTCGATCGGCCGCACGGCGCGGAAGTGAGCCCTGTCATCATGGACCCCATGAGCACCCCCGGCGGCCTCTCGGTCATCTTCGATCTCGACGGAACGCTCGTGGACAGCGAGCCGAACTACTACGAGGCGGGCCGGCGGACCCTCGCCGCGTACGGGGTGCCGGACTTCTCCTGGGCCGAGCACGAGCGCTACGTGGGGATCAGCACCCGGGAGACGCTCGCCGACTGGCGGGAGCGGTACGGGCTGTCCGCCCCGGTGGAGGAGCTGCTCGCGGTCAAGGACCGCCACTATCTGGAGCTGGCCGGCGCCTCGACGCGGGTGTATCCGGAGATGCGGACGTTCGTCGGACTGCTGGCGGCCGAGGGGGTGCCGATGGCCGTGGCCTCCGGTTCCTCGCCCGTCGCCATCGGGGCGGTCCTGGCCGGGACGGGCCTGGACGCGTATCTGCGCACCGTCGTGTCGGCCGACGAGGTCGCGCGGGGCAAGCCGGCCCCCGACGTCTTCCTGGAGGCGGCCCGCAGGCTCGGCGCGGACCCGGCCTACTGCGTCGTGGTCGAGGACGCGGCCCCGGGTGCCGCCGCCGCGCACGCGGCCGGGATGCGCTGTATCGCCGTCCCCTATGTCGCCGCCCAGGCCGACGCGCCCGAGTTCGCCACCGCCGGTCTGCTGCTGCGGGGCGGACAGGCGGAGTTCACGGCGCGGGCCGCGCACGCCTGGCTGACGGACTCCGCCCGGCGCCCCTGACCGCTCCCGCCACCCGGCGCCCCTGACCGGCTCCCTCCGTCCGCGCGCCCTCGGCGAACGTCCGGAACCGGTCGCTCCCGCACCGTTGACGCCTTTCCGTCCCCTCTCTATCGTCTGGCCGATCGTTCGTACAGCGTTCGTAATACCGAACAGAGGAGCATCCCATGGCACGGCCCCTCTCCAGACGAACCCTCTTCCAGGCGGCCGCCCTGACGGCGACCGCGGTCTCCGCCGCGACCACCGGGCGCGCCGTCGCCGCCCCCGCCGCGCCGGCCGCCGCTTCCGGCGTACCGGCGGCGTGGACCGTACGGCCCTTCGGGCTGGAGGACGTGACGCTCGGACCGGGCGTCTTCGCCGGCAAACAGCGGCTGATGCTCGACCACGCCCGTGGCTACGACGTGCACCGGCTGCTCCAGGTCTTCCGCGCCAACGCCGGCCTGTCCACCCGGGGCGCGGTCGCGCCCGGTGGCTGGGAGGGGCTGGACGGGGAGGCCAACGGCAATCTGCGCGGCCACTACACCGGCCATTTCCTGACCATGCTGGCGCAGGCGTACCGCGGCACCGGCGAGCAGGTCTTCGCGGACCGGATCGCCACCATGGTCGAAGCCCTGGCCGAGGTCCGGGACGCCCTGCGCCACGATCCGGCCGTGCTGAGCGTCGAGGGACGGTTCGGCCGCGCGGCGGAGAACGTGCGCGGCTCGTACCAGTACGTGGACCTTCCCTCGGCCGTCCTCACCGGCTCCCCCGCCCTCACCCTGTCCGCGTGGGTGCGCCCCGCGCACGACGCCGCCTGGGCCAGGGTCTTCGACTTCGGCGACGACACCACCCGCTACCTGTATCTGGCCGCCCGCAACGCGGACGGGGTGCCGCGGTTCGCCGTGACCACCTCGGGGCCGGGCGGCGAGCAGGGCCTCGACGGCACCGCGCCGCTGCCGGTCGGCGAGTGGAGCCACCTGGCCGTGACCCTCGCCGACGGCACCGGCACCCTCTACGTCGACGGCACCGCCGTGGCCCGGAGCACGGACATCACACTGACCCCGGCCACGATCGGCACCCTCACGGACCACTGGCTGGGGCGCTCCCACTTCCCCGCCGACCCGGTCTTCGCGGGCGCGTTCGAGGACGTCAACGTCTACGCGCGGGCGCTGACCGCCGACGAGATCGACGGACTGCACAGCCGCCGTGCCGCCGACGCCTCGGCCGGCCGGGGCGACCTGGCGTCGTACGCCTTCGACGAGACGGCCGGGGGGACGTTCGCGGACGCCTCCGGCCGGGGCCTCGACGCCGTCCTGCGCCGCACCTGGGGCGCGCCCGGTCATCCCGGCTTCCTCGCCGCTTACCCGGAGACGCAGTTCATCGAACTGGAGTCGATGACCGGCAGCGACTACACCCGCGTATGGGCGCCGTACTACACCGCGCACAAGATCCTCAGAGGGCTGCTGGACGCGTATCTCGCCACCGACGACGACCGGGCGCTCGATCTCGCGTCCGGCATGGGCGACTGGATGCACGCGCGGCTGTCCGTGCTGCCGGCGGCCACCCTGCAGCGGATGTGGGGGCTGTTCTCCAGCGGGGAGTTCGGCGGCGTCGTCGAGGCGGTCTGCGATCTGCACGCGGTCACCGGACGGGCCGAACACCTCGCTCTGGCCCGCCTGTTCGACCTGGACCGGCTCATCGACGCCTGCGCCGCGAACACCGACGTCCTCGAAGGACTCCACGCCAACCAGCACATCCCGGTCTTCACCGGCCTGGCGCGGCTGTACGACGAGACGGGCGAGGAGCGCTACCTCACGGCCGCGAAGAACTTCTGGGGCATGGTCGTACCGCACCGCATGTACGCGATCGGCGGCACCAGCAGTGGCGAGTTCTTCAAGGCCCGCGACGTGATCGCGGGCACGGTCACCGACACCACCGCCGAGTCCTGCTGCGCGTACAACATGCTCAAGCTGAGCCGGACGCTGTTCTTCCACGAGCAGGATCCGGCGTACATGGACTACTACGAGCGGGCCCTGTTCAACCAGGTGCTCGGTTCCAAGCAGGACCGGCCGGACGCGGAGAAGCCGCTCGTCACCTACTTCATCGGCCTGACGCCCGGTCATGTGCGCGACTACACGCCCAAGCAGGGGACGACCTGCTGCGAGGGCACCGGCATGGAGAGCGCCACGAAGTACCAGGACTCGGTGTACTTCGCGAAGGCCGACGGGTCCGCCCTGTACGTCAACCTCTACAGCGCCTCCCGGCTGACCTGGGCCGAGAAGGGCGTCACGGTCACGCAGACCACCCGCTACCCCGAGGAGCAGGGCAGCACGCTCACCATCGGCGGCGGCCGGGCCTCCTTCACCCTGCTGCTGCGGGTGCCGTCCTGGGCGACCGCGGGCTTCCGGGTGACCGTCAACGGGCGTGCCGCGCCCGGTACCCCGGTCCCCGGCCGCTACTTCGGCGTCTCGCGGACCTGGCGTGAGGGCGACACCGTACGGATCTCCGTGCCCTTCCGGCTGCGGGTGGAGCGGACCCCCGACGATCCCGCGCTGCAGGCCCTGTTCCACGGTCCGGTCAACCTGGTCGCCCGCCGGCCGGGCCCGGACGCCGTACGGTTCGGGCTGTACCGCAATGCCGGCCTCTCCGGCGATCTGCTGCCCTCCCTCACCCCGGTCCCGGACAAGCCGTTGCACTACACGCTGGACGGCATCGAGCTGGCGCCCTTCGCGGAGGGGACCGAGGACCCGGCCCACGTCTACTTCCGGCGCTCGGAACCACGTGTGATCTTCGGCACGTCCGACTCCGGAGTCGCCAACCCGGCCCGGAGCGACGGCACGACGCTGCTCGACGAGATCTGGGCCGGGGCGCCCTTCCGTGGCAAGGGAGCGCTGGTGACACGGGTGCGGTCCACGGTGGCGGCCTGGGTGTCCGAGGGCCTGCTGAGCCGCACGGACGGCGACAAGGTGGTGAGTACGGCGCGGAGGGCCGCTTACGCCGACTGAGGCCGGCCGAAAAATTTTTCCCGGACGGTGATTGTCCCGCGCCCGGCGTCCGTACTTCCTGCTGTTGGGCCGTTCATATCCCAGGAGGCACGATGCGCATCTCGCGCAGCACGGCAGGAACCGCGTTCGTGGGCGGAGCCATGATCCTCACCCTCACCGCGCTCGCCTATCCCACCATGCTGGGCGTACAGAACACATCGACCAAGCAGGACCGGGTGGTGGCCAACACCAACTACGGCCCGCTGACCGAGGCGGACCGCGACTTCGTGGTGAAGGTGCGCGCGGCGGGGCTGTGGGAGCACCCGCTGGGGCTGCTGGCGATGGAGCGGGGGACGACGCCGGAGATGAAGGAGGCGGGCGAGCACCTGGTCGTCGGCCACGGCCGGCTCGACGAGAGCTGCCGCAAGATCTCCCTGGAGCTCGGCATCACGCTGCCGAACCAGGCGTCACCGCAGCAGCAGGGGTTCGTGGAGACCGTGAAGTCCACCAGCGGCAAGGAGTTCGACTCCACGGCGGTGAACATCATGCGCGTGACGCACGGGCAGATCTTCCCCGCCATCGCCAACATCCGGGCCAACACCAGGAACACCCTGGTCCGGCAGTTGGCCGACCAGGCCAACGACACGGTGCTCGACCACATCACGGTGCTGGAGAAGACGGGGCTGGTCAATCAGGAGCAGGTCAACTTCCAGCAGACCAGCCCGCCCAAGATGCCCGCGGAGCAGGTGACCCCGCCGGCTCCGCAGGCGGGTGCGCCGGTCCTCGCGCTGGAGATCCCCAAGGGGCTGGAGGACCTCAACACGGCGTCCCCGGCGCCGTCACCGTCCCCGACGGTCCGGTAGCCGGGTCAGGACCTGCGGCGGGGTTTGCCCCGCCGCGGGTTCTTCGCCGTGCCGCCGGTGCCTCCCCGGCGACCGCGGGCGGCCGACCCGCCGGCCGGCTGCCGCCGGGCGGCGGGTGCGGGCTTCTTCGCCGGCGCCGGCTGCTGGGTGCGGCCCCTGGTGCTGTTGACGGTCCGGCCGCGGACGATCCCGATGAAGTCCTCGACCCGGTCCGTCGTCGCCGCCTCGGGCCAGGACAGCGCCACGCTCGACTCGGGGGCCCCTTCGAGCGGCCGGTGGGTGAGGTCCTTGCGGTGGTGCAGCCGGGCGAGCGACAGCGGGACGACGAGCACACCGATCCCGGCCGCGACGAGTTCGATCGCGTCGGCGGTGGTGGCGGGGCGTTCGAGGGCGGGCCGTCCGGGCAGGCTCTCCCAGGAGAGGACGTCGTCGAGCGGGTGCAGCACGATGTCGTCGGCCAGGTCCTCCGGGGACACCGTGTCGGCCGCCGTGACGAGGTGGTCCCTGGGCACCACGACGACCGTTTGCTCGGTGTAGAGGGGGATCGCGCTGAGGACCGTACGGTCGACGGGCAGCCGGACGAGACCCGCGTCGGCGTCACCGTCCAGCAGCAGTCCCTGCGCCGCCGGGGCGGGGACCTGCGTGAGGGTCAGCGGGACGTCGGGCAGCCGCTCGTTCCAGACGCGCACCCATTTGTCGGGCATCACACCGGGTACGTACACGAGCCGGAACGAGGGGGACACTTCCGAGCCTGTCACCTGGCCAGGTTACCGGCCGTGGTCGGCGGCCGCGCACACGCTCGATACCCTGGACGTCATGACGCAGCACCAGAGCACCCAGACCATGAAGCCCGCGACCGCGGCGAAGAAACTGGGTGTGTACCTCGACGCCACCCCCGCCGACTTCCGGGACGGTGTCGTCTCACGCGCCGAGCTGAACGCGCTCCAGGCCGACCCGCCGCAGTGGCTGCGGGACCTGCGGCGCGACGGCCCCCACCCCCGCCCGGTGGTCGCGGCGAAGCTGGGTGTGTCCATCTCCGGCCTCGCGCGCGGCGGGATCACCGAGGCCCTCACCACCGAGCAGATCGAGGCGCTGAAGGAGGAGCGTCCCGAGTGGCTGGAGCGGGAGCGCGCCACCCAGGCCGAGGTCCGCAAGGAGGCGGCCCGGATCAGGAAGCGGGACGCGGAGCGCGCGGCGGGCGACGACACCCCCTAAACGCCAGCCCGCGCCACCCTTCCGGTGGATAGAAATATCTACCAGCATGTCCCTACCGCACGCGCCCGCAGCGGCGCGGCCGACCGTGCCCGGGGTGGACATGCACAGCGTCATGTGGAAGCAAGCCGTCGAGTGGCTGGCCGCGGCAGCCACGGACCCGCAGGAGTGCAAGCGCGAGTGGGACCACGGCAAGGGCACGGCGCTGCTCGCGGCGGGCCGGTACTGGGACGTGCTGAGCGTGCCCGACCGACTCGGGCTGCTCGCCCTGGACATCCTGTGGCGCGACCCCCTGAAGGTGCCCGGACCCACGCTGGTGGACGTCACGGCCCGCAGAGTGGGGTTCTTCCTGCCGCCCGACCCGGCCAGCGAGTGGGTCGGCTTCGGGGTGCGGCACGTGGGCCGCGGGTCCTGGGTCGCCGTACCGCCGCCCTACCGGCCGGCCGGGCGTCTGGAGTGGCTGGTCCCGCCGGACGGCACCGGCACCCTGCACGCCCCCGGTCCGCTCGAACGGGCGCTGCGCGGGGCGACCGGCACGCTCGCCGTGCTGGCGCCGGTCAGCGCGGAGCCGGCGGGTCCGGAGGGCTGGTGAGTTTCTCACCGGGGTCCTCGGCGGGCGTCCTCAGCAGAGGGACGGGGAAGGGCACGGGCAGCACCGTCGCGCGCTCGCTGACCGTGGCGGCGGCGAAGGAGGCCCACAGGCCGTCGCGGTGCTCCGGAACCGTGTACCCCTTGGCCCGCCACTCCGCGACGAGGGCGGTGCAGATCGGCGTATGACCGCCGTACCCGCTGGTGAGTTCGGCGTACACCCGGCCCGCGGCGTCGTACCCGAGAAGGCGCCGCGCCGTCTCAGTGCTGTCCATACCGGTCCAACGCGCCCCCGTGCGCCGGTGGTGCGCCGGTGGCCGCAGGTCCGCCGGGTCGGGTGAAGCCGTCACCCGTACGGCCCTGGCCGGGCGGGAACGGGCCGGGGTTGACCCTCGACCTTGTCGAGGGATCAGGGTTCCGGGTGTGGAGAGCGAGATGCGCAGCATTGGTGAGATGGCCCGGGACAGCGGGCTGGGCGTCAGCGCCCTGCGGTTCTACGACCGTGCCGGTGTCCTGGTCCCCGACCGGGTGGACCCGGTCAGCGGCTACCGCTGGTACGCCCCCGGGCAGCTGGAGGAAGCCCGGCTGCTGGCCCGGCTGCGCCGGGCCGGGATGCCGCTGGCGGACATCCGGCTGGTACTGGCCGGCTGGGCGGGCGCCGACACCGATCTCGTACGGCAGCTCCTTCGGGCGCATCTGCGCCGGCTGGAGCGGGGGCTGTCCGATGCCCGCGCCGAGTTCTCCGCACTCCGAGTCCTGCTCGACCACAGGGAGAACCCCATGACCTCGCTCCGCACCGACACCGCCGTACGGCTGTCCCTCTCCGGCCCCGGGCTGGCCGCCGCGCTGGACGCGGTCCGGTTCGCGGCCGCCACCGACCCGGAGCTGCCGGTGCTCGGCGGGATCCTCTTCGACGTCGAGGGCGACACGCTGCGCCTGGTGGCCACCGACCGGTACCGGATGGCCGTGGCGCGCGCCGCCGCCGACGGACACGGCGGGCCCCGCCTCCAGGTCACCGTGCCCCTTCCGCTCGCCGACGCGATGCGGGCGCTGCTGAGCGGGGAGGAGCGGGTCCGGCTCGCCGTGGACGGTGACCGCGTGACCCTGGAGGCCGGGGACCGGCAGACGGCCGGCCAGTGCCTCGGCCACGACTTCCCCGACTACCGGCGTCTCCTCCGCCTCCCGGCGGGGCGGCGCGCCCTGGTGGACGTGCCGGCCTTCCGGGAGGCGGTGCGCACCGGCCCCGCCCGCATGCGCGAGTCGCGCGAGCAGGGCGGTGAACCCTACGACCTCAGCGTGCTGGAGGTGGCGGAGGACGGTTCGGTCGCCCTGGCCGGGGACGGGGCCGACGGCCCGGACCTCGTCGCCGTGAACCGCGCGTTCCTGCTGGACGCGCTCGCCGCGGGCGCCGGCGACCGGCTGGTCCTCGAGTTCGGCGCCCCCACGGCGCCCCTCGTGATCCGCCGGCCGGACGACGAGCACACGCTCTCGCTCCTGATGCCGGTACGGCTGGAGGACTAGAGCGTTCTCCGCGGGCCGGGCGCCGGCCCGTTCAGCGTTCGGACCGGCTCTCGTCCACCGGTTCCAGCGTCTCCGCGGCCGGCGCCGTGGCCCGTGCGGGCGCGGCGCCGGCGGCGGCGCCGCGCCGGGCGGTCAGGCGCAGCGCGACGGGCTCGGTGTAGCGGGCCGTGAGCGGGCCCAGGACGACCAGGACCAGGACGTACGCCGTGGCCAGCGGGCCGAGGTCCGGTTCGATGCCCGCGGTGACCGCGAGACCGGCGATGACGATGGAGAACTCGCCGCGGGCGACCAGGGTGCCGCCCGCGCGCCAGCGCCCCTTGGACGAGATCCCGGCCCGGCGGGCGGCCCAGTACCCGGTGGCGATCTTCGTCAGCGCGGTGACGACGGCGAGCCCGAGGGCGGGCAGGATCACCGGCGGGATCGACTGGGGGTCGGTGTGCAGGCCGAAGAAGACGAAGAACACGGCGGCGAACAGGTCCCGCAGCGGCGCCAGCAGGTTGTGCGCGCCCTCGGCGACCTCACCGGACAGGGCGATGCCGACCAGGAACGCGCCCACGGCCGCCGAGACCTGCAACTGCTGGGCGAGCCCCGCGACCAGCAGGGTCAGGCCCAGCACCACCAGCAGCAGCTTCTCCGGGTCGTCGCTGGAGACGAAGCGGGAGATCACCCGTCCGTAACGGACGGCGACGAACAGCACGAGCCCGGCGACCCCCAGCGCGATGGCCAGCGTGACGCTGCCTGCGGCGAGGCTGACACCGGCCAGCAAGGCGGTGATGATCGGCAGGTAGACCGCCATGGCCAGGTCCTCGAGCACCAGGATGCTGAGGATGACCGGGGTCTCTCGGTTGCCGAGCCGTCCGAGGTCGCCGAGGACCTTCGCGATGACGCCGGAGGAGGAGATCCAGGTGACGCCGGCCAGCACCACCGCGGCGACCGGGCCCCAGCCGAGCAGCAGGGCCATGGCGGCACCGGGCAGGGCGTTGAGCGCCATGTCGACGAGGCCGGCCGGGTACTGGGTCTTGAGGTTGGAGACGAGGTCGCTGGCCGTGTACTCCAGGCCGAGCATGAGCAGCAGCAGGATGACGCCGATCTCGGCGCCGATCGCGACGAACTCCTCGCTCGCGCCGAGCGGCAGCAGCCCGCCCTCGCCGAAAGCGAGACCGGCCAGCAGATAGAGGGGGATCGGGGAGAACTGGAGGCGCCCGGCGAGCCGCCCCAGCAGGCCGAGGCCGAGGATGATGGCACCGAATTCGATCAGGAAGACAGCAGAAGAGTGCACGCGCTCACTCCCTGCCGAGTATCTCGGCGGCGGCGTCGATGCCCTCGCGAGTGCCGATCAGGATCAGCGTGTCACCACCGGCCAGCCGGAAGTCCGGCGCGGGGGACGGGATCGCCTCGGCCCGCCGCAGCACGGCCACGATCGAGGCGCCGGTGTCGGTGCGCATCCGGGTGTCGCCCAGCAGCCGGCCGTTCCAGTGGGAGACGGCGGACAGCTCGATGCGCTCGGCGACCAGCCCCAGGTCGGTGGTGTGCAGCAGGTTGGGGCTGTGGTGGGCGGGCATGAGCGCGTCGATCAGCGCGGCGGACTCGGCGACGGTCAGCCGCATCGAGCGGGCGCAGGCGTCCGGGTCGTCGGAGCGGTAGACGTTGACCGTGCGGGCACCATCGCGGTGCGCGATCACGGACAGGTGCTCGTGCTCACGCGTGGTGAGGTCGTATTTCACGCCGATGCCCGGCAGCGGCGTGGCGCTCATCCGTGGAGCAGGCACAGCCCGTCCCCTTCCCGGTTCTCTTGTCGATGGTCTGTCGATGGTCGATGTCGTCCGGTGCGGGGTGCCGGCCGTGCCGTCGAACGGCACGGGTGATCCACCCCCACGGGGGCAATGGTGCCATCCCGCCATTCGGCCGGAACATGGGTGTTGTGACGGATGGACAGGGGGCGCGACGGAACCGAGGATTTCCGGGGAGCCCGTATCGCCGCAGGTCGGACGGGTGGATACGCGCTCCTTCCCACGGGTACCCGGAGGAAACGCCGGGGACGGGAGCGAGTGGTGAACGACACGGTCGTCGTAGGAGTGGACGGTTCGCCGTCCAGTCTCGCCGCGGTCGACGTCGCGGGGCAGGAGGCCCTGCTGCGCGGCGCGCGGCTGCGGATCGTGCACGCGTTCAGCCGCCCGGCCGATCTCGACCCGATGATCCACGGGGTTCTGGCGGGGGCCGAGCAGCGTGCCCGCGACCGTGCGCCGGGACTGGAGGTGGCCAGGACCGTGGCGTCCGGTGAGACGCTGACGGTCCTGCGGAGCGAGTCGCGGCACGCGGTGCTGACGGTGGTCGGCGGACGGGGCCACAGCGGCTTCGGGGATCTGCTGCTGGGCTCGACGGTCGTGCAGCTGGCCGCGCACGGGCACGGCCCGCTGATGGTGGTCCGCGGTCGTCCCGGCCCCGAGGGGCCCGTGCTCCTCGCCGTGGACGGCTCCCCGGCCGGGGCCGCGGCGGCGGGCTTCGCCTTCGCCGAGGCCGCGCTGCGCGGGGCGCCGCTGGTCGCGACGCATGTGTGGAACACCTGGAGCGAGCCGACGCCGTACGAGGGTCCCGCCGATCCGCTGAACGTGGTGGTGGACCTCGACCGGCTCCGTGAGCGGCACCAGCGGTTGCTGGAGGAGGCGGTGGCGCCGTGGCGGGAGGACCGGCCCGGGGTCGCCGTGGAGCTGCGCCTGGAGCGGGCACGGGTACGGCACACGCTGCTCGACGCGAGCCGGGAGGCCCAACTGGTGGTGGCCGGGGCCCGCGGTCACGGCGGTTTCGCCGGGATGCTGCTCGGTTCGGTCAGCCAGGCACTGCTGCACCACGCCGACTGTCCCGTCGCCGTCGTCCGCGGCACGGGATGAAGCGGTACGAGTGAGAGGGTGTCCCCTCTCCTCGTGGGGACTTCCTCGCCGCAGCGCGACGGGACCGTGTACCCGGCCCGCGCCCCGGGACGTGTGCACGCGCCCTGTCCGGCCGTTCACCGGGCACCCGCTCGGCACCGGTCCGGTTCGCCCGTTTCGCCGAGGCGCACGGCTGAATTCCTGCGCTCCCCGTGCACCCGTGCGCCCCCTTGGCGACGGGACGGGGCGCGTCGGGTACCGGTCCGGTGCGGGCAGGACAAGGTTCGAGTGCCACATGTATGTGGACTCGTATATGTGGACTCACTGAATTCCGTTTATGTCGCTCGAGACAGGTGGTATTCGATGAGCAATCGCGTTGATGAACCGGCACCGGCCTGGAGGTCGGGAATCGCGCCGGGCATATTCCCGTCCGTCGGCCACGGTATCGCCTTGTTCCGACGCCCGCTGGAGTTTCTGAATTCTTTGTCCGCGCACGGTGATCTGGTGGAGATACGCCTGGGTCCGATGCGCGCCTGGGTGGTGTGCCACCCGCGACTGGTCCACGAGATGCTCAGGGACACCCGCACCTTCGACAAGGGCGGCCCCCTCTACGAGCGGCTCCGGGCCCTCATGGGGGACGGGGTCGTCACCTGCCCGCACGGCGATCACCTCAGGCAGCGCAGGCTGCTGCAGCCCGCCTTCCGTCCGTCCCGCGTCGCCGGCCTGACGGAGGCGATGGGCGAGGAGGCCGAGTCGGTGTGCCGCGCGTGGCGGGCGGGGCGGGAGATCGACGTCAGCGCGGCCATGATGACCCTGACCACGGGGGCGATCAGCCGGGTCCTGCTCTCCGACTCGCTCGACGCGGCGCGGGCCGCCGAGGTGCGGGACTGCCTGGCCGGGATCGTCCACGGCCTGTTCGTACGTACGGTCGTCCCGGTCGACGTCCTGTTCCGGGTGCCCCTGCCCGCCAACCGCCGGTACCGGGACGCGGTCACCCGTCTGCACCGGCTCGTGGACGCGGCGATCGCCGAGCGCCGCGCGGGCGAACCGCGCGACGATCTGCTGGGGGTCCTGCTGGCGGCGGCCGACGCCGGGGAACACGGGGTGACCCCCGGCGAGGTGCACGACCAGCTCGTCTCCCTGCTGCTCACCGGGTCGGAGAGCCCCTCCCTGGGCCTGTCCTCCACGTTCAGCCTGCTCGCGCAGCACCCGGAGGCCGAGCGCGAGCTGCACGCCGAGGTCGACTCCGTACTGGCCGGGCGCGCCCTCCCCACCTCCGACGACCTGCCGCGCCTGCCCTACACCCGGGCCGTGGTCACCGAAACCCTGCGCCACTCCCCGCCCGGCTGGCTCTTCACCCGGTCCACCACCAGGGACGTCGAGTTCGGCGGGCGCCGTCTGCCGCGCGGGACCACCGTTCTCTACAGCCCGTACCTGCTGCACCACGCGCCCTCGTCGTTCCCCGACCCCGACCGGTTCCGGCCCGAGCGGTGGCTGTCGGGTGAGCACACCGACCAGCCGTACGGCGCGATGGTCCCGTTCTCCGCGGGCAGCCGGAAATGTCTCGGGGACTCCTTCGCCATGGCACAGAGCACGGTGGCGGTCGCGGCCATCGCCCGGCGCTGGCGGCTGCGGCACCCCCCGGGGCCCGTCGCGCCGGTGCGCCCCGCGGTGACGCTGGGCCCCAGGTCGCTGCGGATGATCTGCGAACCGCGCGGTGGCGGGCTCGGCCGGCAGTCCCGAGGGGCGGGTGACAACCTTGTCGACCACACATGAGGACATCACGGCCGGCACCCTGCACGGAATTCCCGGCGCCGGTCTCAGGGACCTGATCGACACCCATCTGCACATGCCGTTCCCGTTCCGGGCCAATCCGCACGAACACCAGGTCACGGAGGGCGTCGAGAAGTGGCTGCGGGAAACGGGACTGGCGGACGAAAGCTGGGTTCCGGAAATGATCGCCCGCACCCGTCCGGCCCAGCTCGCCTCCTACAACGGCCCGGAAATGGATTCCGGCCTGCTGCAGATCGTCGCCAATCAGATCGCCTATCAATTCGTCTTCGACGACCGGGCGGAGGAGGTGGGCCGGCGGGGACCCGGCCGGCTGCTGCCCATGCTGGACGAGAGCATCGCCGTACTGCGGGACGACGCGTCACCGTCGACGCCGCTCGGCGCCGCCCTGGCCGATCTGCACCGGCAGGTCCGCGAGCGGTGCACGCCCGCCCAGGCGGCGCGATGGGCCGTCAAGAGCCGTGAGTACGTGCACGGCCTGCTGTACGAGGCGGTGGCGCAGGCCGACACCGCCCCGCTGCCTACCGGACTGTGCACGTCGATCCGGTCGCTGACCGCGGGGGTCGAGCCCTTCCATCCGCTGTGCGAGGCGGCCCAGCCGTGCGAACTGTCCGACGCGGAGCTGCAGCACCCGGCGATGCGGCGGCTGACCCGGCTGTCGGCCGACGCGGCGGTGTGGATACCCGATCTGTACTCCGCGGTGAAGGAGCGGCGGGACGGCGGGATGATCAATCTGGCCCTCGCCCACCAGCGGGCCCACCGCTGCTCCCTGCCGGTCGCCGTCATGCTGGCGATCCGGCAGATCAACCGCGCGATCGACGAGTTCGTCGGCCTCTTCGAGGAGATCAGGCCGCGGCTGAGTCCCTCGGCCGTCGGTTACGCGGAGGACATGGCCGGCTGGATCCGGGGGTGCTTCCACTGGTCCCGCACCGTGCCGCGCTACGCCGACACGGCGGCGGCCCCGGCCTGACCCGGGCGCCACCACGGGCCCGCGCCCCCGGGCGCGATCCATTCGAATACCCCTACCCACAGGAGGGATGCCTCAAGCCGCCGCCGCCTTCGATTCACCCGTCCTGTCGTGGTCGTACCGGAAGACGGACACGGTGCGCCGCGGCAGGCATACGCTCGTCTGCCACCCGTTGGCCGAACGACAGGAAGCGGTAAGGCACATGACGACCGAGCGGCGGCAGCATGTCACGGAGTCCCGGCCGTTGCTGGAGCGCCGACGGGAACTGCGGGCGCTGGACGAGGCGTTGGCGGCCCTGCGGGACACCCGGGACGGGGTGCCGCAGACGCCGCGCGGCGGGCTCCTCGTCTTCACCGGGCCGGGCGGGATGGGCAAGACGGCGCTGCTGGCGCAGGCCCGCTCCCGCGCGCTGGCCCAGGGGATCACCGTACTGTCGGGCTGCGGCGGCCGGAACGAGCAGGAGCTGGCGTTCCGTGTGGTGCGCCGGCTCCTCCAGCCCCCGCTGGCCGCGATGGACGGCGACGAGCTCCGCGCGTTCCTCGGCAGCTGGTACGACGTCGTCGCCACCGCGCTCGGCCTGGAAGCGGGGCCAGGCCCCCATGTGCCCGACCCGTCCGGTGTCCGCGAGGGCCTGGACTGGGTCATGACCCGGCTCGCCGCGCGGAAGGCACCCATGGTGCTGCTGCTCGACGACCTGCACTGGGCGGACATCGAGTCCCTCGACTGGATCACCTCCTTCGCCCCCCGGGTGGCGGACCTGCCGCTGCTGATCGTCCTCGCCCACCGGCCCGACGACCTGCCGCGCGAGGCGGAGCCGCTGCGCGCCCTGCCGGGCAGCCTCGGCACCCGCCCCTACGCGCTGAAGCCGCTCACCTCCGAGGCGGTGGCGCGGATCGTCAGGGACGAGGTGGGGGACGGGGCCGAGGACGAGTTCTGCGAGGAATGCCGGCAGGCCACCGGGGGAAACCCGTTCGAGACCGTCGAACTCGCCATCCGCCTGGGCGAACGCAATCTGCGGGGCGCCTGGCACGAGCTGCGCGCGATGCGGGACCTGGCCGCGGCGCTCAAGGGCCGCGGACTGATCGAACGCCTGCACGCCCTCGGAACGTCCACCGTCCGTTTCGCCTACGCCGCGGCCGTGCTCGGCGAGTCCGTGTCGCAGGAGCTCGCCGCCACCATCGCCGTGGTCGGCAGTGAGGCGGCCGCCGAGGCGACGGAGCGGCTGCGCGCCGCCCGGATCCTGGCCGAGGACGACGGGACCGGGGACGGACTCGCCTTCGTCCACCCGCTGATCGCCACCACCGTCTACCGTTCCATTCCCCCGGCGCTGCGGGTCGGACTGCACAACGGGGCCGCCGAGGCCGTCCGCGCCGCCGGGTTCGGGCCGGCGGCGGCCGCCCGGCACCTGCTGGAGGTGCCCTGCGACGGCCGCGCCGAGGCGGTGGCGTGTCTGCGCGAGGCCGCCCGCGAGTACATGCGCGCCGGCGCCCCGGAAGCGGCCCGGCGGCTGCTGACGCGGGCGCTCCAGGAGCCGCCACTGCCGGAGCAGCGCGCCGAGCTGCTGCACGAACTCGCCTCCTCCACCTTCCTCATCAAGCCCACGGCCACGGTCGCGCACCTCCGTGAGGCGCTGGCGGAGCCCGGCCTCGACCCGGAACTGCGGGCGTCCATCGTGTACCGGCTCACGCAGGCGCTGGCGCACATCGACCAGGTGGCCGAGGCCGCGGCCGTCGCCGCCGACGAGGCGCGGCGCACCCCGCACCCCCGGATCAGGCTGCGGATGCAGGCCGACCACTTCGTGTGGAGCTCGTACCGCACCGACGAACCGGACTCCGCCGCCCGCTCGCGCCGGCTCGCCAGGCTGGCCGCGAAGGTGACCGGCCGCGGCCTGGAGGAGCGGTACATCCTGGGCCTGCGGGCCTGGGAGGCGGTGGTGTGCGGCGAGCCGCGGCGGACGGCCCTCGAGTACGCCGAGCGGGCCCTGCGGGGCGGGCTGAGCTGGACCGACGAGAACCGGGGCTTCGAGGTGCCGGTGGCGGTGGCGATGGTGTTCCTGTACGCCGACCGGCCGCGGCGGGCCGAGGAACTGTTCAGCAAGGGCATGGCGGAGTGCGAGGCGAAGGGCTGGCGCGGCTCCCACCTCACCCTGGGCCAGACCCTCTCCGGGTACATCCGCTACCGCCGGGGCTCCCTGGCCGAGGCGGAGAACCTGGTCCGGGAGGGGCTGCGCATCGCCGACCGGGTGGAGGGGGCGGTGCCCGCCCAGTGGTTCGCCGTCGGCATCCTCATCCAGACGCTCCTGGCCCGCGGGCGTACGGCGGAGGCACGCCGGATCGCCGACCAGCACCGCTACGGCAAGCTGGTCCCGAACGCCGTCATCTACCCCGACCCGCGCACGGTCTACGCCGAGCTGCTGCTGGCGGAGGGCCGCGCGGACGAGGCCGCCGCGCTGCTCCGTGACGTCGGGGACTGGCTGGACGGGCGGGAGTGGCGCAATCCCGCCTGGTGCGCCTGGCAGTCGGGGCTGGCGTCCGCGCTCGCCCGCAGCGCACCCGACCGGGCGGTCCGGCACGCGCAGGACGCGGTCAAGCGGGCCCGGGACTTCGGGGCGGCCTCGGCGATCGGGCAGGCCCTGCACACGCTGGCCGAGGTGACCGGCGGCCCGGCCGCGCTCGACCTGCACGCGGAGGCCGTCGGCCACCTGGAACAGTCGCCCGCGGCCTACGAGCTGGCCCGCGCCCTGGTCGGCCACGGGGCGGCGCTGTCCCGCACCGGGCAGGTGCAGGAGGCCGCCGACCGCCTCTACCGTGGGCTGGAGGGCGCCGTGCACTGCGGCGCGGAGGCGCTGGCGGCACGGGCCAGGGACGAGCTCGCCGCGGCCGGACTGCGGCCGCTGCCCCTGCGTTACGCCCAGACGGACACCCTCACCGCGCCCGAACGGGAGGCCGCCGAGCTGACGGTCCGGGGAGCGTCCACGGCGGTGATCGCCGGGAAGCTGCACCTCACGGAGCAGGGCGTGCGCCATCTGCTCTCGTCGGTCTACCGCAAGATCGGCACGGACGCCTCGGGCCTGGCGGCCGCACTGGAGTCGTTTCCCCGGCCCCGGCCGTGAACGAGCCGCGGCCCGGAACGGCCGAACGGTCTGCGGCTCTTGGGGCCCGCCCGCGTGCGACGCGCCGGACGCAGGCCGTCCGGTCCACCGGGGCGGGCGACGGCGTCGGCGTGCTCGGTGAGGTGGTGTCATGTCCGGTCACGGCGATGTGTACGAGCCGGTCCGGTGGAGTTCCAGGGTTGCGGCGAGGCGGATGACGGCGGTGTGCCAGTGAGAAGTGGCGGGGACCGGGCCGTGGGTACGGTGGGTGGTCGTCACAGCGGAGACCTTGTCCGCGGTGGTGTGGAAGCCGGTTCGGTGCAGGAGGGCGGCTGCCGATTCGAGGATGTCGTGGTCGGTGGCGGTCAGGTTCTTCAGACCGCGGTGGGCGGCCTCGGCGAGGGCTGCGAGGGCCTGTTCCAAGGCGGTGGTGAGGGGGTCGTCCGGGGGGTGCGGGGCGACGGGGAGGGCGGTGTCGCCGTCGCCGGGGGCGAGGTCGGGGACGAGGACGCCGCGGGAGGTGCGGACGGCGAGAGGGGCGAGGAGGACCCTGCCCCGGTCATGGCGGAGGGAACCGCTGATCCGGTCGACGGTGCCGGAGGCGAGGGCGTCGGCCAGGGCGTCCAGAGTGCCGGGGCAGTGGGGGTTGTACGCGGTGCTCAGCAAGGCCTCGTTGCCGGCCGGGTCGTGAAGGACGGCTTCGAGGCGCTGTGCGGCCGGGTCGTACCGCACGGGTCCGGCCTCCGCGACGGCGAGGACGCGCATGGACTCGGCCTCCACCCGAGGGCGGATGAGCCGGGGAGGGAGGGCACCGGGGGCGGGGAACTGTGCGGCGAGGTCGGTGACCAGCAGCCCGGGCGGCAGGTCGTCCCAGGCGGCGCCGACGGGGGTGACGGACGTGGTGGCGATCCGGCCGCGGGAGATCTCCACGGCGCGGCCGGCCGTGCGGGAGGTGGCCTCGCTGACCACGTTGGCGGCGGCAAGGGTGCGCAGGTTCGTACCGAGGATCCTGCGGGAGCCGAGGTCGTGGCCGGTGGGCGCCGGACCGTCGGGCAGCTCCCAGCGTTTGTGCAGAACGAGGACGACACCGGCATCGGGGTGGGCGAAGAAGACGTCGGCGGTGCGGTCGCGGGCGGAGCCGTCGACGTGGCAGCCGAGGGCGACGAGGCGGACTCGGCGCAAGGCTGTGCGGGCCGTCTCGGCAGTGCCGAGGACGGCCGCGGGGTCGGTGGGGGCGGCGCGGTGGCGGGCGTGAAGTTCGGCGAGGAGCAGGGCGTGGGTCTCGCGGTCGTGGCGGGCGCCGCGGACGGCGTGCTCGGCGAGCTGGTGGCGTATCTCCTCGAGGGCCGCGGCGGGCCAGTGGCGGCCGGCGGCCGTGAGGGCGGCGCCGGCACGGCGGAGGGTTCCGTCCAGGACGGGGCCGGCCTGGGGGACGCCTTCGACGAGGAGTTCGTCGACCAGGTCCATGGCCGCGCGGTGGGCGCTGTCACCGTTGTCCGGGGTTGTTTCCCTTCCTCCGACGGTGACCCGGTCGCTGCCCTCGGGGTCGGCTGCCCGGAAGGCCCAGACGGCGAGCACGACCGTCGCGCCGCGCAGCGGCTCGGCGGCATCGGTGACGGCAAAGCCGGGGCGGTGGGGCACAGGGAAGCGGACGGTGCAGGCGGGGAGTTCGACGGCGGGAACGGGGTCGGCGGGGGTGGGGCGGTGGAGGACGGCCCGGTAGCCGCGGTCGCGGGTGCGACGGGCCGCGGCGAGGGCGGGACGGCCGAAGGTCTCGGCGAGGGCGGTGTCGTCGATGCTTCCGGGGGACCAGTCGGTGAAAGGCGGCGGGGTGTCCGGTGCGGTCGCGGTGCGCTGGTAGGCGAGGACGAGTCCGATGCGGTGGCGGCAGACTCCGTGGGCCCCGCAGCTGCAGTGGGCGTCCCGCAGGGTGGCGCCGGGCGGCAGCCGGGTCTCGGTGCCGTCGGGAAAGCGGCCGTGCACGGTGTGGTCGCTGGTGACGTCCAGGTCGGGGCCTGCTCCGGCGTCGAGGTCCTTGGCGGCGCGTTTGACCAGGCCGCGGTTGGCGAGAGCGGCGAGGGTGTCGGGGGTGAGGGCGAGCAGGTCGGTGCGGGTCATGCCGTTCGTCCTCCGTGGGCCATTCTCTCGGCGACGAATTCGGCCAGGTGGCCGGGGGTCATGGCGCCGATGTGCGCGCCGGCCTCGGCGAGGCGGCCGGCCAGGTCGCGGTCGTAGGAGGGGGCGGCCTCCTCGTCGAGGGCGGCGAGGCCGAGGACGGTGACGCCCTGTCCGGTCAGGTCGCGGACGGTGCGGGTCAGGCGATGGGCGTCGCCGCCCTCGTAGAAGTCGGTGATCAGGGCGACGATCGTGCGGCGCGGGTTGTCGACGAGACCGGCGCAGTAGTCGACGGCGCGGGCGATGTCGGTGCCGCCGCCGAGCTGGACCTTCATCAGGAGTTCGACGGGGTCGGTGACGTCGGAGGTGAGGTCGACGACCTGCGTGTCGAAAGCGACCAGGTGGGTGCGCAGTCCGGGCAGGCCCCACAGGCAGGCGGCGGTGACGGCGGAGTGGATCACGGATCCGGCCATGGAGCCGGACTGGTCGACGAGGAGGATCAGCTGCCACTGCTCGATGTGGCGGCGGGTACGGGAGTGGAAGTGCGGCCGCTCGATGAGGATGCGGCGGTCCTCGGGCCGGTAGTGGGCGAGGTTGGCGCGGATCGTGGCCCTGAAGTCGAAGTTCCGGGCGCGGGGGGTTCGGCTGGGGCGGCGGGAGCGGGCTCCGGTGAGGGCGCGCCGGATCTCCGGCCTCAGCCGCTCGGTCAGGTCGCGCACGACGGCTTCGACGATGCGCCGGGCGGCGGCCAGGATCCGCGGGTTCATCAGGTGTTTGGTGCGCAGCACGGCCCGCAGCAGGCTGGTGCTGGGTTCCACGCGGAGAAGAACGTCGGGATCGGTGACGATCTCGTCGATGCCGTAGGTCTCCACGGCGTCGCGTTCGAGGCGTTCGACCGTCTCCCGGGGGAAGAGACGGTGGATGTCGTCGAGCCAGTCGACGACGGCGAGCGTGGAGGGGCCGTCGCCGCCCTCCCGGCCGCCGGCGGTGCCGCGACGTTCACCACGGCGGGCGAGGTCGTCGTCACGGCCGTAGAGCCACTGGAGTGCGGTGTCGCGGGCGGCGTCCGGGCCGTCGAGGCCGCCGGTGCGGCGTTCGGCGGGGGCGCCGAGGATCAGCCGCCAGCGTTCCAGTCCCGCGCGGGGGTCGTCGGGGGTCATCGGGGTGCTCCGAGGGCGTGCCGGTCGAGCAGGAGGCCGGTGTGTTCCTCGAGGGCCGCGGCACGGGCGAGGAGCAGCGGGTCGGCGGTGGTGCGCAGCAGGGTGCGGGCGGAGCCGTGCAGGTTCCGGCGGTCGAGGAGGAGTTGTGCGACGCGTTCGCGTTCCCGGGGCGGGAAGAAGGCGAAGGCCTGACGCAGGGCGGGCAGGGCGCGGAGGAAGACGTCGTCGGTCATGGTGGTGACGACGCCGTCCAGGGTGTCGAGCAGGGACTGTTCGCCCTTCGGGGCGGGCCGCAGGATCTCTTCGCGGGCGAGGGCGAGCAGGCCGGCCAGCCAGTCGCCGAGGACGGCGGGGTCGGCCGCGCCGGCGAACGCTTCGGCCTCGCCGGCGGGTTCGGCCGGGGCTCCGAGGGCGCGGCACAGGCCGAGGGCGGCGCCGCGCAGGTCGGCGGGGGCGTGCCGGTCGCGGGCGATGCGGGCGGCGGTCGCGGCGGCGGTTTCCGGGGTGAGGGCAAGGGCGGGTGCGGCGTGGAGGAGGGCGTCGCGGGCGGCGGTCAGGGCGCGCAGGCGGGGGACGTCGACGCCGGGCGGGCCGCCGTGGAGGCCCTCCACCAGGTGGAAGAGCCGGTCGACGGCGTGGTCGAGGACGGTGCCGAGCAGCGGGTCACGGGCGGTACCGAAGACGCGGTCGTGGCGCCAGAGGCCCAGGACCACGGCGAGGGCCCGCCCGAGGGGTCCGGGGTCGGCGGTGGTGCGGATCCGGTGGGCGAGGCCGTCCAGGAGGTCGCGGGAGAGGGTTCCGGCTCCGCAGAGGACGGCGTCGAAAAGGAGGTCGGCGGTGGTCCCGGCGTCGGCGGCCGTACCGGTGTCGCGGAGGCGGCGGGCGAGGAGGGCTGTGGCGGCCTCGTCGGGGCGGGCTCCGTAGGCGCCGGCCTCGGTCAGTGCGGCGTCGCGGCCGGTGCGGGGGCGGGGTTCCCAGGTTTCGTGGTCGCGGGGGTCGGCTCCGTGGTCGGGGCCGGTGAGGCGGGTGTGGCCGGGGATGCCGAGGATGCGCAGCTGGTGGAGGAAGCGGCTGCGTTCGAGCCCTCGGGGGGTGGTGAGGTCGAGGTCGAGGGTGCGGTCGCCGTCGAGGCCGAGGCGGATCTCCTCGGCGGTCACGTGGTGGACCAGGGGCGGCAGCGGGGTGTCGGGGTGGAGGCGGCCGGTGCGGTCGCCGGTGCAGGCGACGACCGTTTCGACGACGGCGGGGTGGGCGCCGGGCCTCAGGGGGCCGTCGGTGTTCCAGGGGAGCGGCTGGTCGAGGTCGTCGGTGATCAGTGCGGCGGCGAGGCCGTCCAGGACGTCGACGCGGGCGGGGCGGGGGTGTCCGCGGAGCGCGGCGAGGCCCTCGGTGAGGGTGTGGGCGGAGATCAGGGCGGCGGTGGAGGCGGGGAGGCGGCGGGCGCGGAGCCGTTCCACGACGGTGCGACGGAGGGTTTCCGCGGCCGCGTCGGGGCCTTCGTCCCACAGGTGCTGGTAGTAGCCGGGGAACGGCATGCCGGACTGGTAGCCGGCGAAGGCGTCCATCCGGCGGAAGGAGTAGGGCACCAGGAAACTGCCGCCCGCGGCCCCGTCGGGCGGGGCGGGCACCGGGGGCCATGCGGCGGGTTCCGCGCCCGGAGACGTGCCGGGGGCGGCGGTGAGGGCGCGCAGGGCGGGCTGGTGGAAGCCGCCGGTCACCACCAGGACCGGCCGGCCGCCGGCGTGTGCGACTGCGGCACGGACCCAGGAGGCCATGTACTGCTCGCGGGCGCGGTCCCCGTCGTCGGCCTCGGTGTCGCCGCGCACCAGGGTGAAGTAGGCGTCCAGGCGGTCCTGCAGGCCGTCCGGATCGGCGATCTCGAAGACGCGGTCCCACAGGGCGTCCACGGTGTCGACCCGGTAACGGGCGCGGAGCCGTTCGGTGGCGCGGCTGTAGCGGGCCTCGGCGTCGGCGTAGCGGTTGGCCGCGCCGTCGGGGCGGTCGGTGAAGGCGCGGTGCCAGGCGGGCAGGTCGATGAACCGGACCTCGGCGCCCGCGGTCCGGCCCTCGGTGAGTGCCACCCATTCCGGGGAGTACGCGCACAACGGGGTCCAGGAGGTGGCGACCCGTTCGGTGTCGCGATAGTGGCTGAAGACGGCGATGGGCAGTTCGTGTCCGAGGAGCAGTTCGCCGATCCGGTCGTTCATGTCGGCGGGGCCCTCGACCAGGACGTGTGCCGGGCGCAGTTCGCGGATCGTGCGGCGGACGAGGCCGGCGCAGGCCGGTGAGTGGTGGCGCACCCCCAGGAAGGTGACGCGGGCGGTGCTCACCGTTGGTCCAGCAGGTGCCGGGCCTCGTGGAGGGCCTGCCACTGGGGGCCTCGGCGCAGGCGGGCCTGCTGTTCGAGGAAGCGGCGCAGGCGGGCGAGGTCCTCGGGGCTGTCCTTGGCGGCGGTGCCGGCGAGGCAGGAGACGATATCGGCGGCGTTTCCGGCCTCGCCACGCAGGAACCAGCCGCGCAGGCCGACGGCGTGGGCCGTGGAGACGGCCTCGGCGGTGCTCATCACCGCGGAGGGCCGGTCGCCCTGGCCGGGTGCGCCGCGCAGTTCACGGAAGGTACCGACCAGTACCTCGAGGACGTCCCGGTCGGGTGCCCGCTCGACTCCGGACTCGCGGAGCAGGGCGGTGGACTCGGCTTCGACGAGGGCGAGTTCGGTGTCGAGGTCGGGTATCGGGAAGACGGTCTCGAAGTTGAAACGGCGTTTGAGCGCGGCGCTCATCTCATTGACGCCACGGTCACGGGTGTTGGCGGTGGCAATGACGTTGAAGCCCTGGCGGGCGAAGACCATGCCGTCGTCGCCGTCGAGTTCGGGGACGGCGACGACGCGTTCGGAGAGCAGGGAGAGCAGGCAGTCCTGGACCTCGAGGGGGCAACGGGTGATCTCCTCGAAGCGGACGATGCGTCCCTCGGCCATGCCGCGGAGCATGGGGGCGGGCACCAGGGAGCGGCGGGAGGGGCCTTCGGAGACCAGCAGGGCATAGTTCCAGGAGTACTTGATCTGGTCCTCGGTGGTGGCCGCGCCGCCCTGCACCGTGAGCGTGGAGGTGCCGCTGACGGCTGCCGCGATGAGCTCGGAGAGCAGCGACTTGGCCGTGCCGGGTTCGCCGACGAGCATCAGACCCCGGTTGGTGGCCAGGGTCACCAGGGCCCGTTCGACGAGCGAGGGGCTGCCGACGAACTTGCGGCTGATGCCCGCGTCGGGGTCTCCGATCACGAAGCGGAGGGCGGCACGGAGGCTGAGCTGCCAGCCGGGCGGCCGCGGGCCGGTGTCCCCGGTACGCAGCTCGGCGAGTTCGTCGGCGTGGCGCACTTCCGCGGGCGGGCGCTGCAGGCGGGGCGGGTGCGGGTCGCTCACTGTGGTCATGGCGGGGCTCATTTGGCGGTGATGTCGGTCAGGTCGGCGAGAATCTCGGAGGCGATGACGGGGTCGATCTCGCCGAGGCGGTGCGGGTATGTGCGGCTGCCCCAGTAGTCACCGGGGGCGGTGTCGATCCATATGGTCTCGAGGGTCTGGTCGGGAAACTCGTTGACCATGCCGACGGCGATGCCGTCGTCGAGGGCGATGACGAGGTGGCGGTCGCGGGCGATCGGGCGGGAGAACCAGCGTTCCACGCCGTTGTCCTCGGGCGTGCCGCGTTCCCAGCCGCGCTTGGTGAGGCCGAGGAGTTTGCCGACGGGGACGGTGACGCCCTCGAAGCGGGTCAGCCGGTGGCCGGTGGCCTCCGTGTCGGTGAAGGCGTGCACGGGGCGCCCGAGCTGCGGGAAGGGCTGGAGGATCTCGTAGTCGGCGAAGAGGTCGGCCCAGGCCTCGAGTTCGTCTCCCAGATGGAGGGGGTGGGCGAGGCGCACGGTGGCGTCGGCGGGGAGGGACCATGCGTCGTCGTGGACGTCGGCGAGGGTGAGGTCCTCGGCGACACGGAACGCGGTCACCGTGCCGTCGCCGTCGCCGTCGCCGAGCCAGACCAGGCGGCGCACCAGGTGGCGCAGAAGGGGGTGTGCGACGAGCAGTTCGCGGAACTCGGCGGCGGTCCAGGAACGGCCGGTGACCATGGCGGCCTCCAGGCGGCGCAGCTGGTCGGAGGCGATCGTCCGGACCTCCTTCTTGAGGGCGGCGAACCGCTTGCGCTCGGCGGGGGCGAGTTCCGGATCGTCCTTGACGCCCGGGGCCGGCAGGGCCTTGCGGAGCTTGCCGGTCTCGTCTCGGACACAGGGGCGGAGCTGTTCGTCGAAGGTGACGGTGAAGCGGCGCGGGCCGTAGTCGATGACGGTGCTGCCGTCGTCGGCGAGGCCGAGGTCGGGGACCAGCCGGTCGGCGAGCTGGTCGGTGGTGAGGCCGAGTCCTTCGGCGACCTCGTCGATCTTCTCCCGGGCCCGCTTCTTGAGGGCCTTGAACGGCACCCGCTGGGAGATGCCGTGCAGATGGCGCAGGGCGGTGTCGGTGCCGATCGCGGCGAGGACGGTGAGGCCCTCGACGGCCCGGTGGTGGGCGTTCTCACCGGGCCAGGCACGCACGAGGGGGGTGAGACGGCGGACGGTCTCGTCGTCCCCGAGGAGGCCGAGGGCGTGGAGGACCCAGCTGTCCTTGGCCGGCATGCCGTGGAACCGCCACGTCTCGAAGAGGGCCCAGGCGAACTCGGCGAGGGAGCCGGCGTCGCAGTGCTCGGTGACGGTGGCGAGGCCGGGGTAGACGTCACCGGGCTTGGAGATCTGCAGCATGGTCGTCACGTGGCGGACGGCGTCGGCGGGCAGGGCGCCGCGGCCGCCGGTGAGCCGGATCTGCGGGAACAGGGCGGGGTCGGCCCAGGTGCAGGGGGACGGCATCCTCGCCGGGAGGGCGGCCTCCAGCGGATCGCCGGCGAGGAGGTCGGCGACGATCTCCTCGGCCTCGGCGCCGCAGCCGGCGGTGCTCTCCCGCACGGCCTCGGCGCCCACCTCCGCGGCGAGTTGCCGCAGGGCGTGTTCGGCGTGGGTGCGGGACGTGCCCGTCGGGCCGACGGCGTCGGGCACGAGGAAGGCTGCCGCGGCCCGGCCGTGGCGGCGGAGCCAGGCGAGAACCGTGGGCCTCAGCGACTGGCGGCGCACCAGCCACTCGGCCATCTGCCGGGCCACCTCGACGCTGCGGTAGGGCAGCAGCAGGCCGCCGGCGGTGGCCGGGTGGCGGGCGGCGAGCCGGCTCAGCATCGGCAGGGCGTGCAGGCCGTGGCGGGCGGCGACGGGCCTGAGGTGGCTCTCGGTGTCCCAGACGCGCTCGGGGGCGAAGGCGTCGAGCAGTGGGCGTACGACGTCCTCGGGGCCGGTGACGAAGAGGCGGGCGGCGTGGATGTTGCCCCGCCACGTCCCCTGCTGCATCTGCTGGATCTCGCGGGACCAGTCGTACTCGCGCCACCAGGGGGTTTCGGCGACGGCGGTGGCCGCCCAGTCCTCCTGTTCCCCGGGCTTCCAGGCCACCTCGGCCTGCGGCGCCCCGGGGACGTCGCGGGCCACGCGGGCCTTGCGGCTGGTGCGCTTCCGGGTCCACGGCGGGGCGACCAGCAGGGCGGGGAGCGCCTCCGCAGGCGCTTCCGCGTCCCGTTCGCCTCGCCCCAGCAGTGGGGCGACGACGGCTGCGGACGCCTCGGGCAGGGTGGGCAACGTCTCCTTCGTGAGCTCCGGGTGGGTCGCCACGTGCAGGGGCAGCAACATCCGGGAGAGGGAGGCCTGTTCGCTGTCGCCCGCCGCGGCGGCGGAGAGCAGCCGCAGGGCCCGCCGAGGGTAGCGGTTCATGGCGTCGAGCAGGGCGGGGCGGACATTGCGGTCGCCGCCCTTCTCCAGCAGCAGGCGGAAGGCGTCGTCGGTGGGCAGTTCGGCGGCCCAGCCCGCGACGGCCCGGTGTCCGTCGGATCCGTAGGCTCCGTCGAACGCGTCCTCCAGCAGGTACCCGACGACGGGACCGAGCCGGTTCGCGAGGGTGGCGAGCAGTCGGAGGTTCCAGCCGTTCCAGCCGAGTCGTGCTCCTTGGCCGATGCGGGCGATCTGCTCCGGCCGGTACAGGGAGAGAAGGAGCATGCGCCGCAGGGCGGAGTCGTTCGGTATCGGGCCGTCGCAGCACTCGTCGACCCAGGCATGCTCCTCGGGTACCAGGTAGGAGACCACGATGCGGCGCTCGGCGCTGTCCCGGAGGCCGGCGAGGGCCTCGACGGCCCGCCGTCGGGTCTCCTCGTCGGCCGCCGCGAGCAGGTCCCGGACACGGGCGGCGGTCTCCCACACGTGGTAGGCCCGGTAATCGGCCGTTCTCCGCAGCGCCGCGTCGTACCGCCGGGAACCTGCCTGCTTGTAATGGGGGTTGACGCATCCCAGCTCCACGACGGCACGAGCGGTGAACGGCAGGCCGTGTTCGGTCACGCAGGCGTCGACGAGCACGTCCACCATCGCGTGGTGCCAGCCGACGGCGATCTCCACGGCGGCTCCGAGCGGAGAGGGACTGCCCGCCCGGTGGGCCCGGCCCTCCTTCACCAGCTCCGGGTCGCTGCCGGAGGAGGAGAACATCTCCTCGAACCAGGCCGCCTCCTGCGCGTAGTGGCGAGCGGCCTTCTCCACCGCGTCCCCGGCCGGCTTCACGTCGGCCCGGAGCACGGGCAGGGCCCGCAGCCAGGCGGCGGGCATCTCGAACCGGTCCTCGTCGGCGATTTCCTGGTGCATGGCGCTGTTCCTCCCCGTCACCCGTCGCGCGGGGACCTCATGAGCAGTTGCCGATCACGTTAGACCTCGGCACTGACATTGATGCTGATACTCAGGTTCCGGTGGTCGTGGCTCGGGCACTGACTGACGCCCTGCTGGGCTGTCCTCAAGTTGTTCTGTCCGGCCGCCGGGACCTGTTCTCATGGCTCCGGCCGGGCGGAACATGACCTGATAGGAGCTTGGTCAGAAGCCCCCTCAATGTCCTGTCTGCGCCACCCGGCCGGCGCCCACCTTCGGCTGGGAAGGCAGCATCAGCATGACATCAGCGGTCGCGGACGACACCACGGACCAGATCGTGTTCGGCGGCGTCGCCTCCCACGCCGACACCATTCACGTCGCGGTCATCAGCGACAACGGCGGTCACCTCGCGGACGCCGAGTTCGCCACTGCCGCCGCCGGATACGCCGCGGCCCTGGCCTTCCTCAGCGCCCACGGCCACGTGAGGGCGATCGGGGTGGAAGGCACCGCCTCCTACGGGGCCGGCCTCACCCGCGCCGCCCGCTCGGCGGGCCTTGACATCGTCGAGGTCAACCGGCCCGACCGGGCCGAACGCCGCCGCATCGGCAAGTCCGACCCCATCGACGCCTACGCCGCCGCCCGCGCCGCCCTGTCCGGCCGGGCCTCCAGCTCGCCCAAGGACGACACCGTCGCCGGCATACGCGCCCTGCACAACGCCGCCCGCTCCGCCGTCAAGGCACGCACCGCCGCCCTCAACCAGATCACCCACATCCTCGTCACCGCGCCCGAGAGCATCCGCGCCAAGTTCGGGCAGCTCAAGGGCGCCGACCGGATCGACGCCCTGGCCCGGCTGCGACCGGCCGGGGACGCGGTCCACACAGCGGTCCTCACCGCGCTGAAGAGCCTCGCCCGGCGCGTCAGGGAACTCACCGCCGAACACCAGGCCCTGACCCGGGCCCTCGACAGTGAGGTCACCGTCCACAACCCCGGCCTGCGGGCCGCCTACGGCGTCGGCCCCGACACCGCCGCCCAGCTGCTGGTCACCGCCGGAGGCAATCCCGAACGCCTGCGGACCGAGGCGTCCTTCGCCGCCCTCTGCGGAGCCGCCCCCGTCCCCGCCTCCAGCGGCCGCACGAACCGGCACCGCCTCTCACGAGGCGGCGACCGGGCGGCCAACGCCGCCCTCTACCGCATCGCCCTGGTCCGCATGTCCAGCGATCCCCGCACCCGCGACTACGTGGCACGGCAGACCGCCGCCGGCCGAACCAAGAAGGAAATCATCCGGCTGCTGAAACGGGCCATCGCCCGGGAGATGTTCCGCTGCCTGACCACCACGGTCACCATCCCAAACATCGCCGACCTGCGCCCCCTGCGACAGTCGAAGAACATCACCCTCACCGCAGCGGCCCGCCACTTCGGAGTCTGGCCCGCCACGATCTCCACCCTCGAACGCGGAATCCGCCGAGACGACGACCTCGCCAACACCTACCGCGACTGGCTCACCGCCGCTTGACAGCCAATAGGAGCATCAACGGGCGGGCCCGTGCACGCCCGGCAGCGGCACATCCGCATCGCGGGATCCCCCGCCCCTCACGATCAACTCTCCTGCGCCGCCCGCGCTTTCGACCCGCATCAGGTGTACGGGGCACGGCCTTCCCGCGGATCGCCTCCTGCACCGATCGCCGCACCGGCGAGGTGCTGTGCGACCGGAAGGCCGACGGGGGCTCCGGCTTGGCTGTACGAGGCGGGCCGACGAGCGACTTTCCCGGGCAGCCCCGGGCATGACCTTGCGGATCGCTTTGACCAGGCCGCTGTGGCTGTCGGAGATGACCGGGCGGACGCCGCTCAGTCCGCGTTCCCGCAGGTGACGCAGGAACCGGATCCAGAAGGCTTCGGTCTCGCTGTCACCGGCCACGACGCCGACGACCTCGCGGCCGCCGTCCTGGGTGACGCTCCCCCAGCCCTCGGCCGGGGGTGCCCCCAGTGGCGATGACGATCGCCTGGAAGACGATGCGGTGGTCGACGCGGGCCTTGACGTAGGTGGCGTCGAGGAACAGGCGGGGGAAGCGGATGTGGCCCAGCGGACGGGTCCGGAAGGCGTCCAGTCGTTCGTCGAGGTCCGCGCGGATCCGGGAGACCCCGGATCTTGTTCCTGCTGCACGCCGGCATCCGAGGGGAACGGTGGCCGTAGGGTCCCGGCTTCGGTTTCCGTGGCTCGCAGACGATGCGGCAGAGGTTCAGGCCGACGCCACGTCTCCTGGGGACTTCGGCCGGTCGTCGCGAAGTCCGGAAGGCATGCGCGGCGCATACGAGGGTGACGCAAGCGCCGGTCGCCGACCCGTCCGGCAGAGGGCGGTGCCCGCCGCGGTCCTGATCGGCCACCCCTCTCTCCTCAGGGAACCCCTTCCCGGGTAAGGGCGTTGACAGGGGTTGCGGGGGAGGGATGAGGGGAACAGGACTGCCGGGCGGCCCGGTCCGCGGCCGTGCGGCGCCAGCAGCAGAAGCTGAAGCAGGCGATGCCCACGCCTGTGTCCGCCGACCTCCGTCAAGACGACCCGCAGCATAGCCGGGCCTCACCAGACCCTGTCCTGGTGGGCGGCTCAGCACGCGGGAACCGGTGGGCGTCGGCGGGTACTCGACCTGTTGCGGATCAGCCGAATCGCATGTCCGCCGCGCTTCACGCCGTCCCGTGATCACACACGAGCGATCATCACGTGCGAGAGAGCGGACCGGGGGCGCTCAGCACAAGCGCCGCGGCGAGTATCTGTGGCGGCTTCGTCGACATCGACTGCTGCTGGTCGAGCAGTGCGAGACGCTCCCGGAGCCGTACATCAAGCCCGGCAGCCTTGCGGTGGAGGCTCGCGGAGGACTCCTTGGGCTTCTCGCCCCTCCGTTCCTTCTCGGAGGCCGCAGCAGCGTCGAGGAGCAGCCGCTCCTTCTCGGAGGTCAGGCGCTCGGTCACCAGTTCGCGGGTCCTGACCAACTCTGCCAGGCGACGGGGCTGGACCTCGGCCAGATACGCGGGAAGCCGGTTGGCGATGATCCAGCTGGTCGCCTTGGCCTCGGCATCCGCGAGCCAGGGAAGACCACGCGCGATGTCGGCCGACGCGCCGTCGGGCGCATCGGCGCAGTCGAGGTAGGGCGCGGGGCCGGCCGGCCGCACAGTGCCGCGGCTGTCGACGTAGAGGTAGGCGAACCGCCGGGCCACCGACGCACCGGTGGCATCCGCGACCTCTTCGACCACCCCGACGAGAAGGTTCGGTTCTTCGAGCGTGGCCGAGACGAGGACGGTGCCCCGGTTGAGGGCGCCCTCGAAGGTCCGGATGGTCTCGGTCATGACGGCGTCGTGCAACGGGTGGCCGGGGACGAGCAGGTCGACGTGGGCGCGGGCGTCGGGCCGGACGCGGTCGAGGTCGAAGGTGACGTGATCGTAGCGGGTGGCGATGGGCCCGTCGCCTGCCGAGCGGACGCGCTGCGGCACGTGGGCTATCTCGTGGCGCCCCTGTTCGCGCGCGACGATCCGGCCGCCGAGCCGGGTGAAGGCGCCCTTGAAGACCGATGCGATGTCATGGGGCTGAAGACGTCGGGCGCGGGCTTCGTCCATCGCGGCACGCAAGGCGCGGAGATCGGCGTCCGAGAAGTGCTCCACAGCGAGCGCACGCTCGTCCAGGAGGTCCTTGAGGCCCTCTCCGACGGTGCTGTCGATGACCTCGTGCATCCGGTTCCTGACAGCCGGCTGCTCACCGTACTGGATGGCGTCGAGGAGCAGGTCCCGCAGCGGGGTCTCGGCGAACGCCTGCCCCAGGACGTCGAAGACCTTCCCGCCGTACGTCTCGCGCATCTGGTCGAGCTTCTCCAGCAGGCGCGTGAAGACCTCACCCTCGCGGGTGTTGGAGGCGACGAGGTTCCAGAGCCGGCAGACCTCCTCCTGGCCGATGCGGTGGATGCGGCCGAAGCGCTGCTCGATGCGGTTGGGGTTCCAGGGCAGGTCGTAGTTGACCATCAGGTGTGCGGCCTGCAGGTTGAGTCCCTCGCCGGCGGCGTCGGTGGCCAGCAGAATCCGCACATCACGGTTCTTGGTGAACTCCTCGGTGATCTGCCGGCGCTCCGCCCTGCGTACGCCGCCGTGGATGGCCCTGACGGCACCGGGCTCGCCCAGCAGCGACCCGATCTTGTCCTGCAGGTAGCGGAGGGTGTCGCGGTGCTCGGTGAAGATGATGAGTTTCCGGGGCCGGCCATGGGCGTCCGTCACCAGCGCGTGGTCGCGGAGGAGGGCGGACAGCTCGGTCCACTTGCGGTCCGTACCGGCCTCCCGGACCCGCTGCGCCGTCTTCACCAATGCCCTCAGCTCGATGAGCTCGGCGTCGAGTTCCTCGACCGTCTCCGCCGCCGTCGCGGCATCGAGCAGTTCCTCCTCCAGCTCTTCGATCTCTTCGGCGTTCAGCTCGTCAGTGTCGAAGTCGACTGGGTCGACGGTGGGCATGCTCTCGCGAGAGGTCCCGTCGAGGATCTCCTGCCTCTTGCGCTCCAGGCGCTCGGTACGCCGCACGAGGCTCCGGTGGATCGCCTCCGGGCTGGAGGCCAGGCGTCGCTGCAGAACGGTGAGCGCGAAGCCGACCGTGTTCCTGCGCTTGCCACCGATGCGGCCGGCGCGGTTCATGCCCTCACGGACATAGTGGGTGACGTCCTCGTACAGGTCGTACTCGAGTGCCGTGAGCTCGTAGGGGACGGTCTCCGCGATGCGCTCGGGAAAGAGCTTCCTGCCCTCGAAGGTGAGCAGGTCCTCCTTGATCATGCGCCGCATGATCCCGCTGACGTCGGCGCTCTTCCTCCGCCTGCCCTCGAACCGGTCACGGTCCAGCAGCGTGAGGAAGAACTGGAAGTCCTCCTCCTTCCCCGAGTGCGGGGTCGCCGTCATCAGGAGCAGGTGACGAGTGAGCTCGCCGAGGATCTCACCGAGCTGGAACCGCTTGGTCTTCTCCGCCTTGCCGCCGAAGTAGTGGGCACCCATGCGGTGCGCCTCGTCGACGACGATCAGGTCCCACTCCGTCTCCTGGAGCTGGGCCTTCAGGTGCTCGTTACGGGAGAGCTGATCCATGCGGGCGATGAGCAGCGGGTGGGTCTCGAAGACGTTGACATGGGGCTGGGAGTCGATGAGCTGGTTCGTGAGCAGGTCGAAACGGAGGCCGAACTTGAAGAAGAGCTCGTCCTGCCACTGATCGACCAGGCCTCCCGGGGCCACGATGAGGCACTGCTTGACGTCATCGCGCAGCAAGAGCTCCTTGATGTAGAGGCCAGCCATGATCGTCTTTCCCGCGCCCGGATCGTCGGCGAGCAGGAAGCGCAGCGGTGTACGGGGCAGGAGCTCGCCGTACACGGCGCGGATCTGGTGCGGGAGCGGCTGAACGTCACTGGTCGCCACGGCGAGCATCGGGTCGAACAAGCCGGCCAGTGAGATCCGCTGGGCTTCCGCGGCCAGTCTGAAGTCGCCGGCGGGCGCGTCGAAGGCGCGGCTGCCACGGTGCGCGACGCTCAGCCTGTCCTCGTCCTTGCGGAAGACGACCCGTTGGTCGAGGCCGCCCCCGGCGGTCTTGTAGGTCAGCTCGACCGCGTTCGCACCGTGCCACTGGGCGGCGATGACCGTGACTGCCTCCGCCGGTATGAGTCCGCTGATCCGCAGTCCCGGCTTGAGCTCCTCGAGCAGCACGTACACAACCTCCTGCTTGGCGGCCGGCGAACGCTACTCGGACGTTCCGGCGGTTCCCTGACCCCCGTCGACGTTCGCCGACCGGGGTCGCTAATCTTCCCAGAGGTTGTGCGAGTGGCGGGGGTAATGGAGCGAGAAGCACGTCAGCACCTGCGTGGTGTGGTGGAGGAGATCAGCGGGTGGCGCAAGCTCGCGGTGCAGATCGTCGAGCAGCGTAAGCCGGTCGAGACGGCGGCGGAGGACGCCGCCAGGCGACTCCTCGGGCGCGTGACGTCACTCGGGACCGGGAGCAGCACCGCATGGCGCGTACTGCAGCTCACGCCGTCTGATACCGACCTGGTGGCCTCCCTGGCCCGACGCCGGGCTCTTCCGGAGCTCAGTGCCCCTGTCCGGCAGGGCATCGACCAGTTGACCGGCGACGCGGACCGAGCGCTGACGGCCGTCCGGGCGCTGTTCGGCGCCCGCCGTCTGTTCTCGGGCAAGAGCCGCAAGAACGAAGCGGGGCAGGCTGCGGCCTACCTGGCCTCGCTGCACGAGCAGGTTGCGAGCACCCGGCTCGTCACCGACCTGGAAAGCCTGGCGGCTCGGAACGGAAGTGCCGTCCCCTCGGTCGGACTCCCGGCCCTCCTCGATGACGCCGTCGGCTTCGGCCACCGCCTCGGCGCCCGGGCCGAACTCGTCGAACGGCGTGAACTGGACGCCGCCAGGACCGCGCTCGCCGCGATGGACCGGGCCCTGCACCAAGAGAACGAGTTCAGGACGGCGGTCAGCGCCGCCGGCAATGCCGTCCGGCAGGCCGAGGTGCGCAAGCTGCTCGCCGAAATGCCCGTCGAACGGCTCAAGGACGCAACCAGCGGCCAGCTGCGCATCAATGCCCTGATCGATGCCGGAATCGGGAACGTGCAGCAGGTCCTCGACCAGAGATCACGGATTCGATCGCTTCCCGGAGTCGGTGAGACGACGGGCAACCGGATGGTCGGCGCCGCGCGGACCATCTGGCAGACCACGCTGGACGAGATGCCGGTCCGCATCGACATCAAGAACCGGTCCCAGGCCACCACGAAGCTCCTCACGGCGCTGCGGGCGTGGGACACGGCACGCTCGATCCGCAACGCGACAGCGGACCTCGCCGCCGCCGACGCGGTACGACCGCTCCTCCAGAGTCTCGATTCCCGGGCCTCCCACGTCGTTCTTGTCCCCCAAGCCCGGACCGTCGCCGAGTTGCGTGCCGCGCTGACGGCCGTTGAGCGCCGCGGGGCGTTGCTCAACGGTGGGGCCGACGTCGCAGACGGTGATCCCTGGGAGGATTTCAGCGCCCGGCCGGCCGATTACTACGCGATGCTCGCGGAGCTCGGATTCCTGGCGGACGACGCCGAGAAGAGCCAAGGGGACCTGCCGGCCGAGATCGTCGCCGCGGTCAGGGAACTCAAGCTCGACACCAGCCATCTCAAGGCGTCTCTCCGCGGCTACCAGTCATTCGGCGCACGCTTCGCGATCGTGCAGCGGAAGGTCATCATCGGCGACGAGATGGGCCTGGGGAAGACGGTCGAATCCCTTGCCGTGCTCACCCACTTGCACGCCAAAGGCTCCTTCCATTTCCTGGTGGTGTGTCCCGCCACCGTTGTGACCAACTGGGTGCGCGAAGTCCGGACGAAGTCCGACCTGCGCGCGTACCGCCTGCACGGGCCGGGTCGCGACGACGCGCTGAGGTCCTGGATCCGCAACGGCGGAGTCGCGGTCACCACCTACGACACCCTCGGTTGGATGGAGGGACGGATACCCGGACGCGCCGCACCCGCATGCCTGGTGTTCGACGAAGCGCACTACATCAAGAATCCGGATGCCCGACGCACCCAGCGTTCCACGGCCCTCATCCACGCATCGGAGCGAGCAGTCCTCCTGACCGGCACCCCGCTGGAGAACAGGATCGAGGAATTCCGCAATCTCGTCGGCTACCTCCGGCCGGACCTGTCGGTCAGTGCCTCGGAGCTCGCTCCTCGCCAGTTCCGGAAGCAGGTGGCCCCGGCTTACCTGCGGCGCAACCAGGAAGACGTCCTCACCGAGCTCCCGGAGCGGGTCGAGGTCGACGAGTGGATGCCGATGTCCAGCGTCGACGAGCAGCACTACCGCGCGGCTGTCATCGAAGGCAACTTCGCGGCCATGCGCCAGGCCGCCCTGCTCGCCGGCGTCAAATCCGAGAAGATGCAACGCCTCATCGACATCGTCCAGGAGGCGGAGGACAACAAGCGCAAGGTGCTGGTCTTCTCGTACTTCCGCAATGTCCTCGACGAAGTGGCGTCGGTCCTCCCGGGGAAGGTCTTCGGGCCCCTGACCGGTTCCGTGTCCGCCGCGAAGCGACAGAGCATGGTCGACGAGTTCTCCCAGGCCCCCCACGGGGCCGTCCTCGTCGCCCAGATCGTGGCGGGCGGCGTCGGTCTGAACATCCAGGCGGCGTCGGTCGTCGTGATCTGCGAACCCCAGCTCAAGCCGACGACCGAATGGCAGGCAATCGGCCGCTCCCACAGGATGGGGCAGCTGGAGTCGGTACAAGTACACCGCCTGCTCTCCGAAGAAGGCGTCGACCAACGCATCATCGAGATACTGGCGCGCAAGAATCAACTCTTCGCGGAGTTCGCCCGCGTCTCCGAAACCGCTGACAGCGCCCCGGAAGCGTTCGATATCACGGACGCCGAGCTGGCGCGGGAGATCGTGGCGGCCGAGCGTGAACGCCTGCTCACTGGCGGCTGACGGACGCGGGGCACGTTTCTCACTTGGTACGGCCGGAGATCACTCCTCCAGTCACGGATGTCGCGGAACTATCCGAGAAACGACAACCGCACCGTACGGTCGTGATTCGAGACGTTCGTGTCGACCAGGCACACCGACTGCCAGGTGCCCAGTTCCAGCCGTCCGTCCACCACCGGGAGCGTCGCGTGGGGCGGGACGAGGGCGGGCAGGACGTGGTCGCGGCCGTGGCCGGGGCTGCCGTGGCGGTGCTGCCAGCGGTCGTCGGCGGGCAGCAGGGTGTGCAGGGCGGCCAGGAGGTCGTCGTCGCTGCCGGCGCCGGTCTCGATGATGGCGATCCCGGCCGTGGCGTGCGGCACGAAGACGTTCAGCAGGCCGTCCCGGCCGGCCGCCGTCTCCCGCAGGAAGGACTCGCAGTCGCCGGTGATGTCGACGACCCTCTCGTCGGAGCCGGTGGCGATGTTCAGGACTCGGGTGGTGAAGGCATCGGACATGTGCTCCATCCTGGCCCATGCGCCGGGGTTCCCGCGGGAGCGCCGACGGGAAGATCCACGGCCTCCGTACGGTTGGTGGAAGCGTGAACGACATGCGCGAGGTCGAGGTGGTCGTCATAGGCGCCGGTCAGGCCGGGTTGTCGAGCGCCTATCACCTGCGGCGGTCCGGGTTCGAGCCGGACCGCGGCTTCGTGGTGCTGGACCACTCCCCCGGCCCCGGCGGCGCCTGGCAGTTCCGGTGGCCGTCACTGACGTACGGCAAGGTGCACGGGATGCACGCGCTGCCCGGCATGGAGCTGGAGGGCGCCGATCCGGCACGGGCCTCCTCCGAGGTGATCGGCGAGTACTTCGACCGCTACGAGCGGACCTTCGGCCTGCGGGTACGGCGTCCGGTGGACGTACGGGCGGTGCGCGAGGGATCCGGCGGGCGGCTGCGGGTGGAGACCTCGGACGGCGACTGGTCGACGCGGGCGCTGATCAACGCCACCGGCACCTGGGACCGGCCGTTCTGGCCCCGCTTTCCGGGCCAGGAGACCTTTCGGGGACGGCAGTTGCACACGGCGCGGTACCCGGGACCGGAGGCGTT
Source organism: Streptomyces sp. NRRL S-37 (assembly GCF_000721605.1). Classification (GTDB taxonomy): domain Bacteria; phylum Actinomycetota; class Actinomycetes; order Streptomycetales; family Streptomycetaceae; genus Streptomyces. The sequence goes on along the minus strand of NZ_JOIZ01000016.1, from coordinate 173,495 downwards.
CGCCGGGCAGCGGGTGGTCGTGGTGGGCGGCGGCGCGTCGGGCACCCAGCACCTGTTGGAGATCGCGCCGTACGCGGCGGCCACGACCTGGGTGACCCGGCGGCCTCCGGTCTTCCGCGAGGGCCCCTTCGACGAGGAGGCGGGCCGGGCGGCCGTGGCGCTCGTCGAGGAGCGGGTGCGGCAGGGTCTGCCGCCGCGCAGTGTCGTCTCCGTGACGGGGCTGCCGCTCAACGATGTGATCCGCCGGGGTCTGGCGGACGGTGTGCTCGACCGGCGGCCCATGTTCGAGCGGATCACGCCCGACGGTGTGGAATGGGAGGACGGACGGCGGGTGGCGGCCGACGTCATCCTGTGGGCGACCGGTTTCCGGCCCGCCGTCGGGCATCTCGCTCCGCTGCGGCTGCGGGAGCCGGGCGGCGGCATCCGGGTCGAGGGCACGCGGGTGGTCGCCGATCCGCGGATCCATCTGGTCGGTTACGGCCCCTCGGCGAGCACCATCGGCGCCAACCGGGCCGGACGCGCGGCGGTGCGGGACATCAGGCGGCTGACGGCGCGGGAGGAGCGGGCCGCGGCGTGACGGCCGGGGGCGCGCCGCTCACTTCCTTCTTCGACGGTTCGTCCGTCTTCTTCCCCTGTGCGCCGGCCTCGGCGACGTTGCGCTGGTGTTCCGCGTAGTCGGCCGTGAAGCGGGTGTCACCCGGCTTGACGGTGACGAAGTAGAGCCAGTCGCCCGGAGTGGGGTTGATCGCGGCGCGCACCGCGTCCTCGCCGGGGTTGCCGATCGGGGTCGGGGGCAGCCCCATGCGCCGGTAGGAGTTGTAGGGGCTGTCGATCTCGGTGTCGGCGGCCGTCGTGCGCGGCGCCCCGCGGTTCAGGGCGTAGTCGACGGTGGAGTCCATCTGGAGCGGCATCCCGCGCTCCAGCCGGTTGAAGATCACCCGGGCCACCTTGCCCATGTCGGCCTTGGTGGCCGCCTCCGCCTGGACGATGCTCGCGACGGTGACCGCCTGGTAGACGTTCATCGCGTTGCGCTGCGCGCCGGCGGCGATCGGGGCTCCGTTGAACTTCTTGTCGGCGGTGTCGGCCATGCGGGACAGCAGCTTCTGCGGGGTCGCCTTCCCCTTCAGCGGATAGGTCGTCGGGAAGAGGTATCCCTCCGGGTCGCCCCCGGCCTCGTCGGGCAGCTTCAGGTCCGCCTTGGGGAGGGACTTCTTCGTGGTGCCGGCGGGCAGGTCGAGGACCTTGTCGACGGCGGCGTACACCTGGCTCGCGCGCCAGCCCTCCGGGATCACCAGGGTCGTGGGGCGGGAGTCGTCGTCGCCGTTCATGATCAGCAGCGGTACCGCCACGGCGGTGCCGGCCACGACGGCCCCGAGCGCCGCGAGGGCGAAACGGCCCCGGCGCGTCAGTCGGATCGTGCTCCGTGACGGAGTGTTCGTCTGCATGCGGGCACGGTAACCCGCATATCGCCACAAACCCGGCATATCTTCATCTTGTCGGCTCCAGTTGGGCGTCCCGGCGTACGAGGGCCGCGTAGCGCCCGCCACGCTCCAGCAGCTCTTCGTGCGTGCCGCGTTCGACCGCGCGGCCGGAGTCGAGGACCACGATCTGGTCGGCATTCCGGACGGTGGACAGCCGGTGGGCGATGGTGATCGTGGTGCGGTCGGCCGACAGCGCGTCGATGGCCTCCTGGACGGCGGCCTCGGTACGGGTGTCCAGGGCGCTGGTGGCCTCGTCGAGCACCAGGACCGGCGGGTCGCGCAGGATGGTGCGGGCGATCGCCAGCCGCTGCTTCTCACCGCCGGAGAACCGGTGGCCGCGCTCGCCGACCACCGTGTCGTACCCGTCGGGCAGGGCGGCGATGTGGTCGTGGATCTGCGCGGCCCGCGCCGCCGCGTGCAGCTCCTCGTCGGTGGCGTCCGGCTTGGCGAAGCGCAGGTTGTCCGCGACCGAGGCGTGGAAGAGGTACGTCTCCTGGGAGACGACGCCCACCGCGCGGGCCAGCGTGTCGAAGTCGAGGTCGCGGACGTCGACGCCGTCGAGGGTGACCCGGCCGCCCGTGACGTCGTACAGCCGTGGCACGAGGTGACCGAGGGTGGACTTGCCGGCGCCGGTCGGCCCGACCACGGCGAGGCTGCCGCCCGGGGGGACGGTGATGTCGATGCCGTCGAGGACGGGGCCGCTCTTGTCGTATCCGAAGGTGACGCCCTCGAAGCGGACCTCGCCCTTGACCCGGTCGAGGTGGACCGGGTCCTCGCGCTCGGTGATGTCGATCGGGAGGTCGAGGTACTCGAAGATGCGCTGGAAGAGCGCGAGCGACGTCTGGATCTGGACGCCGGTGGACAGCAGGCTCACGGCCGGGCGGAACAGCCCCTGCTGGAGCGAGACGAAGGCGACGATGGTGCCGATGGAGACCTCGGGGCCGCCCGTCCGCAGGGCGATGCCGGCCGTCCAGTAGATGATCGCCGGCATGGCGGCCATGACGATCGTGATGACGGCCATGCGCCAGCGGCCGGCCATGTTCGACCGGACCTCCAGGTCGACCAGCCGCTCGGACTCGTCCGAGAAGGCGCCGGTCAGGGAGTCGGAGCGGCCCATGGTGCGGCCGAGCAGGATGCCGCTGACCGAGAGCGACTCGGTGACCGTGGCGGCCATCGCCGCCATCTGCTTCTGGCGCTGGGTGGTGATCTTCTTGCGTTCATTGCCGACGCGGCGGCTGATCCAGACGAACACCGGCAGCAGGACCAGCGAGACCACGGTCAGCCGCCAGTCGAGCGCCAGCATCGCGACGACGGTGGCGACCACACTGGTGAGGTTGGAGACCAGGGACGTCGCCGTGGAGGTCACGGTGGCCTGCATGCCGCCGATGTCGTTGGCGATGCGGGACTGGACCTCACCGGTGCGGGTGCGGGTGAAGAAGGCGAGCGACATGCGCTGGAGCCGGCCGTAGACGGCGGTGCGCAGGTCGTGCATCACGCGCTGGCCCACGGTGGTCGAGATCAGGGTCTGCAGCACGCCGAAGACGCTGGTGAGGACGGCGCTGAGGATCATGCCGAGCGCGAGCAGGCTGAGCAGCCCGGTACGGCCCTCGGGGATGGCGACGTCGAGGATCGCCTTCAGCAGGAACGGGGTGGCCACCGAGACCAGCGAGGCGGCGCCGACGAGCAGGCCGACGATCGCGAGGCGGCCCCGGTAGGGACGGAAGAGCCTCAGGATGCGCCGCACCTGCCGGGGCTGCTCCTCGGCGCCGGCGGGCGGGGTCCAGGCGGGTTCGTGGTCGGGGTGCATGGTCTCCTTCGGTGAGGGTGCCCGGTGATCCGGGAGCGGGATGAGCACAGCTCATTGTTACCTATACTCACAATGAACGGCATCCTGATATTGTTCCCGTATGACCGCCCCCGATCCCGACGGCCTGCTGGCCGAGCAGTTGCTTCGGCTGACCCGCCGGGTGCACCGCATCCAGAAGCGCCATCTGGAGGGGCGCGAACTCGGTATCACTCCTGCCCAGTCACGGCTGCTGCGCACCCTCGCACACTACGGTTCACCGCCCCGCATGGCCGATCTGGCCGAGCGGCTGGAGGTGGTCCCCCGCGCCGTCACCACACTGGTCGACGGGCTGGAGGCGAACGGCAAGGTACGGCGGGTACCGGATCCGGCCAATCGGCGGGTGATCCGGATCGAGCTCACCGACGACGGGCGCGCGGCCCTGCGCGAACTGCGCGCCGCGCGCCGGTCCGCCGCGGAGGAGATCCTGGCCCCGCTGGGGGAAGCCCAGCGCGAGGCACTGGGCGAGTTGCTGGACATCCTGATCGACGGGGCGGTTCCCACGCGGTGCGGCGACGCGTCCGTATGACCCGTGTGACGTGACGGTACGGCGGTGCCGGCCGCCCGGACCGCCGGTTCTGTGCGCTCGTGCGGAAAACCGTTTGCCTCCCGGTACGTAGCGGGGTCAACCTGTCACGGTTTGCTGCCGCCGTCCCCGGACTGCGCGCACCTCCGTCTTTCCCCGTTTCCGCCGCCCCCTGATCCGAGCCACTGGGACGTCATGCAGATCCAAGACCTTCCGTTTCCCGACCCGGGGGTGCCCGACGCCCGCTCGGGTCCCCGATTCCTGTGGTGGCTCTTCCGGAATCAGCTGTCCGGGCAGCTCAAGTCGCTGGCCTGGGGCCTGCTGCACTTCGCCTCCGTGGCCTCGCTGCCGTTCTGCGTCGGCGTCGCCGTCCAGGCCGCGGTCGACCGCTCCGGCGGCCGGCTCGCGCTGGCCGGCGGCCTGATGGCGCTGGCCTGCGCGGGCAACGCCGTCGGCGACACCTTCCTGCACCGCGCCGCCGTCACCAACTGGATCACCGCCGCCGCCCGCGTCCAGCAGGTGCTGGCCCGCAAGGCGGCGACGCTGGGCTCCGCGCTGACCCGGCGGGTCGCCGCCGGTGAGGTCGTGGCGGTCTCCACCGGTGACGTCGAGAAGATCGGATGGTTCGTGGAGGCCCTGTCGCGGTTCACCGCGGCGGCGGTCACCATCGTGCTGGTCTGCGCCGGCCTGGTCGTCTACCAGCCGGCACTGGGGGTCGTCGTCGCCGTGGGACTGCCGGTGCTGGCGATCGCGGTGCTGCCGCTGCTGCCCCGCGCCACCCGGCGGGCGGACGTCCAGCGGGAGAAGGCCGGCCGGGCCACCGAGCTCGCCTCGGACACCGTCGCCGGGCTGCGCGTACTGCGCGGCATCGGCGGCGAGGAACTGTTCCTCGACCGCTACCGCCGCGCCTCCCAGGAGGTTCGTCACGCCGCCGTGCGCAGCGCCAGGATGTGGGCCCTGATCGCCGCGATCCAGGTGCTGCTGCCGGGAATCCTGCTGATCACGGTGGTCTGGTACGGCGTACATCTCGCCCGCGAGGGCCGGATCGCCGTCGGTGAGATGGTCACCGTCTACAGCTCGGTCATGGTGCTCACCTACCCGCTGCGGCACTTCGAGGAGATCGCGATGGCGTACTCCTTCTCGCGCCCCTCGGCGAAGCGGGCCGCGCGCGTGCTGTCGCTGGAGCGGGCCACGGACACCGCGGGATCGCGCGCCGCCGAGGACCCGGCCGGAGACCTGTACGACCCGGAGAGCGGTCTGCTCGCCCCCACGGGCCGGCTCACCGCCGTGGTGTGCGGGGACCCGGACGCGGCGGGACGGCTGGCCGAACGGCTCGGCGGGCACGCCTCCGAGCGGGGCACCCCGGTGTTGCTCGGCGGGGTGCCGCTCGACGAACTGCCGCTGGACTCCGCCCGCCGGGCCGTCCTCGTGCAGGACAAGGATCCGGTGCTGCTCTCCGGCACCCTGCGCGAACTGCTCGACGTGCCGGCGTCCGGCGCGGTCGACCCGCGCGACGCGCTGGACGCCGCGCAGTGCGGGGACGTGCTGGCGGCCCTGGTGCAGGGCTCGGTGGACGCCGACGACCCGATGGACGCGCGGATCACCGAGCGCGGGCGGTCCCTGTCCGGCGGGCAGCGCCAGCGGCTCGCGCTGGCCCGGTCGCTGGTCACGGACCCGGAGGTGCTCGTCCTGGACGAGCCGACCTCGGCCGTCGACTCGCACACCGAGGCCCGTATCGCCCAGGGCGTGCGCGAACTGCGGGCGCGGCGCACCACCGTGGTGTTCACCTCGTCCCCACTGCTGCTGGACCGCGCCGACCGGGTGGTGTTCCTGCACGGCGGCACCGTCGCGGCGGTCGGCGACCACCGCGAACTGGTGCGCACCGAACCCCGGTACCGGGCCGTGGTGACGCGCGAGACCGAGGACGAGGCCGCGTCGGCAAAGGTCCTGGACAAGGACGGCGTCCTGCGCGAGGACGAGGTCCTGCACCGGCTGGAAGAACTGGAAGAGATCGAGGAGACGGCATGATCGGCGTGGCGCCACCGGCCTACGACCCGGCGGCCCCGACCGCGGCCAGCACGCTGCCGGTGGGTGCGCCCGCGACCGTCCGCGCCTACGTGGGCGAGCTGCTGCGCAGGCACCGCCGGGCCTTCGTACTGCTGATCACCGTGAACACGGTCGCCGTGCTCGCCTCGATGGTGGGCCCGTACCTGCTGGGCGGACTCGTGGAACGGGTCTCGGACCGGGAGCGGGAGCCGCATCTGGGGCTCACGGTCGCGCTGTTCGTGCTCGCGCTGGTCCTCCAGGCGGTGTTCGTCCGGCAGGTACGGCTGCGCGGGGCGATGCTCGGCGAGCGGATGCTGGCCGATCTGCGCGAGGACTTCCTGGTGCGGTCGGTCGGGCTGCCGCCGGGCGTACTGGAACGGGCGGGCACGGGTGATCTGCTGTCGCGGATCACGACCGACATCGACCGGCTCGGCAACGCCATGCGCGAGGCCGTGCCCCAACTGGCCATCGGCGTGGTGTGGGCGGCGCTGCTGCTGGGCGGACTGGTCGTCACGGCGCCCGAGCTGGCACCGGCCGTGCTGCTCGCCGTGCCACTGCTGGTGATCGGCTGCCGCTGGTACTTCCGGCGGGCGCCGGCCGCCTACCGCTCGGAGGCCGCCGGGTACGCCGCCGTGGCCGCCGCGCTCACCGAGACCGTGGACGCGGGGCGGACCGTGGAGGCGCACCGTCTCGGCGCGCGCCGTGTGGCACTGTCCGACCAGCGGGTCAAGGAGTGGACGGCCTGGGAGCGCTACACCCTCTGGCTGCGGTCGGTGCTCTTCCCCGTCGTCAACATCACCCATGTCACCGTGCTCGGCTCGGTGCTGATGATCGGCGGGGTGTTCGTCCTCCAGGGCTGGATCGGCGTCGGCCAGCTGACCACGGGCGCGCTGATCGCGCAGATGCTCGTCGACCCGGTGGGGCTGATCCTGCGCTGGTACGACGAGCTGCAGGTGGCGCAGGTGTCGCTGGCCCGGCTGGTCGGGGTCCGGGACATCGAGCCCGACGCCGGTGACGCCGGTCTTGCTCCCGAGGGGCGCCGGGTCCACGCGGACAAGGTGCGCTTCGGCTACCTGGAGGGCGTGGACGTCCTGCGCAAGGTGTCCCTCGAGGTCGCCCCCGGGACCAGGCTGGCACTGGTCGGCCCCTCGGGTGCGGGCAAGTCCACCCTGGGCCGGCTGCTCGCCGGGATCTACGCGCCCCGGGACGGGCGGGTCACCCTGGGCGACGCCGAACTGTCGCGGATGACCGCGGAACGGGTCCGGGAACATGTGGCCCTGGTCAACCAGGAGCACCATGTCTTCGTCGGCTCCCTGCGCGACAATCTGCGGCTCGCCAGGACCGACGCGCAGGACGCCGAACTGTGGGCGGCGCTCGGGGCGGTCGACGCGGACGGCTGGGCCCGTGCGCTGGGCGAGGGCCTGGACACCGAGGTCGGCTCCGGCGGGTTCGCGCTCACCCCGGCCCAGGCCCAGCAGATCGCGCTGGCCCGGCTGGTACTGGCCGACCCGCACACGCTGGTCCTGGACGAGGCGACCTCGCTGCTCGACCCGCGCGCGGCACGGCACCTGGAGCGCTCCCTGGCACGTGTCCTGGACGGCAGGACCGTCATCGCCATCGCCCACCGCCTGCACACCGCCCATGACGCGGACGTCATCGCCGTCGTGGAGGACGGCCGCATCAGCGAGCTGGGCAGCCACGACGACCTGGTCGCGGCGGACGGGGCGTACGCGGCGCTGTGGCGCTCCTGGCACGGCTGAGCACGCGCCGCCACGGCGGGGGCGGCCCGGTGGGCGAGGTCCCCCCGGGCCCGCCGGTGTGACCTCGGGCCGGACCGGAACTACGGCGGCCGGGCCGGCGGCACCATGCCGCACTCCCGGCCGGCCGCCGGCCCCGGGTATCCGGCGCCCCGGCAGCGGTGGGACCGGGGAACGCTGCCCGCGCCGACGGCCGTACCCGTACGGGGCTTGTGGCCCGGGGACGGTTCCGGGCCGTGGGACGGGGCACCGGCGGGGTGCCGGGCGGGGCGGGGATCCCGGGCGCGCGGCCCGCCGGTGGTGTGCCGTTGCGCGGTGGGGAGCTCCGGTGGAAGGCTGGAGTCAGGCACCGGCTCGGGGACGCCCGGGGCCCGGCGGACCGGGTACGGACGGCGCCAGTGCCCCGTGCAGCGGCGGCCCGCCGCGGTCCGCGGTGAGAAGGGGCCCGTCCCCACCCCCTGGAGGTACCTGTGAACAGCGCCGACGGATGGGGAGACGACGTCTACCAGCCCGACGGTTCCGAGCAGAGGGAGGACACCGGGCTGCTCGACGCGGAGGACACCCTCGAGTACGACGGGGTCGACGATCCCCTCGACCGGGGCTGGTCCCCGCCGGAACGTCCCTGGGCGGTGGAGCACACCGGCGTGACGGCCGGGGAACGCCACCGGGGCGAGACCCTGGAGCAGCGGCTCGCCGAGGAGCAGCCCGACTCCCTCGCACCCGACGGCGACGGCCTGGGCGATTCCGAGGACACCGACGGGGAACTCCTGGACCACGAGGTCGGAGCCGCACGCTCCGGCCGGCTCGTGGCTCCCGACGAAGGGGCGCACGAGGACGAGGAGGAGGCCCTGGTCGCCATGGACGTCGGCATCGACGGCGCGGCCGCCTCCGCCGAAGAGGCCGCGATGCATGTCGTCGACGAGGACAACCTGCCGGGCTGACCCCGAGGAGCATCCATGCAGCAGGACAAGCACCCCGACTACCACCCGGTCGTCTTCCGGGACCGTGCCGCCGGATACGCCTTCCTCACCCGGTCCACCGCGACCAGCGACCGGACCATCGAGTGGGACGACGGCGAGACCTACCCGGTGGTGGAGGTGGAGATCTCCTCGGAGAGCCACCCGTTCTACACGGGCAAGGCCCGGACCGTGGACACGGAGGGCCGTGTCGCCCGCTTCGAGCGCCGGTACGGCGGTGAGGGTTCCGGCGGCTGAGTCCCGGACGGGCGCGGCCCTCAGATCACATTGAGCGCCGCCGCGCAGCCCACTCCGCCCAGCAGCATGAACACGGGCATCAGCACCTTCAGCTCCACCCAGCTGCCCGCCCGGAACCGCATCGCCTTCGGCGGGCCGACCGGGTACCAGCGCTTGCGGCCCACCGGTATCGGCCACAGGACCGGGCAGCCGGAGACGGTCAGTGCGTCCCCGATGTCGTGCACCAGAGCGCCCAGGACGACCGGCAGCCCCAGCCACAGGTACTCCTGGCCCGGCTCGGTGAACAGCCAGTCGGAGCCGTGGCCCGGCTGGTCCAGGACGCCCGCGATGATCCAGGCGCAGGCCGCGGCCAGCAGCCACACCAGGACGTCGCTGCTGGAGCCGCGCGTCGCCCGCCACAGCAGGCCCTCGATGGCCAGCACCATGTGCACGAAGAGAATGGCCAGCACCGCCCAGCGGCCGCCCGTGATCGCCAGGACCGCGGTGCCGGCGCCGATCAGCACCGCCCACAGCCAGGTGTGCGTGAGCGTGCGGTGCCCGCCTGAGCGGCGCGGGTCGCCCTGCTTCCTGGTGGCCTTGTAGACGGCGTAGGACAGCTTGTCGACGATCTCGCACAGCCAGCGGGACACGGGGCCGAAGGCCCGTGAGATGGTGGCCGCCTTGTGGTCCAGGTCGGGGGCGAGCGCGGCGCCGGCGCAGATCAGGGCGCCGGCCAGGAGCACCGGCCAGGGCATGGGGTGTCCGGCCGCGGCCGTCGCCGCGCCGACCCCGAGCCAGGCCGCGGCGCCCGACAGTGAGTGTGCTGGTCCCATCATCGCCGTTGCCCGCCCCATTCCTCGTTCGCCACCGGCCGGTCGGCCCGGTGCGTTGACGCCCCGCCGGCGACACAGCGTAGCGTTCGCGATCTTCACGCCCGCAGCCGATTCCCCCATCGGCCGGGTGGGCAGGCAAGATGGGGGCGTGACCCTCATCGATCAGCTGCCGCCGACCGCCGACCCCGACGCCCTTTACGAAGCCTTCGAGTCGTGGGCCCAGGAGCGCGGTCTCACGCTCTACCCGCACCAGGAGGAGGCGCTGATCGAGGTGGTCTCCGGGGCGAACGTGATCGTGTCGACGCCCACGGGCTCCGGCAAGAGCATGATCGCCGCGGCCGCCCACTTCGCCGCCCTGGCGCGCGACGAGGTCACCTTCTACACGGCGCCCATCAAGGCGCTGGTGTCGGAGAAGTTCTTCGAGCTGTGCAAGGTCTTCGGCACCGAGAACGTCGGCATGCTCACCGGCGACGCGTCCGTCAACGCCGACGCCCCGGTCATCTGCTGCACCGCCGAGGTGCTGGCGTCGATCGCGCTGCGCGACGGCAAGGACGCCGACGTGGGCCAGGTCGTGATGGACGAGTTCCACTTCTACGCGGAAGGGGACCGCGGCTGGGCCTGGCAGATCCCGCTCCTCGAGCTGCCGCAGGCGCAGTTCGTGCTGATGTCGGCGACGCTCGGCGACGTCTCCTTCTTCGAGAAGGACCTCACCCGCCGCACCGGCCGTCCCACCGCGGTGGTCCGCTCGGCGACGCGTCCCGTGCCGCTGTCCTACGAGTACCGGTACACGCCGCTCACCGAGACGCTCACCGATCTGCTCGAGGCCCGGCAGGCGCCGGTCTACATCGTGCACTTCACGCAGGCGCAGGCGGTGGAGCGGGCGCAGGCGCTGATGAGCATCAACATGTGCACGCGCGAGGAGAAGGACAGGATCGCCGAGCTGATCGGCAACTTCCGCTTCACCACCAAGTTCGGCCGTAATCTGTCCCGCTACGTCCGGCACGGCATCGGCGTGCACCACGCCGGCATGCTGCCCAAGTACCGGCGGCTGGTGGAGAAGCTCGCGCAGGCCGGTCTGCTGAAGGTCATCTGCGGCACGGACACGCTCGGGGTGGGCGTCAACGTCCCCATCCGCACGGTGCTGTTCACGGCCCTGACCAAGTACGACGGCACCCGCGTGCGCACGCTGCGGGCCCGGGAGTTCCACCAGATCGCGGGCCGCGCCGGGCGTGCGGGCTTCGACACGGAGGGCTTCGTGGTGGCCCAGGCCCCCGAGCACGTCGTCGAGAACGAGAAGGCGCTGGCGAAGGCGGGCGACGACCCGAAGAAGCGCCGCAAGGTCGTGCGCAAGAAGGCGCCCGAGGGCTTCGTCGCCTGGAGCGAGCAGACCTTCGAGAAGCTGATCGGCTCCGAGCCGGAGCCGCTGACCTCCCGCTTCCGGGTCACGCACACCATGCTGCTGTCGGTGATCGCCCGGCCCGGCAACGCCTTCGAGGCGATGCGGCGGCTGCTGGAGGACAACCACGAGCCGCGCAGGCAGCAGCTGCGGCACATCCGGCGGGCGATCGCCATCTACCGCTCGCTGCTGGACGGCGGCATCGTCGAGAAGCTCGACCGGCCGGACGCCGAGGGCCGGATCGTCCGCCTCACCGTGGACCTGCAGCAGGACTTCGCGCTGAACCAGCCGCTGTCCACGTTCGCGCTGGCCGCGTTCGAACTGCTGGACCCCGAGTCGCCGTCGTACGCGCTGGACATGGTGTCCGTCGTGGAGTCCACGCTGGACGATCCGCGCCAGATCCTCGCCGCCCAGCAGAACAAGGCGCGCGGCGAGGCGGTCGCCGCGATGAAGGCCGACGGGGTGGAGTACGAGGAGCGCATGGAGCGGCTCCAGGACATCACCTACCCGAAGCCGCTGGAGGAGCTGCTCTTCCACGCGTACAACACCTACCGCAAGAGCCATCCCTGGGTCGGTGACCATCCGCTGTCGCCGAAGTCCGTGATCCGGGACATGTACGAGCGGGCGCTGTCGTTCACCGAGCTGGTGTCCCACTACGAGCTGGCCCGCACCGAGGGCATCGTGCTGCGCTACCTCGCGAGTGCCTACAAGGCGCTGGAGCACACCGTCCCGGACGACCTGAAGTCGGAGGACCTGGAGGATCTGATCGCCTGGCTGGGCGAAACGGTGCGCCAGGTCGACTCCAGCCTGCTGGACGAGTGGGAGCAGCTGGCCAATCCGGAGGAGATGACCGCCGAGGAGGCGCAGGAGAGGGCCGACCAGGTCAAGCCGGTCACCGCCAACGCGCGTGCCTTCCGCGTCCTGGTCCGCAACGCCATGTTCCGCCGGGTCGAGCTCGCCGCCCTCGATCAGGTGGACGAGCTGGGCGAGCTGGACGCCGAGGGCGGCTGGGACGCGGATGCCTGGGGCGAGGCGATGGACAAGTACTGGGACGAATACGAGGAGCTCGGCACCGGTCCCGACGCCCGCGGGCCGAAGCTGCTGCTGATCGAGGAGCAGCCGGAGAACGGGCTGTGGCGGGTCCGGCAGATCTTCGACGATCCCGCCGGCGACCACGACTGGGGCATCAGTGCCGAGGTCGACCTCACCGCCTCCGACGCGGAGGGCCGCGCGGTCGTCCGGGTCACCGATGTCGGCCAGCTGTGAGCACAGGAGAACCCCACCCATGACGAATCCGGCCGAGAGCCTCGTCGCCCTGCTCGACCTGGAGCAGATCGAGGTCAACATCTTCCGTGGCCGCAGCCCGCAGGAGTCACTGCAGCGGGTCTTCGGAGGCCAGGTGGCCGGCCAGGCCCTGGTCGCCGCCGGCCGCACCACGGAGGGCGACCGTCCCGTGCACTCCCTGCACGCGTACTTCCTGCGTCCGGGCAGACCCGGGGTGCCGATCGTGTACCAGGTCGAACGGGTGCGGGACGGCCGGTCGTTCACGACCCGCCGGGTCACCGCGGTGCAGCAGGGCCGCACGATCTTCAATCTGACCGCCTCCTTCCACAAGCCTGAACAGGGGAGTTTCGAACACCAGCTGCCGCCGGCCCGCGAGGTCCCGGACCCCGAGTCGCTGCCGACGGTGTCGGACGAGATCCGTGAGCATCTGGGCGCGCTGCCGGAGCAGTTGGAGCGGATGGCGCGCCGCCAGCCCTTCGACATCCGCTATGTGGACCGGCTGCGCTGGAACGCCGACGACGTCAAGGGCGCCGAGCCGCGCAGCGCGGTGTGGATGCGCGCGGTCGGACCGCTCGGTGACGATCCGCTGGTTCACACCTGCGCCCTGACGTACGCCAGCGACATGACCCTCCTGGACGCCGTGCGGATCCCGGTGGAACCGCTGTGGGGGCCGCGCGGCTTCGACATGGCGTCGCTGGACCACGCGATGTGGTTCCACCGTCCGTTCCGCGCCGACGAGTGGTTCCTGTACGACCAGGAGTCGCCGATCGCCACGGGCGGGCGGGGTCTGGCCCGCGGCCGGATCTACGACCTGGAGGGGCGGATGCTGGTGTCCGTCGTCCAGGAGGGGTTGTTCCGGGCCCTGTAGGTCACCGGTTTCCGCGCCACCACCGGCCCAGCAGGCCGCGGGACGTCCCGCGTACCGGCTCGACGGCCTCCGGCGCGCGCCGAACCGGCTCCGGCCGGCGGGGAGCGGGACGGGGTGCCGGCCGGTGTGCCCGCGCCCTCTCCGTCAGCCGGACCAGATCGGCCTGCAGCCGGGCGATTTCGTCCGGGTCCTGAGCGGTCATGAGCTCTTCCGCCAGGTCCGCGGCCGGTGAGCCGGGCGCGCCGTGGGACGGCGGCGGCCGGCGGAACCCGTTGAGGTGGGAGCGGTCGTAGTGGTCGGGGACGGCCTCCGACACATGCGGCGGGCCGAGCAGTGACGCCACGGCCCCGGCGCGCGCCCAGGGGTCGTCGGTCCGGCGGAGCATGAAGCCCAGCTGCCGGGCGCGCCAGTTGCGCGGGCGCAGGTCGATACCGGTGTCGAGCTGGCTCCTGAGGCTCTCGGGCGTGCGCCCCGTCAGAAGGGGCAGGTTCCTGTCGTCGGCCGCGAACAGCCGCAGTTCCTCGGCCAGGTAGAGCCAGACCACGGCGCGGTAGCGGTTCAGGTAGAACTTCACGGGCACCAGCAGGCCCAGCCTCGCGAGGCGGGTGAACCGGGTCTTCGTCACGTCGATGAGGGCGGCGCCCTCCGTGGTGCCCACGGCGTGCACGCTCCGGCGCAGGGCCTCCGGAAACCCCGGCCCGGCACGGAGCCGCTCGATCTCGGCCCGGTCGACCCACCGGTCCCCTCCGTCGCCGTCGAGGACCGTGCGGATCCGCCCGAGCTGTACGGCGAGGTCGAACTCGGTGCTTTTGAGACCGAGTTCGCGGGCCGCGCGGCCCGGGCCGACCCGGACCTCCCGCGCCGCCGCGGGCCGCGCCGCGATGGCGGTGGTGTCATGCGCGATGGTGTGCTGTCCGGGCATGTTCGTCTTCCCCCGTGGAGTGTGGGCGGCCGGCGCCGGGTGCGCCGCCGGAAAAACCGTAGCCGCTTCATCACTCTCCGTGGCGAGCCTGTGGATAACTCCGCGGCGGAGGACGGACTGGCAGGTCAGAGTTCTGTGCCTGGTTTCTGTCGGCGGGCGTCCACCTCCAGATGCTCGCCGACCCGGTTGACCAGCAGGGTCATCTCGTACGCGATCTGGCCGATGTCGGCCTCCGCTCCGCTGAGTACGCACAGACAGCTGCCGGTGCCCGCCGCGGTGACGAAGAGCACCGCGTCGTCGAACTCGATCATCGTCTGGCGTACCCCGCCCGCGCCGAAGTGCCGGCCCGACCCCTTGGCGAGGCTGTGCAGTCCGGACGAGACGGCGGCGAGGTGTTCCGCGTCCTCGCGCCGCAGTCCCGTGCTCGCGCCCGTCACCAGTCCGTCGTTGGACAGGACCAGTGCGTGCCGTACGTGTTCGACGCGTTGGGTCAGGTCGTCCAGCAGCCAGTCGAGTCCCTGGTTCTGCGCCATGTCGTGTGTCTCCCCCTGGTTCTTTCCCCGTGGTCTGCCCCGTGTGCCGTTCCCTCCTGGCGGGAGGGCCCTCGCGCCAGCCTTCCCCAGGACCGGGCACCGGGCAAGGAGGACGGGAGCCAAGGGACGGAAGATGACCGAGGAACAGTGGCGCGAGCCCGGATCCCGCGGTCCTCCCACCGAGTCGGGCAGCCGGGCGGTGTGCACGCGTCCGGCGTACTCGACGAGCCGGATCAGCACCTCCTTGCCCGAGTCGCGCTCGCGTGCGTCGCACAAGGGCGTCGCCCGTCCCGGTGGGGGATCATGCGGAGCATGAGCGACGACCACACACACGTCCAGGAGTTCTTCACCGCGCGTGCCGCCGACTGGGACCGCCGCTTCCCCGACGACGGTCCGGTCTACGCCGCCGCGGTCGCCGGACTCGGGCTGCGCGAGGGGGACCGGGTGCTCGACGCGGGCTGCGGCACCGGGCGCGCCCTGCCGCCGCTGCGTGCGGCCGTGGGGCCCTCGGGCGTGATCCTCGGCGCGGATCTGACGCCGGCCATGCTGCGGGAGGCGGCACGGGCCGGACGGGACCGTGACGGGGCGCTGCTGCTGACCGACGTCGCCGCGCTGCCGCTGCGCCCGTCCACACTGGACGCCGTGTTCGCGGCGGGTCTGATCGCCCACCTGCCCGATCCGGCCGGCAACCTCCGGGAGATCGCGCGGGTGGTGCGGCCGGGTGGCGTGCTCGCGCTGTTCCATCCGGTCGGCCGGGCTGCGCTCGCCGCCCGGCAGGGTCGCACGCTCTCCCCGGACGACCTCCGCGCGGAGCCGAATCTCCGTGCACTGCTGTCCCGTTCGGGGTGGCGCATGACGTCGTACACCGACGAGGACACACGCTTCCTGGCGCTGGCCGTCCGCGCGGACTAGAGCGCCCGGTCACGCGCCGGGCGTCCGGTCCGGGTTCCGCACCGGGCCGCTCCGAAGTCCCGGTACGGGGTGGTTCCCGGGTCCGCCGGCCGGTGGCCGCGCCCGCCGGACCGCTCCGTGAGCTCTGCCGTCCGGGCGAGCAGCCGGCCGGTCCGCGGAACGGCGCGGGTTCCGGAGTGCTGCGCCGGGCTGCCCTCTTCTGCTGTCGGAGCCGCGACTCTACGTTGAACGGCAGGAGATGAACGGTCGGCGAGGACAACCGTGCCGGGGAAGGCGGACCGCATGTGGGGAAGGGTTCGGGGGATCGGGAGCAGAGTGATCGGCAGGTGGCGCGCGGAGGAGCGGACCGGGCGGGAGGAGCGGGTCGGGCGTGAGAAGCGGACCGGGCGGGAGAAGCGTCCGCACAATCTGTTCGAGGCCGCCGCGGTGTACGTCTCGGCCTGCGTGGAGGACGATCAGGACCGGATCGACGAGGCGGCCGGCTGGGTGTCGCCGGAGGCGCTGTCGTTCGGGGTGAACGAGCTGGCGTGCCGGGCGGTGATCGCGCTCGCGCGGGAGCGGGACGAGTCCCCGGGGACGGTCGCGCGGGCGCTGCTGGGGCTTCCGGCCGCCTGAACCGTCCGCCGGCACGTGGTCGATTCGCCCCGTCCGGCCGGAAACCTGCAGCTCCGGGCATGGCTGCGGAGGTCGTGACAAGCGGCTCGGGGTCGGCATAGGGTGCGCGCCGGTGGACGAAGCGATGGGGAGGCTGGGATGGCCGGGACGGACGAGGAAGCCGTCGCCGCCGCGGACGACGCGCTCTATGTGCTCACGGCGGCGCTGCTGACGCCGGCGAAGTTCCCGAGCGTGCTGGGCGACGACTACCCGGAGGCGTGCGCGGCGCTCGGCCTTCCGCCCCTCGCCGACGGGTACGGCCTGGTGCTCGGCCAGGACGGCGAGGGCGCCCGGTGGACCGTCGTCGTCGACGACGTCTCGCTGGTCGCCGTCGCGATCGCGTCCTGGGACTGCGGGATGGAGCACGATCTGTCGCCGGACGAGCGCACGGTCGTCGCCGCGCTGCCCGGCTGGCCCCTCGCGGTGGCCGTCGCCGCGCCGAACGTGCCCGCGCCGCACGATCCCGGCCCGGACGCCGCGGACGGTCCCCCGCTGTCCCCGCCGGACACCGGGGCCTGGGGACCGGCCCAGCGCCGGCTGGGTGCCGACGAGGTCGCCCTGCAGTGGGCGGTCTGGCGGGAGCAGGTCGACGACGCGGCGTTCCCGGCGCCGGGCGGCTCGGCCCGGGCGGCCGACGACGCCGAGGAGCCCGCGGAGGACGGCCGGACGGAGGAAACGGGCGGCAGGACGGACGGGCAGCCGGGGCACGGCAGGCTCCGGCGGGTGCTGGCGGAGGCGCGCGCGTACGTCGACTCGCCGCCGCCGCTCGGCCGGGTCCGCTCGTCCTTCGCCCCGGGTGGCGCGCGCATCCTGCGCGCCGACGGCCCCGGCTGGTCGCTGGTGGCCCGGACCGACGACATCGCGTTCGTCCTGCTCGACGACGAACCCGGCGAGGTCCTGCCGGTGGGCCGGGGCCCGGAGCTGCCGGGCCTGCTCGAAGCGCTCGAACGGATGGCCGTACGACCGCTCTGAGCACACGCGGCTTCCCGAGGGCCAGGTGCGGTGGACGTCAGCGTGTGGTGAAACCCCACGTGTGGACGCCGTTCCACAGGGCACCGGCCCCTCGATGACGGCGAGGGCGGTCCCTCACCGTGGGGCGGTTCCGCGATCGGCCCCTTTCCTGCGCGCCGGGCTCCGGTGAGGCGGTGACGCCGTGGCGCCTCAGCGGCCCAGCTCTTTGCGCGAGACGCGGCGCAGCCTGCGCCGCTGTGCGGGGTCCAGGGTGAGGTACGCGGCGGCCGGGACCCCCAGGATGATCAGAAGGGCGGCCCACCAGGGCAGCCAGACGAACAGAATCAGTCCGGCCGCCACACCCCCCGCGGCGATCTTGGCGTTCTTCGACATGAGTGTCGCCTCCTTCGCGGCCACTGCCGCTCTCTGCCGTGAAAACGGGCCCGCGCCCGCGACGGTTCCGGACCGCGGCCCTGAGACATCCCTGAGGCGCGACCCCTAAGGTCTTCGAGAGCCTGTCGGAGGGCTCCCGGGCGGGAGGCCCGACGCACCTTCATGGTGACCCGTCTCACAGCTCAGGCACATCCGGTCGGCGCCGACCGTGCTGTACCCTCGGCGATTCCAGCTTCACTAGTCAAGTTTGAGGAATCCTGTCATCACTGCGCAGACGACTCACCCGGTACTCTCCGCCGCACACTCCGCACACTCCGCACACTTCGAGCCGGCCGACTGTCCGGCCGTGTTCGTCCCGGGTGACCCCGCCCGTACCGGCCGGGTCGCGTTCTGGCGGCCCGACGGCTCGCCTCCGCCGACCGTGGACGCCGACGCGGCGTCGGCCGGGGAGCTGACCGTCGTGGTACCCGGCGACGACGGGATCGAGGCGGTGCGTGTGCCCGCCACCGTGCTGCCGGTACGCGACGCGCTCCCGTTCCTCACACGCGCGCGGGCCGGTGGTGCCGGGCACCGGGCCACCCGGTTCTGGGGCGCCGCAGCCGTGCACGCCCTGCACCTGGTGGCGCGCGGTCTGCTGCTGCCCGGCCTCTCCCCCGCCGACCACGACGCCTGGCGCGTCGGACCGCTGGACGCGGAGGACGTCGAGGCGATCCGCCGGCTCGCCGCGGCGATGCCGCCGGAGGCGCACGCGACGCCGCTGGACGGCACCGTGCCGCCGCGGCTGCCCGACCCCGAACGGCTGCTGCGCGCCTTCCTCGACGCGGTCGCCGACACCCTCCCCCGCTCCCCCGCCGCCCGTCTCGCGACCGGCACCGCCGCCTTCGCGGTACCGGAGCCGCAACGGCTGCCCGAACTGCGGACCTGGGCCGCCGGCATCGCCGCCGGCCACGACGCCGGCGTACGGCTGTCGCTGCGGATCGAGGCGCGCGGGCTCACGGACGCGGCCGACGCCGCGGACGTGTCGTTCCGCGCCGTCCTCCAGATGCACGGCGTGCACGACCCCGCGCTCGTCGCGGACGCCGGCGAGGTGTGGGCCGGCGCCTTCGACGCGGCCTTCGACTCCCGCGCGCGGATGGACGCCCTGCTCGCGCTCCGCCGCGCGGCACGGGCCTGGGCGCCGCTCACCCCCTTGTTGTCGGCGACCGTACCGGACGCGGTGGACCTCGCGCAGGAGGAGATCGCCGAACTCCTCGGCGAAGGCGGCCGGGCACTCGCCGGCGCGGGCGTCGACGTGCACTGGCCCAGGGAACTGGTCCGGGAGCTCACCACCCGCGCGGAGGTCGGTCCCGCAGACGACGGGCCCGGGCCCGGGAGGGCCGGGTCCACGGACGGGCCGTCGTTCCTGTCCGCCGACGCGCTGCTCGCCTTCGACTGGTGGTTCGCCCTGGGCGACCGGCGGCTCACGCGCGAGGAACTGGACCGGCTGGCCGAGGCGAACCGCCCCCTCGTGCGGCTGCGCGACCAGTGGGTCCTGATCGACCCGCGGGAACTGGCCCGGGCCCGTGCGCGCCAGGACCGCACGATCACGCCGGTCGACGCGCTCGGCGCGGCCCTGACAGGCTCCGTGGAGGTCGACGGCGGCCGGATCGAGGTCCGGCCCACCGGGTGGCTGGCGGCTCTGCGGGACCGGCTCGCGGACCCCGAGGCGCAGGAGCCCGTCGAGCAGCCCGCCGCGCTCGCCGCCACGCTGCGGGACTACCAGCGGCGCGGCCTGAACTGGCTGGCCCGGACGACCTCCCTGGGCCTGGGCTGCTGTCTCGCCGACGACATGGGGCTCGGCAAGACCATCACCCTGATCGCCCTGCATCTGCACCGTCAGACCGATCCGGAGTCCGCGGGCCCCACGCTCGTGGTCTGCCCGACCTCCCTGATGGGCAACTGGCAGCGGGAGATCGAGCGGTTCGCGCCCGGCACCCCGGTGCGCCGCTTCCACGGCGCGCGGCGGACGCTGGACGACGTGGCCGACGGCGAGGTGGTGCTCACCACGTACGGCACCATGCGGCTGGACGCCCCCCGGCTCGCCGGGGTCCCCTGGGGCATGGTCGTCACCGACGAGGCCCAGCACGTGAAGAACCCGTACTCCTCGACGGCCCGTCAACTGCGTTCCGTCGGCGCACGCGCGCGTGTGGCGCTCACCGGCACGCCGGTGGAGAACAACCTGTCGGAACTGTGGGCGATCCTCGACTGGACGACCCCCGGCCTGCTGGGCCGGCTCGGCACCTTCCGGCGGCGGTACGCGGACGCCGTCGAGGGCGGGCAGGACCCGGCCGCGGCGGACCGGCTGGCCCGTCTGGTACGGCCGTTCCTGCTGCGCCGCCGCAAGTCGGACCCCGGGATCGCGCCCGAGCTGCCGCCCAAGACGGAGACCGATCACGCGGTGTCGCTCACCCAGGAGCAGACGGCGCTGTACGAGGCCGTGGTGCGCGAGGCGATGGCCGAGATCGCGGGCGCCGGCAGTATGGCGCGGCGCGGGCTGATCGTGAAGCTGCTGACCGGCCTGAAGCAGATCTGCAACCACCCGGCGCAGTTCCTCAAGGAGGAGCGGCCGGTGGTCGCCGGGAGGTCCGGGAAGCTGGAGCTGCTGGACGAACTCCTCGACACGGTCCTCACCGAGCGGGCCGGCATCCTGGTGTTCACACAGTACGTGCGGATGGCGCGGCTGCTGGAACGGCACCTGGCCGCGCGGGGCGTGCCGACGCAGTTCCTGCACGGCGGCACGCCGGTCGCCGAGCGCGAGGCGATGGTGCGCCGTTTCCAGGACGGCGAGGTCCCGGTCTTCCTGCTGTCGCTGAAGGCGGCGGGCACGGGGCTGAACCTCACCCGCGCGGAGCACGTCGTGCACTACGACCGCTGGTGGAACCCCGCCGTCGAGGCGCAGGCGACGGACCGCGCGTACCGCATCGGCCAGACCCGGCCGGTGCAGGTGCACCGCATCATCGCCGAGGGAACCATCGAGGACCGTATCGCCGGGCTGCTGGAGCGCAAACGTGAACTGGCCGACGCGGTGCTCGGCTCCGGCGAGGCGGCGCTCACCGAACTGACCGACGCCGAGCTGGCGGAACTGGTCGGACTGCGAGGGGGACTGCGATGACCCGGTACGACGGTGACGAAGCCGGCGTGGAGCGCGTCTTCGCCGCGCTGCCGCCCGCGCGGGGGCGCGGTTTCGCGCAGAGCTGGTGGGGCCTGGCCTGGCTGACGGCGCTGGAGGGTACGGCGCTGGACTCCCGGCAGCTCAAGGCGGGCCGCGCGCTGGCACGCGCGGGCGCGGTCGGCGCGGTGTCCGTACGGCCGGGGCGCATCACGGCGGTCGTACTGGACCGGGACCGTACGGCCCACCGCGCGGACGTGCTGCTGCAGGAGCTGTCCGGGGAGCAGTGGGACCGGTTCCTGGCCATGACCGTGGAACGGGCCGGGCATGTCGCGGCGCTGCTCGACCGCGAGATGCCGACGCAGCTGGTCGAGGACGCGGAGCTGGCCGGGGTCGAACTGCTGCCGGGCCTGGGCGATCTGGAGCCGGAGTGCGACTGCGACGCCTGGGACCACTGCGGCCACACGGCGGCGCTGTGCTATCAGGTGGCCCGGCTGCTGGACCAGGACCCGTTCGTCCTGCTGCTGATGCGGGGGCGGGGTGAACGTGCCCTGCTGGACGCGCTCCAGGCCCGGGGCGACACGTCCGCCGGGCGGCCCGCCCAGGGCCCGGAAGGCGTGGACGCGGCCGAGGCGTACGCGGCCGGTGACATCCTGCCGTCGCTTCCCGGCGCCCCCGCCCTCCCCTCGGAGCCGGGGGTTCCGCCGTCGCTGGACACGGAGGCGGAGCCCGCGGCCGGGATCGATCCGCCCGCGCTGGAGTTCCTGGCCGCCCGGACCGCCGTACAGGCCCACCGGCTGCTGGCCCGGGCACTCCAGGACGGGCACGAACGGCAGCCCGTGGAACCGGAACCGGCCGTCGCGCGGGACGCGGTGCGGCTGGCCGCCGGGGAGCCCGGCGGCGCGGTGGCGGAGCGGCTCGCCGAGGGGTCGGGGCGCGGCCGGGAAGGGCTGGCCCTGGCCGTACGGGCCTGGCGGCACGGCGGTACGGCGGCCCTGGCCGTGCTCGACGAGGAGTGGACCGTGGACGGCGAACGGCTGGCACGTGCGCGTGCCGCCCTCGACTCGGCGTGGGAGGAGGACGAACGGCCGGTGCTCCGGGCCCGGGCCAACCGGTGGACGGTGGCCGGCGCGCCCGTCCAGCTACGCCTGGACCGCGAGGGACACTGGTGGCCGTACCGCGAGGAACGCGGCCGGTGGGTCCCGGCGGGGGATTCCTCCCAGGACCCGGCGACGGCACTGGCCACGGCGGAACGCGCACCCGAAAGGTAGCCGCCGGCGAGTTCGTCACCGCACCGAAGCCACGACCGGCCCGGCGGCCGTACCGCGAGGAACGCGGCCGCCGGACCCGGCAGGAGTTCCCGCGAGGATCCGGCGACGGTCTCGGCGGAAGGCCCCTCCAGGGGGTGGCCGTGTTCCGTGCGGTGTCGTCAGGGCAGTTCCAGGTCGCCCAGGGACGGCAGGAGCGACTCCAGGCCGCTCGGCAGCTCGCTCGGGAACCCGGACGGCAGTTCCGTGGGGAAACCGGAGGGGAGCCGGCTCGGGAGGCCGCTGGGCAGCTCGGAGGGGATGCCCAGGGACGGAGCGGGTGAGCCGCCGGTGCCCGTGCCGCTCTCGGTGGACTCCTTGTCCGGCGAGCCGTCGTCGCCCGTGGCCATCAGGACGACGAGGGACACGGCCACGACGGCGACGACGACGGCGAGCAGGAGGAGCACGAGCCTGCGCCCGCCGGGAGGGCGGGTCGGCGGCGCGCCGTCGTTCGGGGGTGGTCCGAAACTGCCGCCGTCCGGCGGCCGGGGCGGTACGGGTGGCGTGGCCATGCACACCATCGTCGCCGCGCACGGGGTCCGCGCGAGGACACTGCGCGGAAGTTGATACGGACTCAGGGCACGGGCGCCATGCTGACGGCGTACCCCACGCGGAGCGCGCGCCCGGCACAGCACCGTCCGCGCGACGGGCCTGGCCCGTACCGCTCGCGTGCGCCACGCGGTCGTACCGCGCGAGGGCGCACGCGGGATGCGTACCGGGCCGGTGCGTCCCGCGTCATCGCGCGGGACGCCGCCGCCGAGAGGCCCCACGTCGGCCCGGACGCACGCCACCGCGCGCGTGTGTGGTTCCGCGCGGTCGTCACGTCGGCCACGGCCGGGGGCGAACCGCACCTGGGGGCGCGGTCCGCCCGGACACGCGTGCGAGGGCGTGGCCGTCCCGTGGCAGGGGTGGGACGGGCACGCCCTCGCGGCCGGGGTTCAGCCCCGGGCGCCCAGCAGGTGGTCCATCGCCAGCTGGTCGAGGCGCTCGAAGGCCATGCCCCGCGCGGCGGCCTCGTCGACGTCGAAGTCCTCGAAGGCGGACCGGTCGTCGAGCAGGGCCTGGAGGCCGTCGGCCGCCGTGGGCTGGGCCAGCTGGTCCAGACGGGCCGCGCGCAGCGCCTCCTGCACCTCGGGGTCCGCGCGGAAGGCCGCCGCGCGCTCCTTGAGGATCAGGTAGTTGCGCATGCAGCCGGCCGCCGAGGCCCACACGCCGTCGAAGTCCTCGGTCCGCGGCGGCTTGAAGTCGAAGTGCCGCGGGCCCTCGTAGCCGGCCGACTCCAGCAGGTCCACCAGCCAGAACGCGGCGCGCAGGTCGCCCGCGCCGAAGCGGAGGTCCTGGTCGTACTTGATGCCGGACTGGCCGTTGAGGTCGATGTGGAAGAGCTTGCCCGCCCACAGTGCCTGCGCGATGCCGTGCGGGAAGTTCAGCCCGGCCATCTGCTCGTGGCCGACCTCCGGGTTGACGCCGTACAGCTCCGGGCGCTCCAGGCGCTCGATGAACGCCAGGGCGTGGCCGATGGTGGGCAGCAGGATGTCGCCGCGCGGCTCGTTCGGCTTGGGCTCGATGGCGAAGCGGATGTTGTAGCCCTGGGAGGTGACGTACTCGCCGAGCAGGTCGAAGGCCTCCTTCATGCGGTCGAGGGCGTCCCGCACGTCCTTGGCGCCACCGGACTCGGCGCCCTCACGACCGCCCCAGGCCACGTAGGTCTCGGCGCCGAGCTCGGCCGCGAGGTCGATGTTGCGGATGGTCTTGCGGAGCGCGTAGCGGCGCACGTCGCGGTCGTTGGCGGTGAAGCCGCCGTCCTTGAACACCGGGTGGGTGAACAGGTTGGTGGTGGCCATCGGCACCTTCATGCCGGTGTCGTCCAGCGCCTGCCGGAACCGCTTGATGTGCTCCTCGCGCTCGCTGTCGCTCGAGCCGAAGGGGATGAGGTCGTCGTCGTGGAACGTGACGCCGTGGGCGCCGAGCTCGGCCAGGCGCCGCACCGACTCGACCGGGTCGAGGGCACGCCGCGTGGCGTCACCGAAGGGGTCCCGTCCCTGCCAGCCGACGGTCCACAGTCCGAAGGTGAACTTGTCCTCGGGGGTGGGCTGGTAGTTCATGCCGCGGCTCCTCGCTCGCTGAGACTATTTCGTCATGGCGGTTTACAAATTAGTATGCAGGAACATTTCTGGGAAGAGACACACCCCGCCGAGTCGCGGAAGTGGGTCGCAGCAGAGGGAGAGACCGATGTCAGCAGCCGAGGGTCCGCTCGTCGTCGGCGTGGACACATCCACCCAGTCCACCAAGGCGCTGGTCGTCGACGTGGCCACCGGCCGGGTCGTCGCGAGCGGCCAGGCACCGCACACGGTGACCTCGGGGGCGGGCCGGGAGAGCGACCCGCGCCAGTGGTGGGACGCCCTGTCCGAGGCGCTGCGCCAGTGCGGCGAGGCGGCGCACGAGGCCGCCGCGGTGTCGATCGGCGGGCAGCAGCACGGCCTGGTCACCCTGGACGGGAACGGGGAGCCCGTCCGTCCGGCGCTGCTGTGGAACGACGTGCGTTCCGCGCCGCAGGGCCGCCGGCTGATCGAGGAGCTGGGCGGCGCGAAGTTCTGGGCCGAGCGCACCGGAAGCGTGCCCGCCGCCTCCTTCACGGTCACCAAGTGGGCCTGGCTGGCGGAGCACGAGCCGGACGCTGTGCGCGCCACCAAGGCGGTCCGGCTCCCCCACGACTACCTCACCGAGCGGCTCACCGGGCAGGGCACGACCGACCGCGGCGACGCCTCCGGCACCGGCTGGTGGGCCTCGGGGACGGAGGCGTACGACGAGGAGATCCTCGCGCACGTGGGGCTCGACCCGGCGCTGCTGCCGCGTGTGGTGCGGCCCGGCGAGGTGGCCGGGACCGTGCGCGACGGCCACGACCTGCCGTTCTCCAAGGGCACCCTGGTGGCGTGCGGCACCGGTGACAACGCCGCCGCCGCCCTGGGCCTCGGGGTGCGTCCCGGCACGCCGGTGATGAGCCTCGGCACCTCGGGCACGGTGTACGCGGTGACGCAGCGCAGGCCGGCCGACCCGACCGGCACGGTGGCGGGGTTCGCCGACGCGCGCGGCGACTGGCTGCCGCTGGCCTGCACGCTCAACTGCACGCTGGCCGTGGACCGGGTCGCGGCGCTGCTGAACCTGGACCGCGAGGCCGTCGAACCCGGACGCGGCGTCACGCTGCTGCCCTTCCTGGACGGCGAGCGCACCCCGAACCTGCCCAACTCCTCCGGCCTCCTGCACGGACTGCGCCACGACACCACCGGCGGACAGCTGCTCCAGGCCGCGTACGACGGTGCCGTGTACTCCCTGCTGGCCGCGCTGGACCTGGTCCTCGACGAGGACGCCGACCCGTCGGCGCCCCTGCTGCTGATCGGCGGCGGCGCCCGGGGCACTGCCTGGCAGCAGACCGTACGGCGGCTGTCGGGGCGGGCCGTGCAGGTGCCGCAGGCCAAGGAGCTGGTCGCGCTCGGTGCGGCGGCGCAGGCGGCCGGGCTGCTCACCGGGGAGGACCCGGCCGCGGTCGCCCGGCGCTGGGGCACGGCGGCGGGCCCGGTGCTGGAGGCCGTGGAGCGGGACGAGGAGACACTGGCCAGGCTGGCCGGGGTACTCTCCGACGCGGCCCCGCTGCTGGACCGCGGCACGGACACCGACTGACGATACCGACGGGCCGGCACCGGCCTGCGGGCACGGACCGCCGGACACCGGCCCACCGGCATGGACCGGCAGGCACCCACCTGCCGGCACCGACCCACCGGCACGAGCCCGCGGGCACGGACCGCAGGCGGGCACCGGCCCGCCGACACCAGCCGACGGGCACGAACCGACCGGCGCGTGCCAGCAGGCACCTGCCCACCGGCACGGACCGGCCGACGTCGGCCGACAGGCCGACCACGGCCGCAGAGACCGAGGAACGACGGAGGAATGAGCGCACCGCCGCACAAGACCCGCCCGGCCGGTCCGGGGCGCGCGCTGCCCGACACCCAGCAGGGCATGCGCCGCCGCAACCTCTCGCGGGTGATGCACGCCGTCAGCGCCGAGGGCCCGCTGTCCCGGGCCACCGTCGCCTCCCGCATCGGCCTGACCCGCGCGGCGGTGTCCACGCTGGTCGACGAGCTCATCCGCTCGGGACTGCTGGAGGAGCTGGGCCCCGAGCGGCCCGGCCGCGTGGGCCGTCCCGGCTCGGCGCTCGCCGTCAGCGGGCGCGGCCCCGCGGGGATCGGCGCCGAGATCGGCGTCGACCATCTCGCGGTCTGCGCGGTCGACCTGCGCGGACGGGTCCGGTCGCGGGCGGTGCGGCACGTCCCGAACCGGGACCGCTCCCCCGGGCCGGTACTCGGGGAACTCACCGAGCTGATAGAGCGGGTGGTCGCCGAGGCGGAGGGCGAGGGCCTGTGGCCGGCGGGGCTCGCCGTGGCCGTACCGGGTCTGGTGGCCCGTGACGCCCGGACCGTCGTACGCGCCCCGAACCTCGGCTGGCTCGACACGGACCTCGGCGACCTGCTCCCGGCGGGCCTGCCGCTCACCGTGGCCAACGAGGCCAACTTCGGCGCACTGGCCGAACTGTGGCTCGGCGAGGACACCCCGCGCGACTTCCTCCATGTCTCCGCCGAGATCGGTATCGGTGCCGCGGTCGTCGTGGACGGGCGGCTGCTGCACGGAAACCGCGGCTTCGCGGGCGAGCTGGGCCATGTACCGGTACGGCCGGACGGACCGGAGTGCGCCTGCGGCGGACGGGGCTGTCTGGAGCAGT
Source organism: Streptomyces sp. NRRL S-37 (assembly GCF_000721605.1). Lineage (GTDB taxonomy): Bacteria > Actinomycetota > Actinomycetes > Streptomycetales > Streptomycetaceae > Streptomyces. Next base: position 146,674 of record NZ_JOIZ01000016.1, on the reverse strand, counting down.
ACGCCGGCGAGGAGGCGGTGCTGCGCGCGGCCGGACTGGAGCCGGGCGAGGACCGCGTCGGCCTCCTCGCGGGCCGCGCCGAACAGGGCGACACGAACGTGCGGCGCGCCCTGGAGGACGCGGGAACGGCGCTCGGGATCGCCCTGACCGGGGCGGTCAACCTGCTGGACCCCGAGAGCGTGGTGCTGGGCGGAGCCCTGTCCGGGCTCGCGCCCTGGCTGCTGCCGTCGCTCCGCTCCGAACTGGCCCGCCGCACCGCGGGGCCGGCCTGTCCCGTCTCCGTGTCCCCGCTGGGCCCCGAGGGCCCGCTGCTGGGCGCGGCGCACTCGGTGGTGCGGGGGGTCCTGGACGACCCGGCGGCGGTGGCCGAACGGGCCTGACACGCGGGCCACGCGGACACGTCTTCCCTCGGATTCCGCACGAAGCCGCGCGGGGGCGTCGCCGCCGCGCGGCGGCCGTCACGGTCGCACACGGGGACGGGAACGCCGTACCAGGTCACGAGCTTCCCGGCTGCCATGACATGATCACGGGTCAGCTTCTCGCCGGGGTTCCGGCGGTCTCACCACCTCACCGCTCGATTACGAATCGCCCAACTCCTGGTGTCCGGACGTTGAGCAGGCAACGATGAGGGCATGACACCGGCGCAGCGAGCCATGGAGCGACTGCTCACCTGGTCCGATCTCACGGCCTGTCCGGCCGGCTGCGGTACGGGGCAGGCCCTCCGCACCGCCCGTGCCGAGATCGTCCACTTCCACTCCGCGCGGGACGTGGACCTCCACCTCACCCGTCGCGCCATCCAGCGCTTCCACTACGACCTGGGCGGGTCGAGCGCGATACAAGTGGTCCCGGGTTCCGACTGGGTGACGGTGCATCTGGACTGCGCCACGGACGTGGACCTGCTGCTCAGCCTGGTGAGCGTCGCCCTCAAGGCGCACCAGAACAGGCCCCCGTCCGCATCGGCGGCACCGGCGGGGTGCAACTTCCACCGCGTCACCGTGCTGCCGCGCGACGCGGTGGCCGACCGCTGAACCACGCTCCGCGCGGTGGCCTCACGGCCGCAGACCGCCGACGATGTCGGCGGTCGCCGTGAGGCCGCTGTGGATCGTGGGCGCGATGCTCGTACTGGCCAGATAGAAACCGAGCAGCAGACAGACCAGCGCGTGGGAGATCTTCAGCCCGCCGTTGCGCAGGAAGATCACCGCAAGGACCGCCAGCAGCAGCACCACAGAGATGGAAATGGCCATCGTCAACCTCCTCCGCCACATCCGTTTCGCGGCGTTCGGCCGCAAGTGTGGCGTAACGGAAGGTTCGTCCGGGCGGCTGACCTGTCCTCCGAACGTGTGGTGTCACGCCCTCCGGCAGGCGTCGAGGAAGGATTCGAGCCCCGCGAGGTCGTCGGTGTTGAGGTGGTCGACGTCCGCCGCCACCAGTTCGCCCCAGAGCGCGTCGCGGGCGGGGCCCGGCAGGTCGGGGGTGGCCCAGAACCGTACCCGCTGCCCGTGCGTGTGGGCGGTGCCCACGATGTCGCGGAGTTTCCGGCGCTCGGCGTCGGGAAAGGCGCCGACGCCCTGCCAGGTGAAGTTGAGCGTCCAGTTGTCGCTGATCAGCGGGACGAAGGAGGCCGGTGCGGTGCTGCCGAGGTCGCTGAGCCGGCCGTCGTAGAAGGCGCGGCGCACCCGTTGGGCCTCCATGGGCGCGCGGGCCGCGCGGTCGCCGGAGACGACGGCGGTGACCGGTCCGGGCAGCACCCTGCCGTGCGCGCAGGTGGTGAACAGGTTCCGGTAGCGGCTCAGCCGTCGGTCGAGTTCGAGGTAGGTGGCCGCACCTTCGGTCTTGATGTCGATCAGCAGTTGGAGCGCCTTGCGGTGCCCGCGGTACACCGAGCCGTGGTGGGCGCGGACCCGGGCGGCGAGCGGGTCGAGGTAGAGGGATTCGAGGGTGCGGGACGGGTCGAGGTCCTCGGGGTCGTGGGCGACGAGGAGTCGGCCGTCGACCAGGTAGACGTCGGCCTCGACGCTGCCGAAGCGGTGGTCGAGGGCGTCGAGGAGGGGGCGGGGGTGCTCGTAGTCGTTGTGGGCGTGGGCTCGCCACAACGGGCGTGGCCGGTGTTTCCGTTCGCCGGCCAGTGCCTGCGCCGCGGGGAGGGCGGCGGTGCCGGCGAGGGCGGCGCCGAGGGTGGTGAGGGCTCTGCGACGGGTGGTGAGGGCCATGCTCTGCCTCCCTGGAAGGACCGTACGGGACCAGGGAGAGTATGAGGCTCACGGGTGGCCAATGAGCAGGACGATGCGGGGAGTTGGCCGATCCGCCGTCGGTCGTTCACCTCACCGGAGCGGGGTGCGCGGAAGAAGCCCGCCCCCGGAGGGGCGGGCTTCTTCCGTCGTCCGGCCGGTCAGGGTGCTCTCAGATCGACCAGTTCCGCCAGCGCCTCGCGGTGGGCGCCCGCCGTGCCGTAGGCGATCGAGTCGGCCTTGGCGCGCTTGAGGTGCAGGTGCACCGGATGCTCCCAGGTCATGCCGATGCCGCCGTGCAGTTGCAGTGCCTCCTCCGCGGCCCGGACCGCGACGGGCGCGGCGTAGGCCTGGGCGACGGTGACCGCCACGGCGGTGTCCTCGCCGGTCGCGAGCGCGTCGGCGGCGCCCCGCGCGGCGGCGCGGAGGCTGACGACCTCCAGCCAGAGCTGGGCGAGCCGGTGCTTGAGCGCCTGGAAGCCCCCGACGGGGCGGTTGAACTGCGTGCGGTCCTTCAGGTAGCGGACGGTCTCCGTCAGCGACCATTCGGCGGAGCCGAGTTGCTCCGAGGCGAGCAGTCCGGCGCCGGCCCGCAGGGCACGGGGTACGGCGGTTCCCGCGTCACCCAGCCTGCGTCCGGGCGCGCCGTCCAGGGTCACCCGGGCCACCGGACGGGTCAGGTCCAGGGAGACCTGCGGGGTGACGGCGGCCGCGCCGGCCTCCACCGCGTACAGCCCGCCGTCGTCCGCCGGCACGAGCAGCACGTCGGCGACGGCGGCGTCCGCGATGCCGGTCAGCTCCCCGTGCAGTACGCCGTCCTCCAGCCGTACGGTGGTGAACGCGGCGCCGGGAGCGGTGTGCAGGCCGACGGCGAGGACACCGATGCGGCGCCCGGACGCCAGCTCGGCCAGCGGTTCACCGCCGTCCTCGCACGCCAGCAGCGCCTCAGTGGCCACCACGGCGCTCGTCAGATACGGCACGGGAGCGACCGCGCGTCCCAACTCCTCCAGGACGACGGCGGCTTCGCGGTGGGTGGCGCCCTGGCCGCCCCGGTCCTCGGGGACCAGCAGGCCGGCGAGGCCCATGCCGTCCGCGAGCGTCTTCCACAGGGACAGGTCGTGCGGGGTGTCCGACTCGGTACGGGCGATCACGCCCGCCGCGTCGCAGTGGTCGGTGAGCAGGTCCCGGACGGCGGCGCGCAGCGCCTCTTCCTCCTCCGAGTACAGGAGATCGCTCATCGGGCCAGGTCCTTCCATGCGACGTCCTTGTCGGTGCGCGGCTCGGCGGGCAGGCCCAGGACGCGCTCGGCGACGATGTTCAGCAGGACCTCGCTGGTCCCGCCCTCGATGCTGTTGCCCTTGGAGCGGAGGTAGCGGTAGCCGGCGTCACGGCCGGTGAAGTCGACCAGTTCGGGGCGGCGCATGGTCCAGTCGTCGTACAGCAGGCCCTCCTCGCCCCGCAGTTCCACCTCCAGGCCGCTGATCTCCTGGTTGAGGCGGGCGAAGGCCAGTTTCATGCCGGCGCCCTCGGGGCCGGGCTGTCCGGCGACGAGCTGCTGGCGCAGGCGTTCGCCGGTGAGCCGGGCGACCTCCGCCTCGACCCAGAGCCTCAGCAGCCGCTGGTGCAGGTCGTGGGTGCGCAGTCCGGGCCGTTCGCGCCAGGTCTTCGCGACCGGGCCGATCATGCCGCCCTCGCGGGGCAGCCGCATGCCGCCGATGGCGACGCGTTCGTTGTTCAGGGTGGTCTGCGCGACCCGCCAGCCGTCGCCGGCCTCGCCGAGGCGGTGGGCGTCGGGGATGCGGACGCCGGTGAGGAAGACCTCGTTGAACTCGGCCTCGCCGGTGATCTGGCGCAGTGGCCGCACCTCGACACCGGGGTCGGTCATGTCGCAGACGAAGTAGGTGATGCCCCGGTGCTTGGGTACGTCCGGGTCGGTGCGGGCGATGAGGATGGCCCAGCGGGCGAGGTGGGCGCTGGACGTCCACACCTTCTGCCCGTCGACCACCCAGTCGTCGCCCTCCCGGACGGCACGCGTGCCGAGGGCGGCCAGGTCGGACCCGGCGCCGGGCTCGCTGAAGAGCTGGCACCAGACCTCCTCGCCGGTCCACAGGGGCTTCAGGAAGCGCCGCTTCTGCTCCTCGGTGCCGTACTGGAGGATGGTCGGCGCGGCCATGCCCAGGCCGATGCCGATGCGGCGCGGGTCGTTGTCGGGTGCCCCGGCGGCCGCCAGCTCGGCGTCCACGACGGCCTGGAGCGAACGCGGGAGACCGAGTCCGCCGAGCCCTTCGGGGAAGTGAACCCAGGCGAGTCCGGCGTCGAAGCGGGCGCGCAGGAAGTCCAGGCGCTCCGTGCCGGCCGGAGGGTGCTCGGCCAGGAAGTCCCGGGTGATGCGGCGCAGTTCGGCGGTGTCGGTCATGTGGCGGCTCCGTTCTCCGTCGGGGGCAGCACGGCGACGCGTCCGGTGGTGACACCGTCGGCGACCCGCTGCACGGCGTCGGCGGCCCCGGTGAGCGGTACGCGCTCGCTCACCAGCGGCTTGATCGCGCCCCGCGCGGCGAGTTCGGTGAGCTGCTCGTGGCAGTGCCGGACCAGCTCGGGGTTCTTGGTGTTGTACAGGCCCCAGTGCAGGCCGAGGATCGCGTAGTTCTTGACGAGGGCGTGGTTCAGGGCGGGGCTGGGGATGGATCCGCTCGCGAAGCCGACGACGACGATCCGGCCCTCGAAGGCGACGGCCTTGGCGGACTGGGCGTAGGCCTGGCCGCCGACGGGGTCGTAGATCACGTCGGCGCCCCGGCCGCCGGTGGCCTCCTTCACGGCGGCGACGACGTCCTGCTCGTGCCGGTCGATCACCACGTCGCAGCCCAGTTCACGGGCGACGGTCGCCTTCGCGGCGCCGCCGGCCACGCCGATGACGGTGGCGCCGGCGGCCTTGCCGAGCTGTACGGCCGCACTGCCGACCCCTCCGGCGGCGGCGTGGACGAGGAGGGTCTCGCCGGCCTCCAGGCGGGCCCGGCGGTGCAGGCCGAACCAGCCGGTCTGGTAGCCGATGTGCAGGGCGGCGGCCTCGGCGTCGTCCAGTGCGTCCGGCGCGGGCAGCAGCGCGGCGGCGTCCGCGACGGCGTACTCGGCGAAGCCGCCGTGGGGCAGCGCGGGGTTGGCGATCACGCGGCGCCCGTCCTCGGTCTCGCCGCAGATCTCCACGCCCGGGGTGAACGGCAGCGGTGGCCTGACCTGGTACTGGCCCCGGCACATCAGCGCGTCCGGGAAGTTGATGTTGGCGGCACGCACCTTCAGCAGAACCTGCCCGTCACCGGGTGCCGGCCGGGCCACCTCCGCAAGGCGCATCACCTCGCCCGGTTCGCCGAGCTCGTGCACTTGCCATGCCTGCATGCGGGGCCTCCACGGGAGCGTGAACGTCGGGTTCGCCTGACCGGATCCACCGCATACTAAGCGGTCGCTTGTCGATCAGGGAACCGTCGTGTCCGTCACGCCCGGCAGACGTGTCCGTCACGGCCGCTTGGGCCGCGCCCGCACATGCATCCGCTCCCCCTGCGCACCGAACAGGCTGAGGAACTCCACGGGCCCCTCCCCCGTCGACCCGAACCAGTGCGGCACCCGCGTGTCGAACTCGGCCGCCTCCCCGGCCACCAGGACGACGTCGTGCTCGCCGAGCACCAGGCGCAGCTTCCCCGACATCACGTACAGCCACTCGTAGCCCTCGTGGGTACGCGGCTCGGGCTCGAGCTTCCGCTGCGGTTCCAGCACCTTGTACGCCTGGAGTCCGCCGGGCTGCCGGGTGAGCGGCCAGAAGGTGCGGCCGTAGCGGTGGATCGGCTGGGAGGCGCGGATGCGCGGGTCACCGACCGGCGGGGCGCCGACCAGTTCGTCCAGCGGCACCTGGTGGGCCTGCGCGATCGGCAGCAGCAACTCCAGGCTGGGTTTGCGCAGGCCGGACTCCAGCCGGGAGAGGGTGCTCACGGAGATGCCGGTCGCCTCGGACAGCGCCGCGAGGGTCACCTCCCGCTCCTTCCTGATCCGCCGCAGCCGGGGGCCCACTTCCGCGAGAACGTCGTCCGTAGTCATACGAATATTGCAGGTTCGGCAAAGTTGTTTGTCAATACGGCAAGGGCTGGGCGACTGTCGTCGTGGAGGTGGTCACGATGAACGAGACCTACACGGACGAGCCCTATGACGTGGTCGTCGTCGGAGGCGGGGCGGCGGGACTCTCCGCCGCACTGGTGCTCGGCCGGGCCCGGCACCGCACCCTGGTCGTCGACGCGGGCGAGCCGCGCAACGCGCCCTCGTCGCACATGCAGGGCTATCTGTCCCGGGACGGGATGGCACCGGCCGAGTTCCTGACGCTGGGCCGGGAGGAGATCGCGCGCTACGGCGTGGAACTCGTCCGGGACCGGGTCACGGACGTCACCAAGGACGGGGAGGACTTCACCGTCGCGCTCGACGCGGGACCGGCCGTACGGGCCCGGCGGCTGATCGTGGCGACCGGGCTGAAGGACGAGATGCCGGACGTCCCCGGGGTCGCCGAGCGGTTCGGGCGGGACGTGCTGCACTGCCCGTTCTGCCACGGCTGGGAGGTGCGCGACGAGCCGTTCGGTGTGCTCGCGTCGAGCGCGATGAGCGTGCACCAGGCGCTGATGGTGTCCCAGTGGTCGAAGGACGTCACCTTCTTCCTGCACCGGGTCGCCGAGGAGGAACTGTCCGACCTGGACCTGCGCCGGCTGGCCGCCGCCGGGGTCGCGGTGGTGCCCGGTGAGGTCGCGGAGCTGGTGGTCGAGGACGACCGGCTCACCGGGGTGCGGCTGGCCGACGGCACCATCCACGCCCGCTCCGTGCTCTTCGTCGGGCCGCGCCCGGTGCCTCAGACGTCCTTGCTGGAGGCGCTGGGCGCCGAGATGAACGAGACCCCGTTCGGGGCGTACCCGGTCGTCGACCCGACCGGCCTGACCACGGTGCCCGGGGTCTGGGCGGCGGGCAACGCGATCGGCTTCGCCGAGCAGGTGGTGCACGCGGCGAGCGGCGGCTACCGCGCGGCGGCCGCGATCGTCGGGGACCTGCTGATGACCGGCCTGGACGCCGCGGTGAACGGGTAGCCGCCGGACGGCGGGGGTGTGGAGCGCCCGTCTCCGGAGCACTATGACTGCATGCTGCTGTCCCGGCTGGCCCGTGTGTCCCAGGAGGTCGCCGCCACCTCGGCGCGGTCCCGGAAGATCGAGCTGCTCGCCGGGCTGTTCCGGGAGGCGGAGGCGGACGACGTGCCGGTCGTCATCCCGTATCTGGCCGGCCGGCTGCCACAGGGCCGTATCGGGGTCGGCTGGAAGGTGCTGAGCCGTCCGGTCGCCCCCGCCGCCGAGCCGTCGCTGACGGTGCGCGAGGTCGACGCGCTGCTCACCGCGCTCGGCGAGGTGTCCGGTCCGGGATCGCAGGCCGAACGGGCCCGCCTGGTCGGCGAGCTGCTGGGCGCGTCCACCGAGGACGAGCAGCGGTTCCTGTCCGGGCTGCTCACCGGCGAGGTCCGGCAGGGCGCCCTGGACGCGGTCGCGGTGGAAGGGCTGGCGCGGGCGACGGGGGCGCCGCCGGCCGATGTGCGGCGGGCGGTGATGCTGGCCGGTTCGCTCCAGTCGGTGGCCGGGGCGCTGCTGGCGGACGGCCCCGGGGCGCTGGAGCGGTTCCGGCTGACCGTGGGCCGGCCGGTGCTGCCGATGCTGGCGCACAGCGCCTCCTCGGTCGCGGAGGCGGTGGAGAAGCTGGGGGCCTGCGCGGTCGAGGAGAAGCTGGACGGCATCCGCGTCCAGGTGCACCGCGACGGGGACACCGTGCGCGTGTACACCCGCACCCTCGACGACATCACGAGCCGGCTGCCGGAAGTGACGGCGGCGGCGCGGGAGTTGCGGGGCGAGCGGTTCATCCTGGACGGGGAGGTCATCTCCTTCGACGAGGACGGCCGCCCCCGCTCGTTCCAGGAGACCGCCGGACGGGTCGGCTCCCGGGTGGACGTGGCCACGGCCGCACGGGAGGTCCCGGTCTCCCCCGTCTTCTTCGACGCGCTCTCCGTCGACGGCCGCGACCTGCTGGACCTGCCGTTCACCGAGCGCCACGCGGAGCTGGCCCGGCTGGTCCCGGAGCCCATGCGGGTGCGGCGCACCCTCGTGTCGGGCCCCGGGGATCCGGGCGCGGCGGAGGGGTTCCTCGCCGAGACGCTGGAGCGCGGCCACGAGGGCGTCGTGGCCAAGGGCCTGGACGCCCCCTACAGCGCGGGCCGGCGGGGTGCGTCCTGGCTGAAGGTCAAGCCCGTCCACACGCTCGACCTGGTGGTGCTGGCGGCCGAGTGGGGCCATGGCCGCCGCACCGGGAAGCTCTCCAACCTGCACCTGGGCGCCCGCACCGCCGACGGCGGCTTCGCCATGCTCGGCAAGACCTTCAAGGGCCTGACCGACGCGATGCTGACCTGGCAGACCGAGCGGCTGCGGGAGCTGGCGGTCGACGAGAGCGGCTACGTCGTGACGGTGCGCCCCGAACTCGTCGTGGAGATCGCCTACGACGGCCTCCAGCGCTCCACCCGCTACCCGGCCGGCGTCACCCTCCGCTTCGCCCGCGTGATCCGCTACCGCGAGGACAAGCGCCCCGAGGAGGCGGACACGGTGGAGACCCTGCTCGCCGCGCACCCCGGGGTACGGCCGTGAGGGGCGCCCGCAGCGCCGGGCTGCTGTTGTTCCGGCACACCGGTCAGGGCGTCGAGGTGCTGCTCGGTCATATGGGCGGCCCGTTCTTCGTCCGGCGGGAGAGCGGGGCGTGGACCGTGCCGAAGGGCGAGTACGACCCCGGTGAGCCGGCCTGGGAGGCGGCGCGCCGCGAGTTCCGGGAGGAGCTGGGGCTGCCGCCGCCGGACGGGGAGGCACTGCCGCTCGGGGAGGTCCGGCAGTCCGGCGGGAAGACCGTCACGGCCTGGGCGGTGGAGGCGGACCTCGACCCGGCAGCGGTCGTCCCGGGCACGTTCGAGATGGAGTGGCCGCCCGGGTCGGGGCGGGTCCGGGAGTTCCCGGAGCTGGACCGGGTGGCGTGGTTCCCCCTGGACCGGGCCCGCGAGGTGATCGTCGGCGCGCAGACCGCGTTTCTCGACCGCCTGGCGGAGCACTCGCCCTGAGGAGACCTCCCGCGTTGCGCCGCCCACCACCGCGCGGGAAGGTCAAAAAGCACAGCCCGCCCCAGGGAGGTCAGCGATGCACATCGCCACGGTGAACCCGGCGAACGGCGAGACGGTCAAGACGTACCACCCCATGGACGAGGAGGAGATCGGGCACCGGCTCCAGCTCGCGGAGGCCACGTTCCGGACGTACCGGACGACGACCTTCGCCGAGCGCGCCCGTCTGATGCACCGGGCCGCCGAGATCCTCGACGAGGATCAGGAGACCATCGGCCGGGTGATCACCACGGAGATGGGCAAGCCGGTCAAGCAGGCCCGCGCGGAGGCCGCGAAGTGCGCCAAGGCGATGCACTGGTACGCCGATCACGCGGCGGAACTCCTCGCCGACGAGGAACCCGACGCCTCCGACGTGAAGGACTCCGGCGCCTCCCGGGTCCTGGTGCGCTACCGGCCGCTGGGCCCGGTGCTCGCGGTGATGCCGTGGAACTTCCCGCTGTGGCAGGTGGTGCGGTTCGCCGCGCCCGCGCTGATGGCGGGCAACGTGGGCCTGCTCAAGCACGCCTCGAACGTGCCGCAGACCGCCCTGTACCTGGAGGACCTGTTCCACCGCGCGGGCTTCACCGAGGGCTGCTTCCAGACCCTGCTCATCGGCTCCGCCGCGGTCGACGACCTCCTGCGGGACGAGCGGGTGAAGGCGGCGACCCTCACCGGCAGCGAGCCCGCGGGCCGCGCCGTCGCCGCCACCTCCGGGGAGATGATCAAGAAGACGGTGCTGGAGCTGGGCGGCAGCGACCCGTACGTGGTCATGCCCTCCGCCGACCTGGACCGGGCCGCCGAGGTGGCGGTCACCGCGCGGACGCAGAACACGGGGCAGTCCTGCATCGCCGCCAAGCGGTTCATCGTGCACACGGACGTCTACGACGCCTTCACCGAACGCTTCGTCGCGGGCATGAGGGCGCTGAAGGTCGGCGACCCGATGGACGAGGAGACCGACGTCGGCCCCCTCTCCAGCGAGAAGGGCCGCAGCGACCTGGAAGAGCTGGTCGACGACGCCGTCCGCGCGGGCGCCACCGTGCTGTGCGGCGGCGAGCGCCCCGACGGACCCGGCTGGTTCTACCCGCCGACCGTCCTGGCCGGCATCGGCAGGGAGATGCGCATCCACCGCGAGGAGGCCTTCGGCCCGGTCGCCACGCTGTACCGCGCGGCGGACATCGACGAGGCGGTCCTGATCGCCAATGACACCGACTTCGGGCTGAGTTCCAACGTCTGGACCCGCGACGAGGCCGAGGTCGACCGGTTCGTACGGGATCTGGAGGCCGGCAGTGTGTATGTGAACGGGATGACGGCGTCCCATCCGGCGTTCCCGTTCGGCGGGGTGAAGCGGTCGGGGTACGGGCGTGAGCTGTCCGGGCACGGAATCCGCGAGTTCTGCAACATCACCACGGTTTGGCAGGGTGCGTGATGTCCGCGCGGTTACGATCCCGACTGTGAACCGCGAAGTGACTCTGCCTCTGATCGTCGACGACCGCGGGACCCTCCAGGTTTCCGCTGCCGATGTCAGCAAGCTGCTGCGTACGGTGGGCGGGCGGTGGGTCCGGCTCGTCGAGGCGGGGGAGGAAGGGCTCGACGAGGACACGGTCGCCGCGCTGACGATCGAGCTGGCGAAGCTTGCCGATCGGATCGACGTGGCGTGTATCGCCCATAGCAGTGGGGGTGCGCCGTAGCTCCGCGGGTTCAGCGCCGGGTGCGGGTCCGTCGTGGTTTCTCGCGCAGTTCCCCGCGCCCCTAGGTGTGCTGTCCGAGCGTTGCCCAGAACTTCGCCTCGTACGCCTGGAGCAGACGGGCGTAGGCGCGGGCGCGGTTCTCGTCGAGGCGGCCCTCGTCAAGGGCGGTCCGCACTGCCTCCGTGGCTGCTTCGTCCAGGGCCGGGGCCGGTTCGGCGAAGAAGTCGAAGAAGGCGCAGGCTTTGTCCGTGAAGCCGTAGTGGGTGCGCAGGGCCTTCGCGATCGTCGCGCAGTAGCCGCCCCAGGCCGAGAAGTTCGCCGTCAGGGCCAGCACCACGTCCGACGGTTCGGCGTTCAGGGCCAGCCAGGCCACGTACGCGGGGTAGGACTGGCAGCCCGGCAGGGGCTCGTACGCGTCCGCCCGCTCCTCGTCCACGCCGCACGCGGCCGTGAACGCCTTCAGGTGTTCCGCCGCCAGGGTCTCGCCCTCGGCCAGGGCGGTGAAGTACGCGGCCGACTCCGGATCGGCCCGTTCCGCCAGGTGCAGGAAGGCGCGGCGGTCCGCCGGGATCACCCGGCGCTGCTCCAGGGCGAGCGCGGCCAGAACGGCCCGGTCGGCCTCGCCGCGGGCGATCAGGGGGACCAGGGGGTTGGACCCCGGGTCGGGGGTGAGTTCCCTGGTGGTCGTCTCCAGCAGTTCCCGGGCCGTGCGTGTCATCGCGTCCTCCGTCGCGTCGGTCACGCACGAGCCTTTCCCGGGAGCGGGGCGGGGGTAACCCGGCGGTGCCGTCCGCACCGCCGGGTCGTCCGGGTGGCCGGCCTCAGCGGATGGGCATGCCCGACAGGGTGCGGGCGATCACCAGGCGCTGGATCTCGCTCGTGCCCTCGAAGATGGTGTAGATCGCGGCGTCACGGTGCATCCGCTCCACCGGGTACTCGCGGGTGTAGCCGTTGCCGCCGAGGATCTGTATGGCCTGGGCGGTGACCTTCTTGGCCGTCTCACTGGCGAACAGCTTGGACATCGAACCCTCGGCCGCCGTGAACGGCTTGCCGTTGATCGCCATCCAGGAGGCGCGCCACACCAGCAGGCGGGCGGCGTCGATCTGCGTGCGCATGTCGGCGAGCTGGAAGGCGACGCCCTGGTTGTCGATGATCGGGCGGCCGAACTGCTCGCGCGTGGTCGCGTAGTCGAGGGCGACCTCGTACGCCGCGCGGGCGGTGCCCACCGCCATGGCGCCGACGGCGGGCCGGGACGCCTCGAAGGTGGCCATGGCGGCGTTCTTCACGCGCTCGCCGCCCTGCTTCGCCTTCTCGCGGGCGCGGGCGAGGCGCTCGTCCAGCTTCTCCTTGCCGCCGAGCAGGCAGGAGCCGGGCACGCGCACGTCGTCGAGGACGACCTCGGCGGTGTGCGAGGCGCGGATGCCGTGCTTCTTGAACTTCTGGCCCTGGGACAGGCCCGGGGTGCCCGGCGGGACGATAAAGGAGGCGTGGCCCTTGGAGCCGAGGTCGGGGTCGACGACCGCGACCACGACGTGGACGTTGGCGATGCCGCCGTTGGTCGCCCAGGTCTTGGTGCCGTTGATCACCCACTCGTCCTTGGCCTCGTCGTACACCGCGCGGGTGCGCATCGAGGCGACGTCGGAGCCGGCGTCGGGCTCGGAGGAGCAGAAGGCCGCGACCTTGACGTCATTGGCGTCGCCGTACATCTGGGGGATCCAGGTGCCGATCTGCTCCTCGGTGCCGTTGGCGAGGACGCCGACGGCGGCCAGGCCGGTGCCGACGATCGACAGGGCGATGCCGGCGTCGCCCCAGAAGAGCTCCTCCATGGCCATCGGGATGCCGAGGCCGGTCGCGTCGAAGTACTGCTGGGCGTAGAAGTCCAGGGAGTAGATGCCGACCTTGGCGGCCTCCTGGATGACCGGCCAGGGAGTCTCCTCACGCTCGTCCCATTCGGCGGCCGCGGGGCGGATCACATCGGCGGCGAAGCCGTGCAGCCAGTCCCGGACCTCCTTCTGTTCGTCGTTGAGCTCCATGGTGAACTCGGCCATGTCCCCTCCAGCGGCGCACATGCATGTTACTTGCGGTAACCCCGAGTCTGTTACCGACGGGTAGGAAAAGTCAACTCCCCCGGACCGGTCGGCATCCCGTTCGATGACCGGATCGCCCTCAGTGTTAGTTTGCGCAGGCGTCACCGAATCAGCACGGGTGGGGAGAGATCATGAACACCACACAGCGGACCGATCAGCAGCGGTCCGCCGACCGACGCCGGCGCGAACTGCTGGAGGCCGCCGACCGGGTGGTGCTGCGCGACGGGCCGGGTGCCTCGATGAACGCGATCGCCGCCGAGGCCGGCATCACCAAGCCGATCCTCTACCGGCACTTCGGTGACAAGGGAGGACTCTACGCCGCCCTGGCCAAGCGGCACACCGACGCGCTGCTGGACTCGCTGCGGGCCGCCCTGGACGCCCCGGCCGACCGGCGCGAACGGGTCGAGGCCACCCTGGACACCTACCTCTCGGCGATCGAGGCACGGCCCCAGGTGTACCGGTTCCTGATGCACCCGGCGGAGGAGTCGCAGAGCGACCAGGGCTTCGACGTCGGCAAGCACTCGGCGCCGCTGCTGCGCCGGATGGGCGAGGAGCTGGCCCAGGTCATCGGGGACCGGCTGGACCTCGGCCCGGACGGCCGGCGGCTGGCCCGGGTGTGGGGGCACGGCATCGTCGGCATGATGCATGCGGCCGGCGACTGGTGGCTGGGCGAACGGCCCTGTTCGCGGGCGGAGTTGGTGCGCAGTCTGGCCGATCTGCTGTGGGGGCGCCTCGCGGCGGCGGGGGACAAGGTGGGAGGTCCGGGGTTCTGATCTTCACAGATCGTCTGCGCATTGTGTACGGCCGGCCGGGCCCACGCGGCGAGGGGCGCGGGGCCGCGGGGTGTTCAGTCCGTCCGGCGCCAGGAGGCCCGGGCCACCTGCCGCATCAGTTTCCGGTGGCGCCGGCCCGTCAGGCGGTCGGCGTAGATCCGGCCCTCCAGGTGGTCGCACTCGTGCTGCAGACACCGGGCGAAGAAACCCGTGCCGTGGACGGTGACCGGCTCGCCGGTCACCGTGAAGCCCTCGACGACCGCGTGGTCGTACCGCTCCGTCCCCGCCTCCAGGCCGGGCAGGGACAGACAGCCCTCGGGGCCGCGGACCACCACCCCGTCCGTCTCCACCAGCCGCGGGTTCACCACATGGCCCAGGTGCCGGACGTCCTCGTCGTCCGGGCAGTCGTAGACGAACACCCGCAGCGGCTCGCCGATCTGGTTGGCGGCCAGGCCCACACCCCGCGCCGCGTACATCGTGGCGAACAAATCGTCCACCAGCCGTGCGAGTTCCGGACCGAAGCCGGTGACCTCCCGGCAGGGCGCGTGCAGCACCGGGGCGCCGAGCAGGGTGAGGGGCCGTACACGTCCGTGGACGCCGGGGATGGAGCCTTGTCGCATGCCCGTCAGAGTACGGTCCTCCCAGCAGCGCCCGTCTCACGATGGTGCCGCGGTTCTGGAGTGCGAACGGATCTCGATAGGCTGAGGTCTCACCACGTGGCCGTCAGGCACAGACGCGGCGCGTACGCAAGGAGGATCGAGAACTGATGGCAGGCAACTCGGACCCGCTCACGCCGCGGGCCAAGCTGGCCGTGACCGCCGGCAAGGCGGTCGCGGCGGCATCCCGCGCCGCCGGACGCGGCAGCGGTTCGGTGATCGGCGGCCGGGTGGCGCTCAAACTCGACCCCGATCTCCTGGCCCGGCTCGCGCAGCACCTGGACGTGACCCTGGTCTCGGCGACCAACGGCAAGACCACCACCACCCGGCTCATCGCCGAGGCCCTCAAGGCCGCCGGGCCGGTCGTCTCCAACGCGCTCGGCGCCAACATGCCGGCCGGCATCACCTCGGCGCTGGCCGGCGGCTCGGACGCCAGGTTCGGCGTCATCGAGGTCGACGAGAAGTACCTCGCGGGCGTCGCCCGGGACACCGACCCCAAGTGCATCGCGCTGCTCAACCTCTCCCGCGACCAGCTCGACCGCGCCGCCGAGACGCGGATGCTCGCGGAGAACTGGCGCGAGGGCCTGGCCGGCTCCAAGGCCGTGATCGTCGCCAACGCCGACGACCCGCTGGTGGTGTGGGCCGCGTCCTCCTCCCCCAACGTGATCTGGGTCGCCGCCGGCCAGATGTGGAAGGACGACGCCTGGTCCTGCCCGTCCTGCGGCGGTGTGATGCAGCGCCCGGGCGACGACTGGTTCTGCAGCGAGTGCGGCTTCCGCCGGCCGACGCCGAGCTGGGCGCTCTCCGGCGACCACGTCCTCGACCCGCACGGCTCCGCCTGGCCGATCCACCTCCAGCTGCCGGGCCGCGCCAACAAGGCCAACGCCGCGAGTTCCGCGGCCGTCGCCGCCGTCTTCGGGGTGCCGCCGCAGGTCGCCCTGGAGCGCATGTACCAGGTGCAGGCCGTGGCCGGCCGCTACGACGTGGTCCAGTTCGAGGGCCGTGATCTGCGGCTGCTGCTCGCCAAGAACCCCGCGGGCTGGCTGGAGACGTTCTCGCTGATCGACCCGCCGCCCACCCCGGTGATCCTCTCGGTGAACGCGCGCGGCGCCGACGGCACCGACACCTCCTGGCTGTGGGACGTCGACTACACCCGGCTGACCGGCCACCCGATCTGCGTCATCGGTGACCGGAAGCTGGACCTCGCGGTGCGCCTGGAGGTCGCGAACCAGCAGTTCCAGGTCTGCGAGAACCTCGACCAGGCGGTGCAGCTGTGTCCGCCGGGCCGGATCGAGGTCATCGCCAACTACACCGCGTTCCAGGACCTGCGCCGCCGCGTCGGCAACTGACCAACGACACCCCAGGGGACTTGAAGTGAGCGACAACCAGCTGCGGGTCGTGTGGATCTACCCGGACCTGCTCAGCACCTACGGCGACCAGGGCAACGTCCTCGTCGTGGAGCGCCGGGCCCGGCAGCGCGGCCTGGACGTGGCGCGGCTCGACGTGCGCAGCGACCAGCCGATCCCGACCTCCGGCGACATCTACCTGATCGGCGGCGGCGAGGACCGTCCGCAGCGGCTGGCCGCCGAGCGGCTGCGCCGCGACGGCGGTCTGCAGCGGGCGGTGGGCAACGGCGCGATCGTCTTCTCGGTCTGCGCCGGCTACCAGATCCTCGGCCACGAGTTCATCAACGACCTCGGCCAGCGCGAGCCCGGTCTCGGCCTGCTCGACGTGGTCTCGGTACGCGGTGAGGGTGCCCGGTGCGTCGGCGACGTGCTCGGTGACGTCAACCCGCAGCTGGGCCTGCCCCCACTGACCGGGTTCGAGAACCACCAGGGCGTCACCCACCTGGGTCCCTCGGCCCGCCCGCTCGCCCAGGTGCGCTTCGGCAACGGCAACGGCACCGGGGACGGCACGGAGGGCGCGTTCAACGAGACCGTCTTCGGTACGTACATGCACGGTCCGGTGCTGGCCCGCAACCCGCAGATCGCGGACCTGCTGCTGAAGCTGGCGCTCGACGTCAACGCGCTGCCGCCGACCGACGACCGCTGGTACGAGGCGCTGCGGAGCGAGCGCATCGCGGCGGCGCAGCAGCCCGCGTGAGTCTCCGTCCGCCTGCGGACAACCTCCCGACACCCCCGCGTAACCGGCCCGTCTGACGGCTGGTCCGCACAGGTGAGCGGGGTCGTCCAGCAGGCGGACGCCAGGTGCGGCCCCGCCCCCCGGAGCGGCTAGGGTGGCGGAGATCGAGCCGGACGACGCGGTCCGGTCCCGGCCCACTTCGAGAAGGTTGTTTCGGGCTATGCGCATTGGTGTCCTCACGTCCGGCGGCGACTGCCCCGGCCTGAACGCCGTCATCCGGTCCGTCGTGCACCGCGCCGTCGTCGACCACGGCGACGAGGTCATCGGCTTCCGGGACGGCTGGAAGGGCCTCCTGGAGTGCGACTACCTCAAGCTCGACCTCGACGCCGTGAGCGGCATCCTCGCCCGCGGCGGCACCATCCTCGGCTCCTCCCGGGTCCGCCCCGAGCACCTGCGGGACGGCGTGGAGCGGGCCAAGGGGCACGTCCGGGAGCTCGGCCTGGACGCGATCATCCCGATCGGTGGTGAGGGCACACTGAAGGCGGCCCGGCTGCTGTCGGACAACGGCCTGCCGATAGTGGGTGTGCCGAAGACCATCGACAACGACATCGCCGTCACCGACGTCACCTTCGGTTTCGACACGGCCGTCGGCGTGGCGACCGAGGCCCTGGACCGGCTGAAGACCACCGCCGAGTCGCACCAGCGGGTGCTGATCGTCGAGGTCATGGGCCGGCACACGGGCTGGATCGCGCTGCACTCCGGCATGGCGGCCGGCGCGCACGCCGTCGTCGTCCCTGAACGGCCCTTCGACATCGACGAGCTGACCGCGAAGGTCGGCGCGCGGTTCTCGGCCGGCAAGCGGTTCGCGATCGTGGTCGCCGCGGAGGGGGCCAAGCCGAAGGCCGGGACCATGGACTTCGACGAGGGCGGCAAGGACGTCTACGGCCACGAGCGGTTCGCCGGCATCGCGCGGCAGCTCTCCCTGGAGCTGGAGTCGCGGCTCGGCAAGGAGGCGCGGCCGGTGATCCTCGGGCATGTGCAGCGCGGGGGGACGCCCACGGCGTACGACCGGGTGCTGGCGACGCGGTTCGGGTGGCACGCGGTGGAGGCGGTGCACCGGGGGGAGTTCGGGCGGATGACCGCGCTGCGCGGGACCGACATCGTGACGGTGTCCCTCGCGGAGGCGGTGGAGACGCTGAAGACGGTGCCGGAGGAACGGTACGCGGAAGCGGAGTGCGTTCTCTGAAGTACCGGGCCCGGCTCGGTCCGTGAGGTGAATCGCGGGCTGCGGGCCGTCGGTGGCTGATCGCGCCCACGCGGCGGAGCCGCATGTCGATACAGCCCCGCGCCCCTGGAGGGTGTCTCCCCGACCCCGGTCACAGGTGTGGCCGGGGTCGGTCGTACGCTGAGTGCGGACAGACTGCGTACAACCCCCACGAAACAGGAGCCGGTGGATGGATCACGGCGGGCACGGCATGACCATGGATCTGCCGCCGTTCACGCTGGGGCGAGGGCTCGGCTGGTCGGCGGACCCCTTCTTCCTCATCGCCTGCCTGCTCGGGCTGGCACTGTACGGCTGGGGTGTGGTCCGGCTGGTGCGGCGCGGTGACAAGTGGCCGGTGGGGCGGACCGTCGCGTTCATCGCCGGTGTGCTGAGCATCGGGCTCATGATGTGCACCAGGCTGAACGACTACGGCATGGTCATGTTCAGTGTGCACATGGTGCAGCACATGGTGATCAGCATGGTGTCGCCGATCCTGATCCTGCTCGGCGCCCCGGTCACCCTGGCCCTGCGCGCGCTGCCGCCGGCCGGGCGGGGCCGCAAGGGGCCGCGCGAGCTGCTGCTGATGCTGCTGCACAGCCGCTACATGCGGGTCGTCACCCACCCGGTGTTCACCATCCCGATGTTCATCGCGAGTCTGTACGGCCTCTACTTCACCCCGCTGTTCGACTTCCTGATGGGCTCCAAGGTGGGGCACATCGCGATGATGGTGCACTTCCTCGCCGTCGGTCTGGTCTTCTTCTGGCCGATCATGGGGGTGGACCCGGGGCCGCACCGGCCGGGGTATCTGATGCGGATGCTGGAGCTGTTCGCGGGCATGCCGTTCCATGCGTTCTTCGGCATCGCGCTGATGATGGCGTCGACGCCGATGGTCACGACCTTCGAGAATCCGCCCGGCTCGCTCGCCGTCGACGCGCTGTCCGACCAGAACGCGGCCGGCGGTATCGCCTGGGCGTTCAGCGAGGTCCCCTCCGTCCTGGTGCTGCTCGCGCTGCTGTTCCAGTGGTACGCCTCGGACCAGCGGCAGGCCAGGCGCAAGGACCGTGCCGCCGACCGGGACGGGGACAAGGAACTCGAGGCGTACAACGCCTACCTGGCCTCACTGAACGCACGCGGGAACTGAAATCACCGTCTCCGCGATCCCCTTGAACGGGGATTCTCCACCGGTAGCATGAATGCGTCGGGGGGAACCGCAAGGGGGAGCGGTGATGGCACTTCACGTGTTCACGCGCAGGGCGGGAAAAGCGGCGATTCGGAAGATCGCCGTCCTGTCGTTATTACTTCTTGTCGCCAGTGGGTGCGATTCAAGTGCACCTTTGTTCGACGTGAAGGCGGTGGCCGCGGGGGCCGCCTCCCTCGCGCCGTTCTTCGACGAGCGCAGCGGACTCGGGCGGGACGCCGACGTGCGGTCGCGGCCCGCTCGCGGCGGTCTCCAGCAGGGGGACACACCCGGCCTGTACGGGGGCACCGGCAAGGCGTCGATCTGCGACGTCGCGCGGCTGAAGCGGTATCTCGCCGAGCCGCGCAACGACCGCAAGGCACGTGCCTGGGCCGGGGCGCTGGATCTCCGCAAGGATGAGATACCGGGGTATCTCGACGGGCTCACCCCTGTTCTCCTGCGTCACGACACTCTGGTGCGGAACCACGACTACAAAAAGGGAAAGGCTGTTCCCTTCAACGCACTGCTTCAGGCGGGAATCGCGATTCTGGTCGACGATCAGGGGATGCCGGCGGTGAAGTGCTCGTGCGGAAATCCGCTGCGGCCCTTCGAGGGGGACAGGAACAGGATTTCCGTCTCGTTCGACGACGGAAACGAGCGGTGGAAGGGGTACGACCGTTCCGAGGTCGTGGTCGTACGGCCCGCGTCCCACGAACTGAAGCGGATCGCCCTCGTCGATGTGGAGGATCCCGGCCGGGGCATCGAGCGGCCCGTGGGGACGGCGGGCGAGGAGGACACCGCCTTCGACACGAGGAAGCGGCGGGCGGTGCCGTCCCTCATCGGCACCACGTTCGGTGAGGCGAGCCGGCGGCTGGCCGGGCGGGGGCTGGCGGTCGCGTACGACGGGGAGGACCTGCCGCCGGACGGCGCGCGGGTCACGGCGTCCGATCCGGCCGCCGGGGCCGAGCTGCGGTTCGGGACGCATGTCACGCTGAGCGTGGTGAGGGACGAGAGTCCGTCCGGTGGCGGGACCACTCCCCCGGACCCGGAACCGTCACGGCCGACGACGAGTCCCGCATCCCCTTCCGCGCCGTCCGAGCCGTCCTCGCCGTCCTCACCGTCCGAGCCGTCCTCCCCGTCCTCCGGCCCGTCGAGGTCCGAGCGGCCGGCGTCGCCGAGCGGGACGTCAGACGCCCCGTCCACGCCGGCCGGCTCAGCACCGCCACCTCCGCCGAGCACCTCGTCCGGCCCAGCACCGCCTTCCACGCGTTCCGCGCCTCCGGAACCCCCCGGAACCACCTCCGTGCCTCCCCGCACCACTCCCCCGCCGCCCACCGGCGGACCCGCGAGCAGCGCTCCGGCCACGAGCGTGCCCGCCACCTCCGAAGCACCCACCACGAGCGCCCCCGCTGAGCGCCCCCGCCGGACCCGGGAGTGACCGGATGCCCTCATCACCGACGTCGGGAGTGGGCCGGGTCATCGCCGGCCGCTATCTGCTGCTGCGCCGGCTGGGCAGCGGCGGCATGGGGCACGTCTGGCTCGCCCACGACCAGAGACTCGCGTGCGAGGTCGCGCTGAAGGAGATCGTGTTCGGCGACCCGGCCGAGCCCGGCCAGGAGCGGGAGGCCCGGGTCGCCCGGGCGCGCGCCGAGGCCCGGCACGCAGCCGGTCTGCGCGGTCACCCCCATGTGGTGACCGTGCACGACGTGCTGGAGCACGAGGGACTGCCGTGGATCGTCATGGAGTACGTGGCGGGCGCCGTCGACCTGCGGGAACTGCTCGCCCGGAGCGGTCCGCCCGCCCCCGCCGAGTGCGCCCGGATCGGGCTGGCCGTGCTGGACGCGCTGACCGCCGGGCACGAGCGGGGCGTGATGCACCGGGACGTGAAACCGGCGAACATCCTGCTGGCACCGGACCGCACCGGATCACCGTACGGGCGGGTGCTGCTCACCGACTACGGGATCTCGGTGCAGCCGGACACCGGGGAGACGCGGTACACGATGGCGTCCGCGCTGGTCGGCACGGCGGGCTACCTGGCGCCGGAGCGGGCCACCGGCGGTCCGCCCACCCCCGCGGCCGACCTGTTCTCACTGGGCTGCACGCTCTACCACGCGGTGGAGGGCCACGGCCCCTTCGCGCGGGAGTCCCCGCTGGCCTCGGTCACCGCCGTGGTCATGGAGGACCCGCGTCCACCGGTACGGGCGGGCGCGCTGGAGCCGGTGCTGCGGGGGCTGCTCACCAAGGATCCGGAGCTGCGGGCGACGGCGCGGGAGGTGGAGGCCGAGCTGGCGCGGATCGTGACGCCCCAGACGGAGGCGTACGCGCGGACGCGGACGGACCTCGGCTCCCAGCCGCCCTGGGCCGCCTCCGCGCACCCGGCGCCCGAGGCGGGCGCGCGGGGCCCCGCCGCCACCGGCACCCGCCGCCGCCCCCGCCCGCACGCGCTGCGCGCCGCCCTCGTCGGCGGGCTGGGCCTGGTGCTGGCGCTGGGCGGTGCCTGGTACGCGCTGGCCGGCCGGGAGGACGGAGGCGGGACGGCGGTGCCGTACGGGGAGGCCGTCGGGCTGGTCCAGCCGCTGAAGGAGGGCGACTGCGTGCTGGCCGACTGGCCCGGCGGCTCCCCGTTCACCGGCACGCCCCGGCTGACCCGCGACCCGACCTGCGCGGACCAGGCACCCGACGGACAGGTCGTGGCGTTCGTCGAGGCCGCCTCGGACGAGGAGGCGCGGGAGCGGGGCCCGGCCCGCTGCGAGGAACGGACGCGGGAGCTGCGCGGCCGGCTGGCCGACGTACGCGCTCTGGCCGTCGTACCCACGCCGGACGGGTTCGAGGCGGCCGGGGGGCGTACCGCCTGTCTGGTGCTGGGGGCGCACGGGCCGGTGTACGGGCCGCTCGGGGACCGGCGCCGCCCGGGGACGGCGTTCGCCGACACGGCGACGATGCAGCGGCGGGACTGCCTGGACGTGCGGTCCCGCCGGGAGGCGCGGCTGGTGTCGTGCGACGGGAGGTACGACGAGCAGGTGCTCGGGTTCACCCGGCTGGGCGAGGACGTCACGCTCGCCGAGGCACGTACCGAGTCGGACACGGCGTGTGCGCGCGAGGTTCCGCCGCGTGACTACGGTTTCGACCCGTCGGTCCACGAAGCGGGGTCGTGGACCAGCGAGGGGCCCTGGAAATCGGGCACACATGTCGTCGTGTGCACCGTAAGGAGGCAGAACGGGGGCACCATGGAGGGAGCCGAACCATGAGGAGGGTGTCGCGATGCCCGGTTCCACGAACGGTTCCACGTCGACGAAGACCATGGGGGTGCTCACCGTCGGCGGTCTGGTCGCCGTGACGGCGTACACGGTGGCGCTCGGCAGCAACGGCTGGCTGTGGTTCGGCTGGGTCGTCCTGGGGCTGATCACCTTGGGGATGGTGGCCACCCGCAGCACCTGAGGGGCGCCGGGGCGGCCGGCCTCACTTCGGGGTGAGCCGCCCCGTCAGGTGCACGCCCGGCTGGTACTTCGGCAGCCGGACGGTGATCTTCATCCCCGCGCCCACGGCCGTCTCGATGACGAGGCCGTGGTCGTCGCCGTAGACCTGACGGAGCCGGTCGTCGACGTTGGACAGTCCGATGCCGCCGGTGGGGCTGACCTCGCGGGCGAGGATGCGGCGCAGCAGGCCGGGGTCCATTCCGGCGCCGTCGTCCTCGATGACGACCAGGGCCTCGGCGCCGGCGTCCTGTGCGGTGATCTGGATGCGGCACGTGTCGGCCTTGCCCTCCAGGCCGTGCTTGACGGCGTTCTCCACCAGCGGCTGGAGGCAGAGGAAGGGCAGCGCGACCGGCAGCACCTCGGGGGCGATCTGCAGGGTGACGGAGAGGCGGTCGCCGAAGCGTGCCCGCACCAGCGCCAGATAGTGGTCGATGGCGTGGAGTTCGTCGGCGAGGGTGGTGAAGTCGCCGTGCCGGCGGAACGAGTAGCGGGTGAAGTCGGCGAACTCCAGCAGCAGTTCGCGGGCCCGTTCGGGGTCGGTGCGCACGAACGAGGCGATCACGGCGAGCGAGTTGAAGATGAAGTGCGGGGAGATCTGGGCGCGCAGGGCCCTGATCTCGGCCTCGATGAGGCGGGTGCGGGACTGGTCGAGGTCGGCCAGTTCGAGCTGGACGGAGACCCAGCGGGCGACCTCCCCGGCGGCCCGGACCAGGACCGCGGACTCGCGGGGCGCGCAGGCGACGAGCGCGCCGTGCACCCGGTCGTCGACGGTGAGCGGGGCGACGACCGCCCAGCGCACCGAGCAGTCGGGGGTGTCGCAGGTGAGCGGGAAGGCCTCGCCGCGGCCGGTGTCGAGGGGGCCGGTGAGGCGTTCCATGATCTCGGCGCGGTGGTGGGCGCCGACGCCGTCCCAGACGAGGACCCGGTCGCGGTCGGTGAGGCAGAGGGCGTCCGTGCCCAGCAGGGAGCGCAGTTTGCGGGCGGACTTGCCGGCGGTCTCCTCCGTCAGGCCGGCCCGCAGCGGGGGCGTGGCCAGGGACGCGGTGTGCAGGGTCTCGAAGGTGGCGTGCTCGACGGGGGTGCCGAGTCCGGCGAGGCCGGCGGGGCGGGCGGTGCGCCGGCCGATCCAGAACCCGGCGGCCAGCAGGGGCAGGACGGCGACGAGCAGACCGGCGAGGAAACCGCTCATGCGGACACCTCCGTACGGAGCTCCTCCGGCAGGTGGAAGCGGGCCAGGACCGCCGCCGTGCCGGGCGGCACCCGGCCGGGGGTGGCCAGGGACACCAGGATCATGGTGAGGAAGCCCAGCGGCACCGACCACAGCGCGGGCCAGGCGAGCAGGGCGTGCCAGGGCCCCGCGCCCGGGTAGCCGGCCATGGTCGCGGCGACGGCGAGGAACGCGGAACCGCCGCCCACCAGCATCCCGGCCGCGGCGCCCGGCGGGGTGAGCCGGCGCCACCAGATGCCGAGGACGAGCAGCGGGCAGAACGACGAGGCCGACACGGCGAAGGCGAGCCCCACGGCGTCGGCCACCGGCAGCCCGCCGACCAGGAGGCTCGCCCCGAGCGGTACGGCCATGGCGAGCACGGTGCCGAGCCGGAAGTGCCGTACACCGCGGGTGGGGAGCACGTCCTGGGTGAGCACGCCGGCGACGGCCATGGTGAGCCCGGAGGCCGTCGACAGGAACGCGGCGAAGGCGCCCCCGGCGACCAGCGCGCCGAGGAGGTCGCCGCCCGTCCCGCCGATCATGCGTCCGGGCAGGAGCAGGACGGCGGCGTCCGCGTCGCCGGTGAGGGTGAGCTCGGGCGCGTAGAGCCGGCCGAGGGCGCCGTAGACCGGCGGGAGGAGGTAGAAGGCGCCGACCAGGCCGAGGACCGCGACGGTGGTGCGGCGGGCGGCGACGCCGTGCGGGCTGGTGTAGAAGCGGACCACGACGTGGGGCAGGCCCATGGTGCCGAAGAAGGTGGCGAGGATCAGCCCGTACGTGGCGTACAGCGGGCGTTCCTCGCGGGACTCGGCGCGGGAGGGCGACAGGGCGTCGTCGGCGCCGCGTCCGGCGGCGGGGACCTCGGTGCCCTCGGCGAAGGTGAGCCGGGTGCCGCCGTCGACGCGGTGGGTGCCGGCGGGCAGGCTCACTTCGGTGCCGTCGAGGTCGCGGCCGTCGACGGTGCCGTCCACCGTGACGGTGAGCGGTCCCTCGAGCCGGAGGTCGAGGGTGTCGTCGACGCGGACCACCCGCTGCTCGCGGAAGGCGGCCGGCTCGTCGAAGGCGTGGCTGGGGGCGCCGTCGCTCTGCCAGGCGGTGATCAGGAAGAGGGCGGGGACGAGCAGGGCGGTGAGTTTCAGCCAGTACTGGAAGGCCTGGACGAAGGTGATGCTGCGCATGCCGCCCGCGCCGACGATGACGGTGACCACCACGGCGACGATCACCCCGCCGAGCCAGTCGGGCGCCCCGGTGAGGACGGTCAGGGTGAGCCCCGCGCCCTGGAGCTGGGGCAGCAGGTACAGCCAGCCGACGCCGACGACGGAGGCACCCGCGAGCCGCCGTACCGTCTGCGAGGCGAGCCGGGCCTCGGCGAAGTCGGGCAGGGTGTAGGCGCCGGAGCGGCGCAGCGGGGCGGCGACGAACAGCAGCAGCACCAGATAGCCGGCGGTGTAGCCGACCGGGTACCAGAGCATGTCCGGGCCCTGGACGAGGACGAGTCCGGCGATGCCGAGGAAGGAGGCGGCGGAGAGGTACTCGCCGCTGATGGCGGCGGCGTTGAGGCGGGGGCCGACGGTGCGGGAGGCGACGTAGAAGTCGGAGGTGGTGCGGGAGACGCGCAGGCCGAAGGCGCCGACGAGGACGGTCGCGAGGACGACGAGGGCGACGGCGGGAACGGCGTAGGTGGAGTTCACGGCGGTGTGCGTCCCGGTCTCAGCGGTCCTCGACGAGCCGCACGAAGTCGCGTTCGTTGCGTTCGGCGCGGCGCACGTACCAGCGGGCGAGCAGGACCAGCGGGGGGTACAGCCCGAAGCCGAGCACCGCCCACTCCAGGCGGGCGTCCCGGGCGGCGGCGAAGACCAGGGGGAGCGGGCCGACGAGCAGGACGAGGACGGCGAACACGGCGAGTCCGGTGCGCACCTGGATGCGCATCAGGGAGCGGACGTAGGTGTGGCCGAGGGTGGTCTGCTCGTCGATCTCGGTGCGCGGGCGGTAGTGGGCGGGGGAGCGGCGGGTGCGGCGGGGCGGGCCGGTGACGACCACGCGGCGTTCGGTCGGGTCCTGGGGCACGCGTCCTCCCCCTAGCTCGTGGTCCGGCGCATCAGCAGGTCCCGCAGTTCTCGGGCGTGCCGCCGGCTGACCTGGAGTTCCTCGGAGCCGACCAGGACGCTCACGGTGCCCGCGTCGAGCCGGAGCTCGCCGATGTGGCGCAGGGCGACCAGGTGGCGGCGGTGGATGCGGACGAAGCCGCGGGAGCGCCAGCGTTCCTCCAGGGTGGAGAGCGGGATCCGTACGAGGTGGCTGCCCCGGTCGGTGTGCAGGCGGGCGTAGTCGCCCTGGGCCTCGACGTGGGTGATGTCGTCGACGGGGACGAAGCGGGTCACGCCGCCGAGCTCGACGGGTATGTGGTCGGGGTCGGGTTCGTGCACGGGGATGCGCGGGGCGGCGGTGCCGCGCCGGGCGGCGGCGCGCAGTTCGACGACGCGGCGGACCGCCTCGGCCAGGCGTTCCCTGCGGACGGGTTTGAGGACGTAGTCGGCGGCCTTGAGGTCGAAGGCCTGGACGGCGAAGTCCTCGTGGGCGGTGACGAACACGATGAACGGCGGCCGGGCGAACCCGCTGAGCAGCCGGGCCAGGTCGAGTCCGTCGAGGCCGGGCATCTGGATGTCGAGGAAGACGACGTCGATGGCCTCGGGTCCGTCGGGGCCCGACTCCAGGGCGCGGTTGATGCGGCGCAGCGCCTCGGTGGCGTCGCCGGCGCCCTCGGCGCCGGCGACGCGGGGATCGGTGTTCAGCAGGTAGAGCAGTTCCTCCAGTGAGGGGCGTTCGTCGTCGACGGCGAGGGCGCGCAGCATGAAGGTGGAGTGTAGGGGGGTTTCCCACGTCTGGACATGCCCCGGACATGGGCGTTCGCGCTGGATACAGTGCCCGCATGCACAGCAGGCCCGCGTCGTTCGACGAACTCGACCGGAAGATCGTGACCGCGCTGATGGCGAACGCCAGGACGTCCTTCGCCGAGATCGGCGCGGCCGTCGGGCTGTCGTCGACGGCGGTCAAGCGCCGGGTGGACCGGCTGCGCGAGACCGGGGTGATCACCGGGTTCACGGCGACGGTGCGGCCGTCGGCGCTGGGCTGGCGCACCGAGGCGTACGTGGAGGTGTACTGCGAGGGGGCGGCGCCGCCGCGGCGGCTGGCGGAGGTGGTGCGCAACCATCCGGAGATCGCCGCGGCGATGACGGTGACCGGGGGCGCGGACGCGCTGCTGCACGTGCGGGCGCGGGACGTGGAGCACTTCGAGGAGGTGCTGGAGCGGATCCGCCAGGAGCCGTTCATCCGGAAGACGATCAGTGTGATGGTGCTGTCCCATCTGCTGCCGGACAGTCCTGAGGCGGGAGTGAGTCAGCCGGCGCCGGACGGCGCAGCGGACGTGCGCTGAACGGGGGAACCACGCAGCGTTCCTGCGTGAACGCGCAGCTTTTGTTCCTTGTCGCCCGTATCACTCGCTTCCTACCGTGGTCTCACCCCTTGTCGCAACCGCGTGGAAGCGGAGGAACCCCTCTGTGCCCGACTTCCGTGTGGCGTCCCGGCGGCGCTATCTCGTCTGCGAACCCAGACACTTCGCCGTCCGGTACGCGATCAATCCCTGGATGCGTCCCGACCGTCCCGTCGACGTCGCCCTGGCGCAGCGCCAGTGGCGGTCGCTGATCGCCGCCTACCGCGAGCACGGTCATACCGTGGAGAGCGTGACGCCCGAGCCCGGACTGCCCGACATGGTGTTCGCCGCGAACGCGGCGGTCGTCGTGGAGGGCCGCGTCTTCGGCTCCCTGTTCCTGGCGCCCGAGCGGCGCCCGGAGTCCGTGCCGTACGAGGCCTGGTTCAAGGCCGAGGGGTACGACGTCCAGCACCCCGGGTCGGTGTGCGAGGGCGAGGGCGACCTGGTGCCCGCCGGGCGCTGGATCCTCGCCGGCACCGGCTTCCGCACCACTCCCGAGGCGCACCGCGAGGCGCAGGAGTTCTTCGGGGTGCCGGTGATCGGCCTGACGCTGGTGGATCCTTACTTCTACCACCTGGACACGGCGCTGTTCGTGCTGGACGAGGAGAACGTCGCGTACTACCCGGAGGCGTTCTCCCCGGGCAGCCGCGAGGTGCTCGCCCGGCTGTATCCGGACGCGGTGCTCGCGACCCGTGAGGACGCGACGGCGTTCGGGCTGAACTCCGTCTCCGACGGACGCCATGTGTTCATCTCCCCCGGGGCCGCCGCCCTGGCCGCCCGGCTCGCCGACCGCGGTTACGTCCCCGTCCCCGTCGACCTGTCCGAGTTCCACAAGGCGGGCGGGGGCATCAAGTGCTGCACACAGGAGATCCGCTCATGACTGCTGTCGTCCCCGCGCGTACGTCCGCCGAGCTGATCGGCGCGGAGGAGCCGGTCCTCGCGCACAACTACCACCCGCTGCCCGTGGTCGTCGCCCGCGCGGAGGGCGCGTGGGTGGAGGACGTGGAGGGCCGGCGGTACCTCGACATGCTGGCCGGCTATTCGGCGCTCAACTTCGGCCACCGGCATCCGGCGCTGGTCGAGGCGGCGCACCGCCAGCTCGACCGGCTCACGCTGACCTCGCGCGCGTTCCACAACGACCGGCTCGCGGAGTTCGCGGAGCGGCTGGCCGCGCTGACCGGGCTGGACATGGTGCTGCCCATGAACACCGGCGCGGAGGCGGTGGAGAGCGGGATCAAGGTGGCCCGCAAGTGGGCCTACGACGTGAAGGGCGTCCCGGCGGACCGGGCGACGATCGTGGTGGCGGCGGACAACTTCCACGGTCGTACGACGACGATCGTGAGCTTCTCGACCGACGAGGTCGCGCGGGCCGGGTTCGGCCCCTTCACCCCGGGCTTCCGGGTGGTGCCGTACAACGATCTCGCGGCGCTGGAGGCGGCGGTCGACGAGACGACTGCGGCGGTGCTGATCGAGCCGGTCCAGGGCGAGGCGGGCGTGATCGTCCCGGACGACGGCTACCTCACCGGGGTGCGGGAGCTGACGCGCCGCGCGGGGTGCCTGTTCGTCGCGGACGAGATCCAGTCGGGGCTGGGCCGCACCGGCCGCACGCTCGCCGTGGAGCACGAGTCGGTCGTCCCGGACGTGGTGCTGCTCGGCAAGGCGCTGGGCGGCGGCATCGTCCCGGTGTCGGCGGTGGTGGCCCGGCGGGAGGTGCTCGAGGTGCTCCATCCGGGTGAGCACGGGTCGACCTTCGGCGGCAATCCGCTGGCCGCGGCGGTCGGTACGGCCGTGGTGGAGCTGCTGGAGACGGGCGAGTTCCAGCGCCGGGCGGCGGAACTGGGCGTGCTCCTGCGCGAGGGTCTGGAGGCGCTCGTCGGCAAGGGCGTGGTCGGGTTCCGCTCCCGCGGTCTGTGGGCGGGCGTGGACGTCGACCCGGCGCTCGGCACCGGCCGCGAGATCAGCGAACGCCTGATGCGGGAGGGCGTCCTGGTCAAGGACACCCATGGCTCCACCGTCCGCCTGGCCCCGCCGCTGACCGTCACGGCGGAGGAGCTGCAGGGTGCCCTGCGCACCCTGGAGAAGGTCCTGGCCCGGCAGGTCTGAGCCCCCGCCGTCCCCCGCGGAAGGGCCCGGCGGTGGCCCGGCGGGGGACGGCGTATCCCAGGAAGCCCTCATCCCGCCCGAAGGGTGAAGATGGGGACAAGAGGGGATGGACCACTCTCAGCGACAGAGAGGCCGGCCGTGGGCGGACACAAGGAGCAGGACGTTGCCCGGCAAGGGTTCGATGTGGCCGACGCCGTTCCCCTGTTGCTCGATCCGCACGGCATGGTGTCGAGCTGGACCGCCGGGGCCGAGCGGCTGCTGGGGTACCGCGCCGCCGAGGCCGTGGGCCGCAAGTTCGCCGAGCTGCTGGTCCCCGAGGACGCCGAGCGGGTGCCGGACCTGGTCGAGCGGTGCCGCTCGGGCGGCGACTGGGCGGGGTTGCTGACGGCCCGGCACCAGGACGGGCGGCCGGTCGCGGTGATGGTGCGGATCACGCCGACCGTGGAGCCGCGGGGCCGTTCGTCGCTGCTGGTCCTGCTGTCGGAGCTGGCCGACGCGCCCGGCTGGGACATGAGCCGCGCCATGCTGGAGCAGATGGTCACCGGGACGCCGATCGGCATCGCGATCGTGGACACGGAGCTGCGCTTCGTGTGGTCCAACGCCGCGCTCGAACAGTTCGGCGGCGGGCCGGCCGGGCGGCGCCTGGGGCTGCGGTTCGCGGACATCCAGCCGGGGCTGGACGCCGAGGCCGTCGAGGAGCGGATGCGGCACGTCCTGGACACCGGGGAACAGGTGGTCGGCTACGAGCTTGTCGGCCGGGCCCGCTCGGCACCGCTGCGCGAGACCGCGCACGTGCTGTCGTTCACCCGCCTCGACGACGCCCGGGGCCGCCCGAAGGGCGTGTACTACACCGTCGTGGACGTCACCGAGCGGCACCGCGCCCGTCAGCGCCTCGCCCTGCTCGACCGGGCCGGCAAGCACATCGGCCGCTCCCTGGACGTCCTGCGCACCGCGCAGGAACTGGCGGACGTGACCGTGCCGGAACTCGCGGACTACGTTGTCGTGGAGCTGCTGGAGCCGGTGCTGCGCGGCGCCGAGGTCCAGCCGGGCCCGCCCACCGGTTCCGGCCGGGTGCCGCTGTGCCGGGCGGGCGACCGGTCGCTGCACGAGGACCTGCCGCGGGCGGCCGTGGAGACCGGGACGGTCCTGTGGTACCTGGCGGATTCCCCGCCGGTGCGCTGTCTGACCACGGGCCGGTCCTGGCTCCAGGAGCGGCTCGACCCGCTCGCCCTGGCATGGGCCACGCCGCCGGGCGGCCGGGAGTCCACCTTCCTGGAGCTCGGCCTGCGGAGTGCGATGATCGTCCCGGTCCGGGCCCGGGGCGTCACCCTGGGCATCACCGCGTTCTTCCGCCGTCGGCACGACCCCTTCACCGAGGACGACCTCCATCTGGCCGAGGACCTCGTCTCCCGCGCCGCCGTCTGCGTGGACAACGCCCGGCGCTACACCCGCGAGCGGGACGCCGCGCTGGTCCTGCAGCGCAGTCTGCTGCCCCGCCGGCTGCCCGAGCAGGACGCCGTGGAGGTCTCCGCCTGCTACCGCCCGGCGGACGAGCTGACCGGGCTGGGCGGTGACTGGTACGACCTGATCCCGCTGTCCGGCGCCCGTGTCGCCCTGGTCGTCGGCGAGGTGCCGGGGCACGGCATCGACGCCGCCGCGGCCATGGGCCGGCTGCGCACCGCCGTACGGACGCTGGCCGCGATCGACCTGCCGCCCGAGGAGGTGCTCGCCCATCTGGACGACCTGGCGTCCCGGCTGGCACGGGACGAGGGCGACGGGGAGTCCGGGGACTTCCCCGGCCGGTCCGTCGGGTCCGGCTGTCTGTACGTCGTCTACGACCCGGTGACCGGGCAGTGCACGATGGCGGCCGCCGGCCATCCCGCGCCCGCCGTGGTGGCACCCGACGGCACGGTCGCCTTCGTCGACCTCCCGCAGGGACCGGCGCTCGGTGTGGGCGGCCCGCCGTTCGAAGCGGTGGAGCTGACCCTGGCCGAGGGCAGCACGCTCGCCCTGCACACGGACGGTCTGCTGACCGGCGGGAAGCCCTCGCCCGACGGAAGGCCCTCACCTGACGAGACCGACCGCGAACGGCTGCGGCAGGCCCTGCGGGGCAGCGCGACCGCGCTCGAGCCGAGCTGCCGTGCGGTGGTCGACATGCTGGTCCCGGCCAGACCGTACGACGACGTGGCCCTGCTGATGGCCCGTACCAAACGTCTCGCTCCCGGACGGATCGCGGTCTGGGACCTGCCGGCGGACCCGGCGGTCGTGGCCGAGGCCCGCAGGACCAGCACCCGGCAGCTGGCCCGCTGGGGGCTGGACGACCTGGTCTTCACCACGGAGCTGGTCGTCAGCGAACTGGTCACCAACGCCATACGGCACGCCGGCGGCCCCGTGCGGCTGCGGCTGATCCACGAGCGGGCGCTGGTGTGCGAGGTGTTCGACGGCGGCGCCACCGCACCCCATCTCCGGCATCCCCGCGCGATGGACGAGGGCGGGCGCGGGCTGCTGCTGGTCTCGCAGCTCGCCCAGCGGTGGGGCACCCGGTTCGTCCCCGAGGGGAAGATCATCTGGGCGGAGCAGCCACTGACCGAGCCACTGGGGTGAGCCGAGGGCCCATGGCGGAAGCGCCGATCGACTACGCGGCGGTCCCCCGGGCACGGGCCGGCGTCGGCCAGGGGGGCGGGCCGGCCGTACAGCGCGCCGAGCGCCGCCTCCCGGGTGGCGCCACCGGCGGCACGGCGCCGGCCGTCGTACGGCCGCGGGCGGGTCAGGGGCCGGTGCGCTCCCGGTCGAGGCGTGCGGTGTGTTCCACGTTGCGCCGGTCCTCCGGGTCGTCGCTGGGCGCGCCGGCGAACCAGGCGTCGAGGATCTCCGTCAGCAGCGGCCCGGACGTCAGCCGCAGGCCGATCGCCAGCACGTTGGCGTCGTTCCAGCGGCGCGCGCCGTCCGCCGTGTAGGCGTCCGTGCACAGGGCGGCCCGGACACCGGGCACCTTGTTCGCGGCGATCGAGGCGCCGGTGCCGGTCCAGCAGCACACCACCGCCTGGTCGGCGGTGCCTGCGGCGACCTCACGGGCCGCCGCCTCCGAGCAGACGGCCCATCGCGGATCGTCCCCGGGGTTCAGGGCGCCGTGCGCGCGTACCTCGTGGCCGCGCTCGCGGAGTTCGGCGAGGAGGGCGCGGGCCACGGGTTCGTCCATGTCGGAGGAGACGGAGATCCGCATGCGTCCGAGCCTACTCGGCCGGCCGTCCGGCACGGTGCCTTCCGGTCGCGTCGAACCTGATGCCGGGCCGCACCGCCCGCGCCTAGACTGGCACCCCGCGACGTGCCGGACGGCCTGCCGGGACGCGGCGGTACCGCCCGTCCGCCGGAGTCGAGGAGCGTGTCCTTGTTCTACCACCTGCTCAAGTACGTGCTGCTGGGCCCGCTGCTGCGTCTGGTCTTCCGGCCGCGCATAGAGGGCCTGGAGCACGTGCCGTCGTCCGGCGCCGCCATCGTCGCGGGGAACCACCTGTCGTTCTCGGACCACTTCCTGATGCCGGCCGTGCTCAAGCGGCGCATCACCTTCCTCGCCAAGGCCGAGTACTTCACCGGCCCCGGCCTCAAGGGCCGGCTGACGGCGTTCTTCTTCCGCAGCGCGGGGCAGATCCCCGTGGACCGCTCCGGCAAGGAGGCCGGGCAGGCCGCCATCCGGGAGGGCCTCGGCGTGCTGGGCAAGGGAGAACTGCTGGGCATCTACCCGGAGGGCACGCGTTCGCACGACGGCCGCCTCTACAAGGGCAAGGTCGGTGTCGCGGTGATGGCCCTCAAGGCGGGCGTCCCGGTGATCCCCTGCGCGATGATCGGCACGTTCGAGGCCCAGCCGCCCGGCAGGAAGATCCCCCGGATCCACCCGGTGGTGATCCGTTTCGGCAAGCCGCTGGACTTCTCGCGCTACGCGGGGATGGAGAACGAGAAGGCGGTCCTGCGCGCCGCCACCGACGAGCTCATGTACGCCATCCTCACCCTGTCCGGGCAGGAGTACGTCGACCAGTACGCGGCCGTCGCCAAGGCCCAGGACGCCGAGCGCGGGGCGGACAAGCGCCGCTTCCCGCGCATGCCGCTGGGCTGATCCCGGTGCGCGCACGGGCGAGGGGCGGCCGGGGAGTTCCGGCCGCCCCTCGTGCCGTACGGCGTGGGTGTTACGGCTTCGGCGTGGCGTGCGGTGCGCAGGTCACGTCGGACCGGTCCACCTCGCCGGTGAGCAGGTAGGTGTCCACCCGGTCGTTGACGCAGGGGTTGACCAGGCCGGTGACGCCGTGGGACCCGGCGTCCCGCTCGGTGATGAGGCGGGATCCCCTGAGCCGCTGGTGCAGTTCGACGGCGCCCGCGTACGGGGTGGCCGCGTCGCGTTCGGACTGGACGATCAGCACCGGCGGCAGCCCCTTGCCGGACCGGACGTCGACGGGCGTCTGCTGCTTGACCGGCCAGGTGGCGCAGGGCAGGTTCATCCAGGCGTTGGCCCAGGTCATGAACGGGTGGTCCCGGTGCAGCCGGGTGTTGTCGCGGTCCCATGTGCGCCAGTCGGCGGGCCACTTGGCGTCGGTGCACTCCACGGCCGTGTAGACGGCGTTGCCGTTCTCCGAGGCCGCGTTGCCCGCCGTGTCGGAGGGGTCGGGGGCGGCGGCGTCGACGAGCGCCTGGGTGTCGCCGGCGACGTACTGGCTGAAGACGGCCGCCGTGGGGGCCCACGCGGAGTCGTAGTACGGGGCGCTCTGGAAGAAGGAGATCAGCTCGGCCGGGCCGACGACGCCACCGAGGGGGTTCTTCTCGGCGGTGGCGCGCAGTGCGAGCCACTGTTCCTGGACCTCGGCGCGGGTGTCTCCGAGGTGGTAGGTCGCGTCGTTCTTCGCGACCCAGTCCTGCCAGTCCTTCCAGCGGCCCTCGAAGGCGACGTCCTGGTCCAGGTTGGCCTGGTACCAGATCTTCTCGCGGGAGGGGTTGACGACGCTGTCGACGACCATGCGGCGGACGTGGCCCGGGAAGAGGGTGGCGTAGACGGCGCCGAGGTAGGTGCCGTAGGAGACGCCGAGGAAGTTGAGCTTCTTCTCGCCGAGGGCGGCGCGGATGACATCGAGGTCGCGCGCGGTGTTCGGCGTGGTCATGTGCGGCAGCATCTCGCCGCTGCGCTCGTGACAGCCCTCGGCGTACTCGCGGGCGAGCTTGCGCTGGGCCCGCTTGTCGGCCTCGGAGCGGGGCACCGGGTCCATCTTGGGCGCCTTGACGAACTCCTGCGGGTCGGCGCAGGAGATGGGCGCGGACTTGCCGACGCCGCGCGGGTCGAAGCCCACGAAGTCGTATGCCTTGGCCGTGGCGGCCCAGACCGGGTTCTTGGCGGTGACCCGGGCCGGGAAGCGCAGGCCGGAACCGCCGGGGCCGCCCGGGTTGTACAGGAGCGCGCCCTGGCGTTCGCTCTTGGTGCCGGTGTTGCCGACGCGGTCGACGGCGAGCTTGATCTGCTTGCCGTACGGCTTGGCGTAGTCCATCGGCACCGAGACCCAGCCGCACTGGATCGGTTCGGCCAGGTTCCAGTCGGCGGGGCAGTCCTGCCAGTCGATGCCGGTCCGCGCGGCCCGGGCGGCGGCGATCGCCACGCCCCTGGCCTCGCGGTCCTTGCCGTGGTGGGTGTCCGCCGTCGCGCTCGCCGTGGGCGCCGCGACGGCGCCGGCTATGAGCGTCGCCGTGACGAGCACTCCGGCCGAACCGAGCGCTGCCGCCCGCCTCTTCGGTCCGCTGTCCCTCAAGTGGGGCCTCCCCCTGCGTTGTTGCGATGGGCAGGGGGATCCTCGCTGCTGTGAGGTGGCTGGGAACAGGGTTCGAGGCCGTTCTTTGCCAATCCGATAACCGGGTACTGACGCTCCATCAATCGGACGCGCCTTCAGCGGGCCGAGATCTTCCGGCCCGTCCGGCGTCGGGGACGGGGCCGTTCAGGCCGAAGGGGGACGGGGCGCGGCCCCCGGGGCGACCACCACCCGTCAGGTGTCCGCGCGGGCGGAACCCATGGCCGTCAACGCCCGCATCCCCTCTCCCAGCGTCCGCTCGGAGATCCCCCCGAAGAGCGCCATCTGAGTGGCGAACCCCTGCACGAGCGCGATCATCGCCCGCGCCACCGCGTCAGTGTCGGCGTCGGCGGGCATCAGACCGGCGTCCTGATACCCCTCGGCCACCCTCCCCCAGGCCCTGCGGACGTTGTCGTACCCCTCCCTCAGCACGGCCGCCAGCTCGGGACTGCGCGTGGTCTCCGTCCACACCTGGATCATCAGTCGCGGGAACATCCACTCGCCTCCGTCCAGGGTGGCCGGCCGCTGCTCCCTCATCCGGGTCAGGGCCTGCGGGACGAGCACGTCCGGGGTGGGCGGCGGGCTCTCCTGGGCGGCCTGTTCGAGGATGCCGCGCACCGTGTCGAGCACCTCGGTCACGATCGCGGTGATCAGCTCGTCCTTCCCCCGGAAGTACCGGTAGACGGCGCCCGCGGAGAGGTCCGTCTCCTTGAGCACGTCCTGCATCGAGGTGGCGTGGAAGCCGTTGCGGGCGAAGCAGGAGGCGGCGCCGTCGAGGATCTGGCGGCGGCGGGCGTCGAGGTGTTCCTGGGATACGCGGGCCATGACCGAAATCTAAAACGAACATTCCTTCTTGACAAGGAGCGGGCCGCGCGGGACGGTGGCCATGAACTTAAAACGAACGATCCTTCTTTATGACCGCCGGAGTCCTCATGCCCCCTTCGACCCTGTCACCGCGTCGTCGCGTCGCCGCCGTGACGCTGCTGATCCCCGTCCTGGTGGCGCTGGCACTCTGGGCCTTCGCCTGGCCCGCGTCCCGTACGGCACCCCGCGACCTGCCGCTCGGCGTGGCCGGCCCCGCCGCCGCGACCGCGCCGGTGGAGCAGCGGCTGGAGCACCGAAAGGGCGCCTTCGACCTCCACCACTACGCGGACGAGGCCGCCGCCCGGGAAGCGGTCGAGGACCGCGAGGTGTACGGCGCGGTCGTCGTCACCGGGCAGGGGCCGAAACTGCTCACCGCGTCCGCCGCGAGTCCGGTCGTGGCCCAGCTGCTGCAGCAGGCGGTGACCTCTCAGGCCTCCGCCCCGGGCGGTCAGGTCGCCACCGTGGACGTGGTGCCCGCCCCCGAGGAGGACCCGCGCGGCGCGGTCCTGAACACGAGCGTGCTGCCGCTGGCCCTGGCCGGGATCGGCGCCGGTGCCGCGGTGACGCTGCTGGGGCTGCGCGGCGCCCGCGCGGTGGCCGCACTGGCCGGTTCCGCCGCCCTGGTCGGCGTGGTGACCGCGGCACTGGCGCACGACTGGCTGGACGCCGTTCCGGGGAACCGGTGGGCGGTGGCCGGCACGTTCGCGCTGGCCGCGCTGGCCACGAGTGCGGCCGTCGCCGGACTCGCGGCGCTGATCGGACGGGCGGGCATCGCGCTCGGCGGCTTTGTGATCATGTTGATCGGCAACCCCTTCTCAGGGGCGTCCTCGGCGCCGGAGATGCTGCCCGAGCCGGCCGGGGCGATCGGCCAGTGGCTGCCGCCGGGGGCGGGCGTGTCGCTGCTGCGCTCGGTGTCCTTCTTCGACGGCGCGGCGGCGGCCGGCCCCGCCCTGACGCTGACCTGGTGGGCAGCGCTGGGTCTGGGCGCCGTGCTCCTGGGCCGCGCGCTGAGGGAGCGTACGGGGAACGCGGCACCCGCCACCGAGCCCGGCCCGGCCCTGGTCGGCTGACCGGCCACCCGAGGGCCGCCCCGGCCGCACGGAAGGACCGCGCGCCCCCGCCGCACCGGACGGGGGCGCGCGGTCCTGTCGTGGGGTCTACGAGCCCGCGGTCCCCCGGTGCTCCGCCGCGATGCCGAAGCGCTGCCGTTCGCGGGGAGCGGACGCGACCTCGCGGACACCGGCCACCGTGCTGATCACCTGCTCCTCGGCCGACTCCGGCGCCTTCCCGAGCTCTTCGAGTCGTCGCAGGTCATCGGCGGAGACGAGGGCGACGAGGGGTTTGCCGTGCCGGGTCACGACGACGCGCTCACCGCCGTACACCACACGGTTGATGAGGTCGGCGAGCTCAGCCCTGGCTTGGGTAACCGGAATCTCGTAGGCCATGAACCCATCATAACGTCACGTACGTCCTGTACATTTTTTACAGAGACAACCAGGCAGGAGGGGCTCTCATGACCCGACCGTCCGCCCGCCACGTCCTCCCCGAGTTCACCGAACGCACGGCATCGGGGAACCGGACGACGGACCCCTACTCGAAGCTGCTCGAGGAGCGGATCGTCATCCTCGGGACACAGATCGACGAGATCTCCGCGAACGACGTGATGGCGCAGTTCATGTACCTGGAACACCACTCCCCCGACCGGGACGTCTCGCTCTACGTCAACTCCCCCGGCGGCTCCTTCCACGCCATGTCGGCGATCTACGACACGCTGCGCTACGTCTCCTGCGACGTGCAGACGATCTGCCTGGGCCGGGCGGAGGGCGCCGCCGCACTGCTGCTGGCCGCCGGCACCCCGGGCAAGCGACTGCTGCTGCCCGGCTCCCGTCTGGTGCTCCGTCAGCCCTCCCTTCCGGAGCCGGTCGAGGGACAGGCCGGCGACCTGGCGATCCAGGCCGAGGAGTTGACCCGTGTCCGGTCGCGGATGGAGGAGATCCTGGTCCGGCACACGGGCCGCACCCCGGAGCAGGTCCGGGCGGACATCGAGCGGGACAAGGTCCTCGACGCGCGGGCGGCGGTGGAGTACGGCCTGGCGGAC
The DNA here is from genome assembly GCF_000721605.1 of Streptomyces sp. NRRL S-37. Taxonomy (GTDB): domain Bacteria; phylum Actinomycetota; class Actinomycetes; order Streptomycetales; family Streptomycetaceae; genus Streptomyces. The sequence goes on along the minus strand of NZ_JOIZ01000016.1, from coordinate 108,467 downwards.
CGGATCGTGCCCGGCCGCAGGAGCCTGTCCCCCGCCTCCGGCGCGAGGTGAGCCGCGGATGCTGCCACCGGAACTGCCGCCGCTGCCCGCGCTGACCCGCGCGGAGGCCGAGCTGATCGACCGTTACCTCGAGGCCGTCGACCTGCTCGGCCGGGTCAACCCGGCCCTGGGCGGTGACACCTACCGCGGACTGCGCGCGGCTCAGGCACTGGTCGGCAAGGCGGTCGCGCTGCGCGACGCGCTGACCCTGATGCACCGGCGCGGCGAGAGCGAACTGCACTCCGGCACGCTGGCCCGGGCCCTGCGCGTGCTGGACGGCGAACGGCGCACGGCCAGGGTCACCCTGCCACCGGCCCCCGGCAGTTGACATCCATGACCCCCGGACGGCGGCCCCGGGCGACGGTGTGCCCCGGCCGGGGTTGAAACGGACCAAACGGCGTACCCCCGTCCGGCGTAGACGAACCTGTTGTTTTCGGGTGCCCGAAGTTGCGCAACGCGCGTACCGCACGGCCGGAACGGCGCTTTCCCTCCCTGGTCCGCGGCTCCCTCCGGCCCTCGACGGGGGCCCGAACACGGAGGCGTCCACCCGAACGGGTGATTGGTGAGTAACAACACAAACCCCACGTTCCGTTGGGATTTCGATCGCGCCATGAGCCAAGATCCCTGACTGACGACAAGACCCCGCCGCCGCGGCGGGGCGATCTGGGCGGACGCCGAGTCCTGCCGCCGCCCGGATGACCGGTCGACAGGAGTGGATCGGCAGGAGTGGAGGACCCAAGCACGACGGGCCGCCGGGACGTCAGTTCCGAGCAGTCCTTGGGGTGAAGCCGCACATGTGCGGCCGGGCCACTTCGCCAGCCCGAATCCGACAGGTCATCCTTCACAGGCGGCTGACGAAGGGTTGCGCATGACTGCGCTCAATCGTGTCCCGTCTCTCATGGCCCGGGCCGGCACGGCCTCGGCCCTCACCCTGGCCGCCGTGGGCGGCTCCGTCGTGGTCCCCGGCGCCGCCTCGGAGGCGGCCGCCGCGAGCTCCGCCGCCAAGGCGCTGAGCGTCGCCGCCTCCAAGAAGGGCTCGCCCTACCAGTGGGGCGCCACGGGACCGTACAGGTTCGACTGCTCGGGTCTGACGCTGTACTCGTTCAAGAAGGCGGGCAAGAAACTGCCCCGCACCGCCGCCCAGCAGTACAACAAGACGCGCCACATCTCCGCCGGGAACCGCAGGGCGGGAGACCTGGTGTTCTTCCATTCGGGCGGCTACGTCTACCACGTCGGCATCTACGCGGGTAAGGGCAAGATCTGGCACGCCCCGAAGACCGGGGACGTGGTGCGTCTGCAGAAGATCTGGACCCGCAGCGTCTCGTACGGCCGGGTGAGGTGACCCCGGGGGCGGCGGTGCCCCCGGGGCACCGCCGCCCGGCTACTGCTCCTGCTGCCCGGCCGCCGTGACCGCCCCGGCGGCCCGGACGGTCCACGGGAGTTCGACCGACACGGTCTTGCCGCCCTCGCACGTGGGGCGGATCCTGAGCCTGCCGCCGCATTCCACGGTCAGCCAGCGGATGATGACCAGCCCGCGGCCGTTGTCCTGCTGGACCGCCGCGGGCAGCCGCTTGGGGAACCGCGGGTGGCTGTCCGTGACACCGATGTGCACCCGTTCGTCACGGACCAGGACGACGTCCACGGTGAACGTGGGCGACTGCCCGAACGTGTGCTGCACCGCGTTGGTGGCGAGTTCGGAGACGATCAGCCGGACGGTGTCGCACAGTTCCGCGTCCGCCGGCATGCCCCATTCCCTCAGCGTGCCCACCACATGGGCACGGGCGGCCGAGACCGAGGCGGGATCGCTCGGCAGAGTGACGGATGCTTCCAGATGGTCTGCCATGGCGACGTCGTCCCTTTCCCACGGGACCGCAGTCCGACACGGAGCGGATGGTTCGAGTACGGTCCCGCACTGGTGCTTCGCCGCCAGACTGCCATCCCCGCACGGCGCGGGGCGGCGATCCGCCAAGATGTGCATATATCTGTCGCTCAAAACGGTGAACTCTGCGACGGGAGACCGTATCCGGGCGGCTCGGAAGGAGTAAGGAGAAGTCCATGCAGCACGGTCCCGCGGTGCGCCGCCGGAAACTGGGCGCCGAACTGCGCGCACTGCGCACCTCGGCGGGACTCACCAGCGGTGAGGCGGCCCGCCTCGCGGGCTGGCACCAGTCGAAGGTGAGCCGGATCGAGACGGGCACGAGCGGGGTGAAACCGGCCGACGTGCGGTTACTGCTCGACGTCTACGGCGTGGCCGACCCGCAGTTGCGGGAGTTGCTGCTGGTGCTGTCGGGCTCCGGCGACGGCGACGGACGGCACCACTGGTGGCACGCCTACCGGGGCGTACTGCCGCCGACCTACCGGGACTTCATCAGCCTGGAGTCGCAGGCCAGCGCGATGCGCACCCTGGAGACCACGGTGATCCCGGGGCTGCTGCAGACTCCGGAGTACGCGCGCGCCGTGACGGAGGCGGCCCTGGAGGACGCGTCGGAGGAGCGCCTGGACGCGCTGGTGGAGGTGCGGCTGGCCCGGCAGGACGTGCTGCGGGCGACACCGCCGCTGGAGCTGAGCGCGGTCCTGGACGAGGCGGTGCTGCGCCGGGAGGTCGGCGGTCCGGATGTGATGGCACGTCAGCTCGACCGGCTGGTCGAGGCGGCCCGGCTGCCCCAAGTGCGGTTGCAGGTCCTTCCGTTCAGTGCCGGCGCGCACATCGGCGTGACCGGTCCTTTCGTAATCTTTTCATTTTCGCGCACTTCTGATCTGGACGTGGTTGTTCTCGACCACTTGACGAGTAGCCTCCACTTGGAGCGGAAAGAAGACCTCCGGGTGTACTCGGAGGCCTTCGACGCCCTCTCGATCCACGCCCTTTCACCCGAGGACTCGTTGGATTTCATCGCCGGCACAGCCGTCGGCGCGTAAGGAGGCACGATGCCCGTACCGCCTCGGACCATCCCTTCCGCTCTCGCACTGCACGAGGTGAGGTGGCTGCGCAGCAGCTACAGCACGGGGGCGAACAACTGCGTGGAGACGGCCCGGCCGGCCTCCGGCCCCCTGGCCGGACTGCTCGCCGTGCGCGACTCCAAGGCCCCGGACGGACCCGCGCTGCTCTTCTCCCCCGCCAGCTGGACGGAGTTCGTGGCCGCGGTCGGCTGACGACCCGGCCGGTCGGCCCGTCGTCGAGCGACGCACGGCCGTGTCCGCCGACTCATGGCCGCGTCTCGCCGATCACCCGTACAGCGCGTTCGATCTCCGCCCCGGACAGGTCCGCGCGGGCGGTCAGTCTGAGCCGTGAGACACCGTCGGGCACGGAAGGAGGACGGAAGCAGCCCACGGACAGGCCGGCCGCCCGGCAGTCGGCCGCCCATCGCACGGCCCGCTCCGGGGAAGGGGCACGCACGGAGACGACCGCGGCGTCCGGACGCACCGCTTCCAGACCCGCGGCCGTCAGCCGGGAGTGCAGTTCCCGCGCCACCTCGCCCGCCCGCGCCGCGCGCCCGGGTTCACGGCGCAGCAGCCGCAGGGCCGCCAGGGCCGCCCCCGCCGCGGCGGGGGCGAGTCCTGTGTCGAAGATGAACGTACGGGCCGTGTCGACCAGGTGCTCGATCACCCGGGCCGGGCCGAGCACCGCTCCGCCCTGACTGCCGAGCGACTTGGACAGCGTCACCGTCACGACGACGTCGTCGGCGCCCGCCAGCCCCGCCGCGTACGGGGCCCCACGTCCGCCGTCGCCGAGCACACCGAGACCGTGCGCGTCGTCGAGCACCAGACCCGCGCCGTGCTCCCGGCACGCCGCGGCGAGCCCGGTGAGCGGGGCGGCGTCGCCGTCCACCGAGAACACCGTGTCGGACACCGCGACCGCGGGCCCGTCGTGCCCGTCCAGCGCCTTGCGCACGGCGTCGGGATCGGAGTGCGCCACCACCTGTGTCGTACCGCGGGCGAGCCGGCAGCCGTCGATCAGCGAGGCGTGGTTGCCCGCGTCGGAGACGATCCTGGAGCCGTGCGGGGCCAGCGCGGTGACGGCGGCGAGGTTGGCCGCGTAGCCGGAGGAGAAGACCAGGGCCGCCTCGAAGCCGCAGAAGGCGGCCAGTTCGCGTTCCAGTTCGGTGTGGAGCCCGGTGGTGCCGGTGACGAGCCGGGAGCCCGTCGCCCCGCCGCCCCAGGTCCGCGCGGCCCGCGCGGCACCCTCGGTGACCTCCGGATGCCGGGCCAGGCCCAGGTAGTCGTTGCTCGCCAGATCGAGCAGCGGCGTGCCGGCGGCCCGGGGACGCAGGGTGCGTACGAGTCCGGCCCGGCGGCGCAGCTCCGCCTGTTCGTCGATCCAGCCGAACGCCATGGGTCCTCCGGGTTTTTGTAGGCAGTGCACAGACATTAGCGGGAGGCCGGGCGGACCACTGTGTGGCGATACCCACACCTCGAAGTGCCCCTGTTGTACGAACCCTCCTTGGCCCGGGCGGGTCGGGTAGGACAGGATCGGCTCTCATGAACCTGCTGAACACGCTGGTGGACAAGGGGCTTCGGCGTGAGACGCCGACCCGCGGGGAAGCTCTGGCCGTGCTGGCCACCTCCGACGACGACCTGCTCGATGTGGTGGCCGCGGCCGGGAAGGTGCGGCGGCACTGGTTCGGCCGGCGGGTGAAACTCAACTATCTCGTCAACCTCAAGTCCGGCCTGTGCCCGGAGGACTGCTCCTACTGCTCCCAGCGGCTCGGCTCCAAGGCCGACATCCTGAAGTACACCTGGCTCAAGCCGGACCAGGCGTCGCAGGCCGCCGCCGCCGGTCTCGCGGGCGGCGCCAAACGGGTGTGCCTGGTGGCCAGCGGCCGGGGTCCCACCGACCGTGACGTGGACCGGGTCTCCGACACCATCAGGGCCATCAAGGAGCAGAACGAGGGCGTGGAGGTGTGCGCCTGTCTCGGTCTGCTCTCCGACGGCCAGGCGGAGCGGCTGCGCGAGGCGGGCGCGGACGCCTACAACCACAACCTCAACACGTCCGAGTCGACGTACGGGGACATCACGACCACCCACACGTACGCCGACCGGGTGGACACGGTGCGCAAGGCGCACGCCGCCGGTCTGTCGGCCTGCTCGGGTCTGATCGCCGGCATGGGCGAGTCCGACGAGGACCTGGTCGACGTGGTCCTCTCGCTGCGGGAGCTGGACCCGGACTCGGTGCCGGTCAACTTCCTGATCCCGATGGAGGGCACGCCGCTCGCCGAGGAGTGGCACCTCACCCCGCAGCGGTGCCTGCGCATCCTGGCGATGACGCGGTTCGTCTGCCCGGACGTCGAGGTGCGGATCGCCGGCGGCCGTGAGGTGCACCTGCGCACGATGCAGCCGCTCGCGCTGCACCTGGCCAACTCGATCTTCCTCGGCGACTACCTCACCAGCGAGGGCCAGGCCGGCAAGGCGGACCTGGAGATGATCGCGGACGCCGGGTTCGAGGTGGAGGGCGCCGGTGAGGTGACGCTGCCCGAGCACCGCGCGGGCGGCGGCTGCGGCTCCCGCGAGGGCGGCGGCGCGTGCGGTCCGGCGACCGCGGACTCCCGCGGGAGTGCGTCCGGGGAACCCCGTACGGACCTGGTCGCCGTGCGCCGCCGGGGAGCCGGAACGGACCTCGCGCCCAATGCCTGAGCGGTCCGTCGCCGAGCTGCTGGAGCTCGACCGGCGGCATGTCTGGCACCCGTACGGGCCCATGCCGGGCCGTCAGGAACCGCTCGTCGTGGAGTCGGCGAGCGGGGTGCGGCTGAGACTCGCCGACGGCTCGGGCGAACTGGTCGACGGGATGTCGTCCTGGTGGTCGGCGATCCACGGCTACAACCACCCGGTGCTCAACGAGGCCGCGCGCGGGCAGCTGGAACGGATGAGCCATGTGATGTTCGGCGGGCTCACCCATGAGCCCGCCGTACGGCTGGCGAAGCTCCTTGTCGACATGGCGCCGGACGGTCTCGAGCATGTGTTCCTCGCCGACTCCGGGTCGGTGTCGGTCGAGGTCGCGGTGAAGATGTGCCTGCAGTACTGGCGCTCGCTGGGCCGGCCGGAGAAGCGGCGGCTGCTGACCTGGCGGGGCGGCTACCACGGCGACACCTGGCAGCCGATGTCGGTGTGCGACCCCGAGGGCGGGATGCACGAGCTGTGGTCCGGGGTGCTGCCGCGCCAGGTCTTCGCGGACGCACCGCCGGCCGGGTACGAGGAGGAGTACGCCGAGCACCTGCGGTCCATGGTCGAGCGGCACGCCGGCGAGCTGGCCGCGGTGATCGTGGAGCCGGTGGTGCAGGGCGCGGGCGGGATGCGGTTCCACTCCCCCGCGTACCTGCGGGTGCTGCGCGAGGCGTGCGACGCGCACGGCGTGCTGCTGGTGTTCGACGAGATCGCGACCGGGTTCGGGCGCACGGGCGCCCTGTTCGCGGCGGAGCACGCGGCGGTGACGCCGGATGTGATGTGTGTGGGCAAGGCGCTGACCGGCGGTTATCTGACCATGGCGGCGACGCTGTGCACCGCGCGGGTGGCCGAGGGCATCTCGCGCGGCGAGGTGCCGGTGCTGGCGCACGGGCCGACGTTCATGGGCAATCCGCTGGCGGCGGCCGTGGCCTGCGCCTCCGTCGAACTGCTGCTCGGCCAGGACTGGCGCGCGGAGGTCGGGCGGATCGAGGCGGGCCTGCGGGAGGGGCTGGCGCCGGCGGCCGGGCTGTCCGGGGTGCGGGACGTGCGGGTGCTCGGTGCCATCGGGGTGGTCCAGCTCGATCACGCCGTCGACCTGCGGGCGGCCACGGAGGCCGCCGTGCGCGAGGGCGTGTGGCTGCGGCCGTTCCGCGATCTGATCTACACCATGCCGCCGTACGTCACGGGTGACGCGGACGTGGCGCGGATCGCCCGCGCGGTGTGCGCGGCGGCGAAGGAGGGATGACATGCCGGTGATGGTGATCACGGGCACGGGCACCGAGGTCGGCAAGACGGTGGTGACGGCCGCCCTCGCCGCGACGGCGCTGGCGGCCGGCCGGTCGGTGGCGGTGCTGAAGGCGGCCCAGACGGGTGTGCTTCCGGCGGAGGCCGGGGACGCCGAGGAGGTCGCGCGGCTCGCCGGTGCGGTGACGACGGCCGAACTGGCCCGGTACCCGGATCCGCTGGCGCCGGCCACGGCGGCCCGCCGGGCCGGCCGGGCGCCGGTGCATCCGCACGAGGTCGCGGAGCGGGCCGCCAAGCTGGCCACGGAGCACGACCTGGTGCTGGTGGAGGGCGCGGGCGGGCTGCTCGTACGGTTCGACGCGGCCGGCGGGACGCTGGCGGATGCGGCGGCGCTGCTGGCCGCGCCGGTGCTGGTGGTGGCGTCGGCCGGGCTCGGCACCCTGAACGTGACGGAGCTGACGGCCCGTGAACTGCGCGGGCGGGGGCTGGACCTGGCGGGTGTGGTGATCGGCAGCTGGCCCGCCGAGCCGGACCTGGCCTCGCGGTGCAACCTGCTGGACCTGCCGGACGTGACCGGCGCCCCGCTGCTGGGCGCCGTGCCGGCCGGGGCGGGCGCGCTGGACCCCGCCGGGTTCCGGGCCTCGGCACCGCACTGGCTGGCGCCCCGGCTCGAGGGGACCTGGGACGCGGAGACGTTCCGGGTGCGCGAGGCGCCCTGACGGCGAGCGGGGGTGTGGATCGCCGGTTCGGGGGAGAATCGCCGTAGGCCCGTTCCGGGGAGGTCCTCATGCAGCTACGGTCCGGCCGGTCCATGAAGGTGGAACGGGACGCCGTGCACCATCCGGTGTTCGCGCGGTACTACGCCCGGCTCAGCGTCGCCGCCGAGACCCGCGCGGGGATGGCCGGGATACGGCGCGGACTGCTCGGCGGGCTGTCCGGCCGGGTGATCGAGATCGGCGCGGGCAACGGTCTGAACTTCGCGCACTACCCGGGCACCGTCTCGGAGATCGTCGCCATCGAACCGGAGCGCGGGCTGCGGGCACTGGCCGTGGAGGCCGCCCTGCGCGCCCAGGTGCCGGTGGACGTGGCGCCGGGCGCGGCGGAGGCGCTGCCGGTCAAGAGCGAGGCGTTCGACGCGGCGGTGCTCTCCCTGGTGCTGTGCAGCGTCCGGGACGTACCGCGGGCGCTCGCGGAGCTGCGGCGGGTGCTGCGGCCGGGCGGCGAGGTGCGGTTCTTCGAGCACGGCCGGGGCGGCGGCCCGGTCATGCGCCTCACCCAGCGGGCGCTGGACCGCACGGTGTGGCCGCCGCTGGCCGGCGGCTGCCATGTGGCGCGGGACCCGGTCGGCGCGCTGCGCCGGGCGGGGTTCGAGCTCGGCCCCTACCGGCGGGTGCTGATGCCGGACAAGGGACCGGCGCTGCCCACCTCGTACTGCGTCATGGGCACCGCGTGGCGGCCGGCGGGCGACGGGAGCTGATCACTCGCACCAGCGGCGCAGCTCGGCGGCGATGTCGTCCACGGTCGCCTCGCCGTCCTTGACCATGCGGGCCAGATCGCGCACCTGCTCCGGCGAGGTGACGACCTTCAGACCGCCGGCGACGAGATAGGCGTACGCGACGGCGGAGGCGAACAGGGCGTTGGAGCGCTCCAGCGCGGGGACGTGGATCAGCAGCTGGAGCAGCGAGGCGGCGCGGGCGTGCGGGCTGCCGTAGACGGGGACGTCGAATATCTCGGCCTCGTGGCGTGCGACGGCGGCGACGAGGGCGCCCCAGTCGGTGACCTGGGGGTCTCCCGGAGTCTGCCGCTCGGCGAGCATGAGCAGCCACGCGAGGTCGATGCGCAGGTCGTTCAACGGCTCAGTGTCGGCCTTCGCGCGTGCCTTCGCGCTCCTTGCCGAATTCCTCGGCGAAGACGCTCTCGTACTGCTTCATGAAGTCGGCGGCGGCCTCGACGAAGGCGCGGCCCGCCTCGCCGGTGTCCTGCCGGACCAGTTCCTCGATGTAGCGGTTCACGCTCATCCCGCGCGCCAGGGCACGTTCCCGTGCCGCGCGGGCGGTGCCCTCGTCCACGCGCACGTTCAGCTGGGTCTTCGCCATGCCTTGAAGCTAGCGCCGAGGTGCTAGCGGCGGCAAGTGCCGCGGCGGGGCCGGGGAACACGAAGAACGTGCCCCTTGCATCGGCATCGGGGACCTGCACCCACGGGGGATACCGGATGTGGGCCATATCACACTACCCTCGGCGCGACGAGCACGACCTGACGTCCACTCGGAGGCGGCCTTGTCCACACCTGCTGCGGAACACGCCCCGGGCCTCGCGTCGGCCGACGGGATCGCGGCCCGCGCCCGCGGTCTGACCAAGGCGTACGGCTCGGGCGAGACGACCGTGCTGGCCCTGGACTCGGTGGACGTGGACATCGCGCGCGGACGGTTCACCGCGGTCATGGGGCCGTCGGGGTCCGGGAAGTCCACGCTCATGCACTGTCTGGCAGGGCTCGACACCGTCTCCGCCGGACAGGTGTGGCTGGGAGACACCGAGATAACAGGGCTGAAGGACCGTGAGCTGACCCGGCTGCGGCGGGACCGGATCGGGTTCATGTTCCAGTCCTTCAACCTCATCCCGACGCTGAATGCGCGGGAGAACATCACCCTGCCCATGGACATCGCGGGCCAGAAGGCCGATGAGAAGTGGCTGGACCAGGTCATCGACACACTGGGGCTGCGGGACCGGCTCAAGCACCGGCCCGCGCAACTGTCGGGCGGTCAGCAGCAGCGCGTGGCCTGCGCGCGGGCGCTGGCCTCCCGCCCCGAGCTGATCTTCGCGGACGAGCCGACCGGCAACCTCGACTCCCGCGCGGGGCTCGAGGTGCTCGGCTTTCTGCGCGAGGCCGTGGACGCGCTCGGACAGACCGTCGTGATGGTCACGCACGACCCGGGCGCCGCCGCCCACTCCGATCTGGTGCTCTTCCTCGCGGACGGCCGGATCGTGGACGAGATGCGCCGGCCCACGGCGGAGTCGGTGCTGGAACGGATGAAGCGCTTCGACGTACTCCGCGCCCCCGCGGACACCCTCGGCCGCCCGTCCGAAGGACGTGTCCAGTAGCCCCGCGCGGGCGCGTTCCGCGTGGTGCGGAGCGGTCGGTATGAGGAGACGCGGCCGGGTGGTCCGCATCGTGGAATGCCGTGTCGCGCGGGAGCACACGTGCTGTGATCACCGCATGACCGAGCTGCGTGTACGGGCCGCGACGCCCGAGGATCTCGACACCGTGCTGGCCTTCTGGAAGGTGGCCGCCGAGGGCACGAGCATCAGTGACGACCGGGACGGCGTGGAGCGGCTGGTCGCCCGCGACCCCGAGGCGCTGATCCTCGCGGAGAGCGGCGGTGAGCTGGTCGGCACGGTGATCGCGGGCTTCGACGGCTGGCGGTGCCACCTCTACCGGCTGGCGGTGCGTCCGGACCACCGCCGCCGGGGCATCGCCTCCGCGCTGCTGACCGCCGCGGAGGAGCGGTTCGTACGGCTCGGCGGGCGCCGCGCGGACGCGATGGTGCTCGAGAACAACAGGACCGCCCATCATGCCTGGGGCTCCGCCGGGTATGCGCGGGAGGAACGCTGGCGGCGCTGGGTGAAGCCCCTCACCGGATGATCCACGGCCCGACAGCGCACCTTTGCCGATCCTTTACCCTTGTGGGGCCACTCGGTCCTCCATGAAAGGTTGTGTGCGTCCGCCCATGGGCGAGCCTCCCGATCCGCGACATCGCGCATCCGTTCCCGTCCTGTCCGACCATGGGACAGAGGTGACCCGATGACCGAAGTGCTCCTCCTCCTGGCGGCGATCCTGCTCTCGCTCGCCTGCGGCGCCTTCGTCGCGGCCGAGTTCTCCCTCACCACGGTCGAGCGGGCCGAGCTGGAGCGGGCCGTCGAGCGCGGCGAGCGGGGGGCCGCGGGCGCCCTCAAGGCCGTACGGAACCTGACCTTCCAGCTCTCCGGCGCGCAGCTCGGCATCACGGTCACCAACCTGGTGGTCGGCATGCTGGCCGAACCGTCGATCGCCGCGCTGATCGCGGGCCCGCTGGAGGACATCGGTGTCTCCGCCTCGGTGGCGAGCTCCCTCGCCCTGGTGATCGGCACGGCCCTGTCCACGGTGTTCCTGATGGTGGTCGGCGAGCTGGTGCCCAAGAACTGGGCGATCTCCTCGCCGCTGGCCGTCGCCAGACGGGTGGGCAACGCGCAGCGCTGGTTCAGCGCCGCCTTCCGCCCGTTCATCACCCACCTGAACAACACGGCCAACCGCATCGTGCGCCGCCTCGGCGTGGAGCCCGCCGAGGAGCTGGAGTCCGCGCGCGGACCGCAGGAACTCGCGGCGCTCGCCCGGCACTCCGCCCGGGAGGGCGCCCTGGAGCCGGACACCGCCGAGCTCTTCGTCCGCACGCTGAACCTCGCCGACCTCACCGCCGAGAACGTGATGACACCGCGCGTCCAGGTCATCGCGCTGGAGGTGCACGCCACATGTGAGGACGTGGCCAACGTGACCCGGGCGACCGGACTGTCCCGGTTCCCCGTCTACCGCGACACCCTCGACGCGGTCGTCGGCACCGCCCACGTCAAGGACGTACTGGCGCTGCCCGCGGAGCGCCGTGCCCAGGTGCCCGTGTCGGAGCTGATGCGCGAGCCGCTGCTGGTCCCCGGATCGCTCACCGTCGACCGTCTCCTCGACCGGCTCTCCGGGCGGCGCACCATGGCCGTGGTGATCGACGAGTACGGCGGCACGGCCGGTGTGGCCACGCTGGAGGACATCGTCGAGGAGGTCGTCGGCGAGGTCCGCGACGAGCACGACCCGCACGAGACCCCCGATCTGGCCCGGGCCGGCACCGACGAGAGCGGGCGCGCCCTGTTCTCGGCCGACGGCTTCGCGCGGGTGGACCAGCTCGCCCGGGTCGGAACGGCGGACGGCGGAACGGCGGACGGCGGAACGGCGGACGGCGGAACGGCGGACGGCGGAACGGCGGACGGCGGAACGGCGGACGGCGGAACAGCGGACGGCGGAACGGCGGACGGCGGAACAGCGGACGGCGGAACGGCGGACGGCCGGGACCACGGATGACAGGGGGGCACGGCGATGACCGTCGTACAGCTGCTGATCGGTCTGGCGACGCTGGTCGTCAACGCCTTCTTCGTCGGTGCCGAGTTCGCGCTGATCTCGGTCCGCCGCAGCCAGATCGAGCCGTACGCCGACCAGGGCGACCGGCGCGCGAAGAGCGTGCTGTGGGGTCTGGAGCACGTGTCCGCGCTGATGGCGGCCGCGCAGCTCGGCATCACCCTGTGCACGCTGGTCCTCGGCGTCGTCGCCGAGCCGGCCATCGCGCATCTGCTGGAGCCGGTGTTCCACGCGGTGGGTGTCCCGGAGGGCGCGGGGCACGCGGTGTCGTTCGTGATCGCGCTGACGCTCGCGACGTATCTGCACATGCTGCTCGGCGAGATGGTGCCGAAGAACATCGCGCTCGCCGAACCGGTGCGCAGCGCCCTGATGCTGGGTCCGCCGCTGGTGGCGCTGTCCCGCGCGCTGCGCCCGGTGATCTTCGCGGTCAACGCGTTCGCCAACGCGCTGTTGAAGCTGATGCGGGTCGAGACCCGGGACGAGGTCGCCGCGTCCTTCTCGGACTCCGAGCTGGCGCAGATCGTGAAGGACTCCGGCGAGGCGGGCCTCATCGACGACCGCGCGCGCGAGCGGCTGCACGACGCGCTGGAGCTGGGCCGGCGGCCGGTGCGGGACGTGGTGATGCCGCTGGAGCGCGTCGTCTACGCGAGCGTGGGGGTCACCCCGGAGGGGCTGGAGCGGCTGTCGGCGGAGTTCGGGTTCTCCCGCTTCCCGGTGGTGGACGAGCAGCGGCGGATCGTCGGCTATCTGCACGTGAAGGACGCCCTCGACGCCTCGCCGCGGGACCTGCCGTTCCGGCTGGGCGACATGCGGCCCATCGCGCGGGTGCGGGAGAGCACGCCGATGGACGACGTCCTCACCGCCATGCGGGGCAGCCGCACGCATCTGGCGGCCGTCCTCGGGGCCGACGGGCGGCTGGCCGGGCTGGTGACCATGGAGGACGTGCTGCAGGAGCTGTTCGGGCAGCGGGCCTGAGCCGGGGGGAGGGCGACCGACCGGCGGGTATGTGCCGCGGGATACCATCTGTGTCGCCATGCAGACTGATCCCACTCCTCCCTACAGCAGCCTCGTCGCCCTCGGCGACTCCTTCACCGAGGGCATGTCGGACCTCCTCCCCGACGGCACCTACCGGGGCTGGGCCGACCTCCTCGCCGCGCGGATGGCGGCCGTCACGCCCGGTTTCCGGTACGCCAACCTCGCGGTGCGCGGCAAGCTGATCCAGCAGATCGTCGACGAGCAGGTCGAGGCCGCCGCCGCCATGCGGGCCGACGTCGTCACCCTGGTCGGCGGGCTCAACGACACCCTGCGGCCCAAGTGCGACATGGGGAGGGTGCGGGACCTGCTGACGGAGGCCGTGGAGCGGCTGGCGCCGCACTGCGGGCAGCTGGTGCTGATGCGCAGCCCCGGCCGTCAGGGTCCGGTCCTGGAGCGCTTCCGCCCGCGTATGGAGGCGCTGTTCGAGTGCGTCGACGAGCTCGCCGGGAAGCACGGCGCACTGGTCGTCGACCTGTACGGGGCGCCGTCGCTCGCCGACCCCCGGCTGTGGGACGTGGACCGGCTGCACCTGACCGCGGACGGGCACCGCAGGGTCGCGGAGGCGGTCTGGCAGACGCTGGGCCACGCACCGGAGGACCCCGAGTGGCATCTGCCCCCGGAGGCGACGCTGCCGCCGCGCTGGGTGGCCCGTCGGGTCGCGGACGCCCGGTTCGCGCGGCAGCACCTGCTGCCGTGGATCGGCCGCCGTCTCACCGGCCGCTCCTCGGGCGACGGCCTGCCGCCGAAGCGGCCCGAGCTGCTGCCGTACGAGGGCCGGTAGCGCCTCCTTGTGCTTTCCTCCAGGCCACCCGGTGGCGCCGGCCTGCAGGAATCGCCAGTAGACTCCGGATACGTGACTGCTGCGCCCGCCAAGCCCCGTATCCCGAACGTCCTCGCCGGACGCTACGCCTCCGCCGAGCTCGCCACGCTCTGGTCGCCCGAGCAGAAGGTGAGGCTGGAGCGGCAGCTCTGGCTCGCCGTGCTGCGGGCCCAGAAGGACCTCGGGATCGAGGTGCCCGACACGGCGATCGCCGACTACGAGCGGGTCCTCGACACCGTGGACCTGGCCTCGATCGCCGAGCGCGAGAAGGTCACCCGGCATGACGTGAAGGCGCGGATCGAGGAGTTCAACGACCTCGCCGGGCACGAGCACGTGCACAAGGGGATGACCTCCCGCGATCTCACCGAGAACGTCGAGCAGCTGCAGATCCGGCTCTCGCTGGAGCTGATGCGCGACCGTACGGTGGCCGTGCTGGCGCGCCTGGGCAAGCTGGCCGGCGAGTACGGCGAGCTGGTCATGGCCGGCCGCTCGCACAACGTGGCCGCGCAGGCCACCACCCTCGGCAAGCGGTTCGCCACCGCCGCCGACGAGCTGCTCGTCGCGTACGGCCGGGTGGAGGAGCTGCTGGGCCGCTACCCGCTGCGCGGCGTCAAGGGCCCGGTCGGCACCGCGCAGGACATGCTGGACCTGCTCGGCGGCGACGCGGGCAAGCTCGCGGAGCTGGAGCGGCGGATCGCCGGGCACCTGGGCTTCTCGCAGGCGTTCACCAGCGTCGGCCAGGTCTACCCGCGCTCGCTGGACTACGAGGTCGTCACCGCGCTGGTGCAGCTCGCCGCCGCGCCGTCGTCGCTGGCGAAGACGATCCGGCTGATGGCCGGGCACGAGCTGGTGACCGAGGGCTTCAAGCCGGGCCAGGTCGGCTCGTCCGCGATGCCGCACAAGATGAACACCCGCTCCTGCGAGCGCGTCAACGGCCTGATGGTCATCCTGCGCGGCTACGCCTCGATGACCGGCGAGCTGGCCGGCGACCAGTGGAACGAGGGCGACGTGTCGTGCTCGGTGGTGCGCCGGGTCGCCCTGCCGGACGCGTTCTTCGCGCTGGACGGGCTGCTGGAGACGTTCCTGACGGTGCTCGACGAGTTCGGTGCCTTCCCGGCGGTCGTCGCCCGCGAGCTGGACCGCTACCTGCCGTTCCTCGCCACCACCAAGGTGCTGATGGGCGCCGTGCGCGCGGGCGTCGGCCGCGAGGTCGCGCACGAGGCCATCAAGGAGAACGCCGTCTCCACCGCGCTCGCCATGCGGGAGCAGGGGGCCGAGCGCAACGACCTCCTCGACAAGCTCGCCGCCGACGAGCGGCTGCCGCTCGGCCGCGCGGAGCTGGAGGCGCTGATGGCGGACAAGCTGTCCTTCACCGGCGCCGCGGGCGACCAGGTCGCCACCGTGGTCGCCCGCGTCGACGAGCTCGTCAAGCGGCACCCGGAGGCCGCCGGCTACACCCCCGGAGCGATCCTCTGACGCGCTTCACCCGGGAGGAGCTGGAGGCCGCCCGCGACCGTCTCGTACCGGACGTGATCGCGGACGGCCTGCGCGTGCTGTTCTGCGGCATCAACCCCGGTCTGACGACGGCCGCGACCGGCCACCACTTCGCCCGCCCCGGCAACCGCTTCTGGCCGGCGCTGCACCGCTCCGGCTTCACGCCCCGGCTGCTGCGGCCGTCCGAGCAGCGGGAACTGCTGTCGTACGGTCTCGGGATCACGAACGTGGTGGCGCGGGCGACCGCGCGGGCCGACGAGCTGAGCGCCGAGGAGTACCGGGAGGGCGGACGGCTGCTCGCCCTGAAGGTGGCCCGGCTGCGGCCGCGATGGCTGGCCGTGCTCGGGGTCACCGCGTACCGCGCGGCGTTCGACGACCGGAAAGCCCGGGTCGGGCCGCAGGAACGGACCATCGGCGACACCCGCGTGTGGGTGCTGCCCAATCCCAGCGGTCTGAACGCGCACTGGACGCCGGCGACGCTGGCGGAGGAGTTCGCCCGGCTGCGGGAGGCCGCGGCCGGGCGGTGACGGCCGGTGGCCGGGGCGGGGGTGTTTCCGACGTCCGGCGGGCCGTACTCCGCCGGGAAGAGGCGGAAGCGCAGCTCGTCGATGCGGGCGATGTGCCGGGCGATGTCCACCGGTCCGGTGAACCCGTCGGCACGGGCGGGCGGCGGGGCGCCGGCGGCTTCCGGTCAGGCGTCGCGGCGGCGCAGGCTCCACGCCCCGGCCGCCAGTGCGGCGGCCGTCCACAGCGCGGTGACCGCCAGTCCCGGCCAGGGGCCCAGCGTTCCGTCGTGGGTCTCGTACAGGACCACCTGTCCGGCCCGGTCGGGCAGGAAGTCGGCGACGGTGCCGGCCGCGTCCCCGATCACGAAGGACACGACGAGGATGAAGGGGATCAGCACGGACAGCGTGGCCGCTCCGCTGCGCAGCAGGGTCGCGAGGCCCGCGGCGAACAGGGCCATCAGCGTGAGGTAGACGGCGCAGCCCACGACGCCCCTGATCTGCTCGGCCGGGGTGAGGCCGCTCGCCGCCTCACCGAGCCCCGCCCGGGCCACGAGGAGAGCGGCCAGGGCGGTCAGCAGGCTCACGGCCAGCGTGGGGACGGCGATCGCCGTGGCCTTCGCGGCGAACCAGCGTCCGCGCCGCGGGACCGCGGCCAGTGAGAGCCGCAGGGCGCCGTTGTGGTACTCCGCCGCTACGGCCATGGCGCCGAAGGAGATGGCGGCGATCTGCCCCGGTGCGACACCGGACAGGGCCATGAACAGCGGGTCGAACTCGGGATCCGACGTCTCGGAGACCCCGGCGATCGCGGAGAACGCCGTGGTCGCGGCGAACAGCGCGAACAGGGCTCCGGGGAGCGAGCGGACGGTGCGGATCTTCAGCCACTCGGCGCGGAGCACGGGTGCGAACTGCATGGGTCAGGCCTCCTGGGGCTGTGCGGCGAACTCGGTCTCGGCGGCGGTCAGATCCAGATAGGCCTGTTCCAGCGTGCCCTCGTCCGCGGTGAGTTCGAGGATCGGCACCCCGGCGGCGGAGGCGAGGCGTCCGATGTCGTCCACGCGCGCGTCCGGCACGGTCCAGTGGCCGTCCGGATGCTCCACGGCGTCGTGACCGTGCCCGGCGAGGACGCTCTTGAGGGCGGTGGGGTCGGAGGTGCGGACGCGGACGGCGGGGCGCACGCGCGCGTCGATGAACTCCCGCATCGGGGTGTCGGCGAGGAGCCGGCCCCGTCCGAGGACGACGAGGTGGTCGGCGAAGGAGGCGGTCTCGTTCATCAGATGGCTGGAGACCAGGACGGTCCGCCCCTCGTCCGCGAGCCGGCGCAGCAGGGTGCGGATCCACACGATGCCTTCCGGGTCGAGGCCGTTGGAGGGTTCGTCGAGCATGATCACCTCCGGGTCGCCGAGCAGCGCGGCGGCGATGCCCAGCCGCTGGCGCATCCCCAGGGAGTAGGTCCGCACCCGACGGCGTGCCACCGGGCCCAGGCCGGTCTCCTCCAGCGCCTCGTCGACCCGGCGGTCCGGGATGCGGTGGCTCGCCGCCAGGACGCGCAGATGGTCGCGGCCGGTGCGGGAGCCGTGGGCGGCCTGCGCGTCGAGCAGGGCTCCGACCTGGCGCAGGGGTTCCTCGAAGGTGGTGTAGGCGCGGCCTCCGATGGTGGCGGAGCCGGACGTGGGGTGGTCGAGGCCGAGCACCAGGCGCATGGTGGTGGACTTGCCGGCGCCGTTGGGGCCGAGGAAGCCGGTGACGCGGCCGGGCAGGACGCGGAAGGTGAGGTGGTCGACGGCTCGCCGGGTGCCGTACTCCTTGGTGAGGTCCTGGACGTCGATGCTGGTCATGGCAGCAGCGTGACGGCTCGTACGGGGTCGGGGCCTCCCCCGCCGGTGGAGATCGTCTCCCCCGGGCGGGGGAGGTCTCCTGTCAGCGGCGGCTGGCACGATGACGGAATGGTCCGCTTGCTGCGCCCGTTCGGCCGGGCGGTGACGTACACACGGTCGCTGCATCTGTTCATCGCGATCGTGTGGCCGTCGATGTGGCTGTTCCTCGAGGAGGCGTGGTGGACCTGGGTGGCGGCGGCCCTGGTGCTCCTGCCCGTCGGGCTGGTGCCCGCGATGCGCACCGTGGAGGGGCTGCAGGCCAGGCTGCTGCTGACCGGTCAGCGGCACGACAGCGACAGCGCCGGCATCGTCGTCGCGCCGTCCGCCTCCTGGGGCGACCGGGGCAGGCTCGTCGTATGGCTTCAGGCGCGGCTGCTGATCGGCTGCGCCACCTCCGTGTTCACCGCGAACCTGCTCATGGCCGCGGTGGACCTGGTGGTGGCGTTCGGCGGGGACACGGCCTCCGGCGAGCCGTTCCTCCTCGAAGGCCACAGTTGGTGGCACGTCCTCCTGCTGCCTCCGGTGCTGGTGGTCCTGGCGGCGACCACGGTCGGCTCGGGCCGGCTGATCACGGCGCTGGCCCGCCGTCTGCTCGGCCCCTCCCCCGCCGAGCGGCTGGCCGCCCTGGAGGAACGCACCGAGCAGCTCCTGGAGCGCACCCGTATCGCCCGGGAACTCCACGACTCCATCGGTCACGCCCTGACCGTGGCCGTCGTGCAGGCGGGCGCCGCCCGCGCGGCCGGTGATCCCGCCTTCACCGAGCGGGCGCTGGACGCCATCGAGGAGACCGGCCGGGCCGCCCTGGAGGACCTGGAGCGGGTCCTCGGCGTCCTGCGCGAGTCCGGAAGACCGGCAGGCGGCCGCCCTGCCCTCACGGACGCCGACCGGCTGCTGGAGTCCGCGCGGGCTTCCGGCGCGGAGGTCGACGTCGCCGTGACCGGGCCCCTGGACACCGTGCCCGGGCCGGTCTCCCGCGAGGGGTACCGCATCCTCCAGGAGTCCCTGACCAATGTGCTGCGGCACGCGGGCGCCGTCCCCGTGCGGGTCCGTATCGCGGTCGACGACGGCTCGCTCGGCCTGGAGGTCCGCAATCCGCTCACCGGGGCGGTGCCCGGGCCCGGCCGGGGCAGCGGTCTGCGCGGCATACGCGAGCGCGCGGCGCTGCTGGGCGGGCGGGCGCACACCGGTCCCGACCGGGGCGACTGGCGGGTGCGGGTGGAGCTGCCGTTGCGCTGATCTACGCTGGCCGCATGCCGGTCA
Source organism: Streptomyces sp. NRRL S-37 (assembly GCF_000721605.1). Classification (GTDB taxonomy): domain Bacteria; phylum Actinomycetota; class Actinomycetes; order Streptomycetales; family Streptomycetaceae; genus Streptomyces. Next base: position 89,387 of record NZ_JOIZ01000016.1, on the reverse strand, counting down.
CCGTTCTGCTCGTCGACGACGAACCCCTCGTACGCGCGGGTCTGCGGGCCGTGCTGGAGGCGCAGCCGGACATCGAGGTCGTCGGGGAGGCCGCCGACGGGGCGGCGGTGATCCCGCTGGTGCGGCGACTGCGGCCGGACGTGGTCGCCATGGACGTGCGCATGCCGCTGCTGGACGGGATCGAGGCCACGCGGGCGCTGCTGCGGACGGTCGACGCGCCGCCGAAGATCCTCGTCGTGACGACGTTCGAGAACGACGAGTACGTGTACGGGGCGCTGCGCGCGGGCGCCGACGGGTTCCTGCTGAAGCGGGCACGGCCGGCGGAGATCGTGCACGCGGTGCGGCTGGTCGCCGAGGGCGAGTCGCTGCTGTTCCCCGCCTCGGTGCGCCGGCTCGCGGCCGAATACGCCGACGGTGACGGCAACCGCGCGGCGCGCGACGTGCTGGAGCGGGCGCGGCTGACCGACCGTGAGGGGGAGGTGCTGCGGCTGATGGCGCGGGGCCTGACGAACGCGGAGATCGCCACGCGGCTGGTGGTGGGCACGGAGACCGTGAAGTCCCATGTGAGCGCCGTGCTGGCGAAGCTGGGGGTGCGGGACCGGACCCAGGCGGTGATCGCGGCCTACGAGTCGGGCTTCGTGGCACCGGGCTGAAACCGCGTCCGCGGGGGCGGCCGTGCCCGGAGGTCGCCGGGGCCTGCGGTGCCGAGTACGATCCGCCCAACACGCGCACGAGCTGGGAGGACGGACGGTGGGTCGGCTGACCGGCGGGGACCCCTCGCTGCTGCGGAGGATCAACTCCGCGGTGGTGCTGCACGCGTTGCGGGCCACGGACTGCGCGACGCTGACCGAGGTGACCCGGGTGACGGGCCTGTCCCGGCCGACCGTCGAGGGCGTCGTGGAGGGGCTCATCGAGGCGGGTCTCGTCGTGGAGACGGCGGCCGAGGAGGGGGCTGCGCGGCGGCAGGGGCGGCCGGCGCGGCGGTTCCGGTTCCGGGCGGAGGCCGGGCATCTGCTCGGCCTGGAGATCGGCGCGCACCGGGTGGCCGCGCTGCTGGCCGATCTGGACGGCAAGGTGATCGGCGCGCAGGCGCGGGACGTCGACGAGACGGTCGACGCCGACGAGCGGCTGGAGCGGATCGGCACGGCCGTTGCGGAGCTGCTGCGGCGGGCCGGTGTCCCGCGCGGCTCGCTGCGGGCCGTGGGCGTGGGTACGCCGGGGATCGTGGAGGCGGACGGTACGGTCCGGCTGGGCACGGCGCTGCCCGGCTGGACGGGCCTCGGCCTCGGCGAGCGGCTGAGCCGGTCCTTCAAGTGTCCGGTGCTGGTGGAGAACGACGCCAACGCGGCGGTCGTCGCCGAGCACTGGAAGGGCGCCGCCCGGGAGACCGACGACGTGGTGTTCGTACTGGCCGGGCTGAGTCCGGGCGCCGGCTCGCTGATCGGCGGGCGGCTGCACCGGGGGTACGGCGGGGCGGCCGGCGAGATCGGCGCGCTGCATCTGCTGGGACGGGAGGCGACCCCCGAGACCTTGCTGTCCACCACGGACGAGCCGCTGCACCCGCTCGACGAGCAGGCGGTCGCCGAGGTCTTCGCCCAGGCCCGCGAGGGCGACCAGCGGGCGCTGGCGGCCATGGACCGGTTCATCCGCCGGCTCGTCCACGACGTGGCGGCGCTGGTGCTGGCCCTCGACCCTGAGCTGGTGGTGATCGGCGGCTGGGCGGCCGGCCTGGACGGTGTCCTGGAGCCGCTGCGCCGCGAACTGGCCCGCTACTGCCTGCGTCCGCCGAAGGTCACGCTGTCCCACCTCGGTGAGGCGGCGGTCGCCACGGGTGCGGTGCGCCTGGCTCTCGACCATGTGGAGGAACAACTCTTCGCGGTGGAGGGCACGGTGACGGCCCGCCGGTAGCGGGCACGTCGTATCGGCGCCCGGCGCCCCGGCTCCCGCCGCACTCCGCGCCCCGGCTCCCGCCGCGTCCCCGCCGCACTCCGCGGGCAGTCTCCCGCCGCACTCCGCGGGCAGTCGTGCCGCAGGGCGATGGGGGTCCCCCCGCTCGAGCGAAGCCGAGAGTGGGGGAGGGTGGGCGCGACGGCACCTCGCTGACGCCGGGCTGCGTGACACCCCCCGCTCAATGGACACCCCGGTGACTGCTGGGCCGGGGGCGGGTCTGCGCTCGCCCCGCTGGAGGGGTGCAGCTGCGCCCACCCGTGCCGCCCTGGGGGTACCTCCCAGGCCCTTAAGGCACTGGGGGAGGCACGACTGCCCGCAGCTGCGGCGGTGGCCGCCCTCGGCTGCGGCGGTGTGGCTGACCGCAGCCACGGGATGGTTACGGGGAGGTCAGGACGCGTGGCGTTCCGGGCCGTGGTGGATCTCGACGCCGCCCGAGTCGCCGAAGGTGAGGCGGCAGGTGTCCGCGCGGTACGTGGCCACGGAGAGCGCGGCGGTGCGGCCTCGGGCGATGAAGCGGGTGGTGACGACGAGGACGGGCGCGCCGGGCAGGCGGTCCAGTTCGCGCGCGTCGTCGGCGCGGGCGGAGCCGAGCTCCACCGCGTTCTCCTGCCGCTCCAGCTCCAGGCGCTGCAGTTCCCGCAGTACCGCACGCGCGCGTGCGGTGCCGGACGGCGCGTCGATGCCGGACAGGTCCGGTACCGAGTCCGCCGGGATGTAGAGGAGTTCGGCGGCGACGGGCTGGCCGTGGGAGACACGGGAGCGCCGCACGACGTGCACGGGCTCGTCGCGGCCGGTCACCAGCGTCTCGGCGACGGCGGCGGGCGGCACCTCGGGCGCGCAGTCGAGGGTCTGCCAGGCGTCGTGCGGTCCGCCGGGCCAGGCGTGCTGTGCCGTGCCGACGGACACGCCCATGCGCGGCGGGGCGACCGTCGTGCCCACGCCGCGGCGGCGCTGCAGCCGGCCTTCGAGTTCGAGCTGTTCCAGGGCCTGCCGGAGCGTGGCGCGGGCGACGCCGAAGCGAGCGGCGAGGTCGCGCTCGTTGGGCAGGACCTCGCCCACGGAGAACTCCGAGTCCAGCGCCTCACTGAGCACGGTCCTGAGGTGCCAGTACTTCGGTTCCGGCACCGTTTCCAGCTGCGTGGTCCCCACCCTGTCCTCCACGATCGCCGTGTCCGGCCGCGTTTTAGCGCCCTTGTTTATTAAAGGTTGTTTCACTTATCTGCGACCATAAGGCGCCTCTCACCCTTGGTCAATACCAATCGGGCACGACGACGGGCCCCGTCGCGACGGGGGCTCCGGCGCGGGGGCTCCTACCGGACCTCGGCGAGCGGACGCAGCTTGTCGGGATTGCGGATGACGTACACCGTCCGGACGCGCCCGTCGGCGACGTCGAGCTGGACGACGGAGTCGGGCTTGCCGGCGGACAGGACGAGCACCGCGGGTCCGCCGTTGAGCTCCAGGAAGCGGAAGGAGAGGTCCGGCACGCCCTTGCGGGCGACGCCGAGGAGGAAGCGCCCCACGTGGTCGGCGCTCTCCAGGACCCGCAGCGGGGCGCGCGACCTGCCGCCGCTGTCGCCGACCAGGCGCGCGTCGGGGGCGAGGAGTTCCAGCAGGCCCGCCAGGTCGCCGTCGGCCGCCGCGGCCAGGAAGCGTTCGGTGAGGTCGCGGCGCTCGGCGGGGTCGACCTCGTAGCGCGGACGGCGCTCCTCGACGTGTCTGCGGGCGCGGCCGGCGAGTTGGCGTACGGCCGGTTCGCCGCGGTCGAGCATGGCCGCGATGTCGGCGTACGGGTAGCCGAACGCCTCCCGGAGCACGAACACCGCGCGTTCCAGGGGCGACAGGGACTCCATGACGACGAGGACGGCGAGGGAGACGGAGTCGGCGAGGACGGCCCGCTCGGCGGCGTCCGGGACGGTGTCGCCGAAGTCGGTGACGTAGGGCTCGGGAAGCCACGGGCCGACGTACGTCTCGCCGTGCGCCTTGATCTGGCGCAGCCGGTCGATGGCGAGGCGGGTGGTGACGCGTACCAGGTAGCCGCGCGGTTCGCGCACCTCGGCCCGGTCACCGCCCGACCAGCGCAGCCACGCGTCCTGCACCACGTCCTCCGCGTCGGCCACCCGGCCCAGCATGCGGTAGGCGACTCCCAGGAGGACGGGGCGGTGTTCCTCGAAGACGTCGGTCACGGTGTCGGTGGTCACGGCACCATCCCAGCCGACCCGCGCGGCCGTGTCCAGGCGGCACCGGCCGGCGGCCGGCGGGACACGCCGACCGTGGGGCTACCCGTCGGTAGTAATTGCTGACAAGCTGTCTACGACGCCGGGCGGCGTCCCTTTCCGCGAGTCCCAGACGAGGAGCACCCTCATGTCCGCGACCGTCTCCTTCGAGGTCACCTCTCCCCTCGGCCCGCAGCCGGTGACCCTGTCCTACGCGCGCGTGGGCCGCGGCGAACCACTGCTCCTGCTGCACGGCATCGGTCATCACCGCCAGGCCTGGGACCCGGTGGTGGACATCCTGGCGACCGAGCGCGAGGTGACCGCCGTGGACCTGCCCGGCTTCGGCGCCTCCCCGTCGCTGCCCGGCGGCCTCGCCCACGACCTGCCGACCATGAACGCCGCCCTAGGCGCCCTGTGCGAGAAACTGGAGCTCGGCCGGCCGCATGTCGCGGGCAACTCGCTCGGCGGCCTGCTGGCCCTGGAACTCGGCCGGGAACGGCTCGTACGGTCCGTCACCGCCCTGTCCCCGGCGGGCTTCTGGACGCAGGCCGAGCGGCGGTACGCCTTCGGCGTGCTGACCGCCATGCGGCGGATCGCGGAGCGGATGCCGCTTCCGCTGGTCGAGCGCCTCGCCCGCTCCGCGGCCGGCCGGGCGGCGCTGACCAGCACCATCTACGCCCGTCCCGGGCGGCGTTCCCCCGAGGCCGTGGTCGCCGAGACGCTCGCGCTCGCCGGGGCCACCGGTTTCGCCGAGACCCTCCGCGCGGGCACCGCCGTACGGTTCACCGACGACGTGCCCGGCATCCCGGTGACCGTCGCCTGGGGCTCCCGGGACCGGCTGCTGATCCCCCGCCAGGGCGTCCGCGCCAAGCGGATCATCCCCCGGGCCCGGCTGGTCCGGCTGCCCGGCTGCGGTCACGTCCCGATGAACGACGACCCGGCGCTGGTCGCGCGCGTCATCCTCGACGGCAGCCGCTGAGGACGGACCGTACGACGCCGGCCCCGTTTCCGGAACGCCCGGTGCGGTCCTGTCCTGGCGGCACCGCGGACCGGCCTCGAAGGGCCCGCCGCCTCCGTGAGACCGCGCGCCGCGCGAGGCGGTGCGGCTCGCCCCGGGGACCCGGCTGCCGTCGAACCGTGACCCGGCCGGCCGCCGCCCGGCAGGGGCCCGCTCCCCCGCCCGTGCGAGTTGTTCACCCGGTGTTCGCGTGCGGGCCGCGCCGTCCGCGTAGGTGTGGTCGCGCACACTGGCCGGATCCCGTCCCTGGAGGCGCATCCCATGTCACACCGTCCGCTCCCCGGCCGCCGCGCCGTGCTGCGCGGCTCGCTCGCGGCCTCGGCGGCCCTGACCCTGCCCACCGCGCTCGGCGCGGCGCCCGCCTTCGCCCTCTCCGGGCGCCCACGGGCCGAATGGGGCGTGCAGACCGGCGACGTCACCCGTGACTCGGGGCTGGTGTGGGTACGCTCCGACCGTCCGGCGCGGATGATCGTCGAGACGTCGGCGACCGAGTCGTTCCGCCGCCCGCACAGATGGCACGGTCCGCTGCTCGGCCCGGGCACCGACTTCACCGGTACGACCCGGCTGCACGGGCTGCCGTCCGGCGAGCAGATCCACTACCGGGTGCTGCTCGCCGACCCCGACGACCCGCGCCGCACCGGTGAGCCGGTCACCGGCACGTTCCGCACGGTCGCCGCCCGGCGCCGGGACGGTGTGCGGTTCCTGTGGTCGGGCGACCTGGCGGGGCAGGGCTGGGGCATCAATCCCGACGTCGGCGGCTACCGCATCTTCGACGCGATGGCCCGGCTCGACCCCGACTTCTTCCTGTTCAGCGGCGACACCATCTACGCCGACGGACCCCTCTCCGCGACCGCCGCCCTGCCGGACGGCGGCGTCTGGCGGAACCTCACCACCGAGGAGAAGGCCAAGGTCGCCGAGACCCTGGCCGAGTTCCGGGGCAACTTCCGCTACAACCTGCTGGACGAGAACCTGCGCCGGTTCAACGCCCAGGTGCCGTCCATCGTGCAGTGGGACGACCACGAGGTGCGCAACAACTGGTACCCGGGCCAGCGGATCGCCGACACGGACGCCCGGTACACGGAGAAGAGCGTCGACGTGCTGGCCGCCCGGGCGCGGCGCGCGTTCGGCGAGTACTTCCCGATGTCCACGCTGCGGCCGGGTGCCCGGGAGGGCCGGGTGTACCGGGTGCTGCGGCAGGGGCCGCTGCTCGACGTGTTCGTGCTGGACATGCGGACGTACCGCAACGCCAACTCCTCCGGTGACCAGACCGTGGACCCGCAGGGCATCCTCGGGCGGGAGCAGCTGGAGTGGCTCAAGCGGGAGCTGTCGCGGTCGCGGGCGGTGTGGAAGGTGATCGCCGCCGACATGCCGATCGGTCTCGTCGTGCCCGACACGACCGAGGGCAGGCAGAACGTGGAGGCGGTGGCCCAGGGCGACCCGGGGGCGCCGCTGGGGCGGGAGTTGCAGATCGCGGAGCTGCTGCGGTTCGTCAAGCACCGGCGGATCACCGGTACGGTGTGGCTGACGGCCGACGTGCACCACACCTCGGCACAGCATTACCAGCCCTCGCGGGCCGCTTTCGACGACTTCGAGCCGTTCTGGGAGTTCGTCTCCGGTCCGCTGAACGCGGGCGCCTTCCCGGCCAGCGCGCTCGACGGCACCTTCGGCCCCGAGCGGGTGTGGGTGAAGGCGCCGAGCGCCTCGAACGTCTCGCCCATCGGCGGTTACCAGTTCTTCGGCGAGGTCGACATCGACGGCGACAGCGGCGAGTTGACGGTGCGGATGCGGGAGCAGGACGGCACCGTGCTGTTCACGAAGACGCTGCGGCCGGGCCTGGTCGGCCAGTAACTTCGGTCGGCAACTCAACAAAACGGTCAGAAGCGCGCTTTACCCATCAGTCACAGTACGTTCGTGATCACGAAACACGGTTCCTTCACAGTGGCTGTATGAGTCGAGACATGTCTGAAGTGACGAACACCCCGCACGGCGGCCCCGCGAACGGCCGCCGGGACCCGGCCGGACTCGCCGCGCGGTGCACGGCGGCGTTCCACGCCTGGTGGGTACGCCGCCACGGCCACGCACCGCCGGCGCACGATACCGGCGGTGCCCCGCCGCCCTCCGCCGGGGCCGGCGGCAGCGTGCTGTGGCGGATGCGGACGACGGTGAAGGACGAACCGGGCGCGCTGGCCACGCTCTGCACGGCGCTGGCCGAGCGGCGGGTCGACATCCTGAGCCTGCAGACGCACCCGCTGGGCGAGGACACCGTCGACGAGTTCCTGCTGCGGGCGCCGGAGGGGACGGACCTCGTCGCCGCCGTGTCGCTCGCCGGGGGCGCGGACACCTGGACCGAGCGGGCCGACGCCCACGATCTGGTGGACGCGCCGACCCGGGTCCTCGGGCTGGCCGCCCGCACCGCGCAGGACGCGGCCGAACTGCCGCTCGCGCTGCGCCAGCTGCTGGGCCGGTGCACGATCCGCTCCCTGCCGGGCGGCGGTCACCGCGCGACCGCGACCGTGCCCGAGGAGGGCTCCCTGGAGGACACCGTGATCCGGCTGCGCGCCCCGGAGGGCGGGGTGATCACCGTGGAGCGGCCGTATCTGCCGTTCACCCCCACCGAGTTCGCCCGCGCGCGGGCACTCGTGGAGCTGGACGCCCGGCTCGGGCCGCGGATCCCGCGCGGCCGTGACGTCCTCACGCTGCCCGAGGGCAGTGCCGTCTCCGTGCGCCGCGCGGACACCGGCGATCTGGCGGCCGCACGGGCGATGCACGAACGGTGCTCCACCGAGACCCTGCGCATGCGATACCACGGGCCGGTCGGCGACGCCGACCGCTATCTGAACCACCTGCTCAGCCCGCGCTTCGGCCGCACGCTCGCCGCGCAGACCGCCTCGGGCCGCATCGTCGGCCTCGGCCATCTGCTGTGGGACGGCGACGAGACCGAGGTTGCGCTGGTCGTGGAGGACGCCTGGCAGCGGCGGGGCATCGGCTCCGAGCTGCTCACCCGGCTGGTGGCGATGGCGGCCGAGGACGGCTGCGCCCAGGTGTACGCCGTGACGCAGGCGTCGAACACCGGCATGGTCGCCGCGATGCGCGGCCTGGGGCTGCCGCTCGACTACCAGATCGAGGAGGGCACGCTGGTCGTCACGGCCCGCCTGGACGTCGCGGCGGACCGCCGCGCGGAGGAGGGGCGGGAGCACGGCGAGCGGGTCGGCCGGCCGTAGCCCGTCACGCGCGGGCGCGCGGCACCGGCACCGCGCGCGAGCACGAGGGCATGGCCGCCGCGCGGGCGTCCGAAGAGCGGCCCGGCGGTGCGATGCGCCGGGCCGTCCCCCGGGTACCCGGCCTCAGCCCCGGGCCGACGCCTCCGCCGGTGCGGGCGTCCCGGCCCGCTCCCCCAGGGCCACGTCCAGGTCGGCCCACAGGTCCTCGACGTCCTCCAGGCCGACCGAGAGCCTCAGCAGCCGGTCGCTCACCCCGGCGTCCCTGCGGTCGTCGGCGTCGACGATGCGATGGCTGATGGAGGCCGGGTGCTGGATGAGGGAGTCCACACTGCCCAGGCTGACGGCCGGGGTGATCAGGCGTACGCCGGCGATCACCTCGTGCGGGTCCCCGTGCACCTCGAAGGAGACCATCGCCCCGCCGATGCGCGGGTAGTGCACCCGGGCCACGCGTGGGTCGGCGGTGAGCCGGCCGGCGAGTTCGGCGGCGTTCGCGGACGCGGCCCGCACCCGTACCGGCAGGGTCGACAGGCCGCGCAGCAGCAGGTATCCGGCCAGCGGGTGCAGCACGCCGCCCGTGGCGAACCGCACCTGGCGCAGCCGCCCGGCGAACTCCTCGTCGCAGGCCACCACGCCCGCCAGGACGTCCCCGTGCCCGCCGAGGTACTTGGTGGCGCTGTGCAGTACCAGGCGTGCCCCGTGCGCGGCCGGACGCTGGAGGACCGGTGTGGCGAAGGTGTTGTCGACGAGCAGCGGCACGGAGCCGCAGGCGTGGGCGACGGCCCGCAGGTCGATCTCGGCGAGCGTGGGGTTGGCCGGGGTCTCCACGAGCACCAGGCCGGTGTCGGGGCGCAGCGCGTCGGCGACTCCGGCCGGGTCGGTCCAGGTCACCTCGGAGCCGAGCAGTCCGGCGGTCAGCAGATGGTCGCTGCACCCGTACAGGGGACGTACGGCGACGACGTGCCGCAGTCCCGTCGAGCCGCGGACCAGCAGGACGGCGCTGAGCGCGGCCATGCCGCTGGCGAACGCGACCGCCGACTCCGTGCCCTCCAGGTGGGCGAGGGCGGTCTCGAAGCGTGCGACGGTCGGGTTGCCGAGCCGTCCGTAGACGGGCGGGCCCTCCGGCTCGGCGCCGGTGGTGGCGAAGGCGTCGATGCGGGCGGCCTCGGCGCGGCTGTCGTACGAGGGGTAGGTGGTCGACAGGTCGATCGGCGGGGCGTGCAGTCCCAGTCCGGCGAGGTCGTCGCGGCCTGCGTGCACGGCCTCGGTGGCGAGTGCGCGGGTGGTGCGTCGCATGTCCATGCCCAAGTCCATGGACGGAAGGGTGAACACCGAACGGGTCAAAGGAGCAGAAACCCGTGTTACGTTCGGCCGGTGGCCGAATCTGTCGTACTGGATCCGGTGGACCTCCATCTGCTGCGGCTGTTGCAGAACGACGCCCGGACGACGTACCGGGATCTCGCCGCGCAGGTCGGGGTCGCGCCGTCGACCTGTCTGGACCGGGTGACCCGGCTGCGCCGCTGTGGCGTGATCCTCGGGCACCGGCTGAAGCTGGATCCCGCCAAGCTGGGGCGCGGGCTCCAGGCGCTGCTGTCGGTGCAGGTCAGACCGCACCGCCGGGAGCTGGTGGGGCCGTTCGTGGAGCGGATCCGGGCGCTGCCGGAGTCGCTGACCGTGTTCCACCTGACCGGCCCCGACGACTATCTGGTGCATGTCGCGGTCGCGGACATGGCGGATCTGCAACGGCTGGTGCTCGACGAGTTCACCGCCCGGCGGGAGGTGGCCCGTGTGGAGACCCGGCTGATCTTCCAGCAGTGGGACTGCGGCCCCCTGCTGCCGCCTTCGCCCACAGCTCAAACCGGGTGACGTGCGAGGAGTCGCGTACCAGGATGGGCCGCATGTCTCAGACCAACAGCGCGCTTCCCCGTCAGGTCGCCGACACCTACGTCGACGAGCTCATCGCCCTCGACCCGGTCACCGGAACGTTCCTCGGAGTGAAGGAGAGCTCCTCCCGGCTGCCCGATCTCTCGCCCGCCGGACAGGAGGCGCTCGCCGAGCTCCAGCGGGCCACCCTCGCGCGGCTCGACGAGGCCGAGCGGCGGCCCGGCGCGGACAGCGGCATCGAGCGCCGCTGCGCCCGCCTGCTGCGCGAGCGGCTCACCGCCGAACTCGCCGTACACGAGGCCGACGAGGGCCTGCGCGCGGTCGGCAACCTGGGCACGGTCGCGCACTCGGTGCGCGAGGTGTTCACCGTGACGCCGGCGGAGACGGAGGAGGACTGGGCGGCGATCGCCGAGCGGCTGCGCGCGGTGCCGGCCGCGCTGGCGGGCTACCGGGAGTCCCTCGCGCTGGGCCTGGAGCGCAAGCTGTACGCGGCTCCGCGCCCGACGGAGACGTTCATCGGGCAGCTCGGCGAGTGGGCGGACACCGGTGAGGGCCGGGGCTGGTTCGAGGACTTCGCCGCCGCGGGACCGGACGCGCTGCGCGCGGAGCTGGACGAGGGCGCCCGCGCGGCGACCGCGGCCGTCGTGGAGCTGCGTGACTGGATGCGCGACGTGTACGCGCCGGCCATCGAGGGCGCGCCGAACACGGTGGGCCGGGAGCGCTACGCCCGCTGGGCCCGCTACTACAACGGGACCGATCTCGACCTGGACGAGGCGTACGCGTACGGCTGGTCGGAGTACCACCGGCTGCTCGGCGAGATGAGGAAGGAGGCCGAGAAGATCCTGCCGGGGGCCGCCACGCCGTGGGTGGCGCTGGCGCACCTGGACGAGCACGGCCGGCACATCGAGGGCGTCGACGAGGTCCGCGCGTGGCTCCAGGGCCTGATGGACCGGGCGATCGAGTCCCTGGACGGCACCCACTTCGACCTCGCCGAGCGGGTGCGGAGGGTGGAATCGCGGATCGCCCCGGCGGGGAGCGCGGCGGCGCCGTACTACACGCCCCCGTCGGAGGACTTCTCCCGGCCGGGCTGCACCTGGCTGCCCACGATGGGCCTGACCCGCTTCCCGGTCTACGACCTGGTCTCGACCTGGTACCACGAGGGCGTCCCCGGCCATCACCTGCAGCTCGCGCAGTGGGTGCACGTGTCAGAGAACCTCTCCCGCTACCAGGCCTCCGTGGGCATGGTCAGCGCCAACGCGGAGGGCTGGGCGCTGTACGCGGAGCGGCTGATGGACGAGCTCGGGTTCCTCGCGGACGCGGAGGAGCGGCTGGGCTACCTGGACGCGCAGATGATGCGGGCGGCCCGGGTCATCGTCGACATCGGCATGCACCTGGAGCTGGAGATCCCGGCGGACTCGCCGTTCCACCCGGGCGAGCGCTGGACGCCCGAGCTGGCCGAGGAGTTCTTCGGGGCGCACAGCAGCCGCCCGGCGGACTTCGTGGAGAGCGAGCTGACCCGCTATCTGACGATCCCGGGCCAGGCGATCGGCTACAAGCTGGGCGAGCGGGCATGGCTGCTGGGCCGGGAGAAGGCCCGCGAGCGGCACGGCGACGCCTTCGACCTCAAGGCGTGGCACATGGCCGCCCTGTCCCAGGGCTCGCTGGGCCTGGACGACCTGGTGGACGAGCTGTCGGCGCTGTGAGCCGGTCCGGCGCCGTCAGCGCCGGAAGCCGCCTTCGGAGTCGATGACCTGACCGGTGATCCAGTCCGCCTCGTCCGTGGCCAGCCACGCGATGAGGCGGGCGGGGTCGTCGGGCATGCCCCAGCGGCCGGCGGGGAAAAGGGCGGCGACGGCGTCATAGGCGTCGCCGGTCAGGTAGTCCGTGTCCACAGGGCCGGGGTTGACGGTGTTCACGGTGACCGCATACCCGGCCAGGGTGGTGGCCAGGGAGCGGGTGATGGAGGCGAGGGCGCCCTTCTGGAGGGCGTAGGCGATCTCGCCGGGCATGCCGCCGGCGATGTCCTGCCCGGAGGTCATCATCATCACGCGCCCGCCCGGGGTGTGCGGCGGCAGGGCCGCTCGGTGCCGGGCGTGGGCCTGGACGAGCAGCAGCACCGAGCGGGCGTCGACGGCCCAGTGCGCGTCGAGCATGGCGGCGTCGATCGTGTCGAGGTCGCCGTCGGAGCCGCTGAGGGCATGGTTGGCGACGAGGATGTCGAGCCGTCCGCCGAGCGCCTCGGTCGCGCGGGCGTGCAGTTCGGCGGGGGCCGCGGGGTCGGTGAGGTCGCCGGGACCGGCGAGCACGGTCGCATCGGGGTCGCCGAGGGCGTCGCGCACGGAGGCGGTCACGGCCTCGGGCCGGTCCGCGCCCCAGGGCATGGCGGCGTCGTGCGGCACGTGGTGGTGCAGGTAGACGCTCGCCCCGTAGGCGGCGAGACGCCGGGCCACGGCATGACCGATGCCGCCGCGCCGGCTGGCCCCGGTGACCAGCGCGGTCCGGCCCCGCAGGGGCAGGGGGTCACGGCGGAGTGCTTCGGGCGTGGGGTGCGGGAGCTTGGGCATGATCGTCCATGATGCGGGGCCGGGCGGGCCGGCGCACGCGAATATCGGCCGGACGACCCGCCCGCCCGGCGGTGCGGTCGCCACCGTGCTCCGGGCCCCGGTCCGTACGCGCCGTGGCCGTCCACGGCGTGCACGGACCGGGGACGGCGGGGCTCGCCGCCCACGGGCACGCCCGCCGTGACGGCGGGCCACCGGTCAAGGCAACGGTCGGGTTCAACGGCGCGACCACCATGCTCCCGGCCGAACCGTACGCCGTGGCCGTCCACGGCGTGCACGGACCGGGGACGGCCGGGTCCCCCATGGACACGACCGCCGTGACAGCGGGCCGCCGGTCAGGGCAGCGGTCGGAGCCGGACGAGGACCAGCCAGGTTTCCGGGCCCGGCTGGACCCGGGCCGCGCGGACCGCGTAACGGCCCGGGGCGAGCGTGAGGCTCACATGGCCGGTGCCCGTGGAGCCGGAGCCGGGCCAGGCCGCGTCGAACAGGACGACCGTGCCGGGCACCTTCCAGTGCACCTCGGGCTGCCACCGCGCGGTGTGCAGCGCGGCCGGGAGGCTCGCCGGGAGTTCCGCCTCGAAGTCACCGGCGAGCCGGCGGACGAGGGTGCCGTGTTCGGGAAGGAAGGCGGTCGCGGCGGGCTCGTCGCCCAGGACCAGGGCCGTCGCGTCGCCGACCGGGAGGAGTCCGACGAGTCCGTCCACCTCGCAGGCCCGGTCGTAGTCCGAGGCCGTCTCGTCGCCGTCGGCGCCCGTCCAGAACGGCAGCACCGTCTCCGGTACCGCGACGAGCGGCCCGCCGCCCGACTCCACCCACTCGACCGTGACCGGCTCCGCGTGTCGCACCATGCGCAGAACCTACCGGGCCGACTCCCTTGCCGGGAGCGGGGGTTCAGCATCCGCAGTCGTCGGCGTCCACGGGTGCCGTCAGCGGGTCGGGGGTACGGCGCTCCCGGCCCCGCCAGGTCTCGCACTCGAAGCCCTCACGCACCCAGTACTCGAATCCGCCGAGCATCTCCTTGACCCGGTAGCCGAGTTCGGCGAGGGCGAGCGCGGCGCGGGCGGCGCCGTCGCAGCCGGGGCCCCAGCAGTACGTCACGACCGGGACCGACGGGTCCAGGAGCTCCGCGGCCCGCTCGGGGACGAGCGCGGTGGGAAGGTGCACCGCGCCGGGGACATGGCCCTGGTCCCAGGCCTCGGTGGAGCGGGAGTCCACCAGGACGAACCCGGGGTCTCCGCCGGCCGCGAGCGCGGCGGCCACGTCGGAGACGTCGGTGTGGAAGGCGAGGCTCGCGCGGAAGTGGGCGGCGGCCTCGGCCGGGGAGGCGGGGGCGACGCGCAGGACGGAGTTCACGGTGGTGGTGGTCATGGGAGAGAAACTACGGCCGCGGGAGCCGGTCCTGAAGCGGAGAACCCCGGCCTTCGCCTTGATCCGCCGGGGATTTCCCTGCTACTTCTCCTGCATGACCGCGTATTCCCCGGACGCCACCGACTGGCGCATCCTCGACGTCCTCCAGCGGGAGGGACGGGCCAGTTTCGCCGAACTCGCCCGTGCCGTCTCGATGTCCGCGAGCGCGGTCACCGAGCGAGTGCGCCGCATGGAGGAGGCCGGGGTCATCCGGGGCTACGCGGCGGTGGTGGACCCGGAACGGATCGGGCTGCCGATCCTGGCCTTCGTACGGCTGCGCTACCCGACCGGGAACTACAAGCCGTTCCACGACCTCGTCGCCGTGACGCCCGAGGTCCTGGAGGCGCACCACGTGACGGGCGAGGACTGCTTCGTCATCAAGGTCGCCGCCCGTTCGATGCGGCACCTGGAGGAGGTGGCGGGCCGGATCGGCACGCTCGGCTCGGTGACCACCAGCGTCGTCTACTCCTCGCCGCTGCCGCGCCGCCCGCTGGGGCGCTGAACCGCGGCCCTCAGCGGGTGCCGTGCCGGCGCAGCTCCGAGCCCGAGCGTCCCTTCACGACCTCCAGCCGGGCGTGTATCCGGCGCCGCAGATCGGCGACATGGCTGACGATGCCCACGCTGCGGTCGCGTTCGCGCAGGGAGTCCAGGACGTCCAGGACCTCGTCGAGGGTCTGGTCGTCGAGGCTGCCGAAGCCTTCGTCGATGAAGAGGGTGTCCAGCCGGACCCCGCCCGCCTCGTCGGTGACCACGTCCGCGAGACCGAGCGCCAGGGCGAGCGAGGCGAAGAAGGTCTCGCCGCCCGAGAGGGTCGCGGTGTCGCGCTCCCGTCCGGTCCAGGCGTCGACCACGTGCAGTCCGAGTCCGCTGCGGCCGCGGCCGGTGCGGTCGTCGGAGTGGACGAGGGTGTACCGGCCGGACGACATGCGGTGCAGCCGTGCGGTCGCGGCGGCGGCGACCTGTTCCAGGCGGGCGGCGAGGACGTACGACTCCAGGCGCATCTTCCGTTCGTTGTCCGCCGAGGTGCCCGCGGTGAGTCCGGCCATACGGGCCACCCGCTCGTACTCCTCGCGCAGGGGACCCAGCCGGCGCACCGAGGCGGCGGCCCGCGCGGAGAGCCGGTCGAGTTCGGCACAGCGCCTGTCCGCGGCGTCCCGCGCGGAGGCCGCCTCGCGCACCCTACGGCCGGCGTCCTCGGCGGCCCGCTGCGCGGAGCCGGGATCGGCGGGCGGCTGCTGTGCGGCGGCGACGGTCTCCGGCTCGGCGAGGACGGCCCGTACGGCGGCCTCCTCGTGCTGCCAGGCGTCCAGGCGCCGCTGAAGCTCGCGATGGGCCGCGTCGTCGAGGAGGGCTTCGGCGGCGGCCTCCGGGGTGTCGAAGCCCGCGCGGAAGGCGGCGTCGGCGAGCCGGGCGTCGGCCTCCTTGAGCCGCTGGGCCGCTTCCTCGGCGGCGCGGGCGGCGTCGGCGGCGTCCGTGAGCAGTGCGACGCTCCGCTCCAGCTCCGCGGCGCGCGCGGCCACGCTGGTGGCGTCCCCCCTCGCCTGCGCCAGCTCCTCCTCCAGCGCGGCGTGTTCCCGGTCCAGCCGCTCACGGTGGCCCACGCGGGAGGCGGCCCGGACGGCCGCCTCCCGCTGGGCGGTGATCCGCAGCTCGTGCTCGTCCTCCGCGCGGCGCAGCCGTTCCTGCTCGGTGTGCAGCACGGAGGCGGCGTCCCGGGCCTGGGCGTACTGCCGTTCCAGCTCGTCCACCGCGCGGGAGAGCTGTTCGGTGGCGCCGTCCCCGGCTTCGGCGCTCGCGGCGGCCAGCGCCTCCCGCAGGGCGCCGAGCCGCTGCTCGGCCTGCGCGCGCCGGTCGTCGGCGTGCTGGTGGCCGGCGAGGGCGCGTTCCTCCGTCTCGCGGTCGACGTGTCCGGCGGTCTTGCGGGCGGGGGCGGGGTGTTCGGTGGCGCCGCAGACCGCGCAGGGTTCGCCGTCGGTGAGACCGGCGGCCAGTTCGGCGGCGATGCCGTTCAGCCGCTGTTCCTTGAGGTCGAGCCAGTGCTGCTTCGCCGCGAGCGCCCGCTCCCGGGCGGCGCGGGCCTGCTCCTCGGCCGTTTCCGTCTCCCCGGCCAGCCGGTCGCGCAGCCGCGCGGCGTTCAGCCGCTGCCGCGCGGGGTCGCGCCGCACGGCGAGTTCACGGACCATGGTCGCGGCCTGCTGAGCGGACTCGATGCCGGCCCGCAGACCCGCACGGGTCTCCTCCCAGTCCGCGAGCCAGGTCTCCGCGTCCTCCCGCGCTTCGTCGTCGGCGCGTTCCTGGCGGTCCAGGTCGGCGCGCTCGCCGAGGAGTTCCGTCAGTCGCCGCTCGGCGCGGCGGGCCGACTCCAGCCCGCCCAGTTCCTCGGCGGCCCGGCGGGCGGCGGCCGCGAGCCCGGCCGCCCCCGCGTCCGTGAGGGACGCCGGGAGCAGGGCACGCGCGCGCAGCTCGGCACCGGCCGCCCGTGCGTGCTCGGCCCCGGCGGAGTCCCGCAGCTCCAGGGCGGGGGCGACGGTCTCGGCCTTGCGGGCCCGCTCCATGCGGGCCCGCTCCTCGTGATGAACGCCGGACCGCTCCCGGAGCCGGTCCGCCCGCTCCCGTGCCTCGGCGAACCGCCGTTGCAGCCGGTCCCGTTCGCGTACGGCGTCCAGGGCGCGGCCGGCGTCGGCGAGGGCGGACTCGGCGGTGGCGAGGCGGCAGCGGGCGGCGGTGAGCTGTTCCCGCGCGGTGCTGCGGGCGACGGCGGCGGCGGACAGCACGGCCTCGGCCAGTCCCGGTTCGCCGGGCGTCAGCTCGGGCAGCTCCATGGAGCCGCCCGCGGCCTGCTGCATCCGGTGCGCGTCGGCGAGCAGGTCGGCGTCGCCCTCGCGCACCCGGGACTCGGCGGCCCGCCGGCGTTCGGCGAGGCGCTTCTCCACGTCGGCGAAGCGGCGGGTGTCGAAGAGGCGGCCCAGCAGCTTGCCGCGGGCCTCGGCGTCGGCGCGCAGGAAGCGCGCGAAGTCGCCCTGGGGCAGCAGCACGACCTGACAGAACTGCTCCCGGCTCATGCCGAGGAGCTGGGTGATCTCCTCGCCGATCTCCTGGTGCGAGCGGCTGAGGTCCTTCCAGGTGCCCGAGGCGGCGTCGCGTTCGCGCAGCCAGGTCTGGGCCTTGTCCAGTGTGGTACCGGTGCCGCGCTTCTTGGGACGCTCCCAGGGCGGCTGCCGGGTGATCTCCAGCCGGCGTCCCGCGACGGTGAGTTCGAGGGTGACCTCGGTGCGGACGCCCGGGGCGGCGTGGTCGCTGCGCAGGGTCATGCCCTGGCCGCTCTGCCGGGCGCCGGGGACGGAGCCGTACAGCGCGTAGCAGACGGCGTCCAGGACGGAGGTCTTGCCGGCGCCGGTGGGGCCGTGCAGCAGGAAGAGCCCCGCGGCGGACAGCTCCCCGAAGTCGACGCTCTGGGTGCTCCCGAAGGGCCCGAAGGCCGTCATGTCCAGCCGGTGCAGCCTCACCGCGCCACCTCCCGCACCGCGTCGTCCGCGCGGACCGCGTCGAAGGCGTCCCGCAGGACGGCCCGCTCGTGCGGGTCGGGTCCCGCGCCGCGCACATGGGCGACGAAGTCCTCGGCGATCTGCTGGTCGTCGCGGCCGGCGAGGCGGCGGGCGTAGGAGACCGCGGGGTCGTCCGCCGCCCGGGCCGGGTCGAAGACGAGGCTGAGGGTGTGCGGGAAGCGCTCGGTGAGGCGGGCCATGGGGTCGGCCGGGCGGACCGGGTCGGTGAGGGTCGCCTCGACCCACGCCTCCGTGTGCCGTGCCAGCGCGGGGTCGGCGAGCAGTTCCTCGAGGGTGCCGCGGATCCGGGCCAGCGGGCGCGGCACCGGGCAGTCCACCCGCTCGGCGGTGACCGCCCCGTCGGCGGCCAGGTCGACGAGCCACATGCTCTTGCGGTGCGCGGCCTCGGAGAAGGAGTACGGCAGCGGGGAGCCGGAGTAGCGCACCCGCTCGGTGAGGGTCTGGCAGCCGTGCAGGTGCCCCAGCGCCACGTAGTCGACGCCGTCGAACACCCCGGCGGGCACGGCGGCCACCCCGCCGACGGTGATGTCCCGTTCGCTGTCGCTGGGTTGGCCGCCGGTGACGAAGGCGTGCGCGAGGACGACCGAGCGGGTGCCGGGCGCGCGGGTGGCGAGGTCCGCGCGGACGCGGTCCATGGCGGCGGCGAGCACCGGCTCGTGGCCGGCCTTCTCCACCGCGAACTCGTCCTTCACCAGCGCGGGTTCGAGGTACGGCAGCCCGTAGAAGGCGACGTCCCCGTGCCCGTCGGACAGCACCACGGGCGTGCCGCACGCGGACGGTTCGGTGCGCAGGTGGATGCCGGCGCGCCCCATGAGCCCGGCGCCGACGCCGAGGCGGCGGGCCGAGTCGTGGTTGCCGGAGATCATCACCGTCGGCACGCCGAGGCCGGCGAGACGGTGCAGGGCGTCGTCGAACAGCTCGACCGCGGCGAGCGGCGGCACCGCGCGGTCGTACACGTCTCCCGACACGACCACCGCGTCCACCTCGCGCTCACGCACGGTGGCGACGAGGTGGCCGATGAACTCGGCCTGGGCACCGAGCATGCCGACCCGGTGGAAGGACCGGCCGAGGTGCCAGTCGGAAGTGTGCAGCAGTCTCATGATCCCCGCAGCGTAACCGGAGGGCCCGACAGCACGGGCGGTTACTCCCGTATCGCCCGTCAGGACAGATCCCATGAACGTCAGCTATGTCGGATTCATTGCCGATTGCCGCCCTGTCGGAGGCCTTCCTCTCAGGGCAGGATGGGCTGTGTGAGCGGGGACACACACAGCGGGGACCGGATCGACTTCCGCAACGGGACGTTCCGGGGCGAGGCGATCGGGAAGAAGGTGGAGCATCATCACCACTACGGCCCCATGCCGCACGTAGAGGACGCGCTTCCGCCGGTCGCCGCCGAGTTCACCGGGCGCGCCGAGGAGCTCGACGCGCTGCTGGCGGCACTGGCCCCCGGCCCCGACGGCCACGTTCCGGTCCCGGTGACCGCGGTGGCCGGGCTGGGCGGCGTGGGCAAGACCGCGCTGGCCGTGCGAGCCGCTCACACGGCACGGGAACGCGGCTGGTTCCCCGGCGGCGCGCTGTTCGTCGACTGCCACGGCTACGACGAGACGCCCGCCGGAGCCGAACAGCTCGTGGAGGCCCTGCTGCGCGCCCTGGGCGTGGCGGCCGCCCACGTGCCGACGACGCTGGACGAACGAGCCGGCCTCTACCGCTCGGTCCTGGCCGAACGGGCCCGCACGAGCGGCGCGGTGCTGATCGTGGTGGACAACGCCTCGCACCCCGGGCAGGTCAGACCGCTGCTGCCCGGCCACGGCGCGCACCGCGTCCTCGTCACCTCCCGCGACACCATGCCGCAGCTCGGTGCCCACCTCCTCCGTCTCGACATCCTCCGGCCCGAGGTGGCCCGCGACGTGCTGGACGTGGCCCTGCGCACGGCCGCCCCCGCCGACCCACGCGTCCTGGACGCCCCCGAGGCGACCGGGAACCTGTGCGCCCTGTGCGGGTATCTGCCCCTGGCGCTGCAGATCGCCGCCGCCCTGCTCATCGCCGATCCGGGCAAACCGGTGACGGAACTGGTCGCGGAGCTGGCCGACTCCGCCACGGTCATCGATCACCTGGACGACGGTGAACGCGGCGTGCGGGCCGCGTTCGACCTGTCCTACCGTCGCCTCGGTCCGGGCCCCTCCCGCCTGTTCCGGCTGCTGGCGCTCGCCCCGGGACCGGAGACGAGCGATGAGGCGATCACCATGCTGTACGGGGCCGGCGCGCTGCCTCGGCCGGAGCTGAACGTGCTGGTCCGCGCCCATCTGGTCGGGCCCGGCAGCGTGCGCGGCTACTGGACCATGCACGACCTGGTCCGCGCCTACGCGCTGGACCGCGTGACCCGCGAGGAGTCGCTGCGTGCCGAGGGCACACAGGCACGGGCCCGGCTCCTCGCCCACTACCGGCGGCGCGCCGAGGAAGCCGACCGGCACGTGCAGTCCCGTCCCGGCCCCGCCCCCGGGTTCAGCGACCGAAGGGACGCGCTGAGCTGGCTCGACCACGAGCGCACCGGCCTCGTCTCCGCCGCGCTGTGGGCGTCCGACCCCGTCCACGCACGGGACGGACTGGAGCTGGCGCTGAGCCTTTACGGCTATCTCAGCTGGCGGCGGTACTTCGATGACGCCGTGTCCGTCTACCGGTGCGCGGTCGAGGCGGCACGCGCCCTGGGCGACGACCTCGGCGCGGGCCGGGCGTGGAACGCTCTCGGGCTGGCCCTGCGCTACAGCCGCAGGATCGAGGAGGCCGTCGCGGCGCACACGCGGGCCCGCGGGATCCACGCGTCGCGCGGGGACCGGCTCGAAGAGGGAAAGAGCTGGGACATGCTGGGAGTCTCCTTGACCGAAGCGCGCAGGTTCGACGAGTCGATCGAGGCCCACGAACGCGCCCGCGAGCTGGTGCACGCGGCCGGCGACCGACAGGTTGAGGCGTCGACCTGGAACAACGTCGGCCGCGCCCTGTTCAAGCTGGGCCGCTGTGACGAGTCGGTCGTCGCGCTCACCCGGGCCCGCGAGATGTTCCGCGCGGTCGGCGACCGGTTCCACGAGGCCACCGCGACGAACAATCTGGGACGCTCCTTCCGGGAGACCGGGCGCCTCGAGGAAGCCCTGGCGGCGCACACCACCGCTCGCGCGGTCTTCCAGGAGCTGGGCGCCCGGGAACGTACCGCCACGGCGTGGAACGACTTCGGTGTCGCCCTGTCCGCGCTGGGCCGCCTCGACGAGGCCGTCGACGCCCACCTGCTCGCCGTACGGGAGCAGCAGGAGGTGGGCCATCGGCACGGCCAGGCGATCGCCGCCAACGACCTCGGAGTCGCACTGCGGCGCGCGGGCCGCCTCGACGAGGCCGTCGCGGCCCATCTCCAGGCGCTGTGCCTCTACCGGGAGGTCGCCGACCGCTACGGCGAGGACGAGACGCTGAAGCTCCTCACCGCCGCCGGGCACAGGGAGGAAGAAGCGCTCGGGGAAGCGGGGAGCCGATGACGCGGCCGCCGCCACCGGCCCTCGCCGCCCCGGCCGCACGACTGGCGAAGACCAGTTCCCGCGTCCTGCTCCAGCCGACCCCGCTGTGCAACCTCGACTGCCGCTACTGCTACCTGCCCTCCCGTGGGCTCGCCCGCGTGATGTCCGACGAGGTCGCCGACGCCGTCGCGGGGACCGTCGACTCCTGGTCGGAACACCACCCGGTCACCGTGCTGTGGCACGGCGGCGAGCCACTCGCCACGGGGGTGTCCCGGCTGCGGGAGCTGTTCGACCGGTTTCCTCCGGGCCGTGGGCACCCGGTACGGCACGCCGTGCAGACCAATGCCTCGCTCATCGACGAGGCGTGGTGCCGGCTGTTCACGGAGCGGCGGATCGAAGTCTCCGTCAGTGTCGACGGTCCCGGCCCCGGCACCGACCGGGTGGACCGCGCCGGCCGGGAGGCGACGGACCGCGTGCTGCGCGGCATCGAGCTGCTCAAGAAGCACGGCATCGCGTTCGGGGCCGTCGCCGTCGTGTCCGACCCGTCCCCGCGCAAGGCGGCCGAACTGCATCAGTGGTTCACCGCTCTCGGCTGCCGCGTTCTGGGGGTGAACCTGGTGGAACGCAAGGGCGTGCATGCCGGGATCCTCCACGACGACGAGAACATCGCGGAGTTCTGGGCCGCGCTGGCCGCTCGTGGGCGCGCCGACCGGCGTACGGCGCTGCGGGACCTGGAGCACGCCTGGCGGTATGTCAGGGCGGAGCTGGCCGGTGTGGCCGGACGGTGGGCCGGCCTGCCGGTCGATCCGCTTCCCATGGTCACCTGGGACGGGCAGGTGGTGCCGCTCAGCCCGGACCTCGCCGGCTTCTCCTCCGCGCGTCACGGCCGGTTCACCGTCGGCGACGTGCGGGAACGGGGGCTGGCCGGCTGCCTCGCCCGTGCCGAGGAGGTCGCGTGGGTCGCCGAAGCCCTGGCCGGGGTGGACGCCTGTCACGCCGTGTGCGACCTGTTCGCCTACTGCCGCGGCGGGCAGGCCGCCAACAAGTACTTCGAGACGGGCCGACTGGACGCGACCGAGACCCTCTTCTGCCGCAACGGCAGAAAACTTCTGGTGGAAGGAGTGATGCGCGATGCGGAACGAGTCGCCGGAAGAGCCCACGGTTGAGGCCCGCATGCGGTCCCTCGGTGCGGAGCTGTTCCCCCCGCCGGCTGCCGAAGTCTGCGAGGACTGCGGAGACGCCCCGTGCACGCACGCCGTGACCCTCTATTCGGGCGGCTCCGACCCCATCCCGCTGCACGAGCCCGTCTCGTGAGTCCCCTCAGGCGTCCCCGTACGCCTCCCCGCCCAGCTCGAACCCCGCCGACCCGGCGGTGACGTCGGCGAGCCAGGTGCGGAAGGCGTCCACGTCGGCGTCCGGGAGGCCGATCTCGATCGTGACCTCCTCGCCGTAGCGCACGTCGCGCACCTCGCGTCCGGTGGCACGCAGGTCGTTCTCGACCTTGCCGGCCCGCTGGTGGCCGACGGTCACGGTGGCCAGCCGGAAGCGGCGCCGGGTGATCGTGCCGAGGGTGTCCAGTGCCTCGCCGACGGCGCCGCCGTACGCGCGGATGAGGCCGCCGGCGCCGAGCTTGACACCGCCGTAGTAGCGGGTGACGACGGCGACGACGTACCGCATGTCGCGGCGGAGCAGCATCTGGAGCATGGGGACGCCGGCGGTGCCGCCGGGCTCCCCGTCGTCGCTGGCCTTCTGGGTGGAGGCGTCGGCGCCGATGACGTAGGCCCAGCAGTTGTGGGTGGCGTCGGCGTGCTCCTTGCGGACGGCCGCGACGAAGTCCTGCGCCTCCTGCTCGGTGGCCGCCGGGGCGAGGGCGCACAGGAAGCGGGAGCGGTTGATCTCGGTCTCGTGCACACCCGCGCGGGCGACGGTGCGGTACTCGTCCTGCATCCGGCCAGCCTATGCGTCCCCGCGCGGGCTACCGTCGCCCGCCCCGGGGCACGGTCAGCGACGTCAGGAGGGCGGCGCCCGGAACGAGGTCCCGCCATGCGGCGCCGCGCCAGGACAGCACGGCGATCGCGGAGGTGGGGAACGTGGCGCGGATCCGGTCCAGGGTGTCGTCCAGGCCGTCGCCGGCCAGGGTCAGGACGAGGTCCTCAAGGCCCGGGTTGTGTCCGATCAGCAGCAGCGTCTCGACCTCGGCCGGTGTCTCGCGCACCACGTCCAGCAGCCCGGGGACGTCGGCGTGGTACAGGCGGGGGTCGTGGCGGACCGGCGGGGGCGTGCCCCACTGCGCGGCGGCCAGCTCCCAGGTGCGGCGGGCCCGGACGGCGGTGGAGCACAGGGCGAGGCCCGGCAGGCAGTCGGCCTGGGCGAGCGCGCGTCCGGCGGCGGGGGCGTCCCGGAGGCCGCGCGGGGCGAGGGGACGCTCGTGGTCGGTGACGCCTTCCGGCCGGGCGGACTTGGCGTGGCGCAGGACGACCAGACGGCGCAGCGGTCCCGGCCCGGCACGCTCGATCATGCCGGGGACCCCAGGTCCCGGGTGAGGTCGAGACCGAGCAGCCGGTCGGCGTAGGCGTACGTCTCGAAGCGGGCGCCGTCCGCCAGGCCGGGGTCCGTCTCCACCGCGCGGAGGACGCCCAGCACGCCGGCCGTGTCGAGATCGTCCTCCCACGCGGTGCGCAGATCGGCGCGTACCGCGTCGGGGACCGGCTTCGAGGGCCGTCGCGCCCAGTCGGCGACCGCGCGGCGCCAGCGGTCGAGGGCTGCGGCGGCGTCGCCCAGGACGGCCGGGCCGATCGTCACGGGCTCGCTTCTGGGGCGGGCGAGCAGAGCCAGGCGCAGGGCGGCGGGGTCGGCGCCGGCCGCCTCCCCGTGCGCGGGGGCCACGGCGACGCGCACTCCGTCGGGTGTCGCGCCGCCCTCGCTCACCACGTGCAGCACCTGGGCCTCGCCCAGACCGGTGCCGGTGTCCCCGCCGTCCTCGAAGGGCCGGACCCCGAGGGCCGCGCCCGCCGCGCGGAGTTCCGCCCGCCGCCGGTCGCCGGTGAGCAGCGCCCAGACCGGCGTGCCGCCGAGTTCCAGGGCGCGTACGAGCAGGTCGGCGACGAGCAGCACACGCAGGTTCGTCGGGTCGGACCCCTGGGTGTGGGCCTCGACCCGGATCAGGCCCCGCCGGGCGGGGGCGGCGTCCACGGGTTCGCCGGTTCGGGCGTCGGTGATGCGCAGCACGAGGCGAGCGTAGGCGCGTGAGCGGGCGTACGCAGGTATCCGGGCCGCTTTTCGGGTCACCGTGTGCGGTTCCCGGCGCCGGGCGGCCCGGTGGCCGGTACAGTCCACCTCCCGGCGGAGACGGGCGGTTTCGGGAATCACCACGCGTCCCGCTTCGTTGTGCGGGGCGACAGCTGTTTCACGACTCCCGGGAGGCCGACGGTGTACGGCGACGAGGCGACGGTCCGCAAGATCCTCACCGGACTCGGTGACACCTGGGCCGTGGTCGGCCTGTCGTCGAACCGGCAGCGCGCGGCGTACGGGGTCGCCCAGGTGCTCCAGCGGTTCGGCAAGCGGGTGGTGCCGGTGCACCCGAAGGCCGAGACCGTGCACGGCGAGCAGGGCTACGCCTCCCTCGCGGACATCCCCTTCCCGGTGGACGTCGTGGACGTGTTCGTCAACAGCGACCTGGCCGGGGCCGTCGCGGACGAGGCGGTGGCCAGGGGCGCCGGGGCGGTGTGGTTCCAGCTCGGCGTCATCGACGAGGCGGCCTACGAGCGGACCCGCGCGGCGGGCCTGGAGATGGTGATGGACCGCTGCCCGGCGATCGAGATACCCCGGCTCGGTTAGGGCCTGTCCCGGGGGCGCCGGGCCGCCATAATGGCGCGATGGACGAGCGTTCTCCCCGCCTCGACTCCCTTTCCCCGCGACGCTTTCCGGTCGTCGTCGTGGGTGCCGGGCCCGCCGGGCTCACCGTGGGCAACATCCTGCGGGCGGCCGGTCTGGAGTGTCTGGTCCTGGAGACGGAGAGCCGGGAGTTCATCGAGCGGCGGCCGCGGGCCGGGGTGATCGAGGAGCGGGCGGTACGGGGTCTGGAGCGGCGGGGCCTCGCGCGGAACCTGCTGGAGCGGGCCGGGCTGCACACCGCGTGCGAGTTCCGCTTCGGCGGGGAGCGGTACCGCTTCTCGTACCGGGAGCTGACGGGAAGTCACCACTGGGTGTACCCGCAGCCGTCGCTGGTGACGGACCTGGTGCGGGAGTACGCGGACGTGCGGGGCGGGGCCGTGCGGTTCGGTGTGCGCGACGTGCGGCTGCACGACCTGGACGGCGACCGTCCCTCGGTGTCGTACGTCTGTCCGGAGACCGGCCGGCGGGAGGTCGTCGCCTGTGACTTCGTCGCGGGCTGCGACGGGGCCCGCGGGGTGACCAGGGCCGCCCTCGCTCCGGGGCGGGCCCGGGTGGCACGGCACGACTACGGCATCGGCTGGCTGGCCCTGCTCGCCGAGGCGCCGCCGTCCGCCGACTGCGTCCTGTTCGGCTGCCATCCGGACGGCTTCGCCGGTCAGATGCCCCGCAGCCCCGAGGTGACCCGCTACTACCTCCAGTGCCCGCCCGGCGACGACCCGGACGACTGGCCGCACGAGCGGGTCTGGGCCGAGCTGCGGCGCCGGCTCGGGGCGGCCGGAGCGGCCCCGCTCACCGAGGGGCGGCTGATCGAGAAGCGCGTACTGGACATGCACGACTACGTCACCGAGCCGATGGCGTCCGGCCGGCTCTTCCTGGCCGGGGACGCGGCCCACCTGGTCGCGCCGATCGCCGCCAAGGGCCTGAACCTCGCCCTGCACGACGCGTTCCTGCTCGGCGACGCGCTGGTCGCCCGGCTGGCCGAGGGCGACGACAGCGGACTGGCCGGTTACTCGCAGGAGTGTCTGCGGCGCGTGTGGGACTACCAGGAGTTCTCGCAGTGGCTGTCGGAGCTGTACCACGGCAGTGCGGCGGGCGACCCGTTCCGCGCGGGCACCACGGTCGCCCGGCTGCGCCGCCTGTTCTCCTCCCCCGCCGCCGCTGCCGCCTTCGCGGAGCAGTACCTGGGCACGGCCGCGCGGTACTGAGGCGGGCCCGTCAGTCGTGCGGAGGCCGGTCGCCGATCCGGTGGTCGGCCACGTTCAGCGCCTCGTCCACCAGCCGCCGCAGATGGCCGTCGCGCAGGGAGTAGATCACCCGGCGGCCCTTCTTGCGGGTGTCCACGAGACCCGCGAGCCGCAGTCGCGCCAGATGCTGGCTGACCGCGGGCCGGGCCGCGCCGCAGGCCTCGGTGAGCGTGGTGACGTCGGCCTCGCCGCCGGTCAGGGCGTGCAGCAGGGTCAGCCGGGTGCGGTCGCCGAGCAGGGCGAGCAGTTCCGCCGCGAGCGCGAAGTGCTCCTCGCCGGGAGTGCGCGGGTGCGCGCCGTGCGCAGGTGACAAGTGCATGCGTGCGCTCATACGCACATAATGGTGGGGTGGGCGCCGCCGTGTCCACCCGCGCACCGGAAGGGGACGACCGTGAGCGACCGCCACCACCGTCATGAGCACGGGCACCACCGGGCCTCACCGCTGCACCGCCTCGCCCACCTCCTCACCCCGCACTCCCACGAGACCGCGGACAAGCTCGACTCCGCGCTGGAGTCCTCGGCCCGGGGCATGCGCGCCCTGTGGGTCTCGCTCGCGGTGCTGGGCGTGACGGCGCTGGCGCAGGCGGCCGTGGTGGCCGTGTCGGGCTCGGTGGCGCTGCTCGGCGACACGGTGCACAACGCGGCGGACGCGCTGACCGCCGTGCCGCTGGGCATCGCCTTCGTCCTGGGGCGGCGCGCCGCCACCCGCCGTTTCACCTACGGCTACGGGCGCGCGGAGGACCTGGCGGGCATCGCGATCGTGCTGACGATCGCCGCGTCCGCGGCCTTCGCCGGCTGGACGGCGTTCGACCGGCTGCTGGACCCGCGCCCGGTCGCACACGTCCCGGCGGTCGCCGTCGCGGCGCTGGCCGGGGTCGCGGGCAACGAGTGGGTGGCCCGGTACCGCATCCGGGTCGGGCGTGACATCGGCTCGGCCGCGCTGGTCGCCGACGGGCTGCACGCCCGTACGGACGGGTTCACCTCGCTGGCGGTGCTGCTGGGCGCCGGCGGCTCGGCCCTGGGGTGGCGGTACGCGGACCCGGTGGTGGGGCTGGCGATCACGGCGGCGATCGTGTGCGTGCTGCGGGACGCCGCGCGGGAGGTGTTCCGGCGGGTGATGGACGCCGTCGACCCGGCACTGGTGGACCGGGCCGAACGGGCCCTGACGGCGGTTCCGGGGGTGCGCGGGGTGGGCGAGCTGCGGCTGCGCTGGATCGGCCATCGGCTGCGCGCGGAGGTGGCGGTCGTGGTGGACGGCGAGGCGACGGTGCGCGCGGCCCATCGCGTCGCCGTCGAGGCCGAGCACGCGCTGCTGCACGCCGTCCCCCGGCTGACCGCGGCCCTGGTCCACGCCGACCCGGAACCGGTGCCCGGCGCGGCGGATCCGCACCTGCCGCTCGCCCACCACGCGGTGCGGTGAGCTCAGGCCGCTCCCGGCCCTTCCGGCACGACCGGTCAGGCCGCTCCCAGCCCCTCCAGTACGACCGGTCAGGCCACTCCCAGCCCCTCCAGTACGACCGATCCGGGCAGCTCCGCGAACGCCTTGCCCGGCACCAGCAGCTTGCCGCGCCGTCGGCCGCTGCCGACGAGCACATACGGCAGGTCCACGACGGCCGCGTCCACCAGTACCGGCCAGTCGCCGGGCAGTCCGACCGGGGTGATGCCGCCGTACTCCATGCCGGTCTCCCCCGTGGCCGTGTCCATCGGGGCGAAGGACGCCTTGCGAGCGCCGAGGTGACGCCGTACGACGCCGTTGACGTCGAGCCGGGTGGTGGACAGGACGACACAGGCGGCGAGCGTGGTCTCTCCGCCCCGCTTGCCCGCCACCACCACGCAGTTCGCCGACCGCTCCAGCAGCTCCCGGCCGTAGTGCTCGACGAAGACGGTGGTGTCCGCCCAGCGCGGGTCGGTGTCGACGTAGAGGATCTGGTCCGCGGGGACGCTGCCGCTCCAGGCGCGGACGGCGGCGGCGACCGGGGCGGTCAGCTCGTCGAGGCAGTCGGGGGCGGGGGTGGCGTGGTCGAAGTCTCCGATGGGTGCGCGCATGGCCGCACCGTAACAGGGGCGCCTCAGTGCACGGGAGGCACCGAGACCGTCATGATCATCTCCATCGGGGCGTCGCCCCGGTTGCCGTACGTGTGCGGCGTGTCGGCCTCGAAGGAGGCACTGGCGCCGGCCGGCACCCGGTGCTCCGTTCCGCCGACGGTGAGGGTCAGTTCCCCGGACGTGACGTGGACGAGTTCGACCGTGCCGGCGGGGTGCGGGTCGGAGTCGCTGCTCTCGCCCGGCATGAGCCGCCAGTCCCACATCTCCAGCGGACCGGGCGCCTCGGTGCCGGCGAGCAGCCGGCTGTAGCTGCCGCCCTCGGTGTGCCACAGCCGCACGGTCTGGTCGGCGGGGACGATCCGGACCTCCGGGCCCCGCTCGTAGTCGAGCAGGGTGGGGACGCTGACGCCGAGCGCGTCGCCGATCTTGACGACCGTGCCGATGCTCGGGTTGGTGCGGGCCTGTTCGATCTGAATGAGCATGCCGCGGCTGACACCGGCCCGCGCGGCGAGCGCGTCCAGCGTGAAACCGCGCTCGGTGCGCCAGCGTCTGACGTTGCGCGCCAGGGACTGGGTCAGCAGGTCGAGGTCCGACACGTTCCGTCCGTTCCGTCCAGCAGGTGGGGCGACCGGGGCTCCGTGTCCGGCTGCCGCGGGGCGGACCCGGTCGTCCGTCGCACTGTACTGCGACCGGAATCGGCGCCCTGTACCGCGCCCGGAATCGGCGCCGCTCACGACCGGGTGAGGGCAACTCAGCCCTCGGGTTCCAGCCCGGCGAGCCGGACCGCGTCCTCCTCGGCCGGTTCCGCGAGCCGCGCGATGTCCTCCTCGTCCAGCTCCGACAGCGCCCGCAACTGCTCCGGGGTGATGCCCTCCGGGATCGGTACGGGCGCCGGGGTGCGCAGCGGCGGCTGCCAGCCGTCGGCGGGCGTCCAGCGGCGTACGACACGGGCCGGGGCGCCCGCGACCACGGCGTGGTCGGGCACCGTGCCCCGGACCACCGCGCCCGCGGCCACCACCACGTTCCGTCCGATGCGCGCCCCCGGCAGGATCACCGCGCCGGTGCCGATCCAGCAGCCGGGGCCGATCTCCACCGGCTCCATCCGCGGCCACTGCTTGCCGATGGGCTCGTGCGGATCGTCGTAGGAGTGGTTGGTGGAGGTGACGTAGACGTACGGCCCGAAGTAGCAGTCGCTGCCGATGGTGACCGTCGTGTCGGCGATGACGTGGCTGCCGCGGCCCAGCACGACCCCGTCGCCGATGCGCAGGATCGGCTCGGGGCCGAGGTCGAGGCCGGGCATCAGACCGGCGGTGAGGGTGACCTGCTCGCCGACGATGCAGTGCGCGCCGATCCGGATCCAGGGTTCGCCGAAGACCGTGCCGAGCGGGAAGGCGAGCCTGGTACCTGTTCCCATCGCCCCGAAGCGGAAGCGGCCGGGATGCTCGGCGGTCACCGAGCCCGTGCGCTGCGCCCAGGCCCAGCCCGCGTGGACCGCGCGCTGAGCGAGGCGGCGCGACCAGGACGAGAACGTGTTCTTGCGCTTCGGCACCCGCTCACCGTAGTCGGCGGGCACCCCGGGGACGGGCCCACGCCCCTGTGATCTTCACCCCACCGGGCCGGCGTACGGTGCGGGGTGTCGACGACGTCGTGTGGAGGAGAAGGCGATGACGCACCGCGCGCTGATCACGGGTATCGGGGGCAAGGAGCCGAAGGTGGACGGGGACGTCTTCGTGGCGCCCACGGCCTCGGTGATCGGGGATGTGACGCTGCACGCGGGGGCGAGCGTCTGGTACGGGGCGGTGCTGCGCGGTGACGTGGAGCGGATCTCCGTCGGGGCGAGCAGCAACGTGCAGGACAACTGCACGCTGCACGCCGATCCGGGGTTCCCGGTCAGCGTGGGCGAGCGGGTTTCCATCGGGCACAACGCCGTGGTGCACGGGGCGACCGTCGAGGACGACTGCCTGATCGGGATGGGGGCGACGGTGCTCAATGGCGCCGTGATCGGCGCGGGGTCCCTTGTCGCCGCGCAGGCGTTGGTGCCGCAGGGGATGCGGGTGCCGCCGGGGTCGCTGGTGGCGGGGGTGCCGGCGAAGGTGCGGCGGGAACTGAGCCCCGAGGAGCGCGAGGGGCTCACCCTCAACGGCACGATGTACGCGGAGCTGGCCGGGGTTCACCGGGAACAGCACGAGGGGTGACGGTGGCGGGCGGGCTGTGGGCCGACCGGGCCTCTCGCGCCCGCCCGCGGAGCCGCACATCGGCACAGCCCCGCGCCTCTTCGGACGCTTCTACTCGGCGGCGACGACCGGTTCCGGGGTCGCCTTCTTCGCCTTGCGCCTCAGGACCAGCATCGACGTCACGCCGATCAGTACCGCCAGTACCAGGCCCAGCCAGGAGAAGCGCTTCAGCCAGGACTCGGCGACGATGCCCACGTAGTAGATGACGGCGGTGGTGCCGCCCGCCCAGACGATGCCGCCGAGGACGTTGGCGATCAGGAACTTCCAGTACGGCATCCGCAGCACGCCCGCGAGCGGGCCGGCGAAGATGCGCAGCAGGGCCACGAAGCGGCCGAAGAAGACGGCCCACATGCCCCACTTCTGGAAGGAGCGCTCGGCGGTCGCGATGTGTCCCTCGCTGAAGTGGCGGGGGAACTTGGCGCCCAGCCAGGCCAGCAGTGGCCGGCCGCCCTTGCGGCCGATGGCGTAGCCGATGGAGTCGCCGATGATCGCGCCGGCGGTGGCGCTGGCGCCGAGGACCACCGGGTCGATGTCGCCGTGCTGGGAGGCGAGCAGCGCGGAGGAGACCAGGATGATCTCGCCCGGCAGCGGGATGCCCAGGCTCTCCAGTCCGATGACCAGCCCCACCAGGGCGTACACGGCGACCGCGGGTACGGTCTCGAGCCACTCCTGCACGTGCAACGCCCTGTCCTCCCGGTCCGCCGTTCGTGCGCCGGTCCCGGCGCACGAACGGGAAGCCTACCGGCCCCGCCGGTGTGCCGGTGGTCAGCCGTTGGGGCGCAGGGTCCACACGACGGTCATCTCGCCGGTGACGGCGCCGTCCTCGCGGCGGATGGCGACCGAGACCGGGAACTCGGGGCGCGCGCCCTCGTCGAGTTCGGCGACGACCTCGGCGGCCGGGCGGCCGAGGGTCGCGGTGGCGGTGACCGGGCCCATCGCCAGCTTCCTGTAGGCGATCTCGGCGCTGACGGCCAGCGGTACGGCCCGCGCGAGCTGGTCCCCGAACGCGGCGAGCACGATCGCGCCGCTCGCCGACTCTCCCAGGGTGAACATCGCGCCGGCGTGCGGCCCGCCCACGTGGTTGTGGTAGTCGGCCTGGTCCGGCAGGGCCACCACGGCCCGCTCGGGTGTGGTCTCCAGGAACTGGAGGTTGAGGGTCCGGGCCATGGGCACCGTGGCGGCGAGCATCTCGCCGATGGACATCTGGTCTGCGCTCATGACCGCAGGTTACCCACGAGTAGCCTCAACTCGCCATGCCGCGCGGCATCCGGTTTGCTACGTCCCTGTCAAAGGGCGGTGACCCAATCGTGTCCCTGGCGCGGCTAGGGTGGCTGCCCATGTGGCCAGGACAGCAGCCGCCCGGGGGCGAGCAGAACCCGCAGTCGAACAACCCGTACCAGCAGCCGGGGTACCAACAGCCGAATCCGTATCAGCAGCCCGGCTATCAGCAGCCCGGTCATCAGCAGCCGAACCCGTATCAGCAGCAGCCCGGGTGGGGCGCGCAGACCGTGGTGGGCGGGCCGCAGCCACCGCAGGGCGGGGGCGAGAACCGGACGAAGCTGGTGGCGCTCATCGCCGCGACGGCCGTCGTCGTGGCCGCCGGTGTCACGGGGTTCCTGGTGCTCGGCGGCGACAAGGACGACGAGGCCGACGGCGAGAAGGGCGCCAAGCCGACCGCGACGGCGACCAAGGACACCTCCGCCGAACCGAGCGCCTCCGCCTCGGACGACAACCCGCGCGGCGGCGAAGGGGAGAAGGCGACCGTTCCGGGCTGGCAGGTCGTCGTCAACACCCGCTTCGGCACCAAGTTCGACGTCCCGGCCGACTGGGAGATCGAGACGCCCGGCACCAGTGTGGGCTTCGAGTGGGAGGAGAAGGACGGTGAGATGGACCGCACCACCGTCACCGCTCCCGCGTATCTGAAGTCCAAGTGGTGCACGAGCGACGACAACAAGGACGGCCGCGAGGAGGACACCGCCCTCGCCACCGCCGGAACCCGCGGTGAGAACGGCGCCAAGACCACCCAGGAGGCGGCCGAGACCCGCGTGCCGTGGTGGATCTACGGCGGGTACACGCAGCCCGACAAGAAGAGTGTGAAGCAGGACAAGCCGAAGGCGTACACCACGGCGTCGGGCATCAAGGGCCACGTCGCCACGTCGCACTCGGAGAACACGCCGCAGAACGGCAAGTGCGACAGCGAGGGCAAGGCGATCACGTTCGCCTTCAAGAACGGCGCCGGGGACTTCGTCACCTGGAACCTGTACGGCGCGAAGGGCGTCAAGGACGAGATCCCGGAGGAGACCGTGCAGAAGATCCTCAGCACGGTGCGCCTGACGGAGGACGGGCCGCAGGGGTCGTAGCGGGTCGGGAGGGCGGCGGCCCATTTGGCAAGTCGGCCGCGGCCCGGCGATAGTCACGGGGTGCCGACCACCGTCATCCGCCGCCGCCCCGCCTGGGCCGGCCGCAACTACTCCCTGCTGACCGCCGCCGCCGTGGTGACCAACCTGGGCAGCCACGGCGCGCTGATCGCCGCCGCGTTCGCCGTGCTGGGCTCGGGCGGCGACGGCGGCGACGTGGGTCTGGTGGCCGCCGCCCGCACCCTGCCCCTGGTGCTGTTCCTGCTGATCGGCGGTGCCGTCGCGGACCGGCTGCCGCGGCACCGGGTGATGGTCGCGGCCAACGCCCTGAACTGCGTCTCGCAGGCCGCGTTCGCGGCGCTGGTGCTGGCGGGCG
The DNA here is from genome assembly GCF_000721605.1 of Streptomyces sp. NRRL S-37. GTDB lineage: Bacteria > Actinomycetota > Actinomycetes > Streptomycetales > Streptomycetaceae > Streptomyces. The sequence continues at coordinate 55,922 of NZ_JOIZ01000016.1, read as the reverse complement.
AGGCGCGGCTGTGGCAGATGATGCTGCTCAGCGCACTCGGCGGTACCGGTCAGGCGTTCTTCAACCCGGCCGCCGAGGGCATGCTGCTGTCGTCGGTGCGGGGCGAGGAGGCCGGCCGGGCGTTCGCGGTGTTCCGGATGGCGACGCACGGGGCGACCCTCGGCGGTGCCGCGCTGGGCGGTGCCATGGTCGCCGCGATCGGGCCCGGGTGGGTGCTGGCGGCGGACGCGGTGGCGTTCGCTGTCGCCGCCGCGCTGCGGGCGTTCCTCGACGTGAGGCACATACCGGAGCGTGCCCCCGGCGGCGGCATGCTCGCCGATCTCAAGGAGGGCTGGCGGGAGTTCACCGGCCGGCCCTGGCTGTGGGGCGTCGTCGTCCAGTTCTCCGTCGCCAACGCGGTCGTCGGCGCGGCCGACGCGGTCTACGGGCCGCTCGTCGCCCGGGACCACCTGGGCGGCGCCGGGCCCTGGGGTGTGGCGCTGGCCTTCTTCGGCGGGGGCACGGTGGCGGGCGCGCTGCTGATGACCCGCTGGCAGCCGCGCCGTCTGCTGTTCGCCGGCACCCTGTGCGTGTTCCCGCTGGCCCTGCCGTCCGCCGCGCTCGCCGTGCCGGCGCCGGTCACCGTGCTGTGCGCGGTGATGTTCGTGACCGGTGTGTCGCTGGAGGTGTTCGGCGTCTCCTGGATGACCGCGCTGCACCAGGAGATACCGGAGGAGAAGCTGTCCCGGGTCTCGGCGTACGACTGGTTCGGCTCGGTCGCGCTGGTGCCGGCGGCGATGGCCCTGGCGGGCCCCGCGGAGACGGCGTTCGGCCGCCCGGAGGCGCTGTGGGGGTGCGCGGCGCTGGTCGTGGTCGTCACGGCGGCGGTGCTGTGCGTCCCGGACGTACGGAATCTGCGCCGCCGAACCCTCCGGATCACCGGCGCGGCCCCGAACGCCGACAGCGCGTCGGCCGGCGCCGAACGCCCCGTCGGCGGACCCGGATGACGGGCGCGCCCCGCGCCACGTCGCACGGGACCACACCGCCGGACCCGGCACGAGCACCGCACCGGCCACCACCGAACGCCCCTCGGCGTGCCCGGCACGGACACCGCGTCAGCCGATGCCGAACGCCCCCTCCGGGGGCACGGGGGACGGTACGGCGTCCTCGTCGTGCACCGGGCGCGCACCGCGGGTGAAGTCCCGCAGGGCCGCGCCGTGCTCGACCCGCGCGGGGAAGGCGTCGGCGGCGGTGGCGCGGGACAGGGCGGCGATGTCCAGGGGCCGGTGGGCGGCGGCCAGGACCGCGTTGCCGAAGCGGCGGCCGCGCAGTACTCCCGGCTCGGCGATCAGCGCCAGCTCCTCGAACCGCGTCCCCAGGGTGGCGAGCTGGGAGCGCAGGAAGGCGAACGGGGCCGCGTCCGCGAGGTTGGCGAGGTAGACCCCGCCGGGCCGCAGGACACGCGCGGCCTCCCGCGCGTAGGCGACGGAGGTCAGGTGCGCCGGGACCCGTGAGCCGCCGAAGACGTCGGCGACCAGGACGTCCGCGCTGTCGTCGGGGGCGGTCTCCAGCCAGGCGCGGGCGTCCGCCGCGTGCAGCGTGACATCGGCGCCGGCGGGGAGGGGCAGGTGCTCGGCGACCAGTTCCAGCAGTCCCCGGTCGGACTCCACGACGTGCTGCCGGGAGCCGGGGCGGGTGGCGGCCAGATAGCGGGGCAGGGAGAGCGCGCCGCCGCCGAGGTGCAGGGCGTCCAGGGGGCGTCCCGGCTCGCCCGCGGTGTCGAGGACGTGCCCGAGCCGCCGCGCGTACTCGAACTCCAGATGCGTCGGCTCGTCGAGGTCGACGTAGGACTGCGGTGCCCCGTCGACGGTCAGCAGCCAGGCCCGTTCCCGGTCGACGTCGGGCATCAGTTTGGCGGTGCCGTGATCGACGGCGCGGGTCACGGGGATGGGCTCGCTCACCGTCCCATTGTGCCGTCGCCCGTACGAACGGCCGCCCGCCCCCCCCTGTACGGGGGCGGGCGGCCGTTCCGCCGCTCAACCGACCGCCGTCACCGTGCCGGCGCCGACCGTGCGGCCGCCCTCGCGGACGGCGAAGCCGAGCCCGGGCTCCAGGGGCACGTCCCGTCCCAGTTCGACGGTCATCGTGACCGTGTCCCCGGGCCGCGCCACGGCCACCTCGCCGAGGTCGACGTCACCCACGACGTCCGCCGTGCGGATGTAGAACTGCGGCCGGTACCCGGTCGACACCGGTGTCGTGCGGCCGCCCTCGCGGGCGGACAGCACGTACACCCGCGCGGTGAAGCGCCGGCCCGGCACCACGCTGCCCGGCGCGGCCACCACGTGCCCGCGTCGCACCGCATCGCGCGGCACCCCGCGCAGCAGCAGCGCCACGTTGTCCCCGGCCTGCGCCTCCTCCATGGGCTTGCCGAAGGTCTCCAGTCCGGTCACCACGGTCTCCGCCCCGGCGCCGAGCACCTCGACCCGGTCGCCGACGCGGACCGTGCCGCGCTCCACCGCGCCGGTGACGACGGTGCCCCGGCCGGTGATGGTGAGCACGTTCTCCACCGGCAGCAGGAACGGCGCGTCCAGGTACCGCTCGGGCACGGGCACATAGGTGTCCACCGCGTCGAGCAGCGCGTCGATCGACGCCGTCCAACGCGGGTCGCCCTCCAGCGCCTTCAGCCCGGAGACCCGTACGACCGGCGCGGAGTCGCCGCCGTAGCCGTGCGCGGAGAGCAGGTCGCGGACCTCCAGTTCGACCAGGTCGGTCAGCTCCTCGTCGCCCGCGTCGGCCTTGTTGACCGCCACGACGATGTGGTCGACGCCCACCTGCCGGGCGAGCAGCACGTGTTCGGCGGTCTGCGGCATGATCCCGTCGAGCGCGGAGACGACGAGGATCGCCCCGTCGAGCTGCGCGGCGCCGGTGACCATGTTCTTGACGTAGTCGGCGTGGCCGGGCATGTCGACGTGGGCGTAGTGCCGGGTGTCGGTCTCGTACTCGACGTGCGCGAGGTTGATGGTGATGCCGCGCGCGGCCTCCTCCGGTGCCCGGTCGATGCGGTCGAACGGGACGAAACGGCCGGAGCCGCGCTCGGCGAGGACCTTGGTGATGGCGGCGGTCAGGGTGGTCTTGCCGTGGTCGACATGGCCCATCGTGCCGATGTTCAGATGCGGTTTGGTGCGGACGTACGCCGTCTTGGACATGGCGGTACCTCGAAGCCTCTCGGTGATGACGCGTGGTGACGCGTGACGGCCCCGGGCGCGGCGGATCGGCACGCGGCCGGGACGGGGACCCCAGGAACCTGGCCGACCCTCCCCCTGGGGGGTCCGCCGGACGATCCGGGGAGGGTCAGCTTCGGGCGCCGTCGACTGCGGCGAGGAAGACGGGAACGGCAGCCTTCGGGGCATCCGCGACCGCGGACGCTGCGAGGTGGAAGGCGTACCGGAACATGTCGTCGATCATCGTCGACGACTCGCCCCGCGTCGAATGGTTTTCCGCGCCGCCCCTACGCGCCGATGTTCTTCATCGCCTCCCGTACCGACAGCGGAGCGAACCGTCCCTGCTCGCGCGCCAGGAAGGACCGTACGGCGTCGGGGTCGGTCTTGGCGTACTCGCGCAGGCACCAGCCGATGGCCTTGCGGACGAAGAAGTCCGGATGGCCCGACCGGCGCAGGCAGTAATCGAAGAGGCGCGCGGTGTCGGTGCGCTCCTTGTACCGCAGTTGGTGGAGCAGGGCGGTGCGGGCGAGCCACAGGTCGTCGTCGCCGATCCACTCGTCCATCTCGGCGGCCAGGCTCCGGTCGGCGGCGACCAGCGCCCCGACGACGTGCGCGGCGAGCAGGTCGACGGTGTCCCACCAGGGGACCGTGGTGACGAGGTGCCGGGCGACGGGTAGGAAGCCCGAGGAGCAGTGCCGTACGTGACGGCGCAGGTAGTCCACGGCGAAGTACTGGTACTCGCGCTCGGGCAGCTCCCAGCAGCGCAGGGCGACGGCCGCGCAGTCGGCCTCATCGGGGCGGGGCAGCCCGGCCACGACCGTGCGGGACAGGGCGCGGCGGACCGGGGTGGTCAGGCCGAGGAAGGGGGCGACGTCCTTCATGTAGGCGCGCATCGCCACGGCCCGTTCCGGGTCCGCCGCCGGCCCGTACGCGGCGGTGAGCCGCTCCAGCACCATGTCGGCGAGCGGACTGCCCGGCACCCGTGGCGTCGCCGTACCGTCCTCTGTGACGCGCATGAGACGAACACTACGGCGATCACACATATTTGTCGGTTAGTGTCACCGAATGCTCGATGCCACCAACCGCTCTGGGGGCACCGCCACGGCCTCTCCCCGGGCCACCGCCACGAACCTCGCCGCGCCACTGCCGCCGGCCACGGCCACCGGATTCGCCGCCCGGTGCGCCAGAATCCTGCTGTCGCCCCGGTCACGGCTGTCCCTGCTCGTCGTGCTCCTCGTCACCGCCGCGTCGCTGGTGCTCGCGTTCGAGCCGCAGCGGCTGCTGACCGACGGCTGGCCCGCACAGCTCGGCGGGGCCGCCGCGGTCGTGGCGTACGCGGCGGCCTACGGGGTGTGCACGGTGGCGTTCGTGCCGCGCCCGTTGCTGAACCTCGCCGCGGGCGCGCTGTTCGGCTCCCAGCTCGGCCTGGGCGCGGCGCTGGGCGGCACGGTGCTGGGCGCCGGGCTGGCCTTCTGCCTGGGGCGGGCCCTCGGCCAGGAGGCGCTCCGTCCGCTGCTGCGCGGACGCTGGCTGAAGGCCGCGGACGACCAGCTGAGCCGGCACGGCTTCCGCTCGATGCTGGCGGCCCGGCTGTTCCCGGGCATCCCGTTCGCCGCCTCGAACTACTGCGCCGCGGTCTCCCGTATGGGCCTGCTGCCGTTCCTGCTGGCGACGGCGCTCGGGTCGGTCCCGAACACCGCCGCCTACGTGGTGGCCGGCGCCCGCGCGTCGACGCCGACGTCCCCGGCCTTCCTGATCGCGCTGGCCTGCATCGCCGTACCGGGTCTGGCGGGCGCGGTGGTGGCGTGGCGCAAGCGGCACCGGCTACGCGGACGGTGAGCCGGCCGGCGGTGCGTCAGACCCGCTCCAGGATCATCGCGTTGGCGAGCCCGCCGGCCTCGCACATGGTCTGCAGGGCGTAGCGGGCGCCGCGTTCGCGCATCGCGTGGACCAGGGTCGTGGTCAGCCGGGTGCCGCTGGCGCCGAGCGGGTGGCCGAGGGCGAGGGCGCCGCCGTGCACGTTGACCCGGGCCAGATCGACGCCGGTCTCCTGCTGCCAGGCCAGGACCACACTGGAGAACGCCTCGTTGACCTCGAACAGGTCGATGTCGTCGAGCGACAGGGAGGCGCGGCGCAGCACCTTCTCGGTGGCCGGGACGACGCCGGTGAGCATCAGCAGCGGGTCGGAGCCGGTGACGGCGAAGCTGTGCAGCCGGGCGAGGGGGCGCAGGCCGAGGCGGGCGGCGGTCTCGCTCGACGTGATGAGCACGGCGGAGGCGCCGTCGTTGACGGGGCTGGCGTTGCCCGCGGTGACGTTCCACTCGATCTGCGGGAAGCGCTCGGCGAAGACCGGGTCGTGGTAGGCGGGCCGCAGGCCGGCCAGGGTCTCGGTGGTGCTGTCCGGCCGTACGCACTCGTCACGGGTGACGCCGTCGAGCGGTGCGACCTCGGCGTCGAACAGTCCGGCGTCCCAGGCCGCGGCGGCCTTGCGGTGCGAGGAGACGGCGAAGGCGTCCATCCGCTCGCGGCCGATCGACCACTTGGCGGCGATGAGTTCGGCGCTGATGCCCTGCGGGACGAGCCCTTCCGGGTAGCGCCCGGCGACTCCGGGACCGAAGGGGTCCTGGCCGGCGGGCACGTTGGACCACATCGGCACCCGGCTCATGGACTCCACGCCGCAGGCGACGGCGAGGTCGTACGCACCGGACATGACCCCTTGCGCCGCGAAGTGCACGGCCTGCTGGGAGGAGCCGCACTGGCGGTCCACGGTGGTGGCCGGGACGGACTCCGGCAGACCGGCGGAGAGGACGGCGTAGCGGGTGGTGTTCATGGCCTGCTCGCCGACCTGGTCGACGGTGCCGCCGATGACGTCGTCGATCAGCGCGGGGTCCACGCCGGAGCGCTCGACGAGGGCGCGCAGGGTGTGGGCGAGGAGTTCGACGGGGTGGACATGGGCGAGGGCGCCCTGCGGTTTGCCCTTGCCGATGGGGGTGCGTACGGCTTCGACGACGACCGCGTCACGCATGGGTGGGCCTCCTTGGCCGGGACCGGTTCAGGACGACGTACCGGTGAGTAGGAAAGTGCCGGTGAGTAGGAAATCCGAACTCACCATAGCCCTGTCAGTTGGAAAAGCAAACCCTCCTCTAGACTCGGCCGTATGGCCGCCTCCAAAGACCCGCGTCCCTGCTCGATCGCCGATACGCTCGCGCTGGTCGGCGAGAAGTACTCCCTGCTGGTTCTGCGCGAGGTGTGCCTGGGCAACGGCCGCTTCGACCAGCTGGTGCGCAACATCGGCGCTCCGCGCGACATCCTGGCCACCCGGCTGCGGCGGCTGGTCGACGCCGGGATCCTGGTCAAGCACCCCTACAGTGAGCGCCCGCAGCGCTTCGAGTACCGGCCCACCCGGGCGGGGCTGGAACTGGAGCCCGTCCTGCTGACCCTCAAGGAGTGGGGCGACCGCCATCTGCACCAGGACGGCGACCTGCCCATGGTGCTCGAGCACGCCTGCGGCAACGAGTTCGTCCCGGTCGTCACCTGCCGGGCCTGCGGCGACGAGGCGCGTCACGAGGACCTGACCTCGCACCCGCAGGCGCCGGGGTGGACGGTGAGCGGCCCCACGGCGGCCTGAACCGCCGGCTCTCCACCGAGGGAGGGGCCGTGGAGCCCCTGTGGCGGGACTGTTCATCTTGGGGCGCTACGCTTCCCCCTCGGCGCGCCCGATCATCGATCACCGCTCACGGCGGTGCGGTGCGCCGTCGCCCGTCCCACGATCGGCACTTGGACTCCGCTACCTCATGTCTTGGTTCGAATCACTCATCCTCGGACTCGTCCAGGGGCTGACCGAGTTCCTGCCCGTCTCCTCCAGCGCGCACCTGCGGCTGACCGCGGCCTTCTCCGGCTGGGAGGACCCGGGCGCGGCCTTCACCGCGATCACCCAGATCGGCACGGAGACCGCGGTCCTGATCTACTTCCGCAAGGACATCGGGCGGATCCTGTCGGCCTGGACCCGCTCGCTGACGAACAAGGAGATGCGCCGCGACCAGGACGCGCGCATGGGCTGGCTCGTCATCGTCGGCTCGATCCCGATCGGTGTGCTCGGGGTGACGCTCAAGGACCAGATCGAGGGCCCGTTCCGCGATCTGCGGCTCACCGCGGCGATGCTGATCGGCATGGGCATCGTGCTCGGCGTCGCCGACCGCCTCGCGGCACGGAGCGAGAGCGGCGGCCGGCACCGCGTGGCCAAGGAGCGCAAGGAACTGAAGGACCTGAGCGTCAAGGACGGTCTGATCTACGGCGTCTGCCAGGCCATGGCCCTCATCCCGGGCGTCTCCCGCTCCGGCGCCACCATCAGCGGCGGTCTGTTCATGGGCTACCGGCGCGAGGCCGCGGCCCGCTACTCCTTCCTCCTCGCCGTCCCCGCGGTGCTGGCCTCCGGCGCGTTCGAACTGAAGGACGCCGCGGAGGGCGGGCACGTCTCCTGGGGTCCGACGCTCTTCGCGACGGTGATCGCCTTCGCCGTCGGGTACGCGGTGATCGCCTGGTTCATGAAGTTCATCTCGACCAAGAGCTTCATGCCCTTCGTCTGGTACCGCATCGCGCTCGGCATCGTCATCATCGTGCTGGTCGCCATGGGCACCCTCAGCCCGCACGCGGCGGAGTCGGCGGGCTGAGCCGCGACGGGGCCCGCACCTCCCCGTCGGGAACGGTGCCCCGGCGGAAACGTGACTCGGGCACGTGACCGAAGACATACGGTGCGCGTAGCCGTCCGGTAGCGCACTGTCAGTCCCTGGCCCTAGGCTTGTCCGCATGTCCCCCGATTTAGTGACCCCTGGTTCCGTGCGGTCCGCCGCCGAAATCAACGAGCAGATCCGCGCGCTCTGGCTGCGCGCGGGCGGGTCCCTGTCCGCCCAGGAACGCGAGCAGTACGAACTGCTGGTGGTCGAGTGGGCGGCGGCGATCCGCGGCCGCGTCGTCAAGGCGGCCTGACCCTCCCCGCGCCGCGGCTCAGCGCCCGCCCGCCACTCGCAGCACCGTCCCCGTGGTGTACGAGGCCTCCGGCGACATCAGCCACGCCACGGCCGCCGCGATCTCCTCGGCCTGTCCCGCCCGCCGCAGCGGGATGCTCCCGGCCATCTCCCGGACACGGTCCGGAGCCCCCATCGCGGCGTGCATCTCCGTGTCGATCAGTCCCGGCGCGACCGCGTTGACGCGGACGCCGTCCGGACCCAGCTCCTTGGCCAGACCGAGGGTGAGGGCGTCGACGGCGGCCTTGGTCGCCGCGTAGTGGACGTACTCGCCGGGACTGCCCAGGGTGGCGGCCCCCGAGGAGATGTTCACGATCACGCCCTCACCCCGGGGCGTCATGAGCTGCGCCGCCCGCCGTGAGCACAGCAGCGTGCCGATGAGGTTGACGTCGACGACCCGTCGCAGGACGTCCGTCCCGACCTCGGTGAACCGCCCCAGCGGCCCCGTCACCGCCGCGTTGTTCACCAGTCCCGTCAGCGGCCCGAGTTCCCGCTCCGCCACCTCGAAGAGACGGTCGGCGTCCGCCTCGACGGACGTGTCCGCGCGCACGGTCACGGCCCGCACCCCGGCCGCCCGCACCCTCTCCGCCACGTCCTCGGCGGCCGCGGCGTCCCGGACGTAGTTCACCGCCACGTCGTGCCCCTCCGCCGCGAGCCGCAGACAGGTCGCGGCACCGATTCCCCGGCTGCCGCCGGTGACCACCGTGACGAGACGCTTCATGAGTACCTCCAGGCGAAGAGCGCGAAGATCGCGGGACGAGGATCCTCAGGCTCGCAGATGCGCGAGCACCTCGTCGTCGAGGGGGTATGGGCGCTCCTCGGGCAGCAGCCCGGCCGCACGGCCGAGCTCCCCCTCCCGCACCAGGGCGCGGAGCTCGGCGGCGAGCGGTGTCACGTCCTCGATGCCCACGATCCACTCGTCCGCGTACCGCGCGGCCGCCTCCCCGGCGAGCCCCAGCTGGAGCGAGCGGTACGGCAACGGGTCGAGACGCAGATCCCGCTCCGGGTCCCACTGCACCCGCGCGGGCGCCATCCGCAGCTCCCGCTTCCAGGTGCCGCCGTCACCGTGCAGGGCGGGCACGTAGTGCGACAAACACGCGTTCCGCAGCGCCCACACGAAACCCTCCCGGCTGATCTCCACGGCCAGCACGGTCTCCTGGTCCTTCTTCGTGCCCCACCCGCAGCGGTACATCATCCACAGGAACGACGGCTTGATCCACGTCATGCGCTCCCTGCTCCACGACGCCGGGAAGCGGCCGTGGCGTGCCGCCGCGTGGCCTATTTTCGGGCGGTAGGCCTGGTAGACGGTGAGGGTGGACCCGGTGTGGCGGGCGCGCACCTCGAACTTCGGGTGCTGTGCGGTCTGCTGATCGTTCACGGCGTACAGCCTCGGCCGCGCGACAGGGCGAAGGCCAGCGAATATCCGCGCACGCCCCTTGGCTGCGCACGTGCCATGGCCAACACTGAGCCGATGACGCAGCGTGTGGAGCTCGCGACCGTGCGGGACCGGCTGGCCGTGGACGGGCTCGTCACCGAGTACGCGGTGGCCGTGGACGACGGTGACTGGGAGGCGTACCGGGGGCTGTTCACCCCGGACGGGCGGGCGGACTACCGCTCGGCCGGCGGCATCGAGGGCAGCGCCCGGGCGGTGGCCGGATGGCTGGCGGACCGTCTTGGGGGCTTCCCCGTGCGGCAGCACCTGATCGTCAACCGGCGGGTGCGGTTCGGGGTCTGGGAGCAGGACACCGGCGACACGGCCCAGGTGCAGGCCGACTACGTCAATCCGATGGGCCGCGCCGGGCAGGACGGCGCCCTCGCCGCTCCGGACTTCGTGTGCGGCGGCCGGTGCGCCTTCGCGATGCTGCGCACGGACGACGGCTGGCGGCTGAGCGAGGTGGTCGTACGGGAGAAGTGGCGCCGCCCGTCCGACCGGCGGACGGCTCCTGTGACCGGCTGACCCCGGCGTGCGCTGTCCCGGATCACCAGGGGGACGCACACTGGAGGCACCACGGGGTAGGGAGCCGCCTATGAAGACGCTCGGCCACTGGCTCACCTCCCCCTGGCGGCGCTCGGCCGTCGCCGCGCTCGTGGGTGCCCTGCCCGTCCTGGCCTTTCCCGCCCCGTCCCTGTGGTGGTTCGCCTACGTCGCCCTGGTCCCGTGGGTGCTGCTGGCCCGTACCGCTCCCACGGGAAAACGGGCGGCCCTCGACGGCTGGTGGGGCGGGTTCGGCTTCATGCTGGCCATGCACCACTGGCTGCTGCCGAATCTGCACGTGTTCACGTTCGTCATCGCCGCCCTGCTGGGCGCGTTGTGGGCGCCGTGGGGGTGGCTGGTGCGGCGGCTGCTCGGCGGGGTGCCGTCGCGCGGGCGGGTCGCGGCCGCGCTCGTCGTGGTGCCGTCGGGGTGGCTGGTGATCGAACTTGTCCGCTCCTGGCAGGGGCTCGGTGGTCCCTGGGGCGTGCTCGGTGCGAGCCAGTGGCAGGTGGGGGCCGCGCTGCGGCTGGCGTCGGTCGGAGGAGTGTGGCTGCTCAGCTTCCTGGTGGTGGTCCTGAACGTCGCCGTGGCCGTGCTGGTCGCGGTCCGGCGGGCCCGGGTGCCCGCCCTGGCCGGGCTCGTCGCCGCGGCCGCCGCCGCTTCCGCCGCCTGGGTCCTCGCGCCCCGGCCCGGCACCGACGACCGGGTGCGGATCGCGCTCGTGCAGCCGGGCGTCGTCGCCGGGCCCGGCAGCGCGGACCGCCGCTTCGACCGCGAGGAACGGCTCACGCGCGAGCTCGCCGGGCAGGACGTGGACCTGGTCGTCTGGGGCGAGAGCAGCGTCGGCTTCGACCTCGGGGACCGGCCCGACCTCGCGCGGCGGCTGGCCGCGCTGTCCCGCGACACGGGCGCCGGACTCCTGGTCAACGTGGACGCCCGGCGGTCGGACAAGCCCGGTATCTACAAGAGCTCGGTGCTGATCGGCCCGGACGGCCCGACCGGCGACCGGTACGACAAGATGCGGCTGGTCCCGTTCGGCGAGTACGTCCCGGCCCGTTCCCTGCTGGGCTGGGCGACCTCCGTCGGCGAGGCGGCCGGCGAGGACCGCCGGCAGGGCTCCGAGCAGGTGGTGATGGACGCGGGGAGCGGGCTGCGGATCGGCCCGATGGTGTGCTTCGAGTCCGCGTTCCCCGACATGAGCCGGCATCTCGCCGAGGACGGCGCCGAGGTGCTGCTCGCCCAGTCCTCCACGTCGACGTTCCAGCAGAGCTGGGCGCCCGCGCAGCACGCCTCGCTCGGCGCGCTGCGGGCCGCCGAGACCGGCCGCCCGATGGTGCACGCGACCCTGACGGGCGTCTCCGCGGTGTACGGGCCGAGCGGGGAGCGCGTCGGCGCGCGGCTCGGCACGGACACCGCCGCCGCGCGGGTGTACGAGGTTCCCCTGGCCCACGGCACCACGCCCTACGTCCGCTTCGGCGACTGGGCGCTGTACGGGGCCCCCGTGATCCTCGTGGTCTGGGGCGTCACCGAGGTGCCGCGGGTCAGGCGGGGCGCTCGTGGACCGCTCGCACCACCCGCTCGCACAGCTCATGGGTCGCCAGCGCGTCCCGGGCGCTGAGCACCTCGCCCGCGCGGACCGCGTCCAGGAAGGCGAGCACCGCCTGCTCGATGCCGCGCTGCCGCGACACCGGCACCCAGTCGCCGCGCCGGCGCACGGTGGGCTGTCCCTTGTGGTCGATCACCTCGGCGAGGTTGACCACCTGACGCTTGGTGTCCTGCCCGGAGACCTCGAGGATCTCCTCGGCCGAGCCGCTGAGCCGGTTCATCACGCCGAGCGCGGTGAAGCCGTCCCCGGAGAGCTGGAGCACCACGTGGTGCAGCAGCCCGTCCTCGGTGCGGGCGCGCACGGTCACGTCGTCGACCGTGCCGGGCACCAGGAAGCGCAGGGTGTCGACGACGTGGATGAAGTCGTCGAGGATCATCGTGCGGGGGTCCTCGGGCAGTCCGACGCGGTTCTTCTGCATCAGGATCAGCTCGCGCGGGTGGTCGGCGCACTGGACGTAGCCGGGGGCGAAGCGCCGGTTGAAGCCGACGGCGAGGCTCGTGCCCCGTTCCTCGGCGAGCGCCACCAGCCGCTCGGAATCGGCGAGTTCGTAGGCGAGCGGCTTGTCGACGTACGTCGGCACACCCGCCTCCAGGAGCCGGGTCACGATCTCGGGGTGGACCTCGGTGGGCGCGTGCACGAAGGCCGCGTCGAGGTCCTGGGCGATCAGGGAGCCGAGGTCCGCGTGGCGCCGCGCGGGCGGGAGGTGGAGGCCGTCGGCGACCCGGTCGAGGGTCGCGGGGGTGCGGGTCTGCAGGTGCAGTTCCACTCCGGGCTGGTGGGCGAGCACCGGGAGGTAGGCCTTCTGCGCGATGTCACCGAGTCCGATGCAGCCGACCTTCACCGTGTGTTCTCCTCTAGCCCTTGCCTTGCGTGCTGTGCTGCGAAGCATACGGCTGCTGCGGCGGCCGCCAGCCGGCGATCGAGTCGAAGCCGCGCAGGAGCAGGGCCGGTCCGGTCTTGGACAGCGCGGCGACCGCCCGGTCGCGTACGGCGATGCCGACGCGGTCGGTCATCAGGTTGAAGCGGGCCACCCGCACGGCCCGGCGGGCGATCCTGGTGGTGCGGGGCAGCCGGGTCGCGGTGTAGGCGGGCAGGTCACCGGCGTGGTGGGCGAGGGTGATCGCGTCCTCGATGGCCTGGTTGCCGCCCTGGCCGAGGGTCGGCGGCATGGCGTGCGCGGCGTCGCCGACCAGGGCCACCCGGCCGTGGTGGTGGGCGGGCAGCGGCTCGGCGATGTGGTGGACGTCGTGACGGAGTACGTCCTCGGGGCGGGTGGCGGCCAGTACCTCGGGGATCGGGGTGTGCCAGTCGTCGTAGAGCCGCAGCAGTTCGGCCCGCTCGTCGTCGGGGGCGTGCTCTTCGGCAGGGGCCACGGCGGCGGCGTAGGCGTAGATCCGGCCGTCCTTGAGCGGATGCGTGCCCCAGATGCGGCCCCGGCCCCAGGTCTCGTGGGAGGCGAACTCCACGCCGGGCAGCGGGATCACCATCCGCCAGGTGGTGAACCCGGCGTACACGGGCCCGGGGTGGCCGGGGAACAGCACGCGGCGTACGGCGGAGTGGATGCCGTCGGCCGCCACCACGAGGTCGGCCTCCAGTTCGCCGTCGGGGGTGCCGACGCGGGCCGGCCGGCCGGAGTCGCCGGGGACACCGGGGTCGAGGAGGCGGGCGTCGGTGGCCGTGCGGACGGCGTCCGGCGGGAGCAGTGCGGCCAGGCGGCCGACGAGGGTGGCGCGGTGCAGCAGGACGAGGGGGCCGCCGAAGCGCTCGGCCGCCGCGGCGGCGCTGGTACGGGACAGCCACCGTCCGCCCGGCGCGCGCAGCCCTCCGTCGCCCTGCCAGACGGACAGGGCGCGGATGTCGTCGCCGAGGCCGATGACGTCGAGGCCGCGCAGCGCGTTGGGGGCCAGGGAGATGGCCGCGCCGACCGGTTCCAGCGAGCCGGCCCGCTCCAGCACCGTCACCCGCACACCGCACTGGTGCAGGGCGGCCGCCGCGGTCAGGCCGCCGATCCCTCCGCCGATGACGACCGCCCGTTCGGTCCGCGCCATGACTCCTCCTCGCACCCCACCTGAACTACATCTGTAGTGAACGCAGGACTCCAACGTACTACACCCGTAGTGAGGTGGGTAGTTTGACCTCCATGTCCGTACGCACCGCAGGCGCCGCCCGTGCCGATCTCGTCGCCGACACCGCCCTCGCCCTGCTCGCCGAACGCGGGATGCGCGGCCTCACCCACCGGGCGGTCGACGAGGCGGCCGGACTCCCCCAGGGGTCCACCTCGAATCTGGCGCGCACCCGCCAGGCACTCCTCGATCTGGCGGTACGGCGGCTCGCCGAGCGGGAGGCACGGGTCCTCGCACTGCACGAGATGCCCGACCCACGGGCCGGCGCCGGCTCACTGGTGGACGCCTTGGCGCTGGCCACGCACCGCGCGCTGACCCGTAACCGGGCGCTGACGATCGCCCGCTACGAGCTGGCCCTGGAGGCCACCCGCCGCCCCGAGCTGCGGGCACACTTCGACGCGGCCGGTGCCCGCTTCCGCGACCTGCTCACCGCCCTCGTCACCGGGCTGGGCTCGACGGACCCCGACCGTCATTCCCTGTCGCTGGTCGCCTGGGCGGACGGGCTGATGTTCTCCTGCGTGGCCGGTTCCTTCAGCGCGCGCGTGCCGAGCCTCGCGGAGGTGCGCGCGGACCTCGGGGAACTGCTGGCGGGAATGCTCGGCACCGAAAAGCCCTGGTGAAGGAAGCTCACGCCGGGCAAGGATGGCGGCATGACGACCGAACGCAGTGAACCCGCCGTCGACGCCGACGAACGCACCATGCTGGAGGGGTGGCTCGACTACCACCGCGACACCCTCGCCCAGAAGTGCGAGGGACTGACCGACGAACAGCTGCGCACCGCGTCGGTGCCGCCCTCGGAGCTCTCCCTGATGGGCCTGGTGCGGCACATGTCGGAGGTGGAACGGAGCTGGTTCCGCAGGGTGCTCGCGGACGAGGACGCCGGTCCCCTGTACTACAGCGAGGCCGACCCGGACGGCGAGTTCCATCTGACCGGGGCGGACACCTGGCAGGAGGCGTACGCGACCTGGCAGTCCGAGATAGGCGCCGCCCGGCGCAGCGCGGCCGGTTTCACCCTCGACGATCCGTCCCGGGGCCGCCACCGGTTCAGCGAGGATCCGTACACCCTGCGCTGGATCTACACGCACATGATCGAGGAGTACGCGCGTCACAACGGCCACGCCGATCTGATCCGCGAACGGATCGACGGCGCCACCGGCGACTGACGTCACCCGCGGCACTCCCGGGACCTCCGTACGGGGCGGGAGATCACCCGTGCGGGGCATGCGGTGTCCGTCCGGCCTCCCCGGGGCGGCCGGAGCCAGCAGAGTGGAGCGGGTGCATCGAACGACGACCACAGCAACGCTTCTGGTGACCGTGGCCCTCTCGGTCCTCTCGGGCTGTACGACGGTCCACCGCCCCCTTGCGCCCGGACCGGCGACGGCACCGTCCCGGGGGCCGGAGCCGCGTCCGGTGGGGGGCGACGAGACGGAGGTCGTGCAGGCACCGGCGCGCGAGGCCCTGGAGATGATCGGCCCGTCCCGGCCCTCGAAGACCTCCGCGCCCCCGTCGCGCCGGGCCGCTCCCGGGGCCACGCCGGAGCGGGACGCACCGTCCGGTGACCGGACCGGGCAGGCCCGGCCACCCCGTCCCGCGACCGGCGGGAACGGCCGGCCGCGGCCTCCCGCGACGGACTTCCCCGACATGGCGGAGTCGATGCGCCGCGGTTCCTCCGGCGGAGCGGACGTGTGCGCGCTGGGCAGGCGGTACGGCGGCTGGCGCCCGGGCAGCCCGGAGGCGGCCATCTGCGAGAAGACGTACGGACGCTGAACCGGCCGGGGCGGTGCCGGTCCTAGGAACGTCGCTCCGGCGGCCACCGGCCCTCGGGCGGCCCGTCCTCGTCCAGCCGGATCTCCAGCCGCCGGATGGCGGCCCGTACGCCCTCGCCGTAGCGGTCGTCGGCCAGGGTGCGGACGGCGCCCCGGGCCCGGTGGAGATGGGTGCGGGCGGCGTCGGGGCGGCCGAGGCGGGCGTAGTCGGCGGCCAGGCTGAGCTGCAGGGACGGGTAGAGCGCGCGCACGGCGGGGGATTTCCCGGACACGCCGGCGCGGTCGTCCACGGCCTCCTCGGCAGCCGTCAGCGCCCGCAGGTCCCAGGCCAGTTCGTCCTCGGGGTCGTCCTGTGTGTCGGCGAGGTAGTGGGCCAGGGTGCAGCGGTGCAGCGGGTCCCCGTGCTCGCCGATCTCCGCCCACAGGCCGAGCAGCCGGTGCCGGGCCTCCTCACGGTCCCCCGCGTGGTGCAGCATCACGACCTGACCGATCCGGGTGAGCACGGCGTCCGGCGCCGCCCGCTCCTGTCGCTCCGCCACCACGTCCTCCGCACCGCTCGCCGGCTGTCGCCCCCGACGCTAACCGCAGGCCGGGGCGATACCGCACAAGCCGCTCCGTAGCGCCTCGAGCGGGCCGGGTGCGGGGCCGATGGAGCGCTCCGCACCCGGTGGGGCGACGTCAGCCCAGATTCGGGATCGTCCAGTCGATCGGCTCGTGGCCCTGCGCGGCCACCGCCTCGTTGATCTGCGTGAACGGCCGGGAGCCGAAGAACTTCTTCGCGGACAGCGGCGAGGGGTGCGCCCCCTTGACCACCACGTGCCGGCTCTCGTCGATCAGCGGCAGCTTCTTCTGCGCGTAGTTGCCCCACAGCACGAAGACCGCCGGGTCGGGGCGGTCCGCCACCGCGCGGATCACCGCGTCGGTGAACCGCTCCCAGCCCTTGCCCTTGTGCGAGTTGGCCTCACCGGCGCGGACCGTGAGCACCGCGTTGAGCAGCAGCACGCCCTGCTCGGCCCACGGCATCAGATAGCCGTTGTCCGGGACGGGCGTGCCCAGCTCGGCGTGCATCTCCTTGTAGATGTTGCGCAGGGACGGGGGGATCCTCACGCCCGGGCGGACGGAGAAGCACAGACCGTGTCCCTGGCCCTCGCCGTGGTACGGGTCCTGGCCGAGGACCAGGACCTTCACCTTGTCGTACGGCGTGGCCTCCAGCGCCGCGAAGACCTCCTCGCGGGGCGGGTAGACCGGACCGTTCGCCCGCTCCTCCTCGACGAACTCGGTCAGCTCCTTGAAATAGGGCTGCTGCAGCTCGTCGCCCAGAACCCCGCGCCAGGACTCGGGCAGCATGGCGATGTCGGTCACGTCAATGTCCTTACGTGTGCGGTCGCTTCCAGACCACAAAACCTACAGGCGACCACTGACAACCGGCCCGGCGAACGACCGTACCCGGCTCTACCAGCTCGTCTTCCGGGAGAGCTGCCACATCATCATGATCGTGGACGGGTCCAGGGCCCGCTCCGCGCCCGAGATGTCGCGGCTCGCCGCCACGCACGGCCGGCCCTGCCACAGCGGCAGCAGCCGCACGTCGTCGACGAGGATCCGCTGGGCCTCCTCGAACTGCTTCACCACGTTCCCGCGGTCGCTCTCCCGGCGGGAACTGGGCAGCAGCTCGTCTGTGATCCTGGTCGCCTCGTAGGGTGTGCCGAGCGCGTTCTGCTTGCCGACGAACGGGGCGATGAAGTTGTCCGCGTCCGGGAAGTCGGGAGCCCAGCCGCGCCCGAACACCGGGTACTCACCGTTCTGGTAGCCCTCGACGTACGTCTTCCAGGGACGGCTCTCGAGCGTGATGTCGAACAGCTTCGACGCCTCCAGCTGCCGCTCGAGCTCCTTGAACTCCAGGGCGGTCTCGGAGCCGTAGCGGTCCGTGGTGTACCAGAGGGTGAGCGGGACCGGCTCGGTGATGCCCGCCTCGGTGAGGATCCGCCGCGCCTTGGCCACGCTGGGCTCGCCGTAGTCGTCGAAGAAGCCGGTGGTGTGCCCGGTCAGCCCCTTGGGGACCATGGAGTACAGCGGGTCGACGGTGTCCTTGTAGACCTTGTGCGCGATCGCCGCGCGGTCGACGATCTGGGCGACGGCCCGGCGCACCGCCTTCTTGCCGGCCCACGGGTCCTCCGGGTTGAACACCAGGTAGTTGATGTCCGTCCCGGTGCCGTCGATCAGCTGGAGCTCCTCCTCCTTGGAGGTCTTGCCCTGGAGATCGATGATGTCGTCCGCCGCCAGACCGCGGTAGGTCAGGTCGATCCGGTCGTCCCGCAGCGCCTTGACCATGGTGCCGGAGTCCTGGAAGTAGCGGATGGTCACCGCGTCGTTCCGGCGTTCGGCGAAGCCCTTGTAGCGGTCGTTGCGGGCGAGTTCGGCCTCCTCGCCCTCCTTGTACGACTGGAGGGTGTAGGGACCCGAGCCGACGACGCCGTCGTCCTCGCGCAGGGCGTCGGCCGGGTAGGCGTCGGGGTCGACGATGGACATGGCCGGGGTGGCGAGCACGAACGGGAAGGTGGCGTCCGGCTTGTCGAGGTGGAAGACGACCTCGCGCTCGCTGGGCGCCTGCACCCGTTCGAGGCTGCCCAGCAGACCGGCCGGGCCGCCGTTGACGTCGATCTCCCGGATCCGGTCGATGGAGTGCTTGACGGCCTGGGCGTCGAGGGCGTCGCCGTCGGAGAACGTCAGTCCCTCGCGCAGCTCGCAGCGGAACACCTGGTTGGAGGCGTCGGAGAACTCACAGCTCTTGGCGGCGTCCGGCTGCGGGGTGCTCGCGCCGACCGGGTAGCTCAGCAGGGTCTGGTAGATGTTGCGGAACAGCTCCCAGGAACTGTCCCAGGAGGCGGCGGGATCCAGCGTGCTCGGCGAGCTGGTGGTTCCCACGACGATGGGTCCCTCGTCGTCCGAGGTGTCGGACGACAGGACGCCGCACCCGGTCATCAAGGACGCTATGGACGCGATGGCCGCCACCCGCCGCAGGCATCGGTTCCGCTTGAACACGCGCACGCTCCTCGCTCTGCCGTCCCAAGAGTCGGCAGACCATACCGCAGTGTTCGCCCCGTTGACCCCCCATCTGTACGGCCCTTGAGATCAACTCTCCGATGACTACGTTGTCACGCACCGTCGCGACCCCGGTACGCCGGCACGGGCGCCGTTCTCGTCGACGGACGCCCGTGCCGGATCGTCGAACAGGGGCCCCGCGCGGGCCCACGCGTCACCCGCGCGAGGTGCGGAACCGTCCCGCGCGGCGCACGTGTCGCACCGCGCGGGACGTCCGGTTCAGGCGACGCCGGCGTTGAGGAAGATGCCGCCGTCGACGACCAGGGTCTGGCCGGTGACCCAGTCCGACTGGTCCGAGGTGAGGAACGCGGCGGCACCGCCGATGTCGGAGGGCACACCGAGCCGGCCCAGCGGGTAGCCGGCGGCGGCCTCCGCCTCCCGGCCCTCGTACAGCGCCTGCGCGAACTTGGTCTTCACCACGGCCGGAGCGATGGCGTTGACCCGCACCCCGGGCGCGAACTCGTGCGCCAGCTGCTGGGTCAGGTTGATCAGCGCGGCCTTGCTGACGCCGTAGGCGGCGATGAACGGCGAGGGCGCGATGCCCGCGACGGAGGCGATGTTGACGATCGCGCCGCCGTTGTCCTTCTGCCAGGCGTGCCAGGTCTTCTGCGCGAAGCCGAGCGCCGAGATCACGTTGGTCTCGAACACCTTGCGCGCCACGTTCAGGTCGAGGTCGGCGATCGGCCCGAACACCGGGTTGGTGCCGGCGTTGTTGACCAGGTAGTCGACCCGGCCGAAGGCCTCCATCACGCGCTCGACGGCGAGGGCCTGATGGGCCTCGTCGTGTGCCTTGCCGGCGACGTAGACGGCACGGTCGGAGCCGAGCTTCTCGACGGCCTCCTTGAGGGCGTCCTCGCCCCGGCCCGTGATGCAGACCCGGTCGCCGCGCGCGACCAGCGCCTCGGCGACGCCGTAGCCGATGCCGCGGCTGGCGCCGGTGATCAGGGCGACCTTGCCCGAGAGTTCCACAGCAGTCATGTTCCCGGTCTTCCTAGTCGAGCGGTCCGCCGGCGACGTACAGCACCTGGCCGGAGACGAAGCCGGCCGCCTCGCCGGTGAAGAAGGCGATCGCGTTGGCGATGTCCTCGGGCTCGCCGACGCGGGCGACCGGGATCTGGGTGGCGGCGGCGGCCTTGAAGTCCTCGAAGCCCATGCCGACGCGGTCGGCGGTGGCCTTGGTCATCTCCGTGGCGATGAAGCCGGGGGCGACGGCGTTGGCGGTGACGCCGAACTTGCCGAGCTCCTTGGCGAGGGTCTTGGTGAAGCCCTGGAGGCCGGCCTTGGCCGCCGAGTAGTTGACCTGGCCGCGGTTGCCGAGCGCGGAGGAGGAGGACAGGTTGACGATCCGGCCGAACCCGGCGTCCACCATGTGCTTCTGACAGGCCTTCGACATCAGGAACGCGCCGCGCAGGTGCACGTTCATGACGGTGTCCCAGTCGGAGACGCTCATCTTGAACAACAGGTTGTCACGCAGTACGCCCGCGTTGTTGACGAGGATCGTGGGCGCGCCGAGCTCCTCGGCGATCCGCGCGACGGCCGCCTCGACCTGCGCCTCGTCGGAGACGTCGCAGCCGACCGCGATCGCCTTGCCGCCGGCGGCGGTGATCTTCTCGACGGTGTCCTTGCAGGCGGCCTCGTCGAGGTCGATCACGGCGACCGCGCGGCCCTCGGCGGCCAGTCGTACGGCGGTGGCGGCGCCGATGCCGCGCGCGGCGCCGGTGACGACCGCGACCCGCTGCTCAGTGGTGGACATTGCTGCTTCTCCTCGCGCTTGGGATGCGGCTCCTGCGGCCGGACCGACATCGGTGAGCGACCGCTTAGTACCTTCAGCAGACGTGACGCTAGAAGCCCTGGCACCCGGTGTCAACGGCACACCGCGCGGGTGTGATCCATTCCCCGCGCGGGGACCGTCTCCGCCCCGCCGTGGACGGCCCCCAGGCGGAACACCCGATCGGCCCAGCGCTGCGCGCCCCGGCGCCGGACGGCCCCTAGCGTCGAAGCGCGAGCCACCCGCGGCCGGAAAGGAGGCACTCCATGCGCCGTCGCACCGGTGCCCTGGGCACACTGATCGCGCTCGCCGCGATCGTGCCGTTGGCCGGCACCGCTCACGCCCAGGACCTGGACTGCGGCGACTTCACCTACCAGGAGGACGCGCAGGTCTTCTTCGACACGGACCGGAGCGATCCGCACCGGCTCGACGAGGACCCGGGTCCGGACGACGGAGTGGCCTGCGAGGCGCTGCCCCGGCGCGGTCTCACGTCGTCCACCTTCCGTCCGGCCCCCGCCACCCCGGCGCCAACCCGGCCGCCGTCACCGTCACAGGTACCGACGACCGCTGCGCCCACCCGGCCGCCGGTACCGGCGCCGACGACCGTCACGCCCACGCGCACCGTGACTCCCACGTCCGCGCCGGCGACCCGGACCGCGCCCGCGCCCTCCGCCTCCGTCGCGCCTGCACGCGGTGTGGAGGGCGGACTAGGTGGCTCGGCGGCGTCCGGGCCCAGCGGCTGGGATCTGGGGATCGGGGCGACGTTCGTGACGAGTGCGGTGGCCGCGACGGGATACGTCGTGCGGCGACGGGCCGTGGGCGGCTGCCGGTAGCCGGTCGCGCTGTTCCCCGCGCCCTTTGCGGTGGGTCGGCCGGACCTGCCCGGAAGAGGCACGGGGCCGCGTGGGTGCGGGAAGCCACCGGCCGCCCGCGGCCGTCAACGCACCAGCAGTTCCAGCAGCCGTTCCGCCTCCGCCGCCGGATCGGTGGTGAGCCCGGTGTGCACGGGGCCGGGCTGGACGATGGTGGACCGGGGTGCGATCAGCCAGCGGAAGCGCCGTCCGGCGTCGTCCCGTGCCGCCTGCCCCGCCGCGTCCCCGCCCGCGCAGACGCCCTCGACGGCACGCAGCGCCGCCCGCACACCCGGCAGGTCGGCCTTCGGGTCGAGGGCCAGCAGCCGCGCCTCGTCGAGATGGGTGCGGGCCGCGACGAACGACTTGGGGCGGCAGTACAGGAGCACCCCGGCGTTGACGCACTCCCCGCGCTCGATGCGCGGTACGACCCGCAGCAGCGCGTACTCGAAGACGTGCCGGTCGCTCACTGGTCCCCCTCGAGGCCGTGGATGTGGTGGTGGACGGTGGCCGCGCGGGCGATCAGCGGCCGCGCGTAGGCCGACCGGAGCTCGTCCGGGGTGTCGAAGCCGGGCTCGCCGGTCAGCCAGAGGTCGGGGATCTCCGCGGTGACCTCGGCGAGCAGTTCCTCGGTGACCCGCGGCGCGAGCCGGTCCGCGGCGGACGCGATGTCCGGCGCGAACGGCTTCAGGGCGTGGTCGGAGGCGTCGTAGGGGCGGGCGGCGGAGGCTGCCGCGCCGGGCCAGTTGTGGTGCCAGATCATGGTCGCGCCGTGGTCGATGAGCCACAGTTCGCCGCGCCGGCGGAGCATGTTGGGGTTGCGCCAGGAGCGGTCGACGTTGTTCACCAGCGCGTCGAACCAGACGATCCGTCCGGCCTCCTCCGGGCTCACCTCGAAGGCGAGCGGATCGAAGCCGAGGGCACCGGAGAGGAAGTCCATGCCGAGATTGGTGCCGCCGCTGGACTTCAGCAGCCGCTGCACCTCCGGCTCGGGCTCGCCGAGCCCCAGCACGGGGTCGAGTTCGACGGTGACCAGGCGGGGCACCCTCAGTCCCAGCCGGCGGGCGAGTTCCCCGCAGACGACCTCGGCGACCAGTGTCTTGCGGCCCTGTCCGGCGCCGGCGAACTTCAGCACGTACGTGCCGAGGTCGTCGGCCTCGATCAGTCCCGGCAGCGAGCCGCCCTCGCGCAGCGGCGCGATGAACCGGGTCGCGGTGACTTCCTTCAGCATCGCACCAGGCTACTGGCGTGTCGCCGCACGTCGGAGGCGACCCGGGCGGGACGGTCCGGGGGCGACAGCGAAACGACAGCCGTGATTTACGCCCGCCCGACCGCGGACAGGCCAGGCTCGGCAGCGCATGAACGGCGTGGGCCCGCCGACCGTACCTCTCCCCAGATCACGTATCCCGGAAGGAACACGCATGACCAGCGCATCGCTCCACCGCACCTCCGGACCCGCTCGCCGAACCGTCGTGGCGGCGGCCGGAGCGGCGGGCCTCGCCGTCGCGCTGACCGCGTGCGGCGGCTCCGACGACGACGCGTCGGGCTCCTCCGCGGACTCCGGCTCGGCCGGCGGTTCCTCGGACGGCGGCGCGAGCGGCGGGGGTTCGGACGGAGGCGGGAACGCCGGCGCCGGTACCGACCCGCTCGCCTCGACCGCCGACATCCCCGAGGGCGGCGGAAAGGTCTTCGCCGACCGTAAGGTGGTCGTCACCCAGCCGACGGCGGGCGAGTTCAAGGCGTTCTCGGCGACCTGCACCCACCAGGGGTGCGCGGTGAAGAGCGTCGCCGACGGGGTCATCAACTGCCCCTGCCACAACAGCAACTTCTCCATCGCCGACGGCAGTGTGCAGAGCGGCCCGGCGACCAAGCCGCTGCCCGCCGTGGAGATCACGGTGAGCGGGGACTCGATCACCCTCGCCTGAGCCGCCGGCACCAGGCACCAGGCACCGGGCACGACACGAGAGACGAAGGGACCGTATGACCGCCACGCAGCGCCGGGGCCGGAAGATCATGATGACACCCGGTGAACTGGACGACTTCCTCACCGTCCAGCGCACCTGCCGGGTCGCCACCGTGTCCGCGGACGGAGCACCGCACGTCAGCACGCTCTGGTTCGCCTGGGACGGCACCTCGCTGTGGCTGTACTCCGTGGTGCGCAGCAGGCGCTGGGCGGATCTGCGGCGGGATCCGCGGGTGGCGATCGTGGTCGACACGGGTGAGGAGTACGACGAGCTGCGCGGTGCGGAGCTGTCCGGGCGGGCGGAGTTCGTGGGCGAGATCCCGCGCACCGGCGAACTGCGCGCGGAACTCGACGTTCCGGAGACGCTGTTCGCCCGCAAGAACTTCGGCCTGGACGAGATGCCCCACGACGGCCGGCACGCCTGGCTGCGCCTGACCCCGGAGAAGATCGTGTCCTGGGACTTCAGGAAGCTGCCGACACTGCCGTAGGCCTCTCGCCCGTCGCCCCGACGCGCTCCCCCGCCGCCCGCAGGGCCTGTACCGCCGCCCGGATCGACGGGCGGCGGTCGGCGTCCGCGCGCCAGACGACGAAGACGTGCCGTCGTACGCGCTGCCGGAGCGGGACGGTCACCACCCCGTCGGGCAGCGGGTCGCGGCCCAGCAGCGGGGCGATGCAGACGCCGAGCCCTGCCGCGACCAGGCCGAGCTGGGTGTGGCTCTCGGCGGCGCGGTGGCCGATGACCGGCTCGATGCCCTTGGAGCGCAGGGTGAACATCAGCCACTCGTGGCAGAACTCGCCCTCGCCCCAGGTGATCCACTCGTCCTCGGCGAAGTCTGCGAGGTCCGCCTCGTCGCGGCCGGCGAACCGGTGGCCGGCCGGGAGCGCCACATCGGCCGGGTCGTCCAGCAGGGGCGCCTTGACCAGGCCGTCGGGCAGCGGCATCGGCTTGTTGTACCAGTCGAGCACCACCGCGAGATCGAGGTCCCCGCGCACCACTCCCCGGATGCCCTGCTCCGGCTCCTGCTCGCGGGAGCGCACGCGCAGCGCGGGGTGCCGCTCGCGCAGATCCGCGAGCGCGACCGGGAACAGTCCCCGCGCGGCGGTCGGGAACGCCGAGACCCGCAGCTCACCGGCGACCTGTCCGCGCTGCGCCTCCAGGTCGGACTGGGCCAGCTCGACCTGGGAGAGGATGCGCGCCGCGTGCTCGGCGAGCAGCCGGCCCGCGTCCGTGAGCCGGACGCCCCGCCCGTTCTTGGCCAGCAGCCGCTGGCCGACCTCGCGCTCCAGCTTGGACATCTGCTGCGAGACGGCCGAGGTCGTGATGTGCAGTCCTTCGGCCGCGCCGCTGACCGAGCCGTGCCGGGCGAGGGCGTCGAGGGTGCGCAGGCGCTCCAGGTTCAACATGTAAGCGATGCTACGAGATATCGCGTGCGAAATCTCGATTGTGCTACGAGATGGATGTCCCGCATCGTTGCGTCCATGAGCAGCGTCACCGCGACCACCACCGCACCGGCCCCGGCCGGTCCCGCCCCGGAACCCGTCCGCCCCCGCCTGGACTGGCGGCTGCGTTTCGGCGCGCTCTCCCTGATCTGGGGGTTCAGCTTTCTCCTCATCAAGGTCGGCACCCAGGGCTACGCCCCCTTCCAGGTCACCTTCGGCCGGCTGGCCTTCGGTACCGCCGTCCTGGCGGTGGCGATGGCGGTGCGGCGGGAGGGGCTGCCGCGCGGTGTGCGCACCTGGGGTCATCTCGCGGTCGCCGGGTTCCTGCTGAACGCCCTGCCGTTCTCGCTGTTCGCCTTCGCGGAGCTGACCATCCCGTCCACACTGGCCGGCATCTGCAACGCCACCTCGCCGTTGTGGGGCATGGCCCTGTCGCTGGTGGCGCTGTCCGAGGACCGGCCGACCCGGGTGCGGGTGGCGGGGCTCGGCCTCGGCTTCCTCGGGGTGCTGACCGTGCTGGGCGCCTGGCAGGGCTTCGCGGGCCTGGACGCCCGCGGCACGACGCTGGCCCTGCTGGCCTCGCTGAGCTACCCCGTCGGCTGGATCTACGTCCGCCGCACCCTGGCGGGCAGCAGCCACTCGAACCTGTCCCTGACCGGCGGCCAGTTGCTGCTGGCCACGGTCCAACTGGCCGTCGTCACCCCATTGTTCACCACGCTGCCGACCGGGTTCGCCGTCGGCCCGCTGCTGGCGATCGCCGCGCTGGGCACGCTGGGCACGGGTCTGGCCGTACTCATCCAGTACGGCCTGGTCGCCGAGGTCGGCCCGACGACCGGCCAGATGGTCACCTACTTCGTCCCGGTGATCGCCGCCGCGGCCGGTATCGCCCTCCTCGGCGAGACCCTGACCTGGTCGACACCGGTGGGCGCGGCGATCGTCCTGGCCGGCGCGGCCCTCACCCAGGTGAGACCGAGGAAGCCCGCGTAGCCCCGCCCCGTCACCGCGGGCAGTCGTGTCTTCCCCAGTGCCTCAAAGGCCTGGGAGGTGCCCCCGGGGCGATGGGCCCCCCGCTCGAACGAAGCCGGGAGTGAGGGGAGCACCCCGCAAACGCCGGGCCGCACGAGCACCCTCGCCCGGCCAGCGCCTCCGGAGCTCACCACCGACGCAGCCGACCGCAGGTGGCCCGCACTTCCGGACACTGCCTCAGGCATATGTCCGCCCCGGCCCTCCGGCCGGACCGATCGCCTCGGCGATCGCCTCGGCCAGCGGCCCGATCTCCTCCTCGGTGAGCGTCGAGACGGTGACCCGGATCCCCGGCGCCGCGTTCGTCCGGAAGCGGGCGCCGGGCGCCACCGCCCAGCCCGCGTGCAGCAGGCGGGCGACCGCGCCGGTCTCGTCGGGGACCGGCACCCACACGTTCATGCCGCTGCGCCCGCGCGCGGCGACCCCGTGCCGGGCCAGCGCCCCGATCAGCGCCTCCCGGCGCCGCCCGTACCGCGCGGCCACGGCCGCCGGGTCCACCGCGCCCTCGCTCCACAGCCGCACCACCGCGCGCTGGACGATCCTGCTGACCCAGCCCGGCCCGAGCCGCTGCCGTCCGCGGACCCGGTCGAGGGTGACCGCGTCCCCGGTGAGTACCGCGAGCCGCAGGTCGGGTCCGTAGGCCTTGGCCGCCGAGCGCACGAAGGCCCAGCTACGGGTCGTACCCGCCAAGGCGTGCAGCGGCAGGTCGACGATGTGGTGCCCGTGGTCGTCCTCGACGAGCAGCGTCTCCGGATGGCCGGCGAGCACCGGGCGCAGGGCACGCGCGCGTGCGGCGCTCAGCGCGGCGCCGGTCGGGTTCTGCGCCCGGTCCGTGACGATCAGGGCCCGCGCCCCGCCCGTCAGTGCCTTCTGTACGTCATCGGGCAGCGGGCCCTCGTCGTCGACCCCCACGGGGACGGTCCGCAGTCCCAGCGCCGGGACCAGGTCCAGCAGGCTCCCCCACCCCGGGTCCTCCACCGCGACCGCATCCCCGGGCCTGAGGTGCGCCGCGAGCACCCGCTCCATCGCGTCCAGCGCGCCCGAGGTGACGGCGACGGGCCCGTCGGGAACGCCGTCGGCGTCCAGCCAGGCCCGCGCCAGCCGCGCCAGTTCGGGCTCCACGGGCGCGTGCCCGTACAGCACCGGCTCCCGGTCCCCCTCCCCGGCCGCCGCCGCGAACGCCCCGGCCAGCGCGGGCAGCAGTGCCGGGTCCGGGTTGCCCCCGGACAGGTTCCGCACGCCCGGCGGGGCCTCCACCCGGATGAGTTCACGCGCGGTGGTGGCCGGCTTGGACCGCACCCGGCTCCCCCGCCGGCCCGCGGTCTCGATGACCCCGCGCTCACGCAGGGTCCGGTACGCGGCGGCGACGGTGTTCGGGTTCACCCCGAGCCGCTCCGCCAACTCCCGCAGGGGAGGCAGCGGTTCGCCCGGCCCCAGCGCCCCCTCCCCCACCGCGCGCTCGATGCTCGCGGAAATCTCCGCTGCGCGCCGCCCACTGATCCGATACTCTCCTAGCACAAAACCAATTATGCACTAGTACAATGGAGAACGCCATGCAGGGAACCCCGCGGCAGCCCGCCGACACCTACCCGCCCACCGAGCGCACCGTCCCCACCCGCTCCCCCCACCGTGCCGCGTACGACAAGGCGCTGGTGCACGCGATACTCGACGAGGGCTACGTCTGCCATCTCGGCTTCGTCCGGGACGGCGCGCCGGTGGTGCTGCCCACGCTGTACGGCCGGGTCGGCGAGCGTCTCTACGTGCACGGTTCGACCGGCTCGCGCCCGCTGCGCGCGGCGGGCCAGGCCGGCCCCGGTCTCCCGGTCTGCCTGACCGTCACCCACGTCGACGGGCTGGTGCTGGCCCGCTCGGCCTTCCACCACTCGGTCAACTACCGCTCCGTGGTGGTGCACGGCGTGGCGTACGACGTGACCGACCCCGAGGAGAAGCGGCAGGCCCTCGACGCCCTGGTCGACCATGTCGTACCGGGCCGCGCCGCCGACTCCCGGCCCGCGAACAAGAAGGAGCTGGCCGCCACCGCGGTGATCCGCCTCGACCTGGACGAGGTCTCCGCCAAGCTCCGCACCGGCGGTGTCAACGACGAGCCCGAGGACCTCGCCCTGCCCCACTGGGCCGGCGTCGTCCCGCTGCGCAAGGGCTACGGCACCCCGCTCGCCGACCCGGACCTGGCCCCCGGCACCGAGCTGCCCGGCTACCTGTCGTCCCTGGGACGCTGATCCGCGCCCGGGGCGTGGGACAGTCGGTCCATGGACCGATCGCCTGCGCCCGCGGACGGGGCGCCTTTGACCGCCGAGGAGTACGAGGCGGTGCGCCACGCCGTCCCGGCCACCGCCGGACGCCGGGCCGGCGGGGAGCCGTACACGCTCAACTCGCTCTTCAAGAGCTGGCGGGACGTCGTGACGGCCGTGGAGGAGGGCTATGCGTGGTGCGCGCCGGAGTTCGACGAGGAAATCCGGTGCCGGCACGCGCTGGCGGGCGCCTGGCGGCTCCTGCCTCCGCGGGTGCGGGCGGCGCGGCTTTCGGAACTGACCGAGCTCGACGACCGTTTCCGCGCGGCCACTGTTCCGTGGCCCGGTCGGGACGAGGATCCGCACCAGTGGTGGAGGCGACGTGTTCCCCGGATCCTCGAAGCCGAGCGAGGGGAGCGTCGAGTGCGTGGCTGGCCCGCCGGCTGGGAGATGCTGCCGTTCCCCAAGCCGGACGCCGTCGAGATCGTCGAGTGACCGCGTCGCTCGGACGACGGGGCACCGGAGCGGGCCCCTCCGGCCGGGCCGCTCCCGGCCGGAGGGGCCCCCGCGCGGCAGGGCCCCGCGCCATCACACCGGCACCACGTCCGGCTCCTCCCCGCGGGTCCGCGCGCCCCGCGCCTCGCCGACCGCGAGGCCCGCGACCGAGCCGAGCATCAGCAGGGTGCCGGCCAGCGTGGCCGCCGTCAGCCGCTCACCGAGGAGGGCCACCGCGAGCACCGCCGCGCTCACCGGCTCCAGCAGCATGATCACGGAGACGGTGGCCGACCGCACGACGGCCGCACCGGCGAAGTAGAGGCCGTACGCGAGCGCCGTCGGCACGGAGGCGATGTACGCCAGCAGGCACAGCAGCGCGCCGGGGGCGTCGGTGTGCGGCACCAGTCCCTCGGCCGCGGCGAACGGCAGCAGCACCAGGCTGGTGACGGCGAACGCCCCGACGGTCGTACCGGAGGAGTCCGTGCCGCCGTCACGTCCCCACCAGCGGGTGAGCAGCGTCATCGCCGAGTACCCGGCCGCGGACACCAGGGCGAGCAGGACGCCCCACGGGTCCACGGTCGCGCCTCCGCCGCCGAGGACGAGCACGACGAGTCCGGCGAGCGCGCCCACGACGGCGGCCAGTCCGCCGCGCCCCAGGCGCTCCCCCAGGGTCAGCCGCGCGCCGAGCGCGATCAGTACGGGTCCGGCGCCGAGGGTGACGACGGTGGCCACGGCGAGCCCCGTGGCGGAGACGGCCGCGAAGTAGGCGGTCTGGAAGACCGCGAGCCCGGTGCCGGTGGCCCCGGCCCGCAGCACCCGGCGGCCGAGCGGCTCGGGTGCGGCGGGCCGGGGGCGGCGGGACAGCGGCCGGACGGCGAGCAGCAGGACCAGGCCGACGGCGCAGCGCCAGAAGGACAGGGCGACGGGGCCCATGTCGCTGGTCCGGTAGACCAGCGACGCGGCGGCGCCCGCGGTGCCCCAGGCGGCACCGGCGACGATCAGATAGAGGAGGCCTCGCCCGACGGGCAGGCCGGAGACGGTGTTCGACACGTGTTCTCTCCGCGGAGGCGCGCCACGCGCGTCGGCGTGGGCGCGGAAGTTCGGGAAGGGATCCCGGGTCAGTCCCGGCCGGGACCGGGGCGGCGGGATCCGCGGACTCCGTCTGCGGGCAGCACCGTCACGCCCGGCGACCAGCCGGGCGGATGGACCGGAGTGCCCGCCTCAGGCGGCCGGAGGCGGGAGGACACGTGCGCGTGCGTACATGATCAGCACCCTAGGCGGTCGTTCCCGGCGTGGACAACTCCCGTTCGGTCCCGCCACTCGCCACCGGCTCCCCGGAGCCCTTCACCGGGGTCGAGGACTGGGCGATGAAAGCGCCCGCCAGGACCACCGCGCCGCCCACGATCTGCGGTGCCGACAGATGCTCGCCGAGCAGGACCCAGGCGAGGACGGTGGCGATGACCGCCTCCAGACAGGCCACGACGCCGGCGACCTGCGGGGAGAGCCGTCGCACCGACACCACCCCGGTGACGTACGCGGCCACCGTGGCGACGAGGACGATCCAGGCCAGCAGGACGAAGGCGGCGACCGGGGTGCCGTCCATCTCCGCGCTGCCGGTGAGCACGGACCACTCCATGGACCAGGGGCGGGCGACGACGGTCAGGACGGCGGCGCCGATCAGCAGCCCGTAGGCGATCACACCGAGCGGGTCGGGTGCCTCGTCGCCGTCGCCGCCCTGGTCGGACAGGACGAAGTAGCCGACCTGGCAGCAGGCCGCGCCGAGCGCGAGCAGCAGACCGAGCGCGTCGAAGCCGAGGCCCGACCACACCTCCACGACACAGGCGAGCCCGCCCACCGCCAGGACCACGCCGACCGCGGCGGCACGGGTCACCGGCCGCCGCCGCACGAACCGCACCCAGCCGAGCACGAGCGCGGGCGCCAGGTACTCGACCAGCAGGGCGACTCCGACGGGGATGCGGGAGAGCGCGGCGAAGTAGCAGGCCTGGACGCCGGCCACGGCGAACAGGCCGAACCCGGCGAGCAGTCCGGGCCTGCTGCGCAGGAGTCCCCGGTGGCGCACCGCCGACGGCAGCATGACGAGCGCCGCGCCCGCCACCCGCAGCCACACGACGTGGAGCGGGTCGAGACCCGCTTCGATCAGCGGCTTGGCCGCCACACCGGAACCTCCGAAGGCCAGCGCGGACAGCAGCGCGAGGCCGAGTCCGACGCCCTTCCGGTGGTCGCCCGGGGTCATCACAGAGGTAGGCACCGGCACATGATGACAGGCTCCGACAGGAGCGTCATCCTTTATGGCACCTGTCTCACCGGCCGGACGGCGCCTCGAGCCGGACGAACAGTTCACGGGGGTCGATCCCGGCACGTTCGAGCACCTCGACGGCGCGCGCCCGGGGGTCCGCGACGATCGCCGCGAGCAGGTCCGTACCGCACGCCGGGCCGCGGCCGTGACGGGCGGCGCGCTCATGGGCGTACTCCATGCAGCCCGCGGCGAGCGGCGAGAGGCCCGCGGCCTCGGTCACCACGGGGACGCCTCCGGAGTCCTCGACGGCACCCTGCCAGCGCAGCCCGTAGCCGATGCTGCGCTGGACCAGGTAGCCGAGCAGCCGGGCGATCCGCGGGCCCTCGCCGAAGACGGCCCTCACCTCGGCGTCGGACTCCAGGAGCGAGTGCAGCAGATGGGCGGTGTCGATCTGCCGGTCCCCGTCCCGGACCGCTCTGCGCCGGGCACCGGCCACCACCGCTGCCAGTTCGGCGCCGAGCCTGACATCGTTCTCCGCGCGGTGGATGCCCTGCTCATGGAGCTCGCGGGCCTGCTGCCGGGGGATACGGGGTTGCACGTCCCCCACCCCATCAGCCCCACGGGCCCGGGGCATCCCCGGCGGGAAGCATCTTGGCGTCCCACGGGAAGCGGATGCCCCGGGCCGGAATCTCCTCCTTGCGAAGGAGATCAGGGTGTTTCCGCCCGAGGGGCGCGCGCCGGTTTGCGTCACGCCCCTCGGGCGGCCCTCACCGGCCCGTCAGTCCTCGTCGGCGAGGATCAGGTACAGCCTCTTGCGGGCCTCGTTGATGACGGCGAGAGCCTTCTCCCGCTGCTCCCTGCTGCCCGTCTTCCAGACCTGCCCGAAGGCCTCCATCAGGCCGAAGCCTGCCTGCCGGATCTCGCTCAGGGCCTCCCAGTCGACCCCGCGCGAGGCCTCCTCCCAGGGAGCCTCGGGTCCCTCCTCGGCCGCCGAGCGGCCGGCGCCGGTCAGCGAGAACAGCTTCTTGCCGCCCTCGGACTCGCTGGCGATCAGCCCCTCGTCCTCCAGCAGCTGGAGGGTGGGGTACACCGAGCCGGGACTGGGCTTCCACGCTCCGCCGCTGCGCTCGGCGATCTCCTGGATCATCTCGTAGCCGTGCATCGGACGGTCCTTCAGCAGGGCCAGGATCGAGGCCCGTACGTCACCGCGCCGCGCCCTTCCCCTCGGTCCGCCGCGCCCTCGCCCGCCCCAGGGGCCGCCATGCCCGAAGCCCGGGCCGAAGGGGCCGCCGGGACCACCCGGGCCCCCCGGGCCGAAAGGCCCGAAAGCCGCCCGCAGCCGCTCGAAGTCGCCACGACCGCCACGCGGGCCGCCATGACCGTGTCCATGCTCGTGACCATGGGTACGCATCGCCACCACTCCATCCTGTCGTTGATCTGTCGCGATGCTTCAAAGATATATCGGAACAGTTCGTCCGACAACCCCTCCGCCCGGGCGACAGCCGCGGCAACCGGGCCGGCACCCTCGAATTGGCCTTGGCCTGCGACTTCACGGAGCCTCTACCGTCAGGACATGCGGATTCGAATCGTCGACGCCTTCACCGACCGGCCCTTCGCCGGCAACCCCGCCGGGGTACTGCTGCTGGACGCCTTCCCGGACGACCCCTGGCTGCAGAACGTCGCCCTGGAGGTCAACCACGCCGAGACGGCCTTCGCCCACCCGCTCCCCGCGGGAGGCGGGGCCGACTGGGCGCTGCGCTGGTTCACCCCCGTCACCGAGGTCGCGATGTGCGGCCACGCGACGCTGGCCACCGCGCACGTCCTGCACACCACCGGCGCGCACCGGGGCCCGGTGCGGTTCGCCACCCGCAGCGGCGTCCTCATCGCCACGCCCGGCGAGGACGGCGCCGTCACCCTGGACTTCCCCACCGCCCCGCTCACCCGGGTCGACGTCCCCGAGGGCGTCGCCGAGGCGCTGGGCGCCCGGCCGCTCACGGCCTTCGACACCGGCCCGGACATCGGGGACCTGCTCGTCGAGGTCGCCGACGAGCGGACCGTCCACGCCCTGCGGCCCGACCTCAAGGCCCTGGCCGCCTACTCCGAGCGCGGCCTCATCGCCACCGCCCGCGCAGAGAACCCCGCCCTCGGCTACGACTTCGTCTCCCGCTGCTTCTTCCCGAACGTCGGCATCGACGAGGACCCGGTCACCGGCAGCGCGCACACCGCTCTGGCCCCGTACTGGTCCGAGCGCCTCGGCCGCCCCGCCCTCACCGGCCTCCAGGCCTCACCGCGCTCCGGCCGCGTCCGCACCGAGGTACGCGGCGGGCGCACCCTGCTGGGCGGACGGGCCGTGACGGTCATCGAGGGCGATCTGCTGGTCTGAACCCGGTACGGCGAAGGGGCGTGCGGCCCCGGGAAACCGCCCGCGCCGCACGCCCCTTCGCCGCCGCCTCACGCCGTCGGCAGCCAGCCCACCTTGCCGGCCAGCAGCGCGTACCCCACGAACGCCCCGACGTCGAGCAGCGTGTGCGCGACCACCAGCGGCCCGACGCGCCCCCAGCGCCGGTAGAGGTACACGAACACCACGCCCATCACCATGTTCCCGATGAAGCCGCCGATGCCCTGGTAGAGGTGGTACGAGCCGCGCAGCACCGAACTGGCCGCCAGCGAGGCGCCCGGGGACCAGCCCAGCTGGTCCAGCCGGCGCAACAGGTAGCCGACGACGATGACCTCTTCGAGGATCGAGTTCTGCATCGCGGACAGGATCAGCACGGGGTACTTCCACCACACCTCGGGCAGCGCCTCCGGCACCACGGTGAGGTTGAAGCCGAGGCCGCGCATGGCCAGGTAGAAGGCGATGCCGCTGCTGCCGATGACCGCCGCGACCGCCGCTCCGCGGCCGAGGTCGGACCAGGGCCGGGTGCGGTCGAAGCCGAGGGTGCGCGGCCCCGCGCCCTCACGCAGCAGGAAGTGCGCCACCAACGCCACCGGGACGAGCGCCGTGGTGATCCCGAAGAGCTGCCAGGCGAGGTCCAGCCAGGGGCGGCCCGGCGCGGCCGACGCGTTGAGGGTGGCCGCCTGGTCCTTCAGGCCGCCCGGTTCGGTGACCGAGCCGACGAAGCTGATCAGGGCCGACACACCGCTCGCGCCGAGCGACAGCGCGAGCACGAGAAGCGTCTCGTCGCGCAGCGTCGTCCGCGAGGGCCTCCGCTCAGGGTACGAACCGGCCGCCGGGCCCGCCTCCGCCTGCACACCTGCCTCCACATCACCGATCGGTCCGATCAGTATGAGGGCAGCGGCTGTGCGCCCGGCCGGGGGGCCGGTGACGGCGTCAGCCCGTGGGCACCCGTTCCGGCAGTCCCACCGGCCAGCTGTGCACCGGATCGCCCTGCTCCGTCAGCTCGCGGTAACGGCGGGTGGTGGCGGCCAGGGCGGCCTCCCGGCCGAGGCCCAGGTCGAGGGCCCGGTGGAAGGTCGCGGCCTGCCAGGTCGCGCCGTTCACCCTTCGCCGGCACCGCTCCTCGATCACTCCGAGATACAGATCCCGGTCGGCCGGCTCGATCCCCCACGCGTCCAGCCCGGCCTCGGCGAGCGGCAGCAGCTCGTCCCGTACGAGGGTGACCGCGTCCACCTCGCCCAGCCCGCCGAGACGGCCGCGCCGGGGCCAGGTGAGGCGGGCGTCGATGCCGTACCTGCAGGCGGCGTCGAAGTTGGCGGCCGCCGCCTCGAACGGCAGCCGGGTCCACACCGGCCGGCTGTCCTCGGCGAGGGCGCGGACCACGCCGTAGTAGAAGGCCGCGTTGGCGATGACGTCGGTGACCGTGGGACCGGCGGGCAGCACGCGGTTCTCCACGCGCAGGTGGGGCACGCCGTCGGCGATGCCGTAGACGGGGCGGTTCCAGCGGTAGACGGTGCCGTTGTGCAGGACGAGTTCGGCGAGGCTGGGGACACCGCCCCGGTCCAGCACCTCGAGCGGGTCCTCGTCGTCGCAGAGGGGCAGCAGGGCCGGGTAGTAGCGCAGGTTCTCCTCGAACAGGTCGAACGCCGAGGTCACCCAGCGCTCCCCGAACCAGGTGCGCGGCCGTACGCCCTGGGCCTGGAGCTCGGGCGGGCGGGTGTCCGTGGACTGCTGGAACAGCGGGGGCCGGGACTCGCGCCACAGTTCGCGGCCGAAGAGGAACGGCGAGTTGGCGCCGACGGCGATCTGGGCGGCGGCGACGGCCTGGGCCGCGTTCCACACACCGGCGAAGCGCTCCGGGGTGACCTGGAGGTGCAGTTGCACCGAGGTGCAGGCGGCCTCGGGGGCGATGGACTTGGAGGTGCAGCTGAGGCGTTCGACGCCGTCGATGTCGAGGGTGAACTCCTCACCGCGCGCGGCCACGATCTGTTCGTTGAGCAATGCGTAACGGTCGACATCGGAAAGATTCGAGGAGACCAGGTCGTCCCGGTCCAGTGTCGGCAGGATGCCGATCATCACGATCCCCGCGTCCACTTCACCGGCTTTCCGGTCGGCGTACGTGAGCGAAGTGCGCAGTTCCTCGTCGAGCCGGTCGAATACCCGCCCGCCCAATCGGTGGGGGGCGATGTTCACTTCCAGATTGAACATGGCGAGTTCCGTCTGGAAGTCCCTGCTGGCGATCCGTTCGAGGACTTGCGCATTCAACATTTTCGGCATGCCGTCGGCGCCCGCGAGATTCAACTCGATCTCCAGCCCCATGAGGTTCTTGGGGCGGTCGAACCGCTTCTCCGCCAGCAGTCGTTCCAAGCCCATCAGACAGCTGCGGAGCTTCTCGCGGTAGCGCTGGCGATCGGACAGGTCGAACTGACCTGCCACGACCTTCTCCCCCATCGAAGGGTCCTTCCTCGCACGGGCGGGCCGAAGAGCGGCCGCCGGGTCCCGGTCCACAGGGGAGGATGCCCCGTCGATGCGATCGATAACGCCCCGGACGGAACCGTCGACCGCTAGTCTGGTCGGGGTGACCAGTGGCACATTCACGAGGCATGGCACAGAAGACGCCTTACGGGTCGGTTGCGAACTCGTGAAAAACGCCGACGAGAATAGGCCGACCGCTTCGCGGCCATTATCCGAGGTCATCGGCGTGCATCCGGCCCGAGATCGGGATGATTTCCACATTTTACCGGCCAGAAGTACCCTTGTTCCGCCGGTCGAAAACAGCTAGGCGAAACACAGCCCGAACGCGTGTCGTATAAACTTTGCGCACAAGGCAGAAGGTGGCGCCCACGGTTCGAGCGATCCAGCCGGGAGGTGGCGTGCGGCACTCCTCACCTCCGTCTCCCGGGCTCAGCCCCCCGGCCCCTGCCTCTCTGACCTTCGCGAGCTGACAGCGCCGTCCGCCCCGCCACGCCCCGCCCTCGCGCCACTGTGCCTTCGAATGAGAGGCGACCCACCATGCCGCTGCATGTTCCCCCGGCTCCCGCGCCCGCACTGCGTTCCGTCCTGACCGCGCTCTCCTCGCCGACCGCGGTCCGCGAAGCCCGAACCCCCTCCCTGCTCGTCACCCAGGGACCCGTCTCACCCGAGCTGCCCCTTCCCGTGCACGTCCTGGACCGGACCACCCCCGACGACGGGACCTCGACCCGGCTGGCCGGCTGGCGTTTCCTGATCCGCACCGGCGACCGCGCGGTGGCCGCCGCGGACACTGTGCCCACCGCCGACGGCTGGACGTTCTCCCGCTTCTTCGAGGGCCCCTACATCACCTCCACCGAGCTCGCGCTGCGCCAGGCCGAGGCCATGACACAGCCGTACCAGCCCCGGCTGCTGTCGGTGCCGAGCCTCTACATGCTGGCGCTCTGGCTGCACGGCGATCCCACCGCGGACAGCGCCACCGGACACCCGGCCGCCACCGATCTGCTCGTCCCGCTCGCCCCGGCGCCGCCCGGCATCGCGGCCCACCGCCCGCACCGGTTCACCGACCTGCTCCCGGTCCTGACGCACCGGGTGGCACCGACCCGCCTGCTCGGCTCGTCCGCCTGAGCGTTCACCCCGTGCCCCGCCGCCCGGACCCCCGACGCGGCGGGGCACACGTGTCTCCCGGACGGACTAGCCTCATCCGGCCACGGCGAACCACCCGAAGTGACAGTGCAGTTGGGATGAACCGTCCGCGCGGGTGACGCGTCCTCAAGCTGTGAGGAGCGGTGCCGCGAAATCCCTGCGGATCCTCGCCCACGGGGCAACACTGGTTTCCGACCGACTTATCACAACGGGGGGCGGCCATGAACGAAGCTTCACGCCGCGGAACTGAAACGACAGCCGACTCACAGATCACCACAGAGCGAGAGATCCCACCCATGTGCCAGCACCAGCCACCGTGCCCCTCAGCAGACTCCGCCGACCGGGAATCCGCCCGTCTCGTGGCGCACCACCCGGAGCAGGGGTGGAGCCTGCTGTGCAACGGTGTCGTGTTCTTCGAGGACACCGGTGAACTCCTGCCCGACGGCAGGGTCATCGCCCCGCAGCGTCCCCGGGACGCCAGCCTGACCACCGCCTGAGCACGACCGGGCGGAACGGGGCCGCCCGAGGCGACGAGGGGCCGGACGCAGGACCTTCTGCGCGCCGGCCCCGACGCGTGTCCGGGACCGGTCACCCACCGTGGTCCGGCACGTGGGAGGGGTGACCGGCCGGCCCCTCCGCCAAGAGCCGGTCCCGCGACGCCTTCCCACGGACGCCCGCTTTCCGGAAGACTCCTGGAAGTTTCGCGGGTTCCGTCACGGAGGTGGGGCAAGTGGCAGCACATGAGGCCGACGCCGGGGGCAGAGTCACGATCACGGAGATCGCCCGGCAGGCCGGCGTCTCCGTGCCGACCGTCTCCCGCGTGGTCAACGGCCGTTCCGACGTCTCCCCGGAAACCCGCGCCCGGGTCGAGGACCTGCTGCGCCGTCATGGCTACCGCAAGCGCCCCAACGCCTCCACCTCGCGCGCGGTCCTGCTCGACCTGGTCTTCAACGACCTCGGCAGCCCCTGGGCGGTGGAGATCATCCGCGGTGTCGAGGAGGCCGCCCACGCGGCCGGGGCGGGCACGGTGGTATCGGCGATCCACGGACGCTCCGGCGACGCCCGGGAGTGGACGCGCAATCTGCGGGCGCGCGCGTCCGACGGCGTCATCCTCGTGACCTCCGCGATGAACACACTGCACGAGGAGTTGCAGATCCTGGGCGTCCCGCTGGTGGTCGTGGACCCGGCCGGCTTCCCCGCCGCGGACGTGCCGACCATCGGCGCCGCCAACTGGTCGGGCGGCATGGCCGCGACCGAACACCTGCTGGCCCTGGGACACCGCAGGATCGGGCTGATCGCCGGGCCGTCGCGTCTGCTCTGCGCACGCGCGCGGCTCGACGGCTACCGGGCGGCCCTCGAGGGCGCCGGCATCACGCTCGACGCATCGCTGATCGTCCCCGGTGACTTCCGCCCGGAGGCCGGCTTCGCGGGGTGCAACGCCCTGCTGGACCTGCCGGAGCCGCCGACCGCGGTGTTCGCGGCCAGCGACCAGATGGCGCTGGGGGCGATCGAGGCGCTGCGCGGCCGGGGGCTCAGGGTCCCGGAGGACATGAGCGTGGTCGGCTTCGACGACCTTCCGGAGGTCCGCTGGTCGGCGCCGCCGCTGACCACCGTCCGCCAGCCCCTGGCCGACATGGGCAAACTCGCCGTCCGTACGGTGCTCCGTCTCACCCGTGGCGAACAGCCGGACTCCCCCCGTGTGGAACTGGGCACGGACCTCGTCGTCCGGGCGAGCACGGCCGCTCCCGCCGAGCGGGGCTGAGGCGCCTCCGGCACCACCTATCGTGACCGGCATGCAGTCCTACACGATCGGCCAGGCAGCGAGGCTGCTCGGCGTGAGCCCGGACACCGCCCGCCGCTGGGCGGACGCGGGACGTATCACCACCCACCGCGACGACAGCGGACGCCGGCTCGTCGACGGGCGGGCCCTGGCGGCGTTCTCCGTCGAACTCGCCAGGGCCGGCGCCGTCGAGGAGGGCACTCCGTACACCTCCGCCCGCAACGCCTTCCCCGGCATCGTCACCGCGATCAAGCTCGGCGACGTCGCCGCCCAGGTCGAGATCCAGGCCGGCCCGCACCGCCTCGTCTCGCTGCTCACCCGGGAGGCCGTCGAGGAACTGGGGCTGGAGGTCGGCATGGAGGCCACGGCCCGCGTGAAGTCGACGAACGTCCATATCGACCGCACCTGACGATGGAGACGCACATGCGTACCCCCTGACCACTTTCCCTGGCTCATGCGATGCGACATCGGGTGAACGCCTTGCAGACGCGCCAGTATGATCGGCGTAGCGGGAGGGCGTTGCGGGCTCTTCCGCAGACCCGCAGAGGGAGTGCTCCGACATGCCCCGTTCGCATGGGACCCTTCGGATCGCCGGTGCCGGGACAGCCGCCGCCGTACTGATGCTGAGCGCCTGTTCCGCGTCCGGCTCGGGCTCGCCGGCGTCCGGCGGGCAGGGCGTCACCGGCACGGTCACCGTCTTCGCGGCCGCCTCGCTGAAGGAGAGCTTCACGACGCTGGGCGAGCGGTTCGAGAAGGAGCACCCGGGGACCGAGGTCACCTTCAACTTCGGCGGCAGCGACGGCCTGGCCGCCGGCATCAACAGCGGTGCCCCGGCCGACGTCTTCGCGGCGGCCAGCGCGAAGACGATGAAGCTCGTCACGGACGAGGGGCTCACGGCGGGCAGCCCGAGCACGTTCGTCCGCAACCGGCTGGAGATCGCCACTACGCCGGGCAACCCGCACGCGATCGACTCCCTCGAGGACCTGACCGCGTCCGGCCTCAAGGTCGTGCTGTGCGACGAGACGGTGCCCTGCGGAGCCGCCGCGCGGACCGCCCTCACCGCCGGCGGCGTCGAGCTGAAGCCGGTCTCGTACGAGCAGGACGTCAAGAGCGCCCTGACGAAGGTCCGGCTGAAGGAGGCCGACGCCGCCCTCGTGTACCGCACGGATGTGAGGGCGGCCGGTGACAAGGTGGAGGGCGTGGAATTCCCGGAGTCCGCCGAGGCCGTCAACGACTATCCGATCGCCCGGCTCGAGAACGCGCCCAATCCGTCGGCGGCGAAGGCGTTCGTGGCGCTGGTGAAGTCCGCGCAGGGCCAGAAGGTCCTGGCCGAGGCGGGATTCCTGAAGCCATGACCGACGGCCGGGAAACCCCCCGGAAGGCACGCCCCCGCGCCCCCGGCCGCGGTGTCCCCCTCGCCCTCCTCGCGCCCGCCCTCCTGGGTATGGCGTTCCTCCTGGTGCCCCTCCTCGCCCTCCTCCTGCGCGCCCCCTGGCGGGACCTCCCCGGGCAGCTGACCAGCCCCGGGGTGTGGGAGGCGCTGCGCCTGTCGCTGCTGTGCGCCACGACGGCGACCGCGCTGAGCCTGGTCGTCGGCGTTCCGCTGGCGTGGCTGCTGGCCCGTACGGACTTCCCCGGCCGGGGTCTGGTCCGCGCCCTGGTGACGCTCCCGCTGGTGCTGCCCCCGGTGGTGGGCGGTGTCGCCCTGCTGCTCGCCCTGGGCCGCAACGGCGTCGTCGGCCAGTGGCTGGACGCCTGGTTCGGCATCACCCTGCCCTTCACCACCACGGGCGTCGTCCTCGCCGAGACGTTCGTGGCGATGCCGTTCCTCGTCATCAGCGTCGAGGGCACGCTGCGGGCCGCCGACCCGCGCTACGAGGAGGCGGCCACCACCCTGGGCGCCTCCCGCTTCACCGCGTTCCGCCGGGTCACGCTGCCGCTGATCGCCCCCGGCGTCGCGGCCGGTGCCGTACTGGCCTGGGCGCGGGCCCTCGGGGAGTTCGGCGCGACGATCACCTTCGCCGGCAACTTCCCCGGCCGCACCCAGACCATGCCGCTCGCGGTCTACCTCGCCCTGCAGAACGACCCGGCCGCCGCCATCGCCCTCAGCCTGGTCCTGCTGGCGGTGTCCGTCGCCGTACTGGCCGGGTTGCGGGACCGCTGGATGAGGGCCGTCTGATGGCCGTGCCGAAGAATGCCGGGAAGACACCGGGCCCGGCCGCCGAAGGGCTCGACGCACACCTCGTCGTGGACCGCGGCTCCTTCCGCCTGGACGTCGCGCTGACCGCCGCGCCCGGTGACGTCGTCGCCCTGCTGGGCCCGAACGGGGCCGGCAAGACCACCGCCCTGCGCGCCCTGGCAGGCCTCGCCCCGCTCGGCGCCGGGCACCTGCGGCTGGACGGCGTGGATCTGCGCCACACCCCGCCGGAGTCCCGCCCGGTGGGTGTCGTCTTCCAGGACTATCTGCTCTTCCCGCACCTGACCGCCCTCGACAACGTGGCCTTCGGACCGCGCTGCCGGGGCGCCGGCAAGGCGGAGGCACGCGCCCAGGCCGCCGAGTGGCTCGACCGCATGGGGCTGGCCGAGCACGCGGGCGCCAAGCCCCGGCGGCTGTCCGGCGGCCAGGCCCAGCGGGTGGCCCTCGCCCGCGCCCTGGCCACCCGTCCCCGGCTGCTGCTCCTGGACGAACCGCTCGCCGCCCTGGACGCCCGCACCCGGCTGGAGGTGCGCGCGCAGCTCCGCCGCCATCTGGCCGCCTTCGAGGCCGTCGCCGTCCTGGTCACGCACGACCCGCTGGACGCCATGGTGCTCGCCGACCGCCTGGTCGTCGTGGAGCGGGGCCGGATCGTGCAGGAGGGCACACCCCCCGACATCGCCCGCCACCCGCGTACCGAGTACATCGCCCAGCTCGTCGGCCTCAACCTGTACCGCGGGCGGGCCGACGGCCACACGGTGCGGCTCGACGCGGGTCCCGCCGTGAGCACCACGGAGGACCTCTCCGGGCCCGCGTTCGTGGCGTTCCCGCCCGGCGCCGTCACCCTGTACCGGGACCGGCCGACCGGCTCCAGCGCCCGCAACCTCTGGCGCTGCGAGGTCGCCGGTCTGGAGACCCACGGGGATCAGATCCGCGCGGAGCTCACCGGCGAGCTCGCCCTGGCCTCCGACCTCACCGCGGTCGCCGCGGCCGAACTCGACCTGCGTCCGGGCGCGACGGTCTGGGCGGCGGTCAAGGCGGCGCAGACCCACGCGTACCCGGCGTAGCCGAAGGGGGCCCTCCGCAAAGGGCCCCCTTCAGTGTGTGTCAGTCCTCGTACGCGTCCAGCGGCGGGCAGGAGCAGACCAGGTTGCGGTCACCGAAGGCCTGGTCGATACGGCGCACCGGCGGCCAGTACTTGTCGGCGGCGCTCACCCCGGCCGGGAAGACGGCCTCCTCGCGGGCGTACGCGTGGTCCCACTCCCCGCCGAGCGCGGCGGCGGTGTGCGGGGCGTTGCGCAGCGGGTTGTCGTCCGCGGGCCACTCGCCGGAGCCGACCTTCTCGATCTCCGCGCGGATCGCGATCATCGCCTCGCAGAACCGGTCGAGCTCGGTGAGGTCCTCGGACTCGGTGGGCTCGATCATCAGCGTGCCGGCCACCGGGAACGACATCGTCGGCGCGTGGAAGCCGTAGTCGATCAGGCGCTTGGCCACGTCGTCCACGGTGACGCCGGTCGCCTTGGTCAGCGGGCGCAGGTCGATGATGCACTCGTGCGCGAC
Source organism: Streptomyces sp. NRRL S-37 (assembly GCF_000721605.1). Taxonomy (GTDB): domain Bacteria; phylum Actinomycetota; class Actinomycetes; order Streptomycetales; family Streptomycetaceae; genus Streptomyces. Next base: position 13,536 of record NZ_JOIZ01000016.1, on the reverse strand, counting down.
CAGCCCGCCGGGGCCGGTGTAGAGCACCGGGTAGTGCGGCTCCAGACGCTTGGCGATGTAGTTGGCGCTGAGCACGGCCACCTGCGTGGCCCGCTTGAGGCCCTCGCCGCCCATGAGACGGACGTACGCCCAGGAGATCGGCAGGATGCCCGCCGAGCCCCACGGCGCCGCCGAGACGGGCCCGACGCCGGTCTCCGGGCCGGCCTCCGGCTGGAGCGGGTGGTTGGGCAGATACGGCGCCAGGTGCGCCCGCACACCGACCGGACCGACGCCGGGGCCGCCGCCGCCGTGCGGGATGCAGAAGGTCTTGTGCAGGTTCAGGTGCGAGACGTCACCGCCGAAGTGGCCCGGCTTGGCCAGACCCACCAGGGCGTTGAGGTTGGCGCCGTCCACGTACACCTGGCCGCCGGCCTCGTGCACCTCGGCGCAGATGTCGGCGACGTGCTCCTCGAACACGCCGTGCGTCGAGGGGTACGTGATCATCAGCACGGCGAGCTCGTCACGGTGCTGCGCGATCTTCGCCCGCAGGTCCGCGACGTCGATCTCGCCGTCGTCGGACGTCTTGACGACGACGACCTTCATGCCGGCCATCACGGCGCTGGCGGCGTTGGTGCCGTGCGCGGAGGACGGGATCAGGCAGACGGTGCGCTGCTCGTCACCGTTGGCGCGGTGGTAGCCGCGTACGGCGAGCAGACCGGCCAGCTCCCCCTGGGAGCCGGCGTTGGGCTGGAGGGACACCTTGTCGTAGCCGGTGACCTCGGCGAGACGTTCCTCCAGCTCGTGGATGAGCGTGAGGTAGCCCCGGGCCTGCTCGGCGGGCGCGAAGGGGTGCAGCTGACCGAACTCGGGCCAGGTGACCGGCTCCATCTCGGTGGTCGCGTTGAGCTTCATGGTGCAGGAGCCCAGCGGGATCATGCCCCGGTCCAGCGCGTAGTCGCGGTCGGAGAGCCGGCGCAGGTAGCGCAGCATCGCGGTCTCGGAGCGGTGCTGCCGGAAGACCGGGTGGGTCAGGTACTCGTCGTCGCGCAGCAGCGCGTCCGGCAGGGTGTCCCGCGCGGCCGCGTCCAGCGCCTCGGCGTCGCCGTCGACGCCGAAGGCACTCCACACGGCGGTCAGCCGCTCCCGGGTGGTGGTCTCGTCGCAGGCGATCGAGACGTGGTCGGCGTCGACCAGGCGCAGGTTGACGCCGTGGTCACGGGCGGCGGCGACGACCTCGGCGGCCCGCCCGGCGACGCGCACGGTCAGCGTGTCGAAGTAGGAGCCGTGCACGATCTCGGCCCCGCCGGCCCGCAGGCCCTCGGCGAGGACGGTGGCGTACCGGTGGGTGCGCCGGGCGATCAGCCGCAGCCCCTCCGGGCCGTGGTAGACCGCGTACATCCCGGCCATGACGGCGAGCAGCACCTGGGCGGTGCAGATGTTGCTGGTGGCCTTCTCGCGGCGGATGTGCTGTTCACGGGTCTGCAGGGCGAGGCGGTACGCCTTGTGCCCGTCGGCGTCGACGGAGACGCCGACGAGCCGTCCGGGCAGGCTGCGCGCCATCTTCTCCTGCACGGCCATGTAGCCGGCGTGCGGCCCGCCGAAGCCCATCGGCACACCGAAGCGCTGCGTGGTGCCGACCGCGATGTCCGCGCCCAGCTCACCGGGCGACTTCAGCAGCGTGAGGGCGAGCAGGTCGGCGGCGACGGTGACCAGCGCGCCCAGCTCGTGCGCCTGGTCGATCAGCGGCTTGATGTCGCGTACGGCACCGGAGGCGCCCGGGTACTGGATCAGCACGCCGTTGATCTCGCGCTCGGCGAGCCCGGCGGGGATGCCCTCGCTCAGGTCGGCGACGACGACCTCGACGCCGGTCGGCTCGGCACGGGTCTCGATCACGGCGATCGTCTGCGGCAGCGCGTCCGCGTCGACCAGGAACAGGCCCTTCTTGTTCTTGCCCATGCGCCGCGACAGCGCCATCGCCTCGGCGGCGGCGGTGCCCTCGTCGAGCAGCGAGGCGCCCGAGGTCGGCAGGCCGGTGAGCTCGGCGACCATGGTCTGGAAGTTCAGCAGCGCCTCGAGCCGGCCCTGGGAGATCTCCGGCTGGTACGGCGTGTACGCCGTGTACCAGGCGGGGTTCTCCATCACGTTGCGCAGGATGACGGGCGGGGTGAAGGTCCCGTAGTACCCGAGCCCGATCATGGAGCCGAGCACCTCGTTGCGGTCGGCCAGCGTGCGCAGCTCGGCCAGTACCTCGGCCTCGCTCCGGGCACCCGGCAGGTCCAGCGCGTCGGCGTTCTTGATGACGTCCGGCACGGCGGCGGCCGTCAGCTCGTCCAGCGAGCCGTAGCCGACCTGGGCGAGCATCTTGGCCCGGGCCTCATGGTCGGGGCCGATATGGCGCTGCTCGAAGGGGATTCCCTGTTCGAGCTCGGAGAGCGGAGTGCGAGGGGCGGTCATTGAGGAGGCCTCCTGGTCCGACGACCTTCGAGGGGCACCACGGCGCGGGTGCCCGAACGGCCTCCCCCTCTGTCATCTCGACCTGAGAGCTTCACCGGACGGCCCGAAGGCGCCCGGCTTTCACCGTCGGTGAGAGCGGAAGCCGTCGACACCCGCCCTGCTTTCCAGAGTGACCTCGTCCGTGCGGTACGTGTGCCTGAGAGATTCCGGGGAGGATTTGCTCCTTCGGCGCCTCCGATGACGTCCGGAGGGCTCTCCCGCACGGGGTCAGCAGCCGTTTGCCAGCGTACCAGCGAGCACCGCACCAGAACCTTCGAGTGGCCGTCCAGCCGATTGTGCCGTTCTGTAGTGCTTACGGATGAGTTTGCGACCAATGGAGGGCCTGTGCAGACCGACATCGATCCGCGCCACCTGATCGGCCGCAAGGCGTTCGACCGCAACGGAACCCGGATCGGCACCATCGACGAGATCTACCTCGACGACGCCACCGGCGTACCGGAGTGGGCGGCGATACGCACCGGCCTGTTCAGCAGGGACGCCTTCGTCCCCCTGGAACCCAGCGAACTCATCGACGGCGCCCTCCACGTCCCCTTCGAACGCGCCCTCATCAAGGACGCACCCGACTTCGGCGTGGGCCGCCATCTCTCCCCCGAACAGGAACTCCAGCTCTACCACCACTACGGCCTGGACCTCGCCGCTCCCCCTCCCCTCCCGGACCGCGACTTCGGCAAACTCGCCGGGAACGACAAGCCGGCCTGATCCGCCCCGCTCACCGGCTCTCCGTCCGCATCCCTCCACCGGTCTCCGCGCCCTCGTCCTCCCCGGGTCCCCGGGACACCAGCGGCAGCGGCTGCGCCGGCTGCAGAGCCGGGTCGTCGACGCGGAAGGTCCTCACCCGGCCCGGCTCCGAGCCGGGCGTCTCGAAGCGCGCCGTGACCCGGCCCAGCCCGCTGCCCTGCACCCATCCGTGCCCGTACACGGCGTGCCGTACGTCGTGCCCCGCCGGCCAGCGCCGCTCGGCGGGCGTCTCCGGCTCCGGCGCGGGCACGGCCTCGGCCTCCTCGCGCGGGAGGTCGTCGGCGGGTACGCCCGCCGCCTGCGCGAACAGGTCCTCCTGCGTGTAGTCGGCCAGCCCGCTGACCCCGACGCCCAGCAGCCGTACCCCGCCGGTCGTGTCGACCGAGTCCAGCAGCCGCGCGGCCGCCTCCCGCACCACCGCCGGATCGTCCGTGGGGCCCCGCAGCGTCTCGGACCGGGTGAGGGTCGAGAAGTCGTACCGGCGCACCTTCAGCACGATGGTCCGCCCCGACAGACCCGCCTCCCGCAGCCTGCGCACGCACCGGTCCGCGAGCCGCCGCACCTCCGTCCCCACCCGCACTCGGTCGTGGATGTCCACGTCGTACGTGTCCTCGACCGAGACCGACTTGGTCTCCCGCTCGGCCACCACCGGCCGCTCGTCCCGGGCCAGTGCCATCGCGAACAGCGCGTGGCCGTGGGCCTTGCCCAGCAGCCGTACGAGCTCGTCCTCCCCGGCCTCGGCGAGCTCGCCGACCGTGTGGATCCCCGCCCGCCGCAGATGGTCACCGGTCGCCGGTCCGACGCCCGGCAGGGTGCGGACCGGCAGCGGCCCCAGCAGGGCCCGCTCCGTGCCCGGCTCGATCAGCACCAGTCCGTCCGGCTTCGCCTGCTCCGAGGCGATCTTCGCCAGCATCTTGGAGGCCGCGAGCCCCACCGACCCGGTGAGCCCCGTGACCGCCCGTATGTCCGCGCGCAGCTTCGCCCCGGCCAGCCGCGCCGACCGCTCGTCCCAGGCTGTGCCGCCGGCCTCCAGGTCCACGAACGCCTCGTCCAGGCTGAGCGGCTCCACCAGCGGTGACAGGGCCCGCAGCAACCCCATCACCTGCTCGCTGACCGACCGGTAGAGAGCGAACCTCGGCACCAGGTACGCGGCGTTCGGCGCGCGTCGCCGGGCCTGCGCCATGGGCATCGCCGAGTGGACACCGAAGATCCGCGCCTCGTACGAGGCGGTGGCCACCACACCCCGCGGCCCGAGCCCGCCCACGACGACCGCTTTCCCGCGCAGGCTCGGTTTGGACGCCTGCTCCACCGAGGCGAAGAAGGCGTCCATGTCGAGGTGCAGGATCGTGGGCGCGGATCTCACATCTCCGATGCTGCCCTACGCCACTGACAACGGCCGCTCCCGGGCGGCCCCGGACGGCCTCAGACCGCCTTGTTCCGCCGCCGCGCCAGCTCGTCCATCGGGTTGTGCCCGACCAGCGTCTCCCCGGTGTCGACGCGCTCCCCGTGCAGCTGGGACAGCGCGCTCTCCACGTCCCGCCACACCACGCCCACGGCGATGCCGAAGACGCCCTGGCCACCCTGGAGCAGGGCGTGCACCTCGTCGGGCGAGGTGCACTCGTAGACCGTGGCCCCGTCGCTCATCAGCGTCATGCGCTCCAGGTCGCTGAAGCCGCGCTCACCCAGATGCCGGACCGCGGTGCGGATGTTCTGCAGGGAGACGCCCGTGTCCAGGAACCGCTTGACGATCTTGAGCACGACGACGTCACGGAAGCTGTAGAGCCGCTGCGTGCCCGATCCGTGGGCCGGCCGCACGCTCGGTTCGACCAGGCCCGTACGGGCCCAGTAGTCGAGCTGCCGGTAGGTGATGCCGGCGGCGGCGCAGGCCGTGGGCCCCCGGTAGCCGATCTCCTCGGACGCCATGGATGTCGCCCCTCCGCTGCTCGGCACAGCCGTCGGTCGCTGCGGAACCTGGTCGATCGCACCGCCGTGCGCGGGATGCCCCCCGCTCGGACGGAGCCGGGAGCTCTGGGGAGGGTACGGCCCGCTCGCCCCGAAACCGCGTCCGGGGGCACCCCCAGCCGTACCGTCGCCGCTGCTTCTCACGCCGACCTCCGTCCTTGACCTGCCTCCTCGAAGGTAGGCAGTCACCAAGGGTGCGTCAACGATCGCCACACTCGGCACGCCGAGTGATAATCACCCTAAGAGTGGTTTCCCGTACCCCGTCGCGGGGAAAGGCTAGCCGAATGCCCTCGGCGTGAGCCCCGGCGGCCGACCGGGCCGACGGCCGCCCTCACTGGTTGCTGGTTCCGAAGTCCTCCGGCGAGATCTGGTCGAGGAACTCGCGGAACTTCTCCACCTCGTCCTCCTGCTCGTCCGGGATGGCGATCCCGGCGTCGTCGAGCACCGTGTCACTGCCGTAGATCGGCGTACCCGTGCGCAGGGCCAGCGCTATGGCGTCGGAGGGGCGGGCACTCACCTCGACCCCGCTGGCGAACACCAGCTCCGCGTAGAAGACACCTTCGCGCAGATCGGTGATGCGTACCTCCGTGAGCTCCTGTCCGACGGCTTCCAGCACGTCCTTGAACAGGTCGTGGGTCAGCGGCCGTGCGGGTGCCATGCCCTGCTGGGCGAAGGCGATGGCCGTCGCCTCCCCCGGTCCGATCCAGATGGGGAGGTAGCGGTCGCCGCCCACTTCACGCAACAGCACGATCGGTTGGTTGGAGGGCATCTCGACCCGGACACCTACGACATCGAGCTCGTTCACACAGCAACCCTAGGCCGTGCCCGGGACGTTTGGGTAGTCGGGCAGGGAACGGGTGGCCGATCCGGGCCCCCGCGCCGCTCCGTCTCAGGGCAGCCGTATCCCGAGTGCCGCCTGCACCAGCGCCGCGTGCAGCTTCATCGTGAGCCCCGCCAGCTCCTTCGTACGCGCCTGCGCGTGGGCCCTGGTCTGCGGGTTCCGGTGGCGCTTCAGCGGGGCGACCACCTGGTCCACCAGCCCGGCCTCACGGTCGGCGGCGGCCTTCATCGCCCTCAGATGACGCGGCTCGATCCCGAACCGTCCCAGCTCGGTGATGAGCCCGGCGACGGTGACCGCCTCGGCGTCGTACAGGCCGTCCTCGACCGGGGCGAGCAGCCCGTACGACTCCCACTCGGCGAGCGTCCGCTCGTCGATGCCGGCCGCGGCCAGCAGTCGGCCGCGCCCGATACGCGCCACCGCGGGCCCCTCGGCGGCGGGCTCCTGAGCGGTCTCCCCGTCCCCCGGACGGCCCAGCACCGGCAGCTGGACGGCCTCACCGCGCTCCATGGCGTCGAGGTGCTCACGGATCACCTTGAGCGGCAGGTAGTGATCGCGCTGCATGCGCAGCACATGGCCGAGGCGCTCGACGTCCCCGGCGCTGAACTTGCGGTACCCCGACGGGGTCCGCTGCGGCTCGATCAGCCCCTCCGACTCCAGGAAGCGGATCTTGGAGATGGTGACCTCGGGAAACTCCTCGCGCAGCACGCCCAGTACCGTGCCGATGCTCATCAGTCCGGTGCCCGCGGCGGCGGCGCCGTCGCCGGCACCGCCGCTCGGTGTCTGAACCATGAACCTTCCCTGGGGGTCCCCCGGACGGATCCGGGAGGTCAGTAGCCCCGCTGGCTCGCGTAGAAGACCAGCCGGTACTTGCCGATCTGCACCTCGTCGCCGTTGGCCAGGGCGACCTGGTCGATCCGCTCACGGTTGACGTACGTGCCGTTCAGGCTGCCCACGTCGGCCACCGTGAAGGAGCCGTCCGGGCCGCGCCGGAACTCCACGTGCCGGCGGGAGACCGTCACGTCGTCCAGGAAGATGTCGCTCTGCGGGTGACGCCCGGCCGTGGTCAGGTCGCCGTCCAGCAGGAAGCGGCTGCCCGAGTTCGGCCCGCGGCGCACGACCAGGAGCGCGGAACCCACCGGCAGCGCGTCGACGGCCGCCTGCGCCTCGGGAGAGAGCATCGGCGTCGGCGTCTGGCCGGTGGCCTCCGCGTCGTAGGCCTCGAGACCGGAGATCGAGATCGTGGACGTCGTCTCCGAGGGGCGCTCCGGGGTGACTCCGGGCCTCAGCGGCGCGCCGCAGTTGGAGCAGAAGCGGCTGTTCTCCGCGTTGCGGTTGCCGCACCTCGTACACACCAGGGCCGACATGGACGGATCCTCCTGCCGCGGCTGCCCCCCGGGGGCGTGGGACGCGTACGGGCCGGAGAACTCTCCACCCGTACCTGAGGTCGACGGTTGCCCGAAACCTATGCCGCCCGACTGTGCGGGGTCAACGGACGACGCGCCCTGACCCACCTGGTCCCGGTACAGCGGACGCTGACCTTCCGCCTCAGGCTGTGCGCGATGGCGAGCGGTCGCGTTGTCGCTGCCCTCTCGCCGCGCGCTCTTGCCGAACAACTTCGCAAACAACTTCACGGGCGATTCCCCTTGACCGAAACAGACCCGCCCGTGGGGCAGGACGAACCCTGACTGAACACATTGGCCGACCCGGACATCTTCACAACGTCCGCCTCCGCCAGACAGTTTCCACCACGCACCACCCATTCGGTGCGCCGACCCCCCGCAACCTCATGCCCTCGCCGGACGCCCCGCATGCACCCCCGGTTCACTGGGAGGACGACCGAGCGTAGTCAGGCCGCTTCACCACCCGCAAGGCATCCACGACGATCTTGGCCGACCGCTCCACGGTAACGGTGGCCTGTTCCTTCTCGAGAGTCTGCACCACGCCTCCGGGGATGTTGAGCGCCGGCTCGAGGTCCTGCGGCTTGCCGATGACCTTGAAACGATAAGGCGTGGTGATCTTGTTCCCGTCCACGGCGACACCGTTCCCGGAGTCCGTCAGATAGGTGCCCGCCACCACCCGCACATCGTTCACCTGGATCGCCTCGGCACCGGCCGCGCGCAGCTCCTGGACGGCGTCGAGCAGCATGTCCGCCTCGACCGTCCCCTTCGTGTCCTCGATGGTCATCGTGATCCCGGGCCCCTGCGCGGCCACGGTGCCCGCCAGCACACCGAGTTGCCGCTCCTTCTCGATCGTCTGCTTGCGGGCCTCCTCGGCCTGGTCGGAGCTGTTCTCCAGCTCGTCGCGCTGCTTCTCGAGTCCCTGCTTCTCGTCCTCAAGACGCTCTGTGCGGTCGTCGAGTTCATCGAGGATGCGCACAAGATCTTCCTGGCGCGCCCCGCGCAGCGCGCTGTCACCGTCGCTGTTGGACGCCACCTGGACGGCAAGACCGAAACCGAGACCGAACAGCAGAAGGGCGACGATGAGTTGGGCCCGGGTCACCCGCGGCGGCCACAGCCCGTTCACCAGCCGCTGTCGGCCGGTCAGCCCGGGCGGGGGCTCCGGAACGTGCTCATCCGCCGGTGTGGGCGCCTTCGCGGGCACTTCGGCGGGCACCTCAGCGGGCAGTTCCCTGCGCAGCCCGGTCAGGGGCGAGGCGTCCGGTGCGGGCCGGGGCGGGGACACCGCCGGGCGCGTCGTCTCGTCGGATTCGTGCGCACTCATCGGCCTCACGCCCGGAACACGTGCCGGCGGATCGCCGCGGCGTTGGAGAAGATACGGATACCGAGGACCACGACGACACCCGTGGACAGCTGGGCCCCCACGCCGAGCTCGTCGCCGAGGAACACGATCAGCGCGGCGACGACCACGTTCGACAGGAACGAGACCACGAAGACCTTGTCGTCGAAGATGCCGTCGAGCATGGCCCGCAGACCTCCGAACACGGCGTCGAGCGCCGCGACGACGGCGATCGGCAGGTAAGGCTCGACGACCGCCGGAACCTCGGGCCGGACCAACAGTCCGGCCACGACTCCCACGACGAGGCCCAGTACGGCGATCACGATGTGCCCTTCTCGGTTATCGGCTGTGCGGTACGTACGATCACACTCGGTGCGGCGGGCAGCCGGACGTCGTCCTCCACGGAGAGGGCCGTCCGGATCCCGTAGTTCTCTTGCAAGGCATGCAGATACAGCCCGTCCGCGCTGTTCTGGAACCGGTCACTCAACTCCCCGCCGTCCCCCACCGCGAGCACCGTGTACGGCGGCACCAGCGGCCTGTTGTCGACCAGTATCGCGTCTCCCGCGGCCCTGATCGCCGACAGGGCCGTCAGCCGCTGCCCGTTGATGGAGACGGCCTCGGCACCGGACTCCCACAGACCGTTGACCACACGCTGCATGTCACGGTCACGGACCCGCCCGGTGTCGGAGAAGCCGGTGGTCGACCGCGGACCGCCGTCGCCGCCCGTACTCGCGTCCTTGGCGTCGTTCACCACGAGCCGCACGCCGGGCCCGTGCACCGCGACGGCGCCGGACAGGATGCCCACCAGTGCGGACCGGTCGCCTCCGCTGTCCCGGAGCGCCTCGCGCTGCCGCGCGCTCACGTCCGCGCGCAGTTCGTCGACGCTGTCCTCGAGCTTGTCCGCGGCCTCGGTCTCCTGGTCGATCCGGTCGATCAGCTCCTCGCGCTCCTTGGCGACGACGGGAGCCGCGACCCGGGCCTGAGCGGCCCCGACGGTCACGATCAGGGCGGCGAACACCAGGCCGACGGCGAGCCCCAGCCTCGCCCTGAGGGTCTTCGGCATGCCGCCCTCGCCGGAGGTCTTCCTCCGCGCGGCGGCCTCGGCGTATCCGTCGTCAAGGCTGTGGTCCATGACGTTGGTGAGCAACGACATGGAGGCGTCCGGGCGCGCGGGCCGCACGGGTGTGCTCCGAACGGGGGGTTGCTGCGGCATGCCGCACATCGTCGCACGCCGCGGCCACTACCTCCGAACGGACCTACCGGCGTGCCGGACAGGCCCCCTTGGGGACACTTGTCCGGCACGCACGTGTACCGCTCGTTCTACCGCCGACGCCGGCCGCTCACCGGCCCGCGCTGTCCACGACCGCGGACCACTCGTCGAGCAGGGCCTGTGCGGAAGCGTCGTCGGGGCCCTCGGCCCACAGATGGGTGACCGCCTCGGCCGGGTCGGGCAGCACCATCACCCAGCGGCCGTCGGTCTCCACCACCCGCACGCCGTCGGTGGTGTCCACGAACCGGTCTCCGGCCGCCTCCACGACCCGCCGCATCACCAGGCCCTTGACGGCCCACGGGGTCGCCAGGTCCCGCTTGAGCACATGCGCCCGCGGGATGCGCGCGTCGATCTGGCTGAGCGTGAGCTGGGTGCGCGCCACCAGCCCGATGAGCCGCACGAAGGCCGCGGTACCGTCGTAGACGCTGCTGAACTCCGGGACGATGAAACCGCCCTTGCCGTCACCGCCGAAGATCGTCCCCTCCTCGCCGCCCACGCGGGTGAGGTCGTCGGGCGAGGTGGTCGTCCATTCGACCTGCGTGCCGTGATAGGCCGCGACCTGCTCGGCGATCCTGGTGGTGGTCACCGGGAGCGCCACCCGGCCACTGCGCCGCTCGGAGGCGATGAGGTCGAGCATCACGAGGAGCGACCGGTCGTCCTCGATGATCCGCCCCTTCTCGTCGACGAGGGACAACCGCTCACCGACGGGGTCGAACCGTACGCCGAACGCGGCGCCGGAGGACGCCACGATCTCCCCGAGCCGGACCAGCCCCGAGCGCCGCATCTCGGCCGTCTCGGTCGGCCTGGACTCGTCGAGACCGGGATTGATGGTCAACGAGTCGACGCCCAGTTTGCCGAGCAGGCTCGGCAGCACCAGACCGGCACTGCCGTTGGAGGCGTCGACGACCACCTTGAGCCCGGACTCCGCGATACCGGTGATGTCGACGTTGCGCAGCAGCGAGCCCGTGTACGAGTCGAAGACACTGGCCGGGAAGTGCAGGTCCCCGATCTCCCCGGGGAACGCGCGCCGGTACTCCTGCCGCGCGAACACCCGGTCCAGCTTCCGCTGGCTGCCCTGGGAGAGGTCTGCGCCCTGTCCGTCGAAGAACATGATGTCGACGGAGTCCGGCACTCCGGGCGTCGTCCGGATCATGATGCCGCCCGCGCTGCCCCGTGCGGTCTGCTGCCGTGCCACGGGCAGCGGCACGTTCTCCAGGTCCCGTACGTCGATGGCGCTGGCCTGCAGCGCGGAGATGACCGCTCGCTTCAGCGCACGGGCACCACGGGAGTGGTCGCGGGCCGTGGTGACGGTCGAGCCCTTCTTCAGCGTCGTCGCGTACGCGCCGGCCAACCGCACCGCGAGTTCCGGTGTGATCTCGACGTTCAGGATCCCGGACACGCCCCGGGCACCGAAGAGATGTGCCTGTCCTCTGGACTCCCAGATCACCGAGGTGTTGACGAACGCGCCCGCCTCGATGGTCTTGAACGGGTAGACCCGTACATTGCCCTGGACGATCGATTCCTCGCCGATCAGGCACTCGTCACCGATGACGGCGCCGTCCTCGATCCGTGCCGCGCGCATGATGTCGGTGTTCTTGCCGACGACACAGCCCCGCAGATTGCTGTGCGGTCCGACGTACACGTTGTCGTGGACGACGGCCTTGTGCAGGAAGGCGCCGCTCTTCACGACGACGTTGGACCCCACGACCGTGTGTTCGCGGATCTCCGCACCGGCCTCGACCTTGGCGTAGTCGCCGATGTAGAGCGGCCCGCGGAGCACGGCGTCGGGGTGCACTTCGGCTCCCTCGGCGACCCACACGCCCGGGGAGATCTCGAAGCCGTCGATGTCGACGTCGACCTTGCCCTCCAGGACGTCGGCCTGCGCCTTCACATAGCTCTCGTGCGTGCCGACGTCCTCCCAGTAGCCCTCGGCGACATAGCCGTAGACGGGCTTGCCTTCCTTCATCAACTGCGGGAAGACGTCGCCGGACCAGTCGACGGGCACATCGGGGTCGACGTAGTCGAAGACCTCGGGTTCCATGACGTAGATGCCGGTGTTCACCGTGTCGGAGAAGACCTGCCCCCAGGTCGGCTTCTCGAGGAAACGCTCGACCTTGCCTTCCTCGTCCACGATGGTGATGCCGAATTCCAGCGGATTGGGGACGCGGGTCAGGCAGACCGTGACCAGGGCTCCCTTTTCCTTGTGGAAATTGATCAGCTCAGTGAGATCGAAGTCGGTGAGGGCATCGCCGGAGATGACGAGGAAAGCGTCGTCCTTCAGTGCCTCCTCGGCGTTCTTCACGCTCCCGGCGGTACCGAGTGGCTTCTCCTCATTGGCATAGGTGAGCTCCATTCCGAGCTCTTCGCCATCACCGAAGTAGTTTTTGACGAGTGACGCAAGGAACTGGACGGTCACAACGGTTTCGTTGAGCCCATGCTTTTTGAGCAACCGCAGAACATGCTCCATGATCGGCCTATTGGCCACCGGCAGGAGCGGCTTGGGCATGCTTGAGGTCATGGGGCGAAGGCGGGTGCCTTCACCCCCGGCCATCACGACGGCCTTCATGTCGGAAGCGTCCTCCTCGAAGAGACGACGGTCTGACCGACTTCACCCGCCAGGACTGGCCGGCACTTTTACAGTGCGGGCCGCCGCGCCACGATGCGCGTGCTGATCAGCGAGTTCAATCGGTCACAGCGTCCGCACGAACCAGACGGCGGACTTGGACCACGTAAAGCACTCCTGCCCACCAATACAGAGTTGTACCCCATCCGGCGAACGCCCAGCCGAAAATAGCAGCGAGTGACGAGATCCAGCCAGTTCCGTCACTGAGCAGGAGCAGCGGGAAGGCGTACATCAGGTTGAAGGTGGCGGCCTTCCCCAGGAAGTTCACCTGCGGCGGCGGATAGCCGTGCCGCCGGAGGATGCCCACCATGACCAGGAGGACCAGCTCACGTGCCAACAGAACGATGGTCAGCCAGAGGGGCAGGATCTCGCGCCAGGTGAGGCCGACCAGCGTCGAGAGAATGTAGAGCCGGTCGGCGGCGGGGTCGAGCAGCCGGCCGAGGCTGCTGATCTGGTTCCACCGTCGCGCCAGTTTGCCGTCCAGATAGTCGCTGACGCCGCTGAAGGCCAGCACCAAGAGGGCCCAGCCGTCGCTCTTCGGGCCGCCGAACTCCGGCCTGAGGATCAGCCACAGGAACAGCGGTACGCCAACGAGCCGTGCCATGCTGAGCATGTTCGGGATGGTGAGGACGCGGTCTGTCTGGACCCGCGTCTCCTGGACCTCCACCCGGGATCCTCCTGTGGGAAACGTGTCGATGATGCACCGACCTTACCTCAACGCAAAAAAGCTCTGGCTCTCGGGCTGTATGCCCGAGAGCCAGAGCTCTAAAAGGAGTTCGGCGGCGTCCTACTCTCCCACAGGGTCCCCCCTGCAGTACCATCGGCGCTGTAAGGCTTAGCTTCCGGGTTCGGAATGTAACCGGGCGTTTCCCC
>NZ_JOIZ01000015.1 GCF_000721605.1 Streptomyces sp. NRRL S-37 | reverse complement strand
GACCGGCCGGAGGCCACGGTCGTCCCGCTGCGGGTCGACACCGTCGCCCTGCGCACCCGTACCGACGAGGTGCCCGCCCTCCTGCGCGCCCTCACCCCGGCGACACGACGGCAGGCGGCCGCCGCGGTGACCGCCGGCCCGGCGGAGGAGGAGGCCCCCGCCCGGCGGCTGGCCGCCCTCCCGGCCGCCGAGCGGCACCGCACCGTCCTGCGGCTGGTGCGTTCGCAGGTGGCGGCGGTGCTGGGACACGGTTCGGCCGAGGCGATCGGACCCGACCGTGCCTTCCAGGAGCTGGGTTTCGACTCGCTCGCCGCCACCGAATCCGCCGCGCGCTCCGGTCGATCCCGACCCGGCGTCTGCGGGACGCGGGCCTGATGGACGTACTCCTCGAACTCGCCGACGACGACGGCGCGGTGCCGGCGCACGCGGAGGCCCTCGCGGACCCGGAGGAGCGGGACACCGACCCGTACGACGCACCGGACGGTCCCGTCGACACCGGTCAGCGCACCCAGGACGTCCCGCTCACCGAGGCGTCCGAGGCCCCCGGCAACGCCACGGCCCCCGACGCCCTGCGCGCCGCACGCGCGGAGACCGCGCGGCTGCGCCGGGACAACCGGCGGCTCACCGCCGCCCGGCACGAACCGATCGCGATCGTCGGCATGGCCTGCCGCTACCCGGGCGGAGTGACCTCGCCCGAGGACCTGTGGCGGCTGGTCACGGACGGCGCGGACGCCATCACCCCGTTCCCCGAGGACCGGGGATGGGACCTGTCGATGCTGCGCGACCCGGAGTCCGAGCGACCCGACGGCTACTACGCACGCGAAGGAGGCTTCCTCGACGGGGCGGCCGACTTCGACCCCGGGTTCTTCGGCATCTCGCCCCGCGAGGCCCTCGCGATGGACCCGCAGCAGCGGCTCGCGCTGGAACTGTCCTGGGAGGCACTGGAGCGGGCGGGCATCGACCCCGGCTCGCTCAAGGGCAGCCGCACCGGTGTCTTCGCCGGCGTGATGTACCACGACTACCCCGGCAGCGACGGCAACGGCAGCGTCGTCACCGGCCGCATCTCCTACAAGCTCGGCCTGGAGGGCCCGGCGGTCTCCGTCGACACCGCCTGCTCGTCCTCCCTCGTCGCCCTGCACCTCGCGGTCCAGGCGCTGCGGCAGGGCGACTGCTCGCTCGCCGTCACCGGCGGTGTCACCGTGCTCGCCACGCCCGGTGTGTTCGTCGAGTTCGGCCGGCAGGGCGGGCTCGCGCCCGACGGACGGTGCAAGTCGTTCGCCGCGGCGGCCGACGGCACCGGCTTCTCCGAGGGCGCCGGCTTCCTCGTGGTCGAGCGGCTGTCCGACGCGCTGCGCAACGGGCACGAGGTGCTGGCCGTGGTCCGGGGCTCCGCCGTCAACCAGGACGGCGCGAGCAACGGGCTCACCGCCCCCAACGGCCCCTCCCAGCGCCGAGTGATCCGGCAGGCCCTCGCCAACGCACGGCTCGCCGCCGACCAGATCGACGCGGTCGAGGCGCACGGCACGGGCACCACGCTCGGCGACCCGATCGAGGCGCAGGCGCTGCTGGCCACCTACGGCCAGGACCGGCCCGGGGAACGCCCCCTGTGGCTCGGCTCGGTGAAGTCCAACATCGGCCACACGCAGGCCGCCGCCGGCGTCGCGGGCGTCATCAAAATGGTGATGGCGATGCGGCACGGCGTACTGCCCGCCACCCTCAACGTGGACGCGCCCAGCGACCAGGTCGACTGGACCGCCGGCTCCGTCGCGCTCCTGACCGAGCAGCGGGAATGGACCGCCACCGGCCGCCCGCGCCGCGCCGGCGTCTCCTCCTTCGGCATCAGCGGCACCAACGCCCACGTCATCGTCGAGCAGGCACCCGCCACCGCGCCCACGGCCCCCGCCGTCCCCGACGGGGCGGACGACGCGGGTCCGGTGCCCGCCCCGGTCGTCGTACCGTGGCTGCTGTCGGCGCGCGACCAGGACGCCCTGCGCGCCCAGGCCGGACGCCTGCTGGCGCACGTCGAGGAGGCCGGCGCGGACGCGCCGCGCCCGCTCGACGTCGCCTACTCGCTGGCGACCACCCGCACGGCGTTCGAACATCGCGTCGCGGTCGTCGGAGCGGACCGCGACGGGCTGCTGGCCGCCCTGGGCGCGGTCGCACGCGGAGAGGAACCGGCCACCACGGCCCGCGAGGGACTGCTCGCCGTCCTCTTCCCGGGCCAGGGATCGCAGCGGCCCGGCATGGGACGCGACCTGTACGAGCGGTTCCCGGTCTTCGCCGAGGCCTTCGACGCGGTCTGCGCCGGGCTGGACGAGCACCTGGAACGGCCCCTGCGCGAGGTCGTCTGGGGCGACGACGAGGACGCCCTGAACGCCACCGCCTACGCTCAGGCCGCCCTCTTCGCCCTCGGAACGGCGCTGTACCGGCTCGCCGAGTCGTTCGGCGTCGTCCCCGAGTACGTGGCGGGACACTCCGTCGGAGAGATCACCGCGGCCCACGTCGCCGGGGTCTTCACCCTGGAGGAGGCCTGCGCGCTGGTCGCCGCCCGCGGCAGCCTGATGCAGGCGCTGCCCGCCGGCGGCGCCATGGCGGCGATCCAGGCCACCGAGGCCGAGGTGCTGCCCCACCTCACCGACGGCGTCGGCGTCGCGGCCGTCAACGGCCCGGCCTCCGTCGTGGTGTCGGGTTCCGGGCCGGACGTCGAGAAGGTGACCGCGGTCTTCCGCGAACAGGGCCGCCGCACCACCGCCCTGCGGGTGTCGCACGCCTTCCACTCCCCGCTGATGGAACCGATGCTGGACGACTTCCGCGCCGTGCTGGAGCGGCTGTCGCCCCGGCCGCCCGCCCTGCCCGTGGTCTCCAACCTCACCGGGGCCCTCGCCACCGCGGAGGAACTGTGCTCCGCCGACTACTGGGTACGGCACGTCCGTGAGGCCGTACGCTTTGCCGACGGGGTGAACACCCTGCACGAGCAGGGCGTCACCAGGTTCCTCGAACTCGGACCCGACGGCGTCGCCTGCGCCATGGCCCGCGAGACCCTGCCCGACACCGCCGTGACCGTCGCCGCCCAGCGGCGCACCGCCCCCGGCGAGACCGCCCTGGTCGACGCCCTCGCCCGGCTCCACGGACACGGCGTGACCGTCGACTGGGCCCGGTTCTTCGCCGGCCTGGGCGCCCGCCGGACCGCCCTGCCCACCTACGCCTTCCAGCGGCGCCGCTTCTGGCCCGCGGAGATGCGCCAGGGCGCCGGGGCGGAAGCCGCCGGGCTGACGCCCGCGGACCACCCGCTGCTCGGCGGGGCCGTGGAACTCGCCGGATCCGACGGCCACCTGTTCACCGGACGGCTCTCGGTCGCCACCCACGGCTGGCTCGCCGACCACGTCGTCATGGGCGCCGTCCTCGTCCCCGGCACCGCCCTGCTGGAGCTGGCGGTGCACGCCGGCACCTCCCTGGGCTGTGAACTGGTGGAGGAACTCACCCTCGCCGCACCGCTGGTCCTGCCCGCCCGCGGCACGGTCCGGCTCCAGGTCGGCGTCGGCGCCCCCGACGACACGGGCCGCCGCACGCTCGGCATCCACTCCCGGCCCGCCGACGACCCCGCCGCCACCTGGACGACCCACGCCGAGGGCGTCCTCGTGACCGGCCCCGCGGCCCCGGCCGCCACGGACTTCGACGCCTCCGTCTGGCCGCCCGAGAAGGCCGAACCGCTCGACACGGACGGCCTGTACGAGCGCTTCGAGGACGCCGGGTTCGTCTACGGGCCGGTGTTCCGGGGCCTGCGGGCCGCCTGGCGGCGCGACGGCGAGGTGTTCGCCGAGGTCGCCCTGCCCGACGGCGCCGACGGCGGCGCGTACGGTCTGCACCCGGCGCTCTTCGACGCCGCCCTGCACGCCACCGCGCTGGCCGGCCCGGCCGCCGACGGCGACGCGACGCGGGACGGCGACGAGCCGCAGGGCGGAGGGGTGCCGTTCGCCTGGAACGGCGTGTCCCTGCACGCCGTCGGCGCGTCCGCCGTCCGTATCCGGCTCTCCCGGGCCGACGACGGCACCCTCGCCGTCGCCGTCGCCGACACCACCGGCGCACCGGTGGCCACCGTCGGCTCCTTGGTGACCCGCCCGATCTCCGCCGCGCAGCTCGGCACCACGGCGGGCCCCGACCGGGACTCCCTGTTCGCCCTGGACTGGGTCCCGGCGCCGGAACACGTCCCGGGCACGCCGTCCGCCGCGCCCGAGGCGCGGACCGCGCGGATCGCCGTGATCGACCCCGACGGCACCCCGGACGGCACCTCGGACCCGGCACTCAAGGACCTCACCGCCGACCGGTACGCCGACCTGGCGGACCTCGCCGCGGGCGCCGACGGGCCGGTACCCCCGGTCGTCCTCCTGCCCGTCCGTACCGGCACCGGCAGCGGCAGTGTCGGTCACGGCGGCACCGGCGACGGACGGACCGCGGGAACGGCCGACCCGGCGCGCGCCGCGCACACCGCGACGGCCCAGGTGCTCGCCACGGTGCGGACCTGGCTCGACGACGACCGGTTCGCCGCCTCCCGCCTGGTCGTCCTCACCCGAGGCGCCACCGACGGAGCCGACCCGGCCGCGGCCGCCGTATGGGGCCTGATGCGCGCGGCCCAGGCGGAACACCCCGGCCGCTTCACGCTGCTGGACCTGGACGCGGACCTCACCGGCACGGGCGACGCGGACCACACGGGTGCGGCCCTTCCGCCCGCCGTGCTCGACCCCACCTCCGACGAGCCGCAACTCGCGGTGCGCGAAGGCCGCGTGCTCGTGCCCCGGCTGGTCCGGGTCCCGGCACCCGAACCGCGGGAAACGGACGACCGGGACACCGACGGCACGATCCTCGTCACCGGGGGCACCGGCGGTCTCGGTGCCGCCGTCGCCCGCCACCTGGTGGCCGAACACGGCGCGCGGAGCCTGCTCCTGGTGAGCCGGCGCGGCCCGGCCGCCGACGGCGCCGGCGAACTCGCCGCCGACCTCGAGGCGTCGGGCGCCCACGTCACCGTCGCCGCCTGTGACGTGACGGACCGCGCCGCACTCGACCGGCTGCTGGCCGGGATCCCCGCCGACCGGCCGCTGCGCGCCGTGATCCACGCGGCGGGCGTGCTGGACGACGGAATGGTCGGCTCCCTCACCCCCGAGCGGCTCGCCACCGTCCTGCGCCCCAAGGCGGACGCCGCCTGGCACCTCCACGAGGCCACCGCGGGGCTCCCGCTCGACGCCTTCGTGCTGTTCTCGTCGGTGGCCGGCACGCTCGGCAACGCCGGACAGGCCAACTACGCGGCGGGCAACGCCTTCCTGGACGCCCTCGCCCGGTACCGCCGCGACCTCGGACTGCCCGCCCTCTCCCTCGGCTGGGGCCCCTGGACCCGGGGCAGCGGCATGACCGGCGAGCTCAGCGAGGCCGACATCGCGCGCATGACCGGCGCGGGCATGCCGCCCATGTCCCCGGAGCAGGGCCTGGCCCTGTTCGACGCTCTCAGCGCCGCGGACACGGGAGCGGCGGTCCTGCCCGTACGGCTGGACCTGGGGGCCCTGCGGGCCCTCGGCGAGGTCCCGCCGCTGTTCCGGTCGCTGATCAGGGCGACGTCCCGCCGCGCCGCCCCGGCAGCGGGAGCGCAGGCCGCGGACCTCACCCGGAGGCTGTCCGGACTCACCCCGGCGGAGGGCCGGGAGGCGCTCCTGGAGCTGGTGCGCGGCCAGATCGCCACGGTCCTCGGACACGTGGACCCGGCCGACGTCGAACCGGACCGGCCCTTCCAGGACCTCGGCTTCGACTCGCTGACCTCCGTCGAGCTGCGCAACCGGCTCGGCGCGCTCACCGGCACCCGCCTCCCGGCCACCCTCCTGTTCGACCACCCGACGCCCGGCGAACTCGTCGCCCACCTGTACGCACGCATCGCCCCGGCCCCGGCCGGCGGACCGGAGGCGGTTCTGGCGGAGCTGGACAGGCTGGAGAAGAGCATCGCGGGTGTCGAAGTCGGCGCCGAACTGTTCGAACAGGTCGCGGGCCGGCTGGAGGTGCTCCGCAGCAAGTGGCAGTCCCTGCGCACGGAGTCGTCCGCGGCGTCCGGTGAGGAGGACGACGGGTTCGACTTCGAATCGGCCACGGACGAGGAGGTGTTCGACATGCTCGACAACGAACTCGGGCTGTCGTAACGCCGCCCCGCCCGGTTCCACCCACCCGCCCGCCCGGCCTTCAGCCGGGCGGGCGGTGTCGTTCCGGGCAGCCGGCCCGCGCGTCGGACCGGCGCGTCCGACGCCGTCCCGCTCACCGGTCCTGCCGGGGATCCGGCCCGTTTCCCCCTCGGCGGATGCCCGTCCGGAGGCGGTACGGGCAGCCGCCTCACCCGCTGTTCAGCGGTTTTCCGGCCACGGCGACCTCCCGCCTGGCCTGTTTCGCCCTACCGGATGACCGAAGCGGGCACCGGGGCGGGCGGCGGGCGGACACGCGTCCCGAGGGCGCCGGCCCGGTGCCGTACGGGCCGAATGCCCGGCGGATTCCCGGACGGAAGCGGACATGCCCAGGGTCCCTGACGGTCACCGCCGGCCTCGTCCGGCACCTCGAACCGCCCCGCACCGCCCCGTACCGCCTCCGACCGCTCCGCGCCGCCGAAGAACGCTCCGGACGTGCCCGTTCGGGCGCCGTGCTCTGCCCGCTCCCACATGTCCGCAGCTCATCGGCTCACACCGGACCGGGGCCCCGGCGCTTCGCACACCCCCCGGTGTCCGCGGGACACCCCGGCACCTCGGCCACCCCGGAACCCCGCAGCACCGGACGCGAAAGGCCCGTGAGCGCCGGAAGGCGCCCACGGGCCGGTTCCCCGCACCCGGGGGAGTGGTGCGGGGGTTCAGAGGGGCCGGCGGAAACCGGCCAGCGCGGCGAACGCGCCCGCCGCGCTGATCACCGCGCCGATGACCAGCGCGGGAATCGCGTGGTCGAGGCCCGGCACGTCCAGTGCGAGGGCGCGGGTGGCGTCGATGGCGTAGGTCAGGGGGTTCACGTGGGCGACGGCCGCCAGCCAGCCCGGCAGGTCGGCGACCGGCACGTACGCGCTGGACGCGAACATCAGCGGGAAGATCACGATCAGGGCGAGGTTCTGCAGCGGCTCGGCCCGCCGCAGCCAGGCACCGGCCGCGATGAAGGCCCAGCCCAGCGAGAAACTGATGAAGAGCGTGAGCCCGGCGGACAGGGCGATCTCGGCGACGCCCCCGTTGGGGGAGTAACCCATGACCGTCATCGCCAACACCATGATCACGAGGATCTGCACGGCGCTGCGCACGAGCCCCACGAGGCTGCGCGCGACCAGCAGGGCCCCGGGGTGCACCGGCAGCGAACGCAGCCGAGCCACCACGCCGTTGCGGAGGTCCTCCACCAGCCCCACCCCGGACTGCATCGCCGACTGGGCGGCGTTGTCCACCAGGACGGCCGGCAGCACGAAGTCGAGGTAGCTGACACCGTCCGGGAAGTGCGGGGGCATGCCCATCTTGCTGAACACCTGGGTCAGCACGAACAGGATGACCACCGGCTGGATGAGGCCGAAGAGGACGATGCCCGGGTCGGTCACCATCGCCCGCAGCGACCGTCCGGTCAGCACCCACACCTGAGCGGCGAACGAACTCCCGCCGAAGTCGGGTGCCTGGAGGACGACGGCCGGGGGAGGAGCGTCCGGGCGCGCGGCGGGAGTGAGGTGCTTGGTCAAGAGGTCCTCCACGGAGGGCGTCGGGCGGCGGTCACGCCGGGGTCCTGGCGTGCTGCTCGGCGAGGGTCAGATACACGTCGTCCAGGCTCGGCTCGCCGAACGTCAGCTCCGTGGCCTCGACACCCGCGTGGTCCAGCGCGCGGACGACGTCGGCGATCTCCCGGGTGGTGTCGATGGGGACGACGAGGCTGCGGGTGCCCTCCTCGCCGCCGACCGGGGCGAACCCGGCGCCGCGCAGCGAGGCCCCCGCTCTCCCGGGGGCGTCGTCACCGTCCAGCGTCAGGGTCACGGTACGGCGGCCGACGGTGGCCTTGAGCTCCTCGGGCGTGCCGGAGGCGACGACCCGGCCGGCGGAGAGCACCGCGATCGTGTCGGCGAGGCGGTCCGCCTCCTCCAGGTACTGCGTCGTCAGCAGGACGGTGGCGCCCTGCCGCACCAGGCCCTCGACGATCTCCCACAGCTTCAGCCGGCTCGACGGGTCCAGACCGGTCGTGGGTTCATCGAGGAAGATCACCTGAGGACCGCCGACCAGGGACACCGCGAGGTCCAGCCGGCGCCGCAGACCGCCCGAGTAGCCGTCGGCGCGCCGGTCGGCGACCGTCGTCAGCTCGAACAGCTGCAGGAGCTCGTCGGCGCGGGAGCGCGCGGCCCGGCGACCCGCCCCGAGCAGCCGGGCGATCAGGACGAGGTTGTCCCGTCCGCTGAGCCGGCCGTCCACGGACGCGAACTGGCCCGTGAGGCCGATGCGGCGGCGGATCTCGAAGGGGTCCCGGGCCACGTCGTACCCGGCGACCGACGCCCGGCCGGAGGAGAGCGGCAGGGCGGTGGTGAGGATGTTGACCAGAGTGGTCTTGCCGGCTCCGTTGTGGCCGAGGAGGGCCAGGACGGTGCCCCGGCGGGCACTGACGCTGACCGAGTTCAGTGCGTGGACCGTGCCGTACGACTTGCTGACGGCGTCCGCCTCGATCATCAGATCGCCGGAGCCGGAGCCGGAGCCGGAGCCGGAGCCGGAACCGGAACCGGGCTGGGGAACGGGGGGCATGACGAGCCCGCTCATGAGGTGATCTCCCGCTGGTGGATGTATGGATGCGCGCGAAGTGGAGGACCGGCCTCCGGCCCGTCCGCAGGTGCCGCCGCCCGCCGGTGCGGGCGGCGCGGCGCGGACGCGTGCCGTACCCCGCCTACCGGTCGTCGCCCCCGTCCATGAGGCGGAACAGGTCCTCGTCCGAGGCGTCCTCCAGGTCCAGCGGCCCGTCGGCCGGTTCCGTGACACCGGCGCGGGTCTGGGGCCGGCGCGCGGCCAGCGTCCTCAGCCGGGCCGCCGTCCCGGAGTCGAGGCCGGCACCCGACGTGAGCAGCGCCTCCAGCGCGTCGACCAGGGCGCCCACGTCCCGGACGCCGGACGGCCCGGAGCGCCGGAGCGTGTCGCACACCAGCCGGGCCACCGCGGCGGGGGAGGGATGGTCGAAGACCAGGGTCGGCGGCAGCCGGACCCCGGTGACGGCGGTGAGCCGGTTGCGCAGTTCGACGGCGGTCACGGAGGTGACGCCCAGTTCGGTGAAGGCCAGCCCGGGACCGGCGTCCGGCGGCAGCTCCCCGCCGATCACGGCCGCCAGCTCGCCGCGCACCAGGTCCGTCACCAGGGCCTCGCCCTCCGCCTCGGTCAGACCCGCCAGCCGTTCGGCCAGCGCCGGCGCCGCGTCCGCCGCCGGCACGGCCTCGGGGCTCGCCACGGTCACCGTCCCGGCGGGCACCGGGGCCAGCCAGTACGACTCGTGCTGGAAGGCGTACGTGGGCAGCGGCACCGCCCGGGCGCCGGGCAGCACCGCCCGCCAGTCGACCGGCAGCCCGTGCGCGTGCAGCCGTACGGCGGCGGCGAGCAGGGACCCCTCCTCGTCCTCCCCGCCCCGCAGCAGCGGCTCCACCACCGGCCGGACGCCCGGCTCCCGCGGTCCGGGCCGCGCCTCGAGGCACTCGTCGACCATGGGGGTGAGCGCGGCCTCCGGGCCCAGCTCCACGTAGACGCCGGTGCGCGCGTCGGCGAGCACCCCGACCGCGTCCGCGAACCGGACCGCCTCCCGGGCGTGCCGCACCCAGTGGCCGGGGTCGCGGGCCTCCTCGGCGGTCAGCGGGCGGCCGGTGACGCCGGAGACCAGCGGCAGGCGGGGGCCGGCGAAGGACAGGCCCGCCACGGTCTCCCGGAACTCGGCGAGCACCGGGTCCATCAGCGGCGAGTGGAAGGCGTGGCTGACCATCAGCCGGCGCGTCTTGTGCCCGGCGGCGGTCAGCTCGGCGGCCAGCTCGTTCAGCGGATCCTCCGCGCCCGACAGCACCACCGACCGCGGGCCGTTCACCGCGGCGACGGCGATGGCCTCGGAACGGCCCTCCAGCCACGGCAGCACGTCGTCCTCGGAGCAGCGGACGGCCACCATCGCGCCGCCCGGCGGCAGCGACCCCATCAGCCGGCCGCGCGCGGCGACCAGGGCGCAGGCGTCCGGCAGGTCCAGCACGCCCGCCACGTGCGCGGCGGCGATCTCGCCCACCGAGTGGCCCACCACCCGCGCGGGCGTCACCCCCCAGGAGACAAGCAGCCGGTACAGGGCGACCTGGAAGGCGAACAGGGCGGGCTGCGCACAACCGGTGCCGTGCAGCAGCGCGGCCTCCTCGCTGTCCGGCCCGGCCCACATCACCGAGGTCAGGGGGCGCTCCAGCAGGGGATCGAGCTCCGCGCACACCTCCCGCAGCGCGGCGTCGAACACCGGGAACGCGGCGGCGAGCGCGCGGCCCATGCCGGGCCGCTGACTGCCCTGCCCGGTGAACACGAACGCGGGCTCGGGCTCCGGGGAACCGCCCGCGCCCCGGCCCGCCGCCCCGGCGGCCCCGTCCCGTGCGAACCCGGCGGCGGCCGCCGTGAGCGCGGCCCGGTCGGCGCCGGTGAGCACCGCCGTACGGCCGTGCAGGGAGCGGGTGGTGAGGAGGGAGTAGGCGATGTCGCGGGCCGGCACCTCCGGATGCGCCTCGGCGTACCCGGCCAGCCGCCGGGCCTGGCCCCGCAGGGCCGCGGTGTCCCGCGCCGACACCAGCCACGGCACGACGGCCCCGCCGGCCTCCGGGACGTCCCGCCCGTCCTCGCCCGCGTCCGCCGGCCCGCCGTCCCGCCCGGCCTCGGCCGGGGCCTCCTCCAGGACGAGGTGGGCGTTGGTGCCGCTGATGCCGAACGACGAGACGGCCGCCCGGCGGGTCCTGCCCGCCCCGGCCGGCCACTCCCGTGCCTCGTTCAGCAGCCGGACGGCGCCGGAGGACCAGTCCACCCGGGAGCTGGGGGTGTCCGCGTGCAGGGTGCGCGGCAGCACTCCGTGCTCCAGCGCGAGGACCATCTTCATCACCCCGGCCACGCCGGCCGCCGCCTGGGTGTGGCCCAGGTTCGACTTGACCGAGCCCAGCCACAGCGGCCGCCCCTCGGGACGCTCCCGCCCGTAGGTGTCGAGCAGCGCCTGCGCCTCGATCGGGTCGCCGAGCGGCGTACCGGTGCCGTGCGCCTCCACCGCGTCCACGTCCGCCGCGGTCAGCCCCGCGTCGGCCAGCGCCCTCCGGATGACCCGGCGCTGGGCGGGACCGTTGGGCGCGGTCAGGCCGTTGGAGGCGCCGTCCTGGTTGACCGCCGAGCCGCGGATCACCGCGAGCACGGGATGACCGTTGCGCCGGGCGTCGGACAGCCGCTCCAGGAGCAGCAGACCGGCGCCCTCCGACCAGGCGGCCCCGTCGGCGCCCTCGCCGAAGGACTTGCAGCGGCCGTCCGGGGACAGGCCCCGCAGCCGGGAGAAGCCCACGAACGGCGCCGGTGTCGCCATCACCGCCACGCCCCCGGCGAGCGCCAGCTCCGACTCCCCGGACCGCAGCGACCGGCACGCCAGGTGCAGCGCGACCAGCGACGAGGAGCAGGCCGTGTCCACCGTCAGGGCGGGACCGCCGAGGCCCAGGGTGTACGAGATCCGCCCGGACAGCGCACCGGCGGAGGTGCCCACCGGGAGCAGCCCCTCCAGTTCGCCGGAGGGGTCGGTCGCGCCCGTCGCGTAGTCGTGGTACATGGCACCGGCGAACACACCGGTACGGCTGCCGCGCAGCGTCAGCGGATCGATCCGGGCCCGCTCCACGGCCTCCCAGGCGAGCTCCAGCAGCAGCCGCTGCTGCGGGTCGGTGGCGAGCGCCTCCCGTGCCGACATGCCGAAGAAACCGGCGTCGAAGTGGGCGGCGTCGCGCAGGAACCCGCCCTCGCGGGCGTAGGAGGTGCCCGGGTGCTCCGGGTCGTCGTCGAAGAGGGTGTCCAGAGGCCACCCGCGGTCGGTGGGGAACCCGGACACGGCGTCCACGCCGTCGGCCAGCAGCTCCCACAGCGCCTCGGGGGAGGCGATGTCCCCGGGCAGCCGGCAGGCCATGCCCACGATCGCCACGGGCTCGTCGCCGGGCACCGGGCCGGGCGGCGGTTCCTCCTCCCGGCCGTTCAGCCCGGCCAGTTCCCGGGCGAGGGCGGCCGGGGTCGGGAAGTCGAAGGCCACCGCGGCGGGCAGCCGGAGCCCCGTGGTCTCGGCGAGCGCGTTGCGCAGCCGCACCGAGGCCACCGAATCGAGGCCGTGCGCGCGGAACGTGACGTCCGGTCCGATGGGTTCCGTGCCGTCCGCGCCCCCCGCGCCGAGCACTTCGGCGACCGCGGCGACGACCAGGTCGAGGGCCGTGCGTAGGTCCGGGCGGGGCGCGTCGGCGGGAACCGGCACGGGGTGCGCCGCGTCGTCGGCCAGGATCCGCTCCAGCGCCAGCCGGTTGATCTTCCCGGCGGGGGTGCGCGGCAGGGCCGGCAGGACGACGAGCTCGAGCGGGATCTTGTACTCGGCGACGCCGCGTTCCCTCAGGAACGCCGTCACCTCACGCAGGCCGACCGGGCTCACGGGGACGCTCCCGGCGTCCGGCGACGCGTCCGATGAGACATCCGGCGAGGCGTCCGGCGACGCGGTCACCACCAGGCAGGGGTACTCCCCGAGCCGCGGATCGGGCTTGGCGACCACCGCCAGCGGACCGATGCCGGGCAGGTCCGCCAGCAGGCCCTGGATCTCCACGGCGTTGAACTTCCGCCCGCCCACGTTGATCAGTTCGGCGGAGCGGCCGTGGAACACCACGAGACCGTCCGCGCCGATCGAGGCGAGGTCACCGGTGCGCAGCCAGCCGTCCTCGGACACCACCGACCGGGTCAGCTCCGGCTCGCCGTGGTAACCGCGGAACATGCTGGGACTGCGGTAGTACAGCTCCCCGGCCTCACCGGGGGCACACGGCCGTCCGTCCTCGCCGAGGACGCGCAGCTGCGCGCCCCGCACCGGCCGCCCCACACTGCGCGCGGCGACCTCCGGCGGGTCCCCGGCCAGACTGCTGGTGCCGTTCCCGGCCTCCGACATGCCCCACACCACGACCAGCGCGGTGTCCAGGGTCTCCCGCACCTCGCGCACCAGGGCGGCGGGCAGGGCGGCGCCGGCGGTCAGCACCCGATCCGGGCGGAACCCCGCCCCCGACTCCGACTCCCGGACCCGCGCCACCACGTCGTGCAGCTGCGCCGGCACGGCGACCACCACGCTCGGCCGCTCCGACCGCGCCAGCTCCAGGAAACGGTCCACGTCCCACGAACCCAGCAGCACCTGACGGCCGGAACGGAACAGCGCCGAGTACATCGACTGCAGCCCGAAGCAGTGGGTCAGCGGGCACGCCGTGATCAGGGTGCCGCCGAACGGCCCGGCGCTGTCCTCGGTCGCCGCGCGGGAGTTGGTGAGCAGCGAGTCGTGGGTGTGCAGACAGATTTTGGGCCGCGCGGAGGTGGTGCCGGAGGAGGGGAACAGCAGGAACGGCGCGTCGGGCCGCACCTGAACCGGCCGGGGCCGCTCACCCGCGCAGCGCGCCAGCAGGCCCCCGACCGTCTCCGCGCCGTCCGCCGCGTCGTCGCCGGCGACCAGGACGGCGCGCAGCGACGGCAACGCCTCCCGCAGCACCGCCGTGCCGAGCGGGCCGTCGGCGTCCTGGACGCCCGGCGGCAGCGCGAGCACCGTCGGGCCGACCCGCTCCAGCAGGGCCCGTACGTCGGCGGGGGTGTTGCCCCGGTGGACGGGCAGGGTGACGGCGCCCACCGACGCGGCCGCCAGGTGCAGCGTGACGTACTCCCAGCAGTTGGGCAGGTGCAGGGCGACCACGTCGCCGGGGCCGACACCGGCCTCCTGGAGGCCGTGGGCCAGCGCGTCCACCTCGGCCCGCCACTGCGGCCAGGTCCGGGTGCGTTCGCCGTCCACCAGCGCCACCGCGTCACCCCCGTCGCGCACGGCCGCGGCGAACACGTCGGGCAGGGTGAGGCCGTCCAGCCCGCCGTCGGCGGCACCGGGCGGCTGGATCACGTAGTCGTCAGCGTGGACGGGCACCATCACTCCCGGGGGTGTCGAGCGTTTCCGGCGAAGGGGAACCCGTCCAGGCTGCTGCCCGGCACCCCGGATTTTCCCTAGACATGGCCTGCCGCGCGCATACGGGAGCCGGGAGAGGGGGACAGCTCATCAGCCCGCCGACCCGCCGACCCGCGGGCACAGCAACGTCCCGGCGGAGCCACGGGGCTCCGCCGGGACGCTCCGTCAGGGGTCAGCCGGTCCGGGGGGCCATCCGTCCGTCCCGCGACGTCCCCGGGGCGGCGGGGGCCGCCGTACCGGCCCCGGCCGCCGCGCCGCCCGCGCCGTCCGCGTCGTCGTCCGCGAGGTCCACGCGTCCGGGGAACGCGGTGCCGAGCAGCCGCAGCAGCGGCGCCGCCTTCACCGCCGTCTCCTCGAACTCCGCCGCGGGGTCCGACAGCGCGATGACGGCGCCGCCGACGCCGTAGCGCAGCCGGTTCCCGCTGAGCACCACCGTGCGGATGACGATGCTCAGGTCCACCGCCCCGGTGAGCGAGAAGTAACCGATGGCCCCCGAGTACACGCCGCGCGGACCGCCCTCCAGCCGGTCGATGATCTGCATGGTGCGGATCTTCGGCGCCCCCGTCATCGAACCGCCGGGGAACGCGGCGCGCACGGCGGCGACCGGGCTCAGGTGCGGGCGCAGTTGTGCCCGTACCGTGCTCACCAGCTGGTGCACCGTCTCGTACGTCTCCACCTGGAACACCGGGTCCGCGACGACCGAGCCGACCTCCGCGCACCGGCCGAGGTCGTGCCGGACCAGGTCGACGATCATCAGGTTCTCGGCGCGGTCCTTCTCGCAGGCCGCCAGGTCCTCCGCGAACCACGCGTCCTCCCGCGGGGTGGCGCCGCGCGGCCGGGTGCCCTTGATGGGTTTGGACTCCATCACGCCGTGCCGGTCGATGCGCAGGAACCGCTCGGGCGACGTGCTGAGCACCGCCATCGGCCCGAAGTGCAGGAACGCGGCGAACGGCGCCCGGCTCACCCGGCGCAGACAGCGGTACGCCTGCCACGGGTCCAGGTCGGTGTCCGCCTCGGCCATGTTGGTCAGGCACACCTCGTACGTCTCACCGGCCGCGATCTCCTGCTGGCAGGCGTCGATCAGCTTGAGGTAGGCGTCACGGTCGTGGCGCAGCACCACCGGCCCGGTGCCGCCGGCCGCGGGGGGCTCGCAGGGCTCCGGTTCCCAGCCCGCGACCGTCTCCAGGGCGGCGGCGGACGAGGCGAGCCAGGACCGCGCGGCCTCCTCGTCGCCGTCCTCGGCCAGGGCCAGCAGATAGGTCGTGTCGGTACGGTGGTCGAGCACCAGGGCGCGGTCGGCGAAGACGAGGACGGCGTCGGGGTCGGGGGAACGGTGCGCCGCCTCCCCGTCGCACTCCGCCTTCAGTTCGTAGCCGAGGCAGCCGACCCAGCCGAGGGCGAAGTCGAAGGGCAGCTCGGGCACGTCGGTGCTCAGCGCGGCGAGGTCCCGCTCCAGCCAGGACAGGAAGGCCGACCGTTCGACGCGGGTGGTGCCGCCCCCGGTGACGGTCACGGTGCCGGCCTCCACGTCCGCCGTGGCGACCCGGGCCAGCGGACCGGAGGCGTCCCCCATCACGGACAGCTGTCCGAGGCGTCCGCCCGGCCGGCTGCTGTCCAGCCAGAACGGATGGTCGCCGGTGCGGAACAGCCAGTCGAAGGCGACCTCCGCGTCCCAGCGGGTGCGCAGCCGCTCGGCGAGGACCCGCAGCCGCCGGGGCGAACCGCCCTCCGCGGCCCGGTCACCGGCCGAACCGCCCTCCGGGGCCCGGTCACCGGCCCCGGTACCGGCCGTCACCGCCGCCCGCCCGCCGCCCGCGCCCGTCGTCGTGCCTCCGGCCGCGCCCGTGGGGTCGGGGGAGCGCCGTTGTTCCGGAACGCTCCGCGGGCCGGCCGGCCCGCTCGCGCCGGGGCGAGAGCGGCCGTGCCGCTCGGTCAGCCGTCGGAAGTTCTCCAGCAGCCGGTGGCCCTCCTGGGTGCCGATGGACTCAGGATGGAACTGAACGCCCCACAGCGGCAGACTCCGGTGGCGCAACGCCATCAGCACCCCGTCCGGCGACCACGCCGTGGCCTCGAGCTCCGGCGGCAGCTCCGTCACCGCGAGGGAGTGGTAGCGGACCACCTCCAGCGGCTGCGGCAGCCCCTCGAACAGCCCGGTGCCGTCGTGCCGCACGGCGCAGGTCCTGCCGTGACGCGGCTCGGGCGCGCGCCCCACCGAGGCGCCGTGGGCCAGCGCCATGCCCTGGTGGCCCAGGCACACCCCGAGCACGGGCAGCCGGCCCTCCTCGGCGATGCCCGCGCACAGTCCGAAGTCGGCCGGCCGGTGCGGTGTGCCGGGGCCGGGGGAGAGCACCACGTTGTCGAAGGAGCCGAGGAGCCCTGGCCGCCACGCCGGGTCGTCGTTGCGGATCACCTCGGGCTCCCGCCCGTTGACCCGGGACAGGTAGTGGAACAGGTTGTAGGTGAACGAGTCGTAGTTGTCGACGAGCAGTGTGCGCATGAGCGTTTCCTTGTCCAGGAGGCGCGTGAGCGGAAAGTGACGGGGAACGTGACGGACGCGGGTGACGGTCCGGCCGTGTGCGGGCTCTCCGGTGGTGGGTCGACCACGACTCCTGCGCCGGCCCGGGTGGCGCCGTCCGGCGGCACCCGGGCGGACGTCAGGACGCCGGGGCGGACCGCGCCAGGCCGAGGGCGTCGGCGATCTCGCCGTTGACCGCGGTCAGGTGCTGGGTGAGGAAGAAGTGGCCGCCGGTGAACACCCGCAGCCGGAACGGACCTTCGGTGTGGTCCCGCCACCGCTCGGCCTCCTCGACCGTGGTGAGCGGGTCGCCGTCGCCGGTGAGCACGGTGATCCCGCAGCGCACCGTGCGCTCCGGCGGGCAGGAGTACGTCTCGATGGCGCGGTAGTCGCCGCGCAGCGCCGGCAGGGCCATGCGCAGGATCTCCTCGTCGCCGAGGACACCCGCCGCGGTGCCGTTCAGCCGCTTCATCTCGGCGACGATCCCGTCGTCGTCCCGCAGGTGCACCTCCTCGGCGCGCGTGGTCGACGGACCGCGCCGGCCGGAGGCGATGACGGTGCGCGGCCCGGCGTCCTTCTGCTCCAGCCGCCACGCCGTCTCGAACGCCAGCGCCGCGCCCATGCTGTGCCCGAAGAACACGCACGGCCGGTCGTCCAGCGCCAGCAACCGCTCGGCGATCAGGTCGGCCAGCCGGCCGAGGTCCTCCACGCAGGGCTCCTTGCGCCGGTCCTGACGGCCGGGGTACTGCAGCGACAGGACCTCGGCGGCCGGGGCGAACCGAGCCGAGACCGGGTGGTAGAAGCTGGCCGAACCGCCCGCGTGCGGGAAGCAGACCAGCCGTACCGCGTCGGCGTCGGCCGGGTGGTAGCGCCGCAGCCACAGGGCCCCGGTGTCGTCAGCGGTGGTCACGGTGTGAGTCCCTTCGGTGATGCCGTGGCCGGCGGTGTTCCGCCGGCCGGGCGGGTCCGCGGCGGTCCGCACGGGCGCACCTCCCGTTCGCGGACCGCCGCGGCCCGCTGCGCCCCGGCGGGAGGCCCGGGCCTCTGGCCCCGGACCTCCCGCACGGGAGCCCCGTGCCGGGACCGGCCCCAAGGGCCCGTCCCGGCACGGAAGTCCTTCCGACCTCCACCACCACACGTGCGTCTGCCACATGTGTGCCTGCTACATGTGTGCCTGCTACATGTGTGCCTGCCACATGTGTGTCTGTCACACGTGCGACAGACACACGTGCGGCGGACGCACGCCGTGCCGTCCGCACGGCTCGGACCGAGGACACCGCGTGTCCCGCCGGGCCGCGCGTGCCCGTCCGGGGGCGGTCAGTCCTCATGGACGGTGATCGAGCCGGACGGACACAGGTCGCCCGCGGCACGGACCCCGTCCGTGTCCACCTCCCCGGGCTCCTTCACCAGCAGGGTGACGATCCCGTCCTCGTCCTGGTCGAAGACCTCCGGCGCGTTCAGCGCGCACTGGCCCGCTCCGACGCACCGCTCGCTGTCGACGGTGACGCGCATGCTCGTTGCTCCTCGTGGGGGTGGGTACTCGGGCGACGGTGGGACCGGGTGCCGCCGGGACCGTCCGGCGGCACCCGGAGCCGGTGGCCTTACCAGCGCACCGGCAGCTCGTGGAGTCCGAACAGGATCCCGTCGTACTTGAAGGCCAGCTCCTCCTGCGGAACGGCCAGCTCGAGCGTCGGGATGCGTTCGAACAGCTTGCGGTAGGCGATCTCCATCTCGACCCGGACCAGGTTCTGGCCGAGGCACTGGTGGACGCCGTAGCCGAACGCCACGTGCCGGCGCTCGGAGCGGTCCGGGTCGAAGGCGTGCGGGCAGCCGAACACCTCGGTGTCGTGGTTGGCGGCCGCCAGCAGCGGGACGATGCCCTCGCCCTTGCGGATGAGCTGCCCGGCGATCTCCACGTCGTCGACGGCGACCCGCAGCGCCACCATGTCGGCCACCGAGTGCAGCCGCAGCAGCTCCTCCACCAGCCGCTCGTTGCCGATCCACCGCGGGTTCGTGAGCAGGGTGACCACACCGAGGCCGATGTTGTTGGCGGTGGTCTCGTGCCCCGCGATCAGCAGGAGCAGCAGCACGCCCGACAGCTCCACGCTGGTGAGCTGCCCGGTGGCCAGCAGCCGGCTGATCAGGTCGTCGCCGGGCCACTTCTCCTTGATGGCGATCAACCGGTTGATGTAGCGCAGCAGTTCCCGGGTGGCGGTGGCCCGCTCCTCGTCGGTGGAGGTGCGGATGGCGACCAGGGTGCGGGTGCGGGACTCGAAGAAGTCACGGTCCGCCGGCGGCACCCCGAGCAGCGAGGAGATCACCAGGGACGGCACCGGCAGCGCGAAGTCGGCGATCAGGTCGGCGTGGTCGCCCGCGGCGAGCATCGCGTCGATGCGCTCGTCCACGGTGCGCTCGATCGCCGGGCGCAGCTCGCGGACGCGCCGCACGGTGAACTCCGGGATGAGGACCTTGCGGAACCGGTCGTGCTCGGGGGAGTCCAGCCCGACGAACCAGCCCGGGATCTGGTCCTGCTTGGGCACCCCCATCGTCTCGCCGACGTTGGGGAAGCCCTCGTTCTCCGGGTTGGCGCTGATCTTCGGGTGGGTCAGCACCGCGCGCACGTCCTCGTGCCGCGTCACCAGCCAGACCGGCACCCCGTTCGGCAGGTGGGACAGGACCAGACCGTTCTGCTCGCGGTGGCTCGCGTACTGGGACAGGGGCAGCGGTTCCTCCGGTGTGCGCCGGGGGAAGCCGACCACCGTGGGGCCGGTGCTGGTCGTCATGTCCGTTCCTTCTTCCTCTTCCTGAGGTGTCCAGGTGTGTCCAGGGGTGCCGCGCGGTGCCGCGGCGCGTACGGGCGGCCGGTCCGCGGACGCGTACGGGCGGTCAGTCCGCGGAGTAGAACTCCCGGACGGCACCGATCACGTACTCCTGGTCGGCGGCGGTCAGTCCGGTGTGGGTGGGCAGGTACAGGCCGTCCTCGCTGAAGCGGTGCGCGTTCAGGGACGGCCACACCGGGTCGAGGTAACCGGGCTGCCTGCTCATGGGCTTGAAGAACAGCCGGGTCTCGATGCCCCGTCCGGCCAGGTGGGCCCGGAGCTCCTCGCGGCGCTCGGCACGCAGGTCGTACATCCACAGCACGTCCCGCGGCGGCATCGACGTGATCCCCGGAACGTCCTTGAGTCCCGCGTCGTAGCGGGCCTCGATCTCCCGGCGGGCGGCCAGGATCTCGTCCAGCCGCTCCACCTGGGCCAGCGCCACGGCGGCCTGCATGGCCGTCATGCGGAAGTTGTAGGCCAGCTTCTTGTGCAGGAAGCTGTGGTCGCGGGTGAACGCCATGGCCCGCAGGTGCGCGAGCTGTCCGGCCAGCCGCGGGTCGTCGGTGAGGCAGATCCCGCCTTCGCCCGCCGTGATGATCTTGTTGGCGAA
This sequence comes from Streptomyces sp. NRRL S-37, assembly GCF_000721605.1. Taxonomy (GTDB): domain Bacteria; phylum Actinomycetota; class Actinomycetes; order Streptomycetales; family Streptomycetaceae; genus Streptomyces. The sequence goes on along the minus strand of NZ_JOIZ01000015.1, from coordinate 256,327 downwards.
GAGCGAGAAGCACGCGATGTCCCCGACCGGCCGCACCCCGTGTGCCTCCGCCGAGTCCTCGACCACCCGCAGGTTGTACTGGTGCGCGATGTCCATCACCGCGTCCATGTCGCAGCGGCGCCCGTAGACGTGCACCGGCATCAGCGCCTTGGTGCGCGGGGTGATCTTCTCCTCGATCAGGGAGACGTCGATGTTCAGGTCGTCGCCGCAGTCCACGAAGACGGGCGTCGCCCCGGTGTACGTCACCGCCCAGGCGGAGGCCACCATGGTGAACTCCGGCACGATCACCTCGTCGCCGGGACCGATGCCCAGCGCGCGCAGCGCCAGGGTCAGCGCGGCCGTGCCGGAGGAACAGGCGACGCCGTGCGCCACGCCGTTCCACTCGGCGAACGCCTCCTCGAAGCGCCGTACGTAGGGGCCCTGCGAGGAGATCCAGCCGCCGGTGACGGCGTCGGTGACGTACTCCAGTTCGCGCCCGCCCAGAGTGGGCCGGGAGACGGGATGGGTGAAAGACATGCGTCCTCGCTGCGGTGGTGCGTGCGATGGCTGGAAGAAGGGGGCGGACGGTCCGGCACCGGCCGGCGGGCGGCCTGGCGTCATGGTGTCGGCAGCAGGCCCAGGATCAGGTCGGCCGCGGCCTTGCGCCCGCCGGCCGCCCGCTGGAGAGCGCCCAGCCGCTCCGCCCGCTCACGGAAGGACGGGTCCTCGACGACCCGGGTCAGCTTGTCGACGACGTCGTCCGGGTCGACGGTCCCCGGCCGGTCCAGGGTGAGGCTGATGCCGAAGTCGCGGCCGCGCACCGCCTGGTCGAAGCAGTCCACCCACAGCGGCCGCACCACCTGCGGCTTACCGAAGTAGACGCCCTCGTGGTAGGCGTTGCCGCCGCCGTGCGAGAAGAACACCGACACCTTCGGGTGGGCCAGCACGTCCAGTTGGGACGGCACCCAGCTCTCCACCCGCAGATTGCCGGGCAGTGAGGCGGCCGGCGGCAGCAGGTGCTGCTGCTCCTTCGGCAGCTTCCACAGGAACTGGTGGCGGTCCGACATCCGGCGGGCCACCTCCACCAGCGCCGCGACCTCCTCGCGGGTCAGCCGGGTGATGGTGCCGAAGCCCATGTAGACCACCGACGACTGCCGGTCCAGCCAGCCGCCGAGGTCCTCGTCGTCCGGGCACTCCGGCAGCGGCGGCAGCAGGGCGCCCACCAGACGGAGCTTCTCCGGGACGTCGAAGGGGTAGTCCAGCTCCGGAATGGAGGAGCACAGCACCATCTCGGCCGCGTCCACCCGGGTCATGGAGTTGGGCGGGGCGATGCCGAGCTCCTTGCGGATCGCGGCGTCCTCCTTGAGCACCTTGCCCATCGACGGGTGCAGGAACATGAGGAGCGTCCGCCACTTGAACAGGGTGTTCGCCAGCTTCTGCCGGGGAGTCATCTCCAGCGGCAGACCGGAGTTGGGGACCGGGAAGTTCTTCGGGGTGTAGGACGCGCCGAACGGGTTGTGCGAGGTCAGCACGTTGCTCGGGACGAACGGCACCGACAGCACGTACGGAATGCGGTGGGTGAGCGCCAGGTCGACACCGAAGCCGCTCACGCAGTCGATCACCATCAGCGCCGGCCGCACCTCCTCGACCACCTTCTCCAGGGCGCGGTACTTGCGCGCCTGGAGCGCCGGCCGGTACGACTGCCGGACCACGGCGCGGTGCGCCTTGAACCGCGAGGACTGCGTGACCTCCCGGTACACGGCGTCGTCCCAGGTCACCGCCGACAGCTCGGACACCACCTCGCCCAGCGAGGCGAACGACACCGCGGACTCGGCGGCCAGTGCCGCCACGTCGTCCCGGCGGTGCTCGTCGGTGGCGAACCACAGGTCGGGCACACCACGCCGGGCCAGTTCCCCGGCCAGCACCAGCAACGGGTTGAGCAGTCCGCTCTCGGGGAGACCGACGAAGAGGATCGGCCGTGCGGCGGAGTCCATGAGGGCCCTTTCACGAGGTGACTGCCGAAGTCGCCGGCCGGCCGCGCGGGCACGGCCGGCAGGCGGACAGGCAGGACGGAGTTGTCCGTGTGCGGCCCGTCGGCCGGGGCCCGAGTCGGGCGGCGCCGACCGCACCCCATCTTGATCTCACGGCCGTAACCAGGAAATCCTTAGACTTGCCCCGCGAGCCGGACGGAACACCGGGCGCGGGGCACGGGGCCGACCCGCGCCGGGGCGACCGGAGTTGCCTGTACGGTGGGCGCACCGAGCGTTCCGTATGTGCCGACGGGGGGCTGTCCAGCGGAGCGTTGCCCCGGCCTCAGCACCACGCAAGGGAGACCACGTGACGAACCGGGAACGGGGGACCGGCCCGTCCCTTCCCCTGGTCGGCCGTGAGGCCCTCCTGCGGACGCTCGCCGCCGAAGCCGCCGCCGCCCGTGCCGGTCAGCCCCGGCTGATCGTCCTCGACGGGCCGGCGGGGGTCGGCAAGACCTCACTGCTGAGGGCCGCCCTCGGCGCCGGCGGGGCCTGCGACGGCATGACCGTGCTGTACGGGTCCTGCAGGGCGATCGACTCCGGCAACGGATACAGCGGTGTACGCGCCCTGTTCGGGCCGCTCGGCCTCACCGCCCGCCGCGGCCGTGCCACGGCGCTGCTCGAAGGAAGCGCCCGTCACGCCCTGCCCGCCCTCACCCCCGGCCGCGTCGACGGGGACACCGCACCCGGCGCCACCTATCCCGCGCTGAACGGCCTGTACTGGCTCGCCGCCAACCTCATGGCGGACCGCCCCCTGGTGCTGGCCCTCGACGACGTCCACTGGTGCGACGAACGGTCCCTGCGCTGGCTCGACTTCCTCCTGCGCCGCGCCGACGGAATGCCACTGCTCGTCGCGCTCGCCCAGCGCACCGCGTCCGAGCGTACGGCCGGCCCGGCCCTGACCGACCTGGTGGCCCACCACCGGCCCCTGACGCTGCACGTGCCGGCACTGTCGGCCCGCGACGTCGAGACGCTCGTCCGCCGGACCTTCCCCGAGGTCCCGCCGCGGCCGTCCTTCGTGGACACCCTCACCGCCGTGACCGGCGGCAGCCCGCTGGAACTCCAGCGGATCCTGCACAAGTTGCGCACCGGCGGGGTGAGTCCCGACGACACGGGCGTCCGGCGGATCACCGAGCTGGGCGGACGGGTCGTCGCCGGCTCCGTGCACGAGGCACTGCACGGTCAGCCGGCCGGAGTGCGCGAGGTGGCCCGGGCCCTGGCCGTGCTCGGTCCCGAACGGACCGAACACCTCGCCGCCCTCGCCGGGGTGTCCGCCGTGCAGGCCGAGGAGGCCGTGGACCTCCTGCGCCGCTTCGCCCTCGTCCAGTCCGACCGGAGCGAACTGGTGCACGACATGGTGCGTGCGGCGATCCTCTCCACGCTCGGTCCCACGGCCCTGGCCGATCTGCGCACCCGGGCCGCGCAACTGCTCAGCGACGTCGGACGCTCCCCCGAGCAGATCGCCGGCCAGCTGCTGCTCCTCCCGAGGGCCGACCAGCCGTGGATGACCGCCGTCTTCCTGGACGCCGCCACGCAGGCGGAGCAGCGGGGAGCCCCGGAGGCCGCCGCGCGCTACCTGGAGCGCGTCCTGGAGGCCGGGCCCGACACTCCGGAGATCCGGATGCGGCTCGCCGAAGTCCTCTCCGAGACGGACCCGGCCCGCTCCCTGGCACTGCTGCACGAGGCACTGGCCCTCGCCGGCGACGTCCGCACCCGCGCGACGGTCGCGGTCCGGCTCGCCCTGATCTGCCTGCGCGTCCAGCGGTCACCCGAAGGCGCCCGCGTACTGACCGAGGCCCTGGACGCCCTCCACACCGCACTCGGCACCGACCCCGAACCCGCCGACCGCGAACTCCTCACCACGGCCGAAGCCACCCTGCTGATCGTCGGTGCCGACGAGAAGAGCACCCTGCCCGCGGTGCGCGAACGGGCCGCCCTGCTGACCCCGCCGCCGGGGGACACGCCCGCCCAGCGCCAGCAGCTCGCCATGCTCACCGTGCTCACCGCGATGGACGGCCGTTCCGCCGCCGAGTCGGTCCGCCAGGCCCGGCGTGCCCTGCGCTCCCCGGGCGCGGCCCCCGGCGCGTGGTCGCTGCTGCCCGCCTCCCTCGCGCTCTCCCTCGCCGACGAGACCGGCGAGGCACTCGACGCGCTGGAGACGGTGCTGCGCGACAGCCGGCGGACCGCGGCGGTGTGGACGTACGTCCTCGCGCTCTCCACCCGCGCCTTCGTCCACCTGGACCGGGGCGGCGTCCTCCAGGCCCTGGCGGACGCCCAGACCGCCCTCGACCTGCTGGAGGAGGAGAGGAACTGGGGCGAGGGCGCCGTCCAGCCGCAGATCGCCTGCGCGCTCGCCCTCGTCGAACGCGGTGAGCCCGGCTGGGCCGAGGAGATGCTCGGCACCATCAAACGCCCGCGGATCGAGGACTTCGCGTGGGAGTACCACTGGTACCTCATGGCGCGGGCGCGCGCACGGTACGCGCACGGTGACTCGGAGAGCGCTCTCGAACTGCTGCGTGCCTGCGGGGACTCCCTGGCCCGGACGGGACTCGCCAATCCGGTCCTGGCCCCCTGGTGGTTGGACGCCGCCTGTCTGCTGGCCGAGTCGGGCCGCTTCGAGGAGGCCAGGGCGGCGGCCGACCACGGTGCCGGACCCGCCGAACGCTGGGGAACCCCGCGTGCCCTGGGCTACGCCGCCCTGGCCCGCGGTGTCGCCACACCCGGCCCGGAAGGAATCGTCGGGCTCCGGGAGGCGGTACGCCGGCTGGCGGACTCGCCGGCCCGCGCCGACCACGCCCGCGCGCTGCTGCTGCTGGGGCGGGCCCTGCTGGCGGACGGCGCACCGGGTGAGGCACGCGAACACCTGCGGGACGCGGTCGCGCTCGCCCGCCGCTGCGGCTGCGTGGCGCTCGCCCGGCGGGCCCGCGAGGAACTGGTCGGGGCCGGCGGCAGGATGCGGGAGGTCACGGTGTCACCGCTGGACATGCTGACCGGCACGGAACGCACGGTGGCCGCGCTGGTCGCCTCGGGAGTGACCAACCGGGAGGCCGCGGAGTCCTTGTTCGTGACGGTGCGCACGGTGGAGCTCCACCTCACGAGCGTCTACCGCAAACTCGGGATCACCCGCCGTGCCGAACTCGCGGGCGCCCTGCACGAGGACACCCCGCTCCCTCCCGGCCTCCGCGAGGGGCACACCGGACCCGATGCGACCCGGTGAGGCCACGCCGGCACAAGGCGATCCGACGAACGTCCCGGGCCGGGCGGACGAGGAAGGACACGGGCGTCCCCACGGCGACCAGCCGGCACTCGCCGATCTCCTCCTCCTGGAACGCGACCGTGAACAGGCCGTGCTGTCCGCCGTGATCGGGGAGCTGCGGTCGGGCCGCCCGGCCCTGGTCACGGTGACGGGCGAACCCGGGGCGGGACAAGGCGAGTTGCTGCGCTGGGCGGCCCGGCACGCCGCCGAGCGGGGACTGTGCGTCCTCACGGCGCGCGCGACACCCGCGGAACGGGACCTGCGCTACGGCGTGGTCGGCCAACTGCTGTCGGGGCACCAGAGGTTCGCCGACCAACTGCCGCATCTCCTCCTCGACCAGGGGGGACCCGGCCGGTTCCCCGGGCTCACCCGTCTGCTCACCGTGGCCCGTGAGCGGCCCACCCTCCTGGTGGTGGAGGACATCCACCAGCTCGACCCCGATTCGCTGCGCTGGCTGGAGGCCCTGATACGCCGGCTGCCCCGCGCGCCGCTGGCCGTGCTCACCGGCAGCATCCGCACGGCGGACATCGGTCTCGACTGGTGCGCGGGCAACCCGCTCACCGGCTCGGCCACCACCGTCGAACTGGCGCTGCCCGGCCTCACCCGCACCGGGACGGCCGACGCCGTACGGGCCTTCTGCGGCGCCCTCGGCGACCGTTCCTTCGTCGCCGCCGTCGCCGACGCGACCGGGGGCAACCCCGCCGTCGTACGGGACACCCTGCGCCGCTTCTCCCGAGCGGGGCACCCGCCGGACGCCGGCCACGTGGGGCACGTCCGTGCCCTCGCGGCCGAGGTGACCGGCGAGCACGCCGCCGCGGCGCTCGACGGGGTGCGGGACCCCGTCGCCCTCGACGTCCTGCGCGCCCTCGCGGTCTGTGACGACCTCCTCGACTTCCCACTGGTCCTGACCCTGGGCGAGCGGGGTGCCCTGTCCGAGACCCGGCTCCGCGCCGCCCTGCTGGACAGCGGCCTGGTCACCGTGCGCGACGGCCGGTTCCGGGTGCGCGGTCCGGTCGTGCGCGCCCGCGTCATCGAGGGGATGTCCATCGCCGAGCGCGCCGACCTGCACGCACGCGCCGCCGAACTGGCCCACCGGGCGGCCGCGGACGACCAGGGCATCGGCGACCTGCTGCTGCCGGCCCGCCCGGTCGGCGCCCCGTGGGTGGTGGACACGCTGTGCCGGGCGGCGGCCGCGGCGCTCCGCGGTGGCCGCCGCGACCGTGCCGCCGCCTACCTCTCCCGCGCCCTGGCCGAACCACTGTCCGAGGAGACCCGCATCCGTGTCCTGCTCCGACTGGCCCGCGTGGAACTGGTGATCGCGCCCGTCGCCGCCGGGCGCCGCATGGGCGGCATCATCCGCGAACCGGGAGAGGCGGCCGCGGACTTCCGGGCGCGGGCCGGCGACCTGTGTCTCCTCGGCGGAGACACGGACACCGCCCGGCGCGCCCTCGCCGAGTTCCTCGCCGGCCGCCGGCCGGACGAGGCGCGGGGGACACCGCCCGGCCCGGAGGCGGCGGAAGAGGCCACCGCCCGGCACGAGGAACTCACCGCCCTGTTCCGGGTGACGCAGCCGTTGCGCCGGACGCCCGGCGAGGTCGCCTTCCCGCCCGCACCGGAGCTGCCCCGTACCTCGCGGAACCCGGCCGTGAACGGCGTGCGGGCGTGGGAGACCGCCGTACGGGGTGTTGACTGCGAGGAGGCCCGACGGCAGGCCCGCACGGCCCTGGCCCCCGATCCCTCAGGCCGGCTCCCGCTCACCGTGCCCAGGCTGCTGGCCTGCCGTACGCTCCTGCTCACCGAGGACGGGGAGGAGGCCGAGACGCACCTGTGCGCCCTGCTGGCCGAGGCCCACCGAGCACACTGCTCCGTGTCCGTCGCCCGGGTGCTCGCCCTCCGCGCCGAACTCCACCTGAGGCACGGCCGTCCCGACCTCGCTGCCCGCGACCTGGCCGCCGCCGACCGCGAACTGCCCCCGGACAGCAGGCACCCGCTGTCCTACCCCTACTGGACGGCGCTCGGCATCCTCACCGACCTCGCCGACGGCCGGCCGGACCGGGCGCGGGCCGCCGCCGGGCGCCCCGTGCCGCCCCCCGCCGAGGAGTCCGTGAGCGGTGCCCGACTGCTGTTCGCCCGCGGCCTGCTGGCCCAGGCCGACGACGACCCCCACCAGGCCCGGTCGCTCTTCCGGACCTGCGGGCGCTGGCTCCTGCAGTACGGCTGGACCAACCCGGCGCTCCTTCCCTGGCGTTCCGGGGCCGCCGAGGCGGCCCACGCCCTCGGCGACACCGCACAGGCCCTGAGGCTCGCGCGGGAGGAACTCGAACTCGCCGAACGCTGGGGCACGCCCGGCTCCATCGGCGCGGCCCAGCTCTGCCTCGCCACGATGAGCGGTGAGGACCGCGTCCAGCGGCTCCGGTGGGCCGTCGACAGTCTCGGCCGGGCCCCCTCCCGGACCGCCTACACCCGCGCGGTCGTGGCCCTGGCCTCCGCCGAGAGCGGCGAGCCCGACCGCGCGACGGCCGTCGCCGCACCGGCGGCCGACGGGGCCGGTAACGGAGGCGCCGGACCGTACGGCGTCGTGGCACGGCGTCCCGGTGTCTCCGCGCCCCCGCCCACGGGGGCCCTCGCCGACGCACCGCCGTCCGCGTGGCGGAGCCTCTCGCCGGGGGAGCGGGCCGCCGCCGCGCTCGCCGCCCAGGGGCTCGTCAACCGGGAGATAGCCGCCGCGCTGTCGGTGACCACCCGCACCGTGGAGCTGCGCCTCAGCGGTGTCTACCGCAAGCTTCGCATCCGGGGGCGCGACGAACTGCGCGCCCTGGTCCAAGGCACGCAGGAGGACTGACCGCATGCTGCTGGAGCGCACCACCGAAACGTCCCTGGTCGACGCGGCGCTGACCGCGGCCGGCCGGGGCAGGTCCTCCCTGATCCTGGTCACCGGCCCGCTCGGCATCGGGCGGTCGGCCCTGCTGAGGTCCCTGCCCGCCCTGGCCGACGGCCACGACGACATCCGGGTGCTGCGGGCCAACGCGGCGCCCATGGAACAGGACTTCGCCTTCGGAGTCGTACGGCAGCTCTTCGAGAGCCTGCTGTCCGGCTCGTCCGAGGACACCCGCGCCCGCTGGATGGACGCCCACGCCTCCTTCGCCCGGCACGTCTTCGCCGACGACAGCGCCTCGCCCGGAGCGGACCAGGCCGCCGCGGCCACCGAGGCGGTCCTGCACGGTCTGCTGTCCCTCCTGGCCAACGTCAGCGCCGACGGCAGACTCCTCGTCCTCGTCGACGACCTCCAGTGGTCCGACGTGCCCTCCCTGCGCTGGCTCACCTACCTGGCCAAACGGCTGCACGGCCTGCGGGCCGTCGTCGTGTGCACCCTGCGCGACGGGGACCCCCGCACCCATCACACCCTGGTGCGGGAGGTCAGGGAGGCCGCCACCCAGTCCCTGCGGCCCGCGTCGCTCAGCCTCGCCGCCACCCGTGAGCTGGTGCGCGCACACTTCGGTGAGCCCGGCGACGACACCTTCGTCCACGCCTGTCACGAGACGGCCGCGGGCAACCCGCTGTTCCTGATGTCCATCCTGCTCGGCATGGAACACGCCGGCCTGCGGCCGCTCGCCGAACACGCCGACCGGGCACGCTCGCTGCGCCCCTCGCAGCTGCGGAAGCGCCTCGCCGGGATCCTGCGCACCCAGGCCCAGCCGGTCCGCGACCTCGCGGCCGCCATCGCGGTACTCGGCGACCACGTCGACCCTGACAACGTTGCCCGTCTGGCGTGCCTCGACCCCGTGGGCTACACGGCGGCGCTGCGCACCCTGGCGGCCCTCGGGCTCGTCGCCGCGCCCGGCGAGCCGCGCTTCGTCCACCGGGTCGTACGGGACGCCGTGGAGTCGACCCTGACCATGGTCCGGCGCGAGCAGCTCCACGACGAGGCGGCCGCGCTGCTCTACGCCTCGGGCCGCCCCGCCGAGCAGGTCGCCGCGCAGCTCATGGCCGTCGTCACCCGTCACCAGCCGTGGACCGTGGACGTCCTGCGGTCCGCCGCGGACACCGCCCTGCGCCGCGGCGCCCCCGACGCCGCGGTCCGCTACCTGCGGCGCGCCCTTCTCGACAGCGCCGCGCAGGGCGTCGACCGGGCCCGCCTGCTCGTCGAACTCGGCACCGCCGAGCGCGTCTTCGACCCATCGGCCTGTGAACGGCACATCGCTCAGGCGATCGGTCTGCTGCCCGAGGCGCGGGACCGTGCCGCGGCGGTGCTGCGCATCGCGCCCACCCCCCTCGGGCCCGCCCCGTCCGGCGTGGTCGACCTGCTGCGCCAAGCCGCGGAAGGACTCGGGCCGGCCGCCGCGCTCACCGGGACCGATCGCGACCTGGCCCTGCGCCTGGAGGCCCGGCTGCGCCACTGCGCCTACGAGAACCCCTACGAACTCGCCGACGCCACCGAGCGCCTGCGGCGGCTCGGCTCCGCACCGCCGCTGGACACCGGCGGCGAGCGGGAGCTGACGATCGCGCTGCTCCTCGCCGCCACCTTCGGCGCCGGCCTGCCGGCCGCGGACGTGGTCCGCCGGGCGGAACACGTCCTGGACCGGGAGCCGGCGACCTCCGCCCGCGTCCAGTCCACCCTTCCCCTGGTGGTCATCACCATGGTCGCCGCCGACTCCGTGGAGGCGCTCGACTCCTGGCTCGCCGTCGAGTACCGGGCCCGGGAACGGCACACCACGCCGACCGACGCGCTGGTGCACATCGAAAGGGCCCTGATCCACATCGCCCGGGGCCGGCTCGACCAGGCCCGCGAACAGTCCGAGACCGCCCTGCGCATGACCGAGGCGGACCGGCACGGTCTCGGTACGGTCGCCACCCTCGCGCACGCGATGGTGGCGCTGGAGACCCGGGACCCCGCCCTGGCACGGCGCGTGGTCCGGCGCGCCGAACGGATCCGCGGCGAGGAGCTGACCGTCACCGCGATGCTGCGTCTGCTGCAGGCCGCCGGTGAGGTGGCGGCCGGCGACCTCACCGGAGCGCTGGACTCCCTGCGGTCCTGCGGCCGCCGCCTGGACGCCGCCGGCTGGCAGAACCCGGTGCTGTTCCCCTGGCGGCCCTGGGCCATCGGGGTCCATCGCCGCCTCGGAGACCTCCGTGCCGCGCGTTCCCTCGCGGAGGAGGAGCACGCCCGGGCCGAACGGTGGGGGGCACCGGTGGGTCTGGGCCGGGCGCTGCGCCTGCGGGGCCGGCTGGAGGAGGGCGGCCGGGGAACGGCCCTGCTGCGTCAGGCGGTCACCGTACTGCGCGGCTCCGCCCATCAGCTGGAACTGGCCCGCGCCCTGCTCGCGCTCGCCGAACGCCTGGGCGGGGGAGTGGAGTCGGAGGCCCTGGCCCGGGAGGCCGCCACGCTGGCCACCGCGTGCGGTGCGCCGTGGCTGGTGGAGCGCGCCGCCGTCGGCGGCGGGCCGCCGCTCTCCGCCGTCCCCGCCCCGCAGGCCGTTCTCACCCGCACCGAACGCCGGGTCGCCGCCTTCGCGTGCGAGGGGCTGACGAACCAGGAGATCGCCGAGACCATGGGAGTCAGCTCCCGGGCGGTGGAGAAGCACCTCACCCATTCCTACCGGAAACTCGGCATCGCCGGCCGACGGGAACTGATCGCCCTGATTTCCGGAACATAAAAGGTATCCGACTTCAGAGAGCAAGCCCTTTCCGAACGCCCGGAAACGGTGTGTGGAATTCCCTCACCGTGCCCGGGCGTTTCCGTGTGCCGGGCTCACGGTGTGGCGGAGCCCCGCCCGCGGACCGCCCGCCCGCCCACGGCGGGCCCGGCCGCCCCCTGTGGGACCGCTCCCATCGACCCAGAGCGCCGACCGCGCTCCTCTGCATGCTCCCACCAGGGGTTTTCTCGCGGCATGAGTGACCTGCCCGCTCGCGGACGCCACGGGCACACCGAACCCCGGGCACCGGACTCCTTCGGTGCGGGACCGTACCTACCGAAGGGTCGACCACAGTATTGGCGGGCCGGCCCCGCTCCACATTGACCCGCGGATACCCGTCTCCGTAATCTCCGCATCATTCACTCACCGGCACGGCTTTCCAGAGGGATCGGGCACTTCCGAGCCCTCTCCGAAAGACGTCCGTGTTCTTGGTTCCCTCGCCGCACCACGCAGAAGGGTCTGAGTCCCTTGACGCTCTCCCCCCACGACCTCGTCATGGATCGTCCGCTCGCCGCCGACGGGCCCGAAGGGCTGGACGCCGCGGCCGCCGGCGTCCACGGTTCCCCCACCTCGGTGGCCTGTCTGGACCCCGCCCTGACCATCCAGCAGGTCAATCAGGAGTTCGACCGCCGGTTCGGCGGTCCCGCGGAGGAGCTCTGCGGCCGGCCCTTCTGCGACCTGGTGCACCCCAGCGTCCGTCAGCCCCTGATGCGGCAGTTCTCACGCGTGCTGGAGGGCAAGGGGCACCGGTTCGCCACCGAGGTCATCACCGTGGGCCAGGACACCGCGCACACGCTCCCGATGACCGCGATGGCGGTGCGCGGCAGCCACATCCCGGACGTCGCCGCGATCCTGGTGATGCTGCCCGCGGCGGACGAGGAGAGCCCGGACTCCGGGGTCGTGGTGCCCCGGAAGAAGCTTCTCAGCGAGGTGGACGCCCGCATCCTCGAAGGCATAGCCGCCGGTGTCTCCACCGTGCCGCTCGCCTCCCGCCTCTACCTCAGCCGCCAGGGAGTCGAGTACCACGTCTCCGGTCTGCTCCGGAAGCTCAAGGTGCCGAACCGGGCCGCCCTGGTGTCCCGGGCCTACTCCATGGGCGTGCTCAAGGTCGGCACCTGGCCGCCGAAGGTCGTCGAGGACTTCATCAAGTGACCCCGGTACCCGTCGGCCGGGACACGTTCCGCCGGGGCGGCGACCGGTGACCTCTCTCTCCCCGGCGGGTGGCACGGTGGACTCCATGACCGAACTGAACGGCTCGCCCGCCGACCCGGAGGCGCTGCGGGCCCTGGCCCTGACCAACTACGGCCACTTCACCACCATGGCGGTCGAGGACGGCCGGGTCCGCGGACCGGAACTGCACCTCGACCGTCTGGCCCGGGACTGCCGTGTCCTCTTCGACGCGCCGCTCGACCTCGCACGGGTGCGGGCCTGGGCGCGCCGGGCGGTGCCGGCCACGGGCCGGCGCACCGTACGGATCACCGTCTTCGATCCGGCCCTCCACCTCGGCACCATCGCGCAGGACGCGGACCCGCGGGTGCTGGTGACGGCCAGGCCCGCGCCCGCCGCCGGGGCGGAGCCGCTGCGGGTGCGGTCCGCCGTCCACCTCCGGGACCTGCCGGAGGTGAAGGGCGTCGGACTGTTCGGCGTGCTGCGGCTGCGGCGCGAGGCGCGGCGGGCCGGCTTCGACGACGTCCTGTTCACGGACGGCGACTCGACGGTGCTGGAGGGCAGTACCTGGAACGTCGGCGTCGTCCGTGAGGGCCGGGTGGTCTGGCCCGACGGCCCGGCGCTGGCGGGCACCGCCCGCGAGCTCCTGCGCCGCGCCGGTGCCGGGACGAGCGCCCGCGTCACCTTGCCCGAACTCGCCGAGTGCGAGGCCGTGTTCGCGACCAACGCCGCCGTCGGGGTGGTCCCCGTCACCCAGGTGGACGACCTCGTGTTCCCCGCCGACCACCCGGTGGTGACCGGCCTCGCCGAACGCTACGCGTCGCTCCCGGCCGAGAGGCTGTAGTCCGCACGCGCCCCGGCACGGGGCGCGTGCGCGCCACATGGTTGACAGGTGTACATCAAAGCGGAACGCTTGAGAGCGCTCTCATTCCCTTCCCCCCACCGACGAAGTCGAACGGAGGCAGAGCATGCTCCGATTGCTCGGACGCCGCGTCCTCACCGCGGGGACGGCCATCGCCGCGGTGATCGCCGGCTCACTGCTCACCGCGGGGACGGCCGCCCCCGCCCACGCGGCGGTCCCGGACACCATCCCCCTCAAGATCACCAACAACTCGGGCCGCGGCGACCAGGTGTACATCTACAACCTCGGCACCCAGCTCTCGACCGGCAGACAGGGCTGGGCCGACGCGAGCGGCACCTTCCACCCCTGGCCGGCCGGCGGCAACCCGCCCACTCCCGCGCCCGACGCCTCGATCACGGGCCCGGCGGCGGGACGGTCCACGACCATCCGCGTCCCCAAGTTCTCCGGCCGCATCTACTTCTCCTACGGTCAGAAACTCGTGTTCAAGCTGACCACCGGCGGACTGGTGCAGCCCGCCGTGCAGAACCCGTCGGACCCCAACCGGAACATCCTCTTCAACTGGTCCGAGTACACGCTCAACGACGCGGGCCTGTGGCTCAACAGCACCCAGGTCGACATGTTCTCCGCGCCCTACTCGGTGGGTGTGCGGCGCGCCGACGGCAGCACGACGAGCACCGGCAGGCTCAAGCCCGGCGGCTACAACGCGGTCCTCAACACCCTCAGGGGGCAGTCCGGAGGCTGGGGCAACCTGGTCCAGACCCGCTCCGACGGCACCGTACTGCGCGCGCTGTCCCCGCTGTACGGACTGGAGACGGGCGCCCTGCCGGCGTCGGTCATGGACGACTACATCAACCGGGTCTGGCGGAAGTACTCCGGCTCCACCCTCACGGTCACGCCCTTCACCGACCAGCCCGGCGTCAAGTACTACGGCCGGGTCTCGGGTGACGTCATGAACTTCACCAACGCCTCGGGCGCCGTCGTCACCAGCTTCCAGAAGCCGGACGCCTCCTCCGTCTTCGGCTGCCACCGCAGGCTCGACGCCCCGAACGACCAGGTACGCGGCCCCATTTCGCGCACCCTCTGCGCGGGCTTCAACCGCTCCACGCTCCTGACCAACCCCAACCAGCCCGACTCCGGCTCCGGCGGCTTCTACCAGGACTCCGTCACCAACCACTACGCCCGCGCCGTCCACGCGCAGATGGCCGACGGCAAGGCGTACGCCTTCGCCTTCGACGACGTCGGCAACCACGAGTCGCTCGTCCACGACGGCAACCCGAGCGAGGCGTCCCTGACCCTCGACTCCTTCAACTGACCGGGCCGGTGGCGGCGCCCGGACCGGAAGCGCCGCCACCGGGCCACCGCGGGACACCGGTCAGCGCGCCGGTACGGGCCGCACGGCCAGGACGGCGATGTCGTCGTCGCTGTCGGCGCCCAGCCCGATGAGCAACTCGTCGCAGAACACGTCGAGCGGCTCCCGGGCCAGCGCCGCGGCATGCCGGCGGAGCCGCTCCATGGCGTCGTCCAGGTGTTCTCCCCGGCGTTCGATCAGTCCGTCGGTGTACAGCAGCACCGTCGCGTGCGCCGGGATCGCGTCCCGGGCCCGGGGACGGGACACCCGGGGATCCACCCCGAGCAGCAGCCCCGAGCCGCCCTCCAGATAGCGGGTGCGGCCGTCCGGTTCGACGAGCAGCGGCGGCGGATGCCCGGCGGAGGAGTGCATCAGTTCCCAGGGGCCGTCCTCACGGCCCTTGACCAGGGCATAGATACAGGTGGCGGTGGACTCGGGATAGAGGCTGTGGCTCGCCATGTCCAGGCGGCGCAGAACGGTCTCGGGCGGCTCCTGACGGTCCACGGCGATGCCCCGCAGCATGCTGCGCAGCTGGCTCATGGCGATGGCCGCGTCCAGGTCGTGCCCGGTGACGTCGCCGATGACCAGCGCCGTGTCCCCGCCGGGCAGGAGGAAGCCGTCGTACCAGTCACCGCCGACCTGCGCGGTGGCGGAGGAGGAGGCGTAGCGGGCGGCCAGCCGCAGATGACCGACCTCCGGCAGCCTCGGCAGCAGCGACCGCTGGAGACGTTCGGCGATGTTGCGCGTCTCCTGGTGGAGACGGAGGTTGTCCACGCCCAGGGCGAGACCGCGCACCAGGTCGTGGACCAGCGGCAGATCCTCTTCCGTGAACGGCGTCCCGGGTCCGCGGCGGGCCACCGTGAGGGCGCCGATGATCTGCCTGCGGGCCCGCAGCGGGGCGACGACCGCGCTGTCCGCGCCCATGATCCGGAACAGCCCCAGGTAATGGGCGTCCAGAGGGCTCGCGACCTGGCTGGACGGCGGCGGCCCGGTGAGCAGCAGCGGGCCCGCCCCGCGCAGCGCACGGGCCAGGGGACCGCGGGCGGCGTCGGACACCGGCGGGAGCCGGCCCTCGTACTCCTCGGGCCGGGGGCCGCGGGGCGAGCGGTGGGTGAGGGCGACCCGCTCCACCTGGCCGCTCTCCGTGAACAGGTCCACCGCGCACCAGTCGGCCAGCCGCCGGGTGATGATCCGGCCCACCCGCTCCAGCCCCTCTTCCAGGTGCGGGGCGTTGCTCAGCGCGGCCGATGTCTCGGCCAGCAGCGACAGCCGCTCCAGCGTGGGCCGGTCCGCGTCCCGGCCGGGGTCGCCGGCGGCCGGCGGGGGCAGCCGCTCCGGTTCCTCCTGTGCCGGGGACCGGACGCGGCCGGGCAGGTCCGTGGCGGGGCCGGGAACGGCCGCCCGCGGGGCGAGCTGGGCGACGAAGACGGTACGGCCGTCGGCCGTCTCCTGCGGCTGGATGAACAGCCGTACGGGGATCAGCCGGCCGTCGCGGTGCAGCGCGGGCAGCGGCACCGAGCGGCCCAGGATCCGGGGCTGCCCGCTGAGCAGCAGGGACGTGAACGCCGCGACGTGCCGTCTGCGGAGGTGTTCCGGGACGAGGGTGGTGAGCGGACGCCCGACGAGGTCGTCCACGTGCCAGCCGAGCAGGTCCGCCGCCGGCCCGTTCGCCGCGATGATCCGGTTCCGCTCGTCGGCGGCGATCGTCGGAGTCCTGCTCGCCTGCACCTGCCCGGCGTCCCACGCCACCAGCTCCGAGGGGCTGGTGCCCGGATCCCCGGGCATCACCGTCCACGCCGTAGGGGGCGCCCCCGCCAGCTGGCCGACGATCTGGTCGAACAGCCACTGGTGGAAGAGACGCTGCCGCGGCAGCGCCGGGAGCGTCAGCAGGAGCTCCTCACGGGCGCTCTCCTCGACCAGGTCGAGCACCGCGCGCAGGGTCTGCACCGACGGCTCGGCGTCCGGCGGCACCGACAGGGGCAGTGAGCGGATCGCCTGCCCGGCGGGCTCCCGCCGCAACACGGCCGTCAGGGACGCGGTGATCAGCTGGCTCGTGTCCAGCGCGACGGCCAGGTCCTTCGGGGGCACACCGAGATCGTGGCCGGCGGCGACGGCCAGGGTCACCTCGCGCAGCAGGGCGTGCCGGTGCTGCTGAGCCGCCGCGTAGAGTGCCGCCGGCACGTCGAGCAGCGTCACCGTCGGTCCCGGCACGGAGGGTGCCTCGGCGGGCTCCCAGCCGTCCGGACGCCGGGGCGGCCCCTCGGGCCGCAGCTCGAACCAGACCGTCTTGCCCCCGGCACCGGTCTCGACGCCCCGCCGGGACGACAGTCCGGCGATCAGCGGCAGACCCTGCCCCGTACCGGCGTAGGGCGGGCATCCGTGCCGCACGAGCCCGCGGTCCGGCCGGCGGTCGCCGACCCGCACATGGACCGTGCCGTCGTCGACACGGACCGTCACCTCGGCCTCGGTACGGGCATGCAGGACGACATTGGTGACCAGCTCACTGACCAGCAGCTGAGCCGTGTCCACCAGGTCCGGTGCGGCACCGTCGAGGGCGGCCCGCACGAACCGCCGGGCCTCCGCCACGCTCTGCGGCGCCGGAGGGAACCGACGCGACGGTGTCCCGCGGGCATCGAGGTCGGCCATGACCTCAGTCTGCCTCACCGGCCCCGGCCGTCCCCCGGCCGACACGGTGGAACCCCGCCGGACGTCCTCCCGGGCGGATCCCGGGGGATCACCGTGCCCGGCGGGCCCCATAAGGTGCCCTCATGTCTGCCACGTTGAACGCGGGGAGAACCCGCGCCGCGCTGCGCACGTCGGCGCGCGTCTCCGGTGAGCTGCTGCTGGTCCTGGTGGCGGCGGCGGTGGTGCTGTGGGTGCTGGGCCGGATGTGGTCGGTGGTCTGGCCGCTGATAGTCGGTCTCCTCCTCACCACGCTCACCTGGCCCCCGACCCGTTTCCTGCGCCGGCTCGGCCTGGCCCCCGCGCTCGCCGCCTCCCTGGTGACCGTGCTGTTCCTGGCGGTGGCCGCGGGCACCGCGGCCCTGATCGCGGTACCCGTGGCATCGGAGGCCGGCGAGCTGACCGACGGGGTCGTCGAGGGCGTCCAGAAGCTGCGCGAATGGGCCGCGGGGCCGCCGCTGAACATCGACGACGCCCAGATCGCGGATGCCTTCGACACCGCGACCGCCCGCATCCAGGACAGCGCCGGGGCCATCGCCACCACCGCCGTCACCGGCGTGAGCACCCTCTTCAGCGGTGTGGTCACGGCCGTCCTCGCGCTCTTCCTGATGTTCTTCTTCCTCAAGGACGGCCCGCGCTTCCTGCCCTGGCTCGGCCGGCAGCTCCCCGGCCGGCTCGCCGCGGACGTGCCCGCCGTCGCCGAGCGGTGCTGGCTCACCCTGGGCTCGTTCGTACGGTCCCAGGCGCTCGTCGGCCTGATCGACGCCGTACTGATCGGCCTGGGCCTGTGGATCCTGGACGTCCCCCTGGTGCTGCCGCTGTCGGTGCTGACCTTCGTGTCCGCGTTCGTGCCCATCGTGGGCGCCCTGTTCGCCGGCTTCGTCGCGGTGCTGATCGCGCTGGTGTCCAACGGCCTGACGGACGCGCTGCTCGTGCTGGCCGTCATCGTCGTGGTGCAGCAGCTCGAGGGCAACGTGTTCCAGCCCATGATCCAGAGCCGTGGTCTCGGACTGCACGCGGCGGTCGTCCTGCTGGCGGTGACGCTCGGCGGCAGCCTCTCCGGCATCGTCGGCAGCCTGCTCGCCGTACCGGTGGCCGCGCTGATCGCGGTCGTCTGGAACTATCTGCGCGAACAGCTCTCCGACCCGCCGCCCGCACCGCCGGCCGACGGCTCGTCCGCCTGACCGGCACGCCCCCTTCCGCACCGACAGGAGCCCCCGTGACGTACGACCTCACCGCACTGCGCGCCCAGGTGCCCGCGCTGGCCGCCGGCACCGCGCACTTCGACGGCCCCGGCGGCACCCAGACGCCGCTGCCCGTCATCGAGGCGATCGCCGCCGCGCTGTCCCGGCCGCTCTCGATCCGCGGCGACGGCCTGCCCGGCGAGCGCAACGCCGAGACCGTCGTCGTCGAGGCCCGGCGCGCCATGGCCGACCTGCTGGGCGCCGACCCGGCGGGCGTCGTCTTCGGCCGCAGCGCCACCCAGCTCACCTACGACTTCTCCCGCACCCTCGCCGCGACCTGGTCACCGGGCGACGATGTGGTCGTCACCCGGCTGGACCACGACGCCAACATCCGCCCCTGGACGCAGGCGGCCGAACGGGCCGGCTGCACCGTCCGGTGGGCGGACTTCGACCCGGCCACCGGAGAACTGACCGCCGACGACATCCGCGACCGACTCTCCGGCCGCACCCGGCTGGTGGCCGTCACCGCGGCCTCCAACCTGATCGGCACGATGCCCCCGATCGCCGAGATCGCGCGGATCACGCACGAGGCGGGCGCCCTGCTGTACGTCGACGGCGTGCACTACGCCGCACACGCCCCGGTCGACGTCGAGGCGCTCGGCGCGGACTTCTTCGTCTGCTCCCCGTACAAGTTCCTCGGCCCTCACCACGGCGTCCTGGCCGCCCGCCCCGCACTTCTGGAGACACTGCGCCCGGACAAACTGCTGCCCTCCACGGACGTGGTGCCCGAGCGCTTCGAACTGGGCACGCTGCCCTACGAGTTCCTCGCGGGCACCCGTGCGGCGGTCGACTTCCTGGCCGGGCTGGGCGACGGGCCGGGCGGCAGCCGCCGGGAACGGCTCGCCTCGGCGTTCGAGAGGATCGAGGAACACGAGGGCGTCCTGCGCGACCGGCTGGAGAAGGGGCTGGCGGCCCTGCCCCGGGTCACCGTCCACTCCCGGGCGGCCCGGCGCACCCCGACCCTGCTGCTCACCCTCGGCGGCCACCGCACCGAGGACGCCTACCGCTTCCTCGCCGGGCGCGGCGTCCACGCGCCCTCCGGCAGCTTCTACGCGCTGGAGGCGTCCCGCCGCCTCGGCCTCGGCGACGCCGGCGGCCTCCGCGTCGGTCTGGCCCCCTACACCAGCGGCGAGGACGTCGACCGACTGCTGACGGGCCTGTCCGACTTCCTGGAGCGGGGGACGGACGCGCGGGGGTGAGGGCGGCGGCCTCACCCACGGCCTCCGCGGCGCCACTGCCCCGTGGGCCCCGGTCCGGCCGGCGTCCCCGCCCTCCCGCCGGCGCGGCCCCACGTCCGCGGGTGCCCCCTCCGTGTCCCGCGGGACGCGGAGGTCAGGAGTACAGGGCCGCGATCTCGTCCGCGTAGGCCTCCTGCGCGGCCTGCCGTCTGACCTTGAGGGACGGCGTCAGGAGCCCGTTCTCCTCGGTGAACTCGCCCTCGATCAGGGTGAAGGCGCGGATGGACTCCGCGCGGGAGACGGCCTCGTTGGCGTAGTCGACGGCCTTCTGCACGTCGGCGCGCATCCGCGGGTCGCGGACGACCTCGGACATCGGGGTGCCGGCGGGCAGCCTGCGCACCGCCAGCCAGTGGGCGACCGTCTCGGGGTCGAGGGTGATCAGCGCGGCCACGAAGGGGCGGTTGTCGCCGACGACGAGGCACTGGCCGACGGGCGGGCGGCTGCGCAGCCGGTCCTCCAGGACGGCCGGGGAGACGTTCTTGCCCCCGGAGGTGACGAGGATGTCCTTCTTGCGGCCGGTGATGGTCAGATAGCCGTCCTCGTCGAGGGAACCGAGATCGCCGGTGGCGAACCAGCCGTCGTCGAGCGCCTCGTCGGTGGCGGCCGGGTCGTTCCAGTACGACCCGAAGACGATGCCGCCCTTGATCCGCACCTCGCCGTCGTCGGCGATGCGGACCGCGGTGCCGGGGACCGGGAGGCCGACCGTGCCGGGGCGGGGGCCCAGCGGCGGGACGACGGTGGCGGCGGCGGTGGTCTCGGTCAGGCCGTAGCCCTCGTAGATCATGATGCCGGCCGCGTAGAAGAAGAGGTTGAGGTCCCGCTCCAGCGGGGAGCCGCCGCTGATGGCGTACCGCACCCGGCCGCCGAGTTCCTTGCGGACCCGGCGGTAGACCAGCAGGTCGTACAGGGCCCAGGCGGCGTACAGCCCCGGGCCGGGCCCCTTGCCGCGGCCCAGGAACCTGTCGAGGCGGGCCGCGCCGAAGCGGACGGCGACGCGGTGGGCGCGTTCGAAGGAGGCGCCCCGGCCGATCTTCTCGGCGGTGGCCCGGCCGGTGTCGTGGATCTTCTCGAAGAGGTAGGGCACGCCGACCAGGAACGTCGGGCGGAACGACTTGAGGGCGGGCCGGAGTTCGGCGGGCCTGATGCTCGGGAAGTGGCCGGTCTCGATGCGGGCGAGCAGACAGGCGATCTGGATGGTGCGGCCGAGGATGTGGGCGAGCGGGAGGAAGAGCAGGGTCGAGGCGGCCTGGCCGGTGACCTCCTCGAAGACCGGGTGCAGCAGCTCGACCGTGTTGGCGGCCTCGGCGTACAGGTTGGCGTGGGTGAGGACGCAGCCCTTGGGACGCCCGGTGGTGCCGGAGGTGTAGCAGACGGTCGCGACGGTGTCGGGGGTCAGGGCCGTACGGCGCTCGGTGACCTCCTCGTCGGGGACGTCCCGGCCGAGCGCGGTGAGGTCGGCGAGGGCGCCCGTGTCCAGCTCCCACACGCGCGGGGGCTCCGGGTGGGCGGCGGTCCCGGCGGCGACGGCGGCCGTGTTCCGCGCGGTCTCCGTGACGACGTACCGGGCACCGGAGTCACGGACGATCCACTCCACCTGCTCCGCCGAGGAGGTGGGGTAGACCGGCACGACCCGGCCGCCGGCGGACCAGACCGCGAAGTCCAGGACCGTCCACTCGTAGCGCGTACGGGACATCACGGCGACCCGGTCGCCCGGTTCAAGGCCGGCGGCGATCAGCCCCTTGGCCACGGCGGTGACCTCCCGGGCGAAGGCCGCCGCCGTCACCGGGCGCCAGGTGCCGTGCTCCTCGCGCCGCAGCACCACCGCGTCGGGGGCCTCGGCCGCGTTGGCGAACGGGATGTCGGCCGTGCTGCCGGTGGTCCGCCGCGGGGCCAGGGCCGCCGTACGAGCCTCACGGACGACGCCGTGTCCGTCCCTGACAGTCTCGGCCCCGGTCCGGTTCGCCGGACCCGTGCGTCGTGTCGCCCGTTTCAGATCCCTGTGTACGCCCATGACGGCTCCCGGTCGCGGCTGGTGCTGCCGTGCTTACTTACTCGGCAGTAAACTTACCCGCGCGTAGGAATCAGTCAATGGGCGGGGGTCAGTCCAGCCGGTTCGCCGTGCGGATCGCCTCCGCCAGCCCGCGGACGTCCTCGTCCTCCGTCCGGTCCGCCAGGTCACCGGCCCGCTCGGAGAGTTCGCCGAGGCCGGGGGCGCCCGGCAGTGCGCTGTAGCGGTGGTCGTACGAGCGCAGGGCGTCGGCGAAGTAGGCCGCAGTCGCGGTGACCGTCAGACCGCGCCGCGCGCTCCATACGGAGTCGGCGAGACCGTCGGCCTCCAGGTCGCCCGTCTCCTCGTGCGGGGTGCGGCTGCCGGGGTCGAGCCAGCGCACGGTGGCCGTGGCGAGGTGCCCGTCGGCCCCGGGCCGGGTGCGTACGGCGTACAGGGCGGTCACGGTGTGGCCGGGTCCGACCTCGCCGCCGTCCACGCGGTCGTCGCGGAAGTCCTCGTCGGCGACCCGCCGGTTGTCGTAGCCGACGAGCCGGAACTCGGCGACCGTCTCCGGGTCGAAGGCGACCTGCGCCTTGGCGTCACGGGCCGTCAGCCCGATGTTGCGGGGGAGCTGCTCGCAGAACACCTCGCGGGCGTCCTCCTCACCGGACACGTACACCGTGTGGCCGTCGCCCTCGTCGGCGAGCCTCTCCATGAGCGCGTCGCCGTAGTCGCTGCCGACACCGACGCCGAACAGGGTGATGCCGTGCTCGCGGCGGGACTCCGCGATGCGTTCGAGGATCGCGTCGGCGTCCGCGTCACCGGTGTTCGCGAGCGCGTCGGAGACGAGCACGACCCGGTTGGTCGCGCCCTCGCGCAGCCCCTCGACGGCGGTCTCGTACCCGGTCTCCACGCCCGCGCCGAGGTTGGTGGAGTCGGTCGGCTCCAGGCTGTCGACGGCGTCGTGCACCTCACCCCGGTTGCCGCCGAGCCGGGTCATCGGCAGGACGGTCTCGGCCTCGTCGCTGAAGGTGACGACGGCCACCGAGTCGTCGTCGCGCAGCCGGTCCGTCATGGTCGCGAGGGCCTCCCGCGCGAGGTCGAGGCGGCCCGGTTCCGCCATCGACCCCGAGACGTCGATGACGAACGTCAGGGCGACGGGCGGGCGTTCACCGTCCGGATCGGCGGCCCGGGTGGCCAGGCCGACCCGGACCAGCGACCAGTCCTCCTCCTCGGTGCGGGCGCCGTCCACGGTGACCGTGAAGCCGTCGCCGCCGGGACGCTCGTAGTCCTGCCGGAAGCTGTTGACGAACTCCTCGGGACGGACGGCCGACGGATCGGGCAGCCGGCCCTCGGCGAGGGCGCGGCGGGCATAGCCGTACGAGGCGGTGTCGACGTCCAGCGCGAAGGTCGACAGATGGTCGGGAGCGGGGGCGACATCGCGGGAGTCCCGCTCGCCCTCGTCCCGTTCACCGTCGTACCGCCCTCGCGGGCCCCGGTCGGGGGCGGGCAGCGGCGCCGGGCCGTCGCCCCCGCGGTCGTAAGAGGCGTCGCTCGCTCTGGAGCCGTCGCCGCTCCCCGCGCCGCAGCCGCCCACCAGCAGGCAGCCCGCCGCCGCGAGCGCGAGCAGCGCTCCGGCCGGCCGCCGTGTCCCGTGCCACTTCATCGTCCGTGTCCCCTCGGTCGGCTGACATCGACTTCGGTGACTGTGACGGCGCGGCGGACCGGAACGTGCGGTACGGAGCGTTGCGGATGGGTCTCGAAGAGGGCACGGAGCGGGCCCGCCGAGACCGGTAGGTGATCTTCCGTTGACCCGAGGTCTCCCGCCCTCGCCGCCGGAACCGCGCCGGACCTGGGCGAACGGCGCGACCACGGACGTTATGCCGGGTCCTGCGCCGGCCGGCCGCGCGGACCGCGGCCGTACCGCACTCCCTGGAGGGCGCCGCCGGGTTACGCCGCCAGCCGCTCGGCGAGGGACTTGGCCCTGACGGCGGCGTCGTGGTGGGCGCGCTCGCGGGAGCTCTCGAAGAGCGGGATCAGCTCGGCCATCGCCGGGTTCTGTGCGGCCATGGTCAGCTCCGGGACGATGAAGTCGAGGTCGAGGCCGAGGAAGTCGGTCAGCACCGCCCGCAGGTAGTTCTGGACGTACTCGTAGCCCTCGCGCGGGGTGCCCGGCGCGTAGGAGCCGCCGCGGCTGGCGATCACGGTGACCGGGGTGCCCTTGGCGGAGGGGTTCTCGCCCGCGGTGCGGCCCATCAGGATCACGTTGTCCAGCCACGCCTTGAGCGTGGAGGGGATGGTGAAGTTGTACATCGGGGCGCCGATCAGCAGCGCGTCCGCCCGCTCGAACTCCTCGATCAGCTCCAGGCGCCCGGCGAAGGCGGCGGCCTGCCCGGGAGTGTGCGCGGCGGGGTCCGCGAAGCCCGCCGTGTGGGCGTCGGCGGTGAGGTGCGGAACGGGGTTCGCGGCGAGATCGCGGTAGATCACCGTGCCCTCGGGGTGCTGCTCCTCCCAGGTCTTGCGGAAGGTCTCCGCCACGGCGCGGGATGCGGAGGCGGACGCCGGGAGGACGGAGGAGTCGATGTGCAGAAGGGTGGCCATCAGGGGTTTCTCCCATGGGTATAGAGGCGGAGGCATCACGACGCCGCCGCTGAAGTTTCGTACTCGACTATGAATAACACAGGTACTTACTTTTTTTCATCCCCTTGTGGGGGCGTAGTACCCTGGACGCATGGCGGGCGAGCAGGTGCATGGGGCAGAGGCGTGCAAGAAGGTGGACGGCGGCATCACCCGCGTCTTCCAGCTGCTCGGGAAGCGCTGGACCGGACCGATCGTGGCCGTGCTGGTGGAACAGCCGGCGTACTTCGCCGATCTGCGCCGGGCGATTCCCGGCATCAGCGAGCGCATGCTCTCCGACCGGCTGACCGAACTGGGTGCCGCGGGACTTCTGGTCCGCGAGGTCGACGAGGGACCGCCGCTGCGGGTCGCCTACCGTCTGACGGAGTCGGGCGCGGCGCTGGGACCCGCGCTCAAGGAGCTCGGCAAGTGGGCCGAGACGCATCTGCCCGAGGGTGGGCCCTGTACGGAGGCGACGGGCTGCTGAGGCCGCCGGCCCCGCGGCCTACTCCTCGAACAGCGTCTCCTGCTCGCCCTCCTTGGCCTTCCGCAGCCGCCGGACGCGCGCTCCCACCGCCGTCGTCGTGACCGCCGCGGTCACCGCGAAGGCCGCCGGGATCATCCAGTTCCGGTTGGCCGCGTGGCCGAGGGCGTGGTCCAGGGAGAGCCGGCCGGGACCCGTGACGGCGAGTCCGGCGGCCGTCAGGCCCAGGGATGCGGCGTACTCGAAGCCGCCCTCCTGGTTGAAGAAGCCGTTGGGCGCGTGCACGGCGGACGCGCCCGCCATCGCGCCGGCCGCCGCGGCGCCCGCCGCCGGGGTGGCCAGACCGAGCGCGAGCAGCACGCCCCCGCCGGCCTCGGCGAGGCCCGCCGCCATGGCGCTCGCCTTGCCGGGCACGTAGCCGATGGACTCCATGAACTGTCCGGTGCCCTCGAGGCCGCCCCCGCCGAACCAGCCGAACAGCTTCTGCGCGCCGTGCGCCGCGAGCACCCCGCCCGTTCCCAGCCGGAGCAGCAGCAGGCCCAGATCACGTCGGTCGTAACAGGTCACGTCGTCTCCCGGGGCAGTGGCTCGGCCCGACCACCGTCGCACCCCCACCGCCGGTCCGGCGCGCCACCGGTCGCCGTTCGGGTGACGCGGGTGGCGGGCTCCGGCGGCCGGTACGACGCTGGCGGACATGACGATTCAGAGCACCCGTCTCAGTGACCCCGTCGTCCGCGCCTTCGTCACGGCTGTCAACAACCACGACCGGGACGGTTTCCTGTCCCTGCTGGCACCCGGCGCGACCATGGCGGACGACGGCTCCGAGCGCGATCTCACCGAGTGGATCGACCGGGAGATCTTCTCCTCCCACGGGCACCTGGAGGTCGACAACGAGTCCGGCGGCGGCCGCCGCCTCCTCGCCCGCTACCGCAACGACACCTGGGGCGAGATGCGCACCCGGTGGTCCTTCACCGTCGACGACGACGGCCGCATCTCCCGCTTCGAGACCGGCCAGGCCTGACCGTCCGGGGCTACCGAGCGGGGTCCTCGTCGTAGGCCCGCCGGGCCTGCTCGACCTCGCCCAGGTGGGCCGCGGCCCACTCGGAGAGGTGCGCGAAGAGCGGTGCGAGGCTGAGGCCCAGCTCGCTGATCTCGTACTCGACCCGGGGCGGAACCTCCGGGTGGTACGTACGCACGACCAGGCCGTCGCGCTCCAGCTGCCGCAGCCGCTGCGTCAGCACCTTCGGGGTGACCCCGCCGATCCGCCGTTGCAGCTCGACGAAGCGCTGCCGGCCGTACGTGTGCAGCGTCCACAGGACCGGGGTGGTCCACCGGCTGAACACGATGTCCACGACCGGGCTGACGGGGCAGGCGAGTTCCGGGTCGGTCCCGGCGGCCGCCGTCCGCATCGCGCTCCCCGCCATACGCACTCCTCCAGGGTAGTCACTATCTTCTAGGTACCTACTATACCGACGCTGTTAGCGTCCTCACCACACCGAGACAACAGGGGAGTTGTTCATGTTCGTGGTGACCGGGGCAACCGGAAACGTCGGCCGGGAACTCGTCCGCGCCCTCGCGGCGGACGGCGAGCGGGTGACCGCCACCTCCAGGGCGGTCACGGCCGCCGACGTACCGGAGGGCGTGCGACACCTGCGCGCGGACCTCACCGACGCCGACAGCCTGCGCGAGGTCTTCGCCGGCGCCGACGCGCTGTTCCTGCAGAGCGGGGGAGCCGGCGCGCACCTGCTGGACCCGCACGGCATCCTCGACGCCGCCAAGACCGCCGGCATCGGACGCGTCGTCCTGCTCTCCTCGCAGGGAGTCGTCACCCGGCCGGAGTCGGCCTCGCACGGCCGGGTGGCGCGGGCCATCGAGGACGCCGTACGGCAGTCGGGCCTGGACTGGACGGTCCTGCGCCCCGGCGGCTTCCACTCCAACGCCCTCGCCTGGGCCGAAGCGGTGCGCACCCGGCGGACCGTCGCCGCGCCGTTCGGTGACGTGGGCCTGCCCACGATCGACCCGGCCGACATCGCCGACGTGGCCGCGGTGACCCTGCGCGGGGCGGAACACCACGGCCACGCCTACGAGTTGACCGGACCCGCCCTCACCACGCCCCGGCAGCGGGCCGAGGCGATCGGTGAGGCGGTCGGCGAACCGGTGCGCTTCGTGGGGCAGACCCGGGACGAAGCCCGCGCGCAGATGCGGCAGTTCATGCCCGAGGAGGTGGTCGACACCACGCTCGACATCCTGGGCGCCCCCACCCCCGGGGAACTCCGGGTCGGCCTCGGCGTCGAGGACGTCACCGGCCGTCCGCCGCGTACCTTCGCCGACTGGGCGCGACGTCACGCCGCGCTGTTCCGGTAGGGCCGGCGGGCACCGGACGCCGGCGCGGTGAGGGATCACGGAAGGTGACAGAGGGCCGTGGAGGGGGGACGTTCCCTCCACGGCCCCTCACACCGCCGGCGGGCCGGAGGTGAGTGGCCCGGCTCACATGGCGTACCGGACCCGCCACCGACACGATGGTTCTTGTCACCGGCAGGCTGAAGGGATCGAGCATGTTCCGCAAGGTGCTGGTCGCCAACCGCGGCGAGATCGCGATCCGGGCGTTCCGCGCGGGCTACGAACTGGGTGCCCGGACCGTTGCCGTCTTCCCGCACGAGGACCGCAACTCGCTGCACCGCCTGAAGGCCGACGAGGCGTATGAGATCGGCGAGCCGGGACATCCGGTGCGGGCCTACCTCTCCGTCGAGGAGATCGTCCGCGCCGCGCGTCGCGCGGACGCCGACGCCGTCTACCCGGGCTACGGATTCCTGTCCGAGAACCCCGAACTGGCCAGGGCCTGCGAAGAGGCCGGCATCACCTTCGTCGGACCCGGCGCCGGCATCCTGGAACTGACCGGCAACAAGGCGCGCGCCGTGGCCGCCGCCCGCGAGGCCGGTGTACCGGTGCTCGGCTCCTCGGCGCCCTCCACCGACGTCGACGAACTCGTCCGCGCCGCCGACGGCATCGGCTTTCCCGTGTTCGTCAAGGCGGTCGCCGGCGGCGGCGGGCGTGGCATGCGCCGCGTCGAGGACCCCGACCGGCTCAGGGAGGCCGTCGAGGCGGCCTCCCGGGAGGCGGCGTCCGCGTTCGGCGATCCCACGGTGTTCCTGGAGAAGGCCGTCGTCGAACCCCGCCACATCGAGGTGCAGATCCTCGCCGACGGACAGGGCGACGTCATCCACCTGTTCGAGCGGGACTGCTCGGTGCAGCGCCGCCACCAGAAAGTGATCGAACTCGCGCCCGCGCCGAACCTCGACCCGGAACTGCGCGACCGCATCTGCGCCGACGCGGTGAACTTCGCCCGGCGGATCGGCTACCGCAACGCCGGCACGGTGGAGTTCCTCCTCGACCGGGACGGCAACCACGTCTTCATCGAGATGAACCCGCGCATCCAGGTCGAGCACACGGTGACCGAGGAGGTCACCGACGTCGACCTGGTGCAGGCGCAGCTGCGCATCGCCGCCGGCGAGACGCTCGCCGACCTCGGCCTGTCCCAGGAGACCGTCACCCTGCGCGGCGCCGCGCTGCAGTGCCGCATCACCACCGAGGACCCCGCCAACGGCTTCCGCCCCGACACCGGCCGCATCAGCGCCTACCGCTCACCCGGCGGCTCCGGCATCCGCCTCGACGGCGGAACCACCCACGCCGGTACGGAGATCAGCGCCCACTTCGACTCGATGCTGGTGAAACTCACCTGCCGGGGCCGGGACTTCGGCGCCGCGGTGGGCCGGGCCCGGCGCGCGGTGGCCGAGTTCCGCATCCGCGGCGTCGCCACCAACATCCCCTTCCTCCAGGCGGTCCTGGACGATCCGGACTTCCAGGCCGGACACGTCACCACGTCCTTCATCGAGCGGCGCCCGGAACTGCTCACCGCCCGCCACTCCGCCGACCGCGGCACCAAGCTGCTCACCTACCTCGCCGACGTCACGGTGAACAAGCCGCACGGCGAACGGCCCCGGCTCATCGACCCGCTCACCAAGCTGCCGCCGCTGCCCGCCGGTGAACCGCCGGCCGGCTCGAGGCAGCGGCTCGCCGAACTCGGCCCCGACGGCTTCGCCCGCCGGCTGCGCGACGCGCCGGCCACCGGCGTCACCGACACCACCTTCCGCGACGCCCACCAGTCGCTGCTCGCCACCCGCGTCCGCACCAAGGACCTGCTCGCCGTCGCCCCCGTGGTGGCGCGCACCCTGCCCCAGCTGCTCTCCCTGGAGTGCTGGGGCGGCGCCACGTACGACGTCGCCCTGCGCTTCCTCGCCGAGGACCCCTGGGAGCGCCTGGCCGCGCTGCGGGAGGCCGTGCCCAACATCTGCCTCCAGATGCTGCTGCGCGGCCGCAACACCGTCGGCTACACCCCGTACCCGACCGAGGTGACCGACGCCTTCGTGCAGGAGGCGGCGGCGACCGGCATCGACATCTTCCGCGTCTTCGACGCGCTCAACGACGTCTCGCGGATGCGGCCCGCCATCGACGCCGTACGGGAGACCGGCACGGCCGTCGCCGAGGTGGCCCTGTGCTACACCGCCGACCTGTCCGACCCGTCCGAGCGGCTCTACACCCTCGACTACTACCTGCGCCTGGCCGAGCGGATCGTCGAGGCGGGCGCGCACATCCTGGCCGTCAAGGACATGGCCGGACTGCTGCGCGCCCCCGCCGCGGCGACCCTCGTGTCGGCCCTGCGCCGGGAGTTCGATCTGCCGGTCCACCTGCACACCCACGACACCGCCGGCGGCCAGCTCGCCACCTACCTCGCCGCGATCCAGGCCGGCGCGGACGCGGTCGACGGAGCCGTGGCCTCCATGGCGGGCACCACCTCCCAGCCCTCCCTGTCGGCGATCGTCGCCGCGACCGACCACTCCGAGCACCCCACCGGACTGGACCTGACGGCCGTCGGCGACCTGGAGCCCTACTGGGAGAGCGTCCGCAAGGTCTACGCCCCCTTCGAGGCCGGCCTCGCCTCGCCGACCGGCCGCGTCTACCACCACGAGATCCCCGGCGGGCAGCTCTCCAACCTGCGCACCCAGGCGATCGCGCTGGGCCTCGGCGACCGCTTCGAGGACATCGAGGCGATGTACGCCGCCGCCGACCGGATGCTCGGCCGCCTGGTGAAGGTCACCCCCTCGTCGAAGGTGGTCGGCGACCTGGCCCTGCACCTGGTGGGCGCGGGCGTTGCCCCGGAGGACTTCGAGGAGGAGCCCGACCGGTTCGACATCCCGGACTCCGTCATCGGCTTCCTGCGCGGCGAGCTGGGCACCCCGCCCGGCGGCTGGCCCGAGCCGTTCCGCAGCAGGGCCCTGCGGGGCCGCGCCGAACCCAAGCCCGTCCGGGAGCTGACCGCCGACGACCGCGCGGGCCTGGCGAAGGACCGCCGGCCGACCCTCAACCGGCTTCTCTTCCCCGGCCCCACCCGGGAGTTCGAGACGCACCGCCAGACCTTCGGCGACACCAGCGTCCTGGACAGCAAGGACTTCTTCTACGGGCTGCGCCCCGGCACGGAGTACAGCGTCGACCTCGACCCCGGTGTGCGGCTGCTCATCGAACTGCAGGCGGTGGGCGACGCCGACGAGCGGGGCATGCGCGCCGTGATGTCCACCTTGAACGGCCAGTTGCGGCCGATCCAGGTCCGCGACCGGGCGGCGGCCTCCGACGTCCCGGCCACCGAGAAGGCCGACCGCGCCGACCCCGGCCACGTCGCGGCCCCGTTCGCCGGTGTGGTGACCCTCGCGGTCGCCGAGGGCGACGAGGTGGCGGCCGGCGCCACGGTGGCCACGATCGAGGCGATGAAGATGGAGGCCGCGATCACCGCCCCGAGGCCCGGCACCGTCACCCGGGTGGCCATCAACCGCATTCAGCAGGTGGAGGGCGGCGACCTCATCGTGGAACTCGGCTGATTCCGGAGCCGGCCCGGCCGGCCCGGTCACTGAGAATGCCGTCATGGACCGTCTGCTGCATCATCTCGACCGTACGCTCGACGAGCTGGATCCGCCCCGCTGGGAGGATCCGGACGCCGACGCGACCCACCTGATCCGCACGGTGCACGGGCTGCGGCGCGTGCCGCTGCGCGCACTGCGCCCGGGGGACCTGCGCATGCTCGTCGGGCAACGGATCGCCCTGCCGTACGTGCTGCCGCTCGCGGTGCGTCCGCTGCTGGAGGAGCCGCTGCTGGACGCGACCTTCTACGAGGGGGACCTGCTGCTCGCGGTGGTCAGGGCACCGGCCCCGGCCTGGGCCGTGTTCCCGAACCTGGCCGTGCGGCTGCGCGACGTGATCGAGACGCTGCCGGCGGAGGCCGTCGCGGATCTGCCGCGCGGAGCGGCGGAAGACCTCACCCGTTTCGTCGAAGGACCCGCGTCACCGGCTGATCCGTGCCGGAAGCGGTCCCGCACCCCGCGGACAAGCCTGCGCCGGTGAGCTGTGGGACCGTAGATTATGCGTTGGCCAGAACAGCCCCCGAACGACTACGGACGGTAGCTATGACCGACCCTGCCGCGGCGCCCGGATCAGCGCAGCAGGAGATCGACACCTCGGTGCCGCACTCGGCCCGGATCTGGAACTACTGGCTGGGCGGGAAGGACAACTACCCCGTCGACGAGGAGGCCGGTGACGCCTACACCGCCGTCTTCCCCGGCATCGTCACCATCGCCCGCAGCAGCCGTGCCTTCCTGCGCCGCACCATCACCTACCTGGCCGGCGAGGCGGGCATCCGGCAGTTCCTGGACATCGGGACCGGACTGCCGACGGCCGACAACACCCACCAGGTCGCCCAGCGGATCGCCCCCGAGTCCCGGATCGTCTACGTCGACAACGACCCGATGGTCCTGGCCCACGCCCGCGCCCTGCTCTACTCCACCTCCCAGGGGGCGACCGCGTACGTGGACGCCGACATCCTGGCCCCGGACCGCATCCTGGAGGCCGCCGCCGAGACGCTGGACCTCAAGAGGCCCACGGCCCTCATCCTCAGCAACATCCTGGGCCACATCGCCGACTACGACCAGGCGCGTTCCGTCGTCACCCGGCTGATGGCCGCCCTGCCCTCCGGCAGCTACCTCTCCGTCAACGACGGCTCGCGCGGCATCGACCCCGGCTTCGAGCAGGCCCAGGACGCTTATAACGAGAGCGGCGCCGTCCCCTACAACCTGCGGACCATCGATCAGATCGCGGCGTACTTCGAGGGCCTGGACCTCGTCGAGCCCGGCGTCGTCTCGGTCCCGCTCTGGCGCCCGGACAGCGGCGCCCCCGCCCCGGAACCCATCGGCGAGCACGGCGGTCTCGCCCGCAAGCCCTGACGTAATTCGCTGGACATCTACCGCGCCGGCGGCGAGCGTTGGTGTGATGGAGCAGAAGGAGATCTGGGACGCGGACACCGCCCGGCGCTATGACACGCCCGGCACCGGCATGTTCGCGCCCGAGGTTCTGGACCCGGCGGTGGACCGCCTCGCCCGGCTCGCGGGAAAGGGGGCGGCACTCGAGTTCGCCATCGGCACGGGCCGGGTGGCCGTTCCGCTCGCCGAACGCGGAGTGCCTGTCACCGGCATCGAGTTGTCCCCGCCGATGGTGGAGCGACTGCGTACCAAGGCCGACGAGGCGACGATCCCCGTGATCATCGGCGACATGGCGACCACCGCCGCCCCCGGTGAGTACACCCTGGTCTACCTCGTCTTCAACACCCTCTCCAATCTGCTCACCCAGGACGAGCAGGTCGAATGCTTCCGCAACGCCGCCCGCCACCTCGTCCCCGGCGGGCGGTTCGTGATCGAACTCTGGGTCCCCGAACTGCGCAAGCTCCCACCGGGTCAGACGGCCACGGTCTGGCACTCCGAGTCCGGGTACATCGGCCTGGACACCTACGACACCCTGCGCCAGCACGTCGTGTCGCACCACTTCCATTTCGACGACAGCCGGCGGGCGGAACTGTTCCGCAGCCCGCACCGCTACATCTGGCCGGCCGAACTCGACCTCATGGCACAACTGGCCGGTTTCGAGCTGGAGTCCAGGCACGCAGACTGGGACGGCGCTGCGTTCACCGCCGAGTCGCGCTCCCACGTCTCCGTCTACCGCCTCCCGACCGCGCCGTAACCGCGCACCGGTTCCCCAACGCACCCATTACGTCGATGAATACTGCCCACCGGAAGGACTTTGAACTCATCGAGTACAAAGTCTGGACGAGTTGAGCAGAAGTCTCCTAGCGTGTCGCCGCAACCGCTGGCGTTTCGCCACTCGGCACCGGAGTCATCCGGCCCTCCGGTCGACACAGCAGGAGGAAGCATGGACGCACGGCTGTACCGGCGCGCCCGAAGATCCCTGACAGGACTGGTCGTCGGCGCGTTCGTCGCGGGCGGGCTCTGGGGAGCCCCCCTGGCGACGGCCCGGCCGGGCTCCGCGGCGCAGGCGGACGTGCCGCCCCAGGAGCCCGGGGTCACCCTGCGCGTCTTCGACGTGCAGGTCCCGCTCGAGAAGATCTGCACCCTCAAGCCCGGACAGACCCCCAACGTCGACAAGTTGATGCCGACCGTCGACTGGAGCACGACCGGTGACTTCGGCGGATTCAACGACAACTTCGTCACCCAGGTCACCGGCAACGTCCATGCGCCGGCCGACGGTTCGTACACCTTCCGGCTCTCCAGCGACGACGGCTCACGCCTGCTGATCGACGACCAGCTGGTCATCGACCACGACGGGCTGCACGGCGCCGAACCCAAGGACGGCACGGTCCAGCTCACCGAGGGCATCCACTCGTTGCGCATCGACCACTTCGAGCGCGGCGGCGACCAGGTGCTCAACCTCGCCTGGCAGCCGCCGGGCGCCGAGGGATTCTCGACGGTGCCGAACTCGGCGCTGAGCACCGACGCCGGCGTGGTCCGCGTCACCGCACCGGGCCGCAAGGAGTGCGAGGGCTTCCGGGACTCGCCGGGCGACGGCCTCCCGCTGAACTCGGTGCGCCCCGACCACACCCTCACCGACCTGCGCCCCGAGGGCTTCCAGCCGCAGGTCACCGGCATGGACTGGCTGCCCGACGGCCGGCTGGTGGTGAGCACCTGGGGCGGCACCGACAACACCGCCGGTGAGGTCTACGTCATGGATGAGGTCACCGGCACCACCGGCCCGGACAAGGTGAAGGCCACGAAGATCGCCGAGGGCCTCAAGGAACCGATGGGCCTCAAGGTCGTCGACGGCACCATCTTCGTCTCCCAGAAGCACGAACTGACGGAGCTGGGCGACAGCGACGGCGACGGCTTCATGGACGAGTCCAAGACCATCGCCACCTGGCCCTACGGCGGCAACTTCCACGAGTTCGCCTTCGGACTGCTGTACAGCAAGGGCTACTTCTACCTGAACCTGTCCGTCGCCATCAACTACGGCGGCGCCACCACGGACCCGCAGCCCGCACCGGGCCGGGGCGCGACCATCAAGGTCAACAGGAAGACCGGCAAGGTGAGTTACCTCGCCGGCGGCCTGCGCACCCCGAACGGCATCGGCTGGGGCCCCGGCGGCGGCATCTTCGCCACCGACAACCAGGGCGGCTGGCTCCCCTCGTCGAAGCTGGTCCACATCAAGCAGGACCGCTTCTTCAACCACTACACCAACCCCGCGGGCCCCTTCGACTCCGAGCCGGTGACCCAGCCGGTGCTCTGGCTCCCGCAGAACGAGATAGCCAACTCGCCCAGCAACCCGCTCTACCTGACCAAGGGCAGGTTCAAGGGGCAGATGCTGTTCGGCGACGTCACCTACGGCGGTCTCCAGCGCGCCTACCTGGAGAAGGTCAAGGGCCAGTACCAGGGCGCGGTCTTCCGCTTCACCCAGGGCCTCGAGGCCGGCGTCAACCGGATCACCATGGGCCCCGACGGCGCGATCTACGCGGGCGGTCTGGGCGCGGACGGCAACTGGGGCCAGGAGGGCAAGCTCAGGTACGGCCTCCAGAAGCTGACGCCGAACGGCGGCAACACCTTCGACATCCAGGCCATGCGGGTGAAGAAGGGCGGCTTCGAGCTGGGGTACACCCAGCCGCTCTCCGAGGAGACCGCTGACAACCTTGTCAGCCACTACGAGGCCCAGCAGTGGCGCTACACCCCGACGCGCGACTACGGCGGCCCCAAGATCGCCGAGGAGAACCTGAAGGTGACGTCGGCCGAGCTGTCGCGCGACCGCAAGAAGGTGACCCTGGGCATCGAGGGACTCAAGCCCGGCCGCGTCGTCCACCTCCGCTCCCCGCGCCCGTTCAGCTCGGCGTCCGGCGAGACCCTGTGGAGCACGGAAGCCTGGTACACGCTCAACGCCATGCCGGGCAAGCAGCCCGAACAGGGCCCGCTGTACGAGGCCGAGGAGGCGGCCCTCACCGGCGCGGCCGGCATCAACACCGACCACCGGGGCTACTCCGGCAGCGGCTTCGTCGACCGGTACGGCACCCAGGGCGCCACGACGACCTTCGACGTCGAGGTGGACCGGAGCGGGACGTACGACCTGGGGCTGCGCTACTCCAACGGCCCGGACCCGTTCCGGGGCACCAAGTCCCTCTCCCTGTACGTCAACGGCAAGAAGGTGAAGCAGACCGAGTTCCGCAGCACCGGTGACTGGGACACCTG
Organism: Streptomyces sp. NRRL S-37; assembly: GCF_000721605.1. Taxonomy (GTDB): domain Bacteria; phylum Actinomycetota; class Actinomycetes; order Streptomycetales; family Streptomycetaceae; genus Streptomyces. Next base: position 221,119 of record NZ_JOIZ01000015.1, on the reverse strand, counting down.
GTCGACACAGACCGAGGCCCTGAGACTGCGGGCCGGGCACAACAGCGTCGCCTACCGGTACGACGAGGGCGACACCGGCCACGTCAACCTCGACCTCCTCAGCGTCGACCGGCACGGCAGGGCGGTCGACCTCTTCGACGGCGACGGCCTGGACCGGTGGCAGCACACCGACGGACGCCCGGTCGAGTGGCCGGTCACCGACGGCGCCATGGAGGTCTGCTGCGGGGACATCCGTACCAAGAACAGCTACGACGACTTCAAGCTGCACGTGGAGTACTGGCTGCCCCAGCTCCCCCCGGACGTGACGGGCCAGGACCGCGCCAACAGCGGCGTCTACCTCCAGGACCGCTACGAGCTCCAGATCCTGGACTCCTACGGCGACACCACACTCGACACCAATGAAGCGGGAGCGATCTATCTGAAGAAGTCCCCCGATGTGAACGCCGCCAAGGCCCCCGAGACCTGGCAGTCGTACGACATCGTCTTCCACGCGGCGCGCTACGACGCCGAAGGGAACAAGACGTCGGACGCGCGGGTCACCGTGGTGTGGAACGGCAAGAAGATCCACGACGACGTGACCATCGACAGTCCGACGGGTGGCGGGATCGCCGAGGGCCCCGCGGCCGGAGCCATCCGGCTGCAGGACCACGGCAACAAGGTCCGTTACCGCGACATCCGTATCGAGCCGCTGAGCTAGCGCGCGCGACGGCCCGGTCCGGTGTCCTGCCGTCCGTGCCGGACGGCAGGACACCGGACGCCTCGTCCGCGGAGAAACGGCGGGCGCGGATCCCGATGGCCGGTCCCTCCCGACCTGACGGAACCCGGCACACGAGGCCGGGGAGAATTCCGGCGGAGATGTCGAGAACCCCTGTCCGGCCGGCCGGGGGCCGGGACCATGCCGGTCCCGGCCCGGAAAGCGGGCAGCCGGGGCGTACGGGACCGCGCGCGGACCGGGACACCGCGCACCCTGCCCTCCATGAAGTGCGAGGCGGCGGGGAGGGAGTGGTCGGAGGGCGAGTGTCAGTGCCCGGTGGCACGCTGAGGTCAAAGGGATTCAGCGAAAGGACATCGCGGTGATCACCACTGACTTCGCCCCCGGCTCCCCCTGCATGCTCGACCTCGGGTCCCCCGACGTCCGGGCCGCCGCGGCCTTCTACGGCGCGGTCCTCGGCTGGGACTACGAGCCCATGGGAGACGGGGAGGACATGGAAGGCGGGATGTTCCGCAAGGACGGCAAGATGGTCGCCGGACTGGGCAAGCTCACCGAGGAGGGCGCCCGCCCGGCCTGGATGATCTACTACACCGTCGCCGACGCGGACGCCACGACCCAGGCGGTGGAGCGCGCCGGCGGCACCGTGCGGGTGCCACCGATGGACCTCGAACAATGGGGGCGGATGGCACAGTACAGCGACCCGCTGGGCGGCCAGTTCGCCGTCTGGCAGCCGGGGGAGAGCAAGGGCGTCGACCTGGTGGACCAGCCGGGCTCACTGTGCTGGACCGAGCTGTACACGAGCGACGCGGCCGCCGCGAAGGAGTTCTACGGCGGAGTTCTCGGCTGGCAGTACAGCGACACGCGGATGCCGGGCGGCGAGGGTACCTACACCATGATCACTCCGTCCGGCCTGCCCGAGGAGCGGATGCACGGCGGCCTCATGGAGGTCCGCAAGGAGGACCTCGCCCTGGCGGGCGGGCGGCCGTACTGGCACCCTGTCTTCGCCGTCACCGACTGCGACACAGCGGTCGCCAAGGTGAGGGAACTCGGAGGCAGCGTGCAGATGGGCCCGGAGGACGCGGAAGGCGTCGGCCGCCTGGCCGTCTGCCTCGACCCCTTCGGCGCGGACTTCGTCGTGCTCACCCCGGCCGAGAGCTGAACGCCGGGGACGCCGGGCCGGCCGTCACCGGGCCGGCCGCTGCGCGTACACCTCGATCTCGATCCTCATCCGCGGATCGGCCAGACCGCACACGAGCATGGTGGCGGCCGGCCTGACGTCGCCGAAACAGCGGCGCAGGACCGGCCAGCAGGGCTCGAAGTCATTCCGGTCGGGCAGGAGGTAGCGCACCCGCACCACATCGGCGAAGGCGCACCCCGCCTCGGCCAGCGCGGACCCGATGTTGCGCAGACACTGCTCGGCCTGCTCCACCACGTCGTCGGAGATCGTCATGGTGGTGTAGTCGAAGCCGGTCGTCCCGGACACGTGCACCTGGTCGCCGTGGACCACGGCACGGGCGTAGCCGATCTGCTCCTCGAACGTCGAGCCGCTGAGGACCGCACGTCGCTCTGTCATCCGCGGGATGCTAGGTGACCGGCAGCGCTACGTCCAATACGGCGAGAGGCACGATCTGATGTCTCCGGGCGTATGATGCGTCCCGGGCTCCCGCCGCCGTCCGCACCCACATCGCCGTCGCCCGGCGGAGGAACGACCCGGACCCGCTGGCCGCGAACCTCCCGGCCACCGCCGGCCCCGAGGTGTTCAGGCCGGGTGCAGTTCCCGCAGGGCGTCCAGTACCTCCTGGTCGGTGACCTGGTGGAAGTCCTCGTACCACTCGCCGACCGACCGCAGCCGCTGCGGCTGGTACAGGGAGACCACGTCGTCGGCCTCGTCCCGCAGCGCCGCGGCGGTCCCGTGACCGCACACCGGCACCGCCAGCGTCAGCCGCAGCGGGCCGCCGCGCCGGAGGTGCCGCAGCGCCGCGCGGGCGGTGACCCCCGTGACCAGCCCGTCGTCCACGACCACGATGCTGTGACCGCTGATGTCCGGGGCCGGACGCCCGCCCCGGTAGACACCCTCCCGCCGGTGCAGCTCGACCCGCGCCCGCGCCACCTCGGCGCCGAGCCTGTCCTCCGAGAGGTCCATGGCCCTCAGCCCCGTACGGTCGAAGACCGGGGGATCGTCACCGGCGATCGCCCCGATACTCACCCCGGGAGACCCGGGAACTCCGATCTTGCGGACCACCAGGACATCCAGGGGCACCCGCATCGCCCGGGCGATCTCCGCCCCGACCGGAACGCCACCGCGCGGCAGCGCCAGCACGGTCACGTTCGCGAGATCACCGCTGCTCGCCCACTCCAGCATCCTGACGGCCAGCTCCTGTCCGGCATGCGCCCGGCTTCGGAATCGCACGGCTCGCTCCCTTCCTCGGCCACCCGTGCCGGGTAACCGTCATCGCCCCGCCACTCACCTGCGAGCGTCACGACAAAGTGCGAGGCGGATGCCGAAGTCCGCCCGGCTGTTCCGACCCACCGGTGAGAGGCGCCCGCACCGGGCGGGCCGGGCGGCGGGAGGTGGCCGGACCGTCGGCGCCGATGCCGCTCACCGACGCCCGGTGCCCGGCACGCAGCCGCCCCGACGGCGCGCTGGTCCCGCTCACCGAACAGGACCCGAGCCGCTGGAACCGGGAGCGCGTCGCCGAGGGCGTCGCCCTCGTCACGGACGCGCCGGCCATGGTGGAGGGACCGCGGGCGGGGCTGGAGCTGCCGGAGAGGGCCGGTGACCTCGATGCCGCCCGGTCCGCCTACCGCTGCACCGCGCGCCGCCCGGCCGGCACCGCAGGCCGCGCGCGTCCGGTTTCAGCGGTCCTGGGACAGGTGCAGGAGGTCGGCGAAGGTACCGGCGGCGTGGACCAGGTCGTCGTAGGTGCCCTGTTCGGTGATCCGGCCTCGCTCCATGACGACGATGTGGTCGGCGATCCTCGTGTTCTCCAGGCGGTGTGTGACGACGATGGTGATGCGGTCGCCGGAGATCGCCTTGATCTTCTCGAAGATGCCGTGTTCGCCGCGCGGGTCCATCTGGGAGGTGGGCTCGTCCAGGATCAGCAGGGGCGGGCGGCGGTACAGGGCCCTGGAGCAGGCCAGACGCTGCCACTGGCCGCCGGAGAGTTCGGCACCGCCGAAGATCTCACGGGCCAGCAGGGTGTCCAGGCGGGCGGGCAGGTCCTCGACGGCCTCCCGCATCCCGACCGCGTCCACGGCCTCCCACACCTCCTGGTCGTCGAGGCTCCTCGGCTGGCCCAGCGTCACGTTCTCCCGCACCCGCAGCGGCCACTGGGCGAAGATCTGCGGCACCAGGCCGGTGCGGTCCCACACCGTGGCCGGATCGGCGTGGGCGAGGTCGGTGCCGTCCCAGGTGACCCGGCCCTTGTCCGCGAGGTAGATACCGGTGATCAGCCGGGTCAGGGTGCTCTTGCCGGAGCCGTTCACGCCGACGACGGCGAGGATCTCCCCCCGCCGCAGGGTCAGCGAGACACCGTCGACGGCGGGCTTGTCCTTGCCGGGGTACCGGTACGTGACCTCGTCCAGCCGGATCTCCTCCACCGGGGCCCGGACGGCCTCCGGGCCCCGCTGGGGCGCCCGCGCGGCGGCGTCGTCGAAGAACGCCTGCATGTCGCTGAGGTACAGGCTGGTGTGGAACACCGCCGCTCCGTTGACGACGACCTGGGACAGCGCCGCCAGGGTCGTCTGGACCGCGACGACGGCCGTGGCGGCGACGGCCGGCGCGATCCGCCCGGTGACGGCCAGCCAGGCGAGCATCCCCCAGGTGGCGGCCAGGAACGCCCCACTGGCGACGGAGGACACCAGCGCGATGCGCAGGGTCCGGGGAGCGGCGGCCAGGGACCGCCGGTCGACCCGCTCCGACAGGGCGCGGTACCAGTACAGGAGGTAGTCGGTCATGCCGTTGGCGCGGACCTCGTCCGCGTACTTCGGCGTGGTCGCCCACCAGCGGGTCATCCCGCGTACGTTGCGGTCCGCGACGTTCGCGTAGTGGATCTCGTAGTCGACACGCGCGGTGAGGACGGCCCCCACACCGGCCGGGGCCACGGCCAGCAGGAGCAGCGGCAGCATCAGGGGATTGAGCACGGACAGGACGCCGCCGGCCGTGATCATCCTGATCAGCGCGGCCATGAAGCGCTGAGCGTCCATGACCATGACGTGCGTGCGCATCACACCCATCTCGGCGGCTTCCTGGCGGTCGGAGAAGCCGTCCGTCGCGTACGCCTCGGCCTCCACCCGGCAGACGGCCTCGACCAGCGCCGAGTCGGTCTCCGTGGTCAGCCGGGGCGTGATCCGCCGTTCGGCGTACATGGCCAAGGCCTCCGACGCGCGGGTGACGGCGCTCGCCACCGCGACGACGACGAGCGCCGGAAGTGCCTCGCGCAGGCGGTCCGCGACCGTTCCCGCGCCGAGGAGCGGGCCCATCGCCCGGGCCGTGGCCGCCAGCAGCACCGCCGCCGACACGCCCGTGACCAGCTGACAGGTGAGGAGCAGGACCACGGCCCGACGGTCGGTCCGCCACGCCATGGCGGTGATCCGACGCAGTACGGAGGGGAGTTGGGAGCACAGGGAGCGGAAGCCGACCTGGCCGAGCGGGTTGACGGAGTAGTGGCCGGAGTAGGTGATCTCGGCGGGCGGCGGGGGCGGGACGGCGCGGGTGTTCTCGTGGGTCAACGGCATTTCTCCCTGCCTGGTCGATGGCGTGAAGACGACGGCATGAGACTCAACGAGGCAGGGAGCGATATCGAACACAGGTATTTCGGACGAAGCGGATCCCGCGCGGGGGCGTGGTGTCCGGGGGAGGGAGAAGCACCGGTCCTTGGGCGGTGGGGGTCCGTGCGCGGGCCCGAGTGGCCGAAACGCCGACCGCCGATGCCTGTGCGACGGATGGGATTCCCGTACGGCCCGTTCAGAGGCGCGGAGCCCCGGTCACCGACATCACCAGGGAGTACAGGGAGGTGGTGGCGGTGATGAACAGGCGGTTGTTCTTCGGTCCGCCGAAGGCGATGTTGGAGACGGGCTCGGGCACGCGCAGCTTCCCGATGAGGGTGCCGTCGGGGTCGTAGCAGTGCACGCCGTCGTCGAGGGCTGCGGCCCACAGGCGGCCCTCGTCGTCGAAGCGGATGTTGTCGAAGTGGACCCCGTCCTGGCCCTCGGCGAAGACCTCGCCGTCGGACAGGGTGCCGTCCTCGCGGATGCCGTACGTGTGGATCCGGGCGGCCCGCGAGTCGGAGACGTACAGCCGGCTCTCGTCGGGGGACAGGACGACCCCGTTGGGTCCCTCGAACCCGTCCGCGGCGAGGTGGATGTCCCCCGACAGCGGGTCGATCCGGTACACGTTGCACGCGCCGATCTCCGACTCGGCGCGATGGCCCTCGTAGTCGCTGGTGATGCCGAAGTCCGGGTCGGAGAACCAGATCGTGCCGTCGGAGCGTACGACGGAGTCGTTCGGGCTGTTGAGCCGCTTGCCGTCGTACCGGTCGGCGAGGACGGTCACGGTGCCGTCCGGTTCGGTGCGGGTCACCCGGCGGTTGCCCTGCTCGCAGGTGACCAGGCGGCCCTGCCGGTCGACGGTGTTGCCGTTGCTGTGCCCGGCCGGAGTGCGGAAGACGCCGACCGTGCCGGTGGCCTCGTCCCAGCGCAGGATGCGGTCGTTCGGGATGTCGCTCCAGACCAGCTGGCGCCAGGCGGGCAGATACAGCGGGCCCTCGGCCCAGCGGCAGCCGTCGTACAGGACCTCGAGCCTGCTGTCGCCGTTCGCGCAGCGTCCGGTACGGAAGCGGTCGTCCAGGATCTCGTACGGGCCGTTGGTGGGCATGGCGTCCTCTCGCAGAGAGTGATCAGGATCTGATGCAACGTAACACGCGTATCGCCGAATCAGATACGGTTATCGCATGAGACAACTGGATGACATCGACCGTCGGTTGATCGCGCTGCTCCAGCGGGACGCGACACAGCCGTACGCCGCCCTGGGCGCGGCGGTCGGCCTGTCGGCGGGCGCGGCGCACGAGCGCGTGCGCAAACTGCGTGAGCAGGGCGTCATCCGGGCCACGACCGTCGACGTCGACCCCGCGGCACTCGACCGCGGGGTCCTCGCCTTCGTGCTGGTCGACTCCACGGCGTGGATGGGGGACAGGGCCGAGGACTTCGCCGCCGTACCGGAGATCCAGGAGGCGCACGTCATCGCGGGCAGCGCCTCCGTCCTGGTGAAGGTGCGCACCGCCACCACCGAGCACCTGCAGGACGTGCTGCGCCGCCTGTACGCGATCGACGGGGTCAGCGGGACACAGGCGACGGTGGTCCTGGAGACCTTCTTCGAACGCCCGCCGGATGCCGGGGAGAACCGCGGCGGCCCGGTCGGCCGGCCGTCCTGACGGGCGCGCTGCCACGGCCGTGGCACCGGCCGGTGAGTTCGGCGTCGGGCGTCACCCGCGCCACCCGCATGCCCTCGGCGTACCCGGGGTCCCGCAGGCGCTTCCCCATCTCGTCCTCGGAGACCTCCTCGACGTGGCGGACCACCCACCGGATGTTCCCGAAGGGATCCTTGACCCGCCCTCCGCGCTGCCCGAAGGTGTTGTCCGACAGCGGTGTGACGACCTGGCCGCCGGCCGCGACAGCGCGCGAGAACGCCGTGTCCGCGTCGGCGACGAACACCCGCAGCAGGCTCGGCAGGACCGGCCGGTCCGCGCGCCGGTCGAAGGCCAGGACGACGGTGTCGCCGACCCGGGTCTCACCGTGCCCGATCACCCCGTCCTCGACCGCCACCCGCCCGAGCTCCTCACCGGCGAACGCCTGGGCGACGAAGTCGAGGAACGCCCCGGTGCCGTCGGTCACCACCCAAGGCGCGACGCTGGTGTGACCCTCGGGCGCGGCGCCGGTCCGCTCGGCCATCACGGTCTCCTTCCGTCGGTGCCGGTCGCCCACGACGGCAGGCGGCAAGCAGGACGGATCCTGACCCGGACAGCCGGGCACGCCCGTTGTCCGAGGTGGTCCGTACGCTCGTCGGCGTACCGCACCGAACCAGGGAGGACGACGATGGGTGTCACCGCGCAGGACGCGATCGAGGCGCTGCGGGAGCTGGAGCGGTGCCTGCCGGAGGTGTTCACGCTCGAACCCGGGGGCACGGACGCCGAGCTGACCGAGGCGGAGCCCCGGCTGCCGGACGACATACGGGTGCTGCTGCGCGCCGTGAGCGCCGTCCGGATCGGTGGTGACGACCACCTCCACCTCGATCCCCGGCTCAGCAGGGTCGAACGCCAGTGGATGTGGGGGCCGGGCGAGGAGACCCGGGTACTGCTCTCCCTGGCGACCGGCGACCACTTCTTCGTCGACGTGCACCCCGGAACCGGCGCGTGGGGCGCGGTGTTCTCCCAGTCCGCGGATTTCTCCCACACCTACGCCTACTGCGCCCGCTCCCTCCCGGAGTTCCTCGTCGACTACGCGCGCGAGGCCCTGGCCCTCGCGGACCGCGTCAGGACCGGTCCGGACGCGTACGACGAGGGGGAGTTCGACATCCAGTTCCCCTGCGAGTCGGTCTGGCACCGGCGGGTGACCGTCTTCGGTACCCCCGTCGCCGAACTGCGCGACACGGACGACCCCGACCTGGCCGCCGTGGCGGCCGGTCTCCCGGACGAGGCGTCCCTCGTCGATCTGCGTACCGTGGAGCCGCCGCTCCTGATGAAACTGAGGCCGACGGAGGGGAGGCCCGAGGAGTTCATGCGCTTCGGCCCCGAGCGGCAGTTCGCCGTGGCCGTCCCCGACGGCGCGCTGCTCGCGGCCGGGACCTGACCGCGAGCCCTCATGCGATCGGTCCCATGACTCGGATCAGAAGATCCTTGTCACTGAAGTCACTGAAGTCACTGAAGTCACTGAAGTCACCGGCGCCACCGGAACCGTCGGCCGTCAGGTCGTCGCCGGACTCCTCGCCCGAGGCCGGCCGGCCGGTCCTCGACACCGTGGAGGGCGGCCGGATCACCCGGCACCACCTCTACGAGAACAGCCTGTCCGTCGCCGGGGCCCGCACCCCCTGACGGGCGGGCGCGGGCCCCGGCGGCCGGCTCAGTCGAGGAATTCGGCGACCAGGGCGGCGAACTCCTCCGGAGTGGCGAGGCGGATGCCGAGCTGTTCGGCCTTCGCCCGCTTGGAACCGGCGCCCTCGCCCGTGACCACGAGGGCGGTCTTCTTGGAGACGCTGGAGGAGGAACGGCCGCCGGCCCGCTCGACGAGTTCGTTCATCTCGTTGCGGGAGAGCTTCTCCAGCTTCCCGGTCATCGCGCCGGTGACCACCACCGTCATCCCGGCCAGCGGGCCGCCCTCGGCCGGGGCGTCGTCCTCGGCGCCGGGGGGCGGCGGCGGAGTGGCCCCGGGCTCCGTCATGTTGACACCGGCGGCGGCCAGCTTGTCGATGAGCGGCGCCAGTTCGGCGAGCTCCGCGACGATCGACGGGGCCTTCTCCGCCCCGATGCCGTCGACCCGCTGCATGGCGTCGGCGTCGGCCGCGCGGATGTGGTCCATGGTGGCGAAGTAGCGGGCGATGCGCCGGGACATGGACCTCCCCGTACCCCGCACGCCCAGCGCGCACAGCACCCGCGACAGCGGCTGCCCCTTGGCCTTGGCGAGCGCGGCGAGCAGATTGTCGGTGCTGGTCTCGCCCATCCGCTCCAGGGCGAGCAACTGCTCGCGCCGCAGGGTGAACAGATCGGCGAGATCGGCCACCAGGCCCGCCTCGACGAGCTGCACCACGCGGGTGGCGCCCAGACCCTCGATGTCGAGCTGGTCGCGGCCCGCCGCGTAGGCGAGGGACGCGACCAGGTGGCAGTTGCGGCCCTGCGCGCACCGCCAGCGTTCCTCACCGGTGTCGATGTCCGAACCGCAGCGCGGGCACTGCGCGGGGAACTCGATCGGCCGCTCCTCACCCGTCCGCAGATGGGCCACCGGCGCCTCGATGCGGGGGATGACGTCGCCCGCCCGGTGGACCATGACGTGGTCGCCCAGGCGCAGGTCGCGGCGGGTGATGTCGGCCGGGTTGTGCAGGGTGGCATAGGTGATGGTGGAGCCGTCGATGACGACCGGTTCGAGGACGCCGCGCGGCGCGATGATGCCCGTACGGCCGACGTTCCACTCCACCTCCAGCAGCCGGGTGATCTTCTCCACGGCCGGCAGCTTGTAGGCGATCGCCCAGCGCGGCGCGCGGGAGCCGGACCCCGCGGCCCGCTGGTCCTCGGCGAGGTCGGCCTTGATGACGATCCCGTCGATGCCGAACGGCAGCTCGGCACGGACCGCGGCGATCTCCTTCACCCGGTCCAGGACCTCTTCGACGGTCTCGGCGACGACGTCCGGGACGGCGGTCCGGGCGCTGGTGTGGACCCCGAGACCGCCGGCCAGCGCCATCAGTTCGCTGTGCGCGAGCTCGTTCAGCTTCTCGGCGAGGTCGGGGTCGGTGTCGGGCAACGGCAGCAGACCGTAGCCGAAGAACGTCATCGGGACCGTGTAGACGCGCTCCTTCGCCCGCAGCGTGCCCGCCGCCGCGTTGCGCGGATTGGCGAACGGCTGCCCGCCGTGCGAGGTGCGCACCTCGTTGGCGTGCTCGAACTGGGCGGCCGTCATGAGGACTTCGCCGCGCACCTCCACGGTGACCGGCTCGTCCAGCTTCTCGGGCAGCCCCTCGATGGTGCCGATCGCGTGCGAGACGTCCTCCCCGGCCGTCCCGTCCCCGCGGGTGATCAGCCGGGTGAGCCGGCCGCCGCTGTACCGGGCGGCGATCGCGAGCCCGTCCAGCTTCGGACCCACACTGAAACGCGTCGCCTCACGTCCGGTACGGCGGGACAGGGAGGCCGTCCAGGCGGTGAACTCCTCCGCGGAGAACACGTTGTCCAGGCTGAGCATGGGCACCGTGTGCGGCACGTCGCCCTCCACCGCCCCGCCGGCGACCTTCCCGGTGGGGGAGTCGGGGAGTATCCCGTCGGGATGCTCCGCCTCCCAGTCGGCGATCCCTCGTACCAGCCGGTCGTAGGTGTCGTCGTCCAGCGCCGAGGTACCGCCCTCGTAGTAGGCGGCGGCCGCGCGTACGGCGTCCTCGACCGCCTGCGCGTAGGCGGCGGCATCCACGATCACTGCTGCAGGTGTTGTCATGCGTCGCATCTTGCCTCCCCCCACTGACAACGGGGTCCGACGGGCATCACACCCGGCCCGTTTGCCTAAAGGTATTAGGCAGATGCATAATCGATTTAGCCGATGGAGAGGATAGCTATGGCAGCACGCGTAGGACTGACGGCGGAACGCCTGACCAGAGCGGGGGCGGAGCTCGCCGACGAGGTCGGCTTCGACCGGGTGACCGTCTCCGAGCTCGCCCGGCGCTTCGACGTCAAGGTGGCGAGCCTGTACTCCCACGTGAGGAACTCCCAGGACCTCAGGACACGGATCGCGCTGCTCGCCCTGGAGGAACTCGCCGACCGTGCCGCCGACGCCCTGGCCGGACGGGCGGGCAAGGACGCCCTGACCGCCCTGGCGAACGTCTACCGCGACTACGCGCGGGAGCACCCCGGACGCTATGCGGCGGCCCAGTTCCGGCTCGATCCGGAAACGGCCGCCGGCAGCGCGGGGGTCCGGCACGCGCAGATGACCCGGGCCCTCCTGCGCGGTTACGACCTGGCGGAACCGGACCAGACCCACGCGGTCCGCCTGCTGGGCAGCGTCTTCCACGGCTACGTCAGCATCGAGATGGGCGGAGGGTTCAGCCACAGCGCCCCCGACACTCAGGAGACCTGGTCACGCGTCCTCGACGTGCTCGACGCCCTCCTGCGCAACTGGCCCGCGCCCACCACCACTCCCGGCCCCTGAACCGCCCCGACCCACGGACGGAAACCATGTCCCCCGCTGTGCACACCACCCCCCTCACCGCGGACCTCGTACGCGGCGCCCTCGACCTGGAGCCCACGGCGAACGGGGTCCTGCCCCACCGCCTGCCCGCCTGGGCCCGCGCCCGGAACACCGACGGACAGCTCGCCATGGCCGAGTCCCAGCCCTCCGGCGTACGCCTGGTCTTCCGCACCCGGGCGACCGCGGTCGAACTCGACACCCTGCCCACCAAGCAGGTCTACATCGGTGCCCCGCCCCGCCCGGACGGCCGGTACGACCTGCTCGTCGACGGAAGCCCGGCCGGCCGGGCGACCGCGGCCGGCGGCAACACCCTGACCATCGACATGAGCACCGGAGCGGTCGAACACGGCACCGGCCCGGCCGTCACCCTCCGCTTCACCGGCCTGCCCGAGCGCGACAAGACCGTCGAGATCTGGCTTCCGCACAACGAGACCACCGAACTCGTCGCCCTGCGCACCGACGCCCCCGTCGAGCCCGCGCCCGCCTCCGGCCGCAGGACCTGGCTGCACCACGGCAGCTCCATCAGCCACGGCTCCGACGCCGCGAGCCCCACCACGACCTGGCCCGCGCTCGCCGCGGCGCGGGGCGGCGTGGAACTGGTCAACCTGGGCTTCGGCGGCAGTGCCCTGCTCGACCCGTTCGTCGCCCGGACCATGCGCGACACACCCGCAGACCTGATCAGCGTCAAGATCGGCATCAACCTGGTCAACGCCGACCTGATGCGGCTGCGCGCCTTCACCCCGGCCGTCCACGGCTTCCTCGACACCCTCCGCGAGGGCCACCCCACCGCGCCGCTGCTGGTGGTCTCGCCGATCCTGTGCCCCCTCCACGAGGACACACCCGGCCCCACCGCCTACGACTTCAGCCACCTCGCCGAGGGCAGGCTCCTGTTCACCGCCACGGGCGATCCCGGAGAGCGGGCCGCGGGCAAGCTGACGCTCAACGTCATCCGCGACGAGCTGAAGCGCATCGTGACGCAACGCGCGGCCGAGGATCCGAACCTGCACTACCTCGACGGCCGTGACCTCTACGGCGAGGCGGACCACGCCGAACTGCCGCTGCCCGACCGGCTCCACCCCGACGCGGCCGCGCACCGCCGCATCGGCGCACGCTTCGCCGCCCACGCCTTCGCGGCCGAGGGCGGCCCGTTCACGCGGGCCGGGGAGTGACCTACTCGAAGAACTTGAGACTCCAGCCGGTGTCGGTGTTCGGCCCGGGGACGTTGGCGCGGCTGTAGGTGGTGTTCCCCCACCAGCAGAACGTGCCCGTGTACCAGTAGCGGTTCTCCCAGCTGTACGGCGTGCCCTTCGGCACCGCGTGGAACATCAGCGGGAACCTCGGCCCGGCGGGCGGGCTGGTGCCGATGTCACCGCGCAGCAGCACGAAGCTGTGGTGGCCGGGTCCGTCGACATGCAGCGTCGGGTCCCAGCCGGCCATCATCGTGGCCCGGTGGGAGCCGAACAGACAGCCGTTGGACTTGTACCAGTCCCACACGTACGTCGGGTCGCCGCCGGCCCGCAGCCGCAGGTCGGCCAGGCAGTACTGGTCGCTCCAGCTGCCGTTGGCGGAGTAGGTGATGTGCAGCTGCCCGTTGGGGTCCATGATCGGTTCGGGGCCCTCGTTGATGAACGGGTTGCCGACCACCCGCTCCCAGCTCTCCCGGGGCTGCGAGATGATGTGCCGCGCGCCGGTCGGCGTGGTCGGACCGCTCATCCGGGCGATGTACAGGTTCTGCTCGACGTTGCTGTCCCCGGCCCAGCCGGACCAGACGAACCAGCGCTGTCCGTTGAACGTGAACAGGGTCCCGTCGATGGCCCACTTGTCGTCCGGCAGGGCCAGTTTCGTCTCGGCGGAGTAGCCGCTGTCGGTGGCGGCCGAGCTGATCACGTACATCCGGTGGGCCGCTCCGCGCCCGGCCGTGAAGTAGATGTAGTAGCGGCCGCCGTCCATCACGATCTCCGGCGCCCAGACCTCGCCGAGACCGCGCGTGTCCGACCAGACCCGCCGCGGGGCCGCCGAGTCCAGGGCCGCCGTCGAGGAGGCCTGCCGTACGGCGATGCCCCCTCCGGTCGACTGCGCCGAGATGTACGTGCCGCCGACCCGCAGCACGCTCGGATCCGCGGCGCGCAGACCGGTCCGGTCCGCCTGGGCGGGTCCGGCGGACGTCAGGGTCAGCGCGGCGGCGAGCACACCGGACAGGACGAAGCCGAGGGCTCCGGCCAGACGGCGGGAGAGTCTCTTCGGCCCGTGGGGAAGCCTGGCCATCGTGTCCCGTCACCTCCACGCCGAGGTTTACATCGATGAAATCCGTTCCCACAGGATGGTGATCGACGGGAGACATGTCAATAGAGCCGTGGGGGTCCGGTCGCCACCGGGTGAGCCGTCATCGCGCCGTGAAGATCCGCACAGCTGATGGGGCATCAGCTGTGCGCGAAGCCTGGACAGTCGTCGGATGGCGTGTTGTCATTCCGCTGCACAACGAATTTCCAACGTTGGAATGAATGCCGGCCGAGCCGATGGCCACCCCTGTTTCGTCCTGGCCCCATGCCCTCTGCGCGAGGAAAGGTTCGATGACAAGACAACTCACCCGCCCGAGATCCAGATCATGGGCGTTGCTGACCGTGACCGCTCTGGCCCTGTCCACGGGCGCGCTGGCTCCCGCCGCGTCGGCCGCCGTGCCGACCGCCGGAGTGTCCGCCGGCGCGACCGCCGCCGACGCCGATGTCGTGGTGCACGGCCTGAAGGGCGAGTACTTCAGCATGTCGGCGCCGGGCGCCCGGGACTTCGCCGAACTCGGCGGCACCCTGCTGGAGCCGCAGATCAACTTCTCCGGACTGACCGGCACCTTCGAGGAGCTGACCGGGCGGACGGAGCACACCACCGCCCGCTGGACCGGGCAGATCGAGGCGCCGGAGACCGGTGATTACACCTTCCACGCCATCGGCGACAACGGATTCCGGCTCTTCATCGACGACGAACCCGTCATCGACCACTGGGTGGGTGACTGGGACAAGGAACAGACCAGCGCGGCGATCAAACTGACCGCGGGCGAGAAGCACGACTTCCGTATGGAGATGTTCCAGGACGTCGGCGGCGCCAACATGTTCCTGCGCTGGTCGACGCCCACGATGCCCAAGCAGCTCGTGCCGACGACGGCGTTCACCCCGCCCGCCGGCTTCGAGGTCTTCCCCGTGGAGCCGACCGTCACCGAGGACGGCCGGAAGCTGCGCGCCCGGTTCGAGGACCCGGTGGGCGACCTCGCCGAGGTGGCCGGCCACCTCAAGATCGAGGCCGACACGACCGCCATGCCGGTCAAGTCGGTGACGGCCGCCCCCGGCGACCCCGGCTCCCTCCTGATCACGCTCTCCGAGCCGATCCAGAAGAACCAGCAGGTCCGGTTCACCTACGACGGCGAGGGCGGCCTCACGGCCGGCGGCAAGGCCGTTCCCCGTATCGTCCGTTACGCCGTGAACACCTCCACCCACCGCATCACCACGCCGTGGGGCGACAAGGTCGACAAGAACCACCCGCTGCCGGAGTACCCCCGCCCGCAGCAGGTCCGCTCGAAGTGGAAGAACCTCAACGGACCCTGGCAGTTCAGCGGTGCCGAGGCCGGTGAGCAGCCGGTCTTCGGCAAGGACCTGGACGAGAAGATCATCGTGCCGTTCCCGGTCGAGTCGCAGCTCTCCGGGCTCGAGCGGCACGAGGACCACATGTTCTACCGCAAGCTCGTGGACGTGCCGAAGAGCTGGAAGGTCGGCAAGAGCGGCAAGGACAACCGGCTCAAGCTCAACTTCGGCGCCGTCGACTACCAGGCCACCGTCTACGTCAACGGCACGAAGGTCGCCGAACACACCGGCGGCTACAACGCCTTCAGCGCCGACATCACCGACGCGATCAAGGGCCGGGGCAAGCAGGAGATCGTCGTCGCGGTCACCGACACCGGCGGCGCCAACCAGCCGATGGGCAAGCAGTCCACCAACCCCGGCGGCATCTTCTACACCCAGTCGTCCGGCATCTGGCAGACCGTCTGGATGGAGCCCGTCGCCGACGCCGCGATCGACAACGTCGTCACCACGCCCGACATCGACACCGGCACCCTCGCCGTGACCGTCGAGTCCGAGGACGCCTCCCGGCACGCCCGTGTCGAGGCCGTCGCACGCGACGCCCGCGGCAAGGTCGTCGGCCGGGTCAGCGGACCGGCCAACAGCAAGCTGAACCTGCGCGTGGCCAAGCAGCACCTGTGGAGCCCGGACGACCCCTACCTCTACGACCTCGACGTCAGGCTGAAGGACGGCCGGTCCACCGACAAGGTCGGCAGCTACTTCGGTATGCGCGAGATCGGCATCAAGGAGGTCGGCGGCTTCCAGAAGCTGGTCCTCAACGGCAAGCCGATCTTCTCCCTGGCCACCCTCGACCAGGGCTTCTGGCCCGACGGCCTCTACACCGCGCCCAGCGACGACGCGCTCGCCTTCGACCTGGAAGCGCACAAGAAGCTCGGCTTCAACGCCGTCCGCAAGCACATCAAGGTGGAGTCACCGCGCTGGTTCTACCACGCGGACAAGCTCGGCCTGCTCGTCTGGCAGGACTTCGTCTCCGGGAACCTCACCGATGAGACCGGACAGAAGGCCTTCGTCGACCAGGGCCGCGAGATGATGCGCCAGCACCACAACTCGCCCTCCGTCATCGGCTGGATCGTCTTCAACGAGGGCTGGGGCGAGTGGAACCGCGAGGAGACCGGCCGCATCGCCGAGTCGGTGAAGGCCGCCGACCCGTCCCGCGTCGTCAACACCCACAGCGGCGTCAACTGCTGCAACTCCAAGGGTGACTCGGGCACCGGCGACATCATCGACCACCACGACTACAACAACGACGACG
Organism: Streptomyces sp. NRRL S-37; assembly: GCF_000721605.1. Taxonomy (GTDB): domain Bacteria; phylum Actinomycetota; class Actinomycetes; order Streptomycetales; family Streptomycetaceae; genus Streptomyces. The sequence continues at coordinate 204,594 of NZ_JOIZ01000015.1, read as the reverse complement.
CGCCCTTCCCGGACCACCGGGCGGCCATGGACGGCGAGCACGGCGGCTTCACGCTGCGCACCCCGGGCCACATGTGGCCGGGCACGCCGACCGTGATCTACAGCGGTGTCACCGACAAGGCGGCACTGACCCGCAAGTACGTCGAGAACACCGAGAAGTTCTACCTCGACCAGGCCGGCGCCGAACTCTCCGGATCGGTGTACACCCAGATCACCGACCTGGAGAACGAACTCAACGGTCTGTACACCTACGACCGCCGCGAGACCAAGGTCGACCCGGCCCCGATCCGCGAGATCAACCGCAAGGTCATCGCGGCCGGCGCCGCGGCCGGCGACCGCGAGCCCCTCAAGGGCGGCGGCTCCTGGTCCCTCGACGAGGGCACCGGCACCACCGCGAAGGACGACGGCCCCAACAACAAGCCGCTCACCCTGAGCGAGGGCACCGGCTGGACGGACGGAGTCAGCGGCAGCGCCCTGACGTTCGACGGCCAGGGACAGTTCGCCCAGACCGAAGGCCCCGTGGTCGACACCACCGGCAGCTACACGGTCTCCGCCTGGGTCACCCTCGACTCCCTGCCCGGCAACTACGCCACCGCCGTCAGCCAGGACGGACGCCGCCAGGCCAGCCCGTTCTACCTGCAGTACGGCCAGGGCGCGTTCGCCTTCAGCACCCCCGACGGACAGCGCGCACGACTGGCGACCACGCCGGAGACCGGCCGCTGGTACCACCTCGTCGGCGTACGTGACGACGCGACCGATCAGATCAAGCTCTACGTCGACGGCAAGCCGGTGGCGACCTCCACCGCCGGCCCCGCCTACGTCGCCACCGGACCCCTCGCCGTGGGCCGCGCCCAGTACAACGGTGAGAACACCGACTTCTGGGACGGCGCGGTGGACGAGGTCCACGCCTACGACAAGGCACTCACCGCCGAGGAGGTGAGCGCGCTCTACGACGGGGAGAAGAAGTAGCCCTGTCGACGGCGGGGTGGTGCGGGCTCCTATGGGCGCCCGCACCACCCCGTTCTTCATGGGGTCAGGGGGCCCAGGGGGCCTCCACCGCCCAGGTGGTGTCCTCGGTGAACAGGGCGGGGTTGTCCCAGGCGTGGGTTCCACCCGGGGTGGCCAGCCACAGTCCGGCGTTGTAATGGCGCAGATACTGCTCGGGGAAGTTGTAGGCCGACAGCCTCACCCCGCCGTTCGCGCCCCGGACGGGGCAGAAGGTGGCGTCGGCGCGGAACAGGTCGCCGCTGCCGCCCTCCTTGTACACGCGGTACTCCCGGTGGCGCAGATACTCGCCCGGGTAGTTCCGCGACTCGAACGAGTAGCAGCCGCTGTTAGCCAGACCGGGCACGATCCGCCAGGTGGCGTCGTTCTTCAGCAGCGCTTCACTGCCGCCGGTGACGACCGCGGTGAACGCGGCGCCGTCCTGGTGCCGCACATAGCGGTCGGTGTAGCCGGGGGTCGTCACCCGCAGCGACCTGTACTGGCCGGTGGGCAGGGTGACGGGCGCGGCCGACGAGCGTGAGGCGTCGATCAGGGCCCGGTTGGCGGCCCTGACCCTGGCCTCGTCGACCTTGACCACCTGACGGTCGTAGGTGAGCAGGCCGTTGGCCTCGTTCTCGACATCGGTGATCTCCGTGTAGACCGAGGCGGACAGCCCCCGGGGCATACGGACCTCACGGATGCCGTCCAGCAGACCGACGAACCGGTTGTTCAGGTGCGCGAGGTCCGGCTGGTCCTCGTAACTGAAGCCGCCGCCGGGGTACCACTCGTGGCCGGCCACCTTGAAGCCCAGCCCGCCGAACTCACCGAGGACCGCGGCGCGGGTCGCGCTGGGCACCGTGGTGCCGGGGCCGACGTACACATGGTGGTCGACCACATCACCGTTGCCGCCGTCCACCGCCCCGCAGCAGTTGACCCCGCTCATGTTGTTCACCAGCCGGGACGGGTCGTACGCCTTGACCTCGTCGGCGATACGGGCCTGGTCGTACTGGCCCCAGCCCTCGTTCTGGTTGACCCACATCACCAGGGACGGGGAGCTGCGGTGCTGGTCGATGATCCGGTCGTACTCGGCCTCCCACTGGGTACGTGCCGCCGAGTCGGGGGTGCGGGTGTCCATGGCCGGCATGTCCTGCCACACCAGCAGTCCGAGCCGGTCGGCCCAGTAGAACCAGCGCTGCGGCTCGACCTTGATGTGCTTGCGCACCATGTTGAAGCCGAGGTCCTTGTGCTTCTGCAGGTCGTGGCGGAGGGCGGCGTCGGTCGGCGCGGTGTAGATGCCGTCCGGCCAGTAGCCCTGGTCCAGGGTGCCCGTCTGGAAGACGAACTCGCCGTTCAGCACCGGGCGCAGCAGCCCGCCGACGCGGGCGAGACCGATGGAGCGCATCCCGGTGTAGCTGCCCACGGAGTCGACCGCCGTGCCGCCGGAGAGCAGCTCCGCCTTCACGTCGTAGAGGAACGGGTCGTCCGGCGTCCACCGGTGTGCGTTCGGGACCGGGACGGTGAACTCACCGCCGACCGGTCCGGTGGCGGTGCCGACCGCGCTACCGCCGCTGGAGACGGTGACCCGGGCCTGGTGGCCGCCGGTCCCGGTGCCTCGCACGGTGACCTCGAGACGGTTGCCGGTGAGGTCCGGCACCATGTCGAGGCGGGTGATGTGGGCTGCCGCCGTGGGTTCCAGCCACACCGTCTGCCAGATGCCGGACGCGGCGGTGTAGAAGATGCCACCACCCGGATGGGGTGTCACGTCGTTGATCCGCTGTTTGCCGACCGCCTGACCGCCGGTCTGTGTGGGGTCCCACACGGAGACGACGACGGTGTTCGTGCCGCCGTTCAGCAGGTCGGTGATGTCGTAGGAGAAGGAGTCGTAGCCGCCGCTGTGGGTGGCACCGGCCTGCCGGTCGTTGACCCACACGGTGGTACGCCAGTCACTGGCCCCGAAGTTGAGCTGGACGCGGCGCCCGTTCCAGTTCGAGGGGACGGTGAAGGTGCGCTTGTACCAGAGCTTGTCGTTCTGGGTGATCCTGCGCTGGATGCCCGAGAGCGCGGACTCGGCGACGAACGGCACCCGGATCCGCTCGGTGAACGAGGCGGGCCGGCCGGCGTCCGCCGCAGTGACGGCGAAGTCCCAGATGCCGTTGAGATTGGCCCAGTCGGGGCGGGTGAGCTGTGGACGGGGGTACTCGGGCAGCGGGTCGTCGACCGGGACCTGGCCGGTCCAGGGGGTGGTCATCGGCGCGGGCTTCGGAGTCCACGCCTGAGGCGCCTGGGGTGCCGCCGCCGCGGCGCCGGAGACGGCGAGGACCGTTCCGGCGAGGAGGGCCAGCACCGCGAGCACGGTGGCGACCCGGCCTGCTTGCCGTCCCGACCGGGGGAGGGCAAGCGGTGGTGCGGGTGTTCGACGCATCGTCACTCCTTGGGAAGTGGGGGTGGGAGACGTGCGCGTGCGGAAACGGCCGGTCGCGCGATGGAGCGTGACCGGCCGCCTGGTGCCCGGACGCGGCGGCGGGCGTCACAGGTGTGGCCCGCCGCCGCGTCCGGAGTTCTACAGGAGTTGCCGTCTGCGGCCGAGCCACGTCTGGGCGATGACGACGACGGCCAGGAACGCGCCGCTGACGACCTGCTGGTAGGAGGAGTCCAGGGAACCGACCTGGTTGATGACGTTCTGGATCACCCTCAGCAGCAGCACACCGACCAGCGAGCCGCTGACATAGCCGAGCCCGCCGGTGAGCAGGGTGCCGCCGATGACGACGGCGGCGATGGCGTCCAGCTCCATGCCGTTGCCGAGAATGGTCACGCCGGAGGCGAGCCAGGCCGCGTTGAGCGCACCGGCCAGCCCCGCCAGCACCCCGGACAGCGTGTAGACGAGGATCTTCGTACGGGCCACCGGAGCGCCCATCAGCGCCGCCGCGTCCTCGTTGCCGCCGACCGCGTACACATGCTGGCCGAAGCGCGTACGGCGCAGGACGACGGCGCCGGCGACGAACAGCGCCAGCGTGACCCACACGGGGTTGCCGACACCGAGGGTCGTGCCCTGACCGAGTTCGGCCAGGAACGAACCCTTGCCGATCAGATACGTCTCGGCGCCCTCGTCGGTGAGCGCCAGCATCAGACCGCGCGCGCCGAGCATGGCCGCCAGGGTGACGATGAACGGCGCCAGCCGGGAGCGGGCCACGAGCAGCCCGTTGACGACGCCGATCGCCCCGCACACCACCAGCGGCAGCAGCAGCGCCACCAGAGTGCCGTGCCGCGAACCCCAGGCCGCCAGGACCCCGCCCAGCGCGAACAGCGAGCCGACCGACAGGTCGATGCCCCCGGTGATGATCACGAAGGTCATGCCGAGCGCGACGATCGCCAGGAACGCCGAACTCGTCGCCATGTTGCCGACGTTGTCCCCGGTGGCGAAGGAGTCGAAGCTGAACGACGCCACCAGGGAGACGACCACCAGTACCGCCAGCGCGCCGTGCTGCTGGACCAGCGCGCTCACCCGATCGGAGCGCGCGGGACCCACGGGCCCGCCGGCCGCCGCCGGCTTCCCGGCGTCCGCCGGGGTCACCGGGGCGTCCGTCTTCGTGGCGGTCATCGCTTCCCCCGTCCCCGTGCCGCGTAGACCGCGGCGACGATCACTATGGCCTGCGCGATCTGGGTCCAGGAGGGCGGCAGATCGTGCTTGATGAGGGTGGCGGTGAGCAGCTGGATGAGGACGGCTCCCGCCACGGTGCCGGCGATGTTCACCCGGCCGCCGGTCAGCGGTGTCCCGCCGACCACGACGGCGGTGATGGCGGACAGTTCCATCAGGTTGCCCAGCGACGTCGGGTCGCTGGCCTGGAGCCGCGCGGTGGCGAGGACGCCCGCCACGGCGGCGAGCAGCGCGCAGACGACGTACACCAGGATCAGCACCCGGCGCACCGGCAGTCCGGCGAGCTCCGCGGCCGGACGGCTGTCGCCGATGGCGAGGAGCTGCCGCCCGAAGGTGGTGCGGCGGACGACGAACGCCACCAGCAGCGCCAGCACGGTGGCGATCAGGATCAGATACGGGACGCCCAGCACGTCGCCCGACCCCAGGGAGGCCAGCGAGGGATTGCGCAGGTCCTCCAGCTGCGGCAGCAGCACCAGGGCGACGCCCCGGCCGCCGACCATCAGCGCCAGCGTCGCCACGATCGGCTGCACCCCGACGAACGCCACCAGCGCTCCGTTGGCCAGCCCCACGACGGCGGCGAACACCGCCACCACGAGGAGGGCCGGTACCAGACCGTAGCCGAGGTAGAGGGCCGTCACGGAGGCCGCCAGGGCCATCACGGCACCGACCGACAGGTCGACGCCCTCGGTGCCGATGACCAGGGCCATGCCGAGCGCCACGATGATGACGGGGGCGACCTGCACGGCCTGGGTGCGGAAGTTCTCCGCGGACAGGAAGTGCGGGGTGACGGCGATGTTGACGACCAGCAGCAGCGCCACGCCGGCGTAGACGCCGTACGTCTGCAGCCACTGCAGGACGCGGGCCTTGTCCAGCGGGACGGTCTTGAGGGTGGCTTCAGCCATCGGTGGCCGCCCCCTCGACCGCGTCCTTCTCCGGGGCGTGCCCGGCGATGGTCCGCATCAGCTTGTCCTCGGTGACGTCGTCGCCGGTCAGTTCGCCGACGACCGCACCGTCCTTCAGTACGACCACGCGGTCGGACCCTTCGATCAGTTCCTCCAGATCGGAGGAGATGAGCAGGACGCCCAGGCCGTCCGCGGCCAGTTCGTCCACGAGTTTCTGCACCTCGGCCTTGGCGCCGACGTCGATGCCCCGGGTGGGCTCGTCCAGGAGCAGCACCTTGGGGTTCATCGCCAGCCAGCGGGCGAGCAGCACCTTCTGCTGGTTGCCGCCGGACAGTTCGCCGACCTTCTGCTGCGGCGAGGACGCCTTGATCCGCAGCCGCTCGATGAACGTGTCCACGATGCTGTCGACGCGCGCCTCGGAGACCAGGCCGAAGCGGGAGAGGCGGGGCAGCACGGCCAGCGAGATGTTCTCGCGCACCGACAGACCGGGCACGATGCCCTCGCTCTTGCGGTCCTCCGGCAGCAGGCTGATGCCCGCCCGGATGGCGGCCGGGGTGGAGCCGCCGCGCAGCGGGACCCCGGCCACCGTCACCCGGCCCGAACTCGTGCCGAGCGCACCGGAGATGGCCTTCGCGGTCTCGGTGCGTCCGGAGCCGAGCAGCCCGCCGAGACCGACGACCTCGCCGGGACGGATGCTCACCGATACTTCGTTCAGCTTGTGCGGGACCGTCAGCTCGACGGCCTCCAGCACCGGCCGGCTGTCGGTGGCGTGGTGGTCGCCGGTGAACTTCGTCAGGCCCTCCGCGCGGACCTCGCCCAGCTCCCGGCCCAGCATGGTGGAGACCAGGGAGAGCCGGTCGAGGTCGGCGAGGCGGCCGTGGTGCACGCGACGGCCGTCGCGCAGCACGGTGACCGTGTCGCACACGGCGTACAGCTCGTCCAGGCGGTGGCTGACGTAGACGACGGCGATCCCCTCGTCGCGCAGCCGGCGGATCACCGAGAACAGCGTCTCGACCTCCCGCGGCTCCAGCGAGGAGGTCGGCTCGTCCATGATGACGATCCGGGCCTCGCTCGCCACGGCGCGCGCCAGGGCGACCATCTGCTGCGCGCCGACACCGAGGGTGCGCAGCGGCCGGCGGACGTCCACCCGGACGCCGTAGGCGCGCAGCGCCTCCTCGGCCTCCCGGTTCATGCGGGCGGAGTCCAGCAGGCCGAAACGGTTCCGCGGCTCGCGGCCCAGGAAGAGGTTGCGGGCCACGCTCAGCAGCGGGATGAGATTGACCTCTTGGTAGATGGTCGAGATCCCGGCCTTCTGGGCCTCCAGCGGCGTGCCGAAGGAGACCTCACGGCCCTGGAAAACGATGTCACCGGCGTCGGGCCGGTAGACCCCGGTGAGGAGTTTGATGAGGGTCGACTTGCCGGCGCCGTTCTCGCCGATCAGGGCGTGGACCTCACCGGGATGCAGGGTCAGGTCCACGTCGTCCAGGGCCCGGACGCCGGGGAAGGACTTGCTCAGTCCGCGGACGGCGAGGACTTCGGCGGGGGGAGCCACCTGTGCCTCCAGGAAGAAAGGGGTGACGGACGGACAGGGGGCCCGGAGACCGGGCCCCGCGACGGGATCAGTAGGCCTTGCCGAGGTCCTGCTTCGCGTTGTCCGCGGTGTAGGCGCTGTCCTGGATCACGATGTCCTGGGCGACTTCCTTGCCCTGGGTGAAGGTGTCCAGCGTCTGGAACGCCAGCGGGCCGAACCTCGGGTTGGACTCGACGACGCCGCTGATCCAGCCGTCGACGACGCCCTGGACGGCGTTGCGCGTACCGTCGACCGTGATGATCTTGACGTCGCCGGCCTTCTTGCCCGCGCCCTTCAGCGCGGCGACCGCGCCGAGGCCCATCTCGTCGTTCTCCGCGTAGATGCCCTTGATGCCGGGCTTGGACTGGATGAGCTGCTCGGTGACCTGCTGGCCCTTCTCACGGGTGAAGTCACCGGTCTGCTCGAACACGACCTTCAGGCCGGGGGCCTTCTCGGCGACGCGCTCCTTGAAGCCCTTGGTGCGCTCGGTGGTGACGTTGTTCCCGGCCGAGCCCAGCAGGATGGCGACCTCGCCCTTGCCGCCGGTGGCCTCGATCATCTGGTCGGCGGCACGCCGGCCCTGCTCGACGAAGTCCGAGGCGATGAAGGAGACGTAGTCCTTGCACGCCGTGGCGTTGATCTTACGGTCGATGGTGACGATCGGGACCTTCTTCACGGCGGCGGCCTGCAGCACCGGGTCCCAGCCGTCGGAGTTGAGCGGCGCGATCACCAGCAGGTCGACACCCTTGGCGAGCAGCGTCTGGACGTCGCTGATCTGCTTGGAGAACTGCGACTGGGCGTTGGCGGTCAGCAGCTTGACGCCTCTCTTGTCCGCCTCGTCCTTGATGGACTGCGTCTCCGCGATACGGAACGGGTTGGCCTCCTTCTCCGACTGGGAGAAGCCGACGGTGGCGCCCTTCAGGTCGAGCTTCTCGCCGCCGTAGGCGTCGATGGTGCACGTCTCGCTGCCCGGCTTCGGCGTGACGACCTTCTGCTCGGCGCCGGCGGCGGCCGCCGGGGACTTCTTGTCGCCCGACGCGTCGTCCTCCGACTTGGCGCAGGAGGTGACGGTCAGGGCCACGGCGGCGGCCAAGGCCACGACCACGGGACGGGCGAGAAGGTGAGAACGGTGAGTGGTGCGCTGCATGGTGACCCCGATCCGGGTGACGCTGAAAAGGGAACTGGGGAGCCGAAAGGCCCGCGGATGTGTAGCTGCTCCCCTTGTGCATAGCGGCGTCCGGTGCGCCGCAAGGAGGTTTTACATCGTTGGAAGGATGCTGTAAACCCCTTGCGCACAAGGTGCGAAGCGAACGCGGGGGGCGTGAGCGGCACCGCAAGCGCATTCTGCGGAGAACGGAGTGCGCGCGCGGCCGGCCGTCGTGAAGTGGCCCCGGTGGGCGGCGGATTCACCGGACCCGCGGCACTTGTCCCGTCCGCGTTCCCTGGAGGCGCCTTCCGGGAACCGGGTGCGAGGGCGGACGTATTCCTTGCGCCGGTCCCCGCCGGGCGAGCGGGGGACCGCACCGGCCGGACGCCTGTCCCGGACAGGGCTGTGACCGGCCTTGTCCGGGGCGGCCGGCTGTCATCGCCGGTGAGGCCTCGGGCTCACCGGACCGGCCGCGCGCTGTCGCCGGACGGACCGCGCGACAGCCGGCCGGGAGGACGGAAAGCGTCTCCGGGCACAGCGGGAGCGAGGAGGGCGACGTCCTTGTTCCCGCTGTGCCCGGAGGTGCTTCGCGGTGCCACGGGCGGACGGGCGCGCCGGCCGGCCACGGCCGCGGCGCGGATTCCCGCGCGGCCGTGGACCGCGGTGTCAGGAGCTCGCCGGCCGGCCCACCGTGCTCTCGCGTTCCACGAGCTGATAGTCCGCCCAGATCCGCCGAGGTTCCGGCGCCCGGTCGTTGAGGCGGGCGAGTACCGACTCCACCGCCAGCCGGCCGATGGCGGCCTTGTCCGGTGACACGGACGTGAGCGTCACCGCCCCGAAGCGTCCCTCGATCACGTCGTCGAAGCCGACGACGGCGATGTCCTCCGGTACTCGCAGCCCCCGTTCGTGCAGCACCCGCATCGCCCCGATCGCCATCGGGTCGTTGTAGGCGAACACCGCGTCGGGCCGCCGTCCGCTGTCGAGGATGTGGCTCATGGCCAGTGCCCCGTCGGCGTGTCCCCAGCCGTCGGTGGCGGCGACGAGCCCCTCGTCGGACGACAGCCCCGCGGCGGTCAGTTCCTCGCGCCAGCCCCGCACGCGCAGTTGCGCGGGCTCGCTGCGTCCGCGCCGGGCCCCGATGAACGCCACCTCCCGGCGCCCGAGACCGATCAGGTGCCGGACGGCGGCGCGGGCCGCGGCCACGTTGTCGATGGCGATGTGGTCGTACGGCAGGTCGTAGTCCCGCTCGCCGAGCAGCACCAGCGGCACGTCCTCGGTGCGGTCGCGGAGGTCCTCGGTCTCCAGCTCGATGGGACTCAGGATGAGTCCGTCGATGACCCGGGCCCGGAAGCCCTGGCTCACCAGCAGCTCCTGCTCGCGCATGCCCCCGGTGTGATCGAGCAGCACGATGTAGTCGTGCTCGGACGCGGCGTCGATGACGGAGGCGGCCAGTTCGGCGAAGTAGGGGTTCCCGAGTTCGGGCAGGGCGAGCGCGATGATGCCCGTACGCCCCTTCCGCAGATGCCTGGCGGCGAGGTTGGGCCGGTAACCGAGCGCGTCGATGGACCGCTGGACACGCTCGCGCATGGCCGGGGTGACGTGCTGGTAGTTGTTCACCACGTTGGAGACGGTCTTGATGGAGACCCCCGCGTGCGCGGCGACGTCCTTGAGGCTGACCCGCACGGCAATCCCTTCGTGAGCGGCCCGCCCCGGTCGGTCGGTGCGGATGCGCGCCGTCACCACGAGCCGTGCGCCGAGCCGCTGGGCTCAAGTTTTACAACGTTATACATGCCGTTCCGTGACACTGACAAGGCGCGAACGGGGGCGTGTCGGGAACGGCCCGCGGACCGCACGGGCCCGGACGTCCCCCGGACGCGGGCCCTGGGGGCGCGAGGGGAGCGGATCTCCCGGCGGCACGCCGTCGGCGGGCCGTCCTGGCGGGAGAGCCGCTCCGGTCGGTGTCCCGCCGCCGGATGCGCCGACGGCATCCGCCCACCGGAGCGGCCCCGTGGCCATGGGCGGGCGGGCCGCCGTCCGGAACGGCCCGGCCCCTCACCCTCCCGAACTCTCCCGCACGATCAGCCGGTGCCCCGCCGTCTCGTCGACCGCCGGCCCGCCCGGCCCGTCCGCGTCGATACGGTCCAGCAGCAGCTCCACCGCCCGCCGCGCGATGCCCCGCTTGTCCGGGGCGACGGTGGTGACGGTGGGGATGCTGAACCGGGTGGCCTCGATGTCGTCGAACCCGACCACGTCCAGGTCCTTCGGCACCGTCCAGCCGTCCTCGTGCAGGGCCCGTATCGCCCCCAGCGCCAAGTGGTCGTTGAGGCAGAGCATCGCGTCCGGCCGCTTTGGCAGCCGCATGAGGGCGCGGGCGGCGGCGGCTCCGTCGGCCCAGCGGAACGCGGGGACGGGAAGGATCAGTTCGTCGCGCGGTTCGACCCCGGCCGCGGCCAGGGCCTCCTGGTGGCCGACCGTACGCAGCCGGCTGGTGTTCCGCGATCCGTGCGGGTCACCGCCGATCACCGCGATGCGCCGGCGCCCCCGCGACAGCAGGTGCTCGGTCGCCTCGCGCGCCGCCGTCACGTTGTCGATCGCGACATGGTCGGCGCTGCCGGGCAGGTTGCACTCACCCAGCAGCACCAGCGGCAGCCGGGTGTCACGATCGGCCAGGTCGCGGGGGAGCAGGGCGAGCGGCGAGAGGATGACGCCGTCGGTGAACTGGGCGTCGAACCCGCGCACCGCGGCCAGCTCCTTCTCGTGCCGTCCGCCGGTCTCGACCAGCAGCGTGGTGCTGCCCCGGCGTTCGGTCTCCGCCATGACGTGCCGGGCCACTTCGGCGAAATAGGCGACGTCCAGGTCCGGCACGGCCAGCGCGATCATGCCCGTACGGCCCCGGCGGAGCTGCCGTCCGGCGATGTTGACCCGGTAGCCGAGCGCGTCGATGGCCTCCCGCACCGCGGTCCGGGTCTGCTCGGAGACGTGCTCGTAGTCGTTGAGGACGTTCGACACGGTCTTCGCCGAGACGCCGGCGTACTGTGCGACGTCCTTGATCCTGGGCCTGCCCATGCTTCCCTTCTCGTCCCTCCCGCTGACGGGGGGATCGTAACGGCAGCTCCGCCGGACGGGGCCGCGGGCGGCGTGGACCGTTCCGTCGAAAACTTTCCGCCGCCGCCATTTACATCGATGTAATCGTATGGTCGCATGACCCCGTACGCAGCGCACCTGCACTGATGAGGAGCAGCATGAGCACGCCCCTGTCCTCGGACGTCCCGCGTCCGGAGTACCCCCGGCCCCAGTTCGTCCGCGAGGCCTGGCTGAACCTCAACGGCCGCTGGCAGTTCGAGACGGACCGCGGGGACAGCGGACTGGAGCGCGGACTGCGCGACCGCGACCTCGCGGGCGAGATCCTCGTGCCCTTCTGTCCCGAGTCCGAGCTGTCGGGCATCGGCGACACGGACTTTCTGGAGGCCGTCTGGTACCGGCGCACGGTCACGATCCCGGCCGAGTGGTCCGGCAGCGACGTACTGCTGCACTTCGGGGCGGTGGACCACGACGCCACCGTCTGGGTCAACGGCACCGAGGTGGCCCGCCACCGCGGCGGCTTCACCCCCTTCACCGCGGAACTGCGCGGGGCGGCCGCGCCCGGTGAGGAGGCCGTGATCGTGGTCCGCGCCCGCGACACCCGGCACGGCCCGCAGGCCCGCGGCAAGCAGGCCACCTGGTACGCCAACACCCACTGCCACTACACCCGGACCACCGGGATCTGGCAGACCGTGTGGCTCGAACCGGTGCCGGCCACGGCCCGCCTCAAGCGCCCGCGGATCACCCCCGACCTGGGCTCGGGCTCCTTCCACATCGACCTCCCGGTCACCGGCAACCTGCCGGGCCACCGGGTGCGGGCGGTCCTCACGGACGAGCACGGCGAGGTCGTGTCCGCCTCCGCCCGCGCCGACCTCGACCTGTGCCCCCGGCTGGTGCTGACCGTGCCCGAGGACCGGCTGCGCACCTGGTCCCCGGCCGACCCGCACCTGTACGGCCTGCGCTTCGAGTTCCTCGACGCGGAGGGCGGAATCGTCGACGAGGCGACGTCGTACGCCGGACTGCGCTCGGTCGCCCTCCACGGCAAGCGGGTCCTGATCAACAGCGAGCCGGTGTTCCAGCGGCTGGTGCTCGACCAGGGCTACTACCCGGACGGCCTGATGACCGCGCCCACCGACGCCGACCTCGTACGCGACATCGAACTCGGGCTGCGGGCGGGCTTCAACGGGGCCCGGCTGCACCAGAAGGTGTTCGAGGAGCGCTACCTCTACCACGCCGACCGCCTCGGCTACCTGGTGTGGGGCGAGTTCGGCGACTGGGGCTGCGAGACCGGCGTACGCGACGACAACCAGCGCCCCGACGCCAGTTACGTCGCCCAGTGGCTGGAGGCCCTGGAGCGCGACCACTCCCACCCGTCGATCATCGGCTGGTGCCCGCTCAACGAGACGTACCAGCACCTGCACGACCGGATCACCCAGCTCGACGACGTCACCCGGGCGATGTTCCTGGCCACCAAGCAGGCCGACCCCAGCCGCCCGGTGATCGACGCCTCCGGCTACGCCCACCGCGTGCCCGAGACCGACGTCTACGACGCGCACTGCTACGAGCAGGACCCGCGCGCCTTCGCCGGGACCATGGCCGGACTCGCCGAGGACCGCCCGTACGTCAACACCGCACCCGACGGCCGCGACTGGTCCGTCCCCTACCGCGGACAGCCCTACTTCTGCAGCGAGTTCGGCGGCATCTGGTGGGACGCGGCCGTCGCCGCGACCGCCGCCGGCGACGAGCGCGGGACCTCCTGGGGATACGGCGAACGGCCGCGCACCACCGAGGAGTTCCTGGCCCGCTTCACCGGCCTGGTGGACGTCCTGCTCGACGACCCGGACATGTTCGGCTACTGCTACACGCAGCTCACCGACGTCTTCCAGGAACGCAACGGCGTCTACGGATTCGACCGCGCCGAGAAGTTCGACACCGCCGAACTGCGCCGCGTCCAGCAGCGCGCGGCCGCCTTCGAATCCGCCGGCTGAGACGATCCGCTCCCGGCCCGGCGGACGACCGGAACCGGGACCCCGTCCGCACGGCATGTCGTCCGCGGCGTCCGCCGGTGATGTACATCGATGTAGAGAAAGGTAGTGCCATGGTCGACCTGCCTGGCCCACGGGCCGCCTCCGCCCCGCCGGACGGCAGCCGCGCCGCGCCGTCCCGACGGGGCCTGCTCCGGGCCTCGTTGGCCTCCGCCGCCGTACTCCTCGGCGGCGGGGCGCTCGCCGGCTGCGGATCCGCGTCCGCCGCGTCGGACCCGCGCACCGTGCGGATGTGGGACCTGTTCAGCGGCGCCGACGGCGCCCTGCTCGACGAACTCATCGGCACCGCACGGTCCGAGATGCCCGGCACCCGCGTCGAGCGGACCGTGCTGGAATGGGGCACGCCCTACTACACCAAGCTCGCCATGGCCTCGGCCGGCGGGCGCGGCCCGGACGTCGCCGTCTCCCACATGTCGCGCCTGGCCGGATACGCGCCGCTCGGACTGCTCGACCCCTGGGACACCGACCTGCTCGCCGAATTCGGCGTCCGCGAACAGGACTTCGCCGAGGCGGTCTGGGGCCGCACCCAGTTCGAGAACCGGACCTTCGCCATCCCGCTGGACACCCACCCGTTCATCGTCTTCTACCACCCGGAACCCGTCCGCGAGGCCGGACTGCTGACCGGCGACGGAAGCCTCGACCAGGACGCCTTCTCCACCCCCGAGCGGTTCCTCGAAGCCGGCCGGGAACTGGCCAAGGCCTCCGGCAAGCAGGGCATCGCCTTCGGCTACGTCAACGACACGGCACAGGGCTGGCGGCTGTTCTACGGGCTCTACCGGCAGACCGGCAACGACTTCGACCTGCCCATCGGCGGGGAGGTCACGGCGAACACCGACGCGATGACCGAGGTCATCGCCTTCATGCAGAAACTGGTCGACGGCCGCGCCAACCCGCGCCGCCTCGACTACCCGGCCGCCCTCGCCAACTTCACCAACGGCCAGAGCGCCATGATCCTCTCCGGCGAATGGGAACTCGGCACCTTCCGGGCCGCCGACCCGAAGCTCGGGGCCGCGCCCTTCCCCACCGTGTTCGGCACCCCGGCGGTCTACGCCGACTCCCACTCCTTCGTGCTGCCGCACCGGCCCGATCCCGACGAGGCACACCGCAGGCGCACCCACCAGGCGGTGGCCGCGATCCTCAAGACCGGCCAGACCTGGGCGAAGGCCGGTCACATCCCCGCCTACCAGCCGGTGACCCGCACCCGGGAGTACGCGCGGCTGGAGCCGCAGGCGCGGTACGCGCAGGCGGCCGACCACGTGGTGCTCGACCCGGCCGTCTGGTTCGCCGGAGCCGGCTCCGACTTCCAGAACTCCATGTCGCAGGTGCTCCAGCAGGCACTGCTCGACGGCCTGGCGCCCGACCGCGCGGCCCGCGCCATGGTCGAGCGGATCAACACCGCCCTCTCCAAGCCCAGCCCGGCCTGAGCCGCCGCGAAGGAGGCAGCAGATGTCCACCGAACTCGCTTCCCGCGGCCGTCCGAAGGCCGCCCGCCCTGCCCGGGGACCCGGTGCGACACCGCGCCGCGCCTTCTCCCCGGGGCTCCTCTTCGCCCTGCCGTTCCTCGTCCTGTTCGTCCTCTTCATGCTCTGGCCGCTGGTCCAGGGCGCCTGGATGAGCCTCACCGACACCTCGCTCGCCGCCCAGGACCCGTCGTTCATCGGACTGGACAACTACACGGAGGCGCTCGGCGACGCCGAGATGTGGCGCTCGCTGTGGCACACCGTGTGGTTCACCGTCGTCTCCACCGTGCCCCTGGTGGTCGTCGCCCTCGGCATGGCCCTGCTGGTGTACACCGGGCTGCCCGGACAGTGGGTGTGGCGGCTCGCGTTCTTCGCCCCCTACCTGCTGCCGGTCGGTGTGATCGGCCTGCTGTGGGGCTGGCTGTACCAGCCGGACCTCGGCCTCTACAACCACCTGCTGCAAGCGGTCGGACTGGACGGGTTCGCCTGGCTCAGCGACGAGTCCGTCGCCCTGTACGCCATCGTGATCGCCACCCTGTGGTGGACCGTCGGCTTCAACTTCCTGCTGTTCCTGGCCGCGCTGCAAGCCGTGCCCGACCACCTCTACGAGGCCGCCGCCCTGGACGGCGCCGGCGCCTGGCGGCGGCTGTGGCACGTGACGCTCCCGCAGCTGCGGCGCATCATCGGCGTCGTCACGGTGCTGCAGATCCTCGCCTCGCTGAAGGTCTTCGACCAGGTGTACCTGCTCACCAAGGGCGGACCCGACGGCTCCACCCGCCCCGTCGTCGAGTACCTCTACGACATGGGCTTCACCGGCTACCGCCTCGGCTACGCCTCCGCCATCGCCTACGTCTTCTTCACCCTCATCGTCCTCGCCTCCGCCGTGCAGTTCGTCGCCCTTCGCCGCAGGGAGAAGTGACATGACCTCCATCGACGTCCCGACACGGCCCGCGCGCCGTTCGGTCTCCCCGCTCCCCGCCGCCCGCCGCGCCCACCGCGACCGGCCGGTCCCGGGGCGCGGACCCCACCTCACCCTCGGCCCGGGCCGGCTCGCCCGCGCGCTGGCCCTGGCGGCCCTCGCGGTCATGGCGCTGATCTGGCTGCTGCCGATGGCCTGGGCGGTGCTCACGGCGTTCAAGTCCGAGCAGGACGCCAGTGATCCGCTGCACTGGATCTGGCCGCGGGGCGGCTTCACCCTGGACGGCTTCCGCACCGTGATCGAGCGCGGCGACCTGCCCCTGTGGATGCTGAACAGCTTCTTCATCGCGGCGGCCGTCACCGTCATCACCGTGGCCGTGTCCGCGATGGCCGGCTACGCCTTCTCCCGCACGCTGTTCCGCGGCCGGCGGTGGCTGTTCACCGTCACCATGGCGTCGATCCTGGTGCCGCCGCAGCTCCTGATCGTGCCGTGGTTCCAGCAGATGCTCACCCTGGACCTGGTGGACACCTACGCGGCGGTGATCCTGCCGCAGACGGTCGCGCCGGTGATGGTCTTCATCCTGAAGAAGCACTTCGACTCCCTCCCGCGCGAGCTGGAGGAGGCGGCCCGCATCGACGGCGCCGGCCACGCCCGGATCTTCTGGTCCGTGATGCTGCCGCTGTCCCGCCCGATGCTCGCCGCGGTGTCGATCTTCGTGTTCATCGGCGCGTGGAACAACTTCATGTGGCCGTTCGTGTCCACCTCCGACCCGGCACTGATGACCCTGCCGGTCGGCATCACCGCGGTGAAGGACGCGTACGGCGTGAACTACGCCCAGACCATGGCGTCCTCGGTACTGGCCGCGCTGCCCCTCGTGCTGGTGTTCGTCTTCTTCCAGCGGCACATCGTGAAGTCGGTGGCGACGACCGGTCTCGGCGGTCAGTGACCCCGGTGGCGTGCCACCGGGGGACCGGGGCCGGGTGAGGCGTTAGCGTCGGGACATGGCCGGTGATCGTCACGGATGGCGGGTGTGTCTGCTCGGCGGCGCGGTGTTCGCGGTGTGCATGACCGGCACCACGCTGCCCACCCCGCTCTACCCCCTGTACCAGCAGAAGTTCGGCTTCTCCGAGCTGACGGTCACCGTCGTCTACGCCGCGTACGCCTTCGCGGTCATCGGAGTGCTGCTGCTGGCCGGCGACGCCTCGGACGCCGTGGGCAGACGTCCGGTGCTGCTGTGGGGGCTGGGCTGCGCGGCCGCGAGCGCCGTCTGCTTCCTGTGCGCCACCGCGCTGGGCTGGCTGTACGCCGGACGGCTGCTGTCGGGGTTCTCCGCCGGACTGTTCACCGGGGCCGCCACGGCGTACGTCATGGAGTCGGCGCCGCCCGGCGGAACCTCACGGGCCACGTTCGTCGCCACCGCCGTCAACATGGGCGGCCTCGGCTGCGGTCCGCTGCTCGCCGGAGTCCTCGCCGAGTACGCGCCCTGGCCGCTGTACCTGCCGTTCGCCGTGCACCTCGCCCTGGTTGCCTGTTCGGCCGCCGTCCTGCTGCGGCTCCCGGAGACCGTGGCGGAGCGCCGCCCGCTGAGCACCGTACGGCCGCGGCGGCCCGGCGTGCCGCCCCGGGTGCGGCCGGTGTTCGGCCCGGCGGCGACCGCCTCGTTCGTGGGATTCGCCCTGCTCGGCGTGTTCACCTCCGTCAGCCCGGCCTTCCTCGCGCGGTACCTGGACGTGACCGACCACGCCGTGAGCGGCCTGGTCGTGGCGCTGGCCTTCTTCACCTCGACCGGCGGACAACTGGCCGCCGGCCGGGTCGGCACGGTCCGGTCACTGCCGCTGGGGTGCGCCGGACTCCTCGCCGGGCTGGCGCTGCTCGCGGGCGCGTTGCACTGGGACCTGCTGACGCTGGTGGTGCTGAGCGCGATCGTCGGAGGGTTCGGCCAGGGGCTCGCGTTCCGCGGAGCGCTGTCCGCGGTGAGCGGGGCCTCCCCGCCGGACCGGCGCGCGGCGGTGATCTCGACGCTGTTCGTGGTGGCGTACCTGGGCATCTCGGTGCCGGTCATCGGAGTGGGGCTGCTGACGGGACCGATGGGCCTGGAGGGCGCGGGCCTGGTGTTCATCGCCTGTATGGGAGTCCTCGTCGTGGCCGCGGCCGGCTATCTGCTGCGGCGGCCGGTGCCGGCGGGGACATGACCGCCGGCCGCACGGCCCACCACGAGCAGGGTGCCGGCGCCGGTTCGTCCTCGATGCCGGCGCGAGCCGTCGTACCGGTGCCGGGCTACGACTTCACGAATTCCAGGATGTCGCGGTTGACGACGTCCGGGTGCGTCGCCAGCATGCCGTGGGGGTACCCCTCGTAGGCCTTCAGGGTGCCGTACCTCAGCAGTTCGACCGTCAGCGGCGCGGAGTCCTCGTACGGCACGACCTGGTCGTCGGTGCCGTGCGCGACGAGGACCGGGACGTCGATCTTCTTGAGATCCTCGGTGAAGTCGGTCTCGGAGAACGCCTTGATGCACTCGTAGTGCGCGTTGGCCGCCCCCATCATGCCCTGTCGCCACCAGTTGTCGATCAGCCCCTGGGAGACCTCCGCGCCGGGGCGGTTGAAGCCGTAGAACGGACCCGACGGCACGTCGATGTAGAACTGCGCGCGGTTGGCGGCCAGCGCCGCGCGGAGCCCGTCGAAGACCTCGATGGGCGTTCCGCCGGGATTGCTCTCGGACTTGACCATGACCGGGGGAACCGCGCCGACCAGCACCGCCTTCCCGACCCGGCCCGGCTCCGCCCGCGCGACGTACCGTGCGACCTCACCGCCGCCCGTCGAGTGCCCGACGTGGACGGCGCCGCGCAGATCGAGGGCGCCGGCCAGCGCCGCCACGTCCGCGGCGTAGGTGTCCATCTCGTGGCCGGACGAGGTCTGACTCGAGCGCCCGTGACCGCGCCGGTCGTGGGCGATCACGCGGAAGCCGTGGGAGAGGAAGAACAGCATCTGGTTGTCCCAGTCGTCGGCGCTGAGCGGCCAGCCGTGGTGGAAGACGATCGGCTGTCCGTCGCGCGGACCCCAGTCCTTGTAGAAGATGGTCGTGCCGTCGGCGGTGGTGACCGTGCCCATGGATGATCCCTCCGAAGGAACCGGATCGACGGCATTCACCCTACGCGCCGGCCCGGCGCGCCTCATCTCCGGAATGCCTGCTGAGAGGCGTTTGGATGCGTTCTATGGTGGTTCGATGGTGTCTGTTCCCAGATGGGTCCTGTTCTCGTCGGGGTGCGCTCCCGTCCTGCTGATCGCGGGCTGGGTGATCGCGGCGTCGCTGGAGGGAGCCGCCTATGACCCCGTCCGGCAGACGATCAGTGTGCTGGCGGCCTACGGGGCCGCGGGATCCTGGGTGATGACCGGGGCGCTGCTCGCCCTGGGCGCCTGTCATCTGTTCACCGCGTGGGGACTGCGTGTGGCGGCGACCGCCGGGCGCGTGGCGCTGGCCGGCGGGGGAGTGGCGGCGCTGGTGGTGGCGGTGTTACCGGTGCCGAGCAGCGGGGGATCGCTGCGGCACGGCTCGGTGGCCGCCGTCGGTTTCGCGCTGCTGGCCCTGTGGCCGCCGCTGGCCGCCGTCGGAGGCCGTGCCGCTCCCTGGGCGCTGCGGCCGGCGGTCTCGGCCGCGGTGACCGCCCTGATGGTCGCCGGCGCGGCCTGGTTCCTCGTGGAGGCGCACCGTCACGGCGCGGCGGGCGTCGCGGAGCGGGTGGTGACGGCCCTTCAGTCCCTCTGGCCCTTCGTGGTCGTCACCTCCTGCCTCCGTCATGCCGGCGGCGTCGGGCCGCCCGCGGGCCGGGCGGGCTGACGGGGGCCGGTGAGGTGCGGGCCGGGCGGCCTGCGCCGCGGCCGCCGTACGCGGTCCGTCGGACCCGGCCGCCCCCGCGGCGCGCCGGGAACATCACCGGCGTCGAGGCGTCCCAGGTCTTGGACGGTTCAGGGGGGAGGGCCGGTGGTTTCCGCGTGAGGACATGCGCGGTATCCGCCCCGGCGGGCGTGGCCGCCCTCGACCGCATGTGTTCCGCGCCCGGCCGGCGCGCGACCGGTCTCAGCGGCCGGTCGTGCCCGTGGGGAACTCCTCGCTGCCGAGCACGCGCAGCAGCTCCAGCCGCTCGCGGGCCTCCGCGTCCGCCGGAGTGAGCACCAGCAGCTGCTGCCCCTGGTCGGGAGTGACCAGGGTCTCGCAGTCCATCAGCACCCGGCCCACTCGCGGGTGCAGGAACGTCTTGCGGTCGGCGCGCCGCACCGCCACCTCGTGCTCCGCCCAGAGCCGCCGGAAGCGCGCGCTGGCGGCCGACAACCGCTCGACGAGCCCGGTGACCGTGGGGTCGCCGGCCCGGCGTCCGGCGGCCGCGCGCAGATCGGCCACGAGCTGACGGCCGTAGTACTCCTCCTCCTCGGCGGGGCCGACGGCGCGGGCGGCCGGCTCGGTGAACCAGCGGTACACGAGGTAGCGGCGGTCGCCCGGGAAGCCGGTGAGGTCGCTCATCAGGAGCACCGACGCCCGGTTCTGCGCCAGCACCTCCCCCAGGTCGGACAGCACCAGCGCCGGAGTGTCGCCGAGCAGGTCCAGCAGGCGCATCAGACCCGCCCGGGCCAGCCGGGCCACCCCGTCGGCGGGCGGGGGCCGGTGACCGGCCAGATGGAACAGGTGGTCGCGCTCGTCGTCGGACAGCCGCAGCGCCCTGGCCAGCGCCACGAGCAGCTGCGTCGACGGCTGACTGCTCCGGCCCTGTTCGAGCCGTACGACGTAGTCCACCGACATGCCCGCCAGCATCGCGACCTCCTCCCGGCGCAGCCCGGCGGTGCGGCGGCGCGGGCCGTCGGTGATGCCGACGTCGGCCGGACGGATCGCCTCACGGCGGCGGCGCAGGAAGTCGGCGAGTTCCTCACGTTGCATGACCTCATGGTCCCTCCCGGCACACCCCCCGATCCAGGGAGCGGCTCTCCCACGATGAACGCTCCGCTCCCGGCGGGCCCGGCACCGGCGCAAGGTGGACGACGAAAGCGACCACGAAGGAGAACACCATGCAGACACGCACGCTGGGCAGCGACGGTCCGATCGTCTCCGCGCTGGGCCTCGGCGCGATGAGCATGTCGGGTGCCTACGGCGCGGCCGACCGCACCGAGAGCATCGCCACCGTGCACGCCGCGCTGGACGCCGGCGTCACGCTGATCGACACGGGCGACTTCTACGCCATGGGCCACAACGAACTGCTGCTCGCCGAGGCGCTGCGCGGCCGCGACCGGGACAGCTACCGGCTGAGCGTCAAGTTCGGCATGCTGAGCGGGCCGACCCCCGCCCCGGGCGGGTTCGACGGCCGTCCCGAGGCGGTGAGGAACTTCGTCGCCTACTCGCTGACCCGGCTGGGCACCGACCACATCGACATCTACCGTCCCGCGCGGCTGGACCCGGCGGTGCCGATCGAGGAGACGGTGGGCGCGATCAAGGAGCTGATCGACGCCGGGTACGTACGCCATCTCGGCCTCTCGGAGGTCGACGCGGCGACGATCCGCCGGGCGCACGCCGTGCACCCGGTCACCGACCTGCAGATCGAGTACTCGCTGATCTCCCGCGCGGTCGAGGCGGAGGTCCTGCCCACGCTGCGGGAGCTCGGCATCGGTCTGACCGCGTACGGCGTCCTCGGGCGCGGCCTCATCTCCGGGCACTGGACCGCCGGCCGCGGCGCCGGCACCGGTGACCACCGGGCGTTCAGCCCCCGGTTCTCCGGCGGCAACGTGGAACACAACCTCGCCCTCGTGGAGGCCCTGCGCCGGGTCGCCGACGCGAAGGGGTGCACCGTCGCCCAGCTGGTCATCGCCTGGGTCGCCGCCCAGGGCGAGGACATCGTGCCGCTGGTCGGCCCCCGCACCCGCGAGCGGCTGACCGAGGCGCTGCCCGCGCTGGACCTCGTCCTCACCGCGGACGACCTCGCGGAGATCGAGAAGGCGGTACCGCCGGGCGCGGCCCGCGGCGACCGCTACCCGGCGGCGTTCATGTCCTCCCTCGGCGTGGGCAACTGAGCCCGGTTCCCCGGCGGGACCGGCCGGCGTCAGCAGCCGTCGCGGTACGGCGTGCCGGGAGCGATGCGCTCCCAGTACGCCCGGGTCGGCGGCGGCACCCGCTCACAGACGTGTGCCGCCACCCGGCGCGGGTCCAGGTCCCAGGTGCGCCAGGTGCCGTCACGGCTGACCGTGTGCAGGGTGTCGTCACCGTCGAACACGGCGTCCGCGACCCGGCCGGTGTGCCCGCGCAGTGTCGCCTTCGGCGCCCGGCGGGGGATGTCCCACAGCCGCGCGGTACCGTCCCGGCTGCTGGTGACGAGGGTGTCACCGCCGCGGTCGAAGCGCAGGGACACGATCGGACCGGTGTGCCCGGACAGGACGACGGGTGCGGGCCTGCTGCCGGGGCGCCGCAGCACGTCCAGCCGGTACAGGCGCACGGTGCAGTCCCGCCCGGCGGTCGCCAGCAGCGTGCCGTCCGGACTGAACGCGGCTGTGAAGACGGTGTCGTCGTGCTCGTCCAGGGTGCGCAGCCGCCGGCGGTCGCTCGTGCGCCACAGCTGCACCGTCTCGTCCTGGCCCCCGGTGGCCAGCAGCGAACCGTCCGGGCTGAGGGCCACACCGAAGACGGGATAGTCGGTGTGGTGCCGCATGGGCTCGCCGATCTGCCGCCGGCCGGCCACGTCCCACAGCCGCGCGGTCCCGTCGTCCGAGCCGCTCACCAGCCGCGTGCCGTCCCGGCTGAGCGCGAGCGTCTTCACGGGCGCCGACTGGACGGGGAACTCACCGGCCGGCCGACGGCCGTCGGGATCCCACAGCCTGATCCTGCCGCCGTCACCCGACGTCACCAGCAGGGACCCCGCACGGCCGTACAGCACACTGCGCACATCGCCGTCGTGGGCGCGGAAGCTGCGCACCGCGCGACGCCGGGCGGCGTCCCACACCGTGACCCGGCCGTCGGCGGCGCCGGTGACCACCCGCCCGCCGTACCGGTCCACGGCCAGCAGCGGCGCCACGGGACGGTGGTGCGACGGACCGCGGGCGGGATCCCACAGCCGTACGACGGCGTCGTCCCCGGCGGTGGCGAGCAGACCGCCGGCGCCGAAGGCCACCGCCCCGACGGGGCCGCTGTGGCCGCGGAGCACGGACAGCGCGGACGGTCCGGCGGTCTGCCACAGCCGTACGGTGTTGTCCCGGCCGCCGGTGGCGATGGTGCTGCCGTCGCGGCTGAAGGTGACGGACAGCACCGTGTCCGTGTGACCGGTGAGCCGGCCCCGGTCGGCATGCGTGCGGGAGTCCCGGACACGGACGCCGTCCGCCCCGGCGACGGCCAGCAGCGAGCCGTCCGGGCTGGACGCGAGGCCCTCGACCTCCCCCGCGTCCTCCAGGGCCGAGCCCTTCCCGCGGCCGGTCGCGACGTCCCAGAACGTGACGGTCCCGTCCGCCCCTGCCACCGCCAGAGTGCCGTCCCCGGGACGGAAGGCCAGCGCCCGCACGGCCCCTCCCACCCGGAGCACCGGGCCGGGACGCCGCCGGTCGCGCACCCGCCACAACCGTACGGTGCCGTCGTCCTCCCCCGAGGCGAGCAGCGAGCCGTCCGGACCGAACGCCACCGCGTGCACCGGTGCCGTCGCCGCCAGGGTGCCGGCGGAACGGGCTCCGGACCTCGCCGCCCTCGCCCGACGGCTGGACATCGCCCTGGAGCGCGAGACGCATAGCCATGACGCCGGCGCGCTCGAGACCGTCTTCGCCACGGCGCTCCTGCTCGAGTTCCCCGCGGGCACCCACGCGATGCGCCTGCTCAACCTCGGGCACCCCCCTCCCTACCTGGTCCGCGGCACCGACACGGGCACGGTGGGCGGCACGGAGCCGGGGCTGCCCCTCGGTCTGGGGCACCTGTGCCGCGGCTTCCCCGCCGTCGCCGAGGTGGCCTTCGAGCGGGACTCGGTTCTGATCATGGTCACGGACGGTGTCACCGAGGCCCGCAACCGCACCGGCGACTTCTACGACCCCCAGCGGCACCTGCCGCGCCTGGCTCCCTTCTCCGCCGCGCACGCCGCGGCCGGTGCGGTGCTGGCCGACGTGAAGCGGTGGACGGACGGGCCCCAGGCGGACGACCGGGCGATCCTCGCGGTCCGGCGCGACGCGTCCGGCCCACCACGGGAATGAGGCCGTCCATGCCGTTGGACACCCCTGGAAATATACCCCCTGGGGGTATATGTTGCTCCTGGTGGGCCGGACACCGGCCCCCAGGACGCCGAACGGGGATGAAGACCATGGACCACAGCACGCGTCACACCGCCGCCGGGCACGGCCACGCCTCCTGGGCGATGGCGGTGAAGGCGACGCTCCACTGCCTGACCGGGTGCGCCATCGGCGAGATCCTCGGCATGGTCATCGGCACGGCCCTGCTGTGGGGCAACGTACCGACCATGATCCTCGCGATCGCCCTCGCCTTCGTCTTCGGCTACTCCCTCACCCTCTTCGCGGTGGTGCGCGCGGGCCTGTCCCCGCGGGCCGCGATCAAGGTGGCGCTGGCCGCAGACACGGTCTCCATCGCGGTGATGGAACTGGTCGACAACGCGATCGTCGCCCTGACACCGGGCGCGATGGACGCACACCTGTCGGACGGGCTGTTCTGGTCGGCGCTGCTCGGCGGCTTCGCCGTGGCGTTCGCGGTTACCACACCGGTCAACAAGTGGATGATCGGCCGCGGCAGGGGCCACGCCGTCGTCCACGCCCACCACTGACCGCGGAACGCACCAGAAGGCGTTCGGATCCTGCCGGGGGCCGGCACCGCTCTCTCGCCCGGCCTCGTCCGAGCGGGTGGTACCCCACCCCGGACCCCGCTCGGTCAGGCCACGAGGCACCGCTCACCGGAGCCGACCCGGTCCGAACGGCATTCCCTAGCGCTCGCGGTCCAGGACGCGGCGGGCCGCCTCGGCCTCCGCCGCCGGCGGGGACAGCTCGTCGAGGGAGTCGAGCCCGGTGTCGGCCTCCAGCTCCCGTTCCCAGTCCGCCGCCAGCCGTTCCTGCTCCTCGCGAGGTCTGCCGCTGACGGCCTCCCGGTGGTGAGGGTCCAGGGCCGCGAGGAATCGTCCGACCGGGTCCGTGGGCATGCCGTGCTCCTTGTCGCTCGGAAGGGGCCGCGCTACCGACCCAGGATGGCCAGCCGGCCCCGGGACGGCCGCCCGACACGGCCTGCGACCACCCTGATGGCCCCGCGCCGCCGCGGTGCCCGTCCGGGGGCGAGGACCCGGGGACCCGTTGTCAGAGCCCTGCTCTACAGTTCCCGTCACTTGATCATTGCGGGTGCGGGAGGCACGCATGGGGTGGGTGTCGGCAGGCGGCTACGAGGTCGCCCTCGACGGCGGCAAGGTGGTGTGCCGCAACGCGGCCGGACGGCGGCTGAAGTCCGTACCGCCCAAGATCGCCGACGATCCGGCGGTGGTGGGGCTGCGCCGGCTCACCGAGTGGCTGGAGCGGCACGAACGGCAGTGCCTGGCCGATGTGGAGCGGTGGATGGTGCGCTCGCTGCCGGTGCCGTTCGAGGTGCTGGCGCGGGTGTGGCCGGACCCCGCCTGGCAGGCCGCCCTCCGCGACCTGGTGGTCACGGGCACGGACGGCGCGGTGGCCGGATTCCTGCGGGACGCCGACCCCGAGCGCGGCCTCGGCCTGGTCGACCTCGACGGCGACACCGTCCGCCTCACCCCCGGCCTGGTCCGCCTGCCGCACCCGGTGCTCCTCGACGACCTGGAGGAGCTGCGGGAGTTCGCCGTCGAGCTCGGCGTCGAACAACGCGCCCAGCAGCTCTTCCGCGAGGTGTGGCACCGGCCCGCGGCACTCGACGCCGAGGCCGCCTCCGTCGACGACCACGCGGGCGGCGTCTTCAAGGAGCTGCGGTTCCTGCACGGCCGGGCGACCCAGCTCGGCTACCGCGTGCGCGGCGGCCACGCCGTGTGCTCCGTGGTGGAGGACGGCCACACCGTCGAGGCCCGGGTGTGGGTCGGCGACTACGACGGCTACGAGGAGACGGAGACCGGCCCCCTGGTCTTCAGCGACCCGGCCGGCCGGGTGCTGAAACTCGGCCGGGTCGGGCCGGTGGCCTGGTCGGAGGGCATGCGCATGGCGGCCGCACTGTACGCCGGACGCGACATCGAGGACGAGGAGCGTGCGGCGTGACGACGTACGACGGATTCACCTACGACGAGACCACCTCCGCCGCGCTGCTCGACGCCGGCGCCGTACTGCCCCCGGGCACCACGGACCGGGAGGACGCCGACGTCCTCACCGTCCGCACGTACACGCACACCGCGCTGGACGAGCGGAAGGTCGTGCGGCTGGTGCCGGGCACGCTGGGCGAGGCGGAGGACCTCGCCCTGGACTTCCTCGGACTGGCCCGCGAGCCGGAGACCCGCGAGGTCGGGCAGGTGCGCCGGGAGACCCTCGGCTTCCCCGCGTGGGCGCTGGTCAACGACCCGGCGAACGGACACCACGCGCTGGCCCTGGTCAAGGACGTCGAGCGGCTCGCCCGCCAGGCGAAGTCCCGACCCGGTAACGCCAAGGAGGGCTTCGAGGCGCTCGGCGAGCGGCTCGGCCGTGCCGTACCGCACTTCCTGCCCACCTTCTACGAGCAGGCCGCCCGCGTCTTCCTCCAGCACGAGAACACCACCTACGCGGCGGCGTTCTTCGGCAAGGCCCGCGAGGCGGAGCGGGTGCACGCGCTGACCGTGGACGAGGAGCGGCAGCGCGCCGTGTTCCTGGAGTTCGCCTTCGCCGGGGCGCTGACGGTCAAGGCCCTCAAGGAGCATGTGAAGGCCCTTGCCGCCCGGCTCACCCCGGCCGAGGCCTGGGCGCAGTTCCGGCAGCTCACCGTGGAACGCTGCGCGGCCGGCATGCCGCCCTACGCGTCGCTGCCCCAGGACGCCCGCGCCCTGATCAAGGCCGCCGGCCTGGACCGGGTCACCGAGGAGTGCGCCCTGGTCGCGGACCTGCTCGCGTCACCCGCGGCGGTCCGCGCCCCCGCGTCCTTCTGGAACACCTACCGGGCGACCCTCGTCGTTCTCGCCGAACAGCAGCCCTCGGTACGCGGCCGACTGCTGGAGATCATGCCGGCCGGTCTCGGCCGCTCCACCGAGGACGACGAGTTCTGGCTGGCGCTGCTCTCCGAGACCGGCGCCGACCGGCTGCTGACGGGGGAGACGCAGACGCCGGACGGGACCGACGCGGCGGACTGGCTCAGCCGCTGGTCCCTGCACCGCAAGCACGGCGGCACCGTCAGCGACCGCTCGCCGGCCACCCTCGCCCTCGTGGAGCGCATGGCCCCGCGCCTGCGCGAACGGGGCCGCCCCGTCGACCTGTTCACCGGCCGCTGGCACGCCGGCACCGACCTCGACCTGCTGGACCTGTGCCTGGCGCTGGACGTGCCGCTGGCCCCGCCCGGGGACGACACCGGCGTCCACATCGCCCTCGACCGGTGGCTGCGCGACACCCGGCCCGGGCGACGCGACCTGACAGCCGTCGCGGCGGACCGCTTCGGCCGCCGCACGCTCTATCACGCCGTCGGCAACCAGCAGGGCCGGCACACCGGCCAGGAGACGCTGGAGGGAATCGCCGCCCACCCCGTGCTCGCCGAGGTGCTCCGCGAGTGGCTGGACGACGCCGCCCGCGAGCTGGAGGGTGCGTCCGGTCTGGAGGCCGCCCGCACCGCACTGAAGCGGCTGAGCCCGTTCCGCGCGATCGCCGCACGGATCAGTCCGGACGCCGTCGCCCGCGCCGCCGCACTCGACGTGGCACCGCTGCTCGGCACCACCCTGCGCGCCGGCATCCCGGACGAACTGGGCTGGCCCGCCCTCGACGAGGCGCTGCGCCGGCTCGACGCCGAGACCCGCCGCGACAGCGAGGACACCCTCGCCGTCCACGAGGCCTGGCCCGCCCTGATCCTCTCCCGCGGGCACAAGGCGATCGTCGTGGGACCGCGGGACATCCTGCTCGAACACGACCTGCGGCTGCCCGTCGAACTGGACCGCTGGCAGCGCCCGTCGTTCCGCTGCACCGACGGCGAACTGCTGGTGATGTGGCGGCAGGACAACAAGCAGTACGGCTACTGGTCGGCCCGCCCGGCCGAGGTGTTCCCGCTCGACGGCGAGAAGCTCCCGCACTGGTACAGCGGCGGCAACACCGGCGAGACCTCGATCCCCCTGCCGGACGGCGGACGCGCCACCGGCGGACGCGCCCTGCACGCCGGCGACACGGTCCTGCCACCCGCGCGCCGCGTCCTCGGCGACGGCACCTCCTACTGGCGCCAGGGACGGCAGGGGACGCGGCAGGTATGGCTCGAGTACGACCCGGCCACCGGCACGCACGGACGTGCCTCGCTGCCCGCGTTCCTGAACTCCGGCGTCCGCGACGGCGCCACCCTGCTCCAGCAGCACTGCTCGGTGCTGCCCCTGCAGCCCGGCCTCGAGGACAGCCCGTTCGGCACGGACGGCACGGTCCTCGGCCGCTGGGTGCGCACCGAGGGCGACGGCGACGAGGCCCGCACCACCGTCGGCACCCCGGACGGCCGGACCGTCACCCTGCCGGCGGCACACCGAGGGACACCGGTCGGCGCGCTGCGGCTGCCCGGCGGCGTCGAGCCCCTGGTCGTCACCCACTACCGTCACATCGCCCTCTACGCGAACGACGGCACCACCGGCCTGCGGGAACTGGGCCAGGTGACACCGCTGGAGCGCGGCGGCGAGTTCGCCGCCGGCACGCGGCTCGTACCGCCCATCGACTTCTGGCACGCGCTGCGGCCGCGCGACGAGAACGCCTCGGCGCTTCTGCGGGCGCTGAGCGACGAACAGGCGGAGGAACTGCTGCGCGCCGGGGCACAGGCGATGGCCGAGCGGCAGGCGAAGATCGTGGCGACGGGGGCACAGACCGGTTCACCGCAGGTCACCAGGGGGCGGAGGCCCGCGGTGACCACCACCGGCAAGCCCGCCGTCCCGACCGCCGACCAGGTGGTGCGGGAGGCCGTGTCCCGCGCCCTGCCCGCCCTCACCGAGCCGCACCTGCTCACCGGCGTCGCCGCCCTCGTGCACGCGGTGCTGCGCCTGGCGGCGTCCGTCGCCACCTTCGTCACGTCCCCGGCCGAGCGGCCCAGGACGGAACGCGGGCGCACCGAGGGCATGTTCGCCGACTACAGCCCCGAGGACGGTGACGAGCAGACGCTGCGCGAGGCGACCTCCGGCCTCGCCGACCTGCGCGGCTGGTGGGGCGGCGGACAGAACTGGAGCACCCTGCGGCAGATCCGTGCCGTGAACCACGTCCTGTCCGGCAAGCCCGCCGACGGCAGGCCCCTGCCCGCGTCGTCCCGGTCCACCGGGGCCGCCGACGGGTGGCGCAGCGACGAGTTCACCGTCCCCGGCATCGGCGCGGTGTGGCCGTCCGTACTGGACGCGCTGCGCCCGCTCGCCTACCGCGCCGCCGCACCCACCCTGACGGAACCGCACCGCCGGGCCCTGCTCCTGCTGTTCGAGGCCATCACGGAAGGGCCCCTGGCCGCACCCGGGGGCGCGCTGCGCGAGGTGGTGCTGAGCGAGCCGCACGACAAGCAGGAGCGCGTCGGCCAGGTGCTGCGCCGGGAAGGCCGCACCGTCGTCGTCCTCGGCTGCCGGAACGTCGACCACCGCACCGGACGGGTCAACTGGCTCGCCCTGGACCACGACCCGGCCGGCGCCTTCGGTGCCGTCGCGCACTTCACCCTGGAACGGGAGACCGCGCACCCGCCGGTGTTCCCGGCCGACACGCTCGCCGCGGTCACCGCGCTCGTCCGGGACAAGGGCGCGGCGCCCTGGCAGCCGGAGGCCCCCGCCGCCCTGACCGCGGCCACCCGCGGCGGCCTGGGCCCCGTCCAGGCGGCCCTGCTGCTCGCCGGGCGGCCGTCGCAGCTCACCGACGAGGTGATCGCCGCCACCGGGCTGAAGCCGCGCCAGAAGCAGTTCGGCGACGCGCTGCTGGGCTCGCTGGAGCCCGGCGACCGCCTGGCGCTCATCGGCGCGCTCCTCCCCGGGAACCCCGCCGACCTGTGGACCGCCGGACCGGACACGGACGCGGCGGGCCGCGTGTGGGCCGAACACCTCGACGGGGTCGTCCGCCTGCCCGAGGACCTCGCCGCGGAACTCTCCCCGGCCGGTGTGCCCGCCGACTCCGTCGAGGAACTGCTCAACCCGCACCGCACCCCCTGGCTCAGCCGCACCACCGTGCAGCGCCCCGACAAGGACGGCAACCTCGTGGCGGAGGACCCCGGGGCCGTCCCCGGCCGGTACCACCTGACGCGCGCCGTGGCCGTCCTGGCCGGGCTCGCCTACTCCCTGCCGTACGGGCACCCCCTGCGCGCCGCCCTGCCCGCGGGACTCACCGCGCTGCGCCGCCGCGTCGCGGACCCCGGGCTGCTGCTCGACCTCGACCTGGAGTGGACCGAGAAGGGCACGTCGACCGCGGCCGAACTGCGCAAGGCGTACGGACTGCCCGCCACCGGCGGCGCCGACGCACACGGACTGACACCCGTCGGCGAGGCACTGGTGCTGCGCCCCTGGTACGGCGACCAGGAGGCCGTCCTGGTCCGCACCAGCGCCCTCGGCTCGGTGGACAACCCCCTGTTCGGACTGATCGAGGGAATCGTCGGCCCCGGACGGCGCGACGGCATGCACGCGCTGCGGACCGTCCTGGGCGACGAACTCGCCCGCGCCCTCGCGGCCGGAACGGACCCCGAGGGACCCACCGGCTACGCCCAGGACCCGACCCTGAGCGTGCCCGCCCTGGTCACCGAGGTCGCCGGAACCCACGGGCTGAGCGAGGACGCGGCGGCGCTCTACCTGCAACTGCTGGCCCTGCCCGACCCGACGGACCGCAACCGCGCCCGCTGGACCGGCTGGAAACCCGCCCGCGCCAAGAAGGCCCGCACCGAACTGGCCGCCACCGGCCTGGTCGTGGAGGCGAAGCGGGCCCGCGCCGGACGCACCCTCTTCCTGCCGTGCGGCTGGCTCGACCTGAAGTCCCCCGCCCTGCCGGTGGAGGTCTGGAAGCAGGGCCTCTACCCGGTCCACGACCGTACCCACGCGGTACCGCTGATACCGGTGCCCGAGCTGTTCACCCGCGCCTGGGACCGTGTCCGCGCCGGCGACGCACCCGCCTACGAGGAACTCACCACCCGCGCCACCCGCAAGGGCCGCCGCCGATGACCACCGTCCACCCGCACACGGAAGAACCCGCGCCGATGACCACCACCCCGTCCCCCTCCCCGGCCCGCCAGATCGTCCCGCCCGAGGACCGGTACGCCACCGAACTCGCCTTCCTCGCCGCCCACGACGACGGGCCGCGCCCGCCCGCCTGGCGGCTCAGCCCGCGCGCGGTCGTCACGTTCGTCATGGGCAGCGGCGGCCGGGCCCTGAAGCTCCCCGACGGCGCCGGGGCACCCGACGGAGTCCCGCACCGCATGGTGATCGAGGACAAGTTCGTCGGCGACCGGGCCCTGGTCGAACGGTGCGTGGTGACCCTCGCCGGCGAGCGCGGTCTGCTGCTCGTCGGCGAACCCGGCACCGCCAAGTCGATGCTGTCGGAGCTGCTCTCCGCCGCCGTGTGCGGCACCAGCGGCCTGGTCGTGCAGGGCACCGCCGGCACCACCGAGGACCAGCTCAAGTACGGCTGGAACTACGCGCTGCTGCTGGCCCAGGGCCCCACCCGGCAGGCGCTCGTGCCGTCCCCCGTCCTGACCGCCATGTCCCGGGGCGCGATCGCCCGCGTCGAGGAGGTCACCCGCTGCCTGCCCGAAGTGCAGGACTCCCTGGTGTCGTTGCTCTCCGAGCGGCGCATCGCCGTACCCGAACTGGCCGGCACCGAGGACGCGCTGGCGCACGCGGCACCCGGCTTCAACCTCATCGCCACCGCCAACCTCCGCGACAAGGGCGTCTCCGAGATGTCCGCGGCCCTCAAGCGCCGCTTCAACTTCGAGACCGTCGGCCCCATCGGCGACCTCGACGCGGAGACCGCGCTGGTGCGCGGCCGGGCGCGGGCGTCCGTGGAGCGCGCCGGAGCGCCGTTCCAGGTCGACGACGCCGTGCTGGAGGCCCTGGTCACCGCGTTCCGGGACCTGCGCGAGGGCCGGTCGGCGGAGGGCTGGGAGGTGGAACGGCCGTCGACGGTGATGAGCACCGCCGAAGCCGTGTCCGTCGCCGGCGCGCTCGCCCTCGCGGCGGCCTACTTCCCGGGCGACCGCGACGTCCTCGGACTGCTGCCCGGACACCTGCTCGGAGTGGTCCGCAAGGACGACCCCGCCGACGCCGCCCGGCTGCGCGGCTACTGGGACGGCCCCGTCCGGCGCCGGGCCGAGCAGGGCTCCGCCACCTGGCGCACCCTGTGGGACCTGCGCACGGTCCTGGAGGGCTGACGGCCGTGTCCCTCTCCCACGGGGCCGCCGTCCCGCCCGTCCCGCCCGACGAGGCGCTCGCCGCCCTCACCGGCCCGTCCGCGCCCTACCTCGTCGGCGTACGGCACCACGCGCCCTCCCTGGCCGCCGCCGTGCCCGCGCTGCTGGACGAGGCGGAGCCGAAGGTGCTGCTCGTCGAACTGCCCGCGGAGACACAGCAGTGGCTGCCCTGGCTGGGGCACGAGGAGACCCGGGCCCCCGTGGCGCTCGCCGCCGCACCCGGCGACGGCGACGGCGGACCGGCGTTCTACCCGTTCGCCGACTTCTCGCCCGAACTGGCCGCCGTGCGCTGGGCCGTCCGGCACGGCGTGCCCGTGGTCGCCTGCGACCTGCCGCTCGCCGACCGGGCCTGGACCGGCGGACGCCGGGCCACGGGGACGGGGGCGGGCGGCCCCGGTCTCGCCACCGCGCTGCGCACCCGGCTGACGGGCCGCCCCGGGGACGACCTCTGGGACCGGCTCGTCGAGACGGCCGCACCCGGCTCCCCGCCCGAGGCGCTGCGCCGGGCCGCCCTGCTCACCGGGTGGGCCCTGCGTGAGGACGCGGTCGCCTCGGGCGGCGTACCGGAGCTGGACCTGCGGCGCGAACGCTGGATGCGGGCCCGGCTGGCCGAGGCCACCGCGGGCGGCGAGCGGGCCGCCGTGGTGGTAGGCGCCTTCCACGCCCCGGCGCTGCTGCGGCAGGCCCCGGGGGACGAGGACGGAACGACGCCCGCGGACGGACAACGGCCCGTGTGGAACACCTCGCTGATCCCGTACACCTACGCCCTCCTCGACGAGCGGTCCGGCTACCCGGCGGGCATCCGGGACCCGGAGTGGCAGGACATGGTCCTGCGCGCGGCGGGCGACCCGGCCGCGCTGGAGGAGGCGCTGATCCGGGCGGCCGTACGCGTCTGCGCCGAGCTGAGGAGCCTCGGCCACCCCTCGGGACCGGCCGACGCCCAGGAGATCAGCCGGCTCGCCTCCGACCTCGCCCGGCTGCGCGGCCTGCCCGCGGCGGGCCGCGGCGAACTGGTCGAGGCGGTCCAGACGGTGCTCGCGCAGGGCGAGCCGTACGGGCGCGGCCGGGCCGTGGCACGGGCGATGGAGCGGGTGCTCGTCGGCACCCGCACCGGGCGCCCCGCCCCGGGGGCGCCGCGCAGCGGACTCGTCCCCGCGGTCGAGGCCGAACTGGCCCGGCTCGGCCTGCCCGGCCCCGAGGAGGGCGGCCCCGGCCCCGCCCGGGACCTGCGGCTCGACCCGCTGCGGTCCGACCTCGACCGGCGCCGCGAACTGCTGCTGCGCCGGCTGACGGTGTGCGGTGTGCCCTACGGGGAGGCCAGGGAGGTCGTCGGCGCGGGCGGCGCCGAGGCCCTCACCTCCCGCTGGGAGGTGCGCTGGACCCCCGCCACGGCGGCCGTGCTGACCGCGGCCGGCGTACGCGGAGTCACCCCCGCGCAGGCCGCCGAAGGAGTCCTGCGCGAACGGCGCCGCCAGGAACGCGACGAGGGCGGGCCGACCGCCGCACAGGCCCTCGAAGGGCTGGAACGGGCGGCGGAGTGCGGCCTGCCCGGACTCGCGGACGAACGGCTCGACGACGTCGCCGGCGTCCTGCCCCAGGCCGGCACCCTGCCGGAACTCCTCGCCGGACTGGCCCTGCTCGACCGGCTGCGGGCCGGCCACGTCCCCGGGCTGCCCGCCGACCCGGACCGCGAGCCCCGGACGGCCGCCGCCGCGGAACTGCTCACGGCGGCGGCGGTGCGGCAGGTCGACGGACTGACCGGGTCGGAGGACCCGGCCGACGCCCACGCCCTGCTCGAACTCTCCCACCGCGCCGACCTGCTGGGCGGCATCCGGCTCACCGACGCCCTGGACCGCCTGTCCGCCGGAGGCTCCCCGCTGATGCGCGGTGCCGCCGGGGCCGTACGCGTCCTGCTCGGACACGAGGACGCCCGCGCCTTCGGCGACCGCGTGGCCTCCTGGGTCGACGGGGCCACCGACCCCGGCTCCCGCGCCGCCCTCACCGCCCGGCTCGGCGGACTGCTGACCGCCGCCGGCCCCCTGCTGGAGGCGGCGCCCCCCGCGCTGGAGCCCCTGCTCACCCGGGTGACCGAACTGCCCGACCGGGCGTTCCTCGACCGGCTCCCCGCCCTGCGCGGCGGCTTCGACACCCTGAGCCCCGCGGCCCGCGACCGCCTCCTCACGGCCGTCGAGGAACGCCTCGGCACCACCCACGTCGCCGACACGGACGACGTCGACCCGGCCGCCCTCGCCACCTGGACCGCGGCGGACTTCGCGGCCCGCGCGGCCCTGCGGTCGCTCGGCCTGCTGCCTCCACCGGGCGGCGGTCCGGCAAAGGCCGCGCCACAGCACCCGGAGCGCGGTGCCCCGAAGACCGCCGGGGAGCACACCCTCGCCCCCGCCGACCGCTGGCGCCTCCTTCTCGGCCGCCGCGCCGACCGGCTGCCGTCGTCCGCCGCACCGCTGGCGACCGCGCTGGACGAGCTGTACGGCAGCGGACGCGGCGAAGGCAGCAGGGGAGACCTCACGGGCCCGGGAACCGGCGGGGGACGTCAGGCGCCGTACCCCGGAGTGCGGGAGTGGTCCGAGGAACTGGCCGCGCTGTTCGGCCCCGGCATCCGGGAGGAAGTGCTGGCGACCGCCGCCGCGTCGGGCCGCAGGGACGTCCTCGCCGAGCTGGACGCGGACAGCGTGCGGCCCTCGGTGGACCTCCTGCGCACCGTCCTGCGGCACGCGGGCGGACTGCCCGAGGCCCGGCTGGCCGCCCTGCGCCCGCTCGTACGGCGGCTGGTCGACGCGCTGACCCGGCAGCTCGCCACCCGCCTGCGCCCCGCCCTGCACGGCACCGCCCTGCCCCGCCCCAGCCGACGGCCCGGCGGCGGCCTGGACCTGCCCCGCACCCTGCGCGCCAACCTGGCGACCGCACGCCGTACCCCGGACGGCACGGTGCGGGTGATCCCCGAACACCCGGTGTTCCGCACCCGGGCCCGCCGGGCCGCCGACTGGCGGCTCATCCTGGTCACGGACGTCTCGGGGTCCATGGAGGCGTCCACGGTGTGGGCCGCGCTCACCGCCTCCGTCCTGGCCGGGGTGCCGACCCTCTCCACCCACTTCCTGGCGTTCTCCACGGAGATCATCGACCTCACCGGGCACGTGGAGGACCCGCTGTCGCTGCTGCTGGAGGTCAGCGTGGGCGGCGGCACCCACATCGCCGCCGGACTGCGGCACGCCCGCGAGCTCGTCACCGTGCCGTCGCGCACCCTCGTCGTGGTCGTCAGCGACTTCGAGGAGGGCTACCCGCTCGGCGGTCTCCTCGCCGAGGTCCGCGCACTGGTCGGAGCCGGCTGTCACGTCCTGGGCTGCGCGAGCCTCGACGACACCGGCCGGCCCCGCTACTCCACGGGCGTCGCCGGGCAGCTCGTCGCCGCGGGCATGCCCGTCGCCGCCCTCAGCCCGCTCGAACTCGCCCGCTGGGTAGGGGAGAAGATCGCATGA
The DNA here is from genome assembly GCF_000721605.1 of Streptomyces sp. NRRL S-37. Classification (GTDB taxonomy): domain Bacteria; phylum Actinomycetota; class Actinomycetes; order Streptomycetales; family Streptomycetaceae; genus Streptomyces. The sequence continues at coordinate 168,837 of NZ_JOIZ01000015.1, read as the reverse complement.
GCCCGGACCTGCCTCCGGTCGTCCCGTCCGTCACCGCCGAACTCGTCGCGGCGCTCTCGCCCCGGCTCCGCAAGCGGCTGGACGCGGGCGTGACCAAGCTCCTGGCGCGTCCGGCCGTCCGGGAGGGCGACACCGTGCGGATCGCCGTCGACGACGAGACCGACGTCGTCCTGAGGGCGCCCGGCGGGACGGTGACCGGCGCGGACGCCATCCGCTGCGGATGCCTGCTGGCCCCCGACTGCCTGCACCGCGCGGCGGCGGCCTCGGCCGCACCGGTCGCCGAGGAGGCCCCGGCTCCCGCCGAGGTCACGGAGGCGGAGGAGGGGACAGGGACGGCGCAGCCGGAGCCCGACGCCGCCACCGCGGAACAACGCGCCGCGGCCCGAACGGTGTTCGACGCGGCCGCGGCCGTCCTGGAAGCCGGCACCGACGGCGCCGGCGCCGTGCTCCAGGCGGAACTCCTGCACGCCGCGCACACCGCCCGCCTCGCCGGCCTCCCACGGGCCTCGGCCGCGGCGGTCTCCGTGGTGACCGGGGTGCGCGCGGCCCGCTCCGCCGACCCAGGACACCGCCTCGCCGGCCTCGCCGACGCGCTGGCCGCGGTCCTGGGCGTCACCCACCGCCTCCCGCACGCCACCGGCCCGGACCTGACCGAACTGCGCGGCACGGTCCGGCAGCCGTACCGCCCCGACGGCTCCCTGCGGCTGTACGGGCTCTTCTCCGAGCCCGTCCTCACCGCGACCGGATACGCGGGCGCGGTCACCTGGACCGCCGACGCCGACGGACGCCTGTACACGGTCTCGGACGTGGCACCGGGCGGACCCTCCCGGGCGACCGGCGCCGCCGACCGGGCCGTACGGATCGGTGACACCACCCTCACCCACCGCGAACTGTCGCGCGCGGGACTCGCCGTGTCCGGGGCCACCGTCTCCCCGACGGGCCGTCTCGGCGCGGGGGCGGGCGTGCGGGCGGTCCGCGCCTCCGGCGCCGACTGGCGCGCCGAGCCGCTGGACCGGCTGTGGGCGGTCCCCGCCCCCGAGCAGGTGACCCGGGCGCTGGACGGCGGGCAGGACCTGCTGTTCCTGGAGGTGACCCTCGAGGGCACGGTGCGGGAGACGACGGGCGACTGCCTGCTGGCCGACTGCGCGGGCCTGCCCCTGCGGCTGGCCACCGCCCACGACGACCCCGCACTCCCGTACCGCGACAACCTCCGCCTGCTCGCCGCCGCCGCCGGGGGCAGCCGGCTGCGGATCGTCGCGCGCCTGGCACCGGGGCCGTGTCCCCGCGCCCTGCTGCTCGCCACCGAACATCCCACCGGTCCCGGCGCCCGGGTGGACCTCGGTCTGGACCGCCTCCAGCGCGCGGACCTGCCCACCGGCGCGGTCGCACCACCCGCGCGGGCCGTGCCCGCCGGGGACGAGGCCCCGCTGCACCTGCTGCGCCGCCGCGTCCACCAGGCGGTGCCGGGAGGCCGCCGTGTCCTCACCCTCGCCGGGAGCCGGTCGGGCGACGGCGCCCGGCTGCGCCGTCTCGGCCTCGCCACGGCGGGTGACCTCCTCGACGACCTCCACACCGCCGCCGCGGACCGCTCCCGCGACACCTTCGGCCGTCTGCTCCCGGCCGACACCGGCCGCTTCGCCCGGGCCTGGCTCGCCGCCGCCGTCTACACCGACACGGTCGAACGGGCCCTGTGCGCGGCCGCCTGGGGAGCGTCCGCCACCGAGGCGCGCGGTGCGTAGGCCGGCCGGCGCCTCCTGGTCGGCCTCGACGCCGTGTCCGGTGACGCCGTCCATGAGGGGAGACGCGGCCGGCGGACGAGCCGTCAGGCGGCCGGGTGGATGACGAGCTTGAACTCCGCCAGGACGATGTCCCGTGTCACGCTGTCGTCGTGGGTGGCGCGCACGGCGAGCGGGACGGCCGGGTCGACGAAGACGCCCCACTGCTTCGTCCAGCACTGCATGCCGGGACTCGGCGGCCGGTGCTCCGTCGCCGTGGTGTCACGGGGTGCCGGGGTGAGGCCGAGCGGATCCCGGACGAACTGGTCCCGCAGTTCGCCGTAGTTCCCGGCCTCCCACTGGATCATCGCGTACAGGACGCCCCAGCCGGCGGTGCTGGGCCATATCAGTCCGGACCGGTCGTCCGAGTCCCAGTCCGTGACCACGTACCCGTCCGGCTGGTTCACCTGGTGCATGGAGAACCGGTCGGTGGACTCCGCGGACCCGAACGGGAACCGTACGACCGTGTAGGGGCTGTCGGCCGGGACCGGCTGCGGAGTGTCCCGCTTCAGGGAACACACCCGCACTCCGGGCGAATCCGTCGCGTCGATGGACATGATACGAATCTGCCCGTTCCCGGACGGTTCGATGCGACCCCATCGGGACCACGGGGTTCATCACCACCCCGCCGTGCCGCACGGTCCGGCACGGAAACGAGGTGCGGCCGGTGGCGGACGTCTCCTACCGTGCGGTCATGCGCGTCGTCTTCACCAAGGGTCCCGGCACGAGCTACGACATCGCGGTGCACCGCGAGACCGGGGCGGCGCTCGCCCCGCGCAACGGGCCCGGCGGGCATCCGTACCTGCCGCACGACCTGGTGCACTTCCTGGTCGAGGCGGAGGCGGGCATCGAGCTCGGGGTCTACGGGCGGCTGGCCGCCGGCGACAACGGCCTGTTCTGGCCCGCAGACCCGGCGGAACGCGCCAGGGCCGCGAGGCGCCGCAAGTCCAGGCCGGTGAAGCCTTCCCCCCGGGCGCGGGCGGACATGGCCCTGTCGGAGCACCTGGCGGGCATCGCCGTACCCGTGTGGGAGGTGCGGCGCGGTCATGCGCGGCAGGTGCCCGCGTATGTGACGGCGGGTGGGATCCCCCCGGTGGTCGACCGGATCGTGTCCCGGTTCGACGAGTACGCCGACCGCTGGCACGCCCTGCCGGCCGGCGGTTCACTGACGCTGACGTGGTGAGGGGTTCACCGGCGTGCGGCGCGGTTGCGGCGGACGGAGGAGAGGAACGACGCGCTGATGAGCGCGACGCCGATGAGGCCGGTGACGATGTCGTTGATCTCGTACCGGATGCTGACGAGAAGGACGAGGGCGAGCGCGCCGATCGCGTAGTGGGCGCCGTGTTCGAGGTAGACGTACTCGTCGAGGGTGCCCTGGCGGACCAGGTAGACGGTCAGGGAACGGACGTACATGGCGCCGATGCCCAGGCCGAGCGCCATCAGCACGATGTCGTTGGTGATGGCGAACGCGCCGATCACGCCGTCGAAGGAGAAGGACGCGTCCAGCACCTCCAGATAGAGGAAGGTGAAGAAGGCGGCCCTGCCCGCCAGGGCGACCGCCGGCCGCCCCGCCCCGGCGTCCCCGGACCGTCGCCCGGCGGGCTCCCCGGTCTCCTCGGCGGCCAGCCTCCTCTCGAAGAAGTCGGAGAGCCCGCCCACGACCAGGTAGGTGATCAGTCCCGCGATGCCCGAGACGAGAACCGTCTGGGCCTTGTCGGCATGTTCGCCGCCGTGCTGGTGGGCGTGGGCGGCGAACGTCACGGCGGTGACGAGGAGGACCCCGAGGGCGACGCAGACCGACAGCATGTCGATCCGGCCGAGCCGGGCCAGCGGCCGTTCGACCGGGCCGAGCCACTTGATCTCGCGGTCCTCCAGGACGAAGTCGAGGAAGATCATCAACAGGAACATCCCGCCGAACGCGGCGATCGACGGGTGTGCGTCGGTGACGAGTTCCTGATAGCGGTCCTTGTCGGTGAGCGCGAGGTGGACGGCCTCGGCCGGCGCGAGCCGCGCGCTGACGGCGACGATGACGACGGGGAAGAGCAGCCGCATGCCGAAGACGGCGATCAGGATGCCGATGGTGAGGAAGATCTTCTGCCAGAAGGCGTTGAGCTTCTTGAGGATGCCGGCGTTGATCACCGCGTTGTCGAAGGACAGCGACACCTCCAGAACGGCGAGGACGGCGACCAGCCCCAGGGCCGTCCAGCCGTCGTAGAGCACCCCGGCGGCCAGACCGAGGCCCGTGACGGCGAAGGCCCAGCGGAACGTCTTCAGCAGCACGCGGCACTCCCCACTCTCTCGTCGCGCTCGTCGCCGGACGACGGGTCCCCTTCCGGTGCCCCTCTCAGGGATGTCTACTACGCCGGTGCCGCGGAGGAGCGGCCGACACCGCGCCGGCGGCCCGTCGGCCGCCGGCGGGTCACCGCGTGACGTCCAGGACGAGCTTGCCGCGGGTGTGGTGGGTCTCGCCCCGGCGGTGTGCCTCGGCGGCCTGCTCCAGCGGGAACACGTGCTCGACCTCCACCCGGAGGTCGCCCGCGTCGACCAGACCGGCGATGGTGGTCAGGGCCGCGCCGTCCGGCTCGACCAGGAGCGGGCTGGTGCGCACCCCGGCCCGCTCGGCCGCGGCGGCCAGCGCCGGGGAGACACCGCTCGGGACGGAGACGACCAGGCCGCCGGGCCGGGTCACCGCCACCGACCGTGCGTCGGTGGCGTCCGCGTCGCCGATCAGGTCGACGACGACATCGATCCCGCCGGTCACGTCCTCGAACCGCTGCCGCGTGTAGTCGATCGTCTCGTCGGCGCCCAGCTCCTTGAGCCAGGCGTGCCGGGACTCACGGGCGGTCGCCACCACTTCGGCGCCCAGATGCCTGGCGATCTGCACCGCCAGATGCCCGACACCGCCGGCCGCCGCGTGCACCAGGACCCGCTGACCGGCCTTGACGCCCGCCGTGTCGACCAGCGCGTGCCACGCGGTGAGCGCCGCGAGGGGCAGGGCGGCGGCCTCGGCGTGCCCGATCGAGGCGGGCTTGCGCGCGAACTGGCGCGACGGCGCCGTCACGTACTCGGCGTAACCGCCGGCCGGGCGCGGGAACCAGGGCATCGCGTACACCTCGTCACCGGGCGCGAGCGTGGTGACGCCGAAACCGACCTCCTCGACGACCCCGGAGACGTCCCAGCCGAGGACCAGCGGCAGCGTCTGCAGTCCCGCCATGCCCTGTCCCGCGCGGGTCTTCCAGTCCACCGGGTTGATCCCGGCGGCGTGCACCCGCACCAGCACCTCGGTCGGCAGCGGTTCGGGACGCGCGATCCGCCCGACGGTCAGCACCTCCGGCCCGCCGAACTCACCGATGGTGACGGCACGCATGGTGCGCTCGCTCATGTTCTTCTCGTCTCCTGTTTGTTCCGCGTGTACGAAGACCGGGCCGGGCCCGGTGATCACCCAGTCTCGTCCCATGCCCCTGGACGGAGTGAGTGGCCGGAGGGCCACCTGTCGTACCATTCCGGCCATGGTGCACCGTATCGCCGTTCTCGCTCTCGAAGGCGTCCTCGCCATGGACCTCGGGATCGCCTCGCGCGTGTTCGGCGCGGCGTGCGATCCGTCCGGCGCGCCGCTGTACTCCGTGACGACCTGCTCGCTCGGCGGCCGGCCCGTCCGTACCCACGAGGGCTTCCGGATCGTCGTCGACGACGACGAGTCCCTCCTGGAACGCGTGGACACCGTGGTGATCGCCACCCAGGAGCCCGGGAGACATCTGCTCGCCACCGGAGAACTGCCCGCGGAGGTCGCCGGGGCGTTCGCCCGGATCGGTCCGCGCACCCGTGTCGTCAGCCTGTGCACCTCGGCGTTCCTGCTCGCGGCGGCCGGAATGCTGGACGGTCTGCGGGCCACCACCCACTGGGTGCTCTGCGACACGTTCGCCCGGCGCTTCCCCCGGGTCGAGGTCGATCCGGACGTCCTGTTCGTCGACAACGGACGCATCCTGACCTCGGCGGGCGGCGCCGCAGGCATCGACGTGTGCCTGCACCTCATCCGCCGGGACCACGGCGCGGCGGTGGCCGGCGCGGCGGCGCGCCGGTGCGTGGTCGCGCCCTGGCGTGAGGGCGGACAGGCACAGTTCATCGAGCACCCGGTACCCAAGGACGCCGACCGTTCCACCTCGGCCACCCGGCAGTGGGCCCTGAACCGGCTGGCCGAGCCCCTCACGCTGGAGGACCTGGCCCGGCACGCGCACATGAGCGTACGCACCTTCACCCGGCGGTTCCGCGACGAGGTGGGCACCAGCCCCCTCCAATGGCTGCTGCAGTGCCGGCTGAACCAGGCGCGCAGGCTGCTGGAGTCCACCGAGCTGACCGTCGCGCGCGTGGCCACGGCGAGCGGCTTCGGTGACGCCGTGGCCCTGCGCAAGCACTTCTCCAACCATCTGGGCCTGTCCCCGCTGGCCTACCGCCGTGCCCACAACGCCCCGGACCTGACGGCGACGGGGTGAACGCCCTCGGGTGACGCCCGAGGACACGGCCCACGGGCGGGAACATGACGTTCTGCCTCACCCCGGACAGGAGGCGGGAACGTCAGCGGCGCCGACGGCGTACGAGACGGCGGAACGCCCTCGGCCCGCCGGCCGGTGCGGGCAGGGTGCCCGCCACCGCGTCGGACAGCAGGGAGCCGACGGTCTCCGCCGCGCAGGCGCGGTTGGCGCCGATGCCTCCCGACGGGCCGCGTTTGATCCAGCCGACGACGTACGTCCCGGGCCGGCCGGTGACCCGGCCGCGCTCGTGCGGCACGGTCCCGGTGGCCTCGTCGAACGGCAGCCCCGCCGGGGCCACCCCGCGACAGCCGACTGCCCGCAGGACCAGGCCGGCCGGAATCTCCGGCTCGGCGGTACCGCCGGTGACCCGCACGGCACGCGTGCCCTCGTCCCCGCGGACCGCCACGGGGGAGGAGTGGAAGCGGAACACGATGCGCCGCCGCCCGCCTGCCGCACCCGGCGGCAGGGACCAGTCGACGGTCTCCCGCGCCACACCTCGCAGCACCGCCGCCTTGTCCTCCGGGCCGGCGGCGTCGATCGCCGCCCCGGTGCGCGGATCGTGGTCGTCGACGAGCAGATCCACCCCGGGAAGGTGCTTCAGGGCGAGCAGCTCGGGTCCGGTGTACGCCGCGTGCTCCGGTCCGCGGCGTCCGAGCAGCACGACCTCGCGCACCTTGCCGCGGCGCAGTTCCGCCAGCGCGTGGCCGGCGATCCCGGTGCCGGCCAGCGTCCTGGGATCGGAGACCAGGATCCGCGCGACGTCGAGGGCGACGTTGCCGTTGCCGACCACGACGACCCGCCCGCACGACAGGTCGACGGCGTCCGCGGCGACCTCCGGATGCGCGTTGTACCAGGCGACGAAGGTGGTCGCGGAGACGCTGCCCGGCAGGTCCTCGCCCGGGATGCCGAGACGCCGGTCCGCGGCGGCGCCCACCGCGTAGATCACCGCGTCGTGGTGGGCGGCGAGTTCCTCCGCGGTGACGTGGGTGCCCACGTCGAGGCCCAGGTAGGTCCGCGCGCGCGGATGGGTGAGGAAGCGGGCGAAGGACTCGCCCACCTTCTTGGTGGCCGGGTGGTCCGGTGCCACGCCGTACCGGACGAGCCCGCCGGCGGCCGGAAGCCGGTCGACGAGCGTCACCTCGGCCCGGGTGTGCAGCAGCAGGTCCCTGGCGGCGTACATGCCGGCCGGGCCGGTGCCGACGATCGCGACCCGCAGCGGTCCGAAGTCCGAGGGCAGCACCCGGTCGAAGGACGGCGCGCCCCAGGCGTGGAGGTTCGGCCCCGGACGCGCCGGTGACTCCGCTCCCTCGGGGAGGTCCTGCTCGAAATAGGCCGCGTTGATCCGCGCGTACTCCCGCTGCCCGCCGGTCAGCCGGTCGAGCGGGAGGACGGCGTCCACCGGGCAGGCGTCGGCGCAGGCACCGCAGTCGATGCAGCTCCTCGGGTCGATGTGCAGCATCTCCGTGCTGCCGAAGGCCCGTTCCTCGGGCGTGGGGTGAATGCAGTTGACCGGGCAGACGGACACACAGGTGGCGTCGTTGCAGCAGGTCTGGGTGATCGCGAAGGCCATGGTCGTCCACTCCGCTGAAGGCCGGGGCAGGTGCAGGGTGCGGGTCGTCAGACGAGGTGGGCGCGCTGGTAGAAGAAGAGCGCGGGCCCGGTGAGCAGCCCCACCGAGTCCAGGAACTCCATCAGGCCCGAACAGCTCGCCCGCATCATCGACTTGTGGTGCTCGTTGGCCTTCGCCTCGCGCAGCGCGCGTGCCTCGTCCAGGCCGGCGTTCGCGTAGACCTTCCGGTTCACCATGCTGGTGACGATGACGTAGGCGGCGACGGCGATCAGCAGGGCGTGGAACCGGCGGCGCAGCCGTCCGGCACGCGCGAGGTGCCTGCGTGTCTCGTCGCGGGCGAACTTCATGTGCCGGGATTCCTCGACGACATGGATGTTGTTGATGGTGCGGACGAAGGGCACGACCCGCTCGTCGCGCATCCAGTCGCGCTGCATGACGTCGAGGACCTCCTCGGCGACCAGGATCGCCGCGTACGCGGCCTCACCGAAGGCGACGGTCTTGAAGAACCGGCCCAGTTCCAGCGCGACCCGGTGCGGCCGGTAGGCCGGCGCACGGAGCTTCTTCGCGCCGCGGGCGAACATGATCGAGTGCCGGCACTCGTCGGCTATCTCGGTGAGCGCCCACTGGACGGTGTCGTCCGTCGGGTCCTTGGCGTAGATGTCCCGCAGCACCATCTGCTGGAGGATCATCTCGAACCAGATGCCGGTGCTCGCGACGGACGCCGCCTCCTGGCGCGTCAGCTCCTTGCGCTGGGCGTCGGTCATCTCGTCCCAGTAGGCCGTCCCGTAGAGCGTGCTCCACTCCGGGCTGGCGCCGTGGAAGTCCGTGTCGAGCGGTGTGTCCCAGTCGACCTCGGTGAGCGGGTCGTAGGAGAGCTGCGCCGACGAGTCCAGCAGCCGCCGGGCCACGTCGTCGCCGGAGATCGTGTTCCCCATGCCGAGGGCTCCTCGCCTCGAGTCCGATCAGTATTACCGCGGGTAACCACCCGCCTTGCTGACGAACTGTATAGCAAGAGGAGTCGCGTTCCTACCCCCAAGTAGCAAAGGAGCGCCGCCGGCACGCCGGCCCCGGGTCGGGACCGGCGGGAGCGGACCACGAGGGCCGTGCCGCCGCCGCTCCCGGACGCCGGGGACGGGCCGGCGGCCATCAGGGCGGCGACGGGGACGAGGACGGCCAGGGGGAGTGGCCGGCGGGCGGAGACGTGCCGTACGAACGTCATGACAGCTCTCTCGTCGAGGGGGACGACTGCCGTCACGACACCGCATGCGGCCGAGTGGCCCAGCACCGTCACAGGGGCCGGGCGAGTGAACGGGCCGCCCTCACGGTCGTCTCCGCGCGTCCGGTCCCGCGGTCACTCGATTCCGCTGGGAGTGGGCGTCGGCGTGCGGCCGGCGAGGACCGCCTGAAGCCGCGGTGTGCCCTGTTCGACGGCGGCCGTGGTGGCGTCGTGGTCGGCGCCGTCGAGCCCGCCGTTGGTGACCGTGATCGCGTTCGCTCCGATCTGGACGACGGCCACGTCCAGGGTGAGGGTCACGGGCTGGCCCCCGCTGTCGCCCTTCACCGTCACGGTCATTCCCTGCCGCGCGTCCCCCTCCTCGGGCAGGGACATCTCGACGACCTGGACGGTGCGGTCACCGTTGTCCCCGCCGGTCACGGTGAACTGGTCGCAGGTGTCGGGAAGCGACCGCAGCGACTTCATCGACTCGTCCAGGTCCGCCTTCTCGTAGGCCGCCACCTGGTAGAGCAGCCGGGAGTCGCCCTGCTCGAAGCCGTTGAGCGCCGACGCCCCGGACGGAGTCCCCAGCAGAGTCTCGTCGTACAGCGAGTCGATCAGCTGCTGGCAGTCCGGGGCGTCGCTCTTCCCGCTGAGGAAGGCGGCCACGTCGACCTCTCCGACGAGCAGGGAGTCCCGCCAGGTCTGCGGCTTGTCGGCCTGGGTCCAGTCGCCCTCGAGGTCCGCCGAGGTGATCAGCGCGTTCCGCGCGCCCGTCTCGCTGAGCGTCGCGCCGGGTGACGACGTCGGTGACGAGGTCGGGGAAGCGGTCGGGGACGTGGTGGTCGACGTGGGCGTGGACGTGGGTGACTCGGTCTGCGCGACGGCCGCGGCGGCGGTCTTCGACCCGGCCGACGCGCTGTTGTCCGCGTCGGAACAGGCCGCCGTGGTGAGCAGGGTCCCGGTGGCCAGTACGGCGGCCAGGACACGGGACGAGCAGACGATCGGACGAGGGGTGGTCACGAGTGCCTCCTGTGGATGGGACGAGCGCCCCGGCGCCGACCTGCCCCGAGCGCTTTTCTGCCCTTGTCCTCCCACCGCATCACCGGTCCGCCCGGGCGACCAGCGCAGCGGAGGCACATGGGTGAGAACCGCCCCGGCCGCACACCTGCGTAGCGGAGGAACCACCGGGAAGAAGCGATTCCGAGCGTGCTTCCCCGCGTCGTTCCGATGACGCTGATACGTTCCGTTTGCTACGGCATGACCTGGAAAGGAACCCCGCCACGTCCCCCATCGACAGCGAACCCACGCCTCCTTCCGAGGCGGTCAGGCGTCACCCCGCCCTGTTCCGTGCCGTCCGCCGCAGGCGGAACCCGCCGCTGCGCCGTTCGGACATCACCGTGACGGACGAGCGGGCGGTCAGGCGAGCGGTGAAGGCGGCCTCGCTCGGCAACGCCATGGAGTGGTTCGACTTCGGCATCTACGCGTATCTGGCCGGCACCATCGGCCGCGTCTTCTTCCCCTCCGGGAGCGAGACCGCGCAGCTGCTGTCGTCCTTCGCCACCTTCGCCGTCGCCTTCCTGGTGCGCCCGCTCGGCGGCATGGTCTTCGGGCCGATGGGCGACAAGGTCGGCCGCAAGAAGGTCCTCGCGCTGACGATGATCCTGATGGCGGTCGGCACCGCCGCCATCGGCATGCTGCCGACCTACGCGGCCGTCGGCTTCTGGTCACCGCTGCTGCTGATCCTCTTCCGGCTGCTGCAGGGATTCTCCACCGGCGGCGAGTACGGCGGTGCCTCCACCTTCATCGCGGAGTACGCCCCGGACAAGCGGCGCGGCTACTTCGGCAGCTTCCTCGAACTGGGCACGCTGGCCGGGTACACCGGCGCGGCGGGCCTGGTCACGGCCCTCACCGCCTGGCTCGGCTCCGACACGATGGACGCCTGGGGCTGGCGCATCCCGTTCCTGGTCGCCGGGCCGCTCGGCATCGTCGGCATCTACCTGCGGCTGAAGCTGGACGACACACCGGCGTATCTGAAGCTGGAGCAGGGCAATGTCCACATCACCGAGGCCGCGAACGCGGTGGAGACCACCGCCCACGGCGACCTCGCCAAGATCTTCCGGCAGCACTGGCGGACGCTGGTGCTGTGCATCGCCCTGGTCGGCGCGTACAACATCACCGACTACATGCTGCTGTCGTACATGCCGACGTACCTGTCGGACGAACTGCACTACAGCGAGACCCACGGTCTGCTGATCCTGGTCGCCACCATGGTGGTGCTGATGCTGATCATCACCCAGGTGGGCCGGCTGAACGACCGGTTCGGCCGCAAACCGTTGCTGATGGCCGGCATGCTGGGCTTCTTCGTCCTGTCCGCCCCGGCGTTCCTGCTGGTGCAGCAGGGCAGCCTGCTCGCCGTCTCGGGCGGCATGCTGATGCTCGGCCTGTCCCTGGTCTGCCTGCTGGGCACCATGTCGGCGGCGCTGCCGGCCATGTTCCCGACGCCGGTGCGCTACGGCTCCCTGTCGGTCGGCTACAACCTGTCGGCGTCCCTGTTCGGCGGCACGACACCGCTGGTCATCACGGCCCTCATCGGCGCGACCGGCTCGGACATGATGCCGGCGTACTACGCGATGGCCGCGGCCCTGGTCGGTGTCATCGCGGTGGCCTGCATGAAGGAGACGGCCCGGCAGCCGCTGGAGGGCTCGCCGCCCTCGGTGCAGACGGAACAGGAGGCGGCGGAGCTGGTGCGGTCACAGACACCGACACCGAAGTTCTGACGGCGCGGGCACACCCGGCGCGACCGCCGGGCCCACCGGACGGACGCCGCCGGACACACGGCCGCCGCGCGTCCGGCACATGCGCCGTGCCGGACGCGCGGCCTCATCCGCGGCCGGTCACCCCGGCCGGCCGCCCCGCTTCCGCGTCCGGGGTCACAGACCGGTGACCTTGCTGCTCGCCGAGACCTCGTAGACCAGGGTGACGGTGCGCCGGCCGCCCGGGGCCAGCGGGACGTTCCAGCGGACGATGCCGTCCGCGTCGATCGCGTCGGGCGCGGGGGAACAGTCGTCCCGGCGCAGGCGTACCTCCACCGCCGAGACCTCGGAGACCGGGACGCGCTCCCGGACGACGACCGTCCTGTCGTCGTGCTCGCCGGGGGCGGAGAACCTGGAGAGGTGCAGGCGGACGGTCCGGGTGAGGACGGTCCGCTGGGTGATCCCGGCGGTCTCGCGGGTCTCCTCGGTGTGCCGCAGCACCCGGTGGTCGTCCCGGCTGCCGAAGGCGATCTCGAGGGGGGCACCGGGGGCAGTGAAGTCCAGGGTGCCGCGTCCGGTGAACCCACTGCCGCGGACGAGGCCGACCGGCCCGGCGAGCAGGGCGTGGCCGGACCGGTTGTCGCACCGCACCACCTGGTCGACCAGGGGCGACAGCTCGGGGGAACTGGCGTACTCACTCCTCGCGGGCGAGGTGAAGGAGGAGAGCGGCACCCGGTGGGCGCGACCGTCGGCCGGCACGGAGACCGGTGCGGGGGAGTGGAGCACGCGCACCTCCCCGCCGTCGTCCACGCCCGGCAGTCCGAGCACGGGGACGGGGCCGAGGTCCGCGACCTCCTCCTCGCGCAGGTCGACGTGGACGGTGCGGCGCTCCGCGGCGGAACGCTCCTGGAGCGTCAGCCGGTCCTCGCCGAGCCGGGGCGGTTCCGCGGCTCCCGCGGAGCGGGCCGTCGACAGGGTCAGCCGTACGTCCGACCAGTCCTCGCCGGTGCGCTGCCAGACGATCGCGTCCGTGTCCAGCGTGAGGGAGTCCCCGTCGAGCACGGCCCGGTAGGCGGGCCGCCACACCGCGCACGGCGTGAGATGGCTCAGCCGCAGCCCGGCCCGCCCGGCGGCCGGGGCACGCACGGTCAGCTCGATGTGACCGACCAGCTCGGCGGGCTCCGTCTCGGAGAGGTCCAGGGCCCGCCGGGTCTCGGACAGTTCGGCGGTGACGGCGGACAACTCGGCCTCCACGGAGCGCAGCCGCTCGCCGTGGGAGTCGCGTTCGCCGTCCACCCGGTCCAGTTCCCGGGCCCAGCGGTCCCTTTCCGCCTCTCCGGAGCCGGCGCCCTCGCCGATCTCCCGCAGCAGATCGGTGGCGAGACGGCCGAGCAGATCGAGGCGGGTACGCAGCCGGTCACGCCGCTGCTCCAGGTCCGTCCGCTTCTCCTCCAGGGCCGTCACCCGCCGGCGCAGCGCGGAGTCGTCGTCGGCGGGCCCCGGCCCGCGCGGCGTCCAGCTGCGGACGATCCGCGCGTCGAGCACGGTCGCCGGGTGGCCGTCGGTCAGCTCGGCGTGGAGGGTACGGTCGACGGCCAGCGCGCTGACCGGTCCGAGACGCAGCCGCTGCGTACCGGCCTCCAGATCGAGCACGGCCGTCCGCTCGACGTGAGCGCGGTCCTCCGTACAGGTGACGGCGGTGACGGGGAGGGGGATGAGCTCCGATGACGTAGACATGCTGGGTCAGCTCCTGCGGTTGCCGCCGGTGAGGGCCTTGCCGGCCGGGATCCGGATTTCGTAGCCGCCGTCGAGAGCGGCGGTGCCGCCGGCGGGCAGTTCGATCCGCCACAGGCGGGTGCCCGGCGCGTGGCGCTCAAGGCCGGTGTCGTCCCCCGGCGCCGTCCAGCCGGCCCGTTCCTCGATCCGGATGTCCGCGTCGGAGGTGACGGGCACACGCTCGCGCACCTCCACGGAGACGGGCACCGGAAGCCGGTTGGCCAGCTCCACGTGGACGCGGTGGTCGAGCACCGTGACGTTGTTGCGCAGCCCCGCGGTCGACTCGTGCAGATTCACCCGGCGGGTGACCCCGATGGCCTCGGCCGGTCCGAGCCCCACCCGGGACACACCGCCCGGGGCGAGCGTGGGCAGCGCGGCGGTCAGCAGGAAATCCTCGTTCACGGTGACCTCCACCGGACCGGCCAGCAGGGCCTGATCGGTGGCGTTGGAGAGCACCAGCGTCGTGTACACGGTCTGCTCCACGGACGGAACGCAGATGTACTCGGTGCGCAGACCGACCGGGATCTCGCCGACGGTCACGGTGTGCCAGGTGCCGTCCGAGGGGATGTCGGCGGGGGCGGCGGCATCGAACCGGTGGTCGAAGGAGCCCGCCGACTCGCGGGGCCGCACGGCGTATCCGGGAAGGGGCAGCGCGCCCACCGTCTCGGCGCGGCGGCGGTACTCGGCGGTCACCGGGTCGAAGCCGGAGCCGGGGAACAGCCTGCCCCGGCGGCCGCCCGGCTCGTCCGGGCCGCACAGGACGAGTGCGGAGTAGTCGAGTTCGGCGCCGTCCGGCCGCGGCGGACCGGCCACGGGCACCGGCGGCGCGGCCGCGGGGAAGACCGCGGACGCGGCGGGCGGTGGCGGAGCCGCCCCGTAGGCCGCCGGGGCGGCCGGGGCGGCTCCGGGTGCTCCGGGTGCTCCGGGTGCTCCGGGTGCTCCGGGTGCTCCGGGTGCTCCGGGTGCTCCGGGTGCTCCGGGTGCTCCGGGTGCGGCGGGTGCCGCGCGGCGCGCGGTGCGCGGCCCGCCGCCCGGCCGGGCCCGGACCGGCGCCACGGCGCCGCCGAAAGCCGGTGGGGAGGCGCCCTCCGGGAGCGGGACGGGCGGGGGCGGGGGAACGGAGCCGGGCGCGGCACCGGCCACGGCATCGGGCGCCGGCCCCGTGCCGGGACGGGGGCCCGCCGTGTCGTAACCGGCGAAGAGATCGGTCAGCCCCGCCGGGTGCTCACGCCAGCCCGAAGGCGCGGGAGCGGACTGACTGCGTCCGACGCGGACCGAGCGGAGCCGGGGCAGACCGGTGCGACGGCGCAGATCGGCGGTGGCCAGGGCGATGCGCACACCGGTCCAGTCCTCCCCCGTACGCTGGGCGACCGAGGCCCGCAGCACCAGGGATCCGTCGCTCTCGCCCTCCCGGTGGGTGAGCTGGTAGGCGGGCACCCAGACGGCGCCGGGCACCCCGTACTCCACCTCCAGCTCCACCTCCGCGCCGCCCGCGCCGTCCAGCGTCAGGACCGCGCACATCGAGGCGGCCACCGCCGCCGAGGGCGCGTCGGTGGAGGCACGGGAGAGCCTGTCCACGGCGACCGTGAGCTCGTGCTCGGCCCGGCTCAGCTCCTCCTCCAGCTCACGGAGCCTGCCGTGCAGCCCGGTCAGACGCTCGTCGACGAACTCGGAGAGCTCCAGCCACGCGTCGACCGGGGTACGGCGATGCGGGTCGTCCCGCTTGCGGGCCGGCGGCACCGGACGGAGCGCCCCGACCTCCTCGATCAGCCCCAGTTGCCGGTCCCGTCGGTCCCGCGCCGCCGCCCACGCGTCGCGCAGCCGCTCCTCCTCGCGCCGCAACTCGTCGGACGGTCCCGCGTCGAGGAGTTCGGCCTCCACCTCCACCCGGGCCTCGGTGACACGTACCCCGGACGCCCCGACGACACGGGCCCGCAACGAGCCCGGGTCCAGCGAGCGGGGCAGTCCCGCCACCCGCACGCGTCCGCCCGCCGGCACCGTGCCCCGGGCCAGACGGCGGCAGAGCGCGCCCTGCGCGTACACCACCACCGAATCGAGAGTCGACGCCCACCTCGGGGCCGTTCCAGCCGTCATGTGCTCCCCCACCCAGCCGTTTCCGTGCGAGGGCAGCCTACGCGGTGACCGGCCCGGGGCCGGGGCGAGGTGGATCGTCATAATCCTCGGAACAGGAGTCGAGGAGGCGGTCACACATGCGTATCGCGGTTGTCGGAGCCGGTGGGGTCGGTGGCTGTTTCGGGGCGCGGCTGGCCGCGGCGGGTCACGAGGTCACGTTCGTGGCCCGGGGCCGTCATCTGGAGGCGGTACGCGGCTCGGGGCTGCTGGTCCGCAGCCCGCTGGGGGACGTGCGCACCCCGCCCGGCTCGGCCGTCGACAGCGTTGCCCGGCTCGGTCCCACGGACCTGGTGATCATCGCCGTGAAACTCTGGGACACCGAGGACGTCGCCGTACGACTGGCTTCCTCGAAGGCGGGGGACGCCCCTGTGCTCTCGCTGCAGAACGGCGTGCACAAGGACGACGTCCTCCGCCGTCACCTGCCCGCGGACTCCGTCCTGGGCGGAACGTGCTTCATCTCGGCCTTCATTGAGGAACCCGGCGTCGTCAGGCACAACAGCGCCCTGCAGAGGGTGGTCGTCGGCGCCCGCCATCCGGGTCAGGAGCCCGTCGTGCGGCGGTTTCTGACCGCCTGTCGTGAGGCGGGCATCGAGGCGGAGACCAGCGCGGAGATCGACAGGGTGATCTGGGAGAAGTTCGTCTTCCTCGTCGGGCTGTCGGCCACCACGACCGCCATCCGCGGGCCCATCGGTGTCGTCCGTTCCCACGAGCGTTCCCGGGCACTGCTGCGCGAGATCATGGAGGAGACCGTGGCACTCGCGCAGGCGTCGGGTGTCGCGCTGGACGACACGTTCGCCGAGCGTCAACTGGCCTTCTGCGACACGCTGCCCGCGGACATGACGTCCTCCATGCACAACGACCTGGAGAACGGCAACCGTCTCGAACTGCCCTGGCTCAGCGGGGGAGTGGCCGACCTCGCGGCCCGGCTCGGCGTTCCCGCACCGCGCAACCGGACGGTGGCCGACATCCTGTCCCCGTACGTGCTCGGAGCGGCGGCGGGGTGACGGCTGCCGCCTCACCAGACCAGGCACCAGTACGCGCCGTGGTGCCCGATGCCGATGCGGCCCTTCCGCGGCACCAGGCCGGGGTCCGGCCGGCCCACGGCCGCCATCGAGCAGGCGGGGTCGCCGACCGCGTCGGCGTCCGCCATACGGTGGGCGGCGGCCGTCGCGGCCGGGGAGGTGTACCACGTGGTGGTCACCCGTTTGCCGCCACCGGTCGTGGGCGTCGGCCCGGGTGACATGACGGACGGCGCCGATACGTGCTTCGAGGGCGCCGGCCGCGTCGTCGGTGTCCGTGTCGGCGCCGGGCGGGCCGGTGACGCCGGGTGCTCCGGCGTGGCGGGTTTCGGCGGGGGTTCGGGGATGCCGGGCTTCGGCGGGGGTTCGGGCGTGGCGGACTTCGGTGGAGGTGCGGACGTGGCGGACTTCGGTGGAGGTGCGGACGTGGCGGACTTCGGTGGAGGTGCGGACGTGGCGTGCTTCGGCCGGGGTTCGGGTGTCGCGGACCTCGGTGGAGGTCTGAGCGTGCCGGGCTTCGCCGGGGGTTCGGATGCCGTGGGCCGCGTCGGGGGTTCGGGTGTCGTGGGCCGCGGTGAGGGTGCGGGAGTCCGGGAGCCCGGTGAGGGGCGGGATGCCGCGGACCGCGTCGGTGGCGGTGGGGTTGTCGGTCCCGCCTCCGGAGTGCGCAGGGCCGACGCGCCGGTCGCGGTCCGGCCGGGCACCGGCCGGCGGCTGGGCGGCGCCGGCCGAGTCGTGGGCCGCTGACCCGGCGGGGCCGGCTCGGTCGTCGGCCGCTGTACCGGCGGTGGCGGCTCGCCGGTCGGCCGCTGTGCCGACGGGGCGGGCTCGGTCGTCGGCAGCTGTGCCGACGGTGGCGGCGGGACCGGCTGACCGGGCCGGGACGCCGTCGGCCCGGAGGACGGCGTGGACGTCGGCGTCCGCCGTGCCGTGCTCGACGGCTCTGTCGTGAACGTCCAGGACGGCAACGGGTTCAGCGTCGGAAGGGACAGGTCGTTCGAGGCCGAAGGCGTGGGACTGGGCGTGCCGCCGTCCTGCGCCACCCACACCCACACGCCGATGCCACCGAGGACGAGCACAGCGGCGCCGCCTGCGATCCACGGGGCACGCCGGGGCGGGCGTCGGTGACGGTTCATGGTCTTACTGTCCTATGCGACCTGGCAGGGCGCCTGTCGCACCGTCCGGACATCGTGCTTCCCGCCCGGCCGCTCCGCCCGTGCGGGTGACACGGAGGCTTCTCCGGCTTCCTTCCGAACGGGGTGGCTCCGGGTGCACCGTGACGACCCGGGGCCGAGTCCGGGGTCATGCGCATCCGTCCGTCAACGCGTCACCGGTGTTCTGTTCGTCCTGTCGGGCGCGGTGCAGGGAGCGGCGGCGACAGCGGCTCGAGGAAAGGGAGTACACACCTCGGATATGGGTTTACATGCCCCTGTTGTGCTGGTCCCTGCGGGCGCTGTTCCTTCTTGTGCGTGAAAACCGGGGGAGTGTGTCCCGTGCCCCAAGAAATTTGTCTTCGGGTGTCTGCCCGTCCGTTTCACCGGGATCCGGCGTCGGGGAGTCGTCGGACGTCTCGTCCGGCGTGGAGGTGGGAGACGGCGGGGAGTCCGTGGAATCGTCGGGGCCGCCGGAATCGCTCGGCGGAGAAGGAGGGATCCGGTTCCCGGGTTTGCGCGCCACTCCCGCCGGGCGCATGGTGGAAGAAGAGCGACTGCGACAGCCGGCGGCGCACGGTCCGGGAAGGATCCGTGCCTCCCGAGCCGGGGTCGCCGCTGTGCCGACCGGCAGGTCACTCCTTACCGGCCTCCTCCACGCCGATCGACCGCTTCCGGCGCCGGTACGGTGACACCTCGCGCGTTCGACGGACGATCCCGCACCGTCATCCGGCGGCTTGCCGAGCCCCGCGGAAGGAGAGAGGGCCATGCCCGCGACGGCGCCATTCCCAGGAGTGAGCTTCTTCCACAAGGGACAACGCAGCCCCCTCATCGCCTCGATGGGCAAACGCCTGGTGGCGGAAGGGTGCGGGAAGTACCGGACGGGTCCGGGCCCCGAGTGGACCGATGCCGACCAGCAGTCGTACGCCGCCTGGCAGCACAAGATCGGGTTCGAGGGAACCGACGCCAACGGCATACCGGGCAAGACGAGCTGGGACCGGCTCCGCGTCCCGGCGGCGGCGCCGGCGCCGGGACGCGGTGGTGCCCGCGTCGCATCCCCCGTACCGGGGCACCGTGTCACGACCCCCTACGGGAAGAAGGGGCCCCACTGGAGCCTGGGCCGTCACACCGGCGCGGACTACGCCGCCCCGCAGGGAAAGCCCTGTGTCGCGGTGCGCGACGGTTCCGTCGTCCGCAGCGGACACGACCGCAGTTTCGGCGACTTCCTCGTGCTGCGCGTCGGCGGGTTCGACTTCTACTACTGCCACCTCTCCGAGAAGACGGTGGAGGGGGGCCCGGTCAAGGCCGGCCAGAAAGTCGGGGAGGTCGGCTCCACCGGGAATGCCACCGGCCCTCATCTCCACTTCGAGAAACGCCCGGCCGGCCGCCGTTTCGGCTCCGACGTGCCCCCCGACTGGTGACCGGGAGAGCCCGCCGGCCCGTCACCGGTTCCCGTGAGCCGGCGCGTAGCCCGTACCGGCGGCACCGGTCGGGTGCGGGGCGTGTACGGCCCGCGGGTGCCGGAAACGCTGCCATTCTCGTCCTTCATGGACGTCAGTACCTTCTACGCGCTCTTCTCCACCACCTGCTTCACCCTGGTCGGCCTGTGGTGGAACGTGGTGCAGAGTCATACCGACTGGATGCGTGAACCCGCCCTGCGCCGCGTCGTCGGCGGGGTCTACCTGTCCTTCCTGCTGCCTGCTCTGATGGGCCTGTTCGCCCAGGTCGGCGGCACCGAGAACCCGCAGGTCTGGCGGACGGCCTTCATCGCCCTCTCCGTGGTCGGCTGTGTGTCCACCCTGCGGCTGCTGGCCCGCGCCCGCGGCGACCACTTCATCACCTGGCAGCAGGCCGCCTCCACACTGCTCTACGCGCTGATCGCCGTCGTCGGCGCGTTCCCCGGTCTCGCCCGCCACGTCGGGCTGCGCCCCATCCAGACCGGGGCCCTCATGCTGATCGTCCTGATCATTCTCGCTCACGCCCTGGTCTGGCGGTACATGGCGGGGGAGGGCCGTGCCGACGAGGACGCCTGATCTCCGTGCGTCCAGCACCTCGCCGGGGCCGGCCCGCCGCCTCCGCGGCGGTGACGGAGACGGCTCCCGGGCGCCCCGCACGACGGAAGGCGCCCGACGGCGCTCCGGGGATCAGCGGGACCGGACGGCGAGCCGGACGTCGTCCTCGGCCGGACGGCGGTAGACGCCGTCGCTCCGGTGCGGACGGCGCGGGCCGACGAGGTACCGGCGCAGAGTCACCTGGTCGATCCGGGGCCCCCTTCGCACCAGGCGCGGAGCCTTACGCGAGCCTCCTTCTCCGCGTACTCCCGGCCCGGCCACGGCTTCGCCCGTCGTGCTCCGTCTCCGTCCTTCCGGGAGCGGCACCTCCCGGACCAGGCCACCGGGACGCCGGGCATGTCGAGCGTGTCGGACGAGGTGTTCCTGCCCGGCTGCGCCGGAGCGAACTTCATCGAAGTCGCCGGACGACGTGGGATCTTCACACGTATGGGCATACGGGGAGGGCGGAAAGCGGAAGAAGGCACGTGCGGCCGGGCATACGGGCGGCGGGCGGGGCGTCGGCCCGGCAGGCAAGGAGGTCACGATGACAGGGTCGGAGTACAGGGAGGTCCACGGGCTGTCCGTGCCGACCGCTTCCGCGGCGCTGGAAGCCATCGGCGCGGGTGCCTACGTCGTCGACGAGCAGGGCTGCATCATCGCCGTCAACACCCGCGCCGAGGAACTGCTGGACCGGCCCGCCGCGGAGCTCCTCGGCCAGGACGCGCACGACCTGCTGCACCGGGACCCGCAGGGGCAGGAGCTGCCGAGGACCCAATGCGCGATGCGACAGGCGTTCCACGCCGGATACCCGGCCCAGGGCGGCGAGGACTACTTCGCACGGGGCGACGGGTCGGTGCTGCCGGTCTCCTGGCTGATCACCCCGTACGACGTCGGCGACCGCCGGGCCGCCACACTCATCGTCTTCCACACCCCCGAGCACCCACGGGACACCGGTCCGCGACCGGAGCCGGAACCGACGGCCCAGTCGCTGTCGGAACTGCAACGGCTGGCACTGCTGGCCGAGACCACCGCACAACTGACCTCCACTCTCGACGTCGACGAGGCGCTGCGGCGGCTGGTGGCCCTGGTCGTTCCCCGGCTGGCGGACTGGGTGATCATCGACCTGATCACCGAACGTGACGAGGTGTGGCGCACCGTCGTGGTCCACGCCGAGGGCGGCACGCTGGTGCGGTACGAGGAACTGCAGGGACCGATGCCGCCGATCCCCGAGGAATCCCCGATGCCCCTGTCCAGAGCCCTGCGCGGGGTCTCCTCCACCCTGGCCGGTCCGCAGACCTACCAGGGGACACCGGATTCCGGCATCGCGGTCGAACAGGGCCGCCTGTTCCACGCCACGGGGATGCACTCCGCGGCCATCGCGCCCGTCCGCGGCCCGCGCGCGGTCCTGGGCGCGCTCACCCTGGGCCGTACCGAGACTCCGGAGGCCTTCGCCCCCATGGACCTTCCGCTGATCGAGGACATCGCGCGCCGGGCCGGCCTCGCCCTGGACAACGCCCGCCTCTACCAGCGTCAGCGCAAGGTGGCCGAGACCATGCAGAACCACCTGCTGCCCCAGATGCCGGGCGTTCAGGGCCTGGAGATGAACGTCCGCTACCTGCCCGCACCCGACGCCTCACATGTCGGCGGCGACTGGTACGACGCCTTCCCCCTGCCCGACGCGTCCACCGCCCTGGCCATCGGCGACGTCGTCGGCCACGACCTGGAGGCGGCGGCCGGCATGGCGCAGGTCCGCAACATGCTCCGCGCCTACGCATGGTCCCAGCACGAGCCCCCCAGCCGCGTCGTCGAACGGCTCGACGAGGCGATCCAGCACATCACCGACGTCGCCATGGCAACCACCGTCTTCGGCCGGGTCGAAGCGGCCCACGACGGTCACTGGCAGCTGTCCTGGACCAACGCGGGCCACCCTCCGCCGCTGCTGGTCAGCCGGGACGGCCTGGCGAGCTACCTCACCGACGGCCACGGCATCCTCCTGGGCACTCAGACGGGCCTGCGGCGCCCCGACGCCACAGTGCTGCTCCCGCCGGGGTCCACCCTGGTGCTGTACACGGACGGCCTCATCGAGGCGCCCGGCCAGAGCCTCGACACGGGGCTGAACAGGCTGCGCCAGTACGCTGCCGCCCTCGCCCACCGCCCCCTCACCTCGTTCACCGACCAACTGCTCCGCCAGGTCCGCCCCGCCGGCAACGACGACGACGTGGCCCTCCTGGCCCTGCGCGTTCCCGAGAGCTGATCCCGTGAGGGATCCTCGAAGGGCCGCCCGGCACCGTCCACCGCCTGAACGAGGTCCGGCCATGGAACAGTCCGGCGACCCGCTGCCGAAGTCCTTCGCCGGCCGGGCGCCGGAACGTGCCGGGGACGGCACTCCCGGCGTCACACGGGCGGCGACGTGACCGCCGGACCGCGCGGGCACGGCCGGTACGGCGAGGACGTCTTCCGCCCCGGACAGCCGCACGAGGACGAGCGCGTCGACCGCGGCGCCCTCGCCTACGACGACATCACCCTGGCGCGGCTGCGGTCACTCGGGGCCGGCCCGGGGTGGCGCTGCCTCGACGTGGGCGCCGGAACGGGCACGGTCTCCCGCCGGCTGCTGGACGAGGCCGGGGTGACGAGCGTGCTCGCCGTGGACCGCGACATCCGTTTCCTCACCGAGCGGTCCGTGCCGGGGCTCGACGTGCTGGAGGCCGACATCACCGCCCCGGACTTCGCCCCCGGCCGGTTCCGGCTCGTCCACGCGCGCTTCGTGCTGATGCACCTGCCCGAGCGGGAACGCCTGATCAGGGCACTGGCCGGACTCGTCGCCCCCGGCGGTGTGCTGGTACTCGGTGACGCGGTCGACCTGACGAGCGACCGGGCGCCCGGCACGCCGTACACGATGGTGATGCGGGCGATGTGGCAAGGGCTGCGGGAGACCATCGGCACCGATGTCTCCTGGGTGCCGTCGTACCCCCAACTGCTGCGCGGAGCGGGGCTCGTGGGTGTCGCCGCCGAGATGTACGTGCCGCCGCTGCTGCCCGGCAGTCCCATCAGCCGCTTCTGGGCGGACACCTGGGAGCGGAGCAGAGCGGCGATGCTCGCCACCGGCCTGGTCGACGACGCCGCCGTCGACGCCGCGGTCCGGTACCTGAACTCCGACGAGTGCGCCGCGCTCTCCGCCGGCCTGCTGACCGTCTGGGGCCGGAAACCCGGGAAGGCCCGGAGCTGACCGCCTCCGACCGGAGCGGCTGCGGGGCTCAGGGCGTCGGCTCACGGCGGGACGCCGCCGCCTGCCCCTCGGCGGTACGGGTGGCGAGGTCCTCGTCGGTGATGGCGCGGACCACGCGGCAAGGGGCCCCGAGCGCGACGGTCATCGGGGGAATGCTGCGGCTGACGACACTGCCGGCGCCGATGACCGACCCGTATCCGATGCGGACGCCGGGCAGGACGACGGCGTTGCTGCCGATCCACACCTTGTCCTCGATCACGATCGGCTCCGAGAACCGCCCGAAGTCGGTGCGCCGCGAGGGGTGCACCGGGTGTCCCGTCGTGGTGAGGGTCACGCTCGGAGCGATCATCACACCGTCACCTATGCGGATGTCGACATCGTCGACGAAGGTGAGGTTCACGTTCCCGAAGAAGTCGTCGCCTATGTGGACGTTGCTGCCGAACCCGGCGTGGAACGGCGGCAGCAGCACCGTGCGTTCACCGACCGACCCGAGGATCGCGACGAGCAGCGACCGGCGTTTCTCCGTCTCGCCCGGCGGGGTGTGGTTGTACTCGAAGATCTGCTCGGTGCGGCGCCGGGGAGCCTGGAAGGCCGCTTCCGACTCGGTGTAGACGAGCCCCTTGGCGATCCGGGCCAGGACCTCTTCCTCGTGTTCCTCGCGCGCGTGCGTCACAGTGGAACGACTCCGTTCGTCCGACTCCCGGGCCCGGGCCCGGTGCGCCCTCGGCCGGCCGCGAGCGCCGAGCCCATGCCTTCGCCCGGACCGAGGCGCCCCGTCCCGCATGATGACGCCTGCATGATAATCACTACGTCGCGATGGCGGCCGGGAAGACGCCCTGTACCACCGCGCGTTCGACTGACGGGTTTCCCGGCCCTCGGCCGAAGCGCCCCGGTCCACGGCGCGGCACTTTGTCCCTGGCGAGGAAGAAGACGCGGGACAGTGCGCGAAAGGGGTTACGCGTTCACGCGAGGCCCGCTAACTTTCTTGAAATGGACCCGTCATAACCCTGTCCGGGGTGACGGTCCGGTGTTCGACGGCGCGACGGCGCGCGCCCGTACTCCTTCACGGCAGGCACCCGTGGTCTGCCGC
This sequence comes from Streptomyces sp. NRRL S-37, assembly GCF_000721605.1. Taxonomy (GTDB): domain Bacteria; phylum Actinomycetota; class Actinomycetes; order Streptomycetales; family Streptomycetaceae; genus Streptomyces. Next base: position 144,548 of record NZ_JOIZ01000015.1, on the reverse strand, counting down.
CACCCCGCCTATTCCTGGAGACTTCCGTGCGCACGAAACCGCTCGGGCACAGACGTGTCCGCATGCTGCTGACGGCCGTGGCGTGTGCCATGGGCCTGGCGCTGCCCGTGGGCCCGGCCGCCGGGGCCCCTGCCGCCCCGGCCGGGCCGGTCGGCGCCGCCGCGGCGGCCGAGGACTTCCAGCAGGTCACCCTCGCCAAGGGCGTGGCGGAAATGGGCGAGCCCATGACCCTGGCCGTCCTGCCGGACCGCTCCGTCCTGCACACCTCACGCGACGGCACCCTGCGCCGGACCGACGCGTCCGGCACCACCACCGTCGCCGGCCGGCTGAACGTCTACAGCCACGACGAGGAGGGCCTGCAGGGCGTCGCCGCCGACCCCGGCTTCGCCTCCAACCGCTTCGTCTACCTGTACTACGCGCCCCCGCTGGACACCCCGGCCGGTGACGCACCGTCCGACGGAACGGCATCCGACTTCACCCCGTTCGACGGCGTCAACCGGCTGTCCCGGTTCGTCCTGCGCACCGACGGCACCCTCGACGTGGGCAGCGAGAAGAAGATCCTCGACGTGCCCGCCTCCCGCGGGCTGTGCTGTCACGTCGGCGGCGACATCGACTTCGACGCCGCGGGCAACCTGTACCTGTCGACGGGCGACGACACCAACCCCTTCGCCTCGGACGGCTACACCCCCATCGACGAGCGGGCCTCCCGCAACCCCGCCTACGACGCCCAGCGTTCCTCGGGCAACACCAACGACCTGCGCGGCAAGATCCTCCGCATCAAGGTGAACGCCGACGGCACGTACGGCATCCCGGCGGGCAACCTCTTCGCACCCGGCACCGCCCGGACCCGGCCCGAGATCTACGCGATGGGCTTCCGCAACCCCTTCCGGATGAGCGTCGACAAGGCCACGGGCACCGTCTACGTCGGTGACTACGGCCCCGACGCGGGCACCGCCAGCGCCACCCGCGGCCCCGGCGGACAGGTCGAGTTCAACCGGATCACCAAGGCCGGCAACTTCGGCTGGCCCTACTGCACCGGCAAGAACGACGCCTACGTCGACTACGACTTCGCCACCGGAGCCTCCGGTTCGTCCTTCGACTGCGCGGCGCCGAGGAACACCTCGCCGCGCAACACGGGCCTGACCGACCTGCCGCCCGTCCAGCCCGCGTGGATCCCCTACGACGGCGGCTCCGTCCCCGAGTTCGGCAACGGATCCGAATCGCCCATGGGCGGCCCTGTCTACCGTTACGACGCGAACTCCACCTCCGACGTGAAGTTCCCCGCCGAGTACGACGGCGACTTCTTCGCCGGTGAGTTCGGCCGCCGCTGGATCAAGCGCATCGAGACCGGCGGCGACGGAACCGTGCAGGCCGTCAACGCCTTCCCCTGGACCGGCACCCAGGTGATGGACATGGCCTTCGGCCCGGACGGCGCCCTCTACGTCCTCGACTACGGCACCGGCTACTTCAACGGCGACGCCAACTCGGCCCTCTACCGCATCGAGCACGTGACCGGCGGACGCGCACCGCTCGCCCAGGCCAAGGCGGACACCACCTCCGGCAAGGCGCCGCTGTCCGTCACCTTCTCCTCGGCCGGCAGCTCCGACCCGGACGGGGGCGCGCTCGCCCACGCCTGGACCTTCGGCGACGGCGCCACCTCCACCGCCGCGAACCCGTCCCACACCTACACCAGCAACGGGCAGTACACCGCCACGCTGAAGGTCACCGACCCCACCGGCAAGTCGGCCACGGCGTCCGTGCAGATCACCGTCGGCAACACCGCCCCGACCGTGCGGCTCGACACGCCCGCCGACGGACGGATCCACGACTTCGGCGCCGCCATCCCCTTCAAGGTCACGGTCACCGACCCGGAGGACGGCACGGTCGACTGCGCCAAGGTGAAGGTCACCTTCATCGTCGGTCACGACAGCCACGGCCACCCGCAGACCTCGGCCACCGGCTGCACCGGCACCCTGCACACCCTGGCGGACGGCGAACACGACCCCAACGCCAACATCTTCGGCGTCCTCGACGCCGAGTACACCGACAACGGCGCGAACGGCCAGCCCGCCCTCACCGCGCACGACCAGCACATCACCCAGCCCAGCCACCGGCAGGCCGAGCACTACGGCGACTCCGCCGGCGTCCAGGTCATCAACCACACCAACGCGCACGGCGGCAAGACGGTCGGCGAGATCCACAACGGCGACTGGATCTCCTTCACCCCCTACAGCCTCGACAACACCAGCGGCTTCACCGCCCGCGTCTCCTCGGCCGGCACCGGCGGCACCCTCGAGGTCCGCGCCGGCTCCCCGACCGGCACCCTGCTCGGCACGGCCACCGCACCGGTCACCGGCGACTGGGAGACCTTCCAGGACGTCTCGGCGTCCCTGACCGGTCAGCCGGCCGGCACCACCACCCTCTACCTCGTCTTCAAGGGCGGCAGCGGCGCGCTCTACGACGTGGACGCAGATCTGGACGTGCAACTCCTCGGCGGCACAGCGCTGGACGGTGGCCGGTGACGGGTCGCTGCGGGCGCTCGGCAAGTGCCTGGACGTCTCCGGCGGCGGCAGCGCGGACGGGACGCGGATCCAGCTGTGGACGTGCAACGGCACGGGGGCGCAGAAGTGGGCGGCCCAGTCGGACGGTACGGTGCGCAATCCGCAGTCGGGCAAGTGCCTGGACGCCTCGGGCGGTACCTGGGAGGACGGCACCCCCGTCCACCTGTGGACCTGCCACACCGGCCCCAACCAGAAGTGGACCCTGCCTCTGCCTGACGCCGCAGACCACAGCCCTGTCCACAGCCGCACCGGCGGCCCACCACAGCGCGGACGAGGTGCCGGGCGCGGCGGCCGACCCCGCGTACAGGATCCTTGTCTTCTCCAGGACCACGGGATTCCGTCACTCCTCGATCGATGAGGGCGTCACGGCACTGCGCGACCTCGGGGCGGCGAACAACTTCACCGTCGACGCCACCGAGGACCCGGCGGCCTTCACCACCGCCAATCTGGCCCGGTACCGGTCCGTGGTCTTCCTCTCCACCACCGGCGACGTCCTCGGAGCCGCCCAGCAGACCGCGCTCGAGCAGTACATGGGTTCGGGCGGCGGCTACGTCGGCATCCACGCCGCCGCCGACACCGAGTACGACTGGCCCTTCTACGAAGGACTGGCCGGCGCCCTCTTCCAGTCCCACCCCGCCATCCAGCCCGCGACCGTCGAGGTCGAGGACCGGGCGCACGACGCCACCGCGCACCTCGCCGGCACCTGGCAGCGCACCGACGAGTGGTACAACTACCGCACCAACCCCCGCACCACCGCCCACGTCCTGGCCTCACTGGACGAGTCCAGCTACTCCGGCGGCTCCATGTCCGGCGACCACCCGATCGCCTGGTGCAAGGACTACGCCGGCGGCCGGGCCTTCTACACCGGCGGCGGTCACACGGAGGAGTCCTACGCGGACCCCGCCTTCCGCCGTCACCTGCTCGGCGGCATCCGCTGGGCGGCCGGCACGACCAAGGCCGACTGCCGCCCGGAGACCGGCTACACGCCCCTGTTCGACGGCACCGGCACCACCGGCTGGAAGCAGGCGGGACCCGGCGGCTTCACCCTGGCCGACGGCACCCTCACCTCGCACGGCGGACTGGGCCTGCTCTGGTACGACGCCCGGGAGTTCACCGGCGACTACTCGCTGAAGCTCGACTGGAAGCTGAACGGTGACGACAACTCCGGTGTCTTCGTGGGCTTCCCGGCCTCCGACGACCCCTGGTCGGCGGTGGACAACGGCTACGAGATCCAGATCGACGCCACCGACGCGGCCGACCGCACCACGGGATCCGTCTACGGATTCCGGTCCGCCGACCTCGACGCGCGCGACGCGGCGCTGAATCCGCCGGGGGAGTGGAACACGTACGAGATCCGCGTCACCGGAGAGCGGCTGGAGGTCTTCCTCAACGGCCGGAAGATCAACGACTTCACCAATACCGACCCGGCGCGCAGCCTGGCCCAGGGCCACATCGGCCTGGGCAAGTGCCTGGACGCCTCGGGCGGTACCTGGGAGGACGGCACCCCCGTCCACCTGTGGACCTGCCACACCGGCCCCAACCAGAAGTGGACCCTGCCCTGATCCCGGCAACTTCCCCGGTCCGTCCGCCGCTTGACGCTCTCGACCAGGGGTAGCCGGTAGGGCGTCGGAGACGGACAAGGCACAGTGCACAAGGAGGCCGGTCATGGAAGCGCGTCACGAGGACGGCGTACAGGAACTCGGTGACCTCGAACCGGGCACGCGCCAGCGCGACCGGTTACGCGCACGCGTCGCCGACATCGCCTGGACGGCACTGTGCGTGGTGCTCGCCCTGTGGGCGGTGTGGGGCGTCGTCGGCGTGGCGCGCGGAACGGCGGGATGGGTGTACAGCGCGGTGGCCTGCGTGCTGCTGGCGGTCGCGCTGTACGCCCGGACGGTGAGCGCCCGTCGCGGCGACGTCCGGCCCGGACGGTAGGGGCGGCGATGGAACGGCTCAACACCTTCCTCGGCCGCCACATATGGGCTCAGGTCCTGCTCGTCGTCCTCCTGGGCTGGGCGGTGACCATGCTGATGTCACCGGGGGAGCCGGCCCTCGTGGTGCTGGCGCGGTCCGCCGTGACCTCGGTGGGCGCGGTGGCCGTCCTGCTGGTGCTGCGGGCCCGGGAGAAACGCGCGGCCGGCGGCTCGGGCGACCGGCTGGTCACCCTGGACCACCGGCTGCGCCACGGGGAGATCCCCTCCTCGCCGGCCGACCGGGAGGCCATGCTGGGCCTGGTGGAGCAGCGGCTGCACCGCACCCGGCACCGGCGCCCCGCCCTGGCGGTCCTCTGTCTGATGTACGCGCTGCTCGTCGCCGCGCCGCTCCTCCTGGGCCAGGTCCGGCAGGCACTGGTCCTCGGTCTGCTGGGCGCGGTCGTTCTGCCGCTGCTGACATGGCAGGGCGGCCGGCAGGTGCGGCGCCTGCGCGAGGTGCGCGAGACCCTCCGCGGGAGCCACGGCGGAGCGGACGCCGGCGGTGGGGCGCCGGAAGGACGGGAGCCCCGACGGCCCCGGCACGACGGGTAGTCCGCCCCGCCTCCCCCCAGCGCCACCGGCACACCGCTCACCGGGGGCCGGGGCGCGGGAGGCCGCGTTCGCGCAGCACCGCGCACAGCGCGGTGACGGCATCCGCTCCGTCAGCTTCGCAGAGTGAAGAAGTGCAGCGGGCTGTTCGGCTCGAAGCCGATCCGCGGGTACACGGGGGCCCCGGCGGCGGTCGCGTGCAGTGTGGCGCGGGTCAGGCCGGTGGCCCGGGCGCCCTCGTACAGGGCCTTGCGGGTCACCGCCTCCCCGTACCCTCTGCGCTCCCACCGCGGGTCCGTGGCCACCAGGACGACGAAGAGACGGCCGTCCGCCTCCACGGCCCCGGCGCACGTCACCGGAACGCCGTCCCGTACGCCCAGGTAGGCGTGCACTTCCGTCCTCCACAGCCTCGAGCCCACGAGGCCGTCGCGGCCGGCCTCCAGCGGCATGCCGTAGGCGCGCGAGTTGAGGTCGGCGTAGGCCCGCAGGTGCTCGTCCGTGCGGACCCGCGTGAACGTCAGGTCCGGGTGCGCCGGTTCCGGGACCGGCAGCAGGTCGCCTGCCATACCGGTGCCCGAGAAGGCGTGCACCAGACCGGCCCGCTCGGCCGCTTCCGTCAGGCGCGGGCGTGCCCCGGCGTCGAGGAGGTCCTCGAAGACCCACAGAAAACCCGCGTGTCTCTTCGCCCGCATGATGTCCGCCGCCTGCCCCAGGCGCTTCTCCATGAGGACCGCGTCCGCCCCGGCGTCGGTGAGCGTGACGCAGTTCCAGAAGCCGAACCGGGACTCCGCCCAGCGCACCGCGATGCCCGGCAGGTCCCGTACGTCCGCGTCCGGATCCCGGTCGAGCACCATGTCCCGCCAGACCGTGGCGAGCTGCTCCATCGATTCCATCGCGTCAGCGGAGTTCCGCGTCACCTTGTCCCCTTCGTTCGATCACCGGTCGGGACATGTCTGCCCACCGGGACCGGCGAAGCACGCCCGAACCGGCTGGAACGGCCCCGCTCACGGATGACCGGGCGCAGCCGGTGGCCTCCGCCGCCGGGTGTGCCGGCGGCGGAGGGAAGGGACGAGATCACGCGGAAGCCAGGTCATGGGCGTGAGCCGGCCGGGCCGGGGAGCGCCGCGCAGAGGGATGCCGTCGCAGCCGGCCGGTGTCACGTGGCACGGTGGAGTCCGTCCCGCGCGTCGGCCGTCGTTCCCGGACCGGATGCGGCGGGAGACACGGGCGGCAGGCTCGAGGCGAGGTCCGGCAGCAGGACGGGCTCCAGCCGGACCCGTTCCTGCCGGCTCAGGTAATCCTCCAGTTCCGGCGGCCGGTAGTCCGGGTCCCGGTCGTAGCGCTCCTTGGCGGGCACCGCCAGGAACTCGTTGCCGTCGGGCTCGCCGTGGTCGTCCACCGCCTTCCCGAGCGGCCGGTGCAGCGGCCTGGCCAGCCGGTACACGCCCGTTCGTGAGGCGTGGAGAGTGCCCGAACCGTCCGGCCGTACACGGAAGTCGACGCATTCCTCGGGCTTCATCACCCGGGGCCCCTCCGCGCCGAGCGCATCGGCGTCGAACTCCAGACCGTGCCTGCGGGCATGGGCGACCATCCACAGCAGGGCGATGTCGGACAGTCCCGTCTCCTGGTAGCCGCCGCCGACGTCGCTGTGCACCCCGGCGAACCACACCTGCTTCAACTCCTGTCCCCGCGTGGCGGAGCCGGGACGCCGGTGCCACAGGGCCGGCCGGAACGCCGAGCGCTGTTCGTCGACGGCCAGCGCGTGGAAGGCCGCTTCGACCCGGTCGCTCAGCTCGGTGTCGTGGAACGCCCAGCGGCGGTTGAACCGGTCCGCGGCCGGCCGCAGCCAGGGGGCGTCCGGGACCGGGATGCCCAGGGCGCCCACCGTGTCCCACACCCCGACGAACCTGATCTCCGTCTCGCGCGCGTACGAGCGGCGGAACAGCGTGGCGGCCGCGCCGTTCGGCTGCTCGACGCGGTCACGGTACAGAGCCCAGGCCTCCGGGATCCGGCCGGCGTGGTCCCGGCGCAGGACGCCGCTGTGGTGCACCAGCCCCGCCAGGCTGCGGGCGGTGAACGCACCGCGGCTGAAGCCGAAGAGGAACAACTCGTCGTCGGGCTCGTACGTCTCGACGAGGAACCGGTAGGCGTCCATGACGTTCCGGGACAGCCCCACACCGAACGCGCCGCCGCGCAGACGCTCCCAGCGGTGGGTGCCGACGCCGCTGTGGTAGTAGACGCGCTGTTCCTTCCCGGCGGCGGACCCGGGGCGCACGGACAGGGCGACCTTGGCGACATTGGTCTTGCTCGGCTGGTCCGCGAAATTCCATGTGCCGTCACAGCAGACGACCAGACGCTTGGCCATGACCATCCCCTCCTCGCGAGAGCGTGGAGCGGCACACAGCGCCACTCCCAGGGTCTCACCGGCCGGCGCCCCGCGCCATGCGGCAGCCGCTCGACGCGCTCACTGGTACGGAAGACGTCGGTGGAGGGCCGGCTGCGCGATGTCGCGCTGGTCATCGGCGACGTCGTCCGCGTGGAGATCGCCGACCTGGAGTTTCGGGCCGCCCCCGGCAACAAACCGGACGTGTCGGCGTCCGGCCTGGAGATGCGGTTCCTGGGGGACCTCCGGTTCATCGACACCCTGCGCAGCGCCCTGCCCGCCGACGCCTTCGGTTCCGGCGCGTATGTGGACGTCCAGCCCTGGGGCATCCGCACGGGGTACGCGCTGGCCCTCCCCGCCATCGGAATCGGCGTCTTCTCACTCGCCGACGTCTCCCTGAGGACGGAACTGACCATCCCCTTCGACCCCGGCAAGGCCCTCTCCTTCCGCTTCTCGGTCTCCGAGCGGCAGCGTCCCTTCAACGTCACCGTCTCCCTGTTCGGCGGTGGTGGCCACTTCTCCCTGCTGGTCGACGCGGCCGGTGTCATCGAGGTCGAGGGCGCCATCGAGTTCGGCGGGGGAGCGGCACTGAACCTGGGCGTGGCGAGCGGCGGGGTGACCGTCATGGCCGGTGTCCGCTTCGAAGTCCGGGACAAGGGCGCGAAGGTGGGCGGCTACCTGCGCTGCAACGGATTCCTGAGCGTGCTGGGCATCGTCACCGTTTCCGTCGAGTTCTATCTGGAGCTCACGTACGAGAAGCACGGCAACGAGTCCGTGGTCCGGGGGAGGGGCACCCTCACGGTGAGTGTGAAGATCGCCTTCTTCAGCAAGTCCGTGTCCCTCGAGCTCGAACGGAGTTTCTCGGGTGCGCCGGGTGACCCCTCCTTCGTCGACTGCTTCGACAAGGAGACGCACTGGGAGGACTACTGCCTGGGCTTCGACGGCGATCCGTAGACCGGGCGGGAAGTGATCATGAAGTTCGAGCAGCAAGTCCTGTGGACCGTGCTCCCGGCGGGAATCCCGGCGGACGGCACCCGGCTCAAGGTATCGGTCTTCGTCACCCCACGACTGGGGGTCCCCGACCAGGATCCGGCCGAACCGCCGGAACGCGGCACGCTGCGGGCCTTCCCGGACTTCCGTGCCTGGCCCGACAGACTACGGGAAGCGACCTTCGAGTTCGGGCCCGGAGACGGTGATTCCCCCTCCTTCAGCGGCCACGTCCGACCGTCCGGCCCGGCCCCCGACTCCGCGCTGCCGCTGGAGATCGACACCAAGGTGCTGAAGGGCTCGCTGCCCCGCCTCAGGTACGGCCGTGGATACCGGGTCCGGCTGCGCACCGTCGACCTGGCGGGCAACGGCCTCACCCTGCGGGAAGCCGACGCCCTGATGGACCGGGAGCCCGAGGGCGACTGGGCCCTGCCCGGGGACGGGCCCCTGCCGTTCCGGAGGTTCGAGTCCGTGCCGGCCCCCGCCGTCGTACCCAGGCTGCCGCTCGACGAGGGCGCCTCGGTGTCCCGGCTGGTCATCCGCAGCACCCCCGGCAGCGCACCCGGCCCGGCCGGCGGCGCGGCCCCCGGCACCGGGACACGGACCGTCGTACTGGCCGACGTACAGCCAGGCATGACCAACGACGACGTACGCCTCGTCCAGCAGGCCCTGATCGCTCGCGGCCACCCCATCCCCGCCGGCGCGACCGGTCACTTCGGCTCACAGACCGGAAGGGCCTACGCCGCCGAACAGCGCGCACAGGGCTTCCGCGGCGGGGACGCCGACGGCGTCCCCGGCTGCCGGTCCCTCACGGAACTCGGCCGCAGCAGTGGATTCGCCGTCGACTGCGACACCGCCGCGGGCACTCCCGGCACGGTGGCGCGCCGGACCCCCGGGGACGAGGAACCGGCCCGGACCGCCGAACAGTACGCCGCCGACCTCAATGGCTCGCCGCTGGTCACCACAGGGGAGCACACCCCCTTCCACGGGGTCGACGAACGGCACCTCGTGGCTCCGAAGGCATCGCTGCAGTGCGTCGAACGGCACGGGCTGCTCGACGGGGCCATCGGTTCACGGGACCGCGCGGCCAGGGAAGCGGGCTACGATCTGGCGTCCCGCGAGAACGGGTCGCTCAACGATCCGAACCGGCCGGACGTCGAAGTGACACCGGTCGATTCGCCCGCCGCCGACCCGGAGCACCCCGCGGCGACCGCCCGGCACACCGGAGAACAGGTCGAACTGCCCTATCTGCGCGAGCCGCTGGCCACCGGCGTCCGGCTGTTCGATCTGCCGGGCATGCCGGAGGGGGAGCCGTTCGAGGTCCCGTGGGGAGGCAGCGTCTGGCACCGGCCCCTCTCGTTCCGGCTGCGGCTGGCGGAAGGCGATGCCCCGCCTCACTTCGACGAGTCGTCACGCGTACTGACCGTTTCGCTCCCCAAGGCCCGGGTCGCCACCGTGCGGGTGTGTTCCGCGGTCCGGTTCGACGAGTCGCTGATGGGCCTGGCCTCCTGGTGCCGCGAGCAGCCCGGCCCGCGGCCGGCCCCACAGGCCGCGCCCGAGGCCGGGGAGAGGGCGGCACGGCAGGCCGAGGAGGTGCGGCAGAGGGCGTCCACCGCGCTGGACATGGCGGCCGCCGGACGTCACTGGATGTTCACGCCCGGTCAGGAACTCACCCTGGTGCACGCGGTACAGCGTCCACTGAGACAACCCGTCCTGGACCTGCGGCCCACGGGGCAACGCCCCGAGAACGCCACGGCCGAGCACCTCGCCGGAACGATCAGGCTGGACCAGGGCAGCACCGACCGGGTCGAACTCGTCGCACAGTGGACGGACGTGACCGACGAGGGCGACGAGGGCCGCGTCGAGCGTCCGATGACCACACCGGTCTTCGGTCTCCTCACCGCGAAGCCGGCCCCGGCCGGCGACGGTGCCGACGTCGCACCGGTCACCCTTCAGGACGGCACCCTGGCCTTCAGCACCCCGGCCGCGCAGCGGGCGGGGAGCACGGAACCGAAGAAGCACGAGTTCGGCGACACCAAGCACCGCAGGGTGCTCTATCACCCGGTGGCCGGCACCAAGTTCGGCGAGTACTTCCCGTCCCGGCTCGCCGAACGCAACGCGAGCGCCCGGACCGTCCGGGGCGCGGCCGTGGAGCACTCGGTACCCAGCAGCGCCAGGCCCACCGTGCCCCGGGTGCTGTACTGCGTGCCCACGCTGTCCCTCGAGACCGCCGAAGGCCCACCCGGCACCGTCGTCCGGCGCCGCCGTGGCGGCGGCGTCCGGGTGTTCCTGCAGCGTCCCTGGTTCTCCTCCGGGGACGGCGAGCTCCTCGGTGTGGTGCTCGGGCCGGCAGCGGGCGCCGGCACATCCGCCCCGGACGCCCCGGAGGTGACCCTGATGGGCCGCGACCCCGTCCATCGCTCCGCGGACGTCGTCACCCCGACTGTGTCGACGTTCACCAACGCGGTGCGGCACGCCGAAGGGCTCACCCCCGTGACGCCCGCGGGGCCTTCCACCGTCACCGTCGTGGGCTTCGCTCCGCGGTTCGACGCCGAGGGGGACCGCTGGTTCTGCGACCTGGACCTGGACACCGGGGACGCCTGGCTGCCGTTCATCCGCCTGGCCCTGGTCCGCTACCAGCCGGACTCGATTCCGGGAGCCGAGATCTCACCGGTCGTGGTCACCGATCTGGTACGGACCCTGCCCGACCGTGAACTGCGGGTGAGGCTCGACGACGTGCCGATCGTCAGCGTCACCGGCCCGTCGTACGACCCGTCCGACTCCCCGCCGCCCCGGGTCACGGCGACCGTGCAACGGCGGAACGACGCCGTCACCGACGAGGACCTCGCCTGGGTGACGCTCCACGACACGACCGTGACGCTGACCTCGATCGACGCGGCTTCCACCAGGACCCCGTCCTACATCGGCCAGGTCCCTCTGCCCGGGGGAGCGCGGCGGGACCGACTGCGTCTGCTGGTCATGGAGACCGACGGAATTCCGCCCAATGCGGGAATTCCGCCCACCACGCCGGGGCCGGTGGTGTACTGCGACACCGTTCCCCTGGACGGAGACCGTCAACGCCGTGACCATCACGACGGTCGTGACCACCACTGGGGCGATCACGACTCTCGGCACTGACCCGGCGAACAGCCCCCGGCACCGGTCCACCGGACGTCTTCACGTGCGGTGCTCCGCCCGGAGGGATCCGGGCGACGCCCCCGGAGGGCTTCCTCGTACGTGTCAGTGGTGGGGACCGTGACGGCCGAGGGTCTCCACCGGGGTCGCGCCGGGGCGGGTCCACTGCGGTACGGGGCGGCTGGTCGGGCCCCAGGTGGCGTTCCCGTCCGCGTCCGAGCGCCAGGACCAGCACGGGGCGCCCCCCTCGGGCCGGCCCTCGGGGTTGTCCTCCCACGCCTCGCCGCGGCCGTAGGGCGTCATGTCGAGCAGGCCGAGGGAGCCGTTGACCCGCTCGTTGCCACGGCCCGTCGTGGAGTAGGTGAGGAACGCGCGGTCGCCGTCGCGGAGGAAGCAGGTCAGATACCCCATGTCGCCGCCGACCGGCGGGTCCACGCCGCGCACCGAGTACCAGGGCTGGGTGTAGCCCATGAACGCGACATAGGAGGCCACCTCGTCCCAGGGGCCCGTGGTCAGGACGGCGAACGAGACGCCGCGGGCGTTGAGGTAGACGGCGTCCTTCAGGTGCCAGGCCGCGGTGGTGCAGCCTTCGCACTGCCCCTGGTGCGGCGCGCCGTCGTACCACATGTGCTTGTAGACGATGAGTTCGCCGCGCCCCTGGAACAGGTCCAGGAACGGGACCGGGCCGTCGGGTCCGACGACCTCGACCGTGCCGTCGAACTCCACCATCGGCAGCCGGCGGCGGGCCGCGGCGATGGCGTCGCCCTCGTGGGTGTGGGCCTTCTCGCGGACCAGCAGCTCGTCACGTGCCGCCTGCCAGGTGGCCAGGTCGACCACGGGCGGGCGTCCGGACAGCGCGGTGGCCGGGTCTTCCGGTGTGGTCGTCATGGTGTCCTCCGTGGTGCCTCGTGCCGGACGGCGCTTACGACGGTCACCAGAGGAGACTCGCGGCGGGGCCGGAACTCATCGCGGAGGGACGTTCCCGTGCCGCCGCGGCACGGAGGGAAAGCCGGAAGCCCTGTGGTCACCCCCCAGGGAGACGTGTCCCGGTCCGGGACGTGTCCGGGGTGTGGCCGTGCGTCCTCATCAGCTCCTCGGCCTTGTCCCGTGGCCGGCCGCTTCGTCACCGGGCTCCTCGGCCCGGCTGGCGCCCGCACTCCCGACACCCGTGGGCGCGCTTCTCGCGTCCGCGGCCGGCGCCGGACCGCACGACCTGGCGGGGCCGCGCCGGCACCGCCCCTAGCGCTCCGCCTCGGTGAAGCGGTCCAGGCCGAGCACGGCGAGCAGCCGCAGCTTCTCGTGGCCCTCGGTGCGCGGCGGAGCCGTGAGCACGAGCAGCGTCTGGGACTGGTCCTCGGTGAACAGCGCCTGGCAGTCCAGCTCGATCGCGCCGATTTCGGGGTGGATGAGCGTCTTGTGGTCCTCGAACCGCTGTGCCACCTCATGGCGGGCCCACAGTCCGGCGAACTCCTCGTTCGCCTTCTGGAGGGCGCGCACGAGCTCACCGGCCCGCGAGCGCGGGCCGCGCAGCCCATGGGCGGCGCGCAGGCTCGCGACCTGGGCGCGGCTCTGCCGGGCATGGTCGGCCTCGGGATAGACCGACCGTTCCGCGGGGTCGGTGAACCAGCGGTAGATCGCGCTGCGGGCGAGCCCCGTGTGCTTCGACGCGTCCCCGAACAGGGCGGCGGCCATCCTGTTCTGCACCAGCGTCTCGCCGAGGTCGGTCAGGACGAGCGCCGGGGTGTCGTCGAGCCGGTCCAGCACCCGCAGCAGCGCGGGAGCGACATGCGGCGAGGCCGACAGCGACACCGGTGCGTTGTGCCCGGCCACCCGGTACAGGTAGGTGCGCTCGTCGGCCGTCAGCCACAGCGCCCGGGCGAGCGAGGCCAGCATGTGCTCGCTGGGCTGCGGCCCGCGCCGCTGCTCCAGCCGGGTGTAGTAGTCGGTCGACATCACGGCCAGCGACGCGACCTCCTCACGCCGCAGGCCCCGGGTCCGCCGGCGTACGCCTGTGGGAAGGCCGAGGTCCTCCGGTCGCAGCGCCTCGCGGCGGTGGCGCAGGAAGTCGGCCAGAGCTGCACGGTCCATGGAGGCGATTATCGTCCGGCACCGGTGCCCGAACCAGGGATCGCCGGTCCCCCGACAACCGGTCTCTGCCCCCGCGGCGGCGGACCGGTGACGATCGGGTCATGAACATCTCCGGAAACACCATCTTCATCCCCGGCTCCACCAGCGGCATCGGTCTCGCCCTCGCCCTCGCGCTGAAGGCCAGGGGGAACACCGTCATCGTCGGTGGCCGACGCACCGAGCTGCTGGAACGGATCGCGGCCGAGCACCCCGGCATCGACACCGTGCGGATCGACACCACGGACGCCGCGAGCATCGCCTCCGCCGCCCAGCAGGTGCTGGACAGTCACCCGGACCTCAACGTCCTCGTCACCATGGCCGGCGTGATGCGCGTCGAGGACTGGCGCGATCCCGCGTCGTTCCTCGCCTCCGCGGAGTCCACGGTGACGACGAACGTGCTCGGTCCGATCCGTCTGATCGCCGCCTTCGTCGAGCACCTGCGGGCGCGGCCGGACGCCACGATCATGACCGTCTCCTCGGGCCTGGCCTTCGCGCCGCTCAAGGCCACGCCGAGCTACAACGCGTCGAAGGCGGCGATCCACATGCTCAGCGAGTCCATCCGGCTGCAGTTGGCCGGCACCTCGGTGAAGGTCGTGGAACTCGAACCGCCGTCCGTCCGCACCGCGCTGCTGCCCGGGCAGGAGGACAACGAACACGCCATGCCGCTCGACGAGTTCGTCACCGAGGTGATCGGTCTGATCGAGACCCGGCCCGACGCGAAGGAGATCCAGGTCGAGCGCGTGAAGTTCCTGCGCTACGGCGAGGCCCGCGGCGACTACGACCAGGTCGTCGAGACGCTCAACGGCACCGACCCGCACGGGAAGTAGGCCACAACCTCTCGCCGTCCGCCGGGCGCGTGGCTCCTCAGCTCATGCGGATCACCGCGTACGTCTCGCCGTCCCCCGGCGGCCGTGTCCAGGAGCGGGTGGTGAACGTGTGCAGCCGGCCGTTCACGATCGCGTGGCGCGGCAGCCGCGCGCCGAACTCCCCGGACACCGCTTCCAGCAGCGGCCGTTCCGCCTCGGCGGCGTCCTCCGGAGCACCGAAGAACCGGCTCGGGTCCAGTGCCCGCGGTATGTCCCCGCTGCGCCGGACCTCTCCGTCCGTGTAGGTGAACGCGTACTGCTCGACGCCGTCCCGCGCCACCGAAAGGTGGAAGAACGGCTCCCCGTACCATGCTCTGAGGCCACTCCACACCACCACCGCGCGGGTGCCCGCGCCGGCGGCCGGGGCGGGGGAGACGAACCGCCGCCGGTCGAACGGGGCGGGGTCGCCGTCGAAGGCGAAGCTCCAGCCGCTGCCGGCCCGGCCGACCGCCATGAGCGCCCTGTCGTCGTAGGACGAGAACTCCCTCCGGTTGTGCAGCAGCCTGCTGCGCGCGTCCCAGAGGGTCATGGGTTCGTTCAGCACCGTGTCGTCCCCGTCCGCCAGGCGGGCCGGCAACTCCTCCGGCTCTACCCCCTCCACCAGGACGAACCGGTAGGACGTACGGTTGTTTCCGGGGTCGAGCTCCGCGAGCCAGGCCAGACCGCCCGGGTCGATCCCGGTCCTCGGCCCCGGTGCCTCGCCCTTCTGCCCGCCCCTCGGAGTGGACAGCAGTTCGCGGCCCCGCTCCGGGGTCAGCAGCGGTCCGAGCACGGGGTCGGCCACCCACCCCAGCGGCGCCAGGAGGTCCGGCCCCGGCGGCTTCCACAGGGGCAGGGCGTCCATCAGGGTCCGCCATGCCCCGTCGGTGTCCCCCCACCGCGCCAGCTCCCGGGCCCGCTCCACCGCTTCCCCGAACGGCCCGGCCGCCGTGTACCGGTAGGTGCCGCCGCGCACCCGCTCCAGCGTCGCGTAGGCCAGGGACACCAGGTCCTCGTCGGCGCCCCGCAGGTGGAACGTCAGCGTGGAGTCGTCCCGGTACGGGTGCGCCGCGTGCTCGGCGACCAGGGACGGCAGCAGTTCGGGCGCGTACCGGGGGTCCGTCACCAGGCCGTCGAAGTACCCCATGGAGGTCCGGCCGAGCAGGAGGTGTATCTGGTCGCCCAGCCCGGCGGCCCGCGGCCTGTTGTACCCCTTGGCCTCGTTCAGCGCCTTCGCGGCCCGCTCCCAGCCGCCGCGCAGCGCCTCCAGCCGGGCCTCCTCCACCGCGGCGTCCAGCTTCCGCGTCGTGTCGTTGACGAACTCCGGCTTCCCGTCGCCCGGACGGGCCCGCAGGCTGTGGAACTCCCGGTGCATGTCCCGCATGAACGCGAGGAAGCTCGCGTGCCGTTCGGGCGGCGCGGCCCGCCAGCTCGCCCACGTGTACACGGCCCACTCGCCGTCCTCGTCCACGTCCTCGGGATCCAGCAGGACGTAGGTGACGTCGGACTCGACGTCGAGCTGCAGCCCGCGCCGCCAGATGTCCACCTCCAGCCGCTCCTCGGGCCCGGCGTCCTCGTCCAGGTCCCCCTCGAACATGGCGGCGAGTCCCGACTCGTCGTCGTGCCAGCGCGCGTCCGCGGTCCCCGCCAGCAGCGACACGAACCCGCCCGCGTGCCGCCACCCGTCACTGACCTTCAGGAACTCCCGGTACGAGGGCGGCATCCGCCGGCCGAGGCGCTTCTCCAGGGCCGCGATCCGCTCCTCGGACGCGGGCGGGAAACCCAGCCACCGCGCCCGCCGGGCGGCTTCGTCCGCATCGTCCCGCGCCTCGCCGTCCGGCAGGGAATCGGCCCACTCCCCACTCCACTCGAGCAGGAACGGCCGCCAGTCGAAGGATGAGTTCTCCGTCATGCTCCGATGCTGTCACCCACCACTGACAGTCCGCCGGGATCAAGAACTGTCCGGCGGGGCGCGGGCCGGGAGTTCTCAGCCGAGGACGACGTCTCCCGGGCGGGACGGCACGGCGTCCAGGGCGGAGAGCGTCGCCTCGTCGAGCGTGACCGCTCCCGCCGCCACGTTCGCCTCCAGGTGTCCGGGGTCGGCCGTGCCGGGGATCAGCAGGACGTTGGGGGAGTGGTGGAGCAGCCAGGCCAGACCCACCTGCGCGGGTGTGACGCCCAGCTCACGCGCGGCGGAGCGCGCGGCGGGCTCGTCGGTCACCTTCGGCATACCGGCGAAGGCGCTGCCGAGAGGGAAGTACGGTACCCAGGCGACACCCTCCTCCTGGCACAGGCGGAGCATGTCCTCGTCGTCGCGGGCCAGCAGGCTGTAGGCGTTCTGCACGCAGGCGATGCCCGCGGGCAGGGCGCTGCGCAGGACGTCCAGGGAGACACTGCTGAGACCGATCGCACCGATCTTGCCCTCGTCGCGCAGCGCGGTCATGACGGCGAGCTGGTCGTCGAGGGGGACGACCTGGTCCCCTTCGGCGCGCAGACCGGGGCCGGTGTCCGTACGGCGGAGGTTGACCAGGGGGATCTGTTCCATCCCGAGAGCCGCCAGGTTGGCCTCCACGCCCGCCCGCAACTGTTCGGGGCGCTGCGCCAGGCGGAGAGGGAGCGGGCCGTCGGGGTCGGGCTCGGCGCCGACCTTGCTGACCACCATGACGCCGTCCTCGGGGCGAACGGCCTCGCGGATGGCCTCGTTGACGAAGCCGTGGCCGTAGAACTGGGCGGTGTCGATGTGGTCGATTCCCAGCTCGACGCAGCGGCGCAGCAACGCGACCGCCGCCGCGCGGTCGCCATGGAGACGTTCCAGCTGCATCGCGCCGAAGCCGATCCGGGAGACGGTACGGCCCGCGAGCCGTCCGGTACCACCGGCGTGCGGCGTGCCGGACGCGGTGACCTGAGAAGAACGGGCGGGGGAAACCATGGGTGCTGCCCTCCGTGTGGGACCATGGGGAAGGAAAACGGAGTGACTCCGTTTCGCGTATCACCGTAACACTAACCGGAGGTCCTCCGCTTTGTCTGGGTCCGACTCCCCTGCCACCGGCCGCGACGCGGCGGCCCCGGACCGGCCGGCGCGCGCCGACGCGCGGCGGAACCGCGACAGACTGCTCGCCGCCGCCCGGGAAGCCTTCGCCGCCACACCGGACGCCGTCCCGCTGGACGCGATCGCCCGTGCGGCCGGCGTCGGCATCGGCACGCTGTACCGGCACTTCCCGACCCGCGAGGCGCTGGTGGAGGCCCTCTACGCCGCCGAACTCGACGAGGTCGTCTCCAGCGCTCCGGCGCTCCTCGCCGAACTCGAGCCCCCGGCCGCCCTGCGTGCCTGGATGACCAGGTACGCGGAGTTCTTCAGGATCAAGCGCGGCATGTCCGACACGCTGCGCGCGGGCTGGGCCTCGGGCAGCATCGCCACGCCCGCCACACGTGAACGCATCACGGCCGCCATCGCCGAGATGCTGAGCAGCGGCGCGGAGGCCGGCTCGCTGCGCTCGGACGTCGATCCCGACGACGTCACGATGATGCTCCTGGGCGTCTTCCTCTCGACCACGGCGATCGACTCGCCGGAGAGGGTCGGCCCGCTCCTCGACCTGCTGGTCGACGCACTGCGCCCGGCCCCGGGACCGAACGGCCGCTGAAGTCCCCCCGCCGGGCCGCCCGGTTCAGGCGCGGGCCGCGGGGGAGTCCTGCTCCAGGCGGGTGCGCAGTGTGGCGGCGAAGTCCTCGGCGCGGGCGAGCTGGACGCGGAGCCTGGCGACCTGCTCGCCGGCGGCCCGCTCGTAACCGCGGACGCGCTCCAGCAGGTTCTCCCGCTCCCCGGCGCCGAGTTCCGTACCGGCGTCGAGGCGGTCGGTGGCGTCCAGCAGGTCGCGCATCTGCTCGAGGGAGAAACCGAGCGGCTTCATGCGGCGGATCACCATGAGCCGCTGTACGTCGTTGTCGGTGTAGAGGCGGAAGCCGCCCTGGGAGCGGGCGGAGGGGATGACCAGTCCGGCCTCCTCGTAGTGCCGGATCGTGCGCAGGGACAGCTCTGTACGCGCGGCGACCTCGCCGATCTGCATGTGCTTGCCGTCCACGCCCGTGTCCCCGGTCCTTCCCCTTGTGGCGGACCGCGTCCCGCGCGACCCCACCGATCTCTACTCTAACGTTAGGGTAGAGTTGTCGGCGGTGAGGGCGGCCCGGCTGCCCCGCTGCCGCTGTTCCGGGGCCGATGGCGCCCCCGGCGAAGATCCGATTCCCGCAGGAGAGAGCGTGCGCGAGCCCATGACGCCGATCGCCGCCGCCTGCCCGCCGTGACCCTTCGCCCTCGGATGTGAGCCGCCCGGCCGCCCGCGCGCGCCGCCTCGCCTCGCGTCCCCCTTTCGACTTCCGGCCCGCCCCGCGGGCCGTCCGCGGGGCACCGGCCCGGCCCCCGCGCGTCCTTCCCGCACGCCCCGGCCTGCCGACGGGGTGTGCCCGAGCACGACAGGTGTACATCCTCTTGTCCTCCGCTGCTGTGACCCCCGCCGCGCGGCTGCGCGGCCTCAAGCCGGACTGGCTGAACGACCCGAAGGTCTGGCGCACCGAGGTGCTGGCCGGCCTGGTCGTCGCCCTGGCCCTGATCCCCGAGGCGATCTCGTTCTCGATCATCGCCGGTGTCGATCCCGCGATCGGCCTGTTCGCCTCCTTCACGATGGCCGTGACGATCGCGGTCGTCGGCGGCCGGCGGGCGATGATCTCCGCCGCCACCGGCGCCGTCGCCCTGGTCATCGCGCCCCTGAACCGCGAGCACGGCTTCGGCCACCTGGTCGCCGCGGTGATCCTCGCCGGTGTCTTCCAGGTCGTCCTGGGCGCGCTGGGGGTGGCGAGGCTGATGCGGTTCGTCCCGCGGTCGGTGATGGTCGGTTTCGTCAACGCGCTCGCCATCCTCATCTTCATGGCCCAGGTTCCCGAGATGCGGAACGTGCCCTGGGCGGTCTACCCGCTGATCACCGCCGGGCTGGCGCTGATGGTGTTCTTCCCCAGGGTCACCACCGTGATCCCGGCGCCGTTGGTCTCCATCGTCGTCCTGACCGTCGTCACGGTCGCGGCCGGGATCGCCGTGCCGACCGTCGGTGACAAGGGAGCCCTGCCGTCCTCGCTGCCCGTGCCCGGCCTGCCGGACGTGCCGTTCACCCTGGACACCCTGACGACGATCGCCCCGTACGCGTTCGCGATGGCGCTGGTCGGTCTGATGGAGTCGCTGATGACCGCGAAACTGGTCGACGACCTCACCGACACCCACTCCGACAAGACCCGGGAGTCCATCGGCCAGGGCGTCGCCAACATCGTCACCGGCTTCTTCGGCGGCATGGGCGGATGCGCCATGATCGGCCAGACCATGATCAACGTGAAGGTCTCCGGAGCCCGCACCCGTCTGTCGACGTTCCTGGCGGGGTCCTTCCTGATGGTGCTGTGCATCGTCTTCGGCCCTGTCGTCTCCGACATCCCCATGGCCGCCCTGGTCGCCGTCATGGTGATGGTGTCGTTCGCGACGTTCGACTGGCACTCCGTCGCCCCGAGGACGCTCCGGCGGATGCCCGCGGGGGAGATCACCGTCATGGTGGTCACCGTGGCCTGCGTCGTGGCCACCCACAACCTCGCCGTCGGTGTCGTCGCCGGGTCGGTCACCGCCATGGTCGTCTTCGCCAAGCGCGTCGCCCACCTCGCCGAGGTCACCGCCGTCACCGACCCCGACGGCACCACCGTGGTCTACCGGGTCACCGGCGAGCTGTTCTTCGCCTCCTCGAACGACCTGGTCGGCCGGTTCGACTACGCGGGCGACCCGGCGACGGTCGTCATCGACCTGAGCTCGGCGCACATCTGGGACGCCTCCTCCGTCGCGGCCCTGGACGCGATCGAGGCCAAGTACGCCCAGCGCGGCAAGACCGTCGAGATCACCGGCCTCAACGACCCGAGCGCCCGGCTCCACGGCAGGCTCAGCGGTGAACTGGCCGCCGGCCACTGACCGCACACGGCCGGCGGGCCGCACCCACCTGGACGGCGGAGGCGTGGTTCACACGAAGGCGATGGCCGCTCCGGTCGCGACCGAGGCTTTCGCGGCCCGCAGGAGCTGCAGGCAGACGTACGACTCGACACCGTGCCGCCGCCATCCTTCCGCGGCGGGTTCCTCGGCGTCGGCGGCTTCGAAGACCTCCTCGGAGTGCGGATCCAGGTCCTCGGGAAGGCCGAGGGCTTCGGCGAGCCGCCGGGTCTCCGCGAGCAGCCGTACCGACGAGCCGAGGCAGCCACCCGGGGCCTCGTCGTCGACGATGACGTGGGCGAAGTCGACGGGGACGTAGTAGCCCCCGCAGTCCGAATGATGGACGAGGTGGTCGAACGGTCCCGGAGGATCACCGGGAGGAGTCTCGTAGACCTCGCGCAGGAGCGGGTCGTCGACCGCATGTGAGCCCTCGTCCAACGGCTCGGGCAGGCGCCCGCCCGCCGCCAGGTGGACGGCGAGACGGCGAACGGTGTGCAGGCCCGAGTAGCCCCACGCCTCGAACTCCTCGCTCCTCGCCCCGGCCGGATCGGGCTCGGCCCACCGCGGCAGTCCCGCACGCTCCAGCAGCCCGCCGATCGCGGCGAAGTCGGCGCGGACCATGCCGGCGTGGTCGTCCTCGGCGTCGACGAGCACACCGACGACCATGTTCAAGCCCATGGCCTCATTCTGGCACCGGTACGACGGCGCGCCGTCCGCCCTCCGGCGACGACGGGTCCGCGCCGGCGGCCGATCGCGGGACCGGCACGACCGTGTGCGGTGAAACCGCGTGACGGGGGTACCGGCTGGATGACGCGTGACGGTGCGGCTCGGGAGGGCGACGATGGAAGAGACGGTTCAGTTGCGACAGCTCAGGGCCGTGTATGCGAGCGGTGTGGCCGCCTGGACCCTCTGCCTGTTGCTGACCCTGGTTCAGGAACACGGGTCGGCACGGCAGGTCGTGGTGTTGCTGGGCCTGCTCGCCGCCTTCCTCGTCCTGCTGCTGTGGTCGACCTGGTGCCTCTGGGAAGCCGAGAGGCGCCGTTCGCAGGACCGGCAGGGAGACATGGCGGACACGCGGCTCGAGCGGTCCTGACGGGAACGGCGGCAGGCCCGGTGCGGGCGGATCCGCGGACGAACGACGACCAGGGCGGTGCCGTCGCGTCCGTCGGCCGCACCGAGGAGGGGGAGGGCGTCGCCCGGTGGGCGGGACACCACGTCCCGGCCGGGTTCTCGTACGGGGCTGCCGGCCGGCAAGTCCGGGTCCCCCGGCGCGTCTGTGAGCGCGACGGCCGGGCATACGGGCTTCATCCCTATGAGAGGAGCCCGTTCATGCTCGGTATGGTCGCGGCGGTGCTTTTCTTCATCGCGTTCCTGATCAACGCGGCGGAGATCGGCACCAACGACGTGTTCTCTTCGGTGAACGTCATGCTGCTGGGGCTGACCGCCCTGGCCCTGCACGTGGCGGGAGTCGGGACCGGCTGGTCCCGCCGGCGCTGACCCGGTCCCGCGCGGGTGCGGTGCGGGTGTCACCGGGCCCGCGCCGTCCCGCCCGCCGCGGACGACAACGGCCTGTGAGACGGTCTTTCAGCCGATGCGAACCCCCGTGCCGCCGACCCGGACGCGCGGGTCACCCGCGCGCAGCGTCACCGTGAGCCGGCCCGGACGGCCCAGGTCCTCGCCCTGGTGCAGGGTGAGAACGGCGTCCTCGGGAACGAGGCCGAGCTCACGGGCGTACGCCCCGAACGCGGCGGCCGCGGCGCCGGTCGCCGGGTCCTCGACGACGCCGCCGACGGGGAACGGGTCACGGACGTGGAAGACGGTGGCCGACTCCCGCCACACCAACTGGACGGTGGTCAGGTCCAAGCGGTGCATGAGGGTTTCGAGGCGCGCGAAGTCGTACGAGAGATCCGCGAGGCGGGCGCGCGTGGCCGCCGCGAGAACGAGATGACGGGCGCCGGCGAACGCGATACGGGGCGGGAAGGCCGGATCGAGATCGGCGGCCGGCCAGCCCAGCGCGGCGAGCGCCTCCGCGAGGCCGGCGTCGGCGATCTCCTCGACGTGCGGCTCCACGCTGGTGAGCGTGGCCCTGACCGTCCCGCCCTCCTCGGTCACCTCCACCGGCACGGTGCCGGCCCGCGTCGCGAACACCAGCTTCCCCGGGCCCGTCCGCTCGGCGAGCGCGACGGCGGTCGCGACGGTGGCGTGCCCGCAGAACGGCACCTCGGCCTTGGGGCTGAAGTAACGGATGCCGTACGTACGTCCCCGCGGACCGTCGAGGTCCTCCGGGGGCGCGGTGAGGAACGCGGACTCCGAGTACCCGAGGCCGGCGGCGATGGCCAGCATCTCCCCGTCGTCCAGAGCGGTGGCGTCCAGAACGACGCCGGCGGGGTTCCCGCCGTCGGGACTGCTGGAGAAGGCGGTGTATCGCAGGACCTCGGGCCGCGGCGCGTTCGTCGTCATGCTCGCGGCAACACGGCGTGAGCCCGCGGCTATTCCTGGACGCGGGGGCGGCTCGCGCACAAGCGGTCGCCCGCCGGCGGTGGCGGTGGACGCGATGTCCGGCATGGCGGCCCAGGCGCGCCCGCCGCGGCGGGAGGAGACGAACGCGTACCACCGGGCCTCGCCACCAGGGGGATCCGCATCGTCACACGGGAGATACCGGCGCATGAGCGCGCCGTCAGCGTTTCCGTCCGGAGCCGGACGGACCGCCGGACCGGCGCTCTCGTTCCGCCGGCCCGGCCCGGCCGGGTGGAGCGTCCGCCGGGCATCCGGGGCCCGCGTCCCGCGGGACCACCTCACGCCACGCGGCGGGACCCTCGTCGAAGGATCCTTCGCACCGGCTGGGAGCCCGGCGGGCGAGGCGGTCCCATAAGCTCGTGCGGGGAAGCGTCGGATGCCAGGTGTGTGCCTTGAGGAGGCGACAGTGCTCGGAAGGAGCGCGCGGTTGCTCGCGGGTGCCGCGATCGTGGCCTGCATGGTGCTCCTCGGGCCCAGTGCGCCGAGCGGAGTCCCCTTCGCCCGGCCACTGCCCGACGGTGCCGTCGGCGACGTCGTGCCGAACCGGGTCATGACGTGGAACCTCTGCAACCCCTGCGAGACGAGCAACGTCGACCGGGCGGCGGAGATCGCCACGTACGCGCCCCAGGTCATCGGCCTGCAAGAAGCGTGCGTACGTGACGTCGAGAGGATCCGGGACTATCTGAGGCGCCTTTACGGGCTGGTGTACCACGTCGAGTACGGGACGGTCCTGCGGAACTGGGGCCGCTGCGGGGGAGTGCCGTGGAGTCCGGGAGGCTTCGGTCAGGCGATCCTCTCGGCGGCACCGATGACGGACCGCGTCCAGGCGGAGTACCCCGACGGAGGATCCGAGGACCGCGGGTACATGGCGGTCACCACCACGGTGGGCGGCCGGTCCGTACGGGTCTTCAACACGCACCTCGCCGAACGACGTCAGGAAGAGGTGAGGGCGGACCAGGCCGGTGTACTCGCCGAGGTCATCGCCCGGCACGACCGCGCGATCGTTCTCGGAGACTTCAACGCGGTGCCGGACGCTCCCGAACTCTCCCCGATCTGGGCACTGGCCGAGGACACGGATCCCCAGTGTCTGCCCTCGTACGCCGGCACCTGCGAGACGACCACCGACTGGCACAGCAAGTTCGACTACGTCTTCCTGCGGGGCGTCACCCCGCTCGACCACCACGTGGAGCCCACCCCGTACTCGGACCACCACATGCTGCACACCGACGTGGACATGAACTAGTGCTTCCCGCCGCCTTCACCGCCGCCGGCCTGGCCGAGAACCGGGTTCAGCGCGCCTGAACCCGCCGGATCACGCCAGTACATGGGTGGGTGCCCCCCGTCTTCGGACGGGGGGCACCCACCCATGTACTGGCGGTTCGCCCCGCGCGAGTCGCGCCGGCTGCCGGGCTGTTATGCGTGGGCGTGCCCGCGCCCGTGTCCCCGGCCGGTGAACAGCCGGTACAGCGCCAGCAGGATGACGGACCCGACGATGGCCGCGATCCAGGTGGACAGCTCGAAGAAGCCGTCGATCGAGTCGACCCCGAAGATCACCTTGCCGAGGAATCCTCCGAGCAGTCCTCCGGCGATACCGATGAGCATGGTGATGATGATTCCGCCCGGGTCCTTGCCCGGCATGAGCGCCTTGGCGATCGCTCCGGCGAGCAGGCCGATGACTATCCACGCGATGATGCCCATCACACACTCTCCTTGCAGTCGGTTCGCCGTACGTGTGTCCCCGAATCGCTTTTCCTAACCGACTCGTGTGCGGTCGGCGTGACTGGCTCGTATCAGGCCCCGCGTCGCCAACCTCCGCCGGGAAAGGGCGTTTTCGCGCTTTTCCGAGGGGCACACGGGTCGCCGGTCCGCCGTCGTCCGGCGGACGAGCGGCAATCGTCGAGGAGATGGGGATTCACATGCGTCGCAGGGGGACGAAGGTGGCCGCGATCACGGTCGCCGTGGTCATGGGGAGCGTGCTGACGGGGTGCGGGGACGACAGCGGGCCGGCGGGTGCGAAGGACGGTGCGTCGTCGAGCGCCGGCGGAAACGACGGGAGTCGGGACCGGAGCACGACAGCGGTACGAGCGGCCTACGAGAAGACGGCCGAAGCCGGGTCGGCCCGGATGACGATCAGGATGAAGCTCGCCGCGGAGGGCGAGACGATCACGTCGGAGGGCAAGGGCGTCCTCGATCTGGCCGAGGGCGACAGCGTCATGACGGTCGATGCGCAGGGCGAGAGCATCGAGCAGCGCGTGGTCGACGAGGTCCTGTACCAGAAGGCCCAGGGCCAGAACGCCCCGGGCGGCAAGCCCTGGATCAAGATCGACCTGCGGAAGGCCGCCGCCCAGCAGGGCGTGAACGACCCGCGGATCGGCGATCCGGCCAGGACCGCGGCCTATGCCGAGGCGATCACCGACAAGGACGTCACCGAGGTCGGCACCGAGAAGGTCGGCGGCGTCGGCACCACCCGTTACCGGGTCTCGGTGGACGTGACCGAGCTGCCGGGCGGTGACCGGATGCGCGAGCAGCTCGGCCCGACGCTGCCGATGCAGGTCTGGCTCGACGACGAGGGGCGGCTCCGTCGCCAGCGGGTGGACATGACCGTCAAGGCCCCGGCCTCCGCCTCCGCGAAGCCGGACGGCGGTGCGGCGCCGCGGCAGCTCACGATGAGCACCGTGATGGAGTTCTCGGACTTCGGCGCCGAGGCCGATGCCGAGGCCCCGCCGGCCGGACAGGTGGCCGACATGACGGACAAGGCCCTCCAGCGGGGCCGGCAGCAGGGCTGAGCCGCGGACGCCCGGCCGGTGGGAACGGCCGGGCGGGTCTCACCTCCTGACCCGCCGATGTCCTCGTACGGGCACAGGGAAGCCGGGGCGACCGGTGGGCCGTTGCTCCGCCCTCTCGCCCGGAGCCGTCACCGGTACCTCTGCCGCAGCGCGTTCTCCGTCATACCGTCCCAGGGCCCCGCACCTCGGCAGGTGCGTTCCGCCGCGCACGCGGGCTCCCGTCCTCCCCGCCGGCGTACGGTCGTCGAAGACGTCCCGTGGGCGGGGCGGCAGTCGGCTCCCCTCCTCGCGGACGTCCTGACGGACGGGAGCGGACGCCTGCGGGAGCGTCGCCGCCGCGGGGGTGCGGGAGAGGGGACACCGTCAGCGGGTGTGGTGGGTGGCCGGGGGGCGGACGAAGGCGGGGTTGCCGGTCACCGTGCGGGCGTGGGCCAGGAGCCGTGTCTCGATCTCGGCCGCCGTCGCGGTGCCGATCAGCAGGTCCATGGCGTAGCCGTCCTCCAGGGCGACGAAGGACCTGCCCAGCGCGCGGGGGGCGGCGGTGAGCGCGAAGTGTCCGTCGTCCTCGCCGTGCGCGAGGACCTGGTGGTACAGGTCGGTCTGCTGGTCGACGAAGACCTGGTGTGCCCGGCCGACCGCCTCGTTGCGCAGGGCGACGGGGAAGAGTTCGAACAGCAGCCGGGTGCTCCGCTCACCGGCCCCCGGCCACGGCACTCCGCTGTGGATGCACGCCCGGAGCTGTTCCACCGGTCCCTCGGCCGCCGTGATCGCCTCTTTGCGGGTGTCGAAGTAGGTCGCGGCAGCGTGCTCGAAGACCGCTGAGAAGAGTTCCTGCAGGTCGGAGTAGTAGTAGAGCACGGAGGCCGGAGTGACCTGCGCTTCCGCGGCCACGTCCCGCAGCTTGAGGGCGGTCGCCCCCGTGCTGATGACGGCCCGTGCGGCCGCGTCGATCAGCTGGGCACGCCGTTCCGCCTGGTTCCTCGGTCGGGGCATGGTCCACATGCTCGCACACGCGGTCTCTTTTCCCGGAGCACACCCATTGACCCCCGGCGGATTCGTTAACTAAATTTCGTTTAATTAATCCGCTCACACACCTGGTGCTCCATGTCGCGTCCTCTTCCCCTTGTGATGGCCCAGGCCGCCCGGCGTCCCGCCGACGACCTGGACGGCTTCGCCGCCGATGTCGCCCGGCGCACGCGGGGCCTGCCCGCCCAGCCGCTGGTCGTCTATCCCGAGCTGCACCTGTGCGGCGCCCCGAGCGGCTCCCCGCTGGATCCCGCGGACCTGCCGGAGGCCACCGCCGAACCGCTGGACGGCCCCCGTGACACCGCGCTCGCGCGGATCGCCGCCGACCTCGGGGTGTGGCTGGCCCCGGGCAGCGTCTACGAACGCGGTGACGACGGGCGTATCCGCAACACCGCCGTGGTGTACTCCCCGCGCGGCGAGCGCGTCGCCACCTACCGCAAGGTCTTCCCCTGGCGGCCCTACGAGACCACGGTCCCCGGCGACGGGTTCACCGTCTTCGACATGCCCGGCGTCGGCCGTATCGGCCTGTCGATCTGCTACGACGCGTGGTTCCCCGAGACGACCCGCCACCTCGCGTGGATGGGGGCGGAACTGGTGCTCAACTTCGTCGAGACCGGCACCAGCGACCGGGCCCAGGAGATCGTCCTGGCCCGGGCCAACTCCATCGTCAACCAGGTCTTCACCGCCAGTGTGAACTGCGCGGCCCCCGTGGGCACCGGGCGCAGCCTGCTGGTCGACCCCTCCGGCACCGTCCGCTCGCAGGCTCCGGACGACGGCGACACGTCCCTCACCGATGTCGTCGACCTCGACGAGGTGAGTAACATCCGGCAGTTCGGCACCGCGGCCCTGAACCGTCCCTGGCAGCAGTTCCGGCCCGACGACAGCCCGCTCGCCCTGCCCCTCTACCAGGGCCGTATCGACCCCGCCGCCTGGAGCGGCCGTACCCGCCCCGGCTCCGCCCCCGCCCCCGGAGAGAGCACACCATGACCGGTCAGCCCACCCGGATGAGAGGCGACCTCGGTCTCCTGTCCATCGTCCTGTTCGGCCTCGCCTACATGGCCCCGGCCGTCGTCACCTCCACCTTCGGCGTCATCGCCGCGACCAGCCACGGTGCCGCCCCCGCCGCGTACCTCGTCGCGACCGGTGCGATGCTGCTGACCGGCCTCAGCTACGCCAGGATGGCCCGGATCATCCCGTCCTCGGGGTCCGTCTACACCTACGCGCGGCGCATGCTCGACTCGCGGTCCGGCTTCCTGGCCGGCTGGGCCATGCTCCTGGACTACCTGTTCCTGCCCATGGTGGCCTTCCTGGTGCAGTCGATCTACCTGCACGCGCAGTACCCCTCGGTACCGCAGTGGCTCTGGCTGGTGATCAACATCGTGGCGGCCACCGCCGTCAACGTCATCGGCCTCAAGGTCGCCGACAAGGTCAACAAGACGCTGCTGATCGCCGTCACCGGCTGCCTGCTGGTCCTGGCCGTGCTCTGCGTCCGCCACGGCTTCGGCCACGGCGGGGCCGCGGCGGCCGGACACGCCCTCTGGAACAGTTCCACCAGCATGTCCGCGATCACCGCGGCCGCGGCCGTCGCCGCCTACGCCTTCCTCGGCTTCGACGCCGTCAGCACCCTCAGCGAGGAGGCGCGGGACCCCCGGCGGACCATCCCGCGCGGCATCGTCCTCACCGTACTGGCAGGAGGCGTGATCTTCGTGGCGCTCTCCTTCGTGATGCAGTGGGCCCACCCCGGCGGCACCTTCGCCGACGAGTCCTCGGCCGGCTACGCCGTCTTCACGCTCGTCGGCGGCCAGGGCTTCGCCGACGTCGCGAACACCGTCACCATGCTCGGCGGCTTCGCCTCCTGCGTGGCCATCCAGGCCAGTACCAGCCGCCTGATGTTCGTCATGGGCCGTGACAACGTCCTTCCCCGCCCCGTCTTCGGACGCCTGCACGCCAAGCTGCTCACCCCGGTGCCGAACGTCCTCATCGTGGCCGCGGTCGCGCTGCTCGCGATGAACCTGTCCCTGGCCGACGCCACCTCGTTCATCAACTTCGGCGCGTTCCTCGGCTTCACCCTGGTCAACATCTGCGTCATCGCCCACGCCGTACGGCAATGGCGCTCCGGGAACCGCCCCTCACCGTTCGGTTTCGTGCTCCTCCCGCTGGCCGGCGCGGCCGTCGACGTCTACCTGATCACCCAGCTCGGCTCCACCGCGACCGAACTGGGACTGCTCTGGCTCGCCGTCGGTGTCGTCTACCTCGCCGTCATCACCAAGGGCTTCCGCCGCCCCACACCCGAACTCCGGCTCGACTCCGAGGACTCCGCCACGGCCTCGCCCTGACAGGACGTCCCCGCGCGGCGTCCGTGGCCGCGCGGGGCGTACGGAGCCCTCTCCGCCTGTCCGCCTGCCTCAGGGTTTCCTCATCCGTGCAGGTGCCGGTCGATTCTTTCCCGTACCTGGTGCCACAGTCGCGTGTGACGATCGGGGTTCATTCCCTCGGCGATGAACACGGCGTCGGTGAAGCTGTCCGCGTCGGCGGGCGGTGCCTCCCGCAGACGCTGCTGCTCGTGGGGCGGAAGGCAGAAGCCGAGGTCGACACAGAGTTCGTGGAGGAGTTCCTGTATCCCGTCCTTCGGGTCGCGTGGCGTCATGGAACGGCATGGTGGCACGCCCGGACACGGGGTGCCACGGAATTTGAGGCGACGCCCCGTGTCCCGGGGGTGCCGGGTGACAATGATCGTCGTGACGTCCCTCCACACCAACCCGCTCTTCGCCCGGCTCGCCGATTCCGAACGGATCCTCGTCGCGGGCGCGGGCGGCGGTTTCGACATCTACTCCGGCCTGCCGGTGGCCCTCTCCCTCCTGCACCAAGGGAAGGAAGTGCACCTCGCGAACCTCTCCTTCAGCGCACTCGCCGGCCTTCCGGCCGACGACTGGGCCGCCGACGACCTCGCCGTCATCACTCCCGACTCCGCCCCGCACCAGAGCTACTTCCCGGAGCGGACCCTCGCCCAGTGGCTGCGCCGGCACGGCTACCCGCCCACCGTGTACGCCTTCCCGCAGACCGGCGTACGCCCGCTGCGCGCCGCTTACCGGGCACTGACCGAACTGCACGGCATCGACGCCGTGGTGCTGGTCGACGGCGGCACCGACATCCTGTTGCGCGGTGACGAGGCCGGTCTCGGCACACCGGAGGAGGACCTGGCCAGCGTGGCGGCGCTTGCCGCGCTGGACGGCATACCGGACCGGATCGTGGTGTCCGTCGGGTTCGGCGTGGACGCCTACCACGGCGTGAACCACGTACAGGTCCTGGAGAACATCGCCGCCCTGGAGCGCGACGGCGCGTACCTCGGCGCGTTCTCGATACCCCGCGCCACCCGCGAAGGCGCCCTGTACCTGGACGCGGTGGCGCACGCCCAGCACCACACCCCCGATCACCCCAGCATCGTGAACGGCTCGATCGCGGCAGCCGTGCGCGGCTCGTTCGGCGACGTCCGGTTCACCGACCGCACGCGGGGCAGCGAGTTGTTCGTGAACCCGCTGATGTCCCTGTGCTTCGCCTTCGACCTGCCGGGCCTGGCTGCCCGGTGCCTCTATCTGGACCGCATCGAGGACACCTACCTGATGCGCCAGGTCCACTCCCGGATCGCGGAGTTCCGCGAATCCACGGTGACCCGCCCGCCCCGCACCTTCCCCCACTAGCGACCGGACCGGCCGCGGCCGGCCCGGGAACGCCCCGGAACCGCCGGCCGGCGCCGGGACGCGGGTGCGCGTCCGCGGCGTGGTCAGCCGACGGTCTGGGTGCCGATGACGGAGAGCAGGCGCAGCTTGTCGTGGCTCTCGGAGCCGGGGGCGGCGGTGTAGACGAGGAGGTGGTGCGACTGGTCGGGGTCGAGGAGGGACTGGCAGTTCAGCTCCAGGAGCCCGACCTCGGGGTGGAGGAAGCGTTTGACCTGGCCGGGGCGGACACCCACCTCGTGCGTGTCCCACAGTCTCCGGAACTCCTCGCTGCGTCCCAGGAGGAGCTCGGCGTAGCGGGCCGCGCGGGAGCCCGGGCCTCTCAGTGTGGCGATCCGGCGCAGTCCGGACGTGAACATGCGGGAGAGCAGGGCGTGGTCCTGCGGTGCGTACAGCGCGCGGGTGGCCGGGAGGGTGAACCAGCGGTAGCCGATGCTGCGTTCCGGTCCGGTGAAGCGGGTGGTGTCGCCGGTCAGGGCCACACCGAGCGGGGTCTGGCGCAAGGTCTCCCCGAGTTCGGTGACGATCTCGGCGGGGGTGTCGGCCAGACGGTCGAGGATGCGCAGCAGGCCGGGGCCGATGTGCTCGCCGGCCGCGCCGCGGACGGGTGGGTTGTGTCCGCCCAGACGGAACAGATGGTCACGCTCGTCGAGGGAAAGGCGCAGGCCCTGCGCGATCGAGGCGATCATCTGTTCCGAGGGCTGCGGTCCGCGTTCCCGTTCCAGCCGCGCGTAGTAGTCGGTCGACATGTGGCACAGCGCCGCGGCCTCCTCGCGGCGCAGGCCGCTGGTCCTGCGGCGCTGTCCCCGCGGGAGTCCGACGTCCTCGGGCTGCAGCAGTTCCCGCCGACGCCGGAGGAAGGCGGCCAGCCCGGCCCGATCGATCTCCATGGGTCCTCTCCTTCGTGCCGTTCCCCTTTCTATCGCCGCCACGGCGGCGCAGCCACGGATCGTCGATCCCCCTCTCCGCCGCCCAAGGCGGCCACAGCCTGCCTGTCACCAGGCGCCGGCCCGCAAAAACCGCGGAAGGCCGCCGTATCCCCGGCCTCGCGATCAGGGGATCGGCAGGCCCTGCACCGCGCCGGCGGATTCGGTCACGGTGGAAGCACCGACACCACGAGGGAGCGAACCCATGCCACGCACCGACACCGACACCGACATCACCGTCCCCGATCTGTCCGGCAAGCGCGCGGTCGTCACCGGAGCGAGCGACGGTATCGGACTCGGTATCGCCACCCGGCTCGCGGCCGCCGGCGCGGAGGTGCTCCTGCCGGTCCGCAACCCGCGCAAGGGCGAGGCGGCGCTCGCCGCGATCCGTGCGCAGGTCCCCGACGCGGACGTGTCACCGCGCACCCTGGACCTGTCCGCGCTCACCTCCGTGGCCGCGCTGGGCAGGACCCTGCTGGCGGAGGACCGCCCGATCCACCTGCTCGTCAACAACGCCGGCGTCATGACACCGCCCGAGCGCCGGACGACAACGGACGGATTCGAGCTGCAGTTCGGCACCAACCACCTCGGCCACTTCGCCCTCGTCGCCCACCTGCTGCCCCTGCTGCGGGCCGGCCGGGCGCGCGTGACCTCGCAGATCAGCCTCGCGGCGAACCGGAACGCCATCAACTGGGACGACCTCAACTGGGAACGCTCCTACAGCGGCATGCGCGCCTACAGCCAGTCGAAGATCGCCCTCGGGCTCTTCGCCCTGGAACTCGACCGCCGCAGCGCGGCCGGTGACTGGGGCGTCACCAGCAACCTGTCCCACCCGGGCGTCGCCCCCACGAACCTGCTCGCCGCCCGCCCCGAGATGGGCCGCGGGAAGGACACCCTGGGCGTACGCGTCATCCGCGCCCTGTCCGCCCGGGGCGTCCTCCTCGGCACGATCCGCACCGCACCCCTGCCCGCCCTGTACGCGGCCACGTCGCCGCACGCCGAACGCGGAGCGTTCTACGGCCCCGGCGGCCCGGGCCACCTGGGCGGCCCGCCCGCGCGGCAGAAGCTCTACAGCCGTCTGCGCGGCACGGACGACGCCCGTCGGATCTGGGAACGGTCCGAGGAACTGGCCGGGGTGCGCTGCGCGTGACGGCGAACGGCCGGTTCACGGCGGAGCCCGCGCCGACGGCTGCCGACCCGGCCTGGCCCTCGTCAACGACGTTCCCGTCGTATCCCGGGCCGGCTCCCGGCCGTGTCGACGACGCGCCCTTCACCCATGCGGGCCGACCGGCGGCTCCAGCCGCGTTTTCGCTCCTCCCGTGCGATACCTGGCCCCGACGTGACGGCGCGTGGTCGGCGGGGAGTGTGCGGCACGGCCTACGGCCGACGTGAAGTTCCGCGCGGCTCGGAGGCCGCCGGACCCGCGGCGCGCCGGAGGGGTCATGGGAGGCCCGCGGCGTGCCCCGTGCTAGCGTTGGCTGTTTGCGGTGTCGCTGTGCCGGTGTCCCTGGCCGGTGACCGCGTCCCTGCCGGGCCTTCCTCGGTACGGTCCCTCGGAGGAAGGCTTTCTGTGAGCGAATCAGCACGTACCGACGCCTGGCGGCAGGACCGTGTGCCCGAGGCGCCAGGGGCCGCTCCGGCGCTGCCCGCGGTGACGTCCTTCGCGGGGCTGGGGCTGCCGGCCGAGGTTCTGCGGGTGCTCGACGAGCACGGTGTGACCGTGCCCTTCCCCATCCAGGCCGCCGCGCTGCCGAACGCGCTCGCGGGACGGGACGTCCTGGGCCGGGGCCGTACGGGATCCGGCAAGACGCTCGCCTTCGGCCTGGGGATGCTCGCCCGGACGGCAGGGCGGCGCGCGCGGCCGAAAGAGCCGCTGGCGCTCGTTCTGGTGCCCACCAGGGAGCTGGCGCAGCAGGTGGGTGAGGCGCTCACCCCGCACGCCGAGGCGCTGCGACTGCGGCTCGCGACCGTGGTGGGCGGAGTGTCCGTCGGACGGCAGACCGCCGTGCTGCGGGACGGCGCCGAGATCGTCGTCGCCACACCCGGCCGGCTGCACGACCTCGTCGAACGCGGGGGCTGCCGGCTGGGGCGCGTGCGCATCGTGGTCCTGGACGAGGCCGACCAGATGTGTGACATGGGGTTCCTGCCACAGGTCACCGGGATCCTGGACCAGGTGCGTCCCGACGGGCAGCGGATGCTGTTCTCCGCCACCCTCGACCGTGACGTCGACCAGCTGGTGCGGCGCTACCTGCGTGACCCCGCCGTCCACTCCGTGGACCCCTCGTCCGGCGCGCTCTCCGCGATCGAGCACCACGTCCTCGTCGTGCACGGCCCGGACCGGTACGCCGTGACCACGGAGATCGCCGCCCGGGACGGCCGTGTCCTGCTGTTCCTGGACACCAGGCACGGCGTCGACCAGCTCACGCGACATCTGCGGGCCAGTGGCGTGTCCGCCGCCGCCCTGCACAGCGGGAAGTCCCAGCCGCAGCGCACCCGGACCCTCGCCCAGTTCAGGAACGGGCAGGTCACCGCGCTGGTGGCGACGAACGTCGCCGCACGGGGACTGCACGTCGACGACCTCGACCTCGTGGTCAACGTCGACCCGGCCACCGACCCGAAGGACTATCTGCACCGCGCGGGCCGCACGGCGCGGGCCGGCCGCTCCGGCACCGTCGTGACGCTCGTCCTGCCGGGACAGCGCCGCGAGACGAGCCAGGTCATGGCGGACGCCGGCGTCGCTCCCGAGGTCACCAAGGTGCGGTCCGGCGAGGCGGAGCTGAGCCGGATCACCGGCGCCAGGGCCCCCTCCGGAGAGTCCCTCGACGGCGGCCCGGCCGTGGCGCGCCCCAAGAACCACAACGTCCCGTTCCGCGGCCTGGGCAGCGCCAAGGACGCGAAGGGCGGCTCCGGTGGCAGGCCGTCCCGCAAGAGCAGCGAGGCCCGCAAGCTCGCGGAGGCCCGCAAGGCGGCCCGGGTCCGGCGCGGCGGCTGACCCCGGCCGCCCGGACCGCCGGGTGGTGTCCTCGTCCACGAGCGACACCACCGCGAAGTCACCCGCCGGTTCCGGATACGTGAGCGCGGTGCCGGACGGTGAGGCACCCGCGTGCCTCGTGGCCGTCGCCAAGGAACGCGCGGAGCCTCCCGACCGGGTACTCGCGGTGGAGACCGTTCTGAGCGGGACGGCCGTCCGAGCCGGTCGGAGACCCGGGGACGACCGGAAAGCCGGCCGGCACGCCGATCGCGCATCCGGTTCGGTTCCCCGGCACCGCCACCGCGACGTCCGTCACGATCCGGCGCCGAACCCGAAGCCCTAGGCGACCCAGCAGTAGACCTCCTGGCCCTGGCGCCGGGCGTCGCCGGCGAGAGCGGCCAGATCTCCCAGGATCACTTCGGCGATCTCCGTGCCGATCACCTCGCCGTCCTCGGCGCGCCGCGCGGCCCACGCGACGGCGACCTCCCGCAACCGGGACCGCTCGGCGTCGGCGAGTGCGGCGGACAGCCGGGGCGAGACAGCGAGGACGACGCACCCGGCATCGTCCCGGCCGGCGACGACGCACGGCTCGCCGGCTTCGACGAGTTCCTCGAAACCGCCACCCACGAGAAGGCATTCCCACTCGACCACGGCCTCTTCGGCATCGAAGTTGCCGAAGGAGAGCGACTCGGCACGTCCCGGGCCGGTTCGCAGGGCCAGAGCGGCGGACGCGTCGTCCGGCGCCATGAAGAACTCGACGATGGTGCTCATTGCGGCATTATGCCCGACCACCGGCGACGCGGTGCGCGGCCCGCTCTGCCGGTTTCCGGCCGGGAGGATCCGCCGGCGCCCGACGCCGTCACGCGTGCGGTGTACGAGAGGTGCGGCGACTCCACGGCCGTGACCGGTCCGAAGCGGTTCACGGACCGCGTTCACTCCCTGGCCGCCGCGCCGGCAACGGACGGGGATGCGCCGCCGACTACGTGCTCGACCGGCTGAAGGGGGTCATTGGCGGCTGACCGTACGGGACACGCCCGCGACGATCGTCGTCGCCAGGATCCAGCCGGTGATGACCAGGGCGTACGACAGCCACTGGTACCAGCCGTCAGGGGCGAACGCCGGCTCCTGGCCGAAGCTGACGACCGGCAGGAGCAGGTCGAGGGTGTAGAAGACAGGGTTGAAGTCGGGGGCCTCGTCCGCCTTGACGGGGCGTGGGTGGTCCAGGCCGTACGCGATCGATCCCATGGTCATGAGGGACAGCAGCCAGACGGCCGCGCGCGACGGACGGAAGCCGTAGCCGACGGTGACGTCCTGGACGTACCCCCACAGCCGTCCGTACCAGGTGAGCGTGGTGCGTCGGCGGCGTTGCTTGGCGAGTTGGACGAGCCGGGCCGCGTCGTCGTCACCGACGTGGCGGTAGGCCGCTGTCAACTGCTCGTAACCGTACGGCTCGTACCGGTCGTCGTCCCGCTCCAGCATCGGAAGGCGGCGCTCGGCGGGCTCGTGCGGAGTGAGCACGGTGTACGTGAGGTTGCTGAGGTGCACCTGGTCCGGCAGCATTTCCGGCTCGAGGGTCAGGATCTCTATCTGGGAGCGCCGCAGATTCAGGGCCCCCTCGATGCGATCGCCCCCGCGCAGCCAGAGCTCACCGATGACACAACTGCTCGCCCGCAGGGCGGTGTCTCCCGGGTGCGACAGGCGGGCGTGGAGCAGGTCGAGACGGCCCGGTATGCGGGAACCTCGGAGCTCGATCCGGCCCCGCACGCGTACGCACCGCGCCCGTACATGGGCTCCCACCTCGAGGTTCTGCGCGTCCAGCGCGACGCCGTCGGACTTGTCGAACTCGGCGTCCTGAACGTTGATCCGTCCGGCGACGGAGGCGCCCGTGAGCCGGACCTGTCCGTGCGCGCGCATCTCCGGTGCCCACAGGTCACCTCCGATCACCGCCTGGTTGAGCTGCAGCGCCGGTTCGGAGTCGTCCGGTGCCGTGAACCGCGCCCGTTCCATGAACAGCGGCCCGGAGATCTGGGCTCCGCCGAGCCGCGCCGGCCCCAGCATCCGGCAGTCCGTCAGGTGCAGCACCCCCTCGACCCGCAAAGCCGCCGAGGTCAGGCCCGGCAGAACGGACTTGCACAGATTGAGCTGGCGCAGCTGGGCACCGTACAGCTCGGGAGCGCCGTCGAAGTGGCAGTGGCTCAACCGGACGGCGGCGGCGACGGTGGCGTACTTCAGGTCCAGGACGCCGGTGATCCGCGCCCCCGTGATCCTGAGCGCGGCGATCTCCCCTTCCTCCTGCGGAACCCTGAGCAGCAGCGTCCGGAGCACACTCGCCCGTACGGTCCGCTCGGTGCCCCAGGTGCCGCCGAGTGCCGGGTCCTCGTTCTCCGCGGCGCGGAAGTCCACGGACTCACCTCGTGGAAAGGCGCGCCATACCCGTGTCTCGGCCGGCGTCAGATCGTTGATCTCGCTCACGCCGGGACTTTGATGTGCCGCGTTCGAGTTGTCAACTGCCGTACCGGGCACGGTCTCCACTTCGGGCCCGTGAAGTAGCGCGAGCACTCCGGACGCTTTTCCCTCGGACAGGTGACGGGCGCCTGGAGGGCGATGTCCGCTCCAGGCGTCTGACTCGGTGTTCCTAGAAGAACCCGAGCTTCTTCGGCGAGTACGACACCAGCAGGTTCTTCGTCTGCTGGTGGTACACGCTCATTGTCGCCTCTGACCTGCGGCAGAGGGTGTAATCATCTGCTTCTGGGCTGATTTGGTCCGCACCTGGTCCGGATCTTGATGCGTGATCTGTGGTGTTGACGTGCGAGTCCTGCGGTACGACATGGCACAGGCTGTAGAGACCGTCCAGGGGCGCCTATGCCAGTTCAGTGCGGGCATGGAATTGCAGGTCAGAGCCTCTTGACTCGGGAGAGTCTGAACCGTTCCGGGTTCGGTAGGGACTCCGGAACGGTTCAGATTCGCTGGTGGCCGGTTGGCTCGACGAAGTGGGCCCGAAGGTTGGTGAGGGAGACGTCGGACTGCACGTCTACAACCCCTGTGACCTCCTGCAAACAATCACCCATGGGTGGCCAGACAGCCTGGAGAATCTCCTGCCCATGGTCATGGGTGAAGCCGTACCCCGCCACGGCCTACGCCACTCGGTACGTGGCGCCCTGTGTTGGAACGGCCGAGGCATGTCGTTGCCCGATGCGGTACGGCTTGTGTACCGCGATCCGCTGTTCCTGATGAGCAACATGTACGCAGGGGCCGTGTGGGAACGTGACCAAGAGCTCTTGGATCTCCTGGGGCTGCACTACGTGCTCCTGGAGAAGATCGGACCCGTTGGGTCCGAGGCGACAGTGGCCGAAGAGCACCGCATCTGGATACATCAAGATCAGGGTGCTCGCGTCTACTCCTCGGACACGGATTCTCGCGGGTACGCACAGGCGTACGCAACCATTGCGGCTGATGGCGAGATCGTCTCGATCGGGCAGTACCTCAACAGGCATTCCCACGAGGTGGAGCTGGTGGCTCGGGAGTACCGCGCCTTCACTCATGTCGTCTAAAGACGCCGTTTCTGATGGCGTGATCGTTCGTTGAGCAGTGCATGGCGGATCTGGTTGAGCGGTTGGTTCCGGGCGAGTTGTGGGTGTTGTTCCGACGGGTGGTCCCACCGACGGAGGTCATACGTCCGCAGGGTGGCGGGCGGCGTCGGGCTGGTGACCGCGAATGCCTGGCGGCGATCATCTTCGTGGCCGCCTCGGGCTGTACCTGGCGGCAGCTGCCGCCTGTGTTCGGGCCGGCCTGGCCCACCGTCTACCAGCGCTTCGCCCGGTGGAGCCAGGCCCGGGTGTGGACCAGGCTCCACCAGGTCGTCCTCGACGCACTCGGTGCGCGGCGCGAGCTGGACTGGTCGCGGTGCGCGATCGATTCGGTCAGCGTCCGGGCGGCAAAAGGTGCCTCTCGGGAGGGCACCCAGTTGATGCTGTAGGTCTTCCTGGATCCAGGCCCGCAGGATCGAGTGCACCATTCTCGCCTGCTCCGGGGCGCTCGGGGCCGGTCCTACTATGCGGCAGGGCTGCTGCCGATGATCCGCCGGCCCGGCGTAGCGCCGTGGCTTGCACGACCGCAGAGATCAGCCCGATGGCCATCGACGACGACCTCGCTCTGCTTGATCGACGGCCAGCGGTCAGCCATCGGCACCTCAACTTTGCTGCAACAAGAGCAACTCCCGTGGTAAGTCTCTGATGTTGTTCTCTTTCTCTGTTTGTCTCAGTCGCTGAAGCAATCGAAGCATCCGCCCTGACTGACCCGCTGACGTGAGGAGCCCGCACTGTGCCACCCACCCTCTACCGCGACACGGGTTATACCCTTCGGCACCTGATAGAGGACATCGAGGGTGGAAGGATCGGGCTTCCCGACATTCAGCGGCCGTTCGTCTGGTCCGCGACGAAGACCCGCGATCTCTTCGACTCGATGTACCGCGGCTACCCGATCGGCACCCTGATGTTCTGGGAGACCGGAGCCGAGGTGGGGACCCGGCAGATCGGAACGGGAACGGGCGACCGGGCGCCCCAACGGCTGGTCGTGGACGGGCAGCAGCGGCTCACCGCATTGTTCGCCGTACTCACCGGGCGTAAGGTCGTCAACAAGTCCTTCGACGAGGTCACACTGCGGATCGCCTTCCACCCGCAGGACCAGACGTTCGAGGTCACGGACGCGGCAATCGAGCGAGACACCGCCTACATCCCGGACATCACCAAGCTCTGGGCCCCGGGCGGCCACCGTGGCGCCGTCCGGGAGTTCTTCCACCGGCTCGAACAGGCCGCAGGCGAGCCCCTGCCGACCACGACGAGGGACGAGCTGGAAGAGCGGATTGACCGTGTCCGGGGCCTGCACGACTTCCGTTTCCAGGTGGTGGAGTTGGACGCCGCAGCCGACGAGGAGCAGGTCGCGGAGATCTTCGTCCGTATCAACTTCCAGGGAGTGAAGCTCAACCAGTCCGACTTCATCCTCACCTTGATGTCGGTGCACTGGGAGAAGGGCCGACGTCAACTGGAGGACTTCTGCCGGGCCGCGGTGGTCGCGGGACTTCCCGGACCGAACCCGCGCAACCCGTTCCTGGACCCCAGCCCGGACCAGCTCCTGCGCGTCGCTGTCGCCGTGGCCTTCCGGCGTGCCCGGCTCCAGCACGTCTACAACGTGCTGCGAGGCAAGGACTTTGAGACCGGAAAGGTCTCCGCCGAGCGGCGCCAGGAACAGTTCGAACGGCTGGCGCAGGCGCACACGCAGGTCCTCGATCTGACCAGCTGGCA
This sequence comes from Streptomyces sp. NRRL S-37, assembly GCF_000721605.1. GTDB lineage: Bacteria > Actinomycetota > Actinomycetes > Streptomycetales > Streptomycetaceae > Streptomyces. The sequence goes on along the minus strand of NZ_JOIZ01000015.1, from coordinate 104,724 downwards.
CGAGTTTTTCCAGTGCATCACCGCGGCCGGCTTCCGTAGCCGCAAGATGATCACCTCTGACACCGCCCTGCTGTATAGCTACGCGCTGTGGCTGATCGGACTGCACGACTTCGGGCTGTCGGCGGAAGAACTCCGTCCGGTCATCGCGCGCTGGTTCTTCATGGTGCACACTACCGGCCGTTACTCTAACTCCCCCGAGTCGCAGATGGAGTTTGATCTGGGTCGGATCGGCGGCCTGCCGCAGGGTGACGGCCAGGCGTTCGCCGCAGAACTCACCCGGATCATCTCCGCGCACTTCACCGGTGACTACTGGGACATCTCCCTGCCAAACAGACTCGACAGCTCATCGTCGTACTCCCCGGTGGTGTTCGCCTACCAGGCTGCGTTGAACATCCTGGACGCCGAGTTGCTGTGCGGCGACCAGCACATCCGCGACCTGATGGATCCGGCGGCCAGGCCCGCCCGGAAGGTTCCCCGGGACCGTCTGTTCAACTCCGAGACCCTCGCGGGTCTTGGTATCACCGACAAACGCCAGGTCAACGCCATCGCCAACATGGCATATGTGACGTGGCCGGCAAGCGAGAAGAGCAACACTGAAGCACCTCACGTCTACTGGCCCAGGATCACCGAGGCGATGGACCCGGAGGTGGTCAGGCGGCAGGCCCTGTGGCACGCGCTGCCGGTCGGCTGGGAGCAGCTCGACTATGCGGCCTTCCTGGAACGACGCCGCCAGCTGATCGCCCAAGTGGTACGGGAGGCGTTCGAGACGCTCAGCGCGGACCGACCCGCGTACGTGCCCACCGCGGCGGCCGATCTGATCGCCGCCGGTGAGTCCCAGAGCACCGAGTTCAAGGCGAGTGCCCGCTGGAACGTGCACACCGGGGAGTACGACAAGTCCCTGCAGAACAATCTCGTCAAGACGGTCTGTGGTTTCCTCAACGGGGAGGGCGGCAATCTGTTCGTCGGCGTCGGTGACGACGGGACCGTACTAGGAATCGAGAACGATCTGTCCACCCTGCCGAAGCAGGCTGACCTCGATGGCTACGAACTGTTCGTACGCCAAGTCCTCGATGACAACCTGTCGGCCCCGACCGCGACCACCGTGCGGATCAGTTTTCCCGAGGTGGCCGATCGTGTCGTCTGCCGGGTCAGCGTGGCTGCAGCCGGCAAGGCCGTGTTCGCCAGGCCCGCCAAAGGCGGCAGCGCGGCCACCGACTTCTGGGTCCGGGTCGGTAACGCCACCAAGCAGCTGCATGGTGAGGGTCTCCTGCGGTACCGGGAGGAGCACTGGGGGTGATCGAAGAGGACCTACCTTGAAACAACCCGCGAGCATGCCGCCGTGTGATCACGTCCGGCGCCCGACGTCGTCCGCACTTTTTCGTACACTTCGCACCGCCGCGGACGACGCAAGGTAGCACCTCAGCCGGTCCGTGGCTGGTCCGGAGCGGGCACCGATCCGCGGTGGACGAGTTCGAAAGGATGCTGAACGGTCACGGATGGTCGCTTCAGCCTATGGGTGCCGGAAAGGGTAAAGCCTACGCCAGGCGCCCAATTTGCGGCTTTAGAAGAACCCAAGTTTCTTCGGACTGTATGAAACAAGAACATTCTTCGTCTGCTGGTAGTGGTCCAGCATCATCTTGTGCGTCTCCCGGCCGATCCCGGACTGCTTGTAGCCGCCGAACGCCGCGTGCGCCGGGTAGGCGTGGTAGCAGTTCGTCCAGACGCGGCCCGCCTGGATCGCGCGCCCGGCGCGGTAGGCCGTGTTGATGTCGCGGGTCCACACGCCCGCGCCGAGGCCGTACGACGTGTCGTTGGCTATCTTGATCGCGTCGTCGAAGTCGTCGAACGAGGCCACCGAGACGACCGGGCCGAAGATCTCCTCCTGGAAGACGCGCATCCGGTTGTCGCCCTCGAAGATGGTCGGCCGCATGTAGTAGCCGCCCTTCAAATCACCGTCGTACTCGGCGCGTTCGCCACCCGTGAGGATCTTGGCGCCCTCCTGCCGGCCGATGTCGATGTAGGACAGGATCTTGGCCAGCTGCTCGCTGGAGGCCTGCGCGCCGATCATCGTGTCGGTGTCGAGCGGGTGTCCGGGCCTGATCAGCTCGGTGCGGGCGACGGCCGCGGCCAGGAAGTCGGGGTAGTTGCCGCGCTGGATCAGCCCCCGGGAGGGGCAGGTGCACACCTCGCCCTGGTTCAGCGCGAACATCGTGAACCCTTCGAGGGCCTTGTCGCGCAGCTCGTCGTCCTTCTCCCACACGTCGTCGAAGAAGATGTTCGGCGACTTGCCGCCCAGCTCCAGCGTGACCGGCTTCAGGTTCTCGGCCGCGTACTGCATGATCAGCCGCCCCGTGGACGTCTCGCCGGTGAAGGCCACCTTCGCCACCCGCGGGCTCGACGCGAGCGGCTTGCCGGCCTCCGGGCCGAAGCCGTTGACGATGTTCAGCACACCCGGCGGCAGCAGGTCGGAGACGAGGCTCAGCCAGTAGTGGATGGAGACCGGTGTCTGCTCGGCGGGCTTGAGGACGACCGCGTTGCCCGCGGCGAGGGCGGGCGCGAGCTTCCATGTCGCCATCAGAAGGGGGAAGTTCCACGGGATGATCTGGGCGACGACGCCCAGCGGCTCGTGGAAGTGGTAGGCGACCGTGTCGTCGTCGACCTCGCTGAGCGAGCCCTCCTGGGCGCGCACGGCCCCGGCGAAGTAGCGGAAGTGGTCGATGGCCAGCGGGATGTCGGCCGCCAGGGTCTCCCGTACGGGCTTGCCGTTCTCCCAGCTCTCCGCCACCGCGAGTGCTTCCAGGTTGGCCTCCATGCGGTCGGCGATCTTCAGCAGGATGTCGGACCGATCGGACGCCGGCCTGCGCCCCCAGCCGGGCGCGGCCGCGTGCGCCGCGTCGAGCGCCGCCTCGACGTCCTCCGCCGTGCCGCGCGCCACCTCGGTGAACGGCAGACCGTTCACCGGGCTCGGGTTCTCGAAGTACCGCCCCGCGACCGGGGGCACGTACGCGCCGCCGATGAAGTGGTCGTAGCGGGACTGGTAGGAGACGATCGCGCCCTCGCTCCCGGGCGCCGCGTAACGGGTCATGCGGAACTGGCCTCCTCCGGCAGCGCTGCCCGCCGTTGGGCAGCTCCGCGCCGGAGCGTAAGGACACGGACGTTGCGACCACGTTGCGGGCGGGCCGCGTCGCTACCGGTCCCCGGGGCGGGCCCAGCCGTCCGGGGCCCTCAGTTCCGATTCGAGCGCGGCCAGCCGGACCCGGTTCACGGCCGTCGGCCGGGCCGCGGCCAGCGCCCGCCACACCTCCACGTCCTCCTCGCCCCAGGGCGCGTGGACCCAGTCGGCCAGCAGGTCGGGATCCGAGCGGTCGATCAGCGCCGCGCGCAGACCGTCGGCGAGGAGGCGCCTGAGCCGTACGACGGCCGGGGCCCGTGAGGCCGGCAGCAACGGACCCGGATAAGCGGCCAGGGCGTCGGTGACCGCGCCGGCCGCCAGTCGGCGTTCGACGACGGCGACGTCCGACTCCAGGGGTACCGCGAGCCGGTAGGGCCGCGACGCGAGCAGTCCCGGCCCGAGCACCTGGCGCAGCCGGGCGAGCTCCGCGCGCAGCGTCACCGGCGTCACCGACTCGTCCTCGTACAGGGCGCACAGCAGTTCGTCACCGGTCAGGCCGTCGGGGCGCCCGGCCAGCAGGACGAGGATCTCGCTGTGCCGGCGGCCGAGCCGGATCCTGCGGCCCTCCGTCGTCAGCACCGCCCGGTCGCGGCCCAGTGCCGCCAGTCCGGGCCCGCCGGCAGTCCGGCCCCCGGGGGCGAGCAGCGCCAGCCGGGACTCCGCCGCGCGTGCCACGGCCTGTACGAACCCCAGGCTGTGCGGATGCGCGAGACCGTCCCCGCCGGTGATGTCCACGGCACCGAGCAGCCGCCCGGTGCGGGGGTCGTGGACCGGGGCCGCCGCGCACGTCCACGGCTGTACGCGCCGCGCGAAGTGCTCGGCCGCGAACACCTGGACCGGACGGCCCACGGCGACCGCCGTGCCCGGCGCGTTCGTCCCGACCGCGCTCTCCGACCACCGGGCGCCCGGCACGAAGTTCATCCGCCGCGCCCGCCGCAGCGTCGACGGGTGCCCCTCGACCCACAGCAGCCTGCCGTGCGCGTCGCACACCGCCAGCAGGTGCTGGCCGTCGGAGGCGAATGTGCCCAGCAACTCCCGGAACAGCGGCATCACACGCGCCAGCGGGTGCTCGGCCCGGCAGGCCCCGAGGTCGCTGCCCGTCAGTTCGATGTCGGCGGTGCCGTCCGGGTGCACCCCGGCGCGCGCCGAGCGCCGCCACGACTCGGCGACCACGCCGCGCACCGGGCGCGGCACCGTACCGGCCTCGGTGAAGGCATCGTGCGCCCGGTGCAGCACACGTACGCGCTCGGCAGGGTCGGCTCCTGGCTCCAGGGCCACCCAGGGATCGGTCACCATGGCCTCCCGCGGGGCGATGCGCTGGGGGACATCGTCGCCCGGCGCGCGCGGGGCGACAACCGTGTCGACGAGGGCGGTCCCCGCCGGCGTGCGAGTGGCGGTGCCCGGTGCCGCGAGGAACACTTGCCTGGCGGGCCGTCGCCGTTCGCCGGTCCGGGAACCGCCGGGTGAGACGTGGTCTCACGGCTGTATGTCACCAGGGAGACGCGTATGTCCTCGAAGAGGCGCCGCAAGAAGAAGTCGCGCCGCAACCACGCGGCGAACCACGGGAAGCGACCGCAGTCCTGAACGGGAGTACCGCCGGTGCGCCGCCGCCCACCGGATGAGACCGCCACGACGTCCGTCGAAGGACGTCGTGGCGTCATGCGGGCCGCGGCCGGTGCGAAGGCCATGCCTTACGGTCCGACACGGCCGTCGGGCCCCACATGACCCTGGTGCCGGTTTTCGCCGGAGGTCGTCCGGTGTGCCGGGATCCCCTGGACGGGGCCGGGCAGGGCGAGGGCGACGGTGAGGGCGTCCGTCACTTGATCAGGGCGTTCGCCACGATGATCACCAGGCCGATCAGCATGTCGGCGATCCCGGCCCGGAGCGAGGCCGCCCAGCCACGGCCCGCGCCGCGGGCCGTCCACGCGCCCCAGCCGGCGAGCAGCAGGGTGTTGAGCACCAGGGCGGTGTTCACCGCCCGGGTCTCCGTCCACCAGGAGGGCACCGCGGTCAGCAGCAGCGCGACGGTGGGGACAGCCGCCACGACGACGGGCCACTCGGCGAGCATGGCGCGCAGCCCGGCCCGGGCACCGCCGCCGTCCGCCGACAACCGGTGCGCGACGACATGGGCGTAGCCGTGGGCGGCCGCGGAGGCGAGGGCGGTGAGCAGGACCCACAGCGCGTCGGAGCCGGGGGCGTCCGCCTCGCCGGGAGAATCGAGCGCGGCCGCCAGCGCACTGGCCAGGACCAGCCCGTAGACGCCGCTGAACAGCGTCGTCTCCGACGGCCGCCGAGATGGCGCCGGCCGCGGGGTGGCCGGCCGGTGGAAACGGTGAGCACGGTGACGCATCGCCATCGCCTACGCCTTCGCCGGGGACACGGAATGCGGCGTGATCGTTCCACGAGGCCGTCCCCCGGAAACCGCCGGTGATCCCGCGTACGGAACCGAACCCATGTTCGTCAGGCTCGGCGGCTATGTGCTGGTGCCGGCCGAGGCCCGTACCTTCTTCGAGGAGCCCGCCGTACGACGCGCCATGGACCGCGTCACAGACGTCGTCCTGATCGGGTTCGGGGTCAAGGCCGCCACCTTCCGGCCCTGAGCGGAACACCGCAACAGCCGCTCATCCCACAGACCGCGCCCGCGTTCAGCGCGCTGTCACCCAGCCGGGTGTCCAGGTCCCGGCGGTGTCGTGACCCGCCGACGTGGCGGCGAGATGGGCGCGGAGCACGGCCAGCGCGGGGTGGGGGTTGTCGCGGTGCCACAGGAGCGAGTGCGGGTAGACGGGGGTCGGATCGGTGACCGGGATGCGGCGCAGGCCGTGGCCGGCGGGCCAGACGAGGCGGGTCCCCTCGCTCATGAAGGTGGCGAGAGCCGGGGTGTCGGCGACGGTGTCGAGGAGCGCGTCGGAGCCGAAGTTGGGGCCGGTGGCTTCGATGGTGAGGCCGAACTCGGCGACGAGGTCGTCGTAGTAGGCGGCCCATTCGGTCCCGGGGACGATGCCGGGCATCCAGATCCGGTGCCCGACGAGCTGCGCGACGGTCACCGACCGGGCGCCCGCCAGCGCGTGGGCGGGACCGGTGAGGAGCTGGAGCGGCTCGTCGAGCACCCGGACCGACTCGATGTCCTCGGGAAGGGGCCGGCCGGGCATGGCGACGGCACGGAAGGACGCGTCGATCGTTCCGGACCGGAGGGCGGCGACGGCCGTCTCGATGTCGAACAGCCACACCACGTCGAGGTCGATCTCGGGACGGGCCCGGTGGAAGGCGCGCATCAGGCCCGACGGCGCGCTGCGTGAGGCGATCACGTCGACGCGCAGCGGACGGTGGCCGGGGCGCACGGACGCCCGCGCGCGCTCGGCGACGCGCAGCAGTTCGCGTGCGTGGGGCAGGAACGCCTGCCCGTCGATGCTGAGCCGGGCGCCGCGGGTGGTGCGGATGAACAGCCGCACGCCGAGGTCGCGTTCCAGCGCGGCGATGCGCTTGGACACGGCCTGTTGGGTGACCGCCAGCTCGGCGGCGGCCTCCTGGAACCGCCCCGCGTCCGCGGCGGTGACGAAGGTCCGTACGGCGTCGAGGTCCATGCCGCCACCCTAGTGTCACAACCACTGGTTGTGACCCGCGATCCTCCGGTTGTTTGATCCCAGGCCACCGCCCTCGCTTGGATACTCCCGATCGCGGACCGGTTGTGCGGGTGAAGGGCGAGGGGGATCGGGCATGAGGAGCGGACACCGGCTGGAGCGGCGGTTCGGATGGTTCTGGGCGGCGTACGGGACCAGCGCGCTCGGCACATGGCTCGCCTTCGGCGCGTTCCCGCTGATCGCCGTCCAGGTGCTGCACGCCGGGCCGGCCGAGGTCGCCGCGCTGTCCTCCGCGGGGGCCGCGGTGGGTGCGGCCGTGGCCGTTCCGCTCGGCCCGTGGGTGGAGTTCCGCCGCAAGCGGCAGGTGCTGATCGCGACGGACCTGATGCGGTTCGCGGCGCTGCTGACGGTCCCCGCCGCGTTCGCGCTCGGCGCGCTCACCTTCCTTCAGCTCCTGCTGGTCTCGGTCGTCGTCGCGGCGGCCGACATCACCTTCCGCGCCGCCTCGGGCGCCTACCTGAAGAACCTGCTGCCGGCCGAGGACCTGCTCGTCGCCCACTCCCGCCTGGAGTCCACGGCCTGGTCGGTCACGATCCTCGGACCGCCGCTGGGCGGCGCGGCGATCGGGCTGCTCGGTCCGGTGACGACGGTGGTGGCCGACGCGGTCAGCCACCTGCTCTCGGCTCTGGGCATCCGCGCGACGGGCGGACACGAGCCGCGGCCCGAGCGCCGGAAGGCCGCACGTGTGTGCGCCGGGGACCTGCTCGACGGCTGGCGGTACATCCTCTCCGACACGGCCCTGCGTCCCCTGTTCTTCAACACCACCCTGTTCAACGGCCTGGTGATGGCCGCCCAGCCGCTGCTGGCCGTCCAGATGCTCGGACAGCTGGGGTTCGCACCGTGGCAGTACGGCCTCGCCTTCGCCGCGCCCTCGATCGGCGGGCTGCTCGGATCGCGGCTGGCCCGGCCGCTCGTCACCCGCTTCGGGCAGCACCAGGTCCTGGTCGCGGCCGGGTCGCTGCGTGCCGTCTGGCCCATCGGCCTGGCCTTCCTGGGACCGGGCACCGGCGGACTGCTGCTGGTGATCGGCGTTGAGTTCGGGCTCATCCTCTGCTGCGGGGTCTTCAACCCCGTCCACGCCACCTACCGCCTCCAGCGCGTCGCGACCGGCCGGGTCACCCGCACACTGACCGCCTGGGCGGTGACGACCAAGGCCACGACCGCACTCCTGACGGCCCTGTGGGGCGTGCTGGGCAGCCTGCTCGGTCCGCGCACGGCCATCGGACTGGCCGGCGTGTTCCTGCTGGCGACCCCGCTGCTGCTGCGCCGACGTGAGGAAGCCCTTCCCTCCGGGCCGAAGCCGGTACGGAACCGGGCCTGACGGTCCGCCATGACCCTTCCGTGGTCGGGGCGCGCCGCCCGTCCGAGAAGTGGCCTGTCCCGGCGTGACCGCGACAGCGTCCGCCACGACCGGCGATGGTCCCGAAGCGGCGCGACCGGTACCGGAGGGCTGCCGGCCCCCGTGCTTCCGGCGATGCCGAGCGGTCCCACCCTCATGCGTCACCAGGCCGGGCACGTCCTCGGCCCGGACCACACCTCCGGGCCCGGCCACAACGGCACCGACCACCTGCCGGCCTGCGCACCCCCGCAGACGCCCACGGAAACAGACGCGTCCGCGGGCAACCTTCGAGGCACCTCGTGCATCGAACACGCATGAAGTCCACACGCACAGTGTTCGGGACAGCGCTGACCGCCGTGACGCTCGCCCTGGCACCCGGTGCGGCCGCTGTCGCCGCCGATCCGTCCCCTCTGCCGACGCAGGCGTACGCGTCGATCAGTGCCGACAAGCAGATCAACGTGGGACCGGCGGCACAGCCGGTCCACGTGAGCTGGGGGTTCTGGGACGGCGGGGCGCAGGTTCCCGTCCCCACCGACGAGACGCTCGTCATCGACGCGCGTGATCTGGCGGGCATCGCGAGCGTCTCGGCCGACGACCCGAGGTGCGAGGCCGACGGGCAGGTTCTCACCTGCGTCGACAAGGAATCCACGCGAAACCGCTCGGTCGACTTCACCCTGCGCGTGGCCACGGGCGCGACACTCGGCGACACCGGCACGATCACGTACACCGTCACCGCCAAGCACGGGACCGGTGCCACCGCGACGGCGAAGGTGGTCGTCGGCGTCCCGAACCTGGTGGTCGGCAAGGTGCCGGACACGACGCACGCCGCCATCGGATCCCGGATCGACGTCCCGCTCCGGCTCCGCAACACCGGTGATCTGGCCACGGACCGGCGCATCCGGCTGCGCTGGGCATCGGAGGGCGGTCTGCTCTTCGACCACAAGTTCTCCAACTGCACCTACGACGAGGAGTTCGATCCCGAACCGGCCGGCCGGACGACCGTCACCTGCGTCGTCACCGCCCCCGTGGCCGCGGGGGCCACCATGGAGCTGAGCAGCCCCCTCACCGCCGAGGTCGGCGAGCGGGTCCTGACCGACGTGGTCGACTACTCGGCCGGCCTGCTGGAGCCGGGCCAGGACCCCACCGCCGGCAGCGGCAGGCTCCAGGGCACCGGACCCGCACTCCGCCTGGTGCCGGCGTCCGGGGCGGAAGGCGCGTTCGAGAAGGGCCCCGAGGGCCGGTTCACCGTCGCGGCCGACAACTTCGCGGATTTCGGGGCCACCGTCGAGGTCGACCAGGACCTGTTGTCCCTGGACATCAAGGCCGTGAACCACGGACCGGCCTCCGTGTACGTGGTCGACCAGAAGCCCGTCGTCATGGTCGACATCGCCCTGCCCAAGGGCGTGGTCGGGTCCCGCAACATCTACGAGGAGGGAGAGGACAGGCCTTACGGCGCATGCCTGCTCCGGGTCGGCGACACCGAGACGGCACCGTTCGAGGCCGGTCACCGGCGTTATGTATGTCCCGTGCCGTTCGCCCTCACCCCCGGAAAGAGTCAACTGTTCATCCTGCGGGTGAAACTGACCGAGGACTACGACGGCGCCAAGGGCACGGCGACCGTACGCCCCGGCCCGGCCGGCGTCCCCCTGCACGACCCGGACGCCTCCAACGACAGTGTCAGCTTCGCCTTCGACGCGCGGACCGCTCCGACCACGACGGCACCGTCCGACGGCATGCTCCCCGCCACGGGCACGACCCACATGGCACTCGTCGCCACGGCAGGCGCCGGAGCCCTGTTGCTGGGCACCGTCGTCCTCGTCGGCCGGCGGCGCCGGCGCTCCCCCTGACACCGCCGAGGGACCGGTACGGGAAGCGGTGCACGGTCGCCGGACGCCCACACCGAGGGGGCCGTTTATTCGTTTGGCGACCGCGCACGGGTGTGATGGGATCGGGTGCGACGGGGGCGGCTCCCTGACGTGCATCCTTCTCACTCTCTCGAAAAGACCCAGCGCGCCCACTCTCCGCCCCCGTTCCCCTGTCCCGGCCGTCGTGGAGGGTCCCCCTGTTGCTCGCCGCCGAGTCCGTACTGCTGCGCCGTATCCAGACCGTGTACGTGGACGGGACGTCCGCGTCCGGCGGCGGAACAGGACCGGCACTGCGCCGGCTCGAGGCCGAACTGCTCGGCCGCGGCCACGTCCTCTCCCTCCGACTGCACGCGGCGCTCGACTCGCTGCCCTCCGAGGAGCTGGCGGCCGCGCACACCCGCCTGGTCGGACTGACCGACGACCTGCTCGGTTCCGACCGCACCCACGTCCCGCTCTTCCGCCGGTTCCCGCACACCGTGCCGCGGGACACCGAGGCGCTGTACGTGGACCGGGTCTTCGCCTACCTGCTGCAACAGCGGGAACAGCCCTGCGTGCTGTGCGGCGAGGCGCGCACGGTGTTCCCCGTCTCGCCCTGCGCGCACCTGGTGTGCCGGCTGTGCTGGGACGGATCCGACTACGCGGGCTGCCCGGTGTGTCACCGCCGTATCGACGCCGACGACCCCTTCCTGCGGCCGGTCCGCGCCGTCGGTGCCGCCAAGGCACCGGCGCCCGGCCCACTGCGGCTGCTGCGCCTGGGCACGGACCGGGCCGCCGACGCCACCGCCGTGGTCGACGCCCTGCTGGCCCGCCGCACCCCGCTCTCCCCGCAGGACCGCGACGACCTGCTGACGCTGCTGCCCCTCACCCCGGCCGGCCAGGGCCTGCTGCCCGAGGACATCCCGGTCCGGGAGACCAAGGCGATGGTGCTGGGCGCGCTGCTGCGCGAGGCACCGGACGGCCCGCCACCGCGAAAACTGCTGGCCGAGCGGCTCACCACCGCCACCGACGTACTGCGGCTGCTCGCCGTGCTCTCCGGCGGTGACGCGGGACTGGTGACGCCGTCGCGGTTCACGAGCCCGCCGCGCCCGCTGCGCCGCGCACTGCTCTCGGTCCTCGACGGCCTGCCGACGCCGTACCTCGTGGAGGACGTGCTGCGGCATCCCACGGAGTGGAAGCGGGCCGCGGAGGTCCTGCACCCCTTCGAGCGGCACGCCCGGCATCCGCGCGCCGCCCTCGTCTTCGCGGTCCTGCGCGGCACCCCGGTGGATCCCGGTACCGCGTTCGGCGCGGCCCTGCTGAGGACGGCCGCCGCGTACCCGGACGCCGTCCGCGTGGACGGCACCCGGATCCGCCCGGCCACCTGGGCCGGGCGACTGGAACAGGCGGTGGCCGAGGGCGACGCGGGCAGGGCCGCGGCCCTCGCAGGGGAGCGCCCCGGCGAACTGGTCCGCCGTCTGGACCTGCTGCTCCGCCTGCACACCGCCGACACCCTCGAACCCGAACTCGGGAAAGCCCTTCTGCGCGGGCTGCCGAAGGTGGGCCCCGGCCCGCTGCTGTCGGCGCTCGGAGCGCTGCGGACGCGCACCGAGGACCGCACCGGCCGCCGCCGCGTGTTCTTCCCGCGCGGGGAGGTCACCCGCGCCCTGACCGTTCCGGAGCGGCGGACTCCACTGCCCTCCGGGCTGGTGACGGAGACGGTCACGCTGCTGCGGGCGGAGGTGCTGCGCCGGTTCGCCGCCGGAGAGCCGTACGAGCTGTCGGTGCTGGACGCGGGCCTGGCCGACCTCACCGTGCCGTTCACCGAGCGGTCCACCGCGAAGACCCTGGTGGCGGTCCCCCGGGGCAGCACGCAGAACCTGCCCGAGGGCACGGTGCTGCGGCTGTTCCTGCACTGGACCGAACCCCAGGGCAACCGTACGGACCTGGACCTCTCCGTCGCGTTCTTCGACGCCGAGTGGCGGTTCACCGGACTGTGCGACTACACCGGCCTGGTGTACGGCGCGGACGCCGCGGTCCACTCCGGCGACCTCACGTCCGCCCCCGCGCCGCGGGGCGCCACCGAGTACGTGGACCTGGACCTGGAGCGGCTGGCGGAGCAGGGGGACGTCTACGCCGTCCCGCTGGTCTTCAGCTACAACAACGTGCCGTTCGAGGAGCTGCCGGACGCCTTCGCGGGCTTCATGGCGCTGCCCGCACACGGCCCGCGGGACGCCTCCTACGATCCGCGCACGGTCCGTCAGCGCTTCGACCTGGCGGGCGACTCGCAGGTGTGCCTGCCGATGATCGTGGACCTGGGCCGTCGCCGGGCGCTGTGGACGGACACCCATCTGCCGTCGACGGGCGGTTTCCAGAGCATCGGCTCGCACGGCGGTGGCGCGCTGGCCACGGTGGCCCGGGACCTGTGGGAGCAGTTCGGCTCCGGCATCCGGACCACCCTGTGGGACCTCGCGGTCTGGCGGGCGGCGGCGCGCTCCGCCGAGGTGGCCGTGATCTCCCGGGAACCGGAGCCCGCACTGCTGAGGTACCGGCGGCGTCCGGACGAGGACACGGCCGCGTTCGCCACCAGGGTGTCCTCGACGGAGGCCAGCGAGGAACAGCACCGGCACCCCGACCCCGACACGGCGGCGGCCGAACTCGCCTCCGGCAAGCGGGTGTTCCTGGCGACGGTCCACGGCGGCGTCGGGCCGGCGCGGGCATCGGGCACCCTCTACCGGCTGTTCCCCGGCCCCGGAGACGCCTCGGAGACCCTGGCCCGCGTGACGGCCGGCGACCTGGTCGCCGAACTCGGGTGAACCGGCGCCGAGCCCGGGACGCACGACCGGGTGGCCCGCCGACGGCGATGTGCTCCCGGGGCCCGTCTCCTCGAAGCGTGAAGGGAACCAGCGCCCGGAGGGACGGCGTCCGTCGCCGCACAGGATCACCAGCAGTCCCGGAGGAGTTCGAGATGACCGGCACCGCCACCCGTTACCTCTATATCGCCCGGCACGGCGAGGCGTCACCGGACGAGAGCGGTCTGACGGAGGCCGGCCGACGGCAGGCCACCCTGCTCGGCCGGCGCCTGAGGGACGTCCCCTTCACCGCTGTTCACCACGGCCCCCTGCCGCGGGCGGAACAGACCGCACGCCTGATCGGCGACCACCTGAAGAGCGTCCCCCTGCGCGTCTCGGAAGCCGCCGGCGACTACGTGCCCTACATCCCGGAAAGGGCCGAACTCCCGGCCGATTCGGCGGACTTCCATCTCCGCTTCCTCGCCGGTGCCGACGACGAGGAGCGCAATCGCGGACCCGAGCTGGCCCGCCGGGCGCTGGAACTGTTCACCGGGCCGGCGGACGGTGAAGAGGACCGGCACGAACTGGTCGTCACCCACAACTTCCTGGTCGCCTGGCTCGTCCGGGACGCCATGCACGCGCCGAAGTGGCGGTGGCTCGGCCTCAACCACTGCAACGCGGCACTCACGGTCATCCGCTACGCACCCGGCCGACCTGCCTCTGTCCTCCTCTCCAACGACATGCGGCATCTGCCCACCGAGCTGCGCTGGACGGGCTTTCCCGCCGAGTCGCACATCTGAAGGGGTTCCGCCTGCCCAAGCTGCCGTGGAGCACGCCGTCGGCCCGGTCATGGCGCGACGACGCGAGCCGGGTACGCCGCCCGGGGAGGAGAACGGGGCGGTGGCCGTCAGCGGTCGTGGAGGGCCCGGATCTCACCGGCGACCAGCACGGGATCCTCCTCGGCCATGAAGTGGCCGCAGGAGACCGTACGGTGCCGCAGGTCCCCGGCCCAGGCGCTCCACAGCCCCTGGGCGTGGTAGCCGAGCGCCGCGCCCCAGTCCCGCTGGAGGACGGTGACCGGCATGGCCAGCCGGCCGGCCGCCTCCCGGTCGGCGGTGTCGTGGTCCACGTCCACGCCGGCCGAGGCGCGGTAGTCGGCGACGATGGAGGGCACGGCCGCCGCGGACGCCGCGAGGTAGTGGGCGCGGACATCGGCGGGGATCGCCTCCGGGGCCTCGGTCCAGGCGTCGAGGAAGTGGCCGAAGAAAGCGTCGGCGGACGCCTCGATCATCTGTTCCGGCAGGCCCGGGGCCTGGGCCATCAGATACAGGTGGAAGCCGACCGCGCCGGACACGCCGTGCAGGGCGTGCCACATGTCGAGGGTCGGCAGGACGTCGAGGAAGAGCGCCCGGGACACGGTGCCCGGATGGTCCATCGCGGCGCGGAAGGCGACGAGGGCGCCGCGGTCGTGGCCGGCCAGAACGAAGCGGTCGTGTCCCAGACGGGCGGCGAGACGGACCACGTCCCGGGCCATGGTGCGCTTGGAGTAGACGTCCGGGCCGCTTTCGGCGGGCTTGTCGCTGGCGCCGTAGCCGCGCAGGTCCGGGCAGATGACGGTGTGGTCGGCGGCGAGATCGGCGGCGACGTGCCGCCACATCAGATGGGTCTGCGGAAAACCGTGCAGCAGCACGACCGGGGCACCGCTGCCGCCGACGGCGGCGTTCAGCGCGAGGCCGTCGCCGACCGGTACGCGGTGCTCGGTGAATCCGGGGATGCTCGGGTGGGTCACGGCGCCTCCTGCGGCTCGTGGCAGAGTGGACGTTCCGGGCCCGGCGGCCCGGGTCGTCCGGGGACGTCACCCAGGCTGCGGGCCCCGGATCAGCGATCGATGAGTGGACACGCGGCACCCCCGGGGACGGCGCCGCGCTCGAAGGGACCGTGCCGTGGGTGTGGAGTTCGGACTGCTGGGGCCGGTCGCCGCCTGGGACCCCGATGGTGCGCCCCTGCCGCTCGGCGCGCCCCGCCACCGGGAGGTGCTCGGGCGGTTGCTGATCGCCCGCAACCGGGTGGTCCCGGCCGGCCGGCTCGTGGCCGACCTGTGGGAGGACGGACCCCCGGCCGGCGCGATCGGCGCACTCCGCACCTTCGTCGCGGCGCTGCGCCGCGCCCTGGAACCCGGGCGCCCTCCCCGGCAGCCGTCACGGCTGCTGGTCACCGACGGCCCCGGATACGTGCTGCGCGCCGGACGCGAGGCGGTGGACGCCTGGAGGTTCGAGGACGCGGCCGCGCGGGCCGCCGAGGCGCCACCGCACGCGGCGGTCGCCCTGTGGGACCGGGCGCTCGCCCAGTGGCGCGGGCCGGTCCTGGCCGACTTCCCCGCCGCCGCGTGGGCCGCCGCCGAACAGGCCCGGCTGGAGGCACTCCGCCTCGACGCGGTCGAGCGCCGTGCCGACGCCCTCCTGGCCACCGGCGCCGCCCGGAACGCCGTCGTCGATCTGCGGGCCCACGTCACCGCGCACCCGGCGCGGGAGGACGGGTGGGTGCTGCTGGCGACCGCCCTGGACCGGTCCGGCCGCCGCGGCGAGGCCCTGGAGACCCTGCTCCACGCCCGCCAGGCCCTCAGCAGCGCGTACGGACCGGACACCGGAGCCGCTCTGGTACGCGCCGAAGCCCGCATACTCAGCGGCACCACCGGCTCCGCGACCGAGCCGGCCGGGGCGGTGGACGGCGTCTGGGACCGTACGGCCGCCGCGTGGGACCGCTCGGTGCCCGCCCGGTCCAGGGCCCGGCTGTACGCCACCGCCGGCCTGCTGCGCGACCTCGCGGTGACCGGCGCCGACGGCCTGCGCGAGGCGCGCGAGCACCGGCGTGAGCTGGTCGCCGCGGCCGAGACGACCGGGGACACGGAGCTGGCCGCGAGGATCATCGGTTCCTACGACGTCCCGGCGGTCTGGACCCGGGCCGACGACCCCGCCGACGCCGGCGGGCACGTCCGGGCCGCCGCCCGCGCCGCCGCCCGGCTCGGCCCCGGCGGACCGCCCGCGCTGCGGGCCCGGCTGCTGTCGGTCGTCGCCGTCGAGTCACGCGGCGACGCCGCCGCGGACGCGCCGCTTCCCCGGGCGGCCGCCGGGGCCGCCGCCGAACCGTGGCGGCTGCGCGCCGAACGCGCCGCCGAGGAGGCCGTCCGTCTCGCCCGCCGCCTCGGTGACCCCGCGGTGCTCGCGTTCGCCCTCAACGGCGCCTTCATGCAGTCCTTCACCACCTGCGGATCGGCCGCCCGCCGGGACGCCCTCGGCGCCGAACTGACCCGGCTGGCCGTCGACCACCACCTGCCCGGCCACGAGGTCCTGGGCCGCCTCGTCCGCGTCCAGGCCCTCGCCGGTCTCGGCGACCTCGCGGCGGCGGACGCGGAGGCCGAGGAGGTCGACCGGCTGGCGCACCGCGACGAACGGCCCCTCGCCGCGGTCTTCACCTCCTGGTACCGGGCCCTGCGCACCTGCGAGACCGACGGATGGCCGGCGGCCCGCCCCCGGTACGCGAAGCTCCTCACGGA
This sequence comes from Streptomyces sp. NRRL S-37, assembly GCF_000721605.1. Taxonomy (GTDB): domain Bacteria; phylum Actinomycetota; class Actinomycetes; order Streptomycetales; family Streptomycetaceae; genus Streptomyces. The sequence continues at coordinate 88,389 of NZ_JOIZ01000015.1, read as the reverse complement.
GACCGCGGGCCACGGCATGCCCGGACTCACCCGGGGAGCGGCCGTCCTCGTCGCGCTCGTCCCGTCGATGCGGGACGGCGCCCTGCCCGACCCCGACGACTTCGCCGGCCTCGACGCCGGCCCCTACCGGCCGTGGCTCGTCCCCCTGCTGCAGGCGGCCTCCGGCGCCACCGAGCAAGCCCGGCAGGCACTCGCTACGGTTCCCCGGCCACCCCACGACCACCTCCAGGAGGCGCTCTGGTGCGTACTGGCCCGTACCGCCGCGGCCGTGGGACACCAGGAGGTCCTGCGCCGCGCCCGTGACGAACTCGCCGCCGCCGACGGCGAGTCGGCCGGCGGCGGCAGCGGCCTGGTCTCCTTCGGCCCGGTCGCCCGCCATCTGCGGGCCGCCGACGCGGCCCTCGGCGGGCGGGACCCGTCCTGCACGGGGCCGGCGGACGACGGCGCGTAGGAGCGGCGGCCACGACAGGCAGGACAGCGGAACGCCCCGGGCACCGGCACGGAACGACCGCGCCCGGACGCGCCGGAGGGACGGCCGCCACAGACCGGGCGCCCGTTCCGGCCGCCGGCTCCGGCTCCCGGTCCGGCTGCCCGGCCCACGCGGGGAGGACGATGTCGTCGTACGGGCCTGTCCCCGCCCTGAGGCAGCCGGGCGGAACCGTCCGTCAGTCCTTGCCGATGACGACCACCTCGTCCGCGGCCGTCCACCGGCGCCGCTCGGCCTTGGGCGGGTTGACCCGCACGCCGTGACCGGGACCCGTCGACGAGCCGTCGCGGCTTCGGTAACCGATGGCGCATTCACCGCGATGCCGTGCCGCGGCCACGACCGTGGCGAAGGACGCCTCGCACCCGGGCCGTACGTAGTCGGCGGCCGGCCGCAGGCGGACCCCGGTGCCGTCGGCGGAGAACAGTTCCTCGAACACCGCCGCCAGGTGACGGTTCTGGGAGATCTGCGCCATGAGCAGGCCGATGAGCTTGCCGCTGATGATCACGTCGGCTCCGGGACTGATGGGGGCCAGCGCCCGGTTGCGGTCGTCGATCAGCTCGGTGACGACCGGCAGTTCGCGCCCGGTGGCCTCCTCCAGTTGGCGCAGCAGCAGGAGGGTGACGAGCGTGCGGTTGTCCGGGTCGTCCGGCGGCTGTCCGGGAACGGGGTCCCGGCCGAGCACGATCACGCTGTCGTAGGAGTGGACGTCCAGACGCCGCAGGGTCTCGGGACGGGTGACGTCCCCGTGGTGCAGTGTCAGGGCCAGGCCGGTGCCGCCGTGCGCGTCGGCCTCGTCCACCTGCCGGACCGTCGCCTCGTCGTCGTCCGCCACCACGTCGACGGCGGATCCGGGCCGGGCACGGCGGCGCAACTGGTCGATCATGAGCGGTGCCCGGCGGTTCCAGCCCAGCAGGAGAACCCGCTCCGCTCGCGCGGGTGCCGGCGGCCCGGACGCCATCGCCCCCTTCTCGACCAGCTCCGCGCAGTCGCCGAGCCAGGCCGTGTCGTCGTCGCGGGAGATGACGACGAGCAGGTCGTCCGCGGCAAGGGGCGTCTGCTCCGGCGGATTGAGCAGGGGAGTGCCCGAGCGCACCACCCCGACGACACACGACGTCGGGTAGGACAGCAGCGCGTCGCCGAACGGCCTTCCGGCCAGGGCCGGTTCGGCGATCAGGTAGAACTCGTCGCCGGCGAAGTCGAGGAGCTCCTGGTGGACCAGGGAGAGCCCGGGGCGGCGCGCGGCGTGGACGATCAGCCGGGCGGTGACGGTGTCACTCTCCAGAATGACACCGCCCGGCCCGGCGGCGAGACGGGCGGCCAGGCGGTAGCGGTCGTCCCGGACGGCGGCGACGACGGGCGGAAGGGCGGCCTCCGCGGGCAGGGCCGCCCTGAGCGCCAGCAGCGTCTTGACCACCTCGGCGTCGGCGTCCGGCTCGTCGTGAGGCATCACCAGCACGACACCGGCCGTCTCCGGGCTGGTCAGGCCGATCACGGCCGGATCGGTGGTGGGACCGCTGCGGCAGATCAGCCGCGTACGGCCGCCGGGGCCCACCTTCGTGCTCAGGGCCTCCTCCATGGCGGTCTTGTCCCGGTCGGCCAGCACGGCCACCGCCGCCCGCCGCTGGTTGGCGTTGGCGGCCACCAGCTCGCCCACCACCGTGAAGACCTGCTCCGACCACCCCAGGACCACGGCGTGCCCTTGCTCGAGCACCGTGGAACGGCCCCGGCGCAACGCGGTGAGCCGCTCCGTCAGCGCCGTCGTGATCAGACCGACGAGGGTCGAGACGTACAGCAGGGCGACCAGCGCGAGCAGCAGCGACAACGTCACCCGCAGCGGCGTACCCGTCGAACCGCCCAGCCGCAGTGTCTCCCCGGTCAGGCGCCACACCTGCGCGAACCGGTCCGTCAGGGACGCCGGCGCGTCGGGGTCGGTCCACACCAGCACCGCGCTGGCCGGGACGACGACGGCCAGACACAGCAGCGCCATCCAGCCGACGAGGGCGGAGGCACCGCGGGTCAGCGTGCTGTCGAACCAGTAACGGGCCCTCTCGCCGAACCGAGCGCGCGGCTGCGCCACCCTTCCCCCCTAGGTCGCCCCGCACCCCTGAGGCCCGGGACGGCGCCGCGTACGCGACGCGCCACGCGAGCCCGCCGGAGAGCACGGATGTGGATACGCACCTGGCAGTGTGCGGGAAAGATCGCGACGACATCGCGGGGTCGCCCGGCATTCATTCCTTCGGGTTCCCCGAGCCGTCCGCACCGGCCGGCCCGCCGTGACGTCAGGGTTCGTCGCCGCTTCGCTCCTTCGGGTCAACTCCGGGGCGAAAGAAGGGTGTCCGGTCACGGCCACCAGTACAAAGGCCGCCATGACTGAAGATCACACGGTGGTGCGCTCGAACGGCGGCTTCTCCCGGAGGAGCTTCACGGCGGCGGCCGGCACGGCCACAGTGGCGACGGCCCTGACCGGCGGTGCCGCCGCGGCCCTGCCCGCGCCGGCCGCCCCGGACGACCGCCGTGGCCCCGACTTCGACCGGTGCCTCGCCGTCGCCCGCGCACTGCTCGTCCTGGACTCCGACGACCGCCCCCTCGTCCCGCGTTACCGGCGCGTCCTCCAGGAGGGACTGCCGGCACGCCGGCGGACCCGCCCCAGGGACGTCCTGGTCATCGGCGCCGGTCCGGCCGGACTGGTGGCCGCCTGGCTGCTGAAGAGGGCCGGCCACCGGGTGACGGTGCTGGAGGCCAACGGCAACCGCGCCGGCGGACGCATCAAGACCTTCCGCAACGGCGGCCACGAACACGCCGCACAGCCCTTTGCCGATCCCCGGCAGTACGCCGAGGCGGGCGCGATGCGCATCCCCGGCAGCCACCCCCTGGTGATGGAGCTGATCGACCGGTTCGACCTGAGGAAACGGCGTTTCCACTACGTCGACGTCGACACCGAGGGCCGCCCCGCTTACCGCACCTGGATCCACGTCAACGGCATCCGCGTGCGGCGCTCCGACTACGCCCGCGCGCCCCGGCGCGTGAACCGGTCCTTCGGCGTTCCCCGGGCTTACTGGGACACCCCCGCCGCCGCCATCCTGCGCTCCGTGCTGGACCCGGTGCGCGACGAGTTCAGCCGTGTCGGCCGTGACGGCAAACGGGTCGGCAAACCGCTTCCCGAGCAGGTGAAGGGCTGGGCCCGCGTGGTGCAGCGGTTCGGCGACTGGTCGATGTTCCGCTTCCTGACCGAGCACGCCGGCCTCGACGAGCGGACCATCGACCTGATCGGCACCCTGGAGAACCTCACCTCCCGCCTCCCGCTGTCCTTCATCCACAGCTTCATCGGCTCCTCCCTCATCAGCCCCGACACGCCCTTCTTCGAGCTGGAGGGCGGCACGGCCGTACTGCCGGACGCCCTGCTGGAACGCGTGCGCGAGGAGGTGCGGTTCGACCGCCGTGTCACGCGTATCGAGTACCACCACCCCGACCGCGCCTCGTCGGACACCGAGCACGTCCGGGGCAAGGGACCGCACGTGTGGGTGGACACCGTGTCCGAGGGCCGTGACGGGCCCGTCGTACGCGAGCAGTTCACCGCGGACGTCGCCGTGGTGACGGTGCCGTTCTCCGGCCTGCGCCACGTGCAGATCGAGCCGCCCCTGTCGTACGGCAAGCGCCGCGCCGTCTGCGAACTGCACTACGACAGCGCGACCAAGGTGCTGCTGGAGTTCAGCCGCCGCTGGTGGGAGTTCGGCGAAGCCGACTGGAAGCGCGAGCTGAACGCCGTCGAGCCGGGCCTGTACGACGCCTACCGCACCGGCCGCGCCACCGCGGACGGCAGCCTGCTCGGCGCCCATCCCTCGGTGCCCGACGGGCACATCTCGGCGGGCCAGCGCACCCACTACGCCGCCAACCGCGCGCTGACACGCGACCAGCCGGAGGCGGTCGGCGTCGTGGGAGGCGGATCGGTGTCGGACAACGCCAACCGGTTCATGTTCCACCCCTCCCATCCGGTTCCGGGCAGCGAGGGGGGAGTGGTCCTGGCGTCCTACAGCTGGGCGGACGACGCGCTGCGCTGGGACTCCCTGGACGACGAGGCACGGTACCCGCACGCCCTGTGCGGTCTCCAGCAGGTCTACGGCCGGCGCATCGAGGTCTTCTACACCGGCGCGGGCCGCACGCAGAGCTGGCTGCGCGACCCCTACGCCTACGGGGAGGCGTCCGTGCTCCTGCCCGGGCAGCACACGGAGCTGCTGCCCGCCATCCCGGTACGTGAAGGGCCGTTGCACTTCGCCGGGGACCACACGTCCGTCAAACCGGCGTGGATCGAGGGAGCCGTGGAGTCCGCCGTGCGTGCCGCCCTGGAGATCCACACGGCATGAGCCGAGCGGCCCCCTGAACCACGACGCCACCACAGTCCGCGGCGCCGGTGCGCCGCGGACTGTGGTGGCGTCCGCCGTCAGGATGCCGGGTCCGGGTTGTTCCCGCGGCGCAGTACGCGGGCGCACCAGCCGATGATCATGGCGTTGATCAGTGCTCCGAGGAGGATGGAGAGCAGGAACGTGGTGTCGGCTTCGGGCAGGAGGAACAGCAGCACGACGCTGGACGGGGCGGTGGCGAACAAGGGGACGACGGCCGCCATGGACTCGTCGGATGCGGTCACGACCGCCCATCCGAACAGCAGCGCACAGCACGTCAGGTAGATGCGGGCGGCGGTGCCGAAGGTGCGGCGCACGCCGCGTAGGACGAGCAGACCTGGGCGGGGCATGGTGGTGGGCTCCTGGAGGGCGATGGCCGGTGGGCTGTCAGGCGGGGGAGTGGGGCGGGTTGGGGCGGGTGAGGCCGAGGTCGTAGGCGAGGATCGTCGCCTGGACCCGGTCGCGTAGTCCGAGCTTGCGGAGCAGCGCGTTGACATGGGACTTCACCGTGCCGACGGTGATGCCGAGGTGTTCGGCGATCTCCGTGTTGGTGAGTCCCGCGGCGATCAGGCCGAGGACGCCGCGCTCGCGGCCGGTCAGGCTGTTCAGCTCACGGGGCGTGCTGCCGCCCGGAATCGCGGTGCTCGGTCCGGAGGTGTAGTGGCCGATGAGCCGGCGGGTGGCGGACGGGGCGAGGACGCTCTCGCCGGCGGCCACCACCCGGATGCCGTTCAGCAGTTCACCGGGGTGCACGTCCTTGAGGAGGAAACCGGAGGCGCCGGCGCGCAGCGCGTCGAACACGTACGCGTCGAGGTCGAAGGTGGTCAGCACCAGGACACGGGGTGCGTCGGGACGCCCGGTGATGATCCGGGTGGCGGCGATGCCGTCCAGTTCGGGCATGCGGACGTCCATGAGGACCACGTCGGGTGCCAGTTCCCCGGCGAGCCGTACCGCCTCGGTGCCGTCGGCGGCCTCGCCGACGACCGTCATGTCCTCCTCGGCGTCGATCACGGCGGCGAACCCCGCCCGTACGATGCCCTGGTCGTCGACGACCAGCACCCTGAGGCTCATCGTTGTCCCTCCTCGTCGTCCTGCGGTGCGGCCGGTGCCGCGGTCAGCGGCAGCAGGACGCGTACCGGACCCGACGGGCCGGCGGTGACCGTCCCGCCGGCCATCGCCGCACGCGCCGACAACTGCTGACACAGAGCGGAACGCACGGTGTCCGGAACGCCGATCGCCGTGATCGTCAACGCGGCGTCGTCCGCGTCGAGTTCCACCGCCATCGGCTCCTCGCCGCCGGCCGCGAGCACCGTTTCGCAGGCATGGTAGGCAGCCAGGTCCACGGCGGTGGGCAGCCGTCTCGGTATCCGGTCGGTCAGCCGTATCCCGACGTCGCGGCCGGTGGCCCGGATCTGCCGGCCGAGGAGGTCCAGGGCCTGCAGGGTGGGCTGCGGCCGCAGCGCGGGCACGGCCCTGGAGTCCCGGACCGTGTCGAGCAGGGCGCGCATCGCGGCGAGGGCCTCGCGGGCGCGTTCGGCGACCTCGTCGAGCCGTCCCGCCTCGGCCTGCGCGACCATGTCGGCGGTCCGCGCCAGCACGGTGGTCTCCAGTCCGGTGGCGATCCGGCGGCGCTCGGCCCAGGCGTCCCGTACCGCCTCCTCGGTCCAGGCCGCGAGATGTTCCGCCTGCGCGCTGCGGGCGGCCCGGCGGTGACGCCCGCGCAGGGTCCCGGCCCACCACGCCGCGCCGACCACCAGGGCCGTCTGGGCCGCCGCGGCGGCGGCCCAGACGGGGAAGGACGTGCCCCGGTGCACCAGCGCGGCGGTCGTGGCCGCCGAGTGCACCACCACGGCCACGACCGGGCCGGTCCACGCGGGCAGGCGCGGGCGGCCGCCGGCGACGGACGGGCCGGTGGCGGCCGTGCGGGCCGCGACGGAGACGACCACCGCGCAGATGGCGGCCGTGCTCAGCAGCGGAGGCAGGAGCACCCACCCGCTGTACCCACCCACCGCCATCGCCACCGGCCAGAGCAGAGCCAGAGCGAGTACGACGCCCAGGGTGGCGCCGGGCGCCCGGCGCCGCCACAGCAGTGCGAGCGCCTGCCCCGCGGCCAGCAGTGCGAAGAGCACACCTACCGACACCCCCGGACCGGTCGGCGCGGATTCCGCCCGTATCAGCAGGGAGGGAAACAGCGGTTGCAGGACGAGACCGGTCGCGGCCGTCACCTGCGCCAGGCGGTACTGCCACGGCACCGACCGCTTCACCGAGGCGGCGGCGACCCGGCCGGGCAGGACCGTGCTCACCTCCCAGCCGCCCTCCGCCGTCGGGCCGCTGGTCAGGGTGCCGCCGGCCTCCCGGGCCCGCGACCGCAGAAAGCCCTGGCCGCGCCCCGAGCCGAGGCCGGCGCCATGTGCCGGCGAACCGGCCGGCGGTGCGGCGCTCGTGACGACGACCTCCGTGCGGGCGTCGCCGTACCGGCACGTCACGGTGGTGTGCGCACCGGGTGCGTGCCGCGCCACATTGGTCAGCGCCTCGCGAACGATGCCGTACGCCGCGTCCGCGACGGCACCGTCCGGCAGCGCGTCGATCTCGTATTCCACGTGCCGGCCGAGCCGGGAGAATCCGGCGACCAGCCCCAGCATCCGTTCCCTGGGCGATGGCTGCTGTTCCCGTGAGGGGGCCGGTGCCCGTACCGCGCCGAGCGCCCGGGTGACCTCACGGCCCGTCTCGGCGGCGAACCGAAGGGCCTCGTCGGCCAGTTCGGGGCGACGGTCGCGCAGTCCGAGCGCCGCACCCGCCGTGACGACCACGGCCGTCAGATGGTGGGCGCTGACGTCGTGCAACTCCCTTTCCATCCGCTGCCGTTCGACCGCCGGGAGCCGGTGACGCTCGATCTCGGCCCGCTTCAGCCGCTGCTCGGCGGCCTGCCGCGCCAGCCGGCTGCGCCGTGCCAGCATTCCGGCGGCGGACGCGGCGGCGTACAGCACGGCTGTCAGGGCGAGGTCGAGTCCGTCGCGGTCGCTGAGTCCGTGCAGGGTGATGCTGTACAGAGACTGCCAGAGGGCGAGCGTCATCACGCACAACAGGGCGGTGAAGGTGTCGCGTTCGCGGGCCACGGTGAACAGGGCCAGGGCCACACCCGCTGTCCCCGGCACCGCCGTGGCGCCGGTGGGCAGGGGACCGGCTCCCAGCGCGCAGGCGGCGGCGACCAGGGCAAGGGTGATCACCGGCTTCGAACGGCGCAGCGAAAGCGCGGCCGTCACCAGCCCGGCGACGAGGGCCGCCACGAGAAGGTCGGCCCCCGCCGGAACGCTCCCGCGGATCACGTCCGCCCCCGGCCACACCGCGGCCTGGGCGCCGAGCAGCATGAGGGGCTGAAACCGGTCGTCGGTGTTCTTCATAAGAGATCAAGGTTATGGCCGCAGGTGAGCGGCTGTCCTCGGACCCGAGGCGGACCCCGTTCTCTTACCTGGGGTGCAGAGGCTGCACCCGCGGTTCGACGCGGTGATCGTCCCGTGGCGGGAGGATCCGGCGGTGCTCCCGGCCGTAGTCTCGATCACATCGGGAAAGCGGCCGGCCGACCAGCGGTTCCCGGGCTTTCCCGCCCATCGAAACTCCACTCGCAAGCAGGGGGATCCCTCATGTCCAAGCGCGTTCTCGTCCCGTCCGTCATCGGCCTCGTCACCCTCGGTGCCTTCGCCGCCGGCGGCTACGCCATGGCCTCCACCGACACGGAGCCGACCGTGGAGAACGGCTCCGCCGGTTACACCGCCCCGTCCCGGACGAGCGAGGGGAAGCTCTCGTTCACCGCGGACGTCGGCGACGACTCCGGTGTCCGCGAGGTCAGGGTCGTCGCGTGGCCGGCGAGCTCCGGGCTCGACCCGGCCGAGGCGGAGCTGCGGTACGTCGACAAGGCCGAGTGCCGCGGCACCTCGGACGGGACGTCCCGCTGCACCTACACGCTGAAGGTGACGCGGCAGGACGCGGCCGACCTGGCGGAAGGCACCTGGTACGTGTCGGTGCTGGCGACGGCGAAGGACGGCGGCACGACGTTCGTGCCCCGCGCGGCCACGTTCGACGTCACCCGCTGACCCGTCACCGGGGCCGGCCGGCTCTCGGGCGGCCGGCCCCGGTGATATCGGCGTGCCCTCGCTCCGGCTGTGCCGTTCAGGCAATTAAGTTGCGTCCAACTTAATTTGACGCTATGTTTCTTGTGGGGCCGGGACCGCCTGGCCGGCCCGATTCGATCCGGGCAACAGCCCGCCCACAGAAGGACGTTGAAGATGCGCATCACCCGACCGGCCCCGTCCGCCCGATTGCTCACGCTGCCCGGCGAGGCCGACGCGGCGCCCCGCCACCACCGACCCGGCCGACGATCGCGCTGGAGCACGGCGCGTTCGCCGACGCCTTCAGCCGGGACGGCGTCGTCCAGCGCCTGGAGCGGGCGGGCTACCCGGTCGTGGCCGCCGCCAACCCGTCGCATGGTCCGCTGACACCACCCGACCCCACCCCCCTCACCACATCTCGCAGCAGGAAGGCAGCAACCACCATGCCGTTCATCACCGTCGGCCAGGAGAACACCACCGACATCGAGCTCTACTACGAGGACCACGGCACCGGGCAGCCGGTCGTGCTCATCCACGGCTACCCGCTCGACGGCCACTCCTGGGAGAAGCAGTCCGCCGCCCTGCTGAAGGCCGGCTACCGGGTCATCACCTACGACCGGCGCGGCTTCGGCCGCTCCAGCCGGCCCACCACCGGCTACGACTACGACACCTTCGCCGCCGACCTCAACACCGTGCTCGAGACGCTCGACCTGCGCGACGCCGTCCTGGTCGGCTTCTCCATGGGGACCGGAGAGGTCGGCCGCCACCTGAGCACCTACGGTTCCGCCCGCATCGCCAAGGCCGCCTTCCTGGCCTCTCTGGAACCCTTCCTGCTCAAGACCGACGACAACCCCGACGGCGTCGACGGCAGCGTCTTCGAGGGCATCAAGCAGGCCGTCACCACCGACCGCTACGCCTACTTCACCGCGTTCTACCAGGACTTCTACAACCTCGACGAGAACCTCGGCACGCGCATCAGTGAGGAGGCCCTGCGCCACAGCTGGAACACCGCCGCCGGCGCCTCCTGGTACGCCTCCCTGGCCTGCGTGGACACCTGGACCACCGACTTCCGCACCGACATCGAGAAGATCGACGTACCGGCGCTCATCCTGCACGGTACCGCCGACCGCATCCTGCCGATCGAGTCCACCGGTGAGCCGTTCCACAAGGCGCTCCCGCAGGCCGATTACGTCGTCATCGACGGCGCCCCGCACGGCCTGCTGTGGACCCACGCCCAGGAGGTCACCGACGCCCTGCTGGCGTTCTTGGCCAAGTGACGAACACCCTGCGGCCTCCCGCCGCCGGGAAACGAACCACACGCACCCCGCCACCATCACCGCGGTGGCGGGGTGCCGTCGCGGTCGCACAGGGCGTCCCTGCAGCGGCCACGAAGGCCGCTTCTTCTCGGGCAACCGTGACACACCCGACGTCGGCAGCCGCATGAACGACCGCACGACCTCGTTCTGGAACCGGAGCAACCGCGTCGTCCGCCCGTACCGGCACGAGAACCACGGTGACGACCTGGACCCGATCCGCCTTGCTACGCCCGCGCTTTCGCCCTCACCGCATCCAGTGCCCGCCGGTGCTCCATCCCAGAAAGCGCCGGGCGCGGCTGCCGTCCGCCGTCCCGTCACCGCCGAAAGCGCCGCCCTCGGCGACCAGGGCGAGGCCCGCCAGGGCGGGGGCCAGCCGGGTCGCGACGTGGTCCGGGTGACGGGCCGTCGTCTCGTTCAGGCCTGCGATGACCTGCCGCTGCTCCTCCGGCGGGCACAGGGACAGGTGGAACACCATCTGGCGCCAGGCGTACGCGGCGTCCTTGATGGTGCCCAACGGCCGCGGGTTGTGGTGCGCACGGGAGACCAGCCGGCACACGGTCACGAAACAGCGGTGTGCCAGGTCGCCCCAGCCGGGCCGCGGAGCGATGCCCACCCGGTGGACCAGCGTGGCCAGATTGTGCGTGGTGAGGATCTGCGCCTGCTCGATCACCGTGCCGTTCGCCGCGACCGACGAGGACCACGACGCCGTTCCGGCCCGCTCGGCGCACAGACGAGCGAAGCCGGGAGAGGTACGGGCACCGGAGGAACGGGTCAGGGTCGTAGCGGTCTCGGTGATCGCCAGATCGTGGATCGCCGCGTAGTCGACGCCGTAGTAACGCTCGTACAACGTGCCGCCGAGCAGCTCGCCCGCGATCCGTGCCGCCGTGAGGAACTTCGGGCTGAACGTGCCCATGAAGATGTCGGCGGCCAGCTCCTCCACGAACGGGGCACCCAGGTCGCACTGGCGTTCAAGAACGCCGAACTCGCGGACCAGCGGGTTGGGCAGGATGGTGCCAGGGAAGGCCTGCACGGCCAGCTCGCCCAGTTGCCGCAGCACGGCGAGCGCGCCTTCGCCGTCCGGTTTGCCCAGCACGGCGGATCGCTGCCCCGACACCGCCCGCACCCAGGGCAGTTCCTCGATACGCACCTGCCGTTCCAGGTTGAGCAGGAGCAATGAGCGGCGGTTGCGGAACGCCCGGTAGTTCGCGGTCATCAGGGTTCGCAGCGTCTCGTCACCGTACGCCTGCGCGGTGGTGGCGGCGACCAACTGCGGTACCAGCTCGGCCAGGACCTCGGCGGACGGGACGACGCCCCGCTCCACCAGCGTGCCGAGCGGTGCGCTCAGCGCGGACTCGGCCACCTGGCGGATCACGGGCGGTACGACCGCTCCGGCGGGCAGGCCGGTCTCCCGGCTCTCCTCCTCGCCGACCGCGCCCAGGAGCGGGGCGACATCGGCGATGCCCGTCTCCTGCGGGATCACGGCGAGCCGACGCAGCATCAGCTGGGCCAGGGCGTGGTGGGAAGGAAGCGCCGCCTGCTCGGCCTGGCTCCGGCGCAGGGCCGTGTGGGCGGGGGAGCCGGGCAGGCCGCGCCGCCGCACCATGGACTCCACCGCGTGCCGCAGCAGACCGAGCCGGCGCGCGTCCAGCGGCCGTCCGGCGACGGTCTCCTCCAGCGCGCCGCGCAGGATACCCAGATTCCCCTTGGGACTGCGGTGCTTGGTGCAGCGGATGTGTTCCTCGGCGAGCAGCCGGTAACGGCTGAGCAGGACCTCGCCGTGCGCCAGCCAGTCGGCGTCCGGGACGAGTTCGAGGATCCGTCCGTCCCGCGCCGTCCGCAGCCAGTGCACGAGCAGCTCGTCGCCGAACGGCTGCCATACGGCGAGTGCCTCGCGCTGGGTTTCGACGGCCGCGTTGGGCCGCCGCCGTATCAGGGTGTCGACGGCCTCGGAGACGGTGCGCCGGTGGACGGCCGCGCCGGCGTCCGGTGCGGGCTTGTCCGCCGGGCGGGGCAGGAACCGCAGCCGGTCGGCGAACGGTTCCAGCTCCGCCACGAGGTCGAGCGCCGCGTCGGTCTCCCCGTGCCGGACCAGCCAGGCCATGGTGAGCAGCGCGGCCTCCTCGGGCACGCCGATCTCGTAGTGGCCACTGTCCAACCGGTCCCCCAGCCAGGCGAGTCCGGGCTCGGTGAGGCAGTGGGCGAAGAGCGCGCGCCGCTCGGCGGTCACCCCGAAACTTCGCGCGGCCTCGGTCTCGTACGCCTGGAGCGGGCCGCCCGCGCTCGCGGTCCCGGTGGCGAAGCCGCCCCGCACCACTTCGAGGGTCACCCAGGCCGGAAACCCGTCCACGGGCGTACGCGAACCGACCGACAACCGGCCTGTGACCAGTCCTGTGAGGACCTCCCGCCAGCGCTGCCCGCGCACCTCGGCGCGGCGCCGGGTGGCGGCGTCCTCGTGGGTCAGGGCGGTCACGAAGGCCTTGGCCAGCTGGGCCTGCGGATAGGACAGGGCCACGGTGGGAGGCTGCTGCTCAGCGTTGTCGTTCATAAGCCGACGTGGCAGGTTCCGCCCCTGCGCCCTCCGGGTCCCGAGCCCGGCGCTCTGCTGCTGAGCTACACGTCGATGACGGTTCACGTTAGCCATGAGGATGATCACCCCGCAATCGGGTTTTCCGCGGTCCGCACCCCCGAACACATCACGAAGGAAGCCGGTCCGGAGCCGCACGGCGGGTCGCGGATCGCGTGACACCCTCCAGGCCGTCACCGCACAGCTCCCTCACCGACAGGCGTTCACCTCACGACCGATGAACGAGTGCGAACACCGGGCCGGTCCACGCCCCTCGACGTCTCACCGCCGACCACGCACGAGCCGGTCGGCCGCCCGGGAGGTCGGTGGACAGTCCCTCCCGTCCGGATTCTCCGGAGAGCTCCTGGGTAGCAGGGGAGGCGACAGTACATCGCGAGCCGGAACGAGGAGCAGACGTGAGTGAGCCGGCGTCCATCGCCCTGCAGAAGGAGATCGCCCGGGAACTGGGTGTCGCCGAGGTCTTCGAGGCGGAGCGGGAGATCGAGCGCAGGGTGGCCTTTCTCGCCGAGCGGCTGGCCTCCACCGGTCTGCGTGCCCTCGTGCTCGGTATCAGCGGTGGGATCGACTCCACCGTCGCGGGCCGCCTGTGCCAGCTCGCCGTCGAACGGGCGCGGGCCGGCGGACACGAAGCGCGGTTCTACGCGATGCGCCTGCCCTACGGGGTCCAGGCCGACGAGCACGACGCCCGGCTCGCGCTCTCCTTCATCCGGGCCGACCACGTGCTGACCGTGGACATCAAGCCCGCCGGCGACGCCGCGCTCGAGGCCGCGCTGGCCGCCGGGGTGAGCTTCCGCGACGCCCGCCATCAGGACTTCGTGCACGGCAACATCAAGGCACGCCAGCGCATGATCGCCCAGTACGCGGTGGCCGGCGCGTACGACGGCCTGGTCGTCGGCACGGACCAGGCCGCCGAGGCGGTCTCCGGGTTCTTCACCAAGTTCGGGGACGGCGCCGCCGACCTGGTCCCGCTGGCCGGCCTGACCAAGCGCCGGGTGCGCGCCCTCGCGGACGCGCTGGGCGCACCCGACGCGCTGGTGTGGAAGATCCCGACGGCGGATCTGGAGAGCCTCGACGCGGGCAAGGCCGACGAGGACGCGCTCGGAGTGACCTACGACGCCATCGACGACTTCCTGGAGGGCGAGCCGGTGGACGAGCAGGCCTTCGAGACGATCGTCCGCCGCTACCGCCTCACCGACCACAAGCGCCGGCTGCCCCTCACCCCCTGACCGGGCGGCCGGAGCAGGCGGCGCGTCCCCCGGACCGTGTCCTGGCCCGTTCGCCGTCAGCTCAGGCCGAGAACGCTCATGGTGTGCTCGGCCATGCGCCGCTCTCCGAGGGCGTTGGGATGGACGGGCACGAGGCTGCTGCCGAAGAGGAGAGGCTCGATCCAGCGGGTCCCGCCGGGCTTGCACGCGTCGTGGCCCTCGGAGATCCGGGAGAAGTCCACGAAGACGGCGCCGGTCTCTTCACTGGCGCGTTCGACGACCGCGTTGAGGTGCGCCTGTATGCCGCGCAGGTACGGCACGTCACCGGCGGCGACCGGAAGCTTCACGAAGCAGGAGGGGTCGGCCTCGGCCGGCGTGATCCACGGGTAACCCAGAACCGCCACGCGGGCGTCGGGGGCCTTGGCGCGAACGGCCCGCAGGGCGGTCTTCAGCGCGGGGTAGGTGTTCGCGTCGATCTGGTCGGTGAAGGATGTGCCGTGCCGGTCCTTGCAGGGGCTGCCCTTGCCTCCGCTGAGGACCCCCGCGGTACCGCAGGCCGTGATGGCGTTGATGAAGGTGCCGTTGTCGTTGCCGCCGATCGTGAGCGTCACCAGGTCGGTGCCCGCGTCGAGCGCGTTCACCTGGGGTCCGACCCCGGGGTACTGCGATGTGGTGAAGTCCTTCGTCTGCGCGGCGCCGCAGGTCACGTCCTTCAGGCGGGCGCCCGTACGGCCGGCGATCACATGGGGGTAGTTCGCGGTGGAGCGCAGGCACAGCAGGTCGGTGGGATCCACGGGCAGCACGCCCGAGCCGGCGCTGTAGCTGTCACCGAGGGCGACGTAGTCCAGCGACGCGGAGGCGTGTGCGGTGCTGCCCGTGAGACCGAGGGTGAGCGCACCGACGAGTGCAAATGATGTGGCCATGACATTCCGCAAGGTGTGCTTCGGCATGTGATCCCTCTTCTCGGGGGTGGGGTGGCGGCCGGCGGGGCGTGCCGGTGGGGCGAACGGAGCGGTTCGAGCGTGGGGGAGTGCGGGGCCGCGTCATTACCGAGCAGTTCTACCGTCAAGTAATGTGCAGGCCCTCCCGTGGGGAGTCAACATTGTTGACCGGACTTCTTGGAACGCTCACGACAGCGTCCGGGCTCACCCCGCGGACGCGCGAACCCGCAGTTGCGAAGCGCCGGGACCCCTATCCTGTCCCGCATGCTGCAGACCGGCTCCCGTACCACGACCCGCGAGGCGATCCACTCGGCCGCTGCCCGGCTGTTCCGGGACCAGGGCTTCTCCAGGACCACCGTCCGCCAGATCGCGGCGGCGGCCGGCGCGGACCCCGCACTGGTGATCCGTCATTTCAAGAGCAAAGAACTCCTGTTCCTGGAGACGATGCACCTGACGATCGATGACGAGCCGCTGCTCGACGTGTCACTGGAACACCTGGGGGACCGGCTCGCCGAACTCCTCGTCGAGCTCGGCGGTTCCGCGCGGGGCGTCTTCCTGGCCCTGGTGTACGGCAGCGGCGAACCGCAGATCCGCGAACGTCTGCGTGATACGCACGAGCAACTCTTCGTCGCACCGCTGCGCCGCCGCCTGTCCGGCCCCGACGCCGACGTCCGCGCGCGCATGGCGGCCGCCTTGGCGGGGGGACTGCTGTACGCGCTGTGGGTGGTCGGGGACGAGGGGCTGCTCCGAATGGACCGTACGGAATTGACGTCACGGTACGGCGCACTGCTCCAAGGAGTGCTGACTCCTCAGAACCGCTGAGGCCGTCGCGGTACCGGATCCCGCGCAGGACGCGCAGCGGGCGGGCGTCCTCGCGTACCTTCGAGCGGTCCGGACGGCCACGACGGGAGCGCCGGACCGCGCGGTGCATCACCGAGGACGTCTTCACGTCACGGCCTCAGCGGCTCACGGCGGTCGTCCGCTTCGCACACGGCGGTTGCCCGGGATCGCGCGCGTGACGGACGCCGGTGACGCGGCCGTTCCCGGCCCGCGCCGGCATCAGGCTCACATGATCGCGGGGAGCCCGGCCCCCGGAGCGGCCGTCCGTCGCGTTCCGTCCCGGTGAACCACCGCGAGCGCCGCACGGCCGAGCGCGGGATCAACCGCCTCGAGAGGCATCATGTCCACGCGACGCGCCACGACAGGCCGGCGGCCCGCTACGGGGCGACCGCCCTCATCACGGCCGCCGACGAGTGGCCGTGACCAACGGCAGTCATCCGGTGGGGTCCACGTTCCACGTCCAGGGCAAATCGTCGCCGCAGAAGACGCAGACGAAGTCGCCCTCGCGCACGATGTTGTGCTCCTGACAGCCGGGACAGCGCCGGAAGACCACTTCGTGCGTGAACCTGGACGGATGCCCGAGCCCTGCGCCGTCCAGAGCACGGGCGACCGCCGGCCAGGAACCGACGTCCGGGCAGTACCCGGTGGAGTGGTTGCTGACGTCGCCGACGGCCCATCGGCCCGCCTCGTGGATGAAACCGATCTCGCCGGCGCTCAGAACCCTCTCTCCACCGGCACAAGCCACATGCTCACTTCGTCGTGGCGCCAACCGGAGCACGCCGTCCATGCCGACCACGAACGTGAACGGTTCGACCAGCTCCGCTGCCGGTCGCCCGGCGACCCAGATGCCGAAGTCAGCCGCCGAGCCGATCCGGCAGCCGCCGCTGCCGGGCCGGACCGCGGCCTTCAGCCCGGCCGGTCCGACATACCGGTGACCCCGCCCCCGCACGCCCACATGAGCCAGCCTGGAACACCTCCGGCTGTTCTTGTTCCCTCTCCGGCTGCGAGCCCTTCCACCCGGACGGCTGGGTGTTCCCCGCCTGCTGGACGCCACCATAATGTGATCAGTCATGAAAAAGGAACTTATCCTTAATCTTGACCGATTCAAGAAAAGGCGTACGGTCGTAGGGGAGATTGCAACCGTCCTCGAAGGCACGCCCTTATGGATCGCACAGCTCCCCGGGAAACCCTCCCGAGTGGAACGATCGCCGATGTGGCCGTCCCCGGCCCTCAGCGACCGACTGCCGCCCTGCCGTCCGGTGCGGCGGCCGAGACCCGCGTGGAATCGTTCGTGGGCGGGCCCTGGTCCCTGCCGTGGTCGCCGACCGCGTGCTCCTCGGCGAGGACCGTCATACGTGACGTGCTGCCGCAGTGGGGTCTGGACGACCTCGTACCGACCGCCGAACTACTGGTCAGCGAACTGGTGAGCAACGCACTGCGTCATGCCTCCGGTCCGCTGCGCCTCACCCTCGAGCGGGTGTCCGACCTTCGCTGTCTGGTCAGCGACGGCACCACGGACCTTCCCCGTCCGGCCGACGCGGGCCCGGAGGACGAGAGCGGTCGCGGACTCGCCCTCGTGGACATGCTGGCCGCACGGTGGGGCTGTGAGGGCGGGCCCGAGGGCAAGAGCGTGTGGTTCGAGCTCTCCGGCGGCTCCTGCACACCCGGTCCCGACGGTGACACGAAGGGTGAGGCGGCATGACGGCGTCCGGCACGGCCGACGAGCCGATGGCCCTGGCCGCTGAACGGCTGCGTGCGGCGGGCATGCGAGTGACCGCTCCGCGCATGGCCGTGCTGACGGCGATCTCCGACTCGGGTGGTCACCTCGACGCCGACACCCTGCGTGAGCGCGCTCAGCGGATCACCGGCAGCCTGTCCCTGCAGGCCACCTACAACGTGCTGCGCGCCCTCACGGACGCCGGCCTGGTCCGGACCACCCAGATCGCGGGACACCCCACCCGCTACGAGACCGAGCGCCACGACAACCATCACCACTTCGTGTGCCGGGGCTGTGGTTCCATCCGTGACGTGGAGTGCGTGGTGGGCGCGGCACCCTGCATGGAGCCGCGGCTTCCGGAGGAATACGACACCCAGGAGGCCGCCGTCACGTTCTGGGGCCGGTGCCCCGGCTGCCGGACCGCGGCACCGGTTTCCTGACGGAACCCGCCCTCGTGGCCCCACGACGGGCGAGGAAGCCCCGCGGGCTCCCGTCCGGCCGCGCCGGAGAGCCGTACGAGTAGCGGATGACCGGACACGAATACCTGCGTTGTCGTGGAACGATGCCCGTATCGTCCCGATAGGATCACTTTTGTGATCGGCTCAGGAAGACTCCGGCGTCGTCATCGTCCGAACGATGGCCGGCGGTATGCCGTGCTGCTGCTGTCGCCGGTGATCGTCACCGTCCTCATCGCCGGCCTGGCGCTCTCCACGCCGAGAGAGATCGCCTTCAGCCGTCTGCTGCCCGCTGCACCCGCCCTCGCTGCGGCACTGTGGCCCGTGCTCCCGACAGTCCTGCTGGGGACGTTCTGCCTGCTGGTCATGATCAGCCTCAGCTTCCTCTACTCCGATCTGGGGACGCCGTACACGGCTGCCGCGATCGCCGCCGTCACCCTGGCGGCCGCCTACGCGAGCCATCTGCGACTCCAGCGGGAGGAGACGCTCTTCCAGGTCCGGCTCGTCGCCGACGCGGCTCAGAAGGTGCTGCTGCGACCGCTGCCGCACCGAGTCCAGGACGTCGAGATCGAGTCGCTGTATCTGGCGGCCCAGGAGCAGGCCCGGATCGGAGGCGATTTCTACGAGGTCGTCGACACGCCGCACGGAGTCCGGCTGCTCATCGGCGACGTGCGCGGCAAGGGCCTGTCGGCGGTGGGGGTCGCCTCCGCGGTGACCAACTGCTTCCGGGAGAACGCGTACGACCAGCCCGACCTCAAGGCCATCGTCAGCCGGCTCCAGATCACCGTTTCCCGCTACGGCGCAGCGGTCCCCGCCGATGATCAGGCGGAGCACTTCGCCACCGCCCTGATGGCCGAGATCCCGCACGGCGGCGGGCACGTCAGAATCCTCAACTGCGGGCACCCGCCACCGGTGTTCGTGCGCGCCGGGAAGATCCACGTCCTCGAGCCCGCCCTCGCCTCGACGCCCCTGAACCTCTCGGCGCTCCTGGGAGACCACTACCACGTGGACACCACCGCCTTCGCCCCGGGCGACCAGGTGCTGTTCTACACCGACGGCGTGACGGAGACCCGCGACCGGACCGGCGCGTTCTTCCCGCTGGCGGACTGGGCGCGGCAGCACAACCGGACGCCGCCCCGCGAGCTGCTGGACCGGCTGCACACGGACCTGCTGCGCTACGCGGGCGGAAGGCTCGACGACGACATCGCGGCCCTCGCCGTGCGCCGCCGGCACCCCGGGGCTCCGGAGCGGTAGCCCGGTCTTCGAACGACGCGCGGTCCCGCGCGTGCATTCCGCGGTACGGGGGACACGGGCCGGTATGACGAGAAGAGCCGGGAACAGGGCGTCGGCGGAGACGGGGAAGCGGGGAGGGACACAGGAGACAACGACGCTCAAGCGCGCGCTGACGACTCCGCTGCTGTACTTCTTCATCCTGGGCGACGTGCTCGGCGCCGGCGTGTATGTCCTGGTCGGTCAGGTCGCGGCCGATGCCGGGGGAGCGGTGTGGGTACCGCTGGTCGTCGCGCTGCTGCTGGCGCTGCTGACCGCCGCCTCCTACGCCGAGCTGGCGACGAAGTACCCGCGGGCGGGCGGAGCCTCCCACTACGCGACGCGTGCCTTCGGACCGTTCGCCGGATTCGTCGCGGGCTTCTGCATGCTGGCCGCCGGCATCGTCTCCGTGGCCGCGCTCGCCCGCGGCTTCGGCGGCGACTACCTGTCGGCCTTCGTGACACTGCCCGTGGGGCTCGTGGCCGTGCTGTTCCTGGCCCTGCTCGCCCTGGTCAACGCGCGGGGCATCAAGGAGTCGACCCGTGCCAACGTCGTCGCCACCGTCGTCGAGGTGGGCGGACTGGCCGTCATCGTCGTCCTCGGAGCGTGGCTGCTGCTGCGCGGCGACGGCGACATGGGGCGGCTCACGCAGCTGGGCACTCCGCAGAAGGGGGCGGCGGCGGCCGTGCTGAGCGGCTCGGTACTGGCGTACTACTCCTTCGTCGGATTCGAGACCTCGGTGAACGTCGCCGAGGAGACCCGTGACCCGCGGCGCTCCTACCCGCGTGCCCTGTTCGGCGCCCTCGCCACCGCCGGGGCCGTGTACGTGCTGGTGGGCATGGCCGCGTCCGCCGCGGTGCCGACCGCCCGGCTGGCCGGGTCGAGCGGGCCGCTGCTGGAGGTCGTCGAGGAGGCGGGCGGCGTGCCGCCCCGCCTGTTCAGCGCCATCGCGCTCGTCGCCGTGGCCAACGGCGCGCTGCTCACCGGCATCATGTCCTCCCGCCTGGCCTACGGCATGGCGAAGGACGGGCTGCTGCCCGCCGCGCTGACCAAGGTGCTGCCGGGCCGCCGTACACCATGGGCCGCGATCGCGGTCACCACGCTGCCGGCGATGCTCCTCGCGCTCACCGGCAGCGTCGCCACCCTGGCATCCACCCTGGTTCTGCTGCTGCTGGTCGTCTTCCTCCTGGTCAACACGGCGGTACTGGTACTGCGCCGGGACCCGGGCGAAGCCGACCACTTCCACACCCCGACCGTACTGCCGGTACTGGGCATCGCGTCCTGTGTCGTGCTCGCCACACGGATCGAGGCCCACGTGTGGCTGCGCGGACTGACGATCGTGGCCGTCGGCACGGTGCTTGCCGCACTCACCGCCGTGCGGCGAACCAGGCGGGCGGGCGGGGCCGTGCGGGACCCCGGCTGAACGGACGCCGCTTCCTCAGCCGGCCAGGACGACGCAGCCCTGCCGCGGGGGAGGGGCCCGGCCGGCCGGCTGGGGCAACCGCAGGGCCCTACCGGCCCCTGGCGCACAAGGCCGCGTCCACCGCTTGCTGGAGATGGCGCAGGCTGTCCCCCTCAGCCGCCCAGGTCGTGGTGTAGACGGTCACGGTGCCGCGACCGCCCGTGGCCCTCCCGCCGCCCACCGAGTTGCCCGGCAGATCGCCGCCGTGGCCCCAGTAGGAACCGCCGCAGCTGAGCGGGATCGAGGACACGCCGTAGCCGTAACGGCTGCCCGCCGGATAGACGTCGCGGTTGCTGACGTCGGTGGTGTCCCGGGTCATCAGGCGCACCGCCCAGCCGGGCAGCAGCCGCCCGCCGAACAGGCCGTCCCAGAACGCGTTGAGGTCCTCGGGCGTGGAGACGAGCCCGCCGGACGCACCGAACTCGTAGCCCGGCAGCTCGGTCACATCCACCCGGCCCGCCTGCGGGTAGGCCGGATGGACACCGTAGTTGCGGGCGTGCGGTCCGCGCAGGGTGAGCTCACCGGGTGCGGGCCAGTAGGTGTCGTCCAGGCGCAGCGGGCGCAGAATCGTGCGTTCGACGTACGTGCGGAAGTCGGTCCCCGACACTCTGTCGATCACCATGCTCAGCACCAGGTAGTTGGTGTTGGAATAGTTCCAGTCGGTGCCGGGTTCGAAGAGGGGTTCCTCCTTGAGCGCGAGGGCCAGATAGTCCTCGGACGTGCCGGGCCGGCTCCAGTCGACCAGCTTGGAGTACTCCGGCAGGCCGCTGGTCTGCTTGAGCAACTGCCGTACGGTGACGGTGCGTCCGGCGAGCTGGGGTACGTAGGTGCCCGCGCGGTCGTCGAGCCGTATCCGCCCGTCCACCACCAGACGCATCACGGCTGTCGCGGTGAACGCCTTGGTGTTGCTGGCCAGCCGGAACCGGCCCTGCGAACCGACCATCGCACGGCCCGATTCCAGGTCCGCGACGCCGGCGGTACGCGTCCTCCTGCCGTCGTACGCGAGGGCGCCCGGCACCCCGTCCTCCTCGATGAGCAGATCCAACTGCCGCTGCACCGGGTCGGACTCGTGGGCCGACACTGCCGGGGCGAGGGTCCCGGTGAGTACGGCGGCGAGCAGGGCTGCGACGGCGAAGCGTTTGCGATGCATGTGTGTTCCCCCTTGTCATGGCCGGCCGGAACGGCCGGATCACGTGCTCACCGATGACCTTGCCAGGCCCCCACCTCGAGATCACTACGTCCAGGACCCGAATCGAACTGTGGTCAACCCCCTTGACACGGGACGGTATTCAACGGATCGCCTCACGACACGGGCGCGGGTGATCCTCGAAGTGATGCCGCACGCCGGGGACAGGGCGGACGCCGTCGGCTTCCCCGCCCCTCTGCGCAGCATATTGATCATGACTCGTCCGATGGCGCATATGATCGGCTTCGGCAGTCCGGCTGTTCCGACACGGGGGCGATGTGATGGCGGTACAGGACATACGAACGGCGGCACGGCTCATCGGGCGCCGCAACACACTGCGCTACCTGGCGATCGGGGCGGCCTCCGCCCTGGTCGCGGCCTGCACCGGTGAGAGCGGGAAGCCGGCGCCCTCGGGCAGTACGAAGACCGGGCCCACCGGCCCGACCGCGACGCCGGTCCCCCCGGCCCCGGGCCCCTCCGAACCGTCCGGGAAGGCCTCGCCCACGGCTCCTTCGGCGACCACGGCCGGCGTGATGGGCCGGGCCTTCGACGCCTTCGTCAAGGGCGACTGGACCGTGGAGTCCACGACCCCCGGGAACGAGACGGTCAAGGGCACGGCGACCGTGAGGGCGGACGGCGGCGGCAACGGCGGTTTCACCATCGTCTGGGCCGGCGAGGGCGCCCCGGTCACCTGGTCCGGTGGCTGGCTGCTGCGCGGCGGCCACCTGCGCATCGACGTGTACGACGCCCCCCAGGACATGGACCGGCTGACCGGCGGGGAGGCCCTCACCGTTCCCGAGGAGGTCGGGGAAGGCGCGTTCCTCCTGCTCCCCTGGCAGCCGCCGGGCCACGACGGCACCGGCGACGGCCAGCGACTGAAGGTCACCTACAAGAACGACGTCCTGCGCATCGTCCACACGGAGCGGAGCGGCAGTGAGTCGGTCCACGTGTGTACCCGTGCCGCCTGATCGGGACCGAGCCCACCGCCCCGGGCGCACCACCGTCCCCGGACTCGTGAGGGCCGGCCTCGCCCTGCTGTTCCCGCGGCCGGCCGCGGTGGTCCGCCACGCCGGTGCCGGCACATCGGCCGCCGCACTGCGCGCCGCGGCCGGCCCGATTCCCTTCCGGTCCCTCACCGCCGAACGGCTCGCGGACGCCCTCGACCGTATGGTGAAGCAGCAGACCTGCACACGGGCCGCCGCGGCCGCGGCGCGTCACATGGCGGCCGAGGCGGAGAGGTCCCTGGTGAAGGGCCGGCCCGCCGGGGCAGCCGGGGCGACCGTGGTGAGCCGCGGGAACAGTCCGGCCCCTGGGTTCCCGGCGGTGTGCGCCGGTTGATCCGCCGCCGTGGTCTCGGCGAGCGTGTCGGCGTGTCCCGGAAGGCCTCGTCGAGGAGTGCGGCACGGGCCGGGAAGTGACGGGGGACAGAGGACGTCGTCCACGCCCGCCCGCCTGCCGGGCGATCACATCGAGCGGGGCCTCGGTGCCGAGGACCGGTCGCCCACTGTCCCGGGGGAGTACGGAACCATTCGCCGACCTGGAATCAGCCAGCTCGGACCCCGGGACCCTCCGGTGCCGCGGGAGGCTCCGCCGGCGTCGGTGCCGGCCGGGCGAAGAGGACGGCGCGGGCCACCGGCGGAGCGAACAGCGCGGAGACGGGCCGGGCGAGCATCAGTACGGAACGGAAGGCGTCGCCCACGACCGGGTCGCCGGGTGCCCTCTCCTGGACCCGGCGCAGGTACCAGTCCGCGACCCGGTCCGCGGGGCCGCCGTCGAGGGCGTTGCCCAGGGCACCCGGCATCTTGCGGTCCGCCCCGGCGGAGATGTCCCACGCCTGCCGGGACGCCGCGAGCAACGCCCGCTGCACGCGCCGGGTCGTAGGCGTACGGCGCGGATCGGCGAGCGCGTCACGCAGGGCGACCGCGCTCATCGCGGCGACGGCCATGCCCTGTCCGTAGATCGGGTTGAAGGTGCACAGCGCGTCACCGGTGGCGAGGAATCCCGCCGGCGGACCGGTCAGGTCGTAGCGGCGGCGGACGTTGGCGGTGCGCCGGTAGCCGAATGGCGGGGAGAGCGGTTCGGCCTCGTCCATCCAGCGGTCCAGGAGCGGATGGCCCAGCCGCTTGGTGTATGTCACGAACTCCTCTTCGTCCGTAGGTGGTTCGTCGCCGCGCAGACCGGAGACGATCACCAGGTGGGTGCCGTTCTCCAGGGGCAGCGCACCGCCGCCGTGCGGCTGGGAAGGGCCGGGATAGACGTAGTACCCGACGGTCGCACCGTCGAGAACACCCTTCGGGCCGCGGTAGACACGGGAGGCGTAGGCGATCCCCGTGTCGAGAGTCTCCTCGTGCGGGGCCGCGGCGCCGATCGCGGCGAGCCACTGCGGGGCCTTCGTGCCGGCGCCGGAGGCATCGACGACCAGGTCGGCCTCCAGCGCCCGGGGTTCCGCGCGCGTGTCCCCGGACCGCTCCCGTAGCAGCACGCCCCGCACCCGTGAGGCGTCACCGAGGAGCCCCACGGCATCGGTGCCATCCAGGGTGCCGATCAGCGGGTTGGCGAGAACCCGCCGCCGTACCAGCCCTTCCAGTTGCGCGCGGGACCCGGTGTAGATGTGCGTGGAGGCGGCCACCCGGCGGAACCAGCGCCCGGCCTGCCAGAGCACCAGGTCCGACGGCATGCCCACCCGCGGCGCGCCCGCCTCCCGCAACTCCGCGAGGAAGCCCGGCAGCAGCGCTTCCACGGCCACCTGCCCACCCTGCAGCAGTACATGGGGGTGGCGCCCCTGCGGCACCCCGGACCGCGGCTCGGCACCGTCCGGGAACCGGTCCCGCTCGACGACGGTCACCCGGTCGGCATGCCCGGCCAGCACATGTGCCGCGAGCAGCCCCGCGAGGCTCCCGCCCACGACCACCACATGCCGCTCACTCCGACGGCCCGCACCTACGGCAGATTTCACCGGCCCACTCCCTGGTCGTCCCGACATCGAGTCGGCATGAGTATCCCGCCGTCCGGGCCGGGTTGACCGAGTTTCGGCCCTTCTGCCCACCCGTCCGGGTCCGTCGTACAAGCCGAGAGGTCCGACGGGGCCGCCGCCGAGGTCTGTCCGTGCCACGCCGAGGCCCTCGCCGCCTACGATGCGGCGCCGCCGGTCTCCCGGATCTGTCATGAAGACAGGGGGCTCGTCCCCGTGTCCGCCGACGTCGGACGGTGCTGTGCGGGACAGGGATAAACGAAGGCGATGGTGGCTTGAGTAGAGCATGATCTGCCGGGTGAAGAGGAACGCGGATACGGGCGTGAGCGTGGACGGCGCCGATGTGTGGCACGAGCGGCTGGGTTGGGCGTTCGGGCTGACAGCGAGCGATCCGGCTGAACGTGCTGCGGCGCTCGTCCGTCTGACTGACGTCGACAGGAACGTCCAGGACGCTCTGAAACGGTACAACTGGACGTGGCGTCGCCGGTATGTGCCGGGACGGCGGGCGGCGCACAGAAACTACGAGAAGGCCCTGAAATATTCGCTGCCAGGCGCGTTGTGGGACCGGCCGGCCGGTCCCGACATCAGCACATGGCCGGGGCTTCCCTACGTGCTGTGCTTCCTGGAGTGGGAGGCGAGATACCCGCAGGAGTGGACACGGTACGCCAAGTCGTGGGGTGCGAAGGAGGACCTCATCCGATACATGGCTGCCGCTCACCACGATGAGGCGGTCAGAAGCAAGCTTGTGGAACTGGTCGAGACCGTCGTTCAGCGCCCCTATCGCTGCAAGGACCGCGAGTACGTGCGCGTGGCCCGCGCCGTGGACGGTGAGGACCTGCGCGGCAGGCTCGAGAAAGCCGCCCGTTCGGACAACCCGTGGGCGCAGCGCCATGCCGGATACGTTCTCTGGATCCTGGACCGTCCTGAGGTGCCCAACACGCGTCATGTCTGGCGGACCTGGCTGGCGGCAGCGTCCGGAGAGTAGGCACCGACGGGTGTCACCCGGGCGGATGCCGCGGGTCGCACGACCGCACCCCGCGAACACGGCCCGCGCACGGGGTGCCGGGCGTGCGCGGTCCGTTCAGGAGCCGGAGCCGCCCCGCTCCGGTGTCCGCGTCCGCTCCTCGGGGGAGCGGACGTCGGCCAGGGTGGTGGCCAGGGCCTGCCAGATGTGGGCCGCCAGGTCGAGGTTCCCGGCCTCCGTCGCCTGCCGCCCGAGCCGTTGCAGTACGGCGACGCCCTCGTCGGCACGGCCCGCCAGGATCATCAGCCGGCCGTCGAGGACCGACAGCCGTACCCGGTCACGGTAGGAGAGACGCAGGTCCTCCTCGGCTAGCAGGGCCCGGCTGAGGGCCCGGGCGTCGTCCAGCCGGCCCTGATGGAAGGCGAGATGGGCCTGGAGCGCCCGCAGCTCCTGGAGCTGTACAGGGGTGCCGATCAGGTGGAGGACGGAGGCGGCCTCGTCCAGCCAGCGCTCGGCGGCGGTCACGCCGGGCGGTGACATCTGCAGCGCGGCGGCGGTGGCGGCGGCCCGCAGCCGGGTCCACAGGGCCAGGTCGTCCTTGCCCTTCAGCAGGCCCAGGGCGGTGTCCAGCCTGGCCCGGGCGGTCGCGTCGTCCCCCTGACGGTTGCTGACCACGGCGGCCGTCCACAACGCTTCGGCCGCCTGGGCGGAGGTGGCCACGGGCAGCAGGTCCCGCTCCAGTTCGGCGACGTGCCGGCCGGCCGTCTCCAGCCTGCCGAGTTCCGTCTCGATGCCGATCAGCACCATCAGGGCGGCCAGCGTGTCGGACACGCCCAGTTCCGCGGCGCGGGCGACGGACAGCGCCTCCACGGCCGCCGGTTCGGCCGTGCGCATGTCGCCCAGGGCGCGTGCGCAGCGGGCGTACCGGACGCGCGACCGGGCCCGGAGTTCCGGTGCCTCCAGCAGATCGCTCAGCTCGATGAGTTCCAGCAGCCGCGTGCGCTCCAGCTCGTGGTCGCCGTCACGGCCGGCGGCGCGGCTCAGCAGCCACAGGGCCTGCCAGCGGGCGGCGGGATCCTCGCCCGCGTCCTCCTCGACCGCCCGGCTGAGAGCGGCCGTGTCGTCCGCTCCGGGCGGAGCCGAGGCCACGGCGGCCAGTATCCCGGTCAGGGACCTGCCGTCCGGAGGGCCGGCCAGGGCGGACGTGTCGACGCCGAGCCGGTGGGCGAGGTAGGACACGGCGCGCTCGGTGGGACGCCGGTCACCGGACTCCAGACGTGACAGGTATCCCGTCGACATGCCTTCGCCGACGAGGCCGGCCTGGCTCAGGCCCCGCGCCAGCCGAAGCCTCCTCAGCCGACGGCCGAAATGCGGCTGTTCGAGCATCTCCCCCTCTTGTTCCGTGGCGCGTTCAACAGGTGTCGTGGTCCCCGCCTGCCCGGTCGGGCGCGTGGGTTGTCAACACTCTAGGGAGCCCGGCAAGGGGCTACAAGCCGTTAAGTGCAGGTCAACCGGTCATTGCCGAGGCGGCGTACGACTTTGCGGGAAGAGTTTGGATCGGGCTCCGCGCTGCCCGAAAGAGGCCCGATCGCAAGAGAGTTGCCAGGCTGCCGAGGTCGTCTGGCAAACCCTTGCCACACAGGTTGCCGACCCTTAATCTCGAGAGTGCCCCCTCGATGCGATCCCTTCTTCGTCATGTGGAGGTTTCTGTGCTGCGCGGCTCCCGACCGGATCCCTCGCGAAGGCCGGACATGCGGCCCGCCGGTCCGCCCGATGGTTCCCCGCCGGGACCGGGCACCGAGATCGAACGGCTCTGACAACGTTATCCACGGTAGTCGGGCACCGGCCGCCCCGGCACCGCTTCCTCTGCTCACCCTGACAGACCCGGGAGTCCGGCGCCCCACCGCCGGCCGCCCCGGGACGACGCGGACACCGGCACCGGCCACCGACGAGGTGGCACGTGCCGTCACCGGACGCCCGTCGACACCCAGGCACGGCGCACCGGTCCGCTCCGCGTCCGCTCACCCTTCCCGGCCCCACGCGCAGGAAGAAGGACGGTACGTCCGTGGCGACCACGAGTTTCCCCGACGCCTCACCCCGTAAGAACAAGAAAGCCGCCGCCGCGGCCGCCCCCGCCCGCCGTGCCCCGACCGGAAACGGCGCGCCGGGAGGTGCGGCCCCGGCGGACACCTGCAGAGCCCACGTGTCCCCCGGGGACCTGGTCGTCACGGCCGCGGACCCCGGATTCGCCCGCCTCTTCGGACTCAGCGCCGACGACATATGCGGGTACGGCCTGCTCGATCTTCTCCGCTCACCCGTTCCCGCACGGCTGAGAGAAAAGTTCACCGCGCTTTCCTCGGGGAGCGTCCGGCGATTCCGGGAAAGGGTGACGGGCAGGGACGGCACCGGCCGGGATTTCCAGGCGGAAATCACCGGAGTCGCCGTCAGGAAACCCTCGGGGGGCACGGCCGGCTTCATCGTCTTTCTGCGCCGGTCCGAAGACGCGGTTTCCGCCGGACCCGTGCTCGACGCCCTCGACGCGCAGGTCCTGGAAGGTGTGGCGGGTGGCGAGTCCACGGTGCAGCTGGCCTCCCGTCTCTATCTGAGCCGTCAGGGAATCGAGTACCGCGTCGGGCAGATGCTGCGGCGCTTCGACGTGTCCAACCGCCCCGCCCTGGTGGCGCGGGCGCACGCGCTCGGCATGTTCGCCGCGGGGCAGTGGCCCCCGCGCGTCCTCCCGGAACGCGTGCGGTAGCGCGGGAGAGAGCTCCTCGGGCCCGCGCGGCGGTTGTGGCGGTGACGCACCGCCACAACCGCCCTCGCGCGGGTCCGGTCCCGGGAACCGGTGCCGGCGTCACGCAGCCGAGGGCTGCCACGCCTCCTGGAACCGGCGGCGGGCCCGGAACAGACGGGAGCGGACGGTGCCCACGGGCAGGGCGAGCACCTCGGCCATCTCCTCCTCGTTGAGCCCGTAGGCGCGCAGGGTGAGGACCTGCCGGTGCGCCCTGGACAGACGCTCCAGCACGTCGCTGATGTGCACCGCGTCCAGGGGGTTCGCCTCCTGCCGCGACTCCACCTCGACACAGTGGCGTTCCTCGCCGTAGCGCTTGGCGGTGCGGACGGCCTCACGGACCGTCACCGAGCGCACCCAGCCGTAGAACGCCGCCGGTTCGCGCAGGGAACCCAGGCCGCGGTAGACGGCGAGCAGTGCCTCCTGCGTGGCGTCGGCACCGTCGTCGTGGGTGATGGACCTGCAGATGCGCGCGACGTAGGGCGTGATGCCGGTCAGCAGGCGGTTCATCGCGTGCTCGTCGCCCGCCTGGGCTCGGGGGAGCAGCGTCAGAGGGGAGGGGAGTTCGCTGACGGTGGTCATGTTGGCAGTACTTCCTTACGGCAGCCGGGCGGGCAGGGGCGGAAGTGGCGCGGGGGCCGTGGTCAGCCGGTGACGGCGAGGGCGTCCCCGGGCTCCGCCGCGGCCGTGAAGCCGAGGAGCCCGGCACGCACGTCGTCGCGGAACGCCCGCATGAAGGACGGGCTGTAACAGGCGGTGGAGTGCGGGAACTCGATGGAGAGCCGGCCTTCGAAGGAGACGACGCACGCCATGACGGGGCTGCGCCCCGCCTGCGGGAAGTAGTGCTCGCGGGCCGGCACCAGACGCACGTCGACCGCCCGCAGCCCGCTCGGCAGCCGCGGGCCGGGGACGACGCCCATGTTGGTGGCGATCACCGTGGCCAGCTGCAGAGCGGGATTGCGCGGGATCTCCGGCGTGATGCGCATCTCGTGGAAGTGGTCGCCGCGGGAGAGGAAGTCGCCCAGGCGGGCGTGCACGGCACGGGCCAGCTCCAGCGGCTCGGACGCCTCGGACACCTCCAGGGTCTGCAGGTGGGTGGTGACCGCGGGCACCGGGACGGAGGCGGGCAGCGGCGGGGACAGCCGGGAGCGCAGGTCGACGGGGGAGAGGCAGCCGAGAGTGCGGGATCCGCCGCCGTCCAGGCGCCGCCGGGCCGTGGCCAGCAGCACCGCGGCGACCAGGGCGTGCACGGAGACGCCCGAGCCGCGCGCCGTCCGGCGCAGCCGCGAGGTGAGGTCCGCGTCCAGGGTCAGCCTGCGGACCTCGATGTGCCCGTCCGCGCCGGCGCCTTCGCCGGTGACGGCGTCGTACGGCACCAGCTCGACCGGGTGCCGCCGGATCTGTTCGAGACGGCCGTCGAGGTACTTCGCCGTGTCGGCCTCGTCGGCCTCGGGCAGCAGCCGGCTGACGG
This sequence comes from Streptomyces sp. NRRL S-37, assembly GCF_000721605.1. GTDB lineage: Bacteria > Actinomycetota > Actinomycetes > Streptomycetales > Streptomycetaceae > Streptomyces. Next base: position 58,227 of record NZ_JOIZ01000015.1, on the reverse strand, counting down.
GCTCGGGCCAGCCCGGGAGGCCCGGACCGGCGGTCCCGGCGGCGGGCTCCCCGTCGACCAGCGCCCGGTAGCGGTCCCACAGCGCGTTGTGCAGCGCGATGCTGCTGTGGCCGTCGGTGACGGTGTGGTCCACCACCAGCAGGAACAGGTGGCTCTCGCCGTCCGGCGCGCTGACCAGGACGGCACGGCTCAGCGGGCCCCCGACCGGGAGGGGCCTGTTCAGCTCGGCCGCGTAGGCCTCCTCCGCGTCGCCGGTCCGGGTGACCAGCCGCGGCCGCTCGTCCTCACCGAGGACGCGCAGCACGTGACCCGCCCCGTCCTGCTCGATGCGGGACCGCAGCGGCGGGTTCGCCTCCGTCAGGGCGTCGAACGCGGCCGACAGCGCCGCGACGTCCACGGTTCCGCGCAAGGCGCAGGACAGGAAGGCCCTGCTCCTCTGGCCCACGTAGAGCGTCTCGACCGGACACAGCGCACGGTGCATGCCGTCAGCCTTCTTTCCGTCGTCCATTTCGGGTCCACGGCCCGCAATCGGTTTGTCGCCGCGGCTTTCCGCGGGGCGGCAGGGGCTTTTCGAGAGTGCACGGCGGAACACTGCCGAATCCAGCGGAGCGCCCACAGCGGCGCGAAGTCGCGTGTTTTCCCTAAAAGTTGAACCCGGGCACGCACTCCCCGGCCGCGCGTTCTCCAGGGAAACCCCTGAATCGGCGTCCCGGGAGTCCGGATTCCTTGACCCGGCCGGTTCCGGTGCACCACCGTGCTGTGCCGTGAAACCGGGACGGGCGGCGTGCTTCCCCGCCCCGGCGTGCGGCCTCCTTTCCGCCCCGTGGGCCGGCCCGGCGCGTACCCCCACGCGAGGGCGGCGCGGAGCGGTGGCCGCACCCGTCCGATCCGGCCGGGCCTTCGCCGTCCGGGACATTACGGCTTGCCACGTGAGGGTTGTGCTATGTCACTCCAGGAGGACGAACGTCGACCGCTGTCCGGAGCCCAGGAGGGCCTCTGGTACGCCGGGCGGCTCGCACCGGACGGTGCCGCGTACAACACGGCGGAGGCGGTGGAGATCCACGGCCCCCTCGACACCGCCCTGTTCGAGACCGCGCTGCGGCGCACCGTCGGCGAGGCCGACACCTTCGCCCTGCGTTTCGCCGACACCGGTGACGGACCGCGCTGCCACCTCGCCCCGGACGCGGACGACTGGCCCCTGCACCGGGCCGACGTCAGCGGCGCCGACGATCCGGAAGCCGCCGCGTGGGCCCACGTCCGCGCCGATCTCGCGGTCCCCGTGGACCTGGACAAGGGCCCGCTGTTCGCCCACACCCTGCTGACCCTGGCCCCCGACCGGTTCCTCTGGCTGCTGAGGGCCCATCACCTCCTGCTCGACGGCTACAGCTACAAGCTCCTCGGGCGGCGCCTGGCCGAGACGTACAACGCCCTGGCCGAGGGGCGCGAGCCGGACCCCTGCGGCTTCGCGCCGGTGAGCCGGCTCCAGGCGGAGGAGGCGGCCTACCGCGCCTCCGAGCGGTACGCCCGTGACCGCGACCACTGGGCGCGCCGCCTGGCCGGCCTGCCGGAACCCGCCCGCCTCACCTCCCGCACGGCCGCCCCCACCGCGCCCTTCCTGCGCCGCACCGTCGAACTGACGCCCGCCGAGACCGGTGCCCTCGACACCGCCGCGGCCCGCCTCGGCGTCCGCCGCACCGACCTGCTGACCGCCGCCACCGCCGTCTACCTGCACCGCATGACCGGCGCCGGGGACCTGGTGCTGGGCCTGGCCACGATGAGCCGGCTCGGCGGCGCCGCCCTGCGCACCCCCGGCACCGCCTCCGACGTCCTCCCGCTGCGCGTGGCCGCCGCACCCGACACGCCCGTCGCGGAACTGGCCCGGACCGTCGCCGGCGAACTGGAGGCCCTGCGCCGCCACCAGCGCTACCGGGGCGAGTTCCTCCGCCGCGACCTGGGCCTGCTGGGCACCGGACGCCGGCTGTACGGGCCGGTCCTCAACATCGTCCCGTTCGACGAGTCCCCGGTCTTCGGCGGACACCCCACCACCTGGCACCACCTGTCCGGCGGAGCCGTCGACGACCTCCAGATCTCGGTGCGCCCCGGCACCCGCCCCGGCGGACTGTGGCTGGCCCTCGACGCCAACCCCGCCCTGTACGAGGAGGACGAACTCGCCCTGCACCGCGACCGGTTCCGCACGCTGCTGCGCCGACTGGCCGAGGCGGAGCCGACGACGCCGCTGGGCGACCTGGACCTCCTGCTGCCGGGCGAACACCCCCGCGACACCCCTGTCCACACCTGTCCGGCCGAGCGGACCCTCACGGAGCTGTTCGAGGAGCGGGCGGCCGCCGGGCCCGAACGGACCGCCGTCACCTGCGGGGACGAACGGCTCACGTACGCCGAACTCAACGCCGAGGCCAACCGCCTGGCCCGGCTGCTGACCGAACACGGCGCCGGCCCCGGCCGGACGGTGGCGCTGGCCCTGGAGCGCGGCGTGCGGCTGCTGCCCGCCCTGCTGGCCGTCCTCAAGACCGGAGCCGCCTACCTGCCCCTGGACCCCGGCCACCCGGCCGAGCGGCTGCGGCTGGTCGTCGAGGACGCGGCCCCCGTCGTCCTCGTCACCGAGTGCGCCCACGCCCACCTCGCCCCGGACACCCTCCCCGCCGTCCTGCTGGACGACCCGGAGGTCGCCGAGGACCTCGCCCGCCGCCCCGCCGCCGACCTGGGCGACACCGACCGGAACGGGCCGGTGAGCCCGTCCGACACCGCGTACGTCATCCACACCTCCGGCTCCACCGGCCGCCCCAAGGGCGTGCCCGTCCCGCACACGAACGTCGTACGGCTCTTCGCCGCCGCGTCCGCGCACTTCGACTTCCGCGCCGACGACGTGTGGACGCTGTTCCACTCCTACGCCTTCGACTTCTCCGTCTGGGAGATCTGGGGCGCCCTGCTGCACGGCGGCCGGATCGTCGTCGTGCCGTACGCCGTCAGCCGCTCGCCGCGCGAGTTCCTGGAGCTGCTGCACCGCGAGGGCGTGACCGTCCTCAACCAGACGCCGTCCGCCTTCGAGCAGCTGATCGACGCCGACCTGGAACGGGCCGGGGACACCGGGGCGCTGCGCTACGTCGTCCTCGGCGGCGAGGCCCTGCGCCCCGCGCGGCTGCGCCCCTGGGCCGACCGGCACGGCCTGGACCGCCCGGCGCTGGTGAACATGTACGGCATCACCGAGACCACCGTGCACGTCACCCACCACCGCCTCACCCGCGCCGACCTGGACGACCCGCGCCGCGGCAGCGTCATCGGCACCCCGCTCGCCGACCTCCGCGTCCACCTGCTGGACGCCGCGGGCCGCCCGGTGCCGCCCGGCGCGACCGGCGAGATGTACGTCTCCGGCGCCGGCGTCGCCGCCGGATACCTGAACCGGCCCGAGCTGACCGCCGAACGCTTCCTCGACGACCCCCACGGCCCGCCCGGCACCCGCATGTACCGCTCGGGCGACCTGGCCCGGCGCCGCCCCGACGGCACGCTCGACTACGTCGGCCGCGCCGACGCCCAGGTGCAGCTGCGCGGCTTCCGCGTCGAACCCGGCGAGATCGAGGCCGTCCTGGCCGCCCATCCGGGCGTCGCCCGCGCCGCCGTCGTGCCCCGCCGCGCCGACAGCGGCGCCCTGCACCTCGTCGCCTACACCGTCCCCGCGGGCGACGAACCCGTGGACCCCGCCGCACTGCGCGCCCACGCCGCCGCCCACCTGCCCGGGCACATGGTCCCGGCCGCCTGCGTCCCGGTGGACACACTGCCGCTGACCGCGAACGGCAAGCTCGACGTCCGGGCCCTGCCCGACCCCGACTTCACCGCCGCCGCGTCCGGCACCCGCCCCGCGACACCGCGACAGGCCCTGGTGTGCGCCCTGTTCGAGGACGTCCTGAAACTGCCGCGGGACACGGTGGGCACCGACGCCGGCTTCTTCGACCTGGGCGGCGACTCCCTCCTCGCCACCCGCCTGCTCGCCCGCCTGCGGCAAGAGACCAGCGCCGAGATCCCCCTCACCGCCCTGTTCGAGACGCCGACCCCGGCCGCCCTCGCCGAGCGGCTCGACGTACGGGCGGACGACACCCCGCCCCGGCCGGCCCTCGGCGGCGCCACGCGCCCGCGGCGGGTGCCCCTGTCCTTCGCCCAGGAACGCATGTGGTTCCTGAACCGGCTCGACGAGGGAGCGGCCACCTACAACATCCCGCTCCTCGTCCCGGCCGGCGCCGGCCTCGACACCGAGGCGCTCCGGTCGGCCCTCGGCGACCTGGCCGACCGCCACGAGATCCTGCGGACCGTGATCGCCGAACACGACGGCGTCCCCCACCAGCACGTCCTGCCGCCGGGGGAGCTGCGCCCGGTCCTGCGGCACGTCGACTGCCCCGCCGCGGAGACCGCCGCCCACGTCACCGCCGCGCTGCGGCACCGCTTCGACCTCACCGCCGAAAGCCCCCTCACCGCCTGGCTGCTGGGCACCGGCGGCGAGCGGGTGCTGCTGTTCGTCCTGCACCACAGCGCGGCCGACGGCTGGTCCCTCGGCCCCTTCGCCACCGACCTGAGCACCGCCTACGCGGCCCGCCGGGCCGGCCGGGCACCCGCGTGGACCCCGCTGCCGGCACAGTACGCCGACTACGCGCTGTGGCAGCGCGCCCTGCTGGCCCCCGCACCGGACGGCCCCGGCCGACTGGAGCGGCTCACCGCCCACTGGCGCACCGCCCTGGACGGCCTGCCCGAGGAGTGCACCCTGCCCGGCGACCGGCCGCGTCCCACCGCACCGCGCGGCGGCGGCGCCCACGTCGAGGCCACCGTCGACGCCACCCTGCACCGCGCCCTGCTGCGCCTCGCCGACCGCGAGGGCGCCAGCCTGTTCATGGTGCTGCACGCCGCCGTCAGCGCCCTGCTCACCCGCTGCGACGCCGGCGAGGACATCGTCCTCGGCACCCCCGTCGCCGGCCGCACCGAACCCGCGCTGGACCCCCTGATCGGCCTGATCAGCAACACCCTGGTGCTGCGCGCCGACACCTCCGGCGACCCCGCCTTCCGGGACCTCCTCGCCCGGCTGCGCACCGCCGACCTGGCCGCCCTCGACCACCAGGACCTGCCCCTCGACCGGCTGGTGGACGACCTCAACCCGCCCCGCACACCCGGCCGGCACCCCCTGTTCCAGGTGATGCTGGCCCTGCAGAACAACGCGCCCGCCGTCCTCGAACTGGACTCCCTCCGAACCGGGTTGCGGCCCACCGCCACCGGAACCGCCAAGTTCGACCTCTTCGTGGACGTCCTGGAACGCCACACCCCCGAGGGCACCCCCGACGGCCTGACCCTGCACGTCGAGTACGCCACCGACCTCTACGACGCCGGCACCGCCGAGGCGTTCACCCACGCCCTGCACGAGACCCTGCGCACGGTGGGCGCCGACCCCGAAGTCCGCGTCGCGGAACTGCCCGCGCCCCCCGGCCGCACCCCCGCCCCGGCCGCGACCGACCCCGTGGAACTGGAGCACGCGGCCCTCGCCGTGCCCGGTGTCCGCGACGCCCGCGCCCTGCCCGGCACCGACGGCACCCCACCCCGCCTGTACGTGGTGCCGGGGCGGGCGGACGCCGCCGAACGCGTCGAGGAGGCCCTGGACCGCGCCGGCCACGGCACCGTCCGCGTCACGGCGGTCAACGTGCTGCCCCGCGCGCAGGACGGCACCGTCGACACCGCGGCGCTGCGCGCCCTGCCCGCCGTCGACCGCACCGCGGCCAGGACCTGGCGGGAGCACCTGACCGCCCTCCCCGGCGTCACCACCGCCGAGGTGACGGCGGAGGACACCCCTACGGAACTGGACCGCCGCCACACCGGCCTGCCCGACCGCACCACGCGACCCGCCCCCGCCCCCGCCGGCCGCGCCTCCGCCGTCCCCGCGCTCAGCGAGGGCCCCGCCCTGACCGAGCCGTCCGTACCGGGCTGGGCCGAGGCCCTGCGCCGCGCCGCCGCACAGGACCGGGGCGACATCGTCCACGTCCACGCCGACGGCGGCGAGCACCGGCGCACCTACGCCTCCCTGATCCCCGAGGCCTCCCGCGTCCTCGCCGGCCTGCGCCGGGCGGGCCTGCGCCCGGGCGACCGGGTCATCCTCCAGTGCGACGCCACCGAGGACTTCATCGCCGTGCTGTGGGGCTGCGTCCTCGGCGGCTTCGTCGCCGTCCCGCTGACCGTCCCCGTCTCCTACGACACCCCCTCGGCGGCGCTGACCAAGCTGGAGGGCATCTGGCGGATGCTCGGCCGGCCCCAGGTCGTGTGCTCCGCCGGCCGCGAGGCCGGGCTGCGCGCCCTCGCCGCCCGGCAGGCCTGGCCCGGCCTGCGGCTCACCACGGCCGACGCGCTGCGCGAGGCGCCCGAGGACCACGACTGGCACCCCGCCGCGCCGGACGACCTCCTGCTGCTGCTCATGACGTCCGGCAGCACCGGCCTGCCCAAGGCGGTACGGCTCACCCACCACAACGTGCTGACCCGCTCCGCCGCCACCGAGCAGCTGAACGGCCTCGGCGCGGACGACGTCTCCCTGAACTGGATCCCGCTCGACCACGTCACCGGCGTGGTCATGTTCCACCTGCGGGACGTGTACCTGGGATGCCGCCAGATCCACGCCCCCACCTCCTGGATCCTCGAGGACCCGCTGCGCTGGATGGACCTCGCCGACCGGCACCGGGTCACCGTCACCTGGGCACCCAACTTCGCCTTCGGACTCCTCGCCGAGCAGTCCCACCGCTTCACCGGCCGCACCTGGGACCTGTCACCGATGCGGCTGGCGATGAACGCCGGCGAGGTCGTCGTCGCCCAGGCCGCCCGCCGCTTCCTGCACGCGCTGAAGCCGTTCGGCCTGCCGCAGCACGTGATGCACCCCGGCTGGGGCATGTCCGAGACCTGCTCCGTGGTCACCGACGCCGTCCTGCCCGGCGAACCCGACGCCACCGAGGGCGCCTTCGTCAGCTGCGGCCGGCCCTACCCGGGGTTCGCCATGCGGATCGTCGACGAGCACGGCACCCTCCTGAAGGAGGACGAGGCCGGCCGGCTCCAGGTCCGCGGCACCTCCGTGACCGGCGGCTACCACGACAACCCGGCGGCCGACGCGGAGGCGTTCACCGGGGACGGCTGGTTCGACACCGGCGACCTGGCGTTCCTGCGGGACGGCGAGCTGTACATCACCGGCCGCGCCAAGGACGTCATCATCGTCAACGGCGTCAACCACTACAGCCACGAGATCGAGGCCTGCGTCGAGGAACTGCCGTACGTGGAACGGAGTTTCACCGCGGCGGTCGCGGTGCGCACCGACCCGTCGTCACCCACCGACGAACTGGCCCTGTTCCTCCACCTCACCCCCGAGGCCGCCGCCGAACCGGCCGGCGCCCTCCGCGAGATCGCCGGCAAGGTCACCCGGGAGATCGGCGTCAGCCCCTCCTTCCTGATCCCGGTCGCGCGGGACGCCGTGCCCAAGACCGAGATCGGCAAGATCCAGCGCACCAGGTTGCGCAAGGGCTTCGAGGCGGGCGACTTCGACGACGAGGTCCGCCGGACCCAGATGCTGCTGGGCACCGCCACGACCGTCCCCGACTGGTTCCTGCGCCCGGTGTGGCAGCGGACGGAACACCCCGGAGCCCCCGCGACGACGCCCGGCCGGCACACCCTCGTCCTGACGGGCGGCGACCCCCGGACCGGGGAGCTCGCGGAACGGCTCGCCGACGCGCTGCGGTCCGCCGGCGGCCTGTGCACGGTGGCCGGCGAGGGAACGTCGTACGCCCGGCTCGACGCCGCGCACTACCGCGTGCGGCCCGCCGAGGAAACCGACTACGGCCTGCTGCTGGAGCGGCTGGAGCACGACCGGCGGCCGGTCGACGCCGTCCTCCACCTCGACGGGCCGCACGGCACGGAGGATCCACAGACGGCACCGGACGACACGACCGGCGCGGAGCGACTGCTCGCGTTCGCCCGCGCCCTCACCACCCGGCCCGGACGGCAGCGCCCCGTCGACCTCGTCCACGTGACGGCGGGCGCCCAGGCCGTGCGCCCCGGCGACCGCCCCTCCCCGGCCCACGCCATGGCGGGCGCGCTCCTCAAGTCACTGGCCGAGGAATCAGGCCGGCTGCGCGTCACCCACCTCGACCTCGCACCGGACGAGGGCGCGGACCCGCTGCCCGTCCTGCCGGCCGAGGCGACGGTCACCGCGGACGGCGCGGAGGTGGCGTACCGCGACGGGCACCGGTACGTACGCCGCCTCGCCCCCCTGCCCGGCACCCCGTCCCGCGTCGAGCCGTCCGCGCACGACGGCTTCACCCTGCTCACCGGCGGACTGGGCGGCGTCGGCGCCGAGATCGCGGCGCACCTGCTCCGCACCCCCGGCACCCGGCTGCTGATCGTGGGCCGCACTCCGGAGTCCGAGGCCGCCGCCTCGGCGCTGCCGGGCGAGCCGGGCGAGGTCCGCTACGCCCGCGCCGACGTCACCGACGAACGCCAGGTGCGGGCCGCGGTGGAGGCCGCCGCCGAGGCGTGGGGCGTGCCCCTGGGGTCGGTGCTGCACCTGGCCGGCACGTTCGTGGAACGGCCCGTGGGGGAGCTGGACGCCGCCACCTGGCGCCGGGCGCTCCGGGCGAAGGCGCGCGGCGCGTGGACGCTGCACCGGCTCACCGCCGACCACCCGGTCGGCTCCTTCGTCACCTTCTCCTCGGTGAACGGCTTCTTCGGCGGCGCCATGAACGCCGCCTACGCCGCCGCCAACGCCTACCTGGACGCCCTCGCCGGCTACCGCCGCAGCCTCGGCCTGCCCGCGCAGTCCCTGGCCTGGAGCATGTGGCGCGAGCGCGGCATGAGCCGCGGCTACGGCCTCACCGCGCTCACCGAGGCCCGCGGCTACCGGCTGCTCGACGTCCCCGCCGCGCTGCGCTCCTTCGACCTGGCCCGCTCCCTGGACGAGCCGCACCTGCTGATCGGCGCCGACCGCACCGCCCCCTGGGTCCGCAGCCACGTCGTCGCTCCCGTGCGGCAGGTGCGGCGCCTGGCCGCGCGCGTCGGCCTGGAGGACGGCACCGACCTGGGCGCCCTGTACCGCGCGGCGGCCGACGGCGCCCGCGCGGCCGGCCTGTCCGACGCATGGACACTGCGCTCGGCGGGCACCACCGCCCGCCCGGACGAGACCGAGACGGGAGAGAACCTGCGGCGGCTGGAGCACCGGATCGCCGAGGTGTGGTGCGGCGTCCTGGGCCGCGACCGGGTGGGCCGGGACGAGAACTTCTTCGACCTGGGCGGCAACTCCCTGCTCCTGGTCACCGCCCGGACCGCCGTCAACCGGGCCTTCGGCACCGACGTGTCGGTGGTCGACCTGTTCGCGCACCCCACCGTCCGGGACCTCGCCCGCCACCTGTCGGAACGCGGCGCCGCCCCGGCGGCGGACGCCGGACCGTCACCCCGGCCGGAGGCCGGCGGCGGCCTGGACCACGCCAAGGAGAAGGCGCAGCGCCAGCGCGCCGCCCGCGCGCGCCGCGCCGCGCGGCACGGGAAGGACCGGGACCGTGCGTGAACCCGCCGGGCCGGGCCGGAACGAGACGAAGCCCCCGCACGACACCACCGAGCCGGGAGAGGACGAGGCACAGGCCGTGCACGACACCAGCACACCCCACGACGAGGACCTCCCCGCCGTCGCCGTCATCGGCATGGCGGGCCGCTTTCCCGGCGCCGACGACCTCGACGCCTTCTGGGAGAACCTCGCGGCCGGCCGGGAGGCGATCCGGCCCGTCACCGACGAGGAGTTCCTCGCCGCGGGCGGCGACCCGCGCGACCTGGACGACCCGGCACTGATCCGGATGGCGTCGGTCGTCGAGGGCATCGACCGCTTCGACTCCGGCTTCTTCGGCTACAGCCCCGCCGAGGCCGCCGTCGTCGACCCACAGCAGCGGCTGCTGCTGGAGACGGCCTACCACGCCCTGGAGGACGCCGGCTGCCTCGGCGCGGACCGTACGGGCGAGGCGTTCGGCGTGTACGCGGGCGCCGGCGACAGCCGCTACTACCCGGCCCACGTGTACCCGCGCTTCGCCGGGCAGCCCGGCTCGGTGGCGCTCGTCCACGCCGCCACCGCCAACTCCCTGGGCACCCTCGCCACCCGCGTCTCCTACGAACTGGGCCTCACCGGCCCGAGCGTGTCGCTCCAGACGGCCTGTTCCACCGCGCTGGTCGCCGTGCACACCGCCTGCCAGGACCTGCTGGACCACCGCTGCGACACCGCGCTCGCCGCCGCCGTCTCCCTCAACCCCTCCGCCGTCCTGGGCTACCGCCACGTGCCCGACGGGCCGTTCTCACCCGACGGCCACTGCCGCGCCTTCGCCGCGGACGCCGCCGGCACCTCCTCCGGCGACGGCGTGGGAGCCGTCGTGCTCAAACGGCTGGAGGACGCCCTCGCCGACGGCGACCGCGTCCGCGCGGTCATCCGCGGCAGCGCCGTCAACAACGACGGCCGCCGCAAGGTCGGCTTCAGCGCGCCCAGCGCCGCCGGACAGACCGAGGTCGTCCTCGCGGCCCAGGCCCAGGCGGAGGTCGACGCCGGCACGATCGGCCTGATCGAGGCGCACGGCACCGCCACGAAACTCGGCGACCCGATCGAGGTGTCCGCCCTCACGGAGGCCTTCCGGCACAGCACGCGGCGGACCGGATTCTGCGCGCTCGGCTCGGTCAAGACCAACATCGGCCACCTCGGCGCCGCCGCCGGCATCGCCGGACTCATCAAGGCGGTCCTGGCCCTGGAACACCGGCGGATCCCGCCGAGCCTGCACTTCGACCGCCCCAACCCGCTCATCGACTTCGACACGAGCCCCTTCCGCGTGCCCACCGCCCTGGAGGAGTGGCCCGCGGAAGGCCACCCCCGCCGCGCCGCCGTCAGCGCCTTCGGCATCGGCGGCACCAACGCCCACGTCGTCCTGGAGGAGGCCCCGCCCGCCGCCCCCGCCGCGCCCCGCCCGCCCGAGGACGGCCGCCGCCTGGTGCTGCCCCTGTCCGCCCGTACCGCGGGCGCCCTGCGCGGCCAGGCCGAGGCGCTCGCCCGGCACCTCGAACGCAGGCCCGAGCTGCGCCTCGACGACGTCGCGCACTCCCTGCGCACCGACCGGCCCGCGCTGCGCCACCGGCTCACCGTCACGGCGGCCTCCCGCGAGGAGGCCCTCGACGCGCTGCGCACCGCCGCCCCCGCCACCCCGCCGCTCCCCGACGACCCGGCCCGCGTGGCGTTCCTGCTGCCCGGCGGCGGCACCCAGTACCCCGGCATGGGCGCGGAGCTGTACCGCGACCACACCGTCTACCGCGACACCGTCGACGAGTGCGCCCGCATCCTGCGGCCCGTCCTCGGCGCCGACCCGCGCACCGCCCTCTTCGAGGAGCGGCGGCCCGACGACACCTCCGCCTTCCTCGGGCTCGTGGTCACCGAGTACGCCCTGGCCCGCACCCTCATGGAGTCGGGCGTGCGCCCCGACGCGCTGATCGGCCACTCGCTCGGCGAGTACACGGCCGCCTGCCTGGCCGGCGTCATCGACCTCGAGGACATGCTGCCCCTGGTCACCGAACGCATCCGGCTCATCAGCTCCGCCGGAGGGGCCACCGTCGGCGTCGCCGCCCCGGCGGAGGAGATCCGGCCGCTGCTCGACGACGACCTGTCCCTGGCCGCCGTCAACGGCCCCCAGGCATGCACCGTCGCCGGACACCTCGACGCCGTCACCCGCTTCGAGGCCGAGCTCACCCGCCGGAGTGTGCCGTTCCGCCGCCTGCGCATCCCCGTCGCGGCCCACTCCCACGTCCTGGACCCCGTCCTGCCGGCCTACGAGGCCCACCTGCGCCGGGTCGCCCTGCGCCCGCCGCGCATCCCGTACGTCACCAACGTCACCGGCACCTGGGTCACCGACGCCCAGGCCACCTCCGTACGCCATTGGATCGACCACACCCGCGCCACTGTGCGGTTCGCCGACGGCATCACCGCCCTGTGGGACCGTCTGCGCCCGGTCCTCGTGGAGATCGGGCCGGGCGACACCCTGACCAAGCTCGCCACCGGCCGGCTCGCCGACGAGGCACCGGTGACCGTGACCACCATGCGGCACGCCAAGGCCGAGGCGTCCGACGGGTTCGTCCTCGCCGAGGCGCTGGGACGGCTGTGGAGCGCGGGCGTGGACGGCGCCCTGCCCCCGGTGCCGGGCGCGCCCCGGCGGGCACCGCTGCCCCCGTACGCCTTCGAACGCCGGCGCCACTGGATCGACGCCCCCGGCGCCCGCACCGGCCCCGCCGTCCCCGACGACACCCCGGCCGCGGCGGACACCGGCCCCGGCCTCGCCCCGCGGCCCCGGCTGACGACGGAGCACGTACCGCCGCGCACCGCACGCGAACAGGCGGTGACCCGGCTCTGGGAGGAGACCCTGGGCATCGGCGGCATCGGTCTGCACGACAACTTCTTCGACCTCGGCGGCGACTCCATGCGCGCCGTGCTGCTGGCGGGCCGGCTGCGCCAGGCCGGCGTCCTCGACGTCCCGGCGGCGACCCTGCTGGCCGCCCCCACGGTGGCCGGGGTCCTCGCCGCAGCCGACGAACCGGACGGGGGGACCGCCACGGGGGAGGCGCGGACCGCGCTGAGCCCGCTCCTGCCGCTGCGCGCCGAGGGCACCGCCACACCCCTGTTCTGCGTCCACCCCGGCGCGGGCGTGGCCTGGCGCTACACCGGCCTGCTGCCGCACCTCGGCGGCGACCAGCCCGTCCACGGCATCCAGGCGGCCGGCCTCGACGGCACCACCCCGCCCGCCCCGGACGCCGCCGCCATGGTCGCCCACTACCTCGACCTGGTGCGCCGGGTGCAGCCGCACGGCCCGTACCGGCTGCTGGGCTGGTCCTACGGCGGATTCGTCGCGCACGCCATGGCCTGCGCCCTCCAGCGCGACGGCGAGCGGGTCGAACTCCTGGCCATGCTCGACGCCCCCCAGCCGCACGGCACCGCTCACGACCCCGACGCGGCCGAACGCCAGGTGGCGGCCCTGCTGTCCCGGGTGGCCGGACTCCCCGCCGGCCCCGGCGCGGTGCCCCCGGACGTCGACACCGTCCTGGACCGGATCGACGCACAGGTCACGGCCGACCCGTCGAGTTCCCCCGTCACCCGCGCCGAGGCCGCCGCCATCGCCGTCGTCATGCGCAACAACCTGCGCATCGCACCCCAGTTCACCCCCGGTGTCTTCCGGGGCGACGTGCTGTTCTTCAGCGCGGCCGAGGAGACGCCCACGGACTTCCCGGCCGACCTGGCGGTGCTGCCCGGCAAGGCCGACAGCTGGCGGCCCCACGTCGACGGCACGCTGCACGACCACCACGTGCCCTGCGGCCACTACGAGATGACCGAACCCGGACCGATCGCCCGCATCGGCGAGACGGTCGCCAAGGCCCTGCGCGGCCTCACCGGCTGAGCCGCCGTTCCCCCTTCCCTCCCGAGCACGCGTTGAGGAGAACCAGCGTGGAAGCGACCCAGGAACTCTACGAACTCGGCGACGCGCCCGAGATCGGCACCGCACCCCGGCGGATGTACGCCTCACTGATCCGCCGTGAACGCTACGGACAGCCCGTCGACGCCTTCCGGACCGAGGTGGTCGACGTGCCGCCCGTGGGCCGCGGACAGGTCCTGGTGAAGGTGATGGCCGCCGGCATCAACTACAACAACGTCTGGGCGGCACTGGGGTCGCCGCTCGACGTGATCGCCGCCCGGCAGAAGGCGGGCGCCGCCGAGGACTTCCACATCGGCGGCTCCGACCTGTCCGGGATCGTGTGGGCGGTCGGCGAGGACGTGCGCGGGGTGGGACTCGGCGACGAGGTCGTCGTCCTCGCCAACCGCTGGGACGAGAAGGCCGACGACATCCGCCTCGGCGGCGACCCCACCTGGTCCACCAGCCAGCGGGTGTGGGGGTACGAGGAGAACTACGGCTCCTTCGCCCAGTTCGCCGTCGTCGACGACTACATGTGCCACCCCAAACCCGCCCGGCTGTCCTGGGCGGAGGCCGCCTGCTACATGGCGACCGCGGCCACCGCCTACCGCCAGCTCTTCGGCTGGCCGCCGCACACGGTGCGCCCCGGCGACCCGGTGCTGATCTGGGGCGGCGCCGGCGGCCTCGGCTGCATCGCCATCCAGCTCGTCCGGCACGTCGGCGGCATCCCCGTCGCGGTCGTCTCCAGCGAGGAACGCGGCGAGTTCTGCCTCAAGCTGGGCGCCGAGGGCTTCATCGACCGGCGCCGGTTCGACCACTGGGGGCGGCTGCCGGACACCTCCGACGAGGCGGCGACGGGCCGCTGGCTGTCGGAGGCCCGCGCCTTCGGGCGGGCCTTCTGGGAGGTGCTCGGCGAGCGCCGCAACCCGCGCATCGTGCTGGAGCACTCCGGCGCCGACACCGTCCCCACCTCCCTGTACCTGTGCGACAACGGCGGCATGGTCGTCCTGTGCGGCGGCACCACCGGCTACAACGGCGACGTCGACCTGCGGTTCCTGTGGATGCGGCAGAAGCGCCTGCAGGGCTCGCACGTCGCCACCGCCCGCGAGGCACGGGAGGTCACCCGGCTGATCGACCAGGGAATCATCGACCCGTGTCTGTCGCGCACCTTCGATTTCGACGAGATAGGCCTCGCCCACCAGCTCATCCACGACAACCGGCACCCGGCGGGGAACATGGCCGCACGCGTGGGCGACCGGGGCTGAGGGTTGGGACGGCGGTGCGCGGGTCCGGATGATTCGCGCACCGCCGGAGGGGTACCTGCGGCGGGGTACGACGCACGTGTACTCACGGGAGGTACCCCATGGGCAAGCTGGGCGACATGATGAACAAGGCCAAGCAGATGGCCAAGGGCCACCCCGACCAGGCCGACAAGGGCGTCGCGGGCGCCGAGCGGGCGGTTGACCGGCGGACGGGCGACAAGTACGACGCCCGGACCGACAAGGCCGCCGACACGGTGCGGCGCTCCTACCGGGACGGCGGTACGCCGGAGCGCTGACCCGGTACGAACGACTTCCCCCCTCCTCCGGACGATGCCCGGGGGAGGGGGAAGCCCGTCATCAGCCGCAGGCGCCGGCCGGACCGGGCCCGCCGACCGCCGGCAGCGGACGCGGCGTGGTCACGTCACCGCCCGCCGCCGCACGCGCTCACACCCGCAGCAGCTTCTTGACGATCTTCCCGGCGGGATTGCGCGGCACCTGCTCGATGAACTCCACCCGCCGCGGACGCTTGTACGGGGCGAGCAGCCCCGCGACGTGCGCGAGCAGCGCCGCCGCGCCCGCTTCCGCATCCGGTTCCAGGACTACGTACGCCAGCGGCACCTCGCCGTAGTCCTCGTCGGGCATCCCGACGACCGCCGCGTCCCGGACCGCCGGGTGGGTCATCAGGGCGCGCTCGATCTCCGAGGGGTAGACGTTCTGGCCCGCGCGGATGATCACGTCCTTCGTGCGGTCCACCAGGCTGATGCGGCCCTCGTCGTCCATGAAGCCGAGGTCGCCCGTCCTGATCCAGCCGTCGAGGGTGATCTCGCGGGTGGCCTCCGGGTCGTTCCAGTAGCCCCGCATGACACCCGGTCCGCGCACCACGATCTCCCCGGTCTCGCCGGGCGGCAGCTCCCGGCCGCTCTCGTCCACCGCGCGGGCGGACATGCCCGGCACGACCCGCCCGCACGGGATACGGACGGTGACGTCCCCGGGGGCGGGGTGCTCGTCGGGGCCGAGCGTGACGAACGGGCCGCCCACCTCGGTCATGCCGTACACCTGCCGGAAGCCGCAGCCGAGCCGTTCGACCGCCTCCGCGTAGACGTCGAGCGGCATGGGGGCGGCCCCGTACAGGACCTCCCGCAAGGAGGACAGATCGGCGCGGTGGGACGCCTGGGCCTGCAGCATGAAGCGCAGCATCTGCGGCACCAGCCACATGTGCGTGGCGCGGTGCCGCTCCACCGCGGACAGTGCCCGCTGCGGGGTGAAGCCGGGCATCAGCACGACCGTCGCGCCGGCCGCCAGGTAGGTCAGCGACACGACCATGCTGCCGTGGTACAGCGGGCAGCAGTTGACCATGACGATGTCGTCGGTGGGGCGGGCCATCACCAGCCAGCCCAGGGCGATGGCCCGGAACGACGCGCTGTCGACGGTGACGCCCTTGGCCTGCCCGGTGGTCGCCGAGGTGTGCAGCACGGCGACCGGGTCGGTGTCGGCGACGTCCGGCAGGTCCCGTCCGGCGGCCAGGGTGCCCAGCGCCGTGAAGGCGGGTTTGTCGAGGGCCAGCCGGATCCGCACCGACGCCGGCAGTTCGGTGTGCCGGTCCAGCAGCTCGGACTCACCGATGACCGCCACCGCGCCGACGCGCTCGACGATCCCGGCGACCTCGGGCCCGGCCAGGCTGTGGTTCAGCGGCACGAACAGCGCGCCGAGCCGGGCCAGCGCGAAGTAGCTCTCCAGGACCTCGATCCGGTCCTTGGAGAGCACGGCGACCCGGTCACCCCGCTCGATGCCCAGCTCGGCCAGCCCGCGCGCCAGTTCCAGCGTGCGGTCGTGGAACTCGGCCCAGGTGACGCTGCGTTCCTCGTCGACCAGCGCGGTCCCGCCGGGCCGGCACTGACGGTTGCGCTCCAGCAGCTGCGTCAGCCACATCACGCACCGCCGCTCGCACCGGCGGCCGCGCGCTCGGCCACGAAACGCTCGTAGTCGCCGATCGTGCGCAGATCCTCCATGTCCTGGGCGGTGATCTCCACGCCGAGCCGCTGCTCGACCAGGAGGACGAGGCGCACCAGGTCCCCGGAGTCGATGCCGCTGGCGGCCAGGTCGACGTCGTCGCCGACCTGGTCGGCGTACTCGGCCGTACCGGTGAGTTCGACCAGCAACTCCCTGATGGTGCTCATGGTTTCCCCTTTCGCCTCGGCGTGCCGGCCGCCGCGCGGTGTACGACTGTCACCCCCTGAAGAGGCGGGTGCGGCCCGGTCCCACTCCCCGGGCCGGTCCGTGAGCTTTGTCACGCGCCCGAACCTGGCGCGGCGGGGATAGCGGGGCCGCCCGCCCGGCCTCTTACCGCAACGAAGCCACTCGCCCCGCGTGGGCGGTCCCGAGCCGAAGGAGTGATGCGCGTGCCCAGGCAGCCGGTACGGGTCCGGGCCCCGGGGCGGTGCCCGCAGCACGGCACCGCCGCGGCGGTCACCGGACGCCCGGGCGGTACCCGGTGAGCGCCCCGGCCACCGCTGCCGCCACCGCGGACGAGGACGAGCCGCTCGCCCGCTTCGACGCGTTCGTCGCCGGCGGCGGGACGGTCGAACCGCGCGACTGGATGCCTGACGGATACCGCCGCATGCTGGTCCGCCAGATCGCCCAGCACGCCCACTCCGAGATCATCGGCATGCAGCCGGAGGGCGCCTGGCTCACCCGCGCCCCGTCCCTGCACCGCAAGTCGGTCCTCCTCGCCAAGGTCCAGGACGAGGCCGGTCACGGCCTGTACCTGTACTCCGCCGCCGAGACGCTCGGCGTGGACCGCGCCGACCTGCTGGACGCCCTGCACCACGGCCGGCAGCGCGCCTCCGCCACCTTCAACCACCCCGCGCTGACCTGGGCGGACACCGGGGCCATCGCCTGGCTGACGGACGGCGCCGCCGTCATCAACCAGGCCCCCCTGTGCCGCACCTCCTACGGGCCGTACGCCCGGGCGATGCGCCGCGTCTGCCAGGAGGAGGCCTTCCACGTGCGGCAGGGCTACGACCTGATGCGCGCCCTGTGCGAAGGGACGCCCCGGCAGAAGGAGATGGCGCAGGACGCGGTCGACCGCTGGTGGCTGCCGGCCGTGGCGCTGATGTTCGGGCCGCCCGACACCGAGGCGGGCGGCGCCGACGCGCGGACCGCCGCGCTGGGCGCCGCGGTCTCCCGCCGCGCGATCGCCTGGGGCATCAAGCGCCACACCAACGACGAACTGCGCCAGCGCTTCGTCGACACCTGCGTGCCCCAGGCCGAACGCCTCGGCCTGACGCTGCCCGACCCGGCGATCCGCTGGAACGAGGAACGCGGCCACTACGACTTCACCCCGGTCGACTGGGACACCTACCGCGAGGCACTGGGCGACGACACCCACTGGGCGCGGCAGCGGATCGCGCACCGCAGGGCCGCGCACGAGGACGGAGCCTGGGTCCGCCGGGCCGCCGCCGCGTACGCCGCCCGCACGGACGCGACGGCAGGAGAGGACGCATGAGCGGATCACCGGAGGACACGCCGGCGTCCTGGGAGGTCTTCCTGCGGACCCGCCGGGGCCTGGCCCACCGGCACGCGGGATCGGTGCGCGCGGCCGGCCCGGACGCGGCGCTGGCCGCCGCCCGTGACCTGTACACGCGCCGGGGCGACCCCCTGTCGCTGTGGGTGGTCCGCTCCGACGCCGTGCACACGGTCTCCCCGGACGAACGCGACGCGTACTTCGCGGGCGCCCGCCACAAGCCGTACCGCCACACCGAGCACTACGCGCCGCTGACCGAGAAAGGCCCCGAAGGTGAGCACCACGAGTGACCTCCCGGCGGTACGCCCGGGCACCCCGCCGGGCGAAGGGCCGTCCACCGGCTCCGGCCTGGCCCGGCACCTCCTGCGCCTGGGCGACGACGCACTCGTCCTCGGGCAGCGCCTGTGCCAGTGGATCACCCGCGCGCCGACCGTCGACGAGGACCTGGCCCTGTCCAACATCGCCCTCGACCTCATCGGCCACGCCCGCGCCCTGTTCACCCGGGCCGGACGGCTCGACGGAACCGGCCGCACCGAGGACGACCTCGCCTACGGCCGCACGGAACGCGAGTTCACCAACACCCTGCTGACCGAACTCCCCAACGGGGACTTCGCGACGACCGTGGCCCGGCAGCTCGCCTACACCCACTACGCCGTCCTGTACTACGAGACGCTCGCGCACCACACCGACCCCGAACTCGCCGCGTTCGGGGCGCGCGCCGCCAAGGAGGTCGCCTTCCACCGGCTGCACGCGGACCGCTGGACGGTGACCCTGGGACGCGGCACCGAGGAGAGCGCCCGCCGCATGCGGTACGGCCTGGAACGGGTGTGGCCGTACACCGGCGAACTCTTCGAGGAGGACGACGCACTGCGACGCCTGGCCGCCTCCGGCACCGTGCCCTCACCGGCACCTCTGCGCGAGACGTGGCTCGACCGGGTCACCGGCGTCGTCACCGGGGCGGGACTCACCGTGCCCACCCCCACCTGGTCGGCCACGGGAGGCCGCTCGGGCCTGCACACCGAGGAGTTCGGCCCCCTGATCGCCGAACTCCAGTCCGTGCGCCGGCAGTTCCCCGGGGGCACCTGGTGAGCGGGCCCGCACCGGCCACGGCCCGCCGCTCCGCCGAGGAGGTGCGCGAGCGGGTGGAGGCGCTCCCGGACCCGGAACTGCCGGTGATCGGCCTGGGCGACCTCGGCGTGGTGGGATCCGTCGCGCCGGCCGCCGACGGCGTACTGGAGGTGGAGATCACCCCCACCTACCTGGGCTGCCCCGCACTGCCCGAGATCACCGCCGCCGTACGGGAGGTCCTGGCCGACTGCGGTCACCCCGAGGGCCGTGTCCGGCAGGTCCTGACACCGCCCTGGACGACGGACCGCGTCACCCCCGAGGGACGGCGCAAGCTCGCCGCGCACGGCATCGCCCCGCCCGTGTCCCCGGCCCCCGCCGGCCCGGTCGCCGTCGAACCGGTCGCGGTGCCCTGCCCGCACTGCGGTTCACGGGCCACCCGGCCGCACAGCCTCTTCGGGCCCGCCCGCTGCCAGTCGGTGCTGTGGTGCACGGCGTGCCGCGAACCCTTCCCCCACCTGACCGCGCTGTGAGGCACACCGTGGACACCGCCACCCTCCCGCCCGCCGCCCCCGACGGGGCACCGGTCGGTCCGCCCCGCCGCACCGGCTGGCACCCGCTCGACGTCACCGAGGTCCGGCACCTGACCGCCGACACGGTGGCCGTCACCCTGCACGTGCCCGCCGCGCTGCGCGACGTCTTCACCCACCACCCCGGCCGGCACGTCACCGTCCGGCACCGCCGGGCCGGCGCCGCACTGCGCCGCAGCTACTCGCTCTGCCCGCCACCGCACGCCCCCGAGACGCTCCGCCTGGTGATCAAACGGTCCGGCCCCGGCGGCTTCGGCGAGCACGCCACCACCCGGCTCGCCCCCGGTGACCGCCTCGAACTCTCCCCGCCCACCGGGACCTTCGCCCTGCCGGAGCTGCCCGGCGCCCACCACGTCCTGCTCGCGGGCGGCACCGGCATCACCCCCCTGGCCCCGATGGCCGCCCACGCGCTGCGCCGGGACCCGGCCTGCCGCGTCAGCCTCGTCCACTCGGTCCGCACCTCCGCCGACGCCCTGCTGGCCGACGAGGTGGCCGAGCTGAAGGACGAGTTCGTCGACCGCCTCACCGTCCTGTACGTGCTGACCCGTGAGGACCCGGGGAGCGGGGGCGGCCCGCTCGCGCGGCGGCTGGACGCGGCCGGGCTGCGCCGCCTGCTGGCGGCCGTGGACGCCCGTCCCGGCCCGGACACCACGTTCGCCCTGTGCGGACCGCCCGGCCTCGTCGGCACCGCACGGCGGGTCCTGGCCGACGAGGGAGCCGATCCCTCGCTCGTCCGCTGGGAACTGTTCACGTCCGACGACACGGCACCACGGCCACCGGAGACGACCGGACCGGCACCAGAGAAAGGGGAGGCCCGGGTCACCGCCCTGCTCGACGGGCGTCCCCGTGCCGCCACCGTCCTGCCGCACGACCCGGCCCTCCTCGACGCGCTACTGCGCGCCCACCCCGACGTGCCGTACGCCTGCCGTGAGGGCGTGTGCGGCAGCTGCCGCGCGAAGGTCCTGTCCGGGCAGGTGACGGCGGACCGCCAGTACGCCCTGGACGAGCGGGACCGCGCCGCCGGCTACACCCTCGTCTGCCGGGCCCGGCCGCGCACCCCCGAGATCACCCTCGACTTCGACGCCTGACCCGTACGCCCGACAGCGAAGGAGACCCACGATGACCGCCACCGCCCGCCACGCGGGGAAGACCGCCCTGGTCACCGGAGGCAGCCGGGGCATCGGCAGAGCCATCAGCCGCCGTCTCGCCCGCGAGGGCGCCCTGGTGGCGGTCCACTACGGCCACGACCTGACGGCCGCCGAACGCACCGTCAAGGAGATCGAGGCCGACGGCGGCCGCGCCTTCCCCGTGCACGCCGAACTCGGCGTCCCCGGCGACGCCGACACCCTGTGGTCAGCCTTCGACCGGGCCCTGGCGCAGCAGGACGCCCCGGAAGGCCTGGACATCCTCGTCAACAACGCGGGCATCACCCTCCCGCGCCCGTTCGCCCAGGTGACCGAGGCCGACTACGACCGCGTCTTCGCGATCAACACCAAGGCGCCGTTCTTCATCATCCAGCGCGGACTGGACCGCCTGCGGGACGGCGGCAGGATCGTCAACATCTCCTCCGTCGCGACCCGCGTCGCCTTCCCGCCGATCGTCTCGTACACCATGACCAAGGCCGCCCTCGACTACCTCACCCTCTCCCTCGCCCAGGAACTGGGCCCCCGGGGCATCACCGTCAACGCCGTCGCACCCGGCTACACCGAGACGGAGATCAACCCCACCCTCGCCGTCCCGGAGATCCGCCGCCGCTACTCCGAGGCCTCCGCCTTCGGCCGGCTCGGCGACCCGGCGGACATCGCCGACGTCGTCTCCTTCGTCGCGAGCGACGACGCCCGCTGGGTGACCGGCCAGTGGATCGACGCCTCCGGCGGCGCCCACCTCGGTGTGTGACCCGTCCGCACCCCTAGGAGATGCGATGAACGACCGCACGTCCGCCCTCGACGAGCCGGTGACGGACGACGCCCTGACCCGGCCCTTCGAGGGCGCCAGCCCTTACGACACGTATGTGCGCGCGTCCGTGCTCCACTCGCTGCAGCACCCGCTCACCGAGGCCCCGGACGAGATGGGGTTCCTCGTCACCACCCAGGTGATGGAACTGTGGTTCACCCTGATCGTGCACGAGTGGCGCACCGCCCGGGTCGCCTTCGCCAAGGACGACCTGCCCGCGGCCATGGACGCGCTGGAGCGCAGCCGCCGCGCGCTGACCGCCCTGGGCGGCGCCTGGGCGCCCATCGCCGCGCTGACCCCCGCCCGGTTCAACGGATTCCGGGACGCGTTCGGCAAGGCGTCGGGCTTCCAGTCGGCGATGTACCGCCACATGGAGTTCCTCCTCGGTGACAAGTCCGCCGGGCTGCTGCGCGCCCACCGCGGCGACCCGGCCGTCCACGAGGCACTCGCCGAGACCTACCGGGAGCCGTCCCTGTACGACGAGGTGCTGGCCCACCTCCACCGCCAGGGCCTGCCCGTCCCGCGCCACGTCCGCGAGCGGGACGTGACCGGCCCCTACACCGGCGACCCCGGGGTCGTAGAGGTCTGGCGGCACATCTACGCCGGACCGCGGCACCACCCCCACCAGGCGCTCGGCGAACTGCTCACCGACATCGCCGAACTCGTCACCCGCTGGCGGTTCGACCACGTCCTGGTGGTCCGCCGCGCCATGGGCGCCCGACCGGGCAGCGCCGGCTCCGCCGGACTGGCCTGGCTGGAGCAGCGGGCGGCCCGCCCGGTCTTCCCCGAGCTGTGGGAGGCGCGCGGTGACGTCTAGGGAGATCTCCGCCTTCGCCGCCGAGGAGGAACGGCGGGTCCTGAGCCTGAAGCCGGTACTGGCACCGGTGCACGGCCGCTACGGCGACCACCCCCACCAGTCCTACGACGCCTGGCCGTCCGACGACCCCGGTGCCCCGCTGGTCGTCCTGCTGCACGGCGGCTACTGGCGCTACGACCGGATGCACCTCACCCCGTTCGCGGCCTACCTCTCCCGGCAGGGCTTCGACGTCCTGCTCCCCGGCTTCCGCCGGTCCGGCGGCGCGGGCGGCCACCCCGAGACCTTCGACGACGTCGCCCGCATCGTGGACACCCTGCCCCAGGGGCGGCCCTACGTCCTCGCGGGCCATTGCTCCGGCGGCCACCTGGCCCTGTGGTGCGCCGCCCGGGGACTGCTGCCGCCCGGCTCCCGCTGGCACACGCGCACCCTGCCGACGAGCGTGCTCGCCCTCGCGCCGATCACCGACCTCACCGCCACCCGCCGCGACGGCCTCAGCGACGACGCCGCCCTGCAACTCCTCGGCGGCGAGGAGCACTTCGACCGGCGGCTGCCCGAGGCCGACCCCCTCACCCTGCTGCGGGACGCCGGCACCACCGGCGTTCCCACCGTGCTGCTGCACGGCGCCGCCGACGAGGAGGTCCCGCTCACCCAGTTCAGCGACTACGCGGCCGTGCACCGGGACCTCAGGACGGTCGTCCTGCCCGGCACCGGCCACTACACCCTCATCGAACCGGGAGCACCCGGCGCCCGCGCGGTCGCCGACACCCTCCGGGAGATGGCGGCCGCCTTCCCCGCGAAGGACCCCGGCCGCGCGGACGAGGAGGCCGCACACCGATGACCACCGCACTCTCCGCACCGGCCGGACTGCGCGAACGGGCCGCACGGCTCGACGCCGACGACCCCCTGGCCCCCCTCCGCGCGCGCTTCCTGCTCCCGCCGGACGTCGTCCACCTCGACGGCAACTCCCTGGGCCCGCTGCCCGCCGCCGTACCGGAGGCCCTCGACGACGTCGTACGGCGCCAGTGGGCCACCGGACTCATCGGCTCCTGGAACGCGGAAGGCTGGTGGGAGGCGCCCCTGCGGGTGGGGGACACCATCGGCGCGCTCATCGGGGCCGCGCCGGGGCAGACGCTTGCGGGCGACTCCACCAGCGTGCAGCTGTTCACCGCGCTCGATGCCGCGGCCGCGCTCCGCCCGGACCGCCCGCTGCTGGTCACCGACCCCGGGCACTTCCCCACCGACCGCTATCTGGCGGACGCGGTCGCCCGCCGCCGGGGCCTGGAGGTACGGCGGGTGCCGCCGGGAGACCTCCCGCGTTTCCTCGCCGCCGAGGGCCACCGGGTCGCCGTCGTCAGCTACGCGCCCGTCGACTTCCGCACCGGCGAGCTCCACGACATGCGGGCGCCGACCCGGGCCGCCCACGACGCCGGCGCCCTCGCGCTGTGGGACCTGTGCCACGCGGCCGGCGCCCTGCCCCTGGACGTCGACGCCCTCGGCGTCGACCTGGCCGTCGGCTGCGGTTACAAGTTCCTCTCCGGCGGCCCCGGCGCCCCCGCCTTCCTGTACGTGGCGCACCGCCACCACGCCCGCCTGGAGACGCCGTTGCCGGGCTGGACCGGCCACGCCGACCCGTTCGGCCTGGCCCGGGAGTACACCCCCGCCCCCGGCATCGCCCGCGCCCGCATCGGCACCCCGCCGATCCTGTCCCTGCTCGCCCTCGAGGCGGCCCTCACCGCCTTCGACGGCGTCGACCTGACCCGGGTCCGCGCCAAGAGCCTCTCCCTGACGGGCTTCTTCCTGCGCTGCGCGGACGAACTCCTGACGCCCCTGGGCTTCACCTCCGTCACCCCGGCCGACCCCGCCCGCCGCGGCAGCCAGGTCACCCTCCGCCACCCCCACGCCCGCGGGCTGGTCGCCGCCCTCGCCGAGCACGGCGTCATCGCCGACATGCGCGCGCCCGACCTGCTGCGCTTCGGCGTCAACGCCCTCTACACCAGCCACCGGGACCTGCTCACCGCCGCCCTCCGTCTGCGGGACCTCACCCGGGACGCCGCCTACGACCCCGCGCCGCCTGCCGCGGGACCGGTGACCTGAGGGACCCGCGGCCGGCCCGCCCACCGAGACCCGTGCTCGGCGCACCCCGGTCGGACTCACGGCGTCAGCCGGTGGCCGCGCCGCCTGGCTCGACGCCGGCCAGGGCTTCGGCGGCTCGTTCCCGGTGGGCGCGGAAACGACGCAGGTACGACCGTGCCATGGGGCCCGGCGGGACGCCGCGGGCGAAGGCGCGCATGTTGCGTTCGCCCGTGTTGTAGCCGAGGGCGAGGAGCTCGTCGCGGGTGTAACGGCGTACGTGCCGCCTCGGAAGGCTCCGGTCGAGGTCCTTCAGGTGCAGGGCGGCCGAGCGAACGGCGAGGGCCGGGTCGTCGCGCAGGTCCTGCCACCGCTCCGGCAGGCCGTGCGTCCGCCGGACCCGCTCGAACGTCGCCTTGTGCATGTTGGCCAGGCCGAAGGACGCCCCGGGCTTCCACCACTGCCACAACCGCTCCAGCAGGGGATGGTGCGGCTTGTACGCCTCGTTGTGGAGCACGGTCATCACGAGCAGGGGCGAGACCCCGGCCTCCCGGGCACCGCGCACCACGACCGCCGCGTAGTCGGCCGGCTCGTAGCCGCCGGGGCGCAGCGGCGGCGTCCGGACGCCCTCGTGCTCCGTTCCTCCGGACCCCTGCCGCGCTGCCGCCACCGGTCGTTCGGTCATCGTCGATCTCCCCTCCGCCGTTCTGAGGTGCGCGTGCCCCCGAGTCCCTGCTCCAATCCGGATGCCCGGAGCCCTTCGGCTCACAGCAGCAGGGGCAGGGCGACGAGGGCCGCCCCGCTCGCGCCGAGGGCCGCCAGCAGCGAGCCGGGCCAGTCGCCGGACCGGGCGTAGGTGAGCAGCCCGGCCAGCAGTCCCGCCACCACCGAGGCCAGGAGGATGAGGGCCCACCGCAACGACAGCCGGTCCGGCGTGGGCGGGGACGGTTCGGACATACGGCTCTCCTGCCGCTGTGTCAGGACGGGACGGGGCGGCCCTCTCCCGCGGACCGCCGCGCGCCGGCCCCGGTCCCGGTGCGGCCCATCCCGCGCCCCACCCGGCCGTGCCCGGCGCCACCGGCACCTCACGAATGATGACCACCGTACCCATCTGAGCACTATCAGAAAAGGCTGCTGATACGGCATCACGGACCGCGCAGGGGCACGAAAGAGCGCTCACCGCCCTTCGTGCGCCCCGGCGTGCGCCCACCCCACCCTCCGTGCTCCCCGAAGCGGCGCCCGTACCGCTGACCACGAGGACTCTGTGACCTAGTCTCCATGGCATGACTGGTCCCGCATCGGACCCACCCGTGGACACCGACGACGCCCTCCGGGGCTCCACCGCCCAGATCGTGGCCCGCCTGGGCTGCCAGATCGTCGAGGGCGCCAAGCACCGCGACCGGCACCTGACCGTCGACGCCGTCGTGCAGGAGTTCGGCGTCACCCGCTCGATGGCCCGCGAGGCCCTGCAGACCCTGCACCAGAAGGGCCTGCTCACCCTCCAGCCCCGCATCGGGGCCACCGTCCAGCCACTGGAGCGCTGGGACCTCCTGGACGCCGACGTGATCGCCTGGCGCCTGGACGTCGCCCCCGACAGCCAGATGCGGTCCCTGACGGAACTGCGCGAGGTCATCGAACCCCGCGCGGCACGGCTGGCGGCGCAGAACAGATCCGCGGAGATCTGCCACGACCTCACCGGCCACGCCCGCACCCTGCTCGCCCTCAGCCGGGAACCCGACTTCGAACGGCCGCGGGAGGGAGCCGAGGTCCGCCAGCGGTTCCGGGACGTCGACGCCGCCTTCCACCGCACCCTGCTCGCCGGCTCCCGCAACGAGCTGTTCCTGCACCTCTCCCACCCCGTCACCATGGCCCTCAACCACCGTATCGACCGGGACTGGGCCGGCGGCCGCCCGGGGGAGCGGGCCGCCTCGGCACGGGCCCTGACCGGCTCCGACACCGTGCAGAGCTATCCCGTACGGCCGCTGCCGATCGCCATGTGGCTGCACATGGGGCTCGCCTACGCCGTCGACCAGGGACGGGCCACGGCCGCCGAGGCGTTCGCGGAGGCCATTCTCGCCGAGATCCGCGGCGGGCGGCTCCAGGACCCCGCCGTCCTCGACCGGCTGCGGGAGGGACTGGCGCAGTTCGACCCGCGCGGACTGCCCGCCGCGTACCGCGAGGGTTTCCGGGACGCCCTCGCCGCGCTGGTCCGCACCCGGCGCGCCCCCGTCGTCGTGATGGGGGTCAGCGGCTGCGGCAAGACCACCGTCGGCGAGTACCTGGCGGAGTCGCTGCGGGCGCCGTTCGAGGAGGGCGACCGGCTCCACCCGCGGCGCAACGTGGAGGCCATGAAGGCCGGTACGCCCCTCGACGACGGCATGCGCAGCCCGTGGCTGGCCGCCGTCGCCGAGCGGATGAAGGGCGCGGGACCGGAGGAAGGACTGGTGATCACCTGCTCGTCCCTGCGCCGGATCTACCGCGAACTGCTGCGGGTGGCCCGCCCCGACGCCTTCTTCGTGCACCTGGAGCTCGACCGGGAAGAGGCCGCCGCCCGGGTCAGGGGCAGGCAGGGGCACTTCATGCCGGCCTCGCTGGTGGACTCGCAGTTCGAAGACCTGGAGCCGCTCCAGGACGACGAGGCCGGCATGACCGTCGACGCGACGCTGCCGGTGGAGCGGATCGTGGCGGAGGCACAGACGGCACTGGCCGGCCATGCGCGAAGACGGGCGGCCGAGGAGCTTTGAGCGCACGGCATCCACGACCGCGACCACGACTGCGAAGAGGGGACCACATCATGAGGATCGTGTCGGCCGAAGTGATCGTCACCAGCCCGGGACGCAACTTCGTCACCCTGCGCCTCACCACCGAGGACGGTGTCACCGGCCTCGGCGACGCCACGCTCAACGGCCGCGAACTGGCCGTCCGGTCCTACCTCGAGGACCACGTCGTCCCCCTCCTCCTCGGGAGCGACGCCACCCGCATCGAGGACACCTGGCAGTACCTGTACCGGGGCGCGTACTGGCGGCGCGGGCCCGTCACCATGGCAGCCGTCGCAGCCGTCGACACCGCCCTGTGGGACATCAAGGCCAAGTGCGCCGGCATGCCGCTCTACCAGCTCCTGGGCGGGGCGTCCCGCACCGGCGCCCTGGCCTACGGCCACGCCTCGGGCCGCGACATCCCCGAACTCCTCGACTCCGTGCGGGCCCACCTGGAGCAGGGCTACCGCGCCATCCGCGTCCAGAGCGGCATCCCCGGCCTGGGCCCGGTGTACGGGGTCGCCGCCGGCACGGACGGCACGGACCGCTACGACTACGAGCCCGCCCGCCGCGCGGCCGCCGGCGGCATCCCCCTCCCGGTGACCGAGACCTGGGACACCAGGGCCTACCTGCGGCACATCCCGGCCGTCTTCGAGGCCGTCCGGGCGGAGTTCGGCCCCGAACTGCCGTTGCTGCACGACGGCCACCACCGCATGACCCCCATCCAGGCCGCCCGGCTCGGCAAGGCGCTGGAGCCCTACGACTTGTTCTGGCTGGAGGACGCCACCCCCGCCGAGGACCAGGCGGCCCTGCGCCTGATCCGGCAGCACACCACCACCCCGCTGGCCATCGGCGAGGTCTTCAACTCGGTGTACGACTACACCACCCTGCTCAGCGAGCGCCTGATCGACTACGTGCGCTCCGCCGTCACCCACACCGGCGGCATCACCGCGATGCGCAAACTCCTCGACCTCGCCGACGTGTTCGGCATCAAGTCCGGCATGCACGGCCCCACCGACATCTCACCCGTCGGCATGGCCGCCGCCCTGCACCTGGACCTGGCGATCCACAACTTCGGCATCCAGGAGTACATGCGGCACTCCGACCGCACCCTGGAGGTCTTCCGCACGTCCTTCACCTTCAAGGACGGCCTCCTGCACCCCTCCGACACCCCCGGCCTCGGCGTCGATCTCGACACGGAGGCAGCGGCCCACCACCCCTACGAACCGGCCTACCTCCCCGTCAACCGCCTGACGGACGGCACGATGCACGACTGGTGAGCCGCGCCGCGCGGACCCGGCCGGGGCCGGACCGGCCGGCCCCGGGACCGTGTCCACCGATCCGATGACGACCGCACTGCCCCCCCGGCGGCCCGACAGCCGCCGGGCTCCGGTCCTCCCTCTCAGCCCACTTGCTCGGCCAGTCCGACGATGACGCCCTCCGGGCCGCGGATGTAGCAGAGCAGATAACTGTCCTCGAACCGGGCGATCTCACCGACCAGTTCGGCACCGTGGGGGCGGAGGCGGGCAACGGTGTCCTCGATGTCGTCGACGGCGAACATGACGCGGTGCGTGCCCAGGACGTTGTGCGGCCGGTCGCGCGGTCCGGCGCCGATCACCGTGGGGCTGCGGTACTTCGCCAGCTCGAGCCGGCTGTGACCGTCCGGGGTCCGGAGCATCGCGATGTCACAGCGGACGCCGTCGAGTCCGGTGCACCGGTCGGCGAACAGACCCTCGACCTGCGTCCTGCCCTCCAGCTCCATGCCGAGTTCCACGAAGAACGCGATGGCGGCGTCCATGTCCTCGACGACGATGCCGACGTTGTCCATCCGCTGGATCGCCATGCCGGCTCCTCCTTCTTCCTCGCGCGGCCGGTGGCGGCCGGCCGATGTCCCCGGGGCGGAGCCGGTGGCACGCTCTCGGCGTCCTCGGACCGCCGAACCCCGAAGAACCCGGATCGCGCCTCCGCACCACTACAGCAGACCCGCGAGCCGGGTACCACCGAGGGCGAGCGCGGCGCACCGCCCGGACCTCCGCCGAGGGGGTCCGGCTCTGGCTGTGGTCGGGTTCCCGCCGATCGGCCGGCAACGCCGGCGATCCGGCCCCAGGCGGCGAAGCGGACAGCGTCGTGGCCGGTCAGCCGGTGGGCACGAGCTGGGCAGTGGTCCCCGCCAGTGCCGCGGAGAACTGGTCCGTGACCCGCCCCAGGGCCTCGGCGGCGCCCGGCGCGACGACCGTCGCCCCGTCGTCGTCGACGGTGATGTCCCGGTCCAGGGTGAACCAGCCGGGGACCACGTGCAGCGCGCCCATGGAGCTGAGCACGGGACGCAGCGCGTAGTCGATGGCCAGCACATGGGCCGTGCTGCCCCCGGTGGCCAGCGGAAACACCGTCTTGCCCGTCAGGGCGTACTGCGGGAGCAGGTCCAGCAGGGATTTCAGCAGGCCCGAGTAGGCGGCCTTGTACACGGGCGTGCCGATCACCACACCGTCCGCCTGCTCGAACAGGGCGGTGGCGGCGGTGATCGCCGGATGCCGGACGTCGGCGCCCAGGAGCGCCTCCGCCGGGAGGGTGCGTACGTCGAGCGGCGTCACGTCGTGCCCGTGGAGCCGCAGCCGGTCGTCGAGGTGGCGCAGCAGTCGCGCGGTGCGTGAGCTGGGGGAGGGGCTTCCGGAGACGGACAGGACGGAGGCCATGGACGGACCTTTCGTGATCGGGATGCGGGTGGGGGTGCGGGGCCGGGGGTACGCCGGTGGCGGCCCGGCGTTCACCAGGAGCTCGACTCCACCGAGACCACCGGCATCAGCCCGTTGCGCAGCGTCTCCAGGAAGGCGACGGTCTCCGCGGCCACCGAGCGGTGGTTCACGTCGTTGAGGACGTCGTGGTGGGCGCCGTGGACCACCGAGAGACGGGCCAGGGCCTGGGACTCGGCCGTCCGGGTGAGGGCGTCGTGGTCCGCGAGCCGGTCCGCGTCGCCGACGAGGAACAGGACCGGGACGGGCAGCTCGGCACCGTAGGCGGCGGTGAGCAGGGCGTCGGGGACCGCGTCGCCGAGCGAACCCCGCCGGACCCGGGAGTCGTCGCTCAGCGTGCCCCTGTGCGTGGGGCAGGAGGTGCGTATGTCGAGTTCCTCGTCCCACGAGCCGACCGTGGAGGACGCGGACCCCGGAAGGCCGGCGAGAACGGCGGCGTCCGCCACCCGCCCGGATCCGCCCCGTCCGAGGAGCGCGGCCAGCGCGACGGCGCCCGTGTCCGCTCCGACGAGCACCACGGGCCCGACGGCACCGCCGTCGGCCGCCGTGCCGTCGACGGCGTCGGCCAGCGCGGCCCCGAAACGGCCGAGTGCCGCGTCGGTGTCGAACGCGCCGATGTCCGGGGCGTCGATCACCCGGACCCGGTACGCGTCGGCGGCGAGCCGTCCGGCGAACCGCCCGTAGGTCGCGCGGGTCTCACCCCGCCCCGGCACCACGACGATCGTTCCGCGGGTGCGCAGGCCCTCGGGGGCGTGGTGGTCGGTGTACTCGGTCATCTCGGGCTCCTGTGCGTGTCGGCGGTGGTGACGTCCCCGGCGCGGTCGCCCGGCCGGGGTCCCTCGGCGGTCGGGACGGACCGGTTCAGCCGTTCCCCCCACGGCGCTCGAGGGTGTGGCGGTTGACCGGGACCGGCAGGCCCAGGTTGCCGCGGAGGGTGTCGGCCTCGTACTCGGTGCGGAACAGGTCCCGCTTCCGCAGGATCGGCACCACGCCGTCGACGAAGAGGTCGAGTTCGTCCTGGGTGCGGAAGGCGAGGTTGATGCCGTCGAAGGCGCCGGCGTCGAACCACCGCTCGATCGTGTCGGCCACGGTCTCCGGCGCCCCGACGAAGGGGGAGGGACGGAACTCGGCCACGGACTGCGCGACCTGGCGCAAGGTCAGCTTCTCTTCGCGCGCCCGCTCGATGATCTTCGCGGCGTTCGTGCGGCCCCCCTTCTCGGCGAGACGGGCGACGTCCGGGAACGGGGCGTCCAGATCGTGCACGCTGAAGTCGTAGGCCCCGAAGGAGCGCCCGAGCAGCGCCAGGTGACGGTCGAAGTCGTTGTCCTCCTCGAAGATCTCCCGCTCACGGCGCCGGGCCGCCTCGTCGGTGGCGGCGACGACCGGACCACCGTGGATGAAGATCTTGATGTGGTCGGGGTCCCGGCCGTACGCGGCGGTCCGCTTCTTGAGGTCGGCGTAGTACTCCCGGGCCTGCTCCAGCGATCCGCCCGGCGCGTAGACGCCTTCGGCGACGCGCGCCGCGAGGTCGCGCCCCTCCTCGGACACACCGGCCTGGAAGACGACCGGCTGGCCCTGCGGGGAACGCGAGATGTTCAGCGGGCCCGCGACCTTGAAGTGCTCGCCCTCGTGGTTCAGTTCGTGCAGCCTGGACGGGTCGAGGAAGACGTTGCGGGCCACGTCCGCGGGGAAGGCGTCGTCCTCGTAGGAGTCCCACAGCCCGCGGGCGACCTCCACGAACTCCAGGGCCCGGCCGTACCGGGTGGCGTAGTCGAGGTGCTCGTCCAGGCCGAAGTTGCGGGAGGTGCCGGTGTCGAAGCTGGTCACGACGTTCCAGCCGGCCCGGCCGCCGCTGATGAGGTCCAGCGAGGCGAAGCGGCGGGCGAGGTTGAAGGGCGAGTTGTACGTCGAACTCGCCGTGCCCACCAGGCCGATGTGCCGGGTGTGGGTGGCGACCGCCGACAGCAGGGTCAGCGGCTCCAGCCGGTTGAGGTAGTGCGACGGGTAGGTGGCGTTGATGAACTGGCTGTCGACGATGAACAGCGCGTCGAACAGGGCGTGTTCGGCGGCCTGGGCCTGCCGGATGTAGTAGTCGATGTCGATGCTGGCGTTCTTCGCGACGCGGGGGTCCTTCCACAGGCCGTGCTGGCCGGGGCCGCCGACGCCGTAAGGGTGCAGGGCGAGATGGATCTTGCGGGGCATGGTTCTTCCTGTCCGTGCGGAGGGTGGGCGGGACGGGGTTCAGGCGCGCAGCGCCGCACGCTCGGACCGGTCGGCGGGGGCGCCGCGCAGGGTCGGGGCGGAGCCGACGAGCAGCCGTGTGCAGGGGTGTCCGGGCCGGCTGACGACGTCGCGTGCGGTGCCGGTCTCGACCAGCTCGCCCCGGTACAGCACGGCGATGCGGTCGGCGGTCCCCGCGACGGACCCGAGGTCGTGGGAGATGAACACGAGGGCCACGCCGGTGGCGCGCAGTTCCTTGAGGATCTCCAGGACCTGGACGCGGTTGGCCGAGTCCAGGGCGCTCACCGGCTCGTCGAGGATGACCAGCCGCGGTTCGGTGACCAGGGCGCGGGCCACCGCGATCCGCTGGCGCTGCCCGCCGGAGAGCTCGCCCGGCAGCCGGCCGAGCAGCTCCTCGGACAACCGCACGCGGGGCAGGAACGCGCGTACCCGCGCCACCGCCTCGTCACGAGGCACGCCGCGCACGAGCAGCGGCTCGGTCAGCGACGCCTCGACGGTGAGGTCCGGGTCGAGGCTGCGCAGCGGGTCCTGGAAGACGTACTGGACCACTCCGCGGCGGCGCAGGTCGCGCCACTGGCGGGGGCCGTGGGCGGTGACGTCCTCACCGTCGACGATCACCGATCCGGCGGAGGGGCGTACCAGCCCGAGCACGGTGCGGGCGAGGGTGGATTTGCCCGACCCCGTCTCGCCGATGAGGCCGACGGTCTCGCCCGGGGCGACGCTCAGCGAGACGCCGTGCAGGGCGCGGCGGCGCCGGCGGCGCGCGCCGTAGTGCACCTCCAGGCCGGTGACTTCGAGGACGGGGCGGGTGCCGGTGTTCGGCCTTCCGGTGGTCACGCTTCCTCCTTCGGCGCCAGGAACTTCTCCAGTCCGTACTGCTCGTGCTCGCTGATCAGCAGCCGGGTGTAGTCGTGCCGCGGGGCGTCCAGCACCGCGCGGGTCGGGCCCTGCTCGACCACCTCGCCCCGGCGCATCACCAGGACCTCGTCGCACGACCGGGCCACGACGGCCAGGTCGTGGGAGACGACGACGAGGGCGAGCCCGGCCCGTTCGCGCAGGTCGGCCAGGAGGTCGAGGATCTCCGCCTGTACGGTGACGTCCAGCGCGGTGGTGGCCTCGTCGGCGATGAGGATCCGCGGGTCCGCGGCGATCGCGGCCGCGATCAGCACGCGCTGCAGCATGCCGCCGGAGAGCTCGAAGGGGTACTGGTCGTGCACCAGTTCCGGGTCCCGCAGGTGCACCGCGCGCAGCAGGCCGAGGACCCGTTCCCGTGCCTCGCGGCGCCCGAGTCCCTTCTTGACCCGGAGGACTTCCGCGATCTGCCGGCCGATCCGCAGCGACGGATTGAGGTAGGACGCCGGGTCCTGGAACACCGCGCTGATCGTCGACCCGCGCAGCGCCGTCCACCGCGAGGGCGTGAGGGCGGTGATGTCGGTGCCGTCGATCTCGATCGAACCGCCGGTGACCTCGAAGCGGGCCGGCAGGATGCCCAGGGCGGCCCGGCACGTGAGGGTCTTGCCGCTGCCGGACTCGCCGACGATGCCGACCACCTTGCCGGGGGTGAGGTCGAAGCTCACGCCGTGCACGATCTCCCGGCCGTCACCGCGGTCACCGATGCGCACGTCGCGCAGGGAGAGCAAGGCGGGGACGGGTCCTGTGCGGGCCCGGACGCGCCGGACTCCCCGGCCCGGGTGAGGAGCTTCTCGGAAACCGTCGTCATCACGCACCTCCTGCGGGAGTGGGGTCGGTTCGGCCGGCGCGGGCTCCCCGGTCCGCGGCCGGCGCGCGTCCCGCCTCGCCGGACACGTCGCGGATGGCGTCCGCGAGCAGGTTGCCGGCCCAGACGGTGACCGTGATCAGCAGCGCGGGGGTCAGCGGGGCCCACGGCCGGTGGCTCAGGTAGCCGAGGTCGGAGGCGAGGAGCCCGCCCCAGGTCGGGTCCGGGGGCTGCACGCCGATGCCGAGGAAGGTCAGGCTGGAGACGACGACGAAGCCGACGCCCACGGTCTGGGCGAACGCCACGGCGATCGGCGGGAGCACCTTGACCCACACGTGGCGGCGCACCACCCAGCCGACGGACGCGCCGGAGATCAGCGCCGCCTCGACGTACTGCGAGCGGGCCACCGCCAGCGTGGCGGCCCGGGACACCCGGTAGAACAGGGGCGACACCAGTACACCCGTCACGAGCATCGCCTGCGTCAGCCCGTTGCCGAGCAGGGCGATCACGGCGACGGCGAACAGCAGGAACGGCAGGGCCACCAGGGTGTCGGCCAGGCGCAGGGTGATCCACTCGAAGACCCGGCCCAGGTACACCGACAGGATCCCGGGGACCGCCCCCACGACCAGTGCCGTGAGCGCGACTTCGAGCGCGCCCAGCACACTGACCCGGGAGCCGTCGAGCAGCCGGCTCAGGACGTCCCGGCCGAGGTGGTCGGTGCCCAGCCAGTGGCCGGCGGACGCGGCGGCGAGGGTGTTGTCGCTGGTGGCCAGCGGATCCTGCGGGGCGAGCAGCGGACCGAGGACCGCCAGCAGCGCGACCACGGTCAGGATCGCGACGGCGATGCGGCCGGAGGTGAGGGAGAGGACGCGGCGCACCATGGTTCACACCCCCCGCTGCGAGGCCGGCGTGACGCGCGCCAGCACCAGGTTGACGACGAGGTTGAAGGCGACGACCAGGGCGATGGACACGACCAGGACGCCCTGTACGGCCGGTACGTCGCCGGCCTGTGCGGAGTCGTTGGCGAACCGGCCGAAGCCCTGCAGGCCGAAGATCCACTCGGTCACCACGGAGGCGCCGACCAGGGCCGGGAACTTCAGGCCCAGGGTCGCCAGCGTCGGGCCGAGGCCGTTGCGCAGGACGTGGACGAAGAAGATCCGGCGAGGGCTCAGTCCCCGTACCACCGCGCCCGTCACGTAGTTCTCCCGGTAGGCGGCGACCAGGCCGGAGCGGAGCTGACGGGCCACGTCGGCGATGACGTCGAAGCTCAGCGCCAGCGCCGGAAGCGTGATGTGCGCGAGCCACGGCCCCAGCCCCTGCTCCGCCGGGACGTACCCGGCGGAGGGGAACAGGTTCAGCTGGACGGCGAGGACGGCGACGAGCACGATGCCGACCACGAAGGCGGGCATCACCGAGACCACCGTGACGAACCCGGTGACGGCGCGGTCGACCCAGGTGGTGCGGCGCAGCGCCGCCAGCGTGCCGAGCGCGAAGCCCACGACCACGCCGATGACCAGCGCGAACGTCGCGACGGACAGGCTCACTCCCAGCCCGAGGCCGATGAGGGTGGAGATGTCCGCGCCGTTGGTCCAGCTGGTTCCCAGCTCCCCGCGCAGGACACCGCCGAGCCAGTCCCCGTACTGGACCAGGAAGGGCCGGTCCAGGCCCCACTGCGCCTCGATCCTGGCGACGGCCTCGGGGGTCGCCTCCTCGCCGAGCTGGATACGGGCCGGGCTGAGGCCGCTCAGCGACCGCAGCGCGAACGTCACGAACGTCGCCACCAGGAAGACGGGCACGAAGACCGCGACCGACCGGGCGAGCGTGACCAGGACGCGGCCCAGCGCGTGCCGTGCCCTTCTCACGGCGAACCCACCGCGCGGGACGGTCTCCGCCCGCACCTCGGCCGCCGTCATGAGGCCGCCCCCTTCCCGCCGATGGTCACGCCGGTCCAGTCGATGTGGGCGGGGATCTCCGGCAGGCCGGAGACCGACTTGCTCTTGGCGATCAGGTTGGGCGAGGAGTACGTGAACACCAGCGCCTTGCTCTCCAGGCCGGCCCGTGTCGCCGCCCGGAGCACCTCCGGGTACTCGGGCGCGTCCAGCGGGGTCCGGCGCACCTCGGCGACGGCCTCCTCGAAGCCGTCCGGCTGGTAGGGGGAGCTGAGGTTCAGCGGGCCGTCGGGGCCGAAGTGGGCGGTGAGGGTCTGTACCGCCGAGTCCCGGCCGGTGGTGCCGTAGAGCGAGAACGTGAGGTCCTTGGCGAAGAAGGGCGTGGCCCAGTTCTTGTCTATCTTGATGTCGACGGTGATGCCCACCTTCGCGAGCTGCGACTGGACGATCTCCGCCTGGGGGTCCTCCGCCGGGATGACCAGGCCGAGCTTGATGTCACCGGGCCCGTAGCCCGCCTCGGCGAGGAGCTTCCTCGACTTTTCCGGGTCGTAGGGGTAGGAGTCCTCGGACCGCGGGTCGTAGGCCACATAGCCCTTCGGGAAGGGCTGGTCGGTCGCCTCGCCGTAACCGAAGGTCAGTTTGTCGACGAATTCCCGCCGGTCGACCGCGTGCCGTACGGCGTCGACGACCTTGTCGTCGTCGAACGGAGCCTTGTTGACGTTCAGGCTGAGGTTGGAGGCGTTGAACCCGGGCTGGACGAAGACGTCGAGGCCCGCCTTCTTCGCCGCGTCCGCCTGACTCGGTTCGATGTCGGCGAAGTTGTACACACCGGTCTGCAAGCCGGAGACGACCGTGGAGACGTCGGGCGCCGAGGTCAGCTCCACCTGGTCGATGTGGATGTTCTCCGCGTCCCAGTAGTCGGGGTTCTTCCTCAGGACCGCCTTGGTCCCCGGAACGAGCTGCGTCACGGTGAACGGGCCGGCCCCGACCGGGTTCTGGTCCAGTTTCCCGGGCGAGGCGGCCGCCTTGGGGCTGGCGATCTGCAGGACCCGCTGGCCGAGCAACTGGGGTATCTGGTAGTCGACTTGGTTGAGATGGACGATGGCGTCCAGGCCCTTGGCCTCCACCGACTCGATCGAGGTCAGGTCGCCGAAGAGCGCCGAGTTCTTCTGCTTCTGGGCCCGTTCGACGGCGGCCTTCACGGCGGCGGCGTTCACGGGTTCCCCGTCGCTGAACTTCAGGCCGGGGCGCAGACGGAAGGTGACTTGGTCGCCCCGGTCGTTGTACTCCCAGCTCTCGGCCAGGTCCGGGACGGCCTTGCCGGTGGTGTCGGTTCGGGTCAACGAGGCGTACACGAGGGAGAGTTCACGGAACTGGGCGCCGCTGCCCGAGACCACCGGGTCCCAGTGGGCGGGGAAGTAGGTCGAGGTCCACTTCAGGGTCGCGGCACCGTTCGCGGAGGCCGCGTCACCGCCGCACGCGCTGAGGGCGGGGACGAGCACGGCGGCGAGGGCGGCGCCGAGTGCGGTGGCACGCATGCGGCCGGATCGGCGGTGCGGTCCGGGGCGTCGGGTCGTGAGTCGTCCGGGCATCTCGTTCTCTCTGTGACGGTGCCGGCTCCCCGCGGCCGGACGGCCTCGGGCGGGAGCGGGGCAGGGCAGGGAAGGGAAGGGCGGCGCCACCGCGCCCGCCGCCGGCTCAGGACGTGCCGGGGCATGCCGAGACGGACTCGGTGCCCATGACGTCGACGGATCCGCGGAGGCGGACCGCCTGAGGGGCGGGGCGGCGGGGAACGCGAAGGAAGGGAAGGGCGCGAAGGGCGGACGCGGCTCGGCCGAGCGGCGGACGGCCGGAACCGACGGAGGTCGTCAGGCGCCGGGGGACCGCGGAGGGCGGCCGGTCAGCGACAGAGGGCGCTGCAGGTCCACGTAGCGGCACACCACGCCGGGGTGCGTCGTGAGCATGTGCCACATCCTGAAGGCGGTCGCGAGCGTCTGTCAATGGACACCTAGAGGTGTCTCATCCGGCGGGACAGGCACCTGACCGCAGATCAGATACCTTGTCGCGGGCCGACCGGAGCGCCAGGGCGGGTCGCCGGGTGCGTCGCCGCCTCCTCAGGATGCAGCCACAGCGGGCCGTTCCCGGTCTCGACCCGGACCGCCCCGGGCGGCGGCCACGGACCGTCCGCCAGCAGCCGCGACTCCGGCCCGGTCAGGCTTCCGTAGCGCCGCAGCGCCTCGTCCGGAGCCAGAGGCGCCGGCATCACATCCCACGCCGGTGACGGACACAACTCCCGTACGGCGTCGGCGTACGCCTCGTAGGGACGCCACCCCGGAACCACGCGGTGGCCGCCCGGCGCCCGGACGAGCACGGTCGGCAACGCGTACCGCCGGCCGCCGTCGGGGGTCTCCTTCGCGGCCCCCGGATGCGGCGAACCGCCGGGCGCGGAAAGGGCCTCGGGGACCGGACGGCGCGCCTCGCGGTGGTCGGCGCGCACCCGCTCCCGTACGGCGTCGGACGACGCGTCTGCGGACAGCCGCGCCAGGTCCAGTCCCGGTGTGCCCCGTACCGCGGACAGGGCCAGTGCGGGAGTGTCGGCCGGTTCGCCCAGGACGAAGACGGTCTCCCGCAGTCTGCGCAGCACCCGGTCGGCCACCTCGGCGCCCTGCGGTTCCGCCGCCTTGGCGACGAGCGAGGCCGGCCAGGAACTCGCCGCCACCCGGCTCAGCCGGGGCGCCCGCGGAGCTCCGGTGTGCCGGCAGACCTCGTCGACGTATCCCTCGTACCAGGCGGTCTCCGCCGCCGGGTCGGGCGGCGGGTCGTCGTCCTCGTCGAAGAGGACGCAGAAGACACGGCGCAGGCGCACCCGCCCGGACAGGGCCGCGCGCAGCCGGCGGAACACGGGCTCCGAGCCCCACGCCCACGGGCACAGCGGATCGGTGTACTCCACCACCTCCACCAGGGCCTCGCCCGGCTCCGCCGTCACGCGGCTCCCTTCCGCGGCACGTCACCGGCGCCCATGGACAGCAGCGAGGCCACGGTCACCCCGCCCAGGACAGCGGCGGCGTCCGTCTCGATCCGGCGCCACACATCGGGCAGCGCCGCCGCGGCGCCGGGATAGTCGAGCGTGGCCAGGGACTCGCCGCGCAGGGTGAGCAACTCCCCGTCGACGACACGGGAGATGTCCAGCAGCGTGATGTCCTCGGCGGGCCGGCCGAGCCAGTAGCCGCCCTCGCAGCCGCGCTGGCTGCGGACCAGTCCGCCCTTGCGCAGCTCGCCCACGACGGACTTCAGGAAGCGGAACGGGATCCGCTGGGAGGAGGCGATGGCCTCGCACGTCAGCGGGCGGGCGGGTTCACGGGCGAGCTCCAGAAGGGCCCGCGTGGCGTAGTCCGCCTTCGCGGAGATATGCATGGCGCCCATGATGCCGGAGTTCATCCTCCCGGAGGGTGTCCGAACCCGCTTCCGTCGCCTGTTGCGGGAACATTGCCGCAGGTGAACAGCAATGGACACCTCTTGACATCTTTTTCGGCGCCCTTCTAGCGTCCCCGGCATGAGCGAGCCGTTGACAGCCCCGGGTGAGGGCTTCCATCCCCATCTCCACGACGCCCCCGGGCGGTCGGCCGCCCCGCTGCGGACCCGCCTGCACCATGTGCGTGCCGACTCCCTCGACGGTGACACGGCGCAGACCGGCGGCATGCGCAGGTTCGCCGCCGTGAGCGGGCGGACGGTGGGCTCCGAGAAGCTGTGGATGGGCCAGACCCACGTCGCTCCCGCGACCTCCTCCTCCGACCACCACCACGGGGCGTCGGAGACCGCGATCTACGTGGTCAGCGGCCACCCCGAGTTCGTCTTCCTGGACGACTCGGGCGACCGCGCCGAGGAGGTGCGGCTGCGCACGTCCCCGGGTGACTACATCTTCGTCCCCCCGTTCGTCCCGCACCGCGAGGAGAACCCCGATCCCGCCGAGGAGGCGGTGGTGGTCATCGCCCGCAGCACGCAGGAGGCGATCGTGGTGAACCTGCCCCGCCTGTACGCGCTTGCGGCCGAGGAGGCCTGACCGGTACCGGTGTGCCCCGGAGGCGGGCGGACGGGCCGGCCTCCGGGGCACGCGGTTCGGGTCCGGCGGATCACGGAGCCGCCGTCGGGCCCAGGAACCGTCAGGGCACGAGCCTCAGCAGCCGGTTCGGCGAACCCGAGCCGGGGCCGGTCACCTTGCCGGTGGTCGCGCCGTTCACCAGGGCCGAGGCGACCTGGGCCGGGGTGGCGGAGGGGTGGCCGGCCAGATGGACCGCCGCCGCCCCGGCGACGTGCGGGGTCGCCATCGAGGTGCCGGAGATGGTGCTGGTCGCGGTGTCACCGGTGTGCCAGCCGGCCGTGATCGAGGAGCCCGGGGCGAAGACGTCCAGCACGGAGCCGTAGTTGGAGTAGCTCGCCCTGGCGTCCGTACGGGTCGTGGCGCCCACGGTGATGGCCTCGGTGACCCGGGCCGGGGAGTAGGAGGAGGCGTTGGCGCCGCTGTTGCCCGCGGCGACCGCGTACGTGACGCCGCTGGCTATGGAGTTGCGCACCGCCGTGTCCAGGGTGGTGGACGCGCCGCCGCCGAGCGACAGGTTGGCGACCGAGGGGCCGGAGTGGTTCGCGGTCACCCAGTCGATGCCGGCGATGACCCCGGCGGTGGTCCCGGACCCGTTGTCGTCCAGCACCCGTACGGCGACGATCTTCGCCTTCTTGGCCACTCCGTAGGTGGATCCGGCGATGGTGGTGGCCACATGGGTGCCGTGACCGTTGCCGTCGGCGGCGGTGGTGTCACCGTCCACGGCGTCGTAACCGTACACGGCACGACCGCTGATCTGCTGGTGGGTGATGCGCACGCCGGTGTCGATGACATAGGCCGTGACACCGCTTCCCGCGCTGTCCGGGTAGGTGTAGGTACCGGAGAGCGGGAGCGAGGCCTGGTCGATGCGGTCCAGGCCCCACGGCGCGTTGGACTGCGTGGTGTCGGCGACGCTCACCCGCTGGTTCTGCTCGACGG
Source organism: Streptomyces sp. NRRL S-37 (assembly GCF_000721605.1). Classification (GTDB taxonomy): domain Bacteria; phylum Actinomycetota; class Actinomycetes; order Streptomycetales; family Streptomycetaceae; genus Streptomyces. The sequence goes on along the minus strand of NZ_JOIZ01000015.1, from coordinate 17,069 downwards.
AGGCGACCGCCGGGTCGGCGGCCAGGCGGCCGGCCTCGGTGGCGGAGAGGACGGCGGTGTAGCCGTTCAGCGCGCTGCCGAACGTCTTCCGCACGCTGCCGCCGTACCGCTCGACCAGGTCCCGGCCCGCGGCCGAGGAGGCCTTGAACCCGGCGGCCTTCTTCAGCGTCACGATGTAACTGTCCTTGACCGCGGTGGGGGAGCCGGCGGCGAGCACCGTCCCCTCGGCGGGGGCGGCCTGGACGGGGGTCGAGGTGAGCCCGCCGGCCAGGGCGGCCGTCGCGACACCGGCGATCACCGCGAACCGTGTTCTCTTGCTGCGCAGTCGTGCCATGACGAGGGGTTCCTCCTCCGGGCGGCGTGCCCGGGTGGGGCACGCGTCTGTGGGGGCGGGTGCGCGTGATCGCACACCCCTGCCGTGAGCGTTGCGTTCCGCTCCCGGCCCGCAAGCAAGGTTCGTCGCCGACTCCGTTACGGGACAAGGGAGTTGATTACCTGGCAACAAACTTGCCATGGGCACGACATATGGTGGGGCGCCGGGACGCGAGCGGACCGGGAAAAGGACCGGGTGAGCGCTTCCGGTCACCGGACGCAGGCCCTCGCGCGCTGTGGTGACGCGCTGCCGCGCATCAGCCGGCTCCCGTGGCCGAGCGGCGAGTTCACCCCGGATCGCCTGGCACGGTCCGCAGCCCTCCGCGAGCCGCTCGGCCGCGGTCACCGCCCGGACCCCCGGAAGGGGACCGCGGGGACGACACCACCGGAACCTTCCGCTTCACCGTGGCGGAAGTCCGCCGGCTCCCGAGGGCTCTGCCGCCCCGCCCGGACCGGCCGTCCATGCTTCCCGCTTTCAACCGACGTTCCCCGAGAGGTCATTCGGGGTACACCTCCGTCACCGACGATCCTGGCCCGGCCACACGGGGAGAACGCAGGCGTCAGGGGGAGAACGCAGGTGTCCGAGAACAGACCCGCTGCCGAAGAGCCGCGGTTGACCGTGACCAGACCCCCGCGCCGCCACCTGCGCAGAGCGCTGGCGGCGGCGCTGCCCGTCCCGGTCATCGGGCTGGTCCTGCTCGTGACCTCCGGGAACCTGCTGCTGCCGATGCGGCCGGTGGTCACCATCGAGGCCAAGATGGCCTCCAAGAGGGACTTCTTCCAGGACCCCGAAGTCGAGCGGCTGCTCATGAAGCACGGCTTCCGCGTGCACATCACGAACATGGGCTCGCGTGAGATCGCCAAACAGGACTACAGCGGATACGACGTCGTCTTCCCCTCCGGCCAGCCGGCCGCCGACCTGATCAGCCGGGAGCGCGCCCGGGCGAACCGTCCGGTGCTGCTGTACCGCCCCTTCGTCAGCCCCATCGTGCTGGCCACCTACCGGGACTACGCCGAGGTGCTCGCGGCGGAAGGCGTCGCGGAGCGCCTGCCGGGCTCGGGCAGCCCGCCGATGTACTACACCCTCGACATGAGGAAGTTCCTCGACCTCGCGCTCGGCAAGAGGAAGGGCGTCCAGCGCGACCCGGAGAACGGCTACCGCTGGGACGAGATCGACGACAGGAACCACGTCCACAACGGCAACAAGATCCTCGCCCAGACCTCGGACATCTGCGAGTCCAACTCCGCCGGCACCTACCTCGGACTCGTGGCCTTCGTCGAGCACGGGAACGACGCACCGGACAACGAGGCCGAGGCCGAGCGACTCGCCCGGAGGATCAAGCCGCTCCTCGTCGAACAGGGCCTGCCGTCCTCCGAACGGGCCGAAACATATCTGTCCCCCGACGGGCAGGGCATCGCCCCCATCTCGGTGATCTACGAACACCAGTTCCTCGCCCACCAGTTACGGTACAAGGCGCGGAAGGGCGAGACCGACGACGAGCGCGTCCTGCTCTACCCGTCCACGCGCTTCGTCACCGAACCCCAGCTCGTCGCGCTGACCGGCGACGGCGCGCGGCTCGGCGAACTGGTCAGCGAGGACTCCGAACTCCAGCACCGCGCCATGGAACTGGGCTTCCGGGCCCGCAGCACCGGCAGCGGTGCGAGCGGCGACGACCTCACCCGGTTCCTCACCGAGCGGCGGATCCCGGTGCCCACCACCTCCTCCGACGACACCCGCGCGGTCCTGCCCAGCCTGCCCCTGCTGGAGAAGATGATCGAGATCGTCGGCGACTGCCCGGACAGGAACGGCACCCCGTGAGGCGCGGCGTGGGCCCGCTGATGCTCTGCCTGGCGCTCGTCGCCGCCTTCCTCACCGCCTGCTCGGGCGGCGACGACGACACGGTCCGGCTGCGCGTCCTCGCCGGCCCCGACCTCGCCGTACTGGAACCGCTGCTGGGCGAGTTGAAGGACGAGACCGGCGTCGACCTGCGCCTGTACCACCGGGCCGACGCCGAGACGAAGGCCCCGGACCGCGACCGGTACGACCTCGCGTGGCTGTCCTCCGACCACTATCTGCGTCTCACCGACAAAGACGCGGTCCGAGGACTGCAGCGCACGGCCACCATGACGTCCCCCGTCGTCATCGGCCTGAAGCCGGACGTGGCACGCGAGCTGCGCGCCCGGGTGCCCGGCTCCCGGCTCACCTGGGCGGACATCGCGGACGCCGCCGCCACCGGAACCGTCCGCTTCGGCATGGCCGACCCCCGGCACGCCGGCAGCGGGCTCGCCGCCCTCGTCGGTGTCGCCACCGCCGCGGCCGGCACCGGAGCGGCGCTGCGCCCCGAGGACGTCTCCTGCGACCGGCTGCGCGGCTTCCGCTCCGGCCAGGCCCTCACCGCCGACACCGGCCCCGCCCTCGTCGACACCTACGTCGACCACCAGGACGAGGCCAACGCCCTCATCACGTACGAGTCCGATCTGCTCGCCCTCAACGACTCCGGCCGCCTCGACGACCGCCTGGAGGTCATCCGCCCCGAGGACGGCATGGTCCTGGCGGACTTCCCGCTGCTCCTGCTGAACCCGGCCCACCGTGCCGCGTACGACAAGGTCACGAGGTGGCTGCGGCGCGACTCGGTGCAGCGGCAGATCATGCGGCAGACGGTGCGCCGCCCCGTGAACACGACGGTCACCCGGGACGCGCGGCTGCGCGAACCGGTCGGCAACGCGCTCTTCTACCCCGACCAGCCGGCCGTCGTCGAAACGCTGCTGGCGGACTACGGCGACCCCGACCGCCGCACCACGAGCCAGGTGGTCTTCCTGCTCGACTTCTCCGGCTCGATGCGCGGCGCCCGGATGGCCGCCCTGCGCGAGGCCTTCGCCGGACTCAGCGGCGCGGACCCCTCCGCCTCCGGCAAGTTCACCCGCTTCTACCGGGGCGAGCGGCTGACCGTCGTCCGGTTCGGCGGCCGGGTGCTGGAGCAGACGACCGTCACCGTCACCGGCCCGAAGGATCTGACCGCCCTCGCCGACACCGTCGCCCGGGGCGGCTACGGCGACGCCACCGCCGTATGGTCCGCCCTCGACCACGGCTACCGCACCGCCGCCCGTGAACTGGCCGCCGACCCCGACCGCTCCGTCTCACTCGTCCTGATGACGGACGGCGAGAACAACGCGGGCCTGTCCTACGCCGAGTTCGTACGCCGCCACAAGACGCTGGACGCCGCCGTGCGCGCCGCCGTCCCCACCTACCCCGTCCACTTCGGCGAGGCCGACGCAGAAGAACTGCGGCGCGCGGCGGCGAGGACGGGCGGACGGATGGTGGAAGCCGCCGGCTCGTCCCTTTCCGAGGCTTTCAAGGAGATCCGTGGCTGTCACTGACGCACTGTGGTGGAGCCTTTGGTGGCCGTGGATGACGGTCTGGCTGGTGACGGCCGCCGGCACGGCGGTGCTCGCGGTGATCCTGGTGCGCCATGCCCGGGAGCGGCGCAGACACCTGCGACGCTGGCGGTCGGCGTACAGCATCTGCCTGTACCTCGACGAGCAGGCCGTGATGGACCTGTACGAGCTCGGCAACTACCGGTCCGCGCTGGAGGAGGCCGTCGAACTGCGGACGAAGGTCGACACGAGCGTCGGCTTCTGGAGCCGGGTGCTGACGTCGCTGTTCCGGTTCCGGCTGAAGCGGGACATCAGCCAGGAGACGTTCCGCAAGTTCGTGCGCAAGGACAAGCCGATCAACGTGATCGGCGTGGTCATGGAGGCCTTCGACCGGGCCGACGCCATCGTCCACGCCGACCTGACCACCCTGACCGTCGTCCCGAACCGGAACCTCGCCGACAACCTGGCCGACGGCCGTGCGGTGACCCTGAGCCGCATCGGTGAATTCGTCTCGGTCAAAGGCATGTTCTCGCGCGTGCCGGACGTGACGGAGGGATTCGTCCTGCGGGCCGAGTACGGCGACGAGCGGCCCCCCGTCCACATGCGCGTCGTGGCTCCCGGGAACGCGCGCCGCCCCATCCCGGACGGCACGTTCACGGCCCGCTGCCTCGGCAAGATGACCGGCTGGCGGGAGGACACCCGCGAGGTGACGCTGGAGGCGATCGCGATCTTCTGGTGACCGCCGCTCACCGGGGGTTCGGTCCGGCGAGGACGCACCGCGCGGCGGTCCGGTCCCCGTGCCGGTGAACCGCACCACCCGTCCGGTCGGCTCGCCCTCGGACATGCCGCGTGAGCCGCTGATGCGGAGGTCGCCGTCCTGGCCGAAGGCGAGACCGTCGGGTTTCATCGGAACACCGTCGACATCGCCGGTGAAGAAGGTCCGCCGGTCCGTGCCGTCCGCGGCCAGGCTGACGATCTCGCCGTGCGCGAAGCCGGTGAGACCTGGTTCCACCACACGGCCCTCGGCCCGCCCCCATCCGCACATCTCACCCAGCAAGGGATACGGCCACCACTCCAGGCCCCCTCAGGGACTTCGTCGCGGGCGGTTCCGGCAAGCGCGGCAGAAGGCCGCGCGGGTAGGCTGCGCCGATGCGCACAGTCGAGCTTTTGTTGGACGAGGCCGCGGACCTCGCGGTCCGGGAGGCCTGGCAGCGGCTCGCGGACGCGGGACTGCCCAGTCAGGCGCGTCATCGCTCACCGACCAACAGCCCGCACCTGACCCTGGCGGCTTGCCCGGAGCTGACCGCTCCGATCCGCTGGGAGCTTGCCGCGGTGGCCGCCGCCCTGCCGCTGCCGGTACGGGTCACCGGCGTGGTCCGCTTCGAGCGGCCGACCTCCGTGCTGGCTTGGGCGCTGCATCTCGACCCCGTGCTGGCGGCCCTGCACGGCCGGGTGTGGGACGCCGTGGTCTCGGACAGTCCGCCCGGGACCCTCAACCCTCTCCACGCACCCGCGCGCTGGAGCCCGCACATCACCCTCGGTCGCTCCCGGAGGGCCGGCGCCTTCACCGGCCCGCGGGTCTTCGAGCTGCTGCCGGCGCCGCCGCCGTCGGTCCGGCTCACCACCCTGCGCAGCTACGACACGGAAACGGGCGCCCTGGAGGTGCTGGAACCTTGTCCCTGAGGGCCCCACCCCTGCTGGTCAGCGCACCGAAGCGGCGGCTCGGGCTCACGAGTGCCGGCTTGTCCGTCACATGATGGGCGGGGCGGCTATGACGTGGACCGGATGGCGGAGATGTCGAACTGCAACCGGACCTTCTCGCTCACCATGGCGCCGCCGTTCTTGAGGCGCTGGTTGTAGACCAGGCCCCACTCGGTGCGGTCGATGGTGGTGGTGCCGTCGAAGCCGGCCCGCTCGTACCCGAACGGGTCCAGGACCGAGCCGAGGTAGTCAAGTTGCAGGTCGACGGGCCGGGTGACGCCACGGATGGTCAGCTCTCCCGTCATGCGGAAACTCTCCCCGCCCTCGTGACTGGTGGAGGTGCTGCGGAACACCATCTCCGGATGACGCCGCACGTCGAAGAAGTCGGGGCCGATGAGGTGCGCGTCCCGCTGTTCCACGCCCGTGTCGACGCTGGCGACCCGGATGACGAGGTCGGCCCGCGACTCGGAGGGTCGCGCTCCGTCGAAGTACAGTGTGCTGTCGTAGTCGCTGAAAGCCCCCCGGACCGTGGTCACCATCGCGTGCCGGACGGAGAATCCGATGCGGCTGTGCGGGCGGTCGATGGACCATCGCCCGGTCAGTGCCCGCAGCGTCGGATCCAGTGCGACACCGGTGGTCGAGGCATCCGCTGCGGGCGTGCTGGTGCCGGCCACCGACGCCGGCTCGATGACGGCTGTCTGGCGGCGGCTGAAGATCCCCATGACGTCGTAGGCCCTCTCTGTCTGATTACTCCGTGCTATCACGAAGTCGACAGGTGCCGCGTGGCGAGATGAGCGGCCTCGTCCGGGTTCCATGCCGTCGACCGCAAAGCTGCACAAGATCGACATGAGTGGTCTCCGGCCGACCGGCAGGACCGGTCCTCCGCGGCCCCGCCCGCCCGCGGGCCCCGTCCCGTGGTTCCTCCCGGCCCGCCGAGGGCGCGTCGCCCCTGCCGGCAACGCCCGACGGGGCCCGCTGCCGTCGCGGGCCCCGTCGGGATCGTGCCGCCGGTCAGGCGGGTGCGGGCTGTGTCCGGTCGAGGGTGGGTTCGAGGCGGACGACGATCCCCTTCGACGTGGGCTGGTTGCTGATGTCGGCGACGCTGTCCAGCGGCACCAGGACGTTCGTCTCCGGGTAGTAGGCGGCGGCCGAGCCCTTGGCGGCCGGGTAGGGCACGACCTCGAAGTTCTCGGCCCGGCGCTCGGAGCCGTCCGCCCAGACGCTCACCAGGTCGACACGATCGCCCCGGGCGAGGCCGAGTTCGGTCAGGTCGGCCGGGTTGACGAGCACGACGTGGCGGCTGCCGTGGATGCCGCGGTAGCGGTCGTTGTCCGTGTAGGGAACGGTGTTCCACTGGTCGTGCGAGCGCAGCGTCTGCAGCAGCAGGTGACCCTCGGGCGCCCGGGGGACCACGCGCTCGTTGCAGGTGAACAGGGCTTTGCCGACCTTGGTGTTGAAGACGCCCTCGTTGACCGGGTTGGGCAGCTGGAAGCCCCCGGGGCGGGTCACCCGTGCGTTGAAGTCGTGGAAACCCGGCACGATGCGGGAGATGCGGTCACGGATGGTGCCGTAGTCGCCCTCGAACTTGTCCCAGGGGATGTCCGCCTTGCCGTCCAGGGTGCGGCGGGCGAGCCGGCACAGGATGGCGACTTCGCTGAGCAGCAGCGGGGAGGCCGGTTCGAGGCGGCCTTGGGAGGTGTGCACCTCACTCATGGAGTTCTCGACGGTGACGAACTGCTCGCCGTCGGCCTGGACGTCACGCTCGGTACGCCCCAGGGTCGGCAGGATCAGCGCGGTGTCGCCGCAGACCGTGTGCGAGCGGTTGAGCTTGGTGGAGATGTGGGCGGTCAGCCGGCACGAGCGCATCGCCTCCTCGGTGACCTCGCTGTCGGGAGCGGCGCGGACGAAGTTGCCGGCCAGGGCGAGGAAGACCTTGACGCGGCCCTCGAGCATCGCCTTGATCGAGTCCACCGAGTCCAGGCCGTGCGGGCGCGGCGGGTCGAAGCCGAACTCCTTCTGCAGGGAGTCGAGGAAGGTGTCCGGCATCTGCTCCCAGATGCCCATGGTGCGGTCACCCTGGACGTTGCTGTGGCCGCGCACCGGGCAGGCGCCGGCACCGGCGCGTCCCAGGTTGCCACGCAGCATCAGGAAGTTGACGATCTCCCGGACGGTGGGCACGCCGTGCTTGTGCTGGGTGATGCCCATCGCCCAGCAGACGATGACGCGTTCGCTCCGCAGGACCTCGTCGCGGACCTTCTCGATCTCCTCGCGGGTCAGTCCGGTCGCCGCGTGCACGTCGTCCCAGTCGACGGTACGGGCGTGCCGGGCGAACTCCTCGAAGCCGCTGGTGTGGGTCTCGATGAAGGCGTGGTCCAGGACGGTGCCGGGCCGGGCGTCCTCGGCCTCCAGCAGCAGGCGGTTGAGGGCCTGGAACAGGGCGAGGTCGCCGCCGGGCTTGATGTGCAGGAAGCGGTCGGCGATCTGGGTGCCGCGCCCGAGGATCCCGCTCGGCTTCTGCGGGTTCTTGAAGCGCCGCAGACCTGCCTCCGGCAGCGGGTTGACCGCCACGATCCGGCCGCCGTTGCGCTTGGCCTCCTCCAGTGCGGAGAGCTGGCGCGGGTGGTTGCTGCCCGGGTTCTGCCCGACCAGGAAGATCAGGTCGGCGTGGTGGAGGTCGTCGAGGCTGACGGTGCCCTTGCCGGTGCCCAGGGTCTCGCTCAGGGCGAAGCCGCTGGACTCGTGGCACATGTTGCTGCAGTCGGGCAGGTTGTTGGTGCCGAAGGCGCGGGCGAAGAGCTGCAGGACGAAGGCGGCCTCGTTGCTGGCGCGGCCGGAGGTGTAGAAGACGGCCTCGTCGGGGGAGGCCAGCGCCTTCAGTTCCTGCGCGAGGACGCCCAGGGCGTCGTTCCAGCCGATGGGCTCGTAGTGCTCGGAGCCGGGCCGCTTGATCATCGGCTCGGTGAGCCGGCCCTGCTGGTTGAGCCACATGTCGGAGCGGGCGGCGAGGTCGGAGACGCTGTGCTCACGGAAGAAGGCGGCGGTGATCCGGCGCGTGGTGGCCTCGTCGTTGATGTGCTTGGCGCCGTTCTCGCAGTACTCGTTGCGATGGCGCCGGCCCGGGGCCGGGTCCGCCCACGCGCAGCCGGGGCAGTCGATCCCGCCCACCTGGTTCATGGCCAGCAGGTCCACCCCGGTCCTGCGCGGGGAGGTCTGCTCCAGGGAGTACTCCAGCGCGTGCACGACCGCGGGGACTCCGGCCGCCCACTTCTTCGGCGGTGTCACGGAGAGGGGGGTCTCCGGCTCCTCGCCGGCCGGGTTCTGCATCGGTTCGCCTTTCTCTCGCCGTGTCCGGTACGCCGGTCAGCCGACGGGCCACTGGGCCACGCGGCTCCTGGGCGGTTCCGGGTGATCGTGTTGCACGCGGCCGTTGCGGATGGTGCCGCGCCAGGCCCCGCCCTCCTGCCCCAGCCCCTCGATGAACCGCTTGAAGTTCACGAGTTCCCCGCGCACCAGCCGGGCGGTCAGCCGGACGGCCCCGGACGAGCGGGTGAGGATCCTCGCGGCTCCCCGTGGTTCCAGGAGCATCCGGACGGTGATCGCGGTGCCGCCGGACTCCGTCGGCCCGAACTCGATCTCGCCCTGGTGGGAGGGGTTCTGTCCAAGACCGCGCCAGGCCAGGTAGGTGTCGGGGTCCTGCTCCAGGATCTCGACCGCGAAGCGGTGGCGCAGGGGCCCGTAGCCGATGGTCCAGGCGGTCACGGCGGGCCTGATCTGCTCGACGCTGCGCACCACGGTCGAGAAGCGCGGGAAGGTCTTGAACTGTGTCCACTGGTTGTACGCCGTCCGCACCGGCACCGCGATCTCGACCGTCTCCTCGACGTGCCGCTCCCGCAGCGGCCGGCGGTGCGTGACGCGGTCGCCGTCGGTGCGCGTCCCCGGCGTGTCCGGCACGGCCTGCTGAAGGTCGTCTTCGTGCGCCATCGTGGTCTCTCCTCCGGGGAGGGAGCCGGGCGGGCGTGCGGGCGTCCGGCCTCCCCTCGTGCGTCAGGGTTTCTCTTCCAGTTCCCCCATCGCGCACTTCGAGTCACCCCGGGGCGTCCGTGTCCCGCGAGGGCCGGCCACGGGAAGGGCGTCGAGACTCGTCCCACCGCGCAGGACACGGCCGGCGAGGAAGGACCGGAGCGTGCCGCGTGCCATGTCGTCCCTCGGTCAGGCTCCGAAGCGGTAGCCCATGCCGGGCTCGGTGATCAGACAGCGGGGTGGAAGGGACCCTTCTCCCGTTTGCGTCGCAACTGGGCCGTGCAGACGCGCAGGCAGTCGGTCCTGCCGTTTCGGGAAAGACCCCGGACCTCCTGGAGGAGATGCTTCTGGGGGACGAGCCGGCCCGGACGGGTCACCAGAATTTTCAGCAGATTCCACTCGGCCGGAGTAAGCCGCACGTCCCGCCCGCCCCGGATGACCTTCTTGGCGAGCAGGTCGACGGTGAAGTCGTCCGTCTCGACCGGAGTCGTCTCCGGAACGGACGGAAGGTCCTCGGTGCGGCGCACGGCGGCCCGCGGCTCGTCCATGCTGAACGGCTCGGTGATGTGGCCGTCGGCGCACGCATCCAGTGCCGGGACCTCCTCGCCTGAAGACCGCCGGGCGGACAGGACCGGAACCGGCGCCCGGGTCCAGCCCTGCAGGCCCTTGATGACGTCGACGCCGCCCATGTCGGGCAGACCGAGGCCGAACAGCACCGCATCGGGCGGACGCACGGCGGTGAGCCGCAGGGCCGTGGCCCCGGCGACCGGAGGCATGCCATGGACCGGATCGGTGACAAGCCCGAGGAAGTGCACGATCACATCGAGAAGGAGGAAGCCGCTGCAGCAGAGTGCGGAACGCCGGGGCGAGCCACCACAGACGACGGGACCGCGCAGGACGGGGCCGACTCCTTGACGACGGACCGGCAGCCGGCCCGGCTGTGCCGGCTGGTGACCGTCCCGGGCGGCCCGGCCCTCAAGAAAGCCCTGACCGGTCCGTTTTTCTGCACTTCTTCGGCCTGGGGGAGGTACTGGGCGCCAGGGTGTACGTACCGATCGGTCACGTCGTCGCCGACGCAGGCGGAGCGGTGGGGGCGCCGCTCGCCGTCGCCCTGCTCCCGGCCTATGCCGACTGCGGCCTCCTGCGCCGTTCGGAGCGACGGCGGGCCCGGTCGTCGCGCTCGGCCATCAGCAGTTCGGCAAGGAAGCCGCGATAGGACATCCGGTCGGGGTGGCGGTGGCGGCCTGTCCGGTCAGCCCGCGGTGTCGTTCGAGCGTCACGGCATCTCTCCCTGGATGGCGGGGCGATCGGCCCGCTGCCCGGACTCCTTGTACCGGCAGGGCATGCAGGGGGCGGCCCGAGTCCGGTCGGCGGCCCGAGTCCGGTCCGCACCTGTGTGTCTGTCCGGAGCGGTGTTGCGGATGTGCCCATCGAGCCGCTTGTCGGTGCTGGGGCGCACCGTGTCTCGTGTGCGATCGGGACCGGAGATGTCTGGTGACTGCCCCGTTTCATGGCGTAGCGGCGGTGCGCGGCGCAGACGGAATCCACCGGCCGGGGCATGGGGCGGTCCGCGGTCCTGTCTGTGGAGCGCGCAAAGCCTGAGACAGTGGGGGGATGGACATCGAACGCAGGAACAATGTCACGGTCACCGGTAACCCCCGGGGGCGGACGGTGGTGCTGGCGCATGGGTTCGGCTGTGACCAGAACATGTGGCGGCTGACCGTGCCCGCTCTGGTAGAGGACTACCGGGTGGTGCTGTTCGACTACGTCGGATCGGGCCGTTCGGACCTGTCCGCGTTCTCGGAGGACCGCTATGCCTCGCTGGACGGTTACGCCCGGGACGCGGCCGAGGTCTGTGAGGCGCTCGATCTGCGCGAGGCGGTGTTCGTGGGGCACTCCGTCAGCGCGATGATCGGTGTGCTGGCGGCCGGGATGGCGCCGGAACGTCTCGGGGCGCTGGTGATGGTCGCTCCGTCCCCGCGGTACATCGACGACGGCGGCTACCGGGGCGGATTCAGCGCCGAGGACATCGACGAACTCCTGGTCTCCTTGGAGTCGAACTATCTGGGCTGGTCGGCGGCGATGGCACCGGTGATCATGGGAAACGCGGATCGGCCCGAACTCGGTGAGGAACTGAAGAACAGCTTTTGCGCCACCGACCCGGACATGGCGCGCGTCTTCGCCCGGACCACGTTCCTGTCGGACTCGCGGGACGACCTGAAGGCGGTGACGGTGCCGACGCTGATCCTGGAGTGCACCCAGGACGTCATCGCCCCCCGGGAGGTCGGCGCCTTCGTCCACCGGGCGATCCCCGGCTCGGAGCTGGTCACGCTCGACGCGACAGGGCACTGCCCGCACCTTTCCGCACCCGAGGCCACCAACGAAGCGATCACCGATTTCCTGGCGCGTCTGCGGTGATGTGCCGCACCGGGCAGGAATCCGGCCCGCATGACGCAGACAACGACAAGAACGACAAGACACCGCACGCGGCATTCGCCGCGCTGCTGGAGGACAGCGTCGAGGAACTTTACGAGAACGCGCCCTGCGGGTATCTGTCCACGCTGATGGACGGCACCATCGCCAAGATCAACACCACGTTGCTGGACTGGCTCGGCCTGGAGGGCGAGGCGGTGGTGGGCCGGATGCGGTTCACCGACCTGCTGACCGTGGGCGGCAAGCTGTACCACGAGACGCACTTCGCGCCTTTGCTGCGGATGCAGGGCGAGATCAGCGGTGTCGCCTTGGAGATCAAGGCAGCCGACGGCGGCCGCATACCGGTCCTGGTCTCCTCCGTCGTCAAACACGGCAGCGGCAAAGAACCCCAGCTGATCCGCACCACTGTCTTCGACGCCCGTGAACGCCGCGCCTACGAGCAGGAACTCCTGCGGGCCCGTAAAGCAGCTGAACAGGCACGTAAGGAGGCAGAGGCGGACCGTGCCCGGTTGCAGGACGCCCTGGCCGTGCTGCAGCAGTCGCTGCTGCCCGCCACCCTGCCCTCGGTACCGGGGATGGAGGCGGCCGCCCACTACCGCACCGCCTCCCCGGACCGGCTCGGCGGCGACTTCTACGATCTCTTCCCCGTCGATGCCGATCGCTTCGCCTTCTTCCTCGGTGACGTGTGCGGCAAGGGCCCCCAGGCCGCCGCGGTCACTTCACTGACCCGCTACACCCTGCGCGCCGCCGCCGTGCACGACCCCGACCCCGTCTCCGCCCTGACGACCCTCAACCAGGTGCTCCATGAGCGCTACACCGGCGACGACCCGCGCTACTGCACCACGATTTTCGGCACCCTCGACCCCGACCCCGCCACAGGGCGGGTCACCGTCCGTCTCGCCTCCGGCGGACACCCCCCGGCCCTCGTCCTGCGCGGGAACGGGAAGGCCGAATTCCTCCCCACTCCCGGTGGTTTCCTCGTCGGCGTCCTGCCCGCCGCCGCCTTCTCCGCCGCCACGACCGTGCTGGAACCCGGGGACACCCTGGTGCTGTACACCGACGGCCTGACCGAGGCCCGCACCGGCGACGGCCGCACCGCCCTCTACGGAGAAGAAGCTCTGCTCGAATTCGCCGCCGGCCACGCCGGCCGCCCCGCCCGGGATGTGATCCAGGCACTCACCGGCCTGCTGGACGGCTTCGGCGACGGCCTCGACGACGACACCGCCCTTCTCGCCCTCGGCGTCCCTGCCCTCACCCCTCGGACCGAAGCCACCGCATGAACCCGCTGAAGACCACCACCCGCCACGCTCCCACCGGCCCCGTTGTGGAGATCAGCGGCGACCTCGACTACACCACCGCCGGCGAACTCCGCGCACTGATCACCGCGCTCACCCTCCAGCCCGGCCAGCGCCTCGTCCCCCCCCCCCGCCCCGGGGGGGGGGGCGGGCCCCCAGAAAACCCATCACGGGCCCCCCCGCCGTTCCGCGCTGTGTGCTCCCGGCCTCCGGGTACGCGACGGAAACGCACAACCCCCACTGAACGGCGAGCGTACTGAGAAAACCCCTGCGGTCATCCCGCTGAGCAAGCAATCGGCAGATGGCCCGAACGGGGAAACCCCGCTGCGCTACGCCGCGGCCTGGGACGGGAGCGCGGCGCAGACCGCGAATGCCGGCCGGTTCCTACACGCTCCTTTTCCGCTCACGCCCCCGAACCGGTCACACCGCGGTGCCGCCGGCTCCGGCGATGGCCGCCGAGCCGGCCGCCGGCGAACTGATCACCCACGTGATCCGGCACGTTCCGGGCGCCTGCGGGACAACCCCGCGGATGTCCGGGCAGGAGCCGACGATCACCGTGCGGGGCGGCCCCACCGAGCAGCAGGCGGCCTCCTTCATCTGCTTCATCTGGTGGTGGAGGACGAGCGTCCTGCGAAAGCCCTCCTCCGCCCGGGTCCTCACCAGCGCGCCGTCTGCGGCGCGGCGAACCGGCCCCGCGCATCTCGTCCGGGCGGCTCTCCACACCCGGCAGCGGCGCCGCCCGGAGCTGGGTACCGGGTGATGTCCAGGCACACCACCCGGTACGGCGCGCGGACTCCCCGAACAATCGCCTCGGACAGCGTCAGCGTGTGGCAGCGCGCCCCGAACGGCCCATGAGGAACGTCAGACGCGTGTGCGAGAGGTGTGCCGGATGCTGGAACCCGCCAGGTCCCCGGGGGCGAAGACAGCCGCGGCGATGCGGAGATGAGGCGGCAGTGCCGACCACAGTTCGTCGAGGAGGCCGCTGCGGGTCTCGGCAGTGGTGCGGATCTCCGTGAACGGGGCGCCGGTGGCGACCTCCTGTCCGTTCGAGTGGTAGGTCGTCATGAGTACTCCCTCGCCGGGAGGCAGGTCGCTGATGCGCAGAGTGAGCCGGTTGGTGGCGGTGCGGTCCCCGGCGCTGTGCCGGGCGGCTCCGAACCAGGCCCGGCCGCCTTCGTTGTCCGCGATCACGGTCAGGCGGGGGGTGAAGATCGGCGGGTCGGGTTCGTAGTCCAGTCCGTCCAGGGCCAGGAGCGGAGCCTGTCCGGAGGCAAGCCGGTCGGCCACGGTGGAGACCTGCTCTCCGTTGCCGAAGACCAGCCAGTTCGGACCCTGACGGGCGGCGACATAGTGCCGGAGGCGGTCGTGTTCGCGCGCGTCGGAGGGAGCGACGATCAGTTCGCCCGCGGAGGTGCGGTGCAGGGTGCGGGCCTGGGAGGCAGGGCTGCGCCCGGTGAGGAAGTAGGCGCCGAGCGTGGTGCCGTCGCCGGTTGTGCACCACAGCACACCACGGCCGGGGTAGTCGTTACCGGCCAGTGCGTTTTTCAGCAAGTCCACTGCGGTCGGGCTCCTTTGCGTGATGGCTTCGCGTCGCGAAGTCGGCGTTGACATCCAAGCGGATCACAGGGGCATCCGGCCCGCCCGTCGCATGGTGCCCCGGTCCCCGCCTCTCGCGCGGGGATCATCGCGGAGCCGGATCCCGAACCTGCTCTCACCGATCGGCGGCTCGACGGCGGCCTCGGCCGGTTGACGCGCCTGCTCGACGAAGCGCCGGCACCGCTGGTGTTCGAGATCCGGGCGCCGGCGAGACCGTCCGCGGCGGCGTGGGCGCTGCTGCGGGCCCCGTACGAGCTGCTGGCCGCCCCCGAGGGCGGGTTCCTCGCCGAGGCGCCGAAGCTGTTCGCCGTGGCGCGTCGGCTCGGTCACCCGAGCCCGGCGCAGGCCCTGGACGGGCACCGGCTCGGGGTGGCGTTCATGGCCTCGGCGCCCCGGGGCCGGCACGAACTGGACTTCGAAGCCGAGGAGATGGCCATCCTCAGTGCTGTCGGGAAGACGAACCTCGATCTCGGCGTCGAGGACTCCGGCAATCCCGAGCATCTCGGCCTTCGCCTGTCCGAGCTAGGCGGGATGCCGGTGGTCCATCTGTCGTGTCACGGGCTGCACAACTGGCGTACGGAGCCTGACGGGCCCGCCACTCCCGTCCTGCTGATGGAGGACGATCTCGGGAACGGGTGCCCGACGAGCGCGGACGCGCTGGTGAGCCTGTTGACTCCTCGGCCACGGCTGGCGTTCGTGTCGGCCTGCCTGACCGCGACCGGTGCCGACGTGGCCGGGCATGTTCCCGTCGGCGCCGACCGCCGCGGCGGTCCGCCGGCCGAGCCCGGCGTGTCGGTGGCGCACTCGATGGCCACCGGACTGGTGACCGCCGGGATCCCCTCGGTCATCGGCTGGGACGGCTCGGTCAGCGACCGGGCCGCCACTCGTTTCGCCGAGCACCTGTACCAGCAGCTCAGCCGCCGCGTCGAGTTGGCCGAGGCCGTCGCCCGCGCCCGTCGCCACCTGCTGGCCTGTTCCGACGAGCACCAGCGCGCCGACTGGCACCTGGCGCGGCTGTGGCTGGGGCCGACTGGGGGCGGCCCGCTCGTCGCGGGCAACCGCAAACGCCAGATGGTGCCTCCGCACCACGTGACCAAGACGTTCCTGGACCGCAAGCACCAACTGCCGGTCGCGGCCACGGAGATGTTCGTCGGCCGCCGCCCGGAGACGCAGCACACGCTGCGGGCCCTGCGCGGCGGGCGGAAGGCCGGGGTCCTGCTCCACGGGCAGGGCCGGTTGGGCAAGTCGAGCCTGGCCGCCCGGATCGCCGCCCGGCACACCCACCGCCGAACCACCGCCTCCGGCGCCCGCGCCCGCGTGCGCACCAAAGCCCTCCTCATCACCCCCACCGGCTCCGGCACCGGCCGTGTCGGCGCCCAGGCCATCGCCTCCGGCTCCGCCCGCCTGCGCCCTCTCATCGCCGAGGCCGCCCGCCGCGGTCTGCGCCTGGCCTTCACCGTCCGCCTCGCCAAGACCAGTTACCTGCACCCCTCCGGCAGCAGAACCGACTCATCCGGCATCCGCCGCGATGTCATCCAGCGCACCGACCACACCGAGGAACGCTCCTACGGCTCCGCCCGGACCGGCGGCTTCGACGCCGCCGATTTCGCCCGGCGCGTGGACGCCGCCGGCGGCGACGTCACCACGGCCGTGCACCAGTGAACCGTTTCCAACCTGACGGGTGGTTGGGCCGGCAGCCCCGGCGGCGGGCATGAAGAAAGCTCCTGGTAGACGGGTTCACGACCAAGATCACCAGTCCGCCAGGAGCTTTCGCGTGCTTGTCTACCCGTCCGGCATCGATCTGTCCAGCCGCACCCTGCAATACCTCTCCGGTCTCCTCGCAGGTCACCGCCGCCGGATCGGCTCCCGGTGGCGTCGCCTGACCTGCGGCCGGCAGGCCCTGCTCGTCCTGGCACACCTGCGCTGCGGCGACACCTACGCCCGCCTCGCCGCAGGCTTCCGCATCGGGATCGCCACGGCCTACCGCTACATACGCGAAGCCGTCGACCTCCTGGCCGCCCTCGCGCCCACGCTGGAACAGGCCATGACGACTGTCCGGAAGAAGGCGTACGTGATCCTCGACGGCACCCTGCTGCCGATCGACCGCATCGCCGCAGACCGGCCGTACTACTCCGGGAAGAAGAAGCACCACTCGCCGCCTGATCAAGATGGAAAAGGCTCAGTAGTACTCTAGTTGCAATTCGCTATTCCTGCTGGTCAGTGGTGTGTTCGCGAGTGTACTCGGCTGATGTCCCGTCAGGTGCGGGAGGTTCGTGA
>NZ_JOIZ01000014.1 GCF_000721605.1 Streptomyces sp. NRRL S-37 | reverse complement strand
AGAAGATCGCCCTGTCCGGCAACACCGGCAACTCCAGCGGCCCGCACCTGCACTTCGAGATCCGCACCACCCCGAACTACGGCTCCGCCGTGGACCCGGCGAAGTTCCTGCGCGCCAACGGCGTGACGGTCTGACCCACCGCGCACCCGGCACCACCCGAGCGACCCCGAGAACGACTCCGTTCCCGGGGTCGCTTTCGGCGATCAGTCCCCGGACGCGTACGGGACGAAACGCGCCCACGCGTCCAGGGCGAAGGCGAGACGGGGACCCATGAGGTTCTTGGAGTCGCGGACGTGGACGGCGCCGGGGGTGAGGGCGAGCTCGACGCAGGAGTTGCCGTCGTTGCCACCGCTGTAGCTGCTCTTGAACCAAGCCGGCTCAGAGGCGTTCCCGGCGGTGGTCTTGCGGATCATGTTTCTCCCAGCAGTTGTTCGACGAAGGCCAGTGACTCGCGTGGAGAGAATGCCTGAGCTCGGATCGTGCCATACCGCAGCTCAAGGATGCGCAACTGTTTCGGATCGGAGGCCGACCGCCCTGGCCTCCAACTTTCCCAGCGCCCGAACGGTCTTCGGGTACCGGACCTTCTTCACGTCCTCCCAGGCCGCCGCGATGAGGCCGCCCGCGTTCAGGACCTCGTCCGCCTTGTCCAGGAACTCCTGCCGGGGGATCCGCTTGCCGCCCTCGATCTTGTACACCATGTCTTCGCCGTACCCGACGATCCGGCCGAACTCGGCGGCCCGCATCCCCGCCGCCTCGCGGCGCAGCTTCAGTTGCCGTCCGACGGTCGTGATGACCGCGACGCCCCACTCGTCGTCCGGGTCCACTTCCCAACCCGGCTCGTCCGCCTCGGTCTTGAGTCACTGTCCCGTCTCCGCCTCGACCGCCGTCATACCGCACCTCTCCCTCGTCGTGGTCCGTGACGCACCCGGCGTCCTGCCCGTATCAACCGTCGGAACAGCCACGACAGCACCGGACAACCACCGGACAGTGACTGTACGCATGCGCTGAGTCACCATCCGAGGTAGGCGGATCCGGCCATGTTGAGTGATGTGAATCAGCAAACCGCCGAACCCGCCGTCCCCGTCCGCAACTTCAGCGTGTTGCCCTCTCCCACGCCACGCGGCGCTCATCAAGCCCGGCGACTGGGAGCAGGCCAACTGCGCTCCCGGGGGTTGCCCGTGGACCCTGCTCGTCAGGTCATCGCGGAGCCGGCCGTCAACGCGGCGAACGCCTCCCCGAACTCCGACCGGCCTCCCCGGACGCCGAGTCCGGCCGGGGCCTGCTGCTGGTCGAAGCGCTCGCGGACCGCTGGGGTGTGACCGAGGGCCGCTTCCCGCACAAGACCGTCTGGACCGAGCTGCGCCTCACCCCGCCGGAACCGCCGACGTCCCACGCCCCGCTGCGGGAGCCGGGGAGCTGACGCCGGCCCGCCCCTGGGCATGACGTCTTTCCCGATACGCGCACACTTCAGCCATCACTGTCCCCTTGCCGCTCATCCGAGCGCCCGCATGACATTTCCCCGCCGACTGCTCACGCTTTTCCCCACAGCACCCACCTGCCAGCCCCCCGCACAAGCCCGAACCACCCGTCACGGCACCGGAACCCGAGATCTGAAGCTCCGGTGCCGTCGGCGCCTTCCCAGGAAAGAACTCGGGGAAAAGCACCCCACCAAACCCCACCCTTTCCCGCCCGAGGCGTGTCGTCACTCGGGCGGGTGAACATCACCGGCTCGGCTGGATTTCCGCCCCCTCGGCACCTCTACGCTCAGCGCACACCACCCGCTTCGTGGTGATCGGCAACCACCTCACCCAGCACCCCGAGCTGTCCCTGGTCGCCATCGGCCTCGCCTGCCACATCCAGTCGCTGCCCGCCGGCACCCCCGTGGACATCAAGAGCCTCGCCGCCCGCTTCAAAGAAGGCACCAAACGCATCGCCAACGCCCTGCACGAACTGGAGACCCACGGCTACCTCCGCCGCGAACGCATCCGCACCCCCACCGGCCACATCATCACCCGCACCACCTCCTGCAACCAGCCCCACCACCGACGCGAACCGGCCCCCACCGACTGCCCCACCCCGCAGCCCCACCCGGCAGAGCAACACACATCCCACCCCCTCCCACCGGGGGAACACACACCCCGACCCCGCCCGGCGAAGCAACACACCCCCCACCTCCGCCCGGCACCCCGACCCCGGCCCCGTAAAGCCCTCCCCGCCGTCCCCCAGCCCGGTCACCCCGCCCCGGCCCTCCTCCAACAGGCCACCGACCTCCTCACCGGCCTGCGCAGCCGTGACCCCCGCCTGCTGCTCTCCACCACCGACACCGCCCACCTCGCCCCCGGAGTCGCCGCCTGGCTCGAACGCGAGGTCACCCCCACCGCCCTACGCCACGCCCTCACCACCGACCTCCCCGACGAGCCCCTGCACCGCCCCGCGGCCCTCCTCGCCCACCGCCTCACCGCCCAACTCCCGCCCTCGCCCCCGTTCCGCGCACCGGCCGCTCCCCCACCGGTCCGCCACCCCCTGCACAACTGCGACGGCTGCGACCGCGCCTTCCGCGCCCCCGAAACCGAAACCCACTGCCGCGACTGCCGTCCGGCGAGCACCGTCCCGCAGTCCTGACCCTTATGGGGGCTGCCCGCCGTTTTCCACGCAGGACGATCTGGGCCGAACCGAGGATCCCCTCCGGTCGGGTGCCGTAAGTCCCTCGGCGGCGATGGGCGCGTGTGTCCATCCGAGGAGCGTGGACGGGGCGCGAGCCCTCGCGCCCCGATGGTGGCGCGAGGCCCGATCGACGGGAAATCAGTCGCACGAGGGGTTGTCAGGATGGGAGGATCGTTCAACGATCCTACGGGAGAGGCGCGTTGCCGGGTGCCGGTCTCCGCGCCTGTGGTGGACAGCCCGGAAGGGAAGTGCCGTGGGGGAATTACGCGCGGGAGCACGGATCGGCACATGGCTCGTCTGCGGGATCGCCGGCCTGGCGATTCTGTACATGGTCGGCGCGTTCGCCTTCGGGGGCGCCGGGTGGATCACGGCGCCGTTCCGCGGCGAGGCCGAGGAGCGGGAGCGGACCGTCGGGTCCGGCGCGTTCCGGCTGACGACGTACGAGGAGTTCTTCGACCTGTGCGAGGCCGTGCAGAACGCCGAGGGGACGATCCTGGCGCTCCAGCAGGAGCGGGAGTCGGCGTCCGAGGCGCGCAGGGCCCAGATCGACCAGTCGGTCACCGCGCTGCGGGCGACACGGATCGAGTCCGTCAACGACTACAACACGAAGGCCGCCCAGGAGCACCGCGCGCCCTTCCGTGACAAGGACCTGCCCTACCGGCTCGACGCCGACGCCGAGAAGACGACCTGCACCGCCTGATCCCGGGAAGGGGACGACCGACCATGCGCAGGATCGCACGCATCACCCTGACCGCCGTCTCGGTGCTCGCTCTGGGCCTCGGACTGGCCTCCTGCACCGACGACTCCAGCCAGGACAAGGAGAACAAGGCCAAGCAGGACGGCTACGACCGGCTTGTGGCGCGGCAGCCCGCGGGCCGCATGGAGTACTCGCCGACCCGTGAGGCGATCAACCAGTGGGTCGAGACCTGGGGCAAGCGGGGCAAGCTGTCGTACGTCTACATCCAGAACGCCAAGGGCGAGTACGGGTACTTCATCATGAAGGGCCTGCCGGTGCCCCGCTGCAAGATGCTCACCCCGACCGAGCGGATGGAGAGCACGTCCCACGGCGTGGCGGTCCTGCCGCAGCCCGGTATGGACGGCACGTACTCGGCGGGCTCCATGTGCCACGCGTACTACGGCTTCGACGCCACGACCGGCGCGTACATGGAGTTCACCGTGGGGACGAACCAGTCGTTCTTCCTCTTCGACAAGCCCATGACGATGCCCGAGTACGCCGGCGCCGGCCAGATGGGCCCGTCCTCGATCGAGGACGTCGAACAGCGGCGCTGAGCCCCGCCCCGTCCGTCACGGCGTGACGTGATCCGTCACGCCGTGGCCGGCGAGCCGCTCCCGCCTACGAGTGCCCCAGCTCCGCCGACAAGGCGTCCTCCGTCGCCGGGACCGAGCCGGAGTCGGGGGCGGGGCGGAGGGGGAAGGGGTCGACGCGGGTCTCGTCGATGACCGGCGGGGCCGGCTGCGGAGGCTTCGGCATGACCGCCGCCTCGGAGTGGCCGCCACAGCCGTAGGCCAGGGAGACGACATGGCCGTCGGCCGGGGAGAACTCGTTGGCGCACACCCCGAACGCCTGGCCCAACGAGCCGCCGATGGGAGTGAGGAAGCCGCACGAGACGCACGAGGCGGGGGCCGCCTGCGCCATCGGCGTCTTCGCTCCGAACGACTCCTCCCAGCGGTCGGCGGCGCTGTGCAGGCCGTAGCGGGACAGGACCCGGGCACGGCGCATGCCGAGTTCCTCGGCGACCGCCGCGATCGAACCGCGGGACGGGGCGACCGGCAGGCCGGCCGGGGCGCCGGCCGTGACCTCGGCGTCCTCCGCCTCCACCAGGTCGGCCATCTCGTGGGAGACCGCGGAGCTCGGCGGCGGCTCCTCCTCACCGGAGAAACCGGGCTCCAGGCGCAGGTCCTCGGCCTCGATGGGGAGGAGGTCGCCGGGGCCCATGTCGCCGGGGCGCAGCCGCTCGCTCCACGGCACCCACTCCGGGGCGAGGACCGCGTCGGGGCCGGGCAGCAGCACCGCCTCGTCGACCGTGACGATCTTGGCGCGGGAGGCGCGGGCCACGGTGACGGCCCAGCGCCAGCCGCGGTAGCCGGGCTCGTGGCACCCGAAGAAGTGGGTGACGACGCGGTCGCCCTCGGAGACCAGCCCCTCGTGTCCGCCCACGACCCCTGGCGCGGCGACCTCCTCGGCTGCGGCGCGGGCGAGGTCGACGGCCTCGGCGCACAGACGGTCGGGGGTGCGGCTTCGCGTTGTCGCTGCGCTCACAGGTATCGCTTCTCTCCTACGCCGTCTCACGAGTGCGCCACTCCCAGCACGGGGGGCGGACGGAGCGGACCGTGGGACCGCGTCGACGTCCGCGCCACAACATGCTCGGGCGCGCCTCCATCCATTCTGCGGGATGGCTGAGATACGCACGCTACCTTCTCGCGTGCGCTGGGCCTACACCGACGGTTGTTACGGAGTCCCGCGCGCCGGTTTCCGGGGGCGGCCGGCCGGCCCCGGCGGCATGTTCCCGTCGGCCTCCGGCGTTCGGCCGTACAGCCGCACCACGGGCGGCGTCCGCGGCGATACGGCATTACACACGGCCATCTCGGGGCACTATGGCGTCGTGGCTACCGCGAGGACACCCCAGGGCGCCACCGGGACCGGTGGGCCGAAAGGGGTGAGGGGCAGCGGCCGACGCTCCGGGACGAGCCGGGCGGGCGGCCCCCTTCGCGCGTTCGGGCGCGCCCTGCACTTCCCGGTGACCAGAACCGCGCGGGGCATCCGCCGGGCGACCCACGCGCACGGCGCCGGGGAGTCCGGGCTCGGCAAGCTGATCGAACTGCACGGCGTGAACGGCGCCGGCGATGTCATGATCACGGTCGCGCTGGCGTCCACCGTGTTCTTCTCGGTGCCGACCGACGAGGCGCGCGGCCGGGTCGCCCTCTACCTCGCCATCACCATGGCACCGTTCACCCTCCTCGCCCCGGTGATCGGCCCGCTCCTCGACCGCATCCCGCACGGCCGCCGCGCCGCCATGGCCGGCGCGATGCTCGCCCGGGCGCTGCTCGCGCTGGTGCTGTCCGGCGCGGTCGTCACCGGCGGGCTGGAGCTGTATCCGGCGGCGCTGGGCGTGCTGGTCTCGTCGAAGGCGTACGGGGTGGTCCGCAGCGCGGTCGTGCCGCGGCTGCTGCCGCCCGCCTTCTCCCTGGTGAAGGCGAACTCGCGGGTCACCCTCGGCGGGCTGCTGGCGACCGGGATCGCCGCGCCGGTCGGCGCGGGCCTGCAGCAGGTCGGGCCGCGCTGGCCGCTGTACGGGGCGTTCGTGATCTTCGTGGCGGGGATGTTCCTGTCCTTCCGGCTGCCGCCGAAGGTGGACTCCGCGAAGGGCGAGGACGTGGCGCTGCTCGCCGCCGACGAACGGCATCTGCACGGCCCGCGCGGCAAGGCGGAGAAACGTCCCGGCCTGCGGACGGTCGGTCCGGCCGTCACCCACGCGCTCGGCGCCAACGCCTCCATCCGCTGCCTCACCGGCTTCCTGATCTTCTTCCTCGCCTTCCTGCTGCGCGAGCACCCGATGACGGGGCAGAGCGCCGCCGTGTCCCTCGGCATAGTGGGCGTGGCGGCGGGGGCGGGCAACGCGCTCGGTACGGCGGTCGGGGCGTGGCTGCGGTCGCGCGCCCCGGAGATCATCATCGTGACGGTGGTGGCGTGTGTGGTGAGTGCGGCGATCCTGGCCGCCGCGTTCTTCGGCGCGGTCCTGGTGGCGTGTCTCGCCGCGGTCGCCGGGTTCGCGCAGGCGCTGGCCAAGCTGTCGCTGGACGCGCTGATCCAGCGGGACGTGCCCGAGCTGGTGCGGACGTCGGCGTTCGCGCGTTCGGAGACGCTGCTGCAGATGTCGTGGGTGCTGGGCGGCGCGATCGGCATCGCCATGCCGCTGATCGGCGCGCTGGGACTGGCGGTGGGCGCGGCGATCGTCGCCGCGGGCTGGCTGACCACGGTCCGGGGACTGGTCCGTTCGGCCCGGCAGGGGAACGCGGGGCGGGCGCGAGTGGCGTAACGGCGCGGCCACGCCGTACCCCCGCATGGGGAGTGCGGCGGACGCGCCAGATAGCCTTCGCCCCATGACCACGTTGCCCCGCGGCGCAGCCGCTCTGAGTCACCGCGCTGTGCGACGCCGCCGTGCCGTCGCCGCCGTCGGCGCCGTATCCGCCGGACTGCTCGTCCTGGCCGCCTGTGACAAGCCGACGCCGATGGCCACCATCACGGTGGGCGGCGACTCGGTGAGCTCGGAGGCCACCTGTGGTGGTGAGGGCGAGGCCCTGAACACCGAGACGCTCAACAAGTGCCTCCAGGACAAGGGCATCGACGAGATCACCGTCGACGCCACCAAGGAAGTGCGCTTCGGCGTCGACCCGGAGATCGCCGACCACGGCTGGACCATCCTGATGAACGGTCAGCCGCTGGTCGACTCCAGCAAGAAGACCTACCAGGCCATCCCGGGCAGCGTGTTCTTCAACGCCCAGTACGGCGCCCAGGGCGACTCGACCCTGGTGTCGATCAAGGAGGGCGAGCAGTCGGCCACGGGGCTGTGGTCCTTCCGGCTGAAGAAGAAGGAAGACTGACCGGTCCGGTCGTGTCGTCCTCACGCGTCCTCGTGGTCACCGCGGTCCCCGCCGAGCGGGACGCGGTGGCCGGGGCGTTCCCCGGGGACGCGGAGCACGTGCACCTTCCCGGGGTGAGCCTGGTCCGCACGGGCGGCGGGTTCGACCTGCTGGCCGCCGGTGTCGGGCCCGCCGCGGCCGCCGCCTCCACCGCCGCGGCGCTGACCGCCGCCGCGCTGGACGGCACCCCTTACGGTCTCGTCGTCTGCGCCGGCATCGGCGGGGGGTTCCAGCCCGAGGCGCCCCTCGGCTCGCTCGTCGTCTCCCGCATGATCACGGTGGCCGATCTCGGCGCCGAGACCGCGGACGGCTTCCTCCCCGTCACCGAACTGGGCTTCGGGCACGTCACGCACCCCTCCCCGCGGTCCCTCGTACGGGAGGCCGTCCGGGTGACGGGCGCCCGCCCCGGCACCGTCCTCACCGTCTCCACCGTCACCGGCACCGCCGACCGGGCAGCCGCACTGCGCGCCCGCCACCCGGACGCCCTCGCCGAGGGCATGGAGGGCTTCGGTGTGGCCGAGGCGGCCGTCGCACAGGGCCGGCCCGTGCTGGAGGTGCGGGCGGTGTCGAACCCCGTCGGCCCACGCGACCGCGCCGCCTGGCGCATCGGCGACGCCCTGAGCGCCCTCACCGAGGGTTTCGGGAAGCTCGCGCCCGTCCTGAAGAGTTGGATACAGCATGACCACCCCTGAGCAGCAGCAGCGCCTGCGGATCGCCTACTCGCCCTGCCCGAACGACACCTTCGTCTTCGACGCCCTCGCCCACGGCCGTGTCCCCGGCGCGCCCGCCGTCGACGTGACGTTCGCCGACATCGACCTCACCAACGGCATGGCCGAGCGCGGTGAGCTGGACGTGCTGAAGGTGTCGTACGCGGTCCTGCCGTACGTCCTCGACGACTACGCCCTGCTCCCCTGCGGGGGCGCGCTGGGGCGGGGCTGCGGGCCTCTGGTGCTGAGCCGGGAGGCCGGGACGGACCTGACCGGCCGTACGGTCGCGGTGCCGAGCGAGCGGTCGACGGCGTACCTGCTGTTCCGGCTGTGGGCGGCGGACGTCGTACCCGGTGGGGTGGGCGAGATCGTGGTGATGCCGTTCCACGAGATCATGCCCGCCGTACGGGACGGGAAGGTCGACGCGGGACTCGTCATCCACGAGGCGCGCTTCACCTACCAGGACTACGGGCTGCACAAGCTGGCCGACATGGGTGAGCACTGGGAGCGGACCACCGGGCTGCCGATCCCGCTGGGCGCGATCATCGCGAAGCGGTCGCTGGGCGAGGAGACGCTGACACGGCTCGCCGACTCCATTCGCACCTCGGTGCGGATGGCCTGGGACGAGCCGGAGGTGTCACGTCCGTACGTCATGGAGCACGCCCAGGAGATGGACCCGGCCGTCGCCGACCAGCACATCGGGCTGTACGTCAACGAGTTCACGGCCGGTCTCGGCGAGGACGGCTACGCGGCCGTACGGGGGCTGCTCACGCGTGCGGCGGCCGAGGGACTGGTGCCGCCCCTCGGCCCGGACGCGCTGCGGTTCCCCTGAGCCGGCCCTAGACGTCGAGCTGGTCGGCGACCGCGCGGAGCAGGCCGGCGATCTTCTTGCCGGCCGCGCGGTCGGGGTAGCGGCCCCGCTCCAGTGACGGCGTGATGTTCTCCAGCAGGGTCGTCAGGTCCTGGACGATGGAGGCCAGCTCGTCCGGCTTCTTGCGCTGGGCCGCCGCGACCGACGGGGCCGGGTCCAGGACGGTCAGGGAGAGGGCCTGGTCGCCGCGCTGTCCGGCGACCACGCCGAACTCGACGCGCTGGCCCGGCTTGAGGGCCTCGACTCCGGCGGGGAGGACCGAGGAATGCACGAAGACGTCCCCGCCGTCGTCACGGGAGAGAAAGCCGAAGCCCTTCTCGCTGTTGAACCACTTGACCTTGCCGGTGGGCACGTCTGTCCTCGTCCTCGTACTCGTCGGGAAAACTGCTTCGGAAAACGGCTCTTGATAGCACTCGGGCGGGCCCGATGACCCGCCGGTACCAAGGCTAATGGTCTTCGGGCCGGTGACAAGACGTCACCCGGTTGTTCCTTCGCGCTGGGAACTACCCTGGTCCGGTGCGTGACAAAACCCAAGCGAATTCCCCCGCGCCCGGTGACGGTCTGGTCCGTGCCGGCGCCCTCGTCTTCTTCGTCGGCGCCGTGGCCACTCTGGTCACCGTGGCCCCGTTGTTCCTCGGGACGACGCCCTTTCCCACGTACATGTTCGGGCTGAGCATGTTCATGGCCGTCGGATTCCTGATGGCCGGCGCGGGCGTACTGCGTTCGGCCGCGGCGGGGCGCCGCCGGGCACGGGCGGGACAGGTTTCCGGGCAGGTTTCGGGTCCGGTTTCCTGAGCGGTTTCCGGTCAGCCGTTCGAGCAGTAGTCCGAAAACCACCGCGGGAATTCCGGCAGACCGGTGAGGACGACGTCCGCGCCGGCCTCGCGCAGCTCCGTGGCGTCACAGGGACCGCTGGCGACGGCGACGGACAGCGCGCCGGCGGCCCGCGCGCCGCGCACGTCGCCCACGTGGTCGCCGACGTAGACGGCGGCCTCGTGCTCGCGCAGCGCGAGCGCCTTCTGCTCGGCCCACAGGTTCCCGATCACGGCGTCCGGCTCGATGCCGAGGTGGGCCAGGTGCAGTTTGGCGTTGGGCTCGTACTTGGCGGTGACGACGATCGCCCGCCCGCCCGCCTCCCGCACGGCGGCTATCGCCTCACGGGCGCCGGGGAGGGCGGGCGTGGCGGTGATCGCGTACGCCGGGTACATCGCCCGGTAGAGGTCCGCCGTCTCGTCGACCCGCTCGGCAGGGAACCAGTGGGCCAGCTCGTCCACCAGCGGCGGGCCGAGGCGGGTGACCGCGAGGTCGGCGTCGATGTACGTCCCGGTCCGCTCGGCCAGCGCGAGGTAGCAGGCGCGGATGCCGGGGCGGGAGTCGATGAGCGTCATGTCGAGGTCGAAACCGACGGTGGGCGGGAGGGGGGCGTTGATGGCCATGCGCGCCATTGTCCCAACCCCCGGCCACGGGCAGGCGCGCCGCCCGTAGCCGCGGGCAGGACCTGTCGGCCGTGGCCGAACCGAAGGATCAGCGTTGGCGCTGTGAGCGCCAGACCAGGAACAGCGCCGTGGTGAGGGCCGCGGCCCGGATGACCCACGGCCAGGTCTCGGAGATCGCGGCGTTCATGTGCCCCTCGGCGATGGGCGTACCCCAGCGCCCCGCCGTCCTCCCCCAGAGCCACACGACACCGCCCGCGAGCGCGAGGCCGGGAAGGATCACCACCGCCCATTTGATCTCCGCCTGGGTCAGGCGACGGGAGGCGTAGGCGATGAGCCAGCCCAGGAGCAGGGCGCGCCAGTCACCGATCACGGCCCCGGCGACCAGCAGGCCGGCGGCGAGCAGGAGCAGGGGGTTGCTCCAGCGGCCGGACGGCAGGCGCGGAAGGAAGCGGCGGCGACGGCGGGAAGCGGCGGGCTCCTCCTCCGCCTCGGGCGCGGCGGCCGGCTCGGCCGGCGTTTCCTCCTTCTCCCTCGCCGGGGGCGGCTTGAGGAGTTCGGGGATCTCGACCCCGCCGACGAAGCCCGGCACCTCGTCACCGATGCCGAACGCGCTGTTGTCCACCCGCCACCAGTCGGGCTGGGTGGCACTGTCACCGAGTTCGTCCGTGCCGGCCCGGTGCGGCGGGGACGGTACGTGGGCGGGGGCGGAGGCGGGTCCGCCGTCCGGCGCCCCGGCGACAGGACGGGGCCGGGGGACGAGCCGGCGCAGGACGCCTTTGGGGCGGCCGGCACGGGCGTCCTCGCGGGCCCCGGCACGGGCGTCCTCGCGGGCCCCGGCACGGGCGCCCTTGCGGGCGTCCTCGCGGGCTTCGGTGCGGGCGTCCTCGCGGGCTTCGGTGCGGGCGTCCTCGCGGGCTTCGGTGCGGGCGTCGGCACGGGCATCCTCGCGGGCGCCGTCGCGGGCCCCCGCGCGCGCGTCCTCGCGGGCCCCCGCGCCGCCCTCCCGCTCCCGCTGCACCGGCACAGCCGCAGGCGGCGCGGCGGCGGCGGAGGTGTCCTCGGCCGCCGTGACGACCTCGGTCGGCGTGCCGATGCGGGAGATGATGCGGCGGACCGCCGCGGGCGAATCGACCACGGCCTTCGCCCGCCGCCGGTCGATCTCGTCGCGCAGCCCGGCCACCAGCCGCATACGGGCCGCCGACGGCAACTGCCGCTGCTGCGCCACGTCGCCGACGCGGCTCAGATACTCGTAGACGACCTGGTCGCTCTCGATACCCACGAAGTCCCCTCCGGGACGGATGCGTCGGGACACCGTCGCCCGACGGTACCGCGAGTGGGACCGGCCGACCCAACTCCCGGCACGCCACCGGCGTACCCACCCGCTAACGTGAGGCGGATGAGCACCGAGGAGAAGCCCGCGGCGGCCCCCCGATCCCTCGCCGAGGCCCTCCGGGGGCGGGACGACGCGGCGCTGGCCGCGCTGCTGCGCGGCCGGCCGGACCTCGTCACGCCCGTGCCCACCGACCTCACCCAGCTCGCCACCCGCGCCGGCACCCGCGCCTCGGTCGTACGGGCTCTGGAGCGGCTGGACCGGTTCACGCTGCAGACGGCGCAGGCGCTGGCCGTGGCGGCGGATCCGGCGTCGTACGGCGAACTGCTCGGGCTGATGGCGGGCGACGACCGCGACCCGGCGGTCCGTGCCGCGCTGCCGCACGCGCTCGGCGTGCTGCGCGAGCAGGCGCTGGTGTGGGGCGGTGACGACCGGCTGCGGCTGGTGCGCACCGCCCGTGAGCTGCTGGCGCCGTCGCCGCAGCACCCCTCGCCGACCGGGCTCGGGCCGACCGTGCGGGAGGCCACCGCCGGGATGTCACCGGGGCGGATCCAGGAGATCGTGGCGGCGGCGGGACTGCCGTCGACGCACGACTCGGTGTCCGCCGTGGCCGCGCTGACCGCCCTGTTCGACGACCCGGAGCGGATGTCGGCGCTGCTCGACGGGGCGCCGGCCGAGTCCGTGGAGGTGCTGGAGCGGCTGGTCTGGGGCCCGCCGTACGGGCAGGTCACCGCCGATCCCGCACCCCGGCTGCGCTGGCTGCTCGACCGGGGGCTGCTGCTGCCGACGGCGCCCGGGACGGTCGTCCTGCCGCGCGAGGTCGCGCTGCGGCTGCGGGCCGGACGGGCGCACCGGACGGTGGAGCCGTCGCCGCCGCCCGTCGAGGCGGCCGCCGCGCACCGTCCGCAGGTGGTGGACGCGACGGCGGCCGGGCAGGCGTACACGGCGCTGTCGACGGTCGAGGAGCTGCTGAAGGACTGGCACGAGGGCGGCCCGGCGGTGCTGCGGGCGGGCGGGCTGAGCGTACGGGACCTGAAGCGGACCGCCGCCGCCCTGGACGTGCCCGAGCCGGTGGCCGCGTTCTGGGTGGAACTCGCCTACACGGCCGGGCTGCTGGCCTCCGACGGGGAGGCCGACGAGCGGTACGCGGCGACCCCGGCGTACGACCAGTGGCGCGAACGGCCGGACGCGGAGCGGTGGGCGCACCTGGCCACGGCGTGGCTGACGGCGACCCGGACGGCGGGGCTGGTCGGCGGGCGGGACGCGAAGGACCGCACACTGTCGGCCCTGGGCCCGGGCCTGGACCGCTCGGCGGCCCCGGAGGTACGGCACAGGGTCCTGGCCCTGCTGTCCGGCCTCCCGGAGGGAACCGCACCGGTCCTGGAGTCGGTCCTGGCACGGCTGCGCTGGGAACGCCCCCCGCGCGGGGGCGGGCGGGGTTCCGCCGGTACGGCCGCTCCGGCGGCGGAGGGCGCGCACCGGACGCCGGGCGGTCCCGGGGCCGGGGACGGCAGGGGGGCGGGTGCGTACGGCTCCGTCGCCGGAGGTGTCCGCGGGGCGGAGGGGGCCCCGGCGGAGAGGGACGGTGAGGATCTGCGGGCGCGGATCGCGCGGTGGACGCTGTCCGAGGCGGAGATGCTCGGCGTCACCGGGCGCGGCGCGCTGTCCGCGCACGGGCGTGCGCTGATCGGCGCGCCCGCGGCCAGGCGGGCGGAGGCGGAGTCCGAGGGGCCGGGCGACAAGCTGCCCGTGCACCACCGGCCCGCCCCGGCGCCGGCGCCGCTCTCCCCCGCCGAGCAGGCCGCGGCCGCCGCTGCCGCCGCCCGCCTGCTCGCGCCGCTGCTGCCCGAACCGCTGGACCACGTGCTCCTCCAGGCCGATCTGACGGCGGTGGCGCCGGGCCCGCTGGAGCGTCCGCTCGCCGACGTGCTCGGGGTCCTCGCGGACGTGGAGTCGAAGGGTGGCGCGACCGTCTACCGGTTCACACCCGGCTCGGTACGGCGCGCCCTCGACGCCGGGCAGACCGCCTCCGACCTGCACGCCTTCCTCGCCGCGCACTCCCGTACGCCGGTGCCGCAGCCGCTGGCGTACCTCATCGACGACGTCGCCCGCAGGCACGGGCACCTGCGGGTGGGCGCCGCCTCGGCGTACGTCCGCTGCGACGACGACGCCGTGCTCAGCGAGATCCTCGCCGACAGGCGGGCCGCGGGGCTGGGCCTGCGCCGGCTGGCCCCGACCGTGCTGGCCGCGCAGGCCGGTCCGGCCGGCCTGCTGGAGGGGCTGCGCGCGATGGGGTTCGCGCCGGCCGCCGAGTCGGCGGAGGGCGATGTGGTGATCGCCCGCGCCGACGCCCACCGCACCCCGCCGCGCACTCCCCCCGCGCCGGTCCCGGACGGGCCGCCGGTCCCCGACGACACCCTGCTCACGGCGGCGGTCCGCGCCGTCCGCGCCGGCGACCTGGCCTCCACCGCCCCGCGCAGACCGGCCGCCGGGAGCGAGCCGGACCGCGGGGAGCCGCCCCGTACGACCGCCGCCGAGACCCTCGCCACCGTGCAGGCCGCCGTCCTCACCGGCGAGGCGCTGTGGATCGGCTACGTCAACGCCGAGGGCGGCGCCAGCCAGCGCGTCATCGCCCCGGTCCGGGTGGAGGGCGGCTTCGTCACGGCGTACGACCACACCGCGGACGAGGTGCGGACGTATCCGCTGCACAGGATCACGGGGGTCGCGGAGCTGGCGGACGACGAGGGCTGAGCCGTCCGGGTGTACGGCGGACTTCATGCACGCCACGCCGGGGCGTTCCCCCTGACGGGCGAGGTTGCGGGGTGTCGCGCATCCCGTGGCGGGCCGTTGGGCAGCCACCGGATGTCCTGGACGGGCCCGGAAGCCACCGCGGTCCGTTCGCACGCAACAGAAAGGAAGTCCCATGCGTGCCGTTCGTCGCGTCGCCGCCGTGCTGACCTCCACGGCCGTGCTGCTCGGAGCGTTCGCCGCCGAGGCCGCCGCGGTCGGGATCGACCTCGGCGGGGGTGTGACCTTCTGACACGTGTCCATGTCCTGACTCGTCTCGTGTCCTGATCCGTTCCGTTCCTCGTTCACGGCGGGCCGGTCCCTCGTCCCCGGGGCCGGCCCGTCCCGTCGTCCGGAGAAGTCGAAGAAGTGAGGGGTGTCCTGTGCCTTCCACGTTCCGTGCGGTGGCCGTCCGTCTCTCCGCTCTCGCGCTCGTCGCGGTGCTCACCCCGGCCGCCGGAGGGGAGCCGCTCCTCACCGAGGGGGTGCTCGTCGAGGGGCCGCTGGTGAACAACCTCACGCTGCCCGCGCCGAGGTAGCCCGGTCCGCTCAGGACCACGAACGCGCGCGATCGGGCAGACTGGAGGTTTGGCCGAAGGGCCCGTGCCGAGCCCGTCGCAGAAAGGCAGCCGCGCGTGAATGGTCCGCTCATCGTCCAGTCCGACAAGACCCTGCTCCTCGAAGTCGACCACGAGCAGGCCGACGACTGCCGCCGTGTCATCGCGCCGTTCGCCGAGCTGGAGCGGGCGCCCGAGCACATCCACACCTACCGGGTGACCCCGCTCGGCCTGTGGAACGCGCGGGCGGCCGGGCACGACGCCGAGCAGGTCGTGGACGCGCTGGTGCAGTACAGCCGCTACCCGGTGCCGCACGCGCTGCTCGTCGACATCGCCGACACCATGGACCGCTACGGCCGGCTCAGCCTGCACAAGCACCCGGCGCACGGCCTCGTCCTCACCAGCACCGACCGGCCCGTGCTGGAGGAGGTGCTGCGCTCCAAGCGGATCGCGCCGCTGGTCGGCGCCCGTATCGACCCCGACACGGTGGTCGTGCACCCCTCGGAGCGCGGGCAGATCAAGCAGACGCTGCTGAAGCTGGGCTGGCCGGCCGAGGACCTCGCCGGGTACGTGGACGGCGAGGCGCACCCCATCGAGCTGGTCGAGGACGGGTGGGCGCTGCGCCCGTACCAGAAGCAGGCCGTGGAGAACTTCTGGCACGGCGGCTCCGGTGTGGTCGTCCTGCCCTGCGGCGCGGGCAAGACGCTGGTCGGCGCGGGGTCGATGGCGCAGGCGAAGTCGACGACGCTGATCCTGGTCACCAACACCGTCTCGGCCCGCCAGTGGAAGCACGAGCTGGTGAAGCGGACCTCGCTGACCGAGGACGAGATCGGCGAGTACAGCGGGACGCGGAAGGAGATCCGGCCCGTCACCATCGCCACCTACCAGGTGCTGACGACGAAGCGGAAGGGGATCTACCCCCACCTGGAGCTGTTCGACTCACGGGACTGGGGCCTGATCCTCTACGACGAGGTGCACCTGCTGCCCGCGCCGGTCTTCAAGTTCACCGCCGATCTCCAGGCCCGGCGGCGGCTCGGTCTGACGGCGACCCTGGTGCGGGAGGACGGCCGCGAGTCGGACGTGTTCTCGCTGATCGGCCCGAAGCGGTTCGACGCGCCGTGGAAGGAGATCGAGGCGCAGGGCTACATCGCCCCGGCCGACTGCGTGGAGGTCCGGGTCAACCTCACCGACTCCGAGCGGCTGGCGTACGCGACGGCGGAGCAGGAGGAGAAGTACCGCTTCTGTTCGACGACGGCGACCAAGCAGAAGGTGACGGAGGCGATCGTCCGGCGGTTCGCGGGACAGCAGATCCTCGTCATCGGGCAGTACATCGACCAGCTCGACGAGCTGGGCGAGCACCTGGACGCGCCGGTGATCAAGGGCGAGACGTCGAACGCCCAGCGGGAGAAGCTGTTCGACGCCTTCCGGGAGGGCGAGATCAACGTCCTGGTGGTGTCCAAGGTCGCGAACTTCTCGATCGACCTGCCGGAGGCGACGGTCGCCATCCAGGTGTCGGGCACCTTCGGGTCGCGGCAGGAGGAGGCGCAGCGGCTCGGCCGGGTGCTGCGGCCGAAGGCGGACGGGCACCAGGCCCACTTCTACTCCGTGGTCGCCCGGGACACCATCGACCAGGACTTCGCGGCGCACCGGCAGCGGTTCCTGGCGGAGCAGGGGTACGCGTACCGGATCATGGACGCGGACGAGCTGCTCACCGAGGGCTGACCGGTCACCCCTCGGGCAGGTTGAACACCAGCGCCAGGACGAACAGCCAGGGCAGCAGCGACAGGCCCGCCAGCCAGGCCCGCGGCACCGACCAGCGGCGGGTCCAGGGCAGCAGCCAGGAGGCCAGCCAGGCGCCGCCCGCGAGGAGGCCGCCGTAGAACAGGGTTCCGAAGACCATGTTCAGTGCGGTCGTCAGCGCCTGCGAGCAGTCGTCGGGTCCGCAGCTGTCGGTCGCCATCACGGACAGTCCGCCGAACAGGAACGCCACGGGGGCCAGCAGCGCCCCGAGCACGGTCGCGACGGTGGGCGCCACCCAGGCGCGGGGGTCCCGCCCGGCCCGGTCCTGCCAGGCGGAGGGAACGGGGGCGGGGGCGTGGTGGTGGCTCATACGGCCAGTGAAGCGGCCGGGCGGTGGCCGGCGCACCGGCGCGGGTACTCAGCCGGGACGTGTCGGCGTACTCAGACGCCGAAGGGGCGGCGTGCGCCGACACGGTGTCGGAGTACGCCGCCCCTGGAGCCGGAGCGCGGGACCTGGTGCGTCCCCTCATGAGGGTTACTTCGGGTCCTGGCCGAACCTGGCGGCCGACCAGAAGTAGCCGAGGACCGCCAGGCCCAGGCACCAGGCCACGGCCAGCCATCCGTGGTGGCCGATCTCCGTGCCGAGCAGCAGGCCGCGCAGGGTCTCGATGGCCGGGGTGAAGGGCTGGTACTCGGCGATCGGCTGGAACCAGCCCGGCATCCCCTCGACCGGGACGAAGGCGCTGGACAGCAGCGGCAGCAGGATCAGCGGCATCGCGTTGTTGCTGGCGGCCTCGGCGTTCGGGCTGACCAGGCCCATGCCGACGGCGATCCAGGTGAGCGCCAGGGCGAACAGCACCAGCAGCCCGAACGCGGCCAGCCACTCCAGGGCCGTGGCGTCCGTGGAGCGGAAGCCGATGGCCACACCGACGGCGCCGACGAGGACCACGCTGGCGACCGACTGCAGCACGCTGCCGATGACGTGCCCGATGAGCACGGAGCCCCGGTGGATCGCCATGGTGCGGAAGCGGGCGATGATGCCCTCGGTCATGTCGTTGGAGACGGAGACCGCGGTGCCGATCGTGGTGGAGCCGATGGTCATCAGCAGCAGACCGGGCACGATGTAGGCGATGTACGCGGACCGGTCGCCTCCGCCGTCCCCGAGGCCGGCGCTCATCGCGTCGCCGAAGATGTAGACGAAGAGCAGCAGCAGCATGATCGGCGTGAGCAGCAGGTTCAGGGTGAGGGACGGGTAGCGCCGGGCGTGCAGGAGGTTGCGGCGCAGCATGGTGGACGAGTCGCGGACGGCGAGGGCGAGGGTGCTCATCGGACGGTCTCCTTGGGCTGGGCGGGGACGGCGGCGGGGCCGGTGAGGGCGAAGAAGACGTCGTCGAGGTCGGGGGTGTGGACGGTGAGTTCGTCGGCTTCGATGCCGGCGGCGTCCAGGTGGTCGAGGATGGAGCGCAGTTCGCGCTGGGTGCCGTCGCTGGGGAGCTGGAGGGCGAGGGCGTCGTCGTCCCGGGATGCCTCGGTCAGTGCGGTGGCGGCGGTGCGGTAGGCGGCCGGGTCGGTGAAGCGGAGGCGGATGTGGCCGCCGGGGACGATCCGCTTGAGCTGCTCGGCGGTGCCCTCGGCGGCGATCCGGCCGTCGTGCAGCACGGCGATGCGGTCGGCGAGTTCGTCGGCCTCCTCCAGGTACTGGGTGGTGAGGAAGACGGTGACGCCGCCGGTGACGAGTTCGCGGATGATCTGCCACATGGTGTGGCGGGAGCGGGGGTCGAGGCCGGTGGTCGGTTCGTCGAGGAAGATGATCCGCGGGTCGCCGACCAGGGTCATGGCGATGTCGAGGCGGCGCTTCATGCCGCCGGAGTAGGTGGAGGCGGGCTTCTTCGCGGCCTCGGTGAGGTCGAACCGCTCCAGCAGTTCGGCGGCCACCCGCCGCCCCTCCCGCTTGGGGAGGTGGTGCAGGTCCGCCATCAGGAGCATGTTCTCCTCGCCGGTGATCAGGCCGTCCACGGCAGAGAACTGTCCGGTGACGCCGATCGCGGCACGCACGGCCTGCGGGTCGGTGGCGAGGTCGTGGCCGCCGACGCGCAGGTCGCCGGCGTCCGCGGTGACGAGGGTGGAGAGGATCTTGACGACGGTGGTCTTGCCGGCGCCGTTCGGGCCGAGCAGGGAGAAGATCGTGCCTTCCGGGACGGTGAGGTCGACGCCGTCGAGGACGGTTTTGTCGCCGTAGGACTTGCGCAGGCCGTGCGCCGCGATGGCCAAGCCGGTCATGAGGGGTTCTCCTTCGGGTGCCGTGGGGGTCACAGGCTGCGGGCGGTGATGTCGCCGTAGGCGGTGGTCGCGTGGAAGGCCAGGCCGGCGGCGGCGCCGTCGGTGTTGTTGAGCGTGTTGTGGACCCGGCCGTAGCCGGTGCCGGCGTCGAGGGAGGCGGAGACCCCGGGGGCGGCGCCGACGGAGATGTCGCCGTACTCGGTGCGCAGCGTGACCGTGCCGCGCATGGCCTCGGTGACCAGGACGTCGCCCTTCTGGGTGCTGATCTCGGCGGGGCCGCCCAGGCGGCCGACCGAGATGTCGCCGTCGAGGACGGTGAGGCGGGCGCTCGCGGTCTCGTCGAGCTTGACCGGGCCCTGCGCGCCCTCGAAGACGACGTCGCCGAGCCGTCCGACGCCCCGCAGCTCCGCGGCGGCGGCCTTCGCCTCGACGTGGGAGCCGGTGGGCAGCTGGACGGTGATCTCGACGGACCCGGACGGGCCGAGGAGCTGGTTCTTCGCCGGCGGGCCGTCGATCCGCAGGACGCCGTCGCCGTATTCGACCCTGATCTGCTCCGCCGCCTTCGTGTCGCGGCTCTTCGTGGCGTCCGCGGGCAGGACCTCGACCACGGTGTCGGTCCGGTCGGCGGCGATGAACCGGATGCGGCCGGCGGGGACGTCGAGGGCGACGGAGACGGGGGCGGGGGTGTCGAACTGCATGGTGCGCTCCTTCGGGTTGTCGTTTCTGACACCGGAAACGCTACGTTGCATTCATAGTTGCGGCAACAGCTTCGTTGCATAGAAGAATGATTTGTGCAGCTCAGAGCAATAATATCGTTGCAACGGTTTGAAATCTAACGCAACAGACGAACTCAGTTCGTTGCAATGAACTGAGGGTGAACGCTATGCTGGAGCCACCACGGACCACGAAGGAGACCACGTTGCCAGGAGGCAGGCTCACCCAGCAGGAACGCCAGCAGATCGCGACGGGACTGGCCGACGGGCTCGCCTACGCGGAGATCGCCCGGCGTCTGGACCGTCCCACCTCGACGATCACGCGCGAGGTGATGCGCAACGGCGGCCCCGCCGGTTACCGCGCGGACCTGGCCCACCGCGCCACCGAACACCGCGCCCACCGGCGCAGACAGACCGCGTCCCGGGGGCCGAAGGCGCTTCAGGAGGAGCACGGACGCGACGCGGAGGCCGTGCGCGCGTACGAGGAGACGCTCACCACCGTCTTCATAGCGTCGGGCACACCCAAGATGATGGCCAGGGTCATGTCCTGCCTGACCCTCACCGACAGCGGCAGCCTCACCGCCGCCGAACTCGCCCGGCGCCTCGAGGTCTCCCCGGCGTCCATCTCCAAGGCGGTCACGTTCCTGGAGGGCCAGGGGCTCATCCGCCGGGAACGCGAAGAAGGCCGCCGTGAGCGCTACGTCGTCGACGACGACATCTGGCACCAGTCGATGATGGCCAGCGCCCGGTCCACCGCCCAGGTCGCCGAGACCTCACGGCAGGGCGTCGGCGTCATGGGGCGCGGCACACCGGCCGCCACGCGCCTGGAGAACATCGCCCGCTACCTCGACTTCATCTCGGAGGCGATCACCCGCGCCGCCGAGCAGGCCCGCGAGGTGCTTCACACGAAACCCGAAGGAACCTCGGACGGACCCGCCGGGCCGCGCCCGGATCACGGGTAGCCGGCCGGCCATGGCCACGACGGCCGCCGCGCGGGGCGGAGGAGGGCACCGCCTACCTGCGGCGGACGCCCACCTCCTCGTCGTACTCACCGAGGATCATCACGTCGAAGGCGGCGCCGAGGAACACCCTCACGGCGCGCAGGGCACCACCGAGGCGGTACGGGTGACCGCCCAGGGCCGGGGCCGTGCCGGTCGGCCGCACCGGCGGTGTGGTGGGGTGGAGGGTCGCTGCGCTCATGCCTCCATGGTTGCCGTCCGCCCCCGGCACGGGCATCGGCCGGAGGGACCGGCCCGCGGGCCCTCCGCGTACGCCTCCGGAACGACCCCTCCCCCTCGGGCGGGACGGGACGTCCCCTAGGGGGCGGCGGGTCGGCGGCCGATCGTGTCCAGCTCGGCGAGGTCCTCCTCGGACAGGGGCAGGCCCGCGCCGGTGACGTTCTCCCGCAAGTGCGCCACCGACGAGGTCCCGGGGATGAGCAGGATGTTGGGCGACCGGTGCAGCAGCCAGGCCAGGGCGACCGACATCGGGCGGGCGCCGAGCCGGGCGGCCACGGCCGAGAGCACCGAGGACTGCAGGGGGGTGAAGCCGCCCAGCGGGAAGAACGGCACGTAGGCGACGCCCTGCTCGGCGAGCCGGTCGACGAGGGCGTCGTCCTGGCGGTGGGCGAGGTTGTAGAGGTTCTGGACGCAGACGAACGGCGCGATGGTCTCCGCCTCGGCGATCTGCTCGGGGGTCGCGTTGCTGAGGCCGAGGTGCCGGATCAGGCCCTGCCGCTGGAGGTCGACGAGGGTCCCGTAGGCCTCGGCGAGTGAGCCGGGCCGCGGGCCCGTGGCGTCGCCGAGGCGGAGGTTGACGAGATCCAGCGTCTCGACGCCGAGGGCTTCGAGGTTGCTGTGGACGGCCCGGCGCAGGTCGTCCGGCTCACGGGCCGGGGGCCAGCCGCCCTGTGCGTCGCGGACCGCGCCGACCTTGGTCACGAGATGCAGCGAGTCGGGGTAGGGGTGCAGCGCCTCGCGGATCAGCCGGTTGGTGACGTGAGGACCGTAGGCGTCGGCGGTGTCGATGTGCGTGATGCCGAGGCGTACGGCCTCGCGCAGCACGGCGAGGGCGCCCTCGTGGTCGGCCGGCGGGCCCATCACGCCGGGGCCGGTGAGCTGCATGGCGCCGTAGCCGAACCGGGTGACGGTCAGGTCTCCCATCGTCCAGGTGCCGCCGGGGAGGGAGGGGGTGGATGTGGTCGGAGTGCTCATGGCCCCACCGTCCACGCCCCCGGCCGGTCCGCCCAGGTTCCTGCCGATCCTGGGAGTGACAGGGACAGGGACGGTCGGCACCGCGCGCCTAGCATGGGGGACATGCCTGAGGAGAACCTGCTCGGTGACTACCTCCGGGCGCGCCGGGAGCTGGTGACGCCCGAGGACATCGGGCTGCCGGTGCACGGGATACGCCGGGTGCCGGGGCTGCGCCGGGAGGAGGTGGCCATGCTCGCCGGAATCAGCTCCGACTACTACCTGCGGCTCGAGCAGGGCCGCGACCGCAACCCGTCGGCGCAGGTCCTCGACGCGCTGGCCCGGGTGTTCCGGCTCGACGACACCGCCACGGGCTACCTCCACCAGCTCGCCGCGCCACGCCCCCGCACCCGCCGCCGGCCCCGGCGACGGACCGTTCCGCCGGCCA
The DNA here is from genome assembly GCF_000721605.1 of Streptomyces sp. NRRL S-37. Classification (GTDB taxonomy): domain Bacteria; phylum Actinomycetota; class Actinomycetes; order Streptomycetales; family Streptomycetaceae; genus Streptomyces. The sequence continues at coordinate 142,401 of NZ_JOIZ01000014.1, read as the reverse complement.
CCGCACAGCTGCTCGAGGCGATCGGGCTGCCGGCCTTCGTGACGGACCGGACCCTCGACGTGATCGCGGCCAACGCGCTCGCCACCGCGCTGGTCCCGGGCGTACGGGTGGGGGAGAACCGGCTCCGGTCGTTCTTCCTCGACCCCGCCGAGCAGGCGCTGCACACGGACTGGGCCGACACGGCGGCCCGGTGCGTCGCCGCGTTCCGCCGACGGCTCGGGTCGGACGTCGACGACCCGCGGGTCGTCCAGCTCGTCGGCGAGCTGTCCCTGGCCAGCGAGGAGTTCCGGCGGGTGTGGGCACGCCACGACGTCCGGCCGCCGGGCAACGGGACGATCGGGATGAACCATCCGCAGGTCGGCCGGCTGAACCTCACCATGTCCAAAATGGACGTCGACGGCTCCGACGGGATGACGCTCGCGCTCTACCACGCCGAGCCGGGGACCGAGGACGCCGAGCGGCTCGCCCTGCTCGCCTCGCTGACCACGGGGCCGGGGCGGCGGCCGGTCGGCGTGCCCGGCGTACGGGACACGGACGGTACGGCGCGTACGAGCTGACCGGGGCGGCCACGCGAGCGCACCCACCCCGCCGTCCCATCTGGCGCCCCGTCCGCCGTCCCGCCCGGTGCGCAAAACCGTTTGGACCGCACCGGCCTCGCGTCCTAGAATCTCCGCTCTTCCCCCGCCTCCCCTCACGGAGCGCCGCCGTCCGGACGGAAACCGGCCGGCATTTCGCCGCAGCAACCAGCAGCAGGTCCCCCGGAGGCACCCCCTTGTCCGCGTCCACACCGGTAGACAAGCCCGTAGACGAGCCCGTAGACGGCCCCGCGACCACCCTCGCAGACGATCCGCTCGCCCGCGAACGCTCCCACCTCGCCGCGTCCCGTTCCGCGCTGCGCGCCATGCGCGAGGACGTCGAAGCCCTCGACATCAGCGACGTCACCGCGAACTGGGTCAACGCGGCCGCGCTGGCGCACCAGATCGAGGAGCGCGTCAAGGCGCTGGCCGACCTCAGCGACACCCCGCTGTTCTTCGGCCGCCTCGACTATCTGCACTCCCCCGGCGTCGAGCAGGCGGAGGGCGCGGAGGGCGAGAGCTTCTACATCGGGCGCCGGCACGTGCACGACGCGGACGGCGACCCGATGGTGATCGACTGGCGTGCGCCGGTGTCGCAGCCGTTCTACCGGGCGTCCAAGAAGGACCCGCAGGACATCGCGCTGCGCCGCCGCTTCGGCTACACCGGCGGCGACCTCACCGCGTACGAGGACGAGCACCTCTCCGACCCGGCCGAGGCGGCCACCACCAGCAAGCTGCTCCAGCAGGAGATCGAGCGTCCGCGCGTCGGCCCGATGCGGGACATCGTCGCCACGATCCAGCCGGAGCAGGACGAGATCGTACGGTCGGGGCTGTCCGGCAGCGTGTGCGTGCAGGGAGGTCCCGGCACCGGGAAGACGGCCGTCGGCCTGCACCGGGTCGCCTACCTCCTCTACGCCCACCGCGAGCGGCTGGCCCGCACCGGCACGCTGGTCGTCGGCCCGAACCGGTCCTTCCTGCACTACATCGAGCAGGTGCTGCCCGCGCTGGGCGAGCTGACGGTGGCGCAGGCCACGGTGGACGACCTGGTGGCGCACGTGGAGGTGCGCGGGACGGACGACGCGAGCGCGGCGGTGGTCAAGGGCGACGCCCGGATGGCGGAGGTCCTGCGCAGGGCCCTCTACTCCCACGTCACGATGCCCACCGAGCCGGTCGTCGTCGTCCGCGGTTCACGCCGCTGGCGGGTGCCGGCGTACGAACTGGAGGAGATCGTCCGGCAGTTGCTCGACCGCGACATCCGCTACGGCGCCGCCCGCGACGCCCTGCCGCAGCGCATCGCGCACGCCGTGCTGGTGCAGATGGAGCGGGCGGGCGAGGCACCGGACGACAGGGTGCAGGACGCGGTGGCCCGCAACGCGGCGGTGAAGGCGGCGGTGAAGGCGGTCTGGCCGGCCGTCGACCCGGCGAAGCTGGTGCTGCGACTGCTGAGCGACCCGGAGTTCCTTGCGGAGCACGCGGAGGGCCTGCTCGACGAGCAGGAGCGGAAGACGATCCTGTGGACGAAGCCCGCCCGCTCGGTGAAGTCGGCGAAGTGGTCGGCGGCGGACGCGGTGCTGATCGACGAGGCGGCCGACCTCGTCCAGCGCACGCACTCCCTCGGACACGTGGTGCTCGACGAGGCGCAGGACCTGTCCCCCATGCAGTACCGGGCGGTGGGCCGCCGCTGCACGACCGGTTCGGCGACCGTCCTCGGCGACCTGGCCCAGGGCACCACGCCGTGGGCGACGCGCAGTTGGGACGAGGCCCTGCTCCACCTGGGCAAACAGGACGCGGTGATCGAGGAGCTGACGGCCGGTTTCCGCGTCCCGACGGACGTCATCACCTACGCCTCCCGGCTCCTCCCCCACATCGCGCCGGGTCTGACCCCGGTGGTGTCGATCCGCGAGAACCCGGGCTTCTTCGAGGTCCGCCCGGCCGGGGGAACGGACGACGTGGTCTCCGCCTGCCGCGAACTCCTGCGCAACGAGGGGTCGGTGGGCCTGATCGCGGCGGACACCCGCGTCCCGGAACTGGCGGATGCGCTGACGGCGGCGGGCATCACGTACGTCGCCCCCGGCGAGGAGACGACCCACGCCGCTCGCCTGACCCTGGTCCCGGCCTCCCTGGCGAAGGGCCTGGAGTACGACTACGTGGTCCTGGACGAACCCCGGGCGGTGGTGGACGCCGAACCGGACGAACGCACCGGCCTGCGCCGCCTGTACGTGGCCCTCACCCGAGCGGTCTCAGGCCTGATCGTGACCCACACGACCCCCCTGCCGACCCAACTGACGTAACGCACCCGCAGGCAGCCACAGGGCCTGGGAGGTACCCCCAGGGCGGCACGGGTGGGCGATGGGGGTACCTCCCGCTCGAGCGCAGCCGAGAGTGGGGGAGGCACCCCGCAAGCGCCGGGCGGCGCGACCCACCCCCGCCCGGCAACAGCACCGTCCAGCCGCAAGCCCCGCCCGGCAACACAGCACCGCCCAGCCACCAGCCCCGTCAAAAAGGAGCCCCGCTCACCCCTCGAGCACCCGCCGCCACTCGGCGACGGCCTCCGCCGACACGGGCCCGCCCCACCCCCCGGGACGGGCCGCCCCGCCGATGTGAAAGGCATCGATCCCGGCCTTCAGCAACAGCGGCACATGCTCCAGCCGCAGCCCACCCCCCACCAGCAACCGCTGCCCGTACCCCGGCTCCCCCCGCCGCCCCGCCTCCGCGAGCAGCGTCGGCATCCCCGCGTCGACCCCCTCGGCCGCCCCGGCCGTCAGGTACGTGTCCAGGCCGGGGAAGTCCGCGAGCCGCTTGCGCAGGGCGTCCCGGTCGGCGGCCCGGTCGATGGCCCGGTGGAACGTCCACCGGCACCCCTCCAGCACACCGGCGACCCGCTCCACCGCCCCCAGGTCCACGGCCCCGCCCGCGTCGAGGAACCCGAGCACGAACTCCTCCGCCCCGGCCTCGCGCATCGCGCACGCGGCAGCCACCAGCCGCTCGACGTCCCCCGCCGCGAACCCGTCCGCCAGCCGCAGCATCACCCGCGCCGGGATGTCCACGGCCGCCCGGATCCCCGCGACCGTCGCCGCCGAGGGCGTCAGTCCGTCCGCCGCCATGTCGGTCACCAGCTCGAGGCGGTCCGCACCTCCGGCCTGGGCGGCCACCGCGTCCTCGACGTCGAGGGCGATCACCTCCAGGACTGCACGCTTGCTCATGGGACCCCATTCCTCGGCATCAGACGGCGACTACAGGTCTAGTCCAATCCAAGACTACGCCCGACCGCCCGCCCGCGGCCGCCCCGCCCCTCCGCTCAGTCCCCTCAGGCCCCTCAGTCCCCGAAGATGTTCAGCTCCGCCGCCTCCGCCCCGGCCAGCTCGTACGCGGCCCCGTCCACCGGACGCCCCGCGTACAGCCGTACGAGGGTCGGACCGTCCCCGATGTAGCGGGCCGGGGGACGCTCCCCCGTGGCGTCGCCCAGCCGCAGCGGCTCGTCGGCGTCGTCGAGGTCGGCGTGCAGCGGCAGGTGGCCCTTCCGGCCGGTCACCTGGCCCAGCAGGGCGAGTGCGTACGGCAGCCCCGCACCCGCGTACGCGCCCGGCTCCCCGAGCGCGACCCGTACGTCCCCGGCGTGCACCCACTCGCCCAGCGCGAGCCCGTCCAGCGCCCCGCCCGCCTCGGCGATCACGGGCCCCGCCCCGGTCATCCCGCGCTCCAGCTCGTCCACGACCCGGGTGTTCGTCCACCCGGCCCGCTCGGCGATGTCCCGCTCATTGCTCCCGGGCGAGAACACCCCGTCCTCGAACCGCCGCTCCAGGACCCGGGTGAACGCGGCCGAGCAGTGCGCCAGCACGTCCCGCACCGTCCATCCCGGACACGCCGCCACCGGCAGCGCGAAGTCCGCGTCGTCACGCCCCCGTAGCAACGGGATCAGCGCGTCCCGCTCGACGGCCAGCAGCCGGCCGGGCAGTTCGGGGTCTCGTACGTTCCGCACATCCGCAGGAGTCGTCATGCCGCCCACGCTAGTGCGGCGGGGGCGCGCGGCCCACCGGGCGTCGGCCCGGCGGCCGGGGCGGACAATGGGCCCATGGCCGACACCGACGCCCTGCGTGACCGCTGGCTGCTCACCCTCCTCTCGGCACGGGACGGCGCGTGCTTCCCCGCCCCGTACCGGTACGCCGACGCCCTGCTGCGCCGCTGGTCGGAGCCCCAGCGGCACTACCACACGCTCACCCACCTGACCGCCGTCCTGGACCACATCGACGAGCTGGAGGAGTACGCCGACGACCCGGACGTCGTACGGCTCGCCGCCTGGTTCCACGATGCGGTCTACCTGCCGGACCGGTCCACCAACGAGGAGCGGTCCGCCCGGCTCGCCGAGCGGGCGCTCCCCGAGGCCGGGGTGTCCGCGGAGAAGACCGCCGAGGTGGCCCGGCTGGTGCGGCTCACCGTCACGCACGACCCGGCCGACGACGACCGGGACGGGCAGGTGCTGTGCGACGCCGACCTGGCGATCCTCGCCGCGTCGCCGTCGTCGTACGCCGCCTACACCGCCGCCGTCCGCGAGGAGTACCACTTCGTGCCGAACGACGCGTTCCGCGCGGGACGGTCCGAGGTGCTACGGCAACTCCTCGCCCTGCCAAGGCTGTTCCGCACCCCCTACGGCCAGGAACACTGGGAGGCCACCGCCCGCCACAACATGCGCGGCGAGCTGGAAATGCTGTCGACCGCGCCCGCGCCGCCCGCCTAGCCTGCCCCGCATGCATGCTGTGGGAGCGGACCAGGTGGAGGAAGCCGTCGCGGACTGCGTGGCGGCGCTGGGGGCGGTCGTCGACCGGGACTGGACGGGGGTGAGGGCCGGGCGGCTGGAGTGGGACTGCCGGGAGACGGCGGTGCACATCGCGAGCGATCTCATCGCGTACGCGGGACAGCTCGCCGGGCGGGCGCAGGACGCGTACGTGCCCTTCGAGATCGCCCTCGACGAGGGCACCGACAACGCCGGCGCCCTGCAGACGATCGGGGCGACCGGCGCCCTGCTCGCCGCCGCCGTCCGCACCACCCCGCGCGCGGTCCGCGCCTTCCACCCGTACCCCTTCCGGCACGCGAACCGTGAGGGCTTCGCCGCGATGGGTATCGCCGAGGTGCTGCTGCACACGCACGACATCGCCGAGGGAATGGGCATCGGCTACGAGCCGCCGGCCGGGCTGGCCTCCTTCGTCCTCACCCGGATCTTCCCGCGGGTCCAGCCGGGGCCCACGCCGTGGCGGACGCTGCTGTGGGCCACCGGGCGCGGTGAACTGCCGGGGCGGGAGCCCGTCACCGGGTGGAAGTGGAACAACAACCTGGTGATACCGGCCGAGCGGCTCACCCTGGAGGGCGTCACCCCGGCGGTCGCGGCCGATCTGGCCGTGGGCGGCGAGGGCGGGTTCGACTGGCTCGGCCCGGGACCGTTCGAGGGCACGCGGACGGCCGCCGGGATGCTGCTCAAGCAGTACGAGGAGGGTGCGTTCCGGCCCGAGTGGGGGATGTTCGTACTGGTGCGCCGGGAGGACGACCGCGCGGTCGGCGGCATGGGCTTCCACCGGGCGCCCGACGAGAACGGCCGGGTGGAGATCGGCTACGACCTCACCGAGGCCGCCCGAGGCAACGGCTACGCCACCGAGGCGCTGCGCGCACTGTCGGCGTGGGCGCTGGGCCACGAGGAGGTGACGTCGGTGTACGCGAGGACCGACCCGGACAACCTCCCGTCCCAGGCCGTCATCACGCGCGCCGGTTTCACCCGGACCGAGGACGGCGACGAGGACGAGTTCGCCTACGAACTCCGCGGCTGAGTCGCGCCCTTGCGGCGCCGCAGCCCCGCCCCGTGCAGCAGCCGCACCACCTCACGGCTGCTGACCTCGACCGCCCCCGCGCGCACCGCGTCGGCGTACCGGTGGGCGGGGACGTCGTAGTGGTCGCGTTCGAAGGCGCGGCGGGGGACGCCCAGGCGGTCGGCGAAGGTGTGCAGTTCGTCGTAGGAGAGGTCGCTGACGAGGTGGGACCACATCCGGCCGTGGCCCGGCCAGGTGGGCGGGTCGATGTACACGGTCACGAGGGGGCCGATCCGCCCAGCCGGCCCACCGCCGCGACCTTCACACCCGCCTTGTGGCACACCCAGTGCGGATCGGGGCCGAGTTCCGGTTCCACGTCCAGCGCGTGCGGGTCGCCGGTGCCGCAGACCGGGCACAGCGGCCAGCGCCCGTGCCGCTCCAGCAGGGCGTCCTGTACGTCCTGGGCGACCAGGCCGGCGAGGAACCCGGCGCCGTCCGGCCACTGTTCCACCCACCAGCGCCGGTGCGTGACGGACTCCTCGACGAGGGAGACCACGTCCGCCGCGGCGACCTCGCGCGCGACCAGATCGGCGAGCACGAGGGCGCGCGCCGCGTGCAAGGCTTGTTCCAGGGGGCTGACCGGGCGGAGTCCGGGGGTGCCGGGTTCACCGGGCGGATCGTCGGGGGTCATGCCTCCATTGTGCGCACTCTTGACCGCACGACCGGAACGAAAATATCTTTCATACCGTGACCCGTGAAATGAAGGAAATTTTCGGGACCGGTCCGGGCGGCAGCACGCCCTCCCCTCCCGCGCCCGCCGCCTTGGCGGCCAAGGTGCGCACGCTGGCTCCGACGATGACCCGCTCCATGCAGCGGGTCGCCGAGGCCGTCGCCGACGACCCGGCCGGCTGCGCGGCCCTCACGGTCACCGGACTCGCCGAACTCACCGGCACCAGCGAGGCCACCGTCGTCCGCACCGCCCGCCTGCTCGGCTACCCCGGCTACCGCGATCTGCGCCTCGCCCTGGCCGGGCTCGCCGCCCAGCAGCAGTCCGGGCGCGCGCCCGCCATCACCACCGACATCGCGGTGGACGACCCCATAGCCGACGTCGTGGCGAAACTCGCCTACGACGAGCAGCAGACCCTCGCCGACACCGCGGCCGGACTGGACACCGTGCAGCTCGCGGCGGCCGTGGCCGCCCTGGCCGGGGCCCGGCGCACCGATGTGTACGGCGTCGGCGCGTCGGGGCTCGTCGCTCAGGACCTCACCCAGAAGCTGCTGCGCATAGGCCTGATGGCGCACGCCCACAGCGATCCGCACCTCGCCGTCACCAACGCGGTGCAGCTGCGGTCGGGCGACGTGGCGATCGCCATCACGCACTCCGGGTCGACCGGGGACGTCATCGAACCGCTCCGGGTCGCCTTCGAGCACGGGGCGACGACGGTGGCGGTCACCGGACGCCCGGACGGTCCCGTCACGCAGTACGCCGATCACGTCCTGACCACGTCCACGGCACGGGAGAGCGAGCTGCGGCCGGCCGCGATGTCGTCCCGGACGGGGCAGCTGCTGGTCGTGGACTGTCTGTTCGTGGGGGTCGCCCAGCGGACGTACGAGTCGGCGGCGCCGGCGCTGTCCGCGTCGTACGAGGCGTTGGCGCACCGGCACCGGGTGCTCCGCAAGGGGCCGTAGGGGTGCAGCGCCGTTCTCGACCGCGGACGGTCCGTGGCCGGCCGCGCCCCCGCGACGGTGACCGCGCACCGGACACGCCCCCGCGCCCCTGAAGGCAGGCCGCCCACCCCCGGACCGGAGAGATCCGCCATGAATCCCACCTCCCACCACCACGATCTCCGTGCCCAGTTGGAGACGCTGACCACCGAGGCGTTCCGGCCCGAGCTGGCGGACGTCGACCGGCTGCCGACGCTCGACATCGCGCGGCTGATGAACGGCGAGGACGCCACGGTGGCCGGTGCCGTGGCCGAGCAGGTACCGGCGATCGCCGCCGCCATCGACGCCGTCGCCGAGCGGATGGCCCGGGGCGGACGGCTGGTCTACGCGGGCGCGGGAACCGCCGGCCGGCTGGGGGTGCTGGACGCCTCCGAGTGCCCGCCGACCTTCAACACCGACCCGGCGCGGGTCGTCGGCCTGATCGCGGGCGGGCCCGACGCCATGGTCACCTCCGTGGAGGGCGCGGAGGACTCGCGCGACCTGGCCGAGGCCGACCTGGCCGCGCTGGAGCTGACCGCCGACGACACGGTGGTCGGTGTCTCCGCCTCCGGCCGCACCCCGTACGCGGTCGGCGCCGTCGCGTACGCCCGTGCGCGCGGCGCCCTCACCGTGGGCCTGGCCTGCAACCGCGGCAGCGCGCTGGCGGCGGCGGCCGAGCACGGCATCGAGGTCGTCGTGGGCCCGGAGTTCCTCACCGGCTCCACGCGCCTGAAGGCCGGTACGGCACAGAAGCTGGTGCTGAACATGCTGTCGACGATCACGATGATCCGGCTGGGCAAGACGTACGGGAACCTGATGGTCGACGTGCGGGCCTCCAACGAGAAGCTGCGCGCCCGCTCCCGCCGTATCGTCGCGCAGGCGACGGGCGCGGCGGACGACGTCGTCGAGCGGGCCCTGGCCGCCACGGACGGCGAGGTCAAGGACGCGATCCTGGTCGTCCTGGCGGACGTGGACGGCCCGACGGCCGCCCGCCTCCTCGCGGAGTCCGACGGCCACCTGCGGGCGGCGCTCGCCCGGGCCCAGTCCGGCTGAGACCCCGGGGACGAGCGGCTACCCCCTGCGGCGCAGGCCCCCGTACAGCACACCGCCGGCGACGAGGAGCGTCAGACCGGCCGTGCTCGCGAGGGTGATCCCCGCGGTGCTTCCCTGACCGGGACCGTCCGGCAGCCGGGGGTCGAGCAGACCGAGCGGGTCCTCGCGGACCACGACCCGGTCCCCCGGTTCCGCCTGCCCGAAGCAGTTCTCCCGCTGGGAGACCTCGTACGTCCTGCGTTCCCCGCCCAGTTCGCGGACCGTGCAGAACATGTCCGGGCCGCGCCGCTGGTCCCGGTCGACGACCCCGGTCACCACGGCGTCCACCGGCTCGCCCACGGTCCGCATGTAGCCGTCGTACATCGCGGACCCGGCGAACAGCGGCAGGGCGAAGCCGGCGCAGCAGACGAGGACGGCGGCGCCGGCCCGGTGCCAGATGCCGCCGACCAGACATCCGGCGACGGCGACGGCCGCCAGCATGATCACGACGCCGAGCCAGACGGACCACGGGTTGACGGCGGCGCTGAACAGCAGCGCGACCGTCAGCGCGAACGCCCACAGCACCGAGTTCAGGACCACCCCACGACCGGACCGGCCCCCGGGCCCGCCACCGGAGAACTCCACCGCCACCGGCTCGATTCCGTTCATGCCCCCGCACCCTTCGACGACCGCCCGTTCGACCAGGCATCGTAGATGCTCGCCCTTGGGTGCACGCTGGGATACTGGACCGACCCCTACGGAGAACCACCATGAACCACGCGCAGCTCACCGCCCTGGGCCGCGCCCTGCGCGTGCTCGGGGAGCACGGCGAGGCGCTGTCCGCCGACACCCCCGACGCCCGGCTGCACGAAGTGAAGGACGACCTGAAGCGGGCCCTGGACCTGCTGGAGGAGAGCGTCACCACGGCCGCGCCCCGTACGCGCTGCGCCGAGCACCCGGCCGGACCGGTCGACAAGAGCGCCCCCGACCTGTGCCTGCTCTGCGAGACCCGGCGCCGCGCCGCCCGCCGCGCCGAGTTCAACGGCCCGGCCCCGCAGGCCCGGCCCGCCGAGCCCGCGCCGTCCCGGTACGGGGTGCGCGCGGACCGGCCGCAGCCGCAGCAGCGCTGGCTGCCGGAGCTGTGGAACGGACAGGCGTGGCAGCTGTGCGGCACCCCGCGCCGGGACCGGCGCGAGGCGGAGCTGTACATCGCGGCCCAGCGGCGCGGGCCCCGGGCCGCCATGGCGTACCGGATCGTGCACGAGTTCACCGACTACGAGGTGCTGCGCGTGTGGGGGACGCCGGTGCGGGTCGACATCGAGCCGATGGGCAATCTCTGAGCCCGTCCGGAGCCGGCCCTCTCCCCCGCCTCCGCGGCCCGGCCCCCCGGGGACGTTCCCGGGGCTCGTCCGGAGCGCCCCGTCGGCCGCGTCCGGCCGCCGTGACGGCGAACGGCCGCCGCCCGGGAGGATTCCGGGGCGGCGGCCGTCGGCCGCGGTGCGCCGCGCCTACGCCTTGGAGGCCACCCCCGTGGGCTCCTCGGTCAGGCCCTCCGCGGCGGCGTGCGCGGCCGCCGCGGCCGGCCGGCGCGGGATGAAGGCGGCGATGGCGAAGCCGATGAGCGCGGCCCCGGCGCCGAGTGCCAGGACGGTGCGGAAGCCGTCCTCGCTGGGCAGCGCGTACGAGCCGAACCGCGTGGTCATCTGCGCCAGGACGACACCGGCGACGGCGCTGGCGACGGAGGTGCCGATGGAGCGCATCAGGGTGTTGAGGCTGTTGGCGGCGCCGGTCTCGGAGGCGGGCACCGCGCCCATGATGAGGGCGGGCATCGCGCCGTAGGTGAAGCCGATGCCGGCGCCGATGACGCAGGACGCCAGCACGAAGTGCCAGACCTCGCTCATGAGCAGGACGTTCAGGCCGTAGCCGGTGGCCACGATCAGGGCGCCGATCATCAGCGTCACCTTCGGGCCCTTGGCGCGGGAGACCAGCGCGGAGACGGGGGCCAGCGCCATCATCACCAGACCGGACGGGGCCATGACCAGTCCGGCGGCGAGCAGGGACTGGCCGAGGCCGTAGCCGGTCTGCTCGGGCAGCTGGAGCAGCTGCGGGATGACCAGGGACATGGAGAACATGCCGAAGCCGATCGCCACCGAGGCGAGGTTGGTGATCAGCACCTGGGGGCGGGCGGTGGTGCGCAGGTCCACCAGCGGCTGGTCGACGCGCAGTTCGAAGAAGCCCCATGCCAGCAGGACGACGACGGCCGCCGCGAACAGACCGAGGGTGGTGCCGCTGCCCCAGCCCCAGTCGGCGCCCTTGGAGATCGCCAGCAGCAGGCAGACGAGTCCGGTCGCCATGCCGGCCGCGCCGGCCAGGTCGAACCGTCCGCCGGTGCGCACCTTCGACTCCGGTACGAGGACCACCACCAGGAGCAGGGCGACGACACCGAGGGCGGCGGAGGTCCAGAACAGCGCGTGCCAGTCGAAGTTGTCGGCGATCAGTGCGGCGGCGGGCAGGCCGAGGGCGCCGCCGACGCCGAGCGAGGCGCTGATCATCGCGGTGGCCGAGCCGAGCCTCTCCGCGGGCAGTTCGTCGCGCAGGATGCTGATGCCGAGCGGGATCACACCGGACGACAGGCCCTGCAGGGCACGGCCGACGATCATCGGGACCAGGGAGTCGCTGAGTCCGGCGACGACGGAGCCGACGACCAGCATGGCCATGCTGACCAGCAGCATGCGGCGCTTGCCGTACATGTCGCCGAGGCGGCCCATGACCGGGGTGGCGACGGCGGCGGCGAGCAGGGTGGCGGTGATGGCCCAGGCGGTGTCCGATGCCGAGGCGTTCAGGTACTGCGGCAGTTGCCCCACGATCGGGATCACCAGGGTCTGCATCAGCGAGACCACGATGCCGCCGAAGGCCAGTACGGGCACCACGGCACCGGTCTTGGGCGGCGCGGCGGTGCCGGGCGTGGGGGAACGGTCGAGTGCGTCGGACATGAAGGAGGTCTCCGTCGGGACTCGGGCCAGTACTTGACTCAGGCAACTTTAAGGCGATTGATTGACTTAAGCAAATTAAAAACGGGTGACATGCGGATGGCGCCCCCGCGTCCGGGAGCGCCATCGGCCGACTCGGACCGGCGCCTTCACGAAGGCGCCGGTCCGTACGACATCAGCTCAGCGTCTGCAGGGACGCCGCCTCGTACGGCGTCAGCTCGTCGAAGCGGCCGGCCAGCACCTTGGCCGCCCACTCCGGGTCCTGGAGCAGCGCGCGGCCCACGGCGACGAGGTCGAACTCGTCCCGCTCCATCCGGTCGAGCAGGTTGTCGATGCTGCCGAGCTCGGCGCCCTGCCCCTGGAAGGCCTTGAGGAACTCGCCGTTCAGGCCGACGGAGCCGACGGTGATGGCGGGCCTGCCGGTCAGCTTCTTCGTCCAGCCGGCCAGGTTGAGGTCGGAGTCGTCGAACTCCGGGAGCCAGTAGCGGCGCGTGGACGCGTGGAAGGCGTCGACACCGGCCTCGGCGAGCGGGGCGAGGATCGCCTCCAGCTCCTGGGGCGTCTCGGCGAGCCGGGCGTCGTAGGCGTCCTGCTTCCACTGCGAGTACCGGAAGACGACCGGGAACTCGGGCGACACGGCGTCGCGCACCGCCGCCACGATCTCCGCCGCGAACCGGGCACGGGCCACCGGGTCGCCGCCGTAGGCGTCGGTGCGGCGGTTGGTGCCGGACCACAGGAACTGGTCGATGAGGTAGCCGTGGGCGCCGTGCAGCTCCACGCCGTCGAAGCCGATGCGCTCGGCGTCGGCGGCGGCCCGGGCGAACGCGCCGACGACATCGTCGATGTCGGCCTGCGTCATCGCCTTCCCCTTGCCCTCGGTGCCGTCCGTGCGCACCCCGGACGGACCGACCGCCGGAGCCTCCGGGTACGGCGCCTGGCCCTGCTCGCGGACCATGCCGATGTGCCAGAGCTGCGGCACGATCGTGCCGCCCGCCGCGTGCACCGCCTCGGCGACCTTCGCCCAGCCCGCGAGCTGCTCCTCCCCGTGGAACCGCGGCACCCGGTCGCTCAGCCCGGCCGACTCGTGGCCGACGTACGTGCCCTCGGTGACGATCAGGCCGACACCGGCCGCGGCACGGCGCGAGTAGTACGACACCACGTCCTCACCGGGCACGCCGCCCGGCGAGAACATCCGGGTCATCGGCGCCATGGCGATGCGGTTGGGGACGGTCAGGCCGTTGATCGTGACGGGCCGGGAGAGAATCGCGGCCGCTCGGGCGGCGGTGTCCGGGGAGGTGACGGTCACGTGGGGGCTCCTTCGCTTCGAATACCGGTCAGTATGTGTACGCGCATTAAATGCACGTTCAGTGCCAACCGGGAAGCGGGGAGGGGCATTCCCCTTCGGGCCCGGGCGTGACTCCGGTCACGGGACGCCTCCCGCGCACCGGGGTACGGTCGCCCGATGAGAACACGCCTGCTGCGTTTCGGCCTCTACGCGGACGACGAAGGGCTGGCATGGGCCGGCTCGGTCGTCGACCGGGCCCTGGCGCACCGGAGCGCCCGGATCGTCGGCCGGGACGTCGCCCGCACGCTCCCCGGCAGCGGGATGACGACCGCCGAGCTCTACGACCACCTGGCGGAACAGTGGGCCTGGGAGCACCCGGGCCGAAGCGCCGGCGCACGCGAGCCGGTCGAGCTGCGCGTCCGCCTGGTGTGCTCGCTGCGGACCTGGCGGGCGGTCCGCAAGGCGGTGCTGCGGGGCCTGTGCCCGCAGGGCGCGGCACCGCACGTCTGCCGCGTGCCGTGGTGCGCCGCCTGAAACGACCGAGGGCGGCACCCCCTGCCGGAACAGGGGGTGCCGCCCTCGGTCGTACGACGGACGGATCCGATCCTCGGAAGGATCAGAAGTCCATGTCACCGCCCGGCATGCCGCCGCCGGCCGGGGCCGCGGCCTTCTCCGGCTTGTCGGCGATGACGGCCTCGGTGGTGAGGAACAGCGCGGCGATGGAGGCGGCGTTCTGCAGCGCGGAACGGGTCACCTTCGCCGGGTCGATGATGCCCTCGGCGATCATGTCGACGTACTCGCCGGTCGCGGCGTTCAGGCCGTGGCCGACCGTGAGGTTGCGGACCTTCTCCACGACGACGCCGCCCTCGAGACCACCGTTGACGGCGATCTGCTTCAGCGGGGCCTCCAGCGCGAGCTTCACGGCGTTGGCGCCGGTCGCCTCGTCACCGTCGAGCTCCAGCTTCTCGAAGACCTGGGAGGCCTGCAGCAGGGCCACGCCACCACCGGCGACGATGCCCTCCTCGACGGCCGCCTTGGCGTTGCGCACGGCGTCCTCGATGCGGTGCTTGCGCTCCTTGAGCTCCACCTCGGTGGCGGCACCGGCCTTGATGACCGCGACACCGCCGGCGAGCTTCGCCAGGCGCTCCTGCAGCTTCTCGCGGTCGTAGTCCGAGTCGCTGTTCTCGATCTCGGCGCGGATCTGGTTCACGCGGCCCTGGACCTGGTCGGCCGAGCCCGAACCGTCGACGATGGTGGTCTCGTCCTTGGTGATGACCACCTTGCGGGCCTTGCCCAGCAGGTCGAGGGTGGCGTTCTCCAGCTTGAGGCCGACCTCCTCGGAGATGACCTCGCCGCCCGTGAGGATGGCGATGTCGCCGAGCATGGCCTTGCGGCGGTCGCCGAAGCCCGGGGCCTTGACGGCGACGGACTTGAAGGTGCCGCGGATCTTGTTGACGACCAGGGTCGACAGGGCCTCGCCCTCGACGTCCTCGGCGATGATCAGCAGCGGCTTGCCCGACTGCATGACCTTCTCCAGGAGCGGGAGCAGGTCCTTGACGTTGGAGATCTTGGAGTTCGCGATCAGGATGTACGGGTCGTCGAGGACGGCCTCCATACGCTCCATGTCGGTGGCGAAGTACGCCGAGATGTAGCCCTTGTCGAAGCGCATACCCTCGGTGAGCTCCAGCTCCAGACCGAAGGTCTGGGACTCCTCGACGGTGATGACGCCTTCCTTGCCGACCTTGTCCATGGCCTCGGCGATCAGCTCGCCGATCTGGGTGTCGGCGGCGGAGATGGAGGCCGTGGAGGCGATCTGCTCCTTGGTCTCGACATCCTTCGCCTGCTCCAGCAGGGCACCGGAGACGGCCTCGACGGCCTTCTCGATACCGCGCTTCAGAGCCATCGGGTTGGCACCGGCGGCCACGTTGCGCAGACCCTCGCGCACCAGGGCCTGGGCGAGGACGGTCGCGGTGGTCGTACCGTCACCGGCGACGTCGTCCGTCTTCTTCGCGACTTCCTTGACCAGCTCGGCGCCGATCTTCTCGTACGGGTCCTCGAGCTCGATCTCCTTGGCGATGGACACACCATCGTTGGTGATCGTGGGGGCGCCCCACTTCTTCTCGAGGACGACGTTGCGGCCCTTGGGGCCGAGCGTCACCTTGACGGCGTCCGCGAGCTGGTTCATGCCGCGCTCGAGGCCGCGCCGCGCCTCCTCGTCGAACGCGATGATCTTGGCCATGTGAAGTGGTCCCTCCAGGACTGGGGGTGATTCCTTCGGACCGCGCCCGCGCCCGCGACGGACGGCTCGCCGGCCCCGTGGTTCCTTGCCCCACACGGCCCGCGGGCCTCACCGACCCGGTCCTTCGTTGTCACTCTCACCTTCAGAGTGCTAACGCCAATGATTAGCACTCGACCCATGCGAGTGCAAGCGCCCATGGGGAGTACACGGGGCGCCCGGCCACCCGCGGACGCCCCTCGGCCACCCGCGGGCACCGCTCGACCGCCCGCGGGCACGGCGAAGGGCCCGCACCCCTGAGGGGTGCGGGCCCTTGGCCGGCAGAAGATGCTTGCGGCTGATAGCGCGTTCAGGCGCTGAGACGGACCATGTCGGCCTGTGGGCCCTTCTGACCCTGCGAGATCTCGAACTCGACCCGCTGGCCTTCTTCGAGGGTGCGGTAGCCGTCCATCTGAATCGCGCTGTAGTGGACGAAAACATCCGCACCACCGTCGACCGCGATGAAGCCGTACCCCTTCTCCGCGTTGAACCACTTGACGGTGCCCTGAGCCATGCCTAACTCCCCTATTACTGGCCCTTGCACAGATCCACACTTCGCGGATCCGGGTCAGACCTCACCCCCCAACGGTTGGGGGCGTGCGCCGGAACGCGTCGACCGCGGCTGAATGTATCTGTCCAACTGCCGTCTGCAACAGGTCAATCGGACGAGAAATCTGGACGACGCCGGTCCGGAATGTGGCGAGAATTCGCCGTATTCCAGGGCAAGTCGGGCCACGCAAAGGCCACAAATGCCGCGAAGAGTGCCCGCACTTTGGCTACATCCAGTCGGGCCCGCGGCAGGAATTCAATGTTTCCGATCAAGGGATCAGGAGCGTGTTCCCCAACTCTACCGCGCTCAATCCCATGGAATTGCCCCCTCCGCTTCTCTCACGGAGGGGGCCGCGTCCTCAACGCTCGGTGACCGTCATTACCGAAGGTAATGATCAGCCGCCGGCCACCGCCGGAATGATCGACACGCCGGCCCCGTCCGGGGTGGCCGTCTCGAGCCCCTGCTCGAACCGCACGTCGTCGTCGTTGACATAGACGTTCACGAACCGCCGCAGCTTGCCCTGATCGTCCAGCACCCGGGCGGCGATCCCGGTGTGGTTCTTCTCCAGATCCGAGATGACCTCGCCAAGGGTCGCCCCTTCGGCACTCACTTCGGCCTGCCCACCGGTGTAGGTACGCAGGATGGTGGGGATGCGGACAGTAACGCTCACTTTGAAACCTCCGGAAGGGACAGCACCCTAGGGGCGCAGGGCTGTATTGACATGCGGCTACCGCCGCGTGGGCGCGACCAGCCACAACGGACCGGCAGACGAAACGACTCAGCCGAGCCCGGCCTCACGGAACGACTCCAGGGTGGGACGAATGGTCGCAGTCATCCCCGTACCGGCCACCGCATCCAACGTCTTCAGACCATCCCCGGTGTTCAGCACCACCGTGGTCAAAGACGGGTCGAGCACCCCGCTCTCCAGCAGCTTCTTGGTGACCCCCACGGTCACACCCCCGGCGGTCTCCGCGAAGATCCCCTCCGTACGCGCCAGCAGCTTGATCGCGTCGACGATCTGCCCGTCGTTCACGTCCTCCACCGCCCCGCCCGTCCGACGGGCGATGTCCAGCACGTACGGCCCGTCCGCCGGGTTCCCGATCGCCAGCGACTTGGCGATCGTGTCCGGCTTCTGCGGACGGACGACGTCGTGCCCCGCCTTGTAGGCGGTGGACACCGGCGAGCACCCCTCGGCCTGCGCGCCGAAGATCTTGTACGGCCTGTCCTCGACCAGCCCGAGCTTGATGAGCTCCTGCAGCCCCTTGTCGATCTTCGTGAGCTGCGAGCCGGACGCGATCGGGATCACGATCTGGTCCGGGAGCCGCCAGCCGAGCTGCTCGCAGATCTCGTACGCGAGGGTCTTGGACCCCTCCGCGTAGTACGGCCGCAGGTTGACGTTGACGAAGCCCCAGCCCTCACCGGCCGGGTCGCCGATCAGCTCGGAGCAGAAGCGGTTCACGTCGTCGTAGTTGCCCTCGATGCCGACGAGTTCACCGCCGTAGACGGCGGCCATGACGACCTTGCCCTGCTCCAGGTCGTGCGGGATGAACACGCAGGACCGGAAGCCGGCGCGGGCCGCGGCGGCGCCGACGGCGCCGGCGAGGTTGCCGGTGGAGGAGCAGGAGAGGGTGGTGAAGCCGAAGGCGCGGGCGGCCTCGATGGCCTGGGCGACGACACGGTCCTTGAAGGAGTGCGTCGGGTTGCCGGAGTCGTCCTTGACGAACAGCTTGCCGGCGTCGACGCCCAGCTCACGCGCCAGGTTGTCGGTCTGGACGAGCTTGGTCCAGCCGGGGTTGATGTTCGGCTTGGTCGCCACGTCCGCCGGGACGGGCAGCAGCGGCGCGTAGCGCCAGATGTTCGCGGGTCCCGCCTCGATCCGCTTGCGGAGCTCCTCGGTGTCGTAGGCCGAGAAGTCGTAGGCGATCTCCAGCGGGCCGAAACACTCCTCGCAGGCGAAGACGGGGCCGAGGGGGACGCGGTGCCCGCATTCGCGGCAGGAGAGCGCCGCGGCGGGGCCGAGGTCTACGGAGGCGGAATCGGTGGCGCTTGCAACGGTCTGCACAGCCATGGAGGCGAGGCCCTTTCTCCTCATCTTCCTCACGACGCACCTCGCCGTGAGACGGATTTGGCACCTTCCCTAGCCGGGAGCCTCGCCACGTCTATGTGACAAGAACCGACTGGAGGGTTGCCGGGGCTTCATCGGGCCGTATCCCTCTGCCCCTCTGGATGAGCGGTGTTCAGTTGTCGTCCGCGCGGTGACCCCGGCATGCGGGGGGCATCGGCGTTGTTCAAGACTGTAACCGAAGGCCTGCATGGTTGAGATAGTCGTCCGCACCGCGAGATGGATCACAGGCCAGTGAGGAGTCCGGGACCGTGCTGGAAGAAGTCGAGCGCTGGCTGACCGACCGGTCCTGGTCGGTGGCCGACCGCCCGCTCCACCGGATCCTGGCGGCGAAACGCGCGACGGGACAGACGGTGAGCGTGGTGCTGCCCGCGCTCGACGAGGAGGCGACGGTCGGCGAGATCGTGTCGGTGATCCGGCACGACCTGGTGCTCCAGGTCCCGCTGGTCGACGAGGTGGTGGTGGTCGACTCGGGTTCGGCCGACCGCACGGCCGAGGTGGCGGCGGCCGCGGGCGCGCGCGTGGTGCACCGGGACACGATCCTGCCCCGGATACCGGCGGTGCCCGGCAAGGGCGAGGTGCTGTGGCGCTCCCTGCTCGTCACCCGCGGCGACATCGTGTGCTTCGTCGACGCGGATCTGCGGGAGTTCTCCTCCGACTTCGTCTCCGGCATCGTCGGCCCGCTGCTCACCGAGCCGGACGTGCAGCTGGTCAAGGCCATGTACGACCGCCCGCTCGGCTCGGCGGCCGGTCAGGGCGGCCGGGTCACGGAGCTGATGGCCCGCCCGCTGCTGAACATGCACTGGCCCCGGCTGGCCGGCTTCGTCCAGCCGCTCGGCGGCGAGTACGCGGCCCGCCGGAGCCTGCTGGAACAGCTCCCGTTCCCGGTCGGGTACGGCGTCGAGCTCGGCATGCTGGTCGACGCCCTGCACCTGGTCGGCCTGGACGCCCTCGCCCAGGTCGACGTCGGCGTGCGCGTCCACCGCCACCAGGACGGCCAGGCCCTCGGCCGGATGGCCGCCGCGATCTACCGCACCGCCCAGCTCCGCCTGGCCCGCGGCCATCTGATCCGGCCCTCCCTCACCCAGTTCGAGCGGGCGGGCGACGCCTTCGAACCCCGCACGTACTCCGTCGACACGGAGGAGCGGCCGCCGATGACGGAGATCGCGGAGTACCGGGCACGGCGGGTGGCCTGACCCGTATACGGCCGATCTTGTGCGTTTGAGGTCTCCGGGGCCGGGCTAGGTGACATTCATGGCTGTCACGCAGGCTGCTCAGGGTGCTCAGGTGCTGGTCGCGTCGAATCGCGGGCCCGTCTCGTACACGGTGGAGGACGACGGTTCACTGCGGGCCGGGCGGGGCGGCGGCGGGCTGGTCTCCGGGCTGTCGGCGATCGGGCCGGACGCCGGGGCGCTGTGGGTGTGCTCGGCGCTGTCCGACGGCGACCGCGAGGCGGTGCGGCGCGGGGTAGGCGAGGACGGCGTGCGGATGCTGGACATCCCGGCGGACGTGCACGCCGACGCGTACAACGGGATCGCCAACTCGGTGCTGTGGTTCGTGCACCACATGCTGTACCAGACGCCGCTGGAGCCGGTCTTCGACGCGGAGTTCCGCCGGCGGTGGGCGTCGTACGAGGCCTACAACCGGGCGTTCGCCGAGGCGCTGGCCGAGGAGGCGGCGCCGGGCGCGGCGGTGCTCGTCCAGGACTACCACCTGACCCTCGTCCCCGGGATGCTCCGCGAGCTCCGCCCCGACCTGCGCATCGCGCACTTCTCGCACACGCCGTGGGCGCCGCCGGAGTACTTCGCGATGCTGCCCGACGACATCGCGCGGCAGGTGCTGCGCGGCATGCTCGGCGCCGACCGGCTCGGCTTCCTCACCCGCCGCTGGGCGGACGCGTTCACCGCGTGCTGCGAACGCTTCGCGGGCGGCCTCGGGGACACCCGGATCGGCGTGCACGGCCTGGGCGCCGACGCGGACTTCCTGCGCGCCCGCGCCCACGAGGCGGACGTCGAGGAGCGGATCACCGCGCTGCGGGAGGAGATCGGCGAGGGGCGCCGGACGATCGTCCGGGTCGACCGGACCGAGCTGTCGAAGAACATCGTGCGGGGTCTGCTGGCGTACCGGCAGCTCCTGGACGACCACCCCGAGTGGCGCGAGCGCGTGGTGCACGTCGCGTTCGCCTACCCCTCCCGGCAGGACCTCGCCGTCTACCGCGACTACACCGCCGAGGTGCGGCGGGTCGCGGAGGAGATCAACGAGCGGTACGGCACCCCGGGCTGGCGGCCGGTCGTCCTGCACGTCGAGGACGACTTCGCGCGCTCGCTGGCCGCGTACCGGATGGCGGACGTGGCGCTGGTCAACCCGATCCGCGACGGCATGAACCTGGTCGCCAAGGAGGTCCCGGTCGTCTCCGACGCGGGCTGCGCGCTGGTGCTGTCGCGGGAGGCGGGCGCCCACGAGGAGCTGGGCGAGGACGCGATCACGGTCAACCCGTACGACGTCGTCGGGACCGCCCGCGCCTTGCACGAGGCTCTGACCATGGGCCTGGACGAACGCGCCGAGCGCGCCAAGCGCCTGGCCGCGGCGGCGACCGCGCTGCCCCCGGCCCGCTGGTTCCTGGAGCAGCTGGAGGCGCTGCGGGACGGAACGCCCGGCTGACCGGAGGTATGGCCGGTCACACAGGAGTACGCGGGGGCGGGCGCGGATAGGTTGGACGGCATGGCCAGCCATACGGATTCCACGGAGCCGAACGCCACGCCGACGCCCGCCACGCAGGCCGGGCGGGAAGGGCTGGAGGCGCTTCTCTCCCGCCCGGGGAAGGCACTGATCGGGCTCGACTTCGACGGGACGCTCGCGCCGATCGTGGCCGACCCCGAGCAGGCCCGCGCGCACCCGGACGCGGTGGGCGCGCTCGCCGCGCTCGCGCCCAGGGTGGCCGCGGTCGCGGTGGTCACCGGCCGGCCGGCGGGGGTCGCGGTCCGCCACGGCGGCTTCGCGGGCGTTCCCGGCCTGGAACACCTCGTCGTTCTCGGCCATTACGGCGCCGAGCGCTGGGACGCCGTCACCGGCACGGTCACCGCGCCCGCCCCGCATCCCGGGGTCGCCGCCGTCCGCGCGGAGCTGCCGGGGGTGCTGGACCGGGTCGGCGCGTGGCAGGGCACGTGGATCGAGGAGAAGGGGGGCCGGGCGGTGGCGGTCCACACCCGCCGGGCCGCCGATCCGCAGGCCTCGTTCGAGGCCCTGCGCGAGCCGCTCGCCGGGCTCGCCGCCCGGCACGGTCTGATCGTCGAACCCGGCCGCATGGTGCTGGAGCTGCGTCCGCCCGGGATGGACAAGGGCGTCGCCCTGCTGGAGTACGCGCGGGACATCGGCGCCGAGTCGGTCCTGTACGCGGGTGACGACCTGGGCGACCTCCCCGCCTACACGGCCGTCGACAAGCTCCGCTCCGCCGGCACTCCGGGGCTGCTGGTGTGCAGCGGCAGCGACGAGGTCACCGAGCTGCGGGAACGGGCGGACCTGGTGGTCGACGGTCCGGCGGGGGTGGTGGGGCTGCTGCGGACGCTGGCGGAGCGGATGCGCTGACCGGTTTTTTCGCCCCCGCCGCCCCTTCCCGTCCCACCCCGGGGGCGCTGCCCCCGGACCCCCGCTCCTCAAACGCCGGAGGAGCTGCTCTCAGCCTCCAGGGACGGGAAAGGGCCGCCGCGATCGATGCCGGATTCAATGCAGTGCGCTCGTCACCCTTCGACTCAGCTCCCGCGACACCAGGGCCTCCAACCGCAGCCACGCCGCGTCCGTGACCTCTTCGGTCTGGAGCGCGCTGATGTCGGCGGTCTCCGTGCGGAAGAGGAAACGGAAGTCGACGTGCTGATGCTCCGGCTCTCCTTTGGCCTCGTTGGCCGGCATGGGGTGCACGTCGATGTCGACCGGATGGGGACCCACCAGGATCACCGATGCCGAGGAGATCCCGGTCTCCTCGCACAGTTCCCGGAGGGCAGCTGCCTGGAGGGTGTCGTCCTCCGGTTCCAGATGTCCGCCGGGGAGGAGCCACTTGTCGAGCGTCCGGTGACGAATGTGGAGGACGCGGTTGTCCGGTCCGACGAGGATCGCGCCGGCGGTGGCATGGACGCGGAACTCCTTGCGGGAGGTGAGGTCCGCGTCCGTGTCGAGGAGGGCGAGCGCCGGGGCCAGGCCGGGCATGTCCTCGGGGTGGGCGTCGAGGTAGCGGTTCAGGGTCGTACGGAGGTGGGCTGTGCTGAGGGGCATGTCTGTCACCTGTTGAAGTAGGAAAGCCAGGTCGCCGCGATCTCGGCGCGGTCGGGTGCGGGGATCTCGTGGAGGCCAGGAGCCAGGTGCTGGTCGGTGAGCAGCCTGATTGCCGCGAGGATCTCTGCCTGAACGAGAAAGATGAACGGTCCGACGCTGGCACCGTGCAGGAAGTTCACCGCGTTCCCGCCGTTCACCAGATAGAAGTAATGGCCGGTGGTCTGATAGCGGGTGACGTGGTCGCCGATGGCCGTCCGGGTATAGACCTCGGGCAGGGAATCGAGTTCCAGTTCGTCCTCACTGCTTGTCACGGTGGCCACGTACGCTCCGTTGCGCAGATGCCCGAAGTCCTCTCCGCGCAGGGAGACCGCGCCAGTCGCGCACAGGACCAGACCCGCTCCGGTCAGGGCGGCCTCACGATCCCGCGCCACGGCGAAACCCTGAGAGAGTGCCTGCGTGCGTCGTACAGGATCGATGTCGAAGACAGTGACGTGTACGCCCTTCGCCTGGAGCAGCCTCGCGATGGAACTGCCCAACTTGCCGAACCCGATGACCAGCGCAGGACGGCCGTGGAGGATGTCGCCGCGGCCTCGCATCACCGCCTCCGTCGAGAAGACGACCGACTGGCCGATCAGGTAATCCTCAGGGTCCTTGAGCGGGGAGCGGGCTACAGAGACGACTGGACAGGGAAGTTTTTCCAACGCGGTGTATCGCCGGTGCCCGTTCTCGGTGTCCTCGATGACCCCGACGATCTCTCCCGTGAAACGCTCGTGAAGATGCGCGAGGACGGGCGCGAAGTAGCCGCCGACGTCCAGCAGGACCGTGCGTTCGCCTCCGGCGCGGGACTCGATGTAGTCGAGCGCGGCGTCGGGGTCGTTGAAGAGGTCGCGCGAGAGGGTGTCGACGCTGATGGACCGCTCGACGTCACGCTGGGCTGCCGCGTTGATCGACTTCGGCTTGGGGAGCACAGCGCGCACATCGCTCAGGGACGCCACTGCGCGGACGAAGCTGGGGCGCTCGGCCAAGAGATGTGTGATCAGGAAGGATGCAGCGCGTTCCTGAGGCAGGAAGCAGGCAGCGATCTTCGTGAAGTAAGCGTCCAGCCGAGCACGCTCGAAAGACTCCATGACGGTTCTCCTTCTCAGGCCGTTCCGAGGGGCCGGGCAGGCTGGGAAGCCGGTGCGGTCTTGAAGCGGGACCACACGACCTTTCCGTACGGGGAACGCTCATCGACGCCCCAGCCGTCGGCGAGCGTGTCGACGATGCTCAACCCGCGCCCGGCAGTGTCCGTTTCAGCGGCTTCCCGCAAGCGGGGACACCGATCGGGCGAGACGTCACCGCTGTCGTGGACCTCCAGGCGTACGGAGTCCTCGTCGGCGCAGAGGCGCACCAGAAACCCGTGGCCACGGCGAGTGCCGTGGGCCAGGGCGTTGGATGCCAGTTCCGAGACGCAGAGCCGGATGTCCTCGGCCGGCTCACCGGTGATCCCCCACTTCTCCAGCGAGATGATCACGAACTCACGGGCCTGGCCGACGGCGCGTCGCTCGGCATCGAAGTACTTGTGCAGCTCGTTCGTCATGACACACCTCACCTGTGCGGACCGGGAATCGGCGTCCGATGGCGGCGGCTACGTCGGACCAGCAGCAGACGCGCACCGGCCCTCTCGATCCGTCGTCGGCGTTCCGCCGTTGTGCCGCGAGGTCCGAGATGAGAGGCGGTCGGCAGGACCACGCCGTAGACGTCCGGCAGTTCGAGAACATCGAGCAGGCCGACGAACGCCGAAGTCGCCCTCCCCGAGTCGCCGCGCTCGGTGAACAGGCCGGAAAGAAAGAGTTCGTGCCGTCGGCAGTGCTCGGCCAGTGTCGTGGCGAGTGCCTCGCGCCGGGCCGCGGAGACACGGGTAAGGCGCAGGTAGCCGTAGACGACCGGTCCGTCGACCGGGCGGAGTTCGGTTATGGGTTCCATCACGGACCATCCGGTGTGTGGTAGCTGGTCCATTGAGCGTGTCGCAGGAAGTGGGCTGCTCCAATGACCGCTTGTTGCACTTCCGTGGCACTTTCGTCCTACTGCTCCCGGTCGGCGTGCTTGTATGACGGCAGGAAGGGAGGGATCCGTGGCGACCGTGCACCACTGGACCGGCCTGGAAGCCAGGGCGCTGCGGCTCGCCCTGCGGATGAGCGTCCGGACCTTCGCGGCTCATCTCGGCGTAGGCGTCCGGACGATCTCGAAGTGGGAGAAGCTGCTCTCCTCGACTGAGCCGAGGCAGGACACCCAGGCCATCCTCGACACCGCTCTCGCCCGCGCGGACGCGGCTGTCCACCTTCGCTTCGAGACCAACCTCTCCGAGGCCGGCAGCTCCGGTGCCGGCTCCATCCGGCGGGTCACCATCAGCGGGCCCCGTGCGTGGGAGTACGAGTCCTGGACCGACGATCTCGACCGATCCGTCGTCGCCTTGTCCCGGCAGAACTTCGCCTTCGCAGAGGATCTGTTACGTCGCTGGCTGGCCCGCTTCCCACCGATTGGGCTGGACGACAAGGGCCTTTACCTCTACGCGCGGGCGACCGCCCTGCTGGGAGACGTGCAAAGGGACAAAGGCGCCGTTCTGGGCCCCTTGTCGGCGCGACGCTCCTATCACGAAGCCCGGGCCGTTTTCGCCCGGCTCGACGTCCCCCGGCGCGTAGCTCAACTGGACCTCTCGCTGGCCGTCGTCACGGAGATGTCCGATCACTGGGACGCGGCTGCCCACCGATATGAGTCCCTCGCCGTTGACGACCGGCTCTCCCCACGCGACCGCGCGCGGGCTCGGCTGTGGGTGGGTACTGCGTTGAGCAAGAAGGGCGACCATGAGTACGCCGCACGCGTCATGTCAGCGGCGGTACGCGAGTTCGAGGACCTCTCCGAGCCGGAGGACTGGTCCGTGGCCCATCAGAAGCTCGCCCTCGCCCACCGAGGGGCAGGTGACCTGACCGCCGCACTGCACTACATCGACATCGCCCGCACGACCGGTACCGCGGACTCACCCATGCAACGTGTTCGTCTGGACACCGCCCACGGTCACATCCTGTTGTCCGATCCGGCCACCCTGGATGATGGTCTTGAAGTTCTCGACAAGGCAGCGAAGGTGGCCGCTGAGTACGGGCTCAGCCACCAGCGTCGCAGTATCGAGGGCATCAGGAGCAGGCATGCCACGAGCAGTGGGGCGAAGAGCCCCGGGCGACGCTGATCAGGGAGAAACACCAATGACGGGACCGACTGACAGCCGGCAGGCCGTGACCGACGAGCAATGGGCGAACGCCCGGCTCATCTGGGACTACCACCAGATGCGTCACGAACTTCGGCCGGCGGACGTGGCGATCGGACTCGGCAGTCACGACCTCGGTGTGGCGACCACGGCGGCCGATCTGTACCGAGCCGGGCTCTTTCCCGTCCTCGTGTTCACGGGTGGCAACAGCCCCACCACCGCGGCCCGCTTCCCGCGTGGTGAGGCCGTCCACTACCGGGAACACGCTCTCGCCCTCGGCGTGCCTGACGAGGCGATCCTCTTGGAGCCCCGCGCCGGCAACACCGGGCACAACATCACGTACTCCCGGCAGGTCCTCACCGACGCCGGGCTCTATCCGGCCTCGGTGCTCTTGGTCTCCAAGCCCTACATGGAACGCCGTTCGTACGCCACCGCCCGCAAGCTGTGGCCCGAGGTCGACGTGCGGTGTGCCTCGGAACCCTTGGAGTTGGACGACTACGTCAAGAGCATCGGGGACGAGAAGCTCGTCCTGGACATGCTCGTCGGTGATCTCCAGCGGGTGATCGAGTATCCGAAGCTCGGCTTCGCCATCGAGCAGGACGTCCCGGAGGACGTGCATGCCGCCTACAAGAACCTCCTCACCGCAGGCTTCACCAGCCGTCTCATCACTCCCTGACCCGTCGGCGCCGGGCAGGCTGTGTGCCATCCACCAGCCCAACCTCTTCCCCCGGCTTTCCACACTGGCCAAGCTGTACGCGGCGGATTGCTGGATCGTGCTCGACGACGTGCAGTTCGCCCGTCGCGACTATCAGCACCGGGCCCGCCTCGCCGCGCTGCACAACCCGCGACAGAGGCAGTGGCTCACTCTTCCGACACACCTGCCCCATGGCCGGGGGAGCCTTGTCAGTGAGGCGCGGCTCGTGGATTCGGACGTGAGCAGCAAGCGACTCGCCCTGCTTCTGCGGCAGTACTACGGCAGTAGCCGGTACTGGTCCTCCCTCGACGGCATGATCCAACCGCTCCTTGAGCTTCTGGACACCTCCGACCGCACCGCTGTGGTCGCGGAAGCCTCTGCACGGCTTCTGCTCGACCTGCTTGGCCGGCGCGGCTCCGTCGTCCGCAGCAGCGCGTACCCCGCCCGCGAAGGACGCTCGGAAAGACTCGCTGACCTGGCGAAAGCTGTCGGTGCGGACTTGTACCTGTGTGGGACCGGTGGCGCTCGCTACCTACGCTCCGATCCCTTCGACGAGTACTGCATCGGCGTTGCCCTCTTCCGCACTCCCGCGTATGGAGGTGCCTGGACAGGAGCGCGGGAGATCAGCGCCCTGTGGGCCCTGGCGACGTATGGTCCTCAGCATGTCGCCGATCTCCTGCGCGATCGAACGTCAGTGCAGGCATCGAATCGGTTCGAGCTGGGTGCAGGGTGACCCGGTGCCGTCCCCATGGAGCGTCGCGAGCCCTTTGAGGAGGGCACCGGCCGCACCTTCCCGCCCAAGGGCAACTCTCCGAGGTCGGGACGGGAAGGGGCGGCGGGGGCGGATCAACGCTCTGTGCGGCGGGTTTCCCGTATGCGGCGCAGGCGGTTGACCGTCACCGGGTCGTGGGCGAGGGCCCGGGGGTCGTCCAGGAGCGCGTTCAGGAGCTGGTAGTAGCGGACGGGGGCCAGGCCCAGCTCCTCGCGGATGGCGCGTTCCTTGGCGCCGGGACCGGAGAAGCCCCGGCGTTCCAGCGCGAGGATGTCCTGTTCACGCCGCCCCAGACCCGCGCCGGCCTCGTGCTCCTCGTCCCCCGTGTCCATGCTCCGCAGGCTACTCCCTGCTCTCCGCGCGCGTCGCCGTCGCCTGGAGTCCGCCGAGGACGCCGGCGGGGCTGCCGTTGGGGGCGACCGCCTTGCCGATCTGCTTCTTGACGGCCGCGTTGACCGCCGCCCAGGAGGTGTTGCCGACCGGGTAGAGCTCCGAGGTCGTGAGCTGGTCGAGGAAGGGCTTGAGGTCCTTGTCCTGGTCGGAGGCGGCCATTGTCCGGGAGGCGGAGGTGGTGACCGGCAGCAGGTTGTACTCGCGGGAGAAGTCGAGGACGTTCTCCTCGCTGTAGACGAAGTCGAGGAAGTCGCCGACCTGGTCGCGGTGGCCGTTCTTCTTGAAGGCCATCATCCAGTCGGCGACGCCGAGGGTGACCGGGCTCACGCCGTCGATGCCCGGCGTCGGCACCATGCCGAACTCCACGCCCTTCTCCTTCGCCATCTCCATCAGCGAGGGGTGCCCGTTGAGCATGCCGACGTCCCCGGCGGCGAACGCCGCGAACGCCGCGGCCCGGTCGAGCTTGCCGGGCGCGACCGGACCGGTCAGGCCCTTGCCGACCAGCTCGTCCTTCAGCCAGGAGAACGTCTCGACGTTCTGCGCGGAGTCGATGGTGTACGTGCCCATGAGGTCGGTGTAGCCGCCGTCGCCGCTGAGCAGCCACTGCATGGTCTCGGCCTGTGCCTCCTCCGGGCCGAGCGGCAGCGCGTACGGGTACTTCACGCCCTTCGCGTCGAGTGCCTCGGCGGCCTCGGCGAGCTCGTCCCAGGTCTGCGGCGGGGTGGCGCCGGCCTCGGCGAACAGCTTCTTGTTGTAGAACAGCACGCGCGTGGAGGAGGCGAACGGCATGCCGTACTGCACGCTGTTGACCTCGCCCGCGGTGGTGAGCTGGGAGAGGAAGTCCGCCTGGACGGGGATGGAGAGCAGGTCGCCGGCCTTGTAGAGCTCACCCTCGGCCGCGTAGTCGGCGTACGCGCCGATCTGCGCCATGTCCGGCGGGTCGCCCGCGTCGACCATCTCCTTGACCTTGCGGTCGACGTCGTTCCAGGAGTAGACGTCCACGTCGATCTTCACATCGGGGTGCTCGGCCTCGTACCGCTCGACCAGGCCGGCCCAGTACTTCTTGGAGCTGTTGGCCGCACTGTCGCCGTAGTCGGCGGCGACCAGCCTCAAGGTCACATCGGAGGACCCGCCGCCGAGTCCGCATCCGCCGAGGACTCCCGTCAGCCCCAGTGCGGACACCACCGCGATCGCCCTTGTCCTGACCTGCCGCTGCACTTGCCTTGCCCCTGCCCCGGCGCATCGCGCCATCCGAAAGCTTTTCGATAATCGGAATAAGGTCTACACCACGCGAGTGGACTAGACCTCTTGCGGGTCCGGGGGTCACACTGTTCCACGTGAAACACGTCATCGCCCTCGATGTGGGCGGCACCGGGATGAAGGCCGCCCTGGTCGGGGCGGACGGCACGCTGCTGCACCAGGTCCGCCGGGCCACCGGCCGTGAACGCGGCCCGGACGCGGTCGTCGCGGGCATCCTCGACTTCGCGGCGGACCTGCGCGCCCACGGCGTACGGCGGTACGGCGAGGCCGCGTCCGCCGCCGGCGTCGCCGTCCCCGGCATCGTCGACGAGACGGAGGGCATCGCCGTCTACGCGGCCAACCTCGGCTGGCGCGACGTCCCGCTGCGCGCGCTGCTCACCGAACGCCTCGGCGGCGTCCCCGTCGCCCTCGGCCACGACGTGCGCACCGGCGGTCTCGCCGAGGGCCGCATCGGAGCCGGCCGGGGCGCCGACCGGTTCCTGTTCGTGGCGCTGGGTACCGGCATCGCGGGTGCCATCGGCGTCGACGGCCGGGTGGAGGCGGGCGCGCACGGTTTCGCGGGCGAGATCGGCCACATCGTCGTACGGCCCCAAGGCGCCCCCTGTCCGTGCGGGCAGCGCGGCTGTCTGGAGCGGTTCGCGTCCGCCGCCGCGGTGAGCGAGGCGTGGGCGGCGGCCTGCGGGGATCCGGACGCGGACGCGGCGGACTGCGCGAAGGCCGTCGAGTCCGGGGACGTACGGGCCCGTCAGGTGTGGCAGGACGCGGTGGACGCGCTCGCCGACGGGCTGGTCACCGCGCTCACCCTGCTGGACCCCCGGACGCTGATCATCGGTGGCGGGCTCGCCGAGGCGGGGGAAACCTTGTTCACACCGCTGCGGGAGGCCGTCCGGCGGCGGATCACCTTCCAGAAACTGCCGTCCCTGGTCCCCGCGGCCCTCGGGGACACCGCCGGATGCCTGGGCGCGGGACTCCTCGCCTGGGACCTGATCGACACCACTGACCCCTCGTATCCCTCGGAGGTAACCACCTGATGGCCCCCACCAAGGTTCTCGCCGGTGCCCGGGTGGTCCTGCCCACCGGGACCGTGGACGACGGCCGCGTGATCGTCGAGGGCACGCGGATCGCGGGTGGGGGTTCCCCCGGGCCGGAGCCCGCCGGAGGTCCGGGAGAGGCGCCCGCCGGTGCCGAGACGGTCGACCTGAGCGGCCACTGGGTGGTCCCCGGCTTCGTCGACCTCCACAACCACGGCGGTGGCGGCGCCTCCTTCGCCGGCGGCACCGCCGAGGACGTCCTCAAGGGCGTGCGCACCCACCGCGCGCACGGCACCACCACGGTGGTCGCCTCCGCCGTCACCGGTGACCTCGACTTCCTCGCCCGGCACGCCGGGATGCTCGCCGAACTGGCCCAGCAGGGCGACATCGCCGGTATCCACTTCGAGGGGCCGTTCATCTCCCCGTGCCGCAAGGGCGCGCACGACGAGGAGCTGCTGCGCGACCCCGACCCGGCCGAGGTGCGCAAACTGCTCGACGCCGCACACGGGCAGGCGAGGATGATGACGCTGGCGACCGAGCTGCCGGGCGGCCTGGACTCCGTACGGCTGCTCACCGAACACGGGGTGATCGCGGCGGTCGGGCACACGGACGCCACGTACGAGCAGACGCTCCAGGCCATCGACGCGGGCGCGCGCGTCGCCACCCACCTGTTCAACGCGATGCCGCCGCTCGGCCACCGCTCCCCCGGCCCGATCACCGCCCTGCTGGAGGACGAGCGGGTCACCGTCGAACTGATCAACGACGGCACCCACCTGCATCCGGCCGCCCTCCAGCTCGCCTTCCACCACGCGGGCGCCGCGCGGGTCGCCTTCATCACCGACGCGATGGACGCGGCCGGCTTCGGCGACGGCCGCTACATGCTCGGCCCCCTGGAGGTCGAGGTCGCGGACGGGGTGGCCCGGCTGGTGGAGGGCGGCTCGATCGCCGGCTCCACGCTCACCCTGGACCGCGCCTTCAAGCGGGCGGTGACGGTGGACAAGCTGCCCGTCGAGGACGTCGTACGGGCGATCTCCGCCAACCCGGCCCGGCTGCTCGGCCTGGACGACCGGATCGGCTCCCTGGAGCCCGGCAAGGACGCCGACCTGGTGGTGCTGGACGCCGCCTTCGACCTGGTGGGCGTCATGCGGCAGGGGGAATGGGTGGTCCATCCCCAACTGGGCTGATCCGTCCCGCCGTCGACGGACGGCGGCCGGTCCGGGGGGTGGGCCGACCGTCGTCCGTTTGGCATGATCGTGACCACGGGTTTCACGGCAGAAGCAGGCATCAAGGGGGAGGTCGGCCCGGTGATCCTCACGGTCACGCTGAACACCGCTCTCGACATCACCTATCGCGTACCGTCCCTGCGGCCGGGGGCCTCCCACCGGGTCGCCGAGGTGACGGAACGCCCCGGCGGCAAGGGCGTCAACGTGGCGCGGGTGCTCGCGGCCCTCGGCCACGAGGTGACGGTCACCGGCTTCTCGGGCGGCACGACGGGCCGGATCCTGCACGACCGGCTCGCCGAGGTCCCGCACCTGACGGACGCGCTGGTCCCGGTCTCCGGCACGACCCGGCGCACCGTCGCCGTCGCCGACGGACGCTCCGGCACCACCACCCGGCTCAACGAGCCCGGCCCGGTGATCACCCACGCCGAGTGGTCCGCGTTCCAGGAGGTGTACGGGGACCTGCTGGCCACCGCCTCGGCGGTGGCCCTGTGCGGCAGCCTGCCCCCGGGCGTCCCGGTGGGCGCCTACGCGGGCCTGATCCGCACCGCCCGCGCGGCCGGGGTCCCCACCCTCCTCGACACCAGCGGTGCGGCGCTGCGCCGCGGGGTCGCGGGGCGGCCCGACATCCTCAAGCCGAACGCCGAGGAACTGGCCGAACTGACCGGCTTCCACGAGCCGTTGCGCGCCACCCAGGACGCCCGTCGGCGCGGCGCGGGCGCGGTGGTCGCCTCCCTGGGCCCGCAGGGCCTCCTCGCGGTGACCGGGCAGGGCCGCTGGCGCGCGGCCCCTCCGCACCACCTCACCGGCAACCCGACCGGCGCCGGCGACTCGGCCGTCGCGGGCCTGCTGTCGGCCCTGGTGGAGCACCGTCCCTGGCCGGACCGGCTGGCCCGCGCGGTCGCCCTGTCGGCGGCGACGGTCCTGTCCCCCACGGCCGGCGATTTCGACCGGGCGGCCTACGAGGAGCTGCTGACGGGGGTCACGGTGACCGGGGAAGCGACCGCGGCGTAGGCCGGGTCACTCCTTGACCTGGCCCTCCTTCAGCCACAGCTGGTCCACCAGGACGTTGCACTTGTCGCCGTCGGCGCAGGAGACCGAGATGGTGTTGGAGCCCTTGTTGAGGGTCGGCCAGGCGAAGGTCTGGGTCCAGCCCTTGGAGAAGTCGCCGTCCTTGGCGCGGGCGAAGTTGTCCATGTTGAGCTTGGAGCCGAACTCCTTGCCGTTGACGGTGAGCGTCATCGACTGGGGCTCGTCGGCGGTGCTGTAGCGCACGAAGACGGTGTAGGCACCGTCCTCCGGGATGTCGTTGACGGTCCAGGTGACCGAGTTCCCCGGCTGGTTGAGGTTGGCGACGTAGCTGCCGCCGTCGGACTGCGCTCCCTCGACGTCCGACGCGAGGGCGGCCGAACCGCCCAGCCGCAGCGCCTTCGCGTCGGCGGTGGGCAGCTCCGCCTTCTCTTCCTCGCCCGCGCTCTTGCTCGCCGACGGGGTCGGTTCGCCGCTGTCCTGGGACTGGGTCGGCGTGGAGTCGGCCTGGTTGCCGCCGCCGTCCTCGTCGTCGCCGCCGATCACAGCCACGCTGATGCCGATCACGACCGCGGCGACCACCGCGATCGCGCCGATGAGCAGGCCCTTGGTGTTCGGGCCGCGGCCCCGGCCGCCCCCGCCGTGCGACGACTGGTGCGACGGGGCGGTGGGAGCGCCGCCGGGCAGCGTCTCCGGGGCGGCGTAGTGGGCGTTCGCCTGGCCGTACACGCCCTGCTGCTGCGGAGCGGGCTGCGCCTGCTGGCCGTACTGGCGGGTCCCGACCGGCCGCACCCGGTTGACCGAGTTCGGGTAGCCGTAGCCCCCGGACGGCGGCTGGGCCCCGTTGGCCTGCCCGTCGGCGTAGAGGTAGCCGAACGGGTCGTCGTCCTCCGGCGTGCTCGCGCCGTTGTTGCCGGCCGTCATCCCTTGGTGCTCCTAGCTGCGGATCGGGTGCGGTACGAGTGTGGAGAGAACGAGCCTACCCGCTTCCCATGGCCCGAACGGGTGACCCGCACCGCATCAACCCACTGACCTGCGCTTCATCCCGCGCGTCTGTGCTGTTTGGGACGAGATCGTTTCTCGACGTACATCCGCTCGTCGGCCGACTTCAGCACTTCGTCCGCCGTCATCCCGCACTGCGCCCACCCGATGCCGAAGCTGGCGCCGACCCGCACGGCCCGTCCCTCGGCCCGGATGGGCTGAATGATCTCGTTGCGCAGCCGGACGGCGAGGTCCTGGGCGTCGGCCCGGCCGAGCCCGTCGGCGAGGATCACGAACTCGTCGCCGCCGAGCCGGGCGACGGTGTCGCCGTCGCGCACACCGCCTGCGAGCCGGTGGGCGACCTCGATGAGCACCGCGTCACCCGCGTTGTGCCCGAACCGGTCGTTGATCGACTTGAAGCCGTCGAGGTCGCAGAAGAGCACCGCGAGCCCCTTGGCGCCGTCGTCGAACTCGGTGGCGGGCGCGACGGTGTGCACGTGGTGGTCGTAGCCGTCGTACGTCTCGGCGCCCGGCGGGAAGTCGAAGTCGTGGCCCCGGTCGAAGGCGGGCGGGCCGTAGGCGGCGTCGAAGGAGTCCGCGGAGTCGAAGGACTCGAAGGGTTCCATGGAGGCGGCGGAGGCGGGCAGCACGCCCTGCGGCTGCTGCCGGCACAGCCGGGCGGACAGCCGCGCCCGCAGCTCGGCGGAGTTCGGCAGTCCGGTGAGCGAGTCGTGGGAGGCGCGGTGGGCGAGCTGGAGCTCGCGGCGCTTGCGCTCCTCGATGTCCTCGACGTGGGTGAGCAGGAAGCGGGGGCCGTCGGCGGCGTCGGCGACGACGCTGTTGCGCAGGGACACCCAGACGTACGTGCCGTCGCGGCGGCACAGGCGCAGCTCGGCCCGGCCGCCCTCGGCGGAGGTGCGCAGCAGGGTGCCTATGTCCTCGGGGTGGACGAGGTCGGAGAAGGAGTAACGGCGCATCGCGGAGGCGGGACGGCCCAGGAGGCGGCACAGGGCGTCGTTGGTGCGCAGGATGCGGCCGTGCTGGTCGCCGCCCATCTCGGCGATGGCCATGCCGGAGGGGGCGTACTCGAAGGCCTGCCGGAAGCTTTCCTCGCTGGCCCGCAGCGCCTGCTGGTCGCGCTCCAGGCGGACCAGGGCGCGCTGCATGTTGGCACGCAGACGCGCGTTGCTGATCGCGATGGCGGCCTGGAAGGCGTACATCTGGAGCGCCTCGCGGCCCCAGGCGCCGGGCCGGCGGCCGTTGCGCGGGCGGTCCACGGACAGGACGCCGACCAGTTCCCCGGAGGTGCCGCCGCCCTGCGGGCCGGGGGCGTACATCGGGGCGAAGAGCCGGTCGGAGGGGTGCCACTCGTCCTCGAAGCGGGGCGCGGGCCCATCGGTGTACCACTGCGGGACGTCGTCGTCGTCGAGGACCCAGCCCTCGGTGTGCGGGATGAAGACCAGATCGCCCCAGCGTTCCCCCATGCCGAGGCGGCGGTCCCAGGACTCGCGGGAGCCGGTCCGGCCGGTGATGAGGGCCTCGGCGGCGGAGTTCCCGGCGAGGGCGGCGACCACGAGATCACCGTCGGGGCGTACGAGATTGACGCACGCCAGTTCGTAACCGAGGGCGTCCACGACACCGTCGGCGACCGTCTGCAGCGTGTCCGCCAGGCTGCGGGCCGTGTTCATGTCGGCCATGGCCCGGTGGAGTTGCCGCAGCGACGCAAGGCGGACGTAGGGTTCCGACTCGGTCTCCATCCTCGCCCTCCCCCCGAGACCTCGCAGCGAATCAAGGGTTGTCTTCGGCGTATCGTCCCAGCAGCTTCCCCGCCACTGAATCACAGCGCGCTGCCCACTCGGTACACAGGGTCAACAATTCTTGCCCCTTGTGACTCAAGTCACAGGCAAACGTGAACAATTGCGTGGATTTTCCGCGATTTTCCCTCGCTTTTGACGAACGCAGTTTTTGTGATGCTTGTGCGGGGACTGTGCCCGACTCGGGCGTTGGTCCTAGGTCCCGGCTCGGGCCGGGGTCCGATGCGGTGCCTGTGGAGCGGAGATTAGCGTTTCCGGCGTGCCGAACACTTCCACCCCGTCCACGATCACCACCGCGCCCGCCGCCCGGCATGCTGAGGGGGTGAGCAACGACGAGTTCCGAGCCGCCCTGTCCCGGCTGGCCGCCGGCGTGGTCCTGGTGACCGCGCAGGAGCCGCCCCTGGACCCCGACGACCCCTCGGCACCGGCCGGCGAGGACGTCGGCATGACGGCCACCGCGTTCCTGTCGGTCTCCCTGGACCCGCCGCTGGTGCTGGTCAGCCTGCGCAACGGCTCCCGCATGGACGAGCTCCTCGACGAGCAGCCCCTGTGGGCGGTGTCCGTGCTCTCCGAGAGCCAGCGGCACATCGCGGGCCGCTTCGCGATGAAGGGCCGGGTCAGCGACCGCCTGCTCTTCGCGGACATCCCGTACCTGCGCGGCGAGCACAGCGGGGCGCCCCTGGTGGGCGGCGCGCTGGCGACCCTGGAGTGCCGTACCGAGCAGCGGGTCCCGGCCGGGGACCACACCCTGGTGATCGGCCGCGTCCTGGCCGCCCGGGTACCGAGCGCGGAAGGCGGTCCGCTGACGTATTTCCGGGGCCGTTACCGGCAGTTGGGCTGAACGATTTGCCGCCGTCGCCGAAATCACTTTCCCCGTACGGGATTTACCTGATTAGGGTGCCCGGATGACGACGCCCACCGCACTCCGCCTCGAAGAGATCACCCCGGAGAACCTCAAGACCGCCCTCGGGATACGGGTCCGCCCCGACCAGGAATTCGCGGTCGCGCCGGTGGTGAAGTCCCTCGCCGAGGCCTACGTGCATCCCGGTACGGCCTGGCCCCGCCTGATCATGGACGGCGACCGCGCGGTCGGCTTCCTGATGGCCTTCCTCGACGTCGACTGGCACGAGGACGGCGGCAGCGTCATCCGCTCCGGCCTGTGGCGCCTCAACATCGCGGCGGAGGAGCAGGGCAAGGGCTACGGCCGCTTCGCCGTCCGGTCGGTGGCCGGGGAACTCCGCCGCCGGGGCACACACGAGCTCTACGCCACCTGGCACCCCGGCGACAACGGCCCCGAGAACTTCTACCTGAACCTGGGCTTCCACAAAACCGGCGAACTCGTCGAGAACGAGACGGTGGGCGTCCTGAAGCTGCACCGACCGGACTGAACGGCGTTCGAGACCCCGCATCGACCACCGGATGGAAACCTGCGGCGGACGCGCCCCAAAGGGGCACGGGGCTGTACCCGACATGCGACTACCGTCGCGTGGGCGCGCCCCGACAGGGACGCGCCCCAAAGGGGCGCGGGGAACTGCGCGACCAGCCACAACGCACCCGCAGGGACACTGATCCCCGGCCGGGAGGCCCACACCTCAGGGGCCGAAGGCCACACCCAGGGCCGGAGGCCGCACCCGGGGGCCGGGGCCACGCCCCAGGGGGAACTGGGAGGTCATCCCCAGTCCCGCGAGGAACGCCCCCTCTTCGTCTCGGCCCGCTGCTTCTTCTCCCGCAACCGCCGCTCATTGATCCCCCGCGGAACACGCGTGGGCCTGCGCGGCTTCGGCGGCGGCGCGCTCGCCTCCGCGAGCAGTGCCGCCAGCCGCACCGCCGCCGTCTCCCGGTTACGCCACTGCGAACGGTGCTCCGAAGCGCGAACGGTGATCACACCACCGGTCAGCCGCCCGGCCAGCCGCTCCAGCGC
Source organism: Streptomyces sp. NRRL S-37 (assembly GCF_000721605.1). Taxonomy (GTDB): domain Bacteria; phylum Actinomycetota; class Actinomycetes; order Streptomycetales; family Streptomycetaceae; genus Streptomyces. The sequence goes on along the minus strand of NZ_JOIZ01000014.1, from coordinate 105,451 downwards.
CCGCTGCTTCCACACCTCGGGCAACGCCTCGGTACGAGCGAGGTCGAAACGCAGCTCGACCTGGGAGTCACTGGTGTTCACATGCTGCCCGCCGGGCCCGGACGACCGCGAGAAACGCCACATGAGCTCCGCCTCGGGCAGGACGACGGAACCGCGGATGACATAGGGACCGGACATGCCCTACAGGTTCCCGCGCCTGACCGGGCCACGTCACCCGAATATCCGGATCTCGGGGGACCGGTCCCGCGACACGGGTAAAGAAAGTAAAGAGACCTGGAACCTCTCGCACCCCTCTCCGCGTTCAATGGGGTAGCGGTAGCTTCTAGCCGTACGCAAACGAGGGAAGGGACTCCCAACAATGGCTGTAAGCCTGTCCAAGGGTGGCAACGTCTCGCTCACCAAGGAGGCTCCGGGCCTGACCGCCGTCACCGTGGGCCTCGGCTGGGACGTCCGCACCACCACCGGCACGGACTTCGACCTCGACGCCTCGGCGATCGCGGTCAACACGCAGGGCAAGGTCTACTCCGACGCCCACTTCGTGTTCTTCAACAACAAGCAGACCCCGGACAACACCATCGTCCACACCGGTGACAACCGCACCGGCGAGGGCGCCGGCGACGACGAGGCGATCAACGTCAACCTCGCCGCCCTCCCGGCCGACATCGACAAGATCGTCTTCCCGGTGTCGATCTACGACGCCGAGAACCGCAGCCAGAACTTCGGCCAGGTGCGCAACGCCTACATCCGCATCATCAACCAGGCCGGCGGCTCCGAGATCGCCCGCTACGACCTGTCGGAGGACGCCGCCACCGAGACCGCCATGGTCTTCGGCGAGCTGTACCGCAACGGCGCGGAGTGGAAGTTCCGCGCCGTCGGCCAGGGCTACGCCTCGGGCCTCGTCGGCATCGCCCAGGACTTCGGTGTGAACGTCTGACGGACACCCCGCTCACGACGCGGTCCCCGGCCGGGCGGCAACCACCCGGCCGGGGCTCCGGCACACCCTCAGGGCCGCTCCGGCCGCCCCTCCCCGTACAGCCAGTCCTCCCAGATCCCGGTGAAATCCTCCCCCGGGGCCGACCTCTCCACATACGCCGTGAAGTCACCGGTGCCCGCGTTGCCGTGACGGTGCTCCCGCGCCCAGCCCCGGAGCAGGGCGAAGAAGGAATCGTCACCGACCGTCTGCCGGATCCTGTGCAGCACCATCGCACCACGCCAGTACACGGGAGTGGCCGAGATGTCCGCCGCGCCCGGCGGCTCGGCCGGCGGGAAGGACCACAACGCCTCGTTCGTCCCCGCGTCCGGGAAATACGAACCGGCATACAGCAGGTCGAAGGTCCGCTGCGCGCTGTCGCCCCCGTGCTCCTCCTGCCACAGCCACTGCGCGTACGTCGCGAACCCCTCGTTGAGCCACATGTCCCGCCAACTGCGCGGGGACACGGAGTCGCCGTACCACTGATGGGCGATCTCATGGACCAGCAGCACCATGTCCGGGGCACCGGGAAAGACCGGCCGGCTCTGGGTCTCCAAGGCATACCCGGCGTCCCCGGGACGCTCGACGACCGCACCCGCGGAGGAGAAGGGATACGGGCCGAAGGTCCGCTCCGCCCACTCCAGCACCTCGGGGATCCGCGCCAGAACCGCACGGCCCGCCCCCGCCTGCTCCGGATCGACAGCCGTGTACACGGGCAGCCCGCCGGCCGTCACCGTGCGACGGACCTCATACCTTCCGACGGCCAGCATCGCGAGATAGCTCGCCATCGGCTCACTGGTGCGCCACCGGTACGTCGTACGGCTCCCCTTCCGCTCCTCACTGGCCGGCTCCCCGTTGGACACCACCCGCAACCCGCTCGGCACCGTCACCGCGACGGCATACGTCGCCTTGTCGGAAGGATGGTGATTGCCCGGGAACCACGCCATCGACCCCACCGGCTCCCCCAACGCCAACGCACCGTCGGCGGTACGCAGCCAGCCCTCCTCGGAACCGTCCGGATCGGTGACGGTCGCCGGGGCACCGGCATAGCGGACGGCCACCCGGAAGGTGCCCTCCACCGCCTCACGCGGCCGGACGGTCAGCTCCCGCCCCGCCCGGCTCCAGCGGGCGGCCACACCGTCCACGGTGACCTCCTCGACCTCCAGACCCTCGAGGTCGAGGTTCAGCGCGGAGAGATCCTCCCTCGCACGGGCGGTGATCGTCGCAGTGCCGGTGAGGCGGTGCGCACGCGGGTCGTAGGCGAGGTCGAGGGCGTAGTGACCGACGTCGTAACCACCGTTACCGGCCTCCGGGAAGTACGGATCACCCACACCGGAACCGCCGGCAGAAGCCCCGGAACCACCCCCGCACGCCACCACGGACACCACGAGCAGGGCGGCGACGACACCGCGGGAACAGGAGCCGTGAAAGCGCACCCCCGGATCCTATGAGGGCCGGCGCACCCCGACGTGACACCATCACCCCCGTGCTCGACATCGGCTACGCCCTCTCCAACCGCTTCCCCGACCCCCCGCAGACCGACTACCGCCGCGCGGACGTCCACGCTCTGCGGCACGACCTGTTCTGCGGAGACGTCTACCTCGCCGACACCACGACGGACCGCGAGCTGTCCACAGCCTGGGGATGGGTACCGGTGCTCGACTTCGCCTGGGCCCTGTGCGACATCGTCGAACACATCGACCGGGACCCGGCCGGCTCCCGCGCCTCCCGCCCCCAGCACGCGGAACTGGACTTCACCGAATCCACCGACCGCCTGCTCTTCGAACGCCGCTTCGGCTGGGTGGACATCGAAGCGGAATGGCTGCCCGCCTCCGAACCCCCACTGACCTTCTCCCACACCGAACTCCGCCGCGAAGCCCGCGACTTCCTCCACGACCTCCTCGCCGACCTGACCGACCTCCACGAGGACCTCGGCGAGAACCCGGCCATCTGGACCCTCCAGGCCCGCTTCCCCCGCGTGAAGTAACCCCCTCCCCTCAGTCCTCCACCCGGATCCCCAGCTCCCCCGCCAGCACCGGCGCCAGATCCAGCAACTGACCCGCACTGATCACCGCCCCCGACAACCGGTCCACCCCCCGCGCGATCCCCAACGACACGGCACCCCGCAGATCCACGTCCTTCAGCGTGGCCCCCGAAAAGTCCGCGTCCTTCAGCACGCAGTCCACGAACTCCACACGCTCCAGCCGCGCCCCGCCGAAGTCCGGCTCGACCAGGACACACCCCTCGAAGACGACGTCCTTGAGCCGGGCCGACCGCAGATTCAGGAAGTCGATCTTCCCGCCCCGGACCAGCACCCGCTCCAGCACCGCCCCGTGCAACCGCGTCCCCCCGAGCCGCGCGTCCGTCAGCTCCACATCGCGCAGGGTCGCCTCGGCCAGATCGGTGCCCACGCCCCGGACACCGGCGAGCACCGAGTCCAGCACCCGCACCCGGGACAACCGCGCCTCGTCCAGCGTGCACCCCGTCAGCACGCAGTCCATGAAACGCGCCCCGCCGCCGTCCTGCCCGGCGAAGTCCGCCTCCCGGAACTCCAGCCCGTCGTAATCCCCGTCCGGCTCCAGCCCACCCCCCTCCCACCGCTCCAGCACCGGCACCCGCACCTCGGGACGCCTCGCCCCCTTCACACCCGTACCGCCCACCGCTCTCCTCACCATGCCCCCATGCTGCACCCCACCACTGACAACCCACCCGACCTGCGGAAACCCCGCACATGTCACATTCCCGCACCCCCACACCGTCCTCTGTGCGAAGCCTGAAGGCGACCCCGACCCAGGGAGACCCCAGCCATGCACCACATCACCGTCATCGGCGGCGGATTCGCCGGACTCACCGCGGCCATCACCGCCGCCGAAGCCGGCGCCAAGGTCACCGTCCACGAAGCCCACCACACCCTCGGCGGCCGGGCCCGCACCTCCGAAGGCCCCTACCGCACCAACGACGGACCCCACGCCCTCTACAACGGCGGCCCCCACTGGACCTGGCTCCGACAGCGCGACCTCATCGGCCCCCTCGCCCCACTCCCACCCCTGGAAGCAGCCCGGCTCCGGCTCCGCCACCACGGCACCCTCCGCCGCACCCCACCCCTCGCCCTGCTGAAACTCCTGCGCCGCGGCACCGCCCAAGCCCCCGTCGACACCGACTTCCTCACCTGGGCCACCGCCATCGCCGGCGAAGAAGGCGCACGGGCCGCCGCCCACTACACCGCGGTCGCGCTCTTCCACCACGACCCCGGCTCCCTGTCCGCCGCATTCGTACAGGAACGCCTGCGCCGCGCCACCAAACTGCCCCCGGAGGCCCACTACCCGCGCGGCGGCTGGGGCGGCCTCATCGACCGCATGGCCGCCCACGCATGGAACCTCGGCGTACGCGTGGAGACACTGTCCCGCGTCGACACCCCGCCCACCGACACCCCCGTCGTCGTCGCCACCTCACTCGACTCCGCCCGCCGCCTCCTCGACGACCCCACCCTCACCTGGCCGAGCGGCCGCACCGTCCTGATCGACCTCGCCCTGCGCACCCGGCGCGGCGACGCGTTCGCCGTGTCCGACCTCGACGCACCCGGCTGGCTGGAACGCTTCACCGCCCAGGACCGCACCCTCGCCCCCAGCGGCGAACAACTCGTCCAGGGCCAGATCCCCATCGCCCCGCACGAGGCCAAGACGGACGGCACCGCCCGCGCGGAAGAACTGCTGGACCTCGCCTTCCCCGACTGGCGGAAACGGGTCACCTGGCGGCGGGACGCGATCGCGAACGGCCGCACCGGCGCCGTCGACCCGCCCGGCACCAGCTGGCGCGACCGCCCCGCCATCGACCGCGGCAACGGCGTCTACCTAGCCGGCGACCAGGTCGCCGCCCCCGGCGTGCTCTCCGAAGTCTCCTTCAACAGCGCCCTCACAGCCGTCTCCCTCGCCCTCGGCCGGAACACCCTTGACCTCAAGCACGCTTGAGGTCGCACCGTGGAAGCCGCAACGGCACACGACCCGACCCCAGAGGGGATCCCCCATGCACGCCATCCGCCTGCACACCTTCGGCCCGGCCGAAAACCTCACCTACGAAGAGAGCGAGGACCCCCAACCCGGCCCCGGACAGGTCCGCATCGCCGTCCACGCGGCCGGCGTCCACCTCCTGGACACAGCCCTCCGCGAAGGCATGCGAGGACCCGCCCCGGCCCCCGCCACCCTGCCCACCATCCCCGGCCGCGAGATCGCCGGAATCGTCGACGCCCTCGGCGACAACACCCCCGAAGACCTGCTCGGCCGCCGCGTCGTCGCCCACCTCGGCTTCGCACCCGGCGGCTACGCCGAACTCGCCGTCACCGACACCGGCCGACTCCACGACATCCCCGGGCACCTCGACTTCGCCGAAGCCGTCGCCATGATCGGCACAGGCCGTACGGCGATGGGAATCGTGCAGTTCGCCGAACCCGGCCCCGGGGACGTGGTCCTCGTCCCGGCCGCGGCAGGCGGTATCGGCACCCTCCTCGTGCAGTACGCCAAGAACGCCGGCGCCACCGTCATCGGCCTCGCCGGCGGCCCCACGAAAACCGCCCGGGTGACCGCCAACGGCGCCGACCTCGCCATCGACTACACGAATCCCCACTGGCCCGAACAACTCGACACCCACCGCGGCAAGATCACCATCGTCTACGACGGCGTGGGCGGCGACACCGCCCGCACGGCAGTCGACCTCCTCGCCCCCGACGGCCGCCACATCGTGTTCGGCTGGTCCTCCCAGGGCATCAACAGCGACAACCCGTACCTCGTCGAAGGCGTCTCCCTCAACGTCCTCGGCCCCGAGATGATGCGCAAAGCAGGCGGCCCCAACCCCGTCCGCACCCTCGAACTCCGCGCCCTCACCGAGGCCGCCGAGGGCAGGCTCACCCCCGCCGTGCACCGCTTCCCCCTCACCGAGGCCGCCGCCGCCCACCGCGCCCTGGAGAACAGGGAGACAACCGGAAAAGTCGTCCTGGAGCCGTAGCGGACCCCACTACCGTGCAAAAGATGATCGACATCCCCGCAGGACTCGCCGCCGCCCAGGAGAAGTACAACAAGGAGGCCGGCCGCGCCTTCATCGCCGCCCTCCCCGACCTCACCGCCACCTTCCTGCACCGCTGGAACCTGTGCGTCACCGGCGCACCCATGCACGGCGTGAGCGCCCTCGTCCTCCCCGTCGACCGCGCGGACGGCACACCCGCGGTACTCAAACTCCAGGTCCGCGACCACGAGACCGACGGCGAACCGATCGCCCTGCGCCTGTGGAACGGCGACGGCGCGGTCCGCCTCCTCGACCACGACGAACCCACCGGCACCATGCTCCTGGAACGCCTCGACGCCACCCGCATGCTCGCCCACCAGGAAGACGTTCACGAGACCGTCCTGGTCATCGCCCGCCTCCTCGCCCACCTTCACACCACCCCGGCCCCCGAAGGCATGCGCCACCTCCGCGACATCGCACCCGCCATGCTGGAACGGACCCCCGCCGTCCTGGACCGCATCCCGGACCCGGCCGCCCGCCACCTCGTCGCCGACTGCGCCGCCGCCGTACGCGAGGTCACCGACGAACCCGGCGACCGCCTCCTCCACTGGGACCTGCACGATGAGAACGTCCTCGCCTCCGACCGCGCCCCCTGGCTCGCCATCGACCCCAAACCCCTGGCCGGCGACCCCGGCTTCGACCTCTGGCCCGCCCTCGCCAACCGCTTCGACCCCGACGACGTCACCTGGCGCTTCGACGCCATGACCGACGTCCTCGGCCTGGACCGCGCGCGGGCACGCGCGTGGACGTACGGGCGACTGCTGCAGAACTGCCTGTGGGAGGTCGAGGAGGGCCGTCCGCTGGACGAGGCGGACCTGGAGATCGCCCGCCGGCTACGCGGTCTTACGGCATGAAAAACCCCAGGTCGGGCCTGACCTGGGGTTCCACTGAGCCCCCTGTCGGATTCGAACCGACGACCTACGCATTACAAGTGCGTTGCTCTGGCCAACTGAGCTAAGGAGGCGCCGCGCGGCGCGCGCGAAGGCTGGTCCACTGTACACAGAGCCGGTTTCGCCGGGCCACGCACTTGTGGGACGAGGTCCCGCCCGTTCACCCCAAGTCGTACTCGAAGGTGTACGCCACCTCCGTCTCCCCGTGCCGGTAGGTGAACCCACCCGTGCCTCGCAGCTCCGTCAGCTCCTCGGTGCCCGAACCCTCGACGACCTCGAAGGTGCAGTGGACGGTGCCGTCTGGCTCGAAGCGGCCGCGCTCCTCCAGGACGAAGGTGCCGGCGCGGCCGTCGACCCGGCCGGCGACGAGCTCCATTCCGGCGAAGGTGCCGGTTCCGCCGGTCAGGTAGGTGATCGCGTAGTCGCAGGTCGTGGCCTCGGCCTCGATGCCGCCCGAGAAGGCGTTGGTGACCGTGGCGTGCGCGAGGCGGGGGAGAACACCCTCTTCGGTGACGGGGCTCTCCTTCCAGTCGGCGAAGGTGAAGTGGCCGGTGGTCTCGGTGGTGGGCATGGACGTTCCCTTCCGGGGTGGACGACGGTGTGCCCCACCCTTCCCGCCATACCTGACATCCTCTGTCAGGTACGGCGGGACAATGGCTCCCATGCGCGCCGACCGGCTCCTCTCCCTGCTCCTGCTGCTGCAGAACCGCGGCCGGATGACCGCCCCCGAACTGGCGGCCGAGCTGGAGGTGTCGGTGCGCACCGTGTACCGGGACATCGAGGCGCTCGGCGCCTCCGGGGTGCCGGTGCGGGCCGAACGCGGGCCGGAGGGTGGCTACCGCCTGGTGGAGGGCTACCGCACGCGGCTCACCGGGCTGACGGACGCGGAGGCCGGTTCGCTGGTCCTCGCGGGACTGCCGGGACCGGCCAGGGACCTGGGTCTGGGTGCCGTACTGGCGAGCGCCCAGCTGAAGGTGGAGGCCTCCCTGCCGGGCGAACTGGCGGACCAGGCGCGGCGGGTGCGCGAGCGGTTCCACCTGGACGCGCCGGCCTGGTTCCGGGACGCCGACCCCGTGCCGTACCTGGAGCCGATCGCGCGGGCCGTGTGGGAGCGCAGGGTGCTGGAGACCCGCTACCGGCGCTGGCGCGGCGAGGTGCACCGGGAGGTGCGTCCGCTGGGGCTCGTGCTGAAGGGCGGCATCTGGTACCTGGTGGCGCTGGCGGACGACGCGGTGCGCACCTACCGGGTGTCGCGGTTCCAGGCGGTGGCGGAGACGGGCGAGGAGTTCATCCGGCCCGCGGGCTTCGACCTGGCCGCGTACTGGACGGAGTCGTCCCGGCGGATGGAGGCGGCGATGCGGCAGGGCACGGCCCGGGTGCGGCTCTCACCGCGCGGGCAGAAGCTGCTGCCGATGCAGTTCGGGGCGGCGGGGGCGCGGGCGCTCGCGGACGCGGGGCCGGCGGACGGGCGGGGCTGGGTGGAGGTGGAGCTGGCCGTCGAATCGGAGTCGGTCGCGACCGGCGACCTGCTGCGGCTCGGCGTCGAGGCGGAGGTGCTCGGCCCGGCAGGGCTGCGGGAGGCGGTCGCGACGGCGGTAGGAGTGCTGGCGGACCGCTACGCGAGCGAGCGGTGATCACGTACGAAACACGAAAGTCACCGCCGCGGTCGAAAGTTTCCGCGAAATTCACAGCCCTGGAACTACTGACAACCAGGTGAACGCCCGGTACCGTCCTGTGCCAGTTCACTCGTGTGGACCACACCACAGCGGAGCATCCGTCGTGGCTTCACCTTCCTACTCGGATCGTCCGGCACGTTCCTGCCGGTAGAAGGGGACCATTCACCATGGCCACTGTCACGTTCGACAAGGCGACCCGGATCTACCCCGGTTCCACCAAGCCCGCCGTCGACGCGCTGGAGATCGACATCGCGGACGGCGAGTTCCTCGTCCTGGTCGGTCCCTCCGGTTGCGGCAAGTCGACCTCGCTCCGCATGCTCGCGGGGCTCGAGGACGTCAACGGTGGTGCGATCCGCATCGGTGACCGCGACGTCACGCATCTGCCGCCGAAGGACCGGGACATCGCCATGGTGTTCCAGAACTACGCGCTCTACCCGCACATGACGGTCGCGGACAACATGGGCTTCGCGCTCAAGATCGCGGGTGTCAACAAGGCGGAGATCCGGCAGAAGGTCGAGGAGGCCGCGAAGATCCTCGACCTGACCGAGTACCTGGACCGCAAGCCGAAGGCGCTCTCCGGTGGTCAGCGTCAGCGTGTCGCGATGGGCCGTGCGATCGTGCGTGAGCCCCAGGTGTTCCTCATGGACGAGCCGCTGTCCAACCTGGACGCCAAGCTCCGTGTGTCCACCCGTACGCAGATCGCGTCGCTGCAGCGCCGTCTGGGCATCACCACGGTCTACGTCACGCACGACCAGGTCGAGGCCCTCACCATGGGTGACCGTGTCGCGGTCCTCAAGGACGGTCTGCTGCAGCAGGTGGACACCCCGCGGAACATGTACGACAAGCCCGCGAACCTGTTCGTCGCCGGCTTCATCGGTTCGCCGGCCATGAACCTGGTCGAGGTTCCGATCGCCGACGGTGGTGTGAAGTTCGGCAACTCGGTGGTGCCGGTGCAGCGTGACGCGCTCTCCGCGACCAGCGACAAGACCGTCACCGTGGGCGTGCGCCCCGAGCACTTCGACGTGGCCGGTGCCGACACCGACAAGGGTCTCGCGGTCACCGTGAACGTCGTCGAGGAGCTGGGCTCCGACGCGTTCGTGTACGGCACGGCGCAGGTCGGCGGCGAGGCCAAGGACATCGTGGTCCGTGTCGGTGGCCGTGAGGTTCCGGAGAAGGGCAGCCAGCTGCACGTCGTGCCGCGCGCGGGTGAGACCCACGTGTTCTCGACGTCGACCGGTGCGCGCCTGTCCGACTGACGTCATCGCGTGGAAGGGCCCTGCGGCTTGCCGCGGGGCCCTTCGCGTTGTCGACAAATACCCGGGCACACCGGTCATTTCGGCCTCATGCGTCAACACGCCGCACGGAGTATGGAGTTCCGTGTCCCCCGTAACGGTGACGGAATGTTTTCTTGTCGCTACCGGACGCTACCCTCACACGCGTGAAGCACTCCACTAACCGTCAGACGCGTCGCGGCCGGGGCCCCGCCCGCCGGATCGGCCGCTCCCTCGCCCTCGTCCTGCCCGTCGTCCTGGTGCTCTCCGGGACTTTCGCGGTCGCGCGGGTCAATTGGTCGGGGGCTTCCTCGAGCCCCGTGCTCGCGGCCGCCTCCGGTGCCTCCTCCCGCGGTGACGCCCAGGCGCCGCAGCACGCGCTGCGGGACAAGCTGCTGGTCGAACTGCAGGAGGAGAACCCGGGTGTGGCGCTCACCCACCTCCAGCAGGCCGTGAACGACCGCCCGTCGCTGGCGAAGCACTGCGCGTCCATCGCCCGTGCCCTCGGCAAGGCGGCGGTCCGTGTCTACGGTCCCACCAAGGCCCAGTCCTACGCCCGCCCGGTCTGCGACACCTCCTTCGCCTCCGGCGTCACCACAGCCAACCGCTGACACGGCTGCCCCGCTCCCGCCCCCGTTCCCGCGGGCAGCCGCATACCCCGCTCCCGCGGGCAGTCGTGCCGCAGGGCGGCACGGGTGGGCGCGACGGTACCCCGCAAACGCCGGGCTGCGTGACCACCCCCCGGCCCACACCAACCCGGGGCACCTCGCACAGCACAGGGCACCCGCACACCCCCGAACGCCGCGCCGCGTACAGTGCGGGCATGACCGATCCGCGAGCCGTCGCCCGCCCCGTACAAGCGGTAGTCCTGGCCGGAGGCCAGGGATCCCGGCTTCGGCCGTACACCGACGACCGCCCCAAGCCGATGGTCGAGATCCCCGGCACGGGAACCCCGATCATCGGCCACCAGCTCTCCTGGCTCGCCGAGGAGGGCGTGACGGACGTGGTGGTCTCCTGCGGCCATCTCGCCGAAGTCCTGCAGAAGTGGCTGGACACCGCCGACCTGCCCCTCTCCGTCACCACCGTCGTGGAGACGGAACCCCTCGGCCGCGGCGGCGGCCTGAAGTACGCCGCCGCCCACCTCCCGCACCCGGACCGGCCCTGGTACGCCACCAACGGCGACATCTGGACCCGTTTCTCGCTGCGCGACATGGCCGACTTCCACACCGAGCGCGACGCCGTCGCGACCCTGGCCCTGGCCCGTCCGCGTATCCCGTGGGGCGCGGTGCGCACGGACGGCTTCGGGCACATCACCGACTTCATCGAGGCGCCGCCGTCGACCTTCGAGATCAACGCGGGTGTGTACGTCTTCTCCCCGGAGTTCGCCGGTCTGCTCCCGGAGCGCGGTGACCACGAGCGCACCACGTTCCCGCACCTGGCGCGTGAGCGCCGGCTGGCCGGCTTCCCCATCCCCCAGGGCTCCTACTGGCGGGCGATCGACACCGCGAAGGACCTGACGGAGGCGGCGAAGGAGCTCTCGGCGCAGGGCCGCTGAAGTCTTTTCCTTCCGCCCGTCACCCCGTCGGGCCGGCGTCGTGTGCGTGACGGCCGGCCGTAGCCGCCGCTTCCACACGGCAGTGGGGTCCCGCACGTCATCCGTGCGGGACCCCACTGCCGTGTGCGGGCTATCCCAGGAGGCCGCCCACGAGGCCCGGCCTTCCGGAGGAACCGCCGCTGCCGCCGCTCGGTGCGCCGCTGCCGCCGGAGGCGCCGGTGCCGCCCGCCGTGGGGCCGGAGCTGGTGCTGGGTGCCTGGCCGGCCGGGGAGGACTGCTGGGGCGGGGCCTGGCCGGCGCTGCCCTGGGTCTGGCTGGGTGTGCCGGTGGCCGCGCCGGCGCCCTGGATCGCGCCCGGGGTGGTGGTACCGGCGGACGGGCTCGCCGCGTCCGAGGTGGCGTCCCGGATGGGTGGGGTGGAGGCGGCCGGGGTCCGCTCCTTCTTCCGGTGTTCGCCGGACTCCTCCGGCAGCGGGGAGCCGGGCAGTTCGTTGCGCGGGGCTTCGCCGGGTCCGGGGACGACCACCCGGTCGGCGTCCCGTACGGCGCCGCCGAGCAGGGAGCCGACGAGCATGCTGAACCCGCAGACCACGAAGGTGACCAGGGCGCCCCGGCGCAGTACGTACCGGCGCAGGTCCCAGATGTCGGCGCGGGGGCCGAGCCGGCGCCAGGCCCGGCTCGCGAGGCTGCCGTCGACGGAGTAGACGGGGGCGCCCGCGATGATCAGCGGTGACCAGGCGGCGAGGTAGATGATGTCGGGTGTCTCGTAGGCGGGGACGCTCTTCCAGCTGACGGTGACCAGCAGGGCCGCCGAGAGCGCCGCCCCGACGACGGCGGCCAGGCGCTGCCAGCAGCCGAGGGCGGTCAGGACGCCGACGACGATCTGTGCGAAGGCGATGGCGAGCCCGGAGCCGATGGGGTGCTCGAGGGCGAACTGGCGGAGCGGCTCGGCGACTTCCCAGGGGTGCAGGGTGTGCAGCCACTTGACCATGGAGCCGCGTTTGCCGCCCTCGAAGTAGAGGGGGTCGCACAGCTTGCTCATCCCGGCGTAGACGGAGATGCCGCCGAGGAAGACACGCAGCGGGAGCAGGACGACGCCGAGGTTCATCCGGCGGCCGGGGTAGTAGGCGTGCCGGGCCGGGTCGTCGCCGTGCCGCCTGGTGCGGCGGCCGGTGTCCTCGAACCCGTCGTCGGGGGCGGGTTCGTCGTAGGCGGGTTCGTCGTAGGCGCTGCCGACCGTGCGCATCGGGGGCAGCAGGGGCCCGTCGGCCGGGCGGCGCTGGGCGCCGACGAACGGGGTTTCGAGGGTCTGGGTGACCGGGTCGGCGGTGTGGTCGTACCCGGTGCCGGTGTGCGGGACGACCTGGGTGGCGCCGGCATGGGTGAGCGGCTCGTCGGCGTGGCGGACGCCTTCGTGCCGTACGGCCTGGAGCAGTCGGTGGGCGCCGGTGTCGTCGGGTGCGGACCGGCCGCTCCAGACGACGGGCCGGCGGCGGGTGCCGGTATGGCCCGGCGTGCCCACGGTGGTGACGACGGGGATGCGGGCGGTGTCCTCGGCGGCGCTCACGTGCCGTGCGATCCGCGGCGACTGGGCGCGTCGCGCCGAGCCGCCCAGCTGCACGCGGAAGCTGGCGTGATTGACGATGACCTGCGCCGGATCGCTCGGCACCTTCACCATGCTCAGCGCGGGAGCGTCGTCGAGTCCCGACGAGCGGTCCCCCGTGGGTGTGCGGGGTGTTCTCGTGTCCACACTCATCTAACCGAGTGACACGGCGTTAGGACACTGCCTTGACCCGCCGGAAGTGTCCGGACCGCGTCAAGCCTGCCCGGACCGCCCGGAACACCCCGTATGGGCGACCTCACCGAACATCCGTCCGGTCCCGCCCGCCGCACTCTCCCGGCCGCGAAGAGCCCCGTCCGGCGGCCTCCACCAGCCTCCGGAATCAGCCCCGTCGACGCGCCGCCTCGTACAGCACGATCCCCGCCGCCACACCCGCGTTGAGCGACTCGGCGCCGCCCGGCATCGGGATCCGGACCCGGAAGTCGCAGGTCTCGCCGACCAGTCGGGAGAGGCCCTTGCCCTCGCTGCCGACGACGATGACGACCGGTCCGTCCAGCGCGGTGAGGTCGCCGAGCTCGGCCTCGCCGTCGGCGGCCAGGCCGACGACCGCGATGCCGGCCTTCTTGTACGCCTCCAGCGCGCGCGTCAGGTTGGTGGCGCGGGCGACGGGCGTACGGGCGGCCGTACCGGCGGACGTCTTCCAGGCGCCGGCGGTCATCCCGGCGGCGCGCCGCTCGGGTACGACGACGCCGTGGCCGCCGAACGCGGAGACGGACCGGACGACCGCGCCGAGGTTGCGCGGGTCGGTGACCCCGTCGAGGGCGACGATCAGCGGGTCCTCACCCTCGTCGTGGGCGTTGGCGACGAGGTCCTCGGGGTGTGCGTACTCGTACGGCGGGACCTGGAGGACCAGGCCCTGGTGGTTCAGGCCGTTGGTCATGCGGTCGAGCTCGGGACGCGGCGCCTCCATGAGGTTGATGCCGCCGCGTTCGGCCGCGAGCTGGAGCGCCTCGCGCACCCGCTCGTCGTTGTCGATGAACTGCTGGACGTAGAGCGTGGACGCGGGCACGCCCTCGCGCAGCGCCTCGACGACCGGGTTGCGGCCGACGACGAGTTCGGAGGCCGAGCGGCCCCCGCCGCGCCGCTGCTGCGGGCGGGCGCCCTGGGCGCGGCGCGCCTTCGCCTGGGCGGCGCGCTGCTTGGCGTGCCCCTTGCGCATCTCGGCGGGCGGCGTGGGTCCCTTGCCTTCCAGGCCCCGGCGCCGCTGGCCGCCGCTGCCGACCTGCGCGCCCTTCTTGCCGGACATGCGGCGGTTGTTCGCGGCCATGAGGTATCCGTCTCCATGAAGTCGTGGGTGGTGCTGCTTGTGCGCGTACCTGGCGCGTATCAGGTACGCACCTGGTGCTTACGTCTGTGACGTGTGCCTATGAAGTGTGCCGCCCGGAGGCCCGGACGGCACAGTCGATCTTCGGATGCCGAGGTCGGGACCGGTCGGGGCCTGGCTCCTCAGCGCGGGCCGAGGCTCCAGCGCGGTCCCTGCGGGCTGTCCTCGATGACCAGGCCGGACTGGCCCAGCTGGTCGCGGATGGCGTCCGCGGTGGGCCAGTCCTTGCGGGCGCGGGCGGCCTCGCGCTGGTCGAGGACCATGCGGACGAGGGTGTCGATCACGCCGTGGAGGTCCTCGCCGCGGCCGGTCTCGCCGGCCCAGTGCGGGTCGAGCGGGTCGAGGCCGAGCACGCCGAGCATGGCGCGGACCTCGGCGAGGCGGGCGACGGCCTCCTCCTTGTCGTCGGCGGACAGTGCGCTGTTGCCCTGCCGGACGGTGGTGTGCACGACGGCGAGCGCCTGCGGGACGCCCAGGTCGTCGTCCATCGCCTCGGCGAACGCGGGCGGCACCTCGGTGGCGGGTTCGACGACGCCTCCGGCCTTCTCCATCACGCGCTGCACGAAGCCCTCGATCCGCGCGAACGCGGACTCGGCCTCGCGCAGGGCCTCCTCGCTGTACTCGATCATGGACCGGTAGTGCGGGGTGCCGAGGTAGTAGCGCAGCACGATGGGCCGCCAGCGCTTGACCATCTCGGAGACCAGGACGCTGTTGCCGAGCGACTTCGACATCTTCTCGCCGCTCATGGTGACCCAGGCGTTGTGCACCCAGTAGCGGGCGAACGCGTCGCCGTAGGCCTTGGCCTGGGCGATCTCGTTCTCGTGGTGCGGGAAGATCAGGTCGAGGCCGCCGCCGTGGATGTCGAAGGCGCTGCCGAGGTACTTGTGCGCCATCGCCGAGCACTCCAGGTGCCAGCCGGGGCGTCCGCGGCCCCACGGGGTCTCCCAGCTCGGCTCGCCGGGCTTGGCCGCCTTCCACATCGCGAAGTCGCGCGGGTCCCGCTTGCCGGTCTCGCCCTCGGCGGACGGCTGGAGCAGGTTGTCGAGCTCCTGGTTGGACAGGCCCAGGTACTCGGGGAACGAGGTGACGGCGAAGTACACGTTGCCGTCGGCCGCGTAGGCGTGGCCGCGCTCGATGAGGCCGCGCATCATCTCGACCATCTCGGTGATGTGGCCGGTGGCGCGCGGTTCGTAGGTCGGGGGCAGGCAGCCGAGGGCGCGGTAGCCGTCGGTGAAGGCGCGCTCGTTGTCGTAGCCGATGGACCACCAGGGGCGGTCCTGTTCGGCGGACTTGGCGATGATCTTGTCGTCGATGTCGGTGACGTTGCGGATGAACGTCACCGACAGGCCGCGGTACTCGAACCAGCGGCGCATGATGTCGAAGTTCAGGCCCGAGCGGATGTGCCCGATGTGGGGTGCCGCCTGCACGGTGGCACCACACAGGTAGATCGAGACGCAACCCGGCTGGAGCGGGGTGAAGTCACGGATCTGCCGGGCGCTGGTGTCGTACAGGCGAATAGTCACGACACCAGGGTAGTAGGCGCGGACGTGTGCGCGGTGCGCCTCGCTGTTTCGGGGACGTTTGTCATGGCGGGCCCGGTGAGGGGGTGTCGCGCCCGCGCGGCGGGGCCGCGTACCGGCGCGGCCCCGCGTCCCCCGGGCCGGACGGCTCATCCTTCTTTGACGACCAGTGCCGTCGCCACCGCCATGAGGCCCTCGTCCCTGCCGGGGAAGCCCAGGCCGTCGGTCGTGGCGCCGGAGACCGAGACCGGGGCGCCCGCCGCCTCCGAGAGGAGTTTCTGGGCTTCCTGCCTGCGTTTGCCGATCTTCGGGCGGGGGCCGATCACCTGGACGGCGATGTTGCCGATGCGGAAGCCGGCCTCGTGGACGATGCGGGCGGCCTCGGTGAGCAGGGTGACGCCGGAGGCTCCGGACCACTCCGGGCGACCGGTGCCGAAGTGCTGTCCGAGGTCGCCGAGGCCGGCGGCGGAGAACAGGGCGTTGCAGGCGGCGTGGGCGACGACGTCCGCGTCGGAGTGGCCGGCGAGCCCGGGGCCCTCCCCCTCCCATTTCAGGCCGGCGCACCACAGTTCGCGGCCGTCCTCGAAGGCGTGGATGTCGGTGCCGATGCCGACCTGCGGCAGGGGGTACGGCTGTTCAGAAGCCATCGTTGAGCCTCCTGCGGGCGAGGACCGCCTCGGCGAGGACCAGGTCGAGGGGGCGGGTGACCTTGAAGGCCTCTTCGTGGCCGGGGACGGTGACGACGGTGAGGCCGAGCTGTTCGACCATGCTCGCGTCGTCGGTGACGTCGTCCTTCACGGTCTCGTGGGCACGTACGAGGGTGGCCCGGTCGAAGCCCTGCGGGGTCTGTACGGCCCGCAGCAGTGACCGGTCCGGGGTGGAGGTCACGGGCTCGGGCTCACCGGGGGCGGCGGGTTCGACCTGCTTGACGGTGTCGGCGAGCGGCAGTGCGGGGACGACGGCCGGCGCGCCGTCGCGTACGGCCTCGATGACGGTGTCGACGGTGTCCACGGGGACGAGCGGGCGGGCGGCGTCGTGCACGAGGACGATGTCGTAGCCGGGCGGCAGCGCGTCCAGGCCGAGTTTCACGGACTCCTGGCGGCTCTCGCCGCCGGGGACGACGAGGAAGTCGGTGCGGTCGGGCAGCGCGTGTGCGTCGAGCAGCGACCTGACCTCGGGGGCGCCGTCGGGCGGGGCCACGACGACGACCAGGGAGACGGCTCGGGAGGCGGCCATCGCGCGGACGGCGTGGATGAGCATGGGGGTGCCGCCCAGTGCGCGGAGCGCCTTGGGGGCGCCCGGTCCGAGGCGTACACCACGGCCGGCGGCCGGGATCACGGCCGCCGTGCGGGCGGTCGTACGGCCTGGTGCGGGGCTCGGTGACGGCGGGGGGAGCGGATCGTCAGACATCGGTTCCTGTCAGGTTTGTGTGCTCGGCCCAGGTGGGTATGGCCTGGGCGTGCCCCCTGCTCCCGGAGCGGGGGGAATGCCGGGCGTCCCGTCTTGACCAGCCCCTTCCGTGATTCTGGTCGAGTCGACCGCCCGGGCCCGGCACGCCAGGGGTGGGGACGTGAGTCATGACACATTCCCCGGCGCGACGCAAGTGCAGCGTATGCACGGTGTCCGGGTACGAACATGCCGCAGCGCCCGGCGACGTCCATGACGTCATCGGGCACCGCGGCATTTCGAAGTGCTGAGTGCTGAGAGTGAGCCGCGGGCCGCGCGGCCTGCTCAGAAATCTCAGGAGGCGAGGACCTCGTCGAGCAGGGCCTCGGCCTTGTCCTCGTTGGTGTTCTCCGCGAGGGCGAGCTCGCTGACCAGGATCTGACGCGCCTTGGCGAGCATGCGCTTCTCACCGGCGGAGAGTCCGCGCTCGCGCTCACGACGCCACAGGTCACGTACGACTTCCGCGACCTTGATGACATCGCCCGAGGCGAGCTTCTCGAGATTTGCCTTGTAGCGACGGGACCAGTTCGTGGGCTCCTCCGCATACGGTGCGCGCAGCACCTCGAAGACCCGGTCCAGCCCGTCCTGACCGACCACATCACGTACGCCGACGAACTCCGCATTGTCCGCTGGCACACGTACCGTCAGGTCACCCTGGGCGACCTTCAGCACCAAGTAGGTCTTGTCCACGCCTTTGATCTGGCGAGTTTCGATAGCCTCGATCAGCGCGGCCCCGTGATGGGGATAGACCACGGTGTCGCCAACCTTGAACGTCATGTGACAGGTACCCCTTCCGTGGCTATCCAGGGTAACACGGATACGGCGCCTTCTGAATGGCGTTTTCGCAGGTCAGGGCCATTCTCGGGGCTTGACAACAGCAACAGGAACGTGCTGCGGACACCTAGCGGAAGCAGGTATTCGCAGGTCGGAGCGGCTCTCCGGCGCAAGCGAAACGCGCACGTTACACGCATCGGGAGCCCCGCACGAGCGGTCGAACATCCCCATATGTCCGGTTCCATGTGCTCGAGTTCCGCTACTCCGTTCGGTGTGCCGGGCCGGGTTCCGGCCGAATCCGGAATTGATCACACGGTGCGAGGATGAGCGGCCGGTGATCAATTCCGGAGCCCTCCGCTCATTCCTTCACGGGAAATGCGCGATCACTATGGGAATGGCGCGGGAGTACGACGTGAAAGCGACCCAAGTGACTGGTGAGTCACTTGTGACTCAAGAGGCGGAACGCGCCCGCTCCCGACCGCCGACGGAGTGATGACGGGGGTCCGGACACGCCTCACCGGGCCGACACGGGACGTATCGGGAGGGTCGGGTGCGGTCGCGCGGGGACGGCTCGGTAACCTGAGGCCGCTGACAGACACTTAGGGCGGCTTCACCCGGTCGCCGAACGACCCGAGTCAAGGAGTTGCCGCCGCCGTGAGCAGCAGCCTTCGACGCGGCGCTCTCGCCGCCGCCGCCATCGCGTTCTCGATCGCCTCGCTCTCCGCGTGCGCGGCCGGCCACAACGCCCAGACCCTGGAGATCCAGCCGGACAACGCGTCGGCGACCGTCGGCGACATCAAGGTCCAGAACGCCACGGTCATCACCCAGCCCGACCTGGAGTCGACGGGCCCGGCGGTCGTCTCCGCCACCCTGTTCAACACGGGTCGCACCGACCAGACGCTGGAGTCGGTCACCATCCCCGGCACCGGCAAGACCGCCGAGCTGTCCCCCGCCGAGGGCGGCAGCCTCACCGTCCCGGCCGGCGGCTCGCTGATCCTCGGCGGCGAGGGCAACGCGTCCGCCGTTCTGCCCAGCAGCCGTGAGGCCGTCCAGGACGGCAACGCCCAGAAGGTCACCTTCACCTTCAGCAAGACCGGTGATGTGAGCCTGCGCGCGATCGTCTTCCCGGCCGAGCACTTCTTCAAGAGCTGGGGCCCGACCGAGGAGGCCGCCGCGCCGGACGCCTCGACGGAGCCGTCCGCGGAGTCCTCCGGCGAGCCGGCCGCCGGCACCACGAACGAGGCCACCGGCGCCCCGGAGGGCACGGAGAACGGCGAGAACGGCGGGTCGACGGAGACCGACGCCCCCTCGGGCACCCCGACCGACGCGGCCTCCGCGAGCACGCAGACCGGCCACTGACCACTCGCACGCCACAAAAGGGCGGGACCCCCTGAGGGGGTCCCGCCCTTCGCACAACTGCGGGCATCCATGCCGCGCAGCTGCGGGCAGTCGTGCCGCTGGGGCGGCACGGGTGGGCGCAGCGGCACCCCGCAAACGCCGGGCTGCGCAACACCCCCCGCCCAGCCACAGCACCCGCACCGGCACCGGCACCGGCACCGGCGAACGCCGCGCCGCAGGCCTACGGCTCGAACTTGTACCCCAGCCCCCGCACCGTCACCAGGTACCGCGGCGCCCCCGGATCCGGCTCGATCTTCGCCCGCAGCCGCTTCACATGCACATCGAGCGTCTTGGTGTCGCCGACGTAGTCGGCCCCCCACACCCGGTCGATGAGCTGCATCCGCGTCAGCACCCGCCCCGCGTTCCGCAGCAGCATCTCCAGCAGATCGAACTCCTTCAACGGCAGGTCGATCTTCGTACCGCCCACCGTCACCACGTGCCGGTCGACGTCCATCCGTACCGGCCCGGCCTCCAGCGCCGCCGGAGCGACCTCCTCCGGCTCCCCGCGCCGCCGCAGCACCGCGCGGATGCGGGCCACCAGCTCCCGCGAGGAGAACGGCTTGGTGACGTAGTCGTCGGCCCCTATCTCCAGCCCGACAACCTTGTCGATCTCGCTGTCCTTGGCGGTCACCATGATGACGGGGACGTTGGAACGGCCGCGCAGCTGGCGGCAGACCTCGGTGCCCGGCAGGCCGGGCAGCATCAGGTCGAGAAGAACGAGGTCGGCGCCGTTGCGCTCGAACTCGTCGAGTCCGTCGGGCCCGGTGGTCGCGACGGCGACCTCGAAGCCCTCCTTGCGGAGCATGTACGACAGGGCGTCGGAGAAGGACTCCTCGTCCTCGACGACGAGCACACGGGTCACGGAAGGACCTCCGGGGAGGGAAGCGTTTCGTACGCGGATGAATCGGAAGAGTGGGGGGATGAGCGGGACACCCTCCGGGCCTCACCGTCGAGGCCGTGGGTGCCGCCGTCCTGGAGGGACGTGTCGTCCTGAGGGGACATGTCGTCCCGGTGGGACATCTGGTGGGCGCGGTCACGGGCCGCACGGGCCTCCGGCAGCCGCAGGGTGAAGGTGGAACCCTGGCCCTCGGCGCTCCACACCGTGACCTCCCCGCCGTGCGAGGCGGCCACGTGTTTCACGATCGCGAGGCCGAGCCCCGTACCGCCGGTGGCGCGGGAACGGGCCGGGTCGACCCGGTAGAAGCGCTCGAAGATGCGCTCCTTGTCCTTCTCCGAGATGCCGATGCCCTGGTCGGTCACCGCTATCTCGATCAGGGCCCCGCCGGGCTGCGCGACCGTACGGGCCGCGATGCCCACGCGGGTGCGGGCGGGTGAGTAGTTGACCGCGTTCTCGACGAGGTTGCCGAGCGCGGCGGCGAGCTGGCCGCGGTTGCCCCATATGTGCAGGTCGGCGGTGCCGCCCGCGGCCATGGTGATCTCCTTGGCGCCGGCCTGGTGCCGGCAGCGGTCGATGGCCTCGGCGACGAGTTCGTCGACGCGGACGGATTCGGCGTCCTCCAGCGGGTCGTCGTTCTGCACCCGGGACAGGTCGATGAGCTCCTGCACCAGGTTGGTCAGCCGGGTCGCCTCGATCTGCATCCGCCCGGCGAACCGTTCCACCGCCTCCGGGTCGTCGGCGGCGTCCATCACCGCCTCGGAGAGCAGCGAGAGCGCTCCGACCGGGGTCTTGAGCTCGTGGCTGACGTTGGCGACGAAGTCGCGTCGTACGGCCTCGATGCGGCGGGCCTCGGTGAGGTCCTCGACGAGCAGCAGAACGAGCCGGGAGCCGAGCGGCGCCACCCGCGCGGACACCGCGAGGGCCTCGCCGCGTCCGGTCCCCCGGCGGGGCAGGTCCAGCTCGACCTGGCGTATCTCGCCGTCGCGCCGGGTGTCGCGGGCCATCTGCAGCATGGGCTCCACGGCAAGCTTGCCGCCGCGGACCAGCCCGAGGGCGTACGCGGCGGAGCTGGCCTTGACGACGCCGTCGGCCTCGTCGAGGACGACGGCGGACGAGCGCAGCACGGACAGCACCGTGTCCACACCCGGCGGGAGCACCGGGTCCGTGTGCAGGGAGGTGCGCGTGGGGCGCCTCTGTTCGCGCTCGCTGAAGCGGAACGCCAGCATGGCGATGACGCCGGTGAGCACACCGGCGATCGCTGCCACTGCGGCGACCGCCGCGTTCACGTCCATGCGTCCAGGTTAGGCATGGCGCGGGTGGTGCCCACAGCCGTCGGAGTGCGAGCTCGAACACTCGTCGCCCAGAGTTCACCTTGGAGCCAGGGGCGGTTCATGTGAGGTGGCGGAATCGGACGCGTAGAGGGCACAACGTGGGAGCGTGGGGAGGAGAGCAGGCCCCTGAAGCCCGGATGAAGAAGTACGAGAGGAACCCTGATGCGGGACGCGTACCACGAGGAACTGGATTCGATCGGCGACGGTCTGGTGGAGATGGCCCGGCTGGTCGGGTCGGCGATCGGACGCGCCACGACGGCCATCCTCGACGCCGATCTGAAGCTGGCGGAGAGCGTGATCGAGGCCGACCAGAAGGTCGACGAGCTCCAGCACGACCTGGAGGCGCGGGCCATCGCCCTGCTGGCCCGTCAGCAGCCGGTGGCGACCGACCTGCGCATAGTCGTCACCTCGCTGCGGATGTCGGCCGACCTCGAGCGTTCGGGCGACCTGGCCCAGCACGTGGCCAAGCTGGCCCGGCTGCGCTACCCGGATCGGGGGGTGCCGCGTGATCTGCACGCCACGATCCTGGAGATGGGCCAGCTCGCGCAGCGCCTGATGGCGAAGGCCGCCGAGGTGATCATCACCAAGGACGTCGATCTGGCGCTCCAGTTGGAGCAGGACGACGACGCGATGGACCTCCTGCACCGCACGCTCTTCCAGCACCTGATGGACGACCGCTGGAAGCACGGCATCGAGACGGCCGTCGACGTCACGCTGCTGGGCCGGTATTACGAGCGTTTCGCCGATCACGCGGTCTCGGTCGCCAAGCGGGTGGTGTACCTGGTCACCGGCGAACACGCGGACGAGATCCAGTCGGACCTGCAGCCGGTGCCGGGGGTCGAGGGGGCCTGACGGCCGGCGTGACCCCGCGCGCGGGGGCCTGCCGGGATCCGTACGAGCTTCCATGCGCCGTTGCCGCGCCCGGCGGGGCGGGCGTCCAATGGGGGCAGGTGTGCACAGGCACCAGCCCTGAGGAGGGACCCATGGCCGAATCCCCCAGCACGACGCCCGACCCCGCACGGGAGCGCGAGACCGAGCAGCCCGCCGAGATCAGGAACCTCACCCTGATCGCCGCCTGCGGCTGCGGTTCGGGCTGCGGCTGTGGCTGCCAGTCGGGCAGTCCCTGCCAGTGCGGCTGACGCCGTACGCGTCCGGCCCGTCATCGACCGGGGACCCCGGTGCCCGTCACAGGCGCCGGGGTCCTCGTCGTGCCCGCGGGGGCCGGCTCCCCTCAGGATGCGCCGGCCTCCGCGGCCTTCTCCACCACGACCGCTTCCTTCGCCTCCCGCGGCAGCCTTTCCTCCGGCAGCTTCTCCTCCGGAAGTCCCTCCTCCGGAAGCCGCCGCATCAGCAGTCCGTACCCGAGGCCGGCCACCGTCCCGACGACGGCGCACATCCCCCACAGCCACGCGGCGCCCCAGTGGTCGATGACGAACCCGGACATCAGCGGGGCGACGAGTGAGGCGACCGCCCAGGACATGGTGTACATGCCCTGGTAGCGCCCACGCCCGTGCACCGGGGAGAGGCGGACGACCAGCCCGGTCTGGGTCGGCGCGTTGACGATCTCGGCCAGCGTCCACACGCACACGGTGAGGGCGAAGACGCCGACCGACCCGGCGAAGGCGGTGAGCCCGAAGCCGTATCCGGCGAGCAGCGAGGAGATCACCAGCAGCCGTCCGGGGTCCCGGTGCTCGATGAACCGGGTGACGGGAAGCTGCAGGACGACGATCAGTACGCCGTTGACGGCGATGGCCATCCCGAAGTCCGCGGGCGTGAACCCGGCCTCCCCCATCGCGACCGGAAGCCCCAGGTACCCCTGCTGGAAGACGAGGGCGATGAGGAAGGACAGCCCGACGACCCCCATGTACCGCCCGTCGCGCAGCACGGTCAGAAGGGAGACGGACCCGCTCTCCCCGGAGCCGCCCGGAGAGTCCTTGCCCTCCGGCCGGGACTCGGGCAGCTTCACGAAGACGAGCACGGCGCAGACCAGCGTCATGCCCGCCTCGATCAGGAACCCGGCGAGGTAGCTGTACTCGGCGATGAACCCGGCCCCCGCGGAGGAGACCGCGAAGCCGAGATTGATGGCCCAGTAGTTGAGCGAGAAGGCCCGGATACGGTCCTCCGGCCGCACGATGTCGGCCATCATCGCCTGTACGGCGGGCCGGGAGGCGTTGGAGGCCATGCCCACGAGGAACGCGACGGCCGCGATGGCGACCGGGTCCCGCATGAAGCCGAGCAGCGCCACGGACAGGGCGGTGGCGGTCTGCGCGACGAGCAAGGTGGGCCGCCGCCCCAGCCGGTCGGTCATCACCCCGGCGCCCAGCGACGAGATCACCCCGCCGAGGCCGTGCAGCGCGGCGACGAGCCCGGCGTAGGAGGCGGAATACCCGCGGTCGAGCGTGAGGTACAGCGCCATGAAGGTGGCGACGAACGCCCCGAGCCGGTTGACGAGGGTGCTGGTCCACAGCCACCAGAACTCGCGGGGGAGCCCGGAGACCGACTCACGCACGGCACGTCTCAGTCCGTCGACCGACATGGAACCCCCGGAGAAGATGTAAGCGTCTGAAGCGGCATGCACAACTTACAAAAGAGGGGGCCGGGGTAACCACTCGATTAACAGATCCCGTCAACCGTCCGCCAAGCGGGCAGGGCGCGCGGCCCGTACGGGGTGTCGATTACGCTCGGGCACATGGCCGACGCACCGTACAAGCTGATCCTCCTCCGCCACGGCGAGAGCGAGTGGAACGAGAAGAACCTGTTCACCGGCTGGGTGGACGTCAACCTCACCCCGAAGGGCGAGAAGGAGGCGACGCGCGGCGGCGAGCTGCTCAAGGACGCCGGCCTGCTGCCCGACGTGCTCCACACCTCCCTCCAGAAGCGCGCGATCCGCACCGCGCAGCTCGCCCTGGAGGCCGCCGACCGCCTGTGGATCCCGGTGAACCGCAGCTGGCGCCTGAACGAGCGTCACTACGGCGCCCTGCAGGGCAAGGACAAGGCGCAGACCCTCGCGGAGTTCGGCGAGGAGCAGTTCATGCTGTGGCGCCGCTCCTACGACACCCCGCCGCCGCCGCTCGGCAACGACGCCGAGTACTCCCAGTTCTCCGACCCGCGCTACGCGACCCTCCCGCCGGAGCTGCGCCCCCAGACGGAGTGCCTGAAGGACGTCGTCGTCCGGATGCTCCCGTACTGGTTCGACGCGATCGTCCCCGACCTCCTGGCCGACCGCACGGTCCTGGTCGCCGCCCACGGCAACAGCCTGCGCGCCCTGGTCAAGCACCTCGACGGCATCTCGGACGCCGACATCGCGGGCCTGAACATCCCGACGGGCATCCCGCTGTACTACGAGCTCGACTCGGACTTCAAGCCGGTCACCCCCGGCGGCAAGTACCTCGACCCGGAGGCCGCCGCGGCCGCGATCGAGGCGGTCAAGAACCAGGGCAAGAAGAAGTAAGCACCCACGGAAAAGCCCCTGTCTCCGGTTCTTCGCGGACAGGGGCTTTTCGTCGTCTCCGGGGCGTCTGCTGTTCGGCCGGGTCGGGGTCAGGGCTTGCGGAAGTCCGGCTCCGGTTGTTGTCTCACCTCGGCCCGTGCTCCCGCGTCGCGGAGAGCCGTGGCGACCGCCTCGGCTTCTTCCCGCGGCACGCCGGCGAGGATCACGGCGGGTGCCCGCACTGCCAGAACCTTGCTGTGCCAAAGGCTCAGCCCTGTCAGCCGCCGTACGACGTGGACGACGTCCAGCGTGCGCGTGCCGGGGTCGGTGAGCACCACGTCGTGCGGCGCGTCGTCGCACACCAGCAAGAAGTACTCGTCAGCCATGACTCCTCTTGAGCCTGCAGCTCCACCACGTGGCGCAGGCCGGGCGGGTCTCAGTAGAGGATGACTCTCCACAGGTCGACCCACAGCGTCTGGCCACTGTCCGTGTCGCGTACGTGGACCCGGTCGTCCTCCACCTGCTGGACGGTGCCGTAGATCGTGGCCTCCGGGAGGTCCACCCTGACGGTGTCGTACACGTCCAGGTCGTCCTCCAGCAGGCGGGACCACGTGTGCCCGCAGCGGTCGCAGCGGTAGCCGACGGCATCCCGTCCTCGGGCAGAGGAGGGGATGCCGATACGGACTTCCTCGACGCGGCACCTGGGACATGGATCGGCGGTATGTGCGCCTATTGAGCGGGACATCGTCCGGTCCTCCGGTGGAGCAGCGGAGCTCAGCGACTGTCGAGGGGCGACAACGACGGCTCAGCCGCCCTGCGCGCGGACGCTCCACGATCCGCGCGCAGGGGCAGGAGTGCCGCACCGGCTTATGGAGCCGCGGGCGCGGTCGGCCCGTCCGGTGCTCAGAGGTCGGGGAGTCCCGTCAGGGCGGACATCTGCTGGATCGTCACCGGGTCCGCGACACCGGAGTAGGCCCGTACCTCGTCCACCGTGCCCGCGAAGTACTCCCCCCGGATCGCCGAACGGCCCACCTGAAGACCGCCCGAGGCCGTCCACGAGGTCGTGTCGACGGCGGTGGACGTGCGGGAGAGCTGCCCATCCACGTAGAAGCGGAGCTCGTGGGCGGGTGCGTCGAAGACGACGGCCAGGTGCTCGCCCACGTCGTGGGGATCGTCGTTGGGCAGGGTCTGTTCCTCGGAGATGACCACCTGCGGAGCGTTCACCTCGTCCTCGGTGGACACCACGACTTCCCACTCCCCGCTTTCCGCCTGGTACCGGATCGCGAGGCGGTCGGTGTGCGAGCCCGGAAGGGAGAGGACGGTCTGCGTCCTGTCGTCAACCGCGGCCAGGCGGGCACGGACGGCGAGAGTGAAGCTCCCGTCCCCGCCGACCGGTGCCGCGGACGTCTCCGCCCAGTCGCCGTCGCCGTCGAGCCTGAGGTCGCCCTGATCGACCAGGGCGGGGTCTCCGAAGAGGGGGTCGTCGGGGTGGTAGATCCAGGCATCGCCGTTCAGGGCCAGCGGCAGGCCCCCCGGCTCCACGTTGGGCGCGACTCCGCCGGGGGCTGCCTCCAGGGGCCAGTAGCCCTCCCGGCTCAGCGACTGCGCCGGGGTCTGGGCGTCAGGCCCCTCGTCCGCCGCGTAGGCGGTACCAGGGAGGCCGCCGAGTGCGAACGAGAGCGCGAGGGCTCCCGCCGTCACCGTGGCGGCGCGGTATCTGCCGTTCATGTTCCCCCTCTTTTTGAGAAGCCGTCAGGACGATGAAGTGATCGTCAGGTGTTGCTCCTTGAGACGCAAGGAGTTTTGGCCGTCGTACTTGATGTTCCGTTGCCCGGAGGAGCTCGGCGGACAGGGCGTCCGTCCTCCCGCCGGCGCTCACCGTCACACGGCGGATCGGATCAGACCTCGACGGGGTCGTACGTGCCGTCGTGGAATTCGTACCGCTCTCCCGAGGCCGTGAACTCCTGCACCGTGCGGCGCAGGCATACGGTGTCGCCGCCGGGGAGGCGGCTGTTGCCGTCAGCGAGCAGCAACGGCCAGGGGTGATCGTCCTGGTCTTGGGTGTCCGGGCAGCCGGCGTCCATGCCCATGTGTCAGCGCAGGGCAACCAGGGCCGGGGGCCGGGGTGTCGTCGCGCAGGAAGCAGGAGAAGATGACCTTGTGATGTTCGCCCACGACGGCATTGTGGGAGACGCCACTGACTCAGGCCGTCTCCGGGCCGTCCGACACCGCTCGACAGCAGCCGATGACGACTACCAGGCGCGTGAGCCCACCACTTCTCATCAGGGAAAACCAGATCACCAAGATCCCCGGCAAGCCCGGGCAAGAAGACAGGTCTCTGCTCGCCCATGGAGAGTCCGCCGGCCTCGGAGAGGCCCTGGACAGCCTTCGGCGACTTCACCGGCGAGACGACGAGTGCCGGCACGAGAACTGCCGGGGCGACGCTGGTTTCTGACATTCACGGCTGACATCAACGACTCCGGACAGTGGCGTACACCAACAACCCTGTCCAGCCCTCGTACCAGTCGGTCACGGCATCCGAAGTGGGCTCGGATCGAACTCCTGGAGCAGTGCTCTCTCAGCCGGTGTCGGGCTCAGTCTTCCTGTTCCTCGACCAGGCCGCAGGCGAAGGGGAACGCCTCCAGGAACTCTCTTCGTGCGGGGTCCTGTTCCGCTTCGGCCAAGCCGGCGAGCACCTGCAAGAGACGGTCGCGCTGGTCCGGAGGCAGTCGCAGCAGTTCCCCGCCCACGCTTTCCATCATCTTCACCGCGGAGTCGGGATCGACTTCGTCGTCATCGCAGCTCTCGAGGAACCAGACGGCGTCGACAACCACCCCTGCGAGGGCTGGCACAAGCGGATCCACGGCGGTCATTCCCCCAAGCTAGCCGACCCCTGCGTCAAGGCCACCCGCTCCCTGGGCACGAGGACGCACCGCGTCCCCTCCTGAAGAGAAGTGAGCACTCACGCCAGTAGGCACCCTGCCTGCGACTTCACCGCGGACAAGGGGCCTGCTCGTGGGGCTGGGCCGTCTCGCCCGAGCCAGGCGCCAGCCGACTCGAAGGAGACGGCCGTTCCACCGAAACGGCTCGGCCCGTGCGACCCACTCGTCGTTGTCCGGGTCGCTTGGCAGGCCCTCCGTCTCTCCTCCGCCGGGTTAGCCTCGTGCCAGCCCGTCTGCGGAGGACGTGTTCATGCCCAGTTACGACAGTTCCCGTTCACGGCTGCGGCTGGCCGACCGTCATGTGCGGGTGCTCGTCCGCCTTGCGGAAGGAAAGACGCCGAGCGCGGAACTCTTCCCCTCGCTCGGGGAGCTCCAGGTGCTCGGGCTGGTCGGCGAGGAAGGACAGCTCTCGCCTCTCCTGCGGGAGTTGACGGAAGCGCTCGGAGCTCCCGTGCTCACCATCAGTGTCGAGATCACCGGAGAGGCCGGTCCCGTGCACCACGGTGTCGTCGTCGGGCCGAACTCGGTGATCGCCCACGAAGGGTGGCCGGGCGAGGAGGAGTCGGAGTACATCCCGGTCGAGCCGAGCACCCTCGTCTTCGAGCTCGCCCGCATGGTTCACCTGCGTCGTGGTGCCGACGCGCAGCCGGCCGCCACCCGGGTCGTATCGACCATGAGGGCTCTGGACGGCGCCTTCGCCGTGATCACGGCTCCGTCCGGGGAGGCCGAGGAGGACCGGGACGCCGTGCACAAGGCCGTCACCGACGCCGGGACCTCCGGGGAGATGGCGGGCCCGCTGACCGAGCTGGTCCTCGCCCTGAACTCGTACTGGCGTGTCACCGTCGCCTGGGACGGGGAGCACGACGGTGCCCACGCCCCGATGCTGCGCAGTCTCGCCGTCTGGGACTGCGGCCCGCGGGGGTACTGGATCCGTGAGCAGCCGAAGGAGCCGATCCTGCCCGGTCAGGTCACGCCGGAGAGCCCTCTGGAGCTGGTGCGTTCGGACGCCGGGGAGATCTGGCGCCGGTTGACCGGCCTGCTGCCGGAGAAGGAGGAGTTGGGGCCGCGGCCCTGAGCGGGGCGGCCCGCTACTCCGCCCGGT
This sequence comes from Streptomyces sp. NRRL S-37, assembly GCF_000721605.1. Classification (GTDB taxonomy): domain Bacteria; phylum Actinomycetota; class Actinomycetes; order Streptomycetales; family Streptomycetaceae; genus Streptomyces. The sequence continues at coordinate 76,248 of NZ_JOIZ01000014.1, read as the reverse complement.
CCGAGAAGTGCTGCATCAGGGCGAAGGGGGAGGACAGTGCGGCACCGGTCAGGGTGAGGACGTCGGTGTCCACCTCTTCCAGCACGATGGCGAGGGCGAGGTCCACGGCGTCCACCGGGCCGGTCGCCGTACCCGCGCCGGCGATGCCGGCGGGCGGGATCTGCCGGCCGAGTCCGATCGAGACCCGGACCCCCTCTCTCCGCAGGACCTTCGCCTTCCCCAGGCCCTCCGAGGAGTACGCGTACTCCCGGCCGTCGTAGGCGATGCGCAGCACCCGGTCCTCACGCTTCAGGGCCTTGGCGTTGAACCGCAGCTCCGCGTGCCGGCCGTCGAGGGTGAGCTCGGCCTTGAACAGCGACGGCCGCCCCGACCGGCGCTTCCCCCGGAGAACCGTCTCCGGGAAGGCGGGACCACTCAACCGAGCGGTGTCCATTCCCTTCTCGAGTGGCTGGTGAAGCGGGCAGCGCTCCACGACGACCGGGCCGAAGGGTCCCACGTCGCCCTCGACCCCTGCTTTGGGCCGCTCCCGCTTCGTCGCCTCGGTCCTGTACGGCAGCAGCTCGAACTCGAAGGATTCACTACTCGTTCCCATGGCGACGAAGGCTCTCATCTCTCGCGTCTGATCAGTCGGACGGGTTGAGCGCGCTGCCCAGCTTCTTGGCGCCGTCGGCGATCCCGTCGCCGAGGTCACCCGCCTTGTCGCCCACCCACTCGGCGGCTTTCCCGGCGCCTTCCGTGATGTCGTCCCAGTGTTCTACGACCTTCAGTCCCCCGTAGACGAGGCCGGTGCCCACGGCCAGGCCGATCGTGAGCGGGGTGGGGGCCACCATCGCCGCGGTCAGGGAGGCGTTGAAGCCGACCTCGGCGTAGTTGGCCAGATAGCCGGCCTTGCTCTTCTCCCACTCCTTGGCGTGGTCCATGGTGGCAATGTTGGCCACCGAGAACGCCGTCGCGCCCGCCGAGCCGACGATGCCCGCCCCGCGCCACAGCCCGGCGGTCTTCGCCGCCGCGCTGAACCCGCCGGCCCTGCCGACCGTGATCAGGCTGGCCTGTCCCGCACGGGTGACCGCCTGACCGGAGTGGGTCAGCCCGCCGTACATACGGGCCATGTCGTCCGACCCGGCGAAGAAGTTGATGGCCTGGTTGGGGGTGAAGCCCAGCAGCTTGGCGTTCATGAAGCCGCGTTGCCGCAGCGCGTCGAATCCACCGCCCCAGCGGTCGCCCAGGAAACCGGAGCTGAAGGGCACGTGCGCGACCCTTTGGTACGTCCGGCTCCTCGACGCCATGTTGCCGAGCTGGCCGGGAAGCCAGCTTCCGGGCGCCGACAGCGAGCGGATCGGCGGGTTGTAGCTGCCGAGCCTGCTGCCCGCCCAGCGGAGGACGGGGTTGCTGCCCGCCGCCGTCCAGCGTGCGGCCAGGGCGTCCTTCATCGGCCCGAGCTTCCCGGTCTTCACCGCGTTGCCCAGCAGAACCTTGGTGCCCGAGAAGCCGCTCATCACCGAGACTTGGGCCGCGGCCGCCACGTTGAACGCGTCGCTGCCGAACTTGATCATTTCGGTGAGGGTCTCTTCGTGCGGTTCCAGACCCGGGATCGTCGAGAGGGCGTGCGCCTCCAGCCGTGCGACGTAGTCGCCGAGTTTCTCCCCCGGCCGCCGTCTCAGGCTCTCGGCGTTCGGGTCGTCGCTCGCCGCCACCGAGTTGACCAGCAGGAACGTCTCCGGCGTGATCCCCTCACCCTGATACTTCTCCAGGTCCTTCGCCGTGAATCCGGCCCACAGCAGCCCGGCCGTCGGGTCGCCGTTCTCCAGACGGAGCAGGGTCGCGCGTCTGCGCAGGTCCCTGGCCTCGTCACGGGTCCAGGACCGCATCGGTCCCAGGGGCGCCAGCTGCCCGCTCACCCCCAGACGGGCAGCACGGGTGAAGGCCTCGTCGAGGCGGTCCTCGACACCACCTCGGCCGTCCAGGAACTTCGCCAACTGCTCCAGGTCCTCGGGATCCGCCCCCCCGAAACGCCATCGCTCGCCCCGTCCCTCGATCGCCTGCCCGGCCCTCGCGGCTCGCGGCTCAGAATAGGACGCCGGACGGGGAGCGGGTGTCATGGCTTTATCAAAGACATCGTTGTGAGCGGTTCACCGGACCGCACCGGGACGCCACGGGTTCTGACCGGATCCGCCGCGGCCGGACGGCCGACGGCGACGGGCGGCCGTCCGGGGAGGAGGCGTACCCGGGGCCCCGCCCTCGCCACAGCCCCACGGACCGCGGCGGAGGGACGGGACGGGTCGCGGGCGGTGGGTTTGCCGGGTCGGCAAACGCGCTCGGGTCTTCGGGGCGGTCTTCCGCATGATCGAGGCACGGCAGACCGCCGATCCCGGAGGAGGACGTATGAGCAGGAAAGCCACGGAGATCACGCACCGGCTGGTTCCCTCGCCGGGAGGGCGGATCCATCTCGTGGAGCAGGGAAGCGGGCCGCTGGTGCTGCTCGTGCACGGGTTCCCGGAGTCCTGGTACTCCTGGCGGCACCAGTTGCCGGCGCTCGCGGCGGCGGGGTACCGCGCGGTCGCCGTCGACGTGCGCGGGTACGGGCGCTCCTCCAGGCCGGCCGAGATCGAGGCGTACCGGATGACGGCCCTGGTGGAGGACAACGTCGCGGTGGTGCGCGCCCTGGGCGAGGAGTCGGCGGTGGTCGTGGGGCACGACTGGGGCGCGACCATCGCCGCGAACTCCGCGCTGCTCGCGCCGGGGGTGTTCCGCGCGGTGGGGCTGCTGAGCGTGCCCTACACCCCGCGCGGCGGGCCCCGGCCTCGTGACGTCTTCGCCGGGATGGGGGGCGACGAGGAGTTCTACGTCTCGTACTTCCAGGAGCCGGGCCGCGCCGAGGCGGAGATCGAGCCCGATGTACGGGGCTGGCTCGCGGGTTTCTACGCGGCGCTGTCCGCCGACACCATGCCCGCGCCCGGCGCTCCCGATCCGCACTTCGTCGGCCAGGGCGGGACGCTGCGCGACCGGTTCCCCGCGGGCCGGCTGCCCGGCTGGCTGAGCGAGCGGGACCTCGACGTCTACGCCGGGGAGTTCGAGCGGACGGGGATGACCGGCGCGCTCAACCGCTACCGGAACATGGACCGCGACTGGGAGGACCTGGCCGCCTACGACGGCGCGCCGATCACCCAGCCGTCGCTGTTCGCCGGCGGTGGCCTGGACGCCTCCACGACGTGGCTGGCCGACGCGATCGAGGCGTTCCCGGTGACGCTGCCGGGCCTGGTCTCCTCGCACGTGCTCGACGGCTGCGGCCACTGGATCCAGCAGGAGCGCCCCGACGACGTCAACCGGCTCCTGACCGAGTGGCTGGCCGCCTTGTCGTGACGGCTTCGTCTCCCGCGGTCGGCGGACGGTTCACCTCCGCCGGGTATCCACCCGACCGGACGCGCTCGCGTCGCGGGCCGGTCGTCACGAGGGGATGTCATGAGAAGACCGCACGGGACCACCGTACTCACGGCGTCGGCGCTGCTGTGCGCGCTGCTGCTCGCGGGCTGCGCCGAGCCCGACCGGACGGAGATCGTCACATGGACCGACGAACACGGCCGGGCCTGCACGGGCGTGGCGGTGATCGACTCCGAGGACGACGACCGTGAGGTGACCGGCATCGACTGCGACTACCCGCCGGAGGGCAGGCAGCCGGGCCGCGAGACCTCCGGGCCGCTGCCGGACTGAGGCACTCACGGCGCGACGGTCAGGTCCAGGTCGCGGCCCGGTCCCTACGGGTACACGGGCTGTGCGCGCCGCCGCCGAGGCAGTGGAGCGTGGGCGCACCACTCATGCGGCCGGCGCGTCTCACGGGTGCATCCGCGCGCCCTTGAGGACCTTGTCCACCGCGTTCCTCGGGCCGTGGAGCGACAGGCCCACCAGGTCCAGGTCCGCCGTGCCCACGGCGCGGACCGCCGCACGGTTGGCCTCGTCGTGGCCCGTGGCGAACAGGTCGGAGGTGAAGACCGCGCGGGGCAGGGCGCGGGTCAGGGCGCGGGTGTGGGCCGCCTTCAGCACTTCCTTCGTGCCCTGGAAGACCAGGACCGGCTGGCGGAGCATCGGCAGGTACGGTACGCCGTCCGCGTCCTCGTAGGGGGCGCCGATCAGCTCGGGGAGCCGGGTGCCCAGGCCGCTGACCAGGAAGGCGGTGACGTTGAGGCGCTGCCAGGGCTCCAAGTCCTCGCGCAGCAGTACGGCGATCTTCGTGTCGAAGCGAGTGCTCATGCCCTGAGACTGCCGATCGGGGCCGGCCCGCGTCTTGTACGTTGTTTGCATGTCCTCCCGGGCGAGCGTGTCGGCCTGGCGGCCCCGGGTCCCGGGTGTCGTCGAGGTGTTCCACGCCCGTTTCACCGAGTACGCCTACCCGATGCACGTCCACGACGCGTGGACGCTGCTCATCGTCGACGACGGGGCCGTACGGTACGACCTCGACCGGCACGAGCACGGCACCCCGCACGACACCGTGTCCCTGCTGCCGCCGCATGTTCCCCACAACGGGGCCCCGGCGACCCCCGGCGGCTTCCGGAAACGGGTGCTCTACCTGGACACCGGTCATCTCCCCGAGGGTCTCGTCGGGGCCGCCGTCGACCGGCCCGATCTGCGTGATCCGCTGCTGCGGCGGCGCGTGGGGCAGGTGCACTCCGCGCTGGTGCGGCCCGGGGACGAGCTGGAGGCCGAGAGCAGGCTGACGCTGGTCGGGGAGCGGCTGCGGGAGCATCTGCGGTCCCGGGAGGTGCTCGGCGCGCCCCGGCGGGATCCCGTGCTCGCGCGGCGGCTGCGGGAGCTGCTCGACGAGCGGGTCGTGGACGGCGTGAGCCTGGCGGAGGCCGGCGGGACGCTGTCCGCCCATCCCGCGCATCTGGTACGGGCGTTCAGCGGGGCGTACGGCATCGCGCCGCACCAGTACCTGATGTCCCGGCGGGTCGGCCGTGCCCGGCGGCTGCTCCTGGAGGGGCGGTCACCGGGCGAGGTCGCCGTCGCCACCGGGTTCTACGACCAGGCACATCTCACCCGGCACTTCCGCAGGCTGGTGGGGGTCACGCCGGGGCGTTACCGGGCGACGGGCGCTCCAGCAGGTGGGTGAACGCGTCCAGGTTGCGGGTGGACTCGCCGCGTGACACGCGCCAGTCGTACTCCTTGCGGATCGCCGAGGCGAAGCCGAGTTCCAGGAGGGTGTTGAAGCTGCCGTCGGCGGCTTCCAGGACCTGGCCGAGGAGGCGGTCGAGTTCGTCGGCGGTGACGGCGGCCAGGGGCAGGCGGCCGGTGACGTAGATGTCGCCGAGCGGGTCGACGGCGTAACTCACGCCGAAGAGCTTGAGGTTGCGTTCCAGGAGCCAGCGGTGGACGCCGGCCTCGTTCTCGTCGGGGTGGCGGATGACGAAGGCGTTCAGGGAGAGCGTGTGCCGGCCGGCGATCAGGGACACGGTGGTGGAGAGCTTGCGGGTGCCGGGGAGTTTCACCACGTAGCTGCCGGGCGCGGGGTTCTCCCACTCCAGCTCGGCGTCCTTCAGGACGTCCTCGATGACCCGCGCCGCCTCCGTCGCCTTGTCAGCCATGGTGCGAGCGTACGCGACGGCGGTGGGCCTGGGTCGCGGCCGTGTAGACGTCGGCGGTGGCCGCGGCGGAGGCGTCCCAGCCGAAGGACCGGGCGTGCCGGGCGGCGGCCTCGCCCATGCGGTCGGCGAGGTGCGGGTGGTCGGCGAAGTCGCGCAGCACGCGCGCGTAGGCGTCGGGGTCGTGGCCCTGGACGAGGAAGCCGGTGTGCCCGTCCCGTACGGCCACCGGGAGGCCGCCGACCGCCGCCGCGAGCACCGGGGTGCCGGCGGCCTGCGCCTCTATGGCGACCAGTCCGAAGGACTCGCTGTAGGAGGGCATGACGAGCACGGACGCCGCGCGGAACCAGTCCGCGAGCTGTTCCTGTCCGACGGGCGGGTGGAAGCGGACGACGTCGGCGATGCCGAGCCGCGCGGCGAGCTTCTGGAGTCCCTCCGGCTTGGCGAGGCCGCTGCCGCTGGGGCCGCCGACGACGGGGACGCAGAGGCGGGAGCGCAGCTCGGGGCGGTCGCCGAGGAGGGCGGCCACCGCGCGCAGGAGTACGTCGGGGGCCTTGAGGGGCTGGATGCGGCCCGCGAAGAGGGGGATGAGGGCGTCCCGGGGGAGACCGAGGCGGGCCCGCGCGGCGGCGCGGCCGTCGGCCGGGCGGAAGCGGGAGAGGTTGACGCCGGGGTGGACGACGGCGACCTTGCCGGGGTCGGCGGCGTAGTGCCGTACGAGTTCGCCGGCCTCCTCGGCGGTGTTGGCGACGAGCCGGTCGGCGGCGGCGACGATCTGGGTCTCGCCGATGACGCGGGCGGCGGGCTCGGGGGTGTCGCCGTCGGCCAGGCTGGCGTTCTTGACCTTGGCCATGGTGTGCATGGCGTGGACGAGGGGGACGCCCCAGCGCTGGGCGGCGAGCCAGCCGACGTGACCGGAGAGCCAGTAGTGGGAGTGGACCAGGTCGTAGTGGCCGGGGCGGTGGTGGGCCCAGGCCTGCATCACGCCGTGGGTGAAGGCGCAGAGCTGGGCCGGGAGCTCTTCCTTGGCGAGGCCCTCGTAGGGGCCCGCGTCGACGTGCCGGACGAGGACGCCGGGGGCGAGTTCGACGGTGGGCGGGAGGGCGGCTGCGGTCGCGCGGGTGAAGATCTCGACCTCGATGTTGATCGCGGCGAGGCGCTGCGCGAGCTCCACGATGTAGACGTTCATGCCGCCCGCGTCGCCGGTGCCCGGCTGGTGGAGCGGGGAGGTGTGCACGGAGAGCATCGCCACGCGGCGGGGCCTGCGGTGCAGCCGCAGCCGCGGCGGTGCGGCGGGGGAACGCCGTCCGAGCCTCGCGATGTACTGGCTCACGTGGCGTTCCTCCTCGCTGCGGGCATGGCTGGCGGAGGGTGTGGGGCCCCTCGGCGAGGTCAACGTCCGAAAACCGCGTCCTCATTTCCGGACGACGTCCCCGGTTCAGCGTTTTGCCGACTTTTTACCGAAAGTCGCTCAACCGTTCGAGAGCAGACCGCGTCACCTCCACCGGTGCCGTCTCCGGGTACCCGCATACTCGTCCGTATGACAGCCCGCGCCTCTTCCCTCCCCCACTCTCGGCTGCGCTCGAGCGGGGGGACCCCCATCGTCGGAACGGTGACGCGCGGGACCACCAACCCCAACCGCCTGCGCCGCATGGACCGCTGGATCGCGGCCACGCACGGCGCGGAACTGCGCCGCGCGGCCGATCCCGTCGCCGTCGACCTCGGCTACGGCGCGGCCCCCTGGACGGCGGTCGAACTGCTGCACCGGCTGCGCACCGCGGCGCCCCGCGCGCGCGTGACGGGCATCGAGATCGAACCGGCCCGGGTCGCGGCGGCACGGCCGTACGAGCGCGAGGGGCTGGCCTTCCTCCGCGGCGGCTTCGAGGTCCCGGTCCCCGGGCGGCCGGTGCTGGTCCGCGCGGCGAACGTGCTGCGCCAGTACGACGAGGCCGAGGTCGCCGCCGTGTGGCGGCGGCTGTGCGCGCGGCTCGCCCCCGCCGACCCGGCCACCGGCTCGCGCGGCGGGCTGCTGGTCGAGGGGACCTGCGACGAGATCGGGCGTCGGCACGTCTGGGTCGCCCTGGGCCCCGAAGGGCCGCGCACGGTCACCTTCGCGACCCGCCTCGGCTCCCTGGAACGCCCCTCCGACCTGGCGGAACGCCTGCCGAAGGCGCTCATCCACCGCAATGTGCCGGGCGAACCGGTGCACGCCTTCCTGCGCGACTTCGACCGCGCCTGGGCCGCCGCCGCGCCCTACGCCTCGTACGGCGCGCGGCAGCGCTGGATCCGGGCGGTGCGGGACCTCACGGCCGACTGGCCGGTGGCGGACGGGCCGGCGCGGTGGCGGCAGGGGGAAGTGACGGTGCGGTGGGAGGCGCTGGCGCCACGGGGGTGACTCCGCGCCGCCCGCGGAGCGGGAACGATCCGCGTGAGCCGTTCGTCACACGGGCGGGACGATCACCGCGCCGGAGGTGCCGGGGACGCCGGGGAGGGGAGAGGGGAGGGACTCCCTCTGTCGTTTCGCGCGTCGGCATGACAGCATCCACCGGGCGGACATATGTTACTGACGGTTAATCAACGGGGGTGCGCGTCATGGAGACGGCCAAGCGCGGGTTGCTCACGGCGGCTGTGACCGTGGTCTGCGCGGTCACCGTACTGGCCCTGCCCGGTACGGCGTTCGCGGCTCCCGCTCCTCCGCCGTCCCCGGGCACGACCGCGAGCGTCACCGTGGTCCCCGACCAGGACAAGGAACTCGAGGCCGTACGCGAGAAGCTCGACAAGCTCTACCGCGAGGCGGCCGTCGCCACCGAGGAGTACAACGCCGCCGAGGAGAAGGCGCGGCAGCAGTCCGCCCAGATCGTCCAGCTGGCGAAGAAGATCGTCGAGGGCCGGGAGAGACTGGCCGAGCTGAGGACCCGCGCGGGCGCCGCCGCCGCCGCCCAGTACCGCGGCGGCGGACTTCCGCCCGAGGCCCACCTGATGCTGAGCGACGACCCGCAGGAGTTCCTCGACGGCGCGGGCCGGGTGCGCCAGGGCGAGCACGCGACCGAGGGCCTGCTCGGGGAGATGACCCGCACCCAGCAGGACCTGGAGCAGTACGCGCAGGACGCCGAAGCGCAGATGACGAAGCTGGAGGCGGGCCGCAAGACCAAGGCCGAGGCGCAGAAGAAGATCGAGGAACGGATCGAGGCGGCCGAGAAGGTCGAGTCCGAGCTGGAGCAGGTGGAGAAGGAGCGCCTGGCCCTGCTGGAGAAGCGGGCCGCCGCCGAGGCGCAGGCCTCCTGGCTGAGCTCCGGCATCCTCGACGAGATCAAGGGCAAGGCGACGGAGCAGGGCGCGAAGGCCGTCGCGTACGCCACCGCGCAGATCGGCAAGCCCTACCAGTGGGGCGCCGAGGGGCCGAACACGTACGACTGCTCCGGACTGACCTCACAGGCCTGGATCTCGGCCGGGCGGGCCATGCCGCGCACCTCGCAGGCACAGTGGGAGCAGCTCGAGCGCGTCGACGTCGAGGACATGCGCCCCGGTGACCTCGTCATCTACTTCGGCGACGCCAGCCACGTGGGGATGTACGTCGGGGACGGCAAGATCGTGCACGCCCCGCGCCCGGGGCGGACGGTGACGCTCGCGGGAGCCGGGTCGATGCCGATCCTCGGGGTGGTACGGCCGGACGCGGACGCGAACTGAGCGGTTCGCGCCCTCCCGGCCGGCCGCTCAACACCCCGGTGACATGGGCCACGTGACCCAGTACACGTCGGTCTTCCCGCCAACCGCCCCGCGGACGTGACGTTCGTCATCCCCGTGACGGCTCCGGGCTGTCCAAGTGCGGTAGCAAACGCGGCATATGACGGGGGCCGAGGGCGGAGCGGCGTGGTCCACACCATTCCGCTGCGGCGCCGTCAGCCGCTATGGTCCCCGTTCGAAGGGGGCATCCCCCGCTCGCACCCGGAGGTGGGAGCAGGACACAGGCCTACGGCCGAAGCCCCCACCGTGCCCTCGGGGGGGAGGGAAGGAACCCGCAACAATGCCCGCACCCGTACCGCGGCAGGAAGCGATCCCGGCCGCGGAAGGCGGTCAGGCGCCGACCGCCGCACCGAACGGCGGCTCCGCCCAGGACTCCCCGGAGACCAGGGTGACGGCCCCGCGCGCGGCGGCCCCGTCCGAGCACACCGCGGCCCGGTCCGGCACCGTGCCGGACCGGGCCGAGACGGCCGCCCCCACCCACCTCACCCTGCTGCTGATCGAGGACGACCCCGGCGGGTCGCCGATCGTGCCGGGACTGCTCGACCAGTCCGGCAAGCCGGTCCGGGTCCGCACCGCCCGCAACCTCACCGAGGCCGAGCGGCTGCTGACCGACGACGTCCACTGCATCCTGCTGGACCTCGCGCTGCCCGCGCCCGGCCGGGCGGACGACGCCGACGAGCTCGCCGTGCTCAAGCACGTCCTGGAGCTCGCGCCCCGGCACGCCGTCCTCGCGCTCACCGGCGCCGACGACACCGAGCGCGGCGCCGAGGCCGTACGGGTGGGCGCCCAGGACTACCTCGTCCGCGACGAGCTGGACGGCCGGCTGCTGAGCCGGGCGATCCGGTACGCGGTGGAGCGCAAGCGGTCCGACTCCGCCGAGCGGCGGCTGGCCGAGGGCCGCGTACGCGCCCAGGAGAACCGCCGGCTGGAACGCGGCCTGCTGCCCACCCCGCTGCTGGACGGCTCCCCGCTGCGGTTCGCCGCCCGCTACCGCCCCGGCCGCTCCCGCGCCCTGCTCGGCGGGGACTTCTACGACGTCGTCCGCACCCCGGACGGCACCGTGCACGCCATGATCGGCGACGTCTGCGGGCACGGCCCGGACGAGGCCGCGCTCGGTGTGGAGCTGCGCATCGCCTGGCGCGCGCTGACCCTGGCGGGACTGTGCGGGGACCAGCTGCTGGGCACGCTGCAGGAGGTGCTGGAGCACGAGCGGCCGGACGACGAGATCTTCGCGACCCTGTGCACGGTGGACATCGCGCCGGACGGCCGCCGGGCGGGCCTGTGCCTGGCCGGCCACCCGTCACCGCTGCTCGCCCGCCCCGGCCGCCCCGCGCGGCTGCTGCCGTACGACAACAACGGCCCGGCGCTCGGGCTGCTGCCGGGCGCCCGCTGGCCGCGGATGCAGGTGGAGCTGGGCGCCGAGTGGAGCCTGATGCTCTACACCGACGGTCTGATCGAGGGCAAGGTCGGCGACACCGGGGAGCGGCTCGGCCAGGACGGCATGGTGGAGATGATCCGCCGCCAGCTCTCCGAGGGGCTGAGCGGGGAGGAGCTGCTGCGGACCGCCGTCAACGAGGTCCGGGACCTCAACGGGGGCGAGCTGACGGACGACGTGGCGGTGCTGCTGCTGGACCGGACGGGGTGAGCGGAGGACCGCCGTCCGGGGTGTGCCGCGGGGCGGACACCGGCCCGCCGCGGCCGGTCACGCCCGTGCGCTGGTGGCTGCGCATCGTGGCCGACCGCACCCGTGCGCCGATGACCGCGGGTTGTAGCGGGCCACACCCGTGTACCGGTGGCCGCGCGTCGCTACGGTCCCGCGCCCTCTCAGGGCACGGGGCGGCCCTTCTCCGTTCTCCGGATCAGCGGCCGCCGTTGTACGGCCCGTAGGGGCCGTCGCTGCTGGAGCCCCTGCGGGAGCGCCCGCCGCCGGAGAGGCCGCGGAGGGCGGGGCGGACGTCGACCATGTACACGATGGTCGCGATCAGTCCGATGACCGGCAGGAACGACAGGATGTTGAAGATCAGGTTCACCACGAAGGCGAGGGCGAGGACGATCAGCCAGAACGGCTTGGTCTTCTTGTCGGCCGCGCGGTAGGCGTCCTCACGGCGCGTGGCGGCGTCGATCAGCGCGAAGCCGCTGAACACGATCAGGGCCATGCTCAGCAGCCACATGAACCCCGCGAAGCCCTGCATCAGCACAACGTCCACCACCAGACTCGGCTCGTCCTCTACGCCGTCACCGTACCCGCAACCACCGGCCGGCTATCCGGACAACGGGCCGGGCACCGCGAGAGTGCCCGGCCCGTCCGGTTCCGTCCCGTCTACTTCGCGGGCGGAGTCGTCTTCTTCGCCGTGGTCCTGCGCGCCGGGGCCTTCTTGGCGGCGGCGGGCTTCTTCACCGCGGCGGACTCGGCGGCGGGCGTGTCGTCCGTGACCTCGACCGGCTCGGCCGGCTCAGGCCCGGACGCGGTCTTCGGCTCGGCCGCCGACGGCTCGACGGCGACGGCGATGTCCTCGATGCCCTCGGCGGCCTCGCCGCGCCAGGTCCTCACGGCCTGCTCGCCGTGCTCGGCGACCCTCTCGTAGGCCTCCCGGGCCTTGACGGCGTACTCGGCGGCGATGCCGACCCCGCGCAGCGCGAGGTCCTGGGCGTTCTCACCGAGCTTCTTCAGGTCGGTGTCGAACGAGCCGAAGAGCTCGCCGACCTTGCTCTGGAGGTTCTCCTGCGTCTCCCGGACCCGGACGGTCGCCCGCTCCTGGACGGCCTTGGGGTCGGTGTTGCGCACGGCCTCGATACGGGCCGGGGCCTCGGCGCGCAGCTGCTCCACCAGGGCCGGCACCTTCTTGGCCTGCTGCAGCGCGAGGTCGGCGGTGCCGGCGGCGAAGTAGAGCGGGGTCGGGTCGCTGAAGGTCTTGCGCAGGTCGTCGGTGATGGCCATGGTGATGGTCCTCCCGGATTCTTTTTCGGCTGAGGGTTTCATGTGGTCCGCGGTGGGCGGCCGGTGCCCTGGTCCGGCTCAGCCGGCCGTCCGCCGCGGACCGCTGTCGCTGTCGCTGTCGCTGTCGCCGGCCGTGTCGCCCGCGGGGACGTCGACGGCCTCGGATTCCCCGGGCGCCGCCTCACCGTCCTCGGCGCTCCCGAACCCGTTCTCCTTGCGGAACGACTCATAGATCTGGAGCAGCACCTGCTTCTGACGCCCGGTCAGCAGGGGATCGGCGAGGACGGCGGCCCGCGTCTCGACCTCGGACCGGTCCCGCTCGGCGTCGAGGATGCCGGCCCGGACGTACAGCGTCTCGGCGGAGATCCGCAGCGCCTTGGCGACCTGCTGCAGCACCTCCGCGCTCGGCTTGCGCAGCCCGCGCTCGATCTGGCTGAGATACGGATTGGACACCCCGGCGGCATCGGCGAGCTGCCGCAGCGACAACTGCGCGCTGCGCCGCTGCTCGCGCAGGTACTCACCGAGATTGCCGACGTTGAGCGATGCCATACCCCCACCGTGCCCCACCTAGCTAACTATTGCAAGCACCTGCTTGCAAGAGTGCGCCACGGCACGGACGAATCCCGGGAAACACCGGAGCCGTACCGGACGGGGCGTTAACGTGGGGGCCCATGATCGTGTGGATCAACGGCACCCACGGCGCGGGCAAGACGACGACCGCCCCGCTCGTGCAGCGGCTGCTCCCGGACTCGCGGGTGTTCGACGCCGAGAAGGTCGGCGAGACGCTCATGGACATCACGCCGGGGCTGCCCGACACGGACAACTTCCAGCACTGGCCGCCGTGGCGGCCGCTCGTGGTCGAGACCGCCCGCCGCGTCCTCGACTACACCGGCGGCACCCTGGTGATGCCCATGACCGTCCTGGTCGAGGAGTACTGGCGCGAGATCAGCGCGGGCCTCGCGCGCCATGCCGTCCCGGTACGGCACTTCGTCCTCCACGCCGATCAGGAGACCCTCCGCGGGCGCATCGCGGGGGACACGGTCCTCGGCCCGGACTCCCCCTTCCGGCTCAGCCACCTGGAGCCCTACGCCGAGGCGGCCCGCACCTGGCTGCACCGCGAGGCCGAGGTCGTCGACACCACGCACCTCACGCCCGCCGAGGCGGCCCTGCGGATCGCGGAGGCCGTCAAGGGCTGAACCGCCCGTTGTCAGTGGCATCGGCGAGGATCCCGGACATGACTGCGACCGCCGCCGACGCACGAACCCTCCTGGACGACGTCCGCACCAGCGCCGCCTGGATCGCCCGCGCGCTCAACGGCTCCGGGTACCGGGCGGACTTCACGCCCACGAGCCTGCGGGACGTCGAGCGCTTCATGGCCGAGCACAGCGACCACGGGATCGCGGTGCCCGACGGCCTCCTCGCGACGGACCTGGGGCCACGCCTGTTCGCCCTCGGCGCCTACCTCGGGGAAACGGTCCGGCGCAGCACCGGCGGGGCCTGGGAAGCCGACGACGACGATCCGCACAGCGAGGTGGACCTCAGGCTCCGCCTCCCCGACGGCTCCGTCGTCTGGCCCGTCCAGCGCGTGATCAAACGCTTTCAGCACGGTCACGAGGACAGCATCGTCGGCTACGCGATGGGCCTGGATCTGCACCTGTCCGCACCGGCCCGGTGGCGTCACCGCCCCGGCGCCGCCGGCCGGACGGCCGCGCCGGAGCCGGAGTCGGGACCGGAACCGGAGCCGGGGCCGGGACCGGGGCCGGGACCGGGGAAGACCGGTCAGGAATCGAGAAGCCTCCGGAGGCGGAGGACTCCTAGCGTGGAGGGCATGACATTCATCGACAGTGTGACGCTCGACGTGGCCGACACCGCGGCCGCACGCCGGTTCCAGTCCGTCGCCTTCGGGCTGGACTCGCGGATAGGGCTGCGCGCCTCGCAGGAGGCCACGAGCGGGTTCCGTGGGTTCACCCTGGGGCTCACGGTGTCCCAGCCGGGTGACGTCGACAGCCTCATCGGCACCGCTGTGGAGGCCGGTGCCGTACCGCTGAAGCCGGCCGCGAAGTCGCTCTGGGGGTACGGTGGCGTCGTCCAGGACCCGGACGGGACGTTCTGGAAGGTCGCGACCTCGGCGAAGAAGGACCGCGGCCCCGCGACCCGGCGGATCGACGAGATCGTGCTGCTGCTCGGCGTCGCGGACGTGGCCGCGAGCAAGCGGTTCTACGTCGAGCGGGGCCTCACCGTGGCGAAGAGCTTCGGCCGTATGTACGTCGAGTTCGCCGCCGGGGAGTCGAGTCCCGTCAAGCTGGCGCTGTACCGGCGCCGTGCCCTCGCCAAGGACCTCGGCGTCTCCCCGGAGGGGAGCGGATCGCACCGGCTGGTGATCGGCGGCGGTGCGGGCGCCTTCACGGACCCGGACGGCTTCGCCTGGCAGGCCGCGTCACCGGCCGCCCTCGCCTCCTGACCCCGGCGCACGCCGTACGCCGGGGGAACGGGACGCCCGTACGCGGAGGCCGCCGGTCCGGCGGGCCGCGTACGGCAGACTGACCCGCATGACCACCGCAGCCGACACCGCCGTGTCCGATCTCCGCCGCTATCTCCAGGAAGCCCGCGACGCCCTGCTGTGGAAGCTCGAGGGCCTCTCCGAGTACGACGTCCGCCGCCCGATGACGCCGACCGGCACCAACCTCCTGGGCCTGGTGAAGCACGCGGCCGGTGTGGAACTGGGCTACCTGGGCGACACCTTCGGCCGGCCGTCCGGCGAGCCGCTGCCCTGGCTCGCGGACGCGGCGGAGACCAACGGGGACATGTGGGCCACCGCCGAGGAGTCGCGCGAGGACATCGTCGGCCTGTACCGCCGGGCGTGGGCGCACGCGGACGCGACGCTCGAGGCGCTGCCGCTGGACACGGCCGGCAGGGTGCCGTGGTGGCCGGACGACAGGGACGGACTGACGCTGCACCACGCCGTGGTCCGCGTGATCGCCGACACCCACCGGCACGCCGGCCACGCCGACATCCTCCGCGAACTCCTGGACGGCTCAGTGGGGGAGAGCCCGACCGGCACCAGCCTGCCGTCGGACGACCCGGCCTGGTGGGAGGCCTACCGGGACCGTCTGGAGCGCGTGGCCCGGGAGGCCGGCCGCAAGGCGTGACCGGCGCCCCTCACCGTGCCGCGCGGGCCCACTCGCCGAGCACGGGGACGCACTTCTCGGCGAAGTACTCGTAGTCCTCGGCCGTGTTGTAGACGTGCGCGGACAGCCTCAGGTAGCCGACTCCGCCGAAGCTGGTGAACGCCGCCTCGACACCCAGCTCCGCGGGGGCCCGGTCGCGCAGCGCGTCGGCCGCGAGGCGACTGTCGGCGAGCCCGTCGGGCAGCCGCACCAGCCGCATGCCGGGCGCGGGCATGCCCACGTCGACGGAGGCGTCCGCGCCGGTCAGTTCGGCGAGCGCGGCACCCACCACCCGTGCGCCGTAACCGGCCAGCTCGTCCATGTACCGGCGGGCGGCGGGCCAGCCCCAGGTACGGCCGACGAAGTCGAGGGCGGCCGGGGCCGCCAGCGGGCCGGTGGCGTCGAGGGTGCCCTGGTGGTCGAAGCGGCCGGGGTACGGGTCGGCGGCGCCCCACGAGTCGATCAGCGGATACAGCCCGTCCCGCAGCGGACCGCGCGCCACCAGGGCCGCGGTGCCGCGCGGGGCGCAGCTCCATTTGTGCAGGTTGCCCGTCCAGAAGTCACCGTCCCACCCGTCGAGCGGGGCGGCGATCAGCCCGGGCGCGTGCGCGCCGTCCACGAGCAGCGGGACCCCGCGCCGCCGCAGCTCCGCGGCGATCCGCTCCACCGGCAGCCGGCGGGCGGTCGCCGAGGTGACCTGGTCGACGACGACGAGCCCGGTCGCCTCGCCCACCTCGGCCATCACCGTCTCGTACGCCCGCTCCTCGCCGGCGTCCAGCGGCACCCGGGCGGTGCGCACCCGGCCGCCCCAGCGGCGGGCCAGCCGTTCGGCGCCCATCGTGACGGCGCCGTAGCCGTGGTCGGTGACGACGATCTCCCCGCCGCCCCGGCGCTCCAGGTTCGCGTACACGACGCTCGCGCCGGCGCTCGCGTTCGGCACCAGGGCGAGGTCGCCGGGGTCCGCGCCGAGGAAGGCGGCGAGCTCGGCCCGGACCGCCGCGAGCCGCTCCGGCAGCCCGGAGAACCACACCACCGGGGCGCTCTCCATCCGCGCCCGCAGCTCCCGCTGCCGCTCCTGGGCGGCCAGCGGTACGGCGCCGAAGGACCCGTGGTTGAGATGGCGCAGTGCGGGGTCCAGCGACCAGGCCCGCGCGGCCGGCCGGCCGTCGGCCAGCAGCAGGGGCCGGGGCGCGGTGCTGACCTCCGTCTCGGTCTCGTTCACCTGACTCCCCTCCGTCGGCTCCCCGCCGTGAGGAACACCGGATCCTAACGCGGCGCCACGAGGCGTCCCGGCGGCGGGCACACCCACTTTTTTGTGGGTACTTGGCAGCGCGGCGGCGTGCGGCGAACCTGGTCGCGGGGCGCCGGACAGGAAGGGAGCGGAAACGGCCGGCGGTCAGGAGGCAGGGGCCTCGGCCAGCCCCTCCAGCCGGCGGTGCCCCCAGTCGGACAGGGGTGCCAGCGCCTCGGCGAGCTCACGGCCGAACGCGGTCAGGGAGTAGACCGTCTTCGGCGGCAGCACGTCGTGCACCTCCCGGTGCACCAGCCCGTCCGCCTCCATCTCGCGCAGCGCCTGGGTCAGCACCTTCTCGGTGAGGCCCGGCACCTTCCGGCGCAGTGCGGCCGGCCGGTGCGGGCCGGACTCCAGCAGCCACAGCAGCGTGGTCTTCCACTTGCCCTCGATCACGGCGATCGCGGCGGTCACCCCGCAGACGTCCGGATCGTGGCGCCGGTGCACCATACCCTGCCCCTTTCCTCAGTAATTGCCATGAATACTACGGGAGTTGAAACATGTCCGTGCAGACCGACCAGCCCTCCGTCACCGTCCTCGGTCTCGGCCCGATGGGCCGCGCGCTGGCCGGCGCGTTCCTGGACGCGGGGGTGCGCACCACCGTCTGGAACCGCACGCCCGGCCGGGACGCCGGGCTGACCGGCCGGGGCGCGGCCGTGGCAGCCTCGCCCGAGGAGGCGGTCGCCGCCTCCCCGCTCACCGTCGTCTGCGTGGTGAACTACGACGCCTCGGACGCCGTACTGCGCCAGGACGCCGTCACCGTCGCCCTCAAGGGCCGTACGGTGGTGAACCTGAGCGCCGACACCCCCGGCCGCGCCCGGGACACGGCCGAGTGGGCCGGCCGGCACGGCATCCGCTACCTGGACGGGGCGATCATGACCCCGACGCCGGCCATCGGCACGGACGACGCGGTCTTCCTGCACAGCGGCCCCGAGGAGCTGTACCGGGAGCACCGGCCCGTCCTGGCGGCGCTCGGCGGCAGCCACACCCATCTCGGGGAGGACATCGGCCGGGCGGCGGCGTACGACGTCGCGCTGCTCGACGTCTTCTGGACGGCGATGGCCGGCTACACGCACGCCCTCGCCGTGGCCCGCGCGGAGGGCGTCACCGCGACGGAACTCGCCCCCTTCGCCCAGGGGATCGCCGCGATCCTGCCCCCGCTGTTCACCGAGTTCGCGGCCGACACCGACGCCGGCACGTACTCGGGCGAGCTGAACCCGATCACCTCGGCCGCGTCGACCATGGCCCACATCGTGCACGCCTCCGAGGCGCACGGCATCGACGCGAGCGTGATGCGGGTGATCGAGGGCCAGGCCCGCCGGGTCATCGCACGGGGACACGGCGGGGACGGCTTCACCCGGGTCGCCGAGGTGATCGCCGGCCGCTGACGAGGCGTCAGAAGGGCAGCTCCCGCGCCCGTACCACCTCCAGCCGGGACACCGCCCGGGTCAGCACCACGTACAGCCGGTGCAGCCCCCGCGCCTCCGCCTCCGCGATCGCCGCGGGTTCGACGGCCACCACATGGTCGTACTCCAGGCCCTTCACGGCGCTCGCCGGCACCACGGTCACGCGTGCGCCCAGTACCTCCGGACCCGGTGCCTCCACCCCCGCCCCGGCCAGCGCCCGCCGCAGCCGGGGCACGTCCGCGTCCGCCGCCACGACGCCGACGGAACCCTCCCGCTCCAGCGCGTCCCGTACGGCGGCCACGACCGCGTCCGGCACCTCGTCCGGCGCGGCGACCCGCCGGGTGCGCAACTCGCCGTCGCCGCGCAGGGAGCGGGCCGCCGGGACGTCGACGTCCAGCCGTTCCAGGAGCCGGTTGGTGAGCGTGACCACCGCCCGCGGCACCCGGAAGCCGGTGGTCAGCGGGATCACGGCCGCGTCCGGTTTCCCCAGGTGCCGCAGCACCGCCGGCCACGAGCGGGCCGCCCAGGGGGTCGTCGCCTGGGCGAGGTCGCCCAGCACGGTGAGCGAGCCGAAGGCGGCCCGGCGGGCGATGGCCCGGCACTCCATCGGGGAGAGGTCCTGGGCCTCGTCGACCACGACGTGCCCGTACCCCTCGGGGTGCTCGACCAGCCCGGCGGCCTCGTCGAGCAGCACCAGGTCCGCGGCCGACCAGCGCGCCGACTTCCACGACCGCGGCGGCCTCGTCCACAGCAGCGCCTTCCGCTCCTCGTCGTCCAGTACACCCTCGGCCGCGGCGGCCAGCGCCTCGGGGTCGCCCAGCAGTCCCGCCACCACCTCCTCCGCGCGGACCCGCGGCCACACGGCGTCGACGTACGCCGACACCGGCCGCGCCCGCTCGATCCGGCGCGCCCAGGCGGCGGAGCGCGGACCGCCGCGCCGTTCGGCCCGCTCCCGCACGGCCCGCACGATCCGGGCCCGCACCCGCTCCCGCCCGACGCCGTACGGCGGTTCCTCGGCCCGTACGTCCGTCACGATCCGGGTCAGTTCCTCCGCCTCGACCCGCCAGCGGTACGAGCCGTCGGGCACGGTGAGGGAGCCGGCCGGGCCGGTGCGCACCCGCGCGTACAGGGCCCGGCGCAGCACCTCGGCCATCCGGGCGTCGTGCTTGACGACGGCGGCGCGTTCGTCGTCGGTGCCGGTGACCGGGTGCCGGGCGATCTCCTCGGCGAGGGTCGACTGCCGTACGCCGGTCTCGCCGAGGGCGGGCAGGACCTCGGAGATGTAGGAGAGGAAGGTGCGGCTGGGTCCGAGGACGAGCAGTCCGCCGCGCCGGATGCGCTGGGGGTGGGTGTAGAGCAGGTAGGCCGCCCGGTGCAGGCCGACGGCGGTCTTGCCGGTGCCGGGGGCGCCCTGCACGCACACGGAGACGTCCAGGTCCCCGCGGACGAGGTCGTCCTGCTCCGGCTGGATGGTGGCCGCGATGTCCCGCATGGGGCCGACGCGGGGCCGCTCGATCTCCCGGGCGACGATGCCGCTGGCCCGTTCCTCCCCCCGCTCCAGGTGTTCGTCCTCCAGGCCGGTCAGGTCGGCGGAGTCGCCCCGGCTGCCGGGTGCCCAGCCGAACCGCCGGCGTACGGCGACGCCCTGCGGGTCGCGGGCGGTGGCCTGGTAGAAGGCGCGGGAGACGGGTGCCCGCCAGTCGACGACGAGGGGCGGTGCGGCGGGGTGCTCGGTGATCCGCAGCCGTCCGACGTGGTAGCTCTGCCCCGGGTGGCCGGTGCCGTCCCGTGCGAAGTCCAGCCGCCCGAAGAACAGCGGGCCCGGGGGCAGTTCCCGCAGTTCCTTGGCGTGGCTGCGCAGCCGGTGACCGAGGACCTCGGCGTCGGCTCCGGAGGCGGAGACGTCCTCGCCGGTGACGACCCGCTCGTCGGCGCCGTCGGCCATGGCGGCGAGGGCGGTGCGGCAGCGGTCGTGGTGTGCGCGTTCCCGGTCGAGGGCGGGCTCGGGTGGTGTCATTCCACCGAGCGTACCGAATAAAGCAACCGAGTAACATTTTTTACTGAGTATCTTCCATGCGGCCCTTCAAGCGCGGCAGCGTCTCCGCCAGCACCTCGAACGCCCGCCCGGCCGCCGCCACCGCGTCATCCCGTACGTCGTCGATCCGCTCCCCCGCCGCGATCCGCCGCCAGTTCTCCTGCGCGAGGATCCGCCGTACGGCGATGATCTGCCCCGCCGCCAGCCGCGCGTCGAGCCCGCCGCCGAGCGCCCCGGCCAGCGCCTCCTCGGCCCGCTCCAGATACCCGTACAACCGCGCGACCAGCGCCGGGGTGCCGTACAGCAGCGTGTGGAAGGCCAGTACCTCGGGATCGTCGTTGAGGCCGGTGACCGGATCGCACCGCCGGAGTCCGTCCAGGAAGTGCCGCCGCAGCGCCTCGACCGGCTCCGGCCCCTGCGCGGCCACCCGGGCGGCCTCGTCCTCGTGATCGGCGATCCGGTACAGGACGAGGTCCTCCTTCGCCGGGAAGTACCGGAAGAGCGTCGGCTTGGAGATCTCGGCCGCGGCCGCCACCTCGGCGACGGACACGGCGTCGAAGCCGCGCTCCAGGAAGAGCCGGATGGCGGTGTCCGACACGGTCCGGTACATCCGCCGCTTCTTGCGCTCCCGCAGGCCGATCTCGCTCATGCGGCGAGCCTACGCACACGGCCTCCGGGACGGCGGCTGGCCGCTCGGCCCGTGTGACGAGGCGTGCCCGGGTCAGCCCGGGAGGACGTCCACGGCCTTCCCGTGCTCCGCGCGCCAGCGCACGAGGGCGTCCGCGATACGGTCCGGGGCCGGCACGGAGACGAGGCCCAGCGGGACGGCGGCGTCGGTCAGGACGCGGCGCAGCTTCCTTCCCGTGTCCTCCGGCCGGTGCCGGCCGGTGCCCTGTCCGGGGTCCGGTGCCAGGGCCGCGCGGATGACGTCGGTGAACACGGACTGGGCCTTCTTGAAGTCCATCAGCAGCCCCAGATCGCGCCGCCAGCCCTCCGAGCTGCCGGGGCGGACGTCCTCGACGGTGCTCACCCAGTGCCGGGTGAGCCTGCGGGCCTGCCACTCCGGATACCGCATGAGATACAGGTGGGTGGCCAGGTCGTAGAGCGGGTCGCCGACCATCGCGAGCTCCCAGTCGATGGTCCAGAGCCGCTGCCCGGGGTCGACGATGAGGTTCTCGCGGTGGAGATCGGCGTGGAGGAGGCAGAAGGGCCGCTCCGACAGGCCCGACACGTGCTTCCTGAGGATCTCGAACACGTGGTTTTTCACGCCGAGTTCGCCGAAGAGCGCCGCGAACGCGTCGAGGTTCGACAGGTAGACGTTCTCCTCCGCGAAGGAGATGAGCCGGTCGAGGAACCCGTTGGTGTCCCCGTCCCGGGGGCGGTCCCTGGCCTCACAGCGCCGCTTGACGACGAGCGTCTCCGGCCTCACCCCGGCCAGCTCGCGGAAGAGACCGACGACCTGCCGGAGCAGCGGGCCGGGAACCGGGAGACCGGACCTGCGCAGCTCGCCCAGCGTCCGGCCCTCGATGAACCGCTGCAGGCGCAGGCCGCCGAATTCCGTGACCCCCGGGATGCTGCTGATCCGGCCGCTCAGCGCGGTCAGGAGCTGCTCCTCCGAGTCGAAACACCGCCGGTCGAACCAGAGCAGACCGGCGCGCGGCTCCCGGCACTTCCATCGTGCCGGCGAGGGCGCCCCCGCCTCGTCGCCCAGGGGGAACACATAGGTCTCGTGGTGATAGCCCTGGAGCGGTCCCTCGACCGCGCCCGGATTCCCGCACGCCTCGATCGCGTACCGCCGGGCAAGGGAAGGTGTGTCGGGTGACATGGGCCCGTTTCTCGCGTGCTGGACCCTCCCGCGGGTCACAGAAGTGGCAGTACGTTACCCCCGCCACCGCCGTGCTTCCCGCCGGACTCGTCCGTCCACCGCACGCGTTCCCTCCGAAGGCGCCCCGGCTCACGGGCGTACGGCGCCACGGCCCGGGACGCGCCCCCCGGGCAGGTCCTCACCGGCGGAGCACCCGGAGGACCGGTTCCAACGAGTCCACGACCGCCGTGGCGCCCGCGTCGCGCAGGAGCCGGCCCTTGCCCTCGTCACGCGCGTAGCCGAGGAAGGGGACGCCGGCCGCCCGGGCGGCGAGGAAGTCCGTCGGGGCGTCACCGATCAGCAGGGCGGTCGCGGGGGCGGCGCCCATGGCGTTCAGGGCCCGGTTGACGCAGTGGGGGTCGGGTTTGAGGAGGCTCAGGTCCTGGGTGCGGCCGTATATGTGGGGGGCGAAGCAGGCGCCGAGGCCGCGGGAGGCGAGGTACTCGCGCACCACGCGCGGGGAGTTGTTGGTGGTGACGGCCAGCCGGGAGCCCACCGCGGTCCAGGTGCGGATCAGCGGATCGGCGTACGGGGTGGGCATCGCCGAGCCGGATGCCCGGAGTTCCTCCTGGGTGAGCCGTTCCTCCAGTTCTGCGACCAGGTCGCTGCCGGGGTGCCGGCGGTCGACGGCGTGCAGGAGCACCTGCGGGTCCAGGGACGTGCGTTCGGTCTCGGTGAACAGGCCGTGCAGCCCCCGGCTCTCCAGCCAGGACGCCAGGTCGTTCGCCACCCGTTCCGCCGAGTGGCCCGCGAACAGGCGGCAGACGGGGCCGTCGAAGTCCCACAGCACCACCCGGGCGCCTTTGACCAGGTGCCGCAGCGCGTTCGGTTCGTCGTCGTTCCGGGTCTCGTTCCGCTTCTCGGCCGTCACCGCGTCGGTCTGCTGCGTCTCAGAAGTCACTAGGAGAGTGTCAGGTCCGTCGTGATGGTTTCCCAGAGGGCGTCGAACCACTTCTGGGATTCCTCCACGAACGCCCGCTCCCGCTGCCCGTCCCGCTTGACGAAGGGGAAGAGGAGGGACTGGGAGCCCAGGGCGTCGTACATCTCCAGGGTGTGGCTCTCCCACTCCTCCTCGCGCCGGGTCAGCATGTAGTAGCCGATCAGTGCCTCCTCCCCGTTGAGCAGGTACAGCTTCACCGGCGGGGTGAAGGGCAGGGCCCGGAAGGAGACGCGCACGTCGACGCCGTGGGTGGCGCGCAGCGCGAGGAGGTTGTGCTGGAGCACGCGGGCCTGGGCGTTGCGCTGGGCCAGCCACCGTTCGTGCACCGGGTCGTCGTTGCCGTCGCGGCCCTCGACCGGGACGGGGAAGGCCAGGTTGATCCGCCGGGAGGGCAGCAGGATGCGGACGTCGACCGACTCGGGGCGGGTGCGGCCCTCGTGGATGTGCCGGACCGGTTCGCTCAGCGCCAGCATCAGGCTCTCGGCGGTCAGGGACACCGCGTCGATCCGTACGTGGGCCGTCGAGAACGCGGCCGTCAGGCGCGGTGCCAGCCCCACCGTCGTCGGCTGGGGCTCCTCCAGGGCGGAGGCGGGTTCGGCGATCCGCGGCGGGCTGCCCTTGCCCTGGTTGGTGAGCAGGCCGTCCTCCCGGAGGGTGTGCAGGGCCTGGCGAACGGTGCCGCGCTCCACGCCGAACTCCTCGGCCAGCTCCGCCTGGGTGGGCAGGCGGTCGCCCGTCCTGAGCTCGCCGGACCGGATGCGTTCCCGCAGGATGTCGGCGATCTCCTGCGGCGAGACTCTGCTGCTGCCGTTCACTGCCACGTTCTCCTGGGCCACGACCAAACGCTACAACTTTGATCCATCTGAAGGGACTTGTTTGAAAGTTGTTTGTGAGTAGGGGCCAAGTGGGGACAACCTCTACAGAGTTGGCAACCAACTTCTTCAAGTTGGCAGCTTCCTGGTTCCGCAGTCCCGGCCCGCACCCCGAAGGAGGAACACGCCATGCCCGTCCTCGCCCTCGTCTCCGCCGTCCTGGTCGTCACCGTCGAGCAGCTCGTCCAGTGGCAGTACGGCGCGGCCGGCATCCTCGGCCTGCTGCTGCTCACCATAGGCATCAGGGCCAACCGGCCGGGGGTCAGCTCCGCCGGAGCGGTCCTGCTCGCGCTGCTGGTGGCGAGGCCGGCCCTGTGAGGGGCCGCGGTGAGGAGCCACCGCCGCCGCATCCGGCCCGTGGGAGACGTCAGCCCGTGAGCACCAGCTCCGAGCTGATCGTCTCCCACAGTGCGTCGAACCACAGGTGCGACTGCTCCACGAACGCGGTGTCCCTCAGGCCGGGCCCCTGCTCGAAGCCGAACAGCAGGGACCGGACGCCCTGCGCGTCGTACGTCTCCAGGTACTCCTGGTCGATCTGCGCCTTGCCGCGCGCCAGCGTGTAGTAGGCGAACAGCGCCTCCTCCCTGTTGAGCAGGTACAGCTTCACCGGCGGGGTGAACGGCAGCGCGCGGAAGGAGACGCGCACGTCGACGCCGTGGGTGGCGCGCAGCGCGAGCAGATTGTGGCGCAGCACCTGACCCTGGGCGTTGCGCTGCGCCAGCCACCGCTCGTGCACCGGGCCCCCGCCGCCGTCGCGCCCCTCGACCGGCACCGGGAAGGCGAGGTCGATGTTCCGGCCGGGCAGCAGCACCCGCAGATCGACCTTGGCCGGTTTCAGCCGTCCGGAGTGGATCCGGCGCAGCGGCTCCCCGAGGGCCAGGGTGAGGGAGACCGAGGTCAGGCAGACGGCGTCGATCTCGACGTGCTCGGCCTCGAAGGCGGCGGCGATCCTGGGCGCGAGGCCCACGGTGGTGGGCAGCGGGGGCACCGAGGGGCCGGTCGGCGGCCTGCCGGGGCCCGCGGCGACGGTCGCCGGGGCACCCTTGGAGACGTTGGTGAGCAGCTGCTCGGACTGCAGGATGCGCAGCGCCTGGCGCACCGCGGGGCGCTCCACGCCGAACTCGGCGGCGAGCTGGGCCTGGGTGGGCATGCGCTGACCCCGCTGCAGCGCCCCGGACCTGATCCGCGCGCGCAGTTCGTCGGCCACCTCGCGGTGTGTCCTCTGTGACCGCTGTGGCTTCTTCCGTCCATTGACGGAGGCGTGTTCCGGGTCCACGACAGAACACTACAACTTCCCGCCATCTTCGGGCAGTTCAGAGAAGGGTGGTTATAAGACTCTTCCAAGTGGCTATAACTAAGACCAAGTTGGCAACCAACTCCTGCAACCTGGTCGACGGCCCTCAAGGGTTGGTCGGCAGGGAGAGGGTCGGGAGCCACGGACACCAAGGGGGACCGCCATGCCGCTCATCGCCATCGCCCTCGCGGCCCTGGCCATCGGGTTCGAGCAACTCGTCCAGTGGAAGTACGGGCCGATGGGAATCATCGCCTTCGTCGCCCTCACCGTGGGCATCAAGGCACGCAACACCACGATCAGCGGTATCGGCGCGGTCATCCTCGTGATGCTGCTCGCCCAGTCCGGCTGACAGCACACCGTACGGACCGCCGGCCGGGCTCCCTTCCGGAGGGGAGCCGGGAGTCCCGCCGACGGGCACCACCCGCACAACAACCACAACCACAACCGAACAGCTCGCTACGGATGAGAACCCACCCGTCGTCGGCGGAAGGAGACAGGCAACGGGAGCGCGACGGCGACAGCGCTCAGCACACGTCCGGGCACCACGGTCGCCCGGACCCACGCAGCAGGGCGTCGGCCTGACGGGCGGCGCCCGCTCGTTCTTCCCGGCCCCGGCCGCCCCGGCGCGGCACGGCGCACCGCGGACCCGTCCCCCGGCCACAGCGTCGAAGAGGTCTCCCCCGGCGAGGTCTCCCCCGCCCCGCTCACACCAGCAGGTCGTCCACCTGCGCCTCCCCGTCCCGGTACCGGCGCGCGATCTCCGCGCTGCACTCGTCGGCCGTGCGCTGCAGCCGCTGCCGCCGCCGGGACACCTGCTGCTCGCAGAGCACGAGCCGTCCCATCGCGGTGTTCAGCTCCCCGTCCGTGCGGGCGCCCAGGTCGGAGAGCTCCACCTCGGCGAGCGTCTCGGCCGCCAGCCGCCGGTACTCCTCCCCCTGCGGCGTCCCCAGCGTCACGTGCCGGGCGGAGGAACGGTGCCGGGCCGGGGTGTCCCGCAGGATTTCCCCCAGCCGCTCGACGACGGACGCCTCCTCCGGCGCGACGACCGAGGGCGCCCCCTCCGGGAGGCGCCGGGCCAGCTCCGCCCGCAGGATGTCGATCCGCCCCTGCAGCAGCCGCCGTACGTAGCTGAGGTCGGCCTCGTCACGCTGCGCGTCGCGCCGCACCGTCCGCAGCTCGGCCAGGCTGAGCACGATCAGATCGCGCACCGCCCGGTCCTCGGGCAGCACCGGGCTGTCCGTGCGCTGTGTGGGCGGCCGGCAGAACTCCCGTTCCCCGATTCCCCCGTGGGCCGACGAGACAGCCCCGAGCGGCTGTCCGATCCCTGGTGTGCTCATATGCCTCAACCGTCCCCTCGACCGGCATGTGCCAGCATCGTGCCACCCCGAGCGGCCACATTGTGAGCGAGTGCCCCCGATCCGCCCCAGATGGGCGTTAAGGAGTAAAAATAGCCCGGCCGGGGTCTCCCGCGGGCCGCCGTCGGCCGCCTGTTCGCCGACCGGCATGATGGTCGTATGCGAGCAGTGGTGCAGAGGGTCGACGGCGCGAGCGTGGTCGTGGACGGCGAGACGGTGGGGGCGATCGAGGGCGAGGGGCTGTGCGTCCTCGTCGGCGTCACCCACGAGGACACCAAGGAGAAGGCGGCGCAACTCGCCCGCAAACTCTG
Source organism: Streptomyces sp. NRRL S-37 (assembly GCF_000721605.1). Classification (GTDB taxonomy): domain Bacteria; phylum Actinomycetota; class Actinomycetes; order Streptomycetales; family Streptomycetaceae; genus Streptomyces. Next base: position 49,458 of record NZ_JOIZ01000014.1, on the reverse strand, counting down.
GTCGGTGCGGATGCTCCAGGACGAGAAGTCGTGCAGCGACCTCGGCGCCCCGCTGCTGGTGATCAGCCAGTTCACCCTCTACGGCGACGCCCGCAAGGGCCGCCGCCCCACCTGGAACGCCGCCGCCCCCGGCGACGTCGCCGAGCCGCTGGTCGACGAGGTGGTCGCGCAACTGCGGGCGCTGGGCGCGACGGTGGCGACGGGCCGCTTCGGCGCGAAGATGAGCGTCTCGCTGACCAACGACGGCCCGTTCACCGTCCTGCTGGAGATCTGAGCCGTACGGCTGGGGATCCGAGCCGTACCGGCTGAAGGTCCGAGTCGTACGGCTCGGGGCCGAGCCGTACGGTTCAGGGCTCGACGACGGTCTCCTGCGCGGCGGCCGTGTCCCCCGCGAGCAGCCGCGCGTCCACCGGCACGTTCCGCTTCACCAGCGCCAGCGCGACCGGCCCCAGCTCGTAGTGGCGTACGGACGTGGTGACGAACCCGATCTTCCGCCCGTCGGGGCCGTCGTCCGCGACCCTGATCTCGGTCCCCGCCACCGGCAGGTGCACCTCGCTGCCGTCCAGGTGCAGAAAGACCAGCCGGCGCGGCGGCTTCCCCAGGTTCTGCACCCGGGCGACCGTCTCCTGCCCCCGGTAGCAGCCCTTCTGCAGGTGCACGGCGCTGCCGATCCAGCCCAGCTCGTGCGGGATGGTGCGGTGGTCGGTCTCGAAACCGAGCCGCGGCCGGTGCCGCTCGACCCGCAGCGCCTCGTACGCGAGGATCCCGGCGGCCGGCCCCGCCTTCCGCGCGTACGACTCCAGATCACCGCGCGGCAGGAACAGGTCCCGCCCGTACGGCGTCTCGCGGACGGCGACCCCCTCGGGCACCTCCGCGATGGACCCGGCCGGCAGGTGCACCACCGCGATGTCGGCGGTGCGGTCGGCGACCTCGACCCGGTAGAAGAACTTCATCGACTCCAGGTACGCGATCAGCGCCTCCCGGGTGCCGGGCTCGACGTGCGCCCAGACCGTCTCCCCGTCGTCGACCAGGTAGAGCGCGTGCTCGATGTGGCCGTTGGCGGAAAGTATCAGCGCCTCGGTGGCCTGGTGCGGCGGCAGGTCGCTGACGTGCTGGGTGAGCAGCAGATGCAGCCAGGCCAGCCGCTCCGGACCGGAGACGGTGACGACCCCGCGGTGGGACAGGTCGACGAAACCGGTGCCGTCGGCGAGGGCGCGCTGCTCGCGGAACAGGTCGCCGTAGTGGGCGGCCACGCCTTCGTCCACGCCCTCGGCGGGAACGGCGCCGGGCAGGGTCAGCAGGGGGCTCTTCATGCGCCTAGCCTACGACTCGGTGGCCGGGGCCTTCCGGGAGCAGTCCTCGCACCGGCCGAAGATCGCGAAGTGCTTCATGTCGGTGTCGAAACCGAACTGCTCGCGCAGCTTGGCGGTGAACTCGGCGGCCACCGACAGGTCGGCCTCGATCACGTTCGTGCAGTCCCGGCAGACCAGGTGGATGTGGTGGTGCCGGTCGGCGAGGTGATAGGTCGGCGCCCCGTGCCCGAGGTGGGCATGGCTGACCAGGCCCAGCTCCTCGAGGAGCTCCAGCGTGCGGTACACGGTGGAAATGTTGACCCCCGACGCCGTCTTCCTCACTTCGCCGAGGATGTCGTCGGGGGTCGCGTGTTCCAGGGTGTCCACGGCTTCGAGCACGAGCTGCCGCTGCGGGGTCAGCCGGTAGCCGCGCTGCCTGAGGTCGCTCTTCCAGTCGGTGCTCACCACACCCACGAGTCTAGGACCTCCCGGACGGAGGCCTACTTGAAGAAGGCGATCCCGTCGTCGGGCATGTCGTCGGGCAGGGCCTTGGCCCAGCGCTCGACCTCCTCCGGGGTGACGACCTTCTTCAGGTGCGCCGACATGTAGGGGCGCAGCTCGACCTCGGGGGTCTGCTTCTCGCCGACCCACATCAGGTCGCTCTTGACGTAGCCGTACAGCCGCTTGCCGCCGTTGTAGGGCCCCGAGGCGGCGGTGCGCGCGACCGCGTCCGTCACCAGGTCGATCTGCGGCTTCTGGTGGGCGAGCTCGCCGTACCAGATCTCGATGACGCCGTCGTCGCGGGTCATCGTCACCTCGACCTTGCGGTCCGCGTCGATCCGCCAGAAGCCGTGCTCCGACTCCAGCGGGCGGACCTTGTTGCCGTCGCCGTCCAGCACCCAGGTGTGGGAGCTGTACTCCAGGAAGTTCCGGCCGTCGTGGGTGAACGTGGCCTCCTGGCCGAAGTTGCACTTCTCGGCGCCGGGGAAGTCGTGCACGCCCGCGCCGGCCCAGTTGCCGAGCAGGAAGGCGAGCGGGACGAGGTCCTTGTGCAGGTCGGACGGGATCTCGATCATGAGGGGAACTTCCTGGCGTCGGTGATCAGCGCTGGCCCTGGTACAGCTTCTTCACGGTCAGCCCGGCGAAGGCGAGAACGCCGACGGCGACGAGGACCAGCAGGATTTCGAAGAAGAGGATCACGGGGTGCTCCTTGAGCGGGGGTGCGATGGTGTGCACAGGACCGGACCCCAGCTTACGCGGCCGGGTCCGGCCCCTGTCGTGCGAGGTGGTGCCTGCCGTACCTCAGCCCGTCAGGCCGCGGCGGCGGTCATGATTACGATTCGGGCATGGCGAAGAAGCTTGTGATCAAGGTGACCGCGGGAACCGACGCGCCCGAGCGCTGCTCGCAGGCGTTCACGGTGGCGGCGGTGGCCGCGGCCAGTGGTGTCGAGGTCTCCCTGTGGCTCACCGGCGAGTCCGCGTGGTTCGCCCTGCCGGGCCGCGCGGCCGAGTTCGAGCTGCCGCACGCCGCCCCGCTGCCCGACCTGCTGGACTCGGTCCTGGCCACCGGCCGGGTCACCCTGTGCACCCAGTGCGCGGCCCGCCGCGACATCACCGAGAAGGACGTCGTCGAGGGCGTACGGATCGCCGGTGCGCAGGTCTTCGTGCAGGAGGCGATGGCGGACGGGACGCAGGCGCTCGTCTACTGAGCGGCCCGCCCTACCGGGGCCGCTTCCTGCCGTCCAGCTCGTCCCACCACTCGTCGGACTTCGGGTCGCCGGACGGATCGTCCCACCAGCGGTCCTCCGGCCCCCGCCGGTTGGCGACCATCGCGGCGACCGGCGGAATCACCATGGCCACCACGCACATGCCCACGGCCGCCGGCACCGACCACAGCCGCACCACGCCCCACGCCAGGACGAACAGCCCGACGCAGGTGCCCATCAGGGCGAAGTAGGCGTGCCGCCTGCGCGCGTACATAGGTCCAGCGTAGGTCCGGACACGCCGAAGGGGCCGCACCCCGGGCGTCCAACCCGTGGGGTGCGGCCCCTCGGCCGTCCCGTGTCCTCAGACCGCGATCGCGACCTCGGCCAGACCGCCCTGCTGGGCGACGACCGTGCGGTCGGCGGTGCCGCCGGGCACCAGGGCGCGGACGGTCCAGGTGCCCTCCGCCGCGTAGAAGCGGAACTGTCCGGTGGCGGAGGTCGGGACCTCCGCGGTGAACTCGCCGGTCGAGTCCAGCAGACGGACGTAGCCGGTCACCGGCTCTCCGTCGCGGGTCACCTGACCCTGGATGGTGGTCTCACCGGGCTTGATCGTCGAGGCGTCCGGGCCGCCGGCCTTCGCACCGCACATGTCTTACTCCTGAGGGGGTCTGGAGAGGTCGGTCGGGAGGGATTACTTGCCGGAGCCGAGCTCGATCGGCACGCCGACGAGGGAGCCGTACTCGGTCCAGGAGCCGTCGTAGTTCTTGACGTTCTCCACGCCGAGCAGCTCGTGCAGCACGAACCAGGTCAGCGCGGAGCGCTCACCGATGCGGCAGTAGGCGATGGTGTCCTTGGCCAGGTCGACCTGCTCGGCCTCGTAGAGCGCCTTGAGCTCGTCGTCGGACTTGAAGGTGCCGTCGTCGTTGGCGTTCTTCGACCACGGGATGTTGGCGGCCGACGGGACGTGGCCCGGGCGCTGCGACTGCTCCTGCGGCAGGTGGGCCGGGGCGAGCAGCTTGCCGGAGAACTCGTCGGGCGAGCGCACGTCGACCAGGTTCTGGTTGCCGATGGCGGCCACGACGTCGTCGCGGAAGGCGCGGATGGACGTGTCCTGCGGCTTGGCCTTGTACTCGGTCTTCGGGCGCTCCGGCACCTCGTCGCCGGGGACCAGCTCGCGGGCGTCGAGCTCCCACTTCTTGCGGCCGCCGTCGAGGAGCTTGACGTCCTGGTGGCCGTACAGCTTGAAGTACCAGTAGGCGTACGAGGCGAACCAGTTGTTGTTGCCGCCGTAGAGGACGACCGTGTGGTCGTTGCCGATGCCCTTGTCCGACAGGAGCTTCTCGAAGCCCTCCTGGTCGACGAAGTCACGGCGGACCGGGTCCTGCAGGTCCTTGGTCCAGTCGATCCGGATGGCGTTCTTGATGTGGTTCTTCTCGTAGGCGGACGTGTCCTCGTCCACCTCGACGATGGCGATGGTCGGGTCGTCCAGGTGCTCCTGGACCCAGTCGGCGTCGACCAGGACGTCGCTGCGGCTCATGTTCTTTCTCCTCCGGGGCAGTTGCGGCGGGACGTGCGGGTGAGCGGATGTGCGCGGCCTCACGGGGCCGGCGCACGGATGCCCTCAGCGGGGGCGGGGTGGGAAAGCGGACGTCGACGTCCGCTCAGAAGTCAGAAAGAACGACAGAGCATGGCGGCGACACGGCACAGGTCCACTGCCCGCCGCTTCGTGAGATCCGCCTGTCCCCTCGACCGGAGGACGCTCGTCTGATCCTGCATGGGTCCGATCGTAAGGAGGGACGGGCGGGCATGTCACCGGTGTGTCGCATACTGAGACACGATCGTCCGTCATGCGGGACGACTCATCGCGGGAGCGGGCCCTCCCGCCCCCCGGCTCCTCCCGTTCCCGCCCTCGCATCTGCCCTGCGGACGCCCCCGTCTCGCCTGTCGGACAACTCCCCCCGCCACACCCTTCCCTACCCGACCAGACGGACGTCGGAACCCTTCACCGTGATCTCCACGCCGTCCTCCGCCGCCTCGACCTTGTCCAGCCGGATGCCGCCGGGCAGTCCGTCGATCCTCTGCTCGAAGTCGGTGGTCTTCCGCACGCTGGACTCGACGATCTCCACCCCGCCGAGCTCCGGCACCGCGTCGGCCTTCACGCGCACGGTGTCGCCGTCCACGACCGTCGCGGAGCTGAGCACGGAGACCGGCTCGGGCAGCTCGGCGCCCAGCATGGTGACCTCCAGCGCGACCTTGATCTTCCCGTTGCCCCCGTCGGACAGGCCGACGATCCTGGCCGTGACACCGGGGGCCACCCGGCTGGGCTCGGACTTGCCGGCGGCCTTCAGCAGCTCGTCGTAGGCAATGGTGGCGGTGCCGGTGGCGCTGTCGGCGACGGCGGAGCTGAAGTCGGTGGAGAAGTCGACGCCGTGCATGTCCGCGCGCAGGCCGGCGATACGGATCCGCCGGGCGCCGTCGCCGGTGCCGGCCTCGTAGTCCTGGATCCCCACCTCCACCTCGTCGAGGGTGCCGCCGGCGAGCTGGGTGAGGAAGGGGAAGCCGTTGATCGACACGTCGGGGGTGCTCGCCAGGTTCTCGGTCGCCTTCAGGCGGTCCGCCGCCTCGCCCTCGGCGAAGTGGACGGCCACGCGGTCGACGACGACGAAGATCCCGCCGAGTATCACGATGACGATGAGCAGTATTCGCAGTGCGCGCATGCGGTGTCCCCCACCTGGCGGTTTCGACGAGGCCGTGCCGCGAGGGTAACCCTGGGGCGGGTGGGAGCCGGGGGATTGTCGATCACCTGTGACAAGGGACCGCGCCGCGGGCGTCCCACCCGCCGGCCGTCAGCCGGCCAGCCGCCCCAGGACGTACACCGCGGGGGCCGCCGCGGCCAGCGGCAGGGCCACGCCCGCCGTGAAGTGGACGAAACGGGACGGGTAGTCGTAGGAGGCCACCCGGTGGCCGATCAGCGCGCAGACCGCCGCGCCCGCGCCGAGCGCCGCCCCCGCGGAACCGTCGAGGGCATACCCCGCCCCGGCCGCCGCCAGCAGCGCGGCCACCACGGACACCGGCGTCGGCAACGGCAGTGCCCGTACCACCGCGCCCGCCGCCACGGCCACCGCGCCCGCGGTCACCGCGGACGCGTCCGCCGCCAGGTACCCGCCCGCCGCGATCGCCAGCGCCGCCGCCACGACCGTCGCCATCAGGCCGTACATCCGCTCGTCGGGATCCGCGTGCGACCGCAGTTGCAGCACCAGCGACAGCAGCACCCACACCCCCAGCGTCCCCAGGATCGCCGCGGGCGACCGGTCGGACACCAGCAGCGCCGCGTCCGCGGCCAGCGCGCCGAGGAACCCCAGCGCGATGCCCTGCCGGGCCGGCCACATCCCGTTCAGCCGGAACCAGCCCGCCGCCGTGAGCCCCTGCAGCACCACCAGCGGCACCAGCAGCGCGTACGTCCCCAGCGCCGCCCCGCCCGCCAGCAACAGCCCCAGCAGCGCGGTGAGCACCGCCGGCTGCATCCCGGGCTCGATGATCGGCGACCGCCCCTCGGCCCGCGCCCGCTGCGCGTCGGTGACGCGCGAGTTCCCGCCCAGCGTGGCCGGCCCGTACTCGGGCCCGGCCTCAGGAGCGGCCGGGGGCGCCGGAGCAGCCGGAGTCGGAGCCGGGGCCACCGGAGCCGGGTCCGGGGCCATCGGAGCCGCCGGGGCCGCAGCCGCCACCGGCTGCTGCATCTGCGTCTCCCACGTCTGCCCCTGCCACTGCTGCGTGTACTGCTGGTCCGCGTACGGATCCCCGTACGCCTGCTGCTGCCCCGGCCACACGCCCTGAGCCCGCTGCGGATCCTGGTACGGGTCGTACGCCTCGTACGGCTGGTTCGTCATCGCTCACCCTCCTGCGAACGGCGGAAGCACCTCGACCGTGCCGCCGTCGGCCAGCCGTACCGTCTCATGCGCGCGCTTCCCCACGGGATCACCGTCGACGAGGAACGAGCACCGCAGCAGCACGCGCGCGAGTTCACCGGGGTGCCGCCCGCGCACCGCGTCGAGCGCGCCGGCGAGCGTGGCCGCCTCGTACGCCTCCTCGGCCACCCCGGCCGCGGCCTTGGCTGCGGCCCAGTACCGCACCGTGACCTTTGCCATCTGCTGATCCTCAATCGGTCGACGACGAACACCTCAGGCTAGCCCGCCCTGTCCGCCGCCCAGTCCCCGATCCGCCCCAGCAGCGCCTGGGGTGCCGCGTTCTCCGCGTGCCCCATGCCGGGCTCGACCCACAGCTCCCCGTGCTCCCCGGCGGCGGCCGCCAGCATCCGCGGGTGGTCGAGCGGGAAGTACCCGTCCTGGTCCCCGTGGACGATCAGCAACGGCGTGGGCGCGATCCGCGGCACCGCCTCGACGGGCGACAGCGGCACCGGGTCCCACTGCCGGTGGTGGATCCGGGTCCGCAGCCCGTACCGCCCCACCAGGCGCCCGGACGGCCGGGTCACCAGCCAGTGCAGCCGCCGCATGGGGGCGGTCCCCCGGTAGAACCACCGCGCGGGCGCGCTCACGGAGACGACGGCGCCGACCCCGGCGTCCCGGCCGGCCGCGGCGTGCCGCAGCACCACCGAGCCGCCCATGGAGAACCCGACGGTGACCACCCGCGCGTACCCCAGGTCACGCGCCCACCCCACCGCCGCCGCGAGGTCGAGCACCTCCCGGTCCCCGACGGTCGACCGCCCGCCCGACGCCCCGTGTCCCCGGAAGGAGAACGTCACGACACCGCCGTACCGCGCGAGGGCCCGCGCCGCCCGCCGCACGTGCGGCCGGTCCGCGTGCCCGGTGAACCCGTGCGCGACCACGAACACGAGATCACCCGGAGAGGCGGTCCCCGGTTCGTATACGGAATCGATCGCCACCCCGTCCGCGGTGCGCAGGAATGTCCGCAAAGGCTTACCGCCCCGCGTTACGCCAGCCGTCTCGGAATATGGACGAATGGTGGATCGATCGGTGGATCGCGCCACATGACCTGCCGGACCGGTGTTCATGTCGGCTATTCTGCTGCGAAGAGGACTCGGGCAGCGAAGCCCCCGGGTCCTTTTGTGCTTTCGGGAGCGTTGTATACGAACGCGGGAAACCGCGGGTGTACGGCCGTCGAACGCACACGGCAATGCCGTAAACGTCCTCGCAGGTACCGAGGAGGAACCAGACGTTATGGGCGAGCGAACCGTGCACGAGCGAACGACGACGATGACCCGGGCCGGTGGGGTGCGATGAGCTCTCTGCTGCTCCTGACCAACGCGCTCCAGCCGTCGACGGAGGTGCTCCCCGCTCTCGGCCTGCTGCTGCACAACGTGCGGGTGGCGCCCGCGGAGGGCCCGGCGCTCGTCGACACCCCCGGCGCCGACGTGATCCTGGTCGACGGCCGGCGCGACCTCCCGCAGGTCCGCAGCCTGTGCCAGTTGCTGCGTTCCACCGGCCCCGGCTGTCCCCTCGTCCTGGTGGTGACCGAGGGCGGCCTGGCCGCCGTCACCGCGGACTGGGGCATCGACGACGTCCTCCTGGACACCGCGGGCCCGGCCGAGGTGGAGGCGCGTCTGCGCCTCGCCATGGGCCGCCAGCAGATCGTCAACGACGACTCCCCGATGGAGATCCGCAACGGCGACCTGTCGGTCGACGAGGCGACGTACTCCGCGAAACTCAAGGGCAGGGTCCTCGACCTGACGTTCAAGGAATTCGAACTGCTCAAATACCTCGCGCAGCACCCCGGCCGGGTCTTCACCCGCGCCCAGTTGCTCCAGGAGGTCTGGGGCTACGACTACTTCGGCGGCACCCGCACGGTCGACGTCCACGTACGGCGCCTGCGCGCCAAACTCGGCCCCGAGCACGAATCGCTGATCGGCACGGTCCGCAACGTCGGCTACCGGTTCGTCACCCCCGAGAAGACCGAGAAGCCGGCCCGCGGCTCGAAGGACACCGAGGCCGAGGAGCGGACGGAGACCGCGGAAGCGGCGGAAACCAAGGTGTGATACGCCCTGCCCGTACCGGGTATATCCGCGTAGACTCCGCGCGTGGCCAAGGTAACCAGGGATGATGTGGCGCGGCTGGCGGGGACGTCCACCGCCGTCGTCAGCTATGTCATCAACAACGGACCCCGGCCGGTCGCCCCGGCCACGCGCGAGCGCGTCCTCGCCGCGATCAAGGAGCTGGGGTACCGGCCGGACCGGGTCGCCCAGGCGATGGCCTCACGGCGCACGGACCTCATAGGCCTGATCATCCCCGACGCCCGTCAGCCGTTCTTCGGCGAGATGGCGCACGCGGTCGAGCAGGCCGCCTCCGAGCGCGGGAAGATGGTCCTGGTCGGCAACACGGACTACATCGCCGAGCGCGAGGTCCACTATCTGCGGGCCTTCCTCGGGATGCGGGTCTCCGGCCTGATCCTGGTCAGCCACGCGCTCAACGACCAGGCCGCCGCGGAGATCGACGCGTGGGACGCCCGGGTCGTGCTGCTGCACGAGCGCCCGGAGGCGATCGACGACGTCGCCGTCGTCACCGACGACCTCGGCGGCGCCCAGCTCGCCGTGCGCCACCTGCTGGAGCACGGCAACGAGTACGTGGCCTGCGTCGGCGGCACCGCGGAGACCCCCGCCGTCGGCGACCCGGTCTCCGACCACGTCGAGGGCTGGCGGCGCGCGATGGAGGAGGCCGGGATACCGACCGAGGGCCGCCTCTTCGAGGCCCCGTACAACCGCTACGACGCCTACCGCGTCGGCCTGGACATCCTGTCCGGTCCGGACCGTCCGCCGGCGGTCTTCTGCTCCACCGACGACCAGGCGATCGGCATCCTGCGCGCCGCGCGGGAGCTGCGCATCGACGTGCCGGGGGAGCTGGCGGTCGCCGGGTTCGACGACATCAAGGAGGCGGCGCTCGCGGACCCGCCGCTGACCACGGTCGCCTCCGACCGTTCGGCGATGGCCCGCTCGGCGGTCGACCTCGTCCTGGACGACGGCGTACGGGTGACGGGCTCGCGCCGCGAGCGGCTGAAGGTGTACCCGTCCCGGCTGGTGGTACGCCACTCCTGCGGCTGCAAGTAGGACGCCGCTCCCGCGGCTGCGAGTGAGCGGGTCCCGCCGGCGCGGACCCTGCGGTCGCCACGGCGGACCCGGCGGCCTCCACCGCGGACCCGGCGGCCTTTATATCGGGCATACGAGGTTCTGCCGGGCTTCTCAGCACACGCTCAGCTCGCTCTCATGGTCGGGCGCGAGGCTCGGAGCCATGACCGAGAGCCTCCGCCCCAGCGGCGAGTACGCAAACCCCGCCCCGGTGAACCCCGAGTGGCCGCCCCCGCCGGCGTACGCGCCGCCCCGGCAGCCCGCGTCTCAGCCCGCGACGGCCTTCGCGCAGGAACCCGCGCCTCAGCCCGCGCCGGAGTTCACGCAGGAGTTCGCGCAGGAACCCGCGCCTCAGCCCGCGCCGGAGTTCACGCAGGAGTTCGCGCAGGAGCCCGCCCCGCAGCCCGCGAAGCGGAAGCGCGCCCGCGGCCCGGCGGCCCTGCTCGCCGCCGTGGCGATCGTCGCGGCGGCCGTGGGCGGCGGCACCGCCTACGGCGTGCAGGAGCTGACCGGCAACGACACGGTCGCCGCCGGTTCGACCAGCACCAACGTCGTGCCGTCGAGCCAGAAGGGCACGGTGTCCGGCGTCGCCGAGGCGGTCACCCCGAGCATCGTCGAGATCAACGCGACCTCGAACGCCGGCTCCTCCACCGGCTCCGGCGTGATCATCACGTCCGACGGCGAGATCATCACCAACAACCACGTGGTGTCCGGGGCCTCGTCGATCGAGGTGCGGACCAGCGACGGCACGACGTACGAGGCGGAGACCGTCGGCACCGACAGCGGCAAGGACCTCGCCCTGATCAAGCTGAAGGACGCCTCCGGGCTGCGGGCGGCCACCCTCGGCGACTCCGACGGCGTGCGGGTCGGCGACCAGGTCGTGGCGATCGGCTCCCCCGAGGGCCTGACCGGCACGGTGACCAGCGGCATCGTCTCCGCCCTCGACCGTGACGTGACGGTCTCGACGGACGAGGGCGAGGGTCAGCGACAGCAGCGGCAGGGCGGCGGCTGGCCGTTCGAGTACGGCGGCCAGGAGTTCAACGGCGACACGGGCAGCTCCACGACCACGTACAAGGCGATCCAGACCGACGCGTCCCTGAACCCGGGCAACTCCGGCGGCGCCCTGATCGACATGAACGGCAACATCATCGGCATCAACTCCGCGATGTACTCGGCGAGCGGCAGCGGCTCGTCCTCGGCCGACGCGGGCAGCGTGGGCCTGGGCTTCGCCATCCCGGTCAACACGGTCAAGTCGGACCTGTCGGCGCTGCGCTCCGGCTCGACGACCTGACGCGCCGCCCGCGTGACGTGCGACGCTGAAGGCCTGACACCGTAGAGAGCCGTGAGGAACCCCGAGCCCATGAGCCCCGCAGAAGGCGACCGTGACCCCCAGCGCATCCTGATCGTCGACGACGAGCCGGCGGTGCGCGAAGCGCTCCAGCGCAGCCTGGCCTTCGAGGGGTACGGCACCGAGGTCGCCGTCGACGGCGCGGACGCCCTGGAGAAGGCGGCGGCCTACCGGCCGGACCTGCTGGTCCTGGACATCCAGATGCCCCGGATGGACGGTCTGACCGCCGCCCGCCGCATCCGCGCCACCGGCGACACCACGCCCATCCTGATGCTGACCGCCCGGGACACCGTCGGTGACCGGGTGACCGGCCTGGACGCGGGGGCGGACGACTACCTGGTCAAGCCGTTCGAGCTGGACGAGCTGTTCGCCCGGATCCGCGCGCTGCTGCGCCGCAGCTCGTACGCGGCGGCGCTGGCCGCCTCCGCCGAGTCGGACGACGTCCTCGCCTTCGCCGACCTGCGCATGGACCTGTCGACCCGCGAGGTCACGCGCGGCGTCCGGCGGGTGGAGCTGACCCGTACGGAGTTCACCCTCCTGGAGATGTTCATGGCGCACCCGCGCCAGGTGCTCACCCGTGAGCAGATCCTGAAGGCGGTCTGGGGCTTCGACTTCGAGCCGTCGTCCAACTCGCTCGACGTGTACGTCATGTACCTGCGCCGCAAGACCGAGGCCGGCGGCGAGCCGCGCCTGGTGCACACGGTGCGGGGGGTGGGGTACGTACTGCGGCAGGGCGGCGCGGAGTGAGCGGGCTGGTCCGCCGCGTCCGCGCGCTGCCCATCCGGGCCCGGCTGTCGCTGCTGGTGGCGGCGGCGGTGGCGTTCGCGGTGGCGGTGGTGGCGGTGGCCTGCTGGTTCGTGGTGAAGAGCGTGCTGGTGAGCTCGCTGGACGAGGCCCTGAGGGCGAACCGCATGAACGGGCAGCAGGTGAGCAAGTACCTCGACCTGCGCACCGGTCTGTGCGCCCACGACCCCGTCACCCACGAGCAGAACCCCTTCGGCTCGTCCGTGCAGCTCGTGGACACCAAGGGCGGGAGCTGCCTCATCATCGGCACGGAGGAGGTCCCGCTCACCGGCGCCGACCGCGCCGTCGCCGAGGGCACGTCCACCGACGCGCTGCACCAGGCGACGGGGGCCGACGGCGGGCAGTACCGGGTCTTCACCTATACCGTGCCCGGTCTGCGGGACGTCGCCGTCTCCGCCGCCCGGCCGCTGAACGAGGTGAACGACTCCCTCGGCAACCTCGCGCTGGTGCTGGTCTTCGTCGCGGGCGCGGGGGTCGTGGGCGCCGCCGCCGCCGGTCTCTGGGTGGCCCGGACCGCCCTGCGTCCCGTGGACGAGCTGACCAGCGCCGTCGAACACGTCGCCCGCACCGAGGACCTCACCGTCCGCATCCCCGTGGAGGACGACTCGGAGGACGAGATCGCCCGTCTCTCCCGCTCCTTCAACTCCATGACGTCCGCGCTGGCCAGCTCCCGCGACCTCCAGCAGCAGCTCATCGCGGACGCCGGCCACGAGCTGCGCACCCCGCTCACCTCGCTGCGCACCAACATCGAGCTCCTCACCCGCAGCGAGGAGACGGGCCGCCCGATCCCGGAGGCCGACCGCAAGGCCCTGCTCGCCTCCGTGAAGGCGCAGATGACGGAGCTGGCCGCGCTTATCGGCGACCTTCAGGAGCTGTCCCGCCCGGACACCGGCCAGCACGCGGGCCGTGCGCAGATCGTCGCCTGGCAGGACGTCGTCGAGTCGGCCCTGCGCCGCGCCCGGCTGCGCGGCCCGGAGCTGACCATCACGGCGGACATCCACCCCTGGTACGTACGGGCGGAGCCGTCGGCGCTGGAGCGGGCGGTGGTCAACATCCTGGACAACGCGGTGAAGTTCAGCCCGGAGGGCGGCACGGTCGACGTACGCCTGACCGACGGCGTGCTCACCGTCCGCGACCACGGCCCCGGCATCCCCGCCGATGAACTCCCGCACGTCTTCGACCGATTCTGGCGTTCCCCGAGCGCCCGCGCCCTCCCGGGCTCCGGCCTTGGCCTGTCCATCGTGGCCCGCACGGTCCAGCAGGCGGGCGGCGAGGTGTCCTTGACCCGTGCGGACGGCGGCGGCACGACGGCCACGGTCCGCCTGCCGGGCGCCCCGACCCCGCCGCCCGAGGTGCCGTAGGCGGGGGGCGGCAACCTTTTCGTGCCGGGCGGCGACCGATCGGCGTCCCCTCCCCCACACGGAACGGATCGCCGCATGAGTGAGCACCGCAGCACGGCCCGGCACCGCAGGTCCAAAACGTTCCTGGCCGTCGGCCTCCCCCTGGCCCTGACCACCGCCGGGGCCCTGGTGCACGGCACCGGCTTCGTCCCCCAGCGGGCGTCCGCCGCGACGACGGCCGCCGCCGCACCCGCCTGGGCCACCGCCGTCGCCGACGGCTTCGCCTCCGTCGACGCGCTCGGCCAGAACGGCACGTACGGCGGCCGGGACGGCAGGACCGTCACCGTGCGCACGCAGGCGGACCTGGAGAAGTACGCCACGGCCGCCGAGCCGTACGTCATCGTCGTGGCCGGGACGATCACGATGAACCCGGTCGGCAAGGAGATCAAGGTCGCCTCCGACAAGACGATCGTGGGCTCCGGCACGTCCGGGCACATCGTCGGCGGGGGCTTCTTCCTCGGCCAGGGCGTACACAACGTGATCATCCGCAACCTGACGATCCGGGACGCCTACCAGGGCGTCTGGAACGACAAGGAGCACGACTTCGACGCGGTCCAGATGGACGGCGCGCACCACATCTGGATCGACCACAACGACCTGCGGAACATGGCGGACGGACTGATCGACGTCCGCAAGGACAGCACGTACGTGACGGTCTCCTGGAACCGGCTCAGCCAGAACAACAAGACCTTCGGCATCGGCTGGACCGAGAACGTCACGACGGACATCACGATCCACCACAACTGGTTCCGCGAGACCGAGCAGCGCAACCCCTCCACGGACAACGCCGCCCACGCGCACCTCTACAACAACTACCTCGAGGACGTCGCCGGCACGAGCATCAACTCCTCGTACGGCAACTACTCGCGCGGCGGCACCCGGATGGTCCTGGAGAACAGCTACTTCCAGGGTATGAGGAACCCGGTCATCAAGGACGCGACGGCGACGATCGTGCAGCGCGGCAACGTCTTCTCGGGCACGTCGGGCCGCAACGAGAGCGGCGGTACGGCGTTCGACCCGAAGGCGTACTACTCCTACACCCTCGACAGCGCGGCGAACGTACCGTCCCTGCTGAAGTCGGGCACGGGCCCGCGCTCGACCATCGGCACGACGGCGTCGGCGGCGGCGGAGGCATCGACGAAGGCCGCGGCGGCCACCACGCTCACCGTCGCCCAGGACGGCACCGGCCAGTACAGGACGGTCCAGGCCGCGGTGAACGCCGTCCCCGCGAACAACTCCTCCCGCGTCGTCGTCTCCATCAAGCCGGGCACGTACCGCGAGACGGTCAAGGTCCCGTCGAACAAGCCGCACGTCACCTTCCAGGGCACCGGCGGCAGCCGCAAGGACACGGTGATCGTCTACAACAACGCGTCGGGCACGAAGAAGCCGGACGGCTCGGGCACCTACGGCACCTCGGGCAGCGCCACGGTCGCCGTCGAGGCGGACGACTTCCAGGCCCGCAACCTCACCATCTCCAACGACTTCGACGAGGGCGCCAACCAGTCCCTCTCCGGTCACCAGGCGGTCGCCCTGCGCACGGCGGCCGACAAGGTCTTCCTCGACGGCGTGATCGTCGAGGGCGACCAGGACACGCTCCTGCTGGACACGGCCGCGAAGGACAGGCTGGGCCGGGTCTACGTCACCAACTCCTACGTCATCGGGAACGTCGACTTCATCTTCGGCCGGGCGACCGCGGTGATCGACCGCTCGGTCATCACCCTGAAGAAGCGCTGGGACGGTTCTTCCGCCGGTTACGTCACGGCCCCGAGCACGGCGGCGAACCGCAAGGGCATCCTCATCGCCAACTCGACGGTGAACGGCGGCGTCTCCGACCGCACCTTCTACCTCGGCCGCCCCTGGCACGCCGGCGGTGACGCCTCCCTGGACCCGCAGACCACGGTCCGCAACACCAGCCTCAGCGCGGCGATCCGCACCACGCCCTGGACCGACATGAGCGGCTTCTCCTGGAAGGACGACCGTTTCGCCGAGTACAAGAACACGGGTTCCGGCTCGGGCGCGGCGAGCTCCAGCCGCCCCCACCTGACCGACGCCCAGGCGGCCGACCAGGAGGTCGCGGACTGGCTGGCGGGCTGGACCCCCTCGGCGTCCTGAACCCGCCTCCCGCACCAGGTCCCACGCCGTCCTCCCGGCGTGGGACCGGACGCCTCAGTGGAAGCCGAGCATGCCGGGGGAGTCGATGTCGACCGTGAGGACGCCGGGCGGATAGTCGTCCTCCCGGCCGGTCAGGATGATCGACATGCCCCCGGTCTCCATGTGCGGGGTGGCGATGTAGAGGGCGTGGCAGGTGTCGGTGCCGCCCCAGCCCTCCCTGTGCATACTGCCGACCGTCGCCGCCGCTGTCTGGTGAAGCGCGTCGACCATGACGCCCGGCAGTGCGAGCACATCACCGGCGACGCCCTTCTCCAGTGACTCGGCGTACATCAGGCACAGTGCCGGGACGTGCAGCCAGTCACCGGGCGTGTGGGCCACGTTGTCGGCGAGGTGATGCAGGGCGCGGTGCCCCTGGGCGAGGGCGACGACGGCGCTGGTGTCGAGAATGATCACGCGGCTCGGCCCCTCTGTGCGTGCATCTTCTCGGCGGCCATCGCATAGATGTTGGCCAGTACGTCCGGGCCCTGATCGAACTCCTCGTCGGTCAGTGTGCATCCCATCCGCTCCCGCAACACCGCGCGCGTGGCGGCCACGCGTTCCGCGATCTGCTCGGCGGTGAGCTCCTGTGTCGCCAGCTGCTCGACCAGTTGCCCGAGCGTCATGCCCCGCTCCTTCGCCACCTGGGCGAGGTGGTCGCGGGTCTGCCGGGACACCTGGATGGTGGTGTGGTCTGCCATAGTTTCACCATAGGCATACGTCAGCGGCGTGCGCAGGCCCATACGATCGGATCACCCGAAAGAGGGGTTTGTGGCACGCTTCCCCCATGTCGACACCGCCCGACGGGCTGCCCGTCTACCGCGTACTGACCGGACCCGATGACGCCGCGTTCTGCCGTCGGGTGAGCGAGGCGCTCGCGAAGGGGTACCGCCTGCACGAAGGGCCGGCCCTGACGTTCGACGGGGAGCGGGTGATCGTCGCCCAGGCGGTGGTGTGGGGCGGCAGGGAGGGCTGAGACACACGTCGGGGCCGGTACGAGGCGGTGAACACGTCCCGTACCGGCCCCGTCCGTGCTTATCGCACGATCGTGATGCGGTCCGCCGCCGGCGGGGCGAGCGGGCTCGACGCCGTCGAGTGGGCGGTCAGGTAGCGCTCGAGCGCCGCCAGGTCGTCCTCGCCGACCAGGTCGTTCGTGCCCTGGCCCAGGGTCGGGAAGCCGTCGCCGCCGCCCGCGAGGAAGCTGTTCGTCGCGACACGGTAGGTGGCGTCCGGGTCGATCGCGGAACCGTCGAGCTTGATGGAGTCCGTGACCACGCGGTCCGCGCCGGACTTCGTCAGGTCCAGGGTGTAGGTCAGGCCGGAGGAGATCTGGAGGATCTTCGGGGCGGCCTCGTTCGGTCCGCTGACCTGCTCCTTCAGGGCCTGGATGACCTGTGCGCCGGTGAAGTCCTGGAGGTTGACCGTGTTGGCGAACGGCTGGACGGTGAAGGCCTCGGCGAAGGTCACCACGCCGTCGCCCTCCGCACCGCCGGCCGCGTGGGTGAGGGACGCGCGGATGCCGCCGGGGTTCATCAGCGCCAGGTCGGTCTCCGCGTCCAGCGTGCGGCCGTACTCCAGCTGCGCGTCGGCGATCAGGTCGCCGAGCGGAGACTCGGTGCCGTCCTTCACGATGTCACCGGAGATGTAGCCGATCGGGCGGTTGCCGATGGGGGCGGCGAGGGTGTTCCACTTGCCGATCAGCGCGGTCATGTCGGGCGCCTTGGGGACGTCCCGGGTCACCACGTGGTTCGCGGACTTCACGGCCGTACGGGCGATGTCACCCGTCGCGCGGTCGTAGGTCAGCGTGGTGTCGGTGTAGAGGCGGCCGAAGGACGCGGCCGAGGTGACCATGCGGGGCTTGCCCGCCGGGTCGGGGATGGTGCACACGTACGCGTTGTGGGTGTGGCCGGTGACCAGCGCGTCCACCTGCGGCGTGATGTTCTTCGCGATGTCCGCGATCGGGCCGGAGATGCCGTCGCCGGCGCCCGGGGAGTCGCAGTCGTAGTTGTAGGAGGAGGAGGCCGGGAAGCCGCCCTCGTGGATGAGCGCCACGATCGACTTCACGCCCTGGCGCTGGAGCTCCTTGGCGTACTTGTCGATCGTCTCGACCTCGTCCTTGAAGGCGAGGCCCTTGACGCCCTCCGCGGAGACGATGTCCGGGGTGCCCTCCAGGGTCACGCCGATGAAGCCGACCTTGACGCCCTGCTTCTTCCACACCCAGTACGGCTTGAGGACCGGCTTCTTCGTCTTCTCGTCCAGGACGTTCGCCGCCAGGTACGGGAAGTCGGCGCCCTTGAACCTCTTGTCGGTGTAGCAGCCCTCGTCCGGGTGGCAGCCGCCGTTCTGGAGGCGGGCCAGTTCCTTCGCACCCTCGTCGAACTCGTGGTTGCCGACGCTCGTCACGTCGAGGTCGAGCTTGTTCAGCGCCTCGATGGTGGGCTCGTCGTGGAAGAGGCCCGAGAGGAGCGGGGAGGCGCCGACCATGTCGCCGCCGGCGGCGGTGATGGAGTAGCGGTTGCCCTCGCGCGCCTGGCGCAGGTGGGTGGCGAGGTACTCCACCCCGCCCGCGTCGACGGTCTTCGTCGTGCCGTCGGGCTGGAGTTCGGTGACCCGGCCCGAGGAGCCGGACGGCGGCTCCAGGTTGCCGTGCAGGTCGTTGAAGGACAGCAGCTGCACGTCCTGGTAGCGACCGGGGTGGGACTTGCCCTTGTTCCCGTGGTTCTCGCCCGCCGTCGCCGACCCGGGCAGGGCGGCCGCGGCCAGCGCGCCGGCGGTGAGCACACCGGCGGCGGTCGCGAGGAGACGGTTCGTACGGCGTCTGCGGCGCTGGTGGTGCGCCGGGGATGTGGCTGGCATGCGCCCCCCTGAGGGTCCGAGTGGGTACCGGCGCAGCCTAGAGTCAACGCGCGTAGCGCGACAGGGTCTTCGAGGTTACGGCCTGGTTTAACTTTCCCCGTCACCGTTGCCGTCCGTTTTGCGGCCGCCTCCCTTTAATCTCGTACGCATGACCAGCGACGACTTCGCACGGCCCGGCCGCCCCCGCTCGCTCCAGACGTATGCCGCGCTCGGCCCCGGGCAGACCGAGGCGGTGCTCGCCCTGCTCGCCGAGGCCGCCCGCGTCGACGGACAGCAGGCGGTGTCCGAGCAGGGGAGGTTGCAGCTGCGCGGCGGGGAGCGGGACGGGGTCTCGCACCTGCTGCTCTCCGTCGACGACGAACTCGTCGGATACGCCCAGCTGGAGGACACCGATCCAGTGGAACCGCCCGCCGCCGAGCTGGTCGTGCACCCCTCGTACCGGGGCCACGGGCACGGGCGGGCGCTCGGTTCGGCGCTGCTCGCCGCCTCCGGGAAGCGGCTGCGGGTGTGGGCGCACGGCGGCCACTCCGCCGCCCGGCACCTCGCGCAGGTCCTCGGGCTGACGCTGTTCCGGGAACTGCGGCAGATGCGGCGGCCGTTGGCCGGCCTCGACCTGCCCGACCCGGTGCTGCCGGACGGCGTGACCGTGCGCACCTTCGTGCCGGGCCGGGACGACGCCGCCTGGCTCGCGGTGAACGCCGCCGCGTTCGCCCACCACCCCGAGCAGGGCGCCCTCACCCAGCGCGACCTCGACGACCGCAAGGCCGAGGCGTGGTTCGACCCCGAGGGGTTCTTCCTGGCGGAGAGGGACGGCCGGCTCGTCGGCTTCCACTGGACCAAGACGCACGCGGCGGAGCGCCTCGGTGAGGTGTACGTCCTCGGGGTGAGCCCCGACGCCCAGGGCGGCGGCCTCGGCAAGTCACTGACCACGATCGGGCTGCGGCACCTGGCGGACCGGGGCCTGCCGACGGCCATGCTCTACGTCGACGCCGACAACAAGGCCGCGGTGTCGGTCTACGAGCGGCTGGGCTTCGTCACGCACGAGACGGACCTGATGTACCGGACGGAGACCTGAGCCGGCGGAAGGTGACGCGGCGCCCCGGTTCCGTCGCGCACACCGCGCCCACCAGCAGCGCCGCGCACAGCAGTACCGCCCAGCGGTCGTGGCCCGCCGCCCACCCCGGGTCGTCCGGGGTCGTGAACAGCGCCCAGTTCCCGGGCGTCAGCAGCGGGCCCAGGACCGACCCGGTGAGCAGGAACGCGGCGACCGCCTGACCCGGCCGGGCGCCGTCCCCGCGGCGGACCGCGAACGCCGACCCGGCCAGGGCGAGGGCGAGGGCCGTCGCCGCCTCCAGGGTGATCGCGGCGGCCGGGGGGCGTACGGGCACGGGCACCAGGAGCAGCGCGGCGGTCCACCACACGGCGGCGACCGGGGCCACGAGGAGGACGCGCAGTCCGTGGCGGACGGCCCGCCGGGTGGGAACGGCGGCGGTGGTGTGCCGGGCCGGGTCGTCCAGCACGAAGGCCGCTCCCAGCGCGAAGGCCACGGCGGACGCCCGCAGGGCGTTCAGCGCCGGCCGGCCGTCCGCCTGATTGCCCATCAGCCTCGGCACGGCGGCGAGCAGCAGGCCCAGGGAGCCGGCCGCTCCGATCGCCACGGCGCGTACCGCCGGTACAGCTCCTCGAAGGCGCGCCGGTCGCCGTCCGCCGCGACGGCGCGCAACAGCTCCCCGTCGCTTCTCGTTTCGCTCACATCCCCTCATCGGACGACCCCCACCGACCGGTTCACGGGAGCGCGATTGACTTTTCCGTCACCTTGCACCACCCTTTCACTACTCAATTAGTGAAAGGGTGGTTGTCGAGTGATCGACTACCGCATCGACCGGCACAGCGGCGTGGCCACCTATGTCCAGATCGTGCAGCAGACCAAACAGGCCCTGCGCCTGGGCCTGCTGGCACCCGGCGACAAGCTGCCCACGGCCCGCGAGGTCGTCGAGGCCACCGCCGTCAACCCCAACACCGTGCTGAAGGCCTACCGCGAGCTGGAACGCGAGGGCCTGGTGGAGGCCCGGCGCGGCCTCGGCACCTTCGTACGGCGCTCCCTGGGCGCCGCCCCCGCCGACTCCCCGCTCCGCACGGAGCTGGAGGACTGGGCGGGGCGGGCCCGTGCGGCCGGCCTGGAGCGGGAGGACGTGGCCGCGCTCTTCACCGCCGTGCTCGAAACCCACTACCCGGTACGAACGCCGGACCCCGCACCTCCGAAGACCTCTCAGGGAGACCCTTCATGACCGTCCCGGCCATCGAGGCGGACGCGCTCGGCAAGCGCTTCGGCCGACGCGCCGCATGGGCGCTGCGCGACTGTTCCTTCCGGCTGCCCGCCGGCCGCGTCTGCGCCGTCGTCGGCCCCAACGGCGCGGGCAAGTCCACACTGCTCGCGATCGCCGCCGGGCTGCTCGCCCCCACCGACGGCACGATCACCGTCCTCGGCACCGACCCGGCGACGGCCCGCCCCCGGGTGGGCTTCGTCGACCAGGACAAGCCGCTGTACCCGCAGCTCACGGTCGACGAGACGCTGCGCATGGGCGCCGATCTGAACCCCGGCCGCTGGGACGCGGACACCGCGCGGCGGATCGTGGCCGGCGGCGACCTGGACCCGGACAAGCGCATCCGCTCCCTCTCCGGCGGCCAGCGCACCCGCGTGGCCCTCGCCCTGGCCCTGGGCAAGCGGCCCGAACTGCTGCTCCTGGACGAGCCGATGGCCGACCTCGACCCGCTGGCCCGCCACGAGCTGATGGGCGTACTGATGGGTCAGGCCGCCGTGCACGGCACGACGATCGTGATGTCCTCGCACGTCGTCGCCGAGCTGGAGGACTCCTGCGACCACCTGCTGCTGATCGGCGGCGGCCGGGTCCGTCTGGCCGGCGGGATCGACGACCTGCTGGCCGCCCACGCCCGCGTCTCCGCCCCGGCGGCGACCGCCCTGGCCCCGCACGACGTCGTGGAGTCCCGCGCCACCGGTCGCCAGGTCAGCGCGCTGATCCGCCCGTCCGGCCCGCTGCCCGGCGACTGGCGTACCGGCACGCCGTCCCTGGAGGAGCTCGTCCTGTCCTACCTGCGCAACCCCGAGGCCCCCACCCCGGCCGACCCCATGGAGGCCGCCGCATGACCGCCACCCTGACCGCCCCGGCCACCACCGGTCTCCCCGCTCCCGCACCCCGGCAGCTGCGCTGGCTGTACCGGCTGCACCGCCCGGCCCTCCTCACCGGTGCGGCGACCGTGCTGCTGCTCGGCGCGGCCCTGCTCTGGCTCGGCGGCCCGCTCACCGACGCCTCGGCGGCGGCCTGGAAGCAGTACAACAGCTGCGGCATCACCGGGAGATGCAGCTACGACCAGAACTCGGTCACGCTCTACGAGGACGTCTACACCTACACGACCTTCGCCGTGCTCGCCGTGCCGTTCCTGGTCGCCGCCTGGGCCGGAGGCTCGCTGACCGGCCGAGAGATGGAGTCCGGCACGGTCCGCCTCGCCTGGACCCAGAGTGTCTCCCCGGCCCGCTGGCTGGCCTCCCGGCTCGCCTTCCCGGCCGTGCTGACCGCCGCCGCGACCGGTCTGCTGGTCTGCCTGCACCGTCTGGCCTGGACGGCGGCCGACGGCCGCATCGACACCGCCCTGTCGTGGGACCACTACCCCACGTTCTACGCCGACGGCACCGTCCCGGTGGCCCTGGCCCTGGCCGGGCTGGCCGTGGGCGTCCTCGCGGGGCTGCTGCTGCGCCGCGCCCTGGCCGCGCTCGCCGCGGCCGCCGTCGTGCTCGGGGCGCTGTGGGCGGCCGTCCACGCCGCCCTGCCGCATCTGTGGCCCGCGGTCACCAGGGTCACCAGCCTGCGGGACGGCCCGGCCGGGGAGGGCCTCTGGATCGGCCAGGGCGTCCTGACCGCCGACGGCGACCGGCTGGCCGTTCCCTGCCACAGCAGCATGACGCCCGAGTGCGAGGCGGCGCTGGCGGACCTCGACGCCGTCAGCTTCTACCGCGACTTCCACCCCGGCGCCCACTACTGGCCGCTCCACCTGGTCGCCTCCGGCATCCTGCTCGCCGTCGCCGCACTCCTGGTCTACGCGGCCTTCCGGCTGCTGCGCCGCCGCACGGCCTGACGCCCGCGCCCGTACGTCCCTCCCCGCGGGGAGGGACGTACGGCCCCTCGCGCCGGGCCCCGCACCCCCGCGGGCCGCCGCCCGATATCCCGGACGTCATGTCTCCGTAACCGTCGATTCAGACAGGCTTGCGACGCTCGGCCAATGAATCCCGCTGTGCCAGAGGCTTCGCCGCCCCGGAGGGTGAACGGGGGGAACGGGAACGCCCCAGGGCCCCCACCGCTCCCACCCGCGTTTTCCGACGCGCCCGTGACGACGGTGGCGCGGAACAATGGGGTCATGAGCCAGCCCAGCACCCAGGCACAGGTACAGCACCCGCAGCCCTCCGTGGGCTCCATCGCCGCCCACCGTCCGCACACCGTGGCCGGAACGGTCTCCGACCTGGAGCCCGACATCGACGCGGACCTCGACGGTTACGAGGAGTCGGTGGCCGACGGCGCCACCCCGCTCCCGCAGGGCCGTTTCCTCGACCGGGAACGGAGCTGGCTCGCGTTCAACGAACGCGTCCTCGAGCTCGCCGAGGATCCGGACACCCCGCTGCTGGAGCGCGCCAACTTCCTCGCGATCTTCGCCAGCAACCTGGACGAGTTCTTCATGGTCCGCGTGGCCGGACTGAAGCGCCGCATCGCCACCGGTGTCGCCACCCGCTCCGCCTCCGGCCTCCAGCCGCGCGAGGTGCTGGAGATGATCTGGGCCCGCTCCCGCGAGCTGATGGCCCGCCACGCCGCCTGCTACCACGAGGACGTCGCCCCCGCGCTCGCGGAGGAGGGCATCCACCTGGTCCGCTGGAACGAGCTGACGGAGAAGGAGCAGGCCCGCCTGTTCACCCTCTTCCGGCACCAGATCTTCCCGGTCCTCACCCCGCTCGCGGTCGACCCCGCGCACCCCTTCCCGTACATCTCGGGCCTGTCGCTGAACCTGGCCGTGGTCGTACGCAACCCGGTCACCGGCCACCGGCACTTCGCGCGGGTCAAGGTGCCGCCGCTGCTGTCCCGCTTCCTGGAGAGCTCCCCTGGCCGGTACGTCCCCATCGAGGACGTCATCGCCGCGCACCTGGAGGAGCTGTTCCCGGGCATGGAGGTGCTGCAGCACCACGCCTTCCGGCTCACCCGCAACGAGGACCTGGAGGTCGAGGAGGACGACGCGGAGAACCTGCTCCAGGCGCTGGAGAAGGAGCTCATGCGGCGCCGCTTCGGACCGCCGGTGCGCCTGGAGGTCGAGGAGTCCATCGACCGCGAGGTGCTGGACCTGCTGGTGCGCGAGCTGAAGGTCGGCGAGGCGGAGGTGTACCCGCTGCCGGGCCCGCTCGACCTCACCGGCCTGTTCCGCATCCACGGCCTGGACCGGCCCGAGCTGAAGTACCCGAAGTTCATCGCCGGCACCCACCGCGACCTCGCGGAGGTCGAGTCGGCGTCCCAGCCCGACATCTTCGCCGCCCTGCGCAGCCGGGACGTGCTGCTGCACCACCCGTACGACTCGTTCTCCACCTCCGTGCAGGCGTTCCTGCAGCAGGCCGCCGAGGACCCCGACGTCCTGGCCATCAAGCAGACCCTGTACCGCACGTCGGGCGACTCCCCCATAGTCGACGCGCTGATCGACGCCGCCGAGGCCGGCAAGCAGGTGCTGGTCCTGGTCGAGATCAAGGCGCGTTTCGACGAGCACGCGAACATCAAGTGGGCGCGCAAGCTGGAGGAGGCCGGCTGCCACGTCGTGTACGGCCTGGTCGGCCTGAAGACCCACTGCAAGCTGTCCCTGGTGGTCCGTCAGGAGGGCGAGACGCTCCGGCGGTACAGCCACGTCGGCACCGGCAACTACCACCCGAAGACGGCCCGCCTCTACGAGGACCTCGGGCTGCTCACCGCCGATCCGCAGGTCGGCGCGGACCTCTCCGACCTGTTCAACCGGCTCTCCGGCTACTCCCGCCGCGAGACCTACCGGCGCCTGCTGGTCGCCCCCAAGTCCCTGCGGGACGGCCTGGTCTCCCGCATCGACAAGGAGGCCCAGCACCACCGCGCCGGGCGGCCCGCCTACGTCCGCATCAAGGTCAACTCGATGGTCGACGAGGCCGTCATCGACGCCTGCTACCGGGCGTCGCAGGCGGGCGTGCCGGTGGACATCTGGGTGCGCGGCATCTGCGCGATCCGGCCGGGCGTGGCGGGCCTGTCGGAGAACGTGCGGGTACGGTCCGTCCTCGGCCGCTTCCTCGAACACTCCCGTGTGTTCGCCTTCGGCAACGGCGGCGAGCCCGAGGTGTGGTTCGGCAGCGCGGACATGATGCACCGCAACCTCGACCGCCGTATAGAGGCGCTGGTCCGGGTCACCGACCCCGCGCACCGGGCGGCTCTGAACCGGCTGCTGGAGACCGGCATGTCGGACACCACCCAGTCCTGGCACCTCGCCGCGGACGGCGAGTGGACCCGGCACGCGACGGACGCGGACGGCCAGCCCCTGCGCAACGTCCAGGAGATGCTCATAGACGCCCGGAGGCGCCGGCGTGGCACAGCTACACCCTGACCCGACGGACCCCACGGCCCTGGCCGGCTATCTGCGGGCCCAGGCGACCGAATTCCTCCGCGCGCTGCGCCTCCACCGGGAGACCGGTGCGGGCGCGGCGGCGTCGGAGGGTTCCGTCGAGGCGGCCCGCGCGCTGCGCCGCGCGGCCCGCCGCGTCAGCGCGAGCCTGCACACCTTCCAGCCGGTCCTGGACCCCGACTGGTCGGAGGCGATGCGTCCCGAACTGGCCTGGGTCTCCGGCACCCTGGCCCTGGAACACGCCTACGCCTCCCGCCTGGACCAGCTCCTCCTCGCCCTCCACCGCCTGTCGGGGGCAGCGCCCCGCACACCGGTCCCGGCCGGCAGGACGCTCGCCGCGGCCGCCGGCGGCGAGACGTCCCCGCAGGGGCCGGCCGCACCCGGCCACGAGGCCCGCACGGGTGGTGCGGGCCGGAACGGCTTCCCGGCCGAAGGCGAAGCCGAGCCCGACCACCGCACCACCGCCCCCGGCGGGCCCCGCACCGCCACGGCGACCGCCCCCGGCGGGCCCCGCACCGCGACGGCCACCGCCGACCGCAAGGTAGTCACCCCCGACCGGGGAAACCTGACCGTCGGCGCCGCCAAGGCCGGCGCGCTGCTGGACCGCCAGCTGACCCTGGCGAGGACCCGGGCGCACTCCACCGCCCTGCAGGCCCTCGGCTCCTCCCGCTTCCACGCGATCGCCGACAAGGTCGCCGTACTCGCCAGCGAGGTCCCCCTCTCCCCGGCGGCGACGGCGCCCGGCGCCGACCTCCGCCCGCTCGCCGACGCCGCGCGCGAACGCCTCACCGACGCCGTCGCCGCGCTGCCCCTGCTCACCGCGGGCAGCCCGTACAACGCCGAGGCGCTGATCCACGGGCTCTCCCCGGACCCCGCCCCGCATCCGCAGGACGCACCCTGGCACCAGGTCCGGCTCCTTCTGCGCCTGCACCGCTACGCCCTGGAGGTCCTCCACACCGCCCCGGACCCGGCCCTCCTCGCCGCCGGCGAGGCACTGGACCGGCACCGTGACGCCTCCGAGGCCGCGGCCGCCGCCGCGCAGGCGGCCCGCACCCCGCGGATCGCCCCGGCCACGGCGTACGCGCTGGGCGTGCTCCACGCCGACCAGCGGCATGAGGTGGAGGCGGCGCGGTACGCGTTCCAGCGGGCCTGGCGGAAGGAAGCCGCCGGCACGTGAGAGGGAGGCACCCGGTGAGCACCCCGCACTCCGCGCACGCGCATACGCACGCACCGCACCGCACCCTCATCGTCCAGGCCGCCGGCTGCGTCCTGTGGCGCCGCTCCCCCGTGACCGGCGAGCTCGAGCTCTGTCTCGTGCACCGGCCGAAGTACGACGACTGGTCCTGGCCCAAGGGCAAGCTCAAGCCCGGCGAGGACCCGCTGGCCGGCGCCCTGCGCGAGGTCGCCGAGGAGACGGGCCACACCGCCGTCCCGGCCGCCGAGCTCCCCAGCGCGCACTACCTGGCGAACGGCCGCCCCAAGCGGGTCCGCTACTGGGCGGCCGAGGCCGTCTCCGGCGCGTTCACCCCGAACGACGAGGTCGACCGCATCCTGTGGCTCTCCCCCGACGAGGCCCGGCGGCACCTCACCGAGGCCCGTGACCGGGCCCTCGTCGACGCGCTGATGCGGTCGTTCGCACCCATGGAGTGACATGGCGAGCGCCGGGCGGCGGGGAAGCGGAAGAAGGCCGTCGCACCGGAGACGGAGCGCGGGGCCGCGACGGTCCGGCGGGCGCTCGATGTCCTGGGCCTCACGGAGGGCGCGACGCGGCACGACAGGCCGCGTACGCCATAGGCTCCGGGACGGGACCGGCCCGTGTCCTCGACGTAAGCGTTCCGTGACCTCACCGCACCGTCCGCAGGGGTTCACCCCCCGTTCACTTACGCCCATCGGCAGCTTCACCTGATCTGCCTAATTTCGGCCTTACCGATACGGAGCACAGCTCGCAAGGGCGTCCGTATCACCCAGCCTTGTTCGTCCTCAACGCCACTCCTCGCACGCCGCCGAATTCAGGACGGCGGCTCCTGGAAGGAACTCCCTTAAGTGAAGCTTCAGCGCAAGAACCGGCGGGCCCTCGCTCTCGGTGCTCTCGCCGTCTCCGGCGCCCTGGCCCTCACGGCGTGCGGCTCCGACGACACTGGTGACAGCGGCAGCGGCGACGCCACCACGAGCACGCAGGCCGGCAACATCAAGTGCGACGGCGCCAGTGGCCAGCTCCTCGCCGACGGCTCGTCCGCGCAGAAGAACGCGATCGACGCGTGGGTGAAGCAGTTCGCCGCCGCGTGCAAGGGCGTTCAGATCAACTACAAGGGTGGCGGCTCCGGCGCCGGCATCACCGCGTTCACCCAGGGCACGGTCGGCTTCGCCGGCTCGGACTCCGCGATGGACGCCGAGGAGATCGCCGCCACCAAGGAGGTCTGCTCCGGCGGCCAGGGCATCGACCTGCCGATGGTCGGCGGCCCGATCGCCGTGGCGTACAACGTCGAGGGTGTCGACAACCTCGTCCTGGACGCGCCGACCCTGGCGAAGATCTTCAGCGACAAGATCAAGAACTGGAACGACCCGGCGATCGCGAAGCTGAACCCCGACGCCAAGCTCCCCGACCTGAAGATCCAGGCGTTCCACCGCTCCGAGGACTCCGGCACCACGGACAACTTCACCAAGTACCTGATCGAGACCACCCCGGAGAACTGGAAGTACGAGGGCGGCAAGGCCTGGACGGCCCCCGGCGGCCAGTCCGCGTCCGGCTCCTCCGGTGTCGCCCAGCAGGTCAAGCAGACCAACGGCGCGATCAGCTACATGGAGCTCTCCTACGCCAAGGGCTCCTCCGTGGTCGCCATCGACACGGGCGCCTCCGAGCCGGTCCCGGCCTCGGTCGAGGGTGCCACCAAGGCCATCGCGGACGCCAAGGTCGTCGGCACCGGCAAGGACCTGGCCCTGGAGCTGAACTACGCCACCAAGGCCGAGGGCGCCTACCCGATCACCCTGGTCACCTACGAGATCGTCTGCGACAAGGGCAACAAGGCGGAGACCCTGCCGACCGTCAAGTCCTTCCTGAACTACATCGCCAGCGAGGACGGCCAGCAGGTCCTCGCCGACAACGACTACGCCCCCATGCCCGAAGAGATCATCACCAAGGTCCGCAGCACCATCGCCGGCCTGAGCTGACCCGAGTGTGCGGCCCGGTCCCCCCGCGGGGCCGGGCCGCACCGTCCGGTGCACCGCCGCCAGGAGCCCCGCGCACAGCGGGGCGCCGCAGACCGGAGAACCCGATGGACATAACCACGAAGACACCTCCTCTCCCACCCCAGCCGACCGTGGCCGAGCAGAAGCGCACCGTCCGCGGCGCCACCCGTCCCGGCGACCGCGTCTTCCTCGGTCTCGCCCGCGGCTCGGGCATCTTCCTGCTGGTGATCATGGCCGCCATCGCGGTCTTCCTCACCTGGCGTGCCGCCGTCGCCATCAGCAAGAACGAGGGCGACTTCCTCACGACCTTCGAGTGGAACACCGGCGGCACCGAGCCGGTCTTCGGCATCGCGGTCCTGGCCTACGGCACAGTCGTCTCCTCGATCATCGCCATGGTCATCGCGGTCCCGATCGCCGTCGCCATCGCGCTGTTCCTCACCCACTACGCCCCGCGCAGGCTGAGCGGCCCGATCGCCTACGTGATCGACCTGCTCGCCGCCGTGCCGTCCATCGTGTACGGCCTGTGGGGCGCCCTGATCCTCGTCCCGCACATGAACGGCCTCTTCGGCTGGCTGAACGACTACTTCCGCTGGACCGGCATCTTCTCGTGGGAGGAAGGGCCGGCCCGCTCGATGCTCACCGTCGGCATCCTGCTCGCGATCATGATCCTGCCGATCATCACCAACGTGAGCCGCGAGGTGTTCCGGCAGGTCCCGCGGATGAACGAGGAGGCCGCCCTGGCCCTCGGCGCCACGCGCTGGGAGGTCATCCGGATGTCGGTGCTGCCCTTCGGCCGCTCCGGTGTGATCTCCGCCTCGATGCTCGGCCTCGGCCGCGCGCTCGGCGAGACGATGGCCGTCGCCACCGTGCTCTCCCCGGACTTCCTGATCCACGGCAGCCTGCTCAACGCGGGCGGCGGCACCTTCGCCCAGAACATCGCCAGCAAGTTCGGCGAGGCGGACGAGTTCGGCCGTGACGCGCTGATCGCCTCCGGTCTCGTCCTGTTCGTCATCACCCTGCTGGTCAACGGCGCGGCCCGCATGATCATCGCCCGCCGCAAGGAGTACTCGGGGGCCAACGCATGAGCACCACGACCGTCCAGCGCCCGAGCACGCTCCAGGGCGCCCGGCTGCCGAAGTGGTCCCCCTGGGCCATCGCCGCGGGTTCGCTCGCCGTCTCCATCGGCCTCGGCACGGCCGTCGGCATCGACAGCGAGGTCCAGTGGGGCCTGATCGCCGCGCTGCTCTTCGTCCTCGGTACGTACGTCATCGCCACCCGCGTCGAGGGCAGGCGCCAGGCCAAGGACCGCGTCGCGACCTCGCTGGTCTGGGTCGCCTTCCTGCTCGCCGTGGTGCCGCTGGTCTCCCTGGTGTGGACGACCCTCTCCCGCGGTGTGAAGGTCCTCGACGGCTACTTCCTGAGCCACTCCATGGGCGTCGTCGCCGACACCGAGCCCGGCGGCGGCATCTACCACGCCATCATCGGCACCGTGGAGCAGGTCGGCATCGCCACCCTGATCGCCGCGCCGATCGGCGTGCTCACCGCGATCTACCTGGTCGAGTACGGCCGCGGTCACCTGGCCCGCGCCGTCACCTTCTTCGTCGACGTGATGACCGGCATCCCGTCGATCGTCGCCGGTCTGTTCATCCTCAGCCTCCTGCTCATCTTCGACCTGGGCTTCTCCGGCTTCGCGGGCGCCCTCGCCCTCGCGATCCTGATGATGCCGGTCGTGGTCCGTTCCACGGAGGAGATGCTCAAGCTCGTCCCGAACGAGCTGCGTGAGGCGTCCCTGGCGCTGGGCGTGCCCAAGTGGCGCACCATCCTGAAGGTGGTCCTGCCGACGGCGGTCGGCGGTATCACCACCGGTGTGATGCTGGCGGTCGCCCGTATCGCCGGTGAGACCGCACCCGTCCTGCTGCTGGTGTTCGGCAACCCGTTCATCAACAACAACCCCTTCGACGGGGCGCAGGCGTCGCTGCCGCTGTACGTCTACCAGCAGTACGCGAACAGCGCCGGCTCGGAAGCGGCGTACGACCGCGCCTGGGCCGCGGCTCTCACCCTGATCGCCTTCGTGATGATCCTCAACCTCGCGGCCCGCGGCATCGCCCGCTGGAAGGCCCCGAAGACCGGTCGCTGAAGCGTCCATATGCGGCTACCGCCGCGTGGGGCCATACAACGACCGATCTCCGAAGACTTTTCCCGAAAGAAGCAGTGATTTCCATGGCCAAGCGCATCGATGTCAGCGGCCTCAACGCCTACTACGGCTCCTTCCTGGCCATCGAGGACATCTCGATGACCGTCGAGCCCCGCTCCGTGACGGCCTTCATCGGCCCGTCCGGCTGCGGCAAGTCCACCTTCCTGCGCACGCTCAACCGCATGCACGAGGTCACCCCCGGCGGCCGGGTGGACGGCAAGGTCATGCTGGACGACGAGAACCTCTACGGCGCCGGCATCGACCCGGTGTCCGTGCGCCGCGAGGTCGGCATGGTCTTCCAGCGCCCGAACCCGTTCCCGACGATGTCGGTCTACGACAACGTGGCGGCGGGCCTGCGCCTGAACGGAAAGTACAAGAAGTCCCAGCTGGACGACATCGTCGAGAAGTCCCTCAAGGGCGCCAACCTCTGGAACGAGGTCAAGGACCGCCTGAACAAGCCGGGCTCCGGCCTCTCCGGCGGCCAGCAGCAGCGTCTGTGCATCGCGCGGGCGATCGCGGTGGAGCCGAAGGTCCTGCTCATGGACGAGCCCTGCTCCGCCCTGGACCCGATCTCCACCCTCGCCATCGAGGACCTGATCGGCGAGCTGAAGGAGCAGTTCACGATCGTCATCGTGACGCACAACATGCAGCAGGCGGCGCGTGTCTCCGACCGCACCGCCTTCTTCAACCTGGCGGCCGTCGGCCAGCCCGGCAAGCTGATCGAGATCGACGACACGGAGCGCATCTTCTCCAACCCGTCGGTCCAGGCGACGGAGGACTACATCTCCGGCCGCTTCGGCTGAGCCGCGGAACTCCTCGCGGTGCTGCATGGCGGTGCCACCGCGAGGCACAAAGGGCCCGCCCCCGACTCCCGGGGGCGGGCCCTTTCACATACCTGCCTGCGCGTAACCGCGGGCAATCGTGCCGCGTAGCCGCGGGCACGGCTACAGCACAGCCAGATTCACCAGCCCGAACGACAGCGCAGCGACCACCGCCGCCGCCGGCATGGTGATGAACCATCCGAGGACGATGTTCTTGGCCACCCCCCACCGCACGGCGTTGACCCGCTTCGTCGCCCCCACACCCATGATCGCCGAAGTGATCACATGCGTCGTGGAGATCGGCGCGTGGAACAGGAACGCCGACCCGAACATGATCGACGCACCCGTCGTCTCCGCGGCGAACCCCTGAGGCGGATCAAGCTCGATGATCTTCCGCCCCAGCGTCCGCATGATGCGCCACCCGCCCGCGTACGTCCCCGCGGACAGCATCAACGCACAAGCGATCTTCACCCACACCGGAATCGGATCGCCGTAGTCCTCGACATCCGCGATGACCAGCGCCATCACCACGATGCCCATCGTCTTCTGCGCGTCCTGCAGACCGTGTCCCAGCGCCATCCCCGCCGCGGAGACGGTCTGCGCGATCCGGAACCCCCGCTTGGCCTTGTGCGGATTGGCCCGCCGGAACATCCACAGAATCGCGGTCATCACCAGATAACCGGCCAGCAGACCGACGACCGGCGACACGAACATCGGAATGACGATCTTGTCGACCACCCCGTCCCAGTAGACGGTCGTCCCCCCGGCCAGCGCGGCCCCGACCATGCCCCCGAACAGCGCGTGCGACGACGACGACGGCAGCCCGAAGTACCAGGTGATCAGGTTCCAGACGATCGCCCCGACCA
This sequence comes from Streptomyces sp. NRRL S-37, assembly GCF_000721605.1. GTDB lineage: Bacteria > Actinomycetota > Actinomycetes > Streptomycetales > Streptomycetaceae > Streptomyces. The sequence goes on along the minus strand of NZ_JOIZ01000014.1, from coordinate 17,060 downwards.
GCGCGGCGAAGAGGATCCCCATCCCCTTCGACCCCTCGGGTGTCTGGATCACACCCTCACTGACGGTCTTGGCGACCCCGGAGCCCATGAACGCGCCGGCGAGGTTCATCACGGCCGCCATCGCCAGCGCCGCCCGGGGCGTCAGCGCCCGCGTCGACACGGACGTGGCGATCGCGTTCGCCGAGTCGTGGAAGCCGTTGGTGTAGGTGAAGAAGAGCGCGACGCCGATGGTCACGACCAGAGCGAAGGTGTCCATGAAGTGCTCAGGACTCCTTGACGGCGATGGTCTCCACCGTGTTCGCCACGTGCTCGAAGGCGTCGGCCGCTTCCTCCAGTACGTCCACGATCTGCTTGAGCTTCAGCACCTCGATCGCGTCGTACTTGCCGTTGAAGAGGTGGGCCAGCAGCTTGCGGTGGATCTGGTCGGCCTGGTTCTCCAGCCGGTTGACCTCGATCCAGTACTCGGTGAGGTTCTCCATGGTGCGCAGGTGCGGCATGGCCTCCGCGGTCAGCTCCGCCGCCCGCGCCAGGACCTCGATCTGCTGCTCGACGCCCTTGGGCAGTTCCTCGATGTTGTAGAGGACGACCAGGTCGACGGCCTCCTCCATGAAGTCCATGATGTCGTCGAGGGAGGACGCCAGGGCGTAGATGTCCTCACGGTCGAACGGCGTGATGAACGAGGAGTTCAGCTGGTGGAAGATCGCATGCGTGGCGTCATCACCTGCGTGTTCCGCGGCCCGCATACGCTCTGCGATCTCGGCCCGGGCGGAGGGGTCCGCCCCGAGCAGTTCCATCAGGAGTTTCGAGCCCGTGACGATGTTGTCCGCGGACGCGGCGAACATGTCGTAGAAGCTCGTCTCCCTGGGGGTCAGACGAAAGCGCACGTGGGGTCCTCAGTGAGCATCGGTTTCGGTCAGGCTGATGCTAGGCGCATCATCCGGCCACGACGAGCGGGCCGCCCACCAGTGTCGCCCATCGGGCAGAGTGATGAGTACGAGGGCGGTCCGAGGTCCGTTTCCGGCCGCTGCGCACGTCATCGGCCAAGAGGCCTATACCCAGTGAAGTTCGCTACCATATACCCACCAGGGGTATGTGTCGCCCGTCAGTGCACCAGGAGGACGCGATGACGACCACCGAGACCGGCGCGGACGCGCCCTCCACTCCGGATGTGACGGACGTAACGGATGTGACGGACGCGACGGACATCGTGACCGATCACGACCGCGGCATCCACGGCTACCACAAGCAGAAGCAGGAGCACCTCAAACGCCTGCGCCGCATCGAGGGCCAGATCCGCGGCCTGCAGCGCATGGTCGACGAGGACGTCTACTGCATCGACATACTCACCCAGGTGTCCGCCTCCACCAAGGCGCTGCAGTCGTTCGCGCTGCAACTGCTGGAGGAACACCTGCGCCACTGCGTCGCGGACGCGGCCGTCAAGGGCGGCGACGAGATCGACGCGAAGGTCAAGGAGGCGACGCAGGCCATCGCCCGCATGCTCCGGACCTGACCGGCCGCGTCAGGGACGGTCCGGTTCCGTCCGCGCCTCGGCCACCCTCAGCACCTCGTCGATGCTCTCCAGGCTGAGCCGCTCCTCGGCGTTGGAGGCGGCGATGATCAGCTCCCCGCAGAGTTCGATCTCGGCGAGCGCCACGTGGTCCTGCACCGGAACCGTCCCACCGCCGAGCGGTGCCACGCGCCTCACCTCACCTCTGTCGTCACCGACTTCCTAGAGTAGGGAGCGCCCTACGCGCCGCGCATGGCACGGAAGGGCTAGTTCAGGCCGGTCACTCCCGTCCTTTCCCCCGGCTCACTCCGCGGCGATCCGGCCCGCGTAGATGTCCTCGCCCCCGGGAAGCCGTACGTCGGCCGGGGCCCCGAAGTCGTACAGCAGCGTGGTCGAGGCGACCGCGACGGGCTCGTCCTGCCGGCCGTTGACGAAGCTGAACCGGTGCCGGAGCTTGCGGATCCGCCCCTCGTCGTCGAGGTAGACGTCGAATGGCACCCGCGCGGTGGCGAACCCTTTCGCCGCCGCGCCGAGCGCCTCCCGGTTCGCGCCCGAGGCGTCCCGCGAGGCGTGCCGCAGGTCGGCGGTCCCCCGGTAGTGGCGCACTTTCGCCCCCGCGACCTCGGTCCGCTCGACGAACGTCGCCGACCGTGTCCCGCGCAGCACCTCGGCGGCGGCGAACGGATCGGTCGCCCCGCCGGTGACGAGGTTCCCGTCGGACAGCGTCCCGGTGTCCACCCGCACCCATTTGTCGGCGGGCACCCCGGCCCCCCGGTTCTTCATGAAGAGCGCGCCGGGGGCGAGCAGTTCGGTGATGGGCCGCCGGACGACCTTCCCGGCCGGATCCCGCGGCAGCAGCACCTTCAGCCGCCCGAGCCGCTTGCGGTAGTCGTACACGCCCTCGCCCCGGATGGTGACCCGGGTCCCGCCGGCCGCCATCTCCAGGGAGGTGGTCGCCCTGGAACTCCCGGCTTTCACGAGCGCGTCGGCGGCCTCCCTCACCACGCGCACCGGATCCCCGACGGGAGCCCCCTGACTCAAGGCGTCGCTTCTCGCACAGCCCACGCCACCGAGCCCCAGACAGCACACCACCCCGATCCCAGCCACCACGCCGCGCATCCGAGCCATGCCCGGTTAACGACCGATAAATGACCCCGTCACGCCGGCGATCAGGGCGCTACCGTGGTCGACGTGCCGCACCAGGACGACGCCCCGCCCCCCGCTTCCCACACCACGACCACCACCGAACAGGGCCCCTTCTGCACAGCCCACTGCACCTGCGGCTGGCGAGGCCCGGCCAGAAGAGCCAGAAGCCAGGCAAGAAAAGACGCCCAGAACCACACAGGCGAGTGACACAACTGCGGGCACCCTTGCCGCGTCACTGCGGGCAATCGTGCCTCCCCCAGTGCCTTAAGGGCCTGGGAGGTACCCCCAGGGCGGCACGGGTGGGCGCAGCAGCACCCCGTAAGCGCCGGGCTGCGAAACGACCCCCCGGCCCAGCGGCAGAAGCCGGCTCAGGCCGCCAGGTCCCGCTGCTCCGCCCCCGGCGCCCCACTCCGCGAGCCCCCCGGAGCAACCCGTCGCTCGACCTTCCGCCGAGCGGAAACCAGCCACCCACCCCGAGGCGACCGCTCGACCGCCCGCATCAGCGGCGTCAGCAACGCCATGGCAACGGGCGACAACAGCAACGCGACAGCTGTACCGAGCGCGAGCCCACCCACGACGTCCGTCGGATAGTGCACACCCATGTAGACCCGGATGAACCCGCCCAGCAGCCCCAGCACCAGCCCGACGATCCCGAGCCGCCGGTTGACCAGGAACAGCCCCACCGCCAACGCCATGCAGAGCGTCGCGTGGTCGCTCACGAACGAGAAGTCGTCCTTGCCGTCGACCAGGACCTCGAGCCCCTCGTGGTCGAGGAACGGCCGCCGCCTCTCCACGAACCCACGGATCGGCACGTTCACCAGCACGGCGATGCCCGCCGCGAGCGGGGCCCACACCAGGCCCGCCACGGCCGGAGCCGCGTCCTCGCCGCCCCGCCGCCTGACACCCCACCAGCACCACACCAGCAGCCCGACCAGGGCGAAGAGCAGGCCGAACTCGCCCACGAACTCCATCACATGGTCGAACCACGTCGGTGCGGCCTTCGCCAGGCCATTGATGTCATACAGCAGGTCGACGTCGGGGTTCGACCCGGAATCGGCGAGTCCAGCCATAGTGCTGCGGCCCCTTCGTCATGTCTTCCGGCGCACAGTTCGCACGCCGCTCCCGCCACCCCCGTGGTTTGTAGATCCGCTCGTCCGATCGGCTACGACAACAGGAACGCACGGCCCCCGTTGATACGTTCCACACTCCACCGAATGATCACGCAGACGTTATCGAAGAGAGATACGTCTCCGCAGCTCAGGGGGCGGGTTGACGCTCCGCTCACACCGCGGTGGGCAGTGCTTTCGCGCCATCCTCGGTGACCCGGGTGGCACCAAAGTAGTCAGGAGTGTCGATCGGGTCGAATCGGATCACTGCCCCGGTCCGGGGCGCGTCGATCATGTACCCGCCGCCGACATAAATACCCACATGCCGGATGGCCCGGGAATTGCTGAGGTCGTCCGAGAAGAACACCAGATCGCCCGGCAGCAGTTCGTCCCGTTTCGGATGCGGCCCCGCGTTGTACTGGTCGTTGGCCACCCGCGGCAGCGTGATCCCCACGCTCTCGTACGCCGCCTTGGTCAGCCCCGAGCAGTCGAACCGTCCTCCCTGCTCAGGCGTGCCGTTACCGCCCCACAGGTACAGCGTCCCGAGCTTCTTCTGCGCGTACGCGATGGCCCCGGCTGCCTGCTTCGACGGATCGACCCGCCCCACCGGCGCGGCGAAGCTCTCCTCCAGCGCCCGGATCCGCTTGACGTAGTTCTGCGTCTCCTTGTACGGCGGAACACCCCCGTACTTGATCACCGCGTACGCCCCCGCGTTGTACGAGGCGAGCATGTTTTCGGTCAGATTCCCGCCGACGTCCTTCACATAGGACGCGAGCGAGCAGTCGTACGTCGCCGCCGACGGGATCGCGTCCTTCGGGTCCCACACGTCACGGTCCCCGTCCCCGTCCCCGTCGATCCCGTGCGTGGCCCACGTACCGGGGATGAACTGGGCGATGCCCTGCGCCGCAGCGTGGCTCTGCGCCCTCGGGTTGAATCCGCTCTCCTGGTAGAGCTGGGCGGCGAGCAACGCGGGATTGATGGCTGGGCAGAGATTGCCCCACTTCTGTACGAGCGCCTGGTACGCGGCCGGCACGCTCCCCTTGGCGAGGGTCTTGGCCGCCCCGCCGCCCGCTCCGTTGACGAGGTTCCCGGCGATGACGTAGACCCCGACGACGAGCAGCATCACGAAGGCGAGTGCGGAACTGACGGCGATCCCCGCCGCGATCCATGCCTTACGCACTGTCAACCGCCCCTCGCCGTCCGGCAGTCCACTGCCGCACGTCAGTGTAGAGGCGGCACCCTTCCTTCGGAATGATCACAGAGGACTTTGGCGCGGTTGTTACGACGGTCCGCTCCAGCCGCATTCCGCCCACAGCACCTTCCCGCCGCAGGGTCCTCCCGGTTCGCCCAGCAGCGAGGCGCCCCAGGCGTCGGCACACGCCCGGACGAGGGCCAGACCCCGTCCGCTCTCCGAGGCTTCGTGCGGCATGGCGCCGTGGGCGAAGCCGGCGCCGAGACCGGACGGGATGGTCGGGTCCCTGTCCCACACGCCGAGCCGGAGCTGGCCGGACTCCAGCGGACGGATGTGCAGCGCGTACGGGCCGCCGGTGTGCAGATGGGCGTTGGTCAGCAGCTCCGAGGCGAGCAGTTCGGCCGTGGGGGCGAGTTCGCCGAGCTCGTAGGCGGCCAGTACGGACCGCAGGGTCGAGCGGGCGAGCCCCGGTGAGCGTGGATCGCGCGAGAGGTGAAGGGTGTAGGACCAGGGCGGGGCTACGGTGGGCATGGAAGTCTCCGATCAGTGAGGTCTGTTGGGTGAGTGCGAACGGTTGCCCAGTGGCATGCCGACCCGTCGATCGGTGCGCTTCTGAGCGAGGCGCCTGCAACTAAGCTAGCCGGAAACGTAAAACCCTTTACACGATTACAGCGAAACCCCACATACTGCACTCGTGTGAGTGACATGCACGGCAAGGAGGCGGACCAGCCCGTGAGAAGCAATCCGACGGGTCGCCAGCTCCGCTTGGGCACTGAACTGCGGAAACTCCGGGAGCGCGCGGGCCTGACGGCCGTCGAGGCCGGTCAACTCCTCGGCGTCAAGCCGAACCAGATCAGCAACATAGAGGCGGGACGAGCGGGCGTGAGCCCCGAGCGCGTCCGTGCCATGGCCTGCCACTACGACTGTGCCGACAAGGCCCTCGTCGAAGCCATCGCCGGCATGACGGGCGAGCGCAGGCGCGGCTGGTGGGAGGAGTACCGCGACCTCCTGTCGCCCGCGCTGCTCGACCTGGCCGAGCTCGAGCACCACGCCATCCGCCTGCGCGGCTCCGTGACCGTCCACATCCCCGGGCTGCTCCAGACCACCGATCACGCCCGTTCGCTGTTCCGCCAGGTCGTGCCCGAACTCGCGCCGCCCGACATCGAGCACCGCGTCTCGTTCCGCATCAAGCGCCAGACCGTGATCTACCGGGAGAACCCGACGCCGTACCTGGCGCTCATTCACGAGGCCGCGCTGCGGATGCAGTTCGGGGGCCCTTCCACCGCCAAGGCACAACTGCGGCACCTGCTGGACATGGGTGAGCGGGAACACATCACCATCAAGGTGATCCCGTTCGCCGCCGAAGGCTTCCCGGGGTCGGGGCAGTCGATCTTCTACTCGTGCGGGCCCGTCCCCCAGCTCGACACGGTCCACCTCGACCAGTCACACGGCCCCACCTTCCTCGACGCCGAGGCCCAGCTCGACAAGTACCGCGCCGTCCTGGAGCGAGTGGAGACCCGATCCCTCACCCCCGAGAAATCACGGGACCTCATCCACACCATCGCCCAAGACCTCTGAAGGGACCAGAGATGCCCCAGCTCACCTGGCAGAAGTCGTCGTACTGCGGCGAGGGCGACTCCTGCGTGCACGTGGCCTCCACCCCCGCCGGAATCCACATAACCGAGTCCGCCGACCCCGGCGGAGCGATCCTCACCACCACCCCCGACGCCTTTCGCACCCTTCTCCGCTCCCTCAAGGGAGAACCCCACCTGGCCACCCAGGCCCCCGCCCTCGAAGTGACCACCGCCGGCGACGACGACCGCACCGTCCGCCTCCACGCTCCCGGCGTCCCCGGTTCCCCCACCGTCACCACCGACCGCCGCCGCTGGGACGCCTTCGTGCGGGGCGTGCGCGCGGGCGAGTTCGACCACTTCACGGCATAGCTCGATCAGGGCGCTCCGATGCCGGAACGAATATCGTCACGGTTCGTTATGATGAATCACCCAACGTGATACACAGAGTGACGATACGACTCTTCACCCATCGGAACGCGCCCCTACCGGAGTACGGCGCGCGCCGGTGGCAAGCTATTCGTACGAAACCCGCCAACAGATGACGCCAAGTAGACATGCGACAGCCTCATCGTCGGCGACAATGAGGTCTGTCCCCTGCACCAACGCAGGGGGTACAGAACTACCCATACAGGGGCGGTGACTTACATGTTCTTCGCGGCCGACGAGGGAGACATCAACACCATTATCGGCGGGATCGCTCCGGATTGGGGCCCCTTCGGCAGCCTGGGCAACGAAGCCAAGATCATGATCGAAGTGGTCATGGCGGTCGCCATCCTCATCTGCCTGGGCATCGCCATCTGGGGGGCGGCCAAACAGCGCATCGGCGCCACCGCGTTGAGGGACACCTTCAGTGCCGAACAGGGCAAGGGCCTCATCATCGCGGGGCTCACGGGCGTCTTCATCATCGGCTCGCTCGGCACGCTGTTCACCATCGTGTACGGAATGGCCGTGTAGCCCCGCTTCATCGCTCCCGGCCGGGCACGCCCGGCGCCCCCTCCATCCCACCCGCCCGTCGTGCCCACCGGCTGAGGTTGCGTTTCCCTGATGTTCAGTCACCACACCGCGCTCGCGCGGAGACCAGCACGGCTACCGTCGTACATGGAGTACGCGGAGTACGAGGTGTTTCCGCACGACGCTGAGGGGGCGTACGCGGTATGAGTCTCGGAGACGACACGGGCCAGACCCGCACCCGGCTGCCGGAGCGGGACGGCGATCCGTACGGCGGTGCGCGCAGAGGCGGCCGTTCGTCGTCGCGCAGCCTGGTGACGGTGGTCGGCGTGGTGGTCCTCCTGATCGCGGCGATCGCCTTCGCGAACCGTGGAGGTGGCGATTCCGCCACGGAGGAGGGCGACGGCTCCGGCGACTCCCCCAAGTCGGCGGCGACGGCCCCGTCGGGCGAGAAGCCGGTGGACACGAAGGCGTCCGGCATCCCGTCGGGCTTCGCCCACGACCGGCAGGGGGCGGAGAGCGCGGCGGCCAATTACGCCGTGGCGCTGGGTTCTGACGGCATGTTCAACACCGCCCGGCGGCATGAGATCGTGCAGGCCGTGGCGGATGCCGAATCAGTGGGCAGCCTCCAGTCCGGTTTCGACGCAGACTACTCTGCGGACTTCCTGAAAGCGGTCGGGCTCGACGAGAACGGCGCAGCTCCCACCGGCAGCACGTTCGTCAACCGCACGCTTCCGGCAGGAACCAAGGTCACGGCATACAACGAGAACGCCGCAACCGTCGAGGTCTGGTGCAACGGCCTCTTCGGGCTCGCCGGTGACAAGTCGACCACTCCCGTAACCAACAGCTGGTTCACAGTGACCATGAAGCTGAACTGGAGCGGTGACGACTGGAAGGTCCTTGAGACCACCCAGAAGACCGGCCCCACTCCCGTACCCGGAGACAACCCGGTTACCGGCGCTGATGAGATCAGCAAGGCGGTCCAGGAGTTCGGAGGCTTCACCTATGCCCGGTAGCCGACACCGCGTACTCAAGCTCACCGGCCTCGTCGCCATCGTTCAAGCGACCGCCGTCCTGCTGGCCGCGCGTGCCTTCGCAGCACCCACTCCTTCCCCGTCACCGACAGAGAGCGACGACCCCTGCTCTCTGATCGCTGGCCCTGCCAAGAAGTACTGCGAACGAGGCAAAGAGGGTGAAGGCCCCTCGGGATCGAGCACCCTCAACGACCCCACCACCGCCCTCGACCCCCTCGCCTCCCTCGCCCAGGGCTGCGCCGACGCCGCCTCCTGGACCATCAAGCAGCTCAGCAAAGCCGTCGACGAGACCGCGAACGTCGACTTCACGAACGCCCAGTTCCGTCAGCAGTACGCCATCGTCTTCGCGGCGTCGGCGATCCTCACCCTCGTGCTCTGGCTGCTCGCGGTCACCAAGCGGGCGGTGCGCGGTGTCCCCTTCACCACCGCCCTCTCCGAAGCCATCGGCTTCCTCTGGCTGACCGTGCTCGCCTCCGCCTTCACCCCGCTGATCCTCTACACCGTCGTGTCGGCGACCGACGGCGTCTCCGATGTCCTGGCCAAGGCGACCGGCGCCCAGCAGGACACGTTCTTCGGCACGTTCGCCGGCGCCCTCGAGAAGGGCGACGACATCGGCGGCGGACCGATCATGCTGATCGTCGTCTCGCTCGTGTCGATCCTCGCCGCCGGCGTCCTCTGGCTGGAGCTCGTCATCCGCGCCGCCCTGCTCTACGTCGGCGCCCTCCTCGGCACCGTCGTCTACGCCGGCCTCGTGGACAAGAACCTGTGGGGCCACGTCCGCCGCTGGGCGGGCATCATGATCGCCGTGATCCTCGTGAAGCCCGTCATCGTGATCGTGCTCGGCCTCGCCGGGGCACTGTCCGCCGAGGACGGGCCCGGCGCCTTCTCCGCCGTGGTCTCCGGACTGGCGATCATCCTGCTCGCCATCTTCGCCTCCGCGATGATCTACCGCTTCGTCCCCGGCTTCGGCGACGAACTGGCCAACTCCCGCAACAACCGCCTCATGCAGGGTGCCGAAAGCAAGGCCGCCGCGGTCATGAGCTCCCCGGCGAGCCTGGTCTCCCAGGGCATCAAGACCCACAGCACCCGCGCCGACAACCACCACGGAGGCGGCGGCCAGTCCACCGGCCCCCGCCCCTCCAACCCCGCCTCCGGCGGAGTCGCCGCGCACAGCTCACGCCCGTCGAACAGCGGCGCGGCCACCGCACCCGCACCCCGCTCCAGCAGCCCGGTGAACACCCCTCACGCCGGAAACACCCGCAACAGCAGCACCAACAGCACGGGAGGTGAAGGGCGTTGACGACCGAGTCCCACCTGTCCCATCCGGTCACGCCCCGCCGTACGTATCTGATCGGCCGGGCCCGGCCGAACGCGATCGTCGGCCGCAATCGCGAGACCGGTGAGATCGCGCTGATCGTCCTGGGCGCGTTCCTCGGCATGATGTGCGGGCTTCTCGTCCCCGTCCTGTCCGTGCGGATCGTGCTGCTCGCGGGCTTCCCGATGCTGGCGCTGGCCGCGGTGTACGTGCCCTACCGGGGCCGCACCTTCTACAAGTGGTTCGAGATCAACCGCAGCTACAAGCGGACCGTGCGCCGCGGCACCACCTACCGCTCCGGCGCCGTCGAGGCGGGCACCCGCCTGGACGGCCGCGAGGTGGAGATCGGGACGCCGCCCGGGATCGGCAGGATCACCTGGCTCGCCGCCCCGTTCGGCCCGGACGAGATCGCCGTCCTGCTGCACGCGGACCGCAAGACCGTCACCGCCGCCATCGAGATCGAGGGACCGGGCGTCGGCCTGCGCGACTCCGAGGACCAGGAAGCCCTCGTCGACCGCTTCGGCACCCTGCTCAAGCACGTCGCCAACGGCGACGGCTTCGTCACCCGCATCCAGATGCTGGCCCGCACCCTGCCCGCCGACCCCGACGCCCACGCCAAGGACGTCGCCGTCCGCGGCGACACCACGTCACCGGCGTGGCTGCAGCAGTCGTACGACCAGCTCCAGTCGATGGTGTCGACCAGCAGCGAGCAGCACCGCGCCTACCTCGTCGCCTGCATGCACTACACGCGCGAACTGGCCGCCGAGGCCAACGCCATGGCGCGGGCGATGCGCCGCCAGGGCGGCGGCAAGGTGGACCGGGACGCGGGGCTCGCCGTCGTCATGGCCCGTGAGCTGACCGACATCTGCTCCCGGCTCCAGGAGGCCGACATCCGCGTACGGCAGCCGCTCGGCCAGAGCAGGCTGTCCTCGCTGATCCACGGCATGTACGACCCGGACCACCCGATCGACCACATCCAGGCGATGACGCAGCGCAACGCCTGGCCGGCCGAGCTGGACGCCATGGAGCCCACCTACCTCCAGGCCAAGACCCGCGAGTCCTCCACCCGCGCCCCCTGGTGCCACGCCACGGCCTGGATCAAGGAGTGGCCGATGACCCCGGTGGGCGTCAACTTCCTGGCGCCCCTCCTCGTCCACACCCCGGACGTGATCCGCACGGTCGCCGTCACCATGGACCTCGAACCCACCGAGGTCGCCATCGAGCGGATGCTGACCGAGAAGACCAACGACGTGGCGGAGGCGTCCCGCGCCGCCAAGATGAACCGCACCGTCGACCCGCGCGACATGGCCGCCCACAGCCGCCTGGACCAGCGCGGCGAGGACCTCGCCAGCGGCGCGGCCGGCGTCAACCTGGTCGGCTACATCACCGTCTCCTCCCGCAACCCCGAGGCCCTGGCCCGCGACAAGCGGACCATACGGGCGTCGGCCGGAAAGTCGTACCTGAAGCTGGAGTGGTGCGACCGCGAGCACCACCGCGCCTTCGTGAACACACTTCCGTTCGCCACCGGCATCCGAAGGTAGGGGCTGAGCCGATATGCGGGATCCGCTGTCCGTCGTCACCGACGCCTTCACGTCCTTCCTGTTCGGGAAGGTCGAGACGACACGGCTGCCGGTACGCACGTCCACCGGCCAGGCGCAGGCGGTCTACCTCCCGACCGCCGCCCCCGGCCTCGGCGACTCCGGCGTCATCATCGGCCGCGAGGTCTACTCCGGCAAGGGCTACATCTACGACCCCTTCCAGCTCTACGGCCAGCAGCTCCCCGCCCCGCACTGGCTGGTCCTCGGCGAGTCCGGCAACGGCAAGTCGGCCCTGGAGAAGACGTACGTCCTGCGGCAGCTGCGCTTCCGCGACCGCCAGGTCGTCGTCCTGGACGCGCAGGGCGAGGACGGCGTCGGCGAGTGGAACCTCGTCGCGCAGGAGATGGGCATCACCCCCATCCGCCTCGACCCGATGGCCGCCCTGGACCACGGCATCCGGCTCAACCCGCTCGACCCGTCGATCACGACGACCGGGCAGCTCGCCCTGCTGCGGACCATCATCGAGGTCGCGATGGGGCACGGCCTCGACGAGCGGTCCGGCTTCGCCCTCAAGGTCGCACACGCCTACGTCAACGAGACCATCGTCGAACGCCAGCCGGTCCTCTCCGACATCGTCGAGCGGCTGCGCCACCCCGAACCGGAGTCGGCGGAGGCGATGAACGTCGCCATAGACGACGTACGGGCCTGGGGCCTGGACGTCGCCCTGGTCCTGGACCGCCTCGTCGACGGTGACCTGCGCGGCATGTTCGACGGCCCGACGACCGTCGGCATCGACCTCGACGCGCCGCTCATCGTCTTCGACCTGTCCCACATCGACCGCAACTCCATCGCCATGCCGATCCTCATGGCGATCGTCGGCGTGTGGCTGGAGCACACCTGGATCCGCCCCGACCGGAAGAAGCGCATCTTCCTGGTCGAGGAGGCCTGGCACATCATCAACAGCCCGTTCGTGGCGCAGTTGTTCCAGCGGCTGCTGAAGTTCGGGCGGCGGCTCGGCCTGTCGTTCGTCGCGGTCGTCCACCACCTGTCCGACGTGGTGGACGGGGCGGCGGCGAAGGAGGCGGCGGCCATCCTGAAGATGGCGTCGACCCGGACCATCTACGCCCAGAAGGCGGACGAGGCGAGGGCGACGGGCCGGGTGCTGGGCCTGCCCAGGTGGGCCGTGGAGATCATTCCGACGCTCACCCCCGGCATCGCGGTCTGGGACGTCAACGGCAACGTCCAGGTGGTCAAACACCTGGTCACCGAGACCGAACGCCCGCTGGTCTTCACCGACCGCGCGATGACCGAGTCCTCCGCCGACTTCGCCGACGACGCCCTGCGCGCCGCCGAACGGGAGGCGGAGGAGCGGGCGGCGGCCTTCGTGGAACAGCACGTCGGCGACTCCGAATCGACGGTGGCGTAGAGGGAGCACGCGTGAGACCGGACGATCACCGTGAGCACGGCCGGGCCGGCGGCCGGGGCGGCGGCATCCCCGACGGGCTGCTGATCGGCATCCTCGCGTTCCTCATCGGCGTGACCGCCATGGTGTGGACGGCCACCGGCCTCGCGGGCCTCTTCGCCCACGGCCACTGGCCGTCCGGCGTCACCTTCGCCCGCACCCCGGTGGCCATGCGCCACCTCGTCGCCGACCCGCAAAACCTCCCCGCCGCCTGGCCGGACACCCCGGAGGCCGCCCTGTCGGGGTACGGCCTCTTCTGGGGCCTGCTCATCGGCCAGCTGATGATCCTGGCCGTCCTGACGGTGTTCACCGTGGGCACGGTGGCCCGCTGGAGAGCCGTACGGGCACGACGCCGGGTGGAACGGGCGACGGGGGGCGCGCCGCGGCGGCCGGAGCCGGCGCGGCCACCCGCACAGGAGCCGCAGCCGCAGCCGGCGCCGAAGCAGCTGCACGAGGTACCGACCCCGAGGGAGCCCGAGGAGAAGCCTCCGGCACGGGAAGAACCCGCGGCCGCGCTCACGACCGACGACGGACGGGCGAGCGGGTGGGAAACCCCCCGCACCGAGGGCGCGGGACTGCTCTACGGCCCCCCGGCCACCCGCCACACCACCGCGGCCCAGGCCGTACGCGACGCGGAGGGCCCCGCCCTCGTCCTCACCTCCAACCCCACCCTCTGGCACGAGACCAAGGACGCCCGCGCCAAACTCGGCCCCACCCACCTCTACGACCCCACCCACCTCTGCGACACCCCGGCCCGCCTCCACTGGTCCCCCACCGCCGGCTGCGAGGACAAGGAAACAGCCACCGCCCGCGCGGCGGCCCTCCTCGCCCCCGTCCGCCCCACCTCCCGCCTCGACCAGGCGGTCGGCGACACCGCGGAGACCCTGCTCCGCAGCTACGTCCACGCCGCCGCCGTGGACGGCCGTACGATCCGCCACGTCCACCGCTGGTCCCAGGGCCTCCAGGTCCACGACGCCGTACGCATCCTCCGTACCAGCCCCAAGGCCGCCCCCGGCGCCGCCGGCGAACTCGAGGCGGCCCTCACGGCACACCCCGAACGCCGGGACATGGCCCAGCAGCTGACCACCCGCGCCCTGGCCGCGCTCTCCACGGTCAACGTCCGCGAGGCCTGCACTCCCAACCGAACCGATGCCCTCGCCTTGGATTCCTTTGTGCATGAAGGGGGCACGCTTTATGTCGTGGGTGAATCCATCGAGGACCCCCGGAGCAGTCCGGGCGCGATGCCCCTGCTGACGGCCCTCGCCTCACACGTGGTCGAGCACGGCCGGCGCATGGCCGAACGGTCATCCTCCGGTCGGCTCGACCCACCACTCACCCTCGTCCTGGACGACGTGGCGGCCGTGGCCCCGCTCCCCCAGCTCCCGGACCTGCTCGCCACCGGCACGGACCTCGGCCTGCCCACGCTGGCCCTGCTCCGCTCCCGCGAACAGGCCAGATCCCGCTGGCCCCACACCGAACTACCGGTCTGACCCTCCGGCTACGGCCGCCCGACCACCATCTCCAGCTCCCGCTCCCCCGGCTTGTCCGCCAACGGCACGGTCACCCCGCTCTCCACGAACCCGGCCTTGCGGTAGAAACCCAGCGCCCGCGCGTTCTCCGGGTGCACGATGAGCCGCACCCGCTCCGCGCCACGCTCCCACGCCCACTCCACCGCGGCGTCGAACAGCGCCTTGGTCAGCCCGCTCCCCCGGTACCCCGGCGCCACGTACACCCCCACCAGATGCCCCTGCCGCCGCTCCACGGGGAACCCGGCCCAGTCCGTCGACCCGGCCTTCTCGATCAGCGTGACGACGTTGCCGACCCACTTCCCGTCCTTCGTCTCGGCGATGAACTGCCGCGCCCCGTCGGCGTCCTCCGCGACCCTCACCGTCCGCTCCTGCCAGAACGAGTCCGGCCGGGCCATGGCCTCCTCGTAGGTCTCCAGGTAGGCGAGGTCCGCGACCGGGTCCCGCAGCGCGGTGAGCCGCAGCTCCCGCGCCGCGGCCCACTCCTCCGCGCGCACCGGCCGGATCACACAGTCGTCGACGGGCTTGGCACTGGTACTCATGCCCGCCACCGTAGTACCGGGGTACCACGGCCTTCACCCGGAATACGATCCCCGGTACGACGACCCCCACCCCCACACGGACGATCATCGACGCAGGAAAGACGGCTCGGCCCGACCGGCGGACGGACCCACCACCATGGACCTCGTGACGAACGACCGGGAGACCCCACCGACGGGAGTGCGGGCGGTGGAGCCCCTCACCCAGTACCTGCAACGCGTCAATCAGCGGATGCGTACCTTCGACCGGCGCCACCCGCTGCTGTGGGACATGACCTTCGCCGGCTTCTGGGTGACGGCCGCGCTCATCGACTACACCGGTGACGGCTGGCGCAGCGTCACCCATAACCCGGACGCCCCCGGTCCTCTCCTCCTCGTCCTGAGCCTCGGCCTGTCCGTTCCCCTCCTGTGGCGCCGCGCCCATCCCGCGGCGGTCCTGCTGACCATGACCCCGTTCGCCCTGGTCAACGCCTGGTCCGGCGCCACACTCCAGGCGGCGCTCCTCCAGCTCGTCGTCGTCTACCACATCACCCTGCGCCTCCCCCTGCGCCATCTGTGGTGGGCCCCGGCCCTGTTCCTCACACCCGTGGTGGTCTCCGCGGCCCGCTACGGCGAGGGCGAGTGGAGCCAGCAGATCGGCTCCCAGCTGACGTCCGTCCTCGTGGCCGTCCTCATCGGCATCACGGTCCGCACCCGGCAGAACTACACCGAGGCCCTGGAGGACCGCGCCCGCCGCCTGGAGACCGAACGCGACCAGCAGGCCCAGCTCGCCGCCGCCGCCGAACGCGCCCGTATCGCCCGCGAGATGCACGACATCATCGGCCACAACCTGTCCGTCATCACGGGCCTCGCGGACGGCGGCAGGTACGCGGCCGGCAAGTCCCCGGCACGCGCCGCCCAGGCCCTGGACGCCATCGCCACCACCAGCCGCCAGGCCCTCGGCGAACTCCGCCGCCTCCTGGACGTCCTCCGCGACGACGACACCGCCCACCCCGCCGAGCGGACCCCCCAGCCCGGCCTCACCGACCTGGACCAGCTCATCGACGGCGTCCGCAGCGCGGGCCTGACCGTCCGCACCCGCGTCGAGGGCCGGGCGACCCTCCCTCCGGGCCGCCAGCTCACCGTGTTCCGGGTCGTCCAGGAGGCCCTCACCAACACCCTCAAGCACGCCGGCCCCGAAACGACCTCCGAGGTCTCCCTCGTCCACGGGGACAGGGGCGCCGTCACGGTCACCATCACCGACACCGGGAAGGGCACAACACCGCCCTCCGCCCCGTCCGACGGCCGTGGCATCCCCGGAATGCGCGAGCGAACGGCCCTGTACGGCGGCACACTTGAGGCCGGCCCACGCCCGCACCCCGAGCAGGGCTGGCGCGTCCGTCTCCACCTTCCGGAGGAAACCCCGCAGTGACCACCGTCCTCATCGCCGACGACCAGCCCCTCCAGCGCTTCGGCTTCCGCATGCTCCTGGAGAGCCAGGACGACATGACGGTCCTGGGCGAGGCGTCGAACGGCAGCGAAGCGATCCGCATGACGTCGGAACTGCACCCCGACGTGGTCCTGATGGACATCCGCATGCCCGGCCTGGACGGCATCGAGGCGACCCGCCGCATTGCCGCCACCGGCGACCGCACCCGCGTCCTCATCCTGACGACGTTCGACCTGGACGAGTACGCCTACGCCGGCCTCCGCGCGGGCGCCTCCGGTTTCCTCGTCAAGGACGCCCGGCCGGAGGAACTCCTCTCCGGCATCCGCTCCGTGGCGTCCGGGGACGCGGTCGTCGCCCCCAGCCTGACCCGCCGTCTCCTCGACGCCTACGCCCGGCATCTGCCGGCCGGCGAGGGCACCGCGGACGTCTCCCGCCCCGACGCACGTCTGTCCACGCTCACGGAGCGGGAACGGGAGATCCTCACGGTCATCGGAAAGGGCTGGACGAACACCGAGATCGCCACCCGCCTCCACCTGGCCGAGTCCACGGTGAAGACCCATGTGGGCCGAATCCTCGCGAAGACCGGCTCACGGGACCGCATCCAGGCGGTGATCCTGGCGTACGACACGAAACTGGTGGAGCCGTCCTGAAACGCAGAAAACCCCCGTGCCGAAGGGCACGGGGGTTTTCTCACTATTTGTTCGGCGGCGTCCTACTCTCCCACAGGGTCCCCCCTGCAGTACC
>NZ_JOIZ01000013.1 GCF_000721605.1 Streptomyces sp. NRRL S-37 | reverse complement strand
GGGGTGGGGGTGGGGGTGGGTGCAGGAGTGGGCGTGGGCGGCGGCGGTGGTGGTGAGCAGAACGGGGGGTCCGTCCAGGTGACGTGTCCCGCGACCGCCACCGCCTCCGTGCCGCCCGGCCCCGTCGAGGCGTACGCGCAGGCGTCGGCCGCGGCCGTGCCGGGTGCGCCGACGAGCGCCCAGATCAGCGTCGTCACGGCCAACGCGCGTGCGGTGGCGCGGGATTGGGTCGGTACGAGTGCGTGCACGACGAAGATCATGAATCGTGAACCGCCGGGCCGTGCCCGGGATCCCGATGATTGCCCCGAAGGAGTTAACAAAAGAAATCCGGGCCACCGTTGAACACGACCCGTGCCTCCATGCGTACCCATCGTCGAGCGGCGGCACAGCAGGGCGCTGCACGACCCTTGCGATGATGTGGAGTTGACGATGAAGACCTCCTGGCGGACCGCCTCACTGGTGGCGAGCGCCGCGGCGGTGCTGGCCCTGACCACGGCGTGCGGTCAGGAGACCGCGCCGCCCGCCACCAGCCAGAACGTGGGTGCCACGGCCGGGGCCGGGGACGTCGGCGCCATCGGCGCAGGCCAGGCGGGCGGCGGCGCCCAGGCGTCGGAGAGCCCTTCCGACACGGCGGGCGAGCTGAGCGTCTCCACCGACGCCGAACTGGGCAAGGTGGTGACCGACAGCCTCGGTCTGACCCTGTACCGCTTCGACCAGGACACCGCCGAGCCGCCCGCCTCCAACTGCGAGGACGACTGCGCCAAGACCTGGCCGCCGGTGCCCGCCGAGGACGCCACGGCCGGCGAGGGCATCGACAAGGCGCTGCTCGGATCGGTCGACCGGGCCGACGGCAGCAAGCAGCTCACCGTCGCCGGCTGGCCGGTCTACCGCTACGTCAAGGACGTCAACGCCGGCGACGTCAAGGGCCAGGGCGTGGGCGGCAAGTGGTTCGCGCTGAACCCCGAGGGCAAGAAGGCGCAGGCGGCCGGCCTGCCCGGTCTGTCCACGCGCGAGGACCCGAAGCTGGGCGAGATCGTCGTCGACAAGAACGGCATGACCGTCTACCGCTTCATGAAGGACGAGGCCTGGCCGAAACCCGTGTCGGCCTGCACCGGCGCCTGCCTGGAGAAGTGGCCGGTGGTGTCGCCGGTCGACTTCGCGGACACCAAGGGCATCCAGAAGAAGGGGTACATGACCTTCACCCGCCCGGACGGCGCCGACCAGCAGACGATCAACTGCTGGCCCATCTACACCTTCGCCGGTGACAAGGCTCCCGGCGACACCAACGGTCAGGGCGTCGGCGGTACCTGGTACGCCGTACGGCCCGACGGAAAGCCGGTCGGCGCGTCGGAGAAGTAGCAGCCTCCCCCAAGGGTGTCGTCCGCTCCGGACGCCGCCGGCCCCGTGTCCGCCCCTCCGCAGCCCGCGGAGGGGCGGACCGTTGTGCCGTGACGCACCGGCACCCGTGGAACGACCGGCACCCTTCTCCGCATTCTCCGCGTACTTCCCGGCATGCCGGAACTCTCCGGAATGCCGCGGGTACCTGCCGTCACGCTCTCGCGGGGACGTCGAACAGGCACGTGCCATTGGCAGTGACCGGGAACGGATGGTCAATTTCCGTTTGGGGTCGCTCCTTTGGCGGGCGATCAGTAGCCTCTGGTCGAACACCGGATCGCCTACGTCTTGGAGAGCTACATGGAGCGTCCCGCCTGGGCCCCGCGGAGCATCGACATCTCGGTGCCCAGCGTCTCCCGGATGTACGACTACTACCTGGGCGGTTCGCACAACTTCGAGGTCGACCGGGAAGCGGCCCGCAGGGCCATGGAGTTCATGCCGGGCCTGCCCAAGATCATGCAGGCGAACCGTGCCTTCATGCGGCGGGCGGTGCGTTTCGCGGCCGGTGAGGGCATCACCCAGTTCCTGGACATCGGTTCCGGCATCCCGACGTTCGGCAACGTCCACGAAGTGGCGCAGGCGGCCGCACCGGACGCCCACGTGATGTACGTCGACCACGACCCGGTGGCCGTGGCGCACAGCCAGGCCGTTCTGGAGGGCAACGAGGGCGCGGGCGTCGTCGCCGCGGACCTCCGCAAGCCGCGGGAGATCCTCGACAGCCCCGAAGTGCTGCGGTTGATCGACCTGAATCGGCCAGTGGCGCTCCTTCTCGTTGCCATACTGCACTTCGTGGAAGACGCGGACGACCCGTACGCGGCGGTGGCCGAACTGCGCCAGGCCCTCGCGCCCGGCAGCATGCTCGTGCTCACCCACGCCTCGTACGAGGGAATCCCGCTGTCGGCGGAGCGGGCCGAGGGGGCGGTGGACGTGTACCAGGACATTCGCAATCCGCTGATCATGCGCACGCGCGACGAGATCGCGCGGTTCTTCGAGGGGTACGACATGGTGGAACCCGGACTGGTGCCGATGCCGCGGTGGCGGCCGGACACCGCACCGGAGGACGAGGATCCCTACGCGTTCTCCGGTTTCGCGGGCGTGGGGCGTACGGCGTGAGCGCGGAGCCGGACGGGCCGGAGGACAGACTGCGCCGGTTCGCGACGATCTGGAGCCGGGCGGTCTTCCCGGTGACCTCGACGTCGTCGACCCGCCCGGAGTTCGAGGAGCGCCTGCTGCCGGTGGCCCGGCTGCTGAGCGAGGCGCTGCGGGCCCGGTCGTTCGACGCGGACGCGGGCCGGGCGGCCGGCGCCGCGCTGGTGGAGGCGCACTGCACCGACCCGGAGGCGCTCAGCCGGACCCTGGACTGCGTGGACGCCTATCTCGTTCTGTACTGCGGCGAGGACGGCGACCGGGAGGACCTGCGGGCGCGCTCCGCGAGGCTCCAGCACGCCATGGCCGCCGGATTCGCGCAGGCGCTGCGCGAGCGGACGCTGGCCGAGCAGGAGGCCGTCGCGCGGGCCGCGCTGGAGGCCCAGGGCGTGGTCGCGCAGGCGCTGCACGCCACCGAGGCCCGGTTCCGCGCGGTGTTCGAGGGCGCGGCCATAGGGATCGGCATCGCCGACCTGGAGGGCAACATCCTTCAGGTCAACGGCGCGCTGCGGCGCATGTTCGGCCTGTCCGAGCAGGCGCTGCGCAGCCGCAAGGTCAAGGAGTGGGTCCACCCCGACGACGCCCCGCAGACCTGGCGGCTCTACGACGAGCTGGTGAGCGGTGAACGCGAGCACTACCACCTCGAAAAGGCGTTCTACCGCCCGGACGGAACGGTCCTGTGGACCAATCTGACGGTGTCCCTGCTGCGGGACGCCGACGGCGACCCGCAGTACCAGCTCGCCCTCATGGAGGACACCACCGAGCGGCGGCTGCTCAATCTCCGGCTGCGGTACGAGGCCACCCACGACGCGCTCACCGGGCTGCCCAACCGGGCGTTCTTCTTCGAGCGGCTGGAGAAGGCGCTCGGAGCCGGCGAGGGCCAGCGGTTCGGGTTGTGCTACCTCGACCTGGACGGCTTCAAGACCGTCAACGACAGCCTCGGGCACGCGGCCGGCGACCGGCTGCTCGTCGAGGTCGCCGACCGGCTGCAGGCCTGCGCCACCGCGTCCGGCGAGATGGTGGCCCGGCTCGGCGGCGACGAGTTCGTGGCACTGACCACCGGCCCCGACACCGAGCGCACCGTCGACGAGCTCGCCGCCCGCATCATGAACGCGCTGCTCGCCCCGATCAGCGTGGACGGCCGGGAGCTGACCGTGCGCGGCAGCATCGGCGTCGTCGAGGGACCGGCCGGGGAACGCAGCGCGGCGGAGGTGCTGCGCAGTGCCGACATCACCATGTACCGGGCCAAGTCGGCGGGCGGCAACCGGTTCGAGCTCGCCGACCCGGAGGCGGACGCCCGCGCCATCACCCGGCACGGGCTCACCACGGCGCTGCCGACGGCCCTGGACCGGGGCGAGTTCTTCATCGAGTACCAGCCGCTGGTGCACCTCGGCGACGGCAGTGTGCGGGGCGCGGAGGCGCTGGTGCGCTGGCTGCACCCGCAGCACGGGGTGCTGTCCCCGGACCGGTTCATCCCGCTCGCCGAGCACACCGGGCTGATCGTTCCGCTGGGCCGCTGGGTGCTGGAGCAGTCGGTGCGCCAGGCCCGCGAGTGGCGGGACCGGCACGGGGGCGAGGCGCTCGGCCCGCTGCGCATCAACGTGAACCTGTCGCCCTGCCAGCTCACGCATCCCGGGCTGGTCCAGGACACGGTGGAGATCCTGGAGCGGGCGGGGATGGCGCCGGACGCGCTGTGCCTGGAGGTGACCGAGTCGGCGCTGATCGGCGCGGACGACGACCTGCTGAAGCCGCTGCGCCGGCTGGCGGAGATGGGCGTCGACATCGCGCTGGACGACTTCGGCACCGGCTACTCCAACCTGGCCAACCTGCGCCGGCTCCCGGTGAGCGTCCTGAAGCTGGACCGTTCCTTCACCCAGAGCATGCAGCGGTTCCCGGCCGACCCCGTCGACCTGAAGATCGTCGAGGGGATCGTCTCCCTGGCCCACAGCCTCGACCTCGCGGTCACGGTGGAGGGCGTGGAGACGGGAGCGCAGGCCGAGCAGTTGCGCATCCTCGGCTGTGACACGGCGCAGGGCTGGTACTACGCCCGGCCGGGACCGCCGGACCGTCTCCACGAGCTGGCCCTCGTCGACGCGACGGGCTAGCCGCCCAGTGGCTCGGGGGTGCGGGTCGTACGGTGGCTGCGGGCCGGTCGTGGCTTGTCGCGCCCACGCGGCGGAGCCGCACATGTGCCTGCCCCGCGCCCCTGGGGGCAGCTCTCACGGACGGAGAAGGATCAGGTGGGGACGGACCGGGACAGGGACGCGGTGAGGGCGGCGATCGAGGGAGAGCTGCGGCTCATGGACCCGGCCGTGCGCTCCTCGCGTGCCGAGGTGGTGCGCCTGCTGGACCCGGAGTTCACCGAGGTGGGCGCCTCGGGCCGGCGCTACACGTACGAGGAGATGCTCGCCGAGCTGCACGACCACCCGGGCGGCTCGGCGGGCGGCCCGGTGTACGAACCGTCGGAGATCACCGGCGTCCTCCTCGCACCCGGCCTGGTGCACCTCACGTACGAGACCCGCTTCGACGGCCACAGGGCCCGCCGCAGCTCCCTCTGGCGCAAGCACGACGACCGAACGGGCTGGCGCATGTACTACCACCAGGGCACCCCGGTCCCCTGAAGGGGCGCGGACTGTGCCGACATGCGGCTCCGCCGCGTGGGTGCGAAGGGGGTCCGGGGGCGGAGCCCCCAGGGACGGGAAGGGAAGGGGCGACGGGGGCGAGGAACCCCCGCGCCCGCCCGCGTCAGCGCTCCAGCAGCATCCGCTGCAACTCCCGCGCGGCCCGAGGCGGAGCCACATCGCTGCGGTGGGCCAGGGCGATGGTCCGGTACAGCCCCGGCCGGGCCAGCGGAGTCACCCGCAGCCCGTGCCCCGACCGCGCGGCCACCATCCGCGGCACCACCGCCACCCCCAGCCCCGCCCGTACGAAGCCCAGCACCGCGTCCATCTCCCCGCCCTCCACCGCGAACTCCGGCTCGAACCCCTCCGCCCGGCACGCCGCCACCGTCAGCTCCCGCAGGTCGTAGCCGTGCCGGAACATCACCAGCCGTTCGCCCTCCAGGTCGGCGATGCGCACGGTGCGCCGGCCCCGTCCCGGCCGCGGGGCGTCCGGGGAGGAGACGACCACCAGGTCCTCGCGCAGCAGCTCCACCGTGGTCAGCGCGGGGGAGGGGGTCGGCAGCGGCAGGACCACCAGGGCCAGGTCCAGCGCCCCGCGGGCCAGCTCCCGTACCAGGTCGTGCGAGCCGCCTTCCTCGACCAGCAGCCGGACGCCCGGGTAGCGGTCGTGGAAGGCGCGCAGCACGTCCGGCAGCAGACCGGTGCACAGGCTCGGCGTTGCCCCCAGCCGCACCCGCCCGCTGCGCAGCTGCGCCACCTCCTGCACCTCGTGCCGGGCGGTGTCCGCGTCCGCCAGGATCCGCCGGGCCAGCGGCAGCAGCGCCTCGCCCGCGTCGGTCAGCGTGATGTTCCCGCGCGCCCGCCGGAACAGATCCGCCCCCAGCTCCCGCTCCAGCGCCTTGATCTGCTGCGACAGCGACGGCTGCGCGACGTGGACCAGCTCCGCGGCCCGGGTGAAGTGCCGGGTCTCGGCGACGGCCACGAAGTACTGGAGCTGCTGGAACTGCACGCACCCAGCATAGGCCCTCCCTATCGAAACGAGCCGGACCATGTCTTGGACCGATGGGGCCCTCCGGCCCTAGCGTCTGGTGACATGGCTCTGGCAACGCGGACGGACCGACGGCCGTCCATGGCACGCACCGTGTGGGACTCGACCGTCGGCAAGAAGACAGTGATGGCGGTCAGCGGCCTGATCATGCTGCTGTACCTGGTCGTCCACATGATCGGGAACCTGAAGATCTTCTTCGGGGCCGGCGAGTTCAACCACTACGCCCACTGGCTGCGCACCGTCGGCGAACCGTTCATGCACTACGAGTGGACGCTGTGGCTGATCCGCGTCGTCCTCGTCGTCGCCGTGGTCGCCCACGCCGTCTCCGCCTACCAGCTCAGCCGCCGCGACATCAAGGCGCGCCCCAGCAAGTACGTGCACAAGAAGCCGCGGGCGAGCTACGCCACGCGCACCATGCGCTGGGGCGGCGTCATCCTCGCCCTGTTCATCGTCTGGCACCTCCTCGACCTGACCACCGGCACCGTGCACTCCGGCGGCTTCGAGACCGGCAAGCCCTACCAGAACGTCGTGGACACCTTCTCCACCTGGTACGGCAACACCATCTACATCGTCGCGATGCTCGCCGTCGGCCTGCACATCCGGCACGGCTTCTGGAGCGCCGCCCAGACCCTCGGCGTCGGCAGCCGCACCCGCGACCGCGCCCTCAAGACCACCGCCAATGCCCTCGCGCTGCTGCTCACGGCCGGCTTCATCGCCGTACCCGTGGGCGTCATGACCGGAGTGGTGAGCTGACCATGACCTCCTACACCGCGTACACGACCGGCGAGCCGGTCACCGACACCAAGGCCCCCGCCGGACCGGTCCACGAGCGCTGGGACAAGCGCCGCTTCGAGGCCAAGCTGGTCAACCCCGCCAACCGGCGCGGCAAGACCGTCATCGTCGTCGGCACCGGCCTCGCGGGCGGCTCCGCCGGCGCCACGCTCGCCGAACAGGGCTATCGCGTCGTCCAGTTCTGCTACCAGGACTCCCCGCGCCGCGCCCACTCCATCGCCGCGCAGGGAGGCATCAACGCGGCGAAGAACTACCGCAACGACGGCGACTCGATCCACCGCCTGTTCTACGACACCGTCAAGGGCGGCGACTTCCGCTCCCGCGAATCCAACGTCCACCGCCTCGCGCAGATCTCCGTCGAGATCATCGACCAGTGCGTCGCCCAGGGCGTGCCCTTCGCCCGCGAGTACGGCGGACTGCTCGACACCCGCTCCTTCGGCGGCGTCCAGGTCTCCCGCACCTTCTACGCCCGCGGCCAGACGGGCCAGCAGCTCCTCCTCGGCGCCTACCAGGCGCTCAGCCGGCAGATCGCCGCCGGGAACGTCGAGATGCACCCGCGCACCGAGATGCTCGACCTGATCGTCGTCGACGGCCGGGCCCGCGGCATCGTCGCCCGGGACCTGATCACCGGGAAGATCGACACGTACGTCGCGGACGCCGTCGTCCTCGCCAGCGGCGGCTACGGCAACGTCTTCTACCTGTCGACGAACGCCATGAACTCCAACGCCACCGCCATCTGGCGGGCGCACCGGCGCGGCGCCTACTTCGCCAACCCCTGCTTCACCCAGATCCACCCCACCTGCATCCCGCGCACCGGCGACCACCAGTCCAAGCTGACGCTGATGAGCGAGTCGCTGCGCAACGACGGCCGCATCTGGGTGCCCAAGGCCAAGGGCGACACCCGCCCGCCCGCGCGGATCCCCGAGGACGAGCGCGACTACTACCTGGAGCGCATCTACCCCTCCTTCGGCAATCTCGTCCCCCGCGACATCGCCTCCCGCGCCGCGAAGAACGTCTGCGACGAGGGCAGGGGGGTGGGCCCCGGCGGCCAGGGCGTCTACCTCGACTTCGCCGACGCCATCAAGCGGATGGGACGCAAGGCCGTCGAGGCCAAGTACGGCAACCTCTTCGACATGTACCAGCGGATCACCGACGAGGATCCGTACGAGGTGCCGATGCGGATCTATCCCGCCGTGCACTACACGATGGGCGGACTGTGGGTCGACTACGACCTCCAGACCACGGTCCCGGGCCTGTTCGCGATCGGTGAGGCCAACTTCTCCGACCACGGCGCCAACCGCCTCGGCGCCTCCGCGCTGATGCAGGGCCTGGCCGACGGCTACTTCGTCCTCCCGGCCACCGTCAACGACTACCTCGCCCGCAACCCGCACCAGGACGAGGTCACCGACGAACACCCGGCGGTACGGGAGGTGCTGGCCGAGACCGAGGAACGGCTGAACCTGCTGCTGTCCGTGGACGGCGACCGCACCCCCGACTCCTTCCACCGCGAGGTCGGCGAACTCATGTGGGAGTTCTGCGGCATGGCCCGCACCGACTCCGGACTGCGCAAGGCCCTCGAACGCATCCCGCAGATCCGCGAGGAGTTCTGGCGGCGCGTCAAGGTCCCCGGCACCGGCGAGGAGTTCAACCAGTCGCTGGAGAAGGCCAACCGCATCGTCGACTACCTGGAGCTCGCCGAGCTGATGTGCCTCGACGCGCTGCACCGCTCCGAGTCCTGCGGCGGCCACTTCCGCGAGGAGTCGCAGACCCCCGACGGCGAGGCCGCGCGCCGGGACGAGGAGTTCTCCTACGCCGCCGCCTGGGAGTTCACCGGCACCGGCGAGGCTCCCGTCCTGCACAAGGAAGACCTGGTCTTCGAGTACGTCCACCCCACCCAGCGGAGCTACGCATGAAGCTCAACCTGCGCGTCTGGCGGCAGAAGAACGCCGACGCCGACGGCGCCATGTCCACGTACGAGGTGGACGGCATCTCACCCGACATGTCCTTCCTGGAGATGCTCGACACCCTCAACGAGGAGCTCATCCTCAAGGGCGAGGACCCGGTCGCCTTCGACCACGACTGCCGCGAGGGCATCTGCGGCGCCTGCTCGCTCGTCATCAACGGCGACGCCCACGGGCCCGAGCGCACCACCACCTGCCAGCTGCACATGCGGTCCTTCAAGGACGGCGACACCATCGACGTCGAGCCGTGGCGGGCGTCCGCCTTCCCGGTCGTGAAGGACCTGGTGGTCGACCGTTCCGCCTTCGACCGGATCATCCAGGCCGGCGGCTACATCACGGCGCCGACCGGCTCCGCTCCCGAGGCCCACGCGACGCCCGTGCCGAAGCCGGACGCGGACCTCGCCTTCGAGCACGCGGAGTGCATCGGGTGCGGGGCGTGCGTGGCGGCCTGCCCCAACGGCGCGGCGATGCTCTTCACCTCCGCGAAGATCAACCACCTGAACGTGCTGCCGCAGGGGGCGCCCGAGCGGGAGACGCGGGTGCTGGACATGGTGGCGCAGATGGACGAGGAGGGGTTCGGGGGGTGCACCCTGGCCGGGGAGTGCGCGACCGCCTGCCCGAAGGGGATCCCGCTGACCTCCATCACGGGGATGAACAAGGAATGGCTGCGGGCCACGCGCAAGGCGGGCAAGCGGTAGCACCGTGCGGCGGCGGGCTGCCGCACGGCCGCGGGCCGTCCACGGGCCGCGGCGCCCACGCGACGGAGCCGCACATCGATACAGCCCCGCGCCCCTTTAGGGCGCCGCACTGAACGTTCGCCGAAAGGTGCGGACGGACGGGGCCGGGAGAGGTGCTCCTCCCGGCCCCGTCTCGCTTTCCGCTCCGGTCATTCAGCATCTCCACATCCGCGCTCCCGGCTCCGGACACGTACACGCCAACCCCGGTCGGGAGAACAGGGGTGTCCCCGCCCCGCTCCGGCGCGTGATCAGGAGAGAGCCATGACCGGCGTGCTGACCGTCGACCACCCCCCGAAGCCCACCGCCCCCACCCGCTACACCGTCACCCTTGCCCGCGACGAGGAGGACGTGCGCGCCGCCCAGCGGCTGCGGTACGACGTCTTCGCGGGGGAGATGGGCGCCCTGCTGACCACCCCGCAGCCGGGACTGGACGTCGACCCCTTCGACGCCTACTGCGACCACCTGCTCGTGCGCGAGGAGGCCGGCGGCCAGGTCGTCGGCACCTACCGGCTGCTGCCGCCGGAGCGCGCCGGGATCGCCGGGCGGCTGTACGCGGAGGGCGAGTTCGACCTGTCGGGGCTCGACACGATACGGCCGTCCCTCGTCGAGGTCGGCCGCTCCTGCGTGCACCCCGACCACCGCGACGGCGCGGTCATCGGACTCATCTGGGCCGGTATCGCCCGCTACATGACCGACCGCGGCCACGCCTGGCTGGCCGGCTGCTGCTCCGTCCCGCTGGCCGACGGGGGCGCGCTCGCCTCCGCCGCCTGGGACCGGGTGCGGGCGGGGCACCTCGCACCCGAGGAGTACCGGGTACGCCCGCTGCTGCCCTGGGTGCCGGGCGCCTCGGCACCCGCCGCGCCCTCCGAGCTGCCGGCCCTGCTGCGCGGCTACCTCCGGCTCGGCGCCTGGGTCTGCGGCGAGCCCGCGCACGACGTGGACTTCGGTGTCGCCGACCTCTACGTGCTGCTGCCGATGAACCGGGTCAACCCCCGCTACCTGCGGCACTTCCTCTCCCTCGTCCCCGCCTGATGAGCGTCTGGCTGCCGAGCGCGCCCTGTACCCCGCGGGGCTGTGTGGAGCCGACGGCGTCCGCGGCGGCCGTGCCGCCGGCGGTGCTGCGGCTGGCGGCGGTGGGCCTGCTGGTCCTCGCCGGGATCGCGCTGCTCCCGCTCGGGCGGTGGATCCCGGACGGCGTGGTGCGCCGGTGGTGCCGGTGGATCGTACGGGCCGCCGGGGTCCGGGTCCGTATCGCCGGGGCCGCCGTGCCCACGGGCGGACTGCTGCTCGTCGCCAACCACATCTCCTGGCTGGACGTGCCGCTGCTCGCGGCGGTCCGTCCGGCCAGGATGCTGGCCAAGGCGGAGGTGCGGCGCTGGCCCGTGGCGGGGGCGCTGGCGGCGCGCGGCGGCGTGCTGTTCATCGACCGTGACCGGCTGCGCGCCCTGCCGGACACGGTCGCCGCGCTCGCCGGGATCCTGCGCGGCGGCGCGGCGGTCGCGGCGTTCCCGGAGGGCAGCACCTGGTGCGGCCTGGCCCGGGGACACTTCCGCCGCGCGGTCTTCCAGGCGGCGCTGGACGCCAGGGTGCCGGTGCAGCCGGTGCGCATCCGCTACCGGAACGCGTGCGGAACCCCGGCCACCGCACCGGCCTTCGTCGGTGACGACACGCTCCTCGCCTCGCTGTGGCGCGTGGCGTCGGCCCGCGGCGTGGTCGCCGAGGTCGAGGTGCGGGCTCCCCTCCCGCCGGGGAGCCACCCCGACCGCCGGGCCCTGGCCCACGCGGCGCAGCCGGAGAAGGCCGCGGGACACGAGTGCGGTCACCGGGGGTGAGCACTGTGGAAAATTAAGTACCTTTTGTTCCTTTTATGCTGTTTTCGGCAGGTGATCCGGGAGAACCGGGAGAGGCGACCTTCGAAAGGAGGGTGATGGAAGATGATCACCCGCGAAGAGATCTCGATCCTGCTGGATCATCCCGTCTACGACGGGGACGGGAACAAGGTAGGCGACGCGAAGCACGTCTTCCTCGACGACGCCAGCGGACGCCCCGAGTGGGTGACCGTCAAAACGGGCATGTTCGGTTCCAATGAGTCGTTCGTCCCCATCCGTGACGCCGCCCTGGTGAAGGACCACCTCGAAGTCCCCTACCGCAAGGACAAGATCAAGGGCGCGCCCAACGTCGACATCGACGCGGGCGGCCACCTGTCGGTGGACGAGGAACACCGTCTGTACGACTACTACGGCATCGACTGGGGCTCCGTGCTGACCGAGCCCGGCGAACGCGACCGGTCTTCCGGCATGGGCACGGCAGGTACGGCAGGAGCGGCGGGTGCCGCCGGTGCGGCGGGCATGGCCGGCCGCCGGGGCGACGCCTCCCGGACGGCGCCGGGCGCGGCCGGTACGGCTGGTAGGACCGGCGCGGCCGGAACCGCGGGCACCGCGGGCCGCCGGGGCGAAGCCCGGACCCGGGGGCACGGCGACGACGCCATGACCCGCTCCGAGGAGCGCATGCACGTCGGTGTCGAGCGGCACGAGGCCGGACGGGCCAGGCTGCGCAAGTACGTGGTCACGGAGGAGGTCCAGCAGACCGTGCCGGTACGCCACGAGGAAGTCCGCGTGGAGCGCGAGCCGATCACGGACGCCAACCGCGGCGATGCCATGTCGGGCCCGGCCTTCAAGGAGGACGAGCACGAGGTCACGCTGTACGAGGAGCGTCCGGTCGTGGAGACCGAGGCGGTGCCGGTCGAGCGGGTCCGGATGACCACGGAGGAGAAGACCGCCGACGAGACCGTCCGCGGCCGGGTCCGCAAGGAGCGCATCGAGGCCGAGACGGAGATGGACGAGGAGTCCGGTCGTCGCGGCCGTGACATCCCCGGCCGTGACACCCCCAAGCGGGGCCGCCAGTAGCGCCGCCCCCGATCCCCAGCGCGCGCCGGTCCCGTCTCACCGGCGCGTCGCCGTGCCGCCGTCCAGCCCGGCGATCACGGCGAGCCGCCGGTAGGAGTCCAGCAGCGCCTCCCGGTCGTAGGTGCTGGTGGTGACGAGCACCTCCTGCGCGCCCGTCTCCTCCAGGACCGCCTCCAGCCGGTGCGCCACCTCGTCCTCGGTGCCGGCCAGCTGGCCGCTGAGCCCCGACTCGTAGAAGCCGCGCTCCTTGGCGCTCAGGGAGAGCGCCTCGACGCGCTCGGCGGGCGGCAGCGGCGGAAAGCTGCCGTGGGTCCGGGAGTACGCCATCGACCAGGCCTCCGGGACCAGCAGCCGCCGGGCCTCCTCGGGGGTACCGGCCACCGCGACCGTGCCGGAGACGACCACGTACGGCTCGCTCGCCCACGGAGAAGGGCGGAACCGGTCGCGGTAGTGGTCGATGCCGCGCCGCATCCTGTCCCGGTCGCGGAGGTCACCGATGACCATCGGCAGGCCCGCCCGGGCCGCGATCGTGGCGCCCTCGCCCATGGCGAGCACGAACGGCGGCACGGTCAGACCCTCGGCGGGCCGCGCGTGCACCCCGGTGGGAGAGGTGCCCCGGAACCAGCCGAGCAGCTCGTCGAGCTGGGCCGCGAAGTCCTCCGCGTCGTCCTTGCCGCGCCCCAGCGCCCTGCGCACCCCGTCGGTGAAGCCGACCGACCGGCCCAGACCCATGTCGACGCGGCCCGGGAACAGCGACTCCAGCACCCCGAACTGCTCGGCCACCACCAGGGGCCGGTGGTTGGGCAGCATCACCCCGCCGGTGCCGACGCGGATGGTCCGGGTCGCCCCGGCGACGGCGGCGGCCAGCACGGTCGGCGCCGAACCGGCGACCCCCGGCACCCCGTGGTGTTCGGCGACCCAGAACCGGTGGTAGCCGAGCCGCTCCACCTCCCGCGCCAGGCCGACGGTGTCCCGCAGCGCCTCGGGGCCGGTGTGCCCTTCACGGATGCGGGAGCGGTCGAGGACGGAGAAGCGGGCCGAGCGGATCACGGAACTCATACCGGGTTCAACACCCGGTGGCCCGCAGGATTCCGCACACCCCGCGTCTAGGCTGTGCGGTGTGACCCACCGCGACGAGCGGCCGCTGGCCGTGTTCGACCTCGACAACACCCTCGCCGGCACGGCGCACCGGCAGCGCTTCCTGGAACGCAGGCCGCGCGACTGGGACGCCTTCTTCGCCGCCGCGCCGCAGGACCCCCCGCTCGCCGAGGGCATCGCGCTGGTCCACGAGAGCGCGCGGGAATGCGGGATCGTCTACCTCACCGGACGCCCCGAACGCTGCCGGCGCGACACGCTGGACTGGCTCGCCGCCCAGGGGCTGCCCGAGGGCGACGTGCACATGCGCGGCAACGCCGACCGCAGGCCGGCCCGCCACACCAAGCTGGCGATCCTGCGCCGCCTCGCCCGCACCCGGGACGTCCGTGTGCTCGTGGACGACGACGAACTGGTCTGCCTGGACGCCCGGCGGGCCGGCTTCACCGTCGTACAGGCCCGCTGGACGGCCCCGTCCGGCGAGCTGAAGGACGCGCAGGAGCGCGAAGGGCGGACCTGACCCCGTCCGTCCGGACCCGGACCCTGGCTCAGTCCGTCCCCTCCAGCCGGAAGCCGACCTTCAGCCCCACCTGCCAGTGCGCGACCTGCCCGTTCTCGATCTGGCCGCGCACCTGGGTCACCTCGAACCAGTCCAGATTGCGCAGGGTCTGCGAAGCGCGTTCGATGCCGTTGCGTACGGCCTGGTCGACACCGTCGGGTGAGGTGCCGACGATCTCCGTGACCCGGTAGGTGTGATTCGACATGTACGTGCTCCTCTCGCCTCGTTCCACCGTGCCCCACACCGCGGCGGAGCGCGAGACGGCGGCCTCGTTCGCCCGACGGCCTTGACCTGAGCATTGGTCCATACCAAGATGCTGAGGACCCGCCCGAGCCCCGCTCGCCCCCCACGCCGGGACCCGCCCTGTCCGTCAGACAGAAACAGGACCCTTCGTGAAACGCCGTCTGCTCGCCCTTGTCTGTGTGTCCTCCTGCCTGCTCGGCGGCTGCGGTCTGATGCCCGGCGACGCCGAACGGAGCACGGTCACCGTGTGGTTGATGCGGCACAGCGCCTCGCAGGAGTACCTGGACCGCTTCACGGAGGAGTTCGAGCGCGAGCACCCCGGACTCGACCTCGACATCAGCGTCCAGGAGTGGACCGGCATCGGCGAGAAGGTGCAGAAGGCGCTGAAGACGGATGAGGAGGACGGCCCCGACGTCATCGAGGTCGGCAACACCCAGGTCGCCGCGTACGCGGAGGGCGACGGACTGCTCGACCTCACCCTGGAGTCCATGCGCGACTGGGGCCGGGAGGACTGGCTGCCCGGTCTCGCCGAACCCGGCCAGTGGGGCTCCCAGCAGTACGGCATCCCCTGGTACGCGGCCAACCGCGTCGTCATCTACCGCAAGGACCTCTTCCGGCAGGCCGGCGTCACCGCCCCGCCGAAGACCCGCGACGAGTGGCTCACCCTCACCGAGAAGCTCGACACCGGCGGCAACCAGGGCATCTACCTCGCCGGACAGGACTGGTACACGCTCGCGGGCTTCATCTGGGAGGAGGGCGGAGAGCTCGCCAAGGAGCGGGACGGCGTCTGGCGCGGCGCGCTGGACAGTCCGGAGGCGCTGCGCGGCATGGACTTCTACCGCCGGCTCCAGGCCCTCGGCGACGGACCGGCCGACGCCGACGAGGAACACCCGCCGCAGGCGGGCGTGTTCGCCGGGGGCGAGGTCGCCCAGATCGTGGCCGTACCGGGACTGGTGAGCGCCGTCCTCAAGCAGAACCCGGAACTCGAGGACGAGTTGGGCTACTTCCCCGTCCCCGGCAGGACCGCCGGCAAGCCCGGTGCCGTCTTCACCGGTGGCTCCGACCTCGTGATCCCGGCCAGGACGGACACCCGGGAGGGCGCCGTCGAGGTCGTCGCCGCGCTCACCGGCGACCGGTGGAACACCGAGCTGGCCCGCACGATGAACTACGTCCCCAACAAGGCCGGACTCGCCGATTCGGTGAAGGGGGAGGAGGGGGTCGCGGCCATGGCGGCCGGAGCCGCACAGGGCCGGGCGACCCCCGCCACCCCCCGGTGGAGCGCGGTCGAGGCGGACAACCCGATCAAGGAGTACATGACCGAGGTGCTCACCGGGGCCGACCCGGCCACCGGGGCCGGGCGCGCCGCGCGCCGCATCACCGAGGCCCTGGCCTTCGACTAGGGCGACGCGCGGCCCGGCTGCGTTCCCGTCAGCGTGCGACGCTCAGGGACAGCGCGAACCGCGCCTCCCCGTCCGTCCACCACCGGACCGGCTCCAGTCCGGCGGCCGCCAGCTCCTTCCGTACTCCGTTCCGGCGGAACTTCGCCGACACCTCGGTGCGCAGGTCCTCGCCCGCCGCGAAGTCCACGGCGAGTCCCAAGGAGGGGATCTTCACCGTCTGCGTGATACGGGAGCGCAGCCGCATCTCGATCCACTCGTGCCCGGCGTCCCACAGCGCCACATGGTCGAAGGTGTCCGGGTCGAAGTCGGCGCCCAGCTCCCGGTTGATGACGGACAGGACGTTCTTGTTGAACGCGGCCGTCACACCGGCCGCGTCGTCGTACGCCCGGACCAGCACCTTCTCGTCCTTCACCAGGTCCGTGCCCAGCAGCAGGGCGTCGCCCGGGGCGAGCAGGGCGCGGACGGAGGCGAGGAACGCGGCGCGCTCGGCCGGCAGCAGATTGCCGATGGTGCCGCCGAGGAACGCCACCAGCCGCGGCCCCGGCGTGTCGGGCAGGGCCGGCAGGGCGGTGAAGTCGGCGACCATCGCGTGCACGTCCAGCCCCGGCCGCTCGGCGGCCAGCGCCCGCCCGGCCAGGGTGAGGGCGCTCTCGCTGACGTCGACGGGGACATAGGCGCGCAGCCCGGTCAGGGCGTCGATCAGGTGCCGTGTCTTCTCCGAGGAGCCGGAGCCCAGCTCGACCAGGGTGCGGGCACCGGACGCCGCGGCGATCTCACCGGCGCGGGCGCGCAGGATCTCGCGTTCGGCGCGGGTCGGGTAGTACTCGGGCAGCGCGGTGATCTCCTCGAAGAGTTCACTGCCCCGCGCATCGTAGAACCACTTGGGCGGCAGCGTCTTGGGGCTGCCGGCCAGGCCCTCGCGGACGTCGGCGCGCAGGGCGGCGTCGGTGGTGTCCTCGGGCAGGGTGCGGGTGACATGGAACGGACTCACGTGAGGGGCTCCTTGAGCGGGGTCAGCAGGACGTCCGTACGGCTCGCCGCGAGCAGGGTGCGGTCGGGGACCTCGCGCCAGTGCGGATCGTCGTCGTAGGGCTCGGAGGCCACGACGGTTCCGCCGCCGGCCCGGGTGAGGTACCACAGCGTGTCGCCCCAGGCGGTCGCCGTGACGGTGTCGCCATTGGTGAGCAGCAGGTTGAGCCGGGCCCCGGGGGCCGCCGCGGCGACCTCCAGGACCGTGTCGGCCAGCGCCTGCCCCTCCTCGTCACCGGCCCGCAGCCGGGCCAGCACCAGTGCCCACACGAACGCGGAGTCGTTGCGGGCCTCCAGCGACAGCACGTCCTCGGCGGGCAGGGACGACACCAGCGGCGCGAGCGACCCCGGCCAGCCCGGCACCGCCCCGTTGTGGCTGAACAGCCAGGTCCCGGCCGCGAACGGCGCCGCCGCGGCCTCCGCGTCCGCGCCCGACAGGGTCGCGTCCCGTACGGCCGCGAGCAGCGCCCGGGTCCGTACGACACGGGCGAGATCCGCGAACGACAGGTCCGCCCACACCGGTCCGGCCCGCCGGTACCGGGCCGGCACCGGATCGCCCTGCGCGTACCAGCCCACGCCGAAGCCGTCGGCGTTGACCGTGCCGTACCGCTGCCGCCGGGGCGCCCAGGACTGGCGGTACAGTCCGTGCGGCGGTCTCACGAGCAGTTCGCCCAGCGGCTCCGCGGGCCCCACGTACGCCACATGACGGCACATCAGACGTCCTCCGAGCGTGCCGTGCGGAACCCGGAGAAGATCTGCCGCCGGACCGGCAGGTCCCAGTTGCGGAACGTCCCCCGGCAGGCCACCGGGTCCACGGCGAACGAACCGCCGCGCAGCACCTTGTACTCCGGACCGAAGAACACCTCCGAGTACTCCTTGTACGGGAACGCCCTGAACCCCGGGTACGGCAGGAAGTCGCTCGCCGTCCACTCCCACACGTCGCCGATCAACTGCCGTACGCCCAGCGGCGACTCACCGGCCGGATAGCTCCCGGCGGGCGCCGGACGCAGGTGGCGCTGGCCGAGGTTGGCGTGCTCGGGTCCGGGGTCGGCGTCGCCCCACGGGTAGCGGGTCGAGCGGTCGCCGGCCGGGTCGTACCGGGCCGCCTTCTCCCACTCGGCCTCGGTGGGCAGCCGGCGCCCGGCCCAGCGGGCGTAGGCGTCGGCCTCGTACCAGCACACGTGCAGCACCGGCTCGTCGGGCGGCACCACCTCGGTGACGCCGAACCGGCGCCGCAGCCACTGCCGGCCGTCCCGGCGCCAGAACAGCGGAGCGGTGAGGGAGTTGCGGCGGACGTGCGCCCAGCCCTCGGCCGTCCACCAGCGGGGCTCGTCGTAGCCGCCGTCCTCGATGAACGCCTGGTACGCGGCGTTCGTCACCGGGGTGGTGTCGATCCGGAAGGGCGCCACCTCGCGCCGGTGCGCGGGCCGTTCGTTGTCCAGCGCCCACGGCTCGTCCGAGGTGCCCATGGTGAACGGGCCGCCCGGGACCAGGACTTCGGCCGGGCCCGTGAACAGCGGCACCGGCTCCGGGTCCGGGGCGGTCAGCGCCTGAGGACCCTTGCGGAGCTGATGGGTGATGAGCATGGTCTCGTCGTGCTGCTGCTCGTGCTGCGCGATCATCCCGAAGGCGAAGCCCGCCTCCGTCAGCCGCGTCCCGTGGAACGCGGCCCTCTCCAGCACGTCCAGCGCCCGGCCGCGCACGTCGGCCGCGTACCGGCGGGCCTCCTCCGGCGGCAGCAGCGGCAGCTTCGGACGTTCGGAGCGCGGGTGCTCGAAGGCGTCGTACAGCGAGTCGATCTCGGGCCGTATCGCCTCATGCCCGGCGACGGCCCGCAGCAGCCACTGCTCCTCCTGGTTGCCGATGTGGGCGAGGTCCCACACCAGCGGCGACATCAGCGGCGAGTGCTGGGCGGTCAGGTCGGGACCGTCGACACAGCTGGTGAGCAGCGTGGTGCGGTCCCGTGCGGTGACCAGCGAGGCGACCGCGCGCTCGCGCAGGGCTTCGGCGTCGAGGGCGGGGTCGGTCATGAGGGGGTGTCCTTCCCGTGCGGGTGCGTGGGGCGGGGGCGCGTGGCGCGGGCCGTCGCCCGCAGCTCGTCGAGCGAGTCGTCGGCCGGGCAGCGGCCGCGGGCGGCGTACCGGTCCCGGTACGCCGCGACCGCGTCGACCACCTCGGTGCCGGCGCCGAGCCGGGGCAGGGCGTCCAGTGCCGTCGCGAAGCAGGTGACGGCTACCTCGCGCAGCTCCGGGTCGGCCAGGCCGACGCGGGCCGCGTCCCGCCAGAGCGGATTGTGCGGCGCGGGCATGCCGTGCGCCCGCTCGGCCAGCGGTTTCACCGTCCGGTAGGCGGTCTCGGCGGCCTCCGGGTCGTCGAACAGCGCCGCGACCACGGCCAGCGGCACGATCCAGCCGTCGTCACCGGGCTGCGCGTCGATCATGCGCAGTTCCAGGTGGCCGCGCGGCCGCACCGGCGGGAACAGGGTCGTGACGTGGTAGTCGAGGTCCTCCCGGGTCGGCGGTCCGGGGGTGCCGGACCTGGTCCACTCCCGGAAGGTGAGCCCGTCCGGCACGTGCCAGGGCCCGCTGTCACGCCGTACGCACATCACCGGCGAGTCCAGGACGTGCCGGGCCCAGGCGCCGCGCGGGTCGGCGTCGAGGACGGGGCCGCCCGCCCGGCCGGTGCCGATCTGCGTCCAGCGGAGCTGTCGCGTGGACAGCCAGCCGGTCGGCCGGCCGCCGGAGAGCGGGGAGTTGGCGAACACGGCGACCAGGACCGCGCCCAGCTGGTGCGCCAGCCACCAGCGCCGTACGTGGCCGAGCGGGCCGGGCTCCTCGTACCCGGCGTCCACGCACACCTGCACGGAGGCGGAGGCGCACATCATGGCCCGGCCGGCGGGTCCGGTGCGGTCGAGACAGGCCTCCATGGCGTCGTACCGCGGCTGCCGCAGAAAGCGGCAGGGAACGCGCCAGGGGTCGTGGCCGAGGCCGGTGAGGACCAGTCCGTCCTCGCGCAGCACCGCGCGGACGGCGTCCAGGTCGGCGGAGACGGTACGGACACATTCCATCAGGGAGGCGGCGGGCGGCGAGCTCAGCTCCAGCTGGCCGCCGGGCTCGACGGTGAGCGCCGACCTCAGGGGCACGGTCCGCAGAGCGGCGTAGGCCGCTTCGAGTCGTTCGGGTGACACGGGGAGCCGCGGGTCCCGCAGCTCGCGGACGAGCCATTCCACCTCGACACCGAGGCGGCGCGGCGGTCCGGTCTTGAAGCAGATGCCCCGCACCAGGGCCTCCACCTCGGCTTCTGTGACGGCGGTACGCGGCTCCACACAGCCGCCTGCCGAATCGGACATGTCGGGATCCTCCTGAGATTCCACCATGTCACCGGCCGGGAGCTTCGCCGCTCCCGGCCGGCGTCAACCCGTCCAGCCAAAACCTTCGCGTCGGCGGGCACAAGAGCGCCTGGCGGGGCGTTCCGGGTCCGTCATCCTTTCGTCCGTCCTGTTCCCGGGCGGTTTCCCGCCCGTTTCCCGGGCCTTCTCCGGAGGCGGAAACTCCGTTGCGCCGCCTCACCAGCATCGCTCAGGATGCCTGCGTGAGCACGACGAGCGGGACCGCGCGGCGCGGGGTCACGGCGGCTACGGGGGTGGCGCCGTGAGCGCGCGCCTGCGCGGCATCGCCCGGGAGACCGAACGGATCGTGGCGGCCGGTGCCTACCGCGCGCCCGGCGGCCACGAGGTGTCCATCGGGGCGGCGGTCGAGGCCGCGGCCCGCGGAACGCGGACGTACGGGCCGCTGCCGGTCCCGTTCCCGGCGTTCCGGCCGGCCGGCACCCGGTTCGAGGTCACCGGCGAGAGCAGCCTGGAGGCCGCCCGGCGGCTCGCGGACGGTGTGGCCGTGCTGAACTTCGCCTCCGCCCGCAATCCGGGCGGCGGATACCTCAACGGCGCCCAGGCCCAGGAGGAGGCCCTGTGCCGCGCCTCCGCGCTGTACACCTGCCTGCTGCGAGCCCCGGACTTCTACGACCACCACCGCGCCCACCGCGACCCGTTCTACACGGACCGGGTGATCCACTCACCCGCCGTGCCGGTCTTCCGCGACGACCGCGGACGCCTCCTGGACGAGCCGTTCACGGCCGGTTTCCTCACCTCGCCCGCGCCCAACGCGGGAGTGATCCTGCGCACGGCGCCGGAGCGGGCGGACGAGGTGCCCCGCGCCCTGGTGGTACGGGCCGGCCGGGTGCTGGAGACCGCGGCCGCGCACGGCTACCGGCGGCTCGTGCTGGGCGCCTGGGGCTGCGGGGTGTTCCGCAACGACCCCGCCCAGGTGGCGGCGGCGTTCCGGTCGCACCTGGAGCCGGGCGGACGCTTCGCGGGCGCCTTCGCGCACGTGGTGTTCGGCATCCTGGACCGCACCCGTGACAGCGCGGTCCGCGCCGCGTTCGAGCGGACCTTCGCGGACCTGCTGCCCGGCCCGGCGGGGATCAGCTCCAGCCGTACCGCTCCCGCAGCCGCTGACGCACGAGGTTGAACCGCATCCGGTCCAGCGCGCACGCCTCCCGGCGCATGCCCTCCTCGTGCAGCCGCAGCACCCGGTCCACGTCGACCCACGAGTCGCGGCCCGACCGGTCCCACGGCCCGCTGCCGATCGGCACCCACTCCCGGTCCCCGTCGTGCCGCCTGCTCGACAACTGCACGGCGAGGAAACTCCCGGCCGCCTCCCGGGCGACGACGAGCACCGGACGGTCCTTGCCCCGGCCGTCGTTCTCCTCATAGGGCACCCAGGTCCAGACGATCTCCCCGGGGTCGGGGTCGCCGTCGTGCGCGGGCGAGTACTCGGTACGCACCCGGCCCACCTCACGGGGCGCGGCCTCGACGGTGGCGTAAGGGCCGTGGCGGCCCGGGGCGTTCTCAGGGCTGAAGGCGGTCACAGGCGTACCGTACGGCACCCCTCACACGGCCGACGACGCCGGCCGCCTCCGTACACGGTCCGGAAGGCGTGCGGGGAGGGCCGGACCGTCCCGAGCCGTCCCGGGGGCCGCTCGGCGAGTGCCCGCGAGGCCGCCTTCCCGGCGACCGGCGGCCGGCGCGCGGGCGCCGGCTCGTGCCGGGGGCGTGGACGACGGCCCCGGGACCGTCCGGCCGTCCGCGCGGATCGCGGGGCCCGGCACCGACGGGCCCGTCGCGGGCCGCTCACGCGGGCACCGGTTCAGTCCGGCCCGGGCCGCCCCGTGAGTTCCCGGCCCGTGACCATCTCGGCCTCGATCCGGACGAACACCCCGTCGTGCATCGGCATCCACGAGCGGGGACCGGTCCGCAGCAGACGTTCGTGCCCGGCCGGGTCGGTCACCACGGCCGCCCGGCCCGTGACCACCACGCTCCAGCCGGACCGGCTCCAGGCGTCGAAGTCGTCGGCCTCGAAGGCGACCACGACGCCGTCGACCGCCCGGACCAGATCGGACGCGGCGGAGGTGCACAGCACCACGGAGGCGTCCGTGTCCAGGGCGAAGTTGACGGGGAGGACGGCGGGCAGCGCCTGCCGGGTGTAGACGACGCGACCGACCGGCACCTTGGCCAGCAGGCGCAGGCACTCCTGGCGGTCGAGCGGCCGGAAGCCATCGCTGTGGATCATTCCCCCATCGTCGGCGGCGGACCCCCGCCGGGCTAGGGCCGGACGGCCCTGATGACGCCCAGGACCCGGCACACCAGACCCCGCGGGCGGACCCGCGGGGCCGGCCGTCGTACGCCTCCGCCCCGGCCGTCACGGTCGCGCGAGCAAACATGTCTGACCCTCCCGCGCGGGTGGAACCCGGGGGACATGAGCAAGACCGCGCTGATCGTCATCGACATGATCAACACCTACGACCATGCGGACGCCGACCGTCTGATCCCGTCCGCCGAGTCGGTCGTACCGGTCGTCTCCGCCCTGCTGGAACGGGCGCGGCGCCGGGACGTGCCGGTGATCTACGTCAACGACAACTTCGGCGAATGGCGCTCCCACCACGGCGAGCTGCTCGACAAGGCCCTGGCGGGGCCGCACGCGCGCCTCGTGGAACCGCTGCTGCCGGACGACTCCTCGCTCTTCGTCGTCAAGGCACGGCACTCGGTCTTCTTCGAGACCCCGCTGGGCTACCTGCTCAACCAGCAGGGCATCGACCGGCTCGTGCTGTGCGGCCAGGTCACGGAGCAGTGCGTCCTGTACTCGTCGCTCGACGCGCACATCCGCCACTTCGACGTGACCGTCCCCCGTGACGCCGTCGCCCACATCCACGCCGACCTCGCGGACGCCGCCCTGCGGATGATGGAACGCAACATGGGCGCGCGGGTGTGCGACAGCGACGAACTGTGGAACTGACCCGCCGCGGACCCGCGGGCCGACACTGGACCCATGCACCGTACCCCCGTCCCGCCCCGTGAGGTCCGCCCCTACCTCGACGAGCTGGTCCACCGCACGCGCGCCGTCTGCGGCCCCCGCCTGGTGAGCGTCCTCGCCGTCGGGTCCCTCGCGCTCGGCGACTACCGGCACGGACGCAGCGACGTCGACGTGACCGTCGTGGTGGACCGCTCGCTTCCCCGGCGCGCCCTGCCCGAACTGGCCGGGGCGCTCGCCCACCCCGCCCTGGCCTGCCCCGCGGCCGGACTGGAACTGGTCGTCTACCCGGCCGACTTCGCCCGCCGTCCGTCCGGCGGCGCGGGGTACCTCATGGACCTCAACACCGGACCGTCCCTGCCCGAGCGGGTCAGCCACGACCCCGGGGAGGGGCCCGCGTTCTGGTACGTCCTCGACCGTTCCCTCGCCCACCAGGCCGGCCTGTCGCTGTTCGGCGCTCCGGTACGGGACGTGATCGCCGCACCGGAGCGGGCCGACGTGCTCGCCGCGCTCCGCGCCTCCGTGCGGGAACACGCCGAGGGGGAGGGGCACACGGCCGACAACCGGGTGCTCAACGGCTGCCGCTCCGTGGTGTGGTGCCGCACCGGCCACTGGTTCGCCAAACGCGCGGCGGCCGGGATCGTCGCCGACGCGGAGGCGGACTTCCGGTCCTTGATCACGGACGCGCTGCGCAGCTTCGAACGCCCCCGCGAGTCCGCGCTCGCGCTGCCCGGGGCGGCGGTCGGGGACTTCCTGGCCTGGGTGGCCGGCCGCGTGGACGAGGCAGCCGCGGCCGAGGGCGGGCACGACGCCCCGGCCTGACCCGCGCCTTGCGTACCGTCGCCCCCGGCCGACGGCTCGACAGCCGCCGGATGTGCCGTCTAGGCTCTCCGGCGCGGCATCGCGTGCCGGTCACCGGCCGGGTGAGGCATGGAGGCGCCGCGGATGCCCATGGAGGCATTGCCCTCGTGTCAGTCGAGTTCAACCACACCATCGTTCTCACCCGTGACCGGGAGAAGTCCGCCCGTTTCCTCGCCCGCGTCCTCGGCCTGGAGGTCGGGGAACCGGCCGGAATGTTCCTGCCGGTGACGACCGCCAACGGAGTCACCCTGGACTTCGCGACCGTCGACATCGACATCCCGGCGCAGCACTACGCGTTCCTCGTCTCCGAGGACGAGTTCGACGCGATCCTCACCCGGCTCGTGGACGCCAAGATCCCCCTCCAGGCCGATCCGCACGGCAGGCACCCCCGCCGTATCAACCGCAACGACGGCGGTCGCGGCGTGTACTTCCGGGACCCGGCGGGCCACGGCCTCGAGGCCATCACCCTCCCGTACGGCACCGATCCGGCCTCGCCGCTGAACGGCGTCACCGAGGAGGTTCCCGGGGCCGTGTAGCCGTGCGGCCGGACCGGGGGCGGGCGTGTTCCGCACGCCCGCCCCCGGCCGGCCGGTTTACGCGCCGCGTGGCGGGCTACGCGACGGACACGGGGAGTCCAGGCCGGCCATGTACCGGGAGGTGCCCATGACCACGCGGATACGGGACGTGATGTCCGCGGACACCGCGTCCGTCGAGCCCATGACGACGGTGGCGCGGGCCGCGCGCCTGATGCGCGAGCAGGACATCGGCGATGTCCTCGTCGCGTACGACTGTGATCTGTTCGGTGTGCTCACCGACCGCGACATCGTGCTGAGGGGCGTCGCCGAGGGGCGCGACCCGGAGGCCACGACGGTCGGTTCCCTGTGCACGCGCCCGCCCCTGGTGACCCTCGACCCCGAGGACACCACCGACCACGCCGTGGAGCTGATGCGGCGGCACGCCGTCCGGCGGCTCCCGGTGGTGGAACGCGGTGGCTGTCCGGTGGGGGTGGTGAGTCTCGGGGATCTCGCCACGACGGAGGATCCGCACTCCGCCCTGGCGGACATCAGCGCGGCGGCGCCCACGCACTGAGCGCGGGTTGTCCGCCCCGCCGCCCCGCCGCTCCGTCCCGTGCCGGGGGCTCCGCCCCCGGACCCCCTTCCCGAACACCGGAGAGGCTGGTTCCGCTGTCACCCGTCCACCGTGAGCGCGCACGTCCAGCCGTACGGCCCCGGGTGGATCCGTAGTTCCTCCCGGGCCACGGCCGTCGGCATCCGTCCGGTGACCCGTACGTCGGTCAGGGCGGCCACCGCCAGGCGTATGTCGAGACCGTCGTCGGTCTCGTCCGCCTCCACGTCGACCGGTACCTGGCCGTACTCCTCCAGCCGGTACAGGATCTCCTCCAGCAGCGCCGCCAACAGATCGTCGTCACTGGCCCCGGCCAGCCGGACGCGGCCCACGTCCGTGGGCCGCACCCCGGAGACGTCGGCGAAGCACTCCACCATCGCCGCCACCGCCTCCCCCAGACAGTTCTCCCGGCTCGCCGCCCACGCCTCGATCCGGAACTCGTCCTCCTGCGCCACCGCCCGGTGCCCGCTCTCGTCCGGCCACCGCGCCTGCCCGTAGTCGCTCGTGTCACCGACCATGGAACCCGCCTGCCCGACGACCGCGCACCCATGCCGGGCGCCGGGCGCTTCGAGTGCCGGAGAGCGGGGTACACGGGTGCGGACCAGGTGCTTCAGGTGCCGTCTCCGGTATGGAGGGAGGGCATCCGTCATGCGGTTCCATGACCGCCGGCAGGCCGGCCGCGAACTGGCCGCACGGCTGCGGGAGAGGCAGGACGAGGGGGCCCTGCCCGATCCCGTCGTGCTGGCCCTTCCCCGCGGCGGTGCCGCCGTGGCCGTCGAGGTCGCCGGGGCACTGGACGCCCCGCTCGACGTCCTCGTCGTACGGAAGATCGGCGCCCCCTTCCACGAGGAGTTCGGCGTCGGCGCGATGGCCGGCGACGGGGTTCCGCTCCTCGACCAGGACGCCCTGCGGCGGCTGGGCATCGACGAGGCCGACCTCGCGCCCGTCGTCGAGCGCGAGCGCACCGAGCTGCGCCGCCGCGAACAGCGCTACCGCCA
This sequence comes from Streptomyces sp. NRRL S-37, assembly GCF_000721605.1. GTDB lineage: Bacteria > Actinomycetota > Actinomycetes > Streptomycetales > Streptomycetaceae > Streptomyces. Next base: position 281,659 of record NZ_JOIZ01000013.1, on the reverse strand, counting down.
GGGCCGCCCCGCCCCCGAGCTGCGCGGACGGACCGTCATCGTCGTCGACGACGGGCTGGCGACCGGCTCCACCGCCCGCGCCGCGCTGCGCGCCCTGCGGGCACAGGACCCCGGGCACCTCGTGCTGGCCGTTCCGGTCGGCGCGGCGGAGGGCGTCGCGCTGATGCGCTCCGAGGCCGACGAGGTGGTGTGCCTGCACGAGCCGGTCGCGTTCATGGCCGTGGGCCAGTGGTACGAGGAGTTCGACCAGCTGACGGACGACGACGTCCTGGACGCGCTGCACCAGCGGCAGCCCCGGTAGGGCCGGTCCGGCGGATCACGCGGGACCGCGGGATCCGGCACACCCGGCCGCGGCGCCGTCGCCGGCCGCACATGCTCAAGGCGGTCGCCCACGGCCCCGGCGCCGCCCTGATCCCGCGGATCCCGCGCCTCGCCCGTCTCGCCCCGGACCCGCCGGTCACCCGTGTGTGCCGTACCGGCGACCCGCGTCGCGGACCGCCGACCCGCGCCCGCGGCGGTCACGCCCGCCCGGCGGTCCCTGCCGCCCCGCGGGAACCGCGTGAGCCGGCCCCCGCGGCGGCCGCCCGGGAGCGGGACGGCGTCCATGCCGTTCGGGTGTCCGTGGGGGCCCGCCGGAGGGGCGCCGGCAGGGGGCGGGTCGCCGGCGGATCACTGCCCCGGTGCTCCCGCCCGCAGCCCGTCCATGATCAGGTCCAGCAGCCGGGCGGCGCGCGGCTGCCAGTCCTCGGCCGGATCGAGCTGCCAGAGGCCGCCGATGGCGAGGATGAGGTCGTCCGCGGTCACGCCGGGGCGGATGGATCCGGCCTCCTCGCAGCGGCGCAGCAGCAGTTCCGCCGCCTCGGTCACCGGGCTGTGTCCCGGCTTCGCCGGGCTCCCCGGCCCGCTGGTGGCCTGCCGGATGGCGTCGGCCAGCCCGGCCTTGGCCATGGCGAAGCGGGCCAGCCCGTCCATCCACTCGCGCAGCGCGCAGGCGGGCTCCAGCACGCTCAGCAACTGCGCCGCGCTGTCCGCCACCTGCCGCATCTCGTACCGGTAGATCTCCAGGACGAGTGCCTCGCGGCTGGGGAAGTTCCGGTAGAACGTGCCCTGCCCGACGCCCGCCTTCTTGGCGATCACGCTCAGCGGGGTGTCCGCCGAGCGCGTGAGTTCGACGAGGGCCACCTCCAGGATGCGCTCGCGGTTGCGCTGCGCGTCCGAGCGCAGGGGCGCCGCCGTGCTCCGCGGTGTCCGTGCGCACGGGGACGCTTCCTTCTTGTGTCCCACTGGCCCTCCTCCCGGGTCGTGACCGAAACCCGTCCTTGCTAACCGGACAACTGTCCACTACGTTTTCAGGGGTAGCGGACAGCTGTCCGTTTCGGGTCCATCGTATCGGCGGACACGGACGGCGGGACACCCGGTGGCATGCCCCCGACGACCGGTGTGTTCCCGGCCCTTCCCCCTCTTCCGCATGGTCCCGGACACCCCGCCTTCCGTACAGCCCCATGTCATCGACTCGTTCCGCCTTCCAGATCCGTGAAAGAAGGCTGCTCATGGCCCCCTCGACGTCCAGCAGCGTCACCCTGAACATCAACGGCGAGAAGCACACACTGTCCGTCGACCACCGCACCACCCTGCTCGACGCGCTGCGCGAGCGCCTCGACCTGACCGGCACCAAGAAGGGCTGCGACCAGGGACAGTGCGGCGCCTGCACGGTCCTGGTCGACGGCCGCCGCACCGTGTCCTGCCTGCAACTGGCCGTCGCGTCCGACGGACGCGAGATCACCACCGTGGAGGGCCTGGCCGACGGGGACCGGCTGCACCCGGTGCAGCAGGCCTTCCTCGACCTGGACGGCTTCCAGTGCGGCTACTGCACGCCCGGCCAGATCTGTTCGGCCGTCGCCGTCATCGAGGAGCACGCGGCGGGCTGGCCCAGCGCCGTCACCGGGGACGTGCGTCCCGAGGCGGGACCGCCGCCCCTGACCCCCGAGGAGATCAGGGAACGCATGAGCGGCAACCTGTGCCGCTGCAGCGCGTACGTGCAGATCGTCGAGGCGGTCGCCCGCGCGGCCGCCGAGAGCCGGACCGAGACCGAGGAGGCCGCGGCATGAGGGAGTTCGACTACCGGCGCGCCGACGACGTCTCCGGCGCGGTGGCGCTGCTCGACGCCGACCCCGACGCCCGCTACCTCGGCGGCGGCACCAACCTCGTCGACCTGATGAAGAACGGCGTCGAGCGCCCGGCCCGGCTCGTCGACGTCCGCGCCCTCCCGCTGGACCGGATCGAACCGGCCGACGGCGGCGGACTGCGCATCGGCGCCACCGTCACCAACAGCGACCTCGCCGCGCACCCCGGCGTCCGCCGGGACTACCCGGCCCTCGCCCAGGCCGTACTCGCCGGTGCCTCCGGGCAGTTGCGCAACATGGCCACCGTCGGCGGCAATCTGCTCCAGCGCACCCGCTGCGGCTACTTCACCGATGTGACCAAGCCCTGCAACAAGCGGGCGCCCGGCAGCGGTTGCCCCGCGATCGAGGGCGAGCACCACAACCACGCCGTCCTGGGCGCCTCCGACCACTGCGTGGCGATCCACCCCTCCGACATGGGAGTGGCGCTGACCGCCTTCGACGCGGTCGTCTCCTACGAGACCGCCGACGGGCCGGGGGAGTTGCCGCTGGCCGATTTCTACCTGCCGGTGGGTGACACCCCGCACCGGGAGACCGCCCTGCCGCCCGGCGCGCTCATCACCCACGTCACCCTGCCGCCCGCGCCGGTCGCCGCCCGCTCGCGCTACCGCAAGGTCCGCGAACGCGCCTCGTACGCCTTCGCGATCGGCTCGGTCGCCGCCGCCCTCGACGTCAGCGGGGGAGTCGTCCGCGAGGCCCGCCTCGCCCTCGGAGCCGTGGCGTCCCGGCCCTGGCGGGCCCGCGCCGCCGAACGCGTACTGAACGGCGCCCCGGCCACCGCGGAGTACTTCGCGGCGGCCGCGGACGCCGAACTCGCGGCCGCCAGGCCGCTGCCCGACAACGGATACAAGGTGACCCTCATGCGCAACCTCGTGGTGGCCGTGCTCTCCGAACTCGCCGAGGAGGCCGCCCGATGACCACCGCCACGACCGGCACCACCACGGCGGGAGCCGTCGGCACCGCGCACACCCGCGTCGAGGGCCGCGACAAGGTCACCGGCGCCGCCCGCTACGCCGGCGAGATCCCCTTCGCCGATCTCGCCCACGGCTGGCTGGTGCTGTCCACCGTCGCCCGCGGCCGGATCCTGTCCGTCGACACCGGACCCGTGCTCGGCATGCCGGGCGTGCTCACCGTCCTGCACCACAAGAACGCCCCGCGCCTCGACACCGACTACATCGGGATGCTGGGCGTTCCGCCGGACCCGACGGCCGCCGTCTTCCAGAACGACCGGGTCCCGCACGCCGGCTGGCCCGTCGCACTGGTCGTCGCCGAGACGTCCGAGCAGGCCCGGGAGGCCGCCGAGCGGCTCGTCGTCACCTACGAGCAGGAGCCGCACGACATCGAGCTCTCCGCCGGCCGCCCGGACGCCTACGCGGCGGACGGGCACATGCCCGCGGTGACGGAGAAGGGCGACCTGGAGGCCGGACTCGCCGCCTCGGCCCATGTGGTGGACGCCGAGTACACCACGCCCGAAGAACACCACGCCATGATGGAGCCGCACGCGGCGACCGCCCTCTGGGACGGCGGCCGGCTCGAGGTCGTCGACTCCAACCAGGGCACCACCTGGGTCGCCGACGAGCTCGCGCGGATGTTCTCGCTGGACGCGTCCGCGGTACGGGTGCGCTCCGAGCACATCGGCGGCGGCTTCGGCAGCAAGGGCGTACGGGCCCACCAGGTGTCCGCCGTGATGGCCGCGACCGTCCTGCGGCGGCCGGTCCGCGTCGTGCTGACCCGGCGTCAGATGTTCTCGCTCACCGGCTACCGCAGTCCCACCGTCCAGCGGGTCCGGCTCGGCGCCGACGCCGACGGCCGGCTGCGCGCCCTGGAGCACCGCTCACTGAACCAGACGTCCACGGTCTGGGAGTTCGTCGAGCCGAGCGCCGGTGTGGCGCGCGTGATGTACGACGCCGACGCCCACCGCACCTCCAACGAGGTCGTACGGCTGGACGTGCCGTCCCCGACGTGGATGCGCGGGCCGGGCGAGGCGCCCGGATCGTTCGCCCTGGAGTCGGCGCTCGACGAACTGGCCGAGCGGTGCGGGATCGACCCCGTCGAGCTGCGGCTGCGCAACGATCCCGAGCGCGGCCCGGTCTCCGGACTGCCGTTCGCCGGCCGCAACCTCGCCGCCTGCTTCCGCGAGGGCGCCCGCCGCTTCGGCTGGGCCGGCCGCGACCCCCGCCCGGGGACGCGCCGCGAGGGGCGCTGGCTGCTCGGCACGGGCACGGCCGCGGCCTCCTTCCCCTCGGGTGCCCTTCCGTCGACGGCCGCGGTGACCGCGGAGGCGGACGGCACCTTCACCGTGCGGATCGCCGCGGCCGACATCGGCACCGGGGCGCGCACGGCGCTCACCCTGGTCGCCGCCGACGCGCTGCGGGTGCCCACCGACCGGGTCCGGGTGCGCATCGGCGACAGCGACTTCGGCCCGGCGGGGATCGCGGGCGGCTCCATGGGCACCCGCTCCTGGGCCTGGGCGGTCACGGCCGCCGCCGGGGAACTGCGGGAGCGGCTCGTTCCGGGAGGCGTCGTGCCGCCGGAGGGCATCACCGTACGGTCCGACACCACCGCCGCCCTCGCCGGCCTCGCCCAGAAGGAGCGGCACTCCTTCGGGGCGCAGTTCGCCGAGGTGGCCGTGGACGTCACCACCGGTGAGGTGCGGGTGCGCCGGATGCTCGGCATCTTCGCGGCGGGCCGGATCGTCAACCCGCTCACCGCGCGCGGTCAGCTCGTGGGCGGCATGACCTGGGGCATCTCGATGGCCCTGCACGAGGAGGCGGTCCGGGACCGGGCCTCCGGCGGCCTCTACGGCGCCGACCTGGCCGGCTACCACGTCGCCACCCACGCCGACGTGCCGGCGGTCGAGGCGGACTGGATCGACGACCCGGACCCCGACGACCCCGTCGGCATCAAGGGCGTCGGCGAGGTCGGCATCGTGGGCGCGGCGGCGGCCGTCGCCAACGCGGTCTGGCACGCGACCGGCGTACGGCACCGGAACCTGCCCATCCGTCCCGACCGGGTACTGGAGGCGGGAGGACCGCGTGTTTGACATCGCCGGCGAGCTGCACCGCTGGCTGGCCGAGGGCCGGGAGTTCGCCGTGGCCACGGTGGTGTCCGTGGGCGGCAGCGCGCCGCGCGGCCCCGGCGCCGCCCTCGCCGTCGACCGTGAGGGCACGGCGATCGGCTCGGTGTCCGGCGGGTGCGTGGAGGGCGCGGTGTACGAACTGTGCGCCCGGGCGCTGGCGGACGGCGAGACCCGTGTCGAACGGTTCGGCTACAGCGACGAGGACGCCTTCGCCGTCGGTCTGACCTGCGGCGGGGTCATCGACATCATGGTGACCCCGGTCGGCCGGCAAGCCCCCGCCCGGCAGGTGCTCGGGGCGGCGCTGTCGACCGTCCTGCGGGGCGGGCCGGGGGCGCTCGCCCGGGTCGTCGAAGGCCCGGCGGAACTCCTCGGCAGGGCCCTGTTCGTCCACCCGGACGGGACGTACGAGGGAGGCCTCGGCGGGGTTCCCGAGCTGGACCGGACGGCGGCCGGGGAGGCCGGGGCCCTGCTGGAGGCCGGCCGCACCGGCACGGTCCGCGTCCAGGAGGACGGGTCGTACTGCCCCGGCGGGCTGACCCTGCTCGTGGAGTCCTCGGTGCCGCCGCCCCGCATGATCGTCTTCGGGGCGATCGACTTCGCGGCGGCGCTGGTGCGGGTGGGCAAGTTCCTCGGCTACCACGTCACGGTGTGCGACGCGCGGCCCGTGTTCGCGACCGGGGCCCGCTTCCCGGAGGCCGACGAGGTCGTGGTCGACTGGCCGCACCGCTATCTGCGGGGCACGGAGACCGACGCGCGCACGGTGCTGTGCGTCCTCACCCACGACGCCAAGTTCGACGTACCGCTGCTGGAGGTGGCTCTGGGGCTGCCGGTGGCGTTCGTCGGCGCGATGGGTTCCCGGCGCACCCACGCCGACCGGGAGCGGCGGCTGCGGGAGGCGGGGGTGGGGGAGCGGGAGCTGGCCCGGTTGCGCTCTCCGATCGGTCTCGATCTCGGGGCGCGTACTCCGGAGGAGACGGCGCTGTCCATCGCGGCGGAGATCGTCGCCGGCCGTCGGGGCGGTACGGGGGTTCCCCTGACGGGCCTGCGGACGCCGATCCACCGTGACGGGCGGTCCGCGTCGGCGGCTGCCTGAGTTTCTTGGACACGGGGCCGGTTCCCGCCGCGTCGGGTGAGGGGTTTTCGCCCCCGCCGCCCCTTCCCGTTCCCGTCCCCGGGGGCGCTGCCCCCAGACCCCCGCTCCTCAAACGCCGGAGAGGCTAATTCCAGCCTCTCTGGGGGTACCCCCTCTGGGGGAGTTTGAGGAGCGGGGTCTGGGGCGGAGCCCCAGGTTCGGGACGGGAAGGGGCGGCGGGGGCGAGGGGATCAGGCCGCGGCCGGCTCGCCGGCGAGGCCGTGGAGGCGGGTGACGACCTCGGTCAGCTGGGCGGCGACCTCGGCGTCGTCGGCCGGGTGGGTCTCGGCGAAGCGGGTCACCGAGCCGGGGATGGAGAGCTTGATGTCCTCGATCACCTTGCCGCCCGCGATGCCCACGGACTTGCGGGCCTCGTCGTGGGCCCAGACACCGCCGTACTGGCCGAAGGCGGTGCCGATCACGACGACCGGCTTGCCGCTGATGGCGCCGGCGCCGTAGGGACGGGACAGCCAGTCGATGGCGTTCTTCAGGACGGCCGGCATCGTGCCGTTGTACTCGGGCGTGAAGAGCAGCAGCGCGTCGGCGCCCGCGGCGGCCTCGCGCAGCGCGACGGCGGCGGCCGGCACGGTGCCCTCGACGTCGATGTCCTCGTTGTAGAAGGGGATCTCCGCGAGCCCCTCGTAGAGCGCCACCTCGGCGCCCGCGGGGGCGAGCTTGACGGCGGTCTCGGCGAGCTGACGGTTGTGCGAACCGGCGCGGAGGCTGCCGACGAGGGCGAGGATGCGAACAGACATGGGGAAACTCCAGGGGGCGCTGAAATATTGCCGAAACAATCCGGACCGGGGTCCGTTTCTTCTTTGTAGCACTCTAACCGGACCGCGGTCCAGTTTCTTCCCGATGCTTTACGCTGGCTTCATGTCCGCCGCGCCACCGCCCGTCCCGGCATCCCAGGACCCCGTACAGCCGCAGGAGTTGCCGCAACTCGGCACCGACCCCGACGAGCCCTGCCTGCGTGCCGACGCCGCGCGCAACCGGGCCCGCCTGCTGGAGGCGGCCGCGCTGCTCGTGGCCGAGCGCGGGGCCGACGGCATCACCATGGAGGAGGTCGCGGCGGCAGCCCGCGTGGGCAAGGGGACGGTCTTCCGCCGCTTCGGCGACCGCACCGGTCTGCTCACCGCCCTCCTCGACCACTCCGAGAAGAAGTTCCAGGCCGCCTTCCTCACCGGACCCCCGCCGCTCGGGCCGGGCGCGCCCCCGGTCGAACGGCTGCGCGCCTTCGGCCTCGCGATGCTCCGCCGCGCCGCAGAGGAGCTGGAACTGCAACTGGCGGCCGAACCGGAAGCCGGCCGCCGCTTCACCAGCCCGCCCCGCCGCGTCCTGTGCCACCACGTGACCCTGCTGCTGCGCGAGGCGGTCCCGGACGCGGACTGCGAGGTCCTCGCCCACACGCTGATGGCCCAGCTCGACCCCGCCCTGATCCACCACCTGATACGTCAGTGCGGCATGCCGCCGGAGCGGCTGGAGTCCGCGTGGCTGGACCTGGTCGACCGGGTGACGGGCCAGGCGCCCGACCGCTGACGGTGTATCAACTCCCCCGGATGACAGCCCGGTTACGGCTTCTGCGAGGATGCCGTACGTCATGGTGCAGATAACGAACACGCCCGCGCCCGCGCCCCCCGCACCGACGCGCTCCGTACCCACGAGTGCCGATGTGGCCCGCCTGGCCGGCGTCTCGCGCGCGACCGTCTCCTACGTCCTGAACAACGCCGGTGCCGTCCGGATCAGCGAACCCACCCGCCGCCGGGTCCGCGAGGCCGCGAAGGAACTCGGGTACGTGCCGCACGCGGCGGCCCGCAGCCTGCGCGCCGGACACAGCCGTACGGTCCTGATGCCCGCGCCCGCCTTCCCCGTCGGACCGCTCTACAGCCAGTTCATCAACGATCTCCAGAGCGCCCTCGCCGGCCTCGACTACACGGTCGTGCAGTACGGCACCGTCGGCCTGCACGACGACGAGGCCGCCCGCGCCTGGGCCGAGCTGCGGCCCGTGGCGGTCCTGGTCCCCGGCTCCGGACTGAGCCCGCGCGGTGTCGAGGTGCTCAAACGCTCTGGGGCGCGGGCCGTCGTCACCCTCGGCCCCGAACCCGTCGACGGTGCGCACACCCTGCTCATGGACCACGACGTCGTCGGGCACAGCGCCGGCGCCCACCTCTTCGACCGGGGCCGCCGCCGGATCGGCGTGGTCGTCCCGAGAGAGCCCGGCCTGGAGGCGTTCTCCGCGCCCCGCCTGGCCGGCGTGCGCGCCGCCCTGCGCGGCACCGACGCCACGGTCACCGAGCTGCCCCTGGCGCACGACGAGGGCGCCGCCGCCCGGCTGGCCGCCCGCTGGCGCGAGCTCGGCCTCGACGCCGTGTTCACGTACAACGACGAGTACGCGATGCTGCTGATGCGAGCGCTCCAGGACGAAGGCGTCCGCATCCCGGAGGAGACCGCCGTCATCGGCGCCGACAACCTGATGCTGGGCCGGCTGCTGCGCCCCCGCCTGAGCACCGTCCACCTGGAACTGCCGTCCGGCCGCGAACTGGCCGGACTGGTCGACCGCGCGGTACGCGACCCGGCCACGGCCCCCGGGGCCCACAAGGTGCTGGGGGCGTCGGTGATCCGACGCGAGTCGAGCTGACTCTAAAGGGGCGCGGGGCTGTGCCGACATGCGGCTCCGCCGCGTGGGCGCGAACGGGGGTCCGGGGACGGAGCCCCCAGGGACGGGAAGGGAAGGGGCGGCGGGGGCGAGAACCCACCCCACCGCCGCCGAGGCCGCCTCAGGCGCCCGGCGCCTCCCCCTGCCGCGCCTGCTGCTCGGCGATCTGCTTGCGGACCTCGTCCATGTCCAGCTTGCGGGCCTGCCCGATGACGTCCGTCAGAGCGGCCTCGGGCAGCGCACCCGGCTGGGCGAACACGGCGACCTGGTCACGCACGATCATCAGCGTCGGGATCGACTGGATGCCGAAGGCCGCGGCCAGCTCCGGCTGCGCCTCGGTGTCCACCTTGCCGAACACCAGGTCCGGGTTCTCCTCCGCCGCCTTCTCGTACACCGGCGCGAACTGGCGGCAGGGACCGCACCAGGCCGCCCAGAAGTCGATCAGTACGAACTCGTTGTCCGTGACCGTCTGGTCGAAGTTCTCCTTGGTGAGCTCCACGGTGCTGCTCATCACGCGTTCCCTCTTCCTGGGGTCGGGTCGGGCCGTCGGCACAACACGGCCGGGCGGTCACGTATTCCGCGCCCCTACCCATGTGGCCACAGCGCACACCACCCATCAGACTGACGCCATGACGGAAACGCAATCGACGCAACCGGAATCAACCGCCTACGACGTCGTGGTGCTCGGCGCCGGACCCGTGGGCGAGAACGTCGCCGACCGCACTCGCGCCGCCGGGCTCACCACCGCGGTCGTGGAGAGCGAACTGGTCGGCGGCGAGTGCTCCTACTGGGCGTGCATGCCCAGCAAGGCCTTGCTGCGCCCGGTCATCGCCCGGGCCGACGCCCTGCGCCTCCCCGGCCTGAGCCGGTCCGTCCAGGGGCCCCTGGACGCCGACGCCGTACTCGCCCGCCGGAACTCCTTCACCTCCGACTGGAAGGACGACGGCCAGGTCCGCTGGCTGGAGGGCACCGGAGCCGACCTGTACCGCGGCCAGGGACGGCTCACCGGTCCGCGCACCGTCACCGTCACGGACGCCGACGGCGGCAGGCGGGTCCTCACCGCCCGGCACGCCGTCGCCGTCTGCACCGGCAGCCGCGCCCAGCTGCCCGACCTGCCCGGACTCGACGGGGTCCGGCCCTGGACCAGCCGCGAGGCCACCGGCGCGCAGTCCGTGCCCGGCCGGCTGGTCGTGGTCGGCGGCGGGGTCGTCGCCACCGAGATGGCCTGCGCCTGGCAGGCCCTCGGCTCGCGGGTCACCGTCCTCGTCCGCGGCGAGAGCCTGCTGAACCGCATGGAGCCGTTCGCCGGCGAGATGGTCGCCGAGGCGCTCACCGAGGCCGGCGCCCAGATCCGCACCGGTACCTCGGTGAAGTCGGTGACCAGGGAGAACGGCACGGTCCTGGTCGTCACCGACGACGGTGACCGGATCGAGGCCGACGAGATCCTCTTCGCCACCGGCCGCGCCCCGCGCACCGACGACATCGGCCTGGAGACGATCGGTCTGGAGCCCGGCTCCTGGCTCACCGTGGACGACAGCCTCCGCGTCACCGGCCATGACTGGCTGTACGCCGTCGGCGACGTCAACCACCGGGCCCTCCTCACCCACCAGGGCAAGTACCAGGCCCGGATCGCGGGCGCCGCCATCGTCACCCGGGCCGCCGGGGAGCCCGTACGGGCGGAGGACTGGGGCGCGCACGCCGCCACCGCCGACCACACCGCCGTCCCCCAGGTCGTCTTCACCGACCCGGAGGCGGCCTCCGTCGGCCTCTCCCTGGCCGAGGCGCAGCGGGCGGGCCACCGCGTCCGCGCCGTCGACGTCGACCTGTCCTCGGTCGCCGGCGCCGCCCTGTACGGCGACGGCTACAAGGGCCGCGCCCGCATGATCGTCGACCTCGAGGAGGAGATCCTGCGCGGCCTCACCCTCGTCGGCCCCGGCGTCGGCGAACTCATCCACTCCGCGACCATCGCCGTCGCCGCCCAGGTCCCGATCGCCCGCCTGTGGCACGCGGTCCCGTCCTATCCCACGATCAGCGAGATCTGGCTCCGCCTCCTGGAGGCCTACCGGGACGCCTGAGCCCGATGAGCCCGTCCGCCTCCTTCAGCCCGTCTGGGGGTGCCCCCTCTGGGGGAGTTTGAGGACGAGGCCCGAAGGGCCGACGGGGGTCTGGGGGCGAAGCCCCCAGGGAAGGGAAGGGAAGGGGCGGCGGGGGCGAACCACTCCGGGGAACGACGGCCGGCGGTCCGGTCCGACAGAGGACGACGGCCAAGGCGTCCGACGCCGAGCACCCCGGTCCTCCGGCAGGCGGCCTCCGCCCGCCGGAGGACCGGCCCGAGATCACGGCAGCTCGAAGCCCAGCTCCCGGGCCGCCCCCTCCGGCGTCGGCTGCGACCAGCGTTCCGTCACGGACCGGTTGGACGACAGCGATCGCGGCTCGGCCCGGTCGAGGTACAGCGTGCCGTCGAGGTGGTCCGTCTCGTGCTGCACGATCCGCGCGGGCCAGCCGGTGAACACCTCGTCCAGCGCCCGCCCGTGCTCGTCCTGCCCCCGCAGCCGCACCTCGGCGGGCCGCGCCACCACCGCCTGGTACCCCGGCACGCTCAGGCACCCCTCGAAGAACCCGACCCGCCGGGTGCCGACCGGCTCGTACACCGGATTGACCAGCACCCGGAACGGCTGCGGCACCCGCCCGCGCGCGAGGCGCACCTCCTCCGGGACCGGTGCCGGGTCCTCGATCACCGCGATCCGCAGCCCCACCCCGACCTGCGGCGCGGCCAGCCCGACCCCCGGCGCCGCGCGCATGGTGACCCGCAGCGCCGCCACGAAACGGGCCAGCAGCTCGGGCCCCAACTGCCCGTCGTACGGCTCGGTACCACCGCGCAGCACCGGGTCACCGGCCGCGACTATGGGCAACGGCCCTTTCATGGCGAGCAGTTGCTCGACCCGCTCGGTCAGGGGCGCGCGATCGTCCGGAGTTCCCATCCCGTCAGGATCGCACGCCCTTCCTATGTGATTCAGGTCACACAAAACTCCCGGGAACCGGACGCCCCGCCGCCCCGACTACTGCACCACCACCCCGCCCGCCGAGACGTCCCCGGGAGAACCCCACCGATGACCACCGCTCTCTCGCCCCCCACGGACGAGGCACCGAAACCCCCCGCCTCCGAACCCGCACCCGCGAAGAGCGCCCGGACCGGCCTGCGCCCCCTCGTCCTGCGCCTGCACTTCTACGCGGGCGTCCTGGTCGCGCCGTTCCTCCTCGTCGCCGCCCTCACCGGCCTGCTGTACGCCGCCTCGTTCCAGGCCGAGAAGATCGTCTACGACCATGAGCTGACCGTCCCCGTCGGCGACCGCAAGCTGCCCGTGTCCGAGCAGGTGGCCGCCGCCCGCGAGGCCCACCCCGAGGGCACGGTCTCCGCCGTGCGCCCCTCGCCCGAAGCGGACGCCACCACGAGGGTGATGCTGTCCGGCATACCGGGTGTGGACCCCGGCCACACCCTGGCCGTGTTCGTCGACCCGTACACCGCGAAGGTGCGCGGCGAACTGGAACAGTACGGTTCCTCGGGCGCGCTGCCCCTGCGCACCTGGATCGACGAGTTCCACCGCGATCTGCACCTCGGTGAACCGGGCCGTCTCTACAGCGAGTTCGCCGCGAGCTGGCTGTGGGTGATCGCGGGCGGGGGACTGGTGCTGTGGTTCTCCCGGCGCCGCGCCCTGCGCAAGCTGCGCGGCACCAGCGGGCGGCGCCGCACGCTGGCCCTGCACGGCGGGGTGGGCGTGTGGGCCGCGGCCGGCTTCATCTTCCTCTCGGCGACCGGCCTGACCTGGTCCACCTACGCCGGCGCGAACATCGGCGAGCTGCGCACCTCCCTCGGCCAGGAGACCCCCTCGGTGTCGGCCGCGGCGGCCGGCGAACACGCGGGCCACGACGCGGCCGGCGGCACGGCGGGCGACGCGGCGCACGGCGTCGGCCTGGACAAGGTCCTCGCGGCGGCACGGGCCGAGGGCCTGGGCGACCCGGTGGAGATCGTGCCGCCCGCCGACGAGAAGTCCGCGTACGTCGTACAGCAGATCCAGCGCAGCTGGCCCGAGAAGCAGGACTCGGTCGCCGTCGACCCCGCCTCCGGCGAGGTCACCGACGTCCTGCGGTTCGACGACTACCCGGTCCTCGCGAAACTCACCCGCTGGGGCATCGACCTGCACACCGGCAACCTGTTCGGCCTGGTGAACCAGATCGCCCTGATGGCCCTGGCTCTCACCCTGATCCTGCTGATCCTGTGGGGCTACCGCATGTGGTGGCAGCGGGGCCGCGGCTCCGCCTTCGGCCGGCCGATCCCGCGCGGGGCCTGGCAGCAGGTGCCGCCGTACGTACTCGTCCCCCTGCTGGCGGCGATCACCGTCCTGGGCTACTTCGTCCCGCTGCTCGGCATCCCCCTGGCGGTGTTCCTCGCCGTCGACATCGTGCTCGGGGAGGTGGCCCACCGCCGGGGCCGGCGCACGTACACGAGCGGCACGGCGGCGCGCTGACGCGCGGTGCCCGGCTCCCCGTCGCGGGGAACCGGGCACCGGCCCGTCCTCATTCCTCGTCCCTCACTCCTCGTCGAAGGAGCCGTCCAGCGCGGCGGCGATCCGCAGGTGCGGCCGGGCCTCGTCGTCCCGCCCCTGCCGCTGGAGGGTGCGCCCCAGCATCAGCCGGGCGTAGTGCTCCACCGGATCACGCTCCACGAGGACCCTCAACTCCGCCTCCGCGCGCCGCAGTTGCGCCGAGTGGTAGTAGGCGCGCGCCAGCAGCAGCCGCGGGCCGGTCTGCTCCGGCACCTCCTCGACCAGCCCGCCGAGAACGCGCGCGGCGGCGGCGTAGTCCTTGGCGTCGAAGAACATCCCGGCGCGCTCCCAGCGCTCGGCCGGCGTCCCGTGGTCGTAGTACGTGGTGTCCACTTCTGGCCTCCTTCGAGGCCGACAACGGGCCCGGCCGGTCCCGTATTCCAGGCACCGGCCGGTCAGGTCGCCAGGCCCTGGCGGTAGGCGTAGACCACTGCCTGGACGCGGTCGCGCAGGCCGAGTTTGGAAAGGATGCGGGAGACGAAGGTCTTCACGGTCTCCTGGCTGATCAGCAGGGCCGCGGCGATCTCGCTGTTGGACAGGCCGTCCGCGATGAGGCGGAGGACCTCCAGCTCGCGGGGGGTCAGGGGGAGGTCCCGCGGCGCCCCGTCCTCGGCGGGGCGGATCCGGGCGGCGTACCGGCCCACGAGCTGGCGGGTCACCTCCGGGTCCAGCAGCGCCGCGCCCATGGCCACGGTCCGGATGCCGTGGAGCAGCCGGTCCGGCGGCGCGTCCTTGAGGAGGAACCCGCTCGCCCCCGCGCGCAGCGCCTCGTAGACGTACTCGTCCAGGTTGAACGTCGTCACCACGAGCACCTTCACCGGATGCGGCACCCCCGCGCCGGCCAGCAGGCGGGTGGCCTCGATGCCGTCGAGCACCGGCATGCGCACGTCCATCACCACGACGTCCGGACGGAGCCGGCCGGCGAGGTCGACGGCGGTCTGCCCGTCGCCGCACTCGCCGGCCACCTCCAGGTCGGGCTGGGCGTCGATGATGGTCGTCAGGCCGGTGCGGATCAGCATCTGGTCGTCGCAGACCAGGACCCGGATCGGTGCGGTCATGCCGTGTTCCCCGTCGGTACCGTGTTCTCCGTCGTCGCCGTGTCCCCCGCCGGCGCCGTGCCCCCTGCCTGCACCGTGCCCCCTGCCTGCACCGTGCTCCCCGTCGGTATGCGGGCCCGTACGACGAAGCCGCCGCCCGTCTCCGGTCCCGCGCTGAAGTCGCCGCCCAGGACGTCGACCCGCTCCCGCAGGCCCGCCAGGCCCCGGCCGCTCCCGCCGGGGGAGGAGGAGACCGGGGTGCCGGAACCGTCCGTGCCGACCTCCACGGTGATCTGCCGTTCGCTGTGCCGCACCACGACCCGGGTGGCGCCGCCGTGAGCGTACTTGAGGGCGTTCGTCAGGGCCTCCTGCACGACCCGGTAGGCGACGAGGTCGGCGCTGCCGGTCGACGGGGCCGGCGTGCCCTCCTCGGTGAACTCCACCGGCTGCCCGGCCCGGCGGGTCTGCTCCACCAGCGTGAGGAGCCGGCCGACGGGCGGTGTCCTGGCCTCGGGGCCGTGGTCGGGGTTGAGCAGGTCGAGCAGGTGCCGCAGGTCGGTGATGGCCCGTCGGCCGGTGTCGCTGACGGCGGTCAGCGTCTGGTCCAGCCGGTCGGGCGCGGCGGTCAGATAGCGGGCCGCCTCGGCCTGTACGACCATGGCCGTCACATGGTGGGTCACCACGTCGTGCAACTCGCGGGCGATCCGGGCGCGTTCGGCGGTCCGGGAGTTCTCGGCGACGCGGTGCCGGCGCTCGGCCTCCGCGACCCGGGTGGCGCGCAGCCACGCCCCGGTGCCCCACGCGAGGGCCACCGCCAGGTAGAACGTCACGAACTCGCTCACCGGCTCGCCCGGGCCCAGCCGGTGGAACGCGACCGTCAGCGCCGCGTAGGCGACGGTGCACAGGGCCATGGCGGTGCGCCGGTACCGCTCCAGGTACGCCCCGGCGCTCAGCAGCGCGACGGGCAGCGCGGTGCCCGCGGGGGAGTGGTAGCCGCGGAGCTGGTCGAGGGCGAACCCGGCCACCACCAGGGCGAGGCAGACGGCCGGCCACCGCCGGCGCACGGCGAGCGGAAGGGCCTGGAGGGCCACCGCCACGAAGGCGAGCGTGTCGAAGGGACGCTCCGGCACGCCGCCGAGGAGCGTTCCGTGGTTCTGGAAGTCCGGCCACAGCGACAGGGAGAGGACGAGCAGCCCGAGCAGAAGGTCCCTGACGGTGACGTCCAGCCGGTGCCACGTCTCCTGGAGCCGGTGAGGAGCGATCACCGGGGCAGTCTAGCGGTGGCGTCGGTTCGCTCCGCGCGCCGGCGGCGGGGCATCAGATTGCCGCGCCGGTGGGCCAGCCACAGGAACCCGATCGTCAGCAGCACACCGAACAGCACCGAGTACACGCTTCCCTCCGGGCCGAAGTCGCCGCCGGTGATCCACTTGTTGCCCGACATCGTGGAGTCCAGCAGCCCCTGCTCGGTGTCGTTGCCCGAGACCACGGTGCTGAAGATGCCGCCCGCGGCGAAGTTCCAGCCGAAGTGCACGCCGATCGGCACCCACAGGTTGCGGGTGGCGACGTACGCGGCGGCGAGCATGCCGCCGGCCTCGATCGCGATGGCGAAGGCGCCCCACGCCGTGGCGTCCGGGTTGGGCAGGTGCGCCAGGCCGAACAGCAGCGCGGTCAGCGTCAGCGCGATCCAGGTGCCCAGGTACTCCTCGACGATCCGGAACAGCACCCCGCGGAACAGCAGTTCCTCGGTGACGGCGGCGGCGGCCATGAAGCCGAAGAGTCCGGCCGTGCCGCTCAGGGAACCCAGGCCGTGCACCTCGTAGTTCCCGGAGGTGAAGAGGTTCGTGATGACCATGCCGAACATCACGACGCCGATCAGCGTTCCCCGGCCGAACGCCGGCGCGGCACCGGCCGGGTCCAGCTCCGTGACCGGCCGGCGCTCGGTCCGTCCCACCACCCACCGGTAGACCGGCACCGAGAGCACGGCGGTCAGCGTCCCGAGGGCGAGCGTGAGCCACGGGTTGTCCCGCACCGCGCTCACGCTCTGTCCGCCTATGGCGGAGATCGCCGCCACGGCCAGAAGCTGCCAGACCACTCTCATCGATGACTCCTTCGTCGGATCCGCGGCCCGGTGCCGCGTGTCGTGAGGGACGCTACGGATCCGGCGGCCGGAAATCGTCACCGCACAGTGGACACTTGCCTGTAGCTCGCACGGGGGACAGGGCGCGTCCCATGGCCGCACTCGATATGTGTGGCGAACTGTCGACCGGTCTTGAGCGGCACCCAGATGAAATGGATTTCTTGAGCCCGGGAAGCGCACGCGCCGACTGAGCCCTCCGCTCACTCCGCGGGTAAGGCCGAATCCGCCTCGTAGCTGCTGTGACCTGCTGAGAAGCCGGAAGAACAGAAGATCCAAAAGGTCCGTGCCCCGGCGATGGCACGACCGGAGGAATGGTGCGCATCGGCCAATTCTTGTCGAACTGTCGCCCTCAACACGCCAGTTGACGCCCCAGCGGCACGTTAACACCGTCCGCTGAAATCGATTTCGACGCTGGCCGGCCCGAGTCCCACCGGGAGCACAGTCAATGCGCAGATCCACCCCATCATCCAGACCGGCAGGGCCCCTGGGCCGTGCCCTGGCCACGGCCCTGCTCGCCCTCGGCACGGTGCTGACGGTCGTGCCGCCGGGCTCGGCCGCGGCCGGCACCCCGCCGGACGCCGTACGGACCGCGGAGACCCGGGCGACGGCCGCCGCCGCTTCACCTCCGGCGAGCGACTTCTTCTCGACCGTCGCCGTGGACGCGGCGGCCACCGTCGGCGCGCCCGCGGCCGGCGACAACCGGGACCACGGCGACCTCTGGCCCAACTGCTGGTCCGGCGACGACAACGTGTACGCCGCCTACGGCGACGGGACCGGATTCGGCGCCGGCTTCAGCGACATCGGGGTCGCGAGGATCTCCGGCATGCCCGGCGCACTGACCGGATCACAGCTCTCCACCGACGTAGGCCAGATCTGGAACGCGGGCCACAACCGCAAGCCCACCGGCATGGCCTGTGTGAACGGCGACCTCTACCTCGCGGTGCAGGACCTGGCGCACGACTTCAACGACGCCCCGGCCGCGACGATCGCCAGGTCCACCGACAAGGGCCGCACCTGGACCTGGGACCACAACCGGTCGATGTTCGGCGGCGGCGTCTTCACCACGGTGATGTTCCTGGACTACGGCAAGAACCACGCCAACGCCCCCGACGACTACGTCTACGGCCTGGACCACAACTGGCGGGACTCCTTCGACAACACCGTCCCCGATCCCGTCGACCTGTACCTGGCCCGCGTCCACAAGAACTCCGTCATGGACGAGAACGCCTGGCAGTACATGTCCGGCACGGACGCCTCCGGCAACCCGGTCTGGTTCACGGAGATCTCGCAGCGCAAGCCCGTCCTCCACGACGACCGGCGCGTCTACCAGAACGTCCTCGCCCCCGGCCGGGCACACGACATGACGGTCCTCAGCCAGGGTGGCGTCGTCTACAACAAGCCGCTGAACCGCTACCTCTACACCTCCTGGACCGAGTACACCTTCGAGTTCTACGAGTCACCGACCCCCTGGGGCCCCTGGAAGCACTTCGCGACCAAGGCTTCGGCGGCTACCCCTGGACCCACTCCAAGCACGGCGGCTACGCGACCACGATCCCGTCGAAGTACATCGGCGCCGACGGCAAGTCGATGTGGCTCCAGTCCAACGTCTGTCCCTGCGGCGGCGGTTACCCGCAGGGCGACCATTACGCGTACACCTTCTCCCTGCGGAAGCCGAGCCTGGAGCCGCGCCGCGACACCACTCCGGGAAACGCCGCCGGCCCGGGCCGCAACCTCGCCCGCGAACCCGGCACCGTGCCGGTCCAGCGGGCCACCCACTTCGGCAAGGACGCCCTCTACGCCGACGGCAACCGCGACCAGAGCGAGGACGACTGGAACGACGAGCGCAAGGACGCCAGTTGGTGGGGCTACACCTGGCCGCGCCAGTACATGATGAACAAGGTCACCTACACCACGGGCGACATGTTCGCGGACGGCGGCTGGTTCGCCGGTGACCTGAGGGTGCAGGCGCGGCGCGACAACCGGTGGGTGGACGTGTCGGGGCAGCGCGTGGGGCCCGAGTACCCGTACAGCGACGCCGCGGGCGCGCACCGGACCTACACCTTCTCCTTCGACCCGACGGCGGGCGACGGCGTACGGATCATCGGCCGGCCCGGCGGGACGAAGACCTTCACCTCCCTCGCGGAGCTCGAGGTCCACTACGGCGACGCGGGCGGCCTGATGCTCGGCGGTTCACCGACCGACGTGACCGGTGACGGCAAGGACGACATCGTCACGTTCACCCGCGGCACCGCAGCGGAGGTCTACGCGGTCCCCTCGGACGGCACCGCGTTCACCGGCGGAGGCAAGTGGAACGACTTCTTCGGCCTCGCCGGAGAGACGACCCTCTGACACCACCCGTTCCACCCCGACCGGCCCGGCCGGCCGCGGCTCTCGTTTCCCCGTACGGGTCCGCGGCCGGCCGGGCCTTCCCCCTTCCCGCCCACTCGGTTTCCCTGCTCATGTGTTCGGGGTCACATGCCGGGGAATGAGTTGCGTGCGTGGGAGGAACCGTATCCACGGGCGACCGCTCGGGGCCCGGATGCGACGATGAGGGGCCATGACTGCTGGGTGGGTTGCTCGCACGGGACGGGCCGCGGTGTTCGCGGGCGTCTGTGTCGTGCTCGCCGCCCTGGGGCACGTCATGATGTCCGGCGACCACGTTCCCCTCTGGACGCTGGCGGCCGGCTGGGCCGCCACCGGCGCCGTGGGCTGGGGACTCGCGGGACGTGAGCGCGGACTCCCGCTGATCACCGCCGTCGCCGTCGCCGCCCAGACGGTTCTGCACACGGCCTTCTCCCTGACGGAGCCCGCCCACGCCGACCTTATGGACGGGACGGACGGGAGCGCGATGCCGCACGGCATGCACTCCACGCCCATGCCCATGCCCATGCCCATGGGGACGGGTACGGGCATGGAGGGACACATGACGCCCTCCGGCGACTCCTCCGCCGGCATGCTCGCCGCCCACCTGCTGGCCGCGCTGCTGTGCGGCCTGTGGCTCGGGTACGGCGAGCGGGCGGTGTTCCGGGTACTGCGGACCGTCGGCGGATGGCTGGCCGCCCCGCTGCGACCGCTGTTCCTCACGCAGGTGCCGACGGTCCGCCCGCCGCTCCGCGTCCGCCGGCGCCGCCGCTCGGACCGGGTACCACGGCTCCTTGCCCTCGTCCACGCGATCACCTTGCGCGGTCCGCCCGCCGGGACCGCTGCCGCCTGACGGCAGCCGGTGACACCCCGGGCCGCCCCTGCGCGCCCCGGGCTCCGGCCGTGTGCCGGTACAGCCCTGTTCCGCGTACCGCCCGCGGCCGTATCCCCGCCGACCGGGTCCGCGCACGCCCGTGGTTCCCGGTTCCCCCGCGAAGGACCTCAGGTGATCACTTCCACCCTGTCCGCCCCTGCCGGAAGACCCACCGACGACGCGGCGACCGCCTGGGCGCTGGCCGCGCGCGGCGGTGACTCCGACGCCGTCGACCGTTTCGTCCGCGCCCTGCACCGTGACGTCATCCGCTACGTCGCCCATCTGTGCGCCGACCCGCAGGCGGTGGACGATCTGACCCAGGACACGTTCCTGAGGGCGCTCGGCAGCCTGCACCGGTTCGAGGGCCGTTCCTCGGCACGCACCTGGCTGCTGGCCATCGCCCGCCGTGCCGTCGCCGACAGCCACCGGTACACGGCCGTACGGCCCCGGAAGGCCGAGGTGTCCGACTGGCAGCTGACCGTCGAACGGGCCCAGCCGCGCGGGCTGCCCGGATTCGACGACGGCATCGTGCTGCTCGACCTGCTGGACCGCCTCCCGGAGGAGCGCCGCGAGGCGTTCGTCCTCACACAGCTCCTCGGCCTGCCGTACACCGAGGCGGCGGCGCTCGGCGACTGCCCGGTCGGCACGGTCCGCTCCCGCGTGGCCCGCGCGCGGACGACCCTCGTCGCCCTCATCGCCGAGGCGGAGGAGGCGAACACGGCCGTACGGAAACCCGGACCGACCCGGACCGAGGATCCAGCACCCGGATGTATGGTCCAGGAAAAGAGGACGGGAGACGTGTGCTCATGACAGCCACACAGGGCCAGGACGACGACCGACCCGACCCCCGCTGGAGGCACCCCGTGACGACGACCACCCCGCCGGTCACCCTCGACGACGTCCTCTCCGCCGCCGAACGCCTCAAGGGCGTCGCCCACCGCACGCCCGTGCTGCGCTCCCGCACCCTGGACGAGCGCGTCGGCGCCGAGGTCCACCTCAAGTGCGAGAACTTCCAGCGGGTGGGCGCCTTCAAGTTCCGCGGCGCCTACCACGCGGCCTCCCGGCTCACCCCCGACCAGCTCTCCCGGGGCATCGCCGCCTACTCTTCCGGCAACCACGCCCAGGCCGTCGCCCTGGCCGCCCGGGAGCTGGGCACCACCGCCGTCATCGTCATGCCCGAGGACGCCCCGCCGTCGAAGCGGGCGGCCACCGAGGGGTACGGCGCCGAGATCGTCACCTACGACCGCTACAGCGGCGACCGGGTCGCCATCGCCGAGGCTCTCGCCGCCGAGCGGGGACTGACCCTCGTCCCGCCCTACGAGCACCCGCACGTCATCGCGGGACAGGGCACGGCGGCCCTCGAACTCGTCGAGGAAGCAGGGGAGCTGGGGGCGCTGCTCGCGCCGGTCGGCGGCGGCGGACTGATCGCCGGAAGTGCCACCGCCGTCAAGGGCCTGCACCCCGCGACCCGGGTGATCGGCGTGGAGCCGGAGGCCGGCGACGACACCAAGAGGTCCCTGGAGGCGGGCCGGCGCGTCAGCATCCCGGTGCCGCGCACCATCGCCGACGGCCAGGCCCTGCACACCCCGGGCGAGCTGACGTTCTCCCTCAACCGGCGGCTCCTGGACGGGATCGTGCTGGTCGGCGACGACGAGATCAGGGACGCGATGCGGTTCGCCTTCGAGCGGCTGAAGATCGTCCTGGAGCCGAGCGGTGCCACCCCGCTCGCCGCACTGCTCACCGGTCGCGCGGGCCCCCTCCCGCCCCGTGTCGGTCTGATCCTGTCCGGCGGCAACATCGACGCCGGCCGCTTCGCCCGGCTCTGCGGTCCGGGCGACTGACGGACCGGCTTCACTCGAATGGCGTACCCGAGTGGACAGGCGGACGATGAAGTGGCGGGGCCCGGCCCCCGCCGGTGCCGTGCGAGGCGGACGGAGACCGGACCCGGCCGTGCAGGGAGACGGTCGGAAGGGAACAGGGTCATGCTCGAGATCAAGACGCTGGACAAGCCGGACGAGCGGCGCGACTTTCCCAGGGGACACCTGGAAGCCGTCCACATGACAGGGCTGGACTTCGCCGTGGCCACCTTCGAGCCCGGATGGCGCTGGTCCGAGTCCGTCGGTCCCATCGCGGGGACGGAGAGCTGCCGGATCCACCACAACGGCTATGTCGTCCAGGGCCGTATGCACATCCGCATGGACGACGGCGCGGAGCAGGAGGTCGGCCCCGGCGACGTCTTCGTCTGCCCACCGGGCCACGACGCGTGGGTCGTCGGCGACGACCAGGTCGTGGTGCACGACTTCGCGGGCGGCATGGCCCAGGAGTACGCCAAGGCGGACTAGTCCGCCCGGCCACCGGTCAACCGGAGTTGTATCCCCAGCGCGCACGGCCGTCCTTGCCCATGAAGCACTTCGCGGGACGGCCGTCGGCCGTCGTCGCCGTGGCTCCCACCGGGGAGCAGAACTGCCCGAACCCGATCCCCGACCGGCCGCCGGACCCGGAGCCGGAGCCGGAACCGGAACCGCCGGAGGAGGAGCCTCCGCCGCTGCCCGAGCCCCCGCTCGACGAGCTCCCTCCGCTGCCGGAGCCCCCGCCCGAGGTGCCGTCGTACGACGGCTGCGGAGCGGGCTTCGGGGCGGGCTTCGGCTTGGGCTTGGGCTTCGCCGTCGGGCTGGGTTCCGTGCACGGCTTGCCGGAATCGATCAGCCACAGGCGGACCGGTGCCGGGACCGTGGTCTCGGTTCCGGCCTCCGGGTCCTGCCGGCACACGGCCAGGTCCCGTTCCTCCTCGTCAAGTGGCTTGCCCGTGTAGGCGTGGAAGAGGGACACGCTGTCGAGGCCGAGGTCGCCGAGGGTTGCCGAGGCGTCGTCGAACGGCATGCCGACGACGTCCGGCATCACCACCCGGCGGACCCCGTACAGCCGCGTCGGGCACTTCTCGCGTTCCGGCACCGCGTACAGCGTCAGCGTCCGCAGGGACGGGCGTACCGTCTCGTCGCGGGCGGGGTTCTGGAAGCAGACCCGCCACCCGGTCCCGTCGGTCCCGACCGTCCGGAACTCGGAGGTGGCGTCCATCGTCGACACCTTCCGCCAGCCGCCTTCGCGGGCCCGCGCCGCGGCCGCGGTGAGCGTGGCCCCCTGGAAGTCGGCGACGACGGTCTCGGCCGGGTTCTTGCCGTCCTTCGCCACGGGCTCACCAGAGCCGGAACCGGAACCGGAGCCCGACCCCAGCCCGCCCACGACCACCGAGACGGCGAGCACCGACACCAGCACCGGGTGCCGCCGTACCCATGTGGACACCCGCGTCCCGCGTCCGGGCCGCGTCGGGGAGCCCGGGGGCAGGAGCTCGCCCGCCGCTTCGAGGAGTGCGCCCTTCGGGTCGATCTTCGAACCGTGCAGCTTGTGCGGCCTGCCGTCGACGAGGACCTCGACGGAGTCCAGAAGCCCCGACGCGCGGCGGAGGATGCGCAGGGGCAGGGAGGCGCGGGTGGCCCTCGGCCGCAGGAGGCTGCCGAGCAGGATGAGCCCCCGGTCCGTGAGCACCGCGTAGCCCCAGCCGTCGTGGTAGACGGCCCGCACGGACTCGTCCGGAGCGAGCTCCTCCAGCAGCGCCCTCTTGTGGCCGTCGGAAAAGGAGACGGTCTCGCCCGCCAGGCTCACGGCGGCAAGAGGGTCGGGGTACAGCGGATCGGGCATCGGTTCCTCAGTGCTGCGTGGCGGTGTCGGACATGGCGGGATGTTAGCGGATTGGCGATGTACGTCAGTACACGCCCGAACCGGTCACGCGGGGGCCGCTCCCCGATCATGTGTCAGGGCCGTCCGGTACGGCTGAGGGGCGCCCGCCGCGGCAGGCGCCCCCATGCTGACCGGGCAGGACGTCAGGCGGCCTGAGCCACCGCACGCACCGCCGGAGTGCGCAGCACCCTCCTGGCCGTGCCCAGGCTCGTCCCGAGGGTCACCGCGGCCGTCACCGCCACCATGGCGAGCCACGTCCCGAGGAACTGGTCCGGCAGCACCCCGTCGGTGCGGACGACCGTGAACGGTACGACCCCGGCCAGCGCGGCCGACGTGCCGAGCAGCACCCCCGTGACCGTGAGGATCACCCCCTCGGTACCCACCACACGGAGCACCTGCCCCGGAGTCGCCCCCGCCAGGCGCTGCTGCCCGAACTCTCGGGAGCGGTAGGTCGTCGCCGCGTACAGCGAGTTGACCAGCATGACGCAGACGAAGACGGCGATGATGCCGACGACCGTGAGGTTGAGCGTCTCCAGGTTCTTCGCGTCGACCGACTTCACCAGGCCCGAGGCCGCGACGGCGTCGCTCTCCACCGCCTGCATGGTGATCGTCGCCGTGGACACCGCCGTGAACATGATCAGCGACACCAGGATGCCGGCGAGCTCCCCGGCCCGCTGCCGCAGGTTCCGCACGGCCAGCCACCCGCCGGCCCCGCCGAGCGCCAGCCGGGCGAGTACGCCCTTCAGCAGCCGCGGCGCCATCAGCGCCAGCCCCACCGAGAGCATGATCGCCCCCTGGGCGGGCGGCGCCATCAGCATCTCGTCCGTCGCGGAGAAGAAGAAGGTCGAGCCCGCCCCGGCGGCCCCGGCCGCCAGCGTGCCGTACGCCAGGACGCGCCGTGCCCCGGCCCGCTCCCTGCCGCGCCGCGTCACCCGCCGCACGGCCAGGAACGCGGCGCCCGCCGCCGCGAGCAGCGTGATGTGCACGCCGCTCATCAGCGCGATCGGGCCGAAGGAGTACTCGACCGACCGTGCGACCTGGCCACCGTCCTGGAACATGTCCAGCAGCGCCCGCCCGCCGAGCATCGCCGGGCCGATCGCCAGCGCCGCGCCCGCCAGGGCCACGGCCGCCGCCTCGCCCACGACCATCCGCTTGATCTGCGCCGGGGTCGCCCCCGAGCAGCGCAGCAGTTCCAGCTCGGCCGTCCGCTGCCGCACGTTCACCGTCAGCGTCGAGGCGACGGCGAAGAACACCAGCAGCGTGCCGTACCCGCCGACGACGCCGGCCGCCGTGCCCAGCGTGTCGGAGCTCACCGGGTCCACGCCCGGCTGCCCGGCCGTGTCGTGCATCGAGTGGAACATCATGATGATCGCCGCGCCCAGGAAGGCGGACAGCAGCGTCGCGAGGAACCGTCCGGGCCGCTGCCGGATCGACCGCATGGCCAGTACGAACACGGCTCACACCCCCGCCGTCGTGTCGTCGCCCAGGTGCGCCAGCCGCTCGGCCACCGCGTCCGCCGTCGGCGCGTCCAGCCGGCCGGCGAGCCGGCCGTCCGCGAGGAACAGCACACTGTCGGCGTAGGAGGCGGCGACCGGGTCGTGCGTCACCATCACCACGGTCCGCCCGTGCACCCGCACCGCCTGCCGGAGCAGCGCCAGCACCTCCCGCGCGCTGCGCGTGTCCAGGGCGCCGGTCGGCTCGTCCGCGAAGATCACCCGGGGCTCGGTGACCAGCGCCCGCGCGATCGCGACGCGCTGCCGCTGGCCGCCGGAGAGCTGGTCGGGCCGGTGCCCGAGCCGGTCGCCGAGGCCGACGGCGGTGAGGATCTCCCGGGCCCGCCTCCGGTCCACGCGCTGTCCGGCCAGCTTCAGCGGCAGCACCGTGTTCTGCGCGACGGTCAGCGTCTCCAGCAGGTTGTACTGCTGGAACACGAACCCGATCCGCCCGCGCCGGAACTTCGTCAGCTCCGCCTCGCCGCCGCCGGTCAGCTCCTTGCCGTCCACCTGGACGATCCCGCTGTCGGGCCGGTCCAGACCCGCCGCGCACTGCAGCAGCGTCGACTTGCCCGAGCCCGACGGCCCCATCACCGCGGTGAACGTCCCCCGCGCAAGGCCGAGCGTCACCCCGTCGAGGGCGGTCACGGCGTTGTCCGCCGTCCCGTAGGACTTGCTGACCTTCACCAGCCGCAGTGCCTCGGGGGCGGGTCCCGTGTCGTGGTCGCGTCGTGACCCGTTGCGAAACATCGTCATCTCCTCCGTCCGGCACGTCCTGTGCCATGCCGACGACGCTACGGAGGAGACGGCCGCGCCACACTGGGCGCAGAACCCGTATCGGGGGGTGTAGTCAGGACCACCCCCCGAGGGGGTTTCACCCGACCAGTACGACCTCCAGCGTGCGCGGCCCGTGCACGCCCTCCACCCGGTCGAGCTCGATGTCGCTGGTCGCCGACGGGCCGGAGATCCAGGTGAGCGGACGGGCCGGGTCGAGACGCCCGAGGGCCTGGGGGACGGAGGAGACGACCTGGTCGGGGACGCGGACCACGCAGATGTGGTGGTCGGGGACCAGGGTGATGCGGCGGCGGCCCTGGTCGGGGGAGCCGTCCAGCACGATCGTGCCCGTCTCCGCGACGGCGACCGCGCAGGCGGTGACCACACTGTCGACCCGGTCCAGCTCCTGCGGCGTACTCTCCGCCCGGTCCATGACCCGGGTCACCTCCGTCGAGGCGAGCCAGTCCTCGTCGAGACCGGGCGGAACCAGCACCGACGACGCGCCGCGCGCCGCGAGCAGCCCGGCGATCACCCCGGCCAGCCCGGCCGCGTCCGTACGGTGCACGACGGCCCGGTAGTCGGCCAGGTTCTCCGCGAGGAGGTCCACCGTCTCCTCGACGGTGCGCCCACCGTGCTCGCGCAGATAGTCACGGACGACGGCCCGCTCGTACGGGGTGTCGTCCTGCGGTACGTCGGCGAGGGCCCGCCGCACCCGGCCCAGGATCCGTTCCCTGCTGCTCACTTCGCCGCTCCCTTCCCGCCCCGCGTACGCTGCCACCAGTCCCGGAACGGTTCCGCCGGCACCGGCGGCAGGTCCCGGGTCCCGCTCCAGGCCCGGCCGGGGCCCGGCAGGGTGCGCGGATGGAGGCGGCGGGTGCGCGAGGCGAGGCGCTGGCCGGTGCGCAGGGCCCCGGGGTGCGCGAAGGCCCAGCGGGCGGCGCGCATCGCGGCACGCTCGGCGGCGTGCCCCTTGGCCGGCTTGAGCACCACCTTGTTGCCGCCCCGGATCACCTCCCCGCCCTGCGCCACCCGCTCCCGCAGGTGCACCAGCACCTCGGGGATGTCGATGGCGACCGGGCACACCTCGTAGCAGGCCCCGCACAGCGACGAGGCGTACGGCAGGGAGGCGTCGATCTCGCTCCCCGTTCCCCGGAGTTGAGGGCTGAGGATGGCGCCGATCGGACCCGGGTAGACCGAGCCGTAGGCGTGGCCGCCGGCCCGCTCGTACACCGGGCACACGTTCAGGCAGGCGGAGCAGCGGATGCAGCGCAGCGCCTGCCGGCCCACCTCGTCGGCGAGGGTGTCGGTGCGGCCGTTGTCCAGCAGGACCAGGTGGAAGGTGCGCGGGCCGTCCTCGTCGGTGGTGCCGGTCCACGTCGAGGTGTACGGGTTCATCCGCTCGGCGGTCGAGGAACGGGGGAGGGTCTGCAGGAACACCTCCAGGTCCTGCCAGGTCGGCACGATCTTCTCGATGCCGACGACCGAGATCAGCGTCTCGGGCAGGGTCAGGCACATCCGCCCGTTGCCCTCGGACTCCACCACCACCAGCGTGCCGGTCTCGGCGACCATGAAGTTGGCGCCGGAGACGCCCACCTTGGCGCGCAGGAACTTCTCCCGCAGGTGCAGCCGGGCCGCCTCGGCGAGTTCGGCGGGCGTGTCCGTCAGTCCCTCGGGGGCGGGGCGGCCCCACTCGCTCATCTCGCGGGCGAAGATCTCCCGGATCTCCCCGCGGTTGCGGTGGATCGCCGGCACCAGGATGTGCGAGGGCCGGTCCTTGCCCAACTGCACGATCAGCTCGGCCAGATCGGTCTCGTAGGCGGCGATGCCCTCCGCCTCCAGGGCCTCGTTGAGGCCGATCTCCTGCGTGGCCATCGACTTGACCTTGACGACCTCCGACTCACCGGTCTCCTTGACCAGCCGTGCCACGATCCGGTTGGCCTCGTCGGCGTCGACGGCCCAGTGCACGGTGCCGCCCGCCGCCGTCACCGACTCCTCCAACCGCTCGAGGTAGTGGTCGAGGTGACGGAGCGTGTGGTCCTTGATCTGCTTGCCGGCCTCCCGCAGCTCCGCCCAGTCGGAGACCTCCGCGACGGCGTTCGCCCGCTTGGCGCGGATGGTGTGCGTGGCGTGCCGCAGATTGCCGCGCAGCGTCGCGTTACCGACCGCCTCGTGGGCGGCCTCGGGAAACGCCGGCATGCCGAGATACGTCCCGCTCATACGGCCGGTTCCTCCTCCGTGCTCGCCAGGATCTCCGCGATGTGCACCGGCCGCATGCCGGTCCGCAGCCTGGTCATCGTTCCGCCGATGTGCATCAGGCACGAGTTGTCCGCCGCG
Source organism: Streptomyces sp. NRRL S-37 (assembly GCF_000721605.1). Taxonomy (GTDB): domain Bacteria; phylum Actinomycetota; class Actinomycetes; order Streptomycetales; family Streptomycetaceae; genus Streptomyces. Next base: position 253,263 of record NZ_JOIZ01000013.1, on the reverse strand, counting down.
CACAGCACCTCGGCGCCCGTCGACTCGGCGTTGCGCACCTTGTCGGTGCCCATCGCCGCCGAGACGTCGGAGTTCTTCAACGCGAAGGTGCCGCCGAAGCCGCAGCACTCCTCGGCGCCCGGCAGCTCGGCCAGCTCCAGCCCCTTCACCGCCCGCAGCAGCCGCAGGGGCCGCTCGCCGAGACCGAGACCGCGCAGCCCGTGACAGGTGGGGTGGTAGGTCACCTTGTGCGGGTAGTACGCCCCGACGTCGGTCACCCCCAGCACGTCCACCAGGAACTCCGTCAGCTCGTACGTCTTCGGCACCACCGGCGCCAGCGTCGCCGCGAGGGTGTCCCCGCGGCCCTCCGCCCGGGCCCGCTCACCCATCCGTGGATACAGCTCCCGCACCATCGCCCCGCACGACCCGGACGGCGTCACGATCGCCTCGTAGTCCTTGAAGACGTCGGAGAAGTGCCGGGCGAGCGGCTCGGCCTCGTGCCGGTAGCCCGTGTTGTAGTGCGCCTGGCCGCAACAGGTCTGCGCCATCGGGAAGTCGACGTCGACGCCCAGCCTGGTCAGGAGTTTCACCACGGCGCGCCCGGTGTCCGGATACAGCGTGTCGTTGACACAGGTCAGGAACAGTGCGACACGCATCGCGGCTCCTAGTGAATCGATCATCGGGTGAATGCAGGGTAGTGGGGGAGCGTGGGGCCGGGGGAGACCGCGTCAGCCCCGGGCGAGCCGGGCCTGCGCCGCCCGCCACCGCTGCGTACCGCCGCGCGGCTCGTACCGCGTCAGCGGTTGCGTACGGGTGAGCAGCCGCCGCATCCCGGCCAGGTCGCCGACCAGTCCGTGGGCACGGGCCTGCACCAGCACGTTGCCCAGCGCCGCCGCCTCCGCCGGCCCGGACACCACCGGCAGCCCGCAGGCGTCGGCGGTGAGCTGGCACAGCAGGGCGTTGCGGGTGCCGCCGCCCACGATGTACACGACGTCGGCGGACCGCCCGGAGAGCCGCTGCGCGTCCTCGACGGCCTTGCGGTGGGCCAGGGCGAGCGAGTCGAGGATGCACCGGGTGGTCTCGGCGGGGGTGGCCGGCACGGGCTGGCCCGAGTCCCGGCAGGCCTCGGCGATCCGCTCCGGCATCCGCCCGGGCGCGAGGAACGCCGCGTCCCCGGCGTCCACCACCGACCGCAGCGCCGGCACCTTGGCCGCGTCGAGCAGCAGCGCGCCCAGATCCGGCTGTCCCCAGGCCCGCAGGCACTCCTGGAGCAGCCACAGGCCCATGATGTTGCGCAGGTAGCGGACCGTGCCGTCCAGCCCCAGCTCATTGGTGAAGTTGGCGGCCCGGCTCTCCTCGGTGAGCACCGGCGCGTCCAGCTCCAGACCGGCCAGCGACCAGGTGCCGGTGCAGATGTACGCGAACCGCTCGCCGTCCGCGGGGACGGCGGCCACCGCGGACGCGGTGTCGTGCGAGCCGACCGCCGTCACCGGGACCGGCCCGGCCAGCCCGGTCTCCTCCAGCACCTCGGGCCGCAGCACCCCGGCCGCGTCCCCGGGATGCCGCAGCGGCGCGAACAGCGAGAGGTCGATGCCGAGGCGCTCCGCGACCCCGTGCGCCCAGTCGCGGGTGCGCGGGTCGATCAGCTGGGTGGTCGAGGCGTTGGTCAGCTCCGTGCCCTGCTCGCCGGTCAGCCAGTACGTCAGCAGATCCGGAATCAGCAACAGCCTTTTCGCCGCTGCCAGTTGGGCCGAGCCGCGGGCCGCCGTCAACTGGTACAGCGTGTTGAACGGCGCGTACTGCAGACCGGTCGCCGCGTACAGCTCCCCGGCGGGCACGGTCGCCCACACCTTCTCCGCGATCCCGTCGGTGCGGCCGTCGCGGTAGTGCACCGGGTTGCCGAGCAGCGCCCCGTCCGCGTCCAGCAGCCCGTAGTCCACGGCCCAGCTGTCGATGCCGACGGAGTCCACCCGGCCTGCCGCCCTCAGCCCGTCCAGCACCCCGGCGTACAGCGCCAGGACGTCCCAGCGCAGCCCTTCGGGCACGCGCACCGGCCGGTTGGGGAAGCGGTTGACCTCGGTCAGCTCCAGGCTGTCGGGGCCGACGCGGCCGACCATGACGCGTCCGCTGGACGCGCCGAGGTCGACCGCGGCGTAGGACTTCACGGTGCTCATCGCAGGAACGCGGCGGCGACGCCGGCGTCGACCGGGACGTGCAGTCCGGTGGTGTGGGTGAGGTCGCCGCCGGTCAGCGCGAACACGGCGTTCGCCACGTGCTCGGGCAGCACCTCGCGCTTCAGCAGCGTCCGCTGGGCGTAGAACTCGCCCAGCTTCTCCTCCGGCACCCCGTACACGGCGGCGCGCTTGGCGCCCCAGCCGCCCGCGAAGATCCCGGAGCCGCGCACCACACCGTCCGGGTTGACGCCGTTGACGCGGATGCCGTGCTCACCCAGCTCGGCGGCGAGCAGTCGCACCTGGTGCGCCTGGTCGGCCTTGGTGGCCGAGTAGGCGATGTTGTTCGGGCCGGCGAACACCGCGTTCTTCGACGCGATGTAGACGATGTCGCCGCCCAGCTCCTGCGCGGTCATCACCCGGGCCGCCTCGCGCGAGACGAGGAAGGAACCGCGGGCCATGATGTCGTGCTGGAGGTCCCAGTCCTTCGCGGTCGTCTCCAGCAGCGGCTTGGAGATCGAGATCCCGGCGTTGTTCACCACCAGGTCGACCCCGCCGAAGGCGAGCACGGCGGCCTTGAAGGCGTCCGCGATCTGCTCCTCGGACGTCACGTCGACGGTCACGGCGACGGCCTTGTCGGATCCGCCCAGCTCCTCGGCGACCCGCTCGGCGTTCTCCCCGTTCAGGTCGGCCACGACGACGCACGCGCCCTCGGCCACCAGCCGCTGGGCGATCGCCCTGCCGATCCCGCTGCCCGCACCCGTCACCAGCGCCACCCGGGTGGCGAGCGGCTTGGGCTTCGGCATCCGCTGGAGCTTGGCCTCCTCCAGCGCCCAGTACTCGATGCGGAACTTCTCCGACTCCTCGATCGGCGCGTACGTGGAGACCGCCTCGGCCCCGCGCATCACGTTGATCGCGTTGAGGTAGAACTCGCCGGCCACCCGCGCGGTCTGCTTGTCCTTGCCGAAGCTGAACATGCCCACGCCCGGCACCAGCACGATCGCCGGGTCGGCGCCGCGCATCGCGGGGGAGTCGGGCTGCGCGTGCCGCGCGTAGTAGGCGGCGTACTCCTCGCGGTAGGCGGCGTGGAGTTCCTTCAGCCGGGCGACCGCCTCGTCGAGCGGGGCGGACGGCGGCAGGTCCAGGACGAGCGGGCGGACCTTGGTGCGCAGGAAGTGGTCCGGGCAGGAGGTGCCCAGCGCGGCCAGCCGCGGGTGCTCGGCGCGGGCCAGGAAGTCCAGTACGGCGTCGGAGTCGTCGAAGTGGCCGACCTGCGGCCGGTCCTGCGAGGCGACGGCGCGGACGTACGGCGCCAGCGCGGCGGCCCGCTCCCGCCGCTCCTCCTCGGACAGCGCCTCGTACCCCTCGATCACGGGGCCGAACGGCTCCGGCCGGCCGCGCTGGGCGAGGAACTCCTCGGCGGTGCGGATGATGTGCAGCGAGTTGCGCTCGCACTCCTCGGAGGTGTCGCCCCACGCGGTGATGCCGTGCCCGCCGAGCACACAGCCGATGGCCTGCGGGTTGGCCTCCTTCACGGCGGCGATGTCCAGCCCGAGCTGGAAACCGGGCCGCCGCCACGGCACCCACACCACGGTGTCGCCGAAGCACTCGGCGGTCAGCTTCTCCCCGTCGGCCGCGCAGGCCAGCGCGATCCCGGAGTCGGGGTGGAGGTGGTCCACGTGCGCGGCGTCGACGAGCCCGTGCATCGCGGTGTCGATCGACGGGGCCGCACCGCCCTTGCCGTGCAGGCAGTAGTCGAACGCGGCGACCATCTCGTCCTCGCGCTCGACACCCGGGTACACACCGGTCAGTGCCCGCAGCCGGTCCAGCCGCAGCGCGGCCAGCCCCGCCTCGGTCAGCGTCCCGAGGTCGCCCCCGGACCCCTTGACCCACATCAGCTCGACGTCGCCCCCGGTGACGGGGTCGGTCCCGGTGCCCTTGGCGGAGGTGTTGCCGCCGGCGTAGTTGGTGTTGCGGGGATCGGCCCCGAGCCGGTGCGATCGAGCGAGCAGAGCGGCAGCTTCGGGATGGGTTGCCATGAACGTCCAGTCCTTACGTGAAAGAGGGTGAGTGGTGCGCCCCTCCAGGGGCGCGGGGCTGTGTCGATGTGCGGCTACCGCCGCGTGGGCGCGGCCGGCCGGCCGGCCGCGACGAACAGCACGGGGCAGACGCTCACGCCCCCCACCCGGCCTGCTCCCCACCGACCCGCTCGGCGACGATCTTCTCCGCCCACCCGGACCGCCGGTAGGCGACCAGGGGCTCGGGGTCCAGCCCCATCTCCTCCCGCACCTCGCGCAGCAGCGGACGCACGTCCGTGTTGTACGCGTCCATCAGCACCGCGTTGGCCTCGAGCACGTCCCCGGAGGCCTGGGCCTCGCTCAGCGCCGCCCGGTCGACCAGCAGCGCCTTCGCCGTCGCCTCCTGGACGTTCATGACGGAACGGATGATCGCCGGGATCTTCGCCTCGATGTTGTGGCACTGGTCGAGCATGAACGCCACCTCGGGAGCGAACCCGCCCCCGCGGATCACCTCGTACATGATCCGGAACAGCTGGAACGGGTCGGCGGCGCCGACCATCAGGTCGTCGTCGGCGTAGAACCGCGAGTTGAAGTCGAACCCGCCGAGCTTCCCCTCCCGCAGCAGCGTCGCCACGATGAACTCGATGTTGGTGCCCGGAGCGTGGTGACCGGTGTCGACCACGACCTGTGCCTTCTCGCCCAGCTTCAGGCAGTGCGCGTAGGCGGTGCCCCAGTCCGGCACGTCCGTCGTGTAGAACGCCGGCTCGAAGAACTTGTACTCCAGCAGCATCCGCTGGTCGTCCCCGAGCCGCTCGTACACCTCGGCGAGCCCTTCGGCGAGCCGGTCCTGGCGGGCGCGGATGTCGTCCTGTCCGGGGTAGTTCGTCCCGTCGGCGAACCACAGCTTCAGGTCCTTGGAGCCGGTCGCGTCCATGATGTCGACGCACTCCAGCAGGTGGTCGACGGCCTTCCGGCGCACCGCCGCGTCCGGGTGGCAGATGCTGCCGAGCTTGTAGTCGTCGTCCTGGAAGGTGTTGGAGTTGATCGCGCCGAGCCGCACCCCGCGGTCCTCGGCGTGCTTGGCCAGTGCCGCGTAGTCCTCGACCCTGTCCCACGGAATGTGCAGCGCCACGGTCGGCGCGACACCGGTGAACGCGTGCACCTGGGCGGCGTCGTCGAGCTTCTCCTGCGGGGTGCGGGGGACGCCCTGTTGCGCGAACACCTTGAACCGGGTCCCCGAGTTCCCGTACGCCCAGGACGGCGTCTCCACGGCCTGTGTCTTGAGAGCGGCTTTCACCGCGGCGAGCTCGGTCACGTCAGGGCTCCTGTGACATCGGGTCGTAACGACCACTGAGTGAAACGATTCAGAACGGGAAGCTATGGGTCTCCCGAAGGGGTGTCAACCCCTCCGGCACAGACGGTCCTCCGTGACCAGGCCGAGACCTGAAGGTGTCGAAAGTTTTTCGGCTGGGACCCATTGACGTGACATGCGTCGCGCGCCTAACGTCCCGGCAACCCAGTTGAAACCTTTCACGACGTCGTGGGGCCTCCCGTCGGCGTCGTCGAGGAGCCCTCATGACCCACCCGTCCGACACGGGTCCGGCCCCGGTTCTCGCGCTGAAGGGCATCTCCAAGTCCTTCGGCGCGGTCCGCGCCCTGCGGGACGTCTCCCTGGAGCTGTTCCCCGGGGAGGTGCACGCCCTCGCCGGCGAGAACGGAGCCGGCAAGTCGACCCTCATCAAGACGCTCGCCGGAGTGCACCGTCCGGACACCGGCCAGGTGCTGCTCGACGGCGCGCCGGTCGTCTTCCACGGACCCGGTGACGCCCGCGACGCCGGCATCGCCGTGATCTACCAGGAGCCCACGCTCTTCCCCGACCTGTCGATCGCCGAGAACATCTTCATGGGCCGGCAGCCCCGGAAGGCGCTCGGCCGGATCGACCACCGCGCCACCCACGACGCGACCGCCGCCCTGATGCGGCGGCTCGGCGTCGACCTCGACCCGGACCGTCCGGCCCGCGGCCTGTCCATCGCCGACCAGCAGATCGTCGAGATCGCCAAGGCGCTCTCCTTCGACGCCCGCGTCCTGATCATGGACGAGCCCACCGCCGCCCTCACCGGCAGCGAGGTCGCCCGCCTCTTCGGCGTCGTACGCACCCTGCGCGAGCAGGGCGCCGCGGTGCTGTTCATCTCCCACCGCCTGGAGGAGATCTTCGAGATCTGCCAACAGGTCACCACGCTCCGCGACGGCGCCTGGATCTCCAGCGAGCCGCTGGAGGGCATGACCGAGGACGACCTGGTCCGCCGCATGGTCGGCCGCGACCTCGAGGAGCTCTACCCCAAGCAGGACGTCACGCCGGGCGAGATCGCCCTGAGCGTGCGCCGGCTGACCCGCGAGGGCGTCTTCACCGACGTCTCCTTCGACGTGCGGCGCGGCGAGATCGTCGGCCTGGCCGGACTCGTCGGCGCCGGACGCACCGAGGTGGCCCGCGCCGTGTTCGGCGTCGACCGCTGGGACGCCGGCGAGGTCGAGGTCGACGGGCGCAAGCTCACCAACGGCGCCCCGTCCACGGCCATGGCCGCGGGCCTCGCCCTGGTCCCCGAGGACCGGCGGGCCCAGGGCCTGGTGATGGACATGTCCATCGAGCGGAACATCGGCCTCACCGGACTCCGTACGACCGTGAAGGCCGGCCTGATGGACCGCGGCGCCGAACGCAGCCGCTCCCGCGACTGGGCCGTCAAGCTCCAGGTCAAGTACGCCCGGATCGCCGACACGGTGAACACCCTGTCCGGCGGCAACCAGCAGAAGGTCGTCCTCGCCAAGTGGCTCGCCACCGGCCCGAAGGTGCTGATCGTCGACGAGCCCACGCGCGGCATCGACGTCGGCACCAAGGCCGAGGTGCACCGGCTGCTCTCCCAGCTCGCCGCCGACGGCGTCGCCGTCCTGATGATCTCCTCCGACCTGCCCGAGATCCTCGGCATGGCCGACCGCGTGCTGGTGATGCACGAGGGCCGGCTCACCGCCGAGATCCCCCGCACCGACGCCACCGAGGAAACCGTGATGGCCGCAGCCACGGGGAGGGCCGCCGCATGACGGTCGCCGCTCCCGGAGAAGCCCCCGTCGCCGAGGCACCGAAGGCCGGCGCCACCCGGCTGGCGGACCGCGTCTTCAAGATGCGCGAACTCGCCATCCTCGTCGTCTTCCTGGTGATGATCGCCGTCACCCAGGCCGGCAACAGCGAGTTCCTGTCCGAACAGGGCATCAAGGACCTGCTGCTGAACGCGACCATCCTGGTCCTGGTCGCCACCGGCCAGTCCCTGGTCGTCATCACCCGCAACGTCGACCTGTCCGTCGGCTCCACCCTCGGCATCAGCGCCTTCGCCGCCGGCACCTACCTCCAGGGCGGCGGGAACCCGGTCGTCGCCGTCGCCCTCGCCGTGCTGCTCGGCATCGGCTTCGGACTGCTCAACGGCCTGCTCGTCAGCCTCGGCCAGGTCCCCGCCCTCGTGGTCACCCTCGGCACGCTCTACATCATCCGCGGCATCGACTCCATCTGGGTCGGCTCCCGCCAGATCACCGCCGCCGACCTGCCCGGCGGGTTCGTCGACTTCGGCTCCGGCGGCATCTCGGCCGTGCCCTACCTGGCGCTCATCGCGCTCGCGGTGCTGGTGGCGACGGCGTACTACCTCAAGCACTTCGGCAGCGGACGCGAGCTGTACGCGCTCGGCTCCAACCCCGAGGCCGCCCGGCTCGCCGGCATCCCCGTGCGCAAGCGGATCCTCGCCGCGTACACCTTCTGCGGCGCCCTCGCCGGCCTCGCCGGCGCCCTGTACCTGGCCCGGTTCGGCAACGTCGACTCCAGTACCGGCAACGGCTACGAACTCACCGTCGTCAGCGCGGTCGTGGTCGGCGGCGTGGTCTTCACCGGCGGCTCCGGCAGCGTCTACGGCGCGGCCCTCGGCGCGCTGCTGCTGACCTCCATCAACAGCGTGCTGCCCGCCCTCGGCGTCAGCTCCGTGTGGGTGCTCGCCATCAACGGCATCCTGCTCATCCTCGCCATCGCGGTCGACCGGATCGTCGCGCTGCGCGTGGCCTCCGCCCTGAAGAAGAGGAACGCCCGCCATGCCTGAGTCCCTCACGCGCGCGGTCCGCTGGGACACGGTCGTCGGCGCCCTGCTCGTCGTCGTCCTGCTGCTGTCCTTCACCACCGTCGACGGTTTCGGCAACGCGCTCAACCTGTCGTTCCTCATCGGCAACACCCTGCCGATCGCGCTGATCGCCCTGCCCATGACCCTGCTCGTGGTCTCCGGCGAGATCGACCTGTCCGTGGCCTCCACGGCCGGCCTGTCCGGCGCGGTGATGGGCGCCCTGTGGAACCAGGGCATGACCATCGAGACGATCATCCCGATCTGCCTCGTCATCGGCGTCGTCTGCGGCCTGGTCAACGGCCTGCTGGTGACCCGCCTCGGACTGCCGTCCCTCGCCGTCACCATCGGCACGCTGGCCGCCTACCGGGGCATCGCGCAGATCGTGCTCGGCTCCGACGCGGTGACCGACTTCCCCACCCCGTACCTGGACTTCGCCGCCGGACGCATCGGTGACACGTTCGTCCCGTACGCCCTCCTGCCCTTCCTGGTGCTGCTCGCCATCGCCGTCGTCACCCTGCACGCCACCCCGTTCGGCCGGTCGCTGTTCGCGGTCGGCGCGAGCGAGGAGGCGGCCCGGTTCGCCGGCATCCGCGTCAAGCGGCAGAAGCTGATCCTGTTCACCCTGACCGGCCTGATGGCCTCCCTCACCGGCGTCTTCTGGGCACTGCACTACGCCAGCGCCCGCTACGACAACGCCACCGGCCTCGAACTCTCCGTCGTGGCGGCCGTACTGCTCGGCGGCATCGACTTCGACGGCGGCAAGGGGACGCTCGGCGGCGCGATCGCCGGTGTGTTCCTGCTCGGCGCGCTGCAGAACGTGATGAGCCTCCAGGACGTCTCCGCGCAGTCGCAGATCGTCGTCACCGGTGTGCTCCTGGTGCTGTCCGTGCTCGGACCGCGCGTCGCCCGGCAGATCGCCGTCGCGAGGGCCGGACGCCGGGCCACCGCGTCACCACCGGTCTCCAAGGCCCCCACCGCCACCCCCTGATTCCTTCTCGTCCTCTAAGGAACCCACCATGCGCAAGGCATCCATCCGCCGTACCTGCGCGGCCCTCGCCGCCGTCACCTCGCTCGCCCTGGCCGCCACCGCCTGCGGCGGCACCACCAAGGAGGACGTCAAGAACGAGGGCGGCGGCGCGGCGGCCCCGGCCGGCAAGGCCGACCCCAACGCGGCCACCAAGAAGGGCCTGACCGTCGGCTTCCTGCCCAAGCAGGTCAACAACCCCTACTTCACCAGCGCCGACAAGGGCGGCGAGAAGGCAGTCAAGGAACTGGGCTCCACCTACAAGGAGGTCGGCCCCTCCAGCGCCACCGACACCGCCGGCCAGGTCTCCTACGTCAACACCCTGACCCAGCAGCAGGTCGACGCCATGGCCGTCTCCGCACAGGACCCCGGCGCCCTGTGCACCGCGCTCAAGCAGGCCATGAAGAACGGCATCAAGGTCGTCACCTACGACTCCGACACCACCCCCGACTGCCGCAACGCCTTCGTCTCGCAGGCCAGCGGCGAGGACCTGGGCCGCACCGAGGTGCAGCTGCTCGCCGAACAGATCGACTACAAGGGCGAGATCGCGATCCTGTCCGCCGCGCAGACCGCGACCAACCAGAACGCCTGGATCGAGTTCATGAAGGACGAACTCAAGGACCCCAAGTACAAGGACATCAAGCTGGTCAAGGTCGCCTACGGCAATGATGATGCCCAGCAGTCCTTCCAGCAGACCCAGGGCCTGCTCCAGGAGTACCCGGACCTGAAGGGGATCATCTCCCCGACCACCGTCGGCATCAAGGCCGCCGCCCAGTACCTGTCCGGCTCCAAGTACAAGGGCAAGGTCAAGCTGACCGGCCTCGGCACCCCCAACGACATGCGCAAGTACGTCAAGAACGGCACCGTAGAGGCGTTCGAGCTCTGGGACCCGGCCAAGCTCGGCGAGCTGGCCGCCCGCACCGCCGTCGCCCTGTCCTCCGGCCAGATCACCGGCAAGGAGGGCGAGACCTTCACGGCCGGCGCGATGGGCGAGTACACCATCGGCAAGGACGGCGTGATCAACCTCGGCAAGCCCACCGTCTTCAACGCCGAGAACATCGACCAGTTCGACTTCTGATCCCCACTTCCCCCTGAAGGAGCGGTACTTCATGCGACGCGTCTGTTTCCTGCTCAAGGTCCGACAGGACCGGATCGCCGAGTACCGCGAACGCCATGCCGCCGTGTGGCCCGAGATGTGCGAGGCGCTCTCGGCCACCGGCTGGCACAACTACTCCCTCTTCCTGCGCGACGACGGCCTCCTCGTCGGCTACCTGGAGACCGAGGACTTCGAGGCGGCCAAGGCGGGCATGGAGGCCACCGAGGTCAACGCCCGCTGGCAGGCCGAGATGTCCCCCTTCTTCGAGTCCCTCGACGGCTCCCGGCCGGACGAGGCGATGACACCGCTGACCGAGGTCTTCCACCTCGCCTGACGACGGAGGCCCGCGATGGGACGACGCACCCTCCCGGCCGGCGCGGTGCCGAGGGGCCGCCGACACGCGCGTCGCCCGGGACGGGGTGCCGTCGGCCGTGTACCGGGAGAAGTCCACCGGTACGACACCCTTCCCCCCGCACGTAGTCGGCCTCAGGCTGCCCGCCTGACCGTGACCGCTCAGGGGCGGCGCTGCCGGTAGTGTGATGGCCCGCCGCGTCGCCCCGCTCTTTCTGGAGGTCCCTGCCCGATGGCCCAGTCGGTGGGTATCAAGGACGTCGCCCGCGTCGCCGGAGTGTCCGTCGGCACGGTCTCCAACGTGATCAACCGCCCGGACACGGTCGCCGCCGAGACCCGGGCCCGGGTGCTGTCCGCCATAGACCGGCTCGGCTACGTGCGCAGCGAGTCCGCCCGCCAGCTGCGTGCCGGCCGCAGCCGCATCATGGGCCTGCTCGTCCTCGACATGGGCAACCCGTTCTTCGTCGACGTCGCCCGCGGCGCCGAACGCGCCGCCCGCGAGGCCGGACTCGGCGTGATGGTCTGCAACAGCGCCCAGAACCCGGGCGAGGAGGCCGAGTACCTCTCCCTCTTCGCCGAACAGCGGGTGCGGGGCGTGCTGCTCACCCCGGCGGACGCCACCGGCCGCAACATCGAGGCGTTCCGCCGGCACGGCATCCCCTTCGTCCTGGTCGACCGGGTCGCCGAGGGCACCACCGAGTGCTCTGTCTCCGTGGACGACGTCGCGGGCGGCGCGCTGGCGGTGCGGCACCTCGTCGACGCCGGGCACCGCTCCATCGCGTACGTCTGCGGCCCGCCCGGACTGAACCAGGTCCGGGACCGCCGCACCGGCGCCCTGAACGCCCTCGCCGAGGCCGGACTGGGCCCCGACCACCTGCGCGAACTGCCCACCGAGCGGCTCGACGTCGCCGCCGGCCGCGACGCGGGCGCCCGCCTGCTCGGACTCGCCGACCGGCCCACCGCCGTCTTCTGCGCCAACGACCTGCTCGCCCTCGGTGTGCTCCAGGCGATGTACGCGGCCGGCGTCGGCGTCCCCGACGACCTCGCGATCGTCGGCTACGACGACATCGAGTTCGCCGCCGCGGCCGCCGTACCGCTGACCTCGGTGCGGCAGCCCGCGGTCACCATGGGGGCCCTGGCGGCCGAGCTGCTGCTGGAGGAGACCGAGGGCGGGAGCACCGCCGAGCCGCACGAGCACCGCCGGGTCGTGCTCCGCCCGGAACTGGTGGTCCGGCGCTCCAGCCTGACGGCCCGCTGACGGACATTGCGCAAGATTCCATGATCCCGGGCTCGTTGGCCGGACGAACATGTGCTGAACTGGGTCACGGTCCGACAATCCGTTCGTCCCGGGAGTCCCGTTGACCGTCAGCTACCGCCAGCCCGGCGTGGTCCTCACCGACCGCTGGTTCACCGTGCCCCTCGACCACGACGACCCCTCGGGGGAGACGATCGAGCTGTACGCGCGTGAGGCCGTCGCGAGTGACAAGGCCGGCCAGGACCTGCCCTGGCTGCTCTATCTCCAGGGCGGCCCCGGCTTCGGGGCGAACCGTTTCGTCGGGAAGCAGGCCTGGCTCGGCCGGGCCCTGGAGGACTACCGGGTCCTGCTCCTCGACCAGCGCGGCACCGGCGCCTCCACCCCCGCCAACCGGCAGACCCTCCCGCTGCGCGGCGGCCCCGCCGCACAGGCCGACTTCCTCACCCGCTTCCGCGCCGACTCCATCGTGCGCGACTGCGAGACCATCCGCCCCCAGGTGACCGGCGGCGCCCCCTGGACCGTCCTCGGCCAGAGCTTCGGCGGCTTCTGCACCGTCGCCTATCTCTCCACCGCCCCCGAGGGCCTGGACACCGCCCTGATCACCGGCGGACTGCCCTCCCTCGACGCCCACGCCGACGACGTCTACCGGGCCGCCTACCCGCGCGTCGAGCGCAAGGTCGCCGCGCACTACGCCCGCTACCCGCAGGACGTCGAACGCGCCCGCCGCATCGCCGACCACCTCCTCACCCACGAGGTCGTCCTCCCGAACGGCTACCGGTTCACCGTCGAGGCGTTCCAGTCGCTCGGCCGGATGCTCGGCAGCGGCGAGGGCAGCCACCGGCTGCACCACCTCCTGGAGGACGCCTTCGTCCGCACCCCGGGCGGCCCCGAACTCTCCGACGCCTTCCAGGAGCAGGCACAGGGCCTGCTGTCGTACGCCGGACACCCGCTGTACGCACTCGTCCACGAGGCGATCTACGGCCAGGACGCCCGCCCCACCGCCTGGTCGGCCGAGCGTGTGCGCGCGGAGTTCCCGCGGTTCGACGCGGCCAAGACGCTCGCCGGCGACGAGCCGCTGCTGTTCACCGGCGAGACCGTTCACCCCTGGATGTTCGACTGCGACCCCGCGCTGCGCCCGCTGCGCGAGACCGCCGACCTGCTCGCCGCGCGCACCGACTGGACACCCCTGTACGACCCGGCGCGCCTGGCCGTCAACGAGGTCCCGGCCGCGGCGGCCGTCTACCACGACGACATGTACGTCGACACCACCCACTCCCTGGAGACGGCCCGCGCCATCCGAGGCCTGCGCACCTGGGTCACCGACGAGTTCGAGCACGACGGCGTCCGGGCCGGCGGTCCCCGCGTCCTGGACCGGCTGCTCGCCCTGGCGCGCGACGAGATGTGAGTCCGGGTCCGGGCGCGGACCCGGCGGGATGCCGGTACGGCGGGTTAGTCTGCGGACATGACCGAGCCGACGACCAGTCAACTCCCACCCATGCCCGACGACTGGCGGCGCGCCCTGGCCGTGGTGGCCCACCCGGACGACCTCGAGTACGGCTGCGCGGCGGCGATCGCGTCCTGGACCGACGCCGGCCGCGAGGTCTCCTACGTGCTGGCGACCCGCGGCGAGGCGGGCATCGACACCCTGGAGCCGGCGGAGTGCGGCCCGCTCAGGGAACGCGAGCAGCGGGCGAGCGCGGCCGTGGTCGGCGTCTCGGAGGTCGACTTCCTCGACCACGCGGACGGGGTCGTCGAGTACGGCCCCGCGCTGCGCCGGGACATCGCCGCCGCGATCCGCCGGTACCGGCCCGAGCTGGTGATCACCTTGAACCACCGGGACACCTGGGGCGGCACCTACTGGAACACCCCGGACCACGTGGCCGTCGGGCGGGCCGTGCTCGACGCGGCCGGTGACGCCGGCAACCGCTGGATCTTCCCGGAGTTGACCGAGCGGGGCCTCGAACCCTGGAACGGCGTCCGCTGGGTGGCGGTCGCCGGTTCCGGCAGCCCCACGCACGCGGTGGACGTGACGGACGGGCTGGAGCGGGCGATCGCGTCGCTGCTCGAGCACCGGACCTACATCGAGGCGCTGACCGACGAGGACCCGGAGGCGTACGCCCGCGGTCTGCTGACCGGTTTCGCCGAGGAGACGGGGAAGCGGTTCGGGAACCGGCCCGCGGTCGCCTTCGAGCTGTTTCCCCGGTGAGTTCCGTGAACGTGGCCGGGAACTGCCGGCGGAGCGCTTCGAGGAGCACCGCGGGCACCTCGAGGCGGTCGCCTACCGCATGCTCGGCTCGCTGACCGAGGCGGAGGACGCCGTCCAGGAGGCCTGGCGGAGACGGGGCCGCACCGGCACCGACGGCATCGGCAACCTCGGCGGCCGGCTGACCACCGTGACCGGCCGGACGGCCCTGGTCAACGACTCCCTGGGACTGCTCGGCGTGGTCGACGGCCGCATCCGGTCGGTCATGTCCGTCACCGTCACCGGCCACCGCATCACCGGCATGTACATCCTGGCCGGCCCGGACCGCCTCGCTCACGTGCGGTAGCCGCGGGCAGTCGTGCCGCAGGGCGGTACGGGAGGGCTGGAGGTGTCTCCTCCGGGCCCCTCCGGAGGAGACACCCGGCAAGCGCCGGGCCGCGTGACCCACCCCGTCCGGCCCCCACGCGCCCGGAAAGGCCGCGTGGAGATCGGGCGGCCCGGTTGGCGCGCACCCCGATCTTCGGTAGGTTAGGCAAGGCTTACCTAAGAGGAGGTTCGGGGATGGCTGACGACACGCACGACTGGACGGCCGCGCCCGGTGCGGCGCAGCGGGCCCGCTCGGTGCTCGCCGCCGCGTGGTCCTGCACGGTGACCGCGGAGGGCACCCGGGAGAAGCTCGTCGGCGCGCACGGCGTGACCGACGACGGACGGGTGCTGCTGCACGTGCCCGAGGACAGCGCCCTGCTCGCCGCCGCGCTCTGCGCGCCCCGCGGCGAGCCGTCCGCCGTACTGGAGTTCGCCGACGTGGCACCCGTCCCCGTACGCAACCGGATCCGCGCCCGGCTGTGGCTGGCCGGCTGGTTCGCCGTGCGGGACGGGCACCTCGTCCTCCGGCCCACGCGCGTGGTGCTGCGGCAGCCGTCCGGCGCCCTGGTCGTCGACGTCGAGGAGTTCGCCGCCGCCGAGCCCGACCGGCTCGCCACCGCCGAGGCCCGGCTGCTGACCCACCTCGCCGACTGCCACGCCGACGCCGTCGAACGGCTGACCCGGCTGGTCGACCACGGCAGCCTGCACGGCGCGGTCCGCGTCCAGCCGCTCGCCGTCGACCGGCACGGACTGACCCTGCGCATCGAACGCCTCCGCACGGACGGCGACGTGCGCCTGCCGTTCCACGCGCCCGCCGACGACGTCTCCCAGCTCACCGAGCGCATGCACGTGCTGCTCGCCCAGGCGAGCGCCGCCTCCTGCCCCCGTGCGCTGCAGCGGCAGCGCACGGACGGCGACGTATGACGCGGGGACTCCGGCCGCACGGGTGGCCCCCGGCCGGGTGCGTCACGTGGAACGGCGGGAGGCGCCCCCGCGCTTGCGGCGCAGCCGCTCCCGCATCCGGGTGAGCCGCGGCAGCCGCTCGCGCTGCTCCTGCGAGTGCCGGTCCAGTTCCTCGAACAGCCGGCGCGTGCGGTGCTCGGTGTCCATCTCGTCGAGGATGCGGTTGACCTCGGTCAGCACGGCGCCCAGCAACTGCCACTGGCGGGCGTCGCGCCGGGCCTGCTCGAAGAGCAGCCGGGCCAGCCTGTCGCGGGTGGCGGCCGCCTGCCGCAGCTGGGAGGCGAGCCGTTCCTCCGCCGACTCGGCGTTCGCGCTCACGCTCGTGGTCACCAGCACCGCGAAGCTGACCACGGCGTCCGCGATCTCGGACAGCAGCTCCTCGAAGGCGGCGCCCGTCTCCGGATCGAACAGCCGCTCCGGGTCGCGCTCCTTGGCCAGGTCGGTCAGCGTGCGCGCCAGCACCCGCAGCACCACCGTGCAGATCTCCAGCGTGTCGAGGCCGGTGCGCAGCACCACCCGGTGCAGCAGGCCCTCACGCACCCGCGGATTGAGCCGCAGGCTGTCCTCCGCCTGCCGGAGGTCCGCGTCGACCTCGGTGATGTCGTGGTCCAGGCGGCGGGCCTCGTGCAGCCGGGCCGCCGCGCGGTGCGGGGGCGTACGGCCCGACGCCTCCTCGCCGATCCGCAGCATCAGCTGCCGCACCCGGCGCGCCAGCTCCTCGATCGACTCGCCGGCCTCCTCCACCCACACGGGCGGGGCGAGCAGGAGGTTGAACCCCATCCCGACGATCGCCCCGATCAGCGTCTCCACGATCCGGGCCCAGGCGGTGTCCCCGTGCGTGGTCACCCCGAGCACCAGCATCGCGCTGATCGCCACCTCGGGCACGAACTCGTCCACCCGCACCAGATGGCCGACGATCAGCGACGCCAGGATGAGCAGACCCAGGCTCCACCAGGTCAGACCCACCAGCAGGCTGAAGAGGATCGCCACGACGACGCCGGTCACCACGGAGTTCACCCGGCGCACCCCGGTGGTGAGCGTGGAGTACAGGGTGACCTGGACGACGAGCAGCGCGGTCAGCGGCGCGGTGAGCGGGGCGGCCTCCGGACTCAGCCGCAGCGCGATGACGTAGGCGACGGTCGCCGCTGCGGCCGACCTCACCATCTGCACGGTCACCGGGTCCCGGTGCCGCTTGACGAACTCGAGGGCCGGCGCTGTCATCTCACGTACCACTTGCATCCTGGGACGGTTCCCCTTCCCCGGACGCGACGAACGTGCTCACCTGCGACAGCAGTCACCCGGAGGACAGCCGGGCCGGGCCTACAGCTTGTCGAGGAAGGCGAACAGGTTGCCCCTGGTACGGGCGATCTGCTCCTCCAGGGTGAGGCTCTCCTCGAAGCGGGCACCGGTCTCCGGGACCTTCACGCCGCGCAGATAGAGGGAGCAGGCGAGGTCGGTGCACATGTAGGCGCCGACCGAGTTGCCCTCGCGGCCGGCCGGGCCCGCCTTGCGTGCGGTCATCAGGGCGACACCGCCGCGCGGATGGGTCGTCAGGCACAGGGAGCACATGCTGCGGTGCAGGAAGCCGCGCTGGGCCGGCTGGAAGCGCATGGCCACCCCGACGAGACGGTCCTCCCGCTCGGTGACGAGATAGCTGCGGTCGGGTGCGCCCGGATCGCGCCAGCCCAGGAAGTCGAGATCGTCCCAGGGGCGTTCGCCAAGGTCGCGTGGTACGGCCAGCCGCTTGGCCTCACCCTTCGAGCAGTTGATGAACGAACTGCGGATGTCCTGCTCGGTGAGTGCTCTCATGGGGGTCGTCTCCTGGCGTGCTCTTTCGAAACCTAGGGGGTCTAGGTTTCTGGATCAGGGTAGATATCCGGCGTCGGGGGAGCCAGCGATTTTTCCCGGGGACCGTGGCCCGGTGCGTTCCGTAGGCTGTACCGCAGTCGCCGAAGGGGAGGGGCAGGGACGATGGGGGACTCCTGGGAGCGGGCCCGCCGGGTGCTCGCGGAGGCGGGACTGCCGCCCGGCGCGCTCGCCGGGGTGCGCCCGCTGAGCGGAGGTACGTACAACACCGTCGAGGAACTCCTCCTCACTGACGGCGGCCGCTATGTGCTCAAGGTCCCGCCCGCGCCCGCCGCCCCCGGTCTCCGGCACGAGCGGCGCCTGCTCGTCTCCGAGGCGGACTTCTGCGCCGGGGCCGCCGAGGCCGGTGTACCCGCCCCGCGCGCCGTGTCCCTCGGCGGTGACACCTCCGTACCGTACCTGCTGATGACCGCCTGTCCGGGTGAGCCCTGGACGCGGGTGGAGCCGGCCGGCGGGGAGCGGGCGGCGCTGCGCAGGGAGCTCGGCCGTCAGGTGGCCCGGCTGCACCGGGTGACCGGACCGGGTTTCGGCTACCCGTCCGGCGCCCTCGGCCCGCTCGCCCCCGACTGGCGGACCGCGTTCACCGCGATGACCGACGCCGTCCTCGCCGACGCCCGGGACTACGGCGCCCGGCTGCCGCGCCCCGTCGACGAGGTGGCCTCCATGATCCGTGCCGCCGCCGGGGCGCTCGACGAGGTCACCGTGCCGGTCCTTGTCCATTTCGACCTCTGGCCGGGCAACATCCTGGTGGAGCGCACGCCGGCGGGGGAGGCCCGGATCGGCGGGATCATCGACGGGGAGCGCATGTTCTGGGGCGACCCGCTCGCCGACTTCGTCTCCCTGGCGCTGCTCGGCGACATCAGCACGGACGAGGCGTTTCTCGCCGGATACGGGCAGGCCGGGGGCCGGGCCGTCCTCGACGCGGCGGCCCGTGTCCGGCTCGCCCTCTACCGCGCCTACCTCTACCTGATCATGCTCACCGAGACGGTTCCGCGGGCGAGCGGGGACGAACACGGACGATGGCTTCAGGCCACCGTCGCCCCGGAGCTGGAGGCCGCGTTGGACGACATCGGCGAACCCTGTTAGTTCACATCATGAAATAAGGGTGCTGAAAAGTCGCGCCCGGCCGGTTCCCGGCGGTATGTTGCAGGTCGGGCAGGGTTTCGGAAGGAGCCACATGGCGGGGCGGAACGGGCGCACGGTGCGCGACCTCAGGCGGGCCAACCGCACGGCCGTGCTGCAGCGGCTGTACTTCGACGGCCCGCTGAGCCGCTTCGAGCTCGGCCCCGCGACCGGGCTCAGCTCCGGATCGGTGAGCAACGTCGTCGCGGACCTGGTCGCCGACGGCCTCGTGGAGGAGGCCGGCAGTGTCGACTCCGACGGCGGCCGTCCGCGCACCCTGCTGCGGGTGGCACCGGTCAGCGGCCACATGATCGGCGTCGACGTGGGCGAGACCCGGGTCCGCGTCGAACTGTTCGACCTGACCCTCACCGAGCTCGCCCGCGCACAGCGCCCGCTGGAGCAGCAGCGCTACGAGGTCGAGGTCATCGTCGACCACATCCGCTCCGGCATCGCCGAGGTGCTCGCCGGTGCCGGTCTCGCCCCCGAGCGGCTGCTCGGCGTCGGCATCGGCGTCCCCGGCATCGTCGAGCACACCCCCGACCGGGGCGCCGTCGTGCACGGCCAGACCATCGGCTGGGACGCCGTCCCCCTGGAGTCCCTGCTGCGCGCCGGGTCCCCGCTGCCCGAGACGGTGCCGTACTTCATCGACAACGGCGCCAAGACCCTCGGCCAGGCCGAGATGTGGTTCGGCGCCGGACGCGGCGCCCGCAACGCCCTCGTCGTCCTCTTCGGCTCCGGCGTCGGCGCCTGCCTGGTCACGCCCGAGGTGGAACACGGCCGGGCGGTCGAATGGGGGCACCTGACCGTACGGGTCAGGGGACGCCGCTGCCGCTGCGGCGCGCTCGGCTGCCTGGAGGCGTACGCGGGCGCCGAGTCACTGCTCGCCCGGTGGCGCGAGGAGGGCGGCCGGGTGCCCGGGGGCACGGACGAGGAGACGGCGCTGACGGCGATGCTCGCCGCCGCCTACCCGGCCGACGACAGCGCCCCCGATCCCGTCGCGCTCGCCGTACTGGAGGAGACCGCCGAGTACCTGGGCGCGGGCCTGTCCGACCTGATCAACCTCTTCCAGCCCGAGCGCATCCTCATGGGCGGCTGGGCCGGCCTCCAGCTCGGCGCCCGGTTCCTGCCGGCCGTGCACCGGCACGCCCTGTCGTACGCGCTGCGCCACCCGGCCGAGAAGGTGACGATCGAACTGGGCCGCCTCGGCCCCGACGCGGTCACCGTCGGCGCCGCGATCCTGCCGCTCGCCGACTTCTTCACCCGCGGCGGCCGCCGCCCCGACCCGGACCCGCAGTCCCCGCCGCCCGCCTGGCACACGGCCCTCCAGGAACGCACCCCGCGCTAGGGGGTGTCGCTCGGGCCGGACGGCCTCAGGCGACGGCACCCCGCAGCCGAGTCGAGCGGGGCGATGGGGCCCACCCGCGCAGGGGTCTTCTTGCTCGAGTGAAAGCAGGGTGTGGGGGAGCCGAGAACCGGCGACAACGCCGCTGGAGTCCCCCTCCGGGGAGCGCGTGCCAGGGGCCGCGACCCCGGCACGATCCGAACGACGCCCCCAGGAGCCCGGCTCTACGGCCCTGCGTGGCGGGGCGGCCATGTGTGACGTGCACGCCGCCGCCCCGCACGGCCCGGTCACGCGGAGGATTCGTCCGGCACGGGCTGTTCCGGGTTGGCGGACGCCGAGTGCGGGGCGCCCTGCCGGCCGGTGCCGGCCTCGTCCGTGTCCGGCACGTCGGACCCGGCCTCGCCGGACGCGGGTTCCTCCGGCTCGCCGGCCTTCTTCCCGCTCTCCCGCTCCGCCGCGGCGGGCGCGACCTCCCAGGGGTCCTCACCGGGGCCGGCCTGCTGGTCGGGCAGGTCGCGGGGGACACCGGCGCCGTTCTCGCCGGGTCCTTCGAGGCGGTGGTCGGTCACGGCGCTCTCCCTTCGTTCGTACGCGACCCTCGCGGGTACCTCCGCGCGGACCGGTGAAACCTCGTGCTCAGCCGACCTTGCGGCCCCGCATCGGTTCCGTGTCCTCCCCGGCGCCCTGTTCCATGCCCAGCAGGAACTCCTCCACCACCTGCGTCGCCGTGTGCTCCGGCCGCCAGCCGAGCTCCACGCGCGCACGCGTGCAGTCCATCAGCGGCAGCCTCAGCACGGCGTCGAACAGATGCGGCGACGCCGGCAGCAGCCGCAGCCCCCACGCGGCGGCGACCGCCGAGCGGGCGGCGGTACGCGGCAGCCGTACCCGGCGCGTCCCGAGCATCTCCCCGAGCAGCTCCGCGTCGACCGTCGGCTCCGCGGCGAGGTTGAAGGCGCCCCGCGCCCCGGCGGACAGCACGGCCAGCCGGTAGGCGTGGGCCGCGTCGTCGGTGTGCAGCGCCTGCACCCGCAGCCCCGGGACGTCCGGGAGGACGGGCAGCAGATCGGGCCGTGCGAGCTGACCCGGCAGGAAACGGCCGCCGAAGATACGGCGCTGCTCGCTCCCCGACTCCCGCTTGAAGAGGAACGCGGGCCGCATCCGTACCACCCGTGTCCCCGGATGATCGCGCTCGAACGTGTCCAGCGCCCGCTCCAGGTACGCCTTCTCCCGGCAGTACGCGGCGTCCGGCCAGCCGTGCGTGGGCCACGACTCGTCCACCGCGTGGTCCTTCGGGCCCGGCGAGTACGCCCCCACCGACGAGGCGTGCACCAGCGCCGGCACCCCCGCCTCGGCCACCGCGTCGAACACCCGCATACCGCCCAGCACATTGGTGCGCCAGGTGGCCGCCGGATCGTGCGTCGGCTGGAACGCCCACGCCAGGTGGATCACCGCGTCCGCGCCGGCGAACTCCCCGACGAGATCGGACCGGTCCGAGGCCAGGTCCACCGCCGACCACTCGGTCTTCGGGAGCGACAGGTCGGGGACCCGCCGTGCCAGGCCCCGCACGGAGCCGACCTCCGGTTCCCGCGAGAGGACCCGCACCACGCTGGTCCCGACGTTGCCGGTGGCGCCCGTGACGACGACCCTCCTGCCCGCTGTGCTGCTCACCTTCCGCTCCTCTCGGCCGCTGCTCCGCGGAACCGGCCGAGTACCCCTCACGCGAAGGCGTTCACGCCCGTCAGACGGGCCGAGAGTTCCCACAGGCGGGCCGCCTGCTCCGGGTCGACCGCCCAGTCCTTGACCCCGGTGCGCCCGCCGTCGGCCGGCCCGGCGACGTCGCAGTCCTCCAGATAGAGCCCGCCCATGCCGTCCAGCCGCGGCGAGGTGGCGGCCCAGACCTGGGTGGCCGCGCCCTGCTGCGGGGTCTTGAAACCCTCGGGGTTCAGCGGGTTGCCCTGCTCGTCGATCCAGCCCCGGTCCACCATCTCCTGCCGGGGCAGATGCCGCTGGAGCGGGGTGAGGATGCCGCCCGGGTGGAGGGAGAAGGCACGGACGCCGCGGTCCCGGGCGAGGCGGTCGAGGTGCACGGCGAACAGCACGTTGGCGGTCTTCGCCTGCCCGTACGCCTCCCACTTGTCGTAGCCGCGCTCCCAGTGGACGTCGTCCCAGCGGATGCCGCAGGCGTGGTGCCCGCGCGAGGAGACGGACACCACGCGGGCGCCGCCGGGCTCGACGGCCGGCCACAGGCGGTTGACGAGGGCGAAGTGCCCGAGGTGGTTGGTGGCGAACTGGGCCTCCCAGCCGGGCCCGACCCGGGTCTCGGGGCAGGCCATGATCCCCGCGCTGCCGATCACGATGTCCAGGGTCCGCCCCGACGCCAGGAAACGGTCGGCGAACGCGCGCACGCTCTCCAGGTCGCCGAGGTCCAGCTCGGACACCTCGACGCGCTCCAGGCCGTCCAGCGCCTCCCGCGCGGAGCCGGGGCGGCGTGCGGGGACGACGACCCGGGCGCCGGCCTTGACGAGGGCGCGGGTGGTCTCCAGGCCGAGTCCGGAGTAGCCGCCGGTGACCAGCGCGAGCCGTCCGGTCAGGTCGATTCCCTCGAGGACGTCGTCCGCGGTGCTGCGGGCGCCGAAGCCCGAGCCGATGGGGTGCTGTGCGCCGCTGTTGTCGTTCATGTCCGTCACGCTACGGATTGGAGCGCTCTCGAAGTCAAGCGACGCCCGGAGCGGGGCAAGAGGAAGCCCCGGCCGCGACGGGGGAATCACGGCCGGGGCGGCTCGGTGGTGGGCGCGCACGGCGGTCGCCTCTCGGCGAGGGGCTCCACAGGGCTTCAGCCGGACGATCGTCCCTGTGGGCGAATGGTGAGGCCCGGGGACACTGTCCCGTCCGCACCCACGGTCTGTTCAACGGAGAACCACCCCCGGGTGTTCCGCGTCCGGCCGTTCACGGGCGTGACGTGTGTCACCGGCTCCGGGCGCCGCTGTCGAGGTCGGCCCAGAGGTTCTCGGCCTGGAGCACCAGTGTGCCCAGGACGGCCGTCCGCGCGGCGCCCTGCCCTGCCTGTTCGCGCAGCCCGTCCTGGAGCCGTCCGTGCAGCTCCCGCATCACCGCCTCGGTCCGCTCGTCCAGGAGGGTGTCCACGCGCGTGCCGCCCAGCAGCCGGCCCGCCTCCGCGTGGCAGACGTCGCCGAGCAGCTCCAGCAGTTCCGCGTAGCAGCCCAGCACCGCGGCGTCCGGTGCGGCGGGCGTACGCTCCTCGTCGGCGGCCACCGCGAGCGTGCGGGCCAGCGCCGTGAGGTGTCCGGTGACACGGCTGAACCGCTCGTCCTCGTCCTCCGGCGGCAGCGCCTCCGTCGGCGCCCGGTACAGGGCGCGCAGGACGCCCGAGGTCAGCCGCAGGCTCTCCTTGCTCCAGCCGCGGGCCGAGCGCAGCGCCTCCAGACGGCTCTGCAGCCGCGCCGCGTCGCCGAGCCGGTCCGCGGCGGTCTGCGCGTCCCACTCGCCCCCGCGCAGATCCCCGGCGACGGCGTGCAGCACGTCCCCCGCCTCACGGGCGAGCGCCGCCAGGTTCTCCCGTACGTCCCGCAGATGGATCGGCGGCAGGACCAGCGCGTTGACGGCGACACCGATGACCGCGCCGAGCGCCGCCTGCCCCAGCCGGTGCCCGACGGCGACCGCGCTCACCGTTCCCGTGGCGATGGTGAAGACGGCCGTGGTGGCGGCGTAGATGCCCTGGTCGCCGAAGCGCGGCCAGTTCGACAGCAGCACCAGCACCGGCACGGACAGCGCCAGGGCGCCCGTGGTGTCGCCGGTGACCGCCTGCGCCCCCGACGCCACGAGGGCTCCCACGCAGATCGCCGTGAACTGCCGCGCCGCCTGCATCAGCGAGCTGTAGACGGTGGCCTGCACCAGGACCAGCGCCACCCAGGGCGCCATCAGGGCCATCGGGTCGTCGAGCCACACCCGCGCCAGCAGCCAGGCCAGCAGGGCCGCCGCGGCGGCCTTCAGCGACTGGACTAGCAGGTCCCGCTCCCGTCCCGGCCCCCGCCACGCGGCCCGTGCCGCGCGGCCGACGGACCGCGCGTCCCACCGCAGGGCGTCCCGCACCCGTGTCACCGGGGCCGTCCGCCCCACGGCGTCGCCCCGTCCGGTCCTTTCCCGCACCCGTGTCATGTCTCGCGTCATGCCAGCGGGCTGTCCGACAGGGACGCCAGCAGATCCGCCGGACCGGCGTAGACCGCGTCCGCGCCGGCCTCCTCCAGGTCGGCGCGCGGGATGCCGCCGCACAGCACGCCCACGCAGCGCACCCCGGCGCGGACGCCCGCCCGCATGTCCCACACCGTGTCCCCGACGAACACCGCCCGTTCCGCGGGCACCCCCGCCAGCTCCAGGGCGTGCTCGACGGGCTCCGGCGCGGGTTTGCCCTCCGACACGTCGTCGGCGCTCGCCGTCGCGGCGATCGCCTCGTCCGCGTCGATCGCCCGGCGCAGCGCGCTCAGCTCGGCACCGCCCGCCGAGGTGGCGAGCACCACCGTCCAGCCGTCCCGGTGCAGCCGCTCCAGCAGCCGGCCGGCGTCCGGCAGCGCGGGCAGCCGGTCGAAGTACTGCCCGTACAGCGCCTTGTGCGCCGCGCTCAGCTCGTCGTCGCGGCCGGTGTCCCGGTCCTCGCCCAGCAGATGGGCGACCAGGTCGGAGGAGGGCAGCCCCACGGCCCGGTGGACGGCGTGCATCGGCACCCGGTGCCCCGCCTGCCGGAAGGCCTCCCACCAGGCCGTCACATGCAGATGGTTGGTGTCGACCAGAGTGCCGTCGACGTCGAACACGGCAGCCCGTTCCATACGTGATCCTTCCTTGAGGGGGCGGTACGGGTACCACCTCAGCCGCCCGCCACTCCGACGGCACCCCGCACTCCCGCACCCGGACGCACCCGGGGACCCGCCGTCCCGGTGACGTCCGTGAGGCCGCCCGGGCCGTCGCCTTCCCCGCCGTGCCCGGCGGGCGACGACCGGCGGCGGACCCGTACGCCGCGTTCGTCCCGTTTGCGCTCTACCCTCGATGCATGACCGAAAGCGCGAGCCCGTACATGTCGCACCCGCGGATCATGGTGCTCGGGGTACAGCCCGGGACTCCGCCGTTCCGGATCGTGGAGATCGACGGAGAGGTGGTCGGCGAGGCGAGGACCGTCACCGACGTGCTGCACGCCGCCGCCGCGTTCGGGATCACGGTCCACGACCTGGACGACCCGGACGTGGTCCGCTGGGTGGGCGGCGACAAGTTCACCTGGACCCTGCGCGGAGCCCCGCGGACCCCTCCGGGCCAGAAGCAGCGGCCCTAGGGGGTCAGGCCTTCGGGCGGCGGGCGTGCACGGCCCGGCTCAGGCGGCGGCCCACCAGCAGGTAACCGAGCAACGCCCCGCCGGTGTTCAGGATGACGTCGTCGATGTCGAAGGCGCGTCCGGTCACCAGGGCGCCCTGCGCGCACTCCACCAGCAGCATCACGACGGCCGTCAGCACCAGTACCCGCAGGAATCCCCGGGTGCGCGGTGCGACGACCGGCGCGAGCACCCCGAAGGGCACACCGAGCAGGATGTTGCCGCCGACCTGACGCACGGCGTCACGCAGCGCGGGCTGGTCCAGATAGGCCCTCAGCGAGCGGCCCGGACGCAGATTGGTGTGGGTCAGCGCCTCCGAGGCGGGGGAGGGGTGCAGGGTGAGCCGGGCCAGGACCACGGCGAAGACGACCATGAACACGAAGGCGCACAGCATCGCCAGCAACCGCGGGAACAGCGGAAGCGGGCGCCCCGGGCCGCCCTCCGCGGTGCCGCGCCCGGACGGCCGCGGACGCCGGTGGAACAGGGAGCGCGGATGCGGGACGGCGCGGGCCATTCTGTCCTCCAGTCGTCAACTTCCGTATGTGGTATGCCGGTTACCCCCGGCTGTGCGGGTCACTCGCCGTAGCTGACCCGCACCTGTTCGAACCCCAGGGAGCGCAGCAGTCCTTCGAGCATCTCCGTGGTGTTGGTCTCGGCCCGGGTGGTGAGTCCGCTCTCCTTCGCCGCGTCGCCGATGTGCCGCACGGCGAGCTTCTGGACGGCCTGCTCACTGCCCGGATTGTCCGAGAAGAGGTCGCCGAGCCGGTCGAGCAGCCCGCGCTGCTTGGACACGGCGTAGGAGCGCTCGGGGTCCAGGGCCGGCTTGCCCAGGCGGGCATGGGGCAGCCGCAGGGTGGCGGACGTACGGTCCTCGTCGACCCGTACGTCGCCCTCGTCCAGCCTCCCGAGGTCGACATAGGCGTCGACGGTGCCCGCGCCCACGTACAGCGTGCGGGTGCCGCGGACGGCGTCCGGCAGGAACTTCGCGTCCTTCTCCAGGTCCACCACCACCTGGAAGTTGCCCGAGGCGGCGTCGTAACGGCTGAGGTCCTGGATGGACTCCAGCAGCGCGGGCCCGGAGCGGTCCTCGGTCTCCGTGCCGAACAGGTCCTTCAGGCCCGGCAGCAGGCTCAGCCGGATCCCGGCGGACAGCACCACGAGCAGCAGCACCACCGCGCCGAGCACCTTCGCCCATCCGGGTACGCGCGCGACCGGTCCCTTCGCGGGAGTCGTCGGAGTCGTCATGGTGACGGCCCTCCTTCCTCCTGACCGAATGCCCCTCAACCACCGGGACAGACAAGGAAGTCGAGGGACGGACGACCGCACCGGGAGCACGCGGGGGCGCACGGTGGGCGGCAGGCCGCGGACCCGGCGGTCAGGCCGGCCCCGAGGGGGCCTCGGGCCGTTCCAGGGCCGCGTCCAGGGTCGGCCACGGCGGCAGCAGACGGGACGTCCCGGTGATCCGCAGCATGCGCAGGGTCAGCGGGTGGGCGCACACCAGGCGCAGCCGGCCGGATCCGTCCGCGATCCGCTGCCGGGCCCGGTACAGCAGGCGCAGCCCGGAGAGGTCGAAGAACTCGACGTGGGTCAGGTCGATCACGATCCGGGCGTCCGGTTCGGCGGTCGCCATGTCCAGGTGCGGAACGATCTCCGCGGCCGCGGCGATGTCGATCTCACCGCGGAGCTCCAGCACCGTGTGTCCCCGGTCGTGGCGGACGCGCAGATGCCGGGTCAGCGGCGCAGGTTCGTACCGCACGACGCCATCGCCTCCAGCCTGCTCCGTGCAACGGGGGAGCGAACCGGTCCCAACACCGGTTCACACCCTGCAAGTTACCTTCGGACGAGTGCATTTGAGCATGTTCGTTTGACATATGTCTCCGAATTGCGACCGACTTCTTCCGAACCGGCCGGCCGGTCCCGGCGAGCCTCGTCGGAGCGTGACGTCATCCTCACTTCCGGCAGCGGACGAACGTGATCCACGGGGCCGCCGCCCCGGTAAAGTCCTTGCCGGTGCGGTGAGTTGGCCGTTGCCGCGTAAGCCGGTCGAGGCGTGTGCGCCCGCGCGTGGACATGACTGAATCCGGTGAGCGGGGACAGGTATCACGTACAGGGCGGGGCAGCAGCGCCCCGCGCCCGGACTCCCGCGGAGGAGACATGACCCTGGTGACGGCCGGCGTGGTGGTGCTCGACTGCGCCGAACCCGAGAAACTCGCCCAGTTCTACAAGGAGCTGCTGGCCACCGAGGACGTCGACACCCACGTCGGCCGGGTGGAGATCCGGGCCGCCGGCGGTTTCCGGCTGGCGCTGCGCCGCGACATGAACGCGACCGCCCCGAGCTGGCCCCGCCCGGAGAACTCCCTCCAGGCGCACCTGGAGTTCGTGGTGGACGACCCGGACGCGGTGGAACGCCTGATCGTGGGCCTCGGCGGACGCCAGGTGGAGACGGGCGACACCTCGGGACCCACCGAGGAACGCGTCTACGCCGACCCGGCGGGCCACTCCTTCACCGTCCGCCGGGGCAGGTCGACGGCGCCCAAACAGGGCTGACCCGCCGCCACGGGGGCGGCGGGCCGGCCGTACGTACGGTGTCTCAGTCGCGACCACCCTTGTCCGGGACCGGCCAGGTGCCCGTGGAGCGTTCGATGGCCTTGGCGCCGGCCCGGTCCACGGCACTGCGCACCACCGCGAAGATGGCGCCCTGGATCGCCGCGGCCAGCAGGATCTCGCCCCAGCGGCGGTCCCGGTCCAGCGCGTCCGGCGCGTCGTCCTCGTGCCGGATCACCTTCCAGGTCTTCTGGAACGCCATCCCCGCCACGGTGCCGCTGGTCCAGCCCAGCGCGAAGCCGATCGGCTTGTACGCCAGGGGCAGCTTCTTCTTCGCCTTCTTGCTCTTCTTCGCCACGTGGATCTCCTCGATCGGCTGCATGGTCTCGTCGGTGGACGGATCGTGGGGGAGGACCGGGCGGCTCAGGGACGCCCCGGCGCCGGCACCTCCTCACCGGCCCGCACCGGGCCGGGCGGAGTGCCGTCCCCGAACGGCCGGCCGCCCAGCTCCTCCCGGTGGTGGGGCGTCGTCCAGCCGGCCAGGTCGGGACCGAGGGGCACGATGCCGGACGGGTTGATACCGGTGTGCACCTGGTAGTAGTGCCGCTTGATGTGGTCGAAGTCCACGGTGTCACCGAAGCCGGGCGTCTGGTACAGATCGCGGGCGTACGCCCACAGCACCCGGTTCTCCGCCAGCTTCCACCGGTTGCACTTGAAGTGACCGTGGTACACCGCGTCGAACCGCACCAGCGTGGTGAACAGCCGGATGTCCGCCTCGGTGATGGTGTCGCCGACCAGGTACCGCTGCCCCTCCAGCCGCCGCGCCAGCAGCTCCAGCCGCCGGAACACCGCCGTGCACGCGGCCTCGTACTCCTCCTGGCCGGTGGCGAACCCCGCCCGGTACACGCCGTTGTTGACGTCCTGGAAGACGTCCTGGGCCACCGCGTCGATCTCGTCGCGCCGCGCCCGCGGATACAGGTCGGGCGCTCCCTCGCGGTGCAGGGCCGTCCACTCCGTCGCGAGGTCCAGGGTGATCCGCTGGTAGTCGTTGGTGACAAGTGCGCCGCTCCGCACGTCCACGACCGCCGGCACGCTCACCCCGCCCGGGTAGTCCGTCTCCCGCCGGTCGTACGCCTCGCTCAGGTACCGGATGCCGAGCACCGGGTCGCGGCCGTCCGGATCCAGGGTGAAGCGCCAGCTCCGGTCGTCCTGGACCGGGTCCGCGACGGCCAGGGAGAGCGCGTCCTCCAGCCCGAGCAGCCGCCGGGACACCAGCGCCCGGCTCGCCCACGGGCAGGCACGGCTGACCACGAGCCGGTAGCGCCCGGCCTCCACCGGCCACCCGTCCCGCCCGTCCGCCGTGATCCGGTCCGCGAAGTGGGCCTTCGACCGCTTGAACGCCTTCCTGCCGTACGCGCTGTTGCCGCCGCCCCCGTCGTCGCGGCCGCCCATGATGGTCTCCTTCCCGCCGTCGGTACGTCCCTGTGACCGCGTTCCCCGTTTTCCGCCGACGGCACGGTGTGACGTGGGCCGACCGGGGCAATCGGCCGAGGGTGAGTACTCGATCGGATCGCAGAACCCGGATCACCGTCCTGGTGGCGCTCGCCGCCAATCTCGTGATCGCCGTCGCCAAGGCCGTCGGCGGACTGGCCGCCTCCTCGCCCGCGTTGCTGTCGGAAGCGGCGCACTCGGTCGCCGACAGCCTGAACGAGGTGTTCCTGCTGGCCGCGCTGCGGCGCAGCCGGCGCCCGGCCGACCGCCGTCACCCGTTCGGCTATGGGAAGGAGCGGTTCTTCTGGTCACTGCTCGCCGCCGTCGGGATCTTCGTGATGGGCGGCTGTTTCTCGTTCTACCAGGGCGTCGAGGCGCTCAGGAGCGGAAGCGAGGAGGACCTGAACGGCTATGTCGCCGGACTGGTCGTGCTCGGCGTCGCCCTGCTCGCCGAGGGCGGCTCCCTGCTGCGCGCCCTGTACCAGGTGCGCCGGCAGGGCGGTCTGGGCAGCGGACTGCGTGATCCGGCGCTGCGTACGGTGGTCGCCGAGGACGGCACCGCGGTGGTGGGCGTCACCCTGGCCATCGCGGGCATGGTGCTGCACATGATCACCGGACAGGTGGTGTGGGAGGCGTCCGCCTCGCTCGCCATCGGGGCGCTGCTGGTCTACGTCGCCTTCCGGCTCGGCCGCGACGCCCGCGACCAGCTGATCGGCGAGGCCGCCGACCCGGAGGCGAGCGACCGGATCCGCGAGCTGCTGAGGGAGCAGCCCGAGATCGACAGCGTGGAGGCGCTCTTCACCATGAAGACGGGCCTGGACACCGCCCTGGTGGCGGCCCGCGTCGACCTGGTGCCCGGAATGGACAGCGAGCGGGTGGAGGAGGTCGCCGTACGCATCAAGCGGGCCGTCGCCCGTGCGGTGCCCGAGGCGGAACAGATCTTCCTCGACGTCACCGAGCGCGGGGCCCCGGAGGCGCGGGAGGCATGGGAAAGCCCCGCCGCGACGGGGGAACGCGGCGGGGCCTGAACCACGCGTGCCCGGATCCCGGGGCATCATGCACACCGGAACACGGGAAATTCTCCGGGGCTCAGTCCCGCTGTCCGTCCGGCTCCAGCACGAAGACCGGGATCTCGCGGTCCGTCTTCTTCTGGTAGTCGGCGTACGGAGGGAAGGCCGCGACGGCGCGTTTCCACCACTCGGCCTTCTCCTCCCCGGTGACCTCACGGGCCGTCATGTCCTGCTTGACCGGCCCGTCCTGGAGCTCGACGCGCGGGTCGGCCTTGACGTTGTGGTACCAGACCGGGTGCTTGGGCGCGCCGCCCAGCGAGGCGACCGCCGCGTAGCGCCCCGCGTGCTCGACCCGCATCAACGGGGTCTTGCGCAGTCTGCCGCTCCTCGCGCCCCGGCTGGTCAGCACGATGACGGGCCTGCCCTGCAGGGTCGTCCCCTCCGTGCCGCCGGAACTCTCGTACAACTCCACCTGTTTACGCACCCACTGGGTCGGACTGGGCTCGTACTCGCCGTGCAGGGGCATGGCATCCATCCCGTCGTTCTCGTGTACCGCGACCGAGTCGATCACTCCTGCAACACCACCGCACGCCGAATTCATCCGAACCGGGCGTCAGGCGGGCGCCACCGCCGTCCGCAGCGCGAGCGCCGCCATCACGCCGCTCGCCACCAGCGCGGTCACCAGCCGGCCCCGGTGGCCGGTCAGCGCCCGGCCCAGCAGGGCCCCGCCGCCGGCGAGCAGCACCTGCCAGCTCGCGGACGCGGCGAAGGCCGCCGTCACGAACACGCCCTGCTCCACCGGCCCGGCGGCCGCACCGCTCCG
Source organism: Streptomyces sp. NRRL S-37 (assembly GCF_000721605.1). Taxonomy (GTDB): domain Bacteria; phylum Actinomycetota; class Actinomycetes; order Streptomycetales; family Streptomycetaceae; genus Streptomyces. The sequence continues at coordinate 222,117 of NZ_JOIZ01000013.1, read as the reverse complement.
CGAGCCGAGCACCAGCGCCGCGAAGTAGATCACGGTGGTGGGGTTGAGCAGGGTGATCCCGAGCAGCGACAGGAACGCGCGGCCGGCGTCCGGGGGAGCGGCTCCGGGGCGGGCGGTGAGCCGCCGGCCCCGGTACCGGCGTACGGCGCCGGCCGCGCCCCACGCCGCCAGCGCCAGCAGCACCACCACGCAGACCCAGCGCATCGGCCCCAGGACCGGCCGCAGCACCGACGCGAGGGCCGGACCGCCGAGCGTGGCCGCGAGGGCGTACAGCCCGTCGGCCGTCGCGACGCCGAGGGCCGCGCAGATCCCGGTGCGCAGGGTGGTGCGGGCGGTGAGGGAGACCAGGTAGGCCCCGACGGCGCCCACGGGCACGGCGATGCCGTAGCCGGCGAGCAGCCCCGCGAGCAGGGCGGCCGTCATGAGCGCGACGGTGCCGGACCTCCCCGGAGGCAGGACTGCCGCTGTCGGCCCGCCGCGGGAGCGGTGGCGGACGGCGGCATCGGGAGGGCGTTCTCGGGCATGGCAGGATCCTGGGGCCTTCCGCCCGGGCGGGCAATCGGTTTTCCGCCCCGGACACCGACGGGCCGGCACCCGGCTTCGAGTGCGCACCGACACGGACGCTCCCCCTGGCGACACCCTCGTCGGGGCGGCCAGGCCCCACCACATCGAGGACGCCGTGGCCGCCGTCGAACCGGAGCCGACCGACGAGGAGCCGGAGGAACTCCGGCAGCCCCGCACCCCGTACCCGGTCGCCGGTCACCGAGGGGGCTTAGGGAGTGTCAGACACCCCTTAGGGGCCGGTGCCCGGCTGAAGCACCGTGAGGAACACCGAGGAGGCGTTGCCGGAGACCGGGACCGCGCCGGCCTTCCACGGCACCTTCAAGGGGTCCCGTTCGTCCGGTGGGGTGACCAGGAGCGCCGCCGGGGTGGCCGTACGGGCGCCGCTGACGCCGGGGCTCGCGTAGCGCAGCCCCGCCCAGGCACTGGCGCCGGGCCGCAGTGTGACGGTCGCCGGATCGCCGGGGGTGCGCTCCGGGTCCCGGCCCAGCCGCTCCCCGGCCGCGTCCACGAAGGCGGCGCCGGGATAGCCGTACAGGGTGCAGGTGCGGGAGGAGACGTTCGTCAGCACGACGGGGAAGTTGCGCTGGCCCGCACCCGGGTCCACCCGGCCGACGGCGGCGCTCAGCTCGGCGGTGCGGCACCGGGACACCGGGCGGTCCGTGTGCCCGGCGGACACCGGGGACCGGTCGTTCGTGGAACCGGCGGCGTCGCTCGGGACGGCGCTGTGCGGGGAGTCCCCGGCCGGCCGTCCGGCGGACGCGGAGGGCCGCGGCGAAGAGCCCGCGCCTCCGCTCTCGGTGCCGCAGGAGGCCAGCGCGCCCAGCAGGGCCAGCGCGCCCGCCGCCACCGCCGTCGCGTGCCGTGACCTGTTCGCCATGGTTCACCTCGCGTCACATCTCGTCCACCAGGGCCAGTTCCGACCAGATGGTCTTGCCGTCGGCGGTGTGTCTGCTGCCCCAGCGCTGGGTGAGCTGGGCGACCAGCAGCAGGCCCCGGCCGCCCTCGTCCCAGGTCTTGGCCCGCCGCAGGTGCGGCGCCGTGTGGCTGGTGTCGGACACCTCGCAGATCAGCGTCGAGGCGTCGTGGATCAGCCGCAGCCGGATGGGCGGGGCGCCGTACCGGATGGCGTTGGTGACCAGCTCGCTCACCACCAGCTCCGCCGTGAACGACGCCTCGGTCAGTGCCCAGGTGGCCAGCTGGTCGAGGACCTGCTTGCGGATGGGGGCGACCAGCGCCGGATCGGCGGGGATGTCCCAGGTGGCGACCTGCGCGGAGGGCAGGCCGTGGGTACGGGCCAGCAGCAGGGCCACATCGTCCGTGGCGCCGCCCGGCGCGAGCACGGTGTGCAGGACCCGGTCGCAGGTCTCGTCGAGCGGGCCGGCGGCGTTGGACAGCGCCTCGCGGAGCAGGGCGTGGCCGTCCTCGGTGTCCCGCCCGCGGGACTCGACCAGCCCGTCGGTGTAGAACGCCAGCACCGCCTCGTCGGGCAGTTCCAGCTCGACCGACTCGAAGGGCAGCCCACCCAGGCCCAGCGGTGGCCCGGAGGGCAGTTCGAGGTGCCGGGCCGGACCGCCCGGCGGGATCAGGACCGGCGGGGGGTGCCCCGCGCGGGACAGGGTGCAGCGCCGGGACACCGGGTCGTACACCGCGTACAGGCAGGTCGCGCCGACCTCGCCCGACCCGGGGTCGCCGCCCGACTCGTGCGAGAGATGGAGCACCAGGTCGTCGAGGTGGGTGAGCAGTTCGTCGGGCGCGAGGTCGATGTCGGCGAGGGTGCGCACCGCCGTGCGCAGCCGGCCCATGGTCGCGGACGCCTGGATGCCGTGGCCGACGACGTCCCCGACCACCATGGCCACCCGCATCCCGGACAGCGGGATCACGTCGAACCAGTCGCCGCCCACACCGGAGCGCGCGGCCGGCAGATAGCGGGTGGCCGCCTCCACGGCGGCCGTGCGCGGCAGGGCGCGGGGGAGCAGGCTGCGCTGGAGCGCGAGGGTGGTCTCGCGTTCGCGGGAGTAGCGGCGGGCGTTGTCGATGCAGACGGCGGCGCGCGCGGTGACCTCCTCGGCCAGCAGCACGTCGTCGTGGGTGAACGCCTCGGGACGGGCGAAGCGGGTGAAGGCGGCCACCCCGAGGGTCGTGCCGCGCGCCTGGAGCGGGACGGACAGCATGGAGTGGACGCCGAACTCCCGGACCTGCCGGGCGCGTGCCTCGTCCACCGCGAGCCACGGGTCGAGATCGCCGGAGGGCACCGAGGCCACGATGCTGTGGCCGGCGATCAGCGAGTCGGCCTGGGGCGCGGCGGCCGGGTAGACGACCACCTCGCCCGTGCGGGCGACCGACTCGGGGCTGCCCGGCGTGAGGGACTGATGGGCGACCCGGCGCAGCGAGACCGGCGTGCTCAGCGGGCCGGCGGGCTCGCCTCCGGGTTCCTCGGGTTCCAGCAGGTCCACGCTGACGAAGTCGGCGAGCGCGGGCACGCACACCTCGGCCAGCTCCTGCGCCGTCCGGGTGACGTCCAGGGTGGTGCCGATGCGGATGCTGGCCTCGTTGACCAGTTGCAGCCGCTCCCGCGCCCGGTACTGCTCGGTGAGGTCGTGGGCCGTCGCGCACACGCCCCGCACCCGGCCGGACCGGTCGGTGAGCGGTGCGAGCCGGGCCAGCCAGGCGTGCGCGCGGTTCTCGCCGGTGGCCTTCATGTACGTCTGCATGTCGTGCGGGCGGCCGGTGCGCAGCACCTGGCGCAGGTGCCGTTCGAGTTCGGTGTGCTGCGGCCGGCCGCCGATGTCGGTGGGCCTGAGCCCCCGCAGGTGGGGGGCGGGCAGGCCGAGGAGATGGGCCATGGCGTCGTTGATCCCGCGCAGGCGCAGCTCGTCGTCGAAGACCATCGTGGCGCAGGGTGACTGGAACACGGCCGTCCTGACCAGCGGGTCGTCGGGCAGTTCCTGGTCCGTGGCCTCCAGCGGGGTGACGGCGAGCCAGTCGCCGGGGCCGTCGTCCGCCGGCTGTCTGTGGTGGGCGAGCACCCACACCGTGACGGTGGAGCCGTCGCGGTGCCGCAGGGCGAGGGTGCCGCTCCAGCGGGCGGCCGGGAGGCAGGGCGGGCCCGAACCCCCGGCCAGCAGGTCGGCGGCCGGGCGGCCGAGGACCTCCTCGGCCGTGTGTCCCAGCAGCAGGCGCGCACCCTCGCTCCACCGCGTGAGCGTGCCGTCGGCGGCGATGACGGCCCGGGCCGTCACGGCATCGTCGAACGGGTCGTCCGGCCTCATCGTCGCCACTCCATCGCGCACACTCACCGTGAACCGGTGTATCGCCTGAGTTCCAGCCTAGTGGGTCGCGGCCCGGCGCGGACCGCGAACCTCCGCTCCGGGCGACCGTCACCAGTCCTGTCCCAACCGTTGACGGAGTGTCACACCTGCCACAACCATGGTCCGCGTACGGAAATGGGAGCGCTCCCAAACGCCCGCACCTCCCCAACAGGAGCCCAGACGTGAACAGACGCAGAACCGCCCTGCTGTCCCTGACCGGACTGCTGGCGACCGCGCTCACCGCGCTGCCCGCCGCCCCGGCCGGGGCGGACGAGGTCGAGCAGGTCCGCAACGGCACCTTCGACACCGGCACCGACCCCTGGTGGGCCTCCGCGAACGTCACCGCGGGTCCGTCCGACGGCCGCCTGTGCGCCGACGTCCCCGGCGGCACCGCCAACCGCTGGGACGCGGCCGTCGGCCAGAACGACATCACCCTGGTGAAGGGCGAGTCGTACCGCTTCTCCTTCAGCGCGACCGGCTCGCCCGCGGGCCACGTCGTGCGGGCGATCGTCGGCCTGCAGGTGGAGCCGTACGACACCTACTACGAGGTGTCACCGCAGCTCAGCGTCTCCGGGGACACCTACTCGTACACCTTCACCTCGCCGGTCGACACCGCCCAGGGCCAGGTCGGCTTCCAGCTCGGCGGCAGCGCGGACCCCTGGCGGTTCTGCGTGGACGACGTGTCCCTCCTCGGCGGGGTCGCCCCCGAGCCGTACGAGCCCGACACCGGGCCCCGGGTCCGCGTCAACCAGGTCGCCTACCTGCCCTCCGGACCGAAGAACGCCACCCTGGTCACCGACGCGACCGAGCGGCTGCCCTGGCGGCTGAAGGACGACGACGGCCGGGTGGTCCGCAAGGGCTGGACCGTACCGCGGGGTGTGGACGGCTCCTCCGGGCAGAACGTCCACTCCATCGACTTCGGCGGACACCGCAAGCGGGGGACCGGCTACACCCTGACCGTGGACGGCGAGACCAGCCGGCCCTTCGACATCGACGCGAGCGCCTACGAACGGCTGCGGCTGGACTCGGCGAAGTACTACTACACCCAGCGCAGCGGCACGGCGATCCGCGACGACCTGCGCCCCGGCTACGGCCGCCCGGCCGGACACGTGGGCACGGCCCCCAACCAGGGCGACGGCGACGTGCCCTGCCAGCCCGGCGTCTGCGACTACACCCTCGACGTCACCGGCGGCTGGTACGACGCCGGCGACCACGGCAAGTACGTCGTCAACGGCGGCATCAGCACCTGGGAGGTGCTCAGCACCTACGAGCGCGCCCGGCACGCCCGCACCGGTGAGGCGGACAAGCTCGGCGACGGCACGCTGGACATCCCGGAGAGCGGCAACAAGGTCCCGGACATCCTCGACGAGGCCCGCTGGGAGCTGGAGTTCCTGCTGAAGATGCAGGTCCCCGAGGGTGAGCCGCTGGCCGGCATGGCCCACCACAAGATCCACGACGAGCAGTGGACCGGACTGCCGCTGCTGCCCGGCGACGACCCGCAGAAGCGGGAACTGCACCCGCCGACCACCGCCGCCACCCTCAACCTCGCGGCCACGGCCGCCCAGGCGGCACGGCTCTACCGCCCCTACGACAAGGAGTTCGCGGACGGGACCCTGGCCGCCGCGCGCAAGGCCTGGGCGGCGGCCCTCGCCCACCCGGACGTCCTCGCCGACCCGAACGACGGCATCGGCGGCGGCGCCTACAACGACGACACCGTGACCGACGAGTTCTACTGGGCGGCCGCCGAGCTGTACCTCACCACGGGTGAACGTCAGTTCAAGGAGTACGTCCTGAACTCCCCGGTGCACACCGCGGACATCTTCGGCCCCCTCGGCTTCGACTGGGCGCGCACCGCCGCGGCCGGCCGTCTCGACCTCGCCACCGTGCCCAGCCGGCTCCCCGGCCGGGACAAGGTCCGCCGGTCCGTGATCAAGGGCGCCGACGGCTACCTGGCCACCCTGAAGGCCCACCCGTACGGCATGCCGTACGCGCCGGCCGGCAACGTCTACGACTGGGGCTCCAGCCACCAGGTCCTCAACAACGCGGTTGTCCTCGCCACCGCCTACGACCTCACCGGCGCCTCGAAGTACCGGGACGGCGCGCTGCAGAGCATGGACTACATCCTGGGCCGCAACGCCCTGAACATGTCGTACGTCACCGGCTACGGCGAGGTCAACGCACACCACCAGCACAGCCGCTGGTACGCGAACCAGCTCGACCCGAACCTGCCGAACCCGCCCGCCGGCACGCTCTCCGGCGGACCCAACTCCAGCATCCAGGACCCCTTCGCCCAGTCGAAACTTCAGGGCTGCGTCGGTCAGTTCTGCTTCATCGACGACATCCAGTCCTGGTCCACCAACGAACACACCATCAACTGGAACGCGGCCCTGACCCGCATGGCCTCCTTCGTGGCCGACCAGGGCTGACACCCCTCCCCGCGCCGGGCCGGCGGCCACTCGGCCGCCGGCCCTCGTCGGTACTCCCTCGCATATCGTCTGACCTGCGCTTATTTACGATCCAGTACCCGAGCGGTACCGTGAAGGCATGCCAGCTCTCAACGTGGAGTTCAGCGACCGCGAGCTCGAGGACCTGCGGCAGATCGCCAAGGAACGCGGTACGTCCATGAAGGCGCTCGTACGGGAGGCGGCCGCGGCGGACATAGCCCGCCACCGCGCCCTGCAGGAGGGCGCCGAGGCCTTCCGCCGGTTCTTCGCCTCCCACGCCGACGAGTTCGCCGCCGCCTTCCCGGACGACGAACCCTCCGCCAGGGGCGCGGGGCGGGCCGCCTGACCGATGGCACCCGTGCTCCACATCGACGTGCCCTGGCTGCTCCAGCGGCACGAGGAGGTCCTCCCGGACCAGCCCGTCGTCAACGACTTCTCCGCCCTCGTCGCGGCCGTCGCCCGCCACCGCGTGGACCCGCCCCGGCTGGGCGTCGACTCCGACCCGGCCTGGCGGGCGGCGGCCCTGCTGCACACCCTCGCCGTGCTCCGGCCGCTGCCCTCGGCCAACGCCCGCTTCGCCTGTGCCACGGCGGTCGCCTACATGTTCGTCAGCGGGGTCGGTATCGACCCGCCCTACGGCGCCCTGGTCGATCTGGCGCGCGACCTGATCTCCGGCGAGGCGGACGTCTACGCCGCGGCCGACCGGCTGCGCTCCTGGCAGATCTGAACCGCGCCGGACGGGCCGTACCCGGGACGCCGGGGCCCTCCCGGGTACGGCCTGGTGCCGGGCCGGATGTGAACGGCGTGAAAACCCGGGCCGAAAACCGGGGCGAGGGCCGCGGACCGGTCTCCCTTTCTGACTTTCTGTCAACGCGCGGATGTTGCCCGGGCGCCTTGTTGGCCGAGCGCGGGTTGTGCGAGAGTGAGCCACCCGTGCGGGGGGTAAAGGCCGGGGTCGCACGCGAGTCGATGAACCGGATCCGATTCACCGTCGGTGAATTCGCGCCCCCCGCGCCCCGCCAAAGAGGTATGCACCCATCGGTCGTCCTTTTCGGCGTCGGAAACCCTCGAATGGCACCATGCGCTGTGGGAAGGAACCATCTCAGTGCACACCCCCCACCCCCCTCGGCCCCCGTATCCCCCGCCCGGCGGGGATCCGGGGGAATCCGACGAGTTCCTCGCCGCCCGGCTGCGGAACCGTCCGGAGGGCGAGGCCGCCCACTCCGTCGCACTCCTGACGGCGCGGCACTGGCAGTCGATGCACGACTACGCGGCCGTCTGCCTCGCGTCGTCGGGGCAGACGGCCGCCATGGTCACCGCGGCCGCCCTGCACCGGGTACTGGACCGGGTCGCCGCCGGTGAATCGGCCGTCGCGCTCCGGCCCGCGCTGCTGGTGGCGGTGCGGGACACGGTCCGCGAGTGGGCCGCGGACGACCGGATAACCGGGGTCGTGCCGGAGCTGCAGAAACCGGCCGGCGGGCGCGGTATGCGCGCGGCGAACACCATGATTCCGGAAAATCGCTCACTCGCTCAACGGGCATTCCGGTCGCTGCCCGCACGCGCGCGCTGTTTGCTCTGGCATGTCGAGGTCGAGGCCGAGCCGATTTCCGTACCGGCCGGTCTGCTCGGTATGGACCTCGCCGTCGCGTCGGGCGCACTCGAACAGGCACGTGAAAAATTCCGTCAAGGTTGTGTCCACGCCCATCAGGAACTGGCACCGACGAAGGACTGCCGCTTCTACAACCGCCTCCTCGACGTCCCGATCCGCCGGGGCGGGGCCCTGCTGCCGGACGTCCGGCAGCATCTGGCGGAGTGCCGCCACTGCCGGAACGCGGCCGAGCAACTGAGCCACTTCGAGAGCGGCCTGGGCCCGCTGATCGCCGAGGCGGTGCTCGGGTGGGGGGCCCGGCGCTACCTCGACTCGCGTCCGGGACGCACGACGGCCGGCCCGCGCGGCGGACGCGCCGCCCGCCGCCGGCGCCGGAGCGGGGACGGACCGTCCGGTGGCGGCCGGCACCGCGTGCTGTCCCGCATCCCCGTCCCCGCCCGGCTGACGGGCATCGCGTTCCCGGACCCGGTGCGCACCACCAGGACCCTGCTCACCGGCCTCGGCGCGGTCTCGGCCGGAGTGCTGGTGAGCGTGCTCATCGCCGGATCCTCCACCCCGGACGGCGATGCCGCCGACCCGACGGGCTCCACCGGAGCGGCGGGCGGCCGCGCGGCCCTGCCGTCCGCGTCCCCGCCCGGCGCCGCCGGGCTTCCCACCGCACCGGGACGGACGCGGCTGCGCAACGTCGCCTCCGGCCTGTGCCTCGACACCCGGGACGAACCACAGGACGGCTCGGGGACCCGCCTGGCGGACTGTTCCTCGGCATGGACCCAGCAGTGGACGTACGAGGACGACGGGCTGCTGCGCAGCGTGGCCGACCCCGGTCTGTGCCTGGACTCGCACAAGGACGCCGGTGTCGTCGTCCTCGGCACCTGCGCCGACCCCGGCGACCAGCGGGGCGCCGACGTGCGGTACGACCTCACCGTGCAGGGCGAGCTGGTGCCCCGCTGGGACGTCCAGCTGGCCCTCGCCCCGGCGACCCCTGACGCGAACGCCGACATCGTCGTCAAGGTACGCGACCGGACCGTGGACCAGCGCTGGGCGGCCGAACCGGTACGGACGGCCGGGGACTCCCTGTCCATCAGCGGCACCGGCGGCCCGGCGGCCCGGCAGGTGGAGCTGGCCGAGCCGGTGACGTGATTCCCGGCCGGGGCGGGGCGGGGATCCGGTCCCGGAGGCCGTCCCGCCCCGGCTCGGGACGTGCCGCGACGGTGCGGACCGGGCAGGGCTTCGCCTGGCAACGCCGTTCACCCGGTGCCGGGCCCGGCCTCCCCGGGTTCGCCGTCCGGCCCCCGCTCCCGCACCCGCTGGACGTGTTCCAGCGAGTCGCGCAGCTCGGTGAGCCAGTCGTCGGTGTGCCGCTGGACCAGCCGTACGCACCAGGCCAGCGCCTCGCTGCGGCTGCGGGCGACCCCGCCCGCGATGAGGGTGTCGAGGACCTGCCGCTCCGGCTGGCGCAGCCGGGTCATGACGGGCGCGGCCACGTGTGTGAACAGGACGCGGCGCCCGTCGCACTCCACGCCCCAGGAGACCTTCCGGCCGAAGCGGTGCTCGGCGTCCCGGGCGACCGCGATCCGGTCCTCCCGGGTGCGCTCCCGGAACTCCTGGACACGGCCCTCGACCGCCGCCTCCCGCTCGGCCGGAGAAGCGCCCTCCGCCGGCCGGGGAGCGGGAACGCGGCCGATGACGGTGATCTCCTCGCGGTCGACCGTGATCTCGGTCAGCTCCTCGAAGAGACCGTCGGGGATCCGGCCGGTGAACCAGCCCCGCAGTTGCTCTCGCTGCTCTGCCGTAATCATGTAATGACGATTACTCGCCCTGCCCATGAACACAAGGCGTCACGGAACGGTCCGCCGAGAGCGGAATCGGAATGTTTCAGGCCGATTAACGAGCAGCCGCATTCCGGCCATCTGGCCACTTCGCATGCCCGGAGTCCGTGCGGTTACAGGGCGGCGCCCCGCGTCTTCCGTGACTTCACGCCACTGATTCAATACGCAAGGTTACCGAAATCCGCATGTCCGATGTGAAGTTCCGGCGCGGACTCGGCAGACTCCGGCACGCCGGTTCGGCACCGACCGAGCACGGGCCGGCGACTCGTCGACACGAGCGGAAGGAAGCACACAATGCGGAACACCGCGCGCTGGGCCACCACCCTCGGCCTCACGGCCGCAGCCGTCTGCGCACCCCTGTCCGGGGCGGCGCTGGCCGCCCCGGGAACCGACCCGTCCGCGCTCTACGCCCCCTCGGCCCTGGTGCTCACCCTGGGCCACGGCGACAGCGCGGCGACCGTCACACCGGAACGCGCGGTCACCCTGACCTGTGCCCCGGGTCCCTCGGGCACCCACCCGGCCGCGGGGGACGCCTGTGCGGAGATGGACCGCGTCAGCGGTGACCTCGACGCCCTGACGATGAGAGAGGGCGTCTTCTGCACCAAGCAGTACGACCCGGTGCTCGTCACCGTCGACGGGGTGTGGCGCGGACAGCGCGTCTCCTACGAGCGGGTCTTCTCCAACGCGTGCGTGATGAACGCTCACGGTTCGAGCGTCTTCGCGTTCTGAGACCGGGATCGCACGGTTTCCCGTGACCGCGCGGCGGCCGGCGTACTGGGGAGTACCGGCCCTCTCGCGGAACGTGCGATCCCGCGCAAGGAGGCCGGCGGGCGGAGTGGGGCCGCCCGCCGGCCTCCGGGCTTCTCACGGACCCCCGGCCCCGGGGCTCATGCCCGGTCCCGGTGACTGGTGTCGCACCACGGATACCGCCGGCTGCGGCGGCAGGTGCACAGGGCCACCCGGAAGCGGTCGGAGGTGACGACCGTGCCGTCCTCCAGCTCGACCTCCACCGGCCCCTCCACCAGCAGCGGCCCCTTGCGCTGGACGGTGACGCGACGCGGGGTGTCAGACGGGGAGTTCGGCACGGATCACCACCAGCTCTTCCCTGTCCTCGGTCCCGGACAACAGCCCCCGCTCCCGCAGCCAGCGCTCCCTGCCCCGTACCACCGGGCCGAAGGCGATGCGCCGGCGCCGGATCACCGCGGCCTTCGTCCCGGCCGCCCGCAGCCGCCCGACCGTCAGCCCCGGGTCGCTGAGCGCCGACTGCACCAGCAGCAGGACACCGCCCGGCCGCAGCAGCACGGGCGCCTCCCCGCAGATCCGGTCCAGGACGAGCCGTCCGTCACCGCCCGCGTCCCAGGCCCGGGCCGCGCCCCGCGGCGGCGAGCCGTCGCCGGGCGCCGGAACGTACGGCGGGTTGGCGAGGATCAGATCGAACGACTCGCCCCGCACCGGCTCGAACAGGTTGCCGCGCCGGACCCGGACCGGCACACCGGCCCGCAGCGCGTTCAGCCGGGCCGCGCACACCGCCCGGCGGGAGACGTCGACCGCGGTCACCCGGCAGCCGCGCCGGGCGGCCGCCACCGCCAGCGCGCCGGATCCCGTCCCCACGTCGAGGACGTCCGCGCCCGGAGGGACGGGTTCGTCGTACAGGGCACCGGCCAGCAGCTCGGTGTCCTCCTGAGGGGCGTACACGCCCGGTGGTGCCAGTGGACTCACGGACCGCCGGGTACCCCCGCCGTCAAGAAGCATGGGTGAACTCCCGGGACAGCGGAGTACGCAGTGACGAGCGGCCCGCGCTCCAGTCCGCGAGCAGCCTCTCGCCGAGGCGGTCCTCGGCGAACACGGTGGCGTCGACACCGAAGGCGATGTCCGCCGCGAGGTGCGGCTCCACCTCCAGCAGCCCGGCGACGACCTCGTGGCGCACCACCTGCTCGTGCACCGCGTCGGCCTCCACGTGCTCGTCGTAGAAGTGCTCGGCGGCGGGCCCCGCGCCCGTGCGGCGCATCGCCTCGGCGAGCCGTCGCGAGCCGGGCGACGAGGTGATCTCGACCGTCGCGAAGTGGCCCACCAGCGCGCCCCTGAGGGAGCGGCGCAACCCGAAGAGGGACATCAGGTTCACCGTCACGAGCAGCTCGGCGCAGGCCGCGTCCAGGTAGCGGCCGTACGTCGTGTCCAGTCCCAGGTCGGTCATCAGGTCGGCGAAGAGGCGGGCGTGCACCCGGTCGGCGCGGCCGCCGCCGTACTCGTCGAACTCGACCGCCGCCATCGCCGCCTTGGCCCGCCCCCACAGCCGGGGCAGCACCCACGCGTGCGGGTCGGCCTCCTTCAGGTGGTACAGGGACCGCTGGGCGGCGTACTCGCGGAGGTGCCACAACTCGCCCTTGTCGCGCAGGAAGTGGCTGACGCCCGTGCCGTCCACCGGTTCCACCAGGAGGCCGGCGAGCGCCTCGTCGACGCCGTCGTGCCGCCGGGCGTCCGCGCGGAGCGCGGTGAGGAAGCGGTCCTCCAGGGCGGCGCGGACACGCAGCAGTTCCGAATCCCATTCGAGGTCCGCCGCCACGCCCGCGAACCCGCGGTAGTGCAGCTCGTAGCACAGGTACAGGGCGAGCTGGAGGTCGTCGCCGTACACGGGGGCGGCGGCGATCTCCTCGTCGGGCGGCAGCGGGCCGGTGCCTCTCAGACGGTCCTCGACGGCGCTGCTCAGGGGGCCGCGCGGTGCGGGCAGCCGGGGTTCTTCACAGGGGTGTTCCATGAGCCCCGGGTACCCGGACGGCCCATGGACATCCGCGTTCGCGTGGCAGCCGGCCGCCCGCGGGGTACCCCATGTCCCCATGAAGGCACTAGTGATCAACTGCACCCTCAAGAAGTCACCGGAGACCTCCCACACCGAGGCGCTGGCCGGGACCGTCGTCGAGCAGCTGCGGAAGGACGGCGTCGAGGTCGACGTCGTCCGCGCGGTGGACCTGGACATCGCTCCGGGCGTGGTCAGCGAGGCCGTGCACGAGGGCGACGCCTGGCCGGGCGTCCACGAGAAGATCCTCGCGTCCGAGATCCTCGTCATCGCCTCGCCGACCTGGCTCGGGCAGCCGTCGTCGGTCGCCAAAAGGGTCCTGGAGCGGATGGACGCCATGCTGTCCGAGACGGACGACGACGGCCGGCCGGTCGCCTACAACCGGGTCGCGGGCGTCGTCGTCACCGGCAACGAGGACGGCGCGCACCATGTGATCAGCGAGATCACCGGCGGCCTGCAGGACATCGGCTACACCATCCCCGGCCAGGCGTGGACCTACTGGAACCAGGGCCCCGGCCCCGGACCGAGCTTCCTGGAGGGCGGAAGCGGCCACGACTGGTCCCGCAGGACGGGCCGCGCCATGGCCGCCAACCTGCTGGGCGTCGCCCGGGCCCTGGCGGCGCGGCCCCTCGGCCCGCCGCCGCAGTAGAAGAACGGCGTCAGTCGCCCCGGGACTCCTCCTGCGCCCCGGTGTTCGGGGTGATGGCCTCCCCGGCCTCACCCCGGTGACGGCGCCGTCCGGGGGAGTCCTCGCCGCGCAGCTCGGCTTCCTCGGCCTCGCGCAGCACCTCCTCGACGGCCGTCTCGGGCTTCTTGCGGTCGTCCCGCTCGGACACGGGGTGTCTCCTCTCGTCGTACGTCCGGGTCAGCCGCGCGCGGTGGCGACGCGCAGCGGCACGGGGCCGGCGGCCGCCGTCTCCTTCTCGTTGAGGCGGACGATCTCCGCCCACCAGGACGGGCCGTCCTCGATGTGGCGCAGCAGCACCCCCTCGCGCAGCGCCCAGGGACAGATCGTCACCGTCCCCAGGCCGGTCAGCTTCATCGCCGTGTGCCCCACGACCGCGCCCGCCAGGCTCTGCGCCGCGCGCGGGGCGGAGATCCCGGGCAGCCGGGCGCGTTCGGCGGCGGGCAGGGCGGCCAGCCGGTCGATCGCCGCCCGCAGGTCGGCGCAGGACAGCTCCCGCTCCACGAACGGGCCGTGCCGCCCCGGCGCGGCCCCGCACAGCCGCCCCAGCTGCTGGAAGGTGCGGGAGGTGGCCACCGCCGTACGGGGCCCCTCCCAGCGGATCCGGGCCGCCACGTCCCGCAGCTGGTGGCGCACCCGCCGGCGCAGCGCCCGCACCTGCTCCGGGGACGGAGGGTCCGCCTCCGCGAAGTACTCATGGGTGAGCCGGCCCGCCCCCAGCGGCAGCGAGGCGACGAAGTCGGGCAGCCGGCCGCGCCCGAAGGCGACCTCCAGCGAACCCCCGCCGATGTCCAGCAGCGCCAGCGGCCCGCAGCGCCAGCCCATCCAGCGCCGGGCCCCGAGGAACGTGAGCTCGGCCTCCACCTCGCCGGGCAGCGTGCACAGGTCGACACCGGTGCGGGCCCGGACCGTGCTCAGCACCTCCTGCCGGTTCGGGGCGCCGCGCACCACGGCGGTCGCGAACGCCAGGGGACCCGACGCGCCCCACCGCGCGGCGGTCCTGTTTGCCGCGGCGACGGCGTCCACCAGGCGCTCCACGGCCTGCTCCGGCACCGGCTCCCCGGGCGTGACCTGCTCGGACAGCCTGAGCGGCCACTTCGCCGTGTGCACCGGCAGCGGCGCACCACCCGCCGTGTCCGCCACGACGAGTCTGACGGTCTTCGATCCGACATCCATCACGCTGGTCCGCATGGCCCGTGGGTACCCACTTACCGCGCGGAGCAACGGGCGGACCCCCGTATATGGCCAAGAGACGTCCCAGGCGTGACCGGAGGGTTACCAGCCGTTGACATGGAGGCCATGACCGCCCGGCGCCTCACGCCAACTGCCGCCGCACCAGTTCGTGCAGCCGCCCGCCGGTGTCGGCGAGCAACCGGTCGGGCGGGCCCTGCTGGACCACCTTGCCGCCCTCCATCACCACCACCCGGTCCGCGTCGAGCACCGTCGACAGCCGGTGCGCGATGACGATCCGGGTCGCCTCCAGGGCCTTGGTGCTCTCCATGACCGCGCGCTGCGTCTCGTTGTCCAGGGCGCTGGTCGCCTCGTCGAAGAAGAGGATCCGCGGCCGGCGGATCAGCGCCTGGGCGATCATCAGCCGCTGCCGCTGGCCGCCGGAGACCGCACCGCTGCCGGAGACGATGGTGTGCAGCCCCATCGGCATCCGCCGGATGTCCTCGGCCAGCCCCGCCATCTCCGCCGCCGCCATGGCCTCCTCCGGCGTGTACGGCTCGCTCCCGCAGATGACGTCCAGGACGGATCCGGTGAACGGCTGCGCGTGCTGGAGCACCACACCGCACTGCCGCCGCACCGCCGACCGGTCGAGCGCGGCCAGGTCCTGGCCGTCGTACAGCACACTGCCGGACACCGGCCGGTCGAAGCCGATCAGCAGCCGCAGCAGGGTGGACTTGCCGCAGCCGCTCGGGCCGACCACCGCCACGAACTCGCCCGGCCGCGCCTCGAAGGACACGTCGTCCAGGACCAGCGGACCGTCGTCGGAGTAGCGGAAGGACAGCCGCCGCGCCTCGACCGCCCCGGACAGCGGGCCCGGCCGGGTGCTCGCCGCGCGCACCTCGGGCGTGGCGTCCAGCACCGGCTTGATCTGCTCGAACAGCGGCAGCGCGGCGACCGCCGAGACGAACGCCCCGGTCAGCTGGGTGACCGAGGTCAGCACCATCGTCACCGACGTGTTGAAGGTGAGGAACTCCGCTGCCGTCATCGAGCCGCGGGCCGGTCCGGCCAGCAGCATGAACATCGCCAGCGTGACCAGCGGCAGGTAGACCGCGCCCAGCACCGCCGTCAGGTTCTTGATCCGCCCGGCCCTCCGCTGGAGCTCGCGGCTGCGCGCGAACTGCGACGCCCATGCCGCGTACGCGTAGTTCTCCGCCGCCGCCACCCGCAGCTTCGGCAGTCCGCGCAGCGTCTGGAAGGCCTGGTTGTTCAGCTTGTTGGTGAGCACCACCAGCCGCCGCTGCCAGCGCACCTGCCACAGCCCGAGCCCCAGGAACACCCCCGCGATCACGACCAGCATCCCGAGCGCGGCCAGCGCCATCGGCACGCTGAACCACAGCAGCAGCCCCAGGTTCACCGCGCCCACGGTGACCGACTGGACCACCGTCGGACCGACCCCGGCCAGCATCCGGCGGATCGCGCTGATGCCCATGGCCGCGCTCGCCAGTTCACCCGTCGAACGCTCGGTGAAGAACGTGGTCGGCAGCCGCAGCAGCCGGTCCCACACAGCCGGCTGGAGGGTCGCCTCCACCCGGCCCTCGAGACGCAGCAGCGTGAGGTTCTGCAACAGCATGAACGCGGCCGCGACCACACTGCTCAGGATCACCGCCAGACACACCTGCACGATCAGGTCCGTCTGCGCCTTCGGCACGTACTCGCCGAGCACCCGGCCCGTCGCCAGCGGCACCAGCGCCCCCAGCACCACCGTCACCAGACCGCTCAGCACCAGCCCCGTCAGATCGCCGCGGGTGCCGCCCATGCAGAACCGCATCAGCCGCAGCGGGCTCAGCCGCCGCTCGGGCAGCGGACGGTAGAACATCACCGCACGCGGCTCGAACTCCTCGGCGTTCGCCTTCTCCACCGGGGTCTCCCGGCCGGTCGACGGATGCACGGCCACATAGCCGCCGCGCCGCCACAACAGCGCCACCGGCGCCCCCGACAGCGCGCGACGGCCCACCAGCGGACCCACGTCGTCGCGCCACCACCGGCCCTCCAGCCGCACCACCCGGGTACGCAGCCGTGAGGCCAGCGCCACCTGCTCCACCGGGTCCAGCCGGTCGGCTCCGGTCCCGGACTGCGCGGGCGGGGCCAGGGTGATCCCGGCCGCCCGCGCCACCAGCTCGCAGGCCGCGTACGTGGCGTCCGCGTCCGCGGCCGTCGTGCGCCGGCCCGACCGCTTCCCGATCGACGCGAGCAGCGTCCGGTCCGCCTGCGCCCGCACCGCCTCACCGGCCGCGATGCCTTGCGCGGTGCGCGTCTCGTGCGTCTCCTCCAGCTGCTCGATCCACCGGTCGAGGGTGGTCATCAGCCGGTACTGCTGGTCGACCATGGTCTGCCACAGCGCCGGGTCCATCAGCAGGTCGGCCGCGGCCTCTGCGCCGTACAGGGAGCCGTACCGCACGCTGCCCGGCGGCACCTGCATCCAGAACACGTCGTCGTCGGTGGGCGCCGCCGCCCGCTCCGTCGCCATCGGCGCCTGGAACAGCACGGCCAGGCTCCGGCCCACGCCCAGCGCGAGCGCGTACTCCAGCGGGCTCGTCGTCGGCGGCACGTACTGCGGGTTGCCGTACTCGTCGTACGACCAGGTCTGGGTGCGGGCCTCCTGGTACAGCTCGCGCAGCGCGATGCGGTGCACCACGCAGTCCCGCAGCGGCCGCGCCACCAGGGTGTGCGCCGGACCCGCCACCGGGCCGAGCACCAGCGAACCCGCCTCCAGACGGCCCAGGTGGTGCCAGTGCCCCTGCTGCTCCGCGTCCACCGCGAACAGGTCCACGGCACCGGACGCGATCAGCCACAGCACCTGCGGCCCGTCCAGGTCCAGCTTCCCGAACCCGGAGCAGTCGATCGGGGTGCCCAGCGCGCCGAGCGCGCCCAGGACGACGTCGCCGCCCTGCCCCTCCTGCACGGCAGTCATCTCATCGCTCCCTGACCAGCGCCGCGTACGCCCCGCCCCGCGCCACCAGCTCCTCGTGCCGTCCGCGCTCCACGACCGTGCCCTGGTCCAGGACGACGATCTCGTCGCTGTCGCGGACCGTGGACAGCCGGTGCGCGATCACCACGCACGCGCAGCCGCGGCGGCGCAGGTTGTCCATCACCACCAGCTCCGTCTCGGCGTCCAGCGCGCTGGTCACCTCGTCGAGGACCAGGATGCTCGGCCGGCGCACCAGCGCCCGCGCGATCTCCAGACGCTGCCGCTGACCGCCGGAGAAGTTCCGGCCGTCCTGCTCGACCGGGCTGTGGATACCGCCCGGCCGGCGCACGATCACCTCGTACAGCGCCGCGTCCTTCAGCGCCTCGACCACGGCCTCGTCCGGGATCGACGGGTCCCACAGCGCCACGTTGTCCCGCACCGTCCCCTCGAACAGGAACACGTCCTGGTCGACGAACGACACCGACGCGGCCAGCGCCCCGCGCGGGATGTCCTCGATGCGCTGCCCGTCGATCCGGATCACGCCCTCCCACGGGGTGTAGAGCCCCGAGATCAGCCGCGACACGGTCGACTTGCCGCTGCCCGAGCCGCCCACCAGCGCCACCTGCCGGCCCGGACCCACCGTCAGGTCGAAGCCGGTCAGCAGTGGCTTGTCCAGCGGGTTGTAGCCGAAGGTGAGGTTCTGCAGCTCGACGTGGCCGTGCAGCCGGCGGGTCGACTCGCCGGTGCCCGGACGCCCGTAGAGCGGGTCCGCCCGGAAGTTCTCCACGTCCTTCAGCCGGGCCACGTCCGCGGCGAAGTCCTGGATCCGGCCCGCGACGCCGTTGAGCCGGGTCAGCGGGGCGGTGAAACGGGCGACCAGTGCCTGGAAGGCGACCAGCAGACCGACCGAGATGTGCCCCTCGACCGCCCGCATGCCGCCGATCCACAGGATCAGCGCGCTGTTGAGGGTGGCGAGCGTCGGCGCGACGACGCCGAGCCAGGCGCTCGGCACCCCGAGCCGCTGCTGCTCCTCCAGCGTGCTGGCGTGCTGCCCGGCCCACTTGCGGAAGTAGCCGTCCTCCCCGCCGGTCGCCTTCAGCGTCTCGATCAACTGCAGACCGGTGTACGCCGTATTGGTGAGCCGCGCGCTGTCCGCGCGGAGCTTCGCCGTACGGGTCGCGCGCAGCCGGATCACGATCCGCATCGCCACGATGTTCAGCAGCGCCACCCCGATGCCCACGAACGTGAGTTGCGGGTCGTACGTGTACAGCAGCACCGCGTACAGCACGACCACCACCGCGTCCACGCCCGCCGCCGACAGATCACGGGCCAGCGTCTCGGCCACCGCGTCGTTGGACTGCAGCCGCTGCACCAGGTCGGCCGGGCTGCGCTGGGCGAAGAACGTCACCGGCAGCCGCAGCAGATGGCGCAGGAAGCGGGCGCTGGACAGGGTGGAGGAGATCAGCCGGCCGCGCAGCAGATTGCCCTGCTGCAGCCAGGTCAGCACCAGCGTGAGCAGCACGCACACGCCCATCGACGCGAACAGCACACCCAGCATGGAGGTGCGGCCGCCGATCAGGAACTCGTCGATGAAGGTACGGCTGAGCCCCGGTACCGCCGCGCCGACCGCCACCAGCAGCAGGCTCGACAGCACCACGGCGGGCATGGTGCCCGCCGTGCCGCGCAGCCGGGCGGGCATCGCGCCGAGCACGCCCGGCCTGCGGCCGCCCCGGGTGAAGTCCTCGCCGGGCTCCATCACCAGCACGACACCGGTGAAACTGCCGTCGAACTCCTCCAGCGGGACGAACCGCCGTCCCTTGCCGGGGTCGTTGATGTAGACCCCGCGGCGGCCGAAGCGGCGGCCCATGCCGTCGTAGACGACGTAGTGGTTGAACTCCCAGAACAGGACGGCCGGTGCCGTCACCTCGGCGAGGGCGGCCAGGTCCATCTGCATGCCCTTGGCGGTCAGCCCGTAACTCCTGGCCGCCTTCAGCAGGTTGCTGGCGCGCGATCCGTCCCGCGAGACGCCGCAGGCGATGCGCAGCTCCTCCAGCGGGACATGGCGGCCGTAGTGACCGAGCACCATCGCGAGCGAGGCGGCACCGCACTCCACGGCCTCCATCTGGAGCACGGTGGGCGTACGGACCGTCTTCGCCCGGGACCTGGGCACCTTGCGTTTTGGCGGGGCGGCACGGCGTCCACCGCGCGTCTCCCGGTCGGTGGTCATGGGAGCAGCCAGTCGACGGGACGCCGGTCGGCCAGCCGGATCGAACCCGTGGCCAGGGTCATCGAGGTCAGCTCGAACGGCGGACCGTCCGCCGACGACCACGCGTAGCCGCTTTCCGTGCCGGACGACCTCTCCAGCTCGACGGTGACGGCCACCGGCCTGCCCTCCTTCGTGAACTGCTCGCCGAGCTGGGCGTCCCCGAGGAACGCGGCGATCTGCCGGGCGGACTGCGCCGAGCGGCCCACCGACGTCACCTCGCCGCGCAGCACGCCGTACTCCTGGCTCGGCACCGACTGCACCGTCAGGTCGACGGGGGCGTGCGCGGGGATGCCGGCGGCGCTCTCGGCGGGGACGTACACCGTCGCCCGCAGCGGGGTCTTCGCGCGGGCGACCTTCTCCACGGCGGCGACGTTCGCACCGGTGGAGATGATCTGCCCGCTGCCGGCGGCGAGCGCGGTGATCCGGCCCGCGTCGAGGGTGCGGACGATTTCGTCGCCCCGCTCGGTACGGACCTTCAGGACGGGGGAGCCGGCGGGCAGCCGCTCGCCCTCCTTCGCGAGGACGGCGGTGACCTGGCCGGCGACGGGGCTCTGCAGGACGTAACTGCCCTGCCCGTAGGTGAGGACGGCGGGCGCGCCGACCGTGGAGGACACCGAGCCGGTCAGTGCCCACACCGAGGCGGCCGCCATCGCGACCACGGTCACGGACAGCACCAGCCAGCCCTGCGGGCGCGCGAAGCGCACCGGCAGGTCGAGCTCCTCCGGTGACTGGAGCCTGGCGAGGGCCTGTTGGCGGAACTGCACGGGTCTTCCCTCACCTGGGTGAACTGTGCGACGTGACGTGTGGACCGTGGGGGCACCGCGAAGTCCCGGGGCCGGCGGGCGGCTCCGGGACTCGGCGGCACCAAGGCGCGGTCAGAGACCGGCGACCAGGTTCGTGACCGGGGCGGTGTTCAGGCCGGTGACACCCTCGACGGTGCCGACGACCGTGTCGACCAGGCCGGAGACCGGGGCGATGCCGTCCACCGCGCCCGTGAGGGTGTTCACGGCGTTCACGGACAGGCCGCCGGAGACGTTGTCGAGGTCGGCGTCGGAGATCTCGGCGGTCTCGACCTGGGGGGTGGAGTTCATGATGGAACTTCCCTTCGTATGGATATTTCACAAGGGGGGAGCGGCCCTCTGCCGGTGAGGGACGAAGGCCGCGACCGCGGGCGCCGGACGCCCGTCGCCGGGAGCCCGAAGCGGCCTTGCGGTGCGATGGATCAAAGCACGCGGCGAGCGCGGCCTTCCACTCAATCAAACGTCTCACCAGGCAATTCGTGCTCCACAGGGGTGCAGGCGTGCAGACGCGGGCACGGCTCGGCGGCGACTTCTTCACATGCCCCACCGCATCGACCCGTCCGGCCACTTGCGCCCCGGTGGCCGGAATCCGGCACACCGGCCCCAAAGGTGTGGCCCGGTCCGCCGGCCTGTGGACGAATCCCGGCTCCGGTGACCGGGTTGGGCATTCGATGTGCAGATTCGCTGAAGCCGGGATTCCGCTACGTGGCGGCGACCGACCGCTCATGGCCGGTCGCCGAGCGTGACCGTCAGGGCGGGATTGAACGCCCCTCGCGGCCCGTGCGTACCAACAGCCGTCCGGGCGCCCCCCAGTTGCCGAACACCGGCACGACTCCGGTCCCCCCCCAGGAGGTCGAGAAGTTTGAGTCACAAGCGAATTCCGAAGCGCAAGGCCGTGATGGCGGTGGGCGGTGCGGTGGCGCTCGGCGCCGCCGCGTTCCTGCTCCCGAACGCGAACGCGTCCCAGGACGGCGGGTCGGACGGCGCCGCGGCGGCGCCGAAGACCCTGAAGGCGGGCGATGCCTCGGATCTCGCCTCGCGGCTCGCCGGGCTCCTCGGCGACGCGTTCGCCGGCTCCTACTACGACGGCGACAGCAAGCAGCTCGTCGTCAACGTCGTACCGGGCGACGACAACAACGTGATCGTGCAGGCGAAGAAGGCGGGCGCGGCCGTCCGCGAGGTCGACAACAGCATGACCGAACTGGAGGCCGGGGCACGGACGCTGAAGTCGGAGGCGGCCATCCCGGGCACCTCCTGGGCCGTCGACCCGCGCACCAACAAGATCCTGGTCACCGCGGACAGCACGGTGACCGGCGACAAGTGGAACAGGCTGGAGTCCACCGTCGAGAGCCTCGGCTCCGGCATGGCGACCATCAAGAAGTCCGCGGGCACGTTCAGGACCTTCGCCTCCGGCGGCGACGCCATCTTCTCGGGCGGGGCGCGCTGCTCGCTCGGCTTCAACGTCACCGCGGGTGACGGCTCCCCGGCGTTCCTGACGGCCGGTCACTGCGGTGTCGCGGCCGAGCAGTGGTCCGACGCGCAGGGCGGGCAGCCGATCGCCACGGTCGACCAGGCGGTCTTCCCCGGCGAGGGCGACTTCGCGCTCGTCCGGTACGACGACCCCGCGACCGTCGCGCCGAGCGAGGTGAACCTCGGTGACCAGACCCTCCCCATATCCGGGGCCGCGGAGGCCACCGTCGGCCAGGAGGTGTTCCGGATGGGCAGCACCACCGGGCTCGCCGACGGCCAGGTGCTCGGCCTGAACGCCACCGTGAACTATCCGGAGGGCACGGTCACCGGGCTCATCCAGACGAACGTCTGCGCCGAGCCCGGGGACAGCGGCGGCTCGATGTTCACCCGGGACGGCCTCGCCGTCGGCCTGACCTCGGGCGGCAGCGGTGACTGCACCTCGGGCGGCGAGACGTTCTTCCAGCCGGTCACCACGGCTCTGGCGGCGGTCGGTGCGACCCTCGGCGACGCGGGGGCCGGTGACGGCGTGGGTGCCGGTGGCGAAGAGGTCGGAGCGGGAGACCAGGCCGGCGACGGGGCCGGCGCGGGCGCCGCGGAGCAGGGTGCTCAGGAGGACTCCGGCCTGACCGGGACCCACTGACGCGTCCTCGCCCCGGGCCCGGCCCCGGTTCCGTCACTCCTGTGGCGGGGCCGGGGCCGGGGTCTGTCACGCCGTCGGGGCGTCCCCCGTGATTCCGCGGCCCGTGTCGTCCTGGGCTCCCGAGTCCTTTCTCGCCCCCGCCGCCCCTTCCCGTCCCGTCCCTGGGGGCTCCGCCCCCAGACCCCCTTCGCGCAGTTCCCCGCGCCCCGGAAGTGGTCAGGCCGGGTCAGTCGTCCGGCAGGGCTCGTAGGAGGAGCAGGGCGATGTCGTCCAGCCGGTTCTCCGCGTCCGCGCCGTGCTGGACCAGGGCGTCGGCGAGATCGTCCAGGGGCAGGTCGCCGAGGTCGGTGAGACGGCGGCACAGGTCGGCGACGGCGTCCTCGAAGTCGGTGCCGGGGGATTCCACCAGACCGTCCGTGTAGAGGACGAGCAGGGAACCGGGGGAGAGGGCGACCTCGGTCGACGGGTACGCCGCCGAGTCGTCGATGCCCAGCAGCGGGCCCCCGGCCAGGTCCAGCACCCGCACCCGCCCGTCCGGTCTGCGCAGCAGCGGTGGCGGATGGCCCGCGCGGGACATCACGGCCCGCCCGCGCGCGGGATCGATCCGCAGGTACAGACAGCTGGCGAACAGCTCCGAACCCAGGTCCAGCAGCAGCCGGTTGGTGCTGCGCATCACCTCCTCGGGCGCCTGCCCGACGGCCGTGTACGCGCGCACCGCCGTACGGACCTGTCCCATCAGCCCGGCCGCCGTCACGTTGTGGCCCTGTACGTCCCCGATCACCGCCGCCGCCATCCCCCGCGTCGGCACCAGATCGTAGAAGTCGCCCCCGATCTCCATGCCCTGGGTGGCCGGCAGATAGCGGGCCGCCGCCTCGATGCCCGCCAGCGACGGCAGCGTGTGCGGCAGCAGCGCCTCCTGGAGCCCGTGCGCGAGCCGGTGCTTGGCGTCGTAGAGCAGGGCCCGTTCCAGCGCCTGGGCGATCAGTCCCGCCAGATTGGTCAGCACCGCCCGCTCCTCCGTCGTGAAGTGGTGCGGCGCCGCGTACGACAGCACGCACGTCCCCACCGGGCGCCCCGAGGCGATCAGCGGCAGATACGCCCACGCCGCGAACTCGGACGGATTCACCAGCAGCGCCGGATACAGGCGCTCGATCTCCTCCCGGCTTTCGAAGAAGGCGGGCACACCGGACCGCAGCACCTGGCTGCCGGGAGTCGGCTCCGACAGCGGCATCCCGTCGAACCGCTCCACCACCCGGGCGTCCGCGTACCCCTGGTGCCCCAGCACGCGCAGCCGGCCCGCCCGGGACCCGAGGATCACCAGTCCCTGGCCGCCCACCGCCGGGACGATCTCGGCCGCCACCAGCCGCACCACGTCCTCCACCCCGACCGTCTCGGTCAGCGCACCCGCCAGGCTCAGCACCTGGGTGATGGTGACCAGCCGCGGCTGCTCCTGCCCGGACCGCGGTGCCGCGCGGTTCATCTCCGTCACCGCGCGTGCCCGGCTGATCCGCACACTGAGTCCGGTGGTGCTCGGATACAGCCGGAACGACAGCCACTCGTCCGGGGGGCGCAGCGCGACGAACGAGGTGACCTGCTGGCTGAACAGCGCGGCCCGGTACCGGTCCTCGTACACGGGATCGTTCAGCCACGGCACCGTCGCCCACATCCGGGCACCGAGGAGCCGGTTCGCCGGAACGCCCAGCAGCTCCGCGGCGGCGGCGTTGGCGAAGCCGACCCGCCCGTGCGGATCGAGCGAGCACAGGCCGTACGGCAGCCGGGACACCATCCGTGCCGCCTCCACCGTGCCGAGCGTGCCGGCCATGCCGCCCACCAGCGGCGCCGCCAGCAGATCCGGTTCCGGTGCCAGCGGCAGGCTCTGCTCGGCGGCCCGCTCCAGCCGCGCCGCGAGCCGGTCGCAGGCGGCGGTCAGATGATCACGCTCCCAGTCGGACAGCTCCTGCGGATGCGTGCCGGGCCAGGTCACGAAGACCGCGCCGTACGCCTTCGTCCCCGTCGCCACCGGCAGCGCGGCCAGCGAGAAGGGATACGGCAGCACCACGGCGATCCGGGGATAGCGGCGGGCCATCTCCTCCTCGCCGCCCACCCACACCAGCCGCCGTTCGCGCACCGCGTCGGAGACCGGGATCGGCGCGCTCAGCCCCACCCGTTCCCACGGGGCCGCGAAGGCACGGGGCAGCCCCGCCATCACCGCCATCTCCAGCACCGGATGGTCCGGCGAGAGCAGGTACACGGCCCCGGAGTGGGCGTGCACCTCGTCCATCATCGAGGCCAGCGTCAGGGACAGCAGCGGACGGCCGACCGGCGCCCGCGCGGACGACTGCCCCTCGGACACGCCGACCACCTCCTCGCACGGCCGCGCCACCGGCCCCGGGACCCAATCTCCCCCCTGCCGGGCCGTCGCGCACGACGAGCGACGGGGAGAGCACGGGGTCACGCACCCCCCGTATACCCCGGATCCCGGCCCGTAGGACCGCCCGGGGTGTTCCGCGCCCCGCGCACGCCGGGGGCCGCCGAACGCGCACAGGGGCTGCGCGGGTGTCCCATAAGCGCTGTAATGGCCAACGTGGTCGGTGAGGGCGCTGCGGGACGCAGCACGAGAACGCTGCGTGCGGAAGGTGCCCTGACGGCGATCGCGGCCGACCCCGAGTCGTCCGACCGGGTGCGCAGGATCCTGGAGCAGGCCCTCGTCTTCGCCGGTGCCGCGTTCGCCGCCGTGTACACGGCCGGGGCGGACGGAGAGCTGCTGTACCTGGCGGAGTCCGCCGGGGTGCCGCGGACCCTGTGCGGGGTGCGGGACAGTTACCCCGTCGCCGGGCACACCCCGGTGGCCGAGGCCCACCGCGGGCGGCCGGTGTGGCTGGGCCCGGACGACCTCGCCGCGCAGGCGCAGTCACGACGCGTGCCCAGCCGTGACTTCTTCCTGGCGGCGCTGCCCCTGCGGGACGACGGCGGCGGCTGCCTGCTCGCGGTCAGCGAGCGCGCCGACGGCTTCGACGCCGACGACCGCCGCTGCCTCGGCCTCGTCGCCGACGCCCTCGCCCTCCCCGCGCCGGCCGCCACCGCCGAGGGCGCCGACCTGCGGCCCGGCGGCTTCAGCCTCGCCATGGACACCGGGCGGGTCCGGGTCGGCGAGGACATCCTGGAGCTGTTCGGCCTCGACCCGGACGACTTCGACGGGCGGGTGGAGACCCTGCTGGGCCTGACGGTGCCGGAGGACCTGCCCTCACTGATGTCCGTCGTCGAGGCCGACCACATGACGATCGGCGACCGCGAACTGGAGTTCCGGGTGCTCCAGCCCGCCGGCCCGCCCAAGTGGCTGCGGCTGCGCGGCCGGCTGGTGCACGGCGAGGAGGGACGCCCCGCCCGGCTGGTGGGCTCCGTTGCCGACGCCTCCACACTGCGCTCCGACATCACGGACGTGGCCCGGATCCAGCGTCTCGCCGCCGCGCTCGCCACCGCGGTCACCGTCCGCGACGTCGGCAGGGCCGTGGTCGCCGCGCTGCGCCGGCCGCTGCGGGCCGACCGCATCGCGCTCGCCGAGCTGGAGAGCGAACGGCTCGTCGTCACCGTCCTCGACCCGCCGGAACCGGAGGCGTGGCCGGATCTGTGGCGCGCGGAGTGGCGCACCGAGTGGCCCGACGCGCCCGTGCGCACCATGCCCACCCTCGCCGCCGCCCTGCGCGAGGGACGCGCCCGGATCTGGCCGGCCGGCTCCCCGCTGGAGACCGCCCTCGCCGAGGTGGGCCCCGGTGGCCTGGCCATGCTGCCGCTGCCCGCCGGGAACCGGATAGCCGGCGCCTGCCTGATCGGCTGGGACACCCCGCACGACTTCGGCCCCGACGAACGCGCCCTGCTCACCGCCGCCGCCGGCCTCGCCGGACAGGCCCTGATGCGGGCCCGCGCCTTCGACGCCGAGCACGAACTGGTCGGCATGCTCCAGCGCCAGCTGCTGCCGCGCCGCCTGCCCCGGCTGCCCGGCGCGGTCGCCGTCGCCCGCTATCTGCCCAGCACCGCCGGCCTGGAGCTCGGCGGCGACTGGTACGACGTGATCCCGCTGCCGGACAATCACGTCGCCCTCGTCATCGGCGACGTCCAGGGTCACAGCGCAGGCGCCGCCACCCTCATGGGCCAGATGCGCACCGCGCTGCGCGCCTACGCCGTCGAGGGACACCCCCCGGACGTGGTGGTCTCCCACGCCAACCGGCTCCTCATGGACATGGAGACCGACCTCTTCGCCACCTGCTGCTATGTCGACGTCGACATGGAGGAGGGCTTCGCCTGGTGCGTCCGCGCCGGACATCTGCCGCCGGTGCTGCGTCACCCGGACGGCCGCACCGAGATCGCGGAGGCCGAGGGCGGACCGCCGCTGGGCGTGGTGCGGCAGAGCGATTTCCCCATGAGTCCGCTCAGACTGCAGCCCGGCACGTTGGTCGCGCTCACCACGGACGGTCTGGTCGAGTCCCCGGACTCCGACATCGACGAGGGCATGAACGGCTTCGCCCGGCAGCTGTCCGCCGCCGACCCCGCCCACCTCGGGCTCGTCGCGGACGCCCTGCTCGGCAAGGCCCCGCGCAGCGACGACGTCGCCCTGCTGCTGATGCGCTACGACGGCATGGCCTCCCGTCCGCTGCGGGAGACCTGGACGGTGTGGCGGGTGCCCCAGGCGGTCGGGCACGCCCGCCGCTTCACCCGGCGCACCCTGCGCTCCTGGGGAGTGACCGCGGACGTCGACGGCGCCCTGCTCGTCGTCTCCGAACTGGTCACCAACGCCCTGGTGCACACCGAAGGACCGGTCCGCCTCGACATCTCCCTGGTCAACGACCGGCTGCGCCTCGCGGTCGCCGACGCCTCGCCCCGCACCCCCGTGAAGCCCACCAGCATCGGCTGGGAGGCCACCGGAGGCCGCGGCATCCTCCTCGTCGAGGCCGTGTCGGCCGGCTGGGGGACCCTTCCGGTCAGCGGGGGCAAGCAGGTGTGGGCGGAGTTCCTGCTGCGGCCCTGACGGCCGCCGGGTCCGCCGGCCGGGAACGCCCGCGCCCGGTGACCGTACCGCCCCGCCGGGTACCCGGGACGTCACCGAGGGACAGGAGAGAGGACACGTCATGGCACAGCACGTGCGCGACATCATGACCGGTGCGCCGGTGACCGTCGGGCCGCAGACCTCCGTCGCGGAGGTCGCCCGCATCATGCGCGACCGCGACCTCGGGTCCGTCCTGGTGACCGACGGCGACCGGCTGCGCGGACTGGTCACCGACCGCGACCTGGTGGTGCGGTCGGTCTCCCGGGGCGGCGATCCCGAGGACATCACCGTGGCCGGCGCGTGCAGCGACGACCCGGTGACCGTGGCACCGGACGACGACCTGGACCACGCGGTGCGGCTGATGCGCGAACACGCCGTGCGCCGTGTCCCGGTCGTCGAGGACGGACGCCCCGTCGGCGTCGTCTCGCTGGGCGACACCGCCATGGAGCGCGACCCGGAGTCCGCCCTGGGCGACATCAGCGCGGCCCGGCCCAACCGCTGACGAGGACGCCGGCCCGGACGGGAACTCCCTGTCCGCGCCGGAGTGTTGAGGAGGCGGAAGCCTGTGCGGCGGACGGGGGTTTGTCCGGCGCGGCGCCGGGGACCCGGAGGGCAGCGGACAGAAGGAAGATGATGAGTCGTGACCTCGGAGACCACTGACCAGCCCCGACCCCGCCGGGCGGAGACCGGCTGGGCGCGAGCCCGGCGGCTGCGCGGCAAGGACCCGCTGCGGACCTGCCTCCCCGCCGTGGACCGCGGTACCACCTCCACCACCCCGAACGCGAGTGCGGAGGGAAATATCGTCAGGGGCGATGATTAGCCCGCGTCCAGGTGGCCGATCGGCCCTTTCGCGGGATTTCATGACACACGAGTGAAGCAAGTGATGTTCCATCCGCCGGAACGCGGCTATGGTGAGCCGGATGAAGGCTCTCGTGCTGTCCGGCGGTGCCGGAATCCGGCCGGGGCCGATCACCTCCACCCCGACCGGACGATTAGTGCCCGTGGCCGACGGGCCCGTGCTCTTCCACGAGCCGGAGTGCCCGGCGGACGCGGGCACCACCGATGCCGGGACCGTCGCCGGTGACACGGCCGCGGAGACCGAGGACACGGTCGGCGGCGGATCGGAATCCTGTCCGCGGGCCACGCGCGTTCCCCGGGGAAATCCTCCGCGACCGGCCCGCGCGGCGCTGACCGCCCCCGCCGTCCGGCCTCCGGCCGGCCCCCGCGCCGGCGCGCGCCGCACGGCCGTCCAGGGCCACCGGAAGGACACCACCGGCGCCGTCGCCCCGCTGGAGGCCGGCCGCCGCGCCCGTACACCGCTCGCGTCCGGCGTGCCGAGGGGCACCGTGCCGGACGCGCTCACCCGTCACCGCACCCAGAGCCGGCCCGCCGGCCCGCGCACCGCCCGCGGCCGCTTCGGAACCGCCGGCGGGCGGGCCGTGCCGCGGGAACCGCCCGGTGCGGGCGCGGTGGTGCGTCCCCCTTGGCTCCACGGGCTCCACGGCACTGACTTCGTGCGGACGATGATCGGTTCCGCATCCCGCCGCCCCACCGTCGACCCCCTCGACGCCCGGCGCATACGGCCCGCCACCGCTGCGGCCCTCCCGCGGCCCGCAGCGCTCGCCCCCTCCGCAAAGAGCTGTCCCAGTGAAAGGAACGTCTCGCGATGTCGATCAGGCCAATGGTGAAGTCCGCGTTGGGCGAGAGGAACGTGCGGGTCCTGCGCCAGTTGAAGCGGCAGATCACGGGCAAGCCGGCCGCGCCGGTCAAGCCGACCGGGCTGGACGCGATCTCCCACGACCTCAGCAAACTGGCCGTGCACTTCAAGACGGACAAATGGGGGACGCACCGTTACACGCGGCACTACCAGCGCCATCTCCAGCACCTGAAGAACAAGAAGTTCAACCTTCTGGAAATCGGGATCGGCGGATACAACCGGGCCGGCCAGGGCGGGGCATCACTGCGTATGTGGAAGGCGTTCTTCCCCAACGCGCAGATCTTCGGAATGGACATCCAGGACAAGTCTTTTGTCGACGAGGACCGCATCACGACCTTCATCGGTGACCAGTCCGACCCCGACTCCCTGAACGCCATCGCCGAGAAGATCGGCGAGATCGACGTCATCATCGACGACGGCAGCCACCGCAGCCCGCACGTGATCACGACGTTCGAGACGCTCTTCCCCCTGCTCAAGGACGGTGGCATCTACGCCGTCGAGGACACCCAGTCGTCGTACTGGCCCGAATGGATGGGCAGCGAGGACCTCGACGCGAAGGACACCAGCATGGGGTTGCTGAAGCGTCTGACGGACGGGCTGAACTATGAGGAGTTCGTGGACGAGAGCTACGAGCCGACCTACACGGACCGCAACGTGGTCGGCGTGCACTTCTACCACAACCTGGTGATCATCGAGAAGGGCAAGAACGCCGAGGGCTCCAACAAGCGCAGCGCTCTGAAGCAGCGTTACGCCAAGTCCTGACTCCGGGGCGCGTCAGCGGCACGGGGGCGGGCCCCGCGGCGGGGCCCGCGCTCCGTCACCGCCGTCCGCTGATCACGGAAGCCGCCTTCGTACGGGCGGTGCCGAGCACGCGCCGCACCCCGCGCGCCAGTCTCCGCACCGTCCCGGAGCGCGGTACGGACACCGCCGACGTCCGGTCGCCGGTGGCGCGCAGCGCGAACGGCAGTTCGCTCCAGGCGGGTTGTGCGGCATCGGGGTCCGGGGTCAGGGCGACCCGCCAGATTCCCCGGGGGAGCCGGACGGGCAGCGTGGCTTCCAGCAGGGAGCCCGGCCCGTCCGCCTCACCGGTGAGCGTGCCGGACGCGTGCAGCGTCCTGCCGGAAGCGGTGAACCTGAGCTCCACCCGGACGCCTCCGGCCGCGTGCAGCGGGATCCGGGCGCTCAGCCGGGTCCCGGAGACGGTGACGTCCGGCCGCCGCACACCGACCAGGCCGAGCCGCCTGCCCTTGGCGCCCGTGTCCAGCGAGAGATGCCCGTGCGGCTCGGTCCAGTACGGCAGGACCGCGCGCCGGCCGGTCACAGCCGCGCACGGCTCGGGGCGCGTGGCGCGCGGGGCGGGGCCGAGCCGGCACTCCTTGGTCCAGCCGCCGAGCCTCACCCGTACGACGGCGTCCCAGACCCCGTCGCCCGGCAGCTTCGCGGGGTCGACGGTCGCGGTCGCCCGCAGCACCAGCCGCACCCGCTCGCCGCCGTCGACGGGAACCGTCTCCCGGGTGACCTCCACGGGCTGGAAGTACTGGGCGGAGCTGGACCGTTCACGCAGCAGCAGGTCCGCGGTGGCCTGTCCGAACCGGGCCGCGGTCCGGGCGCCGACCCACGCCACTGCTTCCTCCACGTTCTCCGGGGGGCCGGCCGGCGGGGTGCGGGCGGCGTCCGCGGGGAAGGTCATCGGCTCGCGGGCGGAGGTGTACTCGGCGGTGAAACCGATGTGCAGCGAGCCGTCGTGCCACTCCACGCCCACGGGCGTCGCCGTCGGCGCGATCCCGGCCTCCCATGCGGCGAAGGCCACCACGTCGTCGTACCGGTCGGCCTCGGCCAGCGCGGCGACGACCTGCTGCGTCGGCTGCAACCCGGCCGGGACACCCGGGCCGAACCGTTCGACGACGACCTTGTGGATCTCCGCGAACAGCTCCCTGCGGTAGTCGTCCGGCAGCCCCAGCAGCCGCCGGCCCCGCAGCCGTTCCACCATCTCCACCCGCAGCCAGCGGCGGAACAGCCGGTCCCGTACCGGGCCCGGCTCGGTGTACCGCTCGACGACGTCGAGCGCCTCCCGCAGATTGCCGAAGTACCCCGCGGGGTCGAAGCGCTGGAAGCCGGCGTTGGAGGCGTCGTCGCGTCTGATGTGGTAGTAGCAGACGTAGTCGCTGAGCACGGACACGTTGTCCGCGCGCAGATACGCCTCGGTGACGAAGACGTGGTCCTCCAGGCGCCGCCGCCCCTCCGGGAACCGCAGCCCGGTACGGTCGAGGAACTCCCGGCGGAACATCTTGTGCGGGGTGAGACTGTCGATCAGCGGGGCGTCCTCGACCGTCGCCCGCGGACGGTTGCGGCGGAACAGCTCCACCGGCACCCCGCGGTTCCTGCCGGCCATCTTCCCCACGACGACATCGGCGCCGTGGGCCGTGCCGTACGCGTACATCCGCTCCAGTGCCTCGTCGCCGAGGTAGTCGTCGTTGTCGACGAACATCACGAACTCGCCCCGTGCGGCGTCGATCCCCACATTGCGGGGCTTGCCCGACCAGCCGGAGTTCTCCTGGTGGATCACCCGCATCCGGGGGTCCTCGGCGGCGAGCCGGTCGAGCCGGGCCGGTGTCCCGTCGGTCGAGCCGTCGTCGACGAAGATCGCCTCGTACTCGTCGGGCGGCAGCGACTGCCGACGCAGCGAGGAGACGCAGTCCTCGAGGTAGATCCCCGGGTTGTACACGGGAACGATGACGCTGACCTTGACCGGCATCTGGATCTGGGCCCTTCGGGTCTCTCGCCGTCGAACGTGCGGGCTTGGCGCGCGTTGCCCGATCGTAGTGCCACGGCCGCCGCGTTTCCGGCTCCGCCCCGCCGCCGGGAGGCCGCCGTGACGGCCCTTTCGCATCCGCCGACCGGCGTGCTCGCCGGGTCACTCGAGGCGTGGCGTCCCACCGGGGGCACGACGCCGCCTACTCTGCCGTGCGTGCGACTGCTCCTGACCTCCGACACCCATCTGCCGAAGCGCGCCAAGCGGCTGCCCGTGCCGCTGCTGGACGAACTCCCCCGCGTGGACGTCGTGTTCCACGCGGGGGACTGGGTCGACACCGCCACCCTCGATCTCCTGGAGAGCCGCAGCCGGCGGCTGATCGGCGTGTACGGCAACAACGACGGGCCCGAGTTACGGGCCCGGCTGCCGGAGATCGCGTACGCGGAACTCGGCGGGCTGCGCTTCGGCGTGGTCCACGAGACGGGTCCGGCGCGGGGGCGGGAGAACCGGTGCGCCGCGCGCTTCCCCGGGGTTGACGTGCTGGTGTTCGGACACAGCCACATCCCGTGGGACACCACCGCTCCCACGGGACTCCGTCTGCTCAACCCGGGGTCGCCGACGGACCGCCGCCGACAGCCCCACTGCACTTATATGACCGCCACGGTCACCGGAGGCCGGCTCACGGAGGTGGAACTCCACCGGCTGCCCCCGCGCTGACGGGCCGGGCCGCTTCGTGTCGGTGGAAGCGGCCCGGGCATTGCGAGTAGGTGCGCTCTCACGGACCTCCTTCCCACGACCGGAGGTGGTACCGGGCGACTACCCCCTCCCGCGGGACTCACACACCCGATGTCCGGTTTTTCCTCCCGATTAACAGGTCGTCGTCCCGTCGTGACCGGTGAGGAACAAGTGAGTCGGGTGAGCCAGGGGGGCCGGAGGGGCCGGACGGACCGCCCCGGCCCCAGATGGACGGGCGGACGGGCCCTACCGTCCGCCGTCCGCGCCGGACCAGCCGGCCTCCACATGGCCGAGGCGAACCCGCTGCGGGTGGTCGCCGACGGGTACGGACACGGTCTTCTCGCCGGTCGAGAAGTCGATGGCGGTGACCCGGTCGGCGCCGCTCTCGGAGACCACGCAGGACCTGCCGTCACCGCTGACGGTCGCCCAGTACGGCTTGGACGCGGTGACGAGCGGACCTTGCCGGAGGGTCGCGCGGTCGACGACGGTCGCGTAGTCGTCCATGGTGCCCGCCACGCACAGCTTGGTGCCGTCGGGCTTCATGGTGATGCCGTGGTGGCGCGAGTCGTTGACCCAGGTGGTGCGGTCATCGCTGGTGGCCGGGTTCTTCGGCAGGGTCTTGGTGCGGGTGATGCGGTCGGTGGCGACGTCGTACTCGAAGAAGCCGTTGAAGAACGACACCTGGAAGTACAGCTTCGACTCGTCCGGGGAGAACGCGGCCGGGCGCACCGCGTCCGAGTGGTCCTTCAGACCGATGGCGTCGAGCCGTTCCCGCATGTCGATCACCTTCACCTGCTTGAAGGTGGTCGCGTCGACGACCGTGATGCGGCGGTCGCCCTTCGTCCAGTCCAGCCAGGTCGCGTCGAGCGCGGTGTTCACCTCGCCGATGGACATGTTCCAGATGCGCTTGCCGTCCTCGCTGAAGACGTTCTCGTGCGGCTTGTCGCCGGTCTTGAACGAGCCGAGTTCGTCACCGGTCGCGATGTCCAGGACGTGCACCGTGTTGGAGGTCGAGGCCGAGACGGCGACGCGCTTGCCGTCGGGGGAGACCGCCATGTGGTCGGAGCGGTAACCCGAGACCGGGAAGCGCCAGTTGATCCGCCCGGTGGCGAGGTCGAGGGAGACCACGTCGGCGAAGCTCGGCCGGGAGACCACCACCGAGGTGCCGTCCGGGGTGGAGTACATGTCGTCGACCAACTGGTCGTGGCCCTCGCCGACGCCGCTGCGGATCGCCATGAAGTAGATCCAGCGGATCGGGTCGGCGTTGATCTCGGCCATCCGCTCGGCCTTGTCCGGGACGACGTCGATCCGGCCGATCCGTGCGAAGTCACCGGTGGACTCGATGACATCGGCGGTGCCGTCCCAGTTGTTGCCGACGAACAGCACCTCCCGCAGGGTGGGGGAGGTGTCGGCGGCCGCGGCGGTGGGCGCCGTGACGGTGAGGACGAGCGCGGCGGCGATGGCGCACAGGTGCCTGGTTCTGCGGACCGGCATGACGGCTCCCCCCACAATCCGGGATCACGTGCCCTGAAAAGCAACTTACTGAAAAGTAAGGAAGGGAGCCGTCCGCGACAAGGGCGCGTACACGACAAAATTAGGTGCCGCCGGTGTCCGGTGGGGGAGGACCTCGCTTCGGCGACGGCCCCCTCGGTCACCGCGTGGAACACCGGCTCGGCCGATCACCGGACGACCGGAGCGCCGGACGGCGCGTCCCGCCGCGGCCCGGAGGCCGCACGGCACCGGCCGGCCGCGCGCCCACCTCACCGAGGTGGCGCGCGGCGGGATCCGGACGGCCCCGGACTCCTCGACGTCACCGCGCGGTTACCGGCCGCTGGCCGCCTGGCGCCCGCGAGTTTGCCGCGCTCGCCCGGCCGTCGGCGGACGCTGCCGGCGGGAGGGGTACCGGACAGGCCGGTCCTGCGCGTACGACGGCCGCCCCGGCGTCCGCCGCATGCTGTTCCCGGACCCGCCCACGGGCTCCGTCCCCGGCCTGAAGCAGACGTTCACCACCGACCGGCCCGAGTACGGTGTGCGGGCGGGCGACGTCATGCGGTACAGCGCCTGGCTGCGCCGATCACCTCCGTACCGGCGTTCCTACTCGTCCCAGGCCTGGATCATCACCTGCCCGGTGATCTTCCCGTCCCGCAGCGTGAGCATCGACTCCGACAGCACCCGCACCCCGTCCGGGTACTGACAGCTCTCGCAGTAGGCGGCGTGATCACCCTGGACGACGCACGCCTCCAGGGAGTGCGTCATGTCGCGGCTGTAGACGTCGTCGAGCATGGCGGCGATCTCGTCCCGGCCGTGCAGGACCTTGGGGTGGCTGGGCTGGGTGTTGCGGTCCACGATGCGCAGTTCCGCGTCGTCGGCGTAGAGCGACACCAGAGGCGCCGACGTGTCCGCCTCGACGCCCCGGCGGAGCGTGTCGGTGCCGAAGACGGGTTGTGACGCGGTCGTCATGACGACCCACCTCCTCCACGGGGCCGCGGTCCGGGCCTCCGGCGGGCCGGGACGGCCCCTCCTACGAGCGTCCTCCGGCCCGCCGGGCACGGCAAGCCCGGCCCCCGCGCCGCCCGGCGCCGCTCACCCGGCCGTCGCCAGGAACTGCGTGGCCGCCAGCTCCGCGTACAGCGGATCGGCGGCCACCAGCTCCCGGTGCGTGCCGACGGCCCGTACCCGGCCCGCGTCCATCACCACGATCCGGTCGGCCGCCGTCACCGTGGACAGCCGGTGCGCGACGACCAGGACCGTCGTCGTGCGCGCCACATCGGCGACGGTGTCGCGCAGCGCCGCCTCGTTCACCGCGTCGAGCTGCGAGGTGGCCTCGTCGAGCAGCAGCAGCCGGGGGCGGCGCAGCAGGGCGCGGGCTATGGCGACCCGCTGGCGCTCCCCGCCGGACAGCTTGGTGCCGCGGTGCCCGACGAGGGTGTCGAGCCCCTCCGGCAGCCGGGACACCAGACCGTCGAGCCGGGTCGTCTTCAGCACCCGCGTCAGGGTGCCGTCGTCCGCCTCGGGATTGCCCAGCAGCAGGTTGTCCCGCAGGGAACCCGACAGCACCGGCGCGTCCTGCTCGACGTACCCGATCGCGGCCCGCAGCCGCGGCAGCTCCCAGTCGGCCAGATCACGGCCGTCGAGCGTGATCACCCCGGAGTCGGGGTCGTAGAACCGCTCGATGAGGGAGAAGACGGTGGTCTTGCCCGCGCCGGACGGACCGACGAACGCCGTCATGCCCTGCGCGGGCACGGCGAACGTCACCCCGTGGTGGACATACGGCAGGTCGTCGGCGTACCGGAAACGGACGTCCTCGAAGGCGAGCGCGGCGGGCGCCGTGCCGGCGTCGGGCAACCGGGCGGGCCCGGCGGCCGGTTCGGCGGGCAGCCGCAGCGCCTCCTGGATCCGGGCGAGGGCGGCACTGCCCGTCTGGTACTGCGTGAGCGCGCCGACGACCTGCTGGATCGGTGCCATCAGATAGAACACGAACAGCAGGAACGCCACCAGCGTCCCGATGTCGATGGCGTCGGTCGCCACCCGCGCGCCGCCCACCGCCAGCACCGTGATGAACGCGATCTGCATCGCGAGGCCGGCCGTGTTGCCCGCCGCGGCCGACCACTTGGCGGCGCGCACGCTCTGCCGCCACGACTCCCGCGCGGCCTCGTGCAGCGCGCGCTCCTCGCGCGGCTCGGCACCGGACGCCTTGACCGTGCGCAACGCGCCGAGCACCCGCTCCAGCGAGGCGCCCATCGCACCGACCGCGTCCTGCGCCTGCCGGGAGGCCCGGTTGATGTGCGGCACGATCACCCCCAGCACCGTGCCCGCGAGCGCGATCACCCCCAGCGTGACACCCAGCAGCACCGGGTCCACGAAACCCATCAGCACCACGGTCGCGACCAGGGTCAGCCCGCCCGTGCCGAGGCCGACCAGCGAGTCCGTGGTCACCTCGCGCAGCAGGGTGGTGTCGGAGGTGACGCGGGCCATCAGATCGCCCGGCTCGGTGCGGTCGACGGCGGTGATCCTCAGCCGCAGCAGGTACGACGACAGCGAGCGCCGCGCCCCGAGCACCACCGACTCGGCGGTGCGCCGCAGCACGTACGAACCCAGCGCCCCCAGCACGGCGTTGGCGACCACCAGCGCCGACATCAGCAGCAGCGCGCCGGTGATCGCCCGGTCGTCCGAGAGGTCGTCGATCAGGTCCCGGGCCACCAGCGGCAGCATCAGCCCCGTCGCCCCGGTCATCAGGGACAGCACGGCACCGCCCAGCAGGGCCCACCGGTGCGGTCGTACGTATCCGAGGAGCAGCCGCCAGGCGGGCGGACCGGGTTCCTCTGCTGCGATGCTCACGTCGCCCCCCTCGGCGTCGGACGGAGGTCCAGGCTACGTCGCGGGGGCACATCCGCCGCACGGCGGGCGGCGGAAGCGATCATTCCCGCGTAGGGTCGGGGAAGACGGACACGGCGGACGAAGGAGTCAGCAGCATGGCGCAGGAAGTACGCGGCGTGATCGCACCCGGCAAGGACGAGCCGGTGCGGATCGAGACGATCGTCGTGCCCGATCCCGGCCCCGGTGAGGCGGTCGTCCGGGTCCAGGCCTGCGGGGTGTGCCACACCGATCTGCACTACAAGCAGGGCGGGATCAGCGACGACTTCCCGTTCCTGCTCGGCCACGAGGCCGCGGGCGTGGTCGAGTCGGTCGGCGACGGCGTCACCGACGTCCGGCCCGGCGACTTCGTGATTCTCAACTGGCGCGCGGTGTGCGGGAAGTGCCGCGCCTGTCTGCGCGGACGCCCCTGGTACTGCTTCGACACCCACAACGCGAAGCAGAGGATGACCCTGACCGACGGCACCGAGCTCTCCCCGGCCCTGGGCATCGGCGCCTTCGCCGAGAAGACCCTGGTCGCCGCCGGACAGTGCACCAAGGTCGACGCGGCCGTCTCCGCACAGGTCGCCGGGCTGCTCGGCTGCGGAGTGATGGCCGGCATCGGCGCCGCGATCAACACCGGGAACGTCGGCCGGGGCGACTCCGTCGCCGTCATCGGCTGCGGCGGCGTCGGTGACGCGGCGATCGCCGGGTCCCGGCTGGCCGGGGCGGCGAGGATCATCGCCGTCGACATCGACGACCGCAAGCTCGGGACCGCCCGCTCCATGGGCGCCACCCACACCGTCAACTCCCGCGAGACCGACCCCGTCGAGGCGATCCGCGAGCTCACCGGCGGCTTCGGCGCCGACGTCGTCATCGAGGCCGTCGGCCGCCCCGAGACCTACCGGCAGGCCTTCTACGCCCGTGACCTGGCCGGCACGGTCGTCCTGGTCGGCGTCCCCACCCCGGACATGAAGATCGAACTGCCGCTGCTCGACGTCTTCGGCCGCGGCGGCTCCCTCAAGTCCTCCTGGTACGGCGACTGTCTGCCGTCCCGCGACTTCCCGATGCTGATCGACCTCCACCTCCAGGGACGCCTGGACCTGGCGGCGTTCGTCACGGAGACCGTCCGGCTCGACGAGGTGGAGAAGGCCTTCGAGCGGATGCACCAGGGCGACGTGCTGCGTTCGGTGGTGGTGCTGTGATGGCCGCCCGCATCGAACGACTCGTCACCTCGGGGCAGTTCAGCCTCGACGGCGGCACCTGGGACGTCGACAACAACGTCTGGATCGTCGGCGACGACCACGAGGCGATCGTCATCGACGCCGCCCACGACGCCGACGCCATCGCCGAGGCGGTGGGGGACCGGCGCCTCACCGCCATCGTGTGCACCCACGCCCACAACGACCACATCGACGCCGCGCCCGCCCTCGCCGAGCGCACCGGCGCCACCATCTGGCTGCACCCCGACGACCTGCCGCTGTGGAAGCGGACCCACCCCGACCGCGACCCCGACTCCTGGCTCGTCGACGGCCAGGTGATCGAGGCCGCCGGCGCCGACCTCACCGTGCTGCACACCCCCGGTCACGCGCCCGGCGCGGTCTGCCTGTACGACCCGGGCCTTGCGACCGTGTTCACCGGCGACACCCTCTTCCAGGGCGGTCCGGGCGCCACCGGCCGCTCCTTCTCCCACTTCCCGACGATCATCGACTCGATCCGGGACCGGCTGCTGACCCTCCCGCCGGAGACGAAGGTCCTCACCGGCCACGGCGACCCGACCACCATCGGCGCGGAGGCCCCGCACCTGGAGGAATGGATCGCGCGCGGCCACTGAACGGTCCACCCGGGCGACCTGCGCGAAAAGGCGACAGAAGATGTCCGGCTTACCTGTCACGCTCGAAGCGACAGCAAAGAGCCGTTGAACAGGAGGCCGTACATGTCGGAGCAGTTGAAGGGCAAGGTCGCGCTGGTGGCCGGGGCGACCCGGGGTGCCGGACGGGGCATCGCCGTGGAACTCGGGGCGGCGGGCGCGACCGTGTACGTCACGGGCCGCACCACCCGTGAACGCCGCTCCGAGTACGGCCGCCCCGAGACCATCGAGGACACCGCAGACCTGGTCACCGAGGCGGGCGGCCAGGGCATCGCGGTGCCCACCGACCACCTCGAACCGGGGCAGGTGAAGGCACTCGTCGACCGCATCGCCGCCGAACAGGGCCGCCTGGACGTCCTGGTCAACGACATCTGGGGCGGCGAGACGCTCTTCGAGTGGGAGGCTCCGGTCTGGGAGCACGACCTGGACAAGGGCCTGCGCCTGCTCCGCCTCGCCGTCGAGACCCACGCGATCACCAGCCACCACGCGCTGCCGCTGCTGCTGCGCCACCCCGGCGGACTGGTCGTCGAGGTCACCGACGGCACCGCCGACTACAACCGCGACCACTACCGCCTCTCCTTCTTCTACGACCTCGCCAAGTCCTCCGTCCTGCGCATGGCGTTCGCCCTCGGCCACGAACTCGGCCCGCGCGGCGCCACCGCGCTCGCCCTCACCCCGGGCTGGATGCGCTCGGAGATCATGCTCGACCATTTCGGTGTACGCGAGGACAACTGGCGCGACGCCCTCGGCGAGGTCCCCCACTTCGCCATCTCCGAGACCCCGCGCTACGTCGGACGGGCCGTCGCCGCCCTCGCCGCCGACCCGGACGTGGCCCGCTTCAACGGCACCTCCCACTCCAGCGGCGGCCTCGCCCGGGAGTACGGCTTCACCGACCTCGACGGCAGCCGCCCGGACGCCTGGCGCTACATGGTCGAGGTGCAGGACGCGGGCAAGCCGGCGGACGTCACCGGTTACCGCTGACCGCCTCCGCCCTCTGCCGCGATGATCGCCCCGGCGGCTACCTTCACCCCATGACGACGGACACGAGGCGCTTCGCCGGGTACGGGGTTCTCATCACCGGGGCGGCACGCGGCATCGGCGCGGCCACCGCCGCCCGGTTCGCCGAGGAGGGGGCGCGGGTCCTGGTGACCGACGCCGACCCCGACGCGGCGGAGCGGGCGGCGACAGCGCTGGGGGACCGCGGGCTCGCGGCGGAACCCTTCGCCTGCGACGTGACCGACCGGGCCTCCGTCGAGGCGGCCGTGGCGCACGCCGCGCACGCCTTCGGCTCGCTCGACGTCCTGGTGAACAACGCCGCCCACTGCACCCCGGACGCGCCCCGCTTCGAGGACGAACCCGACGACGAGTGGGCCACGGACCTCGACGTCACCCTCACCGGCGCGTACCGCTGCTGCCGCGCCGCACTCCCGCACCTCGCCGCCTCCGGCCGGGGCGCGATCGTGAGTGTCGGCTCCGTCAACGGCCTCCAGGACTTCGGCGGCCACGCCTACAGCGCGGCCAAGGCGGGCCTGATCTCCCTCACCCGCACCCTCGCCGGGCACGCGGCGCCCCGCGGGGTGCGAGTCAACCTCGTCGCACCGGGTACCGTCCGCACCCGCGCCTGGGCGGGCCGGGACGCGGAGCTCGAAGCGGCCCGGCACCTCTACCCGCTGGGCCGGGTCGGCGAGCCGGAGGACGTCGCGGCGGCCGTCGCCTTCCTCGCCTCCCGCGACGCGGCGTGGATCACCGGCACCACCCTCGCCGTCGACGGCGGCATCACGGCGGTCAACACGGGATTCCGGCAGGCGCTGGGCGGGATCCCACCGCGATAGTCGATCATTCTCGGCCCTGTTGACCGGATGTCACCGTTCGGTCGCACCCCGGCTCGTCCGCACAACCGATTTTCCGGTTGGGCCGTCTACCTGGCAGAGTGCGCAGGCCATGCGCCCACTTCTGCGGAAAGGCAAAACAGACCATGGGGGACAAAAGCAGACGGAGCGCCGTCATTCTCGGGGTCACCTCGCTGGTGGCTCCGCTCACACTCGCGCTGGGCGCGACACCGGCACAGGCCGCGAGCTGCACCACCTCGGCGGGCCCTTACCAGAAGAAGGTGGAGAAGTTCCTCGGCCGCCCGGCCGACGGAAAGCAGTCCTCCGCCGACTGCAAGGCCATCCGGTCCTTCCAGACCAAGCACGGCATCACGCCGAACATCGGGTACGCCGGCCCCGTGACCTGGGGCGTGATGAACCTGATGAACAAGCAGAAGGCCGTCGGAAAGAATCCGAACAAGTCGGGCAAATGCCCCACCAGCAAGGGCCGTATCGCCTGCGTGGACCTCACGCTCCAGCTCAGCTGGATCCAGGATGGCAAGAAGCTCGTCTACGGCCCCGTCCCGGTCCGCACGGGACGCGACGGGTACGAGACCCGCACCGGCCTGAAGAAGATCTACTGGCGCAACATCGACCACGTCTCGACCATCTACGACGTGCCGATGCCCTACAGCCAGTTCTTCGACGGCGGCCAGGCCTTCCACTCGGTCGGCGTCAGCATGTGGAACCCGCCGGGCTCCCACGGCTGCGTCAACATGACGAAGACCGCCGCCAAGAAGTACTGGTCGCTGCTGAAGAACGGCGACGACGTCTACGTGTACGGCCGCAAGCCGGGCACCTGACCGCCGCGGGCGCCCGGCCTGCCGGGCGCCCCGTGTCCGGCCGCTCCCTCGAGGTCCGGATGTGAACTCGCCCACGTTCCTTGGCAGATGGACGTGATCAGTGACACTGCCCGAAATGCCCGATGTGCGTGCGATTACTCACAGCGTCTTCACGTCCGGCGCCGTATGCTTCACGGCATGTCCACCACTGTTGAACCCTCCTCCGAGCGATCGGCTGCCGAGGTCAACGAGGAGATCCGGGCCCTGTGGCTCCGGTCGGGC
Source organism: Streptomyces sp. NRRL S-37 (assembly GCF_000721605.1). Classification (GTDB taxonomy): domain Bacteria; phylum Actinomycetota; class Actinomycetes; order Streptomycetales; family Streptomycetaceae; genus Streptomyces. Next base: position 180,170 of record NZ_JOIZ01000013.1, on the reverse strand, counting down.
GGGACACTCAGCGTCGAACAGCGCGAGGAGTACCAGCGCCTGGTCCAGGAGTGGGCCTCGGCCCTCCCGCAGCCGGCCAGGGCGGCCTGAGCGGCTGCCGGCCGATCCCCTCGGAATCGTGACCCCGTCGACGGGCACCCGTGCGTGAACGGGTGCCCTTCTCCCACTGACCTCGGCTCTCACTGACCCCGGCCCTTCGCTACGGCATCCTCCGCGCGCTTTCGGCTTCGCTCGAGCGGGGAGGTGCCCCGCCGCCGGCGAACCGCCGCGTTCCTCGTACCACCGCCACCTTCCTCGGCCGGCCCGACGGCCTCCTGCCCGCCACGGAGCCGCCCCGGCGGCCGTGCCGCTCACCATCGGCCGAAGGGCCGGCCCCGCCGTCCGCTCAGCCCCATGACGCCGAGTAGTGACGCCGGTACTCCTTGCGGTCCTGCTCCGCCCGTATCCAGCGCGACGCCACCAGGGCGACCAGGCTGCCCCCGATCACCAGCAGCCCGGGACCGACGCTGTGGGGGTCGGCCAGCCGGGACAGCAGGGTCGACGGGTCCGGGAGGATGCCCCGCACCGGAGCCGACGAGCCCGGCGAGGCCGCGTCCGGAGCCGCCGCGCCCCGCGCGTCCGACGGGGCGGGGGAGGGCGCCGCCGCGCCCCCGTCGGCCCCGGGCGCCACGATGAGCCGTACGCCGAGCCGCGCCAGCGCCTTCGTCACCGGCTGGAAGTACGTCGTACCGCCCGTCCGGCAGTCACCGCTGCCGCCCGACGTGACACCGAGCGCGATGCCCTCGGAGAACATCGGACCACCACTGTCCCCGGGTTCGGCGCACACATTCGACTCGATGAGACCGCTGACCGTGCCCTCGGGATAGTTCACCGTCGCGTTGAGCGCGGTCACCTCGCCGTCCCGCAGCCCGCTGGTGCTGCCGCTGCGGAACACCCGCTGGCCCACCGTCGGATCCGCCACCCCCGTGATCCGTACGCCCTTGCCGCCGCCGACGGCCACCACACCGGCGCCCTCGCCGGCCCGGCCGCCGGCGTACTCGATCAGCGAGTAGTCGTCCCCGGGGAAGCTGTTGCCGACCGTCGTCCCGACCTCCTGCCTGCCCTGGTTGTCGGCGAACCACACCGACCCGTCGGGCCCGCAGTGCCCGGCCGTGAGGATGAAGTCCCGCTCCCCGTCGGTCACGTTGAACCCCGCCGAACAGCGGCCGGCCGTAGACAGGATGGGCAGCGCCCCGTTGAGCCGGGTGGTGAAGGTGCCCTCGCTCCGCTCCATGCGGACGAAACCGCCGATGCCGTCCGCCACTTCGGTCAGCTCGGACCAGTCGTCCGCCGACACCGTGCTGTCGCCCCGGACCACCACCTCGTTGGTCCGGTAGTCCATGGCCCACGCCGTCCCGGGCACGCGCGGCGCCGAACGCAGCGTCTCGGCCGCGGATGTGAAGTCGTCCATGCTGTGCCGCACCATCTTCGGCTCGGCGCCGGCCGCGCGCACCTCGGCCGCCGCCGCCTCGTCGGTGACCGCGACCACCGTCCTGCCGTCGTCGGCGATCCAGCTGCCCGCCGTACGGGAGGTGCCGAGCTTCGCCACCAGGGCGGCGCCCGGCCCGGCCGCCGCCTCCCCGGCGGTGGCGAATGGGACCGCGCCGGGCGCGCGGGGCTCACCGGCGACGGCGTGGGTGACCATCGTGGCCCCCAGGAGGAGTCCGCCGACGGCCGCCAGCCGTGTCACTCGCCGGACCACCCGTCGTCGTGCGTGCCTCATGCGTGGCTCCCGAACCTCGGCAGCGCGGTGCGCGCGCACCGCGAGGGCCTCCCTGAGTCGGAGGCCCTCTTCCCATACGGGCCCGCGGCCCGGCGTGTTCAGCCCGGGCATGATCCCGTCCGGCGGACGGCGGACGCCGTGGAGCGCGCGGGCGGTGCCCGCGGCTGACGAGTGCCGCGGCCACCCGCGGCTCGTTCGGCCCCGACGCCTGCCTCGGCATGGCCGAGGAGTCCGGTGCCCGGCGGGCCCGGGAGGAGCGGACCCACGAGGAGTCGTACCGCAGGACGGACGTACCCGGCCTCGGTACGGTCCCGCGCACCTTCGGAACGCCGCCGGACCTGCTTAGACTTCCCGCATGGACGACGCGTCGCGGGACCTGCTCGGTGCGGGGAAGTATCTGCTGGTCACCAGCTACCGCAGGAACGGCACACCCGTCGCCACCCCGGTGTGGGTGGTGCGGGACGGTGACGCGCTCGGCGTGTGGACCGTCGCCGACTCGTGGAAGGTGAAGCGGATCCGCGCCCGCGCCGACGTCCTGGTCGGCCCCTGCGACGTACGCGGCAACCCGACCGGTGACCAGGTCCCCGCCACGGCGGAGATCTGCGACCCGGCCACCACCGCCCGCTACCGGAGGCTGCTCGCCCGCAAGTACGGCCTCATCGGCCGGCTGACCCTGCTGGGCAGCCGCCTTCGCCGGGGCCCGAGCGGTACGGTCGGCATCCGCATCACCCTCTGAAGCGCGGGCCGGCGGACCGTCAGGTCCAGGCCCGGAACGGCTCGTCCACCAGCTGGAAGACCGGCTCGCCGCGCACCGGGTCCTTGGCCGTCGACAGCCGCACCCGGTCGCCGCCGTGGATGCCGATGGGCGGTCCCATGACCCGGCCGCGCACCACGAACCCCTCGGCCATCTCGATCAGGGACACATTGCGGGCCGCCGGGGTGTTGCGGTGCAGCACCGTGGAATGGCGGACCGTACCGACGCCCTCACTGCGCTCCGTGCGCAGGTCGCTGCCCTGGCAGACCGGGCAGAGCAGCCGGTGGTACATGGTGGTGCCGCACCAGGTGCAGCGCTGGAAGAGCATGGCCTCCGCGTGGTCCTCGCCCCGGTGATCGAGGACACCCGTCGTGGAGCCGGCTGCCTGCTGAGCGACGCTTCCTGAGAGGTGGTACACGCTGGTCAACTCCCTGCACTCGGCCGGAATCCCGCGTGCGCGGTCACCCGGCACGCGCGTGCCGGTGCGCCCTGCCACCGTGCACAGTCACAGAGTATGGCACTCAGTGCCACCCGTAAAGGCACTCCGTACCCTCGCGTTCGGGCGGGCGTCCACGTCCGAGCGCGGCCCGGGCCGCGGCGCGTTGTCGTCGGCGGCACCCGGTGCACGCCGGGCGGAACCCGGTGCCGCCGAGGCGGTGAGCCCGGGTCGTTCCTATGATCGGGCCACCGCCGTCCCCGAGGAGCCCGTATGCCGTCCGCCCGTCCCCGCGTCCTGTACGTCACCGACCTGGCCTACCCGGCCCGCGGACGCCGCTACGGCGACGAGGATGTCTTCCTCACCTCCCGGCTGCGCGAGCACCTCGACCTCGCCCTGTGCCATCCGCGGGACGCCGTCGCCCTGATGGACGGCTTCGACGCCGTCGTGGTCCGCAACAGCGGTCCCGTGCTGGCGTACCGGGACGCCTACGACACCTTCCGCGAGCGCGCCACCGCGACCGGCACACCGGTCTACAACCCGCTCACCGGCAGGGGTGACATGGCCGGCAAGCGGTACCTGCTCGACCTGACCGCCGCCGGCCGTCCGGTGATCCCCACCGTCGACCGGCCGGAGGACCTGCACCGGCTCCCCGCGGCGGAGCGGTACGTGGTCAAGCCCCGGCTCGGCGCCGACTCCATGGGCCTGCGCGTCGTCCCCGCCGGCGAGGTGCGCGACCACGTCGACGGGGACGTCCTGGTGCAGCCGCACATCGACTTCGCCTACGAGGTCTCCTTCTACTTCGTCGACCACGACTTCCAGTACGCCCTCCGCGCCCCGCGCCCCGAGCGCCGCTGGGAGCTGGAGCCGTACGAACCCACGCGGGACGACCTGGACTTCGCCCAGGGTTTCATCGACTGGAACACCCTCGACCACGGCATCCAGCGCGTCGACGCCTGCCGCGCGCCGGACGGCGGACTGCTCCTGGTCGAACTGGAGGACCTCAACCCCTACCTGTCCCTCGACGCCCTCGACGACACCGGACGGGAGGCGTTCGTGTCCGCCGTGACGGCGTCCCTGCGCCGCTTCCTGCACGCCGCCTGAACCCGGGGCCCCTCCGTCACGTATCTCTCCGCACAGGCGGACCGACCCCTCGCGCACGGCACGGAAGGAGAGCGACGTGACGACACCGTCCGGGCCGGAACGGCCGCACGAGGGACCGCCCCTCGAACCCGTCCGCGTCCTGCGCCCGCGTCGCACCGACGCACTCGCCGAGCTGTTCCGGGAGTTCGAGCGGGAGGAGCGGGGCGGGTACGAGCCGGTGCCACAGCCCGCCGGAGCCGAGGACCGGACGCAGGAACTCCCGCCCGTACCCGCGGCCCGGCACGCCTCGGGGATCCGCCGCACCGCCCTCGCACTCGCCGTGGCCGCCGCCGCGGTGGCGGGCTTCGGCGGCGCGCTCCTGCTCGTGGAACGCGACGCCGGCGACCGCGCGGCACCCGGCCCGCGTCCGTCCACGACCGCCCCCGTCACCCCGGCCCCGCCCGCCCCCGCCGGGCGGGGATTCCTCCGCGAGGGCGACTCGGGCCCCGAGGTGACCGAACTCCAGGAGCGGCTGCTGCGCGTCCCGGACGTCTACCGGTCCGGCGCCACCGACGGCCGCTACGACGCCGCCCTCTCCGCCGCCGTCGCCCGCTTCCAGCTCTGGTACGGCATCCGGGGCGACGAGACCGGCGTCTACGGCGACGACACCCGCCTCGCGCTGGAGTCCCGCACCGGCTGACCAGGGAGGGGGCTACCGCTCCTTCGGCACCCGGATGTCCAGCACGCACACGTCGTCGCGGCGCTCGTCCTCCAGCATCGCCTCCAGCAGCGCGCCCAGGGACCCGGCCGCGTCACCGGGATGCGCCGCCGCGGCCTCGGCCAGCCGCCCGAGACCCACGTCGATGTTCTCCGGGGGCCGCTCCACCAGACCGTCGGTGTACAGCAGGATCCGGTCACCCGGTTCGAGACGGCACTCGGCCTCCTCGAAGCGGGGCGTGGTGGTGCCGCCGAGGAGGATGCCGCTGGGCCTGCGCAGATACGTCGCCTCGCCGTCCCGCAGCAGCAGGGGCGGGGTGTGTCCCGCCTGCGCCCAGACCAGACGCCGCTCCGCCGGCCGGTAGCGGGCCAGCACCATGGTCGCGGTGCCGTGGCTGTCCCCGGAGTGCAGGAGCAGGGTGTTGAGCCGGGCGAGCGCGCCGGTCAGGGAGGAGCCGGTGATGACCATGCCCTTGGCGGTGAACCGCAGTTGCGCCATGGTGGCCACGGCGCCTATCCCGTGCCCGGCGACGTCGCCGACGACGAACAGGGCGTCGCCGTCGGGCAGTTCGATGGCGCTGAACCAGTCGCCGCCGACGTGTATGCCGGCCTGGGCGGGAAGGTAGGCGACCTCGACGCGCAGTCCGGCCAGGTCGACCACCCGATCGGGCAGCGGCAGCAGGGCGTTCTGCAACCGGGCGACCAGGGACCGCTCGGCCTGGAGCACGTCGTGCTGGGTGACGATGGCCCGCTCGGTCTCCACCAGGGCGAGCTCGGCCCGCCGCCGCGCGGTCAGGTCCTGCACGAAGCCGTGCACCTCGACGGGCGTGCCGTGCAGATCGGCCACCGCCTCGGCGGCGAGCCGCAGATGCCGGACACCGCGCGTGCCGCGGACCCGGAACGGGGCGTCCAGCGGCAGTCCCTCGTGGATCAGGGCGTCGACGGCGTGGCTCAGCGCGGACCGGTCCTCGGGCACCGCGAGCGCGGGGAGGCCGGCGAGCCGGACGGGCCCGTCCGCGGGGTCCCGGCCGAGGACCGCGAAGACCTGCGACGACCAGGAAGCCTCGGACGTGGTCAGGTTCCAGTTGGCCCAGCCGAGGTTGCCCAGCCGCTGAAGGTCGGCGAGCCGCTGCTCCTGCCGGTCGGAGGAGGCGTGCCGGCCCCAGGTGACGACCAGCGCGTCCTCCAGCCGAGTCACCCGTACGGAGTATGTGGTCAGCTCGGTGGCGCCGTTCACGACCTCCTGGTGGGCGAACGGCTCGCTCTCGTACGTCCCCCCGCCGGCCAGGGTGTCCAGACAGCCCCGCCACACCGGTGTGCCGGCCAGGTCGGGCCGCACCTCCCGCAGTCGCCGCCCGGCCGGATCGCCCCCGGTGCCGCCCAGGACGTCGGCCGCCTGCGCCGTGACGGCGTCCACCCGGAAGTCCTCGGTCCCGCCGGACGGGCCGCGCAGCGGGGTCAGCAGCATCGCCGGAACCGGCAGCGCCGCGAACAGCGCCCGTACGGCGTCCGGGAGCGGGTCGGCCGCGGGCTCGGACGGGGCGGTGAACGTACGCAGCCGGCCGGTGCAGAGCCGGACCGCTCCGCGCAGGTGGGCGCGGTCGCGCGGAGTGAAGGGACCGGAGCGCTCGCGCAGCACACCGACGCAGATCCCCGGGCCCTCCTCGCCGGGCAGCGGCAGCCAGACGCGCGAGCGCCACCGTCCGGGCGGGTCGCCGATCAGCAGGTACCGCGTGCTGTCCTGGCCGAAGTCCTCCAGCCAGAGGGGTTCACCGGACTCGAGGGCGGCCAGCGCGGCGACCCCGTCGAAGGGGGGCACCTGACGCCACCGGGCGGCCAGCCGTTCGTCGATCCCGGCGTGCCCGAGCAGTTCGAGGCCGCCGTCGGCGCGGCGGGCGTAGATCATGACCGAGTCCGCGGCCAGGTCCTGCCCGAGGTGTTCCAGCAGGCACCGGGCCAGCTCCTGGGGGGTGCCGGTGCGCACGAGGACCCGGGCGAGGCGGCTCAGGGCGGCGGCGACGTCGTCGGGGGCCGAGGACACCGGCGGCGGGCCGGTCCTGGGGAGGCCGGCCGTCGCGTCCCCGGTCTCCCCGGCCGGCCGTGCGGGCGGCTCGGCGGACGGCTCACCGGACCGGGCGGGCGCCAGTTCCCCCAGGGTGATCCAGCACTCCTCCAGCAGGGTGCGGCGGGCCGCCTTGGCGCGCTGGAGCAGGGTCTCGCCGGCGGCGTCGGCGGAGCATCCGCTCAGCGCCATCACGACGCCCTTGGCCCGCTCCACGACGGCCGATGTCGCGGCCTGCTCGCGCAGCCGGTCCATCTCGGCACGTTGCCGGGCGACGACCCTGGCCAGTTCCGCCAGGTCCGGCGCGGCTCCGGGTCCCACCGGGACAATGGGCTCCCTCATCACGCGATGAGCATCGCACACGTCTCCCGGTTCGTTGACCGGCTTGCTCGCCCGGAATCCGCGCAGGGCCCTGACCAGGGGGCATGATGTGCGCACCGGACGGGGAACCGTGGTCAGCGGCCGGATTCGGTCAGGGCCCGGGTGACCGCCCGTATGCCGCGGGCGATGTGCTGGAGCTGCGTGATCTCGGCGGCGTAGAGCTTGATCGTGTGCTCGATGACCCCTTCGTGCAGTCCGGCCCGGGGCAGGTCGGACCGGGCGGTCCGCAGGGCGGTGCGGACCACCCGGATCTCGTGTTCGACCTGGATCTGGGCGTGCCGGGCCAGCAGGACGGGGTGCCGGACGAACGCCGGGTAGCTCGCGTAGCGCGCGGGCACCAGTTCACGCAGCCACCTGGCCGCCGAGCGTTCCCAGTCGTAGCTGCCGGGGGCCTTGACCTGGCAGGGCCAGTCGGGACCGAGTCGCGTGGTCGTCAGGGGCATGGTCATCGCTTCCGGGTGTACGGCGTCGTATGGGTCGGACGACGGAGTGGGGCGGCCCCGGCCTAGGGGATGACCGGGGCCGCCCCGAGTGGCCGGGCAGGGGATGCCCGGCCGAACACCCCGGCCGCCGGAGCGGGTAGGTGCCGGCGGCGTGAGGTGTCCGTGCAGGCGCCCCGTGCTGAGCGGCCGGGGCCGTGATCCGTGAGCAGTATTTATATATGCAATCCGGTTTGCAAGACGTATGAAAACATTCATGCGTGCTTTGACGGAGTCGTTCTCCGGCAAGTGGTCTTGGCGGGGTCAGTCCTTGAGGAAGAACTGGTGCTCGTCGGCGACGTGTTCGTACTCGTCGAGCCGGGCCTGCGTCCGCTCCGGATCCGCGTCCGTCATCGCCTGCAGCAGCGCCGCGCACATCACGCCCGGAGCGGCGTAGGAGTCGAACACCAGCCGGGATCCGGTGCCGGTGGCGAAGGTGACGTCGGCCTCGTCCACGATCGGGCCCAGCGCCAGATCGGTGATCAGCGCGACCTTCAGCCCGGCGCTGCGGGCGACCCGTACCGCGGTCAGGGTCTCCTGGGCGTGCCGCGGCATGGAGAACGCCAGCACCCAGCTGCCGCCCGCTTCCCGCGACTGCAGCAGCGCGTCGTAGGCGACGCTGCCGCCCAGCGTCACGAGCCGGACGTCCGGGTGGATACGGCGGGCGGCGTAGGCGAAGTACTCGGCCAGGGAGACGGAGATGCGCAGCCCGAGCACGGTGAGCGGAACGGACGCGGACAGCCGGCGGCCGACCTCGATGAACCGGTCGGCGTCGGCGAAGTCCCGCCGCAGGTTCTCCAGGTTCTCGATCTCGGCGTCCACCGCCGCCTGCAGCTCGTTGCCCCGGACCTCCTCGGCGAGGCCGCCGGAGCGGGTGCCGAGCGTGATCGACTGGAGCCTCTCCCGCAGCGCGGGGTAACCGCTGAAGCCGACCGCCGAGGCGAACCGGGTCACCGAGGGCTGGCTCACCCCCGCCCGCTCCGCGAGATCCGTGATCGACAGGAACGCCGCCTCGGCGATGTGCTCGATCAGGTACTGGGCGATGCGCCGCTGGCCGGGGGAGAGCCGGGGCCGGTCGAACAGCGTGCGGAGCTGGGCCGTCGGGGACACCTCCGGGTCCTGGCCCGCCTTCCCCGAGGTGATCGCGGATGCCTGTGCGCGTGCCTGCTGCGGCGATCGCACCGGTGCGCCTCCTTCGTCTCCCACGGGAGTTCAACATAGCCCACCCACCGTGGTGACCAGGCCGCTCACCGGAGCACACCGGACCTTTCCACCGGGGATACCCGCGCCTCCCGGGGGAACCCGACGGCACAGCGAAGCGCAGACCCCCGACACACCAGGAGCCACCGGACATGACCGTCCCCGAGGAGAACCGGCCGAAGACCCGGGACACCGACGACGTCGTCGAACAGCCGCAGGACAAGGAGACACGCGAGCAGGGCGGCACCGGCCGCACGATGCGCGAGGCACTGGAGGAGGCCGAGATCAAGCCCGACGACTTCCAGGAACGCTAGAGCGCACCCACCGTTCCCCGCCCCGACCACGTCCCGAGCAGGTGAGAGCATGAGCGCCCTGAGCGCGCTGGAAGACGCCCTGGAGAACCGATGGGAGGCGCTGCGGGCGCGACTGTCCGGCCGGGAACCGGTCGAACTCGTCGACGCCCTGCGGCGTGAGTGCGACAGTCACGCCGTGGTGTGCCGGGCGGGCCGGGTGATGGTCCCCAACGCCTACGACGTGGAACTGGCCGCACCCGTGCACGAGGAGCTGACCCGTCGCGGCAGCCGCGTGGGCCAGGCGCTCACCGACCGGCTGGCCCGGCACGCCGCGCGCCACGGCTACGAGTGGGCGGGCCCGCTCGCCGTGCACGTCCGCCGGTCCTCCGAGGTCCCCAACGGCCGCTTCCGCGTGGCGAGCAGCGTCATGCCGCACGTGAGCGCCGCGGGCTTCCGGCGAGCGGGAGACTAGTCCCCGGCCTGGCCCGGCCGACCTCACGCCGGGCCCGGGGCCGGCCGTCGCACAGCGCCCCGGACGGCCGTCGTCCGGCGTGCCGTCCTCCGGGTGTCAGGGCGCCCGGTGCACGACGGCCGGGGCGTGCGCGGCGAGTTCCTCGAGCGGGGTGCCGGTCAGCCGGCACCCCGTCCACTCGTCCAGCAGCTCCGCCCCGAGCGACTCGTAGAACCCGATGGCCGGCTCGTTCCAGTCCAGCACCATCCACTCGAAGCGCTCGAAGCCGTTCTCCCGGCAGATCGCCGCGAGGGCGGCGAGCAGTGCCTTGCCGTGTCCGGAACCCCGGGCGTGCGGACGGACGTAGAGGTCCTCCAGATGGAGGCCGCGCGTGCCGGTCCAGGTCGAGAAGCGCGGGAACCACAGCGCGAACCCGGCGGTCTCGCCGGTGCCGTCGTCCTCCGCGATCAGGACGGACGCGGCGGGGTGCTCCCCGAACAGGGCCCGACGCAGCTGCTCCTCGGTGGCGCGTGCCTGCTCGGCGGCCTTCTCGTAGGCGGCGAGTTCACGGATCATCGCGCGGATGTCGGGAATGTCGTTCACGGTGGCTGTTCTGATCATGCCCCAGAGCCTGCGGCACCGCTCCGGATCGCGTCCAGCCGGTTCCGAGGGCCGGGACGGCCCCGGGCACCGGACGCCCGCCCGTCCTACGCCCCGGCGCCCGCACCCGGCAGGGCGGACCCCGGCACCACGAGGTCGGCCCGGTCCCGTGTCGCGGCCACCAGCGCGGCGTTGCGCTCGTCCGTGCGCAGCACCCACGCCACCGCCTCCTCGTGGCTCTTGCCGAACTCCTCGTGCCGGGCCACCAGTCGCCGCACCCGCTCCTCCCCGTCCAGGTCGCAGAACCACACCTCGTCGAGGTGCGGCCGCACCCGAGCCCAGGCGCCGGTGTCCAGCAGCAGGTAGTTGCCCTCCGTCACCACCAGCCGGGCCGCCGGCGGCACCGGGAGCGCGCCCGCGAGCGGCTGCTCCAGTGTCCGCTCGAAGCCCGGGGCGTACACGACGTCGTCGTCCGTCTCCTCGCGCAGCCGCCGCAGCAGCGCCGCGTACCCGGCCGCGTCGAAGGTGTCCGGGGCGCCCTTGCGGTCGCGGCGGCCGAGGCGGTCGAGTTCGGCGTCGGCGAGATGGAAGCCGTCCATCGGGACGTGCGCGGCCCACGGCTCCCCGGTGCCGTTCAGCTCCCGCACCATCCGCTCCGCGAGCGTGGACTTGCCCGCGCCGGGACTGCCGGCGATGCCGAGGATCGCGCGCCGGCCGCCCCGCGGAAGGGCACGGGCACGGCGGAGGAGGTCGTCGAAGGTCAGTGCCACACGGGAGAGTGTGTCACCCGGGAAGCGGGCGGTCCGCCGCCATGTGGCCCGCGCCACCCACTGTCCGGCCCCGTACCGGGGAACGGTGTCCCGTATGACGGATCCAGGTCTGCCCGATGACATCCTCGCCTGCCTCTTCGACCTCGACGGCGTCGTCACGAAGACGGCCGTCGTCCACGCGGCCGCCTGGAAGGAGATGTTCGACGCCTTCCTCCGCGAACGGGACGGCGACGCCTTCCGGCCCTTCACCGACGCCGACTACGACGAGTACGTCGACGGCCGCCCGCGCGCCGACGGCGTCCGCACCTTCCTCGCCTCCCGAGGCATCGGACTGCCCGACGGCGAACCCGGCGACCCGCCCGACGCCCGCACCGTGCACGGCCTCGGCAACCGCAAGAACGAACTGCTGCTGGAGAGGATCCGCACCGACGGCGTGGAGGCCTACGACGGCACCCTGCGCTACCTCGCCGCGGTCCGCGCCCGCGGGCTGCGCACCGCGATCGTCTCCTCCAGCGCCAACTGCCGTGACGTCCTGCGGTCGATCGGTGCCGAGGACCTCTTCGACGTCCGGATCGACGGTGTGGTCGCCGCCGAACGCGGCCTGCCGGGAAAGCCGAAGCCCGACACCTTCCTCGCCGCCGCGGCGGATCTCGGCGTCGAACCGTCCCGGGCCGCCGTCTTCGAGGACGCGCTGGCCGGCATGGACGCGGGCCGCGCCGGGAACTTCGGATACGTCGTCGGCGTGGACCGGGTGGGCCAGGCCGACGCGCTGTACGCGCACGGCGCCGACCGGGTCGTGACGGACCTCGCCGAACTCGGAGACGACAAGTGATCACACAGCGGGCGTACGCCGTCGAACCGTGGACCGTGCGCGAACACAGCCTGGACCTCGGCGTCCTGGCCCAGAGCGAGTCCGTGTTCGCGCTGTCCAACGGCCACGTCGGCTGGCGCGGCAACCTCGACGAGGGCGAACCGCACGGCCTGCCCGGCTCCTACCTCAACGGCGTCCACGAACTGCACCCCCTGCCCTACGCCGAAGCCGGCTACGGCTACCCGGAGTCGGGCCAGACGGTCATCAACGTCACCAACGGCAAGGTGATCCGGCTGCTGGTCGACGACGAACCGTTCGACCTGCGCTACGGGCGCCTCGTCAGCCACGAGCGGACCCTGGACCTGCGCCGGGGCGTCCTCGAGCGGGTCTGCGAATGGACCTCCCCGGCAGGCTCCACGGTCCGGGTGCGCTCCACCCGGCTGGTCTCCCTCACCCAACGGGCCGTCGCCGCCGTCGCCTACGAGGTCGAGCCCGTCGACAGCCGCACCCGCGTGGTGCTGCAGTCCGAACTCGTCACCAACGAGAGCCTGCCCGGACCGGACGGCGACCCGCGCGCCGCACGCGCCCTGAAGTCCCCGCTGGAACCCGAGGAGGACTTCGCCGAGGACCACCGGCTTCGCCTGGTCCACCGCACCCGGCGCAGCGGCATCAGGGTCGCGGTCGCCGCCGACCACATCGTCGACGGCCCCGAACGCACCACCACCGGCTGCGAGAGCAACACGGACATGGCCCGGCTCACCGTCACCTCCGTCCTGGAGCCGGGACAGCGGCTGCGGGTGGAGAAGCTCGTCGCCCACGGCTGGTCCGGCGCCCGTTCCCGGCCCGCGATGAGCGACCAGGTGGAGGCGGCGCTGGCGGCCGCCGCGCACAGCGGCTGGCAGGGGCTCCTCGACGAACAACGCTCCTACCTCGACGACTTCTGGGCCCGCGCCGACGTCGAGGTCGACGGCGACGAGGAGATCCAGCAGGCCGTCCGCTTCGCCCTCTTCCACGTCCTGCAGGCCGGGGCCCGCGCCGAACGGCGCGCGATACCCGCCAAGGGGCTGACCGGCTCCGGCTACGACGGTCACGCCTTCTGGGACACCGAGGTGTTCGTGCTGCCCCTGCTGATCTGCACCGCGCCGGACGCCGCCGCCGAGGCGCTGCGCTGGCGGCAGACCACCCTTCCCGTCGCCCGCGAGCGCGCCGCCCAACTCGGCCTGCGCGGAGCCGCGTTCCCCTGGCGCACCATCGAGGGCTCGGAGGGCTCCGCATACTGGCCGGCCGGCACCGCCGCCTTCCACGTCAACGCCGACATCGCCGACGCCGTGGTGCGCTACGTCCAGGCCACCGGCGACGAGCGCTTCGAACGCGACACCGGCGTGGAGCTGCTGGTGGAGACCGCCCGCCTCTGGCGCTCCCTCGGCCACCACGACGACCGGGGCGTCTTCCACATCGACGGCGTCACCGGACCGGACGAGTACAGCGCCGTCGCCGACGACAACACGTACACCAACCTCATGGCCCGCGCGAACCTGCTGGCCGCCGCCGACGCCTGCAAACGCCACCCCGACGCCGCGGCGGCCCTCGGCGTCGACGAGGAGGAGAGCGCCGGCTGGCGGGACGCCGCCGAAGCCGTGCACCTCCCTTACAACGACGAACTCGGCGTGCACGAACAGCACGCGGGCTTCACCCGCTACCAGCGCTGGGACTTCGCCGGCACCCGCGCCGACCAGTACCCGCTGATGCTGCACTTCCCCTACTTCGACCTCTACCGCAAACAGGTGATCAAGCAGGCGGACCTGGTGCTGGCGATGCACACCTGCGCCGGCTACTTCGAGGAGGCCTTCGGCGAGGAGCAGATCGCCCGCGACTTCGCCTACTACGAGCCCCTGACCGTACGGGACTCCTCGCTGTCGGCCTGCGTCCAGGCCGTCCTCGCCGCCCGCACCGGCCACCTGGACCTGGCTCACGCCTACACCGCCGAGGCCGCCCTGATGGACCTCGCGGACCTGGAGCACAACACCCGCGACGGACTCCACATCGCCTCCCTGGCCGGCACCTGGACCGCCCTGGTCGCCGGGTTCGGCGGCATGCGCTGGGACGACGGCAGCCTCCGGTTCGCGCCCCGGCCCGCAGGACGGCCGTATCCCGTCCTGCGGGCCCGCCGCACGCGGGTTAGTTTGTCGGTGATCTCCGGAACGCCGGTTTCCCGGAACCCGTCCTTCAGAGCGCAGGGCCCGTGGGACCCGGGACCCGATGACGCGCGGGAATGAGGGACGGACGATGAGCGACGGCACCGGTGCCCTTCTCACCGGCATACGCAAGCGCGAGCGGCGGGCCGGACCGGGCCCGTCACCGCGCGGCGGCACCCGCCCGCTCGCGGTGCTCGCCGTCGTCTTCACCCTCGCCCAACTCGCCCTGGTCCGCCCCGTGCTGGGCCTCGGCTGGGACGAGATCGTCTACACCAGCCAGGTCACCTCCCACCACCCGGCCGCCTTCTTCAGCGCCCCCCGCTCCCGCGGGGTGTCCCTGCTGGTGGCGCCCGTCGCGTCCTGGTCCGAGTCCACCGTCCTGCTGCGCGTCTACCTCGCCCTGCTCTCCGGCCTCGCCCTCTTCCTGGCCCTGCGCTCCTGGCGCGGCCTGTTCCCCGTCCGGGTCCTGGTCACCGCCGGCGCCTTCTTCGCCTCCCTGTGGATCACGCTCTTCTACGGCCCCCAGGCCATGCCCAACTACTGGGTCGCCGTCGGCGCGCTGACCGCCGTCGGCTGCTTCCTGCGCCACCGCGCGGACCCCTCGTCCGGCGCCCCCCTGTGGGGAGTGGCGGCGGGGGCCGCGCTCATGGCCTGGATGCGGCCCACCGACGCCGTCTGGGCGACGCTCCCGCTCCTCCTCCTCGCCCTGGCCGGCCGGCACGGACGGTCCCTGCTCGCCCTCGCCGGCGGTCTGCTGGCGGGAGGGATCCCGTGGGTGGTCGAGGCGTACACCGCGTTCGGCGGCCTGCGGGAGCGGCTCGCCGAGGCCTCCCGCATCCAGGGCGGCCTCGGCCTGGACATCGCCGTCGACGACCAGCTGCGCAGCCTGGGCGGGCGCGCCCTGTGCCGTCCGTGCACGGGCTCGATGCCCCACCCGGTGATCACCCTGTGGTGGTTCGTCCTGCCGCTGCTCGCCGTCCTCGGACTGGTCGTCGCCGTGCGGGCCCGCCGCACCCTGCGGACCGTGGTGCCGCTGGCCTGCGCCACGACCGTCGCCCTGCCCTACCTGTTCATGATCGAGTACGCGGCGCCCCGCTTCCTCCAGCCCGCCTACGCCCTGCTCGCGATCCCGGTCGCCGACGCGCTGTGGTACCTGGTCACGGCACCGCGCGGAAAGTGGCGGCCGGCCGTCAGGACCCTGGTCGCGCTCGGCCTGGCCGGTCACCTCACGGTGCAGCTGACCGTCCTCGTGCACACCGTGGACCGCAATGTCGACAGCCGCCGGGACTGGGCCCGCACGGCCGGTGACCTGCACCGGCTCGGCGTCCGCCCGCCCTGTCTGATCACCGGCCACGAGGCGATCCCCATCGGCTACTACACCGGCTGCTCCTCCGGCGCGACCGCCGGGAACAACGAGAACACCACGGCCGCCGAGATCCTGCGCACCGCCGGCCGCGTTCCGGTCGCCGCCCTCACCGGGCCCGGCGGCACACCGCCCGGCTACGCCCGCTCCTGGCCTGTCCACCGGATCGGCGGCCTGGAGGCCCGTATCGCCCCGGCGCCCGGCCCGCCCGGCTCCGGCTGACGGCGACGGGTTTCCCGCGCACCCGGTCCAGGTAGGAGTCGACTGTCGGTGCGCGAAGAGGCGACGAGGGGGAGGCGGCATGACGCGGAGCGATCACGAAGGGCGGCTGGGGGAGGAGTTCTTCACCCCGGGCGGCTCGTCCTTCACCAAGTTCCTGGCGGCCCACCGCCCCGAACTGCTGAGCACGCCCGCCCTCCCCGAGGGCATTCGTGCCGAGGAGGTCCCGCACGGCACCACGATCCTCGCCCTCACCTACGCCGACGGCGTACTGGTCGCCGGTGACCGCAGGGCCACCATGGGCAACCTGATCGCCCAGCGCGACCTGGAGAAGGTACTGCCCGCCGACGACCACACCGCCGTCGCGATCGCCGGCTCCGTGGGGACCGCCCTCGACATGATGCGGCTCTACCAGGTCGAACTCGCCCACTTCGAGAAGATCGAGGGCGTCCCGATGACCCTCGACGCCAAGGCGACCCGGCTCGCCGCCATGATCCGCCAGAACCTCGCCCAGGCCATGCAGGGCCTGGCCGTTGTCCCGCTGCTCGCCGGCTACGACACCACCGCGCCCGCAGGAGGACGGGGCCGGATCTTCTCCTACGACGTCGCCGGCGGCCGCTACGAGAAGTACGGCTTCCACGCGGAGGGCTCCGGATCCCCGTACGCCAGGGGCGCCCTCAAGAAGCTCCACCGGCCCGGCATGTCCCGCGACGAGGCCGTCCTGGCCGCCCTGGAGGCCCTCTACGACGCCGCCGAGGACGACTCGGCGACCGGCGGCCCCGATCTCTCCCGCCGTATCTTCCCGGTCGTGTCGGTCATCACCGAGGACGGCTACGAACGGCTCGGCGAGACCGGGATCCGACGGCTGAGCCTCGACGTGGTCGAACGGCGTCGCTCCCGCCCGGACGGCCCGAACGCGCCCCTCTGATTCCTCGCGGGGACCCTTCCTGTCATCACACGCACCGAGGTTAGAGATCGCGTCACGGGAAACGCGGATCTGACACCGAGGCGAACGCGCCGACGCAGCACGACAGGGAGGAAACCATGGGCACCGAGCCGATGGGGGACGACGCCTACCAGCCCACCGGGGGCAACGAGGAGCAGGAGGACGCCGCACCGCTCGACATGCAGGACGCCCTCGACGAACGGACCTACGACGACACCCTCGACGAGGGCTACTCCCCGCCGGAGAAACCGCTCGGCGTGACCAAGCACGGCACCACGGCCGCGGAGCAGCACGACGGGGAGAGCCTCGACCAGCGGCTGGCCCAGGAGGTGCCGGAGGCGTCCGAGCCCGTCGGGGACGCGGTGGGCGACCTCCCCGGCGGCGAGGGCGAGCCGGTCGACCCGGAGGCGGGCACCGGCCGCGCCGGACGCCTGGTCGCCCCGGACGAGGGGGTCCGCACGGACACCACCAAGGAGTCCGTCGCCGAGGACGTCGGCGTCGACGCGGGGGCGGCCGGGGCGGAGGAGGCCGCGATGCACGTCGTGGAGGACGGGACGGTGCTCCCGGAGGACCGGGACAGAACCTGACCCAGGCACGCCGTCGCCGGCCCGGTGCGCGAGCGCACCGGGCCGGCGACGGCGTGCCTGTCCGCGCACGGACGTACGCGGGTTCAGGGCAGCATCTTGTCCAGGGCGGCGGGTCCCTCCTCGTCCAGCTTCCGCCTGGCCCACTCGAGGTTGTGCGGGGTGAGGTCCTTGCCCGAGGCGAGGACGATGTCCTCCGCCGACACATCGGTGCCGGTGCGGGCATGGAGCAGGCTGTCCGGGGTAGCGCGGTCCGCGGACCGCCGGGACGCTTCGGGCTGGGACGCGTCGGGCTGGGACGTCGACATCTTCTGGCTCCTCGGGTCCGGATCGCTGGAGCGGCCCCGGTGCTGTCATCGGGTCCGATGTCCACCATTCAACGCGGGAGCCCGCCGTGCATCCGGAACGCTCGCGGCACCGCGGTGAAGGGCCGCTCCTCCTGGCTGCCGGGGTACCTTCCCCGGCCCGCGGGAAACCTGCTCCCCGAGCCGCCTAGAAGGGCGAGAGCGTCAGCCGCAGGCCCGTGGGCGCCGTGTCCTGGATGTACGAGGCGAAGTCGGCCACGTCGTCGAAGGCGAAGCCGTACGCCTTGCCGTCCTCGGTGGCCGTGTGGATCGCCTTGGAGTAGTGGTTGGTGAGCTCGGTCCGGTAGAAGACCGAGGCGTCGGCCGTCGGCTGGTCGGGGTGGCTGAGCAGCGTCGAGCGGTTGAAGCCGGCGCCCAGCACGGCGGCGACCGGGCCGGTCGTGCCGTCGTTGGGGGCGGCGAGGGCGCCGTCGCAGAAGAGGACGTCCCGCGTGGAGGGCTTGCCGAAGGAGACCTGGGCGGGCCCGTCGAAGGTGAACCGCTCGCCGCGCACCCGGCCGGTGAAGGTGCCGGCGTTGGTGGTGACCTTGAGGTCCCGGCCGGTGTAGGTGCTCCACACCTCGTCGATGTACGGGGCGAAGTAGTCCTTGGCGAACAGCCCGGCGTCCAGACCGTGGCCGGGGGCGATGATCCGGGTGTCGTCCACGACGAGCCGGGAGAACGCCTCCACCCGCTTGACGGCGGCGAACGCCGCTGCGCGCCCGCCCTCGCGGACGGTGCCCGTCGTCTGGTCCTTGGCGCCGGTGAGCCGGATGCCCATCGGCACGCTGAACATGTCGACCATGGTCGTGTTGCAGAACATGCCCGAGGAGTTGTACGTGAACTCGGCGCAGTCGTGCAGCACGCCGTAGTTGGGGTCGGAGGTGACCCAGCCGGCCGGGTACTGCAGCGCCGCGTTGCCGTTGCCGTCCGTGACGACCTTGAACTTGAGCTTCGCGCCGAGGGAGACGTAGATCCGGCCGGACATGTACGGCAGGGACAGTTTGGTCTCGCCGCTGCCGGCCAGGTCGATCGCGTAGTCGGTGAAGCCGTCGGGGCCGTTGTCGGAGGCGGCGACCGGGGCGACGGTGCCCTCCGGGGTGACCCTGACCTGACGGCCGTCCACGTTGCCCACGATGTAGAGGTGCACGCTCGCGTTGCCGAAGGAACCGCTGTTGTTGACGATCGTCAGCGGCAGGGCCCCCGCCGCCGCCGTACCGGCCTTCTGCCCGCCGGACTGGTCCGCGAGGGCGTACGGGGCGATCACCGCCGCCGCGGGGATGGCCACGGCGGCTCCGCCGAGGGCGAAGAGGACCTTGCGGCGGCCGAGGTTGCGCTGATGACGGGGGCTCATGTGGGGGATCTCCAGGGTGCTCGTGCGGGTTCCTGACCGCGCCGGCCCGCCGACGTGGGGGAGGAGACCTGGAGAGAGCGCTCTCAGGCGGTACGTCGGGAGCGGCGCGTGCCACCGATGGTAGGGACGGCCGCGGCCCCCGCCAATGGTCCGACTTGTCCATGAAATCGCTCTGACCTGCGGTTACGCAGGGAACTGGCGAGGGCCCCACGATCACTTAACCGGTCTTTAAGGGCCGCTTAAGCCGGCCGGGGCCGAAAGCCACGGAGTGCGTCGGGAGCGCTCCGTTGCGCAGCCGTCCGGCAGGGGTCTGCCGTCAGCGGGCCCCGCCGTCCAGCCGCGCCTCCGCCGCGGCCAGGATCTCCGTCACCCGGAGCGCGAACGCCGCGTCGCAGGGATGGGGGGTGCCGGTACCGGCCGCGGTGAGGAGGGCGTCCGCGGCCCGGGTGAGCGCCGGCACCGCGCCCTCGGAGGCCTCCGGGAGGAAGGTGACGCCCGCCGTGCCCCGGAGCTCGACCATGGCGCCGGCCGCGGCCGGGGGAGCGGTCAGGCTCAGGGTGAGGCTGCTCGACGCGCCGCCCGCGTGGTCGAGGACCAGGTGGACGGTGTCGCCGGGACCGTACGCCGCCGCGGTCACCCGCCGCGGTGCGCCGAGCACCGGGAGCAGGACGGACAGGGCGTGCGGGCCGACGTCCCACAGGGCGCCCTTCTCCCGTCGCCACGCGGAGGCGGCGAAGGGATCGCCGTCGGAGGTGAACACCGCCCCGAGCCACTGCGCGCGCCCGGTGAACCAGCCGCCCACGCGCGCCTGTTCGGCGATCCACGCCTCCGGTTCCGGCTGGAAGCGGGTGGTGAAGAAGACCACGGACGCGACCCCCGCCTCCTCGGCCGCCCCGACCACCGCGCGTCCCTGCGCGACGGTCGGCGCGAGCGGCTTGTCGAGCAGCAGGTGGCACCCGGCCCGCGCCGCGCGCACCGCCAGCTCCGCCTGCACCGCGGGCGGCAGCGCGACGGCGACGGCGTCCACGTCGGCGAAGAGCGCGTCGACGTCGTCGTACGCCCGGGTACCGTGCAGAGCGGCCAGCTCCTCGGCGGCCTCGGGCCGGCGGCCCCACACCCCGGCGAGTTCGAGGTCCGGGTGCCCGCTCAGCGCGGGGGCGTGGGCCGCCCGCGCCCAGGGTCCGGTGCCGAGCAGTCCGATCCGCATCCCGCCGCCTCTCCCGGTGCGGCGACCGCCGCCCGGCCGGTGTCCCGGCGCGCCCCGCCGGCACGCTCCGGTCGGTACGGTGGTCCCCGCCGGAACGTCCTGTCAACGGCCGCTCGCCACGAGGCGCGGGGCTCAGTCCGCGGGCTGGTTGATGTTGACCATCCAGGGGATGCCGAAGCGGTCCGTGCACATCCCGAACACGTCCCCCCACATCTGCTTCTCCAGCGGTACGGCCACCGAGCCGCCGTCGGACAGCTTCTCCCAGTAGCCGCGCAGTTCGGTCTCGTCCTCGCCGCTGACGCTCACGGCGAAGTTGTTCCCCGGGGTGTACGTCATGCCCGGCGGCATGTCGGCGCCCATGAGGGTGAAGCCGGCCGCGCTCGTCAGCATGCCGTGCATGATCTTGTCGGCGTTGTCGGTTCCGGGCCGGCCGAAGTCGCCGTACGTGTTGAGCCGCAGCCGGCCGCCGAAGACCTCCTTGTAGAACTCCAGCGCGTGCCGCGCGTTCCCGTCGAAGCTGAGATACGGGTTGAGGAGCGAGGTCATGATTACCTCCCGGAACGTCCGCGAAGAGCCGGCTGCGCGCAGCGTAACGCCGGGCACCGGCACCCGCGCGGCGGCGGTGCCGAGGGCGGGGCCCCGATTCAGTGCCCCGGCCGCTGAATGCGTTCGCTTTCTTCTATTGGATTTCGGACCGTGCGGGGACCAGGCTGGTACGCGCTTTCCGAGACCGTGAGACGACAGCCGGAAGAGGTCACATGCACACCCGCCGTATCGGTGATGTCGAGGTCGGCGCCGTCGGCCTGGGTGCCATGCCCATGTCGATCGAGGGGCGCCCGGACGAGACCCGCTCCCTGGCCACCCTGCACGCCGCGCTGGACGCCGGCGTCACCCTGATCGACACCGCGGACTCCTATCACCTGCACGCCGGCGAGACCGGCCACAACGAGACCCTGATCGCCAAGGCCCTCGCCTCCCACGACCGGGGCGGCGACGTCCTGGTCGCCACCAAGGGCGGTCATCTGCGCCCCGGCGACGGCAGCTGGACCCAGGACGGCAGCCCCGGGCACCTGAAGCGGGCGTGCGAGGCGTCCCTGCGCCGGCTCGGCGTGGAGGCCATCGGGCTCTACCAGTTCCACCGGCCCGACCCCCGCGTCCCCTACGCCGAGTCCGTCGGCGCGCTGCGCGAACTGCTGGACGAGGGGAAGATCCGCATGGCCGGCATCTCCAACGCCGACCCGGAGCAGATCCGGCAGGCCCGCGAGATCCTCGGCGGCCGGCTGGTCTCCGTGCAGAACAAGTTCTCCCCGGCCTTCCGCTCCAGTGAGCCGGAGCTGCGCCTGTGCGACGAGCTCGGCATCGCGTTCCTGCCCTACAGCCCGTTCGGCGGCATCGCCCGGGCCGGTGAGCTCGCCTCGGCCCACGCCCCGTTCGCACGGGTCGCCCGGGCGCGCGGGGTGAGCGCGTACCAGGTGTGCCTGGCGTGGATGCTCGCCAGGTCGCCGGTCGTCGTCCCCATTCCGGGCGCGAGCCGGCCGGAGTCGGTCCGTGACTCGGCGGGCGCCGCCGACCTCGTCCTGACGGCCGAGGAGATCGCGGAGCTGGACGCCGGCTGAGTCCGCACCCCGCCCGTCCCAGGCGCCGGACGCCGGGGCGGGCACCCGCGCGCCCTGGTGCACTCCTGGCGCACGGGTGTAGAAAGCGCTTGCTGAAGAAAGTCACAGGGGAGGACCACCACCCATGGCGTCGTCGCTGGAAAGACCGCTCGACCACCGCTACCGCGGCGAGCATCCGGTCCGCACCCTCGCCTATCTGTTCCGCGCCGACCGCGGCCGGCTCGCCGCCGCCGTCGGCGTCTTCACGGTCAAGCACAGCCCGGTCTGGCTGCTGCCGCTGATCACCGCGTCCATCATCGACACCGTCGTGCAGCACCAGCCGATATCCCGGCTGTGGACCAGCACCGGCGTCATCATGTTCATCCTGCTGGTCAACTACCCGCTGCACGTGCTGTACGTCCGGCTGCTGTACGGCAGCGTCCGCCGCATGGGCACCGCCCTGCGCTCCGCGCTGTGCACCCGCATGCAGCAGCTCTCCATCGGCTACCACTCCCGCGTCAGCGCCGGCGTGCTCCAGGCCAAGGTCGTCCGGGACGTGGAGACCGTCGAGCAGATGGTGCAGCAGACCGCGGAGAACGGGCTCGGCGCGCTCACCGTCCTCACCGGCGGACTCGTCATCATCGCGGTCCGCACCCCCGAGTTCCTCCCCGTCTTCCTGATCGTCGTGCCCGCCGCCGCCCTGCTCGTCGCCAGGCTGCGGGCCAGACTGCGCACCCACAACGAGCACTTCCGCCACGAGGTGGAGACGCTGTCCTCCCGGGTCACGGAGATGACCCGGCTCATCCCCGTCACCCGCGCCCACGGCCTGGAGGGCAAGGCGCTGCGCCGGATGAACGGCACCCTGAACCGGCTGCTCACCTCCGGGAACCGGCTGGACCTGGTCAACGGCCGGTTCGGCTCGCTGGCCTGGGTCGTCCTCAACGTCGTCGGCGTGAGCGTGCTGGCCGGCGCGGCCCTCATCTCGTACTACGACGTCTGGGGCGTCACCGCCGGCGACGTGGTGATGCTCAGCGCCTTCCTGACCACGCTCACCAACTCCACCACCACGCTCGCGGGACTGGCCCCGGTCATCACCAAGGGCCTGGAGTCCGTCCGCTCGGTCGGCGAGGTCCTCCAGGCCCCCGAACTGGAGGACAACGAGGGCAAGGCGGAGGTCGGCGGAGTGCGCGGCGCGATCACCTTCGAGGGCGTCGGCCACGCGTACGAGAGCGACGGGCGCCCCGCCGTGCGCGACTTCACCCTCGACGTCGCCCCGGGCGAGACCGTCGCGCTCGTCGGCGCCTCCGGGGCGGGCAAGTCCACGGTGCTCAACCTGGTCATCGGCTTCATCCGTCCGACCTCCGGCCGGCTGCTGCTCGACGGCACCGACATGAACGGCCTCGACCTGCGCACCTACCGGCGCTTCCTGTCCGTGGTGCCCCAGGAGTCGATCCTGTTCGACGGCACCGTCCGGGAGAACGTCGCCTACGGCATGGACGACGCCGACGAGGAGACGGTACGGGCCGCGCTGCGCGACGCCAACGCGCTGGAGTTCGTCGACCGGCTGCCCCAGGGCCTCGACACCCTCGTCGGGGAGCGCGGCGCCCGGCTCTCCGGCGGGCAGCGCCAGCGGCTCGCCATCGCCCGCGCGCTGATCCGGGACCCGAAGGTGCTGGTCCTGGACGAGGCGACCTCGGCGCTCGACACCCGCTCGGAGGCGCTGGTGCAGGAAGCCCTCGCCCGGCTGCTGCGCGGACGCACCACGTTCGTCGTGGCGCACCGCCTCTCCACCGTGCGCGGCGCCGACCGGATCGTGGTGATGGCGGACGGCCGCATCCAGGAGATCGGCACCCACGAGGACCTGCTGCGCCGGGGAGGGGCGTACACGGCACTGCACAGCGGCCAGGCGGCCTGACCACCCCGGCACCCACCGCCGGCCGACGGGCTCCGCCACGACCGGGCCCGTGCGGCCTTGGGGGACGGGCGCTTCGCCGTGTCCGGGCCCGTTCGGGTGGCCAGAACCGGAAGGGGGTCCGGGGCGTGGCCCCGGGGACGGGACGGGAAGGGGCGGCGGGGGCGGAAGGCGCTTGGCTTCGTACCGTCGCGGTCAAGATGCGAGTGGTTTCGGTCAATTGTGGCCACATGGGCACATGGGATGAGTGCTTCCGCCTGGTCCGGGCATACGCAGCGAAAACCAGAGAGGGGCGCTTCGTGCTCGGACCGGACCCGAAGGTCGTCAGACGGCTGCTGACGCGGTACGCGACACTGCGGATAGCCCAGGCGGAACGGTATTCGTCGGCGGCGGCGCGCGAACTGGAGGAGGTCGGCGCCACGCTCTGCGGGATGACGGGGGCGTCCCGCGTCCGCGACGCCATCGCGCTGGCGGACGACCTGCTCGACCGGGCGCGGCCCGCGGCCGGCCGGACCCTGGAGGCGGACGGGGAGAGCGGCCTGCCCCTGGCCGTCTGAGCCACCGGCCCGCTCACCCTTTCACCCGCCGCCCGTTGAACGACAAGCGGTACGCGTACGGCGTCGTGCCCACGACCTTGCGGAACCGCTCGCGGAACGCCGTGGGCGAACCGAACCCGGCCTGCCGGGCGATCCGCTCGACCGTGTGGTCGCTGTTCTCCAGCAGGTACTGCGCGCGCCGCACCCGCGCCCGCAGCAGCCACTGCAACGGCGTGGTGCCCGTCTGCTCACGGAACCGGCGGCTGAAGGTGCGCTCGCTCATGCCGGCGCGCGCCGCCATCGCCCCGAGGGTGACCTCGTGCGTCAGGTTGTCCTCGATCCAGTCCAGCAGCGGTTCCAGATCCGACCCACGGGGCACGGGCGGGTGCTCGTGCACGATGAACTGGGCCTGGCCGCCCTCCCGTTCCAGCGGCATCACCGACATCCGGGCGGCGTCCGCGGCCACGGCCGACCCCAGGTCCCGGCGGATCATGTGCAGGCACATGTCCAGCGCCGCGGCGGCGCCGGCCGAGGTGAGGATCTGCCCGTTGTCGACGTAGAGCACGTCCGGCTGCACGTCGACGTCCGGGAAGGCGCGGGCGAGCTGTCCGGCGGCCACCCAGTGCGTGGTGGCGCGCAGCCCGTCCAGCAGCCCGGCCTCCGCCAGCACGAACGCGCCCACGCACACCGAGGCGATCCGGGTGCCCGCCGCGGCCGCCTCGCGCAGCGCCGCGAGCACGGCGGGGGAGGGCGGGGGCGCGCCCTCGGCACGGCCCGGGACGATGATCGTGTCGGCGTCCGCCAGCGCCTGGAGCCCGCGGTCGACGCGCAGGGTGAAACCGCCGTCCGCGAGCACCTCCGGCCGCTCGGCGCACAGCCGGACCCGGTAGGGACGGCGGCCGTCGGGCAGCCGCGTCCAGTCGAAGACCTGCAGGGGCGCCGCCATGTCGAACGGCACCACCCCATCGAGAACCAGGATCGCCACGGAGTGCATGACCGCCACGATAGGCGGATTCCCGCCACCCGCCGGAACCGGGGCGACGGGGAGGTGACGCGGCATGAGCCGAGCTGAGCGGTGTTGGCGGGAACCCGTCGGAACCTGTCGATCCAGCCTCTGGGTGATCACCCGGCGGGCTCCTAACGTGAGCCCGGCACCGCCGATCACACATGGAAAGAGTCCCGGTGACCAAGCTCCTGCTGTCCCTCCACGTCCTGGCCGCCATCGTCGCCGTCGGTCCCGTCACCGTCGCGGCCAGCATGTTCCCGCCGGCCGCGCGCCGCGCCGTCCCGGCGGAGACCGACGGATCCGCCACGGCGGACGTGTCCACCGTCACACTGCTCCACCGTATCTGCGGGGTCTACGCCCGCCTGGGGATCGCGGTGCCCGTCCTCGGCCTCGCCACCGCCCTGGCGATGGGCGTCCTGGACGACGGCTGGCTCGTCACCTCGATCGGCCTCACCGCGGCCGCCGCCGGGGTCCTGCTCGCCTTCGTGCTGCCCCGGCAGGAGGAGATCGTCGAACGGCTGGGCGAGGGCCGGCCCGTCGACCGGCAGGGTACGGTGCGACTCGCCATGTTCACCGGGGTGTTCAACCTGCTGTGGGCGGCCGTCACCGTTCTGATGATCGTCCGCCCCGGCTCCACGACGGGTGCCTGATCGCCCGGTATGCCCGGAGTGTGACGTACTTCCGTAATCCCCGTTCCGTGGTCCGTCGTACCGGGGAATTCCCCCTTGAGGATGGTCGGCCGCCTAGACTCTGCACTCGCGTCCCGCATCGGGGCCGACGAGCAGAAAGGCACGTTGACGGGTGTTCCAGGATTCCCCCATCTACGACCGACTCATCGCGGAGTGCGGCGACGTGCCCGCACAGGTACGCCGCGAGGCCGAACGCGTGAGCAGGGAGCTGGAGCTGGTCATGCGGCCCCTGCAGTCCCCCGGTTACGCCCCCGGCCTCGACCGGCCGCACTCCCCGGGCAACGGCTGGCAGCGCACCGCCCTGCTGCCGGGGCCGCGGCCGCACTGAGCCCCGCGCGGTGACGGTCCCCTCACCGCACCGTGCTGCCCGCCTCGTCGAGCTCGGCGGGTTCGTCGGGAAGGGGGCGGGACAGCCACTCGGCGATGCTCCGGGCGATCGGCTGCCCCGTCTCCACCTCCACGAACCCGAACTGCCCCGACTGGTTGCACTCCAGGAACCACCAGGTCCCGTCGGCGTCCTCGGCGAAGTCGAAAGCGCCGTACGCCAGCTCGGACCGGCGCAGATACGCGCGTACGGCGTCGGCGGTGCGCGCCGGGACCTCGACCGGCTCCCAGGGCGACCCGGGGGCGGCGAAACGCACGTCCACCTCCTCCGGATCCGCGTCCGGCCGCGTCGTCTTGCGGGCCGCCAGCAGCCGCTCGCCCACCGCGGTGAGACGGATGTCGGCCCGCTTGGCGATCCGCCGCTGCAGCAGCGTCGGCCCGAACGCGACCGCGGAGAAGTCCGTGTCCGGCGCCACCCTGCTGGTCGGCACCGCCCGCGGCGGGTCCTGCGGATGCGACCCCGACACCGGCTTGACCACCAGATCCGGGAAGCGCTCGGCGAACTCCCGCGCGGCACGCGGGAACGTGGTGATCAGCGTGGCCGGCACGGGCAGGCCGCAGCGCTGGGCCAGCCGCAGCTGCCACGGCTTGTGGCGGGCCTGCCGGGCCGCGTCCGGATGGTTCATCCAGCGCGCGTCACAGCCGCGCAGCATGCCGTAGAGCGCCTGCGAGGCCTCCTCGGTCAGCCACGCGGACGGCTGCGGCGCGCGCCCGGCCGGCGTGCCGGGCCGGCGCACCCACACGGACCGCAGCCCGCCGATGCTGACCAGTCGCCCGCCGGCGGACAGATGGCCGCGGAAGCGGCCGTGGACGTACTCGCCGGACAGCGAGACACCGTCCGTCAGATCGGCGGGGTCGAGACGCACCACCGGCACACCGGAGCCGTTCAGATGGACGACCACCATGTCGGCGGTCACGTCCTCCTCACCGGTGAGGATCAGCACGGTCATCGTCTACGGTCCGCGTTCAGTCGTCGAAGTGGGTCTTGGAGCCCGCGGTGGACGTCGTCGTCCCCAGCTCGCGCAACAGCGCGTGATCACAGGCTGCGATCCGCCCGTCGCCGAATACGTTCAACTGCAGTCCGGAGTCATACGCGTACGGAGTGGCAACGGCCAACTCCACTGCCGGACGTGCGTAGTTGAGCGCGAACGGTTGCATCGTCTCTCCCTCGTCGGTGCTGCGCCGAGCAGGCAACGGCCCGCTGTGCGCCGTCGCTTGGTCCGCCGACTTCTTTTGGCTTCCAGAGACTTATACGAATCGAACGGGTGGTTGGTTTCCTCACGGAGCGTAATCATCGGCGGGTCGCCCGCGGCCCCGCCGGAGGGGCGCTCCAGGGGCCCGGGCGCCGGAGGAACCCCGCATGGTGCGCAGGGCCAGCAGGAGAACGCCCATGTCGTCCAGCCAGACCGGATCGGGCAGCAGATCGGCCGGCAGCACCAGGTAGAGGACCGCGCCCCAGAACACCCAGCGGGGCCCCGTGGGCAGGCCGGCGTGACGCAACTCACGCCGCGTGCGCACCAGGCGTACCAGGACGGCGACGGCGCCGGCCAGCATCACGGCCGCGAGGGCCGCGGCGACGACGAGCACCACGGTGGTCTTCTCCAACGGACCGCCCTCCTCCTGGGACCCGTGACCCGTGCCGCGGTCTCACCGGCGACACGGCCCGCACTGAGTGGATTCCCGCTCGCGACGCCGGTATGGCGGCCGGGACCGGCCATGCGCGCACACGTCCGATGCCCCGCGAGCTCCGTGCGGAACACCGGATCGCCGCAGGTCACCCCGGTGGCGCAACCGAGTGGCGGTGAAGGACGGGGCGCCCGGAAACGGCCACCGGAGGACGTCACCGCGCTGGAGCGCCCGCCGGACCACCCGCGGGCCGTGGACGAGGCGCCGCGCGCCGCGCGCCACCGGGACCGGCCGGTGGAGGACATCGCCCTCCTTCTTCCGGCCCTCCGCAGCACGCCGAGTGACCTCGCGTCCCGCTCCGACGCGGCGCACCCCATGAACGACGTACCGGAAGCGCCTAGTCGTCCGGCGCGTGCTCCGGCGCCGGCTCCCCGGAGGCGGGGGCGGGACGACGCGCCCTGCCGCCGACCTTGAAGCGCTCCAGAGTACGGATCAGAGGAGACGGCACCCGAGGCGCGGGAGCCTCCCCCGCACCCAGGACCCCGGCGGATTCCCGGTACACGGCCAACGCCTCATGTGCACGCTCCGCCGCCTCCCGGTACAGATCCCGGGACTTCGTCATCGCCTCCAGCGCCTCGGCGTACATCGCCACCAGCGCCCGCTCCCGGACGAGTTCCTCCTCCGTCGTCAGCAGACGCCACTCCTCCCGCAGCGCCGTCAGCGCCTCCTGTGCCCCCTCCGGCAGTACGCGCGGCAGCGCGTCGTACCGGGTCACGGCCTCCACGAGGTCGACCGGTTCCGTGCCGTCCAGGAACACCGCGCGCACGGCGAAGGCACCGGCGTCGTAGCCCTCGGGCGCCGGGCTGCGGGGCAGCACCACCGCGCCCCCGCGCGGAACCTCCACGCCGAACTCCCGCAGCGCCCAGTTCGCCACCCGCAACTGCTGGGGAGCGGCCCGGTGCTCCACCACCCGGTCCCGCAGCCCCGGCGGCAGCCAGCGCGCGAGCGGTACCCGGCCGCGCTCGTCCGTGGTCATCGCCTCATGGACGACGACATGGACGTGCCACGGGTCGCGCACGCAGGCGCGCAGCAGCCGTCGTACGTCCTTGTCGTCCTCGGGCAGCGGATTGATCACGCCCGGCCGCGCTCCCGTCACCGGGTCGGCGTTCCACTCCGGGTCCGGATCCGACGGCCAGAACATGGCGGCCGGGGACGGCCAGGAGGGGTCCCAGGGCTGCTCCGCCTCGGCGACCAGGAGCCAGTCCCGGCCCGCGTCCGTGCCGGGCGCGAGGCACAGCCGGGCGCGCACGGTGACCTCGCCCGCGACGCGCGTCCGGGCTTCGAACACCAGGTCGGGGGCGGTGTCCGGTGCGGGGAGTTCCAGGAAGTCGTCGATGTCCCGGCCGGCCTTGAGCCAGTGCAGGGTGTGCCGGATCGCCGTGTCGGGCGTGGGACCGGCGTGGCGGCCGCGGGCCAGCCAGACGGTGGGAGGCAGGGCGGGGTGGGCTGAGGAGGTCGGCATGGGTCCAGTCGTGAGCGGGGGCACGTGCTTCTGCCAGTATCGTCGTGGCCGGACGGAGGGCCGAGCCGGGGTTCCGCCGGTCGGCGTGTCGTGCGCGGGGTGTGCGCGGCGCGCACCCGGTGACAGCGGTTCACCCGTGGTCCCGGCGGCGGGACCGTGACCATCATGGGTGCCGCGGGCGGGGCCGGCCCGCCATCCGCACCGGGGCCGGCCCCGCCCGCACCCCGCCCCGGCGGTGGTCCGGCGGCAAAAGCCCGGACCCTACCAGCGGCGCACCACCCCTGTCGCATATTCCCCAGGAAAACGCCAAAGCTCTCACCTCGGTCGAGCACACACCGTAGCGTCGACGTCACGTTCGCGGTACAGCCGTGCGAGAAGGGGGATCCGGCGTGCCCGGAATCGACGAGAGCCTGCTGGAAGCCATGCGACTGCCGGGGGTGCGCGGTGCCCTGGTGGTCGACTGGATCAGCGGGCTCGCCCTGGGGGCGGTGGGCGAGGCACCCGGGGAGGACGTGGAGGCCACGGCCGCGGAGACCGCCGAACTGGCCCGCCTGGCCATGGAGAGCGGCACCCTCGCGTCCACCGACGGCGGCGGGGCCGGGACGGGCGGGGAACCGCCCGTCGACGACCTGATCCTCACCACCGCCGACGCGTACCACCTCCTGCGCTTCGTCGTCACGACCTTCGACAGCACGGTGTTCCTGTACCTCTGGCTCGACCGCGCCGACGGCAACCTCGCCCTGGCCCGGATACGGCTGGCCGACATGGCGGACCGGCTGGTGCTCGGATGACCGCGGCGTGCACCGGCGAAACCGCACCGGAACTGCTCGGCACCCTCGCGGCCGACCACGCCACCGGGGCGCTCTCCACGGAGTCCGGGGTCTTCTACCTCTCGGCCGGACGCGTCGTCCACGTCGAGTCCGCGTACAGCCCCGACCTCGGCGACCTGCTCACCCGCAGCGGCGCGGTCGCCCCGGCCGGCTGGTGGGAAGCCGTCGAACGGGCCGGGGCCCGGCACCGCGTCGGCCGCCAGCTGGTCGACAGCGGGCGCCTCACCACCGGCGCGCTGGAACTGTGCCATCTGGGCGCCCTGTTCGACGCGGCGTACTTCGCGCTCGCCCACGACTGCGCCGCGCTCCGCTTCCGCCCCGGAGTCGCGCACTGGTTCGGCGCGGTCCGCCCCGTACCCGTGGCGGCCGTGCTCGGCGAGTCACGGCGCCGCCGCGACCTGCTGCACCGCATCTGGCCCGACCCGGCCGTCGACACCGCCCCGCTCACCCGCGTGCCCGGCACCGACCCCGCCGAACTGCCGCCCCGCCGCGCCCGCACCCTCGCCCAGGTCGACGGCGCCCGCACCGCCGCACAGATCGCCGCGGCCCTCGCCCACCGCACCTTCCACACCCTCGTCGAACTGCGCCGCCTGGCCGCCGGCGGACTGGTCACCCCCGCGCCGCCCCCGCCCGCCACGCCCGTCCACGCCGTCCCCGACGCGGGCGGCGCGGCGTGGGACGAGCCCGACACAGCACTGCTGAGACGGCTCCTGGACGCCTTGGAGGCACTGTGATCCGCGCGCGCCGACAGCGTGCCGAAAGGAGACTGCTCATGGCCGTCGAGACCGACGTGCTGGACGAACTGCGTCGGCTCCGCACCCGTATACCCAAGCTGGCGGGCTCCCTCGCGGCCACCGTCGACGGACTCGTCCTCGCCCACGACGTCCCCGAGACCGAACCGGAGGGGCTGGCCGCGCTCACCGCCGCCGCGCTCGGCGTCGCGTACCGGATGGCGGACGCCGCCGCCCGCGGCGAGTTCCGCGAGCTCCTGGTGCGCGGCAGCCAGGGCTATATCGCCACCTACGCGGCCGGCACCACCGCCGTCCTCACCCTCCTCGCCGACGACCGGGTCAACGTGGGCCGGCTGCACCTGGAGGGCCGGCGCAGCGGCGCCCGGATCGCGGAACTGGTGGACACCCACAGCGGCCCGGGCGGAGGACGGCACGCCGACCGGCTCACGACCCGGGAGACCCCCGCGCCGGCGCCGGACCCGGCCCGGCCCATCGGCACCCTCCCGGTACGGACCCCGCAGCGGCCCGTCCACCGGCCCCGGCCCCAGCCCGGCGGCTGACTCCCGGCTTTCCCCCGGCCGGACGCCTCCGTACGACCCGGCGGCCGGCCCGAATCACCTGTCACGACCGAAAGGACACGTCCCATGGCCAACACCGAGACCTCGCTCAAGGAATGCCTCAGCTCCATCGACGGCGCGACGGCCGCCGCGCTCGTCGACTACACCAGCGGCATGGCCCTCGGCACGCTGGGCGGCGGCAAGGACTTCAACCTGGAGGTCGCCGCCGCCGGCAACACCGACGTCGTGCGGTCCAAGCTGCGCACCATGGAACACCTGGGGCTGAACGAGGAGATCGAGGACATCCTGATCACCCTGAACAGCCAGTACCACCTCATCCGCCTGCTCAAGGGGCGCGGCGGCAACGGCCTCTTCCTGTACCTGGTGCTCGACGGCAGCCGGGCCAACCTGGCCATGGCGCGGCACCAGCTGCGCCGGATCGAGTCCGAGCTCGAGGTCTGATCCGGCAGCCACAGGTCGGGGCCGAAGACCTCGTAGTGGATGGAGCGGGCGGGCACCCCGGCGTCGAGCAGCCCGCCGCGCACGGCGCGCATGAACGGCAGCGGGCCGCACAGGTACACCGTCACGTCCGCCGGGACGTCGATCCCCGCGAGGTCCATCAGGCCGTCGCGGGCGTCGGGCTCCTCCGGGCCGGGACGCTCGTACCAGAAGACCGCCTCCGCGTCGGTCAGCGCGTTCACGGTCTCGCGGGTCTCGGCGCGCAGCGCGTGCTCGGCGGGCGAGCCGTCGGCGTGCAGGACGAGCACCCGCCGGGTGGAGCCGGTGGCGGCCAGCCGGGCGAGCATGCCCAGCATCGGGGTGCAGCCGATGCCCGCCGAGACCAGGACCAGCGGGGTGCCGGCCTCGTCGAGCGCCACGTCGCCGGCGGGTACGGACAGCATCAGCTCGTCCCCGGTGCCGGTCCGTTCGTGCAGCAGGTTGGAGACCTCGCCGTCCGGTGCGCCGTCCGCTCCGGCGACCCGCTTGACGGTGATGCGGCGCAGTTCGTCCCCGGGGTCCGAGGACAGGCTGTACTGGCGGAGCTGGTGCACCCCGTCGGGCATGAGCACCTTCACGCTGACGTACTGGCCCGCGCGGGCCGGCGGGGCGGGCTCGCCGTCGGCGGGGCGCAGCAGGAACGACACCACGTCGTCCGTCTCCTCGTGGCGCTCCACCACCGTCCACGGGCGCCAGATGCCGCCCGCCTCGACACCGGCCTCGTGGTACAGGCGCGCCTCCTGCGCGATGAGGGCGCCGGCCATCAGCCAGTACACCTCGTCCCAGGCGGCGGCGACCTCGGGCGTCACCGCGTCGCCCAGCACCTCGGCGATCGCGCCGAACAGGTACTTGTGCACGATCGTGTACTGGTCGTCGGTGATCCCGACCGCCACGTGCTTGTGGGCGATCCGGGACAGCAGGGCGTCCGGGCGGGTGTCCGGGTCGGCGAGCAGCGCTTGGGCGAAACCGGCTATGGACCCGGCGAGCGCCCGGCGCTGGGCGCCGCTGGCCTGGTTGCCCCGGTTGAACAGGCCGTCCAGCAGTTCGGGCCGGTCACGGAACATCGAGCCGTAGAAACGCGTGGTGATCTCGTCGAGGGCCCCGGCCACGGCGGGCAGGGTGGCCCGCAGTACTGCGGCGGACTCTTCGGACAGCATGAAGTCTCCCAGGGGCGGGACGGGGAAAGCGGGTTGGACCGCGGATCCGGACCGGCGGCAGCACCTGTATAGCAACCCGGCATGCCTGTTTCCCCGGGTAACGGGTCCGCCGGGGGTGACTCGGGACCGTCGTCCCACCGGAAGGGGACCTCCGGCCCCGGAGGGCGACCGGGGACAGGGCCGACCGGCCCGTCCGGCGCGGCGGGCCGCCCGCCCGCCCGCGGTCCCCGCCGGTCCGGCCGCCCGGCCCATGCCGTACCGTCGCCTTTACTGGACCGTTACCGGGGCGCCGGCCGGGTGCGCCGGTCACGGCGTCGGACGAAGGGACGGGAGGCACACGGGTGGCAGGCTCCGAACGGGACGAGGACGCCCGCGTACGGCTACCGCAGCTGAGGCTGGACGAGCTGCTGGAGGAGCTCCAGGCGCGGATCGACGCGGCCCGCGGCACCCGCGACCGGGTGCACAGCCTGCTGGAGGCCGTCCTCTCGGTCGGCCGGGAACTCGACCTGGAGCAGGTGCTGCACAGCATCGTGGAGGCCGCGGCGGCGCTGGTGGACGCGCAGTACGCCGCGCTGGGCGTGATCGGCCCGGACGGCAAGCGGCTGTCCGCCTTCCACACCGTCGGGGTCAGCGAGGAGGAGATCGCCCGCATCGGCCACTACCCCGAGGGCCACGGCATCCTCGGTGAGCTGATCCGCCATCCGGAGCCGCTGCGGGTGGAGAAACTCTCCGACCATCCCGCCTCGTACGGGTTCCCGGCCCACCACCCGCCGATGAACACCTTCCTCGGGGTCCCCATCCGGGTCCGCGACCAGGTCTTCGGCAATCTGTACCTGACCGAGAAGCGGGGCGGGGCGCACTTCGACGAGGAGGACGAGTCGGTCCTGTCCACCCTCGCGGTCGCCGCCGGCGTCGCCATCGACAACGCCCGCCTGTACGAGGAGTCCCGGCTGCGCGAGCGCTGGCTGCGGGCCAACGCCGAGATCACCCACGGCCTGATGTCCGGCAGCGAACGCGGCTCGGCGCTCGCGCTCATCGCGGAACGTGCCCGGGAGATCACCGGGGCCGCCCTCGCCGTGGTCGCGGTGCCCATGGCCGACACCGACTCGCTGACCGTGGAGCTGGCCATCGGGCAGGGCGCGGACACCCACCGCGGGCTCGTCCTGCCCGTCGACGACAGCCTGCTGGGCCGGGCCTTCACCCGTGCCGCCCCCGTCACCAGCGCGGACATCGCGCATGACGACCGGACCTTCCCGGGCCCCCAGCGGTACCCGGCCCTCGGTCCGGCGGTCGCCGTGCCCATCGGGTCGGGCGAGGGGGTGCGGGGCATCGTCCTGCTGGTGCGGGCCGCAGGCCGCAACGCGTTCACGGAGAAGGAGATCGAACCGCTGCAGGGGTTCGCCGCCCAGGCGGCCGTGGCGATGGAGCTGGCGGAACGCCGCCAGGACGCCGAGCAGATCGCCGTGCTCGAGGACCGCGACCGGATCGCCCGCGACCTGCACGACCTGGCGATCCAGCGGCTGTTCGCCACCGGTATGACACTGCAGAGCGCCGGCCGGTTCATCGAGCACAAGGAGGCCTCGGAGCGGGTGCTGCGGGCCGTGGACGACCTGGACGAGACCATCAAGATCATCCGGTCGACCATCTTCGGCCTGCGCTCGCCCGCCGACGAGGGCGCGGGCGGAACCGGCCTGCGGGCCCGCGTCGTACGGGTGGTCGGCGAGGCCGCGTCCGTGCTGGGCTTCCCCCCGAGCGTGCGGATGGAGGGCCTGATCGACACCCACGTCTCCAAGGAGGCCGCCGACCACCTGGTGGCCGTGCTCTCCGAGGCACTGACCAACATCGCCCGGCACGCCCGCGCCGACCGCGCCGAGGTGGTGCTCGAGACCGACGGCCGCGAGGTACGGCTGACGGTCGCGGACAACGGCGTGGGCGTCCCGGCCGGGGGCCGCCGCAGCGGCCTGCGCAACATGGCCGAACGCGCGGAACGGCTGGGCGGCACGTTCGGCATCACCGGCTCCGCCGACGGGGGCACCACACTGCTGTGGCGCGTGCCGGTGGGGGAGCGGTAGGCGGTTCGGGCCCGTCCTCCGGACCGTCCGCTCCGGGGGCGGTGTCCCCCGGCCCGCCACCGTGATGCTCCTTCCGCCGACGGCCGTCCGGGTGTGCCGGGCGTCCGCCGCGGGTACTCCGGTGGTCGGTCGCCGGCCGTGGTGGCCGTCCGTCCACGACCGGTGCGGGTCCCACCGTCGGTGACCGCTCCGGGACGGGCCGCCGCGGCGCGGCACCGCGGCGGCGGCCGCCGGCGGGAGGAGCGTCGCAGTGACGGGCTGGACCTGGGAGCACGAGGGCTACGACCCCGCCGACGAGCGTCTGCGGGAGTCGCTGTGCACCCTGGGCAACGGATACTTCGCGACCCGGGGCGCGCTGCCGGAGTGTTCCGCGGACGAGGTGCACTACCCGGGCACGTACGCGGCCGGCGTCTACAACCGGCTCGTCTCCGAGGTCGCCGGACGGCACGTCGAGAACGAGGACATGGTCAACCTGCCCAACTGGCTGCCGCTGCGCTTCCGGCTCCCCGGCGAGCCCTGGCTCACCCCCGACACCGCCCCCGTGCTCGACCACGGCGAGACCCTGCACCTGTCCTCCGGACTCCTGGAGCGCAGGACGCGGTACGGCCTGGGGGCCGGACGGACGCTCCTGGTGCGCCAGCACCGTTTCGTCCACATGGCCGACCCCCATCTGGCGGGCCTGCGCACCGAGTTCACCGCCGAGGGCTTCTCCGGGCCGCTGGAGACCGAGGCGGCGCTCGACGGCGACGTCACCAACGCCGGGGTGCCACGCTACCGGGATCTGGACGGCCGTCATCTGACCCATGTGCTCACCGGCACGACCTCCGCGGACACGGTGTGGCTGCGCTGCCGCACCCGCACCTCGGACATCCGGATCGCGCTCGCCGCCCGGCTGACGGCACCCGCGCCCGTCACGAACCGGCACGACCGCCCGCGCGCCCTGCAGAGCACCCGGCTGGACCTGGCCGCCGGGGACACCGTCACCGTCGACAAGATCGTCGCCCTGCACACCTCCCGCGACCCCGCGATCAGCGACCCGCTGCACGCCGCCGTCGACCGGGTGGTCCGGGCGGGCGGCTTCGACGAACTGCTCCCGCCGCACCTGACGGCCTGGGCCCAGCTCTGGCGCCGGGCCGAACTGGACGTACCCGGTGAGGCGGGCCGCATCCTGCGGCTGCACCTCTTCCACGTCCTGCAGACCCTCTCCCCGCACACCGCGGACCTGGACGTGGGGGTCCCCGCGCGGGGACTGCACGGCGAGGCGTACCGGGGGCACGTCTTCTGGGACGAGCTGTTCGTCCTGCCGTACCTCAACCTGCACTTCCCCGAGATCTCCCGCGCGCTGCTGCACCACCGCCACCGGCGTCTGGAGCGCGCCCGCACCGCCGCCCGGGACGCCGGGCGCCACGGCGCGATGTACCCCTGGCAGAGCGGCAGCGACGGCCGGGAGGAGACCCAGCAGCTGCACCTCAACCCCCGCTCCGGCCGCTGGCTGCCCGACCACTCCCGCCTCCAGCACCACGTCGGATCGGCGATCGCGTACAACGTCTGGCAGTACTGCGAGGCCAGCGGCGACCAGGAGTTCCTGCACACCAAGGGCGCCGAGATGCTGCTGAACATCTCCCGCTTCTGGGCGGACTCCGCCACCTTCGACGACCGTCTGGGCCGCTACCGCATCAAGGGCGTGGTCGGCCCCGACGAGTACCACGACGCCTACCCGGACGCCACCGAACCGGGCCTCGACGACAACGCGTACACGAATGTCACGGCCGCCTGGGTGCTCGCCCGCACCCTGGACGTGCTGCGCGGCCTGCCCGAGCCGCGCCGCCGCGAACTCGCCGAGCGGACCGGACTGGACGCGAGGGAACTGGAGAAGTGGGAGGAGGTCTCCCGCACCCTCCACGTCCCCCTCCACCACGGCGTCATCAGCCAGTTCGAGGGGTACGGGGAACTCGCCGAACTCGACTGGCGGGGCTACCGGCGCCGCTACGGCGACATCCGGCGCCTGGACCGGCTGCTGGAGGCCGAGGGCGACACCGTCAACCGGTACCAGGCCTCCAAGCAGGCGGACGTCCTGATGCTGGGCTACCTCTTCTCACCCGCCGAACTCCGGGGGATCTTCCGCAGACTGGGGACGATCCTGGACGAACGGACCTGGCGGCGCACGGTCGACCACTACCTGCACCGCACCAGCCACGGCTCCACCCTCAGCGGCCTGGTCCACGGCTGGGTGCTGGCCCGCGCCCGGCGCGCGGACGCCTGGAAGTTCTGCCAGGAGGCCCTCCAGGCGGACATCGCCGACATCCAGGGCGGCACCACCGGGGAGGGCATCCACCTCGGCGCCATGGCCGGCACCCTCGACCTGGTGCAGCGCGGACTGACCGGTCTGGAGACCCGCGGCGGAGCCCTGTGGCTCGACCCGGTACCCCTGCCCGAACTCTCCTCCTACGGCTTCACCCTGCGCTACCACGGCCACTGGGGTGTCCGGCTGCGGCTGGAGCACGGCCTGCTGGAGATCGCCGTGCCCTCCTCCGGCCGCTCCCCGATCGAGGTCCACCTCCCGGACCGCACGGTCCGCCTCCAGCCCGGCGAGACGGAGCGCCTGGCCCTCCCGGACTGACACACGTGCGCCCGTCCGGTCCGGGGAACGGACCGGACGGGCGCACGGGGGATGAGCCCTCGCGGGGCAGGGGGTCAGGCGCCGCTCTCGCGGAGCATGTCCTCGCGCTCCACGATCTTCACGCGCTCACGGCCCTGCGGCTCGCCCAGCGCCTTCTCCGCGGCGTCCAGGCGGTACCAGCCGTCCCAGGTGGTGAAGCGGATGCCGCGCTCGGCGAGGAACGCGTCCACGGCCTCCGGGGCGGGCGAGCCGGGGGTCTGGAGCCGGCCGGCCGCGTGGTCCGCCAGCAGATTGCCCACCGTCTCGTTGGCGTCGCCCTTGGTGTGGCCGATCAGGCCCACCGGACCGCGCCGGATCCAGCCGGTGACGTACGTGGAGTCCAGGTGCTCGCCGGTCTCCTGGATGACGCGGCCGCCCTCGTCCGGGACCGTGCCGGAGCCGAGGTCCCACGGCAGCTTGGGGAGCTTGTCGGAGAGGTAGCCCACCGCCCGGTAGACCGCGCTGACGTCCCAGTCCTTGAACTCGCCGGTCCCCCTGACGTTGCCGGTCCCGTCGAGTTCGGTGCGCTCGGTGCGCAGACCGACGACCTTGCCGTCCTCACCGAGGATCTCGGTGGGCGACTCGAAGAAGTGCAGGAACAGCTTGTGCGGACGGTCGCCGACATCGCGGATCGCCCAGTTCTCCAGGGTCTTGGCGACCATGTCGGCCTGCTTGTTGCCGCGCCGGGTGGCGATCGAGCCCTCGTCGTAGTCGATGTCCTCGGGGTCGACGATCACCTCGATGTTGGGGGAGTGGTCCAGCTCCCGCAGCTCCATCGGGCTGAACTTCGCCTGCGCCGGGCCGCGGCGGCCGAAGACGTGGACCTCCAGCGCCTTGTTGGCCTTCAGACCCTCGTACACGTTCGCCGGGATCTCGGTGGGCAGCAGCTCGTCGGCCGTCTTGGCCAGGATGCGGGCCACGTCGAGGGCGACGTTGCCGACGCCGAGCACGGCGACCTTCTCGGCGTCGAGGGGCCAGGTGCGCGGCACGTCCGGGTGGCCGTCGTACCAGGAGACGAAGTCGGCGGCGCCGTAGGAGCCGTCGAGGTCGATGCCCGGCACGTCCAGCGCACGGTCGGCCATGGCGCCGGTGGCGAAGATCACACCGTCGTAGAACGCGCGCAGATCGTCGAGGTGGAGGTCGGTGCCGTAGTCGACGTTGCCGAACAGACGGATCTGCGGCTTGTCGAGCACCTGGTGCAGGGCCGTGATGATGCCCTTGATCCGCGGGTGGTCGGGGGCGACGCCGTACCGGATCAGTCCGAACGGCGCGGGCATCCGCTCGAAGATGTCGATGGACACGCCCGGTTCGGCGGCCACGTCGGACTTGAGCAGGGCGTCGGCGGCGTAGATCCCGGCGGGGCCGGATCCGACGATGGCTACCCGCAGGGGGCGGGGCATGGTCAGGTTCCCTTCGAGCGATGACAGGCGACTCGGTCGGAAGCCTAGACTGAGGCATGCCTTACCTGGTACGCGGGTCCGGTCTATGGGCTCATAAGCCTCTCTTATGAGGTTTCCCCGCATATCCTTATGGCTTACGGGACGGGCTGTTCCGTCCAGATGACCTTGCCGGCGGGAAGGTAGCGGGTGCCCCAGCGTTCGGCGAGCTGGGCCACCAGGAACAGGCCGCGCCCACCCTCGTCCGTCATGGCCGCGTACCGCAGATGGGGCGAGGTGCTGCTGCTGTCGTACACCTCACAGATCAGGTTGCGGTCGTACAGCATCCGCACCTGGATGGGGGTGCCGCCGTGGCGGAGCGCGTTGGTGACCAGCTCGCTCAGGATCAGCTCCGTGCCGAACGTCAGCTCGTCCAGCCCCCACTCGGCCAGCTTCCGGGTGACCGCCGCCCGCACCTCGCCGACGGCCGCCGGGTCCGGCGGCACCGGCCACTGGGCGATCCGGCCGGCGGGCAGCGCCCGCGTCCGCGCCACGAGCAGCGCGATGTCGTCACCGGCCCGCGCCGGACGCCGGGACTCCAGTACGACCCTGCAGGTGTCCTCGGGGGAGCCGCCGGACCGGGACAGCGCCTCGCGCAGCCGCTCCAGGCCGACGTCGATGTCGTGCCCGCGGTCCTCGACCAGCCCGTCGGTGTACAGGACGAGCCGGCTGCCCTCCGGCAGTTCCAGCTCGGCCGACTCGAACGGCAGACCGCCCAGCCCCAGCGGGGGACCGGCGGGCACGTCCCAGAACTCCACCCCGCCGTCCGGGCGGACCACGGCCGGCGGCGGATGGCCCGCCCGGGCCACGGTGCAGCGCCGGGAGACCGGGTCGTAGACCGCGTACAGACAGGTCGCCCCCGTCACCGGCGCACTCTGCTCGTCCTGCGCCTCGTCCTGGTCGATGCGCCCGACCAGCTCGTCGAGCAGGGCCAGGAGCTCGTCGGGCGGGAGGTCGAGGGCGGAGAAGTTGTGCACCGCCGTGCGCAGCCGCCCCATCGTGGCCGCCGCGTGCAGGCCGTGGCCGACGACGTCGCCGACCACGAGCGCCACCCGGGCACCGGACAGCGGCAGCACGTCGAACCAGTCCCCGCCCACCCCGGCCTGCGCGGGAAGGTAGCGGTAGGCGATCTCCAGGGCGTTCTGCTCGGGCAGGGTGCGCGGCAGCAGACTCCGCTGGAGCGTCACCGCCATGCTGTGCTCACGCGTGTAACGGCGGGCGTTGTCGATGGAGACCGCGGCCCGCGCGACCAGCTCCTCCGCGAGCGCCAGCTCCTCGGTGTCGAACGGCTCCGCCTTCCGCGAACGCCAGAAGCTGACCACCCCGAGCACCAGCGCCCCGGCCCGCAGCGGCACGGTGATCAGCGAATGGATGCCGTACTCCATGACCTGCCCGGAGCGCTCCACGTCCTGTGCGTGCCAGCCGGGCGCCTCGACGAGCCGGGGCTCCAGGACCGGCCGGCCGGTGGCGAGGCTGACGCCCTGCGGGGACGACGCGACGAACCGGATCTGCGCGCCCTTGGCGTAGAGCGGGGCGTCCGCGCCGATTCCCGCCGACGCCGCGCGGCGCAGTACGCCGGCCGCGTCGGGGTGGCCGCCGGCCAGCACCGACTCGAACAGGTCCACCGTGGCGAAGTCGGCGAACCGCGGCACGGCCAGCTCGGCGAGCTCCTCGGCCGTGCGGGTGACGTCCAGGCTCGTCCCGATGCCCACTCCCGCGTCGTACAGCATGTTGAGCCGCTCGCGTGACTCCTCCGCCCGGCCGGACAGGGCGCGCAGCTCGGTGGAGTCGCGGACCGTGGCCACGCTGCCGGGCGGGCCGCCCGCCCGGTCGGTGGGACGCTGGTTGACCGCCAGCAGCCGGTCGGCCACCAGGTGCACCTCGTCCGTGGCGACGCGGCCCGAGGACAGCAGCTCGGCGGTGCCGGGGTCCAGGCCGATGTCCGGTACGGGCCGGCCCTCGGCGTCCTCGGGCAGGCCGAGCAGCCGGCGCGCCTCGTCGTTGGCGAGCATGAGCGTCCCGTCCCCGTCGACGATGATCACCCCTTCGCGCACCGCGTGCAGCACCGCGTCGTGGTGTTCGTACATCCGGGTCATCTCGCGCGGGCCCAGGCCATGGGTCTGGCGCAGCAGCCGTCTGCTCACCAGGGCCGCGCCGCCGGTCGCCAGGGCGAGCGCGGCGAGCGCCGCGCTCAGGACGAGGGGAAGCTGGTCCTCCGCGGCCCCGCCGACGTGCTCGGTCGTGATGCCGGCCGACACCAGGCCCACCACCTCGCCGTCGGCGTCCTCCACCGGCACCACCGCCTGCACCAGCTGTCCGATGGTGCCCTCGATCTCCTCCACCACCGGCTCGCCGGCCAGCGCGGGCCCGGTGGTGCCGACGAACTTCTCGCCGATGCGGTCCGGTCTGGGATGCGTGTAGCGGATGCCGTCGGTGTTCATGACGACGATGAAGTCGACGTTCGCCTGTTCGCGGGCCGCCTCGGCACGCGGCTGGAGCACGGCCGTGGGGTCGGGGGAGTCCAGCGCCTCGGTCAGGCCCGGCGCGTTCGCGAAGGTCTCCGCGACGGCGAGCGAGCGGTTGCGGGCCTCCTGCGTGCTGTCCCGCCGCACCTGGAGCACCAGCGCCACGACGGCGGCCACCACCAGCAGCAGCACGATCACCAGGTACAGCACGAACACCTGTCCGGCGACGCTGCGCCCGCTCAGCACCGACCGCAGTCCCGCCGCCGGATGCCACCGGGAGCGGCCGTCTGCGTCCCGCCGGCGCCGGACGGACGCCGCGGCACCGGGCCGCAGGGACGACCGGGGCCGGGAGCGACCCATGAGTCGGACCATGTGCCATGTCTACACTGCCGCGCCACGCGAGGCGAGGGGCGGCACCCGCCCGACCGGCGGGTCGTCACCTTTCCGTCACGGCTTCCCCGGGTCGCGCGCGGCCGTCCCCCGGTGACCGCGCGCGACCCTCCCCCGGCGCGCGACTCGTCCCCCGAAGGTCGCGCGCGTTCTTCGGCCGGGCCACCCGGGGCCGCCCGGCCTCGCCGGCTCAGTCGGCCAGGGCGCGGGCCAGTTCCGTGGTGGCACGGGCGATCTCGGTGTCCGGCTCGGCCAGCAGCCGGTTCAGGTCGCCGCGCCGGGCGCGCACCGCCTG
This sequence comes from Streptomyces sp. NRRL S-37, assembly GCF_000721605.1. Classification (GTDB taxonomy): domain Bacteria; phylum Actinomycetota; class Actinomycetes; order Streptomycetales; family Streptomycetaceae; genus Streptomyces. The sequence goes on along the minus strand of NZ_JOIZ01000013.1, from coordinate 137,799 downwards.
CCGGGCGGCCCGCTCCCACACCACCGGGTTCTCCCGGCGGCTGAGCAGCTTGGGGTACGCGGCGGCGGTGCTCTCCCACTGCCGGGCGTCGGCGATGGCCTTGAGCAGCTGGATGATCCCGGCCCGGCAGGTGACGTGCGGAAGCTGGGCCAGCTCCCAGAGGAAGGGGACCGTGGCGGCGGTCGCCTGTTCCGTGACGAAGCCGTACTGGCAGATCCGTTTCCGCAGATCCTCCAGGGCGGCGCGGGCGGTGCCGGCGTCCCCCCAGGCGATGCCGTTCAGCAGCAGGGGGATGGCCGCCGCCGAGCCGGTGGAGTCCTGCATGTCGGCCCACGGCACGCGGGACAGTGCGGTGAGGGGCGTGGTTCGTGCCACTTTGGTGGGGGACGTGTGGCGCACAGGGCGCTCGCTGCTCGGCTGTTCCGTAGAAGCGCTGCGCATGGCGTGGGTGCCTTTCCGCGGCAGTCGTGTCGGATGGGAGGTCGGGCCGGCGGCCGGGCCCGTGCCGTTCTGCCCGCCGCAGAGGCGGGGGCGGCGCCGGGGCCGGAGACGGTGAGCGGCGGGTGGGCGGGACCCGGGCCGGGCGTCCGGCGCATCCGCGCGCCGCGGTGCCGCGTGCGTCACGGCGGTGGTGGCCGGGTGGGTCGCACGGGCCGGGTCGTGGGGAATCCGGGGCGCCTCATGGGCGCCGGCGGGCGGGGCCCGGTGCGTGCGGCCGTCCGGCGGCCTCGGAGACGAGCCGGTCGCGGACGCCGGCGGCGACGCGGCCGGGGAAGTGCGTACCGGGTCCCGGGTCCGCGGCGTGGTCCGTACGGCGCTCCCCGGCCCGGTGTCCACGAGGACGGCGTCGCGGCGGTGGCGGCCGGGCGGCCGGGTGTGCGGGGAGTCCCGGGTGGAGGACCGTGTCCGCGCGAGCCCCTTCCGGCCGCGCGCGAGGCGCGGCGCGCCCGGGGCGGACGCGGGGCGGGCCGTCTCCGGTGCCGGGGGCGGCTGTCCGTACGGTGCCGCCGGGAGCGGCCGGTGCGGACCTGCCGTCACCGTGCCGCGGCCACTCGTCGGTAACACGGTGGCGGCCGGCGGCCGGCGTAACGGATGCGCAGGTGATGACACGGCATCTCCCCGATGCGACGTCAGGACGGGGCGCCAGCACAGGGGTTGACGCCGCAGCTATTATCCACGCTGACGGCGCTCGCGTGCAATTGCACGAGAAATTGCGCGAGATTTTTCCCGGCGCGCGGTCCGGCCCCCGGAACCGCGCGCCGGGAGACACGGGAACAGCGAGGAGACAGCGGTGCCAGGAGTGCGCAACGGAGTGCGGGCCAGCCAGTTGGACGCCCGCTGGATCAAGAGCCGGCACAGCAACGCCGAGGGCAACTGCGTCGAGGTGGCCCCGCTGGCCGACGGGGGGATCGCGATGCGCAACTCCCGTGACCCCGACGGCCCCGCCCTCGTCTACACGGCCGCGGAGCTGGCGGCGTTCCTGGCCGGCGCGAAGGACGGCGAGTTCGACCACCTGGTCTGAACACCCGCGACGCACCGGCACCGGCCGTCCGGACCGGTGCCGGTGAAGCGGAGCCCGACTCGCCACTTCCCCGGGGCTTTCGCACGCGGATGCGGTGAGGGGAAGTCAGATGCGATAATGTAAAGCGCCCTTGTGCCGGTCTGCTGGGAGTCAGGATGTCCGCCGCGTCGCATCGAATCTCCCGTCTGGAACCCTATCTGGACAGGCCCGAGCCCGCCCCGACCCTGCTGAAGATGCTGGTCGGCGTGCAACTGGCGGGCTTCCGCGACGACGCCGGACTGTCCCAGGACCAGGCGGCGCGCTCCGTCGGCTTCAGCCCGGCGAAGCTGTCCCGCATCGAGTCCGGCAAGGGCCGCCGCCCGCCGACCGAGGGTGACGTCCGGGCCCTGCTGACGCTGTACGGCACCGACGAGTACGAGGCCTCGGTGCTGCTCAAGCTGCTCCGGCGGGCCGGGGAACCGGGCTGGTGGCAGCGGTACGACAAGCGACTGATGCCCGAGTGGTTCGACCGTCTGGTCGGGCTCCAGGAGGCCGCCGCCACCATTCGCACCTTCGAGATCCAGTACGTCCCCGGACTGCTGCAGACCGCCGCCTACACCCGCGCGGTGGTCGAGCGCGGGCTGCCGAACGCCCCGGCCGGCGAGGTGGGGCGCCGGGTCGAACTGCGCATGCGCCGCGCCGAACTGCTGATGCGCGAGGCCGCGCCGCAGCTCTGGGCCGTCATCGACGAGTCGGTCCTGCTGCGTGTCCTGGGCAGTCCCGCGGTGATGCGCGAGCAGCTCGAGCACCTGGTGACGATGGCCGAGCGGCCCAACGTGACGGTGCAGATCGTTCCGCTGGACGTGACGAACGCGTCGGCGCCCGCCATCCCCGTGACCTATCTGCGCTTCGGCGGGCTCGACCTGCCTGACGTGGTCTACCTGGAGCACATCAGGAGCGCCAACTTCCTGGAGGACCGCGACGAGACGGAGGAGTACCGGATCGCGCTGGACCGCCTCGCCGACGAGGCGCTCAAACCGCGCGACTCGGTGGAACTGCTCCGCAGGACGATCGGGGAGCGCTACGCCGCGGTGTAGCGGCGGGCCCGGACACGCCGACGCCCCCGTGGGACCCGAGCGGTCCGGCGGGGGCGTCGCGGCGTCGGGGGGTTACCGCGGGATCCGGCCCACACCGCCGAACTCGACCCACTCCTGGGTGAGCTGGCGGGGCGCCACCTCGGTGTCCGGGCGCCAGGTGGACACCTCCACCAGGCCCGGCTCCAGGATCTCCAGGCCCTCGAAGTACGACTCGACGTCCTTCTCCTCGCGCACCCGGCCCCAGTTCCCGTGGGTCGCCCGGTCCATGAAGTCGGTGACGGACGCGCGGACCTCCGGGTCCTCGCTGACGAGCTGGCACATCACCATGAAGCTGCCCGGCGCCAGCCGTTCGCGCACCCGGCGGGCCAGGGCGAGCGGGCCGTCGGTGTCACTGTCCGGGATGCAGTGGAAGACCGAGTTGAACAGCACGCACACCGGCTCCGAGAAGTCGATCAGCCGCCGGGTCTCCGGGTGACCGAATATCCCGTCGGTGTCGCGCATGTCGGCCTGGATGACCACGGTGCGCTCGTCCTGCTCCAGCAGGGCGCGGCCGTGCACCAGGACCATCGGGTCGTTGTCGGTGTACACCACGTGGGTGGTCGGGTCGACGCGCTGTGCGACCTGGTGGACGTTCTCCTGGGTGGGCAGGCCGGAACCGTGGTCGATGTACTGCCGTATCCCGTACTCCTGGGTGAGGGTACGGACCACCCGCTGGAGGAAGCGCCGGTTGTTCAGCGCCAGACGCCGGGTGCTGGGCACCACCTTGTCGAGTTCCTCGACCGCGGCGCGGTCCGCCGCGTAGTTGTCCTTGCCGCCCAGGTAGTAGTCGTACATGCGCGCTGCCGTCGGCACGGTCGCGTCGATCTCGGTGGACAGCTGCTTACCGGTGTGCATCGTTCCCCCTGCGGGCGTGCCAACTGGACTGGCTGGACAGGGAGTACATCCTAGGGAGCCGCGGAGGGGCGGTGCCAGCCCGTCGGCGGACGTCACCGGAGGGAATGAGGCGACGCCCGCCCGGAATGACCCTGAGTATCCTGTTGGGTGCCCGGGGTGAGGGCTTGAGCTCCGGGGACGGGGTACTCGCGGAGCGTCGCCGTTTCCCCGTGGAGGTCGGACCTTGGACAGCTCGACGGACCGGATCACCGACCCCTGGGGTCCGCGCACCCCTTACGCGCCCGGCACCCCCTGGCCGGTCCGCACCGACACGCACCTGGCGGAGGGGCTCACGGAGGAGGACGTGGAGCGGTGGGTGCGCTCCGCCTCCCTCCTGCACTCCAACGGCGACGCGCTGGACATCGCGGTGCGCGAGGGGCGCATCGTGGGCGTGCGGGGCCGCGCGGCCGACCGGGTGAACCGCGGCCGGGTCGGCCCCAAGGACCTCTACGGCTGGCAGGCCAACCACTCACCGGACCGGCTGACCAGGCCGCTCGTGCGGGAGAACGGACGGCTGGTGGAGTCGGACTGGGACACCGCCATGGACCGGATCACGGCCCGCACGAAGCACCTGCTGGACGAACGCGGTCCGGGCGCCGTCGGCTTCTACACCACCGGACAGCTCTTCCTGGAGGAGTACTACACCCTCGCCCTCATCGCCCACGCCGGCATCCGCACCAACCACCTCGACGGCAACACCCGCCTGTGCACGGCGACGGCCGCCGAGGCCCTCAAGGAGACCTTCGGCTCCGACGGCCAGCCCGGCTCGTACGAGGACGTCGACCACGCCGACACCATCGCCCTGTTCGGGCACAACGTGGCGGAGACCCAGACCGTGCTGTGGATGCGGATGCTGGACCGGCTGGAGGGATCCGACCCGCCCCGGCTGCTGTGCGTCGACCCCCGGTACACCCCCGTCGCCCGCCGCGCCGACGTCCACCTGGCGCCGCGCCCCGGCACCAACGTCGCGCTGCTCAACGCCCTGCTGCACGAGATCATCCGCACCGGCCGGACCGACCGCGCCTACATCGACGCGCACACCGTCGGCTTCGACGAGCTCGCCGCCCGCGTCGAGGAGTGCACCCCGAAGTGGGCGGCGGGCATCTGCGACGTCCCCGCCGCGCAGATCGAACGGGCGGCGGAGCTCCTCGGCGACGCGCGGCGGCTGCTGTCCACCGTCCTGCAGGGCGTCTACCAGTCCCACCAGGCCTCCGCCGCCGCCGTCCAGGTCAACAACCTGCACCTGATCCGGGGCATGCTGGGCCGCCCCGGCTGCGGCCTGCTGCAGATGAACGGCCAGCCCACCGCCGAGAACACCCGCGAATGCGGCGCCGACGGCGACCTGCCGGGCTTCCGCAACTGGCAGAACGACCAGCACGTGGCGGAGCTCGCCGAGATCTGGAACGTCGAGCCGGACGCCATCCCGCACTACGGCCCGCCCACCCACGCCATGCAGATCTTCCGCTACGCCGAGCAGGGCTCGCTGGGCATGCTGTGGATCACCGGCACCAACCCGGCCGTCTCCCTGCCCGAGCTCGCCAGGATCCGCTCGATCCTCGCCCAGGAGCGGCTGTTCGTGGTGGTGCAGGACCTGTTCCTCACCGAGACCGCCCAGCTCGCCGACGTCGTCCTGCCGGCCGCGACCTGGGGCGAGAAGACCGGCACCTTCACCAACACCGACCGCACCGTGCACCTGTCGGAGAAGGCCGTCGAACCGCCCGGCGAGGCCCGGGCCGACCTCGACATCTTCCTCGACTTCGCCGCCCGCATGGACTTCCGCGACAAGGACGGCGGCCCGCTGATCGGCTGGCGGGACCCGCAGGGCGCGTTCGCCGCCTGGCAGCGGTGCAGCGCCGGGCGCCCCTGCGACTACACCGGACTCGGCTACGACAGGCTGCGGCACGGCAGCGGCATCCAGTGGCCCTGCACAAAGGACGCCCCCGACGGCACCGCCCGCCTCTACACCGACGGCTTCGACCACGCCCACCCCGACCGGTGCGAGAGCTACGGCAAGGACATGGTCACCGGTGCGCCCGTCACCCCGGTCGAGTACCGCTCCCTCAACCCGGACGGCAAGGCGGTGATCAAGGCCGCCGAGTACCTCCCGCCGCACGAGGACGCCTCACCCGAGTACCCCCTCCGGCTGATCACCGGCCGCACCGTGTACCACTTCCACACCCGCACCAAGACCGGCCGCGCGCCCGAGCTGAACGCCGCCGCGCCGGACGTGTGGGCGGAGATCTCCCCCGCGGAGGCCGCAGCACAGGGCCTGTGCGACGGCGACCTGGTCCAGGTCACCACTCCGCGCGGGGCGATCCGGGCCCGGCTGCGGACCACCGCGATCCGCGACGGCGTGGTGTTCGTGCCCTTCCACTACGGCTACTGGGACACCCCACAGGGCCACCGGCCGCCCGACGACACCCCCGGCCGGGCCGCCAACGAGACCACCATCACCGACTGGGACCCGCTCTCCAAACAGCCCCTGTTCAAGACGGCCGCGGCCCGCGTCACGCTGGTCGCCCGGCGGGGCACGGACACCGGGACGGCGGGGAGCGGATCATGAACGGCATCGGCATCACACTCCGCCTCCTGCACGACGACGAACGGGACCTGGAACAGGACCTGCTGGCCGCCGCCGAACGTCATCGCACCGAGCACGAGTTCCACCACGTCGCCACCGACGTCGCCCGCTGGTCCCGGGAACACGCCACGCGGCTCGCCGCCCTCGGCCCCGGCCGCGGCGTCCGTCTCTCCGGCCCCCGCGCCCATCCCTCACCCGGGCCGCTCGCCACCTTGCGGGAGAAGGCCTCGGAGGCCCTCGGGCGCCGCCCGGAGACGGGGCTGCTGCTCCTGCACGACCTGTGCGACCTGCATCTGGCGGCCTCGCGGAACTCGCTCCACTGGGAGATGCTCGCCCAGGCGGCACAGGCCACCCGGGACCAGGAACTGCTGGAGCTGGTCTCCTCCTGCCATCCGCAGACCCTCCGCCAGATGCGCTGGACCAACACGATGATCAAGGTGCTGTCGCCGCAGCTCCTCGTCAGCGTGTGACCGGCACGGGTGGGCGGCCCGGAGAGGCCTGCGCCGGCGTGTGTGCCCCGCTATCGTCGGTTTCGTCCCTACCGGACGCCCGCTGCCCCGGGAGGCACGCATGGACGACTACTACGACCTCGGCGACCACCACCGGCCCGTGACGACCTCCTCCGCCGACGCCCAACTCTGGTTCGACCGCGGGCTGGCGTGGACGTACGCGTTCCACCACGAGGAGGCGGTCGCCTGTTTCGAGAAGGCGGCCGAGGCCGACCCGGACTGCGCCATGGCCCATTGGGGCATCGCCTACGCCCTCGGCCCCAACTACAACAAACCCTGGGAGGCCTTCGACGGCGACGAACTCGCCGGCACCGTCGCGCGCACCCACCGGGCGGTGGAGCGGGCGCACGAGAGGGCCGTCCACGCCACCCCCGTCGAGCGGGCCCTCGTCGAGGCCCTGCGCGCCCGCTACCCGCAGGCGGAGGCCGTCGAGGACTGCTCGGTGTGGAACGAGCCCTACGCGGACCGGATGCTCGCCGTGTACGAGAACGCCCCCGGCGACCCGGACGTGGCCGCGCTCTGCGCCGACGCCCTGATGAACCTCACCCCCTGGCAGCTGTGGGACCTCAGGACCGGCCGCCCGGCCGAGGGCGCCCGCACCCTGGAGGCCAAGGCCGTCCTCGACGGCGCCCTCACCACCGCCGCGGGCGCCCGGCACCCCGGCGTCCTCCACCTGTACGTCCACCTGATGGAGATGTCCCCCACGCCGGAAGCGGCCCTCACCGTCGCCGACCGGCTGCGCGGCGCCGTGCCCGACGCCGGGCACCTGCTCCACATGCCCTCGCACCTGGAAGTGCTGTGCGGTGACTACCGCCGGGTCGTCTCGGACAACACCGCCGCCGTCGCCGCCGACGAGAAGTACCTCGAGCGGGCCGGCGCCATGAACTTCTACACGCTCTACCGCGCCCACAACCACCACTTCCGGATCTACGGCGCCATGTTCGCCGGTCAGTCGGAGGTGGCCCTGGACGCCGCCGCGCGGCTCGAGGCCGCCGTCCCCGAGGAACTCCTCCGGGTGCAGAGCCCGCCCATGGCCGACTGGCTGGAGGGGTTCCTGGCGATGCGCGTCCACGTCCTGATCCGCTTCGGGCGCTGGGACGACATCCTGGCGCTGCCGTTCCCCGCCGACCCGGAGCTGTACTGCGTGACCACCGCCATGCTCCACTACGCACGGGGCGTCGCCCTCTCCGCGACCGGCGCCACCGACGGGGCCGAGGCGGAGCGGGCCGCCTTCCGGGCGGCCGTGCGCCGCGTCCCCGGGACCCGGATGCTGTTCAACAACACCTGCCACGACGTCCTCGCCATCGCGTCGGCGATGCTGGACGGCGAACTCGCCTACCGCAAGGGCGAGTACGACACCGCCTTTGCCGCGCTGGAACGCTCGGTCGAGCTGGACGACACCCTGCCCTACGACGAGCCCTGGGGCTGGATGCAGCCCACTCGGCACGCCTACGGGGCGCTGCTGCTGGAGCGGGGCCGCATCGAGGAGGCCGAAGCCGTGTACCGGGCCGACCTCGGCCTCGACGCCACCCTGCCCCGGCCCCTGCAGCACCCGGGCAACGTCTGGGCGCTGCACGGGTTCCACGAGTGCCTGCTGCGCACCGGCAGGACCGGGGAGGCGGCGATCGTCGCCCAGCAGCTCAAGCGGGCGGCCGCGCTGGCGGACGTACCCGTCGAGTCGTCCTGCTTCTGCCGGCTGGAGACCCACCACCCCTGCCACTGAACCGGCCCGGGCGGGTGCCCGGGCCGGTTCGGTGAGCCGGACGCCGTCCGGTCTCAGCTCGCCTCGACGACGTCCTGGAACGTCTTCATGCAGGAGAAGCAGTGCCGGTCCGTCATGTGCCGACGAGTCGACTCGTCCTGCTTCTCCACTCCGCAGAGCGTGGATGACTTGTCCGACGTGAGGACATGCCACACCAGCTCCCCCGAAGTGTCTGCACCGCACCACATCTCGTGCATTCCCAGCTCCCTCCGGGTAGGCATGGAGGCCGCTTCCATACGAGCACGGCCCGGGCCCGGACGGCTCGTCCGGCGGGGCAGTCGGGTGATGTGCGGGGCCGGAACGCATACCGGCGGTGCCGGCCGGGTCCACGTCCACGACGCGGCGCGAGGGATTCCGCACGACCGCCGCGGGGCGCTCCCCACGCACCGCGGTCACCGTCGGCACCGACTCCGACGGTGACCGCGCCTGCCCGTGTACCCCCACGTCACACCGTCATGCCGTGCGCGCGGACACGGCTGCCTGCGGGCGCCCGGGCCCGTCGCGGAGCCCGCGACCCGGCACCCGGGACGCCCGGCGCGGCGCACGAGACCGGTGAGATTGCCGGTCCGCGCCGGCCCCCTCCTCTCCGACAGTGGCACCCCCAGTCAATCGGCGGCGCTCCCGGCCGGTGCACGGCCCCCACCACGCCGTGATCCCCGTGCACCGGACGGACGGGCGGCCCGCCGCGGCAGAGAGGACCACTCGCCGTGCAGCAGCACCCCCACACCAGCAGGCGCAAAACCGGCAGATTCGCCGCACTGACCGCGGCGGTCGCCGCCGTCGTCGGCCTCACCACCCTCAACGGCCCCGGCGCCCAGGCGGCCGACAACCCCTACGAGCGCGGCCCGGCACCGACCGAATCGAGCATCGAGGCGCTGCGCGGCCCCTACGCCGTGTCGGACATCTCCGTCTCCTCGCTGTCCGTCACCGGCTTCGGCGGAGGCACCATCTACTACCCGACCAGCACCGCCGACGGCACCTTCGGGGCGATCGCGATCTCGCCCGGCTTCACCGCCTACCAGTCCTCCATCGCCTGGCTGGGCCCGCGCCTGGCCTCCCAGGGCTTCGTGGTCTTCACCATCGACACCAACACCACCCTGGACCAGCCCGCCTCCCGCGGCGACCAGTTGCTCGCCGCACTGGACTACCTCACCCAGCGCAGCGCGGTCCGCGGCCGCGTCGACAGCAGCCGGCTCGGCGTCATGGGCCACTCGATGGGCGGCGGCGGAAGCCTCGAAGCCGCCAAGGACCGGCCCTCGCTCCAGGCGGCGATCCCGCTGACGCCCTGGAACCTCGACAAGACCTGGTCCGAGGTCAGGACCCCCACCCTCCTCTTCGGCGCCGACGGCGACACCATCGCCCCCGTCTCCAGCCACGCCGAGCCCTTCTACAGCGGCCTGCCGTCCTCCCTGGACCGGGCCTACATCGAGCTGAACGGTGCCACCCACTTCACGCCCAACTCGTCGAACACGACGATCGCCAAGTACAGCGTCTCCTGGCTGAAGCGGTTCATCGACAACGACACCCGCTACGAGCAGTTCCTGTGCCCGCTGCCCCGGCCGAGCCTGACCGTCGAGGAGTCCCGGGGCAACTGCCCGCACACCTCCTGACGTTCCGAGCCGGTGGCGGTCCGCGTACGACGCGGGCCGCCACCGGCGTTGTGCGCGCGCACCACCGGGCGCCGGCCTCTCTGGGCCCCCGCACACTCGTGGACGCACCCCCTCCGCCCGACCTTACGCGCGAGTAACGTCGAGTGCATGACCGTACAGACGACCCCGCGACGGCAGGCGGCGGACCGGCTGCTGGACGGGCTGCGCACCGACGGCGGCGTCCACGTCGTGACCGGTGAACCCGGTTGCGGCCGTACGGCGTTCCTGGAGTACGCCGCCCGTTCCTTCCACGCCGGACCGGTGTGGCACGTACGCGCCGACCCCGACCCCGGCCGCGGCGCACCGCCGCTCGGCGGCCTGCGCACCCTGCTGCGTGCCGCCGGCCGCACCGCGCGGGCCGCGGGGGACGGTACGGCGGGGGAGGCGCTGTTCGACGTCCTGCGCGCGGCGTCCGGCGCGTCGCCGCTCCTGGTGTGCGTGGACGACGCCCACCTGTGGGACGCCGCGTCGCGTGCCGCGCTGGGGCACGCCGCCGCACGGGTGCGGGCGGCGGGGGTCCGGGCGGGGCTGCTCCTCACGGTTCCCGGGCACCGGCCCGTGGATCGGGAGCTGGCGGCACTGCCCGTGCTGCGGCTGGACCCGCTGGCACCCGGGGACGCGGCCCGCGTGGTCGACGACATGACCGGCGGCGCCGTCGACCCCGGCGTGCGCGAGGAACTGGTGACGGCGGCGGAGGGCAACCCCGCACTGCTGCTGGCGCTGATCCGCCGGCTGTCGCCCGCCCAGCTCGGCGGGCACCGGGCGCTGCCCCGGCCGCTGGCCGACGGGGAGACGCTCGGCGGGGTGACCGACGGCTGTCTGACCGGCGTACCGCCGGACCGGGTCGGCCTGCTGCTGACGACGGCGGCCGCCGTACGCGGGACGGGGGAACCGGACGCCGACGCCGGCCTCGTACGGCGAGCGGCCGGGGCCGGCGCGGCGGGGCCGCTGCCCGAGGTGCTGGTCCTGGCCGAGGGCCGCCTGCGGTTCCGCAGCGCGCTGCTGGGGAGGGCGGTGTACGCCGGTGCGCCGCCCGAACGACGCCGTGCCGCGCACCGCGCGCTGGCCGCGTGCCTGGCGGGCACCGGTGCGGACGGTGTCCTCGCGCTGCTGCACCGCTCCTGGAGCGTCATGGGCCCCGCCCCCGGCCTCGCGGCCGGACTCGCGGCGGCGGCGGCCTCCGCGCCGCTGCCGGACCTGCGCCGCAGGGCGCTCACCCGGGCCGCCGAACTGACGGCGGACGGGGCGGAGCGGGCTCACCGTTACACCGCCGCCGCGGCACAGGCCCTGCTCGCCGGGCACTCGTCCGAGGCGCTGCGCCTGCTCGACGCCGCCCGGAGCCACCCGGCCCCCGCCTCCGCACGCGGCGGCGCCGAATTCCTGCGGGGCACGGTGCTCCTCGCCGACGGGCCGGTGGACGACGCCCGCGAGTCCTTCCTGCTGGCCGCGGGCCTGCTCGCCGGGGCCGGCCACGAGGCCGCCGGTGCGGCGGCCCTGGCGGCGGCGGACGCGGCCTGGGCCGCCGGCGACCCCGTCTCCTGCCTCCACGCCCTCACCGCCCCCCTGCCGGCCTCGAAGTCCCTGGCCGCCGCCCCCGCGGAGACACCGTCCGCCGGGCCCCCGGTCCACGCCGTCGCCGTCGACGCCGCACCCGCGACCGGGCCCTCCGCTTGTACCGGCCCCGGGACCGGGGGCCGGGCGGGCGCCGGGGACGCCCTCGGCGGGGTGGCGGTGTCCGGTTCGGGTGGTTCCGTGGTGGGGGTGCCGGATGGCGGCTCACCGGGTGGCGGGAGGCCGGGGCAGGTCGTCGATGGGGTGGCGGTGTCGGGTTCGGGTGGTTCCGGGACGGGAAGTGGCTCACCGGGTGGCGTACCGCCGGGGCGGGCCGTCGGTGGGACGGAGGTGTCCGGGCCAGGTGGCGGCCGGGGCGGCTCCGGGGCGGGAGTGCCGGGTGACGGATGGGCTGTCGGTGGTGACACGCCCGGTGCCGTCCCCGCGGGTTCCGGGCCGCTCCGGGACCACCGGGACGGGATGCGGGCCGTGCTGCTGGGACGGTTCGACCGTGCCGCCGGCCCGCTGCGGCGGGTGGTCGAGCACGGGCTGTCCGGCGACGACCCCGAGCCGCTCCTGCGGTCCGCCTCCGCCGCGCTCATGCTCGGTGACGTGACCGCCGCCCGCCGCGCCGGCGCACGGGCACTCGCCGCGGCTCGCACCCTCGGCAGTGCCGCCCTCGAACCGAGGGCGCTGGAGTACCTGGCCTACGCCGAACTGCGGGCCGGACGCCACCAGCTCGCCCGGACCCACGCCGAGGAGGGGCTGCGCACCGCGTCACGGACCGGACAGCGCAACACGGCCGCCCACCACCACGCGGTCCTGGCGCTCGCCGCGTCCATCGAGGGAGAGCGGGAGATCGTCGCCGAGCACGTCGCGGAGGCCCTGCGCACCGCCCGCCGGCACGGACTCGCGCAGGCCGCGACGCTCGCCCAGTGGGCCGTGGCCCGCGCCGACCTCGGAGCCGGACGCCCCCGCGAGGCCGCGGACCGGCTGGGCCCCCTGGTCCGCCCCGGTGCCCGCCGCGGCCACTTCGCGGTGTGGATGCTCGCCGTCCCCTGCTTCGTGGAGGCCACCGCACTCGCCGGACGTCCCGAGCACGCGGCCGCGGCCGTCGAGGACTTCGCCCTGTGGGCCGCCTGCGGAGCCGACCCGCAGGCCCCCGCCCAACTCCTGCGCTGCCGCGCCCTCCTGGCCACCCCGGACGCGGCCGACACCCTGTACCTGCGCGCCTTGGACCGCCACGAGGAGACGGCCGGGGACTTCGAGCGGGCCCGCACGGAACTGCTCTACGGCAAATGGCTGCGGCGCAGACGCCGGCTGCGCGAGGCGCGCAGCCGCCTCGGGGAGGCCCTGATGGGCTTCGAGCGCTGCGGTGCGCACCTGTGGGCGCAGCAGGCCGCCGCCGAGTCGCGGGCGGGCGGCGCGGCCCCCGGCCGGCCGGGGACCGGGGAACTGCCCCGGCTGACCCCGCAGCAACTGCGTATCGCGCGGCGCGTCGCCGAGGGCGCCACCAACCGGGAGGTGGCCCTGAGCCTGTCCGTCAGCACCCGCACCGTCGACTACCACCTGCGGAACATCTTCGCCACCCTGGGGGTCCGTTCCCGCGTCGAGCTGGTCCGCCTCGTCGGCCAGGCGGAAAAGACCGGTGCACAACCCTAGGGACCGACCGGACGGTATGTCATCCTTCGGGCAGGACGAGTCCGACGGCGGCCGGCCCACGGGCTCCCCCGTACCGGCCGGGCGCCGGTACGGGGACCGCCGCCGCACGGACGCCGCCGGGAAGCCGACCCTGGGGGAGATGCGCGATGCAACACGCCGTACGGCCACGTACCCTGCCGCGTTCCGGACCCGCGCCCGCCGCGCGGCCCCGGACACCGCGCGTACGGTCGCTGATCGACGCCGACGCGCTGCGCGTGCTGCACCGGGCCGCCCGTGTCCTGCTGGACGACCTGCCCCAGCTCACCGACGGGCTGGTCGCCGTCCTGCAGGAGCAGGAACCCGCCTACCGGGCCGCCGTGGAGGGCGACGCCGCCACGACCTGGCAGGAGGTGCACCGCTCGCTGCGGCACAGCATCTCCTCCCTGCTCGATCCGCGGGGCGCCCGTGACGCGGCGCGGCGCTGCACCTGGAAGATCGGCGCCGCGCGCGCCGAACAGGGGCTGCCGCTGGACGCCCTGCTGCACGCCTTCCGGCTGGGCGGCTCGCTGGTGTGGCAGGGCCTGGTCGACGAGACCTCCCGGACGGCGCCCGAGGACGTACGGCTGCTGGTGCACGTGGCGTCCGACGTGTGGAACTTCGTCGACGAGCACTGCACCCTCGTCGCGGACGCCTACCGGCAGACCGAGCGACAGCTCGCGTGGCGGAGGGAGAACAGGGTGCGTCTGCTGGCCGCGGCCCTGCTGGACGGCACGAGCAGGATCGCCGACCTGCCCGAGGCCGCGCGGGCGCTGGAGCTGCCCGAGCACGGGCGGTACATGGTCGTCGCGGTCGCCGGCGACCGGTCCTCCGGTTGTCCCGGTGCCCAAGCGGCCCTCGCTCCGGGTGTGCGCGCGCACTGGCACACGGGCGTGGACGCCGACTACGGCATCGTCCTGGTCGAGGACGGCGCGGAGCCCGTCGTGACGGAGGAACAGGCGGCCGGTGCGCGGGTCGGCGTCAGCAGCGTGGTCGAGGGGCTGGCCGCGGTGGGGGAGGCGCGGCGGCTGGCGGACACCGCGCTGAGCCTGTGCCCCGGACAGGGCGGCACGGTCCATCTCACCGAGCACCTGCCGGCGGCGCTGGTGGTGTCGGCTCCCGAACTCGGCGCCGCGCTGGCCGAACGGCTGCTCGGCCCGCTGGCCCACCTCGAACCCGCCGACGCGGAGGTCCTGCTGGACACCCTGGCCACCTGGCTGGCCTGCGACGGTTCGGCCCAGCGGGCGAGCCGCCGCCTCTACTGCCACCGCAACACGGTCCTCAACCGCCTCCGCCGCTACGAACAGCTCACCGGCCGCTCCCTCTCCCGCCCCACCGACCTGATCGAGGTCAGCCTGGCCCTGACGGCCCGCACCCTCCTCACCTGACAACAACCGGCCACACCACCCCCCTGCCGACGCCCAACCACGCCACCCACCCACAGGTAACCGCGCCGCCCACCCAGCTGCGGGCAACCGCGCCGCACCCCACCCACCCAGCTGCGGGCAGCCGTGCCTCCCCCAGTGCCTCAAGGGCCTGGGAGGTACCCCCAGGGCGATGGGGGTCCCCCCGCTCGAGCGCAGCCGAGAGTGGGGAGGGTGGGCGCGGCGGCACCATGCCGGAGGCGGCGAGCGACACCCCGGCCCGTGCGCCACGGCTCCGGTGCCACGGGGCCCGGCCCCGGCCTGGGCACCCGCACAACCCCCACCCGCCCCCATTGGTACGCCGCAGCGTACGGGCGCCGGAACCTGTACCACCCGCCCGCCCCCGTGCTGTCGTGAGCACCCCTTCCCCCGAAGCCGCCGCCGCGCCCCGCGGCCCGGCCCCGAGGAGCCGTGATGCCCGAAGCACCACCGGACAGCCCACCCGCCCTCCACGTCGAGAACGTCGACGTGACCTACGGCCGCGCCCTGTCCGCCCTCCGCTCCGTGTCCCTGACCGTGCCGCCCGGCGCCGTCGTCGCCCTGCTCGGCGCCAACGGCGCCGGCAAGACGACCCTGCTGCGCGCCGTCTCCGGCACGCTGCGCCTGCACCGCGGCGCGATCACGGCCGGCCGCATCCGCTACGGCGACACGGTGCTCGACGGCAAGGACCCCGTCGCGGCGGTACGCGCCGGAGTCGTCCAGGTCCCCGAGGGGCGACGGGTCTTCGCCGGACTCTCCGTCGACGAGAACCTGCGCTCCGGCGGCCTCGGTCTCGGCCGGCGCGGCCGCGCCCAGGTCCAGGAGGCCCGCGACCGGGTCCTCACCCTCTTCCCCCGCCTCGCCGAACGCACCCACCAGGCCGCCGGCCTGCTCTCCGGCGGCGAACAGCAGATGCTCGCCATCGGCCGCGCCCTGATGGCCGCCCCGCGCCTGCTGCTCCTCGACGAACCCTCCCTCGGCCTCGCCCCGCGGATGGTGTACCGCATCGCCGAGGTGATCCGCGAGATCAACACCCAGGGCACCGCCGTCCTCCTCGTCGAGCAGAACGCCGGCATGGCGCTCTCCCTCGCCGACCACGCACACGTCCTGGAGGTCGGCGAGACCCGCCTGTCAGGACCCGCCGACGAACTCGCCCGCACCGACGCCGTACGCCGCCTCTACCTGGGCGAGCCGGCCGAGGACCAGGGGGCGGCGTGACCGGCCGCACCACCACCGCGCCGCCGCCCGTGCTCGACGTACGGGACGTCACCGTGCGCTTCGCCGGACTCACCGCCCTCGACGGCGTCTCCTTCACCGTCACCCCGGGCTCGGTGCACGCGCTCATCGGACCCAACGGCGCCGGCAAGTCGACCTGCTTCAACGTGCTGTCCGGCCTGTGCCGCCCGGCCGCCGGCACGGTGACCCTCGGCGGCACCGAGCTGACCCGCCTCGCCCCGCACCGCATCGCCGCGCTCGGCGTGGCCCGCACCTTCCAGAACATCGTCACCACCCACGGCACCGTCGCCGACAACCTGATGCTCGGCCGCCACGCCCTGTCCCGCGCCGGGTTCGCCGCGAGCGCGCTGCGCCTGCCGGGCGCCGTGCGGGAACAGCGCGAACACCTCGCCAGAGCACGCGAGATCGCCGAACTCACCGGCCTCGGCGGCCACTTCGACAGCCCCGTCGCCCTGCTGCCGTACGGCGACCGCAAGCGCGTCGAACTCGCCCGCGCCCTCTGCCTGGAGCCCCGTGTGCTGCTCCTCGACGAACCCGTGGCCGGCATGAACGCCGCCGAACGCGCCCGCACCGCCGAGGTGGTGGGCGAACTCCGCGCCGAACTCGGCCTGTCCGTCGTCCTCGTCGAGCACGACATGGGCCTCGTCATGCGCCTCGCCGACGACGTCACGGTGCTCGACTTCGGCCGGCCCATCGCCCACGGCACCCCCGACGAGGTCCGCCGGGACCCCGAGGTGCTGCGCGCCTACCTCGGCACCGACGCGACCGGGGAGGACGCGGCATGACGGCATTCCTCGACAACATCCTCGGCGGACTGGCGCTCGGCGCGGTCTACGCGCTGGTCGCCCTCGGCTTCGTCGTCATCTTCAAGGCCTCCGGCGTCCTCAACTTCGCCCATGGCTCCCTGCTCCTGCTCGGCGGCTACCTCACCGCCGTCCTCCACGACGACCTGGGCTTCGCCGGAGCGCTCGCCCTGGCGGTCCTCACCACGGCCGCCCTCGCCGGCGCGCTCGACCGGTTCCTGCTGCAACGCGGCGGCCAGGACGCCCACTCCGCCCACGTCCAGACCATCGTCACCATCGGCATCGACATCGTCCTGCTCACCGACCTCTCCCGGCGCATCGGCGGCGACCTGCTGTCCCTGGGCGACCCGTGGGGTGACGCGGTGACCGAACTGGGCCCGGTGACCGTCGCCGACAGCCGGCTCGCCGCGATCGTGGTGTCGGCCGTGGTCATCGGCGGGGTGTTCGCGCTCTTCCGGTTCACCTCCTGGGGACTGTCCCTGCGGGCGGCGGCCGAGGACCTGGAGGCCGCCGCGCTCATGGGCGTACGGCTCGGCCGGGTCCGCGCGGGCGCCTGGTGCCTGGCGGGCGCGCTCGCCGCGCTGGCCGCCGTGTTCCTCGCCGCGTTCCCCGCGCCCGGACTGGAGCGCACCACCGGCCAGATCGCCCTCAACGCCTTCCCGGCCGCGATCCTCGGCGGCCTCGCCTCCCCGGCCGGCGCCCTCGCGGGCAGCCTGATCATCGGCCTGACCGAGGCGCTCGTCGTCGGCTACCAGTCCGATCTGCACGTCCTCGGCGAGGGGTTCGGCGACGTCGCCCCGTACGCGGTGATGCTGCTCGTCCTTCTCGTACGGCCCACCGGACTGTTCGGCGCGAAGGGAACGGCCCGTGTCTGACCGACTCCTCGCCGCCCTCACCCGCCGCCGGGCCGCGCTCCTGCTGCTCGCCGTCCTCCTGTGCCTGCCGCCGTTCTACCTGGACGCCTTCTGGCTGCGCATCGGCCTGTTCTCCATGGCCGCGGCCATCGGCGCCACCGGCCTCGCCCTGCTCAGCGGCACCGCCGGGCAGCTCTCCCTCGGCCACGCCTTCTTCCTCGCCGTCGGCGCCTACGGCTACACCTGGCTGGCCGGTGAACCCGGCCCCGGACTGCCCCCGGTCCTCGCCGCGCTCCTCGCGGTCCTGCTCGCGGGAGCGGCCGGCGGGCTGTTCAGCCCCGTGGCCGCCCGGGTCAAGGGCATCTATCTGGGCATCGCCACCCTCGCGCTGGTCTTCCTCGGTCACCACGTCCTGCTGACCGCCGACTCCGTCACCGGCGGCTTCAACGGCCGCTCCGTGCCCCCGCTGACCCTCGGCGGGTTCACCTTCGCGGAGAGCGACCCCGAACTGACCGTCCTCGGTGTGCCGTTCGGCGCGGAGGAACGGCTGTGGTTCCTGGGCCTGGCCTTGTTCGCGTTCACCTGGTTCACCGCCCGCGGCCTGCTGCGCTCACGCCCCGGCCGGGCGCTGGCCGCCCTGCGCGACAGCGAGACCGCGGCCGCCGTGATGGGCGTCGACGTCGCCCGGCACCGCTCGGCGGCCTTCGTGGTGTCGTCGATGTACGCGGGCCTCGCGGGAGTGCTCCTGGCGCTCGCCTTCCGCCGCGTCGTCCCGGACTACTTCTCCCTCGCGCTCTCCGTCGACTACCTCGCCATGATCGTCATCGGCGGCCTCGGGTCCGTGGCCGGAGCCACCGCCGGCGCCGTCTTCGTCACCGCCCTGCCGCTGCTGATGACCCGGTACGCCGACCAGCTCCCGCTGGTGACCGCCCCGGGCACCACCGAGGGCGCCGTGGGTCCCACCGAGGCGGCCCGCTACCTCTACGGCGCGGCGATCGTCCTGGTCCTGCTGTACGCCCCCGACGGCCTGCACGGCCTGGCACGCCGGGTCCGGGACCGGGTACGACGCCGCCGGTCCCGTACCCCCGCCCCGGAAACCGTCGTCCCCTCGCCTCCGCAACCGGCCGCACGACCCAAGGAGCACACTCCGTGAACACCACGCACCGCACCCGCCGCGACCGGCACCGCACCGCCGGGACCGTCCTCGCCGGCGCCCTCGCCCTGCTGCTCGCGGCCACCGGATGCAGCTCCAAGGCGGACGACGGCGACAAGGGCGGCGAGGCCGCCGACGGCGTCCGCACCGGACCCGGCGTCGGCGCCGACACCATCAGACTGGGCGCCCTCACCGACCTGACCGGCCCCTACGCCACCCTCGGCAAGAGCATCGTGCAGGCCCAGCAGATGTGGGCCGACGAGACCAACGCCAAGGGCGGCATCTGCGACCGCAAGGTGGAGATCGTCGTCAAGGACCACGGCTACGACGTGCAGAAGGCGGTCACCGCCTACGCCGACATCGCCCCGGACGTCGTGGCGCTGCCCCAGGTCATCGGCTCCCCGGTGGTCGCCGCGCTGCTCGACGACATCGAGCGGGACAAGATGCTCACCTTCCCGCAGGCCTGGGCGGCCTCCCTGCTCGGCAAGGACGCCGTCCAGGTCCTCGGCACCACCTATGACGTCGACATGATCGCCGCCGTCGAGTTCCTCACCCGCGCCAAGGGCCTGAAGAAGGGCGACACCATCGGCCACGTCTACTTCGAGGGCGACTACGGCGCCAACGCGCTGGAAGGGTCCACCTGGGCAGCGGAGAAGGCCGGACTGAAGGTGGCCGGGCAGAAGATCAAGGCCACGGACACCGACCTGTCCGCCCAGGTCTCGGCCCTGCGCGAGGAGGGCGTGAAGGCCGTCCTGATCAGCGCCGGACCCGCGCAGACGGCCTCCCTCGTCGGCGTCGCCGCCTCCCGCGGTCTGAAGGTCCCCGTCGTCAGCAGCGCCCCCGGCTTCGCGCCCCAGCTGATGAAGACCCCCGCCGCACCCGCCCTGGCGGCCATGCTCAGCATCGTGAGCGCCGCGCCCGCGGTCAGCTCCGACCTGCCCGGCGTGAAGAACATGGTGGCGTCGTACCGGAAGAAGTACCCGGACTCGCCGGTCGACTCCGGCGTGCTGTCCGGGTACAACGCCGCCCAGCTCATGGGCGCCGACCTGAAGAAGGCCTGCGAGGCGGGCGGCCTCACCCGTGAGGACGTCGTCAAGGCGCACCGCGCGCAGACGAACGCCGACACCGGCCTCGGCACCCCGCAGGACTTCTCCGACGTCGACCGCCCCGCGAGCGTTGAGACATATGTGCTCAAGCCCGATGCCGAGGCGGTCGGCGGCGTGGTGAACGCGGAGGACGCGCACGCGGCACCGGGAGTCGAGGAGTACCTGTCTGCGCACTGACGGCCCGCACCGCACGGTGCCCCGGCGGACCCCGGAAGGGGGCGCCGGGGCATCCGGGCGATGCGGACCCGCGGTCCGTACGGGCGGTCCGTGCGCCGCTCGGACCCTCCGCGTACGCGGTGCGGTCGCGGCCCGTCCGCAAGGCCACGGGAAAGCGAGGACCCCCGCCCGACGCGGGCGGATCAGCCGGTGGCCGCCTCCGGATCACGGTCGGACGACGGCCAGACGTACGGCAGGTCGTCCGGCTCCCCGGGGAAGAGCTCCGCGTAGACGGCCGGGTCCTTGCGGACCAGCGCCGAGCGGTGGCTGCGGTGCACGGCGTCGTCCCCCAGCCAGGGCGGCAGCTCACCGGCCCCGGCCAGCTCCCGCTGACCGCGCACCGGCGCCCCGGGCCGCACCTTGGCCAGGTCGGCGACGAGGGTGGCGGCGCAGCTGTCCTGGTGGCCCCGGTCGCGCCAGACCCGGCAGATCTCCAGGCCGTACCGCACCAGCGCCTCCTCGTAGCCGGTCCACATACGGACCGCGGGATGGCGGCGCCACCCGTAGCCCGGCACGGTCAGGCCGCGCAGCACCTGGAGCGCCTCGACCCGCTGTTTGCCGAGCCTGCGCCGGTCGAGCACCAGCGCCGACGCGCAGAAGTCGGGGTACGGCAGAAAGGTCTGCATACGGCCGTCCGAACGGTGAGGGGGCCAAAGGGCTCACCGCACCGCAGTTCCCCCGTCGCGGCGGCGCACACCTCACGGCGCTCCCGAAAGCTCAGCCCAGCGTGCCCAGCCGGGCCTCGCGCCACAGGTCGACACCGCCGTCGGTGGCGTACTCGTCGATCTCGGCCAGCTCCTCGGCGTCGAAGCCGAGGTTCTCCAGCGCGGCGACGTTCTGCTCCAGCTGCTCGGTGCGGGAGGCGCCGATGACCAGCGAGGTGACCCGCGGGTCCCGCAGCGCCCAGGCCAGCGCCATCTGCGCGAGGGTCTGCCCGCGCCGGGCCGCGATGTCGTTCAGGGCGCGCAGCCGGTGCCGCATGCCGTCGGTCAGCCATCCGGCGTCGAACGACGTGCCGGCCGCCGCCCGCGAGTCCCGCGGGACGCCGTCCAGATAGCGCCCGGTCAGCATCCCCTGCGCGAGCGCGGTGAAGCCGATGACCCCGAAGCCCTCCTCCTGGGCCACGTCCAGCAGGCCGTCCGTCTCGATCCAGCGGTTCAGCATGTTGTACGACGGCTGGTGGATCAGCAGCGGGGTCCCGAGGTCCCGGAGGATCGCCGCGGCCTCACGGGTGCGCTCGGCGTCGTACGAGGAGATGCCGACGTAGAGCGCCTTGCCCTGGCGGACCGCCGTGTCGAGGGCGCCCATCGTCTCCTCGAGCGGAGTGGTGGCGTCCAGCCGGTGCGAGTAGAAGATGTCCACGTACTCCAGGCCCATGCGCTTCAGCGACTGGTCCAGCGAGGCCAGCAGGTACTTGCGGGAGCCGCCGCCCTGGCCGTACGGACCGGGCCACATGTCCCAGCCGGCCTTGGTGGAGACCACCAGCTCGTCCCGGTACGGCGCGAGGTCCCGCTTCATCAGCCGGCCGAAGTTGATCTCGGCGGAGCCGTAGGGCGGGCCGTAGTTGTTCGCCAGGTCGTGGTGGGTGATGCCCAGGTCGAAGGCGCGCAGGGCGATCTCGCGCTGCGTCTCGAACGGCCTGTCGTCGCCGAAGTTGTGCCAGTAGCCCAGGGACAGCAGGGGGAGGTCGAGTCCCGAGCGGCCGGTGCGCCGGTAGCGCATGGTGCCGTCGTAACGCTCGGGGCGGGCGATGTGGTTCATCGGCGGTTCTCCGGTGATGCGAGCGGGGGTGTCCCGTGGGATGGTGTTGATCCTTGCCACAGTGCCCCCCGCCCGGCCGGGAAGTCCAACCGGTCCCTTCCATGGAATTCAGCAGCGCTGCTTCTGAATCGGCGGCCGGCCGTGACGCCGGATTGGAGTCCGTGCCGACGGGCAGACGAAGGCGGAAGCGGAAGCGGCATGAGCACGACCGCCCGCCCCCACCAGGAGGTCGACCATGAGGGTCCGTACGCTGACCGGCGGCCTGGCCGCGATATTCGTGCTGTCCGGCCCGCTGCTGAACGGTCCGGCCGCGGCCGTCCCGACCGTCGGCACGGCCCAGCGTCAGGTGGCCGACGACGTGGTCACCTACGACGCGAGCGGCGCCGCGGAGTTCAAGGCCGCGGTCGAGAGGGGAGCGGCGATCTGGAACGAGAGCGTCGAGACCGTCGAGCTGCGTCAGGCCGCGTCCGGGCAGCGCGCCGACGTGCGGATCGTGGCGGACAACGGCTGGCCCCGCTCCGTCCCCACGTCGATGGGCAACGGCACCGTCTACATCGGGCGCCAGGCCGTGGACCAGGGCTACTCCACGATCCGTATCGCGGCCCACGAACTCGGCCACATGCTGGGCCTGCCGGACCGCAAGCCCGGCCCCTGCTCCAGCCTGATGTCGGGCGCCAGCGCCGGAACCTCGTGCATCAACCCCTACCCGAGCGCGGCGGAGAAGGCGCAGGTCGAGCGGAACTTCGAAGGAGCCCCCACCGGGGCGCTCCTGGGGCGGATGTGACGCGTGGGTCGATCACCGCTATAGTCGTACCAGGTCACGGCGACGGAAACCTCCGGAGCCCGCCCGTGCGTTGGTGGTCCAAGGAAAGACGCCCCGCTTCCTGCGGGGAGATGCAGGTGCAAGGCCTGCCCGGCGCTCCATCCGAGCCCCCGTCCCGAAGTTTCGGGACGGGGGCTCGTCGCGTTGCCGGTGGTCCGGGGCCGCACCGGCACGGTCCAGCGGTCGGAGCGCGCCGGCCCGCCCCGAGCCGGCCGGCCATTCCACCGCGTCACCCCGGCCGGTGAGGATCCCGTCGCCGAGGCCGGGCGGCACGACGGCCCGGCAGGTGACGCCGGCGCCCTCGAGGCACCGGTCCGGGGCCGGCCGGCGGGCCCGCGCGTGCGGCACGATGCCGTCCTGGACGCCGGTGACCGGGCGGACCGGACCGGCGGGCCCGAGCCCGCCGGCGCGCCGCTCGTCGAGGTGCCGGGCGCACGCGGGAGCGGGCCCCGCCGGTCGCCCGGCGGGGCCCGCTCCGGGGCGTGGCCGGTCAGGCCGTGTGCAGGGTCAGTCCGTAGCGGTTGAGGATCTCGTTGACCGGCTGGAACCAGGTCTCGCCCCCGCCGGAGCAGTTGCCCCAGCCGCCGGAGGTGACGCCCTGCGCCTGGTCGCCGCTGATGAACGAGCCGCCCGAGTCACCGGGTTCGGCGCAGACGCTGGTCTTCGTCATCTGACGCACCGCGCCCTGGCTGTAGTTGACCGTCTCGTTCTTGGCCAGCACGGTGCCGCAGTGCCAGTGGGTCGTGGAGCCGGAACGGCAGATCGAGGCGCCGACCGGTGCCTCCGCCGAGCCGCGCACCAGCTGGTCCGACACCGTGCCCCAGCCGAGCACCACCGGCACCGTCCACCAGCCGCTGCCCACGTTCACCCAGGCGTAGTCGTTCTCCGGGAACGAGGAACCCTGGAAGTTGCCGATGTACGAGCCGTCCCAGCCCCTGACCTGCTGCCCGGCCCCGCCGCAGTGCCCGGCGGTGATGAAGCCGCCGTGCACCGAGAAGCCTATGGAGCAGCGGACGTTGCCGGTGTAGTACGGGTCGCCGCCCACCGTCCCGGCGGCGAAGGTCTCCGCCGCGGCCTTCACGGTCCGCACGGTGACCGGGCCGGCCTCGCGGGCCTGGTCCACGAAGGAGCGGACATCGTTGTCAGCGCGCCGGCCGGCGACGACGTTCACGACGACCGTGTTGGCGGCCGGGTCGACGGCCCAGCTGCTGACGCCCGAGGGCGCGTCGAGGCGGTCGATGCGGGACTTGGCCGCGTCGAGCTGCCGGGCGCTGTGCTCGACGGTGCGGACGGTCGCGCCGGACGCGTGCAGGGACCGTACCGTCGAGGCGTCGGCGTCCGGGGTGACGGCCACGGTCAGTTTCTCGCTCTTCGCGTCGAACCAGGCGCCGCCGTACGCCGCTCCGGCGGTTTCGCGGGCCTCGGGCGCGAGCTCGGTGGCCTCGCGTTCGGCGGCCAGCCGGTCCTCCGCCTCGGCGCGGGTCAGCCCGAAGTCCCGCTGCATCGCCTGGAGCAGGCCGTCGGAGGCGGGCGCGGAGCCGGCGGCGCGGGCGGTGGGGGAGCCGGGGGAGTCCTGCGCCGAGGCCGGCAGGGTACCGGCCGCGGTCCAGCTGCCGATCATGAGCAGAGCGGCCACGCCGGCATGCGTGAGTCGGGTGCGTCTCATGGAAGGTGCCCTTCGTCGTTCCAGCAAGGTGGGGGTGGAACAATCGCAGTGTGAGAGCGCTCTCAGCCTGAGTCGAGCAGAGCGTAGCGGGCCGGATGGTGTCAGGTCTATGCCAATGCAGGGCCCAATTCCCGTCCGCCCCGGGCGTGAGGTCTTCCGGAGGGCTGCTCCGGAAGGCGGCCCGGGACGGGCGTCCCCTTCCTCCGGGGAGAGGGGTGGTCAGAGGCGTTCGCCCGCCACCTCGTCCTCGTCCGGATCCGGCCCCGCACCGCCCGCCCGGGCCCGGTGGGCCCGCAGCCGGTCGAGGCGTGAGATGACGGGGGTGGCACTCACCCCGTGCAGCACGACGGACGCCAGCACCGTGAAGGTCACCACCGCCCACAACTGCTCGGCCGGGACGCCGAAACCGGGGGTGCCGAGCGCGTGGGCCAGGTAGAACAGCGAGCCGATGCCGCGGATCCCGAAGACGGCGATCACCACCCGCTCCCGCGGCCCGGCGGACGTACCGAACTGGGCGGCCCACCCCGTCAGCGGCCGGACCGCCGACAGCAGCAGCAGACCCACGGCCGCCCCCTGCCAGGTCAGCGACGCCAGGCCGCCCTGCGCGACGAACACACCGAGCAGGAACAGCAGTGCGGCGGTCAGCAGCCGCTCCACCTGCTCCACGAAATCGTGCAGCACCCGGTGATAGCCGTGGGCGCGCTCCGCCCCGCGGATCCGGCAGGCGGTGACGAACACGGCCACGAAGCCGTAGCCGTGCAGCAGCTCCGTTACCCCGTAGGCGAGGAACGTGGCGCCGATGGCGACGAACCCCTCCCGGTGCTCGGACAGCCGCATCGCCCGCCGCCCGGCCCGGAAGAACAGCCACCCGAGCAGCGTGCCGACGGCGAGTCCCGCGGACACGCCCACCACACACTTGTACAGCACCTCGACCAGCGCCCAGTGGGCGATCCCCCCACCGGTGGGACGTCCGCCCGCGGCGGCGAGCGCGACGGCCGCCATGACGAAGGGGAAGGCGAGACCGTCGTTCAGCCCGGCCTCGCCGGTCAGCGTGAAGCGCACCTCGTCCTCGTCGTGCTCGGAGTCGGTGGGCGCGCCCACCCGCACCTCCGAGGCGAGCACCGGATCGGTCGGCGCCAGCACGGCCGCCAGCAGCAGCGCGGCGACCGGCGGCCAGTCGAGCAGGCCCCAGGCCAGGAGGCCCACGGCCGCGATGGTCAACGGCATGGTGACGCCCAGCTGCCGCCAGGTGCCCTGCCAGCGCCGGCGGCCGAACGGCCGGTTCAGGGCGAGACCGGCGCCCATGAGGGAGACGATCACACAGATCTCGGTGACGTGCTCCACCCACGTCCGGTCCGCCACCGGGTCGATCTCGGGCATGGGCAGGGGCAGCAACTGGAGGGCGACTCCGCAGACGAGGAACACCAGCGGCAACGACAGCGGTCTGCGGGCCACCAGCCGGGGCAGCACTGCCGCGCCGAGGGCACCGGCCCCGAGCAGGGTGAAGAGGTAATCAGGGGAGGTCACCGGTCACAGGTGCCCGGAGCGGGCCGGGAGTACGCCGCGGCTTCGTCCTGGACATCGTCCCGGCGGCGGGATCCCGCCCGAACGGGCGGACGGGTGCGGTCCTCACCGCCCGCCGGGACGCGCGCTCCGGCGCGAAGGGCGGGGCCCGCGAAAGACACCGCGGCCGGTGCGCGCCCCGTGCGCCGCCTCGCGACGCGGAGGACTTGACGGAGCGGGACGCGCTCGGCGCTACTGGAAGGCGTGCCGGGCGCACACGTGTGGGGGGCCCGCCCGGCGCCGACCCGGTGTACCCACCCCCGCCGGACGCATGCCGAAGGGGTGACCGGTGCGGTCTCGACGGGCGGCAGTGGTCGTACTGCTGGCCTCGATGCTGCTCTGGACCCTGTGCTCCCCGGCGTCGGCGGCGGACCGGCCCGCCCCGGCGCACCCCGCCGCACAGCAGGACGGTCCGGCCGAGGCGGTTCCCGAGGCCGCCGACACGCCCGAGGCCGTCGGCACGCCCTTGCCCGGCGAGGGCGACACCTCGCTCCACCGGCCCCTCGCCCGCCCGTCCAGGGCGTCGGGGGCGGCCGGAGCGGCCGGCCCCGCCCACCCGGCGGCCGACGTGCGGCGACGAGCCGCTCCCCGGCCGTACCCGGTGGGACCGCCACCGGACCGGGATCCGGCCGGTCCGGCCCCCAGCGCCGCCGGCCTGCAGACATTCCGCTGCTGAGCGACCGCGGTACCGCCCGAGGCCTGCGCCGTGCGGCCGGGTGCCGCCCGCCGCGTGCTCCCCGAGCCGGTCCACGGTGACGAGCAGGCCTTCTCGTGTCCCGGAAACCGTGACCGACACAGGAGGCACACACATGTACGGAAAGCGCGTTCTCGTGGTGCGGCCCGACGAACTCGGGCCGAGTGAGCACAAGACATGGAGAGACCTGCGCGCCAGGTCCGGCGCACCGGAGAACCCGTTTCTCGACCCGGCGTTCACCACGGCCGTCGGACAGGTCAGGCCCGGCGCCAGGGTGGCCGTGCTGCAGGACGACGGGACACCCGTCGGCTTCCTCCCGTACGAGAGGGGGCCGCTGGGCCGGGGCCGGGCCATCGGTCTCGGGGTGTCGGACAGCCAGGGCGCCGTCCTGCGCCCCGGCCTCCGGCCCGACCCGCGCGCCCTGCTCGCGGCCTGCGGGCTCTCCTCGTGGGAGTTCGACAACCTGGAGGCCGGTCAGCACCTCTTCGTACCGCACGCCGTCGAGGAACTCGCGAGCCCGGTCGTCGACCTCGACCGGGGATACGAGCACTACACCGACGGGCTGCGCGCCCGTTCCCCCGGTTTCCTCAAGCAGACCCTGGCCAAGGAGCGCAGGCTCGCCCGGCAGGCCGGCGAGGTGCGGTTCGTGTACGACGCCCGGGACCCCGAGGCGTTACGGGCGCTGATGCGCTGGAAATCCGCCCAGTACCGGCGGACGGGCCGCCGGGACCGGTTCGCCCAGCGGTGGATCACCCGGCTGGTGGAGTTGCTGGCGCACGGCGACGATCCCGGGTGCCGCGGACTGCTCTCCGTGCTGTACGCCGGCGACCGCCCCGTCGCCGCCCACTTCGGCCTGCGCTCGGCCACGGTGCTGTCCTGGTGGTTCCCCGCGTACGACCGTGACCACGGCCGGTACTCACCCGGACTGGTGCTGCACCTGCGGATGCTCCAGGCGGCCGCCGCGGACGGCATCCGCATGGTCGACCTGGGCAGCGGTCCCGCCCGCTACAAGGACTCCCTCAAGACCCGCGAACTCCTCGTCTACGAAGGCGCCGTGGTACGTCCGGGGCCGGGCGGGGCCGCCTACCGGCTGGGCCGGGAGCCGGCGCGGGCCGCCCGCCGCTTCGTGCGCGGCCACCCCCGGCTGGCCGGTGCGGCCCGGCGCACCCTGACGGGGCTGGGCCGGCTGCGCGAGCGCTGACCGCGTCCGGCGTACGCCGACGTCAGTACGCGGGGTTGCTCCCGCCGTCAGATGTCAGCGCCGCCCGGGCCCGGCACCGTGGGTCGGGTGAAACTCAGCCGACCCGCACGCCGGGCCCACCTCGTCATCCATGTCCTCGCCTCCGCCGGCTGGCTCGGACTCACCGTCGGGCTGCTCGCGCTCGGCGTCACCGCGAACACCACCGGGTCCGCGGCCGCGGTGGAGGCGTCCGTCCGGGCCATGAAGCTCTTCGCGGACTGGCTCCTGCTGCCGGTCGCCTTCCTGACGCTCACCAGCGGCCTCGTCCTGTCCCTGGGCACGCCCTGGGGACTGGCGAGGCACCGCTGGGTGTGGACGAAGTTCTGGCTGACCCTGGCCACGACCACCGCCACGGCCTTCGCGCTGCGGCCGGGCGTGAACGCCGCCGCGGCGGCCGTGTCCGCCGGGCAGACCCTGCCCGACGGGGGTGACGTCCTCATGGGGCCGGTCGTCTCCCTGACCGCCTACGTCTTCATGACGGTGATCTCGGTCCTCAAACCCTGGGGGCCGACCCGCCGCGGCCGGCGCCTCCGGGCGGCCGCCCGGAGGCCGGGGCCGGCCGCACCGGCACGCCTGTGACCTACGGGCACGTCACAGGGTGCGCTCCAGCCGGTCCGCCATCAGCCGCACGAAGCGCGCCGGGTCCTTCGGCCGGCCGCCCTCCGCCAACACGGCCAGGGAGTACAGGAGTTCGGCGGTGTCGGTGAGGTCCGAACGGTCCTCGCGCTCCCCGTACGCCTCGTTCAGGCCCTTCACCAGCGCGTGATCCGGGTTGAGTTCGAGGATGCGCTTGGTGCGCGGCACCTCCTGACCCATGGCCCGGTACATGTTCTCCAGCGCCGGCGTGAGATCGTTCGCGTCGGCGACGAGACAGGCCGGGGACACCGTCAGCCGCGTGGACAGCCGCACCTCCTTGACGTCCTCCTCCAGCCGCTCCCGCATCCAGTCGAGCAGACCCGCGTACTCCTCGGCCTGCTGCTGCCGTTCGCCCTCGCCCTTGTCGTCCTCCCGCGCGCCGAGGTCGACCTCGCCCTTGGCGATCGACCGCAGCCGCTTGCCCTCGTACTCGCCCACGGCGTCGACCCACATCTCGTCGACGGGATCGGTGAGCAGCAGCACCTCGATGCCGCGCTCCCGGAACGCCTCCATGTGCGGGGAGTTGTCGATGCTCTCCCGGGACTCGCCGGTGATGAACCAGATGGCGTCCTGCCCGTCCGGCATCCGCTCCACGTACTGCTTCAGCGTGGTCGTGCCGTCGCCCTCGCGCGTGGTCGCGAACGAGGTCACCGCGAGGAGGGCGTCACGGTTGTCGGGGTCGGTGACCAGGCCCTCCTTCAGCACCGCGCCGAACTCCCGCCAGAACGTGGCGTACCGCTCGGCGTCACCGGTCATCATGCTCTTGACCGACGCCAGCACCTTCTTGGTGAGCCGGCGCTGCATCATCCGGATGTGCCGGTCCTGCTGGAGGATCTCGCGGGACACGTTCAGCGAGAGGTCCTGCGCGTCGACCACGCCCTTGACGAACCGCAGGTACGGCGGCAGCAGCTCCTCGCAGTCGTCCATGATGAAGACGCGCTTCACATACAGCTGCAGCCCGTGCCGGAAGTTCTGGGTGAACAGGTCGTGCGGGGCGTGCGACGGGACGAACAGCAGGGCCTGGTACTCGAAGGTGCCCTCGGCCTGCAGCTGGATGGTCTCGAGCGGTTCGCGCCAGTCGTGGCCGATGTGCTTGTACAGCTCGTGGTACTCCTCCTCGGACACCTCCTCGCGCGAGCGCGCCCACAGCGCCTTCATCGAGTTCAGCGTCTCGGGCCCGGCCGCCTCGCCGTCCCCGTCCGTCTCCCCGACGAGCCTGATCGGCCAGGTGATGAAGTCCGAGTAGCGCTTGACGATCTCCTTGATCTTCCACACCGAGGTGTAGTCGTGCAGCTGGTTGTCGGGGTCGGCCGGCTTGAGGTGCAGCGTGACCGAGGTGCCCTGCGGCGCGTCATCGACCCGCTCCAGGGTGTACGTGCCCTCGCCGCGCGACGTCCACCGGGTGCCCTGCCCCTCACCCGCGCGCCGGGTGAGCAGGGTGACCTCGTCCGCGACCATGAAGCCCGAGTAGAAGCCGACGCCGAACTGGCCGATCAGCCCCTCCGTCCCGGCGCCGTCCTGAGCCTCCCGCAGCTCCCGCAGGAACTGGGCGGTGCCCGAGTTGGCGATCGTGCCGATGAGCTGCCCGACCTCGTCGTACGACATGCCGACGCCGTTGTCCCGCACGGTGAGGGTACGGGCGTCCTTGTCGATCTCGAGCTCGATGTGCAGGTCGGAGACGTCGGCGTCGAGGGAGTCGTCCCGCAGCTTGGCCAGACGCAGCTTGTCGAGCGCGTCGGAGGCGTTGGAGACGATCTCCCGGAGGAAGACGTCCTTGTTCGAGTAGACCGAGTGGATCATCAGCTGGAGCAGCTGACGGGCCTCTACCTGGAACTCAAACGTTTCGGTCGGCATGATGCGTGACTACCTCACTGATCCACGGATCACCGGATACTGGCACGATCACTTTAATGAAAGAGGGCGTCAGCCGGTCGCGTTCACCGCCGAGTCCAGCAGGGGGCCGAGTTCGCGGGACACCGTCGTCAGGGGGCGGATATCCCGCTCGGCGCGGGCCATCAGGATCGCCCCCTCCAGAGAGCTGATCATCAGGGTGGCGAGGGGCCGGGCGCGCTCGGCCGGGACGCCCATGTCCGCCAGGGCCAGGGCCACCGCACCGGTCCACTCGGCGAAGGCGGCCGACACGGCCCGGCGGGCCGACGCGGTGGAGCCGGCGCGGTCCACCGTGGCGGCGGCGACCGGACAGCCGCCGCCGAAGCCCTCGCTCTCGTACTCGTCGGTCCACTGCCGGACCATCTGTGCGAACAGTCCGCCGGGCGTCGGTTCGGGCAGCGCGGCGAGGAACCGGGCGACACGCCCGGCCGCGTACCGGCCCGCCCACCCCACCGCCTCGTTGACGAGTTGCTCCTTGCCGCCCGGGAAATAGTGCTGGAGCGATCCGCGCGGCGCCTCCGCGTGCGCGGCGACCTCGCGCATCCCCGTCGAGGCGACCCCGTCGCGCCGGATGAGCTGGGCCGCGCTGAAGACCATCCGCTCCCGCGGTCCCCGTCCGGACTCCGTCATCCCCGACCTCCCGCGCTTTTCCTTCCTCCACCCTATGACGGCTGTCATGACGGCGGCTACTATGACAGCGGTCATGGAAGAGGCGCCGCGTGGGCGCGGCCCGGGAACGGCGGTGCGTCGTGCGCGTGGGTTTCATCGGACTCGGAGTCATGGGCCGGCCCATGGCGCTCAACCTCGCCCGTGCCGGAACACCCCTCACCGTCTGGAACCGCACCGCCGCCCGCTGCGCACCGCTGCGCGACGCCGGGGCCGAGGTCGCCGGGAGCGCCGGCGAGGTGTTCGACCGGGCCGGCACCGTCCTTCTCATGCTGGCCGACGAGACGGCCGTCGACGCGGTGCTGGGGCGCGGCACCCCGGACTTCGCCGCCCGCGTCGCCGGACGCACCGTCGTCCACATGGGCACGACCTCGCCGGAGTACTCGGCCGCCCTGGAGGACGCCGTCCGCGAGGCGGGCGGCGCCTACGTCGAGGCCCCGGTCTCCGGCTCCCGGGTCCCGGCGGAACAGGGGCTGCTGGTCGCGATGCTGGCGGGCGACGCCTCCGCCGTGGCGGCCGTACGGCCCCTGCTCGCCCCGGTGTGCCGCGAGGCGTTCGACTGCGGCGCGGTGCCGGGCGCGCTGCTGATGAAGCTCTCGGTGAACCTGTTCCTGATCACCCAGGTCACCGGACTGGCCGAGGCGTTCCACTTCGCCGACCGGCACGGGCTCGACCGCCGCCGTTTCCTCGACGTCCTGGACGCCGGCCCGATGGCCAGCGCCGTCTCCCGGATGAAGGCGCCCAAGCTGCTCGCCCGTGACTTCGCGGTCCAGGCCGCCGCCACGGACGTACTGAAGAACAACCGCCTGATCGCCCGGGCCGCCCGCAGGGCCGGACTGGCCTCCCCGCTCCTCGACGTCTGCCACGCCCTCTTCGACGAGACCGTGGCCGGCGGTCACGGCGGCGAGGACATGGTGGCCGTCCTGCGCGCGCTGGAGACCAGGACCGACGGCACCCCGGCCGGCTGAGTCACCTCTTCCGGCATACCTGTAAGGCCATGTCCGTCCTCGCCGGGTGACCGGCTCCTCCGGCGTTCCCGGCCGGGACACCGACCGCACGGCCTTCGGCCTCGCGACGTGTCCGCCGCGCCGCCCCGGCGCCTCGCCACCGGAGCCGCCCACCGCGCCGACAGGAAGAATCCGCAGGTCACCGCTGTGGGGCGGGCTTCCCGCCGACCACGGCGACCCGATGTCGGAGGCACCTGTCACACTTCAGTGGCGTGCGGGGGAGCGATGCGGGTAGTCGCGCGGTGTGATCGGTGAGTGAAGGCGGGCCGGATGGAACCAGTTCCAGTCGACGAGGGGGACACGGTGCCAGGCGCACCGCGGCTGCGGGCGTCGTACGCCCTGGACAACGACGGTGCCTGGATAGCCCAGGCACGCCACCTCGCCGCCGCGTTCCTGACCCGGGCGCGGGCGGAGGACGGCCTGCCGGTGTCGACCCGCGTGGTGGAGGTCACCCAGCTCGTGGTCAGCGAGCTGGTCACCAACGCCCGCAAGTACGCCCCGGGCCCCGTCGGCCTCGACCTGCGGGTCGCCGGCGACGCCGTCGAGGTGATCGTCCGGGACGGCAACCCCGCGCCACCGGTGGCCCGGGACGCGGACCCCGGCCGAGTGGGCCAGCACGGACTGGAGATCGTGATGGCCGTCGCCCAGGCCCTGGACGTACGGCAGGAGCCGGCCGGCAAGAGCATCATGGCCCGCATCTCCCTCCTCGCCTGAACCGCCCCGGGAATCATCCGCCCGGCCCGCTGTCCGGCGGTGCCGGCACGGCCGGAACAATGGGGTCGGCGGTGCGGTTCTCACCGGTGAACGCCGCAGGACACGTGGGAGAAGGGCGAGACGAAGATGACGACGAACGAGGAGAAGGCGCTGCTCGCGGGCGGCTGCTTCTGGGGCATGCAGGAGCTGATCCGCACGTTCCCGGGTGTGCTGACCACCCGGGTGGGCTACAGCGGTGGCGACGTGCCGAACGCGACGTACCGCGACCACGGCACCCACGCCGAGTCGATCGAGATCACCTACGACCCCACCGTCACCGACTACCGCACGATCCTGGAGTACTTCTTCCAGATCCACGACCCGAGCACGAAGAACCGGCAGGGCAACGACATCGGGACGAGCTACCGCTCCGCCATCTTCTACTTCGACGACGAGCAGAAGCGCGTCGCCGAGGAGACGATCGCCGATGTGAACGCCTCGGGGCTGTGGCCGGGCACCGTGGTGACCGAGGTCGTGCCGGCCGGCCCGTTCTGGGAGGCCGAGCCGGAGCACCAGGACTACCTCCAGCGCTACCCGGACGGCTACACCTGCCACTTCCCGCGGCCTGGCTGGCGGCTGCCGAAGCGCGCGGAGGCCTGACCGGACGTCCGGCCCGGCCCGTCGTGGGCCGGGGCGGCGCGCTCCGCCCCGGTGAAGGCCGTGGCCTCCCGCGGGGCGGCGCGCCGTTCCCGGGGTGCCGGACGACCGATAACCTGGCCGGATGAACGGGGAGCGGAGCGTCGGTGAGTGAGCGTCGGGAACGCGACTGGACGGACATGACGCCCGGGGACTTCGACCTCGACGCCCCGCTGTGCCTCAACGTGGGAACCGGTCCCGTCGTGGTGCCGGCCGAGCCGGACGAGTACGGCACGGCCCCGCTGTTCGGGGAGGAGACCCCGGTACGGCGGCCGGGTCCGCGCCGTACCCCGCGCCGGACCGCCCCCGACGAGCAGGGGCAGTTGTTCTGAATCCGGCGCGGGGCACTGTCGTGCTCAGGGGAACTGGACGACCTTGGACGGGATGGTGTCCGTCCCGGACGTCGGGGCGCCCGTGTCGTTGATGACGTGGCGGTACTGCCCCTTGCCGCCGAGCGAGATCACCTGCAGGTGCCGCATCCTGATGCCGGGCTTCACCGGCGCCTGGAACCCGTGGTGCTGCACGATGGTGTCGTCGGACGTGTAGTTGCAGTAGCTGCCGAGCGCCCAGGCCTCGTGTTCGTTCACCGAGTCGGCGACCTTGTAGGCCGCGTAGCCGACGATGCCGTCATGGGTGATGGCGGCCTCATTGGGGGCGTCGTACGCCTTCTCGTTCTGGAAGAAGATCGTGCGGCCGCGTTCGCCGCTCCAGACCACGTCGTACTTGTTGAAGTGTTCGACGAACAGACCCGTGGTGAGGACGTCGTCGCCGTTGACGCGCAGTCCGTAGTCGGCGCGGTTGGTCTCCCAGCCGACGCCCTCGCCGTGGTCGGCGCGCCAGATCCAGGTGTGGTCGATGATCACGTCGTCGCTGTTGACGACCACGGAGTCGGTGGCCCGGCCGGGACCGGCGCCGCCGACGCGGATGAACACGTCCTGCATGGTGGTCGGGTTGGCGGCGTGGTCCGCGGAGGAGCCCGGCTGGCCGATCCGCAGCAGGGTGTCCGAGTTGACCGGGCCGGCGTCGATCAGGAAGCCGGCCAGCCGGACCCCGTCGACGTCCGCGACGTGCATGGCGTCGACCCCGTTGTCCGGGATGATCGTCGCCAGGCCGAGACCGAGCACGACCGTGTTGGCGCGGTCGACCTCGATCGTCCGGTCGAGGTGGTAGACGCCGGGCGTGAACAGCAGGTGGAGGCCCTGGTCGAGCGCGGCGTTGATGGTCGCGGCCGTCGCGCCGGGCTTCACCACGTAGAACCGGTCGAGCGGAAGGGACGTACCGCCGGCGTTGGCCGGCCAGGAGACACCGCGCGGGTTGGTGCGCTTGGCGGGCACGAACACCTTGTACTGGTTGCCGTCGAGGTAGAGGAACGGCTTCTCACGGGAGATCGGCGTGGTGTCGAACGTGGTGTACGGGCCGGTCTCGAAGTTGCTCGCCGGGGCGCCCTGGACACCGGTGAACGTCATGTTCCACACGCCGTTGGTCCAGCCGCCGACGGAGCTGTCGCGCGTGTACCACTGCTGCTGGGAGTACGGGCCGACGGTGCCGTCGATCTTCGAGTCGGCGATGTAGCCGCCGGAGGCCCAGCCGTAGCCGTTCGGGGCGAGGTTGAGGCCGCCCTTGACGTGGATCCGGCGGAACGGGGCGGCCTGCGCGACCGCCCAGCGGTCGGTGCCGTTGACGGGGCTGAGGGCGAGGTTCTCCGCCGAACGCCAGAAGTTCTGCGTGGCGTTGCCGTTGAACCAGCCGGCGTCCACGGTGATGTCGCCGTTGATCTGGACGTCGTCGGGGTTGAGGCCGAGCCCGGAGACCGAGGTGTAGAAGCCGAGCTGGGCGTTGATGTTGTTGTACGTGCCCGGCTTCAGCAGGAACTGGTAGCGCCCGCTGCCGAACTGGTTGCTCTCCTGCTGGGCGAAGACCTGGTCGAACTTCTGCTGGAGGTTCGGCGTGGACGGGTCCACGACGATGACGTTCGGGCCGAGGTCGCCGCCGCCCTCGATCGGACCGCCGCCGCCGTCGTCCGACGCGGTGTGCACGGCGACCTCCCACAGGGAGTAGCCGTAGCCGGTGCCGCGGGCCGTGCCGAGGACGCGTACGTACCGGCCGGAGCCGCTCACCTCGTAGGAGGCCCGGCCCCCGGTGGCGCCGGTGACGGACGTGAGCGTGGTCCAGTTCTGACCGTCGGCGGAGGCCTCGATCCGGAAGTCCTTGGCGTAGGCGGCCTCCCAGTTCAGGTCCACCCCGCACAGGTCGCGTACGGTGCCCAGGTCGACCCGTACCCACTGCGGGTCGGAGGCCTGGCTGGACCAGCGGGTGCCGGCGTCGCCGTCGAAGGCGGCGGAGGCGGGGGTGCCCGCGTTCTCCGTGGAGGAGGCGGAGGCGGGTCTGCCCTGGGCGGCGTTGGCCGTGCCGCAGGAGGCGGGCGGGTTGCCGCCGCCGGTGGTGCCGAAGACCTGGAACTCCCACAGCGAGTAGCCGTAAGGGGTGGCCCGGTCCAGGCCCTGCATACGGACGTAGCGGGCCTGCCCCGACACGTCCACGGTGTCGACGCCGCCGTCGCTCCCGGTCACGGTCCGGGCGTCGGTCCAGCCGCTGCCGTCCTGCGAGAGCTGGATCTTGTAGTCCTTGCCGTAGGCGGCCTCCCAGTTCAGGACGACCCGGGAGACCGACGCCGTGGCGCCGAGGTCGACCTGCAGCCACTGGTCGTCGCTCGCGGCCGACGACCACCGGGTGCCCGTGTCGCCGTCCACGGCGCCGCTCGCGGGCGTGCCGGCGTTCTCGGTCGAGGAGGCGGTGGCCGCCTTGCCCTGGGACAACGGGGTCTCGGCCGCGGCGGCCGGGGCCTGGGCGGCGGGCAGGGTGACGAGTGCCGCCGTGGCGGCGAGCGCCGTGCCCAGGGCTCCGCGTCTGAGGCGGCTCGGGTGCTTCATGTGTCTCATGCGTCAGCCTTCTGCTGGTGCGGTGTGGGGATGCGGGCGGGCCCGCGTGCGGGTGGGCCGGGCCGTCCGGATGGCGGATGGTGCGGTGAGGCGGCTCTCCGTGTGTTCTGCGCGTTTTTTGTGCGTGAGGGCATGCCGGAGGACGGAACACGGCCCCGTGACCGCTTAGTTCAGGCTTTGATTTAAGTGGTGAGACATCAGGTGGGCAAGCCCTCGGACACGAATTGGTGAGTGAGCGCCCGCCGGTGGATCGGTGTGCCGGGGCGAATCCGCATGCCTTGACCGCCGGGCCGGGGGTACGCGGGCGGAGCGGTCGGATCCGGTGGGGAGGGCGAAGAGGGGAGTGCGGGTGTGCCGAGGTGCGGGGCGCTGCGCCCCGAGGCGGGGAGTTCACCCCAACGGCGGGTGCCCGCTGCGAGGGTGTGCCCGCCGTGAGACGTTGGCGGCACCCGATGCCCTTTTCGAGCGCTTTGTTCTCCCGGTTCGCCCGCAGTCGGCAAGGAAACGCACGGCCACCCCGTCCGTGGCCGGTCTGAAGCGGAGGAGTGTCACCCCATGAGCGAGGCCAACCCCGTCAAGCGGGCGGCGAAGAAGATCGCCGAGAAGCTGCAGGACGACGGATCGGCCCCGGCCGACGGCATTCCCGGACGCCCGGGCTCCCAGCCGCCGTCCCTGGCCGAGCCGACCGAGCCCCGCGAGCCGCTGCCGCCGAAGCCGGACCAGAGCGGCCCGGCCACCGTGTCGCCCACCGGCCAGCCCACCGGCGCCGACCAGGCCAGGATGGCGCAGTCCGGCAGCTACCTGACCAACGCGCAGGGCACCCGGCTGTACGACACCGACCACTCGCTCAAGGCGGGTCCGCGCGGCCCCGTCCTGCTCCAGGACCACCACCTGCGCGAGAAGATCATGCACTTCGACCACGAGCGCATCCCCGAGCGCGTGGTCCACGCCCGCGGCGCGGGCGCGCACGGGGTCTTCCAGAGCTACGGCACGGCGGCCTCCGTGACCAAGGCGGGGTTCCTCGCCCCGGACGTCGAGACGCCGGTGTTCGTACGGTTCTCCACCGTGGTCGGCTCGCGCGGGTCCGCCGACACCGTGCGCGACACCCGCGGTTTCGCCACGAAGTTCTACACCAGCGAGGGCGTCTTCGACCTGGTCGGCAACAACATCCCGGTCTTCTTCATCCAGGACGCCATCAAGTTCCCCGACGTCGTCCACGCCGCGAAGCCGCACCCCGACAGGGAGATCCCGCAGGCA
Organism: Streptomyces sp. NRRL S-37; assembly: GCF_000721605.1. Classification (GTDB taxonomy): domain Bacteria; phylum Actinomycetota; class Actinomycetes; order Streptomycetales; family Streptomycetaceae; genus Streptomyces. Next base: position 100,237 of record NZ_JOIZ01000013.1, on the reverse strand, counting down.
CAGAGCGCGCACGACACCTTCTGGGACTTCGTCTCCCTGCACACCGAGGCGACCCACCACACCCTCTTCTTCATGGGCGACCGCGGCATCCCGCGCTCCTACCGCATGATGGAGGGCTTCGGCGTCCACACCTTCCGGCTGGTCAACGCGGAGGGCGCCACGACACTGGTGAAGTTCCACTGGAAGCCCAGGCTGGGCGTGCACTCCCTGGTGTGGGACGAGGCGCTGACGATCAACGGCGTCGACCCGGACTTCCACCGGCGGGACCTCGCCGACGCCATCGAGGCGGGCGCCTACCCGCAGTGGGAACTGGGCATCCAGACCTTCCCCGACACACCGGAGCAGACCTTCGAGGGCATCGACCTGCTGGACCCGACGAACATCGTGCCCGAGGAACTCGCCCCGGTGCAGCCGGTCGGGCTGATGACCCTCAACCGGAACCCCTCCAACTTCTTCGCCGAGACGGAGCAGGTCGCCTTCCACGTCGGTCACCTCGTACCCGGCATCGACGTCACCGACGACCCGCTGCTCGCCGGACGGCTGTTCTCGTACCTGGACACACAGATCACGCGCCTGGGCGGCCCCAACTTCCCGCAACTGCCCATCAACCGGCCGCAGGCACCGGTCAACGACATGCTGCGCGACGGCATGCACCAGACGGCCGTGCACCGGGGCGTGGCCCCCTACCGGCCCAACTCCCTCGACGGCGGCTGCCCGTTCACCGCGGGCGCGGACACGGGCGCGTTCATCGAGACGCCGGTGACCGTCCCGGAGGGGCGGAAGGTGCGCGAGGCGCCGGAGTCGTTCGCGGACCACTTCAGCCAGCCCCGCCGGTTCTGGCTGAGCATGAGCCCGGTGGAGCGCGAGCACATCATCGGCGCGTACACCTTCGAGCTGGGCAAGTGCTACGAGGAGGCCATCAGGGTGCGGACCCTCCAGGTCCTGGCCAACATCGACCCCGAACTGTGCGCCGGTGTCGCCGAGGGCCTCGGTCTGCCCGCGCCCGAGCCCACCGTCCCGCTCGCCGACGTCGAGCCGAGCCCGGCCCTCTCGCAGATCGGGGGGACCTGGCCGGTGGACGGGCGCGTCATCGGCATCGTCGCCGGCCCGGACGGCGACCTCGACGGCGTCCACGCGGTACGCGACGCGGTGCTCGAGGCGGGCATGGTCCCGCTGGTCGTGGCGCCGACGGCCGGCACGCTCGGCTCGGGCGACCCGGCCCTGACGGTCCAGCGCAGCTACGTCACCGCGCGGTCCGTCGAGTTCGACGCCGTCCTGCTGGCCGGGGTGCCGGCCATGGGCGACGACCCGGCCGGCGTGCGCGACGGCAAGGGCGCGGCCTCCGCCGCACAGCGGACGACGGTCGATCCGCGGATCGGGCTGCTGCTGACCGAGGCGTTCCGGCACGGCAAGGCGATCGGCGCGTGGGCGGGCGGCGAAGCCGCCCTCGAGGCGTCCGGCGTCCCCACCGACGCCCCCGGCATCGTGGTCGCCGACTCCGGCCCCGCCGTTCTCGGCCAGGTCCGTGAGCTGCTGGCCTCGCACCGCGTCTGGGAACGCTTCACGACCCGGGCCTGACACCCGGCCACGACGGGACACCCCACCGGCCCGGTCCGCAGGCGCACCGGCGCCCCGGGCCGCACCCACCCTCGGTTTCACTCGAGCGGAGCCCCACCGCCGTGCGGGGCGGCTGCCCGGGGTGGGCGGTCCGCGGGGTGCCGGTGCCGGGGGCCGTGCCCGTCCTTCCCCGCTTCCGGGTTCGCTCGCGCGGGGGAGGGGGACTCCCGCCGGCCCGCGGGGCGGCTGTCCGCGGTGGTCACGGCCGGACGCCGGCGGTCCCACGGCCTGCTCGGCGGCGGGGTGCCGGCCCCGTCGCCGTACAGTGGGGAGGACGGCTCTCACCCGCCGGGTTCCGTGGAATCCGGCAGGCGGGCGCTCCGTATCGCCCCCGCTCCCGAGAAGCCGGTCCGCACATGCACCACCCTCCGTCCGCGTCCCCCGGCTCCCAGGAGCCGCTCTTCGGTCTCGACGACCTGCCGGCGGCACCGCCGGCCGGGACGGCGGCGTCCGCCTCTGCCTTCCGGGACTCCGCGCAGGCGCGCCGGCTTCTCGCGATCCGGGAGATCCACGCCGAACCGGCCGCCGCCGCCTCGCCCCGCGGGCGGCAGATCATCGCCCGGTTCCCCGGGGCCCGGCTGATCGAGACGGACTCCCACTGGCGCATCCCCGAACTCCACGGCAACGAGGGCAGCGCCGACCGCTGGATGCGGCTCAAGCGCGAGACCCTCGTCCTGGGCGTGAAGAAGACGCTCACCACCCGCCCCAACGGCCGCTCCGCCGACTGGATCGCCCCCGGCCCGTCCAACGGCTGCGCCCTGTCCTGCGTGTACTGCTACGTCCCCCGCCGCAAGGGCTTCGCCAACCCGATCACCCTCTTCACCAACATCGACCGGATCATCGCCCACCTCGGCCGCCACGTTGCCGCCCAGGGCCCCAAACCGGAGCCCAACCAGTGCGACCCCGAGGCATGGGTGTACGACATCGGCGAGAACGGCGACTGCTCCGTCGACGCCCTCGTCTGCGACAACACCGCCGACCTGGTGCGCGCCTTCCGCGACTGGCCCACCGCGAAGGCGTCCTTCGCGACCAAGTTCGTCAACCCCGACCTGCTGGAGCTCGACCCGCGCGGCCGCACCCGTATCCGCTTCTCGGTGATGCCGGCCGGCGACTCGCGCCTGCTGGACCTGCGCACCAGCCCGGTCGACCGGCGGATCGCCGCCGCCGCGGACTTCCTCGACGCCGGGTACGAAGTGCACTTCAACCTCTCACCCGTCGTCGTCCGCCCCGGCTGGCAGGACGCCTGGGCCGGACTGCTGCGGCACATGGACGACGTACTGCCCGAGCGCGTGAAGCGGCAGGCCCGCGCCGAAGTCATCATGCTCACCCACAACGCGGAGCTGCACGAGGTCAACCTCCGCTGGCATCCGCGCGGTGAGGACGTGCTGTGGCAGCCTGCCGCGCAGGAGACCAAGCGCTCCCAGAACGGCGCCCTCAACCTCCGCTACCGCGCCGGCATCAAGCGCCGCGCCCTCGCGGACCTGCGCGAACTGGCCACCCGGCACACACCGTGGCTCGATATCCGCTACGCCTTCTGACGGACGGCACCCACCCGTTCCGGCTTTCTCCCAGGTCACCCCCTGATAACGGGAATTAAGGGTAGGCTAACCTTGCCACGTGATTCCTGCTGAAGAGGCGGTCCCGGGCCCGCGCGGCCATCAACTGTCGGCCACCGATGTGACCGTGGCGTACGACGGCGCCGACGTCGTGCACGGCGCGGCGCTGACCCTGCGCCCCGGCGAAGTGACCGCCCTGGTGGGCCCGAACGGCAGCGGCAAGTCGACTTTGCTGCGCACCGTCGCCCGGCTGCAACGGCCGCGGACCGCCACGCTCACGATCGACGCCGGCACCGACGCGCTGGCCCTCGGCCCCCGGGAGTTCTCCCGCCGCGTCGCCCTGCTGCTCCAGGGACGCCCCACCCCCAGCGGGCTCAGCGTGCGGGACGTCGTCGAGTTCGGACGCTACCCGCACCGCGGCCGATGGGGCGGCGCGGATCCCGGCGGCCGTGCCGCCGTCGACCGTGCCCTCGCCCTCACCGGCGTCGCCGAACTCGCCGACCGCGGAGCCGAGCACCTCTCCGGAGGACAGCTCCAGCGCGTGTGGCTGGCCGGCTGTCTCGCCCAGGAGACCGGCGTCCTCCTCCTCGACGAACCCACCACCTACCTCGACCTGCGCTACCAGGTCGAACTCCTCGACCTCATGCGGGACCTGGCCGACGAACACGGCATCGCCGTCGGCGTCGTCCTGCACGACCTCGACCAGGCGGCGGCCGTTGCCGACCGGATCGTGCTCCTCGCGGCCGGACGCGTCGTCGCCGAGGGCCCGCCCGAGGACGTCCTCACCCCGCAGCGCCTGACCGAGGTCTACGGCATCCGGATCGAGGTCGACACCGACCCCCTCACCGGTCGGCTGCGCACCCGCGCCATCGGCCGTCACCACACCCGAAGCGAAAGGCTCGGCACCACCTCATGAGACGCCTCCTGCTCACCGCGCCCCTGGCCACCGCCGCCGCCCTCCTGCTGGCCGCCTGCGGCACCACCGAACCCGCCGCCGACGACGACACGGCCGCCAAGGAGTCCGCGCAGGCCATCACCCTCACCGACGCCACCGGCGCGAAGGTGGAACTCGACGGCCCTGCCGAGAAGGTCGTCGGCACCGAGTGGAACGTCGTCGAGCACCTGGTCTCCCTCGGCGTCGACCCGGTGGGCGTCGCCGACGTCAAGGGCTACAGGACCTGGGACGCCGCCGTCCCGCTCAAGAACGAGCCCACGGACATCGGCACCCGCGGCGAGCCCAGCATGGACACCATCGCCTCGCTCAAGCCCGACCTCATCGTCGCCACCACCGACCTGAAGCCCGACGCCGTCGAGCAGCTGCGCAAGGTCGCCCCGGTCCTGGAGGTGAAGTCCGCCGACGCCGCCGACCCGATCGGGCAGATGCTGAAGAACGTCGACCTCATCGCCGAGGCCACCGGCACCACCGAGCGCGCGGCCACGCTGAAGAAGGACTTCGACACCAAGCTCGCCGAGGGACAGAAGGCCCTCGCCGACGCCGGCCTGGACGGCGCGGAGATCGCCTTCGCCGACGGCTACGTCGCCTCCAACCAGGTCTCCCTGCGCCCCTACACCTCCGGTTCGCTCATCGGCGCCGTCAACGAGCGGCTCGGCCTGAAGAACGCCTGGAAGCAGAAGGGCGACGAGGCCTACGGCCTGGCCTCCACCGACGTCGAGGGACTGACCGGCCTGGGCAAGGTCCAGTTCGCCTACATCGGCAACAAGGACGACGCGAGCAGCGACCCGTTCGGCAAGGAACTCGCCGGCAACTCCGTGTGGAAGTCGCTGCCGTTCGTGAAGTCCGGTGACGTCCACCGGCTGGACGACGGCATCTGGATGTTCGGCGGCACCGGCTCGATGGAGGCGTACACCGACGCCCTCGTCGCCTCGCTGACGAAGTAGCGCGATGGCCGTCACCGCCACCACTCCCACCGCCCGTCCGGCGACGGCCGGGTCCCGGACGGGCGCGGCCGCGGTGACGACCGCGCTCGTGCTCCTGGTCGCGGCCCTCGCCGTCGTCGACATCACCCAGGGCACCGCCGCGGTCGGCCCGGCCGAGGTCCTCAAGGCCCTCACCGGACGGGCCGACCCGGCCGACGCGTCCGTCGTCATCGCCTCACGGCTGCCCCGCATGACCGCCGGGCTCCTCGTGGGCGCGGCCCTCGGCATGGCCGGCGTCGCCCTGCAGGCCGTCAGCCGCAACGTCCTGGCCTCCCCGGACACCCTCGCCGTCAACGCGGGCTCCTACTTCGCCCTCGGCATCGCCGCCGTCACCGGCGTCTCCCTGCCGCTGCTCGCCTCCTCGGGCGTCGCCTTCGCCGGCGGGCTCGCGGCGGCGGCCGTCGTCCTCGGACTGTCGGGGCTCGGCGCCGGCACCGTACGGCTGGTGCTCGCCGGTACCGCGCTCGCGCTCGGACTCACCGCCGTCACCGAGGGGCTGCTCCTGCTGTTCCCGCAGCAGACCGAGGGCCTCTACCAGTGGAACCAGGGCAATATCGGCCAGAACGGTTTCGACGGTGTCCTCCAGATGCTGCCCGTCGCCGTCGTCGGCCTCGCCGGTCTGCTGCTCATCGCCCGCCGGGTCGACGCCCTCGCCCTCGGCGACGACGCGGCCCGCGGACTCGGCGTGCCGGTGCGGGCCACCCGCGTCACCGCCGTCGTCCTGGCGACGCTGCTGTCCGCGGCGGCCGTCACCCTGGCCGGCCCGATCGGCTTCGTCGGCCTGTGCGCCCCGGCCCTCGCCCGCCCGCTCGCCCGCCGCGTCCGGGGGCTGCGGCTGCTGCGGGCGGGCGTGCCGGTCGCGGGCCTCGTCGGTGCCGCGCTGGTGCTCGGGGCGGACGTGCTGCTGCGGACGTTCGTCGACGCGGACACCGCGGTCGCCGTCCCCACCGGTGTGGTCACCAGCCTCGTCGGCGCGGCCTTCCTGGTGGTGATGGCGGCCCGGCTCCGTGACACCGCAGGCGCCGCCGCGCCGGACACCCTGCGCATCCGCAGCCGCGCCGTCTTCCTCACCACGCTCACCGTGCTGACGGTCGTCCTGGCCGGCGTCGTGATCGCCGCCGTCCTGCTGGGCGACAGCAAGCTGCTGCTGGGCGACGTGGTCAACTGGGCGCAGGGCAGGGCGGGCAGGACCGTCTCCTTCGTACTGGACACCCGTGTGCCCCGGGTGTCCGCCGCGCTCCTCGCCGGGGCGGCGCTCGCGCTGGCCGGAACCCTGGTGCAGGCCGTCACCCGCAACCCGCTGGCGGAACCCGTCGTCCTGGGCGTCTCCGGCGGCGGCGCGCTCGGCGCGGTGATCCTGGTGACGACGGTCCCCGTCGTCGGGGGGTGGGGCGTCGCCGGGGCGGCCTTCGCGGGATCCGCGGTCGCCGCGGTCGTCGTGTTCGGCCTCGCCGCGCGCGGGGGGTACCAGCAGAACCGGCTGGTGCTCGTCGGCATCGGTACCGCGACCGCGACGACGGCCCTGATCAGCCTGCTGATCGTGCTCACCGACCCGTTCAACGCGACCAAGGCCCTCACCTGGCTGTCGGGCTCCACGTACGGCCGGACCATGCCCGACGTCCTCCCCCTCGCGGCCGTCCTCGCCGTCGGCGTCGCGGTGGCCGGCGTACGGCACCGGGAACTCGACCTGGTCTCCCTCGACGAGGACACCCCCCGGCTGCTCGGACTCGACCTGGCGCGCGGGAGACTGGGCTTCCTCGTGCTGAGCGTGCTGCTCAGTGCCGCCGCCGTCGCCGCCGCGGGCACCATCGGCTTCGTCGGCCTGGTCGCCCCGCACGCGGCACGCGCCCTCGTCGGGCGGCGGCACACCCGCGTCCTGCCGGTCGCGCTGCTGCTCGGCGCCGTACTGGTGTGCACGGCCGACCTGTTGGGCCGCACCGTGATCGCCCCCGCCCAGCTGGGCGCCGGCCTGATGACGGCCGTGATCGGAACGCCGTACTTCCTGTACGTGCTGGTGCGCGGCCGCCGGTAGTCCGCGCGGGCCGGCGGCGCACCGCCGCCGGCCCGTCGGGCGGCGGCGGTGGGACCGGGCGGCGGTGGAACGGCGGGCTCAGCCGAAGGCCCTGACGGCCTGGTAGTACGTCCACGCGGTGCTGTCGCAGGCGGTCTTCGTGGCGCCGCCGTAGTCGTTGCAGACACGCTTGAGGTCCTCGTAGAAGGCGCTGTCGAGCCGCGTCTTGTGGGCGCTGAACGTGCCCGCGGCCTTGTAGTTGCGGTAGCCGAAGTCGTGGCGGGCGCAGGCGGTCGAGAACGGGAAGCCGAAGGGGTTGTCGGGGGAGGAGGAGCAGTAGTCGGTGGACCAGTCGAACTGGTAGGCGGACCAGGCGGATCGGTTCGCGCGGGCGGCGGTCCAGAGGCTGTAGCTCGACGAGCTGGTCTGCGTCCAGCTCGCGAGGACCTGGGGCTTGTCGGCGGGTACGGCCTCGGCGCCGGTGGCGGTGCCGAGGACACCGGCCAGGGCCAGGGCCGGGGCGGCGAGTGCGGTGGCGAGCCTTCGGTTCATCCCACACCTCCGTGAGACTGCGGCCCGGCCATCGGGTCGCAGGTTCATGCCAAGACGATGCCCGTGGCGCCTGTCCTGTCATGCGCGCGCCGTCCGACGCATCATGAACAACCGGTGACAAGGCACCGCGCGCCAAGGCCGTCCTCTTCGCCGGACTGGGCGTCGAGGTGCACCTGTGCGGAGACGTGACGCTGTAACCACCCGAGCGGCACCACCGCACGTACCGGAACCCGCCGAGGAGCACCCCCGTGCGCAGATCAGGAGCCCCGGTCACTCTGACGGCCGAGCCGGAGGCGTACCACCGCCGACGGCGAAAGGCACCTGACAGATCGTCGCGCGGAGGGCTATGCTCGCCGCGATGACCACTCAATCTGTTCTCGGATGGGAGGTCCCGTCCACGCAAGGTGAGTGCTGATGCATCCACCGACAGCGAACGGGAACTCCCGCCTTTCCCTCTGGCGGCGCGTACGTGAGTACGCCGTGCCGCCCTCCATGATCGAGACCGCGACCGCCCGCCGGCACGCCGGCGACTGGGCGGGGGCGTGTGCCGCCGCAGGTGTCGACGTCGATCTGGACCTGCGTCTCCTGACCCGCACCCACGGCCGGGAGCTCACGGCCCAAGTCCGGGACGACCTACGGCATTTGGCGCCCGACCTGCTGCGCTGGCACATGCCGAGAGTCGCCCCCGACGGACTGCTGCGCCCCGGCCTCACCGTCGCTCTGGCCCGTTACGGCCATCAGGACCCGGTGTACCTCGTGGTCCGCACGCCGCCCGCCTGGGCGGAGGGCGGTCAGCGGATCAGCCTCGCCCTGTGGGACGGCGACCGCCTCCGGGCCGGCGCCGCCCGGCACCCGCGGGCGCGCCCCAGCCCCCGGTTCCGCCTCGACCTGCACCGTCACCTGTGGGACGCGCGCAGGTCCGGCGAACTGCCGTTCCGGGCCGGCGCCGGCCCGCGGGCGGGACACCGGGACCGGTCGGTGCCGCTGGTGCCCGGGCACCACTGCGCCGTCGACCGCTGGGCCGACGAGACGCGGATCGTGCTCCGCGACGCCGGGCGCACCAGCGGTGCCGTCACCGTGCGCATCGGGGTCCGGCAGCGGCTGCGCCTGGACCTCACCGAGGACGACCAGGGCGGTGCGGCACCCGCCCTGCGCATCGGGCACGCCCCCACCGACGGCTCCGCCACCACGCTGCCGGTCCTGCCCGAAGCGGCGGCCTACGTCCTGCCCGACCTGGAACTGCTCCGTGCCGGGGCGATCGAGCCCGGCCGGCTGCACCCGCTGGTCGCCTCCGCGCTCGTCCCCGGGCACGCGCCGGCCGGCCCGCCCCGGACACCGGCACCGGCAGGACGGCCGCAGCTCGTGGAGTGCCGGGGAGCACAGCACCGCATCGGCCTGGTCGACGGCGTACTGGCGCCGCTGGACCACGACCCGGACGAGCTCAGGCGGGAGGAGCTGCTGGTCGCCCTGACCGGCACCCCGCTCCCCTGCCTGCGGGCCGTCGACCGGGCGCACCGGCGTCCCGACTGTCTCACCGGCGTCCGGGAACGCCTGGACCACGGTGACACCGCCGGTGCGCTGGCCGTCGTCGAGGGCCTGCTGGGCCCCGCGGCACACCTGCGCGACGGCCCGCTGCGGGACGCACTCGAAGCGGCCGCGCGGCGGCGGATCCTGCACGGGCTGTACCGGTCGGGAATGAGTGAACCCGCGCCCCGCTTCGGCCTCCCGGCCCCTCCCCGCCCCGGCCACCACCGGTCCCGCCCGCGCCACGCGATCTGCGACTGACACCACGGGGACTCGCGTCCCCGGCCCTTTCCATACCTGCGCCCTCTCACACACCACGGGTGATCACCCATGTCCTCGCACGCCCTTTCCGCCTCTCCCTCCCGACTCGACGTCGCCGGTGACCTGCTCACCCTCCTGCGCGACACCTCCACCGAACCCCGCCCCGACGTCCAGCTGGAGGCCCTGACCCTGGCCGTCGCCGCCGACCTGCCCGTCCTGCTGTGGGGCGAGCCGGGGATCGGCAAGACCGCCGCCCTGAACCAGCTCGCCGCCTCCCTCGGCCTCCCCCTGACCACCGTGATCGCCAGCGTCCACGAGCCGTCCGACTTCTCCGGGCTGCCCGTCGTCGGCGACGACCCCGCCGAACAGGGCGTCCCCATGGCCCCGCCGGACTGGGCCGTGCGCCTGGTCCGGGCCGGCCGGGGCCTGCTCTTCCTCGACGAACTGTCCACCGCGCCGCCCGCCGTCCAGGCCGCCCTGCTGCGGCTGGTGCTGGAACGGCGGATCGGCGCCCTCCGGCTGCCGCCCGGCGTACGGATCGTGGCCGCCGCCAACCCGCGCGCCTCGGCCGCCGACGGCTGGGAACTCAGCCCGCCGCTGGCCAACCGGTTCGTGCACCTGAACTGGACCCACGACCCCGAGGTCGTCGTCCGCGGCCTCGGCGGGACCTGGCCCCGCGCCACCCTGCCCCGCCTCGACCCGGGGAAGCTCACCGAGGCGGTGGCGTTCGCCCGGCGCGCGGTGTGCGCGTTCCTCACCGCGCGGCCCGCGCTCGTGCACCGGCTGCCCGACGGCGAGACCCGCCGGGGCGGCCCCTGGCCCTCCCCGCGCAGCTGGGACATGACCCTGACCCTGATCGCCTTCGCGACCGCGGCCGGCTCCTCCCGCGACATCCTCTCCCTGCTGGTCCGCGGCACCGTCGGTGACGGACCCGGCCTGGAACTCCTGGCGAGCCTGGACCGGCTGGACCTCCCCGACCCCGAGACGCTGCTCGCCGACCCGGCCGGCGCCGAGCTGCCCGAGCGGGGCGATCTGCGCCAGGCCGTGCTCGACGCGGTGGTGGCCGCCGTGCGCGCCCGCCCCGAGAGGTCCCGCTGGGACGCCGCCTGGGCGCTCCTCGCCCGCGCGGTCGACACCGGCGCGCCCGACCTGGTCGTCGTCCCCGCCACCACCCTCGCCACCCTGCGCCGCGAGGACTGGGAGGTACCGGTGACGATCGAACGGCTCACCTCGGCCGTGGCCCTGTCCCGGCGCGCGGACCGGGTCGCGGCCCGCGTCACGGCCGGAGCGGCGGCGGGCCGATGACCACCCGCCCGCCGAAGACCCCGGCCCCCGCGCTCGACCTCGACAAGCTGCTCACCGCCCGGCTGCAGGCCGCCCGCGCCCGCCCCTACCTCGCCACGGCACTGTTCGCGCTGCACCCCGTCGAGTCCCGGCGCGTCCCCACGATGGCCGTCGACCGGCACTGGCGCTGCTATGTCTCACCGGCGTTCGTGGCCGCCACACCGGAGGAGGAACTCGCCGGCGTCTGGGTGCACGAGGTGTCGCACCTGCTGCGCGACCACCACGGACGCAGCGACCGCGTCGCCCGCGAACGCGGACTGCACGGCCCGGGGGAGCGGCTGCGGATGAACATCGCCGCCGACTGCGAGATCAACGACGACATCTACGGCGACGGGCTGGCACGCCCCGAGGACGTGGTGCTGCCGAGCACCCTGGGGCTCACCTCCGGAGAGCTGATGGAGGACTACCTGCGCCAGTTCACGCTCGGCCCGTACACCCAGGGCCTGGTCTGGCTGGACTGCGGCAGCGGCGCCGACGGACTCGCACGGGACTGGGACCTCGGCCCGGACGGCGCCCACGGGCTCAGTGAGCAGGAACGCGACGCCGTGCGCTTCCGCGTGGCGCAGGGCATCAACGCCCGGCCGGGCGACGCGCCGCAGGGCTGGCGGCGGTGGGCGGAGAAGGCGTTCCATCCGCCGCAGCCCTGGCGGGACCTGCTGGGCGCGGCGCTCCGCTCGGCGGTCTCCGGCTCGGGCGCAGGGGACGACTACAGCTACGGGCGGCCGTCCCGGCGGTCGGCCGGGGTGCCCGGTGCCGTACTGCCGAGTCTGCGGCGCACCCCGCCCCGGGTGGCGGTCGTCATCGACACCTCGGGCTCGGTCAGCGACACCGAACTGGGCAGCGCGCTGCTGGAGGTCACCGCGATCTCCCGGGCCGTGGGCGGCCGCCGCGACATGGTCTCCGTGGTGTCCTGCGACGCGGCGGCCGGCCGGGTGCACCGGCTGTGCGGCGCCGAGGGCATACCGCTGACGGGCGGTGGCGGTACGGACCTGCGGAGCGGCTTCGCCAGGGCCCTCGGGTCCCGGCTCCGGCCGGATGTCGTGGTCGTCCTCACCGACGGACAGACACCCTGGCCGGACACCCGGCCACCGTGCCGGACGGTGGTGGGCCTGTTCCCCCGCGTGGGGGAGTCATGGGACGAGGACGACCCCGACTACGTACCGGACACCCCGCCCGACTGGGCCCGCGTGGTGACCATCGGCGCGGAGACCGGAGCCCGGTGAACGGCGCCCGGACCCGCTCGGCTCCGCGCGGTGTCCGGCGGCCGGTGGCTCCGCTCCCGGTCGGCGTCGGTGTCCGGCCGCACCACCGGGCGGTGGTGCGGCCGGACGCGGACGGACCGGTCAGTCCGTGACGTCCGTGACCGTCCAGCGCTGGTTGGAACCGGAGTTGGGCTGCCACGTCGTGACCGCGGCGCCCTCGTGCGTGGCCTGCCCGCCGACCTCCAGGAGGCGGCCGGTGGCCGCGTTGACCAGGGTCCAGGTGCCGTCGCCCGTCGTGGACATGATCCATTCGGCGGCCGGGTCCCGCTCGCCGGTGTGCGGTTCGGTCACCGGGACGTCGTCGCGCACGGCCAGCCGCTCGCCGTCCACCGGGCTGGTGAACTCGTAGCGCTCCCGCACGCCGTCGTCGGGGCGCACCGCGCTCAGCCGCCACCGCTGGGAGGCGGAGCCGTCGCCGGTGCCGATGACGAGGTGCGTGCCGTCGTCCGCGACGGTGACCGCCTTGCCGCTCTGCACGCCGGTCAGGGTGTACGTGTGGCCCTTGCGCAGCAGCGGGGCGTCCTTCGCGACGCCGGAGACGCCCTTGACGACGAAGGACGTCACCGACTGTGCGGGCACGGTGAAGGTGGCCGCACGGTCGGTGACCTTGATCGGCCGGTGCCGCTCCAGCTTGCCGTCGGCGCTGGTCACCACGGGCGTGACGGTCGCGTTCCGGCCGACGGTGCGGAACTTGGACAGGTCGAGGGTGACGTCGCGCGCCTCGGTGGTGCTGTTGACGTGGACGAGCGAGGCGCCCTTGCCGTTCTTCGTCACCGCCGCCGCGCTGGAGGTGTCGTCCACCTTGATCAGCCGGTCGCCCGGCTTGATGAAGTGGGTGAAGTTGCGGGCGGTGTCGAACTTGGTGTTGGTGCGGATCGGGCAGGTCTCGAGGGTGTCCTCCGAGGTGCAGCTGAAGGGGAGCTGGATCTCGCCCCAGTTGCCGCCCTCGGCGGACTCGCCGCCGGGCCTCATGTTGTCGTGGTCCTCGACGGGCTGCCAGAACACCCAGGCGCGCGGCTCCAGTTCGCGCAGGTCGTCGACGATGCGCTGGGCGAGGCCGAGACCGGGGCGCATGTCCGTGAAGCTCTGTCCGTCGCCCCAGTCGCCCTCGACCTCGCTCATCCACAGCCGTTTGTCCTCGGCCTTGGCGATGTCGCGCACGGTGGTGCGCTGACCGGTGCCGTAGGTGTGGACGTTCATCTGGCCGACGAGGTCACGCGCCTCGGGCGAGTAGGAGTTCCAGTTCTGCGCGAAGATCGACGGGTTGGTCTCGTCCATGGCGGAGATCTCCGCCTTGGTCCTCGCCTTCTTCAGCGCCGGGGCGAGCGCGTGGAGCACCTTCTCCTGGAGTCCGGGACCGATGTGGGCGCCCTCCTGGCGTCCGCCGACGGGTTCGCCGTCCGCGCCGAGGCGAGTGCTCCAGTAGTTGGTGTTCGGTTCGTTGAAGGGGTCGACGGTGTCGACCTTGATGCCGTGCGCCTTCTCCAGCCGCTTGGTGGCGCCCGCCAGGTAGGCGGCGAAGTCGTCGACCGACTCGGTCTTCAACTGGTCGGCGGTGGCGTCGAACCCGCCGGACACGTAGCCGCTGACGGTCATGAACCAGGGCGGGGAGTTGCTGAAGGTCTCCCAGTGGGTGATGTCCTTCTTGATGCGGTCCACCCACCACCGCTGGGTGGCGTCGGCGTCCTCGTTCCAGTCGGCGGGGTCCTCGGCGTCCCACCAGTCGGTGTCCTCGCGGGTGGTGCCCGCGGGCGCCTTCCACCAGCCCTCGACCGCGCCGCCGGCCCGCAGGTAGTCCTTCACGTCGGGGGCGTTGCCGCCGCCGATGTTGTACCGGGCGATGTTCAGGGCGAGGCCGTCGTCGCCGAACAGGAGCCGTGCGAGCTTCTCGCGGATCTGAGGCGGGTAGTCGCCGGTGGCGTTGGCGAACCAGACGAGGCTGGTGCCCCAGCCCTCGAACTCCTCCTGCTGGTAGGAGGGGTCGGGCCGGACGGTGACGGAGGGGAGGTCCGCGGCCTGGGCGGCGGACGTCGGCCCGGGGATCAGGGCGGTCCCGGTGGCCAGGGCTGCGGTGAGCCCGGTGGCCGTGAGGAGCCGTCTGGTGCGGGTGCGGCGTGCCATCGGTGTGCTCCCAACATGGAGGTGTGTGGTCGCGCTTCGGTGGACCCTCCCGCCGCACCGGCTGCCGCGGCGGGAGGGGACGGCCCCCGGAACGGGTGCGTGCCGTTCCGGGGGAGTGGTGGGGGCGGGTGTCAGGCGGCCGGCTGCCGCAGTACGGCGACCGCGCGGGGCCCGAGCGTGAGGACGCCGTCGGCGCCGGTGGTGCCGACGAGGACCTCCCCGTCGAGACCGCGCACCGGGACGGTGCCGTCGGTGCGGTTCACCAGGAACAGGAACCGGACCCCGTGACCCCGGCGTACGACCGGCTCGACCAGCCCCCGTACCTCGGCGGGCAGTTCGCTCTCCACGCCGGCCGGCTCCAGCAGCCGGGGCAGCAGCGCGGTGAGCCCCTCGACACCGAGCCGGGTGGACACGTACGCGGCGGAACCCCCGCCCGCCGGCCGCCGGGTGACGGCGGGCCTGCCCGCCTGCTCGCCGGTGCGGTAGCGGGCCAGGACCTCGGTCCCGGCATCGGTCACGGTGATCCGGTCGGTCCACAGGGTGCCGGTCGTGCCGTCGTCGAGCTCCACACGGTCACCGGCGAGCAGCGGGCCGAACTCCTCGATGCGGATGCCGAGCAGATCCCGCAGGGCGCCGGGATAACCGCCGAGCCAGACGTGGTCGTGCTCGTCGACGACACCGGAGAAGTACGTGGTGATCAGATGGCCGCCCTGTTCGGCGTACCGGGTGAGGGCCTTCGCCAGGCCGGCGGGGACCATGTGCAGCACAGGGGCGATCAGCACCTGGTGGCGGTGAAGGTCGGCCCGGGTGGTGACGAGGTCGGCGCGGACGCCGAGGGCGAGGAGCGCCGAGTACCAGTCGAGCGCCTCCTGCCGGTAGTCGAGCAGGGAGGTGGGGTGGGAGTCCTGCTCGCTCGCCCACCACGACTCCCAGTCGTAGAGGATGCCGACCCGGGCGGGCTCCCGCTCGGACCCGGTGACCGGGGCGAGGGTCTCGAGGGTGGCGCCGAGCGCGGCCACCGCGCGGAACAGCTCGCTGTTCGCGCCGGCGTGCGGGACCATCGCCGAGTGGTACTTCTCGGCGCCCGCCGCCGACTGCCGCCACTGGAAGAAGCAGACCGCGTCGGCTCCGTGGGCGACGTGCAGCAGCGAGTCGCGGGCCAGGTCACCGGGGCGCTTGGCCACGTTGACGGGCTGCCAGTTGACGGCGCTGGTGGAGTGCTCCATCAGGAACCAGGGCCGCCCGCCGGAGATGCCGCTGGTGAGGTTGGCGGAGAAGGACAGCTCGTCGCGGTCCTGCGGGCCGGGGTGGACGTAGTGGTCGTTGGAGACGAAGTCGACCTCGCCCGCCCAGTCCGGGTAGTTCATGCCCTTGATGCCGCCCGTCAGCATGAAGTTGGTGGTGACGGGGACGTCCGGGGTGAGCTCCCGCAGGATCTCCCGCTCGGCGCGCAGGTGCTCCTTGAGCACGTCCGAGGAGAAGCGCTTGAAGTCGAGCTGCTGGGTGGGGTTGGGGTGGGAGGCGGCCAGCCGCGGCGGCAGGATCTGCTCCCAGTCGGTGTACCGCTGCGACCAGAAGGCCGTGCCCCAGGCGGTGTTGAGCTCCTCCAGCGTGGCGTAGCGGGCGCGCAGCCAGTCGCGGAAGGCACGGGCCGCGTCGTCGGAGTAGTCGTAGACGTTGTGGCAGCCCAGCTCGTTGTTGACGTGCCAGGCGACGAGCGCCGGATGACCGGCGTAGCGGGTCGCCAGCTCCCGGACCAGGCGCAGCGCGTACCGGCGGAAGACGGGCGAGGTGGGCCGCCAGTGCTGGCGCGCCCCCGGCCACAGGGTCTCGCCGGTGGCCGTGACCGGGAGGATCTCCGGGTGGGCGGTGGTGAGCCAGGGCGGCGGGGAGGCGGTGGCGGTGGCGAGGTCGACGCCGACGCCGCCGGCGTGCAGCAGGTCCATCACCTCGTCGAGCCAGGCGAAGTCCCAGGTGTCCTCGGCCGGTTGCAGCCGGGCCCAGGAGAAGATCCCCACGGACACGAGGTTCACGCCGGCCTCGCGCATCAGCCGGACGTCCTCCTCCCACACGGTGCGGGGCCACTGCTCGGGGTTGTAGTCGGCGCCGTAGACGAGACGGGGGGCGGGGGCACCGTCCGCCCCGCCGGTGCGGGACAGGAGGGTGGAGATCATGGCGGTCCTTCCGGGTGGGGGCGCCGGGCGGCGCGCGGGATGGTGCGCGCCGCCCGACGGGTGCTACTTCTCGACGGTGAAGCCCTGCTCCTCGGCGTACTTCACCGAGGCGTCCTGCCAGGCCTTCAGGCCGTCCGCGAGCGTGGTGCCCGAGACGTAGGCCTTGCCGACCGTGTCGTTGAAGACCGAGTTGGCGTACTGCTGGAACGGCAGGTACGACCAGTCGCCGGCGACGTTCGCGGCGGACTCGGCGAAGATCTTGTTCGCCTCCTGGCCACCGAGGTAGTCGAACTTGGTGCTCTGGAAGTCGGCGGACTGCAGTTCCGCCTTGGTGGCGGGGAAGGCGCCCTGCTCGACGCGGGTGTGGACACCGTCACCGGAGTTCGCGTACTCCACGAAGGCGTAGGCGAGTTCCTTGTTCTTGCCGAGCGAGGGCAGGGTCAGCGAGCTGCCGCCGTTCTCCGCGCTGGTCTTGTCGCCCTCGGTCCAGGCCGGCATCGGGGCCGCGCGCCAGTCGCCGGCCGCGCTCGGCACGCCGCTGACGAAGTTGGCGGGCATCCAGGCACCGGTGGTCAGGGTGGCGATGGTGCCGTCGCCCAGGCCCTTGTACCACTCGTCGGTCCAGCCGTTGACCGGGGCGAGGAGCTTCTCGTCGATGAGCTGCTGCCAGGTGTCCGTGTACTTCTCGGCCTCCGCGCCACTGAAGTCGATCTTCACGTCGGTGCCGTCGACCTTGTACGGACGGGCACCGGCCTGCCACAGCATGCTGGTGGTGAAGCCGGCGTCGCCCGCGTCGTTGGCGATGTAGACCTTGGGGTCGGCCTTGTGCAGCGTGCGCGCGGCGTCGACGTACTCGTCCCAGGTCGTCGGGACGGCGATCTTGTGCTTGTCGAAGACCTTCTTGTTGTAGAACATCGCCATCGGGCCGGAGTCCATCGGCAGGCCGTAGACCGCCTCGCCCTCGCTCACGGCGTTCCACGGACCGGGCGTGTACTTCGAGGCCAGCTTGTCGGCGCCGAAGGGGGCCAGGTCGGTGAGACCCTTGCCGAGGGCGTACTGGTTCACCGCGAAGTACTCGACCTGCGCGACGTCCGGGACGCCCTTCTCGGCCGATATCGCGTTCGACAGCGCGGTGTAGTGCTTGTCGCCCGACCGCTCGCTGACGAGGTTGATCTTGACCTTCGGGTACTTCTTCTCGAAGTCGGCGGCGACCGTCTTCAGCGTGGGCTCCCAGGCCCACACCGTCACCGTGCCGCCCTTCTTCAGGGCCGCCTGGACGTCCGAGGCGGAGACCGCCTCGCCGGTGGAGCCGTCGTCGGAGCCGCCGCAGGCGGTGGCTCCCAGGGCCATGGCGGACACGAGGGCGATGCCGCGCAGCAGGCGGCCGGTGTTTCTGCGCATGAGGGTGCTTCCACTTCTTCGTGGGCGGGACGGGGTGAGGGCGGTGGTGCGAGGGTGCGGATCCGAGGGGGCGGCCGGGGGCCGCGCGGTCACTCCTTGACGCTGCCCGCGGCGAGACCCGACTGCCAGTACTTCTGGAGCAGCAGGAACGCGGCGATGAGCGGCAGGATGGTGATCAGCGAACCGGTGATCACCAGGTTGAAGACGACCTCGCCGCCGACGGTCTCGGCCTGGGAGTTCCACGCGCTCAGACCGAGCGTCAGCGGGTACCAGTCCGGGTCCTTGAGCATGATCAGCGGCAGGAAGTAGTTGTTCCAGGTGGCGACCGTGGTGAACAGCAGCACGGTCACGATGCCGGGGGCGAGCAGCGGGAGGGCGACGGTGAAGAAGGTGCGCGCCTCGCCGGCCCCGTCGATGCGGGCGGCCTCGAGGAGTTCGGTGGGGATGGCCTCGGTGGCGAACACCCACATCAGGTACAGGCCGAACGGCGAGACCAGCGAGGGGATGATCACCGCCCACGGGGTGTCGGTCAGGCCCATCTCGCTGAACATCAGGAAGGTGGGTACCGCGAGGGCCGTGCCGGGCACCGCCACCGCGCCGATGACCGTGGCGAAGACGCCGCGCTTGCCGGGGAAGTCGAACTTCGCCAGCGCGTAGCCGCCGAGGACCGCGAGGAGGGTGGCCCCGCCGGCGCCCAGCACCACGTACAGCAGGGTGTTCAGCAGCCAGCGCGTGAACACGCCGTCGTGGTAGGTGAACGTGTCGCGGAGGTTGTCCCACAGCGCGAAGTCGTCGGCGAACCACATCCCGGACGAGTCGGCCAGACCCGCCTGCGTCTTGGTGGCGTTGACGGCCAGCCAGGCCAGCGGCACGACGGTGTAGAGGACGACCAGGGAGGTCAGCACGGTCAGCAGCACGCTGCGCCGGGGCTTGCCGGCGGAGTGCCGGCGCGTCGTGCGCAGCCGTGGCGCGGCACGGCCGGAGGCCTTGGCGGGGGCGGCCGGGGCGGCGGTGGTGAGAGGGCTGCTCATCGGGTCACGCTCCCTTGCGCATGCCGCGCAGCTGCACGACGTAGGCGATCACCATCGTGATCAGGCCCATGATGATGGCCACCGTCGCGGAGTAGTTGTGCTGCTGGCCGTTGAAGGACAGCGAGTACGTGTAGAAGTTCGGCGTGTAGTCGGTGGTGAGGGCGTTGCGGGCGAGCGGACGCAGGATGTTCGGCTCGTTGAACAGCTGGAAGCTGCCGATGATGGAGAAGATCGTCGCGATGACCAGGGCGCCCCGGATGGCGGGCAGCTTGATCGCGGTGATCACGCGGATCTGTCCGGCGCCGTCGATCTCCGCCGCCTCGTACAGGGAGTTCGGGATGACGCGCAGCGCCGAGTAGAAGATCAGCATGTTGTAGCCGACGAACTCCCAGGTGACGATGTTGCCGATGGAGGCCAGCACCAGGTCGGGGGAGAGCGGGTCGGGCAGCGTGACGCCGAACGCCCCGTTGATGTCGCCGACCAGGCCGTACTTCGTGCCGTACATGAAGCCCCACATGAGGGTGGCGACCACCGCGGGCACCGCGTACGGCAGGAAGATCGTGATGCGGAAGAAGCTCTTGCCGTAGAGCCGGCCGCTGTCCAGGGCCAGCGCCACCAGCAGCGCGATGCCGAGCATGATCGGGACCTGGACGCACAGGAAGAGCGAGACCCGGCCGAGGGCCGCCCAGAACCGGTCGTCCTGGAGCGCCTGCTGGTAGTTGTCGAGGCCGACGAAGGTGGTCCCGCCGATGAGCCGGTCCCGGAAGAGGCTCAGATGGACCGAGTACGCGATCGGTGCCAGGAAGACCAGGGCGAACACGGCCACGAAGGGACCGATGAAGCCCCATCCCGTCCAGGAACGGCGGTCCCGTCTCGCCGGGGGAGGCGCCGGCCTCGGCTCGGCGTCCACCGGCGGTTGCAGCGTCGTCATGTCGTTCCTCGCTCGTCACCGTTCCGGACCGGCGGCTGCCCGGCGCGTGAGCCGGACGGCATGCCCCCTGCACGTGATGTTTGCGTAAACATCGGCTGCCGCGAAGGGCCGGCGAGCTGTTATGTTTACGTAAACATCGGATGGCGGCATGTTTACACCGCCCTCCTGAGGACGGTCAAGGGTCCCTTGGGAAACCGTGACGCGAGCAGTGACAGGAAGGCGGCTGACGGCGAGTGGACACGGCCGAGAGAACGCCGGCGAACGCGCCCGGCCCCGGCGCCGGGGCGGCCACCGCGGCCGGCGGTGCGCGCCGTACCCGGGGCGGCGCCCGGGCCACGGCCTCCATGGCCGACGTGGCCCGCCTGGCGGGGGTCTCGTCCCAGACCGTCTCCCGCGTCTCCAACGGCTACGCGGGGGTCACCGAGGAGACCCGCCGCCAGGTGCTGGCCGCGATGAAGGAGCTCGGCTACCGGCCCAACAGCGCGGCCCGCGCCCTCAAACGCGGTGAGTTCCGCACCATCGGCGTCATCACCTTCACCCTCTCCACCACCGGCAACGTCCGCACCCTGGAGGCGATCGCCACCTCCGCCGCGCGCGAGGGCTACGCGGTGACGCTGCTGCCGGTCGCCGTGCCCACCCAGGACGAGGTGCGCGGGGCGTTCTCCCGGCTGGAGGAACTCGCCGTCGACGCCGTCATCGTCATCATGGAGGTCCACCTCCTGGACGCGGCGACGGTCACCCTGCCCCCGCACGTCCAGGTCGTGGTGGTCGACTCCGACGCCGGCGACCACTACACGGTCGTCGACACCGACCAGGCGGGCGGCACCCGTACCGCCGTCCAGCACCTGCTCGGCCTCGGCCACCGCACGGTGTGGCACCTGGGCGGCCCCGAGGACTCGTTCGCCGCTCAGCGCCGCACGGACGCCTGGCGCGCCGCCCTCACCGAGGCCGGACGGGTGCCGCCGCCCCTCGTCCGGGGCGACTGGTCGGCGGACTCGGGCTACCGGGCCGGCCTCGAACTCGCGGCCCGGGACGAGTGCACGGCCGTCTTCGCCGCCAACGACCAGATGGCGCTCGGCCTGCTGCGCGCCCTGCACGAGCGCGGCCGGCGTGTGCCCGAGGACGTCAGCGTCATCGGCTTCGACGACATCCCCGAGGCGTCCTCCTTCCTGCCCCCGCTGACCACCGTCCACCAGGACTTCGCCGAGGTGGGCCGGCTCTGCGTCCAGGCGGTGCTGAGCAAGATGCGGCAGGGCGGCCCCGAGCGGGGCACCACCCTCGTCCCGACCCGGCTGGTGCCGAGGGCCAGCACGGCACCGCCGCCGGACCCCGCCCGACGATCGAACTCCTGACCCCCGTACACCGGTTGTGTGTGCGAGACTTGATGATCGTCAGGCACTCCCGAGCCACTTCAGGGACGGACTCCGCCATGTCGACGGGCACACCCCCCACCCCTCCGCGGATCGACACCAGCAGGGCGCACCCCGCGCGGGTCTACGACTGGCTCCTCGGCGGCAAGGACAACTACCCGGTCGACGAGGCCGTGGGGGAGAAGCTGCCGCCCCAGGCGCGCGACGCCGCCCGCCAGAACCGCCGGTTCATGCACCGGGCGGCCGCCTGGCTCGCCGGGCAGGGCGTCGACCAGTTCCTCGACATAGGCACCGGCATCCCCACGGAGCCGAACCTGCACCAGATCGTGCAGGGCGTGGTCCCGGCCGCGAAGGTCGTCTACACCGACAACGACCCGATCGTGCTGCGGCACGCCGAGGCCCTGCTGATCAGCAGCCCCGAGGGCACCACGGACTACATCCAGGCCGATGTGCGCGACCCGGGCGGCATCCTCCGGCACGCCCGCGGCGTGCTCGACTTCGAGCGCCCGATCGCGCTCTCCCTGATCGCCCTCCTGCACTTCCTCCCCGACGACCAGGACCCCCTCGGCATCGTCGGCGAGCTGCGGGCCGCGCTGCCGCCGGGCAGCTACCTCGTGCTGTCGCACGCCGCCTCCGACCTCCACTCCGAGCTGGCCGAGCAGGTCACGGCCGAGTACGCCCGCGCCGGCATCCGCCTGGGCTTCCGCACCCGCGCCGAGGTCGCCCGCTTCTTCGACGGCCTGGAACTGGTCGACCCCGGCCTGGTGACCGCACCGGAGTGGTTCCGCACGACCCCGCCGCCGCCCCCCGAGGACAGCGGCATCTACGCGGGTGTGGCGAGGCTCTCCTGATCCTCCGGTGATCACCGAAGGGTCCGCGGGCTAGCGTCCTCACATGAACGTTTCCTCGGACCAGGGCCGGCGCCGGACACCCTCGGGCGGCGACGACACGGCCGGAGCCACGGCGTGACGCCGCTGGAGATGGCCGGCGTCTTCGCGGCGGGCGTCGGCGCCGGCGCCATGAACGCCGTCGTCGGCTCGGGAACGCTGGTGACCTTTCCCGTGCTGCTCGCCACCGGGCTGTCCCCCGTCACCGCCACGGTCTCCAACGCGCTCGGACTGATCCCCGGCTCCGTCAGCGGCGCCATCGGCTACCGCAGGGAACTCGCGGGACAGGGCCGGCGCGTCCGCAAGTTCGGCGTCGGCGCCGCGCTGGGCGGACTCTGCGGCGCGACGCTCCTGCTGGCCCTGCCCGCCGAGGCGTTCGAGACCATCGTGCCCACCCTGGTGGGGCTCGCCCTCCTCCTCGTCGCGTTCCAGCCCCTGATCGCCGGGAAGGTGCGCGCCCGCCGCGCGGAGGGACACCCCTCCCGCCGCGACGGCGGACGGCCGCTCTCCGCCGGCCTGGCCCTGGCCAGCGTCTACGGCGGCTACTTCGCCGCCGCGCAGGGCATCATCTACATCTCCCTGATGGGCCTGCTCCTCGACGAGCCGCTGCAACGCCTCAACGCCGTCAAGAACGTGCTCGCGGCGATCGTCAACACGGTCGCGGCGGCCTTCTTCCTCTTCGTCGCCGACTTCGACTGGACGGCCGTCGCGCTCATCGCGGCCGGATCCGCCCTCGGCGGCCAGCTCGGCGCCAGGACCGGGCGCAGGTTCAGCCCCGCGGTGCTGCGCGCCGTCATCGTCGTGATCGGCACCCTCGCCCTCGTCCAGCTGCTCCTGCGCTGACTGCCGCCCGCTCTCAGGGCAGGATCGCATCCACGTAGCCGCCGTCGACGCGCAGTGCCCCGCCGGTCGTCGCGGAGGCCTGCTCCGAGCTGAGGTAGACGACCATGTGGGCGATCTCCTCCGGCTCGATCAGCCGTTGCAGCAGCGACTGCGGCCGGTGCTCGCGCATGAAGGCGCGCTGCGCCTCGTCCCACGGGAGGCCGCGGTCCACCAGCTCGTAGACGAAGTCCTCCACCCCGCCGGTGTGGGTGGGCCCGGCGATGACCGAGTTCACCGTGACGCCCGTGCCCGCCGCCTTCTTGGCGAAACCGCGGCTCACCGCGAGCAGCGCCGTCTTGGACATGCCGTAGTGGATCATCTCGGCGGGGGTGACGACCGCCGAGTCACTGGCGATGTACTGGACGCGCCCCCAGCCGCGCCCGGTCATGCCCGGCAGGAACAGCCGGGTCAGCCGCACGGCGGCCAGGACGTTCACCTCGAAGTAGCGCCGCCACTCCTCGTCGGTGATCTCCAGCGGGTCGGCGGAGCCGAAGACGCCGAGGTTGTTGACGAGAATGTCCACCCGCGGCAGCGCCTCGGCGATCCGCTCGGCGCCCGCCTCGGTGGTCACGTCCGCCGCGACCGGTACGACGTCGGCGCCGGGCACCTCCCGTTCGAGGGCGGCGGCGCTGTCCCGTACGCGCTCGGCGGAGCGCCCGTTGACCGCGACCCGGGCGCCCGCCCGCGCCAGCCCGGTGGCGATCGCCGCGCCGATGCCCTGGGTGGAGCCGGTGACCAGCGCCGTACGGCCCTTCAGATCGATCTGCACGTCGTGCGTCCCCTTCGTCCGGGTACCAGTGCCTGCATGAGATGCCTCGACATGGACGGAAGACGCCGCTCGCGCACGGGTTCCGCCCGATCCTGCTCCTTCCCGGGTCCCGCGCCCGCATCACCGCGAAACGCCCGGTGGGCATACGCTTCTTGTGACGCACTCGTACGGACGCGGGAGGCGACGTGACGGCCGAACACACGGACGGGACGGACGGCCGGACGGATGCCGGGACCGACGGCGACGACCTGCTCCACGGGCTGGAGGTGGACGACCGGCGCCCGGAGCGGCCCGTGCTGCTCGACGCCGACGGCACCCCGATCGAGACCTGGCGGGAGAACCACCCCTACGACCGCAGGATCCGCCGGGCGGAGTACGAGCGCACCAAGCGCATCCTGCAGATCGAGCTGCTGAAGATGCAGCGGTGGGTCAAGGACACCGGCCAGCGGATCGTGGTGCTCTGCGAGGGGCGGGACGCGGCCGGCAAGGGCGGCACCATCCAGCGGTTCATGGAACGCCTCAACCCCCGCGGTGCCCGCGTGGTCGCCCTGGAGAAGCCGACCGAGCGGGAGGCGGGGCAGTGGTACTTCCAGCGCTACGTGGCGCACCTGCCGGCCCGCGGCGAGATCGTCTTCTTCGACCGCTCCTGGTACAACCGCGCGGGCGTCGAGCGGGTCATGGGATTCTGCACGGACGACGAGTACCGCCAGTTCCTCCAGCAGGCGCCCCTGTTCGAGCGGCTGCTCACCGACGACGGCATCATGCTGGTGAAGTTCTGGTTCTCGGTGTCCCGGGCCGAGCAGCGGACCCGGTTCGCGATCCGCCAGGTCGACCCGGTGCGCCGCTGGAAGCTGTCGCCGATGGACCTCGCCTCGCTCGACCGCTGGGACGACTACACCGAGGCCAAGATCGAGATGTTCCGGGCGACGGACACGCCCCACGCGCCGTGGACGGTCGTGAAGAACAACGACAAGCGCCGGGGCCGGCTGGAGGCCATGCGCAGCCTCCTCGACCGCTGCGACTACCCGGCGAAGGACCACGAGGCCCTGGGCAAGCCGGACCCGCTGATCGTGGGCGCGGCGGACACCCTGCTGGAGGCCGGTGAGGAGCCCGCGGCCCTCTCACCGACCCCCCTCGCGGGTCCCGGGGGCGGCCCGGGCAGTCACCCGGGCACGTGACCCGGTCACCCCAGCGGCAGCGTCACCTCGCCCGAACCCTGTGCCTCGGCCCCGCCGGGCACGCGCACCGTGAACGGCCGGCCGGTCCCGGACGCGGTGACCCGCAGGACGTCGCCGTCCCGCCGGACCCGGAACACCGCGGCCGGGAGCCCCGCCGTGTCCGGCACGGTGACCTCGGCCGCGTAGTCGGCCGCGGCCGGCGGGTGCACGAGCAGGACCGGGGCGTCCAGCCAGTCGCCGTCGGGCCGGGAGTCGTCGCCGGCCAGCGGCAGCACGGCGCCCTCGCGGACGTACAGCGGAAGGCTGTCGTAGCCGTGCCGCTCGGTGCGCCAGCACGGGCCGGTGACCCGCTCGCCGCTCAGCAGGTGAGTCCAGGTGCCCTCGGGCAGATAGACCTCCACCTCGCCGTCCTCGCTGAACACCGGCGCGACCAGCAGGTCGGGGCCCAGCATGTACTGGCGGTCGAGCGGGCGGCACGCCGGATCCCGGGGGAACTCCAGCACCATGGGCCGCATCACCGGGACGCCCGTGTGGTGGGCCTCGGCGGCGGCGCCGTACAGGTACGGCATCAGGCGGTGCTTGAGCAGGGTGAACCGCCGGGCCACGTCGACCGCCTCGTCGCCGAACTCCCACGGCACCCGGTACGACGTGGAGCCGTGCAGCCGGCTGTGCGAGGAGAGCAGGCCGAAGGCGAGCCAGCGCTTGAACACCTCGGGGACGGGCGTGCCCTCGAAGCCGCCGATGTCGTGGCTCCAGAAGCCGAACCCGCTCAGCGACAGGGACAGGCCGCCCCGCAGCGACTCGGCCATCGCCTCGAAGGACGACCAGCAGTCGCCGCCCCAGTGCACCGGGTACTGCTGCCCGCCGGCGGTCGCGGACCGGGCGAAGACCACCGCCTCGCCCTGCCCGCGCTCCTTCTCCAGGAGCTCGAACACGGTCCGGTTGTACAGGTGGGTGTAGTAGTTGTGCATCCGCTCCGGGTCGGAGCCGTCGTGCCAGACGACATCGGTGGGGATGCGCTCGCCGAAGTCCGTCTTGAAGCTGTCCACCCCCTGGTCGAGCAGCGGCTTGAGCTTCGACTGGAACCAGGCGCGGGCCTCGGGACTGGTGAAGTCGACCAGGCCCATGCCGGCCTGCCACAGGTCCCACTGCCACACGTCGCCGTTCGGGCGGCGCACCAGGTGCCCGAGGGCGGCGGCCTCGTCGAAGAGCGGGGACTTCTGCGCGATGTACGGGTTGATCCAGGCGCTGATCCGCAGGCCCTTCTCCTTGAGCCGGGCCAGCATGCCCTCCGGGTCGGGGAAGACGTCCGGGTCCCACTGGAAGTCGCACCACTGGTACTCGCGCATCCAGAAGCAGTCGAAGTGGAACACCGACAGCGGGATGCCGCGCTCGGCCATGCCGTCGACGAACGAGGTCACCGTCGCCTCGTCGTACGACGTGGTGAAGGAGGTGCTGAGCCACAGGCCGAACGACCAGGCCGGGGGCAGGGCCGGGCGTCCGGTGAGGGCCGTGTAGCGGCCGAGGACCTCCTTCGGGGTGGGTCCTGCGACGACGTAGTACTCCAGCGCCTGGTCCTCGACGCTGAACTGGACCTGCCCGACGGACTCGGAGCCGATCTCGAAGGAGACGGCGCCCGGGTGGTTGACGAAGACGCCGTAGCCGCGGGAGGACAGGTAGAACGGGACGTTCTTGTAGGCCTGCTCGCTGCTCGTGCCGCCGTCGGCCTGCCACACGTCGACGGTCTGGCCGTTCTTGACGAACGGGGTGAAGCGCTCGCCCAGGCCGTAGACCTGCTCGCCGACGCCGAGCGAGAGCCGGCTCAGCACGTGGTGGGCTCCCTCGCCGGTGGTGGCGAAGGCGGTGCTCTTGGCGCCGGCGCGGGTCAGCTCGCGTCCGTCCGCGTCGTGGAAGGTGAGCGCGAAGGGGCCGGCCCCGTCCAGGCGCAGGGTCAGGGGGCCGCTGGTCAGCTCGGTGACGGTGCCGTCCTCGCGTACCGTCCCCGCGCCGTCCGCGTCCCCGGTGAGGGCGAAGTCGGGGCCCGGCCGGTACTTGCCCGCGTGGTGGGTGACCCGGACGCCGATCACGCCCTCGGCGGGGGAGAAGCACTCGACCGTGATCAGCGGCGCGTTCAGGGTGTCCCCCCTGCGCGTCACTTTCTTCACGGCGGCATAGCCGGTGAAGCGCTTCGATTCCGCGCGCACATCGCGCACTTCGGTGGCGTACGAGATCTGGACGCCGTCGCGGATGCGCCAGAAGCCGTCGGTGAATTTCATGGTCTTCCTCGGAGGGGGAGGGCGGCAGAGGCTCGGAAGGAAGCTTCTGACCAGGAACTATGACAGGAGACGCAGGACCTGTCACGCCTTGGCGCAAGCAGATCGTAGCGCTGGGGGTCTAGCGCGACCGGCTTCCGCTGGCGTATTAGTAATCAGGCAAAACAAATTACACCCGGTGCAGCGTCGAGCAACACCTCGACGAGAGCCGCCTCGAGTCGAAGCGCTTCACCAGTCTCCTGAAAGAGTCACCAGCTCAACGCGGGTTGAGCCGGTCCCCACGCAAGGGCACCCACCGTGACAGCACATCCTCCGGTTGCCGCACACCGCGCGCGCGGACGTTCGCGCGGAGCCGTCACGTCGATCGCCGCCGTCTCCGTCCTCATCGCCGGAGCGGCGCTGACCGGCTGCGCACAGCAGCGCGACAGCGACGTGTACACCGTGATGAACTCCTCGACCGACGAGACCTACCACCGCTGGGACGCCGAGGCGATGGCCCGCTGCGGCAAGCAGCTGGGCGTGCGCATCGAGCAGCAGAGCGTCCCCGCCGCGCAGGTGATGACGAAGGCCCTGCGCATGGCCTCGTCGAAGTCGCTGCCGGACATCGTGCAGTTCGACGCCTCCGAGATGCCGACCTTCGCCGACGCCGGCGGCCTCGTCGACCTGCGCACCCTGGGCCTGGCCACCGACGACATCCCCGAGGGCATCGTCGACTTCGGCTCGTACAAGGGCACGTACTACGGAGCGGCCCGCTCCGTGAACACCCTCGCGCTCTTCTACAACAAGGACATCCTGGACGAGGCGGGCGTACGGGTGCCCACCACCTGGGACGAGCTGCGCCAGGCGGCGAAGAAGCTCACCGAGGGCAACCGGTACGGCGTGGCGCTCAGCGCGGGCGGCGCCGAGGACGGCGTCTTCCAGTTCACACCGTTCATGTGGTCCAACGGCGGCGACGAGACGGACCTGGACAGCCCCCAGGTCGTCGAGGCGCTCGACTACTGGAAGGCGCTGCTCCAGGACGGGTCGCTGTCCAAGTCCACGGTCAACTGGACGCAGGCCGACGTGAACGACCAGTTCATGGCCGGCAACGCCGCCATGATGATCAACGGCCCGTGGCAGGTCGAGACCCTCAACACCAGGAAGTCGCTGCACTGGGAGATCGCGCAGATCCCCGTCCCCGAGGCGGGCGCCGACTCGGTGGGACCGCTCGGCGGCGCCGTGCTCACCGTGCCCAACACCGGCGACACCGAGCGCGAGAGGACGGCCGGCCGGATCGTCGCCTGCCTGGCGAGCGAGAAGGAACAGCTCACCTACGCCCTGAACAGCTGGATGGTCCCCGCCAACGAGAAGGCCGCCGCGCAGTGGCGTCAGGAGGTGCCCGAGCTGGACGCGCTGGCCGACCAGGTCGCCGCCGCCCGGTCCCGCACCGCCAAGCTCGGCGCCGGCTGGTCGGGCGTCTCGCTCGCCCTGCAGAGCGCCTTCCAGTCCGCCCTCACCGGCCAGTCCAGCGAAACCGCCCTGCAGCGCGCCCAGCAGCGCGCCACGAGCGGGAACTGAGGTACGCGCCATGACCACGTCCACCGTCACCACCCCGGTGTCCGCGCAGACCTCCGGGAAGTCCGCCGCGCCGGACCCGGCCCGGCAGCGCCTGCGCCGCAGACTCGCCCAGTGGGGCTTCGTCGCCCCCGCCGTCGCCTTCATGCTGCTGTTCTTCGGCTACCCGCTCGTCCGCAACATCGTGATGAGCTTCCAGCACTACACGCCGAAGACGTTCTTCACCGGCGAGGCCCCCTTCAACGGCACCGACAACTGGTCGTCCGTCTTCCAGGACGTCCTGTTCGGCAAGGCCCTGTGGCACACCCTCGTCTTCACCGCCGGCTCCCTGCTCGGCCAGTTCTGCATCGGCCTCGCCCTCGCCGTCTTCTTCAACCGCAGGTTCCCCCTGAACGGCGTCCTGCGGTCGCTGATCCTGCTGCCCTGGCTGGTGCCCATGGTGGTGTCCGGCATCGTCTGGCGCCGCATCCTCGACCAGGACACCGGCGTACTGAACACCTTCCTGGACACCCTGGGCCTGGGCGGCAGCACCCCGTGGCTGACCAGCCCCGACATGGCGCTGCTCTCGGTGATCCTGGTCAACATCTGGATCGGCATCCCGTTCAACATGGTCATCCTCTACGGCGGCCTCCAGGAGATCCCCAAGGAGCTGTACGAAGCGTCCGCCCTGGACGGCGCCTCGGCCTGGCGGACCTTCCGCTCCATCACCCTGCCGATGCTCAAGCCGGTGATCACGGTCGTCCTGGTGCTCGGCTTCATGTCGACGGTCAAGATCCTCGACCTGATCCTCGCCCTCACCGACGGCGGACCCGCCGACGCCACCCAGACCCTGGGCACGCTCACCTACCAGAACTCCTTCGTGGAGCTGGACTTCGGCGCCGGCGCGGTCGTCGGCAACGTCCTCATCATCATCTCCGCGGTGTTCGCGGTGTTCTACCTGCGGGCCAACCGCACCGAGGGGAAGTGACCGACATGGCCGCTCACACTCCCGCCGCGTCCCGGCGCCGCTGGGGCTCCACCGTCGCCGGTGTGCTGATCCTGGGCGTGATGCTGTTCCCGCTGTACTGGATGCTCAACACGGCGCTCCAGTCCGAGTCCGGCCTGCTCCAGGTCGACCCGGTGCCCGGCAGCCTGGACCTCTCCGGGTTCTCCAAGGCCGTCACCGACCAGGGCGGTCACCTGCTGACCTCGCTGCTGGTCTCGTTCGGCGCCGTCGCCATCTGCCTGGCCATCTCCGCCCCGGCCGCCTACGGCCTGGCCCGGTTCGGCCTGCGCGGCTCGCGCACCATCGTCTTCGGCACCCTGATCACCCAGATGGTGCCGGGCATCGTCATCGCCAACGCCCTCTACAACTCCTACGTCGACCTGGGCCTGGTGAACTCCTACTTCGGCCTGATGCTCGCGGACGCCTCGCTCGGCATCCCGTTCTCCATCGTCCTCATGCGCTCCTTCATGGTGTCCATCCCGGGCGAGGTCATCGAGGCCGCCGAGATCGACGGCGCCGGTCCGGTCCGGGTCTTCCTGCGGGTGGTGCTGCCGATGAGCCGCAACTCGCTGATCACCTCCGGCCTGTTCGCGTTCCTGTTCTCGTGGAGCGACTTCATGTTCGCGCTCACCCTGAACACCACCGACGACGTCAAGCCGATCACGCTGGGCATCTACCAGTACATCGGCGCCCACGTCGGCGACTGGGGCGCCGTGATGGCCGCGTCCGTGCTCTCCGCCGTCCCGGCCGCGATCCTGCTCGTCCTCGCCCAGAAGTACATCGCCGCCGGCATCACCGGGGGCTCCGTCAAGTGATCACCGCACACACCGAGATGGACGCGCACCACATGAACGACTTCCCCCGTTTCCCGCCCGGCTTCGTCTTCGGCGCCGCGACCGCCTCGTACCAGATCGAGGGCGCGGCATACGAGGACGGCCGCGGCCCGTCGATCTGGGACACCTACAGCCACACCCCCGGCCTGGTCGCGAACGGCGACACCGGTGACACCGCCTGCGACCACTACCACCGCTACCCCGAGGACGTGGCCCTGCTGCGCGACCTCGGCGTCGGCTCGTACCGCTTCTCGATCGCCTGGCCGCGCATCGTGCCCGACGGCACAGGGCCGGTGAACCCCAAGGGCCTGGACTTCTACTCCCGCCTGGTCGACGAACTCCTCGCCGCCGGCATCGAGCCCGCCGCCACCCTCTACCACTGGGACCTCCCGCAGGCCCTGGAGGACCGGGGCGGCTGGCGGGTGCGGGAGACCGCCGAGCGGTTCGCCGAGTACACGGCCGTCGTCGCCGAGCGCCTGGGCGACCGGGTGCCCCGCTGGATCACCCTCAACGAGCCGTGGTGCAGCGCCTTCCTCGGCTACTCGGTGGGCCGCCACGCGCCGGGCGCCCGCGAGGGCCGGGGCGCCCTGGCCGCCGCCCACCACCTGCTGGTCGGCCACGGACTCGCCGTCCGGGCGCTCCGGTCCGCCGGGGTCCGCGAGGTCGGCATCACCCTCAACCTCGACCACCACCTGCCCGCCACCGGCTCCGCCGCCGACCGGGAGGCCGTCGTACGCGCCGACACCCTGCACAACCTGGTGTGGACGGAGCCGATCCTCGCCGGGCGCTACCCGGACACCGAGGAGGACACCTGGGGCGAGCTGATCACCGGACAGGACTTCCGCCGCGACGGCGACCTGGAGCTGATCTCGCAGCCGCTGGACTTCCTCGGCGTCAACTACTACCGCCCGATCGTCGTCGCCGACGCCCCGTACCGGGAGGACGACCCCGCCCTGCGCGTGGCGACCGACAACCGCTACGCCGAGACGGCGATGCCCGGCGTCCGGCACACCGCGATGGGCTGGCCGGTGGCCCCGGACACCTTCACCGACCTCCTGGTGGACCTGAAGGAGCAGTACGGCGACGCCCTGCCGCCGGTGCACATCACCGAGAACGGCTCCGCCGAGGACGACGAGGCGGACGCGGACGGCGCCGTGCACGACACCGACCGGGTGGCGTACCTGCGCGACCACCTCACCGCGCTGCGGGCCGCGATCGACGCCGGCGTGGACGTGCGCGGCTACTACGTGTGGTCGCTGCTCGACAACTTCGAGTGGGCCTTCGGCTACGACAAGCGCTTCGGCATCGTCCGGGTCGACTACGACACGCAGGAGCGCACCCCGAAGGACAGCTACCACTGGTACCGCCGCATGATCGCCGCCCAGCGGCCCTGACGGACCGGCCGCGCTAGGCGGCGCCTTCGCGGTCGTCGGAGGTGCCGTCGGCGTCCGGTTCCGGTCGTGTCGTGAGCGGCAGGACGACGGGGGAGGCCGCGTCCGCCGCCCCGGCGGTGGCGGGGGGCTTGCGCAGCAGGAGCAGTGCCGCGTCGTCGTGCAGTCGGCCGCCCACGTGGTCCAGCAGTTCCTGGTGCAGCGCGGCGAGCGTGCGGGCCGGCTCGTCGCACAGGTGCCGGGCCAGGCCCTCGGCCAGCGGGTAGAACGCGCGGCCGGCGTCGCGGGCCTCCGTGACCCCGTCGGTGTAGAACAGCAGCTGGTCCCCCTCGGTGAAGGACACCACCTGGAGGCCGGGGGACTCGCCCGACAGGGCGCGCAGCCCCAGGGGCGGCGCCGGGTGGTCGGGGTCCACCGGCACCACCTCGGTGCCGCGGACCAGCAGCGGGGGAGCGTGTCCGCAGTTGACCACCTCCAGCCGCCCCGGCTCCGGGTAGCCGGCGACCACGGCGGTGACGAAGTCGTCGTGGCCGAGGTTGCGGGCCAGGCTCCGTTCGATCCGGCAGACGACGTCCAGCAGATCGGGCTCGTCGTAGGCGGCCTCCCGGAAGACACCGAGCACGAGCGCGGCCGTCCCCACGGCCGGCAGCCCCTTGCCGCGCACATCGCCGACGATCATCCTGACCCCGTACGGGGTGGGGATGAGGGCGTAGAGGTCGCCGCCGATCCGGGCCTCCGCCGCGGCGGCGCTGTAGTGGACCGCCGTCTGGAACGGGCCGACGGTCTCCGGGACCGGCAGGAGCAGGGCGTGCTGCGCGGTCTCCGCGACGGAACGGACGGCGGCGAGCACCCGTTCGCGGCGTTCCCGCAGGGCGCTGGCGAGCGTGCCGGCCAGGGCGACGGTCACCAGCGCGGCGAGTACGACGGCCAGCTCCGAGGCCGCCATGCCGTGCCGGGCGCCGATCGCCGCGCCGAGGAGGGAGGCGAGGAGACCCACCCCGAGGACCCCGGCCGGCCGGCTGGTGGCCGCCGCCAGCGCCGGCCCGGCGGCGAGCAGCGGCAGCCAGACCTTGCCCGTTCCGCCGACGAGGTCGACGAACACGACGAGGAAGACGATCAGTACGGAGAGGGCGGGCGTGCCGGCGGCCCAGTGCGCGGCGGCCCGCGCCCGGGGCGACCACGTGTGGCGGACCCCCCGCTTGTACTGCCGTATCGGCCAGTGGTCGCGTCCATGCTGACGGGCGTGACTCATGTGTCGTCCGCAGTCCTCACCTTTGCGCGGCGTGCGCGCGTCCGTAATGTCTGACTTATTCAGGAAAGATGATCGTTGCGAACGTCACAAGGGTGTGCTTTTCAGATAGTGAACGACAGTCCCCGGGTCACCCGCCCGGCGGTCGGCAGGAGGCGTTCGCGCACCTCGTCGAGCCGGTGCAGCCGGTCCTTCGGCATGGAGACACCGAGCGAGCCCAGGGTGTCCCCGCTGTAGACCGGCACCGCGACACAGACGGTGCCCAGGGAGTACTCCTCCAGGTCGGCGACGGCCGGCGCCAGGTCGCTGCTCTCCAGCCGGCGCACCAGCTCCTCGGCCGTGGTGATCGTCCGCGGGGTGAGGTCGTTGAGGGGGTGCCGGGAGAGGTACTCCTTGCGCGCCTCGTCGTCGAGCTCCCGGAGCACCGACTTGCCCAGCGCGGTGGCGTGCCCGGCGTCCTCGAACCCCACCCACAGCTCGGCCCGCGGGGTGCGGGGGCTGTCGACGATCTCGGCGACGCGGATCTCACCGTCCTCGTAGAAGGTGAGGTAGGCGGCGGTGGACAGCTCGTCCCGCAGCGCGGCGAGCGCCGGCCGGACCCGGCTGAGCAGCGCCTGGCCGCGGCCCGTCGTGTGCAAGGTCTGGAACCGGTCGCCCAGGACGAATCCGCCGTCGTCCAGCTTGCGCAGATACCCGTCGTGCACCAGCGTGCGCAGCAGGTGGTAGGCCGTGGCCAGGGGCAGCCCCGTCTCCCGCGCCAGCTGTTTCGCCGGCGCGCCGTTCTCATGGGCGCCCGCCGCCTCCAGCAGCCGGAAGGCGCGCTGCACGGAGGTGATGAGCGTCGGGCCCGCACCCATGGGACCAGCCTGCGCCGGTCGCCCGCCGCAGGCAAGTAAGGCCCCGCTCGGCCTGGGGCGAGCGGAGCCTCACGGCGAGGGCCGCGGGTCAGCGGCCGGCGGCCGGGGCGGGCGGTACGGGCACCCCGTCCTCGGTCACGTACTTCGTGCCGTCGTCGTACTTGGTGATGGTGAAGGAGTCCAGTACCTCCCCGGGCTCCTTGTCCGTGGTGGACCGGTCGTCCCACTTCGCGGCGACGACCGCCTCGTAGCGGATCGTGTCCTTCGTGACCTTGATCCCCTGGAAGGTGGAGGTGTGTCCGGCGCGCACCACCTGGGTCGCCCCGTTGCGGGTCCACACGTTGTCGTCCTCGGGGGCGAGCTCGTAGTACTTCGGCCCGGAGACGGCGACCGTGTAGACGGGGCCGGTGGTCACGCCGGGCGTGGCGGTGGCGTCGGAGTCGACGTACCCGCGCGCGTACACGTGGTCGTGTCCCATCAGCACCAGGTCGATGTCGCCGCGCTGGAACACCGGCAGCCAGGCGTCCCGCACCGCCTTCTCGTCGCGGCCCTCGGCCCCGGAGAACACCGGCTGGTGGAACACCGCCACCGCCCATTTGCTGGGATTGTCCTCGAGGATGTGGTCCAGCCACCTGCTCTGCATGCCGAGCCAGAGCTTCTCGGGGTCGGGGCAGTTCTCACTGCACTCCGGGAGGTCGTCCGGCGTCATCAGCGAGCGGGCGTCACCCGTGCTCGCGTTGAGGGAGACGAACCGCACCCCCTGGTAGTCGGTGTAGTACGCGGTCTCGGCGAGCGCCTTCGCCATGTGCGCCTCGTAGGCGGCGCGCTGCCGCCCGGCCGGGGTGTCGTCCTCGGCCGTCGAGACGCTCGGCCCGTTGCCCGGGTACTCGAACGTCGACTTCCACTTCTTGAGGAAGGTGTCCCCCGAGTACTCGTGGTTGCCGGGCGCGGCGATGACGTTGGTCGTCTGGCTGTAGCCGTCCATCGCCCCGAACCAGTCGCGCCACTCGCTGTCGTTGCCCGAGGAGTTCACCAGGTCTCCGGCGTTGACGCTGCCGACGGCGTCGGGATAGCGCGCGTACGCCTGCTTCACCACCGGCGCCCACTTCGCCGACAGCTCGTTCTGCGCGTCGCCGAAGTACAGGAAGGTGAAGTCCTCGCCGGCGGGCCGGGCGGTGGTGAACCGGTACACCGGGCTGAACCGGTCGCCGGTGCCGACCTGGTACTCGTACGCGGTGCCGGGGGAGAGGCGGTCGAGGACCGCGGAGTGGGTGCGGGTCCGCTCGCCGTCCGAGGTCAGCTCCTCGTTCGCGCGGGCGGCCACGGTCCGCCACGGTGCGGTGCCGGCCTCACGGACCCGCACCTCGCCCGAGGTGAACGCCGCCGCCGTACGCCAGGTGACGGCCTGGGACGTCTCCGGCTTCCCGGTCGGCGTCAGGACGATCCGCTCCGGGGCGGAACCGGGAACCTCGAGATCCGGATTGTCGGTGAGCGCCACGTCGAACACGTGCATGACGCCCCGGTCGGTGCCCTGCGGCAGGACGACGGCGGCCACCCGCTTCGCCGGGTCCAGCAGCTGCGGACGGGTGGCGAACACCTTGGTCTGCACGGTGTCGGCGCCGCCCGCGGCCCGGTTGCGTCCCGTGGTGGTCACCAGCGGCTCGTTGCCGAACTGGTGGTTCGTCCCGGGGGTCCAGTCCGTGAACCGCACCGGCACCGGCTGGGTGGAGCCGTCGGTGTACTCGACCACCGCGGTGCCCTGCGAGGGCCCGTTGGTGGCCAGCCCCAGGAAGGAGATCCCGGTCGCCGGCGTCCCGTCCAGGGGGATGCGCTGGCCGTGCGGGATCCAGTTGTCGGGCTCCCCGGGCTCGGTGTCCGGCCAGGTGAACTCGACACCGGTGCCGCCCAGCGCGAGCTTCGCGCCCGGCGCCGCCCCGGCCGCCGCCAGCCGCTCCCGGGACAGGGAGTTGTCGCTGAGGTCGAGGGAGCCGAGGTTCCCCCGGCCGTCGGGAGTGGTGCCGATGTTGTTCCGGGCGTCCGTGCCGTCCGTGTGCGACGGGGGGACGTCCCCCGCGCGGGTGCCCCAGGTGCCGGGTGTCTCCGACATCCGGAAACCGAGCCTGCCGCCCTCGCGGGTGAACTCCGCGGGGAGCCAGGAACGGGTGGTGGCCCGGCCGTTCACCTTCAACGAGCTCACGTACGGTGCCTCGTCGGCGCGCGGCGCGTCGAGGACGATCCTGCGCCGGCTGTCGGCGCTGTCCACCACGACCCGGTCGAACATCGGGCCGCTCACCACCAGGTCGGCGGTGCCGGGGACGGCGGGGAAGAGCCCGATGTTCGCCCACACGTACCAGCTGCTCAGCGAACCGAGGTCGTCGTTGCCGGGCAGCCCCGAGGGCGTGGTGTCGTACATCTCGTCCACCGCGCGGCGCAGCACGTCCGCCGTACGGTGCGGCCGCCGCAGCCAGTTGTGGACGAACGGCATGGTGAAGCTGGGCTGGTTGCTCAGATACGCGCCCGAGGTGTTGTACACGCCGGCGTCGAGCTCACGGGTGTGGTCGTCCAGCGCCCTGGTGGTGGCCTCGACGCCGCCCCGCTTCTCGATGAGCGCGCCCACGTTGTGCGGGACCATCCAGCCGTACTGGTAACCGGTCGCCTGCTCGAACTGGTCGCCCCGCTCACCGAGATCGAACCCCCGGTCGAAGCCCGTACGGTCACGGGGGCGGATGTGGTCACTGGCCTCGTCGAACACGTTCTGCCAGTTCTGCGCCCGGACCATGTACCGGTCGTACGTCTCCCGGTCGCCGAGGCGCCGGGCGAGCTGGGCGATGCCGAAGTCGTCGACGGCGTACTCGAGCGTCTTCGACGTCGCCGAGTCGCCCTTGCGGTTCTCGATGAAGCCGACGGTCGCGTACTGGTAGGCGTGCCGCCGCAGCGTGGAGTCGGCGGGCAGGTCCTGCGTCGACTTCATCGACTCCAGCGCGGCCCGCCGGTCGTAGTCCGTGCTGCCGAACGCGTCGATCGAGGCGACCACCGATTGCAGCGAGTCGCCGCTCATCTTCTGCTGCGCCTGGTTCAGGTGCGGCCAGTTGGGCCAGCTGCCGGTCTGGCGCACCATGTCGGTGATCGACTGGTTGATGTCGCTGCCGACCTCGGGGAACAGCAGCGCGATCAGCTGGGCCTGGCTGCGGTAGGTGTCCCAGCCGGCATAGGTGACGTAGTGGTGGCGGCCCTCGGCGACCCGGTGGAGCTCGCCGTCGTAGCCGCGGTACTCGCCGTTCACGTCGTCGAAGACGTTCGGATGGAGCAGCGCATGGTAGAGCGCGGTGTAGAACTTCACCCGCTCGTCCCGGGTGCCGCCGTCCGCGTCCACCGTGCCGAGCGCGTCCCGCCACACGCGGGCGGTCCGCGCGCGGACCCGGTCGAAGCTCCGGCCGCGGGTCTCGTCGGCCGCGTTGCGGGCCGCGCCCGCGACGCTCACATAGCTGAGGCCGGTCTTCGCGGTGACCTTCGCGCCCCGGTCGAAGACGAGGTAGGCGCCCGCCCCGTGCTGGGTGTCACCACCGGAGGCGGCGGCCGATCCCGGCCGTACGTCCGAGCCCTGCCAGGTGCCGTGGGCCTTGACGGGCCGGTCGAACGTGGTCGAGAAGTAGGCCCGGTAGCGTCCGCCCTCGTCGCACACCGAGGCGGTCTCCACCCAGCCGCTGACGGTGTCGCCGTCGACCTTCACCTCGCTGCCGAAGACCCGGTTGTTGGAGCCGGCCACGTCGAACAGCAGCGTCGAGGTGCCGTCCGAGGGGAAGTCGAAGCGGCTCACGGCGGTGCGGGTGGTGGCCGTCAGCTCCGTCTCCACGCCGTTGGCGAGGTCCACGGAGTAGTAGCCGGGGTCGGCCTTCTCGTCGGCGTGGTCGAAGCCGACGTAGTAGTCGGTGACCTTGTCGGCCGGGCTGGACGGCAGGGCGCCGTCGGTGAGGTCGCCGGTGTAGGGCAGGACGGGGAAGTCGAAGCCGCTGTACCGGCCCTCGCAGCCGGTCCCGGAGAGCCGGGTCATGCCGAAGCCGCGGATCCTGTCGGCCGTGTACTCGTAACCGCCCTTCTGGTCCCCGTCCGAGGAGCGGTACGTGGTGGGGGAGGACTGCACCATGCCGAACGGCACCGTGGCGCCCGGCCAGGTGTTGCCGTACGCGCTGTTGCCCTTGTTCTGGGAGGTGTCCAGCCGGGTGCCGATGAACGGGTCGACGGCGTCGAACGCGGCGATGTCGCGGCCCTTGGCGGCGGCGCCCGTGACGGGCGTGAGCCCGGCGACCAGGGTGCCGAGGATCAGCGCGGCGGCGAGGAGTCTGCGCCGGCCCGGCGGGGGCGTCGGCGGATGGGGTCCGGTGGCGTTCCGCATGGCGTGGGCATCCCTGCTTCCGGTAGGTGTGACAACGTTGTCTGCGTGCGGCCCCGGTCGGGCCGCGTCCTACAGTCCAGCCTTTCGGGCTCGACGGCGGAAGCCCTTGACGAAGATCACGTGAACTCGGGGGGAAGCCCGCCCGGACGCGGCCGGGGCCCCGGTGAGGGGCCCCGGCCGGGCTCAGGCCGTCAGGGTGCGGGGACCTCGTCCACGAAGGACGTGCCGGCGCCTCGGTAGGCGTTGATCTTCGCGGTCACCTGGGCGGGGGTGAGCACCTGGTCCTTGACGTGCAGCACGTAGTCGACCTGCTGGTCGTAGGCGCGGGGTGCGGTCGACGTCTGGCCTTGGAGGTCGATCAGCCACTGGTTGAAGTTGATCGACATCGGGCGCTCCGGCAGATACGCGGCGTCGTGCGTGCCGAAGTGCTGACCGTCGACGTAGTAGGTGATGGCGCTGTCGTCGATGGTCACCACCAGGTCGTGCCAGCCGGCGAAGCTGCGCCGGCTCTCGGTGTGCTGGTTGACGGCCTGCCAGGGGTCGGGGTTGTAGGTCTCCCAGGAGGTCGTGTAGAGGATGTTCGAGGGCTCGCCCCAGCCGCCGTTGGGCAGGTACTCGAAGTCGTACTCGGCGTAGTCGTCGGCCATGGGGGCCTTGAGGTCGTTGATGGTGAAGAAGGTCTGCACGACGCGGTCGCCGTCGGGACCGTACTTCGGGGTGTCGGAGAACCGCACCCGGGCGGCGTAGGTGCCGTTTCTGAACTTCATGCTCTTGGTGAGGACTTCGGTGTGGACGGTGGAGGCGCCGGTGCCGGCGGTGGAGGTCTCCAGGTTCATCACCGAGTTGCCGCCCGAGGTGCTGAAGGTGACCTTGGACGGGTCCCAGGCCGCGCCGGGCACGCCGGGGCCGCCGGAGTTGGACCGCACGCTCCAGCCGTGCGCGGAGATCGCCGGGTCGGTGTGCGAGGTGTAGTCGAAGTCGTCGAACAGGGTCTGGCCGCCGCCCGGCGGGTCGGTCGGGTCCGTGGGATCGGTCGGATCGGTGGGGTCGTTGCCCTCGGGAGCCGTGCCCCACACCGTGGTGCCGGCGAGCTGGGCGGTGACCTTGTTCCAGTCGGCGTACGAGGTCCGGGCGCCGTCGAAGGAGTAGTCGTCGCTCTGCCTGAGCGTCTGCCAGTTGGCCTGGTAGAAGCGCAGTTGCATGTCCCCGGTGTCGGCGCCGGGCGCCAGGGAGCCGGCGGCCGGGGTGAAACCGATCTCCAGATAGCGGTCGGCGGTCGCGGTGGGGTGCGCGAGCGTGCCGAACGTGCCGGTGACGGCGGAGCAGCCCCTGACCGCCCAGGAACAGGCGAAGCGGTACGTGGCGTTCGGGGCGTCCGCCTTGAAGTAGTAGCGGACCTTCACCTGGCTCAACTGCACGGTCGTGGAGCCCGTGTTGCGGACCTTGAGCCAGGGCTCGCTCTGGTCGGCGGTGGCTCCGCCCGCGCTGGTGCGGTACTGCACGGTGACGGCGCCGTCCGCGGCGGCGGCGGTGGTGGCGGGGAGGCCGGCCAGGGCGGTGCCGCCGAGCAGGGCGGTCAGCGCGAGTGCCGCGTGGGTGCGGCGGCAGAGGGGACGAGTGCTCATCCGTGTTCCTTTTCTGTGGGGGTGGCGCACGGTGGATCGTCTGTGCGGCGTGTGCGGGTGCCGCCGCGCGCCGTGGAGCGCGAGGGGCGGCCCGGACCTTCGCGGGACACGCGCGGTCGCGGACGGACGGCGAGCGGCGGTACACGCACGGTCCTCGGGATTGACCAGTCGGCCCCCGAGGCTTTACCAGTCGATGTCGAACGAAGGTGGCATAGACCAATGTGGCCGTCAACCCTCCTGGCAGGAAAGGAAATCGATGTTCCCCGACAGTCCCCCTCGGGCGGCGGACCAGTTACGGTCGAAGCCGTACCAGTGCCACGACGACCCGCCGGTCCGACGACGAACGAGGGTCCCGCATGGAGATCGATCCCGCCGCCTCGCGCGCCGTGCTCAAGCGCGAACGGGTCCGCGACGCGATCCTCGAGCTCATCGAGGCCCGGCGCCCCGGTGACGCCATCCCCTCGGAACGCAGCCTGTGCGCCCGGCTCGGCGTGTCCCGGCCCACGCTGCGCGCCGCCGTGGACGAACTCGTGGTCGCGGGACTGCTGGTGCGCGAGCACGGCCGCGGCATGTTCGTCGCCGCCGAGAAGATCACCCAGGAACTGGTCTCCGCGCGGGGCTCCCTCGCCGTGCCGCGGGCCGGCGGCGTGTGGACCAGCCGGGTCCTGGAACTCCGTACCCTGCCGGCCGGCGCGCGGGTGGGCCGCAGGCTGCGCGTCTCGCCCGCGGCGCGGATCCGGTACGTGGCCCGCCTCCGGCTGGTCGACGGCTCGCCCATGGCCATCGAGTACCTGCACGTCCCGGCGGACCTCGTGCCGGAGCTGACCAGGGAGGAACTGGAACAGGGCGATCTGTACGAGCACTTCCGCGACCGCCACGGCGTGCGGGTCGGTGAGGCGGTGCAGTCCATCGAGCCCACCGTGGTGACCCGCGCGGAGGCGGAGCTGCTCGAGGTGCCCGAACTGTCGCCCGCTCTGCTGTTCGAACGCCTCACCACCGACACCGGCGACCGCCCGGTCGAGTACGTCCACTCGCTCTACCGGGGAGACCGGTACCGCATCGTCTCGCGGCTCGCCCTCGGGCCCCGTACCGTCCCCGCGCCGCCGCCCGGGGGACACCACCCGGGCATCCCTCCCGGGGATCTCCCGTCCGGCACACCGGTCAGCTTCTCCACGCGTGGAGTGGTGCAGGACGACCGGTGAGCCGGCGAAGGCCCCGCGCCCGGTCCTCCGAAGACTCGGAAATTCCTTAGCCGTTTCGGTGTTTGCATGGCTGCCACGAGGACGGCTCGTGAGTCAGCGCAGGCCGTGCGTCCCCGGTATGCGGCAGGACCGGCCCTCCGGCCGGTGCGACGGCCGGTGCGCGTCCCGCGCCGGATGCCGCCGCTTCCGGTCCGCGGACACGGTGCGGACTCCCGCCGACCGGTCCTCTCCGTGGCGGTGGAAAGAGAGAAGATGTCCAAGCGCGCACTGATCACCGGAATCACCGGACAGGACGGCTCGTACCTGGCGGAACACCTGCTGAGCCAGGGGTACCGGGTGTGGGGGCTCTGCCGTGGGCAGGCCAACCCGCGGAAGGACCGGATCGCCGAGCTGATCCCCGGCCTGTCCTTCGTGGACGGCGACCTGATGGACCAGGGAAGCCTGGTCTCCGCGGTCGACCTGGTCCAGCCGGACGAGGTCTACAACCTGGGGGCGATCTCCTTCGTCCCCATGTCCTGGCAGCAGCCCGAACTGGTCACCGAGGTCAACGGCACCGGCGTGCTGCGCATGCTCGAGGCCATCCGCATGGTCAGCGGACTCGGCAGGTCCTCCGGCGGCGGTCCCCGGGGCCAGATCCGCTTCTACCAGGCGTCGTCCTCGGAGATGTTCGGCCAGGTCGCCGAGAGCCCGCAGAGCGAGACGACCAGGTTCCACCCCCGCAG
Organism: Streptomyces sp. NRRL S-37; assembly: GCF_000721605.1. Taxonomy (GTDB): domain Bacteria; phylum Actinomycetota; class Actinomycetes; order Streptomycetales; family Streptomycetaceae; genus Streptomyces. Next base: position 58,344 of record NZ_JOIZ01000013.1, on the reverse strand, counting down.
CCCCTACGGCGTGGCCAAGACCTTCGGCCACTACATCACCCGCAACTACCGCGAGTCGTTCGGGATGTACGGCGTCTCCGGGATCCTCTTCAACCACGAGTCCCCGCGCCGCGGCGCCGAGTTCGTGACCCGGAAGATCACCCTGGCGGTGGCCCAGATCAAGCTGGGCCTGATGGACAAGGTCAGCCTCGGCAACCTGGACGCCGAGCGCGACTGGGGGTTCGCCGGCGACTACGTGCGCGCCATGCACCTGATGCTCCAGCAGGACGAGCCCGGCGACTACGTCGTGGGCACCGGGCGGATGCACACCGTGCGCGACGCGGCACGCATCGCCTTCGAGCACGTGGGCCTCGACTGGCGCGACCACGTCGTGGTCGACCCCGGCCTGGTGCGGCCCGCCGAGGTCGAGACGCTGTGCGCGGATTCGGCCAACGCCCGCAAGGAGCTGGGCTGGGAACCCGACGTCGACTTCGAGCAGTTGATGCGCATGATGGTCGAGTCCGACCTGCGCCAGGCCTCCCGCGACCGCGACTACAGCCGGCTGGTGGCCGCCGCCGGCAGCTGGTAGGCCCCTTGGGCCGCCGGACCGCCCCGCGCCCCCGGCGTCACACACTAGGGATTTCCGCAGACGCGCCGTCCGAGACTGGGCCCATGGTCTGCGGAAGTGTGTGCGCACCACGCGCGTGGTGCGCGTGGTGCGGAGGAGTCGTCGCGGCGGTCCCCGCCCGGCGCGGCGCCGGGGATCCGCCGCGGACCGGCGGACCCCGGCACCGCGTACGGCCCGGCCCGCGCGGCGCGTGACCTCCCGCACCGGCCGCCCCGCCCCGCCGGCCCCGCCTCCTCCCCTCCCTCCTTCCGACACCCCGGCCGTCCCGCCGAACGGCCGCCCCGAACACCCGGTGTCCCCGCCGGACCACCAGCCGTCCGCCGGTCTTCTTCCAGATGGGTTGCGTTGACATGGACAAGGAACAGAAGCTCCGGGACTACCTCAAGCGAGCCAGCGCCGACCTGAAGCGTTCGCGGCAGCGGGTGAGCGAGCTGGAGGCGGCGGCCACCGAGCCCATCGCGATCGTCGGCATGGGCTGCCGCTACCCGGGCGGCGTGAACAGCCCCGAGGACCTGTGGCGGATGCTGGCCGCCGGTGAGGAGGGCATCACCCCCATGCCCGGCGACCGCGGCTGGGAGACCGCGATCGGCGACGGGCCCGCCGACTTCGCCGGCGGCTTCCTGCACGACGCGCCCGCCTTCGACGCGGACTTCTTCGGCATCTCGCCCCGCGAGGCCCTGTCCATGGACCCGCAGCAGCGCCTGCTCCTGGAGACCTCCTGGGAGGCCTTCGAGCGCGCCGGGATCGACCCGTCCGGCGTGCGCGGCAGCCGTACCGGCGTGTTCGTCGGCGCCATGCCGCAGGACTACCGCGTCGGCCCCGACGACGACGTCCAGGGCTTCCAGCTCACCGGCAACGCCACCAGCATCCTGTCCGGCCGGCTCTCCTACTTCTACGGCGCCGTCGGCCCCGCTGTGACGGTCGACACCGCCTGCTCGTCCTCCCTGGTCGCCCTGCACCTGGCCGCGCAGTCGCTGCGGGCGGGGGAGTGCTCGCTGGCGCTGGCGGCCGGTGTCACCGTGATGGCGAGCCCCACCACGTTCGTCGAGTTCGCCCGCCAGGGCGGCCTCGCCGGCGACGGCCGCTGCAAGTCCTTCGCCGACGCCGCCGACGGCACCGGCTGGTCCGAGGGCGCCGGCGTCCTCGTCCTGGAACGCCTCTCCGACGCCCGCCGCAACGGCCACGAGATCCTCGCCGTCGTCCGCGGCTCCGCCGTCAACCAGGACGGCGCCTCCAACGGCCTGACCGCCCCCAACGGCCCCTCCCAGCAGCGCGTCATCGAGGCCGCCCTGGTCAACGCCCGCCTCTCCGCCGCCGAGGTGGACGCGGTCGAGGCGCACGGCACCGGCACCGTCCTCGGCGACCCCGTCGAGGCGCAGGCCCTCCTCGCCACCTACGGCCGGGGCCGCGACCCCGAGCGCCCGCTGCTCCTCGGCTCCGTCAAGTCGAACATCGGCCACACCCAGGCCGCCGCCGGCGTCGCCGGCGTCATCAAGACGGTCATGGCGCTCCGCCACGACCTGCTCCCGCGCACCCTGCACGTGGACCGGCCGTCCACCCACGTCGACTGGACCGAGGGAGCCGTCCGCCTCCTCACCGAGCCCGCACCGTGGCCGCGCCGCGCCGACGCCCCGCGCCGGGCCGGCATCTCCTCCTTCGGCCTGTCCGGCACCAACGCGCACACCATCATCGAGGAAGCCCCCGCCGAGGAGCCCGCCGCCGAGGAGACCCCCGCGGCCCCCGCCGTCGAACCCGGCGTCCTGCCCTGGCTGCTGTCCGGCCGCACCACCGACGCCCTGCGCGAGCAGGCCGGCCGGCTGCTGACCCACCTCCGCGACCGGCCCGCGCTCACCGCCCTCGACACCGCCCACGCCCTGGCCACCACCCGCTCCGCCTTCGAGCACCGCGCCGCGCTCACCGCCGCCGACCGCGACACCGCCCTCACCGCCCTCACGGCGTTCGCCGCCGGCGAGGACGCGCCCGGCCTCACCGTCCGCCACACCCGCGGCCGCCCCAAGCTCGCCGTGCTCTTCTCCGGCCAGGGCTCCCAGCGCCCCGGCATGGGCCGCGGCCTGTACGCCCGCTTCCCCGTCTTCGCGCGCGCCCTCGACGAGGTCCTCGGCCACCTCGACACCCTGCTCGACCGCCCGCTGCGCCCCCTGCTGCTGGCCGAGGAGGGCACCGCCGAGGCCGCCCTGCTCGACCGCACCGGATACGCGCAGCCCGCCCTCTTCGCCCTCGAGGTCGCCCTGTACCGGCTGGTGGAGTCCTGGGGCCTGACCCCCGACCACGTCACCGGCCACTCCGTCGGCGAGATCACCGCCGCGCACGTCGCGGGCGTCTTCTCCCTCCAGGACGCCTGCACCCTGGTCGCCGCCCGCGGCCGGCTGATGGAGGCGCTGCCCGAGGGCGGCGCCATGGTCTCCGTCGAGGCCACCGAGGACGAGGTGGCCCCGCTGGTCGCCGAGCGCGCCGAACGGGTGTCGATCGCCGCCCTCAACGGCCCCCTGGCCGTGGTCGTCGCGGGCGCCGCCGACGACGTCGACGCCGTGGCGGCCCACTTCGACGGGCTCGGCCGCCGCACCCGCCGGCTGCGCGTCTCGCACGCCTTCCACTCGCCGCTGATGGAGCCGATGCTCGCGGAGTTCCGGGAGACCGTCGCCGGGCTGCGCCCGCAGGCCCCCGCGCTGCCCGTGGTCTCCAACCTCACCGGCACGCCCGCCACCGTCGGACAGCTCACCTCCGCCGACTACTGGACCGACCACGTCCGCCACGCCGTCCGCTTCGCCGACGGCGTCTCCTGGCTGGCCGGCCACGGCACCGGCGTCTTCCTCGAACTCGGCCCCGACGGCACCCTGTCCGCGCTCACCCGCGCCTGCCTGGACGCCGCCGGACACGAGGACGCCGCCGTCCTGCCCGCCCTGCGCAAGGACCGCCCCGAGCCCACCGCGCTCACCGAGACCGCCACCGGCCTGTACCTGCACGGCGTGCCGCTGCGCTGGGACACCTGGTTCGAGGGCACCGGCGCCCGCCGCGCCGACCTGCCGACGTACGCCTTCCAGCACCGCCGCTTCTGGCCCAAGGGCGTCACCGGGACCGCCGGCGACGTACGGGCCGCGGGCCTGGGCGCCGCCCACCACCCGCTGCTGGCCGCCGCCGTCACCCTCGCCAACTCCGACGGACTGCTGCTCACCGGCCGCCTCTCGGTGCGCACCCACCCCTGGCTCGCCGACCACGCGGTCCGCGGCACCGTCCTGCTGCCCGGCACCGCCTTCCTGGAGCTGGCGGTGCGGGCCGGCGACGAGGTCGGCTGCGACCGCGTCGAGGACCTCACCCTCGCCGCCCCGCTCGCCCTGCCCGAGGACGGCGGCGTCCAGGTCCAGGTGTGGATCGCCGGCCCCGACGACACCGGCCGCCGCGCCCTCAGCCTCTACGCCCGCCCCGACGGCGACGACGAACTGCCCTGGACCCGGCACGCCACCGGCACCCTCGCCCCCGGCGCCCGCCACGAGGACGGCTTCGACGCGACCGTGTGGCCCCCGGCCGGCGCCGAACCGGTCGGCCTGGACGGCTTCTACGACTCGCTCGCCGACGCCGGCTTCGGCTACGGCCCGGCCTTCCGCGGCCTGCGGGCGGTGTGGCGGCGCGGCGAGGAGACCTTCGCCGAGGTCGCCCTCGACGCCGGACCCGCCGGCGACGCGCCCTCCTTCGGCCTCCACCCCGCGCTCCTCGACGCCGCCCTGCACGCCACCGCCTTCGCCCCGCTCGGCGAGGACGGACGCGGCGGCCTGCCGTTCTCCTGGCAGGACGTCACCCTGCACGCGAGCGGTGCCACCGAGGCCCGCGTGGGGCTCGTCCCGGCCGGCGACGACGCCGTGTCGATCACCGTCGCCGACACCACCGGCGCGCCCGTCGCCTCCGTGGCCTCCCTGGTGCTGCGCACCGCCCCGGACGCCCGCGCCACCGCCGCCTCCCGCCTGGAGCGGGACGCGCTGTTCGCCCTGGACTGGACCCGGACCACCGCCTCCGCCGACGGCACCGCTCCGCCGGCGGCCGTGGGCCTGCTCGGCGGCGACCACTTCGGCCTCACCGCCGCCCTGACCGCCGCCGGCACGACGGTCACCGACGCCGGCGAGGGGACGCCGGACCTGGTGCTCGCCCCCGTCGCCGGCGCGGGCGACGACCGGATGCCCGCCTCCGTGCACGAGGTCACCGCACGCGCCCTCGGCCACCTGAAGGACTGGCTCGACGCCCCGGCCCGGTCCGGCTCCCGGCTGGTCTTCGTCACCCGGGGCGCCGTCGCCACCGACGGCGGCGGCGTCACCGACCCCGCCGCCGCGGCCGTCTGGGGCCTGGTCCGCTCCGCGCAGACCGAACACCCCGGCCGCTTCGGCCTGCTGGACCTCGACCCGGCGTCCACGGCCGACCCCTCCTCCGCCCTCCAGGCCGCCCTCACCGCCGACGAACCGCAGACCGCCGTCCGCGACGGCGAGGTCCTCGGCGCCCGCCTCACCCGCGTCCGCCCGCCCGCCGAACGGGACACCCCCGCCTGGAACCCCGACGGCACCGTCGTGATCACCGGCGGCACCGGCGGCCTGGGCGCCGTCCTCGCCCGCCACCTCGTCGCCGCACACGGCGTACGGCACCTGCTCCTCGCCGGCCGGCGCGGCCCCGACGCCCCCGGCGCCGCCGAACTCGCCGACGCCCTGCGCGCGTCGGGCGCCGAGGTCACCCTCCGGGCCTGCGACGCCGCCGACCCCGACGCCGTCTCCGCGCTCTTCGCCGCCGTCCCCGAGGACCACCCCGTCACCGCCGTGGTGCACACCGCGGGCGTCCTCGACGACGGGCTCGTGGAGTCCTTCACCGCCGACCGCCTCACCGCCGTCCTGCGGCCCAAGGCCGACGCCGTCTGGCACCTGCACCGGGCCACGCGCGACCTCGACCTCGCCGCGTTCGTCGTCTTCTCCTCCTTCGCCGGCACCGCCGGCGCCCCCGCCCAGGCCGGCTACGCCGCCGCCAACGCCTTCCTCGACGCGCTCGCCGCGACCCGGCGCGCCTCGGGGCTGCCCGCGCTCTCCCTCGGCTGGGGCCCCTGGGCGCCCGGCACCGGCATGACCGGCGAACTCACCGAGCACGACCTGGACCGCCTGTCCCGCTCCGGCACGCCTCCGCTCACCCCCGAGGAGGGCCTGGCCCTCTTCGACGCCGCCCTCGCCCTGCCCCGCGCGGCCGTCCTGCCCGTCCGGCTCGACCTGGCCGCGCTGCGCGGTGGGGGAGAGGTGCCGCCGCTGCTGCGCGGACTGATCCGGGCCCGCCGCCGCACCGTGCGCACCGGCTCCGAGGCCGCCCTCGGCCTCACCCGGCGACTGTCCCGGCTCGACGCCGAGGCCCGCACCGAGACCGTCACCGACCTGGTGCGCGCCCAGGTGGCCGCCGTACTCGGCCACGCCTCCGCCACCGACATCGACCCCGAACGCGCCTTCCAGGACCTCGGCTTCGACTCCCTGACCGCCGTCGAGCTGCGCAACCGGCTCGCCGCCGTCACCGGCCTGCGCACCTCCGCCACCGTCGTCTTCGACCATCCCACGGTGTCCGCGCTCGCCGCCCACCTGCTGGAGGAGCTGACCGGCGCCGCGGACACGGACGCGGCCGCCCCGGCGGCCGCCCCGGCGGCCGGCGCCGACGACCCGATCGTCATCGTCGGCATGAGCTGCCGCTACCCCGGCGGCGTCAGCTCCCCCGACGACCTGTGGCGCCTGGTCACCGAGGGCACCGACGCGGTCGGCGGGCTGCCCGTCAACCGCGGCTGGGACCTGGACGCGCTGTACCACCCGGACCCCGACCACCCCGGCACCTCGTACACCCGCCACGGCGGATTCCTGCACGACGCGGGCGACTTCGACCCCGGCTTCTTCGGCATGAGCCCCCGCGAGGCGCTGGCCACCGACTCCCAGCAGCGACTGCTCCTGGAGGCGTCCTGGACCGCCGTGGAGCACGCCGGCATCGACCCGGTCTCCCTGCGCGGCAGCCGCACCGGCGTCTTCGCCGGCGTCATGTACAGCGACTACTCCGCCGTCCTCGCCGACGAGCGCTTCGAGGGCCACCAGGGCAGCGGCACCGCGCCCAGCATCGCCTCCGGCCGGGTCTCCTACGCCCTCGGCCTGGAGGGCCCGGCGGTCACCGTCGACACCGCCTGCTCCTCCTCCCTGGTCGCCCTGCACTGGGCGATGCAGGCCCTGCGCTCCGGTGAGTGCTCCCTCGCCCTGGCCGGCGGCGTCACCGTGATGTCCACGCCGACCTCCCTGATCGAGTTCTCCCGCCAGCGCGGCCTGTCGCCCGACGGCCGCTGCAAGGCGTTCTCCGACGACGCCGACGGCGTCGGCTGGTCCGAGGGCGTCGGCGTCCTCGTCCTGGAACGGCTCTCCGACGCCCGCCGCAACGGCCACGAGGTCCTCGCCGTGGTCCGCGGTTCGGCCGTCAACCAGGACGGCGCCTCCAACGGCCTGACCGCCCCCAACGGCCCCTCCCAGCAGCGCGTCATCCGCCAGGCCCTCGGCGCCGCCGGGCTCACCCCCGCCGACGTGGACGCCGTCGAGGCGCACGGCACGGGCACGACCCTGGGCGACCCGATCGAGGCGCAGGCCCTCCTCGCCACCTACGGCCAGGACCGCGACCCCGAACGCCCCCTGCTGCTCGGCTCGGTGAAGTCCAACCTGGGCCACACCCAGGCCGCCGCCGGCGTCGCCGGCGTCATCAAGATGGTCATGGCGATGCGCCACGGCGAACTGCCGCGCACCCTGCACGCCGACCGGCCCTCCCGCCACGTCGACTGGGAGTCCGGCGCGGTTTCCCTCCTTCAGGAGCACACCGCCTGGCCCGAGACGGGCCGCCCCCGCCGCGCCGCCGTCTCCTCCTTCGGCATCAGCGGCACCAACGCCCACGTCGTCCTGGAACAGCCCGCGCCGCGCCCCGCGCCCCGCCCCGCCGCCGCGGACGCCGGCGCGCCCGCCGTCCTGCCCTGGGTCCTGTCCGGCCGCACCCGGCCCGCGCTGCGCGCCCAGGCCGCCCGCCTCCTCGCTCACCTGGACGAGCGCCCCGCCCTCGCACCCGCCGACGTGACCCTCTCCCTGGCCACCACCCGGCCCGCGTTCGAACAGCGCGCCGTCGCCGTCGGCACCCCCGACGACGTACGGCGGGCCCTGGCCGCCCTCGCCGCCGACCGGCCCGACCCGGCGCTGGTCCTCGGCGAGACCGGCGGCGCCGGCCGCACCGCCCTGCTCTTCACCGGGCAGGGCAGCCAGCGCCCCGGCACCGGCCGCGAACTGTACGGCCAGTACCCGGAGTTCGCCGAGGCGCTCGACGAGGTCGTGGCGAAACTCGACCCGCTGCTCACCGGCCCGGAGACGGAGACCGCGCCGCGCTCCCTCAAGGACGTCCTCTTCGCCGAGGACGGCACCTCCGAGGCCGCCGCGCTGTACGAGACCGGCTGGACCCAGCCCGCCCTGTTCGCCCTCGGAACCGCCCTGTACCACCTGGTCCGCTCCTGGGGCGTGCGCCCCGGCGTGCTCCTCGGGCACTCCATCGGCGGCATCACCGCCGCCCACGTCGCGGGCGTCCTCTCCCTGGACGACGCCTGCGCCCTGGTCGCCGCGCGCGCCCGGCTGATGCAGGCACTGCCCGAGGGCGGCGCCATGTACGCCGTACAGGCCACCGAGGACGAGGTGCTGCCGCTGCTGGACGGCCTGGAGGACCAGGTCTGCCTGGCCGCCGTCAACAGCCCCGGCTCCGTGGTCGTCTCCGGGGACGAGGACGCCGCCGAGCGCGTCGCCGCCCACTTCGCCGGCCAGGGCCGCACCACCCGCCGGCTGCGGGTCAGCCACGCCTTCCACTCGCCGCGCATGGACGCGATGCTCGACGCCTACCGGCAGGTCGCCGAGGGCCTGGCCTACCACGAGCCGGCCGTGCCGGTCGTCTCCGACCTCACCGGCCGCCCCGCCACCGGCGACGACCTGCGCACCGCCGACTACTGGGTGCGCCACGTCCGCGGCACCGTCCGCTTCGCCGACGCCGTGCGCGCCGCCCACGAGGCGGGCGCCGCCACCTTCCTCGAGCTCGGCCCCGGCGGCTCCCTGGCCTCCCTCACCGAGGACACCCTCGGTGACGACGCCGGCACCGACGCCGTCCCGCTGCTGCGCGCCGACCGCCCCGAGGACGTCAGCGCCCTCACCGCCCTCGCCCGTCTGCACGTGCGCGGGATCCGTGTGGACTGGTCCGCCCTGCACACCGGCGCCACCACCGTCGAACTGCCCACCTACGCCTTCCAGCACGAGACGTACTGGCCCGACACCACCGCCCCCGGCGCCCGCCGCGCCGTGTCCGACCCGGCCGACGCCGCCCTGTGGACCGCCGTCGAACGCGGCGACGCCGACGGGCTCGCCGGACTCCTCGGCCTGCGCGACGAGGAACACGCCTCCCTGTACGCGCTGCTGCCCTCGCTGTCGTCCTGGCGCCGCGCCCGGCAGGAGAAGTCCGTCCTGGACGCCGCCCGCTACCAGGTCGCCTGGCGTCCCGCCACCACCGGCGCCCCCGTCCTGGACGGCACCTGGCTGGCCGTCACCACCGCCGTCACCACCGCCGGTGACGAGGCCGGCGAGGTCCTCGACGCGCTGCGCGGCCACGGCGCCCTGTTCCGGCGCCTCGAACTCGACGCCACCCACCTCGACCGCGAGCACCTCGCCGACGCCCTGCGCGCCGCCGGGGCCGGCGAAGCCGCCGGCATCCTGAACCTGCTGCCGCTCGCCGACGGCCCCCACCCCACCGACGGGGCACCCGGGGACACCGCCACCGGCGGCCTCCCGCCCGGTTTCGCCCTCGGCGTCGTCCTCGCCCAGGCCTGCGGCGACACCGGCACCACCGCCCCGCTGTGGACCGTCACCCGCGGCGCCGTCTCCACCGGCGCCGGCGACCCGCTCACCCACCCCGCCCGCGCCGCCCACTGGGGCCTGGGCCGGGTCACCGCCCTGGAACGCCCCGAACAGCCCGGCGGCCTCGTCGACCTGCCGGCCGTCCTCGACGCGCCCGCCGCGCAGCGCCTGGCCGGCGTGCTCGCCGCCCGCGACGGCGACGACCAGGTCGCCGTCCGCGCCTCCGGCGTCCTCGTCCGCCGCGTGGTCCGCCACCCCGGCGCCGACCTGCCCCGCGAGGACGCCCTCACCGCCTCCGGCACCGTCCTGATCACCGGCGGCACCGGCGGACTCGGCGCCGAGACCGCCCGCCTGCTGGCCCGCGCCGGCGCCGGCCACCTGATCCTCACCGGCCGGCGCGGCCCCGACGCGCCGGGCGCCGCCGAACTCGCCGCCGAACTTCAGGAGTCGGGCGCCCGCGTCACCCTCGTCGCCTGCGACAGCGCCGACCGCGACGCCCTCGCCGCCGTCCTCGCCGCGATCCCCGAGGACGCCCCGCTCACCGGCGTGGTGCACGCCGCGGGCGTCGGTCAGGCCGCCCCGCTGTCCGCCACCCCGCTGGCCGACACCGCCGCCACGATGGCCGCCAAGACCCTCGGCGCCGCCCACCTCGACGCCCTGCTCGACGGCCACGACCTGGACTTCTTCCTGCTGTACTCGTCCGTCGCCGGAGTGTGGGGCAGCGCCGGGCAGAGCGCCTACGCCGCCGCCAACGCCTACCTCGACGCCCTCGCCGAGCACCGGCGCGCCCGCGGCCTGACCGCCACCGCCGTCGCCTGGGGCCCGTGGGCCGAGACCGGCATGGCCCACGCCCACCACTCCGTCTCCGACACCCTCGAACGCAGCGGACTGCGCCTGCTGGCCCCCGCCACCGCCGTCACCGAACTGCGCCGCGCCCTCGTCCAGCGGGACACCGCCGTCACCGTCGCCGACGTCGACTGGGAGCAGTACCACCCCGTCTTCACCGCCGTACGCGCCAGCCGCCTCTTCGACGAGATCGACACCGTCCGCGCCCTGGCCGCCCCCGCGGACACCACCACCGCCGCCGCCTCCGAACTGGCCGGACGGCTGCGCGGACTGACCGGTGACGAGCAGCAGCGGCTGCTCGTGGACCTGGTGCGCTCCGAGGCCGCCGTCGTCCTCGGCCACCCCTCCGCCGACGGCGTCCCCGCCAGGCGGGCCTTCCGCGACGCGGGCTTCGACTCGCTGACCGCCGTGGAACTGCGCAAGCGCCTCGCCGCGCTCACCGGCCTCGCCCTGCCCACCACCCTGGTCTTCGACCACCCCAGCCCGGCCGCCCTCGCCCGCCACCTCCGGGACGAACTCCTCGGCACCGGCGACAGCGCACCCCTCGCCACCGCCGGCCAGGCCGCCACCGACGAGCCCATCGCCATCATCGGCATGAGCTGCCGCTTCCCCGGCGGCGCCCGCTCCGCCGACGCGTTCTGGCGGCTCGTCGCCGACGGCACCGACACCATCTCCGACTTCCCCGTCAACCGCGGCTGGGACGCCGACGCCCTCTACGACCCCGACCCCGACAACCCCGGCACCACCTACTCCACCCTCGGCGGATTCCTGCACGACGCGGGCGAGTTCGACCCCGGCTTCTTCGGCATCTCGCCCCGCGAGGCCGTCACCATGGACCCGCAGCAGCGGCTGCTCCTGGAGACCACCTGGGAGGCGTTCGAGCACGCCGGGATCGACCCCGCCGCGGTGCACTCCACGCCCACCGGCACCTTCATCGGCTCCACCTACCAGGACTACGGCGTCGCCATGGACGACGGCTCCGCCGGGCACGCCGTCACCGGCTCCAGCCCCAGCGTCCTGTCCGGCCGGCTCGCCTACACCTTCGGCCTGGAGGGCCCGGCGGTCACCGTCGACACCGCCTGCTCCTCCTCCCTGGTCGCCCTGCACCTGGCCTGCCAGTCGCTGCGCAACGGCGAGAGCAGCCTCGCCCTCGCGGGCGGCGCCACCGTCATGACCAACCCGATGTCGTTCATCGCGTTCAGCCGGCAGCGCGCCCTGGCCCGCGACGGACGCTGCAAGGCCTTCTCCGACGACGCCGACGGCATGACCCTCGCCGAGGGCGTCGGCGTCCTCGTCCTGGAACGCCTCTCCGACGCCCGCCGCAACGGCCACGAGATCCTCGCCGTGGTGCGCGGCTCCGCCGTCAACCAGGACGGCGCCTCCAACGGCCTCACCGCACCCAACGGCCCCTCCCAGGTCCGCGTCATCCGTCAGGCCCTGAACGCCGCCGGACTCACCCCCGACGACATCGACGTGGTCGAGGCGCACGGCACCGGCACCGCGCTCGGCGACCCCATCGAGGCACAGGCCCTGCACGCCACCTACGGACGGGACCGCGACCCCGAGCGCCCCCTGCTGCTTGGCTCGGTGAAGTCCAACATCGGCCACACCCAGTCGGCCGCCGGCGTCGCCGGCGTCATCAAGATGGTCATGGCGATGCGCCACGGCACCCTGCCGCGCACCCTGCACGCCGACCGGCCGTCCACCCACGTCGACTGGTCGAGCGGCACCGTCCGCCTCGTCACCGAGACCACCGACTGGCACAAGGACGACGCCCCGCTGCGCTGCGCCGTCTCCTCCTTCGGCATCAGCGGCACCAACGCCCACGCCGTCCTGGAGCAGGCGCCCGCCGCACCGGAACCCGACGGGGCCACCGAGCCCGCCCTCCCGGCCGGCGGCACCCTGCCCTGGATCCTGTCCGCCGCCGCCCCCGCCGCGCTGCGCGACCAGGCCCGCAACCTCGCCGCGCACGTCACCGCCGGCGGCCCGCACCCCACCGACGTCGGCCACACCCTGATCACCGCCCGCTCCGTACTGGAGCACCGTGCCGTCGCCCTCGGCACCACCACCGGCGAACTCACCGACGCGCTCACCGCGTTCGCCGACGGCGCGTCCACCGCCCAGGTCGTCGGCGGCACCGCCGACACCGACGGCCGCACCGTGTTCGTCTTCCCCGGCCAGGGCTCCCAGTGGGCCGGCATGGGCGCCGAACTCCTCGACACCTCACCCGTGTTCGCCGAGCGGCTGCACGAGTGCGCCGCCGCGCTCGCCCCGTTCACCGACTGGTCCCTGACCGACGTCATCCGCGGCGCCGACGGCGCGCCCGACTTCGACCGCGTCGACGTCGTCCAGCCCGCCACCTGGGCCGTCATGGTGTCCCTGGCCGAGCTGTGGCGCGCCCACGGCGTCACCCCGGACGCCGTCGTCGGCCACTCCCAGGGCGAGATCGCCGCCGCCGTCGTCTCCGGCGCCCTGTCCCTGGAGGACGGCGCCCGCGTCGTCGCCCTGCGCAGCCAGGCCATCGGCCGCGTCCTGGCCGGCGCCGGCGGCATGATGTCCGTACAGCTGCCCGCCGCCGAGGTGGAGGAGTACCTGGCCGCCCACGACGGCGCCGTCTCCGTCGCCGCCGTCAACGGACCCCGCTCCGTGGTCCTCGCCGGCACCCCCGACGCGCTCGACGCCCTGCACGCCGAGTTCACCGCCCGGGACGTACGCGCCCGCCGCGTCGCCGTGGACTACGCCTCCCACTCCCCGCAGGTCGAGCGTGTCCACGACGAACTCCTCGCACTCCTCGCCCCCGTGACGCCCCGCCGGGCACGGGTGCCCTTCCACTCCACCGTCACCGGTGAGATCCTCGACACCGCCGCCACGGACGCCGCCTACTGGTACCGCAACCTGCGGCAGACCGTCCGCTTCGAGGACGCCGTACGCGCCCTCCTCGGCTCCGGACACAGCGTGTTCGTCGAGATCAGCCCGCACCCCGTGCTCACCATGGCGGTGCAGGCCACCGCCGAGGAGACCGGCGACCACATCGCCGTCACCGGCACCCTGCGCCGCGAACAGGGCGGCACCGGACGCTTCCTGGCCTCCCTCGCCGAACAGTGGGTCCGCGGCGGCCGCGCCGACTGGACCGCCGTCTACGCCGGCTGCGGCGCCCGCAGGACACCCCTGCCCACCTACGCCTTCCAGCGCGAGCACCTGTGGGTCCAGGCCGCGCCGCCGCGCGCCGCGGACGGCGGCGACCCCGCCGACGCCGAGTTCTGGACCGAGGTCGAGCAGGAGGACGTCGACTCCCTCGCCACCCGCCTGCACCTGGACCGCGACGCCCTCGCCCCCGTCCTGCCCGCCCTGTCCACCTGGCGGCGGCAGCGCCGCGACCGCTTCACCGTCGGCTCGTGGCGCTACCGCGCCGCCTGGAAGCCGCTCGCCGCCCTGCCCGACGCCGCCCTCACCGGCACCTGGCTGCTCGTCACCGCCGACGGCACCGACCCCGAGTACACCACCGCCGTACGGGAGGCGCTCGCCGCGCACGGCGCCGACCCGGTGCCGCTGCGCCTCGACGCCGCCGACACCGACCGCGCCCACCTCGCCGCCCGCCTGCGCGAGCTGCCCGCACCCACCGGCGTGGTCTCGCTGCTGGCCGCCGCCGAGGACACCGGCACCCTCCACCCCGTGCTGCCCGCCGGGCTCGCCCTCTCCGTCACCCTGGTCCAGGCCCTCGGCGACGCCGAAGTCGACGCGCCCCTGTGGGCGCTGACCCGCGGCGCCGTCTCCACCGGCCGCGCCGACCGGCTCACCCGGCCCGTACAGGCCATGGTGCACGGCCTCGGCTGGACCGCCGCGCTGGAACACCCGCAGCGCTGGGGCGGCACCGTCGACCTGCCCGAGACCCTCGACCACCGCGCGGCCCAGCGGCTCGCCGCCGTCCTCACCGGCACCACCGGCGAGGACCAGCTCGCCGTCCGCGCCTCCGGCGTCCTCGCCCGCCGCGTCGCCCCGGCGCCCGCGCCGTCCGGCGGCCCCGGCTGGAGCCCGCGCGGCACCGTCCTGGTCACCGGCGGCACCGGCACCCTCGGCCCCCACCTGGCCCGCTGGCTCGCCGAGCAGGGCGCCCGCGACCTGGTCCTCACCAGCCGCCGCGGCGACGCCGCCCCCGGAGCGGCCGAACTCGTCGCCGAGCTCGCCGAACGCGGCTGCACCGCCACCGTCGCCGCCTGCGACGTCACCGACCGGGACGCCGTCGCCGCGCTCCTGGACGGGCTCGCCGCCGAGGGCCGCACCGTCCGCAGCGTCTTCCACACCGCCGCCGTCATCGAACTCCAGTCGATCGACGAGACCGGCCTGGACGCCTTCGCCAAGGTCGTGCACGCCAAGACCGCCGGCGCCGCCCACCTCGACGAACTCCTCGACGACGACCAGCTCGACGCGTTCGTCCTGTACTCCTCCACCGCCGGCCTGTGGGGCAGCGGCCGGCACGCCGCGTACGTCGCCGCCAACGCCCACCTCAACGCGCTCGCCGAGCACCGCCGCGCCCGCGGCGCCCGCGCCACCGCGATCTCGTGGGGCATCTGGGCCGACGACATGAAGCTCGGCCGCGTCGACCCCGGCCAGATCCGCCGCAGCGGCCTGGTCTTCATGAACCCCGGACTGGCCCTCGCCGGACTGCGCCAGGCCCTCGACGCCGACGAGGGCGTCCTCGCCGTCGCCGACGTCGACTGGGACCGCTACCACCCGGTGTTCACCTCCTCGCGCCCCACCAGCCTGTTCGAGGACGTCCCCGACGTACGGCGCCTCACCGAGGAGTCCGAGGCCCGCGCCGCCGACGGCGGCGAGTTCACCGCCCGGCTGCGCGCCCTGCCCGCCGCCGAACAGGACCGCCTCCTGCTGGACCTGGTGCGCTCCGAGGCCGCCACCGTCCTCGGCCACGCCTCCCCGGAGGTGCTGTCCGAGCGCCGCGCCTTCCGCGACGTCGGCTTCGACTCGCTCACCGCCGTCGACCTGCGCAACCGGCTCGCCGCCGTCACCGGCCTCACCCTGCCGAGCACCCTCGTCTTCGACTACCCGGACCCGCTCACCCTCGTCGCGCACCTGCGCGGCCTCGTCGGCGGCCCCGGCACCGAGGACCACGGACCGGTGCGCACCACCGACGCCGTCGACGACGAGCCCATCGCCGTCGTCGCCATGAGCTGCCGCTACCCCGGCGGCATCACCAGCCCCGAGGCCCTGTGGGACCTCGTCGCGGCCGGCGGCGACGCCATCACCGGCTTCCCCGCCGACCGCGGCTGGGACGCCGACGCCCTCTACGACCCCGACCCCGACAAGCCCGGCACCACCTACTCCACCCAGGGCGGCTTCCTCCACGACGTCGCCGACTTCGACGCCGCCTTCTTCGGCATCTCGCCGCGTGAGGCCCTCGCCATGGACCCGCAGCAGCGGCTCCTGCTGGAGACCGGCTGGGAGGTCCTGGAACGCGCCGGCATCGACCCCGCCACCCTCCGGGGCAGCCTCACCGGCACCTTCATCGGCGCCAGCTACCAGGACTACACGGCGGGCGGCGCCGCCTCCGAGGGCGCCGAGGGCCACCTCATCACCGGCACCATCTCCAGCGTGATGTCCGGCCGCCTCGCCTACACCCTCGGCCTGGAGGGCCCGGCCGTCACCCTGGACACCGCCTGCTCCTCCTCGCTCGTCGCCCTGCACCTGGCCTGCCAGTCGCTGCGCAACGGCGAGAGCACCCTCGCCCTCGCCGGCGGCGTCAGCGTCATGGCCACCCCCAGCGCCTTCACCGGCTTCAGCCGCCAGCGCGCCATGGCCCCCGACGGCCGCTGCAAGGCGTACGCCGAGGGCGCCGACGGCATGAGCCTCGCCGAGGGCGTCGGCCTCGTCCTGGTCGAACGGCTCTCCGACGCCCGCCGCAACGGGCACCCCGTGCTCGCCGTGATCCGCGGCTCCGCCGTCAACCAGGACGGCGCCTCCAACGGCCTCACCGCCCCCAACGGCCCCTCCCAGGCCCGGGTGATCCGCCAGGCCCTCGCCAACGCGAACCTCACCCCCGCCGACGTCGACGTGGTCGAGGGCCATGGCACCGGCACCGCGCTCGGCGACCCCATCGAGGCGCAGGCCCTCCTCGCCACCTACGGCCAGGGCCGGCCCGCCGACCGGCCGCTGCTGCTCGGCTCGGTGAAGTCCAACATCGGCCACACCCAGATGGCGTCCGGCATCGCCGGCGTCATGAAGGTGGTCATGGCGATGCGCCACGGCACCGTGCCGCCCACCCTGCACGTGGACACTCCCTCCCGCCATGTCGACTGGGACTCCGGCGCCATCGACCTGGTCACCGACACCGTGCCCTGGCCCGAGACCGGCCGGCCCCGCCGCGCCGCCGTCTCCTCCTTCGGCCTCAGCGGCACCAACGTCCACACCGTCGTCGAACAGGCCCCCGACACTCCCGACGCGGAGCGGCCGCAGGCCGCGCCCGCCGCGGACCCCGGCACCCTGCCGGCCGGCGTGCCGTTGGTCCTGTCCGCCCGCACCGCCCCCGCCCTGCGCGCCCAGGCCGGCCGGCTCCTCGACCACACCGGGGCCCACCCCGACGTCCCGCTGCTCGACGTGGCCCACTCCCTGGCCACCACCCGCGGCACCCTGGAACACCGCGCCGCCGTCCTCGCCGGTGACCGCGACGGGGTCCTGCGCGCCCTGACCGCGCTGCGCGACGGCACGCCCGACGGCGCCCTCGTCACCGGCGCCCCCTCCCGGGGCCGCCTCGCCTTCCTGTTCACCGGGCAGGGCAGCCAGCGCGCCGCCATGGGCCGCGGACTGTACGACCGGTACCCGGCCTTCGCGGACGCACTGGACGCCGTCCTCACCCGCTTCGACCGGGAACTCGAACGCTCCCTGCGGGACGTGCTGTTCGCCGAGGAGGGCACCGAGGACGCCGACCTCCTGCACGACACCGCCTACACCCAGCCCGCCCTGTTCGCCCTCGAAGTGGCCCTCTACCGGCTCGTCGAGTCCTGGGGCACCGTCCCCGACGGCGTCGCCGGCCACTCCGTCGGCGAACTCGCCGCCGCCCACGTCGCCGGCGTCCTCTCCCTGGACGACGCCTGCACCCTCGTCGCCGCCCGGGGCCGCCTCATGGCCGCCCTGCCGGCCGGCGGCGCCATGGTCGCCGTACAGGCCGCCGAGGACGAGGTGCTGCCGCTGCTGGACGGCCTGGAGGACCAGGTCTGTCTCGCCGCCGTCAACGGCCCCCGCGCCGTGGTCCTGTCCGGCGAGGAGGACGCCGTCACCCGGATCGCCGCCCGGCTCGCCGCGGACGGCCGCAGAACCCGCGCCCTGCGCGTCAGCCACGCCTTCCACTCGCCGCGCATGGACGCCATGCTCGACGACTTCGCCCGCATCGCCCGCGGCCTTACCTACCACCTGCCGTCCGTCCCGCTGGTGTCCACCGTCACCGGCGAACCCGCCGACACCGACGCGCTGCGCACCCCCGACTACTGGGTGCACCAGGTCCGCGCCACCGTCCGCTTCGCCGACGCCGTGCGCGCCCTCGCCCGGCAGGGACACACCACCTTCCTGGAGATCGGCCCCGACGGCACCCTGTCCGCCGCCGCCCGCGACACCCTCGACGCCGCCGACGTCACTCCGGACCACGCCGAGGTGACCACGGTGCCCGCGCTGCGCCGCGACCGCGACGAGGTCACCGCGCTCACCGCCGCCCTGGCCCGCCTCCACGTCCACGGCGCCCGCGTCGACTGGTCCGGCGTCCTGCACGGCACCGGCGCCCGCCGCGTCGACCTGCCCACCTACGCCTTCCAGCACAGCCGCTACTGGCCCGACACCGCCCACGGTCCCGCCCCGGCGACCGCGGCCGGCCCGGCCGACGGCGCGGACGCCGCGTTCTGGTCCGCCGTCGAACGCGCCGACCTGCCCGCCCTCGGCGCCGACCTCGGCCTCGACGACGACACCCTCGCCGCCCTCGTGCCCGCCCTGTCCGCGTGGCGGCGCCGCCGCACCGAACGGGCCGCCGCCGACGCCCGCCGCCACCGCGCCGTGTGGAAGCCGCTGGACGGCGCCCCCACCGCCCGCCCGGCCGGCACCTGGCTCGTCCTGCTCCCGGCCACCGGCCCCGGCACCGACGCGGCCGGACTGCCGGACGCCCTCGGCCTGCACGCCGTACGCGTGACCACCGACGGCCGGGACCGCACGGACCTCACCGCCCTCCTGCGGGAACTGCCCGCACCCGACGGCGGCTTCGCCGGCGTCCTGTCCCTGCTCGCCCTCGGCGCCGACGACCCTGCCGGCCTCGACGGGGTGCTGCCCACGGCCACCGCCGTGCAGGCCCTCGGCGACGCGGGCATCCACGCCCCGCTGTGGATCCTCACCCGCCGGGCCGTCACCACCGGCCGCGCCGACCGCCTCGCCCACCCCGGACAGGCCGCCGCACGCGGCCTCCTGCGGGTCGCCGCCCTGGAACACCCCGAGCGCCGCTTCGGCGCCGTCGACCTCCCCGAACACCTCGACACCCGGGCCGTACGCCGCCTGGCGCACCTCCTGGCCGAACCCGGCGACGAGACCGACCTCGCCGTCCGCGCCTCCGCCACCTACGCCCGCCGCCTGGCCCACCACCCCGCGCCCGACGGCCCCGCCCCCCGACGCTTCGCACCCGAGGGCACCGCCCTGATCACCGGTGGCACCGGCGCCCTCGGCGCCCACGTCGCCCGCCGCCTCGCCGGACGCGGCACCCCGCACCTGCTGCTGGTCAGCCGCCGCGGCCCGGACGCGCCCGGCGCCGCCGGACTCGCGGCGGAGCTGAGGGACCTGGGCGCCCAGGTCACGATCACCGCCTGCGACACCGCCGACCGCGACGCCCTCGCCGCCGTCCTCGCCGCCGTACCCGCCGAACACCCCCTCACCGCGGTGATCCACACCGCCGGCGTGCTCGACGACGGCGTCCTCGACACCCTCACCCCCGAGCGGTTCGACACCGTCCTGCGGGCCAAGGCACGCTCCGCCGCCCACCTGCACGAACTGACCCGCGACAGCGGCCTCACCGACTTCGTGCTGTTCTCCTCCACCGCCGGCAGCCTCGGCGCCGCCGGCCAGGGCAACTACGCCGCCGCCAACGCCTACCTGGACGCCCTCGCCGAGCAGCGCCGCGCCGCCGGCCTGCCCGCCACCTCCGTCGCCTGGGGCCCCTGGGCCGGCACCGGCATGGCCGGCGACGGCACCGGGGTCGAGGACCGCGTCCGCCGCGGCGGATTCACCCCGATGACCGCCGAGGACGCGCTCGCCGCCCTCGACACCGCCGTCGAGCACGGCGACACCGCGCTCACCGTCGCCGACATCGACTGGCAGCGGTACGCGACGGTCTTCGCCGCCCACCGCCCCCTCGTCCGCAACCTGCCCGAACTGCGCGCCACCACCGTCGACGCCACCACCGCGGCCACCACCGCGGCCCCGGCGCTCGGCCGGGAACTCGCCGCGCTCACCGGACCCGCCCGGCAGCGCCACGTCCTGGACTTCGTACGCGCCCGGGTCGCCGGCGTCCTCGGCCACCCCGACCCGGCCGCCGTCGAACCCGACCAGCCCTTCACCGACCTCGGCTTCGACTCGCTGACCACCGTCGAACTGCGCAACACCCTCAACGCCACCACCGGCCTGACACTGCCCGCCACCCTCGTCTACGACCACCCCACCACCCGCGACCTGGCCGCCCACCTCCTCACCGAACTGCTCGGCACCCTGCCCGACCCGGCCGACGACCGCGCCGCCACGGACACCACCGGACGCGCGGCCGACGACGACCCCGTGGTCATCGTCGGCATGGGCTGCCGCTTCCCCGGCGGCGTCGACTCACCCGACGACCTGTGGGACCTGCTGTACGACGGCCGCGACGCCATCACCGGCTTCCCCGCCGACCGCGGCTGGGACCTCGACACCCTCGCCCGCGGCGGCTCCGCCACCCTGGAGGGCGGATTCCTCGACGGCGCCGGCCTGTTCGACGCCGCCTTCTTCGGGATCTCCCCGCGCGAGGCCCTCGCCATGGACCCGCAGCAGCGCCTGCTCCTGGAGACCTCCTGGGAGGCCCTGGAGCGCGCCGGCATCGACCCGGCGGGCCTGCGCGGGAGCGCCACCGGCGTCTTCGTCGGCACCAACGGCCAGGACTACGCCACCATGCTGCGCCGCGGCACCACCGACGTGCGGGGCCACGCCGCCACCGGCACCACCGCCAGCGTCATGTCCGGCCGGCTGTCCTACACCCTCGGCCTGGAGGGCCCGGCCGTCACCGTCGACACCGCCTGCTCCTCGGCGCTCGTCGCCCTGCACATGGCCGCCACGGCGCTGCGCTCCGGCGAGTGCTCCCTGGTCCTGGCCGGCGGCGTCTCGGTGATGTCCAGCCCCGACGCCTTCGTCGAGTTCACCGCCCAGGGCGGCCTCGCCGGCGACGGCCGCTGCAAGGCCTTCGCGGACTCCGCCGACGGCACCGCCTGGTCCGAGGGCGCCGGCGTCCTGGTCCTGGAGCGCCTGTCCGACGCCCGCCGCAACGGGCACCCGGTGCTCGCGGTGGTCCGCGGCGCGGCCGTCAACCAGGACGGCGCCTCCAACGGCCTGACCGCCCCCAACGGCCGCGCCCAGCAGCGCGTCATCCGCGCCGCCCTCGCCGACGCCCGCCTCACCCCGGCCGACGTCGACGTGGTCGAGGCACACGGCACCGGCACCGCCCTCGGCGACCCCATCGAGGCGCACGCCCTCATCGCCGCCTACGGCGACGGGCGCGACCCGCAGCACCCGCTGCTGCTCGGCACGGTCAAGTCCAACCTGGGCCACACCCAGGCCGCCGCCGGTGTCGCCGGCGTCATCAAGACCGTCCTCGCCCTGCGCCACGGCGAACTGCCCCGCACCCTCCACGTCGACACCCCGTCGACCCACGTCGACTGGTCCGACGGCACCGTCTCGCTGCTCCGCGAGCGCCGCGCCTGGCCGGAGACCGGCCGGCCGCGCCGCGCCGGCGTCTCCGCCTTCGGCGTCAGCGGCACCAACGCCCACGTCCTGCTGGAGCAGGCCCCGGCGGACGTCGAGCCGCGCGGCGACGCGGCTCCCGTGGCG
The DNA here is from genome assembly GCF_000721605.1 of Streptomyces sp. NRRL S-37. Taxonomy (GTDB): domain Bacteria; phylum Actinomycetota; class Actinomycetes; order Streptomycetales; family Streptomycetaceae; genus Streptomyces. The sequence goes on along the minus strand of NZ_JOIZ01000013.1, from coordinate 36,858 downwards.
CCCACCGAGGTGCCCTGGCTCGTGTCCGCCCGCACCACCGAGGCCCTGGAGGACCAGACCGGGCGGCTGGTGTCGTTCACCGCCGCCCACCCGGACGTCCCGGCCCTCGACACCGCGTACACCCTGGCCGTCGGCCGCACCGCGTTCGAGCACCGGGCGGTGCTGCTCGCGGGCGCCGAGGGCGGGGCACCGGTCGAGGTGGCGCGTGGTCGTGCCGTCGAGCGGTCGCTGGCGGTGCTGTTCTCGGGTCAGGGGTCGCAGCGGGCGGGGACGGGGCGTGAGCTGTACGCCCGGTTCCCGGTGTTCGCGGAGGCGCTGGACGCCGTACTGGCGCGGCTGGACGCGGAGCTGGAACGGCCGTTGCGGGAGGTGCTGTTCGCGGAGGAGGGCACGCCCGAGGCGGAACTCCTCGATGCGACCGGGTTCACGCAGCCCGCGCTGTTCGCGGTCGAGGTGGCCCTGTACCGGCTGGTCGAAAGCTGGGGTGTGCGGCCGGAGTTCGTGGCCGGGCATTCCGTCGGTGAGATCACGGCCGCGCATGTCGCGGGTGTCCTCTCCCTGGAGGACGCGTGCGCGCTGGTCGCGGCGCGCGCCCGGCTGATGCAGGAACTGCCGTCCGGTGGTGCGATGGTGGCCGTCCAGGCCACCGAGGAGGAGATCGCTCCGAGGCTGACGGACGGCATCGCCCTGGCGGCGGTGAACGGTCCGGACGCGGTCGTCGTCGCGGGTGTGGAGGCTGAAGTCCTCGCGCTGGCGGAGGAGTTCGCCGCGCGGGGCCGCAGGACGCGGCGCCTGCCGGTGAGTCACGCCTTCCACTCGCCGTTGATGGATCCGATGCTGGCGGAGTTCCGCCGGGTCGCCGAGAGCCTCGCCTACGCGGAGCCGGCCCTCCCCGTCGTCTCCAACGTGACCGGTGAGATCGCCGGCCCGGAGCTGCTGTGCTCGGCGGAGTACTGGGTGCGCCACGTCCGCGGCACGGTGCGGTTCGCCGACGGTGTGCGCGCGTTGTCCGGTGCCGGTGTGAACGCGTTCCTGGAGCTGGGCCCGGACGGTGTCCTGACCGGGATGGCCGCGCGGGTGCTGGACGGAGCCGCCGACACGGTGTCCGTGCCGGTGCTGCGGGGGGACCGCCCCGAGGAGACCGCGCTGCTCACCGCGCTGGCCCGGCTCCACGTCACCGGCGTCGACATCGACTGGGACGCCTGGTTCCGCGGGACCGGCGCCCGTCGTACCGAGCTGCCCACCTACGCCTTCCAGCGCGAGCGCTACTGGCCCGAACCGGCCGCCGCGCCCGGCGCGGGAGCCGGGCAGGACCCGGCGGACGCCGCCTTCTGGGCCGCCGTGGAGCGGGAGGACCTCCAGGCGCTGTCCGCCGCGCTCGACCTGGACGACACCGTCCTGTCGGACGTGCTGCCCGCGCTCTCCTCGTGGCGCCGCGGGCTCAACGAGCGGTCCCTGGTGGACGGCTGGCGGTACCGGGTGACCTGGCGTCCGCTGACGGCCGGCGCCGTCACCTCCCCGGCCGCCGACGGTCCCTGGCTCGTCCTGATCCCCACCGTGCTCGACGGCGACCCGTGGGCCGAGGCCCTCGCCGGCGCCCTCGGCGCGGACGCGGTGCGCGTGGTCTGCGCCCCGGACGACACCGCGCTCGCCGCGCGGCTGGCGGAGGCCGCCGAGAGCGGTACCGAGTACGCCGGTGCGGTGTCCCTGTTCGCTGCGGCCAGCAGTGACCGTGCCCTGCCGTCCGGTGCCGCCTGGCCCGACGCCCTGCTGGACGCCCTGGACGGCGCCGGGATCACCGGCCGCCTGTGGGCCGTCACCCGGGGCGCCGTCTCCGTCGGCCGTTCCGACGCCGGGGCGGACCCCGCGCAGGCGGCGGTCTGGGGCATGGGCCGGGTCACCGCCCTGGAGCGGCCCGACCGCTGGGGCGGTCTCGTCGACGTCGACCACGTGGCCGACGCCCGCACCGCCGAGCGCCTGCGGGCCGTCCTGACCGCGACCGGTCCGGACGCCGAGGACCAGGTCGCGCTGCGCGCCTCCGGCGCCTACGGCCGGCGGCTGGTCCGGGCGGCGGCACAGCGCCCGGACGCCCCCTGGCGGCCCACCGGCACCGTGCTGGTCACCGGCGGCCCCGAGGGCTTCGCCGGTCACGTCGCCCGCTGGCTGGCCGGGAACGGCGCCACCGGCGTACTGCTGGCCGTCCGCGGTGAGGCCGACGCCCGCGCGCTCGACGCGCTGCGTGCCGAACTCGCCGATTCGGAGACGGAGTTCACGGCGGTCGTGTACGACCCGGCGGACCCCTCCGTCCTCGCCGACGCGGTGGACGCCCTGCCCGGCGGCCGTCCGCTCACCGCCGTGATCCACACCGGCGACGACGGGACCCCCGCCGAGGACGCCGACGCCCTCCTCGCCGCCGTGCGCCGGGACCTCGACGCGCTGGACACGGCCACCGGGGACCGGGACCTGGACGCCTTCGTCGTGTTCGGCTCCATCTCCGGCATCTGGGGCGTCAGCGGTCAGGGAGCCGGCGCCGCCGCGGGCGCCTACCTGGACGCCGTCACCCAGGAACGCCGGGCGGAGGGCCGTACCGCGGTCGCCGTCTCCTGGGGCGCCTGGACCGGCGCCGGACCGGACGGGCTCGCCGCCCACCTGCGCGCCAACGGCCTGCCCGCGATGGACCCGGACCGGGCCCTGACCGTGCTCGGCGCGGTCGTCGGCGACGCCGTCGCCGACCCGTCGGCACCGGCCTCGGTGACCGTCGCCGACGTGCTGTGGGACCGCTTCGCACCCGCCTTCACCCGCACCCGGCCCGGCCGCCTGTTCACCGAACTGCCCGAGGCGAGGCGCGCCCTGGACGCGGCCGGCGGCGGCGACCGCGCGGACGCCGGCACCGCCGGCACGCTCCGCACCCGGCTGCGGCAGCTCGACGAGCGGGACCGGCTCCCGTACGCCCTGGACCTGGTCCGCACCGAGGTCGCCTCGGTGCTCGGCCACGCGGGCGCCGACGCCGTACCCGCCGAACAGGCCTTCAAGGACCTCGGATTCGACTCGCTGACCGCCGTCGACCTGCGCAACCAGCTCGCGACCGCGACCGGCCTCACCCTGCCCGCCACCCTGGTCTTCGACTACCCGACGCCCACCGCGCTCGCCACGCACCTGCTGACCGGGCTCCTCGGCGAGGACACCGGCCCGGCCGCCCCGGCCGTGCCCGGGACGGACGCCGCGACGGCCGACGACCCGATCGTCATCGTCGGCATGAGCTGCCGCTACCCGGGCGGAGTGCGTTCGCCCGAGGACCTGTGGGAGCTGGCCGTCGCCGGCACCGACGCCATCGGCGCCTTCCCCACCGACCGCGGCTGGGACCTGGACCGGCTCCTGAACGGGGACCGGGACGGCCGGGGCCGCAGCGTCACCCGCCACGGCGGATTCCTGTACGACGTCGCCGACTTCGACCCCGACTTCTTCGGCATCTCCCCGCGCGAGGCCCTGGTCATCGACCCGCAGCAGCGGATCGTGCTGGAGGCCGCCTGGGAGGCCCTGGAGCGGGCCGGCATCGACCCGGCCGGGCTGCGCGGCGGTGACACCGGCGTGTTCGTCGGCGGCGGCAGCGGCGACTACCGTCCCGCCGTCGGCCAGGCCGGCCACGTCGAGACCGCCCAGTCGGCGAGCCTGCTCTCCGGCCGGCTGTCCTACACCCTCGGCCTGGAAGGGCCCTCGGTCAGCGTCGACACGGCCTGCTCGTCGTCGCTGGTCGCGCTGCACCTCGCGGCGCAGGCCCTGCGCAACGGCGAGTGCTCCCTCGCCCTCGCGGGCGGTGTCACCGTGATGTCGACGCCGGTCGGCTTCGTCGAGTTCGGCGAGATGGGCGCGCTGTCCCCGGACGGCCGCTGCAAGGCCTTCTCCGACGACGCCGACGGCACCGCGTGGGCCGAGGGCGTGGGCGTCCTCGTCGTCGAGCGGCTCTCCGACGCCCGCCGCAACAACCACGAGGTCCTCGCCGTGCTGCGCGGCTCGGCGATCAACCAGGACGGCGCCTCCAACGGCCTGACCGCCCCTAACGGCCCCTCCCAGCAGCGCGTCATCCGCAAGGCGCTGGCCGCCGCGGGCCTCACCGCCCGCGACGTCGACGCCGTCGAGGCGCACGGCACCGGCACCGCGCTCGGTGACCCGATCGAGGCGCAGGCCCTGCACGCCACCTACGGCCAGGGCCGGCCCGCCGGACGGCCGCTGCTGCTCGGCTCGGTGAAGTCCAACCTCGGCCACACCCAGGCGGCCTCCGGTGTCGCCGGCGTCATCAAGATGGTCCTGGCGATGCGGCACGGCACCCTGCCGAAGACCCTGCACGTCGGCACGCCGTCCTCGCACGTCGCCTGGGACCCGGCCGCCGTACGGCTGCTGACCGAGACGACCGCCTGGCCCGAGACCGGGCGTCCGCGCCGCGCGGGCGTCTCCTCCTTCGGCGCCAGCGGCACCAACGCCCACGTCGTCCTGGAGCAGCCCACCGCCACCACCGCGCCGGCGGCCCCGCCCGCCGGGGAGGGCCCGGCGGCCGCGGGACCGCTGCCGGTGGCCCTGTCCGCCGTCACCCGGGACGCCCTCGCCGAGCAGGCGGACCGCCTGCTCGCCCGGCTCACCGACGGCGCGGACCCGGCCGCCTCGGTCGCCGACCTGGCGCTGTCCCTCGGCACCACCCGCTCGGCGTTCGAGCACCGCGCCGTGCTCGTCGCCGCCGACCGGGCCGAACTCCTCGACGCGCTCACCGCGCTCGCCGCGGACCGGACCGTCCCGGACGTCCTGCGCGGCCGGGCCGTGCCCGGCGGCCGGACCGCGTTCCTCTTCCCCGGCCAGGGCTCCCAGCGGCCCGGCGCCGGCCGTGCACTGTACGACCGGTACCCGGTGTTCGCCGAGGCCCTGGACGCCGTCGCCGCCCACCTCGACCCGGAGCTCGACCGGCCGCTGCGCGAGGTGATGTTCGCGCCGGAGGGCACCCCCGAGGCCGCCCTGCTGGACACCACCGGCTACACCCAGCCCGCGCTGTTCGCCCTCGGCGTCGCCCTGTACCGGCTGGTCGAGTCCTGGGGCGTGCGCCCCGACCTGCTGGCCGGGCACTCCGTCGGCGAGATCGCCGCCGCCCACGTCGCCGGGGTGTTCACCCTGGAGGACGCCTGCACGGTCGTCGCCGCCCGCGCCCGCCTGATGCAGGCCCTCCCGGCCGGCGGCGCCATGATCGCCGTACGGGCGAGCGAGGAGGAGGTCGCCGCACGGCTCGGCGACCGGACGTCACTGGCCGCCGTCAACGGCCCCGACGCGGTCGTGGTCTCCGGCGACGAGGACGCGGTCACCGCCCTCGCCGAGGAGTTCACCGCACTCGGCCGGAAGACTAGGCGTTTGCGGGTGAGCCATGCGTTTCACTCCCTGCACATGGACGCCATGCTCGAGGACTTCGCAAGGGTCACCCGGAGCGTGTCGTACACCGCGCCCACGCTGCCCCTGGTGTCGAACCTCACCGGGGAGACGGCCGCACCGGAGCGGGTGTGCGACCCCGGGTACTGGGTCGAACACGTCCGCCACGCCGTCCGGTTCGGCGACGGGGTACGCACCCTCGCCGCCCGCGGCGCCACCCGCTACCTGGAGCTCGGGCCCGACGGCGTGCTCTGCTCCCTGGCGCAGGACACCTTCGACGCCCTCGCCGACGACAACCGCCCGGCCCCGGCCGCCGTACCGGCGCTGCGCACCGGACGCGACGAGGAGCGGTCCCTGATCGCCGCGGTGGCCCGGCTGCACGCCGCCGGCCAGCCCCTCGACTGGGCCGCGCTGCTCGACGGCACCGGTGCCCGCCGCGTCGACCTGCCGACGTACGCCTTCCGGCGCCGCCGCTTCTGGCCCGACGCGGTCCCCGCCACCGCGGACACCGCGGCCGGCGCCGGGGACGGTGACGCCGCGTTCTGGGCGGCCGTCCAGGGCGAGGACTTCGACGCCCTCGCCGGCGACCTGGGCGTCGACGGGGAGTCCCTGTCCCGGGTGCTGCCCGCGCTGCGGGACTGGCGCCGCAAGCGCGGCGACCAGGCCACCGTGGACGGCTGGCGCCAGCGCATCGCCTGGCGCCCCCTGAACCGGGCCGCCACCGGCGCCCCGGCCGGCACCTGGCTGGCCGTGCTGCCCGCCCAGGGCACCGACGACCCGTGGACCGCCGAGGTGCTGCGCCTCCTCGGCCCCGCGACCGTCCGCCTGGAGGCCACCGGCGCCGACCGGGCCGGCCTTGCCGCCCGGCTGCGCGAACTCCAGGACGGCGAAGACCCGTTCACCGGCGTGGTGTCGCTGCTCGCCCTCGCCGAGGGCGGCGACCCGGGAGCGCCCGGCACCCCGCTCGGCGCCACCCTCACCACCGCGCTGCTCCAGGCGCTCGGCGACGCCCGCGTCGACGCACCGCTGTGGTGCCTCACCCGCGGCGCCGTCGCCGTCTCGCCCGGCGAGAGCGTGCCCGCGCCGCTCCAGGCCGCCGTGCACGGCCTCGGCCGGGTCGCGGCCCTGGAGTACCCGCACCGCTGGGGCGGCACCGTCGACCTGCCCGGCACCCTCGACGAGCGGTCCGCGCGGCGGCTCGCGGCGGTCCTCGCCGACCCCGAGGGCGAGGACCAGCTCGCGATCCGGCCCGCCGCCGTCTTCGGCCGCCGGCTCGCCGCCGTACGGCCCGGCACCCCCCGTGACTGGCAGCCCACCGGAACCGTCCTGATCACCGGCGGCACCGGCGCCCTCGGCGCCCACGTCGCCCGCCGCCTCGCCGGCGCCGGGGCTCGCCACCTGCTGCTCCTCAGCCGCCGCGGCCCCGACGCGCCCGGCGCCGGCAAGCTCCGCGCCGAGCTCGCCGAACTCGGCGCCGAGGCCACCCTCACCGCCTGCGACACCGCCGACCGGGACGCCCTGGCCGCCGTCCTCGCGGACATCCCCGCCCACGCGCCCCTCACCGGCGTCGTGCACACCGCGGGCGTCCTCGACGACGGCGTGCTCGACGGTCTCACCCCCGAACGGTTCGAGACGGTCTTCCACGCCAAGGTCACCGGCGCGCTCCTCCTGGACGAGCTGACCCGCGGCCACGACCTGGACGTCTTCGCCCTGTTCTCCTCCGCGTCCGCCGCGGTCGGCAACCCCGGCCAGGGCAACTACGCGGCGGCCAACGCGGTCCTCGACGCCCTCGCCGAACGCCGCCGCGCCGACGGCCTGCCCGCCACCTCCGTCGCCTACGGCGCCTGGGGCGGCGACGGCATGGCCGGCGACGACCGCGCCGCCGCCCTCGCCCGGCGCACCGGCATCCGGCCGCTCGACCCGGACCTCGCGGTCCTGGCACTGCGCCAGGCCGTCACCGGGGGCGACCCGGTCGCGGTCGTCGCCGACGTCGACCCCGAACGGTTCGTACGGGCCTTCACCACGGTGCGGCCCAGCGCCCTGCTGACGGAGATGCCCGCCCACGCCGCCCTCACCGCCGCCGCGACCACCGCCGGGGACGACGCCGGACGGGACGCGCCCGCCCTGCGCGACCGGCTGGCCCGGCTGCCCGGCAACCGGCGCCTGGGCGCGGTGCTCACCCTGGTGCGGGAACGCGCCGCCGACGTCCTCGGCCACACCGGAACCGACCTGGTGGGCCCCGACCGGGCCTTCCGCGACCTCGGCTTCGACTCACTCGGCGCCGTCGAGCTGCGCAACCAGCTGGGCGCCGCCACCGGACTCACCCTGTCCGCCACCCTCGTCTTCGACCACCCCACCCCCGCCGCCCTCGCCGAGCACGTCCTCGGCCGGCTGCTGCCCGCCGGCACCCCGGGCGGCGGGACCACCGGCGAGACCACCGACGAGACCGCGCTGCGCGCCGTCCTCGCCTCGGTGCCCCTCGACCGGCTGCGGGAGATCGGCGTCCTGGAACCGCTCCTGAAGCTCGCCGGACGGGCCCAGGCACCGGCGGCCGGGACACCGGCGCGGGACACCGGCGCCGAGGACGTGTCCGACGCGTCCATCGACGCCATGGAGGTCGACGACCTCGTGCAGGCGGCACTCAACGGCAACCTTGACGAACAGCGGGACTGACGGAGCGACCATGACCACGCCCAGCGAAAAAGTTGTCGAAGCTCTCCGGGCCTCGCTCAAGGAGACCGAACGGCTGCGCCGGCAGAACCGGGAACTCGCGGCAGCCGCCGCGGAACCCGTCGCCGTCGTCGCGATGAGCTGCCGCTACCCCGGAGGCGTCACCTCCCCCGAGGACCTGTGGCGGCTCGTCGAGTCCGGCACCGACGCCATCTCCGGCTTCCCCACCGACCGCGGCTGGGACCTCGACGCCCTGCGCGACGCGGGCGTCGACGCCCGCGGCCACTCCGTCAGCCAGCAGGGCGGATTCCTCGACGGCGTCGCCGACTTCGACGCCGCCTTCTTCGGGATCTCGCCCCGCGAGGCCGTCTCCATGGACCCGCAGCAGCGCCTGCTGCTCGAAACGTCCTGGGAGACCCTGGAACGGGCCGGCATCGACCCGCACAGCCTGCGCTCCAGCGCCACCGGCGTCTTCGTCGGCACCAACGGCCAGGACTACGCCTACCTGCTGGTCCGCTCCCTGGCCGACGCCACCGGCGACATCGGCACCGGCATCGCCGCCAGCGCCACCTCCGGCCGCCTGTCCTACACCCTCGGCCTGGAGGGCCCGGCCGTCACCGTCGACACCGCCTGCTCCTCCTCCCTGGTCGCCCTGCACACCGCCGTCCACGCGCTGCGCGCCGGGGAGTGCGGCCTCGCCCTCGCGGGCGGCGTCAACGTCATGTCCGCGCCCGGCTCCCTGATGGAGTTCAGCCGCCAGGGCGGACTGGCCGGCGACGGCCGCTGCAAGGCCTTCTCCGACGACGCCGACGGCACCGGCTGGTCCGAGGGCGTCGGCATGCTCCTGCTGGAACGCCTCTCCGACGCCCGCCGCAACGGCCACCCCGTCCTCGCCGTGATCCGCGGCTCCGCCGTCAACCAGGACGGCGCCTCCAACGGCTTCACCGCCCCCAACGGCCCCGCCCAGCAGCGCGTCATCCAGCGCGCCCTGCACACCGCCGGCCTGACCACCGCCGACGTCGACGCCGTCGAGGCCCACGGCACCGGCACCCCCCTCGGCGACCCCATCGAGGCCCAGGCCCTCCTCGCCACCTACGGCCAGGACCGCGACCCCGAGCGCCCGCTGCTGCTCGGCTCCATCAAGTCGAACATCGGACACGCGCAGGCCGCCGCCGGTGTCGCCGGCGTCATCAAGATGGTCATGGCCATGCGCCACGGCGTCCTGCCGCCCACCCTGCACGCCGACCGGCCCTCCCGCCACGTCGACTGGAACGCGGGCGCGGTACGCCTGCTCACCGAACGCACCCCCTGGCCGGAGACCGGCCGCCCCCGCCGGGCCGGCGTGTCCTCCTTCGGCATCAGCGGCACCAACGCCCACGTCCTGCTCGAACAGGCCGAACCGGCCCCGGAGCCCGAAGAGCCCGCCACCCCGCCCCTCACCCCGGGGATCGTGCCGTGGCCGGTCTCCGCCAGGACCGAGGACGCCCTGCGGGACCGCCTCGCGCAGCTCACCGCACCCACCGACGCCACCGCCCTCGACACCGGCTACTCCCTCGCCACCGGCCGCTCGGTCTTCGAACACCGGGCCGTGCTGCTCACCGGCGCCGACGGCGTACCCACCGAGGTGGCCCGCGGCCGGGCCACGGAACGCTCACTGGCCGTCCTGTTCTCCGGCCAGGGCTCCCAGCGGCCCGGCATGGGCCGTGAACTGTACGCCCGCTTCCCGGTGTTCGCCGAAGCCCTCGACGCCGTACTGGACCGGCTCGACCGCGACCTCGACCGCCCGCTGCGCGACGTCGTCTTCGCCGCACGCCGCACCCCCGAGGCGGAATTCCTCGACACCACCGGCTACACCCAGCCCGCGCTGTTCGCCGTCGAGGTCGCCCTGTACCGGCTCGTCGAATCCTGGGGCGTGACACCGGAGTTCGTCGGGGGCCACTCGGTCGGTGAGATCGCCGCCGCGCACGTGGCGGGCGTGCTGTCCCTGGACGACGCCTGCGCCCTGGTCGCCGCCCGCGCCCGGCTGATGGCACAGCTCCCGGCGGGCGGCGCCATGACGGCGATCGAGGCCACCGAGGAGGAGGTGACCCGCGAGCTGACCGCCGGTGTGTCGGTGGCCGCGGTCAACGGCCCGGACGCCGTGGTCGTCGCCGGTGACGAGACGGAAGTCCTCGCCCTCGCCGCCGGATTCGCCGACCGGGGCCGCAGGACGCAGCGCCTCGCGGTGAGCCACGCCTTCCACTCGCCGCTGATGGAGCCGATGCTCGACGCCTTCCGTACCGTCGCGGAGACACTCACCTACCACGAACCGCTCCTCCCGGTCGTCTCCAACGTGACCGGCGAGATCGCCGGCCCCGAACTGCTGTGCTCCGCCGACTACTGGGTGCGCCACGTACGGCAGGCCGTGCGCTTCGCCGACGGCGTACGCGCCCTGGCCGCCGCCGGCGCCGACGCCTTCCTGGAACTGGGCCCCGACGGCGTCCTCACCGGCATGGCCGCGCGGGTGCTCGACGGCACCGCCGACACCGTGTCCGCGGCCGCCCTGCGCAAGGACCGCGCCGAGGAACGCGCCCTGCTCACCGCCCTGTCCCGGCTGCACGTCGCGGGCGTCGGCGTCGACTGGGCCCGCTGCTTCGACGGGACCGGCGCGCGCCGCACCGACCTGCCCACCTACCCGTGGCAGCACGAGCGGTACTGGCCCGTCCTGATGGCCGCCGCCGGCGACGTGTCGGCCGCCGGCCTGGTCTCCGCCGAACACCCCCTGCTGGGCGCCGCGGTCTCCCTCGCCGGCCTCGACGGGGTCCTGTTCACCGGACGCCTCTCCGCGCAGACCCATCCCTGGCTGATGGACCACACGGTGGGCGGCGTCGTCGCCTTCCCCGCCACCGGCTTCCTGGAACTCGCCGTCCGCGCCGGCGACCAGGTCGGCTGCGACCGCATCGACGAACTCACCCTCGCCAAACCGCTCATCCTCACCGAGAACGCCGCCGCCGTCGTCCAGGTGTGGGTCGGCGCCCCGGACGAGACCGGCGCCCGCAAGGTCACCGTCTACTCGCAGACCATGGACGACCCGGAGCAGCGCTGGACCGAGCACGCCAACGGCGTCCTCACCACCGGCGAGCGCACCACCCCCTTCGACGCGAGCGTCTGGCCCCCGCGCGGCGCCGTCGCCGCCGACCTCGAGGGCTTCTACGAACGCACCGAGTACGGCCCCGTCTTCCAGGGACTGCGCGCCGTCTGGCGGCGCGGCGACGAGGCGTTCGTCGAGGTCGCCCTGCCGAGCCAGGTCGACGACGCCGAGTACTACGGCATGCACCCGGCCCTGCTCGACGCGGCCGTGCAGTCCGTCGGCTTCGTCGGCCTCGGCGACGGCAAGAAGCTGCTGCCGTTCTCCTGGTCCGGGGTGTCCCTGCACGCGGGCGGCGCCTCCGTGGTCCGCGTCCGCGTCGCCCGGGTCGGCGAGGACTCCGTCTCCATCGCCGCGGTCGACGTCGAGGGCGCGCCCGTGCTCTCCGCCGAGTCGTTGATCCTGCGCGTCCCCTCCGCCATCCAGGCCCCCGCGCTGCGCGGCAGCGCACAGGACGGCCTGCTCCGCCTCCAGTGGACCCCCGCCCCCGACACCGGCGCCGACACGGACGTCCCCTGCGCCGTCCTCGGCAGCGGCACGGGACTGCCGGGCACCCCGCTCACCGCCCTCTCCGACAGTCTGGCCGCCTCCCCGCGACCCGAGCTGGTCCTGGTACCGCTGGGCGACGGCGGCGGCGAACTGCCCGCCGCCGCCCACACCCTCGCCGCCCGCGCCCTCGACCTGGTACGCGAGTGGCTGGGGCTGAACCCGTCCGGACCGTCCCGGCTGGTGTTCGTCACGCGCGGCGCCGTCGCCGCCGACACCGGCGAGCGGGTGCGCGACCTCGCCGCTGCCGCCGCCTGGGGCCTGATCCGCAGCGCCGAGGCCGAGAACCCGGGCCGCTTCGCCCTGCTCGACCTCGACGCGGACACCACGGGCGCCACCGCCCGCACACTGCTGGGACGGCTGCCCGCCCTGCTGGCCGGGGGAGACACCCAGTTCGTCGTCCGCGACGACACCGTGCGCGTCGCCCGGCTGGCCCGGCTGACCAGCGGCGCGAGCCTGCTCCCGGCCGCCGGACTGCCCTGGCGGCTCGACAGCGACGACCGCGGCACCCTCGACGCCCTCACCCTCGCCCCCTCCCCGGAGGCGCTCCAGGCGCCGGAGGGCCGGCAGGTGCGGCTCGACGTGCGGGCGGCCGGGCTGAACTTCCGCGACGTGATGAACGCGCTCGGCATGTACCCGGGTGAGGCCGGACTCCTCGGCTCGGAGGCCGTCGGCGTCGTCGCCGAGACCGGTCCCGAGGTCACCGGGCTGCGGGCCGGCGACCGGGTGATGGGCATGGTCCCCGGCGGCCTGGCCGACACCGTCCTCATCGACGAGCGCTACCTCGTCCACGTTCCCGACGGGGTGCGGGTGGTGTGGGCATGGCTGCGGTGCAGCTGGCCCGGCATCTGGGCGCGGAGGTGTTCGCGACCGCGAGCGAGGGCAAGTGGGACACGCTGCGGTCTCTGGGGCTGGACGAGGATCACATCGCGTCGTCGCGTGATCTGGGCTTCGAAGAGAAGTTCCGGGCGGTGACCGGCGGCCGGGGCGTGGACGTGGTGCTGAACGCCCTGGCCGGTGAGTTCGTGGACGCGTCGCTGCGGCTGACCGCCGACGGTGGCCGGTTCCTGGAGATGGGCAAGACCGACATCCGCGACCCGCGGGCGATCGACCGGGTGACCTACCGGGCGTTCGACCTGGGTGAGGCGGGTCCCGACCGTACGGGGGAGATGCTGCGGGAGCTGGTGGGCCTGTTCGCCGAGGGGGCGTTGCGGCCTCTTCCGGTGACGGTGTGGGACGTGCGGCGGGCGCGTGAGGCGTTCCGGTTCATGAGCCGGGCCCAGCATGTCGGCAAGATCGTGCTGACGATGCCGCCGCGCTGGAACCCCGACGGTACCGTCCTCATCACCGGCGGCACGGGAGGCCTGGGCCGGGAACTGGCCCGCCACCTGGTGACCGCGCGGGGCGTGCGCCGTCTCCTCCTGGTGTCCCGCCGGGGCATCGACGCCGAGGGCGCCGCCGAGCTGCGGGACGAACTCACGGCCGCCGGGGCGGTCGTCGACATCACCGCCTGCGACATCGCCGACCGCGAGGCGGCCGAGGCACTGCTCGCCGGGATCGACACGGCGCACCCGCTGACCGCGGTCGTCCACGCCGCCGGTGTCCTCGACGACGGTGTGGTGACGTCCCTGTCGGCGGAGCGCGTCTCGAAGGTGCTGCGGCCGAAGGTCGACGCCGCCTGGCACCTGCACGAACTCACCCGGGACCTGGACCTGGCCGCGTTCGTCATGTTCTCGTCGGTGTCCGGTGTGATGGGCAGCGCCGGTCAGGGCAACTACGCGGCGGCCAACGTCTTCCTGGACGCGCTCGCAGGTGCCCCCGCTGCTGCGCAACCTGGTGCGCGGCACCCGGCGCGCCGCCGCCACCGCCGTCGGCGGCGCGAGCACCGCCGCCGACCTGACCCGCCGCCTGCTGGCCCTCCCCGAGGACGAGCGCGTCCGCCACCTCGTCGAACTGGTACGGGCCGAGGCCGCCGCCGTGCTCGGCCACTCCTCGCCCAAGGCCATCGAACCCGGCCGCGAGTTCCGCGAACTCGGCTTCGACTCGCTCACCGCCGTCGAACTGCGCAACCGCCTCACCACCGCCACCGGCCTGCGGCTGACCGCCACCCTCGTCTTCGACTACCCGACCCCGCACGGCCTCGCCGAGCACCTGGTCGCCGAACTCCTCGACGAACACGGCGACGCGGGCGCCCCCCTCGTGTCCGCCGACGTCGCCGACGACCCGGTGGTCATCGTCGGCATGGCCTGCCGCATGCCCGGCGGCATCACCACCCCCGACGAACTGTGGCGGATGCTCGCCGACGGCGAGGACCGCATCACCGCGTTCCCGACCGACCGCGGCTGGGACCTGGACGCCCTGTTCGGCGGAGGCCACGACAACCGGGGCGTCAGCGCCACCCGCCGCGGCGGCTTCCTGCACGACGTGGGCGGCTTCGACGCCGGCTTCTTCGGGATCTCGCCCCGCGAGGCCCTCGCCATGGACCCGCAGCAGCGGCTGCTCCTCGAGACGTCCTGGGAGGCGTTCGAACGCGCCGGGATCGACCCGCAGAGCCTGCGCGGCAGCGCGACCGGCGTCTTCGTCGGCACCACCGGCCAGGACTACGCGACCCTGGTGATGACCTCCCGCGAGGACGTCGAGGGCCACGCCAGCACCGGCCTCGCCACCAGCGTCATCTCCGGCAGGGTCTCCTACGCCCTCGGCCTGGAGGGCCCGGCGCTCACCGTCGACACCGCCTGCTCCTCCTCCCTGGTCGCCCTGCACCTCGCCGCCCAGTCCCTGCGCAGCGGCGAGAGCTCCCTCGCCCTCGCGGGCGGCGTCACCGTGCTGTCGACCCCCATGAACTTCTCCGGCTTCACCCGGCAGGGCGGCCTGGCCGGCGACGGCCTGTGCAAGGCGTTCGCCGACGCCGCCGACGGCACCGGCTGGTCCGAGGGCGTCGGCCTGCTCGTCCTGGAGCGCCTCTCGGACGCCCGCCGCAACGGGCACGAGGTGCTCGCGGTGGTCCGCGGCTCGGCCATCAACCAGGACGGCGCCTCCAACGGCCTGACCGCCCCCAACGGGCCCTCCCAGCAGCGCGTCATCCGCCAGGCCCTGGCGAGCGCCGGGCTCACCCCCGCCGACGTGGACGCCGTCGAGGCGCACGGCACGGGCACGACCCTCGGCGACCCCATCGAGGCGCAGGCCCTGCTGGCCACCTACGGCCGCGACCGCGACCCGGAGCGCCCGCTGCTGCTCGGCTCCATCAAGTCGAACATCGGGCACACCCAGGCCGCCGCCGGTGTCGCCGGCGTCATCAAGATGGTGCTCGCCATGCGCCACGGCGAACTGCCCAGGACCCTCCACGTCGACCGGCCCTCCACGCACGTCGACTGGGAGGCGGGCGCGGTACGCCTCCTCACCGAGCCGACCGCGTGGCCGGACACGGACCGGCCGTGGCGTGCCGGTGTGTCGTCCTTCGGCCTCAGCGGCACCAACGCCCACGTCATCCTCGAACAGCCCGAACCGGCCGCGCCGGAACCGGAGCCGGCCACCGCGCCGTCCGTCTCGCCGGTCCTGGTGCCGTGGCCCGTCTCGGCGCGGTCCGAGGACGCACTGCCGGGACAGATCGACCGGGTGACGTCCTTCGACACCGGGTCCGTCCTGGACGTGGGTTACTCGCTGGCCTCCGGACGGTCGGTGTTCGAGCACCGGGCGGTGCTGCTCGCGGGCGCCGAGGGCGGGGCACCGTTCGAGGTGGCGCGTGGTCGTGCGGTGGAGCGGTCGTTGGCGGTGCTGTTCTCGGGTCAGGGTTCGCAGCGTGCGGGGATGGGGCGTGAACTGTACGCCCGGTTCCCGGTGTTCGCGGAGGCGCTGGACGCCGTACTGGCCCGGTTCGATGCCGAGCTGGAACGGCCGCTGCGGGAGGTGCTGTTCGCCGAGGAGGGCACGCCCGAGGCGGAGCTCCTGGATACGACCGGGTTCACCCAGCCCGCACTGTTCGCCGTCGAGGTGGCCCTGTACCGGCTCGTCGAGTCCTGGGGCGTACGGCCCGACCACGTGGCGGGTCACTCGGTCGGTGAGATCACGGCCGCGCACATCGCCGGGGTGCTGTCGCTGGAGGACGCGTGCGCGCTGGTCGCGGCGCGTGCCCGGCTGATGCAGGAACTGCCGTCCGGTGGTGTGATGGTGGCGGTCCAGGCCACCGAGGAGGAGGTCATCCGCGAGCTGACCGCCGGTGTGTCGGTGGCCGCGGTCAACGGCCCGGACGCCGTGGTCGTCGCCGGCGACGAGTCGGAAGTCCTCGCCCTCGCCGCCGGGTTCGCCGACCAGGGGCGCAGGACGCGGCGCCTGTCGGTGAGCCACGCCTTCCACTCGCCGCTGATGGAGCCGATGCTGGCGGAGTTCCGTGCCGTCGCGGAGGGGCTGAGCTATGCCGAGCCGGTGATTCCGGTCGTCTCGAACGTGACCGGCGAGGTCGCGGACCGGGAGCTGCTGTGTTCGGCGGAGTACTGGGTGCGCCACGTCCGCGGCACGGTGCGGTTCGCCGACGGTGTACGGGCGTTGTCCGATGCCGGTGTGAACGCGTTCCTGGAGCTGGGCCCCGACGGTGTCCTGACCGGGATGGCCGCGCGGGTGCTGGACGGCGGCCAGGACGTCGTGTCGGTGCCCGCCCTGCGCGGGGACCGGCCCGAGGAGAGCGCGCTGCTCACCGCGCTGGCCCGGCTCCACGTCACCGGCGTCGACATCGACTGGGCGCCGTGCTTCGAGGGGACGGGTGCGCGCCGGGTGGCGCTGCCGACGTACGCCTTCCACCACGAGCGGTACTGGCCCCGCCCGGCGGCCCACACCGGTGATGTCACGGGAGCGGGGCTCCGCCCCGCCGAACACCCGCTGCTGGGCGCCGCCACGGCGCTCGCCGCCTCCGAGGGCGTGCTGTTCACCGGGCGCCTGTCGCTCACCACGCACCCCTGGCTCGCGGACCACACCGTCGGCGGCGGCATGGTCCTCTTCCCGGCCACCGGCTTCCTGGAACTGGCCGTGCGCGCCGGCGACGAGGTCGGCTGCGCGTGCGTCGAGGAGTTCACCCTCGCCACACCGCTGCTGCTGCCCGAGGACGGGGCCGTCGTCGTCCAGGTGTGGGTCGGGGCGCCCGACGAGTCCGGCGCCCGCAAGGTGAGCCTGTACTCGCGGGCCGCCGACGCGCCGGAGGCGACCTGGACGGAGCACGCGGCCGGCGTGCTCGGCACCGACGCACGGACCGCCGGCTTCGACGCGAGCGTCTGGCCCCCGCGGAACGCGGTCGCCGCCGACCTGGAAGGCTTCTACGACCGCACCGAGTACGGACCCGTCTTCCGCACCATCCGCGCCGTGTGGAAGCGCGGTGAGGAGGCGTTCGTCGAGGCCGCGCTCCCGGCGGAGGCGGACGACGCCGGTTACTACGGCATGCACCCGGCCCTGCTGGACGCGGCCGTGCAGTCCGTCGGCTTCGCCGGCCTGGACGACGAGCACAAGCTGCTGCCGTTCCTGTGGGGAGGGGTGTCGCTGCACGCGGGCGGCGCCTCCGTGGTCCGCTTCCGGGTCGCCCGCACGGGTGAGGACTCGGTCTCGATCGCCGCCGTGGACGTCGAGGGCGCGCCCGTCCTGTCCGCCGAGTCGCTGGTGCTGCGCGTCCCCGCCGGGACGCAGGTGCCCGCCGCCCGCCGCACCGAACTGGACTCGCTGCTCCGCCTGGAGTGGACCGCCGCTCCCGAGACCGCCGCCGACCCCTCGGTCCGCCACGCCGTCCTGCCCGCGCTCGGCACCCAGGCCGCCGCGGCCGCCCTGGCCGGTCTCACCGGCACCGAGACCCTGGTGTGCGTCCCCGTCTCCGGCGACGGCCACGGCGAGGACGTGCCACAGGCCACGCACACGCTGCTCGCGCACGCCCTGGACCTGGTGCAGGAGTGGCTGCGGCAGGACCGCTTCGAGACGGCCCGACTGGTGTTCGTCACCCGGGGCGCGATGTGCTCCGGGCACGGCGACCGGGTCGAGGACCTGGCGGCCGCGGCCGTCTGGGGTCTGCTGCGCGCCGCGCACTCCGAGAACCCCACCCGCTTCGCCCTCGTCGACCTCGACGCGGACAGCCGCGTCGAGACCGTGCTGCCGCTGCTGCCGGAGCTCCTGGCGGGCGGCGACGCCCAGTTCGTCGTACGGGACGGGGAGGTGCTCGTCGGGCGCCTCGACCGGGTGGTCACCGGTGCCGGACTGCTGCCCCCGGCCCACGGCCCCTGGCGGCTGGACAGCACCGGCAAGGGCGACCTGGACGCCCTCACGCTCGTTCCGTGCCCGGAGGCGCTGGACGCTCCGGAGGGCCGGCAGGTGCGGCTCGACGTGCGGGCGGCCGGGCTGAACTTCCGCGACGTGCTCAACGCGCTCGGCATGTACCCGGGGGAAGCGGGACAGCTCGGAGCCGAGGCGGTCGGTGTCGTCACCGCCACCGGGCCCGAGGCGACCGACTTCGCGCCGGGCGACCGGGTGATGGGCATGGTGCCCGGCGGCCTGGGCACCGACGTCCTCATCGACGAGCGGTTCCTGGTCCACGTCCCCGACGGGTGGACGGACGAGCAGGCGGCGTCGATACCGCTGGTGTTCCTGACCGCCTACTACGGCCTGACCGAGCTGGCGGGTCTGCGGGCGGGGGAGTCGGTGCTGGTGCACGCGGGTGCGGGTGGTGTGGGCATGGCTGCGGTGCAGCTGGCCCGGCATCTGGGCGCGGAGAGCACGTGGGCAAGATCGTACTGACGATGCCGCCGCGCTGGAACCCCGAGGGCACCGTCCTCATCACCGGCGGCACCGGCGCGCTCGGCGGACACCTCGCCCGCCGCCTCGCGGCCTCCGGCATGCGGCACCTGCTGCTGACGAGCCGACGCGGTCCGGAGGCGCCCGGCGCCGCCGAACTCGCCGCCGAACTGCGCGAACTGGGCGCCGAGGTGACCGTCGCGGCCTGCGACACCGCAGACCGCGACGCCACCGCCGCCCTCCTCGCCACGGTCCCCGCCGCACACCCGCTCACCGCGGTCGTCCACACGGCCGGTGTCCTCGACGACGGTGTGGTGACGTCCCTGTCGGCGGAGCGGGTCTCGAAGGTGCTGCGGCCGAAGGTCGACGCCGCCTGGCACCTGCACGAGCTGACCCGGGATCTGGGCCTGGCCGCGTTCGTCATGTTCTCGTCGGTGTCCGGTGTGATGGGCAGCGCCGGTCAGGGCAACTACGCGGCGGCCAACGTCTTCCTGGACGCGCTCGCCACCCGCATGCCCGGCCAGGTGCCGCCGCTGCTGCGCAACCTGGTGCGCGGCACCCGGCGCGCCGCCGCCACCGCCGTCGGCGGGGCCCGGGTCGCCGCCGACCTCGTCCGCCGACTCCTGGAGACGCGGGAGGAGGAACGCGTCCGCGTCCTGCTCGACCTGGTGCGCGGCGAGGCCGCCGCCGTGCTCGGCCACTCCTCGCCCAAGGCCGTCGAGGCCGACCGCGACTTCCACGACCTCGGCTTCGACTCGCTCACCGCCGTCGAACTGCGCAACCGCCTCACCACCGCCACCGGCCTGCGCCTCCCCGCGACCCTCGTCTTCGACTACCCGACGCCCACCGTGCTCGCCGGGCACCTGGTGGCCGCGCTCCTCGAGGAGGAACGGACCGCCGACACACCCGCGGCCGCCGGCACCGTCCTGCCCGCGACGGCCGACGACCCGATCGTCATCGTCGGCATGGCCTGCCGGATGCCCGGCGGCGTCAGCTCGCCCGAGGAACTGTGGCGGCTCGTCGTCGAGGGCCGCGAGGGCATCTCCGCCTTCCCGACCGACCGCGGCTGGGACCTGGACACCCTCATGCGCGGCGGACAGGGCGGCCACGGCCGCAGCGCCACCTCCGAGGGCGGGTTCCTCCACGACGTCGCCGACTTCGACGCCGGCTTCTTCGGGATCTCCCCGCGCGAGGCCCTCGCCATGGACCCGCAGCAGCGCCTGCTCCTGGAGACCACCTGGGAGGCGTTCGAACGCGCCGGCATCGACCCGGCGACCGTGCGCGGCAGCCAGACCGGTGTCTTCGTCGGCACCAGCGGCCAGGACTACACCACCCTCGTCATGAACTCCAGCGAGGACGCCGAGGGCCACGCCCCGACCGGCCTCGCCACCAGCGTCATCTCCGGCCGTCTCTCCTACACCTTCGGCCTGGAGGGCCCCGCGGTCACCATCGACACCGCCTGCTCCTCCTCCCTGGTGGCCCTGCACTGGGCGGCCCACGCGCTGCGCTCCGGCGAGTGCTCCCTCGCCCTCGCGGGCGGTGTCACCGTGATGTCGACCGCCATGGGCTACGCCGGCTTCACCCGGCAGGGCGGCCTCGCCCCCGACGGCCGCTGCAAGGCCTTCGCGGACGCGGCCGACGGCACCGGCTGGTCCGAGGGCGTCGGCATGCTCGTCGTCGAGCGCCTCTCGGACGCCCGCCGCAACGGCCACCCCGTCCTCGCCATGATCCGCGGCTCCGCCGTCAACCAGGACGGCGCCTCCAACGGCCTCACCGCGCCCAACGGGCCCTCCCAGCAGCGCGTCATCCGCCAGGCCCTGGCGAGTGCCGGCCTCTCGGCCGCCGACGTGGACGCCGTCGAGGCCCACGGCACCGGCACGACCCTCGGCGACCCCATCGAGGCACAGGCCCTGCTGGCCACCTACGGCCAGGACCGCCCCGCCGACCGGCCGCTGCTGCTCGGCTCCATCAAGTCGAACATCGGACACGCCCAGGCCGCCGCCGGTGTCGCCGGCGTCATCAAGACCGTCATGGCGCTCCGCCACGGCCTGCTGCCCAAGTCCCTGCACATCGACGCCCCGTCGACCCACGTGGACTGGACCGAGGGCGAGGTGCGCCTGCTCACCGAGACCGTCGACTGGCCGGAGACCGGACGTCCGCGCCGTGCCGGTGTGTCGTCCTTCGGCATCAGCGGCACCAACGCGCACACCATCATCGAACAGGCCCCGGAGACCGAGCCGGTCACGCCGGCCGGGGAACCCGGGCGCGTTCCCGAGACCGTGCCGTGGCCGGTGTCGGCCAAGTCCGAGGAGGCCCTGGAAGGCCAACTGGAGCGGATCACCTCCCTCGACCCCGACACCGCGTCCGCGCTGGACGTCGGTTTCTCGCTGGCCTCCGGGCGGTCGGTGTTCGAGTACCGGGCGGTGCTGCTCGCCGACGCGGAGGGCGGTGCCCCCGTGGAGGTGGCGCGCGGGCGTGCCGTCGAGCGGTCGCTGGCGGTGCTGTTCTCGGGGCAGGGGTCGCAGCGTGCGGGGATGGGGCGTGAGCTGTACGCCCGGTTCCCAGTGTTCGCCGAGGCGCTGGACGCCGTACTGGCCCGGCTCGATGCCGAGCTGGAGCGTCCGTTGCGGGAGGTGCTGTTCGCGGAGGAGGGCACGCCGGAGGCGGAGCTCCTCGACACCACCGGCTACACCCAGCCCGCGCTGTTCGCGGTCGAGGTGGCCCTGTACCGGCTGGTCGAAAGCTGGGGTGTGCGGCCGGAGTTCGTGGCCGGGCACTCCGTCGGTGAGATCACGGCCGCGCACATCGCCGGGGTGCTGTCGCTGGAGGACGCGTGCACGCTGGTCGCGGCCCGCGCCCGGCTGATGGCGGAACTGCCGTCGGGCGGCGCCATGATGGCGATCGAGGCCACCGAGGAGGAGATCACCCCGCGCCTCACGGACGGGACCGCCCTGGCCGCGGTCAACGGACCCGAGTCCGTCGTCGTGTCCGGTGCCGAGGCCGAAGTCGTCGCGCTGGCGGAGGAGTTCGCCGCGCAGGGCCGCAAGACGCGGCGCCTGTCGGTCAGTCACGCCTTCCACTCGCCATTGATGGAGCCGATGCTGGCGGATTTCCGCGCCGTCGCGGAGACGCTGACGTACGCGGAGCCGCGCATCCCGGTCGTCTCCAACGTGACCGGCGAGATCGCCGGCCCCGAGCTGCTGTGCTCCGCCGAGTACTGGGTGCGCCACGTCCGCGGCACCGTCCGCTACGCCGACGGCGTACGCGCCCTCGCCGACGCCGGGGCGAACGCCTTCCTCGAGGCCGGCCCCGACGGCGTACTGACCGCGCTCACCCGCCGCTGCCTCGACACCGGCGCCGACACGGTCGCCGTGCCCGCCCTGCGGGGCGACCGGCCCGAGGAGAGCACGCTGCTCACCGCGCTGGCCCGGCTCCACGTGTCCGGGGTACGCGTCGACTGGCGGCCCTGCTTCGACGACACCGGCGCCCACCGCACCGAACTGCCGACCTACGCCTTCCAGCGGTCCCGTCACTGGCCCGACGCCCGGCGCCCCACGGCGGGCGGAACCGGGCCGGACCCCCTGGACACGGCGTTCTGGACGGCCGTGGAGGGCGAGGACCTGACCACGCTCGCCGCCGATCTCGAGGTCGACACCGACGCGCTGGGCGCGGTCCTGCCCGCCCTGTCCACCTGGCGGCGCCGACAGCGCGACCAGGCGATGGTCGACGGCGTCAGGCACCACGAGGCGTGGAAGCCGCTGTCGCTGCCCTCCTCCGCGCCCACCGCCGCCGGCACCTGGCTGGCCGTCGTCCCCGAGGCGCTCGCCGACGACCCGTGGGTGGCCGCCGTCCTGGCGGCCGTCGGCACCGACGTCGTGCCGCTCACCGTCGGCACCGACGACCGCGACGCGCTCACCGGAAGGCTGCGCGGCCTGCTCTCCGAGGGCACCGCCCTCACCGGAGTGCTGTCCCTGCTCGCCCTCACCGACACCGCCGGGGCCTCCGCCGCCTCGACGGCGGTGCTGCTCCAGGCCCTGCCGGACGCCGGGATCACCGCGCCCCTGTGGTGCGTGACGCGCGGCGCCGTCGCCGTCGCCGGAACGGAGCGGCTCACCGCCCCCGGCCAGGCGGCGGTGTGGGGACTCGGCAGGGTCGCGGCACTGGAACTCCCCGTGCGGTGGGGCGGGCTGATCGACCTGCCCACCGCCCTGGACGACCGCGCCGCCAGGCGGTTCGCCGCCGTCCTCGCCGGACACGACGGCGAGGACCAGGTGGCCGTGCGCGACTCGGCCGTCTTCGGCCGCCGGCTCGTGCCCGCGCCGGAGACCGCGCCCGACGCCGGCTGGGAGCCCAGCGGCACCGTCCTGGTCACCGGGGGCACCGGGGGCCGTGGCGCCCACGTGGCGCGCTGGCTCGCCGCCGCCGGAACCGCGCGCCTGGTACTGGTCAGCCGGCGCGGCCCGGAGGCGCCCGGCGCCACCGAACTCGCCGACGAGCTGCGGGAGCTGGGCGCCGAGGTGACGGTCGTCGCCTGCGACGCCGCCGACCGCGACGCCCTCGCCGCCGTCCTCGCCGGCATCCCCGAGGACACTCCCCTGACCGGTGTGGTGCACGCCGCCGGCATCGTCGACGACGGCGTGCTCGACGACCTCACGCCGGAGCGGTTCGCCGCGCTGCACCGTGCCCGCACCGCCCCCGCCCTCCACCTCGACGAACTGACCCGGGACCTGGACCTGACGGCGTTCGTGCTCTGCTCCTCGCTGGCCGGCACGGTCGGCACCGCGGGGCGCGCGGGCCTCGCCGCCGCCACCGCCGTCCTCGACGCGCTCGCCCGGCGCCGCCGCGGCGAGGGCCTGCCCGCGACCTCCATCGCCTGGGGCGCCTGGACCGACGAGGAACCCGGCGCGAACACCACCGGCACCACGGACGCCACCGGCACCACGGACACCAGCTCCACGGACACCGGCACCACCGCACGCCCGGCCCGCACCGCCGGTCACCCGGCCGTGCACCCGGACCTCGCGCTCGCCGCCCTGCGGCAGGCCGTGACCCGGCCGGAGCCGGCGCCCGTGGTCTTCGACCCGCGCCAGCCGCAGGTCCTGGACACCCTCATCGGCATCCGCGGCAGCGCCCTGCTGCGCGACCTGCCGGACGCCCGGCAGGCGCTGGCCGACGCGGCCGCCGCGCGGCAGCAGACCGAGACGGCCGCATCCGGGCTCACCGCCCGGCTGCGGGACCTGCCCGCCGCCGACCGCACCGCGCTCCTCGGCGACCTGGTCCGCACGCACGCCGCCGCCGTCCTCGGCCACCCGGGACCGGAGGCCGTCGCCCCCGACCGCAACTTCCGCGACCTGGGCTTCGACTCGCTGACCGCGATCGAACTGCCCGACCGGCTCGCCCTCGCCACCGGGCTGCGCCTGCCCGCCACCACGGTCTACGACTTCCCGACCGCGCGGGCCCTGGCCGAGCACCTGGTCGCCGAACTCCTCGGCGAACAGGACACCGACTCCGGCCTCGACCGGGTGAACGCCGCCGGACTGTCCGACGACCCGATCGTCATCGTCGGCATGGCCTGCCGCCTCCCCGGCGGCGTGCGCTCCCCCGAGGACCTGTGGCGGATGCTCAGCGAGGGCCGCGACGGCATCGAGGCCTTCCCCGAGGACCGGGGCTGGGACCTCGCCACCCTGGCGACCGGCGGCGCGGACGGCCGCGGCCGCAGCGCCACCCTCCGGGGCGGATTCGTCGAAGGGGCCGCCGAGTTCGACGCCGGCTTCTTCGGGATCTCCCCCCGCGAGGCCATCGCCATGGACCCCCAGCAGCGCCTGCTCCTGGAGACCACCTGGGAGGCGTTCGAACGCGCCGGCATCGACGCCGACGGGCTGCGCGGCAGCCGCACCGGCGTGTTCGTCGGCACCAACGGCCAGGACTACTCCACCCTCGTCATGAACTCCCGCGAGGACCTGGAGGGCCACGCCGGCACCGGCCTCGCCGCCAGCGTCGTCTCCGGCCGGCTCGCCTACACCTTCGGCCTGGAGGGCCCGGCGGTCACCGTCGACACCGCCTGCTCCTCCTCCCTGGTCGCCCTGCACTGGGCGCTCCAGGCGCTGCGGGCCGGCGAGTGCGACCTCGCCGTCGCGGGCGGCGTCACCCTCATGAGCACCCCGTCCGGCTTCTCCGGCTTCACCCTGCAGAACGGCCTCGCCCCCGACGGCCACTGCAAGGCGTACGCGGACGCCGCCGACGGCACCGGCTGGTCCGAGGGCGTCGGCCTGCTCGTGGTGGAGCGCCTCTCGGACGCCCGCCGCAACGGGCACGAGGTGCTCGCGGTGGTCCGTGGCTCGGCCATCAACCAGGACGGTGCCTCCAACGGGCTCACCGCCCCCAACGGCCCCTCGCAGCAGCGCGTCATCCGGCAGGCCCTGGCGAGCGCCGGGCTCACCCCCGCCGACATCGACGCCGTCGAGGGCCACGGCACCGGCACCCCCCTCGGCGACCCCATCGAGGCGCAGGCACTGCTGGCCACCTACGGCCAGGACCGCGACCCGGAGCGCCCGCTGCTCCTCGGCTCGCTGAAGTCGAACATCGGCCACACCCAGGCCGCCGCCGGTGTCGCCGGCATCATCAAGACCGTCCTGGCGATGCGGCACGCCGTCCTGCCGAAGACCCTCCACGTCGACCGGCCCTCCACGCACGTCGACTGGGAGGCGGGCGCGGTGCGCCTGCTCACCGAGCCGACCGCGTGGCCGGAGACCGGCAGGCCGTGGCGCGCGGGCATCTCGTCCTTCGGCATCAGCGGCACCAACGCCCACACCATCATCGAGCAGGCACCCGAACCCGAGGCGGCCCCCGCGCCGGCCGGTACGGCGGCCCGCCCGACGGTCGTCCCGTGGCCCGTCTCCGCGAAGTCCGAGGAGGCCCTGGACGCCCAGGTGACCCGCATCGCCGCCCTGACCGGCAGGTCCCCGCTGGACGTGGGCCACTCCCTGGCCACCGGCCGCGCCCTGCTCGACCACCGCGCGGTCCTCCTCGCCTCACCCGGCGGGGACCCCCTCGAGGTGGCGCGGGGCCGCGCCGCGTACCGCACCACCGCCGTCCTGTTCTCCGGCCAGGGTTCCCAGCGGGCCGGCATGGGGCGTGGACTGTACGCCGCCTTCCCGGTGTTCGCCGAGGCCCTGGACGCCGTACTGGCCCGCCTGGACACCGGCGGCGAAGTCCCCTTGCGCACCGTGCTGTTCGCGGAGGAGGGCACGCCGGAGGCGGAACTCCTCGATACCACCGGGTTCACGCAGCCCGCGCTGTTCGCCGTCGAGGTGGCCCTGTTCCGGCTGGTGGAGTCGTGGGGCGTACGGCCGGAGTTCGTGGCGGGTCACTCCGTCGGTGAGATCACGGCCGCGCACGTGGCCGGGGTGCTGTCGCTGGAGGACGCCTGCACGCTGGTCGCGGCCCGCGCCCGGCTGATGCAGGAACTGCCGTCCGGTGGTGCGATGGTGGCCGTCCAGGCGACGGAGGAGGAGATCACCCCGCGCTTGACGGACGGCATCGCCCTGGCGGCGGTGAACGGTCCGGACGCGGTCGTCGTCGCGGGTGAGGAGAAGGAAGTCCTGGCGCTGGCCGAGGAGTTCGCCGCACAGGGCCGCAAGACGCAGCGCCTGTCGGTCAGTCACGCCTTCCACTCGCCGCTGATGGAGCCGATGCTCGACGCCTTCCGCGAGGTCGCGGAGGGGTTGACGTACGCGGAGCCGCGTATCCCCGTCGTCTCCAACGTGACCGGCGAGATCGCCGGCCCCGAGCTGCTGTGCTCGCCCGAGTACTGGGTGCGCCACGTCCGCGGCACCGTCCGCTACGCCGACGGCGTACGCGCGACTGGGCGGCCTGGTTCGAGGGCACCGGGGCGCGCCGCACCGAACTGCCGACCTACCCCTTCCAGCGCGAGCGGTTCTGGCCCCGCCCGGCCGCCCTGACCGGCGACGTCAGCTCCGCCGGCCTGGTCTCCGCGGACCACCCGCTGCTCGGCGCCGCCGTGCCGCTGGCCGACTCCGAGGGCGCGCTGTTCACCAGCCAGATCTCCCTGACGGTCCACCCCTGGCTGCTCGACCACAAGGTCGGCGGCACGGTCGTCCTGCCCGGCACCGCCTACCTGGAGATGGCCGTCCGCGCCGCCGACCAGGTCGGCTGCGGCCGGGTCCAGGAACTCGTCCTGTCCGCCCCGATGGTGCTCGACGAGAAGGTGCCCACCGCCCTCCAGGTCGTCCTCGGCGCCCCGGACGAGGAGGGGACCCGCACCATCGCGTTCTACTCCCGCCCGTCCGACGCCGTCGACGCCCCCTGGACCCGGCACGCCACCGGATCCCTCGCCGCCGCGGAGCACACCGCCCCGTTCGACGTCCCCGTCTGGCCCCCGGCGGACGCGCGGCCGATGCCGGTCGACGGCACCTACGAACGCACCGAGTACGGCCCCTGCTTCCAGGGGATGCGCAAGGTGTGGATCCGCGGACAGGAGGCCTTCGTCGAGGTCGCCCTGCCCGAGGAGATCGCCGGGGACGCCCAGTACTTCGGCATCCACCCGGCCCTGCTCGACGCCGTCCAGCACGCCAACGGCTACCTCGGCGTCGGCAGCGAGGACAACCCGCTGCTGCCGTACATCTGGAACGGCGTCTCGCTGCACGCGGGCGGCGCCACCACCCTGCGGGCCCGCATCACCCGGCTCGGCGACGAGTCGGTCACGCTCACCGCGGTCGACGCCGAGGGCGAGCCCGTGCTGTCCGCCGAGGCGCTGGTGCTGCGCGCCCCGAGCGTGCCGCGCGCCCCGGTCGCCACCGGCGGCCAGGAACCGGTGTTCCGCCTCGACTGGGTCACCGCCCCCGAGGTCAAGCCCACCGAGGGGCTGCGGGCCGTCACCCTGGGCGCCGACGTCTTCGGCACCGGCACCGCACTGCCGTCCCTCGCCGACCTCACCGACCCGGCCGACGCCCCCGACTACGTCCTCGTCCCGCTCCAGGGGGAGTACACCGCCGCGGACGGCACGGACGCGGGCGGCGACCCGACCGCACCCGGTACGGACGTGCCCGGCGCCGTCCACGCGCTGACGACCCGCACCCTGGAACTCGTACGCCAGTGGCTGGACCACGACCGGTTCGACCGCACCCGCCTGGTCTTCGTCACCCGGAACGCGGTGGCCGCCGCCGACGGCGAGACCGTACGGGACCTCGCCGCGGGCGCCGCCTGGGGTCTGGTGCGCTCGGCCCAGTCCGAGAACCCCGACCGGTTCGTCCTCGTCGACCTCGACGGACAGGACGACGTCCAGGCACTGCTGCCGGATCTGCCGGCCCTGCTCGCCACCGGCGACGCCCAGTTCGCCGTGCGCGGGGGCACCGTCCGCGTCGGCCGGCTGGACCGCCTCGCCACCGGCGCCGGACTGCTCCCGCCCGTCGGCGTGCCGTGGCGGCTCGACACCACCGGCAAGGGCACCCTGGACAACCTCGTCCTCGCCCCCTGCCCGGAGGTGCTGCGGCCGCTCGACGACCACCAGGTCAGGATCGACGTCGACGCGACCGGCCTGAACTTCCGCGACGTCCTCAACGCCCTCGGCATGTATCCCGGCGAGTCCGGCCCGATGGGCACCGAGGCCGCCGGCACGGTCACGGCCGTCGGCTCCGCCGTCACCGGACTGCGGCCCGGCGACCGGGTGTTCGGCACCGTGCCCGGCGGATTCGGGGCTGGACGAGGATCACATCGCGTCGTCGCGTGATCTGGGCTTCGAGGAGAAGTTCCGGGCGGTGACCGGCGGCCGGGGCGTGGATGTCGTACTGAACGCCCTGGCCGGTGAGTTCGTGGACGCGTCGCTGCGGCTGACCGCCGACGGTGGCCGGTTCCTGGAGATGGGCAAGACCGACATCCGGGACCCGCGGGCGATCGACCGGGTGACCTACCGGGCGTTCGACCTGGGTGAGGCCGGACCCGAGCGCAACCGCGCCCTCCTCGGCGAACTCCTCGACCTGTTCGCCGAGGGCGCCCTGCGGCCCCTCCCGCTGACGGTGTGGGACGTGCGGCGGGCGCGTGAGGCGTTCCGGTTCATGAGCCGGGCCCAGCACGTGGGCAAGATCGTGCTGACGATGCCGCCGCGCTGGAACCCCGACGGCACCGTCCTGATCACCGGCGGCACCGGCGCGCTCGGCGGACACCTCGCCCGCCGCCTCGCGGCCTCGGGCATGCGGCACCTGCTGCTGACGAGCCGGCGCGGTCCGGAGGCGCCCGGCGCCGCCGAACTCGCCGCCGAACTGCGCGCACTGGGCGCCGAGGTGACCGTCGCGGCCTGCGACACCGCAGACCGCGACGCCACCGCCGCCCTCCTCGCCACGGTCCCCGCCGCACACCCGCTGACCGCGGTCGTCCACACGGCCGGCGTCCTCGACGACGGCGTCGTCGCCTCACTCACCCCCGAACGGCTCGCCACCGTCCTGCGGCCGAAGGTCGACGCCGCCTGGCACCTGCACGAACTCACCCGGGACCTGGACCTGGCGGCGTTCCTGCCGTTCTCGTCCATCGCCGGTGTCATGGGCAGCCCCGGCCAGGGCAACTACGCCGCCGCCAACTCCTTCCTCGACGCCCTGACCGCGCACCGCCGCTCCCAGGGCCTGGCCGGCACCTCGCTCGCCTGGGGCCCCTGGTCCCACGACGGCGGCATGACCAGCACCCTCTCCGACACCGACATGCGCCGCATGCAGTCCGGCGGCCTCCCGCCGCTCTCCGTCGACCAGGGCTTCGGCCTCTTCGACATCGCACGCGGCTCCGACGAGTCGTTCCTGGTCCTGGTCGGCCTCGCCCCCGGCGCCATGCGCGGCGCCGCCCCCGAGGACCTGCCGCCGCTCTTCCGCGGCATGGTCAGGAGCAGCCGCCGCACCGCCGCCGCCACCGACGCGGCCGGAACGGCCGCCGCCCTCGGCGCCAGGCTCGGCGAACTCCGCGCCGACGAACGCGTCCGGTACGTCACCGACCTGGTCCGCGAACAGGCCGCCCGGGTCCTCGGCCACGCCACGCCGAAGGCCGTCGACGTCACCCAGGAGTTCCGGGAGCTCGGCTTCGACTCGCTGACCGCCCTGGAACTGCGCAACCACCTCTCCACGGCGACCGGGCTGCGCCTGCCGGCCACCCTGGTCTTCGACTACCCGACCCCCACGGCACTCGCCGAACACTTCGTCTCCGAACTGGCCCCCGGCGACGAGAGCCCGCAGGGCCCCTCGCTGCTCGCCGAACTCGACCGCCTGGAAACGCTGTTCGCGGCGGCGGGCGAGCACGACGAGATCACCCGCGCGGGACTCGCCCTGCGGCTCGGCCAGATGCTGGACAAGGTGCGCGGCAGCGCACCGGAGTCGACCGGCACCCCCGTGGACGACGCCTTCGAATCGGCCAGCGCCGACGAGGTGTTCGCCTTCATCGACAACGAGCTCGGCCGCATGGGCGACCACTGAGACGAGCCGATTCACCACAGGAAGGGTTTCCCGTCATGCCCGATGACAAAAAGCTCGTCGACTACCTGAAGTGGGTCACGGCCGACCTGCACAAGACCCGTCGGCGGCTGGAGGAGGCCGAGGCGAGCCGGCACGAGCCGATCGCCATCGTGGGCATGGCCTGCCGGCTGCCCGGCGAGGTCGCCTCCCCGGAGGACTTCTGGCGGCTGCTCGACGAGGGCCGCGACGGCATCGCCCCGTTCCCCACCGACCGGGGCTGGGACCTCGCCGCCCTCGGCGGCGAGGGCGCCGGCAGCAGCGCCGCCGCCGAAGGCGGCTTCGTCGACGCCGCCGCCTTCGACGCCGGCTTCTTCGGCATCTCGCCGCGCGAGGCCGTCGCCATGGACCCGCAGCAACGGCTCCTGCTGGAGACCACCTGGGAAGCCGTGGAACGCGCCGGCCTCGACCCGGTGTCCCTGCGCGGCTCCCGCACCGGCGTGTTCGTCGGCACCGCCGGCGTCGACTACGTCGGCGTCGTGATGAACTCCCGCGAGGACGCCGAGGGCCACGCCACCACCGGCCTCACCGCCAGTGTCGTCTCCGGTCGCGTCGCCTACGCCTTCGACCTCGCCGGCCCGGCGGTCACCGTGGACACCGCCTGCTCCTCCTCCCTGGTCGCCATCCACCTGGCCGCCCAGTCCCTGCGCCAGGGCGAGTGCGGCCTCGCCCTCGCGGGCGGCGTCACCGTCATGTCCACCCCCATGGGCTTCTCCGGGTTCACCCGCCAGGGCGGCATCTCCACCAGCGGCCGCTGCAAGGCGTTCGCCGACTCCGCCGACGGCACCGGCTGGTCCGAGGGCGCCGGCGTCCTCGTCCTGGAACGGCTCTCCGACGCCCGCCGCAACGGGCACCAGATCCTCGCCGTGGTGCGCGGCTCCGCCGTCAACCAGGACGGCGCCTCCAACGGGCTCACCGCCCCCAACGGGCCCTCGCAGCAGCGCGTCATCCGGCAGGCTCTCGCCGGCGCCGGACTCTCACCCGCCGACGTGGACGCCGTCGAGGCCCACGGCACCGGCACGCCCCTCGGCGACCCGATCGAGGCGCAGGCGCTGCTGGCCACCTACGGCCAGGACCGGCCCGCCGACCGGCCGCTGCTGCTCGGCTCGGTGAAGTCCAACATCGGCCACTCCCAGGCCGCCGCCGGTGTCGCCGGCGTCATCAAGACCGTCCTGGCCATCCGCCACGGCGTCCTGCCCAAGACCCTCCACGTCGACGCGCCCTCCACGCACGTCGACTGGACCGCGGGCAACGTCCGCCTCCTCACCGAACGCACCCCCTGGCCGGAGACCGGCCGGCCGCGCCGCGCCGCCGTGTCCTCCTTCGGCATCAGCGGCACCAACGCCCACCTCGTCGTCGAGCAGGCCCCCGAACCCGAGGAGCCGGAGCGGCCCGCCGCGCCGACGGCCCACCCGACGGTCGTGCCGTGGCCCGTCGCCGGCAAGACGAAGGGCGCCCTGGAGGCGCAGCTCGCAGGGGTGTCGGCACTGACCGACGCCACCGCCCTGGATGTGGGCTTCTCCCTGGCGTCGGGGCGGTCGGTGTTCGAGCACCGGGCCGTGCTCCTCGCGGGCGTCGAGGGCGAACAGCCCGTCGAGGTGGCGCGCGGTCGTGCGGCGCAGCGCTCACTCGCCGTCCTGTTCCCGGGGCAGGGGTCGCAGCGGGCCGGGACGGGGCGCGAACTGTACGCAGCCTTCCCTGTGTTCGCCGAGGCGCTGGACGCCGTACTGGCACAGCTCGACGCGGAGCTGGAACGGCCGTTGCGGGAGGTGCTGTTCGCGGAGGAGGGCACGCCGGAGGCGGAACTCCTCGACACCACCGGGTTCACGCAGCCCGCGTTGTTCGCGGTCGAGGTGGCGTTGTTCCGGCTGGTCGAAAGCTGGGGTGTGCGACCGGAGTTCGTGGCCGGACACTCGGTGGGGGAGATCACGGCCGCGCACGTGGCCGGGGTGCTGTCGCTGGAGGACGCCTGCACGCTGGTCGCGGCGCGTGCCCGGCTGATGCAGGAACTCCCCTCCGGCGGCGCCATGATCGCCGTCCAGGCCACCGAGGAGGAGATCACCCCCAGGCTGACCGACGGCGTGGCCCTGGCCGCCGTCAACGGACCCGACTCCGTCGTCCTGTCCGGTGCCGAGGCCGAAGTCGTTGCACTGGCGGAGGAGTTCTCCGCGCAGGGCCGCAAGACGCAGCGCCTGTCGGTGAGTCACGCCTTCCACTCGCCGTTGATGGAGCCGATGCTCGACGCCTTCCGCGAGGTCGCGGAGGGGCTGACGTACGCGGAGCCGCGCATCCCCGTCGTCTCCGACGTGACCGGCGAGATCGCCGGCCCCGAGCTGCTGTGCTCGCCCGAGTACTGGGTGCGCCACGTCCGCGGCACCGTCCGCTACGCCGACGGCGTACGCGGCGCCCGCCGCACCGACGTCCCCACCTACCCCTGGCAGCACCGCGCCTACTGGCCGCGGCCCCTCGCCTTCGCCGGGGACGTGGCCGGCGCCGGACTCACCCCCGCCGAACACCCCCTGCTCGGCGCGGCGGTGTCCCTGGCCGGCACCGGCGGAGTGCTGCTCACCGGGCGGGTGTCCCTGCGCACCCACCCCTGGCTCACCGACCACACCATGGGCGGCATGGTCCTCTTCCCGGCGACCGGCTTCCTCGAACTGGCCGTGCGCGCCGGCGACCAGGTGGGCTGCGGCCGGGTGCAGGAACTCACCCTGACCACCCCGCTCGTGCTCGACGCCGCGAGCGCCGTCGCCGTCCAGGTGCGCGTCGGCGCCCCCGACGGGACCGGAGGCCGGGAACTCGGCATCCACTCCCGGGCCGCCGACGCCCCCGACGAGCCGTGGACCCGGCACGCCACCGGCGTCCTCGTCCCCGACGAGCGGCAGGTCGAGTTCGACACCGCCCAGTGGCCGCCGCAGGGCGCCGAACCCCTCGACCTGACCGGCTTCTACGAGCGCACCGAGTACGGTCCCCTCTTCCAGGGCCTGCGCGCCGCCTGGGCCCGTGGCGAGGAGGTCTTCGCCGAACTGGAGCTGCCCGGCCGCACGGACGACGCCGAACTGTTCGCCCTGCACCCGGCCCTGCTCACCGCCGCACTGCAGGCCGTGGAGTTCGTCGAACTGAAGGACGCCGACCAGGGCCTGCTGCCGTTCTCCTGGTCCGGGGTGTCCCTGCACGCCTCCGGCGCCGCCCGGCTGCGGGCGCGCCTGGCCAAGGCCGGGGAGGACACCGTGTCCATCGCCGCCGTCGACCCAGCGGGCCGGCCCGTCCTGTCGGTCGAGGCGCTGGCCCTGCGCCCGTCGTCCGCCGCCCGGCTGCTCGGCCCCGGCGCCGACGGCCGGCCCGCCGCACCCGCCGCACGCCCGGCCCGCCCGGCCGCGACCGTCTCCACGGTGCCGGTCCGCGCCGCCGACCCGGCCTCCTTCCGCGACCGGCTGGCCACCCTCGGCGCCGCCGAACAGGAACAGGCCCTGCGCGATCTGGTCGTCACCTGTGCCGCGCGGCTCCTCGGCCACTCCGACACCTCCGAGGTCGACCCCGAACGCGACTTCCTGGAACTCGGCTTCGACTCCCTCATCGGCATCGAACTGCGCCGCAGGCTCAGCGAGGCCACCGGCCTGCAACTGCCCGCCGGCATCGTCTACGACAGCGGCTCCCCGAACGGCCTCACCTCCTGGCTGCTCACCGAACTCGGCGCCCAGGGCGGTGGTTCCGTCCCCCGGGGCGGCGGCGTGCCGGGCGGCCCGGCCGAGAACGACTCGATGGAGCGGCTGTTCCTCGACGGCCTCGCCCGGGGCAAGACCCGGGAGGCGCAGCGCATGCTGGCCACCGTCGCCGCCCTGCGGCCCACCTTCGAGGCGACCGCCGAACTGGAGGACCTGCCCTGGCCGGTGACGCTCGCCGAGGGCCCGGCCGCCTCACGGCTGGTCTGCGTCAGCGCGCCCACCGCCAACGGCGGCGTCCACCAGTACGCCCAGCTCTCCGCGCACTTCCGGGGCAGCCGCGACATGGCCGCACTGCCGCTGGTCGGCTTCGCCACCGGTGAGGCCCTGCCCGCCGGGCCGGAGGCCGCCGCCCGGGTGATCGCCGAGAGCGCCCTGCAGGCCGCCGACGGCCGGCCCTTCGTCCTCGCCGGCCACTCCTCGGGCGGCTCCCTCGCCTACGCCGCCGCCGGCGTGCTGGAGAGCACGTGGGGCATCCGCCCCGCCGCCGTCGTCCTGCTCGACACCCTGAGCATCCAGCACAAGAACGACGAGGGCGTGGACTTCTCGGGCATGATGCGGTTCAACTTCACCGCCGTCGACGACTCGCCCGTACGGCTCACCAACTCCCGGCTCTCCGCGATGGGCCGCTGGATGGTCCTGCTCAACGCCCTCGACGTGCACCCCACCACCGCGCCCGTCCTCGAGATCAAGTGCACCCGCGCCCTCATCGAGGGCGTCCCCGCACCGGACGCCGGCACCCTGCACGAGCCGCTGGTGCCGTCGGCCACCGTACGGCCGGTCGACGCCGACCACCTCTCCGTGATCCGCGAGGACTCCGCCAAGGCCGCCGCCATCATCCAGGAGTGGCTGACCGAACTGGAGACACCGGCGGCCGCCGCCCGATGACCGACCAGGCGGCAGCGCGAAGGTGACCGATCGGGCGGCAGCCCCATAACCGATCCAGTACGAGGGAATTCACCAGTTCCCCTCCCCGGGCCGGGCGCACGTGGTACCCACCACGGCGCCCGGCCCCCGCCTTTCCCCAGGCTCTAGGGAAACCCGCAGTCCGGGACGGCCAGACTGACCACCGGACCGGGTCGGCCTGCGACCCGGACCGGAAGACCACCGGCCGGCGCTCCCCGCGCACCGCCGGTTCTTCCTACAGGGTCGGGGCGTGGATCCGGGGATCGCCGCTCTCCGCGTTTTCCGGAATCTGAGTGAGAGGTGGGCACCTGATGTCGAACGAGGACAAGCTCCGCGCGTACCTCAAGCGGGCGATCGCCGACCTCCAGGAGGCCCGGCAGCAGCTCAGCGAGGCCGAGAACCGCGACCACGAGCCCGTCGCCGTCGTCGCCATGGCCTGCCGCTACCCCGGCGGCGCCCGCTCGCCCGAGGAACTGTGGGAGCTGGCCCGGGACGGCGTGGACGCGATCTCCGCGTTCCCCGCCAACCGGGGCTGGGACCTCGACCGGCTGTTCCACCCCGACCCGGCCCACCACGGCACCACCTACACCCGCGAGGGAGGCTTCCTGCACGAGGCCGGCGAGTTCGACCCGGCGTTCTTCGGGATCTCCCCGCGTGAGGCCCTCGCCATGGACCCGCAGCAGCGGCTGCTCCTGGAGACCTCCTGGGAGGCCCTGGAACGCGCCGGGATCCTCCCGGACTCCCTCACCGGCAGCCCCACCGGCGTCTTCGTCGGCACCGGACACGCCGACTACGACAGCGCCGCCCGGGGCCGCCAGGAGGAGGTCGCCGGACACCTCCTGACCGGCAACACGGTCGCCGTCGCCTCCGGCCGCCTGTCCTACACGTACGGCTTCGAGGGCCCCGCCGTCACCGTCGACACCGCCTGCTCCTCCTCCCTGGTCGCCCTCCACCTGGCCGTGCGTTCCCTGCGCCAGGGGGAGTGCTCCCTCGCCCTGGCCGGCGGCGCCACCGTCATGTCGACGCCGAAGATGTTCACCGAGTTCTCCCGGCAGCGCGGCCTGGCCGCCGACGGCCGCTGCAAGGCGTTCGCCGCAGCCGCCGACGGCACCGGCTGGGCCGAAGGCGTCGGCATGGTCCTGCTGGAGCGGCTCTCCGACGCCCGCCGCAACGGCCACCCCGTCCTCGCCGTCATCCGTGGCTCCGCCCTCAACCAGGACGGCGCCTCCAACGGCCTGACCGCCCCCAACGGGCCCTCCCAGCAGCGCCTGATCCGTCAGGCCCTCATCGACGCCGGACTGTCCGCCGCCGAGGTCGACGTCGTCGAGGCGCACGGCACCGGCACGACCCTGGGCGACCCGATCGAGGCGCAGGCGCTGCTGGCCACCTACGGCCAGGACCGGCCCGCCGACCGGCCGCTGCTGCTCGGCTCGCTGAAGTCGAACATCGGCCACACCCAGGCCGCCTCCGGCGTCGGCGGCGTCATCAAGATGGTGCAGGCCATGCGGCACGGCATGCTGCCCAAGAGTCTCCACATCGACGCGCCCACCCCGCACGCCGACTGGGCCGACGGCGCCGTCGACCTGCTCACCGAGCACACGGACTGGCCGGAGACCGGCCGGCCCCGCCGCGCCGCCGTGTCCTCCTTCGGCGTCAGCGGCACCAACGCCCACCTCATCCTCGAGCAGGCCCCGGAACCCGAACCGGCCGACGAGGCCGACGGCAGGACCGAGGCCCCGGTGTGGTTGCCGTGGGTGGTGTCGGCGAAGTCGCGTGAGGCGGTGCGGGAGCAGGCGGCGCGGCTGGCAGCGTCCGTGCGCGACAGCGGTGCGGGTGCGCTGGACGTGGCGTATTCGCTGGTGTCGACCCGTGTCGCGATGGAGCACCGTTCGGTCGTGGTGGGCGGCGGCCTGGACGACCTCCTCGCCGGCCTCGACGCCCTCGCCGCGGGCCGGCCCGCCCCCGGCCTCGTCGAGGGCACCGCCGCCGAAGGCGGCGGCGTCGTGTTCGTCTTCCCCGGCCAGGGCTCCCAGTGGGCCGGTATGGCGGTCGAACTCCTGGACACGTCCCCGGTGTTCGCCCGGCAGATGTCCGCCTGCGCCGACGCGCTCGCCCCCCACGTCGACTGGTCGTTGCTGGATGTGGTGCGGGGTGTGGAGGGTGCTCCGTCGTTGGAGCGGGTGGATGTGGTGCAGCCGGTGTTGTGGGCGGTGATGGTGTC
>NZ_JOIZ01000012.1 GCF_000721605.1 Streptomyces sp. NRRL S-37 | reverse complement strand
GGTGGGGACGGGGCGGGCGGGTCCGGGTGCGGGGGCGGGAGTGGGGTCCGGGGCGGGGTGGGGGGTGGCCGGCTTCGGGGACGGGTCCTGCTCCTCCTGCGGGTCCTCGGTGGCCGCGCGGCCGCCGGGGAGGGCCAGGAGGAAGGTGCGCCGGCAGTGGCGCAGGAGGGTGGCGGCGGTGGGGTTGCCGCGCAGGGCCCGGAGGGCGGCCAGGTCGTCGGAGTGGGGGCGGTATCCGGCGCCCAGCGCCTCCTCCAGGAGCGTGAGGTAGCCGACGGCGGTGCCGGGGAGGGCCGCGCGGTAGCGGCCGAGGTCGGCCAGGAGGAAGGCGCGCAGCCGGGCACTCTCCCGCGTCGCCTCGTCGAGGTCCGTGACGAGGCGGAGGCAGTCCTGGAGGTCGTCGGCCGAGGCGGGGGCGGGGCACAGGGCGAGGGCGAGAGCGCGGCGGAGCACGCGCAGTTCCTCCGCACCGAACGCCATGCCGCCGCGGGGTCCGTAGGGCGTGGGCATGCGGCGACGATACGCGCTAATCAGACAAACATCGCGCATGGGACAGGTGTGGCGCGGGCCACCACCCGGGTGGACGGGCCACCACCCAGCCGCTCCCGCGCCCAACCGCCGCCACTACCCCACCCTCCGCAGGCAGTCGCGCCGCACGCCACCGCTTCCGCGGGCAGTCGTGCCGCTGGGGCGGCACGGGTGGGCGCGACGGCACCCCGCAAGCGCCGGGCCGCGCAAACACCCCGGCCCACAGCGACGCAGCGCACCCCGTACGGCACCGGGCCGCACGAACCCGGCGCCGGCCCACCACAGCGAGGGGCACCCATACGGCACCGGGCCGCCGCACAGGCACCCGCGCGTCACAGACGCGACACGTTCCGTTCGTACACCAGGCGCAGCCCGATCAGCGTCAGCCACGGTTCGTGCTCGTCGATGACCGAGCTCTCACCCAGCACCATCGGCGCCAGCCCGCCCGTCGCGATGACCGTCACGTCCTCGGGATCGTCCGCCAGCTCGCGGGCCATCCGGTTGACCACACCGTCGACCTGACCGGCGAATCCGTAGATGATGCCGGACTGCATCGCCTCGACCGTGTTCTTGCCGATCACACTGCGCGGACGCGCCACCTCGATCTTCCGCAGCTGCGCGCCGCGGACGCCGAGCGCCTCGACGGAGATCTCGATGCCGGGGGCGATGACCCCGCCGACGTACTCCCCCCGCGCGGAGACCGCGTCGAACGTCGTCGCCGTGCCGAAGTCGACGACGATCGCCGGACCGCCGTAGAGGTCGACCGCCGCAACCGCGTTGATGATGCGGTCCGCGCCGACCTCCTTGGGGTTGTCGGTGAGGATCGGCACCCCCGTCTTCACGCCCGGCTCGACCAGCACCGCCGGAACGTCCCCGTAGTAGCGGCGGGTGACCTCGCGGAGTTCGTGCAGGACGGACGGGACCGTCGCGCAGATCGCGATGCCGTCGATGCCGTCGCCCAGGTCGTCGCCCAGCAGCGGGTGCATGCCCATCAGGCCCTGGAGGAGGACCGCGAGTTCGTCGGCCGTGCGGCGCGCGTCCGTGGAGATGCGCCAGTGTTCGACGATGTCGTCGCCGTCGAAGAGGCCCAGGACGGTGTGGGTGTTGCCCACGTCGATCGTCAGCAGCATGGCCGGTCCTACTCCGCCGCTCGCAGGTCGAGGCCGATGTCCAGGATCGGCGAGGAGTGGGTGAGGGCGCCCACGGCCAGGTAGTCGACGCCCGTGTCGGCGTAGGCCTTGGCGTTGGTGAGGGTGAGACGGCCCGAGGCCTCCAGGGCGGCGCGCCCGTCGACGAGGGCCACCGCCTCCGCGCACTCGCCGGGCGTGAAGTTGTCCAGCAGGATCAGGTCGGCGCCGGCGTCCAGGACCTCACGGAGCTGGTGCAAGGTGTCGACCTCGACCTCGATCGGGACATCGGGGAAGCGCTCGCGGACCGCGGTGAAGGCCTCGGCGACACCGCCGGCGGCCACCACGTGGTTGTCCTTGACCAGGGCCGCGTCCGAGAGGGACATGCGGTGGTTGACGCCGCCGCCGCAGCGCACGGCGAACTTCTCCAGGCTGCGCAGGCCGGGCGTG
This sequence comes from Streptomyces sp. NRRL S-37, assembly GCF_000721605.1. Lineage (GTDB taxonomy): Bacteria > Actinomycetota > Actinomycetes > Streptomycetales > Streptomycetaceae > Streptomyces. The sequence goes on along the minus strand of NZ_JOIZ01000012.1, from coordinate 212,410 downwards.
GTCTTGCGGGTGTCGCGGACCTTCGCCTTGGTGCCGTCGAGGACGTCCGCCCACGCGCGCGTGGCGGTCGCGATGCCCGACAGGCGGCACAGGAGGTTCAGGGCGCTGCGTTCCGCCGTGAGGATGTCGCGGGTGCGGGTGGTGACCGAGAGGAGCTTCTGGCCCGCCTCCACGCGGTCACCGTCCTCCACGTGGCGTTCGACCTCGAACTCCTCCGTGCAGACGACCGACATGACCGCCTCGGCGACCCTGAGGCCCGCCACCGTGCCCGCCTCCCGCGCGGTGAAGTCGGCGGTGGCGACGGCGTCCTCCGGGATGGTCGCGACCGTCGTCACGTCCACGCCGTGGGCCAGGTCCTCCTGGAGGGCGACGTTGGCGATGTCCTCGACCTCGACGGGGTCGAGGCCGGCGTCGGCCAGGAGCTGGGCGAGCGCGGGGTCGAGGCCGCACTCCAGGTAGGTCTCCTCGTCGGCGCCGCAGGCGCAGCCGTCGCCACAGCCGCCGGAGGGGACGAGGGGAAGGTCGGGGGTGGTCACTGCTGTCACTGCTCCTGGGCCTGGGTGAGGGTCGGGGGGAAGTCTGTGGTGTCGGTGGCGTGCACCGCCAGCGATCGGTCCGGATTCAGCCGTACGACGATGTGGCGGCGCCAGGCCGTGTCGTCGCGCTCGGGACGGTCCTCGCGCCAGTGGCAGCCGCGGGTCTCCTCGCGCCGCCGCGCGGCGGCGACCAGGACGCGGGCCACGCACAGGAGGTTGGTGGCCTCCCAGGTGTCGACGCCGGGCTCGGCGGTCTTGCCGTTCTCGTCGAGGGCGTCGCGCGCTTCGGCGTGGAGCCGCTGGAGACTGTCGGCGGCCTCGGAGAGCGACGCCTCGGAGCGCAGGACGCCCGCTCCCCGGCTCATGATCCGCTGGATGGTGAAGCGGGCCTCCGGGGGGAGGAGGGGGTGGGCGGGGCGCTCCGTGACGGGGAGCGGCTGCGGCACGCGCGCGTGGAGGGTGTTTCCGGCGCGCGCGATGTCGGCGGCGATGCGCTCGGCGTAGACCAGGCCCTCGAGGAGGGAGTTGGAGGCGAGGCGGTTGGCGCCGTGCACGCCGGTGCAGGCGACCTCGCCGCACGCGTACAGGCCGGGCACGGTGGTGCGGCCGTGGGAGTCGGTGCGGACGCCGCCGGAGGCGTAGTGGGCGGCCGGGGCGACCGGGACGGGCTCGGTGACCGGGTCGATGCCGTGCGCGCGGCAGGCGGCGAGGATCGTGGGGAAGCGGTGTTCCCACATCTCGGCGCCGAAGTGGCGGGCGTCGAGGTACATGTGCTCGGTGTCCCGCTCCCGCATGCGGCGCATGATGCCCTTGGCGACGATGTCGCGCGGGGCGAGTTCGGCGAGTTCGTGCTGCCCCCGCATGAAGCGCACGCCGTCGGCGTCCACCAGGTGGGCGCCCTCGCCGCGTACCGCCTCGGAGACCAGCGGCTGCTGGCCCTCCGCGTCCGGGCCGAGGAAGAGCACCGTCGGGTGGAACTGGACGAACTCGAGGTCGCTCACCTCGGCGCCCGCGCGCAGGGCGAGGGCCACGCCGTCGCCCGTGGAGACGGCGGGGTTCGTGGTCGCGGAGAAGACCTGGCCCATGCCGCCGGTCGCCAGGACCACGGCGGGCGCGTGGACGGCGCCCACGCCGTCGTGCTGGCCCTCCCCCATGACGTGCAGGGTGACGCCGGCGGTGCGGCCCTCGGCGTCGGTGAGGAGGTCGAGGACGAGGGCGTTCTCGATGGTGCGCGTCCCGCGTGCGCGGACCGCCTCGACGAGGGCGCGGGAGATCTCCGCGCCGGTGGCGTCGCCGCCCGCGTGGGCGATGCGGCGGCGGTGGTGGCCGCCCTCGCGGGTGAGTTCCAGGTCGCCGTCGGCCGACTCGTCGAAGTGCGCGCCGGTCTCGATGAGGCGGCGTACGGCGTCGGGGCCCTCGGTGACGAGGATGCGGACCGCTTCCTCGTCGCACAGGCCCGCGCCGGCGACCAGGGTGTCGTCCAGGTGCTGCTCGGGGGTGTCGCCCTCGCCGAGGGCCGCGGCGATGCCGCCCTGGGCCCAGCGGGTGGAGCCGTCGTCGAGGCGGGCCTTGGTGACGACCACCGTCGTCAGGCCGGCGGCCTCGCAGCGCAGGGCGGCGGTGAGGCCGGCGACGCCGGAGCCGACGACCACGACGTCCGCGTCGATGGACCACCCGGGCGCGGGCGCGTGCAGACGGGGACGCTCGCCGAGGGCTCCCGTCCGGGGGTGGTGGGCGACGGGCGGGCGTATGCCTGTGCTGGTCACGAGGCGGCTCCGAAGGTTCCGAAGGTCAGGGGGAGGTTGTCGATCAGGCGGGTGGTGCCCACGCGGGCGGCCACCGCGAGGACGGCCTCTCCGGTGAAGTCGTCGCCGATCTCGGTGAAGTCGGAGGGGTCGACCAGGGCCAGGTAGTCCAGGTCGAGGGGCGGCGTGAGGCGGGCGGCCTCGTCGAGGACCAGGCGGGCGGCGGCGCGGACGGCCGCCGGGCCGCCGGCGGTCGTGGCGACGGCGTGCGCGTCGGCCGCCGCGCGGGACTCCCCTATGGCGCTGAGCGCCTCGGCACGCGCGCGCGTGGCGGGCACCTCGCTGGCCCGCGCGCGCAGCGCCTGCTGGGCGGCGTGCCGGTCGCGGCCCGCGAACAGGGCCTGGGACAGGGCGAGCGCGGTGCGCCGCTCGGCGGGCGAGAGGTAGCGGTTGCGGCTGGACAGGGCGAGCCCGTCCTCCTCGCGGACGGTGGGCACGCCGACGATCTCGACGCCGAAGTTCAGGTCCCGCACCATGCGGCGGATCAGGGCGAGCTGCTGGGCGTCCTTCTGGCCGTACAGCGCGACGTCGGGGCGGGTGAGGTGGAGCAGTTTGGCGACGACGGTGAGCATGCCGTCGAAGTGGCCGGGGCGGGTGGCGCCCTCCAGGCGTTCGCCCATGGGGCCGGCCGTGACGCGGACCTGGGGTTCGCCGCCCGGGTAGACCTCGTCCACGGACGGGGCGAAGACGGCGTCGGCGCCCGCCTGCCCGGCGAGCTCGATGTCGGCGTCCAGGGTGCGCGGGTAGCGGTCCAGGTCCTCGCCCGCGCCGAACTGCAGCGGGTTGACGAAGACGGTGACCACGACCTCGCCGTCGGGGCCGGCGATCCCCCGCGCGGTGCGGATCAGCGTGGCGTGGCCCTCGTGCAGGGCCCCCATGGTCATCACGACGGCACGGCGGCCGGTACGCGCGCGTGCGTGCAGTTCGGCGGCGGTGCGCAGCAGGGTGGCGGTCATCGGGTGACTCCGTTCCGGGACGCGCGCGTCGTCGCGGGGGTGGGGTGGGCGGGGTGCCGGGGCGTGTCGCTCATCGGTCCTCCCCCGGGGTGCTTCCGGTGCCGTCGGCCCCGGCGGCTCCGCCGGTTCCGTCGGCGAGCACTCCGAGGAGGTCCTCGGCGAGTTCCGGTTTCAGCAGGCCGTGGGCGAGGGCCCGGTCGGCGGTCGCGCGGGCCATCGCCAGGTAGCCGGCGACGGCTCCCGGGGCGTGCCGGCGCAGCTCGGTGACGTGCGCGGCGACCGTGCCCGCGTCGCCGCGCGCGACCGGGCCGGTGAGGGCCGCGTCGCCGGAGCGCAGGGCGTTGTCCAGGGCGGCGCCGAGCAGCGGGCCGAGCATCCGGTCGGGGGCCTCGACACCGGCGGTACGCAGCAGTTCCAGGGACTGGGCGACCAGGGTGACCAGGTGGTTGGCGCCCAGGGCGAGGGCCGCGTGGTAGAGCGGGCGGTTCTCCTCGGCGATCCATTCCGGCTCGCCGCCCATCTCGACGACGAGGGCCTCGGCGGCCAGCCGCAGCTCCTCGGGGGCGGTGACGCCGAAGGAGCACCCGGCGAGGCGCTGCACGTCGACGGGGGTGCCGGTGAACGTCATCGCGGGGTGCAGGGCGAGCGGCAGCGCGCCGGCCCGCCGGGCGGGGTCGAGGACCTTCGCGCCGTACCGCCCGGAGGTGTGCGCCAGCAGCTGGCCCGGCCGGACCGCGCCGGTGTCGGCGAGTCCGGCGACCAGCTCGGGCAGGGCGTCGTCCGGGACGGTCAGCAGGACCAGCTCGGACCGCTGGAGGACCTCGGCGGGCGGCACCACCGGCACGTCGGGGAGCATCCGCTCGGCGCGCCTGCGGGAGGCGTCGGAGACGGCGGAGACGGCCACCGGGCGGTGTCCGGCGAGCTGGAGGGACGCGGCCAGGGCGGGGCCCACGCGTCCGGCGCCGACGACGCCGACGGTGAGCCGCGCGGGGCGGCCTCGGGGATCTGGCTGTGGGGTTGTGTTCACGCGACGGCGGCCTTCCCGTTCCAGTCCGCTCGGGGTACCGGACGATTTCTCGTCATGTTAACGCGATCGGTTCCGGGGGCGGTCGGTTGTCCACAGGCTGTGGGTTTCCGTGCGCCGTCGTGGCACACGCGCGTGCGGAAATGGTGCGGCACGCGCGCGTGCGGCGTGGGCCTCCGCGCGTACGGGCCCGCGCGTACGGACATGGGGGGTGCCCGCGCGGGCGGGGCGCGGGATGATCACACGTATGAGTGATACGGACGGTACGAGTGACACCACGAGGGTGCGGGACGGGCGGGAGCCCGGCCCGGAGGCGGACGGCGCGTCGCGGCCGACGTTGCGCGAACGGCGGATCGCCGCCCGGCGCGGTGCCCCGCGCGTACTCGCGCGCCTCGGCTTCGTCGCCCCGCTCCGGGAGCGGCTGGCGCTGCTGGAGGCCGCGGGGAGCGTGTACGACCTCGACGAGATGTCCGACGTCTACGGCAACGGTGTCGTCGAGGCCCTGGAGAAGCGGGTCGCCGGTCTGCTCGGCACCGAGGCCGCCGCGTTCTTCCCGACCGGCACGATGGCCCAGCAGGTGGCGCTGCGCTGCTGGGCCGGCCGCACCGGCGACCCCACGGTCGCGCTGCACCCGCTCAGCCACCCCGAGGTGCATGAACGGAACGCGTTCAGCCAGGTCAGCGGGTTGCGGCCGGTGCGGCTGACGAGCGAGCCCCGGCTGCCCACCGCCGAAGAGGTGCGCGACTTCGAGGAGCCCTTCGGGGCGCTGATGCTGGAGCTGCCGCTCAGGGACGCCGGTTTCGTGCTGCCCACGTGGGAGGAGCTGACCGGGGTGGTGGCCGCCGCGCGGGAACGCGAGGCGGTCGTGCACGTCGACGGGGCCCGGCTGTGGGAGTGCGTCGAGCACTTCGGCCGGCCGCTGGAGGAGATCGCGGGCCTCGCGGACAGCGTCTACGTGTCGTTCTACAAGTCCCTCGGCGCGTTCGGCGGCGCGGCCCTCGCCGGTCCCACGACGCTGGTGGAGGAGGCGAAGGCCTGGCGGCACCGGTACGGGGGCAACGTGTTCCAGCAGTTCCCGACCGCGCTGTCGGCGCTGATCGGCCTGGACCGGGAGCTGCCCCGGCTGCCGGAGTACGTCCGGCACGCGCGCGTGGTGGCCGCCGCGCTGCGCGAGGGTCTGGAGGCAGGGGGGATGCCCTGGTTCCGCGTCCACCCGGAGGTGCCGCACACCCACGACTTCCAGGTGTGGCTGCCGTACGAGGCGGATGTGGTCGCCGAGGCGGCGATCGCGGCGGTGGAGGAGACGGGGGCGATGCTCTTCGCCGACCACTGGGACCCGAAGGGGCCGGGGGTGTCCGCCACGGAGGTGTACGTGCGGTCCGACGGCCTGGAGTGGAGCGCCGGGGACGTCCGGGAGGCGGCGGAGGAGTTCGCGCGGCGGCTGCTGCGGGCGGCCTGAGGAGGTCTCTTCGCCCCCGCCGCCCTTTGAGGGGATCCTGCGCTGACGGCGCGTACGGTGTCCGTCAGTCGAAGCGGATGTGGCGGATACCCACGCCCGCCTGCCGCAGCCGGGTCCGCAGCCGGCCCTCGTGGTGGGGGAGCAGGGTCAGTCCGGCCAGGACGGCGATGCGGTCCGCCGTCTTCGGCACCGTGGTGTGGTCCGTCCACAGGTGTTCGGCGAACTCCGGCTCGCTCAGCCGCTCCAGGCAGTGGTCGAGTTGCCGCACCGCCCAGCTCTCCCGGCGCGGCGCCTCCTTCCCCCTCGCGTACCGCACGAGGTGGCCGAAGCCGCGCTCGCGCAGCCGCCGCAGCACCGTCGCACGCTCGGCGAGGAGGGTGAAGTGGCGTACGTCGTGGCCGAGTTCGCGCAGCCGCCCGACGGTCTCCGCGAAGTGGCCGGAGTCGGTGACGGTCATGGGGGCGATCACCACGCCGTCCTGCCCGGTCAGGGCCAGGTCGAGGACCTCGACGACGCCCCGCCGCCAGGACTCCAGGTCCCGGAAGTCGCCGCGCAGTCCGGACGGCAGCATGCGGTGCAGGCCGAACCCGGGGTGCTCCGGGTCGCAGACGACGCTGCCCGGCAGGCGGCGCCGTATCTCGTGTGCGGTCTGTGTCTTGCCGCCCCCGAACGGGCCGTTGATCCACAGCAGCATGCGCGCACCCTACCGGCGTACGGCCGTCCGTTCAGCCGTGTCCGCCGGCCCGTACCAGACCCGTCTCGTAGGCGAGGACGACGACCTGTACGCGGTCGCGCAGGCCCAGCTTGGTCAGGATGCGGCCCACGTGGGTCTTCACGGTGGCCTCGGACAGCACCAGGCGGGCCGCGATCTCGCCGTTGGACAGGCCCTGCGCGACCAGCACCATGACCTCCCGCTCGCGCTCGGTGAGACGCTCCAGCTGCTTGTGCTCGGGCTGCTGGCCCGTGCTGGGCAGCATCGGCGCGAACCGGTCCAGGAGCCGGCGGGTGGTGGACGGGGCGACCACGGCGTCGCCGCTGTGCACCGCGCGGATGGCGGCGAGCAGTTCGCCCGGCGGCACGTCCTTGAGCATGAAGCCGGACGCGCCCGCCTTCAGTCCGGAGAAGGCGTACTCGTCGAGGTCGAAGGTGGTGAGGATCAGCACCTTCGGCGGGTCGGTGTCCGCGCAGATCCGGCGGGTCGTCTCCACGCCGTCGAGCTTGGGCATGCGGACGTCCATCAGGACCACGTCGACGGCGGTGGACCGCAGCACCTCCAGGGCCTCGACCCCGTTGCCCGCCTCCGCCACGACGTCCATGTCCGGCTGGGCGGCGAGCACCATCCGGAATCCGGTGCGCAGCAGCACCTGGTCGTCGACGAGCATCACGCGGATCGTCATCGGGGCCTCTTCCCTTCGGTCGTCAAGTCGTCGTGGGGGGGGTGTGACAGGTGTCAACGGGGGGCGTGCGCGGGCGTCAATGCGCGGGTTTGAGCGGCAGCAGCGCACTGATGCGGAATCCTCCGCCCGGGCGCGGGCCCGCGTCCAGGGTGCCGCCGACCATGCCGACCCGCTCACGCATGCCGATCAGGCCGTGCCCCTGCCCGTCGAAGCCGCCCTCCTCGTACAGCTCGTGCGGGGCACCCTTGCCGTCGTCCTCCACGAGGAGGCCGAGACCGTCGTCGAAGTACACCAGGCGCACGCTGGCGCCCACGTCGGAGCCCCCGTGCTTGCGGGTGTTGGTGAGCGCCTCCTGCACGATGCGGTACGCGGTGAGCTCGACGCCGCTGGGCAGCGGACGCGGAGTGCCCTCGACCTTGAAGTCCACCGGCAGTCCCGACCCCCGGCACTGCTCGACGAGGTCCTCTATCTGCCGCACGTCGGGCTGCGGCACGTACTCCCCGGCCTCCTGGTGCTCGCCGGTGCGCAGCACGCCCAGCAGGCGGCGCATCTCGGCGAGGGCCTGGCGGCCGGTGGAGGAGATCGTCTCCAGGGCCTTCTTCGCCTGGTCGGGGGCGGCGTCGAGGACGTAGGCGGCGCCGTCGGCCTGCACCACCATCACCGACACGTTGTGCGCGACGACGTCGTGCAGCTCGCGGGCGATCCGGGCGCGTTCGGCGGCGACCGCGACCTTGGCCTGCGCCTCGCGTTCCTTCTCCAGCCGGGCGGCCCGCTCCTCCAGCTGCGCGAAGTACGCGCGGCGGGTGCGGATGGAGTCGCCGAGCACCCAGGCGAGGGCGAACGGCACGGCCTGGAAGATCGTTATGGCGAGGTTGGTCGCCACGCTCAGTTCCTCGGTGGGCCAGCGCAGTTGCGCCAGCGGGGCCGCGCACAGGCCGGCGGTCAGCGCGAGGCGGGAGGCCCAGCGGGCCCCGACCGCCGCGACCGTGTAGACGATCACCAGCAGGGCGAAGTCGGCGGGCATCGTCGCCACGTCCGCGATCAGCTGCCCCAGGCCCACGGCGAGGGCGAGGACCAGCATCCGCTCGGGCATCCGGCGGCGCAGCGCGACGACCAGCGACAGCACCAGCATGACCGGCACCGTGAGAGCGGGCAGGTCCGCCCCCCGGGACTCCTCCATGCTCGCTCCGCTGATCACCGAAATCCCGAACAGGACCACGGCCCAGAAGCCGTCGACCCACGTCGGGTGTCTGCGGAGGAAGTCATAGAGGCGTTGCACGTAACCCAGCGTAGGGAAGCGAAATGCGTGCAGGGGTCAACCGGAGGGCCGATCCCCGGTCGGCACGTGTACTCCGCAAGGTGGAGGCCCGGCATATCCGCGCGCTTAACCTGGGCCGGTGACGACGGCGACGGCGGGGGCGTGGAACCGGTGACGGCAGGGGCGGTGGGGGGTGGCGGCCTGCGGGGCTGGCGGGCGGCGGCCCAGGACGCCCTGTACGGGCCGGACGGCTTCTACCGCGGGCCCGGCGCGGGCCCGGCCGGACACTTCCGTACGTCCGTGCACGCCTCACCGCTGTTCGCCCGCGCGGTGGCGCGGCTGCTGTGCCGGGTCGACGCGGCGCTGGGGCGGCCGGCGGTGCTCGGCTTCGTGGACATGGCGGCCGGGCGGGGCGAACTGGTCACCGGTGTCCTCGCCGCGCTGCCCGCCGACGTGGCACCGCGCGTGCGCGCGTACGCCGTCGAGCTCGCCGGGCGGCCGGCCGGGCTGGATCACCGGATCGAGTGGCGGGCCGAGCCCCCGGAGGGGGTCACGGGACTGCTCTTCGCCAACGAGTGGCTGGACAACGTGCCCGTGGACGTCGCCGAGGTGGACCCGTCGGGCGTACCGCGGCTGGTGCTGGTGCGGGAGGACGGGACGGAGCGGCTCGGGGAGCCGGTCGCGGGCGCGGCGGCCGAGTGGCTGGCGCGGTGGTGGCCGCTGGGGGCCGGAGAGGGACTCCGCGCGGAGATCGGGCTGCCGCGGGACCGGGCCTGGGCGTCGGCCGTCGGCACGCTCGCGCGGGGGCTCGCCGTCGCCGTGGACTACGCGCACACGGCCGCCGCGCGGCCGCCGTTCGGAACGCTCACCGCGTTCCGGGAGGGGCGGGAGACGACGCCCGTGCCGGACGGGACGTGCGACCTCACCGCGCACGTCGCCCTGGACGCGTGCGCCGCGGCCCGCGCGCTCCCCGGCACGCGCCTGCTGACCCAGCGGGACGCCCTGCGCGCCCTGGGCATCAGCGGCGCACGCCCCCCGCTCGCGCTGGCGTCCACCGACCCGGCCGGGTACGTACGCGCCCTCGCGGACGCCGGCGAGGCCGCCGAGCTCACCGCGCCCGGCGGACTCGGCGACTTCGGCTGGCTGGTGCAGCCGGTGGGGATCGCGGACGCGGGGGACCTACTTGTCGATGTCTCCGACGACGAAGAACAGTGACCCGAGGATCGCCACCATGTCCGCGACCAGCGTCCCCGGCAGCAGCTCGGTGAGCGCCTGGATGTTGTTGTACGACGCCGAGCGCAGCTTCAGCCGGTACGGGGTCTTCTCGCCCTTGCTGACCAGGTAGTAGCCGTTGATGCCGAGCGGGTTCTCGGTCCACGCGTACGTGTGCCCCTCGGGCGCCTTGAGCACCTTCGGGAGCCGCTGGTTGACCGGGCCGGGGGGCAGCCCGGCGAGCCGGTCGAGGCAGGCGTCGGCGAGGTCGAGGGCGTTGTGGGTCTGCTCCAGGAGGCACTCGAAGCGGGCGAGGCAGTCGCCCTCCTCACGGGTCACCACCTTCAGGACGTCACCCAGTTCGCCGTAGGCGAGGTACGGCTCGTCGCGGCGCAGGTCGAAGTCGACGCCGGACGCGCGGGCGATCGGCCCGCTCACCCCGTACGCGTGCACCGCCTCCGGGGACAGCACGCCGACGCCGCGCGTGCGGCCACGGAAGATCTCGTTGCCGAGCACCAGGTCGTCGAAGCGGTCCATGCGGGAGCGGACGTCGGCGACGGCGCCGCGCGCACGCGTGGTCCATCCGGCGGGGAGGTCCTCCTTGAGGCCGCCCACGCGGTTGAACATGTAGTGCATCCGCCCGCCGGAGACCTCCTCCATGACGTGCTGGAGCTCCTCGCGCTCCCGGAAGGCGTAGAAGATCGGGGTGATGCCGCCCAGTTCCAGCGGGTAGGAGCCGAGGAACATCAGGTGGTTGAGCACCCGGTTCAGCTCCGCGAGCAGCGTGCGCAGCCACACCGCGCGCTCGGGGACCTCCATGCCGAGCATCCGCTCCACGGCGAGGACCACGCCCAGCTCGTTGGAGAACGCCGACAGCCAGTCGTGGCGGTTGGCCAGCATGATGATCTGGCGGTAGTCGCGGGCCTCGAACAGCTTCTCCGCGCCCCGGTGCATGTAGCCGATCACGGGCTCCGCGCGGACGATGCGCTCGCCGTCCAGGACGAGCCTCAGCCGCAGCACGCCGTGCGTGGACGGGTGCTGGGGCCCGATGTTGAGCACCATGTCGGTGCTCTCCGCCGCGCCGCCGATACCGACCATGGTCTCCGTCGTAGGAGTCATGAACACAGTCTCCCCTACGTACGCTGGGCCCATGGAGACGGGGAGCCCGCACGACACGGGGACAGCGGGAACGGCGGGAACGGGCGGACCGGCGGCCCGGGACGGCGAGGGACCGGCGTGGATCGCGCTGCCCCCGGGACTGCTGCGGATGCGGCGGCTGCTGCTGGTGGTGTGGCTGGGGCTGCTGACCCTGGCCGCCGCGCTGGTGCCGGGGCTGCTGGCCGGGCCCGGCTGGGCCGCCTTCGCGCTGCTGCCGCTGGCCCTGCTGGTCTGGGGCTGGGTGCTGCTGGAGCGGAACTGGCGTTCCTGGCGGTACGCGGAGCGCGCCGACGACCTGCTGATCAGCCGGGGCGTGCTGTGGCGCGAGGAGACGGTCGTGCCGTACGGGCGGATGCAACTGGTCGAGGTCACCTCCGGGCCCGTCGAACGGCACTTCGGGCTGGCCAGCGTGCAGCTCCACACGGCCGCCGCGGCGACCGACGCCACCATCCCCGGCCTCGACCCGGCCGAGGCGGAGCGGCTGCGCGACCGGCTCACCGCGCTCGGCGAGGCCCGATCGGCGGGGCTGTGACGGCCCCCGACGTCCACGGGGACGTACGCGACCGGCCGCCGGTGACCGAGAGGCGGCTGCACCCCGTCACACCGCTCAGGCGGGCGTGGGCGCCCGTCGCGGTGCTGATCGGGTGGGCGCTGCACGACCCCGACCAGGCGCAGCGCCAGCTGACCCGGCTGACGACGACGCACCTGCTGATCGGTCTCGCCGCACTCATCCCGGCCGCCGCCCTCTACGGCTTTCTGACCTGGTGGTTCACCCACTTCGCGGTGACCGAGAGCGAGCTGCGCATCCGCACCGGGCTGCTGTTCCGGCGCACCGCGCACATCCGGATCGAACGGATCCAGGCCATCGACGTCACCCAGCCGCTGCTCGCGCGGGTGGCGGGCGTGGCGAAGCTCAGACTCGACGTCATAGGCACCGACAAGAAGGACGAGCTCGCCTTCCTGGGCGCCGGCGAGGCGCGTGCGCTGCGCGCGGAACTCCTCGCGCGGGCGGCGGGTTTCGCGCCGGAGACCGCGCACGAGGTGGGCGAGGCGCCGTCCCGGGAGATGCTGCGGGTGCCGCCGGGCGTCCTCGCCGTCTCCCTGCTGCTGACCGGGGCGACCTGGGGCTGGCTCCTCGTCGCCGCCGTCGTGGTGCCGCTGCTGTGGACGGCCACCCACAGCCTGTGGACGGTGCTCGCCGCGGCCGTGCCGCTGTTCGGCGCCGCGGGCGCGAGCAGTGTGGGCCGGTTCGTCGCCGAGTACGACTGGACGCTGGGCGAGTCGCCCGACGGGCTGCGCATCGACCACGGGCTGCTGGACCGGGCGCACGAGACGGTGCCGCCGGGGCGCGTGCAGACCGTACGGCTGGTCGAGCCGCTGCTGTGGCGGCGACGGGGCTGGGTGCGGGTGGAGCTGGACGTGGCGGGTTCGTCCAACTCCCTGCTGCTGCCGGTCGCTCCGCGCGAGCTCGCCGAGTCGGTCGTCGCGCGGGTGCTGCCCGGGGTGGGCGTGCCCCCGCACGAGGCGCTCTCCCGGCCGCCGCGCCGCGCGCGGTGGTGCGTTCCGGTGTGGTGGCGGGGTTACGGACTCGCCGTCACCGACGCCGTGTTCGCCACCCGCCACGGGCTGCTGCGCCGCCGCCTGTCCCTGGTGCCGCACGCCAAGGTGCAGAGCGTGCGGCTGGCCCAGGGCCCCTGGCAGCGGGCCCGGGGGGTCGCGGACGTCCACGTGGACACCGGCGCGAACAAGTCGGTGACGGCCCGTCTGCGGGACGCCACGGAGGCGGCGGCCCTCCTGCGCTCCCAGGCGGAACGCTCCCGCACCGGCCGCAGGGACGCCCGCCCGGACCGCTGGATGGCCTGACCCGCACGGACGACGAGCGCCTGCCAGGGCTGCCGGGGCAGACGCCGCACAGGGGCGGGAACGGCTGCCCGGACCCCTGGGACGACTGCGCCCGGACCCCGGAGACACCTGCCAGGACCGTTGAGGCGGACGGACGCGGCACACGAGGGACGGGAGCGGGCCTGCCGGGGCCGCTGAGACGGACGACGTGCACGGGGCACGCGCACCGGCCGTGGGAGGCCGTCCCTGTCGTCGAACGGCATCGACCGCACGCGCGCGGGCACAGCCGCACGGAGAAGCCCGCCCCCGGAGGGACGGGCGCATCGACCACGCGCGGGTGCGTCTTCGGCCGCGGGCCGCGGATCGGCGTAGGTGCCGCACCGCCCGCACGTGCGGGTGCACCGGAACGCCGAACGGGCCCCGCGCGGTGTGCGCGGAGCCCGTTCGGCTGGTGCACCGGGTCAGGAGGCCGCGCTGCGCAGGCCCTCGACGTCGATGTGCTCCGTCTCGTCGTGTGCCGTCAGGTCGATGACCTGGCCGGTGCCGCGCGCCTCCTCGTCGGCGGGCTTGAACCGCGCCTCGGCCTCCGCCTTGTGCAGCGCGAGCGCCTCCTGGCCGACGACGTCGGCGAGGTCCTCGTTCTGCACGGTGTCCAGGGCGGCGCCGTCCGTGTCCTTCTTCGCCCCGAAGAAGTCGAAGCCGCCCTCGGACACCGGCCGCCGTACGGGTGTGGTCGGCGGCACGACCGCCACCGCCGTCGGCACGGTGAAGTGCCCGGAGGGCTGCCGCACGGACCGGGCCGGAGGAGCGGTCGGTGCGGGAGAGTCGAGGGTCGTACGCTCGTGCTCGCCGACCACCCCGGACCGGCCCTCGGTCCCGGCCTCGTCCTCCTGCTCCTGGTCCCGCTCGGACCGCTTCGTGGGCTCGGGGCCGTCGTCTTCAGGGCCCTCGGGGGCGTCGTCGTCCTCCGGGGAGCCGTCGTCCTCCGGCGTGTCACCGGTCCGGGCGTCGTCGTCGGCCTGCCCGGACGCCTCGTCGGTCCGTACGTCCGTGCCTGCGCCGTCCTCCACGGCGTCCGCGTCCGCGGCGAGCCGCTCCAGTGCCGCGCCGGCCCGCAGGAACAGCTTCGACCCCTCCGGCGAGAAGACGGGCGGAGCCGCCGGCGTCTCCTCGGTGACGGTCTCGTCCCGCTCCGCCGTCCCGGACTCCGCCTGCTCCGGCACCACCGCCTGCTCCGGCACCTCCGCGTCACCGGGCGCCGCTGACGGCCCCGCCGGCAGCGCGCGGGCCGGAACCGCGACCTCTATCTCGAGCACCCGGCGTTCCTCCAGGACGCTCGCCCGGTCGACCTCCGACGCGGCGTACCGCCGCAGCAGAGCCGCGTGCTCGTTGCGCAGCCCGGCGAGTTCCGCGCGCTTGGCGCGCAACCGCTGCTCCAGTTTCGCCCGCAGCTCGCGCGACTCCTCGAGGTCGGACTCCAGTTCGGCGATCCGTTCCTCGAAACGCCATTCGTCGCCCGCACGCGCGCGCGTGAGCTCGGCGACGCGTTTGCCCGCCTGAGCGTCCCAGTGCCGCATGACGACGGCGCCTGCGATCGCCGTGACCGCGGCGGCCGCGGCCAGGACACGAAGCACCATCGGTTGCGTGAACACCCAGGGCCCCAGGGCGCAGACGACGGACACGCCTGCGATCGCCGACGGGGGCAGCATCCTGTGCAGAGGCGGGGAATGACGGTGACGTCCACGTGGCATGGCCAGAAACTTACCGCGCGTAGGCGAATGATGGTGCCCCGCACCGTAAAAACAAAGCCGCACCGAGGATTTCACAGGGCATCAGGGAACGCGCATGACACGTGAATAGACGTATTGCCCAATTATCAAGATCGTTTTTTGCCCCGTGAACCGCCCGCCGAACTCCGCCCGCCGAACTCCGCCCGGTGAACTCCGCCCGGTGAACTCCGCGCCTCCCGGCCGCCTCGCCGGACAGCCGTCCGTACGCCGTCGCCGGGGCGCCGGACAGCCTCCACGGCACCCCGCGGGCCCCGGGCGCCCCGCCCGGCCCGAGGCGTACTCCGGCCCCTCACGGGCCTACGCTGAACATATGAGCAACCACAGCGGACGCCGCCAGGTCGCGGGCCTTCCTCACTGGGACCGCTGCGCGGTCATGGGAGTCGTGAACGTCACCCCCGACTCCTTCTCCGACGGCGGCCGCTGGTTCGACACGACGACCGCCGTCAAGCACGGCCTCGACCTGGTGGCCCAGGGCGCCGACCTGGTCGACGTCGGCGGCGAGTCCACCCGGCCCGGCGCCACCCGCGTCGACGAGGCCGAGGAACTCAAGCGCGTCATCCCCGTGGTCCGCGGCCTCGCCGCCGAGGGCGTCACCGTCTCCGTCGACACCATGCGCGCCTCCGTCGCCGAACAGTCCCTCGCGGCCGGCGCCGCCCTGGTCAACGACGTCAGCGGCGGACTCGCCGATCCGGCCATGATCCCCGTCGTCGCCGCTGCCGGCGCCCCCTTCGTCGTCATGCACTGGCGCGGCTTCCTGGAGGGCGGCAACATCGAGGGTGTGTACGCCGACGTGGTCACGGAGGTCGCCGAGGAACTCCACGCGCGCGTGGAGGCCGTCCTGGAAGGCGGGATCGCCGCCGACCGTGTGATCGTCGACCCCGGTCTCGGCTTCTCCAAGGGCGCCGACCACGACCTGGCCCTCCTCGCCCGCCTCGACCGCGTCCTGGCCCTCGGCCACCCGGTACTCGTCGCCGCCTCCCGCAAGCGGTTCCTCGGCCGTGTCCTGGCCGGTCCGGACGGCGCGGCACCGCCCGCGCGGGAGCGCGACGCGGCCACCGCCGCCGTCTCCGCCCTCGCCGCGCAGGCCGGCGCCTGGGCGGTCCGCGTGCACGAGGTACGCGCCACCGCGGACGCCGTACGGGTCACCCGCGCCATAGCGCAGGCGCGTACGGCGTGCACCGCACCCTCCGAACCCGGCGCGCACGGCGCAGAAGGAGCCCGGTGAGCGCACCCCACACCGACGTCGAACACGTCGAGGCCGCCAACACCGCCTTCTACGAGGCGCTCGAAAGAGGCGACTTCGAAGAGGTCGCGTCGCTCTGGCTGACCCCCGGCGACCTCGGCGTCGACGAGTCGTACCACGACCCTGCGGACACCGGCGTGGTCTCCTGCGTGCACCCCGGCTGGCCCGTGCTCACCGGACGCGGCGAGGTGCTCAGGTCGTACGCCCTGATCATGGCGAACACCGACTACATCCAGTTCTTCCTCACCGACACGCATGTCTCCGTCACCGGCGACACCGCCCTGGTGACGTGCACCGAGAACATCCTCAGCGGCGGCCCCGCCCCCGAGGCCGGCGAGGAGCTCGGCCCCCTGGTCGGCCAGCTCGTCGTCGCCACCAACGTGTTCCGGCGCACCCCGTCCGGCTGGAAGCTCTGGTCCCACCACGCCTCCCCGGTGCTCGCCGAGGAAGAGGAGGACGAGGACGACGACACTCCGGCCTGAACGGGCAGACGGACAGCGGGACAGAGGGGCCTCATGGCCCGTCGTCCCCCACCGGAAGTGGCGGGAATCACGACAGGGCGGGCGGAAACGGCCACCACCTCGTGAGCCCCCGCTTTCCCCAGGGGAAACGGGCGGTGAAATCCCCGTCCGCCGGCCCGCCCCCGCACCCCGGGCCACCGGCGTCGTCGGTGCCCGCGGGTAGATTCGAATGCGGGCCGGTGTGCCGTCCGCACAGGCACCGACCGGCCGGACCGACGACTGCAGGAGTGATTCGCGTGGATCGTGTCGCGCTGCGCGGCCTGAGGGCCCGCGGGCACCACGGTGTGTTCCCCAAGGAACGCGAGGAGGGCCAGACCTTCCTCGTGGACCTCGTCCTCGGCCTGGACACCCGGCCGGCCGCGGCCGACGACGACCTGACGAAGACCGTGCACTACGGCATCGTGGCCGAGGAGGTCGTGGCGGTCGTCCAGGGCGAACCGCTCAACCTCATCGAGACGCTCGCCGAGCGCATCGCCCAGGTCTGTCTGAAGCACGACGCGGTGCGGGAGGTCGAGGTGTGCGTCCACAAGCCGGACGCGCCGATCACCGTGCCCTTCGACGACGTGACCGTCACCATCACCCGGAGCCGCGTATGACCAGGCCGTCCACCCAGGGCCACACCGACCCGACCGTCCAGCCCGTCCCCGCCTCCGTGGTCGAGCGGGTCGACGCCGCCGACACCACCCTGCAGAACCCCAAGCGGGCCGTGGTCTCCCTCGGCGCCAACCTGGGCAACCGCCTGGAGACCCTCCAGGGGGCCGTCGACGCCCTGGAGGACACCCCGGGCATCCGGGTCAAGGCCGTCTCCCCCGTGTACGAGACGGAGCCGTGGGGCGTCGAGCCCGGCAGCCAGCCCTCGTACTTCAACGCGGTCGTGGTGCTGAAGACCACCCTGCCCCCGTCCTCCCTGCTGGAGCGGGCGCACGCGGTCGAGGAGGCCTTCCACCGAGTCCGGGACGAGCGCTGGGGCCCGCGCACCCTGGACGTGGACATCGTCTCGTACGCGGATCTCCACTCCGACGACCCGCGGCTCACGCTCCCGCACCCGCGCGCCCACGAGCGCGCCTTCGTGCTCGCCCCCTGGCACGACGTCGACCCCGAGGCGGAGCTGCCCGGGCGCGGTCCGGTCGCCGATCTCCTCGGCGCGGTCACCCGTGAAGGCGTCACGCCCCGCGCGGACCTGGAACTCCGGCTGCCCGAGTAGCCGTTAAGGTCGAGACGACCACATTCCGGGGCACCGTCCGGGGGAACGCGAAGGGACACCGTGAAAGAGCTGCGCATCAGGGTGCTGGCAGGCGTCTTCGTCGTGGCCGGGATCCTGTCCTGGGCCGGCGCCCGCCTCTGGAACTCCCTGGGCACCCTTCCGAGCGTGCCCGTGGCCGCGCCCATCGTCCTCGCCCTGATCGCGGTGGTCCTCGCGGCCACCGCGCTCTCCCTCCGCGCCCGCCTCAAGGCCCAGCGCGAGCGGCAGGCCGACGCCAAGGGCGTCGACCCCCTGATGGCCGCCCGCGCGGTCGTGTTCGGGCAGGCCAGCGCCCTGGTGGCCGCGCTCGTCGCCGGCATGTACGGCGGCACGGGCGTCTTCCTGCTGGAGTCCCTGGACATCCCCGCCCGCCGTGACCAGGCCATCTACGCCGGCTTCTCGGTCCTGGCGGGCATCGGCGTCATAGCGGCGGCCATCTTCCTGGAGCGCGTCTGCAAGCTCCCGGAGGACGACGACACGAACGGCCCGGGCACGGCACCGACGACCTGAGACGCACCCGTGCCCTCAGGCACACCTGTGCCGGCGCATGACGCGCGGCGCGTCAGCGCGCCATGATCAGGCTCATCGCCTCGTTGCGGGTGGCGGGGTCACGCAATTGCCCCCGCACGGCCGACGTGATGGTCTTCGCCCCGGGCTTCCGCACTCCCCGCATCGACATGCACATGTGCTCGCACTCCACCACCACGATCACCCCACGCGGCTCCAGGATGTCCATCAGGGAGTCCGCGATCTGCGTGGTGAGTCGTTCCTGCACCTGCGGGCGGCGGGCATAGACATCCACGAGCCGAGCCAGCTTCGAAAGGCCCGTGATCTTGCCGTCGACCGATGGAATGTAACCGACATGGGCGACCCCGACGAACGGCACCAGATGATGCTCACAGCTACTCAGGACTTCGATGTCCTTGACCAGCACCATCTCGTCGTGGCCGAGGTCGAACGTCGTCGTCAGCACGTCCTCGGGCTTCTGCCACAGCCCCGCGAATATCTCCCGGTACGCCCGCGCCACCCGCGCCGGGGTCTCCAGCAGGCCTTCCCGGTCCGGGTCCTCGCCGACCGCGATCAGAAGCTCGCGTACGGCGTTCTCGGCCCGCTTCTCGTCGAACTCGCCGATGGGGGCCATGCCGTCCAGCGTCACGGGGTCGGTCATGTGGGTGCCTCGTTCCTGTGCCTTCACGCGTGAGGGGCACGCGTCTCCACTGCGGTACGCGAAATGCCGCGCCCCCAGGCTAGAACCAGGGGGGCGCGGCATCCATTCCGGGCCCGGTGGGATCACCGGGAGCCTCGGGATCAGCTCTCGGGGCGTTCCTCCGGGGTCCGCTCCGGCGCCGGGACGGGGTCCGTCGCGGTGCTCTTGGCGGTGGTGATGGCCGGCGTCGCGCCGTTCGCCCCGTTCGTCAGGGCCAGCTCCTTGGGGGAGAGGACCGGCGGGCGGGTGGACGGCGTACGGCGGGAGGAGCCGGTCCAGGCGGGCCTGGGCGGGCGCTTGACGATCGGCGCGAAGATCTCGGCGATCTCCTCCTTGCCCAGCGTCTCCCGCTCCAGGAGGGCCAGGACCAGGTTGTCGAGGACGTCACGGTTCTCGACGAGGATCTCCCACGCCTCGTTGTGCGCGGTCTCGATGAGCTTCTTGACCTCTTCGTCGACCAGCGCGGCGACCTCTTCCGAGTAGTCGCGCTGGTGGGCCATCTCACGTCCGAGGAACGGCTCGGTGTTGTCGCCGCCGAACTTGATGGCGCCGAGCCGCTCGGTCATGCCGTACTGCGTGACCATCGCACGGGCCACACCGGTGGCCTTCTCGATGTCGTTGGCGGCACCGGTGGTCGGGTCGTGGAAGACGAGCTCCTCGGCCGCGCGGCCGCCCAGCATGTAGGCGAGCTGGTCCAGCATCTCGTTGCGCGTGGTCGAGTACTTGTCCTCGTCCGGGAGCACCATCGTGTAGCCGAGGGCACGGCCCCTGGAGAGGATCGTGATCTTGTGGACGGGGTCGGAGTTCGGGGAGGCCGCCGCCACCAGGGCGTGTCCGCCCTCGTGGTACGCGGTGATCTTCTTCTCCTTGTCCGACATGATCCGGGTCCGCTTCTGCGGGCCCGCGACCACACGGTCGATCGCCTCGTCCAGCATCTTGTTGTCGATCAGCTTCTGATCGCTGCGCGCGGTCAGCAGCGCGGCCTCGTTGAGCACGTTGGCCAGGTCGGCACCGGTCATGCCGGGGGTGCGGCGGGCGACGGCCGACAGGTCGACGTCCGGGGCGACCGGCTTGCCCTTCTGGTGCACCTTGAGGATCTCGAGGCGGCCCTGCATGTCCGGGCGGTCGACCGCGATCTGGCGGTCGAAGCGGCCGGGCCGCAGCAGCGCCGGGTCGAGGATGTCGGGCCGGTTCGTCGCGGCGATGAGGATCACGCCGCCCTTGACGTCGAAGCCGTCCATCTCCACGAGGAGCTGGTTCAGGGTCTGCTCGCGCTCGTCGTGACCACCGCCGAGGCCGGCGCCGCGGTGGCGGCCGACCGCGTCGATCTCGTCGACGAAGACGATCGCGGGGGCGTTCGCCTTGGCCTGCTCGAACAGGTCACGGACCCGGGAGGCACCGACACCGACGAACATCTCGACGAAGTCGGAACCGGAGATCGAGTAGAACGGCACACCGGCCTCGCCCGCGACGGCACGCGCGAGCAGGGTCTTGCCCGTACCGGGCGGGCCGTAGAGCAGGACGCCCTTGGGGATCTTCGCCCCGACGGCCTGGAACTTCGCCGGCTCCTGCAGGAACTCCTTGATCTCGTGGAGCTCCTCCACCGCCTCGTCCGATCCCGCGACGTCGGCGAACGTCGTCTTCGGGGTGTCCTTGGTGATGAGCTTCGCCTTGGACTTGCCGAAGTTCATGACGCGGGAGCCGCCGCCCTGCATCTGGTTCATCAGGAACAGGAAGACGACCACGATGAGGACGAAGGGCAGCAGGGACAGCAGAATGCTCACGAACGCGTTCTGCTTGGACGGCGAGACCGTGTAGCCGTCCGGGATCTGCTTGTTCTGGAACTTGTCCTGCAGCGTGCTGGCGATGGTGACGCCCTGGTCGCCGATGTAGCTCGCCTGGATCTTCGAGCTGTCCTTGACCTCGACGCCGTCCTTGAGCTGGACCTTGATGATCTGCTCGTCGCCGGTGGTCAGCTTGGCCGACTCGACCTTGTTCTCATTGATCGCCTGGACGACCTCGCCGGTGTCCACCGTCTTGTAGCCGCCGGACGAGCCGACGACCTGCATCAACACGACCACGGCGAGGACGGCCAGCACGATCCACATGACCGGCCCACGGAAGTATCGCTTCACGTCCATCCATACGGAGCGGTGCCGCCCCGTCCCTCCTGCCATAGTGAGTTTGATAAAGGCTGTTCTTCGGACGGTACCCCAGCTTGGTCCCCCGAAGCTGCGGGGGACAGCCGGCAATCGCGTCCACGCATGCTCCAACGCCGCGGAGCCCGCCGGGGTTCCCGATCACGTACGGCGGGCCCGGCCCCGGGGTTCAGCCGCCGTAGACGTGAGGCGCGAGCGTACCGACGAACGGGAGGTTGCGGTACTTCTCGGCGTAGTCGAGGCCGTAACCGACGACGAACTCGTTGGGGATGTCGAAGCCGACCCACTCCACGTCGATGGCGACCTTGGCGGCATCGGGCTTGCGCAGCAGCGTGCACACCTTGAGGGAGGCGGGCTCGCGCGAGCCGAGGTTGGAGATCAGCCAGGACAGGGTCAGTCCGGAGTCGATGATGTCCTCGACGATCAGGACGTGCCGGCCCTTGATGTCGGTGTCGAGGTCCTTGAGGATCCGCACCACACCGGAGGACTGGGTGCCCGCCCCGTACGAGGACACGGCCATCCAGTCCATCGTGACGGGGGTGGACAGCGCCCGCGCGAGGTCGGCCATCACCATCACCGCGCCCTTGAGCACGCCGACGATCAGCAGGTCCTTGCCCGCGTACTCCGCGTCGATCTTCGCGGCCAGCTCCGCCAGCTTGGCGTCGATCTCTTCCTTGGTGATGAGTACCTTCTCGAGGTCGGCACCCATGTCTTTCGCGTCCACCCGCATCACTTTCGGTCGTCCCACCGGCCGGTCCGGTCCGTCCCGCGACTCGTACGGGTCGGTGGGGTCCGGAATCAGCCCTGCCGAATCACCAGTCTGCCACCCTGCCGGCGGACCACGACCCGGCCGGGGAGGTTGATGGCCCCCTGACCGCGCCAGCCGGTGATCAGCCGGTCGACCTCCTCGATGTGGCGGGCGAACAGCGAACCGGCCGGCGCGCCGGCCTCGATGGCGGCGCGGCGCAGCACACGGCGGCGTACGGCGGGCGGCAGGTCGTGCAGCGCGGCGCACTCCAGGCGGCCGTCGGCGTCGCGGACGCCGGCCGCCACCCGGCCGGCCCAGGCGTCGAGGGCGTCGGCGTCGTCGCGGGAGAGCTGGGCCGTACGGGCGAGGGCCTCGACGACGCCCTTGCCGAGGGCCTTCTCCAGGGCGGGCAGGCCCTCGTGGCGGAGCCGGGAGCGGGTGTAGGCGGGGTCGGCGTTGTGCGGGTCGTCCCAGACGGGCAGGGACTGGACCATGCAGGCCTTGCGGGCGGTCTGCCGGTCGAGCTGGAGGAAGGGACGCCGGTAACGGCCGTCGGCCCCCGAGACCGCGGCCATTCCGGACAGGGAGCGGATGCCGGAGCCGCGGGCGAGGCCGAGCAGGACGGTCTCGGCCTGGTCGTCGCGGGTGTGGCCGAGCAGGACGGCGGCGGCGCCGTGCCGTTCGGCGGCGGCATCCAGGGCGGCGTAGCGGGCGTCCCGGGCGGCGGCCTCGGGTCCGCCGCCCCGGCCGACGGTGACGGCGGTGGACTCGACGGGGTCGAGGCCGAGTTCGCGCAGGCGGGAGGCGACTTCGGCGGCGCGCAGGTCGGAGCCGGCCTGGAGGCCGTGGTCGACGGTGACACCGCCGGCGCGGACGCCGAGGCGGGGGGCTTCGAAGGCGAGGGCGGAGGCGAGCGCCATGGAGTCGGCGCCGCCGGAGCAGGCCACGAGCACGAGCGGGGAGGGCGGCCGCTCGTGCGGTGCGCGGCCGGGGGCTCGGCCGTGGTCGTCGAGGATGTCGGTCAGGACGCGGCGGACCGCCAGGCGTATCGCCGCGACCGCAGGATGGGGACCCATGTCCGGTTCCCTTCATGAAGTTGTCGGGGGGTGAACCCGAGGTTCGGTCACTCAGAGTGTGTAGATGGTGACAGAACCGGGCCGTTCCCCGAGCATTGCACGCCTACTCGGGACTCACGGTCCCTCGGACGGGTGATTGGAGGGGCGTCCGTCTGCCGTCGGCCGGGTGCGGTGCATGACGGTGCGCGGGGGTCAGGCTTCCGGTTTCCGGTGCACCCGTGTGATCCAGTCCGCCGGTTTGGCGATCTCCGCCTTGGTGGGGAGCGTGTTGGGCGAGGTCCACACCCGGTTGAAGCCGTCCATGCCGACCTCCTCGACGACGGCGCGCACGAAGCGTTCGCCGTCGCGGTACTGGCGGAGCTTGGCGTCCAGGCCGAGCAGCTTGCGCAGGGCCATGTCCAGGCGGGAGGCGCCCTTGGCGCGGCGCTGCTGGAACTTCTCGCGGATCTCGGCGACGCTCGGCACGACGGCGGGGCCGACGCCGTCCATCACGAAGTCGGCGTGGCCCTCCAGGAGGGACATCACGGCCGTGAGGCGGCCGAGGATCTCGCGCTGGGCGGGGGTCTGCACGAGCTCGACGAGGGAGTGTCCGTCGTCGCCCTCCTCGCCCTCGGGGCGGCCGCCGACGAGGGACTGGGCGGCTTCGCGGACGCGTTCCAGGACGGTCATGGGGTCGACGTCGGTCTCCTCCAGGAACGACTGGATCTCGCCCTCCAGGTGGTCGCGCAGCCAGGGCACGGCGGTGAACTGGGTGCGGTGGGTCTCCTCGTGGAGGGTCACCCACAGGCGGAAGTCGTGCGGTTCGACGTCGAGTTCGCGTTCGACGTGGACGATGTTGGGGGCGACGAGCAGCAGCCGTCCGGCGCCGTTCGCACCGGCCGGGAGGTCGCGGGTGGCGGGGGCGAAGGTCTCGTACTGGCCGAGGACGCGGGAGGCGAGGAAGGACAGCAGCATGCCCAGTTCCACGCCGGTGACCTTGCCGCCGACGGCGCCGAGGACCGCGTTGCCGGGGCTGGTGCCGCGCCGTTCCTGCATCTTGTCGAGGAGGGGTTTGAGCAGTTCGCGGAAGCCGGCGACGTTGGCCCGGACCCAGCCGGGGCGGTCGACGACGAGGAGGGGGGTGTCGTGGGTCTCCTCGGTGCCCAGACGGGTGAAGCCCCGGACGTGTTCCTCCGAGGCTTTCGCGTGCCGGCGCAGTTCCGCGACGACGGCGCGGGCCTCGTCGCGGCTCACGTCGGGGCCCGGGCGCATGAGGCGGGTCGCGGTCGCGACCGCGAGGTTCCAGTCGACCATCCCGGAAGAGGCAGCACCACCGATGCTCGTCATGCGTCAACGGTACGTGAGTGGCCCGGTTTCGGGCAGGACGGTGAGGTGAGGGGGCCGGGGGGTGGGTGGTCGTCGGCGCCGGCGCCTGCGGGGGCCGGGAGCGGGTGGTCATCGGGCCCGTGGCCCGTGGTGGTCGGGGGGCGGGCGGTCGTCGTGTTCCCTGGTTTCTCGCCCCCGCCGCCCCTTCCCGTCCCTGGGGGCTTCGCCCCCAGACCCCCTTGCGCAGTTCCCCGCGCCCCTGTGCAGTTCCCCGCGCCCCTGTGGGAAGTCAGCGGCAGCCGCATGCCGCCAGGGCTGTGGCCGCCTTGTCGAGGGCGGACTGGGCTGCCGTGGGGGCGGTGGTGTCGTTCGCCAGGAAGGCGAAGACCAGGAGGCGGCCGTCCTTGTCGACGACCGTGCCCGCCAGGGTGTTCACGCCGGTGAGCGTGCCGGTCTTGGCGCGTACGACGCCGGCCGCACCGTCGGTGTAGCGGCCGGCGAGGGTGCCGGTGAAGCCGGCGACGGGCAGGCCGGTGAGGGCGGGGCGCAGCTCGGGGTGGGCCGGGTCGCCGGCCTTGACGAGCAGGGCGGTGAGGAGGCCGGCGGTGAGTTTGTCGCGCCGGTCGAGGCCGCTGCCGTCCTTGACGTCCGCGCCCTTCAGGGGGAGCCCGAGGTGCTTCAGACGGGTGGTGACCGCCGCGCCGGCGCCCGCGAAGTCGGCGCTCCCGCCGGTGGCCAGGGCGGTGTGGCGGGCGAGGGCCTCGGCGAGGTCGTTGTCGCTGTTGGTCAGCATCCGTTCGACGAGGGCGGCCAGCGGGGGCGAGGAGACCGTGGCGAGCGTGGCGGCGCGGGTGGTCGCCTTCGACGGGCCGGGCGGGGTGGCCCTGACGCCGTGCTCCTTCAGCAGGTCGCCGAACGTCCGCGCGGCGTCGGCCGCCGGGTCCGCGGCCCGTGGGGCCGGCCCGCTGGTGGAGCCGTCGGTGCGGGCCTCGTCGACCATGAGGGGGGTGACGGCCGCGAGGTTCGGGTTGACCCCGATCGGGTGGATCGTGGTGCCCTTGTAGAGGGTCGTGTCGTAGGACAGCGTCACCTCGCGCACCCCGCGCCTGGCCAGGGCGGCGGCGGTGCGCTCGGCGAGGTCGCGCAGGCTCGCGAGTCCCTGGGCGTCCTTCCGCGCGGTGAGCGTGGGGTCGCCGCCGCCGACCAGGACGACCTCCCCGGTGTCGGGTTCGTACACCGCGCGGGTGGTGAGGCGGTGGTCGGCGCCCATCGCGGAGAGCGCGGCGACGGCAGTGGCGATCTTGGTGGTCGAGGCGGGAGTGAGCGCGTCCTCGGAGCCGGTGCCGTAGAGCTGGTCACCGGTGGCCGCGTCGGCCACGGCGGCGGAGTGGCGGCCGAGCGCCGGGTTCTTCAGCAGCGGGTCCAGGACGGCGCCGAGGGCCTTGCCGCCGGGCGCCGACTTCACGGTGGTGGCGGTGCCGCCGAGGCCGGTGAGCACGGAGACGGCCGGCGGGGCGGCCTGGGGGCCGCGGGGCGGCGTGCCGGCGTGGGCGCGGGTGCCGCCGTGATCTGTGCCACGCGCGGCTTCCAGGGCCACGGCCCGGTCCCGTTCGGCCGTACGCTGACCCGAAGAGTCCCAGGGACCGGCGGCGGTCGCCACACCCGCGGCCAGCGCCAGACCGGCGGTGGCGGCGGTCGCGGTGAACTGCCAGGTCTTCGGCAGCGCGACCCGCGGGCCCTGCGGTGATCCCGGCCGGCCCGGCCGCGCGAACCGTGGCCCGACGGCCGCGGCGAGGCGCGCCAGACGTGGCCGTACGGTCTCCGCGGCCCGGGCGAGACGCGGCCGTACGGCGTCCGCGATCCGCGCGACATGCGGTCCCGCGGCCCGCCAAGGCCTCAGCTCTGGCACGACCACCAGCCCCTTTCGCGATCACACACCTGCGTGAGGGACACTTAATCACCAGAACGATGTGCTGATCATGGAGGAGCGTCCGGTGGAGTTCGACGTCACGATCGAGATCCCGAAGGGTTCGCGGAACAAGTACGAGGTGGACCACGAGACGGGTCGGATCCGCCTGGACCGTCGGCTCTTCACCTCGACCGCCTACCCGACCGACTACGGCTTCGTCGAGAACACCCTCGGCGAGGACGGCGACCCGCTGGACGCGCTGGTCATCCTGGACGAGCCGACGTTCCCGGGCTGCCTGATCCGCTGCCGCGCGATCGGCATGTTCCGGATGACGGACGAGGCCGGCGGCGACGACAAGCTGCTGTGCGTCCCGTCGACGGACCCGCGCGTGGAGCACCTGCGGGACATCCACCACGTGTCCGAGTTCGACCGCCTGGAGATCCAGCACTTCTTCGAGGTCTACAAGGACCTGGAGCCGGGCAAGTCGGTCGAGGGCGCCAACTGGGTCGGCCGGGTGGACGCCGAGGCGGAGATCGAGCGGTCCTACAAGCGTTTCAAGGAGACGGGCGGCCACTGAGCCCTCCCGCCTGCGCGACGCAGGAACGGGCCGCACGCACGCGTGCGGCCCGTTTTGCCGTGCGTGCGCATACTGAGGCTGTACGGGGCAGGTTTACGGACGGTGTCGCGGACGGTGTCGTAAAGGGAGAGCGGAGCAGGTGACGGACGCGGAGGACCGCAAGCCGCAGTCGGACGAGGCGAGGAGCGCGTTCACGCCTCCCTCCGGTGTCGCGGCGCCGGCCGAGGCCGAGTCGTCGACGACCTCCGAGTTCGCCGTCCCCGAGGGGCTGGCCGTACCGGCGACCGGTACGGAGTCCGAGACGACTTCCGAGTTCGCCGTTCCCGACGGGCTGGACGTGCCCCCGCCGCCCTCGGAGGGGGCGGAGGGGTCGGCGTTCAGCACGCCGAGCACCTACAGCGCGAAGCAGACGGCCGCGTTCACCCCGGCGAGCGGGATCCCGCTGGTCAGCCTGGCCAAGGACGTGCCGTGGCAGGACCGGATGCGCACCATGCTGCGCATGCCGGTGACCGAGCGGCCGGCTCCGGAGCCGGTGCAGCGGCACGACGAGACCGGGCCGGCCGTGCCGCGCGTGCTCGACCTGACCCTGCGCATCGGCGAGCTGCTGCTGGCGGGCGGCGAGGGCGCCGAGGACGTGGAGGCGGCGATGTTCGCCGTGTGCCGCTCCTACGGCCTGGACCGCTGCGAGCCCAACGTCACGTTCACCCTGCTGTCGATCTCCCATCAGCCGTCCCTGGTCGACGACCCGGTGACCGCGTCGCGCACGGTGCGGCGCCGCAGCCCCGACTACACCCGGCTGGCGGCCGTCTACCAGCTGGTGGACGACCTCAGCGACGACGAGACGCACGTCTCCCTGGAGGAGGCCTACCGGCGGCTGGCGGAGATCCGCCGCAACCGGCACCCGTACCCCGGCTGGGCGCTGACCTTGGCGAGCGGACTGCTCGCGGGGGCGGCGTCGGTGCTCGTCGGCGGCGGCTTCCTGGTGTTCGTGGCGGCCGCGGCCGGCGCGATGCTCGGTGACCGGCTGGCCTGGCTGTGCGCGGGGCGCGGGCTGCCGGAGTTCTACCAGTTCACGGTGGCCGCGATGCCGCCGGCCGCGATCGGGGTGGCGCTGACGCTGGCGCACGTGGACGTGAAGGCGTCCGCGGTGATCACCGGTGGGCTGTTCGCGCTGCTGCCCGGGCGGGCGCTGGTGGCCGGTGTGCAGGACGGCCTGACCGGCTTCTACATCACGGCGTCCGCGCGCCTGCTGGAGGTCCTGTACTTCTTCGTGGGCATCGTGGCCGGGGTGCTGACGGTGCTGTACTTCGGCGTGCAGCTGGGCGCCAGGCTGAACCCGGACGCGAAGCTCGGCGTCTCCGACGACCCGCTGTGGCAGATCGCCGCGTCGATGCTGCTGTCCCTGGCCTTCGCGGTGCTGCTCCAGCAGGAACGGTCCACCGTGCTGATGGCGACCCTGAACGGCGGGGTCGCCTGGGTGGTGTACGGCGCGATGCACTACACGGGCGACATCTCGCCGGTGGCGTCCACGACTGCGGCGGCGGGCCTCGTGGGCCTGTTCGGGCAGTTGCTGGCCCGGTACCGGTTCGCGTCCGCGCTGCCGTACACCACGGCGGCGATCGGGCCGCTGCTGCCCGGTTCCGCCACGTACTTCGGTCTGCTGGGCATCGCCCAGAACGAGGTCGAATCGGGGCTGACCTCCCTCACGAAGGCCGTGGCCCTGGCCATGGCCATCGCGATCGGGGTGAACCTCGGGTCGGAGATCTCGCGGATCTTCCTGCGGATCGGGTCCGCGGAGAAGCGCCGGGCGGCGAAGCGGACGCGGGGCTTTTAGCGCCGGACGCGGGTTTTTTGGCGTGAGCGCCGTCTGGCCCCGGGCGCCGTCCGACTCGGGGGCCGGGGGTGCGTCGGCGACCGCGGCCCGGTGGGGGTTGTTCGCGCCCACGCGGCGAAGCCGCACATCGGCACAGCCCCGCGCCCCTGAGGGTTTCAGTAGCCGCGGTTGTAAGGCTGCTGCTGGTTGTAGTACTCGTCGCCGTACGGCTGCTGAGGCTGCTGTTGCGGGTAGCCCTGATCGCCGTACGGCTGCTGGGGCTGCTGCTGGGGGTACCCCTGGTTGCCGTAGTGCTGCTGCCGGGGCTGCTGCGGGGTGGGCGGGGTGATGCGGCGCAGCTGGGTCGTGGCGTCGTCCATGACCGGGTGCTGGGGGTTCTGGGGGTACTGCGGGGCGGCGGCCGGGGTCTCGGCGGCGCGCTTCTTCTTCCCGCGCTCGCGCAGGTACTCGATGATGATCGGCACCACGGAGATGAGCACGATCAGGACGAGGATCGGCTCGACGTTGGTCTTGATGAACTCGATCTGCCCGAGCCAGTAGCCCGCGAGGGTGACACCGCTGCCCCAGGCGACACCGCCGATGAGGTTGTACACGAAGAACGTGCGGTACTTCATGCGGCCGGCGCCGGCCACGATGGGGGCGAACGTGCGCACGATCGGGACGAAGCGGGCCAGGACGATCGCCTTGGGGCCGTACTTCTCCATGAACTCGTGTGCTTTCTCCAGGTTCTCCTGTTTGAAGAGCTTGGAGTTCGGCCGGCTGAACAGCTTGGGTCCGAAGAACTTGCCGATCATGTAGCCGACTTGGTCGCCGAGGACGGCGGCCATCACGATCAGCGTGCACACCAGCCACAGCGGCTGGCTGATGTAGTTGCCCTCGGCCACGAAGAGACCCGCCGTGAACAGCAGGGAGTCACCGGGCAGGAACGCGAAGAGTCCGGATTCCGCGAAGACGATCAGCAGGATGCCGGGGAGGCTGAAGGTCTCGATCAGGTAGTCCGGGCTCAGCCACTCGGGGCCGAGCGCAAGCGTGGTCACGGGGATGTGGCTCCTGCTGCTGGGGGGTAGGGGCTGGGCCTGGCTGCCCAAATTATGAACGCAGCCGCTCGGGCCCAGGTTCCGTGGGGTACCCAGCATGCCCTGTCCCCCGCCCCGGACAAAGCCGTGGGCCGCCGGCCGTGGAGGATCACGGCCGGCGGCCCTGGCCCGGAGGGGGCGCCGGCACCGCCCTGGGAGGAGCGGCGGCCCCCGTCCGGGAGCGACCGGGACGGGACGTCACGCGGTGTGCCGGACGGCGTTCGCGAGGATCGCGTCGCGCATGTAGGCGGCGAGGCCCGGCTTGGCGGCGTCGATGTTCCGCGTGAAACGCTCGTCCGAGACGTACATCTCGCCCAGGCAGGTGTGCATCTCGTACCCACAGTCGTAGTGGTTGCGGTCGATCCCCCGCCGGTGGTCCTCGGCGACGTCCATGGCCGCCTCGGAGTCGGCGGGCTCACCGGCCTCCATGAGGGCGACGAAGCGCCGGGTGAGCTCGTCGGCCTCGTCCTGGATGCGCTGCCAGTCCTCCTTGGTGTACGAGGCGGCCCGCTGCTGCGACTGGCGGTAGGCGTCGGTGTTGCCCCAGCGTTCCTGGACCTCCTCCTGGTACTGGTCGGGGTCGAAGTCCCCGAAGACCTCGAACTTCTCCTCGGGCGTGAGGTTGATGCCCATGTTGCGTGCCTCCATGGCGTGTTCGACGGCCACCACCATCTTCTGCAGCTTCTCGATCCGGCCGGTCAGCAATTCGCGCTGGCGGCGCAGGTGCGCGCGCGGGTCCGTGTCCGGGTCGTCGAGCAGGGCGGCGACCTCGTCGAGCGGGAAGCCGAGCTCGCGGTAGAACAGGATCTGCTGCAGCCGGTCGAGGTCGGCGTCGCTGTAACGCCGGTGCCCCGCGTGGCTGCGCTCGCTGGGCACGAGCAGGCCGATGTCGTCGTAGTGGTGCAGGGTGCGCACGGTGACACCGGCGAAGCCAGACACCTGTCCCACGGAGTAGCTCACTTCCGCTCCCTTCTGGGTACGCGCTCCAGCCTGGGTCCTCACGCCACGTGAGGTGCAAGCCGGTTACCGATTTGCGCTGCTTGTCCGTTTATCGTGTGCGGGTGGCCCAGGACAGCTCGCAGCAGGCACCCCCCGCCGCCCCGGCACGCGCCCTGCTGTCGGCCGTCGTCCCCGCGCTGGTCGTGGGCGTGGCGACGAGCCTGATCCTGGTGGGGGTGAGCACGGCGGCCGAGGAGCTGCAGGACGTGCTCTGGCAGGACCTGCCGGACGCCCTCGGTGTCGGCGGGTACTCCGTGCCGTGGATGTTCGTGGTGCTCGTCACCACCGGGATCGTGGTCGGACTGGTCGTGTGGAAGGTACCGGGCCACGCGGGCCCCGATCCGGCGACCACCGGTCTGGACGCGCCCGTACTGCCGCCCGCGGTGCTGCCGGGGCTGCTGCTGGCGACGGCGTTCGTACTGGCCGGCGGGCCCAGTCTGGGGCCCGAGAACCCGATCATCGCCGTGAACGTCTCGCTGGCGGTCTGGGCGGGCCTCAGGGCCTTCCCGCAGACCCAGGAACGCGGCTGGGTGGCGCTGGCGGAGGCCGGGACGATCGGCGCGCTGTTCGGCACGCCGGTCGCCGCCGCGCTGGTCATCTCCGAGGCGCTGGCCGGGCAGCGGATCAAGGGGCGGTTGTGGGACAGCCTCTTCGCGCCGCTGGCCGCCGCCGGGGCCGGTGCGCTCACCACCTCGCTGGTGTCGCGGCCGAGTTTCGACCTGCGTCTGCCGCCGTTCGGGCGGCCCGGCTGGGGCGACCTGCTGGCGTCCCTCGTGGTGGCCCCGGTGGGCGCGGTGCTCGGCATGTGCGCCGTGTACGCCTTCCCGTACGTCCATGGGGCCTTCGCGCGGCTGCGGCACCCGATGCTGATGCTCCCGGCCGGTGGCGTGGTGCTGGGCGCCCTGGCGGCACTGGGCGGGCATCTGACGCTGTTCAAGGGGCTCGACGAGATCGCGGTCCTGGCGCGCGATCCCGACGGCTGGTCGGCGGGCGGGTTCGCCACGATGGCGGTGGTGAAACTGGCCGCGCTGCTCGTCGCCGCGTCCTGCGGCTTCCGGGGCGGGCGGATCTTCCCGGCGGTGTTCGTCGGCACCGCGCTCGGGCTGTGCGCGCACGCCCTGGTGCCCGGGGTGCAGCCAGCGGTGGGCGTGTCGGCGGGGGTGCTGGGGATCCTGCTGGCCATCACCCGCCAGGGCTGGGTGAGCCTGTTCGTCGCCGCCGTCCTGGTCGCCTCCCCCGGGATCCTCGCCCTCCTGTGCGTCGCGTCGCTGCCGGCCTGGCTGCTGGTGACGGGGCGCCCGCTGATGCAGCTGCGGGAGGACGGGACAGCCGTGCGATGACCTTCCCCCTTCCTCTCCCCGACCCCGTCGCCCCGAGACCAAGGAGACCCCGTGCCACTCCACAAAGGCCCGCAGCACGACGAGCGCCCCGTGTCCGTCAATCCCTTCCTGGGGCCGGCCAATCCGGTCGGGGACATGACCGAGGCGCCGCCCAAGCACCGGCTGCCCGACACGCCCATGGCGCCCTCGACGGCGTACCAGCTCGTGCACGACGAGCTGATGCTGGACGGCAACGCGCGGCTGAACCTGGCCACCTTCGTCACCACCTGGATGGAGCCGGAGGCCGGCCGTCTGATGGCGGAGTGCCGGGACAAGAACATGATCGACAAGGACGAGTACCCGCGCACCGCCGAGCTGGAGCGGCGCTGTGTGGCGATGCTCGCCGACCTGTGGCACGCACCCGATCCGGCCGCGGCCGTGGGCTGTTCGACGACCGGTTCGAGCGAGGCGTGCATGCTCGCCGGGATGGCGCTGAAGCGCCGCTGGAGCGGACGAGGCCCCGCGCGGGGCGCCCGGCCGAACCTCGTCATGGGCGTCAACGTCCAGGTCTGCTGGGACAAGTTCTGCACCTTCTGGGAGGTGAAGCCCCGTCAGGTGCCCATGGAGGGCGAGCGGTTCCACCTCGACCCGGAGGCCGCCGTCGCGCTGTGCGACGAGAACACCATCGGAGTCGTCGGCGTACTCGGCTCCACCTTCGACGGATCGTACGAGCCGGTCGCGGACCTGTGCGCGGCGCTGGACGGGCTCCAGGAGCGCACCGGACTCGACATCCCCGTGCACGTCGACGGGGCGTCGGGGGCGATGGTCGCGCCGTTCCTCGACGAGGACCTGGTGTGGGACTTCCGCCTCCCGCGCGTGGCGTCCATCAACACCTCCGGGCACAAGTACGGCCTGGTGTACCCCGGTGTCGGCTGGGCGCTGTGGCGGGACGCGCGGGCGCTGCCCGAGGAGCTGGTCTTCCGGGTGAACTACCTGGGCGGTGACATGCCGACCTTCGCGCTGAACTTCTCCCGGCCGGGCGCGCAGGTCGTGGCGCAGTACTACACGTTCCTGCGGCTGGGCCGGGAGGGCTACCGCGCGGTGCAGCAGGCCGCGCGGGACGTCGCGCGGGGGCTCGCGGAACGGATCGGGGCGCTGGGCGACTTCCGGCTGCTGACGCGGGGCGACGAGCTCCCGGTGTTCGCGTTCACGACCGCCGGCGACGTGACGGCGTACGACGTCTTCGACGTGTCCCGGCGGATGCGGGAGCACGGCTGGCTGGTGCCCGCGTACACCTTCCCGGCGAACCGCGAGGACCTCTCCGTGCTGCGCGTGGTGTGCCGCAACGGCTTCTCGGAGGACCTCGCGGACGTGTTCGCCGAGGACCTGTCCCGGCTGCTGCCGGAGCTGCGCCGGCAGCCGCGCCCCCTCACCCATGACAGGAACGCGGCCACCGGCTTCCACCACTAGCGGCTGAGCCGCGAGAACCGGCGTACCGCCAGCGGGAAGAACACCGCCAGGAGGCCCAGCGGCCAGACGACGGCGGCCCCCACGTGGCCCGGTTCGCCGCCAGGGCTGCCGAACAGGTCGCGTACGGCCGTGGCGGTCTGGGACAGGGGGTTCCACTGGACGACCGTGCCCAGCCAGTCGGGCATGGACCGGGGGTCGGCGAAGGCGTTGGACAGGAAGCCGACCGGCCAGACCAGGATCTGCACGGCCTGCACCAGTTCCGGTTTCCCGGCGACCAGCGCCAGGTGGATGCCGATCCACAGCATCGCGAACCGGAACAGCAGGAGCAGTCCCACGGCGCCCAGGAAGCCCGCCGGGCCGCCCTGGGCGCGCCAGCCGAGCGCGGCGGCGACGGCGAGGAGCACCGCCAGGCCGAGCACCGACTGGAGCATGTCGGCGGCGGAACGGCCCACCAGGACCGCGCCGTTGGCCATGGGCATGGAGCGGAAGCGGTCGATGACGCCCTTGTCGAGGTCATGGGTGACGGCGATCATCGTGCCCTCCAGGCCGAAGGCCATGGTGAGCGCGAGCATGCCGGGCACCAGGAAGTCGAGGTACTCGCCGCTCACGCCCCGGCCGCCGCCGACCAGGTAGCCGAACATCAGCAGCAGCATCACCGGGAAGACCAGGTTCACCGCCACCGCGGCCGGCTGCCGCCCCCAGCGGGCGAGTTCGCGGCGGGTCATGGTCCAGGAGTCGGTCAGGGCGTACGTCATGGTGGTCACGCGGCCTCCTTCACTCGGTCGTCGTGCCCGGTCAGCCGCAGGAACACCTCGTCGAGCGTGGGCCTGCGCAGGGCGATGTCCTCGGCCTCGACGCCGGCCTCCTCCAGCGCGCGGACGACCCCGGCCAGGGCCGCCATGCGGTCGGTGACGGGGGCGCTGAGCAGCCGCCGGTCGGAGTCCACGGTGACCGCGTCCTCCGGTACGGGCAGCAGGGCGACGGCCGTGCCCAGCTGTCCGGCGTCGCGCAGGACGACGTCGATGCGGTCGCCGCCGATGGCCGCCTTGAGCTCGTCCGCCGTGCCGTCGGCGACGACCCGGCCGGCGTCCACCAGGGAGATACGGTCGGCGAGCTGGTCGGCCTCCTCCAGGTACTGGGTGGTGAGCAGGACCGTCGTACCGCCGCCGACCAGGGAACGGACCGAGTCCCACACCTCCGCGCGGCCATGGGGGTCCCCCCGGTTCGAGCGAAGCCGAGAACTGGGGGAGGGTCGAGGCCTGTGGTCGGTTCGTCCAGGAAGAGCACCTCCGGTTCGGTGATCAGGGAGGTGGCGAGGTCCAGCCGGCGGCGCATGCCGCCGCTGTACTGCTTGACCGCCTTGCGTCCGGTGCCGGAGAGGTCGAAGCGCTCCAGCAGTTCGTCCGCACGCGCGCGTGCGCGTCGCGCGCCCAGGTGGTGCAGCCGGCCGAACAGCTCCAGGTTCTGCCGGCCGCCGAGTTCCTCGTCGAGTGCCGCGTGCTGGCCGAGCAGGCCGATGCGCAGCCGTACGGCGTACGCCTCGCGCACGACGTCGTGTCCCGCCACCTCGATCCGGCCCGCGTCGGGCCGCAGCAGGGTGGCCAGGATCCTCACCAGGGTGGTCTTGCCGGCGCCGTTCGGGCCGAGCACTCCGTGCACCGTGCCGCGCGCGACCGTGAGGTCGAGCCCGTCCAGTGCGGGGCCGCTGCCGCCGCCCTTGTAGATCTTGTGTGCTTCCTCGACGGTGATCGCCGCGTCGGACACAGAAACTCCCTCGCTAGTCAAACTTGACTACCAGCCCGGACCGCACACCCGCGCCTTCCTCTAGTCAAACTTGATTAACGGTCGTCCCCGGGATGCCGCTCCCCCGTCCCGTACGGGTTCTCCTCCCCCTCGGCCAGGACGGCGACGAACGGCTCGCCCTCACCGGCGAAGGTGTAGGCGCCGCCCCGGATGCGCTCGATGAGCCCCCGGGTCCAATCGGCACCGAAGTCGGCCGAGTGGACCCAGAAGTCCATGATCTCCCCGATGTGGCCGAGCTGACCGGGACCGTCCTCGGGCGTGTAGTACTCGGTGACGGCCTTGCGCCATTCCCCGATGGAGCGCATCCGCTGTTCGAGGAGCGCGAGCGCCTCCTCGCGCTTCAGGTCGACCATGAGCCCGAGCCCCGCCGAGAGCACGTCCGGCTTCTGGTCGTAGGAGGTCAGGGCCTCCCGCAGCAGCCGGAAGAACTCCTCGGTGCCCTGCTCGGTGATCTCGTACTCCGTGCGCGGCGGGCCGCCTGCCGTGGACGGCGCGATCTCGTGCGCGTGCAGCAGTCCCTGTTTCGCCATCTGCTTCAGCGCGTGGTAGATCGAGCCGGGCTTGGCGTTGGACCACTCGTGCGCGCCCCAGTACTCCAGGTCGTTGCGCACCTGGTACCCGTGGGCCCGCCCGTGCTGGCGCACCGCGCCGAGCACCAGAAGACGGATCACTGACATGTGCCCAGCCTAGGCCCCCAGGGACCTGCCCCTAGAGGGCTGCCCCGCCCGCTCAGAACGGGAAGCCGCTCCGGCCGTGCTGCACCGAGATCCACTTCACCGTAGTGAAGGCGTCCAGCATGGTGTCGCCGTTCAGCCGGCCGATGCCCGAGTGCTTCTCGCCGCCGAAGGGGACGATCGGCTCGTCGTGCACGGTGCCGTCGTTCACGTGGAACATGCCGGTGTCGATCCGTTTGGCGAAGTTCACGCCGCGCTCGATGTCACCGGTGTGCACGGCGCCGCTCAGGCCGTACGGGGTGTCGTTGACGATGCGTACGGCCTCCTCCTCGCCGTCGAACGGGACGAGGAAGGCGACGGGTCCGAAGACCTCCTGCCGCAGCAGGGCCGAGTCCGCGGGCAGCCCGGTGAGGACGGACGGCTCGACCAGGTTGTCCCTGCGCGCGCCCCGGACCAGGGCGGTGGCGCCCTCGGCGAGCGCCTGCTCGACCACGCCGGACACGGCGTCCGCCTGACGGGAGTTGATCAGCGGGCCGACGACCGTCTCCGGGTCGCGCGGATCACCGGCCTTGAGGGAGCCGACCTTGGCGACGAACTTCTCGGTGAACTCGTCGGCCACTGAACGGTCCACCAGGACGCGGTTGGCGGCCATGCAGACCTGGCCCTGGTGGACGTACCGGCTGAAGACGGCCGCGTCCACGGCGTAGTCGAGGTCGGCGTCGTCGAGGACCACCAGCGCGCTGTTGCCGCCGAGTTCGAGGACCGAGCGCTTGAAGAGGGAGGCGCAGACGGTGGCCACGTGGCGGCCGACCGCGTCCGAGCCGGTGAAGGAGATGACCTTCGGGACCGGGTGCTCCAGGAAGGCGTCGCCGATCTCCGCGATGTCGGTGATGACGACGTTGAGCAGACCGCCGGGCAGGCCCGCGTCCTCGAAGATCTTCGCGACCAGGGAGCCGCCGACGACCGGCGTGTTCTGGTGCGGCTTGAGCACCACGCCGTTGCCGAGCGCGAGCGCGGGGGCGACCGACTTCAGGGAGAGCAGGAAGGGGAAGTTGAACGGGCTGATCACGCCCACGACGCCCACGGGCACGCGGTAGACGCGGTTCTCCTTGCCGTCCACCGGCGAGGGGACGATCCGGCCCTCGGGGGCCAGCGCCAGATGGACCGCCTCGCGCAGGAACTCCTTGGCGAGGTGCAGCTCGAAGGCGGCCTTCAGACGGGTGCCGCCGAGTTCGGCGACGATCGCCTCGGAGATCTCCTCCTCGCGCTCCTCGACCAGTCTGAGCGCCTTCTCGAACACCGCGCGGCGCGTGTACGGATTGGTCGCCGCCCACTGCTTCTGCGCGCGGGCGGCCGCCCGGTACGCCTGATCGACCTCGTCGGCCGTGGCTATCGTGATCGACGCGAGCTTCTCGTCGTCGTACGGATTGAAGTCGATGATGTCCCAGGAACCGGTGCCCGGGCGCCACTCACCGTCGATGTACTGCTGAGCCAGGTCGGTGAAGTACGACGACATGTGATCCCTCAATCCCTTGCCGCGTCGTTGCATCAGTGGAGCACTGATCGACCGGGAGGCCTGATCGAACGTCATCGTACTTGTGTTTCATGTGAGTTGAGGGTGACCTCAGGACATGTGCAGCAGTCCCCGCAGGAGGTCCCGGCTCTCCGCCGGCCCCGGGCCGTCGTGCTGGAGCTCCTTGAGCGCCTTCTCGTACTGGGCCACGTCCTCGGGCTTGTCGAGGTACAGCGCGCTGGTGAGCTGCTCCAGGTACACGACGTCCGACAGGTCGGACTCGGGGAAGCTGAGGATGGTGAACGCGCCCGACTCGCCGGAGTGCCCGCCGAGGCTGAACGGCACGACCTGCAGCCGGACGTTGGGCCGCTCGGAGACGTCGATGAGGTGCTGGAGCTGGCCGCGCATCACCGCGCGGTCGCCGTACGGCCGGCGCAGGGCGGCCTCGTCGAGGACGACGTGGAACTCGGGGGCGTTCTCCGCGACCAGGTACTTCTGCCGCTCCAGGCGCAGCGCCACCCGCCGCTCGACGTCCTCGTCGCTCGCCCCCTTCATGCCGCGGCGCACCACCGCGCGGGCGTACTCCTCGGTCTGCAGCAGGCCGTGCACGAACTGCACCTCGTACGCCCGGATCAGCGAGGCGGCCCCCTCCAGGCCCACGTACGTGGGGAACCAGCTCGGCAGCACGTCCGAGTAACTGTGCCACCAGCCGGCCACATTGGCCTCCTTGGCGAGGGAGACCAGCGACAGGCGCTCCTGCTCGTCCGTGATGCCGTACAGCGTCAGCAGGTCCTCGACATCCCTGGTCTTGAAGCTCACCCGGCCCAGCTCCATCCGGCTGATCTTCGATTCGGAGGCGCGGATCGAATAGCCCGCCGCCTCGCGCGTGATCCCCCGCGCCTCACGCAGTCGCCGCAGTTGTGATCCGAGCAGCATGCGCCGCACCACCGATCCCGGCTCTCCCGCGCTCACGTTCGCCAGCCTCCCCAACGTCTTCAGGGCCCGCAGTCTGCCACTAAAACACTTCGAGCAGTACTCGTGCGGTTACGGAAACGGAATCCGGCCGGGGACACCGGTCGGGAAGGGACACGGAACGGGCACGGGAGGAGAAGGAAGGAGCAACGAGGAGACAAGGGAACAGCCGGAAGACGACCGGAAGATGACGGAAAAATTGGCCAACAAACCAGTACGGCAGGGACGATTTCGGTCAGCTGCACGTGC
This sequence comes from Streptomyces sp. NRRL S-37, assembly GCF_000721605.1. Lineage (GTDB taxonomy): Bacteria > Actinomycetota > Actinomycetes > Streptomycetales > Streptomycetaceae > Streptomyces. The sequence goes on along the minus strand of NZ_JOIZ01000012.1, from coordinate 174,076 downwards.
ATCTGCCCTTGCATCTGCTGTACGCATCCGAAACCATGGTCTCCGCACCACCGCAGCCTCGCTACGACCGCGAATTCCCGGGAGTGCCTCGCATGGGGACGAATGGATCGACCATGCTCGAGCCGTTACGGCAGGGCCTTCCGCCGCTGAACCTCGCGGCCGCGTCCGACGCCTCCTCCTGCGCCCTCCCCGCCCGTTACGAAGCGGTCCGTGAGGCCCGGCGGTTCACCCGTGAGACCCTCAACCGGTGGGACCTGGGCGACCGCTTCGACGACGTGTGCCTGGTCGCCTCCGAGCTGGTCACCAACGCCCTGCGGCACGGCCTGCCGGCCGGCACCCCGCGGCCGGCGGCGCCGGAGACGCCGGTACGGCTGCACCTGATGCGGTGGACCGAGCGGCTGGTGTGCGCGGTGCGCGACCCCAGCGACGACAGCCCCGTGGCCCGCGCGTCGGACGACTTCTCCGCCGAGTCGGGCCGGGGACTGTTCCTGGTCGAGTCCTTCAGCGACGGCTGGGGCTGGCACCCGATGGCCGGCGCGCTCGGCGGCAAGGTGGTCTGGGCGCTGTTCCGGCTGCCGCGCCCCGCCGACCGCCCCTGTCCCGGCACATGACGGACCGCGGCGCTTGCGGGCGCCGCGGTTCTACGCGCGTCAGCGCCTCCTGGGTCACTCCGGTCCACTCCGGCCTCTTCCGGAGCGGACCGGGGGGACGTCGTCCGCCCCGGCGGGCCGGTCAGCCGGCGACCAGGTGGTCGAACTCGCCGTCCTTCACACCCAGCAGCATGGCCTCGATCTCCGCGCGGGTGTAGACGAGCGCGGGTCCGTCGGGGAAGCGGGAGTTGCGCACGGCCACCTCCCCGCCGGGCAGCCGGGCGAACTCCACGCAGGAACCCTGCGAGTTGCTGTGCCGGCTCTTCTGCCAGGCCACACCGTCCAGTCCGGTGGCCGCCATGCCGTTGTACACGCCGGGCGCGTCGGCACCGTCGTACACGTCACCGTCGTACACGTCGTGGTCCACAGGTCGCTCCCCGCTGGTGCACTGGCTGGTGTGGCCATTGATGCAGTGGTCAACTGACCGGGATCATAGCTTTGTTCATGTGCTGATGCATGAGCAGATGCACGTGCACGCGGGGTGCTCCCGCGGTTACAGCCTCGACGGTCGTGCCGTGCCCGCTTCGGCGGACGCTTGACCCGACCCCGCTTTCTAGGAGACGCACGCGGGGGCCTTTCTGTTCCATCATGTTCCGTTGTGCGCTCCGCGCTTTTCCCGCACACCGGTCCGCCGTCCGCCGTGTACATGCTGTGCGAGGTGTGTCACGGAGGCTGGTGGGGTGCCGGGCGGGTCCTGTTAGCTGGCGGCGGTCGTCCGGCCGACGGGGCCGGCCACAGCCAGGGGGGTCGCAGTGACTTCGGAGGCTTCGGTGACGTACCCGCCCGTATCGCCGTCATCGCGCGGGCCGCGCTCCCGACGCGGGCGAGTCGCGGCCGCGGCCGTGGGGCTGGCCGGCGCGCTCGCGCTGACCGCGTGCGGCGGGGGCGGCTCCGACGGCCCGGACGGCTCCGCGACCGGTTCCGCCCCGTCCGCCACGGCGACCGCGGACTCCGGTGGCGGCACCGGGGGCTCCGGTACGAGCACGGCACCGGCAAGTGAGCTGGAGGGAAGCTGGCTCACCACGGCCGACGGCAAGGCGGTGGTCCTGATGGTCCACGGTGAGGAGGCCGCCCTCTTCGCCACGGGCGGCACCGTGTGCAGCGGTACCGCGCGGGAGCGGGCCGGGACCCGCTCGATCCGCCTGAAGTGCGGCGAGGGCGCCGAGGGCCGGACGAACGGCACCGTCGACTCCGTCGGCGAGGACTCCCTGAAGGTCACCTGGGAGGGCGCCCTCGGCACCGAGACGTACACCAGGGCCGAGGGCGACTCCCTCCCGACGGGACTGCCGACGGAGGGGCTGGGCTCCTAGAGGGTGTCCGCGGGGCGGGCCGGTGGCGGGTGCGTGATGATGACCGGTGGGCACCTCCACGAACCCCAGAGGATCACTCATGCGCACCACGCCGCTCGCCGTCCCCGCCGCCCTCACCGCGCTCCTCCTGCTGGCCGCCTGCGACACCGGGGGCGACGATGGCAAGGGGGAGAGCGCCGCCTGCTCGGTCGACACGGTGAGCATGGAGGTCGGGCCCGCGAGCGTCGCGCCGGCCGCCGGGGACACCGGCGAGGTTCCCGTCGGCCTCACCAACCAGAGCGCCACCTGCGTCCTGGACGGCTTCCCCGAGGTGCGGCTGGCCGGTGTGGGCGGTTCCCCCACCGTCGAGGTGCCGCCGGCCGAGGGCGCCACGGCCCAGAGGCTGACCCTGGCCAAGGGCGAGTCCGCGTCCTTCACCCTCACCTACGAACGCGGCACGCCCGGCGACGGCGCCTTCGACGCGGAGAGTCTGCGGGTCGGCCTCTCCGGCACCCGGACCTTCCGCTGGACGTACGGCCCGGTCGCGTCCGACGGGCAGGCCGGCCACAGGATCTCCGTGAGCGCCTACCAGCAGGCGGGGGACTGAACGCTCCGCCGGAAGCACGGCGACGGCGCCTCGGCACGGTCCCGCGCCCCTTCGGGGACGCCGCCGGACCGCGGCGGACCCCGCCGGACCCGCCCGGTGCTCAGGGGAGGCGCGGGCGCGCCCTGACCTGTGCGTCGTCCGCCGCGCGGGCGCCCTCCTCCCAGCCCGCCGCGTCGCTCACCCCGCGCAGCCGGGTGGTCGTCGTCTCCGGGAACAGGCGGTCCGTCCGCTCGGTGACCGCCACCGCGCGGGAGGCGAGCACCGGGAGCAGGTCGTCGCTCACCTGGGTCTCGGCGACGGCCGCCAGACGTGCCCCCACGCGGTGCGCGTAGGCGGCGAGGAAGGACTGCCGGAAGGTCTTGGTCCGCTTGCGTCCGCCCGCGCGCTGTGCGGCCTCCGCCCTGGTCATCGCCGTGGTGGCCTGGACGAGCAGTGAGGTGTAGAGGAGTTCCACCGCCTCCAGGTCGGGGGCGAAGCCGACCACGGTGGAGAAGCCGAGCGGTTCGTTCCACACGGCCCGGCAGTGGTTCGCGCCGGCGACCGCGTCCAGCAGCACCGCCTTGGCCTGCTCGTACGGCGGCTCCACCCCGATCCGGCAGGCGCCCGGCGTCTGAGCCGAGGGCTCCCGCGCGGCGAGCAGCGCCTCGTCGACGCTGTGCCGCGCCATCAGCTCCTGCGCCTTGGCGCTGAGCGCCTCCGCCTCGTCCGGGAACCCGGTCGCCTCCGCCTTGGCCAGCAGCGCGCGGATGCGGCCGAGCACGCGGGACTCAGGCCGCCGGTCCGAGGGGTCCGGGGCGGCCGTCTCGTCGAGGGGTTCGAGGGCGGGCAGGCGCAGCAGCAGGCGGTACAGCTCCAGGACGGCCGCCGCGTACGAGAAACGGTCGCCGCGCGGGGCGTCGTCCGTCCCCAGTTCGTCGAGCTGCGCCTTCCAGCGGGGCCCGCGCGGCCGGTCGTCGCGCGGTGCCTGCGCGCGGATCAGCGCGGAGACGAGCCGTACGTGGACGTCGTCCAGCTCGCGCCGGACGATCCGTACGACGTCGGCGGGCTGCCAGCCGCGCCACCAGGCGGCCGCCACGAACTCCTCGCCGCGCCGGGCCAGTTCGGTGTCGGCCGCCGGATCGGCGGCGAGCAGGGACGCGCCGGTGTCGAGGGCGGTGTCACCGGTGTCGTAGAGGGCGGCCCGGAAGGCCCGGTCGACGGTGCTGGACGTACTCACGGGCCGATCGTGCCATGTCCCGGGGATTCACCCGGAAGTGTCAACTTCGGGTTGACACCCTTCGACTGTCAACCTACGGTTGACACATGACGAAGAACCCCGCCATCAAGTCATCCGTGCGTCTCGACGACCTCATCGCGGCCATCAAGAAGGTCCACGAGGAGCCCCTGGAACAGCTCCAGGACGCGGTGCTCGCCGGTGAGCACCTCGGCGACGTGGCCGACCACCTGATCGGCCACTTCGTGGACCAGGCCCGCCGTTCGGGCGCCTCCTGGACCGACATCGGCCGGAGCATGGGCGTCACCCGGCAGGCGGCCCAGAAGCGCTTCGTGCCGAAGGAGGGCAACGACCTCGACCCCAGCCAGGGCTTCAACCGCTACACACCCCGCGCCCGCAACACGGTCATGGCCGCGCACAACGAGGCACAGGCCGCGCGCAACGCCGAAGGACTGCCCGAGCACCTGGTCCTCGGCCTGCTGGCCGAACCGCAGGGCCTGGCGGTCAAGGCGCTCAACGAGCAGGGCGTCACCGTGCAGGCGGTCGCCGAGGCCGCCCGCGCGGCGCTCCCGCCGGCCGCCGAGGACGCCCCCGAGCTGGTGCCGTACGGCCCGGCGGCCAAGAAGGTCCTGGAACTCACCTTCCGCGAGGCCCTCCGCCTCGGCCACAACTACATCGGCACCGAGCACATCCTGCTCGCCCTGCTGGAGCACGAGAACGGCGAGGGCCTCCTCAGCGGCCTCGGCGTCACCAAGCCCGCCACCGAGCGGTACATCGCCGACGTGCTGGCGCAGTACGTCGAGACCCGGACGGAGGACGAGTCCGGTCAGGAAGGCTGACCGGGGCCGTTGTCAGACCCCCCTGCCACACTCGTGGCATGGCCGACCGGTGGGCACTCGCTCCGGCCGAGGACGGTGGCGTGGACGTCGCTCCCCTCGGTCCGGACGGGCTGCCCGCCGGTCCGGTGCTGCGGGAGGCGGACCCCGCCGAGGCCGTGCGGAGCCGTCCCGGTGTCACGCGGTGGGTGTGGCGGTCCACCGCCGAGGTCTACCCGCGCCTGCTCACCACGGGGGTGCGCGTGGAGCGGGCCTACGACATCGAGGCCGCCGAGACCCTCCTGCTCGGCCACGAGGGACGGTACGGGGAACCCCGTTCGGCCGCGGCGGCACTGGCCCGGCTGCGCGGCGGCCCCGTACCGCCCGACCCTCCGCAGCGTCCTGCCGAACCGGGCGCCCAGTCCTCCCTCTTCGAACCCCAGGGCGTCCGGCTGCCGCTGCCGGACCTCCTCGCGGTCTACGCCGAGCAGCAGCGGCGGACCGGTGCGACCGCGCACCCGGACCGGATGCGGCTGCTGACGGCCGCCGAGTCGGCGGGGACGCTGGTGGCCGCCGAGATGAACCGCGCGGGACTGCCCTGGCGGGCGGACGTGCACCGCGCGGTGCTGCACGACCTGCTCGGCGAGCGGTACGCGGGCGGCGGCGAGCCCCGCCGGCTCGCCGAGCTCGCCGACGAGGTGTCCGCCGCCTTCGGCCACCGGGTCCGGCCGGACCTCCCCGCCGACGTGGTGAAGGCGTTCTCGCGGGCCGGCATCAAGATCACATCGACCCGCCGCTGGGAGATCGAGTCCGTCGACCACCCGGCCGTCAAACCCCTGATCGAGTACAAGAAGCTGTACCGGATCTGGGTCGCCCACGGCTGGTCCTGGCTCCAGGACTGGGTGCGCGACGGCCGCTTCCGGCCCGAGTTCCTCGCGGGCGGGACGGTGAGCGGCCGCTGGGTGACCAACGGCGGGGGCGCCCTGCAGATCCCCAAGGTGATCCGCCGCGCGGCCGTCGCCGACCCCGGCTGGCGGCTCGTCGTCGCCGACGCCGACCAGATGGAGCCGCGCGTACTGGCGGCGATCTCCCGCGACCCCGGACTGATGGAGGTGGCCGGACGGGAGAGCGACCTGTACCAGTCGGTCTCCGACCGCGCCTTCTCCGGCGACCGCGCCCAGGCCAAGCTCGCCGTCCTCGGCGCGGTCTACGGCCAGACCTCCGGCGACGGCCTGAAGAACCTCGCCGCGCTCCGCCGCCGCTTCCCCAGGGCGGTGGCCTACGTCGACGAGGCCGCCCGCGCGGGCGAGGAGGGCCGGCTCGTACGGACCTGGCTGGGCCGCACCTGCCCGCCGGCTGCCCGGACGACGGACGACGCGGCGGAGGAGGCGGGCATCCCGGACGCCGGGGAGGACGCCACCGACGGGGGCCGCCCCTGGGTTCCGGGCCACTCCTCGGCCGACGCCCGCGCCCGGGGCCGCTTCGCCCGCAACTTCGTCGTCCAGGGCAGCGCCGCCGACTGGGCCCTGCTGCTGCTCGCCGCGCTGCGGCGGACCCTGAGCGGCATGGCGGCCGAGCTGGTCTTCTTCCAGCACGACGAGGTGATCGTGCACTGCCCCGAGGAGGAGGCGGAGACGGTGGCGGCGGCGATCCGGGAGGCCGCGGACCTGGCCGGCCGGCTGACCTTCGGCGAGACACCGGTGCGGTTCCCGTTCACGACGGCGGTGGTGGAATGCTATGCGGACGCCAAGTAACCGGTCCGGCCCCCTGGTCGTGGCGCCCGCCGGGTCAGATGACCGGTGGCCGGCCGAGCCGGGTGAGCCGCCACACCGTCCGCCAGCTCATGGCCCGCCGCTCCCCGGCCGGCTCCCGCAGCCCTTCCGCGAACCCTCCGAACCAGGCCCGCAGCCCGCTGGCCGACCGGTTCCGCGCCAGGGTGAGCAGCATCCACACCCCGAGGTGGACGGGGACGAGCACGAGCGGAAGCCGCCGCCGGGCCAGCCACACGCGGTTGCGGGCGTTCACCCGGTAGTAGATGGCGTGCCGGGCGGGGGAGGTCTTCGGGTGCTGGAGCAACAGTTCGGGCGCGTAGAGGATCCGCCACCCGGCGTCGACGGCCCGCCAGGCGAGGTCGGTCTCCTCGTGCGCGAAGAAGAACGCGGCGGGCCAGTCGCCGATCTCGTCCAGCATCGTCATCCGCAGCGCGTGCCCGCCGCCGAGAAACCCGGTGACGTACCCGCCGCGCATCGGATCCGACTTCCCGACCCGTGGCACATGCCGCTGCTGGGTCTCCCCCAGCTCGTCGGCGATCCGGAAGCCGACGATCCCGAGCCGCTCGTCGGCGGCGTACAACTCCCCCACACGGCGCAGCACATCGGCGTCGACGAGCAGCCCGTCGTCGTCCAGCTCGACGACGACGTCCGCGTCCCCGAACTCCCGCAGCCGCGCGATCGCCGCGTTCCGCCCGCCGGGGCAGCCGAGGTTCTCCTCCAGCTCCACGACGGTGACCTCGCCGGGGAGCGACAGCCGCCGGGCGAACTCGGGCAGCGGGCAGCCGTTGCCCACGACGACGATCCGCGCGGGCGGAAGGTCCTGCTTCGCCACGGACTCCAGCAACGCGTCCACCTCGGCGGGCCGGTTCCCCATGGTCACCACGGCGACGGCGATCCTCGGTGTCCCCACGTCCTCACCTCACCATCCCGGCCGACGACTGCGTTCGCGATGTTAGCCGTTCATGCCATGGACTCCCGCCGTAGGCCGGGCGGTGAGGTCGTTCAGGAGGGCTTCACCACGGAGACGACGGACCAGCGCTGCTCGCCCGTCCCCGAGCCGCACCGCGCCACCTTGAGCCTGGCGTCGTTCCCGGCGGAACTGCCGCCGGCCACGCTCATGCACAGATCGCTCGCGGCGTTGCGGATCCGGTAACCCCCCGGCCTCGGGTCCAGCCACCAGAGCTGGTTGTCCGCGGCCGGCCTGCAGTGGTACTCGGTGACCTTGGTCCCGGCCGCGACACTGCCGTAGTAGGGCAGGTCCATGCACAGCCCGTCCTTGCGGTTCCTGATGACGAAGAGGCTCGCTCCGCCGGGCCCGCCGTCCGCGTCGGCCACCTCCAGGTCCCAGAGCTGGTTGTCCTGGGTGGTGGGCCGGCAGTCGAACTGGCTCACCGGGCCGTCGACCGACCCCTTCTCGAAGTAGGGCAGGTCGGCGCACTTGCCGGTCGCGACATTCTTCAACTGCGCGTTGACGCGGGTGGAGAGGGCGTTGGCCAGTTGCCGGGCGGTGATCGCGGGGGAACTCTTCGCCTTCGGTTTCCCGGCCTCGCCGTCGGCCTTCTTCTCGCCGTCGGCCTTCTTCTCGGTGCCGGACGGGGGCGCGGCCTTCACCTCGGCCGACCGGGAGGGCGAGGGCTCCGACTTGGGCTTGGGCTCCGACTTGGGCTTCGACTCGGACTCGGCTCTGCTCGGCGACGCCGAGGAGGCCGGGGACGCGGCCCGGTAGTCGGCGGCCGGGATGTCGTCGGACGTACCGGGATCGAGCGTCGTTCCGCCGACGGGAGCCGTCTCGACCGTACGGTCCTCTTCTTCACGGGTGAGACCGAGGACCAGGAGGGGTACGCAGATCAGCACCGCCCCCACGATGGCGGCCGCGGCCACCATGGGGCCGCGCAGGCGTCCCGGTGCCGTCCCGTCCGCGTCCGCTTTCGCGTCCGCTTTCGCGCCGTCGCCGTTCCCGGCCGCGACCACACCGGCCGCGGCCTCGGCTTCCGCTCCGTCGGACTCCGCCGCCCGCCCCTGCTGTTCCTCCTGCCTCTCTTCCTCCTCGGTTGCCGCCGGTTCCCCGGCGGCGGACCGGGAGCCCCACCGGGTGCGCCGGCCGGGAGCGGGCTCGGAGAACGGTGCCGTCGGTGCCGTCGGTGCCGAGGTGTCCGGACCGGCGGCGGATTCGGGGGCGGTTTCGGGGACGGGAGCAGACTCCGGCGTGCGCGGTCTCAGGTCCGCGCCGGGATCCTCGCCCGGCACGGGCACGGCGACAGCACGGCGGACGGCCAGGGAAGGCGTCGTCTCACCGGCCGGTGGTTCGTGCTGACGTGGCATGAACACTGCTCCTTGTCGAAGGTGGGGCGGACGGTGCGATGTCGTCAGTGGCCGCCGGTGCCGCCGGCCGCTCCGGCGGCTCACAGCTCACGGCTCACTCAACTAACTCTGGATTGCACCTGGTTGCGCCCAAACCCCGGTGAGATGAACGGAAGGCGACACAGCGTCCCGTCCGCTCACCGACCGCCCCGCGCTGCCACGGAGGACTCTCCGGGGCCCGCACCGCCGAATCCCCCTGGCCGACTCGCCGCATCACCTTCCGGCACCTTTCGGCCCCTGCTCGACCGGACTCACGGCGGGCCGTCCTGCGCGGTACGGACGGGACGGGCAGTGCCCCGGTGACCGCTCGGACGATCAGCACCCCGCCATCTCCGAATGCCGTCAAGGCTCCCGGAACCCGGGGTTCCGGCGTCAACCGGCAGCAGTGCCGAGCGGAGGCCGGGCCCGCGCCCGTACATCCCGGCTCCACCGGGTACGGATCACATCGCATTCGCTCCCGGTCGCGGAACTGATCGACCGGCTGACCGTCAAAGCTGCCCAAAAGGTGCCGGCCTGGCGAAAGCCGAGGCCAGAGCCAAGAAGAAGGCCGCCGGAAGAAGCCCCGGAAGCGGGGGCACCGGACCGCCCCGCTCACGCAAGCCGCCTCGCGGCACCCCGGCCGCATGACGTGTCCTGCCCGGCACAACACAAAAGGCCAGATCACATGTCATGCGACCTGGCCTTTACCGGAGCCGCCTTCGGGATTCGAACCCGAGACCTACGCATTACGAGTGCGTTGCTCTGGCCATCTGAGCTAAGGCGGCGCGCTGCGCACTCATGGTGCGATCAGCAACGTCGGTAAGTCTACACAGTTTCCGGGGGTGCTTCGTACCGGCCCCGGAGGCGGGCCGGAGCGTATGCCTCCGGGGATGGTCGTACCGGCTATGAGCAGCGCTTTCCGTCCTTCGGCGGGGTGCCGTCGAGCAGGTAGGTGTTGATCGCGGAGTCGACGCAGGCGCTGCCCCGGCCGTAGGCGGTGTGGCCGTCGCCCTCGTAGGTGAGGAGGCGGGCCGAGGAGAGCTGGCCGGCCAGGGCCTCGGCCCAGCGGTACGGGGTGGCCGGGTCACGGGTGGTGCCGACGACGACGATCGGGGCCGCGCCCTTCGCCTCGATGCGCCGCGCCTCACCCGTGGCCCGCACCGGCCAGTACGCGCAGTTCAGGGAGGCCCAGGCGAGGCCCTCGCCGAACACCGGGGACGCCTTCTCGAAGGCGGGGAGCGCCTTGCGCACCTCGTCCGGGGAGCCGAAGGCGGGCGGGAGGTCGAGGCAGTTCACGGCCGCGTTGGCGAACATCAGATTGCTGTAGTCGCCGTGTGCGTCACGCTCGTAGTAGCTGTCGGAGAGAAGGAGGAGCCCCGCGCCGTCGTTCTCCTTCATCGCGGCCGTCAGCGCCTCGCGCAGCTGCTGCCAGGCGCCCTCGTCGTACATCGCGGCGATCACGCCAATCGTCGCGAGCGACTCGGTGAGCCTGCGGCCGTCGGCGTCACCGGTGGGGATCGGACGGGCGTCGAGCTTCGCGAAGAACGCCTCGAGGTTCTTGCCGGCCTGTCCGGGAGTGGTGCCCCGGCCGCCGAGCGGGCAGTCGTCCTGCCGCACGCAGTCCTCGGCGAAGGCGGTGAACGCCGTGTCGAAGCCCTCCGTCTGTTCCAGGTTGAGCCGGCGCGCGGACAGCGAGGGGTCCATCGCGCCGTCCAGGACGAGCCGGCCCGCCCGGTCCGGGAACAGGCCGGCGTAGGTCGCACCGAGGAAGGTGCCGTACGAGGCGCCGACGTAGTTCAGCTTCTCGTCGCCCAGCGCGGCCCGGACGATGTCCATGTCCCGGGCCGCCTCGACGGTGGACACATGGCGCAGCAGCTTCGGCGCGTCCGCCCCGCAGCCCTCGGCGAACTTCTTGTACGACGCGACCAGCGCGCCGGTCTCCTTCGCGTCGTCCGGGGTGATGTCCGTCCGCGTGTACGCGTCCATCCCGGCCCCGTCCAGGCACTCGACGGGTTCGCTGCGGGCGACGCCCCGCGGGTCGACGGCCACCATGTCGTAGCGGGCGCGCACGCCGGCCGGGTAGCCGATCCCGGCGTACGCCTGGACGTAGCCGATCGCCGAGCCGCCCGGACCGCCGGGGTTCACCAGCAGGGAGCCCAGCCGCTTTCCCGGGCCGGTGGCCTTCTTGCGGGTGAGGGCGAGGCGCACGTCACCGGCCTTCGGTTCGGCGTAGTCGAGCGGGACCTTCAGCGTGGCGCACTGGAAACCGGGGACTCCGCAGTCACGCCAGGCGGGTTTCTGCCCGTAGTACGGCGTGAGGGCGGCGGGTGTGGAGCGGGGCAGGGGGGCGAGGGCCGCCTCCTCCGCCGCCGCGCTGGCCGTGCTCGGGCTGCTTCCCGAGGAGCAGCCCGGGACCAGCAGTGTGACGGCGGCGAGCAGAGCGGCTCCGGTTCCGGTACGGGTCCTGCGGTGAGTGCGCCTTGTGTGCATACTGCGAGCGTAACTGTGTGCAACGGAATGGGTGCTCAGTGTGCACGCCGTGCCTCGTACGAGTGACCGCGTCGAGCCGCTGAGCGGACCTCTCGGTCAGCCCGCTCTGAGGGCCATCGTCATCGCCTCCACCGCGAGCAGCGGGGCCACGTTGCGGTCCAGGGCCTTGCCGCACGCCGCGATCGCCTCGATGCGGCGGAGCGTGGACTCCGGGGAGCTGCTGCGGGCCATCCGCTCCAGTACGTCCTCGGCGTCGCCGTTGGCGAGGGCGACGCGGGAGCCGAGCTGGAGGGCGAGGACGTCGCGGTAGAAGCCGGTCAGGTCGCTCAGCGCGATGTCGAGGGTGTTGCGCTGCGTGCGCCGTCTGCGGCGTTTCTGATCGTCCTCGAGGTCCTTGATCACGCCTGCCGTGCCGCGCGGCAGGCGGCCGCCCTGGGCTGCGCCCAACGCCGCCTTCAGTTCCTCGGTCTCCTTGGTCTCCACCTCCTCGGCGAGCTGCTTGGCGTCCTCGGCCGCCACGTCGACCAGCTCCTGGGCCGCCTTGAGCGCGCCACCGATGTCCTCGACCCGCAGGGGCAGCTTCAGCACAGCGGCGCGGCGTGCGCGGGCGGTCGGGTCGGTGGCCAGGCGGCGGGCACGGTCGACGTCGCCCTGGGTGGCGCGGGCCACGGCGGCGGCGACGTCCGGTTCGATGCCTTCGCGCCGGACGAGCATGTCGGCGACGGCCTCCACCGACGGCGTGCGCAGGTTCAGGTGGCGGCAGCGGGAGCGGATCGTGGGCAGGACGTCCTCGACGGACGGGGCGCACAACAGCCAGACCGTGCGCGAGGCGGGCTCCTCGACGGCCTTGAGGACGGCGTTGGCGGAGTTCTCGTTCAGCCGCTCGGCGTCCTCGACGAGGATCACCTGCCAGCGGCCGTTCGCCGGAGCCGTGTACGACTTGCGGACGGTGTCGCGCATGTCCATGACGCGGATCACCGCTCCTACGGCGGCGACCGTCGTGACGTCCGCGTGGGTGCCGATGAGCGCCGTGTGGCATCCGTCGCAGAAGCCGCAGCCGGGCGCGCCGCCCAGGGCCCGGTCGGGGCTCACGCACTGCAGCGCCGCGGCGAAGGCCCGCGCCGTCTGTGTCACTCCCGCGCCGGGCGGGCCCGTGAACAGCCAGGCGTGCGTCATCCTCGACGCCTCCGGCGGGGGTGCGCCGGCCGCCGCGGCGGTGACGAGCGCGTCGGCGTCGCGGGCGGCGCCGTCGAGCCGCTCGCTCACCCGCTCCTGCCCGACGAGGTCGTCCCACACGGTCATGGGTCAGCCCGTCCTTCCGTCACGTCTGCCTTACCGGATCCATTGTGCGGGTGGGCACTGACAACGCCCGCACCCGCGGACCCGGCGGTCAGCGCCGGCGCCCCCGGCGGCCGTCCTCGTCACCGTCCTCGCCGTCGCGGGGGCCCAGCAGCTCGTCGGCCAGCGTCGGCAGATCGTCCAGCGGGGTCTCCTCGGCCCAGTCCGGACGCTGCCGGCGGCGGGGCGAGTCCTCGGGGTCGATCCGGGGCAGCTCGCGCGTGCGGTCGTCGGGGACGTCGGTGTCCTCGGGGCCGCTCGCCGGACGCTCGTCCCGGAAGTAGCCGGACGGCACCCTCCGGTCCGCGGGGCCCTGCTCGTCTCCCCGTACCGGGGGCAGCACCGCCGTCTCGTCCGCCGCGCCCGGCGGAACCGGCGGCATCGGCAGCTCGGTCGTCACCTCGGCGTCGGACACCCCGGACCGGCCGCCGGACCGCTGCCCGTCGTCCTCCTCCGGCACCCGGGGCAGCACGGCGGTCTCGTCGACCGGTCCGCCCGACGCGTTCGTCGGCGTCACCACCGGCGTCGGCACGGTCGCCGCCTCGTCGGCCGTCCGCCCGCGCGCGGCAGCGGCACTGGGGGTGGTCGTCGTCTTCGGTCCCGCCTCCGCCGCGGCCGCCGCCTGCTCGGCCAGCCGCCGGGCCTGCTCCGCGCGCAGCAGCGCCTCCTCGGCCTTGCGCTGCTTCTCCAGGCGCAGCGCCTCGGCCTCGGCGCGCAGCCGCGCCTCCTCCTCGGCCTGCTTGCGTCGGCGCTCCTCCTCGGCCTTGCGGCGGGCCTCCTCCTCGGCGCGCGCCTTCTCCTCGGCGAGCAGCCGCAGCCGCTCCTCCTCCGCGCGCCGGCGTGCTTCCTCGGCCCGCTGCCGGGCCTCCTCCGCCTGCCGTTCCGCCTCGCGCCGCTGGGCCTCCTCCAGCTCGCGCCGCTTGCGCTCCTCCTCCTCGGCGCGCAGCCGGGCGAGCTGCTCCTGGCGCTCGCGCTCCAGGCGCTCCTCCTCGGCCTTGCGGGCCGCCTCCTCCTCCGCCTTGCGGCGGGCCTCCTCCTCGGCCTTGCGGCGTGCTTCCTCGCGGGCCTGGATCTCGGCCTCGGACAGTGGCAGTACCTGGTCGAGCCGGTGCCGGATCACCGTGGTGACCGCCTCCGGTTCCTGGCCGGCGTCGACCACCAGGTAGCGGCCGGGGTCGGCCGCGGCCAGGGTGAGGAAACCGGCCCGCACGCGCGCGTGGAACTCGGCGGGTTCCGACTCCAGCCGGTCCGGCGCCTCGGTGAAGCGTTCCCGCGCGGTCTCCGGGGCCACGTCCAGCAGCACCGTCAGGTTCGGCACCAGCCCGTCGGTCGCCCAGCGGTTGATGCGGGCGATCTCGGTCGGTGACAGATCGCGCCCGGCGCCCTGGTAGGCGACGGAGGAGTCGATGTACCGGTCGGTGAGGACGACGGCGCCGCGCTCCAGGGCGGGCCGTACGACGGTGTCGATGTGCTCCGCGCGGTCCGCGGCGTACAGCAGTGCCTCCGCGCGGTGCGAGAGTCCGGCGCTGGAGACGTCCAGCAGGATGGAGCGCAGCCGCTTGCCGACCGGGGTGGCGCCGGGTTCCCGGGTGAGCACGACCTCGTGGCCCTTGGCCCTGATCCACTCGGCGAGGGCCTCGGCCTGGGTGGACTTCCCGGCGCCGTCGCCGCCCTCCAGGGCGATGAAGAAGCCGGAGGCGGCGGGCGTCTGGTCCGGGTCGGCGCCGCCGAGCAGCGCGTCGCGCAGGTCCTGCCGCAGCGGCACGCCGGAGCGGTCGTCGACCTTGGCCAGCACCAGCGCGGCCACCGGCAGCAGCAGCGCGCCGACCAGCATCAGCGTGAAAGCGGCACCGCCGTGCGCGAAGACGAACCGGCCGTTCTCCAGCCGGTGCGGTCCGATGGCCGCGGCGACCAGCGGGGCGATCACCGCGCCGAGCGCCACGAAGACCCGGACCACCGCGTGCAGGTGCTCGGTGACACGGGCCCGCCGCTGGTCCTCGGCCTCCTGGTCGAGCAGGGTGTGCCCGGTGTTGGCGGCGAGTCCCGCGCCGACACCGGCCAGCGTCATGATCAGCACCACGCTGGTGACGTCCGGTACGAGTCCGGCGGCCAGCAGCGCGATGCCCGTGAAGGCGAGGGCGAGCGCGAGCAGCCGGCGCCGGGACAGGGCCGGCAGCAGGGCGGGTGCCGTACGGATGCCGACGACGACACCGCCGGTCAGCCCGGCCACCAGCAGGCCGTACAGCACGGGGCCGCCGCCCAGGTCCTTGGCGTGCAGCACCGACACGGCGACGGCGGCCGACACCGCGGCGGCGACGGACGCGGACGCGAGCACCAGCAGCGGCATCGCGCCGGTGCGGCCCTTGTCGGAGCCGGCGGCGCTCCTCGGGCGGCGCAGCCCCTCCAGCGGCGACCGCGCGCGCGGGGTGCGGGTGCCGGGCAGTTCCAGGGAGGTCAGGACGGACAGCGACGCGGCGAACAGCCCGGCCGCGACGTACGAGGCGAGGGCCGCCCGGTGTTCGCCGAACCAGTCGATCCCGGTGCCGAGCAGGTTGTTGAGCAGGGCCGCGACGACGAGCGTGACGGCCGCGAGCGGTATCGCCACGAAGCCCGTGCGCAGCGACAGCCGGCGCAGCGCGTCCATGTGGTCGGGCAGCGGGCGCACGGTCGCGCCCTCCGGGGGCGGGGCGGGCAGCAGGGCGGGCGCGGCGCTCTCGCGGCACACCGTCCAGAACCGCTCGGCGACTCCGGTCACGAAGGCGGTGACGAGAAGCACGGCCGGCGCGTCCCCGGGCGTCCAGTCGATCCACAGCGGCGCCACGATGAGCAGCGCGGCCCGCAGGCCGTCCGCGCCGACCATGGTCCAGCGGCGGTCCAGCGGTCCGTCCTGCGAGGTGAGCGACGTGAGCGGGCCGAGGAGTACGGCGCCGAACAGCAGTGTCGCCAGGATGCGTACCCCGAAAACGATCGCCACTGCGAACGCCACGCCCCGGTAGCCCCCGCCGAAGGACCCCTCGGCGACCGCCGCCTGCAGGACCAGGAGGACCAGGACCAGGAGGGCGAGGACGTCACCGACCCCGCCCACGAGCTGCGCGCTCCACAGCCGTCTCAGCTGGGGTCGGCGCAGCAGGGCGCGGACGGCACGCTCGCGGGAGTCCGCGACGAGGGCGTCGTCGGGGGCCGGCTGTGGGGCCGTTGGCTGCTCGGCTCGCGTCATGCGTTCAGCCTATCGGCCCGCGCCGACAGCTCGGCGCGACGCGCCTGACATGCACACGCCCCGACACCGAAGTGTTGCCGGGGCGTTCGCATTCCGAACCCCTGGCGAAGATCGTGACAGATCTTTCACCGGGGGTTCCGCGCGTGCGGGCTCAGTCCTCCGCGCCGTTCGAGGCGGTGGCCTTCTTGGCGACGGTCTTCTTCGCCGCGGTCTTCTTGGCCGCCGCCGTCTTCTTCGCCGCCGTCTTCTTCGCCGGTGCCTTCTTGGCCGGTGCCTTCTTGGCGGTGGCCTTCTTCGCCGTCTTCTTGGCGGGGCCCTTCGCCCGCTTCTCGGCGAGCAGCTCGAAACCGCGCTCCGGGGTGATCTCCTCGACGCTGTCGCCGGAGCGCAGCGTCGCGTTGGTCTCCCCGTCGGTGACGTACGGCCCGAAGCGGCCGTCCTTCACCACGACCGGCTTCTCGCTGACCGGGTCGGTGCCCAGCTCCTTCAGCGGCGGCTTGGCCGCGGCCCGACCGCGCTGCTTGGGCTGGGCGTAGATCGCCAGCGCCTCCTCCAGCGTGATCGTGAAGAGCTGCTCCTCGGACTGCAGCGACCGCGAGTCGGTGCCCTTCTTCAGGTACGGCCCGTAGCGGCCGTTCTGCGCGGTGATCTCCTGGCCCTCGGCGTCCGCGCCGACCACGCGCGGCAGCGACATCAGCTTGAGCGCGTCGTCGAGCGTGACCGTGTCCAGGGACATCGACTTGAAGAGGGAGGCCGTGCGCGGCTTCACCGCGTTCTTGCCGGTCTTCGGGGTGCCCTCGGGGAGGATCTCCGTGACGTACGGACCGTAGCGGCCGTCCTTGGCGACGATCGTGTGACCGGTCGCCGGGTCGGTGCCCAGCTCGAAGTCGCCGCTCGGCTTGGCGAGCAGCTCCTCGGCGAGCTCGACGGTCAGCTCGTCGGGCGCCAGGTCCGTGGGGATGTCGGCGCGCTGGTGCTGCTCGGTGTCCTTCTCGCCGCGCTCGATGTACGGGCCGTAGCGCCCGACCCGCAGCACGATGCCGTTGCCCACCGGGAACGACGACACCTCGCGCGCGTCGATCGCGCCCAGGTCGGTCACCAGCTCCTTGAGACCGCCGAGGTGGTCCCCGTCGCCGTTGCCGGCGTCGGCCGCGTCGCCGTTGCTCGCGCCCTCGCCGAAGTAGAACCGCTTCAGCCACGGCACCGCGCGCGCCTCGCCCCGCGCGATGCGGTCGAGGTCGTCCTCCATCCGGGCGGTGAAGTCGTAGTCGACGAGCCGGCCGAAGTGCTTCTCCAGCAGGTTGACCACGGCGAAGGAGAGGAAGGACGGCACCAGGGCCGTGCCCTTCTTGAACACGTAGCCGCGGTCGAGGATCGTGCCGATGATCGACGCGTACGTCGACGGCCGGCCGATCTCCCGCTCCTCCAGCTCCTTGACCAGCGACGCCTCGGTGTAGCGGGCCGGGGGCTTGGTGGCGTGCCCGTCGACCGTGATCTCCTCGGCGGTGAGGGCGTCGCCCTCGGTGACCTGCGGCAGCCGGCGCTCGCGGTCGTCGAGCTCGGCGTTCGGGTCGTCGGCGCCTTCCACGTACGCCTTCAGGAAGCCGTGGAAGGTGATCGTCTTGCCGGACGCGCTGAACTCGGCGTCCCGGCCGTCGGCGGCCGTACCGCCGATCTTCACCGTCACGCTGTTACCGGTCGCGTCCTTCATCTGCGAGGCGACGGTCCGCTTCCAGATCAGCTCGTAGAGCTTGAACTGGTCGCCGGTCAGCCCGGTCTCGGCGGGCGTGCGGAAACGGTCGCCCGAGGGGCGGATCGCCTCGTGCGCCTCCTGCGCGTTCTTGACCTTGCCGGCGTAGGTGCGCGGCTGCGGGGGCAGGTAGTCGGCGCCGTACAGCTGCGTGACCTGGGCACGGGCGGCGGCGACCGCCGTCTCGCTCAGGGTCGTCGAGTCCGTACGCATGTAGGTGATGTAGCCGTTCTCGTACAGCTTCTGGGCGACCTGCATGGTCGCCTTGGCGCCGAAGCCGAGCTTCCTCGACGCCTCCTGCTGCAGCGTCGTCGTACGGAACGGGGCGTACGGCGAGCGGCGGTACGGCTTGGACTCGACGGAACGCACGGCGAACCGCGTGTTCTCCAGGGCGGCGGCGAGCGCGCGGGCGTTCGCCTCGTCGAGGTGGAGGGTGTTGGCGCTCTTCAGCTGTCCCAGGGAGTCGAAGTCGCGGCCCTGCGCGATCCGCCTGCCGTCGACGGTCTGCAGGCGGGCGACGAGGGACGACGGGTCGCTCGCGTCTCCGGCGCGGCCGGATGGGGGTCCCCCCGCCGGAGCGAAGTCGGAGGTGGGGGAGAAGGTGCCCGTCAGGTCCCAGTACTCGGCGGAACGGAACGCCATGCGCTCGCGTTCCCGCTCCACCACGAGCCGCGTGGCGACGGACTGGACACGGCCGGCGGACAGCCGGGGCATGACCTTCTTCCACAGGACCGGCGAGACCTCGTAGCCGTAGAGGCGGTCGAGGATGCGGCGGGTCTCCTGGGCGTCGACCAGCTTCTGGTTGAGCTGGCGCGGGTTGGCCACGGCCGCGCGGATCGCGTCCTTGGTGATCTCGTGGAAGACCATCCGCTTGACCGGGATCTTCGGCTTGAGCACTTCCTGGAGGTGCCAGGCGATGGCCTCGCCCTCGCGGTCCTCATCGGTGGCGAGGAAGAGCTCGTCGGACTCCTTCAGCAGGTCCTTGAGCTTCTTGACCTGGGCCCGCTTGTCCGCGTTGACCACATAGATCGGCTGGAAGTCGTGGTCGACGTCCACACCGAGGCGGCGCACCTCGCCGGTGTACTTCTCCGGCACCTCGGCGGCACCGTTGGGAAGATCGCGAATGTGCCCGACGCTCGCCTCGACGATGTAGCCAGGGCCGAGGTAGCCCTTGATCGTCTTCGCCTTGGCAGGCGACTCGACGATGACGAGTCGGCGGCCGCCCTTCGCGGTCTCGCTGGTCGGGGACAACTTCGCTCTTCTCTCCGGTCGGCGCTTGGGGCTCCCCAGGCGGTCTCCCCCGGGGTCGGGTCATGGTGACGCTGCGGAGTGTGACGGTACATCCCGCCCCCGTGTCAAACAGGAAAAGCCCGCAACGGCCACTCGAACGGTAACCCGACTACCACCGTTCCTGCCGCCCGGAGTGTCCAGTCTCCGCCCGCGCTTATCCGGAGTGCGATCTACCGGTTACTGTGAGCCGCCAGGGTTTCGGGCTTCTCACAGGCGGGTCAGGCACCATGCGCCGAGGACCAGGGAGATCATCGCGAACAGTCCCGCGACGGTGGCCGATGCGACGGGGCTCACACCCTGGGCGACGGGGCGGTGCTGCCGCGCGCGGGTCACGGTCCAGGCCAGCAATCCGCCTCCGAACAGGCAGAACACCATCCCCGCGAAGATCGCCGGTCCGCTCTCCATGGTCGCCCGATGCCCTCTTTCCCGTCCGCTGGTACCGGCCTCGGGGTGACGCTGCCACGCCCGGGCGGCGGGCAGACGAATCGGAGGTGAACGGGAGGGCTACGGTCCTGACCACGTGTCCGAAAAACGGCCCGGGAGCCCTTTCACGGAAATTCCGGATCGATGGGAAAGGGCCGGGGCGGCGGCCGTGGCCGGTGTGGAGGACGCGGCGGAAGACAGTGACGTGACTCATGAGGCGAGCCGCCGAGGTGCCGCATGGGACAGCCCGCCCGCGGGCCGCCGAGGTGCCTCGTGAGACAGCCCGCCCGCGAAGCCGCCGAGGTGCCGCGTGAGACAGCCCGCCCGCGGGCCCGCCGCCGCTCGTGTCAGCCGACGGGCTCCAGGAACCCCTGCTCCACCAGCAGCCGGATCTGGGCCGGCGTGCGGTCGCGCAGCAGCACGGGGTCCTCACCGAGGAGCTGGGCGATGGCGTCCAGGATCCGGCCCGCGCTCATGCTGCCGTCGCACACGCCCGCGAAGCCCGCGCCGATCGTGTCCACCTTGGTGGCCCGGCGCATCCCGCGGTTCTGCCGCAGCACGACGTGCTCCGGGTCCTCCGCACCGGGCAGCCCGACCTGCTCCTGCACCACCTCGGCGGCCAGCGCGAAGCGCGCTTCGAGGAGCGCCGCGTCGTCGCGCGTCCGCAGGTAGTCGATCCGGTCGAAGTGCGCCCGGACCGTCTCGCCGAGCGGCTGCTCGACCGGGTGCGGCCACTCCTCCACCGTGATCGACCGCGCGGCGGAGCCCGACTTGCGCAGGGTGATCCAGCCGAAGCCGACCGCCTTCACCTTGCGCGCCTCGAACTCGTCCAGCCACGCGTCGTACCGCGCCCGGTACTCGGCCTCGGCACCGCGGTGGTCGCCCGCGTCCCGCAGCCACAGCTCGGCGTACTGGGTGATGTCCTGCACCTCGCGCTGCACGATCCAGGCGTCGCATCCGCGGGGCACCCATGACCTGAGTCTGTCCTGCCAGTCCTCCCCCTCGACGTGCTGCCAGTTGGCGAGGAACTGCGCGAACCCGCCCTCGTTCAGCCGTTCCCCCGCCTCCTGAACGATCGTGCGGCACAGATCGTCCCCGCCCATCCCGCCGTCGCGGTACGTGAGCCGGGCACCCGGCGAAATCACGAACGGCGGGTTGGACACGATCAGGTCGTACGTCTCGTCGTCCCGGACCGGCGTGAACAGCGACCCCTCGCGCAGGTCGGCGGCCGGGACCCCGGAGAGGGCCAGGGTGAGCGCGGTGATGCGCAGGGCGCGCGGATTGACGTCGGTGGCCGTCACGCGCGTGGCGTGCCGGGCGGCGTGCAGCGCCTGGATACCGGAGCCGGTGCCGAGGTCGAGCGCGGAGGCCACGGGCGTACGGACGGTGATGCCGGCCAGGGTGGTGGACGCCCCGCCGACGCCGAGCACGACCCCCTCGTCGCGGCTGCCGATGCCCCCGGCACCGCCGACCGCGCACCCGAGGTCGGACACGATGAACCAGTCCTCGCCGCCCGGCCCGCCGTACGGCCGTACGTCCACGGTCGCGGCGAGCTCGTCCGCGCCGGCGCGCGTCAGCCATCCGCTCTCCAGGCAGACGTCCACGGGCAGGACGCCGGCCACGCGCGCGTGCGGCACGGGCTGCCGCAGCAGGAACAGCCGTACGAGCATCTCCAGCGGCGTGTCCCCGCGGGTGGCCCTCAGGGCGGGCACGGTCTCGCTGCGGGCCAGCGCCGCGTAGGCGGGGGCGCCGAGCAGTTCGAGCAGTCCGTCGGCGGTGAAGGAGGCTCCGAGCAGCGCGTCCCGCAGCCGGGCGGCGGCTTCGGGGCGGTCGGACGAGGGCAGGGGCGGCAGGCTGGCGTCACTCACGCCCTCCATTGTGGCCGCCGCCCTCACCCGGCGCGTCCCGCGGCGTCAGCTCTTGGCGGCTCCCGCCGTCGCGGTGGCCGTCTGGCAGCTCGCCTGCCGGGACATGGCCTGGCCGACCTCGCCCTCCTCCAGCGTGCTGAGGGCGTCGCTGCCGCTCTTGCCGAGCTTGTCCAGTTCGGCGGCGATGTCCTTCAGGCCGTCGGCGAACTCCGCCTGGTCGTCCGTGTCGAGACCGTCGACCTGCTTCTTCAGCGAGGCGTACGACGCGGAGATGCCGTTGAGTTCCTTGACCGCGTCGGTCTGCTTCTTCTCCCCGTCCTCGACGTCCGGCGCCCCGGCCTTGTCCACGGCGGCGCCGATCGCCTTGTAGGCGTCGGACATGTCCTGGAACGCCTTCGAGTCGGCCGTCTGGACCTCTTCCGGCGTGCTGTTGTCCGAGGTCTCCTTCTGGATCGCGGCGTTGGCCGCTTTGATCTTCGCGGCCTGCGGCTTCACCGCGTCGCAGACCTGCTTCGCCCAGGCGTCCAGCTTCTCGTTGTTGTCGTCGCCGCCGCATCCCGTCAGCGCCAGTACCAGTACCGCACCGCCGGACAGTGCGGCCGCGAGCTTCTTGTTCACCGGATTGGTCCCTTCCATGGCCTTCGGCCCCGGAACATACACGCCAGATGGCCTACACCCACCCGTCGCACATCCGGTAAGGGACTTTTGAAGCCATTTGCACCATGGGAGAGAAGGCTCACGGCATGGGCCCCGCGCACGGGAAAAGGACGGACGGCGCGTCAATACGCGCCGTCCGCCCGCACCTTGATCCGGTGTCCGCCGTCCGGCTCTAGGAAACCACCGCCGGATCGGCTGGCTTGGTCTCCGGCTCGGGGTCGTCCTCGTCCTCCATCGCGATACCGCGCCGCTTGGACACGTACACCGCGCCGACGATGACGAGCAGCGCCAGGACCGCGATGAGCACCCGCGTCCCGACGCTTTCGTCCGGGCCGTAGGAGAACTTGATGACCGCGGGCGCGATGAGCAGCGCCACCAGGTTCATCACCTTCAGCAGGGGGTTGATCGCGGGCCCGGCGGTGTCCTTGAAGGGGTCGCCGACGGTGTCGCCGATGACGGTGGCCGCATGGGCCTCGCTGCCCTTGCCTCCGTGGTGGCCGTCCTCGACGAGTTTCTTCGCGTTGTCCCAGGCGCCACCGGAGTTGGCGAGGAAGACCGCCATCAGGGTGCCCGCGCCGATCGCGCCCGCGAGGAAGGCGCCCAGGGCGCCGACGCCGAGCGTGAACCCGATGAAGATGGGCGCCATCACGGCGAGCAGTCCGGGCGTGGCGAGCTCGCGCAGGGCGTCCTTGGTGCAGATGTCGACGACCTTGCCGTACTCCGGCTCCTCGCTGTGGTCCATGATCCCGGGCTTCTCGCGGAACTGCCGCCGCACCTCGTAGACCACCGAACCCGCCGACCGCGACACCGCGTTGATCGCCAGCCCCGAGAAGAGGAAGACGACCGCCGCGCCCGCGATCAGGCCGACGAGGTTGTTGGGCTGGGAGATGTCCATCATCAGGCTCATCGGCGCGCCCTCACCGCTGAGCCGTTCGCCCACGTCTCTCGCGCCGGTGGTGATGGCGTCCCGGTACGAGCCGAACAGCGCCGCCGCCGCCAGTACGGCCGTGGCGATCGCGATGCCCTTGGTGATGGCCTTGGTGGTGTTGCCGACCGCGTCCAGGTCGGTGAGCACCTGGGCGCCCGCGCCCTCCACGTCGCCGGACATCTCGGCGATGCCCTGCGCGTTGTCGGAGACCGGGCCGAAGGTGTCCATCGCGACGATCACACCGACGGTGGTGAGCAGTCCGGTGCCGGCCAGCGCCACCGCGAACAGTGCCAGCATGATCGACGTACCGCCGAGCAGGAACGCCCCGTACACGCCGAGGCCGATCAACAGGGCGGTGTAGACGGCGGATTCGAGACCGAGCGAGATACCGGAGAGGACGACGGTGGCCGGGCCGGTGAGCGAGGTCCTGCCGATGTCCCGCACGGGGCGCCGGGTGGTCTCGGTGAAGTAGCCGGTGAGCTGCTGGATGAGGGCGGCGAGCACGATGCCGATGGCCACCGCGACGAGCGCGAGGATCCGCGGGTCGCCGTCCTTGCCCAGGATCGTCTCGTCGGTGACGCCGTCGAGATCGGCGTACGACGACGGCAGATAGACGAACACGGCGATCGCGACCAGGACGAGCGAGATCAGCGCGGAGATGAAGAAGCCCCGGTTGATCGCGCTCATGCCGCTGCGGTCGGCGCGCCTCGGGGCCACCGCGAAGATGCCGGCCATCGCGGTGAGCACACCGATGGCGGGCACCAGCAGCGGGAAGGCGAGCCCGGCGTCGCCGAACGCCGCCGAGCCCAGGATCAGCGCGGCCACCAGCGTCACGGCGTACGACTCGAACAGGTCGGCCGCCATGCCCGCGCAGTCGCCGACGTTGTCGCCCACGTTGTCGGCGATGGTCGCGGCATTGCGCGGATCGTCCTCCGGAATGCCCTGCTCGACCTTGCCGACCAGGTCGGCGCCGACGTCGGCGGCCTTGGTGAAGATGCCGCCGCCGACCCGCATGAACATCGCGATCAGCGCGGCCCCGAGACCGAACCCCTCGAGGACCTTCGGGGCGTCGGCCGCGTACACCAGCACCACGCAGGAGGCGCCCAGCAGGCCGAGGCCGACGGTGAACATACCGACGACACCGCCCGTACGAAAAGCGATCTTCATCGCTCTGTGCGAGACGGCGGTGAGATCCTTTTCCGGCTCGCCCTCGGCCGGAGTCGCTTCGCGCGCCGCCGCGGCGACCCGCACATTGCTGCGCACGGCGAGCCACATACCGATATAGCCGGTGGCCGCCGAGAACGCCGCTCCGATCAAGAAGAACACCGACCGTCCGGCACGCTGATTCCAGTCGTCCGCGGGCAGCAGCATGAGCAGGAAGAACACGATCACGGCGAATACGCCGAGGGTGCGCAACTGGCGGGCCAGATAGGCGTTCGCGCCCTCCTGGACCGCTGCCGCGATCTTCTTCATGCCGTCGGTGCCCTCGCCGGCCGCGAGAACCTGGCGCACCAGGACTCCGGCGACCACCAGTGCCGCCAGCGCGACGACGCCGATGACCACCACGAGCAGGCGGTTGTCATCGGTCAGCACGGCGGCTGCGAGGGGTATGGACTGGCCCGACTCTTGGGTGAGGGAAAGCCCCGCCATTCGTCCTCCTTGACGCTTGGGCTGAGCTCAAGATGTGGACGGGATTGTAGGTACCGGAAGCTGATCAAAACAGTGCGCGTGAAATGTAAATGTCCCGCACGCGCTCTTCCCCAATGATCGCCGATGATCGGCGACCGGAAATCGGTAATGCCTTTGGAGCATTCACGTGATCGCATTTTCACGGCACGGCCGGTCGTGAACGAATTCACGCGATCAACCGCACGAGACCACTGTAAGCGCGGGCACCGACACCCGCACATGACGAAGGGCCCCACGAGGGGGCCCTTCGGAAAAACGGTCGTCGTCCGGGTGAACCGGTCAGGCGAGGAGGGTGGCCGGCGGCACGGTGGGCCACCTCATGCGGATCGATCCGCCGTGCCGTCCCGCGCTGACCTCGACGTCGTCGACGAGCCCGCTGATGACCGCGAGGCCCATCTCGTCCTCCTCGGTCTCCGCGTCGGCGTCGCCCGGCGCGTCACCGGGCGCCCGCTCGCCGGGGGTCGCGTGGGGCGCCTCGTCGCCGACCTCGATGGAGAACTGCTTCTCCTCCTCGATCAGCAGCACCTTCACGGGGGCCGAGATGCCGCCGTTCCGGTGCAGTCCCACGGCACGGGTGCAGGCCTCGCCGACGGCGAGCCTGACCTCGTCGAGGACGGCCTCGTCCACTCCGGCCCTGCGCGCCACCGCCGCCGCCACGAGCCGGGCGGTCCTGACGTGCTCGGGCAGCGCGCTGAAGCGGAGTTCGACGGTGGCCATGCATCCCCCTCGCGACTACGGGCGTGCTGTGGAGAGGCCGGGCCGCCGAAAGCCCGGCCCTCCTCCTGGTTCTCTTCCGCCGTCCGGGCACGCGGCCCAGGAGCGGGGTGGTCAGTCGGTGGCCGCCACCGCTTCCTCGACCGAGGTGTGGATCGGGAACACCTTGGTGAGGCCGGTAATGCGGAAGATCTTGAGAATACGCTCCTGGTTGCAGACCAGGCGCAGTGAGCCCTCATGGGCACGGACGCGCTTCAGGCCGCCGACCAGCACGCCGAGTCCGGTGGAGTCGAGGAAGTCCACACCTTCCATGTCGACGACAAGGTGGAAACTGCCGTCGTTCACCAGCTCGACCAACTGCTCGCGCAGCTTGGGCGCGGTATATACGTCGATTTCGCCACCGACCCTGACGATCGTGCGATCGCCCATGGTTTCGGTCGACAGGGACAGGTCCACGGATCCTCCAGCACCTAGCTATCGAGCGGTCGCCCTTGGGGCATCTCGGCTCAGCCCCCGGGACGGATCGCCAGCCGCGATGGCATTCAATCACTTACCGGCAGGCGTGCACGACGCCTTGGCCCCATTGTCCGTCACGCCAGTGACACACTCGGTGCCGATGGCCAAGAATCACCGATCCGATCGACCCCCGACGGACCTCCCGTCCGGGCCCGCCCCGGGCGCGGTCCTGGACCGGCTCGCGTCCGGACCGAGCCGGGCTTCGCGCATCACTCATACGGAGCACTTGCCCCCGCGCGAGGGTCGCCATGCCGTCTGGCCGGACCGGATCCGTCCGGAGGTCCTCGCCGCCGTGCGGACCGCGGGCGTCGAACACCCCTGGGCCCACCAGGCACGCGCCGCCGAGCACGCCCTGGACGGCGAGTCCGTCGTGGTCGCCACCGGCACCGCGTCCGGCAAGTCCCTGGCGTACCTCGTGCCCGTCCTGTCCGCGCTCCTGGACGGCGCCGAGGCCCCGAACGGCCGTGGCGCGACCGCCCTGTACCTCGCCCCCACGAAGGCCCTCGCAGCGGACCAGTGCCGGTCCGTGAAGGAACTTTCACAA
Source organism: Streptomyces sp. NRRL S-37 (assembly GCF_000721605.1). GTDB lineage: Bacteria > Actinomycetota > Actinomycetes > Streptomycetales > Streptomycetaceae > Streptomyces. The sequence continues at coordinate 147,966 of NZ_JOIZ01000012.1, read as the reverse complement.
CCATTGGGCCATTCGGTGCGCGCGGCCGTCCACGACGGCGACACTCCGTTCGAGGAACGCGAGTGGATCCGCCAGTACGCCAACTACGTGCTGACCAACCCGGACATGCTGCACCGGGGCGTCCTGCCGGCCCACCCCCGCTGGTCCTCCTTCCTCAAGGCGCTGAAGTACGTCGTCATCGACGAGTGCCACACCTACCGGGGCGTCTTCGGCTCGCACGTCGCCCAGGTGCTGCGCCGCCTGCGCCGGCTGTGCGCCCGCTACGGCGCCTCCCCCGTGTTCCTGCTGGCCTCCGCGACCGCCGCCGAGCCCGCGGTCGCCGCCCGCCGCCTCACCGGCGTGCCGGTCGTGGAGGTGGCCGACGACGCCTCACCGCGCGGTGAACTGGTGTTCGCCCTCTGGGAGCCGCCGCTGACCGAGCTGCACGGCGAGAAGGGCGCACCGGTCCGCCGTACGGCCACCGCCGAGGCCGCCGACCTGCTGACCGACCTCACCGTGCAGGGCATCCGCTCGGTCACCTTCGTACGCTCCCGGCGCGGCGCCGAGCTGATCTCCGTGATCGCCCAGGAACGCCTCGCCGAGGTCGACCGCTCGCTGGCCCGGCGTGTCGCGGCGTACCGGGGCGGCTACCTCCCCGAGGAGCGCCGCGCCCTGGAACGCGCCCTGCACTCCGGCGAACTCCTCGGTCTCGCGGCGACGAACGCCCTCGAACTCGGCGTGGACGTCTCCGGCCTGGACGCCGTGGTCATCGCCGGCTATCCGGGCACCCGGGCCTCCCTGTGGCAGCAGGCCGGACGCGCGGGGCGGTCCGGGCGGGGCGCCCTCGCCGTCCTGGTCGCCCGCGACGACCCCCTGGACACCTTCCTCGTCCACCACCCGGAGGCCCTCTTCGACCGGCCCGTGGAATCCACCGTCCTCGACCCCGACAACCCCTACGTGCTCGCCCCGCACCTGTGCGCGGCGGCCGAGGAACTGCCGCTGACCGAGGAGGACCTGGACCTGTTCGGCCCGGCCACCGAGGAGCTGCTCCCGCAACTGGAGGCCGCGAAGCTGCTGCGCCGCCGGACGAAGGCCTGGCACTGGACCCGCCGGGAGCGGGCCGCCGACCTGACCGACATCCGGGGGCAGGGCGGCCGGCCGGTCCAGGTCGTCGAGGCCGGCACGGGCAGGCTGCTCGGCACGGTCGACGCGGGCGCGGCCCACACGAGCGTCCACGAGGGCGCGGTCCACCTGCACCAGGGCCTGACGTATCTCGTCCGCTCGCTCGACCTGGAGGACTCCGTCGCCCTCGTCGAGCGGGCCACCCCGACGTACACGACGGTGGCCCGGGACACGACGTCGGTCTCCGTGCTGGAGACGGACACCGAGATCCCATGGGGCGACGGCCGCCTGTGCTACGGCTCCGTCGAGGTCACCAACCAAGTGGTCTCCTTCCTGCGCCGGCGGGTCATCACCGGTGAAGTGCTGGGCGAGACGAAGCTCGACCTCCCACCTCGTACGCTGCGCACCCGCGCGGTGTGGTGGACGGTCACCGAGGACCAGCTGGACCGGGCCCGGATCAGCCCGGAGATCCTCGGCGGTGCCCTGCACGCCGCCGAGCACGCGTCGATCGGCATGCTGCCGCTCTTCGCGACCTGCGACCGCTGGGACATCGGTGGCGTCTCGGTCCCGCTGCACCCCGACACGCTGCTGCCCACGGTCTTCGTCTACGACGGCCATCCGGGCGGCGCGGGTTTCGCGGAGCGCGCCTTCCGCACCGCCCGCGCCTGGCTCACCGCCACCCGCCAGGCCATCGCCTCCTGCGAGTGCGACGCCGGCTGCCCCTCCTGCATCCAGTCCCCCAAGTGCGGCAACGGCAACGATCCTCTGCACAAACGAGGCGCGGTACGGCTCCTCACGGTGCTGCTGGAGGGCGCACCGGCGGAGAAGCCGGAGGGCACGGAGGACGCCGCGGGGGCGTCCGGGACCACTGAGGCGTAGGCCGGGCCCGGTACCGGTACCTGATACGAAACGCGCTTCTGAAGCGGGAACCTGGCTCGATGCAGAATCCGGTCTTGATCCGGTGACCGGGCTTGATCCGGAGCCGGTCCCTGTTCCGGCTCCGCGCCTGATCCGGAACCCAGGTCCCATCCGGATCCGAGGCCCATCCAGGACCGAGGACCACCCGGAGCCGGAACCCACCCGGAGTCGGAACCCATCCAGGACCGAGGACCATCCAGAGCCAGGACCCACCCGGAGCCGGAGCCGGTCACGGCACTCGAGCGGCCCCCCGAGCCGTCCCCGGCGTCCCGGCCCCGCCCGGGGCCGGACCACCCGGACGCGGAGGTTCCGCCGGACCCGCAGGCCCCGCCCTGGCCCTGATCTCCGCCGTGAACGGCCCCCGGCCCGACGCCACCGACACGTCCGACACCTCGCCGGTGACCACGCACCGTACGAGCCGCGTGTTCTGTGCCCGGGCCACCCGGTCCGCCCGGGCGCAGGCCGCCGTACCGCCCCGTGCCCAGTGGTCCGCCGCCGCGAGCGCCGCCAGATCCGCGCCGCCGGCCGCCCGGTGCCGGACCACGACGGCGTGTCCCAGGGCGAGGACGACGCCGAACACCACGCACAGCACGGCGATCGCACCGACGCTCCAGACGGTCGCCGACCCCCGGTCGGAACACCGCGTGCGCCGCCGCCCGTCCGCCGGCCACCGCTCCCGGAACCGGGCCCTCACGACGCCGCCCCCACCGTCTCCTCCACCGCGGCCACGGCCTCCTCCCGCAGGTCGAAGGGCAGTCCGTGCAGAACCGGGGGCCTGGCCTCGACGACCACCCGGACCTGCTCGGCCTCCCGGCTCACCGTGACTCTCGCGCCGGGTGGTGCCGCTTCGCGGGTCACCTCGACGACGGCGGCAGGGGAATCCTGCCGGGCCGCCGCGCGGGCGCCCGCGCGCGCCGCGTCCACACACCGGATCTGCGCCGCCACCACCAGCAGGCCCCAGACCAGCGCCGTCGCGAGCATCACCAGCACGGGCAGCACCATGGCCGACTCCGCCGTCACGAACCCGCGGTCCGCACGCCGCTCACATCCGGCCATCGAGTGCCTGCTGCACGATGTTCCGCAGCGCCGCGCCGACCGGTCCGCTGGTGACCACCTTGTAGAGCACGACGGAGAACGCCACCGCCGCCACGATGCCCATCGCGTACTCCGAAGTCACCATTCCGGCGTCCTTCCGTGCCGTACGCGCCTTGCACACCAGGGCACGCAGTCGTGCCCGTACCGCCTGATACATCTCAACCCCCGTACGGAGTAGTCGTATTGATCTTGTGAGTCCTGCCGTCACCGCCGGTCGCCCCGTCAGGCACCACCTCCTCCCAGCACCCCGCCCGCGAGTCCGATCACCACGGGCAGCACGCCGACCGCGATGAACGCGGGCAGGAAGCACAGCCCCACCGGTGCGCTGACCATGACGGCCGCCCGCCGGGCCCGTGCCGTCGCCGCGCGGGTCCACTCCGCGCGGGCCCCGGCGGCGAGCCGGGCCGCGGGAGCGGCCAGGGGGAGTCCGGACACATCGGCCCGCTCCAGCAGCCGGGCCAGGGGCCGTGCGCCCGGCACCGACGCCAGCCGGCGCCATGCCGCGGCCGGTTCGCCGCCGAGCCGTACCTCCGCCGCGCCCCGCGCCAGCGCCTCCCCGACCGGCCCGCCCAAGGTCTCTCCGACGGCCTGCGCGGCGAGTACCGGGCCGGCGCCCGCCGCGATGCAGGCGGACAGCAGGTCGGCGGCGAGCGGCAGTTGACGCTCCGCCCCGGCGGTGTCCGTCTCCCGCGTGTGCGGAGCGGCGGCCCTTCGCCGAAGGCGCCACCACCACAGTCCGGCCGCGACGGCCGGCCCCGCCACCGCTCCGGCAAGACCGCCCACCAGCACCCATCCGGCACCCGCCACGCCCGCGTACGGCAGCCAACTCCGCACGGTGCGCGGCAGCGTGCGGGGCGGGGTGGTCGTCGTCCGTTCCGGGGGCAGCACCGCGGCCAGTCGCCGCCGGGCTCTCCGCTCGCGCCGCGCGCGGCCCCACCATCCCGCCGACCAGGCGAGCGCGAGCACCGCCCCCACCACCGCCCCCAGCCTGTGGACAAGGTCCCCGCTCATGCCGTCCCCTCCTCGGCTCCCTGCGTGATCCGCAGCGCCCACCACAGCCCCAGGCCCTCCAGCACCCCGCCGGCCGCCAGACAGACCAGTCCCGACGGTGTGTGCAGCAGGATGTGCAGCGGGTCGGCGCCGAGAGCCGCGCCGAGGGCCAGGCCCACGGCCGGGAGTCCGGCGAGCAGCACCGCCGTCGCGCGGGCGCCGGCCAACTGGGCACGCAGGTCGGCCCGCTGGTCCCGCTCGGCACGCAGCGCCGCTTCCAGCCGGTCGAGTCCGGCCGCGAGTCCGGCTCCCTGGTCCACCGCCACCCGCCAGCACGCGGCGAGTCCCCGCAGCCCCTCGGCACCCGGCTGCCGTGCCGCCTCCGCGAGCGCCTCCGGGACGTCCCCGCCGAAGCGCGCCGCCGCGAGCACCGTCGCCTGCATGTCACCGAGTCCGCCGGAGTCCCGCGCGGCCGGCAGCAGCGCCTCACCCGGCTGCCGCCCGGCGCGCACCTCCCCGGCGAGCGCCCCGCACAACGCGATCACCGCGTCGCCGCGGTCCTCCCGCGCGCGGCGTTCCCCGGCGGCCCGTCGCACCCGCCTCAGCAAAGGCACCCCGGCCGCCCCCGCGACGACCGGCAGCGGCGACGCACCCAGCACCGCCAGCACCAGGCCGGCAGCCAACGACCACCACTCGGCCCGCAGCCGCCCGCGTGCCCGCCCCCACGCACGGATCATCCGGGGCCACCCCGGTGGCCCGCCGTCCACCACGTCTCCACCGGCCGACAGCAACCGCGCCCGCCTGGCCCCGGCATGCCCGCCGCCCAGCAGCCAGGCCGCGGTCCCCAGGCACGCCACGGCCGCACCCGTCGACACCTCGGTCGTCCCGTTCATCCTCCGGTCCCCTCGTCCGGTCCTCCGGTGTTCGCGTCCCGGAGCAGCTCCCGCAGGCGCTGCCATCCCCGCTCCCGGGTGAAGGCCTGCGGGCCCCACCGCAGCGCCGGCACCGTCCGCACCAGCCCCGACGGGTCCCGTTCCAGCACATGCACCTCCGCGATCCGCCGTCGCCCGCTCCGGTCGCGTACGAGGTGCAGCACCACCGAGAGGGCGGCCGCCGCCTGGCTGTGCAGGGCGAACCGGTCGAGTCCGGCTGCCGTACCGAGCGCCTCCAGCCGGGCCGGTACGTCGGTGGCGGCGTTGGCATGGACCGTCCCCGAGCCGTCGTGGCCCGTGTTGAGGGCGGCCAGCAGATGGACCACCTCCGGGCCGCGCACCTCACCGACGACCAGCCGGTCCGGCCGCATCCGCAGTGCCTGCCGCACCAGGTCCTCCAGGGTGACCAGGCCCGCTCCCTCCTGGTTGGCGGGTCTGGTCTCCAGGCGCACGACGTGCGGGTGGTCGGGCCGCAGTTCCGCCGAGTCCTCGGCCAGGACGATGCGCTCCTCCGGTCCGACCAGTCCCAGCAGCGCGCTCAGCAAGGTCGTCTTCCCGCTGCCGGTCCCCCCGCTGACGAGGAACGACAGCCGCGCGTCCAGCAGCGCCCGCAGCACGCGGTCCCCGCCCGGCGGGACCGTCCCGGCCGCCATGAGCTCGTCGAGGGTGAAGGCGCGGGGTCGTACGACCCGTAGCGACAGGCAGGTGCCGCCGACGGCCACCGGGGGCAGCACCGCGTGCAGTCTGGTCCCGTCGGGCAGCCGCGCGTCGACCCAGGGCCGGGCGTCGTCCAGGCGCCGGCCGGCCACGGCGGCGAGCCGTTGGGCGAGGCGCCGGACGGCCGGCTCGTCGGGGAAGGCCACCTCGGTCAGTTCCAGTCCGCCACCCCGGTCCACCCAGACCCGGTCCGGCGCCGACACCAGCACGTCGGTCACCGAGGGCTCGGACAGGAGCCGTTCCAGCGGACCGCTGCCGACCAGCTCGGACCGCAACTGCTCGGCCGCTCCGAGCACCTCTGCGTCACCGAGCACCCGCCCTTGGTCCCGCAGCGCCTGCGCCACCCGCGCGGGCGTCGGTTCGGCCCCGCTCTCGGCCAGCCACCGCCGCACCCCGTCGAGCAGGCCGGGAGGCATGACCGCTCCGCTCGTCACCGCCCTCCTCATGCCGCCCTCGCCTCCACCAGCGCCCGCTCCCAGAACTCCTTGCAGAAGCGGGCCAGCGGGCCCCGGCCCGAGGCCCCGGGCGGCCGGCCCGCCTCGTACGGGCGCCGTAGGGCGGGCTCGGCGGGCACGTCTCCGGCGAGGGGCAGCCCGAGCAGCCGGGCCACCTCACGGTCGTCCAGTCCCGGCGCGTACGGCCCGCGTACCGCCACCCGCAGATCACGCAGGACCATGCCGACGGCGGAGGCGACGCGGCCCGCCGCCGCGACGGCGCGCAGTTCGGCGGGGACCACGAGGAGTCCGAGGTCGAGCTGGGCGAGGACCTCGGCGACCCCCTCGTCGACGCGGCGCGGCAGGTCGACCACGACGGTGCCGCCCCCGCGCCGCGCCGCGGCGAGCACCGCGCGTACGGCCCTGGGCGGTACGGCGAGACAGTCACCGCGGTCCCAGCTCAGCACCCGCAGCGAGTGCAGTTCCGGCAGTGACTCCTCCAGGGCGCCGCCGCCGACCCGGCCGTGGGACGCGGCGAACGCCGGCCAGCGCAGCCCTTTGGCCGTCTCGCCCCCGAGAGCCACGTCGAGTCCGCCGCCCAGCGGATCGGCGTCCACGAGGAGGGTGCGCAGCCCCTCACGCGCGGAGGTGACGGCGAGCGCGCACGCGAGCGTGGACGCCCCGGCGCCGCCCCGGCCGCCGATGACACCGACGGTCAGGGCGGGCCGTCCGACGCCTTCGGCCACGTCGGCGATGCGGTCGACCAGCCACTGCTCGCCGTCGGGCAGCATCAGCACGTGGTCGGCACCGATCTCGACGGCCCGCCGCCAGACCCCGGGGTCGTCCTGGTCGCGGCCGACCAGCACCACTCCCGGCCTGCGTGCCGCCCCGCGCACCCGCCGCGCGGCGTCGTCCCCGACCAGGACGAGCGGTGCGGCCTCCCAGCCACCCTTTGCTTCCGGCACTGTGTGATGGACCTCCGGTGTGGCGCCGGCCGCCGCGCACAGGCGCAGCAGGTCGTCGAGGAGCCCGGCGTCCTCGGTGATGATCAGCGGTGCGCCCGGCCGGCCTCCTCCGGTGGCCGGCGGCGGGTCGTGGGTGATGGCTCCGGACATGTTCGTCCCCCTTTGCTGCATCTCTCGCGCAGCCCCTGCGGCCCCGCGATTCCCAGGCGTGCGAAGAGCCGGCAAGCGGTTCTTCTTTGAACGGCCGGCGGAAACCGGCCGTACGCGACCCGACAAACGGAACCGGGTGTGAACTCGCGGCGAGCGGTCGCGTCGGAATCACGATGCGGCGATCCGGAAAAACATGTGGATCTTGGTCGATAACTGTGGACGGGGCGGCGCCTGTGAATATCGCGGTCACCCATACCGGTGAGTCCCGCACCCCCCCTGTGCGGCTTCCGCAGAGCAATCCGACGACTACCCGTAGTAATCGTCCATGTTCATGACAGAAGACCGTGCGTGCGGCACCGGCACGGTGTACCAACCGCGAGGAGAACGAGGAAAACCCACCCGGACATGCGACGACCCCCGCCGGGGGGGAGAGCGGGGGTCGTCCCCACGGCCGACTCGGGGGGGGAGGAGTCGGACCGGGTTAGACACGGTCGCGAACGATCCGTGACTTCCATGGTGTACCCGAGAGCCCTCTCAGGCAAACCCACACGCCCCACCTTACGCCGAATGGGCTGCGCCTATGCTCAAGGACGTGGAAAACCACTCGATGCCCCGCACAGCCGCCTTCTTTGACCTGGACAAGACGGTCATTGCGAAGTCGAGCACGCTCACGTTCAGCAAGTCGTTCTATCAAGGCGGCCTGATCAACCGCAGGGCTGTCCTGCGCACCGCGTACTCCCAGTTCGTGTTCCTGGCGGGCGGCGCCGATCACGACCAGATGGAGCGGATGCGCAAGTACCTGTCCGCGCTGTGCCGCGGCTGGAACGTCCAGCAGGTCAGGGAGATCGTCGCCGAGACGCTGCACGATCTGATCGACCCGATCATCTACGACGAGGCCGCCACCCTCATCGAGCGGCACCACACCGCGGGACGCGACGTCGTGATCGTGTCCACGTCGGGCGCCGAGGTGGTCGAGCCGATCGGCGAACTGCTCGGCGCGGACCGGGTGGTGGCCACCCGCATGGTCGTGGGCGACGACGGGTGCTTCACCGGCGAGGTGGAGTACTACGCGTACGGTCCGACCAAGGCCGAGGCGGTCCGGGAACTGGCCGAGTCGGAGGGCTACGACCTGGCCCGGTGCTACGCCTACAGCGACTCGGTGACCGATGTGCCGATGCTGGAGGCCGTGGGCCACCCGCACGCCGTGAACCCGGACCGCGCACTGCGCCGGGAGGCCCTCGCGCGGGAGTGGCCGATCCTCGACTTCCACCGCCCGGTACGGCTCAAGCAGCGCTTCCCCGCCTTCTCCGTGCCGCCACGCCCCGCCCTGGTCGCGGCAGCCGCCATAGGCGCCGCGGTGGCCACCGCGGGCCTCGTCTGGTACGCCAGCCGGCGCCGTACGACGGCGGCCTGACCGCCTCCCTCCCGCGCGAGCCGCCCCGTCGGCCGCGAACACCCTGTCCACGGTCGTTCGGGACGGCCTCGAGGGAAAAGCGGGACGACGGCAAGGACAAAAGTAAAGAAGCGGGGCGAGGACTTCCGCTTGCTCCGGACCCGGAGTAGAAAGGACTTAACGGCCCGCGAGACCAGGGGCATCCGCGAGGATCACCCTCACCAACGCATGTGTGGCCCCACGGACCGAGCATGAACACCGGGAACCCACGCGACGTCGACCCGTCGATTACGGGCCAGCCGCACCAGGTGACGGGCGAAGTCCCCGACCTGATGGGCATGTATCGAGGACGCTTGGTAACGCGGTGGACATGCCAGCGGCGGTACGAGTATTCGTACCGCCGCATCTCTGTCCGCTTTTCGCCGGGCCCCTTTTACGCAGCCCCGCGCTGGAGCGCCTCGCACACGGCCGTCGACTCGCGCGCCCCCAGTTCGACCGCGCGCCCGCAATGGGCGATCCAGGCCGCCACACCCTCGGGGGTACCGGAGACATACCCCTCCAGCGCCCTGATGTAGGCCTCCCGCCCCAGCTCGGCGTGCCCGGCCTCGGCCGGGCAGACCGACTTGGGGTCGAGACCGCTGCCGACCAGAACGATGCGTTCGGCCGTACGCGCGACCAGGCCGTTGTGGGAGGTGAAGGGGCGCAGCGCGAGAAGTTCGCCGTGCACGACGGCGGCCGTCACCGGCGCCGGGGCGGAACCGCCCGCGATGATCAGCTCGGACAGCCCGTCCAGCCGGCCGTGCGCCTCCGCCGCGCTCGGCAGACCGAGCCCGATCAGGGGCTCGTCGACCGGTTCGCCTTCTTGCCGGGGGCGTCCGACCCGCTCGGCCTTGTCGGCCGCCGCGACCAGGTGCAGCCGGGCCAGGACCCGCAGGGGTGACTGCCGCCAGATGGACAGCAACTGCCCCGCCTCGGCGGTCAGCCGCAGTGCCGCGCCCATCGTGCGGGCACCGTCGTCGCCGCTGAAGTCGCTGCGCCGGCGCACCTCCTCCAGGGCCCAGTCCGCGCCCGACAGCGCCGCCGAGCCACGGGCGCCGCGCAACGCCGCCTCGGAGGTGATCTCGTTGCTGCGCCGCCGCATGACCCTGTGCCCGTAGACCCGGTCCACGGCCTTGCGCACGGACTCCACGGAGTCGGCCACTCCGGGCAGGGAGCCCAGGGCGGCGAGCGGGTCGGCGGTCGCACCTGTCGTACTCATGAGTACGACACTACGCACCTCCGGCGCCCGCCCCACGAAGGAGTGGTCTTCTTCACGCCCGGTCGCCACACACAGCCACCAATCCATTACGCTTGGTGAACATGAAAATTGCTTTCGTCGGGAAGGGCGGCAGCGGGAAGACGACCCTGTCCTCCCTGTTCATCCGTCATCTCGCGGCCGTCGGCGCCCCGACCGTCGCGGTGGACGCCGACATCAACCAGCACCTCGGGGCCGCGCTGGGTCTGGACGAGGCGGAGGCGGCCGCGCTGCCCGCACTGGGCGAGCACCTGCCGCTGATCAAGGACTATCTGCGCGGCACCAACCCGCGCATCACGTCCGCCGAAACGATGATCAAGACCACTCCGCCCGGTGAGGGCTCCCGGCTGCTGCGGGTGTGCGAGGACAATCCGGTCTACGACGCCTGCGCGCGTCCGGTGGAACTCGACGGCGGGGCCGTCCGTTTGATGGTCACCGGCCCCTTCACCGACGCCGACCTGGGGGTCGCCTGCTACCACTCCAAGACCGGAGCGGTGGAGCTGTGTCTGAACCACCTGGTGGACGGCCCCGGCGAGTACGTCGTGGTCGACATGACGGCCGGCTCGGACTCCTTCGCCTCCGGCATGTTCACCCGCTTCGACATCACGTTCCTCGTGGCCGAGCCGACCCGGAAGGGGGTCTCCGTCTACCGCCAGTACAAGGAGTACGCCCGTGACTTCGGCGTCACCCTGAAGGTCGTCGGCAACAAGGTGCAGGGCCCGGACGACCTCGACTTCCTCCGTGCGGAGGCCGGGGAGGACCTGCTGGTGACGGTGGGACACTCGGACTGGGTCCGGGCCATGGAGAAGGGGCGGCCCCCTCGGTTCGACCTCCTGGAGGAGCCCAACCGGCACGCGCTGCGCCTGCTGCACTCGGCCGCCGACGCGACGTACGAGTCGCGCGACCCCGAGCGCTACACCCGTCAGATGGCGCACTTCCATCTGAAGAACGCCCGGGCATGGGGCGACGAGCGCACCGGGGCCGACCTGGCGGCCCAGATCGACCCCGGTTTCGTGCTCGGCGAGAACGTCACGGCGTCCGCCTGACGCTCACCGCTTCCCGGCCGGAGATCCGGGCACCCCCTTGGGGGCCGGTGCGGAATCGCCGGACAGGAAGGACTTCCAGCCCTTCTTCGGCGCCTCACCGACGTCCAGCGTGCGCAGTTTCGCCAGGACCCCCGGGTCCTGGGCGTCCAGCCAGTCCGCCAACTGCCGGAAGGAGACACAGCGCACGTCGGACTTGGTGCACACCTCCTCGACGACCTCCTCGACGGCCCGCATGTAGGTGCCGCCGTTCCAGGACTCGAAGTGGTTGCCGATGATCAGGGGTGCCCTGTTGCCCTTGTAGGCCCGCTCGAAGCCCTGGAGGAGGCCGTCCCGCATCTGGTCGCCCCACATCTCGTGTTTGGCAGGGTCGCCCTGGGTGGTGGTGCCGGACTGGTTGACCATGAAGTTGTAGTCCATGGTGAGCTGCTCGAAGGAGTGCCCGGGGAAGGGCACGAGCTGCATCGACAGATCCCACAGGCCCTGCTTCTTCTTCGGCCACACCTGGTTGTTGACCCCGCTGGTGTCGTAGCGGAAGCCCAGGTCACGGGCGGCCTTCATGAAGTTCCTCCGCCCCTCCAGGCAGGGGGTGCGGGCGCCGATCAGCTCCTTGTCGTAGTCGAAGGGCAGCGGGGCCGAGTTCTTCATGCCGGTGTTGGTCTTCCAGGTCTTCACGAAGCGCTTGGCCTGGGCGATCTCGTCCTTCCACTCCGCCACCGACCACTCGCCGACCCCACCGTCACTGCCGCAGAAGTGTCCGTTGAAGTGGGTGCCGATCTCGTTGCCCTCGAGCCACGCGAGGCGCAGCTGCTTCACGGTATCGGCGATGCCCTCCTGGTCGTTGAAGCCGATGTCGGAGCGGCCCGGGGAGTGCTGCGGCGGACGGTACAGATCGCGTTTCTCCTCCGGCAGCAGGTACACGCCGCTCAGGAAGTACGTCATGGTCGCGTCGTTCTCCTTGGCGACCTCGCGGAAGTGCGAGAAGAGCTTCTGGCCGTCCTCGCCCGCGCCGTCCCAGGAGAAGACCACGAACTGCGGGGGCTTCTCGCCTTGCTCCAGCCGCTCGGGCCGGGGCAGGTGCGGCTGGGCCCCGGTGTACGCGGTGGAGCCGTCGCCGATCAGCCGGACGACGTTCTTCGGTGCCGGAGCCGGCTTGGCCTTCTCCTGGTCGCGTGCCTGCTCGCCGACGCCGTCGGTGCCGGTTCCGCAGCCGGCGAGCGAGGCGACGCAGACCGCGGCGATCACGGTGCCCGTGGCGATTTTGTGGGTGGCGGCCATCCGCCCACCTTCTTCCTTCTCTCGGGCCGAGCTCGATGAGGGCTTCGTCTGGTGCTGTGCCGGTACACGCCGACAGCGCCGTCAAAGTCGCATGGAAGGAAGAAGGAATTAATACGACAAGCCGATGAAATACCCACATCACTCGCCAGAGTGATTGATTCATCCATTTGCCCGGTAAGTCTATGCCAATCCTTTACTCTCAATTACGATCCGTTTACGGATTGTTGATATACGGGAGAAGGGAAACCATGTCAGCCTGCGTTCCCGCCCGCGCCGCCGACTCGGATCGGACCGAGCGCGCCCACCCGCCCCACAGCCCGCCACCGACCGGCTCCCCGCGCCCGCGTGTCGCGGGAGCCGACCTGTCGGCCTCGGTCACGGTCTTCCTGATCGCCCTCCCGCTGTCCCTCGGCATCGCCCTCGCCACCGGCGCACCGCTCCAGGCCGGCCTGGTCGCCGCCGCCGTGGGCGGGATCGTCGCCGGGCGGATCGGCGGCTCCCCGCTCCAGGTGAGCGGTCCCGCCGCCGGACTCACCGTCGTCACCGCCGACCTCATCCAGCACTACGGCTGGCGGACGACCTGCGCCATCACCGTCCTCGCCGGAATCTCCCAGCTCGGCCTCGGCTGCCTGCGCGTGGCACGCGGCGCGCTCGCCGTGAGCCCCGCGATCGTGCACGGCATGCTCGCCGGCATCGGCGTCACCATCGCCGTCGCCCAGCTCCACATCGTCCTCGGCGGCACCCCGCAGAGCTCCGTCCCCGACAACCTCCTCGCCCTTCCCTCCCAGTTGGCGAACCTGCACCCCGCGGCCCTGTCGGTGAGCCTGCTGACCCTGGCCCTGCTGCTGCTCTGGCCCCGGCTCCCGGGCCGTCCCGGACGTGTTCTCCGCACGGTTCCGGCAGCGCTCGTCGCCGTCGCCGGAGCCACCGCGGTCGCCGCCGCGGCCGGCCTCGTCCTGCCCAAGGTGGACCTGCCGTCCTGGAGCAACCACGCCCTGGCCGGGCTCCCCGAGGGGCCCGTGCCCGGCCTCGCCACCGCCGTGCTCACCACGACGCTGGTGTGCAGCGTGCAGTCGCTGCTCGGCGCCGTGGCCGTGGACAAGCTGGTGTCCGGCCGCCCCGGCCCCGGCCAGGTCGGGCGCTCCGACCTGGACCGTGAACTGCTCGGTCAGGGCGCGGCCAACATCGTCTCCGGCTCGCTCGGCGGGCTCCCGGTGGCCGGAGTGGCGGTTCGCAGTTCCGCGAACGTCAAAGCGGGTGCCGTGAGCCGGAACTCCACGATGCTGCACGGCGTTCTCGTAGTGATCGCCGCGCTGCTGATGATCCCGCTCCTGGAGCTCATCCCGCTCGCCTCGCTCGCCGCCCTGGTGATGGCCGTCGGCATCCAGATGGTGTCCCTGCACCACATCCGCACGGTGACCCGCCACCGCGAAGTCCTGGTCTACGCCGTGACCACTCTCGGCGTCGTGTCCCTCGGTGTCCTGGAGGGCGTGGCACTGGGCATCGCCGTCGCCGTCGGCGTGGCCCTGCACCGGCTCACCCGCACCCGGATCACCCACGAGGAGGAGGAAGGAGTCCATCACGTACACGTACGAGGCCAGTTGACGTTCCTCGCGGTGCCACGGCTCAGCCGGGTCCTGCACCTCGTCCCCCAAGGGGCCGACGTGGTCGTGGCGTTGGACGGCTCCTTCATGGACCACGCGGCGTACGAGGCCCTGCAGGACTGGCAGAGCACACACACCGCGCGGGGCGGCACCGTCGAGATCACCGGCCGGCGCGCCGGGGTCCGGATCGCCGAACCCGCCGCCCTCGTCTCCGGGCACCCGCCCGACGGGGGTGAGGAGGCCGGCGCGTCCGACGCCGACTGCCGCTGCCGACCCTGGACGGCCTGGCGCAACCACCAGTGCGAACGCCCACGCCCCCTGCCGGACGACGGCCCACGGCCGGGCGGGACCGGCGGAACGGAGGGAGCAGACGGAGCCGCCACAGGAAAACCGGAGCCGGCTGGAACCGGCGGCCACGAACTGAGACGCGGCATCAGCGTGTTCCAGCGCAACACCGCTCCCCTGGTGCGCGGTGAGCTGGCCCGGCTGGCGCGCGAAGGACAGCGGCCCGGACAGCTTTTCCTGACCTGTGCCGACTCCCGGGTGGTCACCTCGATGATCACGGCCAGCGGTCCGGGGGACCTGTTCGTGGTGCGCAATGTCGGCAACCTCGTGCCGCCACCCGGCGCGGAGAGCGGCGACGACTCGGTGGCGGCCGCCATCGAGTACGCCGTGGAGGTGCTGGCGGTCCGGTCGATCACGGTGTGCGGACACTCGGGGTGCGGTGCCATGCAGGCACTGCTCGACACCGAGCCGGACGGCTCCCGCACCCCGCTGAGACGCTGGCTGCGGCACGGCCGGCCGAGCCTGCTGCGCATGGGGGACGGCAGCCTGCCCCCGTCACGGCTGGCCGGGCGGACCCCCACCGACGCGGTCGAGCAGCTCTGCCTGACGAACGTGGTGCAGCAACTGGAGCATCTGCGCGCCCATGAATCGGTGGCCCGGGCCATGAAGGACGGGGCCCTGGAACTGCACGGCATGTACTTCCACGTGGGTGAGGCCCAGGCGTACCTCCTCACCGAGCGGGACGAGGAGAAGGTGTTCGACCGGGTCCGGTCCGCGGACCTGGCGATGTGAGACGACCTGCCCGGGTGTGAGAGGCGTTACACACCTTGAACCGGCTTACGCCGGGCCCCGTGGGAAGAGGTGTCGCACACCACGCCACTCCACCCGACAGGTCTAAACCAATTTCCCGTCGGCCCTTGTCAGCGCACCCCCGGGTCTGATGAGCTGTGGCCTGGGACACAACGGACACCCTGGGAAAGGCAGATGCCGTGAGCAATGAAAGCCTGGCCAACCTTCTGAAGGAGGAGCGTCGCTTCACGCCCCCCGCCGACCTGGCCGCGAACGCCAACGTCACCGCGGAGGCGTATGAACAGGCCAAGGCTGACAGGCTCGGCTTCTGGGCCGAGCAGGCCCGCCGGCTGACCTGGACCACCGAGCCCACCGAGACCCTGGACTGGTCGAACCCGCCGTTCGCCAAGTGGTTCCAGGACGGCGAGCTCAACGTCGCCTACAACTGCGTGGACCGGCACGTGGAGGCCGGGCACGGCGACCGGGTCGCCATCCACTTCGAGGGCGAGCCGGGCGACAGCCGCGCCATCACCTACGCCCAGCTCAAGGACGAGGTCTCCAAGGCCGCCAACGCCCTGCTGGAGCTGGGCGTCCAGGCCGGCGACCGGGTCGCCGTCTACATGCCGATGATCCCGGAGACCGCGGTCGCGATGCTGGCCTGCGCCCGCATCGGCGCCGCGCACTCCGTCGTCTTCGGCGGCTTCTCGGCGGACGCGCTCGCCACCCGTATCCAGGACGCCGACGCGCGCGTCGTCATCACGGCCGACGGCGGCTACCGGCGCGGCAAGCCCTCCGCGCTCAAGCCGGCCGTGGACGAGGCGGTCGCCAAGGCCGGCAGCGTCGAGCACGTCCTCGTCGTCCGCCGCACCGGCCAGGACGTCGCCTTCACCGAGGGCCGGGACGTGTGGTGGCACGACCTGGTGGAGCGGCAGAGCGCCGAGCACACCCCCCAGGCGTTCGGGGCCGAGCACCCGCTGTTCATCCTCTACACCTCCGGCACGACGGGTAAGCCGAAGGGCATCCTGCACACCTCCGGCGGCTACCTGACCCAGACGGCGTACACGCACTGGGCCGTCTTCGACCTCAAGCCGGAGACCGACGTGTACTGGTGCACGGCCGACGTCGGCTGGGTCACCGGGCACTCCTACATCGTCTACGGCCCGCTCGCCAACGGCGCCACCCAGGTGATGTACGAGGGCACGCCGGACACCCCGCACCAGGGCCGCTTCTGGGAGATCGTGCAGAAGTACGGCGTGACGATCCTCTACACGGCGCCCACCGCGATCCGCACGTTCATGAAGTGGGGCGACGACATCCCCGCCAAGTTCGACCTCAGCAGCCTGCGGGTGCTGGGCTCGGTGGGCGAGCCGATCAACCCCGAGGCCTGGATCTGGTACCGCAAGAACATCGGCGCGGACCGCGCCCCGGTGGTGGACACCTGGTGGCAGACCGAGACCGGCGGCATCATGATCTCGCCGCTGCCGGGTGTGACCGACGCCAAGCCGGGCTCCGCCCAGACCCCGCTGCCCGGCATCGCCGCGACCGTCGTCGACGACGAGGCGAACGAGGTACCGAACGGCGGCGGTGGCTACCTGGTCCTCACCGAGCCGTGGCCGTCGATGCTGCGCACCATCTGGGGCGACGACCAGCGGTTCATCGACACGTACTGGTCGCGCTTCGAGGGCAAGTACTTCGCCGGTGACGGCGCCAAGAAGGACGACGACGGCGACATCTGGCTGCTCGGCCGGGTCGACGACGTCATGCTGGTGTCCGGGCACAACATCTCCACCACGGAGGTCGAGTCCGCGCTCGTCTCGCACCCGTCGGTCGCCGAGGCGGCCGTGGTCGGCGCGGCGGACGAGACGACCGGCCAGGCGATCGTCGCCTTCGTGATCCTGCGCGGCACGGCGGCGGAGAGCGAGGACCTCGCCGGTGAGCTGCGAGGTCACGTGGGCGCCACGCTCGGTCCGATCGCCAAGCCCAAGCGGATTCTGCCGGTGGCCGAGCTGCCGAAGACCCGCTCCGGCAAGATCATGCGCCGCCTGCTGCGGGACGTCGCGGAGAACCGCCAGCTCGGCGACGTCACCACGCTGACCGACAGCACGGTCATGGACCTCATCCAGGCCAAGCTCCCGGCGGCGCCCAGCGAGGACTGAGCGGTCAGGACGGCGGCACCCGGGGCAGGAGTGCCCCGGGTGCCGCCGGGCGCTCCTGATGCACCCCGGGAGCACGTTAGCTAAACTAAACAAAAAGCTGTCTCATGGGGCGCCGGGAAGTCTGGTCGGCACACGATTCGTGCTGCCCGCCGACCAGAGGAACTCCCCGTGACCGCGCCCCGCACCCCGAGCCCCGGCCCCCGTAAGGCCTTCGGCCGTCTCTCCCTGCCCGAGCGGTCGTACGTCGCGGACGCGCTGCGCACCGAGACGGTCGGCGGCGTCCTGCTCCTCCTCGCCGCCGTCGCCGCGCTGATCTGGGCGAACGTACCCGGCCTGCACAGCAGCTACGAGAGCGTCAGCCACTTCCACTTCGGCCCCGAGGCCCTCGGGCTGAACCTGTCCGTCGCGCACTGGGCCGCCGACGGACTGCTCGCGGTCTTCTTCTTCGTCGCGGGGATCGAACTCAAACGCGAACTCGTCGCCGGTGATCTGCGCGACCCCAAGGCCGCCGCGCTCCCCGTCGTCGCCGCCCTGTGCGGCATGGCCGTACCGGCGCTGGTCTACACGCTCACCAGCGGCGCGGGCGGCGGCTCCCTGGCCGGCTGGGCCGTGCCCACCGCCACCGACATCGCCTTCGCGCTCGCCGTGCTCGCCGTCATCGGCACCTCCCTGCCCAGCGCGCTGCGGGCCTTCCTGCTCACCCTCGCCGTCGTCGACGACCTGTTCGCCATCCTGATCATCGCGGTCTTCTTCACCGACGGCCTGAACTTCGCGGCGCTCGGCGGCGCCGTCGCCGGCCTGGCCGTCTTCTGGCTGCTGCTGCGCAAGGGCGTACGCGGCTGGTACGTGTACGTACCGCTCGCACTGGTCGTATGGGCGCTGATGTACAACAGCGGCATCCACGCCACCATCGCCGGTGTCGCCATGGGCCTGATGCTGCGCTGCCACCGCCACGAGGGCGAGGAGCACTCCCCCGGCGAGCACATCGAGCACCTCGTCCGGCCGCTCTCGGCAGGCCTCGCGGTGCCGCTGTTCGCCCTGTTCAGCGCAGGCGTGGCGATCTCCGGCGGCGCCCTCGCCGACGTGTTCACCCAGCCCGAGACGCTCGGCGTGGTGCTCGGACTCGTCGTCGGCAAGACGCTCGGCATCTTCGGCGGCACGTGGCTGACGGCACGCTTCACCAGGGCGTCGCTCAGCGACGACCTCGCCTGGGCGGACGTGTTCGCGGTGGCGACCCTCGCCGGGATCGGCTTCACCGTCTCACTGCTCATCGGGGAACTCGCCTTCGAGGACGACGCGGCGATGACCGACAGCGTCAAGGCGGCCGTCCTCACCGGCTCGCTGATCGCCACCGCCGTCGCGACCGTGCTGCTGAAGATACGGAACGCCAAGTACCGCAGGCTGACCGAGGAAGAGGAGCGCGACGAGGACCTCAGCGGCGTCCCGGACGTCTACGAACAGGACGACCCGGCGTACCACCTGCGCATGGCGGAGATCCACGAACGGAAGGCCGCCGAGCACCGGCGGCTCGCCCGGGAGAAGGCCGCCGAGCGGGACGCGCTTGCCGAAGTGAAGGGCGGGGCAGGCGAGGAGCACGACGGTCCGGCATGATCTGACGAGACGGTACAAAAGACTGAACCGTACGCGCGGACACACAGCGTACGCAGGAAAGGGAGACCGCGATGAGCGCACCCGACGGCAGCCCGGTCGGCGCCGAACGCAGCATCGGCCAGCTGTTCGCCTCGGCGACGGCCGACATGTCGGCGCTGGTGCACGACGAGATCGCGCTGGCGAAGGCGCAGCTCAAGCAGGACGTCAAGCGGGGCGCGACCAGCGGCGGCGCGTTCATGGCGGCCGGTGTGCTGCTCGTGTTCTCCCTGCCGATGCTGAACTTCGCGCTCGCCTACGGCATCCGCACCTGGAGCGGCTGGAACCTCGCGGTCTGCTTCCTGCTCTCCTTCGCGGCGAACGTGCTGATCGCGCTGTTCCTCGCGCTGATCGGCGTCGTCTTCGCGAAGAAGGCGAAGAAGGGCCGGGGCCCGCAGAAGGTCGCCGCCTCCATGAAGGAGACGGCGGGCGTGCTGCAGAAGGCCAAGCCGCACCCGCGCCCCGAACTGCCCGAGGACCGGGTCCCCCAGGCCATCGAGGCTGTGGCACGCTCGTCTTCATGACGGATCCCGCCACCCCTCCGGCGCAGCCCGCTTCGGTCGTACGCCTCGGCATCCCGGGAGGCACCGGACTGACGCACCGGGACGTCGCCGCCAACGGCGCCCGCTTCCACATCGCGGAGCTGGGCGACGGCCCCCTGGTGCTGCTGCTGCACGGCTTCCCGCAGTTCTGGTGGACCTGGCGGCACCAGCTGACGGCGCTCGCCGACGCCGGTTTCCGGGCCGTCGCCATGGACCTGCGGGGCGTCGGCGGCAGCGACCGCACACCGCGCGGCTACGACCCGGCCAACCTCGCGCTGGACATCACCGGGGTGATCCGCTCCCTCGGCGAGCCGGACGCCGCGCTGGTCGGGCACGACCTGGGCGGGTATCTGGCCTGGACGGCCGCGGCGATGCGCCCCAAGCTCGTACGGCGGCTCGCGGTCGCCTCCATGCCGCATCCGCGGCGCTGGCGCTCGGCGCTGGTCTCCGACGCCAGGCAGTCCGCCGCCCTGTCCCACATCTGGGGATTCCAGCGGCCATGGATCCCGGAGCGCCGGCTCACCGCGGACGACGGAGCGCTGGTGGCCGAGCTCATCCGGAACTGGTCCGGGCCGCACCCGCCCGACGAGGAGACGCTGGAGAACTACCGGCGGGCGATGTGCATCCCGTCCACGGCGCACTGCTCGATCGAACCGTACCGCTGGATGGTCCGCTCCCTGGCCCGCCCGGACGGCATCCAGTTCAACCGCAGGATGAAGCGCCCGGTGCGGGTGCCGACGCTGCACCTGCACGGCTCGCTGGACCCGGTGGTCCGCACACGCAGTGCCGCGGGGTCCGGGGAGTACGTCGAAGCGCCGTACCGCTGGCGGCTGTTCGACGGACTGGGGCACTTCCCGCACGAGGAGGATCCGGTCACCTTCTCCACCGAACTGATCAATTGGCTGAAGGATCCCGAACCCGATCGGTGACCGGATCGAGCGTCTGTCTGACGGTCGGCCAATTGCCCGGCGCATAGGCCAATTGAGGGCGCGCGAGGCGGTTATCGACCTTGGGGCGGGGGCAGACGTCCGGGTATGGGCTGGACGCACGACTACAGTGACGCAAGCCGCGACCGCCGCACGGCGGGCGGTGTGGGTTCCCACCAGCGAGGCGGTGCACCACAGATGGCAGGTACGGACCTCAGGGTGGGAATCCCGCGCATCCTCCGCCGCAGGGCGCGTTGGGTCTCCGTCCGCCTGCGCCACCCTCGCGGCTGACCCCCCTCTCTCACCTCACAGCGCGCAACTGTCGCTGTCCACCTGCTGGTTCGCGGTGCGGCCCGCGGCGATGTCCTTCCGGATCTCGTCCACGGTGAGCGCGTAACCCGTCTCGGCGTCGTCGAGCGACTTCGCGAAGACCACGCCGTAGACCTCCCCCTCGGGGGTGAGCAGCGGGCCTCCGGAGTTGCCCTGACGGACCGTCGCGTACAGGGAGTACACGTCACGGCGGACCGTGCCGCGGTGGTAGATGTCGGCGCCGTTGGCCGTGATGCGGCCGCGCAGGCGCGCGGCGCGGACGTCGTACGCCCCGTTCTCGGGGAAGCCGGCGACGATCGCCCCGTCGCCGCTGCTCGCGTCCTTGCCGGCGAACCGCAGCGCGGGCGCCTTCAGATCGGGTACGTCGAGGACGGCGATGTCGCGCCTCCAGTCGTAGAGGACGACCGTCGCGTCATACTTCCTGCCCTCGCCGCCTATCTGCACGGTCGGCTCGTCGACGCCGCCCACGACATGCGCGTTGGTCATGACGCGGCGCTCGGCGAAGACGAAGCCGGTGCCCTCCAGGACCTTGCCGCAGCTCGCGGCGGTGCCCATCACCTTGACGATGGAGCGCTGCGCGCGCAGGGCGACGGGACTGCTCGCCAGGGCCGGGTCCGGGGGCTCTACGTCGGTGATCGGCTCGCTGGCGAAGGGGCTGAAGACCTGCGGGAAGCCGTTCTGCGCGAGGACGGAGGAGAAGTCGGCGAACCAGGTGTCGGCCTCGCCGGGCAGCGCCCGGGAGACCCCGAGCAGCACCTTGGAGCCGCGGACCTCCTTGCCGAGCGTCGGCAGCGTCGTACCGGCGAGGGCCGAGCCGATCAGCCAGGCGACCAGGAGCATCGCGACGACGTTGACCAGGGCGCCGCCCGTCGCGTCCAGCGCCCGGGCCGGGGACCAGGTGATGTAGCGGCGCAGTTTGTTGCCGAGGTGGGTGGTCAGGGCCTGGCCGACGGAGGCGCAGACTATGACGACGACGACCGCGACGACGGCGGCCGTCGTACTGACCTCGGAGTCGTCCGTCAGGGCGTCCCAGATGACGGGCAGCGTGTAGACGGCGGCGAGACCGCCGCCCAGGAAGCCGATCACCGACAGGATGCCGACGACGAAACCCTGGCGGTAGCCGACGACCGCGAACCACACGGCGGCGAGAAGCAACAGGATGTCCAGCACGTTCACCGCTTCACGCCTCGCCTCGTCCGACCCAGCACGGCGCCCACCCTGTCATGACCGCCAGTCCAGCGGGACCCGCCTGTCCCGGTCCCAGGGCCGCTCCCACCCCGCGAAGTGCAGCAACCGGTCGATGACCCCGGCGGTGAAGCCCCATACGAGAGCCGATTCGACCAGGAACGCCGGACCCTGGTAGCCGCTGGGGTGGACCGTGGTCGCACGGTTGTCCGGGTGGGTGAGATCCGCCACCGGGACGGTGAACACCCGCGCGGTCTCGTTCGGGTCGACGACCCCCACCGGGCTGGGGACGCGCCACCAGCCGAGCACGGGTGTGACGACGAAGCCGCTGACCGGGATGTAGAGCTTCGGCAGCACGCCGAAGAGCTGGACGCCGGCCGGGTCGAGCCCGGTCTCCTCCTCGGCCTCGCGCAGGGCGGCCCGCAGCGGGCCGTCGCCCTGCGGGTCGCCGTCCTCGGGGTCGAGGGCGCCGCCGGGGAAGGACGGCTGTCCGGCGTGCGAGCGCAGTGAGCCGGCGCGCTCCATGAGCAGCAGCTCCGGGCCGCGCTCGCCGTCGCCGAAGAGGATGAGGACGGCGGACTGGCGTCCCGTGCCGTTCTCCGGGGGCAGGAAGCGGCTCAGCTGGGTCGGCCTTACCGTCTCCGCCGCGTGGGCCACCGGGTCCAGCCAGGAGGGCAGCCCTTCCCTGCTGAGCGTCACCGGGCCGCCCTGGGCACCACTCGTCCGCGTCATCGCCACCCCCGTCGTCCGGCCGCGTCCCACGGGTCCAACGCCCGGCGGCCCCGAGATCGTTCCGCCGGCCGTCGCGTGCACGGCCCCGTCATCCGGCCCCCAGCGGCGGCGCCGGCCTGCCGCCGGCGTCCAGGTAGGCCTGCGGGGGCTTCAGCCGCTGGCCCGGGAGGCCGCCCTTCTCGTACTTCAGCAGCTTCTTCGCCTTCTCCGGGTCCGTCTCGCCCTCGCCGTACGCCGGGCAGAGCGGTGCGATGGGGCAGGCGCCGCAGGCGGGCTTGCGGGCGTGGCAGATGCGGCGGCCGTGCCAGATGACGTGGTGGGACAGGTCGGTCCAGTCGCTCTTGGGGAAGAGCGCGCCGACGGCCGCCTCGATCTTGTCGGGGTCGGTCGCCTCGGTCCAGCGCCAGCGGCGCACCAGGCGCTGGAAGTGGGTGTCCACGGTGATCCCCGGGCGGCCGAACGCGTTACCGAGCACCACGAAGGCGGTCTTGCGGCCGACTCCGGGCAGTCTGACCAGGTCCTCCAGCCGGCCGGGCACCTCACCGCCGAAGTCCTCCGCGAGCACCTTCGACAGGCCTATGACCGACTTGGTCTTGGCCCGGAAGAAGCCGGTGGGGCGCAGGATCTCCTCCACCTCCTCGGGGTCGGCGGCGGCCAGGTCCTCGGGGGTGGGGTACTTCGCGAAGAGGGCGGGGGTCGTCTGGTTGACGCGCAGGTCGGTGGTCTGGGCCGACAGCACGGTGGCGACGACGAGCTGGAAGGGGTTCTCGAAGTCCAGCTCCGGGTGGGCGTACGGGAACACCTCGGCGAGCTCGCGGTTGATCCGGCGCGCGCGGCGGACCAGCGCGGTGCGCGACTTCTTCCCGGTCGGCTTGACGACGGTCCTCGCCGGGGCGGCCTGCACGGCGGCGGTCGCCTTCCCGGGGGCGACGAGCGGCTTCTTCGCGGCGGGCGCCTTCTTGGCGACGGTCGCCTTCTTCGCCCCGGCCGTCTCCTTCGCCGCGGTCGCCTTCTTCGCCCCGGCCGTCTCCTTCGCCGCGGTCGCCTTCTTCGCCCCGGCCGTCTCCTTCGCCGCGGTCGCCTTCTTCGCCGCGGTCGCCTTCTTCGCCGTGGTCGCCTTCTTCGCCACCGTCTTCCTCACCGGCGCGTCCGTCTCCCCGGTCGCCTCGGCCGTCCCGCTCGCGCGGGTCGTCGGTTCCCTCTTCAACGGCGCCCTCTTTGTCGCTTTCGCCGTCTCCCTACCGCCATCGGAGCCCTGTTCGCCCACAGCGGAATCACGACGTACACCCACTCCCGCAGCTCCCTAGGCCTGTGCTCTCACCGGCGAATTGGACACCCGGCCAGCCTACGGCCCGGCACCGACATCCGCCCCGGACCCCGAAGATCGGCGTCCAATCGGACCCCTGCCGCTTACCCCGACCGGCCCGTACGGCATCCTTGTGACAGATCACACTGTTTGGACCGTCCGGCAAAATGGGAACCACGGTCCCCTGGTACGTGGGGGAACAAGCTCCCCTGAGCAGGTCGACAAGGAGAGAACTCGTGGACGACGTTCTGCGGCGGAATCCGCTCTTCGCGGCGCTCGACGACGAGCAGGCCGCCGAGCTTCGCGCCTCCATGAGTGAGGTGACCCTCGCACGGGGCGACTCCCTGTTCCACGAGGGCGACCCCGGCGACCGCCTGTACGTGGTCACCGAGGGCAAGGTCAAGCTGCACCGCACGTCCCCCGACGGCCGCGAGAACATGCTCGCGGTGGTCGGTCCGAGCGAGCTGATCGGTGAGCTGTCGCTGTTCGACCCCGGTCCGCGCACCGCGACCGCCACGGCGCTCACCGAGGTCAAGCTGCTCGCCCTGGGCCACGGCGACCTGACGCCCTGGCTGAGCGCCCGCCCCGAGGTGGCCACGGCACTGCTGCGGGCCGTCGCGCGCCGGCTGCGCAAGACCAACGACGCCATGTCGGACCTGGTCTTCTCGGACGTCCCGGGCCGTGTCGCGCGCGCCCTGCTGGACCTCTCCCGCCGCTTCGGCGTGCAGTCCGAGGAGGGCATCCACGTCGTGCACGACCTCACGCAGGAGGAGCTGGCCCAGCTGGTCGGTGCGTCCCGCGAGACGGTCAACAAGGCCCTGGCGGACTTCGCCCAGCGCGGCTGGCTCCGCCTGGAGGCCCGCGCGGTGATCCTCCTGGACGTCGAGCGCCTCGCGAAGCGCTCCCGCTGACTCCTGGACCCGACGGCGAGGCCCCGCTTCCCGTGGGAAGCGGGGCCTCGCCGTGTCCGCGGGCTAGATGATGCCGTGTTCCCGCAGGTACTCCAGCTGGGCGCGGACCGAGAGTTCCGCGGCCGGCCACAGGGAGCGGTCGACGTCGGCGTAGACGTGGGCGACGACCTCGGACGGGGTGCGGTGGCCGTCCTCGACGGCCGTCTCGACCTGGGCGAGGCGGTGGGCACGGTGGGCGAGGTAGAACTCGACGGCGCCCTGGGCGTCCTCCAGGACGGGCCCGTGGCCGGGCAGCACCGTGTGGACGCCGTCGCCGACCGTGAGCGACCTGAGCCGGCGCAGCGTGTCCAGGTAGTCGCCGAGACGGCCGTCGGGGTGGGCCACGACGGTCGTACCGCGCCCCAGGACGGTGTCACCCGTGAGGACCGCCCGGTCGGCCGGGAGGTGGAAGCACAGGGAGTCGGCCGTGTGACCGGGGGCCGGTACGACCCTCAGCTCCAGGCCCCCGACGGTGATGACGTCCCCGGCGGCCAGTCCCTCGTCGCCGAGTCGCAGCGCCGGGTCCAGTGCCCGCACCTTCGTGCCGGTCAGCCCGGCGAAGCGGGCGGCGCCCTCGGCGTGGTCGGGGTGACCGTGCGTCAGCAGGGTGAGGGCGACGCGCTTTCCGGCCTGCTCGGCGGTGTCGACGACGTGCCGCAGGTGCCCGTCGTCCAGCGGGCCGGGGTCGACCACGACGGCGAGGTCGGAGTCCGGTTCCGACAGGATCCAGGTGTTGGTGCCGTCCAGGGTCATCGGAGAGGGGTTGGGGGCCAGCACGTTGACGGCACGCGCGGTGGCGGGGCCGGAGAGGACGCCGCCCCGCGGCCGGCCCGGAAGGGTGCTCGCGTCCGTCATGCGGGGGCTCCCCCGGTCGGGATGTGCTTGGTGAACTCGTCGTGCCCCGGCCAGGAGAGCACGATCTCGCCCTCCACCAGGCGCGCGGTGGCCAGCACCGGCGTGAGGTCCCGCGCGGGCGCCGCGTCGAGCACCTCCACGGCCGTTCCGTACGCCGTGAGCCCGCGCAGTGTCGCGATGGTCGGGGGCATCATCAGCAGCTCGCCCCGGTCGTACCCCTCGGCCGCCGCGCGGGGTGTGATCCACACCGTGCGGTCGGCCTCCGTGGAGGCGTTGCGGGTGCGCTGGCCCTCGGGGAGCGCGGCGACGAAGAACCAGGTGTCGTAGCGGCGGGGCTCGAACTCGGGGGTGATCCAGCGCGTCCACGCGCCGAGCAGGTCCGAGCGCAGGACCAGTCCGCGGCGGTCCAGGAACTCCGCGAAGGACGTCTCCCGCGCGACGAGTGCGGCACGGTCCGCCTCCCAGTCGTCGCCGGTCGTGTCACCGACCACGGTGTCGGGTGCGGTCCCGGCGAGCAGGACGCCGGCCTCCTCGTACGTCTCCCGCACGGCCGCGCAGACGATCGCCTGGGCCCCCGCTTCGTCGACACCGAGCCGGTCCGCCCACCACGCGCGCGTGGGGCCCGCCCAGCGGACGTGCCGGTCGTCGTCCCGCGGGTCGACGCCACCGCCGGGATAGGCGTACGCGCCGCCCGCGAACGCCATGGACGTACGCCGGCGCAGCATGTGCACGGCGGGCCCGTCACCGGTGTCCTTGAGCAGCATGACGGTGGCCGCGCGCCTCGGCACGACCGGCGTGAGGCCGCCGTCCGCCAGCGCGCGGATCCGCTCCGGCCACTCGGGCGGGTACCACTCCCCGCCGGCCTGCGCATTCACCATGGCCGGAGGCTATCCCGTGACGGGCGGATGTTCGAGTGCCCATGAGTGACGGCGGGGCCACCGAGTGGCGTACGGACACGGGGCGGGCATCGCGCGGAAGCGGTACGGACACGGGGCGGGCGCCGCACGGAGGGCGTCCGGCGTCGGCCGCCGCGGTGAGGCGGCGGCACCGGCATCTCCCGCGCGGTGCGCCTCGACGGCCGGTACGGCCCTGCCGGAGCCGGGGGCGCGGGAAGGAGCCCCCCGTCGTCCGCTCCCGGCAGCCGGCCGGGGGCCACGCCTCCATGAGCGGGGGCTACGCCTCCGTGAGTTCCACCTGGATCTCGACCTCCACCGGAGCGTCCAGGGGCAGAACCGCGACGCCCACCGCGCTGCGGGCGTGGACGCCCTTGTCGCCGAGGACCTCGCCGAGCAGCTCGCTCGCGCCGTTGAGGACGGCCGGCTGACCGGTGAAGTCCGCGGCGGAGGCCACGAAGCCCACGACCTTCACCACACGCGCCACCCGGTCCAGGTCCCCGGCGACGGACTTGACCGCGGCGAGGGCGTTCAGCGCGCAGGTGCGCGCCAGCTCCTTCGCCTCCTCCGGGGTGACCTCCGCGCCGACCTTCCCGGTCAGCGGAAGCTTGCCCTCCACCATGGGCAGCTGGCCGGCGGTGAAGACGTACCGCCCCGACCGCACGGCCGGCTGGTACGCGGCCAGCGGCGGGACGACCTCCGGCAGGCTCAGGCCCAGATCGGCCAGTTTCGCCTCGACGGCGCTCACGCCTGCTTCTCGCGCTTCAGGTAGGCCACCAGCTGCTCGGGGTTGTTCGGCCCGGGCACGACCTGGACGAGCTCCCAGCCGTCCTCGCCCCAGGTGTCCAGAATCTGCTTCGTCGCGTGGACGAGCAGCGGCACAGTCGCGTATTCCCACTTGGTCATGCGGCCGACTCTAGCCGCCGCCCGCGCGGGACGCGGCCCCCGTCCCGCCCCCTCGCGCGGGGCGCGACGTCCGGGAACCGCCACCCGGAGCCGCCGGGGCGCGGGGGAAGCCTTTAGGCTCGAAGACGTGAGCAGGCTCCAGGTCGTCAGTGGCAAGGGCGGAACCGGCAAGACCACGGTGGCCGCGGCCCTCGCGCTGGCCCTGGCCACGGAGGGGAAGCGGACGCTCCTCGTCGAGGTCGAGGGCCGCCAGGGAATCGCGCAACTCTTCGAAACGGAGGCGCTGCCCTACGAGGAACGGAAGATCGCCGTGGCTCCGGGAGGCGGCGAGGTGTACGCCCTCGCCATCGACGCCGAACTGGCCCTTCTGGACTACCTCCAGATGTTCTACAAGCTCGGCGGCGCCGGCCGGGCCCTCAAGAAGCTCGGCGCGATCGACTTCGCCACCACCATCGCCCCCGGTGTGCGGGACGTCCTGCTCACCGGCAAGGCGTGCGAGGCGGTGCGCCGCAAGGACAAGCACGGGCGGTTCGTCTACGACCACGTCGTGATGGACGCCCCGCCGACCGGCCGCATCACCCGCTTCCTCAACGTCAACGACGAGGTCGCCGGACTCGCCAGGATCGGCCCGATACACAATCAGGCGCAGGCGGTCATGCGGGTGCTGAAATCGCCGGAGACGGCCGTGCACCTGGTGACGCTGCTGGAGGAGATGCCGGTCCAGGAGACCGCCGACGGCATCGCGGAACTGCGCGCCGCGCGGCTGCCGGTGGGGCGGGTCGTGGTGAACATGGTCCGGCCGGAGGTGCTGGACGGGGACGGGCTGGAACTCGTGACGGCGGTCCCTCGTTCCTCCATCGCGCGGGCACTGTCGTCCGCCGGCCTCGGTGGCGCGCGGCGCGGGGGACACGCCGAGCGGCTGGTGGACCCGCTGCTCGCGCAGGCGGAGGAGTACGCCGAGCGGTACGCGCTGGAGACCGAGCAGCGCGCCGTGCTGGCGGACCTCGACGTGCCGATGCACGAGCTCCCGCTGCTCGCGGAGGGCATGGACCTGGCCGGCCTGTACCGGCTGGCCAGGGAGCTGCGCGAGCAGGGCATGTCATGACCGGGCACCGCGCCCGGACGTCCCGGCCCCGCGCGGGCCGCCGTCACCACCGCCGTCACCACCGTCGTACCGGCCCCGCCACGCACCGTCACCACCACCGCGGCCACCACCGCGGCCACCGCCGTACCCGCCCCGTCACGAGTCGGAAGCACCGGAAGCAGGGGATGTCATGAGTCGTCGTCCGGAACCGGCGCAGGCCCAGGACCCGGCTGGCCACCGTCTCTCCCCCACCCGCACGCTCGACATCGATCCGCTGATCGAGGACCCCGCCACCCGGATCGTGGTGTGCTGCGGTTCGGGCGGGGTCGGCAAGACGACCACCGCGGCGGCGCTCGGTCTGCGCGCGGCCGAGCGGGGGCGCAAGGTGGTGGTCCTCACCATCGACCCGGCCCGCCGCCTCGCCCAGTCCATGGGCATCGACTCGCTCGACAACACCCCGCGCCGGGTGAAGGGCATCGACGACTCCGCGGGCGGCGAACTGCACGCGATGATGCTCGACATGAAGCGCACCTTCGACGAGATCGTCGAAGGGCACGCGGACCCCGACCGGGCCGCCGCGATCCTGGGCAACCCCTTCTACCAGTCGCTTTCGGCGGGCTTCGCGGGCACGCAGGAGTACATGGCGATGGAGAAGCTGGGCCAGTTGCGGTCCCGGGACGAGTGGGACCTCATCGTGGTCGACACCCCGCCCTCCCGTTCCGCGCTGGACTTCCTGGACGCCCCCAAGCGGCTCGGGTCCTTCCTCGACGGCAAGCTGATCCGCGTCCTGCTGGCCCCGGCGAAGGTCGGCGGCCGCGCGGGGATGAAGTTCCTGAACGTCGGGATGTCGATGATGACCGGCGCCCTGGGCAAGGTGCTCGGCGGCCAGTTGCTGAAGGACGTGCAGACGTTCGTGGCCGCGATGGACTCGATGTTCGGCGGGTTCCGTACGCGCGCGGACGCCACGTACAAGCTGCTCCAGGCGCCCGGGACGGCGTTCCTGGTGGTGGCGGCCCCGGAGCGGGACGCGCTGCGCGAGGCCGCGTACTTCGTGGAGCGGCTGGCGGCGGAGGAGATGCCGTTGGCCGGGCTGGTGCTCAACCGGGTGCACGGCAGCGGCGCGGACCGGCTGTCGGCCGAGCGGGCGCTGGCCGCCGCGGAAAATCTTGAGGACTCCGGCATTGTGGATCAGGTGGACGGGAAAGCTGGACTTCGTAACTCTCCCGAAATGTACGGCAGTTCAGAATCCCTGGCTCCCGTCGGCTCTCCCGGTCGTGCCGAATCCCCCGCGCACACCGAAGACACGGCTGACACCGACAGTCCTGAGGCCACGGACACCGGCACGGACCGGTCCGTCGACCGGCTCACCGCGGGCCTGCTGAGGCTGCACGCCGAGCGGATGCGGCTGCTCTCCCGCGAGCAGCGCACGCGTGACCGCTTCACCGCGCTCCACCCCGAGGTGGCGGTGACCGAGGTGGCCGCGCTGCCCGGCGATGTGCACGACCTCGCGGGACTGCGGGACATCGGCGACCGGCTCGCGGCCGGCCGGCCGGAGCTGCCCGAAACGCCCTAGGCCAGGGCCGCCAGAACCGCCAGGACCACGGGGAAAAGAGGAAACGGGAGGACGCGAGAGCCCCGAGGGCCCTCAGCTCACCGCCGCGTAGTCCTCGTACACCTCGTCGTCGTTGAGCGGTACGACGCCCGGCCCCCGCTCGTACTCCGAGCGCGCGGTCTCCAGCAGCCTGCGCCAGGAGGTCACGGTCGGCCGCCGGCGCAGCAGTGCGCGGCGCTCACGCTCCGTCATGCCTCCCCATACGCCGAACTCGACGCGGTTGTCGAGCGCATCGGCCAGGCATTCGGTGCGTACCGGGCATCCGGTGCACACCGCCTTGGCCCTGTTCTGCGCTGCTCCCTGAACGAACAGTTCATCCGGATCGGTAGTGCGGCAGGCAGCCTGCGCACTCCAGTCGGTAACCCAGCCCATACCGGCGCCGTCCTCTCCCGAATCGAGGCTCCCCCACGGCGGCAGCGGCATATTCACCGCCGCCAGTTGAGGACGTTACGGAAGGTGGGCACAGCGCAACACCCCCAGCGGGCCCAATCTTGAATGGTCCGAACGGACTATGGGTAAGCGGCAGATCACCCGGGGGAGTGAGGGGACGACATGTGCGATGAACCCGGCATTTCAGGTCAGTTCAGTTGCGTCACAACGGACACCGCATGACACACGAGGCGGATCCGGACACGGGCCCACCATCCCCCGACGCACGCGCGTACGAAAAAAACTCGAGAAGATCCGGAACGATTCGGGGTCGCCGGACGTATTGATACGTGGCCTCACTGCTGTGACAGTTGAGAGCAGCTTAGGCCAAGGCATATACGCTTGTCCGGCGAATGAGAACGTAGGCTGCTCCCATGCCAAAGAAGCGCTCGGGCGGTGGTCTGTCCCCCGCACAGCAGGCCGCCAAGTTCCTCGGTGTCAGTGTCCTCGCGGGGGCCGTCATGGCCGGCATCGCGCTGCCCGCGGTGGGTGCGCTGGGCCTGGCGGCCAAGGGATCGGTGGAGAGCTTCGACGAGCTCCCGGCCAACCTCAAGACACCGCCGCTGAGCCAGCGCACCACCATCCTCGACGCCGACGGCGGCCAGATCGCCACCGTCTACTCGCGTGACCGCACGGTGGTCGACCTCAAGGACATCTCGCCGTACCTGCAGAAGGCGATCGTCGCGATCGAGGACTCGCGCTTCTACGAGCACGGCGCGATCGACCTCAAGGGCGTCCTGCGCGCGCTCAACAAGAACGCGCGCAGCGGCGAGGTCTCCGAGGGCGCGTCCACGCTCACGCAGCAGTACGTGAAGAACGTCTTCGTCGAGGAGGCGGGCGACGACCCGACGAAGGTCGCGCAGGCCACCCAGCAGACCATCGGCCGCAAGATCGCCGAACTGAAGTACGCGATCCAGGTCGAGGAGGAGCTGGGCAAGAAGAAGATCCTCGAGAACTATCTGAACATCACCTTCTTCGGCCAGCAGGCGTACGGCGTCGAGGCCGCCTCCCAGCGCTACTTCTCCAAGCACGCCAAGGACCTCGCCCTCCAGGAGGCCGCCCTCCTCGCCGGCCTCGTCCAGTCACCGAGCCGCTACGACCCGGTCAACGACGAGGCGGAGGCGACGAAGCGGCGCAATGTCGTCCTCCAGCGGATGGCCCAGGTCGGCGCCGTCTCGCAGGCGGAGGCCGACAAGGCCGCGCAGGCCCCGCTGGGCCTGAAGGTCAGCAAGCCGAAGAACGGCTGCATCACCGCGGTCAACGACGCCGGATTCTTCTGCGACTACGTGCGGAACGTCTTCCTCAACGACCCGGTCTTCGGCAAGACCAAGGAGGACCGGGTCAAGGTCTGGAACCAGGGCGGCCTGACCATCCGCACGACGCTCGACCCGCAGGCCCAGGGTTCCGTCCAGCAGTCGCTGAAGGACCACGTCAACGAGAGCGACGAGGTCGCCGCCGCGGCCACCCTCGTCGAACCCGGCACCGGCAAGATCGTGGCGATGGGGCAGTCGAAGCCGTACGGCACCAACGCCAAGCAGCACGAGACCGTGATCAACTACTCGGCCGACCAGAAGCTGGGCACGAGCAACGGCTTCCCGACGGGCTCCACGTTCAAGCCGTTCGTGGCCGCGGCCGCCCTCGAGGAGGGCCGCCCGGCGACCCAGGAGTACCCCTCGCCGTACGAGCTGACGGTCCCGAGCCCCATTCAGACGTGCGGCAAGCCCTACACCAACGAAGACGGCGCCAAGATCCCGAACGAGAACGAGTCGGAGAAGGGCCCCTACCAGCTGAAGGAGGCGATGGCCCTCTCGGTCAACACCTACTTCATCGAGATGGTCGCGGACATCGGCCTCTGCCCGGTCACCAAGATGACCGAGAAGCTGCACGTCCGCCAGGGCAGCGGCAAGGAACTGCCCCAGGTCCCGTCGATCGCCCTCGGCACCGAGTCCGTCTCCCCGCTGACCATGGCGTCCGCGTACGCCGCCTTCGCCAACCGCGGCATGTACTGCACGCCCATCGCCATCGAGGCGGTCACGCAGCAGGTGGGCAAGACCAAGAAGAGCCTCGAAGTACCGAAGTCCACCTGCTCGCGGGCCATGTCGGAGGGAACCGCCGACACCGTCAACGCCCTGCTCGAGGGCGTGGTCGACTCCGGTACCGGTAAGCAGGCCGGCCTCTCCGACCGGGACAGCGCCGGCAAGACCGGTACCACCGACGAGCGCCGCAACGCCTGGTTCGTCGGCTACACGCCGAACCTCTCGGGCGCCGTCTGGGTCGGCAGCGCCACCCAGCAGGTCAAGATGCGGAACATCACCATCGGCGGCGTCTACCACGACCTCGTCTACGGTTCCGACACCCCGGGCCCCATCTGGAAGGACGCCATGACCGGCGCCCTGGAGGGCAAGGAGGCCGAGTCCTTCGTCGACGTCCACATCCCCGACCCGGTGGAGAAGAACGAGGACGACCGCGACAAGCCCGGCCCCGGCAATGGTGACGGCGACAACGGCGACAACGGGGGCAACGGCGACGGCGGTTTCATCGGCGGCCTGATCAGCGGCGGCAACGGCAACGGCGGCGACGGGGGCGGCAACGGATCGGGCGGCACGGGGGACAACGAGCCGAACCCGGGCTTCTCCGCCCCGGAGGGCTTCATCCGAGGGGCGGGCACCGGCCCCGGAGGACGCGACTGACGGTCCCGGCCGCAGCCGGACACGCCGAACGGCCCCTTCCCCGCCAGTGCCGGGGAAGGGGCCGTTCCGATGTCAGGACCGGAGTACGAGGGACCGGGCTCAGCAGGCCGTACGCGCTTGTGTTCAGCCGGCCGTACGCGGCGGACCGTACGCGCGGCTCAGCAGCCGGCCGCGACCGGCACCGGCACCGGCACTGGAACCGTCGCGGTCAGCCGGCCAGCAGCTTCTTCACCGCGGCGGCGACCCGGCCGCCCTCCGCCTGCCCGGCCACCTTCGGGTTCACGATCTTCATCACGGCGCCCATGGCCCGCGGCCCCTCCGCGCCCGCCGCCTTCGCCTCCTCGACGGCCTGGGCGACGATCGCGCTCAGCTCCTCGTCGGACAGCTGCTTGGGCAGGTACTGCGCCAGCACCTCGCCCTCCGCCTTCTCCCGCTCGGCCTGCTCGGAGCGGCCGCCCTGCGCGAAGGCCTCCGCCGCCTCGCGGCGCTTCTTCGCCTCGCGGGTGATCACCTTCTGCACCTCGTCGTCGGAGAGCTCGCGCTTCTCCTTGCCCGCGACCTCCTCCTTGGTGATCGCGGCGAGCGTCAGCCGGAGCGTCGAGGAGCGGAGCTCGTCGCGCCCCTTGATCGCGGCGTTGAGGTCATCCTGCAGCTTCGACTTGAGCGTGGTCATGGCTCGATTGTCGCAGGTGCGCGACGACGAACGCCTCCTGATTTAAAGGCCCCTGTTCCCCCGGGGCTCCCCGGGCCGTTCGGAGGGACCCCGTCGGATCTGACACGATGGGCCCATGCGCGCGCGATACGGAATCCCCCTGGGAATCACGGCGGCCGGCGCCGCCGGACTGCTGTACGCGGCGGGCTTCGAGGCCCGCTCCTTCCGCCTCCGACGGGTGACCGTCCCCGTCCTCCCGTCCGGGATGCGCCCCCTGCGCGTGCTCCAGGTCTCCGACATCCACATGGTCGGCGGCCAGCGCAAGAAGCAGCGCTGGCTGCGCTCCCTGGCGGGCCTGCGCCCCGACTTCGTGCTCAACACGGGCGACAACCTGTCCGACCCCGAGGGCGTGCCGGAGGTCCTCGACGCACTCGGCCCCCTGATGGAGTTCCCGGGCGCGTACGTCTTCGGCTCCAACGACTACTACGGCCCCACCCCGCGCAACCCCGCCCGCTACCTGGTCGAGAAGGTCCAGGGCCGCCACGGTCTGAACGGCAACGCCCGGCCGCCCGGTGTGATCCACAACCCGTGGGAGGACCTGCGGGACGGCTTCGACGCGGCCGGCTGGCTGAACCTGACGAACACCAGGGGCACCCTGAAGATCGAGGGCACGTCGATCGAGCTGACCGGCCTGGACGACCCGCACATCAAGCGCGACCGGTACGCGGAGGTCTCGGGCGGCCCCTCCGACGGGGCGGACTTCTCGATGGGCGTCGTCCACGCCCCGTACCTGCGGGCCCTGGACGCCTTCACGGCCGACGGCTACCCGCTGGTCCTGGCCGGCCACACCCACGGCGGCCAGCTCTGCATCCCCTTCTACGGCGCTCTGGTCACCAACTGCGACCTGGACACGGACCGCGTGAAGGGCCTGTCCACGCACACGTCCGAGGGCCGCACCTCCTACCTCCACGTCTCCGCGGGCTGCGGCACCAGCCGCTACACCCCGGTCCGCTTCGCCTGCCCCCCGGAGGCGACACTGCTGACCCTGGTCGGCCGGGACTGACACCACCGTCCCGGCCGGACCGAGCCCACTCTTCCGGCCGGAACCGAGACCACCCGCCCCGACCGGGACCAGCACCCCTCGTCCCGGCCGGAACCGGCACCACCCACCTCAGCCAGGGCTGACACCTCCACCTCAGCCCGGCCGGCACCCCCGCCTCAGCCGGAACCGACACCACCCGTTCGGCCCACCCACATCGCCCCGGACCGGACATCCGCCCACGCTGGGGTGCATGACCGCCCCGATACCCAGGGACCTCCCGGACATCCCCGCCCTGCCGCGGACACATCCGGCGTCGGCCGCCCTCTTCGCCCCCGCCAGAGCCGTCGTACCCCCGGTACGCCGCCCGCTGGCAGCGACGTACCGCCTGCTCCTGGCGCTGCTGGCGGCGGGGGCGGTGCTGGTCGAAACCCTCCTCGGCAACCCGGCCCGGGTCCTGAGCTACTTCGCGGTCCAGAGCGCGGCCCTGCTGGCCGTGGTCACGCTCGCCTCGGCCCGCCGCGCCTGGAGCGCCCGTCACCCCCTGCCGGGCGCGATCACGGGAGCGGCCCTGCTGTACGTGCTCACGGCGTCCCTGGTCCACCACATCCTCCTGACGGACGGGACACCGCGCTTCTCGATGACGGACGGGACCACCGGGACGGCAGCCTGGCTGGAGCCGCTCGCCGCCCACACCCTGCACACGGTGCTTCCCCTCGCCGCGCTGCTGGACTGGCTCCTCCTCACCCCGTCGGCCCGCACCCGCCTCCGCCAGACCGCCACCTGGCTGCTGTACCCCCTGGCCTACCTGGCCTTCACCCTGGCTCGGGGCGAACTCCTCCCCGGCTCCCCCGCCCGCTACCTCTACCCCTTCCTCGACGTCGCCCGGCACGGCTACCGGAACGTCCTCGCCAACGCCCTCCTCCTGGGCCTCGCCTGCTACGCCCTGGCCGTCCTCCTCGTGGCCCTGGACCACACCCGCCCGAACCCGGTCCGTCGCCACCCGAAAACCGGATTTCGTCTCGGGCCCCCAGTGGGCTAAAGTAAACGTCGTCGCCGCGAGAGCAGCGACGATCGGGGTGTAGCGCAGCTTGGCAGCGCGCTTCGTTCGGGACGAAGAGGTCGTGGGTTCAAATCCCGCCACCCCGACAGCCGTAGTAGCAGGTAGACCACCGCGTAACGTTACGCGGTGGTCTTCTTGTTTCTGCCTGCGTGTCTATCTGCGTGACTATCGCTATCCGCGTGTCTACGGCCGTCGTTCCTGTGTGCCGAAGATGCCGTCCATGACCACGGCGCCGGTCTGGATCACGGGCCGGATCTGCTTCCGGTAGACCTCCTCGGTCACGGCCGTCCCGGAGTGCCCGACGAGCCGGGAGATCACTTCCAGCGGGACGCCGCGGTCGGACAGCAGGGACACGAAGCTGTGCCGGAGCTCCCGGGGCGTCCACTCGTCGGCGTTGATCCCGTCGATCAGCCTTCGTGGGGCACCCTCGGACGGGTGACCGGCACGACGGTGAGGAGGTCGTCCAGCCCTTTGAAGTCGTCGGGGTTGGTGGTGAAGAGGGGAAGGTTCTCCGCCACGGCGATGGCAGCGATCATCAGGTCGGCCATCCGGCGGCGCGACTTGCGGTCGGCGCCGATCACTGCGGCACAGATACGGCCGTAGATGCGGGCCGCTTCGGCGTCGAAGGGGATGGGGTCGAACTCGTTCTCGGCGCGTTGCAGGACGTCGAGCCTGCGGGCGCGTTCGGCATGTTCGTCGTAACCGCTCTGTTCGTCGTTGCGACGGACCTCGTGCGGACCGGCGGACAGCTCGGCCAGGGTGATGGCGGTGATCGCCATTTCGTCCGGCAGCTCCTCGGGGGCCACCCAGCGGCGCAGAATCATGATGTTGGTGTCGAGGAGGCCCTGCTGATATGTCGAGCGGTCAACGGTCATAGGGATCGTCCGGGTAGGTGTCGGCCGTGGCGTCCTGATCGGCGCGGAACCTCTCAAGGTCGATGCCGGGGGCGGTCCTGGACATCGCGGCGAACTCCTGGCGGGAGACGAACCGACGGCGTCGCCGCATCGGGACGAGCCGGCCGATCGGATGTCCGTCGCGGGTGACGGTGAACGACTGACCGCTCTGTACGGCGTCCATGATCTCTCGGGACCGGCTGCGCAGATCCCGTTGGGTGATTTCGGGCTGAACGCTCATACCACCCAAGGTAGCACCCAGTGCTACCAGGTAGCACATGGTGGCCAAAGGCTTGCACCGGCACATCCTCGGCCGTGGCGGCCGAGGATGCCTTCGTTGATCGATCTGGCTGGAGCCACGGACGAGAAGGCGCCTGACATCCACGGCTGACATCAACGGTGCCGAACAGGGGCGCACACCAGCGACACCCTCCGACTACCGGACCAGTCGATGACAGCTACCTGAGCGGACTCAGGCCGAACTCCTCAAGCGGTGGCCAGAACGCCACTGCTACTCGATGGCCGGGGACGGATGGCTCTCGCTACGCTGCGGGGATGTGTCGGTATGCGGCTGTCTACAAGCGCCACTTCGTTTGTCTGGCTTGCCGGTCTTCGTTCAAGCAAGGCTTGAAGCCGTCCGGCGATCACCTCTGTCCTCGCTGCTGTCAGCCAATGATCAACGCCGGTTTCGACGTGGCCATTCCGCGCCGCAGGGACAAGCGGGGCTGGCGCACCCTTGAGGCCGTTCTTCGAGCCGGGATCACCTTCCACTCGTGCGGTTGCAGTGGGCCGGGCTACCGTCCCAGAACGTGGTCAGAGGTTCGGGAACGGCATACCGCCGCAAGCAGGTTCGGCCTCACCGAGTTCGACGCACTCCAGCAACATGATCCGTGGTCAGCGCCACCGTCCGGGCAGTGAGTGTTCGACTGCGTGACGACGCCGACGCACAACGGCGGACGAGCGCGGGCCATCAGTGCTGCTAAGCGCCATGCCAGTGCACGGCAGAGTCCTCACTCAAGTTGCTGCGGGACGAAGAGGTCGTGGGTTCACATCCCGCCACCCCGACAGTGAAGTAGCAGGTGAGGCCGGTGCGGTGGCGGATCTCGCCATGTCCGGTGTCAGTGGTGGCTGCGATGCTGGCGGCATGACTCCTTGGAACCTGCTCGATCTCGACAAGGCCCTGCGTGTCAGCTGGGCCGCCGACACCTGCTCGCCCGACGACCAGGCCGATTGGGAGCCCGGCAACCCGGCCTGGGGGCAGTGCGACATCACGGCCTTGATCGTCAACGACGTTTTCGGCGGTGATCTCATGCTCGGGGAGGTGCACCTCGACGGGACCCAGTATGGCTTCCACTGGTGGAACCGGTTGCCCAGTGGTGTGGAACTCGACCTGACGCTTGAGCAGTTCCAGCGTGGACAGACTGTCACGGCTGCTCGTGTCATTGAGCGCCCGCCGGGCCCTCTGCCCCGCCGCTGGGAGGAGTACCTCCTTCTGCGCGCGCGGGTCATCGAGCATCTCGGTTCGCTCCCGGAGCCTGTCTGAGGGGCTGCGGTCAGCCCGGCGGATTCAGCGGGACGACGCCCTGGCCGCCGGCGGCCTGGGCCGGCCACGGCGCGGGACGCACTGGCGCTTGATCTGGTCCTCCGGCCGTGCGCGGTGCTGGGCGGGGAGGGCGTTCTCGGCTTCGACCGGATGGCTCCGGGCATGACCGTGTTGACGCAGATCCCGTACGGGTCCAGCTCCCGGGTGAGGATGTGGCATCAGTCCTGCATCTGGGAAGGAGCGACGTGGAACGCCGGGAGTTCATCCTCGCCTCCAGCGGATACGCGCTGTCCGCACTCGGCCTGCCCGACATGGACAGCATCACCCGCCGGACCAAGACCGCCCTTCCCCGGAGCCGTCCGCGTCGGTCAGGGCGAGGTGGCCACCGTATGCCACATGGTCAAGGCCCTCGGCGGTGGTCACGCCCGCCATCAGCCGCGCTCGTGCCGGACGCGTGCCAGATCGTGTGGGGACCACGGGGAATGGCGGGGGCCAGGCCGCCGGTCTGTCAGGCCACCTGCCTGCTCCGCCGCAGTTCAGCCAAGCAGAGCCTGCCACCGAGAACCCAGGCTTCCCAAGCTGATGGCATCGGCGTGACGGCCCCTGTGTCCCATCGCTCGCTAGCCTGGCCGCGTGATCGTCTATCCCCTGTGGCATGTAGGCCACCAGAACGAGGCCGGGCCTGACGGGGCAACCGTGCACATCGACGAGGACGGCGTCTTCATCGATGAGCAGGACGGCGACGACGTCAAGTTGCTGGGCATCTACTCGACGGAAGAGAAGGCCGAGGAACGCATCGCCCGCGCCCGTCTGCTACCGGGCTTCCGGGACGAACCCAAGTGCTTCGTCATCGTCCCCCACTCCCTGGACGATGACACTTGGGAGGACGGCTTCGTGCGCATCCCCTATGGGGAGTGACCCATCACTACGTCCACCGTGCCGTTCCCTGCTCGGTCGGCACCGAACAGGCCACGGCTGTACCGCATCGTGCGATCAGTCGGTGAGTGTCCGACTGCGTGACGACGCTGACGGACAGCGGCGGACGAGCACGGACGTCAGCAGACCATCAGCGCAGGTGATGAGCACACCAGTCACAGGGCGAGCCCTCACCCAAGTTGTTTCGGGGCGAAGAGGTCGTGGGTTCACATCCCGCCACCCTGACAGAGAAACGACAGGCCCGGAGGCTACTCATGCGAGTAGGCCCCGGACCTGTTTCGTCTGCGTGTCATGGAGCCTGCCCCTGTGCGGGTGACCCCGTGCCGTCGGCGTGATGCGCATCACCGTCCGGGCGCTTCGGGCCGGGTATGCGTGATCATGACCGGATGGACGCTCGTTTCCTCGGCATCTCCGAGCTGGCCGAAGTCCCGTCCGTGGCGGTCGTGGTCGATGTCATGCGTGCCTGCACGGTGGCCGCCTGGGCCTTCGGCCGGGGGGCGGAGAAGATCGTTCTCGCCGAGTCGTTGGACGAGGCCCTGGCGCTCAAGGCTCGCCACCCGGACTGGGTGGCGCTCAAGGATGGTGCGCCGGCGCCCGGGTTCGACATGGTCAACTCGCCGGGCCTGCTGCGCTCCGTCGACCTCGGCGGACGGACCGTCGTGCAGAAGACCACGGCGGGAACGGTCGGCGCCCTCGCGGTCAGGGACGCGTCGCTGGTGCTGTGCGCCGGCTTCGTGGTGGCGGAGGCGACGGCTCGGCTCCTGCGGACACGCGCGTGCGACCGTGTCACGTTCGTGGTCACCGGTGAGGACGGGCGGGCCGATGAGGATCTGGCGTGCGCCCAGTACATCGCCCGGAGGGCCACCGAGGCCGGGAGGACGGACGCGGCCGAGTTCCTCCGCCGCGCCGGCGCGTCACGAGCCGCCACCGAGCTGACGGAGGACGTGCGCCAAGGAACCCACCCCGATGACGTCGCTCTCTGCCTCGAACTCGATCGGTTCCCCTTCGCCATGGTGGCCACCTCGGAGGACTCGCTGATGGTTCTGCGCCCGTACGCCGTGCCTCAGCCGACCGACGAGGCTTCGGCCTGACCCCTGGCGAGGTCCGGTTCTCGCCACGCGAGAGCCGAAAAGCCGAAGAGCCGGAATCCGGAACGCCGGCCCGGGTCCGTGGCCGGTGACGGCCGTCGGCCTCCGGCTTCCTCCGCGTCCCGGCCTTGTGGGACACGGTCGGTGACACCACTTCTGCCGCGTGCGCCTCGCGGAAATCCAGCGATCACGGGACACACGCCGGGATACGCTCACGGCCCTGACAAAGGTCGATCAGGTTTTCGCCGGGGGGAAATGGTGGGGAATTCGTCGGGTGTTTCCGTATCGCGCGGAGTGGTGAGCGCGGTGTGCGCCGTCGTGCTGGCCGCGGGGGGAGCGGTGGCCTGCGGGAGTGAGGGCGGGAGTGGTTCCGGGAAGGGGGAGCCGTCCGGGGTGACGCCCGCGACGGCCGTGGCCGAGGCGGCGGCGAACTCCGCGGACATCGCGTCGCTCCACTACCGGGTCACCGGGACCGTACCGGAGACGGGCCGGCTGGAGGCCGACGCGTTCATGAGGACGGATCCACCGGCGATGAGCATGGAGCTGAGCACGGCCGGCCGGGACGGGGACGGCCCGCTGCCGGTCCGGTTCGTCGACGAGGTGATGTACGTCGGCAAGGCGGTGCAGGGCAAAAGCTGGTTCAGGGCGGACCCAGCCGTGTGGGGAGGCCTCACCGTGGACAACGACTCCCACGGCGTACTGCCCCGTCAGCTGGAGAGCAGCCCGGTCGTGCAGTCCACCCTCCTGACCGGGTCCGAGGACGTGCGGGCGGTCGGGACCGAGACGGTCGACGGCACCAGGACCACGCACTACAGGGGAACAGTCACCTCCGGGAGTCTGCGCGCCGCCCTCGACGCCGCTCCGGACGAGGCGGCCCGGGAACGTCTGGTCGAAGGCCTCGACCAGTTCATGGGGCTGCGTGTCCCCGACACCCTCACCATGGACCTGTGGATCGACGGCGACCACCGCGCCAAACGGTTCCGGTGGCGGACCGGCACCGGCAGCAAGCCGCTCGACCTGACCGTCACCTTCCTCGACATCGACCGGCCCGTGACCATCGAGGCCCCGCCGGCCGGGGACACCGCCGTTCTCCCGGACGACGCCCAGGGTGAAGAGTCCTGAGCCGGCGCCGCAGAGCGCGGGCGGGCGTGGGCCGGGTGTACTAGCGTTCGAGGGATCGGTGGATCTTGCTGGGGGAGAATCGGTGAGCGCTCGGATTCTGGTGGCCGAGGACGACGAGAAGCAGGCCCGGCTGGTCCGGATCTACCTGGAGCGGGAAGGCAACGCGGTGCAGGTCGTGGGGGACGGCCGGGCGGCGCTGGAGAAGGCCCGCTCGTCGAAACCCGATCTCATCGTGCTCGATGTGATGCTGCCGCTGGTCGACGGGCTCGACGTGTGCCGCATCCTGCGGACCGAGTCGGATGTTCCCATTCTCCTCCTCACCGCCCGCACCACCGAGGAGGACATGCTCCTCGGTCTCGACCTGGGCGCCGACGACTACCTCACCAAGCCCTACAGCCCTCGTGAGCTGACCGCGCGGGTACGGGCGCTGCTGCGCAGGTCGCGGAAGACCGCCGGCGCGGCGGAGCCCGCGGTGCTGCGGGTCGGTGCGGTGGTGCTGGACACCGCGCGCTTCGAGGTGCGGGTGGCGGGGCAGCCCGTCGCGCTGACCGCCAAGGAGTTCGCCGTCCTGGAGGCGCTGGCCCGGGAGCCGGGCCGGGTCTTCACCCGGGCGCAGATCATCGAGCGGGTCTTCGGCTTCGACCACGACGTACTCGACGGTGACGGGGCCGCTCTCCAGCCGTCCCACGGACTTCTGCTCCTCGATGGTGACGGTCACCGGTACGGTCGCCCCGCCCTGCCCCGAACCGTCCTCGCCAAAGCCGCCCTCGGGCGCACTGGCCTGCCGGCCCACCGACGCCACCTCGCCCTCCACTGTCCTGCCGTCGGGCAGCCGGACCCGGACGGCCGCGCCGCGTACGGCCCAGGAGGCGTCGGCGGCCGAGGCGTCGACGACGACCTTGCGCGTCGTCCCGGTGTACGTGA
Source organism: Streptomyces sp. NRRL S-37 (assembly GCF_000721605.1). Classification (GTDB taxonomy): domain Bacteria; phylum Actinomycetota; class Actinomycetes; order Streptomycetales; family Streptomycetaceae; genus Streptomyces. The sequence continues at coordinate 105,475 of NZ_JOIZ01000012.1, read as the reverse complement.
GGGCGTTCCCGGTGACGGCTTCGCCCAGCCGGACGCCCGGCCTGCCGATCCGCACCTCACCGGCGGAGTAGATGACGTCCCCGATGCCGACCCTGCCGGTCTCGGGTATCCCGAGCGACTTCTGCCACCGCTCGACGGCGTCCGCCGTCTTGCGGGTGAACGTCTCGTCCACCGTGAAGCCGGTGTAGCCGAGCGCGGCCAGGTTCGTCTCGAACTGCAGGACGTCCATGCCCTTGAGCTCCGTCACCGCGGCGTTCCCCGTGCCCGTCGGCGCCGGCTGCGCGGAGGGGCTCGCGGCGCCGCCGCCACCACCGGCTCCGCCGTCCGTCTTGCCCTCGCCGGACGCCGTGTCACCCCCGGACCCCGTGCCGCCCCCGGGCACGGTGTCACCCCCGGACGCCGTGCCGCCCCCGGACGCGGTGGTGGTCAGCCCCAGGTCCCGGTACATGGGCAGCGACCCGTACAGCAGCACCACCGGCCGGTCGTCGACCCGCAGCAGCGTGCCGCCGCGCTTCACCGTGGTCCCCGTCTCGGGCAGCCCGGTCACGGTATCTCCGTGCCGTACCCCAGCCGGCCGTCCACCTCGGTGCGTTCGGTCAGCGTGGCCCGGACCACCTCGACCAGCGAACCGGTCCGGGGCGGTGCGCCCGCGCTCTCGTCCTCACCACCGCCGAGGCCCGGGGCGCCCACCACGGCGACCGCCGCCACGACGACCACGGCCAGGGCGATCAGCGCCGTACGCCGTCCCCGTCCGCCGGGCGGCGGTCCGGGCACCGCCTCGGACTCGTCATCGATCCGTGTCACCGTATCCGCCACGGTCAGCCCTTGCCGGGGCCCGGGTTCTCCGGAACGCCCACGATCGGCCCGCAGATCCGGATGGCCCGCTTCGCGCCGGCGGAGCTCTGGTCCCACTCACCCTGTCCGAGGCCGTCGGGGCCCGGGTCGGGGAAGTCGGCGGCGCCGTTCTCCCGCATGCACGTCGCGTACCGCTGCTTCACCTCGATCTGCTCGGCGGTGAGCTCGGACTGGTTGCCCTTCTCGATGCTCTCGGGCACGGCCGCCAGGTGCTCGGCGCACTTCTCCGTGGCCGCCCGGAACGTCGCGTCCTTCTTCAGGTCCCGGTCGTCACCGAAGTCGATGGTCCCCTTCTCGTCCGGGTCCGGGGCGTCGACCCCGTTCTCCCGCAGGCACTTCACATACGTGCGCTGCGCCTCCACATAGGCGGCCACGTCGTCCCCGCCGCCCTGCGCGTCCGAGCCGGCGGACGGCGTGGCCGCGCCGCCGCTCGCGGCCGTCGGGATGTCCGGGTCGCCCTCGTCGCCCCCGCAGCCGGTCAACGCCAGCGCCACGACCGAGGCCGCCGCGGCCGGCAGTACCCGATTCGCCCTCACCGGTTCTCCCGCTCTCCTGCCGAACCCGTCCGCGGACGCGGCGGGCGGACCGACCGTAGGACGGAGCCGATGAAGAACTCTTGAAGAACCTGTCAGCCGCTCATGCGGCCGCGGGCGGACGGCACTGCCGGCCCGCTCAGCGCGCCCCGCGCTCCTCCAGGACCGTCCTGAGGCTGCGCAGGGCGTAGTGGACGCGGGACTTCACCGTGCCCTGGGGGACGCCGAGGGCGTCGGCCGCCTGCCGGGTGCTGCGGTCGGCGAAGAAGGTGGCCTCCAGGACCTCGCGGTGAACGGGGGTCAGGGCGTCCAGGGCGTCGCGCAGGACGATGGACGACAGCACGCGGTCGACGTCGTCCGCCTCGGCGCCCGGTTCGGCGAGCCAGGTGGCGCCGCCGATCTCCACCGGCCGGGCCGTGCGCATACGGTGCGCGTCGATCACGATGTTGCGGGCGACGCGGAACATCCAGGGGCGTACGGCCATGCCCTCGCCGTCGGCCAGGTTCCGCTTGGCCCAGCAGCGCAGCAGCGTCTCCTGGACGACGTCCTCCGTGTGGTGCGTGTCGCCGCCCAGCATGCGCAGCACGTACGCGTAGAGCGCCGGGCCGTGTTCCACGTAGAGGTCACGCAGCGCCCGCTCCTCGGGTGAGGGCGCGTTCGCCGACCCGATGACCGTCACGTTCATGGTGTGCTCCCGCTCCTTGGGGTGTCCGGGCCCGGTCATGGGGGGACCGCGGGCCGGGGCCTCCGTGGGAGGGAGTCTCACTGGGAACGTTCCACGTCCGTTTGACGTGCGGTTGACGACCCCGTGGACCGGGCCGTCAGCTTCTCCAGCCGTCTGCGGACCCGGCGGGTCAGCTCGGCGTGGCCGGGAGGCGGCGGGTCCGTGCCGTGCAGGCTGTCGCACAGGCCGAGCAGTTCGCGTCCGTGGAGGACGGCGGTCCGGTCGTCGTCCAGCCGCCGCCAGGCGGCGACCGCCCGCTCCACCGCCGCGGGGGCCTGCGCGTCACCGGTCCGGCACAGGGTCCGGGCCACGTCCAGGGCCAGCACCGTGGCCTCGCGGTGGTCGCCGCGCAGATGGGCCAGGTACGCCTCCATCGCCCTCGCCTCCAGGGTGTCCGGGTGCTCGGCGCCCAGGGAGGCCGTCAGGTCCTCGCGGAGCGCGGTCGCGGCGGCGGACGCCTCGTCGAGCCGGCCGTCGGACGTCAACGCGTTGATACGGGTGATGGGTTCGGCCAGCCCGGCAGGCAGCGGAGCGGAGGGCGGCGCCCCCGCGACGGGCCGGTCCGGGTCCGGATCCGGGTCCGAGTCCGGGTCCGGATCCGGGTCCGAGTCCGGATCCGGGTCCGGATCCGGGTCCGCCGGGATGACCACGTGGCTGGAGCCGTCGGGGGCGACCTGGAGGACGAAGTGGGTGGTGCCGGGTCCGTCGTTCACCGTCGCCTCGACCGGAGCGCCCCGCTCCTCCGCGTACTGCCGCAACCGGTCCAGCACGGCCTCGTGCACGGACCGGCCCGCGTCGGGGACCAGGGGCTCCCCGTCGATGCCGGCGAACCCCTCGTCGGAGAGGTGCACTTCGAAGCGGACCATGGCTGCTGCTGCCCTCCTCACCCGGACGGAGCGGAATCGACGGGCGGCCGGCCGGACGGCCCGTTGTGACGTCCGGCGGACCCGACGGAATCCGAAAGATCCAACGAGTACGGGCACGCATTGGTTCACACCGACGGGAAAAACACACTCACACCGGCGCCAATCAGAAAATACCGGGGTGGTCGGGACCGCCCCGGAAGGCCCCCTGTGACGCTCCGGCCCGGGAGTCGGACCTTCCGTTGAACCTCCCTCGCCCGCCTCCCGTTGTACGGGTGCCCGGCCGCTGCTTTCCCCCTTGCCGCGGCCGGGTCCTGATCGAAGGAGACGTGTGTCGGACGGTGCGGGCTCAGTCCAGCCGGGCGAGTCGTTCGCGGACCTTCTCGGCGTCCGCGTGGTCGCACTCGGAGAGGATCGCCAGCGCCTCCAGCCAGCTGCCGCGCGCCGCCTCGGACTCCCCGGCACCGAGCTGGGCGTCCCCGAGGTTGCCCAGGGTGTGGCCCTCCCCCCACCGGTTGCCGATGTCCCGGTGGGTCTTGAGCGCCTGGTGGTAGTGCTCGACCGCCTCGTCGTAGCGGTGGAGCCGGCGGTGCACCGTGCCGAGGATGTCCAGGGTGATGCCCTCGACCCAGCGGTTGTCGTGGGCCCGCAGGACGGTCAGCGCCTGCTCCAGGCAGTCGACGGCCTCGTCGAACCGGCCGAGCCGCTGGTAGGCGTCGCCCAGGTTGGACAGGGCGATGCCCTGGCTCCACACGTTGCCGGTGGCCCGGGCGATGGCCAGTCCCCGGCGCGTGTACTCGACGGCCTTGCGAAGGTGGCCGGCCTGGAGGTACGCGTCGCCCAGGTTGGCCACGGTGGCCGTCCGGCCCGCCGCGTTCCCGAGGTCCCGGAAGAGGGCCATGGCCTCGCGCAGCGGGCCGATGGCCTCCTCCAGCCTGCCGGAGTCGCGCAGCGCCGCCGACCTGTCCGCGAGTGCCTGGGCCTCGCCCGCGCGGTCCTGGGCGGCGCGGGCGGCGGCCAGTCCCGTGGTGGTGGTGTCGAGCCATTCGTGCGTATGGCTGCGGAGGTAGAAGAACCCCCACAGGACGGCGGGCAGCCGCCATGCGATGCCCGGCTGTCCGGCCCCGGCGGCCTGGTGCACGGCGCCCACCAGGTTGGGCCGCTCGGTCTCGCACCACTCCAGGGCCTCCTCCCGCGTGGTGAACACCAGCGGCCGGCACCCGTCCGGCGGCGGTTCCAGCGGGATCCGGCGGCGGTTGGGGGTGATGTGCGGGTAGGTGGCGTCGGCGGTGTGCAGGTACCAGGTCAGCAGCCGCTCCATGGCCTCGTCCCGTTCCCGCGCCGTCTCCTCGGCGCGGGCCCGTTCGGCGGCGTAGACGCGCAGCAGGTCGTGCAGGGCGCAGCGGCCGGGGAAGTGTTCCGTGAGCAGGTGGGCGCGGGTGAGTTCGCCGAGCAGGCCGCGGGTCTCGCGCGGCGGGAGCCCGGCGAGCGCGGCGACGGCGGGTACGGAGATGTCGGGTCCGCAGTGCAGGCCCAGCAGGCGGAACAGCCGGGCGGCCGGGGCGGACAGCGCCTTGTACGACCAGGAGAAGACGGCCCGTACGTCGGTGGTGATGTCGTCGCCCCCGGCGAAGGCGTCGAGGCTGCCGTGGCTGTCCCGCACCTCCTCGGCGATGGCACTGAGCGGGAAGCCGGGGCGGACCCCGGCGTGGGCGGCGACGATGGCCAGTGCCAGCGGCAGCCGGCCGCACCGCGCGATGATCTCGCCGGCCGCCCGCGGCTCCTCCGCCAGCCGGTCGGTGCCGAGGCGGGCGGCGAGGAGGTCGAACGCCTCGGTGGGCGTCATCTGGTCCAGGGTCAGCGGGTGCGCCCCTTCCCCGGCGATCAGACCGGACAGCCGGCTGCGGCTGGTGACGATGACCAGGGAGCCCGGGGAGCCGGGCAGCAGCGGGCGGACCTGCTCGGCGTCGCGGGCGTTGTCGAGCAGGACCAGGACCCGCCGCCGTGCGAGCACGCTGCGGTACAGCGCCACCTGGGCGCCGAAGTCGCCGGGGATGCGCTGCGGGGGGACACCGAGCGCGTCGAGGAAGACCCGGACGGCTTCGTCGGGCGTCATGACCGAGCCGGTCGGGTCGAAGCCGCGCAGGTTGATGTAGAGCTGTCCGTCGGGGAAGCGGTCGGCGACCTCGTGGGCCCAGTGCACGGCCAGGGCTGACTTGCCGATGCCGCCCATGCCGCCGATCGCACTGATCACCAGGGTCGCCGGAGGGCTGCCGTCCTCGGGCAACAGGGCGCGTATCCGCTCCAGTTCCGCCTGCCGGCCGACGAAGGCCGGCAGGTCGGCGGGCAGTTGCGCCGGACGGGCGGCCGGGTACTCGACGGGGTCCGGTCGCGGGGACGGGCCGTCGGCCGGTGCCGGACCGGGCAGGAGGGACGGGTCGGCTGTCAGGATACGGCGGTGCAGGTCCTTGAGCGGTGCGCCCGGTTCGACACCCAGCTCGGTCACCAGGGCGTCCCGTGTCCTGCCGTAGGCCTCCAGTGCGCCGGCCTGCCGGCCGGACCGGTACAGCGCCAGCATGAGCAGCCGGCACAGCTGCTCGCGCAGTGGGTGTCTGGCGGCCAGCGAGAGCAGTTCGGGAACGACCGTGTCATGGCGTCCGAGCGTGATGTCGATGTCCAGCCGGGTCTCTGTCGCGGTGAGCCGCCGCTCGTCCAGCCATGAGCGCTCCGACTCCGCCAGCGGTCCGGGCAGGCCCGCCAGTGCCGGCCCCTGCCATGCGTCGAGCGCCGTGTGCAGCAGTTCGCCGGCGGCGGCCGGTTCACCGGCGGCGTACCGCCTCTTCGCCTCCATGACCCGCTGTTCGAACACGGCCAGGTCCAGGCAGTCCTCCGGGACCCGGATCGCATAGCCGTCGCCGACCGAGACGAGCAGTCCGGGCGGACGGCCCGGCTCCCGCCCGGGTTCCAGGACCTTGCGCAGGCGTGACACATAGGTCCGCAGGACGGACACGGCGGCCGCCGGGGGCTCCTCGCCCCAGACGGCACGGATCAGCTCTCCGAGGGCGACGGGGCGCCCCCGGCCCAGCAACAGCGCCGCGAGCACCACACGCTGCTGCGGCGATCCGAGGTCCAGCTCCTGTTCACCGCGCCACGCCCGAACCGGCCCCAGCACGAAAAAACGAACGGGAGTTTCATCAGCAGGCACACTCGGACTCTATTGACCCGCCACTCCGTCATAACCGCTTTGACGGAATAGGCTATTCCACCCCAAATGCCACCGTTGCGGCGATTGTCGCCGCAGGTGCGGCTTCCTTCCCGGTGCCGGCCCCCTTCCGTGCCGTGCGCGGGAAGGGCCCGACCGTGAGCACGGCGCACCGTCCCACGGCGGGCACGGGCGTGCCGGGGGCGGCCCCGCGGCCGGGGCACCGGGTCAGCCGTCGGGGTGCTGCCCGGTGCCGTCCGCCGGCGTGTCCGGGACGGGCAGGGCTCCGCCCCGGACCAGGAAGGTGACGTGCGGACCGAGCCACACCATGTCACCGGTGCGGAGCCGCAGGGCTTGTCCGGGGGTGAGGACCTGGTGCCGGTTGACGCGGATGCCGTTGGTGGAACCTTCGGCCACCTCGGTCAGCCAGACCGTGCCGTCCTCGGCGTACTCGACACTGGCGTGCCGCCCGGAGACCGTGGACTCGTCCGCCAGGATCTCGGCCGCCTCCGGCGTCGCCCAGCTCCTGCTGCGGCCCAGCCGTACGGTCTGGCCGCGGTTCAGCAGAAGCTGTCCGCCCAGACCGGTGAACCGCAGCGCGACTTCGGTCTCCCGCACACGCGCGGGGCGGGGAGGGGCGGGGCCCGAGGGCCGCGGGGTTCCGGAGGGGACGGAGACCCAGCCGTCGTCCTCCGCGTCGGGCGGCGGGGGCGCGGTTCGTCCTTCGGCGGCCGCCGACGGAGGGGTGAGGGGGCCGGAAGGGCTCTCGGACAGCGAGACCCAGCCCTCGTCGTCCTCCCCGGCGTCCGTGTCCGCCTGGTCCCGGTCGTGCGCCGTCACTCCGCGACGGCCTCCTTCCCGAAGTCCACCAGGAGTTCCACCTGGCCGTCCGGCAGTTCCTTGACGCCGGCGACCACCACGGTGGTGCCCGCGCCCAGGCCCGGCGCGGCGAACAGCGCCCGGGCCAGCGGATTGATCAGGTCCGTCTCCAGCGCCATGCCGATGCCCCGTCCGCCCGTCCACGGGTCCTTGGTGCAGCGGCGCAGCAGCGTGGCGCGGGCGTCGTCGTGGATCTCCAGGTCGACGCGGTGCTCGGCCGCGAGCTGCCGCCGGATGTTCTTCACCTGGAGGTCGAAGATGTCCTCCGCCACCTCCTCGGAGATGAAGTCGAACACCACGACGTTGCCGCCGATCCGGTTCATCAGCTCGGGCCGGCCGATGACCTGCTCGAAGTGCTCCTTGACGTTCTTCTTGACCGTCGCCTCCAGCTCGGAGTACTCCGTGCCCGGCGTGACGACCCACTCGCGCTGCTGTGTCTGCGGATCGGTGCGCTGCACCCCGAGGTTGGAGGTGAAGATCAGTACGCATTCGCTGAAGTAGGTGGTGACTCCCTGCCCGTCGGTGAGCCTGCCGTCCTCCAGGACCTGGAGGAACTTGTCCAGCACCCCCTTGTCGGCCTTCTCGATCTCGTCGAAGAGGATGACCCGGAAGGGGTCCTGCCGCACCGCCGTGGTGAGTTCACCGCCCGCCTCGTACCCGACGTAGCCGGGGGGCGCCCCGACCAGCCGGTCGGCGGCGTGCGAGGAGGAGAACTCGCTCATGTCGAAGCGGAGATAGGCCTGCTCGTTGTCGAAGAGGACCTCCGCGACGGCCTTGGCCAGTTCGGTCTTTCCGGTGCCGGTCGGGCCCGCGAAGAACAGGACGCCGCGCGGGCGGTGGCCGGGACTGGTCGCCTGTGCTCCGGACAGGCCCAGCGCGGCGCGCTTGAGGATGTCGAACGTCTTGGCCACGGCGGCGTTCTGGCCCAGCACCCGCTGGAGGACGGAGCGTTCCTCGTCCGGGTCCTCGCCTCGCAGGATGCGTGTGCGGACCTCGTCCCGGCTCCAGGGGTTCCGTTCCACTCCGAGGCGGTAGATCCGGATCGCGTCGGGCATCGACCGGAACGCGAGGCCCCGGTCCAGCGCCAGGTCGAGGCTCTCCCGCATCGCCCTCAGCGTCATCCCGCCGGCCGCCCGTGCCACCGCCGCGACGGTGTTCTCGTCCTCCTCGGCGGTGTCGCCCGGGGCGGGGGCCGCGGCCGTCCGCTGCCGGGCCCTGAACTCCCGGCGCAGGAGGTCGGCCATACGGCGCCGCTCGTCGGCGTCGGGCCGGGGAACCGCGATCGGGCGGATGCGTTCGCTCCCGGAGACGAACCAGTTCGGCAGGTCGCGCTCCCCCTCGGCCAGCCAGATCACCGGGTTGAACAGGCCGCGTCCGTCCGTGCGCCTCGGATCCCGTACCCGTTCCGCCCGGTCGGCGAGTTGCAGACAGGAGAGGAAGAAGTCCCGTTCGTCCATGGTGAGCCGGGTGACGTCCTGGACCAGCCGTGAGGCGTGCTCCACCACCAGAGCGGCCCGCAGCGGCGGCAGTTCCACCCCGTCGGTCCGCATCTTGCCGCGTTCCTCCGCCCAGCCGGAGACGAACTTCCGCAGTTCGGTGCTCACCTTCTCCTGCTGGGCCGCGTCGGCCCCGGGGAACTGGCGTGCCGGCACCAGGGTCCTGACGGCCTCCTCGACCTCGGGGGCGGCGTAGAGGACCCGGAAGCCGTTGATCTGGTCGCATCCCAGCAGGACTTGGTAGCCCATCCGCAGCAGGGGGTTCCACACCACGTCGAGCAGGGGGTGGTACCGGTCCCTGCCCTTGCCGCGCACCAGGTGCAGATCGTGGATGTTGCCGTGCAGGACGTACTGGGAGTGCACGCTCAGCGTGCCCGTGAGCTCCTGGACGAACAGCGGCAACGCGTCGTCCTTTTCCTTCTGCAGTGCCATGGAGTGGGCCTTCCGTGGAGGGCGGGGCGGGTGACGGGCCGGTCACCCGCGGCCGGGACCGGGTGCCGTCCGGTGTGTCGGGTGCGTCCGGGGGCCGTGGACCGGCGGTCCGGTGCGTACGTCACGCGCGGCGGGCTCGACGAGCGTGCCCGCGAGCACCTCTCCGTCCCGCATCCCGAAGGTCAGGGGGAGTCCGTTCTTCGCGGCCAGGGCCCGGAACTCGTCCAGCCGCTCGCCCGCTTCGGCGCACCGCCGGGCGTCCAGTTCCAGGTCCTCGGCCCGCCGCTCGCCCCGGGTCGCCGGGCGCATGGTGGTGACATGGACGTTCTCCCCCCGCAGTTCCATCCTGAGCCAGTGGTCCGGTCCCCAGCCCCCGGGCGTCCAGTCGAGGGTCACCGTGTGGTCGCCGGTGTGGGCGACGCGCAGGTCACCGGCGGTGTCCAGGGCCAGTCCGGCCAGGACGCCGGTGCACTGGCGCTTCAGGTAGAGGGCTTCGAGGGCGGCGCACCGCGCGGCCGTGCCGCGTTCCACCAGGTCCCGCTCGTCGGAGGTGAGCGGAACCTGGTCGTCGACGCACTTCCGCAGCGCGGCCACGGCCCGCGGGTCCGGTTCGGGAAGGTCCGGGTCGTCGGGCAGGGGCATGGTCAGGAAGTCGAGCTGTACGGCGGCCTGTTCCACCTCGCGGCGCAGCTTCCACGCCTTGCGGTTGGCCTCGGCCACGAAGGTCCGCGCCTCGCGCAGGTGCCGGCGGGACCGCTGCGGGCGGGCGGCGTGCGTCACCGCGTGGCCCACCGCCTCGGAGGCCATCCTGACCAGTTCGGCGTCGGCCGAGGGGTCGAGGGCGGCCAGGATGCCGGCGCCCTGGTCCCGCACGGTGGCCGCGTCCACCGGGTCGGTCGTGCGCGGCGGCTCGGGCACCGGGTGCGGAGCCTCCCGCTCGGCCGGACGGGCCCGGAGCAGGTCCTGCTGCCTGGCGCGCAGGGCGTCCTGCCAGTCCGGCCCGTCCGCGCCGTCCGCCGGGTCGGCCAGTGAGGCGAGGAGAGCTTCGGCCTCCCAGGCCTCCTGGGCCCGCTCGGCGGCCTCCAGCGCCCGGTCGAAGCGGTCCAGTTCGCGGCGGAAGTCGCCCAGCCGGCCCGTGGCCGGGTCGAGCGGACCGGGCAGGTCGGGGCGGGGCGGGGGGTCACCTGGCGCCGTACGCGCGGCCCGGTCGATCCGCGCCTGCAGCGCCCTGCGGCGGGCGTTGGCGCGGGCGGCGGCGAAGGCCGCGTTCCGCCACTGTTCCGCCGCGTCGGCGGAGACCTTCTCCTGCCGTTCCAGGCAGCGCTGTTCCTCGGCCGCTCGGACGGCCGCGCCGGCCAGCACCTTGGTGGCGGCGAGCGCAGCCCGGCCGGCCAGCAGGGCGCCGCTGAGGGTGCCCAGCGTCTGGAGCGCGACATCGGCCACCTGCTGGGCGGCCTCGGTGGCCAGCTCGCCGAGCTGCGAGGCGACTTCCTCCGTCGTGCCGTCCATGTGCAGCGGTCCGGTGTGGGCGAGTTCGTTCGGGTCGGGCGGGGGCGGCGGCGGGGGCGGGGGCGGCGGGACGAAGTCGAGGCCGGGCGCCACCCCGGTCTCCAGGAACTGGGCGAACGCCTCACTCACCGGCCGGCTCCCGTCATCCGGTGCCCCGGCGCGTCCCCGGCCGAGGGGACGGGCGCCACGGGCGTACTCCGCTGCGGCGGTACGGTGCGTCCACCGGGGGCCGCCGGGCGGCTGCGGCCTCCCCGCCCGTCCCTGCTCCAGGCCAGGCACCGCCGGACGCTCCACACCACCACCGCGCCCGTGGAGACCGCCGGCCACAGCCACGGCAGGTACATCACCGTCCCGACGACAAGGGCGCTCACGGCGAGCAGCACCAGGGCACCGAGGAACATCCGGGACCTGCGGGACAGGGCGAAGGAGGCGGGACGGTCCGCGCGCTCGATGATCAGGCCCGCCAGGGAATGGCGCGGATGGTAGGCGGGCGGGCGGATCCAGTTCGCGGTGAACAGCTCGGCGGCGAAGACGGCGGGCGTCAGTCCGAGGCTCCACAGCCAGGCGACGACCACCTGGTCCTGGGAGGCCCAGCCGAGCACGTCCGCCAGCCCGGTCATGAAGCTGTACGGGAAGGTGACCAGCGTGGCGCCGAGCAGCGCCCAGCCCAGGGCCGCGGGCAGGTCCAGCCGCTGGAGAACGGCGATCGCCCCGTCCTGGTCCTCCCGCAGCTGCCGTTCCGCCTCGTCCTGCAGGTGCCTGTCGTAGCGGGCGGCGGCGTCCCGGCCGGCCAGTTCCGTCAGTTGGTGGGCGGCGACGAGCCGCAGGCGGCGCAGACCGTCGTCGTCGACGGTCTCCAGCAGCCGGTTGAACCAGGGGACCCGCGCCTCACGGGGGAGTCCGCCCTCGAACCTCGCCGCCTCGTGGGCCAGCCGGGCCTCCACGCGGTCGGGTTCACGGGCGAGTTCCAGGAGCAGGGTGTCCACGGCGATCGTCTGCCGCAGGGCGTGTCTCGCCCGGGGCAGCCGTCGCAGGTCGGGGAGGTCGAGGAGTTCACGGACCAGGTGGGGCCAACCGGTGCGCAACGACTGCCAGCGGTCGGCCACGTCGTCCAGCCCTTCGCCCATGGGACGAGGGGCCAGGGCGGTCAGGATGCCCGGGTGCCTGCGCAGGTGTTCGGCCAGCTGGACGGCCGCGCCGTCGTTCTGCCGGACGGCCTGGGACAGTTCGCGGATACCGCGGACGGTGAGCGGCATCCCCCAGCAGCCGGCCTCGAGCCGGGGGCCCAGCCAGTTGATCAGCCGGACGGTGAGTTCGGGGCTCGGTGCCCGTTCCAGAGCCTCGCGGAGCCCGGTGAGGACCCGCCGTTCGGCCTCGCTCTCCCCTTCGGCGAACTGCGCGAGCCAGCCCACGAGTTCGGACCGTCTGCCGTTGTCGGCCAGCATCTGCTCGGCGGCGACGTGATGGTGTTCGAGAGCGCTGGCCAGCGGCTCCCGCAGGGTGAACTGCTCGCCGACGAAGGAGAACGGGGTGACGGGGTCCGGCTCCGGGCCGGGGTCCGCCGCTCCCCGTCCGGGCCCCGCCCCCCGGGGCGCGGTGTCCGGGGACCTGCCGTCCAGCCAGTCCCGCACCTGCCGGGCGCCCCACCGGTTCTCCGGGTCCCGGGTCAGGAGCCCGGTGCAGAGCATCCGGACGCGCCGGTGCTCCAGGCGGTCGACGTCGGGCTCCCGGGTGGCGAGCGCCTCCATGACGGCCTTGTCCTCCCGCTCGTCCATGAGGGGTCGCCCCAGGGCCAGTTGGGCGGCGACCATGCCCACCGACCACCAGTCCGCCTCCGGGGAGACGGACTGCAGCCGCGACGCCGCCTCCGGGGCGAGGTAGAGGGGCTTGCCCCGCCAGTCGAAGTGCCGGGCCGACTCGTCCGGCCGGTACACCGCCGCACCGAGGTCGATCAGCGTGATCTCCGGGCCGTCCCCGTGGGCCTGGATCATGATGTTGTCCGGAGTGATGTCCCGGTGCACGATCTCCTCGTCGTGCAGGAACGACACGGCGTCGCACAACTGGGCGACGACCGGCTTCAGTTGCTCGAAGGGCATCGGACCGGGGTGTTCCCGCTGGTAGTCGCCGAGGTGCGTCTCGCCGTGCGACCGGTAGAGGTGGTACGGATGCCCGTCGGTCCGGCCGGTCTCCAGCAGGCGCTCCAGGTGCGGGGCACCCTCGGACGGCGGGACCCGGCCGGCCTCCAGCAGTGCCCGGCCGACCTCGGGGCCGGGCGCGTGCATGCGGTGGTACCACTTGAGCACCAGCGGGACGTCGGGGGTCCCGCTCCTCAGGTCGCGCACCCTGAGCACCACGGCCTGGGAGGGCCGCTCGGCGGCTTGGAGGACCCTGAGCAGGGAGAAGCGGTCCGTCAGCCCGGGCGGCACATCCGAGGTGACCGACCGGGTCTCGACCTGGCGGGCCCGCGAGAAACCGTCGTCCTCGGGGGGAACGAAATCTGTGGGGTCAGTGGTCGACATGGTCCGACCTTCCGATGAATGTGCCCGTCCCGCGGTCGTGAATCGGCGCGGGGATCAAGAGATTATCCGAGCGGTTCCGGTTCCTGTACGGGATTCTCCGGATCGCGGCACGGAACAGGGGACGAGTCCCGGGAAGGGTTATCGAGTGGATCATCCAGTCCTTCACCACCATCGGAATAATCTATTCCGATAATCATATTTTTAATCCGGGGGAACGGGTTTACCATGCGCCTCATGAACGCGTTGCCTTCGCATCAGGAGCTGGCCGAGGAGTTGAGGTGCCTGAGGCGGCTCGGGCTCTCCCGGCTGCGGCACTGCTCCCGGGACGGACTGCGCGCGGCCGCGGTGGCCGCCGGCTTCTGCGCGGACTCCGACGACGAACTCGAGGGCATAGAGGAGCTGCTCGGGGCGGCGGTACGACGCCTGGGCGGCGGCGAGCTGCGGGACGCGGACGACTGCGATCCGCTGGCCCGCGCCGCCGCGCACTCCTTCGGCCTCTTCGCCTACCGCCGCGGCGTACCCGCCGCCGACCGGCGCAAGGCCGCGGCGGGTGTCTACGGGGTGAGCACCGAGCGCTTCCGCAAGAGCCAGGAGCACGAGGTGTTCGACGGCCTGGCCTCGGCGATACTCGCCCTGGCCCGGTCCCGCCGGTCCAGGGACACCGGTGCCGGCCGGTCCCACGCCCCCGGTGACGGCCGGCCCGCCATACCCGGCGCCCCCGGCGACAGCCGGCCCGGTGACGGCTGGTCCGGCGTCTCCAGCGCCGGCCGGCCCGGCGTCCTCGACGACGGCCGGCCCGACATGCCCGGCGCCCCCGGCGACGGCCGGGCCGGCTCCCCCGGTGACGGCCGGCCCGGCGGGACCGGTGACGGCCGGTCCGGCGTCCTCGACGACGGCCGGCCCCGCACCCCCGGCGGCAGCCGGTCCGGCAGGATCACTGACGGCCGGCCCCGCACCCCCGGCAGTGTCCGGCCCGACCCACGGGTTCCGAGCCGTACGCTGCTCGCCGGCCCGGCACCGGACGGTCCGCGCCCGGTGCCGGGCGGTCTCCACCCCGTGCCGGGCGCTTCCCGCCCGGCGCCGGGCCGGGTCGCGGTCCGGCTGGCACCCATCGAGCGGATACGGGACGTCGACATCCTGGTCTCCTCCGAGAACGTCTACCTGGAGATGTCCAAGACGTTCCGGCCCACCGTCTCCGGCGTACTGCGGCGGGCGGCCGCCGAACGTTCGGACGGCGAGATCGTGGACGACGTCCTCGCCCGTGAACTGGCGGTCTGGCTGCACACCCACCGTCACAGCGGTCTCGCCGTACGCCCCGGCACCGTCGTGCCCACCTCCGCCGGAGCGCTCTCCCGGCAGGGCGTCCGGCGCGTCTACCACGCCGCCGTGGCCACCCCCGTGGACCACGGCAGCCGCTACCACGTCGACCCCCGCACCGTGACCGAGGCCGTCCGGCAATCCTTCGACCTGGCCCGCACCGAACGGAGGACGCTCGCGCTCCCGCTGACCAGCATCTGCTTCCCGCTGCTGGGCGCCGGGCGCGGCGGGCTCCCCGCCGCCGACGCCGCGCCCCGTCTGCTCGGGGCGGTCCGCGAGGAACTGCGCCGGGACCCGAGCTGGTCCGTGCTGCTGGTGACCCGCAGAAGCGAGTACCTGGAGCTCTTCAGGGACGCCAACTCTGCTCCCTGAGTGTCACGCCGGCCTGCCGCAGCCCCTGCTCCACCGCCCTGAGTTCGCCGCGCAGCGGCACGCCGTGGAACCGCACACCGGCGGGCGGTCCCGGTTCCACCACCGCCTGGAGCCTGCCGCCCGTGCTCTCCCGCGTCAGGTGCGCGGCGTACCGGGTCTCGCCCCGGGGTGTCAGCGGGCGCAGGCTCTGGTTGGCCGAGCCGCGCCAGACCAGCCGGGTCGGCCGTTCCACCCGGAACCGGCCGGTGATCACCGCGTCGGCGCCGCGCAGCGCCCGGCGTCTCGCGGCCGTGAGCTCGTCCGGCTCGTACCCGGTGTAGACCAGCAGGTCGGCTCCTTCCGCCCCGGCGCCGGCCCGGTCCCTGATCCTGGCGGCACCGCGCAGCAGGCCGGCCAGCGCGTCCGCCTGGTCGAGGGGCTCACCGCCGCTCACGGTGAGCCCCTCGGCCCCCCTCTCCAGTGCCTCCTCCCACAACCGCAGCAGACCGGACACGTCCTCGGCGGTTCCCCCCTCGGGAGCCCAGGTGTGCCGGGACATGCACCCGGGGCAGGCCAGCGCGCAGCCCTGGAACCAGATGCCGAGCCGTTGTCCCGGCCCGAGGGTTTCCAGGGGGAAATGCGTGCCGCTGATCCGGACTTTCATGTGTTCTCCTCCGTCACACCGGCAAGAAGTATCGACGTCCCGGCTCGGCCCGCGCAATCACGCTTTCGCCGCTCTCCGGCCGCCGTCCGGTCGAACTCCGGGCGTTTTCCGGATCCCCGGACAGGAATGATCTGTTCCGCCGGGAACCGGCCCCGTTCCGGTCCGATATTCAGCTACTCTCTCGATGCGCGGAACTCCCCCGGAGATCCGCGCGGACGGAAATTGGGAGGCTGTTCCATGACGAACTTCTCCGGTCGGACGGGGGGCCGTCCTCGAAGGGCGAAGCTCGGTTTCTTCTCCAGAACCGGCGCCCGGATCCACGGAAGACATGACGCGGCGGACCTGATGTCCCTGATGGCCGACGCCAGGACCGGGAGCGCCCCGGCCGGCCTGGCACTGCCGCCCTACGTGGTCGGGATCAGGAACGGGGTGGAGCGCGGCTGCTCGCGGCTGCGCCGGGAGCTGCTCCAGGGCAGGGGCGGACTGGTCGCGACGATCCACTCGGAATCGGTCCGCGTCGTCACCCAGTACACGAAACGCGGCCGGCCGGCCCCGGCCGCGCTGGCCCGCTACGGCCGGATGGTGGCCGAGTGGCGCAACGCGGCCGACATCCAGCGCACCAAGGCGCAGGAAATCATCGACGAGGGGAACCAGTTGCTGGCCTGCTACTGGGACGCGGCCTGGCGGCGGGGGCGCCGCCGGACGGTCACGGACGGCGGCCCGCGGCTGGACGAGCTCCGTCCGGCCGGCTGGCTGCCGGGCACGATGGAGCTGGACCCCACCTGGCACCGGATCGACGACTGGCTGGACGCCGACACCTGGTACGCGGAGCGCGGCCGGGACGAGACCGGTCCCGCGGTGGTCCAGGCACTGGCCATCCTGCGGACCCAGCAGCCGGGCGCCGGCGCCGGGCAACGGGCTTAGGCGGGAGGGCCGATGACCATGTCCCGCCTCCTCATATCACCTGGAGATCCCGACATTCCCGGAAGGAGGAGAACCGTGCGCCGATCGGTCCGTGACGGCCGGCGGACTCCCGGGCTCCGCCGCGTGGCCGTCCTGGTGCCCGCGGCGGGGCTGCTGGCCGCGCTGGTCTCGTGCACCTCGCAGCCCGACCCGCTCACCACTCCGTGCGGTGTCGTCGTCGACGGATCCGGGTCGGGGGCCGCGACCGCGAAAGGCTTCGACGCGGAGGCGAAGCTGAAGAACAGCCTCATGCCGTTCCTGGAGGAACAGCAGTGCGGCACCGTGGAGTTCGCGCCCATCACCCGCTCCTCCAAGTCCTCGTCCTGCCAGGTGGCGGAGGTCGATCTCGACCCGCCCGGCAGTGAGACCACCGACCAGGAGAGCGCACGCGCCGCGTCCCGGGTCGTCGCCGGCAAGAAGGCGCTCGAGGAACTGGAGTGCGCGCGGACCCAGAACGGGTCGGACGTCTGGGGGGCGCTGGACCGCATCAGCGAGATGATGCCCGGGGACGGGCCGGACGCCAAGCTGCTGGTCGTCAGCGACTTCGACCAGGCCGACAAGGAGTTCAGGATCTCCCGGTCGGACCTGTCGACCGCGCGGAAGCGCGAGACGGTCATCGACACCCTGGTGGAACAGCGGGGGCTGCCCGGACTCAAGGGCATGCACGTCTACCCGGTCGGCCTCGGCATGCAGTACAACGGCCGGCCCAGCGAGAGCGAGGACTTCGAGGCCTTCTGGGCCCAGATGCTGGAGGGGAGGGCGCAGGCCCATGTCCACTACGACTACAGGTGAGGAGCCCCGCCCGAGGCGGTGGCCACGGCCCGCTCCCCGGCCCGAGGGACAGAACCCCGGGCGGCGGGTACCGAGGTGGCGGCGGGACGGCACGCGGCCGCTCCACCAGACCGGCCGTCCGGTGGTGCTGGACATCCGGGCCGAGCAGCGGTTCCTGAACGAGGCCGAACGCCGCGGCGGCGAAGCCGCCCGCGAGGGGGCGCTGGATCCGCTGGTGCTGCAGAGCGACGACCGGGTCACGTACTTCGCCGAACTGGCGTCGCTGCGGGACCGGGTCATCCACAGCATCGGCGAGGAACTGCACGACGCCGAGCGGCAGGCGCGAATCGACGACGCGCACGCCCTCGCCGAGGCCGCGCGGCTGCGTGCCGAGACGGAGCTGATCGACCGGGAACTGGCCCGTATCGACGAGCAGATCGCCACCACCACACGCCAGTTGGACCTGCTGGCGATGCGCTCGACCCGCTGGAACCGCTTCCGTGACTCGCTGCGCGAGCGCATGGAGAGGCGGGCACTGGAAGGCCGCGACGGACAGGTTCCCCGGAACCCGGCCGGCGCGTCGGAGGACGGAGACGGGGGCGGACACGGGGACGGGGACGACCCGGCGCGCGGCGTACGGGAGTCCCCGGACGCCGGTGACCCGCAGTGGGTGAACGTGACACGCCCCTCCCCCGCCCCCGAGTCACCCGCGCCGCGCCGGACCGCCGCCACCGGCCACCCGGCGGCGTCGACGGGCGCCGGGCTGGCCCGCGCGTGGGAAGGGCTCCACAAGCGGCCCGCCGTCCCCGACTGGATGAGGTGGGGGCTGCTGCTCCTGATCATCGCGGTCGAGCTGCCCATCTACTGGGTGGCCTACCAGCCGTTCCACGGCATCGGCACCCTCAACGCGGACGCGCAGACCGGTGTGCTCGCCGTGGGCACGGCGGCCATGATGGTGGTGCTGCCGCACCTGGCGGGCCTGGCGCTGCGACGGCGCCCGGAGACGGGCTCGTTCCGGGCGGTCTGGTTCCCCGCCCTGTCCCTGCTCGCCGTCTGGGCCTTCCTGACCGGCGCGCTCGGCGTCGTCCGCGCCAAGTACGTCATGCAGACCGAGGAACCCCCGCCCGCCGCCGACGGTTTCCGCCCCGCCGGCACGGACACCGCCGCCGGCAGCCTGATCGAGCGGCTGGACCTGGAGCCGTGGACGGTGACCTGGCTGTTCGTCGCCCTCCTCGTCCTCTCCGGAGGCATCGGCCTCCTGCTCGCCCTGTGCAGGGAGCACCCGTACCTGGACGCCTACCGCACGGCGGTCGAGCGCCGCGGCGAGCTGGTACGGCGGCGGGAGCTCAGCCTGGTCGAGGCGGAGCGCCAACGGGTCGTCGCGGACACGGCCGACGCCCGGCGCGAGGACCGCAGGGCTGCGGCGGAGGACAGGGTGCGGGCCACCCGCGAACTCCACGAGGCGGCGGCCCACCGCTACCTCACCGGGGCCCTCATGGCGGCCGCCGACCCGGCGGTCACGGAGGCGGCGATGCGACTGTCCCAGAAGTGGCCCCTCCTCCCGATGACCCGCGGTGAGGCCTCCGTCTGACCCGGTGCACAATCAGGCTGAAGCCCGCCGCCCCGGCCCCGCGAAGGACCGGGGCGGCGGGCTTCAGCCGTGCCGCGGGTCAGCTCGGCGGAGCGGAGATCACCGAACGCAAGGGGCTCAACAGCCGGTTGACCCGCTCCACTCCTTCCGGGGAGTCCAGCCGCCAGCTCTCCTCCGGCGCCCGGTCCGCCGCACACGGCACTCCCCGGTCCCCGAAGAACTGCACGGCGGCACGGGGCCGGCACCTCTTGGACGTCCACCGCAGCCCCTGTGCGGCGGCGCAGTGCTGCCGCACCACCTGCACCCAGTACCGCGTCTTGTCGTACTCGCGTTCCTCGCAGTCGACCAGCCACTCGTCCTGCCACACCGACGCCAGTCCCTCGGCCGTGGTCAGGTCGACGAGCGTGATGTCCTCGGTGGTGCGCAGCGCGGAGAGCCGGTACCGGGAGGCCTGCGCCCAGGGGATCAGCCGGACCCCTGAAGCGCTGTCGAACTCCACGGACCGCAGGAAGACCTCGGCCAGCGCGGCCACCGGATCCAGCGCGGCGTACAAATAGGGGTAGGGGTCGCGCTCGGTGGCGTCGAAGCGGTTCCCCTTGAAGAACTCGTGCGCCGGGCGGGGGTTGAACTCCGCCGCGCCGTAACGCCCGCTGTGGCAGCGCCAGATGAGGCTGCCGGCCGGGAGCACGGTGAGTACGGGGTCCATGGCGACGCCCTCGGGCGGGGCCTGCAGCGCCATCAGTCCGCCTCCACCAGTTCGAGCGCGGCCCCTTCCAGTTCCTCGTCGGGCAGCGTGCCCAGGAGGTCCGCGGGAACGCCGTGCAGCCAGCCGTTCCCGCCCAGCCACCAGTCGGCCGCGCCCCACGGGTCCAGGTCGGCGCGGAGCAGGCCGTTGATGCGCAGGACGACGGGCAGCGGCTGCAGTGTGCCGGGCCGGAACTGGAAGCGCGGGCAGCGCGCCCCGGAGCCTCCGGGCCGGGGGTCCACGAGCCGGATCAGTTCCGGCCGGTCCTCGGGCGAGGAGAGGAGTTCGGCGTGCTCCCGTTCGGTCAGCGCGGGGGCGGCGAGCAGCCGTTCCCGGGCCGCCGCCAGCAACTCCGCCGGTTCCGGGGCCGGTTCGACGCCCGTCCGCGGACCGGAGTCCGGAGCGGCCGTCGCGTCCCGCGCCTCCAGCAGGTTCAGCACCGCGCCGATCGCGTCGGCGGACGGCAGCGCCCGGCCGCCCGTGCCGTCGGCCGCGTACCGGCGGCTCCCCAGCGCGGCGGACACCGGGTGCTTCGGGGGCAGCGCGGAGAGCGCCCGGCGCAGCCGCCGCAGGGCCGGGGAAGCGGACCGGCCGGCCGTCACCGCCTCGCGCGTCTCGCGCAGCGCGGCGGCCACCTCCGCCCGGTCCTCCTCGTCGAGATCGGCGGCCAGCGACTCCTGGTGCGTCACCAGGAGCGCCAGCAGGTCTTCCGGGGTCACTGCGGGGTACCTCCCGAGGGGTTGCCGTGATGGACGAACGCCGCCCAGACGTCGGCGTCGCGGAAGTCCCTGTTCCAGCGGCGGGTCCGGACCCGTTCCAGCGCCCGTACCGGCGGCCGTTCACCGGGGTCGGTGAGCATCCAGCGCTGGGCCGCCCGCAGCGCGTCCGGCGGTGCCGCTCCGGCGGCGAGCCGGTCGTGCAGGACCAGCATCAGGATCTCGGACTCGTCGTCGTCCACGCCCCAGCGCGTTCCGACGGCGTCGGCCGCGAGCCGGTGCACCAGCACGGACGTCACGGTCAGTGCCTCGTCGTGGTCGCGGGTGGTGAGGTCCGTCTCGCAGGCGCCGCACACCACCAGCGGCCCCCGCGACCGGTAGGCCTCACCGTCGTGCGGGGTCTCCAGCAGGGTGGCGAGGGTGAGCGGCTCGTAGGCGTCGCGGTCCGGAGCCGGGCCGCCCGGCCGGGAGGGCGCCAGCCGGAGGGCGGAGGTCGTGGGATCGGGACCCGCGATGCCGTGGCAGGAGAGGTGGACCAGGGAGGCGGCGGACTCGGCGCGTCCCCCGAGCAGGGACAGCACGGTCTGCGGGGTGGCGGGCGCGTCCGGGTCCCGGTACACCTCGGCGTGCGGGTAGTAGACCTCGTGCAGGAGCTCGATCTCCTCCTCCGCCCAGGCCAGCCGGTCGTCCCCGTGGAAGGCCAGCGCGGGGCGTTTGCCGGGGGACATCCGGGTCCGGGCCGACGCCCGCAGGAACTCCTGCCCCGAGGCGGCGTGCGAGATCACCGACACCTCGAAGGCCCGCACCTGCCCGGGTCCGCCGGGCTCCGCCGGGGGACGCAGCACCGCCGCGGGCCAGGGCACCACACCGAGGGTGCCGCACGGCACCAGGACCAGCCGCACCGCCCGCGCGGCCGGACCACCGCCCGCCCAAGCGGCGGCCAGCCCCGCCTCGGCGAGGGCCCGCGGCCACACATCCAGCGTGTCCAGTACGGGCGTCAGCACCTCCCCCGCCCATACGCACACCTCGTCGAGCGCCTCCCGCCACCGTGCCCCGGCCCGCCGGACCTCCTGCGGGGAGGCACCGGCGTCGGCGTCCACCCGTTTGCGTTCCGCGTCCGCGTCCAGAAAGGCGGTCAGCGGCGCGCGCCCCTCGGCGGAGAGCGCGGGCAGCGGCACGGAGCGGGCGGGGCCCTCGGGTGTGATCAGGAGGACCGCGCCGTCGTCCGTGCCGCCGCCGGGCAGCAGATGGACGAGGGCGTCCACGTCCGCCCGGACCAGCCCGTCCCGCAGCGCGGCGACCCGGTCGGCGGGCGTCATGTCCTCGGTCTCCCGCCGCTCCGAACGCAGCAGGTCGAGCGCCTGCCGCCGCACATCACCGGGAAGCGCGGGACCGCCCCCGGCCGCCGCGAACACGGCCCGCCCCACGACTCCGGCCGCGTCCCCCGCGCCGGGCACCCCGTCGGACACCGCGTCCTCCGCACCTCCCGCCCCGTCCGACGCCACATCCCCCGCACCAGGCGTCCCGTCGAACACCACCCCATCCGCACCGGACGCCCCGCCCCCCACGCCTGGCGTCCCGTCAGGCTTCGCGTCCCCCGTGCCAGGCGCCCCCTCCGACGCCCCGTCCCCCGCACCGGGCGCCGCCGGCACAGCCGCCTCGCGCCAGCGGACCGCGAGTTCCGCGGCGCCCAGGGCTTCGAGCCGGTCGGCGACGCTTCTGGACTCGGCCGCCGCCGCGAGAACCAGGGAGCGCCCCGCCTCCAGGCAGTCGACCGCCTCGTCCACCCGTCCGGCGGCCAGAGCCCAGGAGGCCGCGGTGCAGCCGTGGTCCGCGCCTCGCCGGGCGGCACGCAGGCCGTGGCGTACGCCGAGCTGGAGCAGGACCTCGTCCGCGGCGGCCCGCAACGACCGGCGGGCGGCGGACACGGCGGCCCGGAGATCCTCCGCGGCCTGCGGCGTGCCGGCCCGGGCGGTCGCCCGGCCGGCCAGCGCGGAGGCGAGCTGCCAGTACGCGCTCTGCGCGTCCGGGGCGCCCTCGGGCGGCAGGAGCCGGCAGGCCGCCTCCAGTTCGGCGACGCATTCGTCCAGGGCGTCCGGTTCACCGGTGCGCAGGTAGAGGGTGTCCAGCCCGATGGCCAGGGAGAGGCGGGTCTTGACCTCGGAGTCGAAGGTGAGGCCCGGTTTCCCCAGCGCCGTACGGGTACGCCGGAGGCCTTCCCTGATGTGGTCCGGGCCCGACCCGAGCAGGGCGGACAGGGAGTACAGGGGAGCCGCGCCCAGATCGGTCAGCGTCTGCAGGTGAGCGCTCCCGCCGAAGCTCTCCTGGGCGTTCTCCATGTGGATGGCCGCCTGGTGCATGTCCGCGCGGGAGCGGGACATCTGGGCGCGGGACAGATAGGCGTAGCCCAGCGTGTATTCCAGGACCCCCAGCAGGCCCTCGGCGGTCAGTGCCGTGGTGTCGAGGTCGTGGAGTTCGTCGATGAGCAGGTCCGTGGCGGCGAGGTCGCGTGTCTCCCGCAGTTCCGTGAGACGCAGCTGGACCCGCATGCAGTCGGCGAGCGCGCGCATCCCGCTGCCGGTCCCGCCGGCCGGCAGCGGGGGAAGGCTCGCCAGCAGTTCCTGCGCCGCCTCCGTGTCCAGCAGGCTGCCGCCCGTCTCACCCGCGAGCACCAGCAGCATCGACATCGTGACATGGAGCCACTCGGCCTGCTCCTCGGTGGCGAACTCGCCGGCCCGGGCGGCCTCCTGGAGCTGTTCCAGCGCGCTGTGCAGGTGTCCGCGGTCCGCGGTGCGCATACCGAGCGAGATCCGCAGCATCACGGCGATCATGCGGGACGACAGCGGGGAACCGGGCCGGGTCAGCCGGCGGACGAGTTCGGAGACCTCCTCGCCCCGCACGGCCTGGGGCGACGTCGCCTCCAGCAGGGCCAGGAATTCCGGTACGAAGGCGTCGTCCTCCTCCTGTTCCTCCTGCGGGCCGGACCGGTCCGCCGGCCGGTCGAGGGAGCGGGAGGCCGTGCCGGGGCGCAGCAACGACGCGGCGGTCTCCATGACATGGCGGAGCAGCGGGGGGAGATGGACGGAGCTCGTCCGCAGCTCCTTCGCGAACTCGGACACCGCCTGCCGGTCGTCCATCCGGAGCGTCGTGAGCCGGGAGAGGGTGTCCATGAGTGCCCGTACGGAGGCCGGAAACCTCCCGGCGAGGCCGGACTCGGACGCCAGCCGGTAGAGCAGCTGGATGTCCTCGGCATACCCGGGGCCGCCTTGGCTCCCGGGCCTGCCCACCCACATCATGTCGGTGAAGGACGCCTCGTCCAGGGGGCCGGAGTGCATCGCCGCCACCTTGCTCAGCCGGCGGACGAGCAGCAGGATCAGATCCTTGCGCGCCCTCACCCGTTCCCGCTCCGTCAGCAGGTCGTTCCGCCGGGCCTCCGCCAGCAGGTCCTGCGCCCTGACGCGGTCCTCCTCGGCCCCGCCGAGTACGGACCTGACGGCGAGCAGTGAGCCCAGCCGGGCCTCCAGCCGGGCCACGGCCACGGGGACGGCGGGATCCTCGTCCGTCGCGTCCGGTGCCGCTCCCTCGGCCAGGAGGGCGCCGGCCGCCTCGATCTCCTCGTCGAGCGCGGCTCCGCGAAGGCCCTCGTACTCCTCGGGCCGCTCGGGCACCCGGCAGTCCTCGGTGCGGGACAGGACCGCTTCGGCCCGGACGTGCAGCGGTTCGGTGGCGGCGTCGCTCATGTTCCGTTCCTCCCGGTGCCATCATGCCCACTGCCCGTCCCCGGCGGTGGCGGACCGGCGACACCGCCACCCGCACAACCGGATTCCGCCCGAACTCCGCCCGGACGCAAACTTTTTGAGGTAGAGGTGGGTCACGTCCGGTCGTGTTCCGGGTGCAGGCCGCGCGACATCCGCGACCGCGTGTCCGGACAGGGACGAACGGGGCATGCTGGGCCCGTTCACGCACACCCGCACAAGGAGGCCGGCATGCCGGGGGAGAGCGTCCCGACCAGTACCGACACCGACCACTCGACGGCCGGACCCCCCGTGCCGTACCGGGAGACGACCGCCGACGGCTACGCGCGCGACTTCACGCGGGAGGCGCGGGCGCTGTCCGTGGACGACGACACGACGGTACTCAGCGGGAGTTGCCCCCGCTGCGGCTGCTCCTTCACCTTCACGTACCGGCCCCGGGCGTTCCGCGGCCCCCGGCGGGGTCCGCGGGTGCGGGAGATCCCGGTGATGTGCACCTGCGCCGTCGAGCACGAGGGACGTCCGGCCGGCGAGGAGGGCTGCGGGGCCTACTGGAATGTGCGGCTGGAGCACCTGTGACGACCGGCCCGCGGCTCACTCCCGGCCGTCCCGCCATCGCCGCGGACCGCGCGGCGGCCCACCGGATGCGGCGGGCGCTGGCCGAAGAGCTGCCGAAGGTCCGGGAGGCCGCCCTGGCCTGGCGCAACGGCCTGGCCGGGCTGTTCGTCGGCCTGCTCGGCTTCGGCCTGGTCAAGGGCCGTACCGATGTCACCAAGCTCGCCTCCCCCTACGACGCGCTGGTGGGCGGCATGCTCCTGCTGTCCCTGGTGTGCGGCGCCGTGGGCGCGCTGCACCTGCTGCGCGCCGCACACGGCACACCGGTGGCGACCCCGCTGGTCCCGGAGCCGGACGCCGGTCCGGCGGCGCGGTGCACCGGGGACCATGTGGAGGCCGGCCGCGCCCTGCGGGCGATGCGCCGGGGCGTGGTCCTCACCATGGCGTGCGGCGCGCTGCTGGTGGCGGGCGTCGCCTTCACCTGGTACGGGCCGGGGAAGGACGCGCCGCGGCTGCTGGTGAGGACCCCGTCGGGTACGGAGTGCGGCGAGCCCCGGCACACCGAGCACGGCACGGTGCTGCTGAAGACGGACACCGGCGAGGTGAAGGTGTCCCTCGTCGATGCGACGGCGGTCGTGGCGGTGGAGGCCTGTCCGGGGGGCGCGCAGGGCGGCTGACGGAACGCGCCGGGCCCGGAACGGCTCACCGCTCCACGGTGAGCACGACCTTGCCGCGGGCGTGTCCCCCTTCCACATGGCGCATCCCCTCGGCCGCTTCGGCCAGCGGGTACGTCCGGTCGACCACCGGCGTGAGGCGGCCGGACCCGATGAGCGCGGTGACGGCGAGCAGGTCCTCGCGGACCGGGCCGGCCGGGGCCGCCGGGAGGATCACCCGGAGCCGCTGCCGGACGACCGTGCCGACCGCGAGGAGTTTCAGCATGGCCCCCATCGCGCCGAACACCTGGCCGGGCGAGCCGCCTCCGTTGCCCACCAGGGTTCCCGTCGGGGTGAGCGCCCGGCGCAGCCGGCTCAGCGGGTGGTTGCCCACGTTGTCCAGGATGACGTCGTAGCGTGCGCGGCCGTCGGTGAAGTCCTCGCGCGTGTAGTCGATGACGTGCCCGGCGCCCAGTGAGCGCACCAGGCCGGTGTTGCGGGTGCTGCACACGCCGGTGACCTCGGCGCCGAGGGACGCGGCGATCTGCACGGCGAACGTGCCCACGCCGCCGCCGGCCCCGTTGACCAGCACCCGCTGCCCCGCCCGCACCCGCCCCACGGTCCGGATGCCGCGCAGGGCCGTCACCGCCCCCATCGGGACGGCCGCGGCCTGTTCGAAGGCCAGGTCCGCGGGTTTGGGGACCAGGAGGTCCTCGGTGGTGCACGCGTACTCGGCGAAGGCGCCCGGGCAGAAGCCCAGCACCTCGTCGCCGGTCCTCACTCCCCGCACGCCGGGACCGACCGCCTCGACGTGTCCGGCCGCGTCGATCCCGGCCACCCGTGACTTCGGCCGGGTCAGCCCCATGCCCCCGGTCAGCCGGGCCACGTACGGGTCGCCGCGCAGCATGTGCCAGTCGTACGGATTGAGCGCGGCGGCGCGCACCCGCACCAGCACCTGTCCGGCCTCCGGCTCGGGGCGGTCGACGTCCGACACTTTCAGGACGTCCGGCGGGCCGAAGCGGTCCTGGACGATCGCCTTCATCCGGATCTCCCCCTCACAGGTGTACGGCGTACACCGATCATCATGGGTGTACGCCGTACACCTGGCAAGGGCCGGGAAGGATGTCAGGGCAGCAGCCGGGCCAGACCGTCCAGCGTCAGGTCCAGGGCGAACTCGAACTCGTACTGGTCGTCGCAGCCCGGGCCGACGACGGACTCCTCGTCGTGGGCAACCGCCATGGCCAGTTCGGTGAGGTGGGGGTAGCGGGCGGCCATCTCCTCGGGCGGCAGCGCGTCCGGGTCCGGCTCACGGCCGGCGCCGTCCTCGAACAGCTCCTGGGAGAAGCCCAGCAGCCGGCTGCCCATGACGTGCATCGCGTGATGGACCAGGTCGAGCGGGAAGCCCCCGGCCCGGAAGATCCCGATCATCGAGTCCAGGTACGCCATCACCACGGGGGTCGGCGCGGCCCGCGCCTTCAGCCGCGCCTCGATGACCCCGGACGCCCACGGGTGACGCAGCAGCATGCGGCGGGCGGAGAGCACCCGCAGCCGGACGGCGGTCTTCCAGTCGGTGTCCGTGACCGGTGGGTCGATCTCACCGACGAGGACGTCGATCATGCCGTCCAGCAGCTCGTTCTTGTTGGCCACGTGCTTGTACAGCGCCATGGGCACGACGTCGAGCACCTGCGCCAGCTTCCGCATGCTGAGCGCGTCGACCCCGCCCTCGTCGGCCAGGGCGACGGCGGCGGACAGCACCCGTGCCCTGCTCAGGGGGGTGCGGGTCCGGTGGACGGCGTCGGTCTGCCCGGTGATCTCCACCATCCCCTCTCGTGCCGGCCGGGGCGGACGCGTACGGACCGCCCCGGTGTACGGCGTCCACCCTAGGCGTCCGCGCCCTTCCCCTCCTCGCCGGGGGCCGGTGCGCTTGTGCGGGGTGCGGCGATGCGGCGGCCGGTCCCGTTGCCGGCCGCGGTCACCGTCTGGTGTGGTGGTTCGGGGGACCGAGGCCCGGGAAGGAACCACGACATGATCATTTTTGGCACCAAGGGGTACCTGTACCAGCTCGCGATACTGACGCTGGTGTGCGCGCAGTGCGGGAACCCCGCCGCGCACACGCTCAGGAAGCGGGTCACCAAGTTCACCTTGTTCTTCGTCCCGCTGTTCCCCGTCTCGACGAAGTACACGACGCAGTGCACCTTCTGCGGCGCGGAGCAGAAGGTGACCAGGGAGCAGGCCGAGCAGCTCCAGGCGCAGGCGATCGGCGGCGGACAGGGCGGGCAGGACCACGGACAGCGGTCGCAGCAGCAGCCGTACCAGTCCTGACCGGCCGCCATCCCGGCCGGCCGCCGTCCTAGCCGCTCCACGCCTCGTCGTACGGGTCCTGCGGGACCGGGACCGGTTCCGCGCGGGTGACCTCGAAGTACGGGACCGGGCCGTCGTTGACGGGATCCTTCGTACGGCGCGGGGTGTAGCGGCCGGTGACCTCCAGCCAGGTGTCCGGCCGCAGGACCGGGGGGATCTCTCCGGTGAGGGCGATCTTGACCGGCTGGGCGTCGGCGGCACAGCAGTTGAGACCCATGCGGACCAGGTACGGGGCGCCGGCGCCGTCCAGGGCCACGAAACCGGTGACGGAGATCGGGCGGCCGCGCAGGTGACGGCCGTGGTCGTAGACCGCGCGGGCCGCGTACTCCCCGACTCCGAGACGCAGCGGCCCCCGCTCGGGCAGCTCCGGATAGCCGAGGGGTTCCCGCAGGGCCGTACCGGTGTGGGTGGCGCTGTAGGAGCCGAGGGCGGGCGGGGCGACCAGGATCAGGGCGAAGAGGGGGAGGGTGAGAAGCCAGGAGACACGGGGTTCCCGGTGCGGCTTCGCCGAGTGCGGCCCGCGGCGCCGTGCGTACCAGGCCGTCGCCGCCGCCGTCGCGATCAGCACCGCGCCCGACAGCAGCAGCAACGGGCGCAGGCCCGCCTTGACGTACCGCAGGTGCAGATCGGTCAGGCCGGCGTGCAGCACGGTCGCGCCGAGGAGGAACAGCAGGGCCGCCTGGGCCTGGTGGTTCAGGTCCGGTTTCACGGGCTTCAAAGCAGCACCGCTCCCGTCAGGGCCGAGACGGCCACCGCCAGGGCGAAGGTCGCGGGGGCGAAGCGCAGGGCGAAGGCCCGGCCGAACGTGCCCGCCTGCATCGCGAAGAGCTTCAGGTCGACCATCGGTCCCACGACCAGGAAGGCCAGCCGGGCCGTCAGCGAGAACTGGGTGAGCGACGCCGCCACGAACGCGTCCGCCTCCGAGCAGATCGACAGCAGCACCGCCAGGACGGCCAGGGCCAGCACCGACAGCACCGGGCTGCCGGCCGCCACGCGCAGCCACTCCGCCGGGACCACCGCCTTCAGCGTGGCCGCCGCCATCGCGCCGACCACCAGATAGCCGCCCGCGTGCGTCACGTCGTGCCGTACCGAACCCCAGAACGCCGCACCCCTGCCCTGCCCCTCGTACGGCGAGCGGGAGGGCGGGCGCAGCCAGTCGGTGCGGCCGAGGCGCTGCCACAGCCAGCCCATCGCGCACGCCACCAGCAGGCTCGCGACGAAACGGGCCACCACCATCCGGGGCTCGCCGGGGAAGGCGACCGCCGTCGCCGTCAGCACGACCGGGTTGATCGCGGGGGCGGAGAGCAGGAACGCCAGGGCGGCCGCCGGCGTCACTCCCCTGCGCACCAGCGCACCCGCCACCGGCACGGACGCGCACTCGCAGCCCGGCAGCACCGCCCCCGCCGCGCCCGCGACGGGTATGGCCAGCGCGGGGCGCCGGGGCAGGGCGCGGGCGAAGAACGACGGCGGGACGAACACCGCGATCGCTGCCGACAGCAGGACGCCGAGCACCAGGAAGGGCAGGGCCTGGAGGACCACCGCCACGAACACCGTCATCCAGCTCTGCGTCACCGGCGCGGCCAGGGCGCCGCGGACGGGGTCCTGGAACATCACGGCCGTGAGGAGGACGAGGGTGAGGAGGAGGGGGGAGGTGAGGTGGTGGGACGCCTCGTCGTGCGTCTCCTCCTCGCCGTGCGTCTTCTCCTCCCGGCCGCCGTGAGGTCCGGCGGTGCCGTGCGGGGGCGGTTTCGTGATGGCCACGGGCCGGGTGCACCTCCGGTGGACGCGCGTGCGGGAGAGCGGGGCCGCGCTCGGGTCCCTTCCCCTTGGTACGGAGGGCGGGGCGGGGCCG
The DNA here is from genome assembly GCF_000721605.1 of Streptomyces sp. NRRL S-37. Lineage (GTDB taxonomy): Bacteria > Actinomycetota > Actinomycetes > Streptomycetales > Streptomycetaceae > Streptomyces. Next base: position 76,172 of record NZ_JOIZ01000012.1, on the reverse strand, counting down.
TTCAGCGGCACCCTGGAACCACCCGTCACGATGAGGCAGTCTCTTCCCCTGTGGTGAGCTTCCTTCCCAGCCCGGCCCTGCCCGGCGACCCGTCCGCGCACATGGTGGTGTGCGGCGACGACGGGCTGGCGCACCGGCTCGCCGCCGAACTGCGCGAGGTGTACCGCGAGCAGGTGACCCTCGTCGTACCGCCGTCCGGGCGCGGCGGCCGGCCGCCGATGGCGGGACGGGCCCGCGCGGCCTCCGCCGCCCTGCTCGACCGGGTCGTGACCGCCGTCAACCGGGGCGGCGGCGGGTCCGACGACACCCTGGCGCCCGGCGAACGGGTCGTGGAGGCCGCCGAGCCGACCGAGGCCGTGCTCGCCGAGGCCGGGGTGGAGCGCGCCGCCGCGCTGGCGCTGGTGTACGACGACGACGAGACCAACATCCGCGCTGCCCTGACCGCCCGCCGGCTCAACCCCCGGCTGCGGCTCGTCCTGCGGCTCTACAACCGACGCCTGGGCCGGCACATCGAGGAACTCCTGGACCAGGCGGCCGAGTTGGCGGGCGGTGGCGGTGGTGGCGGCGACGGCAGGGGCGGGGGTACGGCGGGACGTGGCGGTCCCGGTGGTCCCGGTGAGGCCGACATCGCCACGACCGTGCTGTCCGACGCCGACACGGCCGCGCCCGCGCTGGTCGCCACCGCGCTCGTCGGCACCAGCAAGGTCGTCGACGCGGAAGGGCTGCTGCTGCGGGCGGTGGAGCGCCGGCCCCCGGGGCCGGGCGAGGTGGCCGACCCCGGACTGTGCACTCTCGCGCTGCTCTCCGCGACCAGCAACGACCCCGCCGGGGACGAGGGTTCGGAGGACAGCGGCGAACAGGGCCCGCGGCTGCTGCCCGACGCGGCGGCGGTGGCGGCGGCGACCGGACGGGGAACGGTCGTACTGGAGCAACTGTCCTACTCCGGACCGCCGTTGTCCGCCGGGCGGGGCGGGCCGCCGTTCGCCTCGCTGTTCTCGCGGCGGCTGCGGTGGTCGCTGGCGGGGCTGGTGGCGGCGGTGGTCGCGCTCGCCGTCGCGCTGACGGTGGTGACCCAGGACAATCCGCTGCACGCCACGTACGTCACCCTGCTCGACCTCTTCGCGATCAACGAGCCCGCGCACCACCAGTCCACCGGGCGGCAGGTGCTGCAACTGCTCTCCATGCTGGTGGGGTTGCTGCTGCTGCCGGTGCTGCTGGCGGCGGTGCTGGAGGCGCTGGGGACGTTCCGCACGGCGTCGGCGCTGCGGAAGCCGCCGCGCGGGCTGGGCGGGCACGTGGTGCTGCTCGGGCTGGGCAAGATCGGGACCAGGGTGCTGACGCGGCTGCGGGAGCTGCACATCCCGGTGGTGTGCGTCGAGGCCGATCCGGAGGCACGGGGGATGGCCGTGGCGCGGCGGCTACGGGTCCCGGTGGTGCTGGGGGACGTCACTCAGGAGGGGGTGCTGGAGGCCGCGAAGATCCGTCGTGCGGACGCGTTGCTGGCACTGACCAGTGCGGACACGACGAATCTGGAGGCGGTGCTGTACGCGCGGTCCGTGCGGCCCGATCTGCGGGCGGTGCTGCGGCTGTACGACGACGACTTCGCGAAGGCGGTGTACCGGACGTTGCGGACCGCGCATCCGTCGGCGCTGACGCGGAGCCGGAGCGTGTCGCATCTGGCGGCGCCGGCTTTCGCCGGGGCGATGATGGGGCGGCAGATCCTGGGCGCGATACCGGTGGAGCGGCGGGTGCTGCTGTTCGCGGCGGTGGTCGTGGGCGGGTACGCGCAGTTGGAGGGGCGGACGGTGGGGGAGGCGTTCCGGGCGGGGGCCTGGCGGGTGCTGGCGCTGGACACGGCGGGGTCCGCCTCCGGCGGGGAGGGGATGCCGGGGTCCGGGCTGGTGTGGGACCTCCCCGATACGTATGTGCTGCGTGCGGAGGACCGGGTGGTGCTGGCCGCCACCCGGCGGGGGCTGGCGGAGCTGCTGGGGCGGCGGGCGCGGCCGCGAGGCACGCGGTGACGCTTGCCGCTTGCCTTTGGGCGGGGGCGGGCTTCACTTGCCCCGTTCGCGAGGTGCACGACGCTGCCGCTGGGCGGGGCGAGTTCCACTTACCCGCGTCCGCGAGGTGCCGCTGCGCCCACCCGTGCCGCCCTGGGGGCACCTCCCAGGCCCTTAAGGCACTGGGGGAGGCACGACTGCCCGCAGCTGCGGCGTTTCCGCGGGCAGTCGTGCCGCAGGGCGGCACGGGTGGGCTGGGGGTACCCCCTCTGGGGGAGGCACCCCGTAAGCGCCGGGTTGCGCGAACACCCCCCGCCGTGCAACTGCCCGCGGTACCGGGCGGCCTGGCCGCGGCTATGCGGGGAGGTGCTTCGACGCGAAGTCGAGTTCCAGGCGGACCTGCTTGATGCGTTCGTCGACCACCAGGGAGCCGTGGCCCGCGTCGTAGCGGTAGACCTCGTGGACGGCGTCGCGGGACTCCAGGCGTTCGACGTAGTTCTCGATCTGCCGGATGGGACAGCGGGGGTCGTTGACGCCCGCCGAGATGTAAACCGGGGCCTTGACCCGGTCGACGTAGGTGAGGGGCGACGACGCCTCGAAGCGGTCGGGGACCTCCTCCGGGGTACCGCCGAGCAGCGTGCGGTCCATCGCCTTCAGCGCTTCCATCTCGTCGTGGTACGCCGTGACGTAGTCGGCGACCGGAACCGCCGCGATGCCCAGCGCCCACGCCTCCGGCTGCGTACCGAGGCCGAGCAGGGTGAGGTAGCCGCCCCAGGAGCCGCCGGTGAGGATCAGCCGGGCCGGGTCGGCGAGACCGGAGGCGACCGCCCACTGCCGCACCGCCGCGATGTCCTCCAGCTCGATCAGGCCCACCCGGTGCTTCAGCGCGTCGGTCCAGGCGCGGCCGTAGCCCGTGGAGCCCCGGTAGTTGACGCGGACCACCGCGTAGCCGTGGTCGACCCAGGCGGCCGGACCGGCCGCGAAGGAGTCGCTGTCGTGCCAGGTGGGGCCGCCGTGGATGTCGAAGACGGTGGGGAGCGGGCCGTTCGCGCCGGCCGGCTTCTGGACGAGGGCGTGGATGCGGCCGCCGGGCCCCTCCACCCACACGTCCTCCACCGGGACCGACCCGGGCGACTTCATCCCGGGCGGGTCGAGGACCACTCCGCCCGCCGTGGACCGCACCGCCGGCGGCTGGGCCGCCGACGACCACAGGTACTCCACGCTGCCGTCGGGCCGGGCCGTCGCACCCGAGACCGTGCCGCGCGGGGTGGGGATCTCCACCAGCCGGCGCCCGGCCAGGTCGTAGCGGAACAGCTCGCCACGGGCTTCGAAGCCGTGCACGACGAGCAGCCCCGTGCCGTCCGGGCACCACTCGGCGCTCACGTCACCGGGCAGCTCCAGCGCGAGGTCGGTCTCCTCCCCCGTCGCCACGTCCCACACCAGCGGCTCCCAGCGTCCGCGCCGCTGGTGACCGATGAGCAGCCGGGTGTCGCCCGCCACCGGCGCGAAGCCCAGCACCTCCAGGCCCAGTTCCCGCGTGCCGCCCTCGGTGTCGTCGAGCTCGGCGACCGTCGTGCCGTCGGGCCGCAGCACCCGCAGCGCGGAGTGCATCGCGTCACCGTGCTCGGTGTGCTCCACGGCGATCAGCGAACCGTCGTGGGAGAGGTCCCCGACGCCCGCCGACTCGCGGTGCCGGTAGATCTCCACGGGCGCCTCGCCCGTGCGGGCCAGGTGGATCGTCGTACCGTCCTCGTCCGTGGAACGGCCCACGACCGCCGTACGGCCGTCCCGGCCCAGCGCGAGACCGGCGGGGTACGAAGGGTCGAGGCCCGGTGCCGCGAGCTCGTCCTCACCGCCCGAGAACCGCTGCCGGCGCCACACGCCGAACTCGTCGCCGTCCTTGTCGTCGAACCACCAGATCCACTCGCCGTCCGGCGAGAGCACGCCGTCCGTCGTGCCGTTGGGCCGGTCCGTCACCTGCCGCTGCTCGCCCGTCGCCCGGTCCCAGGCGTACAGCTCGTACGTCCCCGTCGCGTTCGACACGAACAGGGAGCGGTCGGGGGCGTCCTCCGCCCAGTCGGGCAGGGACACCCGGGGCGCCCGGAAGCGCTTCTCCCAGTCGGGCATGTCCGCGCCCTGTTCCACTCGCTCGGTCTGGTGGTCCGCCCGGTCCGGCGCGTCGGACCCGTTGCTCTCAGTCATGACCCCATACTGCCCGTCCGGGAGGACATCGCGCCGCCGAGGTCCCCGGCCTGTGGACGACTTCTCCCCGGTCCTTCACCGGCCTCTCGTGGAGACCGCCCGCCGCACGGCGACCCCGCGGGCCGGGAACCACCCGCGGACCCGTACCGTTGAAGGCGTGTACCGGTTTCTGCTGACGCCCCGCTGGTGGGGGATCAACGTCTTCCTGCTGCTCTCCATCCCCTTCTGCGTCTTCATGGGGTCCTGGCAGCTGGGCCGGTTCGAGGACAGGGTGGACAGCCACCGCGAAGCCGAGGCGCGCATCGCCACGGACAAGCGGGAGGCGGCCAGGCCGCTGGACGACCTGCTGCCCGTGACCAAGGCCACCTCCGGCAAGCAGGCCACGGTGAGCGGCCGGTACGACACCCAGCTGCTCGTGCCCGACCGCACGCTGGACGACGAGGACGGCTACTACGTCCTGACCCTGCTGCGCACCGGCACCGGCCGGGCGCTGCCCGTCGTCCGGGGCTGGCTGCCCGGTACCCCCGACCCGGCGAAGGCGCCCGCGGCGCCCACCGGTGAGGTCACCGTCACCGGCGCGCTCCAGGCGTCCGAGACACCGGGCAGCAACGGCGTCAGCGCCCGCGGCGGCCTGCCCGGGGGACAGACGGCGGCGATCAGCTCGGCGTCACTGGTGAACCTGGTGGAGTACGACGTGTACGACGCCTGGCTCACGCTCAACCGCGGCGACTCCGGCATGAAGGCGGTGCCGGCGACCGCGCCGAACGGCACCGGCCTCGACCTGAAGGCGTTCCAGAACCTCGGCTACACCGCCGAGTGGTTCGCCTTCGTGGGCTTCGTGATCTTCATGTGGTTCCGTCTGTTCCGCCGCGAGCTGGAGTTCGCCCGCGACGCGGAACTGGGCCTGGTCCCGGACGAGGACGAGGGGAACGAGGACGGGGAGCGGGAGCCGGCGCGGTCGGAGTCCGGGGCGGTCTGAGTCCGGGGCGGCCGAGTCCGGCGACGGCCCCGGGGGCCCGGGCCCAAGGGGCCGGAAACCGTCCCCGTCACACCGCCGACAGCAGCCCCGTGAAGTACACCGTGCCCGCGCACGCGTTGCTCACCGTCGTGGTGGCCGAGCCCGAGCCCGTGGACGCCGTGTACGTCACCGCCACACTGCCGTCCCCCGTGCCGTCCTCCCCGACCAGCTGGGTGGCCGTGCCGCTGTCCGTGCCCGTGGACGCGCCGGTCGTCGTGGCCGGGGCGCCGGTCGGCGTCGGGTCGGGCGAGGGTCCGCCGGTGCCGCCGGTGTCGCCGCCCGTGCTGTCGCCCGGAGCCGGGCAGGTCTCGGAGGGCACCCAGGCGAACTTCACCTCGTACGCCGCACCCGGCTTGAGCACCAGTTCCGTGACCTCCAGGGAGGGGTCGGGCAGTCCGGCCGCCGCGTCCCCCGCCACGTGCCGCGCCGAGCTCACCTTGGTGGCGTCGGCCGCGCCCTGCGGGGTCGGGGTCACGCTCCCGGCGCCCTGGACGGTACAGGCCGCGGTGGAGACGTTGACGACCCGGAAGGATCCGTAGACCGCGCCCGTGGACTCGGGGGCGGCGCTGGACGCGGACGCCGGGCCGAGCTGGGCGGCCGTGCAGACGGGCACCCCGGCGGCGACGTCGGCCGAGGGGCCGGTACCCTCCGTCGCCCCCGTGCCGGAGCCGGTGCTCGTGCCGCCTTCGTCCTGTTCCTTCTTGTCGCCCTTGTCGGTTCCCTCGACCCGGTCCGAGGCGCCGCCCGCGGTGCTCTCCCCGCCTTCCGGGTCCTTGCCCTGACCGGTGCCGCCCTGCGCCTGCGCGGCGTGGCCGACGGCGGAGGGGTCGGCGTCGGAGCCGGTGACGCCGGAGACGTGGACGAGGGCGGGGACGGCGGTGCCGAGGAAGAGGGCGGCGGCGGCCATGCCGACGAGGGCCTGGCGCTTGCGGGCCCGGCGGGCGGGGACGGCCCGGCGCAGATAGTCCAGGGTGCCGTCGCCCGGCTCCACCTCCCGCACCGCCCGGTGCAGCAGGGCGCGCAGTGCCAGCTCGTCCGCGTCGAGCCCCTCGGAGCCCTGTTCGTCCAGGCCGTCGTTCACAGTTCCGTTCCCAGCGTGCGTGTGCTCCGGCTCGTTCCCGTCGCCGGTTTCCCGTACGTCCTCGGGCGCGGGCACGCCCTCGGACTTCCGCGCGGCCTCGGACGGACGCGAGCCCTCCGGCCCGCGCTCCCCGTGCCGCGCGTCCTTGCCCTCGCTCATGCCGGCGCCTCCATGGCCAGCCGCAGCGCCGCGATACCGCGTGAGCCGTACGCCTTCACCGAGCCCAGCGAGATGCCGAGGGTCTCGGCGACCTGCGCCTCCGTCATGTCCGCGAAGTAGCGCAGCACCAGCACCTCGCGCTGGCGGCGCTGGAGGCCCTTCATCGCCTTGATCAGGGAGTCGCGCTCCAGCTGGTCGTAGGCGCCCTCCTCCGCGCTCGCCATGTCGGGCATGGGCTTGGAGAGCAGCTTGAGGCCGAGGATGCGGCGGCGCAGCGCGGAACGGGACAGGTTGACGACCGTCTGGCGCAGGTAGGCCAGGGTCTTCTCCGGGTCCCGGACGCGTTTGCGGGCCGAGTGGACCCGGATGAACGCCTCCTGCACGACGTCCTCGCAGGAGGCGGTGTCGTCGAGGAGGAGTGCCGCGAGACCCAGCAGCGAGCGGTAGTGCGCGCGGTAGGTCTCGGTGAGATGGTCGACGGTGGTGCCGGCCGCCACGACGTCGTCGGTGCCGTCACGCTGACCTGGTATGCGGGCGGGGCGTGCTGCGGGCATGGGCGCGATCACCGGCATGCCGCCGCCGGACGCGCCGGGCATGCGGGGTCGGCGAGCCTGGCGGGGCGGCCGCAGGGCCGTGCCGCGCGGCGCTGTGAAGTCGAGTACCTCAGCCACGCCAGTTGGACACGCTTCCCCTCGTAAGGGTTGTACGTGCCGGGCGTCACTTTTGCGGCGGCCGGTGTGGCCGGCCGCCCGCCCGCGTCAGGCAGCACCACCGACAGCACCTCACATGCCCTCATGCGTCCCGCTCTTCCCCTGTGTCCCATGTGAACGGGCGTCCCCACGCCCGGTTCCGGACGTCCCCACGTCCGGAGAGCAGCGCCCCCACGCCCCCGGTAGGGGTGACCGCAAAGACGCTCCCCGCCCTCCGCGCGGTTGCGGAGAACGGGGAGGTGAATCCTCGTACAAGACTCGTACGGACCTCGTGCAATCCTCTGCCGCCGGAACGGCCTGATCAAGAGGGTGGTCCGACCGGGAAACCGGCTCACAAGACTTACACAGATCCTACAAATGATTCCTGTGCGATCCAGAACTTTTCACCGTTCAACCGCTACGAGTTCGGCGATCTGAGCGGTGTTCAGCGCCGCTCCCTTGCGCAGGTTGTCCCCGCAGACGAAGAGCTCCAGCGCGGTGGGGTCGTCCAGGGCCCGCCGTACCCGCCCGACCCAGGTCGGATCGGTGCCGACGACGTCGGCGGGGGTGGGGAACTCCCCCGCGGCCGGGTTGTCGAACAGGACCACTCCGGGCGCCGTGGCGAGGATCTCGCGTGCCTTGTCGACGGTGACCTCGCCCTCGAAGCGGGCGTGCACGGTGAGGGAGTGCGTGGTGACCACCGGGACGCGTACGCAGGTGACCGCCACGGGCAGGGAGGGCAGGCCGAGGATCTTGCGGGATTCGTCCCGGACCTTCATCTCCTCCGAGGACCAGCCGTCCTCGCGCAGGGACCCGGCCCACGGTACGACGTTCAGCGCGACCGGCTCCGGGAACGGCCCGGTGTTGTCCCCCACGGCCCGCCGTACGTCACCGGGGTGGGTCCCCAGCTCCGTACCGGCCACCAGGGAGAGCTGTTCGCGCAGGGTGCGCACGCCCGCGTGTCCGGCGCCGCTGACCGCCTGGTACGAGGAGACCACCAGCTCGCGCAGCCCGAACTCGGCGTGCAGCGCGCCCAGTGCGACGATCATCGACAGGGTGGTGCAGTTCGGGTTGGCGACGATCCCGCGCGGACGCCTCCGCACGGCGTGCGGGTTGACCTCGGGGACGACGAGCGGCACGTCCGGGTCCATCCGGAACGCGCCCGAGTTGTCGACCACCACCGCGCCCCGCGCGGCGGCGACGGGCGCCCACCGCTCGGCGACCTCGTCGGGGACGTCGAACATCGCGACGTCGACCCCGTCGAAGGCCTCCTCGGTGAGCGCCACGACCTCGACCTCTTCGCCGCGCACGGCCAGCTTGCGACCGGCCGAGCGCGGGGAGGCGATGAGCCTGATCTCACCCCAGACGTCCGCCCGCTGGGACAGGATCTGGAGCATGACCGTGCCGACGGCCCCGGTCGCTCCCACGACCGCGAGCGTCGGCCGCCCGGAACGTCCGGGTCCCTCGGTCCTGGCCATCAGCGGCCGGTGCCTCCGTAGACCACGGCCTCGTCGCTGTCGGAGTCCAGGCCGAAGGCGGAGTGCACGGCACGGACGGCCTCGGGCACGTCGTCCTTGCGGGTGACGACCGAGATGCGGATCTCGGAGGTCGAGATGAGTTCGATGTTCACACCGGCGTCGCTGAGCGCGGTGAAGAAGTCGGCGGTGACACCCGGGTTGGTCTTCATCCCCGCGCCGACCAGGGAGATCTTGCCGATCTGGTCGTCGTAGCGCAGGGAGGCGAAGCCGATGGTGCCCTTGTTCTTCTCCAGCGCGTCGATGGCCTTGCGGCCCTCGGTCTTCGGCAGGGTGAAGGAGATGTCCGTCAGGCCCGTGGACGCGGCGGACACGTTCTGCACGACCATGTCGATGTTGATCTCGGCATCGGCGATCGTGCGGAAGATCGAGGCGGCCTCGCCGGGCTTGTCCGGCACGCCGACGACCGTGACCTTGGCCTCGGAGGTGTCGTGCGCGACACCGGAGATGAGAGCCTGCTCCACCTGCTTGTCCCCTTGCTTCATCGGCTCACTGCTGACCCACGTGCCCTGCAGTCCGCTGAAGGACGAGCGGACGTGGATCGGGATGTCGTACCGGCGGGCGTACTCCACGCAGCGGTGGAGCAGCACCTTGGAACCGGAGGCCGCGAGTTCGAGCATGTCCTCGAACGCGATCCAGTCGATCTTCCGGGCCTTCTTCACCACGCGCGGGTCGGCGGTGAACACACCGTCGACGTCCGTGTAGATCTCGCACACCTCGGCTTCGAGCGCGGCGGCGAGGGCGACGGCGGTGGTGTCGGAGCCGCCGCGGCCGAGCGTGGTGATGTCCTTGGTGTCCTGGCTGACGCCCTGGAAACCGGCGACGATGGCGATGTTGCCCTCGTCCACCGAGGCCTTGATCCGGCCCGGCGTGACATCGATGATGCGGGCTTTGTTGTGGACCGAGTCGGTGATGACACCCGCCTGGCTGCCGGTGAAGCTCTGGGCGTTGTGGCCCAGGTTTTTGATCGCCATGGCCAGCAGGGCCATGGAGATCCGCTCTCCGGCGGTCAGCAGCATGTCGAGCTCGCGCCCGGCAGGGATCGGGGAAACCTGCTCGGCGAGATCGATCAGCTCGTCCGTCGTGTCGCCCATCGCGGAAACCACGGCGACCACCTGGTGGCCGTTCTTCTTGGCTTCCACGATCCTCTTGGCGACGCGCTTGATGCCCTCGGCATCGGCTACGGAGGAGCCTCCGTACTTCTGCACGACAAGGCCCACGTGCGCTCCTCGCTCAGTCCGTCGTTTTCCACAGTCCGCCCACATGGGTGTGCGCTGCGGTCGGCTCAGTCTATCGAGCGCCCGAAAAACCCCTCCGCGATATCGCATGGTGAGACTCCCCGGCGCCCGTGCAGGGGGCTCATGCCCCATCCCGCCGCAGACCACTCGGAAAAGCGACCCGCGTCACACACGGACTCAGTCGGCGAGGTCCTTGAGGGGTTCGGTGTCGAGGGTGATGTTCACGGGGTCGGGGAGGTCGATCACGGCACCGAACGGCTTGTTCACCTGCTGCGCGGCGGCGATGGCCTTGTGGCCCATCGCGTGCCCCTCTTCGAGGTGGTCGACGAAGACGGCGATCTCGGCGTCACGCGGGAGCAGGTGTGTGAAGTCCGGGTCGGCGTGCGGGTCTTCGTCACCTGCGGGGCGCTTTCCGTACCCCGTATTGGCCATGGGGTGGGACGGGGAGGGGAGGGCGGGGCCAAGGTTGACGTAAGCCACCATCGAAGGGTCTCGATTCGATGCGTCGGTCAGGCCTCGGACCGGTGTTGGTGCACCGCCGGGGCCGACTCATTCGCTGGTCGTTTGCCGCGAACCCAGGACGCTTTCACGCAGCGACGCAAGCCGATCACGGAACGTCACTCTCACGAGGTACGCCGGCTCAACTCACGTTCAGACCTGGTTGGTTGGGTATTTCAACCAAATAGAAAACCAGGAAAACCCGGGGGAAGAGCTCGGGTCCCGGGAATCAAGCTCCGGGCCGACCTGCGGAAATGAACGCCGCCCAGGCGGGTGCGGCGATACGGGGCGCGGCGATACCGGGTGCGGGGCCCGAGGGGGCGGTCCTGGAGTCGCGGACGTGGACGGCGCCGCAGCGGGCGACCTCGACGCAGGCGCCGCTCCTCACTCGGCGTCGGGGACCCCGGGCCGGCTCTCCCGGATCCGGTTCTTGACGTCTGTCCAACCGCTGTACCGGCTCATCGGGTCTCCCCGTCCTCCGCGTCCTCCGCCACCGCATATCCGGGTACGGACGGCCACCGGACGGTCAGTACCACCGACTCCTCCTCCGCGCACCACGAGTGGTCGACTCCCCGTCCCCACACGACGTAGTCGCCCTGCTTCTCCAGAAGGACGCTACGGCCGGGGAGTTCGACCCGGAAACGGCCGCTGATGAGGACCAGGAGAGCGGTGCGCTCCTCACCTTCCACCCACCGCGCCCGCTCGTCGCCACGCGGGTGGACGCCCCACTTGATCTCCACCGCCTCGCTGTGGCGGGGGTCTCCGGCGTCCTTGAAGTGCCCCAGGAGCCAGCCCCGGTCCAGCGCCGCGTCCTTGCCCGCGTTGCCCACGTACACGCTGCCGCTCATGCGGCGGACACCGGCAGGGACACACTCATCCCGAAAAGCGAGAGCACACCGGTCGACACTGTCCCTTGGGCGCTCATCTGAGCATCCAAGGGACAATCGCCTGCCCTGTGCTCACGCTTTTTCCTCACATACCCGGTCGCACGCCCAGCGGGGTACCGATCTCCTCGGCCATGACCTTGCCCGCCTCGAACTCCAGGGTGTCGTCGCCCATGCCCTGGTCGGTGTCGAGGCCGTCGAGTTCCGCGAGGGGCTGGTTCAGGCGGACGTGGGCGACGACCGACTGCAACGCGCGCAGGGTCGCGGACGCCGTCGTGCCCCAGTTGGAGAAGTAGGAGAACTGCCACCACCACAGGGCCTCCGTGGTGCGGCCGGCCTTGTAGTGGGCCATGCCGTGGCGGAGGTCGGTGATGACGTCGGTGAGATCGTCGGAGATACGGGCCGGGACCGGGGCCTTGCGGGGCTCGTAGGGGTCGAAGACCTCCGAGTAGACGTCGACCGGCTCCAGCATGCAGGCGAGGTTCTCACGGAGCTCGTCCACGTCGGCCTCCGGACCCATGTCGGGCTCGTAGCGCTCCTCGGGGACGATGTCCTCGTGCGCGCCCAGACGGCCGCCGGCCAGGAGGAGCTGGGAGACCTCCAGGAGGAGGAAGGGGACCGCCGAGTCCGGCTCGTCGCCCTTCGCGACCTCCGTGACGGCGACCAGGAAGCTCTCGATCTGGTCGGCGATCTGGACGGCGAAGTCGTCGGGGTTCTGGTGCGTCGCGTGCAGCGTGGCGTCAGACATCTAGGAGTCGTCTCCCCTCGAAGGCGCGGCCGAGGGTCACCTCGTCCGCGTATTCCAGGTCGCCACCCACCGGGAGGCCGCTGGCCAGGCGGGTGACCTTCAGGCCCATGGGCTTGATCATGCGGGCGAGGTACGTCGCCGTGGCCTCGCCTTCCAGATTCGGGTCCGTGGCCAGGATCAGCTCCGTGACCGTACCGTCGGCCAACCGCGCGAGAAGTTCTCGTATCCGCAAGTCGTCCGGACCCACCCCGTCGATGGGGCTGATCGCGCCGCCGAGGACGTGGTAGCGCCCCCGGAACTCACGGGTGCGCTCGATCGCCACGACGTCCTTCGGCTCCTCCACGACGCAGATGACAGCCGGGTCGCGGCGGGTGTCGCGGCAGATGTTGCACTGCTCCTCCTGCGCGACGTTCCCACAGGTCGCGCAGAAGCGGACCTTCGCCTTGACCTCCATCAGCGCGTGCGCCAGACGCCGTACGTCCGTCGGTTCCGCCTGGAGGATGTGGAAGGCGATCCGCTGCGCGCTCTTGGGACCGACGCCGGGCAGCCGCCCCAGTTCGTCGATGAGGTCCTGGACCACGCCTTCGTACAACGGACTGCCGTCCCTTCCTGGTGTTCCTTCAGTACGTACGGTAGAGGCCCGCGGGCCGTCTTCGAAAGGTTCGAGGGGGTCGAGGGGTCAGAAGGGGAGGCCGGGGAGGCCGCCGCCGCCCAGCCCCTGGGCCAGCGGGCCGAGCTTCTGCTGCTGGAGGGCCTGGGCGTTCTCGTTGGCCGCCTGGACCGCCGCGACGATCAGGTCCGCGAGGGTCTCGGTGTCCTCCGGATCCACCGCCTTCGGATCGATCACGAGGCCGCGCAGCTCGCCGGAGCCGGTGACGGTGGCCTTCACCAGACCGCCTCCCGACTGCCCGTCGACCTCGGTCCTCGCCAGCTCCTCCTGGGCCCGGGCCAGATCCTGCTGCATCTTCTGGGCCTGCTGGAGCAACTGCTGCATGTTCGGCTGGCCGCCACCGGGGATCACGATTCGGCTCCTTGGTCGGTCCGTCGGTAAGGGTTTTACCGTTCGGCACGAGCCTACGTGGTCGCGGGAGCCGTTGCCCCAGCACTCTTTCGAGTGAGTCACGGCGGGGCCCTATACCTGATCACGCCCATCTTCCGGGCGACAAAGAGCCCGAACCCCCGGCGCCGCCACCCATTGGGCGGTAGGAAGGGTCAGGCGCGCGAGCACCTGGCGTCACACTTCATGGACGGACGGTTACGCGGAATCAGCAGGGGTCAGTTCAGTAGGGAGATACCGGGTGGGTCAGCCGGAGATGCAGCCCGAGGGTCGGCCTCAGGACGGGTGGGGCGAAGGGGCGGCCGGGTCCCGGCCGGACGACCTGGAGGGGCGGGAGTTCCCGCTCGGGGACTGGGGCGAGCCGGCGGCCCGGCTGGACGAGCTGTACCGGTGGGTGGAGCGCGGCGCGCTGGACACCGCCACCTGGTACCTCGCGGACCGGGTGTGGAAGCGGCGGTGCGCGTGGGCGCTGCGGGCCGGGACGGCCGTGGGCGCGCTGACCGGGGCCGCGCTGCCGCTGCTCGACCTGACCGGGGTGGCCGACGGGTCCGCGCCCTGGGGTTATCTCGCGCTGCTGCTCGGGGTGGCCTGTGTGGCCGGGGACCGGTTCTTCGGGATGACGTCCGGCTGGATGCGGGACGTGGCGACCGCGCAGGCCGTACAGCGACGGTTGCAGGCGTTCCAGTTCGACTGGGCGTCGGAGTGCGTGCGCGAGGTGCTCGGTCCGGCGGACGGCACGGCGAGCGAGGCGGCCGAGCGGTGCCTGTCGGTGCTGCGGCGGTTCTCGGAGGACGTCACCGAGCTGGTGCGGGTCGAGACGGCCGACTGGATGGTGGAGTTCCGCACGGGTGGCGCGCCGCTGGGCATCCAGACGGCGGTGGCGGGCGCGGGACGCCCGGAGAGCTCCCTCCCGCACGGCCGCTTCCCGTCCCCGCAGGGGCCGGCCCGCCCCAACATGCCGCGGCAGCGCCCGCCCGAACCACGCTGAACCGGCACGTCACGGCGTGCCCCGTGCGCACAGTCCCATCCCCTCCGGGGTCCAGCACGGCAGATGACCATGGGTGCGGATCACTTCCTGGCCGACGCCGCGCGTGAGGTACGCCAGGAAACCCGACGCCAGTGAGTTCGCCGGCGGCTGCCCGTAGGTGTAGGCGTACTCGATCTCCCGGTACGGGTAGGAGCTCGTCCCGTGCTCGATGGCGTCGACGGACGGGACCTCTCCGTCGAGGTTCAGCCGGTGCAGTCCCTTCGCCCGTGAGGCGCGGGCCTGTTCGCTGTAGCCGATCGCACCGGGGATGTCCGCGACGGTCTCCAGCACCTGTTCGGTGGAGTCGAGTTCGCAGCGGACGACGGGAGCGGCCGGGTCGTCCTTGTGCACGCAGTCGACGGAGGAGTGGGCGATCTCGCCCCGGCCCAGCACGCGGCGCTGGAAGACCTGTCTCGTACCGGAGTTGGCGTCCCGGCTGACGAGGTGGACCGGCAGGTCCGGGCCGTCGAGCTCACTCCAGTTCGTGATCTCGCCCCGGTAAAGACGTCGTACGTCCTCCGTCGGCAGGTTCCGCAGCCCCACGGCGTCATTCACCACCAGCGCGAACACCGACACCGCCACCTGGTTCCCGCGCAGTTCGGACAGTCCGCCCGGCTTGGGGCCGTCCGACAGGACCACCAGCGGCGGAGAGCCGTCCCCCGCCTCCGCTCCGGCCGCCGCCAGATCCCGTATCCCGGCCGTCGACCCGTGCGGGTCCACCTCGATGCGCGGTTCCTCGTCCGCGCAGTCCCGCTCGTACTTCTCCGCGACCTCCCGCAGCACCGGCGCGAACGCCGTCGATCCGGTGAGGGTCAGGGTGCCGCTCCTGCAGCCGATCGGGGGCGGGCTGTCGTCCTGGGCGACGACGATCACCGCCAGGGCCACCACGCACAGCGTGAGCGTGATGGTGATCAGCCGTGCCGCACGGCTGAACAGCGGGGCCTTGTCGTCCGGGGTGGCACTGCGGTTGCGGTGCACGTCGCCCTCGCTGAGGTCGCCGCTCAGCTGGATCCCGTCGCCGACGTGCCCGCCGGAGAGCAGCACCAGCAGCTTGTAGTAGGCGCCACGGTTCAGCGGGACGCGCGGGAGGCGCAGGGTGCCGTCCTGGTAGCCGAAGCCGCGCTCCTGGGTGAAGTGCTCGAGGAGGTGGCTGGTCTCCGAGGGCTGGGTGACCGAGACGCCGAGGATGGTGCGCTCCGTGAACTCCACGGTCAGGCCGTGGCTTCCCGGGCTCTGGTAGTCGTCGCGGCCGATGGCCTGCGAGCCGTCGTTCTCGATGCGCAGCAGCACCATGCTGGCGTGCGTCATCCCCGCCGCCGTGTCGAACCAGCCCTCCCGCCGGCTGGTGCGGCTCGACCGCTGGCCGTCGCCGATCGGGACGTCCAACTGCACGCGGTACCCGATACGTTTGCTGCGCGGCACCCGCCGCTCGTACCAGACCATGACCGCGGAGGCGACGACACCGAGGATCGCCGTCGCCACGGCGACCAGGTTCTCCGCGCTCAGCCACTCCATCGTGCCGCCCCCGCCACTGCCCGCACGTCCGACCGGGCAGTCACCGTACGGCCGTGCGAAGCGGCCGGCGGTGTTCGTTCTCGGGAGTTCGCCGAACGTTCAACGGGCGCGTGCGGTACGGGATGTCACTCCCGTGTGTAGGTGAGCTGTTCGCCGTTGCCGGTGGTCACGCGCTGGAGGGAGCCGTCGGGAAGCAGGGTGACCTCGCTGGCGGAGCCCGGGCTGCAGGCGCCGCCCGGCTGCCCGACCGTCACGGAGGACGGGCCGAGCTCCAGCCGGTCACCGGAGCCGGCGGTGAGCCGGGCCTCGAAGACGCAGTGGTAGGTGCCGTTGCCGGCCGGCCCGTCGGCGACGAGGGACATGACCGTGTCGCCGACCTCGCCCTGCTGGATGGTCAGCTTGCGGGTGTGCTCGCCGCTCGCGTTGTCGATGGTGGTGGACCAACTGCCCAGGTAGTCCGCGGGAATGGTGCCGTCCGCGGGGGCGGAGGCGCTGGGCCCCCGGGTCTCGTCGGGAGTGGCGGAAGCGGAGCCCCGGGACGCGCCGCCGGGCGACGGGGGCGCGGTGGGGTCGCCGCCGGCGCGGTTGTCGGCGCCGCCGCTCATCAGCGCGTACACGGTGCCACCGGCGGCGAGCGCGACGACCAGCGCGATCACCACGAGCAGCACGGTGGAACGGTTGTCCCGGCGCGGCTCGGACACCGGACCGTACGGTGGCGGCCCGTAGGACGGGGTGTGACCGACGGCGGGCCCGTTGTAGGGGTAGCCGTACGCGGGCTGCTGGGGATGCCCGTACGGGCCGGGCGCCGGAGGCTGGGCGGGGCA
Organism: Streptomyces sp. NRRL S-37; assembly: GCF_000721605.1. Lineage (GTDB taxonomy): Bacteria > Actinomycetota > Actinomycetes > Streptomycetales > Streptomycetaceae > Streptomyces. The sequence continues at coordinate 59,697 of NZ_JOIZ01000012.1, read as the reverse complement.
GCAGGCATACCGGGATACGCCCCAGGAGACCCCGGCTGCCCAGCAGCAGGCATACCGGGATACGCCCCAGGAGACGCCGGCTGCCCGGCGGGACCGGCCGCACCGGCGGAGCCGCCCGGCCCGGAGGCGGGCCCACCCGGATACCCCGGTCCAGGAGACCCCGGCTGCCCGGCAACAGGCGCACCGGGATACGCCTGCTGCCCGGCGGACGCGCCGGGATGCGCCCCGGAAGACGCCTGCTGCCCGGCAGCCGGTCCCGCGGAAGCACCGGGCTGTCCCGCGGGAGCGTCCGGCGCGGGCGTGCCGGACCCGGCCGGTCCGGCCGGCGCGGGGGGCGCGGGGGGCCACGCCGCCGGTGCCGGAGCGGAGGCGTGGCCGTCCGGCTGCCCGGCGGCCGGCGTGCCGGGGGCGGCCGGTACCGGCGGCCAGGCGGCGGAAGGCGCACCCGCCGGTGCGGGAGGCGTCGGGGTCTGCGGATCCTCCGCGTCCAGGAGGCGGACCGCGTGACGGCCGAGCTGGGCGACCAGTGCGCCCGGCAGCCAGGGGTCGCGAGAGCGGCCGCCGGCCACGGTGTCCTCCGCGCCGGTACGTTCCAGCACCCGGTCGAGGGTGGGCCGTGCCGCCGGGTCCTTCTTCAGGCAGTCGCGTACGAGGTCGGCGATCCCCTCGGGCACCCCGACCAGGTCGGGTTCCTCCTGGGCGATGCGGAACATCAGCGCGTGCACACCGCTGTTGGCGGTGCCGAACGGGAGCGTGCCGGTGGCGGCGTAGGCGAGCACCGAGCCGAGGCAGAACACGTCGCAGGCGGGCGTGATGCGGTCGCCGCGCACCTGCTCGGGTGCCATGAAGCCGGGCGAGCCGACGAGCGCGCCGGTGCGGGTGAGCCCGCCGTCGGTCACCGTCTCCAGCGCCCGCGCGATCCCGAAGTCGATGACGCGCGGACCGTCGATGGTGACGAGCACGTTGGACGGCTTGAGGTCCCGGTGGACGATCCCCGCGGCGTGGATGTCCTTCAGCGCGTGCGCGAGACCCGCGGCGAGGATGCGCACCGAACGCTCGGGCAGCGCCCCGTGGTCGTGCCCGACCACCTGCTGGAGACTGGGCCCGGCCACATACCCGGTGGCCACCCACGGCACGGGCGCCTCGGTGTCCGCGTCGAGCACCGGAGCCGTCCAGTCGCCGCCGACCTGCCGCGCGGCGTGCACCTCCTGGCGGAAGCGCGCCCGGAACTCCTCCTGCTGGGCCAGCTCCCGGCGGATCAGCTTGACGGCGACGGTACGTCCCCGGTCGGAGCGGGCGAGGTAGACCTGCCCCATGCCGCCGGCCCCGAGCCGGGCCAGCAGCCGGTACGCCCCGATCCCCGCCGGGTCCCCGGGCCCGAGTTTGTCCATCGCCACGCAGCCTCCCCCGATGAGCGACATCCCGAGGATAATGCGGGGCCGGTACCCGGCGAGCCGGGCGACGTCTACGGTTCCGTAACAGGCGGTCCGAGCGTGTCCAGCACCGCGGACAGGCGCTCCAGCGCCTCCACCGCACGGGCGAGTTCCGCCTCCCCGTACGCCGCTCCGTACGCCTGTGCCAGCCGCTCCGCGAAGGCCGCGTGGCCGGGGTCGATACGGCTGACCGCCGTGTACCCCTCCTCCGTGGGGGCGAGGAGTTTGGCGCGGCGGTGGGCCGGGTTGGGCCGGTACTCGGCGAGTCCGCGCTCCACCAGCAGGTCGGCGACGCGCTGCACGCTCTGCCGGGTGATGCCCATGGCCCTGGCGATCCCGGAGACCGGCAGCGGCTCGCCGAGGACCGCGCCGAGCACCTGCCACCAGGCGGCGGTGAGCCCGGCGGGCCGGGCCAGCTCCTCGGCGACCGCGAGGAACCGGCCGTTCAGCCGGAAGGCGCCGAGCGCGCCCCGGCTGAGCAGCTCCTGGTGTTCCCCGCTCACCGCGCCGTGGCCTCCGCGTACACGGCGTACGCCTCGGGGTCCGAGTCGTGGAACAGCCGGTACCAGGCGTCGTTCACCGTGTCGTCGTGGACGCCGAGCAGCCGGAAGATCTCGCGGGCGAAGGCGACGGGCTCGGTCGGTCCCGCGGTGACGAGACCGCCGTCGGTGACCGCGTCGGCCTCGACGTACCGGTCGCCGCCCGCGTAGCCGGTCGCGGCGAGGTAGAAGGGGACGGCGCTGGTGTGCGCACGGGTGTCGAGCAGCCCTTCCCTGGCCAGCCCGGCGGTGGCGCCGCAGATCGCGGCGACGGGTACACCGGCGTCGAGGAAGGCACGGGCGGTACGGGCGAAGGGGGCGAGGCCGTCGCCCTCGTCCCAGCGGTCGGCGCCGGGGAGGATCAGCAGCGCACTGTCCTCGGGCCGCAGCTCGTCGAGCGCGAGGTCGGCCAGGACGCGGAGTCCGCCGATGCCGGTGACGGGCTCCCCGGCCGGGGTGACCGTACGCACCTCGTAGCCGGCGCGGGCGAGGTGCGCGGTGGCATGACCGGTCTCCCAGTCGGCGAAGGTGTCGTAGAGGGCGAGATGCACGGGCTTGCGGGTCATGACCGCTCCCTTGTGGGTACGCCAGCAGATGACAGCATCTTGTCATGACGACAGTGTCCTGTCCATCGCTTCCGTCGACACCCTGTCGCGGAAAGTCCCCCACCGCAGACAGGCCGCCGATGTCGCGGCCCCACGGCCCCGGCCTACCCTCGGCCCCATGACCCCTCAGCCGAACCCCGAGGCCGGCGCCGCCGTCAAGGCCGCCGACCGTGCGCATGTGTTCCACTCCTGGTCCGCGCAGGAGCTCATCGACCCGCTCGCCGTCGCCGGGGCGCAGGGGTCGTACTTCTGGGACTACGACGGCCGGCGCTACCTCGACTTCACCAGCGGCCTCGTCTACACCAACATCGGCTACCAGCACCCGAAGGTCGTCGCCGCGATCCAGGAGCAGGCGGCGCGGATGACGACGTTCGCGCCCGCGTTCGCCGTGGAGGCGCGCTCGGAGGCGGCGCGGCTGATCGCCGAGCGCACCCCCGGCGACCTGGACAAGATCTTCTTCACCAACGGCGGCGCCGACGCCGTGGAGCACGCCCTGCGCATGGCGCGGCTGCACACCGGCCGCCCCAAGGTGCTCTCCGCGTACCGCTCGTACCACGGCGGCACCCAGCAGGCGGTCAACGTCACCGGTGACCCGCGCCGCTGGGCCTCCGACAGCGGCACGGCCGGGGTCGTGCACTTCTGGGCGCCGTTCCTGTACCGCTCCCGCTTCTACGCCGAGACCGAGGAACAGGAGTGCGCGCGGGCGCTGGAGCACCTGGAGACGACGATCGCCTTCGAGGGTCCGTCGACCGTCGCCGCGGTCGTCCTGGAGACGATCCCGGGGACGGCGGGCATCATGCCGCCGCCCGCCGGCTATCTCGCGGGCGTGCGCGAGATCTGCGACACGTACGGCATCGTCCTCGTCCTCGACGAGGTCATGGCCGGGTTCGGGCGGACCGGGACGTGGTTCGCGGCGGACCTGTACGACGTCGTCCCGGACCTGATGACCTTCGCGAAGGGCGTGAACTCCGGGTACGTGCCGCTGGGCGGTGTCGCGATCTCCGGGGCGATCGCCGACACGTTCGGGAAGCGGCCCTACCCGGGCGGCCTGACGTACTCGGGGCACCCGCTGGCCTGCGCCGCCGCCGTCGCGACGATCGGGGTGATGGAGGAGGAGGGCGTCGTGGAGAACGCGGCGGGCCTCGGCGCGTCTGTCGTCGGGCCGGGGCTGCGGGAGCTGGCCGAACGGCACGCATGCGTGGGCGAGGTGCGCGGGACCGGCATGTTCTGGGCGCTGGAACTGGTGCGGAACCGGGAGACCCGCGAGCCGCTGGTGCCGTACAACGCGGCCGGTGAGGCGAACGCCCCGATGGCGGCCTTCGCCGCCGCCGCGAAGGAGGCCGGGATCTGGCCCTTCGTGAACATGAACCGCACGCACGTGGTGCCGCCGTGCAACGCGAGCGAGGCGGAACTGAAGGAGGGCCTCGCGGCGCTGGACGCGGCCCTGTCGGTGGCGGACGACTACGTGGAGTGACCACTCCGGGAGGCCGGTGCGAAGCCGGTGCGAACGGGCGCGAGGGGTTCCTCCCCTCGCGTCTTTTCGAACGCCTCCGGCCCGCCCGAACGCGTAAGGTGGCGTGCTCGTACACATCCGTGTGCACGTCACTCGAACGCGACGAGGGAGACGCCCCGACCATGCCCGGCTTCAGCGGCGGCGGTGCCGTGACCCGCAGCACCCTGCGGCAGCAGATCGCGGACGCGCTCCGTGACGAGGTGCTGGCCGGGCGGCTCCAGCCGGGGCAGGAGTTCACCGTCAAGGAGATCGCCGACCAGTACGGCGTGTCCGCGACCCCCGTCCGGGAGGCGCTGGTCGACCTGTCGGCGCAGGGGCTGCTCGACGCCGACCAGCACCGGGGCTTCCGGGTGCACGAGTACTCCGCCGACGACTTCCGGGGCATGCTCGAGGCCCGCACCCTGGTCATCGACGGGATGTTCCGCGCGCTCACCGACGGCCACCTGGTCCATCTCCGGCCGGACGAGCCCCGGGTCGCCGCCGCCCTCGCCGGGGTGCGCAGGCGCGGCGAGGAGGCGCAGCGCGCGGCCCTCGCCGGGGAGGTCACCGTGCTGATCGGCTACGACCTGCGCTTCTGGCGCGAACTCGGGTCCGTGTTCGGCAACCCGTACCTCACCGACTTCCTGCACCGGCTGCGCGTGCAGACCTGGGTGTGTGTGGTGCAGCAGCTGCGGCTGCTGCCCGATCTGCGCGGGCGCCTGTGGGCCGCGCACACCGATCTGGTCGACGCGTTGTCGCACCGTGACACCGATGCGGCCCGCGCGATCGTCGCGTCGTACAACGCGCACGCGCTCTCCCTCGTGGAGGGGCTGACGGGCGGTGGGATGGGTAAGGGACCCTCACAAGGACCGGCACGGGGGGAGCGGCCCGCGCCGGGCGCCGATACGCTTCCCTGACCACGACGACCATCCCGACGACCGTGCTGTGTGAGGAGCCCTCTTTTGGCCTGTGACCTGTGGCTGGTACCGCTCGTCGACGTGTTGTGCCACACGCCCGACAACCCGTTCGCCGAGGAACTCGCGCAGTACAACGCGGTGCTCGCCGAGTCCGGCCTGCCGCCGGTGCCGGTGTACCAGTACATGCCGGGACTGACCGGTGAGGTGGCCCCGGTCGCGGGTTTCGACTACGACGCGCTGCACTTCCTGCGGCGGGTGCATCTGCTCCAGGTGTGCGGGCTGCCGGTCACCCCGGTGGACGAACTGGGCGGCGACTACGAGCAGTTGCTGGAGATGTTCGAGACGACGGCCCAGCAGTCCCACCTGGTCTGGCACTACGACCACGCGGGCGCGTACGTTCCCGTCGACTTCCCGCACCCCCTCGCCAACGACGAACTCCTCGCGGGCGGCGGCCCCCTGGGCTCCTCCCACGCGCTGCTGCGGGAGCTGGAGCTGGTCGCCCCGGCCATCGGCATCGACCCGGCGAACCCCCCGGCCGCTCCCGAACCCCCGCACGGGCCGACCGAGTTGGAGGAGCCGGCCGTTCCCGCCCCGTACGACCCCAGCCCCTTCGCCCGCGAACGCCACGTCTGGCTGGGCCTGCACGCGGCGGCGACCCGGAGCCTGGCGCAGGGGTCGATGATCGTGTTCAGCTGACGGCAGGGATCAGCCCAGCTGGGAGAGCCCCTTCTGGAGGTCCTCCGCGTTCATGACGGGGCACATCTCCACCTGGGCGTTCAGGTGGGTGAAGAACGGTTCGCCCACCGGGGGCACCTCCGAGCTGTCCTGCATGTGGACGACCAGCAGCATCGTCCGCCGCCCGCCGAGCGGACCGAAGTAGGCCGCCTCCGGCCGCAACCGGTCGAGGATCCCCTTGACCTCCTCGGCCATCTTCCCGCCGCGGAGCAGCTCGTTCGCCTTCTCGGTGTCCAGTGTCGCCTTGAGCATCACGCGCATCGCACTCACCCTCTTCCGGCTCTTCCGGTCGATGCACGCACTGAATGTCAGGATATGCCCGTGACGACGAAGCCACCGGCGCCCTCGTCGAGGAACGCCGGTGGCCGGCCGGAACGGGTGCTCCTACAGGAACGAGTTGATCTCGATCGTCTCGTCGCGGCCCGGGCCCACGCCGATCGCGGAGATCGGGGCGCCGGACATCTCCTCCAGGGCCTTGACGTACGCCTGGGCGTTCTTCGGCAGGTCGGAGAACGACTTCGCCTTGCTGATGTCCTCGGACCAGCCCGGCAGCATCTCGTAGACCGGCTTCGCGTGGTGGAAGTCCGTCTGCGAGTACGGCAGCTCCTCGACCCGCTTGCCGTCGATCTCGTAGGCCACACAGACCGGGATCTGCTCCCAGCCGGTGAGGACGTCGAGCTTGGTGAGGAAGAAGTCGGTGAGGCCGTTGACGCGGGTGGCGTAGCGGGCGATCACCGCGTCGAACCAGCCGCAGCGCCGGTCGCGGCCGGTGGTGACACCGCGTTCGCCGCCGATGCGGCGCAGCGCCTCGCCGTCCTCGTCGAACAGCTCCGTCGGGAACGGTCCGGCGCCGACGCGGGTGGTGTACGCCTTGAGGATGCCGATGACCCGGCTGATCTTCGTCGGGCCCACGCCCGAGCCCGTGCAGGCACCGCCCGCGGTCGGGTTGGAGGAGGTGACGAAGGGGTACGTGCCGTGGTCGATGTCGAGGAGCGTGCCCTGGCCGCCCTCGAAGAGGACCACCTTGTCCTGCTCCAGCGCCTCGTTGAGCACCAGCACCGTGTCGGCGACGTACGGGGCGAGCTTGTCGGCGTAGCCGAGCAGCTCCTCGACCACCTGCTCCACGGCGATCGCGCGCCGGTTGTAGAGCTTGGTGAGCATCTGGTTCTTGGCGTCGAGGGCCGCTTCGACCTTCTGGGTGAGGATCGACTCGTCGTACAGGTCCTGGACGCGGATACCGACACGGTTGATCTTGTCGGCGTAGGTCGGGCCGATGCCCCGGCCCGTGGTGCCGATCTTGCGCTTGCCGAGGAAGCGCTCGGTCACCTTGTCCACCGTCACGTTGTACGGCGTGATGATGTGAGCGTTTCCGCTGATCAGGAGCTTCGACGTGTCGACGCCGCGCTCGTTCAGACCGCTCAGCTCGGAGAGCAGGACCGACGGGTCGACGACGACGCCGTTGCCGATGACCGGCGTGCAGCCGGGAGACAGGATTCCGGAAGGGAGCAGGTGGAGGGCGTACTTCTGGTCACCCACGACTACCGTGTGGCCGGCGTTGTTGCCGCCCTGGTAGCGCACCACATAGTCGACGGAACCACCGAGCAGGTCCGTCGCCTTTCCCTTGCCTTCGTCACCCCACTGAGCACCGAGCAGCACAAGTGCGGGCACGCGCGTACACCCCTTCCGGGCGGGGCATGTCCATGGTCGAGGGCGTATGCGGTGGGTTTCCGCCACGTACACCGCGACCGTCGTTGGCCGCCACCGTCGGACCGGATGCCCCGGAATAGACGAAGCCCCTGGCGCAATAGCGCAAGGGGCTCTTGCACAAAGATGCTACCCGAGGAAGCGAGGCATGGCCGAGGTGGCGACTTCCAGGACCTTCTCCGCGACGTCCGATCAGCTCCTGGTGGTCATCGACCCGGTCGCCCGACGGGCGGACGGCGAGTCCGTGCGGATCGCGAAGGACGTACTCAGCGCGGGTGCGGCGGGCACGAAGGTGTGCCTGCCGGACGGTCCGGAGGAGTTCGCGCGGGCGCTGGCGCGGCGTGGGTCGCGGCGGCCGGTGGTGGTGGGCGACGACCGGGCCCTGGTGCGGGCGGTGACGCTGCTGCACCGGCGGCGGGAGCTGGCCGACTGCGCCCTGTCCCTGGTGCCGGTGGGGGGCGCGGTCTCCCTCGCCCGGTCGCTGGGGGTGCCGGCGGGCGCGGTGGCGGCGGCGCGGGCGGTACTGGACGGGGCGGAGCGGCGGATGGACCTGCTGGTGGACGACAGCGACGGGGTGGTGCTCGGCGCGCTGCGGATCCCGCCGCTCGGCGGCACGGCACGGGTGCGGGAGGCGGACGGCGGGGCGGGGCGCCCGTGGCTGCGGACGTGCCGGTCGCTGGTGCGGACCCTGGTGCCGGCGCGGCCGTCCGGGGTCGTCTCCGCCCCCGGGGCGGGGCCGGCGCGGCTGCGGGTGGAGGTCGACGGGGAGACGCTCGTCGATCTGGGGCAGCCGGTGGAGGGCGTCTCGGTGGTGCCCGGCGTCTCCGGGGCGGCGCGGGTGGAGGTGCGTCCGGCGTCGGTGGGGGCGGAGGCGTCCCCGCTGTCGGCCGAGGGGCGGACGGTGACCGTGTCGGGCGCGCACTTCCGCTATCGCGCGGACGCGGCGGTGTCGGGACCGGTGCGGACGCGGACGTGGGTGGTGCGGGAGGGGGCGTGGGGGCTTACGGTGCCGGTGGGGTAGCGGACGCTTCAGGGGCCTTGAACTCGGTGGTGTCCAGGACGCAGCCGAATGGCGCCGGAATGGGCAGCTTCTCACCGAACGGCTTGGAGCAGCGGGCCTCGTAGCCCTTGGCGGAGGGCATCGAGAAGACCGTGGCCTGTTCCTCCTGCATGTCGAGGAGGAGATAGATGGGGACGCCCGCCTTTCCGTAGGTCTCGACCTTGTCGGTCAGGTCGTCGTTCCGGGTGGAGGACGAGGTCAGTTCGGCGACGAAGGAGAGAGCTTCCCCGTCCAGGTGATTGCTGGTACTCCGGCTGACACCTCGATGCGCCACGTGGATGTCGGGCCCGTACGCGCGCTCCACGCCTGGAAACACGTACAGGAAAGGACCGTAACTGATCCGGTGCTCCTCAGGGAGGTATGGCCGAAGCTGCTCACACACCAGCTCCATGACATCGAGGTAGAACGCCTTCGACCACGGCGACACGACGATGTTCCCCCTGATGATCTCGGCCTTGTAGCCGTCGGGCACGTCCAGTTCGTCGAGTGTCCTCAGCAGGCCCTCGAAGCTGTTGGGCTCGGTGCCGTTTATCGTCGGTCGCTCAGCCATGACTGTCATGATGCGCCCTCCCCTGGAAGCGGACCAGCCACCACTCAGAGTATCCGATCAGTTACGCTTCTGCGGCCGCTCTCCGAACCGCTCCTCCCGGTGCACCCGCCAGCGCCCCATCATCGCCTCGACCTCCTTCTCCACGAACTCGAAGAAGGCCAGCGTCTCCTCCAGCCGCCGCCCCGCCGGGGTGTCCGCACCCAGGCTGGTGACGCCGTCCCGCAGCGCGTCCTCCCAGCGCTTGATGACGGCCTCGCGGTTGGTGAGCGCCTCGTACCACTGGTCGCCGTGGACCCGGTACCGCTCCCGGCGGGAGCCCGGCTCGCGCTCGCGGGACACCATGTGGACCTGGGACAGGTAGCGCACCGCGCCGGAGACCGCGGCCGGTGAGATCTGGAGCTGTTCACCCAGTTCGGCGGAGGTCAGGGCCCCGGCGTCGGACGCGAGCAGGGCCCCGAAGACGCGGGCGGGCATGCGCTGCATCCCGGCCTCGACCAGCTGCGCCGCGAAGTGCTCGACGAACCGTGAGACCGCCTCCGGATCCCGGGCCGCGCCACTCGGTTCCGCCATGATCCGATCATCTCCCCTGCTCAGGCGCCGTGGATGCCATGAATCAAGTCTAGCCGTCGATTTATACGCTTCCTTAACTTCACAAATTTCTAAAAGAAGCGTACGTTCCGGAGCATGACGAAGGCCATCACCGTGTCCGGACTGCACAAGTCGTTCGGCCGGACCCACGCACTGGACGGTCTCGACCTGAGCGTCGAGACCGGCGAGGTCCACGGCTTCCTCGGCCCCAACGGCTCCGGGAAGTCCACCACCATCCGCGTCCTGCTCGGCCTGCTGCGCGCCGACTCCGGTGCCGCCCAGGTGCTCGGCCGGGACCCGTGGACGGACGCCGTGGAGATCCACCGCCGGATCGCCTACGTCCCCGGTGACGTGACGCTGTGGCGCAACCTCTCCGGGGGCGAGGTCATCGACCTGTACGGCAGGCTGCGCGGCGGCCTGGACCCGCACCGCCGCGCCGAGCTGACCGAGCGGTTCGAGCTGGACCCGACGAAGAAGGGCCGCACGTACTCCAAGGGCAACCGGCAGAAGGTCGCCCTGGTGGCGGCGTTCGCCTCCGACGTCGACCTGCTGATCCTCGACGAGCCGACGTCCGGCCTGGACCCGCTGATGGAGGAGGTCTTCCAGCGCTGTGTCGCCGAGGAGCGGGAGCGCGGGCGGACCGTGCTGCTGTCCTCGCACATCCTCAGCGAGGTGGAGGAGCTGTGCGACCGGGTCAGCATCATCCGCAAGGGGGTCACGGTGGAGAGCGGTTCGCTCGCCGAGCTGCGGCATCTGACCCGGACGAGCGTGAGCGCCGAACTCGCCGGCCCGCCCAACGGCCTCGCCGCGCTGCCCGGCGTGCACGACCTCGACGTGCGGGGGCGCCGGGTCCGCCTCCAGGTCGACACCGACAAGCTGGACGCGGTGCTGCGCTCGCTGAGCGAGTCGGGCGTGCGCTCGCTGACGTCCACCCCGCCGACGCTGGAGGAACTCTTCCTGCGGCACTACCAGGACGAGGTGACCGCCCGATGAGCGCCACCGCCTTCGCCGTACGGCCCGCGAGCGCACGACAGCTCGCCGGCACCGGCGTCCTGCTGCGCTTCGCGCTGCGCCGGGACCGGGTGATGATCCCGCTCTGGGTCGGGGTGAACGCCCTGATGGTGCTGTCCATGCCGAGCACGCTCAAGGGCCTGTACGCCACCCCGGCCGAACGCGCCGACCTCATCGGCCAGATGGCCGGCAGCTCCTCCCTGCGCGCGATGGTCGGCCCCGTCCTCGGCGACTCCCTCGGCGCGCTGACCGCCTGGCGGGCCGGGGTGTACGCGGGGGCGCTGGCCGCCGTGGCCGGTCTGCTGGTCGTCGTACGGCACACCCGCGACGAGGAGGAGAGCGGGCGTCAGGAGATGGTGGCGTCCGGGATGGTGGGCCGCAGGGCGTCGCTGACGGCGGCGCTGCTCGCGGCGGCCGTCGCGAACGGGGTGCTGGCGCTGCTGGTGACGGCGGGGCTGGCCGGTCAGGGTGCGGCGGGAGCGGCGGCGTTCGGGCTCGGGATCGCGGGCGTGGGCATGGTCTTCGCGACGACGGCGGCGATCGTGGCCCAGCTGACGGAGAGCGCGCGGCTCGCCCGGGGGCTGACGGCGGCGGTGCTGGGCGCGGCGTTCGTGCTGCGGGCGGCCGGCGACTCGGCGACCGACGACGGCTCGTCGCCGCTGACCTGGGCGTCCCCGCTCGGCTGGCTGACGAACCTGCGGGCGTTCGCCGGTGAACGGTGGTGGGTGCTGGGGCTGTTCGCGGGCGCGGCGCTGGTGCAGGGGGCGGTGGCGTACGCGCTCGCCGGCCGCCGGGACCTCGGCATGAGCTTCCTGCCGAGCCGTCCGGGACCGGCCACCGGGCGGCTGGACGGTGCGGGGGCGCTGGCGTGGCGGCTGCAGCGGGGCGGTGTGCTCGGCTGGAGCATCGGGTTCCTGCTGGCGGGGCTGGTGTACGGCGGGATGGCGGACGGGGCGGCCGAGCTGGTCGGTGACAACGAGGGCGCCCGGGAGATCTTCCGGCGGATGGGCGGGCAGTCGGGGCTGACGGACGCGTTCCTCGCGGCGATGGCCGGAATGCTGGGCCTGGTGGCCGCCCTGTACATCGTGGCGTCGGTGCTGCGGCTGCACGGCGAGGAGACCTCGGGGCGGGCGGAGCCGGTGCTCGCGGGGGCGGTCGGGCGGCTGCGCTGGGCGGCCGGTCACCTGGTGGTGGCGTTCGGCGGGTCGGTGCTGCTGATGCTGCTCGCGGGGGCGGGGCTCGCGCTCGGTCACGGCGAGCGGGCGGGGGCGGTCCTCGGCGCGTGTCTGGTGCAGGTCCCGGCGGTGTGGGTGATCGGCGGGGTCGCGGTGCTGCTGTACGGGCTGGTGCCCGGGGCGGCGACGGCCGCGTGGGGGGTGGCCGGCGCGGTGCTGCTGATCGGCTGGGTCGGCCCGGCGCTGGACGTACCGCAGGCGGTGCTGGACCTGTCGCCCTTCGGTCATCTGCCGAAGCTGCCGGGCGGGGGGATGGCGTGGGCGCCGGTGCTGGTCCTCACGGCGCTCGCGGTGACACTTGTGGCGGCGGGGCTGGCCGGGTTGCGGCGGAGGGACATGACGGCGTGACCGGGGTCGTCAGTCCATGTACGGCTTGAGCTCCTCGGCGTCGAATTCGATACCGACGGGCTCGGGAAGCACGACCCTGTCGCCCAGCTGGCGCTTCTGGATGTTCCGGTAGCCGGCCACTGGGTGCGGGTCGCTGTGCACAAGAATCGAGCGACGGTCGCGGTCGATCAGCAGATAGACGGGGATCCCGGCTTCGGCGTAGGCCTGGGGCTTCTCCACACGGTCGCGAGCGTGCGTGTCCGAGTCGAAGGACGTGACCTCCACGGTCATCAGCACGCCCTCGATGTCCGCCCAGTCCCCCTGTCCGGCGAAGTGGGCGACGGGGGCGAGTACCGCGTCCGGAAGGGCCCGGCCCTTGCGGTAGGACTCCACCTTCAGCCCCTGCACCGGGCTGAGATCGAGTTCGGGCCTGGCCCGCATGCACTGACGGATCAGCCACATGATGATCGCGCCGTGATTGCCGTTGGTCACTTTCCTGAGCCCGATCCGTCCGTTGATGAACTCGAACCTGACGGTCTCGTCCTCACGCTCGGCGAACTCGGCGATCCGCTCGAACATGTCCACCGACAACTGGGATGACGCGCGTTCTGCCATAACTGTCATGGTGCCTCCCTCCGCAGGCGGACACCAGCTTGACGAGCCATCCACGCCCCTCGCCGGAAGTCGGCCGGTGATCATCCGAACGAGTGATCACCGACCCACTTCCACGGCCAGCCCCTCCAGCCCCCTGATCACGAAGTTCGGCTTCCGCTGCGGCTCCGCCGCGAGCCGCAGCGTCGGCGCCTTCTCCAGCAGGGCCGTCATCGACGCCGCCAGCTCGATACGGGCCAGGGGGGCGCCGATGCAGTAGTGGATGCCGGCGCTGAAGGAGATGTGCGGGTTGTCGCGGCGGGTGAGGTCCAGGCGGGACGGGTCGGTGAAGACCGCCGGGTCGTGGTTGGCGGAGCCGAAGAGCATCGCGATCTCCGCGCCCCTCGGGATCACCCGGCCGTCGATCTCGATCTCGTCGAGGACCCAGCGTTCGAAGAGCTGGAGCGGGGTGTCGTAGCGCATCAGCTCCTCGACCGCCGTGGGGACCAGGGAGTGGTCCGCGCGCAGGGCGGCGAGCTGGTCGGGGTGGCGGAACAGCGCCCACCAGCCGTTGACCGTGGAGTTCACGGTGGCCTCGTGGCCCGCGTTGAGCAGCAGGACGCAGGTGGAGATCATCTCCTGCTCGGTGAGCCGGTCGCCCTCGTCGTGGGCGGCGATCAGACCGGAGATCAGGTCGTCGCCGGGGTTCTTGCGGCGTTCGGCGATCAGGCCGCGCAGGTAGTCGGAGAACTCGACCGACGCCCGGACCGCCCTCGCCGCCGTCTCCTCCGGCGGGTTCAGCTCGTACATGCCGCAGATGTCCGCCGACCAGGGCCGCAGGGGTGCCCGGTCGGACTCCGGGATGCCGAGCATCTCGGCGATCACCGCGACCGGCAGCGGCTCGGCGACGTCCTTCAGGAGGTCGCCGCCGCCCGCGTCGACCAGTGCGGAGACCAGGTCGTCCGCGAGACGCGTGACGTACGGCCTGAGGCGCTCCACGGTGCGCGGGGTGAACGCCTTCGACACCAGGCGGCGGATGCGGGTGTGGTCCGGCGGTTCGAGGTCGAGCATGCCGTGGTCGTTGAGGGTGTGGAACGGCTCGTGCTCCGGCGGCGGGGCGGTGCGGCCGAACTCCTCATGCGTGAAGCGGTGCTGGTACGTCCGTCCCAGGCGCCGGTCACGCAGCAGCGCCGAGACGTCCGCGTGGTGCGCGACCAGCCACTGGTCCGTGGGCTCGAAGTACCGCACCCGGCCCTGGTCCCGCAGCTCGGCGTAGGCGGGATACGGGTCGGCGACGAACGCGGGGTCCCACGGGTCGAACGCGAGGGCGTCAAGGGCTGCCATGGACGGACGGTAGCCCGGCGCCCCGCCCCCTGACCAGGGTCAGCCGGGGGTGACCAGCCGCGCCTCGTACGCGAAGACCGCCGCCTGGGTGCGGTCCCGCAGGCCCAGTTTCACCAGGATGCGGCTGACGTGGGTCTTGATCGTGGACTCGGCGACCACCAGCCGTCCGGCGATCTCGGAGTTCGACAGGCCCTGCGCGATCAGCACCAGCACCTCCGTCTCCCGCTCGGTCAGCTCCCCGTACGCCCCGTGCGCGGTCGGCATCAGGCGCGGGGCCTCGGACAGCTTGGAGAACTCGGTGATCAGCCGCTTGGTCACCGTCGGGGCGAGCAGCGCCTCGCCGGACGCGACGACCCGTACCCCGTCGGCGAGCTGGCGGGCGGAGGCGTCCTTGAGGAGGAAGCCGGAGGCGCCCGCGCGCAGCGCCTGGTAGACGTACTCGTCGAGGTCGAAGGTGGTGAGCACCAGGACCTTCGCCGCGCTGTCGGCGGCGACGATCTCCCGGGTCGCCTCGATGCCGTTCAGCTCGGGCATGCGGATGTCCATGAGGACGACGTCGGGGGCGAGTTCGCGGACCCGCTCCACCGCCTCGCGGCCGTTGACGGCCTCGCCGACGACCTCGATGTCGGGCATCGCGCCCAGCAGGACCGAGAAGCCCTCGCGCACCATCATCTGGTCGTCCACGATCAGGACACGGATCGTCATGCGTCACCTTCGTTCACCGTGGCGACCGGCAGGAACACGGCGACCTCGTAGCCGCCGTCGTCCGTCGGGCCGGCCGTCATCTCGCCGCTCAGCATGGTGACCCGCTCGCGCATGCCGGTGAGGCCGTGGCCGGCTCCGGGCGAGGGCTTGATCAAGTGCGGTTCGGGGGCCGGGTCGTTGACGACGCGCACGCCGAGGCCGCCGAGGACGTACCCGATCTCCACGCGGGCGCTCGCGCCGGGCGCGTGCCGCAGGCTGTTGCTCAGCGCCTCCTGCACGATCCGGTACGCCGACAGCTCCACCCCCTGCGGCAGCTCCCGCACCGCGCCGGTCACCACCTTCTCCACCCGCAGCCCCGCGTCGCGCACGTTGACCAGCAGGGCGTCCAGGTCGGCAAGGGTGGGCTGCGGGGCGTCCGGGGCCTCGTAGTCCTCGGCGCGGACCACGCCCAGGATGCGGCGCAGCTCGGTGAGGGCGGCGACCGCGTTCTCCCGGATGGTGACGAAGGCGCGCTCCAGCTCCGGCGGCGGGTTCTCCACCCGGTAGGGGGCCGCCTCGGCCTGGATGGCGACCACCGACATGTGGTGGGCGACCACGTCGTGGAGCTCGCGGGCGATGGTGGTGCGCTCCTCCAGCGCCGTGCGCCGGGACCGCTCGTGCGCGGTGACGGTCCGCTGGGCGGTCACCTCCTGCTGGGCGGTGCGGCGGATGTGCCACACGGAAACCGCGAGCAGGGCGAACGCCGAGGTCACCAGCATGGGAGCGCCGTTCGTGTAGTAGTACGACCCGCCGAAGAAGACGTCCGCGAGGAAGGCGTACACCGCGGTCAGGATCCACATCCAGACGGCGGTGCGGGGCCGGGTGCGCAGCGCCACGACGACCAGCACGGCCAGGTGGCAGACGAACGCGCCGGGCATCCACGGCCAGTCGGTATCGCCGCTCGGGATCAGTGCGACGATCGGGGTCACCGCGAGGGACATCCAGAACGCGCCGACCGGCCGCACCAGCGTGGCGGCCACCGGGGCCGCGCACAGCAGGCCGGTCAGCAGGGCCAGGACGTCCCCGCCGGGGAGGCCGCCGCCGAGCGTGCCGGCCATCAGGGCGATCAGCGCCAGGACCCCCACCACCGCGTGCGGGAGGTGCGCCGCGGCCGACCGCGGCCGGGCGGGCAGCCGGCGGACGAACGGGCCGTCCGTGCGCCGGGGCGGCAGCGGGCGGTAGGCGAAGGGGTCGTGGAACAGGTCCTGGCGCAGCCCGCGCAGGGCGCTGCGGACCGCCTGGTACTCCGGGCTGCGGGTCCCGGCCCCGTTCCCGCGCGGGGCGGCCGGGGGCTGCTGGTGAGTCGTCTCGGTCACGCTCACACGGTAGGCCGACCGGGTGAGCGCGGTCGTCCCCGCTGAGAGGGGTTCCCGGGCGTCCGTCTCAGGTACTACGCGGGCCGCGCGCCGGGTCACCCGTCAGTACCCGGAGGGACGCACCAGCCCCGACTCGTACGCGAACACCGCCGCCTGGGTGCGGTCGCGCAGGCCCAGTTTCACCAGGATGCGGCCGACGTGCGTCTTCACGGTCTGCTCGGCCACCACGAGGCGTACCGCTATCTCCGCGTTGGACAGGCCCTGCGCGATCAGCGCGAGCACCTCCGTCTCGCGTTCGGTGAGATCCTTCACGCGCTGCTTGAGGGGGCTGCGGGGGCGGTCGTCCAGCCGGGAGAACTCGGCGATCAGCCGGCGGGTGACGCCGGGCGCGAGGAGGGCGTCCCCGGCCGCCACCACCCGTACCGCCTCGGCGAGCTGGTCGGCGGAGGCGTCCTTCAGCAGGAACCCGGACGCCCCGGCGCGCAGCGCCTCGTACACGTACTCGTCGAGGTCGAAGGTGGTCAGCATCAGCACCCTGATGTGCGGGGTGGCGGTGGTGATGCGGGCGGTGGCCTCGATGCCGCCGAGTTCGGGCATGCGGATGTCCATCAGGACGACGTCCGGGGTGAGCTCGGCGACCTGATCGACCGCGTCGAGACCGTTCACCGCCTGGCCGACGACCTCGATGTCGGGCTGCGTGTTGAGCAGCACGGTGAAGCCCTGGCGGACCATCTGCTGGTCGTCGGCGATCAGTACGCGGATCATGCGGTGCCGTCCTGGGGAAGGGGGTCGGTGGCGGGCGGGGCGGGGGCCGGGAGGTAGGCGTCGACCTTGTAGCCCTTCCCGGCCCAGGGGCCGGCCGTCAGCCTGCCGCCCAGCATGACGGCCCGTTCCCGCATGCCGAGCAGTCCGTGCCCGGCGCCCGCGGACGGCGGTGCCTCCCGGGTCGGGCCGGTGTTGACGACCGTCACCCGCAGCCCCCGCGGATCGTAGGCCAGGGTGACGTGGGCGGTCGCGCCGGGCGCGTGCCGCAGCACGTTGCTCAGCGCCTCCTGCACGATCCTGTACGCCGACAGCTCCACGCCGGGTGGCAGCGGGCGGTGCTCCCCGCTGGTCGCGGTGGTCACGGTCAGTCCGGCGGCGCGGGTGTTCTCCACCAGCGCCTCCAGCCGGTCGAGGGTGGGCTGCGGGGCGTCCGAGCGTTCGCCGGGGGCGGGGTGTTCGGAGCGCAGCACGTCGAGGACGCGGCGCAGCTCGGTCAGCGCCTCGACGGCGTTCTGCCGGATGCCGGCGAGGTTCTCCTTCAGCTCGTCGGGCGGGTCCTGGACCAGGTGCGGGGCGACCTGCGCCTGGATGGAGATGACCGACATGTGGTGGGCGACCACGTCGTGCAGCTCGCGGGCGATCCGGCTGCGTTCCTCCAGGAGGGTGCGGCGGGCGCGTTCCTCGGCGGTGAGGGTGGTCTGCCGGCCGAGTTCGACGCGGGCCTCGCGGCGGCCGCGCAGGGCGGTGCCGAGGACGACGGCGACCGTGAACAGGGTGACGGCGAGCTGACCGGTGGCCGAGTAGTTCCACGCGCCCCAAAGGCCCTGGAGGACGTAGGTGAGCAGTCCCGTCAGCGCCAGTGCCTCGACGGACACCCGGGTGGGCACGCGCAGGGCGAGCAGCAGCAGCACGAGCAGGTGTTCCGCGATCCCCCAGGGGGTCCAGGGCCACGGGAAACCGTCGATCTGGCCCGCCATCAGCATGCGACGCAGCAGAACCGCACCCAGCACTGTGGCGACGACCGACAGCCACAGCGCCGGAACCGGGCGCCGCAGCGCGAGGACGGCCGCACCGCCCTGTCCGACCGCGACCAGCACGGAGTAGCCGCTGCCGATCTTCCCGTACTCCTGGAGTTGCGCGACCCCTCCGGCCATCGCGACGAACGCGGCCAGGCACACCACCCCGTGCGGTACCCAGCGCAGCCACACGGACGGAGGCAACGGGTCCGCGCGGGCCGTCAACAGGTCGTCCCGCAACACCCCCAGCCACCGCCGGACGAGCTCCGCCCCCTTGTCCGTCACGCGGTCCAGCCTAGACATGCCGTGCCTCCTTCGTCGCCGGCCGGTGCGCGCGGACCACCCGGGACCGCCCGCGCCGCCCTCCGTCCCCGTCCCCGCCCCGCTCCCAGGACCGGAACGCCGACCGGCACAGGGCCAGGGCGAGGACGAACACCGGCAGCCAGACCAGCCGGGCGGCGACCCAGCCGAGGCCGTCGGGGACGGTGTGCAGGCCGGGAAGGCGGCCGGCGAGGAGGCCGGTGGCGGTGGTCGCCATGAGGGCGGTCTGGTGCCAGAGGAAGATCGTCATCGCGGAGAGGTTGACCAGCGCCACCGCCGCCCACGCGACGGGCCGCCGCATCGCCGTGCGCAGCCGGTCCCGCAGCAGCAGCGCCAGCCCGCACTGGGCGAGGCCGAAGGTGACGGCGGCCAGCGTCGGCGGGTTGAGGTTGGACACGTCGGCGCCCGGGACGCCGACCATCGACGCCGGGTAACCGGCCCGGGCGACGAGGACGGCCGTGACGGCCGTACCGGAGAGGAGCAGGATCCAGCCGGTCCTGCGGTGTTCCAGCTCGCCGCGGGTCCAGGCCGCGCCCAGGGTGTACGGCACCAGCCAGCCGGCCGCCAGGTTCAGCCAGCCGAGCCGGTCGTCCGCGCCGAGGCCGAAGCGGAGCAGGTCGACGTGGAGGACGACGGCGAGCGGCCACAGCGGGTGGAGCCGGGCGACGAGCGGGGTCGCGGCGGTGAGGGCGGCGAAGACCAGCAGGAACCACAGTGGTGACAGGGCCAGTTTCACCAGCGTGCGCACGGTCGCGTACTCGGCGCCGGAGAGCAGCAGGGCGGCCGTGACGACCGTCCACAGGAGGAGGACGGCGGCGACCGGCTTGAACAGCCGGGCCAGCCGGCCCCGCAGCCAGCGGCGGTACGGGATGCCGCGGGCGCGGGACGAGGCGTACCCGCGGGTCGCCACGTGCCCGCCGACCAGGAAGAACACGGCGAGGGTCTGGAACACCCAGGAGACGGGGGCCAGCCACGGCAGGTGCTGGAGCGGGCTGGCGGCGCGCAGGGTGCTGCCGTCCGCGACGAGGGCGGTGACCAGCCAGTGGCCGAGGACGACACCGAGGACGGCGCCGGCCCGCAGGGCGTCCACGGCACGGTCGCGGTGGTCCGGGGTGGCCGCGTCGACGCGTGCGGCGGCGTGGCGTATCGCGGTGGTGAGGCGGCTCACGAGGTCACCGCCGAGGTCTCGCCGAGGACGATCCGGGTGAGGTTGGCCAGGGAGGCGGAGCCGGGGGCGAAGTAGTCGCTGTGGCCGCCGTCGCCGGCGTCGAAGACCCGGGCGCCGAAGGCCGGGGAGACGGGGTCGGTGCCGAAGCCGACGGTGGTGCCGAGGAGGTCGGCGCTGAGGTGCGGGACGTTCCCGACCCAGTCGTCGGCGCCCCGGGCGGCCCAGATCCGGGCCCGGGTGCGCAGGCCGGCGGCGGTGTCGGAGCCGGTGCCGGGGCTGCCGAGAAGGGCGATGTCGTCGACGTCGAGTCCGCCGGCGGCCTCGGCGCAGACGACGGAGCCGTAGGAGTGGCAGAGGAGGGAGACGCGGGCACGCGGCCCGGCGACGGCACGCACGTCGCCGACGAGCCGCCGCAGTCCGGGTGCGGCTTCCTCCGCCCGGTCGGTGGTGGCGACGGTGGCGCTGACGGTGGCGGGGGTCTCGTAGCCGAGCCAGGCCACGACGGCGGCCCGCGTGCCGAGCCGCTCGTGCAGGGCGAGGGCGGTGGCACGGAACCGGCCGTAGGTGTCGATGCCGGTGTCGGAGCCGGGGACGAGGACGGCGACCCGGTCGGCGTGCGCGAGGTCCCCGAACACCTCGGTGACCAGCCCGGCCCCCCGCCCGTCGAAGTGCAGCAACTGCCGCCCGGCCAGCGCACGGTCGGCGGCGGCCCGCCGCCGGTCCCCGTACGCGGCGGCCATCCGGGCGGCTTCCGCGGCATTGGCCCGGTGGGCGGCATACACCGCGTCAAGATTCGCCGCGGACGGCCCCGCGACCGCGGCGGGCACCGGCGCGGGCACCCGCCCCTGATCCGCCCCGACGAGGGGCACGACCACAGCACAGGCAACAAACACCGCGAGCACCCCCCGCAAAACCCGCGCCCCGCGCGCTCCGTAGGCCCTGCGGGCAGCCGTGTCACCGCTCCCGCGGACAGCCATGCCACCGCTTCCGCGGGCAGTCGTGCCGCTGGGGCGGCACGGGTGGGCGCGACGGCACCCCACCGGCGCCGGGCCGCGCGAACACCCCCCGGCACGCACCATCGCGGAGCACCCCTCAAGCGCCGGGCCGCGCAACCCACCCCCGGCCGACTCCAACGCCGGGCACCCCACACGCTCGCGCACCACGGTGGCCGCACCTCCCTCTTCCGCCCGCCCATCGGGCTTACCGGAAAAGGAAGTTACGGAGCGTCGCGGGTAACCCGCGTCCCGCTGGGGGACTCACCTGCGGGGTAGCTCTCAGGTACTAGGGGTACGACCGGGCCGAGGCCCGACAGGGGTACGACCGGGCCGAGGCCCGCCCCAAGCTCACCACGCGAGCTGAGCGATCTCCTCCGCCACCACCGCACACGCATCCGCCCCCGGATCGATCAGCGGAAAGTGCCCCACGTCCTCCAGCAGCGTCACCCCCACCACCTCCCCCGCCTTCGCCGCCGCCTCCGCGTACGCCTCGGCGACCACCTGCGGCACCACGACGTCGGTACGCCCCTGCACCAGGGTCGTGGCGATCCCGGTGGGCAGCAGCAGCCCGGGATCGGCGTACGGCCGGCGCTCGGCGAAGTGATCGTCCCCGCCCAGCAGTTGCCGCGCCGCGCCCCCGCACACGTCCAGCTTGTCGGCGACCTCGAGGTCCGCGATCGGCGCGAGCGCGACCACGCCGCGCAGCGGTGCGGGCTCGTCCGTGCGCCAGCGGGAGCCCGCCGGCAGGACGTGCCGCGCGGCGGCCCACAGCGCCAGGTGCCCGCCCGCCGAGTGCCCGGTGAGCACGGTCCGCCGCGGGTCGGCCCCCGGCACCCGCTCCCGTATCAGCCCCGGCAGCGCGTCCAGCGCGGCGGCGACGTCGTCGAAGGTGTCGGGCCACCGCCCCGCGACCGGATCACCGCCGCCCGGCTCCCCCGCCCCGTGCCGGTACTCGACACTGGCCACGGCGAATCCCCGCCCGGCCAGGAAGGCCGCGAACGGGCTGATGTGGCGCCGGTCGTACGGTGCCCGCCAGGCACCGCCGTGCAGCACGACCACCACCGGCGCGGGCCCACCCTCCCCGCGCGGCGCGTAGAAGTCGACGACCTGGTCCGGGTCGTCGCCGTACGCCACCGTGGTGTCGGGGGCCACGGGCGGGTGGGAGAAGGCCGACTCCTCCTCGGCGGCGGCCCGGGCGGCTGCGACGTCGTCCGTCATTGCTCCAACCTCTCAGCGACAGAACACGAGTGACGGACCGGCGGGAACGCGGCCGTTCGGCCGGGACGGTATCAGCACGTCCGCGTGCGCCGGCATGCGGATGTCACGCTCGGTCAGCGGACCCGGGGGACGACACCGTACGACGTCGCCCCCGGCCCCGGAGGGCTACGCCAGCACCTCCGCCAGCACCCGCGCCGCCCGCTCCACGTCCGCGAAGCCGACGTACAGCGGGGTGAAGCCGAACCGGAGCACGTCCGGCCGGCGGAAGTCCCCGACCACGCCCCGCTCGATCAGCCGCTCCATCACGTCCCCGGCATCCGGGCAGCGCAGGGCGATCTGACTGCCCCGCTCCCCGTGCGCACGCGGCGTCACACACGCGACCCGCCCCTCGGGCACGTACTCCTCGACGCACTCCAGGAAGAAGTCCGTCAGCGCGAGGGACTTGGCGCGCACCGCCTCGACCGTCACCCCGTCCCAGACCTCCAGGGCCGCCTCCAGGGCGAGCATGGAGAGGATGTCCGGGGTGCCGACCCGCCCGCGCACCGCGCCCGCCGCCGGCTCGTACTCCGCACGCATCCCGAAGGGCTCGACGTGCGAGTTCCACCCCGGCAACGGGGAGTCGAAGCGGTCCTGGAGGTCCGCGCGCACGTACAGGAACGCCGGTGAACCGGGCCCGCCGTTCAGGTACTTGTAGGTGCAGCCGACCGCCAGGTCCACGCCGTGCTCGTCCAGGCCGACCGGCAGCGCGCCCGCGCTGTGGCACAGGTCCCAGACCACCACCGCCCCCGCCGCGTGCACGGCGGCCGTCAGCGACGGCAGGTCGTGCAGCCGCCCGGTGCGGTAGTCGACGTGGTTGAGCAGCACGGCGGCCGTACGGTCACCGAGCGCGTCCGGCACCTCGGACGGGGGCACCGGACGCAGCGTGCACCCGGTCATCCGGGCCGCCGACCCGGCGATGTAGCCGTCCGTGGGGAAGGTGGTCGCGTCGACCACGATCTCGTCCCGCGCCGCATCGCCCAGCCGCGCCAGCCGTACCGCGCCCACCAGCGCCTTGAACACGTTGACGCTGGTCGAGTCGCCGACCACGATCTGCCCGGCCGCCGCGCCGACCAGTGGCGCGATCCGGTCGCCGATCCGTTCCGGCGCCGTCCACCAGCCGCCCTCGGTCCAGGACCGGATGCGCAGCTCGCCCCACTGCCGGCGCACCACGTCCTCGACCCGGCCGGGCACGGCGACGGGCAGCGCGCCCAGCGAGTTGCCGTCGAGATAGACCACGTCGTCGAGCACGAACTCGCCGCGTTTGGCGGCCAGTTCGTCGGAGGCGTCCAGCTTCTCCGCCTTCGTCTTCAGCTCAGACATGGGACCGCGCCGTCCACAGCTCGGGGAACACGCTCTTCTGCGCCCGCTTCTCCAGCCAGGCCACCCCGGCGGAGCCTCCCGTGCCGGCCTTGGCGCCCATCGCGCGGCGGGTGGCGACCAGGTGGTCGTTGCGCCAGCGCCACACCAGTTCGGCGACATCGGTCAGCGCCTCGCCGAGCCGGGCCACCTCGTCGCGCTCGTCGCCGGAGTAGACGGCCGTCCAGACCGCCTCCACCTGCGCCGACGGCTCGTACTTACCGGACACGTCGCGCCGCAGCACATCGTCCGGGATCGCGTGCCCGCGCCGGGCGAGCAGCCGCAGCACCTCGTCGTACAGGCTCGGCTCGTGCAGCGCCTTCTCCAGCTCGGCGTGCACGCGGGGCGTGCCCCGGTGCGGGACCAGCATGGACGCGGACTTGTCGCCGAGCAGGAACTCCATGCGCCGGTACATCGCCGACTGGAAGCCGGAGCCCTCGCCGAGGGCTCCGCGGTAGGAGTTGAACTGCGCCGGGGTGAGCCCGCTCAGCGGCTTCCAGGAGGCGTTCAGCGCCTCCAGCTCCCGTACGGACCGCTTCAGCGCGTCGACCGCGACCGGGATGTCGTCCTGGCGCAGCGCCTTCGCCGCGGTCTCCCACTCGTGGACGATGACGGTGAACCACAGCTCCATGACCTGGGTGGTGACCAGGAAGACCATCTCTCCGGGATCGTCGGAGAGGGTGTGCTGCAGGTGGGTGAGGACGTCGGCCTTGACGTAGTCCTCGTAGGGGGTCGTCCCCTCGAAGTCGAGATGCGGGGTCTCGGGCTGCTCGTGAGCCTCGTGGGACATCGCTGTCTCCTGTACCTGTACTCCGGGTAGCGGTCCGCCCCTGCCGTTACCGGCACGGGGGCCCCGGTCCCCACGGTGCATCCTGCGCAATCGTCCCCCACGACCGCAAGGCCCGCCTGCGCACAGGCGGGCCCCGGAGACATCACAGGTCAGCCGGTCAGCCGGTCAGCCGAGGACCTGGGCCGCCGTCGGCGAGGAGTCCTTCAGGAACTGCGAGCAGCGCTCGTACTCCTCCTGCTCGCCGATCGCCTGCGCGGCGCGGGCGAGGGCGTGCAGGGCGCGCAGGAAGCCGCGGTTGGGCTCGTGCTCCCACGGCACCGGGCCGTGGCCCTTCCAGCCGTTGCGGCGCAGCGCGTCCAGTCCGCGGTGGTAACCCGTACGGGCGTACGCGTACGACTCCACGACGCTGCCCCGCTCGAATGCCTCGTCGGCCAGCCGGGCCCAGGCCAGCGAGGAGGTGGGGTACTTGGCGGCGGCGTCGGCGGGAGAGGCGCCGGAGGCGAGCAGCTCGCGCGGGCCCGGGTCGTCGGGGAGGTGGGTCGGGGGCGGGCCCCCGAGGAGGTTCTCGTGAATCGACATGGGTCCAGTCTCGTACATCAGCGGGGCGGACTCCCGCCCTCCTCCCCCGTCTCCAGCGGGGGCACCGCCACGCTGCCGTGGGTGTGGCACTCGGGGTGCGGGCAGCCGGGGGCCGGGCGGCGCACGGTCGCCCAGGCGATCGCCGATCCGGCCGCCAGGACGGCCGCGCACAGCAGCATCGCCCGCCGGAACGCGTCGTCGAAGGCGTCGGGGAGCCGGTACGCCTCCGGGCCCATCCCGGCGAGCAGCGGCAGCGCGGCCACGGCCACGAGGCCGGCCGCGCGGGCGGCGGCGTTGTTGATGCCGCTGGCCAGGCCCGCCCGCGCGGTGGCCACGGAGGCGAGGACGGTCGCGGTGAGCGGGGCGACCAGGGTGACCATGCCGAGGCCGAGCACCAGCAGCGCGGGCAGCACCTCGGTGGCGTACGAGGCGCCGGGCCCCACCCGCAGCATCAGCAGCATCCCGGCGGCGCACAGCAGCGGTCCGACAGTGAGCGGGATGCGCGGGCCGATGCGGTCGCCGAGTTCACCGGAGCGGGCGGAGAGCAGCAGCATCAGGGCGGTCGTGGGCAGCATGGCCGTACCGGCGGCGAGCGCGGACCAGCCGACGACGACCTGGAGCTGGAGCGCGGCGAGGAAGAAGAACCCGCCGAAGGCCGCGTACACGCACAGCGTGACCAGGTTGACGGCGGTGAACTGCCGGGAGGCGAAGATGTCGAGCGGCATCATCGGGTGCGGGCGGCGCCTCTCGACGAGGACGAACGCGACCGCGGCGGCCGACCCGGCGACCGCGGAGACGGCGACCACGAGGGACCCCTCGCCGGCCTCGATCAGCGCGTACGTCACCAGCGCGAGGGCGACCGCGCCGAGCGCGGCGCCGAGGACGTCGAACCGGCCCTCGTGCTCCCCTCCCGTCGACTCCGGCACGTGGCGGACGGCGACGGGGGCGCACAGCAGGGCGAGCGGCACGTTGAGGAGGAACACCCAGCGCCAGCCGGGCCCGTCCACCAGCCAGCCGCCGACGAACGGCCCGACGGCCGCGCCGATCCCGCCGAAGCCGGACCACAGGCCGACCGCGCGGCCCCGGTCGTCGGGGTGGAAGGTGGCCTGGATGAGGGCGAGCGAGCCGGGCGTGAGCAGGGCGCCGCCGACGCCCTGGAGCGCGCGTGCGGCGATGAGGACGCCGGTGTTCGGGGCGAGGCCGCACAGCAGGGAGGCCGCGGCGAACCACAGCACGCCGACGACGAACACCTTCCGCCGCCCGTACCGGTCGCCCAGCGCCCCGCCGAGCAGGATCAGCCCGGCCAGCGTGACCATGTAGGCGTTGACGGTCCACTGGAGGGCGGCGAGGTCGGTGTCGAGGTCGCGGCCGATGCGCGGGAGGGCGACGTTGACCACGGTGGAGTCCAGCAGGGCCATGCTGGAGCCGAGGACCGTGGTGAGCAGGATCCACCTGCCCTGCGGGGAGGCCAGCCGGACGTCGGGCATGCGGCGAGCATACGGAAGGAGCCCGGCACCGCGTGCGGTACCGGGCTCCCACCTCCACGCGGTGTTACTTCAGGCGGGTGCCCGTGGAACGCAGGTTCTGGCAGGCCTCCACGACGCGGGCCGACATCGACGCCTCGGCCAGCTTGCCCCAGGTGCGCGGGTCGTAGGTCTTCTTGTCGCCGACCTCGCCGTCGACCTTCAGGACGCCGGCGTAGTTGCGGAACATGTGGTCGACGACCGGACGGGTGAACGCGTACTGGGTGTCGGTGTCGATGTTCATCTTCACGACGCCGTTCTCCAGCGCGGTGAGGATCTCCTCCGGGGTGGAGCCGGAGCCGCCGTGGAAGACGAAGTCGAACGGCTGGGAGCCGGCCGGCTTGCCGTACTTGGCGGCGACGCCCTCGTTGAGCTCCTTCAGCAGCTCGGGGCGGAGGACGACGTTGCCCGGCTTGTACACGCCGTGCACGTTGCCGAAGGACGCGGCGAGCAGGTAGCGGCCCTTGTCGCCGAGGCCGAGGGCCTCCGCGGTGCGGACGGCGTCGTCGACCGTGGTGTAGAGGGAGTCGTTGATCTCGTGCGAGACGCCGTCCTCCTCGCCGCCGGTCGGGGTGATCTCGACCTCCAGGATGATCTTCGCGGCGCGGGCGCGCTCGAGGAGTTCCTGGGCGATGGAGAGGTTGTCGGCGAGGGTCTCCGCGGAGCCGTCCCACATGTGGGACTGGAACAGCGGGTTGCGGCCGGCCTTGACGCGCTCCTCGGACAGCGCGAGCAGCGGGCGGACGTACCCGTCGAGCTTGTCCTTCGGGCAGTGGTCCGTGTGCAGGGCGATGTTGACGTCGTACTTCTCGGCGACGATGTGCGCGAACTCGGCGAGCGCGACCGCGCCGGTCACCATCTCCTTCTTGTGCTGGCCGCCCAGGAACTCGGCGCCGCCCGTCGAGATCTGGACGATGCCGTCGCTCTCCGCCTCGGCGAAGCCGCGCAGTGCCGCGTGCAGGGTCTGGGACGAGGTGACGTTGATGGCCGGGTAGGCGAACTTCTCCGCCTTCGCCCGGTCGAGCATCTCGTTGTAGACCTCGGGGGTTGCGATGGGCATCTGTCCGCTCCTTATGCGTGCGGTGTGGCGTACTGCGTACGGTCGGCCCTGACCTGGAACCTTGGATGCGACGTCGTTGTCGGGGCCATCTTCCCAGACTTGCCCGTCCGGTCGACGGCGCAGGTCAAGTCGTTATGCGGCGGGATGTCGGACCCGGTGGTCTCAGTCGAGGCCGAGCTCGTCCTTGTCGTAGGCGAACAGGTACGGCACCCCGGCGCCCTCCTGGATCTTCTCGGCGGCGCCGGTCGCCCGGTCGACGATCGTCGCGACGGCCACGACCTCGGCCCCGGCCTCGCGCACGGCCTCGACGGCGGTGAGCGGGGAGCCGCCGGTGGTGGAGGTGTCCTCGACGACGAGGACGCGGCGGCCCTTGATGTCCGGGCCCTCGACGCGCCGCTGCAGCCCGTGCGCCTTGGCGGCCTTGCGGACGACGAAGGCGTCCAGCCTCCGGCCGCGCGCGGCGGCGGCGTGCAGCATGGCGGCCGCCACCGGGTCGGCGCCCATGGTCAGCCCGCCCACCGCGTCGAACTCCAGCCCCTCGGTCAGGTCCAGCAGCACCTGCCCGACCAGCGGGGCGGCCTCGCCGTCGAGGGTGATGCGGCGCAGGTCGACGTAGTAGTCGGCCTCCAGACCGGAGGAGAGGGTCACCTTGCCGTGCACCACGGCCTTGTCCTTGATCTGCTGCAGCAGCGCGCCGCGTACGTCACTCATGGCAGCCAGCTTAGAGGCGGGTCCAGGTCCAGGTGGTCGAGGCCTCCAGCGGCTCCAGCGGGGTGACCAGGCGGGGGTGGGTGTTCAGCCCGTTCGGCGGCCCGGTCTGCGGTTCCACGCAGACGGCCTCGCGCTGCTCGTCGTAGACGACGACCCACTCCTCCCGGCTGGTCACCTTCAGCTCCAGCCGCCCCGGCCAGGTGAGGGTGACGTCGACGCCGCCGGGCATCCCGAAACAGTCGTCCCACGGCCCGGGCTTCGGGTCGATCCGACGGCCCGTCGGCAGGTGGTCGTCACCCCGCTCCTCCTGCCAGGCGGGCGCGAAGTCGATCGCGACGTCCTCGCCGCCGAGGTTGCGGTTGAACCACGGGTGCCAGCCGATCTGCGCCGGGAAGGACGACTCGTACGTCTCCACGCTCATCGTCAGCGTCAGGGAGTCCCCGGT
Organism: Streptomyces sp. NRRL S-37; assembly: GCF_000721605.1. Lineage (GTDB taxonomy): Bacteria > Actinomycetota > Actinomycetes > Streptomycetales > Streptomycetaceae > Streptomyces. Next base: position 31,520 of record NZ_JOIZ01000012.1, on the reverse strand, counting down.
CAGCGCGATCTGCTGGGTGACCCGCCCGGAGTACGGCCAGGGCTCGACGAGGTCGTACGTGAGCACGGCCTCGTCGGTGCTCGTGCGGGCGGTGCGCCAGGCGGCGTCGCGGGCGGTGCCGTGGATGGCGTTCGGCGGGGCGTTGAGCGGCATCCGGTGCACGGTCGCGCCGTCCCGGAACCGTCCGTCGCGGATCCGTCCGCACCAGGGCACCATCGGGAAGCACCCGAACCGCTCCCCCTGCCGCAGCAGCTCGACGCCCCCGACCCGCAGTCCTCCGACCCGCCCGCCGTTCCCCGGCAGCACGGTCACCTCCGCGTCACCCGCGGTCAGCGTGATCTCTCCGTCACTCACGCGACGACCCTACTGGGACGACCGACAACACGCCGCCCTCCGCAGGCACTCCCCGCTCTCCGCGGGCAGTCGTGCCGCAGGGCGGCACGGGTGGGCGCGACGGCACCCCGCAAGCGCCGGGCCGCGCGAACACCCCCCGTCCCGTTCCCGCGGGCAGTCGTGCCGCTGGGGCGGCACGGGTGGGCGCGACGGCACCCCGCAAGCGCCGGGCCGCGCGAACACCCCCCGCCCGGCACCGACGCAACAGTACCGACGCAACGGCACCTCAGTGACGTCTGCGCAGCGCCCTGACCGCGACGACCACCGAGGCGACCGCCAGCGCCGCCGCCGGCGCGGCCCACCGCAGGGGCGTGACGGAGGCGACCGTCTGCGGCGCGGGAACAGGCGCATAGCGCCCGCGCGGCGGCGCATGGTCCACCTCCTCCGCACTGCGGCCGATCATCGTCCGCCGGGCATGCGCCGCCTCGGCCACGGAGTCGTCGTCCGCCTCGAAGGAGGACGCCGGAACCTCCGCGTCGAAGACGGACGGCGACACGTCCTCCGCATCCGGAGCAACCGACGGAACGTCCTCCGTCTCCGGAGCGGACGCCGGCTCATCAGGCGCCGGCGCCGGATCACCGGGCGCCGGCACAGCCGCGTCCTCCGCGTCCGGCGTGGTCTCGAAGTCGTCCGTGGCCCGCGGCTCGAAATCCCCCGTCGACAACAACTCGGGCGACTCCGGCTCCCCGGACCCCCGCTCCGCCGCGTCGGCCCCCAGGTTCTCCGCGAAACGGTTCAGCAGGCGCGCCACCGCCGAGGCCACCGCGTCCGCCGGGAAGCCCGTGACCCGGCCGTCGGCCGAAGCCGTACCCGAGACGACAAGAGCGGTACCGCCCTCCACGGACCGCACCCGCAGCCGCAGCGCGAGCTTCACCGAGCCGCTGCCGCGGGCCTCCGCCGCCTCGCCCTCGACGGCGTAGGAACCGTCGTCCCGCGCGGACACCCGTACGGCACCCCGGTAGGTGACGGAGTGGCCGCCGACGCGGATCTTCAGCCGTCCGGCGACGGGATCCGCGCCGGCGTCGTGCTGGAGCCCGGGCACCGCCCGGGCGACCCGCGCGGGGTCGTCCAGCACCTCCCTGAGCCGCTCCGCCTCGACCGGAACGAACACCTCGTGCTCCATGAATGCGGAGCCTACCCACGCGACGCCGGACCGCACCCCCGTCGACGGGAAGTCGCGGCGCGTCGGCGCGGAACGTAGTAAGGGGCTCAGCCGGAATACCTGGGGTGCACCAGCGTGGACGGCGGCGGACCGGCCACCCGGGTGCGCTCCGCCGCCCGGACGTCCGCCGTGAGGGAGGCGTCGGTGAGGGTGCGCGGACGCGGCCCGGCGGGGTCGAGACGGGGTACCGGAACGTTCCGGGCGGCCAGCACGAACCCCCAGTCGCGGTGGGCGTGGGCGGTGGCCGTGGCCCCCCGGTCGGGCCCGGCGGCGAAACCGGCCCGCCGCCCGCTCACCCGGTACACGGCGGTACGCAGCCCCGCCGCGCGGAGCGTCGCGTCCACCGTCCAGAAGTCGCGGGGGCGGGTCGCCACCGCGCCCCCGTGCACCACGAGCCGCCCGCCGGGCGCCAGCACCCGCCGGGCCAGCCCGTAGAACTCCTGCGAGTACAGCTTGGTGCTCGCGGTGATCCCGGGATGCGGCAGGTCCGAGACGACGACGTCGTACGCCGCCGGGGGCGCCCCGCGCAGCCAGTCGAAGGCGTCCGCGGTGGTCACCCGTACGCGCGGATCGTCGAGGGCGTGCGTGTTCAGCGCGGACAGCGCCGGATCGCGGCGGGCCAGCCGCACCACGCCCGCGTCGATCTCGACGACGTCGACCCGGCGCACCCCGGTGTGGCGCAGCACCTCGCGGACGGCCAGCCCGTCACCGCCGCCGAGGACGAGCACGCGCGCGTGCGGCCCGTACATGGCGGGGTGCACCAGCGCCTCGTGGTACCGGAGTTCGTCCCGGCCGCTGACCCGCAGCCGCCCGTCGAGGAACAGGTTCAGGGGCCGCCCTTCCCGCCCGCCGGTGAGCAGCACCTCCTGGACGTCCGTCTGCAGGGCCACCCGCACGTCGGAGCCGTACATGGCGTGCCGGGCGGCCCGCTCGAAGTCGTCGACGAGGACGGCCGCCGAGGCGAGGACCGCGAGCACGCACACGTTGGCGGTGACCAGCAGCCGGCGGGCGCGCCGCGTGAGGTCCTGCCGGAACAGCCCGAGCACCAGCGCCCCGCCGACGGCCGCGTTGACGGCGCCCGTGATCAGCGCGCCGGTCAACTGGCCGAGCAGCGGCAGGAGGAGGAAGGGGAAGGCGAGCCCGCCGACGAGCGCGCCGACGTAGTCCGCGGCGGACAGGTCGGCCACCGCGCGGCCCGCGTCCTGCCGGCGGATCCGCTGGATCAGCTCCATCAGCAGCGGCACCTCGGCCCCGATCAGCAGCCCGGTGGCGAGGGAGAAGGCGACCAGCAGCGCGCGTGGGCCGCTCGCCCACGCCCCGCCCCAGTCACCCGTCCAGGCGAACACGGCGTACAGCGCCATCGCGCTGCATCCGCCGACGAGGGCGAGGGCCGCCTCGACGGCGCCGAACCCGGCCGCCGCGTGCCGCCGCAGCCGTTTCGCGGCGAGGGAGCCGATGCCCATCGCGAAGACCATCACGGACAGCACGACCGACGTCTGGGCGACCGAGTCGCCCATCAGATACGTGGCCAGCGCGACCAGTTCCAGCTCGTACACGAGTCCGCAGGCCGCACAGACGAACACACCGGTGAGGACCAGGAACCTCCCCGTGCCCTGCCGCACCGGCAGCCGCAGCGCACTCCCCGCGTCGCCGGCGGGGCCGCCCGGCCCCTCCCAGGACTGCGCGGAACCGGGCGGTGCGGGGGCCTGCGGCTCGATCACCCCAGTGACGTTACGTCACACCCCCGCCGCACAACGTCACCCACACGTGTGGTCTTTGTTTACGCCTGCCCGATATTGGTACGAGCAACTACTTCCCCGGCCGGTCTCACCCGCACCCCCACTCTCGTCCGCGTCGCCACGAGCTGCCCGTCCTGCGGGTAGGCGTGCCAGGTCCGCCAGTGCACCTGGCCCTCATGGCTCTGGGCGAGCATCGCCGTGAACGCGTGCGGACTGCCGGGGAAGACCCCGGCGAGACCCTGCGGATGGTCGGAGACCAGGGCCAGCAGCTCCTGGGCACGGCCCGCGAAGGCCCCCGGGGAGAACACCTCCACCCGGGCGGCGAACTCGTACTCCCAGTCGTCCACCCGCTTGGCCACGCCCAGCGGAAGCGGCGTCCTGCTGCCCGGAATGCACGCCACCGTCTCCGAGCAGAGGCCTCGCTCCTCCTCCAGCAGCACCTGGTGGGACGCGCCGAGCAGTCTCAACTGAACCTTTCTTCCGGCCAGTTCGAGATCGAGCGTGGCCAGCGCGGGAAGCGGCTCGCGCCCCAGGGCCCAGGCGAGGTCGGCCGCGCGCGTATCGGAATAGGAGGTGTTCAGGGTCGTGAGCATGGATCGGCTCCGCTGGCACGCAAGGAGAGTGAGACAAGGGGTCGCGCACCCCGGCCGCGCCGGGGGACTCGGCCCGTCAGCCCGGTCGCCCGGCCGGAAGAAGGGTCCGCGGGGAGTCCGAGGGCCGTGTCGGTGTTTTATAGGCAATCATGAACTGTGGGGCCACCACAGCGTTTTTACCCAACTTCGTGGCTTTTCCATCCCTTGGGGGGCTCCTCAGCTCACCTGTTCAACCTCGGTGTGCGCTCCGAAGTGACGGCGTACGCCGACGGACCGCACACAGGAACGGCACAGCGGGGTCCGCCCAGGAACGGCACAGCGGGGTCCGCCCAGGTGCGGACCCCGCTGTCGCGGATGCGTCATCCCCCGATGCGGAGGCGGGCTGCCCCGTGTCAGCCGCCTCCTCCACCGCATCCGCCGCCGCCCCCGCAGGACGACCCGCCTCCGCAGGACGAGCCACCCCCGCAGGACGATCCTCCGGCGGAACCCGACGAGCAGGACCCGCCGCTGCCTCCGCCGTCTCCCGCCCACCAGCTGTCGCGGCCCTTGCCGCGACGGCCGGCGCCCACCCGCCGCGCGGGCCTGCGCGCGGCACTCACGACCGCGACCACCAGCACGAAAAGCGCGACCAGGATGATGCCGACCATGGCGTCACCCTCCTTTCGTTCCCCCGTGATCCCCCGAAGCGGCCCCCCGTGGGCGCCTCGCTCACGTGTGTGACCGGGAGATGCCCTCCCCCCACGCGGCCCAAAGCAGAGTTGAGCAACTTCTGAGGGTCCTGTCAGAGAGACCACTCCTGACCTGTACGGAAGGGCGGTTCGGGAACCGTCCGGGTCCCACCGGACCGTCCGCGGCTCCGCCGTTGGGGTGCCGGACCGGTCCGCGGCTCCGCCATCGGGGTGGGGGCGTGTGGCCATGTCCGGCACGGCGGGTTATCCATCCACCCGGGTGTCCCGTGATGCCCGCGTGCCGAAGAGAACGGAGAACCCCGCATGCGCGCTCCCCTGCGCCTGGTCGCCCTGGTCCTGCTCGCCGCCGCCGGCGCGACGGCCCCGACGGCCCCCGCCGCCGCGGTGGACAACCCTGTGGGGACGGTCACCTGCCTGACCGAGGCCCCCAGCGCCGTCGACGACATCGCCGCCGACCCGAAGGCCGCCCTCGACCCGGACTCCCTCCTCGACCCGGCCACGGCGCCCGGGGTGTCGTGCCTCGCCCCCTGACCCGCCCTCCCGGCGGAGGCCCGTCCGCGAAGGCGAGTTGAGGAACCCCGGAGCCTCGGCGCAGGATGACCGCCATGACCTCCAGCGCGCGCCCCCTCCTGAACCGCCGGCTCGCCGAGTTCGGGACGACGATCTTCGCCGAGATGTCCGCCCTGGCCCTGCGGACCGGTTCCCTCAACCTGGGCCAGGGCTTCCCCGACACCGACGGCCCCGAGGAGGTCAGGGAGGCCGCCGTACGGGCCCTGCGGGACGGACGCGGCAACCAATATCCGCCGGGCCCCGGCATCCCCGAACTGCGCACCGCCGTCGTCGCGCACCAGCAGCGCCGTTACGGCCTCTCGTACGACCCCGACACCGAGGTCCTGGTCACCGCAGGCGCCACGGAGGCCATCGCGGCCGCCCTGCTCGCGCTGCTGGAACCCGGCGACGAGGTGATCGCCCTGGAGCCGTACTACGACTCCTACGCGGCCTGCATCGCCATGGCCGGCGGCCGGCGCGTCCCCGTCACCCTCCGCCCCCACGAGGGCCGCTTCCGCCTCGACCTCGACGAACTGCGCGACGCTGTCACCGACCGCACCCGCCTGCTGCTGATCAACACTCCGCACAACCCGACCGGCACGGTCCTCACCCGCGAGGAACTGACGGCGATCGCCGAACTGGCGGTGGAACGGGACCTGCTCGTCGTCACGGACGAGGTCTACGAACACCTGGTCTTCGACGACGCCGAACACATCCCCCTGGCCACCTTCCCGGGCATGCGCGACCGCACGGTGACCATCTCCAGCGCGGGCAAGACCTTCTCCTTCACCGGCTGGAAGGTCGGCTGGATCACGGCCACCCCGGAACTGGTCACGGCGGTCCGCTCGGCCAAGCAGTTCCTCACCTACGTCTCGGCGGGCCCCTTCCAGTACGCGATCGCCGAGGCCCTCGCCCTGCCGGAGTCGTACTTCACCGGCTTCCGCGCGGACATGCTCGCCAAGCGCGACATCCTGGCGGCCGGCCTGGAGGAAGCGGGCCTCACGGTCTACCGCCCCTCCGGTACCTACTTCATCACCGCCGACATCCGCCCCCTGGGCGAGACCGACGGCATCGCCTTCTGCCGCGCCCTCCCGGAACGCGCGGGCGTCGTCGCCATCCCCACGGCCGTCTTCTACGACCACCGCGACATGGGCGCCCCCTTCGTCCGCTTCGCCTTCTGCAAGAAGCGCTCGGTACTGGAGGAGGCAGCCCACCGCCTCAAGGCCGCCGGGGCCCGTTGAGCAGGAGCCGTCTCCGCCGGCTACGCCAGCCCGAGGATCACGCGCACGCGCTCCTCCACATGCCGCATCTCGCTCGGGGCCAGCAGACCGAGGCGCCGTCTGAGTCTCGGTTTGTCCACGGCGTGCAGGTCGGTGCAGTTCACATAGGACTCGTCGTACTTGGTCACTCCGCAGTCGGGACCGACCGGGACGTGGGTGGAGGCCGGACCGGGTGTTCCGGTGATCACGGCGACGGTCAGCGCCGACAGGGGTTCGGCGATGCGGTTCACCGTGAGGACGACCACGGGGTGCGGGCCGAGGGGACCGGGGAGGGCGCACCCCCACACTTCGCCCCGCAGCGCGGAACCGGTGCTCACCACTCGGTCTTGTCCGCTGCCGCCAGCTCGTCCGCCGTGGCGGGCAGGACGCCCTCAGGAGTCGGGGCCTGGGCACCGTCGTAGAAGTCGCGGATCTCCTGAGCGGCGGCGACCTCGGTCGCCTCACGGGAGAGCAGTCGAAGCCCTTCGCGCAGGGCGTCGGAGAGCGAATGCAGCTGGAGTGTCTGCATCACCTGCTGCAGATCCGCCATCTCGTCCGGGCGCAGCCGCACCTGGGCCACGCTGGTCGCGCCGCCGTCGCCCTGCTTCCGGCGTGTCCGCGAGGTCCGCTTCCCGGTCGTGGTGCCCGCGGCGTGACTCTTCCGCTCGGTCTGCGAGGCCATTCCCGCCTCCCCTCGCGTATGACAAATGTAGTACATCCAGTGTCGTCCTCGTGTCCGAGCCGGTCAAGCATCCTGAGCGGGCGGCTCAGCAGGCGGCAGGGAGACGGTCTCCCGGCCATCGACGCACTGGGGTCAATTGCGTTGGCCGAAGCGTCACTTCCGTTCCTTATGGCCTGAAAGGTAATACTGCGCCCTCTGTTGAGCGTAAAGCGATCGGACGAACCTTGGGTACGGAACGTGATGACTCGCGTACGCCACGAGATGACCCGGGCTCGACAGAGAAGGACGGACCAAGCCGTGCGCACAGGAACGACCACCTCGGCTGCCGCACAGTTCACCTCCTCACCGCGCGGTGCGCAGCTCGCCCGGCGTTTCGCCGTCCGGTGCATGGAGGCGTGGGGTCATCCGCCCGCGTCGGACGTGTCGTGCGCGGTCGCCCTCGTCGTCGGAGAACTCGCGGCGAACGCCGTACAGCACGGCCGGGTGCCCGGACGTGACGTCGGCCTGCGGCTCGCCCTCGACGCGGCGGCGGGCCTGGTGCGGGTCGAGGTGGCGGACGCCGCCGCCACGAAGCCGCCGCCCGCGTCCGCGCCCTCGTCATCCCCCGAGGGCGAGTCCGGCCGGGGACTGCTCCTGGTGGAGGCCCTGGCCGTGCGCTGGGGGTGGGCGCCGCGCCGGCCCGTGGGCAAGACGGTGTGGGCAGACGTACCCGTGGAGGTGCTCGCCTTTGAGTGAGCGGCCCTGGCCCCGCGGTCTCACGGTTGCCTCACCTCAAAACCGACGTACAATTTTCTGTACGTCTAGGAGGTCGATCGTGAAGACCATGTCGTATTCCGAGTCGCGCGCGCGGTACGCCGAGGTGCTCAACTCCGTCACCGACGACCGCGAAGAGGTCGTCATCACCCGGGCCGGACACGAGCCGGTCGTCATCGTCTCCCTCGAGGACTACGAGTCCTTGAAGGAGACGGCCTACCTGCTGCGAAGCCCGGCGAACGCCCGGCGGCTGCTCGCGTCCATCGACGAGCTGGAAAACGGTGGCGGCACCGTACGCGAGCTGACGACCGACGAGTAAAGGCCGCACATGAAGATCATCTTCTCCTCCCGCGCCTGGGAGGACTACACGTGGTGGCAGCTCCAGGACCGGAAGACCCTGAAGCGGATCAACACCCTCATCGCGGACATCGTCCGGAACGGCAACGAGGGCATCGGCAAACCGGAGCCGCTCAAGCACGGGTTCCGGGGTTACTGGTCGCGCCGCATCAATGACGAGCACCGTCTGGTCTACAAGGTCGCCGAGGACAGCGTCCTGATCGCGCAGTGCCGCTACCACTACGAGAGCTGACAGGATTCCAGGCCGCGACCGCGCAAGTGACAGAGCCCGGCCCCGGTGGCCGACCGTGACGGTCGGTGTCCGGGCCGGGCTCTCCCCGCGCCCCGCCGCGTACGTCGCCGTACCCGCCGGAACGCCCTGCTCAGGGACGGACTACTCGTCGTCCTCGGGCTTGTCGTCCGTCTCGTTGATCTCCTGCTCGAGGCCGAGCTGCTCGACGAGCCACTTGTCGAACTCGATCGCGGCCCGCACCCAGCTCACCGTCGACGAGACGAAGTGCTCCAGGCTGACGCCCATGCCGATCAGCATCTGGGCCTCACCGATGAGACGGACCGTGCCGTCGTCGTGCGTGTGGGTGTAGACCTTGGGCCACAGCGTGCGCCGGTTCCAGTCGTCGACGGACTCGAGGAGCTGCGGCTTCTCGTCGATCTGGTGCGGCCGGTCGTAGAACGTCCGGACGGAGAAGATCTGCTGGTCGCCCTCACCGCGGAACATGAAGTAGGTGCGGAACTGCTCCCACGGCGCCGCGAGGTCACCCTCGTCGTCGACGACGTACTTGAGCTCCATCTGGTCGAGGAGCTGCTTCACGAGGTCCTGATCCGGGACGACGGGGCCCGCCGGTCCTTGGGGCTGCGGCTCGGGCTGGCCCCCGAAATTCGGAATCGAGGACGGGTCGATGGTCACCGTGAATTTCCCTTCGTACGGATCCCGCCATCCTCCCCCATGCGGGGAGGGGGGTGGCAAGCCCCGACGGGCCTGTCAGCCGTGGGCTGACTCGATCCGGTCAATGCCGGGGTACCCGGTACGGCTCGGGCCCAACGCCCCGGGGGGACATCGGGCCCGAAAACGGAACCGTCACTCAGAGTGACTTGCCGGTCGCAGGCCCCACCAGCAGGCCGTCCTCGAAGCGGTCCACGCGGACCGTGTCGCCGTCCTTGATCTCGCCGGCCAGGATCTCCTTGGCGAGGCGGTCGCCGATGGCGGTCTGGACGAGGCGGCGCAGCGGGCGGGCGCCGTAGGCGGGGTCCAGGCCCTCCTCGGCGAGCCACTCCAGTGCCTCGGGGGTGACGTCCAGGGTGAGGCGGCGTTCGGCGAGGCGGCGGGAGAGGGACTCGAGCTGGAGCCTGGCGATGCGTGCCAGTTCGGGCTTGGTGAGCGCCGAGAAGACGACCAGGTCGTCGAGGCGGTTGAGGAACTCGGGCTTGAAGGAGGTCCTGACCACCTCCAGGACCTGCTCCCTCTTCTCCGTCTCGGTGGTGAGCGGGTCGACCAGGTACTGGCTGCCCAGGTTGGACGTCAGGACGAGGATGGTGTTGCGGAAGTCCACCGTGCGGCCCTGGCCGTCGGTGAGGCGGCCGTCGTCGAGGACCTGGAGGAGGATGTCGAAGACCTCGGGGTGGGCCTTCTCGACCTCGTCGAGGAGGACGACGCTGTAGGGGCGGCGGCGGACGGCCTCGGTGAGCTGGCCGCCCTCCTCGTAGCCGACGTAGCCGGGGGGCGCGCCGACGAGGCGGGCGACGGAGTGCTTCTCGCCGTACTCCGACATGTCGATGCGGACCATGGCCCGCTCGTCGTCGAAGAGGAAGTCGGCGAGGGCCTTCGCCAGCTCGGTCTTGCCGACGCCCGTGGGGCCGAGGAAGAGGAAGGAGCCGGTGGGGCGGTCGGGGTCGGCGATGCCGGCGCGGGAGCGCCGTACGGCGTCGCTCACCGCGCGGACGGCCTCGGTCTGGCCGATGAGGCGCTTGCCGAGTTCGTCCTCCATGCGGAGCAGTTTCTGGGTCTCGCCCTCCATGAGGCGGCCGGCGGGGATGCCGGTCCAGGAGGCGACGACGTCGGCGATGTCGTCGGCGCCGACCTCCTCCTTGACCATGGTGTCCTGGGCGGCCTCCTCCTCGGCCTCGGAGGCGGCCTCCAGGTCGCGTTCGACGGCCGGGATCTCGCCGTAGAGGAGTTTGGAGGCGGTGTCGAAGTCTCCGTCGCGCTGGGCGCGTTCGGCCTGGCCGCGCAGGTCGTCGAGCTTCTCCTTCAGTTCGCCGACCCGGTTGAGGGACTGCTTCTCCTTCTCCCAGCGGGCGTTGAGACCGCGCAGTTCCTCCTCCTTGTCGGCGAGGTCGCGGCGCAGGCGCTCCAGGCGTTCGAGGGAGGCGGCGTCGGTCTCCTTGCCGAGGGCGAGTTCCTCCATGCGCAGGCGGTCGACGGCGCGCTGGAGTTCGTCGATCTCGACGGGGGAGGAGTCGATCTCCATGCGGAGGCGGCTGGCGGCCTCGTCGACGAGGTCGATGGCCTTGTCGGGGAGGAAGCGGGAGGTGATGTAGCGGTCGGAGAGGGTGGCGGCGGCGACGAGGGCGCTGTCGGCGATCTGGACCTTGTGGTGGGCCTCGTAGCGGCCCTTGAGGCCGCGGAGGATGGCGATGGAGTCCTCGACGGTGGGTTCGGCGACGAGGACCTGCTGGAAGCGGCGTTCGAGGGCGGGGTCCTTCTCGATGCGTTCGCGGTACTCGTCGAGGGTGGTGGCGCCGACCATGCGGAGTTCGCCGCGGGCGAGCATGGGCTTGAGCATGTTGCCGGCGTCCATGGCGGAGTCGCCGCCGGCGCCGGCGCCGACGACGGTGTGGAGTTCGTCGATGAAGGTGATGACCTGGCCGTCGGAGTCCTTGATCTCGGCGAGGACGGTCTTGAGGCGTTCCTCGAACTCGCCGCGGTACTTGGCGCCGGCGACCATGGCGCCGAGGTCGAGGGCGACGAGCCGCTTGTTCCTCAGCGATTCGGGGACGTCGCCCTTGACGATGCGCTGGGCGAGGCCCTCGACGACGGCGGTCTTGCCGACGCCGGGTTCGCCGATGAGGACGGGGTTGTTCTTGGTGCGGCGGGACAGGACCTGGACGACGCGCCGGATCTCCTGGTCGCGTCCGATGACGGGGTCGAGCCTGCCCTCGCGGGCGGAGGCGGTCAGGTCGGTGCCGAACTTCTCCAGGGCCTTGTACTGGCCCTCGGGGTCGGCGGTGGTCACGCGGCGGGCTCCGCGGGCCTTCTGGAAGGCGTCCTGGAGCTTCCTGGCGGTGGCGCCCTGCCGGGTGAGGACCTCGCCGGCGGCTCCGCCCTTGGCGGCGATGCCGATGAGGAGGTGTTCGGTGGAGAGGTACTCGTCGCCGAGGTCGCGGGCGCGGGACTGGGCGTCCGCGATGACGGCGAGCAGTTCACGGTTGGGCTGGGGCGGTGCGACGGTGGACCCGGTGACGCTCGGCAGGCCGGCGAGGACGCGCTCGGCCCCGGAGCGTACGGCGGCCTGGTCGGCGTCGACCGCGGCGAGCAGGTCCGTGATGTTCTCGTTCTCCTGCCCGGCGAGCAGGGAGAGCAGCAGGTGGGCGGGGGTGAGGTCGGGGTGTCCCTCGGTCACGGCCCGGTTGCCCGCGGCCTGGAGTGCTTCCCGGCTCCGGTTGGTCAGCTCGGCGTCCACGTGTCCGTTCTCCTCCTTGCGGTGACCCTTCAGCGGCCTTCGCGGCTGACTCGGTCAGCGTACACAAACTTGAGTCTATTCCACTCAAGGTGGTGGACGGGAGTGCGGCGGGGGCTAAGTTCCGGTCCATGGCCCTCTCGTACTCGGTGGATCCGGGCGATCCGGACGCGTCGTATCTCGGCTTCTGGCGCGAGAAGCACCTGTGCACCCTGACCACCCTCCGTCCGGACGGCACCCCGCACGTGGTGCCCGTCGCGGTGACGTACGACCCCGGGGCGCGACTCGCCCGGGTGGTCGCGAACGACTCCAGCGCGAAGGTGCGACACGTCCTGGCGGCGGGGGACGGGGGCGCGCTCGTCGCGGTGTGCCAGGTGGACGGCCGGCGGTGGGCGACGCTGGAGGGGCGGGCGGTGGTCCGTACGGAGCGGGAGCGGGTCGCCGAGGCGGAGCGGCGGTACGCGGAGCGCTACGGGCGGACGCCGCGGCCGAATCCGTCGCGGGTGGTCATCGAGATCGCGCTCACGCGCGCGATGGGGCGTGGATGAGGGCCGTCTCACGGTTCGTACACCGAGCGATGGCTTTTGGTCATCACTCGATCGGGTCGATACCCGGACATGTCCCGGAAAACTGCAGCGGCGTCACCGTGTTCAGGTCACGGTGACGCCGCTGCGGGGGGAAGCACCTGCGCGATCTTTTACGACGGGGGAATCGCGTCAGGCACTGCGGGGGGTGGCCGAGATGGTCCGGGGGACGGGGGAGTCCGACTCCGCCTGCCGATGGTCCCGCTGGTCCAGGTTCACAAAGATCATTCCGTACCGGATGGCACACCGCACGGGCTTCGGCGCCCCCCTGGGCCGCCGCAGGCACCGGTACGCCCGTACGTCCCCGTCCTCGTCGCGGGTGACGACGACCGGCTCACCGAAGACGGTCACCATCAACGAGTCACCGCTGTGGGGGATGGCGGTGACCAGGTCGATGAAGTGCCATCCGGATCGGTAGGCGGTCGCCATCTCCCGGCGGAAGGAGCGGTCGTCGGGTGGAGTACTCATGTCAAGCCCACACGCTGTCATCCGTACGCGCGGGGCCGGCCCACACACTGTCGGCCATGACCGCGTCCTCCGCGACGATCGGCGCGATGATCGGCGGCCACACGCTGTCCGCCCTGACGTCCGCCTCCGTCTCGGAGAGGCCGCCCGCTATCCCGGAAGCCACACCGACGGAGAAGGCGGCGACAAGCACCGAGCGAAGCATTTTCTTACCCATAGTCGGCTTCGTCCTCACTTGAAGGTCCCCTCTGTCCCCCGTCCAGTACGACGATGGCTCATTCGGGCACATCATGGCCACACGATCGGTGCATCATGTTCCTGCATGTTCAGGACCCTGTGGGGTGGAGATTTGGGAACGAAACAGACCAAGGCGGTACATCCTCACACGGTGACCGAGCTGTGCGAGGAGGGGGTGCGACTGTACGCGAATGCCCTCCGCGCGGGACGTATCGCCCGCGCCGACGTGGAACCGGCGCCCTGCTTGATGGACTTCGCCCTCCTTCATCCCGATCCCGACGACGCCCAGTGGCTGCGTCCGGTGCTTCCCTCCGTCGCGCTCTCCCAGCGGCTGAGCCCTCTGGAACGCGAGATCACCGAACGCCGGCGCCTGTCGATAGAACTCGCCGACACTTTCGAGCCGTTCATGTCCCTGAGCGCCCAGGAGATCGCGCCCACCCACTCGATCACCGTGCTCGAGGGCAACGACCGCATCAACAGCGCGCTGGACCTGGCCACCTCCCAGTGCCGGACGGAGATGCTCACCGTCCAGCCGAGCGGACACCGGCCCGAACGCAGCCTGCTGCAGGGGTTCGAGCGCGACCGGCTGCTCGTCGAGCGCGGTGTGCGCATACGCACCCTCTACCAGCACACCGCCCGGTTCAACCCCGAGCGCCTCTCCTACGTCGAGCAGTTCGCCAACGGCAGGGCGGAGTACCGCACCATCGACGAGCTGATGGAGCGCCTCATCATCTGCGACGAGACGGTCGCCTTCATCCCCGTGCGCGAGGACCGCCAGGTCGCCCTGGAGCTGCGGCACACCGGCCTCGTCCGCTATCTGAGCAAGGTCTTCGAGTTCATGTGGAACCGCGCGGTCCCGCTGACCGCCGGCACCCCCTACGAGACCGCGCCCGACGGCATACCGGAGATCCAGCACTCCATCGCCAAGCTCCTGGTGGAGGGCCATGTGGACGAGGCCATCGCCCGCCGCCTCGGCATGAACGTACGGACGTGCCGCGCCCACATCGCCAAACTCGCCGCCACCCTCGGCAGCGGCAGCCGGGCCCAGCTCGGCTACCTCATCGCGGAGTCCGGGATCCTCAACCAGGAGGGCGCAGCGCGGTGACGGCGGGGCGCCGGAAGCCGTCCAGGCCGGCCTGGGCGATGCGGACGCCGAGCTGCGTACGGCTGGCCGCGCCCAGCGTCTCCGACAGGCGGGCGATGTGCGCCCGGCAGGTCCGCACGCTGATGCCGAGGCGTTCCGCGATCACCGCGTCCTGGTGGCCCTCCGCGAGCAGGGCCGCGATGGACTGCTCCCGGTGCGAGATGCCCTCGATGCCGGTGTCGGGCAGCGGCGCGGTCAGCGGGATGGCGAGCCGCCACAGCCGGTCGAAGACCGTGCCCAGGTACTCCACCAGCGCCGGGTGGCGCAGCTCCAGCGCCATGGTGCGCTCGGCGTTGGCGGGGATGAAGGCGACCGTGCGGTCGAAGAGGATCAGCCGCTCGATCACCTCGTCCAGGGTGCGCGCCTCCACCGCGTCGCCCATCAGCTCCAGGTAGCGCAGCAGTCCGTGCCCGTGCCGGGCGACATGCGTGTACAGGTCCCGCATGCGCACGCCCCGGCCGCGCAGGGCCGTCGCCCGGTGCAGGCCCTCGGACAGCTCCGCCTCGCGCCGGATGCCGCCCGGCTGGACGGTGAGCACCTCGGTGGTGCACGCCTGTGTCGCCTCGTCCATCGCCGCCTGGATGCGGGCGAGCCCGTCCAGCACCCGGATCGCCGGGCCCTCCGCCGCCGTCGGTGAGGCGGGCGTCCGGTGGCCCAGACCGGCGTACCGCTCGAAGGCCTCGACGGCCGAGCCGACCCGGCGCCGGCTCGCGTTCACCTCGTCGTACATCCCGCGCAGCAGCCGGGCCATGACCTCCTGCGGAGGGGTGGGGACGAGCCAGTCCATGTCGTCGGGGTCGGGGTGCAGCAGGGCCAGTTCCAGCAGGCAGGGCACCGGCTCCGCGTCCCGGCGCGGCAGCCGTCCGCGCCGTACGGCCCGGGAATACACGCGATCCCCGGCCTCGCACAGTCGGTCAGCACCGTGTGGATGCCCGTCCGTCCCGTGCCCGGCCATCGCCCATCCCACCCCCGGTTCCGCCACTTTCCGCAGCGCAACTATGCGCGGCCGGAACCGGCTGTGCAACACGGGCAGGGTCCGGCACCGGCCGGAGGGCCGGTGGGTGGCCGGATATCGACGGGAGGGGCGGCTACTTCAGCTTGACCGCCTCGCAGGCCGCCGCGAACTCCGCGGTGCAGATGTCCGAGATGTCATAGATCCCGTCGGCGACCACGGTGTCCTCGATGTTGTCCTTGGTCAGCGCGACCACGGGCACGAGCTGCGCCGGGATGTCCTTGACGGTGGGGCTGTCCACCCGCTCGCGGGTGAGCGCGTCGAACTGGATGTTCTTGCCCTGGACCTTGGCCACGGCGATCTCGGCGGCGTTCTCGGCCTCGTCCGGGTAGGACTTGTACACGCTCATGTACTGCTCGCCGGCGAGGATGCGCTGCACCGCCGCGAGTTCGGCGTCCTGGCCGGTGATCGGGGGCAGCTCGGTCACGCCGGCGGCCTTGAGCGCCTTGACGATGCCGCCCGCCATGCCGTCGTTGGCGGAGTAGACCGCCTCGATGTCGCCCGCGCCGATCGCCTCGATCGCCTCGGCCATGTTGGCCTGGGCGTTCTCCGGCTTCCAGTCCTTGGTGTCGTAGGACTTGGCGATCGTCACCTTGCCCTTGAGCTCGGAGAGCGCGCCCGCCTTGAACTGCTTGGCGTTGGGGTCGGTCGACGAGCCGTTCATCATCACGATCTTGTCGGTGATGCTCGCGTCGCCGCCGAGCGCCTCCAGCAGGGAACGGCCCTGCACCTCGCCGACCAGCTCGTTGTCGAAGGAGATGTACGCGTCGATCGGGCCCTCGGCGAGCCGGTCGTAGGCGATGACGGGGATGCCCGCGTCCTTGGCCTTCTGCACGCTGTCCGCGATGCCGTGCGAGTCGACCGCGTCCAGCACGATGGCGTCGACCTTGTCGTCGATCATCTGCTGCATCTGGTCGGCCTGCTTGCCGGCGTCCGCCTCGGCGTTGGCGTACTCGACCTTGCCCTTCTTGTTGGTGAGCGACTCCACCTTCGTCTTGAAGATGGGGTAGTCGAACTGCTCGTACCGGGTGTTGGCCTTCTCCGGGAGCAGCAGCCCGACGGTGATGTCGTCGCTCTTGGCCGGGCTCGCGTCGTCGCTGCTCCCCGTCGCGTTGAGCACGCCGCATCCGACGAGCGTGACGGACATGGCGGTGGCGGCCACGGATATGGCGATACGACGCATGCGAGGGCTCACTTCATGTGCGTTTCGGACGTGGGCTCAGCTTTGCGGCCCATGTGACTGAAAAGCCAACGCTTCAGCCCCCACCGGAGTCAAGGTCGGTCACTTAACGAAATAAACACGGCACGGTGTGCCGAACTCGTGAGAGACCTGCGGACGTCCGGCGAGCATCATCTGGACACGCAGCCATACGATAGTCACACACGCATCTGTGCATCAGCCGGGAGGCCCGGAGGTTCGGTGAACCTCCGGGCCTCCCGCGGCACTCCGGGCCGGCGCCTCAGTCCTGCTGCTGCCGCTTGGGCCGCCACACCACCAGCGCGCTGGTCTGCTGCACCTCCTGGTAGGGCACCAGGTCACGGCGGTACGAGGCGTGTACCGCGGCCTCGCGCTGACGCATCGCCGCGGCCGCCCCGTCCAGGGCGTTCTCCAGTTCGGCCGCGCGGGCCTGGAGGGCGGCGACCTGGTTCTCCAGTTCGATGATGCGCTTGATTCCGGCCAGGTTGATGCCCTCGTCCTGCGACAGCTGCTGCACCTGACGGAGCAGTTCGATGTCACGGGCCGAGTAACGGCGGCCCCGGCCGGCCGTGCGGTCCGGCGACACGAGGCCCAGCCGGTCGTACTGCCGCAGTGTCTGCGGGTGCAGGCCGGAAAGCTGGGCCGCCACCGAAATGACGTAGACCGGGGTGTCCTGGGTCAGTTCATACGGATTGCGTCGACGGCCGTCCATCTGAAATCAAGCTCCCTTCGCGGCCTGGAACAGCTCCGCCCGCGGATCGTCGTCCGCGGTCGCCTCGCGATACGCCTCCAGTGCGTCACGAGCCTTCCCCGACACGTCCTTGGGAACACTCACCTCCACGGTGACCAGCAGATCGCCGCGGGTGCCGTCCTTGCGGACCGCGCCCTTGCCCCGCGCCCGCATGGTGCGCCCGTTGGGCGTGCCCGGCGGCAGCTTCAGCGTGACCGGCGGACCGCCCAGCGTCGGGACCCGGACCTCGCCCCCGAGGGCGGCCTCGGGATACGTCACCGGGACCGTGACGGTGAGGTTGTCGCCCTTGCGGCCGAACACCGGGTGCGCGCCGACGTGCACGACGACGTACAGATCGCCGGCGGGGCCGCCGCGCTCGCCCGGGGCGCCCTTGCCGCGCAGCCGGATCCGCTGGCCGTCGCTGACGCCCGCGGGGATGCGCACCTGCATGGTCCGCGAGGACTTGGCCCGGCCGCTGCCCTTGCAGATCTCGCAGGGCTCCTCCGCGATCAGGCCGCGGCCCTTGCAGTCGGGGCACGGGTCGGTGAGCGAGAAACCGCCGCCGGAGCCCCGCGCCACCTGGCCGGTGCCGACGCAGGTCGGGCACACGCGCGGTGTGCCGTTCTTGTCGCCGGTGCCCGAACAGGCCTTGCAGGGCGCCTGCGACGACATCCGCAGCGGGACGGTCGCGCCCTCGATCGCCTCGGTGAAGCTGAGCGTCACCTCGGACTCGATGTCCTGGCCGCGCCGCGGCTGGGTGCGCGTACCCGCGCCCGCGCCGCCGCGGTTGAACAGGCCCCCGAAGACGTCACCGAGGCCGCCGCCGAAGCCGCCCGCCTGCTGGCCGCCGGCCTGACCCCCGAAGAGGTCACCCAGGTCGAAGTTGAAGGAGCCGCCGCCCGCGCCCGGCCCCGGGCGGAAGCCTCCGCTGCCGAAGAGCGCGCGCGCCTCGTCGTACTCCTTGCGCTTCTTGGGGTCGCCGAGGACGTCGTTCGCCTCGGAGATCTCCTTGAACCGCTCCTCCGCCTTGGCGTTGCCCTTGTTGGCGTCCGGGTGGAACTCGCGGGCGAGCTTCCGGTACGCCTTCTTGATCTCGGCCTCGGTGGCGTCCTTGGGGACGCCGAGGACCTTGTAGTAGTCCTTCTCGATGAAGTCCTTGGTGCTCATCCCCGACGTCCCTCCTTCCCTGCGTCAGCTATCGCGTCAGCCCTCCTCCGGGCCACCGCTCTCCTTGTTCTCCGCCGGTTCGTCCTGCGCCTCGGTGCTCTCCTCGGCCGGCTTGACCGTCTGCGCGCCGGGCTGCGGCTCGGCGACGGCCACCCGCGCGGGGCGGATGGTGCGCTCGCCGATCCGGTACCCCGGCTGCAGAATCGCCACGCACGTCGTCTCGGTGACGTCCGGCGCGTAGCTGTGCATCAGCGCCTCGTGGATCGTCGGGTCGAAGGGCTCGCCCTCCTTGCCGAACTGCTGGAGGCCCATCTTGGCGATGACCGTCTCCAGCGACTCCGCGACGGACTTGAAGCCGCCGACCAGCTCGCCGTGCTCCCGCGCGCGGCCGACGTCGTCGAGCACGGGGAGCAGCTCGCTAAGGAGGTTCGCCACGGCGATCTCCTTCACGGCGATCCGGTCGCGCTCGACCCGGCGGCGGTAGTTCTGGAACTCGGCCTGGAGGCGCTGGAGGTCGGCCGTGCGCTCGTTGAGCGCCGTGCGCGCCTGGTCCAGCTGGGCCACCAGGGCCGCTTCCTGGCCCGTGTCCCCGGCCGGGGCCGCCGCCTCCTCCGCGGAGGGCTGGGCGGCGGCCTTCGGCTCGGCTTCGTCGGAGGGGACGTCGGGCTGCTGCGACTGCTCGTCGAAGCCCGGGGTCTCCTCGGTCACGCCGCACCGTCCTTGCGGTCCTCGTCGACGATCTCGGCGTCGACGACGTCGTCGTCGGCCTTGGCCTCGCCGGCACCGGCGGACGCGCCACCGGCGGCCTGCCCGGCCTGGGCGTCGGCGTACATGGCCTGGCCCAGCTTCTGGGAGACGGCGGCGACCTTCTCCGTGGCGGTGCGGATCTCGGCGGAGTCGTCGCCCTTGAGCTTCTCCTTCAGCTCGGCGACGGCCGTCTCGACCTCGGTCTTGACGTCACCGGGGACCTTGTCCGCGTTGTCGGCCAGGAACTTCTCGGTCTGGTAGACGAGCTGCTCGCCCTGGTTGCGGGACTCGGCGGCCTCGCGGCGGGCGTGGTCCTCCTCCGCGTACTTCTCGGCCTCCTGGCGCATCCGGTCGACCTCGTCCTTCGGCAGCGAGGAGCCGCCGGTGACGGTCATCTTCTGCTCCTTGCCCGTGCCCAGGTCCTTCGCGGTCACGTGCATGATGCCGTTGGCGTCGATGTCGAAGGAGACCTCGATCTGCGGGACGCCGCGCGGCGCCGGGGGCAGACCGGTCAGCTCGAACATGCCGAGCTTCTTGTTGTACGCGGCGATCTCGCGCTCGCCCTGGTAGACCTGGATCTGCACCGACGGCTGGTTGTCCTCGGCCGTGGTGAAGATCTCGGAGCGCTTCGTCGGGATCGTGGTGTTGCGCTCGATCAGCTTGGTCATGATGCCGCCCTTGGTCTCGATGCCGAGGGACAGCGGGGTGACGTCGAGCAGCAGGACGTCCTTGACCTCGCCCTTGAGGACACCGGCCTGGAGCGCGGCACCGATCGAGACGACCTCGTCCGGGTTGACGCCCTTGTTGGCCTCCTTGCCGCCGGTCATCTCCTTGACGAGCTCGGCGACGGCGGGCATGCGGGTGGAGCCACCGACGAGGACGACGTGGTCGATCTCGCTGAGCTGGATGCCGGCGTCCTTGATGACGTTGTGGAACGGCGTCTTGCAGCGCTCGAGCAGGTCCGCGGTCAGCTGCTGGAACTGGGCGCGGGTCAGCTTCTCGTCGAGGTGCAGGGGGCCCTCGGCGGACGCGGTGATGTAGGGGAGGTTGATCGAGGTCTCGGTGGACGAGGACAGCTCGATCTTCGCCTTCTCGGCGGCCTCGCGCAGGCGCTGCAGCGCCATCTTGTCCTTGCCGAGGTCCACGCCGTGGCCCGACTGGAACTGCTTGACCAGGTAGTCGACGACGCGCTGGTCCCAGTCGTCACCACCGAGGTTGTTGTCACCGTTGGTGGCCTTCACCTCGACGACACCGTCGCCGATCTCCAGCAGGGAGACGTCGAAGGTACCGCCACCGAGGTCGAAGACGAGGATGGTCTGGTCGTCCTTGTCGAGGCCGTACGCCAGGGCGGCGGCCGTCGGCTCGTTGACGATGCGCAGCACGTTCAGACCGGCGATCTCGCCGGCCTCCTTGGTCGCCTGGCGCTCGGCGTCGTTGAAGTACGCCGGGACGGTGATGACCGCGTCCGTGACCTTCTCGCCCAGGTACGCCTCGGCGTCGCGCTTCAGCTTCTGCAGCACGAAGGCGCTGATCTGCTGCGGGTTGAAGGGCTTCCCGTCGAGCTCGATCTTCCAGTCGGTGCCCATGTGACGCTTGACCGACCGGATGGTCCTGTCGACGTTGGTGACCGCCTGACGCTTGGCCACCTCGCCGACCAGCACCTCACCGTTCTTGGCGAAGGCGACGACGGACGGCGTGGTCCTGGCGCCCTCGGCGTTGGTGATGACGGTGGGCTCGCCGCCCTCCAGAACGCTGACGACGGAGTTAGTCGTGCCCAGGTCGATGCCGACCGCACGTGCCATTTCGATTCCTCCAGCTGACTTGAGTGGAACGGACTCAAGCATGCATGACACCCGGCGTCGGGTCAACAGAGCTGAGTCGAGCAGGCTCAACTCTTATCCGTTCCTTACGCGCAACTGCTCGCTGACCTGCGGTGATACCTCGGTAGAGCGTTGACGGGGGCGGAAAACAGGGGTGACGGGAAGACGCACGAGCGCGAGGACAACCACCGCGGCGACCGCCGCCACCCACACCACCGCGCCCCCGGACAGCCGTCCGGTGTGCACGCCCACCCCCACCAGCACCCCGCCCAGCGCGCCCGTGCCGAGCAGGACGGTCACCGCGCGGGGCGCGAGTCCGAGCCGCCGCAGCCGGTGCCCGAGGTGGTCCGGCCGGCCGCGGGTCAGCGGCCACCGGGACAGCCGCCGCGCGAGGACCACCAGGAGGGCGTCGGCGCACGCCACGGCCGTCAGGGCGAACAACACCCCGGCGCCGGTCCCGATTCCCTGCCCGGCCCGTACGAACACCGCCGCCGAGGCCACCACGAACCCCGTGAACAGTGAGCCGCCGGCCCCGAGGCCGGCCCGCGCGGGATGCCAGTTGTGCAGCAGGAACCCGGCGAGCGCGGCGGCCAGCACGCCCAGCAGGACCGCGATCCCGTCCATCAGCTCGGCCGCCGCGCAGGCCGCCACCCCGAACGCGGTCACCGCCCCCACGGTGCCGGCCAGCCCGTCGGCGTGGTCGAGCCCCCGGAACGCGGCGGTGACCGCCACGACCCACCCCACGGCGAGCACCCCCCGCACCACCCCGGTCTCCGCGTACGGCACGACGAGCGCCGCCGACACGGCCGTACCGGCGAGCGGGACCCACCACCGCAGCCGCCACACGTCGGCGGCCAGCCCGAGGACGCCGATCCAGGCCCCGGCGGCCAGCAGCCGCCCGATCCCGGTGCCGAGCGGGGCGTACCCCGCCCGGTCGCCGAGCCCCGCCACCAGCACGGTCGCGAGCACGACGGCCGTTCCCCCGGACAGCGGCAGCGCCAGACGGCGTCTGCGGTCCACGATTCCCAGGCGCAGGGCGGGGACCCGCAGCAGTTCCGCGAGGAGGGCGGAGAGCAGCAGGGAGGTGGCGGCGGCGGCGATCCCGTAGAGCACGGATATAAGTTAGGGGCGTATGGACCGATTTAGCGTGAATAACACGATCGGATCCCGGACGCCATCCGAGAGGCCCTGGAGATGCCGCCACAGGCGACCCTGAGCGATTCAGATCACCCCGCGCCCGGCTACAGTGCGACCGGAGATGGGGGTAATCTCGAACGGACTGCATAAGTTACCGCTTAGTAATCTCGGGGAAGCCGTCATGGAGCCCCCGCGAAGCCCGGAAATTCCCTCCCCGAAACCCCTCGCAGGCCCGAGGAGCCCCCATGCAACTCGCCGCGATCATCGTGTCGCTGGTCCTGACCGTGGTCGGCGTCGCGCTGCTCGCACGCGCGATCGGCCAGTTCGTCCGGTACTTCAAACTGGGCCAGCCGGTCCCGGCCGGCGCCCGGACCGACAACCCCTACCAGCGCAGTGTGACCCTGGTGCGGGAGTTCCTCGGCCACACCCGCATGAACCGGTGGGGTGTCGTCGGCATCGCCCACTGGTTCGTCGCCGTCGGCTTCCTGACCCTGCCGCCGACCCTCGCCCAGGCGTTCGGCCAGCTCTTCGAGGCCGACTGGGTGCTGCCGGTCATCGGCGGCTTCCTGCCGTTCGAGCTGTACATCGAGTTCATCGGCGTGATGACCGTGCTCGGCATCGCCGTGCTCATCGTCATCCGGCTGCTGAGCCTGCCCTCCCGCCCCGGCCGCAAGTCCCGCTTCGCGGGCTCCAAGGCGGGCCAGGCGTACTTCGTCGAGTACGTCATCCTCACCATCGGCCTGGCCATCTACGTGCTGCGCGGCCTGGAGGGCGCGCTGCACCACGTGGACCACTACGAGGCGGCGTACTTCGCCTCGTACCCGCTGGTCCTCGCCTTCAAGGGCCTGTCGGTCGCCGCGCTGCAGAACCTGGTCTACCTGGTCGCCATGATCAAGATCGGGACCTCGTTCATCTGGATGATCGTGGTCTCGCTCAACACCAACATGGGTGTGGCCTGGCACCGCTTCCTCGCCTTCCCGAACATCTGGTTCAAGCGCGAGGCCACCGGCGGGACCGCCCTGGGCGCGCTCCAGCCGATGACCTCCGGCGGCAAGCCGATCGACTTCACCGACCCCGGTGACGACGACGTCTTCGGCGTCTCCCAGGTCGAGCAGTTCTCCTGGAAGGGCCTGCTGGACTTCTCCACCTGCACCGAGTGCGGCCGCTGCCAGTCGCAGTGCCCCGCCTGGAACACCGGCAAGCCCCTCTCCCCCAAGCTCCTGATCATGTCGCTGCGCGACCACGCGCACGCCAAGGCCCCCTACCTGCTGGCCGGCGGCGGCAAGACCATGGAGGGCGAGGAGAAGGCGTCCGAGGAGCAGCTCACGGGCGTGCCCGCGGCGGCCCTGGCGGAGGCCGAGCGCCCGCTGATCGGCACCGCCGAGGAGAACGGCGTCATCGACCCCGACGTCCTGTGGTCCTGCACCACCTGCGGCGCCTGCGTCGAGCAGTGCCCCGTCGACATCGAGCACGTCGACCACATCGTCGACATGCGCCGCTACCAGGTCATGATCGAGTCCGCGTTCCCGTCCGAGGCGGGCACGATGCTCAAGAACCTGGAGAAGAAGGGCAACCCCTGGGGCCTGGCGAAGAAGCAGCGCCTGGAGTGGACCAAGGAGGTCGACTTCGAGGTCCCGGTCGTCGGCAAGGACATCGAGGACCTCTCCGAGGTCGAGTACCTGTACTGGGTCGGCTGCGCCGGCGCCCTGGAGGACCGCGCCAAGAAGACCACCAAGGCCTTCGCGGAACTCCTCCACATCGCGGGCGTCAAGTTCGCGATCATGGGCGGCGACGAGAAGTGCACCGGTGACTCCGCACGGCGCCTCGGCAACGAGCCGCTGTTCCAGGAGCTCGGCATGGAGAACGTCATGTCCCTCAACGCCGCCTTCGGCGAGGAGATGGACGACGACGGCAAGGTGACCGACGAGTCCCGCAAGCCCAAGTCGGCGAAGAAGATCGTCGCCACCTGCCCGCACTGCCTCAACACCCTCGGCAACGAGTACCCGCAGCTCGGCGGCGACTACGAGGTCATCCACCACACCCAGCTGCTCCAGCACCTGGTGGACGAGGGCAAGCTGATCCCGGTCACCCCGGTCGAGGGCCTCATCACCTACCACGACCCGTGCTACCTGGGCCGCCACAACAAGATCTACACGCCCCCGCGCGAGATCATCGGCAAGGTCCCGGGCCTGCGCAACGAGGAGATGCACCGCCACAAGGAGCGCGGCTTCTGCTGCGGCGCCGGCGGCGCCCGGATGTGGATGGAGGAGCGGATCGGCAAGCGCATCAACAACGAGCGCGTCGACGAGGCCCTCTCCCTCAACCCGGACATCGTCTCCACCGCCTGCCCGTTCTGCCTGGTCATGCTGACCGACTCGGTCAACGGCAAGAAGAACGACGGCAAGGCCAAGGAGTCCGTCCAGGTCGTCGACGTCGCCCAGCTCCTGCTGGAGTCCGTCAAGACCCCGGCCGGCCCGGCGGGCGACGAGGAGAGCGAGAGCGCTCCGGAACCGGAGCCGGTGAAGTAACCCGTCCCGGGGCGGCCGGTTCCCTCCGGTCCCGACCGGTTCTCTCCGGTCCCGCCCCGCACCCTTCAGCGCCCCGTCCCGGCTCCGGCCGGCGGCGGGGCGCTGTCGTACGGGACGGGCCTCGCGCCCTTCCCGGCCGTCCTCGGCCACCTGGACCGCGCCTGCCCCGCGCGGCTTCACCTGCTTCACCCGCCGGCCGACCGGGCCGACGCCGGTGCCGGCCCGGTCGGCGTCAGTGCCGGCCCGGTCGGCGTCAGTGCCGGCCCGGTCGGCGTCAGTGCCGGCCCGGTCGGCGTCAGTGCCGGCCCGAAGAAGCACGTGACGATCGCCGGAGCCGAGTTCTCCGGCCCTTCGGGCAACACCCCCGGCGGCCACCGGGGCCGTCCCGGCTTCACCGTTCCCTCATTTCTCCATTCCGTCATGTTCACGTACAACCCTCGGGTCCACTCGAGGGTCTCCTGATCGGCGATCACCCGTGAACCGCAGGACAACTCAGGGCGAAACACGGGCAACACGGCGCCCCATGACCCGTGGACGACCGTTCCCGGCGGCCGTCCCGCACACCGGCAGGAGACCTCCTTGCACAAGAACCTCCGCACCGCTCTCGCGACCGCCACCGCGGCCGCTCTCACCGGCGGCCTGCTGGTCGCCCTGGCCGGCCCCGCGTCCGCCGCCCCCTCGGGCACCGACAGCGACTTCAACGGCGACGGCTACCGGGACGTCGCCGTCACCGCCCCCTTCGCCTCCGTGGGCGGCAAGGGCGGCGCCGGTGCGGTGACGGTCCTCTACGGTTCCCCCCAGGGCGCCGGCGCGGGCAAGATCCAGACCCTTACCCAGGACAGCGCGGGCGTCCCCGGCGCCGCCGAGAAGGACGACCAGTTCGGCGCCCACACCGCGCCCGGCGACTTCAACGGCGACGGCTACGCCGACCTGGCCGTGGGCGCCCCGGGCGAGGACGCGGGCACCGACGCCAACGGCGGCACCGTCGTCATCCTGTGGGGCGGTTCCGGCGGCCTCTCCGGCGGCACCACCGTGTCCGACCCCACCCGCTCCGTCCACGACTGGTTCGGCCAGGTGGTCGCCGCCGGCGACTACAACGGCGACGGCAAGGCCGACCTCGCGATCTCCTCGGACATCAACAAGATCGACGTCTACCGCGGCGGATTCACCAAGTCCGGATCCACCGGCGGCCGTTACACCATCACCGCGCCCATCCTGAAGGTCCCGGGCACCGACATCTTCAACCTCACCCCCGGCGACATCGACGCCGACGGCCGCACCGACCTGGTCGTCGACGGCTTCGAGGGCGACAGCGGGGGCGACTACTCGTACAACGCCAACTACTGGCTGCCCGGCTCCTCCTCCGGACTCACCACCTCGGGTGCCCAGAAGCTCCCCGCCGGCGTCATCTCCGACATCGGCGACGTGAACGGCGACAACTACGGCGACATCGTCATCGGCAACTCGTGGGACCCCGGCACGGAGACCCCGGGCACCGCCAAGGGCGGGTCGGTGGACGTCGTCTACGGCACGTCGTACGGCCCCGACGGCATCGAGCGCGTCAACCAGAACAGCGCCGGCGTGCCCGGCAGCAACGAGACCGGCGACAACTTCGGCTACGAGGTCTCCCTCGGCGACATCAACGGCGACGGCCACGACGACCTCGTCATCGGCGCGCCGGGCGAGGACCTGGGCGAGTTCGAGGACGCCGGCATGGTCACCGTGCTCTACGGCGGGGACGCCGGCCTCCTGGAGACCGGCTCCCAGTCCCTGCACCAGGACACCCCGGGCGTCCCCGGCGGCAACGAGACGGGCGACGGCTTCGGCGGCGAGGTCCTCCTCTCCGACGTCACCGGCGACGGAAAGGCCGACCTGACCGTCGGCCTGCCGTGGGAGAACGACTCCAACGGCTACGCCGTCACCTTCAACTCCGACGGCCTGAAGATCAACGCCACCGGCCTCGGCATCGGCCTCGGCGCCGCCGGCCTGTCGTCGGCGGGCTACCCGATGTTCGGCTTCCACGTCAACGGCTGACACGGCTGACCGTTCCGGCCGCCGCCGCGGGCCGGGACCGGCGCTCACCGCCGGTCCCGGCCCGCGGCACACGAAAATCCCGCGCACCGCGCGCACCGGACCTCTACGGTTCTGGATCATGCGCCGGGCGCGCACGCCGTCTCCGCACCACCCAGGCGGTGTACGCGCACGCCACTCCCGCACTACCCAGGCGGTGTACGCGCGCACGCCACCCCCGCACCACCACGGCACCTCCCCCTCGTCCTTCCGGCACGCCCCCGCGTCCGGCCCCCGCAGGAGAACCCCGCATGCACCAGCGCCCCGCGCGCCTCGCCCTGGCCACCGCCACCGCCGTCGCCCTGACCGGCGGCCTGCTCGCCCTGTCGGCCCCCTCGGCCACCGCCGCCTCCGGCCTGGCCGGCGACTTCAACGGCGACGGATACCGGGACGTCGCCATCGGCGCGTTCAACGCCGACGTGGGCTCCGTGCAGAGCGCCGGTGCCGTCGTCGTGCTCTACGGCTCGTCCTCCGGCGTCTCCGCCGCGAAGAAGACCGTGATCACCCAGAACTCCGCCGGCATCCCGGGCGCGGCCGAGAGCGGCGACCGCTTCGGCCAGAGCCTGGCCGCCGCCGACCTGGACCGCGACGGCTACTCCGACCTCGTCGTCGGCTCCCAGTACGAGGCCATCGGCGACCGCGACGGCGTCGGCTCGGTCACCGTCGTCTGGGGCGGCAAGTCCGGCCTGTCCGGCGGCTCGGGACTGCCCCAGCCGTCCGGCCTCGCCGAGTGGGGCGGCTACTCCTCCGGCATCGCCACCGGCGACTTCGACGGTGACGGCGACACGGACGTGACCGTCACCGGCCAGAGCCACACCCACCTCCACAACGGCCCCTTCACCCGCACCGGCACCCCCCTGAGCCACCAGGGAGTCGGCGAACTCGGCTCCACCTACGAGGTGTTCGCGGGCGACCTGACCGGCGACCGGAAGGCCGAGCGCGTCTACCCGTTCGGCGTCGACGGCGACCCGGCCGGCAACATCAGCTACTTCCGCCACGACCTGAACAACTGGGACGCCCACCCCGAATCCGACTACGCCCGCGTCGAGCTGCCGCACGCCGACGGCTCCAACGGCGTGATCGCCGACGTCGACAAGGACGGCTACGGCGACCTCGTCCTCGGCGACTACGGCGACCCGAGCGACGGCAACTCGGTCAACGGCCACAAGGGCGGACAGATCACCGTCTGGTACGGCGGCCCGGACGGACCCGACCCCGACCAGAAGCCGACCGTGATCCACCAGGACACGGAGGGCGTGCCCGGCGGCGGCGAGTACGGCGACCTGTTCGGCTCCGCGCTGAGCGCGGGCGACGTCAACGGCGACGGCTACGCCGACATCGCGGTCGGCGCTCAGGGCGAGGACCTGGGCAGCACACCGGACACCGGCACGGTGACCGTCCTGTACGGCTCGGCCTCCGGCCTGACCGGCAAGGGCGCCAAGCAGTACTCCCAGGACACCGCGGGCGTCCCCGGCGCGAACGAGACCAACGACGCCTTCGGCCTCTCCGTCCGCCTGGTCGACCTCGACAAGAACGGCAAGGCCGACCTCGTCACCGGCGCCGGCTACGAGAACGGCTACGGCGCCGTCACCGTCATGCGCGGCACCGCCTCCGGACTCACCACCTCCGGCGCCCTGTTCCTCTCCGCCCGCGGTGTCTCCCTCCAGGGCGACGCCGCCTTCGCCTGGACGATCGCCCAGTGACCCCCCGCCCGCTCCCGCCCGCCGCACCGAGGTCCCCCATGCGCCTGCGCACCGCCGCGATCACCCTCGCCGCGGCCACCCTGGCCCCGCTCGCCCTCACGGCCCCCGCCGCGCACGCCGCCACGGCCGCCGTCCCGTACGACTTCAACGGCGACGGCCGCACCGACCTCGTGATCGGCGCCCCGGACGCCACCGTCGACGGCCACGCGAAGGCGGGCGCCGTCGCCGTCGTGTACGGCGGCGCCGGCGGCCCGGACACCTCGGCCCGCACCCTGATCACCCAGAACACCGCCGGGGTCCCCGGCGCCGCCGAGGCCGGTGACGCCTTCGGTGCCGCCGTGGCCTCCGCCGACCTGAACGCCGACGGTTACGCCGACCTCCTGGCCGGCGTCCCCGGCGAGGACGTCACCGGCGACACGAGCAGCGGCACGGCCGTCGTCGTCTGGGGCTCGAAGTCCGGCCTGTCCGGCGCCCGTTCCCTCTTCAGCTTCTTCGACACGGACTACGACCACTACGGCCAGGCCTTCGCCACGGGCGACTTCGACGACGACGGCGACACGGACGTCACGGTCGGCTCCACCGGCCCCATCACCCTGTCCGTCGTGAACGGGCCGATCACCAGGACCGGCGCGCACAACGGCGGTTCCGGCTCGCAGTACGGGCCCTCCTCGCCCGGCGTCACCCACCTCACCTCCGCGGACGTCCCCGGCGACGGCCGCGGCCCGGTGGCCCTGCACAGCCGCGACGAGTACACCGGCGACGCGGCCACCTCCCTGGCCGATCTGCGGATCGGCAACTACACGGACTGGCTGCAGCGGATGCCGGCCGGGTACGTCTCCGCGGCCGGCGACATCGACGGCGACGGCCACCCGGACTTCGCCGTCGGCAACGACCGGGAGACCTCCGCCGACGCCGGGGGCGCGAAGGGCGGCAGGGTCACGGTGGTCTACGGCGGCCCGGAGGGCCTGGACACCGGCCGCGCCCCGCTCGTCCTCACCCAGGACACCGCCGGCGTCCCCGGCGCCTCCGAGACCGGCGACCGCTTCGGCAGCGGCGTCGCCCTCGGTGACGTCGACGGCGACGGCTACGCCGACCTCGCCGTCGGCGCCGCGGGCGAGAACAACGGGGCCGGCGCCGTCACCGTCCTGTACGGCTCCGCCTCGGGCCTCACCACCGGGGGCGCCCAGTACTACACCCAGAACACCGCGGGCGTCCCCGGCGCCTCCGAGGACGGCGACCTCTTCGGCACCCGCGTCGTCCTCACCGACCACACCGGTGACGGCCGCGCCGACCTGTCCGTGTCCGCGCCGGGCGAGAACTCCGGCGACGGCTCGGTCTGGTCCCTGCGCGGCTCGGCGGCCGGCCCGACCACCACGGGCTCCCTCAGCTTCGGCACGGGCACGACGGGCGTGTCCGCCACCGGCACCCCCCACCTCGGCTCGGTCCTCGGCGGCTGAGCACCGCCCGGGTCCGGCGCGGGTCTCCGTCCTCCGTAGGACCGGGCCGCCCCGGAACCCTCCGGAGGACGGACGACCCGCCTGACGTCCCCTTAGGGGATGTCACAGCTCGGCCGCAAAGCCGGGCCCGAACGCCGGGGCCCGGCACACGGCCGTCCGGGACCAGGTACGTTCGAGGACGTGGCTGGATTCAGGATCGGACGCGGCCGGAACAACAACGGCGCTCCTCACGCGCGACCGCAACACCCCCCGCACGGGCGGCAGACGCCGCAGGGGCCGTCGTACGGCTACCCGCAGGCACCGCAGCCGTACCCGCAGCAGCCGTCGTACGGCGGTGGCGCCGGCGGTGGCTGGCCGCAGGCGAACGGCGGCCCGGGCGGACCCGGCGGTCACGGCGAGCCGGAGTACTTCGGCGACGGCGCGTACCCGCACGGCGCCCAGGGCGCCCCGCACGACCCGTACGCGGCCAACAACCCGGGGCACACCCAGGCCTTCTCGATCAACGAGGACCCCTACCACCAGGGTGACGCCTACCACCCCGGCGCGGCCCCGCCCGCCGGCCCGGCCGGCCCCCGCCTGGGCTGGAAGGACCTGCTCAAGGGCATCGTCCTGTCCCCCGCCCAGACCTTCCACCAGATGCGCGACTACACGATGTGGGGCCCCGCCCTCATCGTCGGCTTCCTCTACGGGCTGCTCGCCGTCTTCGGCTTCGACACCGCCCGCGAGGACGCGATCAACGCGACCCTCTCGAACGCGATCCCGATCGTCCTGACGACGGCCGTCGCGATGGTGCTCAGCGCCTTCATCCTCGGCGTGGTCACCCACACCCTGGCCCGCCAGCTCGGCGGCAACGGCGCCTGGCAGCCCACCGTCGGCCTCTCCATGCTGATCATGTCCCTCACGGACGCGCCCCGCCTGGTCTTCGCCATGTTCGCCGGCGGCGACGCCTCCTTCGTCCAGATCCTCGGCTGGGCGACCTGGGTGGCGGCCGGCGCCCTCCTCACGATCATGGTGTCCCGCTCCCACGACCTCCCCTGGCCGAAGGCCCTGGGCGCCTCGGCGATCCAGCTGATCGCCCTGCTGTCGATCGTGAAGCTGGGCACGTTCTGACCTCGGCCGTACCGCAAGAAGGAAGAAGGGGGTTCCCGGCACCGGGAGCCCCCTTCCTCTCTCTGCTCTCAGGCGTCTCTCCGCTCTCAGGCGTCGAGCACCTGGCCGTCCCGCTTGACCACGGGTTCCTGGACGGACCACGGAAAGTTGATCCACTCGTCGGTGCGCTTCCAGACGTATTCGCACTTCACCAGCGACTGCGTCTTCTCGTAGATCACGGCGCTGCGCACCTCGGCGACGGCGTCGAGGCAGAAGTCGCGCACGAGCTTGAGCGTCTTGCCGGTGTCGGCGACGTCGTCCGCGATCAGCACCTTCTTGTCGGTGAAGTCGATGGCGTTGGGCACGGGCGCGAGCATGACGGGCATCTCGAGGGTTGTGAGTTGGTGCCGGGTGACAGCACATGGGTGAGTTCTGGTGCGCATGAGTGAGGGTCCGGCTGCTGGCGGAGGGGCCTGGCGTCGGGGAACGGGAATTCTTGTCTCGTATGGGTGTCCTTTCCCGGTGGTGGTCGTTGGGTGTGACGGCGGGTGTCTTCGGGCCTGGGAGGGGCGGGTGATCGCG